>NZ_CP151972.1:0-4800000 GCF_038593195.1 Paenibacillus sp. FSL H7-0350 | reverse complement strand
CAGGTTCCCCTGATCCAGCCGTTTTCTGGTTATTTCGATTCCACATTATCGGGCCCGGCTCCGCTCACTCAGATACCGGCTAACCGCCCCATCGCTCCAGACATGCGCTTCGACGTACCGCTCGGGACCGTATTGTCCGTCATTGTTCCAATTCTGCGGTAACCCGTACTTGTCAATGATGCTCACAATCTCGGAATAGGTATACAGGGTGTGCCTGTACTCTTTGCCATCGTTAATCAGCGGGCTGAAGGTCGGCATGGAGTCTCCATAGGTAAAAGAAATCGTGTTCACATCAAATTCCTCAATCGGAATCTTGAGTGATGCGCCATTCTCGAACCACGTGCTTAGCCACGGACTATGTTCAACTACCATATAATGCGGGGAGGACCGCTGGACCAGACCGCCCTTACGTATAAATTCCGCCCGGATGATGCTCTCGCAGTTCCGCCGATATTCCACATACTTATCGTGTCTTTGGGCGCTCTGGGCCTTGGGCTTGGTCTCTTTAATCGTCTCCAGCACAGCCCTCGCCTGATCGCCCGGTAAATCGGATAGGCTGACAAACGGACCCACAGCAGCATCATAATAATGATATAAGAACATCGTTCCGCTCCTTTTCTAGAGCACAGACTCCAGCACTTCATCCTCAGCATCAATACTATTCATAGCCGTACGGTTAATCCAAGACAGCGCCAGTGTTCCCTCGCCCATATGAGCACCTACCACCGGGACAAAGGTCATAATCTCTGTACGCACCGAAGGGGACATGGCCTTAATGGCCCACTCCAGGCTCAGCGCCTCTTCTTTATTGTTCGCGTGCATAATACATACATCCTGGAAGCGGCCGATTTCCTCCTGGATGGTCTCCAGCAGCTTTTGCTTCGTCTTCTTGAAGGTGCGGATTTTATCAACGACGACAATCTTACCCTCATCGAACCGCAGAAGCAGATGAATCCGCATCAGCTGGCCCAGCAGGAACTGAGAGCCGGAGAGCCGTCCGCTGCGATGCAGCTGGTTCAGGCTGGCAGGGATGATATAGAAGGACATTTCCTCGATTATATTATCAATTCTGTTCTTGATCTCCTGTGCAGAGCAGCCTGCCTGCTGCCAGTGAATACCGCGCAGAAGCATCTCACGGATAGGATACGCGCCTACTTTGGAATCGATACCCATTACGTTCACTCCAGCAATATCCGCCGCCTGCATCGAGGTGTTGAAGGTCCCGCTAAGCTCGGAGGAACAGTGGATCGCAATAATCTCGTCATACTCTTCCTTCAGACGCTCGTATAATTCCACGAACTCACCAATCGGCGGCTGGGAGCTGCCCACCTTGTCATGCTGCCGCATTTTGTCATAGAACTGATCGGCGTTAATATCTATATTCTCTTTATAACATTCATTATTGACGATTAGTCGGAGGGGAACGATATACACATGGTTATTCATAGCGAATTCAGAATCAATGGTGCTGGTGCTGTCAGTCACCCAGGCGATGGATTTCATAGTCACTACTCTCTTTCGTGAGGGATTCACTGCTCAGGAATCGGCAGCTATGGCTGTCTGTATATTCATAAATTATACAGGATGCCAGCCATACATAGAGCATTCCTTTAATAATCCAATCACTTTTTTTCAACTAAATTCGACATAAATTCACATTATATATGACGAATATACCTGTTTAAGAGAGGTTTGATTATGGTATGAGAAGAGGTAGAAATTAGAGTTCGTACGAGCATACTACTAAGTTCCTCTACTCCCGGAAGTACTGCGTCACCGTTCCCTTACCTGCCCCAACCACTACTTCTGCAAAAGCACCGTTCACCAAAGTAACCTGCGGCGGCAGATGTCCGCAGTCGATGTCGTATGCCACCGGCAGTCCCAGCTCATCGGCCAGCTCCTGGTAGACATCCTCTACGGTGTACCCGTCCATAGGGCGGTTAGCCGCACTGCGGCCGAACATGAGACCGCTGCAATGCTCGAACCAGCCCGCCAGCTTCATCTGCACCAGGGAGCGGCGCAGGTCGGTCACAGACAGCTCACAGTTCTCTAAGTACCACAGAATAGGCTCATTATGGATATAGTGCTGCTGGAAATGCCGGACCTCTCCGTAGGGCGTGCCGATCAGATGGCGGATAACGTCGATGCAGCCGCCCAACAGGCGACCCTGCATAGTGAGGGCCTGATTGCCCACCGTCTTCCAGCTAGTCGTTTCTGTAAGGTTGAACACATGGGGCGACGGCTCGCCTCCCCATTCCAGCTGATATTGCTGTGAGGATTGCTGAACTACAGCGCCGCCGCTTGGCGTAGACAATACCTTCTTCCACATGGCAGTTACCGGGTCTGTCTGTTCCCCACGGAGGTCGATGAAGTTCGTACCATGGGCAGTGGCAATCCCCGTCTTCAAAGTGACAGCCAGCAGCAGCACACTGATATCGGAATACCCGAGAATCCATTTACACTTCATCTTACTGAAATCCACCTGCTCCAGCATCTCAATCAGCAGCTCCCCGCCCCAGGGAGGCACGACAAGTCCGATGGACTCATCGGCCATCATCGCGTTGAATTCAGCGGAGCGTACAGCAGCCGGGGCCGATTTGGCCTTCTCCTGTGTCCACGCTGTGGGTCCGCAGACTACGCCGTACCCACTTTTTTGCAGCCGTTCTACAGCGAGTTCAAGCAGTTCACGAAGCTCCTCTCCCACTCCTGATGAGGGCGCGGTTACACCAATAACGGCTCCTGCTTCTAATTTCGGATATCTGATCATCTGGTTATTCCCCCCTAAGGTAACCCCACAAAGTGGGGCTTTAGCTTTGATGATGACTCAGGTACTTTGCGGGGACCCCAAAACATGTAAATTCTATAAAAAGACGATACCCGAACCTTGAGCAGGTTGAATATCGCCCTATGCGTACTACGGATTATAGAATTGACTGCGTCATTCCAGTGAAGGCTTATTGTCCCGGCTAATATCCAGGATATCCAGGAAAAAGACGAAGATCGGAATCCCGAGAATCAGCCCCCATACCCCGATATAATGCTCGGAGAACAACAGTACTACGAGGGTGTAGAACATCGGCAGGTTCATTTTGGAGGACATCAGCTTCGGATTCAGGAAGTAGCCTTCAATGACATGCAGAATGGCAATCATCGCCAGAATATTGATCGTCAGCGCCAGTCCGCCGGTGTTGTAGCCGATGATACATAGCGGAATCAGTGAAATGACAAAGCCGACGACCGGAATCAGACTAAGCATGAAGATCATAATGGAGAGGGCGAACAGATACGGAAATGGCTGGAAAAAGAAACCAAGCACCCACAGCCCGACCACCGTAAACAAAGTATTGAACAGCGCAATCAGAATCTGTGCTTCAATCACCTTGCCGAAGGAGGAGATGAATTTTCTGCCGAAATACTCAAGCTCCACATAGAACCAGGAGATTTTGCTGTCTCTCAAACGGGAGGTAAAGTTGACGATCCGGTTCTTTTCCAGAATGAACACAAGGCTTAGAATCGTGGACAGGACGAAGGTGGTTCCCCAGTTGCTGATTTTGAAGACATATTCGATCCCCTGATTCAAATAGCTCTGATAGTTGAGCTCCTTGACCTTTCGGAACAAGTACTGCATAATTTCATTCTGCGGAATATCATCGGAGGTCAGCGTACCCAGAAAGGTGGTTAACTGCTTGATCTGCGAGAATACCTTGGGCATATATTTGACGAGTGCCATGACGATCATGCTGATCAGCGCCACATACAGTATAATGATGATGACCTTGCTGTTCACCTTCACGAATTTGCCGATCCGCTTGCTCAGCAGCACCTGAAAGCTGTTCATTACATAAGCAATCAGGAAGGTCAGCAGCACCAGATTCAGCATATCCCTGATACTGTACAGCAGCAGTCCAATCAATCCCAGAATCAAGAAGCGCCGGACTGTTAAATTGGCGACATAACGCTTGAATACTTCCATTGTTCCCTTGTTCCTCTCCATTCGCAGGCGATTAAGATTTTAGTTATAGTGTACCGTACTGAAAACAATTATAGCAACTTTGGCATCGCCCAATTTCCGCGAAACAACGAACTTTATGTCGATTTACAGGAAGCTCTATTACTATATGCTAAAATGTGGGCAAAATTGGAAAATTCATACCTTTTTCAATAGGTCCAAATCAATGAAGTTCAAACTAATGGAGGCGAAAGCTAGTATGAAAAAAGTAATCTGTATCACTGGAGCATCCTCCGGCATCGGCCTTGCCACAGCACTGAAGTTCGCCCATGAGGGCTGGACGGTCTACGCCGGAACCCGCAATCTGAAGCGTGAACAGGAACTGTACCAGAATGTGGAGGGTCTGCAGTTCGTAGAGCTGGAGGTGACACAGCCGGAGAGTATTCAGCAGGTTATTGACCGGATAGAGGCGGAGCAAGGCAAGCTGGATATATTATTCTGTAATGCCGGCTTCGGCTACCTGAGAGCGCTTGGACAGGCACCGTTCCCTGAGATCGAGGAGGTCTTCAATACTAACGTGTACGGGGTCATGCATACGATCCGGGCTGCACTGCCGCTGCTGCAAAAGACTGGCTACGGCCATATTGTGGCGACCTCCAGTGTCGGCGGACTGGTCGGGCAACCGATGAACGAGGTGTACTGCGCCAGCAAATTCGCAGTGGAAGGGCTGCTGGAGAGCCTCGCCACCTACTACAAGCCGCAGTTCAACATCGACATCACACTGCTTGAGCCAGGGGCAATTGCCACGGAATTCAATTCAACTGTAATGGGGCATGTCGCCAGCACCGGCGGCGTTCTGGAAGACGAGTACAAGCCCATTCTGGATGCTTATAGAGCAGCCTTCCTAGAGCGCAATGTGGAGCCGCAGACGGCAGACTCTGTTGCGGATGTGATGTGGGAGCTGGTACAGCTTGAGACCAAGCCGCTGCGCCTGCGCACCTCGGAGCGGGCCGAAGCCTTCGTGGCCCGCAAGGTTAGCACCGACCCTACCGGACTGGAAGGCGTACTAAGCACGCGCAGAATTCAGTTAAATATGTAAAAATGTAAGCAGCCGCTCCATTCCTGGAGCGGCTGCCTTTGGCTTTCCCATATCCAATTCTAGCGCTGAATCGGCTCAATCCGGTACGTTCCGGTATTGCCGTCTCCGGCAGGCACGCCGGTGACCGCCCAGCCGTAAGACAATACATCCTCCAGCCGTCCGCGCTCGGCCTCCGTTAATTCCGCTTCCACCGCTTCCTGCCCCTCTTCCAGCTCCAGCTTCGCTTCAATACCCAGCGCAACCTCTATCCAGCTGCGGATTCCGCGGATGGTATTGTATTTAATCTGGTAGCCTTCCAGAACGGCCTGCCGGAATCCCTCCGGCTGTTCCTCAGCAAGGACAGACAACTGCCCGTAATCGAATTCGTATTTACTCTCATCGGCCGGCAGATCCCCTTCGCTCACTCTGCGCAGCAGCTCTTCGTCAGATCCGGATAACGCGCGCAGCGATTCCAGCAGAAGGGCATCCCATTGTGATAATTTGACCTTGCTAGTCGGTATTGTCATTGTATCTCCTCCTTGATTCGCAGATGTGTATCTCCTAAGATTCGTTCACAGCATTAGTCTGCATATTCCCCGGCCACATAATGTCCGGGACTCACTTCCCGCAGTGTAGCGGTTTCCTCTGTCCCGCGCGTAGCCGGGTAGGCCTCCAGCTGGATTCTGCGGCTGGCCTTCATCGGGTCTGTCTCCAGAATGGAGGACAGCAGCGCTCTGGTGTAGGGATGGAGCGGATTATCATACAGCTCATCGCTTGGAGCCACCTCCACCAGCCGGCCGCCATACATCACGCCGATCCGGTCGGCAATATGGCGGACCATCGACAGATCATGGGCGATGAACAGATAGGTCAGCCCGAACTCGGCTTGCAGATCCTCCAGCATATTAACGACCTGGGCCTGGACAGAGACATCCAACGCAGAGATGGGCTCATCGCAGACGACGAACTCGGGCCGGACCGACAGCGCCCGTGCAATAGAGATCCGCTGGCGTTGCCCGCCGCTGAATTCATGGGGGAAGCGGTACAGATGCTCCCGCTTCAGCCCCACCTTCTCCAGCAGCTCTGCCACCGCTTCCTTGCGCTCTTCGCCCGGATAGAGACCGTGAATCCGCATCGGCTCACTGATCAGCTCCAGTACGTTCAGGCTTGGATTAAGGGAGGAATACGGGTCCTGGAAAATCGATTGAATCCGCCTGCGGAAGGGCTTCAGCCCTTTTTCGCCCAGCTTGCCAAGCGGCTTCCCGTCATAGAACACCTCACCGTCCGTATAATCGTACAGACGAAGCAGGCAACGGCCGACCGTGGACTTGCCGCTCCCGGATTCGCCAACCAGTCCGAAGGTCTCACCTTGACGGATCTGGAAGCTGACTCCGTCTACGGCCTTAAGCACACCCTTATCCCGTCCGCGCAAATCCTTGCCCTTCGGGAAATGTTTCTTCAGATTGCTAACCTCCACAAGCACCTTGCGCTCACTCAAGTGAAATCCCTCCCCGCTGTAACTGCCGTCTTCTCTTCTGCACCTTCGGTCAGCCAGCACATCGAGCGGTGCCCTGGTGCAAACTCAACTACCGGAGGACGTTCACTGCAGCGGGCGAAGGCATGCGGACAACGGTCCATGAACGGGCAGCCGGGCGGGGGATTCAGCAGATCGGGCGGTGTGCCCTCAATTGGAATCAGCCGCTCACGTTCACCGCCGCCGCGCTTCGGTATGGAACGCAGCAAGCCCTGCGTATACGGATGCTGAGGCCGGTAGAAGATATCCTGCACCGTCCCCTCCTCCATAACCAGTCCGCCGTACATGACAATGACACGCGTGCAGACTTGAGCTACCACTCCCAGATCGTGGGTAATAAGCGCAACTGCCGTATCTCCCCGTTCCTTCAGCTCTTTGAACAGATCGAGGATCTGAGCCTGGATGGTTGCATCCAGCGCGGTGGTAGGCTCATCGGCAATCAGCAGCTCCGGGCGGCAGGAGAGCGCCATCGCGATCATCACCCGCTGGCGCATCCCTCCGCTGAATTCATGCGGATATTGCTTCAGCCGCTGCTCCGGATCACGGATGCCAACCTGGCGGAGAAGCTCCGCTGCTTCGGTATACGCCGCCGCTTTATCAAGTCCCCGGTGTCTGCGGATCACCTCTGTTAATTGCTGGCCGATTCGCTTGACCGGATTCAGTGAGGTCATCGGGTCCTGGAAGACCATCGCAATCCGGTTGCCGCGTAAGCCCCGCCACTGCTTCTCCGTGAGCCCCTTCAGGCTCTTGCCGCGAAACTCCAGCTTCCCGGCTGTCATATGGCCCGGCGGCGTGATTAGTGACATGACCGCCTTGGCTGTAACGCTTTTGCCACTGCCGGATTCCCCGACAATGCCTACGGTCTCGCCCGCATCAATATGGAAGCTAACTCCACGGACGGCCTGATTCTCCCCGTCCCGGGTAGCGAAGGAAACCTGTAAATTCTCAACAGTCAGCAGCCGTTCAGTCATGATGTTAAGCCCTCCTATCTTCGGATCAGCTTGGGTTCAAAGCCGACCCGCAAAATGTCTCCCAGCACATTGAAGCTCAGCACAGTAAACAGGATCATCAGCCCGGGGAACAGCGCCAGATAAGGCGCCTGGGCAATATACCCCTGTGCGCTGTTCAGCATACTCCCCCACGTGGCATTCGGCGGCTGCACCCCGAAGCCGAGGAAGCTGAGCGACGATTCCATCATAATGGCCGAGGCAATATTATTCGTCGCACCTACAATAATCACCGGTATCAGCCCCGGAAGGATATGCCGCCAGATCATGCCGAAGGCACTCTGTCCCGAGGCTTTGGCATATAACACGTACTCCCGTTCCTTAATCGTCAGGGTCTCCGCGCGGACGACACGGGCCACATTCATCCACATCAAGAGAGCAATAATAATGATCAGGTTGCCGATGCTCGGCTTCAGATAGACGCTGAGCAGCAGCAGGATCAGGAAGGACGGGATCGACATAATAATATCCAGCATCCGCATCAGCAGATTATCCAGCCAGCCGCCGAAATAACCGCTGATGACCCCAACCACTACTCCGACTAAGGTTGCCACAATCATGGAGGCGAATCCGACCAGCAAGGACACCCGGCCACCGTATAAGGCTCTGGACAGATAGTCGCGGCCATAATCATCGGTGCCGAACAAATGCGCAGCGCCGGGCTTCGTGAGACGGGCCATGGCATCCATGGCATTCGGATCATAACCGGACAGGAAGGCAAAGATAGCCCCCAGGGTAAATACCGTTAATATCACAAGAGCAGCGACACCCAGACCGTTCGTAAACAGCTCTGACTGCAGGTTTTTCCATTTACTACGATTCATGAGGTCACCCCTTCAGTTTGATTCTTGGATCGACAACGCTGTAGAGAATATCTGCCACCAGATTCCCAAGGATCAGCATTAATGAGGAGAACAGGGTAATCCCCATAATGACAGGATAATCCATCCCCTTCACCGCCGTCATTCCCAGGGAGCCGATTCCCGGCCAGGAGAAGACCGTTTCCGTCACGATGGCCCCGGCCACCAGATCCCCCATTGACATACCGAGCAGGGTAATCACCGGCAGCAGCACATGCTTCAACACATGGCGGAACAGAATAGTCGATTTCTTCGAGCCAAAAGCATACTGGATCTGCACATACTCCTCCTTGAGCTGTCCGATGGTGCTGGAGCGGATGTAGCGCACATATCCGGCCAGGAAGCCGAAGGCCAGCACCGTGCATGGCAATATCCCGTGCTTCAGCACATCAAGCGCTGATTCCACACCAATCGTACGCATACCCATGCTCGGAAGCAAATGCAGCTTGATTGCAAACAGGTACATCAGCAGGATCGCCAGCCAGAATAACGGAATGGAAATCCCCACATAGGAGATGAAATTGATCAGCTTGTCTATCCAGCGGTTGCGGTTCGCACCGGCCACGAGGCCAAGCGGAATTGCCAGGATTACTGCCAGCGCGATGGCGCTGCCCATTAGTCCCGCTGTCGCAGGCAGACGTTCCAGGATCTGGCCCAGCACAGGCTGGTGATTGACCAGTGAATAGCCGAAGTTACCCTGGACCATTTCCTTGATCCAGATGAAATATTGGATATAAGCAGGCTTATCCAGCCCCAGATTATGGCGGATGCGCTCAATATCATCGGCATGCATATTGGGCGTCACAAATGACAGCACCGGATCTCCCGGGGCCAGCTTGATCATGGTAAAGCAGACCACCGATACAAAAAACAGCATCGGCAGCGTCTGCAGCAACCTTCGGACGATGAGTTGTCTCATACGCAGCTTCTCCTAGCTCTTAACAGGCAAAAATAAGCTGGGGGAACCAGCTTATTTTTTTACCTTGCTTATTTTGTGAGGCGGATTATTTCTTGTAAATCTTGGACAGGTCTTCGAAGATGACGACCGGCTTCAGGACAGCCTCATCAACTCCGCCGTAAGTCTTAGAGATAGCTACAACAGTCTTTGTATAAGCGATCGGATAGATCGGAGCATCTTCGGCTACCAGTTCCTGTGCTTTCTTGTAGATCTCTGCACGCTTGGCCGGATCTGCTTCGCCTGCACCATCATTCATCAGCTTGTCAACTTCACTGTTGGAATAATGCGAGTAATTGGATGAGCTGCCCGTAGTGAACAGGATACGGTACGCATCCGGATCATACCCCATGATATAGCCGGTCAGGGCCAGCTCATAATCGGTAGCCTTCAAATCAATGAATTTCTGCACCCAGGCCGAGGAATCCATGTTCTGCAATTCAACCTCTACGCCGATTGCCTTCAGCTTCTGCTGCACATACAGCGAGATGGCTTCCTGCGCCTTGTTCCCGCTCTGTACGATATACCGGAGCTTCAGGTTGCTCTCACCGGCAGAAGCCAGCAGTTCCTTCGCCTTGGCAGCATCATTGTCAAAGGTAGGGACTTCGTTCGTGAAGTACAGCGCATCCGGTGTCAGGAAAGACTTTGCCGGATCAGCATATTCGCTGGAAGTGTAAGCTGTCTGGATCAGCTCGTCGCGGCTAAGGGCCAGGGACAGGGCTTGACGGACTTCTTTTTTGGCGAGGGCGCCGGTATCGCTGTTCGCATTGAACATCAGATAAGCGAGGCGGCCTTCGCTATACGGGAGAATCTCAAAATTATTCGTCGCTTGAATCGTAGGAACATCCTTCGGGTCCAGATACTGCACATTAATCTCGCCGTTCTGCAGAGCCAGATTCGCAGCATTGGTATCCTTGGCAATCCGGTAAGTGACCGAATCGAGATGCGGCTTGCCGCCGAAGTAGTTATCGAAGCGTTCCAGCGTCAGGTACTCGCCGGCCTTGTATTCCTTGAATTTGAAGGGACCGGAGCCGACAGGAGAAGCGTTCTTCGTACTCTTCTCAATGTTGGTCTCATTCTCGTAAATGTGCTTCGGAATCGGGAACACCTGTACCAGCGTTGCTTCAAAAGCCGGGCTGACCTGAGGCAGCTTGAACTCCACAGTCAGGTCATCGACCTTGACGGCCTTGATCGCCTTGTCGCCGATCAGGAAGTTGGCCCGCAGGAAGCTGTTCTGCTTCTCGTCAAGAATACTGTCGATGGTGAACACAACGTCATCTGCCGTCAGCTTCTCTCCATCATGCCAAGTCAATCCATCCTTAAGCTTCAATGTATACGTCAGATTATCGCTTGACGGTGTTAGGCTGTCTGCCAGGTAGAAGGTCTTCTTGCCATTGTTCACCTGGAACAGCGGAGCATACAGTGCCTGGTCAATGGTTAGGCTGACACGGTCACCCGCATAGTTCGGGTTCAGTACCACCGGATCGGAAGCGACCCCTATAATCAGACTGCCTCCATCCTTCGGTTCGCCGGCAGCTGGCTCTTGTGATGCAGCCGGTGTCTGTGCGGCATTGGTAGATGAAGCGTTATTCCCATTGGAACATGCACTGATCATCAGTGTTAATAATATTAGAATAGCAACCCCGGTTATCCCTTTACGCATTGTCTCTTCCTCCATGTCTATGAGCATTGTTACTCGTTGTTGAGCAATTATATATCGGAATACTCGGAATTACAATGTATGAATTTACCATAGACTTTACCAGACGCGGACCTCCTGCATGACCGCTCCGCGCCGCAGGGCATCGACATGCTCCATGCCTTCTGTGACCCTGCCGAATACCGTATGCCAGCCATCCAGATAATCGAACGTATCATAACAGATAAAAAACTGGCAGGACCCCGTACCTGGTCCAAAATGCGCCATAGACAGCGCCCCGCGCACATGCTTATGGGGATTCCCCTGCGTCTCACAGGGAATGGGATCTGTGCCGCCTCTGCCGTTGCGCTCCGGGCAGCCTCCCTGGGCGACGAAGCCGCGAACCACACGCTGAAAGGACAGACCGTTGTAAAAGCCGCTGTTCGCAAGCTTTGCGAAATTGGCTACAGTTCCCGGCGCCTCCTGTTCGAACAGCTGCAGCCGAATCTCCGGTCCCTGCTCCAGACAGATCAGAGCCTGCTTCATGGCGACTCCTCCTCTACACGGCCTGCATTGTCTGACGGTGCACCGATATAGACGGCCGTCTTGGCAGGATGCAACGGCGCATAAATCTCCTCGATATCCTCGTCCACGAGTGGCCTAAGCTCTCCGCCCTCCATATGCAGGAACACCTCAGCGCGCGGATTCATCGCCAGGAGGACATTGATCAATTGCTGTACTTTTAACGTTGGCTTGTCCATCCTCTCACTCCTGCCTGCCCTCTTCCGGGAATTATATATATTAGCGGTATTGTACAACAGCTCAGGGCAGACGGCAATACGGCTCTCTTCTATACATACAGGTTATTATTTCAGGGAAATGGGGAAAGTCCGGTACTTCTCTGAAAATATCGAATACATATAATTGATATCAACTATTTGCGAATCCAAGGGGATGTTCTATCATGTTGACCTTATTCTGGAGTGGCCTGCTATGAATCCGAATAGAACCCGGGTGCTGCTAGGCAGCCCGATCCATCAAAAACCGGCGATCCTGGAGCAATTCCTGAACTCTCTGCTGCGTCTGAACCTGAAGGATATCGATCTTGATTTCTATCTGATTGACGATAACCCGGATGAAGCCGCAAGCGGGCTGCTGCAGCAATTCGCCCGGAACGGCAGATCCGTCTTCCTGCAATCCTCCGGCTACCATGATGACTATATCCGTGATGAGCATACGCATGTCTGGCACTCCAATCTGATCTGGAAGGTAGCCGGATTCAAGAATCTGATGATCCGGCGGGCGGAGGCCTTCGGCTATGACTACCTGTTCCTGATTGATTCCGATCTGATTCTCCACCCGGATACACTGGTGCACCTGATCGGTACAGGCAAGGATATTATCTCCGAGATTTTCTGGACACAGTGGCAGCCGAATACACTGCTGCAGCCGCAGGTATGGATGCATGACGAATACAACCAGTGGGAGATCCATCCGGGGGAGCAGCTCTCGCCGGAGGAGATTCAGCGCCGCTTTTTTGCTTTTTTGCAGAAGATGCAGCAACCAGGTATCTATGAGGTTGGCGGACTTGGCGCCTGCACACTGATCAGCGGCTCAGCCCTCAGCTCCGGGATCAGCTACGATCCAGTCCGTAATATCTCCTACTGGGGAGAGGACCGTCATTTCTGCATCCGTGCAGCGGCGCTCGGCTTTCCACTTTTCGTGGATACCCACTTCCCGGCGCTGCACCTCTACAGAGACAGCGATCTGGATCTGGTGGCGGAGTTCATCCGGCACACCTCGGGCACGGAAGCAGAGCCGGAGGCCTCACACAAAGCACCCATCTTTGAAGATAGCGATACAACCGCTGATGATGATCTGCCAGATTGCGCAGAGACGGCTCAGCCCCCCGCTGACAAAAGAGTGCAGGAGGCAGCAGCGCAGTGGGAGGTGCTGTGGACCGAAGCCGAAGCCCGGCAGCACTTGTCCAAGGAGCCTCTGCCTGCTGACGCCGGCGGTGATGCAACCGGAGCCGAGATGAATAATCCGGCAGTTCCTGCTTCCCGCCGGCCCAAGCTGACTCTCACGATGATCGTCAAGAATGAAGGCACCAGGTTCCTGCGCCAGGTGCTCGAGGAGCATCGTAAGTACATCGATGAGGCCGTCATTATCGATGATGCAAGCACAGATGATACAGCCGATATCTGCCGGGAGGCTCTTGAGGGGATTCCGCTCCACCTGATACAGAACCCTGTCTCCCGCTTCCATAATGAATCAGAGCTGCGCAAGCAGCAGTGGGAGGCGGTGGTTAGGACCCGGCCCGAGTGGATTCTCAATCTGGACGGGGATGAGCTGTTCGAGTCATGTTTTCCAGAGGAGATTGATTCCCTGCTACGGACAGCAGATTGCGACTTATTCTGCTTCCGGCTCTACGACTTCTGGGATGAGGCCAGCTACCGCGAGGACAGCTACTGGCAGGCTCACCAGAGCTACCGCCCGTTCCTGCTCCGTTACCGGGAAGACTTCAACTATGCCTGGAATGATCTGCCGCAGCACTGCGGGCGGCTGCCGGAGAATATCTTCGAGCTGTCCCATCAGTTAAGCAACCTGCGTCTGAAGCATCTTGGCTGGTCGAAGCCGGAATTCCGGCTGGAGAAATATCTGCGTTATATGCTGCTGGACCCGGACGCCCAGTACGGCTGGAAGGAGCAGTACCAGTCTATCCTAGATCCGCATCCCCGGCTGGTTCCTTGGAGCGAATAAGGCGCAAAACTAGTCATAAGAAGAACGAAAGAAGCTCCCTATCGGAGCTTCTTCTTTTTTTGCGAATAAGCTTCAGGAAATAAATTACTATAGGTGCGCAGGCAAATATGTTAAAATAACAGAACATAAGTTCGTATTTCGGTTGTAAAATATAGCCTAATATTTCCCTATTATTAGAAAGATATATAGATGAGGAGGCGTAACGGCAATGGAACAGCAAATGATACAGCGTTACCGGCAGGAAATCTATCGAATCGGCTGGCGCTTACAATACCGCAGCAAGCGAACCCGACGGCATGAATGTACCTTCATGGATATCCGCCCGGCTCAGCGGGATGAAACGGAGGAGATGATTAACCGGTTGTCCGTTGAGCAGCTATTAGATACACTTCCAACCAAAGGAAAGGTGATTCTGCAGAAGATTTATCTGCAGGAAATGACAGAAGCTGAGGTCGCGGCACAGCTGCATATGAGTCAACAGGGGGTTAACAAATGGAAGCAAAAAATGCTCCAGCAGCTATCACAGACAGCGAATTCGCAGACCTTCTGACAGGCGTCCGTCTGAAACAGCCGGAGGCCATGCTCCAGATCATTGAACTATTTCAGGAGGACATCGAAATGGTCAGTCAGTGCATTCTTCTCCCGCGGGAGGATGTCATTTCACATATTGTGACGGAGATTCTTAACTTCATACAGGCCGGGGATAGCACATGAACAAGCGGGCAAATGCCACCCTATAGTGGCACTGCCCGCTTGTTATCTATTAGGAATAGCTAATCTATCAGGCAAGACCGGCATTCATGCCGGCTGTACCCTAGGTATTGACATTCCTGCTAGGGTAAGGTTTATGGTTACTATAAGAAGTTCCGGCCGGAATAACTTATGAGAGGGTGTTCATGCGTTGAAGATCGGAGAGTTCGCAGAACTGAATAAGGTTACCACCAAAATGCTCCGGCACTACGACGAGATCGGTCTGCTTCATCCCGCAGCGATCGATCCCGGGACAGGCTACCGCTTCTATACCCCGGAGCAATCACATCCTCTGAACTGGATCATGATTCTGAAGAGCCTCGATTTCACTCTGGGAGAAATCAGGGAGCTCTTAAGCGGACCTGTGGACAGCCTAATCCTCATCCGTCAGCTTGTACGCAAGCGCATCGGGATTACGTCGGCCTTAAATGAACAAATCCAGAAGAAACTGGCCATAGACCGTCTAATTACCCTCATTGAGAAGGAAGGGTTCGAAATGAATAAGACCATCCATTTACAGAAGCTAGGGCTAACAGATATACATGAAATCAAAAAGAACATGCCCAATATGGAAATGTTCCTCGAAAATGTAGCCGGTATTGCAGCAGAATCTGCGGGCAGTGATATCCACTCGGTGATCCGCTTCGATATCAGCCACTTCAAACAAGTGAATGACGACTACGGCTTCGACATAGGGGATAAAGTCATTGTCGCCTGCTATCAATTAATTGAAGCGGCCGTCCATAAGCATCTGGGTCATGCTACGATTGGACGCGCACACGGGGATGAATTCATTGTGTTCGCCATAGCGGACAAGGACAGTGCCAGCTTGGCTGCCCAAAGCATCATAAACGATATGAAAAGCTTCGATTTCACCGCTATCGGCTGCTTGAGGCCCATGGGATGTTACATCGGAGGTCTGGTCGGTCCGTTCGGAGCCGGCACCGATATCCGCACCATTATCGAGGCTTCCATTGAGACTCTAGACCGGGCACGGCGAAATGGGGTACACTCATTAAATATTGAATCTTACATTGTATAACTCGAATGCCACAAGAAGGGGCGGAACCCATCCATGGAACTCTACGCCGTAAAAATTGGTGAATCTTCATTTCGCTTAAGCAACATATACCGCGATATGAAACATTCGGAGGAAGCAGTCCAGATTGCGTGGTCATTTTATATTGCCAAGCATAATAATAAAACAATCTGTATCGATACAGGCTTTCGCGATGAGAATGTGGCACAGCAATGGGGAATTACACTAACAGACGTTGCAGACGAGTTAAGAGGCATCATTGGCAATCTAAGCTCCGTAGATACAGTCATCATTACGCATAGTCACTTTGACCATATTGAGAATCTTGACTTGTTTGATAAACCTGAAATTATCATTTCAAAAACCGACTATGAAACTGCGCTACAGCAATGCTCGCCGGCCATCAAGGAGAAGCTGCTTCAAGGCCGGGTTGTCACCGTAGACAACGAATATATTTACGACAACCAGTTCAGATTCAAGGTGATCGGCGGGCATAGCCCTGGTTCGTCGGTGGTTTACTTTGAATCGGTTCATACCAACTATATAATTACCGGCGATGAATGCTACTGGTGCGATAATTTGCTAAGCAATCGGCCGAACGGGGTTTTTTCGAGTACAGAAAATAACGAAATGTTTCTAAATGAGGCTCATCACAACGGATTCATTCCGCTCCCATTCCATGATCTGCAAATATTCGAACACTATCCGGCCGTTTCTAACAATATAGTGAGAATCCTTTAGATTTTGGATATGGTCATCCTTTATGGATGGCCTTTTTTGTCGGATATGTCTATCACGTGTTGAGTTATTATACTAATAGTTGTATTATTATTCATTATTCACAAAGAAGGAGCACACCTATGCCATTAATAATCAGAAACGCTGAGCCTAATGATATAAGCAGTCTGACCGAGCTGATGTATGAATACATCGTTGGTTTTTATCAGAACCCCAAACCTCCTGCCGATAAAATCAACTCTTTAATCCAGACCCTTTTTGACCAGCAGCAGGGGGTGCAGCTCGTGGCAGAGCAGAATGGAGAGTTGGTCGGCTTTGCTACCCTATTCTTTACATTCAGCACTATGAAAGCAGATAAAATCAGTGTTATGAACGACCTCTTCGTAAGAGAACCCTTTAGAGATACCGAAGTGGAATCACAACTATTCCTGGCATGTCAACAGTACTCACAGAATCATGGATATGCCAACATGACTTGGATTACTTCTACTACTAACAAACGTGCTCAAAGCTTCTTTGAAAACATGAACGCGGTCAAAGGGAAGGATTGGGTTCACTACTCCCTTATCTAAATCAACGCGTCGAAATGGCCCTCTGCGTCTACTGTCGCTGTCCGGGGATCGGTCAGACCGATGCCCTTAAGGCCTCCCTTTCCCTCAGTCCGCCAGGGCGGAGTATGATCCTGAAGCGGGGGAGCAGGTACAAATGAAGCCGAAGCGGTACTCCCGCTTTTCTGCACCAGATGGGCCTCCAGCTGCCGTATTTGCCGCTGCAGCTGCTCCCGGCGATAAGGAGTCTGCATCTCTCCGCCCTGCGCCGCATTCACCTTGTCCAGCTCCATCAGCAGCCGGTTGCGCTGCTTCTCCAGAGAACTGACATCACTCTGTGTGCTGCCGTAAGCTGTAGTGGCCTGTACCGGGCTGATACCGGATACCGTCTGTGCCGCCATGATCTCTCCCCCCGTTTCCTTGGCTTCTGCTTCAAATCCAGCCATATTCGAAAGTTCTAATCATTTCTATTACCCGGTAGCCCCAGCCATGACAACATTTCAACCACATATTTACAAAGAATCGTCGTATAGTCTCAGTCAGATGCTGATTGGACTATACCAAAGGCCTAGCCGGGAGGTCTGTAAAAGCGCCAAAGGCCCATGCTAGCGTTGCCCCGCACCGCTAGCATGGGCAGTTCCGCCTCAATAAGGCAGAACGCTTTTTGTGGATGCTTTGTAGATTGCCGCTGTCTCCTTAGGGGAGGCGCCGGGGCCCATTACATTTCACATCGATCCTACTGTCTTCGCAGACTCTGATTTCGCTATTGCAACGGTCAGCTCGCCGTCCGCTTCGTCCACCGTCATTACCGAGCCTTCTTCCGCTTCTCCGGCGATCAGCGCGCGCGCTACCCGGGTCTCCAGGCTGCGCTGAATGAACCGCTTCAGCGGTCTAGCCCCATAGACGGAATCGAAGCCTTCCTCGGCAATGAAGCGGACCGCCTTGTCACTCAGCTTAAGACCGATGTTCCGCTCGGAGAGACGCAGACGCAGGCCATCGACCAGCTTAACCACAATTCTCTGGGTCTCGGCCAGTGTCAGCGGCTTAAACATCACGATATCATCCACCCGGTTCAGGAACTCCGGACGGAAATGTCCGCTCAGCTCCTTCATGACCCGGTCCTTCACGGCTTCGGTCAGCTCGCCGTTGTCGTCCGTGCCCTGAATCAGATGAGGCGAGCCGATGTTGGAAGTCATGATGATGATCGTGTTCTTGAAGTCGACCATCCGGCCCTGCGAATCGGTCATCCGTCCGTCATCCAGCAGCTGCAGCAAAATGTTGAATACATCCGGGTGCGCCTTCTCCACCTCATCCAGCAGCACCACCGTATACGGCTGGCGGCGCACCGCTTCGGTCAGCTGGCCGCCTTCTTCATAGCCGACATATCCCGGAGGAGCACCCACGAGGCGGGAGACACTATGCTTCTCCATATACTCCGACATATCGATACGGATCATGCCGTCCTCGCGGTCGAACAGCGATACCGCCAGCGCTTTGGCCAGCTCCGTCTTCCCGACCCCGGTCGGCCCGAGGAACAGGAACGAGCCGATCGGACGGTTCGGGTCCTTGATGCCGGCTCTTGCCCGAAGAACGGCATCGGCTACCAGCCGGACCGCCTCATCCTGCCCGACTACCCGCTCATGCAGCGTATCCTCCAGCCGCAGCAGCTTATCCCGCTCGCCTTCCACCAGTCTGCTTACGGGAACTCCCGTCCAGCGCGAGACAATATCGGCGATCTCCTCCTCCGTCACGGCTTCACGCAGCAGCCGGGTCTCCTGATCCTGCTGCGCCGCTTCCTCCGCGCCCTTAAGCTGCCGCTCCAGATCAGGAATAATCCCATAGCTTAATTCAGCCGATTTGTTGAGATCATAGATCTCCTGCGCATCGACCAGATCCTTGCGGGCCTGCTCCAGCCGCTTTTTCAGGTCGCGGATGCCCTGAATGGCCGACTTTTCCTTCTCCCAGCGGGCTGTCATCCCCAGATGCTTCTCCTTGAGGTCGGCCAGCTCCCGCTGGAGGTTCTCCAGACGGCGCGCACTGGCGTCGTCGGTTTCTTTTTTGAGCGCGGCTTCCTCTATCTCCATCTGCATCAGGCGGCGGGTCACCTCATCCATCTCGCCGGGCATAGAGTCAATCTCCGTACGGATCATCGCGCAGGCTTCGTCGACCAGGTCAATTGCCTTATCCGGCAGGAAGCGGTCGGTGATGTAACGGTTGGACAGCACACCGGCTGCGACCAGAGCGCTGTCGTAGATTTTGACCCCGTGATGCACCTCGAAGCGTTCCTTCAATCCCCGCAGAATCGAAATGGTATCCTCGATATCCGGCTCACTGACCAGCACCTGCTGGAAGCGGCGTTCGAGCGCCGGGTCCTTCTCGATATATTTGCGGTACTCATCCAGCGTGGTCGCCCCGATACAGTGCAGCTCGCCCCGGGCTAACATCGGCTTCAGCATGTTGCCCGCATCCATGGCCCCCTCCGTCTTACCTGCACCTACAATCGTATGCAGCTCGTCAATGAACAGAATAATCCGCCCGTCACTCTCGCGGATCTCCTTCAGCACCGCCTGCAGCCGCTCCTCGAACTCCCCGCGGTATTTCGCACCGGCAATCAGCGCGCTCATATCCAGCGAGAAAATCGTCTTGTCCTTCAGTCCCTCCGGCACATCCCGGCGGACAATCCGGTGGGCCAGCCCTTCGACAATTGCTGTCTTGCCGACACCCGGCTCTCCGATCAGGACAGGGTTATTCTTGGTCTTGCGGGAGAGGATGCGGATCACCCGGCGAATCTCGGCATCGCGTCCGATGACCGGATCGATCTTGCCTGCCCGCACCTCGGCTACGAGATCGCGGCCGTACTTCTCCAGTACCTCATAAGTTGCCTCCGGCTCCCGGCTGGTCACCCGCTGGTGTCCGCGGATCTCCGCAAGCACACCGAGCAGCTTCTCCCGGGTAACGCCCCGGCTGGTGAATAATCCGCGCAGCTCGCGGTTCCCGCTGCTTGAATCCGAGGCCATCGCCAGGACCGCATGCTCCACCGCAACGAATTCGTCCTGCATCTTGGCCGCTTCCTGCTCCGCCTGCTCCAGCATGGCAATCAGCGCAGGCGAGGCATACCGCCGCATGGTGCCTGCTCCGCTCCCGCTTACGCTGGGTTTGCGCTGGAGCAACGCCTCCGTACCTTGCAGCAGCTCGGCTGCGGGAACATTCATCTTCTGCAGCAGCCGGGGCAGCAGGCCCTCATGCTGCTGGAGCAGTGCCTTCAGCAGATGAAGATTGTCAATCTCCTGATGCCCGCTGGAACCCGCCAGCGACTGTGCCTCCGCCACGGCCTCTTGCAGCTTCTGGGTAAGTTTATTGAAATCCATTAGGATCATCGCCTTTCTACAATGTATATGTTAATCAGCCGGATGCCCGGCTGTTATTTACTGAATCGGAAATGCCTTACCGCGTTGCGGCTCTGCGCCGCTGCGCTCCGCCTGTGGTACGCCGTTTCGCCCCGGCCTGGAAGCTGCTGGACTCCGCCAGCTGGCGGTACTGCTTCTTCTCTGCCTCGGTCGTTCCGGCGGGAATGACCATCTCCATCCGGAACAGGATGTCACCATTCGTTCCGTCCGGACGTCTCAGCCCCTTGCCGGAGAGGCGCAGCGTTCCGCCGCTGGCTATCCCGGCAGGGATCTTCAGCTTCACGCTGCTGCCATCCGGCAGCGCCACCTTGGCTTCCCCGCCAAGCACAGCCTGCCAGGGGGCGATCTCAACCGTGCCGAGCAGATCCCCGCCGTCCGGCTCATAGATCTCATGCGGCAGGAGATGCAGCGAGATCAGCAGATCCCCGCCCTGCCCCGCTCCGCTTCCGCCGCCGGGTACCCGAATGACGGTCCCTTCCGCCGAGCGTGCGGGAATCTGTACATTCAGGTCCTTGCCTGCCGCCTGAACGCTGATATTACCGCCTCTATAAGCCTGCTCCAGCGTAATCTCAAGCTGGGCCTGCATCGTATTGAACTCATCCCCCCACGGGCTTCCGCCTGGACGGGCGCCACTGCCGCCCGAGAAGAAGCCGGCGCGGTCAGCCGCGCCCCGGCTGCCGAAGAACATCCCGAACAGATCCTCTTCGGGTATACCACCGGAAGAGGCGGCTCCGCTGCTCCAGCCCGCGCCAAACGGCGATTCCCATGACGCAGAGGAGGCTGATCCGTAGCTGCGCTGACCCCGCGAGCCTGCTGCGGCTCCATAGCGGAGCTCCTCATCATAGATTTTGCGCTTCTCTTCGTCGCCCAGCACCTCATATGCCTCGGCTGCTTCCTTGAATTTCGCCTCTGCCTCCGGGGCCTTGTTGACATCGGGATGCCATTTTTTGGCCAGCTTCTGATAGGCCTTCTTAATCTCCTGCTTCGAGGCCTTCTGATCTACCCCAAGACGCTCATAATAATTTGCCGCCACCGGGACCTCCTCCTTTCGTGTAATGGGAACCTTCTGCCTTCCTCCGGGAAAAGACGCATTATAGCCGGAACCCCCACTACAATGCGTCTAATATGAAGTGCTATATGAAAAGTCCGGTGAAATCCTGCTGCCGCCCGGTAAACCGGATAGGCCAGCGGCTTCAGCCGCTAAGCCCTGAGTTCCTGCGGAAGCGGCAGCTTCAACCGGACTTGAATGTCCATCTGCTTCTTAAGGCTCCCCTGACGCTTACTGAAGCTCTTTCCGGCCCTTAAGCATCGCCGCCGTCCTGAATTTCGATCCGTTTGCCCTGGGACTTCTGCCGTTTCGGCACCTCCAGGCTCAGCACACCGTCCTTCAGAGAAGCACGGATGTCTTCCTCTGCAATATCCTGGACGTAGAACCGGCGTACATATTCGCCAACCCGCCGTTCGCGGCGCACCATCTGATGCTCCTTATTCTCCTCATTGCTCTCTTCTGTGCGAACCGCCTTGATCGAGAGGTAAGGGCTGGAATAATCAATGTCGATTTCTTCTTTGCGGAAGCCCGGAAGCTCGGCCTCGATCAGATATGCCCCTTCACTCTCCCGGATGTCGGTCCGGAAAGACAGCGCGTTACTTGTCAGCGGTGCGAAAAAATCATCATTAAACACTTCGTTCAGCGACTTCGCCAGCACACCAAAAGCATCATCTCTGCGTTTACCAAAAGGAACCAAATCAAACATCGTTCATTCTCCTCTCATTTGACTTTTGATTTTTGAATTCGGTCTTGCTCAGGCTTTGACTTTGTCTGACCTATGGCTTTATTATAGCCTGCACCCCCGGAGAAAACAAAACCGGTATAAGCCGAAAATCCGGGAGAATCCGGCGTTTCGGCTCGTTTTTTATAATAAATTTTAACATTATTAACGATTTGACCTTATTTGACCTTCCTGTTCTACTTCAAATAACGCTCCCGGTATTCACTCTCCAGCATGCCCATCATAATCACATCATGATACTCATGGTTATAGAACAGCGTCTGACGCCGCACCCCCTCCTGCACGAACCCGATGGACTCATAGACATGCGCAGCACGGGCATTATAACTGTAGACCTCCAGCTCAATCCTGTGCAAATTCAGAATGCCGAAGCCATAATCCAGCATAAGCAGCAGCGCTTCACGCCCGTACCCTTGGCCCTGATGCCGCTCGTCCCCGATGGCGATCCGCAGATTGGCATTCCGGTTATCCCCATCGATATCCTGAATGGCGATGTCGCCGATAACCTCGTCGTTCTCCTTCAGCGCGATCAGCAGCAGCACCGTACTGTCATCCCCGGATTTATGGGCAATATACTGCTCAATCTGCTCTTTGGTGATATGCTTCTTCGTTCCTGTAAGCCTGCGGACTTCCGCGCCGTGGAACATCTCATAATACAGCCCGGCGTCTTCCCCGTTCAGGGAGCGCAAATATACCTTATCCCCTGTTAAAAGCCTTGAATGACCGTTCATCTCTGTCCACTCCCACTGTCGTAATTGCTTTTATCGTAATACAAATCTGTATACTATAAAATATACAGAAACGTCCGATTTCAAAGGACAGATGGAAGGTGAAGCATGCTGCTTGTCCCGGATCTGAATGAACACAGCGAGACCCCTTACTACATACAGCTCTATGATTATCTGGCAAAAGCAATCCTGAGCGGCAGCCTCCAGAGCGGGATGCGCCTGCCTTCTATCCGCCGTCTGGCGGCGTTATGCGGAATCAGCGCCACTCCGGTGGAGCTTGCTTACCAGCAGCTTCTGGCAGAGGGCTTCATCGCCAGCAAGCCGCGCAGCGGCTATTACATCCTGCCCGTTCACCAGGAAGGCAGCACTGCTCCTGGCGGGGAACGGCCCCGTCCGGCCCCCCGCCCGATCACGCCCCGGGATTCACGGCACTACGCATATGATTTCCATATGTCGCACAATGATTTCTCCCTGTTCCCGCATAAAATATGGCGCAGCCTCTACCAGGAGCAGCTGGCGAATCCAGACCTGCTCCAGTACGGCGACCCCCAAGGAGAGCCTGCCCTCCGCGCAAGCATCGCCGCCCATCTGCGGCAATTCCGCGGGCTGCGCTGCACAGAGAAGCAGATTGTAGTCGGCGGCGACCAGTATACGCTGTGTTCTTTGCTATGTCTGCTGCTGAAGGGAAGGGTTAACGGACTGGGTATCGAAGATCCGGGGTACCACCTGCTGCCAGCGGCATTCCGGCGGAGCGGATACAACATCTTGCCGATTCCGCTCGAGGAGGACGGATTGCAGCTAGACAAGCTGTACAGCAGCGGGGCAAATGCTGTGTACATCTCGCCGTCCCACCAGTTTCCCCGGGGGATGACCATGCCGATCACCAAACGCCTCGCATTGCTGGAGTGGGCCCGGTCCACAGGCGGCTATATCATCGAAGATGATTATGACGGGGAGTTCCGTTATCACGGGCGGCCGATCCCTGCGCTGCAGGGGCTTGCCGAGGGCAGCCCGGTGATCTATATGTGCAGCTTCGCCCAGTCAGTAACCCCTGCCTTATGTATTCACTATATGGTTCTGCCGGAGGAGCTGCTGCCGGATTATCACAGCCTGAGAAGCGAGCTGTACCTGGAGCATTCAGCCTCACGGCTGCATCAGATTGCGCTGCATTATTTCATGGAGCGGGGGCATTTCGAGCAGCACCTGCGCCGGATGCGCCTGCTCTATCAGCGCAAGCATGACCTGCTGCTGCGTTCGGTCAGGCAGCATTTCGGTGATGCCGCAGTACTCAGCGGAACGGATGCCGGATTCCATCTGCTGCTGACCTTTAAGCCGCCCGAAGCAGAAGTTGGCTCCAGAGTCAGCAGCAGAGTTAGCATTAGCACCAGCGCCAGGGAGCTTGCTGCCGCAGCGGAAGCCGAGGACATTCGCGTTACCCCCATGTCCTACACCTGGTGGGGCAAGCCGGACTACGATCAGCCTGAATTCATCCTGGGCTTCGGCGGGATCGCTGAGGACCTGATCGATGAAGGCATCCGCAGATTGGCGGTGGCATGGCTGGGCTAGCAGAGCATCAGATTTAATCCTCATTCCCGCGCAGTCATTCGGATACTATAGGCGCTGGAACAGCAGTAACTGTATTCTATACAATGGAATGATGTCAAAACAGCTTCGAAATAGATTCTATTGTATTCGGTACAATGGATTGTTGAACAGAGACTATTTTTCGCCCAAAATGCCATGTTCTAATGTACGAAATACAACAGAATATCATTTTACGGTCAAATATAAGCTTTCTGTTGCAGGAAATACAATCAGCTACTTTTATCTCCAGCGAGAGGTCGGTGACGGGTGCAGGATCCGCCTAATAATATCTCAATGTTCATGCCCAGGCTTTTAGATCAACTATACTTCTCCAGCATATCCGCAAGCGTCCGCTTCACCTCAGCCACCAGCTCCGGCGGCTCCTGCACCGTAGCCTCGCTGCATAGGCCAATCACAAAACGCGCGAAGAAGCCCAGATCACTTCCCGGAATCTCGCCCTCCAGCCAGCCTGTGCCATCTTCACGCATATGCAGCAGCACCGGGGACCATACCTCCCCTTCGCAGGCCTGAACCCCCTCACTGCCCAGCTCCACGTATAGCTTGATAAGTCTATGCTCTGTCTGCGGCGGCGGCGGACTGCCGTATTCCTCCATATTGTCCAAGTGGATATGACGAAGATCAAGCGCGGCCGGTCCCGCTTCATCATATCCGGCAGACTGAATCCGGTCACAGCGGAAGATCCGGATGCCGCTCCGCAGGAAACAATACGCCGGACAATACCACAGGCCGTTACTGGCATAGATGCCAACGGGCTGAATCCACCTTTGCTGCCGCCGGGCCTTTGACTGGTAATCGATCAGCAGCACTTTTTGCCCGGTGGCCGCTTCCAGCAGTTGGGGCAGATAAGGGAATTCCGCCTGCCGCGCCGGGGTCAGGAAATCGATCCGGTGCTTCATCTCGTCAATCCGGTCACGGACATCGCCAGACATGTAGTTATAGAATTTGTGCAGGGCGGATAAGGATTCTTCCTTGAAGGGGAGATACTTATAATGGCGCAGGGCATGGCTGGCAAAAAAAATCGCCACCGCCTCTTCCTCCGTGAACGCAATCGGCGGCAGGATTCTCTCGCTTAGTACCTGATACCCTCCATGCGGCCCCACTTCGGAATAGAGCGGTACGCCCAGCTCCCCCAGCTCCTGCAAATCCCTAAGGATTGTGCGTGAAGAGACTTGGAATTCGTCAGCCAGCTCCCTTACGGTGAATTTGCGCTTGCGGTTGACGGTCATCATCAGGTCCAGCAGCCTTTTGGATTTCGACACAGGGTTCACTCCATTTATATTTTAACTATGACAAGACCTGTCACTATTACAGTCTACACTATAACCATAGCCGGTTAGTACAGGCAAATATACCTTCCAAGGAGCGAACAAGACATGAAGCTGCAAATGAACCCTTATATTCTGGTGGATGGATCTGCTGAGGAGGCGATAGCCTTTTATCAGGAGGCGCTTGGCGCTGTGGTGCTGTTCAAGCAAACAATGGGCGAAGGCCCGCAGAATCCGGACGCCCCCATGACGGAGCAGGAGAAGGCGCAGATTGCCCATGCCGTGTTACTGGCGGGAGAGACGAAGTTTTTTGTGGCGGATTATGAGCCGGGTATGCCGCGCAGCCGGGGCAACAGCATCAATGTGTGTCTCTCGGTGGAAACCGAGGTTGAAGCACAGCAGCTATTCAACTCACTGAAGGCAGGCGGCACCGTCGATATCGAGCTGGCCCCGGCCTACTACAGTCCCGCATACGGCATGGTGACCGATAAGTTCGGCGTATGCTTCCAGATCTTCACGATGAACGGGCGGTGAGGCTGTTGAGGCTGAGGTAACATCGGGCCGATGGGCATTGCGGGCAACACACATTGGGGGAAATACTATGCTCAAAGCCGATGTGCCTGTGCGCTGGCCGAATGTAATCGAAAAACCGATTACATTCGCCCCGGTAACCATCGCGCCGTCCATTTGTGGTCGGTTTTCCCACCACATCCGCATTGGGCAGATCAGCCGCAACAACGCAAACAAAGCCCTGTCCCCCGGAATCCGGCGAGACAGGGCTTTGTTCTAATATAACGCCCGCCACAAGTAAAAGGTGGCGTATGCTTCCCAGCCTTGCCACGGCCGGGCCAGCTCCAGCAGCTCCGCCGGTGTCGGCTTGCGGTCCATGCCGGTCAGATGCTTGATCACGTTCTGCAGGCCGACATCGCCGACCGGATAAGAGGATGCATCGCGCAGGCAGCGCATACGGACATATTGCGAGGTCCACGGGCCGATCCCGCGGATCTGCAGCAGCCGCTGCTCGGCGGCAGCCGGGGACGGAAGCCCCAGGAGTTCCTCCCGGCTCAGCTCCCCGCTTGCGATCAGCGAGGCTACGGTAAGCACTGTCTGTGCTTTGCTGCGGGTTAGCTGCAAGGCGCATAATTCCTCTACCTGCACCTCTGTGAACATCTCTGGGCCGGGGAAACGGTAGTAGGTCTGCCCCTCCCATTCCAGCGCTTCCCCGTATTCAGCGGTCAGCCGCTGCTTCAGCCTGTAGGCAAAAGCCAGATTCACCTGCTGCCCCAGAATCGCCCAGCATAACGCCTCGAACAGATCCGGGATGCCGATGATCCGCAGCCCCCGGTGCTCACTTGCCAGCGGCCCAAGCAGCGGGTCCGCTGCCGCCAGCGTGTAGAACGGGGCAAGGTCCCGGTCCAGATCAAACCACTCCACAATGTAGCGGGCCAACGCCTCCTGCTCCAGTGCACCAGGAATCGCCCCATGCAGCAGGGTTACACACAGCTTGTGATCCTCGGACACACTGAGCCTCACCAGAAGCGGGCCGCCCTCTATCCTGAACATCCGGCTGACGCCTGCTTCATCCGTGCGGAACAGGCATTCCAGCGGCGAGCGGTTCATGTACTCCAGACAGGCCCCCAGGTCAAAGTCTGCCGGCAGCGGCAGCTCAAAAAGCAAATCGTTCATGACCAGCCGCCTTTACATTCAGAATCCCCTCCAGCTGGAGTAATTCCTGCTTCATCTGGAGTCCGCCCCGGAAGCCGGTTAAGGTACCGTTCGCGCCAATCACCCGGTGGCAGGGTACAATAACCGGCACCGGGTTCTGCCCGTTGGCCGCACCGACAGCACGAACTGCCAACGGTCTGCCGATCCGCTCAGCTAATTGCTTGTAGCTGGCCGTCTCCCCATGCGGGATGGTAAGCAGCCCCCGCCACACCTCCTGCTGAAACGGAGTGCCCCACAGATCCAGCTCCACACTGCTGAAATCTACCGGCTCTCCGGCAAAATAACGCTCCAGTAGCGTTATCACTCCAAGCTGCTCAAATCTACCGGCATCCTCTATGAGCTCATGGGCAGGCGCATACATTTTCAACCATGTGGCAGGTAATTGCCCTTCGTCCTGCGGGAAGGATAAGCGGATCAGTCCTTTATCGCTGGCCCACAGGGTCCACTCTCCGTTTCCGGGATTCAGGGTATGATGATAAATCGTAATAGTATTTGTACTCCGGCTGTTATTCCGGCTTGAGTTCATGTTGGTTTCCTCCTTCGTTATGCTTGCTGCGGTACTCTGTAGGGGACAGCCCCGTCTTCTTCACGAACCAGGCGGCAAAATGAGAGGGCGTACGGAACCCCACAGCCCCGCCAACTTCAGCCATTCCCGCCGCAGTCTGCGTCAGCAGCCTGCAGGCTTCATCCGTGCGCAGCGTGTCCAGTCTGGCAGCAGGTGACAGGCCGGCAACCCGCTTATAGGTGCGCTGCAGGTGGAACGGGCTGACCTTCAGCTCTGCGGCCATCGACTGGAGGGTCAGCTTGCTGCCGAACCGCCCGTCCATAATGGCATCTGCCTGCGCCGCCAGGACCGCGTCCGGCCGGAGGGTGCCGCCTTCCTCGGGGCGGCATCTTTTGCAGGGACGAAAGCCTGACGAAATAGCCTCCTGCAAGGAGCCATAGAATATAACATTCGTTGCCTTCGGTGTTCTCGCCCGGCAGGACGGACGGCATACAATATGGGTCGTCAGCACCGCCGTATAGTAGATCCCGTCATAGGTCGGCTCGCGCCGCACTACCGTTTCATAGATATGCTCGAACAATTGCGGGTCCATCCCCATCACCTCTTACCGCCAGTATAAACGATTCGTTTCGGCTTATGCAGCCTATTGCAATAGGAGAGCAAGATTACGACAGTGAGGCAGATGGACAAACAATTGGAAAAACGTAACTTACCTAGCCGATTTCCGGGCAACACGAGGAAGAAAGTGGAAAACCGCGGCTAATAATGCTATTATTGACTGCTTGAATTAAAGTCAGGGAAGGACACAAAACCCAATGAAGCTATCAGATATCCGCTGTGAACGCCTAAGCACGAAGGATTCTCTCGCAGCCGCAAAACTATTAAGCCTGGACGGGGACACTGGTCCTGACCTTCTGCAGGTGCTGGAAGAAGAGCCTGAACTGTTTATTGCCGCTTATGTAGGTGAGACGCTTATTGCGTTAGTCCAAATGGAAGCGTCCGCACCCCAGTCTCATTTAAATGTATTCGTCGCCCCGCAGTATCGCCGGCAAGGCATTGGCAGGGCTTTGACGCAGGTGGCAGAAGCTCAATTACAGGCAGGCGGAACCCGTAAGGTCAGCACTTCCGTCCGGTCCGGTGTGTCCTCTTCCCTTGCGTTTGCCCGCACCCTTGGCTATGCTCCGTACTATTCACTTATTTATATGGAGCGGACCGGCGGTGCTTTTCCTCAGGAGACGGCTTCAGCAAGGTTGTATAGAGATGAAGACTTTGTTGACGCCCATTCCCTGTATGCTACTGCTTTTCATGAAATGCGGGTGCGCGTCGGCTGCTTCCCCGATTCTGTGGTTGCAGAGCCTAATGAAGGCAGACGAAACGCCTGGGCAGCAGATGCAGAGGACCGGCTGGTCTATGAGCTTGACGGGAAAGTCGTTGCTTACAACCACATCCACAGGAATGAAATCAGCAGTGTTAGTGTACGTTCTGACCTTCAGGGACGCGGAATCGGCCGAACCTTCGTGAAGTACTTGTGTGGTGAGATCCACCGGCGCGGCTATACAAGCGTTACCCTATCCTGTGTCGTTGGGAATGAAGCCATCCATTTGTATAACAGCCTTGGATTTCAGGAAACGCATCGAATGGAGTATATGACAAGTGGAAACGGCTTAGCCGTCCTTTGAAAGGACGGTACCGTTTCAGCGAGAAATAGAAGGATAATTTATAGCCTAAAGCATATAAATTCTTATGTTTTAAAAACTCCGGACAACTCAGAGCATTCCCGGTCAGGCCCTTCCCTGCCCGCTTCTCTACAATGAATAGTGAAAGGGAGATGAGGAGATGGAGACGATACGGCTGCTCCAGCAGGCGATTGATTACGTGGAGCAGAATCTGCAAAACACTATCGGCGTCGAGGATATCGCAGGAGCGGCGATGACCTCGAAGTACCATTTTCAGCGGATGTTCCATGCCTTGACAGGGTTCACTGTTACCGAATATGTACGCAACAGGCGGCTTACACTGGCGGCAGAAGAACTGGCCGGAACGGACGGCAAGGTGATCGACATAGCGCTGAAGTATGGGTACGAGACGCCTGAGGCCTTCACAAGAGCGTTTCAGCGGGTACATGGGGTGACTCCCAATATGGCGAAGAAAAAGAACGTGAAGCTCAAATCGTTCTCCCGCATCTCCTTTCAAATTCAAATCAAAGGGGAAAGCGAAATGAATTACAGATTGGTTGAAGAGAAGGGCTATAGAGTCATGGGTAAGGAGGTTATTATCCACCAGGATGCTTATAGTGAAATCCCTGCGTTTGTAGAGAAAATCTGGAACGATGGGACGCATGACCGGATTAACGAATGTGCCGGAAGACCCGCAGGTTCACTGCTGTTCGGTTATTATTATGACTTCAGCGAGGACGGAACCAAACGGTATCTGATGGGAACGGAACTGCCGGAAGGACAGGACGTCCCGGAGGAGCTTGACCAACTGACTGTGCCTGACCAGACGTATGCTGTATTCGAAAGCCGTGATTCGTTTTCCGGGGACACAGAGTTAGACCTTGCGATTCTGAATGTGTGGCGGCGGATCTATTCGGAATGGTTCCCGTCGTCAGGCTTTGAGCAAGTGGAGGGGCCTTGTCTGGAGAAGTACTACTGGACGGACGACACACATGAGGAGTCAATCTGCGAGGTATGGATTCCTGTGGTGAAGAAATAAATACAAGATTACTGATAAGCCCTCTACCAGCCATAACGGCATCTGGAGGGCTTTTTTGCGGACAGTGGTAAGAAATCATACTCTCTCAGTTTTAATCTTATAATCAGTGAATGTAATGAACTCTATAATTCTCCTAAGAGCTTGTTTACTTTTGAAGCAAAAGCATCCCAGTTTGTATCATATCCAACACCGTAATTCCATCCGTTAGTGCGCAGCCTTTGACCTAATTGGATATAATCAGCACGTTGCTTATCGTTTAGGCTAACATCAAAAGTACTGTCACCCGCCTTAAACGCATTCATGTAATCGTACAATTTCATTAGGATATCTTCCTTCCCCTTATCGCTTTCCATTCCACTGTGTAAGATAATCGAATCGATCGCATCATCTAGTTTCTGTGTTACAAGAGTTTCATTTTCCCAATTATGATCTTGTTGATACTGTATAGTTTCCTCAAGTTGAACTAGATCTCGTTGGATGTAAGCATTCAGTAATTCATGTCTCAACTCTTCATTCCTACTGACACGCTTAAACTCCATAAAAAACATAGCATTTCCGAATAGAGAAACTACTAAAGCTACTAAAATCCAGTCTTTTTTATTCATGCTTTCTCCCATACCTATCCTAATTTGAATTTCAAGTTATACTCAATATATACAAATTACTGGAAGGGAATGATTGGTCTATGTCTTCATTAAAAAGATGGTTTCCTGCCTGTTGCATTATGCTGTTCATGCTTATGCTTCCCAACGTTATTCTGGCAGCCCCTGCTTCCAGCCCGGCCCGGTCAACCACAAGACCTATACAGGTGAACATCGATGGTGCTTTTATCTCCGCTGATCGCAGTCCCTTCATACTGGCTGGCCGAACGATGATTCCCATCCGCACGCTTGCTTCCCTAGGGCTCCACTATTCCTGGGATGGTATCCGCCATACAGTAACGATTACGAATTCCTCCAATGACCACTTTGAAATGACTCAGGGGCAATCTATGGCTTACAAGAATGGCGAGCCTGTACAGATGGATAGTGAAGCCAATAATTACAACGGACGACTCATGGTTCCCGCAAAGTTTATCAGTGAGGCATTTGGATACAGTGTATACTACGAAAAGATAAGAGAAATCATCTTCATTCAGTCCAAGAATTTCACTCCTGATACCCAGGTCATCCATTCAGCAGACCTTAAACAGGCCCGCCTGGCGGCCATTTCGTTGCCGGTTCGCTACTCTTTCAAGCCTGGTACAAGTGTACAAAGTGATCAATCCCAATACTTCACCTACTCCTTTGCTTCAAAGGACGCTACCCGCTATGCCTACAGCAATGGAGAGATAACCACAGTGGTTGAGATTACAGGCACAACGGCAACAGCCATATGGCAGGCTTCGGAGGCAGATATCCCCGGTTATCCGGCAACTACGTTCGGCGGTGTGCAGCCAGCGTATATTTCCGATCTGTTTCAGGACTCTTTTAGCTACGACAACGGGGTGTATAGCGGTTATCAGAGGCTTAGCGACGACACTGTAACAACCTTTAAATTCTCCGGCCTCCCTTATACGGATCTGATCCGGGCCATCCCGGAGTAAGGAACCTATATGCCAAAGTTAGCCCCCGGGAAAAGGGTGTACCGGTCCAGATATTTTGCCGTGTCCGGTACCCTTTTCACGGACTTGATTTTCCCCTGCCCAAAAACAAAATTCCACCGCTCCACCTTCACCTTGTACTCATCCTCCGCAGTCACTCTCTGGACAATCCGCACCGTTAAACTGCTGTCTGTACTTGCAACAGGCTTCATATCAACAATCGTTTCCATATTATACGTTCCCGCCGGGAAGCTTTCGTTATAGATGTCCGTCTTGAAATCAGGCGTAACTACATCGAGCACTCCCTGATAATCCCGTTCGTCATACGCCATAATCCATCTGTATGCCAGGTTCCGGTTCGCTACATAAGCCACGCTGCTGCGCTCCATTCCGAAATTCGGATCAGAATCCACATATACGGTTTTACTTGTGTTATCCCACTGAATACTGGCGTCAAATCCTTCTGAAACGGCCCGAATCGGGACATATACCGTACCATTAATAATCCTAGGCTGCGTCTGAGTTTTCACTTGATTACCATTTACGATTATTTTTGGAGCGACGGTAGCCGCAAAGGCTCCCGCACTAAACACTAGGGTCAAGGCTAATCCTGATATGCCTATTTTAAAAAGTTTGTTCATTCTTGATCTCTCCCTGGATGACAGATTTCTATCTTAGACGCCGCTCAAGCATATTTGTTTCTATAAAATCAAAATACTGTAATTATTCGTTTGATTGCCCGCAATGTTGCATTTTGTGCAGGATCACAGCTTCGGCCGCTGTTCCCCTAAATTTTCAATTTGGGGCATATCATACCTGCCAGGATTTCAGACTTTTGCGGGTTACGCTATACAATAATGATATAATGGAACGACGGATTCACCCAATCTGCTACAGGAGAACGATAGCGATGCAGTCAAACTATATGATGGATGCTGCCGGGTGGGATAAGCTCATCTCGGAGGTTGCCCATTCTTTCGATGATCTGACCCTGAAACGGGGATTTCAATATTATAAGCAGCAGCGCGTGCAGGTCTTCAGGATGGTCACGCCGCACAGAATCATGTCGCTGGTCGAAGGCCGGGAGGATTATGCGGTCTCCATTGACCTGGACGATCTGCAGGAGAGCCATTGCGATTGCCCCGTATCCGGGATGTGCAAGCATATGGCGGCTGTGCTGATGCAATATGCCGAGGAGCAGGAGCGGCCTGTGCATTCCATCGCGAACGCCAAGGCGCTGATTGAGCAGCCCAAGCTTCATCCGGCTAAGGCGTCCGCTGTCCCGGGACGGCGCGGGGAACAATTGAAGAAGCTGGCCGCCTTGATTCCTGAGGCTACGGTGCAGCATTGGCGTGAATACATGGCGCTGCTGGTGGAGCCGCTTGCCCATACGGTGCGTAACCCGCAGTATGCGGACCGGGCGCTCGCCGCCATCACCGGGGGCCAGCCCAAGCTGCCTCCCGCAGCTGCCCAACTGTTCAAATTACACGCTCATCTCTGTGTGCTGGAGAGTATCCTCCGGCCTGGCGGGACCTCTCTCACGGCGAACCCCATGTCCCTTGGTTATTCCGTGGGCTATTACACCTCAATTGCGATTTCCGAGCTGCAAAAGCATATCACAGACATGATGAAGCGGGGTCTGCCGCTGGCGGAAGCCCCTGAGGAGTGGACGAGAGTCCACGATACGATTGCCTATCTGCGGACCGAGATGCTGAACGAAACGCGCGACCGCGCCAGAGAACAGCCTTATTTCTCAGCATGTTACAGCCTGCTGTGGATCAACTGGATTACCCCGAATCTAAGCGGACCGGAGCTGTACACCCAGGAGCTGGCGGAGCTGCAAAAGGCCGGAGAAAAGCTAAGCGCCGCGGCTCCCCGCCATGCCCTGCTGCTGGCTGAGAGCCGGATGCATGCGCTGCTGCATGAGGATGCGGACGCTCTTGAGAAGCTGAACACAGCGGCCGAACGGCCCGGGCTGCACCCGGAGGAGCTGATGAGCTTCCTGCCTCCGCTGGCTGAAGCTGGTCAGTGGAGACGCCTGACCCTGTGGCTGGCCGCGCTCGGTCCGCTGATGAACAGCCGAATGTACAATCTGCTGGATTATGCGGGCTACTGGGATGAGGCGGTCCGTCACCTGCCCGATGAAGAGCCGCTGATGTGGGAGACGCTGTCAGGGATGCTGCCGCTGTCACGCGAGATCTATGAAGTCCAGCTGCTCGCCTATGGCAAATGGCAGGAATGGATGGATATGCAGATCTCCTCCGGCCATCAGCCCTCTGACTTCCGGGTGAGCGATCTGCAGCCGATCGAGAAGAATGCGCCGGAGCTGCTCCTGCCGTTCTATCATCAGGCGGTGGAGCGCTTCGTGCTGGACAAGAACCGGCACAGCTACAAAGCGGCCGTGAAGCTGCTGAAGCGGCTAGCCAAGCTATACAAAAAACTGAAACGCGATGCGCGCTGGGAAGTGTTCCTGGACGGCTTCACGGATAGACACAGCCGCTTGCGCGCCCTTCAGGAGGAGCTGCGGAAAGGAAAACTGATCCCATGAATATGAAGATGCGCAATATTACCGTCCAGCTCGCCCTTACCCAGTATGGCGATGCGCTGATCTACGGTGTGGATGACCGGGATGATTATATACCCGGTGTCCAGCTCAAGCAGAAGCTGTTCGCCTGGCATGAGGAATCCTTCTACGGCACCGAGCTTAGCACCTCGAAGGCCGATGAAGTCGAGCTGGTGGTGCTGCCTGCCGAGCAGGTCCTGCCGTTCTTTGCGGACCTGCGGCTGCTCCGGCATGTCGGCTGGAGCTGGCAGGGCGATGCCCAGCTGTTAACCCGGCTGGCCCCGCTGCTGGCCGGAATGCTGGAGGCCCGGCAGTATGCCCCCAGCTTCGCAGCGTACCGTGAAGGCCAGCTCCGCTGGACCTGGACGGAGCAGGTGCTGGCAGAAGCCGCCGAGGCAGACTGGGACGATGCGGCCGCGCTGCATCGTCTTCAGGAGCGCAGCGGGTTCGCCGAAGGGCTGCAGGCCGCCTTCTCGGCGGCGGTCTTCCAGCGGTACTACAGCACCGAGGCGCAGGCCGGTGATCTGCGCAGTGAATTCCCGCTGCTGTTCAGCGCAGGCGGGAGAAGCGCAGCCGGTATGGACGAGGACAGCTGGCTGATGTCCATCGGCTGGAAGGCAGACACCGCGCCGTTCCGGCCGGTGCTGCAGCTGCTTGAGCCTGACGATGAGCTGCCGCACTGGCGGCTCCAGCTGCTCCTCCAGGACAAGCGCGACGAGTCCGCGCTTGTGCCGCTGCGGCTCACCGGGGACGGCGAGCCGCATGGCACTTGGCCCGCAGCGTGGACAGCGCATGTCCACGAGCGCGCGGGCGGGTGGCTGTCACGGCTGCGTGACAGCCTTCCGGAGCACATCGGGCGCGGCGCCGATGTGCTGGCAGAGCCGCTAAGCGACGAGGTCGCGTGGCGGTTCCTCACAGCCGACAGCCGGGCGCTGCTGGAGGCTGGCTGGCAGGTGCTGCTGCCGGCGTGGTGGGAAGCCGCCAGCCGCAGGAAGCCGCGACTGCGCGCGAAGATCAGCTCCGGCACGGCTGAGGGCAGCCGCGGGCAGTCGCTGTTCGGCCTCGATGCGCTCGTCGATTTCGACTGGCGCATCTCCATCGGCGACGCCGACCTGTCCGAGGCGGAGTTCGCGGACCTTGTCGCCCGCGGAGAACGCCTAGTCCAGTTCCGCGGCAAGTGGATTCCGCTGGACCCTGCGCTGCTGGCGCAGATTCAGCGGGCCATGGCCGGGATGGACAAGTCGCGCGGCTTGTCCTTCCAGGATGTGCTGCAGCTGCACCTGCTGAACGAAGGGGCAGACGGCGATTCGGAGGAAGCGGAAGCGCAGCGTGCCGAGGAAGAAGCGGTCCGCGTCCGGCTGGAGGTCGAGCTGAACGAGCATCTCGTGAAGGTGATCGGCCAGCTCGGGCAGCGCAGCCAGTGGCCGAAGCCGGAGGTGCCGGCCGGTCTGCACGCCGAGCTTCGAAGCTACCAGCATGAGGGCTTCGCCTGGCTGGTCTTCCTCCGCCGCTTCGGGCTGGGCGCTTGCCTGGCCGATGACATGGGGCTTGGCAAGACGGTGCAGCTGATCTCCTACCTGCTCCATCTGAAGGAGCAGGAGGAGGAAGCGGCTGCTTCCGGCGCACCCGTGGCCCGGCGGCAGACCGAACCGGCCGGCTGGCCTTCGCTGATCATCTGCCCAACCTCCGTGCTGGGCAACTGGCAGAAGGAGCTGCAACGCTTCGCGCCTTCCCTGAACGTGATGCTTCATTACGGAAGCAGACGGCTGGATGCCGGATACTTCTACGGCGCGGCTTCGCAGGCAGATGTCGTGCTTACCTCTTACGCTACCGCTGCACTGGACCAGGAGCTGCTGAAGCAGTTCACCTGGGCAACCGTATGCCTGGATGAAGCACAGAATATCAAGAATGCCGGAACGAAGCAGTCCGCTGCCGTGCGCAGCTTCCCGGCCCTGCACCGGATCGCCCTGACCGGAACGCCAATTGAGAACAGGCTGTCCGAGCTGTGGTCGATCTACGATTTCATTACACCTGGTTACCTGGGCAGCCCGAAGGGGTTCCAGGACCGGTTCGCAAATGCCATTGAGAAGGAACGCAACGCCGAGCGGACCGCTGATTTGCAGCGGCTGGTCAAGCCGTTCATGCTGCGCCGCAAGAAGAAGGACCCGGCGATCCAGCTTGATCTCCCGGATAAGAATGAGATGAAGACCTATATCAACCTGACAGCCGAGCAGGCCGCTCTCTACGACCAGAACGTGAACAGCCTGCTTGAACGGATGCAGAAGCTGGAGGGCATCGAACGCAAGGGGGCCATTCTCGCCGCCTTGACCAGCCTGAAGCAGCTCTGTGACCATCCGATGCTGCTGACCAAGGAGGCACTGCCTGAGCCGGAAGACGGCAGCGCTCTGGACACCACCTCCTTGATCGAACGCTCCGCCAAGCTGGAGCGGCTGCTAGCCATGGTCCGCGAGCTGCGCGAGGAGAACGAGCGCTGCCTGATCTTCACCCAATATGTAGGCATGGGTAAGATGCTCCAGGCCGTACTTCAACAGGAGCTTCAGGAACCGGTGCTGTACTTGAACGGCAGCACGCCGAAGAACACGCGCGACCGCATGATTGAGCGGTTCCAGGCTCCCGCGCTGCCTGTGGGCGAAACCGCTGCAGATGCAGCCGCCGGAGTACAGCCGTCCGATCAGCCGAATGTATTCATCCTCTCACTCAAAGCGGGCGGGGTCGGCCTCAACCTGACGGCTGCCAACCATGTGTTCCATTTCGACCGCTGGTGGAACCCGGCGGTGGAGAATCAGGCCACTGACCGTGCCTACCGCATGGGCCAGACCCGGGATGTGCAGGTGCACAAGTTCATCTCGCTCGGCACGCTGGAGGAGAAGATTGACGAGATGCTGGAGAGCAAGCAGCAGCTCAGCGACGACGTTATCTCCGGCTCCGAGGGCTGGATCACCGAGCTGTCCACGGACGCGCTGAAGGATCTGTTCACGCTGCGCCAGGAATGGGTGGGATAACCCGCTGCTGCGGATACCCCCTGTTCCGGCTATCTTTTATCTGCTACAGGTCTGGCATCGGTCTGTTACCAGTCAGCCAGCGTGGCAGTAACGGGCGTTCACCCGGCGGTCTTCACCATTGCTCAGACATTCTGAAGGTAACCGCCACATTGTCCTCACCGGCAAGCGAGCTGACCACCAGCGTGACCGGCAATAGCTGAAGATCGTAAGCGAGCCGCTGATTCAGCAGATTCGCCGCCACATTCTGGTACGCCCCGGATATGCCGGAGCCGATGCCTTGAGTCAGCACCTGTCCGCCGGTGACCGATGTACAGGTATAGTTCACCAGCAACGCTGTTTCAGTGACAGGGATAGCCGTAGTCGGTGTAGGGTAATTCACGAAAGCCCCGTTAACGGTCCCCCCGGCTATCACCTTATAGCGGATGGGGGTGGAGGCCAGAATCTCCAGCCCGTCTGGAACGATCTCGGCGGCCACTGCTTCAGGAACGGCGATCGTGGTGCTTCTGCGGAAGCTGAGGGCTGCGGTGTCGCTGCCGGTTACGGGAATATTGTTACGGAATTCAGAGGTAATCCGGCTCACCGCTATGGGCTGCAGGGAAACGGGAATCCAGAGCCCGCCGCTGTCCACCAGATAGATCCGGACCCGGATCTGCTCCTGGGAGTAAGCAATGTTGAATTGGAAAAAATTCTGCGTAATATTATACGTTTTGGTCATAACTTCCCGATAGTTCGACTCAAACAGCTCCTGCGCGAACAGCGTTGAGGGGCTTACATCATTATTTAACCCGGTTAAGTAGACCGTTCCCTGGGCTACACCATTGTTCACTACCTTCACCACAGCCTGACTGATGGGCCCTGCTCCCGGGGTAGGGTTCTTTGTTAACATATTGGTTGTTAATATAGGCACAGTTATCACCCTCCGTTAGAGCTGTATTCAATAGGATATGCAGATAAAAATGGAAGTTTCTAGTCGGTTGACAGACCATGGCACATGTCAAATCACACACACTCCCGCTTACTGGGGGTTGTTGCCAGATGACAAGGACTGTGCTAAAATCAATGTAACTTTTTTAGAACGGAGGGTTGCGTGTGATAGACTATATCCGGATTCGCACTTTGCGCGGCTAATTATATTCCCATAGCGCGAAAGCTCTGCCTTGTGCAGAGGACTCAGGATAAGTCTGTCCATAACACGTAACCCATAGCATACACCTGTTAATCCGCAACCCATACGCTGATACCCGGAACCGGTACACTGTGCCCACTAGTGCATGTATCCGCTTTGCCAGAATCTGTGTTTTCCGGGAGGATTAGCTTTATATCTTTTTAAGCTGCCGGGGCCTTTCGCCCCTGCCGCTTAAATCTTTATGGTGTCTATGGCAAGTATGGCCGTATAGCTGCTGCTCCCGTGCAGCGGGCTATACCAGACCTTATTCTGTTGTTCCTCCACCTACTGTTAGCACAGGCAGACTGCCTGTGCTTTTTTGATGCCCAAATTACACTATGGAGGTTGATCTATATATGGAACCCGTACAACAGAAAGCCGTTATCGTCGGCGTACAGCTGCAGAACGACACGAACTTCGCTTATTCCATGGAGGAGCTGCGTAATCTGGCAGCCGCCTGCGAGATTGAGGTCGTGGCTGAGCTTAGCCAGAAATCCAGCCGGGTGAACCCGTCGCATTACATCGGGTCCGGCAAAATCCAGGAGCTGGCGCTGCTGATGGAGCAGCATGATGCACCGGTCGTTATTTTCAATGATGAGCTGTCTCCCTCCCAGATCCGCAATCTGGAGTCATCACTGGACCGCCAGGTCATTGACCGGACCATTCTGATTCTGAATATCTTCGCCTCACGGGCGAAGACCAAGGAAGCCCAGCTTCAAGTAGAGGTCGCACAACTGCAATATATGCTGCCCCGCCTGAGCGGTCTGCGTGAGTCTCTCGGCAGACAGGGCGGCGGGGCCGGTCTGAAGAATAGAGGGGCCGGGGAAACCAAGCTGGAGCTGGACCGCAGACGGATTGAAGAGCGGATCTCCGCATTGCAGTTAGAGCTGCAGACGCAGGTCGCAAGGCGCCAGATCCAGCGTAAGCAGCGGCATAAGAACGAGGTGCCTGTGGTCTGTCTGGTCGGCTACACCAACACCGGCAAGTCCAGCTTAATGAACACCCTGGTGGAGACCTATCATCCCGGTTCGGGCAAAGGGGTGCTCGCCAAGGACATGCTGTTCGCGACGCTTGAGACCTCGGTGCGCAGCATTGTGCTGCCCGATCACAAGACCTTCCTGTTAACCGACACCGTAGGCTTCGTCAGCCAGCTGCCCCATCATCTGGTGAAGGCGTTCCGCTCGACCCTGGAGGAAGTAACAGAAGCGGATCTGCTGATTCATGTCGTCGATATTGCCGATCCGCAGCATGAGCAGCATATGGCTGTAACGAATGAGACCCTGAAGGCGCTGGGCGCCGACGGAATTCCTACCCTGTACGCCTACAACAAGGCCGATCTGAGGGAGGAGCCTTACCCGCAGGTGGAGGAGAATTCTGTAACCCTGTCTGCTAAGAAAAACCGCGGGATCGCCGAGCTGGTCACTCTGATCCGCAGCCGCATCTTCACCGACTATGTACAGTGTGAGATCCTGGTCCCGTTCGACCGGGGCAGCATTGTCTCCTACTTCAACGAACATGCCGATGTGCAGTCCGTCAGCTACGAAGAGCAGGGCACACGCCTGAAGCTGGAATGCCGGGCCGCCGATTACGAGCGGTTCAGAGATAATTTTATAGAGCTGCCGCAATAAAATCACTGAATGTCACAGGAGCTGGTCCCCGCATTACGGGGGCCAGCTCCTTGTGTTGTAGCCGGTTTTCGCATACGTTCTGAAGTGTCCCTTCCTTTCATGGCAGTGCTCCGCCTATCTCTTGCCCATTCTGAGCATTCTCTCTCACCGACCGCTTGTATGGATCGCATTGTTGCACATCTTGCAGGATTCTTCCAAAAATGTTACTGCCTATGGTACATTATTGCATCATTTGCAGGAATTCCGGTGCTTAGTACAACTTAACGCTAGCTTTGTTGCATTTCGTGCTGGATTTCAGCATAAGCCGTTTCTATGGGGCAGTATTGCTGCACTTCTTACAGGATTTCTCTACGATGTTACGGGCTGCGGAGCATGGCGTCCATCCATCATCGCAACAGCACCAATTGTATTCAGTTTTTCGCATACATTTAGTCCAAGCGCGGTGCACTGGCCTATTGTATTCGGGTTTTCGCATACATTCGGATCATATCCCGTCGCATCACCCATTGTATTCAGTTTTTCACATATATTCGGATCATGTCCGGTCGCATCACCCATTGTATTCGGTTTTTCGCATACATTCGGATCATGTCCCGTCGCATCACCCATTGTATTCGGTTTTTCACATACATTTGGTCATCGGCCATTGTGCCAGCAAATTGTGTTCGGTATTTCGCATACATTCAGCCTTTTAGCGGTGATGTCATCGCTCTCCCGGAGCGGGCCGCAGGTTAAGTACGAATCCGCCCTTCATGCTATTCATGCTGTTCACGCCTCTTACACCCCGCTCTCCCTTCTCAACATTCGCTTCATTCTCATGATTCCATTCGTCGACCCTCTTCTCTCCCGCCACCTTCCTTCCTGCAACTCTCTGCGTTCTGCTCCCTCCGTGCTCTCCTCCGCCGCTTACCCGCAACGCGCCCTCATCCGTCGGCTCCAGAAGCGGGGCAAAGCTCAACTCCCCCTCCTCCCGAACCTCCAGAGAGAACACCAGCGCTGCCTGCTGCATGGAGGTGAAATCCAGACTCCTGCGCGGACCGGCGTAGAGAATCATATCGATATTCATGTGGCCGTCTGCCTTATGAACCTCCCATGCCAAGCGGCTCCTTGCATCCACTGGCCCGCTGAATGCCGCGAACCAGGTGGTCAGGCTAAACACCGTCCCTCCGATGCTGATCACCGCACCTTTCTCTGTTAATCCGGCTGTAACTCCCTCCAGAGCGCCGCCAACCTCCAGCCGCAGCCGCAGATCCGAGGCCGCAATCACACCGCCGGTCCGGTCCAGATTCGGATGAGTATCCCCGCCATCCGTTATAAAATCGATCCCGAACAGCACATGGCCTGCCTCCTGCAGCGATTGGAAGCGTGCGGAGCAGTAGTCATAGCCGTCATGCAGGCAGCGGAGCCTGATATAGGCAGGCTGACCGTAATGATCTGCATAGATCAGCAGCGGCCGTCTTTGGTTCCACAGGTCACTGTGGGTGAAGGAACCCATGCTCCACTGCGGAGTCATATAAGTGACCGCCCACTTGCCGCCATACTCCTGCCTCTGCCTATGCCTATGCACCTGACCCAGACCCTGCTCCCCCTTCCATCCTTCCCCCAGCTCCAGTTCCAGCTCCACTCCCCGTTCCCGATCCTTACCCTGCTCTCCCCTCCGTCCTTCCTCCAGCTCCCGCCCTTTTCCTTTTCCTTCTCCTTCTCCCTCCCCTTCCAAGCGCTGCCTTACCTCCTTCGTATCAGGAACCTTGAATCGATCCAGATAAGCAGGGGGACAATGGATGCCGCTCATATACCATTCCTCTTCGTAGGGCAGCTCCTCCCATGGGAAGAACATCACGGCTCCTCCAGTCGCCAGTTGCAGAAACGCCTTGCTCTGGTCCTCCAGCAGCACCCCGTAGCAGCGGGAATGCGGCCCGGACCACTGGGCCGTGGCGGGATGATAATACCCGGCCACGGTCCTCCAAGTCAGTTCAAGCAGCTCGCCGGTCCAAGCCTTGACCCTGCTGTCCGAGGATTCGGACTGAAGCTTCGACAGCTCCAGAATGGCAATGTAGGTGTAGACCGGGCTGTTGTATTCCTGAAAGGCCCCATGCTTCAGGGTATGAGCATGTAGCCTCCTTAGCCGCTCCAGCCCATAGTCCGCATAATCCTTACGCCCCAGCTTCTCCCCGGCAATTCGGGTCACGAACGCGCCAATTATCGCAATATTGGTATAATCCGGTCCGACATTCCGCCGGATAATGGCTTCGCAGGCACACTCTATGGACAACACGGCCGCTTCCCGCAGATCATCCGGGAAGCGGTGGCCGTGACGTGAAAGGGCCTGCACCAGTCGGCTGCCGCAGAAGTCCGCCCAGTTCCAGTCCGGCGGAGCCATCTGGTCCAGCGGCTCTTCATAGAACCAGGACCAGATGCCGAAGGTATCATGCGCCGGGTCCATATCCTGCAAGGAGATAACCTGCAGGATAATATCGAATGCCCGCTGTTCATAACGGGCCAGCTCCGTGTCAAGCAGTCCAAGTGCATAGCTGAGCGAGTCTCTGGTGGAGTGGATGAACTCCGCCTGCTTCAGCGTTGTATGATAACCCGGGCTGCTGAGCGGGGAGCGCAGCATGCAGATCGCCGGATCATAGCGGGATTCCAGCCCCGCCATCTTATGGATCAGCCGTTGCCGCTGATCCAGCCCTCCACACCCCGCTTCTGCGTTATCCTTCACGGTCATCCCCCTGCCTCCCCTTCAACATTTAATGAACCCAACCCCTCGGATTGCGCCTGACGTTGCTGATCCTCCTGACGTTGCTGCCCCCCCTTGACGCTCTGAATGTTCTTGACGCCCTTGGTCCTCTTGTCGTCCCTGGCGCTCCTCATGTTCTTGACAACCTCGGTCCTCTTGTCGTCTCTGCCGCTCCTCATGTTCTTGACGCTCCTGACGCTCCTCATGCTCTTGACGCTCCCGATGTCCTTCATACTGTTTCGTATGCCCCGCATTCAATGCCTCTGTCAGCAGCTGCATCACCAGCCCTTGCCCGTACAGTGCCGGATATCTCTCGATAGTGTTATAGGCGGCTATCGAGGGCATGACCGGAGTGCCTCCCGAGACTCCCTGCACCTCACCGTCTACAAGGATAAGCGGAAGAATTCCCGCAAGGGCCGCCTCCACGCACTCCAGATAGGCATCCTCCAATAGTCCGCTCTTCACCGCCTTCAGGAAGCCGCAGGCAATGCCGGCGCTGGCCGAGGTCTCCTCGTAATAATCTGGCTGATCGAGCACCGTGTGCCACAAGCCGCTAGCCCCCTGAGCCTGCCGCAGCGCAGAAGCAAGCCTGCGGTAGCGGCTGCATAGCTCCTGCGGAATAGCAGTCAGGCTTCCGGTCCCGGCCACAATCTCCGGGACCGCGAGTGCCACCCAGGCATTGGCCCGGGCCCAGCGGGCTGCCGACATATGGCTGCCTGCCCGGCTGTTCCAGCCATGGAACAACAGCCCTGTCTCCGGGTCCTGGAGCAGCCGAAGGTGCAGCAGCGTCTGCTGCACGGCGGCGGCTGCAAGCTCCCGGTCTCCGGTCAGACCGGCAAGCCGGGCGAGGAACAGCACGGCCATATACACCGTATCGGCCCATACCTGTTCCGGGAATTCCACTGCCTCTGTCACCGTATGCTCCAGCGCCCCTTCCCTGGTCCGGGGAGCAGTCTCCAGCATCCATGCGGCAACCTCCTGCGCCCGGCTGAGCAACCAAGGGTCTCCGGTCAGCCGGTACAGCTCAGGAAAGAGCGCGTAAGGAGCCAGGGAATTGATAACCCGAACCCCCTCGGCCTTCAGCTTATTCCGGTTCACCCAGTACAGCAGGTAATCCGTCACCTCTTGTTTATCAGTCGCCGTACCATATTCCAGCAATGAGATTACGCCCACGCCGGGCACCCAGTCCCAGTGATCTATATCCATGGCCCAATTGCCCTGGTGCCGTTCGGAGCGCATGTATTCCCAGATACGCTCCAGCTTCTGCTCTAATGCCTGCCTGTTCTCTAATTCCCGCTTGATAGTCAAGACGTCTGAAGCCTCCCTGAATCGTAATCACCCTCTGGAATCTCTGCCTTTACCGGAGAGCTTCCCTGGAACGGAATCTCTCCGAACAGCGCTTTAACCGTCAGCTCCACCGTATCTTCATGCAGAGAGTACGCATTCACCAGGGTATCTAAGAAGGGAATGTCCTGCAGCAGATACGGCGTAGCGAACGAAATACCGATCGGCCGGACTGTCTCCGCATGCTGCATGGCCCAGATCGCTTTGGCCGCTTCGCCTACCGGACGGGCGGTGTTCATCATTCCGTGCAGCGGGAGGAAATAGGGAGCGAAGGCGGCATCCCAGCGGACCCCGGACAGCTCCCGTTGCCGCAGCGTCGTCAGCGGCTCGAATTCATCCAGAATATCGACCGCAAGCCCCCTGGCCTTAAGCTGCTCCACAAACAGATTCATCCGCTCATATCTGCGCCCCTCCGTCACCTTGTTCAGCATGATGACCAGCACCCGCCGGACCGCCCGGGGATTCAGCGGCAGCTGGCCGGTGCGGTTGCGCACCAGAGTAATGCAGCGTCCGGCCAGCTCGCGGCTGAACTGTCTGACCTGCCGGTCCAGACCAGGCAGCAGCTTGTCGTCCAGCAGCGGCAGTGCCCTACCGTCCTCTCCCCCGGCGCGGGCAGCATGCACGCCAAGCCGCGCCTTCATTTCCAGAATCCGCCGGACACTGGCCTTCAGCCGTTCCCGGCTGACGCGTCCATCCTCCACCGCCTGCTCCATCACCGCGAAGTACCGCACTCCCGGCCAGAGCAGCACATCCGTACCGCAATTGAAGCAGTCTATGATGCGCTGCGTATAGTCTCCCCAGGATAAGAACCCGCCCATATCCAGCGCATCTGACAACACCACTCCATCGAAGCCCAGCCGCTCCCGCAGCAATCCTGTTGTAATCCGTTCAGAGACGGTTGCCGGAATCGGCTTCGATCCGGCACCGCCTGCCCCATCTTCAATCCAGGGAAGGGCGATATGTCCGGTCATATAGGACATCACACCCTGATCAATCATCTCTCCAGCCACCTGCCCGTACGTGGAGAACCAGTCCTCTTCAGATAAGCTGTTCACCGTAGTAATGATATGCTGATCCCTGTAATCGACCCCGTCACCAGGAAAATGCTTGGCGCATGCCGCAAGGCCATGCTCCTGCATGCCCCGCATAACAGCGGCAGCCAGGCGTGCCGCCCGTCCGGCCTCATCGCCGAGACAACGGGTCGTAATCACGGGATTCATCCAGTTCAGCAGCAGATCGGTGCCCGGGGCCAGCGCCCAGGTGAACCCCGCCGCCCTGCCTTCCAGCGCGGTATATTTGCCGTATTCATAAGCCAGCGCTTCATCATCGGCGGCGGCAAGTGCAAGGAGCGGCGGGAAGGCCGTGAGACTCCTCACGGCCGAGCCTGCCCCGAATTCCAGATCACCGGAGAACAGCAGCGGGAACCTGCTGATGCCCTGCAGCATTCCCGCCCAGTCCCGGTAATCCTCCGCTTTGCCCGCGGCCTTCTGAATGACCTCACCGCCGATGAAGAAGCTGCCCACCGGATACTGCTCCAGATACCGGCGGAGGCCTGCCTCATCATCCCCTCTGAACGGCAGCCTGCCCGCATGGTCCTGCATCGTCTGCCCGATCAGCTCACGGAGACTCATCGCTTCAAGCGTATCCTCCACCCATTCCTGTTCTTCCTTGCTTAACGGCTTCTGCATTTATTCCGACTCCTCCCGGCAGGTTCTGTTCCCATTCAGTGTACCGGATAGCGAAGCTGCTCTACATACAGCCAGCTATAATATAAGTTCAAAATTCTATAAACCGCCTGCGGTGATCTGTCCATCCGGCTTTGCCCGTCAGGGCAGACTGATCAGCAGCGTCTGCCCCCGCTTGTTGTTCTCCTTGTTCATCTCCGCATACCGCCAGATATCATTCACAAAAAAGCTGACTGTGAATTCGCCGATGGTCGGCACCGTCCACCGGGGGGTGCCCTGGGCACTGGCGTTAGCCGTCAGGGTGATCTCCTCGCCCGGCTGAATCACACTGGTATTCGTATCTGTCCATGAAACCACTCCGCCATTGACCGAGAAGGCGCCGCCGGTAATCTGACCGAGTCCGGTCGAAGCGTTCAGCGGTGTGGGGCGGACCCCGATGTTCTTCACTTTGGCCCAGAAGATCAGGGAGTCACCCAGCTGCGGCGTGCTGTGCGGGGAAGGACTTCCATTGCTGTTCACGATATTCCAGCCGATATCCGTCACCGTCAGATCCGGCCCCGGCACCGGCAGCACAGACTCGTAGCTCTCATATTCCAGCCCGCTGACCATTACCTTTCCGCCGTTGCCTGCAATCTCAATCCGGTGCAGCCCGTACGCAAGGCCCGTCAGCTCATAGACAATTTTATGATCGCCCTCCAGCCCCGCCTGCGGAATCACTACAGTCTCCTTAAACTCGCCATCGACGTAGACATCCGCGCTGCCCATATCGCTCTTGATATCCGATCTCCAGCGGACGCCGATGCCATTGAAGCTGAAGGCGGCCGTGGCATCCTCCTCATAGGTCACATGGGAGACTCCATTCGGCGCTGGCGTGAATCCCGTATAGTCAATGTACGGATGATCGTGTGCGGCCGGATACCAGTGGGAGAGCGGAACATACAGCCCCTCCTCCAGTTTGAAATAATCAAGGTTCGCGCCCTTCCCGGCCGAGGTGAAGCTGATGGTGTTATAGCCCGGCTGGAGGGTAATCCCATACTGCCGTGAGGTCAGATTCGCGGTCCAGCTGCCCGTGGAGGGCAATGTTACTGTGGACTGCTTCACACCGTTCACGAGAATATTTTTCTTCGACTCTTCATTGGAAGCGTATGCAATCGTTAAGGTGTAGCTGCCTCCGTTCTCGGAGTGGAAGCCTTGGATCGCTAAGCCTCCGCTATGCGTCTGCTCCACCACCTTACCGCCCGAGGCGCTGCTGTTATTGCCGGTCCTCAGCGGCAGGGCGAAGGCGGTAGCTTCGGCCTCGAACTTGGACGGATCTCCGGCGGCATGCGGTGTAACCGGCATGACCGGTGTGGTCGCTGTAACGGCTGCGCTGGGAGGCGATACATTGCCGGAGTCATCCACGGCCTGCACGATGTAGCTGTAAGTGGTCTGCGGCGCTACGGTATAGTCACTCCAGAAGGTCAGCCGTCCCGGAATATTCATCACCGGAGCCGCTCCGCCGTCACGGTAGACGTTATAGCTCACGACAGCATCGTTGTCTGTGGAAGCCGCCCAGGTCAGCCGGATTTGCTCATGGCTTACGGCTGTTGCCGCGGGATTGCCCGGAGAAGCAGGCAGCGTATTGTCCTGCTCATCCAGAATGTACTGGACCGTCTCTCCCGCGTCCAGTGCTACTGTAAGTGTAATGTACGGGTCTGCCGTAAGCTCCACGCGGGAGTAGGCGGCGGCGTACGTCTCCCCTGGACCGAACCGCTCCCCGGCATACACTCCGCTGGAAGGCATGGCAACCCGGATCTGCATCGTTACCGGAGTTTTCTCGAAATTCACGAAGTTCAGCAGGATTTTATCCGAAGCCGCCCCGATGGCCGAAGTGCCCAGCGCCGAGGTATCCACTGCGCGGAAATACGCCTTAAGCCCGGTCAGCTCAGCCGGATTCAGCACCTCGTAGCCCAGCGGGCTTCCATGGGTAGCATAAGCGGCGGCCAGTCTGCGGAACGTCTTCAGCCGGGTCTCCCCGGATTCGTTGATATTGGCCGGTACCGCCGCAGTATCTTCATAGCGGTGCGTGTTCCAATTAATCGCAGAATCGAACAGCCCAAACTCCGTCCCGTCATTGAAGAAAGCGGCGTGCTGCATAATATGATCGACATAACCGATATTCCCCCGCAGCTCCCGGTCAAAAGCAGAAGCGAACCTGTAAGCATACGTGCCGTATTTCGTATTGTCGGAATGATTGTCGTTGCTGCCGGTCTCGCTCATGGCCATTTCTTTGCCGAAGCCTTCCTCCGAATCGCCATACACCCGCAGATTCTCATACAGGCTGCCGCCCGGCAACGGCTGGACCCCGGTCCCGCCATAGCTGTGTCCGTTGGACACATCCGACAGCGCTTCAATCGGTGCCCGCTGGGCGGCATCCCGTTCCCAGCCGTCAGGGCTTCCATTATACGGCCAGTATGCCCAGCCCGGGGCGACAATTTTCAGGTACGGCTGGCTGTTCGTCTGCCTCTCCTCGTCCATCATTTCATGTAGCGCCAGCACCGCCTTCTGTGCCCAGCCGAACAATCCCGGCTCATTGCCTGTCTCGGCATACTGGTACAGATCGCCGAATTTGCTGACAAATCCGCTATAATAGCTTCTCAGCGCGGAGCTGATCGTCCCTGCCACCAGCTCACTGTTAGTCTTCCAGTTGCCGCCGATGATATTGATCATCGGGGTAAGATTGAGGTCGCGCAGTGTCTCCAGGTACTTGCGGCCCTGCGGGTCCCAGCCTGCGCTCGTATCGGACCAGAAGGAGGTGCGCATCCAGTTGCCGCTGTAGGCAATGCCCAGCCACTTGGTCATCGGCGCCAGATGGCGGATTGCATGCTCGTCATACCGGAAGGTCGAGGCGGCAATCGTGCTTCCCAGATGGACATACCGTCCGTGGATAGGCTCGGCCGCCGGCTCAGTCAATCCGTCCAGCCTGAGATAATCCCACTCGAACCACAGGTACCTGTCTCCGTCATAGCCGGGTACCTGCGGATCGGCGTATAGCCCGCGGTCCACGGTCAGCTTCAGCTCATTGCTGCCGGACTTCAGCTGTTCTGGGGGAATGTAGAGTCTATAGGTTTCTTTCCACGTCTTCGTAAGGGGGGTCTCTCCGTCGTTCAGCCCGGTAATCTGAATCAGCCCGCTGAAGCTGCCGTTGGTAAATACGGCCAGCTGTGGAATAGCGGTGCTTGCATCCAGTACCTTGAAGCTGAATTCTGTACCATAGAGGGGGACTTCTGTTAGATTGAAGGTAAGTGTCATCGTGCCGTTGCGGTCCAGCTTCATGCCGCGGGAGATCGTATTCCAGTTCACGGGATTTACGGGGAGGGTAATATTCTCACTATACACATCCTGATACACTGTAAATTCTGCCGAGCTGTTATCATGCTCGCCGAGCTGCCAGAGCTGTGTAGTCGGCTGGTAGGTATCCTCTGTAACGGTACTGTTATTGACGGATTCTTGCTCAGACACAGGCGGTTGGGACGCAGCAGCGGACTCGCTGTCTTCCACAACCACCTGTGCAGGCGGCATTTCGGCAGAGCTAATTCGTGCTCCGGGCAATGATGCAGACATCCATACCAGAACTGCAATGAGCAATTTGCCTGTGATTCTCTGAATTCGCATAGTAACACCCTCTCTTGATCAGATAGGGGCTCCCCAAAGGCTGGATTTGCGAAAGAGAATACCCGGTACCTGCCGCAGGCGGCCGCGTGACTGCTGCTGCCGGATACCGGGCGTGCTATGGCCTCTACTGCTTATTTGGCGGCCAGAAAAGCGTCGAGCTGACTCTGAATTTCCGTAATCACAGCGTCCAGGCCTGCGGCCTTCAGCTTGCTGTTCATCTCCTTCAGGACCGGCTCAGGGTCCTTTTCCCCGGAGAACAGGGTGTTCTTATACTGTTTCGTAATGTTGATCAGCGCCCCGATCTGTGACTGCACCTTGGTCGAATCGAACACAAACCCGATGACCGGTGAAATATTCGAATTCTTATTCCAGTCCGTATAGAGCTGCACGCGCTTCGGATCTTCATCCTTATTCAGGTAGTTCAGCAGCACATTGCCGATCATCCAGGAGGATACGGAGTTATAGCCGCTGTCCGCAATGAACTCTACGGTATTGTTCTCCAGCTTCTTGTAGTGCTTGCCCTCAATGCCGAAGGTCAGCAGGTTGTAGAGCACCGGATCGGTGTGAATCAGGTTCATGAACATCATAGCCCGCTCGGGGTTCTTCGAGGTTCTGGAGATGGCGAGCATCGAGCCCTGCAGACTCTTAGTGCTGACCTGAACAGGCAGCAGTGTCTTGATGATCATCGGCTTCTCAGCGAGCCGGGTCCAGTCATTGGTGGAGGTCGGATTCATGTTGCCGTAGACGAACCAGGCTTTGCCGCTTTTTACCGCATCCTTCAGCTCGGTCTTGTCTGTAGCTCCATTCTTGTTGATATAGCCCGCTTCATACCAGCTGCGGATCAGCTTCAGCCGCTCCGTCATGGCTGGCGTGTCGTATTCGTTGAACACCTTCATGGTCTTGTAATCGAGCAGAGTCGGGATATCATTGCTGCCGTCCAAGTCCTCGCTGTCAGGATACGCGGTGAACCAGTGCAGACTGTCGGTATGGTTCATGAACAGCGGGGAGAGCGCCGGCTCCTTCTCCTTAATCGTCTTCAGCATCGGCTCAATATCCTCCAGCTTCTGGAGGCTGTTCACATCGAAGCCATATTTATCGACAATTGCTTTGTCAAAAGCAAACCCGACCGACTGCCCCAGCTCCTTCTCGGTTGGAACCGCATACAAATGTCCGTTGACGGTAGCCGCCTGCAGGTAGGCGGGATTGATCTGTGCCTTCGTCTCCTTGGCATAGGTATCCAGCAGCTCCTCCAGCGGCAGATACGCTCCCTTCGCGGCATTGGTCATGAAGTTCCAGGTATAGACCATGTCGAACACCTCGCCGGACTGGATCATCAGGTTAACCTTGTCAGCCGGCTTATCCCAGCTTAGCTGGTTGATCTTGAGGGTGGCGTTGATTTTATCCTTCAGGTAGGCGTTGATCTCCTGCTCTACGGATGCCACATCCGTATCCGGCCCGCCGGGCAGATACAGGGACAGCTCCACCGGTGCAAGCGTACCCGGCGCTTCTGTTCCGGCCGCTTCCGTGGCAGCAGCTTTCTTCGTTGCCGCCGGAGCCGTGGTACTCTCTCCCGCTTTCTCTGTAGGCGCCGCTGTGTTGCCGTTGTTCCCCGAGCATCCGGCCAGGGTGAACCCGGCTATCAGTACAAGCGACAGCAGCAGACCTGTGACTTTTTTACCTGCCATACTTTTTTCCTCCCCTTGATGGAACAAATATATGCTAATCGGTAGGTTCCGAGGTTAGCCTTTGATAGAGCCGAGCGTCAGTCCTTTGATGAAATACCGCTGGAAGAACGGATAGGCCAGCACAATCGGCCCAATGCCGATCAGCGCCATCGCCATGCGGATCGTCTCGCCCGGCAATTTGGCCAGCTCGGTAGCCGAGCCTTGAATGAGTGCCCCGTTGCGGCTCAGGTAATCGGCCTGGGAGATCATTTTGTACATCAGATATTGGAGGGAATAGAGGTCTGTATCGGTGATGAAGATCATGCTGTTGAACCAGTCGTTCCAGTAATGCAGCGTATTGAACAGCCCAATCGTGGCGAAGACCGGCAGGGACAGCGGAAATACAATCTTGAAGAATGTCCGCAGCTCCCCCGCCCCGTCGATCGTAGAGGCTTCAATCAGCGCAGGCGGTACACTCATCTGGAAGTAAGTCTTCATAATCAGCACATTGAACGGGGACAGCAGCATCGGCACGACCAGTGCCCAGATCGAATTCTTGAGGTCCAGCACCTGGGTGTAGACCATATACCACGGCACCAAACCGCCTCCGAAGAGCATAGTGAAGAAAATCAGGAAGGCGAACACCCCCCGGTACCGGAAATCGGCCCGCGAGATCGGATACGCATATAGGGAAGAGATGAACACACTGACCAGCGTTCCGGTAATGGTGACGAAGAACGAGATGCCGTAGGCCCGCAGCACCACACTGTAATCCTTGAAGATATACGCGTAAGCCTCCAGGCTAAGCTTCTCCGGGAAGAATTGATACCCGTTGCGCACGATGTAATCGTAGTCGGTAATGGAGATCATGAAGACGAGTACAATCGGCAGCAGGCAGGCCAGCGACAGGATGATAAAAATAATATGGAGGAGAACGTTAGTGAATCTGGATATTTCGTTATTAGCCACGGATTTCCACTCCTTCTTAGGGTACGTGCACCGCCTGACTTTTATCTAGAACACCGCCTGATCCTTATCGACCTTGCGCACGATCCAGTTCGAGCCGAGGACCAGGAAGAAGCCGACCACCGATTGGTATAATCCGGCCGCTGCGGACATCCCGAGGTTGCCCATGTTAATCAGCGCGTTATAGACGTAAGTGTCGATGACCAGCGTGGTCGGATACAGTGCCCCGGAGTTCAGCGTGGTCTGGTAGAACAGCCCGAAGTCAGAGCGGAAGATGCCCCCGATCGCCAGAATCGTTGTAATAATAATGACCGGCCGGATGAGCGGAATCGTGATGTGCAGGATCTGCTTCCACTTGCTGGCGCCGTCGATCAGGGCCGCTTCATAGTACTCGTTGTCAATGCCGATGATGGCCGCCAGATAGATGACACAGCCATAGCCTACCCCTTTCCAGAGATTGATCAGCGGCAGAATGAACGGCCAGTACTTCGGCTCCGAATACCAGTTCAGCTCATCCAGCCCGAACAGGGCGAAGACCCCTTTATTAATGAAACCGTATTCAACATTCAGAAAAGCGAACACCAGATAACTCACCACCACCATCGACAGGAAGTAGGGGAAGAACATGATGCTCTGATAGAATTTGGCGGCCAGCTTGTTCCTCAGCTCATTCAGGGCAACCGCAATGGATACGGCAAAAACCAGATTGAGCACAATGAACACGAAGTTGTAGAGCACCGTATTGCGGGTGATAATCCAGGCATCCGAGGTGGCGAACAGGAATTTGAAGTTATCCAGCCCCACCCACGGACTGCCAAGAATCCCGTCTACATAGTTGATATTCTTGAACGCGATTACAATTCCGAACATCGGCAGATAATTGTTGATCAGCAAAAATACTACGCCCGGCAGCAGCATCAGCAGCAGCACCTTATGCTTCAGCAGATGCTTCAGCCCGTGTCTCTTCTGTGTGTTCCGGCCTGCCGGCAAGCTGCTGCTGCCTGTACCCGCCACACTTCTCTTCTTCTCTGTAATCATTCCTTCCGCCTCCTGATTCCTTCAGCGATCCCTCTCTTCCCTGACTTAAGTGTACCTGCAGGCGGCCCCCTGCTAAATAAGGCCATCTATAATAAAAGTTCAAAATCCTACGGAGTTTGGAAGGGCCTCGCTTCCGGCCAAACCGAAACGGCGGTCACGCGGACGGAAAAAACAACAAAATCATCCTACCGGATGATTGGGATTACCTGCGCGCCAGCACCGATTGTATACTGTTTTCCGCATACATACAGGCCATGTGCCTACATGTGAGCACATTGTATGCTGTTTTTCACATACATTCCGGCCATACACCTGCATGTGAGCACATTGTATGCTGTTTTTCACATACATTCGGACTATGCGCCTGCATGTGATCACAATGTATGCTGTTTTTCGTATACATTCCGGCCATCGCCATACGACTGCATGTGATCACAATTGCAGCCTTTAACCGGTGATATTAGATTCACTCCTGCTCCTCCCGGCGACCCTTCAGCCACATTCAGTAATCAAGTCACTCTACGAATCATTCAAAGAATTCTTACCAACAAATGTAGACTCACTTTGTCCAAATACAACAACAAAAAGGCGCTCCACGATGACCGCTGTGGAACGCTCTTTTAACTGAAGCTTATGCGCTTGATCTGCCTGCCGGGATTAGGTCAGTCTGTGAACAGACCACACAATGCCCGAGGAGACACCTCCAAGATCTAACGGCACGGTTAATCCATCTGCTGCATAAAAGAGGCCGATGACATCACCTGCACTCAGCTCGACTTCACCCGTTAGAGTGACTGTACCATTACCAAGAATTGTCCGCAGAGTCAGCAGAAGCGCGATGTTAACATTGAGCAGCGGGAACAATCCGGTTACCAGATCCGTTACTGTCGGGGATGTTCTCCGCACTACAAAAGCCGGATCAATTCCCGTTCCCAATGCAACCGAGATGGCAGCCGTAGTGCTGTAGTTAATGGTTGCCTCAAACGAATATCTGCCGGATACCGGTATCGTGTAGTTGCCCGTAGTCTCATTAAATGTCGCACTATCATAGTAAGGCGTAGTCACAGTCCAGCCGGTCAGCTGAGTACTGGTCGTGACCGAGAATGTCGGCAGGAAGGCGGAAAATCCTTCTGTCGCAAAATTCGGGCCGGTCGCTCCAGTCGCCCCGGTCACTCCCACGCCTGTTGCTCCAGTCGCTCCGGTCACTCCCACGCCTGTTGCTCCAGTCGCCCCGGTTACTCCCACGCCTGTTGCTCCGGTCACTCCCACGCCTGTTGCTCCAGTCGCCCCGGTTACTCCCACGCCTGTTGCCCCGGTCGCTCCGGTCACTCCCGCGCCTGTTGCTCCGGTCGCCCCGGTCACTCCCACGCCTGTTGCTCCAGTCGCCCCGGTCACTCCCGCGCCTGTTGCCCCAGTCGCCCCAGTCACTCCCACGCCTGTTGCTCCGGTCGCTCCGGTCACTCCCGCGCCTGTTGCTCCAGTCGCCCCGGTCACTCCTGCTCCCGTTGCTCCGGTCGCTCCGGTCACTCCCACGCCTGTCGCTCCGGTCGCCCCGGTCACGCCCACGCCCGTTGCTCCTGTCGCTCCGGTCACTCCTGCTCCCGTTGCTCCTGTCGCTCCGGTCACTCCTGCTCCCGTTGCTCCGGTCGCTCCGGTCACTCCCACGCCTGTTGCCCCAGTCGCCCCAGTCACTCCCACGCCTGTTGCTCCAGTCGCTCCGGTCACTCCCACGCCTGTTGCCCCGGTCGCTCCGGTTACTCCCACGCCTGTTGCCCCGGTCGCTCCAGTCACTCCCACGCCTGTTGCTCCTGTCGCTCCAGTCACCCCAGCTCCCGTCGCTCCGGTCACTCCCACGCCTGTTGCACCTGTCGGACCTGTCACTCCCACGCCTGTTGCCCCGGTCGCTCCGGTCACTCCTACTCCTGTTGCCCCAGTCGCTCCGGTCGCTCCGGTCACTCCCACGCCTGTTGCTCCGGTCGCTCCGGTCACTCCTACTCCTGTTGCTCCAGTCGCTCCGGTCACTCCCGCGCCCGTTGCTCCGGTCGCTCCGGTCACTCCCACGCCTGTCGCTCCGGTCGCCCCGGTCACGCCCACGCCCGTTGCTCCGGTCGCTCCGGTCACTCCTGCTCCCGTTGCTCCGGTCGCTCCGGTCACTCCCACGCCTGTTGCCCCAGTCGCCCCAGTCACTCCCACGCCTGTTGCTCCAGTCGCCCCGGTCACTCCCACGCCTGTTGCTCCAGTCGCCCCGGTCACTCCTACTCCCGTTGCCCCAGTCGCTCCAGTCACTCCCACGCCTGTTGCTCCAGTCGCCCCGGTCACTCCTGCTCCCGTTGCCCCAGTCGCTCCGGTCACTCCTGCTCCCGTTGCCCCAGTCGCTCCAGTCGCACCGGTCGTACCTGCCCCAGTCGCCCCGGTCACCCCCACGCCTGTTGCTCCAGTCGCCCCGGTCACTCCTGCTCCCGTTGCTCCAGTCGCCCCGGTCACTCCTGCTCCCGTTGCCCCAGTCGCTCCGGTCACTCCTGCTCCCGTTGCCCCAGTCGCTCCAGTCGCACCGGTCGTACCTGCCCCAGTCGCCCCGGTCACTCCCACGCCTGTTGCTCCAGTCGCCCCGGTCACTCCTACGCCTGTTGCTCCAGTCGCTCCAGTCACCCCAGCTCCGGTCGCCCCGGTCACTCCCACACCTGTTGCACCTGTCGGACCCGTTGCCCCGGTCGCTCCAGTCACCCCAGCTCCAGTCGCACCGGTCACCCCAGCTCCAGTCGCACCGGTCCCGCCTGTCGGACCCGTCACGCCTGTTGCTCCAGTAGCCCCAGTGGCCCCCGTTACGCCAGTATCGCCCAATAATTCAGCCGATACCAGCCGGTGGGCGGTGACGAGCTGGCCGGTACTGCTCTTGCCCCACACAGAGATTTGAACCGGATCATCTACAATAGCCGGAGTGTCAAACACAAATTCAAAAGCATCCAAATCCGCAAAATAAGTAGAAGTAATAGATTCATTGGCAGCTACATTAAGTGATTGACTGACATACAGTACCCGCATGCCTCCCTGCATGTAATAGCCTTGTAAAGATACTGTAGAAGCTGCAACACTACTGCGGTTATCAATTCTGACCGTAACCTGTGTGGTGGGTCTTACCCCTCCTACTGCATTATTTTCCAGTGGTCCTGTAGATAGTAGAGTCATTTCACTGTCTCCTTTAATGGTAGATTTGTACTGTCCTGCTAGATTGTCCTTTCCTCGCTTAATCTATCTTTTGACTTCATAGAAGCTAGCAGGATAGCTAGCAGCAGAAAGATGGATCAATATAGTAATATTCTGCGATTCCGGCACGGTGTGTGCAGTAGAGCTAGATTCCGGCAGGCATCCCATATAAATAGGAGACAACACAAAAGAACCCTCCCGCGAGCCGCACTGGCCGGGAAAGGTCCCTGAATATAAGCCTATTCTATTCGCGTCCGCTGCTTGAACGGCTCTGCTGGCTCTCCCCCAATAACGGGGAACGGGGATCGAACTGCGGATAGATATACTCCTCACGCCGAAAAGAATACCCGGTAGCTGCAATATCCAGCATCTGATTCAGCCGCTCACTCTCGCTGCCCAGTCCCTGGTCCAGCGGAATGTCCCCCGCGATGATCCTCAGGTACAGCTGCATTCTTGGACGGTCACCTGAATAACGCGGCTCCATCGACACCGTATTCGGGTCGTATTGGTCCATGATCTGCGGGGAGAGCGGGTAGATCGATTCTGCTGCGGTGGGATAGAATTCCCTGAAGTGGCGCAGCCCGCGTGAAGTGCCCGGCTTATCCATAATCCCGTCTGTCACCGGGAGGGCGAGCGCCTGCTGGTACAGCATGCCCAGGAACTCCTTCGATTGAAGAAAACGCCAGACCTTCACCGCAGCCTCCCGGCTCTCTGCCGAACTGTTCACCACCAGCGGAGCGTGGGGGATCATCATCAGAGCCCCGGCTCCGCGCCGTGACAGGTCCGCGGCCGGAGGGAGCGCTACTCCCCAATCATCCTTAGGCATATACTCCTGCAGCTTGACATAATCTTTGCTGGTAACATACATCATGCCGATATTGCCGTCCGCGAATTGCCGGAGCGCGCTGCTCAGCTTCAGCAGAGTCTCCCCCGGATAGAGGCTGCCCTGCTGCTTCATCTCCCGCACCATCTGCAGCCAGGGAGCATACACACTCAAGTCATAACGGCCCGACCGGTAATCATAAAGATAATAACCGCTGTAGGTATTCGATAGCTCCAGCCCAGCCTGGAGACTGGCCCGGCTATCCCCGGCGGGCAACGCGAAGCCGTATTTGTTCACCGGTGCTCCGGCCCGGCTGATCTGCAGGGCCGCCTGCTCCAGTGCGGCGAAGGTAAGGGGAGGCTGCTCCGGGTCTAGTCCGGCGGTCCGGAACAATTGCTTATTGTAGATGAGGCGCACGGTATCAATACTGGAGGGCATGAAGTAGATTCCGCCCTTGAACAACGAGCCGGACGCGTACTTCCTGGCCCATACCGGGAACCGGAGCAGCCATCCGGCATCCAGGTCCGCAGACAGATTAGCGAGATACCCCTTGTTTACATATGTGGCCAGCCAGGCGTTATCGAGACTGAACACATCCGGCCCCTGCCCGGAGGTCATCAGCATATTCAAGGTATCGTCGTAGGCATCTGTTGCAAGGTTCATGGGCACAATCTCAATCTGATCGGGATTCGTTTTATTATAATGGCTGATGGCATTCTTCACTTCCAGATTCTCCGTCCAGTCAGACAGGGCGACCCTCACCCTGGTGGTCTGCTCCGCTGGTACGGCCTCCTCGTCCGGGGTGAGGTCCGGCAGCAGCGGGCGGTTATAACCAAGAGTGTAAATAGCCAGCCCGCAGCCTAAGACGGCAATAAAATAGAACAGTAACCTTTTCACACCGCACCTCCTGCGTTGACATCCTGACTTCACGCGTTTTACAATGTATACCAATTATTACCCTGGAAGGAGGACTCCGATGAAGAAATATTACGATTCGTTGTCGAAGGCACTCTTCCTCTATAACTTCAGCATCCGCAGCCGCCTGATTCTCTACTTCCTCTTCCTCGTTCTTCTCCCGACTACGATCATCTCGGTCACCATCTATAACAAATCCGCCGGGATCATTACCCGGAATATGAATACATCGATTGAGAATAACTTCAATCTGGTTCAGGATAATCTGGCCCGCCGGTTCGAAGCCGCCAATCAAGCCATGACTGCGCTGTACCTGAATTCTGAATTCGCGGACCTCATCTCCTCCAACCGGCCAACAGACAGTACCGGAATCATTAATGAACTGGCCGCCCTTAGCAAAATCCTTGAGGATTTCCCCGCGAACGGGACCTCCGGCAGCAACTTCGTTCCTATGCTCTATATGCTGAACCGGCCGGAATATACCCAATATAACTTCTCGCGCCGTGTATTCAATATTGATCTTATCACCTTGAAGCCCTGGTATTTAAGCATTCCGGCCAAAGCAGATTTTGCCGTGGTCGGCCTTAGCTCGCTGGATTCCCGGTTCACCCTCAAATTCGCGAAGCGCCTGTTCGGTATCCGGCATGCACAACTGCCCTATGTCGGGCTGCTCACCCTAGATATCCCGGCGGCCGAATTCGGTACGCTCCTGGAGCATTATAAGCCCACGCCCGGCAGTAAGGTCTATATCGCAGACAAGTCCGGAACCATCGCCATCAGCCCCGAGCCGTCACTCATCGGCCAGAATATCGCGGCCCAGGATTATTACAGCAAGCTTAGCTTGACTACAGACCATACTGACAACACCGGTAACCCGCCCCCACCAGACTACCCGTCCGCTCTGCATTCCTTCCGCCACTCCATCGGCAGTGAGGAGATGCTCGTCTCGTACAAGACCCTGGAGAACACCGGCTGGACCATCCTGTCCTTCTCACCTGTCCGCGAGCTTAACGGGGAGCTGATCTCCTTCCGCCGGGTGATGTACGTCGTAATTGTCATCTGCATGCTCGTCTCCTTCCTGATGGCGCTGCTGCTGTCCGAGAATATCTCCGCACCGATCCGCAAATTCATCCAGTCGATGTCGCATGCCGAGAGCGGGAACTTCAATATCCCCATCCGCTACCGGCGCAAGGACGAATTCTCCTATTTATTCAACCGCTACAACAAGCTGCTCCAGCAGATTAAGGCGCTGATCGACAAGCTCTACGTCACCGAGCTGCGCAAAAAGGAAGCCGAGCTGCAAATGCTCCAGGCCCAGATCAATCCGCATTTTCTCTACAACACCCTGGACTCCATTAACTGGATTGCCATTAACCACGATATTCCCGAGATCAGCAGCATGGTCACCTCACTCTCGGACTTCTTCAGATACAGTCTAAGTAAGGGACGCAATATTATCCCGCTCCGCGATGAGCTGCGGCAGGTCGAGAGCTATCTGCAGATTCAGCAGTTCCGGTTCCAGGACCGGCTTCACTATGAGCTGGAGGAGACAGACCGGGCTCTGGCAGAGGAATGTCTGGTGGTGAAGCTCAGTCTTCAGCCGCTGGTGGAGAATGCCCTGATTCACGGGATTCAGCAGCGGCGGGGTACAGGCACGATCCGTATCCGGGTAGAGCAGACGCAGGAGCTGCTTAGCATCTCCGTGTTCGACGATGGAATAGGCGCAGATCCCGCACGGCTGAACCAGCTGCTGGCAGACCCGCAGCCGGGCAACCAGTCTTACGGCATCCGCAATGTACATATGCGGATCCGGCAGTTTTTTGGAGAATCCTACGGCATCCGTTATTACGACAATACCGAAGACGGCTGCGGTCTGCTGGCTGTCATCCGGTTCCCGGTGGTCACTACTTGGAATGAGGTGAATGAAGATGTTAACGATGATCGTAGCGGATGACGAGCCGTTTATCCGCAGCAGTCTGATCCGTGTGTTCGATTGGCTGGAAGAGTTCGGGATTGAGATTATCGGGGAAGCCTCGGACGGGCTGGAAGCGTACGAATTATGCCTGAAGCTCCGGCCGGATATCCTGTTCACCGACATTATGATGCCATTAATGGGAGGCCTGGAGGTAGCAGAGAAGCTGCGGGAGGCAGGCTGCCGGACCCGGATTATTATTATCAGCGGCGCCCAGGACTTCTCCTACGCCCGGGAAGCGCTGAAGATCCATGCAGAGGGATATATTCTGAAGCCTGTCAAGCTGCCCGAGATCCGCAGTGTCTTCCGCCAGGCTGTGGCCAAGCTGACAGAGGAACGCGGGCAGCAGCTGGATATGGAGCAGCTTAAGCAGCAGCTTCAAGACAATATGCCGCTGCTGCGGGAGAAATTCCTCCAGAATCTGATCGCCGGCCTCTACCGCAAGGAGGAGGAGATCTGGCAGAAGATACAGTACTTCGCACTGCCCTTCCAGCAGGGGACGCTTCTCAGCGTCTGTGTGCTCCAGCTGGATGAATACCGGAGCGCGGTGGATAAATACTCGGAGGAGCACAAGCAGCTGCTTTATTTTTCCATTCAGAATATCATTCAGGAGAGCCTGGACAGCTACCCCTGCGCCATCAGCTTCGTGGCTAGCGAGAACGAGTTCATCCTGGTGTTCTGCACCCCGCAGACGCCTCCGTCCCACTCCATCTCCGGGACCTGCGGGCAGATTATCGCCAACATTCAGAAGTATCTGCGGCTGGACGCCTCCGTCGGCATCGGGCGGGCTTGTCCGCTGGCGGGCCAGCTTGAGGATTCCTATAAGGATGCGCTGGCCGCGCTGGTGTACAAATTCTATACCGGGCCTGCCTCCGTCCTCTACATCAAGGATATCCAACCCGACACGGAGAAGCTGCAGAGCACCTTTATCTATAAACTCCAGGCCCGGCTGATGAATGAATTGAAGGCAGGACATACGGACACCGTCACCCGGCTGATGGAGCAGCTCTTTGGCGGGCTGGCCGGGCACAAGCATAGAATTGAATATGTGCAGAGCCTCTGCGCAGAGATGATTTTCACCTCCGCCAGAGCTCTATATGAGATTGATGAAGATATCGGTCAGGTGCTGAGCGACCGGATTAGCATCATGGATAAGCTGTACCAGCAGACCACCATCACCGGCCTTAAGGCGTATATGCTGTCGCTCCTGCATGACCTAAGCGCTTATGTGGCAGGCAAGAATACCTCCAGGAACAGCCGGATCGTCAGCAGCATCCGTATCATCATTCAGGAGGGATACGCCTCAGAGCTGTCCGTGTCCAGGATTGCCGAGGACGTATTTCTGACACCTAACTACATCAGTCTGCTATTCAAGAAGGAGACCGGGGGAACCATTACCGACTATATCACCCAGATCCGCATAGGCAAGGCGAAGGAGCTGCTGCTGACCACGGACCTGAAGGTCATGGAGATCTCGGAGCGGGTCGGCTATGAGAATCCCCATTATTTCAGTACAGTTTTCAAAAAAACCACCGGCCTGCACCCGCTCAAATTCCGTTCGGCCAAGGGTTAGGCCGCCGCCCTCTAGCGGATAATATAGGATTTCGCACCTATTCTGGAGTAGATGGCGGTTTTTGCATTCACTTTGCTGGAGACCGGCAGGCCCTGGCGCGCGTTGCCCAGTGAAGCAATATAGTCAAAGTCCGGGTGAAGCCCCTCATCCGCCAGATAGGCCGAGGTCCGGCTGCCCGGCACCCGCTCCCTGTTGAGCGAGGTTATCATCTGCGCGGCACTCTTGATCCCGAGTCCGTGTCCGTAGTAACTGTCCCTGGACAACATAATGGCGTTCTCCCCCTGCCATTCCGGCTTAGCCGGATCATGGTCGGGATTCTTGAAATAGACCACATCGCCCGGCTGCAGCTCGGCCTGGTTGAACGTGGTAATCAGCTTCAGATTACTGTCATAGCTCCAGTCCCACAGGTACAGGCCGGTGAAATAACGGTTGAAGGCCGCTTCCCCAATCATGTTGATGGTTGCTTTATATAGAATCATCACCATCGCCATAGCACATTCAAAGGCATACAGCTGTCCATTCACAAAAATATCATTGATCGCTGCCGAAGGGGTGACATTTGCATTCAGTTCAAATCCCCCACCTCCTGTACGAGTCCAATACCTCGGATTGCAGCGGGAATTCTGGAAGGTTGAGAAATCCGTCCCTCCTGCATCCATTGCCCGGGCTGCCGCAATAATCTCCCCCCGCATTCTACTCTCAAAGGCCATATCCACAGGAGCCGCGTATCCATACCCCATTCTGCTTCCCCCTTTTGTCTTCTTGTCATGAAATATAGGTTATTGTACGTGTCGGGCCTCCTATTGGTGCGTAGGAGATGAATTCAGCAACGAATCCCCCTACAACATATATACTTACAACAAAACAGCCCCCCGTAATCTATCCACGGAGAGCTGCCGATCAGAAACACCTATTAATCTAAGGTGACATGAGGATTCAAAGTAATCTCAAAGGCGCGGCCCCAAATATAATCGGGATCATCGTATGGAAGTACGGCACTGGTATATTCCGAGAAGACCCAACTGCCCCCGTTAATCTGCCGGATACTGCACGCCGGCTCAGCACTGCCAATCAGGAAGGCGGTCGTCCCGGCAAGCGTGGCTGTGTGTGTCTGCATCCGCTCTCTCAGCAGAGCCTGAAGATGAGCGTAGTCCTCCGGGCTATTGAACAACAGCATATTCTGATCTGTAAACGTTGCAACATTCTCATAGAGCGAATGGCCTCTGGAGTACGTCCGGATTTCGCCAATCGCCAGCCTTTTGTAGAAGTAGTCCTTCAGGAAGCGCTTGAACAACAGTGAGCCGTGAGCGTTAACCGCAAGAGCCAGCGCTGCTGCGCCGGTCTCTGTAACGACCCAAGCATACCGGGCCTGGGCCATGCCCAGTGAGAGGCCGATTTTGTTCCCTGGCGTATTCCAGCCGCTATACCCAAATAGCGCGCCAGTACGCCTGCTGCCCAGCAAAGCCTCAGTTATACTTGCATCTGCTGCACCTGCGCCGACACAGTCAATCACTACCGACGGGACAAGACGGGAATAGTTATCTTCGATCCGGTTAACCGCAGCCAGTGCCTGATCCGCAGCGGTAATTGCGATAATCTCCACCTCACGGGCATCACCTACCGCCTCTCCCCCCACAATATCCAGATGGCGCAGGATGTTCTGATGCACATTCATATATTCATACGGACTCGTAAGGGTAGAGCCATGAGGTCCGAAATATTCAACAGTGTATCTGGTGGTGGCCCCGTTCCGGTAGAGCTGATTCGCCATCCGTGCCAGTAAGGACTGTCCCAGTCCGTCTGCATCAGGGAGAATGACGGCCCGGTCCGGATTTTGACCCTGAGTCCCGCCCAGCCATTCATTAATGCCTGCTTCCATATAGTGAATCTCGTTAATCTGCACGCCCTGAGTGTTGGCGTCATCTACACCGACTGCAAGGAAATCAATAGAGCCCTCCTGCGCCAGCACCTCCAGAATATAGCGGTTCGTCTTGAACTTATGCGCTCTGGTATTGTAATACTGCTCTTTATCAAAAGTAGCCGTATCTCCATATGCGCCAGTCTGGGACAGGTTATATCCGCTGAGAATATCATCGAACTGCGCGAAGCTTCTGCGCGGCTGAAGCATGAAATTACGGGACTCGGTATAGGCCGCCAAATCCAGCCCTTCCGCAAAAGAGGTGGTGGCCAGCCTCATAATCGTATCCATTACATACACTGGCTTGTCCGGGTAAGCTTGCTTCACTTCACGGATGACTTCCAGCAGTTCTGTAATTGCAGCATCATAAGCGGGATAAGCACCCCCTGCATCCGTACGCAGACGGCGGCTTCCAATCAGTCCCCCATAAGCGAGCATGTCCGCCGAGAGGATGAAGCCATCCGCTGAAGCCGCATGATCCCGAATAAATTGCCGGATCTTGGCTGTGTCTCCATAAGCCGGTGAACCTGTGGTCAGCAGGGTTGTGCCTGATGCTGTCTTTTGCGAATCCAGGCGGTTCTTAAGGTCCGTTACATCCGGTGTGATCACATGAATCCCCGCCGACTTCCCTAGCACAATCACATCATCCAAATTGACAGGCCGATCATCGAGCGGTACATATAGCACTTTCTTCATTTACATCACACTCCTCTAGTTAGCAGATAGACGCTGAACAGATGCCCTCACTATATAAGGTGATTTACACAGATGGATTACAACCAGAACTTAAAAAATAAAAAAAAATAAAAAGCCTGCCCAGTTGAACGGCAGACTCTCTACATGCATTCAGTATTATTCAGAAAAATTAATATACACGGAGGCATCATCAGCCGTTTTATTCCAAGTAACCTGTGCGCCAAGTGCTTCAGAGATAAATCTTAAATTCACAAAGAATATATTACTATCAGGTTCTAGAGAAGGAGCTTGAGTTAATACCACTTTATTTCCGTTCACAACCCCATCATATGAATTATTTGTTAACTGAATGATAATATCATCTTTGGTCGCAGTAACTGTTTTGGTCGCGTTATTCCATTCTACTGTCATTCCATAGGCCTCGAATATAGGCCGCATAGGAACAAGCGTTGTCCCAAGAGTTGTAACATTAGCGTAGATATCCAATTTTTCATTATTGATAAAAACACTTGGATGTTCTCTGGAAGATTTGACACTAGCTACACTACCAGCGGGAGCTGCTGAAGCAAATATACTATTCACTCCAATGCTCATTGAGATCGCTGTGACACTGAGAAATACGCTCACTATTTTTCTCATAAAAACCTCCACTTAGTTATAGACGATGCAAGAGTATCCTTTATCCATTTTTGCTCATTTATAGCTTAGAATAATAAAAATGAATGTAAAAGGAGAGTCATTATGGCATTAGAATTTAAGGTCAACGAAAAATTACTGCCTGAACAAATGGCTGAGGTGTTTAGATTATCGGGGCTAAAGCGGCCTCACAGCGATTTAGACCGTATGGGAAAAATGATTGATCAGGCCGATGTCCTAATTAGCTGCTGGGATGGCGGCCGGGTAGTCGGAGTAGCACGGGCCATTACGGACTATTGTTACTGCTGTTATCTATCAGATTTAGCTGTGATTCAGGATTATCAGAAGAAAAATATAGGTAAGAGCCTGATAGAACTGCTTCAGCAGACCTTAGGAGATCAAGTATCCATCGTGCTTTTGTCTTCCGAGCAAGCTTTAACGTTCTATCCTCAGGTCGGCTTTGAACAGGCGAATAACGCGTTTCGGATTGCCCGAAAACTTTAGCTACTCTTTGGAACCGTCAGCCTCCTGGAACCATAGATTTACCTGTGCGGTCTCCTCGGTCAGAAGATCCAGATAGATGGAGGTGCGGTAATCGGTCTCCTTGAGGCTCCGGCCTGTAATCTCGGCGATCCGGTTCAGGCGGTACATTAAGGTATTGGTATGAATATGCAGAAAAGCGGCCGATTCCTTCAGATTCCCGTTCAGCGACAGATATACGGCGAGAGTCTTCAGGAAATCACTCTTATGCTCACGGTCATGCTCTTTCAGAGGGTAGAGCAGCGCGCTCCGGCGGGGACGGTTCCGTTTCTGTTCCAGAATAGCCGGAAGGTAGGCCCAGAACCCGATTTCTTCATAGAGCAGCAGCTCACGGGTATGATAAGGCAGCCGCTTCTTCATCTCCAGAATCTGCAGCGCTTCGCGGTACGCTTCGGCGGCCGAAGTATATTCGCGGTATTCAGGACTGCAGCCTGCCGTAAGCCTGCCGCCTTCGCTCTGGCCCAGCTCCCCTAGCAGCTTGTGCAGGAACGAAGACAGACGCCCCGTCCCTTCTACCGGAAATATAAAGGAGAACAGAATAATCAGCCGGTTCTGCTCGGCAGTCTGAAAGAGCAGCCGCTGCCCGCTATAGGTATCCATCACCCTGCGGAATTTCTGCAAAAAATGCTCATCCACCGGCCTGCTGCTCTCCAGCACCCCGATATAATATCGCTCCGGCAGCAGAATCGTCCCCGCCTCTGCCTCCTGGCGAATTCGCAGTTCACTCTCATAATGCGAGGTCAGCAGCTTCCAAAAGAAATCCTCGAACGTCTTCTCCTGCCTCGTCTTCCAGCCGCGCTGCTTCAGCAGATAACGTCCGGCAATCCCGGCAGCCTTCTCCACGATACGCTCCGCATGCCCTTCGGTAAGATTCCCACCGTCCACTACCCAGATATAGCCGAGAATCTCCTGCTGGTGCCGGATGCACATGGCAAGTCTGGGACCCAGACCGACCTCCATCACGGCGGGGATACGGATCGGATGGCCGGTATTCTCCAGATTGTGCATCACACCCTTTTTGCGAAGGCCAATGATCACGGTATTCGGTACTCTTTTGCCGATAATGGTGGAGATTCGTGCGGCATCGCTCTCAAACTGATGGGAGCTGTAGCCAATCACATGATGATTGCTGTCCTCAATCGTAACCTGCGCCTGAAGCGATTCACTAAGGGTATCCGCCAGGGATTCCATGCTGTCAAAAAAACGGTCAAATGATGGCTCTGCTTCTGTCAATGTTCCCACCTCAACCCCAAAGGATAGCCGAAGCTTATATAAGTGATTACATTATATTACAGCACCTGGCAGTTGCCTATAGGGAGATGCAAAAAATGTGGAGGAAACCTGACATGGTATGAAGAATGTGATCGGTTTTCCGATTACATTCGGCCTACGTGCCTCCGCAGCGCCGAATGTGTTCGCTTTTTCGACTACATTTAGCCCACTCACCACAAAAAAAGCCCGGTGATAACTCACCGGACTGCAATAGGCGTAGACGTACTCTTTCCTGCCGACTTTTTTCTCTACAAATTAGATCAGCGTGAACTCTTGCTCTACAGCAGCTTCAACCGTGAAGTACTCTTCCCCAAGAGCTTCGGCTACGGCCTGGCAGGTGATTTTGCCGTTGGCTACGTTGACGCCGCTCTTCAGACCGGCATTGTCTTCGATGGCCTGGAATACGCCTTTGTTAGCAATTTGCAGGGCATATGGAACGGTGACGTTGGTTAGGGCAATGGTCGAGGTTTTGGCGACTGCGCCCGGCATATTGGCGACCGAATAGTGCAGGACCCCATGCTTCTCGAATACAGGGTTGTCGTGCGTGGTCACCCGGTCAATCGTCTCCACAATCCCGCCCTGGTCAATCGCCACATCGACAATGACAGAACCTGGCTTCATCGTCTGCACCATTGCTTCCGTTACCAGCTTAGGCGCCTTCGCGCCCGGAATCAGCACTGCCCCTACCAGCAGATCCGCTTCAGCAACAGCCTTAGCGATATTATACGGATTGGAGATCAGGGTGCTGATCTGGGCACCGAAAATATCGTCGAGCTGGCGGAGCCGGTCTGCGCTCAGATCGATAATGGTCACCTCGGCGCCAAGCCCGATGGCCATCTTGGCTGCATTGGTGCCTACCACACCGCCGCCGATAATGCTAACCTTGCCGCGGCTTACGCCAGGAACACCGGAGAGCAGGATACCCTGTCCGCCGTAGTTCTTTTGCAGGAATTGTGCACCGAGCTGTACAGCCATACGCCCAGCTACCTCGCTCATCGGGGTAAGCAGCGGCAAGGTACGTCCATCCACTACGGTCTCATAGCCGATGGCGAATACGCCTTTGTCTTTGAGGGCGGCAGCCAGGGCCGGCTCTGGAGCCAGATGCAGATAAGTGAAGAGGATAAGCCCCGGGCGGAAGTAGCCGTATTCACTGCTCAGCGGTTCTTTCACTTTCATTACCATTTCAGCAGCAGCCCATACTGCGGCAGCTTCAGCAACCAATTCCGCACCAGCTATGGCATAATCTTCATCAAGGAATCCACTGCCAGCACCCGCTCCGGCCTCTACAAGCACCTTATGACCTTCTGCGCTCAGACTCACCACACCCGCAGGGGTAATCGCTACGCGGTTTTCGTTGTTTTTGATTTCTTTCGGTACGCCAATAATCATCGTTCATCGCTCCTGTCAGGTAGGGTTCTCTTATGTAAAGAATCATAACATATGATCTTCAGCTGCATTTTGGGTAAAAAGAAAAACATGATCTGACATGATTGTGTTTTTACACAATGGGCTTAGGATGCCTCAGCGGCTCCCGGAATAGAACGTTTCCCTGCACTATAGCCCGCCCTAGCCATAACCCGGGGAGAGAATGTAAAGTTATGTTCCATATTCTCCTGTTTTTTGTTCCTTCTGACGCTTCCGGCCATCTGCTATTCTTGAGTTGCAAGCCTATACAGTACACACAGGGAGGTTGTCGCTTTTGAACAAGAGCCGTGTTATTGCCGGAATCACTTCACTCGTTCTGATCATGGGCCTGGCCGCAGGCTGCGGGAACAGCAGCAATTCATCTTCAGCGGACAATGGAAGCTCTGCTACAGGTAAGAATACAGCGGTTACGCTCAAAATGTGGGGCGGTGTCCCGCCGGAATCCGGTCCGCAGCAGGTGGTGGACAACTGGAACAAGGAGCACCCCGATATTCAGGTGGAATATGTACGCTATGTTAATGATGATGACGGCAATCTGAAGCTGGACACGGCGATGATTACCGGCCAGGATGTGGATTTGTTCGTGAACTATACGATCTCCCATGCCGCCAAGCGGGTGGAGTCTGGATTGGCCCTGGACCTCAGCAGCTTCACCGATTACAACATTGAAGAGAAGATGGGCGCGGACACCGCGAGCTGGAAAATTGACGGCAAGTTCTACGGTGTTCCGACGACCAAGAGCCCGTTCTTCATCGCCCTGAACAAGGACGAACTGGATAAGGCAGGCCTGCCCGTTCCGAAGGAATGGACCTGGAATGAGCTGCGCGAGTATGCGAAGAAGCTGAAGAGCGGCAATTCCTACGGTTTTATTCAAAATATGGAGCCCTTCGTGGACCCCATCGACTCCGTGCTCTCTCAGGAGGGCTACACCAAGCCGGACGGCACCTCCAATCTCGACCATCCGCTGGTCAGACAATGGCTTGAGACGCTGAACGGGATGATGCAGGACGATAAGACCACACCGCCGCTCGGCGAGCAATTAACTTCCAAGATGCCGGTGGAGCAGGTGTTCCTCAGCGGAGAGGTGCCGATGCTCAATATCGGGGCGTGGCTGCTGCGCAGCTCGAATAACTTCACTGACTTCCCGCGTGATTTCAAAATCGCCTTCGCTCCTGTACCCCGGCTCACTGAATCCGCCAGTGATTACGTGACCCGCGGGGGCCTCGGCGATTACATCTCTATTAACGCCAAGTCCAAGAAGCAGGAAGCGGCCTGGGAGTTCCTGAAGTGGTATTCCGATGGCGGCATGTCCCCGATGGCAGCGGGCGGAAGACTCCCGGCCTCCAAGGATGCCAAGCAGGAGGATGCGCTCAAGAGCCTCATCGGCGACAAAAGTGACTCCTACGATCTGGACTCCCTGATGTACGTCATGTTCGACAACAAGACGCCAACCTATGTCCGCAGCCTGCCGCAAGAGGTAATGGACCTGCGCTCACAGGAGTATGAGAAGTATTTCCTCGGCTCGCAGTCGCTCGATCAGACTGTGCAGGCCATGGCAGCGCGGCATAACGGGTATTTGAAGCAGAAGAAGTAGCGTGAGGGGCGCAGACAGAGAAGAAACAGAGAGATATCATGCATCGTACAGGAGGCTTGCCATGGGAATCATGGCGCCTCTCTTTCTTTTATCTGAACCTATCAGGAACAGGCTAGGCCTTGAATGAATGCGGCAAGCTCCAGCCGCGTTCTTGCGGACTGGAATGCGCTAATTTGGGCGAATCGCGCTGTTCTGGAGGCCACGCGGACTCAGAGGCGCTTAACTACCGTTTCCCCCTTCATTTCCGGTTACCTGGAGGGATATAACGGCCTCTGAGTCCGTCGGTCCACAAATCTAGGCGGCACATGCGTCCGGGAACCCTAATTACCGCGCACACTGGCAGATCGTTTATAATTGGGGGGAGGGACTATCTTTACAGAGGAGTGATGGAATGCTCAAAAGCTTCAACCCCTTTGACAGGACGATCATTATAGGCGGATTAGTCTCGGCGGGAGTCATTTTCCTGGCTGGCGTGTTTCTTCTGCTTGCGCTGAAGTACAACATCATTCGTTTAAACTGACATCCATCTTATGCCCCTGCATACTCCATGGGGTTCCTTGACAAGGCGGGGCGGATAACTATCCGATCCGTCTTTCTTGTCCCGCTGTCAAGCAGCCCGAATAGAACAAAACTATGCATTTCTGGCCTCCTCCCGTACCCGCTGGAACAAATCCATGCAATTTGAAATATCGCCAATCCGGCGGAGGGATTATGCTATAATCTAGCATATCAACCGTCCCGAACCGGGCAGGTTCAGTCAGGCTTGGAGGTGCTTCCCTGTGTCACAGCTGCTGCGTGTGCTGATTCCCCAGAAGTTGAAATACCGCCTGTTCACCGCGTTCGTGTGCCTGATTCTGCTGCCGTTCGGCGCACTGAATATCTATAACTATCAGCGTATTGAGACGCTGGTCCAGAAGAAAATCAGCCAGCAGAGCCACTATCAGCTGGAGCAGATGTACCGCACGCTGGAGGACCAGATCAGTATTGCCTTCAAAACGCTGCTGTTCCTGAAGCAGGATGACACTGTGAAGTCCGTACTGCTCCATCCCGGACAGCGTAATGAGCTGGAGAACAAGCGGCTGATGGAGAATATTTTCAAGAATCTGAACAACAGCTTCTTCCTGTATAATCCTTCGGTCTACTTCATGATTCTGGACTTATCTGAAAGCGCATACACCTCTTACCAGCCTAAGGATTCACTGGTCTATTCGGATCTGCGGGGAAATCCGGGGTTCGACAGAGGGCAGATGAATAACAGCTCCTATCACTGGGTGCCTAATGATACCAACTACGTGCTGCGTGATGTCTCGACCAGCGCCTACCTTCTCTCCTTATACGCCTATCTGGAGGATGCCCGGAACCAGCCGTATGGCATGGCCCGGATCAGCATTGATTATACGTACTGGCTGCGCTCCATTCACAAGCAGTCCGATCTGGAGCAGCAATATTTCCTGATTACCCGCTCGGGCGAGGATATCTCCCAGTCGGTTCCGGGCAGCCAGCTATCCGAGAAGGTGAAGGCAGGCTTTGCCGGGCAGCCGGGACAGCAGTATTTTATCGACAAGGACGCGAACGCCCTGATTAATTATATCTATGTGGAGTCGCTGGACTGGTATATCGTCAACCGGATTCCGTTGTCTGTGCTGTTCGTGGAGATCGAGGGGCTGAAGCAGCAGTACTTCATTACGTTCCTGGTGCTGACGAGCATCTTCCTGATGATGACCTTCGTGATTGCTACGACGATTACGCGGCCCTTGTCCCATCTGCAGAACAAGATGAAGGCGGCGGTGCAGAAAAGCCTGAAGATCCGCCTCCCGGAGCACAAATTCAGCGGCGAGATCCTTGAGCTGACCCGGACCTTCAATACGATGCTTGACGACACCCACCTGCTGATCCAGAAGCTGAAGGCGGAGGAGCGGCAGAAGGAGGCGGTGCATTTTCAGATGCTGCTGGCCCAGACGAATCCCCACTTCCTGCTGAACACGCTGAATACGATCAAATGGATCGCCATCCGTGAGCATAACGAGGATATTACGAACATGACCCTGTCGCTCGGCAAGCTGCTGGAGGCCAGTCTGAATACCGATAAGGATCTGATCCATCTCAAGGATGAAATTGAGCTTGTTGAGGCCTATGTCCATATTCAGCAGGTCCGTTACGCCCACAAATTCGACTGTACTTTCACGTATGACGAGGACATTCTCTATGCTCTGGTGCCGAAGCTCAGCCTTCAGCCGCTGGTGGAGAACGCCATTATCCACGGAATCAGCAGGCTGCCCGGCCACGGCCTCATTGAGCTGAACGTCCGCCGCGAAGAGCACAGGCTGATTGTCGAGATCCGGGACAACGGCGTAGGCATGGAGCAGGGCGGAGGCCCCAAGGCTCCGCGCAAGCGTCCGGGCATCGGACTGAGTAACATTCAGGAGCGGCTGCGGCTGTTGTTCCGGGAAGAGGGGCAGCTTGAAGTTCTCTCAACCAGCGAAGGCGTTACGGTCCGCTTAACGCTCCCGCTGCTAATGTCCACACCTTACGGCAACGAACATCCGGCTTGAAGCGCATAACTAAGGGAGGGATTACACATGTGGAAGGTACTGCTGGTGGAGGATGAGGTATTTGTACGGGAAAGCGTGCGTGAGATTATCGCCTGGGAAGAGCTTGGCTTCACAGTCAGCGGAGAAGCGGGCAACGGGGCTGAGGCGCTGGAGATGATCCGCGAAGATGTACCCGATCTGGTGATTTCGGATATCGTCATGCCGGAGATGGATGGCGTCGAGCTGCTGCGCAGAACCCGTGAGGAGGGGTATGCTTCCCGCTTCGTCATGCTGACCTGCATGAATGACTTCGAGAATGTGCGGCAGGCCATGGAATACGGGGCGTCCAATTATATTCTGAAGCTGTCGATGAGCGTGAATTCACTCCGGGACACACTGCGCAAGATCAGCGGCGAGCTGGAGAAGAACCGCAAGGCAGAGCCGGATGTGCTTAAGGAGTCTCCCCCGCCCCCGCCGGCCCATGAGGAGATTACGAGCCACCCGGAGATCCAGAAGATCCTTCACTATCTGCACGAACACTACGCTGAGGATATTACCGTGAAGTCGATGTCGCAGTATGTCATGATGGCCGAGAATTATGTCAGCACCCTGTTCAAAAAGAAAACCGGCCGCACCCTCATCCACTATCTGCACCGTGTACGGGTAGATCAGGCGATCCGGCTCCTGACCGGCTCCGACCTGCCGGTCTATGAGATCGGCAACCGGGTCGGCTTCGTGAGCGATAACTACTTCATCAAGATTTTCAAGCGCCTGACCGCACAGACGCCCAGCCAATACCGGCATCAACAACGGGAGAAGCCAGATAGCTTAAGCCTGTAGCCTGCCTTTCAGATTACGATCATAGTATCGCTCCAGCGGCATTCCTTCAAGGGAATGCCGCTTTTCTTGCTGGGCGGAACCTGGATAGAACATAACTAAGAACGAAGCGCCTGCTGCCGCTTGTGTAATTGTATATTTCTGTGCCATGAAGTGGGTGGTTTTGTTCCTTAACCCTCACGGGAACGCTTGCTATGCTTGTAATGTACTTATTAAGACCTAAGGAGTGGGGCTATTGTGAAAGCAACCTGGATGCGACGTCAGCAGCTGCTGGGCTATCTGTTTATCGGGCCCAATATGATTGGCGTGATACTGTTTTTTATCATACCGGCTATGTATTCGTTCTATCTCATGTTTACAGACTACAAGTTTATGAGTCCTAATACCAAGTTCATCGGGCTGGCCAATATCCGGCGGATGCTGGGGGATGAGGTCTTCTATATTGCCATTAAGAACACGCTGCTGTTCCTGCTCTCTGTTCCGGTGTCGATTGGGCTGGCGTTCCTGGTGGCTGCCATCCTGAACCGTTCCGTCTATCTCAAAAAGCTGCTCCGCGCCCTGTACTTCATGCCCTACATTACCAGCGGCGTAGCCGTAGCCTTCGTCTGGATGCTGCTGTTCCACCCGAATAACGGGCCGATTAACGGCATTCTCCGCTCTATGGGCATCGAGAACCCTCCCGGCTGGCTGTCCACGATGGACACGTCCATGTATGCGATTGATATCATCTGGATCTGGTTCATGCTCGGCTATAACATGATTATCTACCTCGCCGCCTTGCAGGAGGTGTCGGGCGAGCTGCTGGAGGCAGCCACCATCGACGGTGCCCGCACGTGGCAGACGGTCCGCAGCATCCTGTGGCCGCTGGTGAGTCCCACTACTTTTCTGCTGCTGATTACCGGGCTGATCATGTCGATTAAGCAGTTCGGCATCATCCAGGCGATTACGCAGGGCGGACCCGGGAACAGCACCACTGTGTTATCCCTGTTCATCTATCAGAATGCCTTCCGCTATTACGAGATGGGCTATGCCTCAGCAGTCTCCTGGGCCCTGTTCCTGATCATTCTGATCTTCACCGTTGTTCAATGGCTGGGCCAGAAACGCTGGGTTCACTACTAAGGAGCTGAGAATATGAATAAAGCCGCCGCTATCAAAATCATCACCACATTAATCATGCTGTTCTTCAGCATCGTCATGATTGTACCCTTCCTCTGGATGATCAGCACCTCCTTCAAAACACCGTCAGAGGTATTCCGCTATCCGATCCAGTGGATTCCGGACCACTTCAACTGGAGTCATCATGTCAAAGTCTGGTCCGGCCAGGGCAGCTTCGTACCTTATTATTTGAATTCCCTTAAGGTCGCTGTGCTGAGTACCATCGGTGCCGTCTCCCTGTCCGCCTTGGCAGCCTATGGGTTTGCCAGAATTGAGTTCAAGGGGCGTAACACAATGTTCCTGGTCTACCTGTCCATGATGATGGTTCCTCCGCAGGTGCTGTTCGTGCCGAAGTTCATCATGTTCGACTGGGCCGGCATCTATAACACTCACTGGGCGCTCATTCTGCCAGGTATGTTCACCATCTTCGGCGTGTTCATGATGCGGCAGTTCTTCCTCTCCGTACCCCATGAAATCTCCGAGGCCGCCTTCATCGACGGCGCAGGCCATTTCCGCATCTTCTCGCGGATTATCCTGCCGATGGCCAAGCCATCGCTGGCGACCCTGGCGATTATTGATTTCTCCTGGCACTGGAACGATTATGAGAACGCGCTCGTCTTCCTGATCGACCAGGATCTGTTCACCGTTCCGCTCGGGCTGCAGAACTTCATCCTGGAGAACAATGTCGATTACAACGGCATGATGGCCGCAGCAACCGCCGGGATCATCCCGATGATTCTCGTTTTCCTGCTCGGCCAGAAATACATTATTGAAGGAGTGGCCAGCTCGGCGGTGAAGGGGTGACAACTGATTGTATTTCCTGCAATAGAAAACGCATTGCTGACCGTAAAATGAGATTTTATTATATTTCATACAGTGGAATGTTGTGATTTGGCTGAAAATGGCTTTTTTTCAATATTCGATTGTACGGAATACAATTGAATCTATTTCGAAGCCTTTTTACAGCAATCCATTGTACAAAGTGCAGTTGCTATCGTTCTAGCGCCTTCACCGCCACCCAGCCGTCAATCAGATAAGCGCCGAAGAACCGGGATACGGTCATGAACCCGGCCTCCTCCAGAAGTTCCTCCACTTCTGCGGCGGGGAGCGGATGGGAGGTTACTCCGAAAGAGTGCTCAAAGGTCTTCCACTGTTCTTCCGGTATCCCGTTCCCGAGCATATGCAGCCGCCAGCCTGCCATCTGTATCTGCCATTCGGGAGAGCCCGGCCCCCCGCAGATGGCAGACAGACAGAGCGGCGCACCCGGCTGAAGCCGCGCGGCAATGCTGCGAAGGAGCGCCAGCTTGTTCGTCCTCCCTTGCAAGAAATGCAACACCAGCATACAGGTTGCGGCATCATACGCTCTAGTGCAGTTCCATGTACTGGTCTCCGTATGATGCAGCTCCACTCTATCCAGCAGACCCGCGACCCCCAGCCGCTGCTGTGCAGCCTGGAGCATACGCTGCGAGGTATCCAGGCCGCTGAAGCTCCAAGCCGGATGGTTCAGGCCCAGCTTTAGTATCTCCTGGCCCCCGCCTGCTCCTACAATCAGTAACCTTGGCTTCTCCCGCTTGTCCAGCCGCGCTGTTAACAGCGTATCCATCAAGTCATACTGGAGCTGGTAGCCGGGGATTTTGCGGCTGATGCTCTGAATATACTGATCCCCGTCGGCCTGTTCCCAAGGACTGGCTGCCTTGCTCATGCTGTCTCTCATTTCATCCCCTCCGGTGTGATAATCGGTACATGACCCCAACAGGTCATGTACCGATTATCAAGGCCGGGCCCCGGAACCGCCATCCCACATAGCTGGGATCTATAGAACGGGCCGCTCATACCAGTACCCCGGACTCCCCCGTTCCAGCCGCATCCGCGCCTCCAGATAACAGAAAACAAATCTCATCGACAGCTGCTCATACTAAAATGTATAATACTCCCAACGTTTCAAAATAACATCGGGAGGTAAATATTATGAAAAAAATATTACTTGATGAGTTTTTGAGATTAAGAAAACTAATTCACCGTAATGCCAGACCGCTTGAATTTACAAAGTGGAAGTATTTATTTGAAAACGGGAGCTGCGAGGAATTCCTTTCAGTTCTGTCCAGTTACCAAAATGAGGATGGCGGTTTTGGTTACAACATCGAGTGCAACAATTGGAACCCTAATTCTTCTCCCTATACAATATGTATAGCGTTGGATTATTTGGACACGGCAGATGATTCTGTTAGCAGTATAAGAGATACAATTATTATGGGTATCATCAACTACCTTGATTCCGGTACATATTTGTTGGATGACGGCTGGGTGGGGATGCAAGGAATCCCTAGCAACAATGATTTCGCACATTTGCCATGGTTTCATTTCGACCCAAAGAAAGCCACGGAAGCTGATATTGGAGTAACAAAGAGACTTTCAGACTTTATACTTAAATATGCAGACGAAAACAGTGATATCTACCACAAAGCAGTGACTTTAAAAGACAAGTACAAGCTGTGTGGTCAAATCCTACTCAACGGCGTCCCCGATTATGACCCGGTATCGTTGGAAATGAAATCATTTGACCCTGTAACATGGCCGTTTTGGTTACCATTGCCCGTGTACTTTATGGGTTCGCCAAAAAGCAACCACTATCCAGAACTTAAACATGTTGCAGATATAAATCTGGATACAATTATTGACATACTGCTCAATACCACAGAAATTCAAATGGCAACTGATGAAGAATTAACCACATTTGAACATAATAACCCGCATCCGGATGGCAAACAATGGTGTGTCGCTGAACAAGCCATCGGTAATTATTATTGGGGTACTCATCATATTACCTCTGATTTGGATATCTTGAGGAAGTTTGATCGATTGGATTTCAACCTGCCTATCCAATCCCCCGCTCAGTCACGAGACAACACCGACAGCACCGTCTCCAGCACCACATTCACGCCCATCTCACAATCCTCATAGGAGGTGAGCTCTTCCTCGCAATGGCTTTTCCCGTTCACGCTTGGGACAAAGATCATCGCCGACGGCAGGAACCCGGCCACGAACTGGGCATCATGCCCCGCACCGCTCGCCAGCTTCCGGCTGCTGTAACCGAGCTTCTGCGCAGCCTGCTCCACTAGCGCACAGATCCCCGGATCAAACCATACCGTGTCGCGGCCCCACAGCTTCGTCTTCGACACGCTGCAATCCAACAGCTCCTCTGGCAGGCCGTGAATGACCGCCTCGACCTCCCGGACCACATCCATGTCCTTATGTCTCGCTTCCACGGTGAAGATTACCTTGTTCGGAATCACGGTATGGATGTTCGGCAGCACATTTATCCGTCCCATCGTATAGACCAGCTCAGGGTCCAGCACGGACAGCTTGCGGCGCAGCTCCGCAATAATATCCGTAGCGGCAAAAAGCGCATCCCGGCGCATATCCATCGGCGTAGTTCCGGCATGATCCGATTCCCCGGTCACTTCAATCTCATAGCAGGCCATGCCCACGACACAGTCAACAAGGCCGATCTTAACGTTCTCCTTCTCCAGCACAGGGCCCTGCTCGATATGCAGCTCCAGATAAGCCGCCGCTTCCCTGATCCGGTTCTCTGCATCGCCGGCATAGCCGCTGGCCTCCAGCGCCTCGCCGAAGCTGACGCCCTCCGCGTCCTTCTTCCCCAGCATGGCTGCCTTATCGAACTTGCCGGATAAGACGCCTGAGGCCATCATGGACGGCTCGAAGCGGGCACCTTCCTCATTGGTGAAGTTCATCACCGTGACAGGCAGCCGGGGCTTAATCCCGTGATCTACCAGGGTTCTCACGACCTCAAGGCCGGCAATCACCCCCAGTACACCGTCGAATCTGCCGCCCTTCTTCACGGTATCCAGATGTGAGCCCATCACTATCGGGGGGCCCTCTTCACTGCCAGCCAGAGTGGCATACATATTGCCCATATCATCCACCTTCACGGTCATGCCCAGCTCTTCGCAGCAGGCGGTGAAATAGCCGCGCACCCGCACATCCTGCTCCGACAGCGATAGCCGGGTAACTCCGTTATGGTCTGTCCGCCCGAAATCGGCAAAGGCCTCAATGGTATTCTTCAGCCGCTCACCGTTCACCAATAGTTGCTTCACCTGCATCGGCTTATTCCCCCCCGTTTCCGCTGATATGGAATCATTGCTATCCTTCTATGTTAACGAATTCCACCTGTTTGTCATTGTACATACTGTAAAAATTATAGGCTGGAGAATTTCCGTTATTTGCTGGCACCTGCGGGGAAGTCTGTTAGAATATGAGACATCAGGATTACATATTGCAGGGCGAGAGGGGTACAGAGCATGAATACTATTTTACGCAGCAGCCTGGCCGTGGCCGAGATCAGTTCACTCGGTGCTGAGCTGGTCAGCTTCAGAAGAACGGATACAGATACTGAATATATGTGGAACGGAGACGCCGCCTATTGGACAGGCCGTTCTCCGGTGTTGTTCCCGATGATCGGGGGAGCCGCAGGCGAAGTGGTCCGTGTAGATGGACAGACTTATCCGCTGGCCCGGCACGGCTTCGCCAGACGCAACGAATTCACGCTGGTGGAGGCAAGCGAGACGCAAGCGGTCTACCGGCTATCGCACAGCGAGGACACGCTGGCCAGCTACCCGTATCCATTCCATCTGTATCTCACCTATAATCTGAACGGCAGCACGCTGGACATCAGCTACCGGGTGGAGAATCCCGGTGAAGGGGAGATGTTCTTCCAGCTCGGCACCCATCCGGCCTTCAACTGCCCGATTGGCGGAGAAGGCCGCTTCACCGACTACTATCTTGAATTCGAACAGCCGGAGCGCCTGGAGCGCTTATTCCTGAATGAGAATGGCTTGATCACTCCGGGCCAGAACGAGGCCATGCTCGGCGCGGACAACAAGATGCCGCTGAACCACGAGATGTTTGCGCATGACGCCCTTGTGTTCCGCAATGTCCAGTCCCGATCGGTTGCCCTGAAAAGCAGACAGTCTGACCGGAGCGTAAGCGTCGCCTTCACGGGCTTCCCCGATCTCGGCATCTGGCAGCCGAAGAATGCACCGTTCGTGTGTATCGAGCCTTGGCATGGCGTGGCCGATCTCGAAGGCTTCACCGGCGATTTCCGGGAGAAGCAGAACGCCATCTCCCTGCCGCCGGGCGGCCAGTTTACCAGCGCGCTGGCGATTACGTTTAACTAAATTTCAGCAGGCGAAAGGCCACAGTCACCCCATGGTGCTGCGGTCTTTTTGCTGTGGAACAGCGGCTTCCCATCAGGCAGTTCACGCCCCTCCTCAAGCGATAAGTACACTTTAGTAGTATATACAACCTTTTGACCCGGATAGTAAGATTATCACAAATATAGTGACGCGTAGACCCGAATCAGAACCGGGAAAGGAAGTGACTGCTCGAGTGAAGCCAGAGATAAGTATTATTGTGCCTATCTACAACGTGGAACTGTACCTGAGGAAGTGTGTGGATTCGATATTGGCGCAGACCTTCCGCAATTTTGAATTGATTCTGGTCAATGACGGATCACCTGATAAGTGCGGCGAGATTTGCGAGTATTACAAGGAGCTGGACCCGCGTGTCGTCGTCATTCATAAGCAGAACGGCGGATTGTCCGATGCCCGCAACTATGGAATTGATGTGGCAGAGGGCCGGTATATCGGGTTCGTCGACAGCGATGACTGGATTGAACCGGACATGTACGAAGCCCTGTACGAACTCATCACCGCCCACAATGCAGATATCGCTGTATGCGGCCATTGCGAGGTACAGGATGATGTCAAGCTGGAAAAGTCCTTCACGCACCAGGTGCGTGTATACGATAATGCGCAAGCCATTGACAAGCTGCTTGAGGATACCGAGATCCAGAACCTTGCCTGGGATAAGCTGTACAAGGCTGAGCTGTTCAGCCAGGTGAGATATCCGGTCGGCCGGTATTTCGAGGACATTTTTACCACCTATAAATTATTCCTCCAGGCGAACAAGACCGTCTCGCTGGACTCCCCCAAATACCTGTATCTCAAGCGAAGCGACAGCATCACCGGAGCGATGAACAACCGGAAATATTACGACCGCTTCCGTGCGGCGCTGGAGATCTACGAGACGATTCAGGATAAAAACTATCCGGTCGCCAAAGAAATCTCGTTATCCCGGACCGTAACCGAAGGCATTGAGCTGTGCAACTTCCAGCTGATTACCGGCGAGACTGCAGTTAACAAGGAATATCTGGCCGAGCTGGGCGGGTTCCTGAGCAAGCATACCTCCGCGATCCTGCGCAACCGCATCATCCGCCGGGAGATGAAGACGGCAGCCCTGCTTATTCTAACCAGCTCCACGGTATACAAAATGCTGTATTATTCCAAACTCCGTTTGAAGGGAAGTAATATGATATGAGCCAAGCCCTTGAGAAGATCCTGCCGTTGTCTTTCCGCAATTATGTAAGCAATATTCCCGTCTATCAATATTATAAGGGCTATCTGAGCTACCGGAATGCATATAAAGACAAGACGAAAGCCATTTACGTCGTCGGCTCCCCTGAGCATGACAATCTGGGCGATCACGCCATTACTTATGCGCAGATGAATTTTTTGCGGAAAGCTTTTCCTGACTATACCCTGATTGAGATTGTCGCCAACCGGCTGATGCATAACATGAAGTGTCTGGAGGAATTCTGTTCGCCGGAGGATATTTTCGTGCTTCAGGGCGGAGGCAACTTCGGGATCGAGTATTTCCGCGAGGAAGAGGTACGCCGCAAGATTATCTCCGAGTTCCCAAATAACAAAATCATCGTCTTCCCGCAGACCATCTACTTCGGTGATACCGAGCTTGGCCGCGCGGAGTTCAAGAAGACACAGGACCTCTATGGCTCCCACAAGGACCTCACGCTGGTCGCCAGAGAGGCAACGTCGTACGAAATTATGAAAGCAGGTTTCAGAAACAACGCAGTGCTGTTAACGCCGGACATTGTAATGTCCCTCGACATCACTGATCCTCCTAAGGAGCGCCATGGTGCCCTTCTGTGCATTAGAGCGGATAAGGAGAGTATTTTCAGCGAGCAGGATAAAAAGGTCATCCAGGAGTACACCTCCAAGCACTACATCTCCACTACCTTCACGGATACCTGCATCCTCCGCCCTGTCTCCCTGGAAGACCGGGACCACGAGCTGAATACCTTATGGAATCAGTTCAAGGAGGCCGAGGTTGTGATTACGGACCGGCTGCACGGAATGATTTTTGCGGCGATTACGTCCACGCCTTGTATTGCACTGGGGAATTACAATTATAAGGTCGTAGGCAGCTACGAATGGATCAAGCATCTGGGTTATGTGAAATTCACGAACGATGTGAAGCACATCCCGGCATTGCTGGAAGAACTGAAAACAATCGAACGCCCCCGGTACAACAATGAATTCTCGGCCCAGCATTACAGCCAGATCATTGAATCCATGGCAAGCAGCAGCGCTGAAGAACCTGCTTCGTCTATCGTTACCGCTTAAGATAAGCACAAGACACTCTCTGTAGCGAGGAAGCGATCTGTTTGAAAACCAATATAAAACTTGCTGCAATCATAACCTATGCTTCGGTATTTCTAGGCGTTATTATCTCCCTGGGCTCGACGCCGTTCATTGTGTCGACCCTGGGGAAATCCGAATATGGATTATTCGCACTGGTGAACTCTATCATCGCCTATATCGTCCTGCTGGATCTGGGCTTCGGCAGCGCGGTCATCCGCTTCAATGCGAAATACATCTCTGAGAATGACTCCGCAGGCCAGCGCAATATTAACGGAATGTTCCTGCTGCTCTTCTCAGCCATCGGACTCCTCTCCTTACTTGCCAGTGTGATTCTGGTGTTCAATTTCGATTCGATCTTCAGCAGCCTCGATGCAGCTGAGCTCGGCATTCTGAAGACCATATTCATCATTGCTGCCATCAATGTGGCTGTCTCGTTCCCGCTGAATATCTTCAGCTCGATCATTACGGCCTATGAGCGGTTCGTCTATCTCAAAATCATCAACCTGATCCGCGTGGTCCTGTCTCCGGCCATGATGGTGCTGGTCCTGCTGTTCGACTTCAGATCGACAGGAATGGTTACCGTTGCGCTTGTGCTGAACCTGGCGATCGGCGTGATTAACGTGGTCTTTTGCCGGACCAAGCTGAACTTGAAGGTCAGATTCCACGGCTTCGATACCAAGCTGTTCAAAGAGATCTTCAGCTATTCGTCGTATATCTTATTGTCTTCGATCGCCTTCCAGATCTATACGAATGCCGATCCGCTGATCATCGGGATGTTCCTCGGGGCTACGCCTATCGCCATCTTCGCCATCGCCGCCCAGCTCAACACGTATATTCTCAATTTCTCCAATGTGCTGGCCAGCTTCTACCTGCCGAAGCTCACCAAGATGATCGTCAAGGGTGCAGATCAGGCGGCCTTAATGCTGGAGCTGGTCAAAATAGGCAGAATCCAGGCGCTGATCGTAGGCTATATCGTCTCGGGCTTCGTATTATTCGGACAGAGCTTCATTCTGATCTGGCTCGGGCAGGATTACAAATATGCGTACACGGTTGCGCTGATCATTATCATTCCCCAGATCACATCGATTGTGCAATCCCTGTTCGCCACCATGCTGGAAGCGATGAATATGCACCGTGTGAAGGCCTTCATCTATTTCTCTGTCGCTATTCTGAAGGTGGTCTTAACCTTCTGGTTCATCCGGATCTGGGGGATTACAGGCTGCGCCATTGCTACTGCTATCGGGATGATCATCAATGTATGCCTGAATAATGTGTACTACAAGTATAAATTGAAGTTCGATATCCTTCATTTCTGGCTGCAGATCATCCGCGTCTTCATTCCGGTGGTGCTGCTGTCCGGTGTGTGCGGGTTCCTGCTTAGCTTCGTGAGCATCACTTCTTACGTGTACCTGGGCATGTATGTCATCCTGTACTCCCTCATCTATGTGCTTACTATGTGGCTGTTCGGACTGAACGGGGCAGAGAAGCAGATGGTGGCCGGACCCGTGAGAAAAATGGCTCTGCGGAGCCAGGCCTAGTCTGCATCCTTCAAGAAGAAAGATAAGGAATTTTTATTGCGCGATGCCTATAAATTCTTATTCTTTGAACCCAGGCGCTGCCTTTCGCTGTTCCTGCTTCCACCTGTACTGCAATCAGCAAACAAGCCTCTGCGGGCTTCCGCAGAGGCTTGTTACTTATCTATCAGAGTCAGAGCTGCTTCAGCCGCTCATCCAGCAGCCGGAATGCCTGCCTCAGCGCCGCCCCCGAGACGCCGCCGTAGACATCGCCTATGTTCAGCTCGTAGTAGCAGGCGTTCTCACCCGTTGGCTTGAGCCGCGGTGTCAGGCCAATGCCGGTCTCGTTATAGATCCCAATCAATACAGGAGCAAGCTGCTCCTGAGACAACGCGAAATGGATGTGGAACATATTCGAGACCGGAACCTCCGGCAGCGTGGATACCTTATCACAGCTGTTGAATAAGGCCGCCAGCTCCTTGGCCTGTTCATAGTATTCTGACATCCGGCTGATGCGCTGCTGGTAATAATACCGGGCCGGGACAATATAGGGATAGAGACTGATCAGATCGCCCCCGTGGCGGCGCTTCCAGATCTTCGACTCCTCCGTGAACTCCCTGCTTCCGGCTAAGATCGCTCCGGCAATCCCGCCGATCCCCTTGTACAGGGAGACATACACGCTATCGAACAGCGCGCAGACCTCAGCGGCCGTCTTGCCGTAGTAAGGCAGCACCTCGAACAGCCGCGCCCCGTCCAGATGGAGCCTGATTCCCTGCTCCCGGCAATACACCGATATTGCTTCCAGCTCCGTATACTCCGGCAGCTGTCCGCCGATCTCCCGCTGCGGCAGCTCCAGCAGCAGACAGGCAATCCCCGGTCCCATCCCCTTCACATCCTCCAGGGTAATCAGGCGGCCGGCACCGCCCAGCAGTAGCGGCTCCAGATGATGCAGCTCCTTCAGGCCGTCCTGCTCATGAATCTCCAGATGGCATAGCGGGTGATACGCGACCCTTTTGCTGCCCTCACGGTCACTCCAGATCCGCAGAGCAATCTGCTGGGCCATCGTGCCGCTGGGGAAGAACACGCTGCATTCTTTGCCCAGCACCTCTGCCATCTCCGCCTGAAACTCCTCAATCACCGTCCCTGTCCCGTACATGTCCGCAGCGAGGCTGTCCTCTACACTAGCCAGTGCCCTCTTGAGTACGGCTGCGTCCCGTCCGCCATGGCCAGCAAGCTGCACCTGCGTCCTGCCGAACGCCTCCATCAAAGCATTCTCCTGGTTCATTTTGTTATCCTAGCCCCCTTCTCCGTAGCATCCGAACGGAATGAATCCTTGAAATTATATCATTCCCCTACAAAATAACCGAATGTTTTGAATATTCACATGATATTCCTCTCCAGCAAGGTGAAATAAGTTGACCGCTGTGCTACAATATTGGAATTGCAAAGGCAATTGCTTAGGGAGGTTTATACATTCACCATGCTTATTATTGGTATCGCCGGCGGGACCGGCTCCGGCAAGACAACGGTAGCACGCTCCGTGATTGACCGTCTTGGCTCAGACAAAGTAACATTCATATCCCAGGATAACTACTATAAAGACCATTCTTACCTCAGCATGGCTGAACGCGGTGCGATTAACTACGACCACCCGCTGGCCTTTGACACGGAACTGCTGATCGAGCATCTGGATTGTCTCAAAGCGGGACAAGCCGCCTTCGCTCCCGTGTATGACTTCACGGTTCATGCCCGTTCCACCGAAAAAACGGTGAGGCTGGCCCCGAACAACATCGTCATTCTGGAAGGGCTGCATGTGCTGTCCGACGAGAAGCTGCGCGAGCAGCTCAACATCAAGGTGTTCGTGGACACCGATCCCGATGTACGCATCCTGCGCCGGGTGCTGCGGGATATCGAGGAACGCGGGCGGACCATCCGTTCGATCCATACGCAATACCTCACCACGGTGAAGCCGATGCACGAGGCGTTCATCGAGCCCTCTAAGAAATACGCCGACCTGATCATCCCGGAAGGCGGACAGAATCAGGTCGGGATCGAGCTGCTGTCGGTACTGACCGAAAAGTATCTGTCCGGCGATCACCAATGGAACTGAATGAAGCCGCCTATCCGCTGATAGGGGTGCAAGGACCGTCCGGCGGGCCGGACGGTTCTTTGCTGTTTCGGGGAGTATAATGTAATCGGAAAACCGATTACATTGGGCACCGCGAGGACGGCCGCAGGTGATCTGATCCAGAAATCGCGCCACAAAAGTCATATTACCTGACATAAAAATCATGTTCACACTATAATTTTCATCATTTTCAGCAAATACATCAATCCATTTGTTATATTTCCTGACTGATAGCGCTTTATAAACAAAATAAAGGATTGATTATTTGGGTTTCATCCACTATGATTAGTTCAATGGCAGGCATTAAAGTTAAAGCGATTTAACTTTAATTTGTTTATTGTATTGTCCACTTTAATTAATTTAGCAAGTTACAACTTTTATTTATCACTAAAGTTAAAGCGCTTATACTTTAAGGAAGAAAGGCTGGTGTGTCCGTGATTAAGAGTGAGACCCGGCGGCAGACGTTCTACATGTATCTGTTCATTTCCCCATGGCTGGTCGGCTTCCTGATCTTCGCCTTGTACCCGATCCTGTCATCGCTGTATTACAGCTTCACCGACTATGACATCATTCATCCGCCCCAATTCATCGGCCTCGCCAACTATACGGAGATGTTCCACAATGAGCTGTTCTGGCGTTCCGTGACAGTCACCTTAAGGTACACCTTCATCAGTGTGCCGGTACAGCTGCTGCTTGGCCTGGGCTTCGCCCTGCTGCTGCATCAGACTCTTCCCTGGCGCGGCTTCTTCCGGACAGCGATGTATTTCCCCAGCATGGTCTCGGGCGTGGCTATGTCACTCCTCTGGTATTGGATCTTCAATCCGCAGATCGGCCTCTTCAACTATATGCTCTCCTGGTTCGGCATTCACGGCCCGGCCTGGCTGATGAATCCCGATACGGCGCTGTATGCGCTAATCATCATGTCCTTCTGGACAGCAGGTTCGGGCATGATTCTCTTCCTCGCCGGTCTGCAAGGCGTCCCGGCCAGCCTGATCGAAGCCGCCAATCTGGATGGCGCAGGGCGCTTCCGCATTTTCCTGAATATTACGCTGCCGATGATCTCGCCTGTCCTGCTGTTCCAGCTGATTATGGGTCTGATCGACTCCTTCCAGGTCTTCACGCAGGCCTTCGTCATGACGCAGGGCGGCCCCAATTATTCCACCTGGTTCTACGTCTACAATCTGTATACCAGCGCCTTCAAGGAATACCGTGCCGGATACTCCTCCGCGCTTGCCTGGGTGCTGCTGATTGTCGTCATGCTGTTCACGGCGGTCATTATGAGGCTGTCTCGCCGTTATGTCCATTATGAAGGAGGCAGCCGCCGATGAGTACTGTTAAGGCCACCCGTCCGCTTGGTCCGCCCTCCCGGCTGCGCCGGAGATTCAAGCCCGTTAAGCTTGTCAGCTTCATCACGCTGCTCCTTACAACGTTCCTCATGCTGCTGCCGCTGTTCTTCATGGTCTCCACCTCGCTGAAGTCGAAACGGGAGATGCTGAAATTCCCGCCGACCTTTCTGCCGGAGAGCTGGGCCTGGAGCAATTATACGGATATTTTTGAGACTCTGCAGTTCGGCACATTGTACAAAAACAGCCTGATCATCGCTGGCTTCTCCGTATTCGGCACCCTGCTCTCTTCGGCTCTGGTCGCTTACGGGTTCGCCAGATACCGGGGACGCGGCAACAACTTCTGGTTCATCCTGCTGCTGAGCACGATGATGCTGCCTTATCCAGCCATTATGATTCCTCAGTTCGTGCTGTTCTCTCAGATACAGTGGATTGACACCTTCCTTCCGCTGATCGTTCCCGCCTTCTTCGGCTCAGCGTATAACATCTTCCTGCTGCGGCAGTTCTTCTCCACGCTGCCTGAGGAGCTGTTCGACGCCGGACGGATGGACGGCTGCAGCGAGCTGAGGATGTGGCGGACCATCGCGCTGCCGTTGTCGGCGCCGGCGCTGGCGACGGTTGCGATCTTTGCTTTTATCTATAGCTGGAATGATCTGTTGACCCCTGTACTCTATTTAAGCTCGTCGGACAAATTCACGCTTCCCGTCGGCATGGCCTCCCTCACCTCATCGCGCTTCCGCATTCCGCCGTGGCATCTGCTGATGGTCGCTTCGGTACTGGCTATGGTTCCAATCGTCACCCTGTTCGCCATCGCCCAGAAGCAGTTCGTAGAAGGCATTGTACTGACGGGCATCAAGTAATCCCGGGTTACAACACTTGAAATCAGGAGGGATTAGACAATGAAGAATATGATGAAAAGCAAGAGGTATGCGCTGCTGCTGGCAACAGCTCTGACAGTATCATCAGTCCTGGCAGGCTGCGGCGGGGGCAAATCGGCAGGCAATGTGGCTGCTAGTGACAGCGGAGCCGGGAATACCGGCGATCCGGGGAAGCAAGTGACGATATCCCACTATACTATTGATTCCGAGGACCGGACTTTTATCGAGAAGCTGATCCCGGATTTCGAGAAAGCGCATCCGAACATCAAGGTCAAGGTAGAGAAGGCACCCTATGAGCAGTTCGACAGCAAGCTGCAGACACTGATTGCCGGAGGTAATTCCCCGGATGTGACGAGCCATTACGGATACGGCGGTTTTGCAGAATACTATAACAAGGATATGCTGCTGGATCTGACGGACCTCATTAAGGAAGACGGCTTCAAGGCGCAGGACTACAACATTCCTGAGAATCTGATGAAAATCTATACCGTAAACGGTCATACCTACGGCATACCGGTCAATATGTATGTCACCTTGATGCTCTACAACAAGGATATGTTCGATGCCGCAGGCGTCTCCTACCCGCCGAGCGATTATGAAGATAAGAGCTGGACGTTTGACCATATGGTGGAAGATGCCAAGAAGATGACGATTGTCTCGGACGATATTGCCAAAACACAGTACGGCGTAGACTTCACCTGGGCGGAACGGGATATGCGGCCGCTGTACTTCGGGGCAGAGCCTTACTCTGAGGATACCTGGACCAACGGCGGTGTTCCTTCCGAGACACATTTCGATTCACCGGAGGTCATTGCCGCGTACCAGAAGCTGTTCGACCTTGTATTCAAGGAGAAGGTATCCCCGACCTCCGAATGGAGTAAAAGCGTAGCCGGACAGAACGGCGACCCGTTCGTCGCAGGCAAAATCGGCATGTCCATCGGCGGCTCCTGGAACCTGGCCGGGGCTAACGACTTCCCGTTCAAGATTGGCGTAGCCGCCGTGCCTTGGGGAGGCAACGACAAGGTGCGCAGCACGCTGTTCGTCGATCCGCTGCTGATTCTGAAGGACTCGAAGCATCCGAAGGAGGCTTTTGAATGGATCAAATACCTGATGACCACCGAGGTCCAGGAGAAGTCCATCGAGCTGAGCGGAGGCAATCCGCCTGTGAATACTGAAGCGGCTGAGGTGTACTATAAGCATTTTGACGGGATTGATCCGGGGGATGTGAAGAAGGTCTATGAAGGCGCGGTCAAATACGGCTACGAATCCTACAACCATCTGATTACCAACTACTCGCAGATCAACGATATGTTCATCAATGAGCTGCAGCCGGTCGAGACCGGGCACAAGACCCTGGAAGAGGTGATGCCGGTGATTCAGAAAAAGGTTTCGGAGATCATCAAGAGGTAGCGGCCCGGCGATGGTTATATGTTTAGCGGAACCCCGGTGCGGCCTGTATACTGGAGATAGAACAAGTGGAAACGACTTTGCCGTCCTTTTAAAGGACGGTACCGTTTCAGCGAGAAATAGAAGGATAAGTTATCGTGTGAAACATATAAATTCTTATATTTTATAAGCACCGGCAAATCCGCCGCAAGGAGCGCTTGGGATGAAAGTGAGTATTTTTGATGTAGCCAAAAAATCAGGGCTGTCCGTGGTTACCGTATCGCGGGTATTAAACGGAGCAACGTCTGTGCGGGAGAACAACCGCCAGAAGGTGCTCGACGCGATCAAGGAGCTCGATTACCGCCCCAATGCAGCAGCCCGCAGTCTGGCCAGCGGCAAGACCGGCATTATCGGCCTGATCGTAACGACCCTGCAGGACTCCTTTTTCGATGCAGTGGTCAAGGAGCTGAATGAGACGCTGGCCCTGCACGGGTATTATCTGGCCATCTCCGTGTCGGATGGCATCGGCTCCGGGGAGAGCCACTATCTGATCCAGGAAGACCGGGTGGACGGACTCATCCTGCTCTCCCCGATCAATGAGGACAATTATATTATCGAGCTGAAGCGGCGGGGCATTCCCTATGTGCTAATCGACAATCAGCTGCCGGAGAATGACAGCTACTCGATCACCATCGACAATTTCAAAGGCGGGTATGCCGCAGCCTGCCACCTGCTGGAGCTGGGGCATACCTCCATCGCCCATCTCTGCGGGCAGGAGATGTTCCGCAGTACGCGGGAGCGTCGCGCGGGCTTCCTGCAAGCGCTACAGGAGCAGGGCCTCGCCCCGTTCGAGATGGTTCACGGGGAATTCGAAATCGCCATGGGCTATGATACCGCGCAGTGCTGGCTTGCGGAGGGCAAGCTGCCGGGGGCCGTATTCGCCGGAGATGACAATATTGCCCTCGGGGTGATCAATGCCCTGATGGAGGCGGGCGTACAGGTGCCGGAGGAGGTTGCTGTAGTCGGCTACGATGACCACTATATCGCCTCCCAGCTCCACCCGCATCTGACCACTGTGCGCCAGCCGGCGGACAAGATCGGAGTCGCCGCCGCCGACATGCTGCTGCGCCGGATCAGCGGGGAGATGAAGCGCGGCTCCAATATCCGGATTGATCCGGAGCTGATCGTGCGGGAATCGACGAAGACAAAATTTTAGGAGTGACAAATCATTGGCTTATTACATGGGAATCGACGGGGGCGGCAGCAAAACCTACGCCCTCATATGCGATGAACAAGGCCGCATCCTCGGCAAAGGCCGGAGCGGCAACGGCAATCATCAGACCAGCGTGCAGCAGGCGGAAGCAAGCATCCGCGAAGCGGCCTCTCTAGCGCTGGCCGAAGCCGGGCTCCGGCTGGATCAGCTCCGCCATGCCTACCTCGGGCTGGCCGGGGCGGACCGCCAGACCGATTATAACATCCTGCATCCGCTGATCCGCCGGATCGGCTTCACGCAGTACACGATCAGCGGTGACCCGATGATCGGCCTGCGGGCGGGGACAGACCGCCCCTACGGCGTGGCCCTGATCTGCGGCACCGGCACCAATGCAGCGGGCCTGAATCCTGAGGGCCGCCACTTCCAATGCGGCGGCTTCGATTATATGTACGGCGATTTCGGCGGCGGTGGTGCGCTGAACATCGAGGTGTTCCGCACGGTCATCCGGGCCTGGGACGGCCGCGAGGCTCCTACGCTGCTGACGCAGCCGCTCCTCAGGCTGCTTGGCTATGAGCAGGTGGAAGACATGTACGACGACTTCCTGGATCACGGGAAGCAGGTGCCGCTGGATGCGGCCCGCCTGCTGTTCCCGGCAGCGGCTGAGGGCGATACCGCCGCGCTGGCGATCTTGAACCGCCAAGGCGTAGAGCTGGGCAAGGCCGCGGCGGCCGTCATTCATCGTCTCGGTATGGAGAACGATGAATTTGATGTGGTCCTGGCCGGAAGCCTGCTGACCCGGGGCGACCGGGGCTGGATTCGCGGTCCGATCGAGCAAGCGGTACACGAAGCGGCACCGGGGGCGGCGGTGGTCACACTGTCCACCGAGCCTGTGGTCGGCGCTCTCTGGTCGGCGCTGGAGCGGGACGGGATCACCATCAGCCAGGATATGTATGAGAGGATGCGTACTTACAAGGAATTTGAGCTTATTCCAACGATCATCACCAGACAGGAGTGATTCATCTTGACAGCGAACCAAGGTCTTAAGATTGCCGTCATCGGCGGAGGTTCTTCCTACACCCCCGAACTGGTAGAAGGCTTCATCTTGCATCATAAGGAGCTTCCTGTCCGGGAGCTGTGGCTCGTAGACATTGAGGCTGGCCTGCATAAGCTGAACATCGTGGGCGCTCTGGCGAAGCGCATGGTGGAGAAGTCCGGCCTGCCGATCGAGGTCCATCTGACAACCGACCGCCGCGAGGCCATTGCCGGGGCAGACTTCGTCAGCACCCAGATCCGCGTCGGGATGCTGGATGCCCGTGCCCGTGACGAAGCGATTCCGCTGAAGTACGGCGTCATCGGCCAGGAGACGACCGGCCCCGGCGGCATGTTGAAGGCGCTGCGCACCATCCCGGTCATTCTCGGCATCTGCCGGGATATCGAGGAGCTGGCACCGGACGCCTGGCTGCTCAACTTCACCAATCCCGCAGGCATGGTCACCGAAGCCGTGCTGCGGTACTCCAAGGTGAAGAGCATCGGCCTGTGCAATGCTCCGATTGGCCTGATTAAGCAAGTATCGGCCAAGTATGACACTGCCCCGGACCGGATCTACGCCGAGTTCGTCGGCCTGAACCACCTGCACTGGATTACCCGCATTGATGTGGAGGGTGAAGACAAGCTGCAAGAGATGCTGGAGGATACCGCTGGCTACAGCGCGAAGAATGTTCCGGCACGCGAATGGAACCCCGAGTTCCTGCAATCGCTGCACGCCTTGCCTTCGTATTATCTGAAGTACTTCTACATGACCGATGCAATGCTTGCAGAACAGCAGGAAGCCGCAGCACAAGGCGGGAACCGCGCCGAAGTCGTCAAGCGTGTGGAGGAGGAGCTGTTCGCCATCTACAGCGACCTTACGCTGGATGAGAAGCCGAAGCAGCTGGAGCAGCGCGGCGGAGCCTTTTATTCCGAAGCGGCCGTGAACCTGATGCGCTCACTCTATAGCGGCACCAATGACATTCAGACGTTGAATGTGGCCAACCGGGGCATTCTGGACTTCCTGCCGGACGATGCCAGCATCGAGGTCAACTGTGTCGTGACTAAGACTGGCCCCCTCCCGCTGCCGCTGACCAAGATTCCGCCGATGGCCACAGGACTGATCCACGCCGTGAAAACCTATGAGCAGCTAGCCATCGACGCCGCTGTCACCGGAGACCGCAGCCTGGCGATCCAGGCGTTAGCCCATCACCCGCTCGTCCCTTCTGTGGAAGTAGCCATCGCCATGCTGGATGAGATGCTGGAAGCGAATAGGGAGTATCTGCCGGCCTTTTTCGGAGAAGCGGCTGCCCCTGCACCTGTCTTATAATTTCCTTCTTCTGATAAAAAAGCCTGTGCCAACCACAGTTCACTCTGCGGCCGCACAGGCTCTTCTCTTATTTCTTTATGGTATAACGGTAGGTTTCGCCCTCAATCTCGAAATCCGCATATAGCGGCTTGCCGCTCGACTTCACTTCATCAGGAACCTCGGCCAGGAACACCAGCGTACCATACTTCAGCGGTCCAATCGTCGAGATATTGGTATAGGTGAATTCTTCACCACCGTTCTTCTCCATCGTCGCGAAGGTGCTATACACATATTTGTTGTCATATGTAACCTCCACATCCGCTACTCCACCCGCATTGATGGCTTGGCCTGCCAGATTTTTCACCTTCAAGGTGATCGCCAGATAGGTTGTCCCCGGTTCCTTGGCTTCATAGTAGGTGTAGTATGAACCCGGATTCGACGGATAAACTATTTTGCTGAATGATGTCTTGGTAATAGTATATTCACCCGTATCATCAATCCTGAGTGGCGTGCCCTTTACGATCCGCTTGTATTCATCGCCGGAATCAGCGGCTGCCGGGCTGTCTCCGGTACTTAGAAGTTCAGCCGTGCCGCCTTCCTCTTTCGCTGTCACAGGCCTCACAACAAGATCCTTCTTCAGCGCTTCATTCTCTTCCTTTAAAAACTTATTCTCCTTCTTCAGCTCACTAATCTCTGCCTTCAGCTTCTCCGTGAGCTCTCTGCCAGCGCCTGCACTGCCCGAAGAACAGCCGGTTACGGTTACCGCAAGCATAGCAGCAGCAAGCCAGAGACTCCCTGAATGGATTTTCATAACACACTCCAATATCTGTATTTCAACCTTCATTTATTATAAGACAGACTCTGTGTCAAAAGATAGAAAGATATGTAGCATCCCTCACAGCTATTGTCGAATGAAACATCGGATGCGAGCCGTAGTCGTCATCCCCTGTGCTGCTTGCGGTACTGGAGGGGAGAACGCCCTGTAATCGCCTTGAATACCCTCCCGAAATGCGCTATGCTCTCAAATCCCGTCTCCGCTGCCACCCGGGTGATCGGCCACTTCGTCTGTGTGAGCAGCGCCTTCGCCTCACGGATGCGGACAATATTCAGGTATTCAATGATGGTGAAGCCTGTCGTTTGCTTAAAAATCCGGCACAGATACGTTGCGCTGATGAAGAACCGCTCGGCAATGCCCACAAGGCTCAGACGCCCGCTGTAATGGTTGTCCAGATATTCGATGATGCTGTACACCCTGCGCTGCCCCTCGCTCTGCTCCGGGGAGACCAAGGCGGGCTTCGCCCCCCGTATCCGCTCCAGCGTAATCAGCAGTTGCAGCAGTAGCGTCCTTGTATATTCAGTGCTCCAGCGCAGACCCTCTTTCTGTTCCTCCTGCATCGCCTGGAACAGCTCTGTGATGACTCCCTGTTCATGCGCCGTGGGCCGTAGCAGGAAGCTCTCCCCTTCGAACACATTCATCCAGTCTGCCCCGGGTGCCACCGGCCCCAGATAGGCATCATTGAAGCTGATCAGGACCCGCTCATGCGGAAGACGGCTTCCGCCGGTTGTGCGGTGCAGGTGATTTTTGTTAATAAACACGAGGTCTCCGGCCTCCAGCGCGTACATGCGGTTGCGGATATAGTAGTGCCGCTGGCCGGACAGCAGATAATATATTTCGTAGAAATCATGGAAATGGTCAGTATCCATATTGAAATGCCCGATGCGCTTCAGCTGCTCAATCTGGAAAATAGGTTCCACCCTGCACCAAGCCCCCTGCCAGGATAAGATATGCACACTTTGGAGTAAAAGAGACTAAATACCGTTCACTTTCTGCATTTTCTATACTATAAAATAGAATCAAATCCAAGTAAATGGAGTGATCCCCTTGTCCAAAAAGAAATATGCACTTGTCGGCACCGGCGGCCGGGCTGAATTTTTCTACGGCGCTCTTGTTACCGCTTACAACGAAACCTCCGAGCTGGTGGCCTTCTGTGATGTCAATCAGACACGGATGAATTTCGCCAATCATATGCTTACAGGCAAATACGATTACCACGAGGTGCCTACGTACAAGGCCAAGGATTTCGACCGGATGATCACCGAGACCCGGCCCGACTTCGTGCTGGTGACTACGATTGACCGGACGCATCACAAGTATATCATCCGCGCGATGGAGCTGGGCTGTGATGTCATTTCCGAGAAGCCGATGACAATTGATGAGGAGAAATGCCGGGAGATCTTCGATGCGATCGAGCGCACCGGCAAGAATCTGCGGGTAACCTTCAACTACCGCTACGCGCCGCATAACACGAAGATCCGTGAGGTCATTATGGACGGCGTGCTGGGCGAAATTCTGTCCGTGAACTTCGAATGGCTGCTGAATACCCAGCATGGAGCGGACTATTTCCGCAGATGGCACCGCGACAAGCGGAACAGCGGCGGCCTCTTGGTGCACAAATCGACACATCACTTTGACCTGATGAACTTCTGGCTGGGGTCACAGCCGGACACCGTTTTCGCCATGGGCGACCTGCGCTTCTACGGCAGAGAGAATGCCGAGAAACGGGGCATCACCGAGTTCTACCAGCGTGCCTACGGCAGCAAGGCTGCCGAGAACGACCCGTTCGCGCTACATTTGGACCGTAACGAACATCTGAAGAGCATGTACCTGGATGCTGAACACGAGGACGGGTACCAGCGCGACCAGAGTGTATTCGGGGACAATATCAGCATCGAGGATACCATGAATGTCATGGTCAAATACAAGAACAAGACCGTCATGAACTATTCGCTTAACGCATATATGCCGTGGGAGGGCTTCATCATCGTGTTCAACGGCACACAGGGACGGATGGAAGTCCGGATTACCGAGCAATCCTACGTCAATTCCGGCGGCAAAAAAGAAAACGAAGGCGCGCTGGAAGGCGTCAGCATTATGATCTATCCGCACTTCAAGGAGCCTTACCGCGTAGAGTTCGAGAGCAGCAGCGGTGGACACGGCGGCGGTGATCCGGTCCTGCTGAGCGATATTTTTGACAAAAAGCAGGAAGACCGCTTTAACCGCGCAGCTTCACACGAGGACGGCGCGATGTCGATTATGACTGGCATTGCCGCTAACCGCTCCATGAAGACCGGCCAGCCGGTGCGGATTGCTGACATCTGGCGGGGGTAATTCTAGCGCGTGGTCTCGCAGCAGCTATGAACCCGACAATGAAGAAGCCCCCTTTCCACCACTTGGATGTGGGGAAAGGGGGCTGTTTAATTGTCTACTTGGAGCCAGGCACATTGTATTCGGTTTCTTGCATACATTCTGCGTGTCGCAGCAAAAAAAAGACCCTTCATTTAAGAAGGGCCTTCGCTTGCATTACGGTTAAAAGCATTATGCGGTCAAGAGGACTCGAACCTCCACGATATTGCTACCACTGGCACCTGAAGCCAGCGCGTCTGCCAATTCCGCCATGACCGCAAAGAAAACATTCAATGCAACGCAAGAAGTAATATATCATGAATTCTTCAGAAGAACAAGTCTTTTTTATTTATCAGAGTTAAGGAGGAGAATAGCCGCATTGTGAAGGGGTTAACTGGCGCATTACAGCTTGCCTCAACTTACGGTTGATTTTGTTATACCGCGTACCCTACTCCAGTATATGGGTTATTTTGAGAGCTGATATTATAATAGCCTTACGACGTCGGAATCCACTATAGGAGTTGTATCGCGCATGATCGTTAGCGAGAAAGTTGGTAAACGGATTGCTACCCTCCGCAAAATAAAAGGCTTGTCCCAGGAACAATTAGCGGAACTGCTCCATGTGAGCGCCCAGGCGGTATCCAAATGGGAGACCGGCAAGTCTCTGCCGGAGACGGCCACCCTTCCCCTGCTGTCCGCCACATTGAATCACTCTATTGACAGCATCCTGCTGCCCCAGGAGCTTGTGGTGCTCTCGGCAATCTATACGGATGGACAGCAGGAGCTGGATGTTACCCAGCTTGTGAACCAGTTCGTAGCTTCAGACCGATTAAGCTTAATCCCCGGGGAGCACCTCTTTCCCCACTCCTGGAATGACAGCCGCCTGAAGCTGCTGCTTGTTACCTATGAGACCCCTGACGGTATGTATTCGACCTTTGTGCTGAAGGACCAGCTGCTTACGATAGATATCCATTCGAACGGGTATGTATCAAGCAGTAATGAGCTGAAGATTATTGCTGCACATTATGGGGATGAACAGGCATACCGCAGCGTTGCGGACAAAATGAAGCATTACGAGCATTTCCGCTGGACTCAGTTCACCGCCACACATGAGCTGTTTCCCAGTCTGGTCGACTGCGGCGGTCAAGACTACCTGCTGCTGGTCTACCTGAATGCCGAAGGTATTCATGCCGTAAGCTGCGCGGAAGGCGAACAGATTCATTACAGCAGGGACCGCAGTTATCTCTATCAGACCCGTTCCTCCCGGGATGAATGCATTATTGAAGGGCTTCCGCGACTGGGCTTCGGACGGGGGCAGGATTGCTCCTGGGCAGGAGCCATGATGCTCGCTCTTACCGCCAGAGACATAGAGACCACGTATGAGCAGGTGATGGGCTATTCGGGAGCCTGCTGGAGAGTGGCTTTTGAACCGGTATGGGACTTCAGTGCTGCGGATGCCCTTGTCGTCTATGACTATTCTATCCCCGCCTGCAAGGCTTATGGACTAAGCGCCCACCAGGCCAACCGGTTAGAGCCGCAGCAGCGCACAGCCGAGAAGCTGGCGATTCTGGAGGATATCCGCCAAGGCAGACTGCCCCTTGCCATTAACCTCAGGGTAGCGCCGGAGTGGGGAGTCATTACAGGATATCTGGCGGAGGGGGATGTGCTGTTGTGCCGCAGTTATTTTGACGATGAAACCTTCAGTGAGCTTGAAGCTGATCCTGAATTCCAGGCTCATATGAGGATAAGCCAAGGGTATCTCCATGTGGATCAATGGCCTTACCGGATCATCCGGTTGGGCGAGCAGACGGCGGTCCCTTCTGCCTTGGAGAATCTGTATGCCTCGCTTCATATTAAGCTGGAATCGATGCAGCCTGAGACCATAGCCAGTAACAGCACTTATGCTGTAGGATACAAAGCGCTGGAGCTATGGAGAGAGGGGCTCCTGGATCATCCATGGTATGCCGCAGCGGACGAAGAAACCTTCAGCCGCAGGTTATCCGTTAATCACTTCTGCATGATGGCCCTGGCAGATGCCCGCCGCTGCGCCGCCGCCTACTTAAGTGACTCTCTGACGCTGGTGCATGACCCGCAACAACAAGCTGCCTTAGCGGAGATGACTGAGATCTACGGAGAGATGGCTGGTCTGCTGGATAGATACTATAAGGAGATGTCCGACCCGGCAGTTCTCCGCACAACCGGCACTGCCCCGAGAGCCAACTGGACGACCCGGCAGCGTGAGCAGCAGGCAGAGCTTCTGGCGAAGGTTGCTTCGCTGGAGCATCAGGGAGATACTCTTGCGCAAACGGTGCTGAGCCTAACTTATTAGTGTATTGATGTATAACGGCTCTAGTGCCGGGTTTGGCCTGACGTAGAATTGTTGTGCAACAGGCAGCAGCTTAAGCAGAAGCGCCGGACGCTTTTGCTTAAGCCAGACTGCTGTTCGGAGTTAGTCTAATTTACGGACCGGCCGCAGCACCGCATACCCGTAACCCTCAGGGAAATGCCGCTGATAATCCTGTTTCTCCTCTTCGTCCCACATATAGCCCATAACCGCAGGATCATAATTCCAGGCCACTTCCTCAACAATACGCATCACCTGCCCATTATCCTGCAAGTAATCAAAGGGCGGATGAAAAAAGACCAGATACTCCGATTCCGGGATATCGAGGCACTCCATACCCTCCGGAACCGCCCCGTCGTAGTCAGCCGCGACAAGGATACCATATAGATATCCTTTGCACCCCTCCTGATAGAACCAGCCTGCCGTTTGGCCCAGTTGGCCAGGCAGCGTATGGTGCGACATACTCTCCAGAGTTCCGGAGACCTCATCGCAGTCATGCCCATTCTCCCAGAATCCTCCGTAATTGTTAGAGCCGATATCGCGGATGCCAATAAACTTATGCGCCGGTATCAACTCAAGCTTAATCTCCGCTTCCTGCAAATGCACCTGTCTCATTCTATCCCGCTCCCTGATCAGATAATGATAAGGAGTGAACACCTCGGCACGAATAGCCAGCGGGATCGGCTGTGGAGCTATGCGGTAGGCATGGGGAGTGAGCTTGAAGGCTCTGAGAAAGGCCCGTGCGAACGCCTCCTGGGAGGAAAACCCAAACTTCACGGCAATATCCAGAATGCGCGCATCCGTGTCCCTAAGCTCCAGTGCCGCCCGGCCAATTCGGCGCTGCCAGACATAATCCCGCAGCGTCATACCGGTCAGAGCATGAAATTGCCTGGTGCAGTAATACGGCGAATACCCCAGCTGCTCAGACATCTTCAGCAGGGTAGGCGAAGACGAGAGATCCTCCTCCACCCAGTCAATCATGCGCTGAACCATCTCATTCCATTCGTACATTGTTGTTCTCCTCCTTTCATTGCTGATTTTAGCAGAGGCCTAGAGTGTAGATATGACTTGAGTTGTGGTGCCTTTAATCCTATTTGTATCTTCAGAATTTGTATATTTTCAGAACCCGCCCCCAATAAGGATATGCTTCATGACACGGTCCATGGTGAACCCGTTCTTGTCGTAGAAGCGGATGGCAGCTGTATTCTCTTCGCCGACAACCAAGCTGATACCCGAATAACCCAGCCCTTTGTACTTCTCTGCCAGACAGGCAATCAGTTGCCTGCCTATGCCCCGGCTTCTCTCTTCGGGCCGAATACATAGGTACTCCAGATGAAGGGTGCCGGTCCGTGCATTTCTTCTAACAATTATGTATCCGGTGAACCGGCCCTCATTAAGGACAGCTTGAACGTCATATTCACTGTTGCTGCTGTCTTCTATCTCTGCAGTAATCTCCTCCGGGGTAAGAATTGCGCCTTGAAATTGCTGATTATGCAGATCGAGAATCTCCCCGGTCCACCTGGAGGCAGGCTCTGTGACGGGCAGAATAGACAAGCCAGGGTGCATGCGGCGGATGTTGTCAGGCGCTGATGCTATAGCGATCGAGTAGTGGTAATGCGTGTTCACCTTCTCAGCCCGATAGCGGGCAACATATTCAATGAGCGCAGTATTATCACCGCTAATAAAAAGATGGACGTACCTTATAGCTCCAGCTTGAGCAGTCTCACTCAGGTAGTTGAATAAGCGCTGAAGCTCTTCTTCAGGGTGCGCTGAATAATAAGGGCCCCATACCTCAATATCCTCTTGCCCGCCCCCAACATCATAGATGTCCAGGATAATCGCGCCAGTAATACGTTCTCCTTCATACAGCACCAGACTTGCTTCCTCCATACCATCACTAAGGTCATGCATAACATCCTCCAGCGTACTGCCTACATACCCGCACTGCTGGTCTCCTGCATTACGGGCGCAGATGAACGCCGCTAACTTCCCGATATCAGTCAAACGGTTCTCCCCCCTAATCATAGATTCACTATTGTAAGATAATACCACCTACCTACTAATAGTACGCTATCCCGCCCCCAAAGACAGCCCCGGGTTGTTCAAAAATAATCCGCAGAACTCCATACCCGCACAAGCCGCCCCCCAGGTTCTGAGTAAAATAGAGTAAATAGAACAGTGAGGTGAATGACGAATGGCAAATTCAACAAAGCTCCGCAAGCGGGCACAGCAGCTGAAAGGCCAGCCGGTCTGCATCACTTTGCATAATGGGCGTTCCTACGTAGGGTGGATTACAGACCTGAACCAGGAGGCGGTGATTCTGTCCAGACACAGCACGCGTAAGGGACCATCCCCGAAACGGAAATCCTCTTCAGCTGCGCGCAGAGCAGAGGTATCCGGCTTCATGCCTTTACTAGGCTCGCTGATGGGCGGAGGAGGCGGGGCGGCCGGTATCGGCGGGGGTCTCGGACGGTTCATGGGCATGTTCGGAATGGTGCAGAAGGCTATGCCGGTGATGAAGATGGGCTACAACATGATCAAATCGATCCGGCCTTTTCTGGGCGGGCTCAAGGGCTTAATGGGCTAACACGTATATGCTCAAAAAAACGGATGTGCCGCCATTTCGCATGGGCACATCCGTTTTGGTGTGGAGATTCTTACGCCGCCGCTGGCCGCAGCGTCTCCGGTCTATTTTTTGACCACCTTGAAGTTGTCTTCCAGCAGCAGCCAATTCTGCGGAAAAGGCAGGCCCAGCTTCCAGTAGCTGATGCCCCGCAGCCCTAACTCCTTGATCAAATCGAACTTAGCCTGAATCGAGCGGGCATCCTCAAACCATACCGTATGCTGCCGCCCCTCGTCATCGGTGTAATTGAAGTGCGGCGCCTGGGCTCTATAGTCATACTGAATGCCTGCATTCCTGTTCCTTGCCAGATCAATGGCTGCCTGCGGACTGAGCGCTTTCGCATATTGCCCCCCTGCTACAAAAGGCAGTGTCCAATCATAACCGTACAGATTCTGGCCCATCATGATTTTACCGGCGGGCATCTCGCTTGCTGCATAAGTCAGCACCTGACGGACAGGCCCGATGGGCGAGACAGGCATCGCCGGCCCCCCGCTGTAGCCCCATTCATACGTCATAATAATGACGAAGTCAGCCACCTCGCCGTGGACCTTGTAGTCATGCGCCGTATACCAGGCCCCAACCTGTGACGCGCTGGTCTTGGGGGCAAGGGCGGTGGACAACAGGAAGCCCTCCTTGTGAATGACGTCTGCCGCCTTCCGCAGAAAAGTGTTGTATGCTTCACGGTCCTCCGGCCGGAGAAACTCCAGATCAAAGTGGATATCCCGGAAGTTCAGCCGCTTCGCTTCCGCAATGATATTCTCAAGCAGCCGGTCCTGGACCTCCTGATCATTCAGAATGATGCGCCCAAGCTCCGAGCTGAACTGGGCATCCTCCAGATTCGTCACAACCATCATCAGCGTCACCTGATGCTCTGCGGCAATGGAGGCGAGGCCGTCCAGAGGCGGCGGTACCAGTGTTCCGTCCCGCTTGATCCGGAAGCTGAACGGTGCGAGATACGTCAGCTCAGGAGCAGCCTCACGTGCAGCATTCTGCAGCGGCTGGGAGACACTCTCCCCCCGCGGCTCCACATATGCGTTCACTTCCGCTTGCCGCCTCGGTCCAGGGGGAAGGTACAGCCGGAGCCCGACCTGCAGCGGCTGATTCAGCGTCAGCCCGTTCACCTCAGCCACCTCGCTTGCCTTCAGGCCGAACCGCTTGGCGATGCTGTAGTAGCTGTCGCCCGGCTGCACCCAATAATATTGCCCGGCAATCGGGATTACCAGCGCCTGCCCCGCCACCAGTCTTCCCGGCGCAGAGAGCTGATTCGCCTCAGTTATCGTATCTGTGCTGATTCCGTAGGCCTGCGCAATGCCATACAGCGTCTGGCCCGGCTGCACTACATGTATTTGCATATCGTTCCTGCCATCCCTTCATAGTAGCCGTTTTATCTCTATTTTATTCGGCGGCCCTGCGGGTATGCGGAATCAGGCGGATCAGGCGAATTCTTATATATGCACAAAAGACACCCCGGAGGGTGTCTTGATGCTGGTGCTATCAATGGTTGCTGATCCTATGGTGCTGATGCTATACCTGCTTGAATTCAATCCATTCAATCTGCAGACCGGGCTTGACGAAGTCGAGCTTCAGCTCATACCGTCCGGCTTCCAGTTCAACCTTGACCAGCTTCTGTCTGATCCACCGGCCTTCCGTTCCGTTCGTCTGAATGGTGGTTACCGCTTGTCCATTCAGAGTCAGGTTGCAGGCGCTCTGCGCAAGCTCAGGCTCAGGAGACATGATGCTGACAATAATGCGGTACTGGCCCGCCTCGTCAGCCTGAATGTAGGTCGGCCCGGACACCGCAGGCGTTACCTGTGCGTTCTCGCTCAGAACCTGTACATGCTCAGCCGCGATAGCCAGATCAGCCTTGAACGTATCGACCGCTTCAATAATCTCATGCTTTCTGGAGAACACCGGCGCCTTCATGATGAACTCACAGATGTTGATTGCGCAGCGCTGAAGCTCCCCGCGGGTAAGGGTACCGTTCTCCAGAGATGCGATCGTGTTGTCGTCATAAGCGTTCACTTCTGCCCCATAGTTGCTGACAACCATGTACACATCGTTCTGCGCACGGACCATCCAGTTCATATTCTTACGGTCTGCCGGCCCTCCGTTCACCACATCATTCATAATCGCCCACCAGTCGGTCATGACGATCCCCTGGAAGCCCCATTCGCCGCGAAGCAGCGTGGTGTTGAGGTCATAGTTGGAAGCCGCCCAATGCCCGTTCACAGGGTTGTAGGAGGTCATGATCGAATTGGCCCCGCCCTGCTTGACTGCGATTTCGAAGCCCTTCAGGTAGATCTCACGAAGCGCGCGTTCCGATACGACAGCATCGACCTTACTGCGGTGCTTCTCCTGGTTGTTGCAGGCAAAATGCTTCAGCGTCGCATTAGAGCCGCCCTTCATAATTCCGCGTGTGCATGCGGCAGCGAAGATCCCCGAAATCAGCGGGTCTTCGGAGAAATATTCGAAGTTGCGCCCGTTCAGCGGGCTGCGCCGGATATTCAGCCCTGGTCCCAGCAGCGCATCCACCTGGTTGCGCAATAATTCCTGGCCTTCCATGACATACAATGCTTCCACCAGTTCTGCGTTCCATGTAGCGGCGAGCAGGGTGCCAATCGATACCTGTGTAGCCTTCGCTCCACTGTCCATACGGATACCGGATGGGCCGTCCGCTGTAGCTGCAACCGGAATGCCGTAGCTGAACAGACTGTCGCTGACGCCCCCGAACGCCGAAGCCGTACCCGGAGTTACCAGAGGGCTGCTCATTCCTTCGCCCCGGACAATCGCCGCCAGGTCTTGGTCGCTTAGCTGGGCAATGAAGGTGCTCATGCTGACTTTTCCGTCATGGACATCTCTCAGGGTATATCCCTGATTACCGGTCTGCGCAAGCGTCTGCGGCAGATTGCGTTCAATCCGCTCCGCCAGATCCACCTTGCGTGTAGGTACCTCAGACGAGACAAGCTCATACGAACCGTCTGCCTTACGGGCACCCGGCTTCATCCGCATGAAACTCTCAGTAGGTGCCATTGCTTCTTCCAGCTGTTCCACAACCTTAAGCTCTTCCAGCACATAACCTTCTTGTCCGTCCAGAAGCACTGCTGACACCGCTTTGACACTGGTGCCTGCATAGAAGCGGTAGGTACCGGCTTCGAGCACATAAGCGGAAGCATGCCCGGTCACACCAGCGTCATCATAGGAAGCCATGGAATGGAGCGGGAAGCTCACAGTAAGGCGCTGAGACTCACCAGGCTCGAGCAGCTTGGTCTTAGCGAAAGCTGCCAGCGCTTTGGCCGGTTGACCCAGCTGTCCCTGCGGCGCTTCGTAATACACCTGCACTACTTCTTTACCGGTATACACCGCTCCCGTATTCGTTACAGTTACACCAATTTCAATCTGCGGCTCGCCCGCCTGGTTCACCAGCTTCGCTTCCTCCGGCTCCAGCTTGAAGGTCGTGTACGAGATCCCGTAGCCGAATTCATACTGAACCTTATCGGGGCAGAAGGTCTCGAAATAGCGGTAGCCTACATAGATATCTTCCTCGTACAGGTTCTTGAACTCATTGCCGTAGTTGCGGGTCGACGGGTAATCCTCAATGGAATACGCGATGGTGTCCGTCAGCTTGCCGCTTGGCGTAACCTCTCCGGCCAGAACATCGGCAATCGCGTGGCCGCCTTCCATGCCGCCATGCCAGGAATAGATCACAGCAGAGATAGGATTCACATAAGCGGCGTCATTCACCCAGCTCATATCCATGATATTGGACACATTGAGCACCACAATCGTCTGTTCAAAATGAGCCGTAACCGAGACAAGCATCGCCTTCTCATCTTCCGTCAGCCGGTAGCTGCCTGCGGTATCGGCATTATCCTGATCCTCGCCCGCCGTACGTCCTATAACCACAACCGCTTTGGCTGACTGGCTTCGTGCCTGCTTCACCAGCTCGTCCGTAAGCGGCATTTCCTTCTGGTTCCACGGCTCCGCAGCCCATACCTTGCCGCCGTCATCGAACGGGTTAAGCCCGATCCAGGCCTCATAGGCTGCAGCCAGTTCTTCATTCACGCTAATGTTCTTCTTGCTGCGCAGTCCATCCAGCAGGTTCGTCGTATATGCAACGTGAACGCTACCGCCCGATCCAGTACCGCTGCGGTAATAATTCACCTGTATTCTGCCAAAAACAGCAACGCTCTCACCGTTACCCAGCGGAAGCACCTGTCCCTCATTCTTAAGCAGTACCGCGCCTTCTGCGGCTACCGTCCGGCTAAATTCTGCAAAACCCTCTAACGGCACTCCAATGTTCTGTGTACTCAATTGGTTTCCTCCTGTATGTTCATTTCCCATGCTGTGGGTTGATTCTATAAATAACGCCCTCCCGAAGGGAATGTACGTTACCTTGAATCTGTATGGTCTTGCATATAGCATATCCTTCTAAGAATATAAGCTCCAGCCATATTATTCAAGCACCGCTCTAAAAATAAAAAGACACCTGTGCGGGCGTCTTTCAAGCCTGTTCCTATGCAATCCGCTGCGCCTGAATAAATACGTCCGGATCTTCTGTTTATTTTATCTGCGGCGGCGGCCCTTCATCATGCGGTTGTACATAATAAGAGCAGCAACGATCATGCCCAGCATGGCTACACTGCCTGCCGATTCCTGCGACATGCCGAACATCAGGCACACACTTGTCACTAGCTGTCTTGTCAGCAGCGCGACGGCTATCAGCATGATAGGCCGCCATATGTTATATCCTCTCACTTTAGCAACACTCCTAACCCGATTTTCAATAATCGCATGATTCCTCATTCCATGAACCATCAATTTCTATTATAGCACAAGAAGGAATGCGCATACATTTTGCAGGCGGCCGGGGAGGTGGATTACGCTTTGACAAGAACGTACGTTCGATATATAATGCTCACATATGAGGGGGATTGAGACCGTGGATGTAATGGAGAAACTAGAGATTCTGACCGCTTCAGCCAAATACGATGTGGCGTGCACTTCAAGCGGTTCCGACCGTAAGGGCCAGGCCGGGACGCTCGGCAACACCTCTGCGATGGGCATCTGCCACAGCTTCGCGGCGGACGGCCGCTGTATTTCGCTGCTGAAGGTGCTTATGACCAACGGCTGTGTATATGATTGTGCCTATTGCATCAACCGCAAGTCCAACCCCATTCGCCGGGCGGCCTTCACCCCCGAAGAGATCGCAGATATCACCATGCAATTCTACCGCCGTAATTATATAGAAGGATTATTTCTCAGCTCAGGCATTATGCGCAGTCCCGACTACACCACCGAGCAGTTAATCGGCGCACTTGAGCTGCTGCGCAATGTCTATCATTTCAACGGTTATATTCATGTAAAAGCCATCCCCGGAGCAGACGAAGCCCTGCTGTCCAGACTTGGGCTGCTCGCCGACCGCATGAGCGTCAACATCGAACTGCCCTCGCAGGAGAGTCTTGGACGGCTCGCCCCCGATAAGAGCAAGGTATCCATCCTGAAGCCGATGGGGCTGATTAGCAGCCGGATCAAGGAGAACCGCTCCGATATCGTCCGGTATAATCACGCGCCCCGCTTCGCTCCGACCGGACAGAGCACCCAGATGATCGTGGGGGCAACGCCAGATACGGATTACCAGATTCTTAATCTGACGGAGGGATTATACCGCAAATACTCGCTCAAGCGCGTCTTCTTCTCCGCCTACACCCCGGTTGTGGAGGATTCCCTCCTGCCCGCTCTCGACACCAAGCCACCGCTGCTGCGGGAACACCGGCTCTATCAAGCCGATTGGCTCCTGCGTTTCTACGGCTTCAAGGCGAATGAATTATTGGATGAGGCCGTGCCGAACTTCAATCCGCTGCTGGACCCCAAATGCAGTTGGGCCGTTAACCACCGGGAGCAGTTCCCCGTTGAGATCAACCGCGCCCCTTACGAAATGCTGCTGCGTGTACCCGGCATCGGCGTAAGAAGCGCACAGCGGATCGTGAAGGCCAGACGGGCCGGAGCGCTCGATTTCCATGCGCTGAAGAAGCTGGGAGTGGTCCTCAAGCGTGCTCAGTTCTTCATCACCTGTAAGGACAAACCGCTGGAGGGACTGAAGGTAAGCGAGCACACCCTGCTTCGCTCACTCATGTCCGGGGAGCAGCTCGCTCTCCAGCAGCCGCAGGTGGAGCAACTCACGCTGTTCGACGACTTCAACCTGTCAGCACTTCCGGCAGCAGATAGTTGGAACCTGCTCAAGAAGGGGGCGAAGGCCTGATGTTCAAGCCGTCCGCACTGGCGTATACCTATGATGGAAGCTTCGAGGGCCTGCTGTGCTGTGTGTTCGAGAGCTATGCCTGGAAGGAGACTCCGTTAACGATACATTCCGCAGATGCAGAGCAGGGGCTGTTGCTGGAGGCCAAATGGATCGAGACTGACAAGGACAAGGCAGCACGGGTACTGAAATCCCTGCCGCTGCGGATCAGCCGGGAAGCCGAAGAACTGGTGCGTCTGGGCTTCTGGAGCTGCGCTCCCGAGAAGGAAATGCTGCTGTTGAACTTCCTGTATCTCGGCTTCCAGCATGGCCGCAAGGTGATGAATATGCTGGCCGACGACACGGTGAACACACTAATGAAGGCCGTACAGCAGCTCCGGCATGAAGCGCATCTGTATACAGGCTTCGTCCGCTTCTCCGTATACGGACCGGTCATGGCCGCAGTCATTGAACCGCAGGGCTATGTGCTGCCTGTGATCCAGGAGCATTTCTGCGACCGGTTCCAGGGGGAGAGCTTCATGATCTACGATCAGACGCACGGAGCTGCGCTGATTCATGAGCCCGGACGGGAGGCCATCGTGCCGTTAAACGGCTGGACCCCGCCCGAGCCCGATGAGACGGAGGAAGCGTACCGCCGCTTATGGACTGGCTTCTACAATGCCATCGGCATCAAGGAGCGCTACAACGACCGGCTGCGTTCCTCACTGATGCCGAAGCGCTACTGGAAGCACATGGTGGAGATGAATGGAAGGGGCGGTGTGCCTGTACTTTCTGCGGGGCAGCGGAAGAGAGCATTGCAGCCGGAAGCGCCGAAGACCTCATCGATCCCGGACATCCAACTTCAACCATCGGATACAAAAAGCGCCCCGCAGCCATCAACATGACTAACCGGAGCGCTCCTTGATTCAAGCCTTCTATATTATTAATGAAATAACTCTATCGTCCTAACCTTAGTTCAAAGCCTTCCATACCCAGTTCTCAACCTCTGGAAGGTCAATGCCTTCTTCGCGGATGTATGCATGATGCTTCTGCACGATGGCATCCATCTCGTCAGCGATGGACTGGTATTTGCTTGCTTCCGGCAGGCTCAGCACAGCTTCCTTCGTGAGGTCGAAGCGGTCCATCTGGTTGAGGACACGCATATCGAACGGTGTAGTGATGTCGCCATTCTCGCGGTAGCCATGCACATGCAGGTTATGGTTGTGGCGGTCGAAGAACAGGTCTTTGATCAGGCCTTCATAGCCGTGGAAGGCGAAGATGACCGGTTTATCTTTTGTGAAAAATTGATCAAACTCCTCGTCAGACAAGCCGCGCGGATCAAGCTTCTGACTTCTCAGCTTCAGCAGATCGACTACGTTAATGTAACGGATCTTCAGCTCAGGCAGCTTCTCATGCAGGATCGAGATGGCAGCCAAGGCTTCCATAGTTGGTTCTGTACCCGAAGAAGCGATGACAAGATCTGGCTCTCCGCCTTTGTCGGTGCTGGCCCAGTCAATGATCTTGAGGCCTTTAGTTACCAGCTCCTGAGCTTCGTCGGCCGAGAACCACTGCGGACGCGGATGCTTGGAGGATACAATCAGGTTGATCTTCTGACGGTCATTCAGGATCGTGTCGAAGACAGCCAACAAGCTGTTCGCATCGGACGGCAGATACTCACGGATGAATTCAGGCTTCTTGTCAGCCAGATGGCCGAGCAGACCCGGATCTTGGTGGGTATAACCGTTATGGTCCTGCTGGAATACGGTCGATGTGGCGATCACGTTCAGGGAAGGAATATCTTCTCTCCAGGTCTGATCTGTCGCCTTACGCAGCCACTTGAAGTGTTGGGTAATCATCGAGTCAACCACGCGCAGGAACGCTTCATAGCTGGCGAAGAATCCGTGGCGCCCAGTCAGGACATACCCTTCCAGAATCCCTTCCGCCTGATGCTCAGACAACTGGGAGTCAATGACACGGCCGTATGGAGCAAGGAATTCATCCTGCGGTTCCTGAATGGCATCCATCCATTGGCGCTTGGTCACTTCGAATACAGGTCCCAGACGGTTAGACATAGTCTCATCCGGTCCAAAAATCCGGAAGTTGCGGTTCTCTTCGTTGAGCGTAACAACCTCTTTCAGGTATTTCCCCAGCACGGCCATATCCTGTGCAATCACTTGACCCGGAACGGAATTATCCAGGGCGTAGTTGCGGAAGTTCGGCTTGTGCAGGTCTTTGATCAGCTTGCCGGCATTCGTTACAGGGTTCATCCCCATACGTCTGTCGCCGGTTGGCAGCAGCTCAGCCAGATCCGCGTTCAGACGGCCGTTCTCATCGAACAATTCTTCAGGTCTGTAGCTGTTCAGCCATTCAAGCAATGCCGGAGCATGCTTCATGTTCTTCTGATCAACCGGAATCGGCACCTGGTGGGCACGGAAGGAGCCTTCATTCGGCACGCCGTCCCATGCTTTGGGACCAGTCCAGCCCTTAGGCGTACGGAAGACCAGCATCGGCCATACAGGACGGGTAGTATCATTATTTTCACGGGCATTCTTCTGAATTGCGGCAATTCTCTCTACGATCGTATCCAGCACCTTCGCCATTTCCGGGTGCATCAGATCCGGGTTCTCGCCTTCTACGAAGAATGCTTCCCAGCCATTTCCGGCAAAATATGCGGTCAATTCTTCTCTGCTCATCCGGGAGAGGATGGTAGGGTTGCTGATCTTGAAGCCGTTCAAATGCAGAATCGGCAATACAGCACCGTCTGTAATCGGGTTGATGAACCGGTTGGACAGCCAGGAAGCGGCCAGAGGGCCGGTTTCTGCTTCGCCGTCACCTACAACTACTGCAGAGATCAGATCAGGGTTATCGAGAATCGAACCCACGCTGTGCGACAGGGAGTAACCCAGTTCGCCGCCTTCGTGAATGGATCCAGGTGTTTCAGGAGCAGCATGGGAGGCTACACCGCCAGGGAAAGAGAATTGCTTGAACAGCTTTTTCAGACCAGGGATGTCTTGGGTGATCTGGGGGTAGATTTCAGTGTAGCTTCCGTCCAGATAAGAGTTCGATACCATCACCTGACCGCCATGGCCCGGGCCTTCAATATAGAACATGTTGAGATCATATTTAGTGATTACACGGTTCAGGTGCGCATAGATAAAGTTCTGCCCAGGGATGGTGCCCCAGTGTCCGATCGGCTTCACTTTGACATCTGCATCCTTCAGCGGTTCTCTTAACAACGGATTATCCTTTAAATAAAGCTGGCCTACGGAGATGTAGTTCGTTGCACGCCAGTAAGCGTCAAGCTTTTCCAGATACGTTTTCGAGGAATAATCCACCTGTTCGATTGTTAATCCCATGTCTTCCACTCCCTAATCTTTTTCTTTGTATTTTGAATGTATCACTTCTACAGTTACATCATACATCGGCATTTCAGAAATTCAATCTTTTTAGAAATTAATACGGTCCAATATTGTGAAATTTTGAACATAGTATGAAATTCGCTGCAAAATTCGCACAAAATTATATTCTTTTTTATATTTATGGATTAATTTGTTATGTCCGAAAAGATGCCAAAAAGACCGGGACTCCTCCCGGCCTGCTATACCTCAGTTATGCTATTTACAACGTCCACCCGTTAATGCACAGACACGAACGTGTTGAACTTCAGATACTCATAATGGAAGCGCATATGCGAGAATTCAAACGGCGTGCCGTTATCCAGGAAGAAGATTCCTTCCATAATCCCTACGGGTTCATTCTCCTTCAGATGGAGCAGCTCCTGGTCATTCGGCAGCGACGGCTCGGCAAAAATAGACAAAAAGGATTTAGTCACCGCCAGATTGCGCGACTCCTCCAGATAATGAAAAATCGAGCCCTCGATAATCGTCTGGTCGAGATTTTGCACAATTTTGATCGGAATATATCCCGTCTCAATCATGAAGGGCGCACCTTCAAACAGACGCAGACGCACGATCTTATACACGAAATCATGGGGCATCAGGAACAAATCCCGCTGAAGCTCCTCCGTGGGCCGGATGACCTCGAAGCTCAGCACCTTGATCTCCGGCTTCTTGCCGTGCATCTGGAAGTTATCCGACACCCCCAGGTTAGAGCCCTCGTAATTGAAGATCGAATCGTTCTTTATGTATAGCGGATTGATGAAGGTGCCGGAGCCGCGTTTCTTGAAAATAATGCCCGAGCTCTCCATCTTCATCAGCGCACGCTTAATGGTACTGCGGCTAACCTGATACGCCTCGCTGAGACTGCGCTCATCCGGCAGCTTCATATCGGCGTACTGCCCGGCAAAGATCTTCGTTTTGAGGTCAGCAATAATCTGCTTGTAGACAAATTGGGTCATGGGGTGCTCCTTCGTCGGGTCTTTGCAGAACCAGTTCATTCAAGATTAAATATATCATAATTTAGATAGGGCAAAAAGGATGAATCCACGGATTCACCCTTTTTGACGCTTGTTGTCCCAATCCCTATACCATTTGACAATCTCCCGGCTCGGTTTCTCCGCAACCTCTGCTTCCATAACCGTTTCCAGTAATACATATTGTCTTTGCACCAGAAAATGAAAGCCCATGCTATCCGATATTTGCATGTACAATAATTGCGCTTGCTCCTCTAACGGATAGCGGGTGCACACCTGTTCAATATGCTTAAAGGCCTGTTCATATTCTGCATTCCCCATATACCAGCGGACCAGATTCAGCTTGAGCCGAATCCACTGCAGCTGGAATCTCTGCCGTTCAAGCTCCGCCCACACATAATCGTACCCCTCCAGATATTCGCTCTTGAACAGCTTCAGGATTCGTTCATATTCAGGCAGTGTGTCATTCGACAGCTCTAACCCCGCTTGGATAAAGCGGTCAAACTCATCAACGTCCAGGCAGATCCCATCCAGCTTGAGCAGATAGCCGTCCGCCGTATTTTGCAGGAGAATCCGTTCTCTGCTGAAAGGCTCCAGCATTTTGCGGATATGATACACAGCGGTATATAACTGCGGATAGGCCCTGTCCGGATCAAAATCAGCCCATATTAGCTCAATTAGAGTCGCTTTACTGACCACTTTGCCGCGATGATGCAGCAGATAAAAGAAGATTTCCTGCGCCTTCGCCGTTCTCCATTGCAGTGACGGAAGCTCCTGACTCCCTTCGTAGATCCGGAAGGCATCGAGCATCAGCATCCTCCAGCTTGTCTGCGCTGACGTTGCCCGGGCTGCCAGGCCAGGCTTCTGCTGAGCATTCAATCTCCGCACTGTAAGCTTCAGACGGTCCATATGAATCGGCTTAAGCAAATAGTCCAGGGCATTCAGCTCAAAAGCCTTGATCGCATACTTATCATATGCCGTTACGAATACAACCTGCAGATCGGGTCTTCGCTCCAGTAGCCTCTCCGCCAGCTCAATCCCGCTCAGCTCCGGTAAATGGATATCGAGAAACACAATGTCGGCCTCGGTCTCCTCCACCTTTTGCTGCCCTAGCAGCGGATCGGTATATTTGCCGATAATCTCAAAATCACCAAGCGCATGCAATTGGCGTTCCAAAGCCTTTAGTGCCAATTCTTCATCGTCAATCAGGATTGCTTTCATTCGGATCTCCTTCGCAGCTGGAAATCGGTAAGGTGTTATAACCATTATACTTCAAATTTAATGATTTAGGGGTTGGAGGAGAATGATCTCTCCTCCAACCCCTATCCATTTATTCTGTAACCCGTTGTTCCTTCTGTTCACTGTCGATCCGGTACTGATGGTCGATGACAGCCTCCTGGATATCCAGGTAGGCCCAATGATTCTTGGAGACATCCGGGAATTTCACCGCATCTGCTCCATGGAGCGGACCGCGGCCAAACATCTGATTAACAATGACTACAGCTTCCGCACGGGTCAGATAAGCATTCGGCTTGAAGCTGCCGTCCGGGTAGCCTTTGAGCAAGCCCGCCTTCACATTGGCTTCAATGACGCATTGTGCCCAATGTCCGGTGGTGTCGCTCATGCTGGACTTACCATCTGCCGGTACTGCAAGCTTCAGGTAGTTGGCAGCAGCAGCGGCCATCTCTGCTCTCGTAATCGGTGCATTCCCCCGGAATTTCCCGGCCGGATCACCCTTCATCAAGCCCTGTGTATTCACAAAGGCAATGGCTGCTGCCGCATAATGACGGACAGCGACATCCGGGAAGGGAGGATTGCCTACAGCCGCACTAGCATCATAGCCCAGATTCCGGGCAAGCATGAGTGCCATCTGCGAGCGCGTTACCCGATCGTCCGGCTTGAATTCGCCATCCGGGAAGCCAACGATATAGGATACATGCGTAGCAGGCGACTGATTATTGAAGTTGATAATCGTAAAGGTACTGAATTTGCTTACCGAGAATTCCAGTCCAAGCAGTCCCTCTTTATAGGTAACCGCTTTGCCTTTGACAACCTCTTTCGTGCCGTCGGTATGTTCAATGAAAATACCGAGCTGTGCCAGGAATGCATTACGCGCCGCTTCATTCGCAGGCAGCTTCACATCTCTTAGCGGCAGAATCAGGGTTACTGCGCGGCTGGACAGGTTCGTCTCGATGGTCATCGGTCTGGCGACCACTTCGATTTTGTTGTCCTTGGCCACTTCACGGACCACAGCTTCGAGCGTGGCTCTTTTCTCGATTTCATTCCGCTCTGTTGCACTTCTCACCGGCACCAGCCGGAAATAGAAGTCTTGTAAGGTGCCTTCCAGCGATTCATTCGGAACACGCACAATCGCGTTCTCCGTATAGATTTCCAGTACAATCCCATTTTCTTTCAGCAAATTTGCGGTCTCCGCCGGAATTTGGACATTCACTTCGCTGACATTGTCCGCCGCATCCGGGATGACTACACGGGCAATGCTTTGTCCCGTCTCTTTCGCCTTCTTCACCGCTTCTTCAGCCTTATCCTTGGTGAAGCGGACCAGATCAGTTATGGTTCCGTTGCTGTGCGTCGTCCGCTGAACCGGTACCTTCGTGATCCCCACCGCATTGGCACCGCCTATGGCTACATCCACCTGGATGAGTTCGGTTTTGGCAGTATCCGGTGCAGGAGCAGGGCCGGAGCCTCCGCCGCTGGAAACAGGCTGTTCTCTGGTAATGATCATGGTGTAGGTGTTCGTTCCACCTGCGGAATCCTTGACGGTAACCAGAACTTCATTCTTGCCTACTTTCAGAGGGAGCGCTTTGCTCCATTCGCCGTTCTTCACCTCTACCGGCGCTTCACCGGTAATGCTGAGTGTTACCACCGCACCCGGGTCAAGTGTTACCGGCTTGAATGACATTTCATATACACTGTTCCCTACAGTTACATCATAACTTGTAGTTTCAGGCTTGAGCTCCGGCTGCAGGGTGCCGCTTGAAGGCTCCAGGGAGACCAGCTTCCCGCTTGCGCGGATGACCTGAATCTGGTATTGGCCCAGCTTAACGCCCGGACGCTTCGCATCCACAATATCCACCTGAATGATGTTCAGCCCTTCCTGAAGCGGCAGCTTGCTCCAGTCACCGTCAGGGACCTCTACACCGTTCAGGCTAACCTTGCGCAGTGTATCGTTATCTCCTGCCGGGGCAAGATTCAGGGCGATGGTACCGGTCTCGTTAGGCACGGTCGCCTGATAGCCGCTTGGTACATCCGGCTGGAAGCCCGGACTTAAGGATACCGGCTTGTCCCCAACGAATAATCCCAGACCGTTCTCAGGCAGCTTGCCTGCCTCTGAGATATACTTGGAATCTCCGCCAAGATCAATTCCCGGCTGCAGACCCGTAAGCGGGTTATTCTTGTTGCCATTCTCCGTTACGTTGCCAAGCTCTGGATCGTAGCTCAACAGTCCGCCCTTATGATCTTCCGGAATGGACACGATCAGTTCATTGCCGTTGATCTCAAAAGGCTCCTTAAGCGGCACACCGCCGTAAGTGAATCCTGACAGATCGGTAAGATCGTTGATTGGCTTGTTGAATACCAGCTTGAGCTTGCCGGCTTCGGGATAAGCGGCAATGAGCTGAAGCGGAATCACATTATTATCCTTCGTGATGCCGGACTGCTCGCCAGCCTGGATCGGCTTCAATTCGTTCAGGACGTTGCCTTCAGCCGTAACATTACCGGCAGCAGGGTCGTACCCTACGATCAGCGCATCATCTGGACCGAGCGCTTCCTCCAGAACGACTTCTACTTTATCGCCCTGTACGGACTTCACAGCAATCACTTTCCGTCCATCGACGGTAAGCCCGGTGAAATCAGCATCGGTCAAAGCAGAACCTACAGGCTGGTTGAACGTCAGCACAGCATGATCCGGCTGTCCTTCATTTACCGCCACATGAGTCAATTCCAGCTGCGGCACGGTGAACGGTACCAGCTTCGTTTCTTTTCTTACCTCATCACCGAATATCTTGGTAGAAGTCACCGCTACATGGTAGGACCCTGGTGCCAGCGGTCCCGGCAGCTTGGTGTCCCACTTATAGACATCATCAGTTACCGTAATGCCTACTTCAAGATCGAACAGATAGGCATTAGGATGAACGTCCACTTTATAGACGGCAGCCGTAACTACCGAGTCCAGTGCAGCTTGTCCGGTTACCGGGAGCGGGAAGTCTGCTCCGTATACCTCGGTTCCGTTCGCAGGCTCTTGAATCTGCAAAGAGTCACCGAACGGACCGTTAGCGATCAGCGTAAAGTCGGACACTGGCTCCTTCCCCGGCGTCTGAGCCTCGATTGCCGACTCTGCGGCATTGTATTCGATTCGAACCACAGGGTCATTGGACAACGGGCTGGCCAGGGTCAGAATAATGACACTTGGATCTTCGTCGGATACTACAGCCTTCGTAACATCGACCAATTTTCCGTCCAATGTTACTCTGAAGTCATCTGTAGTATCCGCATCGTCCGCGTTAAACTTAATGTCCTTGTCGAACTTGATAGACACCTGATTGTTGCTTCCGGCTGTATAGCTTGCGCTGTCAGCTACCGGCAGCTGCTTAACCAACCCGGCAATTGCATCCTCCAGACCCTTGCGGGCAGCTTCGATTTCTTCCGGGGTAGCATGGTCATTATCAAGAACAGCGTTGGCAGCATCTGTTGCCTTTTGAAGAACAGCCAGAGACTCCTTTGTATAGGTCTGCGGAGCAGTATTCAGATAGCCCTGCGCTGTAGTAGCATCCGTTTTCAGCGGTGTTTTGTCCAGCAGTGTAATGGTTGTGTTAATGCTGGTGGTGGAATCTCCTGGCATGCCGCCGTATTCAACTAGGTAGGCATGCACCCCCTGGGAGTTAGTTGGATAATCATTCCATTTACTTTTATTAGGACCGCTTGAATAAATATGGACCACATGCTCGTATGTTTTATCATTGGGCTCATTCGGAGCCCAATTAGCGTACATAGGGCCGTAAGTTGCATCGGTAACCTCGGCGGCATCATTTTTTCCTCCATCGGCGAGGTACCCCTGGTAAAAACGAAGTCCTGATTTGCCTTCGAATTGCACCAATCCTTCCGGTCCGGTTACCCAGCGCCAATCGCCGTAGCCTTTATATTTTTCAATGTTCTGCAAGGTGGAAACGCGCGTAGTAGCCCTATCGTTTTGTTGTTCATTTTGTTCACGAGCCACATCTTTCCCGCCAATCCAGCCAATTACTGGAGTCTTATCGACAATAAAAGCGTTCTCATCCGGGTCAGTAATCGTCACCAGATACCCCTGGCGTCCATAATAACTCTTCTTCTCGGCATCCGCCTTGGCTTTCGGCCACTTGATGCTGGTTTCCGCCACATACTCATAGAAATGGCCGTTTTTATTAAAGGCCGGGACAGGACCAAGGCCGAAGGTCAGACTGCGCTCTCCTGGTGATGTCATAGTGAATTCGGCATTTTCCAATACGCTCTGATACTCTGCAGTTGAAGCTCCGCCTTCTAATATATAGACACCGTTCCCCGCGCCGGATTTAACTGTAATTTCTGTACCAGTTGTTACGAACGTAAGCTGGTCACCCTGCTCGTACCCGTTAATGACAACCGTAGCCCCTGACATCATTTCACCCGCTTCTGCGGTGATAGAGAGCTCAGGGAATGTTAATTTTACTGCGCCGGAACCCTTGGTGAAGCTCCGGTACTTATCTGAAGTGGAAATTTGTTCTGTACCCTCATTATCCGCTACAGCCGCATGGGCCACGGGTCCGGCCAGCGCAAAGTTGGCAGCAACCAGCGCAATCGACAACGAGGCTGCCAGAGCGCGGGAACCTCTTTTATTCCATTTCTTCGATGTTGTCATCTTTTTTTGTTCTCCTCATCTAATGGGACTTTTATGGGATCAGCCGACACTTCCTATTATTCATAGACCGCTTGCCTGTTACCTGTACTTTCCTCCCTTCTTATGCAGGCGTTCACCAAATCGTGCGATACGGATACCGACAGGTTGTGTATCATAATCTCTTAGTTTCTAATACTATCCGACAGACCTCTACATTAACTCTACAAATCTCCTTCATTGTGACAAAAATCATTGCATAATTGCGAAAGACACCTTCCCTTTGTGCTTCCAGTCATTTTTATAGCAAAAAAAAGACACCCCAAAGGGTGCCTTCGCTGATCTTGCGGATCGCTTATTTGCGTTAATCCACCGGGATATACATCTTCTGAATCTCCTGCACCCCGGGCTTAAACCCGAGATTGTAGTACATAGATTCCGCATCATTTCCTTCCATTACATACAATCTCAGCAGCGGATACGTCCCCTTCAGAGTGGTAAGGGCTCTTTGCAGCATCCGTGTAGCCAATCTTCTCCCACGATAAGCGGGATTAACGCCAATGCTATAGACTGCGGCCACATCATCCTGGAGACACAGCCGGCAATTGGCAATGAGCTGATCTGTCGCGTTATCGAATACCAGCGTGGAAGCCTGCGTTAATATTTCATTGGAGTAATTAGGATCTTCACCGGGTATAAAATCTTTTAAAGCAAATTGCTTCCTCCGGGTTGCATCCAGTCCGCCTCTAAAGCTCTCAAAATCACAACGGGCAATCTCTTCTTCAAGAATGAACCTTTTGCCTCCGTCCTCAGTCCCTTCCACTTCTGGACTCTCAATCCTCAGATCATCCTCCCATTTGATGTGAAAATATTCTGTAGGCCGCTGCATCCAGCGGCATCTGAATTCATCCGGCCAGAAGCCTGCCCGGGCATACAGATGAACCTGATCCGGTAGAATCTCATAGGTGCGTATGGGCTCCTTCCGGTCAGACCAATGAATCAACAACGCTTTAAGCTGCTTCAATACTCCAAATGAATCGTTAAAGGGCGGGATTACAAAGAGATGGTAGATCACATTCGGTGACATCCGGACTCCGCCGACTTTGCTCCCCCCCTTGTATATCCAAAAGGCATTCCTGCGCGGATTCGCATAGCTTTCCTCTCTAAAAAAACCGTTATACTCCATGTTATAATAGACGGAGCAATATATTCCCCACTCCTTGGGCTCTGCTCTTCGGATAGACCACTCACCGTTTAAATCGTAGGATATCGTATCTTCAGACCATTGCTTTATACTCATCTTGCACTCCTCCTTATACTTCCAGCCATCTAGCCGCACTCACATATACTTGATCTTATCAACGCCATACCCCCATTCAAATATAGGAAACTGCTATAAAAAGACTCTACTGTTTGTTTTTTTCTCAAATATAGGCTATATTGTCAGACCACTATTGTCTTATAATGGAAGTGGGCGGGATTCTTCGGTCATTTGTGAACGCGCGTTCATAACCCTGCCTGTTATCTATCATGAGGAGGAATGGTTATGCAATACGGTCATTTTGACGACAAGAACAAAGAGTATCTGATTACAAAACCGAATACGCCTGCTCCCTGGGCCAACTATCTCGGCTCGCCGGAATACGGTGCGATTATCTCAGGCAACGCCGGGGGCTACAGCTTCGTGAAATCCGGGGCCAACGGACGGCATATCCGCTATCATTTCAACTCCAAGGACGAGCCTGGGCGCTACATTTATATCAAAGACCTGGAGAACGGCGATTATTGGTCCGGCTCCTGGCAGCCGGTAGGCAAGAATCTGGAGCAATACAAATCCGTCTGCCATCATGGAACCGGATACACGAACATCGTCTCAGATTATGACAACATTCATACCGAGTCCTTATACTACGTACCGCTGAACAAGACCTATGAGGTATGGCGCATGAAGATCCGCAATGATGGCACCACTCCGCGTAAGCTGGCTCTCTTCGGCTTCGCCGAATTCACCAATGACAACAACTATGAGCAAGATACCGTGAACCTGCAATACACGCTGTTTATTTCCCGGACCTACTTCAAGCACGATAAAATTCTTCAAGTGATCAACGAAAACATCGCGGGAGAGCAAACCTGGAGATTCTTCGGCGCGGCCGGAGCAGAGGTCGCCGGTTATGACGGGGACCGCGATACGTTCCTAGGAGATTACCGCAGCTACGGGAATCCGCTCTCCGTGGAGAACGGGCAATGCTCGAACTCACTGAACTATAATGCCAATGCCTGCGGTGCCCTGCAGATGAATGTAGAGCTGCAGCCGGGAGAAGAGAAGGAAATTGCCTTCCTGCTGGGACAATATGATGAAGAAGGAGCCTCCGGCATTCTTAGCCACTACCAGGATTTGTCCGTGGTAGACCGGGAGCTTGAAGAACTGAAGACCTTCTGGCACAGCAAGCTTAACCGCTTCCAGGTGCAGACTCCAAGCAGCAATCTGAACCATATGATCAACACATGGAACGCATATCAGTGCTTCATCACCTTCATCTGGTCGCGTGCCGCCTCCTTCCAGTACTCCGGCCTGCGCAACGGGCTTGGCTACCGGGATACGGTTCAGGACATCCAGGGCATTATCCATCTGGACCATGAGATGGCTCTCGAACGCCTGCGGCTGATGATCTCTGCCCAGGTATCCAATGGCGGCGGACTGCCGCTGGTGAAATTCGACCATAACCCGGGCCATGAGGGAACACCAGACGACCCTGAGTATGTGCGGGAGACTGGACATCCCCACTACCGGGCCGACGATGCCCTGTGGCTGTTCCCCACGGTTATCAAGTACCTGAATGAGAGCGGAAACTGGGACTTCACCGATGAGGTCATTCCTTATTCAGATCAAGGCGAAGCAACGGTGTATGAGCATCTGCGGCAGGCGCTTCAATTCAGCCTCGACCGGATGGGCGCGCACGGGATGCCGGTTGGACTTCATGCCGACTGGAACGATTGTCTGCGGCTTGGCGCCAAGGGTGAATCCCTGTTCGTGGCCTTCCAGCTGTACATGGGCTTCAAGGTATTCATGGGCATCGCGGAGAACAAGAACAAACCGGAGGATACTGCGTGGGCACAAGGGCTGCTGGAGGAGCTGGACGGTAATATTCAGAAGTATGCCTGGGAGAACGATCAGTTCGTCCGCGGCTTCACCGAGGATAACTATACCATCGGCTCGTGGGAGAACGACGAGGGCCGAATCTGGCTCAATCCGCAGAGCTGGTCGGTGCTTAGCGGCGCAGCCCGCCCTGAACAGGCCAAGCTCGCCATGGACAAGGTCTATGACAATCTGCGGACTGATTACGGCACGATGCTATTCTACCCGCCATTCCGCAAATACGGCTTGCCGGTGGCACTGATGGCGCTGTTCAATGCCTCAACGAAGGAGAACGGCGGCATCTTCAGCCAGCCGCAGGGCTGGCTCATCCTGGCGGAGACGGTGATTGGTAACGGTGATCGCGCGTTCGAGTATTTCCTGAACTGCAGCCCGGCCACCATGAACGACAATGCGGAGGTCCGTAAGCTGGAACCTTACGTCCACGGCCAATTCGTGGAATCCAAGGACAGCCCGTATCAGGGGCGGGCCCATGTCCACTGGCTGACCGGCACCGCCTCCACTGTCATGGTCTCTCTGGCAGAGGGCATAATGGGTGTTCAGCCGCAGAAGGACGGCCTCCGTCTGGACCCGTGTGTCCCTTCGGACTGGACCGACTTCTCCATGGTACGCGAATTCCGCGGGAAGAAGCTGAACATCCAGGTGGAGAACAAGAACGGCGTTCAGAAAGGCGTCTCCCGCATCGTCATCAACGGCGAAGAAATCCAGGGCAATCTGATTCCTGTGTCCCGTATGGCAGCAGAGAACGATGTGCTGGTTGTGATGGGTTAACTTCACGCCGGTTCATGGAACGGCATAGATCAATATGAAGAAGGAGAGCAGTCCCACGGGGTGCTCTCCTTCTTTTTAACGTATACTTCAAGTCTGCAATCCCGGCTTCGCGTAGCTCTCCGACTACTTCAATATCTTATTCAGCTCTTCCGCCGATTTCTTGCTGTTCGCTCTGGCATAGAAGTAGAACGCAACCGTATGCAGAATCACGGATAACAGCAGCATTCCAGGCCACCAGGCGCGGATGGAAGCGAACATCTCAATGGAGAACAACCACACCATACCCATCCCGCCTGCAATACTGAGAATCGATCCAATAAGAATATTCCACAGCGGCTTCAGCGTAAATTGATTCCACAGTACATTGTACATAATCCCGAATAACACGGCAGCAATGGCGGCGATGCCCGCCAGACGCCACAGATACAGCATCTCCACCGGCTGATCTCTGAAGAATACCGTTAACAGCAACGTGACCCAGAGCGACGTAAGAGTAAATACTTGAAAGAATCCTTGCTTGAGCTGATTAGCCATGATAACTCCTCCTGAAATGATTGATATAGTAGCGGCTGACCGTATAGGAACTATCATTCGTCAGCAGGACTTCCACCCGTGCATTAGCGGTTGCCGAGAATTCTTTAATGTAGCGGATATTGATAATCGTCTGGTTGTTGATCTTGATGAACCCGGGCACATCCAGCGCATCGAGCGCGAACTTCAGTCTCGTATTCAGCAGGTACATCTCTCCGGTAATGAGCCGCACACTGCACATGCGGCCCTCCGCCTCTATGACTGCAACCTTGCCCGCTTCCAGGGTGACCTGGCGGTTATTGATAGCATTGATGACGGTAATCCGCTTCTCTGCCGCCTGAAGGGCAGCCTCAAGGTGCTTCCATTGTTCCTGTTCTGACGGATGCGTAACGACCTTGGCCCATCCCCGGTCCATCCCGCTGTCTGCTTCAAATCTGATCTCCAACTGGCACTGCCTCCTCTCAACACCCATATTATTATCCCGGAAGCATCTTGACCATCATTCTGCGTTTTCTTGCAGGAATCTATCGTTTTGTTACATAACCGCTCTTTTGAGGCATTCTTATCCCACAAGGAATCCTTGCTGCGTTATCCGCACTAATCGGGTACCAGACGTGTGTGGAGATCGCTGAGGGGGGATGGCACCTTAACCCGGTTTCTGAAAGACAACGGAACCTCTTGCATAGCAACGGATGATTGCAGTTGGGCCTACTATATCTCTTACCCGGAAGATGTGGAACGGGCAGTTGCCCGGACTGCGCTGAACAATTATGCGCCCAAGGCGGTTATCTGCTCCTGTCCTATCCCCAGGAACAATTATGTGAAGCATGTATTCAACTCCGCATCTGTAGATATGTATATCGTGATTGGCAGCAGAGACCGACCCTGCGATTACAGGTAACTTCGATACGTATACCCGGATGAACCATTCAGAATGGAGCTGGATGAGCGGTTATCGCAATATATCCTGCCGCCCTCGAAGGATCATGCAGTGTATATCTTCAGACGTAAGCGATAAGGGGCAACAACTGGCTTGGAACAAAACATTCAACCCCTTCGCCCCCACTTGGCCACTTGTAATCGGTTTTCCGATTACATTCGGCCCGCTCGCCTCCGCCTAGCCCTTTGTAATCGGTTTTCCGATTACATTCAGCCCGCTCGCCTCCGCCTAGCCCATTGTGATCGGTTTTCCGATTACATTCAGCCCGCTCGCCTCCGCCTAGCCCATTGTAATCGGTTTTCCGATTACATCTGGCATGCACGGTGCAATCAGCCACATGTCCTCCGCAGGCGTAAACCATCATCTCCTCTATAACAAAATAAGGCAGGCTACGGGAACTTCCCGGCAGCCTGCATGACATTTCTTTTAGAGCCTCGGATCGATCTCCTTCTCCTTCGTCACCTCGAACAACAGGTTCGCGGCAATCTGTTTGTAGGTGCTGTTGTCCGCCGAGATCTCCTCCAGCTTAATCTCCAGCATGTGCTTACCCAGCCGGTGCTCAGCCAGGGAAGTGCGCAGCTTAGGTGCGATATTCTTCTGCTTCATCAGCTTGGCATACTTGTGCGGAAATCTGTAGTCGTAGCCGTAGATGATCGACAGGTAACCCGGATTACGGACCTTCAGGTAAGGGACCACTCCCGGCTGCTCCTGCTCCGGCTTGATCACGATCCCCTCCATCTTCTGCTCAACGGTTATGGCGGCGAAATATTCCTCAGCCCGGCTGTAAGCCTCCGGCTCCTGCAGGTCCAGCACCAGGATCTCATCGTCATTCAGGAAGCGGTACTGCTCCGAGGTTACTCCCTCAGGCATCCGTTCCTCCCCGCTCTCCAGCACTTCCTTCAGAATAGCAAACGGCTTATAATCCAGCTCCGCCTCCCCGGCGTACAGCTCCAGCTGCCGCTTATACACCCGGTACGCCTCGTCCCTCTGGTCAAGCCCCACATAGGCATCCCGGATGCTGCGGACATGCTTATTTGTCTGGTATACATGAGCACCATAGCTGGTATTAAGCGCTTCTTTGGTCAGATGATGCTGATCCTGCTCGAATCCGCTGGCTTCATACGCCTGAATCAGCTCACCGAGCGAATCCTCGAACCCGTGCTCTCTCAGGAACGCAAGCTCATTCTCCAGCGCCCGCCCAATCGGCTGGAACTGGCGTTCAATCAGCCCTTCCCCCAGCGCCTTCCAGGGCAGAAGCTCCCCGTCCAGCAGCAGCACACGGATGCCTTGCTCCGCCATATACGTTCCGAACCGCCCCAGCAGTCCTTCATAGACCGGCGTCAGATCTGCAGCCTTGACCTTATAGCCATTGCGGCTAACCGCATAACAATGCTCTACGTCCCGGAATAGATACACCGTGCAGCGCGATCCCATATACTTAGGCTGAAGGACCACCTCAGACACCCCGCGTCCTGCAAAATAATCCAGACCCTTGCGCAGTGACTCCAGCTCGCCTGCTACTTCATCCTTATCCGCAGGCGACATCGTCCCGGAGATGAAGTTGACCTTATTCTGCGAGGAATAGCGCAGTCTGCGCATGGACTCCGCATCCAGCTCCTCCACAGAGACCATGCTCACTTCGCGGAAGAGAACCGGCAATTCTTCCGGCAAGAGCTGCTGGCGGGATTTATGGCTTTTGTAGAACGGCTTGAAGGTTATAAGGACAGAAGTTAGCCCGTTCCCATGCACCGCCCCTGTATCCAGATGTAATTTGTTCTTGATACGGAACGTCTGCTTCGCGGCAATATGTCCGAACAGATGGAACGGATGATTGCCCTCCGCCTCCTCCTTCAGGAAGCCCAGCTGCTGCTCGTACGCAGACTCACGGTCTAGCCGGAAGTTGCGCTGATGGCGCAGCGAATTCGTATCCAGCTTCCCGATGTACTTATTGCGGCAAGGCGCATGCGTCACATAGAAGGAAGGCCCCCGATTCCCGATATAGCGGTAAAAGGGCTTCGCTCGCTCCACCAGCACGGAGAATTGACGGAACAGCTCTTCATCTTCCTGTAACACCTGAGTGGAGTCAAAATAGGTTCTCAGCAGCTCCGGCTCAGTCCCCTTAATCTCCCCGCGCAGGTACTTGTAGACGAAATTCTCATGGTTGCCCATTACGAACAGGAAATGCTCCTGATTGTCATACAAAAACTCGATAATCTCCCGGGTCTGCTTGCCTTTATCGATCCAGTCGCCCGCTAGGATGATCTGTGTATTCTTCAGCTTATCCGTGGCGCATAGCTTCCCTTCTTCAATCCGGTAGCCGTAGCTGCGCAGCAGCCCCTGCAGCTCTTGAACACATTCGTGTACGTCGCCGACCACAATGTATTCCTGATCTCGCGGAAGCACCGCAGCGGCATAGGCCTCCCAATCCTGAATATGCACCCGGTAATCCGGGTTTGGCAGCTTTTCCCCAGAACCTTCAGTACCTTCAACACCTTCCAGCAGAAAATCCTTGGCCCGCACCTTATGAATACCATGGTAGCCCTCGCGGGACAGCACAGGCAGCACTTCCCGGCGCAGCCGGTTCAGGTGATTTGAGATCAGCTTCTTCGAGCGCTCCGAGGCATAATAATCCTCCCGCTTACGGTAATCGAACAGAATGACCTCCAGATTATACTGGTTCTCCTGGGCAATCGCCCGCACCTTGCTGCGGTAATCCTCAGCGAGACCTATCGTATCCATAATGACAAACTCCGCATTAATCGGCCAGGAGGTCACCCGCTTCAACCGCTCGAACAACAGCGCGAACGTATGCGAGCTGGCCTCCAGCATGACCTGGTCATATTTATCGTAGTCATAGCCCAAGATCTCCTGACGGATCAGGTCTGAAGAGAGATACTGCACATTCGTGCGCAGACCTGTGGTGCTGTCCGCAGCCTTAAGCTGTGGGATCAGCACTTCTTTGGCAAAAGTAGACTTCCCGCACTCCGTCGCGCCCACCAGCATGAATATCGTGTGTACCTTCGTCTGAATGTCCATGGCCTAACCCTCCTGTCTGCGCACAATGGCGCTCTGCGAGGTACGAATGTCGCCCACCCGGTCACCTACGAGCGAGAATTCGGCTTCCACGCCCAGCCCTTGCAGTGTGAGCGTCAGCCACTCCTGGAACGCCGCCTGGCCTTTTTCCCACTTGTGATCCTCATGGCGGAAGCCTTCCAGCTCATAGTAAGGATTGAAATCCGCATTCGGCGTAGTCACAATCAGCTGTCCGAAATCCACATGGCGGATGATTTGCCGGATCAGCGCAGCCGCTTCCAGTTCACTCATATGCTCCACCACCTCGGTCAGAATGACATCCACCTGCTCTCCGTTGTACAGCTCCAGGAAATGCTCCAGCGAGCGGAAGGTGACGATGTTATCCAGCTCCTTGGCCTTTGCTTTGCGGTTCACAACCTCCAGCAGCTCCTCGTTGATGTCCACCGCATAATAAGCGCCCTCAATCTTCCCGGCATACGGAATGGCGTAGAATCCTTCGCCGCAGCCGATATCCAGAATGGGCTTATCAAACGGAAGCACACCCGAGATGAACGTCCGCCGCTGTATCGCCGTACTGCCATATTCCAGACCCATCGGGTACAGATCTGTTTGCTCGACAGCCGTCTTGTACCGTTTGAACTGCTCCCGGGTCTTCAGGAGATTCCGGGCGAACAGGCTGCGGATATAGAAAGGAGCGTCCATCACGTTCAGACTGCGGATATATTTGTCCAGAATCCGGTCCGAAATATCGATATACTCATCCCCGAAAATCGATAGAAATAAGGACAGCACACTGACCACATGCAGGAGGTGGTATAAGCATTTGTGAGTAGTAATGGTCAGGGAATAGCTCTTATGCGCCTGGTGCTCCAGGGTGAACGTATAATCCTTCAGATGCTGCTCAAAGAACCGGATGTAATGCAGCCGCTCGACATGAATCATTTGTATGGTAAAAGAGTGCTCAAACCCCTCCGTATCCCGCTCATCCCGCGCCTTGAACGGGGTAGAGAAGAACTCATTCACCGCATTCAGCGGGAATAACGGGGTGTTATAGCGGGAGACATTGAGGTACTCGAAGCTCTCGCCATCGTTCTTTTTATAGGAGACCTCATTGTCAGCGTCCTTGAAGTACACATTATAAGTAGCCTCATCCGAATACCAGCCGTATGCGATACCCTGACGGACCGGGCGAAGCTGCATGCCGCTCTGCGGATTCTTGCGGATGATGAAGCTTAGCTGCGGGTTCGTTGATCTCAGTTGTACAATAGCCATGATTGTCTTCCTCCTGTCGGTCTAACTTAAAGTGAAACTAATGTTTTATGTCTTGGGATTAACCGTGACTCCAGAGAAGTTTTGGACTTCCGGCCGCTGTTGTCTCCAGATTTCATGATTTATACCGCTGTTCGCAGTGGAAATCCGGTGACAAAGGCGGACGCTATCGCTCCTACAGTTCCAAAATTCCCCTCCGCCACTTTTCCCTTAACTCAAATTATTTAGTTCAATCTATATAGTTTAAATTCAGTCCCCACACTTCCTGCAAGGCATCCCGGAACAGAGCATCAAGCCCCCGGTCCCGATTGTCTGTCTTAACACTGAGGTATGCCGCCGCTGTCTTCTCCAGCTCTTGCAGCTGCTCCTCCAGATACTCGTTAATCGCACTCAGCCGCGGTTCCAGGTCCAGCTCCTCACCCGACTTCTTCCGGGCCAGCAAACGCTGCACGACCTTCCACAGCTCACTGTCCCTTGGAATCAGCCGTTCCACCAGCACCTCGAATGCCATCGGCGGCATCTCCCCGTACCGGTGAATCCACTCACAGGCCAGCACCGGGCGCAGCACATAGAAATACTTTTTGATCTTGACCTGCTCCCCTTGCAGGTAATCCCGGTAATTGCCTTTGGCCATGTTCAAGTAATGGTACATACAGGATTTCGGCGAAAAGGTATACGGTGAGATCCCCCTAAGCTGCTCCGCCACACTGAACTTCTCAGCATACTGGATCGGGGACTGCAGCCACTCCAGCAGCGGCGGGTTGGATTTATGGAACAGCTTCAGCGCTTTGCGCAGATCCCAGCCGTTAATATCCAGCATATTGTTAATAGGACGCTCTATGACATCCCGTGCATCCCAGATCGATAAGTACCACTCCGGCCGATGCACATAGATGAACCGCACATCGTAATCACTGTCCTGCGAGGGGAATCCCCACGCCCGGCTGCCTGATTCACAGGCATAGAGGATCGTCACTTGCTCCTCTTGTTCAATCTGCTTCAATTGCTTGTGGATGAGCGTATTGATAGGGTTCATGTCATCCCTCCATTCCAAGTCGGTTTCGCTGGCCTTATCTTCCCTCATTTTGCCAAGAAGGAACAGGGTGGAAGTATGGCGGCAGACAAAAATCTTCCATTTCAAGCAACTCTGGTGCTTAATAGAGGTATTAACTATTACAACTCATGAATGCGTTACAGGCTGGAGGGATACATATGGCCAAGGAAAGCTTCGATAAAGAAATACAGTTTCTCCGTATGCTGTCACTAGCCGGGGGAGCCTACAGCAGGCAGCAATTCGCCGAGCGGCTCGGCATTTCCGTCCATACCTATGACAAAACGCTGCGCAATCTCAAAGAGATGGTAACCGTCCTGCAGCAGGATCTGACCGCAGAACAAGGCACCGAGCTGTCCGAATGGCTCCGCTATAATTACTATGAATCTGCCGATCCGCTGCTCCTGTTCCTTTTCCGGGCGAAATCACTGAAGGAGACGGAGAGTATCCGGTTGACGCTGCTGTTAACCGCACTTCAGAGCGAGGAGCTAACGGCCAAGGAGCTGCATGACGGCTGCTGTGACCAGATGCCTGCCGATTCGCCGCTGCCCGACGAGAAGACCATCCGGGGAGACCTGAAATACCTGGAGGAGGTAGGCGTGATTGTAAAGGTAAATGACAAGCGCCCCTACCGGTACAAAGCCGCCAACGAGCTGCTGGACCAGCTGACGGATGATGAGCTGCTCGACCTGTTCGATTATGTAGATGTCATTGCTAATACGCAGATTCCGTCCGTCCAGGGCTACCTGCTGCGTGACACTTTGAAGAAGGCTCTGCGGATAAGGGGCATTCTTCACGAAGCCACGGAGACCCACCGGTACAAATACCATTACCATTCCCGGATTCTGGATGAGGCGCATCTATATACGATTTTCGGGGCGGTTCAGCAGCGCCGGAGAATCAAATTCCTCTATCTGTCGCCCAAAAAAGGCATGAACTACACCTCCCAGAACACCAACCCCCTCTTCGAGCGGGAATCGGCAGGGATTACGGACAGTCTGCTTCCGCTGCGTGTCGTCTACGATCATCAGTATGGGCGCTGGTATCTGATCGGCTATCACAGCCGGACGGGGATCAAGAAGCTGCGGATGGACGGCCTGACCCAGGTTGAAGAGGGCGAGCCTGTAGAAGAAGAGGAGTTCGCGCAGAGACTTCAGCAATTGGAGACTCAGCTGGAGTATAGCTGGGTGACGGATACCAATCGTACAGTTAAGGTGGCCGTCCGATTCTATAACCCAAGCCGGTCCGGCGCCAACTTCATCCGGGAGCGGGTCGAGGCGCAGGGGCAGTGGGGAACCATTACGGAGGAATCGGGTACGACCTTCCTGTACGAGATTACGGTGAACGAGATCTTCGAGATCAAGCCGTGGCTGCGGAGCTTCGGTTCAAGCTGCGAGATTCTGGAGCCCCGCTGGCTGCGCAAGCAGTTCATGGAGGAATGGAAGGAGATCAAGAGCTACTATGAATCCCTTTGAGAAAATATTCAACTTCCAGATCATCTCCCGCCTGGAGGAAGCAGGCTCCCTGGCGCTAACCTCGCAGGAGCGTTCCTGGCTGAAGACGATGCTGGGGCATCCGGCGGCGGCTGAAGCTTTTTCAATGGAGACCTTACGTAAACTGAATTCCCTGCTGGAAGCCGAAGCTTCTATTGAAGTAGGAGAGATTATCATCGAGAAGGCCCGCAGCAAGGAACGCCAGGTCTATCATCCGCTGCTCCGCCCCCTGCGCCGCATCATCATGGAGAATCAGGGAATTCAGATCACGTATGCGATCAAGCATGGCGGGGAACGGACCGATCCGTCCGGCTTCCCCCACAAGCTGGAGTACAATATGTATAAGCGGGAGTGGTATCTGCAGTGGTACAGCACCCGGCAGCGCTCACTCATGTCCACCAAGCTGCGGAACATCGTGTCTGCCGAACCTGCTCCCATCCCCGCCCACCGGATAGAAGGCCTCAAGGCACGGATCGCCCGGCTCCTGGACGGTCTGAGAGAATCCGCCTGCATTCAGGTCATTCCGGTCTACAATGCCGAGCTGTCGCGGATCTTGGCCACCTTCTCCTGCTTCGATAAGTCAGTGGCCTTCGATGAAGCTACGGGGATCTATCACATCACCGTCCACTACATGAGAGATGACAGCGAGTTCCTGCTCTCCCGCATCCGCTTCCTGGGCCTGCGCGTGAAGATCACTGAGGGCGAGCAGCTGAAGCAGCGCATGCTGAAGTCGGCGGAGATGGCGGTGGGAAGGTATGGGGAGGAATAGCCAGAATTATTTTAGAGAAAAGCTGTTTGTAGCTACAATTTCACCATTCATTTCAAAAGTACACTCATAGGTTCCAGCAGGCCAACCTTCGGCGTCTAAGTTGAATAGTTGTCCTGACACGCCTTTGTTAATCGTTATTTTAAAGGTTTTCATTACTTTTCCTTCTTTATTGCTTGTAACATAGAACAATCCTTTACTGCTCTCTGTCGAAAGCTCCGGAAAAGCAATCTTGGCTTTTAGCTCTGCCCTTTGTGTGAAGGTTTCTGCTGAATCCACGAAATCAAAATTAGAATCATTAGTTTTATAGCCAAATGTTATTTCATAATTGTCCGGCATATTATCGGTATAGTACGCACGTAAAACCGAACTCAAAATTATCCAGAGCGAAAATAAAAAGATAAGAATTCCCGATATCAATAAAATGGTTTTTTTCATCATTCACCATCCAGGTCTCTTACTTAATTAGCACTTCAATTATCATCATGGCCCCGTCCTTGAACCCTGACACAAATGCAGCCGTTATATCCATTCCCTGCACTTGTGAATATAGCTCCAGTAAAGACTCCAGTTCCTCGAACTCACTCACTGACAGCTTCTGCTTCCAAGCTTCGAGAGATTCGGTAATCTGACCGTTAAGCGGGCGATAATTAGGGTCCTTGGAGATTATATCTTCACTAGGGAATAGACTACCATGATATAGCGATTCGAGAGTCTTGGGCATTGGGCCTCCTTCATAAGCTACACTATGAATTTAGGATATAAATCAGCGTAGCATAATTACAGAGGAAATTCGGTACGTATATGCGTATCATTCTGAAAATTTTTTTTGCTCAGGAGTGAACTTGCAGTGGGGAAGAATATTGTAGTGAAAATACCTGAATTGACTGCTAAGCATGAAATCTCCATAAGAGAGTTATCTAGAATCTCCAGGGTCCGCCATGCCGCTTTAAGCGAACTATCCAATGGAAAGAGAGAAAACATTAGCTTCAGTCATATCGTTAGAATAGCAGAAGCTCTAAATATTCAGGATATACGTGAGATTATCGACTTGGTTGACAGTAAAGAAAAGGATTGATTTAGTTACCTGTCTCTTCGTCTCCGTATAGAAGGCATCTCTTCATAGTAAGCTTGTAGATGATGATCCAGACTCCATATTCTTATAGAGCCGATAGCAGGGACATTCTTGTACTTCTTGTAGACTTGGATGATGGATAGATCACCCACACCAACTTCCATTAGCAGAATCAGAACCTGTTGCTTCTCCTTTTGTAATGAAATCAATTCCTGGCAGATCCAGAATGTTACATAGAATAGAGGTGTCGATAATATGAACATGCATATGTCTACACCTCCAACCAGCTTAGATCTGTATGATCTTCAGCAGGCTTCTTCAACGCCTTCACTAATTCGTCCTGGACCGTCAGATCGCCCAGATTACCTTTTGACAAAAGAACCGGTAAGGATTCCATATCCGGCAAGGAATAGAATTTACTTGATCCGTTGTCAGGATCTCTGTAACACAAAACAACCCCGAACAATTCTTCTTTGGATAGAGCATTCAGTAAGGTCGGATTATGTGTTGTAATGATGACATCTATCTTTCTCTCTTTGGTTAGTCTGGATATCGTTTGGATCAGGCTCTTCATTCGGCTAGGGTGGATTCCGTTATCCACCTCTTCAATCACAATCATAGTATCAGGGTCTTCTGTAATAAGTGCAGCGAGAATGGCCACATATCTGAGTGTACCATCCGAGAGACGCTTGGCCTCCACGAATTCCGAGCGTTCACCATACTTCTCCTTCAGGCAGAACATCACATCACCAATGGAAGTCTCTATGAACCCAATATCCAAAATTTCATTCTCCGGCAGATCCTTTACTGCGTCCAGGCCGTAGGTCTTAGCTCATGGTCGCTCATCCTTGAATAATCTCTCATCCGAACCGGCAAAGGATCTAAGAAGAGTATCTTCCCCAGACGCTCCAGAACCAGATTTATGTAAGACACGTTCTTCTTATTATACTCTGTAGTCGTAGGCATCTTGGACGATAGCTGTGATAGAACAGAGACAGAACGAATACAGGTCACTTCGGGATTTCTTCCCTTGCGCCCATTATTATATTCAGCGTTAATATCGCTATACTCGTCAGGAGTATCTTTGGTCTGAAACACGGTCACCGGTCTGTCGCCGCTAGAGGATAGCTTCAACAAATGCTCAGCAAGCACAAAAACACGATTGCTCACTTTGATGGTTATGGAATACTCCAAGTCATAATCCGCATCAATATCCACCAGACACCCTAGGTAAATGTATCTGTACCAATTCTGGGACAGCCTACACTACCGCCTCTGATCTCACTGTCTATATTCTTAGAGCCATCCAGAATAATAGATAGGTCTCTTCCTGAAGAGATCTCAGAGAGTATCTTCATCCCTTCAATCGCATTGGTTTTACCGCCTGCATTAGTGCCAATAACCGATGTTAATTTCTCAATTTCTAGAATAGATGAATCAAAGCTTTTGAAGCTCTGGAACGAAAAATTCTTCAGCATCTTCAACGCTCCCCTCACATGGAGTTTGCCTATATATCTTTATTGTAGCAAATAATGATCATAGTAATACTCACTAGTGAGATGCACATTGACACCTCTCCTATAGGCCCAAAGGCGAGAGAAAAAAGACGGCCCGTTCCTTAGCTGGTGGAGAGATTGCCTTGAATGGTGAACCGCTGCTCCAGGGGCAGACGTTGCCGTTGGTACAGGCATCATAGAAAATATCGTTATTATACACCCACACATTCACGTTACCTGTATCCATGGAAATCCCGTCGTCCGGGAATAGCATCAGGCCGAGCTTCCTCAACTCTACATATGGCATGAATATTATATTTGATTTTGGCGGCATGTAAGACTATAATACGTTTAAACAATTAAACATTATAACGGAGTGAGCCATGAGCGAATCGATAGGTAATCAACAAGTCATTGATATTTTCGAGAATCTAAGCCCTTATCTTCAAGGTCTGGGAGATCCCGTCCGCCAGCGAATCATATCGCTGCTCATTGACCGAGATAGCATGAACGTATCACAGATTGCAGAGCATGTTCCCATGTCACGCCCTACAGTCTCTCATCACCTGAAAATATTGCGCCAATCCGGGCTGCTGTCGGTTCAGAAAAAAGGGACTGAGATGTATTACAAACTGGAGTTCAACGATGCTATCGAATTACTCAAACAGCTCGTTCATCTCGTAGAAGTGGAATGTCAGAGCTAGCGCACGCCGCGCTGGTGAACTGCATTCCTTTTCTTCACACTATTACGTTTAATTGTTTAAACATATAAGTACATAAACATATAAACGGAGGCTAACAAATGAATAGACAAAAGATTCTCATCGCTGGAGGCTATGGTGCTGTAGGGGTACAGATTGCCCGCATTTTACATGACAGGCACCCTGATCTGGAGTTAGTGCTGGGTGGTCGTTCTGCTGGCAAAGCAGCCCCTTTCCCATCGGACCGGGTGCACACGGTTGTTGTTGATACCCAGGCAATCGATCCGCTGATTCACGCAGGAGAAAATATAACTTTAATCATTAATGCAGTGAACGATCTGGATGATCGACTACTGGTAGCAGCAGTGCGAAGAAAAATTCCACTCATTGATGTCACACGCTGGACAGAAGTGTTTCAGCAAGCGATCCGCACAATAGATCAGGAAGAGCTTCATGCCCCCGTAATTCTCTCTTCCGGATGGATGGCGGGAACGGCCTCCCTGTTTGCCATGATGCTCTCGAAATCGCTTCAGAACGTTGAGGTTAACATCCATGCCTTGTACTCCCTGCGGGATAAGGCCGGCCCGGATTCAGCGGCCTTCATGGACCGGATGAGCATTCCTTTTCATATCACTCAATCCAATACGAGCCGGCTGGTCTATCCCATGACTGACCCGGTTAAAATACAGTTTCCAAATGGATACACGACGCACTGTTACAGACTGGATACTCCTGATCATGTCACCTTGCCCCGTACCAGTCATATAAATTCCGCCAGCTTTCGCATCTCCTTCGATCATAAGGTTTCCACTTATGCACTCGCAGGACTGGTCAAAACAGGAATATGGAAGTTGATTAGTGGGGATCGATTCAAGCCTTTCAGACGGAAATTATTGTACAATCCGGGAACCGGGAGCGCTCATCACCTGGTGATTCTATTGAAAGGCATGGATGCGAAGCGTAACGTAGTGGAACGCAGAATGACTGTCTCCGATCCACTCGGTCAGACCCATATGACTGCGCTTGGCGCTGCGGTGCAGGCCGAAAATTTACTGCTGATGATGTCTATGGATGAGCCGATGGCTCCAGGCATCTATTATTCTGAGCACTTGTTCGGTCACCGCATGGACATGGATGCAGTCACTCACTTTTTCACACAATACGGTGTTCAAGTATCTTATTCCTGATCCAACACTATACTATCAATACGCCGCCAGAAAGAATGGTCATGATTCATGTGGTGAATATGGCACAGTTCATGAATCATGACACAATCCATCACTTCCAGAGAAGACTTCGCCAAGCGATAATGGGGTTAGGAGTTATATTATTCCACCACCAAATAATACAAATTAGCCGTACTATCCTTCGTAATCGTATGGGCGCCTGCCGCAAGGGAGACGTTGGCCACACCGTTCGTGATCGGGCAGCTTGTCCCATCCACCTTAATCTTGGTTCCCTCGGAGCCAAACACCAGCGTTAGCGTGGAGGCCTTGGATGCGGTGAACTGGATGCTGGTGGCGCTCTCAATCTTCAGGCATTGCGTTAAGGTCAGGCCGTTGTAGACTACCGTTCCTTTGCTGGTGGAAAGGTTGCCTTGAATGGTGAAGAAGCTGCTTGATGTGCCGGATGTTGTAAAATTGTGAACCGCCGCTCCCGGGGCAGGTGTTGCCGTTGGCACTGGAGTCGCTGTTGGCACCGGAGTTGCCGTTGGCCCAGGCGTTGCCGATGGTGTCGGCGTTGGACCTCCCGGATTCGCCTCGCCGCCTACAGACACCAGGCCTGAGGTGTAGCTCCGTATGGCTGACATTAACGGCGCGTTGAGGGCATAGGAGGTGTCGTCCACGGCATTATTGAAGCTCCAGCTAAAGTCACCGCCTCCCTGGCGTCCTGCTCCCGCTGTAACTTTCTGCTCTACTGCGCCAATGCTATCTACAGCTGCTGCGCTGACACCTGTATCGACCAGCGTATCGAAGTTGTTATATGCTGTTCCGCCGACAAGTGCTTTGTACGAGCCGGGAACGGCTTCGCTTCTCGATGAGGCCAGGTAAGCATCGTGAGAGCCTGCATTTGCCGGAGCTGTTCCGGTATTGGAGTTGGCATAAATGAGACTGGACGCCCCCGTAATACTGTTATTGAAGGCCTTAATCATCCCTCCAGTCTCCCCGGAGAATGTGCCTTCGCCCAGAGCATCCGTCCCCTGAAGAGAGTTCAACATCGGGTACTTGGCATTACGGAACACATTACTTTCCACGAAGGCTGAAGCGCCGGTCGTCACGCCCACACCGTATTTTGATACACCGTCATAGAAGTTATTATACACATGGACCGAGGCCACTCTGATCCGCGGATGACGCGAGTCGGAATGATCGAACCAGTTGTGGTGGAAGGTGACGAAGAACTCTGCCGATTCGCTAAGTCCGACCAGAGCTGCTTTGCCGGAATCGAAGTAGTGGTTGTACGAAATAGTGATATATGTGGAGCCTTTCTTGAGATCTGTGGAACCATCGCCCTTGGCCTGGTCGGCATCGCTGCCCGCTGATCCGTAGAAAATATCATTATTATGCACCCACACATTCGCGTTGCCTGTATCCATGGAAATGCCGTCATCCGGGAATAACATCACACCCAGATTCCGAACCTCCACATTCCCTGCGTATCTGAGCAGCAGCCCCCAGCCATAGGCAGTCGCATCTTTTCCTATTCCTTCAAGGGTAATGTTCATTTCTGTATAATTATTTTTGCCTTTGAGTTCAAGATACCCGCTGCTGTTCAACTGTCCACTGAGGTCGGCGGCGGTCACTTTTCCGATGAGCCTGATGGCGAGCGGTGTGGTGTCATAGCCTTTTTGCCGGAGAGCGAGAATGCTGCCAAGCCCTGTCCCTGTCTGAACTGTACCCGAGCTGCTGACCACTACGGGAAGCGTTACGGTCTGTGCGTTCTGGGAGGTGATATACAGCACCTGTGCGCCGCTCTTAAGTGTTCCGTTGTTGTTATAGGCACCTGAGCCTGTACCAAACGGAGAGCTGGAGGAGAAAGCAAACCCGGACCGGTCATACGGCGCGGCGGCCAGCGTACCCGTCACTGCATTTGCCGTTCCTCCGCCTGACAGCACGGCTTCCACCTTCATAACATAGCTTCCGGCCTCAAGGCCTACGGCATCTGCTCTCCAGTAGGAGGCATATTTGCGGATCAGCTCATTCGGAAGCTGCTGATACTGGGAATCTGCGGCGCTTGCCGCTTTGACGAATACCTTATAGCCGGATGCGTTACTGACAGGTGACCACTCCACATACACCGCTTCATTCCCGCCACCGCTGCCTGTCAGCGTAACCCCCGCAGCGTACACCGCCCCGGTTCCCCATCCGCCGTATATCAGAGTGAGTATAAGAGAAAACAACAAAGCCATACTGGTTACCTTTGCAACTAACCTTTTCATTCATTTGCCTCCCCGGATTTATTTGTTGCAGAATTACATGTAACCGCTTGCAATTTTTGACGTTGCTTCTCTTTTCACCCCCTCTTTACCTGCTGATCTGTATCCTTGAAGGACCTATGAATCTTGAGCCTCGCGGATATCCCGAGCATAGCAGAAGCCGAATTAGTGTCGAAACAATCATTTGCTCATATCGCCTGCAATTATGCACTATTATGAGAAAATGATTATTTTGCAGCGAAATGATACCTGCATGCAAAAAGACACCCGCCCAGGGTGCCTTGAATTGTCGCTACTATGGGTGATGCTGAAATCACTGAAACTTCGTATTAACGCGGATCTGGCCGCTTTTGCTTTTGACCGCTGGCTTCTCAGGCTCTTGGCTCAGGTTCTGGCCGATGTCGGTAGCGTTCTTCTTAAAGGTCTCGGTCACCGTCTGAATAACTTCGCCCACATTGTGCGCCGATTCAAAGATCGGATCGATGGTCTTGATCTTCCCCTTCACATCCCGGGTGACCTGATTCGCCGTGTGAATGAGCTGAGTCGCCTCTCCCGTCAATCCATGGATGGCATTTCTCACCTCGCCCAGCGTCTTGTTGGTCTCCCCGAGCGTGGTCATTCCCTTGCGCAGCGTAAGGATGACAAATGCAACCAGACAGACAAAAGCAACCGCAGCCAAAGCAACACTAAGTTGGATAACCATATGCAACGCCTCCTGTAGTTCCACTCTATGTCCAAGTTACAGACATCATTCCTAGATGTTGAGGCTACGACTCGCTTTTGCCGCCTTTGAAGGAAGATAACTTGTCAATCAGCTTGTCCTTATAGATTAATCCCAAGATAAAAGCTAGGACTGAGATAGCGGATATGACGATGGTGGGTCCATAATTCTTATCGTAGATATTTGCCCCAACGCTCACGGAGGCCAGCAGCCACGGGAATCTGGCAATGAGCAGGATCATAAAGAATCTTAGGGGCTTCATCGTCGTCAATCCCGCAGCATAGATGAACATATCCTTGGGGAATCCGGGAATAATGAAAACAATGAACAGGAAGATTGAGAATTTCTTATTATCCATCATCCCCCGCATCCACTTGAACTTATCCCTCTGAAGCAAGCTTTCAATGAAAGACCCGCCCAGGAATCTGGTGAAGTAGAAGGCAATCATCGCCCCCAGCATCATCCCACCAGTCACGTAAACCGCCCCCAGCATCGTCCCATAGATGTATCCCCCGGCAATTTGAACGACCTCTCCCGGTATGGGAGCGATCACCGTCTGGAGAATCTGGAAGAGAACCAGCATAACCGGCCCTAGCTTTCCTGTAGAAAGGATATAGTCCCGGAAGGCATCCAGCGACATCGTCAGGCGCAGAAGCTCCGGCAGGTATTTGATGAATACGATCATGATCACAAGGCCTACGCAAGCGAGGAGAACTTTGCTGACCCGTTTATTTTGTAATAACCAATCCATTTCGATTCCCTCTCTTCACTGGCTTATGATAGTACCAGCTTAGGTAAATATTCTTAAGATCCGGGCATGGAATTCCTTAAGAATTCTTAAGTCGCCTGTCATCCGGTGGTTTAAACGCAATGGACAATCTATAATGTAAGCACGACGAGCACCCGGGAAAGGAGAGGGATGGAAGAATGATGAATCCTGCGAAGACCATACTTATAGCGGATGACAACCACGAGATCCGGGAGATTGTCCGAGTGCTGCTGGAGAGTGAGCAGTACCTTGTCATTGAGGCTGTTGACGGTGAAGATGCCGTGAACAAAGTTGACGATACCATCGACCTGATCATTCTGGACATGATGATGCCCCGGAAGTCGGGAATTAAGGCCTGCGTGGAGATTCGTGAGATGACCAGTGCGCCTATCTTGTTCCTGACAGCTAAGACTCAAGACTCTGACAAAACTCTCGCCTTCTCGGCCGGAAGTGACGATTACCTGTCCAAGCCCTTTTCCTACACCGAATTGGTGTCCCGGGTGAAGGCCTTACTTAGGCGGTATTATGTATACAAAGGCAAGGAGGATACCTCCGCCCCCTCAGATGTGATTACCTTCAACGGACTAAGCATTAATCCTGCTGTTAACGAGGTAAGGATGAATGAGAAGGAGCTGACCCTGACCGAAATTGAGTACAAGCTGCTGGCGCTGATGGCCGGCAACCGCAATAAGATTTTCTCGGCGCAGAATCTGTATGAGAGTGTGTGGGGCGAGCCTTACTTCTACAGCTGTAACAATACGGTGATGGTTCATATCCGCAATCTGCGGATGAAGCTGGAGAAGGACCCGCAGAATCCCAAGTTCATCCGAACCGTCTGGGGAAAGGGGTACCGGATTGAATCATAAGCTACGGTTGAGCAGGCTGAAACTGAAATTAATCCTGTGCCTGATCGGTTCGTTCGTCGCTTCTGCAGGGTTATTCCTGCTGCTGCAGTCCACAGGCGAAGATCTGCTGGAGCATTACCGGACCAGAAGCTCGTTCATTCACAAGCAAGAAGAGCAAGCCCTTCCGGCACTTCAAGCATATATCTCCGGGCAACATCTTTCGCTTAAGGATGACGCGAAGATCGCGGAATGGGTCCGAGACGCCAAGTACGTGAACCTCTATCTCTATAAGGACAACCAATTTCTCTACTCTACGGACGGGTACACCATCAAGACCGAGAATACGAGATTTCTGCCGGACCCTAACATTTTCAGCAAATCCCAGTATTCCACGGTTACCTTTGCGGATACGACTGCTCAGGTCTATATGGAATATTTTTTTGAATACAAGTACTACAACCTCATTACGATTCTCGGTGTGATTCTGTCGTTCATATTCTTCATCGTCCTGGTTCTGTTCTTCATCAACAAGAAGACCTCTTATATTGGCGTGCTGGAGAAGGAGATTAAAATTCTGGAGGGCGGGAATCTGGACTATCCGATTACTCTCAAGGGGAAGGATGAGCTGTCGTCGCTGGCCCAGAGCATCAATGAGATGAGGAAGTCATTCATCGAGCGTCTGGAGAGCGAGGAGCGGGCCAGAGTAGCCAACAGCGAGCTGGTCACCGCTATGTCCCACGATCTGCGGACACCGCTGACCGCATTGGTCGGCTACCTGGACATCATCGAATACAAGAAATATCAGGATCAGGAAGCATTAGCGAAGTACATTCATAACAGCAGGGAAAAAGCCTATCAGATTAAGCATCTGTCCGACAAGCTATTCGAGTACTTCACCGTGTATAACACAGAGGAGAATGACCTGGAGTTCGAGTCTTACGATGGGATTCAGCTGATGGATCAGTTAATCGATGAGCAGTCGATGCTGCTGGAGAATCACGGCTTCCAGGTAGCATGGGAGCCATCCCCTGTCCCTTTCCGCGTGGATCTTCACCTGATCTCCTTCAGGCGGGTATTCGATAATCTTTTCTCCAACATCACGAAGTATGCCGATACATCTGCGCCCGTCACTATTGCGTATAGGATTGAAGACCGCTGGCTGTTGATGGATATCACGAATGTTATAAAAACGGAGGACCATGAGGTCCATAGCACCGGGATCGGCCTCAAGACCTGCCACAAAATCATCAGCCAGCATAAGGGCGAAATTACGTTCACAAGCACTGGCAGCAGGTATTCCGTCCACATCCGCTTGCCGGTAGATACCGCGCAACCCCAACCTTAAGGAGGAACCATCATGCAAGAGATCAGTACCGACCGATTAATCATTAGAAACTTCCGGGAGGCAGATGCATCAGGGATGCTGGAGTACTTGGCGAACCCCCGGGTGAACTGTTTCCTGAGCGAACGTCTCTCTACGTTAGAAGAAGCCATCGCTTCCGCCAGCGAACGGAGTCAGGACGACTCCCATCTGGCCGTCACTCTGAAGGAGACCGGTGCCATCATTGGCGATCTGTTCTGCATGAAAGAGGAGCCGGATACCTACAGCGTAGGCTGGCACTTCAACCCGGCCTACGAAGGCGCCGGCTATGCCAGCGAAAGCGCCCGTACGCTGCTGCGCTACCTTTTCCTGGAGCAGGAAGCCAGACGCATCTACGCCTATGTCGAGGACGACAACTCCAGATCGCAGAAGCTAGTCGAGAAGCTGGGCATGCGCCGGGAAGGCTGCTTCCTCGAATTCATCTCCTTCACCACGAACGAAGACGGAACGCCGAAGTATGAGAATACCCAGCAATTCGCTATCCTGAAGCGGGAATGGCTGGAGCAGGGGAATAGGTAACCATAGACAGCCAAGGCGCAGGCCATCCTGTTCCTTGGCTGTTTTAACTGGAGTAGGCGTCCGGCTATCGTGACCATGTTTTTCTCAACTTCTCCGGCATGGGGATATGCCTTATGGATTCTAACGGATGATACAGCAGCATCCATGGTCCTGAGAAACGCATAACTCCCTTTATTTTTGTGCGGTAGACGGGTGTATAACAATGAATCGGACACTTGGCACACGCGGTTTTCTCTTCACCGAATTTGCAGCAGGAGAGTCTTGTCATAACATACTCATTTAAATTCCGGCATTCCTCACAGAGCTCCTGCCCATGATGTTTTCTCTTGCAATAGATATGAATCATCTTTGAAGCAATTATTTTTTCTTTGCGGATCTTAGGGCCCTCGTTCAGCGGCTGCTTTGCTGCTCTGCTCATATCATAAGGCCTCCTTGACTTGTAAGGGGGACACCTTACTTTTATTTTTCCTCAGCATATTTCGTCAATATATAAGAGATCATTTCTAATGAATGCACACCTTTGGCAATGTCTACAACAAACTCTACTGCAAACTCCCGCTGCATTTTTAGATGGTACCCATTCAGAATCAAAAATGATTTCGTAACCAGATAAGCCGTACGTTTATTGCCATTATGGAAACAATGGTTTTTGACCAGCGATTCGAGCAAGGCGGCTGCCTTATCAAATATAGAGGGATAAGCATCCTCGCCAAAAATACTTTGTTGCGGTCTATGTACCGCAGATTCCAGCAGGCCATGTTCCTTCACTCCTGCTTGATCTGCGTCATTCATTCTTTTCATCATGAAATGGTGTGCTGTAATAACCTCTTCTCTGCTAAGAAAGATAGTCATATTAACGATCCCTTAGATCTTCAAGAATGCCCAGATCCTCTTCGAACACATCGAAGAAAGCCTCCAAGACCTCAGGCCGAACCTGTTCAGGCAACAGAGCTGCCCGGCTTTTTCTCAACACCACTTCTCCACGTTCATTTTCAATAAACTCGATTTCATCTCCCTGCGAGATATTCAACTTTTCCGCAAGAGCTTTTGGCAAGCTCACGCCCAAGCTATTCCCCATTCGCCCAATCTTTCGGGAATAACGGATCACCTTCGTTTGATCCTTTGTCACTTTGATCACGCCATTCATTTTATTTCTTCCTTCTTCTTATAGTATGATCTTCCCGCTTCAAGTTATAACTTTTAACAGTAATAAAAGTTATAACATATGTACATTTTAGCAAAATGATATGGAAAAGACCATCTTCAAGTATCCTTTTACCATCCACTCGGATTTTGAATTTATTTTGTAAAATTACATCACAATCCTTATGATTAAATAATTCACTGGACTACAGATACAATTTAACCTGACTTACTTTTTATCCATACTCATCATTAACTGATTCCTTCCATTTGGATACCCCAAGTCCTCTCATACGGATCTCGTTCAGCTCTTCTGTTGTCATTAATCCCGCTTGATACAGATTCATGTATTCTTGAGAAACGCTTTGATTAAAAATCAGCAAATCATCGGTATTAATCGTCACAGGTACTCCACAATCATAAAGCTTCCGAATAGGATGGCTGCCGTAGTTCTCCGCTACGCCAAGCATAATATTACTAGTAGGACAGACATTCAGTTGAATATGGTGAGCAGAAAGCCAGCTCATAATTTGAGGCGAGCGGACGGCTGCAATTCCATGGTGAACCTCATGAAGCCCGAGCTCCTCAACAGCTTCCATAACATCATCTGCGGTTCCGAACTCCCCCACATGAGCCTTGAGCGCCAGCCCCGCCGTATTCGCAGCTTGGTAAATGGACTTAAAAGATGTGATCGGCTGGGCAAATTCATCGCAACAAATATCGATGGAGCGAAACCAGCGGTAAGCCAATATTTCATCTAACCGGTTATACACTTCATCTACATTGCAGGCACGGTCCAAAGCCAGCTCCGGGAGAAACTGTGTTGCAGGAGCAAACCGGCGATGATATTCATTCATGATCCGCATAAATGGCTCCATTCCTCCCAAGGTATCCACCTCATCCACTCCAAAGCTTAATGCCAATCTCTCAATATGGTCGTCAGCCGCTTGCGCAAAGGAAGCTTCAATCCGTTTCAAATAACCTTGAATACCAGGGCAATGCCGTTTCACAGATTCAACAAACCATTGCTGCATGTCGTTCAACGATCGGAACGGTTCCGCCGGCGGCTCTATGTTAACATGCGCCCACTCGCTAATATATCGAATGGTCCCTCCGCGTCCGGCGTGGTTATGCAAATCGCTTTTCGGGATGGACTGCAGATCCACAAGTGATTCATTCATAAGCGCTTCTACAAACCTTTGTTTAGTGGAGAAGTTCTTAGATCCTATCGGCAATTGGTGACACCCCCTTTTCGTAAAGACAAGAACAATTATGACTGTTACGGAACAGCCCCGTCAAACCCTCTTGTCTGCATTGTTCCCAGAATCGACCGAACATTTCGTTATCAAACCATTTGATCCTCTCTTCATTTCTCACATTCAAGAAACAAAGGGTACCTCTAAGCCATAATTTGGCTTTAGAGATACCCCTCGTAGCTAACGAAAATCATATTTGATTACTTAGGCCTCTTGATGACTAAAGGTTGAAGTAGAAGAATGAATTTTCATAATCGCTATTGTCTCTGAGCTGGACGGTCAGATAGTTCGCTACTCCCTTATATACAGGTACGATTACAAGACCTTCTGCAGCGTAGCTGTAACTTTCACCCGGCTTAAGCTTTTTCGAATTAGTTGCGTCACTAATAGCATCATCCAACGAGCCAGTGAAACCGGAATTTTTCACACCGACGATACTGTTTCCGTCTGAAGTTTTAGAACCCCACAGTTGTGGTACCAAATGAACAGCAACATAAAGGCCTTCGTTGTTATCATCAGAGATAGCCTTTCCGTTATTCAAAACGAACTTTACCTTAGCCAATTTATACTCAATCAAAGCATTGGCTTCTGGTTCTCTGAAACCAAGACTTGCAATTTCACTTCTTGTGATTGACTTTACTGAGCTTACGGAGAAAGTATAGTTTCCTGTATACGACAGACCATCATAACTATAGGGATCATTAAATGTAACCGACTTGCCTATTGGAATTGCAGAGCTAAGGGTTTTACCACCATTAGCTGATGCTGTCGTCGTCGTTGCTGCTGGAGGTGGCGTATTTGTCGCAGGCGGGTTAACAGTTTGCTTAACGGGTTCTTGGGGGGTCGATGCTGTGCTGGCATCCTTATAAGGAATACCACTATCACCTGAACCATCAATGGAAATCGTTAAAGAGGGCGCATCAAAATTAACATCCGCTCCAAGCGCCTCTGAAACAGATCTTAAGGGCACATATGTAGAACCATTATATACTAAAGCAGATAAATTATTACCCGATTGATCTTTTGGAGTCCATTTGGAACCGTTAAGGACAAACTTGATATCATGGTTCAATTTTGCCTTAATTGCTTCAACACCATTTCCTGCGAACACCCCTACTGTGCCAAATAGTAGACTTGAAACTACAATAGATGAAACAAACACAGACTTCCTCATTTTAACTAACTTCATTCTGAAAATCCCCCTACAGTTTATTTGATACTACATGCACTACCATAAGTTAAAGTTTTCAACATAATGAAATAAACCGCTTGTCACACTGCTTCTATAAGGTTCATAAAAACAAGCTGACAAGATATTCTGGGATTTATCCCACAATTCAATTTCAAAGTTAAAATATGTATCTATTTACTTATCGGATCAATAGGGAGTAATTGTTAACCCTTTTCCCGGAATTTATAACCCCAAAGAGAAATAAAAAAGACACCCCTAAGGGTGTCTTCACTAGTACTGCACCAATCCTCTATCCTTTACGTAGTGCGGGCACGCTGATTCGCAAGCGCCATCGCGGCGGCATATCCGGAGCTCCAGGCCCATTGCAGGTTATAGCCGCCGCAATCTCCGTCCACATCCATCACCTCACCGGCCAAATAGAGCCCAGGCACCAGCTTAGATTCCAGCGTTCCTTCGACTAGCTCCGTCGTATCGATGCCACCGGCTGTGGTTTGGGCGTTCGTGAAGCTGTTGGTGTCGGTGATTTTAAATTCCCAACGCTTCAATAGTTTATAGAATATTTTCTTAGTTTTCCATGATAGATCCTGACACAGCAGATGCAGCTGTTGATCAATTCCAGCCTCCTTCAGCAGCACGGGAATCAGCTTCTTGCTGACGATGCCTATCAGGGAATCAGCAACCATCCGGTGCCCGAAGATCCCCCAGTGGATCTCCAGAAAATCAATTAACTCTTCCTCCGTGCGCTCCGGCATCAAATCAACCGACAGGGTCACGGATTCTCCTATGCCGAGATTATACGCAGCCTTTCTGCTTAGCTGAAGTATAGGCGGGCCCGAGATCCCATAGTCCGTAAAAAGAATCTCACCAGACTCCGTGCGGATGACTTCATTGTTTACGATCACATGGGCCTCTCCCTCAAATTTGATGCCCGACAGTTCCTTCAAATACGGATAATCCAGCTTCAATTGTACAATGCCTGGCACCGGGTGGATCATGGTGTGACCCAGACGCTGGACAAGTGTATAACCGGAGCCGTCTGTTCCTGTTTTGGGAGCGGTAAGGCCGCCGGTACATAGAAAAAGATAGTCGCTGGTATACACTACCTGTTCCTCTGTATCCGTCTGGCAGGTTATCGCGAACCGGGGATGTCCCGCCGAAACGGTCACATCGAGCACTTTATGTTTATAATATACGGGAACATTCCGGTCCTCCAGCGCCAGCTTAAACACACCCGGCACCGAAGCCGCCTGCAGCGACATCGGATACATCCGGCCATTCTCCAAGCTCATAAAAGGAAGCCCGAGCGAAGAGAAAAATTCGATCGTCTGGCGGACACCGAATTGCCGCAGTACATGTATTGGGAATCCTGCCTGATTGCTGTGATACTTAATGGATAAAGCGGCTGCTTCATCCGTACCGGTGGCGGTGGATTGGTTCGTAATGTTGCAACGCCCGTTACCCGTCGTTATAATTTTCTTCCCGAGCCGGTCATTGCTTTCAATAATGGCTGTATCAATACCTTGATCCCTCGCTGTAACTGCAGCCATTAGACCTGCAGCACCCCCACCGATAATGAACAGCTCGTGGTGCTTAGAAGTCTGATCCTTATACATATTAATTGATGCATCCCTTTTCCTAATAAATTTATTGAATGGACTTAGCTATCGCCATGGCGGCCACATATCCGGAACTCCAGGCCCATTGCAGGTTATAGCCGCCGAAATCTCCGTCCACATCCATCACTTCGCCGGCCAAATACAGCCCGGGCACCCGCTTGGATTCCAGCGTTCCCCGGGTAAGTTCCGATGTATCAATGCCGCCGGCTGTCACCTGCGCATTCGTAAAGCCATTGGTATCCGTCACTTTGAATTCCCAACGCTTCAAGAGCCGATAAAAGTTCTCTTTAGTTCTCGGCGTGAGATTCTGGCAAAGAAGCTGTGGCTGTTGATCTAAGCCCGTCTCCTTAAGCAGGACAGTAACAAGCTTCTTGTTGAAGATACCCACGAGGGAATCCGCCACGGTCCGGTGCCCAAAGCTCTCCCATAGCTTTTCTAGGAACTCCACTACCTCTTCCTCTGTACGGCCCGGCATCAGATCCACCGATAGTTTCACCTGTTCTCCTCTTGCCAGATGATACGCAGCTTTCCTGCTTAGCTGGAGAATGGGCGGACCGGTAATACCATAGTCTGTGAAGGCCAGCTCACCCTGTTCACTGCCGATGACTTTACCCTTTACAATGATATGGGCTTGTCCCTGAGATTTGATACTGGACAGTGCCCTCATATTCGGATATTGCAGCTTCAATTGCACAATGGCCGGAAAAGGCTCAATCAGGGTGTGCCCCAGACGTTCGGCAAGGGTATAACCGGGAGGCTCTTTTCCTGCATTGGGACCGGTATTGCCCCCCGTAGACAGAAGCAGATAGTCGCTTGTATAAACAACCTCCTCCTCTGTCTCTGTTAGGCATTTTATCGTGAAGCGCGGATGATCTGCCGAAGCAGTAACATCCACCACTTTATTCTTAAGGTATACTGGAACATTCCGATCCTCTAGCGCCAGCTGGAAAATATCCAGTACCGCCGCTGCCTGCAGCGACATCGGATACATCAAGCCCCCCTTGAGTCTTGTCAGCGGAAGCCCAAGAAAGGAGAAAAAATCAATCGTCTGGCTGACGCCATATTGCTGCACTACCGCAAGCGGAAATCCGGATTGATTACTGTGATACTTGCGCGATAAAGCGGCTGCTTCATCCTCAGCTGTCACAGTGGATTCATTCGTAATGTTGCAGCGGCCATCACCTGTCATTAAGATCTTCTTGCCAATCCGGTCGTTACTCTCCAGAATGGCCGTATCGATCCCCATATCACTCGCAGTAACAGCAGCCATTAGTCCGGCAGCACCTGCGCCGATAATAAAGAGCTTGTGGTGCATAGAAGTCTGATTCTCATACATGGTTGGTCAATGCATCCTTTATCCAATTTTCTCTAAGCACAAAAACACTTGATTAAATTATAGCATAAGCAAAGCAGCGATTCCCTAACAACAGGAGAATCGCTGCTTTGCTGTGTCTAACGTATACCAATGAAAGGTTGGCTATGATTACTTAGCTGCCAGCATTCTAAGCAGTACCGTGACGGTCTCCGCCCGCGTTGCGGCGTCTTTCGGGAAGAAGCTGTTGTTGCCTTTGCCTTGCATGAGTCCTGACTTCTTCATCTCGGCCGCTGCTCCAACTGCCCAGGCGGGGATGTCGCGGTCATCCGTGAATCCTGCGGAGCGGGCAACAGGAGCCAGTTGTAATGCTCTCGCCAGCATGACAGCCATTTCGGCTCTGGTCACTGGCGCATCCGGGCGGAAATTGCTGTTGTTATCCCCCTGAATGATTCCCAAGGCTACCGCCTGCGCAACGGCTGTCTTGGCCCATGGTCCGATTCGGTCACTATCCTTGAAGGATAACGCTGCTTCTGTGTTCTGAAGCTTCAGCGCCTTCGCCAGCATCACCGTGAATTCAGCACGGGTCACGTTACGGTTAGGCTGGAACGAGCCGTTCGGATAACCTGTAATGATGCCTAACCGAACAGCTTCACTGATACTGGCTTCAGCCCAATGGCCCGCAATATCGGTGAGGGATGGACCAGGCGCCGGAGTTGCCGGGCCTTGCGGACTCTCGTCCGGTTTACCCGGTGTTCCCACAACAACCGGCGGGACAGGTACTGACGGAGTCACAGGTGCTTCACCTCCAGGGTTGCCGCCATTTCCGCCGCCCGAACGCTCGTTAACCGAGACGCTAATTCTTCCCGTAATGGACGGATACGCATTCAAGACCGCCGTAATTGTAACTTCTCCAGGTGTGGAAGGTGCCGTAAAGACCGCGCTAAACCGGCCGTTTGCGTCCGTTACAGCATGAGCAGGCTCAAGGCTGCCCGAGGAAGCTGTAAGTCCGACCTCCAGGCCGGAGACCGGGAGATTGTCGCTGCCCGAGACAATTCCTGTAATGGATACGTCATCTCCGGTATTCACAGCAGAAGGTGCCGCCTGAAGTTCAATAAGGGCAGGAACTGGTATGGCCTTGCTTACAGAGACGGTAACCGTATTCGTCACGGAAGGATTGCCGGTCAGTACAGCCGTAATGACCACATCCCCCGCTGCGGACGGTGCCGTAAAGACTGTGCTAAACCGGCCGTGCTCATCCGTTACGGCAAGCGCAGGCTCGAGGCTGCCGGAGGCTGCCATGACCTGGACCGCAGCACCCGCTAACGGAAGATCTTCACCGTCATAGACGGTTCCCGTAACCGACACTTTGCCTCCAGCAGATACAGAGGACGGGTTAGCCTCCAGTTCAATCCGGGCCGATACAGGCACAGCCTCTTCTTCTACGGATACGGTAACCGCCCCTGTCACAGATGGACTTGCCGGCAAGACAGCTGAGATGGATACCTTACCGGGAACAGATGGTGCAGTAAAGACTGTACTGAACTTGCCGTACACATCTGTAGTTACTTTGGCAGGTTCAAGGCTTCCATCGGCTGCTGTGAGTTCAACATCTACACCGGATAACGGAAGATTGCCATCGGCGTAGACGGCCCCCATAACGGATACTTTGCCTCCAGGCACCGCCGAAGATGGCGTTGCCGCAAGCTCAACCCGGGCGGGAACAGTTTCCTGTGTCTCTGGTCCAAAGACTTTAAATTCCCAGAGCGAGTATCCGTATTTGCTCCCTCTCTGAGTTCCATACATCCGGACATATCTGGCATTCACCGGATCTATGGAAATCTCGTCGACATCCCCGTCTCCACTGGACGTACTATATACCGTCTTCCAATCGTGCAGCGTATCGGAGACGTCGATCCGGTATTCTTTTCCATAGGCATCTTCCCAATGCAACATCACCTTGGAAATCGCCTGAACAGAGCCCAGATCGACGTAAATCCACTGCGGATCAGCATAGTTAGACCCCCAGCGGGAAGTCAATGAGCCGTCTACCGCGTTCCCCGCTGGCACATCGGCTGCTTTGGACGAGCTTGCAATCGCAGTCTGGCCTTCCGCAAGGTTAGGGGCAACCACTTCATACACGTTAAATTCAGCAAGCGAGTAGCCGTCTCCGGTCCCCTGCTGAACGCCTAGCATCCGGACGAACCTGGCGCTGGTCTTACCGAAGGAGATGTCGTCGATGCCGCCATCCCCCATCGAGGTCGCATACACGTCATTCCAGGTGGCCGCATCGTCGGATACTTGAATTTTATAGCTTTTGCCGTAAGCCTTCTCCCAATGCAATCTAACCTTATTGATCATATATTGATCCTGCAGATCCACATAAATCCATTCATTGCCTGAAGCGTTCGAGCTCCAACTGGAGGTTCTGTACAGATCCGTAGCGTTTGACGCAAATTGCTTGCCTACGCTGGAGGAAGCAGCCGCTCCTTTACTGTAAGCGAGATCATACCCGCTGTCGTCGATGAAAGCTCCCTCGCTTAGCGTCTCACTCCGCCCGGTGAACGTATCTTTACCGAGTGTGTAAGTGGTTGTGGTCTGGTCTCCGTTCCGGTTCAGCGTTACGTTGACGGTAATTCCCGGCGTTTCGGGATTCGCCACCGAGATGCGGACAGGGTCCGCGGATTCATCAACGATCACCATCGACGGTTTATCTACAGTGACGGTCAGTCCTTCTCTTAGCGTGACTGTACCCGGCTGATAGAACAGCATTTCCGCAATGCCAAGCGAACGGTGCCGGACCGCCTGAACGGACGGTGTATTCGCCAGAATACTAATCGGGCTTGCTTCCGCGTAGCTGCTAACCTCCCCCGCGGTTTTACCCGGCAATACGATGTATTGATAGGAAGCATTGACCGGCTTCACGCCATGATCCAGCCACATCGAGAACACCGGCTTAGTGATTGGCTCCGCAGAACTGCCAGTAACCACATCGCTCCATTTACCGGTCTTCGTCTCCTGCTTCACCTGGAAATTCGTCTTGTCCAGGAAAACATACCCGGTCTGATCATTATAGGCCCAGCGTCCGTTCACCTGCGACGTTCCGTCTGCCACTTTGCCGTCTACAAGCACATCGCCTACAGCCAGACTCTGGTTCAGTGTCGTATGGACCGGTGCAGCATTCGTTGAAGTGATGCCTGCGCCCAGCGCTACCATTTCATCATCGAAGAAAAAGTAGCCCTTTTTCCCGCTGGTGCTCAGCTTGTTGAAATCAAACGCCGTGGCTCCGTACCGCTCATTGGTTACGCCGCCGACAAAGGTCTTCGGGTTGTTGAAGTTATTCTCCTTCGTGAAAACGTAGGGAGCTGTTGTTCCCGGAACATGATTCCAGTCCATCAGAGGGTACACGGTTCTATACTCATCCCCGGTTCTCTGGATAGCCGTGGCGCCTTGCGGAGTCCAGTAGAGCAGGTTGTATCCGCTTGGGTTAATGGTTCTCATTTCGCCGCCCTTGACCGTGCTGGACGACATCTTCACTGTAATTCCGTAATCCTTCCGCATATGAGAGGAGACCAGGGTCTGCCATTGCGTCATATTGTTCGCATCCAGTCCATTGCCCGAGACCGTGCCAATACCCCGGATATTATTCAGGAATACGGCGAATTCATCCGCCCGCTTCGGGTTAGCCGCCTGCATCCACTCCAGCGGATCTTCATAGAAGGTCAGCGCGGAGCTCTCATAATCTGGCCACTCCGGTCCGTTCATCCCCATGCCCAGATCGGCAACATCGCCTCTCACCAGATACCTGGTTCCATCCAGCACATAAGAGGACAACGAGTCAATGGCCGCCTGGCTGTAAGCGAAGCTTGTGCCCGAGACGACATAAGCCCAGAAGGACATATCTCTCGCAAAGCTTCTTCCGTAGCCCGTGGTATAATTCGTCTTCCCATGCATGAAAAAGGACATGTCAGACTGAATTCCCGTTAGCGTCTCCGTCACCGCCGAGAGCACGTTAAACGCCTCTACGGCGCTGCGGACATTCTGGGCATCCTCCAGCAATAAGCCGCGGATCATATAATTCTGGTTGTACCAGGAGGAGTTGGCCCCATCGATTGTATTCGGTTTGCTGTCTAACGTGTCGACAATACCCGCAGCCTGCTCTGCAGTCAGATAGCCTTCGCATAGCAGTGCAACTTTGCTGAGCCGTAATTGTTTGCCGATGCCGGTCTCCCACCAGTTCGTGGAGGTCGGCTTGACCTTGAACCAGTGATCCAGCGCTTTCTGAATACCGGCTAACATGGCTTCATCGTGATAGTATGGCCCCTTCGGGTCTGCGAACGCCTGAGCCATCGATTGCATCCGGTCCAGCGCAAGGTAAGGCGACCACGCCCGCCCGTTGGCACTGGAGGCCGTACTGGTATAATCTACATCGCTCCAGCTTCCATCCGCTTTTTGAGTCGATAAATAAGTTCCGGCCTGTGATTTAAAAGTCCATTCCACCCGGCCATTGGTTCCGTCATTGATGATGTCCTTGGAGATATAGAAATCCACCGCCCGCTGCTTCATCAGCTTCATTTCCGCCAGCTCTTGCGACGAGCTATCCGCCGATACAGGGTATTGGAACCCGAGAGTCGAGATCATCAAACCAACCATAACGAGACATATCCATTTCTTGATCCTATTTTGCATGTGTCCAGTCATGTACACGCTCCTTCGCTTATCTGCCAGATATTTGTTAGCGCTTTCTAAACTTTAGATTAAAGAAGGCAGCTCCCACTGCCTCCTTCCTCTTACACAAGAGTATCTAATATATCCTGGAGCGGGATGTCCGCTACAGCCATGACTTCATCTGCCGCGCCATAATACATGCGGACCGTCTGGTCCAGCAGCAGCGCACCGCACGAGAACACGACCTTGCCAAAGAATCCGTTCACCTCATAGGAAGCTTCCGGCTCCAGCACGGGGACACGCGATCTCGCAATGACCCGGGACGGGTCCTCCAGATCCAGCAGCACCGCCCCCATACAGTAGCGGTGGCTGCTGTCCGCACCATGGTACAGCGCCAGCCAGCCCTGCGGCGTGCGGATGGGAACAGCCCCACCACCCATACGGGCGGAGTCCCAGCCCTGCTCACCGAGTCCCATCAGGAACCGGTGGTTCCCCCAATGGTCGAGGTCAGGCGATTCCGCGATCCACATCTCTGGTGCGCCGAAGGACTTCGGCACCGGACGATGCAGCGCGTAGTATTTGCCGCCAATTGTCTCGGGGAAAATCATGACATCCTTATTCTCGGGCGGCAGCATGAACCCGCGCCGCTTGAAGGTCTGAAAGTCGCGGGTCTCCGCCAGCCCAACTCCGACACCGCGTGCGGAGGCCGCACTGTAAGTGATGTAATAGGTGTCCCCGATCTGGGTCACACGCGGATCTTCGATCCCCCATGCTTCCAGCGGATGCTCAGGGAACAGGGCCGGCTGCGGCTCGACCTCGAAATGAACGCCATCCTGGCTCCGTGCTACCCGGAGATGAGACAAGGAGGTGAGCATCACCGTCTGTCCCTCCTTGGCTACGAAGCGTGAATCTGAGAAATCATAGCCTGGATCATTCCTGTCGTACCGCTCGACCTGCACCTCCGTCCCTGCTTCATTCAACCGGGGAACGAGCACCTCATCCGCCTGGTCTGATATTGGCGCTTCGGCAACGCGCAGCAAGAGAATTGTCTCCTCCTGTAGCTGCGCCACGCCTGCATTGAACGCGCCCAGCACCTTGAAATCGGGGCGGGAGGGGGCAACATCCCGGGCTTCGATCAGAGGATTATGCGCGCTGCGTGTTATTTTCATTGGAGTGACCTCTTTCTGTATTTGAAGTACAGTTATTTGCCGGAAGTAACAGTATCAATCTGAGCCTGGATTTCATCGATCACTTTTTGCCCGCCGAGACTCGCCATTTTGTCCTCCATCGTCTTCTTTCCTTCCGCCGCAGGGATCAGGCCTTGGCTTAACGGCAGGAAGATCGAATCGTGCAGCGGCGTGATTTTGGCATATTCCGTCTTTACCTTCTCAGCGTTGAAGTTGAAGCCTGCAATCGGACTCAGCGTGAAATTGGACGTCTGGGTCGAGAAGTCGAACCACTTCTTGTCATCCTGCATCATGGTGTCAGGTGTACGGTTGAGCGTCGGCCGCCACGTCAGCACATAACCAGGGAATGTATAGCCGGACAGCGCCTTATAGCTCGAATCGCCGACAGGCTCCCAGTCCTTCCCTTGAATGCCGTATTCCATCAGATCATGGTTCTCCTTAATCGACAGCCAGTTCACTACATCCATTGTGACATCGGAATGCTTAGAGGTCGTCGGGATACAGAGGAAATTCCATTGCTGATAAGCCGTATAAGGCTTAGCCTGCTCCCCGTTCGGAATGAAAATCTCTAGCTTATCGCTGCCATCCTTCAGCATTTCCGAATATTTCAGACCTTCGACCCCATCAGCTGCATAGTAGGTCGCCGCATATTTACCTTGCTTGAACAGCGTCTCGGCATTTTGCTCCTGGGCAATATTTTTGGAGATAATCCCATCCTTGTAGTATTTGGTAACACGTTCATAAGCATCGGCAATCGTCGGGCTCTCCCATTGGCCAATGACCTTCTTATCCTTGATCGCATACGAGAACATGTTGACCCCAATCTCCAGCACTTCATCCTGTGCCAGATTCGCAGAGTTACTCAGGATAAATGGCAGCTTATCGGCCTTAATTCCATTAATGACAAAAGGCTTGATGTCTTTCTCATTTTCCTTGACTGCATACAGGAATTTCTCCAGGTCATCGAGGGTCTTCAGCTCAGGAAGCCCGTATTTCTCGCGTAAATCCTTACGGATCAGTACGCCATACAGCTGGCCTTGGGTGGTGCCGAGCGGAATCCCCATAATTTTGCCGCCGAATTTGTTATACTCCCACATTTCCTCCGGAATGGATGCCTTCAGCTCAGGCCGTGCAGCCACTGCCGCATCCAGCTCCGTCAACGATTTACTCTCGATCATCTGGTTCATGGATAGCCATGGGGCATCCAGGTACATATCGAACTCTTCACCGGCAGACATCTTCACGGATACCGCATTCCCGTAATCGGTCCAAGGCATGAAGTTGATATTCAGAGCGGCTCCGATATTATCCTTTTTCAGCTTGTCGTTGACCGCCTGCAGCACAGCATCGAACCCCGCAGGTTTATCTCCCGGGAAATAAGCCTTCAGCGTCACTACTTCTTTGGAAGCAGGCGCTGCACCCTCTGAACGGGAAGGGGAATTCGTAGAATTCGCTGTACTGCCTTCGTTCTTCGCATTTCCCCCGCAGCCTGCCAGCACCAGTGACGACACCAATACCGCTGTTGTTGCCGTGCCGAACCATTTGTTTAACCTCATCTCGTAACCCTCCCGTATCTATGGACAATCTGAATAACTTACCCTTTGACAGCGCCTACCGTTAGACCTTTGACAAAATATTTCTGAAGCATCGGATACAGCAGTACAATCGGGCCGATGGTCAGTACCGTGGTCGCCATCCGCACCCCGTACGTCGGTGGAGTCACTGCAATCGCTGCACCGGAAGGAATCAGATTCCTGGCCGCTTCCATATTGGAAACCATCCGGCGCAGAATTAACTGCAGCGGGAATAACTTCTCGTTATCAATGAACATCAGTCCCATGAACCAGTCATTCCAGAAGCTCAGCGCATAGAAGAGGCCGACAGAAGCCAGTATCGGCTTGGAGATCGGAATCATAATCTGGAAGAACACTCTCATCTCATTCGCTCCGTCGATTCTGGCAGCTTCCTCTAGCTCCTCAGGTATAGTGCGGAAGAAGCTGACCAGCAGGAAGACGAGAAACGGCTGGCATAACATCGTCAGAATGAGCACCCAGATTGTATTCTGCAAATGCAGCCACTGGCTGACTACAATATAGAACGGAATGATACCTCCCGAGAAGAGCATAGGCAAGTAGCAAAAAAACAGAAAGGGCGTTTGCAGAACATTTCGTTTATTCGCCAGTGAATAGCCGAGCATGGCAGAAATGCACAGGGCGCTTAAGGCCCCGACAACCGTGATAAACAGGGTAACGCCATAGCCATTGAACAGTACATCTGATTGCAGAACCGCCTTATACGCGGCCAGCGATAACTTTTGCGGGAATAAGGTATAGCCGTGCGCGATCAGCTCCTCCTCATCCGTAAAGGAACCGGCAATCATCAGCAGAAAAGGAAACAGACAAAATAAAGTAAACAGCAAAATGAACGTATGGGCGAATGCCGTAAAGGTGCGATCCGCAGCGCTATGTTTCTGTCTCATAGTTACTCTCCTAGAATAAAGCAGATTCTTTAGATACCCTGCGGGTTACCCAGTTGGCAGCAATGACGAAGATCAGACCCATAATAGACTGGAACAGGCCCACTGCCGAAGACATGCCGAAATCGTGCAGCTGCCGCATGGAGCGGAAGACAAACGTATCAATGACGTCGGTAGTCGGATACAGCATCGAGTTGTCGCCAATGATGGCATAGATCATCGCAAAGTCCCCGTTGAAAATTTTACCCACGGCCAGCAGCGTCATGATCATAATCGTCGGCACTAGCAGCGGCAGCGTAATGCGTGTCACAATCTGCAGTTTAGAAGCCCCGTCGATGCGGGCCGCCTCATACAGATCCTCCGATATGCCCGTAATGGCGGCCAGGAAAATAATCGAGAGATAACCAGCGCCTTGCCACACCCGGATCACCGTCAGAATATAAGGCCACAGACTCGACTCAAACATCCAGTTGACCGGTTCCATACCGATATTGTGCAGCCAGACATTAATCATGGGCTCTTCCCCGCCGAATAAGGATTGGACAATCATCCCGATCACAATCCAGGACATGAAATAAGGCAGGAAAATAAGCGACTGCGATATCCGTTTGAAATATTTATTGCGGATCTCATTGAACATGAGTGCAATCAGAACGGCCGCCGCTGTCGTGAACACAATAAACAGCACGTTGAGTAGCAGTGTGTTCCGCAGAATCGTCCAGAAGTCATCTGATGTAAAAAAGTAATCGAAATTTCTAAACCCTACCCAGTCACTCCCCGTGATCCCCTTGGCAAAATCATAATCTTTGAAGGCAATCATAATCCCGTATATAGGAAAATAACTGAACACGAGGAAAAACAACAGCCCCGGTACCGCCATCACATACAGAAAAGGATTCTGCGTGATATGCCTCCATTTTGAACGTTTACCTGCGTTTAGCGGGTAGTTCATTTGTACATCCCCCCTTTCCTCAAGACCGGTAATCGCTTAAGGAGCGTCCCGTTATCTATGCCGTCACCTTATCAAGCCCTTGTGCCCTGAGCAATTCCGAGAAACGCCGATCCTTCCCGCAAGTGCAGATTTACCGCCTTCCCAAAAACAACACTCTTCCCAAAACAAACGATTCGGCAGACGAAAATACCCTGTGTGCTATAATAAATCTACTTGTAATGAGCCGGACAGTTATGATTACGGAGGTTCCAGAGCCATGAAATTCAGACAACCGTTCTTCGCCTCGCTGAAGCGGCACCCTACCTACATGAAGCTTATTTTTTACTTTGTCAGTGCGAACGTTCTGGTCTTAGGGATATCCTTCGTCCTGCTCTATGGGCAATCTTCCAAGACACTGCTGGAGGAAATCGGCGATCATTCGGAATCCCTTCTCGTCAACGGGGCCCGGAATACGTCGCGGCTGATGGAATGGGCACTTGATTTCAGCTTCTCCTCCAGTAATGACAGCGCGCTTAAGGTGTATGCCCTTTCGGACCATTACAGCGATTTCGAGACTTATGAAGTATGGAGCCAGTTAATGGACATTAAGAACGCCAACCCCTCCATAGATTCTGTCTACCTCATTAACGATTATACGAATACGGTCATTGACTCCAGACTTGGGTTAAATGATACCGCAGCTTTTTACGATCAGGATATTATTAAGCGCTTACGTGACCCGGAAACAGCCAACCATAGCGTGCTTATTCCGAGAACCTTGTCCCTCCCCCTTACCGGGAACACGCCCAAAGAAGTGATGACCATTGTCAGATTTTATGAAAAAGGCAGCTCTATCTCCGCGTTCGTCATGAATGTGGATACCCACAATCTCATGACCCTGCTGCAGAATAATTCAAACTTCGCGAGCCGGTCGATCACCGTGCTGAATGACAGAGATGAGACGATTTTTAGCAGCACGCCAATGAATCCGCAGCAGATTGCCGAGCTCAGAAGCCACGGGATGAAGGGAGCCAGCGGCTGGAAGCTGTTTCAGCCCCAGGATCAGGGAGAGAAGCTGGTGGTCTATGCCGACTCCTCCGTTAAGGGCATCCAGGATTGGACCTTCATTGAGATGATCCCGAAATCCGCCATTCTGAATAAAATCACGGTCCTGCGCGATACCAGTCTGATCCTGTTCCTCGTCTTGTTCGCAGCCTCCCTGGCGGTGATTATTCTAATCTCCAAACGGGTGTACTCACCCATTCAGGAGCTGATCAGCCGGGTCATGCGGCAGCATCAGGCGGAGAAGCCGGGCCTTGGCGCGAACGCCAATGAACTCGAATACTTATCAAGCGTTTTCACCTCGCAGCATAATCAGATTCACGAGCTTACTGAGCAATGGCGGCATAATAAATTTCTGGGCAGAGAACGATTCTTAAGGGATTTCCTGGGCGAGACGTACCATTCGGCAGCGGAGATCTGCGCTCAATTCGTGGAATGGGGGATTGATCTGCCGGGCGATGAGTTGTCCGTAGCCATCTTCCGGATCGACCACTTCGCAGAATTCTCGGGAGTGTACCCGGAGAAGGACCGGCGCCTGCTCCGGTTCGCGATGTCCAATATCATTCAGGAGTCGCTGCAATCGTCCAGGCACAAGCTGCAGACCGTAGATATGGGGGACGACCACGTGGCTGTAGTCTTATCGGCTCCCTTGTCAGAGGAATTCGCGAAGGAGCTGCAAGTAGCAGGGCGGCTGATCCAGCAGTATTTGTCTGTGGGAACCACCGTGGCCTGGGGCCGGACATTGCCTGGCTTAACCGACATGCATGAGGTATATCTGGAGACGTATGATCTGACGCAGGAGAGGTTCCGCTTCGGACACCGGTCGCTCATTGTGAAGGAATGGCTACCTGCTGCGCCCGGGGAATTGTATCATTTGCCTGTGAGTCAGGAGCGGCAGATCGCCCAGGCTATACTCAAGGGGGACGCCGCCGTCATTCTGGAGGTCTTACGCTCAGCAGTTGTGAAGTTGCGGGAACTGCCTTATTTTGAATGTAAAATGTCTCTGATTACCTTGTTCATGGACATCCGCCGGCTTATCCAGGAGCATTCCTCCCAGCCGCTGCCTAGCTCGTGGGGACTGACGTCCATCGAGAAGCAGATCATTCGGCAGGAAACGATGGATAACGTCATGCCCTGGATGGAGGCTTTGATTACCAAGACGCTCGAAGACATTGCGGCCGCCCGCAGCCAATCCAAGAATATCGCCCTGATCGGCCAGGTGGACCAGTTCATCGAGAGTCATCTCACCGACCCGAATCTGTCTGCCACCATGCTGGCCGATCACCTGGGCTTGTCCGTCAATTATTTCCGCAGTCTGTACAAAGCAGAGACCACCCAGTCCATCACCGATAAAATATCAGAGAAGCGGCTAACGTTCATCTGCCAGGAGCTCATTGCCTCCGACTCGCCGATCGAGCCCATCGTGCAGCATTTCGGCTTCTCGTCCCTGAACACCTTCTATTCCAGCTTCAAGAAGGTATACGGCATGACCCCGGCCCAGTACCGGAAGAAGTACCGGGCCGGGGATGGAGGGGAGAAGGTGTAGGGCAAGTGAAACCTGTACCTTCTTATATTTGCGCGCAAAGAAGCGATAAGGATGTGTTCCTTATCGCTTGTGTTGTTATTCCAGCAAATTGCCTCTTTTATTCTCCCTTATAGGCCTTACGCAGCTCTGCAAGCTCAAACTTCTTCATCTGCAGAAAAGCCTTCGTCACACGCGCCAGCTGCTCCGGCGTACCCTTCTTCATCATCTCATTCATCTCCGCCGGAATAATCTGCCAGGAGATGCCGAAGGCATCCTTCAGCCAGCCGCATTGCTCGGCTTCAGGAACTGCGGACAGCTTGTCCCAGTAGTAGTCAATCTCTTCCTGAGAATCGCAGGATACCATGAAGGAGACCGCTTCATTGAAGCTGAACTGATGATTATGCGCACTGTCCATTACCGTGAACCACAGATTCTCCAGCATGAAGTCCGCGAACATAATCGTTCCTTCCTGATCCGGCGCAGAGCCTGCCGGGTAGCGGGTAAGAAGACCTTGCCGCGAATCCTTGAATACGGACAGATAGCAGGACATCGCCTCTTCCGCCTTCCCGCATCGATCCCCCACGAACAACAAGGAAGGAATGATCGCAGGCCGCTCTTCCCCTGCCGGATTCGTGAGAATCAGCTGCCAGGACACTCCGAACTTATCCTGAATCCAGCCATACCGCTCACTGAACGGATACTTGCCGAGCGGCATCAGGGCGGTGCCGCCTTCAGCTAACTTATCCCACACCTCATCTAATCTCTCTGCTGCATCCTTTTCCCGTGAGGGATCAAAATTCACAAAGAATGACACAGCCGGATTCAGCTTGAAATACGGCCCCCCGCTGATCGCCATGAACGGCTGCCCCCAGACCTCAAAAGAGACCTGACCCGCATCGCCGGACGGCGTATCATGAATGGTGTTCACACTTGTAACTCTGGATTCCGGGAACACAGAAGCATAAAAGCGGGCGGCTTCTGCCGCCTCCTTGTCATACCATAGATGCGGGACAATTCTCTGTCTAATGCTGGCCACAACGATTCCTCCTCAGCTTCCTGTCCGTTCCGGTCCAAGGACAGGGATAGGGCTTCAATTTGCTTTATTATACACTAATGAGGGGCTACTTCATTCTTTAATTGGACAACATTGCAACATTGCCCGGCCTCCGGCCTGGCCCGCAAAGGCTAATCCTCTTCCATTGCCATATCCTCAATACCCCGCCGAATACTCTCTTCTCTCTTTTAAATTAACAATATCCTGGCCCGTCGGGTTCTGGAAAACGCGAAGTCCAAACAGAGGAATAATCGCAAAAATGTGATCAAAGATATCCGACTGTACCGACTCATACACACCCCAGGTCGTCTCATTGCTGAACGCATAGATTTCTAAGGGCAGTCCACTGTCTCCTGCTTCTAACTGTCTGACAATGAGCGTCATATCCTTATGAATTTTGGGATGATTGCGCAGATATTCTTGGACATATTCCCGGAATACTCCGATATTCGTTAGCTGTCTTCCATTCACTTTGCTCTCCATATTGATATGATGTTCGATATTATAAGCGTTAATTTCATCTAATCTTGTCGTGACATAATCGCTGAGATAGTGTACTTTCCGGAACTCTTCAATCATTTCTTTGGTACAAAAACATATGCTGCTTGTATCAATACAGACACTTCGCTTCATCCTTCTGCCGCCAGAAGCTTCCATGCCCCGCCAATTTTTAAAAGAGTCTGAGATCAGGGCATAGCTTGGAATCATGGTAATGGTTTTATCGAAATTCATCACCTTTACCGTATTCAGCGTAATGTCAATTACATTGCCGTCAGCATTATATTTAGGCATTTCAATCCAGTCGCCTACACGGACCATATCGTTAGAGGATAATTGCACCCCTGCCACGAGGCCCAATATAGAATCCTTGAAGACCAACATAAGAACAGCAGATAAAGCACCCAGTCCACTAAGAAGAATCAGCGGATTCTGTCCCATGAGGTTAGAAATCACTATAATAGCAGCAATAATATACAGAATAATCTTCGCAACCTGAATGTAACCCCTGATCGGCCTAATCTTGGACACTTCATACGTACGATAAATAGCATCGATGGCATCAAGCAGGGCATTAAACACCGTGATCGTTACGATAATCATATAAGTTAAGGCAATCTTTATAATGAAAGACTGATACAGTGGAAAAATAGGTGCAGCATAATAGATGATAAAGGCCGGAGCGAGATGCGACAGCTTGTGAAACACCTTTTTCTCCAAAAAGAAATTATCCCACGTATACCGGTTGTTATTAATGATATGGATGATGATCTTCAGTACGATTTTTTTGGCTACAAGATTGGCCACTACAGAGAGCAAAGCGATAAATAAAATCATAATGATGTTCGAGAGATACACACTCATTTGCTCGCTCACGCCATATCCTGCAAGGTTTTCTTTAATATAATTCATCATTTCCTCCTGACAGGTGCATAGTAGCCTACAATTATAGAGGATAAATAGGGGTTATGCAAAAATGAAAATACTTGCAATGTTTGAATTAGTACTATATAGTTCTAGTCATGACAAAGGTAAAAATAATGAATCAAAAACGTGTGCTTGAAGTCGCGGCAGCCTTATTTTTAGAAAAGGGATTTGCTTATACCAGCATGGATGAATTAGTTCGTGTGAGCAAGGTATCAAAATCGAATGTGTATTATCACTTCGCTGATAAGGAAGAGTTGTTAGCAGGAGTCGTTGATTATTGGATTGAAGCGTATGAGCGTGCAATGGATGAAATCCTTTCCCAGAACCAATTATCCGTGGAGGATCGTGTCCAGATGTTTTTAAAACATTTATCGCAAGGAGTTCAGTCCAGAGAGTATAAGGGTAGCTGTCCATTTATTACTCTTTATATTCAAACCCCTGCACAAGCAACGCACATAAAGGAAAAAATAGGTCTCTTTTTTACAGGCTTACAAATGAAAATCTCTCTATTGCTTAAGCAAGGAGCAGAAAAAGGCGAGTTTAGAGATACGATTCATATTGATGAGGTGGCGGCACTTTTTATAACGAATCTGGAAGGAGCACTGTTTCTGTCAGAGACATTGAAGGATGCAACGGTGATCACGACAACAGCCAGCCACTTTTTTAACTTGCTTCGATAAGAAGCATTTTTTTTACAACAAAATTAGTACCATTCAGTACTAAAAAGGAGCGCGGATGATTTGAGGACTATATTTTTGACAGGTGGAACAGGCTTTATCGGGAGGCAACTCGTGGAGGAGCTTCTTAAAGAGGAGAATATGATTTTTCTTTTAGTGAGATCGAGAAGTAAAGCAATACGTGTTTATCAGGAAAAAGGGTTTTTCAACGAGGCAGCCCTATTCTTTATTGAAGGTGATTTGACGAAACCAGATTTAGGTCTAAGTGATGAAGATAAGGAGAGGGTACTACGCACGGATATTATTATTCACGCAGGCGGACAAATGGATATTCAAGCGACAACGCAAGAGGCAACTTCTGTGTTTTTAAATGGTGCCAAGCATATCAGTGAATTCGCTAAACGTATCCACCAATTGAAGGGTTTGCAGCAATTTATTCATGTAGTTGGATATATGTCCCCCTTTGATGATGATAATAGCAAGGTTGCGATTGATGTGTTTCAAGAAGGGCACGACTATCTGAAAATAAAAAATCCGTATGAAAGAACCAAATTTTTAGCAGATCTGTATATTCGCCAGCAGGCATCCGCATTAGGGTATCCGCTATCTGTGATTAATCCGCCAACCGTAGTCGGCAGCAGTACAACAGGAAGTACAGAGCAGGTAGCTGGCTTAGGCTTGCTTGTGGAGAGTATGCGCAGAGGGCTGATGCCAGTTATTCCTGGAGGCAAGGGGTATAAGTTACCGCTTATTTCAAACGATGCGCTGGCGAAGTTTATTGTTCAGGTTGTTAAGCTGGAGCAATCGTCTATTCAAACCTATACACTTGTTCCAGACAACCAGCATGATCCGGATATATCTGAATTATTAGGCGTTATGTCAGAAAGTATGAATATGGCCGCACCTGCAATCTCTGTGCCGCTTCGCTTCATGAAGGCACTTATGAACAGCGGGATCAGTAAAATCACACAAATTCCATCGGATGGACTGAACTTTATTACAAATAGAACCTTTTCAAATGATCTACCGAAAAAAGTCATGGGAGAAGATTGGTTTACTAAGACGAGTGTGATGAATTTTCTCCCGGCCGTAGTAGCAGATTTGGATTACCGCCTGATGTACCCCAATGACCAGTATAATCATGCATATGAACGAAACTTAATCGGAAACACTGTGATTTATCAAATACCAGGTGAGGGCAAGCCATTTATTTTATTCCACGGTTTGCTCAGTGATGGAGCCGATTTATTTCCTTTAGGACTAGAGCTTCATGAAAAAACGGGTCGACCCGTATGGATTCCAGATCTTCCGGGTTTAGGACGTTCCCCTTTTAAGCGGGACAAGAATCTTCTGGATCTCTATTTGAATGTAGTGAAGGAGTTATCAGGAAAAGCCACTCATGGCGCACATTGGATTGGCCATTCCCTCGGAGCGGTTATTCTGCTGGAAGCGTCAGCGTGCGAGTACCTGGATACGAAGAATACTATCACTTTACTTCAGCCACCTGTTGCCAAAAAAAATTCTAAATCGTTCAATACTCCTCAATTTATGAACAAATGGGCATTGAAGTTAGCAACGGCTAATTCATTAGAACGTTATTTAATTGATAATGGTCTGTTTGAAAATATAGAGAGCATTCCGAAATATTATATTGCCAAAGTACGCGACAGCTTCACTTCGCCTAGAATTGTAAATACCACTCTTCAACTCAACCGTTTTCTGTCGAAAAATTATCAGGGTGATTTCACCAAAGTACCAAGGTCTAATCTTCATGTTATTTGGGGAGATCAAGATCGGCACTATTCTGCTCCAGTACAGCTTGGTAACGTTGATGTTGTTCCCTATGGTCATCATTTTCCTCTTAGCCATCCAGGGAAAGCGGCTTGTTATATTCTAGGGAATTAATAATACATCCTCAGGCATGAAAAAAGACACCTCTTAAGGTGTCTTCTGCTTTACTCCATATTGGAGCCGAGGGGAGTTGAACCCCTGTCCGAAGATAACGGAACATAAGCTTCTACGAGTGTAGTTACAGTTTTGATGTCACCCTAGAAGCCCCCCGTAATTATATAATTTGCCTAACTTATAGAAAGGGATAATCCGCACATAGGCTGCTCCCTCATCCCTTACTTCCTCAAAGCATTGATCCCCTGCTCCGTTAATCCAGTGGCCTTTACAATAATCGGTATGTCTAGATTCAGGTCAAGCATGTTCTTAGCTACCTTCTTTACACCTGCCATTTCCGCACTTCCCAGCATAGATGCCTCATCATGCAGATACTTCTGTCTGGCCTCATACAACCGTCTGGCTTCTGAATCCTGACTCAAATATTGCAAGGTATCCATTGCCTTCTCCAAACCCGGCTCATTCATCTTCAGCACCTCCCATTGTGATGTATCGGCACCTTTCAGGAATAACAGCCAATTGATCACCCCGCCTTCAGACGGAACGCTATGTTCATCCAGCTTCGGCAACTCCAAGAAATGCACCTCAATGTCGTCAATCAAGGATATCCCTGTTCGGTCCTCCCGCAGATGAAATACGTTATGATATTGCTCATTCTTCAAGAACGTATAGTTTAAAATGTTTATCGTCACGCATTTCCTCAACTCTGGATATTTGTCTCCCTGACTCAGTTGACTCGCATACCGTTTGCTCCCATAAAACATCGTTCTCTTTTCAATGTCATACTTATTAAACAACTGCATCTCTATATCAATCAGTTTACCTTCAGAACGGTTACCCATTAGTTGAATATAATCCTCTTCGGAGCACATTGTTTGCATAATTTATTTTAACAATATACTCAGCGTTATCGTCGTCATTCAAGTTTTTCTCATGATACGATGCACCTATTCTACTTTCCTAACGTTATCGCAGCATATTCTAACAATTTTGATAAAGATGTGGATGATTAGATGCTGCGAACATCGATGGTCCATTGGAGGCTGTTGGCAATGTAGCTGTGGGGCATAGTATTAAAGAGGTTATTAGAAGCCCTTTGGATAGGCAGGTTGACAATCGCAATAGGTGTAACTATAATGGTTGCAGAAGGGGGTGCCTGCAATAAAAATAAGCACTAGATTTTCTGTAGCAATTCACATACTGAGTTTTTTGTCCATTGGGAAAGATATGATTTGTACTTCAGAGTTGGTTGCAAGTAGTGTAAATACAAACCCGGTGGTCATTCGCAGGGTAACCGGGATGTTGAAAAAGGCTGGTTTAGTCAAAGTTAATTTTGGCTATGGAGGAACATATCTTTTAAAGCCAATTGATGAAATAACCTTGCTTGATGTATATCGATCGGTAGAAGTAGTTAATGAAGGGCAGTTGTTTCAGATTCACGAAGATACAAATCTGGATTGCATTGTTGGTGCTAATATTCAAGATGTTCTTAGCATTATATTAAAAAAAGTAGAGATTTCTATGGAAGATGTTCTGGCAAGTTTCACTATAAAAGATGTTGTTGATGGGATATTAAAAAAGGCTCAGTTATCTTAAAGCCTTTTTTTTTACACAAAGTGTAACTGTAACAGTTACGTTTACACAATTGATAACTGTAGTCTTAACAGGACACAAAGTGGTACGAAAGGCTAGGCAAATGCAATAGTTAATATGCAAATAATTTACCAATAAAAGGGGAATGTACAAAATGGGGAAAATACTTGTTACTGGTGCAACAGGCGGTCTCGGCAATAGAACACTGGAGCTTCTTCTTAAGAAAGTCCCGGCAAATCAGGTCGCTGTATTGGTGCGAAATCCTCAATCCGAACAAATTGCAGGTTTTATTAAGGAAGGTGTGGAAGTCCACCAAGGAGACTACTTTGATTATAACTCCCTTTTACGAGCTTTTAATGGTGTTGAAAAAGTAATGCTTATTTCCGCAATTGCATTTACCGACCGTAACACACAACATTTCAATGTCATCGCTGCTGCAAAACAAGCAGGTGTCAAGCAGGTTATTTACACGTCAATTACAAGAAGAGAAGATTCAGACTTAATTATCCCTGAAGTTACGAGATCAGACATCTTTGCGGAAGAGGCGCTCAAGGCATCCGGTTTAGAATACACCATTCTGCGGAATCCGCCGTACTTCGAAGCCATGCCTAATTATTTCGGTAGTAACGCTTACGAAGTCGGCGTAAGAGTACCTGAAGGTTCTGGTAAAGTTGCCGCTGCATCACTCTATGATTTAGCGGCAGCCAATGTGGCTGTTCTTACACAGAACGGTCACGAAAATAAGACATATACACTAAATGGCAGTGATGCGAGATCATTCACAGACATCGCTGATGACCTCTCCGAGATTAGTGGAACAAGAGTTGCCCATGTCACTATTAGCGAAAAAGAATATGTGGAGAATTTGACGAGTAATGGTGTCCCACTTCACGTTGGTGAGTTCTTATCAGCTTGGCTACGAGGTATTAACAGCGGAGAATTCTCTGAAACGTCTGGAGATCTTGAACGACTGATTGGTCGGAAACCCATGACATTTAAAGAATTTTTTAAACAACGTTTCCCACAAAATAAGGCGTAACATAAAGAAGAAACAGGAATTGTACTTCGTTAGCTCAAAATTCGAAAACAAAGGTGCGGACAAAATCGGCACCTTTCTTCATCACAAGTCTAATCGAACCCCTGTCCGAAGATAACGGCACATAAGCTTCTACGAGTGTAGTCACGGATTTGATGTCACCCTAGAAGCCCCCCGTAAAGGGATATTTGGTATAGTTGGGTTAATAACTTGTCAGTGAGGGGGAGAACCTATGGATGAAGTCGTTCAGGTCATATATTCGCCAAGCGAAAAATAAAATTTGTGCAAGCATACTCGGCATGCAGATTCTGAGAGTTTCCTAAACCATATCCATAAAACAAAAAGACACCCCTAAAGGTGTCTTTCACTGATACTCCATATGGAGCCGAGGCGTGGACGTGCAGAGCTACAATTCGGCGGAGCGTGATGCTCTTCAACAAGCCTGGCCGTTTCCTCCTCAAAACAATGCCTCATCCTGCTAACCATGAAGCCATCTATTGAACTATCGTTCCCGTTAGCGGAACAGTTTATAAATCGAGAACCGGAACCGGTCCGTCCATCCAGTTCAGCTGGCTATCCATCATGAACTGAACCGTCCAATGATGCTCTGCCTGATACCAGTTATTAAATTCCACAATACTCTTGTACAGATTTTCTACGGCTTCCGGCGTTCGTTCTTCCAGTACCCGATGGATGTCCGTCAACAAATTCTCAGGCTTCTTTTGGGCCCCCTCTAGAACCTGTAAGAACCACTTATAAGAAGGGAAAAGTGTTTCGTTGTGTAGCAAAATCAACCGACCTGCGAAAAAGACATAGTGGGTCAAACAGTAGTCGATTAATAAACGATTGTTGCGTTTCAGTCCTTCGTAATAATACCATTTCCAGGTTTCGAATTGTGCATAGAACTTCTGCATGTTCTCAGTCTTTTTCTCCACCGGATATCGGGGAGCATCATGGACCAACCGTTCCAACCCCTCGATATTGGAATAGGTGACGAACGCATCCTGGAATGCGAACTTAGCAGGATCGCTGCCGGATTCGGCCACTTGCTTGATGTAGGAAGCGGATACAACTTTCCCGTCCACATAACCGCCTTCATAAGAACAGGATTCCGTTTCGAAATACCCAAGATTATGGATGGAACAAGCTTTCTTGTAATCCTCTTCGGAAAGGACGATCATAATGTCGATATCAGAGGTTTCGCCCGCAAAGCCATGCGCCACGGAACCTCCGATGATAATCCCTTGTACGTCGGGTCTGGCTTTAAGCTTGTTGGTGATGGCATCAATGGCAGCCTGATGATGGGGATACATAATACATCCACTCCAATATAATTAATATAATCATTAATTAGTAAGCCAATACGTTAATTATAAGTAAATAATATTCCACTTTTGAAATTCCCGCAATCCCCCGAATGAATCAATCGTCTTATAGATAACTGCCCGTTAGTTTAGTTCCATCTAAAAATCAACCAAGCTCCAAAAATCTAGTGATTATCAACCGACCAAATTTGCCATTTGCACGAGCGGCTGATCAGCCAGAAAGCACCAATTCCGATTAGTAGCAGGAGAATCTCCACAAACCACAAGCTGATTTTCCCTGGGTACGCCTTACGCCTGATAGAGAGCCGGAGTGAAATCAATAAGAGCATGCAATAAAATGGCATACACCAGAACTATTTTCCTCTTTGCACGCACTGCGTACAGGACAATAAGCGATAGAGCAATTTGAATAAAAAGTGCGGGTATCCGTTCCAAGCCTCCCAGAAGAACCTCATAAAATGAAGCATTCAGCAGCTTGCTCTTGATATCTGCCAATACATCGGGTGATGCTTTCCCGCCCAGTGACTGCTCAAGCTTGCCCGTATTTATCATTACGGCATATACGAGCGACTGAATCGAGGTCATTCCGGCAATAAATATCGCTTCACCCCCCCCATCGCCCAGTCCGTATGCAATGCCATCTCTTCGTTTCCGATTATGTTTAAGCAGTAAGCGGAACCCGAAATATCTGCCGGCCTCTTCAAAAATCCCAGCTACCAGTGCCCCATACACTGCGAAAAGTAACGGATTGGCGAGTAAACCATGTGGCCGCTGTTTTTATTATAGGTCCAGGGGGCTGTCTTATAGTCCAAAATAACCGCAAAAATGAAAAAAGACACCCTTCAAGGTGTCTTCTACTTTACTCCATATGGAGCCGAGGGGAGCCCGCCCCCCTGTCCGAAGATAACGGCACATAAGCTTCTACGAGTGTAGTTACAGTTTTGATGTCACCCTAGAAGCCCCTCATCTGAATTGACATGGTAAAGAATAATACCATAACTTATATTATATTCCTGTCTCTAACGCCTCTGCTAATGTACAGAAGCCATCAGCAAAATGGATTTGTAGAAAAATAGTACTCATAAATAGTATAAGGTGAGGCATCATTAGTAACACAAGGGAGCCCCCTAACATTGGATGCTCCCTCATTCTTTACTTTCTCAAAGCATTGATCTCCTGCTCTGTTAATCCTGTAGCCTTTACAATCGTCATTATGTCCAGATTCAAGTCAAGCATATTCCTCGCGACTTCCTTTATACCTGCTAATTTAGCACTTCCCAGCATGGAGGCCTCATCGTGCAAATACTTCTGTCTGGCTTCATACAACCGTCTGGCCTCTGAATCCTGACTCAAATATTGCAAGGTATCCATGGCCTTCTCCAATCCTGGCTCATTCATCTTCAGCACCTCCCATTGTGATGTATCGGCACCTTTCAGGAACAACAGCCAATTGATCAATCCGCCTTCAGACGGAACACTACGTTCATCCAGCTTCGGCAACTCCAAGAAATGAACCTCGATGTCGTCAATCAAGGATATCCCTGTTCGGTCTTCCCGCAGATGAAATATATTTTGATATTGCTCATTCTTCAAGAACGAATAGTTTAGAATGTTGATCGTTACGCATTTCTTCAACTCTAGATACTTCTCACCCTCACTGAGTTGACTCGCATACCGTTTGGACCAATAAAAGAGCGTTCTTTTCTCTATGTCGTACTTATTAAATAACTGCATCTCTATATCAATTAGTTTACCTTCAGAGGTCTTCGCATAAACATCAAAATGGATTGTTTGTCGAGCGGATCATCTTTATCCGTATACGGGTTCATCAGGATTATCTCAGTCAACACGGCGGCCCGCCAGCTTCCGTAAAAATGCGGTTAAGAAACGCCAGCAGCACGTCCTTATTATTCTCGCTGCCAAATATCCGTTTGAACACAAAATCCACACGTGGGTCCAGTAAATCCATCGGCATCGGCTCCATTCGTTATTATTATAGCATTTTTCAAGTGCGGAGTTTGAATTGCTATTGACTCTATCTTGATATTAAATAATTAGGGTTTCATTCCACGCACTACAAACAGCATATAAATTTGAAAATCCCATACCCTTTTCTGGCCTATGACGAGGTCTCTACGCTTATTATATCGATCACAAATCAATAATTTGAGTTCCTCTGCATATGCATACTCTTCATCAAGTTGGTTTAATCCCATCTCTAATCCTTCTATGGCCTGCTGACGATCCAACTCTACCATTCTTAGCTTTTGATCTATAGAAATACTTGGGTTATCTAGAATCACTGGCAGGGTAATTGCGTCTACTTCTATATGAACGAAACCAAGTTCTTCGAATAATATTGGTAATAACGATGGGTCTGTTGCATAGTTGCCGATTCCCCTTGAAGAATCCTTCCTGGACCAGATGTCATGAATCGGTTTCCATAATTCCTGTTCCCTCACTGACATCTCTGCATGTGGAGCAGATAACGGCGTGGAGACAATGCTTTTCTCAGGTCGAGAACTCATCACTGAGACCATACCGCCTGATCTACATATTCGCTGTTGTTCAAGTAAGAAATCCCGATTAGGAACGTGTTCAATCACAGTATGCGATAGGCAGGCATCCACAGAATCAGAAGGAAGAGGAATTTTTAGTACATCCCCTTCTATGTATGTAATATTATTCATACCTTGCTCTTGAGCTTCTTTACTAGCGTACTCAATAAAAGCAGAATCACGGTCAACGCCTATGAGAGAAACATCATGGTACAACCACTTCGATATTTTTCGGGTCAATGTTCCAGGACCACATCCAAGATCGACTGGTGTTCTCCCATTCATAGGCTTTATCCTTTGGCGTGCCTAAGGATAAAACCCTTTAATTTCCGATTCCGTATCATAGAGGCTCAATACCTTCTGTGGTCCTTTTATGGTATCGGAATATGTAGTTTTATTTTACATATAATACACATGTATGATATATGTATTATATGTATTAATTATAAAAAAATGGATGGTGAAAATGAAATGAATAGTAAAAAAATATCAAAGAAGAATTTTTCATTCTATTCTTTTATAATTGGTGTTTATGTAATCTTAATTGCTCTTATTGATCATTATGCTATAAAAGCAGGTCAGCTTGTAGATGGTATCGGCTTTTTTTCTCTCTTTTATATTAGTCCTATAGGATTAATTTTCGGACTAATAGGTCTTAAAAATAAAAAAAATAGAAATATCTCGCTTTTAGGGATAGGAATTAATTTATCAGCAATTATATTTTGTGTACTCATTCTGACGGTTTTTTATACTCCGTAATATACAATTAAGTGCTGTACTCATCGCATTGATTGTTTTCTTATGTGTTTTATCAAACCGGTGAGTATAGATCTTGTTTGTTGTAGCCAAATCAGAATGCCCTAACGCTTCCGAGATTGCCTTTAAGTCAACACCCGCTTCATAGAGAATACTTGCAAAAGTATGACGCAAATCATGAAGTCTGATTTTAGGCAATGCATTACGCTCTAAGAATAAGCCAAATTGCTCAGTCAGCGTATTCACACGATACGGCCTTCCATTGTCCTGGATATAAACATAGCCACTATCTATGTACTCATCACCCAACATCCATTTGTACTCTTCTTGACGCTCTCTGGCCCTGGTAAGGACCTCAAACAGTTCATCCGTCGTATAAAGCACACGCTTGCTCTGTTCCGTCTTGGGGGCTTTTATAATCTCTTTACTGCCTGCGCTAGTACGAACCTCTGCTATCTGGATGCTCCTATCCTTGAAGTTAATATACTTCCATTGAAGACCTACAATCTCTTCACGTCTAAGTCCCAAATAACCGGCCAGATATACGGGTAATTCAAGCTTGGTGTTTTCTACTCTGTCTAACAGAATATTTAATTGATCCCGTGTATAAGACTGGCCTACGAACCGTTCCTTCTTAGGAAGAGTTACAGCGTCTGATACGTTACGATGCACAAATTGCTGCTTCAGGCCGTAATCCAACGCTTTCCGAATACAGGCATGATGTTTATGTACAGTATTTGGAGAAAGCTGCTTGTCATCCATTAGATATTTATAATACTGTTAAATGTGTGCAGGTTGCAGCTTTTGTAACTCGAAGTTACCCAAGAAAGGAATAATATGCTTAAAGATAATATTTCTGTAACCATAAATGGTTGTCTCTTCGCAGTTATACTTTACGTAGTTCTCTATCCAATGCTCAAGAAATTCGGAGAAGGTCATTTTTGTCGTCTGGAGCAATAAATTACGTTGCTGATTATATTCAAATTCATTCAATAACTTTTTAGCTTCGGCCTCAGAGGAAGCGGACGTATATTTCCTGATTCGTTTGCCTTTACTATCTGTACCGAAATCAAAAGTAACCCGAAATTTGGTTCCAACCTTGGTGATGCCTCCCTGCCATGCTATCATCTCCTAATTCTCTTTGCCGTAGGGGATTCCTCTACCTAAGGTTAGGATAGCATGCTGTAAGATATTTTGTTAATAGATAGAACTGTAGCCAAATGGACTACAGTTACCCTCAAGAATCACGCAGTTAAACGAGTGTTGGCTACAATTTGGCTACAATCCAGACCTGTATAAGTAAAAAACCCGCTCTGGGAGCGGGTTTTAGGATGGAGCCGAGCCGTGGCTTGGCAAATCCACAATTCGCCGCCGTGTGATGTTGAGGATATTTGGGGATGTGGCATAATTTCGAAGCTTATATTGTCACTACTCTTTATCAGATTTCCCGTTCTCACAGACGTTTCTAACTTCTTTTACGTGATATTGAAAGGAGTTGTCCCTTCCCTGCACTTAACCGCCCTAAGCCGTAATAGGAGTGACCATGGAAAACATATTTTCAAAATCGTTATATCACCAAGATATTATCAACTTACCTTCATCAATATATCCTTTAATATCGGTAACAAAGCCTTCTAATTGTTTCTTAAAATCACTCGAGTACACATCGAATCTCAAGAAATATTCAATCCAATCGATTTCTTTCCTTCTCATAGAGACACCATAACGATCTCCAGATGCCACTGCGTTAGTTACGGCTTTCTTTCTTCCCTCGACATAAATTTTGACTACACTTTCGGGAATGTTCTTTCCTTCTTCCTCTAACAGTATTGCTCCGCCATGACATTTCCCATACTCTTTACTAGAATAACTCAATACATCCCCAAACATTTCCGTAAATTTGCTCCTGAGTTTATTTGGCAAAGTAAGGTTTGTTGAAAGTTTGCAGAGGTTGAGAAATCTCTTAAATCGGTCAGGGAAATAATAAAAGTCATTTATCATGTACCTAGCATCATTTGCAAATTCCATGGAATAATAGATAATCTCGTTATATTCCTCGATATAATCAGTGTCAGAATACTCCCTAATAATGGCTTCCACTGAGTCAAGTAACCTGAGTCCTGCACGGTCAGGTAGTTGGCCAGTGAAATCAAACTCAGTATCAGGAGCTAATATCATTAAACTTGTTGGATCTGTAAATATTTTGGAAATTGCTTTTAGGTAATCTGCAACTAAATGCTCAGTAACCACTGTAATTTCTCTATTTAGCGCACGCTTGATAGCATCTTTTATTTGCGGGTAATTCTCTTTAGATAAAATATTATCAAAGTCCAATCTTTCTTTGTAAGTACTCAGTTCACTTGTTAACTTTTCGACAAACTCTGGCAAGTCACTAAAGCCTTCGTCAAGTACAGTAATACCACAACCATGCAAAAAATCCTTATGTAGTTCATAGTATTGACCGAGAGAGTTTTTATCATGTTCGGTTAATACAAGGAATGCCTTAGGCTGATCCTTCTCAACCTCATTAATGATACCATCATAATCCTTTCTAAAATGAAAATAGATTTCATGTATATTTATATCCCTAAAACCGTAACCAAGCATCAAAATAACATTAGTTGCAAATATTGTGTATAATTTACTTTTGTAATAACCAAAGTTATGCATGAAATTATAGTACTGTGAATGGGTTAAAACTATACTAGCCGGTTCTGAAATGTGCCCGTGGATTTTGTAGATTACCTTACCCTTTTCGTTCAACGAAAGTTCTTTTCCAACACCGGGAAAAGTAATTTCTGTCCCTACGAATATTTCTCTCTCTAAATTTTCATCGTAATTCGTTGTTACTATTGATTGAAAGGATTGATCACCTAATAATTTCAATTTTTCAATTTCAGGTTGCTTACGATGTGTTTCTTTAGAGTTCTCGTGCACGCATTCAACTACGATCTCATTAAACTCTTTCAATAATTCTTGGTTCACTCTACTACCAAGAAACCCCTGCAATTTCACATCATCATCTATATTTTTAAATGACGGTTGTTCTTTAAATTTCTCAACTTTATCAGCAAAATGCTTCTTCTTATAGAACTGCCATAATGCTTCAGCTACTTGTAAGGGGTCTTTTCCCTTGAGATCACTTTCTGACAAACTGAGATTTATCTTACTATGTCGTGTAATTGACAAAAGAAGAGTATCCCATGAAGGATTTCCAAAAAAATAGCTAAAACCAGCTCCAATAAAAGGAACCACCCTTTTCGCATGCATCGCTTTTAATAAAGATTCAGGTATACTCACAAGTTCGACCCTCTTTCGGTTCTTAATACGGATCTTCATCCAAACAGGCAATTATAAACAAAGCCCCTATTACAAACGACCTTATCACTAATAAAGCTGAAGGACCATCAAGAGCGTCTGCGAAACAAAGACACAAAGTATAGCAACGAAGCAAAAAGTAAAAGCAGGATATCGTTCTTAATCTTTTGCTAAAATGTTCTCTAGAAGTTACCTTACCATCAATATCCAATATTAGACAAGTGAAAATGAAAATCGACTTTAAAAAACCTTTCTTAAGGATGATACCGCAATAATCGCGAAAAATAGCGAAAGAGCCGTCAAAAGCGTCGCAGAGACACAACTGACGGTACCCTCACAAGATTAAATTATTAATGTGATCATAAAAATAACCGTTATGAACCCTGTCCATTAACCATTGTGGTTTTATATGGACAAGGGTTCATTTTTACGAGTCGTGGCTTGGCAAATCCACAATTCGCCGCCGCGTAATGCTGAGATTATATGGAGAGGTTGCCTAAATTACTTCAACTGATTAACGAAATTTTCTATGTACGACCTAAATTCGGATCTGGCTGATGAAGATATCATGTTAATTCCCACTGCCTGCTGGTTAAATAGCAACTCAGCACCTTTTAAATTCACAGATACAACACTGGAGATGTCAATTGTAACTGGCTTTTGCAGCATGTTGTGGATGTGAATCCGCCGACTGGTAATCAGAAAACCGTCTTTGGCGCTACCAAAGCCAGTGTTATCAAACAGAACAATAGCCCTTTCATCGGCTTCCAGCTTTGCATAAGCTTCGAATGCGTTCTGATACTTCTTAGTGACCTTCTCATTTTCATTTTCGAGAAATAGATATTTGCGAATCCCCTCGTTCTTGATACTTAATATAGTATCCTTAATATCTTTTATAATCTTATCTTTATTCTTCATCGAATTAGAAGTAGCAGCTAAAGATACCGCAACCTCAGTCTTCGATAACTGTAATTCGGAAGAAGCACGGCTATGTTCAACTATCCCTGTCCCATTGATTGTACCAATCCCTCCTCCGTATTTCTGAACAAATACTAAGAGTTCAACAAACTCATAAAACTCACTCCGATCCTTGCCGCTAATTAGATTTATATCTACCGATTGCCCGTCAATAAGAATCGCACTGCCGGACAGACGCATCTCCTGAAGCCCCTGTAAGCTGATACTTAATCCCTTCGCCATCATATTGTGTGCATATATATTCTGATCCGTAATCAAGAAGCCGTCTTTAGCACTCCCAAAAGCGGTATTGTCAAATAAGAGAATAGGTGCCTCGTCTTGAATAGGTGCATAAGAGGCCTTGGCATTAGCCAACTTTGTCAATAACTTCTCAGTCATTTCCCCTTGAATAAGGTATAACTTGGATTTCACCGATTCATTCTGGATTGAGAAGAATGCCCTCTGTACCGACTTAGTTGGTTGATCTGCCAGCTCAGATTTGATAGCTTGATATAAGTTATTATTCTTCAACTTTTGTTCCAGTTCCACAGTATAATCCCCAAATAGCTGCGCTAGACGTTGCTCACTTTCAATAGCTGCATTAAGGTCTTGAATTAATTGATCTATCGGCACTTCAAAATAGCGGGCATAGTTAATCAGATCACTTTCATCTTCATCTGAGCTATATTTCAAGGCAAGTTCATAGTAATCTATATCGAATGGATCTTTCACCAAGATCTCAGCGATCATCCGCCTACGGTCTTCATTCCTGACACTGCCGTCCATAATATTGTTATATATAATAGAAGCTTTTTCTTGTTCGATGCTTGTGTACGACTCTGCGGCGAGTGACACCCCACTGTCATTGATACACTCTACAACAGCTCGATGTATGTAATAAATATCAAAATAAACAGACAAACAAAGCGTCTTCTTCGTATCAGGGTCTTTAAAAATTTTGTTCTTGAGATTATTCACTTCGGCGCTTGTGGCCGCATTACCCATAGCGTTTGAAAACGAATGCAGCAGACCAGTTGTCATATTGGCTGTTCCGGCCATTGCCATCCCTTTCATTGCACCACCTAAACCGAACCCTCCTCCTACCATCCGCCCTCTCCCCGATTTACGATCTGAACGGTATTCTTTCTTCGCTTCTTTATATTCCACTAGTTCTTTAAATTTTTCTCGAATTTCACTAAAATTTTCTTCCCAATTGCCTATATACTCATATGCAACATCGGTGAATCGGCTTAAACTGATGTGGTAAACACCAAAACGCTTCAACATTTCGATTGCGTGTTCCATTGCAGATCCGATAAGATCATCTGCATCGCTATCCCCATGACGGATTAAGTCGTCTAGGTTGTGGTACTTTGTCCCAAAGTTTCGGGACATCTGTTCTCTAGCCTCCCAAGCCAGCTGTTGAAATTCTCCACGAATGAAAATATAGTCCTTTGTTTTCTTAGGAAGTTCTACTTCGTATCCCAACAAGTTAAAACTTTCAGTTTGGGACGTTCGGGCACTCTGAGGCTTTTGTCCCACTAAACTTTGCTGTTGTCCTTCTGACTGCGGTGACTCTTGTATATCATTAACTCCGATCGTTTTTGTTCCACAATTAAAGCAAAACTTTGCATTATCGTCTAATTTCGTACCACAATTGGAGCAGAACATTATGCGGCTTCCACCTTTCACGTTAGCAAGATATATTCATGCAAAATTATACCAAATTAACTCAAACTTCAACATAAAAAATCAAATCATCACGCGGCGTCGGATTTTACTAGGCACTAAGATTTCTAATGCACGTATTTAATTTTTGTTGTTCATCAAGTCGATTAGATGTGTCAACAAGCTCCGCATACGGATAAGCCAAAGCCAAAGGACTTTGTCCGCCCCGTGTCGAAATAAAAATTATGATCTTTGTATTTGGGAAGCAAGGTATGTTATCTGACGAAGAATACAAAGGCAATAGCATTCTTTCTTACCATGCCTTTAAAATCAGCGATCAGTGACCACGAAATGCGATAAGGAGAATTCTAAAATGGCGAATGAACTTCAATCTTTATCCGTGCTTTTTCAAAACAGACTGTTCCGCATACCTGACTATCAACGTGGGTATGCGTGGAAACACGAGCAGCTTGCGGATTTTTGGGAAGACTTGCTAAACCTGCACGAGGATAGATATCACTACACTGGGCTACTCTCACTTAAGGCTGTTAGCCGAAAGGAAGCGCACCAGTGGCACGAGGACGAGTGGCTACTAGATATCGGCTATAAACCATATCATATTGTTGACGGGCAGCAACGGCTAACCACGTTTTCAATTCTGATGCACGAAATAGTGTCTATAGTCAAAAACGCTCCAGAAAATAAGGACAAGCCTGAAGAAGTGATTTTCCTCGGATATGAATCGTTGAAGGATATCAAGGCGAAGTACGTACTTCGGAAGCGTCCGCCCCAGAATATCGTGACAACATATCTGTTCGGTTATGAGACTGATAATCCAAGTTCCGAATACCTAAAATACAAGGTATTTGAGGAACCTTTCGGCGGAACGGTTTTTGAAACCTTCTATACGAAGAATTTGAAATACGCGAAGTCGTTCTTTGCCAAAAACTTAAGGGCAATATACGAGAGCGAAGGCATGGGCGGGATTGAGTTTTTATACAAGAAACTCACATTGCGTCTGATGTTCAATCTTCACGAAATAGAGGATGATTATGATGTTTTTGTAGCATTCGAAACAATGAACAACCGTGGCAAAAAACTCACTAATCTGGAACTCTTGAAAAACCGACTTATTTACCTGACCACACTTTTCGATAATGATCAACTGGATGCAAGGGATAAGGAACAACTTCGAAATAACATTAATGATGCATGGAAAGAGGTGTACTATCAACTTGGGCGTAACCAAGATGCACCGCTTTCTGACGATGACTTCCTCCGAGCACATTGGATTACATACTTCCAGTATTCACGGAAGCGGGGAGACGATTATATACGCTTCCTACTGGGCAAGTTCTCCGCGAAAAACGTCTTTGAGAAGTTTACTATCACCACACAAGCTGAAATATTTGAACCATTGACTGATTTTGAAGCCTCTGATGATGATATACCTGACGATACGCCTGAACTAGAACCTATTCTGGTCAGCAAGCTCACACCAATGGAGATCAGTAACTATGTGAACAGCTTGAAGAAACTAGCGGAGTTCTGGTACTATAGCTATTTCCCAAGCGACAGTACTATTCTTACCGATGGAGAAAAGGTGTGGATCGATAAACTGAATCGTGTAGGAATCGGATATTTCCGGCCACTTGTAGTAGCTTCACTTGCCACAGCAAAATTGACACCTTCTACCGAACGGATTGCACTTTATAAAACGATAGAGCGATTTATATTCCTCTCATTCCGTGTTGGCGGATTTAATGCAAGCTACAAAAGTAGTGATTATTACAATAAGGCAAGAGACGTTCTTTGGAACAGCAATACACTATCATCGGTCACTGATGACTTAAATGCAACTCTCAACAAGGATATGGCTGCTCTTATTGCAAACTTTATCACACGTACCGATAGACGTTTCGATTCAGGTGAGGGATTCTACGGCTGGCGCGATCTTCGATACTTCCTGTACGAGTACGAATATGAACTGGCAACCCGATACAATCTGCAGAAAGTAGATTGGAGTATGTTCACTAAAGTTGAGAAGGAGAAGCTAACGATTGAACATATACTACCGCAGACCCCGACAAAAAGTTACTGGCGCAATCAATTCAGACAGTACACCGAGGAAGAGATAAAGCTGTTGTCTGCTTCCTTGGGCAACCTGCTTCCGCTTGCTCAGAGTATTAACTCCTCTCTGCAAAACGACGGTTTCCCAGATAAGAAAAACCCTTCATCTTCTGGCCGCCGAGGGTACGCGAACGGATCGCACTCGGAAATCGAAGTTGCTTCAGAAGGTACCTGGACGGCACAGAACATATTGGATAGAGGGATGCTTTTGCTTAAATTTATGGAATCGAGATGGGGACTCTCATATACCGATGAGCAGAAGGCTCATTTACTCCATGTCGAGTTTGTTGGTGATGAACGTGCAGAGGTTCCTGAACTAACAGTTGAAGAAGCCTTGCCCGTAACACAGCAAGTATCTCCAGATACTACACGTGACCTATCTGATCGCCATTACCTCCGCTACGACTTTTGGAGCAACTTTGTAGAGTATTGCAAAGAGCATGGACGAGGGGAGGATATTGCATCCCGCAAGCCCTCCTATGATGATTGGTATGATGTCACAATCGGTAGCCGAAATTACCACATCTTCTTTCAGCTTGTTCGAAAGAAAATTCTACGCATTGGCCTTTATGTCTACAATTCGGAGAGCTTCGCCAAATTAGATTCACTTAAGGCTGACATAGAAGAAACATATGGTGGAAAACTTGAATGGTATACCAGCCGTGAAAAAAGTACAGCAAAGAGGATTCTGCACTCCTTAGATGCCGATATCCATAACCCAGAGCTTTACCAACAGCACTTCCAATGGCTTATTACTCAATTTGATAAACTGAAGGCGGTGTTAGAAGGATTGGATCGACAGATAAATAAATAATTTGCGAAAGGGGATATCATGTGAATGTTCAGGAGTTAGGGAGAATTCTTAGTGACATGTATAATAAGGCACCTCACGGAAAACAAGTTGCTAAAATTCATTTATTCGGTGTTAAATATGCGGATGTCATACAAAGAAACCACTACAGTGTTAAGGACATTGTAGCAGCTTCTGGTATCAACATTTCATACGCAACAGAAGTTAGCAAAGGCATAAAATTGTCAGAGTATGTGGTTCCGAAAGATTAATCATCCAATTGAAGAACCCTTATCCTACTTTAACCATTGTGGTTTTATGTGGACAAGGGTGTTTAGATGCAAACCACAGCTCGGCAAATCCACAATTCGCCGCCGCGTAATGCTCAGGTTGTTTGGGGAGGTGGCATGAACCAAGATGCAGCCCTATTCTAAATTATATAACCACACATGATTTTAATATCTTTTCTAATGGATCAGCCAATAAATTTCATTAGTCAGCGTCTTAAGTTATCTGATCTACTAAATTAAGAGGGATTAACGAAATAAGATAACTAAGAATCACTATTCATCTCTAGTATCTACAGCCATATCATGCTTAATTACATAGGGCATGATGTCCACCCCTGCCTTTTTCAATAAGTTTATTGTTCCAATGTCAATTCCAGACCAGTGGTCATTCCATGCTTCCCTGAAATATTTATCTAGGTCGGTATACATCATTACATTTCTTAAAAAACCAACATAGTTATTATGACCGGATGTGAATTTTGAAGGATTATCAGTAATAATTTGGTCAAGTTCATAAATACTTTTTATACCGAATGCTAATAGCTCATCAATGATTTCTTCCGCACCTTTATTAAAGACAGGAGCAAAATCCTCGTTTTTAATTAACAACTCCAACTTTTGGGGCAAATAATTACTTAGTGATGTGATATTAATTGAAATGTCCAACTCACCCCGTTTGGTTTTCTCTACTGTCTCACTTTCATATATATCTAATGTTTGGGCAATGGAATCAAACTCCCTATCAACAAGTTCTAATGTTGCAGAAGCCAAAGCAAATCTACGTTGGATGTCATACTCTAACGGAAACTCACCTTTGAATTTATAACTTCTGTCATGAGCAATGTCTGCCCATGCATGTTCAAGAATCGTCCTAATTTGAATTTCAAAAGTTAAATCTTTAAATATTTTATATTCAGGCAGTTCTAACCTACTATCAGTTAGAGTAGCAACATAATGAACGGATCTATAGCCTACTTTGTCGCTACCCAATTCCATACCCTTATCCACACTATTACTTTCGTCGATTTTGAACAAGGGCTTGATTACTTCACAACATTTGATTACTTCAGATTTAATATATGTAATAATTCGAATACCTGCTAAATCCTGAATTTGATTTATTGGATCATTGTATTTATCCTTCGATGCCTTCTTAAAAAAGCTATCAGTCTCTTTTGCTCTACTCGATATTGAATAGTATGTAATTCCTGCAGAATCTAACACTTCTTCAATTATATTTTCGACTTTACTTGCAAGACTAGAATACTTTGGTCGATTTATTGTGTACCACTGCATAATTTCATCTATATTTTTAACTTGTGCTGACATACGCCACCTACCTTTAATTAATGGAATACTACTACTATTCTACAAATCAGATTTGGTTCCTTCATCTTTTTCGTTCTTCCAACAAACACGGTCAAAAAATAAATAGAAGAATATTAAACCCCTGTCCAGTATTAACCGTTGTGGTTTTGCATGGACAAGGGTTTAAACAACTGGTGGCGTGGTAAATCCACAATTTGTCGTAATATACAAGGACTATTACATGCCTAAGAACAATTCAGTTGATGGTCTAATTCTCCTTGTTAGATCATGCTTATTACAATACCTTAATGCTCTACCTTCTTCTGTCATATAACCAAAAAAATCTAATGAAGAATACGAGCAAATCACTTGGAACAAACGATCCAAGAGCTCGGTATGCTGGAATGAACTTGTTATGAATCTGCTATCAAAGATATCATTTGAATAATTAGGCTTATAGAAAACAAAAGTACCTTCAAATGATTTCCCCTTCAAGTCTATCCTATGCCCCAACACAATAATACAACCCTGTTTATAGTTGATTTTATGAGTAATAGCCCCATTGAAATCAGTACCATACCCTCCAAGTTTATTCGCTAGTTCATCAGAAAGAGCAAATATGTAATCTGTTATTTCTGAATACTTACTGTAACTCTCAGGTATCAGTTCTCTCTTTTCAATTTTCGAAATAAGTTCTTCAATAAATTGAGCTTGTTCATTAAGGCTAAACATGGGGACAACTTGCTTATATTCCTTATCCTCTTTTTCTTGCAGAATAGCCTTGCATGCCGTTTCCCATGTGAAAGACTTCTCTTCCTTTATCTTACGTATTTCTTCAAAATACCCCAACTGGACATCATTCAATTGCTGTCTCGACCCGATGAGCCCAATTTCTCTTAATATCTTTTTAAAGAATCGTACGTTCCCTAACTTCTCACCAACCTTCTCAGCGAACTCTTCGTCGGAATATAGCATACATTACCACCATGCCTTTCAATCCATATTAATTAAACTCATCTTAACACTTATAAACTTTAATTCATATACTTTTCCCTTTTTTATATTCTTTTATTATCCGAAATACAATGATGATTTTACCGAGCTTGTCACCTGAAAACTCTAAGAAATCCCGTCGAATAATTAACAACCTAGGGTAAGTACCTTATCCAAACCTGGAGAAATATAAATACTCTGACCAATACCTCACTTCAGCACTACTCCACAGTTCGTGCGACTTACTCTTCTATATGTCATGAGAATTTTCAAATCTGTTACAAAACAACTTTCATCTATATATAATAACTTTGATTATAATCATGGAGGTCTAAAATGAACAAAAATCAAAAGCAATTACTCGCCCTACTCGAATCAACCTTCAACCCCCAAGACGATGTTCACTTCTTGGCGATTGCAGAAACACAAATTCAAGTTTACGACAAAGAGCGGCCCGTACACCAAGTACGAGTCGCTCTTACTTTTAAAGAAGGAGACACAGTAAACCCTTATTACGATGGTACCGACTTATTTGTAACGATGGACGAGAATAGCATTCAGTTCTGCTTAGAAAAAGATTGGGCTGACGGCCCCCCCCGCTGTTGAAGGAAGTCCCATTGAGTTGGCACTTGGCTGGGTATCCGAATTAGGCCTGCCCTTTCTCGTGTCCTCACATGCAAAGGAAGCGGCCGAAAGCAAAGCCAGTAATTCAGCCGACCGATCACAAACAACGCCCCTGACTGACCCGACCCCTTGGTTCTAAACCTAGACTTCAGTAAGCAAAGGAGATCAAGCAACCATGACTCTAACCCTCAACAAAAAAGAAAAACGAGCCCTCGCCACAATCATCCATGAACGTACAGACGAGCATCTGTCACGCTTTCCCTACGCTAGATACCCAGTCGAGCCAATGGAGGAGTGGAAGCGGCTTTTCTGTGACCCGAAGGCTGTTTCTTCTGACACACTTAAGCAGGCGCTGGGGTGGCACTTTGGCGACTGGCAGCGCAAGGACATGGCTCTCTCTCACAGAAAAACCATCGCCACTGTTCTTAAGGCATGGCCCGAGTTCACCGACACCGTCACTAGCCCCTCTGCTGACTCCTTCAGTTTTTGGGAAGAAGCTGCCCGACTGGCAGCGCGGCTTTGATGCCACCGCCTTCCTACTGCACCTCCTGCGGCCCGACAGCTTGGAACTGACCGATCATCATCGACTCCATGCCGTGTCCGAGCTTCTCAAGGAGATCAACCACCAAGACAGCGACCAGGACCTCACCCAATCCCTGCAAGACATGGAGCGCTACACCCGGTTTTTCCGGGCTGTCCTGCCCAAGCTCCCTGGAGCCGACGGACGCGTCCGGCTGGATCGCTTTCTTAAAGCCTACGGTAACCGTCATGCCTACAAAAATATCAGCAATACTTACAGTACCAAAGAGGCAACCATTCGGCAGTTCACTTGGAGTAACTGCGAAGCGCAGCGCTTTGACCTTAAGAAAATCACCTTGCGCTCAAATGCTGATATCCTGTTTGCCTGCCTACTGCTGGTACTGGACAAGCATAAAGAGGACAACGAAAAGCTCACCATCGGGAAAATTACAGACCATATCCCCCTCGGTACAGCAGGAATCTGCAATCCAGCTAGCTACCACTACGCCATGATTGCCCTCTTCGGAAGCCAAAAAAGCCGTGACTACTTCAATTTGGAAGGCGCTACGCTTCGGGAGGCATTCACGGAACAGGCCAACCAATCCACACGCGACATGAGGTTCTACATTAAACACGCTGAAGAATCGGTAACTATTAATCCGAAATATCTGAAAAAAGCATGACGCACTACCCTGAAAGGAGGTGATACCCCATACCATCCATTAAGGATTACCCAGCCTTATTCGTTTAAGAAGATAGTCGGGTCAAACGCAGAGAAATTTGCAACGAAATCATTGAAGCCATTCTTCACACACTCTACAAATCCGATGGCCCTCTCCCTCTGCATCTGTAATTTTGTAAGCTCCATCCACGAAATCCAAGTCAAACTCGAATTCAATTTGCTACTTCTCAGGGTTAAAAAAAGGCTTGCCGCCCGAGATCTGGACGACAAGCCTTCAATTTCTATTCAGTTTCCTTCCATTCTAAAGCCGCTTTCAGTAATGCCAACGCCTTTGTATGCTCATAGACAGGCCGCTCCAGCATGAGCGCAATGATTTCTCCCAGTGCGTCATCCCGATTAGCAGGGTCAATCATACGAAATAATTCCTCTAATGACAGGGATAAGCCTTCGGCTATCTTCTTTAAGGTAAAGACCGAAATGCTTTTTTCGCCTCTCTCAATCTGTCCGATGTAATTTGAGTTCAGCTCCGCCAGTTCCCCAAGCTTCTCTTGAGACAGCCCCTGTTCTACGCGAAGTAGTCTAATCTTTTCCCCTAATCCTTTTACAAATGTCTCTGCCTCTTTTTGGTCGCTCTTCGCCTTATGCACCACGAGCATCACCTCATAATAAGCGTAAAAGAGAATCAGCAGTCCCTGCCAACTACCAAGAATACGTATTTAATGATTTAATCCATCTAATAATACAAATTACTGTTTTATTATGTATTATTAAATACGATAAAGTAAAATTTTTCATTACAAAATCATAACTTAAAACCAGGAGGCTCATCCCATGATTCGCATGAATGAAGGAGAAGTTCTTATCAAGGAAGGCAAGGCCAATCGTGCGCGTTTTGCACTCATTTCCCAAGGTGGAAAGCTAATACTTACTAATCAGCGGCTTGTATTTGTCGGAACCGGTATGAACATTGGTGAAGGAACTATTGCCATCAAACTAGCTGATATTTTGAGATACAAGAAAGCGGTGGCTTTGCCGCTGATGCCAATACCGAATGCGTTCAAGGTTACCGACCAAAACGGCAAAACCCACAAGTTCATCGTATCAGGGCGGGGTAAGTGGATTCGTGCAATTTCCGAAGCCCTTTAACATCCGTCAACACTACAACAGAGCATCGAATACACTCTCAAAACCGGAGGAATATACAGATGAAAGTAAAAAACCAAATTATCACTACGCTTACCGTCGCTACCTTGCTCTTCACACAAGTTGGGACCGCTCTTGCAGACAGCACAATCAATGTGTATCTGAAAGGAAAACTACAAACCTTCGAACAATCGGCAATCATCAAAGACGGATCAACATTGGTTCCCATGCGGGCTATTTTTGAGGCACTAGGCGCAACGGTCAAGTGGGATGGAAAACAGCAAATTATCGACGCTACAAAGGATGACAAGACCATCCGCTTGCAGATTGGTTGGAAAGGTACTTGGATCGGGGAAACCAAAGTGGCATTGGACGCTGCTCCACAAATCATAAATGGCAGTACAATGGTGCCGCTACGCTTCATCGGTGAAGCCCTTGGTGAGAAGGTCGAATGGGATAGCACTTCTCGTTCCGTCCTCATTTCAACCGACAAATTCCAGCTTCCGAAAGCGGATAGCGGCGTGTATAAAGGCTATGCCTCTGTCATGCGGGACGCGATAAAGAGCGAAACGTCGACAGGGGTCAAGATGCCAGATGCTACCTATAAGATTCTGGAGAGTAACAGTGATGCGTTCTTTGCGACTAATCGGGACAAGTTCTCTCTCTACGACAAAGCAAAACAGGTAAGTTCAGCTAATATGTCAAAAAATCCAGCCCAGTACAGCTCCGCAATTACTGAGGTTAATCGAATCCGAATCTTCGACGTACAGGAATTGACCGCAAAAATGGACAGATCACTACTATGGCCTATGGAGAGAATGAAAGCGGGGGCTTGTTCTTCCAGATTTTCTACGCCGGTTCTAAGAAGCTGGCTAAAGAAGATATCATCGAAATGGTGGGGATTTCAACAGGCAAATCTCAAATCAGTGTGCTCAATCGTCTTGGCGTTCAGTATGATGCTCCTGTAACAGTTTTCGTAGCCGGTAATATCTTTACTGCTTTAGAAGAGTATCAGTTACAGGCCAATCGCGGCAAAGGTCAGGCCATTGAGTTTGACGATGAGGCACAGGCGCGTCTGGATAAAGGAACAGGGACGAGTTACACAGGCGAGATGGGTCTCGTGCAGGCGGCTGAGGACGGAGTGCTTAGCGAAGTACAGCGTCTAGTCGGAACAAACCATGTCGATGCTAACGCTCTACCCCAAAACCGGACTCCGCTGATGGCAGCAGCACTTAAAGGCAACGACGAAATCGTCACGTATCTGCTGTCGCAGGGTGCCGACCCGAACCTAGGATATTCCTTTACTTCAGCACTTAGTTCAGCAGCATACAGCGGAAAAGCTTCAACCGTGAAGCTGCTGCTTCAAGCAGGTGCAGTTCCAAATGACTTTGCCCTAAGTACGGCAAGGGATAGTGGATATGCTGACATCCTGACGCTTCTAGAAGCTGCTACAAAGTAACGAGTCTTTATAAATTACAAGTCCCCATGTCGCTTCTAAAGGACATGGGGAATTTATAAATAATAGATAGTAGAATGGAGGCGTAGCACTTGGCAATTCTTTTTTTTGACATGCTGAGAAACAAGATAGACATGACAAAAGCTGAGGCAGCGGTGAGAAGAGCAGAGACGTTCTCAGATCGGCAAGTCACACTCAGCACTAAAGCAGAGCTGGAGGATGCTGTAAGCAAGAGATACGGTACCATCATCGTTGTGGGCGAGCTGGCAGAAAACGTGGGCAGAGCCTACAAGGTTAAGGACAAGCTGAGGTTGCTGGAAAAGGCATCTTTCGTTCAGCCGCAACCAGGTTTCCTGGGTATAACGGAGACGGTCATCATCACAGCTATTGTAGCGTTGACGGTTGTTCTTGTTGTGGCAATGTTAAAGAACTACAACATAGATACAGATATTGAAACGAGCGATGTAAGTCCTAAAATCAGATTAAAGCTGAATAAGTAAAGCTCTTCAAGATACCCCGAATTCTCTAGGTCGGGGTTTTTCCTTCCCCTCATAAAACAATTTCAATACATACATAGGCTCATGTATCTTTTGGAGAAGGACATTATTCCATGGGGTAGATTTATAGAGGATAGCAATGTGTATTATATACCTGTTTAATTCCTCGTATTTATAAAGTAGACTCCTGATCATACAATTGTGAAGAAACCCGAAAAAATCAAAAGTATATTCATCCATATATAATTACGATGCGAGAAGAGCTGCTTGTGATAGAATGAATCTAACGATTTTTACTAAACAGGTGAGAGCTATGCAATTAGATGCGGAAACGATTGAATTAATGCAACATGAATTACAAAGTAACATCGGTGATGAGAGATTTAGAGTAAAGCTGAGGGCTGTCCTACTTAAACATACAGGGTTGTCAAACAAGCAGATTGCCGATGAGTTAAATGTGTCTACTGAAACGATAAGAAGATGGATTCTCAAATTCAACGACCAAGGTTATGAAGCGCTTCGAGAGAAGGACCGTAGCGGGAGGCCGACGAGTTTAAATTCCAAACAAAAAGAAAAGATAATTAACCTCCTGAAAGAACACCCAATATCCGAAGGATACCATGTTACTGAATGGACGATTAAAATGGTACAGGACACTGTGTTAAAAAAATTCAACACATTTTTAAGTACATCTTCCGCGCATAGATTGATATCCCATAACAGAGTAGAGAACAGGAACAGAGTAACATTTAGTGAGCAAAGGCGAATAAGAAGGGAATTTGAAACGCGGTTTTTCGAGTTAGAACATGAACGTAGGGCTGGTAGCGCTTGTTGGTACGTGCATCGGCTGTATCTGGGGAGATTCCTCGAAAATGCGGGATTGATCAAACTGAATTATGACTACGAACTTTTCTGTGCAATCAATATTAGCAACATTGAGCCATTGAATGAGAGCCAACTTGAAATCACAATTTCAACGTCGAGTAAACTCCATCCACCTGAGCATTCGAGATACACAAGGTTCATAAGGCGACTCATTAAAAAATATGTCGAAGATAAAGAAGTAACCGAAGCTGATGATGATATTAAAAAAACCTTCAAGAGAAAGTTATTGAGAAAAAAGCATGAAAAACCTTCAAAGGTATTGATCTTAGTGCAGCCATTAGATTGGGAGATGAAAGCGGAAAAAGAACTGAGCGGTGAATGCAAACCGGATTCCGAAAAGCCGTTCGAGTTTTAGTTTACACCTATTAGTTCCTTAGAATATAGCATTAGGCAAATCATTGTGATGGAACGATTGGAAAAACACTTAAGAAAGTCATTGAAACAGTCCAAACTTAGCACGGTGGATGTTCAAGGTGAATTACTAAAGAAAGTGAATGAAGCCTTCGTAGAAGGACTTAAGCATTACGAAAAACACAAGACTTTTGGGAATTATTAATTCATACAACCCATATCAGCCAAGGCCTCTCACAGGCCCTGGCTTTTTTTTCGCGTTATATCTGCTGCCAATCGAATTGTCATTTCTGAGCTTTCTTAGGCTTTCCTGTATTCTTTGGTTTGTAAGGTTGTTTTAACGACCTTAACATCTAAAAAAGGAGCAAATCAATGACAACAAATCACGAAGAAATCGTAACAGATCAACAGATTGACCCCTCCCAACACGCTGAGCTAATCAGTGATCTTAAAGGGGTCGGCAGTAAGCATAAAAGCAAGGGCGCGAGCGGTGAAAGTGCGTTTTCCATGGTAAGTACCCCAGGTAACGGAAAACGCATTACTTTCAGCCCCAATTTGATAAGTAAGCTCGGCTCTCCTTCAAAAGTGCAAATTGCTTTCAACAACAATGGGATTGCTGTTGGATCCAAACTTCCTGAGAATGACTCATTCTTCACATTAAGAAAGATAGGCAATAGATCGGTTATTTATTCAGGAGAACTGGTAGATGAACTTACGGCGCTTTTCGATCTCAACTTCAGCGAAAGAACCAGTATCTCGTTCTATGAAGTGACCTATCTTACCATAGATGATAAAGAAGTCGCTTTTGTACCGCTGTCCTTATAAGTTAACTGCTTGGTAAGGCAATTTTGATCTTTGAAAACTGAATAGTATTAACCTGGATTTTTCGATGCTGATAGTTTGACGACACCAACAATACTTAATTAAAGGAGAATGAACCATGCTTCGCTGCCAGATTACATGAAGGATAAGGAAGCTCTGCTGCCAAGTCGGTACTCAATAGCAGAGAAAAACCTTTGTATAGTCCAAACAAATAAGGATGGCAATCGTAATGATTTTCCACTGGCTAACTTTTTCGCTTGGATAAATAAAACTGTCGTCAAGGATGATGGTTCGGAGCAACAACGATTTTACGAGCTGGAGGGAGTCTTGCTACATAGTAGAAAACGACTGCAGCCCATACATGTCGCAGCGAGCGATTTCGAGAGCATGAAGTGGCTGGAGCAGTGGGGGCCAGAGCCTAACATACAACCTGGGAACAAGGTCAGGGACACCGTCCGCCACGCGATCCAGACAACAGCATCAGGAGCAACCAAAGAACGTGTGTTCGCCCATCTAGGCTGGGTGAAAGTGGGGGGGACTTTCAGATACCTTCACGCGGAAGGAGCTGTGGGAGCAACAGACGTTAAGGTCGAGATCGACCCAAGGTTGAGAAACTACAATCTGCCTAAATCATCAGGTGATCGAAAAGAGGCTATGAAAGCAAGTCTGGGTTTGCTGAACATTGCGCCACATCGGGTTACGCTACCAATGTGGGGGCTGACCTTTCTGTCTCCAATGTGTGAATGGTTGAGAACAGTCGGTCTAGAGCCAAAATTCCTCATGTGGCTGCACGGTTACACAGGAACTCGTAAGACAACGCTCGCCAAGTTGTTCTCATGCCATTTCGGTGATCTGTTAGAACGCCCTCCAGCAAGTTTTAAAGATACGGCAAACTCTGTGGAGAAGCGTGGGTTTGATGTCAAAGATTCATTACTACTAATAGATGATTACCACCCGACCAGTTCACCGAGAGAAGCGAAAAGCATGACGCAACTAGCTCAGCAAATCCTAAGGGCTTACGGAGACAGGGTTGGACGAGGCCGCATGAGGCAAGATACTAGCCTCCGGCCCGACTACCCTCCTAGGGGCATGGCTATTGTAACAGCAGAGGATGTTCTAGACGGTGGATCAAGTATTGCCAGATTGTTCCCCGTTGAACTTAGACAAGGTGATCTCGATCTTGACAAATTAACTACTGCCCAGCAGCAGTCTCCGCTCTTAAGTCAGGCGATGGTCGGGTACTTGGAGTGGCTTGGACAGGCCATGTCGGAAAGTGACGACCGGCTGAGAGAAATCTTTTTCAAAAGAAGAAACGAAGCTTCCCGACTACACGTACACGGTAGGCTGGTAGAAGCCGCAGCCTGGCTGCATCTCGGACTCCAACTAGGCCTAGACTACGCTGAAAGTGTTGGTGCAATCGAACCTGAACAAAAACATGAGCTTCTTGAGGAGGCCTGGGAGGGATTTGTAGGAACGGCGAGCGAGCAAGGAGAACAGGTGGCGGAGGTCAAAGCGACAAAACGCTTTGTAGACATTGTCAGCGAACTCCTTGCTAATCGTACAATCTACACAGAAACCACCCAACCGCTTTCTCAAGGGGACATTCCCAAGAGTGGTACTCACGTTGGCTGGCATGATAGCAACTACTATTACTTTCTGCCTGACGTTCTCTACAATGCAGTGTGTCGCTTCCTTTCGGCACAAGGGACTCATTTTTCGTATTTCCAGTCAAACCTTGTGGAAACAGTTAGCCGAAGAAGGCCTCACGCTCACGGAAACATCCAAGGAAAACGGTAAAGAGCGGCGACACAACCTGGTCAAAAAAGCAGTTAGAGGTCATCGTTCCCGTAAACTCTGTGTGAAAGCTGATGTTTTGCGGGGAAGGGCCGACGAAGAACTACAACCCCGAACTCGACCTGAACAAAGCCAACCTGAACCTAGGCGGGACCTGACAGAAGTGTTCGCCCCCGAGAACGAGGGCATTGCCCCCTGAAAGCGATAGAGTCGGGGCACTGGAGATTCCAATTGGGTCATGGACTGCGGGAATTGGAGCCCCCATTGCCCCCGAAAAAAAACATAAATAAACATAAAAAAATAGAATCCCCCCCCCCCTGCCAATAAGAAAGTTTCTCTCTACCCGTCAGGCCAGGGGGAAACGGGGGCGGTGCTAGCAAGCCATGAGCCACCAAGGTTTTTGCGCCACCGCTGTTGGAGAGGAGGCTAAACTCGGGGGCATCATGCGGGGGCACCCTAAGAGCGGAACAAAGACCGTTTTAAAACAGATATTATTTCCTTAGAATGCTGTATTTACTAAAGACTCTAAGGGAGCTGGGCTAATTGATTCACATTACAAATCAAGATTCCATTGATAGACATATTAAGATGGGTACACTACCTCAAGTTTGTCTAACGTACCTTGCTAAAGAATATAAGGAGATACATGAATCCCTTCATCAGGACGATGATAATCCTTTTTCCCTGCTGGAACAAGGTTACCGTATGTTGTTTGTTCAGTTAGAAGATAGCTGCACACTAACAGATAGTACCGTGATTGTTAATCTATTAGAGACTGAACCAGAGTATGTGGAACTGGTAGAACTGTCCGATGGAGTTTGTATGTACCGAGCCTGCCTTATGCCCGACAACGAGTGTTTTCTGCTGATTTATGCGCTCAGGGGCGCTTTAAGGCTAGGACTGGAACAGTGGTTTGCGGAGCATTCTGGATGCCTGGCTAAGGAGGACTTTGAATGAAACCCTCCAAGCAAATACCAGCAAAACGAATTGAGGTTGTTTCTCTGCGAATGGTACGGGAAAAAACATCATTACTCTATCCTAATCGCGTGATTCGCTCACCTCAAGATGCAGCTGATCTGTTTCGTCAATTTATCGGTGATTGTGATCGAGAATCGTTTTGTATCCTTTGCCTCAATACGAAAAATGAACCAACGGCTATACATCAGGTATCTTGCGGGTCGCTGAATGCTTCCATTGTTCATCCTAGGGAGACGTTCAAGCTGGCCATATTAAGTAATTCGGCATCTATCTTGGCCTGTCATAATCATCCATCAGGCCAGTCAGATCCAAGCCCTGAGGACATTGAAATCACAGAGCGATTGCGGGACAGCGGCTGCCTTTTAGGGATAGATTTACTGGATCACATCACCTTAGGCGACAATGCTTTTGTCAGCATGAAGGAACGCGGATTAATGTAATCATCTACCATTAGAAACACTAACAACAGGAGGATTCCCATCATGCTATACTTCACCATCATTTCTCGAAAAAAACTGAAGCAGTCCTGCTCTGAACCCGATTCAAGTTCCATGCAATCAAATGAACAGGTAAAGGAAACACCCGAACAATATTATCAACCTGCCGTTGAACTGTTGAATACTATTCTCAAAAAAACGTCTTAAGCAATAACCATTTACATCATCCTAACAGCGGCTCCTCTGGTGAGGGGCCGATCCTTTACTAACTTTGTACATTCAGAGAGGGGAATTATTATGTCTTTAAGAGCAGCCTTTTACTTAAGATTTTCCAGTGATAACCAGAGAGATGAATCCATCGACGCACAAAAGCGAGCAGCTGAGCATTACTGCAAGTCAAACGGCTATAAAATAGTAGCAGAATACGAAGATCGAGCAAAAACAGCAACCTCTGACAAGCGTCCTGGCTTTCTGCAGATGATTGAAGACAGCGGAAAAGGATTGTTCGATGTAATCATCATCCACAAACTGGACCGTTTCAGTCGCGACAAATATGATAGTGCCAAATATAAAAGAATTCTTAAAAAGAACGGTATACGCTTAATTAGCGTAACGGAAAACCTGGATGACTCCCCAGAGAGTATCATTTTAGAATCTTTGCTTGAAGGTATGGCGGAATATTACTCCAAGAACCTTGCGCGGGAAGTGATGAAAGGCATGAAAGAAAACGCCTATCAGTGCAAGCATACTGGAGGATTGCCGCCAATCGGGTACTCGGTTGATCCCGTCACCAGAAAATACATCATCAATGATGAGGAACGCGGAATCGTAGATACAGTTTTCTCGATGTTTCTCGCAGGCTACGGTTATAACCAAATCATTCGAGAACTGGCAGATAAGGATTACAAATCACGATATGGTAAGCCTATCAGCAAGGGGACTTTAGGTACTATCCTCCGTAACGAGAAGTACACCGGAGGGGAGTCGAACCCCTGTTTTATGATTTTTAAATGGTGTTACTTTTGATTAAAAAGCACCAGAAACCCTTATTCTAAAAGGGTTTCTGACTTTTTTAAATGTTAAGTCGTGTTGCTTGGTTTTGTCTAAATTTAGATCCGTTTCAGTCGTTTGGCTACACATGGGCTACAAAAAATCGAGGGGATTCTGGGGTGAAGTACGGTAAAATTTATTTTGTGTTAGTGGACATTACCCATAACATGTACCGTATGCGGGTTAATCCGGCCTTACCAAACAATCTGATTTAATCTGATAAAACCTTAATATAACAATATCTTCCACAATATCATTATGTGAAAACACGATCTTATTGGGGCGGTTGGTGTTACACTTTATCACCAATTTAACACCAACGATAAATGGACTCATAAACGATGCATGCTTCAGAATCCCAGATTAAAAATGAGCTTTTTATGCTTTGCTTGAGATAAAATTGACGATCTTGATTCTCAACTTGGAAATGGAGGGGGAATACTGCTCCTTTCATGAAAGACGAGGATATCAAGGTACTTGTTCGAACCCCCCTCAACAGGAGTAGTTCATACTAAAGCAGTCCCCACTTATTCCAAAATTCCGTTCTTCCCGCTTGTGATGAAATATTCTATTATCACTTCACTACCATTCCGGTCTATCAATTTCTCCAAGAATGTAATTAAGTCCGTAGTGGATGAAATCTATTAATTTCACGAAACCCAGGTCAATGAAATTTAAAGATACTCATCCTGCGATACAATTTTCGCTTCTGGTTGAAGACAAACTACAATGCCTTCATCTTCATCTTCCCTGTCATCAAAAAGTAAAGCATAACTGCCATTGCGTTGGAACAATAAAGTACGTGGGACGAATCGTTTAGAAGCGTCTCCTTCGGAATAATCAGTCAGAAGAAGCTTTTCAACCGATTTTAAGCGTTCATTTTTGTGGTCACCAAAATCAATAATTGCTGCTTCCTGATCAGCAGTAATACCATCCTTTTCAAAATATGCTGCCGCTTTGATGATTACGCTATAGTTATTGTTAAACAGTGAAATTTCCGTTTTTGCTTTCCACCCTACGTTAAAAACAAGCTCACCAAACACCGTACTATTCATTACAATTCACCTGTTCCTTTCTTGGCTTCAGAGATTCCACCGCTATGCGTAAAATTCGCATGAATTTCGTTAGGGACCTTCTGCATTGTTCTCATATCCTTACATTCGTGCCACGTATAATTATTGTCTTTGCGCCATTGTACAACTTCTTTGGGATCACAATCTTTTTCTTTGGCTAGGGCAATATCAGCCCTATCGAAATTATCAGTACGCTCGGTAGAGAACGGCTCAATCTCTACTTTACCTTTGCTAACCTCGCTAAAATCCGGCTCACCGTCCTTATAGACAATCCCATTATCTATACCGTATTTATCGAGTAGTTGCCCCATCGTTAAGCCTTCTGGGTTGGAGCGCGTTCTTCCTTTCACTTCAGACGGGATATAATCATGATCCGGAATCCATTTGGAGTTGCCTCGTTCACCGTCCCAATGTCCATTATTACCTTCAATTGGACAATTTCTTAAATTTCCAATCTCAGGCCCTAACGGTTTATCATATTCGCTCATCGGTTTTTCGAAAGTTTTATTCTCTGCCATTTTGCCAAGCGGACAGTCGGAAAACCGTTTTAGTGAAGTCTCTGTTATGTCTTTAAACGATGCAATACTCATATATTCCCCCCGCCGATTTTCGCAAAACTATCCTTTACATCATCGATCCATTGCTTATAAATCCGTTCACGAGCCTCTGATTCTTCTTGCTGTACGCTTATGTCTTTCATCAAGCACTGGCTTAAGGCAAGGATTACTTCTTCGGAGGCTTGGGATACGAACTGATTTACAAGTCTGGCAAGTTTCTCGGTAAGCTCTGCACTATTGACGGAAGTAGACACTAAGCTTTCGACTTGCGCACGAACACCCAACAGGCCCATTATGCGACGGGAAAGCTTAATGAATTCATATGGATTCCATACGGACAATTGACCCTCTAATTGATATTCGGAAATTTGCTCCTCAACAAATTCTCTATTGTTCGATGATAAATGAAGCATAGCCAAACCGCGTTCAATTTCGTTTAAATTGAAGTCCAACCGTTCACGCACTCTACCCTGGATAAGCAACGACAGGAGCTGCGTCCAAACCTTTTGGGCATCCGCCGCCGTCAAATGTGCTTTGCTATCGTACTGTTTTTCATCTATATCGCATTTATGTACTTTAACTAATACAGGCTCTGCCCAATCATTCTGGTAAATAGCCGCAACGCCACGCTCCAGCTTTGACAGCTCACCAATCTGCTCTTCGTTCAAATTTGCGGCATACCCTACAAGCTCACGGTCGCTTCGTTCCGGCAATCTCAGAATAATTTTGGTGTTCGTGTTACGAATGACCGACATATCTAATAACCCGGGTGACTGATCAGCAATAATAAATCCTTCCCCGTACGTTCTCATCTCTGCGATCGAATTAGCGAGCATCTCTACCGATTTGCCAAGCAGATTGGTACTCTCAGCGGATTGCTCTGTTGATGTTCTCTTTAATAGAACATGTGCTTCCTCAAGCACAGTGATATGTTTAAGCGAACTATTCGTTTGGCCAGAGGTCATCCGGTATTCATTGAGTTTCATAACGAGCAGTCCCATAATAAGCGACTTGGTTTCCGTTGATCCGATGCGGCTCAAATCTACAATAACGTTTTTATCGAACAGTTCGGCATCAGTTAAGTCATCGCTTGTGAAAATCAGACCATTCAAACCATTCGTCAGTGAGCGCACACGAGTACACAAGGCACCGGAGTAATCGCCCTTGCTATCAGACGAGTACTTGGATTCAATTATCACGTTTTCAATCTGCTCCAACAAGTCTGCAAAATTCGGATATATATTACCTTTCGGATTTTCAGAGGTGCTTAAATTCCAGCCTACCTCAGCATAAGAACGTTCCATCGCTTCCTTTAAGATGGCGGGCATTGCAGCATACATTGGCCAACATACATTAAACAATTCAACAAGCCTATCCAAATGCTCTAGAACATGAATATCGGACGGAAAACGGAACGGATTAATTCGAAGCAAATCATTTTTTTTAGGATTAGTACCATAAACTGATACGTCGGCAAACTGTCCAAATACGTTTTTGTACTCGCCTTTTGCCGGTTCGATAACCAGAAATGGGATATCGTACACATTCCGTAATTGATGGAGTATTTCGTATACAGTATTGCTTTTTCCTGATCCGGTGGAGCCTGTCACAAACGTATGCATTGTCATCGAATCGCGGTCAAGACGCACCTCGGTATACGTCTCACACCCCATCGTAAACACATTGCCGAGAATAAAGCTACTATCGCGATTTCGGCGCCGATCATACTTAACAACTTCCCGACCGAAATCAGTGTGTTCGATGACGGGAAAACCGCACACCGATTTTCGGGGAAGCCCCATCTGAATCGCTAGCTCGTTGCCGCTTACAAGCGACGAAGCTGTCACAGGCAAGTTGATAGATTGTGAGCGATACTCAAAGAGAGGATGAACAAAGTTCGTAATGTACTCTCGAAGCATAGGAAGCTGTTTGGTGTGTTGGCGTCCCCAGAAGTTAATAGCCGATGTTTCCACACCGGATTTCTCACCCTTCATCAATGCTCGATAGGTGCCTGCCGCCATCTCCGCAGTTTCTTGGCTATCTGACAAGAAATACGCAGCACATTCCCACATGCCCAGACTTTCGCAATCATCAATACGCTTTAACTGCAAATCAATTCGCTCAAGCGTGTTCATAAGCGTTTTATTTTGCATCGTAAGCTGCATATTGTCAGAAGTACCGGATGTTAAGCCCTTCGTCTTAGTATTATTTTCACTCGTACTTTCATTGGACGTATCTGATTCCCCAAACGAATCTGACGAACTCTCGGAATAGCTTTCGTTCGTAGATGTTCCTCTCGTTGTTGACTTAGTGTTAATCGCGCTAAGACCAACATGGCCTGCCATAATCGCTCCTGCTGCGGCTAGACTGGCGCCTCCCGTTAGTGGAGCGGCAACAATGCTTGCTGCGCCAAGCAATGCCGCGCCAACTCCTTTTGCAACCATGGTGGCGGTGTCGGTCTTGGTTTCAGATTCGTTTACTATCGAACTCATTGAGCGACTGGTGCCAGTTTGGGTCGAGCGGTTTGTCGAATGTGACGTTCCCGTTGTCGTTCCTTGTGAAAAGGCATTAGAAACATTTAACGCGGTATTCGTGCCATAACTTAGCTGCATATTTGCAAATGGTGACAGCTGAGTATATATATTTTCATAGGCGCGTCGTGTTTCTGCTAACTGGGTGGCTGACGTGCTTTTAGCCAAAATGACGGCTGTATAACGCTGACCCTGCATGGCCAACACTAGCTTGTCGAGCCCTTGAATAAAGCGTTCATTATCGTTGAATTCCGTATCTTTGTTGTTAGCAACGCAGGAAACAGCCGCGATGTTCTTCGACTGGACGCCCGACAGAACCTGCTCTGCGGTAGAGTCGAGAAGATCGTTCGTCTTAACCCCAGGGAACTGGCCGCGCAGTGCATTTCTCAACGTATCTTTGAGCGATTTTGTTGTCCGCTTATCGTCGAGTGCGCGAACGCCCATATAAAAGTCGGTTCTCTGACCATCGCTGTCGGCAATAATGAATACACCGCAGTTCAGGTTTTGCACCGAATTGAATACAGAAGCAAACTTGTAGGTCGAGTACTCATCGTTTTGATAGACCATTTCGTTTATTTTAAACAAACGAATATCGCTTATCTGCTTCAGATTATCGGGGAGTGGAATAATATCAAGCTCGGTGAGCTTGGTTAAGTAGTTTTTGAGCACAATGTCGTCTACAAGCAAGCTCGCCTCGGCAAGCTGACTCTGCAGTGTATCATAGCTTGGGACATTGCTGGTTGGCGGGGCGGAGGTTATTAATTCGCTTTCGTTCCCGACATTCACCGCCACCGTACTCTTCCCGCCAGTCAAGTCTATAAAATCACTCATAGTACTACCTCCTGTTTGTTGCGGCCCACACGACGGCACCAACGATGACCGCTCCTGCGGCAGCGCCTGCGACAAAGCTGCCTCCGGCAATTGCGGTGGCCGTACCGACGACGACTCCGCCTGCGACGGCTCCAGTTGTGACTCTGGTAGTGCGCAATCGCTTATTTTGCTTAACAATCCATTGCTGTTGCCTGGGACTGGGGGGCGATGATCGCCACGTGCTGTTAGATGGTTCGCGAAAGGGATATTTACCGTTATTAGCACCACCGATTCTGCTACTGCTGCTGCCGGGAACACTACTGCTACCGCTGCCGTTTGAAGATCTTACTGGTGTATATGAAGCAACCGGGCGTAGATATCTAACGATCTCATTGAGACGACTGATCCGTTCGTGCGAAAAGTTGCCGACGACTTGAACCATTAGTTTATTCATATAGTCGTCGTTCCAGGCAGTTTTATCTTCTTCAAGCTCTCGTCCATCGTGTTCATCATAAAGCCCGTTCATATTTCGAGCATACTGTTCCATTTGGTTGAATTCAGCAAATGTCGGGTCAACAAGCAGACTGTCTTTCATCATAATCCGGACACCTATGACATTCCCCGATGCAACGGCGCTTCTAAAAGCATTAGTTATCGCCAAGATAATGTTCCCCCTAAATTTCCATAATTAGTTCCACTTTGGCTTTGATATTTTCTAGCCAATTGAGTTTGCCTTCCGATTCCTTAATACGTTCATCAGCTTTCTCTTTATCGGTGGCGTACCCTTCCAGTTCGGCAAGCTTTTCCATGAGCACACCGTCAAGCCTAGTAAACTCTTTATAGAAACGATCAACAATTCGGTTGGACTGCTGAAGTGCATGTTTGCGAGCGGCCTTACCGTTTTCGAATAAACTCTGCTGTACGAAGCTTAAAAACTCTTGCGCTAGTTCATCGCCTTTTATGTAGCGGATCGTTTTGTAAATATCGCGGTACTTTGTAACAGACTCGCTCTTTGGCCAAAATTTCACACTTTTAAACCAACCTCTTGTACGCTCTTTAACATCATAACTTTCCTGACCGACAACCCGATCTTCTTCGCGTACAAGATGCCTTGCTGAATAATTTAGTCCCTGTACACTACCATTCATTATTTTTAAGGGATCAATGGATACACTATTGAGATCTTTGGTATCCATTTCATCAATTAATGAACGAAGCTTCTTCTTATATTCATCCAACAAGGAGGCTACTGTTTCTTTCAAGTCCATTCGTATAAGATCATCCAGATCTTCTTCAAAATCCGGTTCTAACTTCTCTACGAACTTCGTCAATCGCACAACTTCTTCCTCGGCATCCTCGAGTGAAAGCTCCTGGCCCTGTGAATCGTCGATACGTTTTGTGATCTGTTTTTGGAACTTCTGTATTATTTCTTCTACCACTATATTGGAATATTTAGTCACCTTGGCAATCGCATCTTCGACATTCTTCTTAAATTTCTTAGCATCGTTTGCACTATCTATTTTCTCGCGGATCAAATCAATCATTTTAACAATCCGCTTACTATCATCGCGGTTCTTAGCAAGCTCGCGCTTCGTTACTTCTAAACAGTCTACTTCATCCAGTTTGTGTATGAATATGTCGACAATATTTTTGATTTTGGCTGTCTTGGCATACTTCTGCACATACTGGCGAATCGCAGCCTCGATAGAGACAATGCCAGTGTGAATTAATGCTTCGTTCGCATTCTCGTTATCTCTGCCATTCCACGCGGCCATTGCAGACGCAAGCTGGCCATTGATCTCGCCACGAATGCTTGGAGGGAGTGATGCATACGTTTCAAAGTGCAACGTCTCGTTGCGGTTCAACTTTTTGACCTTCATTTCTGTCTCATCAACTGTATCCATGTCCACATCCGCCCCGCTTTCCATCAGCCTGATGTTAAGCGCTGGCAGTGCGGACGCAGGGTATAGATTCGGATTCGCTATACCATGGTTTTTCAGATACGCGCGTACGCGCTCTAACGTCTGACTTGTATCGCCATCTTCCTTTTTGCGATCATCCAGTTTATTAACAACGAAGATGAATCTATCCTTCGACTGCTTGCCCCCAACACTCATACTCTCAGCGACGCGATTCAACAAAGCATTGTCATCGTCTGTCCCAAATTCTCCTGTCATAATATAGAGTACGAGCGCCTTTGACGATTTTCCGAGAAGCTCACTCTGAACCTTCCTATGTCTAGAGTCACGCGAATTGTTCGGTCCCGGTGTATCAATGAGCACAAGCGATACATCTTCCGACGAAACGAATGGAATATTTCCCGAAACATGGATGGCGGAAATGTTCTCACTGGAATTCAAACGTTCCATGATCGGATAAGTTAATTTCGCATGCGTCTCAGCCAATTCTCCCTCTTTATTGTACACCTCCGCCCCAAATGGTACGGCCTCCTGCGTTATGTCCTTAATTCGCGTAATGATTGCCGTGCAGGCCTCTTGCTTGGATGGCATCAACTTGGTGCCGAGCATCGCGTTAATAAGCGTGGATTTACCAGCGCTCATTGTTGCCACAACACAAACCTCGAAATCGCGGCTTTTGGCATGCTGGAATGCACTTACGATTTCCAAATTTCTGAGTTCATCGAAGGGACCTTGTTGAATTTCTTTGAATACCTCGTCGATAAGCGCTTCCTTATCCGACGTTTCTTTGGCTGGTTTTCTTACAATCGTTGCCGTTAACTCGCCTCTTTCATGTGATTCGGTGAATACATCGACCAAGTCCTCATAATCGAGCAACGTGCCGTGAAATGTAATTTCAAAATTCGTATCATTGTATTCTTCGACAAGTATGCGCGGGAGATCCTCAACCCATTCCTGCAATCGGGAGCCGTCGCCGGCCTTCTCTCCAAGCTTACTGTTTTGCGCCAATCGCTTCCCTTCAACAGTAATCTCTGTTTCGAGCTTATATGGATTGTACTTCACAAACACTTTTTTCATCGGTCGCTTCCCCCGTATAGTATGTTTTCAAGACCGTAAAGCCCACATCTTACTGCAAGCGCTAATTGCTCATCTTCAGTCGCTTGAGATGGAACCGTGAATGTATTCAAGTAGACAGAGAGATCATATTCTACCCTGCTGAATTTTTTTACATAGTAGTCATACTCGTCTTGCTCATCTTCAGTCAAAAACTCATTATTCTGCTTCATCTTAATTAATAACGAAAAGTAAGCAGATATCGGATAAACAATAGGGTCCTCATATCCGAGGTGAAGCAAATCATTTTTCACACCCTCAATACTTGTGGTAATTGAATCATCTGCGCTTTTGAAGTCATCAAGTTTATTTAGCACAAAAACAACCTTGTTTCTTGGCACCTTTTCGGATATGTACTTCAAGTATCGAATTTCCTCGTCTGTCCCAAGTTGATTAGCGTTCAGCACATAGATCAGCTTATCGTACTGTTCTTCGATCAAAGCTTTGCGGGTCAGGATTCCGTGCTCCCGATTGGTCGCAGAATTTACACCTGGAGTGTCGATTAGACAAATTCGACTTGGAGGATCCGAATGAACGAAAGAACGGAAATGGGAGGCAATATTACCACTACCTATTTTTCTAGGATTCATCAGATCTTTATATGTAGAACTCAGATTAAGCTGCGTCGCGCGCAAGTGAACTGAGCCATCTTCAAACGGCTTGTTTAAATAGAAATGCAAGTTTGCTGTACAAGCTTCTTGTGATGTTCTAGCGACTTGCTTGCCGATAAGAGCATTGATAAGCGTGGATTTTCCAGCGCTCATATTGGCCGTAATCAAGATTCGTAGTTCCTGTTGCGCTGTAAATCTTCGGTTTAACCGAAATTGATGAATCAATCCCTCGGCAAAAAGCAATCTTTGCGGAATCGTCTCATCGGTAAATAGATTAGATACCAACACACCCAGTACAGCTTGCTGTCGTTTGTTTAGGTATCTCTGCATATCTTCTTGTACCTTCTCAATTGTGCTCTTATCTGCTACGATAAGCGCAATATCGCACATTAGCCAAAAACGGTATTTCCACATCCATGGTCTAAGAGAGTCGTTTACAACCGAATGAATAATGCTATCACGGTTTTTGTCAGTTACAGCAATTGTATTATCTTCTTCGACAAGCATCGCTTGATATTGTGATAACCGAGCATTTGCGTATTCGGCAACACCTGGGCATTGGCTCACAAAATACTCAAGCGTGACATAATAGCGTATCCTCGTCTTTTTCTTTGCTTTCCTCAGCGGATGCGTTATTAAGCTATGCGAGGTTACAAAGTTACTTCGTTGATTACCTTCCATTCGTAGCTATAACACCTCAACCTTCTCTCCCTGACCTCGTATCCACATATCAACACCGTTTCCATATGCTTCAACTGAAATTACATAAACCCCTTCATTTTCTGATAATATCTCTGCCGTCGGTAATCTGTCCAACACGGCCTCAATAGAAGTGCCGCTAAACTTAAACTTCACTCTTTGCAATTCACCCGAGTACATGAACTGCACCCTCTTGCGAAACTCCCCGTCGTTGAATTTGTCCTTATATGGCACTTTGAACTTGGTTCCCGTACCTTGAAAACTTCCAATCCTGTCAATACGAAATACTGTTGGGAAGTCATATCGACCATCAGCCATGAATGCAATTAGATAGAAATAGTATTCTGAGAACATTATGGAGACCGGTTTCACTTCATGCCCCCGCTCCATGCCGTCTTGGCGGACATAGGAAACCAGTATTACTTCATTTTGCGTTATGTACTGAGAAAGCCCCCAAATTGTCCCGAGAAGCTTTTTTCCATGCCTTAACGGAACGTAATAAAACTGCTCGTTACGGATCATGCTCTCGACCTGCTTACGATCATTTGATGTTACCTGTGCTAATAATTTTACAACAAGCATATCCAACTCTTCCTTGCAAAACGCCCTACTCTCAAGAAGGATTTTGCATACTGCTAAAACCTCTTCATTTGTAATCCATTCGCGTTCCATACGGACAAGGTAGTATCCAGAACGAATTCTGTCATATTTAATCGATACCTCCCCTTCCGCAAACCGAGTATCAGCTAAATACACTCTTAATTCGTCAATATCACGCTGAATGGTTTTTTCTGTTACACCATACCGTTTGGCAAGGTCTACCTTCTTGATAATTTCACCTCTGTTAAGCAACTCATGCATATTCAACAGACGAAACCCTTTATTGCCGTTAAAATCAAGGTTCAAGCTCGATTCCCCTTCTTTCAACCGTTTCCCCAACTATATCACGATAGGTTGGACATATATTGGGGTTAGGAAAATTCCATTAGACTAATTTTTTGGCTCACTATAGTTTCAGAGACCCATGAAATACGCCCTAATATTACACTTTTTCACATGTCGAATGTTGTATAATTTTGTAGTACGAATGATAAGGTTTCAAAATATATGCTTTATAGACTGAATTATTAAATTGTATATTGAAAATCGTTCACTCCTTGATGGGATAATAGGAAATAATTAACTTTTAGGACGTGATCTCATGACAAACTCCGTTGAAAAGCATCGAGTTGAAACGACTCTTCGTGATACTTCCGACAAACCGATGAATCGTCGGCCGGGATACTTTTAGTTTGCACAAGCAATTAGAACCTTGCAGAACGCAAAAAAAGCCTTTAGGAAGGAAGATGAACGCTTCATTGACCTTCGACACTATCGGTCAGCAGGTATTGAAGCAATTCCTCCAAAGGCTTATTCAAACAATCTAAGTATTTAAGGATGGAAAGATTAAAATAAACTACATATCTTTCGATCGCTTCCCCGAATATGTCCCTCCGAAGACGTCAAATAGAATTTTTCAAGAATGAGATACTTTTATAAAGAAGTTGAGAACTGGAATGATTAAGGGAAAAACCCGCTCTGGGAGCGGGTTTTAGGATAGAGCCGGGCTTACTGTTGAAAACCCTGTCGATCCTTTCGTATCAGTTAGTCGGTTTCTTGCTGGTATCAGAAATGTAACACCTTAAATTGACATTGAAACTCAGTTGTCCTTATTAAACCACCATCTAAACAACACATATGTCAGCAAATAACTCATAGCGGTCATTATTACAAAGAGCCATGGTTCCTTCAAACAGTCAAGCCAAGATACATCCATCCCATAAATACCAGTTATTACTGTAAGGGGCAAGAAGATGGCCGATATCCCTGAGATTTTCTTGTTGAACCTTTCACGTTGCTCACTTTTGCGTTCCTCTTCCTTCAACCTAAGATTCTGCTCCGCACTTTCTGTGAGTGCAGCTAGTGCCTCCATCGTCTCATGCAGTTCCTTGAACAAGTCATCGATTTTCAGGCGATTTCGCATCCATTCATACAGAGCGGCATGATGAGTGCTACGTGAAACCTGCTTATAGGAAGATCGGAGCATAAATTTCACAATCCTATCTTTCATACGGGTCAGAATCTCACTTTGCTTCCCAGGGTCATTCTCATGAAGATCCAACTCATGGGAGATATGGGATGCCTGAACGGATAAATATAGTAACGCAAACTTCTGATGCAGGATCAAAAGATATAAATATGTATAGGTATTTTGAATATGGCTGAAATATTGGTTAATGAAAAACTCATCTGTACCCGCATCTCCAGTTCGAGTTATCATATTGGCTAGACCTTCGCTCGAGATCCCCCAGCAACTGTTCCCGAACAAACGCAGCAAATCCGGATTCTGCCAAATGTTTTGCTCCGCTCCAGAAGGTTTATAGGTTGCCTTGAAGCTTCTCCTCATATGAAAAAGATAACGATCCGCCATATCCGCTTCTGTTAGACTGTCAAGTAGTACCGCCGAGAAGACAAGAGCCTCGGTCGGCCGTCTCTTGTTCCCTTCGAAGAAAGTTTCCACGTCTATACCTCGCAGAATCTCCAAGCTTATATCACTAAGCTGAAGATCCCTTGACACTGCCTCATTTATAGATAACCGCTGCTCAAATGTCAGGTGATGATCGAAATTCATGAGCTTCTTCAGATAATAAACTGCTTCGATTTGCTCATCGATGACCAACTTGTTTGGAAATTGTATATGATACAGCAAAAAGCCGACCTGTGTCTCGAACAGGTACAGCTCCACTTCACGGATGTAGAAGATCCAGTGCTTTTGTTTCGTACTACAAGTAATCGGCTGATTATAGTTTGAGGGTAAGCCGACGGATTTGCGGGCACCTTGCTTCATGCTCCATAGTCTGCCAATAGCTTCATTCCTGTTGTACTCCCCAGATACAAGATGCTCGGCATAGTCAAACAGGCGGTCAGCTGTCTTTTCCTTGGACTCAAAAACCCCAGCATCCATCTGCTCCTGGCATGCTGAAGCGAAAGGTTTCTGATAAGCGAAAGGGATAATCATAGTCATGTATTGCTTCACAACTGTCGGTTCTTGCACTTTATTCCCTCCTTCAATTATCGTTCCACCCAATTTGTTCAAGGATTATTATACTGTCTTACTCCGGTCAACTATGCATTTTATTTCCATCTCCATAGAGTCAATAAACTCTCTATACTCTCCTCCAATAGAGATATTCCATTCCTCGTCCCAAATCGCCTGTTCATCAAAAGGTTTGCGCAGCAAACGGCTGGCATGTTTGGCAATCAAGAGGTTCCTTATCTTATAGACTGGATAACTTGATACTGTTTTTCTTTTGAAGGACTCCGATGACTTTCCCGCACTGTAGATAGCATCTTCAAATTTGCCAATTGCCAGTTCGAGGAGAGCTGCTTCCTGATAAGCTTTTCCGAAACCTGATTTATATCCCACCTCGTCAAAAAGCTCAATCGCATTGGCTATGTATTCTTGAGAAAGCCCATAGTTCTCTCTCAAACGGTATATAGTCGATAAACAGGCATATGATTTCCCCTTCTCAAGCCTTGCATTAAGCTCATAATTAACATTTAAGGCGGCTTCCACGTATTGCTCGGCTATCTTCAAATCAGTAAACACATAGGCCATGCCCAAACTATTGTAGGAACGTCCTAATCTGACTTTATCATTGTAGTCTTCAAAGATTGTGAGCGCCTCGCTAAACAAGGCTATGGCATCCTTGAAATCACCTAAATCATAATAGATTTGACCTTTGATCCTGATGAGATCTCCTTCAATTACCCGCAGTCTATAAGATTGGGCCATCTTTATCGCCTTGTCCAACTCTGCCTCTGCCTCTACAAATTTCCCTCTCACGTACAACATGTCGCCAATGATGAGCAGCACTTCCGTGTAAATTTGGGGGGCAGATTCGACATCGTAACGTTGAAGCATTTCTTGGCATATCTCCAACGCTAAATCGGGCATTGCATACTCCCGGGCCGTATTGGCATATTCTAATAATATTTTTAGAACAATATCGGTTTGAGCATGGAGTAACTCATCCTTGATCTCTTGGAACTTGTAAAGGGCCTGATCAAGCATACCACGGTTTCTTAAAATAGTTGCCTGTTCGAACTTTAGACGGATTAACAGATTCTTTTCCAGTTCCGAACCGTATCTGCTCTCAATATTATTCAGAATCTCTTCACACAGATCAAAGTTTCCGTAATATATGGCATCCTCAAAGGCATCCAGGATATGCCCGATCATTCCTTCGTTTGTATTAAATGCTTCGAACAGCCGATAAATCCGATTTCTGGCTGCACTAGAAGAACGGCTGAAGGTATTCGATAAATCGAATAGAAGACGGACAACAGCTTTTTTGAATGTATTCTTCGGGTCCCCACACAGCTCGATAACTTTGGGAATATCGCCTATTGCATAATAATGATACGGCAGATAATGAAGTCCATAATTCAAGTCCTTCTCTTCATAGGGCTCGCAATAATTGATTATCAAACGATGGTATTTAACCAACTCATCCTCGTCCAAAGCGCATTCGCTGTCTCCTAATGCGTATTCATATAGTTTTTTATGGAAGAGCCTAATTTTATTGTCATATTTCACTGTGTACGCCGCGAAATAATTGATATATTTCGCTACCTTATAACTGCTCACTTTAAGAATACTCGCCAATTCATTTGTACTAAGACCCTCTTCAGCCAAAGCAAGCAAGGCAAAGATATCGAAATAAAGGGGGTCAGAATTATCCCGGAGATCGACCATCAAGCGCTCAAAAAGAATCTCAATACTGCGTGGCAGCTTGTTCATATATTTATCTCTGTCAACGTCATTACTTTGAACAATTTGCTTCAGTATGCAATGGATGAAAAGGGGATTTCCAGAGGTACATTCGATCAGTTTCAGGATAAAGTTAGGGTTAGAAGAGCCTATTTCAGCCTCAACCATTTTTTCTACTTCTCCGAAAGTAAGCTTATCCAGCGTGTACCTTCTATTGAACTTGTCTTCCAGATCGGTCAGTTCCTTAATAATTCGGGAGCTCAGAACAAAATAAATATGCGGTGGCAAAAATTGCGGCAGGAATGAAAGTTGCAGGCGTTCGCCAATATACAGCAATTCATCAAGAGCATCAATGACTAACAACTCTTTGGTATCCGCCGCTGCACATTTTTGTGAAAGCAGGTAAAGTGCGTTGCTGAAATCCTTGGTGAGATCATTCATATCTTCCGGCAGTTCTCTTGGCTTCAGTCCCAGTCTGGATTCAATCTGATACAGCAACGACTGAATCATAGCCTTTTCACTATTGCGCCCACCGTGATTCGAAATAAAATGATGCATACTGCCTCTGTCTTTGGACACTCTGGCGAGTAAAGAAGTTTTTCCTTGCCCCGGAATTGCTTCAATGAGGTAATAGCCTGATTTACTTTCATCCATAAATGTATCTATTAACTTCAGAACATTGTCCCGGCCCTTGAAGGACTGTGTATGGAAGTCCATCAGTGCTCGCTGTTCATCAAAATAATAGTTCTCCCACTGCTCATCAGTATCTGATCTCTCAACAAATCCTCCACTTTCCTTGAAAAAAGGCTGTACCATCTGGATAAACATTTTGGAAAGTATCTTGTACTCATCATCAGCAGTATCCAGTGGAAAATTGGAGCTTTTAGCGCTCGGAGTAATACTGAGGTAAGTCAGTTTTTTTATGACCCCGGCTTTATTATTATTATCTTCGTACAAATAAATATATTTCTCTTTTTCCTCATGAATATAATTAAAGTAGGAGAGTGGACTCACCTTCAGATGGGCTTTGCCACAACCATTTTCATTAAGGATGTAGATGTCGCCTTCCACGCAATCCGCTCCGAGTGTAAGCTCATTATAGTGATTTGAGATGTTGACACCGTTTAGTTGATGGGAATAGGTTATTGTGCCTTCTTCGATCTCAATGGGGGAAATGTACTGATAATCTGCCAAAAAACTAAGCTCGCGCAACATATTTTCCAAGCCAGCAAGATGTGTATCAATTAACTGCTTATATTCGTTATCGGATAGGCTCAGACTATGTCCTTTCTTCTGGTTTCTAAGCTTAATGAACTCGTCAAACACATTATGTATTCTGGTTCCTTTAGCTTTGTGCTTATCGCCCTTGAAGAACACGGGGTATGATTCTCTCATGAAGAGCTTCTCTTCATTTCCAGTAAAGGATTTCAACGTTTCTCTTAAGATTTCATACCAGTCTCCCAGCGAAAGTTTCTTGTTGAATTTCTCACCCAGCCTCTTGTTCCATTCATTATCAGGGCAGCCACAGTCAATATAATCGGATAGCACAACAATAGCCATGAACCGAGTGGTTACTTCAAATACATCCAGTAAAGTTAAAAATGTAGCCTGGTATGTAGTCCTACCCTTATTTGCCATTTTAATTTCGGTTTGCAGTTGCTGGTAAAATACAGCTATAGGAAATGGATAGTGGCGAAGCACCAACTGTATATTATCTATCATCTTCATCACTCCCTATGTTAGATTATAGAACGGCCCCATAATAGTTCATCCCAATTCTCTCTTCAGGTTATCGTGCATCCCTCTGGGTCTTGTCGGCAGCCCCGATTCATATAAATGCGAAACATCACCCAGACCGATACATCTTGGCATTGCGACCGATTCGGAACGTTGGTCGAAGATAATGGTGGTGACTGAGCTGGGCGCCAACCAGAATCCGGACCATGCGATCGTTAATGGAATCTGCAGAAGATGAGCAAGCCAAGTCAAGCCAAATCCCGCATGGCAGAATACTGCAACTTTATCCTGATTCGGCTGTAAGCACTCGTATACTTTTCCTTTACGTACATATCCCAAACTACCGATAAAACGATCCGAATCCTCCTTAAGTCTCTTGAAATTATTATCTATAGAATTCCCGGCATAGGCGCTGAAGGTGTGCCAGTTGTCATGATTTGGGAACGGCTCCTGGCTCAGAAGTAACTCCGCCGGGACATCCCATGGATTTTTGTATTCCCCGGATCCCTTTTTCATCCAACTTAATTCCTGCATCCAATTCTCAATCCTTGGCTCTTTATGTACGATTTTTGCCGTATACTTCATCGTATCAATAGCTCTTTGCATGGGAGAGGAGTATATGGCGTCTACTCCCTGGTAGTCCAATCTCTTTGCTAACGCGGCAGCTTCCTTATGCCCGTAATCAGTAATGGTACCCTTTTCGTAATCAGGATCGGCATGCCTGATGATATACAGCTTCATTAATTAAGCCCTCCAATAATTATTTTCGTATAGAAGGTAAGTAGCAGTTTTATTAGCGGGATAGTATGTCGTATATATGTTCTGCTGAGAAGCATTTGTTGCCCCAGAAAGCGGAGGCTTGCAACAGCTTAGTCTCTAGTTTGGACGCAAGCTGCTTCTTAAGGACTTCGGATGTTCCGGCGGTATGAAATTGACCGACATATCGTACACTGTCAATAAGCAAAGCCCTTGCCTGCTCGGCCTTCAGATAAGAGGTTAAATCGTGTTCGAAGCCTGCAAGAAACCGCGTGGGTAAGCTGTCATGCAACATACCGACGAATAGTTCCTGTTCCTCGGGCAGATATTCCATCTTGAACAGATGAACTGCGACATCATAGAGGGGATCAGCGATCATAGAAAGCTCCCAATCCAGAAATACAATTTCAGTGTTACGCAGAATGCAATTCTTCCGGTGAAGATCGCCGTGTGACAGTACAAAGGGCCTCGGTGTCAATTGTCCTGCTATCCTGCGGAATCTCTCGAATAGATCATCAGGAAGCTCAAACATCTCATATAAATATGAATAATGACCCCGAAGCTTCAGGTAGGTTTGCTCTAGCAGGGAAATCATGTGTAAATAAAAACCTTCCGTATCACCGCTCTGCGGCCAATCCTGGAAGTAAGTGCACAGCGGGTTTCCGATGAGTTCTAGAGAAGACAACTTCTGGAGTAGCGCTACAGTTTGTGGAATAAATTGTTCGGGAAGCCTACACCCTCTCGGATAAACATCATTTATCAGTTCACCCTCAATGAACTCCATGATCATAAACTTTGGATCCTCACTAGACTGGTACAACCTGGGAACCGGGAATCCTTCCAGATTATTGAGCAAAGAAAGCATCTGAGCTTCTGGAATCATCCTAGGATTCATAGGTTCGCTGTCCTCTATGGGGACGCGAATAATAACCTTCCGACCCTCCAATTCTGCCGTATAATTAAGATTGTTGTAGCCACTGATGGGCTTAATACTTCTTGTCATTTTCAAAATGTCCATAAGTCTCAATCCTTTGTGATTATACTTTCACTAAATCAATGTAGGCATCATAAATTCTGATTGATAGCATGTAAGATTATGGTCTATGATTCGGATACGAAAGCTCAACCTCGGTTCATAAAGTTTGTTTGTCCGTTTTACTTCGTTACAGTTTACCGCCTCCACCCGAGAGCGTGCAAGGATTCTTTGTAAACTTGTTACAAATAAGCCAAAGTGGTTTTACAAATATCAGTAACAGAGGGCTATAAAACAGGTGATGTGACTATAACTGAAATTTAAAAAAGCACCTCGAGTATTAAGAACTCCATAAATTTCAAATACAATCCGCCTAAAAATACAGACAATAAACGCAAACCCCATTAATTGAGCGGAGTTTAACATGGAGACGAGCCGTGGCTTGCCAATTTACATCGCGTAATGATTCAAATATTTGGCTAAGTTGCCTAGCTACACAACATTTATAACAACATTGCCGCAATACCATCCAACTGGGATCTGATCTCTTCCCATTCACCACTTAAATCAAGTGTCTTAACGCTGATTCGATTTCCGCTCATTCTATATTCATTGTCTGGCGTTATTTCTTCCTCTGTTTTAGCATAAAGCAAAACTCCGCTTACATTACCAGTATTGTTTGTATCCTTATTTTTCACATATGTAAATATTTGATATAAATGTCCAGAGATCAAAGTTGCCTTATCAAATTGGGGATTCTTTTGCATCGTGTTTCCGTAGTACTTTGTATCAATAATCAGTGTTTCTTCCCCGCGTCTCAGCGTAATATCTGTTTTCATTCGGGGTAAAAAATCAGCAAAACCATCATCCACAATCCAATCAATGTGTGATGCACCCGCCTTAAGGTTCGGATATTTCCGCTGAAAATATCCAAGAACAAATCTTTCAAATAATCTGTGCATATGCTGATCGTCAAGATACTTACTAAGTTTGTACTTTCCTGATTTAACCGTGCACCCGAGTCATGATAACGTGATTTCAGAATGCACACCTCTCGCTATGCAATCTCTTGAGTTGAGTGTCCGTGAAGAAGGAATCCTATATCCTCTAATTATCAATCAGCATAATCAAATTATTGATGGCACTACAAGATGGTTAATAGCTCAGAAGCTAGGTATCTATGAGGTGCAGGTTTATATAATCGATTCCGATTCCAATTGTAACTCTGAAGAATTTCTGCTACTTACGCTGAACAGATCTAGAAGGGATAATGAACACGATCTCATTAAGCTAGCTAAAATCGCTAAAAGGCTTTATGTAATTTTCGATATCAAAAGAGGTAGGAAATTGGGACACGGTGACCCAAAAGATGCAAAATATGTAGCAGATCTTCTTAAATGTAGTCAAAAGAAGATAACTAGGCTATTGAGACTTCTTCAGCTTATTCCTTCTATTCAAGACTTAGTTTCTCAAGACAAAATTGGAATTAGCATTGGAAACAAGATTGCATCTAAGCTTAATGAGGAGCACCAACATGCCTTTTACAATGTCATTACTAGATTGGATATTAGAAATATGGGAAGCCAAGAAATTCACACCTTGATTGAACAATTCAAGAATGACCTATTACAACCTATTGATGAGATTTTAGAGGAGGATTTGGAACTCACAACGTTTGATGAAGTTATTAGAGCTTCTTCCGGCGAGCATTTCCCATTAGTTATGAAAAATCTCTCCGAAGTCCCAGTCGAAAATATTATTAAAGATATTGTCAAAGTCTATCATAACACCACCTTTTGCTACGAAGAAAACCGTTATCCGATAAGTAAACAAAATCACATGAAACTGATTGCAACCGTTGAAACTTTATTGGGCTATCTTATGGATAAGGTGGGATCCGTGAGTTGAATATGACTTCAGGTCCCTCACCGTTGGAAGCACAAACCAAAAAGCTCTTTAGGCATATCCGTACGGGTAGTTACAAAACCCGGGCTCAGTATATGGGCAAGTGTCATAATTTTGCACGATTCTGTCATGATACGTATAAAGTCAGTAACATCCGAAATATTAACACTGATCATCTAGCGGCCTATATTGTGACCCGACAAAAAGATCATATCGCTGGAACAACAATCTGCGATGATCCTTCGGCTATTCGCTTTCTGATGGATCATGTTTCTAATCCACGCTATCAGATTTCAACCAATGCTGAAATCGAAGAACAGTATGATCTACTGTTGGGTAATGAACCTCTAAATCCGGGTAATCGCGCGTGGGCAACCAATGAATATGAGACATTCATCCATACTTGTGAAAATATTAGTGCTTATAATCCCATTGATGTATCTGTTCTTTGCATTAGCATGGGGTTACGTATAACCGAGGCAGTTGCCTCGACCAGGTCGCAAGCAGAATATGCACTTCGCACTGGGGAGTATCAAGTCAAACACGAGGCTAAAAATGGAAGATGGCGTAAAGTCCCATTAAGCCCTGAGGCAGAGAAAATGTTCTTAAGGCGTCTACCCGAGGTGCCACGCGGAGGTCATCTTTTCATCAAACCTGATCAAAAAATGCACTTGGCAGTAAACGAGCATGAACACTTTTTACGGTGCATCCGAGGTAAAATAATTAGTGAAGAAGGAATACGAACAAGAACCATTAGAAAGTCCGCAAAAACCTTTACAAATGAGATAACTTGGCATGGTCTACGTTATTCATATGCTCAGAACAAAATGAAACAACTACTTCTAAAAGGATTCAGTCACGATGCTGCTAGACAAATTGTATCTCAGGATCTTGGTCATAATCGACTGTCTGTTGTAGACGTGTATATTGGAAAGAAAGGTTGCTACTTGGATTAAAACCATTCTTTACACCTTTGAAAACAAATTGGAGGGCTCAAAATGGAACCAAATCTCTTTACTATAGACGAAGCGCGAAATATTTTAAGGGTGGGTCGGAACGTGATGTATCAGCTGATTAAGGAAGGCCTGCCTCACATAAAGGTAGGCAAACAAATTCGTATACCAAGAGAGGCACTATATAAATGGATTGAATCCAAAATGTTTGTCTCTTGAATCGAGTGACGAACCTCGGCCTCTCACATCACCGTACATACCATTCGGTATACAGCGGTTCATGAATATACGTATGGATTTGTATCTGACCAAAAGCGCTAAGTCCATTGGATTTTCAATGTTATCCAGTGCTCCTGATAGGAATTGGTCCCCCTGCTATTCACCAATACCCTTTCGGGTATTCTTCCATCCATAGGCTTTATCCTTGGGCGTGCTAAGGATAAAGCATTTTAACTTCCTATTCCATAGAGGATCAATACCTTCTGCGACCCTTTTTTAGTACGATGCACCTTACTGATACTTACTCCACAATATCCAAAAGAGGTCACAGAAGGTATCTTCTGTGGCCTTATATTAACTTGCTCTTTTCCGTACCTATTCTCGAAAATAAGACGTCTCCCTGGTGTCAGAAGAAAATAAAACGTTAAACTGAGAAAATATTATTGTAGACTGGCATGCCCGCTACAGCAGCCTGCTGCGCGGTGTTCCTGCAGCTCGTGCTCTGGTTCTTTCGGGCTACGCCGGGAGCGCTACAGTGGCCGGCTACAGCAGCTCTGCATACCTGATTGCTTCCGGACAGAGCCGCTACGGACGAAGCGTGTCGGCGCGGCGGGTGCTTCCCCCGGTCAGTCACATTCTCAGGGTTGCTCTTACCCCTGAAGTGCTTCTGCAGCAACCGGTACGCGGTAAAATTCTCGCCCAGACAGCGCTGGAGTTGTGGGCACTAGGATCCGCGAAAGGCATAAAAGAAGAAAAAAGCCCCTTTTCAGGGCTCTCTCTACTTCATTAGATCATTTTAGTAATGATAGTGAATCGTGAATTTAGGGTCACGCTGGTAACCAAAGGAGACAACGTTCCGATTCACATCTCCCACAGGAGCCACATGCTCGATAATTTCTTGTCCATCATCGGCAATGCCCTTGGTCAAGATCGGATCAATCGTCGCATTAATCGGAGTGAGAATAGAAAGTTGAACCCGGCCGGCGACAAGTTCAAGACCGTCGAATGGAACTGTGATATTGAACTCGAAATGATTAGGCTGATCTTTAAGAGGGTACAGCTTGTAATCGTAACTCAGCAGGTAAGTATTTGTGGCCCCCGATATTGGAATGAGTGGTGCCTTTTTCATAATGGCACGGAGCATGTATCTCGCCGCGTCTTCCATAACACCAGGTAGGTTTTCATTTTCAGACTGCTGAGCAATATCCTCAGCACCTTGCAGAATCGTTGAGGCTTTCTTCGGACTCATATCAAGACCGCTAATTCGGAAGAAATCCATGACTTCCTGTGGAACAGATGCCCCAGTGGGAACATACCAAGTTTCTTCCATTGGGATAGCTTCATTTGTTACAAGTAGCGTCTGTACGTAAACCGTGTCATATAAGCCGCCATTGTAGCGAGAAGTACCGTGAATTACAGCTGAAACGTCTTGAAGTTGTATTTGCATTACAATCAGACCCCTTTTTGATTTAATATAGTTGGTAGAGCGGTAAATGGGACGGCAGGATAATATTTTGTGAAAGTATAGCTATATCATGATTGCCTCCTCCTCTCGTTTTCGCTTTCAATAACCTATTATTAGGCAGCCCAAACTCTCCCCTATGAAACTAGAAAAGTTTGGAGGTACTGTTATGTTTGAGTTTGAGCCAGAGTTCAAAAAATCAGAAACTGTTGCCGCTCGAAATCTAGGTGAAAAAATTGCAAAGATGTATGGAGACATTCCACCAGTACCAGTGAAAGAAATCATCACCAGCAAGTACCAGATAGAGGTTATTGAGCTAGAAATAGATCCATCGGTTAGTGCAATTGTAGATTTGGATATGAGAGAGATCTTAATTAATTCCACGCAAGGCCAACAGCGGGGACGATTTACATTAGCACATGAGCTTGGACATATTGTATTGGACCATGGGATTCGTAAATGGAAGGAGTATTCATCTTATGTAGGCGTAAACTCAGATAAACCTATTGAGGAGGAAGCGAATGCATTTGCTGCTGGCTTACTGATTCCAGTATTTATGCTAAAAAGCGCCTTGCAACGAACAAAGAATCCAAGAGAACTTGCAAAGCTTTTTGATGTAAGTGAACACTCCTTATGGATTAGTCTTCAAACGCACAACTTGATAGATAAACTCTAAGAAAATGGACCACTAGTGTTAAAGTCATTTATGACCAAGCCAAAGAAAAACAAGAAGCCTCCACCCCACCTAAAGGTAGGATTGGAGGCTTCTTGTTGTGATTTTGAGTGATTTGTCTAAGAATTCAACTTTGGGATCAGTCTTTTTTTTACAGCAGTTGGTATTGAGTTAAGAAATTCTTTTTTTTTCGTTCGGCACGATCTTCATACAATTTATTTCTTGAATTTGAAAGTGCTTCTTTCCTTTCATCTTCGTCCAGATCAGCATCAGCTCTTGCGGCCACTGACATATTTCTTGTACCTACTAGATAGTTATCATAATCTAATTTCTGCTCTCTAATCGTATCAATAAATAATTCTTTTTTTAAATCGCATACAGCTAAAATACGTTGATGAAGACTAATATCAATTTCCCAAGGAAGTATTTCATCATCTAAAATCGTGAATAGTTCATCTAATTCAACTTGGATTTGTTGTGAAAATTCTTTTAAAGTTAATTTGTTTAAATCAATATATGCACTCAATAGTTCCCCAAAACTTAAAATTTCTCTATCTTTAAACCATTTTAACTTATAACTAACCTGATCATTTCTAGATTTTATTTCTGAGACGCATAAATTTGCCAAGTATTTCGAGTCTGTGGATGGCCTATCAAATAAAACATTTTTAAAAGTATTCAAATTATTAGTTAACATGAATGATCACCTATATTTATCGAATGGTAAAACTTAAAGTAAATGAAAGTACAAAGGTAATAGAATTGGGCATAGAAATAAATTTATAGTTTGACGATTTGGCAGAGGCTCTCATTTTGAGCCTCTACCTTGTCATTATGTTCAATTATTATGTTTAAATTTGATAGATTTATTATTTCGTTCTTTGAGGATATTAATTCGTTCTATCGCTTTATTTAGTCGATTACTGACTATCTTCGTTGATGCCCCTAGTAATAATGCCGTCTCTTCTACAGATAAACCGTCTATAAGCCTTAACTTAACGACATCATATTGCTGAGAAGTAAGCTGTCTAATGATTCCGTATAATTCTTCGATTTCCTCTTTGATAAGAAACTGCCTTTCGGGGTCCTCCTTCCCTTCGACGACGGTACAATATTCAAGGATTTCGATACTTTTATCTCTTTTCCTTTTATTGAACTCCTTCACCGCATTTTTTACCATGTTGTCAATGATGCCATTTACATATGTCTTGAGTGTCGCTCGCTCCGGATCGTATAGGTTGATTGACTTTGCAAGTGCATATACAAAATCATGCACTATTCGATCTATATCATCCTCGTTAGCGAGAAAGGCGAAGTTATAATGCTCAATTCTTCTCCTTACCTCACAGCGACAATGAGATATCAATTCTTCCCATAGCCTCTCATCCGGGTTATTTCCTGCTTTAAGAGCTTCATAGATGGGTTGATATTTTTGCTGCGTCATACTTGATCACCAACGGCTGTTAGATTTGTAGTTCCATACAACCTATTATCCAATCTATTAAAATATCCCCTCCAATATAAAAAAATATAATTAATTATAACATGCCGGATGGACGCTACGGTAACTTGATATTATCTACTATTGTTGAGCAAATTGTCAGTTCTGAGCTACTGCAGCTTCATATTCATGCTATGCCGGTTTTAGAGGGTGGAACGGACTCCGGGTGGCCATAGGGGTTCTTTGCTTCCATATCCCGCTCCACTCTTTATACTTAGAAAGGGATCGGCAGCGGACAGATTACCTTAAAGCAACATGCTTTTTTTCTTTCCAATCTTCTTCTACCAATGGAACTGGAAAATGTTTTGTAAAATAACAAAAGCCCGAATCCGAAGATTCGAGCTTTTATAGGTTTATTACAAACCTTAATTTGTACCTTACGATAGGCGCTCATTACGAGCTTGAATGACGACATATTACCTTCAAATCCTCTGTGCGTCAAATCAAATTTGCAGTTGACACAATATCCTCGATCTATAAAACTAATCCCAGAGTTAATCCTTATCTCTCCCAAGAGCTGTACTCATCGCATTGATTGTTTTCTTATGCGTTTTATCAAACCGGTGAGTATAGATCTTGTTTGTTGTAGCCAAATCAGAATGCCCTAACGCTTCCGAGATTGCCTTTAAGTCAACACCCGCTTCATAGAGAATACTTGCAAAAGTATGACGCAAATCATGAAGTCTGATTTTAGGCAATGCATTACGCTCTAAGAATAAGCCAAATTGCTCGGTCAGCGTATTCACACGATACGGCCTTCCATTGTCCTGGATATAAACATAGCCACTATCTATGTACTCATCACCCAACATCCATTTGTACTCTTCTTGACGCTCTCTGGCCCTGGTAAGGACCTCAAACAGTTCATCCGTCGTATAAAGCACACGCTTGCTCTGTTCCGTCTTGGGGGCTTTTATAATCTCTTTACTGCCTGCGCTAGTACGAACCTCTGCTATCTGGATGCTCCTATCCTTGAAGTTAATATACTTCCATTGAAGACCTACAATCTCTTCACGTCTAAGTCCCAAATAACCGGCCAGATATACGGGTAATTCAAGCTTGGTGTTTTCTACTCTGTCTAACAGAATATTTAATTGATCCCGTGTATAAGACTGGCCTACGAACCGTTCCTTCTTAGGAAGAGTTACAGCGTCTGATACGTTACGATGCACAAATTGCTGCTTCAGGCCGTAATCCAACGCTTTCCGAATACAGGCATGATGTTTATGTACAGTATTTGGAGAACGCTGCTTGTCATCCATTAGATATTTATAATACTGTTGAATGTGTCCAGGTTGCAGCTTTTGTAACTCGAAGTTACCCAAGAAAGGAATAATATGCTTAAAGATAATATTTCTGTAACCATAAATGGTTGTCTCTTCGCAGTTATACTTTACGTAGTTCTCTATCCAATGCTCAAGAAATTCGGAGAAGGTCATTTTTGTCGTCTGGACCAATAAATTACGTTGCTGATTATATTCAAATTCATTCAATAACTTTTTAGCTTCGGCCTCAGAGGAAGCGGACGTATATTTCCTGATTCGTTTGCCTTTACTATCTGTACCGAAATCAAAAGTAACCCGAAATTTGGTTCCAACCTTGGTGATGCTCCCTGCCATGCTATCATCTCCTAATTATATTTGCCGTAGGGGATTCCTCTACCTAAGGTTAGGATAGCATGCTGTAAGATATTTAGTTAATAGATAGAACTGTAGCCAAATGGACTACAGCTCCCTCAAGAATCATGCAGTTAAACGAGTGTTGGCTACAATTTGGCTACAATCCAGACCTGTATAAGTAAAAAACCCGCTCTGGGAGCGGGTTTTAGGATGGAGCCGAGGGGAGTCGAACCCCTGTCCGAAGATAACGGCACATAAGCTTCTACGAGTGTAGTTACAGTTTTGATGTCACCCTAGAAGCCCCCCGTAACCGGGTCCCCTTCGGGTCAGCCTGATTATCTTCTTCAGCTCACCCCAGGCGGAGATGAGACAGCGTATTCCACTATTTGTTAGCCCCTAGCCCTGTCACATGGACGATGCAGAGTAGAAGCACGCACACAGTTTCTTAGGCTGCGAAAGCGTAGTTGTTTTGTTGTTTGCCGTTTAATAGGCTTTAGCGTTGATGAAGCGGACGCGTCCCCACTACTCGCTACTCATGCTCGAACTATCCCCGTCGAATCCAAGAACGGCCCCTCATTAGAAAGGGCGCTTCGGATTAACGGATCAATCACAAGCACAAATGCTGATCCGGTACACAGCGATCTGACTTAAGATGGCTGTTCAGAAGCAAAAAATCTACTTACCTAGTATAGCACATTTATCAACACTTTAACACGCGGGTTAAAGGAATTGAAGGTTGAATCTGGAACCACTTCGCGCAGGTGCAGCAGTCCGTCTATCTGGCTACCTTCTGTTTGTCGCGCAGCACGCGCTGGATATCACGCTGTGCGTCACGCTTCGCGGCGGAATCCCGTTTGTCGTATTCTTTCTTACCTTTACCCAGACCAATCAGCAGCTTGGCATAGCCATTACGCACATATATCTTAAGCGGCACAATGGTGAAGCCATCCCGTTTGGACGAGCCCAGCAGCTTGTGTATCTGCTCCTTATGCATAAGCAGCTTACGTGTACGCGTAGGGTCGGTAGGATTGGCGCGGTTGCCCTGTTCAAAAGGACTGATATGCATGTTGTGGATATGAATCTCGCCATTGCGGATCGTAGCGAACGCATCCCCTATGTTGGCGCGGCCATTACGCAGCGATTTGATCTCTGTTCCTGTAAGAACCAAACCAGCTTCGTAGGTGTCCTCAATAAAATAGTCATGGGAAGCTTTTTTGTTCTGGGCGAGCACTTTCCCGTCTGCTTTTTTACCCATGAGCGTCACTCCTTGAATCGAATTCCCGGCAATCCTTCACGGACACCAGGTCTATATTGTATCAAAAGCGGAGCTGCCAGCGCAAGGAAGGATCGCTCTATGCTGCGGTTGTATGAAGCCAAATTCTTATTAAAAAGCACTGTTCCCCTAAAGGAACAGTGCCTCATATCGTTCAGCCTACGCCTTAGGTTTCTTCTTACGCTTACGGCGCCCGCTCTTCTCGCCAGTGTCAGCACCTGCCTGGCCTGCGGACTCCCCGTTGCCTGGCGTCACGGAGGGGCTAATGAACACGCCGCCTTTCTTCTTGCGGCGGCCCTTGCCCTCCGGCGCTGCACCGCGCCCTTCGGCCCCGAGGTCCTCGCGGCTGCGGAACCGTGTGCCCGCGTCTACGCCGCGCAGCTCACCGCCCGCCTGCTCAGACCCGCCACCGCTCGGCGCGCCGTAGCCGCCCTTGCCCGAGCCAAAGCCGAACGCGATGCCGCGTCCCCCGGCACCGCCACCGGCCTCCGCGCCGCGGCCTCTACCGCCCTCGCGCGGAGCGCCAGACCCGCCGGCTTCGCCCCGGCGGTCCGCCTTCGCCCCGCCTGCTGCACCTGCGGCGGCAAGACCGCGCCGTGCTGCCGCTTCCGGCCCGCGGCCACGCTTGCGGCCGCTGCCTGCTGCGCCGGCGATGTCCCACGCCGCCGCTCCATCCGGGCGTGGCTCGGCTACAGCGCCGCCGAAGCCATCGGCCGCACCGCCCTTGCCCTTACCGGCAGCGCCGAAGCTGCCCCCTGAACCCGCGCCGCCCTTCTTCTTGCCGGCGCCGTTCTTGCCTCCGGCAGCAGCACTGCCGGGCTTGCCTTTACCGCCACGCCCCTTGCCGCCTCCAGCCTTACCGGCGAACGGCTTGCTGATGCCTCCAGCGCCCGGACGGCCGCCTTTGTCGCCCCGTCCACCGTAGGTCCGGTGATCTCCCGCCGCGCGCGGCTTCATATCAACCAGCTCGAAGTCAATGGTGTGGTCATCCATATTGACCTTGGCCACGCGGATCTTCACTTCATCGCCGATGCGGAAGACCTTGGAGGTACGCTCGCCGATCAGCGCCATATGAGCTTCATCGAAGTGGTAGTAATCATCCGTCAGCGCACTGAGGCGAATGAGACCTTCGACCGTATTATCCAGCTCAATGAACATCCCGAAGCTGGTCACGCTGCTGATCATGGCTTCGAATTCCTCGCCGACCTTGTCCTGCATGAACTCCGCTTTCTTCAGCTGCTCGGTATCTCGCTCGGCTTCAACAGCTACACGCTCACGCTCCGAGGACTGCTGGGCAATATCCGGCATCCGGGAGGCCAGGTATTCGTGGCGCTTCTCGCTCAGCGCTCCTCCATTCTCAAGGACCTCACGCATAACGCGGTGAATGACCAGATCGGGATAACGGCGGATCGGTGAGGTGAAGTGGGAATAGAACTCCGCTGCCAGCCCGAAGTGCCCGGTACTCTCGGCATCATACTTCGCCTGCTTCATGGAGCGCAGCATCATCGTGCTGATCACCGTCTGCTCCTTCGTTCCCTGAATCTGCTCCAGCAGATCCTGGAGCGCACGCGGGTGAACCGAATTCCCACGGCCCTTCACGTGGTAACCGAAGTTAGCCGCAAAAGCCATGAAGTTCTGCAGCTTCTCCGGGTCCGGGTCTTCATGAATCCGGTACAGGAACGGAACCTTCAGCCAGTGGAAATTTTCTGCCACCGTCTCATTAGCGACCAGCATGAACTCTTCAATAATCTGCTCTGCCACAGAGCGTTCACGTTTTACAATATCGATAGCCTTACCGGCCTCATCTACAATAATTTTGCTCTCTTCAAAATCGAAATCCACCGCCCCGCGCCGCATCCGGGCATCGCGCAGCTTCATCGCCAGCACCTTCATCAGCCGGAAATCCCCGATTAGCGGAGCATAACGCTCCAGCAGCTCAGGATCTTCATCCTCGACAATCTTCCGTACGTCAGAGTAGGTCATTCTCTCCTTCGTGCGGATGACACTGGTGAAGACATCGTGCTTCACGACCTTCATCTGCTCGTCAAATTCCATTTCACAGGACATCGTCAGACGGTCAACCTGCGGATTCAAGCTGCAGATACCGTTCGACAGCCGGTGCGGAAGCATCGGAATGACACGGTCCACCAGGTACACACTACAACCACGGTCATAGGCTTCCTTGTCTAGCTCAGAGCCTTCACGCACATAATAGCCTACGTCAGCAATATGAACGCCCAGCTTATAATGACCATTCTCCAGACGCTCTACGTTGACCGCATCATCCAGATCCTTGGCATCCGCGCCGTCAATCGTTACGATATTGAGCCCGCGCAGATCACGCCGCCCCTGCTCGATAATCTCTTCATCTGTGATCGAATCCGGCGCCTGCTCTGCTTCCGTCATCACCTCAGCCGGAAAAGCCTCCGGAAGCTGATGCTTACGGATCACCGACAGAATATCCACGCCCGGATCATCCTTATGGCCAAGGATCTCAATGATCTCGCCCTCAGCCGCAGCACGGCCCTCCGGATAGTTCACAATGCGGACAACCACCTTTTCCCCGTCAACCGCACCCTTGAAAGACTCCCTGGGGATGAAAATATCCCGGTTAATCCGCTTATCGTCAGGCAGCACGAAGCCATAGGTCTCCAGGCTCTGGAAGACACCCACCGTCTGCGACACGCCTCTGATCAGAATCCGTTCCACTTCGCCTTCCATGCGCCCGCCGGACGGGCTCTTCGAGGTAATACGGATCAAGACGATATCGCCGTTCATTGCACCCTTCAGATCGTTCGCGTGGATATACACATCCGGGTGCTCCCGGTTATCGGGAATCAAAAAAGCAAAGCCCTTCGCATGTACCTGCAGCCGTCCGCGCAGCAAATCCATCCGCTCAGGCACACCATAGCGGCTGCTCCGGGTCAAAATGATCCGGCCGTCCTTTTCCAGGTCAATTAATAGAGCCTCAAAGGCTTTGAAATCGGCACTATCCTCCACGGCGAAATGGCTCACCAGTTCTTCATAAGTTAGTGGTTTATAAGCGGTCTCCCGCATGAAATCAAGTAAGATTTCCTGTGTTATCATGTTCGTCACCTCAGCCTCCTGCTGCATTCCTATGCATCGGCATACTGTATGCCTTGTCCTATTGCACAGTAATCATTTCAAGTAAAATTTACCTTTATATACTTCATACCCTAGTATACACGAAATCAATCCCGGGCATCCCTGTTATGATGTTCACAATTTTATATCTCCATACAAAAAAGCCCCCGTCTATTCCATTAAGAACAGAGCGAAGGCTTACTATAGACCCGTTATTCAACAACAATGGCAACAACAATTGACATGATGAAGAATCCAGCTGCCAGACCAACTGTTACACGCTGCAGCACAAGCTCCATACCGCGTGCCTTTGTTTTACCGAAGAGATGCTCGGCACCGCCGGAGATGGCACCGGAAAGACCTGCACTTTTCCCTTTTTGCAGAAGAACGACCGCAATCAGACCTACGGCAAAAATCAGAAGCACCACTTTCAAAAAGATATCCATTCACTTCCACCTCCTACGTCCAAGCATCACTATCTATGCTAAATTAGAATTTCCGTTTCATAAACAGCATTTTTATTTTATCATAGCCACAGAATGAATACAACCTTCCAGACGGCATTCACGCCCTATCTCACTATGAAAATCTCATTATTGCCATCTATCGCAGGTAGAAGCAACAAAAAAGCCTGCCGGAAACCGGCAGGCTCATTGATTCAAAAGAAATTATCTTTTGAGGTTGTAGAAGGATTTCAGGCCATTGTATTGAGCCAATTCACCCAGCTCGTCTTCGATGCGAAGCAGTTGGTTGTATTTAGCCACACGGTCTGTACGGGAAGGAGCACCAGTCTTGATCTGGCCAGCGTTGGTTGCTACAGCGATGTCAGCGATAGTGCTGTCTTCGGACTCACCGGAACGGTGGGAGATTACAGCTGTGTAACCGGCACGTTTCGCCATTTCAATCGCATCGAAGGTTTCAGTCAGTGTACCAATCTGGTTAACCTTAACCAGGATGGAGTTACCGATACCTTTTTCGATACCTGTTGCCAGACGCTCAGTGTTCGTAACGAACAGGTCGTCACCAACCAGCTGGACTTTATCGCCCAATTTTTCAGTAAGCAATTTCCAGCCATCCCAGTCATCTTCGGACATACCGTCTTCGATTGTGATGATTGGGTACTTCTCAACCCATGAAGCAAGCAGGTCAACATACTCAGCGGAAGTGTAAGATTTACCTTCGCCTGCAAGTGTGTATTTACCATCTTTGTAGAACTCAGTGGAAGCTACGTCCATACCGAGGAATACGTCAACGCCTGGCTTGTAACCGGCTTTTTCGATAGCTTCGATGATTGTAGTGATCGCTTCTTCATTGGAACCCAGGTTCGGTGCGAAACCGCCTTCGTCGCCAACAGCTGTGTTCAGGCCTTTGGATTGCAGTACGGATTTCAGGTTGTGGAAGATTTCCGCACCTGTACGCAGAGCTTCCTTGAAGCTTGAAGCCCCTACTGGAAGAACCATGAACTCTTGAACGTCGATGTTGTTATCGGCATGCTCACCACCGTTGATGATGTTCATCATTGGTACTGGAAGAGTCTTGGCGTTGAATCCGCCCAGGTATACATACAAAGGAATGTCCAGAGCAGTTGCAGCAGCGCGTGCTACGGCCATGGATACAGCCAGGATTGCGTTAGCGCCCAGCTTACCTTTGTTGTGAGTTCCGTCCAAAGTGATCATCAGCTTGTCGATGCCCACTTGGTCAAGAGCGTCCATCCCGATTACTTCTGGAGCGATAATTTCGTTTACGTTCTCAACAGCTTTCAGAACGCCTTTACCCATGTAACGGGATTTGTCGCCGTCACGAAGCTCTACAGCTTCATGAGCGCCAGTGGAAGCGCCGGAAGGAACGATAGCGCGGCCTTTTGCGCCGGACTCCAGATATACGTCAACCTCTACAGTAGGGTTACCACGGGAGTCAAGGACTTCGCGTGCATACACATCAGAAATAATAGTCATGTAAGTTTAATCTCCTTTTATACAATGGTTTTGGGTTTACAAAAACAGATGTCTTGCTTATTTGCGGCTGGCAATCATGGATTGTCCGGTCATTTCCGCAGGCTGCGGAAGTCCCATCAGATCCAGGATCGTCGGTGCCACATCTGCGAGAATACCAGCTTCACGCAGAACTACATCTTCAGTGGTAACGATGAATGGAACCGGGTTGGTGGTATGGGCTGTGAACGGACGTCCGTTCTCATCGAATACCATATCCGCATTCCCGTGGTCGGCAATGATAATAGCAACGCCGCCCTTGGCAACCACAGCATCCACAACTTTGCCTACGCACTCGTCCGTAACTTCAACTGCCTTAATCGTAGGCTCCAGCATGCCGGAGTGTCCTACCATATCAGGGTTAGCAAAGTTCAGGATAATGGCATCTTGTCTATCCGCTTCGATCTCCGCTACGCAGGCCGCCGCCACTTCGTATGCGCTCATCTCAGGCTGCAGATCATAGGTTGCCACTTTGGGCGAGTTGATCAGGATGCGGGTCTCACCAGGAAGCTCCTCGTCGCGTCCGCCGCTGAAGAAGAAGGTCACATGCGGATACTTCTCTGTCTCCGCAATACGCAGCTGCTTCTTGTTCTGCTGAACCAGCACTTCACCGAGCGTGTTGTCCAGGTTCTTCGGGGAGTACGCCACGAAGCCTTGAACGGTCTCACTGAAGGTAGTCAGGCATACGAAGTGCAGGCCTTGCGGGAACTTAGGACCACGGTCGAAGCCGCGGAAATCCGAGTTTGTGAACACTTGTGACAGCTGGATCGCACGGTCAGGACGGAAGTTAAGGAAAATGACAGAATCGCCGCTCTCCACTGTCGCTACCGGGTTGTTCTGGCTGTCCACAATTACACTTGGCTCCACGAATTCATCGAACACAGAATTCTGGTAGGATGCAGTGATGGCCTGAAGGGCATCGGTATATTTAGGGCCTTCGCCATATACCATTGCACGGTAAGCCTTCTCTACACGGTCCCAGCGTTTGTCACGGTCCATCGCGAAATAGCGTCCGGATACCGTAGCAATCGTTCCTACGCCAACCTCTTCAATCTTGGCGACCAGATCCTGAATGAACTTCTGTCCACTGTCGGGAGGTACGTCACGGCCATCCATGAAGGCATGAATATAGACTTCATGCAGATCTTCTTTTTTGGCCAGATCGAGCATGGCGAACAGGTGATTGATGTGGCTGTGTACGCCGCCATCGGATACCAGGGCATAGAGGTGAAGCTTTTTGCCGGTTGATTTAGCGCTTCTTACAGCAGCCACCAGCGTTTCGTTCTCAAAGAATTCTCCGTCGCGTATCGACTTGTCGATACGGGTCAGGTCCTGGTATACAATCCGGCCGGCACCAATGTTAAGGTGTCCTACTTCAGAGTTACCCATTTGGCCTTCCGGCAGACCTACAGCTTCGCCGCAAGCGGTAAGCGTAGTATTCGGATATTGCTTCAGGTAACGGTCGTAGTTCGGCTTGTTGGCTTGGGCAACAGCGTTGCCTTCATCCGTGTTCCGCAGTCCGAAGCCGTCCATGATAATCAGTGCTACAGGTCTTGGAGCTGACATTCTTACTTCGCCCCCTCAACGAGTGAAACGAAGGAAGCAGGCTGCAGGCTGGCACCGCCGACAAGAGCGCCGTCGATGTCGCTTTGACTCATGTACTCCGTTACATTCTCAGGCTTCACGCTGCCGCCGTATTGGATACGTACTGCTTCAGCTGTTGCTTCATCGTACAGACCTTTAACAAGGGTACGGATATAAGCAATAACTTCATTGGCGTCCTGGGAAGTGGAGGATTTACCTGTACCAATCGCCCAGATTGGCTCGTAAGCGATAACTACGCTTGCTGCCTGCTCTGCGCTAAGACCGGCAAATGCCGCTTCAGTCTGAACCTTACATACGTCCTTAGTCTGATCAGCTTCACGCTCTTCAAGCTTTTCGCCTACGCAGACAATTGGAGTAATGCCGTGACGGAATGCCGCATGCATTTTTTTGTTGACGATTTCGTCCGTCTCACCGAAATAAGCACGGCGTTCGGAGTGACCGATAATAACATACTCTACACCAAGATCCTTCAGCATTACGCCGCTGATCTCACCTGTATAAGCGCCGTTGTCTTCAAAGTGCAGGTTCTGTGCACCAATCTTGATGGTGGTGCCTTGTACCGCTGCAACCAGTGCTGGCAGGTTAGTGAATGGCGCGCAGATAACAGTCTCTACACCTGCCACTTCTGCCTGGCCTTTAATTTCAGCGATGAAGCCTTCAGCTTCCGGAACGGTTTTGAACATTTTCCAGTTGCCTGCAATAATAGGTGTTCTACTCATAGTGATGTATTGCCTCCCTCTTCGGTATTACTTGTCGTTCAGTGCTTCTACACCTGGAAGAGCCTTGCCTTCCATGAACTCGAGCGATGCGCCGCCGCCAGTGGAGATGTGATCCATCTGGTCTGCGAGGTGGAATTTCTCAGCAGCTGCTGCGGAATCTCCGCCGCCGATAACTGTGTAGCCTTCAGTAGTTGCACAAGCCTGAGCTACGGCAATAGTACCTTCAGCAAATTTATCGATTTCAAATACGCCCATAGGTCCATTCCATACAACCAGCTTGGAGTTTTTGATAATATCGGCATAGATTTCACGAGTCTTAGGACCGATGTCCAGACCTTCCCAGTCTGCAGGAATCTCGGTTACATCTACAATCTTGGTGTTGGCATCTGCACCGAACTTGTCAGCGACTACAACGTCAACCGGAAGCACGAAGTTCTTGCCCAGCTTCTTGGCCTTCTCAATGAATCCAAGTGCTGCATCAATCTTGTCGTTGTCTACCAGGGATTTACCGATTTCGAAACCTTGAGCCTTGGTGAACGTGTAAGAGAGGCCGCCGCCAATCAGTACATTGTCAGCCAGATTCAGCAGGTTGTCGATAACGTCAATCTTGTCTTTAACCTTGGAACCGCCGATGATGGCAGTGAAAGGACGTTCCGGGTTAGAAAGAGCCTTGCCGAGGACGGACAATTCCTTCTCCATCAGAAGACCGGATACTGCAGGCAGGAAGTGAGCGATTCCTTCTGTCGAAGCATGGGCACGGTGAGCTGCGCCGAATGCGTCATTGACGAACAGGTCAGCCAGTTCAGCGAACTGCTTAGCCAGTTCAGGATCATTCTTCTCTTCGCCTTTGTAGAAACGGACATTCTCAAGCACAAGCACATCGCCATCGTTCAGCTCAGCAATTTTCGCTTTTACCGCTTCGCCGATGGCCTCATCAGCCTTGGCTACCGGTTTGCCGAGCAATTCAGACAAACGGACTGCAGCGGAAGTCAACCGCATGGAATCGACGAATTCGCCTTTAGGACGGCCCATATGGCTGGCCAGAATGACCTTTGCACCGTTCTCAATCAGGTATTTAATTGTTGGAAGGGTTTCGCGGATACGGGTATCATCAGTGATCTTGCCGTCTTCCACTGGCACATTGAAATCTACACGCACGAATACGCGTTTGCCTTTTACTTCTACATCACGGACACTTTTTTTGTTCATGATTAACATTTCCTCCACACCCAAAATTGGTTCCTTCACAAAGCCATTTCACACGAATCCAGTTCATCAAGTTGAAACGACCTTTACCGTCCTCTTTAGGACGGTACCGTTTCAGCGAGAAATAGAAGGATACTTTATAGCGACCAGCCTATAAAGTCTTATATTTTTAGAAAGAGCGGAAACAGACTTTCCTTGTTTCCGCTCTATTGTACTGCTTATATGAAATCGGTCTTATTTAGCAAGCTTAGCGAATTTCTCCAAAGTACGAACCAGCTGTGCAGTATAGGACATTTCATTGTCATACCAAGCAACAGTTTTAACCAGCTGTTTGTCGCCAACAGTCAGTACTTTAGTCTGAGTTGCATCGAACAGGGAACCGAAAGTCATACCCTTGATGTCGGAAGATACGATTTCATCTTCAGTGTAGCCATAAGTTTCTGGGTCAGAAGCTTCTTTCATGGCTGCATTGATTTCTTCAACGGTTACGCTCTTGTCCAGAACAGTAACCAGCTCAGTCAGGGAACCTGTAGCTACAGGCACACGTTGTGCTGCACCGTCAAGTTTGCCCTTCAGTTCTGGAATAACCAGGCCGATGGCTTTAGCAGCACCGGTAGTGTTAGGGATGATGTTCTCAGCAGCAGCGCGGGCGCGTCTGAAGTCGCCTTTTGCGTGTGGAGCATCAAGAGTATTCTGGTCACCTGTGTAAGCGTGGATAGTAGTCATCAGACCTTCGATGATACCGAACTTGTCGTTCAGGACTTTGGCCATAGGAGCCAGGCAGTTCGTTGTGCAAGATGCACCGGAGATTACTGTTTCGGAACCGTCAAGGATGTCATCGTTAACGTTGTACACAACAGTTTTCATGTCGCCTGTAGCAGGAGCGGAAATAACTACTTTCTTAGCTCCGCCTTTCAGGTGCTTCTCAGCGGCTTCTTTAGTTGTGAAGAAACCAGTACATTCCAGAACGATATCAACGCCAAGCTCTCCCCAAGGAAGTTCTTCAGGGTTGCGGTTCGCCAGAACCTTAACATCTTTACCGTTAACTTTGAAGAAGCCGTCATGCACTTCAACATCGCCTTGGAATTTACCTTGAGTTGTATCATATTTAAGCAAATGAGCAAGCATCTTAGCGTCAGTCAAGTCATTGATTGCTACCACTTCGATACCTTCTACATTTTGAATACGGCGGAATGCAAGGCGTCCAATACGTCCAAAACCGTTAATACCAACTTTTACACTCATTGAATAGTTCCTCCTAGAGTTCGTTTTATTTATTCAAGACAGGCCGTGAGGCTCGTCAAGACAACAATGTTAAGTATAATGCATAAACCCTTTGCGCGCGCCCCATTTAATGGAATCTATAGGACCTTTTGTAGCTGTGTGTCGATTTCCTTGCCAATTTCGACAGCCGCCGCCTCGTCGATGACGAGAATATCCTCTTGCCCGAACCGCAGCATCGCATGAATAGCCTTCGCCTTGCGTTTGCCTCCGGCAATGCCGATAACGACTTCTGTTCGGATTATGTCTTCCAGGCGCAGCCCCATGGTCAGCATAGTGTGAACCACTTCGCCGTCCTCATTGAAATAGTATCCGAAGGACTCGGCTACAGCACCCTCGCCCTGAATCTCTGAGATTGTCCCGGAGTCCAGCTTGCGGCGGTGAGTCATTTCAATGGCATCACCTATTCCATGTACAATAATACGCGATCTGCGGATAATTTGTACAATCTCTCCAATATTGGAGTCCTGCGCAAGTGACTGATAAGCGTCTCCGCTAAGCAGATCGGGCACATGCAACAGTCGGTAATTGGCACCAATCCGTTTGGCCATGGTTGAAGCAATGGTGTTGGCCTGTATCTCCATGCTCTCTCCCAGTCCTCCGCGCGCCGGAACAACCCAGGCGTTCTTATAGGAAAGGGATAGCGGCGGGGTCAGCTGATCGGCCATCTCGGCCAGGGTTGATCCGCCTGTGACGGCAATCGTGTCGTCACTGCGCAGTACGCTGAGCAGTGCCTTGGAGCCTGCGCGCCCCAGTTCACGCTTAGTGAACGGCGATGTCTCACAATCACCAGGTACCACAATTACTTTGGTGAGACCGTACGTAGTACGAATTTTCTCTTCCAGATCATCCAGGCCGAATAGGCTCTTGGCGACCGGCTCCAGCAGGTCAAGCAGTCCGCGACCGGCATCGCTAATGCGCATACCGACGCTCTCGATCTCAATGAGCCCCTGCGATTTCAGAAGATCCGTCTCGGCGCGCAGCACCCGCTCAGTCATATCAAGCGATGCGGCTAACGTCCTGCGCCCAATAATATCTGACAGCATGATCTGATGTAGAATCGTATACCGTCTCTTAAGGGTTTCCATGAGATCAGGCAGAAGCTGCTTTTGGATTTCCAATAAATTACGCATGCTTTCACTCCTGCAACTTCGTCTTTCTCTTATCCCTTGTTCGTGGTCTCAAAATGTCCCGGGTTAACTTTTTAAGTCCCACCCATATTCTACCCAAAACTGACGCCGAGTGCAAGTGTTCCGAGACTATAATTCTCAGCCCGCTTTCATCTTATACATGGGCTTGTCCGGCGCACAGCAGGCAGGAGGCGTATCTCCGGCTTTCTTAATGAAAACGGACAAAACTATTTTTAAGCAGCATGCTTAATACACATTGCTTTTATCCGAGATGTGTATTATAATAATTTCTGTTGCGCCCGTGGTCCAATGGATATGACGTAGGCCTCCGAAGCCTGAGATCCAAGTTCGATTCTTGGCGGGCGCGCCATTATTTTCAAGCTTGTACATAATTTAGTGCCGGATATATTATATTTAACCAATGAGCCGCTTGAGGGCTCTTTTTTTTGAAAGTAAGTTTGACTTTCTTTGACTTTTTGTTTGAATTTGTTTATCATGTGGTTATTACGGTAACAGTAAACAATGAACACATTCGAAGCACCAATTTCAAGGAGGTTTTCCACGTGAGTTATATTCCTATGGTAGTAGAACAGAGCAACCGCGGTGAGCGCGCTTATGACATCTATTCCCGCCTGCTGAAGGACCGCATCATTTTCCTTGGAACGGAGGTTAATGACGTGGTAGCCAATTCCATCATCGCACAAATGCTCTTCCTGGCTGCCGAGGACCCGGATAAGGATATTCACCTGTATGTGAACAGCCCAGGCGGTTCCATCACAGCGGGTATGGCAATCTTTGATACAATGCAATACATTAAGCCGGATGTATCTACCATCTGTGTAGGTATGGCCGCTTCTATGGGAGCATTCCTGCTGAACGCCGGTGCCAAGGGCAAGCGTTTCGCCCTGCCGAACAGCGAGATCATGATTCACCAGCCGCTAGGCGGTGCCCAGGGCCAGGCTTCGGATATCGAGATCCGCGCCCGCCGCATCATCAAGCTGCGTGAGAAGCTGAACCGCATCCTGTCCGAGCGTACAGGCCAGCCGCTGGAGAAGATCGAGAAGGATACCGACCGCGATTACTTCATGAGTGCTGCAGACGCTGCCGAATATGGTATCGTGGACAAGGTAATTGAGAAGACTTTGCCGACAGGCGTATAAGTAATCTATCCCAATGAATACACCAAGAGGCTGTAACAGACCGGTCCGGTCATGTTACAGCCTCTTTCTTCATGCCTACCTTAAGCCCCCGTACCCCAGGGCATCCAGCTTGCCTGCGATTACGCGGTAGCCTCTGCCGTTCGGGTGGATATGGTCCAGGAACAGCAGCCCCCGCTCATTACCGGCAAATTCATGATATATCGAAGCAAAACCTACATTATTACTGCTATAGCCTGCGGCATAGCGGTTGAACTCCCGCACCCACTCTGTTGCTTCATCCACCTGGGGATATGGGTTATAGAGGCCTACCAATCGGATGATATAGGGGCTACGCGTACCAGCCTTGAGCTGTGTAAGGGTGCCCATGATGTCGCTGTAATTGTGCTTGCAATCCCGGAGCGCCTGCTGAAGCAAGCCCTGGAATTCACCGGGCCTGGGCCCCGCTGCCCGGGCTGCCTTAATCAAGTCATTGCCGCCAATGGACATCGTAATGATCTGCGCATCCTTCACTGCTGCCCGGTAGACATTAGAGGTCCTCAGCCGTTGCTTCAGCCCCCCGGTGGTCAGACCGTTGACGCCAAGATTCGCCGGCGCCACTGGCATGCCCAGCCTCCCTTCTGCCATCCGACGATAGATGGGGACAAACCCGTTCCCGGGCAGCGCCCCGAAGCCGGTTGTGAGTGAATCTCCGATAGCCGTATACGCATAGACCATAACCTTACCTCCCCGTTATAAGCTGCTTGCCTTCTATAGCTTATGACTATCCGGGTAAAGTGGTAACGGCAGGGCAGGCTGATTAGGCACTGCACATGGAGAATGCCCCTGCGTCTCCCGGAGGAAACACAAGAGCATTCTTATGAAGATCTATTATTTCAGCGCTGTGAACGGACTGCTACCGTCAGGCAGAAGTTCCTTGAAGCTGAAGTCGAATTCCGGGAAGCCTGCAGCATAGACGGTATATTCATACAACTGGAAGAAGAGCACCGCTTTTCCATCTTTTAAATAGAAATACTTCTCGGTATTCAGGCCGGTGAACCCGCCCAGATAGCCTCCATGAGCCTTGAGCTCAGTAGTCAACTTGCTGTTAAGCTGCTTCTTGTAATTGGGGTTGGCCCCGAACAGGTCGCCCAGCAGCAGGCGTTTGCCGTCTTTGAGCGAGAAGGTGAAGGCATTGCGGTACGTCATCCCGTGAGCACCGCCGGTATATTCGTACTGATTAGTCACCAGACTAAGTACGCCATCCTGATTGTAGGTGACTACATAGCCGCCTTCAAATTCATACGGCTGTTCATCCTTCTGGCGCTTGGAAATTACATCCTCAGATTCGGCTGCGAATTTCAGAACGGTCTGCTTAATCGTATCATTGATTGCCTTCTCAGCCTCTGCACTTGCCAGACCGCTGACCTGCGGATAATCCAGCCGGACAGGCGCATCCTTATGATCCTTCACATAGCTCACAGTCTTGATAGTTATCGCATTCTGCGTTCTTTTCGTCAGATTCAGCTGTCCTGCTGCCGCGTTCCAGTCCACCTTATAGCCCAGGTAATCGTTAATGAGCTGAGACGGGACGTACAGCCGGTTGTTCTGTTGTTTGACGTCATATTCATTGATGTAATAATTGTTCACCTTAATAGCGATTCCATACTCTGAAAGTACCAGCTTCGTTTGCGCAGCACCGGTACCGATCGTGTAGGTCTTCCCTGCTTTATCATAAGAGAGTGGCATCCCCAGCGCATCGCGCAGGAAGGTTACCGGCACCCATACCTTTCCTTCCTGGAGTAGGCCCGTTAGGGCTGTGCTTTTACCGTTTACCTTGAGCACTACAGAGGAGGATTTGGATTTGGCCTGAACGGTTGCCGGAGCGGCCTCCGTAATATCTGCATTGAGGATTCCTGTTCCGCCCAGCAGAATTCCTGCTGCGAGCATTCCCGCACCCCATCTGCGGATGTATTTTTTAGAGTTCGTATTCATTGTTATTTCCCCTTCCACCTGGTGGTATGATTAGTCATGATGTGTGTTCCTCAGTATCACTGTTCCTATTATAGTAAAAGAAAGCGCGGGGATTGTTACAATCCGCTTTACAGTTTCTTAAGGTTTGCCATGATTATCTAAAGATCCTGTTACCTCAATTTAAACAAATTGAGAGCTTTCGATAGCGCATATGTGCATATATATACATTCATATAATTATATAAAAGCGCCTGCCCCGCTATAACAGCAGAGCAAGCGCCTCTTGCGAAACGTTTATTTCAGTTCATAGGTTACATTCAATTGGGTAGTGACCTTGACCTGCCCGGGTTCAACGGAACTTCCGGCAGCAGAATCCATTGCCATCTTTTGCGCTGCTTCAGCGTAGACCACCGGGTTATTCCCGTCATCACTCTGAACGACTGTGACTACCTGGCCCAGTCCGCGTTTGGCTGCTTTGGCAATAGCCGCTGCTTTGACATCTGCATTCTGCATAGCCTTCTCGATTACCTGTGCTTCAAAAGCCGATGGATCTTCAATGGCAAACCGCACATTGCCGATGTTGTTCGCTCCAGCCGCCGAGGCAGCGTCCAGCAATTGTCCAACCTTTGTCAGATCCCGGTAAGCGACCTCCAGGGTATGCTGGGCGTTATAGCCTTTTACCTTCTGGCCGTCTTTCTCGCTGTAAGTGTAGTTAGGCTGTACGTAGAACTGGGTGCTCTGAATGTCCTTGTCCGCAATGCCCCAAGTGGTCTTGAACAAGGCGGTCAGCTTGGAGACCTTCGCGGCTGTGCCCTTCTGTGCTTCCTGCGCGGTTTCGGCAGTTGTCGTTACCCCGATGGAGAGATACGCGATATCCGGTTTGATCGACAGCTCGCCTTTGCCCACCACGTTCACAATATTCTTCTGCACCTCATCAGCGTAAGCCTTTTCAGGACCCTTTAGCACTCCGCTCAACCCCATTCCTCCAATCATCAAGCTCCCTGCCAGCAATACTGCTCCAATCGATTTACCCCATTTTCTCATGCTTGCCATCCCCTTTCGATTCGTTTAAGTGTTAGTACCCTCTAGACGGGACAGCATGGTAAAAGTTGCATGAGCAATGTACGATATTTTTTTATTTGCTCCCCGTCCCGATCCAGAAGCGGCGGATGACATTTCCGTCCTCCTCTATATATTCGCTATCCCCGATACCGCCATTCCTGCGGATTGTCCGTTCCGATGCGGTGTTGACGGCGTCACAGACCACGAGTGCCTGCTCAATACCCAGTTCACCGGCCTTCAGGAGAGCCTGTTTCAGAAGCTCACTTGCATAGCCCTGTCTGCGTGCAGAGGGGACGATGCCATAACCGATATGCCCGCCAGAATGGAGCAGCCTCTCCGTCAGCCGATGCCTGATGTTCACAGCTCCCACTACCCGCTTGTCCGTAGTCACCAGCCAGAAGGTTGAACTTCTCACCCACCCGTCCGGGATTTCTGCACCATGGGCATACCCGCGAAGAGCCTGAATCATACCGCCAAAGTCAGCCGGGTCCATCTCTGTTACCCAGGGGACAAATGGCTCACCGCTGGCCTTCCACTCCTCATAAAAGGCTAAATACGGCTCTCTGAACGTCTCAGCAGGTTCCACTAATGATACTTCATTGCCTTGAATCTGCATTCCTATCCCCCGCCTTATCCAGTATAGCTGATATGAAAAAAAGCCCCTAAGGGGCTTTTGGGGACTGACCCCCTAATGTGAGACAAATCAAAACACCTTCAAGAGAATGAAACTCTGTCGTAAGATAGGGAGATATCCTTGGAGGTGTTTTTTGCGTTGGCAACCAGAGTGAGTTACCCCGTAGAAATAAAGATGAAAGCTATAGAAATGAGATTGGCAGGAGTACCCGTGAGCGATGTTATGAGACAGTTGGGCATACGAAATAGGACACAACTAAAAGTCTGGATGAAATGGTATCGCGAAGGCGAAATTCATCGCATGGAGCAACCTGTAGGTAAGCAATACAGCCTTGGAAAAGGTCCGGAAGCCACTACGGAGCTGGAGAGACTAAAGGCAGAGAATCGATTCCTGAAGCAACAATTGGACCTGCTAAAAAAGTACAAGGAACTGGAAAGGGGGTGGAACCAGAAGTTGTCGTTGCCTGGATCGAATCCATTCGGGCAGAAGTGAAGGTGTCGGAGGCTTGTGCGTGGCTTGGGGTCGCGAGAGCTACCTACTACCGCTGGAAGGCTGCCAGGACTCAACGTACAGATCGGATGGTGGAAAAGATAAGGCAGCTTTGCACTCTGCACAAATTCCGGTACGGTTACCGTAAAATCACGGCACTCCTTCGGGCAGAAGAGCCTATAAACCATAAACGGGTCCAGCGTATCATGCAGCGTGAGGGATTACAGTGCCGTGTGAGGATGAAGAAACGAAAGACTACGGGGCAACCGGCACAACCTGCAGAACATCTGTTAAAGCGGCAATTTCATGCAGCAGCTCCCTTGCAAAAACTGGTCACAGATATTACGTATTTGCCGTTTGGCGGCAAGATGTTGTACCTTTCAAGTATTTTGGATCTGTACAACGGAGAAATTGTCGCTTACAGTATAGCGGACAAGCAGGACACGTCCTTTGTATTGGATACGCTGGGCCAACTTCCAGAGCGGGCCAACATGCTGCTCCACAGCGATCAGGGCAGTGTGTATACGTCTCAGGCGTACCAGGCGGCAGTCAAAGAAAAAGGCATTACCATGAGCATGTCCCGTAAAGGAACGCCCGCGGATAATGCCCCCATCGAATCGTTTCATTCCACCCTAAAGTCTGAAACGTTCTACCTCGAAGATCTCATGTGTACAACGACAGCAATCGTTGAACGGACCGTTCGAGACTACATCACCTACTATAACTCAATTCGGATTCAGGCGAAACTAAATAACCAGTCGCCGGTGGATTTTCGGCGACTGGCTGCTTAAACTTGCAAGGTGTTTTGACCCCTGTCTCACAAACAGGGTGCAGTCCCTTTGGTAAGACCATGTAGCATTTATTGATTCTCAAGCTCTTCCTTGCTTACCAGACTGGTCAAAGCGGTTACAGCCTGTTCCGCGTCTGCACCATCTGCGCTGATATGAATCTCCGTACCGGAACTGATCGCAAGGCTCATAATGCCCATGATACTCTTGGCGTTCACTTTTTTATCGTCTTTTTCCACGAAAATCTCCGACGAAAACTTATTAGCTTCTTGCACAAACAATGCTGCCGGCCGAGCATGGAGCCCCGTCTTCAACCGAACAACTACCGGGTGCTTTGTCATGAAACGCTTACCCCCTATTTGAGATCTGCCCAAAAATTTCACATTAATTTTATAATATTATATCATTATAACGCATACCGCACTAGAAAAAAAATAATCAGCCGCCGCGGACCTTGTCCGCCAGCTCATCAATTTTGCGCAAACGGTGGTTAACACCCGATTTACTGACCGTCCCGCCCAGCATATCCCCGACTTCCTTGAGGTTAATATCCGGGTGAGCCAATCTGATCTCGGCAACCTCCCGCAGCTTATCCGGCAAACTTTCCAGACCCACCTCGCGCTGCAGCAGCTTGATGTTCTCAATCTGGCGTACCGCCGCACTGATCGTCTTATTCAGATTGGCCGTTTCGCAGTTCACAATCCGGTTGACCGAGTTGCGCATATCGCGCATGATCCGCACATCCTCGAATTTGAACAGCGCCTGATGAGCGCCGATCAGACTGAGGAACTCGATGATCTTCTCGCCTTCCTTGATGTATAGGATGAAGCCTTTTTTGCGTTCTATACAGCGGGCATTCAGGTGAAATTCACCAGCCAGCTCAACGAGCGCCTTGCAGTGCTCCTCATACATGGAAGCGATTTCCAAGTGGTACGAAGAGCCCTCCGGGTTATTGACTGAACCGCCTGCCATGAAGGCTCCGCGCAGATAGGCACGCTTGCAGCAATTCTTGCCGACAATCTCCTCATCAATCCCATCCGTGAAAATAAAACCTTCAGAGACAATCCGCAGATCCTTAAGGATCTCCTGGACCTGGTTCGGAATTCTTACAATATAGACGTTATTCTTCTTCAAACGCATTTTTTTACGCACGAGCAGCTCGATATGGACCTGGTAATATTTCTTAAGCAAAGAATATACCCGCCTTGCAATCGCGGCGTTCTCCGTCGAAATGTCGAGAACCACCTTTTTGCTTGAAAGCTGCACCGAACCGTTCATTCGGATCAGCGCTGACATTTCCGCTTTCTCGCAGCAGGGCGGGCTCTCGACCATCGTCAGCTCTTTTTTGGTAAGGGCCGCAAAAGACAAGGGGCTCACCTCTTTCATTTAACTCTTTCTGTCAATCCAATCCTTCACCAGCTGGAAAATATGGTGACTGAGCTTATCTGTATCATGCCGCAAATAGGTTTTGAATAATACCAGCTTGTCGGCAATCACCTTATACCCGTTGCCATCCACAGCCTCACGGTCAAGCTGCACCGGGCGGGCGCCCTTCTCGGCGTATTTAAGCTGAACCTGCTCCGGGATCTCCCCGTCATTCACGATTACATAATCGAACAGATGCAGCCCGATGTGGTCATATACGGCCTGAAGATGGTCATTAACTGTATAATTATCCGTTTCGCCCGGCTGGGTCATCACATTGCATACAAAAATCTTAATCGCCTCTGAAGCCACTACGGCCTCTGCCAGCTTCGGCACCAGCAGATTCGGCAGAATGCTGGTGTACAGACTGCCCGGACCAAGCAGAATAGCATCTGCGTTGCGGATAGCCTCCAGCGCCTCCGGCAGCGGCTCTACATCCACAGGCTCCAGGAACACGCGCTTAATGACGCCGCCTGCCTCCGGAATTTTGGATTCGCCGGTAATCAGCGTCCCATCCGCCATCTCGGCATGCAGGATTACCGCCTCTCCGGCCGCAGGCAGCACCCGGCCGCGAACGGCGAACAGCCGGCTCAGCTCTCGGACTGCTGTAACGAAATCCCCGGAGATGTCGGTCAGTGCAGCCAGAATCAAATTGCCCAGGCTATGTCCGGCTAAGCCTTCTCCGCTGCTGAAGCGGTACTTCATAATCTGCGCCATCAGAGGCTCAACGTCAGCCATAGCTGTAAGTACGTTGCGGATATCCCCGGGCGGCGGCATCTGCAGCTCACTGCGCAGAATCCCGGAGCTTCCCCCGTCATCTGCGACAGTTACGATCGCCGTGATATCCAGCGGCTTCTCTTTCAGCCCCCGGAGCATCACGGAGAGTCCGGTCCCGCCGCCCATCACGACGATCTTCGGACGCTGTCCTTGTTCTTCAGCCACTAATCATCCCTTCTCTCATCAATGCCGGTCGCGTTCGGAGTCCCGATGGCTGACTGCTACCGCTTCCGTCTCGCTAACTCCCAGCATTTTGCCCAGGTATTCGGCGATGGCTACCGAGCGGTGTTTGCCGCCTGTACAGCCGATGCCGATAATAATCTGGGATTTGCCTTCCTTGCGGTATTGCGGAATAAGGAATTGAAGCATATCTAGCAGCTTGGTCAGAAATTCTTGCGTTTCAGGCCATTTCATTACATAGTCGTACACCTCGTTGTCTTGGCCTGTCTTAGGCCGCAGCTGATCCACATAATGTGGATTAGGCAGGAAGCGGACGTCGAACACCAGGTCAGCATCAATCGGAATTCCATACTTGAATCCAAACGAAGTAATGTTAACCGAGAGGGTGCTTTTCCCGAGGTGGGAGAAGCGTGACACTATTTTTTCTTTGAGCTGCACCGGCTTCATGCTGCTGGTATCCAGACACAGAGTAGCTGAATTCTTCAGTTCCTCCAGCATCTGGCGCTCCATGCGGATGCCGTCCAGCGGCATGCCCTTAGGAGCAAGCGGATGATGCCTCCGGCTCTCCTTGTAACGCTGTACAAGCACTGAATCTGTGGCATCCAGGAAAAGGATCTCACACCCGATCGTTGACTCGTCCTTGATATAGGCCAAAGACTCCGACAAGGCGGTGAAGAATTCCCGCCCCCTGAGGTCGATGACCAGCGCGACCTTGGCGATTTTACCTTTGGACTGCTCAATCAGCTCAGCGAATTTCGGGATTAGCACAGGCGGTAGATTGTCCACGCAGAAGAACCCCAGATCCTCCAGGCTCTGCACGGCAATCGTCTTGCCCGCACCCGACATGCCTGTAATGATAATCAGGGTGGCATGGGCGGGCAGGGTTTGCTCGAGGTCAGTCATTACAGCATCCCTCCCTATAATTAGTATATGAATAATTCCAGTCTTTTAAGAACGCAGCAGCAGCCCTGCCGCACCAATAATACCGGCGTCATTGCCAAGTGCTGCAGGTACAATCGTAACACCGGTCTGCAGAGGGGCAGGCGCCAGCTTAGCGAACACCCGGCGGACTTCATCGAACAGAATATCGCCTGCCTTGGAGACTCCGCCACCGACGATGAATACTTCTGGGTTCAGAACCGCTGCAACGGAAGCCATCGATTTGCCCAGGTAGAAGGCCGCCCGGTTCACAATACGCAGCGCAGCCTCATCGCCTGCCTTAGCGGCATCGAATACTTCCTTCGCAGCGATTTTTTCAACGGTGGACAAGGAGGTCCGGTCCCCGCGTGCTACAGCATCATTCGCCATGCGGATAATGCCTGTCGCTGAGGAAACGGTTTCCAAACAGCCCATGTTCCCGCAGCCGCACTGGATCGCTTCCAGATCGGGCACCACAGAGATATGTCCCAGCTCGCCGGCAAGACCGGCAAAGCCCTGATACACCTTACCATTAATAATAATACCGCCGCCGACACCCGTACCGAGCGTATAGCAGACACAATTCTCTATGCCGCGCCCTGCACCGCTCCAGGCTTCGCCCAGTGCAGCCACGTTAGCATCATTGTCTATTTTGACTGGCTTGTTCAGACGACCCTCCAGAATGGAGCGGATCGGCACATCTCTAAATCCTATGTTGGGCGCAAGGATGATGATACCTTCACGAATATTCGTAAATCCGGCCAGTCCCGCACCCACACCAGCCAACTGGTCCCAGGAGTACGGAGAGTCCTCCACAATCTGGCGTACATACTTCTCGATATTATCGATGACAGCATCGACGCCATCCGCAGTCCCTGTCGGACCTTCGTAAGTGTGCAGCAGGCTTCCCTCGGCATTACAGATTCCAACCTTAATCGTGGTACCACCTAAATCCACGCCAACGTAGATATGTTCAGACATGTTACAAGCCACCTTTTTCTATGCTAAAATAGTTAATCCTACGTACCCACTATAATAGAAGCCTCCCCTGCGGTCAAGGAAAGGCGATACACCCGGGGCAATGGGCTTGAGGAAGCTGGCCGGAACGCTCACTGGCAGCTTCAGCCCGGCGGCAACCCGCATAACATAACCCCAAAACATATAAATTCTTATTTTTTAACAAAAAGACTTTCTCACCAGGCAGGCAAGAAAGTCCGTTCATTCTCTTCTATTGTAAGGCACCGGACGTATTACTGCTATTCCGACAAAATCCGCTTCTGGCCCTCAAGGGCACGGATCGGTGCGATATTCTGGGTGAATTCCAGCGTCCCCATATAACGGCCGTCTGCATCCCGCACGGCGAAATAGCGGATATAGATGAATTTATCCTTGATGTTAATCCAGAAATCCTCAGCATCCTTCACTCCGGCCTTGAAATCCGCCAGCAGCTTCTCAACAACATGCACGCTTTGCGGCGGATGGCAGTTCTGCACGGTGCGGCCGATGACAGCCTTCGTCCGGGCGAAGATCCGTTCCTTGCCATGCGAGAAGTAGCGGACGACATCGTTCTCATCGATAAAGGTGAGATCCACCGGCAGATGATTCATCAGCGTCTCAAGCTGGTGGAGCGACAACAGCCCGGTCTCGAACCGGATGAAGCCCTGGGGGGACAGACCTTCCCCTTCTTCCGCCGGAACATCAGCGCCCTCAGGCTCCGCCGCACGTTCCGGTACCCATTCCTGATCCGGCGCAGTCAGGCAGAAGCCGATTTCATCGCTTTCGCGGGCGATTTTGACCCACTCATCCTCAGTCAGCTTATCCAGCGCCATCGGTAGCAGAATATTCTCTTCCTTGAAGATCATTTCATTGACTTCCTTAATAATCTCTTCAAGTGCGGCTGTAATCTGCCCGCTGTCCCCGTTATAGGCGCTAAGCGCCTTCTTGGCTTCCTTGATCATATTGCGGATTCCGTCATCGACTCCCCACATTACCTTCGTAGGACCGTATATACCGTACTTCTCCAGGTAAGGGAACAGGAGATTCTCCTTGCGGCTGTAGTGCTTGTCGAGATCCAGCAGCAGACTCAGGTCCTCCAGCAGTTTGAAAATAATCTCATCGCTGGCGTTCTTCTTGAACTTATCCGCATGCAGCTCCAGCCGGAAGTTGACCAGACGCTCGATCTCGCGGTTCTCCAGCTTGAACGTATGCACGGGATGACCGGGCTGCTCCTCGGGCTTAGAAGAACGGTGAATTTGTTCAATCGAGCCTTTGAAAATCGCCGTATGCACGGAGCAGAGGCGCTGTACTTCCTCTACCGGAATGCCTTCCTCGGTCATTAGGGAGTGCTCCATGGCGGAGATTTCCTCCACCGTAACATCGCCTACCGCCTCTTCAAATCGTGCCTTAACCTCCTCCACGCTTTTGCCCGCATGCAGCTCCTTGATGATCTCTCTCAGCATAGCCTGGCGGCGTGTCTGTTCCGGAATATCGACCTCGCGGTTATTAATCAGTTCGCTCATCGTAATCTCTCCTTCTATTCTATAATCTCGAAACCATGCTGCTGAAAGGCCAGCCGAACGGTTTCTAGCTCTATTTTCTTTAATTTCATTCCTTTGGACAGGGTCATGAATCGTCCTGCAGTCTGCAGCATTCCAGGCTTTGCAATATCACGAAAACCCAGCTCCACCATGATCTCAACAATTTCCGGGTGCCTGGTTACCAGCTCAAAGACCGATTCATCCAGCTTCAACGCTTTGCTCATCCTTTTGCACACCTCACTAATGAGAATTCTTCTCAGGCAATAGCTTAGCATAGGGTGCAGAGGTGAATTGTGATTGTAATCACTAACTATAAAAAGACTATCCCCGCAAGCCTTTCAGCTTGGGAGATAGTCTGAGAATGTTACGATTCCGCTGTATTAGCAGCTAAGTTAGAGTGATTTGCTCCATCTATGGGAATTACGGATATCATGCGAAATCCGCATGCTGCAGAACTTAGGACCACACATCGAACAGAAATGCGCCTGCTTCGCCCCCTCCGCCGGCAGGGTCTCGTCATGATACGCGAGCGCTCTTTCCGGGTCGAGGGAAAGATGGAACTGGTCGCGCCAGCGGAACTCGAACCGCGCCTTGGACAGCGCATCGTCACGGTCCTGCGCTCCCGGATGTCCCTTGGCAAGGTCTGCAGCATGTGCAGCAATTTTGTAGGTAATGACGCCTTCGCGCACATCATTCTTGTCAGGCAGGCCTAAATGCTCCTTAGGGGTAACGTAACACAGCATCGCCGTGCCGAGCCCCCCGATCATCGCGGCTCCGATGGCCGAAGTGATGTGATCATAGCCGGGTGCAATATCCGTAGTCAGCGGCCCAAGCGTATAGAAAGGAGCTTCCCGGCAAATCTCAAGCTGCTTGTCCATATTCTCCTTAATCTTGTGCAGCGGCACATGCCCCGGACCTTCAACCATGACCTGAACATCGTGCTTCCAGGCTAGTAGGGTCAGTTCTCCCAGCGTCTCCAGCTCGGCGAACTGAGCTTCGTCATTGGCGTCGGCGATTGAGCCGGGACGCAGGCCATCCCCAAGTGAGAAGGCCACATCATACGTCTTCATAATCTCACATATATCTTCAAAGTGTGTGTACAGGAAGTTCTCCTGCTGATGAGCCAGGCACCAGGCGGCCATAATCGATCCGCCCCGGGATACGATGCCAGTCATTCTCCGGGCAGTCAGCGGAATATAGCGCCGCAGCACCCCTGCATGAATGGTGAAGTAATCCACTCCCTGCTCCGCCTGTTCAATCAACGTGTCACGATAGAGCTCCCAGGTTAAGTCCTCGGCAATGCCGTTCACCTTCTCCAGCGCCTGGTATAAGGGCACTGTACCGACCGGCACAGGAGAATTGCGGATAATCCACTCCCGGGTGGTATGGATCTTGGAACCGGTGGAGAGATCCATAATGGTGTCAGCCCCCCAGCGGGTCGCCCACCGCATCTTCTCCACTTCCTCTTCTATAGAAGAAGTGACCGCAGAATTTCCGATGTTCGCATTGATCTTCACCAGGAAGTTACGGCCGATAATCATCGGTTCACTCTCCGGGTGATTTATATTGGCCGGGATAATGGCACGGCCCGCTGCCACTTCATCCCGTACGAACTCCGGCCGGGTATTCTCGCGGATCGCAATATACTCCATTTCCGGTGTTATAATCCCTTGCCTTGCATAATGTAGTTGAGTTACATTACCGCCTGTATAGGCCCGCTGGGGATTCCTGCGCAGTCCTGGACAAGCTTCGGCGGCAGCCCCTTGTCTGCGGATTCCGTTATCCTCCGGCCGGACGGCTCTTCCGGTGTACTCCTCCGAATCGCCACGCTCCGCAATCCAGCTTGAACGGTGCGGCGGCAGCCCCCTCCGAATGTCAGTCTCTTCCGCGGCATCCGTGTAAATACCGCTTGTGTCATAGACACGCAGCGGAGCATTCTCCTCTTCCCCGGCAACGCCTTCGGTTCTGCTAAGGCTGATCTCACGCATCGGAACTTGGATATCCGGGCGTGAGCCCTCCACATACACTTTACGGCTTGCGGGGAATCCGGAAAGATCCACCTCTTCGTTTTTACCCATTCCTGTCATTTCAATCTCCTCCTCTTCGCTCTGTACACTCATCAGATAAGAGGTCACGCAGCAGATTGAGCTGAAGAATCTATAGATTCCTGCAAGTCAAAAAGCCGCTCCACCTGGAGCGGCTTTATTAAAGAAACAGCCAAATAAGACTGTACTCAAAAAAGGTCCGACTCCACTTTCCTACGCTGGTATGATCCAGATCAGGTTCAAGGGTCCGGAAATTCAATTTTCCCGTCTCAGCCTATTCAGGCTCCCCTAGTGGGTATCTTATCTAATTAAGTACATTTTACCTGTGCGGGTAATTGTTGTAAACCCGTTATTTGTCCAGCGATTCGCTCCAGTCGTGCACCATCGTGCCTTCCAGAAACTTCTCGGCATCCATAGCGGCCATACAGCCGGTTCCCGCTGCCGATATCGCTTGGCGGTAACGGGTGTCCTGCACATCGCCGCAGGCGAATACACCCGGGATGTTGGTCTCGGTGGTACCCGGATTCACCACGATATAGCCATTAGCATCCGTATTGATCTGCCCGCCCAAGAAGGCTGTGTTCGGTGTGTGTCCAATCGCTACGAACACACCGTCTGCCTCTACCAGCTCTGTCAGACCTGTCTCATTATTAAGCACCGTAAGACCCTTCACTCCGGTCTCTCCTACCGTTACTTCTACCGGTGTGCGGTTCAAGGCCCAGGTTACCTTGCTGTTGTCACGCGCCCGGTCCTGCATGATCTTCGAGGCCCGCAGCTCGGGACGGCGGTGAACCAGCGTTACGCTGGAAGCAAAACGGGTCAGGAAGCTGGCTTCCTCCATGGCAGAGTCACCTCCGCCGACGACGACAATCTTTTTATTACGGAAAAAGAAGCCGTCACAGGTCGCACAGGTGCTGACCCCACGGCCCACATTCTCCTGCTCGCCCGGGATGCCCAGATATCTTGCAGAGGCCCCGGTTGAAATAATGACTGACTCCGCTTCCAGTACACCCATTCCGTCCACTGTTACCTTGAACGGACGCTGTGAGAAGTCCACCGACTCCACCCAGCCGTTCTTGAATTCAGCGCCGAAGCGTTCTGCCTGCTTGCGCATATTGTCCATCAGGTCCGGACCCAGAATCCCTTCAGGGAAGCCTGGAAAGTTCTCCACTTCTGTTGTCGTTGTCAGTTGTCCCCCAGGCTGCAAGCCTTCAATTACCAGCGGGCTCAGGTTCGCACGCGCCAGATAAATGGCAGCAGTCAGCCCGGCCGGGCCTGTTCCGATTACAATCGTTTTGTACATTACATTGGCCTCCTTACAAGTAGATGTTCTTACAACAGCAATTGCTTCAAATACGGGTAGTGGACGGCGATAAGCCGCTGGTTCCTGGCAGTATCCCCTTGGGTCCGGGAGCAGCCGCAGGCTCCTGCTCTTCGCCGGGCGAACCGCCGGCTTCATTCAGGTTCTCCCCGATCAGCCGCTGAAGGCTGAACAATGCTGCCTCCTGCAGGCGGTCCTCCTGCAGCGGCTCCTGCTCCAGAACTCCGCGCAACACCTCAGACATCTCCTCGTCCTCAATCCAGCGGAGAGCCTCGGTCACCTGAAGCTTCGTAGCAGAATCGCCGTAGCGCAGCGCCCAGAAGAACGAGGCACGCAATAGAGGATTATTCCGCACTTCTTCAGTGAATCTGCCCGTATTGCCCTTCCACTGCTTCAGCTGCTCCTGGAAAGGCAGCTGATAATTATAGCTGACAGTAGGCATAGGATGTCCTTCTGCACGGGCCTGCTGGAGCTGGGACAGGAAGAACGCAGGGACAGCGGAAGCTGGGTCCAGCTTGGCTGCCTGTCTCCAGCAGCGCAGCGCCTCATCAAGTCTTCCGCTATTGCTTGCCGCCGCTGCACAATAATGATACAGCCCGGCGTCTCCGGCGACCTCCTCGTCCTTCAGCAGACGGCGGAAATGGCTGTAAGCGGCGGTGTGCCGGCCCAGGATACCCATGGTTGTGGCCATTTTGAATACATGCTCCTGATGGAACGGCACCGTTGCTTCAAGCATCCCCAGCAGCGTCTCAAGCTGCCCCTTGTCCCCTGCATACTGCAGGAAGATGGCCATATTGCACAGAGCGTGCAGATTGCCAGGGTCCTGCTTGAGCACTTCATTCAGACATTCCTTCGCCTTGGCGAACCGGCCCATATAGAAATGGGCGAGTGCCAGATTATTATGCGCAGCCAAAAAATCCGGGGTGCTCGCAATGATCTCCTCTAGCAGCTCTACAGCCTGAGGGAACTTGCCTTCCTCCAGCAGACTTCGCGCCTGGTCATGCTCTACGACTCCCTCACGGCTGCGGATACGCACCAGCGGAGCAGGCCGGTTCAGCTCATATTGCAGCAGCTCCATCAGTTCTTCGGATTCGGTCATAAACTCGCCGTCAGCATCCTCTTCCAAGTAGGTGACCAGCGAACGCTCCGCCTCTTCAAAGCTTTCCATATTAGCGAAGTTATTAGCCATATAGAAATGGCATTCCGTCATAGCAGGGTCGATCTTCTCCAGAACATGGATAAGAATCTCGTTAGATGCGGTATAATTGCCCATCTCAGATAATATACCCGCCATATTGCAATGATTCACCGGATTATCCGGCTCATATTCAACAGCTTTGCGAAAATTTCTTAATGCCTTATCATATTGAAAGCGGTCCAGCGACCGAACGGCTCTTTCAAAGAAAAAATTGGCATCCAGAGTGACCGGAATGATGTTACTGTTCTCCGCGACATTCTCTGAAGTTCTCTCAATCATGGAAGCAAGGCACCTCCCTTTTGTCAGCTTCCCTAGCCTTACCTGTTCGTTTCCATTTATGGTCTCGGCTGTCTTCTTCACACAGTATACCACATGTGGCAACGAGATTCTCAATCTCAAGAGAGTGCTAACGGGAGTGAAAAGATTGGAAAAATACAGCCTTAGGGCCTGCTCACATCTCATTCACAAAAAAGACGCGGGAGTTAAATCCCCGCGTCTCTGAATAGCTTATCTATGGAACCGCCCTCGATGATAATGCGCGTGGCCTCCGCCAGCATGGGGGCTACCGAGAGCACTGCGAATCTGCTGGAATGCTCGTCCGGCAGGGCAATGGAATCGGTAATGACAATCTCGTCGATATTGGGATGGTCCATCCGCGCAAGCGCATCTCCGGAGAACAGTCCGTGTGTAGCACAGACGATGCTGTTCCGCGCCCCCCGCTCCTTCAGGCCCTCCACCACATTGACGATAGTCGTTCCGGTATCAATAAGATCCTCGATAATGATCGGCGTCCTGCCTTCCACATCACCAATGACATGGGTGATCACCGATTCATTATGAGCCGGACGCTTCTTAATCATGATGGCGAACGGCGAATCCAGGCGGCTGGCCAGCTTCTCCGCCATGGATGCGCGTCCCGCATCCGGGGAGACCACGACCAGATCGGTAAGACCCTTCACCTTCAGATAACCGCTGATCAGATCAAGCGCGGTCAGATGATCGACCGGAATATTGAAGAATCCCTGTATGGCTGCGGCATGCAGATCAATGGTAATTACGCGCGTTGCACCGGCGGTGGTCAGCACATCGGCGACCATTTTGGCCGAGATTGGTTCACGCGGTGCTGATTTGCGCTCCTGCCGGGCGTACCCGTAATAAGGAACGATAATGTTCACCGTTCTGGCCGATGCGCGCTTGGCGGCATCAATCATGACCAGCAGCTCAACAAACAGCTCGTTAATCGGATGAGCCAGGGATTGCACCAAAAATACGTCGCAGTTCCGGATGCTCTCTTCATAATGCACATAAATCTCGCCGCTTTTGAAACGGGTCAGCTTGATCTGGCCAAGCGGCGCACCAAGGCGCTCCGCAATATCAGCGGCAAGCTTCGGATTCGACGAACCGGAAAAAATCCGTAATTGATGATGCATAGTACCCTCCTGGGATTATAATTTATAATGCTAACGGCACATTGGTACGGCGGCGTCCTTCAAAAACGGCCAGCTCGCGGAAGCCGGTGCGCCAGAGCATGTCCCGGGCCTCTGGTAAGCCGTCTCCCAGCTTCATGGGATCATGCGCATCAGAGCCAACCGTGAGCGGAATGCCCAGCGCAAGCGCCTGAACAAGAACATGCTCTGCCGGGAACATCTCGGCGCACGGCTTGGTCAGCCCGGAAGCATTCAGCTCCATGGCGATTCCGCTGCGGGCGATGACCTTCAGCGTATCCAGCTCAAGCGCTCTGGCCTCCGCCAGGTCCTCCGGCGTCCGGGGGCCGTAACCGAACCTTTTGATGACGTCCATATGTCCTATAATATCATATAATCCCGATAACGCCGACTTCTGTACAGCATCATAATAACGGCGGTATACCGCCATTACATCCCGGCCTTCCCAGCCATGGGTCTGCCGGTGGTCGGTAATGTCCCATTCTCCCAGGAAATGCACCGAACCAATCAGGTAATCCCACGGATAGGGTGCCAAAAGCTCGCGGATCTGTTCCTCATACCCCTCAATATAATCCGCCTCCAGCCCGACCCGCAGCTCAATCGTGCCCCGGTAGCGCTCCTTCAGCGACAGGCATTCCTCCACATATCGCGGAAGCTCCGCAAGAGGCATAGCCATCTCGGGATAGTAGCGGTCCGGGTCGACATGGATAAGCGGCAGATGATCCGACAGCCCGAGCTGCTCAAGCCCCAGAGCGATGCCCCGCTGCACATACTCCTCCAGCTTCCCGACCGCATGGCCGCAGCGTTCATGATGGGTATGATAATCGATGTGCATGCTGAAAGTTCCTCCTAATCCCGACGCGGCCGTTCATGGCGGGCGCTCAGCTCTTCCAGAATCTCATCCAGCGGAAGCTTGCGCTCCTGCAGCAGCACGAGCAGGTGATAGATCAGATCGCTGACCTCCAGGCGAAGCTCGGCATTATCTTTGTTTTTGGCGGCAATGATCGTCTCGGAGGCTTCCTCACCGACCTTCTTCAGGATCTTGTCCACGCCCTTGTCGAACAGATAGGTGGTATACGCTCCCCCCGGACGGTTCACCTCACGCTCGGCAATGACACGCTCCAGCTCACCAAGTACCGCAAATCGGCCGCTCTCTGCTTCAGCAGCATTCACGGCAGCCCCGGCAGTGTCAGTTACGGTTGCCGGTGAATCAAGCGGAATCTCGCGGAAGAAGCAGCTGTTCTCCCCGGTATGGCAGGCCGGACCCTCCGGCACTACCTTCACCAGCAGCGTATCGTTGTCACAATCGTAATGGATCGAGGTAATCGCCTGCGTATTGCCGGACGTCCCCCCCTTATGCCACAGCTCGCTGCGTGAACGGCTCCAGAACCAGGTCTGGCCGCTCGTAAGTGAGCGCTGCAGCGACTCAGGATTCATATAGGCGAACATTAATACCTCCAGGGTGCGCGCATCCTGAATGACAGCAGGCAGCAGGCCTGCTTCATTCCAGCGGATGCCGGACACTGCCTCCTGCTGGCTTAGTACGATATCCTTCTTGTCCTCGCTCATCGGATCTCTACTCCTCTTTGCTTCAGATCAGCCTTCAGATCATGAATAGCAATCTCTTTATAGTGAAAAATGGTTGCCGCAAGTCCGGCATCTGCCCGGCCTTCCGTAAATACATCATAGAAATGCTCAATTCTCCCGGCCCCGCCGGAAGCAATGACAGGAATACTCAGCAGGTCGCTGACCGCCGCTGTCAGCTTCAGGTCGAAGCCGTCCTTGGTCCCGTCCGCGTCCATACTTGTAAGCAGAATCTCGCCGGCCCCCAGCCGCTCAGCTTCCTTAGCCCAGTTCAAGGCCCGGATACCCGTGGGCGTACGTCCGCCGTGCGTATACACTTCCCATTCGCCCCAAGCCTCATTATATTTGGCATCCATCGCCACTACAATGCACTGGGAGCCGAAGTGACGGGCCCCCTCCAGAATCAGCTGGGGGTTATTTACAGCAGCTGTGTTAATGCCGATCTTGTCCGCTCCGGCACGCAGGATCCGCTTCATATCATCAGAGGTCGAGATGCCCCCGCCCACCGTGAAGGGAATGGCAATCTCACCCGCCGTCTGCCGCACCACCTCAATCATGGTCGCCCTGCCTTCCACAGAAGCGGAAATATCGAGGAATACCAGCTCATCCGCTCCCTCGCGGTCGTACAGTGCAGCAAGCTCCACCGGATCTCCGGCATCGCGCAGATTCACAAAATTCACACCTTTTACCACACGCCCGTCCTTCACATCCAGACAGGGAATAATCCGTTTCGCCAACATGCCAAGACCCCTCCTTAGTATAGACTTACCGCAATCCAGAGGATTGACCCAGGGTCTGCAGCGCTTCAGCCAGATTAATATTGCCGGTATACAGCGCCTTGCCCACAATCGCCCCGCCGATCCCGCTGCCGCTATGTACGTTCAGGCGCTGCAGATCATTAAGGCTGGTCACGCCGCCGGAGGCGATTACGCTGCGGCCGCTTGCCTTGGCCATAGACAGAATGCCTTCCACGTTCGGCCCCTGCATCATCCCGTCGCGGGAGATATCGGTATAGATGAAAGTCTCAGCGCCCTTGGCAGCCAGCTCTCTAGCCAGGTCTTCCGCGCGCACCTCCGAGGTATTAAGCCAGCCGTGGGTTGCCACGAAGCCGTTACGCGCATCGATACCGATGGCAACTTTGTCGCCGTATTTGGCAAGAACCGCTTCTGTAAAAGTCTGATCATTGATGGCAGCCGTTCCGATAATCACCCGGCTGACGCCGAGGCCCAGCAGCTTCTCGACATCGGCAAGTGTACGGAGACCGCCGCCGACCTGTACAGGAACATTCGCATGCTTAGCAATAGCTCCAATAATGGCATCATTCACAGGACAGCCTGCTTTGGCTCCGTCCAGATCCACCAGATGGATATACTGCCCGCCCTGCTCTTCCCATGATTTAGCCACCTCTACCGGACTATCGTTATAGATCGTCTCTTGGGCATAATCACCCTGCTGCAGCCGGACACACTTGCCGTCCCGGATATCAATCGCCGGATATAGGATAAAAGAAGACATGAATACTCCCCGCTTTCATTGCAAATTAGTGATTCAGGCAGGCTACGCCTGCTGTGCCCGGAGCTGCAGGAAATTACCCAGCAGCTTGATGCCAAGCTCCCCGCTCTTCTCCGGGTGGAACTGCATGCCGTAGACATTGCCGCGCGCCACTATAGCCGTTACCGGATGTCCATAGTCTGTGACGGCCAGCAGATCGCTGTCCGCCGCGAGTACATGATAGGAGTGCACGAAGTACACATGGCCCTCCGTCAGACCTGCCAGCAGCGGACTCTCCGGCTGACGGAAGCTCAGCTTGTTCCAGCCCATATGCGGTACCTTGTAGCCGTCCCGGGGGGCGAAGCGCACCACTGCGCCGGGCAGAAGCTCCAGCCCCTTATGCTCGCCATGCTCCTCGCTGCTGCTGAACAGCAGCTGCATTCCGAGGCAGATGCCCAGCACCGGCTGGCCCGCTGACGCCGCGGCCCGGACAACATCGTCCATTCCACTCTCCCGTAAGTGCTCCATCGCATCGCCAAAGGCACCGACTCCCGGCAGAATGACACTGTCTGCCGCCAGGATCTCGGCGGCGTCCGAGGTTACAAGACTCGTATACCCCAGCCGCTCTACGGCCTTACTGACACTGTGCAGGTTGCCCATGCCGTAATCGACGATTGCAACGGCCATCCTACAGCACTCCCTTCGTTGAAGGCACGCCCTTCACCCGGGGATCAACGATAGTCGCTTCGTCCAGTGCCCGTCCCAGCGCCTTAAAGACCGCTTCAATCATATGATGGGTATTAGAGCCGTAATGAACGATGACATGCAGCGTAATTCTCGCCTCCAGCGCGAACTTCCAGAGGAATTCTTCTACCAGCTCTGTTGAGAAGCTGCCTACCTGCTGGGAAGGATAGGCTGCCCGGTATTCGAAATGCGGCCGGTTGCTGATATCGATCACTACCTGGGCAAGCGCCTCATCCATAGGGACGAAGACACTGGCGTACCGCTTGATACCTTTTTTATCGCCAAGCGCTTCACGCAGGGCCTGTCCGAGACAGATACCGATATCCTCCACCGTATGGTGATCATCAATCTCGATATCTCCCCGCGCCTGCACCGAGAGGTCAAATTGTCCATGCTTCGTGAACAGATCCAGCATATGATTCAGGAACGGCACATCAGTCTCCAGTTCGCAGTCCCCGCTGCCGTCCACGGCAAAGGTTAGCTTGATGTCCGTTTCATTGGTTGTACGGCTAAGTCCGGCCTTACGCAGCGCCGATTCGTTGTTATTGTTCTCCATTAGTATCTCCACCTTTCGCTTCGTTCGTAAGCCGGATTTCGATGGCGCGTGCATGGCCTTCCAGCCCCTCGCGCCGGGCAAGCTCCATAATCGCCGCCCCGTCCCGTAGCAGCGCCTCCTTGCTGTAATAGATCAGGCTGGACTTCTTGATGAAGTCGTCCACATCTACAGGGGAGGAGAACCGCGCTGTGCCATTCGTCGGTATAATATGGTTCGGTCCGGCGAAGTAGTCGCCGACCGGCTCCGAGCTGTACGGCCCGAGGAAGATCGCCCCGGCGTTCTCAATTGCGCCGGTCAGCCCCATCGGGTCGTTCACCACAATCTCCAGATGCTCCGGCGCCAGCCGGTTCACCACGGAGATGCCCTCCTCAAGCGAGTCTACGACGATAATCGCGCCGTAGTTCTCCACCGAGGCCCGCGCGATCGCCTCGCGCGGCAATGCCTGCAGCTGCCGCTCAACCTCGGCAGCCACCGCCTCCGCGAGACGCTGCGACGGCGTCACGAGGATCGCCGACGCCATCTCGTCGTGCTCGGCCTGCGAGAGCAGGTCGGCCGCGATGTAGGCGGCCTCGGCGGTATCGTCGGCGAGCACGACGATCTCGCTCGGTCCGGCGATGCTGTCGATGTCGACAGCGCCGTAGACCTCGCGCTTGGCCAGGGCCACGTAGATGTTCCCTGGCCCGCAGATCTTGTCGACCGGCACGATGGATTCCGTGCCGAAGGCGAGAGCGGCGATGGCCTGCGCGCCGCCTACGCGGTAGATCTCGTGTACGCCCGCTTCAGCGGCGGCCACGAGAATATAAGGATCAATGCCTTCAGAGCCGCCCGTCGAAGGCGGCGTCACCATCACGATCTCCGGCACCCCGGCAATCTGTGCCGGTATCACGTTCATCAGCACCGAGGACGGGTAGGCCGCCTTGCCGCCGGGAACATAGACGCCCACGCGCTTCAGCGGGCGGATGATCTGGCCGAGAATCGTGCCGTCGGGCTGCAGATCCATCCAGGAATTGCGTTTCTGCCGCGCATGGAACGCACGGATATTCACGGCTGCTGCGCGAATTGCCGTCACGAAGGACTCCTCTACCCGGCCATAGGCGGCCTCAAGCTCCTCCGGCGTTACGCGCAGCTGCGCTGGCGTCAGTGCAGCGCCGTCGAAGCGCTCCGTATACCGGAGCAGCGCCGCGTCGCCTTCCCGCTTGATATCGGCCACGATTTCACGTACGGCCTTGTTCTGCTCCGGCGTGCCATATTCCACCTCACGCTGCAGCTTAAATTCCTTACTGGACTGGATCTTCACCGCCGCTTCCCCCTTGAGCTCTATAGTTTTGCTTATATTATTGTACCTGCAACCCCGGTTCTGCAATAACAGCCTGCAACCGGTCGCACAGCTGCTGAATCTCAGCATTCTTCATCCGGTAACTCACCCGGTTCGCCACCAGGCGGCTGGTAATCTCGAAGATGCTCGTCATCTCCACCAGACCGTTATCCTTCAGCGTCTGGCCAGTTTCTACCATATCTACGATCCGGTCAGCCAGCCCGATCAGCGGTGCCAGCTCAATGGAGCCGTTCAGCTTCACAACCTCCACCTGCTGGCCTTGCTCACGGAAATACCGCGAAGCCACGTTCGGGTATTTGGTGGCTACCCGCTGCTGAATGCCCGGCTGCCAGTTCGGAAGCCCGATAATCGACATCCGGCAACGGGCAATCCCGAGATCCAGCAGCTCGTACACATCACGGCTCTCCTCCAGCAGTACATCTTTACCGACAATACCGATATCCGCCACTCCATACTCTACATAAGTGGGCACATCCACCGGCTTGGCCAGAATGAACTCCATTCCGGCCTCCGGCAATGAAATCACCAGCTTGCGCGACTCTTCTCCGTCCGGAGGAATCGGCAGTCCCGCCTGGCGGAACAGCTCTGCCGCTTTATTGTAAATCCGGCCTTTCGGCATGGCTACCTTAAGAATCTGTGCCATCAATACCCGCCCCCGTTTCATGTTAAATCATCATTTCAAAATTACCTGTAGCAGCTCCGCTCACCCATGCTCGCTGACAAACGACACGAACGTGTATATCTCGCCGTACAGCTCGCCCTCTGCCTGAATAGTATCCGCATCCAGCCGCTTCACGGTCTTCAGCTCCTCCGGACCGGTTGCCAGCCGCGTGACCACAACATGCCCTTCCGACCGCAGCCTCGCTGCTTCGGCAAGACCCTCCTGGCGCCGCAGTGCATCATACTGGACCAGAACCGGCAGCTCTTCCTCTTCTGGCAGCCCGGAGACTCCATCCAAAATACGGTTGGTCTTCAGAGAGAAGCCGGTAGAGGGAATCGGACGCCCGAATTGCTGCAACAGGTTGTCATACCGGCCGCCGCTGCATACCGGGAAGCCCAGCTCGGAAGCATATCCCTCGAAGGTCATGCCTGTATAGTAAGAGAAATCACCGATCATCGTCAGATCAATCAGCACATGCTGCGAGACACCGTAAGCCACCAGCACCTCCCATACCTTGCACAGATGCTCGATCGACGCGCGCGCCACCGGATGGTTACTCAGCTCCAGCGCCTGTCCGCAGATCTCCTTCCCGCCGCGCAGCCGCAGCAGTCCGTCCAGCTCCTGCTTCTGTGCAGTGGATAGCTCAAGACGCCGCAGCGTCTCGCGGAAGGCTACATAATCGCGGCTGAGCAGATGGCTCTTCAGCTCCTCCTGAGCCTGCGGTAAGCCGGATACCGCCTCCTGGAACAGACCGTCGAGGAAGCCGACATGTCCAATAGCTATTTTAAAAGACTTTACGCCTGCCGCCTGTAGTGAAGCAATCGCCAGCGCGACTACCTCTGCGTCAGCCTCCGGTGAATCATCACCGACAAGCTCCACACCGGTCTGAAAGAATTCCGCCTCCCGCCCGGCCTCTTCTTCAATCGCCCGGAAGACATTGGCATGGTAGGACAGACGCAGCGGCAGCGGCTCATCCTTCAATAATGAGGAGACTACTCGGGCTACAGGTGCCGTCATCTCTGAACGCAGCACCAGCGCCTGCCCACGGTTGTTAAGCAATTTATACAGCTTCTGATCGGAGGTAGAGCTGGCTACACCGACCGTATCGTAATATTCAAGAGTAGGCGTAATCATCTGCCGGTAGCCCCAGCGGCTCATACAGTGAAGCACATCCTTCTCGATCTTGCGCAGCTTCGTTACCGCACGCGGGAGATAATCCCTTACGCCGGCAGGCTTTTCAAATCCTTTTGGTTTGGCCATCTTCATTGTTCACCTCATCGGATATGTTAAAGAGTATCTTTGAATACTTTATCATGGTAAAGTGGTAGCAAAGTAAAGCAGTGGCAATATCGTATCACGGACTATCCTTTTGCGTCAACAATTCGCTTGAATTACAGAGTTCCTTTTGCCACCGGGATAAGCGGCGAATATAATAGGTTAATATGATTGTACTTTATTTCCTCCATGAAGTATTCCCGGTATCTAATTCAGAAGCAGAAAGAAGGACTGACGGCTTGAGTACATCCTATATGATTGGCGTTGATATTGGAACCACCAGCACGAAGGCTGTCCTCTTTGAGGAGAACGGAACGATTGTCGCTCAGAGCAATCAGGGCTATCCGCTGCATCAGCCCTCCCCCTCTGTCGCAGAACAGGACCCGGAGCAGATTCTGGAAGCCGTAATTCATACCATAGCAGCGGTCATGCAGGAGAGCCTTGCCGCACCTGAAGACATTCTGTTGGTCTCCTTCAGCTCCGCTATGCATAGCGTCATTGCTGTAGATCCTGCGGGTAAGCCGCTGACCGCCTGCATTACCTGGGCCGATAACCGGAGCAGCCGCTGTGCCCGGCGGTTGAAGGACGAACTGAACGGACATGAGCTGTACCTGCGGACAGGAACGCCCATACACCCTATGTCTCCAATCACCAAGCTGATGTGGCTGGGGGAGGAGCAGCCCGAGCTGTTCCGTCAGACCTACAAGTTCATCTCCATCAAAGAATATATCTTCTTCCGGCTGTTCGGCGAATATGTGATTGACCATTCCATCGCCTCTGCCACCGGCATGTTCAATCTGGAGAAGCTCGATTGGGACGAGGAGGCGCTCCAGATTGCCGGTGTTACTCCGGAGCGCCTATCCCGTCCGGTCCCGACCACCCATATCCTGCAGGGACTGCTTCCTGAGCTTACCGGAAAGCTCGGTCTGCTCAAGGACACTCCGTTTGTCGTAGGCGCCAGTGACGGCGTTCTGTCTAACCTGGGCGTAGGGGCCATGGAGCCGGGGGTAATCGCTGCAACGATAGGCACAAGCGGTGCCATCCGTACTGTAGTTGACCATCCGCTGACCGATCCCAAAGGACGGATATTCTGCTACGCCCTGACAGACAAGCATTGGGTAATCGGCGGCCCCGTGAATAATGGCGGGATGCTCTTCCGCTGGGTGCGTGATGAGTTCGCCGCATCTGAAGTAGAGACTGCGAAGCGCCTGGGCATTGATCCCTACGAAGTATTAACCAGGATCGCTGAGCAAGTGCCGCCCGGCAGCAACGGACTTCTCTTCCACCCGTATCTAACCGGAGAACGCGCACCGCTGTGGAATCCCGATGCCCGCGGCTCCTTCTTCGGGCTAAGCATGAATCACCGTAAGGAGCATATGATTCGTGCGGTGCTGGAAGGTGTCATCTTCAATATGTACACTGTATTGCTGGCCATGGAGGAATGCATCGGCGAGCCCGTTAGAATCCTGGCTACCGGCGGCTTCGCCCGCTCGGCGTTATGGCGGCAGATGATGGCGGATATTTTCGATCAGGAGGTAGTCGTCCCTGAGAGCTTTGAGAGCTCTTGCCTCGGCGCAGTCGTCTTGGGATTATACGCCATCCGGCGGATTGATTCCTTCGATGCTGTCTACAGCATGATTGGCTCCACTCACCGGCATGAGCCGGTTACTGCCCACGCCAAAGCCTACAAACAGCTTCTGCCTATCTTCATCTCCGTATCCCGCAGCCTGGAGGATCAGTATCAGGCAATCGCCGACTTCCAGCGCGAGCAAGCCGGGGAACAGCCCAGCTAACATAATCTTCAGACGCCTGCTTACAGCAAAGCGCCGGACAGCCGCATCTGCGGCCAGCCGGCGCTTTCAATATATTAAAACTAAGCCAAAGTCTACACTGTCGCCTTTGGCGCTGCTGCCGGCTTCTGCGGTGCGGAGCCGAACACCATCCAGGCCGGCTTCACATAACGGAAGGCAAGCGCAACCACCAGCCAGGAGCCCACGAGGGCTACCAGCCAGCCGCCCGCTATTGCCGCCGTATAGGCCAGCGATCCGCCGTGGAACGGCAGCTTCCGGTACATGAACAGCAGCAGCGGATGGAGCAGATAGATACCGAAGGAGCACGCCCCAGCCGAGAGCAGCAATCTTGTCAGCACGCTTCGTCCTGCACCGTACAGCAGGAAGGACAGCTGAAACAGTACCAGACAAGAGAGTAAGGCATGCAGGTTCGAGAACCCTTCATACCACAGACTGTTGATTACTGTTTTCTTCGTATAGTTGTTATACCACAATACCACATGGTAAGCCCCGGCAGCGGCCCATAAGAGCCACAGTACCATCCAGCCCATACCTTTACCTGAACGCCAGCCTTCGCGGGAGGGAATCAGCCACTTTTTCAGAGAGCTGTAGTAGATCGCAATCGCCGCACCAAGCAGGAAATACGAGAAATACGTAATGGCCAGACTCCCCTTGGACAACTGCCAATACCCGTGGTTCACCATATATTTGTTAAGCAGCACGAAGCCCCACTGTAACGCAAGCCCAATCACTGGTGCCCAGGCCGCGAGATGCCGGACTTTCTGCAGACACCAGAGTATCAGCGGGAACAGCAGATAGAACTGGATAATGATGATGATATAGTAGAGATGCGTATACGCCGTACCCGTCCATAGATACTTGAAGAACTTCCCGCCCATCTCCTGAAGAGGCATCCCCCAGGTATGACCAGCCGTCATTTTCAGTCCAAAATACAGTACCGTAAACACAAGATAAGGCACAATAATATAGATCAGCCTGCGGCTGTAGAATTTGGCCAGCACCTTCCCGCCCAGCGGACGGTCAATATAATTGTAGAAGAGGACGAACCCGCTTAAGAATATAAAGGAAGGCACCGCAAACTGGCTGAACTTATTTATGAACAGAAACGGAGCGAACATGGAAGTGCCCAGTGTCTCAGCCAACGTGCGTGAAGTGGCATGAATGGCGATCACCGCAAAAATAGCGATTGCCCGAAAAATATCAAGCTGTGGTATTCTTTCTTTTTGAGCCATTATGATTCCTCCTGTTTACGCAGCTCGCGGAGCGGATTCCCCCCGACGAACGAACCGGCAGCAACATCCTTGTGAACCACCGATCCCGCCGCAACCGTAGCCCCATCCCCAATCGTAACCCCAGGGAGAATAGTCGTGTTAGCTCCAATCATTACATTCTCGCCGATAATAACTTCACCCAGCCGGTACTCCTTGATGAGGTACTCATGGGCCAGGATCGTAGTGTTATAGCCGATAACCGTGTTCTCCCCAATAGAGATCTTCTCCGGAAAAAAAACATCCACCATCGCCATAAGTCCAAACGCAGTATGCTTGCCTACCTTCATCCCGAGCACCCGGCGGTAAATCCAGTTCTTGAGCGGCAGAATCGGGCAATAACGGGCAATCTGGATAAAAATAAAATTGCGCACACCCTTCCATGGGCTGACCGTACGGTAAATATGCCAGAGCGAATTATGCCCCTCCACGGGATAACGGCTTATCTTTCTCACGGCTGCATAGTCTCCTGCTCCACAATAGAGTACAAGTCCTTCATCTCCTGGATGATGTAATCCGGTTCATAGGTGCGCAGCACAGCCTCACCCTTAAGCGACCAGGCTACAGCGGCTACACGAACTCCTGCTGCCTTCGCAGACTGAATATCGACAGCACTGTCACCTACCATCAGTGTCTTGGCCGGATCAACACCCAGATTGGCAACTGCCGTGAGCACCGGTTCCGGATGTGGCTTCGGATGAGTCACATCATTCACCGTAACAATCGTCTCCATATATTTTAGCAGATCGAACATCTCCAGAGACTTCAATGTGTTAGGCCGGATCTTGGTGGTCACCACCCCAAGCTTGATCCCCCGGCGCTGCAGCTCCTCCATCGTCTCGTTCACATCTGGAAAAGAACGGACCAGCTCATCGTGATGCGCATTGTTGTACGAACGGTAGGACCGTTCCAGCACTTCTATATCCTTCGGCTCCAGGCCGGAGAACGCGCCTAGCTGCTGCTGAAGTGTAGTTCCCATCAGGGGAATGATCTGTTCACGGGTCAGAACCGGCAGATTATTCTCCTTCAGCGCATGCATGAATGAATTAAGAATCAGCTCATTCGTATTCACAATCGTTCCGTCCAGATCAAATAACACGCATTCTATCATTGATTGTATTACTCCTTTGTTTCCTTATCTTCAGAGGGATCTTCCACCTGCTGAACAGGCTGAGAAGGCTTCTGAGGCGTATTAGCAGCACTCTCTGGAACCACAGTATCCGCTGCTGCCGGTTTGGTGCTAATGATCGGGTCCAGGTAATGATCCTTCGGCTGACCACTTACCCGCCGAACAATAATCAAGGCAACGGCAGCAATAATGATGAATAGCGCGAGCAGCTGAGAGATGCGGATATTCCCGTAAGCCGGATCAAGGTATCCTTGCTCGAAGCCCATCCACTTCATCGGACTCCATAGCCCGTTAATGAAGGCTGCCACACCGCTGCTGCCGTCAAAGGCAAGGCTGTCCGTACGCAGAGCTTCAATGAAGAAGCGGCCGATGGAGTACCAGATGAAGTAAGACATGAAGATTTCTCCGGCACGTACGAACTTCTGGCGGCGCAGCACCAAGAGGAGCAAAATGCCCAGCAGACTCCAGAGTGATTCGTACAGGAAAGTTGGATGGTGAAAAGCATCCCCTATGTACATTTGATTAACGATAAAGTCCGGCAAATGCAGCTTATCCCGCAGGAACGATTCCTCTACCACGCCGCCATAGGCTTCCTGGTTGATGAAATTCCCCCAGCGGCCGATCATCTGGCCGGCGAGCAGTCCGGGAGCACAGATATCCACGATACGCCAGAACGGGTAGCCTTTATAGCGGAAATAAATAATCGCGCAGATAATCGCACCGATTAAGGCGCCATAAATCGCAATACCGCCATTCCACACCTTGAAGATATCAAGCAGGTTATCCTTATAGTCTTCCCACTTGAAGGCTACGAAGTATAGACGCGCCCCAATAATAGCCGATGGCAAACCCAGCAACAGCATATCCATGAAGAACTCCTGTGGAATGTTGAAGCGTTTGCCTTCTTGAATACATAGGAATAACCCGGTAAGCGCACCAAGACCCAGAATCAGGCCATACCAGTGAACCGGCAGCGATCCAATAGAGAAGACAATCGGGTTAATCGCTAGTGAATAAAACATGCTCTCACACTCCTAATCCAGATCATCCATATCTTCTGAGATGGTGGCTGTAAGTTTATTTGTAAATTGCAGCGCGGCATTGAAGCCCATTTGCTTGAGCCGGTAATTCATCGCAGCCACCTCGATAATGACAGCAAGGTTACGTCCCGGACGGACAGGGATGGTAACCAGGGGCACATCGGTATCAATAATCCGTGTCGTCTCCTCATCAAGTCCCAGACGGTCATACTGCTTGTCCTGCTGCCAGGCTTCCAGTCTAACCACCAGTGTAATCCGCTTGTGGTTACGGATAGCGCCTGCCCCAAAGAGCGTCATAACATTGATAATCCCTACACCGCGAATCTCCAGCAGGTGACGAATTAATTCCGGTGCGGTACCATGAAGCTGATTATCCGAGGTCTGGCGGATCTCCACCGCATCATCGGCAATCAGGCGATGACCGCGCTTAACCAGTTCAAGCGCTGTTTCACTTTTACCAATGCCGCTGGTGCCTGTAATCAGCATCCCTACCCCATACACATCACAGAGAACACCGTGAATTGTTGCTGTCGGTGCCAGTCTGCCCTCAAGGAAGCTAGTCAGTCTGCTTGAGAAAATCGTAGTCGCCATTGAGCTGCGCAACACCGGAAGTCCCTTTTCGTTGCTGATATCCACAAGCTCCTGCGGAATATCCAGCCCACGAGTAATGACGATACATGGGGTATTGTCGTTACAGATTCCGCGTACCCGGCTTTTCCGTTCTTCCTCTGAGAGCATAGAGAAGAAAGCCAGCTCTGTTTTGCCTAATAACTGCACACGTTCTTCCGGATAATATTCGAAATAACCGGCCATTTCCAGCCCGGGACGGTTCAAATCATCCACTGTTATCGGTCTCTTCAGACCATCATGTCCGGATACTACCTCTAATTGAAAATGCTGCACTAATTCCGATACTTTTACCTTCTTAGCCATATATGTCCGTCCTTTCGTCACCCGCGGCTTATGCCGCTTCCCCGCATACCCGTTACATCTTTATCCATTCCAGCTACAGGTAATTCTCCTGCTATCTTAATGGATTATGCCAGTGAATGCAATCTTAACCCCAGCTGTTATCGTTCCAATCCACCATGATCATTACAAGAAAAAGCCGCCTAACCAGGCGGCTTTCTTCATTATAAACTATGTTCACCCTGCAGAGATCTTATCCAAGCAGAACGTTAAGTTCGGATTCTTTATCGAAGATGTGGACTTTGTTCATGTCGATGGCCAATCTAGGCTTGCTGCCTTCACGGGTAGTGGAACGTCCATCTACACGCGCAATTACAGTGTTATTGCCAAGACCGCTCAAGTAGAGGAGCATTTCATGACCAAGGTTTTCCGTAACATCAACCATCGAAGTGAAGATTGTGTTAGGGGAAGCTTCCAGGAATACTGGCTCTTCATGGATGTCTTCTGGACGAACGCCCATAATTACATCTTTACCGATGAAGCCTTTGTTACGCAGGATTGTAGCTTTGCCGCCTGGAACTTCAACATCAAGGTTCTCTGCGCGGAAACGAACAGCGCCGTTCACTTCGGAAAGAGTTCCGTTGATAAAGTTCATTGTAGGGGAACCGATAAATCCGGCTACGAACAGGTTCGTAGGCTCATTGTACAGTTCTTCAGGGGAAGCAGCCTGCTGAATGATACCGTCGTACATAACTACGATACGGTCACCCATTGTCATTGCTTCTGTCTGGTCATGCGTTACATAGATACAAGTGGTTTCAAGGCGTTTAACCAGCTTGGTGATTTCAGCACGCATTTGACCACGAAGTTTAGCATCCAAGTTGGAAAGAGGCTCATCCATCAAGAAGACTTGTGGATCACGGACAATAGCGCGGCCTAGAGCGACACGCTGACGTTGACCACCAGACAGTGCCTTAGGTTTGCGTTCCAGCAAATGCTCGATATCCAGGATTCTTGCTGCTTCGCGCACTTTCTTGTCGATTTCTTCTTTCTTCACTTTGCGCAGTTTCAGACCAAAAGCCATGTTCTGATATACACTCATGTGCGGGTACAAGGCGTAGGATTGGAATACCATCGCGATATCACGGTCTTTAGGAGCAACGTCATTCACTACACGGTCACCAATGTACATTTTACCTTCAGAGATTTCTTCCAGACCAGCGATCATACGCAGGGTTGTGGATTTACCGCAACCGGAAGGACCAACCAGTACGAGGAATTCCTTATCTTTAATATCAAGATTGATATCGATTACTGTTGCTTTATCGGAACCCGGGTATTTTTTGAAAATATGCTCTAAACGTACGCCTGCCATTGTATTTCCCCCTCGAGTCTATTATTGGATTAGAAAATCAAACGCTTTCTTGTACACTTATCTTACCCCAGAGCCGGCCTCATGGCTATTTGTAAGGTTCACAAAAAACCTATTTTCTTTTCGTCACTTTATACAATAACATGGCAAGCTTCACAATAGCGGCATCCCCAAAGCTGCGGACATCGGCACCCGTTTCCTGTTTGATTTTGTCCAGCCTGTAGAGCAACGTGTTACGGTGAATGTACAGCTTCTTGGCGGTTTCACTGACATTGCAGTCCATTTCAAAAAAGGTATCCAGCGTCAGTAGCAGTTCCTTATCCGCCAGTACCGCTGTATAATCACCGATCTGGCCCAGCAGTTGTCTCCGCCGGTCATCTGGAATACTGTTAACCAGCCGCTCCATGTGCAGCTCCCACGGCAGATGAATGTAATCCCCTACCTGGAAGATGCGGCCAAGAATAATAGTCTCCCGCAGCAAGGCGACTGCTCCTGTCAGACCTTTAACCGGAATAATGGCTGGAGAGACTGCAAGATGAAAGACGCCCACCCACTCGCTCGCAATCAGTTCATGCAGCCCCATAGAAGTCTGTGACAGCAAATCCTCAGCACTCTCTTCCTCATCCTCTTTATCATCTCCGTCAGTGAGGAGTTCCTTACGGGCTAAAATTAACCATTCCTTATCCTGCAGAGGAACCAGCAATACATCATTCTCGAAATAACTGCGCAGCAGCTTCATTAAGGAGCGATACGTCATTTGCGGATTATGAACATTCTCGCTTACCAGCATGAAGGGAATCATATCTCCGAACAGCCGGCCCTTCAGTGAGATTTCATCCGGGATCTCCGCATCGTCCTTCTCCTGCTCCAGTTGGGCGTTCAGCCATCCGCTAAGCTGCCTTGCCTCCATCTCTCCTTCTTCCTTGAAGCCGGTTGCCTTCAGTGCTACCGCAAAATTGCGCCCGGCATAATTCACCAATTGCAGCTCAAGCGGTGACAGCCCTTCTGTCTCCACCCATACTGTTGTAACACGGCCATCATTCTCATAGAGGGGAAGCCAAAGATATCCCTCATGAATGACCGGCAATTCCTGATCCTTATCCGTACCTATGCCAAAAAGTGAAGCGGAATGCTGCCTCCCCAGCTGCTTGATTCCGGTCCTCTTTCCGGTGAGTTGCTCCAATTTTTGACGCAAACCCTCACTATCCATCATCACCATTCTCCACCACTTTTGCTTTTTTCGCTTATTTTATCATATTTTGCTGTAAAATGCGGAATTTGCGCTTATGAGCATTATTGAAACATATATCAAATACAAAAAAAGGCCACCACCTAAAGTGATGACCGTTTGATTTAAGATGAGCCATGAAGGACTCGAACCTTCGACACCCTGATTAAAAGTCAGGTGCTCTACCAACTGAGCTAATGGCTCATAAAAAGGGATGGAGGCTGATGGATTCGAACCACCGAACACGTACGTGAGCAGATTTACAGTCTGATGCGTTTGGCCACTTCGCTAAGCCTCCATGTATGGTGGCGCGGGAGGGAATCGAACCCCCGACACAAGGATTTTCAGTCCTTTGCTCTACCGACTGAGCTACCGAGCCATGAAAAAAGCCTGAAAAACAAAAAAATGGCGGAACCGACGGGATTCGAACCCGCGATCTCCTGCGTGACAGGCAGGCATGTTAGGCCAACTACACCACGGTTCCACAATTTGCTCTTAAAAATGGTGCCGGCGAGAGGACTTGAACCCCCAACCTACTGATTACAAGTCAGTTGCTCTACCAGTTGAGCTACACCGGCACGGTGTAAGGCAATACAATTCAAAAATAAAAATGGTGGAGGCTGAGGGGTTCGAACCCCCGACCCTCTGCTTGTAAGGCAGATGCTCTCCCAGCTGAGCTAAGCCTCCGGGTATGTATGGTAGCGGCAGAGGGGATCGAACCCCCGACCTCACGGGTATGAACCGTACGCTCTAGCCAGCTGAGCTACGCCGCCACACTACAAGTATTGGATTTATAATGGCGGAGAGAGAGGGATTCGAACCCTCGCACCGCTTACGCAGTCTAACCCCTTAGCAGAGGGTCCCCTTATAGCCACTTGGGTATCTCTCCAAATTAATGGTAGCCATGTAAATCCGCACAGGAACTTGATTCCTGAAAACTGAATCCGAAACGAATCTGCGTGTTAGAAATTTGGATAAGCCCTCGACCGATTAGTATTGGTCAGCTCCATGCATTGCTGCACTTCCACCTCCAACCTATCTACCTCGTCGTCTTCAAGGGGTCTTACATACTGGGAAATCTCATCTTGAGGGGGGCTTCACGCTTAGATGCTTTCAGCGCTTATCCCGTCCGTACGTAGCTACTCAGCCATGCTCCTGGCGGAACAACTGATGCACCAGCGGTACGTCCATCCCGGTCCTCTCGTACTAAGGACAGCTCCTCTCAAATTTCCTGCGCCCACGACAGATAGGGACCGAACTGTCTCACGACGTTCTGAACCCAGCTCGCGTACCGCTTTAATGGGCGAACAGCCCAACCCTTGGGACCTACTTCAGCCCCAGGATGCGATGAGCCGACATCGAGGTGCCAAACCTCCCCGTCGATGTGGACTCTTGGGGGAGATAAGCCTGTTATCCCCAGGGTAGCTTTTATCCGTTGAGCGATGGCCCTTCCATGCGGTACCACCGGATCACTAAGTCCGACTTTCGTCCCTGCTCGACTTGTAGGTCTCGCAGTCAAGCTCCCTTATGCCTTTGCACTCTGCGAATGATTTCCAACCATTCTGAGGGAACCTTTGAACGCCTCCGTTACTCTTTAGGAGGCGACCGCCCCAGTCAAACTGCCCGCCTGACACGGTCCCCGTACCGGATTACGGTACTAGGTTAGAACCTAGATACGATCAGGGTGGTATCCCAACGGCGCCTCCGCAGAAGCTTGCGCTCCTGCCTCAACGGCTCCCACCTATCCTGTACAGATCGTACCCAAATTCAATATCAAGCTGCAGTAAAGCTCCATGGGGTCTTTCCGTCTTGTCGCGGGTAACCTGCATCTTCACAGGTATTAAAATTTCACCGGATCTCTCGTTGAGACAGCGCCCAAGTCGTTACGCCATTCGTGCGGGTCAGAATTTACCTGACAAGGAATTTCGCTACCTTAGGACCGTTATAGTTACGGCCGCCGTTTACTGGGGCTTCGGTTCACAGCTTCGGGTTTAACCCCTAACCACTCCCCTTAACCTTCCAGCACCGGGCAGGCGTCAGCCCGTATACTTCGCCTTACGGCTTCGCACAGACCTGTGTTTTTGCTAAACAGTCGCTTGGGCCTTTTCACTGCGGCCCCCTCGGGCTATTCACCCTACCGAGGCACCTCTTCTCCCGAAGTTACGAGGTCATTTTGCCGAGTTCCTTAACGAGAGTTCTTCCGCGCGCCTTAGAATTCTCTTCTCGCCTACCTGTGTCGGTTTGCGGTACGGGCACCTTCTCCTGACTAGAGGCTTTTCTTGGCAGTGTGAGATCATGACCTTCGCTACTATAATTTTCGCTCCCCATCACAGCCTGGCCTTAATAGTGTGCGGATTTGCCTACACACCAGCCTCACTGCTTAGACGGACATCCATCAGTCCGCGTCACTACCCTCCTGCGTCACCCCATCGCTCATAGCGGATTACGGTGGTACAGTAATTTCAAACTGTTGTCCTTCGACTACGCCTTTCGGCCTCGCCTTAGGTCCCGACTTACCCTGAGCGGACGAGCCTTCCTCAGGAAACCTTGGGCTTTCGGCGGATCAGATTCTCACTGATCTTTTCGTTACTCATACCGGCATTCTCACTTGTATGCTGTCCAGCGCTCCTTACGGTACACCTTCAACCCACATACAACGCTCCCCTACCCCAGATGCAAAGCATCTAGCCATAGCTTCGGTGGTGTGTTTAGCCCCGTTACATTTTCGGCGCAGAGTCACTCGACCAGTGAGCTATTACGCACTCTTTCAATGGTGGCTGCTTCTAAGCCAACATCCTGGTTGTCTGTGCAACTCCACATCCTTTCCCACTTAACACACACTTGGGGACCTTAGCTGATGGTCTGGGCTGTTTCCCTTTTGACAATGGATCTTAGCACTCACTGTCTGACTCCCGGCAAGAAGTTAATGGCATTCGGAGTTTGACTGAGCTTGGTAACCCTTGCGGGCCCCGCACCCAATCAGTGCTCTACCTCCACCACTCCATTCACCGAGGCTAGCCCTAAAGCTATTTCGGGGAGAACCAGCTATCTCCGAGTTCGATTGGAATTTCTCCGCTACCCCCACCTCATCCCCGCATTTTTCAACATGCGTGGGTTCGGGCCTCCAGTGCGTGTTACCGCACCTTCACCCTGGACAGGGGTAGATCACACGGTTTCGGGTCTACGTCCACATACTCAGTCGCCCTATTCAGACTCGCTTTCGCTGCGGCTCCGGCTTCTCACCTTAACCTTGCATGTTAAACGTAACTCGCCGGTTCATTCTACAAAAGGCACGCCATCACCCATAAAGAGGGCTCTGACTTTTTGTAAGCACACGGTTTCAGGTTCTATTTCACTCCCCTTCCGGGGTGCTTTTCACCTTTCCCTCACGGTACTGTTTCACTATCGGTCGCCAGGTAGTATTTAGCCTTAGCAGATGGTCCTGCTGGATTCATACGGGGTTTCACGTGCCCCGCACTACTCGGGATCCGTCTCGGAGAGAACACAGTTTAGGCTACAGGGCTTTTACCTCTATCGCGGGCCTTTCCAGACCTCTTCGCCTACCATATTCCTTTGTAACTCCATGTGAGACGTCCCACAACCCCAAGAGGCAAGCCTCTTGGTTTAGGCTGTTCCGCGTTCGCTCGCCGCTACTGACGGAATCACTATTGTTTTCTCTTCCTCAGGGTACTTAGATGTTTCAGTTCCCCTGGTCTGCCTCTGCGTATCCTATGTATTCAGATACGAGTAACTGCGAATTACCACAGCTGGGTTTCCCCATTCGGACACCCCCGGATCAAAGCTTGCTTACAGCTCCCCGAGGCAGTTTCGTTGTTCGCCACGTCCTTCGTCGGCTCCTGGCGCCTAGGCATCCTCCGTGTGCTCTTAGTAGCTTAACCAACGTTCCGGTGTTTTGCTTGTTTGCACAATCAAAAACCTTCACTTTGTAGCAACTAATAACTATTTCAACTTGCTTACACAAGTTTCAGCTAAAAGATGTTCTAAAACGCAAATTCGTTTCGGTATCCAGTTTTCAAGGATCAAGATGTTGCATATACTGTTGTAAAGAATAATTGGTGGAGCCAAGCGGGATCGAACCGCTGACCTCCTGCTTGCAAGGCAGGCGCTCTCCCAGCTGAGCTATGGCCCCAAATAGGTATTCAATTCAAGATTGTTATATGGTGGGCCTTGGTGGACTCGAACCACCGACCTCACCCTTATCAGAGGTGCGCTCTAACCAACTGAGCTAAAAGCCCATATAACAAAACATACAGTAGTGAAGCAATCAATGAATTGATTGTTCGCTTGGCGGCGTCCTACTCTCCCAGGACCCTTCGGTCCAAGTACCATCGGCGCTGGAGGGCTTAACGGTCGTGTTCGGGATGGGTACGTGTGGAACCCCTCCGCTATCGCCACCAAACGCATACGAAAGAGACTTGCTCTTTCAAAACTGAACACGAGTGAGTGTCCGAACCCTAAGGTTCTTTTTGGAAGCAAAGCTTCCGATTTGAATGTCTTCATTGCAGAAGACGATTCTCCATAGAAAGGAGGTGATCCAGCCGCACCTTCCGATACGGCTACCTTGTTACGACTTCACCCCAATCATCTACCCCACCTTCGGCGGCTGGCTCCCTTGCGGGTTACCCCACCGACTTCGGGTGTTGTAAACTCTCGTGGTGTGACGGGCGGTGTGTACAAGACCCGGGAACGTATTCACCGCGGCATGCTGATCCGCGATTACTAGCAATTCCGACTTCATGCAGGCGAGTTGCAGCCTGCAATCCGAACTGAGACCGGCTTTGCTGGGATTGGCTCCACCTCGCGGCTTCGCTTCCCGTTGTACCGGCCATTGTAGTACGTGTGTAGCCCAGGTCATAAGGGGCATGATGATTTGACGTCATCCCCACCTTCCTCCGGTTTGTCACCGGCAGTCACTCTAGAGTGCCCAGCTTAACCTGCTGGCAACTAAAGTCAAGGGTTGCGCTCGTTGCGGGACTTAACCCAACATCTCACGACACGAGCTGACGACAACCATGCACCACCTGTCTCAACTTTCCCCGAAGGGCACCTGATGCATCTCTGCTTCGTTAGTTGGATGTCAAGACCTGGTAAGGTTCTTCGCGTTGCTTCGAATTAAACCACATACTCCACTGCTTGTGCGGGTCCCCGTCAATTCCTTTGAGTTTCAGTCTTGCGACCGTACTCCCCAGGCGGAGTGCTTACTGTGTTAACTTCGGCACCAAGGGTATCGAAACCCCTAACACCTAGCACTCATCGTTTACGGCGTGGACTACCAGGGTATCTAATCCTGTTTGCTCCCCACGCTTTCGCGCCTCAGCGTCAGTTACAGCCCAGAAAGTCGCCTTCGCCACTGGTGTTCCTCCACATATCTACGCATTTCACCGCTACACGTGGAATTCCACTTTCCTCTTCTGTACTCAAGTCACCCAGTTTCCAGTGCGACCTCAGGTTGAGCCCAAGGTTTAAACACCAGACTTAAATAACCGCCTGCGCGCGCTTTACGCCCAATAATTCCGGACAACGCTTGCCCCCTACGTATTACCGCGGCTGCTGGCACGTAGTTAGCCGGGGCTTTCTTCTCAGGTACCGTCACTCCGGCAGCAGTTACTCTACCGGACGTTCTTCCCTGGCAACAGAGCTTTACGATCCGAAAACCTTCATCACTCACGCGGCGTTGCTCCGTCAGGCTTGCGCCCATTGCGGAAGATTCCCTACTGCTGCCTCCCGTAGGAGTCTGGGCCGTGTCTCAGTCCCAGTGTGGCCGTTCACCCTCTCAGGTCGGCTACGCATCGTCGCCTTGGTGGGCCATTACCCCACCAACTAGCTAATGCGCCGCAGGCCCATCCCCAAGCAGCAGATTGCTCCGCCTTTCATTCTCTCCTCAGGAGAAAAAAGAAATTATCCGGTATTAGCTACCGTTTCCGGTAGTTATCCCAGGCTTGAGGGCAGGTTGCCTACGTGTTACTCACCCGTCCGCCGCTAAGTTTGAAAGGAAGCAAGCTTCCTTTCAAACTCCGCTCGACTTGCATGTATTAGGCACGCCGCCAGCGTTCGTCCTGAGCCAGGATCAAACTCTCCAAATTGGTATTTAGAAAGAGCGATTGCTCATTTTGAAACATCTGACGAGAATTCACATTCTCTAATTTGGATCTCACCGAAGTGATTTCCCACTCACTCGTTGTTCAGTTTTCAAAGATCAATGTCTCATCTTTTGTCGTTGATGTTTGTCTCAGCAGCGACCTTTATAATATATCACAGCACCCTTGTTTCAGTCAAGCGTTTTTTTAATTTCTTTTTTCGCTTTAGCTTTCAGCAAGTGATCCGAAGATCTCCTGTCCAAAGGGCCGAGACTTAATGTATCATGAATCAGGAGCCTTCGTCAACCTCTAAAACAAAGTTAATTTCAAACCTAATAACAGCGCCACTCCCGGCAGTCCAAGAATGGTTACAGCACCTATGGTTGTGGGGTTAAGTGGTATGTGCAGATCACTTACAACTCCTGAGAAATTAACGATATAAATTCCGAGTGCCGCCAATATAAGATGGGTTCCAAATACGCTCAGCCATGCCCACCCCAATCTTTTCCTGAATACAATCAGAATCAGCAGCGCTGCAGATATAATCAGTACACCCATAGCTACAGTTCTTAGCATCGTTTTCCTCCTCGTTGACTCGGTCTGTTCATACTTGCAGCTGGCTCCGGTTAAGTCCCAGCCGCTTGGCATCCTTAAGGTGTATCTGATATTTACGCTCAGCCGCCTCCAGGATATAGATCGCATAGTCAATCTGATCCTGGCCCAGAGCCTCATCAAACATCAGGTAAGCCCGCTCCCATTCAGACTGCGCTTTACGCACCTCATGGTACACCGCGCCCCATTCCTCTTCCGTCTCCACTGCCTTTGCCTTATCCGCATTCCCGCTCAGCCACTTGGTACTCCACCAACCCATTGCAATCCCTCCTAAGATATATGAATAACTGCAGATGCAACTATGATTCACACCCGTTAATCTCATACATATCGGAATAGGGACAAACTTAGAACCGGGAGAGGGGTCTTAGCAGAACTTTTAGCAGTGTATCAGCGGTTCTTGAGGAAATAAAAAAAGGAGCCCGAGGGCTCCCTACACTTTTAATACAACAGCACAACAGTCAGAACAGCTCACGACGGCCTTCCAGCGCCTTCGACAGGGTTACCTCGTCTGCATACTCAAGATCGCCGCCTACAGGCAAACCATGGGCTATCCTGGTGATCTTGATCTCAAAGGGACGGACAAGACGCGAGATATACATGGCGGTGGCTTCCCCTTCAATGTTGGGGTTGGTCGCCATAATCAGCTCCTTCACCCGCTCATCGCTGAGTCTGGTCAGCAGCTCCTTCAGCCTTATGTCGTCCGGCCCTATGCCTTCCATAGGCGAGATTGCACCCTGGAGCACATGATAATAGCCGTCAAATTCCTTGGTACGTTCGATAGCCACCAGATCCTTCGAGTCCTGAACCACACAGATTACCGAAGCATCGCGGGTTTTGTCCTGGCAGATCCGGCAAGGGTCGGTATCCGTTATGTTGCAGCAGACCGAGCAGTAATGAAGATTACGCTTGACGCTGACCAAGGCTTTGGCGAAATCAATCACCTCATCCTCCTTCATGTTCAGCACATGAAAAGCCAGCCGGGCCGCCGTCTTCGGGCCAATCCCGGGCAAACGTGTAAAAGCTTCTATCAGCTTGGCTAGCGGTTCTGGATAATACAAAGTATCGGTTCTCCTTTGGCAGGGAGTGGAGTAAGCCTAGAACAAGCCAGGAATCTTCATTCCGCCTGTGAATTTACCCATATCGTTGTTCGCCAACTCTTCTGCCTGGGTAAGAGCATCATTAACAGCAGTGATCACCAGATCCTGCAGCATTTCGATATCCTCCGGATCAACAACCTCCGGCTTGATCTGAATGGACAGCAATTTCTTGTGTCCGTTCACCTGAACGGTAACCACGCCACCACCGGAAGAACCTTCAATCATCTTGCTGCCTAGCTCCTCCTGGGCTTTGAGCATCTGTTCCTGCATCTTCTTAACCTGCTTCATCATTTGGTTCATATTATTCATACATCATCTCTCCTTTGGGATGCGCATCTTCGCGCTGATAGCTGAATCCTTATTCTTTTATGACAACAAGGTCTTCTCCAAAGAGCTGGATCGCCTCATCAATCCATGGTTCGGACTTGCCTTCGCTGCTCTCGTGCTCATGCTCCAGACGCAGCTCCTCTGTTCCGGCCGAAGCCGCAGATTTCGTCGCTGCTTCATTCCAGTCCCGCATCATCATAGTAACCAGCCGGTAAGGCTTACCCAGCTTGGCATTCATTACATTCTCGATGACCTGCCGGTTCGCAGGCTTCTCTGTAGTATCCCGGTGAATGGTATTCTTGAAGGCAACCAGCACAGCATCTTCCATCACCGCCACCGGCTCACCGTCCACAAACCAAGCGTGTACCGTGACCTTCTCTTCCTTCACACCCTGAAGAACAAGACTCCACTGCTTAAAGACCGCACTAAAATCAGGACTGTCCTTACCCGCAATGAACTTATCCAGCTGCGGGGGAAGCTTAGAGGCGGAGGATACCCGCGGAGCGCTTGGCGGGGCAGTGCGCTGCGCTGCCTGCTCACGCCCGCCGCCAGCAACCCCTCCGGCTTGAATAGCCTGCTCCAGCTTCTTCTCCAGTGCGGCAATCTGCCGTCTGAGCTGATCCAGCTCACCGGACTGTACCTGAGGAGAACCATTCGCGGCTGCAGGTGCGGCCGAATTCACTACCGGATCACCTACAGACGGAGCAGCAGCATCCTGCGGACCGCTGCACAGCTTCATCAGCGCTACCTCGAATATAGTCTGTGGATGGGTCGCATACTTCATCTCTCCCAGATAGCGGCTCAGCGTCTCTACAATCAGGAATAACCTGTCACGGGTAAAGGCCTCAGCCATATCACGGAAATCGGCCGGATTAAGCACGCGGTCCGTTAGCTGGTTTGCTCCAGGCACCATCTTGATCATCAGTAAATCACGGAAATAATACAGAAGATTCTCCAAGCATTTATCTGCGCTCTTGCCCTCATGCATCATCTGTTCCACAAGCTCCAGCAGCTGTCCCATGTCACTCTCAAGAATAGCGTTCGCCAGACGCGCGAACTGCTCGGAGGGGATGCCCCCGGTCATTCCCAGCACCTGCTGATAGGTCACATTCCCGTCTGTGAAGGAAGAGATCTGATCCAGAATGCTAAGCGCATCGCGCATCCCGCCGTCAGACAGGCGGGCAATATACTGGAGAGCATCTGCATCTGCTGTAATGCCTTCCTTCTGGCAAATCTCAGTCAAGCGGCCCGTCTGTTCCTCCAGCGAGACCCGGCGGAAGTCAAACCGCTGACAACGCGAGATGATCGTAGCCGGCAGCTTGTGCGGCTCGGTGGTCGCCAGTATAAACATCACATGCTGCGGAGGCTCTTCGAGCGTCTTCAGCAGGGCATTGAATGCCTCTGTTGTCAGCATATGCACTTCATCAATAATATACACTTTACGGCGTACTTCGGTAGGTGCATATTTCACCTTATCCCGCAGATCGCGAATCTCTTCAACGCCCCGGTTGGATGCCGCATCTATCTCCTGAACATCCATGATGTTGCCTGCCGTAATCCTCAGACAAGACGGACACTCATTGCAGGGCTCAGGACCCGGGCCCCGCTCGCAATTGACTGCCTTGGCCAATACCTTGGCCGCACTCGTCTTACCGGTTCCCCGCGGTCCGCTGAACAGATAGGCATGCGAAACCCGCTGTTCACGGATCGCATTCTGCAGCGTCTGGATAATATGCTGCTGCCCAACCATATCTTGAAACGACTGCGGCCGCCAGGCACGGTACAGCGCGATATGTTCCACTATGCATTACCCTCTCTCAGGCTGCCGCTTTCCGGCATTTGTCGCTAATTTATTATACTATATTCCCAAGTCTTTGACCAAGCAGAAGCGGCTCACCGTCCGTCAAGGAAGGATATTAGCCAGAGCGGGAATAATATCTCATTACCTAGCATACCTAGAAAAACAAAAAGCGTCTTTGCTTGTAGCAAAGACGCTATCATCATCCTTATTTAAACCGTGCACCTGTTATTGATGGCTGCGATCCAAGCGGTAATCCTACAAAACTGCTCGGGCTAGGCCACCCTCCGGCACAAGAGCAAACTCGCTTATGGCTGCTTCCTTCCGGACCTGACCAGGTTCACAAGCACTCATTGCGGAGGACCCAACCGTCAACACAGCCTATAGGAACCAAGGCCTCACATCGACAGCACCTCTAACAGGAATTCAACCTCGCTACAGCGGATTGCGAGTTACAGGGCACCGCTACCTCCCCGTCTAGCACGGCGAAGATAAGTATAGCTTACGGACAGGCAAAAATCAACTATGCAAAATTAGATACCATATTTCTTCTTGAATCTGTCCACACGTCCGCCGGCATCCAGGAACTTCTGCTTACCGGTGAAGAACGGGTGACAGCTTGAGCAAATTTCGACGCGAAGCTCCTGTACTGTCGAACCGGCTTCAAAAGTGTTGCCGCAAGCGCAGGTTACCTTCGTTACATTGTACTTGGGTTGAATGGTTGTTTGCATATACAATCTCACCTCTCACGCCCTAAGCCTCATGCGGGCCTAGAGTTATATGATTACGCAAGCTACATTCTAGCATGTGAAGCCCAGGCTCTGCAATAGGCCAGCCGTTCTTAAAAACCTAAAGCCTAAAGCTGCACTCTGCGCTGCTTGGCACGGGCCAGCTCAGCAGGGGGAACATGGGTGAAGGAACCAATGACAACCTCCGGGAGCTCCTCACGGAAGATCTCGAGCATGGTCTTCATGCCAAGAATCTCGCCCCGTGCAGGAGGAATAAGCTCCAGATAGCTCTCTGGGTCAATATTGAGATTACGCATCTGAATGAGCTTAAGATCTGTACGTCTGACGAACTCCACCATCGCTTCAATCTCTTCCTCACGGTCAGTAACCCCCGGGAAAATCAAATAGTTAATGGAGGTATATACGCCTTGTGAGGCAGCGTACTTCAGCGACTTCTCCACGTTAGCCAGCGTATATCCGCGAGGCTTGTAATAGGCGTTATAATGGTCATCCAGCGCGCTGATGGTACTAACCCGCATTAGATCAAGCCCTGCATCAACAATGCCGCGGATATGATCGCTTAAGCCGGCATTGGTGTTGATATTGATATAGCCCATATCGGTAATGGACCGGACTTCACGGATAGATTCAATAATCAGCTTCGCCTGCGTAGAAGGCTCGCCTTCACAGCCCTGTCCAAAGCTGACAATCGATTCCGGCGTCTTCAGGTGCTCCAGCATTACTTGCGATACTTCGTTCACAGCCGGACGGAAGTTCATCCGGGTCTGCGGGGACACAAACCCGCTGTCATCGGGCTGTTCAGAGATACAACCGAAGCAGCCGGCATTGCAGGAGTATGAGACCGGAACAGCACCCTCCCAGCGGCCCAGGAAGGTATTGGACGAGGTTAAGCATTCATATTCCAGCGCGCAGTTGGACAAGTGATTATACAGACGGTTCTCCGGGTACTTCGCAGTCAGTTCGCCCACACCGGTCTTCACATCGTCCCGGTCGCAATTAAGCGGGTTCCACTGCTCCGGATCATCAGTAAGATCAGCCGCCACATAGAAACCGCCGTCCTTCCATACTACAGCGGAATATCCGAAGAGCGGAAGCTTGTAGGTCTTGTCTGTCTTGACGTAACCGGGAAGGCACAGACGAGTGTATCCCTGCGGCAGCAAGGCTCCGACAGCCTGCGAACCTGCCGGCAGGGGCAGCATCTCACCAGTCTCCGGATTCATCCCAATCGCCCGCGTGCTCGGAAGCCCGACCAGCGTGGCCCCCTCAGGCAGCGGAACCAGCTCTTCCTCCAGTATCTCAACGATCATATCGCCACTGCGGGCCAGGGCATACAGCTCGGGATGATCATATACGTTTCCTTGTTCGTCGGCATATACCAAATACATGTTATTCTCCTCTTGTTATCTATTCTCAGGTAGTCGGCACAGAAGGCGCCTTGGGACGCGTGGTGCGGCGGGCGGACGAGCCGCTATTCGAGGTGCCGCCTTTGCTGGCCGTACCGCTTGCTGACGAGGAATCCTTGCCTCCAGCCACATCGAAGGAGGCCAGGAACTCCGCATTCGTCTTGCTGTCACGCAGCTTCTTCAGGAATCCTTCTACGAAGTCATAGGATTCATTCATATTTTTACGGATCGACCAGATTGTATCCAGCTCTTCCTTGCTAAGCAATACTTCTTCACGGCGCGTACCTGAACGGCGGATATCAATTGCCGGGAAGATCCGGCGCTCAGCCAGCTTACGGTCCAGATGGAGCTCCATGTTCCCTGTACCCTTGAATTCCTCATAAATAATATCATCCATCCGTGATCCGGTATCAATCAGTGCGGTAGCAAGAATAGTTAAGCTGCCGCCCTCCTCCACGTTACGTGCCGAACCGAAGAAACGCTTAGGCCGATGGAACGCGGCAGGATCGATCCCTCCGCTAAGTGTCCGGCCGGATGGCGGAACTACGAGATTGTAAGCACGGGCAAGACGGGTAATGCTGTCTAGCAGAATGACAACATCCTTCTTGTGCTCTACCAGACGCAGCGCACGCTGGAGTACAAGCTCTGCCACTTTGATATGATTCTCCGGCAGCTCGTCAAATGTCGAAGCCACTACCTCACCTTTAACCGAACGCTGCATATCCGTTACTTCCTCAGGACGTTCATCGATCAGCAAAACAAACAGTGCAATCTCGGGATTGTTCGTAGAGATACTGTTGGCAATTTCTTTGAGGAGGAGCGTCTTCCCTGCTTTGGGAGGTGCTACAATTAAACCGCGTTGCCCCAGACCTACAGGAGCAAGCAAATCCATGATACGGGTCGATAAATGGGTTGGGGATGTTTCGAGCGGCAGCTTATCTTGCGGATAAAGCGGCGTAAGCGCCGGAAAATGTAACCGTTCAGCTGCAGTTGCCGGGTTCTCGCCGTTGACGGCATTCACCTGCAAGAGTCCAAAATAGCGCTCGTTCTCTTTGGGCGTCCGGCATTTCCCGGAGACCAGGTCACCGCTTCTAAGGTCGAACTTGCGGATCTGCGATGCGGAGATATAAATATCCTCTGCACTCGGCAAGTAGTTAATCGGCCGAAGGAAGCCATAGCCTTCCGGCAGAATCTCAAGCACGCCTTCCATAAACATTAGACCGCTCTGCTCTGCCTGTGCTCTAAGAATAGCGAAGATTAACTCCCGCTTCTTAAGCGTTCCGTAATAAGGAATCTGGTATTTCTTAGCCAGCTTATACAGATCGGTAAGCTTCATTTCTTCCAGATCGGAAATTTGAAGATCCATGTGCTATAACCACCTATTCAATTTGTGTATGATGAGTTCTAAACTATGAGTCTATGAAATTGCTTATTAGGATAGGATTACCCGAATTGGAAGGAGATATGCACTCAGGCAGCCAATTTCTGCTTGCCAATCCGGGCATTCTCCTTATTCGTTCTCGCGCCAGACATCGGCTCCTAAACTGCGAAGATTACTTACGAGGTTGTCATAACCGCGGTCAATATACTCTACACCTGTCACTTCAGTGATACCTTCTTCAACAGTAAGACCTGCAATCACCAGGGCTGCGCCTGCGCGGAGATCAGCAGCCTTCACCTTGGCCGCATTCAGCGGACCGCCTTCAATGATTGCGGAACGTCCTTCCACACGAATCTTAGCGCCCATGCGGACCAATTCAGGAACATGCTTGAACCGGTTGCTGTAGACGAAATCGCTTAGGACGCTAACGCCTTCAGCCTGAGTCAGCATACTCGTCATTGGAGATTGCAGATCAGTCGCGAAACCGGGATAGATCAGCGCCTTGACATCTGCGTGCTGGTACTTGGCCCTGCCGATCACCCGGATACTCTCATCCAATTCTTCTATGTCTACTCCCATTTCCAGCAGCTTGGCAGTGAGTGCCTCCAGATGCTTGGGAATCACGTTATCAATTAAGACATTGCCCCGCGTAGCCGCAGCGGCAATCATATATGTTCCAGCTTGAATACGGTCAGGAATGATCGAATGGCGGCAGCCGTGCATTTCACTTACGCCTTCAATCCGGATCGTTTCGGTACCGGCGCCCTTAATAACAGCGCCCATGGAGTTGAGCAGGGTAGCTACATCTATAATCTCAGGCTCTTTAGCCGCATTTTCAATAATTGTAGAGCCTTTGGCACGGGAGGCCGCGAGCATAATGTTAATAGTGGCACCGACACTGGATACATCCAGATAGATCTTAGCACCGCGCAGTTCTTTGGCATACAGGTGAATCGAGCCATGGTCATTGGTAACAGTCGCACCAAGCGCCTCAAAGCCTTTGATATGCTGGTCAATCGGACGGGGCTCAAAATTACAGCCGCCGGGTAATCCAATGGTCGCTTCCTTAAACCGGCCCAAAAGTGCGCCCATCATATAATAAGAGGCCCGGAGCTTTTTCACCGGTCCGTTAGGCATGGGAATGGATACGATACGGGAGGGATTAATTCTCATTTGGCTGCCTGTCCAAGACACGCTCGCGCCAAGCTCCTCCAGAATTTCGGAGTAAACGGCAACATCACTAAGCGCAGGCAAATTATCCAGCACAACTTCAGACTCCGCCAAAATTGCTGCAGGAATAAGCGCAATAGCGCTATTCTTTGCTCCGCTGATGGTAACAACGCCCTCTAGCGGACGTCCGCCGCCAATCATTAATTTTTCCATAAATTTATCTGGTTCCCCCTACGTGTATTGCAGCTTGTTATGGCAATACCAGTTGTGGCTTAAGGTGACAAAAGGACTACTTGTGATTGGTGATTAGAAGAAGAAACGGCTGCGCCGTCCTTACCTGAAGGACGGCACCCGTTTCTGAGGAAAACGAAATGGCTTGTGCGGAAAAACGTTATGCGGCAGGGTATTAATTAGGCTTTGTTGCTGGATCCGAATTCGCGGATTTTGCCGATAACAGTCTGCTTGATAGCATCGCGGCCTGGTGCGATAAATGTACGCGGATCGTAAGCATCCGGCTTAGCAGCAAGAACTTCGCGAACAACCTTAGCGAACGCGATTTGGTTCTCAGTGTTCACATTGATCTTGGAAGTACCCAGGGAGATGGATTTCTGAATGTCATGTACCGGGATACCAGTACCGCCGTGAAGTACAAGCGGAAGGTTAACTGCATCGCGAATTTCTTCCATTTCCTTGAATCCAAGGTTTGGTTCGCCCAGGTAAGGACCGTGTACGGAACCCAGTGCAGGAGCCAGAGTGTCGATGCCTGTTTCTTTAACGATGCGTACGCATTCGTTAAGGTCAGCGTATTGGATGCCGCCGATAACGTCATCTTCCTGTCCGCCTACAGTACCAACTTCTGCTTCTACAGATACACCTTTAGCGTGAGCATAGTCAACGACTTTTTTAGTCATTTCAATGTTCTCGTCGATTGGGTGGTGGGAGCCGTCGATCATTACGGAAGTGAAGCCGGCATCGATTGCATCTTTACATTTGTCAAAGCTTGAACCGTGGTCCAAGTGGATGGCTACAGGAACGGTGATTTTCATGTCATGAATAAGACCTTCAACCATCTTAACTACTGTGGTAAAGCCGCCCATGTGACGAGCTGCGCCTTCGGATACGCCAAGGATTACCGGTGACTTCTCTTCTTCTGCTGCACCAAGAATCGCTTGCGTCCACTCCAGGTTATTGATGTTGAACTGGCCAACTGCATATTTTCCTTCAAGTGCTTTGGTCAACATGTCTGTCATAGATACTAATGGCATGGTTTCAATCCTCCTAAAATATTGGGTTGCTTATATAAGCCGACATCACATACAGGCCTATTATAGCACATCCTGTGTTAAATACTAAATAGGATACACAAAAAAATGTCCCGGTGGGACGATATACAGCCAACCCTTTGCCGGCGGATCATTTCCTCTTTTAGCGTATCCATAACAGGATGTCCCCAAACTCTATTTTTCTAAGCTAGCTGCATTGGTCAACTGATTTGTTGTGCAGGTGCATATTGACGGCAACGCGCATCTCATCGATATCAAACGGCTTGGTAAAATGCATCAGGGCTCCCAGCTTGGTCGCTTCCTTAATCATGTCCAGCTCTCCGTAGGCCGTCATCATAATGACCTTGATCGCCGGATTAAGCTCCTTCAGATGCTTGAGAATCTCGAGTCCGTCCATCCCCGGAATTTTCATATCCAGCAAAACCATATCCGGCGATTCGTTCCTGACAATGTCCAGCGCCAATTTCCCGTTAGCTGCCTGAAAGGTGGCATAACCTTCACTATTGAATACTTCCATGAGAAGAATCCGGATTCCATTCTGATCGTCGACGATTAACACTTTCTTCTTTTCCATACGATACCCTCCCAGAGTTTAAGGCAGATTGTCCATACCGCGCCCTCTCAACAGCTAACGGCCCCGCTTCAACTTAGTCTATACGAAACCTATTATTCGTGGTTTGCAGCCAAAATCCTGCTAATTGGCTAAAATGCGTAAATCTATGCCATATAAAGGAGGATTTTCGGTGAAAAAGCGGGAATACAGTCCCCTTGCATTCAGGAAGCTATTATGCAAAGCAGGTCTTCAAAAAAGAAAGCCCCCGTACCGGGAGCTCCCACAGGCCTGTCTGGCCTATTCATTCTATAGTTACATTTGCTCGGAATGTGTAAGCGAGGCTTTGACAAATTCACGGAACAGCGGTTGCGGACGGTTGGGACGGGAGGTGAATTCCGGGTGGAATTGCACGGACAGGAACCACGGGTGACCCGGCAGCTCGACAATCTCCACCAGACGTCCATCAGGAGAGGTACCGGAAATAACCAGACCTGCCTTCTCCATCTCATCACGATAAGCATTGTTGAATTCATACCGGTGACGGTGACGCTCATAGACCAGCTCATCGTCATAGCAGGACATAGCAAGGGAATCCGGCAAAAGCTTACAAGGATACAGGCCAAGGCGCATCGTGCCGCCCATATCTTCGATATCCTTCTGCTCTGGCAGAAGGTCAATCAGCGGATGCGGAGTCGAAGGATCAATCTCGGAGCTGTTCGCTCCTGCCAGTCCCAGCATGGAACGGCCGTACTCGATGACAGACACCTGCATTCCCAGGCAAATGCCGAAGAACGGAATGGACTGCTCCCGCGCATAGCGGATGGCCGAGATCTTGCCTTCGATTCCCCGGTCGCCGAAGCCGCCTGGAACCAGAATGCCGCCGATGCCGCCCAGCAGCTCGTCCACATTCTCATCGGTTACCAGCTCTGCATCGACCCACCGGAGCTTCACTTCGGCATTGGAGGCAAATCCGGCATGGGACAGGGATTCAACAACACTCAGATAAGCATCGTGCAGCGCCACGTACTTGCCGACGATAGCAATCTCAACGGTACGCTCCAGCTTCTGAATCCGCTCCAGCATGCTCTCCCATTCACGCATATCCGGCGCAGGAGTAGTCAGCTTCAAGTGGTTGACGACAATCTCATCCAGACCTTCGTCGCGCAGATTCAGCGGCACCTCATAAAGCGTCGCGGCATCGCGGCATTCCACAACGGCGTTCTCATCGATATCACAGAACAGAGCCAGCTTGGCTTTCATATCGTTGGTCAACGGATATTCCGTACGGCATACGATCACATTGGGCTGAATCCCGATGCTGCGCAGCTCCTTGACACTATGCTGGGTCGGCTTTGTTTTCACTTCTCCGGCTGCTTTGATATAAGGAATCAGGGTCACGTGAATGTACATGACATTCTCCCGGCCGATGTCGCTCTTGATCTGACGGATGGCTTCCATGAACGGCAGACTCTCGATATCGCCCACGGTGCCGCCGATTTCGGTAATGACTACATCCGAGCCGGTCTCACGGCCCGCACGGAAGACACGTTCCTTGATTTCGTTCGTAATATGCGGGATAACCTGCACGGTTCCCCCAAGATATTCTCCACGGCGTTCTTTGCTGATGACCGAGGAATAGATTTTGCCTGTGGTTACGTTGCTGTTCTTGGACAGGTTAATGTCAATAAACCGCTCGTAATGCCCAAGGTCGAGGTCGGTCTCCGCGCCGTCATCGGTCACGAATACTTCCCCGTGCTGATAAGGACTCATCGTTCCCGGGTCCACGTTAATGTAAGGATCGAATTTCTGGATCGTTACCTTGAGACCTCTGTTCTTGAGCAGTCTGCCCAGCGAAGCAGCGGTAATGCCTTTGCCAAGGGAAGACACAACGCCACCCGTTACGAAAATATACTTTGTCACTGTAAAACCCTCCTAAATAAAGTCCAGAAATTCAGGGGACGCTTGCCCCTTATCGTATCCCTTTTTTCCATCATCCAACCGGGGAACCCGAAAGTTGCTTCCACCCGCCAAAATTCAAGGCCGGCAGCCTGGAAATCGCGGAAAACCGCAGCTTCTTGGCATACAAATTAAGCGAAGCTTATTCTTTCTTATCTTGTAAAAAAACAAAAAAGTGACACCCGTAGACCCGGGGCACTTTTTATTTTAGAAAACAATATTAACTTTCATTATAAGCCCATGCAATAGTTTACTCTGAGCGTCCCGCCCCTGTCAAGGGAGGAATTGCGCCCCTGCAAAGACTGTTCTAAAATTTATCTTCCTCGTCCTCATCGTCGGCATCGTCTTCTTCGCCGTCTTCGGAATCTTCATCATCCGATTCGTCTTCGTCAATGTCGTCTTCATCAATGACTACATCTTCGTCAACTTCCTCTTCGCTGTCGTCGTCAGAATAGAGGTCGTCGCGATCTTCATCAATCGCATCGAAATCCTCTTCCTCAGCAGCATAATTCTCTTCTTCATCGGCAAAATCGTCATCTTCCAGATCGTCGTCTTCATCGTTGATGATCCGCACGCGCTTGGTGTTGCCGACAGGGTCATCGGAGCGTTCGAGCGGGTACCAGCGCTTCAGGCCCCACAAGTTGGTTCCGACACAGGCAAAACGCCCGTCAATATTAATCTCGGTATATAGCTGGGCGATCGTATCTTGGCTCTCTTGATCGGTCAACCCGCGCAGCTTGGCAACCTCCACCATCAGATCACGGTAGTAGTAAGGCGTATTAGCTGCCTTAAGCACCAGGAAGGCCAGGTCTACCATCGGCATTTCTTTTACTTTCTCAGGGTCCAGCTTTAAATTGAGTGGCGTACTCACTAAAGGACACTTCCTCTCACGCATTGTTCACATTAAATCATGCTTCATTCATGATATCCATTAACAAAACTAAGTAAAACCTATTTGCGGGTAAATTGCAAGTCTATTGCAGCAAGATCCGGGAAACGGAATCTGCGGCCCTGCCGCTGGATGAAGGCTTGTCCGCCTGGGCGGGGCAATAAATGGGATGAGCATGGAGTGACTAATACAAGTGGAAACGACTTTACTGTCCTTTTAAAGGACGGTACCGTTTCAGCGAGAAATAGAAGGATAAATTATCGTGTGAAACCTATAATTTCTTATATTTTTCCCAAAAAGGCGGAGGGGGGTACCCCTCCGCGCATGACTGTATCCACGCCAAGGATCGGCTCCTTACGGGATGTTGCAGGGCACCTCGCGGTTCCCTCTGTTTATTTTATGTAAACTCCAGCCTTTTGACACGATGGGCAGCCTATTTCGTTAAAAAAGGGCAAGTTCCCATTCGGACACCATCCCCCTTTCATACAATATGGCAGCACGGCACCGAGGAGGGGACGGCGTAACCTATGGATTATTACGGATTTTGGCAGATGCTGCTTGAAGAAATGAAGGCTGCCCCCAAAAGTGCACCGCGGCACATTGTGACCTTCAACGACCCCCGCATGTATGCCGACGCACTGTCGCAGTGGAAATCTCTGAAAACTAAAAAGCCTGGTCTGCGGCAGGTTCAGGTCTCTACGCTGATTCAGGCTTTCTTCGTGCCCGCCGCAGGAGCAGAGCGGCTGATGAACCGTTATGCGGATTCCCTCTGTATAGAAGCAGACCACCGGATTCAGGTTCATTCGCCCTTGGCGGACAAAAGCGGTTCCGCCCTGATGCCCTGGGGAATCAGGGCCATCCGCGCTCCACAGGCCTGGTCCAGATCGACTGGCGTCCATGTGAAGATCGGCGTCATTGATACAGGCGTCGATTTCCGCCATCCCGATCTCAGGCATTCTCTGGCCTCCGGGGTCAACCTGCTGAACCGCGGCATGATGCCGCTGGATGACAACGGACACGGCACGCATATTGCCGGTACCCTGGCGGCAGCCGGGGGCTCACGCAATATGATGGGCGTAGCCCCCCGGGCGCTGCTCTATCCGGTCAAGGCCTTCGACCACAACGGCTCCGCTTATGTGTCGGATATTGTCCTTGGCATCGATTGGTGCGTGCAGAACAAAATCGATATCATTAATATGAGCTTCGGGATGAGGAACCGGAGCAAGGCTCTGCATGAGGTGGTGATCAAGGCCTACCGGGCCGGGATTGCCATTATCGCTTCCTCCGGCAACGACGGCAAGCGCGGCGGGGATTACCCCGCGCGCTATCCGGAGACTATTGCCGTAGGCGCCCTTGATAGAAGGCAGCGCGTCGCCGCCTTCAGCAACCGCGGACCGTACATTGATGTGTACGGCCCAGGCGAGGGCATCCCCTCCTGCTGGCTGCGGGAGGGGTACAAGGAAATGAGCGGCACCTCCATGGCGACCTCCCATGTCACCGGTGCCGCGGCCCTGCTGCTCGCGCTGCGGCCGGGGCTGTCGCCCCGCGAGCTGAAGCTGCTCTTGCGCCGCTCCGCTTCGCCGGTGCGGCTGCGTAAGGGCCAGCGCCGCTCGTCGCTGGGCGGCGGCGCGGCCGATGCACTGCAGCTGCTGCGCGCAGGCATCCGGGCCCGGCGGGGCAACGGCAGCGCCAGCAGCACCGCAGGCAGCGGAGCGAAGGCCGCTGCTGTGGCGAAGGCTTAAGGTGCAGCAGCATAGCATAATGACAAGTGGAAACGGCATGGCCGTCCTTGTAAAGGACGGTACCGTTTCAGCGAGAAATAGAAGGATAAGTTATCGTGTGCAACATATAATTTCTTATATTTGACCAAAAACGCCGCCCCCATAAAACAGGGGCGGCGCTTTCCAAGTATAGTTACATCCGGTCCGGTGCGGTAACACCGACCAGCCGCAGGACGTTGGCAATGGCCGTACGTGCTGCGCCCAGCAGGGCAAGGCGGGCTACTGTCTGAGCGGCATCCTCAGTGATCACGCGCTCTGCCTTGTAATAGCTGTGGAACAACGAAGCCAGGTCGTATACATACCGGACCAGACGGTGCGGTGCATAGCCCTCGGCAGCAATGGTAATCTCCGCAGGCAGTTCACCGATTTTGCGCAGCAGATCATATTCATGTACGGCGGTCAGCTTGCTGTAATCAATCTGGGCTGCATCCGGCACTACAATCCCTTGCTCCTCCGCTTGGCGGAATATGCTGCAAATCCGCGCATGTGCGTATTGTACATAGAATACAGGATTCTCATTGGATGTCGAAATCGCCAGATCCATGTCAAAGTCCAGATGCGAATCCATGCTGCGCATGGTGAAGAAGTAACGGATCGCGTCGATTCCTACTTCATCCATCAGGTCTTCCATCGTGACGGCTTTGCCGGTACGCTTGGACATCTTAACCTTCTCGCCATCCTGGAACAGGCTGACCATTTGGGCGATCAGCACCACGAGCTTCTCGGGATCATTACCGAGCGCCGCCATAGCCGCCTTCATCCGTGGAATATAGCCGTGGTGATCGGCTCCCCAGATGTTGATCATCGTGTCGTAGCCGCGGCCGTATTTGTCGCTGTGATAGGCGATATCCGGTGTGAGGTACGTATACGTGCCATCGTTCTTGATCAGCACGCGGTCTTTATCATCGCCGTATTTGGTGGTCGCAAGCCAGGTGGCGCCTTCCTTCTCATAGACTTCTCCGCGCTCACGAAGCTCATCCAGGGAACGCAGCACTTCTCCGTTCTCATAGAGGGAGGTTTCACTGAACCAGATATCGAAGTTGACCCGGAACCGGCTGAGGTCGCGTTTGATTTTGTCGAGTTCCTTGGCAAGCCCGTAGGTACGGAAGAATGCCGCCCGGTCGCCCGGTGTCATAGCCAGCAGAGAATCGCCCTTCTCCGCCACCAGCTCCTTGGCGAAGCCCTTGATATCCTCTCCATGATAACCGTCCTCCGGCATCTCGGCCGGCTGGCCCAGCTCCTGCAGGTAACGGGTCTCGATGGATTTGCACAGATTGGCGACCTGGTTCCCGGCATCGTTAATGTAGTACTCGCGGGTCACGTTGTAGCCGGCATAATCCAGCACGTTGCACAGGGCATCGCCGACAGCAGCGCCGCGGGCATGTCCCAGATGAAGGCTGCCGGTAGGGTTCGCGCTGACGAACTCCATTTCTACACGCTTGCCCTGGCCTATGTTCACACGGCCATAACCGTCACCCTGCTCGGCCACAAGTGCGATCACGGGGTAGAGATAGCTTTTGGACAAAGTAAAGTTAATGAAGCCCGGTCCGGCAATCTCCGCCTTCTCAATGGAAGCGCGGCCCGTATCCAGGTGCTCGATAATGGCCTCGGCGATCTGCCGGGGATTACGCTTAGCGATCTTGGTCAGCTGCATAGCAGCATTCGTAGCCATATCTCCATGGGCCTTGTCCTTCGGCACTTCCAGCACAATGGCCGGCAGCTCTTCGCGGGACACCAGACCTGCGGCTACAACCGCATCGGCGACGGCCTCCTTCACCCGTTCATGGGCAAGCTGGAGCGGATTTAAAGATTGTGTCATGATTGTGGTTCCTCCTGTATATTCAAACTTATAGCGAACTGTCCTGTTACTTCTCCATATACGTAGAGATCATATTCCCATGAAACGGCAAGCGATCTTCCTTCGCGCTTGATGTCCAGTGTCTTCGTGTCTGTGGTGAGATTGAACTGTGTATAAGGCGAGCGGTAGAATCCGGGCAGCGGTTGCCCCGGCTCAAAGGACTGCTCCGACTGGACAGCACCATGGCGGATCAGCTTGATTCTGCCCTCTGAAATCTTCAGCGTGTTGCGTACCGCGGCCACTGCGCCTTCGGGTCCGGTCTGCTGCTCTTCATAAATAATGTACAGCGACTGTCCCTTGGCAATAGCCTCACCTGCAGCATGCACCACACTGCGCTCTGTGCCCTGCACACTCTCCAGCGTTACCGAAACGCCGTATTTGCCTTGCGGTCCTTCAGTCATCACACGTTCCCCGCTTATTCGTACTTGTAATCATAGAGGTCATATTCGCTTTCCCATTGTACACTATATCCAGATCAGGAGGGCAATTCAATCGCTTTTTCATCTGTCCTGGCCCTCACAGCGGCAATAACGCCACACTCTCCCTGCCGCGAAGCTGGCTGATCATCGATGTCCAGGCTTCCGGCTTGTCCGCAAGCACGGCGTAATAACGGGTCAGGAAATCGGCCACCAGCGGCGCTGCGATGCTCTCCAGCTCCTCATCTCCGGGCATGAAGCAGAGGTCCAGACCGGACACCGCTTCGCCATCCCCCTGCCAGGAAGGGTGGACATAGGGAATATCTATTCTTTTATAGCCCAGATGCGACAGAACTTCACGGCGGACGTACGGGTCCATCGGCTTAATTCCGCCAAAATCATACCCCACACGGTACGGATCATAGATCTCAGCGAACATCCCCAGCAGCTCCGTATGATTCTCAGCCGCCAGCTTCTCCAGATCCTTCAAGCGTTGACGCGCCAGAAAACGGCCAATGCCCAGCCCTTCCCGGCCAATAATCGTGAAATCGGTCATCGCCACATTCCAGTCGGCATAATAACGGTATTCCGTAGTGCCTACAACCGTCCCTTCATGTACGGCAGCGAACACGCGTATTCCCGGATCGGCAAGCGGCTCCTTCCACAGGCTGTACTCCAGCACTTCCTCAGGCGGAAATACCTCCGACAGCAGCTGATGCACCCCTCTGAACAACGGGTCGTCAATATCTGTAATTCTTCTATATTCCATAATCAAGGGATCTCCTCCAAGTGATAGGCTGTATTCATTTATTGAAAAGGATTCCGCCATTCCATCAGCGCTGCGTAATTCCCAGATTCCTCGTCCTCCAGATAACCCGCAACCACACTGACCGGAGACCGCCCGCACCGCAGCAGAAAAGTAATCACCGGATCAGACCAGCTTCCGGCAACAACCCCGGCTAAATACTCTTCTGCTGTCATCTGACCGGCCACCCGGTGATAGCCCGGCATCCGGCCCGCTCCCAACAGCCGCTCCAGCTTCTGTTCCACGACCACATGGTATAACGACTGGACCAGCTCTTTGCCCAGACCCAGCTTGCGGTATTTGGGACGGACGCACAAATCCGCTATGTACAACGTGTTCCCGTCCGGCTGATGCGAAGTAAGGTATCCGTCTGCCGTAACCTCTGACCACGTATGATGATGCATCGGCGCCTCCGGGTCGAAATTCATCAGGAATCCGGTAACCGATCCGGCCAGCTCCCCGGCCACCTCCACACATAAAGCCCCTTCCGGAAAAAGTGTCACGTGATTCAGCAGCTGCTCCCGGTTCCACCACAGCTCCGCAGGATAAGGCGGCGGGAATGCCTCGGACTGGATCGTGATGAGCTCGGTGAAGTCAGCTTCCGTATAGGAACGGATCACCGCAGGGACCGGCGTCTTGCCGTCCAAAGCGTAGAACTTCTTATAATACATCCGTTTGTCTCCCCTTTACGTCCAGTCGGTGTACAGATCGGTGCGGCGGTCACGCCAGGTGGTTACAGACCCGTGTTCCCGGACGCGGTACAGCAGATCCAGATCCAGATCGGCGGTGATGATCATATCATGGTTAATCTCCCCTTCGGCCAGCAGACCCTGCGGAGGGAACGGGATGTCATTGGGTGTAATTACTGCAGCCTGACCGAAGTTGGCCCGCATCAGGTCAACGGTAGGCAGCGATCCTACGGTCCCGGTCAGCACTACATAGACTTGATTCTCGATAGCCCGGGCGTGGCTCGTATACCGTACCCGGTGGAAGCCGTGGCGGTCATCCGTGCAGGACGGGCAGAAGATCACATCTGCGCCCTTGGCCCGGGCCATGCGCACAATTTCAGGGAATTCAATGTCATAGCAGGTCAGCATGGCAATGGTCCCATGATCTGTCTGGAATACCTGAAGCTCCTCACCCGCCCCCATATTCCAGCCCTCTACCTCGGCAGGGGTAATATGCAGCTTGGCCTGCTCGGCAATTCTTCCGTCCGGGTAAAAAAGATGGGCTACATTATACAGCTTGCCGCTGCGCCGCAGCACATGGGTCCCCCCAATAATATGTACCACATACTTCTTCGCGTACCCGGAGAACATCTCCAGGTAACGGTCTGTGAACTGCGGCAGATCCTCTATCCCCAGCGCTCCCCCGTCTTCGCCTCCGATCGACATCAGCTGTGTCGTAAGAAATTCAGGGAAGAGGATAAATTCAGCGCCGTACTCTCGGGCCGTCTTGATGTATTGCTCACACTCGGCAGCAAACTCCCCGAAGGAAGAGATGGTGTGCAGATGATATTGTACAGCAGATACGCGAAAAGCCATGGCGGCAGTCCTCCCGGGCATGATTGTTACATGCATTTTCATAAGTATCTAAAATTTTACCATAACCGTTCACAAATTCACACATGGAGCAGCGTGCGCAAATGCTCACCTGTTCCCGCCGGGTTCGACAAGATCCGCTTTCTCTGCCAATGGTGAATATCTCCTCTCATCCTTTCCCATAATGAGGAATACAGGCAGCGGCAGCCCTCATGGTGCCAGCCTGTGTAACTGCTTGAATTCGAAGGAGCCTGATACCATGACGCGCGATTCTGCCACACCCAAAGTCCGCAAACGCCGCTTCCGCCTGCTCTTTCGGCTACTGGTTGTCTCCGCCCTGCTGTTCCTGCTGGCCGCCGGCGCTCTGCTTGGATACCTATATCAGAAGCCGCTCCCCCCGCTTGGGGATGATGTCCGCTCCAGACTGCTTGACGTCAGGGGCAATGTGATGACCACCTTCACTACAGACGGCCGCAGCCGTGAGCCTGTTGAGCTTAACCGGATCTCTCCGCTGCTCATCAAGGCCACGCTGGCTGTGGAGGACCGGAAATTCTATAATCATATCGGCTTTGATCTGAAAGGCATGGGGAGAGCGGTACTCGCCAATCTGGAGGCGGGCAGACGCACGCAAGGGGCCAGCACCTTAACCCAGCAGCTAGCACGCAATCTGTACCTGACCCATGAGAAAACCTGGACCCGCAAAGCCAAGGAAGCGCTATATACCCTACAGCTGGAAATGAAATATTCTAAGGATGAAATCCTGAATATGTATTTAAATGAAATCTACTACGGGCACGGCGCTTATGGGATCGAGGCTGCAGCCCGGATGTATTTCGGCAAAGCTGCCGCAGATCTGGATCTGGCGGAAAGCGCACTGCTGGCCGGAGTGCCCAAGGGACCCACCTATTATTCTCCTTATAATCATCTGGACAGCGCCTTGAAACGTCAAGGCATCATCCTGGCCGCCATGGTCGATACGGGGGATATTACGGAGTCGCAGGCACAGGAGGCTGTTAAGGAGCAGTTGAAGCTGAGCCCGCAGGGTCAAAAAGATACCACGGTGGCTGTACCCTATTTCCGCGATTATGTGCGCAGCCTTGTGATCGACAGCCTGCATATCAGCAGTGACGAGCTGGACCGGGGCGGGCTGAATGTCTATACGACGCTTGACCCGGATATGCAGCAGGCTGCGGAAGCGGCGGTGGATCAGGGTATGGACCATAGCAGCGAGCTGGAAACGGCCCTGGTCTCCGTTGATCCCCGCACTGGCTACGTGAAGGCTATGGTCGGGGGCACGAATTACCGGACCAGCTCCTTCAACCATGTGCTGGCGAAGACGCGCCAGCCCGGATCTTCCTTTAAGCCGATTATGTATTTGGCGGCGCTGTCGACTAAAGAAATGACCGGTTTGTCCGTCTTCAACAGCCAGCCAACGCTATTCCATTATGATAACAACCGCAAGACATACCAGCCCCGGAACTTCGGGGATAAATATCTGGGAGAGATTAATATGCGGCAGGCCATTGCCGCATCCGACAATATCTATGCAGTGAATACCATTATGAAGATTGGGGCAGATAAGGTCGCCGCTATGGCGGCCGCCATGGGCATTAACAGCCCGCTGCAGAGCGTTCCTTCGCTTGCGCTAGGAACCTCGCCTGTCAGCCCGCTGGAGATGGCCGCAGCCTTCGCAGTGATTGCGAATGACGGAGTGAAGCAGCCGGTCACTGCAGTCCTGAAGATCACGGATGCGGGCGGACATCTTCTCTATGAAGCTCCGCAGCCCGAGGGACAGGCCGTCGTTGAGCCAGCAGCAGCTTACGTGTTAACCCGGCTGATGGAGGGGGTCTTCGAGAGCGGAGGCACCGGGAACCGGGTGGCCTCGATGATCAAGCGTCCGGTGGCCGGCAAGACCGGTACTACAGATACCGACGGGTGGATGGTAGGCTTCACGCCTGAGCTCTCAACCGCCGTCTGGGTCGGATATGATAAGGGCCGTGATATTGCGACCACCGACGGCAGACGGGCAGCACCTATCTTCGCCGGATTCACGGAAAAAGCACTGGAGAATGTGCCGCCGAAGATTTTTCCCATTCCCGATGGCGTAGTCAGCGTATATATCGATCCGCTGTCCGGCATGCTGGCTACAGCAGACTGTCCGGAGAAAAAGCTGGAGACCTTCATCAGCGGCACAGAGCCTACCGGATATTGTGACCAGCATAGCTCTGGTGAACCCGGTGCTTCCGGTCCTGTCAATCCGGTCAAGGAAGAGCATTCCCTCTGGAATAATATCAAGCGCTGGTGGATGAACTAACCGGGGATTGCCGCTCCCCGCTGCCCTGCGTTACGATGGGGAGACCGGCAGAGGCGTACGCCCGCCTAACTCCGCCGCAGGAAGGTGTGTCATCCATTCATGAAGCCGAATCACTCCGCCGGCCTTGAACCGGGCGCGCCACAGCTGCTGCAGCCTGAGCTCTACAAGCTCCCGGCAGTTGAAGCAGCGCCGCGTCTTCTTGGCCAGCATCTGGTCCGCCGCACGGAAGACGGGGACATCCGCTGCCGCATTGTGGAGACAGAGAGCTACGGAGGTGCTGAGGATAAGGGCAGCCACGCTTACGGCAGCCGCCGGACCGCCCGGACGGAGGTCATGTTCAGCGCAGGAGGCGCAGTGTATGTATACCTGATCTACGGTATGTACCATTGCCTAAATGTCGTAACTGCCGCACAGGACGAGCCGCATGCCGTTCTGATCCGGGCAGTAGAGCCGCTTACGGAGAGGGATGCCGAGCTTATGGCAGCATACAGGGGGGTTGCCGTCAGGAAGCCCTCGGACCTCTCCGGCGGGCCGGGCAAGCTGTGCCGGGCGCTGCGGATTGACAAGAGCCTTAACTTTTCCAGGTTCGATCTGCCGGAAGGCCCGCTGAGCATCGAGCAGGGGGAAGACCCGGAATCCCTGGATATTGTCCAGGCCCCGCGCATCAATATTCCTTATGCAGAAGAGTATGCCGGGCGCCCCTGGCGCTTCTATCTGCGGGCTAATCCTTATGTCTCGGCCAGCGATCCGCAGGCACAGCCCCACAGGCTGGTCTAAAGGCCTATACCGCTGTTTCGGCTGTGGTATATTGGGTATTAATAAGAGAACCCTAATCAGCCTCTCCCTTGGGACTTCCCAGGCGGAGAGGTTTTTCTTCTATTTTTGATCTCCGCATCCTCAGGCGCCAAAAAATGATAAACACTCCTATAAAATGACAATAAATCCCCCTATTTGTATACGCTTCCCCCGTTCTCTTAACTTACAATTACTGCTATAATCATATATATCTACAAAAAATATAAAGATGTAAATGAGGGACATGGGATGAAAGATACAGGCATGATCCGAAGCTTAGACAGTCTCGGAAGAATTGTGGTTCCCGTAGAAATCCGCATGACACGTAATATTGACATTGGGGATCCTATTGAATTTTTTATACTGGATGAGGATATAATCGTCCTCCGAAAGTACACCTCCACAGAATGCACCTTTTGCAGAAGTCTTGATCATGTTACCTACTATAAGGATCAGTTCATTTGCAACACCTGTCTGAAGGAGCTTAGTGACCCCGAACGCGGATCAGAACCCATCCATGCCTCCCCAAGTTCAGCAGAAGAGCAGCCCGAGCCAGCCCGCGGGGTACGGAGAAGTAAGACCGAAGAAATGAGTCTGCGTCTAATGAAAGCGATCGAAGAACATCCTTATGCCAACCAGAAGGAGCTTGCCGAGGTTCTCGGCATCAGCCAAGCCAGAGTCAGCCAGCTCAAGCGCAAGCTGAACACTCCCGGCAGAGCAGATCCGCAGTAACGTTATCCATTCATCCCTGCTTAGACATCAGATAAGGCTTGGCCCCCTAACGGGGCCAAGCCTTAATTTTTGTTCAAATATAAGAATTTATATGTTCACGCTGTACATTATCCTTCTATTTCCCGCCGAAACGGTACCGTCCTTTAAAAGGACGGCAAAGCCGTTTCCACTTGAACTACAAGTATTATTCCGACAGCGCCCCCTTCAGCTCCTCAGGCGAAGCAGCCCACCACTCTTCATTATGGGCCATCAGCAATGACTTCAGCGCGGCCCGCTCAACACTTCCAAGTCCATCCAGAATAAGCTTACGCTTCAAGGCCGCATCCAGCTTATTGACATGATCCGCAAGAATCTTCCAGCCGCGGCGCGCCTCGGTGTCAATCCACATCTCGCAGGCGGTAATTCCGCCGTAGAACTGTCCCTCCGGGGTACGGTCAACGGCGACCCATACGACCCATACCTGTCTTCCCGCCGGAACATCCTCACGGTTCATAGAGAACTTGATTCCCTTCTCCACTTTGCTCTTGGCATGCATGGCACCGATATCGATAACGGCGATGCCCTGATCAATAATGACAGGCGATACATTGTTCAGATCAATCGAGCCTGCACCGAAGCCTTTATGCTTAGCTCTGGCGTTCACAATATTCAAGGCAATTTGTTTTTTGCCCTCCGGTTGTACGTTATCCACATGTGCACATCCTTTCCATTCACTAATTATTTAATTTTAGCTAATAATGCGGCGATTGCAAACATATACATCCCGTAGATGCTTGTCACGGGAGGAATCATAGTATGAAGCCACATTCATTAAGGTATACCCTCATCTTCGCAGTCCTGGCTGTCCTCACCTTGCTTGGAGGCGGAATATGGTTTCTGTCAGGGCATAGCCCTGCCGTATGGACTGCCTCTGTTCCAAAAGAGGCCAAGTCCCCCGCCATTATCCCCCGGCAGCAGCCCGTGCAGTCCGATCTTTCAGATACGATCTACACGTCGGAGACAGAGGCTTTAAGCCAGCGCGTGGTTGAATATCACATGGATGTGGAGCTCCTGCCGGGTGCGGAGACCCTAGTCGCCTCCGAGACGCTGACCTGGACCCATCCAGGCGCAAAGCCGGTCCAGGAGCTCTACTTTCATCTGTATCCCAATGCATTCGCATCCGCCGGTACCACCTTCATGAAGGAGTCCGGGGGTACGCTTCGCGGTGACACCATGCCCGCAGGAGGTTACGGGAGCATTACACTGACAGATTTGCGGACCTCTGAGGGCGTCTCGCTAATGCAGCGCACACAGTATGTGCAGCCGGACGACGGCAATGTCAATGACAGAACACTGCTCAAAGTCCATCTGCCTCAGCCGGTGAACGGCGGTGAGAGCGTGACGGTAAGGCTTAAATTCGAGGTTAAGCTGCCGAAAATTTTCGCCCGGATGGGAACCGCTGACGACTTCGTGATGGCCGGCCAGTGGTTTCCGAAGCTTAGCGTCTACGAGCCTGCCGGCAGAAGAGGACTCAAGGAAGAAGGCTGGAACCTGCATCAATATCACGGCAACTCCGAGTTCTACAGTGATTTTGGGATCTACAATGTATCCATTTCTGTCCCGCCCGAGTATAAGGTCGCCGCAACCGGGTTTCCGGTGAGAGACGCCAAAGTTGTACAGGGCCGCAAGATCTATCAGTTCTATGCAGATGACGTCCACGACTTCGCCTGGGCCGCATCGCCTGATTTCGTGGTTGCCGAGAAGGCCTTCTCCGCGCCGCAGGTGCCCGGGGTGAAGATTAAGCTCTATCTGGACCCGCTGCATAAGCATCTCCAGGAGCGTTACTTCCAGGCGGTCGAGGCGGCACTGACGGCATTCAGCAAGTGGTACGGCCCTTATCCGTATTCCACTTTATCCATTGTTGTCCCGCCAGAGTCCGGCAACGGGGCCGGAGGAATGGAATACCCAACCCTGATTACCGCCTTCGGCGCCACGGACACTTCACCGGGCACCTCCCTGGAGCGCACGATCATCCACGAGATCGGGCACCAGTATTTCTACGGCCTGGTGGCCAGTAATGAATTCGAAGAAGCCTGGCTTGATGAGAGCTTCACCTCTTATGCTGAAGACCGGCTAATGGAACAGGAATACGGCGTGGTCTCAAGCCTGCCGCTTCAGTCCAGCCTGGTCTCCTCTTCACAGCCTCTTACGCTGGAGACCTGGAAATACACTGGTGATGATGCCTACACGCGCAATGTGTATATCCGGGGCAAGCTGGTGCTGAAGGATATGGAACGCATCGCCGGAACCAAGAATATGGACGCCATCCTCGCCGCCTATGCCCGCAAATACCGCTTCCAGCATCCGTCCACCGCCGACTTCCAAAAGGTTGTGGAGAAAGTGACCAAGCAATCCTGGCAGACTTATTTTGAGCGTTTTGTCTATAGCGGGGGTGCACCCGACTTCGCAGTTGATGATATCAGGCTCACGGTCGGACGGGACAACGGCGACGGCGGGGGGATCCGCTATAACGCTGTGGTCGATGTAAGCAATAAGGGCAGCCTGTACCCTGATGTTCCCGTGAAATTCACCTTCGCAGACGGGTACACTGTGCAGCAATACTGGAATGACGAGGGTAAGGCTACCTCCTTTGAGTTAGCGTATAAAGCTCCGCTGGTCTCCGCAGAGATCGATCCGGGGCATTCCATTCTGCTGGAGAGCAGGCATCTTAATAATTTCAAAATGGCGGAGCTTGAGCCGCGCACACTCTCCCGCTGGACGCTTAGCGCATCTACTCTGCTTGAAACCCTGCTCGGAACTCTTGTCTGGTGAGGTGAAGGAATGGTGAAAAGTTCAATTGCCCGCGGTTGGATCAGCATGAAAGAACAGTTCTATATATTGATTCTGCTATTTATCTACCGGCTGTTCTGGGGTTATTTCCTGTACAAATTCATTAAAAGTGCGGTTGTCCCCGTCCTGCTACGCTACCCGGATGCGAATGCCGGCGGCAGCGGAATAGGCAGGCTGCTGTATTATATCGAGGGGCAGACTGCGCTGCGCACCGACCCCGCCGTCCAGCACTGGCTGTGGATGCTGCTGGCGCTGACAGTGCTAAGGCTGCTGCTGACTCCCTTTATCCGTGCAGGGCTGCTGCACGAGCTTCATCAGGAGCGCGACGGAGCGCGGGGACTGTTCTTTTTCCCGGGAATGAGAAAATATGGGCTGCCGGTGCTGGCGTTCAGCCTGGCCGAATGGGCACTAACCCTCCTGCCGCTCTATTGGCTGCTTCCACGCATGTACCGTCATCTGCTCAGCGGCGTTCTCGATGTTCAGCTCCTGCTCAAGCTTGTGCCCTGTGTGCTGGGCTGGCTGCTCTATCTATTCCTTGTCCGCAAGCTTCTGCTCTATATGCAATTCGGCTATACCGCAGGTACCGGCATGTTCTCCTCGCTGCTAATCTGCCTGAAGGTGTTGATGCCTTCGATCGGTATTTCCGTCATTCTGGGGGCGGGAAGCCTGGCCGTAATTCTGCTCTGTAGCGCCTCTGCTCTGTTCTATCCCGGATTGCCGGCACTTATGCTCCGCCAGGCAGCTCCGCTGCCCTCCACGCTGTTCAATATGTGGGGAATCGCTGCCCAGTACCACCTCTGGTCCAGTAAATCATTTCCACAATAATAAGCTGCTACAGCGGCATACTAAAAAGAGTCACAGCCCCTCATCAGGGAGCAGGACTCTTTTTTGCTTGAAGAGAAGGACAAAAGCATTTGCAAAAGGGTAAATCGTCTGATACAATGATGCCTGTACCACTAGTAACAAAGTTGTAATCTTTCAAACAGAATCTTCCGTATCTATTGCAATTTAATCAATGTCGATAAGTCACTGTTCTGGTGCATAAAACGCCGAATTCCCTGCACCGGGAAGTGGGGGAACCATATTTTGGGTGAATTGATCTCGCTTTAGAGGGGTCATAGGGGAACCTTCTACCGAATCCTTAAGCTAACCTCGCAGGCCCTGGAAGGAGTACATCTTTTGATTAGACAGAATTTCAAGAAAAAATGCACCGCAGCGGCGCTGGGTCTTGTGATGGTATTCACACTCGGAGCGGGCAGTGCCTTCGCAGATTCCAAAATGGATACTGTGATTTCAAAAACCATTGGAACGTCGTATAAAACCGGGGGCACAACCACCAGCGGCTTCGACTGTTCCGGATTTACCAAGTATGTGTTCAAGAATGTCGGGCTTACCTTGCCCCGTACATCCAAAGCACAGTACAAAGTTGGAACAACAATATCCAAGAGCAATCTACGCTCCGGAGATCTCGTGTTCTTCAATACTCTGGGTAACGGAGTTTCCCATGTCGGTATTTATGTTGGAAACGGGAAGTTCGCACAGTCCTCCAGTTCACGTGGTGTAACCATCAGTTCGATGAGCCAGTCTTACTGGGCCAACCGCTACGTTGGCGCCAAAAGAGTAATGAGCACAACAGCCTACCAAGCTGTCGCTTACGATTGAACTTTTGAAGCATACCCCGAATATTTCATCCTCTAACAACTAAATGTAACTTATACGAGCCCGGGATGATTATTGCCGTAATCATTTCCGGGTTTTTCCTTTTCCTTATTCTACCTTTTACCCGAATCCACAGCCTTGAAACAGCATTTTATTGCAAAAACAAAGAAAAAATCATATAAAACAACCCCGGCGCATAGATATGAGTCTTTCGAAAGGGCTATAACTCTAAAAAACAGCAAAAAAGATGGATTAATATGTTATAAGTGATTGCCAAGCGCCTTAGTCTTTGTTACAATTATCGCAGTGAGCTTTTAGTAACATTTTTGTAATTATTGAATCGCTTTTAACAAAGGTTTTGTCATGTATTGAATGAACCGCTAATCCTAATCAACAGTCGTGCCGAGTTCCCTAATGAATTAGGGAAACGGGGGAACCACTTTGGGTGAATTGACCTCCTATTCTAAGAGGGGTCATAGGGGACCTTCAACCGAACCCTTAAGCTAACCTCGTAGGCATTGGAAGGGGTATTTACTTTTGAAGAAGAAGCTAGCAGCCGCAGTACTAAGCTTGTCCATTATCTTCACAATCGGAGCAGGAAGCGCTTTCGCGGATTCCAAAATGGATAAAGTGATCGACAAAGCCATCGGAACCAAATACGTATCCGGCGGTACATCAACTAACGGGTTTGATTGCTCCGGATTTACAATGTATGTTTTTGATAAGATCGGCATTAACCTGCCCCATCAATCCGGCTCTCAGTACCAGATGGGTACTGACGTGTCCCTTGACGAGATGAGACCAGGCGATCTTGTATTCTTCAATACAAGCGGTAAGGGCATATCCCATGTAGGTATCTATGTTGGTGACGGCGAATTCGCCCATGCCTCTTCCTCACGCGGTGTAACCATCAGTTCGCTGAGTGACAGCTATTACGTCAACCGCTACGTTGGCGCCAAACGAATCATGAGTACAGATGCCTACAAGACTGTAGCTTCGGATTCCCAAGACAACGATGATGTACAATAATTCTTTGTAACCTACGCTCTTTTCCAAGATTTTTGCCGAAATCTTGGAGAAGGGCTTTTTTTTGTCTATAAAATTACTTACCCGTCTCTATATTTGTAAAACACCGATTCTGTACTTTCAGAAAATAATTATTGGCGTTTGTCAAGTTTCTGCATTTCCGCAAGGAATTTGCGTCGAAACTGGCTGTTTTTGTATATAATTAATAGAAGAACAAGTGGAAACGGCTTTTCCGTCCTTTAAAAGCAGTTTCGGCTGGAAGGAGGCCTCCCGTAATGATTAGCTCCCCGTTAACCTTTTATGTGGTGCCTATGGAACCGCAGCATGCCGCTGAGATCTGTGAGTGGAGCTACAAGCCTCCGTATAATATTTACGGCTGGATGTCCTGGGAGCAGATGCAGGCGCTGGGCGTGGAGTTCGGAGACCCGCAGCTTCGCAGTGAGCAATATGTATCTGTAGTGAACGGACAGGGGGATCTGTGCGGCTTCGCCCAGCTCTTTCCGATGGAGGGGGTAGTCCGGCTTGGTGTCGGAATGCGGCCCGAGCTGTGCGGCCATGGAATGGGGCATCTGTTCATGAAGGCTATTGTGCAGGCAGCACGGGCGCGATACCCGGAGCGTGAGATCGACCTGGAGGTGCTGACCTGGAACCAGCGCGCCATCCGCGCTTACCAGAAATGCGGATTCACTATAACGGATACCTATGAACGCCGCACCCCGACCGGCAATAAGCCTTTTTATTGCATGGTCTATGAGGAATAGCACTGGAGACAGATTGATTTGCAAAAAAATGGATCGTTTGTGTTCATTTTTTTGACACAAATACTATGATAACGCTTCACCATCCGCTATAATGGAGTCAGCAGCTTACATGGAGGGACGGATGCAGATGCAGAAATGGATCATGAGCGGTTTGTTTTTTGCCGCCTGTGCCTTTGCAGTAATCTTAATGTTTACCTTACCCGGTAAATCCGAGGTGGCGGAGCAGAACAAGCCGACCATGCCGGAGGTTGTGCTGGACGCTGCTGGCGCAGAAGCTACAGTGAAGGCCAATTGTATCTCCTGCCACGGTGACCAGCTTCAGGGCGGGGCGGGACCCAGCCTGCAGCAGGAAGGCGCTTCGCATGACGCGCCGCAGATCTACAGCATAGTCACCAAGGGCCGCGGACAGATGCCTTCCTTCAAAGACAGGCTGGCCCCTGAAGAGATTGCGAATGTAGCCCTATGGCTGGCCGAGAAGAAATAATCCGCAACCTGTACAAACACCATGCTCTTCATTTCAAATGTATAATGCCCGTGACGAGGATAACGAATGATCCTTGCACGGGCATTTCTATTGATCAGATATTCCTATTGTCTCCATAGGAGCCTTGTCCTCTAGCGGGTCTTCTCAAATGCCTCATTAAATTCATGCGCCTGGCGGAGATCAAGCTTCTCCACATCTGCAGCCAGCCGCAGAACAACCGTCTTGTAATCAATGGTGATATGCGGGTGATGGTCAAAGGCCTCCGAAATTGCCGCTACCTCATCCACAAAAGCAATTCCCTTCATATATTCACTGAACATATATTTGCGCACCAGCCTATCCCTCTCCAGCTTCCAGCCCTCAAGCTTGCCGATCTGCTCCTGAAGTTGTTCCTCAGTTAATTGCAATTCGTTTCCTCCCTTGCTAAGTTAACGGTTCCTTAATCCTTCTTGCCTTCAAATAAAACATCCCTCAGCTTCTGAAAGTCCAAGGGATGTGCCAGGCTAAAGATTTTTGATTAAATGTATTCTGACATCCCGGCAATTAGTACTCCACTTCCAATTTTAACATGGCTGGATGCCCGGGACAAACCCGCTGCCGCATTTCCCCCCTGTTTTATACAAGAACGACCGAAGCCAGATCCTCATCGCCCAGCAGAATATTAATGCGGTGTGTTTCTTTATCGTACATTACAACTCCGCTGCCCACCTGAATGACCGGCTCGTTGCCCAGCGCGTAGAACAGGTCTTCCGCAAGCGCCTCCCAGACCTCCTGCCTTGATTCCTCCGGCAGATTTGTCCACTCTTCAGGCTCCATTTCAAAAAAAATGTACCCGTCTGCAATCCGTCCAACGGCTCCTGTCAGTTCAACCAGAATTTCACCGTAATCTCTGCCATGCTTAACTCCCACATCAATCACTCCGTTTTCTTCGCTGATGAATAATAACCTACCTTATCTATTATAGCCGAAAAAATCACTTCACAAAAAAGGGAATGATGTCGATAAAGAAGAATATACGTGATTTGGTTACGAACAGAGTGTTCTCCCGCGGTTCAAGGACGAAATACGCGGTTAGTCGATCACTTCTTAATTCTCATGGACGAGGTGTATAAATGGAAATCTCAACAATTCTAGGCCTGGTTTTTGGTCTGGTCGCAGTAATCTGGGGGATGATTCTCAAGCATGCTCCGCTTGCAAGCTTGAACAACCCCGCTGCCTATGTCATCATTTTTCTTGGCACGGCTGCCTCCATCTTCATGGCCTTTCCGATGTCGGAAGTCAAGAATTTCCCTAAGCTGTTGAAGATCCTGTTTACGAAGAAAAAGATGGTCGGTAAGCCCGAACTGATTACCATGTTCATGGAATGGGCATCCATTACCCGCCGCGAAGGACTGCTCGCTCTGGAATCCAATGTCGATGAAATTGAAGATAACTTCCTCCGAAACGGCATGCGGATGATTATTGACGGCAATGATCAGGAGTTCGTCCGTGATGTATTAATGGAAGATATTCATGCCACTGAAGACAGACATAAGGCCGGAGCCTTGATCTTCTCCCAGGCCGGGATGTATGCCCCTACACTAGGGGTACTCGGGGCTGTTATCGGGCTGATTGCCGCCTTGGGTGATATGAGTAACATGGACGTCCTGGCCCATGCGATTGCCGGTGCCTTCATTGCAACCCTGCTCGGGATATTCACCGGTTATGTTATGTGGCACCCTATGGCGAACAAGCTGAAGCGGATATCCAAACGCGAGATTGAAGTCCGCCTGATGATGGTGGAGGGTCTGCTCTCCATTCAGTCCGGGGTGTCTACCATAGCCATTAACCAGAAGCTGTCCGTCTTCCTGACTCCGTCCGAGCGTGCCAAGCTGAGCGAGAAGGAGGGGGCTTCCAGTGAGCAAAAAGACTAGGCATGAGGAACATGAAGAGCATGCCGATGAATCCTGGCTGCTTCCCTATTCCGATCTGATGACCCTGCTGGTTGCTCTATTCCTAGTTATGTACGCCATGAGCGCTACGGACGCCGTGAAATTTCAGCAAATGGCTGAAGCCTTTAATTCAGCGCTCAGCGGCGGCGGCGGCGTCCTGGAGTACCGGTCGGATTCCCCGACCAGCACCCAGCTGGACCAGGGCAAGCAGGATAAACTGAACAATGTGATTGCCAAGAACACCGGCACCTCCGATCTGTCCAAGCTCCGTGCCAAGGAGCAGGAGGATCTGGAGAAGCTGAAGAAGCAGTTCGACCAGTACATTAAGAACAACGGGATGACCGACTTGCTTAGCACCAAGCTGAATCAGTCCCAGCTGATGATCACGATTAGCGACAATGCCCTGTTCGCTTCGGGACAGGCTATAGTGAAGGACGAATCCCGCCAGCTGGCTAAGTCGATATCCAACATGCTGCAGCAATTTCCCGATTATGAAGTATTGGTGCAGGGGCATACCGATAATGTTCCAATCTCCAACAGCACGTACTCCTCGAACTGGGATCTTAGCGTAGATCGCGCCCTTGAGTTCATGAAGATTCTGCTGCTCAATCCCAACCTGGACCCGACGAAATTCAGCCCGACCGGCTCTGGCGAATACCACCCCATCGCTACCAATGCTACGGCTGCCGGGCGGGCCAAGAACCGCCGGGTAGAAGTATCTATCCTTCGTAAATATAAGGATGCTGCTGCAGAGACCACGGATGTCTCTAATGTAACAGCTCCCTGAATAGACATGAAACCAATAAGAGCTGCTTTCGAACGACCCCTGTCAGGGTCAATCGGAGCAGCTCTTATTATAGGTATGGCATTATTATCTTATTGCAGCTGATAATTCAGCATAGCACCCAGCTCTTGCTTCTCCTCCTGAGACAGCTCCCGCCATTCTCCGGTCTTCAGCGCGCCAAGGCGGATATTCATCACCCGGATGCGCTGCAGCCGCCGCACTTCATAACCGAAGGCACTGCACATGCGGCGGATTTGCCGGTTCTTGCCCTCAGTCAGCACGATACGGAATACCCGCTCACTGATCCGCGTAATCTCACAGGGAAGTGTCTTGCTGCCCAAAATTCTCACACCGGTAGACATGCCGGTCAGAAAAGAAGGCGTAACGGGTCGATCTACAGTGACCACATATTCCTTCTCATGCTTGCCTTCTGCACGCAATATTTTGTTAACAATGTCACCGTCATTGGTCAGCAGAATCAATCCCTCTGAATCCTTATCGAGCCGCCCGATCGGGAAAATCCGCTCCTCATGTCCTATGAAATCGACAATATTACCTTGAATATGCGCTTCTGTGGTAGAGGTAATGCCCACCGGCTTATGAAGCGCGATATACACGATCCTGCTGCCCGTCTGAAGCGGCTGGCCGTCAATCAGCACTTTATCCCCTGCTTCAGCCTGGCTGCCCAGCATAGCGGTCTCACCGTTGATGGTGACCCGCCCTCCCTCGACCAGCTTGTCTGCTTCACGGCGTGAACAATAGCCTGTCTCACTGATGAATTTATTGATTCTCATGTTCGTCCTCACTCCGTTCTATATTCATGCCGGCCGGAGGTGCTTGCTCCTTCGCTTCAGGCAGCTTGATGATTACCTGCGTTCCCCGGCCATACTCGCTTCTAATTTCCAGGCTGCCCTTATGAGCCTGAATGATCCGCTGGCTGACCATCAGGCCAAGCCCCGTTCCGGACTCTTTGTTCGTAAAGAACGGCTCTCCCAGCTTGGGCAGCATATCCTCAGGGACGCCTCCACCCTCATCCGTGATCACAATAACCACAGAGTCCTCCAGCTCCTGCTGCTCCACGGTAATCGTTCCCCCGTCCGGCATCGCTTCGATCGCATTTTTGATCACATTGATAAATACCTGCTTCAACTGATTCTCCTCACAGTGCACCATGGCGGGTACTCCCGAGAAATATGTGGTGAATTCAATGCCGAACAGGTGGGCCTGGCTATCCAGCAGAGAGATGACATCGCCGACAATATGCCGCAGATCCCTCTGCTGGAAATGAACAGCCTGCGGCTTCGCCAGAATCAGGAACTCACTGACAATCATATTGATCCGGTCCAGCTCCGAGAGCATCAGTTCAATATGCAGCGGAACAAGAACCTTCTTCTCCTGCTGAAGCTGCAGGAAGCCCCGCAGGGTGGTCAAGGGATTGCGGATCTCATGAGCAACCCCTGCCGCAAGCTGGCCGACTGTAGTCAGCTTCTCCGAGCGTCTGAGCAGCTCCTCGATCCGGTTGCGCTCGGTCATGTCACGGGATACATGGACAACCGACTGCGGCTGGCCCTCTTCATCCCGGATAACCGAGCTGCTGACGCTGACCTCTACCAGGGAGCCGTCCCGCTTCAGCCTGACGGTCTCAACAGGCGGCAGAGATGCCCCGTCCTTAAGCTGCTGCAATCGTATACTCTCCTGCTGCTGCACAGTGGCCGGAACCAGATACGGCGGCTTGACCAGAGCATCCGCAGCGCCCCATCCATAGAGGTCCTCGAAGGCTCTATTCGTACTGATGATCCGCCCCTCCATATCCACCGTGTGGATGGCATCTGAAGTGCCGTTAATCACCGACTCCAGATGCTCTTTGACCGCACGGTTCTCCTCCAGTGTCTGCCCCAGCCGGTTTGTATGCTGCAGCAGATGTGAGGTCATCGCGTTGATGCGCTGGGCCAGCTGCCCAAGCTCATCGCGGCTGGATACATTAAGCGGAGGCTCAAATTTACCCTTAGCCACATCATTGACCTTAGCCAGTATATCCTGAATCGGGCGTGTAACTACACCGGCCAGGACATAACTGGCCAGGAGGAAGATAATAAGCAGAAGAACCGAGGTGGTGATATTATTGAACAGCTGCTCCCGGATAACCGAGGAGATGGCCTGGTAGTCCATGACTACACTGATCACATAATCCGCCGCTCCCGGCCGCTCAATCGGAATGAAGCTCTTGAGCACTCTTTTACCCAGTGCCTTCGTATCCAGCGTTACCGGTTTGCCCTTGTTCAATGCTTCACGGATTGCCGCCTTATCCTCTGCAATATTGCCGTATGAATAGGTGCCGTACTGGATGGGACGGTTCCGCAGCTTCGTGTTCTTAGGATCTGCGCCGTCAGGCAGCATACTTGAGGCTCCGAAGGTCTTCGGATTGATTCCGGTAATCTCCAGAATTCCGGGATTTACAGCTTTGGATTCCTGGATGATCTCATCAGGGCTCATAATTTTGACATAATCGCTTACCGCTGTACTCCTCACGAACGGATCTATGATATAATTGCGGGCCCCGTCATAATAATAGCCCCATTTATCGATGTACTCCGGATTGGAGGTTGAATATTCAAACGGCCCGGACCAGAAATTCTCCAGGGACTGCCCCTGATCGACAGATACGCGCTGGCCTGCAAACAGCTCCAGAAAAGCCACATACCAAAAACCCATGCCCTTGGTCGAAAGTCCAATCTCTGCAGGATCTGAAGATTTCGCTACGATAATATCATCCGCAGTCTTCACCAGCAGCGAGATATTCGACACCCCCAGCTTGGTGGATAGCGCCTTCAATTGTTGATTAGTAATATTCCTGATATCCGGATCCAGCTCATAGGATGCCAGAATGGCAGTCAACCGCAGGTTCTGGGCAATTTTATCCTGCACGTAATTCGAGCTGAAGCCGCTCTGCTCCACCGATACGGCAACCTGCTTCGCAGTGATCTTCATGTTGCTTACGCTCTCATTACGCAGATTATTCCGGGCAGCATAAAGGTTGAGTGTAAGATTAAGCATTAAGATTAAGAGTACAGAGCCAAAAATAATTGCTGATAGTTTCGTTTTTATGGACAAGCGTATTGTTCACCTCTTATCCGCTGGTAAATCCTAGCGGGCATTCAACATAATCATACCTTTTGCCCTTCCATTTGAAAAGGCCTTTCCCCACAGCCGGGCACTGGCAGATATTGAATTATCGGGACAGTTTCTCTACAATAGGTAAGAAACCATCCACAGGTTATGCACATATAAACATTTTGCCAAATTGCGATGTGCACAATTTTGTGTATAAGTCGGCCGTTATCCACAGAGTTGTCCACAATTTGTTAAGAACGAATATTTGTTCGTTGTATAATGGGCATAGAAGAAGGGAAGATGCATTTGAATACCAGGCTTGAAGAACTGCCTTCGGAGGAGCGGGCCATTCATGAACATTGGATGGCAGAAGCGATAGGAGAAGCCCGCAAGGCTGAGGCCTTAGGCGAAGTACCGATAGGTGCCGTAGTTGTCCACGGAGGCCAAATTATAGGCCGTGGGTATAATCTGCGCGAGACGACGCTCGATTCCACTGCCCACGCAGAGATGGTAGCGATCCGGGAAGCCAGCAATGCCCTGGGCTCCTGGCGTTTGCTTGATTGCCAGCTCTACGTTACCCTGGAGCCTTGTCCCATGTGTGCAGGAGCGATGGTGCAGTCCAGGCTGCCGCTTACCGTGTATGGCACTCCGGACCCCAAGGCCGGCTGTGCAGGGACCTTGATGAACCTGCTGGAGGAGTCACGCTTTAACCACCGCACAGAGGTCATCCAGGGCGTGCTGCAGGAGGAATGCGCGGAGCTGCTGACCTCCTTCTTCCGCAAGCTGCGGAAGCGGCCTGCGAAGCTCTAGAAAGCCCATTAACACTTATCATTCTTATAAGGAGAATACCAGATGTCCTATAAGCTGTATAACAACGCACAGGGGATATATCTCTCGCTGCTGGAGCTTACGGATGCAGAGGAGCTACTAAGCCTCCGTCTGCGTAACCGAACCGCGCACCAGCAATTTGAGCCCCTTCGCAGTGAAGACTACTTCACCCTGGAGAGCCAGCAGCAGCTGATTAACCAGCGTATCCTGGATGCGCAGCAGGACAGCGCGTATATGTTCGGGATTTATCTGCTCAGCGGCGAGCTGATCGGCCAGATTACGATCTCCAATGTAGTGCGGGGAGTCGGACAATTCTGCGATATCGGCTATCTGATCGATCATGAGCAGCAGGGACAAGGCTACACCAGTGCCGCCGTACACCTGATCCTCGGGTATGCCTTCCGCTCTCTGGGGCTTCACCGGGTACAGGCTGCCATCCTGCCCCATAATAACGGTTCCCGCAGAGTGCTGGAGAAGAACGGCTTCCAGGCCGAGGGACTCGCGCGCCGCTTCATCCGGATTAACGGCGAATGGCAAGATCACCGCACCTACGCCATTCTGGCTGAGGAGTTCCTGCCAGAGGAACAGGAATCCCCTTAAACTTCATATGTGCACACAAAGACCCGTATGAGCGGGATTTGCTCATACGGGTCTTTGGTGTGCGGAACTATGGTATTAATAAGTACTCGTACCTGTGTTTCCGAACTGCTGCTGCAGCTCTTCCAGAGTGATGACATCATCACCTTGCGGAATGCCAATCTTGAAGGTCTGCTTCTCATTGATCTTGCTGTATTGGTTGCTTGCATTCATAGATAAGGTAACATTCTCACCCTTGTCAGGATCATTAACCTTGATGTTCATGAGCATATCCTGGTATACCGGATAATCATCTTTGTTGACTGCGGTATTCAGATGGAACTGGTTAATAGTGAGATACTTGTTCAGATCAGCCAGGCTCTTGTCGAACTCAGCACGGGCTTCACTGGTTTGCAGCTGTTCCTTGGCTTCGGCCAGCTTGGCAGGCTCAACCTGCAGCAGATCCTTGTATTCTTCTTTGCCCATAATATCAATAATCTTCGGCAAAGCGTTGTTCACCAGAATGGTGAGTGCCTCTTTGACGTTATCGTTGGTAACCTGGAATTGAACTACCTGCTTGGCTTCTACGCCTTCAGGCAGACCTGCATCCTTAGGTTTGATATCATTGAAATACTTGGCTTGATCGTATTCACCAAGCAAGGTATTCATCACTTCATTCGACAGCTTCTGCACCTTCTGTGCATCCATCTGCGCAGGATTGAATTCAGCGCCCTGCTCTTCAGCCAGCTGCTTCAGATCCAGCTCTACGAATTTGTTAACGATCGTCTCAGGAATCGGCAGGAACGGAATCGAAGGTACTTTGACATACAGCTTCTGTCCGGTCATTACCATTGGAACCGTGAAGGACATGGCCATGTCCCCCTTCAGATTCAGAACGGTTGTCATTTCTGTCTGCATAGGCTCTGCCTGGTAGACTCCATCGATAGTAAGCTCGGCGTTCTTAAGCATGCTGAGCATCTGGCCCGTTGAAGCATCCGCTTCATTGGTACCTGTGTCTATCGACAAATCATTGATAACTAATTTGGTCTTCATTTCGTAAGATGTCATAGCTGTAGCTTTGGCTGCAGCTGAAGTCAGAGCCGCCTTAGGCTCCTCTTTCTTTGCACATCCCGGCAGAATTACTGCAGCAGTTAACAGTAACGCGGCAGCGGATAGCCCCCATTTTTTGTTCATTATTTTTCTCCTCTCCCATGTAAAAAAATTCTTTCCCCTCCCTAATGATAAACCATTTGGCAATTATGAGAAACATTTCTCTTCATTTTCATTTAAAATTGTATTTAACCCTGCGGATTATGATGGTCCACATGGTTGGCCTGCTTCACCTTTTTAGACCCGGATAACGGCGCCGGACCTGAAGAATGGTGCTCCTTGCGGGGTCCCTGATTGTCCTGCTGTACGCCGGGTACAGGCATGCTCTTGGGTTTGCTCATTGGATTAGCCTCCTATGGATTGGTTAAGCCCTGAAGGGCTTGGGCACATTCATGAATCTGTCTCGTATACTGCTGCGCCAACAGCTGAACAGCATCCAGCTGTTCATCCGCATGCACCCCGGCCTGCTCGGCGTCAAGCAGATCTACAGCAACCTCGCGGCTATCCACATAGGTACAGCGGAAATCCAGCGAATACCCCTGCCGTCCCGCTGCATTGAAATGGATGAGCAGACTATTCTGGTTGGCCGCATCCCCCTGCACACTGAAGCTATCTCCATTCTCCATCAGTTCGGGCAGCCGCTCCTGCCAGGCAGACACCAGACTCTGCTGATCTACTTGCAATTGTCGGTCCATCTTTATCATCAGCCTCCTTCTCTAATACATTGCGGAGAAAGCCGGATTTTTATTCCCGCTGGAACAGCTTCCGGTGAAAAAGAGACCTTAGCGGATACAAAAAAACCGTCCACGTGAGAGAACGGCTTCTATCTGCACTTATTTAGATGTAAAGGAATGGCGGAGAGGATGGGATTCGAACCCATGTGGGCTTGCACCCTAACGGTTTTCAAGACCGCCCCTCGCTGTAAAAACCCGCAATCCCTTATGCTGATTGACTTTATGGCACTTTATTGTTGAACCGCTACAGCGGTCTGAGTTAAAACGTTCGTTTCGGTACGTGACCGTTGGATAAGTTGATTGTATTATTTTTATACATATGTAGTCAACTTAGAAAAGTCTCATACTTACGCAGAAGATAAACCTTATGAAATGCCACTGTCTGTTATACAAATCATCTTTCTATTTTCCATATTGTTTGTCCAACTTTAATTGGAAGAGATTTAATAATCTCTTTGAACGCTTCCAGTTCTGTCCTTGATTAGCGTGTTTCGGTGCACTCCAATTAATTCGGCAAGTACAGTTTCATTTAGATGATGGATTTCGTCCGCATCCATTTCATACGGATTACTGCACAAATAATACTTTTGACAATGAAAATACAGGAGTATTCTTAGTAAGATATCCGCATCCTCTAAGGTGATATTCTTTAACTGCCCCCTGGATTGTAATTGATATAACCTTGAGAACATACCTTTACCATCCCTTCCCCCTTTAAATCCGCCCATAATGAAGTAGTCCTCGCTTATGCTATAGGTAGTATTTCTTGTGTTATTTCCGCCTTTATTTATCAAACCAAGGTCAACTAGCTTACCTATAATTTCCTTGGTTCGTCTTTCTTTTTTGCCCAATCTATCCGCGATATCAGATATAGTTGCGGGTTTTCCACTCTTCAAGAGTATGCCGTCTTTATTAAGTTGCATGAAATGAAGCAAGAAAAATAACGCCCCTAACTCATTTCCCTTAGCTCTGGGAACTATCTGCTTGATTGGTTCATCGAATCAATTTACATACAGCCACCTTTTGCAGCTTTGATTATGCTCAGAATACTATCAATTGTACTCGGATCAAGGCTGGATAACCATGCAATCGTATCATGCTCTTCTTTTGTAGGGCATCGTCCGATACAATCCTGAACGGTTTCCATGAATGGTACGTACTGTTCCATTTGCCATTCCTCCATGACCATACCATCTGGCCGGTAAGGACGCGCAAGCTCGCGTTCAATCCATTCTTTCCGACCGGATCTACTATTCACACCGATATACTGTAAATCCATATACACTACACTTCCTTTCAATTTTAAACCTCTGTTCTCAACTATGTATATTTTCGAGATAATTTTTATAAAAATTGGATATTTTCACAACAAATATGCGAATGTTATCGTCTATAAAGGTGAAACTATACTGCTTGAAATATGTATCAAAGATGCAAACAAATACTAAAGAAAGTTGGTTTTCAAATGAAAAAAACAGTAGCAGCATTAATCTTATTAGGAGTGGTTACAGGATGCAGCACCCCGTCTTCAGATGCTCCTTCAACAACCAATAGTACTACCAGTGCAACGGAGGAGCCTGCTACAAATGTAGTAGCACCTGAAGCAAAGCAGTTTCAGTTGAAGTATACAACGTCTTTAACTGCCGAGCCACTGACCAAAATTAATGCAGTAGAGCAAACTAAACAATTGAAGAGTCAAGCAGTTGATGAATCCAAGGTTTTAACTTATAAAAAGAAGGATGATGTAGAGAAAATTTATGCTGCACTTCAATCCAAAGACGGAACTTATGATATGGGACAGATCGGCTATGAAGGGGCCAGCGACTATTCGACAAGTACAGTTGATGTTTTGGGTCAATCTTACGTTAAAGTGACCGGATCTGTTGGAGCTAGTGCCCCAATTTCTAATTATGTGTCACTCAGCACTTCGCCCCCAACAGTGTTGCATATAGAAGCCAATACCGTTGAGGCTGATGTGGACCAAGACGGGATTAAAGAAATCGTTGCTACTGTGGGTACAGCAGCGGAAACGTCCATCTATAAAATAGAGAAGGATTCCCTGGTAAGCGTAAATCTTAATGAAGCCATGAATGCCGCAGTAGTGATGTATGACCAGGAATCTAACACTTTCAAAGCAGAAGTAACCAAAGGCGAGGTTTCAGAATGGAAGATTGAAAATAACCTTCTAGTTCCCAGTTCTTAAAAAGCCTTTGGGCTTTTTTTGTAATTTTATGTTTTGTAACGTTACGCAACATGATAATATATAAACAGAAATAGAATTTGAAATGAGAAGGACGGGACCCTTCTTATTTTAAATGTCCCACCTCTTTCATACTAAAATGAAATGAGGGATTTTCTCATGGCTAATACTGCTACTGTTAATCTAATTACTGGTGACGTATATGGTTTGTACATTAACGGAAAATATATTGTTGGTGATACGTTTTCTCGTGTAGATGCCGTTAAACAGCGTTTGAATTACATTTTTGCCGATCCTAACCGGGATCTTGACTTTATTACTCCATCATATGAGAACGGACAATATGTCATTAGCTGTCCACGTGTACGCCGAAATGTAGGCCAGGTCACTTATCTGTACGACACAAACGGCAGTGATGGTGGAAACAGCATCCGTCTAAACTCTATGAACCGACCCACTGGAGCAACTCAGGAGCAAGTACCACCCAAACGGCAATCATGACAGCATCTGGCCCTATGCCTTGGCATAATGCCCTTTTGACTGCCAACCAAATTCGTGCGGCAGTTAGTCCGAACTTTGCCAGCGCAGCCGGTGACAATCCACTTAAAGCGCTCGTCGCTCCGACAAATACAGGTGCTTCCGTGCAGAGCGTCATTTCTTCCAGTGCTCGTTGTGATTTTTACGGACACCCTTGCCAAGGTACTGCGGCAGGCACAACCTCTCCATCATGTTCAGGATACAGCGACCTGAGTGCATATCAGAATATTTCAAATACCACTATAGGTAACGGAGAAGTGCTTCACCCTGTCGATTTAACGTGTGCCATGACATCGACTAATAGTTGGAGCAGCACATACCGTAATAAGTATATTAAAGTCACAAACCTTTCCAACAACCAGTCTATCGTTGTTCGGGTAACCGATACCGCGCCTGCCAATCGTGGAGTGGAATTGACGTATCGTGCATGGGTAGGCATTGGTAAACCGTCTGGAGCAAACAGCGTGAAAATTGAACTTATGAGCTAATCGTTTTGACAACCAAAAAAGGCATGACTCAATTAATAAAGAGTCATGCCTTTTGCTATTTAGACTTAGGATCAGATGCTTACTGTGCATATTCAATTTTTCCCGATAGATCAGACTCGTAAACCGGCGACTGTCGAATAAGCCTTCGTTTTCCAAGCATACAATATCAGCATTTAATTCCCGTGTGATATATTTCCACTCCCGGAGGATGCCGTCATAGTCTCTGCCCAGCCGATCCAGAGCATCCAGGTATAATAAATCCCCTTCTCTCAGCACAAGACGCATAGCCTTATACTGTTCTCGGTCAAAGTCTTTCCCGCTCTGCTTATCTACAAAAGTAAAACGATCTTCAATGCCCAGCTCCCGAAATTTTTGGAGCTGAATGATTAAATAAGACTTTTGCGAACTATTTTCTATTGGTTTTTCTTCGTTCGTAAAAGCATACCTTTACGGATATAAATCCCCACCTCTAAAAAGAGGATTAACCATAACGTATCGTGACGTTGCGCTATATGTTATAGTGAATAAAAATAGGAAGTTATTTCAAGGTACGTCCATTGTTTACCTCTTTTGAAAACTCCCTATAATACATTATTTGATAAAATCTACAACAAAACGTCAATATTGTAACCTGAAAAATCGAAACATATTCTTCCTTTTCTACGTGAAAAATATACTCCTGTGGAAATTACGCCCTTAGCATGCGAACAAACGTTTGGTATAATGGGAAGACTAAGTACAGAAACGGCATTCAATCAAAAGGGGGTTCCTCATGTTAGTCTTTGAAAACCAATTGCCCAATGTATCCTCAGATGTAAAGCAACATATTATGGATCATAGACGCAAGCCCAACCTCTCAATTTCATTGTGATGTAACAACAGAAATCCCTAATGTGTATGTTTATCTAATTGAAGACAACCCGTTGGAAAGCTATTCTATTTTCCATGCCTTTTCGTATGACAATATTGGTCCAGATTATTCCTATCAAAGTTTTACTATTGACCAAATCCATAAAATGCACCAATTCATTGAAAAGGCTAAGTTCATTTAGCCTTTTTTTCCTTTATTACACGTTCATATTCTTCTTCAATGGTTTTGGATAACAGTTCGGTTGCTGTCATATTCAACTTTTTTGCAGCCGTAGCTAATTGCTTTTTTATATAGACAGGTACGTCATAATGAAATTTAACCTTATTTCCATATGCCATCGTCCATTACCCCCTATCCTATAATTTCTTGGTATTTATTTTCAATAATACGAATTAATAATTGAGTCGCTGATATTTCTTGTAATGCGGCTGCCTCAATTAGTTTTTCCTTGATTTCAGGCTGAAACTCATAGGGTAATTTCAGCTTAGGCTCTACCATACGGCCATCTAATGTTTTTTCAGCATCCAGGGCAAGTTTCACTAAAGTATCTAGGGACGAATCATTAGAAGCTTCTCTTCCATACTTGGGCAATACTCGTATTAAGTAATTTTTTAAAGCCTTCTGATTTTCCTCCGGTATTTCTATACCAAAATGCTCACCATTAATTTTAATATCACAATCGACCGCAAATCCAAATAGATTAATACTGTACTTCATATTTCCCCTCCTTATCAGCTATGGTTATTATATAGCGATTCGTAACCCCTCACAATATTATTTTCTACCTTCTAGTAACTAATTTCCATTTAAATTTGAACTTATTCCTAGCAATTCGGAAAAAATAGCATTGCCTTTAGCTTTATGATTAGCTATTAAACTGTGGGTAGCCATAACAACCAGTTGTGTTTGAGACAACCCAGTTTTTTCCGATATCTCTAGCAAATCTTTTCTGGCACTTTCCGGAAGATACACAGTGAGCCTAGGAGGCTTTTCTTTCGATTCCATTCGCATCACCCTATTATTATTTATTTCTATTATAGCATATATTTTATATCATAGTAACATATAATATGTGTTATTTAAAAAATATAGCGTAACGTTTCGTTATGTAATATAATATAATATAATAAAGCCAAAGAAGGGGGGTATTTACTTATGGATCTACAGGCAGTTGTTCAGTTAATCGGAAACGTTGGATTTCCCATTGCTCTTTCTCTGATTCTTCTCCAGACGATACTCATCAAATTCAACAAACAAATGGATGGATTAGAGAAACGCTTGGCTCAGCTTGATAAGACGATGAATCTGATGGTTAAGACGTATCATCAAAGTACATCAAAATCTGCTATTCGCCAGGATAAAAAGAAGACGGTTGAGATTAGATTATCTGTATCTTATGAGCAAATAAACTCCATTCAATTGAATGGAGTTTATACTGCGTTATGTACCCCGTTATATCGTATTGGTGAAAAGGATCTCCTCCAGCGATTTTTCTTGGTGAGGATCTCATTGGTACAACGGAACTGTCAGGGGAATCTTGGCGGATTTAGCAGCTACGATTACCTGGTTTAGTTCGCTGGATCTGTGAAGAGTTTCAAAAAAGAAACTTATATGAGGATTATGCAACTTTTGAATGAGCAGTTCAGACTATTATTATGAGGACAGATCAACGAGGAGGATATTTAAATGGACTACAAAGGGAAAGTCGTGATTATCGGCCTGCTATTTGGGGCTTTATTAGCAGGATGCAGTCAGAATGAAAATTCGCCTTCAACTCCTTCACCCACTCCTGCAACTGAACAAAGTCAGAATGAAAATTCGACCAATAAAGCAGGTGAAGAAATGACAGAAGCAGAGCCACTATCTTATACAGCAGAACAAAAAAATGAAATTAGTGAAGCTGCTAAGAAAGCCGGATTAGATAAAGTCTACATCCCCACAGTAGGTTTAGGTAGCGATGATTACATGGATCGTGTTGAAGTTAAAGACAATCAAGTCCGTATTGTATTTATTCGTGGTTCAATCACTCAATCCAAAGAAGAACTTAAACCAACTGCCGAGATTGCTTCGACTAAAGAAGTAGCGCTTTCTAAAGATGTATCTGGGGAGTGGATTGCTAAAGAGAATGAAGTACCGTATTTATACTTTGAGAAAGACGGATTGTATTTCAGTATGAGTTCAGCAAAAACCTTTTCTCAGGCTGAGTATGAGAGAGCGGCCGCTTCGCTTGAACCCTTAGAGTAAAGTTTTCTAGCTATCTGCTCACTATGAAGAGATAGTTTTTTTGTGCTGTAGTATTGCGTAACGTTACGCTATATAATATTATAATAACTAAGCAATACCAACTGACCTTTGGAATGTGTGGGGTACACATCCACAAGGCCATACCCCGTTCAGGTTTTTGCTATACCAAATAGACGGAGGTAATTTATTATGGCAGCAGGTGTTGATACATTAAACGTAGTAAGTTCATCGATGGCGAATTGCTTGGTTAGCAATGGTCAAACTTTTGTAGGTCGCTACTATCGACCGGCGGCTTCGAATTTTTACAGCAGTCGTTTGCAAAATGCTGAAGCACGTACCATTTCCAATGCGGGTCTTTTTATCATTTCCATTTTTCAGTACAATTCGAGAACAGCGTCTTACTTTACCAGTAGCCAAGCTCATGCAGACGGTGCTACTGCTGTAAATCAAGCAGTGGCTGCCGGTCAGCCCTCTGGCACGCCCATTTATTTTACTGTGGACTACGACGCAAGCGCAAGTGATCTGAGTAATTCTATTATTCCTTACTTGAACATTGTAAAAACCTATACCGACAGTTACGGCTATCAGCTAGGGATTTACGGGGGATATAGAACAACGACAACAGTCGGTGCAGCTATTCCGGGCATTTATCGTTGGCAGGCTAGTGCTTGGAGCAGTGGTCAGAATGACCCCAATCGACGCCTTTATCAGTACGCAATCGAACAATCCATTTGCGGTGGGCCTTTTGATAAGAATGAGAGCAACGGGAACGCTGGAGGATGGAGATTGTAGTAGACAATCAACGAAGAAGGGGCTGTCCCAAAAGTAAATATTATTCTTATAAGTGGAAACAAAACCTATAGCTTCTTCAAAGCGTAACAGGTAAAAAAGGAGCGATTCTCCGTTATTGGAGGACCGCTCCTTTGCGTTTCTGGTCGTTCGCTGCTTGCTTCAGCAGGTTGTGGGCGAGCGAAAGCCAACCGACCTCCAGCGTCACTTTTTCCAAGCCGCGAAGCAGAAAGCGCCGGAAGCCCGGTTATTCTTTAATTGTCCAAATACACTTTCCGGCTCCGTCATTCGACGTACGGCCAATAGATAGCCTTCCTCGCTTCGGAGGATTTCTTTCGCCTGTTTCTGGTATCTAGGCCGCTCCAGACTGACTGCGATTTCCCGGTTTCCGCTTCCCTTCGTGCAGTTTTCTTTTAGCGGACAACCTCCGCAGCTTTGACTTTGGTAGTGACGCTTCTTAATTTCGTATCCACTCTCTGTGGTTTCCTTGCTTTCTCGTTGGAAATACAGCGGGTGTCCAGCTAAACACGTCCAGCGATCCTCGGATCCGTCGTAGGTCCAGTTCTCGATTTTTCCGACGTCGGCTTTCCAGGCTTTGCTCTTTTCTTTGTGGTAGGTGCTGTATTTCACGACGGCCTGTATCTCGCTCTTTTCCAGATAGGCGTAGTTTTCTTCACTTCCATAGCCGGCATCTGCAATGACCGTCTTTGGAAGTTCCCCGAGGAATTGCTTTGTTTTTTCCAGATGTGGTTCTAAACAGCGGGTGTCACCCGGTCTTTGATGGAGACTGTAGGCCACAATAAACTGGTTTTCGGTCCCGATCTGTAGATGATAACCTGGCTTCAGTTGGCCATTTCGCATGTGATCTTCTTTTATCCGCATAAACGTTGCCTCTGGATCGGTCTTGCTGAAACTGTTACGGTCCCCAAGCAGTTTTTGATATTCTTCGTACTTCTGCAGTCGGAGAAGCAAATCCTTACGCAACTTCCGAACCGTCTTTTTTAGGGGCTTGTCTTTCGGTTTTTCGGCAAGCTGAGCTTCAAGCTTTTGCACGGCTTGTTCGAGTTTCTCACTGTCCATTTCTGAACACGTGCTGAATTCAGCCAGATCTTTGCCCTGGTTCTTTTGTTCTTCCTGCTCTTCCGCTGCGTCAATGTCAGCGAATAGGGCCTGTACCTTATCTTGCAGTTTCGCTTTGTGTTTGCTGACCGCTTTGCTCCAGACAAAGGTGTAGCGATTGGCATTCGCCTCAATCTTAGTGCCGTCCACAAAATAATGCTCCAGAGACACGTATTTTTCGTTAGCCAGAAACTGAAGCACGGCGGTAAATACCGTTTCGAGGACATTTCTCATCCGCTGGGAACGGAAGCGATTCAGCGTGCGGAAGTCGGGTCGCTGCCGTCCGGCCAGCCACATGAAGGGAATGTTCTCCCGGACCGCTTTGGCGATTTGGCGAGACGAATAGATTCGCTGAGTGTAAGCGTAGATGATGACTTTGGTAAGCATTTTAGGATGGTAGCTGTCACGGCCGCCGCCGGGATAGGCCGCGTCAAAAATGGCGTTGTCCAGCCGATTGACGGCGGCATTCACGACGCGAACGAGGCGATTTTTCGGGATATCTTCTTCCAGATCCATTGGCAAGCAAAGTTGGTCCATGGTATATTGGATGTACAAAGAAATCGCTCCTTTGGGAATGGTTGGGTGGTACCTCCATTTTACCAAAACGAGCGATTTTTTTGTTTCTTTTTTAAGGATGGACGAGCCATTTCCCGCTCAAACAGCGGAGAGGACGGAACGATTGTGGAAAAGCGGCAGCGGTCGCCTTGGTCTCCGGATTTTCACCGCTAGGGGAATGAAAAAAAATCTGGAGACCACAGCGATTGGAACAACGGTCCGTTCGCGCAGCGTTCACCCAAGTACTCACGTTGATCCTACTACAAACTAAAGAGCTGTCCCAAGCAGCCACTTCATGGCTTTTGAGACAGACTCTTCTTTGATGGCTTCAACTTCTGTAACGTCAACATAGATGAAATCCATACACGAATGACATCACGGTTAGGTACAAAGTTATCAAGACCGCTGTACTCCGTTGCTAAGAAACGCCGAAACCAGTTCATATGCTTCCTGTAGTCTTCTAAGGTGCGCTCTGCCGCCCCTGCCGCTTGCCTTGCGGCATAGTAGCGGGTAAACAGCTTGTCCAGTGTCAACGTCTCAGGGCGAGGTTTCTCGGCTTCCTGAAGCGTGGAGCGGGCCGTTTCCAAGACCGATGGAGTAAGGCGGTCTAATAACCGCTGAGGGATGTCTAAATTATTCTTTCTTTGTCCCCGTTTATGTTTATGGGCTGTTTTTCCTTTGTTCACATTCATAATGAATACCTCCCGTTAGATTCTCCTCTAACGGTCACGAACACAAAAAAAACGCACCAGACCGCTGTTCAACAGTCTAGTGCGTTTATGTCATATCCACCACAATATCTTATGTGGCGGGGCATTTTAAGGAATGGCGGAGAGGATGGGATTCGAACCCATGTGGGCTTGCACCCTAACGGTTTTCAAGACCGCCCCGTTATGACCGCTTCGGTACCTCTCCAATGCATTTGAATTTCACATGCATTAGGAATTATACCACGCCCGACAAATAATATGCAACTATTATTATTGAGTTGTTTTTGCAGAAATGGATTTCACATTACGCATATACGGCTGCAGGCATTCCGGAATCAGCACACTTCCGTCCTCCTGCTGGTAATTCTCCAGGATAGCTGCAACCGTACGTCCTACAGCCAGCGCAGAGCCGTTCAGTGTATGCACGAATTCAGGCTTCGCCTTCGGCTCCTTGCGGTAACGGATATTGGCCCGGCGCGCCTGGAAGTCCTCGGTGTTGGAGCATGAGGAGATCTCGCGGTACATGCCGCTCTCAGGCAGCCACACCTCAAGATCATACGTCTTGGCAGAGGTGAAGCCCATATCTGCCGTACAGAGCAGCAGGACGCGGTAGGGCAGCCCCAGAAGCTGTAGCACGCGTTCAGCGTCGGCGGTCATCTTCTCCAGTTCCTCGTAGGAGCTCTCCGGATTGGCCAGTTTCACCAGCTCCACCTTGTTGAACTGATGCTGGCGGATCAGACCACGGGTATCGCGTCCGGCTGAACCGGCTTCCGAGCGGAAGCAAGAGCTGTAGGCCACATGATACTTCGGCAGATCGCCAGCGGTCATAATCTCTTCACGGTAATAGTTCGTCACAGGCACTTCTGCCGTAGGAATCAGATAATACTCTGTATCCCGCAGCTTGAACAGGTCCTCTTCGAATTTGGGTAGTTGTCCCGTTCCATAGAGGCTGTCCTTATTAACAATATAAGGCGGCAGCATCTCTTCATAGTTATGTTCCCCGCTATGCAGGTCCATCATGAAATTGATCAGGGCACGCTCCAGTCTGGCACCCAGTCCTTTATAGAAGACAAAGCGGGAACCCGTAACCTTCGCCGCTGCCTCAAAATCAATGATATCCAGCTGCTGTGCAAGCTCCCAGTGGGATTTCGGAGTGAAACCAAGCTCTTTGGGCTCTGACCAGCGGCGCACTTCAACATTGTCTGCCTCGGAGGTGCCCACCGGCACCGATTCATGCGGAATATTCGGGATGCTCATCGTCAGCTCGTCAATTTTGACCTCAAGCTCACGCACCTCGTCATCCAATTCCTTAATCCGGTCAGATACCGTTCGCATTTCTGCGATCAGATCATCAGCCGGTTCACCATTCTTCTTCTTCTTGGCTACGTCTCCGGACACAGTGTTCCGGCGGTTCTTGAGCCCTTCTGTTTCCTGAAGCAGCTCACGGCGGCGCTGATCCAGCGCCGGGAAGCCGGCAATCAAATCCAGCGACTTTCCTCTCTTATTCAGTGCTTCCTCTACTCTTGCATAATCGCTGCGCAATACTTTAACATCTAACACAAAGTTTCCCTCCTGAAAACAGCCCAAACTCTTTCAAATTGCTGTTTTGTTTGCAGCTTTGAAAGAGTCAAAGTGTCCTTATATGCGGTTCTATAGATTGGCTGCAATACTGTCCTCTACCATGTCGGCAAAATATTGATGCAGCCTGTAATCATCAGTCAATTCCGGGTGAAACGAGCAGGCCAGCAGATTGCCTTGGCGCGCGGTTACAATCTCATCCTTATAGAGGGTAAGCACATCAACATCAGGACCCACCTCGTCAATAAGCGGGGCGCGGATAAATACCGCCCGCACGGGTTCAGCAATCCCCTTAACCTCCAGATCACATTCAAAGCTTTCCCTCTGGCGGCCAAAGGCATTCCTGGCCACGGTAATATCCATCAGCTCCAGATGGCCGGCTTCATCTCCGGCAATCCGCTTCGCCAGCACGATCATACCGGCACATGTACCGAAAATAGGCTTACCTTGACCCGAGAACTCACGGATCGCTTCAATAAAGCCATATTTGCGCATCAATTTGCCAATCGTCGTACTCTCACCACCGGGAATGATGAGGCCCTCTATCCCGTCAAGCTCCTCTATACGCTTAATAGGCAGGCCTTGTGCGCCGGTCTTCTCAATACTGACAATATGCTCTGTAACAGCGCCTTGAAGCGCCAACACTCCAATTCTCATCCGGAAGCCTTCTCTCTATTAACGGCCGCGTTCCGACATACGTTCAGCCGGGGACAACGTGGCGATATCAATCCCCTTCATCGGAGTGCCCAGATTCTTGGACACTTCAGCAATCAGCTTGTAGTCCGTGAAGTGGGTTGTCGCTTCGACGATGGCACGGGCGAATTTCTCAGGATTGTCCGATTTGAAAATTCCCGAGCCGACAAACACCCCGTCAGCACCCAGATGCATCATGAGCGCGGCATCAGCAGGCGTAGCTACGCCACCGGCGGCAAAGTTAACAACAGGCAGCTTGCCCAGCTCGTGAACCTCCAGAAGCAGCTCATAAGGAACACCCAGCGTCTTAGCTTCATGATATAGCTCATCAGGCGAGAGGCCGGTTACCTTGCGGATTTGGCTGTTGATGTGGCGCATATGGCGGACAGCTTCCACGATGTTGCCGGTTCCCGGCTCACCCTTGGTACGGATCATAGAAGCCCCTTCGCTAATCCGGCGCAGTGCTTCTCCAAGGTCCTTGGCTCCGCATACAAAAGGAACCGTGAATTCGCGTTTGTTGATATGGAACACTTCATCGGCAGGAGTAAGTACTTCACTCTCATCGAGATAGTCTACACCCAGAGATTCGAGAACCTTGGCTTCCACATAGTGGCCGATCCGCGCTTTGGCCATCACAGGAATGCTCACTACCTTGATAACCTCTTCTACAATAGTAGGATCAGCCATACGTGCGACACCACCCGCTGCGCGGATATCAGAAGGTACACGCTCCAGAGCCATAACGGCAACTGCCCCTGCGGCCTCAGCAATTTTCGCCTGTTCTGCATTCATGACGTCCATAATGACGCCGCCTTTTTGCATTTCTGCCATGCCTCTTTTGACTCGCGAAGTTCCTGTTTCCATGTCTACGCCTCCCGTTAGATCTAACCTAATCTAACTTGTAATTCTACCGCAAGGCTGTAATATACACAACCTATTTACTGGGATTTTATCGTGAAACCGAGGTCAGCGCCCCTATGAGACTAGAACAGGTTTTTAATTCCTTTGAACAGATCACCGAAAAAATCACCGATGGCTCTCAGCAGCAGCTTGAACCAGCCCGCTTTCTCCGCTTCCTCGGCAGTAATCAGGTTCACCGTCTTCTCTTGCGTCTGAGACATTCCTTCAATCTTATAGGAATACGTGACCTTACCTACCTTGCTGGCTCCGGCAATCGGTGCAATCAGCGTAGCCGGATCATTCGTGACCACTGTAGTCTTGATCTGCGGCGATACAGTACCCTTAGGAACCATGAACGTTACACCAGCGTCCGTTACTACGGATACGTCTTTATTCTTGCCCTTCAGCACAGGCACAGTTTCAGTGCCGGCAATCACGGCCTTAGGCGCAACTACCTGCTTAATCTCAAAATTATTAAAGCCGAAATCCAGCACCTTCTTCGTTTCGGTGAAACGGTGGGCTTCGGAGTCTGCTCCCATTACTACGCTGATAAGACGCATACCGTCACGCACCGCTGTACCGGTGAAGCAGTTACCGGCGTTAGTCGTATGTCCGGTCTTCAATCCGTCCAGTCCCGGATAAGCGTAAGCCTTGAAATTGGGGATATCCTTGTTGGCTTCCAGCATCCAGTTATAGTTAATCATCGGCTTCGAATCACGCTCACGGAATTTATACGATTGGATTGTCGTAAAATCTGTAAACTCCGGATGATCCGTAACAATATACTTAGCAAGAATAGCCGCATCCATTGCAGACATTACCGTCTCACGGTCCTCTTCAGGCCGGTATTTAGCAGGCATGTCTTTCCGGTCAAGACCGGTGGAATTAATGAAATAAGCCGTCTTCATCCCCATCTTCTGTGCGGTCTCATTCATCTGGGTCACAAACTGCTGCTCCGAGCCGGACACCAGTTCAGCCAGAGCAACTGTAGCATCATTGGCAGAGCCTACCGCCATCGCTATGTAGAGTTCTTTAACCGTATGTTCATCGCCCGCTGCCAAAAAAATACGCGATCCTATCTGCTTGGACGCATTCTCCTGTATAATGACCTTCTGATCCCAGGAAATCTTGCCGCTATTCACCGCTTCGGTTACAAGGTATTCTGTCATCATCTTCGTCATACTTGCCGGAGGCATAGGCTGGTCCGCATTAAGCGAGAGCAGAACTTCACCTGTAGTAGGCTCAATCAATACTGCCGATTTCAATTTCAGTCCGAGGGATTCCACGGTTGGAATCTTGGCTACTGCCGTTTTGGCAGGGGTAGCCGCCGCCTTGGTTCCAGCCTCTGTGGTAGCCGGTTTATTCACTGCCTCTGCCATCGCAGAAGCCGCAGGAAATGCTAACATATTTAAAAGCAGACCTACTGTCGCTGTCTTAATCACAATTTGCTTACTGCTTAGTTTTCGCTTGGACTTCAATGATTACTACTCTCCTTTAATCCTCAGATCAGTGCTTGTTCTATTCTAACACAGGGGTATCTGCAAAAAAAGACAGACAGGACTAAATTAGTCCTGTCTGTCAGCAAAAATAGGCGATTCTTCCCGGCTTATAGGGAATAGTTCGGAGCTTCCTTGGTGATCTGCACATCATGAGGATGACTCTCACGCAGGCCTGCTCCAGTGATCCGGATGAACGAGGTATCATTGCGCAGTTCTTCTAATGTCTTCGTTCCGCAATAGCCCATACCGGAGCGCAGTCCGCCGATCAATTGGTGAACCGTGTCTGACAATGGCCCTTTAAAAGCTACACGGCCCTCAATACCTTCCGGTACCAGCTTCTTATCATCATCTTGGAAGTAACGGTCTTTACTGCCCTGCTTCATGGCGCTCATGCTGCCCATGCCACGGTATACCTTGTATTTACGTCCCTGATAGATTTCCGACTCTCCGGGGCTTTCTTCCGTACCAGCGAACAGGCTTCCCATCATGACTGCAGCAGCACCAGCGGCGATGGCCTTGGTAATCTCTCCGGAGTACTTAATCCCCCCATCTGCAATCACTGGAATACCGTATTCACGGGCTACTGTCGCACAATCGTAGATCGCAGTAACCTGCGGAACGCCGATCCCGGCAATTACGCGGGTAGTACAGATAGAACCTGGACCGATACCCACCTTGATTACGGAGGCTCCTGCTTCAATCAATTCGCGGGTAGCTTCGCCTGTAGCCACATTACCGGCTACAATCGTTAGATCAGGATAAGTCTCGCGCAGCTTACGCACTGCATCGATAATATTAATGTGATGGCCATGTGCGGAATCCACGGTAATCAGATCCACACCGGATTTTACCAATGCTTCTGTCCGTTCAAACGTGTCCTTGGAGATCCCAATTGCCGCTCCAACCAGCAAACGTCCGTGGGCATCCTTGGCACCGTTGGGGAACTGGATGGCTTTCTCTATATCTTTAATAGTAATGAGACCTTTGAGAATATTATGCTCGTCTACCAGCGGCAGCTTCTCAATCTTGTGACGCTGCAGAATGCCCTTCGCCTCTTGAAGAGTGGTTCCTACAGCAGCCGTAACGAGATTCTCATGAGTCATCACTTCTTTGATCTGAATATTGAAATCATGGATGAAACGCAGGTCGCGGTTCGTCAGAATACCGACAAGCTTGCCCTCTTCATCTACGATAGGCACACCCGAAATGCGGTATTTGCCCATCAGGACTTCAGCGTCGGATACCCAGTGGTCCGGCGTAAGTGAGAATGGATTGGTAATAACCCCGCTCTCCGAGCGCTTCACACGGTCCACCTCTTCTGCCTGCTGCTCCACGGACATATTCTTATGAATAATGCCGATTCCGCCCTCACGGGCGATAGCAATCGCCATAGCGGCTTCTGTGACTGTGTCCATACCTGCACTCATCAAAGGGATATTCAGCTTCACATTCTTGCTGAGTACAGTGGTTAGATCCACTTCCTTAGGTAATACCTCGGATTTACGCGGAACCAGCAGCACATCATCGAAAGTGAATCCCTCTTTACCAAACTTATCTTCCCACACCTGGGTCATTCCTCCTCTAAATTCTTTTCTCTACCCGCCCGCCAACTTATGAATAAAGAAACTCCTGCGTCAAGTCCATACCCGATAGACAGCGGTAGAGGCCTGGGAGTTATACATAATCGTGTCTTCTGTTAAGGTTTGAGAGGCTTGTCCAAAAATATATTAGAGCTATCTTAGCAAAGGGCATTTGGCCTGTCAAGAATATTACACTGCCCTGTGAAGGGATTAGGCAATCCGGCCTCCGGTAAGCGAATTCTTGGACTAAAGTCCGTCTACAGTGGACAACGGAGCAGCTCTTGGCGGCATCGGCTAAGTAATTGGATAAAATTCAACTGCTTCCTTTAAATGTTACATCTCTATCTCTCAGACTGTGTCCAGGCATTCCAGAATATACAAAAAAGCCATTGTCGAATTGTCGACAATGGCTCATGTGTGCTTGGCAACGTCCTACTCTCCCAGGACCCTTCGGTCCAAGTACCATCGGCGCTGGAGGGCTTAACGGTCGTGTTCGGGATGGGTACGTGTGGAACCCCTCCGCTATCGCCACCAAACATGCGTCTGTGAAACAGACGCTGCCGCTAGAAATTCGGTTCATCACGAATGTGTGAATGAATTTCGTTGCGTTCAGGAACTTGATTCCTGAAAACTGAATCCGAAACGAATCTGCGTGATAGAAATTTGGATAAGCCCTCGACCGATTAGTATTGGTCAGCTCCATGCATTGCTGCACTTCCACCTCCAACCTATCTACCTCGTCGTCTTCAAGGGGTCTTACATACTGGGAAATCTCATCTTGAGGGGGGCTTCACGCTTAGATGCTTTCAGCGCTTATCCCGTCCGTACGTAGCTACTCAGCCATGCTCCTGGCGGAACAACTGATGCACCAGCGGTACGTCCATCCCGGTCCTCTCGTACTAAGGACAGCTCCTCTCAAATTTCCTGCGCCCACGACAGATAGGGACCGAACTGTCTCACGACGTTCTGAACCCAGCTCGCGTACCGCTTTAATGGGCGAACAGCCCAACCCTTGGGACCTACTTCAGCCCCAGGATGCGATGAGCCGACATCGAGGTGCCAAACCTCCCCGTCGATGTGGACTCTTGGGGGAGATAAGCCTGTTATCCCCAGGGTAGCTTTTATCCGTTGAGCGATGGCCCTTCCATGCGGTACCACCGGATCACTAAGTCCGACTTTCGTCCCTGCTCGACTTGTAGGTCTCGCAGTCAAGCTCCCTTATGCCTTTGCACTCTGCGAATGATTTCCAACCATTCTGAGGGAACCTTTGAACGCCTCCGTTACTCTTTAGGAGGCGACCGCCCCAGTCAAACTGCCCGCCTGACACGGTCCCCGTACCGGGTTACGGTACTAGGTTAGAACCTAGATACGATCAGGGTGGTATCCCAACGGCGCCTCCGCAGAAGCTTGCGCTCCTGCCTCAACGGCTCCCACCTATCCTGTACAGATCGTACCCAAATTCAATATCAAGCTGCAGTAAAGCTCCATGGGGTCTTTCCGTCTTGTCGCGGGTAACCTGCATCTTCACAGGTATTAAAATTTCACCGGATCTCTCGTTGAGACAGCGCCCAAGTCGTTACGCCATTCGTGCGGGTCAGAATTTACCTGACAAGGAATTTCGCTACCTTAGGACCGTTATAGTTACGGCCGCCGTTTACTGGGGCTTCGGTTCACAGCTTCGGGTTTAACCCCTAACCACTCCCCTTAACCTTCCAGCACCGGGCAGGCGTCAGCCCGTATACTTCGCCTTACGGCTTCGCACAGACCTGTGTTTTTGCTAAACAGTCGCTTGGGCCTTTTCACTGCGGCCCCCTCGGGCTATTCACCCTACCGAGGCACCTCTTCTCCCGAAGTTACGAGGTCATTTTGCCGAGTTCCTTAACGAGAGTTCTTCCGCGCGCCTTAGAATTCTCTTCTCGCCTACCTGTGTCGGTTTGCGGTACGGGCACCTTCTCCTGGCTAGAGGCTTTTCTTGGCAGTGTGAGATCATGACCTTCGCTACTATAATTTTCGCTCCCCATCACAGCCTGGCCTTAATAGTGTGCGGATTTGCCTACACACCAGCCTCACTGCTTAGACGGACATCCATCAGTCCGCGTCACTACCCTCCTGCGTCACCCCATCGCTCATAGCGGATTACGGTGGTACAGTAATTTCAAACTGTTGTCCTTCGACTACGCCTTTCGGCCTCGCCTTAGGTCCCGACTTACCCTGAGCGGACGAGCCTTCCTCAGGAAACCTTGGGCTTTCGGCGGATCAGATTCTCACTGATCTTTTCGTTACTCATACCGGCATTCTCACTTGTATGCTGTCCAGCGCTCCTTACGGTACACCTTCAACCCACATACAACGCTCCCCTACCCCAGATGCAAAGCATCTAGCCATAGCTTCGGTGGTGTGTTTAGCCCCGTTACATTTTCGGCGCAGAGTCACTCGACCAGTGAGCTATTACGCACTCTTTCAATGGTGGCTGCTTCTAAGCCAACATCCTGGTTGTCTGTGCAACTCCACATCCTTTCCCACTTAACACACACTTGGGGACCTTAGCTGATGGTCTGGGCTGTTTCCCTTTTGACAATGGATCTTAGCACTCACTGTCTGACTCCCGGCAAGAAGTTAATGGCATTCGGAGTTTGACTGAGCTTGGTAACCCTTGCGGGCCCCGCACCCAATCAGTGCTCTACCTCCACCACTCCATTCACCGAGGCTAGCCCTAAAGCTATTTCGGGGAGAACCAGCTATCTCCGAGTTCGATTGGAATTTCTCCGCTACCCCCACCTCATCCCCGCATTTTTCAACATGCGTGGGTTCGGGCCTCCAGTGCGTGTTACCGCACCTTCACCCTGGACAGGGGTAGATCACACGGTTTCGGGTCTACGTCCACATACTCAGTCGCCCTATTCAGACTCGCTTTCGCTGCGGCTCCGGCTTCTCACCTTAACCTTGCATGTTAAACGTAACTCGCCGGTTCATTCTACAAAAGGCACGCCATCACCCATAAAGAGGGCTCTGACTTTTTGTAAGCACACGGTTTCAGGTTCTATTTCACTCCCCTTCCGGGGTGCTTTTCACCTTTCCCTCACGGTACTGTTTCACTATCGGTCGCCAGGTAGTATTTAGCCTTAGCAGATGGTCCTGCTGGATTCATACGGGGTTTCACGTGCCCCGCACTACTCGGGATCCGTCTCGGAGAGAACACAGTTTAGGCTACAGGGCTTTTACCTCTATCGCGGGCCTTTCCAGACCTCTTCGCCTACCATATTCCTTTGTAACTCCATGTGAGACGTCCCACAACCCCAAGAGGCAAGCCTCTTGGTTTAGGCTGTTCCGCGTTCGCTCGCCGCTACTGACGGAATCACTATTGTTTTCTCTTCCTCAGGGTACTTAGATGTTTCAGTTCCCCTGGTCTGCCTCTGCGTATCCTATGTATTCAGATACGAGTAACTGCGAATTACCACAGCTGGGTTTCCCCATTCGGACACCCCCGGATCAAAGCTTGCTTACAGCTCCCCGAGGCAGTTTCGTTGTTCGCCACGTCCTTCGTCGGCTCCTGGCGCCTAGGCATCCTCCGTGTGCTCTTAGTAGCTTAACCAACGTTCCGGTGTTTTGCTTGTTTGCACAATCAAAAACCTTCACTTTGTAGCAACTAATAACTATTTCAACTTGCTTACACAAGTTTCAGCTAAAAGATGTTCTAAAACGCAAATTCGTTTCGGTATCCAGTTTTCAAGGATCAAGGTAAAGATGAGAGCTTAAACTCTCAAAACTGACCAACGAGTGAGTATTCGAACCCAAGGGTTCTTTTTTGGAAGCAAGCTTCCGATTTGAATGTCTTCATTGCAGAAGACGATTCTCCATAGAAAGGAGGTGATCCAGCCGCACCTTCCGATACGGCTACCTTGTTACGACTTCACCCCAATCATCTACCCCACCTTCGGCGGCTGGCTCCCTTGCGGGTTACCCCACCGACTTCGGGTGTTGTAAACTCTCGTGGTGTGACGGGCGGTGTGTACAAGACCCGGGAACGTATTCACCGCGGCATGCTGATCCGCGATTACTAGCAATTCCGACTTCATGCAGGCGAGTTGCAGCCTGCAATCCGAACTGAGACCGGCTTTGCTGGGATTGGCTCCACCTCGCGGCTTCGCTTCCCGTTGTACCGGCCATTGTAGTACGTGTGTAGCCCAGGTCATAAGGGGCATGATGATTTGACGTCATCCCCACCTTCCTCCGGTTTGTCACCGGCAGTCACTCTAGAGTGCCCAGCTTAACCTGCTGGCAACTAAAGTCAAGGGTTGCGCTCGTTGCGGGACTTAACCCAACATCTCACGACACGAGCTGACGACAACCATGCACCACCTGTCTCAACTTTCCCCGAAGGGCACCTGATGCATCTCTGCTTCGTTAGTTGGATGTCAAGACCTGGTAAGGTTCTTCGCGTTGCTTCGAATTAAACCACATACTCCACTGCTTGTGCGGGTCCCCGTCAATTCCTTTGAGTTTCAGTCTTGCGACCGTACTCCCCAGGCGGAGTGCTTACTGTGTTAACTTCGGCACCAAGGGTATCGAAACCCCTAACACCTAGCACTCATCGTTTACGGCGTGGACTACCAGGGTATCTAATCCTGTTTGCTCCCCACGCTTTCGCGCCTCAGCGTCAGTTACAGCCCAGAAAGTCGCCTTCGCCACTGGTGTTCCTCCACATATCTACGCATTTCACCGCTACACGTGGAATTCCACTTTCCTCTTCTGTACTCAAGTCACCCAGTTTCCAGTGCGACCTCAGGTTGAGCCCAAGGTTTAAACACCAGACTTAAATAACCGCCTGCGCGCGCTTTACGCCCAATAATTCCGGACAACGCTTGCCCCCTACGTATTACCGCGGCTGCTGGCACGTAGTTAGCCGGGGCTTTCTTCTCAGGTACCGTCACTCCGGTAGCAGTTACTCTACCGGACGTTCTTCCCTGGCAACAGAGCTTTACGATCCGAAAACCTTCATCACTCACGCGGCGTTGCTCCGTCAGGCTTGCGCCCATTGCGGAAGATTCCCTACTGCTGCCTCCCGTAGGAGTCTGGGCCGTGTCTCAGTCCCAGTGTGGCCGTTCACCCTCTCAGGTCGGCTACGCATCGTCGCCTTGGTGGGCCATTACCCCACCAACTAGCTAATGCGCCGCAGGCCCATCCCCAAGCAGCAGATTGCTCCGCCTTTCATTCTCTCCTCAGGAGAAAAAAGAAATTATCCGGTATTAGCTACCGTTTCCGGTAGTTATCCCAGGCTTGAGGGCAGGTTGCCTACGTGTTACTCACCCGTCCGCCGCTAAGTTTGAAAGGAAGCAAGCTTCCTTTCAAACTCCGCTCGACTTGCATGTATTAGGCACGCCGCCAGCGTTCGTCCTGAGCCAGGATCAAACTCTCCAAATTGGTATTTAGAAAGAGCGATTGCTCATTTTGAAACATCTGACGAGAATTTACATTCTCTAATTTGGATCTCACCGAAGCGATCTCCGATACTCACTCGTTGTTCAGTTTTCAAAGATCAAGCTCGTTGTCAGCGCCGCTCACCGCGTCACCAGCAACTCTTATAATATATCACATCCAACCGATCAATGCAAGCTCTTTTTTTAACTTCTTTTTCGAGCTCGGCGTTGATGTTTCGCGGCCAGAAATATAATATATCATGGATAGAGATTCATTGCAAGCATTATTTCTAAATCATTTGACCAGAGCATTTAATCCCCCGATGCCAAGAGAACTGCCTGAGCAGCTCTCTTAGTTATCCGGGTCGGACTAAGAGAAACCCTTAGTCTTTATTACGCATATGCGGGAACAGCAGTACATCACGGATAGACGCTGAATTGGTCAGCAGCATGATCAGACGGTCTACACCGATTCCAAGGCCCCCTGTTGGCGGCATGCCGTACTCCAGAGCTCGGATGAAATCATCATCCATCTCATGGGCTTCATCATTGCCCTGCTCTTTCTCGTGAATCTGTGCTTCGAAGCGCTGGCGCTGGTCAATCGGATCATTCAGCTCGCTGAACGCATTGGCATGCTCGCGGGCTACAATGAACAGCTCGAACCGGTCGGTGAAGCGCGGGTCCTCTTCATTCTTTTTGGCAAGCGGTGAGATCTCTACAGGATGTCCCATAACGAAGGTCGGCTGAATCAGCGTCTCTTCCACAAACTGCTCGAAGAACGCATTGAGGATATGTCCAAAGCTCATATGCTTCTCCACTGGTACCCGGTGTTCCTTAGCCAGAGCCTGTGCTTCTTCATCCGTCATCTGAACACCGAAGTCTACTCCGGTTACTTCTTTAACGGCATCCACCATAGTCACACGGCGCCAGCCTGGAGACAGATCTACTTCCTGTCCCTGATAATTAATCACCTGGGAGCCAAGTACCTCCTGGGCAATATGAGCGATCAGGCTCTCTGTCAGATGCATAATGTCCTTGTAATCCGCATACGCTTCATACAGCTCGATCATTGTGAATTCCGGATTATGGCGTGTTGAAATACCTTCATTACGGTATACACGGCCAATCTCATAGACTTTCTCCAGACCGCCGACGATTAGACGCTTCAAGTGCAGTTCAATGGCAATCCGCATATACAGCTGCATGTCCAGCGTGTTGTGGTGGGTAATAAACGGACGGGCCGCTGCTCCGCCTGCGATAGCATGCAGGGTTGGAGTCTCCACCTCCAAATAGCCCAGCGAGTCCAAATAACGGCGCATCGACTGGATGATCCGTGAACGCATGATGAAGGTCTGCTGTACCTCAGGATTAATGATCAGGTCCACATAACGCTGACGGTAGCGGAGTTCTACATCCTTCAGACCATGATACTTCTCAGGAAGCGGGAGCAGGGACTTGGACAGCACCTCAAGGTTATCTACTTTAATAGAGGTTTCGCCGGTCTTTGTCTTGAACAGGGTTCCCCGGATACCGACGATATCGCCAAGATCAAGGATCGTGAAGGCTGCATATTGTGACTCAGGGATACTGTCCTGGCGCACATAGATCTGGATTTTGCCGCTAAGATCCTGGATGTGAGAAAAGCTTGCCTTGCCCATGACCCGTTTCGCCATAATGCGTCCAGCCACACTGACCTCCAGCGCCAGCTCGTCCAGCTCTTCCTTGGTTTGCCCGTCGTATTTGGCCAGAAGATCGCCAGCAGCAGCGGTACGCTCATATTTCTTGCCAAAAGGATCGATCCCGAGTGCGCGGAGCTCGTCCAGCTTACCCCGGCGGATCTGCAGCAATTCACTTAATTCATTCTCTGTAGTTTCGACGTTGTTGATTTCTTCCGTCATGTTCTTCATCCTCTCTTACTCACTATACAAAAGAAGAAACGGCTCCACCCCGATCTTGAGGACAGTCCGTTCCGGTACAAAATATAAGCTGTATGTGTTCACCCATATTTTACGGCTGGTATTTACTTTGAAAAAAGCTTCCCTAAGGAAGCTCTCGGAACCGTCTTACTTCATTTTGATATCAAGAATTTTATATTGAATGACGCCTGCAGGGACACTAACATCCACAATCGTACCAATCTTCTTGCCGATGATCGCTCTGCCTACAGGGCTCTCATTAGAAATTTTGTTGTTCAGCGGATCGGATTCGGCAGTACCCACGATAGTGTACTCCATAATGTCGCCATACTCCATATCCTCAACGTTCACCGTTACCCCGATGCTTACCACATCTGTCACGATCTCATCGCTATTAATGATACGGGCATTGCGGAGCATCTTCTCCAAAGTAAGAACCCGTCCTTCAATAAAAGCCTGTTCATTCTTCGCGTCTTCATATTCCGAGTTTTCACTGATATCTCCGTAGCCGATGGCCACTTTGATACGCTCCGCCACCTCGCGGCGCTTCACGGATTTGAGGAACTCCAGTTCTTCTTCCAGACGCTTAAGTCCGTCCGGTGTAAGGATGACTTCTTTATCGCTCATCTCAACCGATTCTCCTGTCGTATACATTTATTGAAAACACCATACTATATGCGAATCCGGAGGGATCAGAACCCTCCTTCACCATTGCTCCTGCTGTAACGGCGATTTTATACTGTGAAATTATATTGGAACCGCTACAAAATGTCAATGACGCCCCATATAATGTTTAGCAATACTCAATAAAGCACACAGGAACGGGGCTTAGTCCCAGGAATATGTGAGGCTCATACGGCGAAAAGCTCGCTATCTGCGCTATTCTGGTCCTCATCCTGCCTAAGCTGACCGACAAAATCATTCAAAATCCGCACCATCTCGTCACGTTTCGTTTCTTCCATAATAACGTCCTTCACGCGGGCCGCCGCCTTAAAGCCCTTCAAATACCAGGCCAGATGCTTGCGCATCTCACGGACTGCCACCGCTTCACCCTTAAGGGCAATCAGGCGGTCCATATGAAGAATAGCTACCTTAATCTTCTCTTCGGCGCCAGGCTCCGGCATCAGCACACCACTATCCAAATATTGAATCGTCCGGTACAGCATCCACGGATTGCCCAGTGCGCCACGCCCGATCATTACACCGTCGCAGCCGGTCTGGTCCAACATCGCCCGCGCATCCTCCGGCGTATTCACATCGCCATTGCCGATCACCGGAATCGATACTGCCTCTTTAGCCATACGGATATAATTCCAGTCGGCGCGTCCAGTATAGAGTTGTTCGCGGGTCCGCCCGTGTACGCTAACTGCCGCTCCGCCAGCCCGTTCCACCGCACGCGCATTCTCTTCAACGAAGATATGCTCGCTGTCCCAGCCGATCCGCATCTTCACGGTGACCGGTTTGTCCACGGCCTCGACTACTGCGGATACCATCTCATAGATTTTGTCCGGATTCAGCAGCCAGCGTGCTCCGGCATCGCATTTGGTCACCTTCGGCACCGGGCAGCCCATATTAATGTCGATGATATCGGCATTGGTTTCTTTGTCGACAATTCTCGCCGCATCCACCAGCGATTCCCGATCTCCGCCAAAAATCTGCAGGCTCAGCGGTTTCTCGCGCTCATCGACAAACAGCATCTCACGCGTACGCTGGTTGCCATGTACGATCGCCTTGCCGCTGACCATCTCCGCACAGACCAGGCCAGTCCCGAATTCCTTGGCAATCAGACGAAATGCCGGGTTACATACGCCAGCCATAGGCGCCAGCACGACCTGATTCTTCAATTCAATATCACCAATCTTCAGCATGGCCCAATCACTTCCCTACCTCAATTTGTAACGTTCAGCCCAGTCTTATGGTGCCGGATGGGCCAATTCCTCTACTGTCACTTCCAGAAAATCCGCAATTTTATTTAAAATTTGATCTTCCAAACGTCGGTTGCCCCGCTCCACTGCGCCAAGCACAGCAAGTGATATTCCGACAGAATCCGCCAGTTCCTGCTGCGTGTAGCCCTTCAGCTTCCGGAACGCTCTGACCCGCATTCCCATACGTTTGTTGTCCACAGGCGAATTCCTGCCTTTCCGTCTATGTCTTGCAGCGCTGTTGTAATTAATCTGCGGAATCCGGAAGACTCTTCGTTCTGCGATAGGATATCGCTTAGCGGCAGAAGGACAAACGCCCGCTCCAGCATCCTCGGATGAGGCAGCGTCAGATCCGGCGTGTCCAGGGTCAGCCCCTCTACCCACAACAAATCCAAATCTACCGTTCTCGGTCCATACCGCACATCCCGGACCCGGCCTAACTGGTTCTCTGTGTCCAGCATCACATGAAGCAGCTCCTCGGGTGCCAGTGTGGTGCGCAGAACAGCCGCCATGTTAAGAAACTGAGGCTGATCCAGATAACCGACAGGCTCCGTCTCGTAGACCCGGGAGGTGCGCACTACTTCAATCTTGTCGTGATGCTCCAGCCGGTGCAGGGCTTCTCTCAAGGTGCCTTGACGGTCACCCAGGTTAGCCCCTAAAGCAATATAAGCCTCTGATGCCTCAGAGGTGGAAGGTATGTTCATCAGTCTGTCTCACTTTCTCGTCCGGCGCAATTCTACAGTGACTCCCTGGAAATGAATATCAAAAGGAGGATGCGGCTTGGTCACCTGGACCGTTACTGCATTGATAACAGTATAAGTGTCCAGTAACCCGGATGCAATATGTTCCGCCAAAGCTTCAATCAGCTTGAAGGACTGGGTTTCGACAATTTTTTTGACTACAACATGAACTTCAGCATAATTCACGGTCTGCTCCAGATCATCGCTGAGCCCTGCTCCCTGCAAATCAAGCTCCAGCTCAAGGTCGATATAATAACGCTGGCCGAGCTTCCGTTCCTCTTCAAACACTCCGTGGTAACCGTAGTACTCCATGCGGTGCAGCTTCATTTTATCCATTAAGGGTACCTGCCTTCTCTTGAAGAATATAGTCTATACGCAGAGCACAGGTGTCCCTGCATATAACATGGCGTCACACATCTCTACGGTACGTTTCATCGCCGCAATATCATGAACCCGAACAAGCTGACAGCCCTGCGCAATCCCGAAGGCGACAGTAGCCGCGGTTCCCTCAAGAACATCATCTGCGGGCAGACCGAGGGCGGTGCGGATGAATTTTTTGCGCGAAGTGGCCAGCAGCACCGGATATCCCAGCTTCGTTAGTGCGCTCAGACCGGTCATGACCTGAAGATTCTCTGTATAGTCCTTGGCGAAGCCGATTCCGGGGTCCAGAATAATATTCTCCGGCTTCACTCCCGCTGCCAGCGCCAGGTGAATGCTCTCGCTCAGGTCATCCGTCATATCGCTGATCAAATCGTTATAATTACGGTCATGCCGGTTATGCATCAGAATGATCGGACAGTCTGCCTGCGCAGCAACCGCCGCCATCTGCGGATCGGCCTTGGCTCCCCATACATCATTGATGATATGCGCACCGGCCTGAACCGCCTGACGGGCGACTTCCGCCTTGTAGGTATCTATAGAGAGGGGGAGATGCGGGGCAGCTTGATGGATGCGCTCAATGACAGGAAGTACACGGGCCAATTCCTCTTCAGCACTCACCGGCTGGTGACCCGGACGCGTGGATTCTCCGCCTATATCGATAATATCGGCCCCCTCTGCCGCCATTTGCAGCGCATGCTCTACGGCTCTATCCCGCTCCGTCCACAGGCCCCCATCCGAAAAGGAGTCCGGCGTCACATTGAGTATCCCCATAATCAGCGTACGCTTGCCCAATTTCAGCTCACTGCTTCCGCAGCGGTAAGTCCGTTCATAGATCATCGGCTTCATATCAGCATATCCGTCCTTTCTCTGTACAGCTTCATAAGTGCAGCCGTCTGCTCTCCACAGCGCCCGCTGCCTATGGTTACCCGCCGGTCTCCATTCCATAAGGTGCTTACTGGTACAATCTCCTGCACAGAATTGGTGAGGAAGATTTCATCCGCAGCCGCAAGCTGCTCCCAGCGGTACAAGCCCTGTTCAGGCTGAAGGCTGGCCGCTGCCAGCTCAAGCACCATTTCCCGGGTAATTCCCGGAAGAATGCCGGTGGCGATATCGGGGGTATAGAGCCGCTTATTGGAGATGAAAAAAATATTGCTCACAATGCCTTCGGCGAGCTCTCCCTGTGCGGTCAGCATCAACCCCTCTGCCCCTCGCTCTGCGGACGGATACCCGGCTAATTCACGTTTTGCCAAAATGTTGTTCATATAGTGCAGCGATTTGAGTCTTACCGGGCCCTCCGGGGTATTACGCCGGTGGTTCAGAAGCTGAAGTTCTTTGCCTTCCGTGTAAAGGCTGGCTGGTGTAAACGGAAGGGCTTTGATATAGAGCAGATGATTAGGCTGCTTATAGGCTACGGATGGCAGACCCAGAATATCCTCACCGGCTGTAACGGTGTAGCGGATATACGCCTCACTAAGCTCATTCTTGTCCATTACAAGCTGAATCCATTCCCGCAGCCTCTGTACATCTGGCTCAAAAGGAATGCCCAGCTGGCGGCAGCCCTCTGCCATTCTGCTCAGATGACGCTCCAGCAGGAAGGGCTGCCCCCCATAGGTGCGGAAGGTCTCGAACAGACCCATGCCGTACAAAAAGCCGTGATCCAGAGCGGAGACCACGGCGTCTTTGGCGTCGACTGCTTTGTTGTTAAGTCCTATATATTTCATGCCGGTTCTCCGGCTCTCCGTTTCAGGAAATTGCGCAGTATGGTATGCCCATGATTCGTAATGATCGACTCAGGATGGAACTGTACCCCTTCAATCGGGTATTCCTTATGCCGCAAGGCCATAATCTCGCCTTCAGCGGTCTCGGCGGTAATCTCCAGACAATCCGGCAGACTCTCGCGTTCCACGATCAGTGAATGATAGCGTGTCGCTGTGAATGGAGACTCCAGCCCTTCAAATACGGAGGTGCCGTTGTGATGAATCGGCGAGGTTTTGCCATGCATAAGACGTTCTGCACGGATGACATTACCGCCAAAAGCCTGTCCAATCGCCTGGTGTCCGAGACATACGCCGAATATGGGGATGATGCCTTTGAAATGCTGCAGCAGCGCAAGGCTGATGCCTGCCTCATTCGGTGTGCAGGGACCCGGAGAGATCAGAATATGATCGGGGGCTAATGCTTCTATCTCCTCAATGCTGATCTCATCGTTGCGTGCTACCTTAACTTCTTCCCCCAGCTCACCCAGATACTGCACCAGGTTATACGTAAAGGAATCATAATTATCGATGACCAAGATCATAATGCGCTTCCTCCTTCGGCGCCGAGGGCAGCCCGCTCTTCCTGCTCGCGTTCACTGCAGAGAATGGCTTTTACTACCGCTTTGGCTTTGTTGTGGCATTCCCGGTACTCACGGTAAGGGTCCGAATCGATCACAATTCCCGCACCTGTCTGAATGTAGCCGATTCCGTCCTTCACTGCGAGCGTACGTATGATTATATTTAATTCCATATTGCCGTTATAGTCAATCCAGCCCATTGATCCAGTATATGGCCCCCGGCGGACCGGCTCCAGCTCTTCGATGATCTCCATGGTGCGCACCTTGGGCGCGCCCGTGATGGTGCCGCCGGGGAACAAGGCGGCAATGACATCGTACGCATCCCTGCCGGGTGCGACGATTCCCTCGACCTGCGAGACGAGATGCATCACATGCGAGTATCGCTCTACGGTCAGCAGCTCCGGCACGCTGACCGTTCCGTAGGCAGCGACACGGCCGATGTCGCTGCGCTCCAGATCGACAAGCATAATATGCTCGGCGATCTCCTTCTCGCTCCCGCGCAGTTCCGCCTCCATGGCGGCGTCCTCCGCGGGAGTATGGCCCCGCCGCCGGGTGCCGGCAATGGGGCGGGCGCTGACCTTGTCCCCGTGCAGCTTGACGAGCAGCTCCGGCGATGCGCTGGAGAGCGCGAAGCCGGGCGTGCGGAGCAGCCCCATGTACGGGGACGGGTTGAGTCTACGGAGCCATTCGTAGACGTCCTCGGGTGTGGATTTGAGCTGCGCCTGCTGGCGCAGCGAGAGGTTCACCTGGAATACATCCCCGGCGCGGATGTATTCCTGGACCTTCAGCACAGCCTGCTGGAAAGGCGCAGCAGAGAAATCCGAGCTCATGCCGGGCCACTCGCCGGTGATCTCAGCTTCGCTCTCTACACTGCGGGTCAGCTCCGCATATCTTGCAGCGGCGGCTTCTTCCGGCTCTGCCGGTGTATAGAGAACGCTCCACTGCTCCAGCATGCGCTCCGCACGGTGCACAGCAGCCTCATACAGACTCCTTAGCCCGTCCAGGTTACCGGATACAGTATCCGTTACAGGAATATGAACTGCACAGTAGAGCTGCTGCTCCTGCTCATCGTAGATCCACACTTCTTCCAGTCTCATGAACAGATAATCCGGGAATTCAGGGTTGTTCCTGGCAAGCGACGGCAGCTTCTCCAGGGAACGGGCCACATCATAGCCAAGAAATCCGATACAGCCTCCGGTGAACGGCGGCAGACCGTCAAGCGGCAGGCGGGGAGACGTATATTCCCTCATCCATGCCTGCAGCACTTGCAGCGGTTGGCCTTCCGTTACGGCAGACTCTATATGCCCTGAAGCCTTGGCTCCGGGAGTATAGCTCTGTGCAACAGCTCCTCGGCCTTCAATGATGGAGACAGGACTTAGACCCAGATAGGTGTAGCGTCCGCCCTTGCCGCTCTCCAGGACAACCGAATAGGGAGAAGCCTGTTCCCAGGCCTGCTTCCAGCTGCGGGGCAAGCCCTGATTGTCCTGCCGTTTCCTCAGGATCAGGGGCAAGACGCTCCAGGCTTCATCTGCCTCTGCCCACTGCTCCCAATCCTGCCAAGCCGTTAAGATCTCCACAACCATTCTCCCGCCTCATCGATAGTTTATTGCCTGTCAGTATACTGTACATAGGGTTACTTTGAAAAGCCCAAACGCCGCATGAAATATATTCATTCTTATATTTTCAAGTGGAAACGGCTTTACCGTCCTTTAAAATGACGGTACCGTTTCAGCGAGAAATAGAAGGATAATTAATCGTGTGCAACATATAAATTCTTAATATTTCACAAAAAGAGCCTGCGCTATCCCTGTGAAAGCGGATAGGGCAGGCTCTTCTAACGAGCTGAATTCTCAGCAATTATACTTCAAAGTTATAGAGCGGAGTGCTCAGGTAACGTTCGCCGTTACTTGGGATGATAACAACAATCTTCTTGCCTGCGCCCAGTTCCTTCGCTACCTTCAGTGCAGCAAACACAGCCGCACCGGAGGAAATGCCGGACAGCACGCCTTCTTCCTTGGCTACGCGGCGGGCAGTTTCGAAGGCTTCATCATTCTCAACATGAATAATCTCATCATAGATATCCTGGTTCAGAATTTCTGGCACGAAGTTAGCGCCGATACCCTGAATCTTGTGCGGGCCCGGTTTGCCTCCAGCCAGAATCGGTGAAGCTGCAGGTTCTACCGCATAGATCTTCACGCCCGGATATTGACTCTTCAACACTTCACCCGCACCGCTGATCGTTCCGCCTGTGCCGACACCGGCAATGAATGCATCCAGCGGGCCGCCGACAGATTCAATCGCTTCAACGATCTCCGGTCCAGTGGTCTCGCGGTGGATCTTCACGTTAGCCTTGTTCTTGAACTGCTCCGCAAGGAAATAATCCGGATTCTCGCTCAGAATCTGCTCAGCCTTCTTAACCGCACCGTTCATTCCTTCCGATCCCGGAGTCAATACCAGCTCAGCGCCGTAGGCACGCAGCAGGTTGCGGCGCTCAAGGCTCATCGTTTCCGGCATAACAATAATGGCCTTGTAACCTTTGGCAGCTGCCACAAGCGCCAGGCCGATCCCTGTATTACCGCTGGTCGCTTCTACAATCGTGCCACCCGGCTTCAGCTTGCCTTCTTTCTCAGCCTCTTCTACAATGCTGATGGCAATACGGTCTTTCACACTGGAGCCTGGATTCTGGTATTCCAGCTTCAGGAAGATCTCTGCCGAACCTTCCGGAACAATCCGGTTCAGGCGGACGAGCGGTGTGCCACCGATCAAATCTGTTACACTGTTGACGACTTTAGCCATGAGTAAAAACCTCCTTGGAATGATAAATGAATTAGGGTGCGGAACTTATGACAGATGCTATCAGCATATATTACCGTAGCTCCCGGTTCGCAATGCCTGGGTAACTAACAGTTGAAATTGTACCGCTTAATATTCCCGACTAAATCAGTAGGTTTTATATTTAATTTCATATTATCAATCTTGCAAGCTGTTGTCAATATATATTGCTGTATCGTATTTGACCCGTAATTCACGCTCCACCTGCTGCAAGGGCGCTGCCTGCTCCAGTCTCAGCTGCTGGCCGATCATCCGGCGCAGCTCCTCCTGGTCCGGCTTCACAGGATCGATCAGCTTCTCCAGACGGATCACCGCATACCCGCCGTCAATCTGCAGCGGTCCTGCGATATCCCCCTTCTCAAGCCCGGCTGCTGTCTCCAGCAGCTCCTCAGGCCAGAACGGGTCCTTCTCCTCGACCGTTCCGATACTGCCGCCGTGCTGGCGGCTTTCCTTGTCGATCGAGACCTCCCGGGCCAGCTCTGCAAAATCCTCCCCCTGCTCCAGGCGGTCCATCACTGTACCGGCCTCGTTATAGGTGGAGGTCTGGATGATAGAGAGCTGCATTTGCTTGCGGGGCATGAATCTCTCGCTATTTTGCTTCAGATAATCATCAATTTCCGCTTCACTGACCGTAATGCCGGCCGTAGCTATTGCCTGGAGCGTCAACCGGTATACCGTCTCCTCACGCAGCTCCTGACGGGAAAGTCCAAGCTCAGACTGCATCTGCTGATAATACTGCTCCTCCGAGCTGTAACCGGAGATTCCCCGCTTCAGTTCCTGCTCAATCTCTTCATCCGTAACCGTAATTCCCAGCGCTGCGGCTTCCTTGCCCACCACGATATGATTCAGCATGCTCAGCAGCATTTCTTCCCCATGCTTCTTCTGAAGCTCCTCTATCCATTCCTGTTCCGTGACCGGCTGTCCTCCGGCAGCAGCGACATCCGAGGCTTCTCCTTCAGCCGTCTCTGCCTTCAGCAGTGCCATGGCACGCAGGCTCCAGAATAATAGCCCTCCCAGCACCAGAGTTGCCACGGCAAGTAATATAACGGCATTGCGCAGCGCGCGCTCCTGTCTTGTCACCATCTCATATCCCTAAGACTTCGCTTGATCGAGGATTACCTGCAGTTCATCCTTGTTAAATACATAGCTCTCATTGCAATAATGGCAGACGACTTCTGCCGTATCATCTTCTTCAATCAGCCGTTCCAGTTCGTGCTCACCCAGGCTGACCAGAGTCTGCTCAATCCGTTCCCGTGAGCACTGACATACAAAGCGGACCTCCAGCTCATCCAGGATCACAGCATCCGGCAGCAGCAGCCGCAGCATTTCCTCAGGCTCAAGCCCCTGATCCAGCACGGACGTAACCGAAGGCATGGCTCCAACCGCTTGCTCAACCTCGGTAATTTGCTCATCTGTCAGGCCGGGCAGCAACTGAATAATAAAGCCTCCGGCAACTCTAACCGAATTATCAGTCTCCACCAATACTCCAAGTCCTACAGCAGCAGGCGTTTGCTCCGAGAGAGCAAAATAATAAGTGAAATCCTCACCCAGCTCTCCCGAAACGATAGGCACACTGCCGCGGTACGGCTCCTTCATCCCCAGATCCTTGCTGACATCAATGAAGCCTTCCGTTCCTACCGCCCCTGCGACATCCAGCTTGCCCATACTGTTGCTTGGCAGATGAACATGAGGATTGCTAACATAGCCGCGAACTTCTCCCAGGGCATTGGATTCAGCCGTAATCTGCCCGAGTGGACCGTTTCCTTTGACCATAATCGCGAGTTTCTCCTGCCCCTTGAGCATGGCCCCCATTATAGCTGCGGCCGTAACCGTACGTCCAAGCGCTGCCGTAGCCGTCGGATACGTATCATGTCTGCGCCGCAATTCATCGACAAGCTCTGTGGTACGGACAGCGAACGCTCTGACTCTTCCGTTCATAGCCGTGCCCCGGACCAGCCGGTCCTTCTTATTATCCATTGGGTGCATACTCCTCCTATCTATCTGTTCTGTATAGGTTCATCTTTAAGATTATTTGTTACGGTTGTAAATAATGCGCAATCCTTCAAGCGTCAGCATCGGATTAACCTCGTCGATACATTCTGTCTCACTGGCAATCAGTGAGGCCAGCCCCCCGGTGGCAATAACCTTGAGAACAGGAGCGTTCATCTCCTGCTTGATGCGTCTGACGATACCCTCAACCTGACCGGCATAGCCAAAAATTATCCCTGCCTGCATCGCATGTACAGTATTGCGTCCGATTACCTTCTTGGGCTTCTCCAGCTCGATCCGTGGCAGCTTGGATGCCCGCAGATACAGGGCCTCCGTGGAAATGCCCAGACCCGGCACGATAGCACCGCCCAGATAGTTGGCCCCGGCATCAATGCAGTCGAAGGTGGTTGCCGTACCGAAATCAACAACGACAAGCGGACATTTATACTGCTCAATCGCCGCAACCGCGTTCACAATCCGGTCCGCCCCCACTTCGCGCGGGTTCTCATAACGCAGATTAAGCCCGGTTTTGATACCGGGTCCCACAAGCAGCGGGTCCTTGCCAATGAATTTGACACACATCTCCACGATGACCTGCACGAGCGGCGGAACAACGGAGGAGATGATGACCCCCTCGACATCCCTGAACGACAGATTCGACATGTTGAACAGATTATGAATCATCACACCGTATTCATCGACAGTGGACCCGCGGGCAGTGCTCAGCCGGAAATGGTGCAGCAGCTCACTGCCCCGGTAGACACCCAGTACGATGTTTGTATTGCCGATATCAACGACAAGTATCATCAGAGGGTTCCCTCCTTCTTGGCGTTCAGGTCCAGACTGATATCGAGACTCGCGAAGGAATACGTTAGCCGTCCTACCGAAATCACATCCACACCCGATTCAGCAATGCCCCGGACCGTCTCCAGAGATACATTGCCCGATGCCTCAATGGTGACATGCTTCGCCTTGGTCCGGATTCTTCTCACGGCTTCAGCCATCTGCTCAGGAGACATGTTATCGAGCATAATAATATCCGCTCCGGCCGCTAGCGCTTCCTCTACCTGCTCCAGACTCTCCGTTTCTACTTCAATGGTCATGGTGTGCGGGATATTGGCACGGGCACGCCCTACTGCCTGACGGATGCCACCGGCCCCCTTGATATGATTATCCTTAATCATTACCGCATCATACAGACCGTAACGGTGATTGGCTCCGCCGCCTATACGGACTGCATATTTCTCCAGCATCCGGTGGCCTGGTGTGGTCTTGCGGGTATCCACCAGGCGGGTCGGCAGTCCTTGAAGCTTCTCTACAAAGGAAGCCGTTCGTGAGGCCACACCGGATAACCGCTGCATCAAGTTGAGAGCAAGCCGTTCACCGGTCAGGATGGCATGGGTGCTGCCTTCTACTTCAGCAAGCACAGTGCCCTTGGAGACAGCCTGCCCTTCCTGGACCAGCGCCGTGAATACAAGCCCAGGATCAACGACCTCGAACACCAGCTCGGCCACGGGGATTCCACAAATAATCCCGTCCTCCTTAGCATGGATAATTCCCTTGGACTCATGCCCTGCGGGTATGGTTGTACGGGTGGTAATATCCCCCGAGCCGACATCTTCCTGCAGCCAGCCCTTAATAGCCTTAAGCAGGTCTTCATTATATCCGTTAAACATCATCACTTAATTCCTCCACTATTCCAAGTTCGCGAATCTGGAGCAGATGCTTCTGCCACTGTGCGTCACTGCGCAGCGGATAATCCTCACGATAATGCGCACCGCGGCTCTCCTCCCGTGCCAGGGCCGATTCGGTGATCAGCAGACAGCATGTAAGCATATTGGCGAACTCGTATTCTTCCCGTGTTGTCAGTTTGGTCTTAAAAATCGGCAGCTGGCGCTTTATCTCATCCAAGCCTTTATTCAGCATTTCCCGGTTCCGCCTCAGTCCGGCGTACCGTACCATAGCCTTTTGCAGCTTGAGCCGCCGTTCTACAATCGCCTGTGCAGGAGCTTCCACCCTTGCCTGATGATAGGCTGAGGGCAGGTTATCCCGGTCAAGCGGCGGAAGCTGGCGGATGCGTTCAATAATCCGGCGGCCGAACACAACGGCTTCCGACAAGGAGTTGCTGGCCAGCCGGTTAGCTCCCTGCACACCAGTAGATGATACCTCACCACAGGCAAACAGGCGGGCAACTGTGCTCTCTCCACTCAGGTCGGTCTTCACGCCCCCCATCATATAATGCGCAGCAGGAGCCACCGGAATCCAGTCACTTGTAATATCCAGCCCGTAGCTCATGCAGGTCGCATAAATGGTCGGGAAGCGGCGTTTAACCATATCCGCCGGTTCATGTGTAATATCCAGATAGACAAAGGTTGATTTGGTCAATTCCATCTCGCTTACAATGGCACGGGCAACAATATCCCGCGGGGCCAGCTCCTGCAGCTCATGATAACGTTCCATGAACCGCTCACCGTTAATGTTCCGCAGCACAGCACCTTCTCCCCGCACAGCCTCCGAGATCAGGAAGCGCGGAGCACCAGGATAGCTGAGTGCAGTCGGGTGAAACTGAATGAACTCCATATCCCGGATATGGGCACCGGCACGGTAGGCAATAGCTACCCCATCTCCGGTAGCCACCTCAGGATTGGTCGTGTAACGGTATAGCTGCCCTGCTCCGCCGGAGCACAGGATTGTTGCATCTGCCTGCAGGAATAACCGCCCTCCATCAGGCCGCTGTACAAGCGCTCCCAGACACTCTCCGCCCTCCGTAATCAGGTCAATGACATAATGGTCATCCCAGGTCTCAATATTCTGATGCCGGGCAGCCTGTTCAGCGAGTGCGCGGACAATCTCATATCCAGTAGCATCCCCATTTGCATGTAAAATACGGCGGTGGCTATGCGCCCCCTCCTGGGTTAAGGCTAGTACACCATTCTCCTTATCGAAAATAGTGCCAAGCCGGATCAGCTCGCGTACGCCTTCGGGTCCTTCATTGACCAGCACATCGACAGCCGCAGAGGAGTTCAATCCCGCGCCGGCCATCAGGGTATCCTGACGGTGATACGCCGGCGAATCGTCCTCCGAAATGACGGCTGCAATTCCGCCCTGGGCATACCGTGTATTGCTCTCCATTACGGTCTTCTTCGTAAGCATAATAACCTTCCGGTCTTCGCTGGCCTTGATTGCTGTGAATAACCCGGCAATACCGGAACCAATGACAAGGCAGTCTGTCTTAACTACAGGAAGTCCCTGAAGATCAAAATCAACCAAATATTGTGGAATCATGACCGCTTTTCACCTGTTTCAACGAAAGAGTAGCGCATGCTACCGGACTTGTAGCATGCGCTCTAGGGATGTTCTGGCTTTGTCGGCGACTGCAGGCGGTACATAGATCTGCGGCTTCATCGTCTCCAGGCATTTGACCAGCTTCTTCAAATTATTAACCTTCATATTAGGACACACCAGGAATTTGGTGGCAAAATGAAACTCCTTATCCGGGCTGTCCAACCGCAGCTGATACCCGGTTCCATCCTCAGTACCTACAATAAACTGCCGGCGGTCCGATTTCCGGCAATATTCCAGAATTGAGGTAGTGCTGCCTACATAATCCCCCATTGCCACGACTTCCGGGCGGCATTCGGGATGTACAACAAATTCAGCTTCCGGGTATTTGGCTCTCATCTCCATCACATCTTTGACGGTAAGCATGTCATGAGTATTGCAATAGCCCTCCCAGATAATCAGCTTCTTACCGGTCTGATCCTGCACATATTGACCCAGATTCTTGTCGGGTACCCAGATGATTTCTTCGGCATCAAGCGATTCGATCACCTTTACCGCATTCGCCGAGGTGCAACAAATATCTGTCTCCGCCTTGATCTCTGCCGAGGAATTGATATAGGTTACTACCTTCGCACCCGGATGCTGCGCTTTCAGTTTCCGCAACCCATCCACATTGACCATGTCAGCCATCGGGCAACCCGCACGTTCGTCAGGAATCAGGACCGTCTTGTTCGGCGCCAGAATCTTGGCACTTTCCCCCATGAAATGAACGCCGCAGAATACGATTACATCTGCCTCTGTCTCCGCTGCCTTCTGGGCCAGTAAAAAAGAGTCTCCCCGGAAATCGGCGACTTCCTGAATTTCATCCCGCTGATAATAATGAGCCAGAATAATAGCATTCCGTTCTTTCTTAAGCTGTTCGAGGCGCACACGAAGTTCACGATTCTGTTCCTGCTTGCGCTCAAGCGCCAGAGCTTCCACGGTCAGTTTCCCCCTTATGTCTTCATGGCTTGCCGCCAGTACATTTCTTATAAATGATAAATTTAATATTTATTCACTAATGTACACAACGTTCCACCCCCTGTCAATCTAAGCGGACGCTCTGTTTCAGAGAGAAACCGGAAGACAAGTTATCGTGTGAAACATATAAATTCATATATTTTAAAAGAAAAGCCCGGAGAACCAGTGGTTCTCCGGACTAGATTACACAATTTCCTACGGTACAGCTTAGATTAGGCTTCCGCCACCCTTATTCCCGTCATCCGGTCCGTTGCCCTCTTCAGGGTCCGGCTTGTTCGGAATATCCTTAGACAGGTCTAATGGGGACTCTTCGTCATTCTTACCTTGAATCCGGACACGCACATCACCGATGGAATCAATAATCGGCTCGCCCGCTTCATTGGTAATAGCATCGCCTTCTTCTGGCTTACCATCCTCACTCAGGTAGCCTTTCTCAATCAGTTCTGCGATCTGATCAAGTTCCAGCGTTTCCTTCTCAAGCAGGGTGTTGGCAATCAGGTGCATTTCTTTGGAATGCTTAGTCAGCAGATCTCTGCAGCGCTCATAGCTGCTGCGGATAAGGTTCTGCATTTCCTGATCAATCTCATAAGCGATGGAATCGCTGTAATTCTGTTCATGTCCGATATCCCGGCCCAGGAAGACTTGGCCTTGGGTTGCGCCGAACTGCAAGGGCCCGAGCTTATCACTCATCCCATATTCCATAATCATCGCACGCACAATGCGCGTAGCCTGCTGGAAGTCACTATAAGCGCCTGTGCCGATTTCACCAATGAATAATTCTTCAGCAACACGTCCTCCAAGCAATCCGGTAACCTTATCCAAGAGTTCCTGCTTGGTAACGATCATCCGGTCTTCCTTAGGAAGCATAATGACATATCCGCCGGCACGGCCACGCGGGATAATCGTAACCTTGTGAACCACATCAGCATGCTCAAGGAAGTAGCCGGCAATGGTATGGCCTGCTTCGTGATAAGCGACAATCCGTTTCTCGCGGTCACTGATGACGCGGCTGCGCTTCTCGGTACCGACGATGACACGGTCAATCGCTTCATCCACTTCACGCATCGTAATGTCCTTGCGGTTACGGCGTGCAGCAAGCAATGCCGCTTCGTTCAGCAGGTTCTCCAGATCCGCACCAGTGAAGCCGGTAGTACGCTTGGCGATAACGTCAAGTCTTACATCCTTAGTCAGCGGTTTGTTGCGGGAGTGAACCTTCAGTACAGCTTCACGGCCCTTCACATCTGGACGGTCAACCGTAATCTGACGGTCGAAACGGCCCGGACGGAGCAGCGCCGGGTCAAGAATATCTGCGCGGTTGGTAGCCGCGACAATGATAATGCCTTCGTTGCCGCCAAAGCCGTCCATTTCAACGAGCAATTGGTTAAGGGTCTGTTCACGTTCGTCATGTCCGCCGCCAAGTCCTGCGCCGCGCTGACGTCCCACAGCATCGATCTCATCAATAAAGATAATACAAGGTGCGTTCTTCTTCGCGTTCTCGAACAAGTCACGTACGCGGGATGCGCCGACACCGACGAACATTTCCACGAAGTCGGAACCGGAGATGCTGAAGAACGGAACGCCTGCTTCCCCTGCAACTGCACGGGCCAGCAAGGTTTTACCTGTTCCCGGAGGACCTACAAGGAGTACCCCCTTCGGAATCCGGGCACCCACCGCTGCGAATTTGCGGGGGTCCTTAAGGAATTCAACAACCTCAACCAGCTCTTGCTTCTCTTCATCAGCCCCTGCAACATCCTCGAAGCTGATCTTCTTCTTCTCTTCATTATATAACCGGGCCTTGCTCTTGCCGAAGTTCATCACCTTGCCGCCGCCGCCCTGTGCATTATTGAACAGGAAGAAGAACAGGATGAACATGATGACCAGTGGAATCATGGAAGAGAGGAATGTCAGCCAGATGCTGTCACCTTCCATTTTTTTCTGGCTCAGTTCTACGCCGTTCTTATCGCTTGCAGCCACAAGTTCATCAAGGGCCTGGTCTGTAGGAGGAACATAAGTGGAGAAATTCTTCGATTTAGCCTCGGGTGGCAGCTCTCTATATTCGCCAGTAACCAGAAATGCATTCCCCTCAAACTGAACCGTCATGCTCTTCACATTATTGTTCGAGATCTCCTGCCGCAACTCGTCATATCTAGGGAGATCGGCGGATTCATTTCCATTGCTTACAAACTGGACTATGCCCACCACGACTAAAAATAAAATCAAATAAAAACCAGAATTCCGGATGAACCGATTCATCCCCTACCTCCTCTCGCAACGCTCAAGTTATTGTACCATAGCCTGACCGGACTCCTCAAATTGTCAGGAAATCCAGAAAAGTGATCCGTAGATCTAAGGCTGTCGGGTAGTTCATTTGGTATAAATCTCAGGCTTCAGTACACCGACATAAGGGAGGTTCCGGTACAGCTCGGCATAGTCCAGTCCATAGCCTACGAGGAATGCATCAGGAATCACAAAGCCGGTATACTGGGCTTCAAGATTCACTGCACGGCCTGACGGCTTGTCGAACAGAGTGACTACGTTGACAGAAGCAGCGTTGCGCCCCTGCAGCATGTCAATCAGATAGCTGAGTGTAAGGCCACTGTCGATAATGTCCTCGACAATCAGAACATCACGGCCTTCAACCGATGTGTCCAAATCCTTGATGATTTTGACTACGCCGGATGATTTAGTTGTACCGCCGTAGCTGGATACCGCCATGAAGTCCATTTCAACGGGTACTGTAATCACTTTAACCAGATCCGCCATAAAAATAAACGCACCTTTGAGTACACAAATCACTAAAGGTGTGCGGTCTGCATATTCCTTGCTCAGCTGGGCGCCAAGCTCCCTGATTCTTTGTTGAATTTCTTCTTCGCTGATCAAGATTTCCTGAATATCATTCTGCAACTTGCGAACCTCCTAAGATATACTTATGAAAGACTTACTTCGGCCATTACGATTCTTCGCCCTGTTCCAGGTCTTCCAGGGTCAGGAGCAGAACCGAGGCCGTGTGCCGCCCAACTGCGGCATGCACCGAGCGCCTTACGCCCGGAATCCAGACGATATTGCCGAGTGCATCACATACGAGGGGAATTGCAGGCCGTTCGGAAGAAGGTATTTTATCATCAATGTAAATATCTTTTACCTTTTTGCTTCCGTTTAATCCCATAACCCTTATGGTATCTCCAGGCAACCGGGAACGAATGGTGAGCGGCAGGACAAGATCATCCCAGTCAAACCAAGCCGAGTTCTTCCCGTAATCCTCCTCCTGTGCAGAAAAAACTTCCCCCGCAAGCCCCCTCATCGTCATAACCTTTCCTATCTCCATAAGCTTAATCCGGGGATGAGTCAAAGACAGCCGGTATGTATAGCCTACCTGCCGGGTCAAGGGCTTGGACGAGAACACAATGGTATCATATTGCCGCACGCAGACATAACCGCCACCCATATCCAGCGTCCAGACGGTAGGGTATTCCTGCAGCGTTCCCCGGCGTACTGCTTCAATCTTGGAAAAATCCATGAATGATGAATCCGCCGACAGATAATTTAATATTAGTTTAATCAAACGCCGTTGTAAAGCGGAGGGTATGGCCGCAAAGGCAGCTCTTTTCAAGGTGTATTTTCCATGCTCGGTGAAAACAAGCTCATCAAAGCATTTTGCCGCATTCGCCTCCATATATTCATCTTCCGCCGAGGCAATTTCAGCCAGCTGCAGAAGCGATTGTCTCACTCTCGGATTATGCTGCTCCAACACAGGCAACAGCTCCAGCCTAACTGCATTCCGCTTGTACTGCGTCAGAAGGTTTGTCGCATCCTCCGCATAGGCCAGGCCCTCCTCCCGGCAAAAGCCGACAAGAGCCGTTTTGTTAATACGCAGGAAGGGGCGGATGAGTTCCACCTTTTTTTCAGTCCGTTTCCAGCGCATGCCGGCAAGGCCCGAAGGCCCGCTCCCCCGCAGCAGCCGCATAAGCACCGTCTCGGCCTGATCGTCTGCATGATGGGCCAGCGCCACCGATCGCGCCTGATAACGGTGTGCGGTTGCGATCAGGAACTGGTAACGTTTCTCCCGTGCAGCGCCTTCCGGGCCAAGCCCGCTCTCCTTAATGATGGATGGAATATCGAATTCGCCCAGCTCGAAGGGAACGCCCAGCTCTGCCGCGAGGGTCCGGACCAGCTCTGCTTCCTCTGCCGATTCGGCTCTGAAACCGTGATTGACATGGGCGCATATCAGCGTCAGCGGCATCCGGGTCTGGGAGATCTCATGCAGAATACGCAAAAGAGCCACAGAGTCCGGCCCTCCGGAAACTGCGACTACAATGGTGTCATGAGGCGCCCACAGCTCATATTCAACCGCAGCCTCCATTACGGATTCCACCAGTTCCTTCCTGTGCTCCATAGGGGCTTCCTTTCCTGCCATCCCTAACACGGCCTGATCCGGCGGTCAGCATCTTGGTGATTATGTACGATTACAGCATTCAATTAATTATCAGAAACGGAAAACCCAGTATAGCGTGAATGCCAGCAGAAATAAAGACAGCGCGAACGCATTTTTGAGCCAGCGCGGGGTCGCCATCGTCTCATGTCCGGTCTTCCGTCCTCTGTAGATGTGGCTTCTCCAGATCTCCGCAGCCTGCGCAGAACCGGGGAAACCGCCTTTGAGTGCGAGGCATAGCCAGGAGGACAGTTTCTTGTCCGGCAGCTCCCGGGCCAGCTTCATCAGCTCCTCTACGCTCCTTGTCTGCGGCAGCTGCTGGGCGGCAGACTTCAGCCCTTCTTCATTAAGGAGACGCAGGCACAGGACGGCAAAAGCAAACAGGTCATAGCTCTGGTCACCTGTCCGGCTGCCGGCATTCCAGAATCCGCGGTCATGCCATTCGGTGAACTGCTTCACGCTGCGTCCGATGGGACTTGCCCCTCCGTAATCAATCAGCTCGGCTTCCCCGTAGCTGGATACCATGACATTCTCCGGCTTCAGGTCTCCGAATACGAAGCCGCACTCATGTAGCGTCTGCAGCTTCTCCAGAATCGTCATTCCGACAAGCCCCAGCCAGGAGGCACCATTCCTGGACAGGAAATGATGCAGCGGCCTTCCTTCCACATAGCGCATCACATAAAAGGGCGCCTGGTCCCGATCCTTGAAATCATCCGATTCCAGCAGGTAGGAGGATAGCGGCGATTCCTTGCGTGCCCGGTGCTCGCTGCGTTTGCGGCAGGACTGCAGGGAGGTCAGCACGTTAATCTCAGACTGCAGCTCCAGCGTATCGTATCCGATCTTAAGCGCATACCGCTCCCGTCGGCCTTCCCGCTGCACCAGATATACGGTTCCGTTTGCCCCTTTCCCCAGCACACGTTCCACGACATAACGGTTCCCCCGCCATTTGCCGGTAATCACTGTGCCTGCCGGATAGGATGGATTAGACGACATACCCATCAATCATCCCTTCTCTTGCCCCGTCATCTTCCCCTGGAAGATAATTACGATGTTCCTCCAGTTTATCATAACGATAATGTTCCAGCACCTTGAAAATAGCCGGTCCGGTCGGCGTTGCCCCCCGCATCTTCAGTCTGGAAAAGAGGGAGCGGACCTCGGACACATTCCGGGTCCAGTCGATATCCAGTATGGCATCCTCACTGCCTGAGCGGCCGGGAAAATGGAACACGGCAATCTCGCTGCGCCCTTCCCGGGCCTCCAGACTAAGCGCCAGATCACGGATGGCGTCCTCTACCGCGCCAAGCTTCGGCTTCATGCTCGCGCTTGCGTCAATTAACAGCGCTATGCGCAGCGGCGAGATCTCGGTCAGCTCATCGACCACGGTAACCACCTGCGAACGCTGCTGCGGAGGCAGCTCCGCCAGCGAGCCGTCGCCGAGAATTTTTTGCACCTCTTTATTAACCGCCTGCTGAATGGTTTGAACCACCGTCTTGCGTGTCATCATCTGAATGGTCTGGGCCAACTGCGGGGTTCCCACGATCCGGCTGATACCGCCCCCTGCCTTGGCAATATCGGCAATCTCACGGCTGCCCAGCTCACCGATGGTTCCATAATCCACAACCCCCACAACATTGACCGTGATGCCCTCCTGACGGGCGTGTGCAGCCGCCAGCACCGGACTCTCCCCCACATTTGAACAACCGTCCGTGATCAGCAGAATTTGCTTCATGACCGTTCCTCCCTTCCTTGTCTAGTTACTAGCATTGCCAAGGTAGAGAGATTTCAAACGCCGCTTGACACTGGAAGTTGATTTGAAAATACTACGTAAAAATGAGTCTCTGCGAGACTTTTAGGCCTCCGATCGCTGTTGTCTTCCGATTTCTTGATTATAGTACCGCGGCTGGCGGTTGAAATCGGAAGACAAAGGCGAACGCTGACGCTTCTGCGGCTCCAAAATTCTCTCCGTTCCGTTTATTTTACTATGTTATTCAAACCCTACCCTTCAACCCCCTAACCAGCAGCGGTTGAAACGGAGCGGAGCAAGGGCTGGCGAGTGGCTGGAATGCACCCGCCGAATAATTTAAAGACACCCGCCTTTCAGCACTGACTGTGCTCTCGGACCTTGAATGTTACTGTTACTCTAACTCATATTGTTACTCATGCTTCATGCACTTACACCAGTCCCCTACTCTGCCTACAGCCTCCTACTCTTTCTCCAGCTCCGAATCCAATAATCCTGCCTAAAATGCAACATTCCTCTCAATAATCCCTCCTGGTAAGGAATATGTTGCACAAAAGGCAGGATTCCTCCCCCCGTAAGTCAATTAGCCGAAAGAATATTGCAATTTATGCAACAATCCACTAAAGTACCGGGGTATCTTCAGCGTCAAGCTGCATTATGTGCAACATTTCCAGCTTACTCACCCAATAGACTAATTAGTTGTCAGGTCAATGGCTAGCTGGTTAGCTAACCGTACGCGGGCGCTCCATCCGGCCGACGCCAGGCATATGCAGGCTGGACCATTCCGGATGGTAATGATCCACACGGCTGACCACGATGGTCATATCATCATGGACCTCATTCCCCTGATAGCGGATTACCTTATCCAGCAGCTCGTCCGCCATATCCTGCGGGTCATCGCCCTCCAGTTCCTGAATCAGACGCTTCATCCATATCTCCTTATTAACGGCATATCCGGGCGCATCATAAATACCATCGGTCATCATAATCAGGATATCGCCGGGACGAAGCTGCATGGTGACCAGATCCACCTCGATGTCTTTGATGATGCCGATCGGCAGATTGCTGGCCGTCACGGGAATCACCTCGCTGCCCCGCCGGATGAAGCTCGGAGCAGAAGCAATCTTCATGAAGATGGTCTGTGCCGAATACTGGTCGATCAGCGCCATATCTACTGTCGCATAGAATTCATCTGGGGAGCGCAGCAGCAGAATAGAGTTGACGGATTTCACCGCCAGCTTCTCATCCATTCCCGATTGCAGCAGCTTCTCCAGCATGGATAACGCAGCGCTGCTCTCCATCCGGGCCCGCTCCCCGTTGCCCATTCCGTCACTGATAGAGACGGCAAAGGTACCGTTACCCAGCTCCACCGTGCTGAAGCTGTCCCCCGACAGCATATCGCCTCCCATGGCGGCGGCAGCTACGCCGGAGCTTATCTCATAAGCCTTGGCCGAGCCAAAGGTCACCATCGACAGACCCTCGCGTGGATGGATGGCAGTCTCACTGACCACTGCGATATTCTCCTCCAGAATATCCGAGAGCAGCGGAGCGATCATTTTGCGGCATTCATCGAAGCCCCGGGTGTAGGCATGTACAACCTCAATCTCCACACGGCCGGGATCGAGACTCAGGATCTCAATGCTGTGAATGGAGAGGCCCAGCTTCTCCAGCGCCTCCCGGATCTGGCTCTCCTGCCGGTACATCGCCTGCCCTTCCCGCTTAATCTCTTTCGCCAGGTCCTCCATGACCTGCGAGACGCCGGATAATTGCTCGGCCACAAATTGGCGGCTGTCGTATATTTGCCGCTTCCAGCGCATATCATGCTGGTATAGCTCATATTGGCCCTTCATCACCTCAAGAACCTCCCTCGTCCTGCCGCAGATCCGGCTCCACTCCGGCGGCAGCTGGGCAGCGGTAATGTCCGGGCACTCCTCGACCGTGGTCATCATGTCCGTCATATACCTGTAGGTCTGATAGAACTTGGCATCCCAGCAGTGGGTCCGCCGGATGCACCCGGCGCAGGCTCCTTCTGTTACCGTATTCATAAAGTCCTCCATCTCACGGTCGCTTTTGCCCGCCTCTGCGGCCCGGGGAATCTGCCCGAAACTGCTGGAGAGCTGCTGGAATACCTGTGAGAACTGGGTCACCCGGTCTGCTGTAATATCCCGGACCCTCCGGGCATATTCATGCTGGGTACGGCTGTGATCGGCCGTGCCTGGTACATATTTGGCAATGGCAGTAATCATCCCCTTAGGTGTTAGAAGAAACAGCACTATGGCTGCGCAGGTCTCCCAAGTAGAATTCATGACATCGCCCGGTCCCATGAAATAGACGGATAGGATCGTTGATCCCAGCAGCATCCCGATCGAGACCGCCCCTTTGCGTCCGGACTGCATCATGCCTGCCAACATCCCAGCAAAAGCCAGCAGGCTCATTTGATAGATGGCTCCGATATCGGCCAGACTGAGAATCAGCCCGGTCACTACGCCAACCGCAGCACCAAGCGGCGCGCCTCCGGCCAGGGCAAAGATCAGAATCAGAAACCGCGATAACACATGCTCCAGCGATAGACCGTTAATGGTCCAGCCAACAAGGCCGGTCATGACGGAAGCCAGCAGGATGATCAGACAGAGTACCTCCTCATTGCGGAGTGCCCTGCTTTTCTGCTTATAGGTGAATACAGGAAGCGCCTGCAGGAATACAAGCGTCAGCACGAACCCAAGTATGGCATCAATGGCTGCCATCATCAGCGGATACCATGTGAGCGAAGGACCGATGACGACCTGGAACAATCCCACCATAAAAGTAGCCACGAACACCATCAGCGGGGCATAAGACAGATCCACCCGCTGGAAATTCTCCAGCCCTTTATAGATCAGGTAAAAAATAATCAGCTCCGCAGCAACCACGATGGCACCCGGAAACGGTGTGAAGAGACTGCCGAGCACGATGGCTACGGCCACAGGCAGCATGGAATCCCTGCGCATAAATACAATGACGGCGAAATAAGCAGCAGCAAACGGGGTAAGCTCATCCAGGATCATAGCCCGTCCCAGCAAAAAGCCCATTAGGCTAAGCAGCAGCACCCACTTCTTGACCGCGATGAACTGGACAACCGGCAGCTTGGTGCCCCACGCCGTAAGGCGTGTACCTAAGGCTTCTTTCTGATTTTTGTCTTTGCTTCCTGCTCTTGTCCACTCCGGCAAATTCACCACATTGCTTTTACTCATTCCCTGCACCACCCGTTTATGAATTTTATGGTTCTCATTATATAGCGGGGGTCTTAAGAAAGTTTGTCAGAAACGGAGAGCAATCTGTAAAAAATTTCCGACAAAAAAGCCTGTCCCGACATTCTGCGGAAAAGCCTCCCAATCCCGTACGGGGTAAAAGATTGGCTGCGGACTGCCGCAGTCGCACTGCCGGTTGCAGGTAATGCCCGCGCGGACATTCGTCAGCGATTGCCCTAGAGTTATGTGAGAATGGCATGGATGCTGTCGGCAATTTGCCGGGTACCGACAAAAATAGCCGGAAGCTGGGGCGCGCGGTATAGAGCTGGGGCGCGCTGGGCTGCTCATACTCTGCGTTGCGAGCAAATTGTAATCGGTTTTCCGATTACATTTGGTCAATACACCTCCACGTTGCCGATTGTAGTCGGTTTTCCGATTACATTTGGTCCGTACGCCTCCACGTTGCCGATTGTAGTCGGTTTTTCGCCTACATTCGGCCCGCGGGCACAAACACAAAAAAACCGCGAAGGGCGTAAGCGCCCCAGCGGTTTATTTATGATGTGCAAGACTCAGATTATACGCGCTTGGCTCCACGGCCGCCGCGCTTTCCTTCTGTGTTCTTCTTGATCGAAGATATCCGTTCTTCGCTGTCTTTCAGGAAGCGTGACATTTTATCCTCGAATGAAGGTTTACCGGCTGCAGGCTTGAATGGACGCCCACCCCGTTCACGATTGAATCCACCGCCGCCTCCGCCACTGCCGCCACCACCGCCGAAACGGTCTCCACCGCTTGGACGTTCAGGTCTTGGAGCTCTGGGGGGACGTACTTCCGATGCCGGCTTATCAACGGCTTGCTTAATGGAAAGTCCGATCTTGCCGTCCTTGTCAACATTGATCACCTTAACGGTTACTACATCCGCAATCTTCAAATGATCGTTAACATCCTTGACGTAGTTATCGGCGATCTCCGAGATGTGAACGAGACCTGTGACACCTCCTGACAGATCCACAAATGCTCCGAAATGCGTGATGCCTGTCACCTTGCCCTCTAACTTGGTGCCCACTTCAATTGCCATAGAATAAAATGATCCTCCCTTAAAAATATACAGACGAATATAATGTCCATCCTGTCTGCGGTGATTTGATTATACAGTAAAGAGCAAAGCAAGGCAACACAGCGTAAGCCTCTTTTCGCCTGCTTTTATTGCCCGGATTGCTCGGTACGGATAGGTGATTCCCCTGCAGGATACATATTGTACCATTTACGCGCTAATTGTCCGATATACTCATCGTCATTCAGCCGCGAGACCTCATATTTCAATTGATTCAGCGTAGCTGTTACACTCTCACTGTTCTCTGTCTTACGGGCGAGCTGTTCGCTCTTGTCGGCGATTGCTGCGCTCTGGGCAAAGAAAGTGTATCCGGCCCAGCCGAAGAAAACAGCCATCACAAGAATCCATATAAACTTTCTTCTCTTCGCGCCTGCGGCCGAAGCATTGTGGTTCGTATTCTTCTCTTCCGCAGAGAATCTGTTCATTCAGCTTACCTCCAGTTCCAGGGTTCAAGGTCAGCGCTTCCGCCACCCTGATATCCACTCGGTGATTCTCACGATCCGGGCGCTATGAACGAACCGGGATGTATACGGAGAGGCCCACCTTACAGGAAGTACCCAGATTGGCTTGGTTAGACGCAGCAGCAGCTTACAAATATAAAGAAGGACCCGGCCGAGCAGCAGCACTGTTCCCTTAACCAGGCGCCACAGCCAGAGAATCGGACCTCCGATGACTATGGTAACGAAACGCCATAACATCCTGCATACATACTGAACCGACTGAATTAACCTTACCACAAAACGCTGCACCGTAATACTGAAGATCAAAAAATAGATCCATACACCTAGAAAGAGGCCAAGAACGACATAAAACCTCAATTGTCCCTGGTTTCCGGCATAAAGCATGCGAAAGACCAGTAGGGCCGCCCCTATCCAGTACAGCAGATCCAGCAGCGCATTCAGCCAACGGGGAAACTTCAGCTTCTGCGACAGCACCCGGTAGCTGTCATAGGCCAGTCCCATGGCAATGCCGGCCAGAATCATATATAGCAGGGTGATCCATTGTACGGAGGGATTCATTTAAACAGCTTGCGGAGAATCCCTTTATTTTTGCCTTGCGTCCCGGGGTCCAGATAAATCAGGGAATGAACATTGCCTTCAAGAGACAGCATTCCATTCTCCAGACTTAGATTCTTGATATGTAAATGAGTACCCCGTATAGTCAGTTGGCCGAGTTCTGTACTCAGCAGAAACTCTTCGCTATCAAAGCTCTCCACATTCTGCACACCGGTAAGCTCAATCTGCTTGCGGCTGCGCATGTGCAGATCATGCTGTTTGCTCCCTTTGGCTGGCTCGATCATAGCATGTACCCCTCCTTCTTGGTTCTAATCTATGAAGGAAGGACAGGGTATAGAACCGGTTAAAAGAAGAAAAAAGAGGTATTCCGCTCCGCCGTCTTCCGGCTTTGGGAATACCTCTTAACCTTACACTTCGATGATCTACTACCAATCGAGTCCAGTACTTTTGACAACCGGCTCTTCACGGAGCAGGGTATACATTCCGGCGGCCTCGTCCTTGCGGGTAGTTTCCACCAGCTTTTCCACTTTGACCGTCACAAGCTTTTGGCCGAACTGCACGGTAATCTCGTCACCGATCTTCACCGTACTGCTTGGTTTGGACTCCCGTCCATTGATCAACACGCGGCCCTGTTCGGACACATCCTTGGCCACGGTGCGGCGCTTGATCAGACGGGAGACCTTCAGGAACTTGTCCAGTCGCATTAGTTAACGGCTTCTTTGAGCTTGTTGCCTGCCTTGAAGGCCGGCACTGTGGATTCAGGAATTTCGATAGGTGCGCCCGATTGCGGGTTACGGCCGGTACGGCCGGAACGTTTGCGCGTTTCAAAAGTACCGAAACCGATCAGCTGTACTTTATCTCCGCTTGCTAGAGCTTCTGTAATTTCGCCCAGAACTCCGTTGAGTACGGTTTCTACGTCTTTTTTGGCCAATCCGCTTTTCTCGGAAATGTTGTTTACCAGATCTGTCTTGTTCATAATTTGAAGTTCCTCCTAGGATACAAAAAATAAATGAAAATCAGGTTTACCGGAAAATCACGGCAAATCGTCATTTCGTCTTTATGATATTCTGGATTCCACCCTCAATTCCTGCCACGTTCCGCCGTTTTTTTTGAAAAAGTAACATCTTGCGTAGGATATGGGGGCATATAGCACTATAACATTATAAACCTCTCATTGCATTTCAAATCAGAGATTAGCGCCGTAGTCACAGCATTGCCGTGAACCGCGCGTGATATACTGCAGAAGACTATAATTCTAGAATCTATTGCTTCCGCTCTTCCGCCTTGGCTTCCTGCCAGAGGGCTTCCATCTCTTCGAGCGGGCTGTCCTCCAGCCGGACACCCTGATCGCGCAGACGCCGCTCAATATATTCGAACCGGGCTACGAACTTACGGTTGGTGCGGGTCAGTGCTTCTTCCGGATCGGCTCCAATGAAGCGGGCCGCATTGGTGGCTGCGAACAGCAGGTCGCCCAGCTCCAGCATCTGCTCCCCGGCAGACTGTCCCGTCTCAATCGCCTCCTGAAGCTCGTCAATCTCCTCGCGGATCTTAGCCAGCACATCGCTGGTATTGTCCCAGTCGAATCCGACTTTAGATGCCTTCTTCTGCAGCTTGTACGCCTTCATCAGTGCCGGCAGATCCCTTGGAACCCCGCTAAGTGCGGACAGGGCTTCGGGCTCCACGCCTTTGCGCCGCTTCTCCTCGGCCTTCATCCCTTCCCAGTTCTGCAGTGCCTCCTCGGCATTGCCAGCCGCTTGATCACCGAAGACATGCGGGTGGCGGAACAGCAGCTTCTCATTCAGCCCCTCAATGACATCGTAGACACTGAAGGTTCCCAGCTCTTCTTCCATCTGGGAGTGCAGCATAATTTGGAGCAGCAGATCGCCCAGCTCTTCCTTCATATGGTCCGGATCATCCTCGTCAATCGTCTCCAGCACCTCATAGGTCTCTTCGATTAGATTTTTGCGCAAGGATTCATGCGTCTGCTCACGGTCCCAGGGACAGCCCTCGGGGCTCCGCAGAATATCGACAATCTCATGCAGCCGGGCAAAGGTGCGGTTACGCGCTTCATCCGCACGGCTCGCCGGAACATATACCAGCGACAGATTACCATAGCCGTCCAGCCGGTCCAGCTCGTACAGCGGCACACGGAGAATCTGCTCCTCGCCTTCCACACCAAGCGCATGTGCAGCAATCACCTCATACTCAGGCGGGTACAGCTCCATCAGGCAGAGCTTGGTTTCAGATGCGGTGAAGCTGTCATAGACCTGCCCGATCAGGGTATGCAGCTCCGGGTGAAGCTGGGAGCTACGGATACCAGAGGCATCCAGCAGCTGGAAGCCTTCAATCGGATCAAAGCCCAGACGGACGAACGCTTCATCCAGGAAGCTCTCTCCGCCGAGGATATTCAGCTCAATGCCTGCCTCCGGGCAGCGCCCGCGCAGCAGGGAGACAGCGGATTCGGCCACCATGGGATGCCCCGGCACGGCATAGACAATCTCCGTGCCCTGCGGAGCGGCCGCAGCCTTCTCGATCAGCGTTGCCGTAATGGCTTCATAGACCTCAGGGAAGGACGACAGCGTCTCATACAGCCCGTCGAAGGACTCCCAGGCTATCTCCATCTCCGCTAGTGCAGCCATAACAGGATGCTCTGCGGTCCGCACGTATACGGCCGAGGCCGCCTTCAGCTTCTTGATGATGCCCAGTGTCAGCCGGTCCGGATTCCCGGAGCCCAGGCCGACGATCGTTAATGTTGCGCTCATGCCAGTCTACTCCTTCCAGGCAGCCGCCCTCTGCTATGCGCAGAGGCGGCTACGCTATGTATGGTCAGCGCCTTAAGGGAACAGGCGCAGCTTTTTTAGCTTGTCCGCCAAGCGGGGGCCGAAGCCCGGAAGCTGGCGCAGCTCGCTCTCGCTGAGCAGCCGCAGCGTCACTGCGCCGAGTGCGAAGACGGCGCAGCCTGCGAGCACGCCGAGCAGGCTCTGCGCCAGGGCCGCGGTCCGCCCGCCTCCGAAGCCGGCGGCGTCTGCCGCCCTGGCTGCGCCGTGGCTCACGGCTGCGGCAACCAGCCCCAGGCCCGCGAGCAGCGCCGCGGGCTTCAGCAGGACATCTGCGGCGCGCAGCCGCAGATGTCCCTGCCGGTAGAGCAGCAGCACGTTCAGCGCTGCTGCGAAAAGATGTGCGGCCACGCCGGCGATGGCCGCACCGGTAATGCCCTGCTGCGGGACTAGCAGCAGGTTGAGGGCCGCCTTGAGCAGAGCGGCGGCCAAGAGATGCAGCGCCGGCGCGCGCACGGCGCCCAGGCCTTGCAGCAGCGCGGCGGAGATGATGCTGACCGTACCGCCTGCGGCGGTGAAGGCCAGCCAGGTCATCGCGCCGCTGCCGGCGGCGTCCCCGTACAGAGCCGTGTTCACCGGCTCTGCAAGCACGGCCAGGCCTACGGAGGCGGCCAGCCCGAGCAGCCAGAACCAGCGCAGCGACAGCGTGATGCGCGTGCGGATCAAGGCCTCATCCCGCTGGTACTTCGCTTCGGCCAGCGCCGGAATGAAGACGACCGAGAGTGAGGTCGCCAGCATCGTTACGATCTGCACGAGCGGCAGCCCGCGGTTATAGATGCCGAACTGGGCCATCGCCGCCGTCTCGCTGCTCCCGCTCCCCGCCAGCAGACGGGGAACTGTGAAGACATCGACGAGGCCGATTAACGGAACCGCAAGTGCGCCAAGCATCACCGGGAGGCCATAGGCCAACAGCTCGCGGGCAGGAACGCCCTGCTTAGCACTTCGTACGGCTGATGCTGTTCTGTTCTTAAACGAAGCTTGGGGCAGCCTGTCCTGCAAGTCCCGGCGGTGGCTTCGCCAATACAGCAGCATTACGCCAAGACCGGCGATACCGCCTCCAGCGGGCCCCAGCATCGCACCGGCAGCAATTCCTGCCGCATCTGCGCCAGCGCCCGTCAGATACAGCAGAAGCGCGATCATGACCGCCACGCGGACAGACTGCTCGACCACCTGTGATACGGCGGTCGGCATCATATTATGCAGCCCCTGGAAGTAGCCGCGCAGTGCCGCCATCAGCGGTACCACCGCCAGCCCCCAGGCGCTGCTGCGCAGAGCAGGGACAATATGGGAGCTGCCGACCCATACCGCAATGAGCGGAGCCCCGGCGTAGACCAGAATGCCGAGCAAAAGGCCGCTGGCCGCCGTAATTCCGGCTGATAGCAGCAGCACCCGCCGCCCCTTCTGCGTGTCCTGTGCCGCCGAGGCCTCGGCCACGAACCGCGAGATGGCGGCAGGCAGCCCGAGCATCGCCACCGTAACCAGAATGGTATACAGCGGATAGACCGTATTGTAGATGCCGAACGCGGCGTCACCGCCCATATTCTGCAGCGGTATCTTCTGGAGCGTACCGATCAGTTTCGAGAAAATAGCTGCCGCGCTAAGAATAAAAGCGCCCTGCAGCAGCTTCGAGCCTTGAGTATTGGATGTCATCGTTTACCTGCTTCTACAGCCATAACTGCCATAATATAGAGCTTGCTTTAACCTAAGCAAATGAATTTCTATATTATAACTTATCTAAGGGAAGAAGTGTAAACGGCCATGCATACATTCCTGAGGGACCGCCTCCACAGCAAAAACCCGCCATTCCCTTAAGGTTATCATAACCAAAGGAAAAGCGGGGCTCTCCAGCACCAGCTGATTACTGCTCCATTTGCTTGCCCAGGAAGGCAGCGGCTGTCTCAGCCATTTTCACTTCCATCTGGGCCATCTTGACCGAATCATCCTTATTCAGCAGCACTACGCAGCCGATGGGGTCTCCTCCGGAGATAATAGGCGCTGCCACATACGTGGATAACAGCTCCGTGTGGTCCTTGCTGATGTCATAGCTGCCTGCATTGTTCTCAAGCATCGTTTTACGGCTTTCCATTACCTTTTCCAGCAGTACACCCACTTGCTTCTCCAGATAATCCTTCTTGGAGCCGCCGGCGAGCGCGATGAACGTGTCCCGATCCGTAATCATGGTAATATGCCCTGTTCCTTCATACAGCGACTCTGCATATTCCTTGGCGAAATCGCCCAATTCACCAATCGGCGAATATTTTTTCAGTATAACCTCACCATCGCGGTCTACAAAAATTTCCAGAGGATCGCCCTCACGAATCCGCAATGTGCGTCTAATCTCTTTGGGGATAACAACTCGTCCGAGGTCATCAATACGTCTTACAATACCAGTAGCTTTCATTTCACATGTTGCCCCGCTTTCTTAAGAAGTATGGTCCAACTACTGTCCATTATGGGAATGGTTAATCCCAGTGATTTATCGTAATATCTGACCATAGTATTCATCTCTTCCCAGTTCCTTATACATCCGTCACCCCGCATATAATTGTTCATGCAGAATGAGAACGCCCCGGTCCCGCATCATTCCAGTTATGATCACTAACGGGGGTTTCTATACCACCACACCATTCTTCCCGGTTCCTTCTGTATCGACAAAAAATAACCCCACAAAGTGGGGCTTTAGCTTGGATGATGACTCAGGTACTTTGCGGGGAGCCCAAAACATATAAATTCTTTTAAAAAAGCCGCCCGGATGCGTGGCGCATCCGGCGGCTTGTCCAGCCTAAATTTATTTTGCGGCTTCTGTAGCAGCCGGTGCATCTGTAGCGGCTGGCGTGTCAGAACCCGCAGCAGGAGCTGGTGTAGCTGTGGCTCCCGCGCTGCCTGCAGCAGCAGAGCTCTTCGGCAGATTGATTTTAATCTCCAGACTATCCAGGTCCTTCTCCAAGAAGGTCTCCAGGCTGGCAGAAGCCGCAGCGTTCTTCAAGGCTTTGAGCTGGTCGGCAGTCAGCGTATCGAAGGTAGTGTCCTTGCGGGCCTCCACCTTGATAATGTGATATCCGTAAGTAGTCTTGACCGGCTCACTGATCGTATTCAGCGGAAGACTGTGGGCCGCAGCCTTGAACTCTGCTACATAATCTACCAGAGCCTTGTCCTTATATTCACCGCCGGTTTCCTTCGTGCTGGTATCATCCGAGTATTCCTTGGCAACGGCAGCAAAGTCCGCACCGCCATCCAGCTTCGCCTTCACTTCCTGAGCGCGCTTCAGCGCATCGGCATCCGTCCGCTCCTTGCCGGCGCTATCAGTAAGGCCAACCAGGACATGGCGCAGCGTAGCCACACTATAATCAGCCTTGGTGGCTTCATAATGGGTCTTGACCTGCTCGTCCGTTAATTTCAGCAGCATGTCCTGATATACGGTAAGTACACGCTGCATATAGGAACGCAGGTCCGACTCGCTCAGATCCTGTTCCTTCAGCGTGCTTTTGTATTTGTCGCCCAGCGCAGTCTTGATCGAGCCGATCTGTGTATCGACTTCTTTCTCCGCAGCCTTCTTCGCTTCATCCGTGGCCTTGTCCGCCAGGTATTCGAATGCGACCTCCTGCTTCAGGATGGACTCCTTGAACATATCAATCTCCAGATACTGCGCCTGCTCGGGGGACAGGAATTTCATTACGCGGGTATCCAGATTGAATTCCTTCTGGGTAATGGTTCCGCCCTTATACGTTGCCACCGCAGTATCATCACTTTTATTGCTGCAGGCAGCAAGCATGGAGAAGGACAGGGCTGCGGTCAGCGAGACCACCAGTACCTTCCAGGATTTTTTATTTAACGACATTGTGTAATTCTCCCTTCGATTTTAAAGACTGTTTGGCTGCCGTCAGGAATTGCTCCAGCACATCTAGCAGCTCCTTATCACCTAAATCCTTAGCTTTGATCCGAATTGTTGCCTGGGCATCCTTATCAAATTGTACACGCCTTTCAAAGCTATTACCAACTTTGGCGAGCTTTGCCGTATCAAAGGCCCCGAGGCTGCCCTCGTGGAAATTAAGCAGGACCTCATCCCCGCGCCGGACCATGGATTCCATGCCGTACAGCTTGCCGTATACCTTCAGCCGGGCCACAGAAAGCAGATTAATAACGGCTTCCGGCAATTCGCCGAACCGGTCCAGCAGCTCATCTTCAAGCTCGGAGGCATCCTCGAAGGAGTCAACTGCAGCCACTTTTTTATAGATTTCTATTTTTTGGATACTGTCGTAAATATACTCGGAAGGAAGATAGGCGTCAATCGACAAATCAATGACCGTATTCCCCTGCTTAAGCGAAGTATCCTCTTCGCCCAGCACGCTCACCTTGCGTTTGCGGATTTCCTCCGCCAGCATCTGTGAGTACAGATCGAAGCCGACCGAGGCGATGAAGCCATGCTGCTCCGCCCCCAGCAGATTGCCTGCTCCCCGGATGGAGAGATCGCGCATAGCAATTTTGAAGCCGGACCCGAGCTCTGTGAATTCCTTGATGGACTGCAGACGCTTCTCAGCCACCTCTGTCAGCACTTTATCGCGCTGGTAGGTGAAGTAGGCATAAGCAATCCGGTTGGAACGGCCGACTCGGCCGCGCAGCTGGTAGAGCTGGGACAGGCCCATTTTGTCAGCGTCATGAACAATAAGGGTATTAACATTAGGAATATCGACACCCGTCTCTATAATACTGGTGCTGACCAGCACATCATACTCCCCGTCCAGGAAGTCGAGAATCGTCTTCTCAAGCTCCGATTCCGACATCTGTCCATGCCCGATACCCACTCTTGCCTCCGGCACCAGCATGGAGATCTGCGCCGCCATTTCCTGAATCCCCTGTACACGGTTGTACAGATAGTAGACCTGCCCGCCACGGGCCAGCTCGCGCTCCACAGCTTCCCGGGTCAGCGTCTGGCTATGCTCCACCACATACGTCTGTACGGGAAAGCGGTTCTCCGGTGGTGTCTCAATAACTGACAAGTCACGCACCCCGAGCATCGACATATGCAGCGTGCGGGGAATCGGTGTAGCCGTCAAAGTCAATACATCAACATTGGTCTTCAGCCGCTTCAGCTTCTCCTTGTGGGTCACGCCGAAACGCTGCTCTTCATCGACAATCAGAAGGCCGAGGTCCTTGAAGACCAGATCCTGTGACAGCAGCCGGTGTGTGCCGATAATGACATCCACTGTTCCCTGGCGTACTCCCTTGATCGTATCATTCTGCTCCTTGCGGCTGCGGAAACGGCTCAGCACCTGAATATTCAGCGGATAATTGGCGAAGCGCTCGCGGAAGGTCTCGTAGTGCTGCTGCGCCAGAATCGTCGTCGGCACGAGCACCGCCACCTGCTTGCCCTCTATTGCAGATTTAAAAGCAGCCCGGATCGCCACCTCTGTCTTGCCATAGCCTACATCGCCGCAGAGCAGCCGGTCCATCGGACGGTTCTGCTCCATATCCTTCTTGATCTCTTCGATCGCCCGCAACTGGTCACGGGTCTCCTCATACGGGAACATCTCTTCGAATTCGTGCTGCTCCTGCGTATCCTTCTCGAAGCCATAGCCAAGCGCGCTCTGGCGCTCTGCGTACAGCTTGATCAGATCATCGGCGATATCCTGAACCGAGCTCCGCACCTTGCTGGTAACCCGGGTCCATTCATTGCCGCCCAGCTTATATACCTTCGGCTCCTTGTCTTCCGAGCCGACATATTTCTGAATCAGGTCAATCTGTTCAATTGGAACAGAGAGCTTGTCGCCTCCTGCATAGAGGATATGCATATAGTCGCGGTGGATGCCGCTGACCTCAAGCGTCCCGATACCCATATATTTACCGATCCCGTGATTCTGGTGAACCACATAATCCCCGATCTTCAGCTCGGTATAGCTCTTTATCCGTTCGGCATTATCAATGCCCTTGGAGACCTTCCGCGCCTTACGCTGCTTCTGCGAGAACATCTCACCTTCAGTGATCACCGCGAGATGAATCGAAGGAAGCTCGAAGCCGGAACCCAGGTTGCCCTGCAGGATCGTCGGCTCCTCAATGCCATAGTCATCCAGTACCCGGCGGATACGCTCCGTCCGCTCCTCGCCGTTCGCCAGCATGATAACCTTCACGCCGGACTTGTGCCAGCGCTCCATCTCGGATTTCAGCACATTCATCTGGCCATGGAAGTCCTGCATTCCGCGGCTGATGAAGCCTAAGATATTCTGTGGCTGAATATGCGGAACCTGACGCAGAAATATCGACATAAACAGGCTCTGGAACGGACGCTGGTACATAATAACATCGCTGTCAACAGAGAGCTGCAGCTCAGGCAGCGTTTTGCCGTTCTGCAGCAAGTGCATATTCCATTCCGACTCATCACGCTCCAGCTGCTTGGCGGTCTCCAGAAGTCTGGCCGGCTCATCCAGGACAAGCAAAGTATCCTGAGCCATGTAATCATACAGATGAATGCGTTCAGGGTAGAGCAGACTGATATATTTATAGACTTCCGGGAAATAGGTGCCCTGCCGCAGCATCTCCAGCTCCCGGCCCATCTCCTCACGCAGACGCAGCTTGGCCTGACGGTCACTCATCTTCTCAAGCTGCCGCTCCAGCATCGCAGACGCAGCGGTAGAAGCCGCATCCTGGCGGAGTTGATCGAATATAATCTCCTTGGCCGGTGTAATCTTCACACTGCGGACCTTATCAATGGAGCGCTGATCCATAGGGTCGAAGGTGCGGATGGAATCTACTTCATCATCAAACAGCTCCACCCGGTAAGCCAGTGGAGAGGTCATGGGATAGAAGTCGATAATACCGCCGCGTACACTAAGCTCACCACGGTTCTCTACACGCTCCACCCGCTCATAGCCCATCTCAATCATGGACATGAGGAAGTCATCCAGTGGCAAGGTTCCGTCCTGCGAAACCGTAAGCTGGGCTTCAGCCATGACATGCGGAGCGGGTAGCAGCCTCCGAACGCCGGAGTAGGGAACGACTACAATTCCACGGAAGCCTTGGGCGCAGCGCGTCAGTACATCAATCCGCTGGGCCAGCGTCTCCGGGCTTGAGACAGCGGCCTCAGCCGCCACAAGCTCATTCGCCGGGTAGAGCAGCACCCGTTCCGGGGAAAGCGCTTCCTGTAAATCATCAGCCATCTTCTGGGCTGAGAACATATTATGGGTCACAACCAGCAGCGGACGCTGCGTCTCCTCATGCAGGGCAGCCAGCATGATTTGTCTGGCCGAGCCGGACAGACCGGAGATAAGCTGTTCCTTCATACCTGCTGCGATGCCACGGGTGACAGACTGGAAATCAGTATCCTTGGAAAAAGCTTCTATAAGACCTTGTAACAACAGGTGCACCTCTCTTACTAAACAGGCTGACAGCAGCAGCGCCGCTGTCACCTATTATAATTGGAATCGAAAACAAGCCTCAGCGGATAAGGCCAAGGCTTGCGGATGACGATAGAGACAGGCGCTTCCACCTTACTGAAGCGGACTGGCCAGCAGACTGAGCTCAGGGTTGTTATCCAGCGCCTGCTTGCAGTAATCGCAGGTCACCTTCACCGTAATCTCGCCTTCTGAATCATACGCTATTATATCTCTGCGCTCCGCAGGGGTCAAGGATTGCAGCCCCAGCTGCATCTCTGTAATATCGCTTCTGCCAATGCTTCCCAAGAACGTCCGGCAGTGCCTGCATACATAGTGTATTGCCATCTATATGCCTCCTGAAGGTAGTATATACCTCCAGTATGCCCCGCCCGGGAAGGCTTTAGCCGCAGGGTCTTGAACCCTATGCCTTATATTTCATCCGTTGAATTTGGCCATGGTCTGTTCAAAGGTATGCTGCAGGCTGAATTCCACAGCATCGCAAGTATCACTTATCATGCTCTCAAGCCTTGCTCCATCCTTCTTGGCGAAGGTAGACAGTACGTAGTCCACGATAGCAAAGCCAGGCTCCGGACGGGATATGCCCATCCTCACCCGGTTGAAGCTCTGGGTGCCCGTATGCTGAATGATGGACTTGATGCCATTGTGCCCGCCGGCACTGCCCTGATAACGCAGCCTGATCTTACCCAGCTCCGTATCCAGGTCATCATAGACTACAATCATATCTTCCAGCTGGACCTTATAATAATCCATATAAGCCCGTACCGCTTCCCCGGACAGGTTCATGAAGGTCATCGGCTTGATCAGCACCGTCTTCACACCGCCGATTATCCCTTCACCGATTACCGATTTGCATTTATTCTGGTTAAAGGCAATTCCGTGTCTGGACGCAAGCTCATCGAGGGCCATGAAGCCGACATTATGTTTGGTCTTCGCGTACTGCGTTCCGGGATTCCCGAGTCCAACAATCCATTTCATATTTATGGTTTTCCTTTCCGCCCGGTACTCTCAGCAGAAGAGTTCCGTTTTTGGTACAATAAGTTTATACTCCGGAGACAGGTGATGAACATGCCACATCAGGGCGATATCTTAACACTGCAGCGCCATTTCCAGTACCATATTCAATATGCTGTGCCTGTTGAAGTCTATAGGGGGAACGCGCACGTAGACATCGGTGTGATTACAGCAGTGGACGAAGGCTTCGTAGAGCTGCAGGGTACTTTGTACAACCGCAGCCTCTTCACCTTCATCTCCCGTCCGGGATATTGAAGGTTATAAGAGCCTCAGTCCCAGCCGCTGAATCACGCCGATAAGGGTTACACCTTCCGCTTGACGAAAGGTGTAACCCTTTTTCTGCTGATCTGCCTGCGGCCTATTCGATTTCGAACAGCTTACTGATCGACAGCTCTTCATGTACGCGAATGATAGCTTCGCCCATAAGCGGAGCTACCGACAGCACCTTGAGCTTGGAGGTCGGGTTGCTGCTGCGAATTGGAATGGTATCCGTCACGATTATTTCTTTGATCGGAGAGTTTTCCAGACGTTCATGCGCCGGACCGGACAATACAGGATGCGTACAGCAGGCGTAGACTTCTTTCACGCCGCCTTCCATCAGAGCATTGGCTCCCAGAACGATCGTTCCTGCCGTGTCGATGATATCATCGATCAGGATCGCCGTTTTGCCTTCAATATTACCGATAATGTTCATAACCTCACTGACGTTCGGTTCAGGACGGCGCTTGTCGATAATCGCCAGCGGAGCGTTAAGGAAGTCGGCCAGCTTTCTGGCACGCACCACACCGCCATGGTCAGGAGAGACGACCACCGGGTTCTGAATTTGCTTCGAACGGAAGTATTGGGCCAGAATCGGAACACCCAGCAGATGATCCACAGGAATGTCGAAGAAGCCTTGAATCTGCATTGCATGAAGGTCCATAGTAATGACGCGATGTGCACCCGCCTTCTCAATCAGGTTCGCTACCAGCTTGGCCGTAATCGGATCACGGGAACGGGCCTTACGGTCTTGACGGGCATACCCGTAGTAAGGAATCACGACATTGATGCTCTTCGCTGAGGCACGCTTAAGCGCATCTACCATCACCAGAAGCTCCATCAGATTGTCGTTCACCGGTCCGCAGGTGGACTGTACGATATAGACATGACAGCCCCGGACACTCTCCGACAGCTTAACCTGAATTTCTCCGTCACTGAAGCTGGTCGTATGGGACTCGCCCATCGGAATGCCGATATAATCAGCAATCTGGCTGGCCAGCTTAGGATTGGAGTTGCAGGTGAAAATCTTGAGTTTGGAATCACAATAAGTCATAAAATATAAACCCTCCGTGACGGAATTTAACTGGCCAAAGCACCGGCGCGGATGTGCAAGAAGTCCGTCCGGCGCTCTAAGCCTACAGCTGCTTTCTGCTTACACGCTTTACGATGGACTATGCTGGCCTTTCTTCGCCTTGGCCCGGGAGCGGATCTTCTCTGCATAACCCGGCTTATTCTCCTGCCTTGCTCTGGCAATCGCCAGATCGTTCTCCGAAACTGGACGCGTAATGGTGGAACCGGCGACAATAAATGCGCCCTTGCCCACTGTAACCGGAGCAACAAGGTTCACGTTGCTGCCGATAAAGGCATCATCGCCAATCTCAGTTCTGAACTTATTATAGCCGTCATAATTTACGGTGATCGCGCCGCAGCCAATATTTACATTCTTGCCGACCTCAGCATCGCCTACATAGCTTAAATGAGATACCTTGGAGCCGTCGCCGATTGTAGCATTCTTGATCTCTACGAAGTCGCCGACCTTAACACCCTCACCCAGAACGGTGCCGGGACGTAAATACGCAAAAGGCCCAACGGAAGCCCGTGTGCCGACCTGAGCCTGATTCAGTACGGAATGCTTCACAGCCGCTCCGTCCATAATCACGCAGTCTTCAATTTCACTTGCCGGACCGATCACACAATCTTCGCCGATCACTGTCTTGCCCTTGAGCACCGTGCCTGGATACAGCACCGTATCTGCTCCAATCTCAACCTCTGCCCCGATATAGGTTGAAGCCGGGTCGATGATAGTGACTCCGCCGAGCATATGCTTCCGGTTGATGCGCTGACGCATATAGCCTTCGGCTTCAGACAACGCCAGACGGTCATTTACACCAATGGACTCCGCTGAATCATGGGCCTGATAACCCAGAACGATATCGCCCTGCGCCCGGAGTATGCCGATAACATCCGTCAAATAATACTCCTGCTGGTTGTTGGTGTTCGTAACCTTCTCCAGAGCGGCAAAGAGCTTAGCATTATCAAAACAATACGTCCCTGTATTGATCTCATGAACCGCAGCTTCACTCTCTGTGCAGTCCTTCTGTTCCACAATCTTCAGCACTCCGCCGTCTTCGCCGCGGATAATCCGGCCATATCCGGCAGGCTGCTCCATAACAGCAGTAAGGACAGTTGCAGCAGCATTCTGTGCTTCATGCAAAGCCATCATGCCTTCAAGTGTCTCGCTCATGACAAGCGGCGTATCGCCGCAGATAACAATGGTGGTTCCTTCTTCACTGCCCAGAAGATCCTTGGCCTGCTTAACAGCATGACCGGTTCCAAGCTGGACATCCTGCAGCACATATTCGGCATCCTCGCCTAAATATGCCTTAACCTTCTCGGCGCCGTGGCCTACAACAACTACATTACGCTGGCATCCGGTCGCTTTCACTGTATCAAGCACGTGCCCTACCATCGGTTTACCGCAGACAGGGTGCAGCACCTTGTATAATTTAGATTTCATGCGCTTGCCTTGACCTGCAGCAAGTACAACAGCCATTCTTTTCAAGAATGCCAACCCCCTACTTCTTGAACTCACTACTGAATATATCTCATTCCGGGCAAAAAGAAAAGAGAACCATGCAGGCATGGTTCCCTTTTCTTCGAACCCCAATAAAATCACCCCACAAAGTGAGGCTTTGGCTCCGAGGCTGACCCACGTATTTTGCGGGGACCCCGAAACATATAAAGCGGTGTGGGCTGGTGCCGCCCTTGGGGAGGCAGCAACTCCCAGAGAGTCAGCGGTTCACCGCTTAAGCTCCCTCTTCAATAACTTCCTCTTCCTCCGTAGCGGCACGTTCGTACTCGGCCAGAACCGCAGATTGAATCTTTTCGCGCGTTCCCGAAGAAATCGGGTGTGCGATATCGCGGAATTCTCCGTCAGGTGTACGCTTGCTGGGCATTGCAACAAACATCCCGTTATTCCCGTCGATGACGCGAATGTCATGAACAACAAACTCGTTATCGATTGTAATGGATGCGATTGCTTTCATTCTCCCCTCAGAGTTGACGCGGCGGAGTCTGACATCCGTAATTTGCATGTGTGTGTTCACCACCTTTTTCCATCAGAGACTTGGTGTATAATTCCACACAGCAAAGCGAATTCCTTCTTTTTCATTCCAAATAATGCCTGATTAAGAAGATTATTTTTGCTGAAACCCTAATTTCGACAGATTTCGTGCAGTTATCTTAAGAATCCTCACAGTTTCGACATTATGCCCTACTTTTCAGAACCGGCATTTATCACTCATTCAGGAGGAGAAATAGTTGCCCGGAAACGCCGAAATACGCCGTACCTTGGAGTCCACCTCTGTCAGCTTCACCAGCGATACGTAGTCATGCAGCAGACGCTCTTCGTTCTCCACATCGCCGGACTCTACGAGCACGCCTACACCTGCAACCTCAGCATTGAACTCACCCAGCAGATCTACCATTCCGCGTACGGTGCCGCCCGCCTTCATGAAATCATCGACAATCAGCACCCGGGATTTCTCGCGCAGTGCCCGTCTGGACAGGGACATCGTATGGATGCTCTTATGGGAGCCCGATACATAGTTGATGCTTACAGCTGAGCCTTCCGTTACCTGATGGTCACGGCGGACCAGCACAACCGGCAGCCCCAGCTGCGCAGCCGTTGCGTACGCGAGCGGAATCCCCTTGGTCTCCACCGTCATGACGACGTCAATCTCCACGCCGTAGAAGGCGGTGGCAATGATCTTGCCGGCCTGCTCCATCAGGGACGGGAGGCCGAGCAAATCTGACATATACAGATAACCGCCCGGCAGAATCCGGTCACTCTGCTCAAGCTGCCCGCACAGACGGTTCACGAAGGCAAGCGCCATATCCATGGGCATGCGCGGAATATACCGCACTCCGCCCGCTGCCCCGGCCAGTGTCTGCAGCTCGCCCATCCCTTCGCCTTCAAATACCTCTTTTATAATAGCCAGGTCCTCGCTGATCGATGACTTCGCCGCACCGTACCGCTCTGCAAAAGTGGACAGCGGCAGCAGATCATGCGGCTTCTCCAGTAAAAATTGGGTCATGTCAACTAACCGTTGGCTTCGTTTAAGTTTTTTCACGGAATGCTCCTCGCCAAAACCGAATATTACTATGAATAATATCATTATTGTACGGATTTACACAAGCGGAAACCGCTTTGCCGCCGTTATAAGAGCATGGTCCCGTTCCGCTTAGCTAAGCGAACGCACTGCATAGACTTCCTTGCAGAATCCGCGCAGACCGTTATAGATTCTCGCCACCTTGGAGTGCTTGGAGACAAGGCCAAATACGGTCGGACCGCTTCCCGACATCAGCACGCCGTCCGCACCCAGCTTCAGCATCGCTTCCTTGAGCTGCTGCACCTCAGGGTGCAGCTTCAGGGTCACATCCTCCAGCACGTTGCCGAGGCCCTCACAGACGGCTGAGAAGTCACCGGCCTCCAGAGCCTGCTGCATGCGGAGCGCGGACGGATGCACCGCTATGTTGCCAGCGCGCACACGTCCGTATACCTCAGCCGTCGATACATTGATCGGCGGCTTCGCCAGGATAACCCACATTTGCGGCGGATTCGCGATTGGGGTCAGCCGTTCGCCCCTGCCCGTCGCCAGGGCAGTGCCTCCTGTGACGCAGAACGGGACGTCTGAGCCCAGCTCAGCGCCCAGCTCCTGCAGCTCCTGCACCGGGATGCCCAGGCGCCAGAGCCGGTTCAGGCCGCGCAGCGTAGCCGCGGCATCGCTGCTTCCGCCGGCGAGACCGGCAGCAACCGGAATTCTTTTGTCCAAATGGATATGTACGCCGCTTCTGACGTTATACCGGTCCTTGATCAGCCTTGCCGCCTGGAAGGCCAGATTCTTCTCATCCAGCGGAATATATCCGGCCTGGCTTGAGATAATAATCGAATCCCGCTTCAGCTCCGACAGCTCCAGACGGTCCGCCAGATCGACCATTGTCATTATCATTTCCACTTCATGAAATCCGTCAGCCCGCTTATGCAGCACATCCAGCATCAGATTAATTTTTGCCGGTGCCTTCTCATACATTTTCAAGGCGTTCACCCACCCTCAGCTTTTCCCGTACAAAACAACTTAACATATTATATGAGAAACTGACAGTGAAGTCCATTAAATATACATCCGGTTCTATGATGAAGAAAAGGTACCGCCCGCAGGCGATACCCGGTGCGGCATGACACCGCTACAGCAACTTACGATTTCCGCGCAGCAGCCTGCTCTGCCAGCTGAATCGCCCTCTTCACCATATTCCCGGCGTCGACTGCCCGGATTCCGCCCCAGCCCTCCTGCTCAACCGTTTCGTAGAACCCAAGCTCCTTAGCCAGCTCCGTCTTCAATTCCTCCGACATCATGCTCCGTCTTCTGCGGCTCATTACGAATTCCTCCCTTGTAAGTTGCTCTATGATGAATGTACTGCCTATGTAGTATGCAGCCAGGAGGCCAGTGTCATGCAGCATAATTCAGGAAGACCCCTACATGCAAAATAACCCCACAAAGTGGGGCTTTAGCGTAGGTGATGACTCAGGTACTTTGCGGGGACCCCAAAACATAAAAATTCTATCAAAAAACAGCCCCCCTGCAGGGAGACTGTCATGACGCTAAGCTTTGATATACATAATCCGCATCTGCCCATCGTCTTCGGTAACTGTGATTTCCACAGATTCAGTAAGTATATCGGCATAGCTATAGGAGACACGCTTGAATGTCTGCTGCTCCTGATCGAGTTTGACAATAAATACAGAAGGGTACGTTTCTTCCAGGACACCGGTGCGTTCAACGGTCTTCCGACGGCCACCGTTAGCCCGCAACGTGATCTTATGACCGACGTGAGCTTCAAGACTGCGTTTAATTTCCAACAGCGCGTTATTAGCCATTGCCTGACGACCACCTCTTTCCTTGTCCATTATACAACTTCTATAACCACTTGTCAAATTAAATAAATAATTATAGATGATGATAAAAAAGTTGTCAACGGAATTTTTTTAGACGGGGAAAGTCCTGACTCAAGCACCTTGTTATCAGTAATGAAGACTGGCTGCTCCCTGGCCCATCTTGTGTTAGAAGCTGCTTGCATGGCAGCAAAAATAGGATAAGCACGAATGCTTACCCTATTCCTTCCGCCTGTTCAGTTATCACTTGCCCGGCTACAGCATCGAAGGCGCTACCTTCAGCGTAGCCAGGTTCTGCAGTTGGGGCATTCCGATCCGGAAGCTGCCCCGCGTCTCTATTCCGCCCATCCCCTGATTGCCGCTGATCGTATGGCTCAGCACATCGCTTAAGTTCACTGTATCCCGGATGGAGGTAAAAGAGGCCTTGGCCGCGATATACACCGGATCCAGGGCATGAATGAGTATTCTGCCCGGGGAGCTGGCGAAGTTGGCACCATTGCCCAGGAGAGCCTCAAAGTGCGACTGGCAGGCTCCGGCTACGATCGTCAAGGCATCGAAATTCCGCTCGTACTCACGGGCCACCCGGATGGCTGCCACAAAATTCTGTGAATTCTTATAGCTGCTCAGACTGTACAGATCATAATTCTGCTGTTGCTTAAGTACTCCATCATGGCCGGTAATCACTACGATATCGGGACGCACACGGGGCAGCAGGCGGTACAGCGTCTCTGCCATTTTGGATTCGTTGACATGATGTCCCTCCGCCGGTATGCGCAGCTGCTCGTAGAGGCTCAGGCTCTTCTTCAGATAGAGCGCATCCCCGTCCAGATGCAGGACCTTGCCCGGCACTTCAAAGTAAGCCGCCTCCTTCGGAGATTGGCCCCAGGTTCCCGTGGACCCCGATACACTCTCTCCGCTTCGCTGGCTCTGCACCTGCCGGTCTTTACGCAGCCAGGTTAGAGATTCTGTTGCCTTGATCTGTGCACGCTGTCCCCGCTCGGTAACCCGTGTAGGAGGCACCTGAACCAGATCCTCCAGCGGAGAATCCGCCAACAGACGGAACTCCGTGCCTTTGATGACTGCTCTATTCTGCAATATATTGTCTACCCGGAAGGTCACATCGCCGCCATAGGATTTACGAATGACCAAGTCTCCTAGATTCATCACAACACCACCTCTACCCCATGTTATGGGCAAAAGCCCCGGTTGGTTCATCCGCCGGGAGGGTTTTCTGTATTCTATGCGATGCCTGCGGCCAGAAGAACCGCACTGAGCCGGGCATACTCTTCAATGCTAAGCGTCTCGCCGCGCCGCGAGGGTTCAATACCGGCTTCAGAGAGCAGCGCCTCCAGGCGCTCCCGCCCTTCTTCCGGGAAGAAGCGGGCCTTAAGATTATTGGCAATCGTCTTGCGCCGCTGGGTAAAGGACGCCTGAACCACACCAAAGAAATGCTTCTCGTCCGCTACCTCCACCGGAGGACGTTCTCTGACCTTCAGCCGGATCACAGCAGATTCAACGTTCGGCTGCGGGATGAACACCGTACGCGGCACCATGCAGACCAGCTCAGGCTCGCTGTAATACTGGACGGCAATACTCAGGCTGCCGTACTCCTTGCCGCCCGGAGACGCCGCCATACGCTCGGCAACCTCCTTCTGGATCATGACCACGATATTATCCAGCGGCAACTTCTCCTCCAGCAGCTTCATGAGGATGGGAGTAGTCACATAATACGGCAGATTAGCTACTACACTAACCCGGTCCTTACCCGCGAAATCCTCAGCGAACAGCTCCTGCAGATTCACCTTCAGCACATCGTCATTGCGGATCTTCACATGGGGATATGGCGACAGGACATCCCTGAGAATCGGAATCAGCCTGCGGTCAATCTCTACTGCAGTAACAGCCCCGGCCGTCACCGCCAGCCGTTCCGTCAGTGCTCCGATTCCCGGCCCAATCTCAAGTGCACCGGCTGTGCTGTCCAGACCGGCGGCATCCACGATTTTGTCCAGAATATTCTGATCGATCAGAAAGTTCTGGCCCAGACTTTTTTTGAAGGAGAATCCGTAACGCTGAATTATTGCTTTGGTTCTTGTTGGGGACGAGATATTCTCGATACCGCTCATGAAGTAATGCCTCCCTGATCAATTTGGGCGAGGGCCTGCGCGAATTCTTCGCGGGTAATGCCGAACATCGCCAGACGTTTGTATAGCTGTTTGCCATTGCAATAACCGATACCGAGCAGATTGCCAAGCTGCATTCTGCGCTCAGCCGCCCGGGGATGCACCATCAGCCCTGCGGCCATGAGCTCATCCAGCCCGATGATAGGCGGCGCCCCCTCGAAGGAGGTATGTACATGCTCCAGCGCATGGCGGATAGCCTCAGGCGAAGCATTCTCTATTCCGATATCGCCTTTGCGGGTTGCATCCTTCTCAGGGATGAAGGCATGCTTGCAGCCCGGTACCTTGGCCGCAACGATTTTGCGGATTCGCTCTCCGGCATGATCCGGGTCGGTAAGAATAATTACACCCCGGCGCTCCATGGCCAGCTTGATCTTGGCAATGACCCTGCTATCCACTGCCGAACCCCCGGTTTCAATCGTATCGGCCTCAACCGCCCGCTTAACGGCAACAGTATCGCTTTTCCCTTCAACCACAATTAGCTCTTTAATCATAAATATTTTTACTCCTTACTCCAGAACGCAAAAAGAAGAGGATTCGCTCCCCTTCTTTTTGGCTAAAGAATGTATAAGTGATGAGCGGCAGCTCTCTGAAATTTCGTAAGTGCTTCCCTCACTATATCGTATTAACCGCTAATTTGCAAAAGACTTTACGTTTAGTTCAGCTCCGGCTTCACAGGTCCGATCACATAGAGTGTGCGCGACTTACGGCCGAAATTACGGGCATGGCTCAATGAATCGTAATAGACATCCACCTTGTTGCCTTTGATGGCACCGCCGGTATCCTCTGCTCGGCGAAACCCTAATCCTTCAATGTACACCCACCAGCCAATCGGTATAACACTAGGATCTACAGCTATAGTGCGGCCTTCCGTTACGCGTGTGCCGGAGGCAGTACGTGTTCCAATACCCGGTTCCTGCGACGAATACGCAGTCATGGATACGTTTTTGATCATTCTTTTGTACTCGAAATCCAGACCAGCCTTACTGGTAACATTGCTGACCCTTGCACTGGCTTTAGATGAGTTGGAGGTTGTTACAGGTTTGGAGACTTTGGCAGTAACTACGACGGGCTTAGGAAGCGGCTTGGTTCCAATGGCAATGACTTTGTCCTTGGTAACCGTCTGTACTTCCTTGCCGATCATGCGCATGGATGCCAGCTCGCCATCTTGATAGATCTTCTCGATGTGCTGAATCATTACGCCCGGCTTACCTGCCTGTGCCACTCTTACGGTTCCCTTGGTCAATGAGGGGTCTGCTGTCTTAATGACCCGGAAAGGCAAATTAGTTGTCCGTTGAACCACATGCTTGTTAATCCGGACAATTTTGATTTCCATGTCTGCAGATACTGCGGTTTCTAGCGAAGGGTAAATCTTGTCTAAGCCTTCCAGGCTATAGCCCAGCTTGTCGATGGCCTGACCAATAGTATCCTCGGTCGTAAATAACGTCTCGGTCTTTCCGTCTACGGTAAGAGCGAACTTCTTCGCAGTGTTAATCACGATACGGTCGCCGTCTTTTATTTCATCACTAAGGCCAATAGATAATTCATCATGCGCCTGCAGCGAAATCTGTTCCTTAGCCAGCATATCACTGAACAGCGTTTCCCGCGTCTCCAGTGTCTGTACCTGTCCGTCTATTACTAGGGTAATTTCTTTTTTGCTCTGACCGTGTACGTACAGCAGTATTAACAGTGCGATAACAATCGATGCCACACCGGCAAGTAAAACTACGCGGGGATTCACTTGCTTCAACCGTAATGCGAAAGACCTGCTGGATGATTGCGAATCATGGGATACCTCTGGTTGGAATACGCCCACTCTTTCCATCCTCCTTACATAGCCCCGTCGTCCAAGTTATATCAAGGTGACTGTATCACTTCTGACGAAACTAAGTTTGAGTTTGCAACAGGATACGCCCGCACTTGCTTCAGCGTTTCCTGCTCATGGATCGCCTGCTCGGCATAGTTACTCCGGAGATCTGTTATATAACAGTATGCCGGGAGCATTCTCATTATTCAAAACAAAAGAAGCCTAAAAAAGAGTTCTTAGAGGACTCTTTCGTGGCTTCCCGGTGTCGAATACGTCGGAATGCTTATGCACGAGGTTTCCTCTCTTACTTGCGCTTACGGGGTTAGCTGTCGGGTTCGGACATAAGAGAGACGCCCTATCTCAGGTCACCCGCTCACGGCGGTTGCCCTCAAATTCACCCCAAAGACCACGTAAAGAAATCAAATAATGCCTGCGGCAATTCTGTGCCAGTACTCTTGTACGTTCATGCGGCAGCGCATTATTGGTTCCCCCGTTCTCCATACGGAGACTCAGCGAGACGATCCATGAAATTAGTGACTGTCACAGTTACAACAGCTCACTGCACTGAAAAGATGATATCCTGTTTTGATACATGTTGTAAAGGACGATTCAACCACGTTTACGTAAAAAAATGATTAAAATATTGTAATAATCGGCCGTTTTTCAGTCAAAAAAGTTTAATATATCCGCTATACTTCATTTTTCACCGCTTTTACTCCCGTTTTCAGAGTATCCCAAATCGTTCCAGTGCGTTCGCATACGTAATTTCAGCCAATTCCTGTAATTCAATCCCTTTTATTGCCGCGGCCGCCTCCGCTACAAGCCTCACATGAGCGGTCTCATTTCGCTTGCCCCGGAAGGGGTGCGGAGTTAGATATGGGGAGTCGGTTTCGATCAGCAGCCGGTCTAGCGGAGTCTGGGCAAGCACCTCTTTGGGCACCCGGGCATTCTTGAACGTAATCGGTCCACCAAAAGAAAGATGGAATCCTAGTTCAAGACACATCTTGGCACTTTCCCAGCTGCCGGAGAAGGAGTGCATTACGCCGCCAACCTCGCCCGCCTTCTCCTCGCGGAGGATACGGATCACATCTTCATGAGCATCTCGGTTATGAATACAGATTGGCATCTTCAGCTCACGGGCCAGACCGATCTGCTTGCGGAATACATCATGCTGTACATCCTTAGGGGAGGTGTCCCAGTAGTAATCCAGCCCGATCTCACCGATGGCAACCACCTTGGGATGAGAGCATAAGGAGGCGATCCATTCCAGGTCTCCGTCCCTCATCGTGATGGCATCCTGGGGATGCCATCCTACGGCTGCATAAATATAATCATATTTCTCGGCAAGCTGCATGGTCGTCGGTATCGTCTCCCGGTTAAAGCCAATGTTGATCATCTTGCTGACGCCGGCTTCCAGCGCTCTGGCAATGACCTCTTCGCGGTCTTCGTCGAATTGTGGAGCATCCAGATGGGTATGGGTGTCGAATAACTGCATTACATTACATCCTTTCGGCCTGTTGTGTTATCTATAATTCCAAGCTTGATCTGATTATTTGGCAAAAATCTCTGCGATGGACGGCGGCAACTGTGAAAGGGCTTTCTGCAGCCTGTCCTGTGGAAAATACAGATGGTATCTGCCGCGGTGAATACCGCTGATGGAGCGTACAATGTCCGATACCTCGGAGATTTCCCTCAGCCGCTCATGCTTATCCAAAAGCAGGATCTGCTTGCTGTCAAAGCCGTCTCCCGGACGGAACACATCATAGGGAAGATCGGTGGGATAATCAATTTCCAGGTCATAATCGGGCCGGAGTCCCGCACCGGCGAAGCTGCGGCGGATTTCGTCAATTGTGTCAGAATCCAAATGCTCCATTTCCACATATTTATACAGTTTACGATGGATAAACCGGCTGCACAAGTCGCTCAGGATGTCATCCTCCTCCAGCGTCCACTGCATGAAGGCAGTCTGCATCAAGGCTTCATCCAGCAGCAGATACTGCCCTACCGTTACCTCTCCGCTGAACAGATCACTTAAGGGCTCAATCATGAAGCGGAAAGCATGCTGCTGCTGCACCAGCTCCTTGGCCCGGCGGAGAATCTGTCTGAGAATAATCTCTGAGCTGCGGGTTACCGGGTGGAAATAGACCTGCCAGTACATCTGATACCGTGACATTAGGTAATCCTCAATCGCATGCATCCCCGATTCCTTCACAACCACCCGGCCGTCATAAGGACGTAGCATCCGCAGAATCCGGTCGATGTCGATGGTTCCGTAATTCACCCCCGTATAATATGCATCCCGGAGCAGATAATCCATTCGGTCAGCATCAAGTGGTCCCGACACCAAATTGACAACAATTTCATGCTCGTAGGTTTTGGAGATGACTGAGGCCACTTTATCGGGGAAATCTTCAGCCACATCACGCAGAATAGCAGTGATCTCTGTATCCTCCAGAATGATACGGCAGGTCCAGTCTTCATGATCCATTTCGAAAGCTTCTTCTATAGAATGGGAAAAGGGTCCATGCCCCAAATCATGCAGCAGTGCCGCACACAGGGTAAGTAGTCTCTCCTCCGGCATCCAGTCCTTGTAGCCGCTCCGTTCAAACTGGGAGATAATCCTCCGCGTAATCTCATATACCCCCAGAGAATGGGAGAAGCGGCTGTGTTCTGCCCCGTGAAAGGTCAAATAGGAGGTCCCAAGCTGCCGGATGCGCCGCAGACGCTGGAATTCCATAGTATTGATCAGTCTCCAGATAATAGTGTCCTGTACGTGGATGTAGTTGTGAACCGGGTCCTTAAATACCTTCTCTTCTGACAGCGGTTGCTTCATGAAATCATCTCCTTTTCTTGTTTTATATAATATATTGTCGCTCTTTGTCGAATATTAGCGATTCATATACTGCCAAATCGACAAACATCTTAATAAGCTATTTTAGACTCAGTTGCCCTATCAAACGCGGAATAAATGTAGTCTCAAAATATTCCTTAAAATTCGCCTGAAAAAAGGTTGACTGTTTTGGGAATGGTTGGTATTATAAATATCATAAAACAGTGAAGAATGTCGAATAATGACGCTTTTGAACATTGAGAGGAGCAACGATTGTAATGATGAAATCAACAGGAATTGTACGTAAGGTAGATGAGCTTGGACGGGTCGTTATTCCAATAGAATTGCGTCGTACCCTAGGCATTGGGGAAAAAGATGCGCTCGAAATTTACGTGGACGGTGAGCGGATCATGCTTAAGAAATACGAGCCTGCTTGCATTTTCTGCGGCAATGCTGAGAATGTAACTTACTTCAAAGGTAAAATTGTTTGTCATGAATGCATTTCGGCTATCCCTACCCCTGTGACAAACTAAAATAAATAGGGTATAATAGGAACTAATCCAATTGTTAATTCTAACCTTTTTATATCTCCTTGGCCTCCCGTTCGCGCGGGAGGTATTTTTTTATGTCTACCCTCTCTACAGGGAGGGCCCCAGCCCTCTGGACACCCGGAAGCTTGGTGGATCTCTGTAGCTAGCGCGGAAGGAAGCGGGGTTCGGTGGTGGACCGACCCTGTTCGGCCTCCCTGCGGGATACACTTTACATCGGAGCGTTCTGCCTACAGGATACGGCTTTACGAGGGAGCGCTCTCCGTGCGGGATACACTTAACTGCACTGGTTACTGGCTATACAAAGTAGAATATTTTCGGATGGAAAATTTGGATAGCTGTATTCTATACAGTTATTTACTGGTATAAAGTCCGCCCGGGCAGGTTAGTAGTACTTCATGTATTTATATCCAGATAAAACCTTTATAATATCTATTTACCTATACACATAAATGTATAAACTACATCTAAAACTAGTTTAAGGTAGATTTTCAACCATAAAAGTGTTCATAATACATTTATTTCAATGGTTTCACTGATTATATAACCCATTTATAAGTTCCAACTTGGTGTCAGCCTTATCCCTTATTCCCGCTCCAGGAGTTCATTATAAATATCGCGCTTGGACAGGCCACGGTCAGACGCTGCCTTTTTCATAGCATCCTTACGTGTTAAACCTGAGGCTTCATAATGAGCCACATGCTCCCCGGTACTAAGCTGGCGCCACCAGGAAGACTCGGCCAACTCCGCCTCCTCTTTACTCTCTCCCTCAAGTACGATCACGTATTCGCCAAGCGGGGGATGCTCCTCCAGCCAGGCCAGACACTCCTCAATGTTTCCGCGCAGGAACTCCTCATACCGCTTAGTCAGCTCACGAGCCAGTGTAATCCGGCGGTTGCCGAAGGCCTCCTGCAAATGAACGAGTGTCTTGGCAACGCGGTGAGGTGATTCATAGAAGAGAAGTGTCCCTTGGGCAGAACGCAGAGGTGCCAGAACAGCCCGGATATCCTTGCGCTCCCTAGGCAGGAAGCCGATGAATGTGAAGCTGGCGGTAGGCAGTCCTGAGGCAATCAAAGCCGACAATGCGGCATTCGCCCCAGGCACTGGAATCACCGGAATCTGATGGCTGACAGCCAGAGCTACCAGATCGGCACCAGGGTCGGAAATCGCCGGCAGACCAGCATCGCTGACGAGTGCCAGATTTTTACCTTCTATTATATAGCGTATCAGCTCCGGCCCACTGGCCGCCTTGTTATGCTCATGGTAACTGAACAGCATGGACGGTGTAATTTCAAAATGGCTCAGCAGCTTACGCGTCTGCCTCGTATCCTCAGCGGCGATAATATCGCATTCCTTCAGCATGCGCACTGCCCGGTAAGTCATATCCTCCAGATTGCCGATCGGTGTAGCCACCAGATACAGGCACCCGCATCCTTCGGGCTTCGCTCCGTCATGGTTGTTTTGAAAGCTGCTTTGGCATTGTATGGTCATTGGCTCGTATCCTCTTTGTTTCCGTAATAAATATCCATAATCTCAGGGCAATATTGATTGTCCTCATTATATACGATTAAAGGCGGTTGTAAACGCACCTCGGGCTTCCCGTCACGCGCAGCCTCAATCAGAACCATATTCGCTTCCAGATGGGCGCGGGGATGCACAAAGCGGATCAGCTTCGGCTCCAGCCGGTGCTTCCGCATCAGACTGATAATATCTACAAGGCGCTGCGGCTTATGCACCATGCTGACTTTGCCTCCGGTACGGACCAGCCGGACACAGGCCTGAATGACCTCCTCCAGAGTACAACCGATTTCATGACGGGCCATCGCCTGATGGGAATTCAGCTTCAGATCGCTCCCGTTCAGCGGCATATAGGGGGGATTCACCGTGATCGCATCGTATACGCCATAGCCCGCTGTAAGATGAAGTTCCCGCAAATCGCCCTCATGAATTTGTACCTTCTCTTCCAGACCGTTAAGCGATACACTACGCCGGGCCATATCCGCCAGACGGGGCTGAATCTCGATTCCTTCAATAGAAGCCTTCGTCCGTGTAGACAGTAGCATGGGAATTACCCCGTTACCCGTACACAGGTCAAGCACCCGTCCGCGCGGCGGTACACTGGCGAACCGTGCCAGCAACACGGCATCCATCGAGAAGCTAAATACTTCGTCACTCTGGATAATTCTCAGATCATGGGTGAGCAGATCATCGATCCGTTCTGCTTCATGCAAGGATATAGGTGTATTGTTCATTGAATGGGTCATTGTAATCTCCTAAAAGTTTTTGTTGAGCATATGCTTCAATCTGTATATTCTTCGAAACAAAACTTACTTCGGAAGCATAGCCTTACATTCAAAAAAACCGTAGGCGACAATCTCCTACGGCTGGATATCCTCATTTATTAAGAAAAGAAAGGCAGAACAGACAATCGCCTTCCGTCCGCAAATGCCCAAAGTAGACATTGCAGATGTGGAAGCCTTCGTGATACAGCCGGGCCAGATTATCGTAGCCTTCCCCGACAACCTCCTCTTTCCCTTCGGCAGCAAGTATAGCCTCCGCCTCCGCAGACAGCGCGGCCTTATCTACAGGCGCTTCCCTTTTCAATATGATACGAAGTTGCTCGTTCTCCAGACTCAGCTTCTGATTCGCTTCCATCAGCTCTTTGACCGTCTGCTTCCAATCGCTCAGAGTGGTGCGCATCTCATCCATCTGCGCTTCCATCTCCTGCATGTGTATAAATATATTTTTCTTCTCCAAGTTTCCACCCCGAAAGTAACCTTATAATGGTTTACTTGACGACAACATCATCCATTGGAAGTTCTTTAACTTTACCCACTTCAAACAGCTGCACATGAACCGTGCGGCTACCGGCATTGATACCGACTACCTTGCCGTCACCCAGTGAAGTAACGACCATTTTGCCTACGGCCGGCATTTCTTCCTTCGTGCTCTCATAATTATCATGCTCAAACTTCAGACAACACATCAGCCGTCCGCATAATCCCGAGATTTTGGTCGGGTTAAGCGACAGATTCTGATCCTTCGCCATCTTGATGGACACCGGCTCGAAATCACCAAGCCAGGAGGAGCAGCAGAGCACACGTCCGCATGGTCCTAGTCCGCCCAGCATCTTGGCTTCATCACGCACACCAATCTGCCGGAGCTCAATGCGGGTACGGAAAATGCTGGCCAGGTCCTTCACCAGCTCGCGGAAATCCACGCGTCCCTCGGCCGTGAAATAGAAAATAATCTTGTTGCGGTCAAACGTAAACTCCACATCCACCAGCTTCATTTTGAGGCCATGATCGCGGATTTTATTTAAACAGGTGGTAAAAGCATCCTTCGCTGCACCCTTGTTCTCTTCCACCACGCGCGCGTCGGTCTCGCCGGCAATACGCATGACTTTCTTGAGCGGCAGTACAACGTCTGCTTCCTGCACCTCTTTTTTGCCTACGACAACCTTACCGTATTCGACCCCTCTTGCAGTCTCAACAATTACGCATTGATCGCGTTCAATCGGGAAATCAAGCGGATCGAAATAATATATTTTACCCGCTTTTTTGAAGCGGACACCTACTACGCTGTACAAAAATTAACCCCCTTGTTTGACGGTAAAGGAACCCTTAAGCAAGACTGCTTCCCTGATGATCCATGCTTGTCCTTCCTCGTCCGCTATACCCGGTCTTTCCAGGGCTGAGGATTATATCCCGGAGGATCTATTATAAATAACCCGAACCTCTAGCTTTCCAGCCGGATTAAAAACTGCTCCAGACACAGCTGGGCATTGGCATTGGAACGCAGCTTCCGCTTGCTCTCCGCCGCATATTCCATATAAGCCACCCACTGCTGCGTACTCCTCTGACGGGCAGCCCTCGAAATAAAGTCTAACTGATCTATGAAAACGATACTTTCGTGCTTTCGGTACAGGAAGTAGAGCATATCTTTGAACCATAAGTGGAACATGCTGAATAGAGTATCCAAATGTTCACCAAGTCCGGTCTTGAACAGCTTCGAACCCGCGGTTGCCACCGCAGTGCTGCCCTTGCCCAGAGACTCCTTCGCTAATTGTAACACTAGATTTCTCATTTCTGCAAACCAATTCTGTGCCAAAAGTTCCCTGCAGCCGTCAAGACCGGCAGTCAGCGATACCGCGCATCGCGCCAGCGGCACCGGAACCCCTTCGCCGGACAACGCCTGCAGCATAATATCCGGATGCAGCGGGCTAAACGGAATGCGCTGGGTTCTGGACTGGATCGTCGGAAGCAGGGAACTGCTGTTATCCGAAATCAGAATACCAACCGCCGGGGCTGGCGGCTCCTCCAGAAATTTCAGCAGACTATTGGCGGCTTGCACCGTCATTTTGTCCGCTCCTTCTATAATATAGACCTTCGGGTTAATCCCTTCCGAGCGGTAGGAAAAAACACGTTGAAGCTCACGAATCTGGTCGATCTTAATACTGGCCCCGTCGGGACGCAGCAGGGTCAGATCAGGATGATTGCCATGCTCCACCTTGCGGCATTCCAGGCACTCTCCGCAGGCATCATCCTTGCTGGCGGTACAGAATATCGCCTGGGCGAACGTCAGTGCCATCTTCACCTGCCCGCTGCCTGCCGGACCCGTGAACAGATAGGCATGGCTGACAGCATCCTTACGTAAGGCATTCTGAAGCAGCCGCTTGGCGTCCTCCTGGCCTAATAGTTCATGAAAAGACATAGGTTCCTCCAAGTTGTCAGAAAGAAAGGTTAATCAGCAGCCCGCGGATCTCTCCAACCCGTCCCAGGAGATCGATCCGGCCCTGCTCGCTGTCGAGCAGATCATCTGCCATATTCAGCAGAGCGGCATCAACCTCCTCAAGCAGCTTGTAGCGTTTGCCGCGGCCCCGCCGGTCCCAGCCTTTGGTGTCCTTCAGCATCACTCCACGGCGGGCCGTCTCCTCCAGAAACCGTTTGATCAGGTTCCGGTAGATCGACAGCTCACGTACAGTCATGGATTTGGAGAGCCGGTCGCCTTGCAACTGGATATCTTTAATCTGACGGTTCAACTCATCTATAGTTTTCTGCTGGCTTTGCTGTTGAAATACATCGTTGAAGTTTTTTTGCTGGACCGGCCGCCTCTCAGCCTCCGTGGTCAGCATTTCGCTTTTTAAGGGCCTGTAGCCCGGGTTGATTTTCAAGGATATCTACCGCCCTTATGGTCTAATGCTCATTATGCTCAATAATGCTCGAAACGATCGACGGGAAGTACGAATACGGTAGCTCCGCCCACCTGCACTTCGACAGGAAGCGGCAAATAGGAATCTGTCGTGCCGCTCATCGGCGTGACCGGAGTGACCAGTTGCTCACGCACTTTGCAGCTGTTACGGATTACATTGAGTACTGCGTCTACCTGAATATCATCTACCCCAATCAAAAAGGTAGTGTTACCCGCACGGAGAAATCCGCCTGTACTGGCCAGCTTGGTGGCGCGGAAGTTCGCCTTCACCAGTTCACTGGATAGCCGGTTGCTGTCTTTATCCTGGATAATTGCAATGATCAAATTCATCTTCGTATCCCCTCCTATTAGTTATGTTCACAGGCTTTCCGCACAGCATTAATTCAATCTGCAGAGAAGCCCTGTTCATTCATTATACCTCTATGTTCTATTTGACAAAACACCTTAGAAATCCTTTAATATCCTGTCCTTCAGTACACGTACAATATCCTGCTCCACCATATGGATGGGACGATTGGCATCAAGCACCACAATCCGCTCCGGATCGGAGCCGATAACCAGCTCATAGCCCGCTTTTACCTTCTGGTGGAACTCAAGGCTCTCCAGATCCAGCCGGTTCACTTCCCGGTTCTGATTGGCGGCAATCCGAGATAGGCCCACTTCAGGATCTACATCCAGGTAAAAGGTAAGATCGGGCATTCTCCCGCCAGTCGCAAACCGGTTAATCCCCCGCACCTCTTCGATGCCCAGCCCTCTGGCGTAACCCTGGTAAACCAGACTGCTATCTACAAAACGGTCGCAGAGCACGGTAATTCCCTCCTGCAAGGCAGGCTCGACTACCTGCGCCAGATGCTGGCTTCTTGCTGCCGCATATAGGAGTGCCTCTGTCCGGGCATCCATGGCCGTATGCGCCGGGTCGAGGATAATAGAGCGGATCTTCTCGGCAATCTCAATCCCTCCCGGTTCACGGGTGATTAAATAGGGCATGGAATGGTTCTGCAGATAAGCTGCCACCCTGCCTAGTACGGTTGTTTTGCCGGAGCCGTCGCCTCCCTCCAGTGTAATGAAGAATCCTTCTCGCTTCACTTATGCTTCTCCGCCCTTCTGAATGTTGTATACCTTAATATGCTGTAAGGCCGGATCAGTACAGGCCTGGAATTTCGCCCCGCCTGTACGCAGACGGATCAGCCTGTCACAGACAGACGCTGTAATGCTCTCTCCTGGATACAGGAGCGGAATGCCAGGCGGATAGGGAATAACCATCTCTGCCGCAATCCTGCCCACACTTGCCTCAAGCTCTATGCTCTCTGTCTCACCGGCAGCGACCGGCCGGGTTGAGAACGCAACCGGAGCTGATGCTGCCGGAATGTCAAAATTGTTCCACGTGGAAATATCGCCGGAGAAGGTTGAGTCCCCTTCTCTGCTATTATATGACACTGCCTGGGCTGCGTTCCGTGAGCTGGAGAAGGATTCTCCGCCTTGGGGAGCGGGAGCTGAGGCAGTGTCTGAGTAAGTAGACTGGCCGGGCCCAGCGGTAAGATCTAGACCAGAGACAGGTTCAGGATCAGAGATATGATCAGAGCCAGCAATATGATCAAGGTCTGATGAGGCAGTGGTCCCGCCTGTCTGCGGCTCTGCCAAGGAAGTCAGCGCTGCAATGTCCTGCAGCGCTGTCAGCAGCTCCGCTGCCTCTTCAGCCTTCGAGCCGAGGCTGAAGGCCAGAACCACGTGCCGGTCGTCGCTCATCTCCGGCACGATTCCCCTCTCTTCGAGCCTGCGCTGCAGCTCGAAGCCCCCCAGGACCCCTGCGGCGTCATAAATGACCGCCTTAAAGGGGTCCTGGGTCACGTACGCCGCCCCGCGCAGCGGCGGCGTACTCGCTCCTGCGGCGCCCGCCTCGCCGCAGACAGGCTGCTGCAGCGAAGCCGGCTGCAGCAGCCCGAAGCGCGGCAGCCCGAAGCGCGGCAGCGCCGCCAGGCCGCGCCGCAGGACATCCACGGCGGCGAGCCCCGCCGTGAAGGCACTGGCGCCCTGGCTGTGCAGCAGGCGCCGGGCCAGATCGAGCGAAGCCATCACGGGGTACGATGGGCTGGAGCTCTGCACCATGGCCAGGCGCTGCCGCAGCAGCGCGCGGTCCAGCCATGGCCCTTGCACATGCAGCATGGCGCCCATCGTCAGCGCGGTCAGCATCTTATGCGTGGACTGCACCACGCCGTCTGCGCCCCCGGCAAGCGCCCCGGCCGGAAGCGCCGGGTGCTGTCCGTAATGCGCCCCGTGCGCCTCATCCACCAGCAGCGGCACGCCGCTGGTGTGACAGGCCTGCGCGAGGGGCGCAAGGTCAATGCCCATGCCGTAGTAGTTCGGCATTGTGACCATGACGCCGGCTGCCTCCGGATAGGCATTCAGCGCCGCCTGCACCGTCTCAGCAGACGGAGCCACGGCGAGTCCGCTGCCCGGATCAATCTGCGGCTCCAGGAAGACTGCACGCGCTCCTGCCAGCATCAGTCCATGGATTACGGACTTATGGACGTTGCGCTGCAAGAGAAGCAGCCTTCCGGGCTCTGCACACACCGTCAGGATCAGGGCCAGATTGCCGGCGGTGCTGCCACCCACCAGCATATAACTCTCCTCCGCGCCATAACAATCGGCGGCCAACTCCTGTGCTTCCCTTATTACCCCTTCCGGATGATGAAGATCATCCGTTCCGGTAATCTCCGTCACATCGTAACGCATTACTTCCGTGAGATACCCCGCACTCTCTGCACTGACAGTACGCCGGTAAGCCTCCCCGTTCTTGTGTCCCGGCACATGATAAGATATATTACCCTTAAGTCTATATTGTTCCAGCATTTCGTATACAGGTGCCCTGCCAGGCTGTAGCTTGTCCATAGATTCTTCCTTCCCTGGGGGTTACCTTCTATTTTAACGCAATTACACCCAAACGCCTATCACTTCCGCAAGGGACCCCACAAGCAATAAAACGGCTCCCCTCACCCGGTCAGGGCGGAGAAGCCGTTAAGAGGAACTTTGTATTTGCAGCCAACGCGACACAGATTCACCGCCCGCTCTTTATATGTTGCTTGTTACAGGTACTGCAATTCGTGCATTAAGCATGCATACGCAGATTGATCTTCTTCATCCGGCTAATGAAAAAGTTGTACTTCACATCCTCAGCCTCCGTACGCACCATCTCACTCTCACAGTCTTCACAGATGAAATGCGAGACAATCACAATGCCCTCTTCCTTTTCCTGCCCGCAGATAATGCAAGCCTGCCCTGTTTGCTGTTCCATTTTCATCCCACCTTGACTCTTTTAAGAACAGTATGGTACACCTTCTATCATTTTAAACCTTTTCATAGTTTTTTCCTAATCCTTCATAGCCTAAAATATATATATTCGCCTGATACCCATTCTGTGAATCTGAGCCCGTTGTTTAATAAAACACAGGAGCAGGCCGATAATAATAACAAGAGAACTTGCGAGGAGGTCCGAATTCCAGGTATGGAACCAAACACCAAAGGTGCCGCTACATTCTATCAATACAAGCTTATCAAAAAAATTACTATTACAGCATTACTGCTGCGGGTCTATATCACCCTACCCTTTATATGTCTTGTGCTCGAAAGTGTCTTTCTCTCCTGGCTGAGTATCCTGTTCATGATTATAGCCGGACCTGTCATGCTGTGGATTCAGTATGTCATCTCACGCTCCGTGCTGCTGATTAGCGGACACCCTATCGCCAAGCGCTGGAAATTGTCCCTGCGCCTGCCCTGGCCCGGTTACATGCCTGATCAATATATCAATTACGGCATCTTCCGCTCCGTACAGCTGCATAACCTCTGGATCGGTCTTTGTATAGCCGCACTCTTCATCGTCTGGGCTCCGCCCGCCTTCACGGCTTCGCTGGCGGTATGCCACCTGTGGCTGCTGCTCCCCCGTCTGTATGCGCTGCTGCGGTTAAAGAGTGTAGCCAAAGATGGGATGCTCAAGTTCAATGCAGCAGACGCCTCCTATTACGCCCAGTGATCCCAACCAGATATACATAGCTCTGTATTTAAGCGGCCAAGCATGCACACAAAAAATCGCCATCCATAACCGGACGGCGATTTTTTATCTGTTCTTCAAGCCTTTGGTTGTGACCTTCTTTTCCTTCGGAATCATCACGATGAAATAGTCATCATGCACGGTCAGATGTACAATAAGTCCTTCTTTCTGAAAAACACGGGAGCTCCCAGAATCGTCTGCTTTCTGTTCCTGCTCTTCCCAGCCCCACGCCTTAATGGCAGCAAGATAAGGCTCCGGAACGCCTTTCTTCTCCTTCAACCCCGGCAGGGAGTACCGTACATAGTCCATAGCTACGTTTGTAGTTGTTCTGTCGGGTGAGCTTGCCTCTTTGGGCACGGGGAAGTCTTCCTCATTAAGTGCACCGTTAAAAGTCTCCCAAGCCGGCTCCTTCGTTCCGCAACCCGCCAGCATTACTCCGACTATACAAAGAATAACTAATATCCACAAAGGTTGAGTTCGCTTCATACCTTAAATCCTCCTTACCTCTACCATGCATCTAAAGACGCAAGAAAATTCCAAGATAGAATTTATACGTAGTTCATTCGTATTAAGGCTTTTGCTTATTTATTGCACTTTCCCATTATACTTGGAACCATCGCCTCGTCGGTAACAAAAATGTCACTCGTTTGTAAGCGTTTTTATACTAAAGCACTATACCCCTTCCCGCTTTTTATATACGCGGATATACAAAAAAGCCATTGTCGACAATTCGACAATGGCTCATGTGTGCTTGGCAACGTCCTACTCTCCCAGGACCCTTCGGTCCAAGTACCATCGGCGCTGGAGGGCTTAACGGTCGTGTTCGGGATGGGTACGTGTGGAACCCCTCCGCTATCGCCACCAAACATGCGTCTGTGAAACAGACGCTGCCGCTAGAAATTCGGTTCATCACGAATGTGTGAATGAATTTCGTTGCGTTCAGGAACTTGATTCCTGAAAACTGAATCCGAAACGAATCTGCGTGATAGAAATTTGGATAAGCCCTCGACCGATTAGTATTGGTCAGCTCCATGCATTGCTGCACTTCCACCTCCAACCTATCTACCTCGTCGTCTTCAAGGGGTCTTACATACTGGGAAATCTCATCTTGAGGGGGGCTTCACGCTTAGATGCTTTCAGCGCTTATCCCGTCCGTACGTAGCTACTCAGCCATGCTCCTGGCGGAACAACTGATGCACCAGCGGTACGTCCATCCCGGTCCTCTCGTACTAAGGACAGCTCCTCTCAAATTTCCTGCGCCCACGACAGATAGGGACCGAACTGTCTCACGACGTTCTGAACCCAGCTCGCGTACCGCTTTAATGGGCGAACAGCCCAACCCTTGGGACCTACTTCAGCCCCAGGATGCGATGAGCCGACATCGAGGTGCCAAACCTCCCCGTCGATGTGGACTCTTGGGGGAGATAAGCCTGTTATCCCCAGGGTAGCTTTTATCCGTTGAGCGATGGCCCTTCCATGCGGTACCACCGGATCACTAAGTCCGACTTTCGTCCCTGCTCGACTTGTAGGTCTCGCAGTCAAGCTCCCTTATGCCTTTGCACTCTGCGAATGATTTCCAACCATTCTGAGGGAACCTTTGAACGCCTCCGTTACTCTTTAGGAGGCGACCGCCCCAGTCAAACTGCCCGCCTGACACGGTCCCCGTACCGGATTACGGTACTAGGTTAGAACCTAGATACGATCAGGGTGGTATCCCAACGGCGCCTCCGCAGAAGCTTGCGCTCCTGCCTCAACGGCTCCCACCTATCCTGTACAGATCGTACCCAAATTCAATATCAAGCTGCAGTAAAGCTCCATGGGGTCTTTCCGTCTTGTCGCGGGTAACCTGCATCTTCACAGGTATTAAAATTTCACCGGATCTCTCGTTGAGACAGCGCCCAAGTCGTTACGCCATTCGTGCGGGTCAGAATTTACCTGACAAGGAATTTCGCTACCTTAGGACCGTTATAGTTACGGCCGCCGTTTACTGGGGCTTCGGTTCACAGCTTCGGATTGCTCCTAACCACTCCCCTTAACCTTCCAGCACCGGGCAGGCGTCAGCCCGTATACTTCGCCTTACGGCTTCGCACAGACCTGTGTTTTTGCTAAACAGTCGCTTGGGCCTTTTCACTGCGGCCCCCTCGGGCTATTCACCCTACCGAGGCACCTCTTCTCCCGAAGTTACGAGGTCATTTTGCCGAGTTCCTTAACGAGAGTTCTTCCGCGCGCCTTAGAATTCTCTTCTCGCCTACCTGTGTCGGTTTGCGGTACGGGCACCTTCTCCTGGCTAGAGGCTTTTCTTGGCAGTGTGAGATCATGACCTTCGCTACTATAATTTTCGCTCCCCATCACAGCCTGGCCTTAATAGTGTGCGGATTTGCCTACACACCAGCCTCACTGCTTAGACGGACATCCATCAGTCCGCGTCACTACCCTCCTGCGTCACCCCATCGCTCATAGCGGATTACGGTGGTACAGTAATTTCAAACTGTTGTCCTTCGACTACGCCTTTCGGCCTCGCCTTAGGTCCCGACTTACCCTGAGCGGACGAGCCTTCCTCAGGAAACCTTGGGCTTTCGGCGGATCAGATTCTCACTGATCTTTTCGTTACTCATACCGGCATTCTCACTTGTATGCTGTCCAGCGCTCCTTACGGTACACCTTCAACCCACATACAACGCTCCCCTACCCCAGATGCAAAGCATCTAGCCATAGCTTCGGTGGTGTGTTTAGCCCCGTTACATTTTCGGCGCAGAGTCACTCGACCAGTGAGCTATTACGCACTCTTTCAATGGTGGCTGCTTCTAAGCCAACATCCTGGTTGTCTGTGCAACTCCACATCCTTTCCCACTTAACACACACTTGGGGACCTTAGCTGATGGTCTGGGCTGTTTCCCTTTTGACAATGGATCTTAGCACTCACTGTCTGACTCCCGGCAAGAAGTTAATGGCATTCGGAGTTTGACTGAGCTTGGTAACCCTTGCGGGCCCCGCACCCAATCAGTGCTCTACCTCCACCACTCCATTCACCGAGGCTAGCCCTAAAGCTATTTCGGGGAGAACCAGCTATCTCCGAGTTCGATTGGAATTTCTCCGCTACCCCCACCTCATCCCCGCATTTTTCAACATGCGTGGGTTCGGGCCTCCAGTGCGTGTTACCGCACCTTCACCCTGGACAGGGGTAGATCACACGGTTTCGGGTCTACGTCCACATACTCAGTCGCCCTATTCAGACTCGCTTTCGCTGCGGCTCCGGCTTCTCACCTTAACCTTGCATGTTAAACGTAACTCGCCGGTTCATTCTACAAAAGGCACGCCATCACCCATAAAGAGGGCTCTGACTTTTTGTAAGCACACGGTTTCAGGTTCTATTTCACTCCCCTTCCGGGGTGCTTTTCACCTTTCCCTCACGGTACTGTTTCACTATCGGTCGCCAGGTAGTATTTAGCCTTAGCAGATGGTCCTGCTGGATTCATACGGGGTTTCACGTGCCCCGCACTACTCGGGATCCGTCTCGGAGAGAACACAGTTTAGGCTACAGGGCTTTTACCTCTATCGCGGGCCTTTCCAGACCTCTTCGCCTACCATATTCCTTTGTAACTCCATGTGAGACGTCCCACAACCCCAAGAGGCAAGCCTCTTGGTTTAGGCTGTTCCGCGTTCGCTCGCCGCTACTGACGGAATCACTATTGTTTTCTCTTCCTCAGGGTACTTAGATGTTTCAGTTCCCCTGGTCTGCCTCTGCGTATCCTATGTATTCAGATACGAGTAACTGCGAATTACCACAGCTGGGTTTCCCCATTCGGACACCCCCGGATCAAAGCTTGCTTACAGCTCCCCGAGGCAGTTTCGTTGTTCGCCACGTCCTTCGTCGGCTCCTGGCGCCTAGGCATCCTCCGTGTGCTCTTAGTAGCTTAACCAACGTTCCGGTGTTTTGCTTGTTTGCACAATCAAAAACCTTCACTTTGTAGCAACTAATAACTATTTCAACTTGCTTACACAAGTTTCAGCTAAAAGATGTTCTAAAACGCAAATTCGTTTCGGTATCCAGTTTTCAAGGATCAAGGTAAAGATGAGAGCTTAAACTCTCAAAACTGACCAACGAGTGAGTAACAGGCCTAAACCTGATTGGTGGAAGCAAGCTTCCGATTTGAATGTCACCATTGCAGGTGACGATTCTCCATAGAAAGGAGGTGATCCAGCCGCACCTTCCGATACGGCTACCTTGTTACGACTTCACCCCAATCATCTACCCCACCTTCGGCGGCTGGCTCCCTTGCGGGTTACCCCACCGACTTCGGGTGTTGTAAACTCTCGTGGTGTGACGGGCGGTGTGTACAAGACCCGGGAACGTATTCACCGCGGCATGCTGATCCGCGATTACTAGCAATTCCGACTTCATGCAGGCGAGTTGCAGCCTGCAATCCGAACTGAGACCGGCTTTGCTGGGATTGGCTCCACCTCGCGGCTTCGCTTCCCGTTGTACCGGCCATTGTAGTACGTGTGTAGCCCAGGTCATAAGGGGCATGATGATTTGACGTCATCCCCACCTTCCTCCGGTTTGTCACCGGCAGTCACTCTAGAGTGCCCAGCTTAACCTGCTGGCAACTAAAGTCAAGGGTTGCGCTCGTTGCGGGACTTAACCCAACATCTCACGACACGAGCTGACGACAACCATGCACCACCTGTCTCAACTTTCCCCGAAGGGCACCTGATGCATCTCTGCTTCGTTAGTTGGATGTCAAGACCTGGTAAGGTTCTTCGCGTTGCTTCGAATTAAACCACATACTCCACTGCTTGTGCGGGTCCCCGTCAATTCCTTTGAGTTTCAGTCTTGCGACCGTACTCCCCAGGCGGAGTGCTTACTGTGTTAACTTCGGCACCAAGGGTATCGAAACCCCTAACACCTAGCACTCATCGTTTACGGCGTGGACTACCAGGGTATCTAATCCTGTTTGCTCCCCACGCTTTCGCGCCTCAGCGTCAGTTACAGCCCAGAAAGTCGCCTTCGCCACTGGTGTTCCTCCACATATCTACGCATTTCACCGCTACACGTGGAATTCCACTTTCCTCTTCTGTACTCAAGTCACCCAGTTTCCAGTGCGACCTCAGGTTGAGCCCAAGGTTTAAACACCAGACTTAAATAACCGCCTGCGCGCGCTTTACGCCCAATAATTCCGGACAACGCTTGCCCCCTACGTATTACCGCGGCTGCTGGCACGTAGTTAGCCGGGGCTTTCTTCTCAGGTACCGTCACTCCGGCAGCAGTTACTCTACCGGACGTTCTTCCCTGGCAACAGAGCTTTACGATCCGAAAACCTTCATCACTCACGCGGCGTTGCTCCGTCAGGCTTGCGCCCATTGCGGAAGATTCCCTACTGCTGCCTCCCGTAGGAGTCTGGGCCGTGTCTCAGTCCCAGTGTGGCCGTTCACCCTCTCAGGTCGGCTACGCATCGTCGCCTTGGTGGGCCGTTACCCCACCAACTAGCTAATGCGCCGCAGGCCCATCCCCAAGCAGCAGATTGCTCCGCCTTTCATTCTCTCCTCAGGAGAAAAAAGAAATTATCCGGTATTAGCTACCGTTTCCGGTAGTTATCCCAGGCTTGAGGGCAGGTTGCCTACGTGTTACTCACCCGTCCGCCGCTAAGTCTGAAAGGAAGCAAGCTTCCTTTCAGACTCCGCTCGACTTGCATGTATTAGGCACGCCGCCAGCGTTCGTCCTGAGCCAGGATCAAACTCTCCAAATTGGTATTTAGAAAGAGCGATTGCTCATTTTGAAACATCTGACGAGAATTTACATTCTCTAATTTGGATCTCGCCGAAGCGATCTCCAGGTACTCACTCGTTGTTCAGTTTTCAAAGATCAAGCTCGTTGTCAGCGCCGCTTATCGCGTCACCAGCAACTCTTATAATATATCACATCCAACCGATCAATGCAAGCTCTTTTTTTTAACTTCTTTTTCGAGCTCGGCGTTGATGTTTCGCGGCCAGAAATAGAATATATCATGGATAGAGATTCATTGCAAGCATTTATTTCAAATCCATTATCTAAAGCTACGCTTCCCATAACTAGCCTTATCCCGGCAAGCAAGTTAGCATAGCTCTACTCCTCTGTCCGCGTGCTTAAGCTATAATCTCTTGAATATGCAGCTCCCGTTCATTAATCAGATTAACGATGTTTCCTTCAACCTGAACCATAGGTCTTGTCGGGTTGTTACGGTCGGTAAAGATGATTTCCCCGTGACGTCCGTCGCTGAGCCGTATCCGTGTACCGTTATATAGGTCTGTCGTCTTTTGAATGAAGGTCTGTACGATTACCGGATCGAGCTTCCCGAAGCTTTCTTTCTGCAGCTGCTCCAATACCAGATAAGGCGACTGTGCCTTTCTGTAGGCTTTTCCCAGCGTCATGGCATGGAAGATATCAGCGACTGCCACAATCTTGGCGTAGAAATGAATCTGGCTGCCATCCAGCCTAAGCGGATAGCCTGAACCGTCTATCTTCTCATGGTGCTGCAAGGCGGCTAGTCTAACCCCTTCGTTAATGGCTGTAACATTGCGCAGCAGCTGATAACCGTATGTAGTGTGCCTGCGTACCTCGTCGATCTCTGCAGCGCTAAGAGGGGTCGGCTTCAGCAGCAGCGCTTCGTCCACCTTAATGTTACCTATATCGTGCAGCAAGCCGGCAAAAGCAGCCTGCATCCAGTCCTTCTGCGGATATCCGCACCACTGGGCAATTCGATAGGAGGTCAGGGCAGACAAAACAGCATTATGATAGTTGTATTCCTGGTCAATCAGCACACGCGGCGCAAACTTTAGGACATGGTAATCCTTCAAATGGGTAATCAGCAGCTCCAGCTGACTCCGCAGTTCGAAGATCGGAAGAGCCGCTGCGGCCGCTGCACGGTAGCTTTGCTTGATGAGCACCAGCATTTTCTCATACTCATCATGAAGCGGAGAATTACTCTTGGCCAGCACCGATTCATTAATCAGGGCACCCGCCTTGGCCGCTTGCTGCTTCACTGCCGGTTTAGCGCTCTCTGCCGGCTTATCCTCCCCTTGTGCCCCTTCAATCTCAACCTGTCCGATCAAAAAAGCCTGCAAAATCTCAATATCCCGGGGGAGAATGATCTTGCCCCTCCCGAACAGTACTCCTCCTAAAGGAGTAATTACATCCTTTATAATCTTTGAACCCGCTTTAATCTCTCCAACGGATATGTTTGGCATTAGCCTAAGCCCCTTTATGTCGGTGACACCTGTAATTCTCTAATTATAGTATGGAACCCGGGAAGCGGCTAGATAGAGAATTCCCCGTTCGTTAGTTAATAGGGTATAAAAAAAGAGCATGGATTTCTATACATCAGAAACCCATGCTCTCCTGCAATCCTTATTCGAGGTTGTCGTCTTCGTTCACGGTACCCGCTTCAGGCTGGCTGACTTCGCCCTCGCCTTCTACCGGAGTTCCTTGAATGTCTTCGCCGTCCTCATGTTCAGACAACTCTTCATCCTCTTTGTCAGCTCTGCACAGTGTAGCTACAGCATCATCCTCACGGATGTTAATCAGCTTAACCCCCTGCGCATAACGGCCCATGGTGGATATTCCGTCCATACTGGTACGAATCAGGGTGCCGCTGGTCGTAATAATCATCAGATCCTCGTCCTGCTTGACGACCTTCAGCCCGACAACCGGCCCGTTCTTGTCCGTAAGGTTAATCGTCTTGATACCCTTACCGCCACGGGTCTGGGACCGGTAGTCACCGGCAGGTGTCCGCTTGCCGTAGCCCTTGGTGGTTACGATCAGTACCTCAAGCTCCGGATCTACGCAGTCCATGCCAATGACATGGTCATTGGAATCAAGCGTAATCCCCTTCACTCCGGTAGCACTGCGGCCCATTGAGCGCACATCATTCTCCGAGAAGGTAATCGACATTCCGCGTGCAGTCCCGATAATCAGATTCTGCTCTCCGTCGGTCAGCTTCACTTCAATCAGTGAATCCTCTTCACGGAGATTGATGGCAATCAGGCCGCCCTTGCGGATGTTATTGTAATCTTCCAGAGGCGTCTTCTTCACAATCCCCTCACGGGTAGCGAAGAACAGGTATTTATCGCTGTCCGCTTCTTCCACCTGGATAACCGCGCTGATCTTCTCTCCCTGCTCAATTTGAATCAGGTTAATGATCGGCGTCCCCCGGGCAGTGCGTCCAAGCTCCGGAATCTCATAGGCCTTGATCCGGTACACCTTACCCTTATCGGTGAAGAACATCAGGTAGTTATGGGAGTTGCTCACGAAGAGATGCTCCACAAAATCCTGGTCCTTGGTGTCCATCCCGATGACACCGCGCCCGCCGCGCTTCTGGCTGCGGTAGGTGTTGACTGGAAGACGCTTAATGTAACCGGTGTGGGTGATTGTAATTACAACCTCTTCACGCGGGATCAGATCCTCGTCAAGAATACTCTCTTCCCCAACCGTAATTTCTGTACGGCGGTCATCGGAGTACTTATCCCGGATCTCCTGCAGCTCATTGCTGATAATATCCAGCACGAGATGCTCATTAGCCAGAATCTCACGGTATTCTGCGATTTTGGCCAATAATTCATTATATTCATTCTCAATCTTCTCGCGTTCCAGACCGGTCAGGCGCTGCATCCGCATATCGAGGATCGCCTGGGCCTGCTCTACGCTCAGACTGAAGGTCTCCATCAGGCCCTCACGGGCAATGTCGGTGGTGCGTGAGGCGCGGATCAGGGCAATAACCTCATCCAGATGATCCAGTGCTATCCGCAGACCTTCCAGAATGTGTGCCCGTGCTTCCGCCTTCTTGAGGTCGAAGATGGTCCGGCGGCGGATGACTTCGATCTGATGCTGCAAATAGTGATACAGCACATCACGCAGGTTCAGAATCTTCGGCTCCTTATTGACGATCGCCAGCATGTTGATCCCGAAGGTGGACTGCATAGAGGTGTGCTTGTAGAGATTGTTGAGTACAACGCTCGGGTTCACATCCCGTCTCAATTCAACCACTACGCGCATTCCGTTACGGTCAGACTCATCACGCAGATCCGTAATGCCCTCGATGCGTTTCTCACGCACCAGCTCCGCAATCTTCTCTACGAGCCGGGCTTTGTTCACCTGGTAAGGAAGCTCATGCACAATAATCTTTGCCTTGCCGTTATTCTCTTCAATGACCGCTTTGGCACGCATGGTAACCGATCCGCGTCCGGTGCGGTAAGCCTGACGGATTCCTTCCCGGCCCAAAATATAACCGGCCGTCGGGAAATCCGGGCCTTGAATATATTCCATAAGCTCCATAGGTGTAATATCCGGGTTCTTGATCATCGCCTGTACTCCGTCAATGACCTCACCGAGATTATGCGGAGGAATGTTGGTAGCCATACCCACCGCAATCCCGCCTACACCATTGACCAGCAGGTTGGGATAACGTGCAGGCAGAACTACAGGCTCATTCTCTTCGCCGTCATAGTTGGGGGCGAAATCAACCGTTTCCTTGTTCAGATCACGGAGCATTTCTCCGGCAATTTTGGACAGGCGTGCTTCGGTATAACGCATCGCAGCTGCCATATCTCCGTCGATGGAACCGAAGTTACCATGACCGTCTACAAGCATATAGCGCATGGAGAAATCCTGTGCCATACGTACCATTGTTTCGTAGACTGCCGAGTCACCGTGAGGGTGATACTTACCGATAACCTCACCGACGATTCTAGCTGACTTCTTGTGTGGCTTATCCGAGGACATTCCAAGTTCCGACATCGCAAACAAAATGCGTCGGTGAACAGGCTTGAGTCCGTCCCGCACATCCGGCAAAGCCCGGCTTACAATGATGCTCATTGCGTAATCCATAAAGGATTCGCGCATTTCCACGCCAATGTCCCGATCCCTGATTTGCGGGTTATTTTGTTCAGCCATGAGTTGGTGGACCTCCTTCAGTTAAAAACCGCTACCCTATATTATATTACTTTCACAAAACCAGCACAATTAAACATGATAGCCTGTTATCGTCTATATTGATTTTCTTTTAGTACGGATAAGGATATACGCCCTCTCCGCTGCTGTCTTCAGTACATAGACTGTAGAGACAAGAGGATTGGCTTCATGCCCCTGTTTTCGTCCCAAATAGCATAATCTCATATCCTTATATTATAACATTATTTAGCTTTCTTGTCCTGAAAATTCGCGATGCGTAAAGAAACGGAGGCAGAACATGAAGATTCAGCGCGTGTCCAGCAAATGGGCAAAAACGAAAGTCATTCTGCAAAACCGTCAGCTCTCGGTCTACATTCCCGAAACGCGTAAATACAGCCTGGAGGAGCTTAAAGAAATGCTACATCTGCACGGCACGGTATATATCAAACCTGACCGTGGCACCTATGGCAGCGGAGTGATGAGAGCCGAGCAAAGGATAGTGCACTTAAGTCCCAGCGGGCAGCAGCCCGATACCGATGGGCCGGAGGCAGAATCCGAAAGCAGTGAAGCAGAAGTACCGGCAGAGCCGAAGCTGATGTATATCCTGCGCTATGCAAAGGACGCCGAGGTCTTTTATAGCCCCGAGGAGCTTCATGCTGCACTGTTGCCCCGGGTTGGAGACCGCACCTACCTGGTCCAGCAGGGCATTGATCTGCTTCAGCATCAGAACCGTCCCTTCGACCTACGCGTGCTTACCCAGAAGAATCCTCAGGGAAGCTGGGAGTCTACAGGCATGCTTGGCCGGGTCGCCGCGCCGCAGAAGGTGATTACGAATTATCACAGCGGGGGCAGTGTTTTCCCGGTAGATACCCTGTTCAAGGAGCATATGAGTTCTGACGAAATGTCTGCAACCATCCAGCAGCTGAAATCCCTGGGCGTCCGAATCGGTGCGCAGCTCGAGACGGCTTATCCAGGTCTTAAGGAGCTGGGGCTTGATGTAGCCATGGACCAGCATCACGATCTATGGCTGCTTGAAGTAAATACCTTACCCTCCATCATTGTCTTCAAATTGTTCCCGAACAAAGCAATTTACCGCAGAATACACCGTTATGCTGTGGCCTATGGACGGTTGAAGCCTAAACGGAAGTCCGTAACCAGCCGCCGCAAGCGAATATTGAACATCTAACTCTATGTATTCAAGTGGCAGGCTATATACCCTCCATCTTATACTTAAAAACCTCCGGCTTCACCCGCAAGGGATGATCCGGAGGTTCGCTGTAAACTGATCAAATATCCAGGTTCTTGACCGATTGCGCATGCTCCTGAATGAATTCGCGGCGCGGTTCGACATTGTCCCCCATCAGGGTGTCAAAGATACTGTCTGCCAGCATGGCATCCTCAATGGTCACCTGCAGCATGGTGCGGCTCTCAGGGTCCATCGTAGTGTCCCAGAGCTGAGCGGCGTTCATCTCACCGAGACCCTTGTAGCGCTGAACGTTAACCTTCACGTTCTCGCCGAAGGTCGAAATGATCTCATCGCGCTCCCGCTCGCTCTGTGCATAGCGCACAACCTTGTTGCGCTCGATCTTGAAGAGCGGCGGCTGGGCGATATAGATATATCCCGCATCGACAATCTTCCGCATGTAACGGTAGAAGAAGGTAAGCAGCAGCGTTCGGATATGGGCACCGTCAACGTCCGCATCGGTCATGATGACCACCTTGTGGTAACGCGCCTTCGAGAGATCGAAATCATCGCTGATCCCGGTTCCGAGAGCAGTGATAATTGCCCGGATTTCCGCATTGGACAAGATCCGGTCCAACCGGGCCTTCTCCACGTTCAGGATCTTGCCGCGCAGCGGCAGGATGGCCTGGAAATGACGGTCCCGGCCCTGCTTGGCAGATCCGCCCGCAGAGTCACCTTCGACGATGTACAGCTCACTAATGGATGCATCCTTAGAGGAGCAATCCGCCAGCTTGCCCGGCAGGGCACTGACTTCAAGCGCGCTCTTGCGGCGGGTTAGCTCACGGGCCTTTTTGGCCGCTTCACGGGCACGAGAAGCCTGCAATGACTTCTCTAGCACCTTGCGCGAAACGGCAGGGTTCTCTTCCAGGAACTCCTGCAGCTTCTCGCCGAACAGAGATTCTACAATCCCGCGGACTTCACTGTTGCCGAGCTTTGTCTTGGTCTGACCTTCGAACTGCGGCTCAGGAATCTTGACGGAGATAATCGCCGTCAGACCCTCCCGGACATCATCACCGGTCAGATTCTGACTGCTGTCCTTGATTACGCCTGCCTTGCGTGCGTAGTCATTAATGATCCGCGTCAAGGCACTCTTGAAGCCGGATTCATGCGTTCCGCCTTCATGGGTATTGATATTATTAGCGAACGAATAGATGTTCTCTGTGTATGAATCGTTATATTGGAGAGCCACTTCAACCGCGATCATATCCCGTGAGCCTTCCACGTAGATGGGATCCTCATGAAGAGCTTCTTTTTTCTCGTTAAGATATTTTACATACTCCACAATACCGCCTTCATACTTGAACGTATTGTTGACCCCGGTCCGTTCATCCAGCAGTGACAACTCAATGCCCTTGTTCAGGAAGGCCAGCTCTCGGATACGGGTAAGGAGCGTGGAGTATTCAAAAGTAGTGGTTTCGGTAAAAATATCCGGGTCCGGGTGGAAGGTGGTGGTGGTCCCCGTCTCCTCTGTATCCCCAATCACTCGGATGTCATATTGCGGCACACCGCGGTTGTACTCCTGCTGGTAGACATGCCCGTCACGTTTGACAGTGACAACTACCTTCTCGGACAAGGCGTTAACCACAGAGATCCCTACGCCGTGAAGACCGCCGGACACCTTGTAACCCCCGCCGCCGAACTTACCGCCCGCATGCAGGACAGTCATGACCACTTCAAGCGTGGACTTCTTCAGCTTGACGTTCTCACCGACAGGAATTCCCCGCCCGTTGTCAATAACAGTCACACTATTATTTTCAGTAATTATGACTTCAATCCGGTCGCAAAAACCTGCCAGCGCCTCATCGATACTATTATCGACAACCTCCCAGACCAAATGATGCAGACCTTTGGAGCTGGTGGAGCCAATGTACATGCCGGGACGTTTCCGAACTGCTTCCAGCCCTTCCAGTACCTGAATCTGGCTCTCATCATATGTCGGTTGATTCATTGACATGCCTTCACCTACTTCTTTCAGATTATCTCCTGTAGCTTACGAAACTTATATTTCTAACAAGATCTTGGCTCTTTTTTTGAGAGTGGAGGAGGAGATCGGGGAGTAGTAGACAATATTCCTGGTCACGACAATAGACTTCGCTTCCTCTTCACCAATGCGTTCCAGCTTCTTATCCTGCTGGGAATGAGTCATAAACTGCTTCGATACCTTGGAGGATTTCTCAATCGATATATCAAATATAGCAATCAGCTCTGAGGATCGAATAATTTTTTCTCCGCCCAAATGAATATACATGGTCTTCCTCCGCTCTTTATAGCCCCACTTTGCCGCCATGGACATGATACAGGATTGCACCCTTTAATTTATCAGCATTCAGTCCCTCAACACCGGTAGCAGTGATGAAGGTCTGCACCTTGCTCTGAAAGGTTTCGATAAGCTGGGTCTGACGATAGGGATCAAGTTCGGACAAAACATCATCAAGAAGCAGCACAGGGTATTCTCCGATCTCCTCATGGATCAGTTCAATTTCCGCCAGCTTGAGCGATAAAGCTGCCGTACGTTGCTGCCCTTGGGAACCGTAGACCTGAGCTTCTCTTCCGTTGATAAAAAAGGACAGGTCATCCCGATGGGGACCCGTCAGCGTCATGCCGCGCCTGATTTCCTGATCTCTTGTTTGTGATAACTTTAACATAAAATTGTCCAATAAGACAGCTTCATCTTCCTCTTCACGCTCACCAAACGAGGGGACATAGAGCAGTTTGAGCTCTTCTCCGCCGTTTGTGATGCCCCGGTGGATGCTTTCTGCCCATATTTGCAGCTTCTTTATGAATTGTTTCCTTTTTTTGACGATTTTAACACCATGTTCTACAAGTTGGGCATCCCAGATGTCCAGAAGCTCCCTGCCGCCAGCCTCTTTGCCCCATAGCTGCTTCAGCAGATTGCCCCGTTGGACGAGAATTTTCTGATACTGCTGCAGATGGAACAGGTAGCTCGGCTGGACCTGGCCAATCTCCATGTCAAGGAACCGCCGCCGGATTCCCGGAGTGCCTTTGACAATCTCCAGATCCTCCGGAGCAAACATCACCACATTCAGCGAGCCTACGAATTCGCTGAGCCGGCGCTGCTCCAGCCCGTTAATTCTGGCCTTCTTGCCTTGCGGGGACAGGGTCAGCTCCAGCTTAAGATCCCCGTATTTACGCTCTACTTCAGCAACAATCTGCGCGGAGCCCGCCGGAGCATCGAAGGAGATCAGCTCCTTGTCCTTGGAGGTCCGGTGGCTTTTGGTCATCGCAAGGACAAACAAAGCCTCCATGAGATTGGTTTTGCCCTGGGCGTTCTGTCCGAGAATAAGATTCACATCACCCAGATGCTCAAGACGCAGCAGCCCATAGTTGCGGTAATCCTGCAGTCCGATATTTTTGACAAACAAGAGTCTGTTCCTCCTTAGGGTTACTCCTCCTTGACGCCGCCGCCCTCAACTTCAAACACGCCGTTATCCTGTACCTCGATAGTATCACCCGGGTAGAGCTTCCGGCCACGCCGTTCCTCCACCTCACCGTTCACCCGCACATGCCCTTCCTGCAGCAGCGCCTTAGCCATCCCCCCTGTGGATACACAATCGGAGAGCTTCAGGAACTGGTCGAGCTTAATATATCCACTGTGGATAACTATTTTTTTCATGTTTTTGATCCTTTCGGCCACTTATCCACATGTTGATGAACAGGGCGTTAATTAGTTGTCCGGTATGGCAGAATCACATACAGGCTGCGGCTCTCATCGAGCGGTCTGAGAATAATCGGACTCATCATGCCTGTGAAGGCGATCACGAGCTGCTCACTCTCCACAACCTTCAGTACATCGAGCATATATTTGGAGTTGAAGGAGATGCGCAGCGGCTCGCCTTTGAAATCCATGACTTCCAGCTCTTCACGGACCTTCCCTAGCTCGGAGGAGCTGGAGGAGATCTCCACATCGCCGTTCTCCAGGGTCTGCATCCGGACGATGTTCGTTTTCTCTTCACGGGACAGCAAATAAGCGCGGTCAATCGATTCGCTTAATTTTTTTGTGTCCAAGGTTAGTTCTGTTTTGTAGGTGGTTGGAATAATTCTAGAAGTATCCGGATAAATGCCATCCAGAATCCGCGAATAGAACAGCACTTTGTCGATTTTGAACAGCACCTGGTTATCGGCGACGACAATATCCACCAGCATATTCTGATCAGGGATAATTTTGCTCAGCTCGTTCAGCGTTTTGCCGGCAATGACAATATTCGCGAACTGGATATTCTCTGTACCCTCCAGGTGTGCAGCTCGGGTTGCGAGCCGGTGGCGGTCGGTAGCCGTGAACTTGAATTCATTGTCGGCCAGATTCCACAGAATGCCTGTCAGGATCGGTGTTGTCTCTTGAGTGGAGATGGAGAAGGCGGTCTGTTTGATCATATTCTTCAGCAAATCACCGGGCATGGAGATGGTTTCATTCTCCTCAATGCTTGGCAGAACAGGGAATTCTTCAGGATCGAGACCCACAATCTGAATCTCCGTAGAGCCGGAGGAGATATAGGTCTGGAAGCCTTCTTTAACTTCCATGTGAATTTCTTTGGAGGGAAGCTTCTTGATAATCTCTACGAAAAATTTGGCGGGAAGCACTACGCTGCCCGGCTGCTCTACCTTAACGATCGTCTGGCTGTCATTCTCAGCAGGGATGAAGGATTGAATGGAAATATCCGTATCGCTTGCAGTCAGTGTAACGCCCTGATGGCTAACCTCAAACTTAATGCCGGTCAGAATAGGAATCGTTGTTCTGCTGGAGATAGCCTTGGAGACATGGCCGATGGATTCGTTAAGTTCGTTTTTGAGAATGCTGATTTTCATGATTTCACTCCTAGCTGAAAAATTGGGAATTGGGTGTACGTAAATGCTCTTTGAAACCTGCTCTTAGAAGATGAATTATTATAGTTATTTAATAGTATTAGTAGTAGGGGCTCCGTTTATGTGGATAAGTCGCTAAACAGCATAAAATTAAGCCTACCCACATGTGTATAGATTGTGTATAGGCTCTTTGTTCCTCTTAGGAAGGATTTTTAATTTTCTCCGAAAGATTATTTACCACTTTGTAGAGCTCCTGGTCCACCTTTAATTGCTGCGTAATCTTCTCATGGGCATGGATAACCGTTGTATGGTCGCGTCCTCCGAAGGCCTCGCCGATCTTGGGAAGCGAATAATCAGTTAACTCACGGGAGAGATACATGGCAATCTGTCTTGGAAAAGCTACGGCCTTCGTGCGTTTCCGCGCTTTGAAGTCCTCCATGCGTAAATTGTAGTATTCACCGACTTTTTGCTGAATATCGTTAATGGTGATCATCTTCGGACGGCTCGAAGGGATGATATCCTTCAGCGCTTCGGCTGCCAGATGTGTTGTCACATCCTGGTTCGTCAGAGACGAATAAGCCACTACACGGATCAGCGCGCCTTCCAGCTCCCGGATATTCGTATCGATCTGGTTGGCAATATACATCATGGCTTCATTCGGGATATCCAGGTTCTCCGCCTTCGCCTTCTTGCGCAGAATGGCAATCCGCGTCTCCAGATCGGGAGGCTGAATATCTGTAATCAGTCCCCATTCAAACCGTGAGCGCAGCCGTTCTTCCAGCGTAGGAATTTCCTTCGGAGGCCGGTCGCTGGAGATAATAATTTGCTTGCGTTCTTCGTGAAGAGCATTGAACGTATGGAAAAATTCCTCCTGCGTTGACTCCTTGCCGGCCAGGAATTGGATGTCGTCAATCAGCAAAATGTCAACATTGCGGTACTTGTTGCGGAAGCTTTCGCCGCGGTTATCACGGATGGAGTTGATGAATTCATTCGTGAACTTCTCGGAGGAGATGTAAATCACCTTGTTGTTGGGGTTGTGCTCCAGCACATAATGGCCGATCGCATGCATCAGGTGAGTCTTTCCGAGACCAACGCCCCCATAGAGAAACAGAGGGTTATAGGCTTTGGCCGGCGCTTCGGCTACAGCAAGGGAGGCTGCATGCGCAAAACGGTTGCCTGAACCGATCACGAACGTGTCGAAGGTGTATTTGGGATTGAGCAAATGCGTCTGTGCTTCTTCGCGTGAAACAACGGGAGTAGGCGCACTTTGCTGAACCACAGGCTCAGAGGGCTTGTTCTCCTCAATGACAAATTTGACTTCCACTTGCTGTCCGGTAACTTCATATACCGTTGCTCCTACCAGTTTGGTGTAGCGACTTTCCAGCCATTCTACGGCAAAGGTTGTAGGCGCCGAGATGATAAGAGCCTGGGAATTGAACGTCATGGCCTTGGTGGCCTTGAACCAGGTATCGAAGCTCGGCTTGCTTAGTTTGGTTTGAATAATCGATAATATTTGCTGCCATAATTCGGAAGTATGGCTGTCCACAGACTGTCACTCCTTTAAATCTTCCAAATGTGGCATCAGCCATGAAGTGGAAATGTCGAAGAAAATGGGTTGGTGCTGAATCTTATCCCCAGTATGCAACTTCAAGAGACAAAAAAACATGGATAAATTTGAATTGTTCACAACTTTATCCACAGCTTGTTGATAATTTATTGAACAAACAAATCTATTCACATTCAAAAGTAATACCATCATAGCAAAACGCCCCTTATTTTTCAATGAGCCACGCTATTTTATCCACAAATTCAATCACTTGTGTATAATTTTTAGGCACACCACTACATATTGTTGATAATTTGTTTACGGTTCGACAGTTTCCGCGACTACGCCAATTTTTTTATACACAGGTTGTGCTCATCTGTGAGCAAAATCTGCCCGGAATTAATCACAGGTGGATAACTGGACAAGCCTGTGGATTATTATTTTGGATGTGTTACTTTGTGGATAAGCGGTTAAAGTTAGGATTAGTGAGGAGACGGCGCAAGCTGGGGATAAGATTCTGGCTTTCGGGCTGTTCCAAAAAACGAGTGTACAAGGGGAGCAACCTGAAAAAGAGGGAGAAAGAGAGATAGTTGACTTTTGGAGCAAAAATATGTTTAAATATATAAAGGTGTTTTCTGTGAGGATATGTCTCCAAATTAAATTGATAATACTTGTAGATACTGTCCCTACTTTAAGGACGGCTTAGTCCGTTTCTGCTTATATGACAGTAATTAGTTCCTGTAAGGGAGGTGCAATACATGAGACCGACGTTCAGACCAAATGTGAGCAAACGCAAAAAGGTGCATGGTTTCCGCAAAAGAATGAGCACGAAAAACGGCCGCAAAGTGCTGGCAGCCCGCCGCTTGAAAGGCAGAAAAGTTTTGAGTGCGTAAGATAGGCCACTTTGGGACCACTGCTGTGGTCCTTTTTTACGCTTTATTTGCAGAATGCATCAGCTGTTTTTATTTCTCTTCTATATATAGCGCAGAATGGGATGACGCTCAGCGAGCAGATACCCACGCATTACTTCTGCTGCCGCAACAATAAATACTAGGCTCTGCAGGGGATGTTAACGCTACTGCGGGGCTTTTTTTTAAAGGTATCTTCCTTTTGAAGGACTGCAAAGCTGTTTCCACTTGATTATAGATCCACAAACCGTCTGTTTTTGTCAGCAGGGTGTCTCCAGGGCCGCGGGACTAACCGTTTATGGTCTCCCTTGAATGACAATACTAATAATAGAAGATGAAATGCCGGAGCCTGGAGAAATTCCGGTATTTGAATAGGAGATTCCCGTGCACAAAAGTTTACGATTACGAAATCGTGCCGACTTCAGCCGTGTATACCGCCATGGGAAGTCATTTGCGAATCATCAGTATGTAGTATATTGGTTCCCCAGAAGAGAAGTGGAACGATTCCGGGTGGGCATATCCGTCAGCAAAAAGGTCGGGAATGCTGTAGTCCGCAACCGGATGAGAAGGCTGGTCAAAGAGATTGTCCGTCATCACGAGGCGGAAATTGCCGGCAATCTGGATATCGTTTTCATTGTCAGAAAAGGAGCACTCTCCAAAGATTACGCCGAGCTGGAGAAAAGCGTGCTGCATGTGCTGCGCAAAGCCAAGCTGCTCAAGGCTTTACGCAAGTAAAAGAGCCTGAAGAGGGCTTGTTTATTTGTATCCATAATTATGTTATGATTTACGGTGCAATGGAATGTTTATGAGAGGGGTTTTGAAGTGTCTCTAATGAAGACTAAGCGAGGAAAAATGTTTCTTCTCCTCGGGTTAATGGTTCTAATGATCGCTGTTCTGTCGGGATGCTCTCCGTCTGCGACATCAGTGACGCACACTACGGAGGATTTGAAAAATGGAGGCTTCTGGCAGAGTAATGTAGTCTATTATTTCGCCATTGCCCTGGATACTTTTGCGAAATGGTTCAACGGCCAATATGGCCTAGCCGTTCTTGTAATGGTTATTATTGTCCGCACGCTGATTCTTCCGCTTACGATTAAGCAGGTGAAGAGCTCGCGCGCCATGCAGGCGATTCAGCCGGAACTTGAGAAGATTAAGAAGAAATATAAAGATGAGCCCGAAAAGGTTCAGCAGGAAACGATGCGGCTGTTCCAGGAAAACAAGGTTAATCCGATGGCGGGCTGTCTGCCGCTGATTGTGCAGATGCCAATCTTCATCGCCCTATACAACTCGATCTACTACAATCCGGATCTTAGATTACATGACTTCCTGTGGCTGCAGCTCGGCAAACCCGATCACCTGTTCATCCTGCCGGTTCTCGCTGCCGCAACCACCTTCATTCAGACCCGCATGATGACCAAGATGAACCCGGTCCAACAGCAGGGGCCAATGCAGTTCATGATGATGGTCTATCCGGTTCTGATCTTCATCATGTCCTACAATTTCCCGGCTGCTCTGCCTCTGTACTGGGTATACAGCAATATTTACACCATTGTCCAGAACTACTTCTTGTACCGCAACAATGATAAGCACAAAGCAGCACTTGTTGCTGCCAATGCTACGGTAAGTGCAGGCAACAGCAAGGCCAAGGATGTAAACCTGACGAAGAGCAAGAACAGCAACTCTAACGCCCGCAAAGATGTAACTCCTACTGCTAAAGGAAACGGAAGCAATGGGAAGAAGGGGGTCAAAAAGTCAAAATGAGCAAAGTCGTCGCGACAGGGAAAACCATTGAAGAAGCTGTAGAACGGGGACTTAATCAGCTTGGAGTTCACAAAGACCGGGTAACGGTCAACGTACTTGAACAGCCGTCAAAAGGATTCCTTGGATTGATCGGTGCGAAGGGAGCCAAGGTAGAATTGACCTTGATCCCGGAAGCCGCACCGGCATCAGCGGCGAGTGCTCCGCTACTGTCTCAGCAGACAACAAGAGAGAGCAATACAGAGGCGATCAGCGGTGTACCGCGCCAGGATTCCGGACACCCGGTAGAAGAAGCATACGGTCAGGCCGTTCATTTCATTGTAGATGTCGCCAAGAGCATGGGGCTTGAGGTGGAAGTTGAAATTGTTCATGCCAAGGAATCAACTGTTCTGCAAATTTCCGGTCCGGAGCTTGGGCTGCTGATTGGCAGAAGAGGACAAACTCTCGATGCTTTGCAGTATCTGGCTAATATTGTTGCCAACCGGTATTCCGACAGCTTCATCCGGCTCGTGCTGGATGCGGAGAACTTCCGGGAGCGACGTAAGAAGACACTGGAGGAGCTGGCCGACCGTCTGGCCGGGCGTGTGGTGAGGACCCGCAAAGAGGTGGTCCTTGAGCCCATGTCCCCGCAGGAACGCAAGATCATCCATTCCAGATTACAGGATCACAAGCAGGTGAACACCCTCAGCAAGGGTGAAGAGCCGAACCGCCGCGTCGTTATAACTTTGAAGTAGAACCATATGCCGCAATGACTCCTTGACCTATGCGAGGAGTCATTTGTTTTTTGATACCATACCCAGAGGTGAATTACAACATGCTTAGTGACACTATTGCCGCTGTATCGACAGCCTTGGGTGAGGGCGGTATTGCCATCATCCGGGTTAGCGGACCGCAGGCAATTCCCCAAGTAGCCCCCTTGTTCAAAAGCCGCATCCCCCTTACGGAAGCTGAGTCTCATACCGTGCATTATGGACATATCGTGAGTCCGCAGGACGGGGAACAGCTGGAAGAGGTGCTGGTAACCGTCATGAAGGGACCACGCTCTTTTACTACGGAGGATGTGGTGGAGATCAGCGCTCATGGCGGTGTAATCTCTGTAAGAAGAGTAATGGATCTGCTGTTGCAGCAGGACATCCGGCTGGCCGAGCCAGGAGAGTTCACAAAGCGTGCCTTCTTGGGCGGACGGATTGATCTCTCGCAGGCCGAGGCCGTGATAGATCTGATTCGTTCCAAGTCGGACCGGGCCTTCTCGGTTGCCCTCAAGCAGGTTAGCGGCTCATTATCCGCACGTATTCATGAGCTTCGGCACACCCTTATTGAGATGCTGGCCCATATTGAAGTAAATATTGATTACCCCGAGCATGACGTGGAATCCTTAACTGCCGATTTCATCAAGGATAAGAGTCAAGAGGTTATGCAAGGCATAGATAAGCTGCTTCGAACCGCCAATGAAGGAAAGATTCTGCGCGAAGGGATTACGACAGCTATTGTGGGCAGGCCCAATGTTGGGAAGTCCTCACTGCTGAACGCGCTTGCCCGCGACAACAAGGCGATTGTGACCGACATTCCGGGAACAACGCGTGATGTGATAGAAGAGTATGTAACGATTAATAATATCCCTCTGAAGCTGCTGGATACTGCCGGTATCCGTGAGACGATGGATGTGGTGGAAAGAATCGGTGTGGAGCGCTCGAGGGCAGCTTTCAGTGATGCGGATCTGATTCTGCTGGTGCTGAATGCCAATGAGGAGCTTCATGAGGATGAGCTGGCGCTGATGGAACAAATCCACGGTAGACAAGCGCTGGTCATCATGAATAAAATGGACTTACCGTCCCGTCTGGACACGGGGAAGCTGCACTCCTTTTTCGCTGACACGAGTATTGTTCCGATGTCGGTGCTGGAAGAGGAAGGACTCGACACACTGGAAGAGGCGATCTCCGCACTCTTTTTCGGGGGCAAGCTGGAATCGGGCGATCTGACCTATGTAAGCAATGTAAGGCATATAGCCTTGCTTAAGAAGGCACATAAATCTCTACAGGATGCTTATGAAGCAGCGGATATGCTGATTCCTATAGATATGATACAGATTGATGTACGTCTGGCCTGGGAGCAGCTAGGGGAGATTATTGGAGATACGGCAGCTGATTCACTGCTGGACCAGATCTTCTCGCAATTCTGCTTGGGCAAATAAGAAGGAGGAACCGTTATGAATTATGATGGAGGCAGCTATGATGTTATCGTCATCGGCGCCGGTCATGCCGGCTGCGAAGCAGCTCTGGCTGCTGCACGGATGGGCTGCCGCACACTGATGATCACAATTAACCTGGATATGGTGGCCTTCATGCCATGTAATCCTTCGATTGGCGGACCCGCTAAGGGCCATGTGGTGCGTGAAATCGATGCACTGGGCGGAGAAATGGGCCGCAATATAGATAAGACCTTCATTCAGCTGCGAATGCTTAATACAGGCAAGGGACCTGCAGTTCATGCCCTGCGTGCACAAGCAGACAAGTTCCTCTATCAGCACGCGATGAAAGAAACGATGGAGAAGACTGCTAACCTGACACTGCGCCAGGGGATGGTAGAGGAGCTGATCGTGGAGGATGGACGCTGCGCCGGAGTGGTGACGAAGACAGGGACGGTATATCACAGTAAGACCGTTATTCTAACAACAGGGACCTATCTGCGCGGCAAAGTGATTATGGGTGAGCTGACATATGAGAGCGGACCAAATAATCAGCAGCCGTCCGTACGCCTGTCCGAGAATCTACGCGAACTGGGGTTCGATTTGGTCCGCTTCAAGACCGGAACGCCACCGCGTGTCCACAAGGATTCGATTGATTTCTCTAAGACAGAAATCCAGCCGGGCGATGAGAAGCTGAAATTCTTCTCTTTTGAAACCAAATCCTCGGATAATGAGCAGTTGCCTTGCTGGCTGACCTACACCTCTCCGGTTACCCACCAGATTATTAATGACAATCTGCACCGGGCACCGATGTTCACGGGTATTATTGAAGGAACGGGTCCGCGTTATTGCCCTTCCATTGAAGATAAGGTTGTCCGGTTCAGTGATAAATCACAGCATCAGATCTTCCTGGAGCCGGAAGGTAAAAATACATCGGAATACTATGTACAGGGTCTGTCGACAAGCCTTCCTGAGGATGTGCAGCTGGCGGTCCTGCGATCTATTCCCGGTATGGAGAAGGTAGAGATGATGCGCAACGGCTATGCCATTGAATATGATGCCATGGTTCCTACGCAGCTCTGGCCATCTCTGGAAACCAAACGTCTGCCAGGACTATTCACTGCAGGACAAATCAACGGAACCTCTGGTTATGAGGAAGCGGCAGGGCAAGGTGTAATTGCCGGAATCAATGCAGCGCGTAAAGTACAGGAGAAAGAGCCAGTGGTGCTGGACCGTTCGCAGGGCTATATTGGCGTTCTAATCGATGATCTTGTCACTAAGGGAACGAATGAACCTTATCGCCTGCTGACTTCCCGCGCGGAATACAGGCTGCTGCTCCGTCATGATAATGCGGATCTCCGCCTGACACCAATCGGCTATGACATTGGGCTGATTACAGAGCAGCGCTATGAAGCCTTCCTTGATAAGAAAGGCCGGGTCGACCGTGAGATTATCCGTCTGCAGGAGACGAAGGTTAAGCCGATTCAAGTGAATGAAGCTCTAGCCAGTTATGGATCTGCACCAATTGTTGACGGAAGCAACCTGCTGACCTTAATGCGCCGCCCTGAGATCGCCTACAGCTTCGTGGATATCATCTCTCCTTCTCCAGAAGAGCTGGATGAAGAGATGAAGGAGCAGGTGGAGATCCAGATTAAGTATGCCGGCTATATTGAGAAACAGCTCCTGCATGTGGAGAAGCTGCAGAAGATGGAGCAGAAGAAGATCCCTGACGATATCAACTATAATGAGATTCATGGACTGGCGATGGAGGCACGGCAAAAGCTGACCAAAATCGCTCCAATCTCCATTGGGCAGGCTTCGCGTATCGGAGGCGTTACCCCGGCAGATATCTCAATCCTGCTGGTCTATCTGGAGCACTACAACCGTGTAACAGCGGCGAAAGGATAATTTATGGATACAACGGTAGCCGAGTTCACCTCCCTGCTCAAGGAGCATGGGTTGGAACTCTCAATGAAGCAGCTTGAACAATTTGAACTCTATTATCAGGAGCTGATTTCCTGGAATGAGAAGATGAATCTAACCGGAATCACAGAACGGAGCCAGGTATATACTAAGCACTTCTATGATTCTTTATCTTTAGCCTTCTACGTGAATATGCAGGAGACGAAGAGTCTTGCTGATATCGGATCAGGGGCAGGGTTCCCTGGAATTCCGCTAAAAATATGCTTCCCTGATCTCAAGCTGACGATTGTGGATTCACTTAGCAAACGGATCACTTTCTTGCAGCATGTCTGTGATACCCTGGGGTTGAAGGGTGTAAAGCTTATTCACGGCCGGGCAGAGGATGTCGCCAGACAGTTTGTTCACCGGGATGCTTATGATGTAGTCACTGCCCGTGCGGTGGCGCGCTTATCGCTTCTGAATGAATTCTGTCTGCCGTTCACCCGCAAGGACGGCATCTTCGCTGCCATGAAGGGGAGTGATCCGACGGAGGAATTGCAAGAAGCCAAGCGCAGCTTCAAGGAACTGCGTGCTGAACTGCATAAGGTAGAATCCTTCAGTCTGCCAGTGGAAGAATCTTCCCGGCATATTATTCTTGTACGTAAGACTGGGGCCACCCCCTCCAAGTATCCGCGTAAGCCGGGCGTACCTGCGAAATCACCGCTCATCTAATTGTTTCACGTGAAACAACATTTGACAGTCTTCTGTTATACTGGATCAAGCTCATGCGAATGTGAGCTTGATCTTTTTTTGATAGATAAGAATTTATATGTTTGGGGTTGTTTCGTGGAAAGCTGGGTCAATTCGGGTGGGTTTGCAGGAAAAATAGGTCATTATGGAGAATAGGATTATTAGTGGAAAAGTGATAGAATAATATAGTAAGACTTTTAATAGATGTGATCAGAATGAATGCTAGGCCGTCTTTAAGAGAAGTGGCTAAGAATTACTTATGGATACTTTTCTTACGCTGTACGATAAGCTTTTCGCAGGAAAGGTTAAGAAGATCGTACTATAACGAAATTAGGTGGTTATGAACGGAATGAAAGAACAATTCACCAAGCTTTTTGGATTTACTGAGCGGAGCAGCGGAGAAGAAGTCAAACAAATCCCAGTTCATGAGGTCATCAGCAGTCCTTATCAGCCACGGACTATTTTTGATGATGAGAAGATAGAAGAGTTGTGTCAGACTATCAAAACTCATGGAGTAATCCAGCCCATCGTTGTGCGTATGCGTGATTCCCAGTATGAGATTATTGCAGGCGAAAGACGCTGGCGGGCGGTTAAAAAGCTGGGCTTGGACACCATTCCGGCGCTTGTCCGCGAATTCAATGATTCACAGGCTGCGTCCATCGCACTGATAGAGAACTTGCAGCGTGAGGGCTTAACCTCTATTGAAGAGGCGATCGCGTATCAGAAGCTGATTGACTTGCATCAATTGACCCAGGAGAGTCTGGCTCAGCGGCTTGGTAAAAGCCAATCCACCATTGCCAACAAAATCCGCTTGCTGAATTTGCCTGAACAGGTCAAGACGGCATTAATGGAAAGAAAAATCACCGAGCGCCATGCACGCTCACTCTTGTCGCTGGACACGGAGGAGATGCAGCTTAAGGTTCTGGCAGAGATTATTTCAAAGGAATTAAATGTAAAACAAACGGAAGCACGTATCGCCTTCTACAAGGCTGTTACTCAGACCAAAAAATCAAAACGGACCTCCTATACCAAAGATGTTCGTCTCGCTCTTAATACAATTCGGCAATCTATAGACATGGTGACCGGTTCAGGAATGGAGATTAAGACCTCCGAGAATGACCGCGGAGATCATTATGAGATTGTGATCCAAATTCCAAAACGATAAATGGAAACAAAAGCTGAAGGCGGCCCTGAGGTGTTGGCCGCCTTTTCTATGACTAGCTTCGAACGTTATCACATATACACTCTAAGGATAAGTTGTTGTCTAATTGTTATTTATCTACATCTCCGCAAAAGTGATGCCGTAGATCAAGATTATTATGCCGTTAACAACTATGAACTACAAGATGATTCTTTCTAAACAATTCGAGGTGAAATAAGTGTCCAAGATTATTGCCATAGCAAATCAAAAAGGCGGGGTAGGTAAAACAACAACCTCTGTGAACCTGGGTGCCAGCATGGCTACTCTGGGGAAGAGAGTGCTGCTTGTTGATATTGATCCGCAAGGCAACACTACGAGCGGCGTTGGCGTCAACAAAGCGGATGTAGAGAATTGCATTTATGATATTCTTATTAATGAAGTGGATCCACAGGAAACGATTCAGGAGACCCGGATTGAAGGCCTTCATATTATTCCGGCAACCATTCAGCTGGCAGGAGCAGAGATCGAGCTGGTCTCTACGATATCGCGGGAACTGAAGCTGAAGAAGGCGCTGAATGCAGTTAAGGCGAATTATGATTACATCATCATAGATTGTCCTCCATCATTAGGGATTCTTACCATTAACTCTCTAACGGCTGCAGACTCAGTGATTATCCCTATACAATGCGAATATTATGCGCTTGAAGGATTAAGCCAGTTGCTCAATACTGTAAGACTGGTTCAGAAGAATCTTAATCCGCATCTCAAAATAGAGGGAGTATTGCTCACGATGCTGGATGCCCGGACCAACCTGGGAATTCAGGTGATTGAAGAAGTGAAGAAATATTTCCAAGAAAAGGTATACCGAACGATTATTCCGCGTAATGTACGCTTAAGTGAAGCCCCTTCACACGGGCAGTCAATTATTACCTACGACTCCCGTTCCAAGGGAGCGGAAGTATATTTAGAGTTGGCAAAGGAAGTGATCTCTTATGAGTAAGCGCTTAGGGAAAGGCTTGGATGCATTAATACCTTCTCTGTCGATCAACGAAGACGATAAGGTATTAGAGATTCCATTAACGCAGCTCAGAGCCAATCCTTATCAGCCGCGCAAGGATTTCAATGAAGAGGCTATCCAGGAGCTTGCAGAATCCATACGGCAGCATGGAGTGATCCAGCCGATCATTGTTCGCAGTGTGTTGAAAGGGTATGAGATTATTGCCGGGGAACGCAGATTCCGGGCCTCGCAATATTGTGGTAAAGCTACGATTCCGGCAGTGGTCCGCAGCCTCAGCGATCAGCAGGTAATGGAGATTGCCCTTATAGAGAACTTGCAGCGTGAGAATCTTAACGCGATGGAAATAGCAGTTGCTTATCAAGGGCTGATGGATCAATTCTCACTGACACAGGAAGAGCTTTCTCTTAAGGTCGGAAAGTCCAGATCGCATATCGCCAACTTTTTGCGGCTGCTTAGCTTGCCGGAAGAAGTAAAGGATTATGTTTCACGTGGAACAATTTCGATGGGACATGCCCGGGCAATTGTGGCTCTGAAAGATCCAGAGGTCATTAAGCAATTGGCTGCACAATGTGTAGAGCTTCAGTGGAGCGTTAGAGAACTGGAAGAGGTAGTTAAAAATCTCGACCGCAAACCTGCTAACGGGATCAAGGCCAAGGTCGTTAAGCGCGATCCTTATATTGACAATGTAGAGGAAGTATTACGGGAGCGGTTCAAAACAACGGTCAAAATCAAACAAGGCAAGGAAAAAGGGAAAATCGAATTAAACTATTACAGTGCCCAAGACTTGGAAAGATTACTGGAGTTGCTGGGGAACTGATTTGGATATTTGTACCGAAGACATATCCTGAGATATCCTTAATACGGATATGGAGGGGTATGTTTTTTAAATCGAAAAGAAGGAGGGTGGAAGATGGAGAAACTGGTATATCTCGATCACGCAGCCACTTCGTGGCCCAAGCCACCGGAGGTGGCTGCAGCAATGGTGGAGGCCTTGGAGCTGTCAGGGGCTAATGCTGGGCGGGGCAACCACTCACTGGCTATCGGTACGGGGCGGGTATTGGTTCGTGCACGAATGCTGTTGGCAGAGTTGTTTGGTATAGCGAATGCCCAGGATATTGCGTTCACTCATAATACAACTATGGGGCTAAATATGGCTATTAAGGGTACACTTCAACCAGGAGATCATGTCGTGTCAACGATGACGGAGCATAACTCTGTGCGCAGACCCTTGGAGTATTTGCGCCGGAGCATCGGGATTGAAGTCGATTATATACAGGCAGACCGCGAGGGCCAAATCAACCTTCAGGAGCTTCAGCGATCTCTGCGTCCTAACACCCGAATGGTGATCTGCAATCATAGCTCCAATCTGCTGGGGAGTATTCTGCCGATTGGGGATATCGGCGATGTTGTGAAATCGCATGGGGCTGTATTCCTGGTTGATGCAGCTCAGAGTGCAGGGGCGCTTACTATTGACGTGGCGGCCATGAATATTGATCTGCTGGCATTTCCGGGACATAAAGGGCTGCTCGGTCCACAAGGGACCGGGGGGCTGTATATCTCTCCTGGGCTGGATCTGGAGCCGCTGATGCATGGAGGGACTGGCAGCCAGTCGGAGAATAGCGAGCAGCCCAATGTTCGTCCGGACCGTTATGAGGCAGGGACACAGAATGCCGTTGGAATAGCCGGTCTGCTGGCTGGCGTGAAGGCGGTTAAGGCACTGGGAGTGGAACAGATTCATATGCAGGAATGGAAGCTGACACAGCTCTTGATGGAGGGCCTAGCTGCTATTCCGGGCATGCGGGTTTTGGGTCCAGCGCCAGGCGCTCCGCGTAGTGGGATTGTGGCTTTTGTTGTAGAGGGGCAGGAGTCGGCGCATATTGCCCACCGGCTGGACCGCGAATACCAGATTGCCGTACGGGCAGGAATGCACTGTACACCGCTGGCCCATCAAGCAGCGGACACTCTGGATAGCGGAGCGGTAAGGGCGAGCGTGGGAGTAAGCTCCACGGAAGCGGATGTTCAGCGGCTGCTGTTAGCCATGGAGGAAATGTATGGCGTATCACACTCAAGCTAATAAGTGAATAAGGATTCAGGTGGATTATACAGGTCGGTATCGTTGCAGCGTGGGAATTCTTATTTTTGTATAAAGGATGATTCAACATGTCGGAGTTAAATGAAATCATAAACGAGTATTTATCGGCATTCATCATGAGCTTTGCCGGGGTAATCATATTGATGGCCATTCTGATGCTCGTCCAGGGTGCCAAGCTTCGTAAAATGCGCAGCCGGTATGAAGCCATGATGAGCGGGAATGGAATCGAGGATCTGGAGAATCTGCTGGTCAACCTGAAGAATCAGGGGGACATGCTGGAGGAGACTCAGCAGGAGCAGAAGGCGCTGCTTGAAGCGGCACATACCAAAATGCGCGGCATGAAGTCGAAGGTGGCCATGAAGCGCTATAATGCTTTTGGAGAACGAGGTAATGACCTGAGCTTCTCGCTTGCCATTCTGGATGACAACCATAGCGGAATTGTGCTGAGCAGTCTGCACAACCGCGAGAACTCATATATCTATGCAAAGCCGATTGAAAAGGGAGAGTCCCCTTATGCTCTGTCACCGGAGGAGAAGGAAGTTATTGCTCTCGCGTTGCAGCAGATCTAGCATGCAGGTTCCACTGCTTCAAGGCAGAGTACAGGCTGGATGAAATAATATCCGACAAGCGCATGACCAGGCTTAATCTGGTGTTTTGCAATACGAAGTATTCCATGAATCCTCCCACATTAACGATGCCGGTCAAATGGATATCGCCAACAGGGGGAAGCTGCTTGTTGACCCCTGCGCCGGGACGCAGCGGACCTTCAACCACCTGGATGCAGCCAACGCTAGTGGACTGGCCGAGGCAGGCGTCAATGGCGATGATGAACGGGTTGGCATGCTTTTGGTACACAAGGTTAACTGTCTCTTCCAGGTTAATGGCATGTACCGGCTCCTCCAGCGTTCCGTAGAGATGGAACAGCGGACTGTGGAAGCGGGCCAGTGTCGTGCCGACCAGGGGGCCAAGTGAATCGCCGGTCGAGCGGTCTGTGCCCACGCAGATAATGACAATGGGCGTATCTGGACGGGTGCGCGAAAAGTGGAACAGCAGACGGTGGGTAATGGCAGAATAGATATTGGGGTCGGCATGTGATATTTTTAAACAAGATGGTTCTTGTAGTGGTGGAGCTTTGGAAGAGAAATTCATATAATCGTCCTTTCTGAGGCAGCGACTGCAAATCACGGGAAAATCAGCTGAATAAGCGGTCAGGCTGCTGATTATGCAAGGCTTACGTCCGCGGGAGCGTGTTCTGATGATCCTAGTATATGGATGGAAGTGGTTTTTTATACTATGGCGGCAATAGATAGGACCAATAGCCCAGGGGAGGCGTGGAGTGTGGAGGAGGAACTGCTGATAGCGTTTGATTCGACCCAGCAGGCGCTGCGCGCCGAGATGCTGCTTGAATATGCGGAGATTGAAATCGATATCTTCCCTACGCCCAAGGAGATCACTGCCGGCTGTGCGATGTCGATTCAATTCTCCCGGAGTGCACTGGAAGAGGTGCGGGTCATTGTAGCAGAGCAAAGTATAGAGATCCGCGGGATCTATGCCAAAGCTGCTGAGGGAGACGGTTATATAGAGGTAGGGGAAGAAGGAGGGGTTAGATGAATAACTGGCTGCTCGAGACAACAAGCGGAGAAGCCCTCGAGGAAGCTGCGCGCTTCAAGGATAAGGTATGGGACTGGCTAAGCAATGCGGATATGTGGGCCGCGGTGCTGTTTGCCGGGATACGGATTCTGCTAATTTTCATTCTGACCCGGGTGATTATCAAAGTGGTCTCCAATGTGATTGACCGGTCTCTTGAGCGGGAGACGAGGGGGAGGGCATTAGTCAATAACCGGCGCTTCTCTACAGTTGGCGGACTGATGAAGAATGTGGTTACCTTCTTCTGTAACTTCACCATGATTCTGCTGGTTCTGTCGGAGTTCAACTTCGATCTGAAGCCGCTGCTTGCTGGAGCAGGGGTAGTCGGGCTGGCTATAGGGTTCGGCGCACAAAGTTTAGTCAAAGATGTGATTACGGGCTTCTTTATTATTTTTGAGGATCAGTTTGCAGTCGGGGATGTTATCCAGAGCGGGACTTATAAGGGAACGGTAGAGATGATTGGCCTGAGAACGACCAGACTGGTAAGTGCTACGGGCGAGGTACACATCATTCCTAACGGCACGATTGTTAATGTGACGAATTATTCGCTGGCAAATGCACTGGCTGTAGTTGATGTTCCGGTCAAAATCGAACGCGGGCTCGAAGCCACTCTGTCCCTAATCGGCGAGGCGCTTCAGGGCATCGAGGAACGCAGCTCCAGTGTCATTGCCTACCCTAATATTCTGGGAATTCAGTCGATGAGCACCTCTGAGTATGTCATCCGCATAGCGGCGAATTGCCTGCCTAATGCCAGAGATGCCGCCGAACGGCAGATTCAGAATGATATCAAGCATGCTCTGGAGAAGCAGAGTGCCCTGGAGGCCGCTAAGGCCGAGCAAGAGGCGCGTGAGCAGGCGGAGAGGGAGGCTGAGGCGGCTCGTGAGCAGGAACGCGCAGAGGCAGCCCGCAGAGCCCGTGAGGAGCAGGAGGCCAGCCCAAGAAGGCAGATGGCAGCTGCGCAAGAGGCAGAGGAGGGGGAAGAGTAATGGAACGCAAGGTATTCGGGCTGGGTGATATTGTGCAGATGAAGAAGCAGCACCCGTGCGGAACGAACGAGATGGAGATCATCCGTATGGGAATGGATATCCGGATTAAGTGCACCGGATGTCAGCACAGCGTCCTCATTCCCCGCGCCAAATTCGAGAAGAATCTCAAGAAGGTCCTACATTCAGCGGATAGTGGAGCAGTGAATGATTAAGCTGGCGCAGGAAGCGAAGCGTAAATGAATAACGCTTGCAATTGTGAGCTTGGCATGATATGATAATTCTTGCTGCGGAGAGGTACCCAAGAGGCCCAAGGGGGCTGACTCGAAATCAGTTAGGCGTGTCACAGCGTGCGTGGGTTCGAATCCCACCCTCTCCGCCACTTCAGCAATTATATTCTTAAATGATGAGACCTCCGTTCTGATACGGGGGCTTTTTTGTGTCTAAATACTTCATTGTTCAGCCTTATATAGAGAGAACGCAAAAAGAGAGACCTTCGCAGGTCTCTCTTCCAGAGGCAGTACATCAATGACGTTCGGATATCTCTGTCTATAGCTACTACTGCGATAGGGTAATGCCAAAGCTGTTACTCCTTTTTACAGAGCCAGCTTCACTCTCCCCGGGTACGATAGCTGCTGAATTCAGAATCCCTGTGATCGTGTTCGTCTTCGACGTTCAACGGAACCACACCTCTCTTTTGTACTGCCTGGGTATAGTATGTGCAGCATTTAGTGTTTTATACCTGGCTGCTGAAATTAATGGACACGGGCTTTCTCGACCTTTTTCCACTTGCGGTTCTGGTTGGTGGTCTCCGGGAAGGTGTCGCCTTTCTCCATTGTGATCCGCTTCGGATTCTGAATCTCCGTGTGGAAGCTCCGCGCTTCGCCTACTTCGGTGTAAACGCCCGGGTTGGGGGCTTTGTCGCCCTTTTCATACTCAGTCTGTTCGCCCATTGGTGAATAACCTCCTGTTATCGAATGATGAAGCTGTTATATTGTGGCCCTGACGTTGAGGGATTACTCTAGGGTTCTTACGGAATCCGGCAACAGTTTTTTCTTGGGCTCCAGCATCTGGTACGTATTAATAAAACTTGCAATCCTCTGCTGGGTTTGGTATATTGATTTGGTGCGAGTCTATGTTTGTGCTCGTTCCTTGCTCCTGACCTGATCAGGGGCCGCAGACCATAAGGAGGTGAAAATTATGCGCAAATATGAAGTCATGTACATTATTCGTCCTGACATTGAACAAGAAGCCGTTCAAGCAGCAGTCGAAAAATTCCAAGGCATCATCTCCAACGGCGGAGAAATTACAAAGCACGACGTGCAAGGTAAACGCCGTCTTGCGTATGAGATCAAGAAGCATCGTGATGGCGTTTTTGTTTTGGTTAACTTCAGTGCAGAACCTGCAGTAGTTACTGAACTTGAGCGTATCATGAAGATTTCTGACGAAGTAATTCGTTATCTCATTACGAACGACGTTGCCTAAGATATTGACAAGCTTTGTAACGAATCGCGCTATTAAGGAGGGGACCTAATTGTTGAACCGTATCATTCTGATCGGTCGGTTGACCCGTGACCCGGAACTTCGTTATACTCCTGCTGGTGTTGCCGTAACACAGTTTACGCTTGCCGTAGACCGTAACTTTACGGGCCAGAACGGTGAACGCGAAGCGGACTTTATCCCGGTAGTAACCTGGAGACAGCTGGCTGAGACCTGTGCCAATTACTTGCGCAAAGGAAGACTGGCAGCCGTGGAAGGACGCATCCAAGTACGGAATTACGAGAATAACGAAGGCAAACGTGTATACGTTACTGAAGTTATTGCCGATAATGTCCGTTTCCTGGAATCCGCGCAGAGCCGTGAAGGCGGAAATGCATCAAGTGGTGGAAGTATGCCTGAAGAGCCAGCCTTCGGTGGCGGCGGTAACGGCGGGAACAGTGCTCGCGGAAATGGAAGTAACAATAATTTTTCGCGTAACAACAATACCCAAGATCCTTTTTCGGGCGATGGAAAACCGATCGATATATCGGACGATGATTTGCCATTTTAATAAGGAAGGACTGAACTGAACATGGCTTTCAAACCAAGAGAAGGTGCGGACAACGACAAAAGACCGGCACGTCGTGGTGGACGCAACAAGCGTAAAAAAGTGTGCTATTTCACTGTGAACAAGATTACTCACATTGATTATAAAGACACTGAGCTTCTTAAGAAGTTCATCAGCGAACGCGGAAAGATTTTGCCGCGTCGTGTAACTGGTACAAGTGCAAAATACCAACGCGCTCTGACTATTGCTGTAAAGCGCTCGCGTCAAATCGCGCTGCTGCCTTACACAACAGAATAGGACGTTTTATGAAGCAGCCGGCTATGCCGGCTGCTTTTTTTCTTTTAAATAGAATTTATAGGACGATAAAAACGGGATTACCTGGGTGATGAACTGCTTCACCTATAATTGACAAATGGATTCCAGATGTAGTAAATTACAGGTATCCTATAACTAAAGGGGAAATATTGATGTTGGTGAGCGTTCTTAACTAAGCAATTTCATATCGTTCCGGCTGAAGCCGCCGCATGCTCTGATTTTGCCAGGGGCATGTCTTGTTAGAGTCTGTCCTGGCGACATCTCTGACTGATTAGACCGCGGGCTGCTGGAATGAATGATTTAGTTAAGAACACACGCGAAGCGTCATGATGGCCTCTTGATCCGGCTATTGTTCTCTTTGTGATTAACCGTGCTCTTGCAGCACGGTTTTTTCTGTTTTCAGGTGTCCTCCCGAAAGGGGCGGGACTCTGAGGCAAAGAGAAGAAGTAGCAGCAAAAAGAGGGCGAAGACTGCCGTGGTGGCGGTTCTTTGCCCTCTTTTTGCGTTATGCGCAGTTGATTAGGATAAGAAATATACTTGTATACAAGGAGGAACTTAGATTGAATCTGCAGAGTCTGCACACATTGGAATATGAGACAATTAAGCAGGAATTGATGCGTCATGCGGTATCTTATGAGGGAAGAAGGTATGTCAGAGAGCTTCAGCCGATGATCTATCTGCCAGCGATACACAGGGCGCTTGAAGAGGCGCAAGAAGCGAAGGAGCTGCTGGAGCGCGGAGCAAGTGTGCCGATTCCCTCGCTGGAGGGCATTGAATGGGTGCTGTCACTGCTCGGGACCGGCTATATGTACAATGAGCAGGATTTCACCGCAGTCTTGCTGTTTCTGAACAGCTGCGGGCAGCTCAGGAAGTATATGGCCGCCAAGGAGCAGATAGCTCCGCGTATCGCCGCATACGGGGCATCGCTTCAGGAGCTGAATGGGGTCCGGGACGAGATAGAACGGTGTATCCGGCTGGGCGTCATCGATGACCAGGCCAGCAAAGGGCTGGAACGGGTCCGCAAAAGGCTGGCGGTTGCCAAGGAGCGTCTGCACCGGAAGCTGGACAGTATCATGAACCGCCACAAGTCCATTTTGCAGGAAAGTCTGGTCAGTATGCGCGGCGGGCGGTATGTCATCCCGGTGAAACGGGAGTATCACAAGCAAATTAAGGGCTCGGTGCTGGACCAGTCTACCAGCGGGCTGACGGTATTCGTGGAGCCGGATGAGGTGGCCTCATTACAGGGAGAGATTGAGCTGCTGACTGCTGACGAGGCCCGTGAGGAAGGAATAATCCTGAGTATGCTGACAGGGCTGTTAGAGCAGGAGCAGGCCGCTATCCGGCTGAATATTGAGGTAACTGGTATGTATGACTTTATTTTCGCCAAAGGGAAGGTTGCCCGGGTAATGGATGCGGGGCCAGTTGCGCTGAACGAACGCGGTTATGTGAGGATGAATGGAGGCCGGCACCCGCTGATGAAGGATATGGTGCCGGTCAGTCTGGAGTTGGGCCAGGGATATAAATCGCTGATCGTAACCGGGCCGAATACTGGTGGTAAGACGGTTGTGCTCAAAACCCTGGGTCTGCTCGTATTAATGGCACAGTCCGGCCTGCTGGTACCGGTTGATCCCGGCAGTGACTTCGCTGTCTTCACCAATGTAATAAGCGTTATCGGAGACGGACAAAGCCTCACACAGTCCCTAAGCACCTTCTCGGCACAGATGAAGAGTATTGAAGGAATGCTCTATGATGCTGGCAGAGGCGTGCTGCTGCTGATTGATGAGCTGGCTGCCGGTACAGACCCGGGTGAAGGGTTCGCGCTGTCCATCGCGATTCTGGAGGAGCTGAACCGAAAGGGGGCTAATATCGTGGTAACGACTCACTTCAATGAGCTGAAGGCCTTCGCGGCGGCAACGGCAGGCTTCGAGAATGCGCGCATGGAGTTTGACAAGAATACTCTGCAGCCGCTGTATAAGCTAACGATTGGTGAAGCTGGCGAGAGCTACGCGCTGCAGATCGCCGAGAAGCTGGGTATTATCCATTCCGTCATCGAGCGGGCGAAACAGCTTGTGACAGAGCAGCAGGGACACAGAGGCAGCCTCAACCCGTGGAAGGACGCTATCAGAGCTGCACAGAGGGCTAAAGCAGCTGAAGCTGAGATACCCGCAAGAGCGGGTAGAACGGCTGACGGAGAAGACAGTGCATCACAGGAGACGAATGCTCCGGTACCTGAATTTGCGGTAGGGGATGCTGTCTATGTCAGCTCTCTGGGGCGCACTGGAATTGTCTATGAGAAGAAGGACAGCCGGGGTAGGGTCGGAGTGATGATTCAGAAGCAGAAGATGAGCATTAACCATAAGCGGTTGAAGCCTTATCTGTCCAAGGAGGAGCTGTATCCCGAGGATTATGATTTTGATATTATTTTTGAGAGCAAGGAGACCCGGAAGAAGCGTAAGCTGATGCGGAAAAAGCATGTGGAGGGCCTGAGCATCATCCATCCGGGAGAGGAAAATTAAGGCGCTGCTGTGACTGAAGTCTGCCCGTCAGGGCAGGCTTTTTTTAGTATCGGAAGGGTTCTTGGCTGCCCCGGAATAAATTAAAGACTTCACATTACAGCGAATATTGTATATCCTCTATAATGTGGAATAATTAATTGTCCATAATCTGCATAATAGGCATTACAGTAAAATCTAGTGAAGAAACCGCTTACATTACTGTGTGATCCAACCCGGGAGGGAAGAAATATATGTCAAACCGACTCATCGGCAGACTGATGCTACCGCTTGCGCTCTTGGTGGCATTGTCGGCATGCAATGGGCCAAGCCCGGCCGTCAAGAATGTTGTGGCGCGCTTTAGCGAAACAGCCGATGAACCCATTACAGGCGGGACTGTGACCTTTGGCTACCCGTCCTCTTTTCAAGGTATCTTTGAACCGGCATTCTTCGAAGGAGAAGATGATTCCAATGTGCTGGAGTTCACCACTGAGGCTATGTTCACCGTGAAGGATGATTTGTCCACGGCTCCTAATATCGCCAGCTGGCAGGAGTCCGAGGATCATACGGTGTTCACATTTACCATTAAACCAGGGGTCCGCTGGCATAATGGGGATGAGCTGACGGTGGAGGATTGGAAATTTGCCCTGGAAACTATCGCCAGCCCGGAGTATACGGGTTCCCGATACTATAGCGTTGAGATGATCAAGGGAGCAGAAGCGTACCACCAGGGCCAGGCGAAGGAAATTACAGGGCTTAAAGTGATGGACCCGTATACGCTGCGCATTACAATGAATTCAGCACGGGTGAACGTGATTGATAGTCTGTGGGCCTACCCCATGAACAAGCGGTATTTCGAGGGAGTGGCCGTTAAGGACATGATGGACAGCGATCAGGTGCGCAAGCAGCCAATTGGCACGGGTCCGTTCATGGTAAGCAGCATTATACCGGGCCAGACGGTGGAAATGAAACGGTTCGATAATTATTACAAGGGCGCAGCGCTTCTGGATGGGATTACTTATAAGGCAATCGACAGCAAGGATATCACCGCTCTGCTGGAAGCAGGAACTGTCGATATGGCGGCTTTACCGCGTGATGCCTATGAGGCTGCAGGGCAATTGGATAATGTAGAGATTAGGGTCACACCGGGAATGTCGTTTGAATATATCGGGTTCAAATTTGGACACTGGGATGAGACAGACGGTCAGGTGGTGATGGATAATCCCAAGTTCCAGGATAAGAGCCTGCGTAAGGCAATGTATTATGCAATTGACCGGCAAGGGATTCTAAATAAATATTCCTATGGCTTGGGAACGCTTATCGAGACGCCTATTCCAAGTTCCAGCTGGGCCAAGATCGCAGATGAGGAGATCGATACCTACCCTTATTCTCCCGAAAAGGCCGGTCAGCTTCTGGATGGGGCCGGGTATCTGGATATGGACGGGGATGGACTCCGCGAAGATCCCGGCGGCAAGAAGCTCGTTATTCACTATGATGCGATGAGCGGCAGCAAAACGGCTGAGGCGCGGACGGCAGCCATTCTTCAGAATTGGCGTGATGTCGGGCTGGATGCGCGGCTCAGCGGAGGAAGCCTGAAGGAGCTGAATGCCTTTTATGAAGCGGTGGAGTCGGATGATCCGGCAGTGGAGCTGTTCAACGGCGTGTGGGGACTGGCCAGCGACCCTGATCCTTCGGGCTTATGGCGGGCTACGGATTCGTGGAATTACTCCCGGTGGACCTCGAAGCGCAGTGAGGACCTGATCCGGGAAGGAGTCAGCCTGAAGGCGTACGATAAGGACTTCCGGAAGGAAATCTATTATGAATGGCAGAAGCTGATCAATGATGAGGTTCCGATGATCTTTTTCGCTGAACGCTCGGATATTACTGCGGTGAATAAGCGCCTGCAAGGGGTAACAATGAATGCTTTAAGCAATATCATCGATCCGCAGAGCTGGTGGATTAAGGATACTGAATAAACTGTGGAGGACGGTCTGGATTGCTGCGTTAAGTGGCTGAACAGACTGTCTTTTTTTTATTTTTTTCCCTGAAAAAGAATCAAAACGCCATTTGCTGCGTCATATACTTTATGGAATATAAGCGGCCTAAGTGTCAAAGTTGTCGTTATTTGTTGTTTCTTTTTAGTGGTGAAGTGATTACAATAGAAATATTGTTTATGTGTCAAAGCCGTTTCCCAGGTTTATTCTACAATTAGAACGACCCGAATCCCGGAAAGGGGGGAATAATACCATCTGAAGCAGGGCGGCGTACAGCAGCTAGAACAGCCCACTCATGACTGCCCTGGAAGCCCAGGCGGCCATTGTAAATAGATTACGTTCATAATATGTACATTCCACCATAAAGAAGGAATCAAAAATGATGAATAAGCTTAAAAAAATAAAGAAAAGATATATTGCGCTCATTCTGGTACTGGTGATTGCTGCAGGAGCGTTTCTGTTCCAGAAGCCGCTTGCTGTGCTGGCCTTTGACCTCTTTTTATCCGATCAGGTAGAGAAGAAGCTGACGGATGAATCCTTTGTGCCTCTGGAGAATAACACCACCAAAAATCCGACAACCGTTAAGGCCGAACCCGTGGCACTCAAAAACGATCCGTTCTCTCTGATGCTGCTGGGTACAGATCAGCGGAAGAATGAAACCGCACGCTCAGATACCATGATGTATGCGGTGATCCGGCCGGAGGATTATAAGATTCTGCTGATCTCCGTACCCCGGGATACCTACACTGAAATTATTGGATACAAGGATAATAAGAAAGATAAAATTACACATGCTTATGCGTTCGGCGGACAGCAGATGTCCAAGGATACACTGGAAGCGCTCCTCGGCCATGATATTCAATATTATGCCACCATTAACTTTCAGGGGTTGAAGGATGCTGTCGATGCCATTGGCGGTGTGCCGCTCCCGATCAAGAAGGATATTGTCAATAAAGGCAAAGACCATGAGAAATTCACAATTAAGGCCAATAAGTCGAACTACAGCGGCGAAGAGGCACTTAACTATACCCGCTACCGTGAGGATAGCGACTTCAACCGGACCAAACGTCAACAGGTCTTTATTGATGTCGTAGCGAATAAAATGTTATCGATCAGCCAGATCGGCAATATCCCTGAACTGCTGGATATCATGGGCGACAATTTCAAAACGGATATTCAGCCCTCAATGATCATCAGTCTGGCTAAGAAGTTCATGGGCGGCAAGGATATGGATATCTCCAGCTTCACGGTGATGGGCGAAGGCAAACGGATGGACGGGATCTATTACGATATAGTGAACGAAGAGGATCTGACTAAAGCCAAGGCCCTGATCGACAACTGGATGAATCCCAGTACACCTGTTGACCAGCTGATTGAACCAGGCAAGGCCGGCAATGCGCTTGAGCCTTCGGCCACACCCGCAGTACAGTAAGGATCAGACCGGATATTCTTGACCCGTTATAAAAACAGCAGCCATTCCCGCAAGGTTAATGGCTGCTGTTTACTGTCTTCATGCTATAATGGAATGGAACTTATTGCTGTAGGCAGACGTATAACTACGGTGGGCTTTAGTGCAAGGAAGGTAAAGTAGCATTCCTTCGGAATTCTTTGAGGAGGATCAAGAGATGAATATTGCGTTTTTTTTACTTCCGAAGCAGGAGGTCGCATGTGTTACCATGGATTCCACGCTGCGGCAGACCCTGGAACGGATGGAGTTTCACCGCTATACAGCAGTGCCGATCCTGAACCGCAACGGAGAATATGCCGGAACGGTTACAGAAGGGGATCTGCTCTGGTATATGAAGGATTCGGGCGGCGCGGTCACTTTTGAGAATGCTTCCAAATTTCTGCTTAAGGATGTCCCGCTGCGGATGAACAATCTGGCGGTCTCGATTGATGCTGATATGGAAGATCTGATTAATTTGGCCAAGGTCCAGAACTTTGTACCGGTGGTCGACGACATGAAGCGGTTCATCGGCATTGTACGCCGGAGTCAGATTATTGAATACTGCGAGAAATTTGTCTCACGGCAATCGCTCGAATCGTTATAAGGAACCAAGGCCTGTATTTCCGGCGAAACGGAATGCGGGCCTTTTTTGAAAGATGGAAGGCGATATTCAGGGGCGGCAGGCGTCCGTGTGGCTCGGAAATTTTTATGCTATAATGGAGAATAATGCTTTTTGCCGGAGGTAGAGAGACAGTGCCCAATGTGCCGAAGGATCTGGATGTGGCCAAACGCGCCAAGGTAATTGAGTGGTTAAAGACGGAAGTAATTGATCAAGTCTCAAGGTTATTCAAAGCGCTGTGGGAAGGCAGTACCACGCGTGTCGGCGACAGTCTGGCCAGCCTGATTATGAGTTCGTACATCTTAGGGCGCAGACTCGGTATCCCTTATCGCGAGCTGGATGATTTACTGCTGGAGAAGCTGAGAAAGCACAGACAGGAAGGCCATCAGCTCGAAGAATGGTACCAGGATATATCTGCATTAGAAGAACATATGCGTAAGAGGTGAATACTGTTGAAATTTCGCTGGACATCTGTGGCTTGGAGCATAGCTTATCTGTTGCTGCTGTTATCCCTGTCAACCCCGCTACTACTTATTACAACATTCTTTATGATTATTCCGGCCATAGTGCTCTTTACGACCCTTAACATCAAGCAGTTCATTCTGCATCTGTTACCGGTTCTGCTAATTGTGGGTCTGATTACCCCGATGTATATCCTGATTGCGGCCTATTTCCTGATCCCGGCCCTTGTGATGGGACGATGGTACAAGAAGCGTGCTTCAGCGATTTCTACTCTGATTGCCGGCATGGTCGCTATACTAGCTGAATTCCTGCTGATCCTGCTGATCAGTACGACGTTCCTTAAGTTCAACCTATACGACTATGTCTATGATGTTCTGAAGACCTATGCGGACTGGCTGGCAAGTATGGGTGCAAGCAATCCGCTGCTGTCCGAGATATCCATCTCCTCTGATCAGATTGGCCAGATGAGCTGGCTGACGATCCAGGCGATTCCAATGACGCTGATCCTCAGTGCGTTCGTGATTGCGGTTATTACCCATTCCATTGTCCGCCCTATTCTGAACAGTATGGAATATGCGGTGCCTAAGCTGAAGCCGGCGCGGGAATGGAGACTGGCCAGATCGTTCATCTGGTATTATCTGCTTGGCGTGGTCATCAGCCTGCTGTTCGGCGGTGCCGACAGCGGCTTCATGCTAATGGTCTCGGCCAATCTGCTGCCGCTGCTGCAGATTGCGTTCAAGATCCAGACCGTCGGCTTCCTCTTCTTCCTGGTGCATGAACGGAAGTGGAGCAAGATCATCGCTCTTCTGCTGGCAATCCCTGTGATTGCTCTGCCGGGATTCTGGATTATTGGTGTGGTAGACCTGGCGTTTCCGCTGAGGGAGCTTGTGAAGAAATCGAAACGATAGGGTGAGGGCTCATGCCAAAATTTCTGCAAAGACGCTGGCACGGCTATCATACCGTGTGGGCGTTCTTACTGCTGCTGGTCCTGATTATAGTAGTCAGTATCTATAACTGGGTCCTCGGTGTTGCCAGTCTCTTCCTGGCCGGCACATTGTGTTTCACCATGCTGCAGGCCGAGCTGTCGTTCCGCCGCAACCTTGTAGATTATATCAACGGCCTGTCCTTCCGCATCAAGCGGGTGGAGGGGGAGGCTGTAAGCATGCTTCCGCTCGGGATTATCCTGTACAGTGAGGGCCGGGCAGTGGAATGGCATAACCGGAATGCCGGCCAGATCTTCTCCCGCAAGTCGCTTGTTGGTGAAGATATGCAGGAGCTGATGCCGGAGGTTATGGCTTCTCTGCAGAACCTGCCGTCCAAGCGGGAACCGGTTAAGGAAGGGGTATTGAAGGAGCACCGCCATGAGCTTACGGTCGATGACCGTTATTATGAGGTCGTGGTGATTCCAAGTGAACGGCTGCTGTATTTATTCGATATTACCGAGCTTGTTGTGCTGCGTGAGCGGTATGAGGAAGAGAAGCTGGCGATTGGAATTGTCATGATGGATAATCTGGATGAAGCCGCTCAGGGGATGGATGATCAGCAGCGTACTTCGCTGATCGCCAAGGTAGCCAGTGAGATTACCGAGTGGAGCAAGCAATTCGAGGTATATCTGCGCCGGTTGTCTTCCGAGCGGTATCTGATGCTGCTGAATCACCGCAGCCTTCAGGCTCTGGAGGAGAGCAGGTTCGTGGTGCTGGACGAGGTCCGTGAGATGACGGCCGACCTCAAGGTGCCGATGACGCTGAGCATAGGCCTTGCCTACGGTTCGGAATCGGCCAGTGAGCTGGGAGCGCTTGCCCAGTCGAGTCTGGACATGGCACTCGGCAGAGGCGGGGACCAGGCCGCTGTGAAGGCGGGCCAGCGGCTCTCCTTCTACGGCGGCAAGACCAATGCCGCCGAGAAACGCACCCGCGTCCGGGCGCGGGTGATCGCCCACGCCCTGCGGGATCTGATGCAGGAGAGCGACCGGGTGCTGATTATGGGGCACCGGATACCGGATATTGATGCGGTAGGAGCGGCGATTGGCCTGCTTAAGGCGGCACAGATGTACAATGTGGAAGCAAGCATAGTGATGGAGACGCCGAATCCTTCGATTACCCGGATGATGGAGGAGATCCGCAAGGATGAGGCGCTCTACAAGACCTTCATCACGCCAGAGCAGGCTCTCCAGATGATGACGGAGCATACGCTGCTCATTGTTGTGGACACCCACAAGGCTTCCATGACTATGGAGCCGAGACTGGTGCAGTATGCCAGCCGGATTGTGGTGGTTGACCATCACCGCCGGGGTGAGGAATTCATCAATGACGCTGTGCTCGTGTATCTGGAACCGTATGCGTCATCGACTTGTGAGCTGGTGACGGAGCTGCTGCAGTACATTCATGACAAGATTAAGCTCAGCCCGCTGGAGGCCACGATGCTGCTGGCCGGGATCACGGTCGATACGAAGCATTTCGCACTCCATACAGGGTCGCGGACCTTCGAGGCTGCCGGGTTCCTGCGCCGGGTCGGGGCGGATACGATTCTCATTCAGCGCATGCTGAAGGAGGATTTGCAGGAGTACATCTCGAAGGCGGAGATCATCAAGCATGCGCGCATGGTGTATGACCAGATAGCGTTAGTGGTCACACAGCCCGGGATGAAGATCCCGCAGCTGCTGATCGCCCAGACGGCGGATACGCTGCTGGGGATGACGAATGTGGTAGCGTCATTCGTCATCAGTGAACGTCCTGACGGCCTGATTGGTATCAGCGCCCGTTCTCTGGGACGGATGAATGTGCAGGTAGTCATGGAGAAGTTGGGCGGCGGCGGGCATTTGTCCAACGCGGCTGTACAGCTTGAAGGAACAACAAAAGAAGCGGAAGCCAGACTGCTCGCAGTGCTGGCCGAAATCGAAGCGAAAGAGGGGTTATTTGAATGAAGGTCATATTCTTGAAGGATGTTAAGGGTCAAGGCAAGAAGGGGCAGGTTAAAGAGGTGTCGGAGGGCTATGCAGCCAATTTTCTGCTGCCGCGCGGGCTGGTTCGTCCGGCTACAGACGGCAATGTGAAGACACTGGAGAACCAGACGGCAGCCGAACAGCGCCGCAAGGACCAGGAGAAGGAGGAAGCGGTACAGCTGGGCAAGAAGCTGGATGAGCTAACCCTGACTCTGAAGGCCAAAGCAGGCGAAGGCGGCCGTCTCTTCGGCGCTATCACCAGCAAGCAGATCGGCGAGACACTGGCAGCTACTCAGGGGATCGTCATCGACAAGCGCAAAATTGAGCTGAGCGATTCGATCCGCCATGTAGGTACGTTCCAGGTAACAGTTAAGCTGCATACTGAAGTAAAGGCTAACCTCACGGTTCAGGTAACGGAGGAGTAGGATGGGTGGAGATCTCTTTTTCGATCGGGTTCCCCCGCAGAATCTGGAGGCAGAACAGGCCGTACTGGGTGCAGTTCTACTGTCGGATGAGGCGTTAATTACCGCGATGGAGCGGGTGAATACCGAAGACTTCTACGACAAACCGCATCAGATGATATTTGAGGCGATGGTGCAGCTCGGAGAAGAGAGCCAGCCGATTGATCTGATTACATTGACATCCCGGCTCCAGGATAAGGGGGAGCTAGAGGATATCGGCGGTGTCAGCTATCTGGCGAAGCTGGCGCATGCGGTGCCGACTGCGGCCAACGTCGATTATTACGCCCAGATTATTGAAGAGAAGGCGATGCTGCGGCGGCTGATCCGTACAGCCACGCAGATTGTCAGCGAAGGCTATACCGGCGGCGAAGATGTGGGCATTATGCTGAGTGACGCTGAGCGGAGAATCCTGGAAATCTCGAATCGCCGTAGCGGTAGCGGGTTCATTGCCATCCGCGATGTGCTCATGCAGGTATTCGACCGTGTAGAGCTGCTCCATCAGAATAAAGGCGGAACCTCGGGGATTCCAACCGGATTCGTTGACCTGGACCATATGACGAACGGCTTCCAGCGCAATGACTTAATTATTGTGGCGGCCCGTCCTTCCGTTGGGAAGACGGCCTTCGCCCTGAATATCGCGCAGAATGTAGCGGTACGGGCGAAGGAGACGGTAGCCATCTTCAGTCTGGAAATGTCGGCGCCCCAGCTGGTTCAGCGTATGATCTGCGCAGAGGCCAATCTGGACGCCAATATTATGCGTACCGGCGATTTCAAGAGCGATGATGACTGGTCCAAGCTCACGATGGGCATCCAGTCGCTGTCCGAGTCCGAAATCTACATCGACGACACCCCGGGCATCACGGTTACCGATATCCGTGCAAAATGCCGCCGGCTCAAGAAGGAGAAGGGACTCGGAATGATTGTCATCGACTACCTGCAGCTGATCCAGGGCCGGGGCAAGGCCGGTGAGAACCGCCAGCAGGAGGTATCGGAAATCTCCCGTACCCTGAAGCAAATCGCCCGTGAGCTTGACGTTCCTGTCATTGCCCTGTCACAGCTCAGCCGCGGTGTGGAGCAGCGCCAGGACAAACGGCCGATGATGAGTGACCTTCGTGAATCAGGCTCTATTGAGCAGGATGCGGATATCGTAGCGTTCCTGTACCGTGATGATTATTACAATCAGGATACCGAGAAGAAGAATATTATCGAAATTATTATCGCCAAGCAGCGTAACGGTCCGGTAGGGACGGTGGAGCTTGTGTTCCTCAAGAACTTCAACAAGTTCGTCAACTACGAGCGGGCCCATGCAGAACCTTTTGCAGGTTAGGCAAATTTCGCACAATACACGAACGATCGCACATTCAAGCCTGTGATCGTTCGTTTTTATTTGACTTTAAAAAGTGCCGCTGTTACACTGATTATTGTGCTTTGGCGGCCTGCCCGCCTGGTGTCCGGAGGGCTGCGTAAAAGATGAAGCGCGTACAGAGCCCCTATGATAAGCGGAAAAATAATGGTGCTTGCTAGCACCTACGGAGGAATGTACATGTCAACGGTAGTCGTCGTGGGAACACAATGGGGAGACGAAGGCAAAGGCAAGATCACGGATTTTCTGGCGGAAAGTGCAGATGTGGTCGCCCGGTATCAAGGGGGTAACAATGCCGGTCACACGATTCTGATTGACGGAAAGAAGTTCAAACTGAGCTTAATTCCATCTGGTGTATTTTATAAAGAGAAGACTTGTGTTATCGGCAACGGAATGGTCATCAACCCGGAAGCGCTGATCCAAGAAATTAATTATATTCATGACAATGGCTTCGATACGAAGAACCTGGTAATCAGCGATCGTGCCCATGTCATTATGCCTTATCATATGGTGCTGGATGCGCTTGAGGAAGACCGCAAAGGCCCGAACAAAATTGGTACAACACGCAAGGGGATTGGCCCGTGCTACATGGATAAGGCTGCCCGTAACGGCATCCGGATTGCCGATCTGATGGACGCTGAGGAATTCGAAATGAGACTTCGTCCATTGATGGAAGAGAAGAATCAAGTGATCACTCAGGTATACGGCGCTGAGCCGCTGAATGTGGAAGAGATTCTAACCAAATATCTGGAATATGCAGAAGTGCTGCGCGGCTATGTAACCGATACTTCGGTGGTGCTGAATGATGCGATTGATGCGGATTCCCGTGTGCTGTTCGAAGGTGCGCAGGGCGTGATGCTCGATATCGACCAGGGAACTTATCCGTACGTTACTTCATCGAATCCATCAGCTGGCGGAGTCTGCATAGGCTCAGGCGTGGGTCCGTCCAAGATCAAGCAGGTTATCGGTGTGGCTAAGTCTTATACTACCCGCGTTGGAGACGGCCCGTTCCCTACAGAGCTTAACGATGCGACCGGTGATTATATCCGCGAGACCGGGCATGAGTACGGAACAGTAACCGGACGTGCCCGCCGCGTAGGCTGGTTCGACAGTGTGGTGGTGCGTCACGCCCGCCGTGTCAGCGGAATTACCGGCCTGTCGCTGAACTCGCTGGACGTACTGAGCGGTCTTGAGACTGTGAAGATCTGCACCGGCTACAAGTACCGTGGAGATATTATCACACATTACCCGGCAAGCCTCAAAATGCTGGCAGAATGTGAAGCGGTCTATGAGGAGCTTCCAGGCTGGAGTGAGGACATTACTGCGGCGAAGACGCTGGAGGATCTGCCGGCTAACACACGCAAATACGTGGAACGTGTATCGGAACTTACTGGTATTCCGATCTCGATCTTCTCTGTGGGCCGCAACCGTGAACAGACCAATCAAGTGCTGCCAATCTATATCTAGACTGAAGCAGAACTGAATAAATACGTATAGGAGCAGGGGCCTCGATGAGGCTCCTGTTTCTGTATGTCTAGAAGATTTTTCAGCAGGTTAAACAGCCTTTCTGTGCTTCGGGGACGTTTCCCGGACGTTGTTCTAGTCAATACTATGAGAATGGGATCATAGCGAACTGATTCTTTAGAGGTTGAATAGAGCAGGGTGTAAGGGAGTGATGGTGGTGAAAATAGTGAAGCGTACGCTGAGCGTCTGCCTGATTGTGGTGCTGGCGAGCGGTCTGTCCATGCTGACAACGGCATATGTGGTGAATACGTATATCCAGTCGGTGCTGGCCAGCTTCGATATCAAGCTGGACGGGCCAGGGCCGGGAATCGGCGGCTTCGTGAAGAGTCTGACCGGTATGGGCGGCAGCGGGGCTGCCTCTAAGGAGAACTCCAAAGCGGCCTCAAGCGAGACTAAGAACTCCATCAAGGAGGCTGATTCGGGCAAGACGGACGGTGAGAAGAAGGACAACAGTAGCGGAAAACCAGGGAATCTTCAAGAGAAACCGGTGGACGAGACAGTGCCGGATAATGCACTGCCTGTAATGGGACAAGCCGCGGCGGGAGAAGAACAAAGTGAGCAGGGGCTGGACCAGAATCTGGTGATGACGCCGGAGGCTATGAACGATCTGAAGCAGAGTCTGCCCGCTAATGCGAAATCCAATATCTTCAATATGCTGATGAACAAGCTTCCCCAAGAGGAGATGATCAAGATCTCCGCTGCCCTGGAGGGCGGCTTGACAGAGAGCGAAGTTACGGAACTGCAGGATATCATTGCGAAGTACGTAGATGAGGATGAATATAAGGCGTTGATGAAAATGCTTACACCGGATAGCGGAGAGATGAATCAGAATTAATAATTGTCACTTTTTGGTCACGGGATCGCCGTTTGAAACGCATATTTTGGGTATAAACCCGCGAATTTCGCGGGTTTTGCCATGGGAGCAAAGTTGAAATTTTTCTTCAGGCTATGGTACAGTAAAAAAGGACTAATAAGGGTTAATATTTTGTAACCTTTTTCGTGTGCGTCATACAGTCATATTCGTACTCATGCAAATCGGATGCGCAAAGCATATACATTCTTGTTTTTACAGCCGAAAGGGAGAGTTTGATGAAAGGATTTAAGTTTATACGCCGGATGGGGAACCTGCGGAACCGCGTAGAAGCATCCACAGGATCTGGTGCAGCAGGTGAACAAGGTACAGATGCAATGACTTCGGGTGAACCCCGTGTCTTTCAGCCGGAGATGAAATCCCGTCGCCGCCGGCGGTCATGGCTGCTGGCTTCAGCCGGTCTGGTTCTGCTGACCACCTTCCTCGTGGGGGCACAGAAGAAGCATGTAACAGCGAATACAATAACCTACTACAAGGTGCTGGTGAACGGCGAGGAGATTGGTGCGCTGAACCAGCAGGCGGAGTTGAACAAGCTGTTCGAGGAGAAGAGACGGGAATATCAGCTCAAGTATCCTGACTCTGTGATGGTCCTGCAGACTGGAGGTATTACTACCGAGGCCGAGCGGGCCTACAAGCCGGAGGTGAACAGCGAGGCTACACTGGACAAGCTGGATGGGATGCTCAAGGCTTATGCCGTAGGCGTACAACTGGCTGTGGATGGTGAACCGCTGGGGATCGTGAAGGATCAGGAGACAGCGGCGGCAGTGCTTCAGGCCGTTAAGGCGCATTACGCTCCGCAGAATGCGGCAGCTCCGGGGGCGAAGCTGAAGAAGACGGCGGCCAAGGCGGGAGCGGCTGGTTCAGCCGCCAATGATCAGGTGGAGTCAGTCAAGATCCGGGAGGAAGTGAACGTCGTTCCGGTGAAGGCAGATCCCAATAAGGTGCTTAGTGTAGAAGAAGCAGTGAAGGTACTCACCGAAGGCAGGGAAGCGCCGCTCCGCTATGCAGTTCAGGAAGGCGACACAGTCTCTGCTATTGCTTCCCGGTTCAACATTACCCAGGCGGAGATTTTCCGCAATAATCCTGAGGTGAAGGAGCTTAGTCTGCAGATTGGAGATGAATTGCAGCTAACGGTGCCGCAGCCTGACCTTACGGTAGTGACCGTAGAACAGGTAACTGAAGAGGTGGTTACGGAGCCTGAGGTTATTATCCGCAAGAGCGACCAGCTGCCGGCAGGCAAGCGTAAGGTTGTCCGACCCGGACAAACCGGGCTCAAAACGATGCAGTACAGGCTGACCAAAGAGAACGGACAGGTGGTTCAGGAGGAGTGGCTGGGTCAGAGCGTGGTAAAGGCTTCTCTGCCTGAAGTGGTCTATTCCGGTACCAAGGTTGTAGGTGAAGGAACAGGAATGTTCGCCTGGCCGGTTAGCGGAGCGATGATCTCCAGCAGCTACGGCGAGCGTTGGGGACGCACACACAAGGGAGTCGATCTGGTATCGGGCAACCGAACCATCAAGTCTGCGGATGCTGGGACGGTAAGCTTCGCCGGCGTGCAGAACGGTTACGGCAATGTGGTGATCGTTAACCATAACAACGGATACGTTACGTACTACGGGCATTTAAGCAGTATCTCGGTCTCAACCGGACAGAAGCTGGGACAGGGCAGTTCCATCGGCATTATGGGCAGCACCGGGCGCTCGACGGGGACGCACCTGCATTTCGAGATCCGTAAGAACGGGACGGCCATCAATCCGATGAAATACCTAAAGTAATGAATGACAGATAGGCTTCCATTCTATAATTCCCTGCCGTCCGGATGATTTCGGGCGGTTTTTATTTTCCGTTGTAACGCATTTCTACTTGAATAATAGGCTTTTGGGGCCCCCCGGAAAGTACCTGAGTTCTCTTCGAAGCTAAAGCCTCACTTTGTGGGGTGAATTTGATGTGACGCCAAGGCAGGTATGTTAAAATAAAGGAATCAGGGTTTCGAGTATCGTTAGAAAGGTGAAGCTGAGCTTATGCAAATGGGAACGATTCTGGTAGTGGATGATGAACAACCTATTGCTGATATATTGAAATTCAATCTGGAAAAAGAGGGCTACGAGGTCATCTGCGCCTTCGACGGCAACAGTGCGGTGGAGCTGGCTCTGTCCAAACGCCCCGATCTGATGCTGCTGGATCTGATGCTGCCCGGCAAGGACGGAATGGATGTCTGCCGTGAGGTGCGCTCTGCCCATCTGGATATTCCTATCATTATGCTTACCGCTAAGGATGGGGAGATCGATAAAGTGCTGGGTCTTGAGCTTGGTGCGGATGATTATGTGACCAAGCCGTTCAGTACCCGTGAGCTGCTGGCCAGGGTTAAGGCCCAAATGCGTCGCCAGCATAAGCCATCCCAATCGGAAGCGCCTAGTGAGGCGGTGGAGAGCAAGCAAGGGGTCTATCATTTCGGATTATTCATTGATACGGATATGTATATGGTCTACAAGGATAGTGAGCCGCTGGATCTGACGCACCGTGAATATGAGCTGCTCTATTATATGATCCGCCATGCGGGCAAGGTAATGACCCGGGAGCATCTGCTGCAGGCTGTGTGGGGCTTCGAATATTTCGGCGATGTGCGGACAGTGGATGTGACCATCCGCCGGCTCAGAGAAAAAATTGAGGAGAATCCTAGCAAACCGGAGTATATTCATACCCGGCGCGGACTCGGTTATTTGATGCATAGCCCCAAAAACGGAGGGTTGTAATGAAGGCACTGTCCTTTTTCCGGACGATCCAGGCCAGGCTTATTGTAATCTATGTGCTGCTGATTCTGATTGCGATGCAGCTGATCGGCGTATACTTTGTCAGCTCGATGAAGAACTCGCTGACGGATAACTTCACCAAGGATCTGAAGGCACGGGCCGAGATGCTCTCGATCCTCACCGCTGACAAATTTGGCAGTGAGACGGGCACAGCCGATGAGGAATCGGCTGTGGAGAGCCTGCGCGGCATGGTGAACAATCTGTATATCAATGGCGCAGAAATTCAGGTGCTGGATGCGAGCGGCAAGATTATTACCACCTCGATCCCTTCCCAGAATGACTATGTCGGCCAGCGGAACACGCAGACCGTGGTCAGCCGCGCCTTGCAGGGCATCAGCGATAATGAGGAATATATTATCGCTGATGATAATGTGCGCAAGAAAGTAGTGGCAAAGCCGGTAATTTCCGGTGATAAGGTAGTAGGCGCCATATATATAGCGGCTGATATGAAAGACTTATATGCCACCATGAGCCGGATTAACAGTGTGTTCCTCTCGGGGCTGCTGCTGGCGCTGGCGCTCACGGCAGTGCTGGGAGTTATCCTCGCGCATACGATCACGCATCCGATTAAGGAGATGACCAAGCACGCCACGGCTGTGGCGGAAGGGCGCTTCAACCGGAAGGTTCCTGTGTTCGGCAATGATGAGATTGGGCAGCTGAGCCAGGCCTTCAACTATATGACGGACCGGCTGCGCGAGGCGCTGCTGCAGAACGAAGAGGAGAAGGAGAAGCTGTCCTCCATTCTTGCCAATATGAGTGACGGTGTCGTAGCAACAGACGAGAGCGGCGCGGTCATTCTGATGAATACACGCGCCGCCTTGATGCTGGGTGCGGAAGGACCACTGCCTGCAGGGGCCTCGCTTGGCGGGCTGCTGGGTCTGGAGCCTGAGCAGTCTGTCTCCGTAACCCAGGGAATTCCCCAGTCGGCTATGCTTCACCTGTCTCCCATGGGCGGAGAGGATCCCAACATTGTGCGGGTGACCTTCACCCCGATTCACCGCCGCGAAGGCGGACGGATTGCCGGGACGATTGCGGTGCTGCAGGATGTTACGGAGCAGGAGAATCTGGAGGAGTCCCGCCGGGAGTTCGTGGCGAATGTATCGCATGAGCTGCGGACGCCGCTTACGACGATCAAGAGCTATGCGGAGGCGCTGGATGACGGTGCGCTGGAAGATCCGCAGCTTGCCGTGCGGTTCGTCGGAGTTATCCGCAATGAGACGGAGCGCATGATCCGGCTAGTTACGGATCTTCTGCATCTGTCGCGGCTCGATTCCAAGGAATCCAGTCTGCGCATTCAGCAGACGGATATCTCCGAGATGCTGGAGGATGTGGCGGACCGCTTCTCCTTCCAGATCCGCCAGAAGCGGATTCACATCAGCACCAGGGTTCGTAAGGATGTCGCCATAGCCTGGCTGGACCGCGATCAGATTGATCAGGTGCTGGGTAATCTGGTCTCCAATGCCCTCAAGTATACACCAGAGGGCGGGACGATCCGGCTGGAGGCACATAAGAACGAGGACGGCATGTTGGCCGTGTCTGTCCGCGACTCCGGGATAGGGATTCCGAAGAAGGACATTGAGCGCATCTTTGAACGCTTCTACCGGGTTGATAAGGCACGCTCGCGGAACATGGGCGGAACAGGTCTGGGACTGTCCATTGCCCGGGAAATTGTCAAAGCCCATGGCGGCTCCATTTCCCTGCAATCGGAGCTGAATGAGGGCTCGCTGGTCACGTTCACGCTGCCTTTGATGAAGCAAAGGGGGAGTGAGGCGTGAAGGAGAGAATCAAGTCATGGATGCTGGTCTTGCTTATACTCGGAAGTCTCGTGGAGAGCTATTATCTGATCTACAGGCTGCCCGGCAGCGACTCGGCAGTGTTGTCGAAGACCTTATATGTGAAGACGGATAATATGGGGCCGAAGGAAAAGGTGGAGAACCTGCTCTACCCCGATAAAATGATTATTCATATGGGCGGAGACAAGCATACACTGTTCTACCCCAGCTCCACTTTCTATAACCTGATTATGAACCGCCTGAAGGGCCGCAGTTTCGAGAGCTTCCAGCGGCGGTCCGTACAGGATTTCGACTGGGACAAGATCCGAAGTGAGAATCCGGGCATTGAGCTGTCGTTCGGGGCAGGCATTCCGGTAACGCTGCTGCAGCGGGTTATGCAGATCTCGTCGGATTCGCTGTTCGAGGGGGAGAGCATTGACCGGATCTGGATCTACAATATCAAAAATGACTCCAAAGCCCATGTTATCTTCTTCAGCACACGCGGGGATATTGTGTACGAGGCGGCTAAGGCTGATCTTACGGTCCAGGATGTGCAGCAGCATGTGGACTTCGGTAAGAATCTGACGCTGTATACAGCCGTAAACGGTGAGTATTATGTCCCTGAGGCGGATGTTCCGCTGGTTAAAGTTGTGATGCCTGCGAGTATGTATACCATTGAGCAAATGCAAAGCAATCTGTTCTTCGATGCAGGCAATACAAGGTATATTCCTGAGAAGGACGGCTCCAAAATCTATACTGACAGCAAACGCAGCCTGCAGGTGGACCAGGAGCAGAACTGGATGAGTTATAGTGATCCTGCAGCACTTCCGGACGGGGACAGCACACCGGCGAAGGATGCACTGGTGGCGGTGGAATTTGTCAATAACCATGGCGGCTGGAACGGAACCTACAGGCTGGCTGCTACGGAGGAGAGCCGGCAGGACCGCAAGGTTTCTTTTCAGCAATATTATGGTGCTTATCCGTCCGGCTCCTATCCGATTATGAGCAATCCGCAGCTTCAGTATGGCGTAATCCATCTGGAGCTCCAGCAGGGAACGGTCTCTTCCTATGAGCGCTCCCTGATGTACACGAATGAGGAAAAGTCTGAAAAGACCATTGTTAAGCTGCCCGGCGGCGAACTGCTGAAGCAGCGGCTGGCGCAGATCGGCAGCTCCTTGCGGATCATTGAGCTTACGCCTGCCTATATGCCTGCGCTGGCCGGGGAGAAGCTGCAGCTTCATCCGGTCTGGCGGGTTACACTCAGTGACGGCAGTGAGCTTACATTGAATTAGGGCGGAGATAAACCAAGCGGACAGGATACGATTCGAGGAGGGACGTTATGGACTGGGGAAGGGCTAAGAGTGTATTGATATATGCCTTTCTGGTGCTGAATCTGCTGCTGTGCTATCAGCTATGGATTGATGTGCGTGATCAGGTCAGCGCTGGACTTGACTTCACTTCCCTGTCTGCTGAGACTAAGGCGGTGATGGAAGAGAAGAACATCAGGCTGCTGTGCCCGATTCCGGCTGGCACTCCACAGCTGCCTGATATCACGTACCGTTATTCGGCCGAAGAGCAGAATGAACTGCCTGTGAAGCTTAAGGAGCCGGTCGACAGCAAGCTGATGTACTCCTCGTTCTCGGAGCTTAGCAATCTGCTGAAGGGCCAGATTCCCGACATTTCCAATTACCGGTTCGATTCACAGGAGAGCGAGGTTGGCAAGTTCGTCCTGCATCCGCTGGTGGATAACAAGTGGTCTCTGTTCAGAGTGAGGCTGGAGCTGATCAACAGTGACCAGAAGATTGTGGCCTACCGCTGGCCGAAGATTGAGATCGCAGCCAGCCGGAGCGAGGATCTGCAGAAGGTGCTCCCGGCATCGCAGGCGCTTAGCAGTCTGATCGAGAAGTATTTTCCTGCGGATGCCGCAGTGAAGGAGATTGAGCTGGGCTATTATGGTGAGCTGTTCAACTCCGAGAGCCAGGTGGCTTCGCCGATGTGGCGGTTCATCTTGGAGGACGGCAGCGCCTACTATATGGATGCGATCAGTGCGGACATTATCAGTCCGAAGACAACAGAGTAGAAGGAGCAGGAGAGATATGGGGATTTCATTTACAGTACTGTCCAGCGGTTCTACCGGGAATGTGACAGTAGTGCGTAACGGCGAGACCACACTTATGATCGACGCGGGGCTGAGCGCCAAGCGGATTGACGAGCTGCTGGCCATGCGTGAGCTGACGGGAGCGGAGCTGGACGGGATTCTTGTGACTCACGAGCATTCGGATCATATTAAGGGGCTGGGCGCGATGGCCCGCAAGTATAATCTTCCGATCTATGCGAATTCGAATACCTGGGGAGCTATAGAGAAGGGGATTGGCAAGATTGAGGAGCATAACCGGGTCATTATGGAGACCGGGCAGCACCGGGATTTCGGCAGTATGCGGGTGGAATCCTTCGCCATCTCCCACGATGCTGCGGAGCCGGTAGCTTACAATTTCTATGACGGCAAGGAGAAGCTGTGTGTAGCGACAGACCTCGGGTATGTCAGCGACAAGGTGAGAACGGCAATATCGGATGCCGATGTGCTGGTGCTGGAGTCGAATCATGATATCGAAATGCTGCGGATGGGGCGTTATCCCTGGAATACGAAGCGGCGGATTCTTGGCGATCTGGGGCATCTGTCCAATGAGGCGGCAGGCGCAGCACTCAGCGAGATTCTGAGCGGGCGGACCAAGCGCGCCTATCTGGCCCACTTAAGCAGAGACCATAATATGATGGATCTGGCGAAGATGTCCGTGCGCGGGGCGATGGAGGACCGGGGCTGCTTTTATAAAGACAGTGAGTTCAGACTCTGCGACACCTACTATGACCGGCCTACGCCATGGGATAAGGTGAGCCAGTCATAAGGCGTTCAACCTCGGTAATCTTGTGCTCCAGCTCTTGGCGGGAGAATAGCCCTTTATCAATTAACAGCTCAATCATTGCATGCTGGGCAAGAATCAGCTGATAATGTTCATCCTTAAGGTCCCCCAGCTTACCAATGAATTGCACCAGATCCTTACTTGTTGAAAAAGACTCCATAGTCCGTCCCTCCTTGTGAAATGGATGTATTGAGACTGTGAATAATTTACATTTTTTTAACATAGAAAACATGTGGGCAGCGCGGCTGCCTGTGATACAATCATATAGAGCGTTCTAATCCTATTGTAGTCTTTTAAGTTGCAAAATATTCCGGATACAAGCTGTTAAACTTTTTAGTAGCTTATTAGAGTAATAGACATCCCTTGCGCTTAGAACCCACTGGAATGTGGTGAATAAATCAAGTGAAACCTTTTAGTACTTCGTGAAGTCTAAGAGATATAGCGGTTAAGCTCGGGCGTGGTTGCTTGGCGTTCAGGTCGTGAATGCGGTGGCAATAGAGGGGAGAGAGTGTAACATGGGATTATTCGATGATGATTTCTATTCAACCAAGGTGTCACGGCGCAAAAGCGGCAATTCTAAATCAACTGGCGGATATACTGACGGCAAGTGGGCTGTCCGCAAATCGAAGCGGTCGCTGGCAACCTGGCAGATCTCACTGATCAGCTCTGTCTGCAGTGCTGTGGTGGCTGTGCTGCTGTTCAGTCTGGTAACGGGACAGTTCACCGCTGAGAGAGCTCAGGCTCCGGTGGTTATTGATAAGGTGGCTGCGAGCAGCTCAGATCCGTACGACCGGATTATTCAGGCTGCTGCCCATGTCCGCCCTGCGGTAGTAAGCATCATTAATCATAAACAAGACAATAAGGAACTTAATATTCTCGATGAATCCGCTCTAGGCTCGGGAGTTATCTATAAGAAGGATGACAATAAGGCATTTATCATTACGAATAATCATGTCATTGAGGGTGCCGGCAAGCTGGAAGTGGTTACAGTAGACGGCGTGACCCACAAGGCGGAGCTGGTAGGCGCTGACAAGGTGAGTGATATTGCTGTGCTCTCCATTGACGGCAAGGGAATCGACCGGATTGCTGAGATCGGGGATTCCTCCAAGTTGCGTCTGGGTGAGACTGTCATTGCCATCGGCAACCCGCTGGGGCTTGGGGATACACTAACTTCCGGCATTGTCAGCTACACAGAGCGGACGATACCGGTGTCACTGAACCAGGATGGCGTGTACGATTGGGAGCAGGAAGTGATCCAGACGGATGCGGCCATTAACGAGGGCAACAGCGGCGGCGCACTGGTGGATCTGGACGGCAAGGTGATTGGTATCAATACGATGAAGATCTCCGATACGGGGGTAGAGGGGTTGGGCTTTGCGATTCCCGCCAATCGTGTAGTGGACACAGCCAATGAGCTTACCTCCAAAGGGCGGATAGCACGTTCATACCTGGGTGTATATTCGGTGGATTTGAATAATCCGTATGTTCCGCTGGCCGATGACCAGCGCAAGGAGCTTAATCTTCCGTCTGTAGTTACTGATGGGGTTGTGGTTCTGGATGCTGTAGGACCGGCGAAGGATGCAGGCCTGCAGCTTAACGATGTGATTACGAAGTTCAACGATAAGCCGATTACCTCCACGCTGTCGCTGCGCAAATATCTGTACGATCATACCAAGATCGGCGATAAGCTGAAGATTACCTTCTACCGCAATGGTGAAGTGAAGCAGACAACAGTTCAGCTTCTTGAGAAGCCGGAGGAATAAAATTGGAAATGGCCGTATATAATAATGAGGCAGTCACGATTACGGAAACAGTTGAAGCCGTCCTTTTCAGGAAAAAAGAAGAGGGCGGGGCTGTTTCAAGAATAAATAAATGGGGTAACTGGTAGTAATGGGTATAAATATTACAAATTAATACGACTGGTAGCCCTTACATTGGGAAGTGGCCCTTATAAGGGGAAAAACGGAGAAATTAGGATAGAACAGCTTGCCTTTGTTATTAAGGTGTGGTAACATGAAATTATTCATACATTGATACCTTATTCTCGCATTGAAAAGGGCTGTCAACCAAAGATACAACCTTTCTCAATGTGTGAATTTTTTCTTTGTCTGAAGATAAAAAGAACATATTAATTTAAATTTGTGGAGGTAACACACATGCAAACAGGTACAGTTAAATGGTTCAACGCAGAAAAAGGATTCGGTTTCATCGAAGTTGAAGGCGGAAGCGACGTATTCGTTCACTTCAGCGCAATCACTGGCGACGGCTTCAAAACTTTGGACGAAGGCCAACGCGTTGAATTCAACGTTGTTCAAGGCAACCGCGGACCACAAGCCGAAAACGTTGTAAAACTGTAATTAATAGAAGACACCGTCCCCGCTTGTGAAAGTTGGGACGGTCTTTTTTTATCATTACTTGCTTGCAACATAAAGGAAGGAGGAACGGCAATGAACTACCGGAAAAAGCCTTTGGAGGAAGTACCGGAAGAAAATACCGCAATTTGGGCCTGTACCAATGAGGATTGCAATGGATGGATGAGGGATAATTTCGCATTTGAACACGCGCCTTCCTGCCGTCTCTGTCATTCCCCAATGGTTCGTAGCATGAAGATGCTGCCGCAATTGCTTAATTCAAATGGCGATCTCAAATCGCTTAAGAAAGGTATTTCCATTACCTAGACCAATACCTTTATGAATCAAGACAACTATATACTATACATGCTGGATAAATGTAAGACGGTGAAACCGTCTTATTTTTTTTGCTTTCTATATGCAATATTGTGATATTTGTCACAAATATTTTGTTTTTCATGCCTAAACAGGGTGTATAATGTGACAATCATCACACTTAAGGCGTCGGAAATTTGACAAAATAGACATAACGAAATAGGGAGAAGGAAGGGGAGAAATATGGATACAGTACTGCTGTCACGTATACAATTTGCGTCGACGACAATTTTTCATTATTTCTTTGTGCCAGTATCGATCGGACTTGCGCTCATAATTGCCATTATGGAGACCATGTACGTAAGAAAGGGCAATGAAGAGTACAAAAGAATGGCGCAATTCTGGGGGAAGCTGTTCCTGATTAACTTTGCAGTAGGTGTAGTAACAGGGATTTTGCAGGAATTCCAGTTCGGAATGAACTGGTCGGATTATTCGCGCTTCGTCGGTGATGTGTTCGGGGCTCCGCTTGCGATTGAAGCCTTGTTGGCCTTCTTCCTGGAGTCCACATTCATCGGAATCTGGATCTTCGGCTGGGATAAGGTGTCCAAGCGGATTCATCTATTATCGATCTGGCTGGTGGCCTTCGGGACGATGCTGTCGGCATTCTGGATTCTGGCGGCTAACTCCTTCATGCAGCATCCGGTCGGCTTCCAGATTAACAACGGCCGGGCTGAGATGAATGACATCTTCGCACTGATTACAAACGGCCAGCTGCTGGTGGAATTTCCGCATACAGTGCTTGCCGCTTACGCTACAGGTGCCTTCCTGGTAACAGGGATCAGTGCTTACAAATTGCTTAAGAAGCAGGACGTCGCCTTTTTCCGGAAATCATTCGAGATCGCAGCAATTGTAGGGGTTATCTCTTCCTTCGGCGTTGCGGTTGCAGGACATGCACAGGCTCAATATCTGGTAGAGACACAGCCCATGAAGATGGCGGCTTCCGAAGCGCTGTGGGGTGAGAGCGGCGACCCGGCACCTTGGACGGTATTTGCCAATATCGATGTGAAGAACCAAACCAACAGCAATGAAGTTCAGGTTCCGTATCTGCTGAGCTTCCTGTCCTACAGTAAATTCTCCGGTGATGTGAAGGGGATGCTGGAGCTACAGAAGGAGTATGAAGTAGCCTACGGACCAGGAGATTATATTCCGCCGGTCAAAACAACCTTCTGGAGCTTCCGGATCATGGTTGCTGCCGGCACGCTGATGATGCTGTTCGGGGTATATGCTATCTACCTCATGTGGCGCAAAAAGATGGACAGACCCAATACCTGGTTCATGCGCTTCATGTTCTGGGGACTGCTGCTTCCGCCGATTGCCAATACGGCCGGCTGGATTATGACAGAGATCGGGCGTCAGCCATGGACTGTATTCGGACTTATGACTACAGAAGACAGTGTGTCGCCTAATATTACCAGCGGACAGGTGCTGTTCTCGGTGATTACTTTTAACGCGATCTATGCCATATTGGGTGCAGTGCTGGTCGGCCTGTTCGTCAAAGTGATTAAAAAAGGTCCTTATGCTATGGATAACGAACACGGTGAATCCCACGATCCGTATAACAAGGAGGGCTAACCAATGTCACTTAATGAATTATGGTTTCTGCTGATTGCGGTGCTGTTCGTCGGCTTCTTCTTCCTGGAAGGCTTCGACTTCGGTGTAGGGATGGAGACACAGATATTGGCCAAGAATGATACGGAGCGCCGGATACTGATCAATTCGATTGGGCCGTTCTGGGATGCGAATGAGGTATGGCTGATTACGGGTGCCGGTGCAATGTTCGCGGCCTTCCCGCATTGGTATGCTACGCTGTTCAGCGGTTTCTATATACCGTTTGTAGTTGCTCTGCTGGCGTTGATCGCCCGTGGTGTCGCATTCGAGTTCAGAGGTAAGCGTGATTCCAAGACTTGGCAGAAAACATGGGATGTCTGCATCTTCTTCGGCAGCTTCCTGCCGCCGTTCCTGCTCGCCGTGGTATTCGCCAGCTTCATCAAGGGCTTGCCGATCGACAAGGATATGCAGATGTATGCCGGATTCTTCGATATCGTCAATACGTATACAGTGGTTGCAGGGATTACGGTTGTCCTGCTGTGTCTGGTACACGGGCTGATGTTCACTACGCTCCGTACGCTTGGAGATCTGCAGGAACGGGCGCGTAAGCTGGCCCAGAAGCTGCTGATTCCACTGGCGGCGCTGCTGGTAGCCTTCGTTGTAATGACGTATACTATGACGGATATCTTCGATAAACGCGGAACGCTGCTGTGGATTGTAGTCGTTCTGGGTGTAGCAGCTTATCTGCTGGCCGGATATTTCATGACTAAGAAGAAGGACGGCTATGCCTTCGGGATGACTGGTGCTGTGATGGCCCTGTCTGTTGCATCGATCTTCATCGGACTGTTCCCGCGGGTTATGATTAGCTCGCTGGATCAGGCGTTCAACCTGACGATTACGAATGCGGCCTCCGGCCAATATTCGCTGAAGGTGATGACGATTGTAGCACTGACTCTGCTGCCGTTCGTGCTGGGCTATCAGATCTGGAGTTATTTCATCTTCCACAAACGGGTTCATGAGAAGGAGCATCTTGAATACTAATGGATAAAAATTTGCTTGGGTACAAAGGAGTTAAGCCGGTCTTTCTGCTGGTTGGCTTCCTAACCCTGGTGCAAAGCTTCTCCATTCTTCTGCTGGCGAAGTCGTTGGCAGAAGCTGTCTCTGCGCTGTTTGCGGGAGAACCGCTGAAGGAACAAGGGGCTAGAGCGCTCTTGTTCCTTCTTGCGTTTCTTGTGCGTCATGCCTGTGCCATGCTGATGAGCCGGGCGGCGTACCGCTTCGCGGAAGCGACCGGCAGCAGCATGCGGAGACAGATGATGGACAAGCTGTTCCAGCTGGGACCAAGGCTGGCTGGCGACCGGGGGACCGGAAATATGGTCACATTAGTGCTTGAAGGAGTAACGAAGTTCCGCACATACCTGGAGCTGATTATTCCGCGGATGGTCGGTATGGCGATAACACCCGCTCTGCTGCTTGTCTATGTGTTCACCCTGGATACGTCCAGCGGTGTGATTCTTACCTTAACGATGCCGATCATTATTGTATTCATGATCCTGATCGGGATGACGGCCCGCAAGCAGATGGACCGTCAGCTGAAGTCTTACCGTACCTTATCGAATCACTTCGTGGATTCGCTGCGCGGTCTGGAGACGCTGAAATTCCTTGGACGCAGCCGCAGCCACAGTGAGAGTATTGCCAAGGTCAGTGACCGCTACCGTTCAGCAACTATGCGTACGCTGCGAGTCGCCTTCCTGTCTTCGTTCGCACTGGACTTCTTCACTATGCTGTCTGTCGCTTCGGTAGCGGTAAGCCTTGGTCTGCGTCTGGTCAATGAGCAGATGACGCTGGTTACCGGACTGACGATCCTGATTCTCGCGCCGGAATATTTCCTGCCGGTGCGGCTGGTGGGCGCAGATTTCCATGCCACCTTGGACGGTAAGGAAGCCGGTGAAGCGATGAAGAGCATCATTGACCGCGAGACGGTCCAGGCGAAGCTGCTGGAGCAGGGTGGGCAGAAGGAGATGGCAGGTCAGAGCGGAGCTTGGTCAGGCGACTTTTTCACGTGGAACAATAATAGCGACCTGAAGCTTGACGGGGTAGGCGTGACCTATGAAGCGGACGGAGTGTCGTCACTGGAAGCTGTTCATCTTGAATTCAGCGGGCATTGCAAGATTGGTATTATCGGGGAGAGCGGCGCAGGCAAGTCTACACTGATAGACGTTCTGGGCGGCTTCCTTCATCCAACCTCTGGAACCCTTACGATTAATGGAAGCCTGGTCAGTGCGCTGACCGATGAGGGCTGGCGGAAGCAGACGGCTTATATTCCGCAGCGCCCGTATATCTTCAGCGGCACGCTGGCTGATAATGTCCGGTTCTATTATCCCGAGGCTTCACAGGAGGCGGTAGCTGCCGCGCTGGAGTCGGCCGGTTTATCGAAGCTGGTGTCCTCGCTGCCGGAAGGTCTGAACGAAATGATCGGCGGCGGCGGCCGTACGCTCAGCGGCGGGCAGGAGCAGCGTGTGGCTCTGGCCCGCGCCCTGCTGAGCAGCCGCCCGATTATGCTGCTGGATGAGCCGACGGCTCATCTGGACATTGAGACGGAATATGAGCTGAAGGAGACGATGCTGCCGCTATTCGAAGGCAAGCTGGTATTCCTGGCTACACACCGCCTGCACTGGATGATCGACATGGATCTGATTGTCGTTATGCAGCAGGGACGGGTGGCTGAAATAGGCACACACGACGAGCTGACTGCGCGGAGGGGTGCTTATTATGAGCTTATTCAAAGTCAATTGGAGGGAATCCATTGAAACGTGAAGGATGGTTTGCTCCCTATTACTCTGCCTACTTCTGGCGGTTCGTGTTAATCATCTTGCTGGGCGCTCTGACTATCTTTTCTGCGTCCTCGCTGATGTATACTTCAGGCTTTCTGATCTCGAAGGCCTCGATTCCGCCGGAAAATATACTGATGATCTATGTCCCCATTGTCGGTGTGCGCACCTTCGGGACCAGCCGGGCTGTTATCCACTATGTGGAGCGGTTGGTGGGACATGACACGATTCTGCGCATTCTGTCGAAGATGCGGGTCCGGCTGTACCATATGCTGGAGCCACAGGCGCTGTTCTTGTCCTCACGCTTCCGTACCGGGGATATTCTCGGTATGCTTGCCGATGATATCGAATATTTACAGAATGTGTATCTTCGGACCGTCTTTCCGAGCATTATCGCGCTATTGATCTACGCAGCGGCGATGATTGCGCTCGGGACGTTCGATGTGGCCTTTGCTCTGCTTATGGGACTCTATATGCTGGTGCTGGTTGTCGTATTACCGCTGATCTCCCTCCTGCTGACCCAGAAGCGTCAGCGTCAGGTGAAGCAGGAGCGCAACCGGCTGTATCAAAAGCTGACAGATGCTGTGCTCGGGCTGGGAGATTGGGTAATCAGCGGACGGCAGAGCCAGTTCGTCGATACGTACGAAGCGGACGAGCAGGCGCTTGCCCGCATAGACGGTTCATTGCGGCGCTGGGCACGGCTGCGTATGTTCATCGGTCAGGCGGTTGTTGGCCTGGCCGTGTTGTCTTTGTTATACTGGGCGGCTGGACAGTATGCTGAAGGGGCGATTGCCGGAACGCTGATTGCGGCGTTCGTGCTGGTGGTCTTCCCGGTGGCGGATGCCTTCCTGCCCGTATCCGAGGCTGTGGAGAAAATTCCGCAATACCGGAATTCACTGGAGCGGCTGGAGGGTGTGGAACCCCCGGCGAAGGCTGTGCTCTCTGAGGCGGAAAAAGGCAGGAATGCCGAAGCTGCGGCTCAGGCTGCTACTGCTGCCGAGGCTGTCAAGGCCAGCGGACAGGTTCAGATTGAACTGAGGTCGGCGGGCTACCGCTATGCGGCAGGTGACGACTTCTCTGTTCAGGGGTTGGACCTTACGCTGCCGCAAGGGCGGAAGGTTGCAGTTATCGGCCGCAGCGGAGCGGGTAAATCGACGCTGCTCAAGATGGTGCAGGGCGTGATTGCGCCCACCATCGGCTCCGTGACGATTAACGGGATCGATGCTGCGGCTTACGGTGAGCGGATTCCACAGCTCATCGCGGTGCTGAACCAGAGCCCGCATCTGTTCGACACCACGGTGGCGAACAATATCCGGCTCGGGGACCCGGGGGCTTCGGAGGTAGCGGTCCAGCAGGCGGCAGCCCTGGCGAAGCTGGATACGCTGATCTCTTCGCTGCCGGAGGGCTATGATACTCCGGTACGCGAGGCGGGGCAGCGCTTCTCCGGCGGAGAGCGCCAGCGGATGGCCTTGGCCCGTATTCTGCTGCAGAATACGCCAGTGGTTGTACTGGACGAGCCAACCGTTGGCCTCGACCCGCGCACGGAGCGCGAGCTGCTGGCCACTATGTTCGAGGCGATGGCTGGAAAGACGCTGGTCTGGGTCACGCATCATCTGGTGGGCGCCGAGCAGATGGACGAGGTCATCTTCATGGAGAACGGCCAAGTGGAGATGCGCGGCACCCATGCCGAGCTGATGGAGCAGCAGCCGCGTTACCGCAAGCTCTATGAGCTGGACCGGCCGGGGCAGGCGAAGAATGTGGCGGACGGCGAGTAAAGGCTAGGATTAGAATCGAGGCAATGTAAGTACGATCAAAGAAGCTCTTCCTGTCCCGTTGGGGGCGGGGAGAGCTTCTTTGATCGTAGGCCTGATGTATGCGAAAAAGCGACTACAATCGGTGAGCGCAGGGGATTGTGAGCCAAATGTAATCGAAAAAGCGAACACATTGGGTGAGTATGCTGGTGTGTGGCCGGATGTAATCGAAAAACCGAATATAGTGAGCGAGTGCTGGGATGTGCGGGCCAGATGTATGCGAAAAAGCCAATACGGCTGCTGCTGTATACCATTAGAAAGTTGGTGGATGATGGGAGAAACTAATGAATTAAGGTATACTGAAATGGATGATCCTGTCAGGATCAATTAGAACGGGGTGGAAGCATGTGATAACGGAGGGCTCCTGCGATTATAAATAAGGAGAGATTAATCAATGGAATCAACAACGTGCGAATTAACATGGAATCTGGACCGGATCTATCCTTCGTTCGAGTCGGAGGGATTTCAGCAGGACCGCAGGCAGGTGGAGAGCCTTGCCGGGGAGCTGAATACATGGTCGGCCTCGCAGCCCGTTAACGGGCAGGACGCTGCAGACCTGATGGAAGAGTTCCTTAAACAATATAATGCGTATCAACAGCTATATTTGCGTCTGTTCAGCTATGCGGAGCTGCGGTTCAGTGCGGACAGCCAGTGTGAGGAAGCTGTGAATCTGATGGACGAGCTGGAAGAGGTGACTAGCGGGGCGGGTGAAACCTTGGTCCGCTTCAGCAAGTGGTTGGCGGGGGTAAGCGCGGATGAACTGGAGCGGAGTTTCCGTTCTAGCGCTTATCTGGAGCAGCATAGCTTCTATCTGCGCGGATTACAGGGGAAATCGCAGCATATGCTTAGCGCAGAAGGCGAAGCGGTGATTGCCAGGATGCAGAACACCGGCTCCAAAGCGTGGGAGCGGCTGTACATGCAGACGCTGTCTACACTGCGGACTGATCTAGATCTGGCCGGGGTGACCCGTAGTGTGACGCTGGCGGAGCTGCGGAATCTGGTCTACGACCCCGATCCTGCGGTACGGAGGGCGGCGGCTGAAGCAGAGCATGAGGCTTGCCGCAGCGTGGCGGAGCAGAGTGCTGCCTGTATTAATGCCGTCAGTGGTGAGGCGGCGACCGTCTATGAGCTAAGAGGATATGCCTCCCCGCTGCATAAGGTGCTGGAAGCAGCACGGATGGATCAGGAGACGCTGGAGGTGATGCTTCAGGCCATCCGGGAGAGCCTGCCGGTCTTCCGGCAGTATTACGCCGGGAAGGCTGGGCGGCTGGGGCATTCGGGGGGACAGCTGCCGTTCTGGGATGTTTTTGCGCCCATTGGCACGGAGACTTCAGTCCGCATAACCTATGCTGAGGCTCAGGCGATGATTATCGCGGGGTTCAGCAGGTTCAGCCCCGAGCTGGGCGGGTTCGCCCGCAAGGCGTTCGGGCAGCGCTGGATCGATGCTGAGCCGCGCAGCGGAAAGGGGAATTTCGGGATGTGTGTCGATATCGTTCCGATAGGGGAGAGCCGAATCATAACAAGCTTCCACGGCCAATATATAGATGTGAGTGTACTGGCTCACGAGATTGGGCATGCGTATCATACCAGCCGCCTCGCGGGACATACGATGGTCAACATGGATTATCCGGTGCCGATTGCGGAGACGGCATCGATTTTTTGTGAGAGTCTGATTCATGTTGAACTCTTGAACTCGTTGCCTGCGGAGGAAGCGGATGCGATCCTGGAACGGAGTCTCTCGGATGCAGGGTATTATATTGTCGATTTCTATGCCAGGTACTGCTTCGAGAGCGCGCTCTATGCCCGCCGGTTATCCGGTCCCCTTTCATTGGAGGAGCTGAACGCATTGATGCTGGAATCGATGGCTGCGGCTTACGGGGATAGTGTGCTGCCCGGGTCCATTCATCCTTACCAGTGGATTAGCAAGGCGGGGTATTATATGGCAGGCAATGAGTTCCTGAACTTCCCGTATTCCTTCGGGCTACTGTTCTCCAAGGGGCTGTATGCCCAGTACCAAAAGCAGGGGCAGGTGTTCGTGAGCCGCTATGAACAGTTCCTGTCAGCAACCAGTACCCGGAGCATCGCAGACGCTGCGAAGCTGATGGATATTGATGTACATTCTCTGGAATTCTGGCAGGAGGCGCTCGGATTCATTGCCGGGGATGTCCGGAAGTTTACAGGGCGGGAATAAGGGCGCGTTTTGCGCTGCGGGAGGTTCCTTTTTGCAGGGAAGTGTGGTAGAACAGTAGTATAAGTCTACGCCGCAGCGGCACAGAAAGGGATGCTTGATTGAATGTATGTAGTCTGTAAGGAACACGTAGAGCTGGCCATCGACAAATTTGTGGACGAGTACGAGGATGCACCGGATGTAGTCGATCTGAAGGAGACGGAGTTCTCGGACTGGGACCCGCCGGCGAAATGTGCGGAATGTGAACGAAATGCGGAATATCTGGTCGTCTGAGGACGGCCGGAATAAGAAACACCCTGTGGCTGTGAAGGCTGCAGGGTGTTTTGGCGTGCGGGTGTATGCGCGAATGGTACAGTTGCGGATTTAGCATTACCTAAAATGTATCTAGCAGTCCGCGGCTTTCGCCATCTCGGACAGCGGGCTGCGCTGACTGCCCCGCAGGTAGATGGAGGCGGAGCCAATCGCCACGATTGCCGCAACTGACAAGCCCCAGTAGATGTTGGAGTAAGCGGCCTGAAGCGGCAGGCTGCGCTGCCATTCCAGGGCGCTGGCGGCCATCGCTACGCTGAAGGCACCGCTGAAGAACTGCAGCAGCTGGAAGAGCCCCATCCCGGAGCCGATCTGCGAAGCAGGCAGGATACGCGAGATTTCATTCGACACACTGCTCGACAGTACAGTGAAGGACAGGCTCATAATCATGTAGACGAGCATGACGGCGATCCAGGATTGTCCGGCGAATAAGGCGAACAATACGGTGGCGGCCAGAACGAGCAGCGGTGCGAAGCGCAGAATTCCGGTGTTACCGTAGCGGTCAATCATCCGTCCGACCAGGCGGGAGACGAAGATAGCCAGCAGTGAGCCCGGGAAGATGACCAGACCGGCATGGCTGGCGCTGAAGCCGAAGCGGTGAGTCAGAATCTGCGGCAGCAGGAACAGGGTAGCGAAGCTGCACAGGTAAGAGGCAACCCCGATCAGTGCGAGTACGAGATATGGCCGGTTGCTGAATAGCGCGGGCAGTACGAATGGATCAGGGGTTGTGCGGATACGCCCTACAAATAAGGCAATCGCGGCGATGCCAGCGATCAGCGCGATCCACAGTCCGCTGGTCAGGAACAGCAGCAGACCGGTAGTACCCACGCCGAGGAAAATTCCGCCCAGGATATCGAATGAGCCGCTAGCCGGAACTTCCTTGGGCAGCAGGATCAGGAACAGCGGCACCAGCAGCAGAATGGCGGCAGTGACTGCGAACAGCCAGGTCCAGCCGAGGTATTCAACAATGGAGCCGCCAGCTACCGGACCCAGACCCAGTCCCAGGGAGACGGCCGACATGATCGTCGCCATGGCTTTGCCGCGCCGGGCCTGCGGAATGTAGCGGGTGAACAGGACAAGGGACAGTGACATCACGGCGCCTGCACCTGATGCTTGCAGAATACGCACAATCAGCAGGAAAATGAAGCTGGTGCTGAAGAATCCGGCCACAGCAGCAAGCCCTAAGGTGAGCAGCCCGATAATCAGCAATCGGCGGATCGGCAGGAAGTCCGAGAGCCGGCTGTATGTGATTGAGGCAATAGAGAACATGATGGAATACCCGGTTACAATCCAGGAGGCGGACGCTGCGGTGATGCCGAAGGTCTCGGTTACATCAGGCAGGGCCAGATTGAACATCGCTGTGTTCATAATAACGAGGACGACAGCAACGCTGAATAGCAGAGTTAGCAGTCCTTCCCGTGGTAGAGCCGCTTGCGGAGCAGCCATTGAATGCTCTTGATCGCCCTCAGAAGCAGGTGATGAGGTCATGAGAAAGCCACTCCTTCATTATGTTATTGTATTATTCGATTACTTACGAACTATTGAAATATAGCATGGGCTAATGTAAAATGCAATTAGGAAATCATCGTGAAAAGAAGTACTATTATATACTCTGAAGGAGTTTTATTCATGAAGCAGCTCCATCATCCCGACCGTAAGGACATTCAGCTCGCCTCAGTGTTGTACGCGCTTAGCGATCCGATCCGTCTATATGTAGTGTCGGAGATCTGTAACCACGGCCCGCAGTCCTGCAACAGCTTCAAGGTACCGATTGCCAAGTCTACGCTGACCCACCATGCCCGGACGCTTCGCGAAGCGGGTGTCATTCATACCCGGGTGCAGGGTACCCAGCGTATTCTGTCCCTGCGGACGGAAGATCTGGACGAGCGGTTCCCAGGGCTGCTGGATTCCGTATTGCAGGCTTACGTCAGTCCTGGTCCAGATGAGGGGTTCGGGGAGCCGGAAGAGGAAGGGCAAGAGCAGGGATAATCAATCATATACCGTATGAAGTCATCGCCACTCCAGGTTCTGGGGTGGTTTTTTGATCTGGTTAGTGCATACAACCGTTACCATTGACAGAATTGTGTAGGTTGCAGTAATATTTTAAATTGTAATGATAATCATTCTCGATTGGAAAAGAGGAAGTCAACGCTATGTTCGCATCTAAAGGTAAGAGGCTGCTGCAGGGCCTGCTCGTATTAGTGGTTATATCCATGGTCGCTGCAGGCTGTTCATCGAATAATACAGACAAACCATCGGCTGCCGGCGACGCGCAAGCCACGAAGACCCTTACAATGGCGTGGCCCCGGGATATCGGACCAATGAATCCGCATTTATATAATCCGTCCCAGCTGTTAGCCCAGTCTATGATCTATGAGCCGCTTGTCAGTTATCAAGACGGGAAGATTGTCCCGGCTCTGGCCGAGTCCTGGACGCTATCGCAGGATGGCAAGGTATACACGTTCAAGATCCGCAGCAACGTCAAGTTCTCGGATGGAACGGCTTTTACCGCACAGCTGGTGAAGAAGAATATGGATGCGGTCTTACATAATAAGAAGCTGCACACATGGCTGGGCATGATCCCGCTGATTGAGAAGACAGAAGCGGTCGATGACACTACGTTCCGGCTCACGCTGACGGAATCCTATTATCCGGCACTGTACGATCTTGCGGTGGTGCGGCCGGTACGCTTCCTTGGCGAAGCGGGCTTCCCCGAGGATGGCGATACGTCCAAGGGTATTCGCAGCCCGATTGGAACCGGACCTTGGGTGCTAAGCGAGTATAAGAAGGATGAGTCGGCAACCTTTACACCGAATCCTTACTACTGGGGTGAGAAGCCGAAGGTGGACAAGGTGGTGGTGAAGGTGATCCCGGATGCGGAGACGCGCGTGCTGTCTTTTGAAAAAGGAGATCTGGATCTGATCTACGGCGAAGGTCTCATCAGCTATGACGCCTACAAGGGGCTTGAGAGCACCGGAAAGTACGTCACTAAGCTGTCTGAGCCGATCGCCACCCGCAATCTGGTGCTGAATACCATGAACGCGAAGCTGGCTGATCTTAAGGTCCGTCAGGCACTTAGCATGGGCTTCAATAAGGAAGCGATGGTCGAAGGGGTGACGCTGGGACTGGAGGAGAAGGCAGACAATATCCTGCCGCCGAATCTGCCTTATGCCAATATCAAGGTGAGCCCGGTGAAATATGATGTGGAGCAGGCGAATGCGCTGCTGGATGAAGCGGGCTGGAAGCTGCCTTCAGGTGGGGGCGTGCGGGAGAAGGATGGACAGAAGCTGGAGCTGGAGCTGATGTATGACAAGGCGGATCAGACGATGAAGGGGATGGCGGAGACCCTGCAAGCTGAATGGGCGGGGATCGGTGTGAATCTGAGAATCACCGGCGTCGAGCTGACCGTCTACATCCAGCGCAGAAAGGCCAATGAGTTCGATATGAATTTCTACTCGACCTTTGGTGCGCCGTATGACCCGCATTCCTTCATGACAGCCGTGCTTCAGCCGGGCTATGGGGTCTCGGATACCCTGGCGGCTCTGCCAATGAAGGCGGAGATTGATAAGAAAATCAAAGCAGGTATGGCAACAATAGACGATAAGGCCCGTACCGAGCTGTTCGGCTCTGTGCTCACTACGCTGCAGGAACAGTCCTCGATTCTTCCGATCTCTTACATCAAGCAGATGGCGGTGTACCGGGACAATGTGGCTGAATTCAAGTTCCCGTCCAACCGGGATGAATATCCGCTTCATGGCACCAAGAAGAAGTAGTAGTCACGCAGGAGGGTTCTAAGTGGGCGTATATATCGGAAAAAGAGTGCTGGCGATCATCCCCATCCTTCTGTTCTCCTCATTGCTGATGTTCGTGATGATCCGGGTGGGGCCGGTAGACCCGGCTGAGGCCTATCTGGCAGCGGCCCATATCCAGCCGGATGATGAAGTGTTGGCCGCCAAGCGGCATGAATTCGGGCTGGACCAGCCGCTGCTGGCGCAATATGTTCAATCGGTAGGCCGGCTGCTCCGGCTGGATTTCGGCCATTCCTACCTGTCCAATATGCCCGTCTGGGGAGAGGTTGCCCAGAAGCTGCCCGCAACGCTTCAGCTTGCGTCCGCCAGTATCGTGCTGGCGCTGGTGGTTAGCATCCCGCTTGGGGTGTTAGCAGCGATTTACAAAAACCGGCTGGTGGATCATGTGATCCGGGTATTCGCCTATATCGGCGCCTGTGTTCCGGTCTTCTGGATCGGCTATCTGCTGATGTTCTTCATCTCGGTCAAGCTGGAATGGCTGCCTGTGGAAGGCAGAGGGTCCGTGCAGCACCTAATTCTTCCGTCAATTACCCTGGCGCTCTGGCTGATTGCCATCTACGCGCGCCTGTTGCGGACGACCGTTCTGGAGGAACTGAAGGAGGCTTATGTCCGATATGCCCGGGCCAGAGGGATTAAGGAACGTGTGATTCTGTATAAATACGTGCTGAGAATTGCCATAGCGCCGCTTATTACAGGACTGGGTATCAATCTGGGGAAGCTGCTGACAGGAGCAATTATCGTAGAGCAGGTATTCTCCTGGCCGGGCTTCGGCCGGTACTTCATTGAAGCGGTCATTAACCGTGACATTCCGGTGATTCAATGCTATGTCATGCTCTCGGTCTGTGTGATTGCCGGGAGCAATCTGATCGCCGATCTGCTCCAGCTGTTCCTGGACCCGCGAATTGCGCGTAAAGGGAGGGCCAGCCAAGGATGAATAACTTAAGCAGCCGTTTCAAAGGCAGGAGAGTCATCATGATCTGCGGCAGCCTGCTGATCCTGTTTGGTCTTGCTGGCCTGTTGGCCCCGTGGATCTCACCGCATGATCCGATCCGGGTGAATCTGGCAGCGAAGCTCAGTCCGCCTTCATGGGAATATCTTCTAGGGACAGATCAGCTGGGCCGGGATAATCTATCCAGGCTACTGTATGGAACACGGATCTCACTGGGCTTTGCTTCACTTATTTTTGCCGCTTCCTTAGGGGTTGGACTGCTCGCAGGAGTGGTTTCGGGGTACATCGGCGGGTGGCTGGATGCTGTGCTGATGCGGTTGTGCGATGGCATTATGTCTTTTCCCAGTATGATTCTGGTCTTCGGTCTGATCGGGATTCTGGGGCCGGGCCTGTCTCAATTGGTTATTGCGCTGATGCTGGTGCAGTGGGTGTACTTCGCCCGGATGTTCCGGAATATGATTGTCAGCCTCAAGGAGCGGAATTTCATTACGGCAGCGCGGATCAGCGGCTCCTCCCCCTGGCAGATCATGAGCAGACACCTTATTCCCAACATCCTGCCGTCGATTGTGGTGATAGGGACGCTTGAGATGGGCTGGGCGATTATGGATATCTCCGCGATGTCCTTCCTGGGCCTGGGCGTCCAGGCACCTACACCGGAATGGGGGGCAATGCTGAACGAAGGGAAATCCTTCATCCGCAATCATCCCGAGCTGATGCTCTATCCGGGCCTGATGATTATTATGGTTGTAGCTTCGTTTAATCTGCTGGGCGAGGCGCTGTCTGAACGGTACGGGATCAAACGAGGCTCCTGAAAGAAGGAATGAGCGAATCATGGAACAAGCGGAAGTTGTGCTGCAGGTGAAGGGTCTGAAGGTATCTGTGAAGACAGCGGCAGGAGTTCTGCCCCTCATAGAGGATGTTAACCTGGAGCTGAAGCCGGGGCGTGTGCTGGGTCTTGTGGGAGGCAGCGGCAGCGGAAAAACCGTTACGTCGCTGGCGCTCCTCCAGATGCTGGACCGGCAGACGAGTGTAATCGAAGGCAGTATCCGGCTGCATACCCGTGAGCTGAACGGACTCCCGGAGAAGGACATGCGCAGGCTTCGCGGCAGTAGTCTTGCGCTGATTATGCAGAATCCGATGACGGCCTTCTCTCCGGTGTATACCATTGGTGCGCAATTCGTGGAGTCGATTCGTACACATATGAAGCTGGGGAAAAAAGAAGCCAGAGCCTGCATGGTCCGTTCCCTGGCCGATGTGAATCTGCCCGATCCCGCAGCGCTGCTGCACAAGTATCCGTATGAGCTGAGCGGCGGGATGCTCCAGCGGGTGATGCTGGCGCTCACCCTGTGCCTGAAGCCCTCCGTGATCATTGCCGATGAACCTACTACGGCTCTGGATGTGTCCAATCAGCTTCAGGTGCTGCGGCAGCTGGACCGAATTCGGCAGGAGCATGGAACTGCTATTCTGCTGATCTCCCATGACCTCGGCGTCATTGCGGAGCTGGCTGATGAAGTTGCGGTCATGCAGCACGGGCGAATTGTTGAGACCGCTGATGTATTCGAGTTGTTCGACCATCCCCGGCATGAATATACCCGGGAGCTGCTTGCAGCAAGGCCGCTGCTTCAGCTTGGTCCGCAGTTAGGGGGTCAGCTATGACCGGAATAGCGGCAGAATACATGCTTGAGGTCAGGGAGGTTACCCATACCTATGCTGCATCCCGCCGGTGGAGGCGTTCAGAGGAGCAGGAGCCTGTGCTGTCCGGCGTGTCTCTTCATATAGAAGAGGGAACCTGCCTGGGGCTGCTGGGATCAAGCGGAGCCGGTAAAAGCACACTGGGCCGGGTTATTCTTGGCCTGGAGCCGCCCCGCGCGGGCCAGGTGCTGATTCAGGGACAGGATCTGTATAAGCTGAGCCCGCAGGCGCGCAGGACCATACGCCGCGATCTGCAGGTGGTCTTTCAGGATTGTTATTCAGCCGTGAATCCCCGGATGACAGCCGAGCAGATTATTGGCGAGCCGCTGTCCAACTACGAATCCTTGAGTGTTCAGGAGCAGAAGCGTACGGTAGGCGAGCTACTGGAGTGTGTCGGACTAAGCGCGGCAGACATGCAGAAGCAGCCCTACCAGTTCAGCGGAGGACAGCTGCAGCGGATTAATATTGCCAGAGCGATTGCGCTCAAGCCTAAGCTCATCGTGTTGGATGAGGCGGTTAGTAGTCTGGATATGATTAACCAGACTACTATTCTGCGGCTGCTTGGTGAGCTCAGGGCTGCGTTCGGCCTCTCATATCTGTTCATCACCCATGATATTAAGGCCGCCTGTATGATCTCAGACGCACTGGCTGTCATGGATCAGGGCAAGATCGTGGAATATAACGACAGCAAGGAGCAGTTCCTGCAGTCCTCTCATCCTGCGGTTCGCAGCTTGCTCGACTCCATGCTTGCGGAGCATCCGCGCAGCCGGCACAGGGATCTGCCCGGGAACGCTGTACAATAATGGTAAACATCCGGTGAGCAATCGAGGAGACTACAGTCTCGCTTTTTGCTCACCTTTTTGATGTGGATCAAGCTTCTTATAGGACTCATTTGCTTCCGCCAGTACCTCCGCTCCGCCCGCCGCCAGGAACTCCTCCACGAACTCCCCGAATTCCTCAAGCGGACGCTCCCCGGTGATGAAGGCAATGTACGCCTGGTCTCTTAGCTTAATAAGTCCAGGGCCGTTCCTGATCAGAGAGGGAGTAGCCACCTCCAGGGCATTATAAATGCCGTCGTGATCCAGCCCCAGGGTTGCCGCCCACTGCTCGCTCCGGCCGGCAGGAAGGATGGGCAGAGTCATACCGATCCCCGCGCCGATTGTATTCTGGTAGCTGAACATATGGTTATACGGCGGCAGCAGGATGATATCCTTCTTGTCCGTTCCGGCCCAGTCCCAGTGTGTCCCCTGAATACCATACTGCAGAGCTGCCGCCTCATCGGGGTCAGGATTTGCGCTGATGTAGTCCAGCAGCTGGAGGATCTTCTCCAGCTTGCCCGGCTCCTGGGTAGCATCCGCGCCAATAGCGGTGAAGCTCATCATCATATCATAGGCTTTGGAGCCGCGCCTGCCGTCCGGGCCGCTAACCGGCCGCCCGAAAGCGATCTTGGCCTGCGGATGCTTGGCGGTTAACTCCTTGACGTTAAACATGGCTTCTACCGGAACCAGCCTGGCTGCCTTCTGGTCATCCAATCTCCAGTCCGTATAAGCTCCTGCCTGTGTCCAGTGATAATAATTGCCCATGGAGGTCATGCCGATCCGCCCGTTAATGAAGGCGTGCGACAAATGCTTGTAGCCTCCGCTATTCTCCCCGGTGATGAACTCGGGATCAATGACCCCGTCCTTGTACCATTTGCGGAGATAACGCAGCGCTTCCTGCATATCCGGCTCCAGAGCGCCAATGACCAGCCCCTGATCCTTCCGGCTGAAGTAGAGCTGATCCGTGAAGACCATCTGCCCGAATGCGCCGAAGACAACATTCATGCCCTCCTGCGACAAGCCGTAGGTGTCCCGGATCCCGTTGCCGTCCGGGTCTTCGTTCGTAGCCGCATAGATGAATTTCTCGAAATCGGCCAAGGTGTCCGGCACCTTAAGGCCGACCTTGTCCAGCCAATCCTGCCGGTATACCACAGGGACCCGATAGATATTGGTAGGATTAATGACCGGAATGCCATAATAGGAACCGTTAATGCGGCCATATTGCTGATAGGCCGGTGCATTCTCGCGGATGGCCTTAAGAATATTGGGAGCATAGGTGTTCAGTAATTCCTCAGGAATTGGAGCGAGCACGCCCTGTTGCTGGTACTTCAGCAGATCCTGGGTCTGCCGGACCCGGAACAGGTCGGGAATGCTGCCTTGCACCAGCTTCAGGTCGAGCAGGGATTCGTATTTGTTGTTCGGCAGATTCCAGAAGTCCAGATCTACGTTGAACTTCTGCTCCAGCTCCCGCACCATTACGGCATCCTCCGCAACCGGCAGATTCTGATGCATGGTCCAGGAGATTTTGAGCTTCGGGGCAGAGGCAGCAAGAACAGCAGAATCAGAAGCGGAAACGGATGGCTCCGGCAGCTCTTGTCCAGGCGCAGATGAGAGTGTAGCTGGCTGCCCGCTGCAGCCGCAGATCAGCCCCAGGAGGGGCAAAAGCACTAATCTTTTATACATATCCATATGGCACCCTCCTTATCCCATGCTAATCTCCGCCTGCGGCGGCAGTGTGTTCACGGTCCGCAGATAGTTCCCCGGTGTACAGCCGTAGATTTCCTTGAAGCGCTTGATGAAGTAGGGAGTTGTTCCATAACCGACCGTGCCGGCAATTTGTTCGATCGACATGTTATTGTTCTCAATCAGCCGCCGGGCCTCTTCCATCCGTATGCCGGTAATATAGTCGGTGTAGGTGATCCCCAGCTCTTCCTTGAACAGCTTGCTTAGATACTTTGGACTGATGAAGACCTTGGCAGATACGGCATCCAGCGATAGATCCTCGGACAGATGCTCCCCGATATAGGCCTTGGCCGCTTCAATGGTCGAGAGTGCGCGGTCACTGTTCCGCTTCTGCGTCTCCATGATGAAGGTGCCGATGGAGGCGGCGAACCACTCCTGCAAATGCCGGATATCCGGCAGGGCAATATATTCGTTATACAGATCTAGAGGCCCGTGGGCGGAAGGGGTGTAGCGGATGCTTTTCAGATAATCCGAGTACATAAATACGGTATTCGCCAGAACGAAGTGGCAATAATCCGCCGGGTAGTTGCCTTCCCGCATGACGGCTATCAGCTGCTCCAGCGCGGCCAGTGTCTCATCCAACTGACGGGTCTGCAGCTTATCCTTGAATCTCATCAGCACAGGCTGCGGGATTTCATCAAGACTCTGCTCCTTCTTCAGCAGCTCCCGGTCCTTCAAGACCCTGCTCTCCGGCAGAAAATAAGCATACTTCATCAAGGTCTGCGCTTCAGCGTAGCTCGTGTGGAGAAGGCTGACGGCATCCACCCAACAGCCCTGTGAGAGCTGAATATTCAGCTGGAAATGCTGCTCCGCTGCTGCTGTAATCCGGTCCGAGAGCTGTTCGAGCAGCGTCCCGGAGGCTTCGCGCGCGCTGATAACGACAACCGTCTGCTTGTCCGGCAGCTCCTCAGCCAGAATGCGGATTCCCTGAAGCCGGATCGCCTCAAGCGTCCCGGTCATCCCGCTCATGGCTGCCTGTAAGCCGCTCAGACTCATACGGGCGTAGGCTCCACGGGTGTTGAGGAGCAGGCAGCAGTAATAACGGTGCTCCGGAGAGAGTCCCAGGAATAGCGGATCTACGGTTACACTGCCTTGGGCAGGGCTGTCCTGAAGGAGATTCAGGATCATATTCTGCCGGATATGCGGACTGCTGGCCTCAAGCGTCCCCTCCAGTGTGGTGACTTTGTCGTTCAGACGGATGAAGGCGGAGTCAATAATTCCGAATTCGTTAAGGGCGGGTCCCGGCACTCCTGGCACCTCAGGCCCCGGGCCGTAGAGGTCCTTAATAGTGCGAAGCAGCCGCTTAAGCGGACTGTAATTCAATTTGGCCAGAATGCCGGACAGACAGATTCCTACCAATAGAGCAATCAGACACAGGGAGAGGATGACCCTCTGGACAACGAGCCATTTCTCATAGAACAGGTTCGCCGGAGCCGCACTGAAGAGCTTCCAGCCGGTAGTCGGCAGGTCCTGATAGGAAATGACATAGGTGCTGCCCCCGATCTCCTGGCTCATGTTCCCGGATGTCTCAGGAGAGGCTAGCGCATTCGAGATACTAGCAGCATAGGTATCGGCCTGAGCGGCAGCATCCGGACTCGAACCGGCCAAGATTCCCCCGGTGGGCGTAGCAATGAAGCTGCTCTGATAGCGGGCAGGCATCATATTCTGCAGAATGGCGCGCAGCGCGCTCTCCTTCAGATCAATGGCAATCAGCAGCTCACTGGCTGCCCCGGGGGACTGGAACGGATAGCTGTGCACATAGGTGATCAGCTGGCTGCCGCTGCCGCCGGGGATGCTGGAGACGATATCGTCCGGCACGAACCGGGCCTCTGTCCAGAGGCTGTTACGGGAATTAAGGTTCATGCCGTTCACCCAATCCATCCAATAGGCGGCACCCGCCTGCTGGTCCGCACGGAATTTCAGCCCATACAACGAGGACAGCAGGAGATGCTGCCTGGGAGCATACAGATGTACGGCTTGGATCAGGTCCGAATGATTGGATACCTGCATGTTCAGCGACTCCTGGAGACTGCTTACCTTGCTGAGATTCGCTGGAAGTGAAGCATCTGGCAGCATACGGAGCGCCGACCGCTGGTTCAGAGAGACTTCCAGATAGATCTGCTGGACCCGCTGAAGCACGGAGGCTTCAAGGGTACGGGCGGTATTGTCAAGGATGAGCCGGTTGCGTCCCTGAAGCTCTTCCTTATAATGGTTCGAGAAATACAGATAGAAGGCAGAGCAGAGCAAGAGGACAATGACTAGCACAACAGAGATGTATGAAGCGGCAAGGGCAGCAAAGGCAGAGTTCCATTTTCGCAAGTTGTATTCTCCTCCCAGGCGGATTATACACTAGCCCCTCACAAATCTGTTCGGGATTCATGTTAAATCAATGTAAAATAGCCGGAAAAAAGCTGAATTGTTCCCAAAATCATAGAATTGCGAAATTGTGTTATTGAGCGCGGTGGAGGCAGGTGCTATATTGAGTCCGATTCAGGCAATCAAAATAACAAGATAGGGGCTGACACATTGAACTTGAAGTCGAAAAGAAAGCTGTTGTCTGTTACGGCAGGTCTGGTACTCCTCACGAATTCTATCGCGGTACATCCTGCAGAGGCGGCCACGGGTAATTCATTAACCGAGCTGCCAGCTGCTCCGGCATGGGGACATTTCGTAGATACTTATAAGAATAACACACCTGTGAATATGGCGGTGTATTCCAACCCCTCGATCGGTGTTCTCTCCGGCTTCCTGGATCTCTGGACACCGGGCGCCACCTGGGATACCGGAACGAAGCTGAACAACGAAGTGCTGGATTACAACATTCAATATGTAGCGGATCTGTCTAAGACCCGTACTCCGGCAGAGGAGGAGGCAGCGTATTACGATGACCGGCGGAACCAGACCTATGGAGCGGCTGACGGCCTTGGTCCGTTGTCTGAGGTGTACCGATCCAAGTCGGGAACCTTCACGACCATTAACAGCATCCCTGCTGATGCCACCTCTGTAAAATATAATGACGGAAATGACAGCAACAAGGCTGGCGATTCCGGTTCTGAATTGGGCAAAATGGTAGACTTGATCGGAAAAGTCCGCGGCGACTATGCTTCAACGAGTCAGGCTAAGAAATTCTACAGCTACATGCGTCCATTCCGCTGGAAGGATACCTCTGTCATCGTGCCGACGCTGGTGCCGGCGAGAAGCAGTACGCCTGCCACAGACGGCGGTTTCCCGAGCGGCCATACCAACGCTTCCTATCTGGCAGCCCTGGCTCTGGCGTATTCCGTACCTGAGCGCTTCCAGGAGCTGATGACCCGGGCCTCGGAGATGGGCAACAACCGTGTCGTTGCCGGGATGCACTCACCGCTGGATGTTATGGGCGGACGAGTAACGGCGATGGCCTTCGCAGCAGGTGCGCTGACCGACCCGGATAATGCGGCATTGAAGCAGGCGGCCTACACTCAGGCTCATGAAGTGCTGCTTACACAGACGGGTACCGCAGAAGACCGGTTCACAGATTATGCGAAGAATAAGGCCCAGTATACCCAGCGGCTGACCTATGGCTTCCCGCAGATTCACTCCACGACTGAGCCTGCTGTTGCTCCTAAGGGAGCAGAGGTGTTGCTGGAGACCCGTCTGCCTTACCTGAGTGCGGATCAGCGTAGAGCAGTTCTCGTAACAACAGCACTTCCATCCGGCTATCCACTACTGGATGATCCTGAAGGCTGGGGACGATTGAACCTATTCGCCGCTGCCGACGGGTACGGTGCATTCGCTGAGCATGTAACAGTAGCGATGGACGCTGCGAAGGGCGGCTTCTACGCCGCAGACCGCTGGCGCAATGATATCTCCGGCACAGGCGGGCTGACCAAGGAGGGTACAGGCACGCTGAAGCTGGCCGGCAGCAATACGTATTCCGGCGGTACAGAGGTGAACGCAGGTGTCCTGGAAGGAGACTCGGCAACAGCCTTCGGCAAAGGGAATGTGACGAATACCGGCGGTTCTGTAATTGAGAACGTCTACGGTAAAATAGTGATCGGCGGCAGCTTCACCCAGGCCTCCGAAGGTACGCTTGTACTGGGCCTTACCGGAGCAAAGGATGTCCTTGAGGTTGAGGGGGCCGTGAAGGCTGACGGGAAGCTGAAGGTGAACTTCGCAAACAGCTACGTTCCAGGCAGCGGCCTGATTCCGCTCATTACGCATGGCGTCAGCCAGCGCAGCGGGCAGTTTGCTTCCGTGCAGGTTGAAGGATTGCCAAGCAAATATAACGCCCAGGTAGTATACCTGAGCGATCAGATTGCGCTTAGTATTACAGATACGACAAGCGGCGGAACTGGCGGCGGTAATCCGGGCGGAACGCCAGGGACTCCGGCTGGAAATACCGGAACGGTACCAGGGACCACCGGCACCACGCCAGGGAACGGCAGCACTACTCCTGCTGAACCGGAGAAGCAGCCACAGGGCGGCGTTAATCCGTTCCAATCCGGAGTGGTTAGCCGCGAGACAGTATACAAGACTGTAACGGAAGCTATTGCGGCTTCGAAGAATCAGAGCATCAGCTTCAAGGACACCGCAGGCCACTGGGGCAGCGGCACCATCGCTACAGCCGTGAAGCTGCAGATCATCAGCGGCTATGCGGACGGAAGCTTCCGCCCGGATGCACCGGTGACCAGAGCCGAATTCGCGGCGATGATCGCCCGTTCCTTCGGGATAGACACTACATCGGCAGCCTCTAAGTTTGGGGATACAGCCTCCAATTGGGCGGCTGGCTATATCAGTGCCTTGGCCGATAAAGGTATCGTAACCGGCTACTCAGACGGCAGCTTCAAGCCGGGAGCGACCATTACCCGCGCTGAGATGGTTACAATCATCGGCCGTGTGCTTGATCTCGGCGTGCTCCAGACGGGCACTCCGGCAAGCTTCAAAGATGTCAGCAGCAGCTACTGGGCAGCTGACGCCATCCGCCAAGCCGCTTCGGCTAATTTGGTGAAGGGCATCTCTGCCTCAGCATTTGCACCGAAGAATCAGGCTACCCGCGCCGAAGCGGTGGCGGTGATCATCCGTGCGCTGGAGAGCGACAGTTCCGTTAAAGCTCTGATTGCAGGGTTGTAAGCTGCAAGTAAGTGACAGGAGTAGGTAAGTTCTTATGGATAGAGTTATTATGAATAGGAAGCAGGAAGTACAAGCCGCTGGCTTGTGCTTTTTGCTATTGTTGCGGTTACTATGGGTGTCGTTCCGCGTGCTTTCATCATAATGTGGGCATATTTGACAAATTCAATCTACAAGTGTAATGTATAGAACAGAGCTTGTATTTACACTTGTAGATTGAACGACGCTGCGATGGAATGGAGCTGTTATGATGAGTACAACCCCGAAGATTTCGGAAGCTGAATGGGAAATTATGAAGATTATCTGGGAGCATCATCCGCTCACCTCGGAACAAATTACCCGGATCCTGCCTGCATCTGTGGAATGGAGCGAGCAGACGGTGCGTACCTTCGTCACCCGGCTGCTTAAGAAGAAGGCGATAGCGTATGAGAAATCCGGCCGGAGCTATCTGTATTATCCGCTGGTGTCAGAGAATGAGTGTGTCCGGGCCGAGAGCCGCTCCTTCCTGAAGCGCGTATTCGGCGGAGCCACCCAGTTAATGGTGACCAGCTTCCTGGAGGATGTGGAGCTGTCCAAGCAGGAGATTGAACAACTCGAACAGCTGCTGAGGGAGAAAAAGTCGCAGGGTACCAGCGGAAACTCAGGTAAGCAGGAATGAATATGATCTACGGATGGTTTGCCGGTATCGCAGAACAGACACTGGCGGCAAGCATGGTGATTCTGGCCGTGTTGTTCCTGCAATACGTTCTGCGGAGGTTCATCAACGCCCGGGTGCGTTACCTCCTGTGGCTGCTTGTTATCGCCCGGCTGTTATTGCCTGCCGTACCGGACAGCCCTGTCAGCATGCTGCATATTCTCGGCAATAGTAAGCATTTCTTAACAACTATCCTGGATAAGGGGCCGGACACTGGAGCTTCTAAGGGTGAATATCAGGAGCTTCCGCCGGGAGAGGGAGATCCGGCTACATATCCGGTCGATAACACCGCTCTGAATGTACAGGGGCAGACAGACACCCTCCGGGCAGAGGATGGTGCTGTAGCGGATAACCGCAGCTCTGCGGGGGCCGTGGGCTATCCGCTCTGGTTGAAGATAGGCACAGTGATCTGGCTGCTGGGCGTCATGCTTATGCTGCTGAATGGATTGTTGTATATACGGAGGATGCAGCGTGAGCGCAGACGGCTTAGACGGGTGAATGCCCCGGAGATTCTTCAGGTGGTTCTTGCCACCAGACGCCAGTTTGGAATAAAGAGAGCGATACCTATCTATACCGGAGGTTCTGCTAACAACCCATATCTGTCAGGATTAATGCGTCCATGGATCTTTGTCCCGGAGCAAGCTCTACAGGAACTGGATGCTTCCCGGCTGCGGCACATCCTCGCGCATGAGCTGGCCCACTGCAAGCGGAGGGATATGCTGTGGAACCTGTTAGGAAGCCTAGCCGCCACGATACATTGGTTCAATCCTCTGATGTGGCTGGCGATCCGGCGGATGAAGATCGATAGGGAGGTCGCCTGTGACGCCTATGTGTTGGAGGTATTAGGGGAAGAGGAGGCCATCGATTACGGGCTTACTCTGGTAGAGTTCCTGAAGCGTTTCTCACGAGTCCGGGAGAGGAGGGGGCATCTCTATTTCTCCAATCCGCAGCAGCGGCAACAGATCAGGAGAAGAATCAGTATGATTCAATCTTTCCGCAAAGGCTCCTACCGCATCTCCGCAGCAGCTGTAATTCTGGTCGCCCTGCTCAGCATCGTGACGCTAACGGGTGCCTCAAGAGAGCCTAGTGACTCTGCTGCCACAGGAACTAAGGCCAAACCCGCTGGCACACTGACTGAAAGCGTTCCCGGAGAGGAACGTGCAGAACCGGCAATGGAGCAAGGGGAGGCCCTGGTGCCGTTATTGAACATGGATGTAGAGCAGACGGAGTATGTGAGCCGCCATCATCTGCTGAAGCCGATGAATGTGGAGGTTGCCCAAGACGGCTATAAGGTCAACGTCACAGGCTTCATGGCAGACAGGCATCAATTGGTTATTTTTTATACGGCGCGTGTTGACGGCGGAAGATCACTAGTCTCTGATGATCCTCGTTTCGTAGAATGCATCATTACGGATGGTGTGACTGGTAAGGTGATTAATGGACGGACTCAACCGATGACCATTACTGACCGCCCGCAGAATAATGTTGAAAATGTGGCTGCTAGACTTCGGTTCGATACGCCTCTGACGAACCCGCCCTCAAAGATCAAGGTTGAATTCCGGTTGCGCTCACAGGCAGCAAGCGGAAGCAAGATACAGGAGTCCCCGACACTTCAGACCACCTTCGATGTGAGCGCAAGCTACTGGAAGCAAGAGAAATATACGGTCCAATCGAAGGAGACGCTCGATGTAGGCGGACACAAGATTAGAGTGAGATTACAATTAACACCGCTCACAACGATAGCCACTTTTTATTCCGATGAACCGGTTTTTAGTAACACTGAATTCAAAAAAGCTTTCAATGAGAAGTATGGTTCTCCAATGCTGTGGTGGAGCAAGGCAGGAACTGGAGACTATACGCAGCAAACACGCAGTACATCTATTACGTATACAGATTATGAGATGAAGATGCTTGCAGAAACCTATTTCTTGATGAATAAACCGCAATCTCTGCGGCTCGATTTCGTCAAGAAGCCACCGGTACTGAGGGGAACGATAGAGCCTGAGAGTTCATATCAAATGAATTTTGATATTACCGGGCTGAATCAGAGCTGACTCGGATTTAACCACCAACTTAAATTGAAGGAGAGTGTAACTATGATTAGAATGAAGCGGAATGATATGGAGATCTCACATGCGGCGCAGATGCAGCCTATACAGGAGCCAAAGCAGTGGTCAGCGTCAGATAAACGGCGGTCCTCCAGGGCCCGGATATCTACCGCCATCGTTGCAGTCATGACAACCGCAGCACTGGTGCTTAGCCCTTTTGCCGTGACAGGTCAAGCTCTAACCGTCTCGGCAGCAGCGGCGAATCAGGCGGCAGCACTGGCCCCCTTTGAGAAGCTGGAGATTCAGAATAAAGAGCAGATCCAATACGCCATCAAGCATAATCTGGTGCAGCCCCTGAATACAGTCGCCAAAAAAGACGGCTACCAGTTGACGTTGAAGGGCTTAATTGCCGACAAATATGAGCTGATTATTCTTTTTACAGCACAGACTGACAGCAAGCGGGCATCACGTCTCAGGGGTTGATAGGGCATGATCTGCAATTGACAGACGCCATCACCGGAAAGGTGATCAGCGGCAGGAAGATGAATGATGCGATTGTTCAGGGCGTGAGCCCGGCTAAGCAAAATAACATCATGCACGGAGCGGCTGTCATCCGGCTAACGACCCCGTTAAGCACGGCTCCCAAAAAGGTAGCTGGCGAGTTTGTGCTAACCTCACTATCGGGCAGTGAACTGAAACAGCTAGAGGCGGTACAGGCGCAGATCTCAGCGGAGATCCAAAAGGCTTATACTGCTAACCCTAAGGTCACAGACTTCAAGAACAGTCCAGCGCTGTTGAAGAAATTTGATGCGCTGAATTCCAAGATCAAGAAGAGTCCGCCGCTGAAGGTGGCTTTTGAGATCAACCCTAAGGTCTGGGAGCAGGAGAGCCAGATGCTGTCGCCGGAAGAAACGCTTGATGTAGCAGGGCATAAGATCAAGATTAACCTGGAATTGACGCCATTCACCACAATAATAACGTTATCTTCCGATGAAGGCTTGTTTAAAGACAAAGAATTTCTGAAGACATTCAATCCAGACTATTATCCGGCCCTCATGGTGGATAGCGGAAACGGCAAGTATACATCACATCACATCAAGGAAGAACTGCGAATTCCTATACGGATGATGGGATGAAGATCATGATGGAAAGCTATTTTCAGTTGAATCAACCCAAATCAATTCGTATAGACTTCATGAATGTGATCAAGAAGACAGTTACACAGCAGGTGATTGTTGATTTATCGAACCAATAATGCAGGTTATCCTTTAATCTATACTTGTAGATTGAATGACACCGCCACTGAATGGAGCTGTTATGATGAGTCCTACGCCGAAGATTTCGGAAGCCGAATGGGAGATTATGAAGATTATCTGGGTGCATCATCCGCTCACCGCTGAACAGGTTACCCGGCTTCTGCCGGTATCTGTGGAATGGAGCGAGCAGACGGTGCGCACCTTCGTGGCCCGGTTGCATAAGAAGAAGGCGATCGGGTATGAGAAATCCGGCCGGAGCTATCTCTACTATCCGCTGGTGTCCGAGCATGAGTGCGTCCGGGCCGAGAGCCGCTCCTTCCTGCAACGTGTATTTGGTGGAGCCACTCAGCTAATGGTAACCAGCTTCCTGGAGGATGTCGAGCTGTCCAAGCAGGAGATTGAACAACTGGAGCAGCTGCTCCGGGAGAAGAAGTCGCACGGTGCAGGCGGCTGTTCGGGTAAGCAGGAATGAATATGCTCTACGGATGGTTTGCCGGGATCGCAGAACAGACACTTGCAGCAAGCATGGTAATTCTGGCCGTGTTGTTCCTGCAATACGTTCTGCGGAGGTTCATCAACGCCCGGGTGCGTTACCTCCTGTGGCTGCTTGTTATCGCCCGGCTGTTATTGCCTGCCGTACCGGACAGCCCGCTCAGCATGTTCCATATTCTTGGCTCTGGCGGACAATTCCTGACATCCGTGATGGACAAGGCGCCAGACCCTGGAGGCTCAGCGGGTGAAGCTCAGGAGCATTCACCGGGGGAGGGAGCTAAGACTGCATATCCGGCCAATAACACCGCACTGGATGTACAGGGGCAGACAGGCACCATGCAGGTGGAGAATGAATCGGCAGCCGTTAACCGCAGCTCTGCGGGGGCCGCAGGTTACCCGCTCTGGATGAAGATAGGCACCGCGATCTGGTTACTTGGCGCTGTGTTTATGCTGCTGAGTGGACTCCAGTACATATGGCGTATGCAGCGTGAGCGCCGGCAGCTTAGACAGGTGAATGCCCCGGAGATTCTTCAGGTGGTTCTTGCCACCAGACGCCAGTTTGGAATAAGGAGAGCGATACCTATCTATACTGGAGGTTCCGCTAACAACCCATATCTGTCAGGACTAACGCGTCCATGGATTTTTGTTCCGGAGCAAGCTCTGCGGGAACTGGATGCTTCCCGGCTGCGGCACATCCTCGCGCATGAGCTGGCCCACTACAAGCGTAGGGATATGCTGTGGAACCTGCTAGGGAGCCTAGCCGCAACGATACACTGGTTCAATCCTCTAGTGTGGCTGGCTATCCGGCGCATGAAGATTGATCGGGAGGTTGCCTGTGACACTTATGTGCTGGAGGTGTTAGGGGAAGAGGAGGCTATCAACTACGGGCTTACTCTGGTAGAGTTCCTGAAGCGCTTCTCACGAGTCCGGGAGAGGAGGGGGCATCTCTATTTCTCTAACCCGCAGCAGCGGCAACAGATTAAGAGAAGAATCAGTATGATTCAATCTTTCCGCAAAGGCTCCTACCGCATCTCCGCAGCAGCTGTAATTCTGGTCGCCCTGCTCAGCATCGTGACGCTAACGGGTGCCTCAAGGGAGCCTAGTGACTCTGCTGCCACAGGTGCTAAGGCCAATCGCGCTGGCACAATGACTAAAAGCGTTCCCGGAGAGGAACGTGCAGAACCGGCAATGGAGCAAGGGGAGGCTCTGGTACCGTTTCGGAACATGAATGTACAACAGACGGAATATGTGAACCGGCATCATCTGCTGAAGCCGATGAATGTGGAGATTGCTGAAGGCGGCTATCAGGTCAATGTGACGGGCTTCATGGCAGACAGGCATCAATTGGTTATTTTTTATACGGCGCGTGTTAACGGCGGAAGATCACTTGTCTCTGATGATCCTCGTTTCGTAGAATGCATCATTACGGATGGTGTGACGGGCAAGGTGATCAATGGCCGAAGCCGCCCCATGATCATTACCAGCAGTCCGCAGAAGGGTGTTACCCTTGCGCTGGCCAGGCTTCAATTTGATACGCCATTAACGGAGTTGCCCCCTAAGATCAAGGCAGAATTCCGGCTGCGTTCACATGCGGGTGATGAGCCTGATGTGCAGGTATCTCCGGCGCTCCAGACCACTTTTGACGTGGAAGCCCAGGATTGGAGGCAAGAGATGCAGACGCTCACACCGCAGGATACGCTTGAGGCGGGCGGACACAAGGTTAGAGTGAAGCTGCAATTGACACCGCTCACAACGATAGCCACCTTTTATTCAGATGAGCCTATCTTTAAGAATCAAGAGTTCTTACGGGCCTTCCATGAGAAGTACGGTTCTCCCTCACAGTGGTGGAGCAGGAGCGGGGCGGGAGATTATACGAAGCAGTCAGGGAATATATCCATTGCGTATACAGATTATGAGATGAAGATGGTTACGGAAAGCTATTTCTCATTGGATGAGCCGCAAGCGCTGCGGCTGGATTTCACGAAGATGCCGGCAGGCAGTTCAGGTCTGGAGAAGCGCGAGCCGGTCTATGAGCTGACTTTTGACCTGACAGGACAGAATTAGAGTGAATGCAGCAGAACAACCACTTAAGATTAAGGAGAGTGTAACTATGATTAGAATGAAGCGGAATGAAATGATGCAACAATGTGCACAGACGCAATGCCCGGCAGCAGATCAGCGGCGGTCCTCCAGACCCAAGCTGTCGGCTACAGTCGTCGCAGTCATGACAACAGCAGCGCTGGTGCTGAGTCCTTTTGCCGTGACTGGTCAAGCGTTGGCCGCTCCGGCGGCAGCGACGAAGCCGCAGGCAGCGCTGGCCCCTTTTGTGAACCCGAAGTTTCAGAATTATAAGCAGGTCGAATATGCCATCAAGCATAATTTGGTCCAGCCCTTGAATACAGTTGTCACAAAAGATGGCTACAAGTTGACGATGAATGGCTTTATCGCTGACAAATATGAGCTGATTATTCTTTTTACCGCCCAGGCCGACAGCAACCGTGCATTCACGTCTCAAGGATCGATAGCGCATGAACTGCAATTGACGGATGTCATTACGGGGAAGGTCATCAGCGGCAAGAAAATGAATGATGCTGGGGTTTATGGCGTAAGCCCGGCTAAGCAAAACAATATCATGTACGGCACGGCTGTCATCCGTCTAACGACTCCATTAACCACGGCTCCCCAAAAAGTAGCTGCGGAGTTTCAGCTAACCTCGTTAACCACTAGTGAGCTGAAACAGGTAGAGGCATTGGAGGCGCAGATGATGGCAGAGGCTAAAAAAGCCTATCAGGCTAATCCCGAGGAGAAAGCGTCCAAAACGAGTCCTGAGCTGCTGAAGAAGTATAACGCGCTGAAGGCCAAAGTGAAGAAGAGTCCGCCGCTGAAGGCAGTCTTCGTGATCGATCCTAAGGTCTGGGAGCAGGAATCTCTAACCCTGACGCCGGAAGAGACCGTGGATATGGCTGGACATCCGATTAAAGTGAACATGGAACTGACACCATTCACAACAATCACGACTCTAACCTCAGATGAGGCTGTGTTTACGGATAAAGCTTTTAAGGAGAAATTCAACAATAATTACTACCCATCACTATTGATTATGAGCGGAAACGGTGAGTACAAACCGCAAGAGGGTAGTACTTATTATACGTATTCAGATCATAAACTGACCATCATATCGGAAAGCTACTTCCTGCTCGACAAACCGCAATCGCTTCGCCTGGACTTCACTAATATGAAAGACCGTAAGATTACACAGCAGTTGATTATTGATTTGTCTAAGCAATAATTGCAGGTATTGCAGGCTATTCGTAGTGTCTTAGGGCCACCCGTGAAGGGTGGCTCTTCTTTTGGCGTTACAGGGTGTGCGGGGAATGTCGCCTAGGCAGGGCATGTTATGGGCAGGGATGTGATAAAATACAGGGACATGACAAGATCAGACCGATGGAGGAATTATGTTAATTCAACTGATAAGCGTAGGCAAATTGAAGGAAAAGTATCTGACGCTCGGCATCGCGGAATATGCCAAACGGCTCACGCCCTACCTCAAGTTCCAGATGATTGAGGTGGCGGATGAGAAGGCCCCTGATAACCTCAGCGATGCAGAGGTTATTCAGGTGAAGGTACGCGAGGGTGAGCGTATCCTCGCGCAGATTAAGAGCGAGGCGCATGTCATTGCGCTCGCGATTGACGGCAAGCTCTGGAGCTCCGAGGAGCTTGCCGCCGAGATCGACCGGCTCGGCACCTACGGGACGAGCCATGTCGTCTTCGTCATCGGAGGCAGCCACGGGCTCTCCGATGAGGTGATGCGCCGCGCCCAGCAGCGCATGAGCTTTGGCCGCATGACGCTGCCCCACCAGCTTATGCGGCTGGTTCTGGTGGAGCAGGTTTACCGGGCGGTGAAGATAAATCGGGGGGAACCGTACCACAAATGACGGCTAAATTTTTGGTCCAGAAAAGAGAAAGAGGGTAAAACTGATAGGATACCACTGAGATACAGATAAGACCTGTTTGGCTTGTTAAGAGACTAAAAATGTCCTTATTAATGCAAATGGAGAAGGGAGATTTAATTAATTACCTTTTCATAATATACCTAGGTCTAACAGTTGCTGAGAACCGTCAATGTGCAGAAGGAGGATGTTTATGAAGGATCAATAGACAAAACTATTGACCCTTTTTTAGTTCTCAGTTATTATTAAGTTATTAAGTTTGTCTAACGTTCCTTCGGAGGTGCTAAGATGGAGAAAAGTATTAAAAAAAAAGTTTTGGATGAGATTCAGCGACTAGATCCTACAGCAGATGTTGTAACTATTAATGAAGATGAAAAGAAAATTGTATTCAACTCGGAGATCAAAGGTGCGCATAAAGTAAAATTTGAAGATGAAGGCTATGTGAGAGCACTACTTGTGACAAGATTGGTAAAAGAAAAAGGATACCCCATAGAAGCTATTGTACTAGAGGAAGGGTATAAAGTTGGCTCAGATGCGAAACAGAAAAATCCTTTTGGCGATGTTTACGTTAAAAATAAAAAAAATAATTCAACATTTCTATTTATTGAGTGTAAAGAACCAGGTGAATATGAAACGAAATTGGGGAATATTGAAACTCAATTATTCAATCTAGCTTCGTTGCATCAGTCAGAGGGAAAAGGGCAGATTAAATATCTTGTATATTATTCTATTGATGTAACAACATTGGAAGATAAATTAATTATGATTGACTATGAAAAATTTAAGACGTACGACAAATGGAAAAAATCGGAGTCGAAATTTGATTTAAATGCTATACCGGAGGATTATGGGGTGGCAAAACACGCTTACTATGGAAGGCTCAATGAGCAATTAAATGGTTTAAAACCTTTGAATAAGAAACTAGATGGAGAAAGTTTTAATAAAGAGAAGAATCGTTTACATGATGAATTATGGGGTGGAGGATCAAGTAACTACAATGACGTGTTATTTGTCCTAATGCGATTATTTACATGTAAGATTTACGATGAGCTTACAACTTCTCCGGGCGAAGCATATGCATTTCAAATTAACTACCTTGATGGAGTTCAAGAACCTTTAATGATGACTTTTAAACGAATTTCGGTCCTCTATAAAGATGCCCAAACCTACTTGTTGAACCAAGAAAATAAATATGAGGCACCTGATGCAGATGATAATTATGTAGCTACCTTTATTGATTTAGACAAAGTAAGCTTAAATAAAATTATTGAAGCCGTTCGTATTTTGGAAGGAATCTCTTTAACGGGAAACGATATTAATGAAGATATATTGGGCGACTTCTTCGAATCTATCATTACAAATGAGTTCAAACAAGATAAAGGACAATTTTTTACACACTGGATGATTTGTTTATTTATTATTGAAGTACTAGATATTAAAGGAGATATAATAAGGCGCATTAAAGCTGCTTCAAATAATGGTAGAGGAGTTAATTTAAATGAAATTCTACCATATGTGATTGACCCTTCATGTGGTAGTGGTACCTTTTTACTTCAATTAGTTAAAATTGTTTCAAGTCATTATATTGATGTTAAGGATAATTTAAAACTTAATGATTTTGTAGCTGATAGAGTTAGTAATCGCTGGTTTATTTTGGATGAAAATAACAAGCAAAAGGTTAACAATTGGGCTAATGAATTTGTTTATGGAATAGAGCCTAACACCGATTTGGCGACAGCAGCTAAATTAAATATGATCTTCCATGGGGTTAAAGATGCACATATTTTCACCAATGATGGATTAGCTTCCTTTGGAGATTATAATAGTATTAATCCAGTAATTCAGGCTAATAACAAATTAACTCAATTTAAGGTTCAAGAATTTCGAGAGAAGCCTAATTATGAGATGAATGGGAAATTTAGCTTTTTAATCTCGAATCCTCCATTCTCACTGATTATGAATTATTTAAATACAACTTATCGTGAGAGATTTATTTATGCTGATAAGAAAAATTCTGAGAACCTTTTTATTGAGAGATGGTGGCAGTTATTAGAAGAAGGTGGGAAAATAGGTGTAATCCTACCAGATTCTGTTTTTGATACAACAGAAAATAAATACATTCGTGAGTTTATTTATCGTTATTTTAAAATTGATCGAATCGTATCCATCGATAAAACTGCTTTTCAACCATTTACTTCAACTAAAGTGAGCATTTTATTCGCTACTAAGAAGAATAAGCAAGAAGTTGAAGCATACGAGAGTATTTGGAAGAAATACTCAAAAGAATATAATGCATTATACAATAATTCTGTAATGAAATTTATTATGAGTAATGAGGAGTTAAGAGGAAAATTAAACCGAGCATTGAAAAAGCAACAGATTACTACGCAATTTAATAATAAATTACTATGTTCAAATAAATATCAGGATTTTAAACGAAATTTGATTAATGAAATCTTCCAAGAGGATGTATTAGCCCAATTTATTAATCAAGATATTTCTGATGAAGTAGTTAAAGAGCTTTTTGAAAACAAAGGGCTAAAATCTGAGTATGTAATTTTAATTAATATTGAAAAGTTTATTGCTAAAAATGAAATTTTAACTTTCAAATATGTTGATACTGAAAAATTTATTAAAGAATATACCTTAGATTATTACTCAAAACCAATGCAAGAAAATGTAGAGCAAATTTTAGAAGTGAATTACGATGACATTCTAAAAAACTCCAAGTTAGATTACCCAAGTTGGGATATGAGTTTAGCTAAGAAAAAGAAAGAATGGCACTGTAATATGTGGTGGGTATTTAGAAAAGTATCTGAACAAATGGATTACACATACGACTCAATCAGTGTGGAGAACATTGGATATAAACGCACAAAAAGAGGAGTTAAGTATATTAAAAACGATTTAATGACTCTAGATGCAAATAAAAGAGTTGTAGTCGATACACAAAATCCATCTACTGTATTAGATTTTATTTTTAAAGGTCGTGAATAGTATGAAAAATCTCATCGTAAAAAGTAGTTTTGCTGTTATTGGGAAAAACTATAACATGGGTATGAAAGAATATGATACTTTTCAAGGTGAGGGAATTCCATTAGAAGATATTTTACTATACAGATCAATAGATAATAATATTTTGTCAGGTAGAACTCCTTCAAAAAATAATCCTGATTATTGGAACGATGGAGAACATGAGTTTTTCACGATGAAAGATGCGGATCTGGATTTATATATCTTGAATGAAGAATGCACAGATAAACTGACAGATGTAGCTTTGCAAGAGAATAAAAATCTCTTGCAAGTGCCTGCTGGAACACTGTTAGTTTCAAATGCAATGACGATTGGTTTAGCTTTAATTGCCCAAAGAAGTGTATATATTAATCAAAATGTCTTTGCGTTATATATTGATCAAACGAGATATAGTAAGGTCTTTTTGAAGTGGTACTTTAACTATGTTTTAAGACCGAAGTTTCAAAAGCAATACGAAAGTAAATATTTATCTAAAAATGAGCTAGGAAAAATTCTTTTACCCAGAATTCCGTTAGAGCAACAGAAAAGCATTGAAAAAAAAATCGCCGAGATTGAAGATCAAATAACTCTTTTAAAAGATAAATTTGACGATGATAATAAAGCTATAACCAAAATATTTGCGAGGGAATTGGCTATCGATTTTTCAGAAATAGACTTATTAAAAAAAGAAAAATTAGTGTTCAAATCTACAAAATTTGTAGACTTATCAAGTTCAAATTATGATATGCGTCTGGGTTTTAAATTCCAAAGTCCTATTAAGACTAAGTTAGAAGAATTACTGGCAAGTATTTCGACAATTAAATTGAAGAGCTTAGTAGAATCACCTATAGTGTTAGGTGAAAGTATTTCTCAGAATGACTATGCAGATGAAAATATTGAGGAGTACAGATATGTGTCAATGGCATCAATTAAAAATTGGACTGTTGATATTGAAAACTCTAAATTTATTCAAACAGATTATTTCAATATGTCTGATAAGACTGTAATGCCTGATGACATTATTATGGCACGTTCTGGTGAAGGAACAATTGGGAAAGTAGCTTTAGTTCCAAAGAATATTAGGGGTATATTTGCTGATTTTACGATGCGAATAAGGATTTTTAATGAGTATTCGGCTAAATTTATATATTATTATCTACGATCAGATTTCATACAGTTATTAGTTGAGTCATATAAAAAAGGACTTGGTAATAACACAAATATTTTCCCGAATGAAATTAACGATTTTCCAGTTCCATATTTAGACATAGACAGGCAAGCGGAAATTATTCAATTAATAGATGACGAATTGTGTAAGTCGAAAGAAAAGTTAGAAGCAATTAATGAATTAACTTCGCAAATTCGAAGGATCATAATAGAATTTTAAAAAAGCTAATTGGGGTAAGTAGACCCAATTAGCTTTTTTCATTGAGGAGTGTAAGGTTATGAAAAAAGAAGAGGCGATTAAACATTTAGAAAAGCGATTTATTAGACAGGGATTTATAAAGAATGGTTGTATAATTGCGGATTATTTTCCGGAAAAAATAGTTAAAGAATTATTGGAAGAGGGTGTTATCGAAATAAAAAATTCAGTAATACCTACTATTGTTTTGAGTGAGAAAAATCGAAACCAAATTTTAATAACAAGAGAGGTTAATTGGAATAACGCAATGAGGTAGCATGTAAATGCTTATTTACTTCCATTAATGTATTCCTTTTGTTTCTATATCTTTATTGCTAGTGAAAATTAGGAGATTTTGTATTCAGAATTTCTGGAAATTGTATTTATTAATTGGAGGCTAACTATGGACAAAAAACGGCAAAAACTGATATTGGAATTCCTCAAAAATTCTTTTGATCCCGAAGGTACGATTCACTTTTTGGCGGTAGCTGCAATGGAGCAAGAGGGAGTAGAGCATCTCGAGTCCCTCATCATTAAAGTCAGGGTAGCTCTAACACTTCAAGAAGGTCAATCCATAAACCCATATTTTGATGGAACTGATTTATCAATTGAAATGACTCCGACTGAAACTCAGTTTATCCAGGAAGAAGATTGGGCAGATGGACCACCAATTAGAGAAGGTAGCCCGATTGAACTGGCGTTGGGGTGGGTATCCGAACTGGCCCTACCGTTCTATGTTTCTTTCGAAGCTCAGAAAGCGGCAAAAAAGAAAGAAGGTAAACAGTCATAGAAGAACTAAGAGCCGAACATACCCGTTTGATCGAACATGAGGAGGACTTGTTGGCACAAACAGATACCTGTCAGCTGATTATGGTTCAACTATTGAGGTTTATCAGAGAGAGCAAGGAAACACTTCATCCAGAAATACTAAAAGAAATACTGCTGTCTGTACAAGCCATTGAATCACACGTACAAGCTAAGCTTCTGGAAATTCGACTTGAAGATCTGATTTTAGAAAAACAACTACGTCAGAAAAGGGAACTTAATGATTCTGATTCCGGTGTTAGTTAATGTTCGTTCCCTTCCCTACTCGTATCAAACGTCTCCAGCATATCCTTCACTATCCGATGTACCATGCGTACTTCTTCCAGGCTTCTCCCTCTTAGCAATGAATCATGTATTTTTAAAACCTGCTCTATTTCAGTTGCATCCTGTTCAGGGTCAAGATCATGAAACCGGAACGCCTCGGATGCTTCCACCTCAAGAACATTCACTATCTTCTCCAACGTCAGTAAGGAAATATTTCGTTCCCCTCTTTCAACCCCGCCTATATAGGTATCCTGCAACTCGGCACGGTGCGCGAGCTCCGCCTGTGAAAGGCCTCTTACCTTTCTGAGCCTACGTAATTTTGCTCCTACCAATTTAAGAAATTCAGACATTCTTACCACCTCTTATCCCGATAGTAGTGAAGGAATAGAAAGGCAGGAAGACTATTAAACTATAATAAAGTATTGAATAAATACTTATAAGTTCTTATAATCGATATATAGTACGTGAGTCCCAAGTTTTTACACTGTGATATCGGCTTTCCAATCGATGATATTACAAAATGTTATAAAACAAGATAAAGTATTATCTTTTCTTACAGAATCAAACCATATTACACCTACAAGGAGGCTCATTCCATGATTCTCATAAATGAAGGAGAAGTTCTTATTAAGTAAGGCAAGGCCAATTGTGCGCGTTTTATGCTGATTTCCCAATCCCTTTAACATCCATAAATACAACAACAGAGCATTGATAGGCTCTCAAACCGGAGGAATATATAGATGAAAGTAAAAAATCAAATTATTACTACGCTTACCGTCGCTACCTTACTCTTCACACAAGTTGGAACCGCTCTTGCAGACAGTACAATCAACGTATACCTGAAAGGAAAACTACAAACCTTCGAACAATCCGCAATCATTAAGGACGGATCAACATTAGTTCCCATGCGAGCAATTTTCGAGGCACTAGGCGCAACTGTCAAGTGGGATGGCAAACAGCAAATTATCGACGCTACAAAGGATGACAAGACCATCCGCTTGCAGATTGGTTGGAAAGGCGCTTGGATCGGGGAAACCAAAGTGGCCTTGGATGCTGCTCCACAAATCATAAATGGCAGTACGATGGTGCCGCTACGCTTCATCGGTGAAGCTCTTGGTGAGAAGGTCGAATGGGATAGCACTTCTCGTTCCGTCCTCATTTCAACTGACAAATCCCAGCTTCCGAAAGCGGATAGCGGGGTGTATAAAGGCTATGCCACTGTCATGAGGGATGCGATTAAGAGCGAAACGTCTACAGGTGTCAAAATTCCAGATTCTACCTTTAAGATTCTGGAGAGTAACAGTGACTCTTTCTTCGCGGCTAATCGGGACAAGTTCTCTCTCTACGATAAAGCTAAACAGGTAAGTTCAGCTAATATGTCAAAAAATCCAGCCCAGTACAGCTCTACAATTACTGAGGTTAGTCGAATCCGAATCTTTGACGTACAGGAATTGACCGCAAAAAATGGACAGATCACGACTATGGCCTATGGAGAGAGTGAAAGCGGTGGGCTGTTCTTCCAGATTTTCTACGCCGGTTCTAAGAAGCTGGCGAAAGAAGATGTCATCGAAATGGTGGGAATCTCCGCAGGCAAGTCGCAAATCAGTGTGATCAATCGTCAAGGCAACCAGTACGAAGCCCCTGTGACAGTTTTTGTAGCCGGTAACATCTTTACTGCATTAGAAGAGTATCAGTTGCAAGCAGAACGCGGCAAAGGTGAGACCATTGAGTTTGACGATGAGGCACAGGCGCGTCTGGATAAAGGAACAGTGACGAGTTACACAGGCGAGATGGGTCTCGTGCAGGCGGCTGAGGACGGCGTGCTTAGCGAAGTACAACGTCTAGTCGGAACAAACTATGTCGATGCTAACGCTTTACCCCAAAACCGGACTCCGCTGATGGCAGCAGCACTTAAAGGCAACGACGAAATTGTCACGTATCTGCTATCCCAGGGTGCCGACCCGAACCTGGGCTATGCCTTCACGTCACCGCTCAGTTCAGCAGCATACAGCGGAAAAGCTTCAACCGTAAAGCTGCTGCTTCAAGCAGGTGCAGTTCCAAATGACTTTGCTCTAAGTACGGCAAGGGATAATGGATATGCTGACATCCTGACGCTTCTGGAAGCTGCTACGAAGTAACCAGTCTTTATAAATTACAAGTCCCCATGTCGCTTCTAAAGGACATGGGGAATCTATAAATAATAGATAGTAGAATGGAGGCGTAGCACTTGGCAATTCTTTTTTTTGACATGCTGAGAAACAAGATAGACATGACAAAAGCGGAAGCAGCGGTGAGAAGAGCAGAGAAACAAGACAACAAGCGATTTCGTCAGACACAGACGTTCTCAGATCGACAAGTCACGATCAGCACTAAGGCGGAGCTGGAGGATGCTGTAAGCAAAAGATACGGTACCATCATCGTTGTAGGAGATCTGGCTAAACATGTCAGCTCAGCCTACAAGGCCAAGCATAAACTGGCCACGTTGGAGAAGCCTCCCGCAGTGGTATCTGCTGGAGGCTTAGCGGCTGTCGGCATAACGGAGTCTGTTGTCATAACTGCTATTATTGCGCTAGCCGTTATTCTAGTTGTTGCATTATTCAAGAATTACGATATCGACACCGATATTCAAATAACCAGTGAACTAGGTGAATTACAGCCAAAAGTTAAACTGAAATTGGTTAAGAAAAATACTTAAACTCAATTCTAATACCCCTAAGTCTTTTACTGAGACTTAGGGGTATTTTTCTTATATGAGAAGTGTATATTCGGTATAAGATATTTGGGATTTTTGTTTTAATGATCGAATCACGATAAAATGGGCTCATGAAGGGAATGCATATAAAGTTTTAAGGGAATTGCAATATATAGCGAGAATCCTTAAAGAATTTGCAATTTTAAGCTTTTATGAGTAGGTTGAAAAAAGAAATGGAAATGTAATAATCTGGAGGTTTACTAAAATGAATCAAAATAATATCCCTACAGTATCGCTATATGAAATCTGTAACGAACTCTATAGTTCACAAAATAATGAAGATAATGGCAAGCAAGATGAAAATAAACAGTACACCGCTCACGACTCAAGGCATCATTTCTATATAGAACAAAAAAAGCGGTTTAAGGAAATGCTGACTTGCTTAGGGGTCAACGTGGACGTACTAAAACCTGATAACAAAGCGTTTGTCATACCGGCTGAGCAAAAGGATCAGGTAATAAAATTGCTAAAAAGCTATACTTTGCCTGAAATGAAGAAGATCCGGAAACGGGCTTACATCGAAGTTGACTACAAAGAGATTGAGGAATTTGTAAAAATGGTCGATTTGATTTTGGATGAGCGATTATTCGGTGAAAATCGGTACGACCAGTTAGCTTACATGCAGGTGATCACGAGATATAAGGTTAATGAAGTGATGCAAAATGTGAGAAATGAAGCAATCAATGAAATAATCGGAACGATTCAGGAGCTATTTCCAATTGAAACTAAAAGCATGCTTAATGACCCGGATAAAATTGGATTGCTCAGTTATTATAAACAGATTTTGATCGATGTTAATCTTAAGTTCCTAAAAGTCACTGAAATTGTCAGCGACTTACGGTATGGCTCGTTAGTTCAACCGGATGCGTCTGATGAGTTAGATTTTAATTTTCTGGAACCCATCGAACAGCTAATTCAGGAAGCCCATAGGATCATTGAGGGAAAACCAAGTGTCTCAAATCTAAAGGAGCCATCAAGTGAAGAATTAAAACAAACGGTACTTTTACTTGAAGATTTGAAAAGCAAAAGAAAAATTAACTAGATATTATCTACAAGGACAGCGCCACTTGGTTGCTGTTTTTTTGTTTTTCTATGGGGGGATAAAAAAACAGATATTTTCCCCTCCTACGAGTAATTCTCAAAAGGGTATAGTATTTGGTTTGTAAGTTAATTGACCTTTGAAAACTGAATAAACAAACAAAAGCTATTTACAAGGAGGAGCTTAAAATGCCAACGACAGAAATCAACATTCAGGACCACGATCAACAAAGTCTTTATGAGAAAGCCTTCATTAGGAAGCAGATCGAGGCAGGCAATGCCCAAGCGATAGGTTGCTGTTTCCTTAAGAGTTACCGCGAAAAGGTTCGAGAAAAAAAGTATCTTGCACCTCATTTCATTGATTCAGAAAAGCAGGTAATTAACTACCTCACTGAGATGGAGATCCTGAATGGCCACCAAGATGGAAAGGCATGCCTGATCGTTGAACTGACCAATAAAGTTGAAGGCAACTGTATCGACGGTAGTTTTTTTGAGATAACACTTGCCCGTGATAAAAGTATGTCTGATGAGCAATGTGAAGAATTAGAACTTTACAAGCCATTGTACGTCGCAATCCGCGAGGAAGGGATCAAAGGAGCAGCTCGTGAGATTAGTGATAAGATGGCGAACCCAAGATATGCTTTCAAAATTGATTATGATGGCGAAATGGGCGGAAATACAGAGCTGAATATGTTTTTCTTCGACCTCGTCTTAAAAGTTTCTGGGGATTTGGTCGAGAATAAGCAATCTATCTGTCAAGCCGTTCAAAGTAACTTTAATGTTGTTAAATGTCTGGATGGCAACGATGAGCTACGGTTTACCATTCGAGGTATACACGGAGAAGGACCGTGTGTTTACACCATAGGGAACATTATCTCAGTCGCCTCTGATAATTTCGGTCCGGCAATAGATAGTAGAATGGCAGCAATCGGTCTGACCGACTATAAGGTCATTTTCACAGTCAATCGATGGATTTAGTTTTCCATTCGGCGTTGAGCCTCAAGTAGCGTCAGTACCGTAAATTTAGCAACTATCAAATCAAGATCACACGAGGAGGACTAACAAAATGAACATTGCAGAAAATGCGACAGCAGATTCAATACTTAATGAGGTTCTTGATGAGAGCCCTTACGGTAAGCAGAATTTTAGACCGGTACAGAGCAAACAACATGGTACCAGAGCTTCTGGGGAGCCATGTGTGTTGACAGTCGTGAATACGAAGAGCAGCGGCAAGCGCATTACCTTATCAGGTGATTTGATCGAGAAAACCGGATCTTCTACAGCTATACAAATTGCCGTGAATGACGAGGGGATTGCTATAGGAGGGGAACTTCCTGATAACGATACCTACTTCACCTTGCGGAAGATTGGAAGAAAAGGTGTGGTTTACTCCACTGAGCTGGTAGATGAAATTACAGCGCTTTTCGAACTCGATTTTAGTGAAAGAAGCAGTATCTCATTCTATGATGTGTCGTACCTTAGCGTGGAAGATACTGAAGTTGCCTTTGTACCGCTTAAGAAATAAGAAAACAGCTTGTCAAGGAAAAGATTCAGCGTGTATTCGGGAGGCTGTATGTATCGGTACACGCTAGAATTAATCTTGCAAGGATGACCAACGAAAGAGTGGCATTCAATTCCCATTACCATAAAAAGGAGAATGAAACCATGAAACAACACTTACTGGAAATGTCGTTAACCCAACGGATATTGAAACTGAAGGATGAAAAAAAGATTGTAAAAGAGCTCAATGCCATCCTAGAGGAACAAGGCTGTAAAGTCGAATTTTTTAATCTTAGTTTGGATCGTATTAAGGAAGGCAACCAAGTTCTAATGCTTCCTTGCCATTCCTTCCAACTCAGTTGGCAGGATACCCATAGATTGCTTGATTATTACGACAATAACCTTGCAGATGTCTTTGGAAAAGATCTAAGCATCACGCCAGATAAAGATGTGGTTCAGTTCTTTAATGCTTGCAAGGGAGATTTATACGTCGATAGCTTTCAAGCACTTAAAGCGACAATTGAAAAATCGGCTTTCTGGTCTCGCACAGTTCTGCGTCCGCTTGGCCTTGCTGCCATACCTATAACATGTCAAATTGTTCAGGTGAATTACGCTAATTTACAACCGCAAGAAGCGTCAGTACAGTCAATGGTGAATGTCGATGATACAGCCCTACTGACGCTTCTTGCGAGAGATATGATTCAAAATAAAAAAGGAGAGATACATTCATGAGTCAAAACCTTTTTGCAAACGATGATACGATCATTCAATTTCCTGAGATAGTACGAGCCTATGTAGATGAAGGCATACAAACAGGCGAAATCCTTGATGCTGTTAGGAAGGATTTTAAAACTTCCTTTGGTAATGGCCTGCGGTCTGCCATCAACTTTAAGGTTGCCGTTTTCACGCCAGATGGTGACGCTGTTGAATTGTTCTTTGCACCGACACTGAGTCAGCATCCTAAAAGTAAGTTCGCTCAAACGCTAGCCAGTTTTGGCGTCGTGCCAAAAGCTAACGACAAGCTTGACCTGAAAGCATTCCGAGGTCTGCCAGTCATTGTTGAAATTAAGCACAATGAGAAAGACGGCATCGTCTATTGCAACATCGACAAGATGGTGCGGGATGAATCAGAAGAAGTTGAAGTGGATTTCTTTGTACGTGAACAATCTGCCGAAGAAAGGGAATCGGTAGAGCGGCTCTTCGAGGAGGACGACGCCGAGTAGTAAACAATGGAGTATGTCCCCTGCGATCTTTTTCAGGGGACTGTACTTCCAACCGAGAGGAGTAACTACATGCTAGAGGTAAAAGATCCATTTGAAGTCATTGTTGCAATTCAAAACCTGCTTAGAAAACCTGGCGAAGTCGTGGAACTTCGCATTCTGAATACAAAGAAAGGTACGGTTAGCGGCTACTTCGACAATATGGAGGCTTTGGCAGATGCAGCCCGTCTATACGATGGAGACGTTGAAGGGGTATATTCAACACTGAATCCAGTAAAAAGGGATCTGCTGGCAAGAGCGCACAATCGCGTGGAAGAATGGGCCAAGCATACAACAAGTGATGCAGATATTGAGCGGCGAAGGTGGATCATGATCGACTTCGACCCCATACGAGCCTCCGGCATTTCCTCCTCTGATGCTGAGCATGAGACAGTGATAGTGCTAGCAAGAAAGGTGAAGAAGATGCTCAGGAAGGCAGGCTGGGCCGATCCATTCTTGTGTGATAGCGGTAACGGTGTACACCTGTTATATCCCATCGATATGCCAAATGACGACTATAGTCGAGATCTCATCAAACAACTCCTTGGAACGCTAGACTGGCATTATAGCGATGATAAGGTGTGCATCGACACCAGCGTATACAATGCTGCGCGCATTTGCAAAGTCTACGGTACACAATCGTGCAAGGGCGATGATACAGATGAGCGTCCGCACCGCTTCTCAGGGCTGTTGGAGCAGCCCGAATCAGTAGGTGTTGTCTCTATAGAACAGATTAAAGCGATTATAGAGAAGCTGCAGCAACCTAACACTGAAGCACCAAAAAAAGAAAAAAACGTCGACGCCACAACGATTGATCTAGAAGCTTGGGTAAATCAATACGAACTTGGGATAGCCGTAAAAGGACGCTGGCAAAACAAAGCTGACAAATACGTGCTTAAAACGTGTCCGTGGAATGAGGAACACACAAATCGTAGCGCCTACATCCTCCAATTTGATAATGGTGCTATAGCCGCTGGTTGCCATCACAATAGTTGCCAGGGTAAAGGGTGGCGAGAGTTACGATCTCTATACGAACCTTTGAGTGCTGAAAATGCTTCCGAGAATCAAGTAGATGAAAAAGTGAATCAAGCTCAACTACTCATTCGATTAGGCGAAGACAGTGAATATTTCCGAAACGAAATCGGAGAAGCCTATGCAAAAGTACCGAGCGGTGATCACTACGAGTGCTTGAAAGTGAAGAGTAAGAGACATAGGCTATTACTCACAAAGAAGTTTTATGAGGCAACAGGTAAGGCCCCATCGGATGATGCGATGAAGCAAGCCCTCAGTATTATGGAAATGAAGGCTACATTCGAAGGTGATGAGTACGCATTAGAGCGGCGGGTCGCCAGTGTAGATAACGTCTACTACTATGACTTGGTGAATGAGAATCGACAAGTAGTAAAGGTTATGCCGAATAGGTGTGAAATCATCTCCGATGCGCCTACCGTGTTTGTTCGTACCAATAACATGAAGGCGCAGGTCAATCCTATTTTTCCAGGGGATCTAAAATTGTTGCTTAATCATGTCAACATCCGAAATGATGATGATCAAATTCTATTTTTGGTGTATACCGTTTCATGCTTTATTCCGAGTATTCCGCACCCTGTACTTGTTCTTAGCGGAGAGAAAGGGGCTTCCAAGTCGACAACCATGCGAATGATAAGGTCAATCGTAGACCCAGCAGCGTGCGACATCCTGTCCATGCCGAACTCCAAACAGGACTTGGCAATTGTACTCTCCAATAACTACATGCCAGCGTTCGATAACTTGGATGTACTCTCTGCTGAAAAAAGCGACCTTCTTTGTATTGCCTCCACTGGAGGGGGTGTTAGTAAGCGTACGCTCTTCACAGATGAGGATGAAACCATCTTTCAACTTCTACGCTGTATTGTCCTCAATGGCATCAATATTGTGGCTACTAGGGCAGACCTATTAGATCGTTCTCTTATTGTCGAACTTGAAAGAATTGAACCAACCGAACGGAAAGCGGAGAAAGAGGTTTGGAACGCTTTTGAACATGATAAGCCAGCTATATTGGGTGGTGCACTAACGGCACTATCCAAAGCAATGGCTATTTACCCAGACGTTAAGCTAGAATCGCTGTCAAGAATGGCTGACTTTACTCAATTTGGTTATGCCATTGCAGAGGCCCTCGGATATGGAGGGGAGAGATTTCTCGAAGCCTACAGAAACAATCAAAACAAGGCCAATGATGAAGCGGTTGGTGCACATCCTGTGGCTGCTGCTGTCATTGCACTCATGAAGAGGAAAGGTAGCTGGAATAGCTCCATTTCAGAGCTACTTGAACGACTGGAGAGCGTGGCCATTACAGAAAAAATCAACACTTTGGTTCCATCCTGGCCCAAAGCTGCTCATGCCTTGACGCGCAGGCTGAACGAAGTGAAGTCCAATCTGCAACAGATCGGTATTAGGTTTGATATTCGCCATGGTGGAGACGCCAAGATGATCTCGATTGTGAAGGAAGGCGGAGAAATCCATGGGGCAGAGGGGACCAATTATAGGCTTCCAAGGCCTCGTCCTTCACTAAAAACCAGCCCCGAGATGCAAGCGATGTTCGACTCGGAATAACGGTCCACTTTCTCCCGCAAAATGCGTCAGTACGAACAATAACGAAGGCTATTACCTGCCGCCATGTTCGCTACTGACACCTCGCGGGGTTGGAAAGGTCCAAGCTACGTTATGGACATGGAAATTGTGAGGGGAAAGTATAAATATCACTAGATATTGTGAGGAGAATGAATATGTCAAATACTAATAATCAGAGACTGAGCGCGGCAAAATATGTAAGGGTATCAACCGAAGAACAATGTGAATGGTTATTGGAAGAGCAGCTATTCGACCTCAAGAGATATGTCAAACAAAATAAAGATTTCCACATCCCAGCGCCTTCAAAAGGTCGCGTCAAATAGTACAGTGTTGTATATTGATGCCGCTAAAGCTTCAACCTATAAATAGATATTATTCCTTAGAATGCTGTATTTACTAGAGAAGATTCTAAGGAGATGAACGATTTGATTAATATCACATGTCAAGCTTCCATCGTGAGTGAATACGAGAAAGGCATGTTATCCTCTGTTATCCAGAAATACCTTGTAGGAGAGTTTAAGGAGATGCAAGAATCTCTTCATCATGACATTGAAAGACCATTCTCCCTAATAGAACAAGGATACCGTATGTTGTTTGTTCAGTCAGAAGATACCTGCACACTAACAGATGGCGACGTTGTTGTGAATCTATTGGAGAATGAACCAGAGTACGTAGAACTGGTAGAACTGCCCGATGGAGTTTGTATGTACCGAGCCTGCCTAATGCCCGACAACGAGTGTTTTCTGCTGATATACGCGCTTAGGGGCGCTTTAAGGCCAGAGCTGGAACAGTGGTTTGCGGAGCAATCTGAATGCCTAGCTAAGGAGGACTTCGAATGATTAATTCTAAGCCTAAACCAGCTAAACGTATTGAGGTTATTTCTCTACGAATGGTACGTGAAAAAACATCGCTGCTCTATCCCAATCGTGTGATTCGCTCACCTCAAGATGCGGTTGACTTGTTCCGCCAATTCATCGGTGATTGTGATCGGGAATCATTCTGTATCCTTTGCCTCAATACAAAAAATGAGCCCACCGCTATGCATCAAGTATCTTACGGGTCGCTGAATGCCTCTATTGTCCATCCCAGGGAGACGTTCAAGCTTGCGATTCTTGCCAACTCAGCCTCCATCATAGCCTGCCATAATCATCCGTCAGGTCAGCCAGATCCCAGCCCTGAAGACGTTGAGATTACAGAGCGACTGCGGGATAGCGGATGCTTACTTGGCATTGATCTACTCGACCATCTTATTCTTGGAGAAGGCATCCAATATACAAGCATGAAGGAAAGGGGACTGATGTAAGTGTCTTATACATTTGATTCCCAACGATACGTAACGCGAGGCGTAAATAATGAGCTCAACCCTGAACTGCAACTGCTTCTATGGGCGTTATTGGATGAACAAATTCAAAGCGGTATACAGATGGACTACCTTCAAGTATTTGATTTGACTACTGAGAACGAGGGAAGTCATATGGTTCAAAAGATCATCCACTCTCAAGAGCAACCGGAACGTACAAAGACCTATAGTTATCCTGGCATTAATAAGCCTCTGCATGGCATTAACGTGTGGATAATTGATAGCGACGAGTACGTGACGATGCTCTTGCCATCAGAATATTGAGAGGGTGGGACAGATGAATCCAAGGGTTATTAATCTCATTATCGTAGCGCTTCAAATAACAATCGAAATCATTAAAAGCAGCAGAAATCATAAATAGAGTAAACAAGTCTGCTTATAAAGGCGGTAGGCTCTTGTTTCGATGACATACTTCAAAGGGGGAGCTGCTATGAGGGACGGCTTTAATGTACAGTACGAATTTGAATCCGCTATTGATTTGCTCTCGGATATGGTTATCAACTACATTTCCATGCAAGAGAAAAGGGCATCATACCGTGCAGAAGTTATGCTCTGGCTGGAGCCAGTTGAATTGCTGGAAATGGAAGAACTCGCTAACCATGAACTGACCTCACAACTTCTTGGGACAGCAGACTACCAAATGGTCGCCTGAGAATAGGAGGTCAACCTAATGGTATCAACAGTAGCCCTCTACATTCGGGTCTCCACAGATGAGCAGGTGGATGGTTACAGCATAGATGGTCAGATGGATATGCTTAAGGTATTCTGCAGACGGCACAATCTAACTCTATATAAAGCATATATAGATGCAGGAAAATCAGCAAAGTCGATTCAGGGCAGACCCCTTTTGCAGCAGTTACTTGTGGATGCACAGCAGGGGTGTTTTCAAAACGTCTTAGTCTGGAAGCTAAATCGGCTTTCACGCAACCATAGTGACTTGCTGCATATGGTGAAAATTCTTAATAAGAGCAATGTCGGAATAAAGAGCGTGACAGAAGATATTAATACCGATACGACGATGGGCAGCTTTGTTGTACAGGTGCTGAGTGCTATTGCTGAGTTAGAACGGGAACAGATTTGTGACAATGTCCGTTTAGCTGTGCAAGAGCGCAATCGGCAGGGGTGCTGGAATAGCGGGAATATGGTGCTCGGTTACCGGTGGCATAAGAATCCTGACCCTGGACAGCAACGGCTTGAAGTTGTGGAACCTGAGGCTGAGCTAGTTCGAACTATTTTTACCATGTATGCAGATGGATTAGGGTACAAGGCAATCACCAATCGACTAAATGCTGCAGGTTGTCGGACCAAGAAGGGCCTAGCTTTTGGGATCGCGGCGGTGAGAGGCATCCTGACTAATCCCAACTACATCGGAAAAATACGCATTGGTACAAGCCAGCGCCATACAGGGGCTGAGGTACAACTGGTGGAGGGTGAACAAGAAGCAATCATTGCTTTGGAATTGTGGGAACAAGTCCAAGCCAAGCTACGAAGTCGATCGAACCCGCCATTGAAGACGATCAAACGGCATTTTCCATTGTCAGGATTGCTCAAATGTCCTGGTTGCGGGTGCAGCATGGTTGCGGCACACACGAAGAGCTATAACAAAAACGGGACAATTCGGAAGAACTACTACTATGTGTGCTCGATCTATAGGAGTAAGGGCTCCGCTGCGTGTAGCTTAAACGCGATTCGTGCAGATGATATGGATTGCTGGTTCTCTCAACAAATGCAGGAGCTTGTGACTAAACCTCCTTTGCTGAATCAAATCATCGCGGCAGCGAACGATAAGCGGGATCTAAGCCGTAAACCTCTTGAGGATGAAAAGAGAGGTTTGATTAAGGAGTTGGTTGCATTTGATCAGCGGCAGCAAAGATGCTTTGAGTTATTTGAAGAGGAGCATATCCCTCAGGAAACTCTAGTGGTACGGCTTAAGGAACTTGAAGAGCAGAAAGCTGTTAAGCAGGAGGGGCTGCGAGTTGTTGAAGAAAAACTTGCCAATCAACAGATACAATTGGTAGATAGCAATAAGATTCTTGCCGCATTGAAGAATGTGTGGGCAATGGTCCAAACCTCCCCGCATGAACAGCAAAAGAAGCTGCTTAAGGGCTTGTTTGATAAAATTACGCTTCCAGCTGACAGGAATATATCAAAAGCTGTCTTACATGGGAGTGCATCGTTAAATCATATACTACTCACAAATGATATGGAGGAATTTTAATGCATAACCAACAACAAACCTGCATAAATCGGGTCGGGCTGGAACCAGAGTGAGTACTCCAATGTTAATGACCTCTGATAAGGTGCGCCGAGTCGGTATTTACGCCCGTGTGAGCACGGAGGAACAGGCTGAGCATGGCTATTCCATTGATGCACAAATTGGAACATTAAGGAATTATTGTAATCTTTATGGTTATGAAGTTTACCGAGAGTACGTGGACCGAGGGATCAGCGGTAAAAGCATGGATAATCGCTTTGAGCTGCAGCAAATGCTTCAGGATGCAAAAAGCAATCTAATAGATATTTGCTTAGTATGGAAATTTAATAGGTTGGCGAGGAATGCAGGTGATCTTCTTCATATCGTTGATACACTGCATAAGAATGATGTAGCTTTCATGTCCATGTCCGAACAATTCGACACCTCAACCTCTCATGGAAAATTCATGATGCAAATCATGGGTGCTGTAGGGGAATTGGAAAGAAATACTATAGTTGACAATGTTAGGATGGGTCATAAACAACGTGCTAGGACAGGGAAACATAACGGTAAACTACCGCTTGGGTACCGAAGTGTAGAAGATGTCGTGAATGGAGTTCGGGTTCGGGAGTCAAAAGTAGTGATAGTCCCCGAGGAAGAAGTCATCATTCTCAAAATATTTGAACGCTTCGCAACCGGACGAGGTTTCAAGTCGATTGCTAATGAACTGAACCATGAGGGCTATGTAACCAAATCGGGAGGGGCTTTCTCCATCAGTGGGGTGAAGGAGATTTTGGACAATCCATTCTTCGTGGGGAGAATACGCTATGGAAGATATGAAAACTGGAGTGAGAAAAGGCGTAAGGGCCTTAACACCAAACTGGAGACTTTTGATGGGATTCACCCCGCTATTGTTTCGGAAGAACTATGGAACAAAGTACAGTACCTACGCAAGAAAAAATCAGTGGTCTCCTTGAAGCGGTTCGATGGCGAGTTCCTGCTAACCTGGCTCATTCGCTGTCCAAAATGCGGAGCACCAATGGTAGCTAATCGGACTCAGAATCGTAAGAAGGATGGCAGTAAGGTCATGCGTCTATACTACTCTTGCAGCAACTTCCGTAACAAGGGGAGCAAGGTATGCAGCGCCAACAGCATTCGGAAGCTGGAGGCAGAGAATTATGTAATTAAACGGCTTAAAGAAGTATTAGCAAAGCCTCAGATTCTCAAGGCTATCGTGAAAAACATCAATGAAAGGAAAACGAAGCGTGTCAAACCCCTACAGCAGGAACTTGAGCATATTCTGGTTAAGATAACAGAGCTGGAGGGGAAGCGGCGAAAGTATTTTGACATGTACGAAATGAACGGTTTAGATAAGACGATGTTCTCCAAGCGGCTTGATGACATTGGTGAAGAACTGGAACGATTACATGTCAAAAAGACAGAGCTGGCTGCTGAAATGAAAGAGGACCATGCTGAGCCTGTCTCCTACGAAGTTGTCCGTTCTCTTCTGGTCAAGTTCGATAAGCTGCTGGATTCGTCATCATTTGACCAACGAAAGACCTTAATGCATTTGGTCATCAAGCAAATTACAATCAAGGATTCAAAAAGCATCGACCAAATCGATATGAACTTCGATGAGAATACGGTACACCATTTTTTAAACACTGACCCTTCTGTGAACCATACAGAAGGGTCTCTTTCTGTCCATATAATACACAAAATTGAAGGAATAAACATTTCTATTGCCATATGAAGAATGAAAGCGTTAATATTCTTCATTAATGAGAATGTTCTCAAATAAATGAGAACCGTTTGTAAACAAATTTTCTATTGACAACGTTCTTATATCTGTTTAGAATGAGAACATCAAGCCATATAAATTTGAAAGGTTAGGTGTTCAAATGAAAATACTAAAGATAACCGTTGAGTTTGAAATGAACGAAGGTGAAGCATCCATTGAGAAATTTCGTGGTTTTCTCGATGCCTATCTGAATCAGGAGATAACAGAGGTAGAAGATGATGAGCAGGATGGGGACTTTGTAGGAGAACTTGTCAAGAACGAGAAGGATGGAATTGTAGAGTCAGAGCATTTGGATCGTTTAAGAAGATTTCGCGATGGTCTTTCTCAAAAGCAACAACAGGTATGGAATTACTTTATGAATCATCCTGGGCTTGTCTACAGTGACGACCTACGGCAGGCACTCCCTATATTGGAGAAGCACGGGGCTCTAAGTGGTGTTTTTCGGGCAACAAGACGTTGGGTGGGACTGGGAGGAGAGAAAGAAACAAGCCCTTTTGCACAAGTTTCGTGGAGTCATGAGCGTGGATGTGGTCTTTATCGCGGCCTGACAGATGCTGAAGTACAGTCACTGAGCAAGTATTAAAATTTAATCTTTTAGTGAAAGGATGATGAAAGGTGATTGTAAACCATTACCGGAGATATACAGCAAGTGATGTTGTAGTTTTGCAACAGTTTGCAGAAGATTGTGAAAATAAAGGGCTGGTTTTGGAGTTAGGGGGTAAAAATGGATACGTGTAAAAAATGCAAGAAACGAGCCGTTGATAAGACTATCGGAAGTAATAAATGCGGTAAATGCAAAGCTAGGAGTGGTGAGCATCATAATAAATTTAGAAGATCAGCATTAGAAAAGTACGGGAAAAATTGTATGAATCCGCGATGTCCAGTCCCTCCAAGTCAGCTGTATGAAGATGATTTGGATGTACATCACAAAAGGGAAGTAAGTGAATTTCCAGACGATGCTACAGTACAAGTAATCAACTCAGTTGAAAACGCTGAGGTATACTGTAAGATTTGTCACGCAAGAAAGCATAGAAATGCTTGCTAAAGAATGAATAGATATTTATTAGAGACCCTTCTACTTATAAGTAAAGGGGTCTTTTGCTGTCCAGATGAAGCGAGAGATCCAAGGTCAGCAGATTTCAATTGCAATCTGACTGTTCGAGTGAACGTAATCTCTTGTCAGCCCCTAAATAAGCGTCAGTGGCTCCAAAATGATTTTGAACAGCTATTGTCACTACTTACAACACTGACACTAAATGCAGGTCAAAGCGGGGAATCGGTGCCAAATGTATTTCAATGATAGGAGTATTCAGAACACAACAGATGACATACCAAGAGTCTTATGGGAAACTGAATCTAAGAGAAATTGGAGGGACGGTATATGTCCGAATTGACGAAGAAGGAAATCGAGTCGATAGCCAAGACCATCTCAGAACACTTTGGGGAATACACAACCAAGTATGAGGTATCGAAATATCCAGAAGAGCCATACCTAAAGTGGAAAGAAAGCTTTTCTGATCCTAAAAATGTTGAACCTAATGAAATTAGTCAAGCGTTCGAGTGGAAATACGGCCATTGGGGAAAGCCGAGTTATGTCCCCTCCCATAAAGTTATTATTGCCAAGTTACAAAAATATTGGCCTGAGTTTGCTGAAACAGGCAAGCTGGAGCTTGACGACATTTTTGCATTTTGGGAAGAGAAGTTAGCAGGTCATCAGTCCTTCATTACAATAGCATTCTTGTCACATCTAATATGCTCTAAGAAAGTGGAAATCATAGATCAGCATAATTTCCGAGCAATGAACTATCTCATGTCAACAGTAAGGCCTGATTGGGTTTGGAAGAGAGTACCTGTAAGCCAAGAGGACATCACGGATTTTTCTGCATTTGTACGATCCGTGCTTCCAGCGGTTAAAGAGGCCAAGGGGAATAAGCGGGAGCTAGACAAGTTCCTGATGATGTTTGGGAAGCATAAGGTGAAAGTCATTCCAGTATCCCGATCCAAAGTAGCTCCAGCAGTATCCAAAAAGCATGACTGGAACTCGTTCTCATCAGAGGTTTTCGACATAGGAAAGATCACATTACGATCCAATGCCGATCTGCTCTTTGCTCTGCTACTCCAATCATTGGATGCGGATGGAACTGGTGATGGGTTCACATATACAATAGAAGAGATACAGAAAAGAATACCGATGCAGAAGACAGGCATTGCAGTCAGTTCGAGCTACAACTACGCGATGGTTGCCTTATTCGGGAATCAGAGAGGAAGAGATTACTTCACGTTTGGAAATGTAAGCTTGGGTACGTACTTCACAGAGCAGGCTAACGATCCATCCAGGGACAATACCTGCTGGAAGAAATACCTTGATGAGAAGGTCAGTATTAATCCGAAATACGTGAGAGTGGGCAAATAAGAGAGCAGCCGGAAGCTCCAATTCAATTTCCAACCTAAAAAAGCGTCAGTGGCGACAATTGCGTCAAATGGCAGAAGGTCAATGGACACCACGGACACTTCCCGCAGATGTTTCGAGTCAAGGGCTGTTGCGGTAGTCTCATCGAAGGCAAAGGAGCATCAAAAATTTAGCCGTTATAGCGTGTACGGTGAACCTTATCATAAGTAGAGGCAAGTTTTTTGAAAAAAAGCTCGCAGGAGCCTGTATTTACAGCATATAGACCATAGGAGTGGGGTAGGTCAGACTCTGGTCAGGATGGTGAGTAAACGGGCTTCTGCGAGTTTATTTGTACTACAGAGTATGTAGTAAGATAGTAAGATATTTTTTTTCATATACTATGAAATTTAGTATTTTTATGAGGCGGATAGAATGAAAAAGGAACAGAAATCCGTTGAATATATGGGATATATAGGATAAAATAAAAAGGGGCGGTGAAAACTGTTCCCTACTACGGGCATTGTACTCGTAGCTCTGCAGTTCGGAGGAATTTTAAATTGCCGCATATGTGCGGAGGAGAAGATCGACCCATTGGGCCGATCTAAAAAGAAGAGTTAAAAAGGCGATAATTCGCAAGAGAAAGTAGAACCTGTTAAAGCAGGGAATACAAAAACGTGTTCTGCCTAGTTTCGGTACGTGCCTTCATTATCTGGAGGTAGCGGATGAAAAAAGGTAAGAAGAACAAAAACAAAAAGAATAGCTTATTGGAGCAACTAATAACGGGCGTAGTGATCAGCGTAACTGCTGAATTAATCATTGTGCTTATTCATAAGCTGTTTCAGTAAGCTTGAAAGGAAGAGGGGGTGCGCACCCCCTCTTCCTTTCATTATATTCTCAACGAATTTATTGATTTGTGAATCGATGGGGCGACTATATTGTCAATATCCGTAGTGGAATGTTACATGACGGACTATATAAAAGTAAACTAATATTGCTCTGAAACTATAGAACACTGTCTACATAAATGATACACAAATAAAAATTATGTTAGGGGGAACAAAATGAGTGAAAGTTTTTTAGTATCTGCGATAAAAGCATTCTTTCCAAACTCGCCGTTGGCAATGTTTTATATCCTAATATCCCTTGTATCCATTTGGATGTACAAACAGTTCCGGGCATATTTAATTGAGAATCAAAAAAGTACAATAGGAAAAACAGAGAAAGCAATAGAAGTATATTCTGAGCTTGAAGTAACGATTCGGAAAATATTACGGGAAAATATAGTATCGACATCACTTGATGAATGTATTACCAAATCAAGTTCATATTTACCTTATGAATTATTAAAAGATTACTATTATTGGGTGGAGACTGAAGAGGAGGTAGAAGGGGATAGAATTAGAAAGCTTAAAGAATTGCATCAGAAAGTAAAGGATGAAGTATTAAAACTAAAGAGAACGCAGTATGATTCAGTTACATATAGAAATAACGGTGGAATGATGGAATTTATAGAAGTTTATTATAAAACTAAGCTTGTTTCCTTGTTTGAACCGTTGTTTCATACGGCAATAAATTTGCTTATTTTACTGATAACAGTTTTAGTTGTCGGAACCATTGCGGTTACTGATGAATGGACTCAAAAAGTGTTTTTAATATCAATCTTAATTTCAGGAATTTTTTTCCTATTAGTACTTGATTTAATCCTTTCGGAGGTCCTGTTAAAGAAAAGGTTTAAACACTCATCTAAAAACTGGATCATATTTGGATTATTTATAATTGTACCAATCCTTTTAGCACTTTGGGGGCAATGGTATATTGGTGTAATTATAATAGTTATCATTATTGCTTATGCTTATTATGCTGCGAAATTCAGTATTAGAACTGTAAGCGGGGCATAATATTTAACTTGCATTAGCCTGTGTTTCTATCATAGGACATGACTTGTGGCCAGATAGCGTTCATGTGGAGAAAAGTGAACTTTCATAAGGTTGACTGAACTGATACAGACAAATTAAATTTTTGCTTTTTTGGAATTTATAATTTCTACTTTTTCCTCAAAAGAAACTGTCCTTTTTTGAAGATGTATCGCCCTGTTGTATTGTTAGAAATATAATAAGGGCAGTGTTACAAAACATAAGTGAAGACTGGCGGTGATTTTTATTAAAGAACTACTCTGGAATCTGTATCCAGATATTAAAGAAAGAAGGCACTTTGCTGGGGAGTGAACTACAATATCTCATGGCCGAGACAAATATTAGACCTAATAATAAAAAGCTCGTAGGAGCCTGTATTTACAGCATGCCAACCGAAAGAGTGGGGGGGGGGCACCCTCTGGTTGGAACGGTGCGTAAACGGGCTTCTACGAGTTTGTTTGGTTTTATAGATGTAACGATTAAGTTTTTCTATTTACTTCAAAGCCCCCTCCAAATGTAGAAGGAAGATATACTACCCAAACCACGCGTATCTTGCCGCTCTCGATGTCCTGAAGGGCAGGGCGCTTGCCCATGGATTTACCGGAAATACTGGCATCTACATATTCCTTGTAAACAAATAACATCAATATTCTATTTAGCGGACTTCCAGATTTTTAGTCGTCTGGGGTATTGAATGGGCGACTCTTCATTATCTTCATTTTCATAGCTCTTGGAGTCATCGGTGTAGGAATTAGGCTTCATGCTATAGGAATCGCAAGAATTGAACTGCAAATACTTGTTCGATTCACCATAAATGTCGCCCAACAATTCAAGGATTTCGCCCTTAGAAGGATCAGAAGGGTCTACAAATGGATACCACTGCCGCGAACCTCCATTGAGTTCAATATCTCTGTAACGAACAGAATTTATAAGAAAACATGATTTTGTGACCAGTAAAGGTCTGAAGTAGATCAAAAAGCTTTGAACTGGGCTAAGAAAGAGATTAAGCACTAGAAAATATTGACACCTGACTGGTACAATGGACTTATGTATCTAGTTGTCCAAAAAGTATTCGGCTAAAGAGTAAGACCTCCTTGTATCATACATATGAAAAAGCAAAGGTGGTTTCAAATGAAATTAGTCAGTTTTAGAGTTAAGCAATTTCGTTCTGTTGAAGATAGCGGTTGGATCAACATATCTGATGTAACAGCATTTATAGGTACAAATGAATCAGGTAAGACTAATTTGCTTGTTCCATTGTGGAAATTAAATCCTGCAAAAGATGGGGAAATAAATGCTATTCAAGATTATCCTCGCGACGAATATCATATAATTCGTGCTCTCAAGAAAAAACCAATTTTTATTGAGGCTAAATTTCATCTCTCAGAGAGAGTGAACGATAAAATTTCAGAACTAACTGGTCTTCTCAAGGTACAGGTTGAGCATGTCATTGTTAAAAGAGCTTTTGATGGCGAATACTTTGTGGAGTTTCCAGAGGCAAAAGGACCGATAGAGCCAGATGTGAGATTTATATGTGAATTGATTACTCAGACCATACAGGATATTCAGGGGGTTTCATCCACAATTAAGGCAGATGAGACTCTGAAAGAAAATATCTTAAGAGTATTAGATAGTTCTCTTGTTGAACTTGGAGGCGTGAAGGAAGATACCTTAGATTTACAACAAATGAATCGCATAAAGGAGAATCTTCAAGGAATAGACTTGTCAAAAGCAGCTAAGCGCTCAACAATTTCTCCAAGGTTTGGACAATTAATAGATGAAATTGATGCACACATTGAATCACTGGATATACCTGAGCTTGAAGAGAATGAGGAGGTAAATCAATATATTGTAGAACGTCTGCCCTCTTTTGTGTACTACTCGAATTACGGTAATCTTGATTCGGAAATATATTTGCCCCATGTCATTCAAAATATGAACAGAATAGACCTCGGAGTGAAAGAAGCCGCTAAGGCTCGCACTCTTAAGGTTCTTTTTAATTTTGTAAAGCTAAAGCCCCAGGAAATTCTGGAGCTTGGAGAAGATTTTCCGCAAGGATCATCCCCCTCGCAAGAACAGATTGAAATTGTAGCAGAAAAGAAGAAAGAAAGAGATGTTTTACTTCAGTCGGCATCAACACAGCTAACATCAAGATTTAGAGAATGGTGGAAACAAGGAGATTATCGCTTCAGGTTTCAGGCAGATGGTAATCATTTTAGGATTTGGGTATCGGACGATAAAAGGCCTGAGGATATAGAACTTGAAGCAAGAAGTACTGGACTGCAGTGGTTTTTAAGCTTTTATCTTGTATTTTTGGTAGAGAGCCAGTCCTCACACGAAGGTTCGATTCTCCTTTTAGATGAGCCAGGAAATTCTTTGCACCCAATTGCGCAAAGGGATCTTTCAGCATTTTTTGATAACCTTTCAAAAACTAATCAAATCCTCTATACAACCCATTCTCCCTTCATGGTTGACCCTAACCATTTGGATAGGGTCAAAGCAGTATATATTGATTCAGCGGGATCTACTGCAGTTTCGGCTAATCTTAGAGCTGGTGAGGGGCAAGTTAAGCAGACTCAATCCATTTATCCTGTTCATGCTGCTTTAGGATTATCGGTTTCAGATACTTTACTGCAAGGTTGTCTAAGTGTAATAGTTGAGGGTCCTTCCGATCAGTATTATCTAAGCGCAATCAAAAACGTTCTTATAAGCAAAGGATTAATCCTTCCTAACAGAGAAATTGTGTTTATTCCTGCAGGAGGCGTTAAGGGTATAGCAGCCGTTGTATCCATTATTACAGGGAAAGACCAGACACTTCCTTTTGTTTTATTAGATGGAGATGGCCCAGGGCTAAGTAGCGCTAGAAAACTGAGAGATAGTATTTTTGAATCAAGTCCAGATCATGTTATTTTGGTGAGCGAGGTCATTGGATTGGTCGGAGCAGAGGTCGAGGATCTATTTTCTGTTGATTTTTTAGCTGATATAGTAAATCGCATGTTGCCAAGACCAGCAGATCTCGAGGAAGATTTCTCTGACATTGTACAACCAGGGATTCCTATAGTATCGCAAATAGAAACATACGCTTCTTCTAATGGTATTGAACTCCAAAAAGGCTGGAAAGTAGAACTTGCTCAGCGGACTAAGACACAGCTACTTAAAGGAAGGTCAGCAAAAAGTATAGATGATGATTATTTAGAAGTTTGGAGTAAGCTTTTTGAGTCACTAATTCAGTAGTGAATGAAGCACAACGATCGTTGCTTATACTAAGGCCGTCAATTAACAAAACTCTACTAAAACAAGTTGAGAAAATACATCTTCGATTGATACACCATTGCTTTAATATTTCACTGGAAATCGAGGAATATGTTAAGAAGTTAGATAAAATATCATAAAAGGGGAGCCACCAATGAACCCGAATTATTTCCTTGAGTCAATTCCTAACATCGAGTCAAATGATAATTTAAGAGAACCTCAAATTGAGGCTTATAAAGCAGTTTACGATCATCTAACCGTACAAAATAATCCCGAACATGCCATTGTTGTTCTTCCAACTGGTGTTGGGAAAACAGGGGTCATGGGTTTAATTCCCTATGGAAATTCATTGGGAAGAGTGTTAATTATAACACCTCAATTGGTCATAAAGGATGCGGTGCTTGATTCTCTTGACCCAGAGCACCCTAAGAATTTCTGGATGGCTCGGAATATTTTTAGTAAGTTCAATGATCTACCATCAGTTATTGAATATGATAGTACAACCTCTAAATGGGCATTAGATGAAGCAAATATCGTTATATTGAACATTCACAAGCTTCAAGATAGATTGGACAGAGCACTAGTGAAAAGAGTGGATTCCGATTATTTTGATTTGATTATCATTGACGAGGCACATCATTCCACAGCTCCAACATGGGAGAAGACTTTGGAGTACTTTTCCTCAGCTAAGGTTGTTAAATTAACAGGTACTCCTTTCCGGTCTGATGGTGAGGTTATTGAGGGAAAGTATGTTTATAAATATTCCCTTAGTAAAGCAATGGCGAAAGGGTATATAAAATCACTGGAGAGAGTGAAGTATATTCCTGATGTTCTTTATCTAACCATCGATCGTAAGGATGATACGTTTTATTCTATTGATCAAATTCGAGATATGGGACTGAAGGCAGATGATTGGATTTCTCGTTCAGTTGCTTATTCAAAAGACTGTAGTTTGAAAGTTGTTAAAGAGAGCATTGATATTCTTAGACGTAAAAAGGAAAGTGGCATCCCGCATAAGATTATTGCAGTTGCATGTAGCATTTATCATGCTGAACAAATTCAAGTCTTATATGAAGAGTTTGACATAAAAGCTGTTGTGATTCATAGTAAATTACCAAAGGATACACTAAGTGCTGGTTTGAATGCTATAGAAAATCATAGGGTTGAGGTAGTTATCCATGTAGCAAAATTAGGTGAGGGTTATGATCATAAGTATTTATCAATAGCCGCTATATTTAGACCATTTCGTTCAAGATTACCTTATGAGCAGTTTATTGGTAGAGTCCTTAGATCAATTGATGCTGATGAGGTTGTTAGTGGAGAGGATAATATTGCGGCGGTTGTACATCATCAAGAGTTAGGATTAGAGGATCTTTGGGAATTTTACAGAAAAGAACAAGAAAAGAGCAATGTAATTAAATTTATTGAACGTGGTGGAACTTCTGTGGAGGGTGGAAATATCACCGACCGAAATATAAATAAAGAGACTGGTTACGTTCAGGAAGATGGGGAAGGCGAATTTGTCACGGATTCCTTTATTGATACTGAATTAATAAAAGAAAGGGAACGGCGGGTTGCTGAAGAACACGAAAAGTTAAAGAAGCTCAAGGAATTGCTCCCTGATTATCCGGAAGATGTACTTCTACAAATGGTTAGAAGACAAGAAGAGGGGTCGATGACTGAAAAAATTCTAAGACCTGATAAATTTATTTTTAGAAAAAAACGTAATTTAGATGATAGAATTAAAAATGAGATGGTTCCAGAGTTAATTATCAAATATAATATCCGTAAAGAAGCGAATGATTTAATTAACTGTAGAATTTTTAGTGGGAAATATGCTTGGATACCGGAAAAGTCTTCTGATAATGCCGCAATGTTAGCTATTTACCTTGAATATCGCGTGAACGAAGAAGTTGGAAATCGTATTCGTACATCTTGGGGACCGGAAGAATATGCTGCTGCGCTTAATCATGTAGAAGATATTTATGAGGTAATGGATCAGATTTTAGATTCTGAATTTGGAGGGAAGTAAATGTCTCATATCCATGAGCTTTACACGCTAATAGAAGGACACATCATTACACCTGCTGAATTGTTATCAAATGCTAAGTTACCCAATTATGAGTTTGTAAAGTTTTCAAATAACGGTATAGGGCTACATGTCGAAGCTTGCTGCCGAGTAGATGAAGGAAAGCAAGTTCTTTTCAATTACTATTTTGATGAAAAAGATCGACTTCAGAAGTTAGTGATGGAATCAGGAACAACATCAGAAGTACTCTTTGATCGTATTGTTGAAGTTGAGAAACTTAGATCTAAAATACGCTCTACAAAGCGTAACAGGGATTCTAGCATTCGCAACTGAAACCTATCCGTCACCTCTAAGGTGGCGGTTTTTTGGTTGCTGGAAATAAGTGTTTATAGCTATAGGTCCTATCTAAAGAATATGTATTTGGTTGAAATTACCTCAGGCATAATATACAATTATATTGCCTATGGTAATAGACTATAGGGATGTGGATGATCTCTTGTCAATGGCCTGGACGATAATTCTTATCACATGCCAGATAACTAGGATTGCTGACATGGTCACTGATATTTGAATCATGAATGTGTCACCAACTTTCCACAATGCTATTGTTATTATAACTCTAGTATAACTGTTTAATGAGACGCAGTCGCATGCAAGTGCGGGAAGGAGTTAAAGCTCAGAGGGCCTAACAGCTGCAGTGATACGGCCCTTTAAGCTCACTCAAAATAATGAAAACGCAAAATATAAACTTTAGGCACTTTCAATTGAAACCATTTCCTCATTTTGATCAAAGGATATCTTTATCCAACATAGTTAAAGGCAATCTGCAAACCCCCTCGTATATAACATCTCATAGCTTTTATCCTTTTATCCATTACACAAAGACAACAAGGAAATATAAGGAGAATGCAAAATTAGCACCAAAGAATAGGGAAATATTCTATGCGAGCCATATGGACGGATACATATTTAAGTACTACGGTGAACTGTTAAACCAAGCTTATAATCATCTATGCTACGCACGAAAAATAGACGAGGTTTCTCTTGCTTATCGTAATAATAAAGATGGAAAAAATAATATAGATTTTGCTGCTGAGGTAGTTCAATTTATTACTTCTCAGGAAAGGGCATATATATTTGTGTCCGATTTTTCTAGTTATTTCGATAGTCTAGATCATACGTTATTAAAAAAACGGCTTTTAACAACTTTAAATACCAATAAGCTTTCTGAAGATTGGTGGAAAGTATTTAGAAATATTACGAAGTACAATTGGGTAGAGAAAGATGATGTTATCAAAGATTTGGGAAATATTAATAGTGCTAATTCATCACGTTCACCAAGGGATCGATACTACAAACCATCTGAATTTAGAGAATTCAGAAAACGCGTTGAGATTAAGAAGAATCTGAAAGACTATGGTATCCCTCAAGGGACTGCTATCAGTGCTGTTTTAGCTAATGTTTACGCAGTTGATTTGGATGAGGCGCTCCATAATTATGCCAATAGCTTGGGTGGAATATATCGAAGGTACAGTGATGATATTATATTTGTGATCCCCATTAAAAAGGGGGAAGAGAACTTAACTGCTGCCCATGAACAGTTCATAAAACAGATTGTGGGAGATAACAAAGTGGTTATGGGAGAAGGTAAGACCAGCTCCCTGTACTTTGTAGATCAGAAAATATATGAGGATAGCCTTTTTGAGAAAGAGTCTAAGCTAGACTATTTAGGGTTTTCATTTGACGGAAAAAAAGTGAAGATACGCGAAAAAAGTCTGTATAAGTATTACCATAGAACCTATAAAAAAATTGAGAAAATTAATAAATTGAGTATAAAAACAGGAAGGAAGATTGGCCGAAGAAAATTGTATTCTTTATACACACATTTGGGGTATAACTACAAGGGTCATGGTAACTTTATTTCTTACTCCAAAAGGGCCCATCTGGTATTTAAAGAGAATGACAAAATTGAAAGTTTAATAAACCTTCAAACCAAAAGGCACTGGAACAAGATACAAAGGAGATTGATTAGAATTCCTTAAGAGTATTCATATAAGGTAGAAAATTATACATTCTAAAATAAAAAGTGATAAGGTCGCCGAATAAGGTATGGTCTTATCACTTTTTATGTGACTTCATAATTGCTTTGTAGTCAAAAACTTGCCGCTTCAGCTAGCACGGTGAACCGTATCACAAGTAGAGGCAAGTTTTTTTGGGAAAAGATAGTTGAAGCCACAATTGGTTAGAAAATCTGTTTAGCTCCAGGAATAAGGTGCAGCAAAGCAGATATCAGGAAAAGAGGATGATGCTGAGAGTGGACGGAGGCCAGTAATATTGTGAAAGGCGATCATCTAGAACACAATGACAGCTCAGCCATTTACTTAAGGCCCCAACTGTGTGGAATTAAGAGCTCCAGTTAGGGTTAGGCCGATTGGCAGAATCGGAATGGCATAGGTAGCAGCCCTCCCTCCCACAATATCTGAGTTCGGGTAGGATGCGACTATGCCGATGTATTACAAGGATTTAGGACCATGCTTTCGACCACATTTCCCGGTGGCAGGCCGTTTCAAAACCAATTTTGGGATAAAAGTCGGGAGCGCCTCCGAAACAATAAGTAGCTCCTAATGCTTCCGTGCGCTTCATTAGCTCGGTTACGGCTACAGTTGCCAGCCCTAAACCGCGATATCGCGGATCTGTAGCAAGGGGTTCAAGATATGCAAAATCGTTCACACCATCCACCCACATTCCGGCAAAACAGGCGTACTCTCCATTGGGGGCTTTAATAATTGCGGTAAGGTCCTTTCTGAAATGAGGACCACTCTGCATGAGCAGCCTGGAATCAAGGTCATCGTCCGGTTCGTCTCCATGATCAAATCCCCGCCAGATGACATCGTTAATTTTACGTAGGTCATTTTCGTTTTCTAAAGTGATGAGTGTAAATCCCTCGGGTAAGGTGCGCTTGGAAAAACCTGAACTGAAATTGTAAACTCGGATCGGCTCACTGTATGTCTTGTGATATCCTTTTTGGACTAGTGATTTGATTAGTGGTTCTTCATAATCGTATACCCTAACATCGAGGCTGTATTGATCAGCTGATCTCTTGGATAGTTCTGTCTCTGCATATTCAAGCATTTCTTGTTTTAAAAAGTCGTATCCTTTTTTGGTTGAAAAGTAGCATTCGCCAATGTTCATTTCATAGCAAGCTACACCTACAATTTCATCATTCTCCTCCCATATGCCAAACCGGTGTGTTAGAGAATGGTTGAAATAGGGATGCGTATGCGCATATTCCCAAAAAGGTTGTGGGACATTACCTCCCAACTGATACTTCTTGAAGTTTAATCGCATGAACTGAGAGACTCTTTCGAAATCAGAAAGTAATCTATACCTTCTTAACGTGGTCTTCATGTTTTACCTCCGGGGTATAATAATAGATCATTTGTGCTGGAAGGATGAGCCTGAACAATTCTTTAGGATTGGAATAGGAAATAGTAATGTTCACTTTATAGGTCCCCTTTCACGTTTATACAAAATATGGTATCGAAAAAATCATTATAAATCTATGCAAAGAACATATTAAATAAAACTTGCCCCTTCAGCTATTGCGGTGAACCATATCATAAGTAGGGCGAAAGATAGTGGTACCACTCTTCCAAAACTAGCGAATCTAATCGCGTCAAGTCACCCACTTATTGGGTGAATATAGGGAATATTAAACGTTGCTTTCCTTCAAAAAGGATATTCCTTTTGTGGAGAGAACTAATAGCGACTGTTATATGTGTTTTAAAAGCAAGGAGGTTAGTTTCTTTGGCTGAGAATAAGTGAAATCAATGATACTTAGGAGTCCAAGGAAAGTATACTTATTGATTTTTTTGAAGAGTGTCTGATGCAAACATCGTTATATGCCACCAATCCTCGTCATTAATAATGTCCAGCTACCTGTTTAAGCAGCTTAATGAATGCGAAAGCGGCCTAAAGAAGTGTTTTTTTCGTAGTGTTGTTATTCGGTAATTCGATGCTTATGAGCAGGGTGATGCTGCTTCTGGGCCCCTTTCGACCTTAATAAAGCAGAAATAACGAAAAACAAACATTATTTTGCGTATTATGAATAACATAATGAATGATGCAACAGCCACATGAGTTGAATCCACCCCCCTCCTCCACTTTCCAAGTTAGTTAGAGATGCTGTACGTTGTTGTTATAAAGTATCAAAAGCTTTAATTATTAGTTTAGCAGAGAGGGGTACAAATGATGGAAGGGTCAGGATTTAGTCGAGGCAGGAAAAGAATTATACCGAGGGTAAGAGGTCTCTTGATGGCTGCAGCGATCATCGTTTCGTTACTGACATTTGGATCTTCTTCATTTGCCGGAGGAGATGAAGGGGGCCCCGCCCAAGAGGTCGTGACTTATAATACGAACGGCGGCTCAACGATTGCCCCTAGTTTTGTGTCACCCGGAGGTACGGTGTTTTTTCAACAAATTCCTGTGAAACAGTGCTACAGCTTCGAGGGCTGGTTCTACGACAGCGCGCTGACGCAAGCCTACAATACGTCAGATTTAATCAATAATGACCTTACGCTGTATGCAAAATGGGCGGCCTCAAGCGCAGGCGCGCAGTGCGGCGCAGTTACATTGACCTCTACGATCGGTACGGTAAGCGTTGGCGGGACGGAGAATGAGACTATCATTGTCGAGAGTGACGTCAAGCTAGCGGCGTTGAAGGCTGCGATTACACCGTCAGCGAATGCAACGTTCGAGATCTACGATGTAGACGGAATAACGAAAGCGAAGACGCTAGCGACGGGCATGAAGATCATCGTAACCGGGCAAAGCGGTACGAATAAGGTGACGTACACGATAACGGTCAGTTCTCCGAACTTAGCGTTAAATAAATCCGCGATGGCGGACAGTGCGTGCAACGCCTCGGAAACAGCGGCCAAAGCCGTGGACGGTAGCGTAACCGATAACGGCAAATGGTGCTCTTTATCCGGCAACCACTGGCTGCAGATCGATCTTGGCTCCGTTGAGCAAGTAAATCAATTTGTCATCAAGCACGCATCGGAAGGCGGAGAGCCAACCTCCCTTAACACGAAGGCGTATAATATTCAGGTCAGCGAAGATGGTGTTAAATGGAAAACTGCAGTCGACGTAGCCGATAATAAAAATAGTGTGACGGTAGACAATATCACTGCATTATCAGCAAGGTATATCAAGTTAAACGTTACGACGCCTACGCAAACTACAGATCCTGTAGCAAGAATATACGAGTTTCAGGTATTCGGACCGCCCAATTTGGCATTAAATAAACCCGCGACGGTTGACAGTACGTGCAATACTTCGCAAACTGCAGCCAAAGCCGTGGACGGTAGCGTAACCAATGACAGCAAATGGTGCTCCAAATCCAGTAACCGTTGGCTGCAGATCGATCTCGGCTCCGTGAAGCAAGTGAACCAATTCGTCATCAAGCACGCATCGGAAGGAGGAGAGGCCGCTTCCTACAACACCAAGGCTTATAATATCCAGGTTAGCACGGATGGTCTGAAGTGGAATGAGGTCGTAAACGTAACCAACAACGTAAGCGGCACTACGTTGGACAAAACAACTATTGTACCGGCTCGTTACATCAAGTTGAACGTTACGGTGCCCACGCAAACTACCAACCTTGCAGCAAGAATCTATGCATTCGAGGTATACGGACCTCCAAATGTGGCATTAAATAAACCTGTGATGGCTGATAGTATGTGCAACACCTCGCAAACCGCCTTCAAAGCCGTGGACGGTAGCGTAACCAATGACAGCAAATGGTGCTCCAAATCCAGTAACCGTTGGCTGCAGATCGATCTTGGCTCCGTGAAGCAAGTAAACCAATTTGTCATCAAGCATGCATCGGAAGGAGGAGAGACCGCCTCCTACAACACCAAGGCTTACAATATCCAAGTCAGCACCGATGGTACGAACTGGAACACAGTGGTCAACAGAACCAACAATACGAGCGGTGTTACCGTAGACATGATAACCGCAGTATCGGTTCGATATATTAAGCTGAACGTAACGACGCCTACACAGACCACAAACCCCGCAGCAAGGATTTATGAGTTTGAGGCCTACGGATCTGATTTTACGACATAACCCTTGCGACTGATGTAATAGTAAAGATTTATTGCCTCTGAGACTTTTAAGTTTAAGGGGCTTTTTGATTTTTGATTAGAGACACGACGCCCCGCTGGGATCGCACGGGTTCCGAGCATGGTAATTGTCATGCAGGAATACATGGTGTCGGTAAAATACTAAGATACCTTTCGATTTCACCCTACAGATGTTACGCCGAACTGTATCATACATGAGGGCAAGTTTTTTGCTGACTTTTTCGTGCAGAAATTGCAAGGTATTCATTTTTTATTTCCGATAAAATTACCTTGAAGGGAGGGAATACGATGGATTGGTTGGACAGGATGAATAGTGCCATGGAATATATCGAAACAAATCTAGTGGACACTATTTCATTAGATGAAATAGCACAGAGAGCCTGCTGCTTCACCTATCTTTTTTAAAGAATGTTTCCATTTATTACTGGCTTATCTTTATCGGAGTACATTCGACATCGAACGGTTGACATTGGCGGCATTCGAACTGCAGACAACAAATTTATCGCTTCCTTTTCTTACTTGCTTTGGCGAATACGCTTATTGCGTTTTTTCATCTGTAAAATCTGCCGAAGAGGCAATACGGGAACTCGGTCAGCGGTAAATGAAATGTAATTATTGTCTGCTAATTGAGGAAGGAGGATAAATTCATGTTTACCTATATAGGAAATGGGGCGTATTGTTATTCCAATTCCACTTCCATGCTTCTTGACACTGTCGGGGAAAGAATACCTGCGGAATCTATTGAAGTCTTGTCTGGCGTTGGACTTGGAGCGCTCTGGTTCAAAGAGGACAACATGGTATTCTTTTCGAACGGAGTTCCACATATCGGAGTAAGCAAGGCACTGGACATACTGGGATTCACCATTACCGAATATTCAAGCATAGATAGTTCAAATATTGAAGGAATACTTACAACTGCAATCAAACAACATCCAGTATTGCTAGGACCGTTGGATATGGGTTATTTAAGATATATGCCTAATCATAGTTATCTACATGGTTGCGATCATTATGTGCTGGCTTTTGGGGTAGAGAATGGAGTGGTTAGACTCCATGACCCTGCAGGATATCCTTATGCAATGCTTCCAATGGAAGACTTGATAAAAGCAAGTAAAACAAGTCATCTTCAATACCGATTGTATCCACATGATATGACCTATCATTACTGGTGTGCCCCCAAACGAGTTAAGCACCCGAATCATCAGGAAATATGCGTTGAGGCTATCCGGTATTTCAGACAAGTTTATAACGATATAGAAGAACAATGCTCGGAACGTAACTGGTTAATAGGAAGTGATGCCATAGCAGAGTTAAAGAGATATATTCTGGGTGGCGATATTAACCCTAGTTTGCTGGGTCATTTGACACATTTTGCGTTTCAGGTAGCGGCAAGACGTGCATTGAACTTTAGCGAATTCTTCCGAAGTGAGAATGGTGGTTTAGCCGAAATTAAGCTGTTGCAGTCAGAAGTGTATGGCAGGTGCCACTCGCTGGCGGTAAACGGTGATTGGCGTATGATAGGTGAAGCTTTAAGTCATTTAGCAGAGCTGGAAATTAAGTTTCAAGAAGCTATATTCATGTAATGTTCGGCGGTACTAAAATATCAGAGCCATCTTAAACATTCAGGGCTTGGCTGCGGACGATAATATGAGGGAGCTCGAAGAGACGCAGCATTTAACCAGGAGCTGTTTTTGTTTACGGAACCGTGAGCCGGACGGCGTCACGTACAGGCCAGCGAAAGAAATCCACTACACTCCCAAGTTGGGGAGCTTGTTAAACATGTCCCAAGCGAAATAGTCCTCAATCTGATCGAGGAGTGCCGCCGAAAGTGTTCTGGCGCTGCGCAGCATGTTAACGCTCTGCTGTGTTTTGATGATCCTCAAACTTAGAAGCCTCCTAAAAATGAAAATGAACCCATTAGAAGGGGTCAGGGTACTTGATTCAGAATATGGTATATGATTTTAATAGATTTTTTTCAAAATATTTAGCAGTGCCCGTTTCTTTTTCGCGGTAGCTTTCGTTATATATTGCGAAGAACGATTTGAAGGAGGATTACTTATGGCAGTCAACGTTAAAACTATGCGGTTGTCCAATTATTGGTTCGTGATCTGGAAGCTTCCGTGAGGTGGTACAAGGAGATGCTTGGCATTCCATTCACGTTTGAATATGCCCAGGCGACCAAGAGGCTTGGCTAAACGTCGGGGGTGTCGGTTTGGGACTTATTGGCTGCCCGGAGGTACCGAAGTTGGACTTCACGAACAGCCGGGGTCAGCTACAGCCGATTATCTCACTTCAGGTGGATAACATTCATGAAGCGTACGACCCGGATAGACATATGGGCAACTCGTGGGGCGGTTGGCCAAAGGAAGAAGGTTAGTGCTTGCAAGGCAGGATAAGAAGGGGTGTTCTAGTCATCTGAAGATGACAGAGGCCCCCCCCTTTGAATGGTTGCGAAGCATTTTCTCAAAGGTATCTTAAAAGGGGCTTTAAATTTGCCGTTACAGACAGCGCGGTGAACCATATCATAAGTGACGGCGAAAAGTTGGGTTGAAATTTCAATACTAATTCCATGAGAAGCGCCTAAGACCCAACTCATTATGGCATCAGTCACATATAACAATACGAGCCCCTAATTAAGAATAGTTCTCCACCATTTGATCTAAAAATTTACGAAAGTCTTCCACATAGGTTACGGGCTCCTCAACTTTTAGATGAGTACCGAAGCTTGCTAAAAGTTGAAATCCTATATGATTTTGAGGGACATACAGGGTTGCTAATAAAAGTCCGGAACCATGGTCCTCAATGCTTTTTCGACCGTACCTTTCGATGATTTGATCTTTTATGTTAGGTGATATCCATGCCTTAATCGTGACGAATTGCGGTAGATAACTTGATTCATGTCCTTGCTCCGACCAATCGTCTCTGGGCTGAAAAGCGCGTTCATTCATCGTAATATGATCGATCCTAGATAGCTTGAATGTTCGAGATCCCTGTCGATGCAAACAGAAGCCTTTTAAGTACCAACTCGATTCGCTGAAATGCAGCTCATACGGCTCGACCATTCTATTCGTTACAGCCCCGTCTTTATCTGTATAATCAAAGTAAACAAGCCTATTCTTTGAAATGGATTCTTGACAGGTCTTTAAGGTTTCAAGTATTTCGGACCGACCTTGCCAATCATAAAACGACAGTCGAATGGAACGATTCAGAGACAAGGGACTAACCATTGCCTCTATTTTTTTTATCGTTCTTTCAACGTCTTCAGTAAGGAGAAGTTGTTCCAATCCGCCCAGCGCGGTTAATATATTTTGTAAATCGGAGCTGCTTAATAGGCGTTTATCCACCTTGTATTCATCCATTAGGCCAAAGCCGCCTTTGACCCCGATGACAGAGTAGATCGGAATATTGCATAAGCTTAATGTTTCCATATCGCGCAGGATCGTTCTTTTGGAAACATGAAATAGCTGCGAGAATTCCCTTGAAGAAACAACCTTTTTTTTCAGCAATATCATGATAATCGAAATGAGTCTCTCCACTTTGTCCATAATGGCCCTCTTTTTTGTACATGATTTTAGAATGATGACAATAAGATGTCATCCTTTATCCATTATACTACATGTATCACAAGAAGGAGGTAATTACATTACATGTTTAATCCAACCGATTTTCCCAAGTCAACCCTTATTTCAGTCAACGGTGTGGAACTCGAAGTTTTTGAAGCAGGCCGGCAAAATGCCGGAAAACCCATTGTCCTCTGTCACGGCTGGCCAGAGCATGCCTTTTCTTGGCGCTATCAGATGGACGTCCTTGCCGAAGCGGGCTACCATGTCATCGTTCCAAACCAGCGGGGTTACGGCAACTCATCCCGTCCGACCGAAGTGACAGACTATGACATCGAACGCTTGTCGGGTGACCTTGTCGCTCTTCTCGATTACTACGGATACAAAGACGCCACCTTTGTCGGTCATGACTGGGGTGCATTCGTCGTTTGGGGACTGACCTTGTTGCATCCAAACCGCGTCAATAAAGTGATAAATCTGAGCTTGCCTTACCAAGAGCGCGGAGAAAAACCCTGGATCGAGTTCATGGAAGAAATACTTGGCGGCGATTTCTATTTCGTCCACTTCAATCGACAGCCAGGCGTCGCGGACGCCGTATTCGAAGACAATACATACAGGTTCCTTCGCAACCTGTATCGGAAGAACGAGCCTCTCAGAGCACCTGAACCAGGTATGGCGTTGATCAATCTCGCCAGAGCAGAAACACCGCTCGGTGAGCCCGTATTGAGCGAAAGCGAGCTGGCCGTTTACGTCTCCGCTTTTGAAACATCAGGGTTCACGGGCAGCATAAATTGGTACAGGAACCTTGACCGCAACTGGCGCTTATTGGCGGAGGCGAACCCCATCATCCAGCAGCCGACCCTCATGATCTACGGCGACCGGGATGTGGTTGCGAAGTCTGAAAACCTGACGAAGTTCGTGCCCAATGTGGAAGTGGTCAATCTGGACTGCGGTCATTGGATCCAGGAAGAAAAGCCGGAAGAAACAAACCAAGCGATTCTGAGATGGCTGAAACAGCAGGATGCCATCTAGCTGAGACTGCAAATTTGCAATTCCTTTTTTTATGCTACTAACGTGCGTTCTTATTTTGCATAGGGTATTCCACTATCGAGGAACGTTAGTTTAATTAAGCGAGATCTAAGAAAGGGCCACCCCACTAAGGATGGCCCTAAAACTTGCCGCTTCAGCTAGCGCGGTGAACCGTATCATAAATAACGGCAAGTTTTTACACACTGCATTTGCTGTTTTCTATTAAATAAAGAAACCCCGCTGTCACTAAGGCGAGTTCCCTGATTTCTAGGCCTGGATTATAGTGATTTCCTTTTCTATTTAAGAGTAGGCGTACAACCCGTATCGTTAAAATCCGGATCCTGTATAATTTCATGATAGTGATCTAATTTATATTCGACGATCTTCTGAACCTCCATTAATCTAGAGATTTCATTTTGGATCTTTTGCTTATGAATTTCTAGCATAGACATCTTTTCAGGAATGGCATCGGTACCGCGGCTTGAAAGCTCCCGATATCGCTTCATTTCTTCTATCGTCATACCCGTGGCCTTCAGTCTAGTTAAAAATAGGATACTTTGCACCTGTTCACTACTATAGACTCGATGCCCATTTTGTTTTCGATCCGCATAAGGCAGCAAGCCGATTTTCTCATAGTAGAAAAAACACCGCTTCGTTTGGTAAAGTAAGATTGTCGAGATTCACTAGAAGTATGATAGAAGTCGAACCGGATGGAAAAGACATAAAAGAAATTGTGTTTTGGTTACGCGGTGAACCGTAATATAAGTATGGCGAAATAAATCTGTGGCAGGCGCTGTCCCCAGGTACCGTCATCCCAATCAAACCTAAAGATCAAATTTATAAAGAAATAGCGGCGTAGGGATCACCTCCCTTACGCCGCTATTATTCTAGGTTAATTCATTGTATTCCAACAAATCGTTAACGACAGCTTGGAGCTGATTGCTGTTAGTTAAAGAAAACGGCGGGTTATATTCATATCTGTGATCATGGGCATACCCAATCCCTTCCAATACTTGGTCTAAATTGTTAGTGGTTACTCCCGTTATCCCTGCAACGGCAAATGTTGTTGCGTCAGGCTTAGGGGCATATCCAGGATCCCAAAAGTAATTACTGATCTCTGTCAACGCTAGTCCAGCACGAACTTCATTAACTATCGCTTGAATATCAGTTACGGTCCATGGAGATTTCGCGTCCGTGCTCAATGCATAATCAATATAGATTAAGTTCGATTGAGTGACACCTGTTACTCCAGCAATGTCAAATATGGATTCGTCAGGCGCATCGACATTTGGCTCTGGCTGGCCATAGTAAGCATTAATCGCTTCCAACGCAGCTTGTGGAGTCATTGGTGTTGGCGTCGGTAATGGTGTTGGTAATAGTGTTGGTAATGGTGTTGGTAATGGTGTTGGTGTTGGTGTTGGTGTTGGTGTTGGTGTTGGTGTTGGTGTTGGTGTTGGTGTTGGTGTTGGTGTTGGTGTTGGTGTTGGTGTTGGTGTTGGTGTTGGTGTTGGTGTTGGTGTTGGTGTTGGTGTTGGTGTTGGTGTTGGTGTTGGTGTTGGTGTTGGTGTTGGTGTTGGTGTTGGTGTTGGTGTTGGTGTTGGTGTTGGTGTTGGTGTTGGTGTTGGTGTTGGTGTTGGTATTGGTGCTGGTGCTGGTGTTGGTATTGGTATTGGTGCTGGTGCTGGTGCTGGTGTTACTGCTGGTAATGGGGTTGGGGTTGGTGCTGGTGTTGGTGTTGTTCCTGATGCTTCAGCTTTAGCTTTGTCTATAGCTTCTGTTGCTGCATAGGATCCGACTACAAGATCGGCGCGAGTAGCAAGCTTGGCTCCATCGTTGCCTAGATCAATGCCGCTCACTTTGGCAACATCTAAGTAACCCTGATACCATGGAGTCGTCGTTTGCACCTCAGATTTTTTACCAAACCCCTTAACTAGCATTGTAGCAAGCTGCCCAGTAGTTACGTTATCCTTTGGTGCAAATGTGGTGTCCGTCATGCCATTAATGATTCCAGCTTTTTTTGCCGCTTCAATAAACGGAATTGCCCAAGCCGAAGAAGCATCCGTATCGTTCACATCTTTAAAGGACGAATTGGCTCCCGGCTGGACGGTTAAGTCAAAAATTTTAGCTACAAGTTTAGCAGATTCCGCACGCGTCATGTTTCCCGTAATATCAAATTTGTCGGTGCCATTACCTTCTATGTATCCCTTGGCTAGCAATGCATCAATTTTGGCAAGAAGAGACGCATCCAGACCTGCCAAATCTGTGAAATCTTTAGAAGTCTTTGTAGGTGGCGAAGTATCCCCTGCTGCGGCAACTACACCTGGAATGAGTAAGCAAGCTAATAACGATAGAAGAATCGATTTTGAAACTTTCCTTTTCATAGAAAACCGCTCCTTAATTTATTTTTTTAAGTGTAAATCTGACTTAAGGCTTATATCGGCATTTAATTTAAATTTAAATAGATTTTCGATGAAAAATATTCTACGCCCCGGGGTTATTTAGCAGCTGGTGACTTTAAGGATAGTTGGGCATTCTCAACAGGAACCCTCAAAAATTCTTATCGATGCCGAATCTCGGTCTCAGAAATTTTGTGGCATAGGAACGGAAGAGCCATGGCCCTGATTTTTCGCCGATAGACTCGTTAAGCTGAACCGTATCGTAAGTAGTGGTAAAGCAGAGGATCGAATTGAGGGTGGAAGCTGCAATGCTCTATCTGCGGATAGGGGCGTAAATGCTCCACAGATGTGGAGTGCTGTGTGTTGCTTACGCGAATATAAGAAATACGTAGGAGATGAGGGTAAATATGATTAAAATAGATGGTCTTTACAAAATTACGAATGAAAAGATCACGCCTCCCCACTGTCCTAGCTTTTCGGGAATTGTTGCCGGCCAGTGCAAAGGAGATTTATGGGTTGATAATGCTGAATATCCCACTGTTGCAATTGCAAACTCTTATCCGGTTGGGGGATTTGCTTTTTTAGGTGAAATCAGATCCCAAGAGACATACAACACAATTTTAGCATTTGTTTATGAAGAATTATTCCCACTGCTAAAGTTGAGAAAGATAGACTGCTTTGAGTTTTCAATTGAAAGCGAGAATTTAAGAAAACATGTTTTGGAGATGTTTTCAACCGAATCTATACAAAGCGAAAAAGAGTTTCATTACAGAAAAAATGAGAGGTACCCTAAACAGATTAATCTGCCTGAACAATATTCCGTACATGAAGTTAATTCTGAATTATGGAATCTGATAAAAGAGAGGAAGATTGAAAATCAAGAAATGCTTACTGAACGAATACTAGGGTCTTGGGAGAGCATAGACGACTTTTTTAATAAGAGCCTAGCTTTTTGCATCATGTGTGTTGATAAAATTGTTGCTGTTATTGTTGGAACTGCCAGATTTAATCGTTATATTGCAATTGACATTGCAACAGAGGAAGAACACCGAAAAAAGAGTCTCGGGCAGATACTTACTCAAACGTTTGTTAATGAATGTATAGAAAGAGGGTTACTGCCCCAATGGTCATGTGTGGAGTCCAACCTTGCTTCTAGAAAACTTGTTGAAAAAGCGAATTTTAAATTTCTAAAGCAAAACGATGTGTATTGGTTTAATATATAGTCACTTGAAAAATGGAGATTTCCAAATGCATCACATGTGGAGTGCTGTGTGTCGCTCATAAGAGAATAGCATTTAAGAGCCGCATTTAGGAGACTTGTCTACACTTTGGACATGGAGAGGTGAACACGGTGATGGATAAGGAATTATTGAAGCAGGTAGGCGCCCGGATTCGTGCTCTGCGGAAAGAGCGGGGCCTGTCGCAGGAGGCGCTTGGGGAGATAGGCGGGTTTCATTTTTCATACATGGTTACTGCAGCAGAGCGTGATATTTAGGATATGGTAGGCATGCTCCGTGAGGCTAATGAGGAGAAGGTACGTGTGGCTAAGAATGTACTGAAGGAATTATTATAAAGAATCATTATGAAGCAAGCCTATCTATTCATAGTATAAACAACAGAGGCGGCCTTCCAGGCCGCCCTTTGTTTTCGCAGATAGACCCTTTAAGCGAAAGGGATTAAGGCTGCATAACCTTCACCATCTGCGCCTCGAATTCCGCGTAAGTGATTTTACCCAAAGCCAAATCCATGCTATGAAGGTAGATTTGTTCTGTTTTCGAATAGTCGCGCTCCACTTTCAGTGACTGCTCCTCGCCCGGGAGGGGCTCCAGGACATGACACTTGTTCGCAAAAGCTTCGAAATAGCGGTAGCCAAATTTGCGTTGCGAAACCGCGTTGATATGAATGCCATCAGGATTCGCGGTCAACTCTGCTGCCGTTACGAAATAACAATGTGGCTGTTCGTTAGCGAAGCGCAACAATTGTTCATTGATCTGTCTATACTCTGTCGCTTGCTGTCCAAAACCAGTCTTCCCAAGGAAATCGCCAAGTCCGCCAATGATGAGCAGCACCTCATCAAGATTCAATTCGTTTCTTAGGGTCTCGATGATAAGGGTTAATTTCTCGTAATACGTTTCATGCAGCGATTGATAACTGTCGCTCTCACCCTGGTGCCACAGAATCCCGCAGATTTGACTGGACCGCAAGGCGAAGCGGGCTTCGGACAAAGCATGCTGAAAAAGGATGCCCTCCGGATGCCAATCATTCAAAGAACTGCCACCTTCTGCACAGGGAATCAACCCAATTTCTTCGTCAGAATGGGCTTTCGACCAGGCATTGGCGAAAGACGCCGCCAGGCTTACTCCGGAGACCGGACGGTCATAATTAATCGGCTCTGTCATCATCTGCCACTGTCCATTACGCAGCATTTTTATTTTTTCATTATATATAGGGTCGACTTCATGCAAAAATCCACGGCCTGCCATATTAGATTGACCCAACATTAAAAATGATTTTATCATTTAATCTTCATTCCTTTACATAACTAATATAGGCTAATTGAGTCATTATATAGTCTGATTAGACTAAAATCAATTAATGATCATTATGCCTGGAATTAGAGATAAACCAAGAAGATTTCTTTACTATCGCGGAAGTGATACATGCGGTCATCCAATAAAGCTGAGAATTCCGTTGAAGGAAATTCAAAGGATTCTGCAGAGTGATGAGTCCAGGATCGCACTTGCTGTGTTCCAAGAAAAGATGTATGAACTATCCAGCGAAATGACGGCATTGTCTGTCATTCACAATGTACTGCAAAACTTGGTAGATCAACTAAAGCTCCATGCCGAAGTGAAGCTGAACCCGGGAGTCTGGAAGGATAAAACTCTGCTACAGATCGTTGAAGCCCTTCCTTTATCCAAAAGTAATCTCAAGGAGGACCTATCCATGAACGATTTGATCAAGGCAGATCAACATTTATCCACGCTTAAGGATGTACGGATTGTTTACCTTCCGCCTTCACCAGTGGCTTCGATCCAAGTAATTGGAAAATCACCGGAGTATGAAACGGGGATGGAGTTGCAAAAGTTTATGATGTATGTATAGTTCAAAGGAAGAGCATTTGAATTACATCAACCAGTATCATTTAAGCAATGAGGAAATCGATAAGGTGGTACAATTGGATTTACTACTTCCGATAAAGTCAAAGTTGAACCGGTAAATGATACAAGGCCATCCCGTAAAGGATGGCCTTAAAACTTTTGAAGAGAAACGGCCAGTTGATTGGATCCGTGAGTCTTTCAAAATTCCATGGGCCGGAACTTGCCATTCCAACCGTTACGAACCGTATCATAAGTAGGGGGAACAGTTTGACGTGAAGTCCTTGCTGGCAGTGGAACGAGAGGGTGTTCAGCTACCAGAAGCTTGCTTCATTTAGTTTGATCGGGATGCCGAATTCCATTTCGCACTGTCCATCCGGATGGTGAAGGGAGTTGGGGAAGTAAATCTCTAGGGCCGGACGTGAAACGTCCCATATATACGGGCTTAGGGGAAGCCACTCGATGGAGACCAGGTGCAGCAGATCTTTCACCGTATCCGGTCTGTCGGTCATCCGCACAATGGCGTATTTGCCTCCAGGAATCGTCCGGATGCCCAGATCGCCAGTCGGCGTCATCCGTTGCTCCGTTGTAATGCAAGCGTCATACCTGTGTCTGCCGTCCGGCGTGATGAAAGGGTCGTCGAGGATGAGTCCGACCGTCATACTTCCTTTTTTTAGTGCTTCTCTCGCGTCCAACCACGAGGCTACCCGCTCAAATAGCCCCGTAATGTCCGAATTGATTTTTCCTTCATTGATGGTTCCCCTATACCGGGCGTAGATAGCAGTCATTGGAGCAAGGTTCCGAATCTCAATCGGGAGTTCCGCCAGCTTGCGGGACAGTTCGGTGGACTTTTCAAAGGTGAACCGGGCCCTGAACCGTTTCGCAATCGTCTGGAGAGGAAACCTGTCCCGGCATTCGGAAGCACTCAGGCCGGTATGCTCGCGGAACACTCTGCAAAAGTGGGCCGGGGTTTGCATACCACAATCCAAGGCGATATCAGTTATGCTCCGGTTTGGGTGGAACAACAGTAGCTTGATTGCCTTCTCGATGCGGATCCGCCGGGTAAACCCGTGCACGTTCTCACCCATCACCGCTTTGAACACCCGATGGAAGTGAAAGGGGGAGAAGGCGCCCACGTCCGACACTTCTTTAAGGGTTAATGGATCCGTAAGATGCTCCTCCATGTAGTTGACGACATGGTTGACCCGGTACCGGTATTCCAATTCCAAGGCTTTGGCTGTCACCATCCGTTTCACCGCCCTCCCTTATTTCCATTATTGATTAAATCCGATCTCTATTATAGCAAGAATTGTTAATCGGGTAGCAAGAAATTGGAAGACGATCCACGCCCATTACACTACCATAAGGGAAGATAGAAGAATAACCTTAAAGGGTGTGTTCATGTATGACCGAAATATTCCGTTATGCCAAGCTAGCCATGTTGGCAGGGGCAGCTTGCCTGATCCTTACCACGTCCGCTTGCTCTCCGGAAAAGTCCTTAGCCCCTGCGTTGTCCCCCGGCAACTCCAAGGTGATCAACTTGCCAAACGGGGAGTGGCCGATCGGCACTCCAGAGCAGGTTGAGATGGATCCCAAGGAAGTCGAAGCAGTGATGCAATATGTCAAGGAATCGCCGGTTCTCTCCATGCTAGTTGTTAAGGACGGCACAATTGTCTCCGAGTATTACAAGGATGGCATGTCGGATACCAAGCTGGCTATAAACTCGATCACCAAGAGCGTGACATCGCTCTTGATCGGGATAGCTATCGACAAAGGTTATCTGAAAGGAATAAATGAGCCGATAGAGCCATTTTTCCCCGAATATAAGGAGTTGTTCGATTCACCCGATAAGAGATCCATTACATTAGAGCACTTGCTCAGCATGACAAGTGGCTTACATTTCCCGGAATGGACTGATTGGAATTATATGATCCAGCCTATGACGGAGACCAAGGACTGGAACCAATTTGTACTCAGCCAACCGATGGATTCTAGGCCAGGTGAAATATGGAATTACAATACAGGCGGTTCCCAATTAATGGCGGCGATTCTCAGGAAAACGACGGGGCAATCCGAACTCGATTTTGCCAAGGAGCATCTGTTGGGTCCTCTCGGAATTGATAGCATGAAGTGGCCCCGTTCACCGGACGATTCGAATTCAGGGGGCTTCGGCCTGAAGATGAAGCCAAGGGATCTGGCCAAGATTGGCCAATTGGTGCTTAACCGTGGCGTATGGGATGGCAAGCGCATCGTCTCGGAAGCATGGATCCGGGAATCGACCTCTCGGCATTCGGAGGGAAATGTGTTTTTCGGCGAATATGGCCACCATTGGTGGATGAATCAGTACGGCGGGCACGAGGCAGTTTTTGGTATGGGTTATGCCGGCCAATATCTGACCATCGTACCCGACCTGGATCTAGTGATCGTCGTGAACTCGGCTGCCACCGGGAATCCCCGGGATACCACCCTTCCTATTCAGTTTATCGAGAGTTTGGTTAAAGCGGTGAAGAACAAATAGAGGACATAGTCCTAGCCTGCCGCTGTTTTATTGAGACTCCAATCAACGTTGACATTTGAATTTATACCACAATTAAAGGGCACCCACACGAATACTCTTTAATTTCGCAATTATGACCCAAGTGTTTGATAATGAAGCATCACGATCTGACCCATTCTCTCGGAATGGGTTAAAGTTAGATTCTCTGGCACTGTTCCGGCAGGGAATAAGGGAATGCCTTCTCCCAGAATGGTGGGAATAAGCGCAATTTGGAGCTCATCCAGCAATTGAAGCTTCAGGACGCTCTGGACAAGCAATCCACCGCCTACAATCCAGACCTTGCCTTCTGAGGTTTGTTGTAACCGGGGGATAAGCCGGTCAATGGATTCGCCTGTAAAAACAACATGTGGCGCAGGAGATTGCCCGGAACGCGTAAGGACAAAAGCCGGTTTATCTGCATAGGGGAATTCATCGGCTAGCTTCAGCACCTCTTCATAAGTATTCCGCCCCATCACTACGCTTCCCACAGTTCCATAGAATTCACTATACCCGTTATCCCCTCCATTCCCTTCGATCTCATACAACCAATCGACAGAGCCATCGGGCCTTGCGATGTAACCATCCAGACTCATAGCGATGTATAGCACAACTTTATGTTTTGACATTGTTATCGCTCCCTTCTAGATTCAATGATACACTTGAACTATGACAAAATATGACGTAGTTAGGTGAAGCCATTGATTAATCGAAGACTGGAAATTATGCGGACATTGGATTCAAGGACCAAATTTACGGCCCGCCAGCTGGCGGAACGATTCGGAGTATCGCTAAGGACGATCCAACGCGATCTGGATTATCTGCAGCAGATGGGGGTTCCTCTGTATTCGGAGGTAGGCATACACGGGGGGTACCGGGTGCTGCCGAACCGGATTTTGCCACCCCTTCAATTAACACAGCACGAGGCGTTGGGATTGTTCCTGATGATTGAATATTTGGAGCATATTCCGGATTTTCCCTATGGAATCATCCGGGCTCAACTGGCAGATCAATATTATTCCGGATTGCCGGATGATGTGCGGGATCTGATTAGGCGTTCGAAGCAGCATCTTGCCGTTCTTCAGCACTCTTCGATACGCCCAGCGCCGTTAACGACCCAGGTGTTAGGTGCAGCCGTGGAGAAGAGAGAGATTTCATTTGCTTATCATTCCCGCAGCGGCAAGAAGAATGTGCAGGTCTATCCGCTCGGGATCTATTATGAACAAGGGTATTGGTATATGCCCGCCAGCAAGCAGGGTGAGATTCGCCTGTATCGGGTCGATCGGATGGAGAAGCTGGAGGAAGGGCCTCACCGAATAGAGGAGTCACTTCCAACGCTCGCAGCATGGATGAAGGCCGGGGAGACCAGGGATAGCACCGAGGTCAAATTACATTTTACAGATATGGGCGTAAGGCTGGCGGAGTCGGACTGGGTATTCGCTTCAGTTCTGGACAGGGAATGGCGGGGCCTTATTCCTGTGGAAGAGTTCCCGTTCACGGCGCAGAAGCTGCTTGCATACGGACCGGAAGTGAAGGTGGTCTCTCCAAGGGAGTTGCAGGAATGTGTCAGAGAGTTGCTGGAGAAGACTATAAGTCAGTATTCATAACATACTCAATATCCATTTTCTTGGGGTGTTGACGTTTTTTTGTATGATAAAGTTGACATGGTGTATGGTTTGGTATACATTATGTTTAGTGAACTATACTAAAGGCGGTGTCATACATGACTTATCAGGAAAAGAAGAGCATCGTATCGCTAATCAGCACCCTGCTCATTTTTACAGTGTATTTGCTGTACAGGTACCCGCAGTATCCAAATGAAGTGTTGGATTCAAAAGTAACCTTCCATTACTGGGGTTCCTTCATTCTTGTATTGACCTTGGTTTCCATCGCGGCACATATCGTGATCAGCATTGTTTTTAACATCATCTTCCGCATGACGACAGGTGAAAAGGAACCTGCATTCGCGGACGAACTGGATAAGCGCATTGACTTGTTGGCCTTCCGAAATTCATTTGCTATGTTTGTCAGTGGCTTCCTATTGGCTATGGGCTCATTGGTTATAGACCAGCCTTTGAAGGTAATGTTCATCGTCCTAATCGCCGCTGGATTTCTGTCAGACGTAACCGGTTCAATATCGAGACTGTATTACTACAGGAGAGGAGTCTAAGATGGGCAAAGTTCTTGTTGGCAATTACATCAGAAAATTACGATTCGATCTTAATGAAATGACCCAGCAGCAGCTGGCCGACAAGGCAGGTGTAACCAGACAAACGATCGTAGCTCTCGAAAAAGGAAATTACTCTCCTTCACTGGAGTTGGCCTTTCGTATAGCCCGCACCTTTAACTTGCCGCTCGAAGAGGTATTCTTTTACGGGGGAAATTCAGAGGAGCCAAGTGGGAAATAGATAGGGGGTAAAGGATGAGAGCAATGGTATATGCCAAATACGGTTCGCCTGATGTGCTTCACCTGAAGGAGCTAGAGAAACCTGCACCGAAGGATAACGAAGTACTTGTCAGAATCAATGCGGCAACGGTAACAGCGGGGGACTGGCGTATGCGAAAGGCCGCCCCGTTCCTTGCAAGATTGTACAATGGTCTCTTAAGGCCCAAAAAGGTAACGATATTGGGGTTTGAGTTAGCCGGGGAAGTTGAAGCCGCAGGCAAAAATGTAACACGCTTTAAGATTGGCGATCAAATATTTGCGTCTTGTGGTTTCGGCTTCGGTGCATATGCCGAGTACAAATGTCTGCCTGAAGATGGACTGGTGGTCATGAAGCCGGTCAATGTGAGCTATGAGCAGGCTGCTGCTGTTCCCGTCGGGGGGCTCACCGCGCTGAACTTTCTAAGGAAGGGGAACATCGCGAGCGGAATGAAGGTGCTTATTTATGGAGCCTCTGGAAGTGTGGGAACTTATGCGGTCCAGCTTGCCAAATATTATGGGGCAGATGTAACAGGGGTATGCAGTACTGCTAATCTTGAGCTGGTAAGATCTATAGGAGCCGATCGGGTCATAGATTATACGAAACAGAAGTTTATGGCGCATGAAGAAAGCTATGATCTGATCTTTGATGCCGTTGGGCAAACGATATCGAAAATCAAAAAATCGGCATTCAAAAAAGCCCTGCGTACGAACGGGACGTATGTGAGTGTGGATATGTCACACAAGCCTCGCGTTGAAGATCTTATCTTCCTCCAAGAGCAGCTTGAGGCCGGTACCCTTAAGCCTGTTATTGATAGATGCTATTCGCTGGAACAAATTCCGGATGCCCATCGTTATGTCGAACAAAAACATAAGAAGGGGAATGTCGTCATTACTGTAAGTTCCCTATCCTAAGAAACAGCTCAAAGGGAGTGTGAGAACACTCCCTTTGAGCTGTTATGGTATGTTATCCGAATGTCAAATTTAAAGCGCTTACTATTATAGTTTTATATAAAATGTATTTATTAACATTATTCGACAAAATTCACCTTACTTTTACGTGGTAGCTATGATATATTCTGGGTGAATATGGATAGTAAAGAAGTGAATGGGGAAGGAGAATGCGTATGGAGGCGCTTGTGTGGACATCGAATCATAAGCTGGAGCTCTGCGAATGGGAAGAGCCGAGAATTGCAGCACCGGATGAAGTCAAGATCCGGATTGAGATGACGGGTGTATGTGGAACAGATTTAGCAGTCATCACGGGGAAAGAGGAGGGGGTTCCAGGCGTTATTCGCGGTCATGAGGCTGTGGGGACCGTAATTGAAACCGGCAGCAACGTTGACCGCGTTAAGGTAGGCGACCGCGTGGTTATTGATCCGAATCAAAGCTGCGAGAAATGTTATTTTTGCTTGAAGAAACAGCCGCACCTCTGTACGGGCACCGATGGAAATGGGATGCCTATTGCAGGTTTGAATCGAAATGGGACATTCACTTTTTTTTACTCTACTGTACAAACGTTTGCACACCTGCTTCCTGACCATATGAGCTGGGAAACAGGGGTTTTGATCGAGCCTCTTGCCTGTGTGCTGCACAATTTCAAAGAGGCTAATGTCACTGCAGAAGATAAGGTGCTCATTCTTGGATCGGGTCCGATGGGATTGTTAAGTCAAATTGTGAGTAAATCCAAGGCGGCGCTTACCGTTGCGACGGAGATTAATCCTTACCGGCTGGCTTTTGCCAGAGAAATCTCAGATTATGCTCTGACACCTTCCCAATTACATGAAGCTACTGTAGACGAGATCTGCTCGGGACATAAGTTTGATGTGATTATCGACACGGTAGGCACTCAGCTCGAAATGGCGGAGCAATGGATTGAGCGTGGAGGCCGCATCGTTCCTTTTGGTATTAATGCGAATTACCGGTACACCTTTTCTCCTACCAAATTCGTACAGCATGCCATCAAAATTATCGCAGCAGGCGAATACCGCTACATGTTCGAGGAAGCTATACGGTTTGCTGCTGAGACACCTGAACTGGAGAAACTGGTGACTAGAAAAGTTAAGCTCAATCAGCACGAAGCAGCAATCAACGAGTTGATCGGCTATGAATTGAATTCTTTGAAGGTGGTTGAGAGTGATACCGTGAAGACGGTTTTTGTTCCCTAAATGTGGAGCTGTAATTAGCGAGGGGTGGATCTATTCATGGGCAAAGAAGGCAAATTTAGACTTGTTCAGGATTACTTGTCTATGCACAAGGCCAGAGAGGTAGAGCCAATTTGGATACCTGCAGTGTGGAATGAGTGCAGCTATAAGCCTATTCTCTTCGAAAAAGACGGTGAAATATGTGTGCATCCGTACGATTTTTTGACAGAGCATTTGAGGTATGTAGACAAGCTTTCCTGGAGGTATTTGCTCAAGGAACGCACGAATTTAGACGAAAGCACGATCTATTCTGCGTTAATTCGTTATTCGACGGCCTGGGATTACAACCATGACGGAACAGTCGAATCGGGCACTTTTCTAAGATTCCTTATTCTTCTGCCGCTGTTAAAGAAAATGGGCGTCAATATTCTGTATATGCTTCCAGTAAACCAGTACAGCAAGTTAAATCTGAAGGGGGATATCGGGTCACCTTACGCTGTGCAATCGTTATTCCACTTGGACCAGAATCTGCATGACAGCTTGTTGGACGGTATGGAAGAGTTCACCATCCACGATGAGCTTAGCGCTTTGGTAGAAGCTTGTCATTTGCTTGATATCAAGACGGTTGTCGATTTCATTCCTCGTGTAACGGCGAGAAACAGTGCATTCATTACTGAGCATCCCGAATGGGTGTACTGGATCAAGCTTGAGGAATTAGAAGGCTTTGCGCCGCCGCCGATTCCTGAGCTTGGATTCTTTGAGGAATGTACGCCTGACCACTTGGAGACGGTCTACCACAGCCAGGAGACCGCAGCATTCCTGCGGAAGTTCTCACCGCCGCCCCATGAACTTCATCCCAGCCTTTGGCAGCAATTGAAGGAAAGAGCTGCTAATCATGGAGACGAGCTATTAACTTTGGTGGAGCAAGAGATGGGAATAACAACCTCTCCGGCGCATTCGGATTGGATTAATGATGTGCAGCCGATTTGGACAGACATTACGTTCTTGCGCCTCTATAAAGATTTCTCTCCGCAAGTGAGACATCTTATCAGCCCGACTCAGGCGCCATATGTCCTTTTTGATACGATTAAATGCAATGACTACCCGGGAGAGGAGCCGAATTGGGAGTTATGGGACGTTCTGGAGCAGGCAGTACGCTTTAATCTCGAAAAGTATGGGATTGACGGCTTTCGCATCGACATCGGACATGTGCTTCCTATTCCGTTGTTGACTCGTATTTTTGACACGGTTAAAGAGATGAATCCGAATGCGCTTCTGATCAGTGAAGACTTGTTCAACCGCAATCACAGGAAGGCAGCGAACACGGGCTACAACATTATGCTTGGAAGCGGATGGAACGTGATGACGGAGATTACTAAGGAGAACCTGGTTTCATTCTTAGAGGAACTGCCTGAGTTGAATATTCATGTGTTTGCTTGTGCAGAAACGGCAGATACTCCCCGGATCACGAGCCGTGGCGGTGTCGGGGTTGCCCGGATGATCGCAGTATTTAATCAATTTCTTCCGAACGCAATTCCTTACGTGACAACAGGCTATGAAATGAATGAGGAGCAGCCCCTCAACTGTGGTCTTGGTGACAACACGAACGGTGAGGAGATTTCCCGCGCTTTTTTTAATGTCATGCAAATTAATTGGACTAATCCTGCACCCATGCTGCCGCTGCTGGCGGAGCTAAGTGAATTTAAGGAAGCTTGGCACCACCTCGTGAAGCCGGAGAACTTTTTCGTGGCTCAATCCCCGGAAGGTACTGCTATATACGGGTATATGCAAGGGGATGAGATGATACTGTGCTGCTTTAACTTGAGTGCCGATGCTTTCTGCCAAGTCGATTTAAACGTGGCCGTACCCGGCCGATGCCCATTGACCGTAGCACTGGATAGCTCTTTAACGGGTAGCAGCGTAGGTCAGGCGTTCGACTTCTTGCAGCTTGCGCCTAATCAGGCTCTAGTGCTCATAAACAATTTTTAGAAAAGGGAGAGAGGCTGCGAATGGAAAAGAACAACAAGGAAATCGTGCTATGGCATGAGTTTGACGGTCCGGGAGATACCTCGATTGAAGTGCTGGAGGGGATTTGCAAGCTGTATACAGAGCGCTTCAGCGTACAAATTACGCCACAAGTGATGAACATTACGGATCTGACTGCGCGCTTGAACCGAATCAAACATACCCGCCAAGGTCCGTATCTGGCGATGGTTCCTGCCGATATGTCCTCCTATGTCGACAATGGTCTTTACTCCGAGGTTCCGGGCGGGTTGTTTGAGGATGTGCTGACTGAGGAGGCCCTTTCCACGATGCAAATGGAGGGTGTCCAGTATGGTATCCCGGTCTTGCGGGGCAATCATCTGGTTCTATATTACAATCCGGAGATTTACCCCAGTGCACCGGCGACATGGGACGTGTTTGAAGAGGCAGCAGAGAGGTTAACCGCCCAAGGAATCGTACCCATTGGGGCGGATCTACAACAGGGCTATTGGTTTATTCCGTTCCTTACAGCTTTCGGTGGCTGGCCTGTACAGAATGGAAAGCCGAATATCGTCAGCCCTGAGATGAAGCAAGCGCTTGAGTTCATCCGCGACAAGATGGATCAGGGCGTACTCGTCAGTCTCGACGGTTCTACAGGACTGCTAGAGCAGTTCATTGACGGTAAGATCGGCGCTATTATTTGTGGGGAGTGGATCTACAACCATCTGGACAAGCATATGAACGACAGGCTTGAGGTTTGCCAGCTTCCAGTCATAGAAGGCCAGCAATCGCTATCTATGTCTTCTTCCATCGGCCTGATCTACCCGAATTTTTCGTTAACCACGGAGGAGCGGGAAGATATTTTGTCATTCACGCGTTTTATGCTGAGTGACGAATGCCAAACCCTGTGGACGCAGGGCGTGCAGCGAATTCCGGCTCAGGAGCAGGTGCTACACCGCCTAAGTGCCTCTGCTGCACCTAATAAAAGAATGATTTTGTCGCTTTTAGACCACACACGGCCGATGCCGACTTACCCCTTCATGATCCATGTCTGGGAGGCGCTCAATGCGGGTCTGATCGAGTTGCCTTTAAGCAATCCCGAACAAGCCTTGAAAAAAATGGAACAGACCCTCCAAGCATCCTGGGGCGCATTAAAAAATTAATCAGATAAGGGGAAAAGAGAAATGAAAACAACGATATTCAGCCAAATTTCAATCGACGGAAAGCTCACGATGGGAGCCGGGAATTCGAGTAAAGAGCTTTTTTCTTTATTTTCCAGTGAGGATATGGAATTCATCCATCTGTTCCGGGGGAATGTGCAGGGCATTATGGTTGGTAAAAATACAATCCTGACCGACAATCCATTTCTTACGAATCGGTATGAGGAGAACAAAAATCCAATCCGTATCATACCGACGACTACCCTGGATATTCCGATGGACTGCAATGTGCTTTCGGATCAGGGAAAGACGATTATTGTCACGACCGAGAAAGGACGGCATGAAGGTAAGATCAAGCAGATCCGGGAAAGAGGGAAGGAGTGCCTCATCTGCGGCAAGGATACCGTTGATTTTGTGGAGCTTGAACGTCAGTTAGAGGAACACTACGGGATCACCAGCCTGATGGTCGAAGGTGGCGGATTTTTGAACTGGCATATGTTCAACCAGGATATCGTCGATGAAATTATTCTGATGCAGCTCCCGATCATCATAGGCGGCTCCACGAACATTACATTAGTGGATGGAGACGGGTATCAGCAATTGAGCTTTGCTAAGAAGTTCAAGGTTGTAGAAATTCAGCCAAACGATAATTACACACTCATGCGCTACAAAAAGGTGATATGACCTCACACTAAGTCATAGACTGCAATGGCTATGGGTTAATGGAAAAATATAGAATATGGGGGTTGTGTACGAATCATGTCAGAGAACAAAGAGTTCTATAAAAGTGTGTATAAAATCGCTGTGCCCGTTACGCTTCAAAGCTTGCTGATGGCGCTGCTCAATTTGACGGATCAATTGATGATCGGGCAGCTTGGAGATGTGGCCATTGCCTCGGTGGGGATATCCACCAAAATATATGGGATCATCGCGGTTGTCTTAGCCGGTTTATCGACGGGTGTATCCATTTATGCTGCCCAGTTTTGGGGGAACAAGGATTCCAAAAGTGTCTCCCAAGTGCTGGGTCTCGGGCTGATCGCCGGTTTCACGTTTTCTTTCCTGTTCTCTGCGGCTGTCTTCATGGATTCGCCGCTCTTTTTGAGCCTGTTCACTACAGACGTGAATGTAATAGATAAGGGGTACATTTTCCTTCAGGTCATGTCGATCGGCTTTGTGCCTGTTATGCTCACGATGATGTATTCCGCGATTTTGCGCAGTACGGGCCATGCCAAATGGCCGATGTATGTAAGTTTAATCTCAGTGGGTTTGAATATTATACTGAATTACGTGCTTATATACGGCCATTTCGGCGCTCCTGCGCTTGGTCTGAAGGGCGCGGCCATTGCTACCCTTATTTCCAGGGTCTTAGAATGCTTGTTGATCATTGGTGCCGTGTACCGATATCGTTTACCGGGAGCTGTCGGGTTAAAGAACTTGTTCATCATTCCTAAACCGCTCATTCGCAAGTTTTTTGGAACGACCTATCCGCTACTATTGACTGAATTGATCTGGGTATTGGGTGAAACGGTATATGCGATCATATATAGCCGTATGGGGTCAACGGAAATGACTGCGATGACTATTACCTTCCCACTGCAGGGTCTTTGCATCGGCTTATTATCGGGACTGGCCAGTGCAGCAGGAGTAATGGTTGGTAACCGTTTGGGTGCGGACGAAACTGAACTTGCACTCGATCACGCGAAAAGGTTCATTCGCCTTGGCATCATTATCTCTCTGATTGTCGGGGTTATTATTGCGGCAGGTTCGAAGCTGTATGTCTCTGCATTCAATATCTCCGAGGATGCTAAACAAATGAGCATGTATATCGTTATCGTGTTTGCTGGATTTCTTTGGGTCAAGGTGTCAAATATGATTATAGCTGGCGGAATTCTAAATAGCGGGGGAGATAGTAAGTTCGTGTTCACCTTGGAATCGACCACAACGTGGCTAATAGGTGTCCCATCCGGGCTGCTGCTGTCCTATATCTGGAACCAGCCTGTCTACCTTGTGTATCTCGTCATCTCCCTGGAGGAGGTTGTCCGCTTTGGCTTCGGATACGCCCGGATTTACTCCCGCAAGTGGATAAGAAATCTAGTTCATGATGTGGCTGAAAAGGCCATGTAACAGACGACACTGCAATGCGGGTTGACAAAAAAGTAATTAGGTGCCATACTATGTGTATGAACAACAACAATAGAAAAATAAATGACATGGAGGCTATTCCCTCCCTTGTACAATCCCAGCGTCAGATTGATCGCTATAACCTGGACATAGACGCACAGGCTATACTCGTCGCATCTAGGCTAATGGCAGCGGGAGCCCAGCTTGGTCAGGCCTCGGAGATTCATTTCTCCAGATTCGGCGTATCAACAGGCCGATATCGTGTATTGGCAGATCTCGAAGATCACGAAGGAGAAGAGTTGCCTTCGCAATTAGCAGAGCATCTAGGCGTTACACGTGCTACAGTGACTGGTCTGATCGACATTCTTGAACGGGATGGCCTAGTATCCAGGCGGTTAAGCTCAGAGGATGGCCGTCAGAAATCGGTTGTTTTGACGGAAGAAGGAGCGCAGAAGCTACGTGAAATGGCTCCTGAGCATTTCGCTTGGCTGGAGGCCATGGTGGGCTTACTCAGTATAGACGAGCGCAGCGTATTCCTCGACTTGCTGGGCCGGGTTACACTAGGCATCTCTGCCCTTATGGACGAACCAGGCTCGAAACCAAAATGAAACATCAGTAATGAGTAGAATGGGCTAGTAATGCTAGCCTCTTTTTACTCCTATATAGTTAGGTTCCTAATTATATCTCGCTGAAAGCACTCGACGGAATGATCTCAGAGAAGGAAGGGGTAACGAAATGAACCAGATGAAATACCCGTATCCGCCAGATGATGCTTACGGTATCAAGACGGTGGGTTCCAGAAAAAAGCCCTTTGCACTATGGCGTGAAGTTGTAATGGCCTATGCTGCTCCTGCCATCATGGCAGGTATTGGGGGATTGGTTACTGCTGATAGGGGGCTTCAAATCGGAGCATTGACCACAATTGGCGGTGCATCAGCCTTGATGGCTTTGATGATTGGCCTTATATTGCGCAGCCGGGTGGGTCATATGCGATGGGTCACAGGTGCACCTCACTTGGTTGTGGTAGGAGGGTTCGCAATAGCCGGGTCCTTGTATGGCCTATGCGCGGCATGGGTGACATCTGGTGTACTGGAACTTATGATGCCGGGCCATCACTTGGCCTGGGTCGATCGCGTCTGGATCGATTTCCCGTTGTCTGGATTCATAGCAAGCACGATAGTGACATGGCGGTGGCGTCTTGCCGTTACCACCCATTTGACATCCAAAAGGAGAAGAAAAAAATGATAGTTATTGTGGGAGCAACAGGTACGATAGGCAGTGCGCTGGTGGAACGGTTGGCTGATCTTGGCGTGCCCGTCAGGGCTCTGAGTAGAGAGCCGGAGAAGTTGCGTAAGCAGATCGGAGAAAAGGGCCGATCAGCTATCGAGGTCGTATGGGCAGATGCTGCTGACCCCGAATCGCTGCGCCGCGCATGTACAGGTGCCAGCCAGCTCTTCCTCGCCATGTCCAACAGTCCAAGACAAATTGAATTGGAAACTTCAATCATTCAGATTGCAGGCGAATCTGGAATCGAGCACATCGTGAAAATATCCAGCCCTGCCTTTGAGCAGAGCTCTCCAGTAGCAGTGGCGGGCTGGCATCAAGAAATCGAGCAAGTGCTGAGGGGATCAGGTCTCACCCACACCGTGTTGCGCCCTTATGCATTCATGCAAAACCTAATGCGCTTTGCACCAACGATTACAACCCAAAATGTTTTCTTCGGCTCCATGGGCCATTCACCGTGTAACTTCATTGACTGCCGCGATATCGCAGATGTTGCCGCAGAAGCTTTAACTAACCCTGAGGTATCAGGCCAAATATATACGCTTACAGGTTCAGAGATTTTCAGCTATCCTCAGATCGCGGCTCGGCTATCCGCCCTGCTTAATCGGCCAATAAGTTACATCAATATGGAACCCCAAGAACTACTCCGTAATCTTATCGAGCACGGGCATATGCCTCCTTGGCTTGCGAACCACGTTGTGGAGATTCAAACCATGTCTAGGGTGGTTCCAGAAAGTCCAAATGACACGGTGAGGCGCCTGCTCGGCAGAGAGCCGCGTAAGCTGGAAGCCTTTCTGCATGAGAGTGTGGAGAATTACCGGTAGAGAATGTCAATAACACGGGGTTGTGAAATCACACCGTTTTGGCTAACGTATCAACGATGGTTACAAAAAGGGAGATTAGCAGCTACGAACAACTGTTAATCTCCTTTTTGCAACCCTGCTATTCGCTTACTTCTTTCTCCGTCTGCCGAAAAAAATACTGATATTATGAATAAGGATAGCTATGCTGATTAGCACCAATATATATGAATAATCCGTTTTATCTGCCAGTAAAAGAGACACACCAAACAATGTAAAAGTAATTATAAAACTCAAAGATGTGTTTTGAGGGTTACGGTCTTTTTTGTAGGCTGAGTATATGCTAAAAAACATAAGCCAGGCAATACCAATCACTATAAATATCTTTAAATACATAGGGGATCAAACCTTACTAGTGAATTTTAAAGTTGGGTGATGTAAATGTACGACTTTTGCATATCCATCTTTGCAGTATTAAATTCATTAATAGTTACACCTGCAAGAACTGCCAGGCCTCCTCCCGCAATAAGCCATCCTGCAGAAGACCAGACAAATTCGCTCCCGCAAACCCTGATGATCCAGCTTTGGCTAACATTAGTTCAGAGTACACGTTAAGACTTTGTCTCCAAATGCTTTAATATCCTCCAAGTAGTCGTACCCTGGTGGATTTGGACCTGCTTGATTGTACATTCTAACCGCGACTAGCCGATGTTCAGGAATAACCAAACAGGCAAGATTGGCTTCCCCCCTTGGTCATCAGCATATTCTTCATTTAACCATACTAAATTGTCATCGCTATTCTTACACCAACCTGTCTCAATGAAATTGCAGGGTTTGAAAACATATTGTTGCATAACCTCTGACAGGGGTGCCTCAAATAACTTCCGTATTATTCTAATCAGCATATTGATCCCTATATTGTTATAATTCCAACCCGTTCCTGGCGGGAAAAGAAGTGTTCATATGGATCGGCTGTCGACAGAAGAGATACAAGATCAACAGGAGTTACTGGAGGCGATCACTCCTTATGTTAATAAGTTGGACCTAATGGTTAAAAAAAGCTCGTAAACCTTACTCTCTCTGTATGATTTGAATATAGTCCAATGGTAAACCTCAATATACGTAGAGAGGTTAATCCCATTGGACTTTTTTCAAAGGTAAATTAGCTGATCAAATTTTTTCACTTAATCATTGATTGAAATACCTGCGGCTTTAAAATGTCCTTGAGTTAGAATTTTACCAAATTGAGAAGCGAGTTCCTTTGGGGTATAGGAAAAATCATTTTTAACCCACCACACCACAATACCCATAAAAGTAGATGCGATATATTGGAGTAATAATTCCTTTGAAATCTTCAATGGGGCATCATTCAAGCCGTCCTCCACTGTGTTTTTTATAATTTCCTCCATTTTTGACTGAAAACCATAAATTCTATTCTCATCCACTAACAATGCTTTGTAAAAGGGGATATTGTCCTGGATTTTCTCCAGGATGGTTTGCATTAGTTGTTCAAGCATAGAACCGCTTAACGGAGTTTTGCTGCTTGAGCATTGCTTGAGTGTACTCTTTAGTTCTTCGATTAACTCGTCCATAGATGCATTTAACAAATCGGGTTTGTTCTGATAATGAAGGTAAAAGGTATTCCGGTTAATCATCGCTTTATCGGCAATGTCTTGAATCGTAATTCCTTCGTATCCCTTTTCCGTAAGAAGCTCTATAAACGCTTTTTTGATTGAATGTTTGGAGCGAATGATACGCAAATCGGTTTTTTTGTTCATTAGAACTCATTCCCTTAATTTTTTTGTGAGATATACGACATTTGAGCTGAAATTGCATGTTATCTCTCAAAATCAGAAATATTAAATATTGAATGCTGACCTTTTATTAATCATAATAAACACAAGACAAATATACAACACATTGACCATTATTTATCTTATTGACCATTAATTCTAATTGAAAGGGAGATATCAAATGAAAACTATAGCTATTGTTGGAGCAGGAGCAGGTTTAGGAATGTCCATTGCGAAGAAATTCGGACAAAACGGCTTTCGCGTAGCTCTTATTGCCCGAAATGAAGATAAGCTGAAACAGCTGGTTATTGAATTAGAACAATTGGGAATTGAAGCTGCTCCATTTCAAGCGGATATATTAAAGAAAGAAGAAATCGAGAGGGCCTTCGCCACTGTTAAAGAGAAATACGGGTTTATTGATGTTCTCGAATACAGTCCAACGCCGAGCATCAACACCGTAGCGCCAACATTAGATGTAACCGAAGAAAATGCGTTATACCAATTTCAATTTAATGTTTTAGGTGCGTTATCGAGTGTCCGGCAAGTGCTGCCGGAAATGCTGGCTAAGCAAAGCGGTGCCTTATTATTTACTACTGGAGGCGCTGCAATCCACCCGGTACCGATGATGGGTAATGTCGGAATTGCAGTTTCAGGGCTTCGTAATTATATCTTTAATTTGAACAGCGAATTAGCGGACAAAGGTGTGTACGCGGGTCACCTTTCGATCGGAATCTGGATGCAGCCGAATTCAGGAGTTCAAGACAAAATCGCTGATATTTGGTACGACATGTACACCAAAAGAGACAGAGTAGAAGAATTTATAACTGAAGACCGAGTGTGAATATGAATATCACCATTTTTGGTGCAAGTGGTGCAATCGGACAGCTGCTGACACAATTAGCTCTAGATCACGGAGATTTTGTTACGGCATATGTTAGAAACCCCCACAAAATTAGCCTCAAACATCCCAATTTGAGCTTTGTACAAGGGGAACTATCGAATGCTACAACCATTGAGCAGGCTGTTGCTAAATCAGATGTCGTAATCAGCACACTAGGACCAGCATCCGATATGTCACGAAAGCTTAAAGGGACGCCGATTGCAGACGGACATGAGCTGATGATTAGGGCTATGAAGAAGCATCATGTACGCTGCCACCCGTGACAACCATATGATTAGAAAAATGCCTATCGTCTACAACAAATAAGCTCCAAAAAGGAGGCTTGGAAATGAAAATCGAGATATGGTCGGATTATGTTTGTCCATTCTGTTATATTGGTAAACGGCGGTTAGAATCTGCACTGGAGCAATTCGCTCATCAGAATGAAGTGGTGATTGAATATAGAAGCTTTGAACTTAATCCGCAAGCATCATTGTACTCTGGCAAAAATATGCATCAAATGGCCTCTGAGAAACATGGTGTGAGTATCGAGCAAGCGAAAGAGGCAAATGCTAAGCTTGGGCAACAAGCGGCGATGATGGGTCTGGTGTATAATTTCGACGGAATGAAGCCTACCAATACGTTTGATGCTCATCGTCTAACCCAATATGCCAAATCGGTTGGTAAAGATAAGGAATTATCCGAGAAGCTGTTCTATTCGTATTACACGGAAGCCAAGCTGATTACCGATCATGATACATTAGCAGATATTGCAGAATCCGTTGGAATGAACAGGGACGAGACAAAGGCAGTTCTTCAGGACCCATCCAAATATGCTAACGAAGTGCGTTCAGATGAAGCCACAGCCAAACAGTTAGGAATAACAGGAGCCCCTTTCTTTGTCATTGACAGAAAATATGCAGTTTCCGGCGCACAGCCCGTTGAGATATTCTTAAGCGCCCTTAACCAGGCAGCTCAATAAATAAGCCCCGCAAGAATCATGCACAAGCCACTCGCTTGTGCTTTTTGCCGTAGCTTAAGTTGCAGCTCTTATTTTATGATTAATGGTGCTGAATTTGAGCGGTTATTGAAGCAGGAGGTAAGGATCATTTATGACTGAATTATTAGCGCCAGCAGGCAGTATGGAAGCTTTGAAAGCTGCAATATCCAATGGTTGTGATGCAGTATACTTAGGCATGCAAAAATTTGGTGCACGCGCATACTCCTCTAATTTTGACTTGGAAACGTTAAATGAGGCTGTTACGTATGCGCACCTGAGGGATGTTAAAATCTATGTTGCCATGAATACCATCGTGTTCGAGAACGAAGTGGAAGAGATGAAAGAGCAGATCCGCGAATTAAATGAAATCGGTGTGGATGGCATTATCGTCCAGGACCTGACGGCGTTTGATTATATTGTTAAAAACTTTACTGATCTGGAAGCACATTGTTCCACTCAGATGGGAATTGACGATGTAGACGGAACTTTATTATTCAAAGAACTTGGCGCGAAAAGAGTGGTTCTGTCCCGTGAGGTTAAGATTGAAACAGTCAAAGAGATCAAAAGAGTAGCTGACATCCCTTTAGAAATCTTCGTTCACGGTGCGTTATGTGTATCTTATTCGGGAAACTGTCTAATGTCAGGATTAAGCGGCTTTCGGTGCGCAAATCGCGGAAGATGTGTGGGTTCCTGCCGTAAGGAATACGATCTGATGGATCAGACAACAGGTACATCTTTAGGCAAAAGCTATATTTTATCCACTAAGGACTTGAACACAATTGATTACATTCATGATCTAAAAGAAATCGATTCTTTAAAAATAGAAGGCCGAATGAAAGTGCCTACGTATGTGGCTAATGTGGTATCCAAATATCGTATGGCCTTAGATCATAAAATCACTGAAGCAGATAAAGAAAATCTGAAGAAGACATTCAATCGCACCTTTACCAAAGGATATTTGTTCCACGAGGACCGGAGGAATATTACAAACATCGCAAGACCTAATCACTTTGGTTATGAGATTGGAACCATTAGCAGGGTTGAGAAGGACAGGTATGAAATCACACTTACACGTACTTTAAATCAAAACGACACCATCCGGATCAATCATGACAATGAAGATGTTAATTTGACGGTTGCCAAGCTATACAACAAAGACGGTGACTTAATCAACACAGCAGATGATGTCTGCTATATCAAAGTCAAAGAAAAGATGTCTGCGGGAGATGTAGTCTATAAAACGAAGGATTATTTCTACCACAAGGAATTAGAAGCCTCACTGGAAAAAGAATTTAAGCGGTTTGACCTAGATATTAGCGTATATGCATATCCAGATTCAAAGCTTGTCATAGAGGCGGAGGGCTTTGGTTTTAATTATTCCTATGAAAGTGAGGAAATATTAGGCGAAGCCATTAATAATCCAACCACCAAAGACCAGGTCATCAAGCAATTCTCCAGATTAAATGATACGATATTCGAGCTTCATCAGGTCGATTATGAGGAAGGCAATGCGTTTATTCCAGCCAAACTGTTAAATGCAGCAAGAAGAGAAATTGTACTGGGCTTATATGATTTAAAGCTTAACAGCCAGAAGAAAAGAACCAAGACTGTGGAAGCCAAAGAAAAAATAAGCTTTGCCCCTGTACAACCATACCTCACGGCTTCTGTAACGACTCAGGAACAGTATGATGCTTGCGTGAGCTGTGGAATTACGGAAATCTATTTTGACAATGTGGTTAGAAGAAATCAGAATGATTATCAGGAAAAAGAAGGGCAGCTGCTGATCGGAGGATATGGCGGAATTCATCACTACCGAGGAACCAATCCGTTCGTTACGGACTATTCTCTAAATGTTATTAATGCTACTAGCTGCTATGAACTATATAAATTAGGTGCTAAGCGAGTCACTTTATCTTATGAAATGAATAAGAGCCAAATTGAAGATTTAATGAATGCTTATGTTGATGAAAATGACGGTTCTCCTGCGCTGGAGATGATTGTGTATGGCAGAGCTCCATTGATGTTCACCAAATATTGTCCGATGCGAAAAATGAATCAATGCAGAATTTGCAGAACGAAGAGCTATGAGTTAAAAGATGAGCAAGCAACGTTCCCTATCCTTTCCCATGAGGATTGTACAGCGATTATTCTTAATGGGAAGACGCTTAATCTTCTAGATGAGCTGCCGAACCTCAAAGGAATCGAGGCGCTCCGGTTAAACTTCACCGTTGAATCTAAAGAGCAGGTTGTGAACGTCATTCATATGGCCTTAGGCAAATTAGATGGCTCAATGAATCATGCTGTGTTCAATCAGGAAACAGACACAAGAGGCCATTTTAATAAAGAGATTGTGTAGGTAGGTTGAAAGACAGTCATTCGAAGAAAAGCTCGCAGGAGCCTATATTTACAGCATATCGACGATAGTAGCAGGGTAATCACACTCCGGCCGGAACGATGCGTAAACGGGCTTCTGCGGGAAAGGTTACGGTGAACCGAATTATAAATAGTGGTAAAACTTAGACTTTATGACATTTGATAATCAAAGTAGATGGTATCATTCTTGCCTTTGCATTAGAGTACCACTCACTTGAATTACTTGTATCATTATCATCGAATGTTGAATCTTCAATTATCTTGTCAATAACAAATCCAGCATTTATAAGCTCGTTAATAAAAGTGCTTACCTTTCGATATTGCATAACTATCGGTGTGCCCCTCCAAGAATCATGTTTTTCAAAACCCTCAATTACATAAGAACGCCTAAACCTTAATTGTTCATTCGCGTATTCAACAACACTGTGTACAGGATGTTCCCAGCTAAAGACCAAAGTACCGCCTAACTTTAGGCTTCTATGAATATTGCTTAACGTCTTTTGTAAATTTACCGTCCAACCGAGTGCATATATGGAGACGGCTTTATCAAAATAGCTATCTGGAAGACCCGGAATATCTTCCATCGGTGATTCAATAAAGGTGACTGGAGTGCCTAGGTTTGAAACAACTTCTTTTGCTGTATTTATTTGTGAGCTGGATAGATCTACACCCCACAACTCTCGTGCTCCACGTTTAGCGAGATATTCTAAGGTATGCCCACTACCACAACCCACTTCTAAAATAATGCTATCTTCAATTTGTCCAAGTAAATGTAATTCTTCCTCCGTTGGCGCATAATCACCATAGTCAAGAATATCAAACGAGCCTTCGAAAAATTGATCAGCGACTTTATCCCATCCACTTTTGTTTATTTGTATCATTTCTCTTTGTTCTAGCATTCTCGGTCACCTCATTCATAATTTTAAAGTGCATTTTTAAACGCCAACTGGTCTTCTTTGTAATTGTCACCTCCACATAAATGGGGAATGAACAGTAATAATTGTACCAACATATGCTAAAATAAGGAAAATATAAAAATAGTGTTCGTTTTTTTGTTAGCATTAAGCCGAATTGGGTCTGCCTAATGATACTCTGGAAGACTGTCCAATCCATCGTTGACTATAGCAGCAAGCACCGCATGTAAGTTATTCGGATGTGCCGCCAACACTGTGTAACGCGAGCGTCACGATCATTATTCGTCTAATTGATCAATTATTGTCTGAAAAGTAAATGATAAAAGCGTAATACGATTAGCAGCAGATTATCCCCAATCGCAAACAGCTTAGCATTCATGATACATTGAATGCTAAGCTGTTTCATTAAGGGGAGATTCTGAATGTCGGTTCAGTGTATGGAAGTGTTCTTCACTCTCTTGGACCGCAGGAAATAGGGAATCCAGATTGCAGCGTATAGGAGAGAGCGGGATATATCTGTATAAGAGGTATCATCCGTTATGGAATCAGAAATCGATCTTTGCAATTGGCTGGCCATCAGGGTATCTACTGTATTAATTATGATGTTATATACGATGAAAGATATACATATGTATTTGAATAATTTCTTATGTTTAAAACCCAGGTAGAAGATGTACAGGATCATCAGGCACTGAATAGCAATTAATGTCGTCTCTATGACAAGAGTAGGGAGCATTAATCCGCTGTAGTAACTGCTGTCAGGGTTTGTGAGAAGCCTATAGCTTTCGGTCCCGAAAAACGAAATATTACCATAGATGTTCAGCACACTTCGTATAAGTGAAAAAACAATGCCAAATACAAAAATCCATAACCACCCTCCAATGCCGGAAGGTGCTGAATGATCAGTGATCGGATCTGAAGTTTCCACAAATACTTCGGAAGCTACGGCGGCCTCCGCGGCAGACGTTGGAACTTTTTTGATAAATAGTGGTTTCATTAATGCTCCAATGGCTCCTCCGATTACACTTGCCAAACCTCCAACGATAATTGATATGAAAATGTTAGCATCCACTGTATAAGTTTTATGTAGAATAAAACCTAATGAGAAAAAGAAGATGCCCATTAAACCTTGTACCATTTCATCACCTCATAATATCCGCAGCAAGTGCGGGAATTTTTATATACTATATCGGTATATTCCATCAATTACTTAAATTAACTCTCAATCCTAAAAAACTCCGAAAACCCTTGGATGTAGTGGGTTTCCGGAGTTCTTTTAATAATATAGAAATGCGTTGCAGTAGATCCCAGTTTCAATTTCAGCGATTTAGAATGTTCGCTACTTAGGAATGATGGGAACCCATAATTCCTGCTCAATTTTAGCTCCTGGAGCCAAAAAATTCTCTATACAAGGGAGATTGGCAAGCTCGTATCCAGATGTAGGAAGCCATTCAGTATATAAGCGCTGCCAAGCATTGACGTTATCGTTAGGGAAAACTACATATACAGAGGGAGGAAGAATTAGTTCTTCCATATCGTTCGGTATATTTCCGTCATATCTACACCCCATGAGTAAATCAAAGGTATCCTCTTTAATTGCCGCGTCTTTACCAAAGATACCAAGCAACCCTTCAAGTTGGCATTTTGGATTTTCCCAAGACATGTCTATCAGCTTTTGAAGAAACCCATTTGTTTGTGCTGTGGCCCACAATTGTGGAACCGTATTAAAAGCATCATCAGTTTTTACCGTTTCCCTTTTAACTGCAAAACGAAGGCTACAATCAATATTTTCAATTCGATACTCCATCTCAGAGACTCCTTTTATGGTAATCTGAAAGGACATGCGTGGATATGCTTTCAACTGTACATTGCTTTCACGAACGGATGCAGGTGTAACGCCATGCAGTTGGCGAAAGGCTCTCGTAAAAGCATCAGGGGAACTATATCCGTATTTCATAGAAATATCAGTAATCTTTGTACTATGTTTCTGTATTTCAAAAGCCGCCTTAGTAAGCCTTCTACGCCGAACATATTCAGCTAGGGTAACATTGGCTAAAGATGAAAACATTCGTGAAAAATGGAACTCGGAGCAGCAAGCAATTTTTGCAATATAAGAATAGTCAATTTCGTTATCAAGGTTACTTTCTATATAATCAATTGCGCTGTTAAATCTGTTTATCCAATCCATATACTCACCTGCCTTTCACTAATTACTATACAGCAGCTATCATTGAAATACCCTGCAATGCTTGCCTAAGTTTGCAGGAATATGCTATGTATTTTGAAACGATATTGATTAAGCCATAGAGGTGGAAATTATGAATTTTGGAGAAAAAGATGCAGTACCCTCTGAACTCCTTGAGTTGGTTGGAGATGACGAGGCTTCATTGATTTGGGTGAATACAGCGAAGACTTATTATCTTAAAGGTAAAAGTGGAGTAAATAAATATTTGAAAATCCAGGAAGCAGGACATGCTGAATCTTTAGAAAGACAAGCCCAAAGGTTATTGTGGTTATACAATAAGTTACCTGTTCCGGAGGTTATTGATTTCGGTATGATCGGGAATTATGAGTATTTATTAACACTTGAATTGCCAGGCGTGGAAGCTTCCAACAAGCAATATTCTTCGAATACAGAAGAGATGATCTCTTTATTGGCACAAGGTCTTCGGAGAATTCATGAAGTTTCAATTGAAGATTGTCCTTTTGATCATTCATTTGAACAGCTGATGAGCACTATTCAGTACAAATTGAGCAGTGGGGTTAAATTTGATTCAACGGAGCTGCGTAGAAAGTTTGGTGAGGACAATGTTGAAAAGTTACTGCTTGAAGTCAACAAGTATTCTCGGGGACTCAAAGAAGATTTAGTATTCACACATGGTGACTACAGCCTGCCAAACATCATTATTGCTGATGATTCTATAAGTGGATTTATTGATCTGGGGAATTGTGGGATCGCGGACCGTTATTACGATTTGGCAGTAGCTGAGAAGAGCATTATTAGAAACTTCGGCGAGCAATGGGTCAAGTTATTCTTTACATCCTATGGAGCTTCAGAAATTGATTATACCAAAATAAGATTCTACCAAGTTGTAGAGCATCTGGTTTGGGCCTGATCAACAAGGTTATTCTCTATTTATACAGTATTTTAATTGAGTGAACACAGGGAGGATACCGGGATGAGAATGCCAAGCGACAGCGAACTGACATTGCTATTCGAAGGAGATGGGCAACAGCTTGAGCAATTTACTTTTGCGTACAGCGTCATTGTAGATTGGAGAGAAGAGGACGAGGAGATCGTCCGATTGTTCGGTAAACGCCTTCCCGATGAAACGGTCGAGGTGACGTCTACGGACAAAGGACTGGATGTTACCTACAATGGACAACTGCATTCGATTGCGCTTACCTTTACCGGACAAGACCGCTACATCACGATTCGCGGCTTTCAGGAGCTGATCCGGGACAAATATGAAATCCGGCTGTTTGAGGCCTCATATTTTTCGGATACGCACGAATTTTTGATTTTACCGAAGCGGCAGTGGGAAGAGCTGGATGCCCGGTATCCGGTGCGGAGCAGGGAGATATTCCGTGTCATCGATGATGAGCTGGATTTTCCGTAACTTTTACAAGTTGGATGCATCCTACAGGTTTTAGAAAGAAAACGGCCCTTGTCCGCATCGTTTGCGGCAGGGCCGTTTTTCGTTTTTCATACGCTAGCTTCAAATTACTATTCTTGCCATACATTCATAGGGTCCCATGGCTTGATCTGATTGCCATATTTTCCGGCCAAAAAAGCTTTCATGTCTTCCAGCTTAGCGGGCACCTCGTTCCAGGCTGGAAGGGGGGATAACCCTCGTTTGCTTTTCAATAGGATATCCACGGTAACATACAAGCGTTCTGGCTGAATCCAATGAAGGAAGCGGGAAATATCAATTTGCTTGGTCAAGGACAAGGAATCAATTTCGTCATTGTAATGCTTGTTGAACTCGCTGATCAGGTTCAGGAGGTAGTCCCTCTGCTCCTTCACGAAGTCCAGTCCGCAGATAGCGCCATGTCCTGGAACAACGATTTCGGGTTTAATTTCATCAATAATGCGATCAAGCACTTTAACCCAATTGAGGGTTCCCTCTTCGCTGTATGCTGTACAACCGTTAAACACGACATCGCCGGCAAACAGCACTTTTTCTTTTGGCATCCACAGCAGCAAGTCACTGTCGGAGTGGGCCGGGGCTACGTTGTAAATCATGATTTCCGTATCTTCAAGACGGATACTGATATCGTCCTTGATCTGAATATTCGGGTATACCCATTCTACGCCCTCCAGGTTGAATCCTTCAAATTCTGCTGCAAAAAACCGCTCGCCCGAAGTCGATTCCAGAGAATCCTTCCCTCTTCTGATGACGTTGTCCATCCAGCTGATATTTTCGGTGAGACGCTCTCTGGAGGCTTCCTTATGCATAATAATGCAAGCATCTTCAAACACTTTGTTTCCCCAGGCATGGTCACTGTTATAGTGCGAGTTCACCACATATGCGGGAGAGCCGCCGTTGCTTACTTCCTTATAAGCCTCCCGCATTTCCCGTGCATGGAATAAATCGAAAAACGTGTCATACACCAGCCCTTCACCCTTGTTGATGAACCCGGCATTGGCCCAACTGATACCGCGATACGGCGAAATACCGGCAAAGACGCCAGCTGCGACTTCAAAAAATTTGACGCGGCGCTTTTGGATAATACGTCCATACTTCATAAGAATTCTCCTTTGCGTATGTGTTTTTGGGATAAAGCATACTGATTATGCCTTTATTATAGAGAAGGGAAAACATAAATGCAAGCAAGTGCTTGCATGCATTTACTCTGTGTTTTATGATTGTAGCAGAACAACATCACACCACTATATGGATGGAGGCGCTGCATATGCAATACTTGTAGTAGAATAGGCTTAACATATGCAAAAGGAGAAATACAATGAATACTTCGGACAGAATCATTGAAGCCGCGACACGGCTCATCAGAGAGAAGGGCTATCAGGGAGTCAGCACCAAAGCCATTGCAACGGAAGCTAAAGTCAATGAATCTACGATTTTTCGGCAATTTGGAAGCAAGCAAGGCATATTGGAAGCCATCGTTGAAAGACATGCAGATATCCCGCAATTTGAGAAGCTGTTAAAAGAGGACGCAACGGATAATCCGGAAGTCGATCTGCTGAATGTAAGCCAGCAGTACCGTTTGTTCTTCCATAACAATGCGGACATCATTATGATTGGCGTCCGTGACACAGGAATGCTTCCTGAATTGGACAGGGTGCTGGCTGAGCCGCCAGTGAAGCTGCACTCTTTGCTGGTTGAATATTTTGAACGCCTGCAGAAGAAAAAAGTGATAGCTAGACAGGATGAGCGTCTTACCGCTATGTCTTTTCTCTCGATGTGTTACGGGTTTCAGATGAGCGAGTTGATTCACCGGCAATATCAGTCCGAGCTCATCACTGAGGAAGAGTTCTACAAGCACAGTGTCTCATTGTTTGTTAAAGGAATGTTGTCTCAGTCATAAGCTTTGTGAGTACCCTTTACTAAGGTTGCTGTATATCAATTACTTCAAAAAAATTTCAGGTTGATTCAAAAACACTGACCGTAACTGTCAGTGTTTTTTTTGTATGCTTGTCGTGTGTTAGCCAATAATGGACTGGAGGACAAAAAATGTTTACAAAAATTGAAGAATTCGTTGCGGAATGGACTAGCGAGGCGGAATTAACTGCTACCGTACTGGATGCACTTACGGATGATTCTCTTGGACAGGAGGTTATCGAAGGCCGACGAATGCTGGGACAAATCGCCTGGCATCTGGTTCAATCGCTGCACTACATGACAACTTTGGGGCTCGCTTTCGAAGCTCCATCCAGAGGCGAAGAAGCTCCGGATTCTGCTGCATTTATAGCTTCGGAGTATCGGCGGATCAGCGAGAATTTGCTGAACGCGGTTCGAACGCAGTGGAATGACGAATCTTTGCGCGAGTCGGTCATGATTGAGAAGGAAGCTTGGCTGAACGGAAGTTCCCTTCGTTATACGATCATGCACCAAGCGCATCATCGCGGACAGATGACCGTTCTCATGCGTCAGGCCGGACTTCGAGTGCCTAATGTGTACGGTCCGACTTACGATACTTGGGTCGAGAAAGGGATAACACCTTTAATCTAAGTTCCTTTACAATGAAACAAACGGTCTAGGGAGTGAAGAACGGTTTGTCAAAAGCGGATAATATGCTGTCCATCCTATGGTTGCTTCGTTCGGGAAAGCGGATGACGGCGCAGCAGCTTGCGGACGATTTGGAGATTCATGTTCGCACCGTATACCGGTGCATTGATTCACTGTGCGCGAGCGGAGCCCCAATTATTGCCGAAGCCGGTCCGAACGGCGGTTACCGGCTTCTCGGTGAATTCGTCGATTCTCCGCTGCTCTTCGATTCCGAAGAGCAGAAGGCGCTCGTACATGCATCCGTCTTCGCACGGGAAGCGGGTTATCCGTTCACGGATGCGCTTTCCCGGGCGGTCGATAAACTGAAGCGATACACGAATGAAGAGCAGCTTGAGCGGATTAATAGACATAGCAGCGGGCTTGCCGTCATCCAGACACCCACGGACGCGAGAGAACTTGAATTGCTTAAGCGGTTAGAGGAGGCTGTAGCCCGGGGAGAATCGCTGAACATGGACTATGCCAAAGGACCTGAGCTTACGCCAAGCCATCGAGTCCTCGACCCCTACGGCATCGTGCATTGGAAGGGACTATGGTACGTTGCAGGGTTTTGCCGGTTGCGGCAAGAGATCCGAAGCTTCCGGGTGGATCGCATCGTCCGTTTGGAGGCGGCGGATACCCGCTTCGAACGTCCAGCTGCCTTTTCCGCGAGGGATTTCCTCTTACATTCTTTATTTCCGGATTCGCTCGAAGCTGAGACGCTAGTCATCGTAAGGCTTCAGGGACACGAACATGCGCTTAACGAGCTATGCAAGCATTGGCTGTTCGGTCATGCGCTGATCGAACGCAGGCAGCCCGGCGAAGCTCTTTTTAAGCTGGGAGAACTGTCGCTGCAAACCTATGTACCGTACTTTCTTCTTCCATACGGGAAGTCTCTCAAGATACTTGAGCCGCAAATACTAATCAATCGAATGGCTGAGGTCAGCCTCGAAATGTTTAAGCACTACGAAGCTATGCAAGTAAAATCAGAGGATAAGAAGGGATGAAGAGTGGATATGAACAAATTTGCGATGTACGGAAAATTGACAGCCAGCCCCGGGAAACGGGATGAACTTATTCTAATATTGTTGGAAGCTTCGCGTAGCTTGAAGGATATGGCGGGCTGTGAGCTCTATATTATCAATGAATCCGCAGATGACCCCGATACGATCTGGGTCACTGAGCTGTGGAGCGATGCAGAGGCTCATGCCGGCTCTCTCAAGAACGAAGAAGTGCTGGCCGTCATTCAACGCGCACGTCCTTTAATCGCAGGCGCAGAACAGGTTAGACTCCGTCCCGTTGGCGGGAAGGGGTTAGACGTATAAAGAGGCCGAATTCAAACTACACGATAAGACTTTGTCTCCAAATGCCTTAATATCCTCTAAGTAGTCGTACCCTGGTGGATTTGGACCTGTTTGATTGTACATTCTAACCGCGACTATCCGATGTTCAGGAATAACCAAACAGGCACAGCCAGTTAGTCCTAGTATTTGATAGGACCCGGGCGGGAGTGTATTTCCTATTTCAGAAATAGCTCTAGGCTTATCCTGAATCCACCAAGCGAAGCCATTCCTAGGCAATGTATCATCAAGATTTGCTGGGCTCTGATTACTTGTAGCTTGTTCTATAACCTCTTTCGGAACAATCTGGCGTCCATTGACAAGTCCACGATTCAAGTGAAGGTAACCCCAATAAGCCAATTCACGGGCACTTACAAAAAGATTGGCTTCTCCCCCTTGGTCATCAGCATATTCTTCATTTAACCATACTAAATTGGCTTCTCTATTCTTACACCAACCTGTCTCAATGAAATTGCAGGGTTTGAAAACGTATTGTTGCATGACCTCTGACAGGGGCGTTTCAAATAACTTCTGTATTAATCTAATCAGCATATTGATTCCTACATTGTTATAGTTCCAACTCGTACCCGGCGGAAAAAGTTTTTCATGATTATTTTTAAGTCCATGAGTATGTGTTAATAAATGTCTTATTCTAACTCCTTGGACAGCGGCTAGGTTTAGATCCTCTAAGTAATCTGAAATATAATCATCCATGCTTGAAAGCTTATTTTGGTATAAGGCCAAACTGACCGCAAAGCCAATGTATGATTTTCTTACGGAAGCAACATTAAACCGGGTTGAGGGCATTACAGATTGTATCTTTGAATTAAGCTCATATGAGCCAAAGTAGCTTTCATTAACAATGGTGTCATTATGGATGATAAGTGTAGCGGCTGCGGAACAGGAAATCAGGTCCTTAGCTCTAATTACATGGTCAGTAAGCGCCAAATACTTATCCTTACTGGTATGTACTACTTCTTTTTGTAAGAACATATTCTCGGTTCACCTCTGTTTATAATAAACATGCCGGTATAGAATATATAAATCATACTACAAAGAGCTAAGCCTGGAGTGATTCGAACATGATGAATTTATATGGAGCGGAGCATCACTTGATGGTGGTGTCCGATTCGATTGATGCGGAAGAGCACCGGCATTCTTTTTTACAGGTGACGATCTCGTTAACAGGCGAATTTGACATTGAGGTAGCGGGGCTAAGCTTGCGTTGTCCAGGGATCATTATCAATTCGGGCGTCGTTCACCGGTTAAAAGAAGCAGGACATCCGCTAATGCTTCTTCTGATCGACAGCACCTCTGACATGGCTGCGAGCTTTAAGCGGGTTCTGGAGGGGCAGCAGGTTCATGTGTTCCCGCATGAAGTGATGAGGAGTATCCGTGCATTGGTGCAAAAGGAGTACGCCGGCGTTAAGGACCCGGACAGCTATCGTTCTTTTCTGGGACAACTTATGAGGCTATTAGGTGTAGAGCAGGTGAAACCCACTATTGTTGATCCGAGAATCAGAGAGCTTATTCAGCTCCTCAAAGATTGCACCGACTCCGAACACTCCGTCAGTCATTACGCCCGGCAGTTAGGTTTATCCAACAGCAGATTGTCGCATCTTTTCAAAGAAAATACAGGTATTTCGCTTAGCGGGTACATGGTGCTGCACAAGCTGGAGAAAGCAATCTATTTCATTTTTGCGGGTCATAGCGTTACGGATGCGGCGATGGCTGCAGGCTTTGACAGCCCGTCCCACTTAGCTGCTACCAGCAGGCAGTTGCTGGGCATGACGGCGAAGGATATCCGTAAAGATAGCGTCTTTTTAAAAGTTTCCAGCCTGCATTAACCTTACAATGGGTGCAGGAGGTGTGTTCCATGAGTGCATACTTGAAGGAAACGGAATTGCTGAACTATTCTCACCCGTTGATCCAGCAAATTGTTCACAGCCGCCGGTGGGATTCGATGTCCAGGAAGGAACAGATTCTCGGCATCTATAACTACGTTCGTGACGAAATCCGATTCGGCTACAACCGGGCGGACGATATTCCGGCCTCGGAAGTCTTGCAGGATGGCTACGGCCAGTGTAATACAAAGGGAGTGCTGTTTATGGCGTTGCTCCGGGCTGTGGGCGTGTCATGCCGTATACATGGATTTGCTATTGATAAGAAGCTGCAAAAGGGGGCCATGAAAGGCTGGTATTACCAGCTCTCCCCCCGGGAGATCATTCATAGCTGGGTTGAAGTGCTATATGAGGATAAGTGGTTGAATATTGAAGGATTCATACTGGACGTTCCTTATTTGACCAAGCTTCAGCAAAAATTCGAACAATGTACGGGTTCCTTCTGCGGATATGGCGCTGCAACAGATAATTTTCAAAATCTGCAAATTTATTGGAATGAAAATGATACCTACGTGCAAAAAGAAGGAATCGTTCAGGATTTCGGGATCTACGACAGCCCTGATGCCTTCTTCTCCGCTCATCCGCAAGGGCTTAGTCCGGTTAAGAAAATAGTCTACACCAAGGTGGTCCGGCATCTGATGAACCGGAATGTTGATCACATCAGGCAGGGGTAGGATGAAGTAGCCGATCCATACCGGCACAAGAGGACATTTTAATAAAGAGATTATGTAGGTAGAAGGCCAAAACGGGGCATCCAGAAGGCAGTTATCACTGGCTTTTTGGACAGCCCCTTTCCTGTGCCGCTCTCTGTTTTTCATGATGAACCCTAACCTTGTTGCTGCTTGTCTGCGGGAATCCACAATTCCATATAGCTTGCTCCAGGGGTGCTTTCGTAATATAGTTCCGGTACATAGAGCATGTTGATCATGCCGTGCTTTTTTAGCCACAGGTCGCTGTAGTTGAGCGCTTTGTAGAGAGCGGAAGTTACCAATTCCTCGAAACTCTCCGCCTCGAAGCCAAAAACCACATATTCCCTGTCTGGCAGCTGCCATATCTTGAACTCCCCGGGGTCTGCATCCGGCAACGCCTCTGCTCCGGCAAAATAGGTGAAATTGCCGCTGGGAGCATCCCCCATAAAGGCTACCCCCAACTCCCGGCCTGCAGGAAGCCGGTTTATGCTGCCCTTACGCTCGTGAAATTGTCTCCACACCTCTCCAGGCACGTCTACCCCGGTAGCTTCTCCAAGAGGCATTTGGCCATCAATGGGAGCATAGTTGCTCAAACCAATAAACATGATAGGTTGCTCCAACGTTCTCCGGTTAATCTCCAGAATCAGACCATCGCTAATCAACGGCACTCCTTCATCGATCATCGTGTTGCTCAGACTCAAATCCGGTTTGATAAACTGATTCAGCCTTACCGGATGGTCTCGGTACTGCTCAGGCGTCATTCCGTAGGCCTCTTTGAAAGCTCGGGTGAAGCCCTCATGGCTACCAAATCCCCACTCCAAAGCCACGTCCAGAATACGGTTTTCCTTGCAGCTCAGTGCTTCGCAGGCATTTGCCAGACGCCGGTAGCGGATGTACTCCCGGACTGGCTTCTTCACTAGACGAGAGAACAACCTTTGGTAATAAAATGGGGATAAAGCGGCAATGGCGGCCAAACCATTGATCTCCTGGTTTTCGCTGATGCGTTCTTCCATATAATCTAACGTTTTTTGAATGGCTTCCCATGCGTACATATGGATGCACCTCCTTGCCTTCAAGCATAGCACAGGTACAGAAGAGCGAACTTGACGGATTCTGCCCTTTTTGGACAATCTGCCAATATTTCAATAGGTTGACTAAAATGCTACTGACATTACCCTGTCAGTAGCGTTGTTTAATTGACCCTCCCTCTTTTTTCTTAGCCTACATGCGCCACAGCCCGAACCTCTATCCACTGTTCCGGAAATGCCAGGTAAGTCACCCCGATCATGCTCCCCGCCGGCCGATGCTCTCCGACATACTTTTTGAACAGTTCGATCGCGGTTTCCCCGTGCTCCTGCGCATTCGTAAGATACAGCTCCACGTAAGCCAGATTATCCTTTGTCGCTCCGAACTCTTGTAGCACGGTATCCAAATTCTTCAGCGTCTGCGTCATCTGTGCCTGAATATCGCCTGCTCCGACGAAGTTGCCCTCTGCATTATGGGAGAACTGTCCTGAGATATACAGCGTGTTGTCGACAAGGTACCCCTGCGAAATCCCGTGATCCCAGAGGTTATGGTTGTACGTTCGAATGGTTGTCATTGCTTTAGCCCCTTTACTTCAAAGTAAAGCTATTATAGACTGAGCAGAAATAAAGGGATAGTACGCACAAACAAGTGGGCTACTATCCGAAAGGATAGCGTGAACATGGGCATTTCTGATCTGAAGGGCAAGGAGACGGTGATCCAAGACACACCATTCGGTTATACGATGTCGGTGATCGGCGGTAAGTGGAAGATGGCAATTCTGTATCTGCTGTCCGCCAAACCGTCGATTCGATTCAACGAAATGCAGAGACAGCTCGGAGCGGTGACGTACAAGGTGCTCAGCGCGCAGCTTAAGGAATTGGAGGCTGATGGACTGGTGAAGCGTGTGGAGTATCCGCAGATTCCGCCCAAAGTGGAGTATTTGCTGACACCGAAAGGGCAGACACTGCTACCTGTATTGGAGCAGCTATGTGAGTGGGGAGCACAGAACCGGTGAGGTCCACGGTGGTTTGTACTCAGACGTTCTTCAAGAAAAGGCCATCCCCGCCATTGGAGTAGTAACGAATTGCTTTCCCTTTTTCTTCGGCATATTCAATCTCTCTTTTTGTACTAATTCCAATGTAACCATTCACATCTATCACGAATATTTCATCAGAAAGATCGATTTTTCTAAAATGGAGATTTCCAAGGAGTTCAGCTTGTTTCTCAGTGATTTCAAATCCTTCACTTTGCTCAAAGAAGGCGAGGCTAATTACAATATTTCCTTGAAGTGTTAGGAATGCATTGGCCTGTTCGAATGCCTCTTTAAACTTTGTAGAGCCACATAAAGTTATTATTTTCATGATTATTTCCTTTCATAATTTCTTGGTTAATGTATTCGTTCCATATAGTCATTATCCTTCAAAACATTTCAATCACTTCATAATGGAGGTCTTAATATGGCGTTCCCAACGCATATTGTGTCGGCAGGCGGAATTGTTGAAGATGGGAAGGGAAACATCCTTTTAGTAAAAGCCCATGATGATGGATGGGTATATCCTGGCGGGATAACTGAAATCGGAGAGAACCTTATGGATGGCCTGATACGAGAAATCAAGGAGGAAAGTGGAATAGATGCTACTGTCAGCCATTTGATCAATGTGATTTCAAATACAGCGGTTCATAAGTGGCATGATGGCGTAACTGATGTTCCAACAAAGGTAATGTTTGATTTTGTGTGCAAAGTTGTGGGTGGAGAGTTAGCAACTTCTGATGAAACTAGTGATTGCAGATGGGTGGCCAGGGAGAATGTTCTGGATTTCATTACCCTGCCAGCCATCCGCTTACGATATGAAGTTTATTTGAAGTTTGACGGCTCAGTGAATTACATAGAGTATGCTACTACAACAACGTCCGAATGTAGCGTCAAGCTACAAAGAGAGGTATGAAGCCTAAAAAGAGCCGCCACTTTGTTAGTGCAGGCTCTTTTACAGCTACTATTTAAATATTATCTTTCAAGAAAAATGCTGGGCGATATTAGTTAAATACTCTTCTTCAGCCGTATTTTTTTTCATCTGAATGAGCATCTTTGCATCATCTCCAACGATATACCGGAATTGATTTGTACCGTCTGTGGCCGCTTGGTATATGGTTTCGGCAACGATTTCTGGAGGCGAGGCGTATGCCGGCTGTTTTTCCATCTCACCCAATTTAGCGCGAAACGCACCAGTAAATAGCTTGTAGTCTGTTAAATCATCATTATAAAAGAATTCCATGGATCTTCCACCAAAGTCCGTATGAATAGCACCGGGTTCAATCAACTTCACTTTGATGTTTTGTGATGCTAATTCATAAGATACGGACTCAGAAAAACCCTCTACTGCAAACTTGGACGAATGATACAGAGACATCGTAGGGAAGGTCACTCTCCCACCCATAGAAGAGATGTTGATCAGCATCCCTTTTTGATTCGACCGGAAATGTGGCAGCATGGCTTTAGTCATACGGATTAGACCGAAAACATTCACTTCAAACTGTCTTCTAATCTGCTCCTCCGTAGCGGCTTCTATCAGACCCATTGTTCCATATCCAGCATTATTGAGAAGAACATCAATAGTACCGAACCGATCAATCGCTTCTGCTAACGCAGTTTGAATAGTATCTGCTTGTTCAACATCAAGCCTTAGTACCAACACATTATCCAGTGTAATAAACTCAGTTTCTTGTTCAGGTGAACGCATCGTGGCTACTACGTTCCATCCATTTTCAGCAAAATGCTTTGCTGTAGCTCTCCCGATGCCTGATGAAGCTCCCGTGATAAAAATTGTGTTCATGTCCATTCCTCCTAAAAGTTTTGTTCTTGAACTAACTTCTCCAGGCTTACCAATCCCTCGGCTATGGTTGTAAGTTTAGCTTTGTATTCTTCTATCCCGATTTGGATGCAAATGATCTGCGCTGGATGCATTTCATCTTTATAAAGCGAATATTGCTCAAGTAATTGATCTAATTTGTGGTTTGATGCCTCTTGGGCTTCCTTCAACCATACAATCACCTTGTCATATCCGACGAATTCACCGAAATAAAGCCTCATCATAAAATCAGATTTCCTGATGCTGTCTCCTTCTAGCGGGGCTAGTAAATAGGTGTTAAAACACTCTCTGCCTTTAGGCGTTATATTTAAAAGGTTTTTGTTAGGCTTACCGTCCTGAAGCACATTTTCCTTAATGATCAACCCCTCCTTTTCCATTCGGGTAAGTGTGGGATAGATTGTTCCATAACTGGAACTATAGAAATTAGAGAATACATTTTCTAACAGCTGTTTGATTTGGTATCCAGTCAACGCTTCTTTCATAAGTATGCCTAAAATAACATCTTGACTGTTCACAATTTGACCTCCTTGTAGTTTGGGGTAAGTTTTATATCACAAACATAGTATATCAGTTCGATATATATTGTGTAAATATATGTTGATCTGATGCATGGATCTTTTTTTGGGTAAAAAAAATTTACGCCAGTAAATATGGCGCAAACTTCTTTGCCGCTTCTTGGTTGTAGTGAATAACTGAGTGCTCTTATCTTAAATCCTCCACAAAATAACAAATGTTCTTATTAGGGTAATACAGAACAACCAACCTGTCAGATTCGTAATTGAAATCTTGCCACGAGTAAACTCCATTAAAATCTGGCGTTTTATCTTCAGGAACATCTAAAGGCTGTAATGTGTTCTCCACATATTTTTGAATATCTCTTTCATTATCATGAAGAGTATCCCCGGAATAGTTTACAATCCTCTTTCTTCCGCCGGTTGACTTTAATATTGAAGACAATTGTTTTTCTTTCGTTCTAAAAATAGTATAACGCAATCCCTCCCCGCGAAATCCCCCTTGATTTGTATATTGATCAAGTTCCTTGAATTTGGAAGGCAATTGCAGCTGCCAATTTCGCTCATATTGCCTTTTGTGCGAGAAGTCGGTTTTGGCTTCATTCCATAGATATGCCGGAAGCGCAATAGCAATGACAACAACAAGAACCACGAAAGCATTGATGACTTTCATTTTCATCCTCCAGAGGCTTTTTTAGATTTATCGATCATCTTGCACTGTTTTCAATTATTTTCTATTATTTATAATATATTAACACAAAGCGGAAAGGTTAGTGATTACTGCCTATGATTATTGCGGTCGATGTATATTATGAAGAGAATCAAGCAAAATCGGTGGGGGTTATCTTTCAGGGTTGGGAAGACTCTGCACCGCTCGACGTTATCGTTTCTTATACAGAGAATCCTCGGGCATACGAACCTGGTTCTTTCTACAAACGGGAGCTTCCCTGCATACGGGAACTGCTGAAACTTACGGATACAAACCAAATACACACTATTGTGGTGGACGGCTACGTGTACTTAGACCAAGAGAGGAAGCCGGGGCTCGGACATTATGTTTACACAGATTTTTCAGGGAGAATTCCAGTGATCGGTGTTGCCAAAAATGCCTTTCATGATAACGACAATGAGGCGTTTGTTAAAAAGATTTGCCGGGGCACCAGCGCTAAGCCTCTCTATATCACGTCTATTGGCATGGAGCCAGACACCGCTGCCCGGCACATCCAGAGAATGCACGGAGAATATCGGTTCCCCTATCTGCTGAAATTGCTGGATAAGCATACGAAAGAAGCCCGGGGATAATTACTGGATCGAATTAAACTTGAAAAAGCGAAGCTTGCCGAGACTCATCCCACACCATCACCTTCTAATAAGGAGTAGAAATTATCGCGGTCTTCATCATCAAATTTGCCAAGCGACTGTACCCTGACTATTACATATGGAGAATAACATTCTAAAATAAGTCATCTAAAGAATTACAGCTTTCCTGCCAATGATTTGATTTGAAGTAATATCGAAGCCGGGAGGTGTGTCGTGGGATCTATTTTTAAGAGCAGAGCAACTGAAGAAGAATACTATCTATGCTACGATAAGAGTTTACATAGGTTTGGATTAGAGGGGACGTCATATTATATCTCGACATCATTTGGAGATACTTATGTACTATGCTTTGGTGATCCGAGTAAGAAACCATTGATTCTCCTTCATGGAATGACAATGAGTAGTACGATGTGGTATCCCAATATGAAGCAGCTGATTCAAGAGCGTTGCGTTTATGCTGTGGATATTGTGGGAGATTTCGGTAGGAGTAAACCTACTGTTGCTATAAAAAATCGGAAAGCCGCTAACCAGTGGCTTCTTGAAGTTTTGGACGCAATGCAGTTTAACAAGGTAGATTTAGCGGGTCATTCAATGGGTGGCTTCTTATCTTTAAATTTTGCACTTGATTATCCGGGACGCGTGTCGAAGCTGTTGCTTTTTGCCCCTGCTGGAACTTTCTATAAAATAAGTTTTAAATTTTTTGCGAAAATTTACCCCGCATTATTGTTTCACACAGAAAAGTGGATCGACAATGCTTTTTTGTGGTTTTCAGGTAAAGGAGAGCCTCTACACCCCGTATTTCGTGCTCAAGTCATTAGCGGTTACCGCCATGCGAAACCACTTCTGCAGGTGATGCCCTCAGTATTTGCTAAAGAGGAATTCCAAAATTTCAATATTCCAACTCTGCTCCTTATAGGAGATAAAGAAGTAATATACCCGGCTGAGAAGGCAATAGCAAATGCTAAGCGATTAATTCCTAATCTCGAGACCCATATCATTGAAGGGGCAAGTCATTCCCTGACTATGGAGCATGCAGACGTTGTGAACGAAAAAGCAATTCTCTTCTTGCGTAAAGAAGAAGGGTAAAACGTTTCAGCTATCGCGAAAAGCTATGACCAATCATGCTTTTTTCATATAACCTGAATTTCTTGCCCTCATGCTATACTCAGTACACTAAAAAGTTGTAAGGAGATGTAGCGATGATACCCTTTCGCAATGATCATGTAGGCAGCTTCCTGCGTCCTGCGAACTTAAGCCAGGCGCGTGAACAATATAAAGCAGGCAACATCACATATGAGGCATTAAGAGCGGTGGAAGATCAAGAGATTATCCGGATTATTGAGCAGCAGAAGGAGAATGGCGTATTCGCCGTGACGGATGGGGAATTCCGCAGAAGCTGGTGGCATTTCGACTTTCTGGGCGGCCTAGACGGCGTGGAGCTGTATGAGGAGATCGACGGACCTAAGTTCCATAATATGCAGACCCGCAAGGGTGGTATTCGTGTGGTCGGTAAAGTGGATTTCTCAAGCCATCCCTTTGTGGAGCATTTTGAGTTTTTGCTGAAGCATGCAGGTGACGCCGTAGCGAAGCAAACCATTCCAAGTCCCAACATGCTGATCTACCGGCTGGAGCCGGGGGCCAATAGTTATAGCGACCGGGAGCAATTCCTTCAGGATACGATTGCGGCGTATCAAAAAGCCATTCAAGCCTTCTATGATGCGGGATGCAGGTACCTGCAACTGGATGATACAGCATGGGCAGACCTGTTCTCAGAAGCGGGGCACAATAAGCTGCGCGCGAAAGGTCTGGAACCGGCGGAAGAGCTGTTAACGATGCAGCGGATGATCAACGAAACTTTGGCTCATAAACCGGAAGATTTGGTTGTGACGATGCATATTTGCCGGGGGAACTATAAATCCAACTACTTCTCCACCGGCGGTTATGATTACGCTTCTGAGGTCATTTTTGGCGGCTTAGACGTAGATGGCTTATTCCTTGAATTTGATGATGAGCGTTCAGGCAGCTTCGAGCCCTTGAAATATGTGAACCGGCCGGATTTGAAAATCGTGCTGGGTCTGCTCACCTCCAAAACTGGCGAGTTGGAAGATAAAGAGCACATTAAAGCCCGGATTGCCGAAGCAGCAACGTATGTGCCCCTTGAGCAGCTCTGCTTGAGCCCGCAATGCGGGTTCTCCTCTACAGAGGAAGGCAATATTCTGACGGAAGAGCAACAGTGGCGTAAGCTTCGTTATGTGAAGGAAATTGCCGATGAAGTGTGGGAGGCAGACCAAGAGACCGTTATCGTGGAAGCCTTCATTAATGGTCACCATGTACCGTCCCTTTCGCAGTCAGCCAAAGAGAATCCGGCGAGCCCGGCGGAAATCGTAGGCTATTTCCCTGTCACCACGAAGGAACAAGCGGCTCAGGCGATTGAAGCGGCGGCGGAGGCTTTTAAAATATGGAAGAAGACCCCGATTGATGAACGTATCACTCGGATGCGCAAGGCGATAGAGAAGATTAGAGCAGCGGAGAATGAAATTGTCCATCTGCTGTCCAGAGAGCATGGCAAGCCCCTGTATGATGCCCATGGTGAGATTTATGTCTCGTTAATGTGGATGGAGTTCGCTTGTAATGAGGCTGCATCCGTTCTACAGGAAGAGGTCCAGAAGCATGACCATGGTACAACCATTCTGTCCTATGATCCAATGGGTGTGGTGGCAGCGATCAGTCCATGGAACTATCCGATTGCTCTATCTACGATCAAAATCGCTCCTGCCTTACTTGCGGGCAATACGATTGTGCTGAAACCGAGTCCATTTGCACCGCTGGCGGCGGCGAAGGTGGCAGAGCTGATCGCGGGTGAGTTCCCGGCGGGTGTCATCAATGTCGTTCATGGGGCTGCAGATGTGGGCGTTGAGCTGACAAGTAATCCTCTTGTCGCCAAAATCGCCTTCACAGGCGGAACCGCAACCGCCAAGCACATCATCAAAGCGGCTGCGGATACGATTAAGGACATGACGCTGGAGCTTGGCGGCAATGATGCGGCGATCTTCCTGGATAGCTTTGATGTTCAGGATGAGCGGGCGATGCGCCGGATTGTCATTTCTAATTTCCTGACCACAGGTCAGATCTGTATGATCGCCAAGCGTGTATATGTACACCGTTCTATCTATGATGCTTTTGTTGAAAAATATATCGAGGCGGCCAACCGCTGGATTCGCATTGGTGATCCCTTCGATGCCCATACGACGGTAGGTCCGGTGAATAACCTGAAGCAGAAGAATTACGTGCAGAGTCTGATTGAGGATGCGCAGAAGCGTGGGGCTAAGATCATTCCGCTCGGCCAAATTCTCGACCAGCAGCGGTTTGAACAAGGTTATTACCTGCAGCCCACGCTCGTTCTGGACTGCGATTACCATGATCCGATAGTGGTGGAGGAGCAGTTCGGTCCTACCGTTCCGATTCTGCCCTTCGATGATGTAGAGCAGGTAATTCATCTGCACAATGAGAGCATCTATGGATTGACGAGCTCGGTGTGGGGGAGGGAAGAGGACGCCATCTTGGTCGCACGTCAGCTCGAAGCGGGAACGACCATGATCAATACGGCTGCTGTGCAGGGGCTCGATGTCCGGTTCCCGTTCGGTGGCTTCAAGCAGTCCGGTATCGGCCGTGAATACGGCGCCGAAGGCATCCGTACGTATACAGAGTTGCATGTGATCAATGTTCCGAAGACACTGGATCTTCCTTATATCCCAGAGTAAAAATAAAAACCGTCAGGGATTCTTGATTCCCATGACGGTTTTTGTTATCTACGCGATTCAGACCTCGGCTTCTCCAAGCGGCTACGTTCACGCATAGCGTTAATTTGCCTTGCATGTCTTTCGTCCCGGCGGCCTTGTCTCGTTCGGAGCTGGCTCAGCATAACGAGCAGGCCCAGGGTGCCGAGTACATAAGAGACGATGGGATTTACTTCATTCCACAGGTTGACCCCGGCCAGAAGTAATACTGCGCCAATGATGGTGGCAATCAACCGCTGTGTATTTTTGTTCTGCGTCTCGATTAATTTTTGCTCGAGGGAGCTCGCCAGCTTGACCCTTAAACCTCCGCTATCCATTTTATCGATGGCCGACATGAACTTCTTGGTCGTTGGAAGGATGTCTTTGAGCATATTCTTGCCATCCTCTACAACCTTGGAGATAACACTTCCCCGCAGATCCCTCCGCACCACCTGCTCCACATAAGGCTTAACGGTCCCGACCAGATCAAGCTCAGGGTCCAGTCCGGTACAGAGGCCGTACACGGTGCCTATGGCTTTGCCCAGGAAGGTGGTATTGGCAGGTAACTGAAAAGGCTGGGAGTAGAGGAAATTACGTAATTCCTCCACATTGTCGCCTGAGGTCACAAAACTCAGATCAAACGTATCCCCGTTGATTTGTTCGAATAATAACGTAAGATTCCTGGAGAAGACCTCCAGATCGACATTCCGTCTTAAAAATCTCAACTTGTTCAGGGCATCGATGGCGCCGTGGGCGTCTTTCAGATATACGGCCAGCAGAAGGGCTACCATCTGGGTCTTCATATCCTTCGGAATCCGCCCGACCATTCCAAAATCAATCAAAGCGATGGTGCCGTCAGGCTGCACGAGCACATTGCCGGGGTGGGGGTCAGCGTGAAAAAGCCCGTTCAATAGAATCTGTTCCACGAACATTTCGATCAGCGATGTCGCAAGTCTGGTCCGGTCCACCCCCCAAGCCTCGAGCTTGGCGAAATCATTGATTTTGACACCCTCCATAAACTCCATGGTCAGCACCTGCGAGGTAGTACATGACCAATGAATGTGCGGAATCACGACATCCTTCCGGTGGGCTAACTGCTGCTTGAACTCTTCCGCATTGTGCCCTTCTTGCTGGTAATCGAGCTCTTCCATAATGGTGTCATGAAACTCATCATACACGGCATCAAGATCCATAAAGTCCGTAATCATCTTTTGACGCTTCAATAACGAAATTGCGACCTGAATGGATTTCCAATCAATCGCGATAATGTCCTCTACACCGGGCCGCATCACCTTCACGGCCACTTGCTCACCTGTCCGCAAGGTGGCCCGGTGGACCTGTCCGAAGGAAGCTGCTGCAATAGGAGTCGCGCTGAACTCAGCATACATCTCGCTTATGGATACCCCGAGTTCACGCTCTACCTTCTGCCGGATCTCGGAGAAATCTACGAATTCTACAGAATCCTGCAGCTTGGATAATTCCTCGATCACTTCCTTCGGTAACATATCCACCTGTGCACTCACATGCTGCCCAAGCTTGATAATCAGTCCGCCCATATCCATGGCAGTTGTCGTGAAATACGCTGCCTGCTTGCGGTATAGGGCCTGTTGCCTCGCTGCAAAGCGCCGTCTTGACATCAAGAACTTCACCTTGCCCAGCCACCAGAAATCCCAGGCGAACTTGAAAATCATCTGCATGGTTCTTCTGAACCTTGCATCCTTCAATAATTTCAGGAATTCGCTCATACTTGTTCATCTACCACAGAGTTATTATGCTGCATCCCAAATCTCTCCTTCTAATCATCCATGTGCCTAATTGTATGATATTTCATACCAGACAGATATACAATTACAGGCTTGGACGGCTAGGCGTTTGGGCAGCAGCCCGGTGGACGTAATACCGTTGCATTCATCATTTAACACGCCGGGTTAATGCCCAGAAGATTAGAGCCGTAGCACTAACTATTGCACCGAGCAGGCACACTCCATTCCAGCCCGCATAGGCGTAGATACTGGTGGAGGCGATTGATCCGGTGGCGCTGCCGATCGAATAGAAGACCATGTAACCGGCAGTAAGCCTGCTGCGGGCTTCCGGGCGCAGATTAAGGATCATGCTCTGGTTGGTGACGTGTACGGCTTGTACGGCCAGGTCAAGAAAGATAATCCCGATGACTAACGCGAGCAGCGAATGAGGAGTATAACTGATTGGCAGCCATGAGATGAGCAACAGAATCAACGCCACGCCGGTGGTCTTTTGCCCTAAACCCCGATCAGCTAGACGGCCTGCCCGCGCTGCTGCTAAGGCTCCAGTAACTCCGGCGAGACCAAACGCTCCAATTGCAGTATGGGACAGGGACAGCGGCGGAGCGCTAAGAGGCAGAACCAGGGAAGTCCACAATATACTGAAGGCAGCGAAAATCAGCAGGCATAGCACAGCACGGATTCGCAGCAGCCGTTCTTGCGCGAATAGCGTGAATAGCGAACGGAGAAGCTGCGGGTAGGATAAGGATTCTCTCCGGGGCTCAGATTGCGGCAGCACCCTGAACAATACACCTGCCATGATTAACGTGAGTCCCGCCGAGACAAGGTAGACTGAACGCCAACCTGCCAGATCCGTTAGCACGCCGGCGAACGTCCGCGCCAGTAGAATCCCAATGACAATTCCGCTGGTCACCATACCGACTGTGCGCCCGCGTTCAGCTGGGGCAGACAAGGTGGCTGCGAATGCAACAAGCGTCTGTGTCACTACCGCAAGCAGTCCGACCGCAGCAATGCCTATGAATAACACCATGCTGGTAGGGGCAGTACCCACAACAATCAAAGCCAGCACGGATATCAGCATCTGCCCGGTAATCAGCCAGCGCCGATTAAGCAGATCGCCCAGCGGCACCAGCAAGAGTAGTCCAAGGGCATAACAAATCTGAGTCACTGTAATCACGATGCCGACGGAAGAATGCGTAATCCCGAACTCGCTGGAGATCGCGTCCAGCAAGGGCTGGGCGTAATAGATGTTAGCGACCGCCAGTCCGCAGGTGATGGCAAACAGAAGTGCAACCTTACGTGACATTAAAGATACAGATACTGGTTCTGCTGTTACGTCATTGAATTTCGGTTCTTTCACAAAGTCCGCCAAACTTAACGCCTCCTTAGATACCACGGTTTAATAACATACCGATAGGTATGTAATAATTCCTGATAAATATAACGCCAAGCAAAATCAACTGTCAAGGTGGAACTGGGGTGGGAGATATGTAGAATAGTCTGATTGACAGGAGGATCTTCGCCAAATACAATCGTAATATACCATTCGATATGAAAAGAGGGGGAGTTCTATGGCCCGACCGCGCGAATTTGATCAAAATAAGGCACTTGAGGCAGCGATGCATGTGTTTTGGGAAAAAGGGTTCGAAGCGGCCTCCTTAAGCGACTTAACCGCAAGAATGGGCATTCAGCGTCCAAGCCTATACTCTGCCTTTGGAGATAAAAAAGGATTATTTGAAGCTGCCTTGCGAAAATATACGAGTTCCCACGCTGCCTATGTCCGTAACAGTCTGCACAAGCATTCTTCGGTGAAAGAAGCATTCCTTAGCTTTTTTGAAGATGTGGTGTCCAAAGAATATGAGAAAAGCCCGAGCACGGGATGCTTCTGCATCAATTCAATGGTGGAGCTGGCTCCCCATGATGAGAAGTTCGAGATTCTGACCAGAGAACATCAGATGTACCTCTCGGTCATCTTCCAGGAAACGCTTGAACGGGGCATGCAGTCAGGGGAGCTGGATGCAGGGATAAATGCCAAGAATCTGGCGCAGACGCTGGTCATTTCGTTAATAGGACTTACCGTGTTCCTGAAGTCCCGTCCAGACAGGGTAGTGATTGATAACTTTGTGAAACAGATACTTACTTTAGTACCCATATCTTAATCAAAAGAGGGAAGGTGATTGCTATCTTTATGGAATCCAGCAAAGAGAGGGAGCTCTCCTTCGATATCCGCAGAACAGTGATCTTAGGAGCTTATATCCGGGAGTGGAAGATGCCGGAATACAGGGTTATCTTGAGCAAACCTGAAACAGCCGTACATGTTGAGGTTTTCTATTTTCCGGCTGATGATGAGAATGCGGTGGCGAGGTTCGCAACAGTCGGGTTATCCGCCACTCACCGCCCGAATGGACAAGCTGTGGGTACGGAGTGGGTGATGGCTCTGACCTCTGACTTAGGCGGGGAGTCTGTGGACCGGATATTTACCTATCTCTGTGATCTTATCGCCCATCATATAGAGAGCGCAGGTGATTCGCGGATACCTAGAGTGATGGAGGAGAGTCCGCTTGCCCCTGCTAACTGGACAACCACTGCTTTTCTGCTGGATGAGCTGAGGGGGGAAAGTGAAGAGCTGGAGGAGATTCAGGTCGGGCGCGAGAGGGCTGAGATCCTATGGGCGCTACCAGTCACGGCGCAGGAGGCTGCATTAATTTTACATGAAGGCGTGGAGGCCTTTGATTCCTACATCGAAGAGATCGAGCATTCCATTATTGATCCGCGGCGGCCATTGGGAAATGCTCACTAACCATGCTAAACTAATGATATCTATCACCAAAGACAGGACGGAAGAGATGCAATGGGAAGAAAACAGTCTTTTACAGAGACAGAGCTGCTGGACACAACCAAACAATTGGTGCTTGAGCATGGATATGACGGATTTCATCTCAAGCTGCTTTCACAGCATCTGTCAGGAGCCAGAAGCACTATCTATCAGTATTATGCGAATAAGGAAGAGATTGTGGCGGCTTGTATGAAGCGCGTAATGGCAGCAGTAGTAGACAAGGCATTAGCCATTGATGAGGCTGACCCGATGGATGCCCTTGAACAGCTGCTGCTCATTTACGTGGAGGAGTCTGCGTTACATCAGCTTTTGGGAAATGCGAGTAAAATTAACACAGCTAATTCTGCTGCGGCGGCGAGAGATCTCGAATATATTGAGGCAGGACATCAGACACTTAAAATTCAATTATCCCGCTTATTCGAACGCGCTCAGCAGAATCAAGACCTGCGGCAGGATATCCCACTTCCTGTACTTATTGGTGTGTTCTTCAACCTGATTGATACGCCTAATATGCTGAATATCCCTACTCCCGCTTGGGGTAAGCTGCTGTTTCAAATGTGGATTGGAGGGGCCAAGAGCTAGTAGTAGTCTTGAGTCTAATTTGACACTCGTGTCATATATATTGTTTAATTAAAGGGTCAGATGCAATGGCGGCATAAATTCGACACTTGTGTCAAAAAAATATGAAGGAGTGGGAAGAGGAATGTTTTTAGCAATGAAAGAATTGATGCACAGTAAAATGAGATTTTTAATGATCATCATCATTTTCGTGCTCCTAGCCTGGCTGGTATTTATCTTATCAGGCTTAGGGAATGGTCTATCTACGCTGGCTGCGTCAACCTTTAAGACGATGAAGGCAGACTATGTCATTTTCGAGGAAGGGTCGCAGTCATCAATGAGCAAGTCGCTGCTGTCTGATCAATTATTGGCGGAAGTAGAGCTGCTGCCTAACGTGAGTGGCGCTGCACCTATGGGAACTAGCATGGCAACAGCCATGAAGGCAAACAGCACCAAGAATGAAGACAAGCTGGATATCGCGATTATAGGAATTAACCCGGGAAGCTTCCTGGAACCGTCTGTCGTGGAAGGGCAAGGCCTATCTGCTGAGAATCCTAAGGGTGTGATCGTGAATTCGACCATGAAGGACGAGGGCTATGGCGTTGGGGACACTTTTCAATTAGACGGCACGACGGAATCATTGACGATTATAGGATTTGTGGAGAATCAGACCTATAACCACGTTACCTCCGTATTCACTCCAATGGCCGAATGGCGGAAGATTGCCTTCGCAGCTCCTGGTTCGGATAAAGGCGTTGCCGGGCCCGTTAATGCGATTATGCTGCAAGGCAAGGATATCGATCCGGGCGCTATGAATAGCGAGCTAACGGGAACGGACACGGTTACCCGGTCGGCAGCAGTACAGGGAATGCCAGGGTACAAAGAAGAGAACGGAACGATTCTAATGATGCTGGCTTTTCTGCTTGCAATCGCCGCCTTCGTACTTGGGGTATTCTTTTACGTAATGACGATGCAGAAAACGAACCAGTTCGGCATTATGAAAGCTATAGGTGCCAGTAACAGATTCTTAAGCAAAGCTATTGTATCGCAAGTATTGTTGCTATCGCTGACCAGCATTGTAGTCGGAGTCTTACTGACTTATGGAACAGCGGCCATTATGCCGAAGGGTATGCCGTTCAAGCTGGAGACTTCTCTTGTCGTGACATATTCTGTGATCCTGCTGGTTATCGCTATGTTAAGTTCGCTGGTATCGGTTCGAAAGATTACTAAGATTGATCCGCTCAAGGCGCTCGGGAGGGCTGAATAATGACAATGACTAAGGGATTACACATGAGTGAAGTCACCAAGTATTATACCGAAGGAAGCAACCGGATTGCAGCACTCGATCATGTGTCTATATCCGTGGAGCCGGGTGAGTTCGTTGCTGTCGTCGGACCGTCGGGTTCAGGGAAAAGCACATTCTTGTCTATTGCCGGAGCACTGCTGAAGGCTTCAGAAGGGGAGGCTAAGCTGAATGGACATGCTATTGCTAAGCTTACGGCACAGGAACTTGCGGATCTAAGGCTGAAAGAAGTCGGATTCATTATGCAATCATCAAATCTGGTTCCTTATCTAAGTGTACTGGACCAATTGCTCATCGTAAAAAAAATGTCAGGTAAGGTGAACAAAGAAGACAAAGCCTTCGCCGTTAAATTGCTGGAAGAGCTGGGCCTGGGCTCGAAGCTGAACAGCTTCCCGGAGGAGCTGTCAGGCGGTGAGAAGCAGCGGACAGCAATTGCCCGTGCGCTTATCAATAATCCCGGCATCATTCTGGCAGATGAACCGACAGCAAGTCTTGATACCAAGCGTGCCCATGAAGTGGTCTCCCTGATTGCCCATGAGGTGAGAACACGCCGCAAAGCAGCGATTATGGTCACACATGATGAGCGCATGCTTGAATATTGCGATAAGGTGTACCGGATGCAGGACGGGAGGTTAACTGTAGCAGGTGCAGAGGAAGCAGGCTGAGGAAGGTGAAGATCTGGAGGAGATTCAGATCGGAGACGAGGTCATCCGCATCCTCCGGTGGTACCATTCACGGCGCATGAAATTTCATTGAGCATCTATCCGAGATCCCGCTGGATCATATGGAGATTTCGGAATGTTAGTGTTGCTGGTCCATTTCCGGTTCATGGACACGTTCTGCGCCGTATAATTGGTTCAGATGCTCGATATGCGTGACTCCCCAATCGTTCATGGCCTGCATAATGCCTGATAAGCTTCGTCCATATTCCGTGATGGAATACTCCACCTTCGGCGGGATCTGGTGGTAAATCTCACGGTGGACAATATTGTGGTATTCCAGCTCACGCAATTGTTGTGTGAGCATTTTTTTGGTGATCTCAGGAATGGCCCGCTGCAATTCGCTGAATCTCATGGTTCCGTTAGAGAACAGGCGCAGCAGAATGACGGGCTTCCATTTCCCCACGAAGATTTCTAATGCGGACTCGAATTTACAGTAGGTCATGCCGCTGCCCCCTTGATTCACATAAGGTATCTTTTAGGTAACTAGGTTTAGTTAAAGTGTCTACTTTTCATGTGAAACCCTTCATATTATTATGCAGCTAAGGCTTCTGTAGCGCAAGAAGAAACGCCTTCCCGGGTGGATGGAGCGCGAATGGCGCTTGCGTGAACATATGAGAGGGAGTGACATTGTATATGAATATTGTGCTATGGGTCTTACAAATTGTTCTAGGCGCGGGGTTCTTGTATTCAGGCTGGCTGAAGGCCTTTCAGTTGGACTCGGCCCGGGCGGCCTGGAGCTGGGTGAATGATGTTCCGCAGGGGGTGGTTATGGGCATCGGCATCGCTGAATTGCTGGGTGTTTTAGGGTTGATTTTACCGATGGCACTCCGAATACTACCGCAGCTCACTCCGCTCGCCGCTATGGGTCTGGCTGCCGCCGCATGTTCCGGGTTGGTCTTCCATCTACTGCGGGGCGAATCTAATGTATGGATCAACATCATCTTTATAGTGCTGGCGGCCATCATTGCTGACGGCCGTTTCCGGCTCTTGCAGGGAGGCTAAGCCCCGTCCCTTGACCACACTGGATGGAGTTATTACACTTTTCATAAAAGGTATGGGAGAGGGTAATTCTCTTAGGGCCGCTCCAGGCTATCAGCTATCATTATTAATGATACTCACCTTCTCTTCTAATCATTTTACCTAACTGCTGTAACAGCCTACACTTTGTATGAAGCTACTACAGCGTAACAGGAGGTTATGAAGATGAAGGCAATTACACTTGGACCACAGGGTCTGCAATATATGGAGCATCCGGACAAGCGTCCTGAACAGGGGCAGGTCAAGGTAAGGCTAAAGACAGCCGGACTGAATCACCGGGATTTATTCATTATCGCTGCTGCCGCTTCTGCTACAGAAGGTGTGCCTGGTCCGGTTCATCCTTGCGTGCTGGGTTCAGACGGGGCGGGCGTTATCGAAGAGACAGGTGAGGGGGTAAGCGGCTTGGCTCAGGGGATGGATGTCATCATTAATCCATGTCTCGGCTGGGATCGGGCAGACGAGGTGCCTGTGGTTCCTGATATATTGGGATATCCTGCAGACGGGACTTTTGCGGAATATGTCATTGTGCCTGAGCAGAATGTTATGCCTAAACCAGCATATCTGTCCTGGGAGGAAGCGGGGGTGTTACCCTTAGCGGCACTCACTGCGTACCGGGCGTTATTTACCAGAGGAAACCTGAAGCGGGGCGAGCATGTGCTGATTCCGGGGATTGGCGGCGGGGTGGCTACGTTTGCTGCGCTTATGGCGGCAGCGGCTGGGGCGCAGGTTACGGTCACGTCCAGAAGTGAAGCGAAGCGTGCAGAGGCTCTGCAATTACCGGTTACACGGGTTATAGACAGCACCAGCCGTTGGCGGGAAGAACTCCAGCACCACCCTGTAGACCTGATCCTGGATAGCGTGGGTCCAGCTACATTCGATCAATACTTCGAGGTCATCAAGCCTAACGGGAGAATCGTCATGTTCGGCGCAAGCTCAGGCGATGATCTCACCATTCCGGCCAGAGCGATATTCTTCCCGCAGCTTCAGCTGCTTGGAACCTCCATGGGCAGCCATGAAGAATTCACCGCGATGCTAGAATTCATGGAGCAGCATCAGATACACCCTATCATGGATAGCGTGTATTCTTTAGCGGAGACTCCGCTTGCCCTTCAGCGGATGGAGCGCGCGGAGCAGCTTGGAAATATTGCCCTGAGAATAGGCTAAGGGTAGGGGCAGGACATGCAAACGCTACTGACTTGGGCCCGATGTGATCGTTTTTTCGATTACATTAAAAACGCTACTGACATAACGTTGTCAGTAGCGTTTTTTTATCATTGGACATGTAAACATTCAGGAAAGGGTGATCGCTTATGAATTTCGCTTCGATACGTATCATTACTGACGACATTGATCGTCTGGTTGAATTCTATGAGCAAGTGACGGGGATGACAGCAGAACGGCCTGCCCCTGTATTTGCCGAATTCGTAATGCCCACATGTACCCTGGCCATCGGCCACTCCAGTACAGCACAGCTATTCGGTGCTGATTCTGTAGTGGCGGCCAGTAACCGCACGGTCATTATGGAGTTCCGCGTCGATGCTGTCGATGCTGAATATGCGCGACTTAAGCCGCTTATCGGGGACTGGGTACAGGAGCCGACGACGATGCCGTGGGGGAACCGCTCGATGCTGTTCCGTGATCCCGACGGCAACCTGGTGAACCTCTTTCAGCCAGTGACGGAGGATGCGGTGAAACGGTTTGAGGGCAGGCAATGAAGGGCCAGTCCGCGCGGCAGAAGCGAAATAGAAATCACAAAAAAGCTGGAAGGCTCCTTGGGGGAACCTCCAGCCTTTTTGTGCACAAAACCATGTCTAGTTCCCGAAACGCTTAAGCCACGATTTTAATCCCTCGCTCATAATCTCATATTCGCTCTGTGCATCACCTGGATGCAGCTCGATTCCCCCGGACGGGCCCAGAATCACCATGTCTACACGGGTCTGATCCTTAAAAGTAATGGTCCCGGTATTGCTCGCTCCGAATGAATTCCCTGCATCAAAAGGTCTAAGCTCAGCATCCTGTATCATTTGGATCATTCTATCCGTTTCTTCTTCGCTTAATACGATGGGGTTAATCATGCCGATGCTGATTTCCTGTACCTGCCCCGAGTTTAGCTTCTCTTTGAACTGCTCAGACCAGCGGCGTTCTGCGTTTCCTGAGGAGCAACTGGATACAATCAGGATGAAACCGGCGATTACCAGGACCACCCCTGTTACCCGTTCTGCCCCTAAGGCCAGCCCGCTGGGCTCCGCATTTTTGAACCTCCAGCCCAGCCGTAGATACCATGCGATCTTAGGCCAGATGGCTATAACCAATCCAATAGTTATGATTACAGCACCCAAAAATCCAGTCAAATCAATCACATCCCATGTCGGTTAATTCATATTTACTACGGGAAACTATTCGTTCAGGTTTCTTTTATAGAAATTCCTTACAATATAGGTATTGACTTGACGTGCACGTAAACTTGTAGGATAGAGCCATGAAGTACTTCATAGCCACAGGAAAGGAGAATTCATGATTACCACTCAGCTGAGTAAAATCGGAGAGGTGTCGGCGGTATGTGGAATTATTGCAGACGCAGGGGGTTGCCAAGGGCAATGCCATCGTTCTGTTATTGGAGCAGTCGAAGAAGATTAATCTGGACGTTGCTGCTATGTTCCGTGAAGAAGAATTGAATATAGGGACGGAGGAATCAGGGAGAATGGAACATCAATTAGTGAAGCTGGAGGATCATCAGGTCCGGTTTATTGAATTGAAGCCGATGAAGGTGGCGTACTATCAGACTACTGCAGGGAATCAGCCGGAGGATGAGGCGTGGAATGTGCTCTATGCATGGGTGAAGGAACAAGGGTTAGACCAGGTTTCGGCCACCCGGTATTTCGGCTTCAATCAGCCTGGTGCGCAGAATGAGCATGGTTATGAGATGTGGGCTACGGTCTCTGAAGACAAACCCTCGGGCGAGGTACGGATCAAGCAGGTAAGTGGCGGTCTCTATGCCGTCTCCAGCTTATACGGTCTCGATATCCCCGAAGCCTGGAACCGCTTAAATGAATGGGTGCAGAGCAGTAAATATCAGCCGGGTCCGGGTCAATGGCTGGAGGAGCACTTCCTTTTCAACGGGGATATGTTTGTTAACGAAGCGTTCCAGCTCGATCTTTATTACCCCATAGCCGTGCAGGCGAAGGGTTAATCCGTACATGTACTAAGGCCTTCCTGCGAGGAATGGCCTTTACTCTTTTGAAGGGAAAACGGGGTGGTTAACAGAAATAGTATAGGAGAGAGAAAACTAGCAAAACGGAAGGATAGAGCCATGAGCAACTTCATCTTGAAGCATTGGACGGAGGAGCATGAGCTGCCACCCTCTGTGTGACACAACGATTGCGAGCATTGTGAAGTATAATGATGATCCTTGGACTATCGTGGATGCCTGGACGAGCCTGGAGTATGAAGGCGGTACAATCAAGCAATTAAGTATTGAAGACCGGACATTAATCGCGGTGAATGAGCATGATGAGCTGAGGATCGAGATCAATCTGGATCATCTTACAGAGATGAAGCTGATCCCATGCCGCAAGTAGAATCAAGAAATGCCTTATCCAGTATTCTAGAATGACTATAGAGCGGTTGGAACGAGGGGGTGAACGGACGGTGTACGAGTGGCACAGGCAGATTCAGACCATTGTCGATGATATGGACCACAGCATTAAGCAGCATAACAGTGAGGCCATAACGCTGCAATCTCTCGCTGACAAGCTGGGCTATTCGGAGTTTCATACGACGAGGAAATTCAAAGAGATATCCGGGATGCAGCTTAGGGATTACCTTCGCCACCGGAAGCTGGCTTTTGCACTGAAGGAGGTGCGGGATAGCGGAAAAAGCATTCTGGATATTGCGCTCGACTATGGATTCTCCTCTCATGAGGCCTTTACGCGGGCGTTCAAGGTGACCTACGGTGTGGCCCCAAGCGAGTACCGGAGGCACCCGTATCCTGTCGTCCTTCGTACCAAAATCAACCCGTTTGACCGCTACTTATTCGGACTAGGAGAGGTTGGCATGGTAAAATCTACAGAAGAGGTTAAAATTTATTTCGTAACCATTCCCGCGCACAAATTCCTGCACATTAAGAACTACGAGAGCAACGGGTACTGGGATTTCTGGCAGAAGCAGAGCCTGATTCCGGGGCAGGACTGCGAGACCATCAGCGGCTTGCTGGATAGTATCAAGGGCAAGCTGGATGATGACGGCGGAAGCGATACGAACAGCGGCAACGGTCAGATCATGGCCTATATGAATGACCCGGACGGCAGGCTCTGCGATTGGGGATTTCCGCGTACAGAGTGCTATGGGGTACGTCTCCCCTATGATTATGAAGGCGAAGTCCCCGCGCAGATGCTGATGGCAGATGTCCCTGAGGCCGAGTATATTGTGTTTGAGCACGGACCGTTTGATTACGAGCAGGAGAACCGCAGTGTCGAGGAACGGATGGAGCAGGCGATGGCCGCTTTTGACTATACAGGCACTGGCTATTGCTCCGACCCTACCCCCGGCCGGATCATCTACTTCTATTTCAACCCGGAGCGGTACTTCAAGTATGTCCGGCCTGTACGGAAGTCATAATTAAGGCCAAGCGCCTGCTGCTTTCATAGGGTGGGTGCTTTACTATATATCAATAATGAACCTAAGGAGTATATCCATGTATGACGCTAATCCGGGCTGGCTTGCCCATTGCACAGAAATTATAGATGTAGCAGATTTGTTACCGGCCCCCTCCACAATGCGTCTGGATCAGGCTGCCCTCCTGTTGGTAAGTGACGGCCAAGCCATGCTGTCGATCAACGGGCATGAAGAGCAGCTTCTTTTCGGCCAGTTAATTGCTCTTGAGAAAGGTTCGGTCATCCGGCTAGCCTCTGCCAATCATTTTGATTTCTCGGGCTATTTGATTAGCTTCAATACCTATGACACAGAAATGCAATCTCCTTGCGATTGGAATACAGACCGGGCGGCGGGCTATAGGGTTCAAAGTGTGCCTGAAGCGGTGGTAGCAGAGATCCGGTCTTCCCTCACCAGGAGCACCGGGCCGCTTGGCATCACCATGAAGCAGTACATTCTATACCATTTGTTAAAAGAATTACAGCAGGAACAGCCAACCGCTGACAGCACACTTGAGCAAAGATTGGCGCGCACGGTGATTTATATGCAGCAGAATTATCATCAAATGATTACAAGAGATGAACTGGCGGCAATCGCCGGATACAGCCCGTCCTATTACTCCAGGAAATTCACCCAGCTCTATCATAAAACACCGGTGGAGTATCTGATCCGTTACCGGATGTATCGTGCTCAGGAGTGGCTGCTGCTTACGGACGACTCCTCCAGACAGGTGGCGAGGAAGACAGGCTTTGAGGATGCGCAATATTTCAGCCGGCAGTTTAGACAGGTAGCCGGGCTTCCGCCCATGCGGTTCAAATCATCGGTTGCAGACAGCCGGATATGCTTCCTCTCCGCGGCACATGCAGAGATAGCAATAGCCTTAGGGGTAATCCCCCAATCTGTTGTTATTGTCAGTGCCTTAACCCCGGACTATCAACAACCCTTGTTCCATATGCATGGAGTGACCTTACTGGCCATGCCGCAGTATGTCACTCTGCCGGACCTCATTGCAGAGCAAGAGCCCGATCTGATTGTTGCTGAGCATTTAACAGAAGAGTTGAAACAATATTTCCGGGCCATTGCTCCCATCCTAACGAGGCTGCCGGATGATCTGAGTGCACTGATCAGCTATTTCGGCACATTGTTCAACCGGGAGGCCCAGGCAGCACAGCTCATTGCCGGGCTTACTGTACAGGCCGATCTCTTGAGGAACAAGCTGCAACGGCAACTTCCGGGCGGCTCCACCGTTCTGTACCTTCGTGTTGAAGAGCTCGGCTATCGTTATATCGGTGAATCCTCCAGCGATGCAGCTACCCTGCTATACAAGGAGCTGGGGTTAACCATGCCTGAGATTGTCCGTGCCCACGAGAACAGCTTCAATCCATGCACATTGCAGCAATTAGCGGAGGCCAATCCTACGTATCTATTCATTGAGAAGCGTATTATGGATTACTATAGCGCAGATCTTAGCCTCTCGAAGCTACAGACCAGTGAGAAATGGGCTGCCTTAGACGCGGTGAAGAATAACCGGGTGATCTATGTGGATACCGGGCTATGGATTAATAATTGCAGCGCGTATGGCAAAAGGGCAATCCTGCAGCAAATGGAACAGGCTATGTTGGATAGCGGGGCTCCAGAGACACAATAATCCAATGTTTACGACATTTTAGGCTATAGTAGGTTCTATCATTATTCCTTATAATTTGATAGTGATAATCATTATCAAAGAAAAGAGGCTGCAATGTAATGAGAAAACCTATGCTCTATATACTTTCTATGCTAGTTATTCTGACTTTGGCTGCTTGCTCCACCACTAAGGCAGGCAGCGGCAGCACGGCGAAGGCTACAGAAGGGCCTGGTGAGGCTGCCACACGTGTTGTGACAAGTGCTTTTGGTGACATCACCATTCCTGTGAAGCCGAAGAACATGCTGGTCCTTAACTCTAATTATGCCGAGAACTTAATTGAAATCGGCGTGATTCCTAATATGGTCACCCTTGTACAAGAGATTGAACCCGAGTACCGTCCGAAATTATTCAATGACAACAAGGTGACAATGATTGAGGTTCAGCAATATGAAGAGAATCTTGAACTTATTCTTGCCGCAGCACCAGATCTGATTATTGCAGATAGCGGGACGATTGATGCTAAAAGGTATGAAGCTCTGAGCAAGATTGCGCCTACGGTTGCAGTCGAGGCTGGGGGTACGGTGAAGGAAATCGTTACTTCGCTTGGCAAGCTGTTCGACAAAGAGAAGCAAGCTGAAGTAGCACTGAGCAAATATGATGACAAAATAAAAGCCGTCAAACAGACACTGCAACAGGCTCTGGGGGATCAGACAATTCTCGTCTTGCGTGTGGAGCAAAGCCAATATCGGGTGTTGGGCCAGGAGGCTGGAAGCCCCGGAAGCGGCATTTTGTATAACGAGCTGGGACTACATATTCCGGAGCAGTTAAAAGACCATAAAGAATGGTTCACGCCGATATCATTGGAGGTGTTCCCCACCCTTAAGGCAGATCATATCTTCGTAGAGCAACGCATGATGCAGAATTACAGCAGTGAGCAGTCTATGAAGGACTTGGAGCAGTCTCCGATATGGAATGCGATGGACGCTGTGAAAAAAGGGCGTGTGTACCGCTTGGAGACAGCCGATTTTGTAGTGGGTGAAGGACTGATCGGCACGCCGCTGCTCCTGGATTATCTGGTAGACAAGTTGGTGCCCTAATGGAACAGGATATCTATGACGTCATTATCATCGGCGGGGGCCCCGCCGGGATGTATGCAGCCTTCTATAGCGGAATGCGGGAGATGAAGACGAAAATCATCGAAGCCAAGCAGGAACTGGGCGGATTCATGCGCACCTATCCCGAGAAGCTGGTATGGGATGTTGGCGGGATCGGGCCTGTCCGGTGCGAGGAGATCATCCATTCGTTAATCAGACAAGCGGCTACTTTTGACCCAAGTATTGTATTCGGGCAGGAAATCGCCCAGATGGAGAAGCGTGATGACGGTATATTCATACTCACAGCGGATTCAGGAGAGAAGCATTATTCCAGAACCATCATTCTGGCTACGGGGCGCGGCATTACGAGTATTCAGAAGCTGAATATTGAAGGGGCTGACCGCTATGAACTCAGCAACCTTCACTATACCGTCACGAACGTCAATAAGTTCAATGGGAAAAGAGTGCTAATCTCCGGCGGAGGCGATTCGGCAGTCGATTGGGCGGTCGCTATCGCTAAGGTTGCGAAGGAGGTGTATGTCGTTCATAGACGGGATGACTTCAGCGCCTTCGAATCCTCGGTGACCGAGATGAAAGCTCTGGCTACAGTGTATGTTCCCTATACCGTATCCCGGCTACACGGCCATGAAGGCAGAATCGAATCGGTGACCCTGCAGCAGGTGAATGCCCAAGAAACGGTCCGCATGGAAGTGGATGAGGTGCTGGTAAATCACGGGTTCGACCGGGATTTCGGCGGGGCGATCCTCGAATGGGGGCTGGAGCATGAAGAGTTCGGCATCTCGGTAACCCCGGCCATGTGCACGAGCATGCCAGGCATCTTCGGCGCAGGCGATATTGTAACCCATGCGGGAAAGGTAAGGCTGATCGCCGGTGCCTTCAATGATGCGGTGCTTGCCGTCAACAGTGCCAAATTATATATCGATCCCACCGGCTCCAAGATGGCCGGGGTCTCCTCCCATAATGACCGTTTTGCGGACAAGAATGAGGAAGAGCGGCAGAAGTACAAAGCATCGCAGAGCAAGTGAGCATATAAAGTAGCGGTGCATACGAGCGCACAAGCCAAAGGGCTTGTGCGTTTTGCTGTAGCGGAAAGTGGAGGGCGTATTTTATGATTAAGCGATATTAAGATTATTCAAGATTTAGAAATGATTGTGAAAGGTGGGTGCGTAGTTATGAATGAATTTAATGTGAAACAATTCACAATTTGGATTGAGGCCCGAAGAAGGTGCAGCCGACCTCTGCTGCTTGTCCTAATGGCTATCCTTCTGATCAGCAGCCTGACAGCTTGCAGCGGCAACTCCTCAGCGGGCGAGGAAGCAAGTCCGTCTACACAACCAGCCAGTCCATCGGCACTTCCTGCCCAACTGGCCCAGGCAACGCCTGTGGCCACCCCGCTAACGACCAAAGCGACCGGCCAGATTTATCTGTATGGCGAATCCCATGGAGTAGCCAAGATTATGGACAAGGAGTACGAAGCTTGGTCTGATTATTACCACAACAAGGGAATGAGGCACCTATTCGTGGAGCAGTCCTATTATGCTGCCGAATACTTGAACCTGTGGATGCAGTCAGACAATGACGACATTCTGGAGGAGCTTTATCAGGATTGGGAAGGGACTCCGGGTCACGTTCCCTATACGAAGACTTTTTTTCAGAAAATAAAAAGCGGGTGTCCGGATACTATTTTCCACGGGACTGATGTTGGGCATCAACGCGATAAAACCGGTAAGCGGTTTTTGTCTTATCTTGCGGACAACAACCTCACCGGATCAGAGATGTACACCTTAACTACCGAGGCCATTCAGCAGGGGCTGATATATTACAGGAGTTATGATAATGTATACCGGGAGAATAAAATGGCGGAGAATTTCATCCGTGAATTTGAAAAGCTGGGCAGCGAGAACATCATGGGCATTTACGGCGCAGCGCATACCGGAGTCAATGAAATGGAACGTATCACCCAAGCGGTTCCTTGTATGGCGAATCAATTACGGAAGCACTACGGCCGCAACCTGCATTCCGAGGACATTAGCTGGATGGCAAAGGATATTGAACCGCTCAGAGTGGATGAAATCACCATGCAGGGCAAAAAGTATGCGGCATCGTATTTTGGGAAAAGTGATTTGAGCGGATTCAAGGATTACGCCTTCCGGGAGTTTTGGCGATTGGAAGGAGCTTATGCAGATGCGAGCAAGCTGCCGCTGACGGATAATGTTCTTACGTATGACCAATACCCGATGCTGATCGAAAAAGGCCAGGTCTTTGCCATCAGCTATACCAAAACAGACGGTACCACGGAAAGAGAATATCATGTGGCTAACGGTAAGAAGTGGGAGGACATGGATGCAACAGTGCAAATTAAGGTAACGGAATGACCTGTTGTATGTAAGCAAACCTGCGGAAATGGTATATTAGTCTAGGAGTTTCCATTTCTTAAGCAGATGGGCAGGTGTAACATTTGGACATGAATAATGGAAAAGGGAAAGCTCAAGTTGTGGAATTTATGACTTGGGCGGAGGAGAAGGGCTGGGAGATAAGGAGGAAGTCCGGTTCTCAGCTACATTTAGATAGCGGCATTACTTCCCGATATACAGGACTACCTGATGAGTATTTAGAATTTCTAAAGGTGGTTGAGACGTGCGTTGCACCGGATGAGCAAACCTGGTTTATGGGTGAGGCTGAGTTCAATCATAGTGCGGAAACCGAATTCCGGTGGAATGAATTTGAACTCCTAAGTTTGGAGGCCGCAGCGGGTGATTCAGCTTGGCAGTCTGAGATCACAGCCTGGTGGGATCACCACTTGCCGATCGTAATGTCTGTGGAGGATGGTTATTCCTTCTATGCCATTGCAACGGATAGCGGGGCTATTGTTCATGGATGTGAGCCTGAATTCGAAGAGGTTGAGAAGGTAGCCGATTCGTTTGGAGAATTCCTGGCCTGGATGATGTCGAATTCGAATAGATAGATTCTAAGATGCAGAAAGATCAGAACCTGAGGAACTTGGTTCTGATCTTTTTTATCATTCTCTTGCTTCAATCCTGCTCCCGGTCTCTGTCATACTCAAGTTCAACCAATTTAATGAAATAGGAGGGAGTAATCTTTAAACCTCTGCAAAGTTCAAATATTTTGGTGATGGACGGCTCGTTGCGGCCGACCTCGATCATAGAGATATAGGAACGGTCTACATTACATTCGTGAGTAAGGTCCTCTTGGCTCAAGCCTTGTTTGAGTCGTATCGTTTTACGGTTTTTTCCGATAATTTGTTTAAGGGTATTGGGTGTATCGTTCAAGGAAAATACTCCTTGTATATCCATGATCTATCCCTGCCCAGCCATCTCCACAAACCTACACATTGCACTGGAGAGCATGGCGTTGCGGCAGTATATCAACCATACCTCTAGCTTCCGGTATTCTTCGGGGAGGCGGTGGGAAGTGATTCGTCCGGCCTCTTCCGCCTTGCGGATCGAGGACTTAGGCAGCAGGGAGACGCCGAGTCCGGCAGATACTCCGTTTAGAATCATTTCCAGCGTGCCGAATTCCCGGATCTGAACCGAGTGCATCCCGCTCTCACGCAGGAAGCGCTCCGCTTTAACCCGGTGCGTACAGCCAACGTCGAAGAACAGCATGGGCTTGTGCAGCAGTTCTTGGAGTTCGCTCTCCCCCGGTTCAGCAATTAGCACCAGCTCCTCCTCGTAAGCCACAATATGCCCGATATCCGGCTGGTCTATGGGGCCGTATACGAAGGCACCATCCAGCTTATGATCAAGCACCTTGTGCAGAAGGTCATGCGTTTCACCCGTGATGAGCGACAGATGGACATCAGGGTAGCGTGAATGGTAGCCGGCGATCATGGATGTCAGATGAATGACCGCCGTCGTCTCAATAGAGCCAATCCGCAGCGGACCGGCCGGGTGCTCGGAGTATTGTGTCGATTGTACAGCTTCGTCCATTAGCAACAGTATAGCATTCGCGTATTCCAGCAGGTTCTCGCCCGCAGGCGTTAACATCATTCCCCGATTGGACCGGTGAAACAGCGGTACCTTCAGCTCAGCCTCCAGGAACTGAATCCGGCTCGTCACATTCGACTGTACATAGTTCAAGGCTTGCGCAGCTCTCGTAATCGTACCCTCACGGGCCACAGCCTGAAAAATCCTCAAATCTCCACTTTCCATTGCGGTGTCACCTTCTGTATATCATAATCTATGGTAGTACCTTCCGATGCTGATCATTGTACTGAATTCCATCATTGATGCTTCCCATCAATGAATGGTCAATCAATGGGGTTGTCGATGTGATCCTCATAGTAATCGAAGTATAACTGCTTCTGCGTCCCTCTTACCGCATAGAACACATCGGCTACGGACTTGCCCCGCTGCTCAAGCGCCTGATTTAGCCACTGGGCGGTCAACCCGTTGTGGGCGAGATTGTCTTCAATGATCCTGCCGTCCATGATCAGCTCAACCGGGAAGGACTGGACTGCTGTAGCGTGCAGCTTCAGATCCTTGCGCGTCACCCACTCATATTCGCTTTTCTTCTTGACCGACAGCTTCCCGTGGCCTTCCAGGCAAGCGTACTCCACCTCCTCCAGATTGAAAATATCCTTCTCGCGCAGCGATTGAGCCAGGGAGTCTAAGGTGTAACGGATGCTTCGCATGTTGTCCTCAAGAATAGTCCCGTCCTCAATGATAACGGTTGGCGTACCGGATACCCACCGGTTCCATGTCCGGCTCTCCAGCGCGGCCTTGGAGACGAGGAAAGAGATGGCGAAGAAGATCAGCAGCGATACGGCGATGAGCCCATAGCTCAGCTTGTTATTAAACGCCAGATTCGCTGCAATGGAGCCCAGCGTAATACCGCTCACGAAGTCATGGAAGGTCATATTGGAGATCGTCTGCTTCCCGAGGATTCTCGATGTTACCATAAGGAGGACAAAAGCGGCGATCGTTCGTAAGATAATTTCCAGATAAGTTGGCAACAGGCATACTCCTTACTCTATGTTCTTAGGGCAGTTAGACTAGCTTACACCCTAAGAATAGCCCTAAACCTGCCGTAATAGACATTCGTAAAAAGCATTTGCAATAAGCCTGGCACACCAACGGTCTCGGGTCTTCTGTTACCACACCCCGAAGCCCGGATCATACTCCCGGACAGCTGAATAAATCCCCTCCACTATACGGGGAAGGTCTTCTTCCGGGTAGCCATAGTCCTCGGGCATGGCCTGCGGGGGAACAATAGCAGATACGCTGCCGGGGTACAGCTCAATCTTATGCTTTTCCAATCCAATCTCGAAAGAATCCTTGAATGACAACCCGTCATGGGCCAGAAAAAAGTACATGTCGTGGATATCATCCTCTTCAATGATGAGCACACCATGTTCGTTCAGCTTCATAAGATAACCTCCTGCTCGAATAGTGTTACATCTATTATATTCGATTGGTTATGAGCGAAGCGCGGTAGGACAGGGGAGTTGCCGACTCGTATTTCTTGAAGATCTTAATGAAATAGCCGGCATCGCAAAAATTCAAGTGATTGCTGATCTCGTTGACTGACCAATCGGTTGTTGCCAGCAGCTCCTTCGCCCACCCGACCTTCATGCGGGCGACATATAGGGAGAAATGCTCGCCCATCTCCCTGGTGAACAGGCGGCTGAAGTAGCTGGGGCTGATATGGCATAGCTGCGCCAGCGATTTCAGCGAGAAATTCTCCTCCCGGTGGCTTAGCATATAGTCCAAAGCAGGCTGAAGCGTAGGACTTATGCATTCCGTTTTGTATGCGCTTCCCGAAGAGACCGGAGTCTTGGGAGCCGAAGGCGGCTCTACAGGCAGAGGCGGCAGCTCAAGCTGGAGCTTGGACTCCTGCGGGTTCAAGGCCTCAACCTGCCGGTTCCTCTCCAGCAGCTCATGCTTCAGGATCGATTCCTTGACCACATAGTTGCACAAATGATAGAGCATATCGGCGGTGGCCACAACCTCCCCATAGGTCATGACGGGCAGCAGTTCGTACTTGCGGGCCCGATCCTCCGTCATGGCGTCCTGCTGCGGGCGGGATACAATCTGCTCCAGATTCGGGCCGCTTCCCTCCGCCAGCCGGATCTGTCCGGCCATCAGCGCACCGATGTACTGATTATCGACAATGATAGGTATAGCAATGTCGAGAATATCGAAGTGGCAGCGGTAGATATAGGGCCGGCTCAGCCGCACAGCCTCCAGACCTCCGCGCGCGTCACATTTTTGACAATAGGCTGAGAATTCCTTGTCGCTGCGCACGGTCTGGCAGAAGGCCTGACAGCGGCTATGTGCCGTAACCGGCACGCCTTTATAATCAACCATAATGATGGCCATGCGTGTCACAAGGGACAACGATTCCTGAAGCTTGCCCCATTCGTCCAAATCAATGATATACTTCAAGTCGAATTTGGATTGCATCCGGCTCACCCTTTCCATCTACAGTCATAATGAGAACAGGATAATTATAATTCAGAATCTGGGCAACATAATAATACTATTTTGCAGCATATTAATTCGTTTGCTTTGTCCCATGCGCCCCTCTATCCAGTTGTCTATAATGGGGACATACGACTCGAGGAGGAATGAAAGAATGAGAAGAACCTTTATCAGCCCGGCTAAGTACACACAAGGTGAAGATGAGCTGCTTCAATTGGGATACTTCGTCAGTACTTTCGGCACATCGGCTCTGCTGATTGCGCACCCGGATGATGTGAAGCGTGTGCAAGCCAAGCTCGATGCCACCAGCAGTCAATTCGGCATTACACTGGTGAAGGGGGATTTCCAGGGCGAATGCTCCCGGCAGGAGATTTCCAGACTACAGGAGCTGGCCCGTGAGCACAAGTGTGCTTGTACTATAGGTCTTGGCGGCGGCAAAGCGATCGACACGGCTAAATGTGTGGCAGAAGGCGATGCGCTGATTATCGTTCCTACCATTGCGGCCACCGATGCACCCACCAGCCATTCTGCTGTTATTTACACTTCTGAAGGCGCTTTCGAGGATTATGCTTACTTCAAAGCCAGCCCATCGGTTGTGCTGATTGATACTACTGTTATTGCGCAGGCTCCTACCCGCTTCCTGGTATCCGGGATGGGCGACGCCCTCTCCACCTACTTCGAGGCCAGAGCTACTGCGGCATCCTATTCGAATGTCAATGCGGGGCTTCCTTGCGGAGTGCATGCAGGCGTGATTACGGAGGCCAAAGGCACCAAAGCCGCGCTGGCCCTTGCCCGCTTATGCTACGATACACTGCTGGAGGATGGCGCCAAGGCCAAGCTGGCTTGCGATCAGAACGTGGTGACACCGGCGCTGGAGAATATTATTGAAACCAACATCCTGCTGTCGGGGCTCGGGTTCGAGAGCAGCGGCCTGGCTGCCGCACATGCTATCCATAACGGCCTGACGGCGCTTGAAGGCACTCATCATTATTATCATGGCGAAAAGGTGGCCTTCAGCACGATTGCACAGCTCGTTCTGGAGAATGCGCAGCAGGCAGAGATCGATCAGGTGCTGTCCTTCTGCCACTCTGTGGGGCTTCCCGTATGCCTGGCTGATATTGGTGTCGCTTCCATCTCCCATGAGGAGCTGATGGAAGTGGCCCGCAAGGCGTGTATCCCGGAGGAGTCGATTCATTCGATGCCGTTCCCGGTTACCGCTGAAGCGGTTGCCGCTGCCATTGCTGTTGCTGACAAGCTGGGCGAAGCCTTCAAGAAGAGCAAGGAGCAGCGCGTATGAAAAAGATAATCAACGACCCGTCGGACCTCGTCCGTGAGATGTGCAGCGGACTGGTGATGGCTCATCCGCAGCTGACATTCGACAGCAAATACAAAATTATCTCCAGGTCTGCGCCGAATCCTGACAAGGTAACGCTGATCAGCGGCGGGGGCAGCGGCCATGAGCCGGCGCATGCCGGGCTGGTCGGACCGGGAATGCTGGATGCCGCAGTCTGCGGCGATGTCTTCGCCTCCCCGTCACAGATTCAGGTCTATCAGGCGATTCGCAACCATACCGGCCACAAGGGCGCGCTGCTGATCATCAAGAATTACAGCGGTGATATAATGAACTTCCAGAATGCAGCTTATCTGGCGGCTGAGGATGGCCTCGATGTGGACTATGTGAAGGTAGATGATGATATTGCAGTAGAAGACAGCCTGTATACGGTGGGGCGCAGAGGGGTTGCGGGCACGATTCTGGTGCATAAGGTTGCCGGGGCGGCTGCCGAGGCCGGACTGCCGCTGGCAGAGGTGAAGCAGGCCGCGCAGCATGCGGCAGAGCATGTGCGCAGTCTTGGTTTTGCTTTTACCTCATGCACGGTTCCGGCCAAGGGTACGCCTACCTTCCAGCTTCAGGAGGATGAGATGGAGTATGGGGTCGGCATTCATGGGGAGCCGGGCATCCGCAGAGAAAAGCTGCTTAGCGCCGATGAGCTGGCGGAACGTATGATCACTGCCCTGCTGGCCAGTCTGAACCTGGATCAGCCGGACGGCGGAGAGGTAGTGGTGCTGGTCAACGGCTTCGGCGCAACGCCTCTGCAGGAGCTGTACCTGCTCAATCACTCCGTAATCCGTAGTCTGGGAGAACGGGGGATCATCATCCGCCAATCTCTTGTGGGCAACTATATGACCAGCATAGATATGGCCGGTGCTTCCATCAGCCTGATGAAGCTGGATGATGAGCTGCGCAGATGGCTTGCTGAGCCTTGCGATACTCCGGCGCTCCGGCTAACGGGCGACCTTGCGCCGGTACAATACGTCAGCCCTCTTCCGCAGCAGGAGGCTCAGGCTGAGTGGAGCCTGACGGCCGAGACCGATCCGGGCTTCGCTGTCCTCCGTGACGAACGGCTGCGGCTTACGAATATCATCTATCTGGTGGATAAGATGAGCGAGATTATTATCGCGAATGAGGCTCCCTTCTGTGAGCTGGACGCCCATGCAGGTGATGGAGATTTCGGGATGAGCGTCGCCAAGGGCTTCAAGCAATTGAAGCGGGAATGGAAGGAGCTGCTTCAGCATCATTCCACGAATATTGGGAGCTTCCTTCAGGCCTGCTCCCTGATCATTATGGAGCATTGCGGCGGAGCCTCCGGTCCGATCTGGGGCTCAGCCTTCCGTTCAGCAGGCAAATATGCCGCAGGCCGCACCTCGCTGAATACGCTGGAGATGGCCGGAATGCTGGAAGCAGCGGTTCAGGGCATCCAGGCTACCGGCGAACGCTCCTTCGGACGTGGAGCAGTTGTAGGCGATAAGACGCTGATCGATGCGCTGATTCCTTGTGCTGAAGCCTGGAAGAGCAGTGCGGAGCAGAAGCTGTCCCTGAAAGAGGCCTTTGCCAGAGCGGCCGAAGCGGCTGTTGAGGGGGCCAGACGCACAGAAGCTATCGTCGCGCGGATGGGCCGGGCCGGGACGGTGGGCGAGCGCAGCATCGGCTACCCGGATGCGGGCGCATTTGCCCTGGGGGTTATTTTCACAGAGCTGTCTAACGCTGTTCAGTAAGTGTTCCAACGTTATAAGCCCGCCTGTCACTTCACCGTGACGGCGGGCTTATTCTTGTCTAGTCAACGAGGGGCCTGGAATATATGCAGGGTGTGATATGATGGAAGATGATCGGCCTGGTCATTTTTAGGAGACAGATTCTTTTGCAGGAGGGATCATCATGAATATAGAGAAGCAGACAGCGCAGCTTGAGCGGATCAAGACAAAGCTGGGGCAGGCCCTTCGCAAGGATGCGGAATTCGCGGAATTTGGGTCCTCATCACATCAATACAGGCAGGAAGATAAGCTTACAGCAGGCAAACTGGCAGACTGGGAGGCCCAATATGGGATCAAGCTTCCTGAACCATTCGCCCGGTTCCTGACAGAGATCGGGAACGGCGGGGCCGGACCGTATTACGGAATTTATCCGCTTGAACAAGCCACCTCCTATACCGAGCTTCCGGCACTCCAGGGCCGGGCGGCGCTTCATCCCGGGATGAGCGCAGAGGAATGGAATATCCTGACGGAGCCTTTGACGGGCGAGCGGGACATCTCGGATGAAGAATACGAGGAGGCCAGAAACAAGGCGCTTGGCGGAATGCTGTGCATCGGCACCCAGGGCTGCGAATATGAGATGTGTCTGGTGCTGGAAGGGGAACACCGGGGGAGAGTGGTGTACACCTCCGATTTTTATCCGGATCGTCCTTTTTTCTTCGTCTATGAAGACAACTTCCTGGACTGGTACGAGCGCTGGCTGGATGAGATTATTCTGGATTATGACAACGCATGGTTTGGCAGCCCGCTGCCGGGTGACGAGAATACGCTTATTCAGCTGTATCGGAACACCCCAGATGAGAAGCTGCAGACCAAAGCGCTAGAGGCGATGTTCAAGTTCAAGCGAATCGCCCCGGCCACCCTGAAATTCCTAAGCAATGTGGGCGGGCAGACCCTATCTGCTCAAGCTGCTGCAGTCGGATGATTATTTTGGCTGAGCGGATGTTCCCCGCCTAAAATCGGTCTTTGTAAAGGCCCCTGTGATCAGCAAATAGCAGGACAAACATTCTTGGAGGGTATACGTATGCTTCTTTCAGAAATATTGCCTCATGTGGCCCGGTTACAGCCAGATCACTATGCTACAAAGTATAGAAATGAGTATCTGACCTATCAACAATTACTGCATCAGGTGAGCTGTGTGGCGGGAGGTCTGAAGGATTTGGGAGTAGGACCCGGTGAACGGGTGGCGCTTGCAGGTGAACCTTGCCCATATCTTGTGATTGCAGAATGTGCCGTAATTGCTATAGGTGCCATTCCAGTTACGGTTTTTCCAGGTTTGGCTCCTGCAGAGATGAATCAGATCCTTGAAGATGCTGCCCCAACAGCTATCGTGTACGATGCGGATCATCCGGGAATAGCCTCTTCTCTTTCAGCGCCCAGTATAGCTTGTACTATCACGTTCAAGCCGGTCAACGGCGGCCTGTCTTTAGAAGATTTAATTGCGGCCTCCTCTCCACTAACAGAATGGTATATAGCAGAGCCGGATGATGTCGCTCTTCTTATTTATACCGGGGGTACAACGGGACGCTCCAAGGGAGTGATGCACTCTCATCGTACGATCAGAAAATGGGCTTTCATGAACCCTGCAAGAGGCGGAGGGCATAATCCGGCCAAGAAATCGCTTGTTCCTAATCAAGCCCATCTTACCGGACAATTTATCCTTTGGACAACTCTTTTTGAAGGGGGCTGTCTCATTTATCCGGACTCCTATCCGCTGCAGGCTAACGAGGTCATAGACATTATTGAGCGTGAGCAAATCAGGTTCCTGGGAACAGTCGGACTTTTATTCAGGGATATCACTGCCTTGGCAGGCAACCATTCCAGAGAAGCCGGATTCGTGGCAGGCATATCCTGTGGAGGTGCTCCTATCAGTGAGAAGACCTTGTATCAAGCTCTTGAAGTATTCCCTAACGCGCAGTTATCAGAGGTGTATTCACAGACGGAGAGCGGCCAATTTATCAGCTTCTTATCCGTACAAGAGTGCCTTACAGAAGGGAAGCTGCATCGGCTGCAATCGGTCGGAAATCCATCCCATATGAACCGCTGGGGCCAGAAGCCGTTTGAGGTTAGTATAGTTGATGACTCAGGGCAAGAAGTAGAACAAGGAGACGTTGGCGAGATCATATGCCGAAGTGAACAAATTATGCTTGGCTACTGGAACAATCCGGAAGAGACAGGCAGGACCATCCGAGATGGGTGGCTCTATACGGGTGATCTCGGCAGACTGGATGCAGACGGTTATTTATACATTGTGGACCGGAAGAAAGATATGATTATAGTAGGGGCTTCTAATGTCTACTGTGCTGAAGTGGAACAGGTAATAAGCGCACACCCCTCTATTCTTGAGGCTGCTGTTATAGGAACCCCCTTGCCGGATGAAGGTGAAGAAGTCACAGCAGTAGTTGTACTTAAGCATAAGCAGACACTCGCTCTAGAGGACTTGCAACAATTCTGCGGTCAATCGATAGCCGAATATAAGCTGCCTACCCGCTTAGTGATTACTCACTCACTTGCCAGAACATCCGTAGGCAAAATAGATAAGAAGGCGATAAAAAATAGTATTTACTAAAGGAGGTTCTCCATGAGACTTCGTGATAAAGCCGTTCTCGTTACAGGTGTTACGGGCACGGCAGGAGATAAAATTGCCAGAAGATGTGTTAGCGAGGGAGCAGAGGTTAAAGGGCTTATCCGAAATAGGGACCAGATCGCGCTATGTGAAGAGCTCGGCATTACACCCGTCATCGGAGACTTGACCGATAGAGCGGCCATCAAGGACGCACTTCAAAATGTGAACGTTATCATTCACGCTGCGGCGTATCTGGGGGAGGATCGGGCGATTGCCGAAGCGTCCAATGTTCAAGGGGTCCAGAGTCTGGCCCACGGTGCTGTAGCTGCGGGAGTAGAGCGCTTCGTGCATATTTCTACGGTATCGGTCTATGGTCATTTTGATGGAGAGGTGGAGCTGGATGAGGCAAGCAGCCTTGCCTTCGGCCACGGGGAGGTATATATTTCAACCAAATGTGAATCGGAACGAATCGTGCAGGCTGCAATGGCTAACGGTTTAACCAGTGTGATCCTGCGTCCTGGAGTAATCTGCTCCGAATCCAACTCGCACTGGGGCGACAGACTGATCGCTAAGCTTGCTGATTCAGGGGAAGTGGACTGGATTCATCCAGAGGACTTAACGCCTTGGGTGCATGCGGACAACCTGGCAGAGATGTGTGTACTGGCAGCGACGCAGCCTGCGGCCGGGAACCAGTGCTATAACGCAATTGACGGGAATTACCCGGAAAAAGATTTTACGATGCGTATCGGTCTTGCCCTGAACAAGAAGTTCGTCATACCGGGCGGAGACCCTATAAGAACGGCGTATAGTTGCGGCAAAATAAAAAACGAGCTGGGCTACAGCCCGGTCAAAACGTTCGAGGAGACCGTTGTCCGGCTGGAGCAGCAAGCTAGGGGAGAGCTAAATGTATCCTAAACCGAAGGCCATGCGTTCCGTTCTAGATCCAAAGTATTTGGAATATTGCCTGAGTTCTCTGTATGACCTTGGAGATTGGAAGGATTGCCTGTTCTGGTTACGCGGCTTGAATGATACTTACAGAATCCGTACCGGCAGAGGCACTTATATTCTTCGGATCTACCGCCAATCGATAGCTGAAAGTGATGTTGTCTATGAATTGTCCCTCCTGACACAGCTGGAACACCAACTGAGCGCAGTAAATACAAAGGTTTCCGTTCCCCTCCCTCAAAAGAACAGCAGCTTATATACGGTCATCGATGCGCCGGAGGGCCCGAGAGTTGCCGTGATTTACAGCTATCTGACAGGCACGGAGAACGTGCTGCATGATGAGGAATCGTGTATTTCCTTCGGGAAATCTGCTGCTGAATTGCACGCTGCCATGGACAGGGTCTCCTTAGATTTGCCTAGACCGGATCTGGATACCCGCGCTCTGATCTCCCAGCCGCTGGAGCTTATTGTGGATTATCTCGGTGAGGGACACCGCTCTGCTGCGTATCTGCGCGAGTTCGCCGGTGCATTAACGGAGCGGATCAACGCTGCTAGTCCGGGCCTGGACTGGGGCATCTGCCACGGAGATTTGCACGGGAATAACAATGCCTTCCAGGAGGGAGATACGTTCACGCATTATGATTTTGAATGGGCGGCTCCGGGTTGGCGGGCCTACGACTTGGCCCAGGTCCGGCACAGAAAACGTCTGCCGCACGAGAAGAAGGAACCGCTGTGGCAGGCATTAATGTCGGGCTACCGCTCGGTGAGAGACTTTTCTGAACAAGATGAATCTGTAATTGATCTGTTTATGATGGCCCGCCGCTTGTGGGTGATGGGACTGGATGTCGAGTTCATCAGTGACAGCGGTGCGCTGGATTATACGGAAGACTGGCTGGAGGAGTTCATTGGTGAGTTCCGCTCTTACGATATAGTCTGATGATTCATGAGGAGGAGGAAGATGGCTATGTACACCATCTATAAGCATTGTCCGGTATTTCGAAATGAACAAATTACCCTGCGGCCGGTGCTGGAGGAGGATGCTCCAGGTCTGCTTAACTGTTACGCAGATCAGAAAGCGGTGCCCTTGTTCAACGCGGATAATTGCAATGGCGATACGTTCTACTATCCAACAGCGGAGCGGATGAAGCAGGCGCTTGATTTCTGGAGGTATAGCTATGACACGGAACAGTTTGTCCGCATGACGATCATCTGGAACCCTACTAACGAGATCATCGGAAGTGTGGAGATGTTTAACCGCGGGGAGGCTCCCGGCTATGGGGTGCATGGCGTATTGCGCATAGATGTGATGAGCGTATATGAGCAGGAAGAGGTGCTGAACGCTGTCCTGGAGCTGGTGCAGGAGCATTTCTACACTGAATTCGGTGTGGAATGGATAATGACCAAGGCCATCCACGCTGCGGCAGCACGCAGGGCTGTTCTTACAGGGCAGGGGTATATTCCGCTCAAGGAGTTCGAGTTATCGGATTATTATGGCCGCGTAAAAAAGGAGCTGTAGTGCCGATTACCCTCCGATAGGCGGGATGCTGTTAAAAGCCCACTGCAGCTGGGCATCCGCCCAGTCATCTTCTCCGCGAATGCATATGATGATTATGCCTAATGAAACGGAGAGGATGATAGATATGGGATTTATACCAGTGCCGGGAGGCGGCGGAGGATTTCCGGGGATACCGGGATTTCCGGGTGGACCAGGCTTGCCGGGAGGGCCGGGGGTTCCAGGGATTCCAGGCGGAGGGCCCGGAGGATTTCCGGGGACGCCCGGGGGTGCGCCGGGAGGAGTAGCGGCACCGACAGCGCCACCGCCGCAATTCGTGCCGCAAGCACCGGCGGTCACGGCTTATGCGGTTGACCCCGGAGGCATCAGAGGATGCCTGTTCCGCAACACCTATATCTGGCTGAATAATGGTGAGCAGTTCTGGTTCTACCCGGTATTCGTGGGCAGAAGTTCGGTGGCGGGCTTCAGATGGAACGGCTTCTTCTGGGGATACTACGGCGTTGATTTGAACCGGGTTAGCTCGTTCACCTGCTTCTAGCCTGGCGGCATCTCCCTGTTTGGCGTACCGTGTCTTGGTTAAGTATAGATCAAGATCACGAACAGGGAGGTGTACTATGGACAACCTGTGGATGACATTCGTCTACCCTGGCAGCTTCTTAAGTCTGCTGGGGATTGTACTACTCATTATTGGCTATCAACGGCGGCGCACGGGCAGGCGTACCCGTCTGGAGGGCGTGGTAGCCCAGCCCGGTCCGCCGGCACCTGGAGGCCCAGGCACCGCATCGTTCCAGCGGGAGGTACGGTATTCGCTGATGGGAGGCATTCTGCTGGGGCTGGGCTTGCTCCTATTTGCTGCACTGGGCGTTACCACGCTATTGGAATAGGACAAGCTGTGCCTTTGTGTTTAGTAATATTCTCTTGGTGCTTGCTGTTCTGGTTATTGCGGTGAGCATGGTCTATTATGTGCAGTTTGGGCGCAGGGGTAGCCGATCATCCGGGACCCTTACGAAGGATTTATAACACCAGCCCAGCCAGCCGGTGAATCCCCTGCTCAATCAAGGCCTCATCCACCTTGGCGAATCCCAGCACCCATCCCTTCCTGCGGCTCTGAAGGCAGTAATGGGCAAGCGGATATACCCGGATTCCCTGCTCCAGGGCTAACCGGGTCACGGCTTCCTCGTCGTAGTCTGATTCTGCCTCAAGGAATACATGCAGTCCCGTCTCTGCTCCGCTCAGGGTGAACCGCTCGCCTAGACCGCTGGATGTTATAGCCTTGGTTATGGCTTCATGTCTCCGGCGGTACACATTGCGGACTCTGCGCATATGGCGCATGAAATGCCCCTTCTGGATGAAGTGGGTCAAGGTGAGCTGATCCATCACCGGAAGGTGGCGGTAGGTCAGCTCCTGTACACGCGCCAACTGGGCAATGGCCCGTGCCGGGCCGACAATCGCCGAGATGCGGATGGCCGGGGCGATCATTTTGGAGAAGCTCATCAGATACAGGGTATTATTCGGCGCCTGGCTATAGAGCGTGGGCAGCGGGTCGCCACGGTAGCGGAATTCACTGTCATAGCCGTCTTCTATAATCCATAGCTGCTCCTGCACGGCCTGGTACAGCAATTGTTGCCTGCGCGGCTCTGACATCACGGAGCCTATGGCGCACTGGTGTGATGGGGTTACGAAGACCAACTTAGACTCCGGGTGGATCTGGTCAACCACAAGGCCATGCCTGTCTACCGGGACAGGGGCTACGTGCATCCGCCGGTAATTCATCGCCATCCAGGCCGCAGGGAAGCCGGGATCTTCCACAGAGACGGTATCTCCTTCTGTGAGAAGGGATTGGGCAATCAGGTCAAGGCTGTGCTGGGCGCCTGAGGTCAACAGAATCTGATCGGGCTCGATCCGTATGCCCCGCTCAAGCAGCAAGTAACGCTGAATCTGTTCCCTAAGCGGCAGGAGACCATAGGGATTGCCGTAGGACCAATCCGATACGTCCATTGCGGCGGAGGCGTGAAGCAGCGATTGCCGCCAGTGGTTCTGGAAGGTCCTGTCCACATACGGCTCGTGCGGGGTGAAATCGATCTCCACCTCCTGAGTCTGAGGGCCTCCGAACCAGTCTTGCAGCTGATCTACCGCTGAGTTCAGCAGGGGAAGGGAAGGAGGAACGGGTCCTTCCGGCATCAACTCCTCTTGAGCCGCTTCAATGGCCGGGTTCCAGTCGCTTACCCGTGTTCCGCCCCGCCGGGAGGTCACGGTATACCCTCTGCTCAGCAGTTCCTCATAGACGAGCTGCACCGTGGAGCGGGAGACTCCAAGCTGCTCGGCAAGTTCACGGGAAGGGAGCAGCAGCTCGCCCGGCGCCCAGATACCTTGTGTAATATTATGAATCACCTGATTCAGCAGTTGCTGCCAGATCGGGCCCCTGTCGTTGCGGTTGACGAACATCATAAGTCATCCCTCCTAGTCGTAGCTTTGGTTCCGTATCTTCATTATGGATTGCTCGGAACCGTCCTCTTTGGATATTTTAGCACAGTCCAATAGCTGATATACTACCGAATAACGTATACGCGGAGGACGCGGGAAGGAGAGGGTTCGATATGAATCCGGTTCGTTATAAGGTCAGGGAATGTAAGGATGAGGCGAGGATTGAACAGTTTTTGAAGCAGGCGAGAATTGGGTTTCTGGGATTAGCGGATGGCAATCTCCCCTATGTTGTGCCGCTGAACTATGTGTGGATGGACGGAAAGCTGTATATCCATGGGGCCGGGGATGGAAGACGCAATCAGGTGATGAGTGACAATTCAGAAGTATGCTTCACGGTCTGTGAGGAGTATGGAACGATCACGAACCCCGTGCCCGCCAAGACGGATACCGCCTATATGAGCGTGATGGTCTTCGGACAGGCAGAGCCGTTGACGGATTTGGATGAAGCTACGCAAGTCTTGCAGGAGATGATGAACAAGTATGTGCCCGGATACTATAACCGCCCTCTGTCCAAGCAGCATGTCGAGAAATACCGGTCGGCTGTGTACGGCGGGCCCGTACAAGTGTACCGGATTACTCCGCAGCATCTGACAGCCAAAGAGAATCCAATTGAAGCAGAGAGTATGTACAAGCCAGGGACGAATGAAGGGCAGATTATGTAGGGACTGCACTCCAACTGAATAGAGAATGAGCGCTCGGGCCGGTAACGGCCCGGGCTTGTTCTCGTTATGGCATGGGCGGAAATGTAATCGAAAAACCGATTACAATGGTCAGGGTGGGGGTTTGTGGACCAAATGTAATCAAGGATAGAGGGCCGGCAAAGTTGCTATGAACCCCAGGATACCGTATGGTTGAGTTAGTATAGCAAACAAAGGCAGGATCAAGCAGAAAGGATGAAGCAAATGTCCACAGATAACCAAGCTCTTCCCCCGGCTCCGATTACAGAACCCGGACGGTATGTCCTTGATCTGACGGGACCCGGCAGTCACACGCTTGACCGCAAGCCCGGTATGGGCAGCTTATCGATCGGCCCCAAGGAGTTGAAGCAACCAGCGGAGCTGCTGGTCGCAGCAGATGAGCGCATGAACTGGTCCGTCTTCGAGCCGTTCGCCACGCCCGCAGGCTCCCCCTGGCCGCGTTATCTGAGTTATACCGGCGGTGATGCGGGGTTCCTCGAGTGGGCGGAGCGGCGGCCTATTGAGACTATAAGCTGGACCCCGGTGCTGCCGGAGGGTGCATCCTTGGACGGTAGCCGGGCGGATATCTATACCCTGGGTATCAAACTGGGTCCTCTGGCAAATGGACAGCTGAGCCTGGTTCTGCCGGAGAAGCTGTACAACCTGAGCCTGTCCGGCGATCTAACCCGCTTCTCAGCTTCCGGCCATCTGCCCACTACACTGGCCTTAGTACCGGACACGAGCCGGCGCAGGAGCGATGCGCCATACCGGCTGCCGGATCTGGGGGAGCTGCAGGGTGTGACTGACCTGACGCTGAATAGCCCGCCCTTGGGCCAGCCCATCTCGCTGGACGGCCTGGAGCAATTCCCGAACCTGGAGTCGCTCAGCCTGTGGGGAAGCTTCTGCGATCTGGAGGCGCTTGCCCGCCTGACGGGGCTGACCAGCCTGCAGCTCCGTTTCATGCCGGAGCTGGAAGGCCTGCCTTCCCTGGATACATGGCCGCTGCTGGACCGTTTCATCGCCTACAATGTCGAGGAGGCCGGAGGCAAGCGTCTAAGGCAACAGATGAAGGCGCGGGCCAAGGTTCGCCCATGGGATGAGTATGCGTCCGTGAGCCAGCTGAGGAAGCCCGAGTGGTGGGTGAGCGAATACGGCCGCCCGTTCGCGGCCTGGCCGAAGCGTCTGGCCAAGCTGGCGAACGAAGCCTATGATACTGCGCAAGCAGCTATGGCGGAGGCCCGCAATCTCGAAGAGGCGGAAGCAGCCATTACCGCCTTCACCCTGCGCTTCAATTCACTGAAGGGCATCGAGACTACCGAGAGGGAAGACCTTGGCGAAGCTGTATGGCAGCTCAGCCTGTCAGAGCACCAGATCGGGCAGCCTATAACAGAGGAAGTGGCGCAGGGCTGGTTCGATGCGGCCCGTGATTATTAATTAAAAAGTTTATAAAAATTAAGATAAATCTTAAAATTTAGTTTCATTAGTGATAAACTAGGATCAGGATTGATCCAAACGGTGTGTGACTTGGTCCGCGCTGGCTTGCTATGGCGCCTAAGCAGGAGTGCCTGCATCCTTCCTGCAAATCGTAGGGTAGAAGGACGGTATAATATGAGCAACCAACAAACAAAAACAGACGTTATTTTAATTGGTGCTGGAATCATGAGTGCAACACTTGGTTCACTGTTAAAGGAATTAGTACCGGATTGGCAAATAACCGTGTTTGAGCGGCGTGCGGGTGCGGGGGAGGAGAGCTCAGGAGAATGGAACAATGCGGGAACGGGGCATTCTTCACTCTGCGAGCTTAACTATACTACAGAGCAGCCGGACGGATCGATCGACATCAGCAAGGCGATTAAGGTGAACGAGGAATTTCAGTTCTCCAAGCAATTCTGGTCCTATCTGGTGAGCCAGAAACGAATACACAATCCGCAGGATTTCATTGTACCTGTGCCGCATATGAGCTTTGTGGAAGGACAGAAGGACGTTGCATTTTTACAAAAGCGATTTGAAGCGCTTTCAAATAGTCCGCTGTTTCAAGGCATGGAATTCTCCGATGATCCAAGGCGGCTGATGGAATGGATTCCGCTGATGATGAAGAACCGGAAGCTGGACCAGCCGATAGCGGCCACCAAAATTGACTCGGGAACGGATGTGAACTTCGGCGCCCTGACCCGTATGCTGTTCAACCACTTACAGAGCAGTAACACCGATATTAGGTACAATCATCAGGTGGATGATCTGAAGCGCGCGCAGGACGGCTCCTGGGAGCTGAAGGTGAAGAATCTCGCTAGCGGCGTAACAGAGCGTCATAACGCCAAGTTCGTCTTCATCGGCGGAGGGGGAGGAAGCCTGCATCTGCTGCAGAAATCCGGCATCCCGGAAGGCAAAAAGATTGGCGGATTCCCGGTAAGCGGACTGTTCATGGTCTGCAAGAAGCCGGAGATTGTAGCCCAGCACCATGCCAAGGTATATGGTAAGGCTGCTGTGGGTGCGCCTCCGATGTCTGTTCCGCATCTGGATACCCGGGTGATCGATAAGCAGGAATCCCTGTTCTTCGGGCCGTTTGCCGGGTTCTCGCCCAAGTTCCTGAAATACGGCTCCATGTTCGATTTGATTACCTCGGTCAAGCCGAATAATCTGACGACGATGCTTGCAGCAGGAGCGAAGAACCTGTCATTGACCAAATATCTGATCGGGCAGGTCATGCTGTCCAAAGAACAGCGCATGGAAGCGCTGCGGGAGTTCATCCCGGATGCGAACAGTGAGGATTGGGAGCTGGTGGTGGCGGGCCAGCGGGTACAGATTATTAAGGATACAGCAGCCGGCAAAGGCATGCTGCAATTCGGAACGGAAGTCATCAGCAGCGCGGACGGCTCAATCGCTGCATTGCTGGGAGCCTCGCCAGGAGCGTCAACGGCTGTCTCTGTCATGCTGGAGGTAATCACCAAGTGCTTCCCGCAGCAGATCAAGGCCTGGGAGCCGAAGATCAAGCAGATGATTCCTGCCTACGGCATGTCCCTGTCTGCTAACCCGAAGCTATTGAACGACATTCATGCTTCCGCAGCGCACACGCTGGGCCTGACGAATGGAACAGACGGGCATGAGCCGCCAGCCGCGGTCAACCATCTGTAGCAATAGAGAGCGTGCAGCTGACCATCAGCCTGCCAGCTCTTATATACATGCAAAGAGGCCATCCCTGGGGATAGCCTCTTTGTCTTGCTGTGTTCCTCTCCCTGGTTGAGTACTTCAAGTGCGATCAAGCCTTATGGGTCTTGAACAGCCGGAAGGCCAGAATCAGAGCTGCGGCTACAGCGGCGAGGCCCGCCCAGTTCAGGTGGAGCACAGAGGTACGGCTGATCACATAGCCGCCTAAGCCCGATCCCAGCGCGAATCCGAACTGGATGAAGGAAGTATTTACGCTCAGGGCCATATCCGGGTTCCGGGGAACTAGGGTGACCAGCAGGAGCTGCTGCGCAGGAGAGATACTCCAGGTCCCCAGCATGAAGAGCATCAGGATCAGGAGGAGGACGATCATATGAACGCCCGTTAGTGAGAACAGGAGGAGCGTGGTTGCCTGTAACAGAAGTCCTGTCATTATGGTGAACTTCGATCCCTTGGAATCAGCCAATTGCCCGCCTAACTTGGAGCCCATGAAGCTGCATACCCCCGCGAGGAAGAGCACCCCGCTGATTTCGGTGATGGACAGGGAGGATGCGGCCTGAAGGTAAGGGGTAATATAAGTGAAGAGTGTAGCGTAACCCCCTACATACAATAAGCTGATCGCCAGAGCGGTAACAATTCTGGAATCCTTAAGCACAGACAGCTGCATCTTTAGGGTGACGGCTTCTTTTTCTTTTATGGCAGGGACCTTGGCAGAGATGATGAACAGCGGAACAAGGCTTAGCCCCCCGACGATGATGAACAGAGCCCTCCACCCAAAGTATTCGCTGAAAAAGGTACCGGCCGGAACGCCCAGAACCAGCGAGCTGCTGAGTCCCATCAGAATAATGCCAATCGCATTGCCTCTCCGCTCCTTCTCCACCAGTCTGGTGGCTACGGCCATAGCGACCACGGTTGCGATTCCCCCGCTTGCCCCTTGAATAATCCGTATTCCCAGCATAGCTTCATAAGGCAACTTCAGCAGCATCAGCCCGTTGCTGGCAATGAACACGCCGAGGGCGGTCAGCAGCAGCTTTTTGCGGTCCATACCCAGGGTCAGTGCAATGAGCACCGGTGCAATAATCGCTGCGGACAGCGCAAATACGGTCACCAGCAGCCCCACTTCGGAGGTGGATACGCCAAGATCTGAGGCAATCATCTCAATCACACCGGTAATAATGTATTCAATCGTCCCGATCAGAAAAACGGCAAGTGCCAGAATATATATCGTAAATCTGTTATTCAATTTCTCCCACTCCTTGTACATTCATAACGGAATCGGCCGCCGTTCTTGTCATCACTCTACGATGCTGCTAAGGTTAAGTCAAAGAAACGTTTCTGAATGGAACGTTCATTTTTTTTGAACGAAGGAGTGACATCGAATGGAATTGCGCCAACTTAAAACCTTCTATACGCTGGCTTCCACGCTTAATTTCGCCCGCGCCGCCGAAGCGCAGAACTATGTTCCCTCAACGGTTACGATGCAAATGAAGGCCCTGGAGGAAGAATTGGGGGTGAAGCTGGTGGACCGGCTCGGCAAAAATGTGACGTTAACGGATACCGGAAAAACGTTCCTGCGTTATGCAGACAACATCCTGTGTATGGTGGAGGAGGCACAGCACGCCCTCAAGCAGCCCGGTGAGCTGACAGGCACCATCGTAATCAGCGCAGATGAGACGTTATGCACCTACCGGCTTCCCGCCGTGCTGCAACGCTTCCGGCAGCTCCACCCCGGGGTCCGGCTGATCTTCCTGCCGCTCGTGAGTCCAAGCCTCAGGCAGAGTCTGCGGGACGGGGATGTCGATGTGATCTTCATGCTGGATGAGATGAAGGGCGAGAGCGGATTTTGCGGAGAAAAAATAAGGGAGGAACGCTTCTGCCTCCTGGCTGCCCCCGATCATCCGCTGGCATCGCGTCCGGCGCTGGCTATCCAGGATTTTCACGGCGAGACCTTCCTGTTAACGGAGCAGGGATGCTCCTACCGCAGCTTCTTCGAGCGCAGCCTGTCGCAGAAGGGAATGGCGGGCATTACGGAATTGGAGTTCCACAGCGCAGAGGCGATTAAACAATGTGCGAAGCTGGGGATGGGCATCGCCATCCTGCCTGAAATGGCCGTAAGCGAAGAATTGAAGCGGGGGGAGCTGATCTCCCTGCCGTGGGATTTGACCGCAGTATCCTTTGCCACCCAAATGTTCTGGCATGAGGAGAAGTGGCTCTCCCCGGCAATTGAGGCTTTTATCCGTCTGGCCCGGGATCTCGAATCCTCTCCTTGACCTTAGGTCAGACCTAGGGTGTATCGTAGAGATATTCCAAGCTGCAGCCCGGGGAGTGATTAGGATGAGAAATGAAATAACGATTAGTGAACTGGCCAAGCTGATGAATGTGTCGGTCCACCAGATCCGGTATTTTGAAGAGAAGGGTGTTCTGCAACCTGCTTATACCGGTGAGAATCAGTACAGAATGTACAGTATGGATCAAGTGTATCAGCTCGCGCATATCCTGCTGCTCCGCAAGCTTGAAGTGCCTGTTCAGTCGATTAACGAATGTATGAGCTATAGTCCGGAGCAGCATCGCGGGCTGCTGGAGCACTCTCTCGAAGGGATTGAACAAGAGCTGGTGCGTCTTCAGGAGCTACGGCAGTTCATCCGCAAGATGCTGGAGGAACAGCAGAGCTACAGCTCCTCGCCTGAGATCTTTCAGATCGTGAAGTATAAGTCTGCAAGTCTTGTGCAGGTGATGAAGCTGGATTCACACAGGAAGCTTAGTGCAGCGCTGCTTGCGGAGCAGGCGGCAGGGATACCAGATCTGTTCGAATCGGATATTTATTATGTGCTGGAGGAGTCAGGTGAGCTGACCTTGTGTCTGGAGCAGCCGGAGGCGGGCGGGGTGATTGTGCCGGAAGGGGAGTATCTGACTCTGCAATGTGTAGCCCGCGAGGAGGAGTTGGAGCAGTGGATCAGTCAATTACTAGAGCATGCTGCTGCACAAGCGATTCCTCTCGCGGGCCCGCTGGTAGTCATTGAACGCTCTTATCTCTCCCTGTTCGTTCCGGGCAAGCTGCATTATGAGCTGAGGGCCTGTATCGGCCCGGCTATATCTGCGGAAGGGAGCGGTTCCGTATGAGAACAGCGTCCACAGGTACAGCGCCAATAACTATTGAGGTCATGGAAGCTAAGTATAATCGTGCGGTCGGGCAGCTGCTTGCTCAAGCTTTTCAGGGGAAATTCCAGCACCGGATCAGGCTGAAGGAGGCAGAGCTGGCAGAATGCTTCGAAATGCTGCTTCAGTATGACCCTGCTAATCCCTATACACACAGGATGGTTGCTGTGCAGCAGGGCGAGGTAATTGGCAGCATAGCGATTAAGTGTACACCTGAAGCGGACCATACGGGGAACAAGCAGTCGTCTCCGCTACCGGGAACCTCACAGCTATTAGGCAAACGGGGCATAATCAGGATGCTGATCGGCCTCTATGTACTAGACCATACGCCAGCAGCAGGCGAGTGTTACATTACCGACCTTGCGGTCCAACCGGATCACCAGAATAAGGGGGTGGGCAGGCTGCTTATAGAATGGGCGCAGAAGCTTGTAGATAGGGAACCGGGACTGAATCGCCTCAGCTTGCATGTATCAGCCGGTAATCCGCATGTCCGTCAGCTATACGGGAAGTGGTCCTTCCATACGGAGGCCCGGGAGACACGTTATACCCTATATTTATTGTTCAATGAATTGCGCTGGGAATACATGGTTCAGAAGAGAGGCGGATACAGAAATGAAGACAACGAAGAAGCTATGGATCTCTCTGCTAACTATAGTGCTGCTCCTTAGCGGTGCGGGGATATACATTGTGCAGCAGAACCGTTTTGCGATGGTGGAGCAGGCCATCCAGATTGCGTCGCCTGAGGGCGAGCTGACGGGTACGCTGGTGTTGCCCAAGGGGTCTTCCGTATCTTCCGGCAAGCTGGGACTGGTCCTCTTCATTCATGGGGACGGGCCGATTAATGCCTCGCATGATGACGGGTATAAGCCGCTATGGGAGCGGTTAGCCGGTCTGGGGTATGCCTCCCTGTCTCTTGATAAAAGAGGGATTGGCGGTTCCGCAGGCAATTGGCTGGATCAGAGTATAGATGACCGGGTAGAGGAAGCCCGCGAGGCTATCGCATGGGCCCGGAAGCAGCCGAATATCGACCCGGACCGGATCGGGGTGTGGGGCGCCAGTCAGGCAGGCTGGGTGATTCCCAAGCTGGCCGGGAAGGAGCCGCTCGCCTTCAGCATTCTGGTCTCCCCGGCCATTAACTGGCTGCGCCAGGGTGCCTATCATACCCGGCAGCAGATGCTGCAGGAAGGAAAAACGGAGACGGAAATTGCAGCCGAAAAGGCGTCTAACAACGAAGTTCGGCAGCTTTTGGCGCAGAGGGCGAGCTATGAAGACTATCTGGCTGCGGTGAAGGAAGATGACCCGATGACGAAGGAGCGGTGGACGTTTGTCAGCAAGAATTACCTGTCGGATGCCGAGCAGGATCTTAAGCAGTTCCGCTCTCCGGTACTGTTGCTGCTGGGCCAGCAGGATATTCATGTCGACTGGCAGGAGACGGAGCAGGTGTACCGCAAGATGATCCAGCCTGAACTGCTGACCGTAGCGGTCTTCCCGGACGCAGAGCATTCGATGCTGAGCAAAAAGACAGCGGACTCCAGCTTAAGGGCGCTCATGGTCAGCCTCTTTGCTCCGCGCCAAATCACAGTTCCGGGCTATATGAATCAGATTGAGGATTTCCTGAAGGAGCTGGATTAATGCTCTTCGTCCACCATCTGGCGCTGGAACTTGCGGCAGCAATGGTCTATCATATAGGCTAAAGTATACAAATTATAGGATGTGCTGCGGAAGATGAATGACATGAGGAGATCCGATGGACAAGCCAATATCTATTCTAGTTGCTGAAGACGACAGTGACATTAGCCGGCTGCTGTGCAGCATTATTACAAAAAGCGGATATTTGCCCCAGCCCGCCTTCTCCGGTACAGAGGCCCTACTCTATCTGGAGCAGCGGCAATGGAGCATGGTTCTGCTTGATCTGATGCTGCCGGGAATGACGGGAGAGGAGCTGCTGAATTGGATTCGCGTGCGGGGGAGTATGCCTGTCCTTATTATCTCGGCGAAGGGAGAGCAGCAGACCAAGGTGTCGGCACTGCGCGGAGGTGCAGATGATTTTATTACGAAGCCTTTTGATATTGAAGAGGTATCGGCACGGATTGACTCCCATTTGCGCCGGTTCATGCAGATTATACCCTCAGCTTCAGCCCGCATCCTCCAGTATAACGGTCTTGTGCTGGATTGCGATTCCAAAGTGGTAACAGCAGAGGGAGCGGAGGTAGCTCTGACTGCCCGGGAGTATGAAATTCTCCAGTTGCTGTTATCGGAACCCAGAAAGGTATTCACTAAGGCCAATCTGTACGAGAGCGTATGGGGGGAGCCCTATTATGGTGACGATAATACGGTTAACGTCCATGTGAGCAATCTGCGGGGCAAGCTGGCGAAGACTGCGCCCGGCAGTGATTATATCGAGACCGTATGGGGAATGGGCTACCGGCTGAAGTCTTAAGATATTCTTAAGGGTTGGCTTTAGCCCTTTTTAAGTTTTGATTTCTATACTTGGTCTATCACATGTGAAGGAGGCCAAGGCAGCAATGAGTGAATATGTGTTGCAAACGAATCAGTTGACCAAAAGATTCAAAGGCAGTGTTGCGCTGGATAAAGTGAATATCTCTATCCGCAAGGGCGCGATCTATGGCTTTATTGGACAGAATGGAGCCGGCAAATCGACGCTGATGCGTATTGTCACCGGACTTGCTTTTCCATCGGAAGGGACGATTGAATTATTTGGCACCGGTACGGAACGGGAGCTAACCGAGGCCCGTAAACGGATGGGACTGATTATTGAAGGTCCCTCGTTGTTCCCGCAGATGACGGCCCGTGAGAATCTGGAGGTGAACCGTCTTCTTCGGGGCATTCCCGGCCAGGACTCCATCCGCAGAATGCTGGAACTGGTTGGACTGCAGGACACAGGGCGGAAGAAGGTGAAGAATTTCTCGCTAGGTATGAAGCAGAGGCTGGGCCTTGCCGTTGCCATGCTAAACGACCCGGAATTTCTGATCCTGGATGAGCCCACCAATGGGCTTGACCCGATGAGCGTTATCGAAATGCGCGAATTGCTTAAGCGGCTCAATCATGAACGGGGGTTAACGATTCTGATCTCCAGCCATGTTCTAAGCGAGTTGCATTTGCTCGCCAGCCATTACGGCATTATCCATCAAGGCAAGCTGCTGGAGCAGCTTACCGCGCGGGAATTGAACGATAAATGCCAGCAGTATGTCCATATTAAAGCGGATCATCCGGACAGAGCAGCCATGGTGATTCAGAACGAGCTGGGCACAACCGACTTCGAGGTCATGCCGGATGGGGTCATCAAGCTGTACGGGTACCGGGAACAACCCGGCAAGGTGTCCACGGCCCTATTCTCCGCAGGTCTTACCATCGAGCAGTTTATGTCCATGGGGGCAGATCTGGAGAGTTATTTCATGAAGCGGATCGGGGGTGCAGGGCATGTATAACCTGATCAGAGCGGAGCTGTTCAAGCTGCGCAAGGACCGGTCGTTCCTAGTATTGCTGCTCATCATTGCCCTGCTTTCCCTGGCCTATCCCCTGCTCTACTATATCGATAATAAGACCAGCGGCAAGCCGCAGTTCACCGGTGCCGAATTTCTGATTAAATTCGTGGCCAGCAATGGTTATGTTATTAAATTCAGCGTGGCTGCGTTGGCCGGATTCTTCATTGCCAGCGAATATACGACAGGTGTCATGAAGTCGGCCGCTTCGTCGGGCAACGACAGAGGGAAGCTCTACACAGCCAAGCTGATTGGATTCTCAGCGGGAGCTATGGTGATTTCTCTGATATTTCCCCTGCTCAGCTTGGCCGAAGTATCAATGATTTCAGGCTTCGGCCAGTTGCCGGAGGGAGTGGATGCTCTCTTCATCCCCCGGGCCCTCGGATTCACGTTGTTGTACACGGCTGCCTACGCAGCAATCGGGGCTTTATTCACAGCGGTGTTCGCCGAGAGCGGCAAGACCATCAGCTTCCTGATGATCTTCTTCCTGGCTATTAATATGATATTGGGATACTTGGCGGAGTATATCCCGGTTCTAGCTGCGGTGTACGATTACTCGGTCTTCAAGCTGCTGGGTGAAATCGGCAAGACTCATATGGATGGCAGCGATCTGCCGGCTCTCCTGCTGGCACCGCTGCTGACGATAGTTGTATCCGGGCTGCTAGGCGTTCTCATATTCCGCAAGAAGGAAATTAAGTAAGAGAAGGGGGCGGAGAGTCTTGTTCATCGTAACGCTCATATCGGTTACAGCGGCGGCTCTCCTGCTGGCTCATCTTCTAGTGCTGAGGCGGGAGCTGGTGAGGATGACTAGGCAGCTTCGCCGCTATAACGAACGAGCCACTGGTAAAAAGCTGGAGGTCACGCTATTTGACAAGCACCTCGAAGCGCTAGCAGGCCAGATTAACCTCCAATCCGATCTGATTGTTGAAGCGGAGGCTAACCGCAGGCAGACAGAGAATGAGCTGCGTCAGGCAATTGCCAACATCTCTCATGATATCCGTACGCCGCTAACCTCCATCTTTGGCTATATTCAATTGCTGGAAGTAGAGCCGATAACGCCTGATGAGAAGCGCGAATATCTGAGCGTTGTCAAAAACCGGACAAAGCGGCTTCAGGCCCTGTTGAACGATTTTTTTGAGTTGTCCTTAATCGAATCTGCGGATTATCAGCTTAAAACCGAGCGGATTGTAATGACGGTTCTGCTATCGGACACACTGGTCGGTTTCTACGATTCGTTTAATGAGCGGGGACTGATGCCGGACATCTGGCTCCCCAAGGAACCGGTAGCAGTCTATGCTGACGAATCGGCCGTGCGGAGGGTCGTTGAGAACCTGCTTATCAATACGTTGAAGCACGCTACCGGCCCGGTGTTCATCTGTTTCGAGCAGCGGGAGACGACAGCAGAGCTGCGGATTGTGAACGAAGCGAAGGACCTATCCGACATGGATGTGAGGCTACTGTTCGACCGCTTCTATACGGTGGACCGTACCCGGTCAGGGCAAGGCTCAGGATTGGGACTGTCCATTGCCAAAAGCCTCATGAACAAGATGAACGGTACTTTGACCGCGGAGCTGCACGGAGATAACTTAAATATGGTCTGTCGCTGGCCGCTGTGGTCACCGGTCTAAGCGCATCCTCATTACCATTGAACCGTACGGGGGAAAGCTAGCCTCGTGACAGCCGGCCTCTCCGTATAGTGACTTTTATGCATACCGGCTCATCATTTCAAGCAGGTACTTACGGAATTCTTCACGGTAATCCTTCGGCTCCATAATCTCCAGATGGGTGCCGAAGCCGGCCAGGAATTGATATCCGATCGGGTGCTGCGGAATATAGAACGTAGCCAGCAGTTGTTCCGCGTTATAGGCTTCGATGCTCTTGCGGCCGTACCGTTCAATGAATTGATCCTTGATGCCCGGCGAGATCAGTGCCTTCACTTCGGTTAACTGCGGCGGAACTTCAGCCTCCCGTGCCTGATTCAGCATTTCGGCTCTGGGGCTGAAGGTCTGTTCCTTCCGCTTCAGCTGCTCCATCCGGGAGAGCTTGAACATCCGCGCCCCCATCCGCTCCAGACAGAAGCCCTTCAGATACCAGCTTGATTCACTGAAATGAAGCTGATAAGGCTCCACGGTCCGTTTTGTGGGAGTACCTGTTCTATCAGTATAGTCAAAAGAGAGCAGCCAGCCCCCGGCGATGGCCTCCTGACAGAGCTTCATGGCTCCGGCAAGCTCCGCGCGTCCCTCCCAATCATAGAAGGACAGCTGAACCGACCCCTTAGAAATGAGCGGGCTAACCATTGCTTCTATTTTCCGAATCGTCATAGCTACATCCTCACTGATCAGAATTTGCCCCAGCCCGCCGAGTGCAGCCAGTATATTCTCCAGGTCGGAGCTGCTTAGCAGCCGCTTGTCCATCTTGTATTCTTCCATAATGCCGTAGCCGCCCTGTACGCCGGGAGTGGCGTATATAGGAATGTGCGCCAGGCTGAGCGCTTCCATATCGCGGAGAATCGTCCGTTTGGACACGCCGAATAATTGTGCGAATTCAGTGCTGGGCACAATGTCTTTTTTGAGCAGAATCATGATGATGGTAATCAACCGCTCCACCTTGTCCATCCGGTTCCCTCTTTCTTGAGTGAAGTGTGAAACGGTGACATATAGCCGTCACCTATCGTGTATTATACTACATTTATCTTATGAGGGAGGTTATGCTCTATGTCAGCTATTGCTTATCTTAATTTCGATGGTGTTGCCGGGCAAGCGATTGAATTCTATGCGGAGGCCTTGCAGGCCACAACCGTGAAAAAGGTCCAATTCGGAGATATTCCCCAGGACCCGAACTACCCCCTGCCGGCCAATGAGTTGGCGTTGATTATGGAGTCTTCTATAGCATTCGAGGGCGGGACAATTATGATGTCTGACCTGCTGCCCTCTATGCAAGCAGTAACGGGAGCGCTGGTGAAGGGGAATGCCATGCTGATCAGCCTGGTGATGGAGGACAAGCAGAAGCTTGAGGAGTACTTTAAGGGCCTGTCTGCGGGCGGACATGTCATCATGCCTTTATCCGCTACACCATGGTCTTCGTGCTTCGGAATGCTGGTGGATCAGTATGGCGTGGGGTGGAAATTCAACAGCGATGCCGTGCAATTCCTTGATCATGTGCTGCCAGCCGGGGCAATCTCTGAAATATTTTGGCAGAATGCGGGAGAGCGGAAGGATTTAACCATCATGTATTGAAAGATAGGAGTACCTGATATCGGCGTATATCGGTTAGGCGAATAGGAGTGGTGAATTTACAGCTTCGGTGCTTCAGTCCTCGATTATCCTGCTTGCGTCCGGCAGCTATGGTGGTTGTGTTGCTGGCGGCCATCCGTTCAGGAATCACTCATGAAAAGAGGAAGTTGAGCTGATGTCAAACCTTCGTCTGGGCAGTACCCGTTTATCTGGAGCGGATGGTGTTCGTGCAATCGCTTGCTTATCTGTTATTCTGCATCACTTGTCGCAAAAGCTGATCATGCCCGCACAAAAACCCTGGCTCCAGGATCTGCAATCCGTGCTGCTTCTGGGGAACAGCGGGGTCAGCTTGTTTTTTCTGCTAAGCGGCTTCCTGCTGTCGTTCCCCTTCTGGAGTGCGTATCTGAATAATGGTCCGTATCCGAGCCTGCGGACGTACACCCTGCGCCGTGCCGCTAGAATTATGCCCGGTTTCTATGTGTCACTGCTGGTGTGTCTGCTCCTGACCTGGAGGCTGGACATTCCTATGGAGTTCCTGGGGCGGCGGATTGCAGCGGCCTTCACCTTCACATCGGGCTTTCACTACACCACGTTCTTCCCCTCCGACTTGAACGGGCCGCTCTGGTCGATCAGCTTCGAGGTATTCTGCTACCTGCTGATGCCACTCTTCATGGCGGTGTTATTCATGCTTGGCAAGCGGCATTCCTTCGGTAAGGCGATCCTGTTCTGGGTCGCCGTATTTGGGTTGGTGCTTGCTGCCAATGCCCTCATTCATCATTGGTTTACTCCAAGCGAGCAGGGCCGGGGCTGGGACTATGGCCAGGTAGGCGGCGCGAAATTCTGGATGCCGCGATACAATCCAGTCGGCTTCTTCGGCCACTTCACCATTGGGATTCTGGCGGCGGGGATAACGAACGCCTTGCTGCAGCGCCGCCCCAGAGTGGAACGGCTCAGCAAGCTCGGCGTGTTCGATGCCGCCGCAGTACTTGCTCTGTGTCTTGCCGGTCTCCTGATCTGGCGGATGCGCCATGCAGGCGAATTCGACTTCAGTCTCCAGCAGCAGCCGTATATGTTCCCGGTCTATGCCATATTGTTCGGAATCGTGCTGTTCTCGGCACCCTTCAGCCGGTACGCCGGGCGTGTGCTGGATAACCGCTTTTTCCGGTATACGGCCAAAGTGTCCTTCGGCCTCTACATATGGCACTATCTGTTCATTACCTTAATCGAGAAGTACGGCATTCAGGATTTCCATTATTCCGGGGTCAGGGATGTGTGGCGCTGGCTGGGCATCAGCCTCACCGTTGTTGCCATCTCGTATCTGGCCGCGACGCTCTCCTTTTATGTTATCGAGCAGCCGTTCATTAACTGGTCTAAGGGCAAGCCGTTCTTCCGGCGTAAGCCGAAGGAGATGCCTGCGGAGGCGGCAGCCTAATCTTCACCCGACCGTTGACTTTGTGAAATCTCCATGATACATTGTGTATACACGGAATACACAATTTGTTGAGGGGGTTAGTTATGCTGGCTTTGGATGTTAGACACTTGAATAAGAAATATTCGAATTTTCAGCTCAAAGACGTATCTTTTCAACTGGAGCAGGGATATATTATGGGCTTCATCGGCGTGAACGGCGCCGGCAAAACAACGACGATCAAATCCATTCTAAATATGATTCAGATGGACAGCGGCGAGATTCACATTCTGGGCAAGAATATCGCGGAGCATGAGATGGAACTGAAGCAGGACATCGGCTGTGCCTTCGGCGATATTAACTTCTACACCCGCAGCCGGATCAAGACGCTGACGGGCATCACGAAGAAGTTCTATAAGAACTGGAATGATGACACGTATTACAAGTATCTGAAGCGGTTCAAGCTGGATGAGAACAAAAAAATCGCGGAGCTGTCCACCGGGATGAAGGTGAAGTACAGCCTGACTCTGGCCCTGTCGCATGGCGCCAAGCTGCTGATTCTGGATGAGCCGACCAGCGGACTCGATCCGGTCTCCAGAGACGATCTGCTGGATCTTTTCCAGGAGCTTATCATGGGCGGCGAGATCAGCATCCTTTTCTCCACTCATATTACCTCTGACCTCGAACGCTGTGCCGACTACATCACCTTTATTGAACAAGGGCAGATTGTGGCAAGTAGCGAGAAGAACGAGTTCAAGGAATCCTACCGGTTACTTAACGGCAGCGAGTCCCGGCTTAACGAAGTGAAGGGGAAGCTGATCTCCTACAAAATCAACTCCTTCGGCTTCACCGGATTGATCCATACCCGGGATCTCGATCCCGCCTGGACGTTTAGCACGGCTATCCCGACTCTCGATGACATCATGATCTACTTTGCCAAAAAGGAGGGTGTCTATGTATAATCTGGTGCTGAAGGATTTGAAGTTAGGCGTCAATCCCTGGTTCTTCGTCTTGCCCTTCCTGATGGGCTGCCTTATGCTGATTCCCGGCTGGCTCTATTTCCTGGTCCCGCTGTACTTCTGCTTCATCACGGTACCGAATATTTTCGGCGGCTTCAAAAGCCAGAATGATCTGATGTTCAGCACCGTATTGCCTGTGACCAAAAGCGATATTGTGAAGTCCAGAGTCACTGTACTTGTCATTCTGGAGCTGATGCATCTGCTGGTCGCCATGATTGCCAGTATATTTACCTTTCAGCTATACCCGAAGATGCAATATTTCTTCTTTGCGCCGCATATGGGCTTTTGGGGAATGTGTTTCCTGATGATGGCTCTTTTCAACCTCATCTTCATTCCGATATACTATAAGACAGCCTATAAGTATGGTCTAGCAACCACAGCATCGACCGTTGCAGCCGTCCTGTTCGCCACCTTGGTCCAGTGGGCAGGTATCCAGAATGATTGGCTGCATAGCCTGTTCTACGGCTCCGGGCTGGACCGGACAGGGCTGCAGCTCTCCATTCTGGCCGGCGGCGTCCTGATCTTCATTGCTTGTAACCTGCTGGCCTACCGGATGGCGGTAAGACGATTCCTGAAAGTGGAGATTCTATGAATGTAACAATATCCAGCACCTCCGAGAAGCCGATCTATCAGCAGCTGTATGAACAGATCAGCGCCCAGATTCTCCAAGGGGAGCTGGAGAGCGGCTACTGCCTGCCGCCGATCCGCCAGGCCGCGCTGGAGCTTGGTGTCAGTGTCATCACGGTGAAGAAGGCGTGGGAGGAGCTGGAACGGAGCGGGCTGATTAACACGGTAACCGGCAAAGGCTGCTTTGTCGCCGAATTCACGCCGGAGGAGATGCTGCGCATTCGTAATGAAATGGTCCTGAAGCAGATGGAGAGCGACATTCAGTATTACAGGTCATTCGGCCTTACCCTGGAGGAAGTGACCGCACTGCTGGGCAAGATCTACTAAAGCGCGGAGAGATTAAACGTAGAAACAGGCTTTTCACAATCCCTAGGGGGAGGGTGAAAAGCCTGTTTGTATGTCTGCTAGGTTCGTCCGCCTACGGGACGGTCAGTCTATTTTCCCTAAAATTTCTCCGGGAACTGCTTCACAATGCCTTCCGTAAGCAGGTCTGCAAAATGAATCATGTGGACCTCGTTTTTATCGGTGGCAGCAATAGAAGCGGCGTAGTCTCCTTTGAGGATTTCAAGCACGATGTCCGTGACGAGCTGCAGATGCTCGTACAGCATGTCCTGCACCTGCTTCACGGACCAGTTCGGGTTCAGCCCGCTCAGGAACTGGGCAATCTCATCGGCGTTCCGGTGCCAATCCGCCTGCAGCTTCTGCACCTCCGCCGCATTACCTTTCTGTGCGGCAGCGACGATCTGCCCGGCAATCTGAATATGCTCCTTGAGCAGTCCGGCCAGCTTGTTGCCGTTCGCCTCCCCGTAATAAGGCCCCAAGACATTACCGATGTCCTCCTGGTTCCTTAGCAGCCGCGCTAACACTTCCTTCTGGTCCGGGTTATTGTAGAGGGCGCTGACAATATAGTTGTGCGTCCAAATGGTGTGGTCAATCCACACCTGCTGCATATCGCTTCTCAGCTGCACCTTCTGCGGGCTCCAGCAGGCCGCCTCCTTTTTGCCGCCGCCTGCCTGGGCCTGCACCATTCCTCCGGCTTGCGTCAGATTGAATACGAGCCCCAGAGTAAACACCATTAGCCATAGCTTTTTCAAGATCAACTGCTCCTTTGGGTGGGATGAGAGAATCTGTATTATTATGGCTAATCGGGATGGTTATATGCGGATCTATTCCAGGCTGCATCACTCCTCAAATTTAACATGATCCATTACCGTGTTCCCCCACTCAGGGAGCAAGCGGGCCTCTCCCGCAAAGCGGCTTCCGGCGATCGAGCCGTTTTGAAACAGCGCCCCCTCAAAGCTGCATTCCTCGAACCGGCAATACAACAATAAGGCACTGCGGAAGTTGGCGTCATCAAAGCGGCAGCGGGTGAAAGACACATCATTTGCGATCACTTTGCTTAAGTTGCAGCCTGTGAAATCACAATCATGGAACGCCTTGCTTATTCTGGCACCATTCAGCTTCGCTCCCCGGAAGGAACAGTGGCCAAAGGTATGGGTCACGAATCTGTTGTCGAGTCTTACCCCATCCAGACGACAATGAGTGAGCGTTGAGGTGTTGGGGCTTGCCGAATCCTCGAAGCGTGAATAAGAGAAATCAATATCCTGTAGAGTGAGGTACTGTATGCTCTCGGTCAGGGTAACTCCCCGGTAATCCTTGAGTCCTGTTTCCGTCTGTCCATAAGGGGAGGTGGGAAAGGAGCGGTCTTTTTGATGGAGATTATGTTTACCTGAAATAGCCGCTAGACGGCGGTTCACTTCAGAGAGCTGGTCGTCCTGCCATCTGGCTAAGAGGAATTTCTTATTCAAGGTGGCTCCTCCTTGCATTAATTTGGTAAAATAAATGAAATCTAGTTTATATGTTAGTATGCCAAGTAATTATAGACAAGCCATTAAAGGAGGCCATCCACCCGTGGGAAGATCGTTTGCAAATCTGCATATCAAGTCAGGTGACCTGAAAAAGACCCTTCAAGCATTACAGGAGCTGACCGGCAAGCATGGCAAAGTACTGGGTTATCCTGAGACGCCGGAGCGTAAGGCCGTTATCTATGTAAGCCAAAGTAATGAGGGCTGGATCAGCGTGCTTCACGATTATTTCGTATGGGGTACGGTGAAAAAGGCTGGCAGAACCTTGTCCGCGCTGCTGGGGGAGCCGGTGATGACGGTGGCATACATGAATGAGGAGATCTTCGAGCTGTCGTTCTTTGAGCAGGGGGAGATCCAGGCCGAACGAATCTTCTGTGAGCCTTGGACCCGGGAAGAATATGAACAGCTGCGGGAAGAGCGCATAGCTGACGAATATATCCAGCGGGTGCTCGGGATGCAAGCGGAGCAGGAGAACTTCGGCGCATTCATCAGCCTTACGAACCCGGAGCAAGCGGTGGAGCGGCTGTCCGAAATTACTGGAATGTCACTATGGAGCGATGCGGATTGGCTGCCGTATGAAGAGACGCTCAGAGCACGCTTTGTTACGTATGAATGGTAGAAGAAGATGCTAAAAAACAGCGGGTTCTACAAGCTGCGCTTCTTCATCACCCCCGAGGAGCTTAAGAGAGTCGTAGAGCTTCTGGAGCCTACGCAGGTGCGGTACTATTTAACCAATAATACCCATACAGAGCATGATCAGAATCAGGTAGTGGAGGCGTATCGCGCCTTCTATCAATATTATATAGCTGCTGAAAAAGCGAGCGGGGTGCGCCCTTTCTTCATCTATTCGATGTCGGTTCTGCCGGACACGGAGAGCTTTGGTTTTTTTGCGAGAAATGAGGGTGTTTCTATTCCCTATCACGGGCAATGGGCAGAGAACGAGCTGCCCTGCATTATGATCTCCTGCCCTAAGGGGCACCGCGTCAATGCTCAGGATGAGCAAGGGGAGTATTATCTCTATGAGGATGTCCGGGAGCACAAGCCGCTGAGCTATGCCCTCTACAAGGGAATTACCGGCTCTATTCAAAAAATGACCAAGCCTCTCCGCTTCTACGCGCAAGACCCGAAGGCGATGGAGGAACAGAAGCCCTCTGTACGCATAAGCCGTGCGGCGGCTGAAGATTTAAGCAACTCCTGGATGGTCAGACAATATGGGCTCGTGATCCATGGGCCACCAGGGTCTAGCTGATGTACCGGGTTATCCATGAAAGGGAGGGGAACAGATGGCGCTGAAGTTGATCTGTACCTGGGGCGTGCTCGCTCTATCATGCTGTGCGGTATGGTGGAGCTTCAAGACCGAAAAGCTGATCACCGTCTCCTGGCTGATGTTCCTGCTCCCTGCGATTCTCCAGCTTGTTGCTGCTGTGCGGATCGGGCCGGGCAAAGCCAAGTTATTTCTTGTATTCGGCTGTATTAATCTGCTGTTCGCAGCCCTGACCGGTGCGGCTGTCTGGTATCTGGTCCAACTGGCAGATGCCTATAGAAGGGGAAAATAAACCAAGGGTGTCTTAAGCGGGGGGAGGGTGCTGATATGCAGCTGGGTTTTACGCTGGATACCCATGGAACATGTGTGGGTGTACTTAGAGATGAATTGATGCCGTTAGAGGAACTGGCGAATACATGGGAGTTTCCCTATGGTATCTTTGTGGTGTTCCGGGTGTTGCCTGATAGCTACGGGCGGAGAACGTTCAGACGCTTTGACAGCGGGGATCATACCCTCTATCTGGATCTCAGCCTAAGCTACGAGTTGTACCAGCGTATGTCCAAGAATGAGCAGCGCGAGGCCTTGGGCATTCACCTGTACAGCTATCTGGCAGAGTCTGTATCTAAATATACCAAGCATGCCGGTAAAACTGCCCAAGCGGAGCTGCTGGAACAGGTGAAAAGCTGGATGCTGGCCAATAACTGGCTGGAAGGGAAAATCCATCAGGCACGCCTCCTCCTCTCCCGGGAGATGGGACTCCATGAGGTTAGCCGGACGTTGAAGCTGCCGCTGGAAGAGGCCGAGTATATTCTGCTGCGCATGAATGATGATGCGCCCGTTGCTGTTCATCCTGACAATCTATAATCATCCCTTAGCAGGGAAAGGGGAGTACATCTATGTATGAGCGTCTGACCGAGAAATTGAGTAAGCCTTCCGCGATAAGGTGGTTTCCGGGCCATGGGGCCGAGGAGAGCTGGATTACCGAAGCCGAGGCGGAATTAGGCTTCAAGCTGCCGCCGTCCTACCGCTGGTGGCTGACCCGTTATGGGGGTGGGAGCCTGGGGGACGGGCAAATTCTGACGCTGGTTGCTCCTGAGGATAGGGAGTATACCGACTGGGATCTGCTGTATATCCACAGGCTGAACCTGGTGGAGGATTGGTGGGTCAGCCGGTTCCCGCACCGGCTGGATCTGTTTGTGCCGGACAGTGATGAGCTGTATTACTTCGATACTTCTGCTCCTGATGAACAGGGAGAATTCCCGGTCATGCGTTATGACCTGATGAATGATCTGATTGAGGAATACGCCACCACGTTCGCCGGATTTCTGGAACAGCTGATCGACGAGAGGAAATAGCCATGAGTGCGGGACTGGAAATACAGCGGCTGGCGGCGGAGATCGTGGAGGCGGCGCGGAGGTCGTTCCGCGAGCTTTTCGCTAATGGGGAGCATTATTATTACTGTACGCTATATACAACGGGCGAGGGACATGCGCCAAGCCTCTCCGCTTGGTCACGGGAAGCGCTGGAGCAGGAAGCGGCAAGACAGGCAGAAGGTGGCAGCATACCAGCAGCAGAAATCGCCGAGCTGATCAAATGGTCTTACGCCGATTCGCCTTATTGCTCCTTCGGGGATGAGCATTTCGATGAGGTCAAGCGGTTATTCCAGGCGCGCCCTTCTATTGCCGAGCTTGAGGGTGATGCATGGAACCATGAATTCGGGCTGCGGCTGGAGGCCATTGAGCTGGCGATGAGGATGCTGGATGCTGAGGGGCTGTTCGTTCTCAATCAGCCGCGTGAGGACGTATGCGTGCTTGCCGAGGTGATGCCGCCGGATGAGGGGAATACGGACATTGCTCTGCGGCTGAACCGGGCGGATACTCCGGCGATGCAGGCTTGGCTGGCGGAAGCCGCAGAGTAAGGTTATTGATGAATAACTCATGCAGGAAACCGGGGGAATGACGAATGTATATCGTATCTGAAACCAAAGGGTTGTCAGAGCATCTCAGGCACCTGCTTGAAGCGGAGAACGCAGAATTGTATCCGCCAGCCTATACCAAGTTCTTGCAGCAGTACGGCGAAGGGACGTATCGGGGTTGGATGAATGTGCAGGCTCCTGACCCTGAGGTGCTGCGGCCTTTTGCCGAATATGGGTTATGGGAGCATGATGAAGACAGTCCTATAACGGAGCAGCAGATCGGCGAGTGTACGGCTATAGGAACCACCGTGGACGGTGATTTCCTGGCGGTCCATCCCGGGGTGAGCGGGCTGCTGTGGCTGCCCCGTCATGCAGAGCAGATTCAAGCGATCCCGCTGTCTGCCGGGGAAGGGGAAGAGGCTGTTGGCTATGCCCTGATTCTGGATGGCATCTACCGCCGGATCTATGGGCGGAGCCAGGAGGAGAGCGTCTATTATGAGCCGTGGACGGGAACCCGCGAGCATGTCTTCCTGCGGATGCCGCCGGGAGCGGGCCAGCTGGCGCTCACGGAGCTGGCTGACCTCTACCGGGCGGACCATCCGCCGGATCTCTTCATTGAGAATCCTTATGTCTGCTACCTGTTCTATCGGGAGCTGGGGGGCTATATCCGCCTGAATCTGGCGGGTGGGCAGGAGGTAGCCGTCTTCTATGAGCAGGCTGCCGGGCAGGTATCTGCCAAGCTGAAAGAGTGGCTTCTGTCGAAGGGATGCGAGTCGTATGCATAGGAGTGAAGAATAAGGAGGAGTGCGGATGATTGTCCTGAAGGACATAGGGAAATTCGAGGTGCTGCCGGAGCGGGCGATGCAGATCTATCAGGGGGATGTTCCGGCTTTGCAGGCTGCCATCAAGGCGGGCTGGGATATCGAAGCAGAGCTGGAGCTTAGCAAGCGTACCACAGTCAGCCCGCTCGACCTGGCGATTATCACGCAGCAGACCGGGGTGGTGAAGCTGCTGGTGGAGCATGGCGCGAAGCTGAATGTCCGCGAGAATCCGGCCTTCCTGCGGGCGGTCCGTTATGGCAAGGAGGAGCTCGTCCGCTACCTTGCTGCACAGGGCGCGAAGCTTGACCTGCTCAGCAGGACAGGATCGGGCGCTTATTCACAGGCGTACTACGGCAACAAGAAGAATATCCCGCTGATCCATGAGCTGGGTCTGGACATCCGGCAACATGCCGGTGCCGTGCTGCGGCAGGCCGCCTCGGACCATGATCTGAAGACGCTTACCTATCTGCTGGATCAGGGAGTGGATATCAATTATAACAAGCCGGATATGGTCTATCCTTACGGGGCGACGCCGCTGACGGTAGCTGCCCGGATGGGGAATCTGAATATGGTCCGCTTCCTGGTAGAACGCGGTGCGGACATCATGATGACGGAGAAGGACGGCGAGCGGGCGTATACGATTGCGGTCAGCAGCAAGCATACCGCCATGGCGGAATACCTGAAATCGCTGGAACCGCCGGATGTCCACAATGTAGCGAACAAGAAAGCGGAGCTGGCCAAATATAAACTGCCTGATGAACTGGTCCAGTTCCTTACCGGGGACGAGCTGCGCCTGACGCTGGCCCCCAATGAATACAAGATCGGGTACATCGACTTCTTCAGCTTCACCGATACTGTTCAGATGAAGGCCGGCCGGCGCAAGCTGCTGCGCCTGTCTGCCGATATTGACAATTATTCCGGTCTGGTGCTGGTCTGGAATCCGCAGAAGAAGGGGCAGCTCGGCTGTTATGATCTGGAGCATCAGACGTATGCAGATCTGTGCAGCTTCCCGGAATTTGTTGTGCAGCCTGAACACTACCTCATACAGTTCATGGAGGGAGAGCTGGACGGGTCATGAAGGAGAGACTGTCTGAATTGAATCATCATCATGAGACCTATGAGACTCCAGAGACCAATGCGACCCCCGAGACCCTAAACGGGCTGGAGGACATGCGCTCCGAGCTAACCGGGTATTGTTACCGGATGATGGGTTCCATCTTCGAGGCGGAGGATGCCGTCCAGGATACTATGATCCGGGCCTGGAAGCACCAGGAGCAGATGAGGCAGCAGGCCTCTCGCAGGTCCTGGATGTATCGGATTGCTACCAATGTCTGTCTCGACCGGCTGAGGAGCGCCAAGCGGCGGGCGCTGCCGATGGATCTCTCGGAACCGGCCGCTGTGGTTGCAGAGCCTAGGGAGATTCTGCCGCAGCATTCCTGGATCTGGCCCGCTCCGGGCCATGTGGATGACCCTGGTAATATCCTGGTCAGCAGAGAGACCCTGCGGCTGTCCTTCATTGCACTGCTTCAGCTGCTGCCGCCCCGCCAGCGTGCCGTGCTGATTCTGCAGGAGGTCTTCCGGTGGTCGGCAGCCGAGACCGCCGGGGCACTGGAGATGACCGTGGCCGCAGTGAACAGCGCGATGCAGCGGGCGAGGGCAACCATAGCCAAGGCACAGCTCCGGTCCGAGGCTTTGCAGGCAGACGATGACGAGGTGGACGAAGGACTGATTACCCGCTATGTGGAGGCGTTTGAACAATACAATATAGCTGCGTTGTTAGCCTTATTCCAGGAGAACGGCAGCCTGTCGATGCCGCCATTTACGATGTGGGTGCAAGGCAGCGCGGATCTTGCGGCCTTCTACCAGATCACACGCAGTCACTGTGTGGGCTCGCGGTTGATGCCGGTCCGGGTGAACGGGAACCGGCCCGCCGTTGCCCAGTATGTTCCCTCTGGAGAAGACGGTTTACTGGTCCCGTGGGCAATTCATGTGCTTGAGCTGAGCGGGGGGAAGATCGCGCATGTTCATCATTTTATAGATACTGAATTATTTATTCGCTTTGGATTGCCGGAGCACCGATGATTCTTCCGCGGCTAGAACGTCTATACTAATGAATCACACAGGCAATTCCAATCCGAACTCAAGGAGGAACACACAATGACAGTCAAACTTACTCCCTACATCACTCTGGAGGGGCGCACGCAGGAGGCTATTCAGTTCTATGCACAGACTATGGGTGCTGAAGTTCTCTCCATCCTGACGTACGGTGATATGCCGGACCTCCCGGACACGTTCCCGGATGAGGTACGAAGCCTGGTGGCCCATGCCAAGGTACAGGTGGGCGGCACGGAGCTGATGTTCTCGGATACTCCTGGCGGTACGCCGGTTGAGAGCGGGAAGCGGGTAACCATCTGCATTACAACGGATAGTGTGGAGGAGTCGCGGAGGATTTTTGATGCGCTGCAGGAGGGCGGTCAAGTCAATATGCCGTTTCGGGAGGAGCCGTTCAGCCCCGGCTTCGGCGATCTGACAGACAAGTACGGGGTGACGTTCCAGATTTATACGGAGCTTGGGTAGAGCGGGCAAATAGTAGCGGAGAGGATCAATCATGATAGGCTGCACGCGATGAGCGTGCAGCCTATTTTGCTTTATGGGGAGTGAGTCTGTGTTTACACTTTCCGCACAATCGCCAGTGCATGCAAACTATATCCGAGCAGACTCTTATCCTCACAGGTCCGCAGATGAAACTGAAGCCAGTGTTCGAAATCTTCTGGCTGCGCCCCATTAATATGGTTAGCTAGAAGATAGCCGATCCCGTCTGTTCCAAGATGGGCAACGATCTCTGTATGATAGGCTGCGGCCATGTGTTCCATTTCCTGAGGTGACATATGTAGGAATAGACCATCCTTCGTCTGATTGGTATGCCAGGTAAGTACATCTTCCATGTTGCTGAGTCTATCACTTATGCTCAATACCGAAACGGCGGCATTGTTAATATAGGAGACCGCGAGTAACCCGCCCGGCTTCAGTACGCGCAGGCATTCGGTCATGGCAAGCTGCCGGTCTTCATTGCCGATATGATAAAAGGCCCCCATGTTCAAAACAACATCAAAGGTTTCGCTGTCAAAACGTGATAAATCCGTGATGCTTCCTGTATACATATCAGCCAACACCGGGCGTATGCGCTGCTTCTCTCTAATGATATCTACATTATGAGGAACAATATCTCCGGCAACTACCTTATGCCCCAATTCTGCAAGCTGAAAGGAGTAATTCCCCGTTCCTGCACAGCCGTCAAGAATGTAGGCTTCCGGCTTAAACAGCTTTTTGAAGTAAGACATCGTTGTGATCCATTCGATCTGATGCCCGTTATCCCTGAACAGCCTTCCCTCCTCATCATAGGAATCATAGTAATCGATTATTGCATCCATCGTATTGCCCTCCTTGTAGTATGGCCGGGCTCATCTTGAAATGCTGCCCTCCCCTTACCTTAGCGGATCAGGGGAAGGCAGGCTATGATCAGGATTACTTGAAGATCCGCTGCGAGAACTGATACAGTCCGCTGCTCCAGACCTTGCCCTCATGTCCGCCTACATCCAGATACCACAGATGCGGAACGTTCATGCTGGTCAGGCTGTTATGGAAATTCTGGCTGACATAGAGCAGGCCGTCCGAGGCGCCGCAGGAGATCCAGAGCAGCTTCAGCTGGCTGGCCGTCTGCGCCGGATTGGTGATCAGCTGTGAGGCCGACTTCGTATTCGGAGCAGAAGAGAACGCGCCGATCCAGGAGAACTTGTCCAGATGCTTCAGGCCAAAGTTCAGGGTCTGTCCGCCGCCCATGGATAATCCGGCCAGGGCACGGTTTTGCTTGTTTTTGTATACCGGGAAGTGAGAGTCAACGTAAGGAATGAGGTCATTGATCAGATCGAATTCAAACCGTTCGAAGGCAGCTACCTTGTCGGCAGCATAAATATCGCCGATTGGGCGGTCATCCGCCATAGCGCGGCCGTTCGGGAACACGACAATCATCGGCTCCAGCTTATTCTGGGAGTACAGGTTGTCCAGAATGTTCCGCGGATTCATCCCGTTCAGCCATTCGTTCTGATCCCCGCCGATGCCGTGCAGCAGGTAGAGAACATTGTAGGTCTTGGAAGGGGTATAGCCTGGAGGGGTGTATACCATCGCGTTTCTTGACTTGCCTACGGTAGTCGAATAATAAGAAATCTGCTGTACGTTGCCGTGCGGAATATTATTGCGGTATCCGTCATAGCCTTGCGGAGCGGGAGTGATGGTGCTGGTTACAGCCGCAGCGGCATCCGCAGAGAGGCTCAAATCCTGCTCCTCTGTCACAGGTGATGCAAAAGACATTGCAGGCAACAGCAGTACTGTCGCCAGAGCCAGACTTGCAATTCGGGTCATTATTTTCTTCATTTCATATCTCCTCCTTGATTCGATTGGTGAAGCCTAATTGCCTTCCCTCTACAGAAACGGAGCCGCCTCCTCCTCTCCCGACATATTATGTAAGCGCATCCACATCGAGGATACCATATATAGGATATTATGTAAATTGTTTTCGGGGATTTTTCAAAGAATGAAATTCAGTAGTGCATCTTAATGTTGTCATACCGGGAGCAGCAGGGTAATAGATAGGAATAGAAGCTTCCAAATATCTGGATTTGAGGCGGGGGCCAAGGACTGGAGGGATGGATCATGCTAGGACAGAGTGTATCAGGAATCAGTCCGGTACAGGTCATCATGGCCTACGGCGGCACACAGAGCGATGTCAGTTCCCTGGAGAAGCAGCGGAACCGGCTGATGATGGAGCTGGACCGGGTGAACGCGGCGCAGGGCGGGCAGGCAACGTCCTACCGCCGGGAGCAGCTCCAGCGGCAGATCCGTCTCCTTGAGGTTCAGCTCGCGCACAAAGCCGGAAGCAGCGCGGTCACGGATGTGAGTGCCGCCGCCCAGAATGTTCAGGCTCCGCCCTGGAGGATGGAGTGGAAGGGCGGCCTTAAGGGTATCGGCCAGACCGATCCCCGGACGGCGACGGTGGATGCGGAGGGCCATTTCGATGCTTTAATCTAAGGTTGGAATCAGGATGCGATTAGCGTAACGGTGATGAACCGGGCGCTAATCGCATTTTTGGTGAGAGGGATGCAACGGATGCTAAGCATTCTCTACTATATACATAAGAGGACGTAAAAGGAGAATAGCAGATGGAAGATGAGGGGATAGTCCAGCTATACTTACAGCGCTCACAGCAGGCCATCACGGAGACCCGGAACAAATATGGTGCTTACTGCCGGGCGATCGCCAGGAATATTGTCGCAAGCCCCTCCGATATGGAAGAGTGTGAGAACGACACCTATCTGGCCGCATGGAACGCTATTCCGCCTAATCTGCCCCGCAGACTGAAGGTATTTCTGGGGCGGATCACCCGCAATATCGCGCTCGACAAGCATGGTTATAATACGGCCAAGAAGCGGAGCCGCCAGCTTGAGGTGATTCTGGAGGAGCTGGAGGACTGCCTGCCTGCGGCGGAGACGGTAGAAACGGAGCATGCCGCAGGCGAAACCGCCCGGTTAATCAATGAATTCCTGTATGGGCTGGAGGAGGAGGCGCGGCAGCTTTTTGTCAGACGGTATTGGTATGCGGATTCGATAGAAGCCATCGCCGACAGGTTCGGTATGAGCAGCAGTAAGGTGAAGTCGAGCCTATTCAGGACCCGGAACAAGCTTAGAGTTCATTTAGACCAGGGAGGCGTTCACCTATGAAGCGGGAGGACTTGTATAAGGAGATTGGGCAGATTGACGAGGAGCTGATTGCGGCAGCTGAACACAGCGGAGTAAGAGGCAGGAGCAGGAGCCACAGGTTCTCCAAAAGATGGATCGCCGTAGTCGCCTGTCTGGTCGTGTACAGCTCAACTTCTACCGTGCTGCTCGCCACAGAATACACCAGAAATAAAACGGAGGAGCCTTATATCCGTTATCTGACAGCGGAGGATATGGAGCTGGCCCCCCGTGCGCAGTATGAGGCCGGCAAATTCCTGAAGGCGTTAGCCAGCGGCAACGATGATAAGGTATATATTGCGGTGAACCGGCTGGTGGAGAGCTTCAACGATCCCAAGGCGCGGGAACTGGCGCTGCAGAAGCTGCGGCCCTTCTTGACCAGTGATTCCGCGAAGATCGCGGAGTCGGCTGCTTTTGCCACGGATATCCTGTCGAAAAGCTACCAGAGCCCGTATCTCCACAAAATGGCCGACGGGAGCATCATATTCACCTTATTCAACAATTACTCGGATTACGGCACCCAGAATGTGCTGTGGCGCATACAAGATGATGTGCTGGAACCGTATTTCAGCTTCGCGGCCCCCTCGATGTACATTAAGGAAATCCTCCCGTCCCCGGACCGGAGACTGCTGGCGGTGGTGACCCGCTCGAATAAAAGTGAATTCGTGCAAATCCTGAATGTGGAGAAGGGGACGATCAGTCCGGAGCTGGTAGAGTCGGCGAGAATCAGACATGGCGCGCAGCGTAAGCTGGATACTTGGACGCGCAGTGATCACGAGAATTACAGTTATGCGGACCATCTGGTGTGGACCCATAGTGATACGTTAGCGTTCGAGGGTTCCCTGGCCTACGACGACACAGCAATTATTGAGAATATTAGAGTGACGTACCGGTTCAGGGATAAGATGATGGAGGTACAGCCGGTGAAGTAGTGAGTTTGCGCTACACGAATATAGCTGCGAATGGATAATACATCCGTCCGCGGCTTTTTTGTGATGTGATGAATTTAAGAAAGTTTTAATCTTTACCTGACTTGTTCTTAAATAGTTCCGCCTATTCTTGAGTACAGGGAGGGAGCAACTTGAAGAATTGGGCCCGTAAGGATTCATCGGTGGCTTGGTTATTTCTGGCACCCAGTCTCATCGGGTTTGCCTTGTTTTATCTGATTCCGTTTGGTATGGGCGTGTTCTATTCCTTCATGGACCGTGCGGTGGACGGGCAGTATGTGGGCCTGCAGCAGTACCGGGAGCTGATCGCGGGCGACTCCTTCCGCAAGGCAGCCTTCAATACCTTCTACTTCAGCCTGGTGAGTGTTCCGCTGCTGATCGTGCTGTCGCTGGGCCTCGCGCTGCTGCTCCATAAGAAGCTGTATTTTCAGAAATGGCTAAGGACTGCTTACGTTCTCCCGCTGGTTGTTCCTGTCGCTTCCATCATCCTGGTCTGGCAGATCCTGTTCGACTGGAACGGGGCGCTGAATGCGTGGCTGAGCGGCTTCGGCCTGGCCCGGGTGGACTGGATGAAGACGGAGGCCGCGCGGAATGTAATTATGATGATGTATGTGTGGAAAAACATCGGGTACAACGTGATCCTGTTCCTGGCCGGACTGCAGCAGATCCCGAAGGATTATTATGAAACCGCCCAGATTGAAGGGGCCGGCCGTTTCAGGCAGTTCCGGAGCATTACGCTGGTCTACTTAACCTCTACGATGTTTTTTGTAGTCATGATGTCGATCATTAACTCTTTCAAGGTATTCCGGGAGACGTATCTGCTGGCCGGGCCGTATCCGCATGACAGTATCTATATGCTGCAGCATTTTATGAACAATATGTTCCTGTCTCTGGACCTCCCGAAGATGACAGCGGCATCTACCCTGATGGTCGGCGGCATTCTGATCCTTGTTCTCGGGCTGTTCGCCATGGAACGCCGGTACCGTCGAAATATGGAATAGAGGTGGAGAGATAGTGCCAGTGGATAAAGTCTTACCCAAGCTAATATTAACCGTCATTATGGGAGTGGTTGCCCTGCTGATGCTGTTCCCGATTGGGGTCACGCTCATCAATTCGTTCATGAGTAGCCGCGAGATAGGGATCAATTACGGTCCGGTCGGACAAATGAACACGGTCATAGAGGGCAGGAGCGATCCGTTCGCCAATCTGAAATGGCTGCCCGATCAGGTCTCTCTGGAGCAGTACGGCAAGGTGCTGCTGGAGAGCCCGGTGTACCTGTCGATGTTCTGGAATTCGGTGTTCCTGGTGGTGCCCATCATTGCCGGACAGACGCTTATAGCTGCGCTCGCTGCTTACGCATTCTCCAAGCTGAGATTCCGGGGCCGGGAGCTCCTGTTTCTGGTCTATGTCCTGACGATGCTGATGCCCTTTCAGGTAACCCTGGTGCCCAACTACATCATGGCTGACCGGCTGGGGCTGCTGAATAGCCCGGGGGCCATTATCCTGCCTGGTATTTTTGCAGCCTTCGGTGTGTTCATGCTCAGGCAGTTTATGCTGGATATTCCGTATGCCTATATCGAAGCGGCCAAGATGGATGGAGCCGGACATTTACGGATTTTTTATACCCTTATTGTTCCCATGGTTCAGCCGGGTCTGGCCGCGCTTACGATTCTCTTATTCGTCGATTACTGGAATATGGTGGAGCAGCCGCTGATTTTCCTGGATGATCCGCTGCGTCAGCCCCTATCCGTCTACTTATCGAATGTCAGCAGTGAGAAGGGGCTTGCATTTGCTGCTTCGGTCATCTACATGGCCCCGATGGTGCTGCTCTTCCTGTATGCGGAGACGTATTTCATTGAGGGCATTCAGTTATCTGGGATCAAGGGCTAGGGTTCGCATATGAGGGACTTATGAGGATAGGAGGAGAACGGGGAAATGGAGATTACAGGAGTGCCCGCAGACCACAGGCGGAAAAAAAACATTAAAAGGGCCTTCCTGCTGCTGCTGGGCGTGTTACTCTTCTTCACCTTCTTCAGCAATACGCTGCAGTCGTTGACCTTGCCCAAGGTAACGACGGTCACGCCGCAGAGCAAGAGCCTTGAATTCACGCTGGAGGGCAGCGGGGTGCTGCGGCCCGTGAATGAAGTGAAGCTCCAGAATGGAAGCGGCTGGAAGCCACGGGAGGTGCTTGTGCAGGAGGGAGAGCGGGTGAAGAAGGGGCAGAGGCTGATCGTCTATGACAGCCAGTCTGCCGAAGCCGGGCTGCAGGATGAAATCGCGCTGCTGGATCAGCAAAAGACCCAGCAGCAGACCTTGCAGGATCAGTTCATTCAGACGTATGCGGAAGGGGATGAGCTCCAGATTCGCAAGGCCCGGCGCGAGATTGAAGCAGGCAAGCAGGAGCAGGCCAGACAGGCGCGTAAAATCGCCGGGATGAGAGAGAGGTTAACTGCGGAGCAGCAGCTTAAGGCACCCTTCGACGGGATTGTGACCCGGTTGAATGCCCTTCCGGGGATACCGTCATCGGGCGAGCCGGATCTGGTGCTGTCGAGCAGCCGAGAGGGATTTCAATTCGATTTCACAGCGGACGCGGGGCTATTAACTAGTCTTGGAATTACCTTGGGGGAGAAGCTTGAGGTGGAGGTTCATTCTGCTGAGGGACCATCGGCCCGGATATTGCCGGGAAAGATTGCAGAGATCAAGAGCGCTGAGGCGCGTGCCGGAAGTCCGGCCAGTGAGGATACCAGCGGGGCGGAGGACATCGCACAGAAGACGGTCTTCATTGTAATGAATGAGGGTTCGCTTCAGGGGGGAGAGCAGGTTCAGTTTCAGATGAAGAAGCCGTCCCTTCAGGAGGGTGTGGTGGTACCGACTAAGGCCATCCATCAGACGGGCGGGCGCACCTTCGTCTATACCATCGAGGAACAGCGGGGGGCACTAGGCAATACGTTTGTCGCCCGTGAGGTTCAGATCCGCTCCAGTATCACGAACGGCCCGGACAGCATGATTCAGACGGATAACCTGTATGGGGACGAGATGATTATTCTGGAGAGCAGTGAGCCCTTGCAGGACGGGAACCGCGTACGTCTGCAATAGCCGCAGGAGTACGGCATAATATACGAACAATTATTGGAGGTAGTGAAGGATGAAAATGAAGATGATTAACAAAATGGGCTGGCTGGGGATGAGCCTTGCTTTTACAACGATGATGACAGCATGTAGTCCGGGGAGCAGTGCAGAAGCTCCAAGCACCGGGGGGAAGACGGTTGTTACGCTATCGGTTCAGCAGGATAGTGAGTTCTACCGTGCGGTAGAGAAGAAGTTTGAACAGGCTTATCCGGATATCGATTTGCAGATTCAGGCGTATAAGGGGATCAGCGAGAAGATGGAGGGTCCGGATTATGAGAAGTATCAGAAAACCGCCGGTACGGCATTGCTCTCAGGCAAAGGAGCCGATATTTATGAAACGGGCAGTTTGCCCGCCAGTGATTACGTGAGCAAGAAGCTATTCCTTGATATGGATGATTACCTCAAGCAGTCGAAGACGCTGAAGCAGGAAGACCTGCAAATGAATGTGCTGAATGCCCTGAAGGTGAACGGGGGCACCTATATCATTCCTTCCGGGTTCAGCCTGAGAGCGTTCCTTGGAGACGGGGATGTACTTAAGCAAGCAGAGATCGACGATAAGAGCTGGACTTGGCAGGAATGGAAGAAAATCTCCAAATCGCTGATTACGTCCGGGCAGCAGGCAGGGTCCGCACACCGCTACGCGCTTCCGAATAATCCGCCGGATATGCTGCTTCAGGAGATGGTGTTCGACGGCTATAACCAGTTCGTAGACGTAGCTGGGCGCAAGGCCAAGTTTGATTCCCCTGCCTTCATCTTTATGATGCGGGAGATTAACGAGATGTATCAAGAGAAGCTGATGACCACCGAGCCGGTGGAGACCGAGAATCAATTGTTCTATTCTGCCGTTATACAGGGCCCGGCGGATTTCATCAACGTTCCGTATACCTATTTTGCCAATCCCAAGCTGCTGTATAAGCCGCATAGCGGAAATTCCGGCGCCATGAGAATTATTCCGAGCTACACGTTTGCGATACAGGCCAAATCGCCGGTTGCCGAACAAGCCTGGACATTCATGGAATTCCTGCTCTCTGATGAAGTTCAGTCCCTGCAGAGCAGAGAAGGTTTCTCCCTGCTCCGGTCGCTTAATGATAAGCAGTTCAGTGAGCTTCAGCAGCAGGTGAAGAGCGGGACGTATAAGCTCCCGGACGGCAAGCTTGCAAGTGTTCCTGAGGGACAATTCAAGGTGTTCCAGGACATGATGGATACAGCGGATAACTTCGCCATGATGGATGTGAAGATTCTGAGCATCATCGGTGAGGAAGCAGGCGCGTTCTTCAGCGGACAGAAGACGGCAGAGGATGTAGCCAAGCTGATTCAGAACAAGGCGACTACGTACCTTAACGAATAGAACAAGGTCTGGGAGGTCCCGGTATGAAGCGAACCACGATTCTAATCGCAGAGGACGAGAAGGAGATTGCCGACCTGATTGCCCTGCATCTGCAGAAGGAAGGGTATCACTGCATCAAGGTACCTGACGGCCGGGCCGCGGTGCAGGCCATTCAGTCACAGTCCATTGATCTGGCGATTCTGGATATTATGATGCCGGAGCTGGACGGGTACGAGGTTACCCGCCAGGTCCGGGTGAAGCATAACCTGCCGATTATCTTTTTAAGCGCCAAGACTTCAGATTTCGATAAGATTACCGGCCTTGTGATGGGAGCGGATGATTATATGATCAAGCCCTTCAACCCTATGGAGCTGCTGGCCCGTGTCAATTCCCAGCTGCGGCGTTCTCTGCAGTTCAGCCAGCCTCCGGCTGTCCATCAGGCCCCGGTGCTGGAGTCGGGCGGGCTTATTATATCCCTTGACCGGCATACAGTTACGCTATACGGGAAGGCGATTGACCTCACGCCCAAGGAATTCGACATCCTCTATCTGCTGGCCAGCCACTCCAAGCAGGTGTTTAGTGCGGAGAATATTTTTCAGCAGGTGTGGGGCGAAGCGTACTACGAGTCCGGCAATACCGTGATGGTGCATATCCGTACCCTCCGCAGGAAGCTGGGCGAGGACCAGAACAAGGACCGGTTCATCCGAACCATCTGGGGCGTCGGGTACACGTTCAATGAATAAGCGGGCCCGGGGCTTCCGGGCCAGATTAGTCCAATTGCTGGGGGTAAGCATGCTGCTCTCAGCCGGTCTGACCTATGGAATCTTTAAGCTGCTTCAGCTCTACTACTCCGGGGTGAGGATGGAGGACCCGGAAGCAGAGGTGCGCCGGTTCATCTACAGGCTCGGGGACTTCAACGTATCGCTGATGCTGTTCATTCCGCTCATGCTGATCTTCTTTTTCAAGTTCACCAAGCCTTATATCCGTTATCTTAACGAGATCTCCAGCGGGATTCATCATCTGGCTAACGGGGAATTTCAGAATCAGGTGAAGATTGCTTCAAGGGATGAGTTCAGTGCGATTGCCGAGGATCTGAATGCGGCAGGGGCTAAGCTGCTGGCAGCGGTGCAGCGGGGCGATTTCGCCGAGAGCAGCAAGGATCAGCTGGTCGTCAATCTGGCCCATGATCTGCGTACGCCGCTCACCTCTGTGCTTGGCTATCTGGATCTGATCCTTAAAGAGGAGAAGCTGCCGGTGGAGACAATCATACACTACGCCACCATTGCCTTCACCAAATCCCAGCGGCTGGAGAAGCTGATTGACGGACTGTTCGAGATCACCAAGATGAACTATGGCACACTGCCAATGGTAAAAACGCAATTGGATATCGGCGAGCTGCTCCGGCAATTGAACGAGGAGCTATACCCGGTATTTGAGCGGAACGGCCTCACCTCACGGCTGAAGATTACCCCAGGCTTAAGCGTCTATGGGGATGGGGATCTGCTGGTACGGGTCTTAGGGAATCTGCTGACCAATGCCGCCCGTTACGGGCAGGAAGGCGTATATGTGGATATTAACAGCCGCCCTGATTCAGATACAGTAGCGGTTGAGGTGATCAATTACGGGAATCCCATTCCGCCGGAGGAGCAGGCGCATATCTTCGAGATGTATTATTCCGGGGACCGGGCGCGGACTCATCAGGATGGCGGCACGGGTCTGGGTCTGTTCATTGCGCGGAACATCGTAGAGCAGCATGAGGGAACTCTGTCTGTGGAGAGTAACGGGATACGGACAAGATTCGAGATGCGGCTGCCGCAAGCGTAAGCGAAGTTAAGGGAGGAGAGAATCAGAATCATGTATCATTCCAAGAGAAAATATGCTGCTGCCATGCTAAGCCTGGCGGTTCTCAGCCAGTCCATTGCCTTCGGAGCCTATGCGGCAGCCGCCGGATCTTCAGCGGGAACAGCGGCGACAGCCGCCTTACCCACTCTCGAGGGACTGGGGGCGGTCTCCTTGAAAAGCGGTGTGAGTGTGAAGCTCCTGAACGCAGCGCTTCAGCCTCAGGAGAGCGGGAATATACTCACGTACACCTTGAATTACTACAACGGAACGGGCAGCAATGTAAGCCTGATCGATTATTTCTCCAAGGTCACCACTTCAAGCGGTGCTGTGATTCAAGGCAAGCCGGTAACAGGCAGTGCTGCCATCAAGTCTATTCCGGCTAACAGCAGTCAATCGGTGACGTACTACGTCAATGCGGGAAAGGCTGCCAAAATAAACGGAGTCCGCATCGCCCTGTTCGGCTGGGATTTCAGCCAGGCGAATTACCAGAAGAAGCTGGGAACGTTCACGATTCCCGGCTCCTACTCCACAGTGACCCCCAGGGGCCAGAGCAAGAAGCTGACCCTGGGAGAGCTGCCGGTGACCGGCAAGGCGGAAAGTCTGCATATCTATAAGATGGACGGGAAGGTATATGCCCGGGTTGGAGTCAGCTTCACCAACTCGGGAGCCAAGGTGCTTAAGGATACGGGCCTGAAGGGATACCTTGTATCGCCGGGAGGCTCGATGTTCGAGCTGAAGGCGGACAAGGCCGACACCCTGATTCAGCCTAAGGAGAAAAGAATTCTCTACTACCTGGCGGACCTCCCTTCTTATACGAAGCTGGACAATATGTCCCTGCAATTCGTCCAGGAAGACAGTGCGCTGCCAATAAAGCTGCCGGTTGCCGAATATAAGCTGCCCGCGGCGGAATCGCCTAACTTTAATGTACCTGTGAACGCCGTGAAACGGCTCAAGGTTAATAACAGCGCGATTGAGACCCAGTTAGCCAGTGCGGCGGTGTATTCGGAGGACAATTTGGCGAAGTGGAGCCTGAAATTCCGTGTGCGGAACACCGGCAATCAGGCAATGACGCTGCCGGCATACCCGTTCAGTCTAATAACAGCCGAGGGTTACAGCTACCCGGTCAGCAATACAGCCCTGGCGGGCCTTACCTTGAAGCCGCTGGAGGAGCAGACCGTAGAACTCAGCGCCGAGCTGCCCCTGAAGCTCAAGCAGGGTATGCTCCGGCTGCAGATGACTGAACCGGCTGAAGCGGACCGCATTGCCTTCCCGGCAGCGATTTTCCAGATTCCGTATTCCTTGCAGCCGGATCATCTGCTGGCTACGGAATATCCTGTGCAGAACCCTCTGGGGACTTTCGTAGTCAAGCTCGAAGCGGTGGAACGTTTGCCGTGGTCGGACCAGGATCAGGTCGTAACTAAGGTGAGCCTGCGCAATACAGGTGCAACCACGGTACAGCTCCCGGCGCTTACGGCGCTGCTGAAGGCGGGGGATAAGGATATCAGCGGCAGCGCGCAGATTGTGATTGACGGCTCCGTGACTCATCTGGCTCCACGGGAGACAGCCGTACTGTATATTGCAGGGAACCTTCCCTATTCCTATAATCTCAAGAAGCTGAAGATCATTCTTCAGTATCCTTCGGGAGAGGCCAAAGCGAATTTCCTGACGCTGTTCACCAGCCAAGTGGATAACACCCTGAGAACGGCGGCTGCCGGAGAGCCTCTCCCTATAGGGCTGACCGGCAAGAAGGCAGAGGTGCTGGAGAGACAGACCCGGATCTATCCGGGGACAGATTCCAAGCTGATCTATACGGAGCTGATACTGACCAACGAGGAGTTACGCAAGACCCAGCCGTCACAACTGGTGGGTTATTACAGAACTGCGGATCAGCAGTATTTCGAAGCGGTAATCAGCCAGCCGGAGGCGGCCCTGAATGCCAAAGAGAAGAGTATCGTAACCGTCTGGAGTAAGCTTCCGCCGGAGATTAATGCTTCAGAGCTGACACTCTTTCTTGGAGAAGGGATTGCCGAAGGCAAGCTGACGGTACCCGGGGCAGCGCCGACCGCTTATATTGATACCGCAGGCCTGGCCCTTAATGCTACGAATCCTGCACCGCAGACGTCTCTTCAGAAGCTGGAGCTATTCCCGTACGTCATGTCGGTGACCCAGTCCACCGCAACCCTGTCAGAGGACCGCGAGTCTATCGAGGCGAAGCTTAGCTACCGGTTAACCCGCAGCGGGCTGTACGTAGCCGGGGCGAATGAGCATAAGCTGGTGGCCGAGCTGATCGATCCGTTCGGCCAGCCTTCGGAGAAGCTGCTGCCTTTGGGAGAGGAACTGACAAGTGCAGGAGCTTCGGACAGCGTGTCCTTCTCGCTGAACAACCGGGCGTACAAGGCGCTCACCGGCGCCACGGTGCGGGTGAACATCTATGACGAGTTCCAGGGCAAGCGGATGCTGCTGGGCAGCGAGAGTTATGCTGTGGTGTATGAACGGCCTGCGGCGAAGAAGTGGGAGGAGGAGTGATTTTTTAGGCGATGAAGAACAGGCCGCTTTCCGGGGATGGAAGGCGGCCTGCTTTCTAAATTATTTTAATCGGTTGGATGACTATGGTGTGTATCTGCTTGGAATCGTGGGTTCTGTTGTAGTTCTTACAGAATGCGTCAACATTTGTAATGATTTTAGCTTTATCGTAGATGAAGAAATAGATGTGTTTTTTCGGATAATGATATGCATCTGACCCGATCTCCTCGGTGAGTTTCCGCTCAGACATATTGGGACGAGTACATTTAACTTCAATTACAGTTTCATAGGAATCAATAAATATATCGAAGCGGTACCCCTTGTATCCTCCGTCAGTGGGTACTTCAACTCTTGCTTCAGGAAAAATGGGACGAAGTAGTGAATAGAGCAAACGCTGCACATCATATTCGTTGCCCAGTGAAATGTCACCAAGGCTCTCTAGCTTCAGTGTTCCATTTCCATGGACTGGCTTCTGATACATTTCGTAAATATGCTTATCGAAATTATGAAGGACTCTGCTGATGATAAGATGAAAATGCGCTTCATCTACTTCATTAAGTGCTTTGGCATCATCGAATAGACCAGTGTTAACATCTGTAATTAAATTCTCCAGGTATAGTTGTGCCTGGAGCATACCTGCCCTGGTGAGCAAGACGAATTTCTGTGCTATGGACTGATCGGAGAAGAGGCGCTCTAATATGCGGCTGGTAGTATCCACCCATCTGCTGAAGTCAGCCGATTGTCCCTGTGGGAAAGATTGAATTTGTGCTTGAAGAGCAGTTATAACTTGTAGTCTATCCTCATTAATCGTAGTCAAAATAATCCCCCTTCGATTAGTTGAGATTACCCCAGCGTAAAAAGAACAGGAATAACGGTTCTAGAATGTAAACTTCATCGTCCTTATATTCAAAAACCTGATACATCGGTTCGCTGCTCTGCATGATAGCCTGCATCTGATCAATAGCAGCCTTAATTTTCACCCGGTCTGGCCTATCCGCATTATTACCAAGCAACACATCGATTCTTCGCTTGATACTGTCGATAGAAAGGCTCACAATGGGCGGATCATCAGCAATCGCCTTTAGAAGTAACTCATAGATATCAGTTTCTTCACCTTTTATAGTCAGATAGGTTTTTCTTTTCTGCCCCCGGGGGTTAGGACCTGTTTTCAACTTCCGGGCAACCTCTTGGTAAGCAAGAAGGTTCAATGAGGTCATTCTGTAGGCCTTGTCTAGGATCTCCTGGTCAGGCATCGCCGGATGATCTGTATTGTCAATATCGAGTATCATACTAAGGTTATAACAGATAGATTGCATGAGTTGAGGGGAAGATAGACTCTCCTGTGCAATGTTATCAGCGATCCGAAGATCAATCTGCATATTTAGTTTGTTGAATCCAGCAACAGCGATTTCACGCAGTTCATCTGTATTCCAAGGCTCGATATTAATCAGATTCAATCTTCCGCTTAAATCGGCATTCTTTCGAATTGCATCATCCGATCGGTGAGGTAAGGATATGATGATGGCTCGAAGCCCTTTGCGGATCGCATCTTTGAGCTGATAGGCAATCTCAAACTGTTTGCTGGGTGAAGCGTAATGGAAATCATCTAGTAATAGAACTAAGTTGTTTGCTATAAAATATTGAATGACTTTATCTTTGCCGGAACGGAAAGACTCTGTGATGGAGGTGGTGATTCCTTCCGTTGTTCCGGCGAGCCCCTGACCTTCAAGCGTGCGTATCTCTGTATGGTCCCGTTCGAGGGAAATACCAATTTTATTTGCAATCGTCTCCCAGAAATCTACAGTATCTTTAAAGTCGCTTCCTATAAAATCGACGTATCCATCCAAGCCGATTACCTTGTCACACAGTACTGTTTTTCCAGTTTTCGATGGGCCTATGATTGAAGTTAAAAATCCAACCATATCGACTACGTTATGAAGACGGAATTCATAGGTCAGCCCGAATTCCGATTTGCGGGAAATATAGGTGTGAATCGGGAGGGCGCCTGCAATAAAAACATCTCTAACTCTGAGCTTCACACTATCACTCCTCAGCAGCACTAAATGGTTGTAAATTATCTTAGTTTCGTTATCTCCTTTAGTATATCCCTAAGTGACATGATTTAACAGCGATGTCTAACCTTTTAGGATGGACAACACCTAAATCCTCTTAAATTATAAAATGTATATCAAAAATATACCTTTACCCCTTAATTATCGCAGCACAGCAAAAAAACACCCAAAACAAGCCTCAAGAATATCTTCCAGGGCTTGTTTTGGGTGTTTTAAATTATTCTATCCTCTAACCGGCGGCCCACACATCCAGCTCGATTTTGAGTTCAGGCAGCCCTAATCCTTGGATGTAGGCAACCGTCATGGAGGGAGGCGTAGGGCCGAACACTTCATTCCAGATGGAATAGAAATGGTCCCAATCGATTTCCTCCGTGGCCCAGATGTTGATTTTGATGACATGGTCCGGGGTTAGCTGCTGCGAGGACAGAATGGCGACAATATTACTCATGGTATTGGTTACTTGCTGGTTGAAATCGGGGGGGATGTTATTGTTCGGATCGATCCCGATTTGACCGGAAAAGACGTACATTTCAGCATCTCTGCTAATTTTGGTCACATGACTGTAGCTTCCAACCGGTTTTGCTATATTTTCAGGGTTATATCTTTGAACGACCTTATTATTTAGATTCATGAGGGTAAGTCTCCTTTTAAATGGGCTGTTTTTGTAGTATCGCTTAATATTGGACAGACCTATCCCGTCCGCATCGATTCTAAAAGAAAACAGCCGTCGAATACCCGATTCCAGCAGACAGATATTGAATGGATCTCTTTTTCATCAGGTATCCCTCCTAAACATTTAAAATTTAACTTACTCTAAGAATGATAACATACCCTCAATAAAAACCAAAATACAGGGTGCGATACGATGCGTGGCGGAGCCATAAGTTAAAATTTCCCTCTGTCGTAATACTTTCGCCCTGTTGGCCTACTGGACCGTGTGCGAAGATGGAACCATCAAACGGCTGCAAGATCGCCGGGAGATCTTCAGGCTACCCGCGGTCCTTCCTTCTACTCAATTGGATGAAATAGGGCCGCAGCTCTCCTGAAGGATGCTTACTCAGAGAGGAGGCGTCCAGGCTATTGTATTCCTTCCTTCTACCCATGGACTTAAACCGAGTAGGGATACGGCTCTCCTGGACACTTTTACTATGCAAATAAACCGGATTTACCTGCGTAGAGCAGGCAAGATTATGCTGAAATATACACCTGACGCTGCTGACACAAAGAAGCTCCCGAAGGGGTACTTGGCCGCAGCCCTCCGCAATCTGCAGGGGCTTGGGTATACCCTGTCGCCTGCCTTATTCCGGGCGGTCCAGAAGCTGCCCCGCGAGGCCTTCGAGCAGCTGTACTATCCGCTGATTGCCGATGTAAGACGGATGGTTGGCGCGCATGTGCATTATGCACCGATGTATCCGGGGTTCCCGGAGCAGGTCATGCAGGAGGACGAAGCAGATCTGTATTTCAATGCGATGTTCCATTATTATACCTGGGAGCTTCCATATGCTGATTCTGTGCAGCGAACACCCCTTGAGGATCATGTGAAGCTGAAGGTCATTGATCTGGGGAGCAGCACGGAGTTCCGGACCCTAATCCGCCAGCTGATGGAGGCCAGGGGCTCAATTTCGGCAGAGGATCAGAAGGATATCGATGCTGTGATTGCGAATACAGCCAACGAAGAGCTGGATGAGCTTTTGCCGGAGGAGATCCCGTTCAAGGAGAATGCCGGATATGTGGCGTCGTCGCTGCTTAAGCATGGTAAAGCGGACGTAGCAAGAATAAGCCCGTACTTCAAGACGGCAACCGATGTGCTGCGGCTGGCGGTGGCCTGGTCGGGAGGCGATGTTAGTCTGGCCTTGCCTACCCGCTTCCGCAAGTTCAAGCGTAGTGAACGCCGGCTGCTGCTGGGGCTCTTGGAGCGGTGCCATCCCATCACCGAGGATATGCTAAGGTACCGGGAACGCTGGATTCGTCTCGGCGAGATCCTGCATCCATCTGAATATAAGCAGCGGTATAAGCGCTGTGAGGAAGCTTTTGATATCCTGCGTAATAAAAAGCCCTTCACCACCTATAACGGAAGTGTAGAGCTTGCCCTTCAGTACCAGCAGCTCTGGACGGCACTGGATCTGCTGGCGAAGCGTCCGGGTGAATTCGCACGAAGATTGGCGAAGCTGCTGCGGATGACCCGGGAGCCTGAGTACGTGGTGATGGCCTTCGGCGAAGTGGCCGGTCAGGTATCGACCCCGGTGCTGCTACAGGTGAAGAACTACTTCGAACGCCAGCGGGAGCTGCCTGAGCTGAGGGTGTTTTTCCCCAAGGGAAATGTCGCCAAAGCCTGGGCCACCCCTAATACCCTACCGGAGATCAGTGAAGAAGCCTGCCGGGATATGGTGGATCTCTGCGAGCAGACGCTGGTGGCGCGGTTTGCTGCCCAGCCGTCTCTGGGAAAGGTATATGTGGATGAGCGCCTGAGGGACTATCTTGTGCCATTCTCCCAGAGATCGGCCAGCAAAGCACTGCATACCCTGGTCCGGGGAAGCCGGATTCCGATGGAAGAAGGGAATACGGTCCGTTTCTTCTGCTGGTGGAAGGAAGGGAAGATGGGCGGTACGCCTACAGGCCGCGTTGATATTGACCTGTCAGCAGTGATGTATGATAAGAATTGGAATTATGTCGAGCATATTTCGTATACGAATCTGCGCTCGGCACAATATCATGCAGCCCATAGCGGGGACATTGTAACGGCGCCCTACGGGGCTAGTGAGTTCATCGACCTGCATATTCCTTCTATTGTTGAGTATGGCGGAAGGTATGTGGTAGCTAGCCTCCATTCTTTCACAGGACAGCCGTACTGCAATCTGCCGGAGTGCTTCACGGGGTGGATGATGCGGAAGAAGCCAGGGTCCGGTGAAGTTTATGAGCCAGCCACGGTATCGAACAAGATTGATGTCACGGCGGATACTCAACTCGCCATTCCTGTGATACTGGATCTGGTGGAGCGGACCGTGATCTGGACAGACCTGTCCCTGACCAGAGATCCCTTCTATCCTAATAATGTGGAGGTCAACCAGAAGGGGATGGTGATCATCGGCAAGGCGATGACCTCCTTGAAGAAGCCTGATCTGTATGATCTTTTCACGCTGCACGCCAAGGCCCGTGGTCAGCTGGCCGTGTCACCACAGCAGGCCGATACCGTATTCTCGGTAGACCAGGGAGTGACTCCGTACCACATCGAGCAGATTATGGCCGAATATGTGGTGTGAGTAGAGCGGGTAACCTGTTTGTTCAAAAGAAAGGGGTGTCTTAGCCATGATATGGCTTGGGACACCCCCCTTTTGTTGCAACTATTCTATCTCGATTCCGTACCAGCCGTCGGCCAGCGAAGTTAGCTTATACTTCACCGGCTCTGCGGCATAGGCCTGCTCCACCTTGCTCTGACTTGCGCAATACACAATATGATAGGTGGGGCCATGCTCCCTTTCCCAGTCGAATACGAACCGGAGGAGCGGCTTCCCGTCTTGCCTGCTGTAGCGCACGAAGTCCAGGCTGTCCTGGGACCATGCAGCGATCTGCTGGATCTTGTCTTGCAATTCTGTATTTACACTGTCATGGAATGGAGGGGCGGCATTATTAGAGTAGATGAACGTATTCCCGATATCGCTCCGTTCATCCAGACTGTCCATCAGCAGCAGGGTCTCCGATTTCACAGCATCAAACTGCCCGCGATGCTCCCGGAATATGCCGTACTTCGCCTCGGAGGGATCATAACGGATGATGAAGCCTGCTGCGGCAAGCATCAGTATAATGGTCATGCCAAGGAAGCTTCGTGTCCTGCGGCTCAATGGATTCACCTGCCTGATTCATTGGAGTTATTTCACAGAGCCGCTGAAGGGCAGCTCGTAATCAATCGTTGTAATGAACGGCACATATTTGCCATTGAACCGTTCGTAGTGCTGCAAAGTGAACCAGTCTACAAACCCTGGATTATTGACCTCGTCATCGGCATCCAGACCGAAATGGTCGTAGAAATGGAACGCCAGCTTCCCGCTGAATTGCCCCCCGATGTTCTTGAAGTCCTTAATAGTAATATTATGACCATGGAAAGCATGGATGGCCAGCGATAACGCCAGATTGCTCTTCTCCGTGAATACCGGATATGGGCTGGTCGGGAATTGGTTCACGTAATTATTCACGATATTCTGGCTGCTGTTCGGGTTGAACTTCAGCCTGGACAAATCGCCTGAATTATTGCGCAGCTCCTGCACAACAAAATTCTTGATGAGCCCTACATAGTTCTGGGTGCTGGAGTCGGTGATGACGGCATTATCCAGCTCGCTATTATGATACTTAATGTATTTGCTGGTATCGAAGGTGTCGCCAAAGGAGACCGATGTTCCCTCATTAATGGTTTTGCTGTATTTGAAGGTTGAGATCAGATCGCCAAGAACGAACTTCATATCATCTGTTGCACCTATCTTGCCGACAGCGAATAGAGCGGCCATCTCGCCCCAGATCATGAACTCCGGTGTAATCTTGGCCACCGAGAATACCGGGCCCAGCTTGATTAACTCACTATACGTGTAGTCATTGAACGTCAGATCGTCAGAGACAGGAGAAGTTCCCTGCGCAGCGGTCTTCAGCACGCCCTCCCTGTGATTCGATTGAAGGATTAGGGCCTGCTCCACATCTGGAATCAGTCTTCTGCTGTCCACCGTATCGTTCAAGCCGTCGCCGTCCGTATCGGCCAGGTTGGGATTGGAGTACAAATAGGCGTAGACCTTGTCGCCGGATTTGACAATGCGGATCTCTTGCCCGTCCTTAAGCCCGTCCTTATCGCTGTCAGCATCCAGATAGTTCAATCGGATGGCTGCACCGCCAGTACCTACACGCAGTCTTCCGGCTTGTATCTCCTTCTCATGATAATCACTGATGCCATCCTTGTCGGTATCCTTGTACAGGTCTGAGGTCTCAGCGATGGTGTCGAAAATTCCATACAACTGGCTGGCATTGCTGGCGTGATAATAGCTGCCGCCGGTGCCCTGGGCCATGCTGGTCAGCACACTGGTCGAGATACTGCTCCCCAGGCCCACCGTATAGATCACAATACCCTGATCGGCAGCCCGCTTGGTTAGTGTGGTGTCATAAGAGCCTTCCCCGTCGGTAAGCATAATAATATACTTCAGGACATCCGCTCTGCCGCCGGCGGCGAACAGATTAAGTGCACTGGAAATCCCGCTGCTCAGAGTCGTTCCGCCGTACGCATCAATCCGTCCCGCAGCCTGACTCAGCACGGCCTTGTCTGAAGTAAAGCCGGATAATACTGTAGCATAGTCGTCAAAATCTACCACAGCCCCGCGGTCACTGTCCGTCAGCAGATCAACAAACTGCCGGGTGACGCTGATTCTCACATTGTTCCGGTCATTATCTGACATACTGCCCGAGGAATCGATGACGAAGGCGATATCCATCCCGGCATAATGCTCCTGCCCCTCATCGTACAGGAACTTATACTGCCAGACCTGGTCGTATACCGTCTTGTTCAGCAGAATGTATCTGGAGAAATGAGCCGTCTCTGCCGAGACCACATTCCCGGCCAGCCGTTGACCGGAGAGCTCTTCAAACAACTGGAATTCCTCATTGTAATAGTAGATCCGCGGCACAAAGTCTGCCTGATTCAATAGGCTCTGATCGAACTCAAAGGAGATCGTCGCCTTCTCAAAGCTCCCGTCGATGGAGAAATTATAGCCCTGGTCAATGTAACCGGGAATGGTGGCATCGTTAAGAATGCCGTCCACGACCGGCTGGACGGACAGGCTCTCTACCTGTTCCGCAGTGATCCCTTCCACGGATACGCTTGGAACAGCTTTGCCCCCGGCATCCTCTGCCTTCACCGTTCTAGCGAACTTCGTCTCAGGCACAAGCGGGTCGCTTCCGATTTGGAGCTCCCAGGCGTCAGAGAGTCCGTCCCCATCGGTGTCGGCCTTCAGGGGATCGGTCTTGTGCGTATGAACTTCTTCGCCGTCCGTTAGACCGTCGTTGTCACTGTCTTCACTGATAAGGCTGGTCCCGAGCTGCAATTCCTCCAGGTTGGTTAATCTATCCTTATCGTAATCTTCATCACCATCGGCAGTCCCGTTCTTGTCGCTGTCCGGTTCAAGCGGATTCAGCCTCAAGACAAGCAGCTCATCCTGGTCGCTTAATCCGTCACCATCCGTATCCCTGCTGGTGGGGGAGAGACCGAAATGTCCCTCATAATAATCGCTGATGCCGTCATGATCGCTGTCCTTCTCCGGGTCAATCCCGAGGTTAGGCAGATTGCCCTCATCGAAGTTCACGATTATATACTCTTTGGTCACTTCAGTTCCATCTTGAGCGTGGGCGCGCAGCTTCAGCAGATTGTATCCGATCCCAAGTCCGATTCCTTCCGCAGACCACGCCGCACTTACAGGGATCGTCCCTTGCTGGAGGACTGCTTTATTTCGGTCTTCAAGCTGATAGGTGAGGGCCGTGACGCTCGATGCTCCTCCCAGCACTCCGGTCAGCTTGTCCAGCTTGGAGCTCAGGAAGTAGTAGTCTCCATCCGGGCTGTTCTGAAGCTGGAGACTGTAAGTATCGAGCTGTACGGAGACCTTCTCCGGCTCAGGGGCTTCCTGCCGGGTGGAGATCTGCGTCAGCTGATAGACTGAAGGTTCGCTTGCCACATTCCCCGGGCTCCCGGTGAAGCCAAGGACCAGAGTCTCGCCCGGCTGAATGTTGGCATTATAGCCCGCATTATGTATCACGTAATGATTGCCGGTATGACTGATGATGTCAGCCGTCCAGAAGCGTTCCAGCTGCCCCTCATAATCGAACGCCAGTGTCCAATCCTCAACTGCGGACGGTGACAGATTCTTAATGGCAATTTCACCGTTAAAAGCGCTGCCCCAATCGCTTGTCACCTTGAAGCTGGTCTCGTATTGCCCGCCTGGAACGGTCTGCTCCCCGCCCAGCAAGTCAAACACTGCGGGCAGCTGCAGCTCTTCTTCAAAAGAAGCCGTGAAGCCGAAATTCACACTGCCACCCGCCGGAATGTCCTGATTGCTGCCTGCATTCTTGATGGCATATAGACCATTCTCATAAGAATCTACCCGGCCGTTCCAGATATTCGTGATCTCATACGGAGACGTAAAACCAAGGGTCCAGTTCTCCAGTACCCTGCTGCCCGTGTTCCTGATGGTAACATCGGCATTGAAGGCTCCCTCCCACCGGGAGGAAATGCTGTAGAGGACTTCATACCCTTCTCCCGTGTAAGTCACTTCCTGACTGCCGCCTGTCTCGTCTTGCGCTAAAGCGGGGTGGAGCTGAAGAGAAGAGAATACCAATACGAGAATGGCAAATAAGGTGAAGCTCCGTTTCATGATTCTTGTAGTGAACATTGCTGCCGTTCCTCCTCATATGATTATTAATAGGGTGGATAATATGTAAGATCTTGGAGTATATGAATCTATCATATTTGCATAAAGAGGTTTAGGCAACAACAAATGGAAGAAAAGTAGAAGAACTACAAAAAGGACCAGCCTGGGGCTGTCCCGTTCGATAGAGCTAAGGTGTAGTCTGCATCATTTTGCAAGCAGACCTCTCACCGGAGGGTATAATTCCAGAATGTTGCCTTGCGGGTCCCGGAAATAGAGCTGCTTGCGTTGCCAGAGCCCGGAGAAGTATCGCCCTCTTCAATTACCGGCATCTGGAGGACTTCGCTATAGAATGTCTTCATATCCTCCAAGTGACTGTTATCAGTTTCAATTGTCTGATCTTCATGGTTGTCCTCCCTTTCCGTGCGGATCTCTGATGTGAATTGTGGAATGTAATGCTTGCATCCGGATATAAATTCTGTTATCTTGATATTAACAAAATGTAATTATCAATTAGTTAATAAGTTAATAAGTAATTTGTTTTGCGGGAAGCAGAGGAATCGGAGGGATGAGCATGAAGAAGGCACCCGGCAACTGGAGCGGGTTTGAACTCGCCTGGCTGGTGATATTTACGCTGATTGCGGTTGTTTTTACGGTGATCTCCAAGGATTCGCTCTTCGGGTTCACGGTCTTCATCACCGGGGTACTATGCGTGGTGCTGACGGCGAAGGGGAAGCTGGCGAGCTATGGATTCGGGATGTATAATACTTTTGGTTATGCTTATCTGGCCTATATCAACGGATTATTTGGCGAGGTTATGCTGAATCTGCTATTCTTTGTGCCCATGAATATTGTAGGCTTTTATATGTGGAAAAGAAATATTCAGGGCGGCAAACTGTCCATGCGCCAAATGGAGACGAGGGGCATTCTGCTCACCATTGCAGTCTGTGTGGCGGGGGTGCTGCTGCTGGGCTTCGGCTTATCGTTCATTCCTGCGCAGAATTCACCTTATATCGATGCTCTGACTACCGTGTTATCGGTAGTGGCAACGATCCTGATGGTACGGCGTTTCAAGGAGCAGTGGCTGGTCTATATTGTGCTGAATATGTTCACCGTGCTGCTCTGGGTGATCCGGACGCTGGAAGGCAGCGGGGAGGGTCTGCTGATGATTGTCATGTGGAGCGCCTATCTGATCAACGCGGTCTACGGCTACTACAACTGGAATAAAGGGGCTAAGGAGGCGCTGTCATGAAGACACTTGGATTAACACTCGGGAAGTTCGCTCCGCTGCATAAAGGGCATCAGTTCATGTTCGAGACGGCGCTGCGGGAGGTTGACGAACTGATTGTAGTGATCTATGAGACGACCGTCTCTCCGGTTCCGCTGCAGGTTAGGGCTAACTGGATTCGCAAGCTCTATCCTGCGGTCCGGGTAATCGAGGCCTGGGACGGGCCGGACGGATATTCGGATGACAGGGAGCATGAGATCCGGGAGGAGCAGTATATTCTCGGGCTGCTGAAGGGCGAACAGGTGACTCATTTTTATTCGAGTGAATTCTATGGAGAGCATATGAGCCTGGCGCTGGGCGCTATTGACCGGCGGGTGGATGAGGCGAGGGTGCAGGTGCCTGTATCGGCCACGATGGTCCGTTCGGACCCCTACAAATACCGTGATTATGTAAGCGGGATTGTGTACCGCGATTTGATTACGAAGGTCGTGTTCGTAGGGGCGATGTCTACCGGCAAGTCGACGATCACCGAAGCGCTTGCCCGGAAGTACGGCACGTCCTTCGCCAGCGAATACGGGCGTGATTACTGGACGGAGCATCAGGTGGACCGGCGGATTGGGCTGGAGGCTTTTGACGAGATTGCGGTAGGGCATCTGGAGCGGGAAGAGCAGGCGCTGCTTGAGGCCAATAGGTATTTATTCGTCGATACGAATGCGATCACCACGTATATGTATGCGCTGGATTACCATGGGAAGGCACCTGAGCTGCTGACCCGGCTGGCCCTGGAGAATGCGCAGCGCTACGACCTGTTCTTCCTGTGCGACGATGATATTCCATATGACGATACGTGGGACCGCAGCGGGGATCAGAAGCGGCAGGTGTTCCACCAGCAGATTATCGCAGATCTGAAGGAGCGGCGGATTCCCTATATTACCCTGAGGGGCGCGCTTACGGAACGTATAAGCAAGGTGGACAGTGTACTGGCAAAGTTCAAGCCGTACGGGAACTATTTCGGAGAGCTGGAGCATTGAGCAAGAGACAGAAGGAGGCGGAGAGAGTGGAATTGAGAGATGGTAACGGACTTACAGAACAAGAATTCCTGGAACAGTACCGGCCTGGGGATTATGTGCGGCCTTCAGTGGCTACGGATATGGTGATCTTCACCGCCATGGATGCAGAGGCAGACCATGTAACCGTGGCTGCGGCGAAGGAGCTGCACCTCCTGCTGATCCGCAGAGGCGGGCACCCTTGCCTCGGCAAATGGGCGCTTCCGGGCGGCTTCGCCCAGCCGGACGAGACCACGGATCAGGCGGCCGCACGCGAGCTGGAGGAGGAGACCGGTGTTACCGGTGCGTATCTGGAGCAGCTTCGCACCTTCTCTGACCCCGGGCGCGATCCCCGTACATGGGTGATCAGCAGCAGCTATATGGCGTTGGTCGACAGCCGCCGTATCCAATTAGAGGCAGGGGATGATGCCGAGGCTGCGGCCTGGTTCAAGGTAAGCTACCAGCTTCGGCAGGAGCATAAAGAGCTGCTGGAGCCGGGCTGCATACGCACCCGTACCTATGAGCTTCGGCTGGAGGCCGCAGGCCAAGCGCTGACTGCGGTGATCGAACAGACGGTGACAGCGGCACCGGCGTCCAGTTCGGTGCAATATGCCGTCTTGTCCAATGACGGACTTGCTTTTGATCACGCGAGGATCATTGCCTATGCCATGGAACGGCTGCGCCAGGAGACGGAGAGAACCGGAATCGCGCTGCTCTTAATGCCTGAGCAATTCACCTTGGCCGAATTTCAGCAAGTCTACGAGTTAATTATCGGCCAGGAACTGCCGAAGGCGGTCTTCCTGGACAAGATGGCTGCGCTTATAACGGCGACCAACCTGTACACAGAGCAAACGGAACACACCCCCTCCCGCCGCTTGTATCAGCGGAACTGGGGAGAAGTCTGGATTTTTAATTAGGAGGAATCATCCATGAACGCAGGCAGAGCAATATTAAGAACAATGGAATTCAGCCATGAATTGGATGTGCTGCACAACTACATTACACAATCCAAGATGCCGGTGCGCAAAAGCGACTCCTTCGATAAGCAAGTCATGCTGCTCGAAGAAGCCCAGGGTGAAAGGGCGTTTCAATCCACCTACAAAAAGATGAAAAAGGTCAACATCCTGTCCGGTCTGTTTGCCCTGCCGGTGCTGCTGGTGGTTGCCATCGCCGCGATCTACGGCCGGTATATCAACCGGGGTTATGATGTGTTCGGCTATTTCGTGGATCATCCGGTGCTGTATCTCGTACCCGCCGCGCTGATCGTGGTGACGCTGGTGCTGGCCTTGTACCATTCAGTACTGCGGCGGAAGCTGTATGGCCGGATCTATCCGGAGCTGAAAAGTAAGCTGGGACTGAACGCCGCCTGACCACAGGCGGCATTCAGTTTATCCCTTGAAATATAAGAATGTATAGGTTTCACGCTATACATTATCCTTCTATTTCTCGCTGAAACGGTACCGTCCTTCAAAAGGACGGCAAAGCCGTTTCCACTTGGCTGGGCTGCTGCTCAGGCGCGGCAATGCGCATCGTGACCTTCCCGCCCCCGGAGGGTGCGGCGTTGCTGAGGCTCAGACTGCCTCCGTGCTGCTCGGCCACAGACCTCGCAATATAGAGCCCCATTCCGTGGTGATCCCCGGAACTGCGGCTCGGATCGCCCCGGTAGAATTGGTTAGTCGCCTCCCGGAGGTCGGCCGCTGAGAAGCCGCTGCCGGTATCGGTAACCGTGAACTGAACCGCCGCCGCTTCACCCTGGACGAGCAGGGCAATGCTTCCACCGGGCGGGGTGTGCTCGGCCGCATTGGCGATCAGGTTCATGATTCCCCGCAGCAGCAGCTCCTTGTGGATGTACAGGAATTCCGGCAGCTTCTCATGCCGGACAGAGGTCCGCAGGTCCCTGCCCGCAGCCAGGGCCTTCATTTGCAGCTCCAGCTCGGCCATGATCTCTGCCGCCGGGACCCGTGTCTGCTGGCGGGATGAGCCGGCCTGCAGGCTGGACAAGTCAATGACCTCCTGCACGAAGGCTTCAATGTCTTCGGCGCTGCGGCGGATATAGCCGCTGTATTCACGCTGCGGCTCAGTCTCTACAATCTCCTGCAGCAGTTCAGCGTTGCCCCGGATAATGGTCAGCGGCGTCTTGATGTCGTGGGCCAGCGCGGAGATCTGCTCCCTGCGGGAGCGTTCCAGCTCCCACTGCTTCTCCAGTGAAGTCTGCAGGGCATCCTTCATCCGGTCCAGGGAGCCCAATACCTCGTCAATCTCCCGGATGCCGCTGGGCTGGACGGTGAACTCCAGATTCTCGCGCCGGATATTATCGGTCGCTTCCTGCAGCCCGGTCATCCGCTCCGAGAGCTTCCGGCCGAACCTGGCCGCGAGCAGGGCGGCCATCAGCAGGAAAACGAGCACGAAGAGCGCGGGGGCAAGCAGCTGGGGGTTCGGCAACGAGCTGCGCAGCAATGGAGAAGCGTACTGCGGCGTCAAGATATAACGGAAGATCCACAGCTTCTGCCCATGCTCAGCGGTGGTGTAGTAGTAGGAGCTTCTGTTGTTCCCCTCCTGGACAATTCTCCAGGCTTGCTTCGACTCTTTAGCCGTCAGATTGCCGGCCAGCGGCTTCCCGTCCAAGGTGAATACGGTGTACTCCAGCCGGCCCGGGACCAGGGGGGACTTATCCGCTCCGCCCGCAGCCAGCTGCTGCTTGAACTGGGCGATTTCCTTCTCGTCATAGTTGGCAGGCAGCAGCGCCCCCCGGGCGAACGCCAGTGTGAATGCGCCAACCAATACTCCCAGCAGCAGAACGGTACCGAGGCTCAACAGCAGCAGGTAGTGCAGAAAAAAGGTGCGCAGCCGCACGGTTTTGCGTTGTTTTACAGCTTCCACTTATATCCGATCCCCCAGATGGTTTCAATGGCCTCAAGCCCGTACCGGCCCAGCTTGGCGCGGATGTTCTTGACATGCTCCGTAATGGCACTGCTGTCACTCTCCCCGTCATATCCGAAGACCCCTTCATAGATATTCTCTTTGGAGAAGACCTGACCGCGGTGGCGGGCCAGAAACTCGCAGATTTCATATTCACTTTTGGTCAGCGGCACCTTGTCCTCCCGGGCGTACAGCTCTTTACCGGAGAGGTTGAAGCGTACAGGGTCCATATACAGAATGTTGCGCTTCTCCCGGTTCTCCCGCCGCAGATGAGCGTTGATCCGCGCCCGCAGCGCACCTATGCCGAAGGGCTTCATAATATAATCATCCGCCCCCAGTCCCAGTCCGTACATCAGGTCACTTTCCAGCGTCTTCGCCGTCAAAAAAAGAATGGGACAATCCACCGCCGTGCGGATCTCCCGGCACAGGGTGAAGCCGTCCACACCGGGCATCATCACATCCAGCAGAATCAGGTCATATGCACCGAGGTCGGTCCCGCGCACCAGCGTGGAATCAGAGAAGGTGGTTACCAGATGGCGGTCGGTACTGAGTGCGTTGGCTATCAGGGACAGGATGGCGGGTTCGTCGTCTACCACAAGTATTTTGGCCATAATATTAATTCCTTCATTTACAGATTTGGAGGCTAGTTATCCGCAGAGCGGCCCTCCCACTTGTAGAACCATAACATACTGAGGAGTCCGGCAGCTATCGTTGCTACTATGCAGATGGATACGCCGGTGGCCAATCTCGTTTCGGCAAAAGGCGGCAAGCCTCCCGAATGCTGAATCTCCAGCAGGGAGAGGAAACGGCCGCCCCAGGCGAAGGGGATATACGGCCAGAGGATATCACCAAGACCGGTCAGCATCAGGGCAGCGAGCAGGCTTCCCGTGATTCCTATGCCGATAGAGACGCCCCGTCCGAAGCGCAGGCTGAGCGCGAAGTGAAGCAGATAGAGCAGAATATTGCTTGCGAACAGGATCACGGACCCGGTGAGATAAAAGGGTATGCCGTGCCGGTCCTGTCCCAGCATTCCGGCAAAGCCCAGGCTGAACAGGACGAAGATCAGCAGGACAGCCCCCAGGCTGAATCCCAGCAGGAGCAGCAGCTTGCTGGCATAGGTGGTATTTCTGGCCGCAGGCAGAGACAGCATTCCCTGGAATCCTCCGGAGACGGCCTCCTGCTCCGCCACCATTGCACAGACCAGCCCGATGAGGGTAGGAAACGCACAAGCGACTGCCTGCATGAACCCCATCACCTTGCCCGCTTCACTGGCAGGGGAGATGGAATAGTAGGCCAGGAACAAGGCAGCCCCGATCAGCGGGGTCAGCAGATGGATCAGGAGAAACGGGGTGCGCCGTATTTTGAGCAGATCGGCCCTGAGCAGACCCGGAAGTGCATTCATGCTACTTCGCCTCCTGTCTACGGAACCATACGGTGGTGAGCAGGAACAGGATGGCGAACCATCCGAGAGAGACCAGCGTACCCGGAAGAATCATATCCGTGCTGCGCAGGGGGCTGTCCGCCGGGACCGGCAGGCCGTTCGGCAGGATGGACAGCACCGGACACATGAGCCTGAAGGTAATCGTATAGGGGATGTAATCCCATAAGCCGCCCTTGTCGAATTGAACTACACCTAGAATAGTACCGGCAAGGTTCAGCAGGACCGCTGCGAATAATCCGAGACGGGCCGCCAGGAACAGGCACAGCGGGATCTGCCACAGGAAGGTGAGGAAGATCAATATGCTGCCCGCCAGACTGCCCAGCAGTGTAATCGTCTGTCCGAACAGTAGCCCCCCGGCTGTAACCCCGGTCAGGAACACGAGGAGCGCAGCCATTAGCCAATACGCACAGGCGATGATTTTCCCGGCCCAGAGTGTTCCCGGTGTAAAGGGCAAGGCCAGTATTCCGCGGTATTTCAGCTTCGCGTCCTTCTGCAGCGCCAGCGAACAGACCAGGCTCAGCGCTCCGGGCAACAGTATCGTGTACCACCAGTTATAAGACCCGCTCTGAAAAAAGCCGCCGCCCATCAGAACAGCGCACAAGAACAGAGTGAATACTGGAGCGATCCAGGCCAGCTTGGGAATGAAGGTACGCCGCCATTTCAGGTGTTCCGCTCTAATGATATTAAGCATGAGCGGCACCCTCCCTCCGGTGGGCTGTTACGACCTGCATGAACAGCGCCTCTAGGTCCTGATCCGGGGAGACCGCCCCCTGATAGCCCAGCACGCCGCCCGCGATGATGCCGATATGGTCAGCCGTCTGCTCCACCTCGGAGAGCAGGTGGCTCGACAGAATGACGGTGATTCCCTGCTCCGGGAAGGAGCGGATCAGCTCCCGCAGCTCCTGAATCCCGATCGGGTCCAGCCCGTTCGTCGGCTCGTCCAGAATCAGCAGCTCCGGCTGGTTCAAGAGCGCAATCGCGATGCCGAGCCGCTGCTTCATCCCCATGGAGAATTGTCCGGCGCGTTTCTTCCCGGTAGCGGTCAGATCGACAACAGCAAGCACTTCTTCGATCCGCGACTGCGGCAGTCCGAGGGCTAGCGTGCGTACCTTGAGATTCTCCCGGGCAGTCAGATTATCGTACAGCGGCGGTGCTTCAATTAATATGCCGATCCGGCTTAAGTCCTTTCGGGTCCATTCCCGGCCCTGGAAGCGGATGGTCCCGGAATCGGGCCGCAGCATGCCGGTAATCATTTTGAGCAGGGTCGATTTGCCTGCACCGTTCGGACCAAGCAGCCCGTAGACAGAATTGCGTGCAACAGTTAACGATACGTTGTTGACGGCTGTCTGGCGCTTGAAGCTTTTACATAGAGCCTGTATTTCCAGAATATTATCCTGCATAGTATATCATCCTTTCTCTCCCTCTACTCTAAGGGCAGATTCTAAGGATTGTGTAAGGATGACATGGTAGGGGCCCCTGCCTGGGTGAACAGGAGGGGCTCTGTGTTGACTTTGCAGCAGCCGTCAGGAAGGATTAACGACGCCGGAAGGCGCCGCCGCGGGCCAGGGCAAAGAAGATCAATAGCGCAACGATGGAGCCGATAATAGCCGGAACAATGTGGAAGCCACCTACTACAGGGCCCCTTGGACCAAGCAGCTCGGAGCCCAGCCAGGAGCCGATGAACCCGGCGATTATATTGCCGAGTACGCCTCCCGGAACATCACGCCCGATCAGATTGCCGCTTAGCCAGCCGATGAGTCCACCTACGATGATTACCCAGAGCAGATACATTGATTTGTCCCCTTTCTAGTTGGTTTATTCAAGGTATGTTGAGAAGCGGGCAAGGTGAACTATCTGTGAAGGTTTATTTTTGAAAAGTATATAGCTAGCGGTCCGGCAGCAGCCAAGGCTAGTTGTACACCAGGGCGGACCGATTGAATGCGAAAAACCGAATACAATGTGCCGGGGCAGGGTGCGCGGGCGCAATGTGTGTGAATAACTGAATACAATTGATCGTCACGGGGGTTCGAACGGTGACGGAGAGTCTAACGTTCTCTCGCGGTGTTAATATTAGGTAGAAGAGGAGGGATCGGATGAACAAAATTCTCGTAATCGATGATGAAGCGGCTCTGCGGGACCTGATCGAGCTTGTGCTCCGCAGAGAGAATTATGAGGTGCGGACTGCGGAGAACGGAAGTGCGGGGCTTACGGCCCTGGATTCTTTTCAGCCGGATTTGGTGGTACTGGATCTGATGCTGCCCGATTGCTCCGGCTATGACCTGTGCAAGGAGATTACCAAGCGGCAGGCGGTTCCCATCATTATGCTGTCGGCCAAGAATGAGATTATAGATAAGGTCCTGGGACTTGAGCTGGGGGCCGAGGATTACATGACCAAGCCGTTCGATAACCGGGAGCTGCTGGCGCGGATCAAGGTGGTGCTCCGGAGAGCCCAGAACAGCGGTCTGCCCGCAGATGCTGAAGATACCCGGATCACTCATGAGGAGCTGACCTTCGATCTGGAGACCCGGGTAGTGCAGAAGGGCGGCGTTCCGGTTGCCCTGACGGCCAAGGAATTCAGAATTCTGGAGACGCTGCTGAAGCGCCCGGACAAAATCTATACCCGGGATGAGCTGCTGGAGATCGTCTGGGGCTATGACTTCATGGGCGACAGCCGCAGCGTGGATATGACGATTATGCGCTTAAGAAAGAAGCTGGAGGATGATGCCGAGAATCCGAAATATATCAGGACCGTCTACGGCTTCGGTTATCAGCTGGGAGGTGGCTCCGCCTGAAATACGCGACCCGGCTGGTGCTAATGTATTTGCTGTTCTCGGTGCTGTCCTTTGCCGTTATCATTATTTCGGTGAATAAGGCGATTGACTATTTCAGCTTCGTAACGATAGAGAAGCAAATGATGGAGAAGGCAGATCTGGGCGAGATGTCCTTCAGAGAGGTGCTCTCCAGGCACGAACAAGAGGTGGATGCCGGGCAGATGGAGGCGGTGGCGAGAAGCGCGCTGGAGACGTTAAAAGCCTCCGTCAAGGAGGTGCGGATCTACGACAGCAGCCAGAAGCTGCTGGGACTCGCTGTTGACGGGATTGTGATTAATAACAAGACCCCCGTCATTTTCCCCGGGAATATCCAGAACGCTCTTAAGGGTAATTATGCGTACACGGTCTCCGGGGATCACCTGCTGTACTTCGCAGTTCCGATCCAAGACAAATATTATCAGAACAGCTATGTGTACGAGTTCGTGGAGGATGTCTCTTATTTCTATACGATGATGGATCAGATCCGCTATATCCTGTTCGCCGGTGCGGGAGGGTTCATTATCCTGATTACGCTCTCCAGTCTTTTCATCGCCCGTAATACGACGAAGCCGATCAAATACCTGCTTGGCGCGACAGAGAGCTTCTCCAACCAGCAGTTCAGGGAGGTGCGCCTGAACCGGAAGGATGAGCTGGGCATGCTTGCTGCGGGCCTGAACCGGATGGGCATTCAGCTCAGCGACTATATCCAGTATCAGAAGCAGTTTGTCTCGAATGTATCCCATGAGCTGAAGACGCCGCTCGCTGCGATCAAGGGGTTCTCACAATATTTGTACGAAGGCGAGGACGAGGATGAGGAGCTGCAGCGGATCTACTTCCATCTGGTGAATGAATCGGACCGCCTGACCCGGCTGGTCAATGAACTGCTTATGCTGTCACGCTTCGATAAGGCAGGACAGGATGGAATCGATGCCGAGAAGACAGATCTGGCACAGCTGGCCGCAAGGGTAGCCGCCGGATTGAGGGTCAAGGCGGACAGTAAGGGGATAGAGCTTACGATCCGCCAGGGACCGTCGGTCTTCGTCAATGTCAATCAGGTGCTGATGTCCCATGCGATCGCGAATGTACTGGACAATGCCATTAAATACTCCGGTCTCCGTACCCGGGTAAGCATTGAAACTTTGGTCCGGGAGCAGGAAGCTGTCGTGCAGATCAGCGATCAGGGCATCGGAATCAGCGCGGATGAACTTACCCGCGTCCAGGAACGCTTCTACCGGGCACGGAATGCCAGCGCGGCAGGCGGAACGGGGCTGGGGTTATCCATCTGTAAGGAGATCGCCGAGAAGTTCGGCGGGCACCTCAGCATAGAGAGCCAGCTCGGAACCGGAACTACCGTCTCTATCCATCTGCCGCTTAGTTAACGTTACAAGACTGATACAACTCTGTTATTACACTAATAAATGGTTTTCGTATACTAACCTCATACCAAACAAACAACGCGCCAAACGCGTACATTCATGGAGGGATTACTTATGGGAACATTTAAAAAACCGGCAGCGCTGCTGCTGCCCGCAGTATTGTTAATGACACTTCTGGCCGGATGCCAGTCCGATTCGGCCGCTCCGGCGGCTACCCCTTCGGCAGAACCTACAGCTGAAGCGGTGTCCACAGCGGCACCGGAAGCTTCGGCTACCCCTGCTGCTGAGCCTGCGGCGACTGAAGCTGCTACGGCCGAGCCAACCCCAGCGGCTTCAGCGGGCAGCTCCGAGGCGATCAAGGAGGGAACCATCGAGAAGGAAGGAAATGTGATCCTGAAGGAGCTGGCTTTTGTCCATAAGGATCACACCATCGCGCTCTCCGACATTGTGGATGATGCTAAGCTGGAGAGTATGCTGGGCAAGGCAACTGCGAAGAAATCGCACACGTATTCTTTGGATGACGGTAAGAATATGGATACCCTGATCGGCAGAACAGAGAACACGTATACCTTCCCGGGCCTTGAGATTAAGACGATTGATTCGGGTGACGGCAAGCAGTTCTACATCTTCAGCATGAAGATTACCGATCCGAAGTACACTACGGTCCGTAATATCAAGGTCGGAGACAGCCTGGACACACTCAAAAAAGCCTATCCCGAAGGCAAGCTGACCGGAGACGGGGCACCTGAGGAAGAGGATGACTACCGGTTCGCCCCAAGCAACTATGTGGATTATATTCTGTTCCATGTCAAGGGCGCTAAGATTGAAAGCATAAGCATCTCTACGCTGCTGGACTAAGCCTGTCCCCCGGTTCTGCCAGATTAAATAAGAACAGCCCTGCCGCTTCACGGCCTGTAACGGTCATGAAGCGGTCAGGGCTGTTTGTCTGTGTAGCTTAAGCTTATTTCTGGGCGGACTATCCTATTCCGCTGGAGCTGGTTCCAGCACCCGCACCGTCTCCCCCTCTATCAGCTCAGGCAGATAGTAGGTGCTGCTCTTCAGGTCCTTTTTACCCTGAAGCTTCTTAATGACCCATTCGGCCGCATCCCGGCCCATCTGCTCCTGCGGGTGGGTTAAGGTCGTCAGCTTGATGCCTGCGTTCTTGGCGATATAGGAATTGTCCTGGCCAATGATTGACAGCTCCTCCGGGATCGAGATCTCCAACTGCTTGCAGACGTTAACCACCTCGAGTCCCACCTCGTCGTTATAGCACACAAGGGCTGTCAGCACCTCCCGGTTATCCTTCAGGAATTGCTTGAGGTTCGCCGACAGGTCACACTTGGATTCCGTATCGAAGGAGAGCACCTGCTCCGGGTGGAAGCGCAGTTTGGCTTCGCCGAGCGCCTTGATATAGCCTTTCATGCGGTATTTGCCTTGGAGATCGTCCATTTTGGCGATAATCCCGATCTGGGTATGGCCCTTCGAGATCAGCTCCCGGGTCGCCAGATAGCTGGACTGTACATCATCCAGACAGAAGAACGGCACCTCCAGCTCCTCATAATAAGCGTTAATCATGATGAACGGGACATCCTGCTCCTTGAACGACAGGTAATAGGCGATGTTCGGGTTGTACAGATTGCTCTTCGTAGGCTCGATAATCAGCCCGTCTACCCCGAAGGACAGCATCATTTCCAGCGCCTTTTTCTCCTGGGCCACATCATTATTGGTGCTGGCGAGCAGCAGGGAATAGTTGTCCTCGTTGAGCCTGCCTTCAATCCCCCGGATAATGGAGGGGAAAATATAATCGGAGAGGTATGTGGTGATTACGCCGATGGTCCGTTTGCCCGCGCCATTCCCGGATTTGGACCGGAACTGGTGGCTGACATAGGTGCCTGAGCCCTTCTCGCTCCGCAGGAACCCCTCGTTGGACAGTTCCAGAATGGCCTTCCGCACGGTCTGGCGGCTGACGCCGTACATCTCCTGCAGCGCCGACTCCGTAGGAATTTGTTCGCCTACACTGTAGGTGCCGGACAGGATATTGCTTTTGAGTTCATCGAATATGATCTGGTACTTGGTTCGCACACGGGTCACTTCTTTCATAGTTGTTCTTATTTGAAATGGATAAATTATTGTAGTTGTACGTACATATTATAGCTTGAATATAAGCTTAATATCCTCCGGTGTCTACTATATATAATGATTTGCATAAAAAACGGGTGATTTCTCGGTAAATTTGTAGGTATATCTTATATATATTATTGACAAATGTACGAACAAAAAATATACTAAACCTGTTCATAAAGGAAGCGCATTCTTTAGATTCGTAAGTAACACAGTTTGGTTCAGAGAGGAGTAACGTGGGCATGGATCAGAACATCAAGCAAGCGATACTTAAGGGAGAGACATCACTGGGTATCGAATTTGGGTCCACACGTATCAAGGCCGTCCTGATTGATCAGCAGTTCGAGACGGTTGCATCCGGAAGCTACGAGTGGGAGAACCTGCTGGAAGGCGGATATTGGACGTATCCTTTGACGGATATTATTAAGGGCCTGCAAGCGGCTTACCGCGAGATGAAGCAGGAGGTTGCACAGAAATACGGGATTACGGTTACTACTGTCGGTTCGATCGGATTCTCAGCAATGATGCATGGATATATGGCCTTTGACAGCACGGGCGAGCTGCTGGTTCCGTTCCGGACCTGGCGCAATGCTACAACCGGTGCGGCGGCCAAGGAATTAACAGAGCTGTTCCAGTTCAATATTCCGGAGCGCTGGACCATTGCCCACCTGTATCAGGCGATTCTGAACGGGGAAGAGCATGTTCCGCAGGCAACGTTCGTAACGACGCTGGGCGGATACATCCATTGGCTGCTGACCGGCAGCAAGGCGATCGGGATTGGCGATGCCTCCGGGGTCTTCCCTATAGATGAAGCTTCGCAGAATTACCATCCGGCCATGGTCAGCCAGTTCGATGAGCTGATTGCCGCTAAGAATTACCCTTGGAAGCTGAGTGATCTTCTGCCCAAGGTCTACGCTGCAGGCGAGCAGGCGGGCGTGTTAACAGAGGCTGGAGCGAGACTGCTGGATGAGTCCGGGGACCTGCTGGCAGGCATTCCGCTCTGTCCTCCGGAAGGCGATGCCGGAACAGGAATGGTCGCTACGAACAGTGTCCGCAAACGGACCGGTAATATCTCTGTAGGCACCTCCGTATTCGCTATGATCGTGCTGGAGAAGGATCTTACGGCGGTATATCCTGAGATTGACATGGTGACCACCCCGGATGGTAGTCCGGTGGGAATGGTACATGCCAACAATTGCTCCAGCGATATCAACGCCTGGGTCGGCTTGTTCCGGGAATTCTCGGAGGCGATGGGCTTCAAGGTTGATCCGGCGCAGCTGTTCAGCGTTCTGTTCAATAAAGCACTGGAGGCAGACGCCGATGGCGGCGGCTTGCTGAGCTACGGCTATTTCTCGGGTGAGAATATTACCGGGCTGGACAAGGGACGGCCGCTGTTCGTCCGTTCGCCGGAGAGCCGCTTCACGCTGGGTAACTTTATGCGGACGCATTTGTTCTCCGCTTTTGGCGCACTGAAGATCGGGATGGATATTCTGACTTTGAAGGAGCAGGTGTCCATCGACAGCATTCTGGCGCATGGCGGCTTGTTCAAGACGCCTGTAGTCGGACAGAGAATTGTAGCTGCTGCGATGAATGTGCCGGTCTCTGTGATGGCAACAGCCGGAGAAGGCGGCGCATGGGGCATGGCGATTCTGGCTTCTTATATGAAGAATAGAGGGCAGCAGGAGCGTCTGGATGATTTCCTCGACCAGAAGGTTTTCAAGGATATCGAAGGCGAGACTATTCATCCGGTTGCGGCAGATGTGAAGGGCTTTGAATTGTTCATGGAACGCTACACGGCGGGTCTGGCGATTGAGCAGGCCGCTGTAGATCATCTCGTAGAGAACGGGGGGAATTAACACATGCTGGAGCAATTGAAGGAAGAGGTATGCGAGGCTAATCTGGAGCTGCCTAAGCACGGGCTGGTCAAATACACCTGGGGCAATGTGAGCGCGGTGGACCGGGCGAGCAGCCTGTTCGTCATCAAGCCGAGCGGAGTCAGCTACGATAAAATGAAGCCGAGCGATATGGTCGTTGTGGACTTCGATGGAAATGTGGTGGAAGGAGAGATGCGACCTTCCTCGGATACAGCCACTCATGCTGTACTCTACAAGCATTATGCTGAGATCGGCGGCATCGTGCATACGCATTCCACATGGGCAACCATCTGGGCTCAGGCTGGACTGGATGTTCCGGTTATGGGGACGACACATGCAGATACCTTCTATGGTTCTGTACCATGCACACGGTTCCTGACCCAGGAAGAGATTGACCGCGGGTATGAAGCAGAGACCGGGCATGTGATCATTGAGACGTTTGAACAGCGGGGGCTGGATGTCATGGCGATTCCCGGCGTTCTGCTGAAGGGCCATGCGCCGTTCACGTGGGGCAAGGATGCCCACGCCGCTGTCATGAACAGTGTGGTGCTGGAGGAAGTGTCCAAGATGAATCTCTTCGCCCGCCAGCTGAATACGTTCGCCGAGGAGCTGCCGCAGCGGATTCTGGACAAGCACTACCTGCGCAAGCACGGCAAGGACGCGTATTACGGACAGAAATAACTGACTTTTACCAAACTAATAGAGAAGAGGATGAATATTATGTCAACAGTAAGCGACAAGCAATTCTGGTTCGTAGTAGGATCGCAGCACCTGTATGGAGATGAAGCGCTGGGTGAAGTGAAGGCTCATGCTCAGGAAATGACCGATGCGCTCAACAATAGCGGAGTGCTTCCTTATCCGCTGGTATTGCAGGATCTGGCCGTTAGCGCAGACAAAATCACTTCCATCATGAAAGAAGTGAACTACCGTGACGAGGTTGCCGGTGTAATCACCTGGATGCACACCTTCTCCCCGGCTAAAATGTGGATTCGCGGCACGAAGCTGCTGCAGAAGCCGCTGCTGCACCTGGCTACCCAGTATAATGAGAGCATTCCTTGGGCGACAATTGACATGGACTTCATGAACCTGAACCAGGCTGCCCATGGCGACCGTGAGTATGGTTTCATCAATGCCCGTCTGAAGAAGCAGAATAAGGTCGTTGTAGGATACTGGGAACGTGCTGAAGTCCAGAAGCAGATTGCAGAATGGATGGACGTTGCCGTAGCTTATAACGAAGGCTTCAACATCAAGGTTGCCCGCTTCGGCGACAACATGCGCAACGTTGGCGTGACCGAAGGCGACAAGGTAGAAGCCCAGATCCAGTTCGGCTGGACCGTGGACTACTTCGGCATCGGCGATCTGGTAGCTTATGTGAACGAAGTGAAGCAGGAAGAGATCGATGCCCTGTTCGCAGAATATACGAAGCTGTATGCCGTTGATTATGGCACGTACAGCAAGGAAGATTGGGAAGCCAGCGTGAAGGTGCAGGCGAGCTATGAGATTGCCCTTAAGCGCTTCTTGGATGCAGGCGGCTACAATGCCTTCACCTCCAACTTCGAGGATCTGCACGGCATGAAGCAGCTTCCGGGTCTGGCTGTTCAGCGCCTGATGGCACAAGGCTACGGGTTCGCCGGTGAAGGGGACTGGAAGACTGCGGCCCTGGACCGCCTGATGAAGGTCATGAGCCACAACCTGAACACCGGGTTCATGGAGGATTACACTTACGAAATGGCTGCCGGACAGGAAGCGATTCTCCAGTCCCACATGCTGGAGGTTGATCCGAGCCTGGCCAGCAACCAGCCGAAGATCATCGTGTCCCCGCTGGGCATCGGCGACCGCGAAGACCCGGCCCGTCTCGTCTTCGACGGCAAGTCAGGCGAAGGTGTCGTGGTATCGATGGCTGACTTCGGCACTCATTACAAGCTGCTGATCAACGAAGTTACCGCCTTCGAGCCAACCGTTCCAGCTCCGAATCTTCCGGTAGCACGCGTACTGTGGCAGGTGAAGCCTAACTTCCAGGACGGAGTCAGAGCATGGATCGAGAACGGTGGCGGACACCATACCGTCGTATCGCTGAACCTCACTACTGATCAGATCGTTACCTACGCCAAGCTGGTGGGACTGGAATACGTGATTATTAAGTAATAAGAGTTAATTGTTAAAGTAAAGCATGTTAAAAAGAGCGAAGGGGCGTATAGCCCTCTCGCTCTTTTTGTTTGGCAGGTATGGTGGGCGCGGCGGCGGTATGCAAAAGACATCTGCCTGCACCGCCGGGAAGCTTGTGCCGGGGTAGACGGCCCAATGTAATCGAAAAACCGATCACAATGTGCAGGCGTGGGGCAATCGGCTCGAATGTAATCGGAAAACCGATCACAATGTGCAGGCGCGAGGCAATCGGCTCGAATGTAATCGGAAAACCGATCACAATGTGCAGGCGCAGCGATCAGTCTGCTGAATGTGCTAGCGCAGCGGTTCCTATGCCTAGTGCTCCTGGTGTCACTAACGTCCCCGCGCCCCCGCTCACTTCCTATTCCGCGCACGGTATTGCTGCGGAGTGGTGCCGACGACCCGCTTGAACAGGTTGGAGAAGCTGCCAAGGCTGGTGTATCCGACCTGCTCGGCGATGTCGGTAATCTTCAGCTCGGTCTCCTCCAGCAGTTGCTTGGCCTTCTGCAGCCGCTCCTGTATGATCACATCCGAGATCGACAGCCCGGTCTCCTTCTTGAACAGCCGCGACAAGTAGGCCGGGTTCAAGTACACATACGCGGCCAGCTCATCCCGGGTGATCTCCTCGCTCAGACGCGAGCGGATATACTGCCGGATCTTGGTGACTGTGGCCGAGGATACGTTATTGCTGGTCTGCAATAAGCGCATTACGGCTCGCAGGCATTCCAGCGCCCAATGCTGGAGCGAAGCGGACTGCTTCGGATAATTCTCCTTATCCATCAAGGGCTTCAGCTCGGCTGAGGCGTGTGCGGATAAGCCTTTTTTGGCGAGAACGGTGTGTACAATGAACAGGATGCCGTGAATAAGCTGACGGTGCAGTTCACTTGTCCAGCGGCCAGGCTCAATGCCCGAGAACCACAGGGTTACACGGCGCTCCAGCTCCTCCAGCTCGCCAAGCTCCAGGAGGGTCGCCCACTCTCCGAAGATGTGCATAGGCGCTGCCTGAGGCCCCGGCGCAAGCGGCAGATGTCGGCCATACGCCTGATCCTCCGGTCCGAACACCTGACGCGAACGGTTCAGGTTGCGTTGTTCCCGTTCAGTGACATCCGTATATGCGCTCATGATACCGGACAGAGGGACGCCCGCGCTGATGTAGATCGACAGGGAGCAATGCAGCAGCCGCCCGCAGGTATCCAGGAAGGTGCGGCCATTCTGCTCCAGCGTATGCCGGACGGCCTTCATATCGCCACGCACGTAGATGACCGCCAGATTATGGCCGACCTGATCCTGCAGCACGGTGCCTTCCAGCCCGCTTAGCAGCAGCTCATCGGCCATATTGCGCAGCGCATATTCCATAATCGTCTCATCCCGTGCACTAAGGTTCTCCTTCCACTGCTCCAGCCCCAGCAGAGCTAGGAAGTAGCGGTCCCCGGGCTGCAGATCCAGATTGTAGGTGTTCGCCGGAAGGGTGAGCGATTCCAGCACGGGCGCCGCCCGCTGGCTGAGAATATCCTGCCAGAACCGTTCCACCAGTAGCGGCAGCTGATGCTCCCACTGTCTCCGGTATTCCTGGATCAGGGTCTCGAACTGCTGCTGCTCCTTCTGCTTGCTGATCTCAGCGAGCGCCTCACGGGAGATCTTCATCAATTCCTCATAGTCTACCGGCTTGAGCAGATAATGGAAGGCACCGTGATAAATCGCGCGCTGGGCATACTCGAAATCGGCATGGCAGGTCAGCATAATCGTCAGCGTACCGGGAGCAGATTGCTTCACCCAGGCCAGCAGCTCAAGGCCGTTTCTGCCCGGCATTTCGATATCGCAGATCAGCAGATCTACGGGCTTCTGCTCAAGAATAGCAATTGCCTGATCCACATTCTCTGCCAGACAGACATCCGACACGCTAAGCGCGCTCCAATCCACCCCCTGCTGGAGGCCGAGCAAGGCGAAGTATTGGTCGTCAACGATTAGAACTCTGTACATTGAACGTCACAGCTCCTTTTGAACGGGTAGTCTGATTTCCACAACCGCGCCTCCGTCTGGAGCATTGTGGAAGGTAAGCCGTGCCCGGTTGTTATAGAACATCAGCATGCGTCTGTATACGTTCCATATTCCCAGATGGCGGTCTGTCGGCTTGCGCTCATACACGCCATGATTGAGCATGTCGAGCTGAGCTGCGGAGAAGCCCGGCCCGGAATCGCGGATCTGAATGGTAATGCAGGAATTTCCGCTCTCCCCTGCATCTTCACTGACGGTTATGCCAACGTTGAAGGGCTTCGAATTGTTGATGAATCCATGCTTGATCGCATTCTCGACGAAGGGCTGGATCAGCAGCGGCGGAATCAGTGTAGACTCAAGCTCCTGCGGAAGCTGCACCTCATAAGACAGCTTGTTGGGATACATGACCATCTGAATCTCGATATAATTCTGAATATGACCCAGCTCGCCGCTCAGCGGAATCCAGGCGTCATTGGTATTCATAATGAAGCGGAAGTGGGAGACCAGATGTCCGATCATCTTCTTGATCAGCGCATATTGCTTCAGCTCTACCAGATGAAAGACGATATTCAAGGAATTCATGAAAAAATGAGGATTGATCTGCGCCTGAAGATGCTTCAGCTCGGCCTGCTGCACCTTCATCTGCTCCTCATACACATCAATCTTGAGATTACCGATCTGCTCCGCCATCTGGTTGAATTGCATCGTAATGATCTGGAACTCTCTGCTGTTGCCATCCTTCAGCCGGTATTCCAGCTGTCCCTTCCCCAGGATGCGCATCCCGCTGGTCAATTGCTGGATAGGCTTGAACACCAGCCTGCTGAGCAGAGCCAGCAGAATAACCATTACGAGGATAATGACGAAAGGAATGACCTTGATGATCCGCTGGAAGATCGGCAGCTCGTCCAGAATCGATTTCTCGTCAAGCAGGAAGAAGACATTCAGATTGGAATACTGCGAAGGCTTGTCAATCAGCAAATACGAATTGCCGTTACTCAGGCGAATCGAGGCATCCACCGGACGGTCAGGACGGCCCAGCTGGTTGCGGATGAGCGCAAGATCTTCACTGGCGAACTGGCCCCAGAGCAATTTACCGTCATTGTCGATCATGCCCACCTGCCCGCTGCCTCCGGTAGACTCCAGCTGGGTCAGCGGCTGGGCCAGAGAATCGATACTGACCAGTACCCCCATGAGAAGCCGGCCGCTCTTGTCCGGCAGCACCTTGAATAACACCGGCTCTCCGCCGAGAGTCACAGTCTCCCACTTCAGGGAGGCCTGGAGATTAGGGGCCTTGAGGTGTGAAGACAGCCCGGAGGCAATGACCTCCTTCTCCTGGTAATACTCTCTCTGGCTGCTGAGGAATAATTCATCCCGGTCCTGATGGTAGACGAAGACACTGCGGATAATGGTGTAGTAGCTGACATCGCTGTACCACTGGTCCATCAGCTTACGGATGGACAGATAATAATTGACGCTGTCGGGCCCGCTGTCCGAATAGAGCTCCAGCAGCATGTTCTCATTGGCGGTACGCAGCAGATAATGGCTGGTCTGCTCCAGCAGCTCATCGAGAGTACCTAAGTGCAGGGTCAACGTGTCCGAAGCAGACTTCGCAACCTTCTCCCGGACAATGTTGGTGGAATAGAGATTGGTGTAGGAGAGAAAGAGGAACAGCGGCGTGACCAGCAGCAGGACAAGGGCACTCACTTTGAATCGCAATGATAGTTTCACAGTCATCCCCCTTATCCTTAGGTACATTTACACGCTGAGCGGCAGGAAAGGGGAAGGACGGCTGCCGTCCTTCCCCTTAGCTTAAAATATAAGAATTTGTATGTTCCACACGACAACTTATCCTTATATTTCTCGCTGACACGATACCGTCCTTAAAAGGACGGCATAGTCGTTTCCACTTGTTTGTTTAGGATTGTTTGGCCTTCCAGGCATCATATTGCTTCTGAACCTCGGCTCGGATATCCTCAATACCGTTTGCCTTCAGCTTATTATTGTATTCCGTCAGCACCTTGTCTACTCCCAGGCTGCCCGTTTCCAGCAGCGGGCGGAATTCCTTGATAATATTGCTGACCACAGAGACCTGTGTTTTGACAGCGTCGGTATTGAAGTTGAAGCCGAAGGACTTCACCTTATGGGCACTCTCGTTATAAGCCTTGAACTTCTCCCATTTATCGGCACTTTCGCCTTCCCACAGATAGGTTATGGTCTGGTTGCCGAACATCCATTCAATTCCCGGTGCCCAGCCGGTATCGGCACGGGTAGCAATGCCGTCAGGCAGCTTGATGAAGTTGTCCTTGCCTTCTACCTTGACATACTGCCGGCCCTCTACGCCGAAGTCAATCAGATTGACCAGAACTGGGTCGGTATGCAGCAGGTTCAGCAGCATCATCGTCCGCTCGGGATCAATCGAGGTGCGTCCGATGGCCATCATGGAGTTGCTGACGCTGGCTGTGCTGATCTCGGGTTCATTCCCCTTCAGCTTCACCAGCTCAATGCCGGTGGCGATGGAATCTTCCTTGTCGGAGTCCGGCTTGTCAGAACCGAATTTCATCCAAGTCTTGCCGGCCTTGAAAGCGTCTTCAGTACTGGTCTTAGTCGTTGCCGCATCCTTATTAATGTAGCCCTTGCTGAACCAGTCGCCATAGAGCTTCATCCGGTAGATCGCGGTGTCGGACTCCATCGAGCTGATCACCATCTTATCGGTCTTGGTATCCAGGACGATTCCGGCAGGAGCGCCTGCCACCAGCTCATAACGGAAGTTCTCCTTCATGCTCTCTTTGGTCTTGTCGAAGTAGCCCAGGGTATCCGATCCGCTGCCGGATAGCCAGATAGGCGCGATGGCCGGTTCCTTCTCCTTGATCGTCTGCAGCCATGGCTCCAGGTCCTCCAGCGTCTCAATTGAGTTCACATCGAAGCCGTATTTATCTACCAGATCCTTGCGGAACATAATGGTATGGCTCTCGCCGATTTCCTTATTGGTAGGAATCGCATAGATTTTGCCGTCAACCGTTCCGCCGTCAAGGAAGCGGGGATCAAGGGTGTCCTTGATGCCTTGTCCATATTTGGCTAACAGATCATCCAGCGGGAGAAATGCGCCTTTGGCTACGTTATTGGCGAAATCCGCCCAGTTCGGAGCAAAGGTCAAATCGACCTGTTCACCGGATTGATAGGCTAGTGCCATCTTCTCGGCCCAGGAGGACCAAGGGAGTCCCTGGAAGTCAATCTCGGCGTTGATTTTTTCTTTGAGATACTTGTTGATCTCGTCCACAACCGCCTTGGTATCATTTTGCGGGAAATTCCCGACCGTGTAAACTTTCAGCTTCCGGAACGTTGAGGTGTCAGGATTAGTGCTGCCTTCCGTGCCTGCTGTTGTAGCTGCTGCTGTCGATTCTGCCTTGGAAGGTGCGGATGCACCTGAATTGCCCCCGCCGCATCCGGTAATGCCCAGTATCACGGCGGTTAGGGCAGCAAGCACCGCGCCCGAGCTTCTGGTTGTTCTCATTTGTATGAACCTCCTCAATGATAATTAGATCATATATTCTAACCGGCATTTACGCCAGAGCTAGACCAATTAACCTTTGATAGCACCAATCGTGAGGCCTTTGGTGAAGTACTTCTGGAAGAACGGATAGATGAACAGAATCGGACCAATCGACAGCACAACCATGGCCATCCGCAGACTTTCGGTCGGAACGGATTCCTGTACCATCAGGGCGACACCGGTGCCGGCAAGCTGGGTTTTGAAGAACTCGGCCTGGCGGATCATCTGAATCATGACGTACTGCAGCGAGAACTTGTTGGTGTCATTAATGAATAGCATGGAGTTGAACCAGTCATTCCAGTACATCAGCGTAGTGAACAGTCCGATGGTCGCCAGTACAGGCAGGGAGATCGGCAGCACGAGCTGGAAGAAGATCCGCCATTCCGAAGCCCCGTCCAGCTTGCCGGATTCAATCATCTCCTCCGGGATCGTCTGCTGGAAGAAGGTGCGGGTGATGAAGATATAGAAGGCATTGGACAAGCCGGGCAGGATCAGCGCGACCAGCGAGTCCTTCAGATCAAGATAGTTCACATATAGCAGATAGAAGGGGACAAGCCCTCCCGAGAACAGCATGGTGATCAGCAGGTAGAAGTTGAATGTCTTTTTAAAAGGAAAATCCTTCCGGTAGAGCGGATACGCATACAGCGCAATCAGCAGCACGGCCAGAACAGTTCCGATAAGGGTAACGGTCAGGCTGACACCATAAGCCTTAACCAGTGTCTCCGAATGCTTGAACAAATATTGGTACGCGGACGCGTCGATATGATCGGGCCAGAACTTGTAACCCTGCAGCGTCAAGGCCTTCTCGTTGGTTAAGGAGATAGCGACAATGAGCAGGATCGGCAGGATACACGCCAGGCTGAAGGCGATGAAGAATACATTCAGAATAATCTGGGCGGTAGTAGAGCCTTTGGTATAAGGGTTGCTTCGGGATGCAGTAGTCATTAGAATCCTCCGTTTCTAGAAAAGCGCCGTATCGCGGTTCAGCTTACGGGCCAGAGCGTTCGCGCCGATGACCAGGAAGAAGCCGACGACAGATTGATAGAAGTTCGCCGCAGAGGACATCCCCAGGTCATTGAGCTGGATCAGGCCCCGGTAGACATAGGTGTCGATGACGTCCGTAGTCGAGCGCAGCGCACCGGAGTCCAGGGTCACATGGTAGAACAGCCCGAAGTCAGAGCGGAAGATACCGCCCATGTTAAGAATCGTGAGAATCACCATGATCGGCGTAAGCAGCGGCAGGGTAATCTTGGTAATCTGCTGCCATTTGCTGGCCCCGTCCATCACCGCAGCTTCGTACAACTCTTCGCTGATGCCGGTGATGGCTGCAAGGTAGATGACACTGCCGATCCCGATGGAGTGCCACATTTTGGTGATCCACAGAATGTAAGGCCATGCGTTAGGATGCATATAAGCGTTCACCGAGGAGTAGCCGAACATCGGCAGAATATGCTTGACCAGGAAGCCGTACTCCGGGTGCAGGAAGGCATAGACGATGAAGCTGACCACGACCATGGACAGGAAGTTCGGCATAATCATCACGGTCTGGAAGAACTTCGAGGCCAGCTTGTTACGCACCTCATTGATCGCAATCGCCAGCGAGACGGAGAGAATAAGGCCTGAGATAATGAAGACCACATTGTAACCCACGGTGTTGATGGTCACCCGCAGGGCGTCAGAGGTGGCGAAGAGGAACCGGAAGTTATCCAGCCCGGCCCAGGGACTGCCCATAATGCCATCAATGTAGTTGATGTTCTTGAAGGCAATGAATAATCCGAACATCGGAATATAGCAGTTGATGAAAAAGATAATCGACGTGGGCAGCAGCATCAACAGCAGCACCCGGTATCGCACGATATTGTGCAGCAGACGGCCGAAACGGCCCTGGGGCGGTGGCGCTAGCTTGGTGTTCATAGCTTGTGGTGCGGGATTTGCCATAAGTTCTAACCTCACTCTACTTGTTCTGGATGAATTTATTATAGTAGAGCGGATGAACGGAATTCTTTCTTGTAAATGACTCTGTTTATTCAAAAATGACTTTTATGCAGAGACGTTATTTCTGTACTTATGTCACAAACTAGCAGCCGGGAAGCGTTATTCTTGTATATTCTTCAAAAGCAAAGGAGAAAAGCTATGTACACGATCAGCTTAAATACGATGAAGAAAGCAATGATAGCAACAGCAGTAACCGCTGTACTCGGAGGGACAGTTGTCGGCGGGGGATACTCTTTACCCGTAGCGGCGGCAGCCGATGTTAACAAGGATAATAAGGCGGGCAGCGTATTCGCGGCCAGCGATAACGCCACTCTGAAGGCGATTGTTCAGAAAAAGCTTGCTGCCGCCCCGAATCAGGCCGTGACCCAGGAGGGGGTAACCCTGACACTAACCGATCTGACCTATGACAGTAATCAATTTATCGCAGGCATCCGGCAGGACGGAGGGACGGTGGACAAGAACGGTTCTTTCCTAGACCAGACCAGGAATGTGGACGTGTTAATCAATGGGAAAAAGCTGTTGTACGATACTTCCATCAGTACAAATCCAGAGGATACGGACACAGCCTTGATCTATCTGAATAAGGGCGCGATGAAGCAGCAAATCCCGGATAAATTCGACCTTACGCTGAAGACTTACGCCAACGGGGTGAAGGAGCCGTTTGTTTTTAAAGTTCAAGTGAACAAGTTGGGGGCCCTCTTAAGCTTGAATCCGGGCGTCTCCAAGAAGAACAGCACATTCAGCTACACAGTGACATCCTTCCAGATGACCCCGTTAACAATGTCTCTGCAGGTGAGCTTCAAGGGTGCAGTTCCGGCGGCGGCCAAGTCCAAGGTGAACCCGGAGAGAATGTTATATGACCTTGTGGATGAGAAAGGGAATGTGAGCTCGCCGTGGGGCAAGCCGTTTGAGAAGGTTAAGACAAGCGGTACTGAGGAGCAGAACTACGGTGCTTTTCCGGCCGTCCCGAAGACCATTAGTGTTAAGCCGTTTACGTATGCCAAGGATGCCAGCGGGAAAATGTTCAAGGACAAACAGGGCCAATGGGCTAAAACCTATTATAAAGATCTGGAAACCAAAATTACGGTTAAATAACAAGCGATGTAACTAATGTTATTGACAGAAGTCTGGGCTATGAATAGAATTGACAAATATTTAGATGAAGTCCGCTTCAAATAATTAAATATTCGCAAGCTATGAAGGCTATGGATCACACTATAGCTGGAGCAGCTTCTGGAGAGACTGCGGGAGACCGCAGCGCCGAAGGGTTCACAATCTCAGGCAAAAGGACAGAAGAGTACCGGATTTCTATTTCCCTGGCTGATTCCCTTCAGCGTGGGCAGATAGCTTATTTGGAACCTCTTATGAACCGGGAGATTGGATGATATCCAGTCTCCTTTTTGCGTATTTTCAGCATTGTATACATTAAGGGGGAAACAGGTATGGCACAGACAGAATTAAAAAGAGAGCTTGCAAACCGGCACGTCCAGCTTATCGCCATCGGAGGTACGATTGGCACAGGTTTATTCCTGGGATCGGGCAAGGCGATTCAGCAGGCCGGGCCCTCCATCATGCTCACGTATCTGATCGTGGGAATCGCCGTGTTTTTTGTGATGCGTGCGCTGGGGGAACTGCTGCTCTCGAAGGCGGGGTATCAATCTTTTACAGACATTGCTGAGGATTACTTGGGGCCGCGCGCGGCATTCATTACAGGCTGGACCTACTGGTTCTGCTGGATTATGACGGCGATGGCCGATGTGATTGCAGTGGGCGTCTATGTGCAGTACTGGTTCGATATTCCGCAGTGGGTACCGGCCGTGATCTGCCTGATCATTCTGCTCGGACTCAATCTGCTAACGGTCAAAAGCTTCGGGGAACTCGAATTCTGGTTTGCTCTGATCAAGGTAGTTACGATTCTGGCCCTGATCGGCCTGGGGATTGTCCTGCTGGTGACCCAGTTCAAGACGGATGCAGGCTCAGTGTCGGTCCGCAATCTCTGGGAGCACGGGGGCGTATTCCCGAACGGGGTGAAGGGCTTCCTGTTCTCCTTCCAGATGGTGGTATTCGCTTATGTCGGCGTGGAGCTGGTGGGGGTATCGGCAGCGGAGACGGCGAATCCTGAGAAAAACATCCCGTCCGCGATCAACAAAATTCCGCTGCGGATTCTGTTCTTCTATGTAGGCGCGCTCTTCGTGCTGCTGTGCATTAATCCCTGGACCCAGCTTAGCGCGTCTGAAAGTCCGTTCGTGCGCACCTTCAGTCTGGTCGGGATTCCGATTGCTGCGGGAATTATCAATTTCGTGGTCTTAACCTCGGCGGCCTCCGCCTGCAACAGCGGGATGTTCTCGACCAGCCGGATTCTCTACAATCTGAGCAGAAGGAATCAGGCCTCCCCTCAGCTCGGCAAGCTGAACCGGAATCATGTGCCTGCGAATTCCCTGTTTATTTCTACTATAGTAATCTCTGCCGGAGCGCTGCTCAGCAAGCTTATTCCGGGTCAGGCCTTCGGCATCGTGACTACAATCAGCGCCATTTGCTTCATCTGGGTCTGGGGCGTTGTGCTGGTCTGCCATATCAAGTATAAAAGGAACCGCCCGGATTTACATGCCGCTTCCAAATTCAAAGCGCCGTTCACCCCGGTGATTAACTATGCTGTCCTGACGCTGTTCGCCGCCATTCTAGTGATCATGCTCTTTGCCGACGAGACCCGTCCGGCGCTGCTGTTTACTCCGCTCTGGTTCATTCTGCTGTTCGTTCTGTACTCCATCAGAAGCCGTAAGGAGAAAAACGAACAGGAAATCAGTATAATCAATACATAAACTGATTTCAGGATGAAGAGGGTGCAGCCGCCGCATGAACAAGACAGACCGCATGTTAGCCATCGTACTGGAGCTGCAGCGCAAAGGGGTCGTACGGGCAGAGGATCTGGCGTCTGTCTTCGAGACTAGTGTAAGAACCATCTACCGCGATATCCAGGCGCTTAGTGAAGCCGGAGTGCCGGTGGTAGGAGCTACAGGTCAGGGATATTCACTGGTAAAGGGGTATTTCCTGCCCCCGGTCAGCTTCACAGCGGAGGAGGCTGTGACTCTGCTGATCGGGACGGATTTCGTGGAGCAGCGGTTCGATACGGAGTATGGTAACCGGGCATCCGCAGCAGGCAGGAAGATTGAAGCGATTCTGCCGGGTGATGTCAAGGAGAATGCTGCCCGGCTCCGCCAGAGCATCCTGCTGCTGAGTACCAGTAAAGATAAGCTGCAAGGACAGGAGAAGGAGTACATGGAGCAGATCCGCCGCGCGATTCTGGATCAGCGGAAGATCAGCTTCGGGTATACGAAGGGCAGACAGGAAGCTGACGGAAGTCACCGGAGTATCCGAACCGCCTCGCCGTATGGACTTGTCCTGAACAGAGGCGCCTGGACCCTGGTCGCCTGGTGCTGGCTGCGGCAGGAAATCCGTCATTTCCGGTTATCCAGAATGAGCGGGCTTACCGTTCTGGATGACCGGTTCGAAGTGCCTGCGGATTTCGATCTGCACGAGTATCAGCCGGATGATGACCGCCATGTACGCGTGTGTATTTTGGTGCATCCCGAGATAGCTGACAAGGCGGCTGAATCGAATAACTTTTATCTGGAGGCCGTGGAGGACCGGGCAGACGGCAGGCATATGACCTTCCGCGTACGCCAGCCCGGGGACCTGCTGCAATGGGTGCTTGGCTGGGGAGCGGGGGCGGTTGTCCTGGAGCCGGAAGCCTTGCGGAAGCTTGTGCGGGAGGAAACGGCGAGAATGCTGGAACGCTACTGACATAACGTTGTCAGGAGCGGTTGTGTATATTCAGGTCAGACCTTAAGAATAAAGGAGTTGCCTGAATACTATGAATATGAATACGAAGATTACGGAAGCCTTACAGCAATTTGAAAAGACTGCGAATCACTATCTTATGGAATTAGATACCTTCAGTATGGAGCAGCTGCTGCGGCAGCCTGCCGAAGGAGAGTGGTCTCTCGGGCAGATGGTTCAGCACTTAATACAATCGGCGCTGTACATGCAGCTTCGTAATATCGATCAGTGTCTGGCCGGGAACGGGCAAGCGGCGGGGAAGGAAGTAGAGATGACTCCGGATGGTAAAGCGGTTTTTGCCGAGGGCAGCTTCCCGCCTGTACGCGTTCATGTTCCGCCGTCACCGCAGTATACGCCGGTGCAGCCGGAGAGCAAGGAGCAGCTGATCCAAGGCCTGAACACAGTGATTGAGCGGATGCGCGAGACCCTTCCGAAGCTTGCGCAGGCACCTGAGCACAGCACCGCCCCTCATCCCCGGTTCGGCCCCTTGTCTGGGGCAGAATGGTATCTGCTGATTGAGATGCACTACCGCCATCACTTGCTGCAGCTGAACCGGTTGAAGGATTTCATAGGATCAAGTGTTGCGCAATAGAAGAACGCCAATAAGCCGAAGCCTGTCAGTTGTAACTGAGGGCTCCGGCTATTTTGCTACACTGATCACGTCGAGGGTTCACGTGCCCAATGTGATCGAAAAACCGGCCACAATGGTCAATTTTTAATTATTCATTTTTGAATAAAGGAGGTTTGTCGCAACATGTCGAACTTAACTCTTGATTTCGCTGTACCCTGAAGCTAACTGAATAAAAGGAGATCCGCACCTATGAAAAACATCGTACGCTCCCTTGAAGATATAATAAATCTCGCGCCCGTTCTGAAAGCTGCTTTTCCATACGATATCTCGATTGCCGTCTGTGATACCGAGAAGTTTCTCGCCTATTACCCCGGGGATTCCATTGATCTGGGGATTCGCGCCGGGCAGATGATTCACGCGGACGAACCTCTGTATCACGCACTGAAAAATGATGAATACTCAAGGGCCAATGTTCCCAAAGAGTATTATGGATACGAATTTGTGGGTACGGTCCTTCCGGTACATGGAGAGGATGAACGTGTCTGCGGGGCGGTCTGCATTCAGGTGCGCAGACAGACCGAGCTGCGGGAAATTGCTGACCGGATGGCACTGTCCCTGAATCAGGCTAATGCGCGGATCGCGCAGGTAGCGGGCGGGTCTAACCAGCTGGCCGGCTTCTCTCAGAAGCTGCTGGTCCAGTCAGAGACCACTGCTGCAAGTGTCCACAAAAGCGATGAAGTGCTGGCCGTTCTGAGGAAGGTTGCCGACCAGACGCATCTGCTTGGAATTAATGCGGCCATTGAGGCCGCCCATGCCGGAGAGAAGGGCCGGGGCTTCGACATTGTCGCCAGAGAAATCCGCAAGTTCTCACAGGAGACCGAGCAATCCGCGCAGCGGATACGGGACACCCTGCGGGAGATCCAGACAGCGATGAAGGGAATCGGCCAATCCATCGGTCAGATTGCCTCAGTGGGGCAAGAGCAGGCAGCTTCAACGCAAGAGATGTCCAGCTTCATTGAGGAGATCCGGGCGATGTCGGAGCAGTTGAACCAGTTCGCGCAGAAGCTGTGAGGGCAAGTGTGGAAGCTCCCTGCATAGTCCCGCGAATCTTACAGATGTGCGATCAGTGTGGCTGCCAGCGCCAGGAAGGCCGGGAGGCCTTGCATCAGCAGGATGGATCTCTTAGAGGTGAGTCCGCCGTAGATGGCCGCAACCGCCACACAGATCAGGAAGAACAATTGCAGCTGGTAACCGAAGTCTGCGCTCGGATGCAGCAGGCCCCAGACTAGACCGGCTGCCAGGAAGCCGTTATACAAGCCCTGGTTGGCAGCAAGCGACTTCGTCTCCCGGGAGAAGGCAGGGGTCAATCCGAACGCCTTCTGTGCTCTCGGGGTGGTCCACAGGAACATCTCCAGTACTAGTATGTACACATGCTCTAGTGCTACTAAGGCAACAAGAATTAAACTTACAGTCATCATAACGAGTCCCTCTTTTCAAGTAATGTGAATCAAATCAATTCTTTATTTAAATTGTGCAAAATATAATTTTACGAACTTAAATATACCGGACTTTTTGCTATTTGTCAATTTACTACAAATCGTAAAATTGTAATGTAGAGGGGGCAAGAAGAATGATACATATAAGAACGCTAACCCCGTCTGATGCCGAAGCCTACCGGGCGCTTCGTTTGCAGTCGCTGCAGCAGCACCCGGAAGCTTTCCTTAGCTCCTATGAATCGGAAGTGAAATTGTCCACTGAGACGACCCGGATCAAGCTGGACCCCTCGGACGGGCATTTCACTCTAGGTGCTTTCTTGAACGGGGAGCAGAGGCTGGCGGGAATGGCCACCTTGTTCCGGGAGAGCAGGCTCAAGATTCAACACAAAGCACATGTCTATGCAGTATATGTAGATCCGGATGCCCGTAAACATGGCACGGGCCGTGCGCTGATGCTGGAGCTGATTGCACGGGCGAAGGCCGCGCCGGGACTGGAGTTGCTTACACTGACGGTAACGTCCAATAACGTTCCGGCCACAAGACTCTACGAATCTCTGGGATTCGTCCGCTATGGCACTGAGCCGAAGGCGATGAAGCTTGGCAGCGAGTATCTGGATGAGGATCTGATGGTGCTGATGCTGTAAAATACAGCAAAAGCCCCTCCCGCCTTTTCGGCAGAAGGGGCAGAGATGAAGGGGCGGTTGCTTACTTCGCAGACTTTCCGCTCAGGATGGCCTTCACCTGGCTGACCATTGCCGCTGCGTCAGCACTGGTGACACCGTCCTGCGGACGGAAGCTTCCGTCTTGATCCAGCTTCACGATCTTGAGGGCAAGCGCGGTCTGAATAGCTCCCGAGTTCAGGATATTGATCTTGTCATTATCCTTGATCTCCACCGGGATCAGCTTGATCATCGGCAGTTGGCCGCTGGTCTGGAGTGTGTTAATGAGCAGATAGGTGAACGATTCGCGGGTCACGCTCATATTCGGGTCAATCTTGATCTGCAGGTTCGCTTCCCCGGCGGCATCCTTGATGTACTGGACGGCTTCGGTTGCGGTAATCGTCCCGCTCACTGCACCGGGTGCCGGATGTGCCTTCAGATAAGAGAGTGCATTGCTGATGGCTACTGCCGCTTCTGCACGGGTGATCTCCTGCTTCGGGTTAAGCTTGCCGCTGCCATCCAGCTTCAGGACACCGTAATTCAGCGCACGCTGCAGGGCACCGGAGTATTCAACCTTCACCTGATCCTGATCGGCATACTCCGTCACTACTGGCTTAATCATCGGCAGGCGGTTCGTGTTCTCCATCGCATCAATGAGCTGGTAGGTAAACTCTTCGCGGGTCAGCTTCTCACCAGGCTTCAGATCCGCAGGCAGGTCCAAGCCGTGCACACCGGCAATAATCAGCGCCTGTGCATACCAGGCGGAGTCACTCGCGTTCTTGAAATAGTCGGTGGCATGCGGCTCCTTCACGAACCGGATCGTATCCAGATTGAGATCAAGCGCACCCACGATCATCTGCACCCCCTGGGCTGCTGTGATGCTGAGGTTCGGGCCGAACAGATCCGCGCTGATGCCTTTAATCAGGCCGCTGTTCTGAAGCGCGATAATCTTGTCTTTATCCTGTACGTTATGGATATCCTTGAAGGCCGCGGCCGAGGCGAATTGTTGTCCTGTGAAGCTGAGCGCCAGAGCGGCTGCTGCGGATAGTGTGATCATCTTGAATGTCTTCTTCATGTCCAGTCACCTCGTAGTGTAGTTTGTGGTTTATTTGTGATCATAGACGGCGGCATAGTCAAAAAGGTTCCAGCAAAAATAAAATAATCAAAATCATAAAAAAAGCACTGGCCGCATCGGGCTAGTGCCGTTTTCTCATACAAATCTCCTGCCATCTCATAAGCCATCCATACTGCTCATCACAGAATTCTTTCGTTACAGACTGTAGCCCCTGGCAGCGGACAATTCGGGATATAATCTGATAATGCCTTACCGCAATGAAGTCAAAAATCGCGTAGATCTCAATGTCACTCAGGGTTCGCACCTTAGAATACCCGGTATAGAAGCGTTCAAATAAACGCTGGGTAGCATCATACATGGAATCGTGATATTGATTAAAATGAGTAGCGTCTGACATGTATGCCACGTCCATGCCGGGATAGTCTCCGGAGGCATCATCAAAATCCATAAAGATATACTGCCCATGGCGGTTCCTAATCATGTTGCCTGTATGAAGGTCGCCGTGACAAAAGCCTCTTGGGAGCTTTGAAATACGGCCCCACAGTTCATTTCCATATTGTTCAAGATCGGACATGGAGTTTGAATCACAGTCCAGTTCGCTCATAATAGAGAGATAATCATCAATATATTCATCTTTTGTACGCATAATCAGTTGTTCTACAGGGTAGTTCTGCATTAGCTTATGAAGCTCGGCTGTCTGGTAACCGATAAGCTCCGCTTCGGCAAATCCATCAGGATTGTCACCCTCTACATAGTCGTAGAGCACAGCGGTAAGCCAGCCCTCCTGAGCTTCAAGAAGAATGTGATTCTTAAGTCTGGCAGTCCTCAGGACCGTCACAGCCGGAAAGGAATGAGCCTGCAAATAGTCAAGAATTCGTATAGACTGCATGGCATCGGCTGTTTTGAAGCTGCGGTATATTTTGAGCACATAACGCTTACCCCCGCCCTCTGCCAAATAAACCGAGCCAATCATCTCCCGGTGAAGCTTGATCTGCTTCATACGTAACGAGTAGGATTGGTTAATCTCACGGATAAGATGATCATGGTTCATCTGGCAGCGTCCCCTTTAATAATGGCTCCAACTGCTATCCATTATCCTATGGGAGAAAGACAGGTGTATAGAGAAAGATTGACTATAATTATACCTCCACCGCAACAATCTGATTCCGGCCCTGATGCTTGGCGGCGTACAGGGCTTTATCGGCAGACTTGAACAGGTCGTTCAGGTAGGTGGTCGCATCCATGGCAGGCGGGATCTTGAATTCGGCGATGCTGAGCAGCCCCAGGCTGATGGTGATGGACACGGGCTCATCGATATAATCGATACGGATGGTGTTGTGTTCAACCTCTAATTTGAGCTGTTCGGCCAGACGCCTCGCCTCGGCTCCATTCGTATCCGGCAAATAGATGATGAATTCCTCTCCGCCGTAGCGGGCCAAGATATCGGAGGGCCGCAGGCTGCGGTGCAGCAGCTCCACCGTGCTGCACAGGACCACATCTCCGGCGAGATGGCCGTGCTGGTCGTTGATTTTTTTGAAAAAATCGATGTCGATCAGTATAATAGTCGAAGGTGTCCGGGTATCGCTGACCCGCACTGCCTCCTGCTCCAATTGCTGCATCAGATAATGCCGGTTGTAGCAGCCGGTTAGACTGTCGGTGATCGCCAGCTTCCTCAGCTTGCCGTTCGTCTGGAACAGCTCCTCCTGCACCTTCACCAGCGAGTCGTTGCGTTCCTTGAGGACGGCATTCTGCTGGTTCGTCTCATCGATGAGCCGCCGGATCTCGGTAACATTCTGGAAGGTGACGATCCGGCCGACCCGGTTGCCGCTTACTATGATCGGCGCTGCATGAATACTGACAACCATTTGGATAAGAGGATGCAGAATTTCCAGCTCAGCCGTCTCCAGCGGATACTCATGGTATTTCTCAAGGAAGGACTCGATCTTCATCGCAGGGTCATCCGGCAGATAGCTGCTTATATTGAACGCCGTACCCGTCACAAGCGGGATATAGGGATGCAGGGCATGATTGATCTCTACGACCTGCTCCTGGTCATCCAGCACGAGAATTCCGTATTCCATGGTATTGATAATATCCTGATGGGCGATGGTTACGATATCGAATACTTTGTCCTGGTGGATCGTAATCACAAAGAACGTAGCCGACACCACTATACCCAGTGAAGTGAAGCCCGGAATTACCGGCAAATAGTCATCCAGAATGACATTGAGAAGCACGTCGATCATAAGGAAGATGCATAGCGCCGTAATGCCTTTGAGCATGTACATAACCTGATTCTTGATCCGCGCGGCCTGGTTAGAGGTCAGAGCCACGTATATGACATACATGGACACGAGGGCATTAATCACAAGAAAGGTCATGCTGATCCAGAAAATAGGTCCGTAGATCCGCTCAACATACCCTCCATTTACCGGGCGAACGAACCATCCATAAGGATTGAGCACCACTCCAAGGGAGGTCAATACTGCAGGGATCACCAGCGCGGACACTATTTTTCTGCTAAGGAACTGGGATTGTCCCGCGAGCAGAATCGTGAAGAAGAACCAGCCCAGGCCCAGCAGGGAAGCATCCACGAAGGCAAGCTTCACATAAAAGAGCTGATAGATAGGATCATCGACGGTCCTGATGGCAAACTGGCAGTAGGGCCAGATCAGCATGGCGAAATGGAACCCTAAATAGACCTTGTGCAACTTGGTAATCGTGACCGTAGCCACGATATAGATGAGCAGCAGGAACAGAAGGAAGCACATAATCAGGTCAATCCAAGAGGCTAAGGCCAATATATTACACCTTCTTGATTTTAATAGTATTTATTGATTTTTGTGGGTCTAAGGTCTTATATATTGTTTTTAATATATAATTAGCGTGTGCAGATTACAAGATTTTTAGATAAATCCATCGGGAAATATTGGATTGGGAGGGGACCACATGAAGTCTATTAGCGTGCAGAGTCTTGTAGAGAAATTCCATCTGGAGGTGCTCGCCGGAGCGGGCAGGATGGACCGGATCATCACCCGTCCACGGACGCACAGACCGGGTCTGGAGTTTGTCGGTTATTTTGATTTTTTTCCGATGGAGCGGGTGCAGGTCCTTGGACGTAAAGAGATTAACTACCTGTTAACGCTGAGTGTAGAGGAACGGATGCTGCATATCGGCAACATCGTCAAATACCATCCTCCGTGCTTTATCGTGACCAGCGGCCAGCAGGAGATTCCTTATCTGACGCTGTTCTGCGACCAGGAGGGCATTCCGCTGCTGCGGACGCCGGAGGTGACTACCGAATTCATTGCCAAGCTGGACAGCTTCCTGGTGAAGACGCTGGCGCCGGAGCTGTCGATCCACGGGGTATGCGTTAACGTGTCTGGGATCGGTATTCTGCTGCGTGGCAAGTCGGGGATCGGCAAGAGCGAGACGGCACACACGCTGATCCGCAGGGGCCACCGCTTCGTGGCGGATGATATTGTGGTGCTGAAGAAGCTGGGTCCGGCGACGCTCCTGGGGACCCATAATGAGACCACGCGTGAATTCCTGGCGCTGCGCAGCATCGGCCTGATCAACGTCGTGCGGCAGTACGGGCGGCGGGCGTTCCAGGATGAGACGCGGATCGTACTGGATATTGAGCTTGCCCCCTGGCAGGAGAATTCGCTCAACAATGAACTGGAGCTGGTGCCCCAGTTCACCGAATATCTCGGGGTGCAGATTCCGCATATCGAGGTCCAGCTTCAGCCGGGCCGCGATGTAGCCGGTCTGATTGAAGCGGCTGCGAACAACTGGTATCTCAAGCAGCTCGGATATAGCGCGGTGGAAGAATTCATGCAGCGGATTGAGGACGGGATGCAGTCTTAAGGAACGCAGGGAATGAAGACCCGCGCTCCTGGGCAACTTAGAGGAAAGACAGCAAGGGAGCGTGTCCGTAAATGGCGAGAAGAAACAGAAAATATGCTGTACCAGGGTCCGCCCAGGGAATGCAGACGTTCAAAGCGGAGGTTATGCGGCAGGAAGGATATCACGTAGATCCGAATCATCCGGACGACGTGAAATACGAGGTAGCCAAAGAGCTGGGCATCCCGCTGCAGGCCGGAAATAACGGCAATCTGACCACCGGGTCGGCCGGACAGATTGGCGGCAGAATCGGAGGCTCCATGGTTCGCGAGATGGTGCGTCTGGCCCAGGAGCAGCTTGCGGGTAAGCAGAAGTCTTAGAATGGATTGGATCAAATCCATATTCATATTTATGCTAATAAGATCCCTTTCTTTGTTAAAGGGGTCTATTTGTGCGTATATTCACGAAAAGTTCTGCACTTAGACGTAAAAGCAGAAAAATACCCTATAACATCTCGTTCCATGTTATAGGGCAACAATCAGAGCTGACCTAACCAGCGCTTCGGAATTAAGCAGTAGGCGTGCCCTGAAGCAGACTGTTTCTGTAATTCATGAGCGGGGCCAGCCAGACCATGCCGGTTCCCCGGTACACGTTGACCAGGCCTTCGCCTGAGGCGGCGGAGCCCAGACGGGTCTTGCCTGACTTCTCGACCGTGAAGTCCAGAGAGCTCGACCACATGAGGGCGAAGTTACCGTCCACCTTCAGCACATCATTTTGCAGCTCGACCACAACGGCTTCCTCGGAAGGAATGGGAGCTTCGAGGGCGAGAATGCCTTTGCCGCGCGCGCTCAGGTTGAACAGCCCTTCACCGCCGAGGACGGCAGAGGAGATGTTCTTGCGTGCCGCAACGGAGATGTCGAGCGTAGTCTCGCAAGCCAGGAACATGCCGTCATCAATCACGATATGGTCGTTGTCCACATCAATCAGCCAGAGGTATTTGTAGGTGGTCTCCAGCAGGATGGTTCCGGTTCCCTTGTAGAGCGGTTTGACTGCGCTGGTTCCGGTTGCCGCCCCCGATAGCATATTGCGCATCAGTCCTCCTACGCCTTTGATGCCGGAGGTCATCTCGATATTGCCGATCATATACTGCATGGCCCCGGCGCTCAGCATCACCTCATTGTTATTCAGCTCAATCATCAACTGCTTGTTGCGCATGTTGCTTTTGCTCATGAAGAAGTTGGTCTCCGCTTCATAGCGGGAGGTAGTGCTGAGATCCTCTTTGTATTCGATGATGCTGAAGCCGCCTAGCTGCTCTTTAATAACAACGTTGGAATTGTCTTTCAGGTTATTAATGGTAAAAGCCATGGATACCCGCTCCTTCGGTAGCTGTAGTTATGCAATACTGTGTATCATGCCTTCAAAGCATACGTATTCGACACTTCTCGCGGGTATCCTTGAATTCCGGGAGAAAAAAACGCATACAATAATTCCTTTACTTCTAATATCAGGTTAGCGTAATGTTCTAAGTATAGTGCTCAGAATACAAACGTATCTCATGACACCAGCATTTGAACCGAAAGGAAGTTAGCCTTGTTTGAGACGCTGCTGCTCAATTTTTTGTTTATGCTGTTTCCGGTGCTGATATTTCTGATTTTCTTCGAGAACAGGCCCCACGCCTACAACCGTAAGATTCTTGTACTGCTCATTGCCGTCACCATGATCCTGTGTATCGCCAAGCCGATCCGGCTGGATACCGGGTTCATCTTTGACCTGCGGTATGTTCCGTTTGTGATTGCGGCCTTGTATGGAGGGTACAAATATACCCTGCCCTTATATGTGATTCTGAATGTGTACCGTTTCTATATAGGCGGCGCGGGAACCGTCCAATCCTTACTTTTTTCGACAGCAGTCCTCATTCTGGTTCCTTCCATAAGCGCCAGATTTCTCCGTTCTAAGCCTAAGGGACGGATCTTATGGGCTACCTCCATCGTGGTCCTGACTATGGGCTGTTATCTGATCATCCTGGGCCAGATCATGGATAAGCTGGATACCCAGTTCTGGACGCTTGCCTTCTATGCCTTAGCCACCCATGCAGTGGTTATGGCGATCCTAATGATCCTGCTGGAGCAGATCCTGGCCAACCTCAGGAACCGTGAGCGGATTATGCAGTCGGAGCGGCTGAATGTGGTCAGTGAGCTGGCGGCCAGCGTCTCCCATGAGATGCGCAATCCGTTAACCGTGACCAGCGGCTTCCTGCAGCTGCTTAATCTCTCCAAGAACCTCACCCCGGAGGAGAAGGGGTATGTCGAGCTGTCACTGCTGGAGCTGAACCGGGCGGAGAAGATCATCAGCGATTATCTGTCTTTTGCCAAGCCGCAGTCGGCGAGCCGGGTCTACTCCAACCTGATGGCTGAATGTGAATACACCAAGAATGTGATATTGCCGTATGCCACGATCCACAAGGTAGCGGTTGAATTCAGCTTCAACAACTCGCTCAGCACCCATTATGACAGCAATGAGATGCAGCAATGCCTGATTAATCTGTACAAGAATGCGATTGAAGCGATGGAGGGGGTGGAGGATGCTGTCCTGTCTATTGCTGTCTTCGCGAGCGGGCAGAATATTATCATTACCATCAGCGACACCGGTATCGGAATGACGAAGGATGAGATCTCGCGCCTGGGCAAGCCGTATTACTCCACCAAGGCGGACGGGACGGGGCTCGGAATGGTCATGGCGTATAACACGATTAACAAGCTCAAGGGCCGTATTGAGGTCACCAGCGAGAAGGGCAAGGGAACCGTCTTCAGGATCATCATCCCGGCCTAACGCACGGCAACAGTGGGAAACTTGGTGTGAAAATGATAAAGTATCTCTAAGAGAACTTGGAATGATTAACCGGGAGGCTATGGGTAATGAGAGAAGAATTAATCGCGCAATTGAACGCTTGGCATGAGGCGGACGAATATGAAGAAATCGTATCCCGCATCAAAGAGGTGCCGACACCGCTGATCGATGAGGAACTGGCAGTGCATCTGGGCCGGGCGCTCAACAATCTGGGCCGTTACCGGGAAGCGCTTAAATGGTTCAACAAGGCGGCAGATAAGGGTAAAAAAGACCCGCTGTGGCATTTCCGTGTCGGCTACGCCCACTATTATCTGGACGAGTATGATCTCGCGATCAAAGCATTCAAGAAGGCAAATAAGCTGGACCCTGAGGATCAGGATACCATCGAATTCCTGGAATGGAGCCGCAGTGAGAAGGCGGCGCTGGCCGCTGCGGACGAGGATAGCGAGGATGCAGAAGAAGCTGCCGAAGCGGATTCCAGTTCAGATGCTGGTTCAGATGCCAGTCCCGATGCGGATTCGGATGCGGCAAAAGAGACGAAGCACTAGGGATTGACGGCCGGTCTGGCCGAAGCATACAATGGAGTCAATCTTATCAAAGAGGTGAAATGGATGCCATTCCGTACCGTTGCAAGGAACTAGTTATCGGGCTGGGTAGAACGCGTACCAGCCGCCAAGGGGGAGGTCTGTCCTCTTGGTCACAGATAACTGGATTCTTGAACGGTGCCTGGAAGGTCATTCTTTGTGAGCCGGGACACTGAGTTATTCCGCTTGAAGACTACACTGCTGAGGCAGGAGTCTCTGGTGCGGAGTGGCGAGGAGAGTTCCCGGCTTTTTGCCATACTCTTATGAATAAGATTGGAGATTGTGATCATGTTAAAAAAATGTCTTGTCCACCTCAGAGGGTGGGCCGCTCTGTATATAGTTCTCGGCTGTGCCATTCAGCTCTTAAGCAGCCTGGGCATTGTTGTCTTTCAGCGGATTCTGGATCAGGCGGTGGCGGGAACGGGCTTCCGTGAAATCCTCTACGGGGTTGTCGTCTACGGGATGCTGCTCGGCCTGAACGTCCTGCTGAACTATGCGGATGAATATCCCAGCGCCTATCTATCGAACAGCATCACAGAAAGACTGAAGATTATGGCCTTGTCCAAAATCTCCAGAATGGATTATTCCGCCTATCAGAACATGGGCACAGGCCAGATGATCAAGGTGATTGAGAACGGCGCGGCGGCCGGGAACAGTATTTTATTTTCTTTTATCCTCCATACGCTGCATGAGTTGCTGCCCACGATTCTCTTCAGCCTGCTCTTCATCAGCTACTATGACCTCAGAATCATGCTGGTGATTGCGGGCGGGTACGTGGTTATCTTCCTGTTAACGAATGTTCTGCTCAAAGTTCTCTACCGGATCAAGGAATCGGTGCTTATGCAGCAGGAGGCCATGTCCCGATACGGGGTCCGCGGCTTCATGGAGCTGGTCGTCTTCCGCACCAACAAGAAGTACGCGCAGGAGATCGGCAGACTGAATAAGGCGGCACAGCAGATTATCAGGCAGAGCGCGAAGCTGCAGATGATTCATGAATCCTTCTTCGCCTTGTTCGAATTGTTCATTACGGTCATTAAGGTGGTTGTGCTGCTGTACGGCGTGAAGAATGTGGTCTCCGGGCAGGCCTCTGTTGGGGTCATGGTCGCACTGTTCATGTTCATTGAGAAAATTTATACGCCGATCGCCATCTTCAACGTATTATTCGTCGGCTATAAGCTGAACAGGGTCACCTATCAGCGGTTCGAGGCATTCCTGAATGCTCCCGAGGACCGGAATCTGGAGCAGGGCAAGGCGCTTGCGCAGCTAGAGGGCAGCATTGAATTCAAGGATGTATCATTCAGCTACGGAGAGGTGCAGGTGCTGGACCGGCTGTCCTTCTCGGTTGCGCCCGGAACCTCAGTGGCTCTGGTGGGCTTAAGCGGCAGCGGCAAGTCAACGGTCATTAAGCTGATTACGGGCCTGCTCAAAAAAAGCGGCGGCCAGCTGCTGGTCGACGGCACGGATATCGACGAGCTGAGTCTGGACAGCTACTATGATCACATCTCTTATCTGTCGCAGGACAGTCCGATCTTCGATACTACCATCCGGGGCAACATGGTGTTTGAGCAAGACGTCCCGGATGAAGAGCTGTATGCGGTGCTGGATAAGGTTCACCTGAAGGAGAAGGTACTGGAACTGCCGGAGAAGCTGGAGACGCGGGTTGGGGAGCGCGGGCTGAAGCTGTCGGGCGGGGAGCGTCAGCGGCTGGCTTTTGCCCGGGCGATCCTGCAAAAGCGGAATCTGATCATCCTCGATGAGCCGGTATCGGCCCTGGATAATATTACGGAGCGCAGCCTGATGGAGACGGTGTTTGCGGAGTTCAGGCATAAGACGGTCATTATTATCGCACACCGGCTGAATTTCATCAGCGGCGTGGACCAGATTCTGGTCATGGAGCAAGGCAGGCTGGCGGGGGAAGGGGAATTCGATTCCCTGATCCGGGACTGCCCGTCCTTCCGTACGCTGTGGAATAACGGCAGGGGACAAACGGATTAAACTATCTTTTACCTTGTGGACTATCCTGCGCCTGAACTATGCTGGGTGTCAGATAGAACTTGAAGGTGAGGTTATGTGTATTATGAATCTGGCATTGTCCAGGATGAAGCTCGAAACAGAGCGGTTAATCATCCGTCCCTATATGGAAAGTGATCTGATGGCTTCGTTCGAAATAATGCAGAACCCGGAGGTGCTGGCCTTCATGCATATGGAGGTCATGCAGAGGCATGAGTATGAGGGGATGTTCCGCTGGCTAATGTTCAGCTATCATACACCGTTTGAGCTGCCGTTCAAGTATTCATTTGCCATCTGTGATAAGGCAACCGGGCAACTGATCGGCTGGTGCGGGGCCGGTGTGCTGGAGTTCAGGGCGCCGGATGCGGAGCTGTATTATCTGATTGGGCGTGAACACTGGGGCCGGGGCTATGCTACCGAAGCTGCTGCGGCGATGGCGGACTACGCCTTCGATGTAATCGGACTGGAGCAGCTATACGCCAAGGCAGATCCGCGCAACACCGCGTCGCTCGGGGTGCTCCGTAAGCTGGGCTTCCAGGTGGAGCAGGAGCTGGCCGGGTTGACCGGCGATTATGAGGATTGCAATGGGGAGCTGCTGCATGTGCTGACGAAGGAGCGGTTTGTAGAGCGGGCCTTCAAGGCGGGAAATGACCATATACTGAGGGGGCGGGCGATGAACTGACGAGGGATATGCGCGGAATGTATAATTGGAAGAAGCGTGGAAGAAGACCGGAAGATTAGAGAATACGGCTTGCTAAGCCGTATTTTAGTAACAGGTGCCGTCCTTATAGGATGGCACCTGTTGTGTATGAGCAGGACTCCCTATCGCTGTCTCATGCGGCATTGCAGCAGTTTTTTAGACTGATTGTATTTTCTGCAATAGAATTCGGGCTTAGCTAAGCTAAATAATCATCTGTTGTATTTTATACAATGGTTTTCTTGAATTCTGCCCGAAAGCCCTTATTTGTCCAGATTCTGCTGTACAGAGTGCAATAGAATCAATTTTTAGACCAATTTCGGGGTCAGCTAATGTACAAAGTGCAACAGAAGTAGAGTCCAGCCAGTTCTGAACCCGCACATCATTCAGCCGTAAGTGTTCGTTTATAAGAAAACTTACGTCCGCGGATTAACTCTAACCTGTGCGCCCTTGCCGCTGGTCTGCAGCCCGGAGGCCTTGGTTCCGGCCTCCTTCAGATCGGCCACGAGCCGCTCCAGCACTGCCTTCGCAGCGGCGGCTTCCTTGGCGCCGGAGGACTTCACGACGAGCTGCACCGGCTTGCCGGAGCGCAGATGCTTGTCTGCCTGACGCAGCTTCGTGTCGTAGTCATGCTCTTCAATATGGGCGGTGAAGCGCAGCTCCTTCACCTTCTCCTGGCTGCTCCCGCCGCCTTGTTGCGGACGGGTGGTATTCCCCTTGCGGGCAGCTTGTGCCGCCGCCTTGCCTTTGCCCTTGGCGACCAGGCTGCAGGGCGGCGGGCTGCTCATCAGCGAGGTGCAGACCAGGTCGGCCCCTGCGGCTCTGGCCTTGGAGAGCGCCTCGGTTCTGGATACGGTGCCGAGCTTCTCGCCCTTCAGCCCGGTCAGTTCGACCTCGGCTGCCTTAATCTGTTCATTAATCAGTACGGCCACGGAAATGATCCTCCCTTTGCGGATATGATATAGCTATCATATATGGAAGCGGGCAGGGCTTCAATAACAGCTGCCTGCAGCCGTCAGGCCGGCAGGTTGAGACGGTTGTGCAAAGCGGTTATACTCAGTGGACGCAGGTTTTTCAGCATGGAACCACTGGCACTACTATATTTTCTGTTGAATGGGGGATGGCAATTGAATGACACAGCTGACGATAAGCAGTTAATTCTGCTTATTGCACAGAAAGACTCGAATGCCCTCGAACTGCTCTATGACCGGTATGAACGGGTCATTTATAGCTTTGCTTACCAGATCGTGAAGGATTCGATGGCTGCCGAAGAGGTTATGCAGGAGTTGTTCCTGCGCCTGTGGAAGAATGCGGGGCAGATTGACTTCGGCAAGGGCAAGCTGCTCACCTGGATGTTCGCGGTGACCCGCAATCTGGCGATCGATTACCTCCGTAAGCGGGACGCCAGGCTGCCGCGGCAATCCGCCGATTCCGGGAATCTGGAGCAGGTTCAGGACCACAGCGCGCTTACCGAGGATCTCGTTGAGCTGCAGATGGCGGGGGAACAGATCAGAGAGGCGCTGCTGGGATTAAGCCGCGACCAGCAGCAGGTAATGGATATGATCTATTACCAGGGCTACACCCAGCAGGAGGTAGCGCAGCTTGCGGCTATCCCGCTGGGAACGGTCAAGGGAAGAGTCCGGCTGGCGATGAAGCAGCTTCACAAATCTTTACGGCACTGGGGAAGGAGGGATCATGCACATGAGTGAACACAATGAGGAACTCTGTGAGTTGGCCGAATTATATACGCTGGGTGCACTGACGGCTGAGGAAATGCAGCAATTCGCTGCCCATGCGGCAGAATGCGCGGAATGCAGAGAACTGGTGGAGGAATACCGGCAGGTATTGGACCATCTTCCGCTTGCCTCTGAGCCGATAGACCCGCCCTCCGGCATGAAGGAGCGCATCTTGTCACGGGTGCTGGAGTCCGGGAGCGCGGGCGCACCGGCAGCCCGGCCGGAGACCCGTCTGCTGAATATCCAGCCTGATGCAGAGCAGGCTATGGAGCATGAGCCAGCGAGGACTCCTCCGGCAGAGCAGGGCTTGCCCCAGTTAAGCATCCCGCAGCCTAGAAGAACCCGCTTCTGGGGGTACCTGAGCCTTGGACTGGCTGTGGCTGTGCTGCTCTTGGTCGTCTACACCGGCCAGCTGCGCGGGAATGTGTCTGAGCTGAAGCAGCAGCTGGCTTCCGGCACCGGACCGCTCCAGGGGCTTAAGGTGAATGAGGCGGTAGCGCTAAGTCCGGCGGGAGAAGGGGTTACCGCCAAGGGTACAGCAACGATTGTCGCAGACCCTACCGGCACCCACCTTGTGCTTCAGGCAGAAGATCTGCCGGAGCTTACCGGCACCGAGGTCTACCAAGTGTGGCTGATCAAAGGGGACTCGCCGGTGAATGCAGGCACCTTCATCTCACAGGGCGGAAACGGGGCACTGTATTATTCGTTTGACCCGAAGGCCTATGATACCATAGCCGTTACACTGGAACCGGATGGCGCGGGCGTTACCCCGCGCGGGAAGATGATTCTCGCAGCTCCGATTAAGCAGGGGTAGCAAGAGTAGCTGGTAGTATAATGCCGCAGGCAAGCGAGCGGAGTTGAATAGACTTGAAGCAGAACAGCCGGGAGGATGGATTCCCGGCTGTTTAGGTATTATACAGAAGATTAGTCAGTACATGAAATGAGGAGAAACGGCGTGGTAAAGTTAATCGTTGCGATGAATATCTATGCTTCCGGGAGGAAATCCATGTGTTCTGCTGCGCCTTGCTATCCATAAGGAAAGAACCAGCAAGACAAACAACGCCCATGGGAACGACATGACACCCGTTGTTTCGAGAAGAATTCCGCCGATTATACCGCCTCCGCCAATAGCCAGGTTCCATGCGGTTACAAGCATGGATTGCGCTACATCTGCGCTTTCTCCACCAGCCTTAGCCATCGCTGTCTGCAGCAGCGTTGCTGCTCCCCCGAACGTTAAGCCCCATACAGCAACTACAAGATAGATAACGAAAGGCTTGCTGCTGCCTATGCTAAGCAGGACAGATGCCAATGCAAATGCAGTGAGGCTAATTAGAACCAACAGTCTCAGGTGACGATCAATCCAAACACCGGTTAACCAGATGCCCAGAAGTGCTGTAATACCAAAAATAAGCAGAACCAAATCCACTAGCCCGGATAGCCCGGCCTGAGTAAGGTATGGTGCTATATAGGTATACAGAATATTGTGGGCCAGTACCCAAGCCAGCACAACACACAGGATCGGCCGCACTCCGGGGCTTGTGAAGACCTTGTTTAGAGGAAGCCGCTTGTCTGCAACTTCTCCAGGATAGTCCGGCAGCTTCCAGAGTATCCAAATGGTCAGCAGCAGAGCGAACAGCGACAAGACGCCAAAAATATTACGCCAGCCTGCAAGGTTACCCAAAAACGTTCCGGCAGGGACACCGAGCGCTAGAGCAAGCGGTGTTCCCGCCATTGCAATAGCCATAGCCCGTCCCGTCAACTGCTCTGGTACCATGCGTCGTGCATAGCCTGCGATCATTCCCCATAGGACACCAGCGGATACACCTGCGAAAAAACGGGCCGCAAGCGTCAGGAGATAGCTCGAAGATAAGGCAGTAACGGTATTGAATATGAGAAAACCAAGGATGCATACTAGCAGCAAGGGTCTCCTCCTCCAGCCGCGTGTTGCCGTGGTCAATGGAATGGCGGCGACTAACGAGCCCAGGGCATAGAGGGTAACAAGCTGACCTGCCATGGCCTCTGTGACTCCAAGTCCCTTGCTGATCTGAAGCAGAAGTCCGGCAGGAATCGTTTCAGTCAGAATACAGATAAACCCGGTCATCGCCAGGGCAAGTAATCCAGCCCAGGGAAGGCGTGCGGGAGAAGGGGCACTGGAGCTTTGCTGCGGGGAAGCAATTGTGCTGCTGCTCATCCCGGCGTTCTCTTTGGTATTGTTCATGACAGGTCCAATCTGCCATAGATGGCATTGCACAGGTCAACCGTGAACGGACCCGACATGCCCTCCAGTGCTGTATTGGTGAAGGCAACCACACTTAGTCGCTGCTTGGCATCGACGAACCACGAATGGCCATAGGTACCGCCCATGCGCCATGTGCCAAGGGACTCTGCAGTATCTGCAGCAGCAGGATCTTTAAGCACTGTGAATCCCAGGCCGAAGCCTCGTCCCGGCCAGAAGGGCATGGAGAGGTCACCAATCTGGTTGGTAGTCATTTCGCGGACCAGCGATTCCGGCAGCAGGGGCGCCCCGCCCTTCCGCAACGTCTCCAGCAATTGGAGGAAGTCTCCTGCGCTGCCGATCATACCGGCTCCCCCGGAAGCATAGGCAGTGCTGTCTAACGCCCGGTTCGGGGCGAGCCGGAATCCCGCCGTTCCTTCTACAAAGTCCAACCTGTCCGGATTCTTCATAGGCCGCAGCCCCGGAACGTCATCGGCGTAAACGGTGGCCAGCCGCTGCGGTTCCACGGCAAGGAAGCCGGTATCCTTCATGCCGAGTGGCCGGGTCACGAGCATATCTATGGCTTCATTGAGCGTGGTCCCGGTAACCCTTGCGATCACCGCCCCCAGCACATCTGTTGCGATAGAATATCTCCACTCGGTGCCTGGTGTATAGAGGAGTGGAACAGACGCTAGCCGCTTCAGATTCTCTTCAAGCGTGACACCAGACTGATCCATGCCATCGGATACCCCGGCCTGCGCATAGGAGCCGCCTTCTTCCTGAAAGAAGCGGTAGGTTAGACCAGCAGTGTGAGTCATTAGATGGCGTATCGTGATTTCCGCTCGCTTGCCGTTCTTCAGACGTGGCTGAAACTCCGGCAGCCAGCGGTCCACCCGGTCATCAAGCGGCAAACGGCCTTGGGCCACTAGTACCAGAGCAGCTGTCGAGGTAATCGGTTTGGAAACCGATGCCAGCCGGAATAAGGCATCCTCCCGCATGGGCTGCTTCAGTTCACGGCTTGCAAAGCCGGCAGCCCGGCTGTATAGGAGCTTCCCATCTACCGCTACCTTGATGACAGCGCCCGCCAGGCGCTTGTCGGTAAGCGTCTGCTCGATAACTTTATCAATGCGCGCCAGGAGGTGGTCTGGGTTAATCGTGTTCGAATACTGTGTACTCAACAGTTATCATCCTTTCACTATAGTTAAAGCAAGGTGTGCTTTACTAATGTAAGTATATTATATAAAATAAGTTAATCGGCTTACATAAGGCAACCAAGCTATAATGGCCGTCCGGCGGTTAAAAACAAGGCGATTTGTACAAAGTTCCTTAAAATTAAAGGAGTTGAATGGAATGGACCATACGGATAAGCAGATTCTGTTTCATCTTCAGAGCCAAGCGAGAATATCTATGACGGAACTCGGGAAATGTGTGGGCCTATCACAACCCGCAGTGACAGAAAGAGTTAGACGTATGGAGGAAAACGGGGTAATCAGCGGGTATCGCACCATAATCTCACCGGAGAAGATTGGAAAACATGCGGCCGCCTATATGCTGTTCCACTCCAGAGAATGTACGGCCTTCATGGAATTCTGCCGCTCCTCTCCGGAGGTAGTTGAATGTTATCGAATCAGCGGAGAGCACAACTATCTGTTAAAAGTAATGACCGATTCCACGCAAGCCTTGGAGCAGTTCGGCAATGAATGCGATAAATACGGGAACTATACGATTCTAATTGTGATGTCATCGCCCATAGACCATAAATATCTTATTCCTTCGCTGGAAGCGGCAGGCGTTAACCTGCTCGAATAGACAACAAGCGATGAGAAGCAATAGAGCAGCAGAAGCAGTCCGACAATTTCATAATATTCCTTGACAGGAATATTCCTTACTGGGTATATTATTGATGTACCCCAGTAAAAATAAATAAAATGCTCTACAAAAGGAACATCGGAATGATGAACACAATGACATTTAGCGCACTTGCTGAGCCTACGCGGCTGCGGATGATAGAGATCCTGAAAGACGGGCCGATGAGCGTAGGCGATATCGCCGAGCGGCTCGCGCTCCGTCAGCCTCAGGCTTCGAAGCATTTGCGTGTGTTGCTGGAAGCCGGACTGGTTGAGGTGGAAGCGGCGGCTAACCGCCGGAACTACAGGCTGCGTACGGAGCCGCTGAAGGCAATGGATGCCTGGCTGGAAGCTTACCGCAGGCTATGGAGTGAACGCTTCGACAACCTGGATGACTATCTGCGGCAGCTACAGTCCGAAGAAGAATGAATGACGATCAGGAGGGATTAGGTATGTCTGAGACAATGGTTTCCCGTGTAGAAGGTCTTGAACTGGTTCTGGAACGTGTATTCGCCGCCCCGCATGAGCTTGTATTCAAAGTGTTCACTGAAGCTGAGCATCTGAAGCAGTGGTGGGGGCCGCGCGGCTGGATCGTTCCCTTCTGCAGCGTTGATTTTCGTCCGGGCGGTATTTGGCATTACTGTATGAAGTGTGTCGATGAGAAGCAGGGGGAATTCTTCGGAATGGAATCCTGGGGCAAGGGCATCTATCATGAAATCACTGATGGCGAGAGCTTTGTCTACACCGATTACTTCTCGGATGCCAAAGGCAATGAAACCGAAGGAATGCCGTCTACTTTGGTCAGCATGATCTTTGAAGAGACGGAGGGGGGCGGAACGAAGCTGATCAGCCGCTCGAAGTATGAGTCCGAAGAAGCGCTCCGCACGGTTATGGATATGGGGATGATTCAGGGAATTACCGAAACCTGGGACCGTCTCGGGGAGCATCTGCAGTCGATTCAGTAAATTGCCGGAATGGATATGAAAGATATTATAGGGGCTGTCCAGATGCCGGATATAGGCAGGGGCAGCCTCTTTTTGGTATAGAATCGTTTATATGTTGTGGGGTTATTTTGAACTGGGCGCCTGTTTTATTTTCTGATTTTCCGGTGAATGGGTAATAGTGAATGAACTGACGGCAAGCGCACCTGCGGAATGTGGGAACGGGCTTGCTTTACAGTGTCCAAACAGGGAGGCTACAGGGATGGATAAGGTATTGCTTGCACAAGTGAAGCGTTGGCATGACAAGAATGAATATCAGCAGATTGTGGACCGTCTTCTGGAGATTCCGCCGGAGGCAAGAGATTATGAATGTATCAGCCAATTGGGCAGAGCCTATAACAACCTGGGAGATTACGACAAAGCGCTGGGGCTACTGCTCAGCATTGCAGAGGAAGGCAAGGCGGATTCGCTGTGGCATTTTCGCACAGGGTACTCCTACTATTATCTGAAGCAATACGAGCAGGCTGTCCAAGCGTTTGCACGTGCAGACGAACTGGAGCCGGGAGACGGAGATATTCAGAATATGCTGGAGTACAGCCGGGAAGGCTTGCAGCGTGAGGCCAGAGAGCAGGCCAGGCGTGCTGAAGCGATACATAATGCTAAATTGCTCAGAGAGAGCGGCGGCAGAGACCTTGGGTCTTTCCTTGATTTCTGTGCGGATTTCTGGGAGGACAGCGACTATGCCTTGAAGGAGTATGTCTCTCCGCTGCCCAGTGACGAGCTGATTGCTTCAGTCGAGCAAGAACTGGGCTATAAGCTGCCAGCTTCTTACATTGCCATGATGAAGCAGCATAACGGGGGGATTCCGCGGAATACTTGTTTTCCGGTGAATGAATCTACCTCCTGGGCGGAGAACCATGTCGCGATATCAGGAATTGCCGGGATCGGCCGTGACAAAAGCTACTCCCTCTGCGGAGAGCTGGGCAGCCGCTTCATGATTGAGGAGTGGGGTTACCCCGACATTGGCGTGGTCTTCGGAGACTGTCCTTCTGCCGGACATGATGTCATCATGCTGGATTACCGCCACTGCGGCCCGGAGGGTGAACCTGAGGTGATTCATGTGGATCAGGAGGGTAACTATGAGATTACGTTCCTGGCCCCTGACTTCGAAACCTTCATCCGCGGGCTGGTGAACGATGAGGTGTTTGATACCTCGGAGGAGGATAAGGAGGATGACCTGAAGACAGTGGCGTCCGGGGCGTTCTCACCGCTGCTGCAGGAGCTGTGCGACAAGGTTACGGAAGTGGACGATATAGAGGGCGTTATCCGCAGGATCAGCACCGCCATTGTGGAGGAGAAGGGCCACTTCTCTCTTCATGCGGACGAGCGGTCCACCTTGATGTATGATCTGCAATTCTGGCTCTATACACGCGTCTACCCGAATACGAGCCGTGACCAATATCTTGAGGTATATTCCAAAATGATTGCGTTCGGCGGTGAATTCAGCACGGGCGGATATGCCCCGGGCTTCATCACGGACTGGCTGGATGATCGTATCCGGCAGGGCATGATCGTGAACACGAACGGGACACTCCGGTTCACAAATGAGGCAAAGGAACAGTTATTGAAAAAGCTGGAGGAGGCGGAATCGGCGGGAGCTGCGGATCTGAAGCCTTTCATAATCGTGGAGCAGGATAACGGCGGCAAGTCCGTGATTCTGAATGCAGGAAGCTATAAGACGGAGGTATTCGCCGCACGGGAAGACGAGGGCTTCGAGGGCAACGGATATGATTGGGCCTCTCTGGCTGCGGTCTTCCTGGAGGAGCAGATGCCTGAGCTATCCGGAATTGTCCGCTTCGACCCGGAGGCCGGTATGTTCTGCGCCTATTCCTCTGACGGCGAAGCGCTGGTCAAGTTCGCCACTGCCTTCAAGCAAGCTTGTGAGGACGATGCGCTCATCCGCGATCTGTTCTCGCGCGCGGAGCTGGATTAGGGGAATCAGACGGGGCTGCCTGTATATGGGCAGTCCCGTTCTTTATTAATTATGAAACAAGTTTAAGGAAAGTAGAGCAATACCAATGATAAACATAATAATTGCCAGTACTCTTACCATTATAAAATAGGAGGAGGATGGCTCTCTGCGTGCCTTCCATCCTTGCAGAAGCTCCCAAGACTTAAAGGGGAATATTGCTATTAACAGAGCTCCGATAACCCATACAACCAAAAATATAGTTGATATTGCTGAGAAAATAATCATTCCACTTGGAGATCCCATAATACTCCTCTTTTCTCAAAACCGATTTCAGTTTACTAAGCGGCATCCTTTTGGGTTTGGATTCATCGGGCATCTTTTTTTTCGGAGCTATCCAGGGTAGCCAGCACTTCCCGATTGAAAAATTCCGCTCTCCACGCTCAACTGCTCCTATGTACGCATCATCCAAGTTAGATATTGACAGCATGTCTGGAGCAGGTTGTTTTGAAGCTTCCTGAAACACCGTGTGTGGAAGTCTAAGGTCAGATGGACTTCTTTTTCAGTAAAAGAAAGAGAATGCCGCCAATAATAAAGCCGCTTATTACACCAGCCAATACAGATTTGAGAATACTGAGTGCAATGTCCATTCCCGTACTGTCAGGCGGCGATATGATATTCATAATGAAAAGAAAGCTGAACAGGATGGATGTAATCAGAAAAGACTTTGATTTTAGGAATCGTTTCATGGTTCTCCTCCATTCATAAGTATTTCTCAGTTATATATGATAATGTAAGACTTTTTGCATACAGATGTCTATTTTTTCCTGCTATACTGGGTTTATCTCAGGCGACAAGGGGACAAGAACCAGTATGGGCGGGATCACCAGACATGATGTGAATGAGGAGTATGCATACTCCGGTTTAGTAGAGGCGGGGGATTTTATTTTCCTGAGCTTCTGTGTGGGCAATGTGGGCGGAACGGTGGAAGAGCAGGTGGAAGGTGCGCTGAATGATATGAGTGATCGTCTCGGACAGGTGGGACTTACACTCACAGATGTGGTGAAAGTGGACATTCTGCTGCGGGATGTGTGGGAGATTCCGGTTATGGAAGAGGTATTCAAGCGCAGATTCCAAGGCAAGTACCCTGCCCGCAAAACGATCTCCACCGAGTTCGCGCATGTGGGCGGTCCGGATGGACTTAAGGTCCAGATCGACGGCATAGCATACCGACCGCGCGTGTAGCGGGGGGAGGATAAGCTCCGCAACAATCATACGCCCAGCTCCAACTGCAACAGCAACAGCAGCCCCTCCTGCCGGAGTGGGCTGCTGTTTGGGTTGCCTCAATGTAACAATCTTACGGTTTCAAAAGCACCCGGTGAACCCCTTGGCTTCCGCCCGGTGCCGTTCCGAGATATAAATATCCTCCCTGGCTTACGGCAGTGGTGATCCCGTACAAGGTCCCTTCCGGATCATGCCAGCTGCTCACAAGCTCGCCTTCGGGGCCGTATTCTGCGACAAGTCCGTGCTTCACCGGGGCACTTGCTCCATTTAACAGGGACTGTGGCACCTTGGACATCGTCGCTGCTACCCAGGGATGACTATGCATGTAATCGGCAAAAGCCAGACGGGTTGTGAATACTCCTACCCAGAAATGTCCCTGAGCGTCGCGAGTGATATTGTCCGGGAACCCTGCCAGATTCTCCGCGAAAATATCCGAGGTGCCTTGCTTGGGCCCCTTCAGCCAGTATCGGGTCAGCTGGTAATGGTACGATTCAGCAACAAGCACGAAATCTTCTTCAGCAGACAATGCGACCCCATTGGCAAAATATAAATCCTTCAGCAGAACGGTGGTCTGCCGGGTCTGCGGATCATATCTCAACAACCGTCCATGCGGTTTGTTCTCGGCGATCTCTTTGAACATGACCTTGCCGTAGTTAGAGGTATCGGAGAAATAGATCATTCCGTCCTGCGCGATGTCCAGCTCGTTCGCCAGATAGATCGGCCCTCCGTCCACTTCAGTGGCCAATACTTCAATCTTCCCATCCTTGTCAATCGACAGCAGTCCCTTCTGAATATCCGCCACAATCAAATTTCCGGCAGCATCGAATTTCAGCCCGTTAGGTGTTCCCTGGGTATCGGCGAACACTTCGGCTGGCTGCGCCTTACCTTCCGCATCGAAGGCTACTCTGTATATTTTGCCGTCAGAGTCGCCCGTGTACAGCAGCCCCGCAGCATCAAAAGTGATAAATTCCGGGAACTTCGCGCGATCTGTCACAAGCTCTGCGGAGCTAAGCTTGCTGTTCTCTTTCCAAGGGCCCTCCTGCTCAAAAGAAGGGGCGGCAGGTGCAGACCATACGGCAGGCTCTACCGGGGCTGGCATCAGCAGGAATCCGGCGATTCCCAGCACGATTATTCCGAGCAGGATCAAGCTCCATCTGCGGATATGCTTACCGGCGGACCGTTTGCGTTGATTAGTTTCTGTAGACATTACACATTCTCCTTAGGGTTTGTAGGGCGAAGCATACCACCGACCAAGCGCAGGCTTTGTCTGCGGGTCATGAACCGGGTAATCTGGGCACTCAGGTAATTGCGGAGCCCCGGAACAACGTACTGTTTTCCTCTGGCCATAGCGCGCAGTGTAAGGGCCACTACCCGCTCCGGTGAGTCCTTCGCGCCGCCGACAGAGGCATCCTCCGTGCCCACCACGTTGAAGAAATTGGTCTCCGTCGAGCCTGGACACAGGGCGAAGAATTGGACGCCGCGATCACGATTCTCCCAGTAGAGGGCATCGGTGAAGGACAAGACAAAAGCTTTGGTCGCCCCATAGACGGCCATATAAGGCAGCGGCTGAAAGCCTGCGGTAGACGATACATTGATCACAGCGCCTGCTCCTCTGTGGAGCATTCCGGGAAGGAAGAGATGCGTCATATCGACTACAGCGGCTACGTTGAGCATGACCTCTTCATGCTGGCGCTCGCCGGAGACCTGCTCGAACAGGCCATGGGTGGCAAAACCCGCATTGTTCACCAGCAGATCGATATTCAGGCCAAGCTGCTGGCATTGCTGGTACAGCTCTCCGGCAGCGCCTTCGAGCGATAGGTCCTTGGGAATCACCCGGCACTGAATTCCATGGCTTCGGGTCAATTCGGCTGCGAGTGCATCCAGTTTGACTTTGGATCTGGCTACAAGCACCAGATGACTGCCCTCCTTGGCTAATTGTCTTGCAAACTGTTCTCCGATTCCCGAAGAGGCTCCGGTGACCAATGACCATTTCCCTTTAATATTCATTTTTACTTCTCCTTCTGAATCAACGTTTTGTTTTGGTAACAACGTTACCTATGTGAATCATAGTAACCAAAACATCACACGTGTGTCAATCTAATTTTTTCACGTAAGGGTTCAATTGACATCCTAGGTGCGAATGTTTAGAATTCCTGTTAGAACCCGGCAACCTTGTTGCTGGTCAATAACATTGATAACCGAATGAAGGTGATTCCTATCCATAACGAAGACAAGTCCTCGCCATCCACGGGCCGGACACTGAAGACCTATCAGGAAGCCCGCCTGCAAAATACGGAGAATCTCCGTAAGCTTGTGGTGGATGCGGCCGCGGCCATTCTGCAGGAAGAGGGGCCGGAGGCCGTCACTGTACGCAGAGTATCGCAAAGAATGGGCTGTTCCACCAAAATTATCTATAGTCTATTTGTTAATAAAGAGGGGCTGGCCCAGCAGTTATATCTTGAAGGTTGTAAGCTGCTGGCCCTGCGGTTTGAAGAGGTGCCGCCGCATGCTGACCTGCAGCAGCATCTGCTGGAACTGGGCGAAGCCTTCTGGCAGTTCGGACAGGATTACAGCAGCTACTACAAGCTGATGTTCGGAGGGGCTTTTGCCGAGTTCAAGCCGGATGCGGAGAGTATGCAGGGAACGTTGACCGCCATACGCCGACTACAGGTTCTAATCATTACCGCCCAGCAGCAGGGGCTTATTTCGGACAAGGAAGAGACCGGGGCTCTTGTCGCCGCCATATGGTCCTCGCTGCATGGTGTAATCCACCTATACATGGGCGGGTTCCTTGGAGATGCCGTAGCCGCCCATACTGTATACAGGCAAACGATGGAGCTGCTGTCCAGAGCCTTATTCGCAGCATCCACACCAGACAGAGGAGCGGATCGAGGATGATCGCATTAATCTTGGCTGCGGGGTATGCCACCCGTCTGTATCCGTTAACGCTAGACACCCCGAAGCCGCTGCTGCCGGTGCAGGGAAGCCGGACGATTCTGGATCTGCTGGCCGCGCGGCTGGAGGTGCTGGAGGAGATTTCCGAGATTCTTGTGGTGACGAATGAGCGGTTTTTCCATGCTTTTGAACAGTGGGCCGGGCAGTACCAGGGGAACAAGCCGGTTCGTATCCTGAACGACGGCACTTCTTCTCCTGAGGGGCGGTTAGGCGCGATTGGCGATATCCAGTTTGTGCTGGAGCGGGAGCAGCCGCAGGAGGATCTGCTGGTGCTGGCAGGCGATAATGTGCTGGGCTTTGGCCTGGCGGGGTATTTGGACTATTTTCACAAGGTGGGTACAGACTGTATTCTGGTGCGGACGGTAGATGATCCGGCAGAGCTGCGCAGTATCGGCGTGGCGGAGCTGGATGCGCAGAATCGGGTCTTATCCCTTGAGGAAAAGCCGCAGGCGCCCCGCTCCAACATTGGTGTATTCGCGCTGTACATCTACAAACGGTCTACGCTGCCGCTGTTCTCCCGTTATCTGGCTGAAGGGGGCAACCCGGATGCGCCGAGTTATTTTCCCGAATGGCTGCATTCCCGTCAGGAGATGCGGGCCTACTATACGGAGGGCAGGATAGAGGATGTCGGCACCCCGGAGGCCTATGCACAGATGCGGGCGAGGCTGGAGGAACAGGCAGAGTAACCTGGGTTAAAAATCAAAAAAACGCACGGGCAGAGGGCGAACCTCTCTATACCCGTGCGTTTTGTTTTACGGCTCTATGCCGTAGATCAGCGTGCCGTTATGGTATACAGTGATCCGGTCATTGGCAGTGAAGCTGGTCAACAGCGGCCGGAAGGAGTAGTCGTTAGCCTGGCTGTAATTGGCATAGTTATCCTTGTGAATACGGAACTGGATCTCACCGGTTGAGCCGGAAGCAGCCAGGCTGCCTGCCCCGTCCTTGAAAGAGATTTCAGCGTAGGCATCGGCATCGGGGACCGGAACCGCGAGCGGAACGATGGTGGTCTGGATATTGTTTTTGCCGACGACGGCGTAGTCAATCTCCATGGTGTGTGCAGAGCTGCCGTCCTGGGTGAACCAGTAACGGATCGTGAATTGGCTGAGCGGGACGGGAACGGTGGAAGTACTCTTCAGCTGGAGACTTGCCCGGATGGAGCCCACATTGTTGCCGGTCTCATCACTGCGGTAGAGCGGAGTGGCGGTTACAGGTCCTGTCCCGGGGCCGCCGGGCTCCTCAATAGGAGGGAAGGTGACCGTCTTCATGATCCGGTTCAGCATGAGCTGCTTCGGCCGGTTCCAGGTTGCCCAGTCATCCTGCAGCAGACCGCCGGTATCCCCGCTGTTGGGGTTCAGTGTCCAGTAGGTCCAGTAGAGATCATTCGTGCCGATGTAATCGACTAGTTTATTTTGCCACTTCCCTTCCACCGAGAGGGTGTCCACGCTGCGGCCTCCGAATTCACCCATGATTAGAGGGGCGATGTTCTCTTTGCTGATATAACCCCAGGTCTGATCCCATATCGCAGGCAGGTTCGCCGGAAAAGCAGGATCGCTGAACCACGGCTGCTCCGCCACCCCGGGACCGTAATCATGCGGGGAATAGACCACTTGATTCGGAACGGTAAGCGTTACCGGATAATTCCGCACCCCGGTAAGGTTGCCGCCCCACCAGTACTTGCTGGTGTTACCCTGCACATTCTGCTCGATCCCTTCGACGATGATCAGCCAGTGCGGATTCACTGCAAGGATTGCATTCCCTGCCCGCTGGGCCGCGAGCCGCCAGTCAGTGCTGAGATCACCGGTCCCCCAGCTTGCCGGGCCATGAGGCTCATTATGCAGGTCGGCACCGATTACTGTAGGATTATTCGCATAACGTGCAGCCAGCATCACCCAGTCACTGATCCAGCGGGATTCAGGATATGCGGCCGTATACCAGAGCGTCGACTGCCCGCCGGAATCGGGGCGGTGCCGGTCCAGGAAGATTTGAATGCCGCGCTGGCCGGCTTTTTCGATTAAGGTATCCATAATTTCGATGGGAGTCAGACCGGCCAGGTCCGGGTTTTTGGCATAATCAATGCTGTTGGCCTGGGAAGCGGGGTCGAACATTTGACTGCTGAACGGCAGGCGAATCAGGTTGTACCCTTCTGTGCGGACCTGATCGAGCACATCATCCATGGAACGCGACCATAATCCGTGCGGGGAATAGTTCGGTGTCTCGAAGCCAAACCAGTTCAGTCCGTTGAACACGGCCGGGTTCCCCTGAGAATCTACAATCCGGCTGCCCGAGGTGTGATAAAAAAGCTTCGTTGCCCCCTCAGCCTTCACCGGCTGTCCGGCAATAGCGGCGGTACCTGCAAGCAGTGTTAGAGCCAAAAGCATTTTCCCCAGTGTCCTGAAACCAAAGGTCATTCATCTTCCTCCTCGTATATGGTTCTTGATAAAGTCGAACTTTATATCATACGGGTAAAATGAAAACCTATTCATCCCGGACAGGTCTTAATTATGGAAAATTATTGAATAAAGGAGGATCTTATGCCAGAACTGCATAATCAGGATTTGACATCTTCAACGTATATTAATATTGATTTCATCTACCATATACCTGAAGATATTGAAGGCAGTAAACTCAATATCACTTTTATACATGATGAGAAGATGGTGAAATCCTTTACATTAGGCTGGGCTAATATCACTTTAAATGCCTTTATTGATTTACTGAAGGACTTTCCCGGAGAATATACTGGGGAATTTACACATTCTGATGAGTCCTTTGGAGTGCAGTGGGTTCATGAATATGGCACAGGTTCGTTTATTCTCTATTTCGAACATCAAAGCTTATTTCTTCCTCCGTTAAAAACCAATAAAGAATTTCTTTTGCAATTTGCAAATGAACTTGAACAAGCAAAATTAACTGCTCCATCGTTATAGCTGAGATTGTTTAGCACAAATTACAAGAATCGCATCTAGCTTAAAAAGGGAATAATTGCTATAATTACTAATGTAAGCGGTTGACTTCAACGGAGCGTATACATACAGTTACAGCCTTAACGGGTACAGTCAGGAAACTATTCAAGCCGAGAGGGGAATTAGGAGAATGTTTAGAATGAAAGCTATACAATGGGCAGCTATCGGGTCGCTTGTCGTGTCTTTATTTGTGGGGTCGCTGGCGGTAGGCGGGGAGAAGGTGTTCGCCGCCGATTGCTCGGCCGGCTATGTAGCTCTAACGTATGATGACGGGCCGAATCCAAGCAACACGACGAACCTGCTGAATGCTCTGCAGCAGAATGGCCTGCGCGCCACGTTCTTCAATGTCGGGCAGAATGCGCAGAACAATCCTTCGCTCGTACTGGCCCAGAAGAACGCAGGGATGTGGATTGGCAACCATTCCTGGTCGCATGCGAATCTGACCCAGGTGGGCAACTCCCAGATTACATCGGAGATTACGAATACCCAGCAGACGCTGCAATCCATTACCGGCACTGCTCCGAAGCTGTTCCGTCCGCCGTACGGGGCGACTAACGCGACTCTCAAGTCCATCGAGGCCCAGAATGGCCTTACTGAAGTGCTCTGGAATGTGGATTCGCAGGACTGGAACGGAGCGGGAACCGCCCAGATCGTGGCTGCTGTGGGCACGATGAAGAATGGGGATGTCATCCTGATGCATGACCAATACCAGACCACACTCCAGGCGGTACCGCAGATTGCACAGAATCTCAAGAACCGCAACCTGTGCTCAGGCATGATCTCGCCGTCCACCGGCAGGGCGGTTGCGCCAGATGGTGGCAATGGTCCTGGCCCCGCTGCAACGAAGGTAGAGGCGGAGAACATGACTAAGGCGGGTCAATATACTGCTAACATCAGCTCACCCTTCTCCGGAGTTGCCTTGTACGCGAATAATGATTCCGTGAAGTACACCCAGAATTTCACCAGCGGCACCCATAATTTCTCCCTGCGCGGGGCCTCCAATAACGCCAATATGGCCAGGGTGGACCTCAAGATCGGCGGGGTGACGAAGGGGACCTTCTACTATGGCGGAAGCAGCCCTGCGGTCTATACGATCAGCAATGTCAGCCATGGAACCGGCAACCAGGTGATTGAGCTGGTGGTTACCGCCGATGACGGGACTTGGGATGCTTACCTTGATTATCTGGAAATCAATTAAAGCAACAATACTGAAGGGGGTGCCCCAGCCAGCTAGCGCATAGCTGACGGGGCACCCCCTTTTATAGCCCAATCCTTCTCTGTCAGTCTTCGGAGCTGCTGCAGCTCCCTCAAGGCAACTGCACATAGAATGTCACGGACTCTCCGGCTACACTCTTCGCATAGATTTTCCCTTTATGCTGGTCCACAATGGACCTCGCGATAGCCAGACCCAGGCCGTAGCCGCCCTGCTTGCGCGCTCTGGAGGTATCCGTACGGTAAAAGCGGTCAAAGATCCGCGCCAGATGCTCTGCCGCGATGCCTTCCCCCGTATTCGAAACGGAGAGGAGCACATCGGTGTTCAGCTTATAGAGCGAGATGTGTACAGAGCCCTTGGGATTCGTATATTTCACTGCGTTATCCAGCAGAATCATCACCACCTGCTTGATCTGCTCGCTGTTGCCTGGCACGGTAAGGTCCGGCTGGATGTCATAGTCGAGAGAGAGATTTTTCTCGAAAATGACCGCCTCCATGGTCAGAATAATATTCTCTACCGCCTCGCTCATATTGAACCGGCTGTGGAGCTTCCCGGTCCGGGAGTCATCCATCTCCGTCAGGTACAGCAGATCGTTCGTCAGCCGCGTCATACGCTCCGTTTCGGACTTGATATACTGCAGCCATTTTGCCTGATTGCGGATCGTATCCTCACTGTTCGCCAGCAGTACATCCGCGTTGGTGTTAATAATCGTCAGCGGCGTCTTCAGCTCATGGGAGGCGTCGGCAATGAACTGCTTCTGCTTGTCAAAAGCCTCCCGTACCGGCGCAATCGAGCGCCCCGCAAAGTAGCGGCTGGTGAAGTACAGGATGACCAGTGTCAGCAGGCCGACAGCCGCGAAGGTATAGATCAGGTTCGTCAGGATCTGCTGCTGGGCGGTGATGTCCATGAAGACCAACTGTTGTCCGCTGCTTGCAGGCTTCACCATGAAGATCCAGCGGCTGCCGTCCAGTGTGAACTGGCCGGTGTCCTTGCCCTGGCTGAGCGCCTCCTTCAGCGCGGCGGTATAGAGTTCATCGTCCATAGTGAACTTCGATTCCTTGCCGGTCAGCGTGCCGTTGGCATCGGTCTGCACCTTGAAGGAGACGGAACGCTCCGGCTGGTAAGGGTCGATCGGCCCCTGGCCCGCGGGCATTGCCCCGCCGCCACCGCCACCTGAACCGCGCGGGCCTTGTCCGTCGCCCGGACCCCGCTCTTGCATGTCCGCAATCCGGTGGAGCGCCATATAGATGTCTGCCTGCACATTGCGGTACGTGAAGATGTAGATGGCGGCGAAGGCCACCAGCATGATAATGGAGATGGTGACCAGATTGACAATCAGGAACCGGGTTCGGAGTTTATTGAACATCAGGCACTCCCCTCCAGCACGTACCCTACGCCCCTAATCGTGCTGATGCGCACCTCCGAGTTCAGGAAGGTCAGCTTTTTACGCAAAAAAGAAATATAAACCTCCACGTTGTTATGCTCCGCATCGGAATCGAACCCCCATAGCTTCTCAATGATCTGCTCCTTCGAGGTGACCGCCTGCTTCCTTAGGATTAGCAGCTCCAGCAGCTCCGTCTCCTTCAGATTCAGCTTCATCTCCTTGCCCTTCACCGTCAGCTTCGGATTAACCGTATTCAGCTCCAGATCCCCGAACTTCAGGGCATCGTCAGGAATCACCTCGCCCTTACGCCGCAGGGCAGCCCGGATACGGGCCAGCAGCTCCTCTGAAGCGAACGGCTTGGCGATATAATCGTCAGCTCCATGATCGAGTCCAGTCACCATGTCGGTGATCTCTCCTTTAGCTGTAAGCATGATGACCGGTGTGGAGATTCCGTCCTTGCGCAGCGTCTTCAGCACGCTGATTCCATCCAGCTCCGGCATCATAATATCCAGCAGCAGCAGGTCATAGATCCCGCTCTGCGCATAATCAAGACCGGCTCTGCCGTCATGCACCGCGTCTACCGAATAATTGTGTTTTTTGAGGATTTGGGTTAAGGCCTCCGCCAGATGGACCTCGTCTTCAACGATTAATATTCTCATGGGATGGCTCATCCTCTTCTTAAGTAATGGATTTGCTGCTGATGCCATTATATCAAGGGGACCTTTAATCAACCTTAATCCATTTAAGATTCACTAAAGGTTCGGAGGCTAAGATACATTCATAAGCAAGCGGCACCACTCATTACTCCCCTGAAAGGAACTGATCCCCATGGCTATTGAGGTCTTCAACCGTTACGAGAACAAGTATCTGCTGGACCATGAATCCTATCTGAAGCTCTATCATGAATTGCTGGAATATATGGAGCCTGATGCATACAACAAGCAGCACGAATATTATTCCATCACCAATCTGTATTATGACACCCCGCAGAATTCCTTGATCCGCAGCAGCCTGGCGAAGCCGAAGTACAAGGAGAAGCTGCGCATCAGAGCCTACGGCATTCCTGAAGGCGACACCAGGGTCTATCTGGAGATCAAGAAGAAGGTGCTGGGTCTGGTCAACAAAAGAAGAACCCCGCTGAAGCTGGATGAAGCCTATGCATTCATCGAGAGCGGCAGAGAGCCTGAATTCGCGAGCTATATGAACAAGCAGGTGATCGAAGAGATCAAGTACTTGCTGACCCGCTATGATCTGCAGCCGAAGCTCTATCTGTCCTATGATCGCAAGGCTATGTTCTGTAAAAATAACCGCGATCTCCGCATCACCTTCGATACCAATATCCGCTGCCGCCGGTATGATCTGAAGATGGAACATGGCGTGTATGGCGAGGAGCTGCTGGAGCCGGGGCAATGGCTGATGGAAGTGAAGGCGGAGAAGACCATTCCGGTCTGGCTGGCCAAGATGCTGTCGGAGCATCAGATGTACCGCACCAGCTTCTCCAAATACGGCAACGAATACAAAAAAATGCTGCGAAACAGCCAATCAGAAAGAGAGCGTGTCCGCTATGCTTGATTCGATATTTTCCGTAGCTGAGTCTACTTCAGAACTAACATTCATGAATGCTGCTTTAACCATCGTCATCGCCATTATCCTCGGCGGGCTGATCAGCTTCACCTACATGAAGACGAGCCCTGCCGGATACTCACAGAGCTTCACGCTGACCATGGTTCTGCTGCCGGTCATTGTAGCGATTATCATCTTGCTGATCGGCAGCAATGTGGCCCGGGCCTTCAGTCTGGCGGGCGCCTTCTCGATCATCCGGTTCCGAAGCGCCCCCGGTGATCCGAAGGATATCACTTTCGTTCTGTTCACTATGGCCTCAGGGCTGGCCTGCGGGGTAGGGGCCTTCGGTTACGCGGTCTTTTTCACCCTGATCCTCTGTTTTCTGATGACCGTGCTTAACCGTACAGGCTTTGGACTTAAGAAGACAATGCACAAGACACTGAAGGTAACGATCCCTGAGAATCTGGGCTATGAGGAAGCCTTCGCGGAGGTTTTCAACACCTTCAATGTGGCCTACGAGCTGAAGAAGATCAGAACCACGGAGCTGGGCAGCCTGTATGAGCTGGTCTACGCTGTAACGATTGATGAGCAGACAAGCCAGAAGGAGCTGCTGGATGCCATCCGCACACGTAACGGGAACCTGGATCTCTCACTAACCATGGCACCTGTCATGAACGAATACTAATCCGCTACAGGAAGGGAACGATGACTGATGAAGAACAGATTAACAGCCGGGAAAATAGGACTTATGCTGCTATGCACCGCAGTCATGTCGGCATGCAGTGCAAAAGCAGCTACGCCATCCGATACAAGTAACAACGTGAATACAACAGTTGAGGCCGTTCAGAGCAGTGCCTCTGCCGCCGGACAGCCGGCAAGTGTGAAGACAGCAGATCTTGTGACCTGGGAGGAAGAGGATGCAGTAACCGCCTGGACGGCAACAGATTCGACCGCTATAACCCTGGCTGGAACAACGGCTGCAGTTGATGGTGCCGGCGCTACGGCGCAAGAGGGCACAGTGACCATTACGGAGGCAGGCACTTATGTGCTTAGCGGCACACTGAGTGACGGCCAGATTATCGTAGATGAGCAGTCCAAAGGGACCGTAAGGCTGGTACTGAATGGCGCTCACCTGACGGACAGCGATAATGCCCCGGTCTACATCAAGGAAGCCGGCAAAGTGGTCATCACCTTGCAGGAAGGGACGGATAACAGTGTGACGGATGGAGCTGCGTATGTGTTCGCTGAAGGAGCTGAGGATGAGCCAAGCGCTGCGCTCTTCAGCAAAGCCGACCTGACGATTAACGGCACCGGCAAGCTGACGGTTACCGGCAACTATAACGACGGCATTACCAGCAAGGATGATCTCAAAATTGTGTCCGGCACGCTTGAGGTGAAGGCAGCCGATGACGGCATCGTCGGGAAAGATATGATTGCCATTCAGGACGGCCATATTACAATTCATGCCGAAGGCGATGGCCTCAAGTCAACCACTGACAAGGATGCCGCTAAGGGCTTCATCGCCATTGCCGCCGGAACCTTCGACATTACGGCTGCCAATGATGGGATACAAGCGGAGACGGCCGCAGTCATTGATGGTGGCACCTATACGATGGTAACCGGCGGTGGCTATGTGAATGCCGAAGTGAAGACCGGCGATCAGGGAGGGCCGGGAATGGGCGGCGGCGGCTTCGGCCAGCGGCCGGAGGACGGTAGCTTCCCTGCTCCGGGAGAAGACGGGGGTACACCGCCTGCGATGGATGCTGCGCCAGCGGCCGACCAGCGCCAAGCAGCGGAGAGTGGCACCGCAGGCGCAGCACAGTCAGACACCGCAGCAGCGGCGGAGACGGAATCCGTCAGCGCCAAAGGGATTAAAGCAGGCGGCGACCTGACCGTGAACGGCGGAAACTTCACAATAAATTCCGCCGATGATGCACTGCACAGTAACGGAAACATCAGTGTGACAGATGGAGAATTCCAGATCACTACAGGCGATGACGGGATTCATGCCGATGCTCTGGTCTCCATATCGGGCGGCACCGTCAATATTACGAAGAGCTATGAAGGGATAGAAGGGGCGGACATCACCATATCCGGCGGTGATATTCATGTGACAGCCACGGACGATGGCGTCAATGTGGCCGGAGGCAACGATACCAATGCAGCAGCAGGAACACAGGCACAGGATTCGTTCAGCAGCACCGGCAGCAACCTGCTGACCATTAGCGGCGGCACCCTGACTGTAGATGCCGCAGGCGATGGCCTGGATTCCAACGGCTCGGTAACTATGACCGGCGGCACCGTCATTGTGAATGGCCCCGAGAACTCCGGCAACGGCGCTCTGGATTATGACGGAGCCTTCAACATCACAGGCGGATTCCTGGTAGCCGCAGGTGCATCAGGAATGGCACAGGCTCCGGGCGAAGACTCCGGCCAGTATTCGGTAAGCGTGGAGTTCGCAGCAACCCAGCAGGCCGGAACGATGGTTCATCTGGAAGACGCTGACGGTAAGGCTGTTCTGACCTTCGCTCCGGCAAAGAGCTTCCAGACCGTAGTGGTCAGCACTCCAGAACTGAACGGCGGCTCTTATACCGTCTATACCGGCGGCAGCTCTACCGGAACAGCAACAGACGGATTGTATACCGGCGGGACGTACAGCGGGGGCAGCAAATTTGTTGCTTTTGACATCACCAGTCCGGTGACCTGGGTGAATGCATCGGGTGTAACCACAGGCGGAAGTGGTATGGGCGGGCCGGGGGGCGGCGGCTTCGGCGGTAGAGGTAACAGAGCCGGAGGCGGACCAGGCGGAGAGGGAGGAACGCCGCCTGCGGACGCTGGTACTACGAAGCCAGCCGATGCAGGCACCACGAAGCCGGCAGATGCAGGCACTACAGCTCCAGACAGTGCAGGTACAAGCACGAATTAAGCGGGACAGCATAGCAGAGACTATCCATTAACGGATAGTCTCTTCTTTTGCACATTAAGGGCTGTGATCAGCGGCTACATGAAGTCGAAATAGTAGCGGATGACATGGAAGAATACCGGTGCGGTGTAGGCAAGACTGTCTACGCGGCTCAGGTAGCTTTTTTGCAGCGCTGCGAATTTGTCGTCATCCCCGATCAGCAGATCCCGCTTGAGTACGGAGACTGTCAGGCTGCCGAAGAAGCCGCTGAGACTGATCAGCATGCCGGAGAGATAGCCAAAGGCCGGATTCAGCGGTGTAAGATGAGAATAGCTCAGGTACGAGACTGCTGTAGTCACCACGAACGCGCAGACGAAGCCTTCCCAGGTCAGGTGGGGATTCGCGGTCGGGACGATCCGGTGCTTGCCGATGTAGAGCGAGGCCAGATAATGCACAGCATCATTGAGCTGGGTCAGCACCACCAGGAAGAGAACCAGCCCTGCGCCGTATTCCGGCGTGGCGAACTGGAAATAGGCCAGATGGCTAAGCCCGAAGACCATCAGCATCAGTCCCCACTGCACCGCGCTGACACCGCGCAGGAAGCCGAGCGTTCCCTTGTTAATCAGCCGGGGAATCGGCAGCAGCAGGAACACATAGACTGGAATGAAGATAATGAACATCCCGTACCACTCAATGTAGATCCAGTAGAACTGCAGCGGAATGGACAGGTACGCCCAGAGGAACAGCCTGCGGTCTGCTTTTCGGGTGCGGATCATGGAGAAGTATTCCTTAAGGGCGAAGAAGCTCAGGACCATCAGGGACAGCAGGGACACGACCGAATTGGACAGGGTAGCCAGGCAGAAGATGAACAGCATGCCCCACCAGGTTCGGATGCGGAAGCCGATTCCGGTATAATCCTTGTCCTTCTGTAATTTGCTGACCACAAGATACAGCACATGGATCACCGATAGAGCTGCAAAGATCAGAACTAGTGTGAATAAAGAACGGTTCATTACAATCACCAACTTGTCTCGGGTATCATTTCAATATAGGAATTTTATGCTAAAATAGATAGAGCGTCCAGCTTATTATGAAGCAAAACAACCGACTTGATAAGGGGAAATATTGTAAATGTCAGCAGATCCATCGGTGTACATCATGCTCACCAATACGGGAACGCTGTTCACGAAGCTCATTCAGGGGTATACCAAAGCGCCGTATAATCATGCCTCGATCTCGTTTAACAGGGAGCTGTCCGAGCTATATAGCTTTGGAAGGAAGCATCCGGCCAATCCGCTGAACGGCGGGTTCGTGAAGGAGGATATTCGCACAGGTACCTACAGTAAATATCCAGAGACGACTTGCGTCATCTACGAGCTTCAGGTTACGGACCGTGAGGTTGAGAAAATGAAGCGGGTGCTCCAGGTCTTCATCCGCAGCCGCCAGAAGTATCTCTACAATATCCTCGGCGTCATCGGCATTGCCTTGAAGGAGCCGGTGGAGTTCAGCAACTCGTATTTCTGTTCGCAGTTCGTTGCCGAGATTCTGGAGCGCTCGGGCATTAAGCTGTGGAACAAGCTGCCTGCACTCGTCACCCCGGATGACTTCCGGCAGAGCGACCGGCTGCATCTAGTCTATTACGGCAAGCTGAGCGAATACAAGCCCTCCAGCCAGTAGAGAAGTCCCCGTTCCCGGTAGGGAAGGGGGCTTTACTTAGAATATAACGGAATGCGGAGTAGAGGAGAGTGAAGGAATGATTCATGCCAAGGATGTGCTTGCCAATCAATTGCTGGCCGGGGCCAACGATCCCAGCTGGCATCTTCCCTATATGCAGGCTGTGGAGGACGTGACCGAGGAGGAAGCGTTCTGGAAGCCCGGTGAAGGAGTCAACAGCATAGCTGAGCTTACCCAGCATTTGCTGTACTGGAATGAAGCCTGGCAGACACGGTACCGCGAGGGGCATATGGACGCTGTGCCTCCGGTTAAGGATAATAACCTCAGCTTCAGGCTTCCGGCAGATATTGCGTTCAGTGAGCTGCGCGGAAGGCTGCTGCAGGCGCTCTTGAACTGGCAGAGTCTGTTGTCTGAGGAAGGGCTGGAGGAGCAGGTGAACGGGTTCCCGGTACCGGCTGCATGGTGGGAGATCATTAGCAATGCGGCAACTCATAATGCCTATCATATCGGTCAAATGGTGTTGATCCGCAAGCTGTACGTCCCGTTCAGGCCACAAGCATAAGCACCGTCCAGGGCAGGTATTGGCTGTGCGTAGGGACCGCTAAGAGGCATGACCCAAGCAGACTGGCCGGGATTCTCTTGCCGGTCTCTTTGCTGTACAGAGAGGGCTGAAGCCTAGAGCTGCTTGTGCAGAATAGCTTAATCTGTAATGAAATGGAGCATGTGATATTCTTGAAATATAAGGATTTATACGTTGCACACGATAACTTATCCTTCTATTTCTCGCTGAAACGGTGCCGTCCCTAAAAGGATGGCAAAGTCGTTTTCACTTGGCATAGGGTCTACTGAAGGGAAAAGAGAGGGATTCATATCATGATTGAGAACATCATCAGAGGTCTGGAAGCAAGATATGCCTGCCGGCTGGAACGGCTGACAGGGGGATATACGAATCTCACCTATCTGATGGCGGGGGCGGAGCCGCCGCTTGTAGCCAAAATAACAAATCTGTCCAATGAAGACACTCTCAATGAGGTTCAGGTGATGCGGCTGGTGCAGGGAAGCTGTGATACCCCGGTGGTGCATGAGGTGGCGGAGATGGAGGGGATGCGCATCATCATCATGGACTGCATGCAGGGCGGGAACGCCCAATCCGTTCTGGATGCCAGGGACTGGACAAGAGCCGGGCGGATCTACAGCAGAATGGGGCAGCTGCTGGCTGCCCAGATTCATTCCCGCCCTTATCAGCCGCAAGAGACAGAGATCCGGCTCAGCAACAGATCTGCACTGAGTCAGGTGATTCAAAAGCTGGAATTCGTCCCCGCCGCTCTCGGCAGGCAGTCGCTTCACTTTCTGTCTGCGGCGGAGGCCGGGGAGCTTCCGTGGGTCCTGACCCATGGCGATTACGGAGTGCATAATCTGCTCTGTGAAGGCGATGATCTGCTGCATGTGCTGGACTGGGAATGGGCGGAATGGGGCAGCCCGCTGAATGATGTAGCCTGGGTCTGCTGGTTCACGAAGCATCATTATCCCGTACAATCCGTGCTGCTTAACACGGCCTTCTTGCAGGGCTATCTGTCTGTTAACCCGCTGTCCTTCACGCCGCAACAGATGAAGGCGGCGAGTCTGTACAGGGTATGGAATATCCTGCACCGCCTGCAGATAGCGCCCAAGGAAGTGCAGCGTGAATGGGTCAGACGTCTGGAATGGACACTGGATGAGGACTTCGCAGAGCTGCATGGAATCAGTTGAGGAAGAGGCTTGTCCCGGCTTCCTGTACCCTGTATCCTGTAGTCTGGAGTGCCTTAGTCGGTCATTCCTCCGGCACCACGACCTGAATATGGCGCGGAATGGTGCTTAAGCGGATCGGCAGCTGCGGACCTTGCTCGCCATCCACATTCGTCTGTACTGGCTGAGTGGAGCGGACGGAGACCTCCTTGGCTGTGAAATAGATGACATCCTTATGATTCCGCAGATTGCCGAGCAGCAGGGAGATGCTGACCGTAACGGAATTCAGCAGGTGCAGGTCCTTGACGATGAAGCAATGGAGCAGGCCGTCATCTACAGCGGCAGCAGGAGCAAGCTTCTCGAAGCCGCCTACGGAATTCGTCAGTGCAGCAATGAACAGCGGGGAGGAGCCTTCCCAGATCTCCCCGTCGTGAGTAATCGTCAGGGGATGTGCAGTATTGCTGGCCAGCTCCTTAATGCCCTCTTTTAGATAAGCAAGGAACCCGAGCCGGCTCTTGTCTTCGGAGCTGACCGAGGAGAGGGAGCCTGCCAGAGAGCCTGCGGCTACCACATTGACGAACAGCCGGTCATTCAGCCGGCCCATATCGACTCTTCGGGTCCGTGGCGAAGCCAGGCTCTGGATTGCCTCTTCAGGAATAAGCGGAATCTGTAGCGCGCGGGCGAAATCATTGACAGTGCCCATCGGCACAATGCCAAGTGTGGGGCGGTGCTGCTGATCTGTAAGGCCGTTCATCGTCTCGTGGAGCGTCCCGTCTCCTCCAATGGCAACCACCAGATCATAGCACTCGGCGCATGCCTGGAGGCAGAAGGCGGTTGCATCTCCTTCCCCTGCGGTCTCCTGGACGGTTACCTGATACCCTGCGCCTTGCAGCACCTCTTCCGCTGCTCTGATATAATCCCGCGCCTCTGCCTTGCCGGACGACGGGTTCATGATGACCATGGCCTGCTGCATACTGCACTCCTTTCTCTTGTAACCGGATTAATATCCATTAACCAACTAAGTATAGCGTTTGAATCAAAAGCGCCAAAGGGCGCAGTGTCCCTTTGGCGCTGGGCCGGTATAAATCTGTCGCAGCAGGCAGCAGCTACCTTCCTTCGATCCGCCGTCCATAAGATTCGGCGTAGGCCGCGCTGCGGAACCTCAGAATCGGGTCATCCGAGAGGAGCATGCCGGTTGTAAGGATCGTAGGGTCCATGAGCAGATCTTTCGGATCGGGGCAGATCTCTGAAATATGCAGCCGCCCGAGATCGATTCTCCGGCGCTCTCCGGGCCAGGCACGGGTAGGATCATCCGTAGCATCGCCTTCCTCTCCAAGAACAGCGACCAGTTGGAAGATGGCCGGCTCATCCTTGAAGCGCAGCTCCAGCTCATCCTCCAGATAGCGGTCCGGTTGCTGCGCTGCCTCTTCCAGCGTCAGTGTGCGCACACCCGTCTCGGGAACCCACTCGAACCGGACAGGCCGCTGCCTGCCTTCTGCATTGACCAGCATATAAGCATGTATGCAGTAATAGTGGCATTCGGCGTAGCTGGCAGGCGGCTTCAGCCGCCGCACAGCGAGCAGGGCCTCCTTGCTCTCGCTGAAGTGGCTGACAATTTCCTTCATCAGCTCAATCGGTCCGAGTGTTCCGGTCCGCAGCCGGTGGGCCATATGTACAATATCGATGAAGGACTCCGGGGTCCGCGCAAAAAAGACAGGGACGGTCACTCCAACCAGATTCGTCACCTCGCCATCCGGCAGGATGAACTGGACAGCCATCCCCTTGGCAGGGGAGAGCAGATCCGCAAGTGCTGGATCGGTGGAACTGCCTGAGAAGCGGATAATGGTATTCACCTGCTGCTCCTGAAGGTGTTCCGCCTCCGTGAATTCCTTCCCCAGTCCGCTCGGCCGGAAGAAGCCGCGGCAGCAGACTCCCGCTGCATGGGCGCGGCGGTATCCGGGATGCACACCGGACAGGTTCTCGATCGCGTCTACAGCCTTGGCGGCAAGCCCTTCAGCCTCAGCTTGCTCCCCTGCCAGCAGTTGTCCGGCTAAGTCAGCTTTATTCTTGCCCTCATTCACGCTCGTATCCCTCCCGCATATCCATTGAAATGGAATTATCTACATCCTAATTCTTACCACACCGGCCATTCATCTAAACTGCTTCTCATAAACATCCACTTCGTTATTGTGGTTATCGGTCGCTCTTCTGACCGGGGCGAACCCGTTTCGGGTCCAGAAGGCCTCCCCGGCCTTGTTCTCCAGCTGAACGGCTAGTCTGACGGCGCTGAGGCCATGATTCCTGAACATTCGCTCCAGCGCATGTACGGCGGTTTTTCCGATCCCCTGCCGGCTGTATTGCCGGTGAATCACCAGCAGGCCGATCCACGGATAATGATCCGCGCTATAGTCAGGCAGGTAGGTGATCAGACCGGCAATCCGGTCATGGCTTCTGATGTATAGCATTTTCTCCCCCATGGTGAGGTTGTTGCGGTTCTCCTCCTCCAGCTCCAGGGGCTCCAGAAACGCCTTATGCAGGACCATCTGGTTGAATTCAGGCTGAGAGTTCAGGATGGAGGCCTGAATATCCAGACTCTCCGGCGCTAACGGGTCCAGTACTGGTTCTAACCAAATCATATCATCACCCGCTTATAATTAATTATGTATCTAATTAGATATTAATATAATTATATGATCTAATCAACTACCATGCGCAGGAATATGCTAAAATAAAGCAGACTTACCCATACAACATGCATTAAGCAGAAATGGAGATTATTAATCAATGAATGAATTACCGAATTGCCCGCAATGTGGCTCTGTGTATACCTATGAGGATGGAGCGCTGCTGGTCTGCCCGGAGTGTGCACATGAGTGGTCTCTGGATGCAGCGGGCGCAAGTGGCGATGATGAGAAGGTAGTGAAGGATGCTAACGGCAATGTCCTGGCTGACGGAGACACCGTAACGGTGATTAAAGATCTCAAAGTCAAAGGCAGCTCGTCCGTTCTGAAGATAGGCACGAAGGTGAAGAATATCCGTCTGGTGGACGGCGACCATGATATCGATTGCAAAATCGACGGGTTCGGCGCAATGAAGCTGAAATCGGAGTTTGTGCGCAAGGCATAGCAAGAAACAGCAAGAAGCGGGTGCGGAAGAGATGGAAATAGGGCACTTATTTCTGGCGGAATGAAGTCATATGAAGAAGCAGTTGGAAAAAGTACACCTAATTCACCGAATCTTATAGACTCGGCTGCGCTTGGTCAGATTAAGTGCCTTTTTTCCAACTGTTACTCCTGAATGGGGCATTTGCTTAGGCAGCAAGTGTAGAAAATCCAACTGTTACCGGGGACCGCTGAATTCCCGCCCGCTCTCCCCGCTATAGAATCCGCCGTGCGGTAACAAACCGCTGCTTCCACTTGCTGCTGAAATCCTCCATATGTACACCCTGCTCCTTGGAGTAGGTATGCAGAATCCGGTTATTTCCGGCGTAGATGGCTACATGTCCGATGTCGAGGTCCCTGGCGGTGAAGAAGAGCAGATCTCCGGTGCGCAGCTCGTCCAGGCCAACCTTCCGGCCTTCCTGAGCCTGATCGTAAGAGACGCGGGGAAGCTCAATCCCAAGCGTATCCCCGAATACACGCTTCACAAAAGAAGAACAGTCGAACGTATTCGTCTGGTCAGGAGAAGCGCCAAATTCATAAGGGGTATTCAGATATTTCTTACCTGAAGCAATCAGGGCTTCCCCTTGCTTCTGCAGCAGGGAAGGGCTTCTGTAATCCGTGAATTTCGGCTTGGAAGATACATATCCTCTCATATGATCTGCGGTCCGCACCTCCAGCCAGAGGGCATCAACCTCACGGATGACATGGACCTTGCTTCCGGCGGGCAGCAGGCCCAGGCTAGCCGCACTGCTCCCGGCATCCGGGGTGCTGCGCAGGTTGACCCCCCAGGTGACCGAGGTCTCATAGGCGGACGCCGAGGAGATAAGGACAGAGCCCGAAGCCGGCTCCCAGCTCACCTCGCTGCCCAGGGCTTCACTGACGAAGCGCAGGGGAATCATACTGTAGCCTTGCGATAGTTGTCCCGGTACCGTCAGCTGGGTGGTCTTCCCGTTCAGCAGAGCTGTGGACGAGCCTAAGGTATAGGTAAGTGCAGTGCCGCCTTTGACGGCAGTTACGGTCTTGCTTGCATTGTTCCAGGAGAGCTCAGCCCCCTGGGCTTCGAACAAGCCGCGCATGGGGACCAGTACAGTCCCGCCGATATTTAGCGGCCGGGTCTCCGGCTGAAGCTGCTGCCCGTCAAGGTAGATGGAGATGGGCTGGGGTGAGGGTGCTGCATCTGCATGGGCATAACTGCCCACCGTAGCGGTCAGGGCCAGTCCTAGCAGAGACAGCAGCATAGTCGTTCTTGTTGTCATGGATTCATCACCTTTTGGATAGATTTAACTCTCTCCAGTTAGACGCGATTGGTGTGAATTGGTTTTGTGCCAATTGTTGGTAACGTGTCGCAGACAATGCTGTAAGAGCCCTGCTTGACGTCCGCCAGGATGCAGATTATAATCTAACCAGTTAGTTATAAATAAGAATAGGGGGTAACAACCATAACCACAACAGGGAACAAACGCAGCGCCAAAATCTACGATGCCGCCCGGACCCGGGGCGTTATCCTGGATGCAGCCGAGGAGATCTTTGCCGAGTCCGGCTTCTCAGCGGCACGGATTGATGCCATTGCGAAGGCTTCCGGGTATAACAAAAGCCTGATCTACCAGTATTATGGCGACAAATTAGGGTTGTACACGGAAGTGGTCAAGCGGGCGGACCAGATTGGCGAACAGATCACCGGCTCGTTCATCAGCGAACTGCTGAAGGATGAGCAGCTACTGAAGGACCCGTCCGCATTCAAAAATTTCGTGGAATACTGGACCCGTCAGACGGTCTCCTTCCTGCTGGAGCACCGGAGTTACCTGAGAATCCTGTTCTGGGAAGCTGCAGAGGGCTGGAAGACCTGGAATCAGATTCCCTATCGTCCGGACGATGACCCTCAGATGCATGAAATTGCTCTGGCCGCCCAGAGGAACGGAATTCTCCGCCCGGATCTGGACCCGGCGCTCTTTCCGATGCTGATCATGAACATAATTGCAATGACACTGCAGTCGTCTTCAAGGTTTGAGCACTTGTTCGGCAGTCTGGACTCTCCGCAGGTTAGAGAGCAGACCACCCGGCAGATCGTGCAATTTATTATCCATGGCGTCATGGAGCCGTCTTTATTGTAAGGGCGGTTTTTTTAAAGATAAATATAAACAACTAGTTAGTTTTAAAAGTGCAGATAGAGGAGGAGCAGAGATGGAGAACGCACCAAAGGGAACCAATCTAATCATGGCTATTCTAATTATCGGGACAATGGCGGGGCTATTGAATCAATCCTCGCTGAATACGGCACTGCCTAACATTATGGGTGAGTTCCAGTTGTCTGCGAGCACCGTGCAGTGGTTAACGACCGCATTTGCACTGGTGACGGGTATTGTTGTTCCGATTACAGCTTATCTTATTCAGCGCTTCACGACGAAGCAGGTATTCGTCTTTGCGATGGGCATGCTGAGCGCGGGTACGCTTCTGTGTGCGGTTTCCCCGAGCTTCGGCCTGCTGCTCACCGGAAGAATTGTGCAGGCGGTCGGAGTGGGCATTATGCTTCCCCTGGTCCAGACCCTGACGTTCATTCTCATCCCGGTAGCCAAGCGCGGGTTCACGATGGGGCTGATCGGGCTGGCGATTAACTTCGCTCCGGCGATCGGACCTGTGCTGAACGGCTGGCTCGTGGAGGATCATTCCTGGCGCTTGTTGTTCTATATTCTGGCTCCTTGCTCGCTGCTGCTTACGCTCCTGGGCGTGTTTCTGGTGAAGAACGTGACGCCACAGGTGAAAAGCAAGGTGGATGCAATCTCCATGACCTTATCCTCGCTCGGCTTCGGCGGTGTGTTGTACGGATTCAGTGTCTCCGGCAGCAAAGGTTGGGGAAGTACGGAGGTGCTGATCTCCCTCGCGGTCGGGTTCATCGCGCTCTGCCTGTTCGTGTGGAGGCAGTTGACGATGGAGAATCCGCTGCTGGAGCTGCGGGTGTTCACCAGTCCCTCGTTTACCCTGGCTACGGTAATCAGTATGATCCTGATGATTATCATGCTGAGCGCACAGCTCCTGCTGCCGCTCTATATGCAGACCATGCTTGGCTATTCCGCGCTGAAGTCGGGTCTGATGCTGCTTCCAGGTGCGATTCTGATCTGTATTATGTCCCCTATCGCGGGGAAGATTTTTGACAAAATAGGTGCCAGAACGATGGTAATCACCGGAATCAGCCTGACGGTCATCTCTGCACTGTTGTTCTCCAATCTGACGGAGCATACGTCCTATACGTTCCTGATGGTGGGCTACTCCCTGCGGATGATCGGTGTCAGCCTGACCCTGCTGCCTGTCGTCACCAGCGGAATGAATTCTCTGCCGCCTGCTCTGATCCGTCATGGTATTCCTGTGAACACTACACTGCGTACTGTCGCTGGTTCCATTGGGACGGCTCTGCTTGTTACTATAATGACCTACAGCGGCGGCGGCCTGAAGCAGACAGGCGATGTCCATAGCTTAATTCACGGGATGAATGTGGCTTCTATGGTTACGACAGGAGCCGCAGTGGTTGCACTGATCCTGTCCTTGCTCATCAAGCGAAAGGAGGCTCCTGCGCCTGCGGAGATTGCAGCGAAGGGCGTTGCTGTGAAATAACCGCTCATAGAATGCAGGGCAGCCCTTACCCTCAGCTCAAATAAAATACCTTCTGCTGCAAGAGATCGAGCGCCTGCTCGGTCTCTTTGCGTTCCTCAGCGCTCAGAGCCGCAATACGCTGCTCGAACCGGACAGCGATCTGTCCGAAAGCCTCATTCATCAACGACTCGCCTGCGGCGGAGAGCGTAATTCCCTGTCTGCGGCGGTCAGCGGGGTCGGTAATGCGGGTACATAGCCCTTTTTCGCTGAGTTTCTTCAGCTCTCTGCTGGTATTGGGCATTGACATGTTCATGCAGTCGCTGATCTCGCTGAGGGTAACAGGCTGGCTGACGGCGATGTATTCGACAATCTTATATTGCAGCGGCGTTAAGCCGTCTGAGTTCACATCTTTGGAAATATCGTTCGTTATTTGATGGACGGCGGCAGTGAAGGCTATAAATTTCTGAAATAGATGGTTGTTGTCCATAAGATCACCTCAGAGGTCACGATACCAGAATAATTATCAAAAAACAATTATCATTTGACAAGTAATTTACGGCTGTGCTATGTTTTGCTTATCAAATGACAACTAAAGGGGAATACCACTGATGAATACACTTGTGATCTACACCCATCCGAACCATAAGAGCCTGAGCTATGCCTTCCTGAAGGAAGTGCTGCGCGGCAGTAAGGAGAATGCCAAGATTACGGAAGTGAAGGTGCTTGATCTGTACGAGACCGGATTCGATCCGGTCCTGGTGTTCAATGAGAATCGGCGCAGACGGGATATGTACCGGGAACCGGAGCTTGCAGAGTACAGGGAGCAACTGCTGTGGGCCGATCAGATTGTGCTGGTCTATCCGATCTGGTGGGGACGCCCGCCAGCGATGCTGATGGGCTACATCGACAGGATGTTCGCATCGGGCTTCGCCTACCGGGATAAGGGCGGACTTTTGCCGGAGGGGCTGCTCAAGGGGAAGAGCGTGATCTGCATCTCAAGTATGAAGGGGCCGACCCACTACCCGCTGCTGTGGCTGGGGAACTCACATAAGATACTGATGCGCAAAGCCCTGTTCAACTTCGTGGGTATCCGTAAGGTGAAGTTCTTCGAGTTCGGTAATATGGAGAGCAAGAAGGGGAAGCAGAGCAAGAAGCTGGAGCAGATCTACCGCTATTTCAAGACAGTTGGCTGAGGCCGAAACATTTGGTTTGACATTCGGCTAACTTGTAACTACAATGGTTACATGATCAGTAATTACCGCTGTCAACGTGAGCTTTGATAGCCGGGATTGAAATACAACAACCCAAATGGAGGAATGAAGAATGAAGATCGCATTAACAGGAGCAACAGGCAAATTTGGTTCCATCGTAGCAGAGACTCTGTTGAAGACCGTACCCGCTGAGAATATTGTAGCCAGTGTCAGAAACCCGGAGAAGGCAGAAGCATTGAAGGCGCGCGGCGTCGATGTCCGTCATGGCGATTTCGATCAGCCGGAGACGCTGGATACCGCCTTTGCCGGAGTGGAGCGCCTGCTGATCGTCTCGGCTGACGGCGACAACGACACCCGTATCCGCCAGCATAAGACGGCTGTAGACGCCGCTGTCCGTGCAGGTATAGGCTTCATCGTCTACACCAGTGTAGGCGATGCCGAGAACAGTTCCCTGTTCCTTGCGCCGGTACACCGTGCCACAGAAGAGTTCATCCGCGAATCCGGCATTCCATATGCCTTCCTGCGCAACAACTGGTACTTGGAGAATGAAGTCGGCTCCATTCAGGCTGTGAAGGCCGGCGCTCCTTGGCTGACCTCAGCCGAAGACGGCAAGGTAGGCTGGGCTACACGCAGCGATTATGCTGAAGCGGCAGCGGCTGTCCTGGCCGGAGAGAGCCGTGAGAGTGTCATCTACGAATTGTCCGGTACTCCGCTTACCCAGGCAGAGCTGGCAGCAGTGGTCGGCGAGGTACTGGGCCAGGAGGTGGCCGTGCAGCAGGTGGATGACACCGCGTATGCGAAGATTATGGCAGGTGCAGGCGTGCCGGAAGCGGCGCTGCCGATCGTAGTTGCCATTCAGGCAGCCATCCGTGATGGTGCGCTGAATATCGAGAGCGGCGACCTTGCGAAGCTGCTGAACCGTCCGCTTACCCCGCTGAGTGAAGGTGTACGCGCGTTGCTGGCGTAACTCAATCTGCAAGCAGGTTATATTATTACAAGAGGCTGCCCGTTCCGGTATTTGATACCGGCGGGCGGCTTTTTTTTGCGGGATAGTGATCCAAACCTGAATTCGCTGCGTTTCAGTATATGTACAGACAAACAGGCAACGTGAACAACACATATTACACCAATCTAAGGAGTGAAGTGAGATGAAGATGAAGAAATTAGTCGTTCCGATGTTAAGCTTGACCCTGATGATCCCTGCGCTGGCAGGTGCGGAGGCAGCCCCGGCAGCCGCGATGATGAAGGCTTCGGTGAATACACCGGCTGCCGAGCTGAGAGCGGGCCTGGATTATTTGCTCTCCGAGCATTTCACCCTTGCCGTAACCGCAATGACGAAGGCCTATGACGGTACCAAGGATGCGGCATCGGCCTACCAGGCGCTTGATCAGAACGCGCTCGATATGCAGCCCGCCATTGCTTCACTGTACGGCGATGCAGGCGCGGCAGAATTTGAACGGATTTTCCGTGCACATAACAAGTACACCGACGATCTGGTGAAGGCGACGAAGAACAAGGACACCGCAGCCGTCAAAGCTGCAGAAGATAAAGTAAGCGGCTTTGTAGATGAGTTCGGGAATTTCCTCGGCACGGCAACAGAGGGCAAGCTTCCGGCAGCTGCCGCGAAGCAGGTTATCCGAAGTCATGAGAACCATGTCCAAGAAGTGTTCGAGGATTATGCAGCCGGTGATTACAAAGGCGCGTATGAAGCTTACCGTAAGGGTTATGCAGAGATGTTCGGCATCAGCAAGGCCTTGTCCAGTGCGATTACTATGCAAATGCCTGCTAAATTCGAGAATACCAAGGCAGATACCAAGGCTGCTGATCTGAGATCCGCACTCAACCAGTTAGCGGGTGAACACTTCGCCTTGTCCGTCCTGCAAATGCAGGAGCAATATGACGGAAGAGCCGCTTCCAATGCACTCATCGGAGCCGAAGCCATGAATACGGCAGACTTCAAAGCAGCGATTGCTTCCATTTATGGCGTAGAAGGGGCAGCGGCTTTTGAGAAGATCTGGGTTACGAATCATGTGAATGCCCAGGCTGATTTTGTAACGGCAGTGAAGAACAATGATGCAGCGGGAAAAGCAGCAGTAGAAGCGCGTATTGCTGGCTTCACCACTGAATTCGCAGCATTCCTTGATTCGGCTACAGCAGGCAACCTGCCGAAGTCAGCGGGGCAATCCGCATTGACCACTCACGAGAATCAGGTGCAGCAGGTGCTTACGCAGTATGCAGCGGGCAACTATGACGCTTCTTACAAGACGAACCGTGAGGGCTACAAGACGATGTTCGGAGTAGGCCAAGCGCTAGGGAATGCGATTGTTACGCAGTTCAATGACAAGTTCCAGGATGCAGCAGCACCCGCACCTGCAACACCAGCAGATCCTGCTTCCATGACGAAAGTCTGGATGAAGGTGGGCAGCGGCGTCCTGAACATTAACGGACAAGTCACTCAAATGGATACCAAGCCGTTCATCTGGAGCGGAATGACCTACATCCCGCTTCGTTACCTGAGTGAAGGCATCGGAGCGGATGTGAAATGGGACAAACAAGCTCAGCAGGTTACCATTAAGGCAGGCAACGACACACTGGTGTTCTGGATGAACAAAGACTTCATGGAAGTCAACGGCATGAGAAAATCCGTCGGTGCCAAAGTCTTTGTGAACGACGACAACAGAACGGTTGTCCCGCTCCGCTTCATTACAGAGCTTCTTGGCTGGAATGTACAATGGGGCACAGCCGACCGGTCCATCACATTGACTAAGAGCATGTAAGCTAAGGTATTCCAAGCTCACTTTTCACACTAGACAGTCCCACAAGCGGCTCACTTTAACTAGTGCCGCTTGTGGTTTTTGTTGTGGGGAGGATGCCACAAATTGTTGGTTCCCTGCTCGGCCGTTTGCAAGCGGAACCTAACTTTTACATTGACAACCTGTCCCATCACCTATATATTTAGCGATAATGATTCTCATTATCGTATAAAGTTGCATGAAACCACAAAATACATATTCAGATAAGGAAGGGTCCACACATGAACAGCACCAATAAGTTCTCTTTCAAGACATTATTCATTCCATTAGCACTAACTATAGCGCTGGCAGGCTGCTCCTCCAACCAGTCGAATTCAGCAGCTTCATCTTCACCGGCACCGGCAGCAGCTGCAACCACCGAAGCGGCAAGCACAGAAGCACCGGCGGCGCAGGATGCTGTGACATATCCGATCACCATCAAGCATGCGCTTGGTGAAACTGTAATTAAGAGCAAGCCGGAACGCGTAGTTACTGTGCAATGGGCTAACCAAGATGTGGTTCTGGCCCTGGGCGTTGTCCCTGTAGGCTTCTCGGCTGCGAACTTCGGTGTGCAGGATGGCAGCGGGCTGCTGCCTTGGACCGCAGATAAGCTCAAAGAGCTGAATGTAACGGATCCGAATGTGTTCCAGGATACTGATGGTCTTGATTTCGAGGCGATCTCTGACGCCAACCCGGATGTTATTCTTGCCGCGTACTCCGGCCTAACGAAAGAAGATTATGAGACACTGAGCAAGATCGCTCCAGTGGTAGCCTACCCTACAGCTGCTTGGGCTACGACATGGCGTGAGCAGGTGCTACTGAACGCAGAAGGCATGGGTATGAAGCCTGAAGGCGAGCAGCTCATCAAGGATACTGAAGCCTTAGTTAACGACAAGCTGAGCAAATATCCGCAGATTGCCGGCAAAAAAGTAGTCTGGGTCAATTTCTCCGCTGAGGATTTGTCGAAACTGCATATTTATACACCAGTAGACTCCCGGGTCGCATTCCTGTATGAGCTGGGGATGACATATCCCGAGAGCATTACCAAACAGATTACAGACCCTACCAGCTACTCGCTCAGCTTAAGCTCCGAGAATGTGGAAGCCCTGTATGATGCAGATCTGATCGTAGGTTATGGCAATGACGAATTGCTTAAGACGCTTCAGGCAGATTCACTGATCGGCAAAATCCCGGCCATTGAACGGGGATCGGTAGCTTTTATCGACAGTGATACTCCGCTGGTTGCTGCCGGAACACCGAACCCGCTGTCCATTGCGTATACGATTGATGAATACCTTGCCTTAATTGGGGGAGCTATTGATAAAATAAAATGATGAGTTCACCGGTTTCGGGCGATAACAAGCTAAAATTGCATATGCCGAAGAATTTCATCCTGGTGCTGGTGAGCTGCATGGTCCTGCTGGTCCTGTGCATCATTGCCTCACTGGTACTGGGAGCCCGTCATGTAGGCTGGAATGAGCTGATGGATGGGCTATTCCGTCCAGAGGTGGACAGCTATGGGGCAAACGTGGTGCGCAAGCGGATTTCCCGGACGGTGTTCAGCCTGATGTGCGGCGGGGCGCTTGGTGTATCGGGAGCCTTGATGCAGGCGGTGACCCGCAACCCGATTGCCGATCCCAGCATCCTCGGGGTGAATACGGGGGCCTCTTTGTTCGTGGTCTGCGGAATTGCATTCCTGAACATAAGCACTGCGGGCCAATATATATGGTTAGCCTTAGCCGGAGCTGCAATTACAGCGGTATTCGTATTCGGAATCGGCTCGATGGGGCGTGGCGGAGCCACGCCCATTAAGCTCGTTCTGGCGGGTGCTGCGATCAGCGCGGCTCTGTCCTCTCTGGTTACCGCCATCATGATTCCGCGCGCTTACGTCATGGACCAGTTCCGGTTCTGGCAGGTGGGCAGCGTGGGTGCGGGGACCTGGAGCGGCATTACTACCTTCCTTCCGTTCCTGCTGATCGGCATACTGATTGCCTTCATTACAGCTCCGGCCCTGAATGCGCTGGCCCTGGGCGATGATGTGGCGACCGGCCTCGGGGTCCGCACAGGGACACTGCGGCTTACCGCCGCGCTGGCCGGGGTATTATTATGCGGAGCAGTGACAGCATTGGCTGGACCTATCGGGTTCATCGGCCTCTTGTCCACTCACGTAATCCGTCTGATCCTCGGCTCGGACCTGCGGTTCGTAATCCCGATGTCAGCGGTCACCGGGGCTATTATCCTCACGGTCTCCGATGTAGGCGGCCGGCTGATTGGCAGCCCCGGAGAACTTGAAGTCGGTGTGGTCACAGCCTTTGTAGGGGCACCGATCCTAATTCTATTAGCGATGAAGTCGAAAGTGCGATCCTTATGAGAAATGAAACGATTGAATTCATTATGGCGGGCAGACGTCAAAGACACCGCCGGGGCCTGATTGTAACCAGCCTGCTTGCAGTACTTGCCTGTGTACTGTGCTGCGCGATGCTTCTACTCGGGAATACCATCTATCCGGCCTCTGAGGTCATCCGCGCACTCTCTGGCGAAGAACTCAAGGGTGTCTCGTTCGCCGTGAATATTATCCGGCTGCCGCGGATGCTGGCGGGTCTTTTTGCCGGATTCGCCTTCGGTATGGCCGGGTACACCTTCCAGACGATGCTGCGCAACCCGCTGGCGAACCCGAATGTCATTGGCATTACTTCCGGATCAAGTGCGGCGGCGGTATACTGCATCGTGATCCTGCAAGCCAGCGGAGCTGTAGTCTCTGTTGCTTCGGTAATCGCTGGCCTTGCCACTGTGCTGCTGATCTACGTGCTCTCCAGGGGAAGAACCTTCTCTATCGGGCGGTTAATTCTGATCGGGATCGGCCTTCAGGCGATGCTGGATGCCGTGATCTCCTACCTGCTGCTGATCGGCTCCGAGAAGGACATCCCTTCAGCGGTCCGCTGGCTGACCGGCAGTCTCAATGGCTCACAGATGCGCGAGCTTCCGCCGCTGGTGATCATCGTGCTGATCTGTTCGCCAATCATCATCCTGCTGGGCAAGCATCTGAGTATTCTGGAGCTGGGGGAGCAGTCGGCTACCTCGCTTGGAGTCCGCACAGACCGGACCCGAATCGCACTGATTGTCAGCTCTGTCTGCATGGTGGCGATTGCTACGGCTACTACCGGACCTATTGCGTTTGTCTCCTTCCTGTCAGGGCCGATTGCCAAAAGACTGGTGGGTACAGGCGCCTCCAGCATCATCCCCGCAGGTCTGGTCGGCGTGAATCTGGTCCTGGCGTCCGATCTGATTGGACAATTTGCATTTGAGTACAGATTCCCTGTAGGCATCATTACCGGATTACTCGGAGCACCTTATCTGATCTTCCTGTTAATCCGCATGAATCGAAAGGGAGAGTTATAATGAACAAGGCACATGTGTTTGGAGCTGAGCAGTTGATAGCGGGCTATGAGAATAAGACAATTATTCATGGGATAGACCTGGTGATCCCGGATCATCAGATCAGTGTGATTATCGGCTCCAACGGCTGCGGGAAATCCACCCTGCTCAAAACCATGGCTAGGCTGATCAAGCATACCGCAGGCCAGGTGACGCTGGACGGCAAGCCGATCTCGCAGATTCCAGCCAAAGCGCTGGCCCGGGTGATCGGACTGCTGCCGCAATCCCCGATTGTGCCGGAAGGGATATCGGTTGCCGACCTGGTGGGACGCGGCAGATTTCCGCACCAGTCGCTGCTGGGCGGCTGGTCCAGGAAGGATTACGAGGCTGTGGCCGAAGCGATGGAGATTATGAATATTACCGAATTCGCTAACCGTAATATTGATGAGCTGTCCGGCGGCCAGCAGCAGCGGGTCTGGATTGCAATGGCCCTGGCCCAGCAGACCGATATCCTGTTCCTGGATGAGCCGACCACCTTCCTGGATATCACCTATCAGGTGGAGATCCTGGACCTGCTCACCGATCTGAACCGCAAGCACGGAACCACCATTGTCATGGTGCTGCATGATATTAACCTGTCCGCCCGGTATGCCGACCATATCTTTGCACTGCATTCCGGCAGGCTGGTCGCGGAAGGTGCGCCCGCAGAGGTTATCACAAGCCTGCGGGTCAAAGAGATCTTCGGACTGGAATGCACAGTCATTCCTGACCCTGTCTCCGGTTCCCCGCTGGTCGTGCCCAGAGGGCGGTATCATAACAACTAAGTTTATATAAGGCTGTCCGACCGGTCCAACCGGAGGGCAGCCTTTTTTGAAATAGAATTTATATGTTTCACACGATAAGTTATCCTTCTATTTCTCGCTGAAACGGTACCGTCCTTTAAAAGGACGGCAAAGCCGTTTCCACTTGGCGTACCTGTGTAGAAGTTATATTTGTCGTATGGGAGCGGTTCCCGTATCATGTACATTAATTAGGCAACAGACCTTCAAATCTGAATTATCGCAGGTGATCCTATCCGAATTTCTATTGAGCACATCAGCAGGGAGCAGCAAGAGGAAATCCTCATCAGATGCTATGAAGCAACTGAAGAGATCAGTCAGATTGTACATAAGCTTAAGGCAGAGACTCTGGTCCTCCTGGGGGTACAGGAAGAGCGGGTCAGCCGCATCAAGCTCAGTGATGTCTATTATTTCGAAGCCGTGGACGGTAAAGTATTCGTCTACAGCGAGAACCAGGTGTATGAAGTGAAGCAGAAGCTGTATGAACTGGAGGCACTGTGCCGGGACAAGAACTGTTTTCGCGCCTCCAAATCCACGATTCTGAATATCGCCAAGATTGAGAGCGTGCGTCCATCCCTCAGCGGCCGGTTCACAGCTCTGCTTGATAATGGGGAACGTGTAGTCATTTCAAGACAGTATGTGCCCGTACTGAAACAAAGACTTGGATTATAAAGGGGGATTACAGCATGAAGCGTTCAGAGGTTGCCAAAGACATCATCCGCGATTTTCTGGTTATCTTCGCATCCATCATCATAATCATTACGGTGCTGCGGCAGATTTTTATCCCGGAACTCGCCTTTGACCTGATATCCATCTATACGATTATGGGCTTCTCCCTGCTTGGAGCATTGACAGGCTTGATGTTGTACGCTCCTGAAGAGGTAAGCGAGCGGGCGATGCGTGTTAGGATCGTGATTCATTTTCTCCTGCTGGAGCTCCTGCTCATCACCCTTGCCAGCCTGATTGGAGCTGTGGCCAGTGTGTCCGCTGCACTTCTGTTTGCCCTGCAAATCGCTGTAGTCTATGCCATTGTCCGTCTGCTGTCCTATGAGAAGGATAAGAAGGAAGCGGAGCAGATTAATGAGAGACTGAGGGCGGTGAAGCAGGAGGTCCGCGAGTAATCATGGAGTTAACTACCCACTTAATGGTGATTTTGTGCATCTTATTGCCCTGTAGCTACAGCTTACCGTAAATGGGTATACACCCTTTTCGCAGTTTTTTATGATGAGATCATCATCTGACGCGAAAAGGAGAATCCCTATGCACAGCCGCATTAAGCTCATAAGCTGGATTAGAATTACCCTGTTTATCGTTTTCGTTATTCTGACATGGTCCCCCGTTATCGATTGGAGCTTCAGTTGGGTATTACTGGCGGTATTACTGTTTGTTTTTGCGCTGAAAGGCTCGGTGGATCTGATCCGCAAGAAGACAGACGTGAGACCGTTCAGGCGTTCAACCCGGGTGTGGAAAAGGCTGCTAACCGCTGTGGCGCTGCTAATCGCACTTATCCCGCCCATTCTGTTCCCGCAGTACCGTGCACCTGAAGTGACAGGGGAATATGAAGTCAGAACGGCTGTCTACACCTATACAGACCCTACCCGAGTGGAGGAGTTTACAGATACGGGGGAGCACCGGCGGGTGAATGTGGAATTTTGGTATCCGGGCCATGCGGAGGGCAAGTATCCGCTGATCGTCTTTTCTCATGGAGCCTTCGGGGTTAGAGAGAGCAACGCTTCAACCTTCACGGAGCTGGCCAGTCACGGCTATGTTGTGGTATCCATCGATCATCCTTACCATTCTTTTTATACACAGGGTGTGGACGGGAAGGTCACTATGGTTAATGCAGAATATATGCGGGAGGTTAACGATTCCAATAAGGACGGAGTATACACCGTAGAAGAGCTGTATGGCCTTACGCGTAAATGGATGAAGCTGCGCACCGGGGATATGAATCTGGTAATCGATCATATCCTGGAGAAAGCCGCCAGTAGCGGAGACCCCGTGTACCAACGCATAGATACGGAGCACATTGGCGTAATCGGCCACTCTATGGGTGGTGCGGCAAGCGTCGCGCTTGGCCGGGAGCGCGGCGATCTGGATGCTGTTGTGAATCTGGATGCCCCGTTCTTCACAGAACTGGTATATGACCGGAAGATCAATGATCTGGTTGCCAAAAATGAGCCCTACCGCGTACCGCTACTGAACATATACACGGATGATGTGTGGAGACAGCTCGGCAAGAACTCAGCTTACGCAGCGAATAACACCGCCAATCCGAACTTTAAGGACGCGTATACCGTTCATTTTGAGGGGGCCAAGCACTTAAGCCTGACCGACCTGCCGCTGTTCTCCCCGATACTTGCCAATGTGCTTCAACACGGACGGGCGGATATCGATAAGTATTACTGTATTGAGACGATGAATAGGCTGATTCTTGAATTCTACGACTATACGTTAAAAGGCACCGGGCCGTTTGCGCCGCAGGCGGTGTATTAAGAGTAATACAGCCTGCCGCAATGTGCCTACAAGGTGATCCCGGGAAACATAGTTTTCTGCTCCACCCTAGTGAATCCTAAGGACCGGTAGAGTGCTACTGCGCGGGTGTTCAGCTCCCAGACCTCAAGTCTGATCAGATTCATCCCATTTGCCAAGAAATAATCAAAAATATAATTTATGATCACCTTGGCAATGCCGGTTCCCCGGGCTTCTGGCATAACATAGAGCGTTTCAATATAACCGTAGCCATCTGCCGCCCAAAAGGTACAGCCTCCCAGCAGCCTGCCATCCCGCCCAAATGAAAGATTGTGGAAACGGGGATGTCTGCCTTGCTCTGCAAGTGTGTCCAGATTGAGCGGGGTGATGAATATGGTATCGTAACGCTCTTTGTAGACTATCCGTCTGTCCGCTGAATGAAGGTCCTCCGGCTTGACGGTTATCTCTTCCGGCAGGTTGTAAGTGAAGCCTTCCGCAATAGAGGCCTCCATAATTATGCTGTAATCCGCTTCGAACTCGGTCCCTATGTAAAAGTCACGCTGCTTCTGGTCTGCTTGGTATTCGCCGTAGATTCTGGCGGTTAAGTCCGGTCGTAATGCCCGCAGCTCTCTCGCCCGGATCAGCACTTGGTTGAACAGCTCCCTGCTAACCTCCTGCTGTACAATTTCATCTGAAAGTTCAGCAGGGTCAACGCTAATATAGATCAGATACGGGGTGTCCGGTTGGTGATGATTGATCGCCGGATAAGTATAGGCACTGCCCAGGTAATCTCCTTGCTCACCCAAAGCAATGAAGATATTCTCTCTGCTGTTCCCATACTGGTCTGCTTCCGGATGAATAATCTGTATGTTCATCAATGTCCTCCTGTATTCAATGAATCGTCAACGATCATACAATTATGACATGATTCATCAGGGGGCTGATGGTAGAGTTTCTCTATAATCAATTGCTACATATCCAAGACAGAGGACTGAACCAGTTCCGCTATCCCTTCCTCTAACCCCGTCACACCCTCATCGTCCAGCCACTCCGGCGGGACGAGCAGATAATGGCTGGAGCTGCTCTTCAGGTAGCTGTAGATGATCTGGGCCTCGTCGATCTTGTGGCGGCTCATCTCTTCCGTAGCGGCGGTCAGGCTGCTGCTGCGGAAGACCTCCCGGGCGGATGCAGCGATCCTCCCGGTGAGCTGCCCTTCGTTCAGCGCGTCTCTTGCCAGCAGGGTGCGGTAGAGGATCACGCTGCCCTTGATAAGGATCAGCTTATGGGACTGATCGTCCACTGGCTCCAGCACGATAATATTCTTGTTCGCTCCGGTGAATTCAATCACCTGCTCCTTCTGCAGCAGCGAATGGACGGCCCCCAGATAATCGCGGAATTTGGCGGCGGTCTCGAAGTCGAACCGCAACGCAGCGTCCTCCATCCGGGCTTCCAGTCCGGCCACAATCACGCTGTCTCTGCCTTCCAGTAAGCAGATTATCCCGTCTATGACGGCTTCATACTGTGCCACAGCAGCCTCCCCGCCCCCGCACATGCCGATGCATAAGCCCAGCGAATGGTTCAGGCAGCGGGAGCTGCGGGAATGAGGGCTGCTGCACAGAATGCGCTGTGATTCCTTGATGCCCAGCACAGCTCTCTCCACCGTACTCCGGCTGGTATAAGGGCCATATACGAGGCTGCCCGCCTCTGTACTTGGCTCGTAGCCAATCTCAATCTGCCGGTAAGGCGCCTTATCCACGATGGAAATATAGCTGTAGGCGAGCGGGTTTTTCATTTTGCGGTTATACATCGGCTTGATCTCTTTGATCAGCTGGCATTCCAGCATGAAGGCCTCCAGCTCCGTATCGGTCAGCCGGTAGTCCAGATCGCGTATATGCTTAACCAGCTGCTTCACCTTGGGCGAATGTCCCTTATTATTATAAAAATAAGACTGGACCCGCTTCCTCAGCTGCTTCGCCTTGCCGACATAAATCACATGACCCAGGCCGTCCTTCATCAGGTATACGCCAGGCGTCAAGGGTAGGCCAGCGACCTTGTCTGTTAGCTGTGCGGGCATGACAGCCGCCTCCGTTCGTCAGTTTCTTCCGTATCTGTCAAGTATAGACCATACCGCCGTCACCTGCGACAGGAAAAGCTCTTCCCGGTCCTCCGGCAGAAGCTGTGTGACATAGTCCACAATGTCTCCCGGCCAAACCCTCTATCATTAACTACATGAACGACAAGCATGAGCGTATGTGATCAAGTAAGCTGGGGGGCTGCTGATGAAGTATTCGATCGGTGAATTTGCATCCATTCTTGGAGTGACGGCAGATACACTGCGCTTATATGAGAAACATGATATTGTCCGGCCGATGAAGGATCATCATAATAACTACAGGTATTTCGACGATCTGGATGCACGGAATCTATTGACGAGCCGATGGTACCGGAGCATGCAGATTCCGCTTCAGGATGTGGCCGGGCTGATTAAGGACGCGCCGTGTGAGCAAGTGATGGAGTCGATTGCCGCTGCGGGTATGCAGCTGGAGGAGGAGATCCGGCGCAGCACGCTGCTGCTCGGCAAGATTCAGGAGATTCAGGCGGAGCTGATGCAGGTCAGCGCATCGCTATATACGTGCAAGATGAAGCAGGTGCCGGGCATGTACCGGATTCAGCAGACGAACAAGAATCATTTGCTGCACAAGGAGGAGCTCAAAGACACGGTCCAGGCGTGGATGGAGCTGCTGCCGTTCACCTTCTACTCCTTCCGGGTTGAGAATAAGGCAGGCGAATGCGTCTGTGGACTAGGGGATCTGGAGTATAGCTGGGGACTTGGCCTGCTTGCGGAGGATCAGGTGAAGCTTGGCGTTAGCCTGAACGATAGTGTGGAGGTTCTGGAGCCGGCGACCTGCATCTCTGCCGTTATTGTCAGCGGCCACGAGGATTACCTGGAGCGGGGAGCCTTCGGGTTCATGCTGGAGTATGTGGAAGCAAGGAATTATAAGATTAGCGGGGATATCAGCGGTAAAATTCTGTTCACCGAGCGCACGGGTAACGGCAGCAAGACGTATCTGGAGATTAATATTCCGGTAGAAGGGGAGTAAGCGTCCGCCCTACTTTGAGAAAAGATTCACATATTGTTCATTGACCTTGGTACTGTACCAAGGTTTACACTGTGTGCGGTAGTCAGCAGTCCTAATAGAGAGAGAAACGGGGCTGCATTAACCACACAGGGGGAGAAATTGATGCGTAAGCAAGCAACAAAACAGGTGTTTCTATTCACCGCATGTCTGGTATTGGTCCTGTCGCTCCTAAGCGGCTGCAGCGGTAACAATTCCGCCGCACCGGCAGCTTCAGAGCAGCCGTCCGCTTCGCCGCAGGCGTCACAGCCAGCGGATACAAGTGCTGTACCGGCAGACTTCAAAGCGGGAACCTATAAAGCAGAAGCTGAAGGCAAGGACGGCAAGATTCAGGTTGAGGTGACTCTTGACGATCATTCGGTTATTACCGGAATCCATGTGGTCAGCCAGAACGAAACCGCTGGAATCGGGGTGGAGGCGATCAACAAGGTCAAGGAGGAGATTCTATCCGGCCAGACCCTGAATATTGATGCCGTCAGCGGGGCGTCCGAGTCCAGCAAGGCGATTCTGACCGCTGTGGAGGATGCGCTTAAGCAGGCGGGCGGGAATGTGGAGGCCTTTAAAACAAAGGCTGTAGTGAAATCGGGAGAAGGTAAGACCGAGCAGCTGTCGGCGGATGTTGTCGTTGTGGGAGCAGGTGCTTCGGGTGTATCGGCAGCGGTATCCGCAGCGGATAAGGGCGCGAAGGTCATTCTGATCGAGAAAACAGCGACGATCGGCGGCGCGAGCAACCTGTCCTGGGCGGGCAAATTCTACAACTCTTCGGCCGCGCTAAGCAGCGGGCTGAAAGTAGAAGTCGAGAAGGAGATTGCTGACTGGATCGTGAACAACCACTGGCGCGTGGATGCGGCGGCGATCCGCCAGTACGTCACGAAGTCGGGCGAGACCTATGACTGGCTGACCGGCAAGGGCTATACCACCACCTTCCTGAACTTCGCCGGGGAACAGCTCCATATGCTGCCTCCTTATGAGACCCGTCAGGAGCTGCTGCGCAAGATGCTTGCAGCATCCGTAGAGAAGGGCGGCGGACAGGTGATCACAGAAGCCACTGCACAGAAGCTGATGACGGGCGCTAATGGAGAGGTTACCGGAGTCGTGGCCAAGAAGTCTGACGGAACTACCCTGGAAATTTCAGGAGCTAGCGTTGTAATGGCTACCGGCGGTTACGCCGGGAATAAAGAGATGGTTAAGGAAGCTTTTGGCTTCGAAGGCGTGAACGGCGGGCTTGGGCAGAACATCGGCGAAGGGCTGAAAATGTCCTGGGAGATCGGTGCGAAGGTGCCGGACAACTTCGGCGGGCAGATGCTGCACCAGACGCTGGCCAGAGCTACAGACAAGCTGAAATCACAGTACGAGCCGTTTGAAGCCAGCTATCCAATGATGCTGTCTTACCTGCCAACTCTGATGAATGTCGGCCCTTCGGGCGCGAGATTCAGAGATGAGGCGGCGACGCTTACAGCGGTTGCGGCAGCGAATACCAGTGCTTTTAACGGAGCGTATCATCTGGTTATTGTCTCACAGGCGCAGCTGGATGCGCTTAAGACCAAGGGAATGAAGGGGCTTCAGGCGCCTAAGCTGCCGGGTATGCCGCCGGAATTCTATGCCTCGTATAAAGACAAGTTCACGCTGGACCAGCCATGGAAGGATGCCGATAAAGTCTTCGAATCCATGGTAGCGAACGGCGACGGCTTCAAGGGCAATACACTCGAGGAGCTGGCGAAGAATGCTGGGATGGACCCTGCGGTGTTTGCCGCTGATTTCAAACTCTATGAGGAAGCAGCGAAGACAGGCACCGATACGGAGTTCGGCAAGGCGAAGGAATATCTGGTTCCTATGGGCAGCAGCGGACCGTATTACGCCGTTATTGCCGAGATCAACAATCTCTGTTCGGTGGGTGGTCTGCTGGTCAATACCAAGTTCCAGGTGCTGAATGATAAGCGTCTGCCAGTCAAAGGACTGTATGCCGTGGGCGTAGAGTCTGAAGGGGTGCTATTCAACGATACCTATGTAGGCAACGGCGTTGGACTGGGTTACTCCTTCACCTCCGGGCGGCTCGGCGGCGAGGATGCGGCTGCGGGGGCATTGGCTAAGGAATAGCCCTTTATAAGTAATTTTCCTCTTTTTGCCGATAAAGAGTTGTCCTGAACTTTACGCGCGAGAAGAGGAACGTTCGATGTATATTCCCATATCACGAATCAACGCCGCTTCGCTGACCCGCTCACCGCAACAGGCGGACCACACTTCAGCCGGGTCATCTTCACTCAGCTTCCCGGAGATGATGGCGGCTGTGGGAGCGGCAATTGAGGATCAGGCACGCAGAATCAAGGCAAGGTACGGTCTGTCCGTCCGCATTATGGCGGTAGCCAAAGACGGCAGCAAGGGGGAGAAGACTGATGCAGGAGACCGGAGGGATCAGCGAGAGCTTGTAATCGCTCCGAATATTCTGCAGCAGATGAGCAAAGATCCTGTGATGCAGCGTAAGGTATATGGCTGCCTTGACGAGTATGTGCGCGAGCCGCACCCTTCGCCCGGCCATAGCCTGATCGTTTACAGGGACGGCACCTCCACTCTTCTTCCTGCCGCCGCAAGGCCAGCAGCAGTGCAGGAGAATACCCATCTACATACCGGGCAACCGGAAATCGCGGGCAGCTTATACGATCAGGACATGCTGAAGCAGCTCGCGTTCCTCCGGGCCAGGAGAGCAGGCAGGCACCGGTAACAGAGTGTAATCCGCAAATAAGATCCCTGAATCCATGTGATGTGGAGGCGGGGGTCTTTTTGTAAGGTCTTCGCGTCCCTGAGGGGAACAATAGCCTATCCTCCTGCATAGCATATAGCACCTGCTTGCTATTTGTAAGTGGAAAGGGGGCGCATGGCTAATGAGTATCCAGCTTACTGCGATTCATTGGGTGTATCTGGTGTTTATTGTGTTCATTCTGGCGCTGCTGATCAAGCGGCGTGATACAACTATGATCTGTGTGACCGGGATTCTGGCGCTCGGACTGCTGGCAACGGCGACGCTCAGCGGGTCGGTGTCGGGGATTTTTAACTCTTTTGTCTATGCGACTAAGGAGCTGCTCGGCACCATAATGATTATCTCCATTATCGTGGCGATGAGCCGGATTCTGATTATAACAGGCATCAATGAGACGATGGTATCGCCGCTCACCCGGTTCCTGCGCACACCGGCGATGGCCTACTGGGGCATCGGGCTGATAATGATGGTAACCTCGTTCTTCTTCTGGCCTTCCCCTGCGGTAGCGCTGGTCGGGGCGGTTCTGCTGCCGGTGGCGGTCCGGGTCGGCCTGCCCGCGCTGGGCGCAGCGGTAGCCATGAACCTGTTCGGGCACGGGATCGCCCTCTCCGGCGATTATATTATTCAAGGCGCTCCGAAGCTGACGGCGGATGCCGCCGGTCTTCCGGTGTCGAGCGTAATGCAGGCCAGTATCCCGCTGGTTGTTGTTATGGGGATTGTCACTACGGTCAGCGCATTCTGGATGATGAAGCGGGACCAGAAGAACGGCACCTGGAGAGACGGCCTGGTCTCTTCCCCGGGAGCAGCAGAGCCGCTGGCTGACGCGGGGACGGATGATGACCATCCAGTCTTCATGAGTGACCGTCTGCGCAAAGGGCTGGCCATTGCCATTCCGCTGCTGTTCCTGCTGGATGTGATCGGCATGTTCGTGCTGCATCTGCAAGGCGGCGATGCTACCGCTCTAATCGGGGGAACTGCTGTGCTGATCCTGATTGTCATTACCCTGCTGGCCCATCGCGGCCAGGGGCAGGGGCTGGAGAAGATCACCGCCTACCTCATTGAAGGCTTCACCTTCGGCTTCAAGGTCTTCGGGCCAGTCATCCCGATTGCCGCCTTCTTCTATCTGGGCGACGCCGCCTTCACCGAACTGTACGGCAAGGTGCTGCCGGATGGCTCGCACGGCATCGTGAACGACCTGGGCGTGGCCCTGGCGAATCACGTGCCGCTGAACGGGGCGGTAGGCGCCGTAACGCTGACGGTGATCGGTGCGATCACCGGCCTCGACGGCTCCGGGTTCTCCGGCATCTCGCTGGCCGGCTCGATTGCCGGGCTGTTCGCCGCCGCGATCCATTCCGGCGCGGCAACGCTGACCGCCCTGGGGCAGGTGGCCGCCATCTGGGTCGGCGGCGGCACCCTGATCCCGTGGGCGCTCATTCCCGCCGCTGCGATCTGCGGCGTCAGCCCGTTCGAGCTGGCCCGGCGCAATCTGAAGCCGGTCCTGCTGGGCCTTACGGCCATGACGATTGTCGCCATGTTCCTGGTGTAGGCGATTCTGAGCCGGGATCGCCGCATAAGATTGCGCTCTCCAATCCATCCTAGAGAGGAACAGAAACCGAGATGGAGGGGGAAGGATTTTATGAAGCATTACGAATCCAGTCTGCGCACCAACAGTACGGTGGATCAGGCGCACGATGCGGTGACGAAGCTGCACAACGCTGTAACCCAGGCTTCGAGTCATCCGACCGGGCAGATGATAGATCAGGCAGAGAGCAGTCTGGAGCATGCAGAAGAAGCCGTGCGCCATGCCCCGGAAGGTTCAGTCGGCAGACAAGGGGTCGAGCTGGTCCAAGAGAGACTGGAGGAAGAGAAGCGCAGATTGTCTTCGCTGGATGAGCAGACAGGCGAATCCCAAGATTAAAGCCTGAACCGGGCTAAGGTGAACCGGCATTTTCGGAGTTGATCCGGGAATGCCTGTTTGCTGTTGATGGGATCCGAGGCCCGGATATGGGGCCTCTGCAATCATTTGTTATGAAATAGGTTATAAGGTAATGACGAGACCATTCAGGGGAGGTACATACTATGCCAGAAGCAGACAACACCGGTTCATGGAGACCTCCGGAGACACCGGAGATGCTGTATGCCGCACTTAAGGAGATTACCAAGTGGGAGAAAGAGCAGAATAGGCTGATGATCTGGGACCGGATTACCCGGCTGCCGTTCAAGCTGCTTGATGCAATTACGCCAAAGGTTATCCACGATAAGGTAGGCCGGCTGCTCGATGAACTGGGCGGCTACATCCAGAACGGCGGCAACTATCTGGTGGCCGGGCGCAAGGTGGGCAAGCTGATGAATGAGACAAGCAGGGCAGCAGGCGCTCCGGAAGACGGGCCGTTCCCGCTGGCTGTGATGGATGCAGTGGCTCTGAAGCTCGCAGAGCGGAGCTGGAATACGGCTACGGCCCAGGGGGCGACTACGGGCTTCGGCGGGATTTTTACACTGGCTGCCGATATTCCGGCTGTGCTGGGCCTCTCTTTGAAGGCGATTCAAGAGATTGGTCTCTGTTATGGCTATGATCCGACCGATAAGGCGGAGCGGATTTTCACCGTGAAGGTGATGCAGTTCGCCTCCTCCGATGTAGTGGGGAAGCGCACGCTGCTGAAGGAACTGAATCTGCAGGCGGGCGGAGACGGCAATATTCTGGCCGCAACCAAGGAGACCGTCTCAAGGATTCAGGGCTGGAAGGAGGTAGTGACCGTATACCGTGACAATTGGGGCTGGAAAAAGCTGCTCCAGACTGTTCCGGTCGCAGGCATGTTCTTCGGCGCTTACCTTAACCGGAAGACGCTGGAAGAGGTGACGGAGGCTGCTCGGATGCTCTACCGCAAAAGACGGATTATCTCCAGACTGGCAGAGCTGGAGCAGAGAAAGAATGGGAACGCAGCAGGGGAGGAAAGACAGTGATCGTTCTCTAAGGCAGCAACAGAGAATTTGATACTTGCTCCTGAAGTAACTATGATTAACCTAATGGACAAGCTCGTAGTCATAGTTGATAGGTACTAACGGGGAGTGAGAACATGAATCATATCGTTCAGCAACGTAACGATCCAGAGATCATCGGGCAGGCGGAGTCCTTCATTATGGCCTGCTATCAGGAACTGGGGTTAACTGAGGGTGAACGGGACCTGCGTCTGGCGGATATACGGGAAGAGGTGCAGCGCACAGGTACATACAGGCATACAGGAGAAGAGCTGACGCACGGGGCAAGGATGGCCTGGCGTCATAACAGCCGCTGCATCGGAAGACTGTTCTGGCATTCCTTAGATGTGATTGACGCCCGCGGAGCAGAGACTGTAGAAGAGGTGGTAGAGGCGCTGCTGCATCATATGAAGCATGCGAATAACGGCGGCCGGATACGGCCAGTCATTACCGTCTTCCGCAGTGAAGAGGAGCAAGGCCGTGCCATGCGGATCTGGAATCATCAGCTCATCCGCTATGCCGGTTATCCCGGGGACGGGGAGCATCCGCGTGCTGGTGATCCGGCTTCGGATGAATTCACCGCCGTCTGCCTGAAGCTGGGCTGGCAGGGCACGGGCGGGGATTTCGATATTCTGCCGCTCGTGATCAGCATCGGCGGGGAGGAACCCCGCTGCTTCCCTATCCCGGCAGGACTTGTACAGGAGGTGCCGCTCAGCCACCCGGAGATTCCGCAATTCACGGAGCTGGGCCTGCGCTGGTACTCCGTTCCGATTGTCTCGGACATGTGCCTGGAGATCGGCGGCATCCGTTACCCGGCAGCGCCATTCAATGGCTGGTACATGGAGACGGAGATCGGCTCGCGGAATTTCGGCGATACGGACCGCTACAACCGTCTGCCTGCGGTGGCAGAACTGCTGGGACTGGACCGATCAACCAATACTTCGCTGTGGAAGGACCGGGCGCTGCTGGAATTGAACCGGGCCGTTCTCCATTCCTTCAAGCAAGCCGGGGTCAGTATTGTGGACCATCATACAGCCGCAGACCAATTCGTCCGCTTCCAGGAACAGGAGCAGCAGCAAGGGAGGGAAGTGTCAGGCAAGTGGGGCTGGCTGATTCCGCCGATGTCGCCGTCCTCCACGCCGATCTGGAATGATAACAAGCTGCGTGATTTGCAGCTAAGCCCGCGCTTCGTCTACCGGAAGAAGCAACAGGCGGCAGACTCTGGACAGCGAGAGGATGCGGAAGCGAAAGGATGCCCTTTCCATCAGTCCATGAAGAGTGATTGATCAATAACCAATCGTTGCGGGAGCGGATGCTTCGGCATAAGGGGAGGCCTATATGAATAAGCAATCCGGTAAGACCCGCTCACCACAGGGAGATGAGACCCTTATTGTGAATCGCCGGGAGCAGATCTTGGAGGCGGCGGTGATTGTTTTTGCCGAGTATGGCTATTACCGGGCAACAACCGCCCAGGTGGCGGAGAGGGTGGGAATCTCTCAGCCGTACATCTTCAAGCTGTTCAAGAACAAGGAAGAGCTGTTCATTGCTGCGCTGGAGCGGGCATTCGAACGGATTCTCCTTACTTTTGAAGGATTTCGCGCCCCCAAAAAACAAATGCTAGCCGAAGCCATCCAGTTATATGAGCACCTGATGGAGACTCATCCGAACGAGCTGATTCTGCAGGTGCAGGCAAGCGGCATCCGGGATGAAGCAATCCGGCAGGCCATGCAGGCTGGAATGCAGGAGGTGACACGCCATATGGAGGACAAGTTCACCGCTGGCGGGTTTGCGCATCCTGAGGTGAAGGTGAGCACCTTCCTGGCTAACGCTATGCTGTGCAATATGGCTCTTACACTGGGCATGCCGGAATTGAAGCCGAAGCGTAAGTAAGTTATGAACCGGCGGCAATTTGCACAAGATAGAAATAGTCACGTTACCCATTCTATGATACTATTTATTTCTATATCCAAAGAGGAAGTGAAGCTTAATGATCAGCATTACCATTCCGTCACCGGAAGTTATTATTTACAAGCAAGCTAACCCTGAGCTGAGCCATATTTACGGATTCACCGATTTCCACCTGATTACCCGCGAAGCCGGGGGCATCTTCATGTTCTACAATGATCAGGACGAGCTGTTGTTTGTGGGTAAGGCCCGCAAGCTGAGACCGCGGATCAAGAAGCATTTCGAGGATAATGTATCTGTGATGAAGCCCCACCGCGATGAGGTTACCCGCATCGAAGTCTGCCTCGTCGAAGATCCGGTGGACAGAGAGATTTATGAGACCTACATTGTCAACAAGCTTCGCGCGAAATACAATGTCGAGAAGGTTCTGTATAAATAAGGTTTGATGGAAAAGGCGTGGTCCCTGCGGACTGCGCTTTTTTTTATATGTTTGGGGTCCCCGCAAAGTACCTGAGTCATCATCGAAGCTAAAACCCCACTTTGTGGGGTTATTTTATTTTTGAAGGAGTAATAAATGGCCTTGTATTTCTACAGAAAGAAAATTATGATACTTAGTGTCAATTGATATTAAATTTCAAAATATGGCGAGGGGTGGGTGTTATGAAGGAAGCTGTCCTAGGTTTTGAGGAAGTTACTCAAGAGCTTCAGCAGTTCGCAGGAGGTAAGGGGGCGGTGCTTAGCATGCTATATCAGCGGGGTTTTCCTGTTCCTGAAGGTCTAGTGGTACTGCCAGAAGCAATGCCGGGCGGGTCTGTGAAGCAAGAGGCGCGCGAGCTTATCCTATCTAAGATCAATGTTATACGAAAAAACCATCCGACTGCCCTATTCGCAGTCAGATCTTCCGGACTCAGTGAGGATTCAGCGGGTGCTTCCTTTGCTGGTGGCTTTGAATCTGTATTAGATGTGGATGCCGATGAACAGATCTGGTCAGCCCTTCAATTCGTTTACCAATCGCAATTTGCCGAGAGAGTGGCCGTGTACAGTCAGGTTCAGGGTATTGATCAGAGCCAGCGGATGGCGATAGTTATCCAACGCATGATCATGTCGGATCTGTCAGGTGTATTATTCACTGTGAACCCGTTAACAGGAAGTCGTGTAAATATGACGGGGAATTATGTTCAGGGGCTGGGAGAAGAACTAGTTTCGGGTGAAGCTAATGCTGTTCCATTTACTTTGAGCAGACTAAGAGGAGAATATACAGGGCCCTCTGGGCTAAGGAAATATGCCTCAAAACTCTTCCGTTGCGCGGCAAGGATCGAGAAGCAGATGGGGTATCCCCAGGATATTGAGTGGTCAGTTTCGGGTGGGGAACTGTATATCCTTCAGGCCCGTCCGGTGACAACACTCGGTGCAGGGAACCTAAATACTTATGAATGCAATGATTCGTTAACCGGAGATTTTCTCTGGACTAACACTAACGTAGGCGAATCCATATCGGATGTTCTTACTCCGTTAAGCTGGTCAATTCTCCGTGCACTGGACGAAGAGCATAACGTGATTCCCGGGCATTATATGCTATCAGGTAATATATGCGGACGGGTCTATTCCAATATCAGTCTACCTGTCTCTGCGATGTCTGTAATGGGTGCAAGAATTGCACCACTATTGCGGCAAATGAGCAATGTATTCGGAGAACTTCCGCAAGGAGTAAGCGTACCCGTATACCCGTTTCGAAAGCGGGAGTTGATCAGGATAGTAGGGCCGGGAGTGTTGCATAGTATGCGCCGTACCCGGCAGGCGATCCGGAATCTTCCGCGATTTTTGGAGCAGACTGCGGAATCGTGCAGAATGATACGTGAACGGCTACAAGCTATTCAGAGTAGAGAGGAATTACTGCTCTTATGGAACCGTGAGCTGTGGCCTCAGAATGTTGATGCATTGTGGAACGCCTTGGAAGGTACAAGTGCCCCGATGCAAAAATACATTAAGCAGAAGCGGAAATTAATAAAGCTGGTGGGGACCCAAGATGCTAATATTCTTCTCTCCAGCTCAGGAAAGGGTAGAGAGTTGGAGAGTCTGGGGCCACTTCTGGGCCTGTCCCGCATTATTCATAATCAGCTTAGTCGTAGAGCATACGTGGCGAAATACGGACATCGCGGACCGCATGAATTCGAGCTGTCTATTGCAGACCTGTCTGAGGATGAGGACAGGCTGGAGTTGAAATTGAGCCAGTATAGGGATAACACGAAGGATATCGAAGAATTGTTGAACAAGCAGCGTCAACAGCATTCAGATGCATGTGCAAGACTGCGAGAGAGATTCCCACATAGGTGGAAATCTATTTATCATAAACTTTCTGCAACTGCGCAAGGGCCGCAGATGCGTGAATCAGCCCGTTCAGAATGGACAAGAGTGTATAGGTTAAACCGGGATTTCGCAATTAAGGCTGGTGAACTGGCGGGAATTGGCGGAGATGTTTTCTTTCTTTATCTGAGTGAAATTCTGCAGGGGCTTGAAGACGGGAAGCAGCCAGGAGTTCAGTATATTGCCGCCAGAAAAGAAACCTTTGCGAGGTATCAGAAACTTCCGCCACTTCCATCAGTGATTAGAGGCCGATTCGATCCTTACCTCTGGATGAAAGATCCCCGGCGCAGAATTGATCTGTATGACCCTGAAATGCCAATGAAGGATGAGATCGGACAGGGTATACTCCGGGGTTCCCCTGGAGCAGCTGGAATAATTGAAGGTGTAGTGCGTGTTCTGGCTGGTCCAGAGGATGGAAATCTACTGTTGCCAGGGGAGATATTGGTAGCGTCTACAACTAATGTGGGCTGGACACTTTGTTTCCCTAGGGCAGTTGCAATTATTACAGATATCGGTGCCCCCTTGTCTCACGCGGCAATTATAGCTAGAGAGCTGGGAATCCCTGCAGTATTTGGCTGCGGAAATGCAACCACGAGACTACATACGGGAGACTGTGTGAGGGTAGACGGAGGAAATGGAATGATACAGATAATTACTTCGGCTTCAGGCGGAGATCATGATAAGATGGGAGGGAAGATTTACAGGAGTAAGGATTAAGGGGTGGGCGCTTTGCCTTTGAATCAACGGCAAACAGGATTGCGTGAGCGAAAAAAAGCAAAGACGATGGCCACAATTCAGATGCACGCTTTGCGGCTTTTTCGGGAGCTGGGGTATAAAGCAACAACGGTTGAGCAGATAGCAGACGCTGCAGAGATATCTTATAGTACGTTCTTTCGCTATTTCGCCTCCAAAGAAGAGGTATTGCTTATGGATAATTATGATCCTCTTCTGCTGGAGGCTTTTGAGAGGCAGCCAGCAGAACTGAGTCCGCTACAGGCAATATGTGCTGCTATGATATCGGGTGTACATGAGATGACTGAGGACGAAATTATAACGATGCGTGAACGTAATGCTCTAGTCATGTCTGTGCCTGAGCTGCGGGCGGCAATGCTTAACAATATGCTTAATATGATGGATTTGCTTATAGAAATCATCACGACACGCACAGAGGGTAGACAGGATGAAATGACAATCCGTGCCTTTGCCGGTGCAGTGATAGGTGTGAATATATCAGTGGTTTTATATTATGCGGAGCATCCGGATGCTGATTTTGCCGCCCTGCTGGAGGAAGGCTTGAACAAATTGGAAGCGGGATTCCTGCTCTAACGTGCTCGAGCAGTATAGTTGCCATCAAAGTCTATATCAATTGAATTGAAAATTTAAGTTAAGGGAATAGTGCGGAGGAGAATTTTGGAGCTGAAGGAGCGGTAGCGACCGACTTTGTCTGCGGTTTTCCCTGCTCCAAGCGCTCAACTCCGCAGCGTTTCCTCTTGTTTTAATAAACGAAATTTGAGACAATAAGGTATTGTTGCTGCTAATGTCCCTGTCAAGGTAAAATAGATAGGTTGAACTTTAATGTTTTGAAAAGAGGATATGAAATGAATAAAGAATCCATTTATGGATTGACTTTGGAAGAGTTAACGGCATGGCTGCTGGAGCATGGGCACAAGAAATCCCGGGCCACTGCGGTCTGGGAATGGCTGTACCGCAAGCGGATTACCAGCTTCGCCGAGATGGACGGAATGAATCAGGAATGCACAGCGCTGCTGGAAGAGCATTATGTGTTCCAGACGATGGAAGAGCATGTGAAGCAGGAATCAGCCGACGGTACAGTGAAGTTCCTCTTCCGCCTCCATGATGGCAACCTGATTGAGACAGTGCTGATGCGGCAGAAATACGGCTTGTCCGTATGTGTCACTACTCAGGTCGGCTGTAATATCGGATGCAGCTTCTGTGCGAGCGGACTGCTGGCGAAGAGCCGGGATCTGACCAGCGGCGAGATTGTGGAGCAGATTATGAAGGTTCAGCATTATCTGGATCAGGCAGGCCACGGCCAGAAGGTCACCCATGTCGTGGTTATGGGGATCGGCGAGCCGTTCGATAACTTCCGGCATCTGCTGAACTTCCTGATTACCATCAAGGATCTTAAGGGTCTGGCGATTGCCGGCAAAGGAATCACCGTATCCACCAGCGGCCTGGCGGACAAAATCAGAGAATTCGCCGACGCCAATATGCAGGTTAATCTGGCGATCTCGCTGCATGCCCCGAATAATGAGCTGCGGACACAGATTATGAAGATTAACCGGGCCATTCCTATAGAGAAGTTAATGCCGGCGATTGATTACTATCTGGAGAAGACGAACCGGAGAATCACGCTGGAGTATATCCTGCTGAAGGATATCAATGACCGCGAGGAGCATGCGCTGGAGCTGGCTGAGTTAATCGGAGACCGCCGCCAGTTGGCGAACGTCAACCTGATTCCGTATAATCCCGTGGATGAGCATAGCCAGTATCAGCGGAGCGAGCGGGAGTCGGTGCGTGCGTTCTTTGATACGCTGAAGAAGCAGGGCGTCAGCGTCAGCACCCGGTTGGAGCAGGGCGTCGATATTGATGCGGCCTGCGGCCAGCTGCGCAGCAAGCAGATCAAGAAGATCAAAGGCAAAGCCGCAGATACTGTGTTACAATAATCTGGCAGTGAATTGAGAAATGAGGAATGCAACTTGTTGACATTTACAAGCTACACCGTGGAGAACGTAAGAGATCCTTTTAATATTCTAAGCGGCAAGCGATATGAGTTCGTCGTGAATATTGATGTGCCGGAGGATGATGAGCTGTACGTGGAGAACGGCGTGTCCGCCCGCGTGATTGTCAAAGTGGAAGAAGAGCAGACAAGCTTGGTCAGCTACGATCTGCTGGAGACCTCCTCAGGCCAGCTGCTCGATTTCGATATGGAAGAAGATGAGGAAGCGGCGCTGCTTCAGTTCTGTTCGGAGCATGTACCTGCATAGTAAGAGGCGATAGTGGTCTCAAGAAAAAGGAACTGCTGATTTCAGCAGTTCCTTTTTTGATGCTTGATTCGCAGAGTACTTAGTTGCTGAATGTGGCTGAGGGTAGCCGCGAGGAGCAAGAGTGAACTTGGTATGCTGAAAAACGAGTACCATCGGTTGCTAAAAGCGGCGTATGGCCCAAATGTATGTGAAAAACAGCATACATTGTACTCACATGCAGGCATATGGCCCGAATGTATGTGAAAAACAGTATACATTGTGATCACATGCAGGCATATGGCCCGAATGTATGTGAAAAACAGCATACATTGTGCTCAAATGCAGGCATATGGCCTGAATGTATGTGAAAAACAGCATACATTGCAGTGGCGCGCAGGTAATCCCATTCATCCGGTAGGATGATTTTATTCAAATCAATTCGCGTTCAAGTCACAGCCTCACTAGCCCAAGCAGCCTTCCACATAATAATGAATCTGCTTGTTCCACCACGGCCAGTCATGGCTGACATCATGGCCCCAGTAGTCGATCCGGGCCGGAATGCCCTTCTGCCCCAGCACCTCCTGAAGCAGCCGGGTCTCATGAAGCATCTCGTCCTCATAAGCCCCTTGACCGACACAAGCAATAATGGTGCTGCTGCGGTACTGGTTCAGATAATGCTCATCCGTCAGGCCCGGCAGGTAATGCAGCGGTGAATTGAGATAGACGTTCCCGCTCATATAGTCGCCGAAGAAGTAGTAGGTGGAGTAGACGCCGCTCAGGGCGATCAAGGTATCGAAATAGTGCGGATAACGGAAAAAGAAGCTGGCGCCGTAATAAGCGCCCATCGAGCAGCCGGAGATCAGAATGCGCTGGTCGGTCCCGCCGTTATTCTGTTTGCTCTCATGGAGGATGCCGGGAATCAGCTCATACGCAATATATTTGTCATACTGCTCATGACGGTGTATCCGGTCCTCGTTGTTCCAGTGGGTGGAGAAGAAGGTCTCCTCATCCAGACTGTCACAGGCCCAGATCTGCAGCTTGCCCGCTTCAATGAAGGACGAGAGCGTATCGATCATGCCCGAATCCTCATATTGATAAAAGCGTCCAAGCGAGGTGGGGAAGACGAGCATCGGTTTGCCGGCGTGGCCGTATATTTTGTACTCCATGTCTCTGCCCAGGTTGTGGCTGTACTCCTTATGGTAGCTTATCCTCATCCGTTAACACATCCTATCCCTCTTCTTGTTGAATATAGCCTCTAATGTCTCTGACCTCCGAAAGCTCGGGGGAACGGAACTGATAAGCGCGGTTGCCCATCGCTCTGCTGAAGACCTCTTCAATCTCGTCATAATTGACAATCTTCCCGCCGAATTCACGGTAGATGTCCTCATGGCTGTGAGCGTAATGCTTATGATTCTTGCGGCTGGCATAGCCGGTATAATATTTGCCTTCGTATGGACCGCCAACCTCATTGTGCACAACCATGCTGGCCCATTCCTTATACACATTGAGATCATAGGCGAAGTTAATCGCATCAGTCATCCAGGCGCCGGGCGGACGCATATTCACTTCCAGGGCAATGATCCGGCCATCCTTGTGCGATTTGAACAGCTCGATATGGAAGAACCGTTCCCGGATGTCAAAAGCCTGCAAAATGCTCCGCCCTGCCTCCTCAACCTCCGGACTGATCTCCCGCAGACAGAAGTAGTAGAGGTGATTGTCCGTATTGACGACATCCATCACACTGTTCTCGAACAGGTGGCTGACCGCGAAGCGCACATTCCCGTCCCTGTCCACCAGGCCGTCATAGGTGAGGATGACCCCGTCTATGAATTCCTCAATAATGAAGGCTACATCCTCCGGCTTCGTGTCAAAAAAGTGCTGGAGCTCCTCTTCGTTATTGATCTTATACGTATTACTGGCCCCGGAGCCAAGATCGGGCTTCACCACCAGCGGGAAGCCGGCGCTCTGGATGAAGCTCTCTACGCTGTCACGCGTTGTACCGGTGGAGAACTGGACAGTGCTTACCCCGCTTTTGCGAAAAAACTCCTTCATCTTGGACTTCTGCTTGAGATTATGGACGAAATCCGACTTGGTGCCATAGATGTTGAAGTCCGTACGGATGGCGGCATCCTGCTCCAGCCAGTATTCATTCAGCGACTCGAAGCGGTCAATCTTGCCGTACTTATGGGTGAAATAGCCAACAGCCCGCAGAATCTCCTCATAGCTCTCCAGATTGCTTACCTTATAGTATTCGGTCAGTGCCGATTTCAGCTTGTCCTCCAGCTGGTCATAGGCTGCATCGCCAATTCCAAGCACCGTGGCCCCCTGCTCCCGCAGATGCGTACAGAATTCAGCGCTGTTCTTGGGGAAATGCGGGGAAAAGAAAATAAAGTTCATGCAGACCGGCCCCTTTGACTAAAATATAATTCCGAGTTGTTTTGTATGATTAATTCAATCTACCAGCTTCACCAGCATCCGTCAATCCTCTTTGTGCTATTTTTGCTGCAGGGTGCGGTTGAGCCGGGCGAGCAGTCCGCTGAAGAGTCCGCAGTCCTCCGGGGACCAGTCCTCGAAGATCTCCCCGTAGCGCGCAAGCCGGATGTCCCGGGCCTCGGCGAAGGTCTGTGCACCAAGCGCAGTAAGCTGAAAATAGCTGGAGCGCCCGTCCTGCGGATCCGGCACCCGCTCCACATAGTTCTTCGCCTCCAGGACGCTTGTCTGTCTGCTGATGGTAGAGGTGTCAAGGCCGAATTGTTCGGCTAGCGCCTTAACGCCTACCTTGTCGTGCGTCGACAGATGGTGGAGCAGGGTATACGAGGAGCGGTCCAGCCCGCCATGCTTCTTATCCAGCGAGCCGTGGCGGATCAGCGTAATCAGCTCCTGATTCAGAGCTTCGAGGTGCTTGTCCTTCTGTTCATCAGCCATAGTTAGATTCCGTCCTTTACTGGTAACTTTGTCATTTGTCATATGTCTCCCTAGTATAATTGATAATACCGGCCTTATGCTAAGGCTGTCTGAGATTCTCGCCTCATTATGAAAGAATCATGAAATAAGTCACATTGACTTTCAAATACATAGTTGTATAATACACATATATTAATTTAATTGTATCATACACCTATATTAAGGTGAACCGCAAAATAGAGGAGAGAGCGCCCTTGAGCAGTCCGGCGGCAAAACATTCATCATTCTGGCTGATTATTCTGGCCATTTTTTTCGGTAATTTCATGGCTATTCTCAGTACAACTACCATTAATGTTGCGTTCCCGGTTTTCTTGAAGGACTTCCACGCCGGGATCAGCACCGTACAGTGGATGATTACCGGCTATCTGCTGGCTACCGGCGTCATTGCGCCTGTGGTGGGATATTTCGGGGATAAATGGAGCTATAAGGTTCTCTACGTATTTGCCCTGTCGGGCTTCACCTTGTTCTCGGCACTATGTACGGTGGCCTGGAATATTCACTCACTGATTACCTTCCGCATTATCCAGGGAATATTCGGCGGCCTGATTATCCCCACCACCATGACGATGATTTATCAGTTTATCGAAAAAGAAAAGCAGGCCTTCGCCATGAGCCTCTGGAGCCTGTCCTCGATGCTGGCGCCTGCCTTCGGCCCGACACTCGGCGGCTGGCTGACCGGATACTTCGGCTGGAAATCGCTGTTCGTGATTAATCTGCCGATTGGCCTGATTGCCATTGCCGTAGCGCTGAAGTGCCTGCCGTTCCAGCGGCAGAACACCGGGAGCAGAAGCTTTGATCTGCCGGGCTTCGTCACAGTCATTCTGAGCAGCGCCTTCATTATTCTAGCCTTCAATAAAGGGGGCGCCTGGGGCTGGATGTCATGGAACACCCTGACCCTGCTGCTGGTTGGGGCGGCGGCCTTAACGTATTTTATCCGCAGAGAGCTGTCGATCCAGGAGCCGCTGCTGAATCTTAAGGTATTCCGGCAGAGCCGGTTCACCTACAGCCTGATCATCAACTGTATTATCACCGTTGCGTTATACTCGGGGACCTTCCTGATCCCGGTCTTCCTGCAGGATATCCAGCAGTCCACCCCGCTGAAGACCGCGCTGGTGCTGCTGCCGGGCTCGATCGTGATGGCTGTTCTGTCCCCGGTGGTCGGCAAGCTGTACACCCGGATCGGCCCGTTCTGGCTGATCCTGGGCGGTATTCTGCTGCTAAGCGCCTCGACCTGGGAGCTTGCCCACATCACGCTGGCCGTGACCCATACCCGTGTGGCGGTGCTTATGGCGGTGCGCAATGTCGGCATTGCACTGGCCTTCATGCCGGTGACCAATGCCGGCATGTCGGCGGTGCCAAGAGCCATTACCGGCCATGCCTCCTCTGTAACCAATTGGGTCCGCCAGGCTACAGGTGCCTTATCCATTGCCGTATTCAGCTCGCTGCTCGCTTCCAGATCGCTTGCCCATCAGCAGGAACTGGCGGACGGGACGGCCCGGGCAGCGGGTTCTCTGCTGAAGGCGCAGGGGATGACGATGGGCGTACAGGATATTTTCCTGATCGCTACGGCAGTGGGACTGCTGGCTATTCCGCTGACCTTCCTCCTGAGAGGCAGTAGCGGCAAGCCAGCAGCTGCCCCTGCTCCGCAGGTGGAGACTTGAAGCCGTGACTCTGCCGTAAATACTCCTTTATCATGCGTTATAGCGCTTTCTCTTCGCATGTTGGGCGATTATGAGTTAGAATACTATAAAGCGAGCAAATCATAGGAGTTGTATACATGTCTAATAATGACGAAGTATTTTTGACCAAAGAGGGCTTGGCCAAGCTGGAGGAAGAGTTGAGGGAACTTAAGGGAGCAGGGCGCAAGGAGCTTGCAGCCCGGCTTAAGCTGGCGATCAGCTACGGCGATCTGAAGGAGAACAGCGAATACCACTCCGCCAAGGAGGATCAATCCTTCATGGAGACCCGCATTATGATTCTGGAGAAAATGCTGATCAAGGCGCAGATCGTGGATGCCAGCAATATGGATCTGAGTACAGTCAGCGTAGGCTGCATCGTTATCCTCAACGATGTAGAGTACTCGGAGAAGATCGAATATAGAGTGGTTGGACCGGCGGAAGCCGATGTGCTGGACAACAAGATCTCCTACGAGAGCCCGCTCGGCAAAGAGCTGATCGGCAAAAAGGTAGGCGATATCATCAGCGTCAACGCGCCGATGGGAATCATCAAATACGAGCTGCTTGAGATCAAAATGCTGTAAACCGAAGTCCTAACCGGAATCCCGTGGCCCTTAATTTGAGGGTGCGGGATTTTTGTTATGTTTTGGGGCGGGGGGCTGCCCATAGGCAATTGCTATTAAGGATATTGCTTCCTTGTCTTAGACGCTCCCTGCTAAGGAGGGTTATATTAGAAATAACTACTACATAGAGGAGTCCTGGCTTGTGATTCAGACTGTACTCACGACACTTGTTGAGGTCATCGTACCGCTGTCCATTCCGGTGGCCGCCGGAGCGCTGCTTGGACGATATAAGCAGCTTGATACGAAGCCTCTGCTGACGCTGTACCTGTATTTTCTCAGTCCGGCTATTATTCTCGACACGCTGGCTACGGCGGATATCTCCTTCGATGATGTCTATAAGACACTCGCGTTCTCGCTGCTGAATCTGTTCCTCTTATGGAGCGTGGCGACGCTGATCGGCAAAATCCTCAAGCTGGCTCCGCCGGAAGCCGCTGGTCTTACGCTCATCTCCACCTTCACGAACAGCGTCAATTACGGCCTGCCGCTGGTGCTGCTGGCCTTCGGCCAGCTGGGCCTGGACAAGGCATCGGTTTACGTCATCGCCCAGATGGTGATTGTGAATACGATCGGCGTGTATTTTGCCGCCCGTTCACAGTTCTCCGTACGCAGCGCGTTGAAGTCAGTCTTCTCGCTACCGGCTATTTACGCCGCCATTCTGGCACTGCTGCTGCGGGCGCTGGGCCTGCATATGCCGCATGAGCTGGCTTCGGGGGTGTCGATGGTTGCCGGTGCCTATTCGCCGGTTGTGCTAGCGATTCTCGGCGCGCAGATGGTGAAGGTCAGAGCCGCGCACACGGAGCGCAATGTGCAGCTGGCCTTCTGGACGGGGCTGACCGTCCGGCTGGTGCTGGCTCCGCTGCTGGCCGCGCTGGTGCTGCTCGCCCTGAACATCACAGGCACACTCTTCTCGGTGCTGCTGATTCTGGCATCCATGCCGGTGGCTGTCAATTCCGTCGTTTTGGCCGAACGCTTCGGCAGCTCGCCTGCGCTGGTCTCGCGCTGTATCGTCTGGACCACGCTGGCTTCTTTCCTGGTCCTGCCGGTGCTGATTGCGGCGGTGGGGGGATAGGTATGCGGGCTGAATGTATGCGAAAAACCGAATAGAGGGGCAATAATGCCCCTGGAAGTAATTATTCGGACACAGACACTTCACTCATCAAGGCATGTACATTCTTATCGGGGTCCTGAAAGAACGTCATCCAGGTTGCGGTTTGACCCATCTCAGCCACTTTATGCGGCTTGTCCAGGAAATGTACATTCCGCCCGACTAACGTTTCGTACGATGCGTGAATATTGTCAACCTGGAAATAGAATACCGAGCTGGGATGGTCGAACCGCGCGTCTTCAGCAATACTCAAGACCAGCTGAATCCCGTTACACTCCAGGAAGGTCATGTTCGGGATTTGAAATAACAGGTTTAGGCCTAGAGTATCTTGATAGAACCGGGTGGCTGCTTCCATGTCATGTACCCGAATGGATATTTGCCCGATGCCTTTAATTTGGAATTCTGAATTCATGTAAATATCGCTCCCTTGTGTAGGTTGTATGTTCCACGCAGTAAATGTAACATGTGCGGATGAAGATTTACTTTTCCAAAATCACTTTTTTCTAAACATCTGGGGCGATAATCCCGTTCTTTGTTTAAAAACCTTATTGAAGGAAGAGACATTGTCGAAGCCAACACTTAGGCTAATCTCGGTTACACTGTTTTCCGTTTGACAAAGGAGACGCTGTGCTTCAAGTATCCTTTTTTCAAGGATGAACTGGTGTGGTGTTCTTTTAAAAAAGTGACGGAAGTTGCGGATTAGATGGTTTTTAGAGAGACATGCGACTTTTGAGACTTCTTCAAGAGACACGTTTTGGTTGTAATACGCATGTAAGTACTCGTATGCTACGGTCAACCGCCGGAACAGCTCCTCCCTGGTGGCCGGGCGCGTGCCGGGGACGGTACTAATTTCTTGAACAATCTTCTGATGGACGTTAAGCAGTGCTTGAATCAGATTTTGATACTGTTCATCGACCCAGAGATTCTCGCTGCCGAATACAGGTAAGGAATTCTTAAAGTTCTCAATAAGCGGAGTGATCAAGTGACTATGACGGTATGACTTTGTATAAAATTGCAGCGGGTGCTTAGATTGTGAGAATGGATCGTCTAAAGACTTTTCTGCTCCGACATGAATAGCTCTAAGAAATTCTTCAGCATAACCTGCCTTGAAAAATACGCAAAAAGAGTCGACCTCTGTATCTGACTCAATGGCTATCCCGTACGGCTCCCCCTCATTTAAAAGGAGATAGCCCTCTTCCTCCACAGCATAATGACCTAGCTTTGTTTTGTAATAGGCACGACCATTCCGAAATGTCTTGATCGAAAGGGGGCCAGCGCCTTCCCAATGATGAGTTGTACTTCGGGCTTGCAGAACGAAGTTCCGCTGGAACAAAGGGAATGTGGAGGTTCCCATCTATACAATTCATCCCTTTCCGCAATTGGTTCATTCCATTCTACAATAGTCCTCACCGATAACAAAGAAGCTCCCTCTTCATCATCTTGAACTGTGACCCGATTTGAGGACGGTTTAAAAGAAACACCCTAGAGCTAGCTCGCTAGGAGATGACTCCTGAATTCGTCAGGAGTCATCTTTTTTAATGTCCATTGGTATCGCTCGGAGTTATAGTAGGCAATATATTCCGAAACACGAGCCCTGACTTCCGTAAGATTCTGACAATCTCGAACGCTCATTTCATCTTTCATATGCCCAAAGAATGACTCCATCGATGCATTATCCCAACAGTTCCCTTTACGGGACATGGACTGTTGAAAACCTGCCTGCTCAATGAGAAGACGAGTTTTAGGATGCGTGTAGTGCATGCCCTGATCGGAGTGGAAAATGGCTTCTGGATGAAGGTTTCCATCCAGCCGTTCCAGCAGGCGCCGAATCGTCTTTTCAACGAGTGGTAACTCTAGTGTCCCTGCTACACAGTCGGCAAGAATTTGTCTCGTTGCTCCATCTTTTATGCACGAAAGATAAGCCCACTGTCCGTTTCCGTACCGCAGATACGTGATATCGGTTAGAAAGACTTTCTCCGGCTCGTTCTGGTCAAATTGGCGTTTCAGTAAGTTTGCACAGGTCTGATGCTCCTGCGTAGCCTTTGCCATCTTACGGTACGGGTTAGCTTGCCGTATGGCCGCGACAAGGTTAAACTTACGCATTAATCGGCGAATCTTCTTGTGGTTCATGGTGACCCCGCTGAGGTGCTCCAAACGCATCTTAATCACCAAAGCGCCAGCTCTTCCTTGTAATGCGTCGAAGTGTTGCTTAATAAGAACAAGGTCACGCTCGTCGTCGGCTGTACGAAGTTGGCGTCTTTGCTCGGAGCCCAGCCATCTGTAATAGCCACTGGTGCTCACGGCGGCGACTTCACAGAGATAACGCGTCATGCGGCTGAGTCCATGGGCTCTCAGGGTGTAATGAATGATCTCGTAGCGCTCCGAAGGTGTTAAGGTCTTCCTTTGTTCCGTTCGAGCGCTTCGAGCTTTTTTAGAAAGTCGACCTCAGCTTCTAGTAATTTGATCTTCGCCTTTGCGCGCTTCAGTTCTTCGTCAGCAGACAAGGGACTTGCAGGCTTTCGCCCAGCGCTGCCTTTGCCACGCCGTTCTTCCAGTAGTCCCAGTTCACCATATTTAGCAAAGCTATCTCTCCAGCGTTTCAAACTATGCTTTGGTTTTTTAGAACCGATGAGATCCAGGTCAAAGCCCGCCCTAAGAAATATTTCTGACGGGGGTGTCCCCTCGTTGTAGGCCTTCACTGCCGCCAACTTAAACTCAGCAGTATACGAAATATTCGTCTCGGATACTCGCTGAACATTTGGATTCTTCTCTAATCTTCTGATGATATCTTCCGTAAATAGGGTTCGATTTAAGTTTCCCACAGCCTTATCCCGCTCCTTTTCCAATATTCTGATTAAAACACAAAAGACCCACAAGATGGTCACTTTTTTCAAAGTGTCTTTCTTGTGGGTCACAGTTCATCTGAAGGGGGAGCTTCTTTCATACAATCAGCGGCCAGGGTCTCAGTCCGGCTGGCCCTCAGCGACCTGGATGGTGAAGATGAAGGTAGCTCCGCCCACCACATCCGGCTTGGCATAGATCGTACCGCCCATGAGGTCGACCAGCATTTTGCAGATGGACAGACCGAGTCCGGTGCCGCCGAACTTGCGGTTGATGGTGGCTCCAATCTGGGTGAACGGCTGGAACAGGTATTTCATCTTGTCCGCCGGAATGCCGATCCCCGTATCTTCGATAATGAACTCTAGCTCCAGCAGCTGGTCCATGACCTGCCGGAGGCGGACATCCACCTTGACGCCGCCGGAATGCGTGAATTTGATGGCATTGCCGATCAGGTTATTGAGTACCTGCCGCAGACGGTTGGGGTCACCGGTGAGCAGGGCAGGGATGTCAGGATCAATAAAGGTCTCCAGAGTCAGGCTGCGTTCTCTGGCCAGCGCCCGGAACAGATCAACGGTCTCCTTGAGGCAGGAGTGAAGATTGAACAGCTCGTAATCGAGCTCCATTTTACCGGATTCGATCTTGGTGAAGTCCAGGATATGTGTAATGACAGAGACAAGCGCGTGACCGCTGGTATGAATGATCTCAGCCATCTCCTGGTCGTCAGCGGACAGCTCGGAGGAACGAAGCACATCTGACATGGCAATAATTCCGTTCAGCGGGGTACGGATCTCGTGGCTCATCATGGCGAGGAAGCCGCTCTTGATCCGCAGTGCCACCTCGGCCGTCTCCTTCAGCTCGGTCAGGATGCTGTTGGCGGTCTCCAGCTCCTGCGTTTTGAGCTGCAGCTCCTTGTGGGTCTGGTAGAGACGGACGAAGCCGTCAATCTTGCTTTTTAACACGGTCGGATGGAACGGCTTAGTCAGGTAGTCAATTGCTCCGGCCGAGTAGGCCATCATATAATTCTCCAGTTCGGAGGTCAGCGAGGTTAAGAAAATAATAGGGATATCCCGGGATTTCTGACGCATCTTAATCCGCTTCGCCGTTTCAAACCCGTTCATGCCGGGCATGAGCACATCCATAATGATCAGGGCGAACTCCTGCTCCAGCAGACATTTCAGAGCATCCATGCCGGTGAGGGCATGAACCAGCCGGTAGGGCGACTCGGCCAGCAAAGCCTGAATGGACAGGAACTCGTCTGTCCGGTCATCTACAACCAAAATATTAATCGGATACTCCATGCTGCCTCCTATTGAATCAACCATAATTTCAGCACTCTCACCAGTTGTGTGGTATTAATCGGTTTGGATATATAATCGTTAGCTCCTGCTTCAAGGCATTTGACCCGGTCTTCCTCCAGGGCGCGGGCGGTCAGCGCAATAATGACGATCTGATCATAGCCCGGGTTACGCCGGATATGCTCCATCGTCTCGTAACCGTCCATCTCCGGCATCATGATATCCATGAAGACCAGTTCAACGCCCGGGTGGGTCTCCAGATGCTCCAGGGCTTCTCTGCCATTCTGGGCAAAGCTGATCTCCATATTATAACCTTCCAGCACACTGGATAACGCAAAAATATTACGCATATCATCATCCACAAGCAAAATACTTTTGCCGGCAAAGGCGGACTCCGGATTATGCAGATTCTCAATCAGGCGCTGCTTATCCAGAGGCAGGTCTGCATGCTTGCGGTGGAGGTACAGGGCAGTATCATCATAGAGACGTTCCATTGAACGCACGTTCTTGATTACAATACTCTCAGCGTAGTGCTTAAGGCGCTGCTCATCTGTCTTGCTCAGATCCTTGCCTGTATAGATAATGACCGGCAGGGTCTGCAGCTTGCGGTTGGTCTTGACCTGCTCCAGCAGGTCGAAGCCGGAAATATCCGAGAGGCCCAAGTCAAGCACCATACAGTCAAAATGATGGCTCGCCAGATGCTCCATTGCTTCTCTTCCGGTACCCACCGCAATAATGTTCACATCGGGATGGGCGATGAATTCAACAAGACTGCCGCGCAGAACCTTGTTGTCTTCGACAATCAGCAGACTCTTCACCGGACGGCGGATATAAGTCTCGATCTGGAGGAAGGCTGCTTCCAGCTCCGCATAATCATTCGGCTTCTTCCAGAAAGACAAAGCGCCCATCGACAGGCTCTGCTGGTTCTCCTCGGCTGTAGAGATTACATGCACAGGGATATGCCGCAGCTCCGGCCGGCTCTTCAGGCGGCTGATAATGGACCAGCCGTCCAGAACGGGAAGATGCAGGTCCAGCAGAATAGCATCAGGCTTATAGGCATGGGCCAGGGCAAGTCCCTGATCGCCCTGGAAGGCGACGATGGCCTTGAAGCCCCGGCTGCGCGCCAGCTCCAGCAGCCGGGCGGCGAATTCGGCGTCCTCCTCGATAATCAGCAGGGTGATATCTCCGCTTAGCAGATTGCCCCGGTCATCATCCATCTCCGCATATTGCAGCAGCTTCGGATTGGAGATGGAAATGTCGGGCACGAAGGACTCGCGGAAGGCCGGATTCTCACGGCGGATAGGCTCGGAAGCCGGAATCTCCGGAGAGGCTGCTGCTGAATAGGCTGCGGCAGCAAGGGTCTGGGCATCCTCTCCCGGTTCCACAGCGGGAATAATCAGGGAGAAGGTGCTGCCCTTGCCCTCCATGGAATCCACCTCAATTCTTCCGCCGAGGAGTGTAGCCAGCTCCCGGCAGATCGTGAGGCCGAGGCCAGTGCCGCCGTATTTGCGGCTGGTGGTGCCGTCCGCTTGCTGGAAGGCCTCGAAGATGCTCTCCAGCTTAGAGGCGGCGATGCCGATACCGGTGTCGCTGACGGCGAAGATAACCTCCCCGCCGCTGGTGCGGATCGACAGGGAGACGGAGCCTTGCTCCGGTGTGAATTTGATGGCGTTGGATAACAGATTATTCAAGACCTGCTGCAATCTGTGACCGTCAGTCATCAGATAATCAGGCAGCCGGTTGTCGGAATGGACATCGAACCGCAGGTTCTTCTTCTTGGCCTGCTGCTCGAAATGGCGGTGGATATGATTGCTGAGATCCTGCGGGGAGACCGGCTCGATGACCGGGGTCATTTTGCCGACCTCCAGCTTCGCCAGATCAAGAATCTCATCGATCAGCTGCAGGAGATCCTTGCCTGCCGAGAAGATCGTATGCACGTATTCCAGCTGCTTCGCTTCCAGATTGCCGTCCTTGTTCTCGGCAAGAATCTGCGAGAGGATCAGCAGGCTGTTCAGCGGGGTGCGCAGCTCATGGGAGACATTCGCCAGGAATTCTGATTTGTACTGTGCAGCCATGAAGATCTCCTGTGCCTGAGCCTGGATCTCCTCTTTCTGCTTCTCGGTAAGCTCGACTTGAAGCAGCAGCTGATCATGGGAGGCGGCCAGCTCCTCCTTCTGGGTCTGAAGCTCATCGGCCTGAGCCTGCAGTGTATCTGTCTGGGACAGCAGCTCCTCCGTCTGAGATTGTAACTCCTCCGTCTGGGCCTGGAGCTGCTCCTTCTGCTCCAGCAATTCACTTGTCTGGGCCTGCAGCTCATCGGCCTGGGCCTCAATCTCGGCTTTTTGCTCCTCTGTCAGCTGCATTTGCGTCTGGAGGTGTTCATTGGAGCTTAGCAGGCTCTCAGCCTGAACCTCCAGCTCTGTCTTCTGGTCATGCAATTGCTCAGTCTGCGTCCGGAGCTCCTCGGTCTGAGCCGCAAGCTCCTCGGTCTGAGCTTCAAGCTCCTGCGTCTGGGCCAGCAGCTCCTCGGTCTGAGCTTCCAGTTCATCCTTCTGCTGTTGTGTCTCATTCAACAGTTCTTCAATTCTGGCGACATCCGCCAGCGTATTCATCATCACGCCCATGTTCTGTCCGGTGCGTTCAATCAGCTGCATCTCCTTGGAGCTGAACGGGCTTAAGGCCGCCAGTTCCATGACAGCTACAACTTCCTGTTCATGCTTAATAGGAACGATAATCAGCGAGGAAGGGGCAGCTTCTCCGAGACCGGAGCGGACCTTGATATAATTCTCCGGGAGATCCTGCAGAACGATCATCTGCTCATCCAGTGCGCATTGTCCGACCAGGCCGCTGCCCAGCGGTATGGATTCCTGTTGCCTTGCGGCATCATCGAAGGCATAGCCGGCTGCGAAGCCCAGCTGACTGCCCTGCTTCAGATAAATAGCCCCATAGCTTCCGCCGACAGCGGTAGCCAGCCTGCGGATGAACACACGTGAGGCTGTTTTCAGCTGGACAGAGCCCTGAAGCAGCAGCGCCATCTCTGACACCTGCGTATTAATCCAGGCCTGTTCCTCGGCTCTAAGCCGCAGCTCGCGCTCTTCAGCGGTTCTGTGGTGAAGGTCAGCTGCCAGCCCGAAAAAGGAAGCCGCCAGCTGCCCGAATTCATCCGTCCGCACAGTAGCCGCCGCCGCAGGGTTAAGACGGTCTGCGGCGATATCCTGCGAGATCTCCATAATCCGCTTCAGGCCGCGGTCTACATTCCGTCCGATACTGTAAAGAAGTCCGATACTGACCAGAATGCCGACCGAACCTAACCCTGCTGCAATCATGCGCGAGCCACCCTCCATAAAGAGGAGTGATATAGTAATCATACTGCCTAGCAGCAGTATAGTAACTGAAGTTGCTAACCACACCTGTTGTTTTATTCTCATTGTTCGCCGCCTTTGTTCAGTTAGAATGTTAAGCTATATAATTATAGCTTTTATGGAACTTCAGTGATATAGAAGACAGGAAGAAAACACCGTACACCTAAAATTTACATGGCGTTCCGGAGTCAGGCCTGCTTTTGCCTGGGGTTTCATGAAAACTTTGAAATCACCGCAATTTACTTAAAATTTTGCTTGTAAGCAGCGGGGAGAGCGTGTAAGATAACAGACATGCTTCATGAATAGATTTCATATAACAGATTCATATAACTCATATAATCTTGGGAATATGGCCCATAAGTTTCTACCGGATAGCCACTGTAATTATCCGACTATGAGTGAAATAGCGCATCTAGGGTTCCGTTTCTTGTGCTGCGGCACGGGAAAGGCTGGTCCAAGCGATGCGGACACGTATATGTGTTACACCACCAAGGGACAAAAACCCAGAAGGACAGATTCACTTGAGAGAAACACTCAGGGAATCTGTCTTTTTTATTTTATCTGCTTTTTTATTTCTAAGGAGGAAGATCCGCTGTAATGAAAGTATTGGAAGAACGTATTAGACAAGAAGGCTTAATTCTATCGGAGACTGTACTGAAAGTGGACTCGTTCCTGAACCATCAGGTAGACACAGCGCTTGCGCTTGCGATCGGGAAGGAATTCGCAGCGGTCTTCGGGGACCGGCAGATTACCAAGGTGCTGACTGTAGAGGCGAGCGGCATCCAGTTCGCCATGGCGGCGGGAATTGCGCTGGGCGTGCCGTTCATATACGCCAAGAAGAAGAAGGCAGTCACCTTGTCTGAAGCGGTGTATTCGGCACCGGTTCACTCCTTCACCCGTCAGGAGGACTACCAGATCAGCATCTCGCAGAAATATCTCGGACCGGACGATACCGTATTGATTGTCGATGATTTCCTGGCTACCGGTGCGGCACTTGTAGGGTTATGCGATATCGTAGCAGAGTCCGGGGCGCAGCTGGCGGGGGTCGGCTGTGTCATCGAGAAGAGCTTCCAGGAGGGCCGCGGTCTGCTGGAGCAGCGCGGAATTCCAGTGTATTCTCTGGCGCGGATTGCTTCCATGTCGCCGGGGGAGATTCATTTCATAGATAATGAAGGATTAATCAAGGAGAGTGCAGGATGTTAAGCAAACAGAAGATATTCGCCTTAGGGCTTCAGCATGTACTGGCGATGTACGCCGGAGCGGTCATAGTACCGCTGGTTGTCGGGGGAGCGCTCAATTTGAACGGTACGCAGATGGCGTATCTGATTGCAGCGGATCTGTTCACCTGCGGACTGGCAACTCTGCTGCAGATTATGGGCAGCAAGTATTTCGGAAGCGGGCTGCCGGTGGTTCTCGGCTGTACCTTCACGGCCGTCAGCCCGATTATCGCCATTGCTTCAGGCTCCAATCTGGCAACGGCTTATGGGGCAATCATTATCTCCGGGTTGTTCGTGGTGCTGGCAGCTCCGGTGTACGGGAAGCTGCTGAAGTTCTTCCCGACCGTAGTCACCGGCTCGGTAGTCACAATCATCGGACTGTCGCTGATTCCCGTTGCGATGAATAATGTGGCCGGCGGCCAGGGAAGCGCCGACTTCGGGCAGCCCCGCAATCTGCTGCTGGCTCTGATTACTCTGCTCGTTATTCTGGCCGTGAACCGGCTAACCACAGGGTTCCTGCGCTCCGTATCCGTGCTGGTGGGACTTGTAGTGGGTACTGTAATCGGTTATGCCATGGGCATCGTGCATTTCTCTACCGTGACCACAGCTTCCTGGGTGAGCGTTGCACAGCCGTTCTACTTCGGCTGGCCGCAGTTCAGCATCACCGCGATATTCACAATGATTATCGTGAATATCGTGTCTATGGTCGAATCGACAGGGGTCTACTTTGCCGTTGGTAAGGCGACGGACCAGCAGGTGGAGCAGAAGCAGATCGTGAACGGCCTGCGCTCCGAGGGACTGGCCATCATGCTGGGCGGCCTGTTCAACGCCTTCCCGTACACCGCATTCTCCCAGAATGTCGGCTTACTGTCGCTGACGCGGGTGAAGACGCGGAATGTTATTTTTGCGGCTGGCGGAATTATGATCGTACTCGGTCTACTGCCTAAGCTGGCAGCATTGACTACAGTTGTGCCGAATGCGGTGCTGGGCGGGGCGATGATTGTCATGTTCGGCTCGGTCGCCGCTTCCGGCATGTCGATTTTGTCCGATGTGGATCTGCGCAAGGACGGCAATCTGCTGATCGCCGCCTGCAGCATCGCGGTGGGCCTCGGCTCTGCGGTGCTTCCGTCCATGTTCGACCAGCTGCCGGAATTCGCCAGAATGCTGCTGCAGAACGGAATCGTATCCGGATCGCTGACAGCGATCATTCTCAATATCTTCTTGTCGAAGACCCAGGAGAGTGTGGTTCCTGCAGCCGCCGCTCCGGAAACAAAGTAAAATATTCCATACACGTAACTCTAATCAGATGAACAGCCGATTCCGAAATAAATGGAACTCGGCTTTTTTTTGCTTCAGATGAACGGAGCCTGTTGTATAATTTATACAATGACAACTAGAAGGGACTGGCAGAGGATATGAGAAGGTATTGGCTGAGTATTCTCGGCAGTCTGGTGCTGGTGCTGATCGTTCCGCTGCTCTCGGTCCTCCAGACACATCAGACCAAGGGAGACAGGCCGCAGGCCGTGCAGGGCGTGATTGACCTTCGCTCCTGGGACTCCCGCCACGACGGAATTATGAAGCTGGATGGAGAGTGGGAGCTGTACCGTGATGTGTTGCTGTCGCCCGGGGATTTCCATCCGGTGAATGCAGGTAAGGAGGTTCCCGCTGCCTCTACGATGATTCAGGTTCCGGGGAAGTGGAACGACGAGATCGCTGAAGAGGGCGAGCGCAGAGCTAAAGGCTATGCTACTTACCGCCTTCAGGCGAAGATTACTCCAGGGGAAGCTGTAGTCTATGGTCTGCGCACCAGCAACATCCGGAGTGCGGGCAAGGTCTATCTGAACGGACAGGAGATTGGAAGCAGCGGAACTCCGGCAGCCTCGCCCTCTGAGGGTAGACAGAATAACATGCCTTTTATGGGATTCGCCTCGGTAACCGGGGATACCCTGGAGATTATTGTGCAGGTGGCTAACTACAGCTACTCTTCAGGCGGAATCGTTCAGCCGATTGTAATCGGTAATCAGGCCGCTATTTTGAAGCACAGGGAATTTGCCCTGTTTGTAGACGGGGCTTCATTGATCGGATTCTTCGTGTTATCTCTCTTCCTGCTGATGTTCTCCAAGGTGAGGGAGAGCCGGGGGGTCACATTGTATCTGGGCTTGTTCTGCATAGCGGCCTTTGTCTACATTTTCACGCATGGCGAAAAGCTCATCCTGACGGCGCTGCCCGGCTTCCCTTACGAGATTATACTCAAGCTGCAGCTCGCGTCCTCTACACTGGTCTATTATTATCTGCTGCACTATGTCGCCAATTCAGTGAATTACCCGATGTCTTTCGGGGTAATTAAGGCCTCCAGGCTAGTTACGGCATTCCTGCTGCTGATTGCTGCCTTCGTCCCGGCCTATCTGTTCAGCTATCTGGAGGTGCTGCTGCTGACCTGGGGCTCGGTAAGCCTGGGCTTCGTGCTCTACTCCATGGTCCAGGGCACCCGGAGAAATCCGAAGAATATGTTCCTGATGATGGTCAGCATCGAGAGCCTGAGCGTGGTTATTATCTATTATCTGGTCAGCTTCATGGGCCTGGGCTTCAGCTATTTCATCCTCTCCTACGAGATTCTTCTGTTCGGGTTCGTACAGGCAATTCTGATGACCCGGCAATACGCAGCCTCCTTTCAGGAGGTGGAACAGCTCTCCCGCCGCCTTTTGTCGCTTGACGGATTGAAGGATGACTTCATCTCTGACACCTCGCAGGAGCTGCGGAGACCGCTGCAGGGGATTGTCAACATGGCCAAGGTGCTGGCACAGGGTACGGCCGGCTCCATCAGCGCTGCCCAGCAGGATCAGTTGCTCACGATTGTCTCCACCGGCAAGCGGCTTACAGCCCTAATCCATGATATGTCGGACTTCGCGAAGCTGAATCACGGCGCGCTCTTCCTCCGCCGGCAGGCCGTCGATCTCCGCATGGCAGCTTCCTCCATTATGGCGGTCACCCGTCAGGTCTATGGCAACAGCCAGCTGGAATTCCGGCTGAATCTGCCCGGGCAGATTCCGCTGCTGGAGACGGATGAGCAGCGGCTTGCCCAGATCCTGCATAATTTATTGGCAAATGCAGTGAATTATACGCCCAGAGGCGTGATAACGCTGTCTGCTGAGGTTAAAGAAGAGTATGTTGCCATTATCATAACGGATACCGGTCAGGGCATCCCGCCTGAGCGTCTGCGTACGATCTTCGATGCAAATGATCCAAGCGGTCCTGCCGCGAGTAAGGTCTACCGGGAGAACGGGCTTGGCCTCAGTATTACCCAGAGACTTGTAGAGCTGACAGGCGGAGAGATTGCGGTGCATTCCGAGCTGGGGCACGGCTCGGTCTTCAGCTTCACCCAGCCGGTATTGCAGCGAAGCAATGCGCTGCTGGAGGAGGCATTCGGGGAGCTTCACGGCTGGGAGACAGCGCCTTCGTACCCGCTTCCTGGAGAAGAGCCTGTGCTGCTGCCGTCTGAGGACTGTTGCTCCATTCTGGTAGTGGATAATGATCCTGTTAATCTTCGCGTGCTGGTCGGCGTACTGCAGCTGGATAACCATTCAGTGATTACCGCCAGCAGCGGGGCTGAGGCGATTCAGATCATCCAGCAGCATCCTGAGCTTGATCTGGTGATTGCCGACTGGGTGATGCCGGAGATGCCTGGGCTTCTGCTCTGCAAGGCCATCCGTGAACGGTTCACTTTGTCCGAGTTACCGATTCTGCTGCTTTTGGCGAGCAGCCGGCCTGATGACATTCTTGCAGCCTTCGAGGCTGGAGCGAATGATTATCTGAGCAAGCCGGTGGAGGTGCGCGAATTCAAGGCACGGATGCAGACCCTGCTGGATATGCGCAAGTCGATCCGCGTATCCGTCCAGTCGGAGATTGCTTTCCTGCAGGCGCAGATTAAGCCGCATTTCTTATATAATGCGCTGAACGCAATTATCTCGGTCTGTCCGGTGGACCCGGACAAGGCCACAGAGCTGCTGCTGGACCTCAGCCAATATCTGCGGAGCAGCTTCGACTTCCAGAACCGGGGACAGACGGTTTCTATGGAGAAGGAGCTGGGACTGGTCAAATCATATCTTGCGCTGGAGCAGGCACGATTCGATGAACGGCTGAATATTGAGTTCGATGTACCGGAGGATGTAATGGCGATGGTTCCGCCGCTAAGCATTCAACCGATTGTGGAGAATGCCGTGAATCATGGCCTGATGCAGAAGGAGGCCGGAGGGACAGTAAGGCTGACCGTCGAGCTGCTGCCGGGCAGGCTCAAGGTAGCGGTCACGGATGACGGTGTAGGCATGACCCCGGAGAAGATTGCAGAGATCCTCTCGGAAGAGCGGACAGAGGGGGGCATTGGACTGCGCAATATTCAGCACCGTCTGCTCAAGATGTACGGAGCAGGCCTGAATATCGACAGTGCACCGGGAAGGGGGACCGCTATATCATATACCATCCCCACCTAAAGGCAGCTGAGAACGACGAAGAGGAGGTGAGTCTGGACGATGAAGGCCATATTGATTGACGATGAGAAACCGGCACTGCAGCATCTGGAGCGTATGCTCCAGAAGGATGGACGTCTTACGATTACCGGGAAATTCACCTCGGCACGCCTGGGGCTTGCGCATCTGGAACGGGAGAAGGCGGATATTGTATTCCTGGATATCGGGATGCCGGAGATGAACGGACTGGAAGCCGGTGAATACATTGCCGGGCTGGACCGGAGTATCCGGATTGTCTATATCACCGCGTACAGTGAGTATGCTATCGAAGCCTTTGAGCTCAATGCTGCAGATTATTTACTGAAGCCGGTGACCTCCCAGCGCTTAAGCAAAACCCTTGAGCGTCTGGAGGTCGGCAAGGAGAGCGCTGAAGGGAAGATGCCGTCTGCCCCGGCGTCTGCGGCGCCCGTTAAGGAGCTGTCCATCCTCTGCTTCCACCGCCTTGAATTCACAGACAGCACGGAGCCGGGGCGCAAAATGCAGTGGAGAACAAGCAAGGCGCAGGAGGTCTTCGCCCTGCTGCTGCATAACCGCGGCCAGTGGATACTCAAGGACACCATTGTGGATCTCGTCTGGCCCGATTTCAAACCGGAGAAGGCCGTTACGAATCTGCATACAACGGTATACCATATCCGCAAGTTGCTGAAGGCTTGGGATATGGAGGTGCTTGTGGAATTCTCACAGGAGCGGTACAGGCTGACCAAGGAGCAGGTGCTGCTGGATGTGGAGGAGTTCGAGCTGGGCTACGCCGGTACGCCAGTGGAGTCCGAAGAGGAATGGCTGCGCCGGGAAAAAATACTGAAGCTGTACCGTGGAGACTATCTGCAGGAGCATCATTACGACTGGGCAGAAATCCGGCGCAAGGAGCTGCAGGTCCGGTATATCCGCATGGCGCTGCATTCCGCCGAATATGAGCTGTCCTCCGGGCGGCCCCGGCTGGCGCTGGAGCGGCTGCTGGATCTGCAGGCAGCAGATCCTTATTCCGACCAGCTCTGCAGGCTGATTCTGCGAAGTTACGCCGACCTGGGGGATTTCATCGGGTTCAGGACACACTACGATAAGTACAAGGAGCTCCTGGAGAATGAGCTGGGTATCCGCCCCGATCAGGTTATGGACAGCTGGGTCCAGAAGGTATTGTAAGCCCGTAGCCGGCCACTGCAAAACTGCTTGTTGTCATTATTATTTATATGCTGTGGTATACATATTCAAGGCTGCGGAGTTGAAACGAAAGCGTTCATGACAGCGTATCAGAAGCATACGAATATTCAAGAGGAGATGGAGTGGGAATGGATAACGGGTTGAAGGTCATCCTGTTCGAGAAGCTGCCTGAAGGCGACCTGCAAATGATTGAAGAGCGTGTCTGGAGCATGAATATGGTCACGGCGCTTGAACATGTCAATTATATTGTCGTTGGCGGCCGTGAGTTCGAGGCGGTTGAGGGAAGGCTGAATGTGGACGAAGGGAAGCTGGAGCTTCTGCTGGTTCCCATGCGTACGGAGGGTTAAGGATGAATACCAGGAAAGGAGGTCCCAAGTTGGCAAAAGACGAAAGTGCTAAAGAGCCCGCAATCAGCAGGCTGTTCACGCCGGACGGCAAACCGGTCCGCGTATTATCCACCTCGCTCGGCATTGCCCTGCTGGCTAACGCATTATTCATTCCCGGCGGCGCAGGCGCAAGCGGCAACGGCGGCGGGGAGCCTAAGCTGGTCTCCTGGTCTACCGAGGAGGTTAAGCAATATTTCGATAAGAATGTAGACTGGAATATTCCATACCCGGAAGACCAGGAAGAGAAAGTTCAGGAAGGGCAAGGGGCTGTGACCTCCGGCGGTACGACGGTAATCAACAACTACGGCGGCTATAACTCGGGGTTCGGCTGGGATGATGTGCTTCTGTACCACATGCTCTTCAATAGCGGTTCGTTCTATTCCTCCAGAGGCTGGTACAATGACCGGCCTACTTATTATGGAGGTACACGCAATACCTATAAACCGCCCTCCTATAATAGCGGACGATTCCAGAACAAGCCGGTGGCCGGCTCAGTGGTGAAGCCGAAGACTTCAACTTCATCCACCGGCTCTATTACAAGAAGGAATACCTCTTCCAAATCGGGCGGCATCGGGGGTACCTCCAGCGGCCTGGGTTCGAGCAAATCCAAATCCGGCTCCAGTAAAAGCTCCGGCAAAAGCTCGGTGCGCTCCGGAAAGAGCGGGTTCGGCGGATGATCCAGGCGGAGCAGGCATTCGAATATATAGACCAGTCCAGTCTGGAGCGCGCTCCCCGGGTAGAGCGGCTGCATGAGCTGGGCTTCACCTGGGCGGATCTGGAGGAAGAGGAATACTGGCTGGACGCGGTGGCTGTGATGCGTAGTGAGACCTACGAGGAATTGAAGGAAGCCGCCGCAGCGCTCTGGGCGATTCTGGATAAGGCCGTGCGTTATGTCCATCTCAGACATGACCTGTACGACCTGCTGGGGATTCCTCCGGTGCTGTGGCAGATGCTGGATGACTGTCCATTGCCGGAGCCGGGACTAATCAGCCGGTATGCCCGGTTCGATTTTGCCGTGGCAGGGGATGGTACGATCAAGCTGCTGGAGCTGAATGCGGATACTCCCACCGGTTATGTGGAAGCATCTATTGCTACGCCGTGGATCTGCGCGGAAGCAGGCGTCGGAAGCGCAAATGCGGCCATGAAGCAGCAGCTTGCCGCAGCCTGGAGCGTGGAACGGCCTGACACGGTAGCCTGTGTGGATTATGGCAGCCATGAGGAAGACAGTGGAACGATTGAGGCGCTGGCCGCGCATAGCGGACTGGATGTCCGCTGTGTCGATTGCCTGGATCTGTGGATTGATGAGGGCGTGGTCAAGGACGGGGAGAACCGGATCATAGAGCGGATGTTCGCGCTGTATCCGAAGGAGTGGATGGCCGTAGATGAAGGCGGCGAGGCTCTGGCCTATGCCATTGAGAGCGGGAAGCTCCAGCTGTTCAATGGACCACATAGCATCATCCTCCAGTCCAAGGGGCTGATGGCTGCTGTCTGGGGAATGTATGAGCTTGGCCTGCTGTTCACGGAGACGGAACGTGAGGCAATCTCCCGGTACATCCTGCCGACATACAATAAGGCGGTCTTCTCAGAGAGCTTTGTATCCAAATCCGTATTCGGCCGTGAAGGAGGATCTGTACGGATCTTCGATGACAACGGCGCGCTTGAGATCGAGGACGAAGAGGGCTACGACAGCAGCCAGCTCTTCCCCGTGGTCTATCAGAAAAGGGCCGAAATGGCCCGGATCATGACGGCGGAGGGTGAGCTGCACCTGCTGACCGGCATGTTCGTTATTAACGGAACGCCCTGCGGGCTGCTTGGCCGGGCCGGCGGGCCGATTACAGGCAATGCCAGTCATTTTATCGCGCTAGGAGTGAGGGGGCTTGAAGATGTTCAAGAGTAGAGAGGGGCGTGCTGCCGGGCACAGATCCCGGAGCGCCCTGCTGACTGCAGTGCTGCTATTGGCGGTTATGGTGCTGAGTGCATGCTCAGCGAATAGCGGCAGTGTATTTCACACGGGTACTAATACAACGGATAGTGTATCACGTGTACCATGGGATTACCGGGTGGTGGAAGGCAAGGTTGGCGATCTGGTCGGCAGCGATATGACTATATTGCCGGATAATGAGCTGCTTCCCAACGACGGGAATTATGCTACAGGTGACACGGTCTGGACGCTTCAGTTCATGGACGCCGAGCTGGTGACGGATGCCGACCAGAAGAATGAGATCAAGCTGTCCGCCTGGACGACGCTTAAGTCTTACGCCGACCAGAAGGCTGCCACGGAGGATCTGGCTAATCTTAAGGTATCCATCACAACGGATGTAGACCTGGTTGGCGTGTACAAGACGGAATACCAGAGCAAGACCAGAAATTTCGCAGTGCTGGAGCTGCCTTCCGGCAACCGGATTAAGCAGCCGATTGACGACAAGCGTTATACCGCACTGGAGAAACAGAAGAAAGTCTCTGTGGTGCTGGAGGAAGTACATGATTTCGCCGACTATGATTCGGCCTATGCGAAATTTCGGGGGTGGGCTAAATGACGATCGTAATTAATCTGGTGGTCAGTATTCTGACCATTGTTCTGCTTCAAGTGCTGGGTATGGTAATCTTCGCGCTCATGACTCCCTTCAAGGATATGGAGGAGCTGAAGAAGGGGAATGTGGCAGTAGCGCTGGCGTTCGGCGGCAAGTTCCTGGCGACGGCGGTCATTCTTGGGGTGGCCGCCTACACCAATACCTCCATCTGGTTCATGATGCTCTGGTTCGCGGTAGGCTATGTCTGCCTGATCGCTTCTTACTGGATCTTCGAGCTGTTCACTCCCGGTTTCCGGATTTCAGAGCAGCTGGAGAAGGGTAATGTTGCGGTTGGTGTCATGCTCTGCATGGTGTTCATCGGGACGGCCTTCGCAGTCAGCAGTCTGATTATTTAGTTTTGGCAGTCGGGCGGCGGCTGTGCCCCGCAAGGGACTCGGCGCAGGCTGATGCCCGCCGGCCCAATTCACCCGGGAGGCAGGGATGAGCGTTGCATTTTCTAATCCAATTATCCGGCAAGCTGCTCCATCTCAAGAAGAAGTCCATTGCATTTATTATTCTTGCCTTCATTCTTCTAAGCGCAACCATCGCCTTCCTGCTGGAGCCGAACACGTTTCATAGCTGGTTCAACGCCTTTTATTGGGTAATGACCACCATGGCTACTGTCGGGTATGGCGATTACTTTGCCGCTACCATCACCGGCAAGGTGTTTACGATTTTCTTATATATCTTTGGCATCGGTCTGCTCAGTCTGGTAATAGGCAAGATTGTTGAGGCCATGGGCGAGATGCAGCGCAGGAGAGGAGCCGGAACCTTGACCTTTCACGGACATAATCATGTCGTGCTGATTAACTGGAACCGCAAGACACAGGCGGCAGTAGATGAGATTCTGTGTTACGACAGGGAATGCAAAGTGGTCATTATCGATGAGAACGGACGGCATCCGCTGGAATCCATGGAGCAGGTCCACTTCATCAGCGGCGATGCTGCAAGCGATGACATTCTGCTGAAGGCGAATATCGGGAGCGCCAGAGCAGCGATTGTGTTCAGCGACACCCGTATCGACGAAGCTTCCTTGAGCGACGGCAAGTCGCTGCTGATTGCTTCCAGCATTGAGCGGATTGCCCCGCAGGTACATACAACCGTAGAGATTATGCAGGAGAAGAACATTAAGAACTTCAAGCATGTGCAGGTGAACGAGTTCGTGCTCTCCCATGATGCGATCTCCAGACTGGCCGTCCGCTCTGCTCTGCAGGAAGGCAATTCTGAGGTGATCACCCAGCTGCTCAGCCGCGAGCACGGGGATGATATCTATGAGATTCCCCGCCGCAGCGGCTGGACAACCTATGGGGAGGCCTTTCAGGACCTGCTTCGCCAGGGGGCGACCCTGCTGTCCGACCGCGGTGATCTGGGCATTAACCGTAAGCTTGGCCAGCCGATTCCGGCAGATGCCAGACTCTACATCGTCGCCGATGAGGCCACGTACCGGAGAATCAAAGAGAGCTAGAGGCAATACTAAGGTATTCATAGGAGCTGTTCCGGTCGTTAAGACCTGGAGCGGCTCTTTTTTTGGGGCAAAAAGGAGAAAAATGTGATGCTGACACATAATGTTCGAAGAAACAGTAAATAATGTGACAATAATTACCGTTATATTAGTATGAATCAATTGTTAGTTGTCATTTAAGGATGTGATCGATTGGGAAGCGGATATAAGAAGGCTGCTGTTCTGGGGATGTCGCTGCTCCTCTTAACCTCCTGCGGCGGTAATCAGGCCGGGCCAGCGCCATCCTCTCCCGGCTATACTCCGGCGGTCTCTCCAGCAGGGACTACACGGCCGGATGAAGCGCCGCAGCTAGAGCCTACACTGGAACAGCAGGAATTATTCAATTTCATAAATACGCAGCTTACAGGACCCGATGGTGTATATACGAATCTGAAGGAGACCTCTGAATCGGCAGAGGTGGCTACCGGCCATGAGATTCTAAGCGAGTCCGCTTCTCTTCTGATGGAGACCGCCGTCCGGACCCGTAATCAGGAGCTGTTCGACCGGCAGTGGGAGACAGTCCGGAGAACCTTCGATATGGAGGGTGGTTTCAGCTACCGCTACAGTCCCAAGCAGCAGAAGCGTTATCCCGTGAATGCAGCGGTGGACGACCTAAGGATGATCGGAGCGTTATATGAGGCGGGGCAGGCATTTGACCAGCCGGAATATACCAGAGAAGCCGATAAATATGGAGAACGTTTCTATAAAAACAACACTAAAAAAGGTTACATTTATGACATCTATGACAATTATTTGAAAATGGTCAACGGATTCGTAACTTTATGTTATATTGATCTGAGTGTGTTGCAGAAATTGTCGATATCTAGCGAATTACAAGATATTTTGTTGAATAATATGAGCGGTATTTTGGAGGAGGGATATTTGTCCGATTCTTTTCCATTCTATGAGACCCGCTTCGATTACAAGAGTGGACAGTACAGCTCCGAAGGCATCAACTCGGTAGAATCTCTGCTGACTATTCTGCATCTGGCAGAGACCGGCCGTCAGCGGCCGGCAAGCATCAGCTACATCAAAGCTCAGGTCGCAGCGGGAACCTTATTCGGACAATATACCCGTGAGGGCAAGCCGGCTAATGACATTCGTTCAACAGCGGTCTATGCGCTCACTTCCATGATTGGAGCTGTGCTGGAGGATGGTGACCTCTATCAGTCCAGTATGGACCGGATGAATGAATTCAGGGTGACAGATCGTTCAAGTCCGCTATATGGCGGCTTCGGTGATCCTGCCTCCGGGCAGGCGTACTCTTTTGACAATCTCATGGCACTGCTGGCTTACTCCTATAAGGCTCCATAATATAACCAAAAGGGGAATCGGAATGATAGACAACTTAGAGCTTACATCCACCCGGCCCGGTATCACGTTAGCTGGCTTTCGGATTACTCCGGCATTTGCCGCCGCGTTCTGTGTGCTGCTGGTGACGGCTATTTCGCTGTTTACCTCCCCTTATATCGGCATGGCGGATAACGGAGACTTTTACCGGATTATATATAGCAACGGCCTGTATTTCAACGCTCCGGACTATGACAGCCAGTACTTCGGCTATTTCGTGAAGCAGTTCGGAATCTTTCAATATTTCAACGAGAACAGCACGATGGTGGTCTCCTCCCAGTCCCTGTTCATCAAGCTGGCGATCTTCGTCAACAAGCTGTTTTTCAGCCGCGAGGTCTTCGATATCCGCTTCCAGGCTGCAATCTACACAGTGCTGTATGTTGCCGCAGTCTACTTGCTGGTTGAAGCGATCACGCTGAAAATGTCGCCTAAGCGGGGTATGGCGGTCGCGGCGCTTGCGGTGTTCATTTTCGGGGATACAGGCTACACCAATTATTTCAGCTCCTTCTTCGGCGAGAGCCTGGTGATGGTGACCATGATTCTGGTGTTCGCCTCCTGGCTGCTGCTGTACCGGAAGAGATATAACGATTATGCCATGCTGGCGATCCTGTTGATCAGCACCCTGATCCTGACCACCTCCAAGCAGCAGAATGCCCCGGTGGGGATGGTGATTTCCCTGCTCTCAATACCGCTGGTGCTGATCCGCCGGGACAAGCTGTTCCGCTGGGTTACGCTGCTGTCGGCGGGTCTGATGATGTTCGCCGGAATTGCGACGTATCTTAATATCTCCAAAGAGTTCGTGAATATTAACCAGTACCATGCGATGACGCGCGGGGTACTGATGGAATCCAAGAATCCGGAGACGGCGCTGGATTCCTTCGGCATCAATGAACAGTACGCGATTCTCAAAGAGAATACGTACTATGACCAATACGGGACGGTGGATGTGAAATCCGAGCTGCTGGATAAAAATTTCTACAGCCGTTACGGCTTCGTCTCCATTCTGACCTATTATGCTTCTCACCCGAATGAACTGGGCTCGATCCTGGATACGGCTGCTGAGAGTGCCTATAAAATCAAGCCGGCAGCTATGGGGAACTATGAGCAGTCGGCAGGTAAGGAGTTCCGGGCGCAGAGTCATTTCTTCAGCTTGTACAGCACGCTTAAGGAGAAGCTGGCTCCCCGCCCATTTGCCTTCATTCTTCTCTGGATGGCCGTGACGATAGGGGTCTATATGCCATCGTTCGTCCGGTCCATCCGCACCCGGGATTTCCGGGGCATGCAGCGTCTGCTGGTGATTCTGGCAACGATGCTGGTCGGACTGTCGGGTATCGTAGTCTCCATTATCGGGGCGGGTGACGCGGATATTGCCAAGCATGAGTTCCTGTTCACGCTGGCCTTCGACCTGATTATCTTCCAGACGGCTGCCAGCGTAATCGGACGCGGAATCTCTTCACGCAGATCAGTGCCGTCTGCGCCGTCTGCACGGCCGCTCAAGGAATATGCGGCGCTGAATAAAGGGGTGGGCATGTGAGACGCAGAGGGATCTTCATTCTGCTGTTCATTGTATTGGCAGGTGATCTGCTGCCCTCTGCCGGGCGGGCATCCGCTGCCGCTTCTCCGGCTCCGGCGCAGCGGATTCTGCTGCTGTTCGACAGCCTGGCGAAGAATACAGGCCAGGAAGGGAATGTGGCCGAGCTGCAGCGGCTGCTTGCAGCCAACAGTGTACAGGTCACGCTGAAGCCCATCTCCTCTTATGCGCCGGGCGGCATGAAGGGCTATTCCGGCGTGATCACTGTGATTAACAATGATGAGCTTGAGATTACGAATCAAGCCTACCTGCAGGAGGCAGCTGGGTATAAGGGGGCTATGCTGCATGTTGGATATAGACCGCCTGCCCGGATGCAGCAGGCGCTGCGGCTGAAGACCGGGGTATGGCATAGAGCAGGTGCAAGCCTCTCCATCGGCGGATTCACCGGCATTCCGCTGGAGGCCGAAGGGATGCCTTATATAACAGCTTCCGACGCGGGGCGTTCTTATGGAACTTGGTCCTCATCCGACGCGGGGGCAGAGGTGCCGTTTGCGGTAAGCAGCGGCCGGGTGGCATACCTTCCTTATCTGAAGCAGGGCGATTTCACAGCCATAGCAGCGGCCTATGTGCTGAAGGACTGGCTGCACTATACTGCGGAGCCGCAGATGTATCTGGTCATCAAGGAGATCTATCCTTTCTCGGATCTTAATCTGCTGGAGCAGATGGCAGACCGCCTCTATAGAAGCGGTGTTCCCTTCATCGCCAGTGTACGTCCGGTATTCGCGAATACGGATTTCCCCGCCATGAAGCGGTATCTGGAGGCGCTCAGAGCCGTCCAGTCCCGCAACGGAAGTATCGTTGTCAATGTCCCGGCGGTCAGACCGCCGATCAATTCGAATGACCGGTCGCTGCGCGGGAAGATGAATCAGTTCATTAATGTGCTGGCGGAGGGGGGCGTGGCACCGCTCGGCGTTGCTGCCGAGAGCTATTGGACGTATGACAAGGAGTATTCTGCCGCAGGCATGGGGTTCTTCAATTCGGCGGTGCTTTTTCCGGATGGAGAGACTCATTATATGGAACAGACTGACACTTCAGTGGCCTTCTCTTCCTCTCTGTACAGTCTGCCCCCGGAGCTGCTGCAGGGAATTGGCAGAACAGGCAAGGCGATGCCGGAGCTTCCGCTGAATACAGCGGTGACGCTGGATCTTCCGGAGGATGAGCGGGGGTTGGAGGAACTTCTGCGGAATTTGAATGCGGAATGGTATACCTTCGCAGACTATAAGCAGGAGGCCCATACGGTCCGCACGGACATGCACACCCTTGAGTCTGCTGACGGGGTGATCCGCATGGATGGCAACACACTGGATGTCGATTATACCCCGCAGAAGGTCGCCGTTGATTTCCAGTACAAGGAGAAGCAGGCGACGAGCTTCAACCGGCTGTTCAGCGTGCAGAATCAATTCTTCATCATCGTGATCCTGGCTGCGCTGCTCTTGTTCGGCGGCTTGCTCACTATCGGCTACAGGCTGTACCGCAGGAAATATTTGAACAAGTAATCCCGTGAAAATATAGCGAGTTTAGGAGAATACTATGACGATCTCAGACGTATTGATGGTGATCGCGGTCATCTGTATCTGGTCCCTGCTGCTGGTGAATGTGATGCTGATTATAGCGGGGTATCTGTACTACATTCAAACGGAAAACGAACCGGAGCCGGAGATTACCGGGGAGCATCCCATGGTGACGATTATGGTTCCTGCTCATAATGAAGGAATTGTCATCAGTAAAACCGTGGAATCCCTGCTGGCACTGGATTACCCGCATGACCGGTATGAGATTATCGTCATCAACGATAATTCGTCAGACAACAGCGCCGGGCTGCTGGCTGCTATCCAGAAGCGGAATCCGCTGCGCAAGCTGATCATTATCAATACAGACGCCGTCACAGGCGGCAAAGGGAAATCCAATGCGCTCAACATCGGCTTCACCCGCAGCAGCGGGGAGCTGATTGCGATCTATGATGCCGACAATACGCCGGAGCGCACGGCGCTGAAATATCTGGTGGCAGAGATTATGAATGATGCCTCCCTGGGGGCGGTAATCGGCAAGTTCAGAACCCGCAACCGGGATGCCAGCCTGCTGACCCGGTTCATTAATATCGAGACTCTGTCCTTCCAGTGGATGGCACAGGCGGGGCGCTGGAAGCTGTTCAAGCTCTGTACGATCCCGGGAACGAACTTCATTATGCGCCGGACGATTGTCGAGAGTATCGGCGGCTGGGATGTGAAGGCGATTGCCGAGGATACGGAGATCAGCTTCCGCATCTATATGATGGGTTACCGGATCAAGTTCCAGCCGAAGTCGGTCACCTGGGAGCAGGAGCCGCAGACGGTGAAGGTATGGTTCAAGCAGCGGACACGCTGGGCGAAGGGCAACATCTATGTCATTGTGAAGAACCTTCCGCTCCTCGTCGACCGGAAGGCGGCGAAGATCCGCTTCGATATTCTGTATTATGTCTCAATCTACTTCCTGCTGCTGATCTCGCTGGTCACCTCCGATATTCTGCTTGTGCTGCATGCCATGGGGTATGTACATACGACCATCGCCGGACTCAGCAGCTTCCTGTGGCTGCTCGCCATTGTGCTGTTCGTGGTGGGGATCTTCGTTACCCTGACCACGGAGAAGGGCGAGATGAGCCTGTCGAACCTGTGGATCATTCTGCTGATGTACGTCTCGTATTGCCAGCTTTGGATGGTAGTGGCCGCTTACGGGCTGTACAACTATCTCAAAGACGTTATTTTCAAACGGGAAGCCAAGTGGTACAAAACCGAGCGTTACTAGTGCGCCGGAGGTCCAGAAATAAGATGTCAGGAGATACGGAACATGATGAAAAAACAGATTCTAACAGTGCTGCTCTGCCTCTCCCTCTTCCTGGTTCAAATCCCTGCGGCGCAGGCGGCGGTGCTTCCCGGTGAATCCGGAGCAACGTATGAGACGCTGTTCACGGGCAGCGACGTCTCGCTGAGGGGCGCAAGCTCCCAGCAGCAGTTCTTCACAGTCATGGATTACTGGAATGTGGATAAGGTGATGATCAATCTGCAATTCCAGACCTCACAGATCAGTGAGGATAAGCTGTCGAGCGTAACACTGTCGCTGAACGGTATTCCGTTCTTTTCCTTCCGGCCGTCCCTGGATAATAACGGACAGCAGAGCCTGAGCGTGGAAGCGCCCAAAGGGTTCCTGACGAAGGGGAGTAACACGCTAAGGATACAGGGGAGCTTAAGAACCACGACGGGCGGCTATGAGCTGTGCAATATCGATGATATGCAGGACAGCTGGCTGCATCTGTTCAACACCTCGAATATTGCTGTGAATTATACGCCGAAGCCCATTACTGGAGGCATTCAGGATTTCAGTGCCAGATTCTCAGGAATGGATATGGTAAAAAATGCACAAAGCCTGCTCGCCGTGCCACAGAATGCCAGCGGGGCAGAACTGGAGAGCGCTACCTACGCCCTCTCGGGATTCGCCAAAGGCAACACGCTGAACGACAGAACCATTCCCCTGCTGCCTTACCGCGAGGATACCGTCAAGGACAAGAGTGCGGTAGTGCTGGTAGCTATGTATGATCATCTGCCGGAACGGGTGAAGAAGCTGGTAAGTACGGCGGACGACCTTGGCACTCATGCGGTCATTCAACTGGTGGATAAGGATTCCCTGCCAACGCTGGTGGTGACCTCGAGGGACGAGAGCCTGCTGATCAAGGCCGGACGGCTGATGGCAAGCCGGGAGCTGATGAGCCAGCTCCGCAAGGATCTGAAGGTTGTTACTAATGCTACCGATGTAGTGAACCCTGCGCCGGCCATCAGCTCGAACATTACGTTCACGGAGACGGGGGACAAGCTCACCGGGCCGAATCATCAGGAGCAGACGTATTTCGTCTCCCTCCCGTCCAACCGCTCCATTGCGGATGACGGCAGAATCAGCCTGGATTTCCGGTATGCGGCGAATCTGGACTTCAACCGTTCCCTGGTGACGGTGAGCATCAATAATACGCCCATCGGCAGCAAGAAGCTGACGAAGGAGCTGGCGAACGGCGATGTGCTGAATCTGAGTGTGCCGCAGAGCCTGAATATCTCCGGCAACTTCACCGTGACGGTGGCTTTCGATCTGGAGCTTGCGAGCATGCTCTGTACACCGAACAAAGAGCAGATGCCGTGGGCTTACATCAGCAAGGAATCACTGATGCGTCTGAACACGAAGGACCGCACCGACCTCCTGCTGAGCAATTACCCTTATCCGTTCCTGCGGGACGGCATCTTCAACCGTGTGGCGGTGGTGCTGCCGGAGGAGAAAGATGATTACACCTACCGGAGCCTCGGGAATGTCTTCAATATGCTCGGGCAGTTTGCCGGAGGAAATACCGGTGATGTCCACTTTTACAGCGATAACGCAACAGCGGATAACCTGAAGGACAATAATATTATTGCGATCGGGAGCTATAAGAATAATAAGGTGATCCGTGACAACAACGGTAAGCTCTTTTTCAAGTATAACAAAGACGGATCAACCCTCCTCTCCAATGAGAAAATCGCCCTGGACGAGCAGTACGGAGCCGCCATCGGCACGCTCCAGCTCCTGGAATCTCCTTACGAGAGCGGACGCGGCCTGCTTGCAGTCACTGCGGTTAGCTCCGAGAGCTACTTCTTAGTCTCCAAGCTGATCGGGAGCGAGAAGGACAGGTGGAGGGTGTACGGTGACGGCGTTGTAGCGGATAAGGACGGCACGGTGAATGCCTACCGCTTCAAGACGGTCTCCGGAGCCAAGGCGGACTCGCTGGTCTCGCGGGTGATGGAGCGCAGTGATGTGCTGGGCTTCGTGACGGCAGCGGTGATGATTGTGACGCTGGTGGTCGTGGCGCTGATTCTGATGCTGCGCAAACATAAGAAGAAACGTGGTGATCAAGCGTGAGACGTAACCGCAGCAGTCTAACCTCGGATCTGGGCTTCCTGGCCTTTCTGGTCCTGATCTTTGCCTGCATCGTATATATCGCGGGCTCACCGGATAACTACGTTCAGAACATTATTATTCTGAATGTATCGTTCATCCTGGCGCTGGTCACGTATTTCACCACGGTCACGGCGGGACTGACGTTGAATCTGGCGTTTGTCTTCGGCTACGGCTTCTTCGTGGTCTATCAGACGGTCTCCCAAGGCGCTTCTATCGGTGTAGAGACGTATTTCTGGCTGATTATGACCCCGCTGCTTACGGTGGTATTGTGGGTCTTCACCACAAGCACCCGTGAGCTGCAGGCGGAGAATGAACGGCTGCTGAAGCGCACGAGTAATCTGGCTGCGGTAGATGAGAATACGGATCTGCGCAACAGCATTTCTTTTCAGAAGGATGCCAGCCTGTTCACCGGAATCTCGGTCCGTTATAAAATCCCGCTGACGCTGCTTGTGGTGAAGGTGAAATACTGGAATGAGATCCGCCGCCTGATCCCGGAGGAGCAGCTGTCCGAAGCCATCTATGATGTCTCGCAGCTCAGCCAGTCTAGCATTCGTACCAATGATGCGCTGTATCTGCTGGACAAGGAGGATGCTACCTGGGGCCTGCTGCTCTTCACGGACCGGGAAGGGGCCAAGATTGTCATTGAGCGGATCAAACAGCGGCTGCAGGACCTGAATGACTCGGAGTTCTCCGGCAAGTACAAGGTCACCCTGGGGCTGAAGATCGGTGCGGTGGAATATGCGGCGGACACCATCGAGAATCCGCTGGATTTCATTGTCCAGGCCAAAAAGGAACTGGAATACGATGTATAATGAGTGGGAGCAGGAAGTCCTGCAACCAATCTGACAGGAGGACTGGACGATGGATTTGGGTCTTGAGGGGAAATCGGTGCTCGTTGCGGCAGCGAGTAAGGGGCTGGGACTGGCGACCGCCCTGGAGTATGCCCGTGAAGGGGCGCGGGTGACGATTGCCAGCCGGAGCCTGCCGCAGCTGGAGAAGGCGCGGCAGGCGATCCGTGAGGCTACGGGGCAGGAGGTCGCCGTAGCGGAACTGGATGTGACCCGCCCGGAGGAGATTGCCCGGGCGGTGCGGACGGCCGCCGAATTCGGCAGCGGCCTGGAGGTGCTGGTCACGAACGCCGGCGGGCCTCCGGGCGGCAGCTTCGGGGATATGGCCGACGCTGACTGGAGCGGCGGCTTCGAGCTTACGCTGATGAGCGCGGTCCGCCTGATCCGCGAGGCGCTGCCGCATATGCGCAGCGCAGGGGGAGGGCGGATCGTCAGCATCAGCTCGGTCTCGATCAAGCAGCCCATCGCGGGGCTGATTCTCTCGAATGTGTTCCGCGCAGGCGTGAGCGCGCTGAACAAGAGCCTGGCTACAGAGCTTGCCCCGGAGGGCATCCTGATCAACAGCCTGGCCCCCGGACGGATCGGCACAGACCGGATACTCCAGCTTGACGGCAAGCGGGCGGACGCGCAGGGCATCACGCTTGCACAGATTCAGGAGGAAGCCCTGAAGGCGATTCCGCTGGGGAGAACCGGCACGCCGGAGGAGTTCGGCAAGGCGGCCGTATTCCTCGGTTCTTTTGCGAATACGTATATTACCGGACAGTCCCTGCTGATCGACGGCGGAATGGTGAAATCGCTCTAGGACAGGCTCTTGACTCAGCGGCTCATTTCACGTATGATAGTATGGCGTGTAAAAATCGGAAGATTTACGCATCTCCCTTCGTCTAACCGGATTGTTCAAATAGACCAAGAGATGGCTTCAATACTTCTTCATAAGTTGTATTAGTTCGGAAAGGAGGTTACTACAATGAAACAAGGCATACACCCTAAGTTCAACCAGGTTATTTTCTTCGATGCTAGCGTAGGCTACAAATTCCTGAGCTCATCCACCAAATCATCCGGTGAAACAATGGAATGGGAAGACGGCAACACTTACCCAGTGATCCGTGTAGACTCCAGCTCTGCATCCCACCCGTTCTACACAGGTAAACAAAGAGATACCGAAACTGGCGGCCGCGTTGACAAGTTCAAACAACGTCTCGCTCAGAAGAAATAATGGTATTCCTATAGAGGATATTCCCGCATCCATGCAGATGGTGAAGGAGTATCCTCTTTGTTTTGCGTACTTACTTTTGTAAGAAAGATTCATTTGTACGAAAGAGTAGGATATAATAAGGCAAATCAATCTCAAAAATAGGAGAAATATGACATGCCGTGGATGCAGGGTTATCCGTTTTACTTGGTAATGGGCAGCGTTCTAAGTCTCTACATGGGCATCGGTTCTTACAGGCACCGCCATACACCAGGAAGATGCTATTTATGGATATTGATGCTGCTGGTCAGCATGATCTTCGCAGCTACGGCCGGAGAGATTCTACCCGGTTCCTTCGCGGCGAAGCTATGGTGGAAGAATGTGCAGCAGGGCCCGCTTTTTTTGAGTGCGATCTTCACCTATGCGGTTATTAAAGAGTATGTATCCCGTTCCTCTGAGGGTTTGTCCAAGAGGCTTATTTACTTTTGTATCCCGGCGGTGCTTGATGTGCTGCTGATCTTCACTGACTCCTACCATCATCTGATGCGTAGCGAGGTCGGACTGGCTACGGTGGCTGGTGTTACCGGAATCGTAGTGAAGCCCACGGTGCTCAGTATGATCCTCATCGCGTACGATCAGTTATTCGGACTGTATGCTGTGTATTTGCTGGCCATCTCTCTCCTGAATGGGCCTAAGTATTATTTCCGCCATAATGCGTTGCTGTTATTCAGTCTGCTGGTGCCGGTCCTGGCGGTGTTCCTGCTTCCGCTGCTGCAGATTACGATTACAGGTTTCACAGCCTTCACCTACTTGCCGCCAATCGTGGCCGCTTACCTCACCTTGTTCCGCGATCCCAGATTGTCCTTATATCCGCTGGCTAAGAATAAAATCTTCGAGAATATGAAGGACGGCATTGTCTTGACGGACCGCTACGATTACATCATGGATGTGAATGAGGCGGCAGATGCTATGCTCTCCGAGCTGCTGGAGGAGAAGCCGGCGACCTGGATGGGCACTAGCATTCAGCCGCTGCTCAGGCAGCACGGACAGTTGTCGGTCTGCTATGCCGAGCGGCGGGAGGGGCAGTTTGAAATCGAGCCTCCCGGCCGGAGCGGGTCCTGTTATGGAGTGGCGCTCATTGCTACGGAGCAGGTCCGGGGGAAGGGGGCGGGGATGCTGCTGGTCTTCAGTGATCTTAGCGAGAAGAAGAGGTATGAGCGGGAGCTGCTGCATCAGGCCACGGTGGACGATCTGACCGGGCTGTACAACCGCAGGCATTTCATGAGGCTGGTACAGAATTACTCTGCGCAGATCGGCGCGGGTATGGCCTTGCTGCTGTTCGACATCGATGATTTCAAATTAATTAATGATACATACGGACACATGGCCGGTGATCAGGCGCTGGTGGATTTATCTGGCAAGATTATGCAGGTATATCATAACAAAGGGATTGCCGGGCGCGTAGGCGGCGAAGAGTTCGCCGTCTGCTTCTCCGCCGGCAGCGAAGCTGCGGCCTTGAAGGAGGCAGAGAGCTTCCGCACCGCTATGGGCGAGCACATCGTTGAGCTGGACGGGGGACATCACATCCAGCTTACGGTGAGCATCGGCATTGCTTTTACGGATCAAGCGGATGTGACCTTCGAGGATCTGTACCGCGAGGCGGACGAGGCCCTCTATCTGTCCAAGGCTACCGGGAAGAACCGGGTAACCTTAGGCCGCGAACCGCTGGTGCGTCAGGCGGCTAAGGGGTAGGGGGCGGCGGGTTTACACGTTGATCCTTTCCTCCCCGAATCAGGTGTGAAGCGATAGGCGCGGCCTCACCCGGGCTTGTTCTGGCTGAGACGCGTCAGCTTCAGGACCGTGCTGCTGCGGTCGTAATGGATCGCTACGCCTAGCTCGGAGCATAGTGCATCTAGCGGAATCATGACTTTCCCGTTCCGCAGCTCCGGCGGAGTTCCGGTAAGGAGAACCCTCCTCCCGTTCACGGTCAGAATCATCGGCGGCTCGAATTGCTTCAGCTGCTGGATGGACAGCTCTGGCGTGAGTGTCCGGTTCCCTTCATTGATCCGTGGAGCATTCAGCGTAGTTCTGGAGCCGAGGCCCAGCCCGATATTGAATTTCAGATGGATGCCGAGTGAATCGCAGATTTCCAGCAGCTTTTCGTTATAGGAACCGTAAGGGAAAGCGATAGCCGAATCCGTATTGTCCAATTCTTCTTTCAGCCTGCGCTCTGCATGAGCGAGGTCCCCGGTTACTCTTCTGTAGTATTCTTCATTCAGTTCATTCCGGTTCTCGTCATGAATGTACAGCAGGGAGCTCGCCGCCGGGCGGGTGCCGCCCTCTGCATCGACCACTGCATAATAATGCAGATTATACGTATGATTATAAAAGCCCATTCCGGCGCGCTTCATCTCCCGCATCTGCTCCCAGGTCAGCTTGGGCACCTGATGCTTATTAGTGTTGTCCACATCGGAGACAATGATGAAGTTCACTGCAGTGTAGCCGTACTTTTGCAGAATGGGAAACGCCAGCTTATAAAAGCTCTCATAGCCGTCATCGAACGTCAATAGAACCGCATTATCGGGAACCGGCGCGCGGTCAAGCATGAATTCCCGGTACTGCTTCATCGTAATGACATGGAAGCCCTCCTGCTTCAGCAGCTGCATCTGCTCATCGAACTGTGCGGCGGGTAATACGCCGGGATAGAGCATTAACGGGGTTTCCGTCAGATGGTGATACATGAGTACCGCCACATGATCCTTGTAGTACACACCCTTGGGGAGCGGAGCCTCCTTCTCCCAGCCGATACGCGCATGTAGAATCCGTTCAGCGAGGTCTTTATCCACCATCAGCTTGTGATCCGCTGTCAGCGCGTAGGCATCTGTCGTGATTTTGACTCCATCCAGCCCGGTAATGTTCAGCTTGGTCGTCGCCTTATGTCTAAACGGCACAGGCAGGAGGACCACCAGCAGCAACAGGATGAGGATATAACGTTTTTGCGGTTTGTGCAGGTTCAGTTTCAATGTCCGATTCTCCCCATCTCCCGAATATACAACAATAATAAACCTATAAGGTCTGCCAAGACAAAAATGTGACAGGATCTTAACTAAGTAATGTGGTTTTTGTTAGGTCTGTGGTGGTAATTAGAAATATAGTAATATCAATATATTAACAATTTGCCGATTAGCAGATACTGGGGGGCGGCTATGGAGGATTTCAGAGATCGGATGAGGGCTGTGCAGCAGCAGCAGGACGGGCTTTTGAAGGAATACCAGTCTTTAATTGAAGAATACGAGAGCAGTGATCTCGTCCGCGAGAACGAAGTGTTAAGACGGGAAAATGGGGCAACCAGGCAGAGCCTGGCGGAGCTGAAGGCTCAGGCGGCGAGGCTTGAGCGCGACAACTCAGAGCTGCGGACTGCGCTGGCGGAGCAGATTCTGGATGAGAAGCTGGGTATTCTGCGGGTATCGCGGCAGAAGCTGCAGACTTATTTTGCCTCACGGGATCATGCGTACCTCGACCGGCTGACGTCCTTCGAGCAGGACGCGAAGCGGCGTATAGAGCAGATGTACAGTATCGGGACCCGCGAGCTGGGCCAGGAAAAGACCCAGATCACTTATATTCTGGATGAGGTGCAGGCGAAGCTGAATGAGAGTATTCTGCTGCGCAGACAATGGCAACGGGAGGCAGAACGTTCGCTCAGAGGGACGATAGACAGCGGTCTGGATGATTTGACCGCCGAAGGGGTTGACGAGGAGACCTTGCTGCGCCGCCGTAAGCAGAACCGGATCGAAATGAAGATCGGCCTGAACTGGATCAACCGCCTGGGGATTCTGCTGCTGATCCTGGCAGTGGGCGCCGGGTTCAGATACACTTACTCCACCTGGTTCAATGATTATATGAAGGGCAGCGCCTTCTTCCTGCTGGGGGCAGTCATGCTGGCGGGCGGGGAGTGGCTGTTCCGCAAGGGGCGGGGAGCCTTCGCTTTGGGGCTGATTGGCGGCGGGGTGTCGGTGCTGTACGGCTCGATATTTTACAGTTATTTTCTGCTGGAGATTATCGGGTTATGGGCCGGGATCGGCCTGTCGGTGCTGGTTACGCTGTCCGCTGTGCTGCTGTCGCTGCGCTATGAGTCACGGACGATCTGTTCTATGGGGCTTGTAGGAGGGTATCTGCCGCTCTTCTCTTATATTGGAGCCTTCGGGCTGGAGGGCAGTGCAGTGTATGCGGCAATGGGGTATCTGTTCGTGCTGAACCTGCTGATTCTGCTGATCTCTCTGCGCAAGCGCTGGGTGGTTGTCAATTACATCAGCTTCCTGTTCAACACGCCGTCTATCCTGCTGCTGATTTATCTGGCGGATAGCTACGCCGCGGGCATTCTCTGCGCTGTGCTGACCTTCGCCATGTATCTGGGGATTACACTCTGGTATCCGTTCAAGTTCAAGACGAAGCTTAACTGGCTGGACTTCGGCCTGCTGGGCTGTAACACGCTCGTTAGCTGCATAACGCTGTATCTTCTGTTCCTGAATGCCGGGCTGGATGAATTCACAGGCGCGCTGGCGCTGGCCTTCTGCCTCATGTATCTGGGGCTTGGCGTGCTGCTGGAGAAGCAGATGCCGCAGGAACGCGAGAGCCGTCTGCTCTTCTATGTCACCTCACTGACCTTCGCCATCCTGATGATTCCGTTCCAGCTGGGAGCGGCCTGGTGGTCGATCGGCTGGCTGGTGGAAGGCGTGGCGCTTACGGTCTACGGACATCTGTACCGCTTCAAAATGGCAGAACGCGCAGGCTGGGGCATCCTTTCCCTCTGTCTGCTGACCTTCTTCGGATTCGACGTTCTGCTGCAGCTCTCGGATTATAATGCGGTAATCTACTACACGAACTCCTATTTCGATCTGAAATATACATTTATTACGGCGGGAATGGTGATTGTAGCCTTATTGTATGCCATCCGTTATTCGAATCAGGAGACGCTGCTCCGCAGTACGCCTGCGGAGGTGCAGGCTACCGTATGGTTCAAATATGCGGCTATCGTCAATTTCTACGGGTATGCAGTGTATGAAGCATTGCGCCTGTACGACTGGATGGTGCCGGAGGATATGGCGCACAATGCCTTTTACAAGCTGCTGCTGGCGGGTCTGCTTACCTCTGGACTGGCTTATGCGCTTCCGAAGGTGAATGTTCTGTATGACAAGGTGGTCGGCATTATGGTATTGGTGCTGCACGGGATTGCCTATGCGGTCTGTATCGGCATTACGCTGGGTCTGCCCAGTCTTCCGGAAGGGTGGTCCGGCAGCACTGCTGCCGATGTAGCGGCGCTGGGTCTGCTTATTCTGTTCAATGTATTCGTATGGTTCAGCAGTGCAAGGCTGCTGCGGACAACGCTGCTGCGCGATTATAAGAATATAGAGCTGTATCCGGTAGCTATGGGTATCTATCTGCTGGTGATGGTTACGGCGTTCCTGGGAGTGCAGATGCAGGTACGTGACGGCGGGCTGGCCTTCAGTCTGCTCTATCTGCTGCTGGCTGTGCTGTTCATTATGTACGGCTTCTGGAAAAGATATCTGTATATCCGCCGCTTCGGACTGGCGCTGTCCCTGCTGGCAACCGGCAAGCTGTTGCTCTATGACTTGACTCTGCTGAATACCGGCAGCAAGATCATCGCTTATTTCAGCTTCGGACTCTGCCTGCTGGGGATATCCTACCTCTATCAGCGGATAACAGTCAGAATGGAGGAAGCTTATGCGCTTGCTGAGCAAGACAGGCCGGAGAGCTAGGGCGGCTGTGCTGCTCGCTGTATTGGGCGGACTCGTGCTGGGTTCCGGCACCTTCCCGGCGCACAGTGCGGCAGCGGCATCCGGCGGAGCGGAGAAGACGGACGGCGGGCAATGGAAGTTCTCTCGCGAAATCTCCGTGCCGGAGGCGGCTCCGTACTATGAATTGTATCTTGATGAAGCGGTGTACCGTTCGGCGGCAGAGGACTTGCGTGATCTGCGTATACAGGACAGCACCGGCGCTCCGGTTCCCTATTATATGGAGAGCGGAGCGGAGACGGTGGAGGAGCATAGCGCGGTCTATGCCTCAGAATTGATTCACAAGGCAGTGAAAGGAACGGATACCCTGCTGGATTATCAGATTAAGCCGCTTGCCGAGGATGTCGATATTCAGGGGAACCGACTGGTGTTCGAGTTGCCCGCAGAATCCTTCCTGAAGCATGTGGAGGTATGGGGAGGCTATGACGGGCAGGCCTGGGAGCAGCTCGGCACAGGGGATCTGTATGCCACAAGCGGGTTAAGTGCGGACAGCATTACGCTGGAGCGCAGCTACAAGTTCGGCTATTACCGGCTTGTAGTGAAGAACAACCCGGAAGGGCTGGAGTTCCCCGGCCTGACCCTGGTAGACAGCAGCCGGGAGTGGAGTACGGCTGCATTCATGCGGCAGAAGACGCCGCAGACAGAGATTAAGCAGGTGGAGAACCGTACCGAGATCATGATAAGCAACACGGACCGGCTGAAGATTGGGAAGGTGATGCTCGGCAGCACCGGGAATTTCCTGCGGCGCTATGAGCTGTATGACAGTGCCGGGATTAAGATACCGGTCACCGGAAGCGGAGAGCTGTACCGGCTGGACTTCAAGGATACCCGGATCTCCCGGACGGAGATTCAGCCGGAGGCCCCAGCCTCATCTAATAGCCTGCGTGTGGTTATCTACAATCTGGATGATGCCCCCATCTCCATCACAGATATTAAGATCGAATATCTGGTAGACCGGCTTGTATTCGCGGGCGGGGAGAAGATGCCGTATTCCTTGCTCTATGGCAATGCGCTGGCAACCGCTCCGCAGTATGATATTATTAATTTCAAAGACCGGATCGGCGGGGAGAAGCTTGTGCAGGCTGCGCTGGGTGCAGAGACCCTGGTACCGGTAACGGCAGCAGATCTGCCCGGCACAAGCTGGTGGCTTCAGGGCCGCTGGGGCTTCAATGCCATTATTATTGCGGTCTCGCTGCTGCTTATTCTCATCGTTGCCCGCAAGCTGGGCCAGGCGAAATAGGAGATGCGGCACGAACCCGCAGAAAGAAGGATTACCGCATGACCCTGATTATTATTGGTTCCATTCTGCTTGCAGTTGTTGCCGCTGCGTATCTTCTCATGACCGTCTATCCGGCGTTCGGGCGGAGGGCCGGGACGCAGGAGAAGGCCCGTAACCTCCGTTCCGCCCATTACAGCAAGGGCAAATTTGCTTATCCGCAGACTGCAGACCTGAGCGGTGAGAAGGCCGGAGGCAGCGGACTCTCCATTCTGAGAGACTTCATTAAGGGCAACCCTCACTCCAGACCCGCTGAGCCTCTTCAGCCGCAGCCGCTGTCGCCGTCCTCTATTGGACAGGGCCGCGACACCCGGGTTACCTGGTTCGGGCATTCAGCGGTGCTGCTGGAGATGGACGGCCTGAACCTGTTCCTCGACCCTATGCTGGGCCATGCACCGTCACCGTTTCCGTTCATTGGCGGCCGCCGCTACAGCAAGCAGCTTCCGCTGGAGGCTGCCCTTCTGCCGCAGCTGGATGCGGTGGTGCTCTCCCATGATCATTATGATCATCTGGACTATGGGACCATCCGCCAGTTGAAGGATAAAGTGGGACTGTTCATTGTACCACTGGGCGTTGGCGCCCATCTGCGCCGCTGGGGGGTGGCCGCAGAGAAGATCCGTGAGCAGGACTGGGGCGATACGCTCAGCTATGCAGGGATTACCTTCACCTGCGCCCCGGCACGACATTTCTCGGGCCGGAGTTTGCTGGACCGCAACACTACACTGTGGTGCTCCTGGATTATTCAAGGGGAGAAGACCAAGGTCTTCTTCAGCGGAGACAGCGGGTATGGCCCGCATTTTGCCGAGATCGGACGTACGTATGGTCCCTTCGATCTCACGCTGATGGAATGCGGCCAATACGATCCGCGCTGGGCAGATATCCATATGCTGCCGGAACAGACTGTCGAGGCGCACATCGATGTGCAGGGAGGTCTGCTGATCCCCATCCATTGGGGCGCATTCACCCTGTCGATGCATGACTGGACCGATCCGGCAGAACGGATCTCGGCTGCTGCGGCGCTGAGAGGGGTACGGTTGGCCACGCCGAGAATCGGGGAGACTGTAACCGCAGGGGCCGCCGGATATCCGGTTCTTCCCTGGTGGAGATGAGGCTGCGCGCACGAAGGGGACTTGTGGTACAATCAGGGTTCACAGAACCCAAGGAGCTGACGAACGAAGATGAGTAATGAAGTGAACGAGCAGGAACTGGTGGAGGTATTATCAGCACAGACGAAGGTGGCCCAAGATGTCATCCGGCTGGTGCTGAAGCATGAGCAGGCGTTCATCAATAAGGCCAAGGCCAATGCCAAAGGCGAGATTGATATCGATAATGATGATCTGGTCGACTATGTGACTGCGCAGCGCGATGTGAAGCTGGACGAGCTAACGGTGGAGACTATTCTGGATGCAGAAATGGATTACTTGATGGACAAGGGACTGGCCGGATATATCGACTGAATCCTGTAGCCGGAGGTGCATGGCGGATTCCAAGAACCCGTGCGCCCGGCAAGGTTTCTCTAAAATTTAAAATTTATTTCGGGTAATTGGCAATAATCCTTTGCATTTGGGAAAACAGTGTGCTACAATGAAGTTAATCATAAATTTAACCCTTAATTCACATATTGTAAAAGGTTATCAATTTGTGTTTGAAGCCTTTTCCAATGTGTGAATTTTTATTTGTTCGTACAATACGTAGGAATAAAAGGACATGTGTTAAATAAACTTTGGAGGTAATATCATGCAAACAGGTACAGTAAAATGGTTCAACGCAGACAAAGGTTTCGGTTTTATCGAGGTTGAAGGCGGAAGCGACGTATTCGTACACTTCTCCGCAATCACTGGCGACGGCTTCAAATCTTTGGACGAAGGCCAACGCGTTGAGTTCAACGTAACTCAAGGCGCTCGTGGACCACAGGCTGAAAACGTTGTAAAACTGTAATATCACAAATAAACTGCCCTTAACATCAGTTGAGGGCAGTTTTTTTTATGACTAGGTAAGAGAAAGAATAAGCATCCGTTCTGACACAACAGTCCGTAGGACGCACTAACCAAGCTATTAGGAGGGGTACTTATGTATTTTCGTAAAAAAGCGATGGTAGATCTTCCACAGGAAGAGACAGCCATCTGGTCCTGCACCAAGGAAGAATGCACCGGATGGATACGCGACAACTTTGCGTTCCAACATGTGCCGACCTGCTGGCAATGTAATTCACCCATGACCCGGAGCATGAAGATGCTGCCTACGCTCGTTAATAAGAATTTGGACGCGAAGGCCATTAAGAAGAGCGTTACTATTCGTTAGGCTGCCGCCCTCTGATCGGTTCATATAGAATTAGAGAATAGCAACCCTAGTACAGCAGTCCGTTCCTTGCCCGCAATGGGCTATTTTTTTTGTTTGACAATAATGGATAATACAGGGATGATGGAGCTATGAGACAATATTTTCTGCTTCTGACGCTCCTTGCGGTTGCCCTGAATACAGTGGGGATTTTTTATCATAAGCCTATGTTTAACATTATCGCAATTGGTATGATTCTGATCTTGATTCCGCTGGATATTTATCTGGAGCCGACCCGCCGCAAAGTCATGAGTTACTGCATCGGCGCGGTATTGCTGGCTCTGCTGTGGGCGGCCCTGCATTTCGAATGGATTACTCCGCTAATGTTCATCTAGGTAGTCTTCTCTGTAAGCCCTTAGGGCAGCTCCTTGAACCGGGAGAACTGTGCTAAGGGCTATTTGTTGTTGGGCCGTCTTTCCCCTGCGGGCAATGATTTATCTTGACAAAACTCCCGGGGTTTGGAGAATAGAGTTGGAAACGCTGCCAACGAAAGAGGGAATTCTGATGCTTCAGAGGTTCAGAGAGCTCAACACACTGCGCAATCAGATATTCATCGGTTTTTTGCTGGTGATGCTCATTATTATTCTGGTTTCTGGGATATTTGTGTATGACCGTGTCTCTATTCTGCTCAAAAATAATGCCGAACGGCATATCCAGCAGACGGCAGTTCAGGCCAACGGAAGGCTGGACGCGCTGACCGGTCAGATTGATGGTCTGATGGAGCAGGTGGCCAATCATCCTACCGTTCAGCAGCTGCTGCTGGAGGAGCTGGACGGCAATGAGGTGTCCTTCAATCAGCGCCAGTCGCTGCTGCAGATTGTCTCCAGCTATCAGGCGTACATGCCGAGCGTGGGCTCGCTGGAGCTATATACCGCTGATTACAGGCTGCTGTTCCCGATTAAGGAAGGCAGCCTGGAGAGCAGAATTAACGAGCAGCATATCAGTGAGGCTAATGCCCAGAAGGGGCGGCTGGTCTGGATCGGCGTTGATCCGCATGATGAACAGAGCCTGCTGGCGATCCGCCAGGTCAGCCTGATGGACCGCTGGTTCTCACGGGGGGGCTACCTGATGGCCCGCATCCAGCGCAGCTACTTCCAGCTCGACGATCCCTTCTCCGGCAGCGATAGCGGGGAGTCAGTGCTGCTCGTGAATGATGAAGGCCAGCTTCTCGGGAGCAGCGGTACACCGCAGGAGGATCTGCTGCCGCTGCTGGAGAGCGTCGATCAGACGGTCAGCTTCCGGGGCAAGGAGTATGTGCAGGTCAAGCTGCGCTCGGACAAGACCTCCTGGACACTGCTGGTGCTGACGCCTGTCAGCTATGTCACTAAGGGGCTGTCTGTGCTGCGGACGGTACTGCTGGTGTCAGGCGGAATCGGAACCCTGCTGTTCCTGATAATATCCTTCCTGTTGTCGACAATGATTACCCGGCCGATCATTCACCTGATCCGGGCGATGCGCAAATCCCGCATGGGGGTGCTGACCCCCAATTCGCAGAAGGTATCTACCATGGAGCTGCGGGAGCTGAATAATACCTATAACGGTATGGTGGCTAATATTAATGATTTGATCAGGGTGGTCTATGAGAAGGAGGTCCTGCAGAGCCGGACTGAGCTTAAAGCCTTGCAGGCGCAGATCAATCCCCATTTCCTGTTCAATATGCTGGAGGCCTTCAACTGGTCACTGGAGGAGAAGGGGGAGGAGGAACTGGCCGGATTAGTGGTGATGATGTCCAGGCTGTTCCGCTACATTATCGGCAGCCCCCATAACAAGGATGAATGGGTAACGCTGAGCGAAGAGGTCGAGCAGATCAGGCGGTATTTGCGGATTATGGAGATGCGGATGGGGGAACGCCTGTCCTGGGATATCAGGCTTGACCCGCATGAGGCTGCTGTACCAGTGCCCAAGCTGCTGATTCAGCCGATTGTTGAGAACGCGATTCTCCATGGAGTGGAGAGCCGCGTCGGCAAGGGCGCGATTGAAGTGATCATCAGCCCCTCCTCCCGCAAGGGGTGGACCTCAGTTGAGGTGTCGGACAACGGGCCGGGTATGGATGAGGCTACGCTGCTGGCACTCCGCGATGCGCTGGATGGCGGGCCGCCGGTCTCTGCCAAGGGCAGCGGAGTGGGGCTGGTGAATGTGCAGCGGCGGCTGAAGCTGTACTACGCGGAAGCGGACATGCAGACGGAAGGCCTGATCGTGGAGAGCCGGCGGTCTGAGGGGACCGTAATAAGGTTTGAGATTCCAAGCAATGGAGGAGATACCTATGAGTCTGGGCAATAAGACGATTCTAATCGTAGATGATGAACCAAGAACGCGTCAGGGGATTAAGCAGACGCTGGAGGTATGGGCGGCAGGCCGGTATATCGTGGAGACCTGTGACAATGGGGTGGAAGCGCGCGAGCGGCTGCGGCATGAGCGGGTTCATCTGCTGATTACAGATGTGCGCATGCCGGAGGTGAGCGGGCTGGATCTGATTCATTCGCTGCAGGAATCTCCCCGGAAGCCGGTGATCATTGTCATCTCCGGCTATGCGGAGTTCGATTATGTGCAGCAGGCGATGCGGCTGGGGGCGGTCAATTATCTGCTGAAGCCGCTGGACAAGTCTGAGCTGCTGACAGTGGTTGAGGATGCGCTGAAGCGGGAGGAGGAGCAGCAGCGCCATGTGAAGCTGGAGAAGCTGGTGGATCACAAGCTGCTGGAGATTGACCCGGAGCAGTCCGGGATGGGGCAGCCGGTGAAGGAGGCAATTGCCTATGTGGAGCAGCATCTGCACGAACAGCTGACGATGGCTGAGGTAGCGGGGCTGATTCACCTGAATGCCAGCTATTTCAGTGTGCTGTTCAAGGAGCAGGCCGGGGTGTCCTTCACTGAATATCTGTCCCGTCTGCGGATTCAGCGGGCGAAGGAGCTACTACTCCAGACTGCGCTGCCGGTCGGGGAGATCGGAGAGCGTGTAGGGTACCGGACGGATAAATACTTCATTAAGGTCTTCAAGTCCTTGGAGGCCATAAGCCCTAGCCGATACCGTCAACAGATGAAGGGAGGAACTCAGGAGATCCAATAAATGTGGTATTTTAGCCAATAAGTGTGCCCTTATCTGCCTCAGGGTACGATGCTAGAATTTTAATGATAGCGATTACATGGGCAATTTCGGCCTTTTGCAATGTGAGATGGGGAGGCAAGGCAATGCGAAGGAATCACATGACCAAGGGGCTGCTTCTGGCCTGTACCTGGCTGCTTGTTCTGACGGGTTGCGGCTCTGCGGGAGACAATAATAGTACGCTCGCAGCTAACGGCGTCTCTTCCCCCAAAAAAACTATTCATATGATGCACATCTGGCCCGCCGGACTCTCTGCGCAGCAGTATAAGCTGGTCAGCCAGATTATCGCAGAGTATGAGAAGGAGCATCCGGGTATCCTCATCAGGCAGGATGTGCTGGAGAATGAGCAGTATAAAAGCAAGCTCAAGGTGCTCTCCGCCTCCAATGACCTTCCCGATGTGGGTATAACCTGGGCGGCCGGCTTCATGGAGCCTTATGTAAAAGGCGGATTATTCGCTCCGCTGGATGACATCCTGAACGGCGGGCAGCTTAAGGATAAATTCGTGAAGAGCACTACAGAGTCTTATGCTGTTGATAACAAGACCTATGCGCTGCCTCTGGAGATGAACATCTCACCGATCTTTTATAATAAAGAAATCTTCGCCCAATATAATCTTCAGGTGCCTTCAACGTATGAGGAGTTCAAGGCAGTTGTGAGAGTGCTCTCCGGTCATGGTGTGCCTCCGGTGGCGCTGGGCAATAAGGACCGGTGGACAGGCTCGCTGTGGTATATGTATCTGGCAGACCGCATGGCCGGAAGTGAGACGCTGAAGCGGGCGACGAAGGGGACGGGTTATTTCGATGATCCCGGACTGGTGCAGGCTGCGGCGGAAGTACAGAACCTCGTCGATATGAACGCCTTCAACAACGGCTTCAACGGCTTGTCATATGATGAGGGCAAATCGGAATTTATGGAAGAAAAGGCGGCCATGTACCTGACCGGTACCTGGGAGCTGCCCAACTTCACGACCAACCCGGAGACTCCGCAGGCCTTCAAGGATAAGGTCGGCTTCTTCAAATTCCCTACGGTGGAAGGCGGGAAGGGCAATTCGGGCGACTGGGTAGGCGGTCCGGGTGTCGGACTGTTCGTAGCGGAATCGTCCAGGGTGAAGGAGGAGGCTAAGGCTTTTGTCGAATACTTCGTCTTCAAATGGGGCGAGGCTTCAGTGACGAGTGCGGGAGTGATTCCGGCGACTAAGGTCGATACCACGAATGAGAAGCTGCCGCAGCTATACGTGGATCTGTTGAATGAACTGAACAATGCCAGCAGTATTACCTTGTTCGCGGATGTGCAGATGAAGCCGAATGCTGCCCAGGTCCATCTGGATATGATCCAGGCGCTGTTCGGCAAAGCGGTCACGCCGGAGCAGTTCGCAGCCAGACATAAAATTGCAGTAGCCAAAGGGAACTGAGTATGGGACGAGCTTACGACAAAGGGATGCTAATCAGCCGTATTTCCGGTGGCTGATTAGCATCCCTTATTTGAAATATAAGAATTTTTATGGTTCACGTGATAAATTATCCTTCTATTTCTCGCTGAAACGAATGCCGTCCTATTGAAGGACGGCAAGGCCGTTTTCGCTTGTCTGAGGAGCTGCCGCAGAATTAGTGCGCCGGGGCTGCCGGAGCCGCTTCCGGCGGTTCATGCTGGATCAGGCCATGCTTCTCCCAGGCTCTGCTTTTCCAGCGGAAGTACATAATGACGGCCCGTACCCATTCGTCGAACGCTGTGGCCAGCCATACCCCGGCCAGACCCAGATCAAGCGTGAATACCAGGAAGTAGCCCAGCGGCAGACTCATGCACACCATAGAGATCATGCCCATGTAGACCGGGAACTTGGCATCGCCCGACGCGCGCAGCGAGTTGATAATGACCAGATTGCAGGTCCGCCCGGTCTCCAGGAAGAAGCTGAGCAGGATCACCTGGGCTCCCATGGTGATAATCAGCTCATTATCCGTGAACAGGCCCAGCAGCGGCTTGCGGAGCAGAATGACGATCAGGTCCATGATGACTGTGACCAGAAGTGCCCACTTCACACTGGTGAACACCCGTGAGTAAGCCTCCTGCGTTCGTTTTGCACCTACAAGATGGCCCACAATAATTGAGGTCCCCATTGCCACCGCTACGCTGAACAGGAAGATGTAGTTCGAGATATTGACCGCATACTGGCGGGTAGCCATGGCCTCGGCCCCCAAATAGGTGATGTACAGGGTGAAGACGAGCTGGCAGCACTGGTACATTACGGATTCGAAGGCGGATGGAATACCGATTTTGAGAATCTGCAGCACATATTTCTTGGAGAGGTGAACGTAATAGCTCCATTTCACACGTACCTCCATAATGCGGTAAAGCAGCAGGAAGAAGATCAGGAGAGCGATGGAGCGGCTGATTACGGTTGATACGGCAGCGCCCTCTACACCGAGCGCAGGCAGTCCGAAATGACCGAAGATCAGCAGATAGTTACCGCCAACATGGATGACGTTCATAAGCAGCGATACCGCCATCGTCTGCTTGGTGAAGCCGTGGGTGCGGATAGTTGCAGCCAGCGCGTTGATAAGGGCCTGCAGGAAGATCGCGCCTCCGACAATGTTGATATACGAGCGGGCGTAGGCGAGAATGTCGCCCTTCACGTTCAGTGCTTGCAGCAGATGACCTCCGAATAGCAGCATGACTGTACTAAGTACGATCCCTACCGCAAGATTCAGGGTAACTGCGTTGCCGATCACTCTGGCGGCTTCCTTGGGCTGCTTGGAGCCGAGGTATTGCGACACGACGATCGCCGCGCCGTTCCCGATGACACTAAGCGCCAGAATAGCTATGGCAATAATCTGATTGGCCGCTCCGACACCGGAGACCGCATCATCTGACACAGAGCTGATCATGAAGGTATCCATACTTCCCATAAGCATGAACAGGAACAGCTCCAGGAAGATCGGCCAGGTCAGCTTCATTAGGTTGAATGTCTTGGGCTTGCTTGTTTCCATCATACACCTTCTTATTAGGATTCCTTGCGGCTGTGAATCTTCGAATCAAATGTATGGTAGCACAGCTGTTGTGAAAATGCAGTAGGATTTCCGACATGTTGCCTAAAAATCCGCCGGCTTCGCCCAATAGTATCCTCCAGGTGACTACCTCACAAAAAAGTGCCTACTTCCCTTATCGGCAGTATATCCCTAAACTGAGAAACAGCACTTCCTAAAATACATTACGGATAAGGAGAACTTACACATATGAAATTACAGTTAGCACTCGATCTGGTGGATATTGCTGGAGCCAAGGCGGTTGTTGCAGAGGTTGCCGAATCTATAGATATCGTTGAGATTGGAACACCTGTCGTTATCAATGAGGGGCTGCATGCGGTGAAAGCGATCAAGGAAGCTTTCCCGGCGCTTACAGTGCTGGCCGATCTCAAAATTATGGATGCCGGCGGTTACGAAGTTATGAAGGCAGTGGAAGCGGGCGCGGGTATCGTGACTGTGCTGGGTGTATCCGATGATTCAACGATCCGCGGTGCGGTTGAGGAAGCGAAGAAGACGGGTGCTGAGATCCTGGTCGATCTGATTAACGTGAAGGATCTCAAGGCCAGAGCCGCTGAAGTGGATGCGTTGGGTGTGGATTATGTCTGCGTGCATTCCGGCTATGACCATCAGGCCGAAGGTAAGAATTCCTTCGCGGATCTGAGAGATATTAAGAGCGTGGTAACCCGGGCCAAAACGGCAATTGCCGGCGGCATCAAGCTGAGTACGCTGCCTGAAGTGATTGCTGCGCAGCCCGATCTGGTAATCGTGGGCGGCGGCATTACCGGCGAAGCTGACATGAAGGCAACTGCGGCGGAAATGAAGCGCCTTGTAAGCCAGGCTTAAGCAGCCATGGACACGCAGTATTACGCACATGAAATTGTGAAGGAGCTGGAAGGCTCCGTCTCCGGGCTGGATGCCGGAGAGGGCGAGGTGCTGACGGAGCTGCTGCTGCGTGCAGGTCAGATCTTCGTGGCTGGTGCCGGGCGTTCCGGCCTGATGGGCCGGGCCTTCGCCATGCGGCTGATGCAGGCCGGGCGGACAGCTTATGTGGTCGGAGAGACGGTAACGCCGGGCATTGGCCCCGGCGATGTGCTTGTACTGGGTTCCGGCTCAGGCGAGACGAAGGGACTGGTCTCCATGGCTGAGAAAGCCAAGGCAATCGGAGCAGCTGTAGTCCTCGTAACCATTCAGCCGGACTCGGCGCTCGGACGTCTCGCAGATCATACAGTCAAGCTGCCCGGCGCTCCCAAAGAACGGCCGGACGGCGGCTATACGACGCTGCAGCCGATGGCCTCCTTGTTTGAACAGACGCTGCTTGTCTTCTATGATGCAGTCATTCTGCGGATCATGGAGCAGACGGGGCAGACCTCCGGCCGGATGTTCGGCAAGCATGCCAATTTGGAATAGCATACGATTTGGAATAGAATAGAGCTTGGAATACAATTAAGCTATCACACGGATGCTTTCCTTGACGGGAGGGCATCCTTTGCTGCCTAAATGCAAATATAAGAATTTATATGTTGCACACGACAAACTATCCTTATATTTCTCGCTGAAACGGTACCGTCCTTTAAAAGGACGGCGAAGCCGTTTCCACTTGGGTGGCTGATGGATCTGTATTATGATGATAGCCGGAAGGGGGCTGAATATTGGCGACTGAAATTAAAGACCGCATCAACCTGAAGGAGATCAACTGCGAGAAGGAGCTCACGCTCGCTGTGATCGGCGGGAAGTGGAAGCTGATTATACTGTGGCACCTGGGACTGGAAGGGACCAAACGCTTTAGTGAATTGAAGAAGCTGATTCCCCATATTACCCAGAAAATGCTGACCAACCAGCTCCGTGAGCTGGAGGAAGATCAGCTGGTATTCAGGCAGGTATATGCGGAGGTTCCTCCGCGCGTCGAATACTCCCTGACAGAGTATGGACATACGCTGATGCCGGTGCTGCGTATGATGTATGACTGGGGCAAGAATTACGGGGAGAAGGTAATCTGGAAAGATGTAACTCCCTCTGATAGATAGGTTCTGTAAATGCAGATTTACCATTTGTATTGTGTGAAATTAAGTTGTACACTATTTTATGTGTATATTTGATTTATTGGAGGGAATGGTAGTTATGCTAAAGACAGAATATAGCCCGCTGCTGGAGACGTTCAAATTCAAGAGCGGGATTGAACTGAAGAACCGTGTGGTCATGGCGCCGATGACTAACTTCTCCTCGAATGAGGATGGAACTGTCTCCCGGCCGGAGCTGGACTATTATATCCGCCGTTCGGGCGGAGCGGGGATGGTTATTACCGCCTGTGTCTATGTCTCGCGCGGCGGGAAGGGCTTCCCGGGTGAATTCGGAGCTGACCATGACGGTCTGATTCCAAGCCTGCGTGAGCTGGCAGAAGCTATCAAGGGCGAAGGGGCGAAGGCGGTGCTCCAGATCTTCCATGGCGGACGCCAATGCCCGCCGGAGCAGCTGGTTGACGGGCAGCCTGTCAGTGCAAGCGATGTGCCGGCTGAGCTGCCTGGCGGCGGACATGGGACAGTTCCGCGCCCGCTGACAGACGAAGAGATTACCGGAATTATCGCCGATTTCGGAGAAGCGACACGCCGGGCGATTGAGGCCGGCTTCGATGGCGTTGAGATTCACGGTGCGAACGGGTATCTGCTGCAGCAATTCTTCTCGCCGCACTCCAACAGACGCGAAGACCGCTGGGGCGGAGATCTGCAGAAGCGTCTCACCTTCCCGCTGGCCGTTCTGCGCAGTGTCAAGGCTGCGGTGAAGCAGCATGCACAGGGTGGCTTCCTTGTAGGCTACCGCTTCTCGCCTGAAGAGCCGGAGACACCGGGGATTACGATGGCTGACACGTTTGCCCTAATCGATGCGCTGACAGCGGAGGGGCTGGATTACCTGCATGCGTCCCTTATGGAGCTGTGGTCGCTGCCGCGCCGGGGAACAGAGGATAGCCGTCCGCGCATTGAACAGATCGTAGACCGGGCGGGAGACAAGGCTCCAGTAATTGGGGTAGGCTCGCTCTACTCTGCCGCCGACGCCCTGAAGAGTCTGGACAGCGGCATCAGCCTGGTGGCCCTGGGCCGCCCGCTGCTGATTGAACCGGACTGGGTGCAGAAGCTGGCCGGAGGCCGGGCCGATGAGATTAAGACTGAGCTTGATCCGAATGCACAAGCAGAGCTTGTGATTCCGGACCCGCTCTGGAGAGCACTGATCCATACACCGGGCTGGCTGCCGGTGAAGAAATAAGTCTAACAGACGGATAACGGTCTGTGACCTTAGCATGTTAAGAACCCCGTGCGCCCGTTGTTCCAGGGCGGCACGGGGTTTTTGCCGTATCAGCATCTATGATACAATTGTACTAAATCAGGGACGACCGGAAATGGGGGGGCGGCAGAGATGAACGTACAAGGAAGAGACGGAGGCTCTGATGAGGCAGAAGGCGTGGATTGCGGGGCGGAGAACAGCTCATTGCAGCGGACCCTTGAAGTCATTGGCGGGAAGTGGAAGGGTGTTCTGCTCTATCATCTGATCAGCGGGCCGAAGCGGTTCAACGAGCTGCGCAGACTATGCCCCGGCATTACACAGCGGATGCTGGTGATGCAGCTGCGGGATCTGGAGCGTGACGGTCTGGTCCACCGGAAGGTGTACCCTCAGGTGCCGCAGAAGGTAGAGTACTCCTTGACCGAATGGGCGCAGGGACTGGAGACTGCGATCCTCAGCATCAAGCATTGGGGAGAGGAATACCGGGAGATCCTCGCAAGAGGCGAAGACAGAGCCCTGGATGAAGACGGACAGGCCAGCAAGAAATCCCGGGACGAAGCCCCACGCAGCGCAAAAATCCCCGAATAAGCGGTATGCGCTTGAACGGGGATTTTTTGCTGCATAAGTTAACCCTACTTACGCTTTCTGCTCAGCCAGACGGGCAATCTCAACGATAACCTGTACAGCCTGCAGCATGACGTCTACAGAGGCGTATTCAAATTTGCCGTGGAAATTCTCGCCTCCGGTGAAAATATTCGGTGTAGGCAGCCCCATATAAGAGAGCTGTGAGCCGTCAGTCCCTCCGCGGATTGGACGGATAACCGGCGTGATGCCGAGGCCCTCCATCGCTTCCCGGGCGATATCGACGATATGCCGGACGGGCTCGATTTTCTCGCGCATATTATAATATTGGTCATTCATCTCCAGCACGATGTTGTCCGCCCCGTACGTAGATTTGAATTCCTCCACAATCGCGGCGATATTCGATTTGCGGTTCTCGAACTGCCCGCGGTCAAAGTCGCGGATAATGTAATGAAGCTTGCTGTGCTCGGCACTGCCTTGCATGGAGATCAGGTGGTAGAACCCCTCGTAGCCGTCTGTGAATTCAGGAGCTTCACCGGCGGGCAGACGGAGATGGAAGGCCATGGCGATTTTGGACGAATGGATCATCTTGCCCTTGGCTGTACCGGGATGGACATTGACTCCGTGGAAGCTGATCTTAGCGGCGGCGGCATTGAAGCTCTCATATTCCAGCTCCCCGAGCGGGCCTCCGTCCACGGTGTAGGCATAGGAAGCGCCGAAGGCGGCAACGTCGAACTTATGCGGGCCGCGTCCGATTTCTTCATCGGGGGTAAAAGCGACCCGGATCTTGCCATGCTTAATCTCCGGATGCGCCAGCAGATGGGCCATAGCCGTCATGATCTCAGCGATGCCCGCCTTGTTGTCCGCCCCCAGCAGGGTGGTGCCGTCGGTTGTTATCAGCGTATGCCCCTTGTAGCCGCTCAGCTCCGGGAAGCTCTTCGTGGACATGATAATATTCTGGGCTTCATTCAGCACCAGATCCTGCCCGTCATAATTCTCTACAATCTGCGGCTTCACATTCGTGCCGGTGAAATCCGTGGCGGTATCCAGATGGGCCAGGAAGCCGATCACCGGAACCTCTTTATCTGTGTTAGCGGGCAGCGAGGCCATGACATATGCATGCTCGTCCACCGTAATCTCCGTCAGTCCCAGCTCCTGCAGCTCCTCTGCCAGCTTATGCGCCAGTACCATTTGGCCTGGAGTGGACGGGCAGGTCTCGCTGTCCTCGCTGGATTGGGTATCCATTTCAGCATACGATACAAAACGTCTAATTAACTCTTCCTTCAATGCAGGTCATCTCCTCTTCAGCTTCGTATGTCTATATTATCACGATCCGGCCCGGGTCTCATACTTTAGGCGGATGGTGTGGAGTGAAGGGGGATGGAGGCTGGCGGGAGGCGAGGGGCAAGCTGGAGTGAGGAAGGCAGCGGGAAAGCGGGGGAGGAGCGGGAACGCAGGTTATGGCTGCTGCACCGGAGATTGGCTGGAGACAAGCTTGGCCGAGAGCAGGTAGCGGTCTGGCGCTGAGCCTACATAAGAGAACGGGTAGCAGGTAATCAAGGTGAGTATGGAATCTTTGCTGGGCTTAATCGCTCCCCTTGTATCTCCATCAACAATCCGGCTGCCGGTCACTTCATAGGTGAAAGTTCCATCCGCTGTCGCAAGCTCAAGCGTGTCTCCGGTCTCCAGTTCGCCGAGGCTGCGGAAGACGGTGTCACGGTGTCCGGCCAGCACGCTGTTCCCGGAGGCACCCGGGGCGGCGCTTGCTTCATCATGTCCTGCCCCCTGTTTAAGCTCCGCCCGTCCGGTTCCCTCCAGAATGGCAACCCGCTTCTTAAGCTTCGGAAAATAGATCTCTCCAATGACTTCGCCCGTTATATAAGCAGGCTTGTCACCCTTTGGTGCTTCCGCGCTGCTAACTATACCTTCGGGCAGCGGTATTTCTTCTTCGGAACTTACGGGCGTCTGGGCTTCCTCCCTCTTTTTGTCCCAGATTCTCAGGGCTTCGCGGGCTTCGGCGGGCGCTTTAAGGATCTGGAAGGCGGAATACACCATAACACACACAGAGAGCATGGAGATCAGCTTGACGGCCAAAGTGAACCCGCTGCGCATCTTCATGCTCTTTCTCCTCCTTACATATAGGCAAAGTTACTTCTTCTGTCCCAGCCTGCGGAGCACAAGCATACTGATCATGGCGACAACCAGGCTGGCCGCAATCAGATTGTACCAAGGGCTGGCTGTGTCCGGCAGTCTGCCGTCTTCCTCCGGCCCGCCCAGCGGAAGCGCGTCATCTGTAAGGTTGATCTCTTTCCCTGGTGAAGGGGCTGGTGTACTGCCAAGTGCAGCGGCTCCGGAATCCGGGGTCGCGGACGGACGGTTGCCGCCGTCTTCCTCTCCTCCGCCTAACGGAACAGGATCTTCACTTACAGTTACTCCACCCGCAGGCGGTGTTGCCGTCGCTGCTGGTATTGGCGATGGTGTACTGCCAGGAGAGACTGTACCGTCTGTTGAATCCGTAGGGGCACTTGTTGCTGCTGGCGTACTGCCGGGACTGACCGTGGTGCCCGGTGTTGACCCGGGTGAAGGTGTAGCTGAAGCTGCTGGCTCAGCCGTCGGTTGCGGTGAGGGGGTTGGCCCGGCTGTCGGCGCAGGCTCCGCTGTAGCTGTGAATTCAAAGGCGACACTTACCATCTTCTCCTGGAACTCGTTGCCTGCCTCCGGCGGGAACAACACCTTCATTTCGATAGCTTCCTCTTCCCCTCCGGCAAGCGAGCCGATGGTCACTACCCCCGGGGCCTCGCTCATCACCCCGGAATAGAGGATTACTCCCTCTTTTTGCAGAGTCATTTGCAGGATATTGTATAGATCTACGTCCCCGGTGCGGAATTGGAAGGCAACTGCATAATCAAACGGGTCATTTCCGTCATTGATAATCTTATAATCCGAAGCCATCGTATCTCCCGGCTGCATGTTGTTCATGGTTGCCGTACTGGTCGTATGCGAATTGACGGTGAGCTTGATCGTATCCTCAGCGCTGACCCCTCCGGCATGCCAGATCACACCTGCCAGAACGGCCAAAATATACGCGCCAATTATGGATGTATGTCTCTTCTTCACTCTCCCCGCCCCTTTCTGTGCTGACCTTCGGCAGCCACCAGCCACCAGCCACAATCCGCCCCGGTTCGCGTTTCTAAATCATAGTTTGTCGAACAAAGTGGTTTCTTGAAGAACTACTACATATTAAAACGATAGTATAAATCAGAACAAGCATTAACCGGCCTGGATGAGCCTGAATGTGCGATGAACAAGCCTGAATGGTAAGAATGCGTTGTCGTTCGTTATAACGAATAATAATTACAGTATAATCTTAAATGGGCATAAAGAAAAACGGGAAAAGATCCTTTAAGTAAACGAATCCGGCTGTTTACTATAAATTAATGACGTTTATTAGGCGTTTACTGTGTTTAACTCGTTATTTCTACGTATATTAATGATTTTTGTATTTTATAAAGAACGAATGAGGCTAGGGAGGTTCGGCTCAATAATTTCCGCACCGAACACTTTTGTTTTTTGCTGCAATGCTAAAATAGCCCACTTAGCTACCCCAACGGAGTTCTCCACAGGTAGTTAAATGGGCTAAATATATAGACTGGCCAGTAATCAGATTAGTAGACCATCAGAATAAAACAAGTGATTTCATTCCATAAATGCGGCCAAGCATCAAGCTAAGTTCGTAGCGGAAAGGAGGGATAAGTGTATTCCGTGCAACTAAAAACACTGAAACAGAAGGCTTTGCCCTCCTAACTGTAGTCTGTACAACTAAATTTGCCCGGATGGGCGAAAATCAAGTTATAGAGGCTGTTTAATTGCACGAAATACAGCTAAACGGTAATTTGGCGGCATATCAGGCGATTTAGTTGTACAAATTACAATTAAGCAATACTACCCACTTATTACTTCTTCAACAGGTCGGCCACAAGCTCATATGAGTGCAAGCGTGCAGAGTGGTCATAGATCTGTGAGGCGATAATCCACTCATCCGCATCCGTCTCTTCCTGAATCTGCAGCAGTCGTTCCTTAATCAGGGCCTGGTCGCCGGCGATGGAATATTGTTGTTTGCTCAGGAGCAGTGCTTTCTCCTGGGAGGTCCAGATTCCGTCCAGACTGTCTACAGGCGGCTGGAGCTTACCGGTGCGGCCACGGATTATGTTCAGGAATTGCTGCTGCTGGGAAGTGGCAAGTCTGCGCGCTTCCTCTGCCGTATCCGCTGCTGTAATTCCCAAGCCCACCATAACATAAGGCTTGCCCAGTACAGCTGAAGGCTTGAAGCTGGTGCGGTACAGATTCAGTGCCGGCAGCAGATAATCCGGTGCAAAGTGGCTGGCAAAAGCAAAAGGCAGACCCAGCTGGCCCGCAAGCTGGGCGCTGAAGCCGCTGGAGCCAAGCAGCCAGATCGGAATGTTCAGTCCTTCACCGGGCACGGCGCGGACACCGGCCGGACGGGAGCCTGATCCTTCGGGGTCGAAATACGCCCGCAACTCGCTAAGCTGCTCGGGGAATTCACTGCCATCGCTGCCGAGACTGCGGCGCAGTGCTCTGGCGGCTGCCTGGTCGGAGCCGGGGGCTCTGCCCAGACCCAGATCAATCCGTCCCGGATACAGGGACTCCAGTGTGCCGAATTGCTCGGCAATCACCAGTGGTGCATGGTTGGAGAGCATGATGCCGCCTGAACCAACGCGGATGGTGTTAGTTCCAGCCGCCACATGTCCGATAACAACGGAGGTAGCAGAGCTGGCAATGCCGGTCATATTATGATGCTCTGCCAGCCAATAACGGTTATACCCCCATTTCTCAGCATGACGGGCCAAATCAAGGGTGTTATGAAAAGAATCCGCCGCCGTTCCGCCCTCCCGGATAGGGGCTAAATCCAGTACGGAGAATGGTATATCGTGCAATTGCTTCACATGAATCCCTCCTATAGTAGATGCCTACAGCATCAGTAGCATTATTTGCAGCCATGAATCAATATACCCGCCAATTATAACATGAAATAATATAATTTACACACTTTAAGTAAGCGGCATGACGGGGAGGGGGGATTTGAAGGGCGAAAAGCACAAAATGTAAGCGCATAACAATTTGCTTGCCAATTTAAGGGAGCCTTGCTATAATCGCTTTGAAAAGCTTTTCTAACTTAAGCGGCTAGGCCAATCCTGATAAGGAGGGCACACGTTTCGGGCAAAAAGAATAAGAAGGAAGTCAGACTATGAAGCCAACTATCAGAGATGTCGCCAAGATGGCCGGAGTATCCATCAGTACCGTGTCCCGTGTAATGAATGCGCCGGATACGGTAGTGGAGAGCAAGCGAAGCCGGGTCATTGAAGCGATAGAAGCGCTCAAGTATCAGCCTAATGCATTCGCACGGGGACTAATTTACAGGAAGTCTTTCACCCTCGGGCTGCTCATTCCCGATATTGAGAACCTGTATTTCGCAGGGGTGATCCGGGGAATGCAGGATGCCTGCATTAAGCTCGGTTACAGTCTGATGATTTGCAATACAGACCGTGACAAGGAGCGGACATTGTCCTATATGGATACTTTTCATGAGAAGCAGGTGGATGGTGTTGTGTTCGCCAGTGATATTCTGCACCCTGAGTATTATGAGAAGCTGGTGGACTGCAGAATTCCATTCGTGCTGGTCTCCTCCCATTCCGATGAGTATGAGGTAGCGTCAGTGGAGGTGGATGACGAGAAGGCGGCGTATGATGCTGTTAAATTCCTGATTGAGTTGGGGCACCGGGAGATCGGGATGATCGGCTTCAATCATGATAATTCGGTGTCCGGGCCACCGCGGATGGCGGGGTTCGTGAGAGCCTTGAGCGAATCGGGGCTGGAGCGTAATATCGGCAAAATCAAGTACGCCAACCACCGCTTTGAGCAGGCCTATCAGGCTACGCACGAGCTGTTCACTGAATATCCGGAGCTAACCGCTGTATTCTGTGTAGCGGATGAGTTCGCCATGGGAACGATCTCTTACTTAAAGGACCGCAATATTCTGGTTCCCGGTCAAGTGTCGGTCATCGGCTTCGATAATCTGCGGATGTCGGGGATGTTCATTCCGAAGCTGACAACAATCGCACAACCTATCTATCAGCTGGGATACCGGGCGGCAGAGAAGCTGCATGAATTGTTGACCACAGGCGAGGTGGCTGTCATGAAAGAGAAGATGGAACATAAGCTAATCGTAAGAGAATCCTCGCGTGAGAAATGAGACGTAGTTCCGGCGGGCTGAAGCACGGCTGCCTGACAGGGCAGCACGGTTTCTTCGGACTATTTTGAAAAGCTTTTCAGAATGGCGGGTTACAGGAATGTGAGCGAATCGTTTCGGGAACCGGTTCAGGAACTGTTTCAGGAAACGTACCCGCAGCAGAAGGTACTAACGCACTATTGGAAGCGCATACATTATAGTGGATATGGAGAATGTACGTTTGAATTAGCGGTGTTAATGAGTGTGGGTGCCTGGTGTCCGTGAATTTCGATAAGGGGGTGAGTTGCTGCTCTGCCGGAAGGGGTTCCGGTAATGAAGCTGGCTTGATGCAGTCTCTAAAAACAATTAAAGGGGATGTATGAAACAATGAAGAAAGCTCCAGCACGTAAACTGTCACTTGCGATGGTGCTGTGTCTATCCTTCACCATGATGCTCAGCGGCTGCGGCGGCAATAACAACGCTGCACCAACGCAGGCCCCGGCGGCTACAGAAGCGCCGACAGCAGCACCTTCGGCAGATAACAACGCAGCATCAACAGATAGCCCAGATCCCGCTGCGGCAGGCAGCCCGTTGGACTTGGCGATGAAGGGTGAATACAAAGGCACGAAGGTCACGATGTTCGGACCGTTTGTCGATGCGGACCAGGTGAAGTTCGAGAGCAGTATTAAGGAATTCGAAGAGAAAACCGGCATTGATATTCAATACGAAGGCTCTAAGGAATTCGAAGCCACAATTAATATCCGGGTCGATGGCGGCAATGCGCCGGATATCGCGGACTTCCCGCAGCCGGGCCTGCTGGCCTCTATTGCTAAGACTGGCAAGGTTATCGATCTGACCGGGGTGCTGGATCAGGCGAAGCTGACGGCCAATTACAATAAGAGCTGGCTGGATATGTCCACCATGGACGGCAAGGATGGCAAGATTATGGCCGGGATCTGGAACCGCAGCAATGTGAAGAGCCTGGTCTGGTATCCGAAGAAGCAATTTGACGAAGCGGGATATACGGTTCCGCAGACTTGGGATGAAATGATGGCTCTGACGGAGCAAATCGCCAAAGACGGTGACCCGGCCTGGGCAATCGGTATCGAGAGCGGCGCGGCAACCGGCTGGGCGGCAACCGACTGGGTAGAGAACATCATGCTGCGGACTACGACGCCTGAGAATTATGACAAGTGGGTAAGCGGGGAGCTGCCGTTCACTTCGCCTGAAGTGAAGAACGCGGTGGAAGTAATGTCCAAGATCTGGCTGAACAAGGATTATGTCTACGGCGGTGCTAAATCCATTGTCACTACTGCCTTCGGTGATGCTCCGAAGCCGATGTTCGAGAACCCGCCCAAAGCCTGGTTCAACCTGATGGGGAACTTCATTACCAGCTTCTTCCCGGAAACGGCCAAGGTGGATACAGACTATGACTGGTTCTATCTCCCGCCGATTGATGAGCAGTATGGCAAGCCGGTCCTGGTGGCAGGCGATATCTACTCCATGTTCAATGACCGCCCGGAGGTACGCGCGGTAATGGAATTCTTCACTACTGGCGAATCGATCAAAAGCTGGGTGCAATCCGGCGGTGTCATTGCCCCTATGAATGATGCTTCCCTCGACTGGTACCAGTCCGAATCCGACCGCCGGATGGCGAAGCTGGTACAGGACGCCTCTACTCTGCGCTTCGATGGCTCGGACCTGATGCCGGGTAAGGTGGGTGCAGGTACCTTCTGGAAAGGCATGACTGACTATGTGAGCGGAACTGCTACGCTGGATCAGGCCCTGGAGCAGATTCAGTCAGGCTGGAAGAACTAAGGACCAGGCAAGCGCGGAATTAGACGCCAAGAGGTTGAAGGGGCGGTCTTGAACAATCAGGCCTGCCCCTCAACTGGTGTTAACGGGTGCTTATGAAGAAGGCTCTGCTCCAACAGAGCCTATAGGAGGAACCGATATGGATGCACAAATAAGGCCGGAGCCGGGTGCCGCCGGGGCGCAGGTAAAGCAGAGGATTAGCGGCAGGGCAGTGCTGCTATCGCTGGGCGTCTTGCTTGCGAATATTGTGGTCAACGGGCTGATTTTTCTGTTTTTCCGCGATTCAACGCTTCATCCACTGCTGACTGCGGTGCTCGCAGTGTTGTGGGGCGTGCTGGGCGTATATCTGATCTATTACACCTTGACCTGGGCAGTAGAGCAGTACCCGGACCATGTCCGCAGGAAGGTGCTGCCTTATGTTTTTGTCGGACCGGCTGTCCTTATTCTCGGTTGGCTGCTGATTCTGCCGGCCCTGCGGACGCTGTACTTAAGCTTCTTCAACGCGTCCTCCGAGAAGTTCGTCGGACTCAGCAATTACGCCGCGATCTTTAGCGACCGTCTGATGGGCACTGCCTTGCGCAATAACTTGCTATGGGTGTTCGTGGGCACGCTGGCCTGTGTCTGCTTCGGGCTGCTGATTGCTATTCTTGCCGACCGGAGCAGCTATGAGCGGATCGCCAAATCTATTATTTTCATGCCGATGGCTATTTCCTTTGTTGCCGCCGGGGTCATCTGGAAGTTCGTCTATTATTATCAGCCGGGCGATGAGCAAATTGGACTATTGAATGCGATTGTCACCTATTTCGGCGGTGAACCGCAGGCCTGGACGAGTATGCTGCAGCCGTGGAACAACTTCTTCCTTATTATCATTCTGATCTGGATGCAGACGGGGTTTGCGATGGTCATTTTCTCCGCAGCCATCAAAGGAGTGCCCGAGGATATTTTGGAGGCTGCACGGGTGGATGGCGCGGGTGAGGTGAAGATCTTTTTTGGCATCATGATTCCTTACATCTCCACAACGATTCTGACGGTGACCACCACGATTATTGTCTTTACGCTGAAAATATTTGACGTTGTCATGGTGATGACAGGAGGTCAATACGATACAGAAGTTGTTGCGACGCAGTTCTACCGGCAGTTCTTCATGTACCGTAACTTCGGCTACGGCTCTACGCTGGCTATCGTGCTCCTGATCGCGGTATTGCCTGTTATTCTTATTAATCTGCGGCAGTTCCGCAAGCAGGGGGGATTCTAATGGTAGGCACCAAGAAAAAAAGGGGCAGCAAAACGGCCGTCAATCTGATTCTGGGCGTCATCTGCTTCCTCTGGATTTTGCCGACGTTCGGACTGTTCGCGTCCTCCTTCCGTCCCGCAGCGGATATTTTGCAGACGGGCTGGTGGAAGGTGTTCCCCCATCAGGAATGGAAAGCGGGCGAGACGGTGCAGCTCTCCAAGGAGGTTGATCTGCGTGAGCCAATTGAGGTGAATGGCAAGACCTATACGGATGAACAGCTCAAGGCAGGGGTGAAGGCGGATGGCAGCCGCCTGATGTGGGAGAACCGCAGGGCACGCACGGTTAATATGCAGGAGCAGGGCTGGCAGGCAGTGCCTGACCTTACGCTCGACAACTACAAGAATGTGCTGTCCGGCAAGGAGTACACACTCAAGGAAGCAGACGGCAGTGAAACGGTACAGAAGGGGAGCGGATTATCGCAGGCGTTCTGGAATACACTTACAATTGCTGTTCCGGCGACCGTGATTCCGGTGCTGATCGCCTCTTTTGCCGCATATGCCTTCGCCTGGCTGCGGTTTCCGGGACGGAAAACGCTGTTCGTGATCATTATTGCGATGCTGGTCATTCCGATTCAGGTTGCACTAATTCCGGTACTCAAGGATTACACGGCGCTTGGGCTGAACGGCAGTTATCTTGGAATCTGGCTGGCACATACAGCCTTCGGGCTGCCGCTGGTCACGTATTTTATGTACAACTTCATCAGCCAGCTGCCGAAGGATCTGTTTGAATCGGCTTTTATTGACGGCGCGAGCCACTTTACGATTTTCAGCAGACTGATTCTGCCGCTGTCCGTGCCTGCGCTCGCTTCCATCGGGATCTTCCAGTTCCTCTGGGTATGGAATGATTATCTGGTGTCGCTGATCTTCATCGGGAACCAGCCGTCGGTGCAGGTCATGTCGATGAAGATCGCCGATCTGGTCGGCTCGCGCGGCAATGACTGGCATCTGCTGACCTCGGCAGCTTTTATCTCGATGCTGATGCCGCTGGCGATCTTCTTCCTGCTGCAAAAGTATTTCGTCCGGGGTCTGATGGGCGGCTCAGTCAAGGGCTAAGCCGCGGCAGGGACAAGAGAAGTCGGCAATCGGGAGGAGAATACGAAGATGAGACCGGAGACAAGTACGGAGATACGCACAGAGATGAAAATAAAGATGAAGTCCTGTGAGCATCCTCCCCCCTTATACCCTTACAGGGAGTGGAGTATTGAAGAGGAACACTACGAGGATGAATACAATCAGCGGAGCGAGAGTGTGTTCACACTCGGCAATGGCTATATTGGCATGCGCGGCAATTTCGAGGAAGGCTACTATGGCAAAACAGGTCGGTCGGTTGCCGGGAATTATCTGAACGGGTTCTTTGATTCCGAGCCGGTCGTCTATCCTGAGGGGGCCTTCGGGTACCCCTCCCGCAACCAGGCCATGCTGAATGTGAGCGATGCCCGTATCATCCGGCTTAGTATCGAAGGGCATGAATTCCGGCTGGATCAGGGGAAGCTGCACCGGTATAAGCGCCGGCTGGATATGAGGAGCGGCATGCTGCACCGGGAGCTGGAGTGGGAATCTCCCGCCGGACACCGGGTGCTGCTGGTGATCCGCCGGATGGTTGCCTTGGCGCACAAGCATCTGGCCGCTATCGACTATGCCGTGACGGCGCTGAACTTCTCCGGGACACTGAAGTTCGATTCTGCGGTGGACGGCGAGATCCGGCGGCCGGAAGCGACGGATGATCCCAGGCTGGGAGCGGGCAGCGCGGTGCCCAGCCTGCTGCTGGAGAATACCGGTTATGACGAAGCCTCCGGGGACCTGTGGATGAAGCAGCGGACCCGGCATACACGGTTCGCGCTGCTGACTGCTGTCAGCCATGCGCTGCAGGCGAAGTCCGGGCGCGAGATGAGTCACCAGCTGATCGGACAGCGCATCTCCGTCTGTTATGCCGCTGCTGTCCGCAGCGGAGAGACGGTGACGCTTACCAAATATATAACGTATCACACCTCCAGGGATTACGGGGAGGAGGAGCTGCCCGGCCGGAGTGCTGAAGCCTTGGCACTAGCCAAGGAGCTGGGCTTCGCCGGTCTGGCCGGGGAGCAGCAGACGTATCTGGACAGCTTCTGGGCACAGGCTGATGTAGAGATTAGCGGTGATCCTGCACTCCAGCAGGGCATCCGCTTCAATGCTTATCAGCTGCTGCAATCCGTGGGCCGGGACGGAGCAACGAATATCGGAGCCAAGGGCTTAACCGGTGAAGGCTATGAGGGGCATTATTTCTGGGACACGGAGATGTACATGCTGCCGTTCTTCACCTTCACACAGCCGGAGATTGCCCGTGCGCTGCTGGAATTCCGTTATGCAACGCTCGGCAAGGCCAGGGAGCGGGCAGCGGTTATGTCGCAGAAGGGGGCGTTGTACCCGTGGCGGACGATTGACGGCGAGGAGAACTCCGCCTACTTCCCCGCAGGTACTGCCCAGGCGCACATCAACGCCGACATTGCCTACGGCCTGAAGCAATATGTCCAGGCGACCGGTGATATGGATTTTCTGGTTAGCCGGGGGGCAGAGATACTGTTCGAGACCTCAAGGTTCTGGGCCGATCTGGGCCACTATAACCCCGCGCGAGGAGGGGCCTTCTGCATCGATGCAGTAACTGGGCCGGATGAATATACAGCGATTGTGAATAACAATGCTTACACCAACCTCATGGTGCAGGATCAGCTCCAGTATGCCTATGAGACAGCTCTGCTGCTTCAGCGGGATTATCCGGCGGATTACGAACGGCTGCGGCAAGAGATCGGATTAACTCCCGAAGAGGCAGAGAGCTGGAGGGATGCGGCCGCAGTGATGTTCATTCCTTTTGACGAACCGCTCGGCATTTATGCCCAGGATGACACCTTCCTGAGTAAGCAAAAATGGGATTTCGAGCATACGCCTGCGGACCGGTATCCGCTGCTGCTCCATTATCATCCGCTTGTAATCTACCGGCATCAGGTGCTGAAACAGGCCGATCTGGTCATGGCGTTGTTCCTGCTAGGGGACAAGTTCAGCCTGGCGGATAAGCTCCGCAACTATCATTATTATGAGCCACTGACGACGCATGACTCCTCGCTGTCTCCTTGTATCCACAGTATTATGTCTGCGGAGATCGGAGATCTGGCCGGGGCATACCGTTATTTCAGCCGCACAGTGCGGATGGACCTGGACGATATCAACCATAATGCCAAGGACGGGCTGCATATGGCAGCGATGGCCGGGTCCTGGATGTCGATTGTGAACGGCTTCGGCGGCATGCGGCTGGCTCAGGGGGAACTGGGTTTTGCCCCTGTCCTGCCGGAGCAGTGGGAGAGCTGCCGCTTTAAGGTTACAGTGGGTGGTAAACTGCTGGATATCTTCGTTGAACGTGAAGCGGTAGTGTATACGCTGCTGGAGGGAACAGCGCTTGAGATTAGACATAAGAAGCAGCCGCTGCGGCTGCTTCCGCAGGAGCCGGTGAGGATTTCGCTGGCGCACCGGCTGGAGGCTGTAATCTTCGATCTTGACGGTGTGATTACGGATTCCGCCGAGGCTCATTATCTGGCCTGGCAGGCCCTTGCGGATGAGCTGGGCGTACCCTTCAGCCGGGAGAAGAATGAACGGCTGAAGGGCATCAGCCGGATGGAATCGCTGGAGATCGTGCTGGAGGGCAGCGGTCTTGCGAAGCTGCCTGAAGCCGGGAAGCTCCGGCTCGCGGAGAAGAAGAACGATCATTACCGGCAGATGATCGGCCGGATCACCCCGGCGGACCTCCTGCCGGGTATCCGGGAGCTGCTCGATTCCCTACGCGAGCGGGGAATCGCTGTGGGGCTGGCCTCGGCCAGCCTGAATGCGCCGCTGATTCTGGAGCGCCTCGGCGCAGCCCGGTGGTTCCAGGCCGTTGCCGACCCGGCTGCGCTCCGGAAGGGCAAGCCCGATCCGGAGATCTTCCTGCAGGCGGCAGAGCGGTTGGGTGTTCCGCCGGGCAACTGCATCGGCGTGGAGGATGCAGCCGCAGGCGTGGCCGCGATCCGGGCGGCGGGCATGAAGGCTGTGGGCATCGGCGCGGCCGGGCAGCTTGGCGCGGCCGACCTGGTGCTGCCTTCTACGGCGGAGCTCGATGCCGGGAAACTATTTAAACTGTTCGCGCGTTAGCCGCTTGCGGTAGGCGGCATCGGGCAGCGAGATTGCTGTGCGTATAGGAAGGGAGCGGGCGCGTGGCCGGATGTATGCGGAAAACCGTATACAATGTGCTGGTGAACGCCTACCGTTAGCCAAGAGCAAGGGTGTCCGCCGCGAGGCGGAATTTGAAGGAAGCTAGAGGCAAATGCACGATCCAAGGTATACGCAAGTGATGGACCCGATCTTCGATGTGGACTTCTCAAGGCATAGGTACGGTTTTCGCCTTGGGAAGCGAGCGCATGACGCGGTCATTCGAATAGCATCTGCGAAAGGGCACTGTGAGAAATTCGACCAGTGGATTCGCCGCAGACTGCATATGTGCTTATGGAAGCAATGGAAACGGGTACGCACTCGAATCCATGAGCTTCGAGCACTCGGCGTCCCAGAATGGGCGGGTTTTGTCATGGCTAACTCCAGACGTGGAGCGTGGGAAATGTCTCGAAACACAAACAACGCCCTTCCGACTTCCTATTGGGAAGCGAAAGCACTGAAAATTTTGCTTACTCGTTATTTAGAGCTTTGTTAACCTTTCGGAACCGCCGTTTGCGCACCCGCATGTAAGGTGGTGTGAGAGGACGGGGGCTAGGCGCCCCCTCCTACTCGATCATTGCGCTATCGTTCTCCGTGATTTTTTCTTTTCATGAGCCAAACCCAGATTGACGCTTGTCCGTTTATGCTTGCTTATTGCGTTTTTGCTGCAGACACACCGTTCAGCCAATCCGCGATATCCGAGATAACTTGATCCGAAATATTGCCGGCTATGGTGTACTCGGCGCCTGTTGATGGCTGGTCAACGGATATGAAGAAGTGATTCAGCTTCAACAGTCTCAACTGCTGCGCAAAAAATACCCTTTCTTCTAGGAAAAAGCAGAGTGCCGGAGTACTATACTTGTTCAACTATCATTCGACGTTAATTCAACTCTTTCGGAAATATTTTTACTTATTTCTTCAGGATTTTTAATGCCAATGATCAACTTTGATATTTTGAACTTACCAACTTTAAAGCTATCCAAATCGAAATGAAGAGTTTCTAGCTCATTCTCAAAAAAGTGCAGTTGAAAACCACCTTTTGATCTGAATAACCCATTTCTCTTTTCTCCTAATAAAGCACCATATAGTTTAAAAGCATTTGGTATCGGTCTGCCTGTTGTTATTCCCTTGATGGAAGAGTATGGAATTTGCAGCCCTTTATCTATTTTTAAAAAGGGTGAGTTTCCAAGGTCGATATTTACGTAGGTTTCCATTAGTTGAATTTTACGTTCCATATTTTGAATCCCCCATTCCATTTATTTCACAAATTATAATAACATATAATACCACAAAACCCTCTTTTCATAAAAAAGTCTAAGCTCTTCCCGTTAGCTTAACGCACGCCGCCAGTGCGAAGAATACCTTGACGGTAGTGACCGTCCGCTCCTTGGGGTGGGGAATATAATTGATGCTGTTAATGCACTTTTACATTCTTTGAAAACCTCGGTTAAACTAAAAGATGATACGGGTTTGTGCCAATGGGACACGGAGTAGACCACTAACACAATTGAGATTAAACAAGCCTCTGCAGCTATGCAGAGGCTTGTTCGGCTACACTCATATATGCAGCGATGTATGGAGTTTTGTTCGAGGCCAACTTTCGGCGATAGATGTATGCTGTACAATTAAAAACCGTAAAAAGGCAGGATTTCCAGTTAAGTGGCAGCCCCCCCTCAAGTAGTCCCCCCCTCCTCCAGCTCCACAGGCAGAATATGCGCAGCGGCCACGCTGTGGCCTTGCACCAGCTGCAGAATCAGGTCCACTGCCAGCTGGCCCATCGCTTCCATCGGCTGGCGGATGGTGGTGATCGGCGGGTCGAGCAGGCTGCGGAGCGCGATGCCGTCATAGCCGACGATCTTCACATCCTCCGGGACGCGCCGTCCTCTGGTGCGGCAGGCCTTCAGGGCGTAGGCGGCAATGATATCGCTGCCTGCAAAAATCCCGTCCACTTCAGGATGCTCCAGGAAGAGCTGCCCGAGCAGCTGCTCGTAAGCTTCGAAGTCGAAGCTGTTGTTGTCGGTATGGAGGGTGACATACTCCAGGCTGTGCTGCTTCGCGGTATCCTCGAACGCCACGCAGCGCAGATGGGATAAGATATTCAGCTTGGGATGCCCGCCGATATGGGCGAGGTGGCGGCAGCCTTTTTGGATCAGAAGAGTTGTAGCCAGCTGGCCTCCCTCATAATTATCTGAACAGACATAAGGGATATCCGGTGAGATCTGCCGGTCAAACGTCACCAGCGGCAGATTCATCTGCCGGTAGGCTTCAACCTCCAGCGTATGGCTGCCCATAATAATGCCGTCTACCCGGCTTGCGCGCAGCATGTGGATGTATTCCTGTTCCTTCTGCTTGTCCTGCCACGAATTGCAGAGCAGCAGCTTATAGCCCTCCCGGTAGGCATGTTCTTCAATATGACTGGTCAATTCGCCGAAAAAAGGCAAAGATACATGCGGAATAATCAGTCCGATAATGTTGGATTTCGAGCGGCTGAGGGAGCGTGCCAACTCGTTCGGCCGGTAATTCAGCTCCTCCATCGCCTGGTGTACCTTGTGCTTCAATTCCTCGCTTAAGTAACCCCTGTTGTTCAGTACCCGGGATACGGTGGTTGCCGATACGCCAGCCTTCAGCGCAACGTCTTTGATGGTCGGCATGGCCAGGCCTCCTGTCTAAGCAGTCAACTGCAGATTCATTCTAACGTTAGCAGTCTGCTCTGTCCAATATCTACGGCTGCTGTCGCTTTTTGTTGTTTCTAAAAACACCTTTTCCCCCTATAATTGTATCAAAGCAGTCCCCGTAATGAAGCCCCATGTATACATTATCCTTCGACTTGTCAGATTCCGATTATGAGATAGATGAACGGGAGTGTGCGAATGAGTGTAGATCATATTCATCTCAGATTTTTAAGGAGTGTACTCTTGCCTCTGATGATCTTCCTGTGTACAACAGGCCCGGCAGGAGCTGCATTCGCCGCAGCCGAGGAGCTTCCCGCCCGGAACGTGCTGGTGTTGCATTCCTATCAGAAGGGCTTCGCCTGGACCGATGACCAAAGTGCCGGCATAGAGGAACGTCTCAAAGGTACCGCTAATCCTCCCGTCATCTACACCGAATACATGGACTGGAAAAGGTACCCCACGCAGGGGAACCTCGAACATTTCTACGAAACCATCCGCTTCAAGTATCAGAACATCCATATTAAAACGATCATTACAACAGACGATGCGGCGCTGAGCTTCGCGATGAAGTACCGCCATGAGCTTCTGAACGATGCTCCGATTATTTTCAGCGGGGTCAACGAGCTGGGGGTGGACAGCATCCCGGATAAGCGCAACATGACAGGCGTTATTGAGAAAATCGATGCTTCCCCCACCATCCGTATGGCCATGGACCTTAACCCTTCGCTGAAAAAGGTGTATGTCGTCTTCGATAATTCGGAGAGCGGGCTGTCGACCGGCCGGATGGTGATGGATCAGATTAGCTCCTTGAATCCGGAGCTTGCGCTGTTCCCCATGAACCGCTTGTCCATGGAACAGATCAAAGCTACGGCATCGGCGCTGTCCCCGGACAGTATTATACTGATGACTACATATTATAGTGACTCTACCGGAAGAATTGTGGAGTTCGACAGGTTCGCAAGCGAGCTGGGCAAGAGCAGCAGTGTTCCGGTGTATCATATTTATGATTTTGGATTGAACCATGGGGCCTTCGGCGGGAGCCTGATCAGCGGCAGAGTGCAGGGGCAGACGGCGGCCGATCAGGCGCTGCGTATCCTGAAGGGGGAGCGTGCCGGGGATATCCCGGTGGTGACCGACAGCAGTGTACGCAAGGTATTTGATTATAATGAGCTGCAGCGCTTCAAGATATCGCCGGAGAAGCTGCCGAAGGGCAGCGAAGTGATTAACGAGCCGTTCTCCTTCTATCAGACCTACAAGGTGCTGGTGCTAAGCATCGTGGCTGCTTTTGCGGTGCTGGTAACCTTCATTATGGTGTTGTTATTCTATGTGCAGCTGGTCAGAAGGATTAGAAGCAACCTGGAAAAAAGCAATGAACGCTTCAGCTTGGCAACCTACGGCTCGGATGCGGTAATCTGGGACGTTGATATGTCTACGATGATCTATTATTTCTCGGACAGCTGGTATGAGGTGCTCGGATATGCCCGGGATGAGCTGAATGAGAGCCGCGGCGGCTGGCGGGATATCCTCCATCCGGAGGATGCCGAGCAGGAGAATCGGCTGCGCATTCAGCATCTGGAGGGTCGTTCTTCTTACTACTACGCTGAATACCGGATGCGCAGCAAGGCGGGCGAATACAAGTGGTTTCAGGCGCGGGGCAAGGTGCTGCGTAATGCGGGCGGCGGATATATCCGGTTTGCCGGGTCGATGGTTGATGTAACGGACCGCAAGGGCTATGAGAGCAAGCTGCAGACGAGCTATCAGGAGCTGGAATCGACCTATGAGGAGCTGACTGCCCTACAGGATGAGCTGCTGGAGCAGTATAACAAGGTGGTGGAGAATCAGGCACTGCTGCAGACCAGTGAGGAGAAATACCGGCTGCTTGCTTATAATGACGTGCTTAGCGGTCTGCCGAACCGGCTGTCGTTATCCGAGGAGCTGCAGCGGTTCATTGAGGAGCATTCCGGCGGCCATGCGGCGCTGTTCTTCCTGGATATCGATAACTTCAAGTACATTAATGACTCCATGGGCCATACCTTCGGGGATGAACTGCTGGTGCAGGTCGGTGAACGGCTGCTTAGCCGCGCTGACGGGCGCAGTAAGCATTTCCGCTTCGGCGGTGATGAGTTTGTGATTCTGTTCAAGGATGTGGCTGAGGCGGGTGAGGTGATCCGTTATGCGGATTCCCTGGTACAGGGCTTCAAGGAGCCATTCCAGCTTCATGCGAGTGTGGTGCATATCTCGGCCAGTATTGGAATTGCGGAGTACCCGGAGAACGGAGGGAATGCGGAAGAGCTGCTGAAGAATGCCGACATTGCCATGTACAAGGCCAAAGAAGCGGGAAAGGGCAGCTATATGATCTACGGGCATGAGATGCAGCAGTATTTTGACGAACGGATGATTATTGAGAATCACTTGAGAAGCGCGGTATCCAATAATGAGCTGTCGCTGCATTACCAGCCGCTGGTGGATACCGGCTCTGGCGAGATCTGGGGCTTCGAGGCGCTGATCCGTTGGAACAGCCCGGTGCTCGGCTTCGTCTCCCCCTTATCCTTCATCCGGATTGCCGAGGACTGCCGCTTAATCGTTCCCATAGGTGAGTGGGTGCTGCGTGCCGCCTGCCGGTTCACCAAGGATCTGCAGAATCAGGGCTATGAGGGCTACCATATCTCGGTTAATATCTCGGTCATTCAGCTGATGCTGGAGGACTTCACGGAGATGGTGCTGAGCGTGCTGGAGGATACCGGGCTTGCGCCGGAGTATCTGGAGCTGGAGATTACGGAATCAATATTCATGGAATCCTTCGAGGCGATCAGCTCCAAGCTGGAGGCGCTCAAGGAGAGGGGCATTGGTATTGCGCTGGATGACTTCGGAACGGGCTATTCCTCACTCAGCTATCTGAAGCAGCTCCCGATTACTACCCTGAAGATCGACAAGTCCTTCATCGACAGCATTGATACCCCGAACAATATGTCGCTGGCCAGCTCCATCGTCACCATCGGCCATGATATGGGACTGAATGTTACCGCTGAAGGGGTGGAGACCCCGGAGCAGCTTGCTTTTCTGGAGCGGACCCGCTGTGACAAGATTCAGGGCTACTATATCAGCAAGCCTATTCCAGAGAAAGAGGTCGCGGGCTGGGTGGCGGGGCGGATGGTGGGTTGAGGTTAAGCTGTGAACCGAATAAGTCCGGGTTTTCTCACAGAGTAATACGGCAACATGGAGAAGAAGTGGGATTATGTAGTTCACCGGAACCTTTCCGTGTCTCGAAACGTAACTATCTATTTATGATGAAATTAACTCTGAGTATATCAATAAGTGAGGTGTAGGCTTGTCATCAATTTTACTAACGATTTTTTCGGTTAATTTTGCTCTCTTGCTTGTGCACGAAATGGATGCAATCAGAGCCAGGGAATGGAGAATGTTTATCTTCCTGAGAGAGTTGACAGATGAACGTGCCTTTAAAGTATTCACAATTTTGCATCTGCCACTGTATGCCATTTTACTGTTTTCATTTATAAGTCAACATCTGTTATCTTTCGTTATAATAGACATATTTTTAATTATTCACTCGATCGCCCATTTTTTCTTTGAGAAGCATCCAAGTAATAATTTTAAGAACCTATACTCTAGATTAATTATATATCCAATGGGCCTATTGGGTTTGTTGCATCTTGTTGGGTTAATGTATTTGTAGCAGCATCAGCCACCTATAGTGCATTTGAAATCACAGGACGCAGGCCAAATGAGTAAATCAAACGGCACCGTCCTTTAAAAGGACGGCGCAGCCGTTTCTAATTGGTTAAATACACGCTGTATCAGAGGAAGTGTTGCATAATGGGCAGGATTTTTAAATCGGCAATTCACATGAGAATGGCGCTATTCGTCTCGCTCCGCGCTATTTCAGCAGCTTCCGCGCCAGCTTGACCTTGCTGCCGTAAGGCGGGTAGACAATGCCGAGGTCAAACCGGGTGCCCCGCTTAACAATGCTTTTGTGATGGGAGAAGAGGTCGAAGCTGTATTTGCCGTGGTAGCCGCCGATCCCGGAGTTCCCGACACCGCCGAACGGCAGCCGGGTACTGGCTACATGGGAGATGGTATCGTTAATGCAGCCGCCGCCGAAGGATACCCCGGTCATCACTTGCTGCTCCACCTGCTTATCGCGGGTGAACAGATAGAGAGCGAGCGGCTTCGGACGGGCGTTGATGCTCTGGATGGCCTCCTCCAGCCGTGTATACTCCATAATTGGCAGCACAGGCCCGAAGATCTCGTCCTCCATGGAAGCGTCACTCCAATCCGCCGGATAGATCAGAGACGGCTCGATATACAGCTCCTCAGGGATCACTGTCCCGCCCAAAATCAGCTTATCGCGGTCCCGTTCCAGCATCTCTCCGATCCGCCGCAGCTGGCGTTCATTCACGATCCGCCCATAGTCTGTGTTGTGCCGGATGTCGGTGCCATAGAAATCGGTGACGCAGCGCTTCATCCGCTCAATCAGCTCCGCTGCCACCTCGCTGTGGACCAGCAGATAATCAGGCGCAATACAGGTCTGCCCCACATTGATCAGCTTCCCCCAGACAATCCGTTTCGCGGCGGTCTCCAGGTCAGCGCTCCGGTCTACGATTACCGGGCTTTTGCCGCCCAGCTCAAGGGTGACGGGCACCAGGTTCTTCGCCGCCGCTTCCATGACAATTCTGCCTACAGGCACACTCCCGGTGAAAAAAATATAATCGAACGCCGCATGAATCAGCAGATTCGTCGTCTCCTTCTCGCCCTGTACTACCCGGATATAAGCGGGATCAAAGGTCTCCCGGATCATATTCTCGATAACAGCGGAGGTAGCGGGTGTACTCTCGGAGGGCTTCAGTACGGCGCAGTTCCCGGCAGCAATGGCGCCGATTAGCGGCTCGATGAGCAGCTGGAACGGGTAGTTGAACGGCCCGATAATTAGCGCCGTTCCGTAAGGCTCGGCTATGATTCTGCTCCGCGCCGGGAACAGGTGCAGCGGTGAGCCTACCTTCACCGGCTTCATCCAGCGCCGCAGGTGCTTCATCATATAGCCGATGCTGTCCAGCGTGAATCCGATTTCTGTGGCATAAGCTTCGAACTCGCTTTTATGCAGATCCTGGTTCAGTGCAGCAATAATCCGGGCTTCATTGCGCGAGATAGCCTCCTTCAGCTTCTGAAGCTGCTCCAGCCGGAAGCCGGGGGTTCTCGTGACTCCGCTGGCAAACCATTGCCTGTGCTTAGTCAGCAGCTGGTCGATCTGTTGTGCAGTGGACGGTGGCATGCTTGTATCCTCCTCGGTCATTTGCGGTTCCTATAGATTGCCTGCCGAAGAAGGCAGAGTCTGGATGTAATCATGCATCCGGCTCCGGTTCAGCAGGGTGATTTCATTGCCCTTGAATTCGATCCAGCCCTGGTCGCGCAGGAACCCCAGCTCCCGCGACAAGGAGGGGCGGGCGGTGTTCATATGCTCGGCCCATTCCTTCCGGCTGAAGGGAAGCTTCAAGGTATCGGATTCCTGCTGCTCTCCCTGCTCCAGCAGGAAGTCTACGATACGGCGGCGCAGCGGCCCGGCGGACAGGTTCTCAATCTTCCTGTTCACGAGCACCAGCCGCTCGGACAGATTCTCGATGAAGCGGGTGAGGATATCGGTGTCGGCTGCGAATAATCTCAGCAGCTCCTGCTTGCTGATGAACATCACCTTGCAGGGGCCAGTGGCTGTGACGGTGGCGGGCACGGTGTTATTCCTGCGGAACAATACGGCTTCGCCGATGGTCTGCCCCTCCTTCAGATGCGCGATGGTCACACTGCTGCCGGTGGGGTGTGTCTTCTGTACCTCGATGCGGCCGGAGAGCAGAATCCCAAGCCGTTCCGCCGGATCACCCTCTGCCAGAATAATCGCATTCTTATGGTAGGAGCTGACAGAGTAGACCAGCGTATACAGTAACTGTTCGATCTCATCTGCGGATTTTCCGCGAAATAGCAGGCAGGCTTGCAGCGAAGCAGGCTCCGGTCTCATACTTTTCCTCCCGATGAGTTGTGATTGGTAACATTCGTTACCGATTGATAGACGAAAGTCTACTACAATTATTGGTAACTGTAAAGGCGAGGCACAGAGCGATTCCATTAATGATAAGGAGTGATTCAGGTAATGAGCGAAATGTTTTGTTTCCAGTGTCAGGAGGCAGCTAAGGGGACCGGTTGTACGATTCAGGGGGTATGCGGCAAGACCAGTGAGGTAGCAAATCTGCAGGATCTACTGGTGTATACACTCAAGGGCATTGCCATTTTCGCGCGCAGCGGGCGTGAGCTGGGGATTACCGATCCGGTGACGGAGAAATTTATCATAGAGAGCTTGTTCGCTACGATTACCAATGCCAACTTCGTGCCGGAATACTTCACTGCGAAGATCCGGGAAGGATTGGCCCTGCGGGATCTGTGGCGCAGCAGAGTGGCTGATGCCGGAGTAATGGCCTATTTGTCGGAGCATGACGCGGCGAACTGGAATGCGGTGACGGATGAAGAGCTGATGGACAAGGCGAGAGCGGTGGGTGTGCTTGCTACGGAGCATGAGGATATCCGCTCCTTGCGCGAGCTGCTGACCTATGGTCTGAAGGGAATGGCTGCTTACATGGAGCATGCTGCGGTACTGGGCTTCTACGAAGCTGGGGCACATGCTTTTATGGAAAAAGGCTTGGCAGCTGCGCTGGATAATAATCTGGACGGCGGTGAGCTGACGGCTCTGGTGCTGGAGTGCGGCAAGTTCGGCGTGGATGTGATGGCGCTGCTTGACCGTGCCAACACCGCAGCCTACGGTAATCCGGAGATCACCAAAGTCAATATTGGAGTAGGCACGAACCCTGGTATTCTGATCAGCGGTCATGATCTCAAGGACATGGAGGCGCTGCTGAAGCAGACCGAGGGTACCGGAGTGGATGTGTATACGCATAGTGAGATGCTGCCGGCCCACTACTATCCGGCCTTTAAGAAATATAGCCACTTCGTAGGCAACTACGGCAATGCATGGTGGAAGCAGAATGAGGAGTTTGCCAGCTTCAATGGTCCGATTCTGATGACCACGAACTGCATCGTACCGCCGAAGGACAGCTACAAAGACCGGCTGTACACGACAGGCAACACCGGTTATCCGGGCATTCAACATATCGCGGCAGGCGCGGACGGAGAGAAGGATTTCTCAGCTCTGATCGAGCAGGCCAAGAGCTGCAGTGCTCCGGTAGAGATTGAGACAGGCGAGATTATCGGCGGCTTCGCCCATGCGGCTGTAATGAACGTGGCAGATCAGGTGGTTGGAGCAGTAGAGAGCGGCGCCATCAAGCAATTCTTCGTCATGGCTGGCTGCGACGGACGGATGAAGAGCCGGAATTATTACACCGACTTCGCAGCAGAGCTGCCTAGTGACACGGTGATCCTGACCGCAGGTTGTGCCAAATACAAATATAACAAGCTGGCGCTTGGCGATATCGGCGGAATTCCGCGCGTACTTGATGCCGGCCAGTGCAATGACTCCTATTCTCTTGTGGTTATAGCACTTAAGCTGAAGGAAGTCTTCGGTCTTGCGGATATTAACGATCTTCCGATCTCCTATAACATTGCCTGGTATGAGCAAAAAGCGGTGATCGTACTGCTGGCGCTGCTGCATCTGGGCGTGAAGAACATTCATCTGGGCCCTACGCTTCCGGCCTTCCTGTCGCCTAACGTAGCTAAGGTTCTGGTAGATACCTTCGGCATCGGCGGTATTACTACCGTACAGGAAGACATGGAGCGGTTCATCGCTGCGGTATAATACACATTCTTCATGAGCCAAAATACACAAAAGCGAGTCTCCGTCTACGGGAGCTCGCTTTGTGTGTTTATAGATATGAACGTCACTGTCACCGTCACCGCTTACGGCAGCCGGTAGACCGCAAACGGCTCGCCGGTGCGGAAGGCGGCGCTGGCCAGGTCAAGCTGCTTAAGTATCCCCGCATCCGGCGAAGCAGAAAGACTCTGCAGATTATACTGTACCTGTTCTACTGTAGTCGCTCCGACAATCACCGTGGAGACCGCGGGCCGGTTCATTAGCCAGGACAGGGATAGAGCCGCAGGTGAGGTGCCCAGCCCCTCCGCAATCGCCTGAACCTGCTCCCCGAGCGAGATGCGCTCCGGGGTAAGGAAGCGGAGAAAGTTCGGATCGGTCTCTGCTCTGGAGCCGGCAGGGGCTTTGCTGCTGCCGGAATATTTGCCGGTAAGGATACCGCCCGCCAGAGGGAAGTATGGGATGATGCCCAGACCCTGATCCAGGCAGAGCGGAAGCAGCTCGGCTTCGGGCGTACGGTCAGCCAGCGAATAGCTGCACTGGATAGAGATGTATTTCGCCCAGTTACGGGCTTCGCTGATCCCAAGCGCCTTCATCAGCTCCCAGGCGGCATAATTGGAGGCTCCGATATACCGCACCTTGCCTGCGGAGATCAAATCATCCAGCGTGCGCAGGGTTTCCTCCAGCGGTGTGTAGGGATCGAAGGTATGGATCTGATACAGATCCACATAGTCGGTCTTCAGCCGGCGCAGGCTGCCTTCCAGCTCCTGCATCAGATGATGGCGCGAAGAGCCGCTGCCGCCGGGTCCCTCATGCTTCGGCAATCCGGCTTTGGTCGCCAGCACTGTGTTATGGCGTCTGCCTTCAAGCGCAAGGCCGATGATCCGCTCCGATTCAGAGCCGGCATAGATATTGGCGGTATCGATGAAATTAATGCCCTGATCCATAGCGGTGTGCAGAATGCGGACCGAGGTCTCCAGATCTGCCCGTTTGCCGAATGAATTGGTTCCAAGACCCAGGGCGGATACCTGCAGGCCGCTATTGCCCAGACGGTTATATCGCATGCGCTCACTTCTCCTTATCTAGTAGTAGTCTTAGCAGGAATCACGCACAAGCAGCTTGCCGCAGGACTCCAGGCGGCTGTCCTGCGACCGGGCAAGGTTAATCACCGCATGCTCCTCTTGGAGCAGCTCAATCTCCTCGCCCAGCTTAAGCAGCAGCCTGGAGAAGCGGCTTAGGACACTGTCTGTAATGTACCCGGTGTATTGTCCCGGATGGGCGAATACCTCAAGCATCTGCCGGAGCGGGTCCGTGCCGAAGCCGAACTCTCCGTTCATACGGCTTAGGGCAGCCTGGAAATCGCGGATCAGGCTGTCGAGATGGCTGTATTTATCCTCCAGCAGCAGCATAACCACCAGGCCGTAATTCACGGATTGCTGTCGGGATTCCACATTCTTGGCCAGCTGGCGCGCTGCCTCAAGCAGTCCGTCCGTCTCTGTCCGCAGCAGGCTTGCTAAGCTGTGCAAACGATGCTGCTGTACCCCGGCATATCCGGCGTACAGGCCGCTGCCGGTAACCTGGCCGCTAACATAAATGCTGCCGGTGGCTATAATTGTAGATTGGCGTATATCGCCATAGACGTACACATTCCCCAGGGCTTCGATCCTTACAGATCCATCCAGATCACCCGGTACAATGATGTCGCCTGCGAACATAACGTCACCGCCAGGGTCCATCATCTCCCTGGTCAGCAGACAGACTGGAGGGAAGTCACAGATTCGGACGCTGCTGTTTCCTCCGCAGATACGGGGTCTGCCTGTGTGCTTGGCTACGATATTACCACAGGGAAGGAGTTTGGCATGATTACCGGCAGCAAAGTAGATATCCTGCGGCGGGGGAGGGGGCAGGACCCTTCCGTCTGTGTCGAGGCCGGGAATGCCTTCTTCTGGCGGCAGTTTGCGGGCGAAGACTTCACCTGCAAAGGTAAAGGGGGCTCCCGGGAAACGGAGATACTCCATGGTATCCGCAGGCTTCTGAGCCCGGCTTCCCTGTCTATGAAGCATCCCGTTCCCCACCAGTGTATGCTCCGGCAGCTGCAATTCCAGCCGGGCTTCCTTGCCGGGCAGCGGGGCTCTTCCTTCAGCGATGCATACGGGAAGATATGTAGGGTTCTCCAGCTCCGCGTACAGGGCGGGAATATTCAGGTTGCGCAAAATAAAACGGTTGTCCAGTGAGGCGATAATCTGATCTATGGTAAGCGTGGACAGCAGCATTGCCGGGTTGGGCTGGGCACGGACGACCGCCTCGAAGGCGGCGGGGCAGTTGACCAGGTTCCAGGCGTACTTCTCTGCACGGTATAAAGTGAAATGGACCTTGAGCTTGTCAGGCGATACGGTAATTTCATACTGCGGCTTCTCGCAGATCTCCCAGGTAATATAATCTGCCTTGGTCACCTCGGTTGGCGCTGTAACGGTCTTCCAGTTGATCTTCAGGACAACAGGGTGGATCGCAGAAATGCGGGCGGGAGTGCCTCCGGGGAGCGGGGGAGTAATGAATATCTGGTTGTCCTGCACGAGGATAATTCCATTCTTATCCCCAGTTGTCCCGTCAGAAGCCCGGCCCTCCACAGAGAATGAATCCAGGAGACCTTTACGTTCGTGCATCAGGGACTCTACGAATTCATATCGGCTTGGTTCGATATCCTGCTGCGGCATGGTTGTAACCTCACTTTTTCGTATGATCAATGGCAATTCGTACAGAGAAAGAACATCATCAAGCCCGGGAGACTTCCCGTAAACAGTTGGCTTAAGTGGTCTCTATTGGCAGCCTGGCGACCGTAAACGCAGATTCCGGCGTTCTTAGGCCCATGGCTTTGCGTCCTGCCCTTTCGGGAAGTTTGCCTTTAGAAATAGATCAATGAGATACATCCTGTAGAGGCGATGAATTGTGATCGACTGTAATCGACAAAAAGAGTCATAAATAGTTCTTGTGCGGCATTAACTTCTGCAAACAAGCTTAATTCTAGTACTTAAAGAGCTATTTTTCAACTATATTATGCCTATTTATCAAAAAACTTAAAATATGCAGCTCTATTTCGACAAAAAAACTGGTTTCCCAGCGCTTACAGCTTATGGAAGTCATGAGAACTGGAAAAAGGGGGACGGTCTTCTTCGCCCGGCAGGTGGAAAAAGCAAAAAGCAGCGGAGGGGCATATGTTCACCGCAGCGAGGAGCAGGCTTTAAGTTCTAATCTTAAATGCGTCTTATATAGCAGTTGGATTTTGTCCACTTGCTGTTGGATGAATGCCGCCTATGGGAACAGCAGATGGATAAACAACACATATTTTGCCCACTTTTAACGGATTCCAGAGAATTCGGCGGATTAGATGTACTTTATCCAACTGCTTCAATTAAAGCGTATAATTCGGCTGAATCAAGTGTCATTTTTCCAACTGCTATAACTTTACGTGCTGCCACCCAAGCCACTTTACCCGCAAGCATCCTATCCCACCGAAAAGTTATGGCAACACAAAAAAAAGGACCCTCCCAAGCTTATAGCTTGTGGAAGAGTCCTTTTTGTATGAATTGGATGGCGCGTGCAGGGTGTGTCTTGACATGCTGTGGTGCGGTGGAAAGCGCGGCGTAATCGGCGCGTTCGATCTCTTCAAGAATCCGGTTCAGGTGGGAGAACACCGCACCGAGATCACGGAAGGCTGCGAGCGGGCACTGATCCTGCAGCTGCGAGAACCAGGCGAGCTGCACGTCGCGGGCTCTTCTCAGACTCCCCTGGAGTGAACGTCCGCTGCATTCGGCATCTGATAGCGTCCGTGTGCCGTACAGGGCGATGCAGTCTGCCGTTGCGGTTACAACCTCCAGCATCCAATCAGCGGCGGCATAATGGGCCGGCAGCAGAGCGATTTCTTCGCTTATGGCTTTGACATAGGAGTGAACCTTGATGAGATGGGTGGTCGACTGTGTCAGCTTGCCAATGTCCTTACGGCACTGGTAATGAGACAGTGTGTAATGCATCTCCTTCTGCAGCCGGTCGCTCTTCTTCAGAAGCTCGCCGGAGCGCTCAAGAGCAGCCTTGGCTTGCGCTGCATCCCGGCCGCTTGCAGCGAATCCGGTTAAGGCATCGGATAAGGTCAGGCTGCCTTTCAGTGCCAGGTCCTTGACCTTGACGAAGCTCTTGGGCGGCACGATAATCATATTAATGATGAGGGCAATCAGCACGCCGATCAGCGTCTCGGCGACTCTCCAGACGATATATTGGTCATGATAGAAGGTGAGTGCAAGCACCGAGGTGACACCGATCTGAGAGACGGCCTGGATATTGATCCGGCAGGCTGTAGCCACCCCAATGCCAATCAGCAGCATCAGCAGAATCGACAGCGCGCCCACATCGAAGAACTTGCCTACGATCAGGCTGACGATGCCGCCAAGGACCACGCCGGTCATGCGGTAGACGCCTTTTTCAAGGGAGGCCTTGACGCTGCTCTGGGTAATCAGAATCGCCGCCAGCGGTGCGAAGTACAGGTAATGGTCCCCGTAGATAATGTGCACGGCCAGCCACGAGAGCGAAGCGGCGAGCGTAATCCGTATCATATATAAGGATAATCCGAACTTTTCAAGGCGCTCTTGTAAGCCCTCGTTCATGTTTGTCATCTTCTTTCATGTAAATAGGAAAAATTTTATGGTTTTCATTCGTTTTCATTATAGCACCTCAAAACAGGCCGGAGGCGGGCAAGATTTTACGAACTTGTTAAGTTTTTGTGCGTGATTTCACAATGTAAGCTATCGCATATATTGCAGGATTCCTTTATGCTATATATTGAAGTCTGCCAGACCAAGGCAGGAATTGTCGCTTATCCGTGCTGAGCATGCCGCTGCCGGATTGTCTCCCGCAAGAAGCGGGTAAAATAGGTTGTACTACATAAGTAAGGGAGGTTGTTAGCTATAGCTACCCCGGAAGGCACTATTATTTCTTTTGACCAGGTGATTAAGCAATACGACGACGAAGAGGCTGTACTCAAAGGCGTGAGCTTCGAAATTGAACGCGGTAAATTCTACACGCTGCTGGGCCCTTCGGGCTGCGGAAAAACGACCATTCTGCGTCTAATCGCCGGCTTCGCGGAGCCGACTGAAGGTTCGATCTATCTTAACGGCAAAAAAATCAACCACATTCCCGCCAATGAGCGGCAGGTCAATACGGTATTTCAGGACTATGCGCTGTTTCCGCATCTGAACGTATTCGAGAATGTGGCGTTTGGACTGCGCATCAAGAAGCTGAAGAAGGATGTCATTCAGCAAAAGGTGCAGGAAGCGCTGCGCTTCGTCAACCTGGTCGGCTATGATCAGCGGGCCATTAATGAAATGTCCGGCGGGCAGAGGCAGCGTGTCGCCATTGCGCGCGCCATTGTCAATGAACCGCAGGTACTGCTGCTGGACGAGCCGTTATCTGCGCTTGATCTGAAGCTGCGTACCGAGATGCAGTATATTCTGCGGGAGATGCAGCAGCGGCTGGGAATCACCTTCATCTTCGTTACCCATGACCAGGAAGAGGCGCTGGCGATGTCCGACTGGATCTTCGTCATGAACGGCGGCAAGATTGAGCAGAGCGGCACGCCTAATGATATCTACGATGAACCGATTAACCGGTTCGTGGCGGACTTCATCGGAGAGTCGAACATCGTGCCGGGTGTGATGATTGAGGACTATGTGGTGGAGTGGGGCGGCCACCGGTTCGAATGTGTCGATGCCGGTCTGAAGCCGAATGAAGCGGTGGAGGTTGTGATCCGCCCTGAGGATCTGGAGATTGTCACCCTGGAAGCGGGCAAGCTGAAGGTGCGTGTGGATTCCCAGCTGTTCCGCGGGGTTCACTACGAGATCAGCTGCTACGACGGCTCGGGCCATGAATGGCTTGTCCATTCTACCCGTAAGGCGGAGGTTGGCTCCGAGATCGGGCTGTATTTCGACCCTGAAGCGATCCATGTTATGCGTTTCGGTGAAACGGAGGAAGAGTTCGACAAGCGTCTGGAGGCTTACGCCGAGGTGGAGAGCCATGATGAGTAAGGGGAAGTCGTATTATCTCATCCCGTACTATCTGTGGATCGCACTGTTTGTCATTGCGCCGGTGCTGCTGGTGGTCTACTATTCCCTGTTCGATCTGGAGGGGAAGCTGACGCTGAATAACTACGTCAATTTCTTCACACCGGTCTATATGAGAATGATGCTGAATTCATTCTGGTACGCTTTTCTGATCACGGTGTTCTCGCTCCTGGTGGCGTATCCGGCGGCTTATCTGCTAACGCGAACGAAGCACAAGCAGCTGTGGCTGCTGCTGATTATTCTGCCGACCTGGATCAACCTGCTGCTCAAAACATACGCCTTCATCGGGATCTTCGGCACCTTCGGCCCGGTCAATAACTTCTTTGATCTGGTGGGTCTGGGCGAACAGCAGATTCTGTTCACAGGCTTCAGCTTCGTGTTTGTGTCGGTCTATATTTTCATTCCATTCATGATTCTGCCGATCTTCAGTGCTCTGGATGAGATGAATCTGTCGCTGGTGGATGCCGCGCGCGATCTGGGCGCATCGGGATGGACAACGTTCCGGCGGGTGGTTTTTCCGCTGACGATCTCGGGTGTACGCTCCGGCTGTATGGCGGTGTTCATTCCGGCGCTGTCGCTGTTCATGATTACGCGTCTGATTGCCGGGAACCGGGTGATTACGCTCGGCACCGCGATTGAGCAGCACTTCCTGGTTACACAGGACTGGGGAATGGGCTCGACCGTTGCGGTGTTCCTGATCGCGATTATGGCGCTGTTCATGATTCTGACCGGCGGCTCGCGGAAGGGGGTGCGCGGATGAAGAACAGACGCAGGGTTAAGAACAAGAACGGCATCGCCAATATCTATCTGGTGCTGGTCTTCCTGGTGCTGTACGCGCCTATCTTCTATCTGATGTACTACTCGTTCAACAGCGGCGGCACGATGCACAAGTTCGAAGGCTTCACGCTGGATTATTACCGTGAAGTGGTTGCTGATACCCGGCTGATGATTATTGTGATTAACACATTGGTCATTGCCCTCCTGTCATCGGCTATTGCGACCATAATAGCGGTGATCGGTGCGCTGGCGATTCATCATGTCCGCAGCCGCCGGGCCAAAAACACGCTGCTCTCGCTGAACAATGTGCTGATTGTCAGCCCGGATGTCATTATCGGAGCCTCCTTCCTGATCCTGTTCACGATTGTCGGGATCAAGCTGGGCTTCACCTCCGTGTTGCTCTCGCATGTGGCGTTCAGTATTCCGATTGCGGTCATTATGATCCTGCCGCATTTGCAGGAGATGAGCCCGACCTTAACGGATGCCGCCCGCGATCTGGGGGCTACGCGCCGGGATGTGCTCACGAAGGTCATTCTGCCGATCATCAAGCCGGGAATCTTCAGCGGATTCTTCATGGCCCTGACCTATTCCCTGGATGATTTCGCAGTTACCTTCTTCGTCACGGGCAATGGCTATTCCACCCTGTCGGTGGAAATCTATTCCCGGGCCCGGCAAGGGGTGTCGCTGTCGATTAACGCGCTGTCGACGCTGATTTTCCTCTTCACGATTCTGCTGGTCATCGGTTATTACTACCTGAACCAGCGTAAGAGCCGCCCGCCGGTACAGATTGCCGAGCCGGTGGCCGAAGCGGGGGTGCCTAGATGAAGCAGCTAGTCAATACGTTCCTGGCGATTCTGATCGTTGCCTTCGGACTGATGTTCCTGGCCTCCCGGCTGAACTCAGCCCAGGGCTATTCGGGCGGCAACACGTTGACCATCTATAACTGGGGCGACTATGTGGACCCCGATCTGCTGAAGCAGTTCCAGGAGGAGACCGGGATTACGGTCATCTACCAGACATTCGATTCCAATGAAGCGATGCTGACCAAGGTCGAGCAGGGCGGCACGATCTTCGATGTCGTCATCCCGTCTGACTATGCGATCGCCAAGATGCGGGAAGAGAATCTGCTGCTGCCGCTGGATCACAGCAAGCTGCCGAATCTCGCTAACATCGATTCCAAGTTCATGAATCTGTCCTTCGATCCCGGTAACAAGTATTCGGTTCCTTATTTCTGGGGGACGGTGGGGATCATCTTCAACCCCGACATGACGAAGGGGATTGATTTCAGCAGCTGGGATTCCCTGTGGGACAAGCGGCTGAAGAATAATATCTTCCTCGTGGACGGAGCCCGTGAGGTCATGGGTATGGCACTGAATAGCCTGCACTACTCTGTCAACGACACGAAGGAGGAGCATTTGCAGGAGGCGCTCGCCAAGCTGAACAAGCTGTCTCCGAATGTGAAGGCCATTGTGGGTGACGAGGTCAAAATGCTGCTCGCCAACGAAGAAGCGGCGGTCGGCATTGTCTGGTCCGGCGACGCTTCGGAGATTATGGATGATAACGACAAGCTGGACTTCGTCGTGCCGGAGGAAGGCTCGAACAAATGGTTCGACAACATGGTCATTCCGCGCACAGCAGGTAATGTCGAGGGCGCGCATAAGTTCATCAACTTCATGCTGCGGCCGGATGTGGCGGCCCAGAATACGGAATACGTCGGCTATTCCACGCCGAACGTGCCTGCGCTGAAGCTGCTGCCGGAGGACATCTCCGGCGACGAGCGCTTCTACCCGCCCGCCGAGCTCACTGACCGGCTGGAGGTCTACGACAACCTCGGTAAGCGGATGCTTGCCCACTATAATGAGCTGTTCCTGATGTTTAAGATGAATAAGAAGTAGCTGGCGGAACGCCAGAAGTGTAACGAGGCCCCCTGCATGCGCGTAATTGCGTAGGCGAGGGGCTTTTGCTTGCCAGGGGGTAAGGAAGGGGAGGTGTGGGGATGATTTGAATGAATCAGATGGAGGAATTCAAGGAGAGTGGGGGGGCGGGGAGTTGCATGGGGGATAAGGGCGGGGCTATGGCTGCTGATAGTTCAATAGAGGCTAAGAACGGGTGCTGCTGATGCTTGTGGAGTAATTAGTGTTGGTGGAGTCGGGTGATAGTGCAGCGGAAGCAAGAAATAGATGGATTTTGTCCACCTACTGATAAGAATTACGTGGTTGTGGCGGAGAGAGTTGGAAAAACAGCACCTAAGTTTCCTCAGTTCGCCTCATGGCGGCAAAACCAAGAGTAGCAGATGCTGTTTTTCCACTTGTTGTCGGGTATTGCTCAGGAATCGGGAAATTAAGATACGATTTTCCAATTATTTGCCGCAGATCAATTGAAATATTCCAGTACTCCGTGGTTCAGCTCATACCGGGCGATGCGTTCCTGCTGGTCGGTGGCAACCGGGAGAAGCCAGCCTTTGTCAGAGAGACTGCGCAACGTCCGGACGGCGGTCCTGTAATCGATGGAGAAATGCTGCTTCACATCCTGCGGACGGATGGGCCGGGCCAGATGAAGAGTTAGCCGGATTACCTCTTGCTCCAGTAGCCGTATACGTGATACCGGAGCTTCGGCAGGCTGATATTTGCCCAGGACCATCCGCAGCAACGTCATGCAGAGCTCGGGACGCTGTTCAACATCATCGTATGCGAAGGAAATCACATGATAGCCCATAGCATAGAGGAAGGTCTCCCGGTTCAGTTCGCCGCAGTATTTGTTGCGGTCCATATCGCGGACATGCGTTGCAAATCCCTTGATCTCTATCAGGAGCTTCATATATCCGGGCAGCCAAGCAAAGTCAGCGAAATAAGATCGTCCCCGCCAATCCAGCACCTCGTACTCCGGATGAAGTTCGGTAAATTGCCGCCGCAAAGGCCACCATATATTCTTCAGGAACAGCACCTCGGCATGCCGATGCCCCCTTTCCAAGCGTGCTTTTCGTTCCCCCTCAGGTCTGCTATTCAAGTGTCCGCTGATAAACTGTTCATGCGCTTCTTCAAAAGTCATGCTCCTCATCCTCTCCGGAAAATAGAAAAACGCCCCGGCTTCCCCACAAAGGGCAACCGGGACGTTCTTCGTCTCGCTGATTTTAAGTATAGGGTAAATGTTGGGGAAAACTAGAATGCTGTTGCTTTTGAATTTCGTGCTGTTCTAATTAAAAGTTTGTATTTCTCCATTTCTTCTTCTCCTGCTGTATACCTGTATTGTTCAAATAGATCCACACAAGTAATGGCTATACTCTCGTTGTTGATTTTAGCGGAGGATTCCAGGTTTCGCAGTACATTCGTAAACTTCTCATAATACTTATTGTGGAGGTAATAGGCTGCTAATTCAGCAAGAAAGCGAGTATGCTTGTCTGCCATAACTTGCTGGTTATATTCACCAAATTCAGAATTATACGTTCGGTAAGGGATGTAACTAGAGAAGCGCTCAAGAATATGGTCTACATTCCAATTATACCGATTTGCAGATTTAACAATGTTATACATTGCCGTGAATATCTCGTCTGGCTGGGTAGATATAAATTCCACATAATCATTCAATACCTCTAATTGCCCATCGAGTAAACGATACAAATAGATATTTGCTCTACCCCACTCTTTGAATTGGGCTAATATCCGCTTTGCTTCGTCATTAGTTTCTTGTATCCAACTCACATCTGTATAGAGGCTTACACGCTCTATCGCAGACTTATAGTCTCCATACTCCATACAGACACTTGATAGAAAGAGATGGGAGCGGAGAATATATAAATACAGCGGACTTGAAGGCAATCTTTCATTGTCCGGTTTACGTTTTGACCGGAGCTGGAGATTGTAACGGAGCGTAGCCAATTGGAGCATTTTCTCAGCAAGCTCGTTCACCTTGGACCACTTCTGCAGAGAGTAGTAGACATCCAGCAGGTCTTTCAATCCGTCCAGCTGATCCGCCTCATTCAGCCGGTCGATGAAGCACTCGAACAGGATGGCTACCCGCAGATTACTGCTCTGGTCATCACCAAGACCAATCCGGAACAAGCGGTATTGACATACGGCCAGCCGTTCGGAATTCTGATATTTCTCACTGGTGCTCACATTCTCGTACAATAATGCTGCTGCGTGCCACAATCCCTGCTCGAACAGCCCTTCTGCAACCTCAAATAGCATAGGGGCATAGACCAGATTCTCCAGCAGGTTCAGAACGACCTGTTCAACACAGTCGAGACGGCCGAGTGCCGCTGAACGCATAAGAAACGGCCGCAAGCGCCGCCAGGTGGGAACCGAATGGTGAAAGCACTCGTCCACATATAAGCTATAGAAGTAGTCCTCCTGCAGGCCCATGCCCCGGGTAATGCGTTCCAGATGATTCATGGCAATCGGCTGACGGTCTTTAATGACACGGCTGAGTGTACCGGAATTAATTCCTGAAGAGATGGCAAACTGATTAATGGACAGGCCCTGATTAGACAAATATGCGGTTACCTGATCGCGAATCGTGGTTGTGGACTTCATACGAACACCACCTGACCTAATCCCAGTAATTAGATTTTTAATTTATTGGTGTAATAATATGTGATAAAATTCCAATGGTCAATAGACCGGATTAGTAGATACAGTGAACAAATGAAAGAGCAAGCTGAGGCCATATCCCGGGTTAAGTCTGCTGTAACGTTGAAATGCCCCGGTTCCCTTATTAGGATGACTGGGGCGTGCTTGATTCAGCTTGTACTATTAGAATGGAGCTTGGGTGCTAACGGGGATGTTACTTCACTCCGGTCCGCATACGGTAGCTAATCGGTACCTGCAAGGTCCGGCCCTGGAAGAATGCCTCTACCTCAGCCGAGAATTCGGCAATATCCTGCTCAAGTGAGGCTGGACTGAGCTTCAGGAGGGACTGAATACCACCCTGGCTGAGGGCCAGCCCGACATAGCGCTGAGCATCGCATGATTCTGTATTGTGAAAAACAATTTCGCGCGCGTACGTAAACCTTCCGCAGGCTTTGATCCGGCCCAGATGACCTTCCTTGTCCCATTTATTGGCCTGATCGGCACCGGTCTGAAGCTCCGCAAGCAGGGCGTCCGAAGCCGCGATCAGCCGGTTGTAACGGGCTTCAATAGCGGGCTGCAGTACCAAGGGCCAGTCACAGTCATAAGCTGCGAAGACTCCGCCTGGCCGCAGACAACGGGCGATCTCCTCAAGGGTGCTGTCCGGGTCCATCCAATGGAACGACTGCGAGCAGGTAATGATGTCCACGCTCTCCGTATCGAAAGGAAGCTGGTTAGAGTAGCCCTGCACAAAAGACAGGTTCTCTGCTCCTTGATCCAGGAGATGCAGCTTATCCTGAGCTTTGCTGAGCATATCCGGGTTAGGCTCCACTCCGGTTACTGCATCGGCAGCATCCTTCCACAGAAAGGTGGACAAGCCGGTACCGCAGCCAATATCTGCAACATGGGCAGGACGGCGGCCCAGATAACTGGTGAGCAGTTCAATAACCATTGGCGGGGCTTCCGGCCGGTAACGGTCGTAGTCATTCTGGTACCCTAGAAAACGGTCGATATTAGCCTTGCTGTTGCCTGAAGGAATCATGGGAATAGCCTCCTCACGGGATGGATTATCTCCTTACTTCATTAACGCAGAAGCGAAGGATCGACAGCAGGTACAAGCCCTTCGGCAGCGGCCCGGGTCAATAATGCAGAGATGGCTGCGTAGCCGTCTTCGCCCAGATTCATTGTGAATTCGTTGACATAGAGATCAATATGCGACTTGGCCACTTCCGGAGATAGCTCCTGGGCATGGCTTAGCACGTATTCCTGGCAGTCGAGAGGATGGTCCCAGGCATACTGTAGTGAGCTGCGAATCCAGCCGGTAATGGCTTCATGGTCCAGATCGCGGCGGGCAATAATCGCACCTAGCGGAATGGGCAGGCCGGTCTCGCTCTCCCACCAGCTGCCGAGGTCAGTCAGCAGATTGAGATTGTAGGACGGGTAAGTGAAGCGGGCTTCGTGGATGACGAGTCCTGCATCGATCTCTCCCTTTTGCACGGCAGGCATGATCTCATCAAAAGGCATAACGATGATCTCGGCCGGACCGTCCTGTACCTGCTGCGCTACCCATAGCCGGAACAGCAGGTATGCCGTAGAGCGTTCGCTCGGTACAGCAATTCTGCGGCCGGACAGCTCGCGCGGATGCTTGATGGCGCCTGCGCCTTTGCGCGTCAGTACGAGCGGTCCGCAGCCCCGTCCCAGTGCACCACCGCAAGGGAGTAGCTTGTATTTGTCCAGCACCCAGGGGAGTGCGGCGTAGGAGATTTTGAGTACCTCAGGCCCGATGCCGTCTGCGGCAAGCCCGTTCGTAATATCGATATCGGCAAAAGTCACATCGAGCCGGGGAGCGTCAGGCACAAGGCCATGCGCCCAGGCATGAAAGACAAAGGTATCGTTCGGACAAGGGGAATAAGCAATATGAAGCTCTTGAGTCATTACAGCACCTCCCGTAAAATAGCCGCCGCCGCTGCCAGAGCGTCCAGCGCTTCATTGATCTTCCACGCGGCCCGGTCGCGCGGGCCGACCGGGTTCGAGATCGCGCGCAGCTCCAGCGCCGCGATCCCCAAAGCCTGGGCGGCCACGGCGACCCCGTGGCCTTCCATCGCCTCCGCCGCCGCCTCCGGGTGGCGCGCGGCAAGAGCCGCGGCCGTCCCGGCGGTGCCGGTCGCGGTCGATACGGTAAGCACGGTCCCCGTGCTTACCGTGAGGCCGGCCGCTGCCAGCGCGGCCGCAAGGGCCTGCACCGCAGCGCCCGGTGCAGGCACGGACACGCTGCCGAAGCCCAGCTCGGCAGCGCTGCGGAAGCCCTCCGGCGTCTCTGCGCCGAGGGCCGCGTCAAGCATCTCGCTGGCGACGACCAGCGAGCCTACGGGTGCCCGGCCCGGGAAGCCGCCGCCGATCCCGGCGCTGACGACGCAGCCGTACGAGCCGGCTGCCAGGGCGGCGGCGGTGCCCGCCGCTGCTGCCGCGGTGCCGGCGCCCGCCGCGATGACGTCGAAGCGGCGGCTGCCGTGCAGGCCGCGCAGGACCGCCTCGCGCTCAGCCGCGACTGCCGTCACGATCAGCACGCGCGGCCCGGGGGCTTCTTCCGCCGCAGTAATGCGCGCGGCGGCCCCGGAATGATGATGATCCTTCGATTGCATAATCAGCCTCCTTCTATAAATATTATTTATATTCCTCAGTTCATACTCACCTTTTGAAAGTGTACGCCGTTTTGGAGGGCAGGTCAAATGAGCAAGACGGTTATGGGAAGCTAAGGATGAGGGCTGAATTTAGAGGATCGCAAGGTATCTAATTCTAATCTTAATTATCGTTTTTTCGGGAATGAGTGTTAAAATAAAGGATAAAAGGAAAAAAATATACCCGGAAGAGTCTGGGAGTCCGGCAAAATAGCCGAATGATGATGATTAGGGAAGCGATAAGGATGTGGTTAATTGGAGCATATACTTATTGTTGAGGATGAGAAAGAGATAAATAGTCTGCTTCGCCAGTTTTTGACGGAACACGGCTATTTGACTACTTCAGCTTACAATGGGTTAGAGGCTTTGCAGTTCATTCAAAGGGGCTGTTATGATCTAGTCCTCCTAGACCTGATGCTGCCCTATAAGAGCGGCGATCAGTTGCTAAATGAATTGCGGGAATATTCTGCAGTTCCGGTGATCATAATCTCAGCCAAGGACACGATCCAAACCAAGATTGAGCTCCTGCGGATTGGCGCGGATGATTATATCACCAAACCTTTTGATCTTGATGAGACCCTTGCGCGAATAGAAAGTAATCTAAGGCGTAATCGAATGAACCAGGATTCTGTAGGCACCAGAAGTTTAGCTTATCAGGACATCCAACTCAATGAGATGAATCATATTGTAGAGGTTGCGGGTCATGAGCTTGCGCTTACGGCCAAAGAATACGGTATTCTTGAACTGCTTATGAGGCATCCAGAGAAAATATATTCTAAATCCAATTTATTTCAGAGTATCTGGAATGAAGAGTACATGAGTGAAGATAACACGCTGAATGTTCATATTAGCAATATACGCAATAAGCTGAAGGCAGTAAGTCCGGATAAACATTACATAGAAACGGTTTGGGGAATAGGATACCGCTTGTATAAACTTGACTAGCCCAAGATCGGATAAAGTATATAAGCTCGTTTTGAGGATACCGTTTGCTTATGGCGCAAGCGGCTCTTCCTGTTGTGTGCAAAGCCCTGCAGGAACATAAACTTTATAAATTCTTTAAAAGTGGCCCAGGCAGAATTAAGAATTTCTTTAAGGTTACCGCTTAATGTAGTCAGTAAGGTTATGTAATTCAGCGTAACTGTAGATAAGGAGCGTGGCAGACATGAGTGACATCATCCTTATGACCAAAAATCTCACCAAGAAATATAATCATACTTTGGCCTTGGATAATATTAATCTAACCATTGAAAGGGGAAAGATTTACGGCTTCATCGGGCAGAATGGCGCGGGAAAAACAACGCTGATCCGTCTTATTGTAGGGTTGTCCTTTCCTACGAGCGGTGAGCTGCACCTGTTCGGTAAGACAGGGAAGCAGGCCTTGCAGGAACAGCGCAAACGGATCGGCTGTATGGTTGAAACGCCTGCCTTGTATCCTAACATGACTGCGGTGCAGAACCTGGAGGTTCAACGGCTTCAGCGGGGGATACCCGATCCGCAGGTCATCAGAGAGACACTGGAGCTGGTGGGTCTGGAGGATCATCTTACTGGAAGGAAGGCAGTACGTAATTTTTCGCTCGGAATGCGCCAGCGGCTGGGTATTGCGATTGCTTTGCTGCATGATCCCGAGTTGCTTATTCTGGATGAACCTATTAATGGGCTTGACCCGATGGGCATAGCTGAAATGCGGATCTTGCTGAAACGCCTAAATGAGGAACGCGGGACAACGATATTGATATCCAGCCATATTCTCAACGAACTGTATCAGACAGTGTCGCAGTACATCCTCATTAATCAAGGCGCTCTGATTGAGGAATTAACGCAGAGTCAGCTAAATGAGAAATGCAAACGCCATATTGCCCTTCAGACTAATCATGTAGAGAATGCCCTGCATGCTCTGGAAAGCCGGATGAATATCAAAGATTATCAGGTTATGCCTGATGGCACCATTAAGCTATATGATCACTTAGATGACATGGAGGGGATTTCGGCCACTTTAATGAAAGAAGGGGTGCTGATCACAGGAATGACAATCGCCGGGGATACGCTGGAAGGGTACTTCCTGGAGCGTATTGGAGGAGAAAAGCATGTATTGTCTCATTAAGGCGGAGCTTTATAAGCTGGTGCATGACAAGAGTTTTTTCATCCTGTCTGCCCTGTCTGTAATGCTTGGCAGCTTCCTTATGCTGGATCAGGGGCAGCTTACGGGATATGACAGTGTCTCGGCATCCTTATATAACGCACCTATATTAATGCTGTTCACTTGTGTATTTGGAGCACTCTACCTTGGCAAGGACTTCGCTGACCATACTCTGTACCACATGATTTGCGCAGGACATTCACGTAATCATGTTTTCTTTAGCAAGGCCATCCTGTTTATCGTGGGGTCCAACATCATTTTGCTATTGCAGCCCATTCTTTCTATTGCGTATAACACCGGAAGTCACGGATGGGGTGGTCATTCTTTCGGGTCTGATTCTAGCAAAGTAATTGCCTTATTCTTTACCACAGCAGTATTGAATTCAGCGATGTGCGGAATTTCGCTGCTGATGGCCTTCATCTGTAGAGACATCGGTAAAACCTTATCGATTCCAGCATTGATTTATTTTCTGAACATCTTCCTGCTTAATGGTCCGAACGCTAAGACGATTGCACACTTTATTCCATTGGGGCAGCTGAGATTATTAATTGAGGACTCTTCATCCATAGGTGCGGCGTTGCTGGTCGGAATCATTTTTTTGATGTGTTTCTGCTTGGCGGCAGTTAGAATCTTCAATCGTTCAGAATTATATTAAAGGGGAGGATGCCATGAATAATCTATTGCAAATGGAATGGTACCGCATGAAATGCAACCGTTTTTTTACCGGCAGTGCACTGCTTAGTATCCTTTACGGGCTTCTTGCCAGCAAGAGCTATATTGCTGATCTGACAACACACAAAGATACTATAGGCATATTTTATGCAATGGTTTACGATTCAACGGTCTGGCTGGTGTTATTCTCGGCAATCGTGGCTTTGCTGATGGGCCAGGACTTTTCGAACCGCACGATTCATCTGGAGGTCGTAGCGGGTCATTCGCGAATGGCAATATTCTTCAGTAAATGTTTTATCTACTTGGCTGTATTCAACCTTTTGATGCTGCTGGGGCCGGTAGTGGGGAGCATAAGAATGTCCTTTCAATTGGGCTGGGGGAGCTCATGGAATCATGATATTTTGTATATCCTCAGAGTAATTCTGTTGTCGGTGCTACTGAATAGTGCAGTGTTCTCAGTCTGTATCTTTCTTGCCTTTTTATTCAAGGACTCTGCCAAAACAGTATCTGTATCAATAGTTGTTCTTTTTATCAGTGCAATGATTATTGCCTATGCCGGGCCGCTTGGCTGGTATGAATTTGTGCCGTGGCTGAGGTTCCTGCCTATGAATCAGGTCAGAGCCTCCTTAGCCTACTCGCTCTCTACGGTTCAGGTGTCTGAGATCATACTTTCAGGAGGATTATTTCTGCTGTTGTTCATCGCACTTTCATTTCAGCGGTTCAATACTTCTGAACTTAAATAAAAATGGGAAAAGAGGCGCTACAATCAATGATATATATTGCTGTTCTGCTCTCGGTAATACTTGGGGCACTTATGTTCCGCCTCTTTTCACTGAAAAGGCAAATTCGCAATATTACAAAACAGATGGTTGAACTGTCTTCGGGAACAGTTGAAAAGAAACTGAATATATCTTTGATCGATAAGGATTTGAATTCACTTACTGCGGAGATCAATAAGAATCTGACGAAGCAGCGTGAGCTCCGCATTCAGATGATACGCAGCGGCAATCACTTGAAAGAATCCGTAGCTAATATCTCCCATGATCTGCGCACACCCTTAACATCAATGATCGGCTACCTTCAGCTGCTGAGCAAAGGGGCGGTGAATCCAGAGCAACGTGAGCAAATAGGAATAGTCTTCCGCAAAGCTGCTCATCTGCAGACTTTAATCAAATTATTCTATGAACTGGCTGTGCTGGATTCTGAAGAGATTCAGCCGAAACTCAAGAATATAAATTACTCGAATCTGATTATGGATAGCGTGGTGGAGAATGCTGCTATGTTCGAGGGACGGAACCTGCATCCTGAAATTAGTCTCCCGGAGGATACTGTATTTGTCTGGGCAGATGAGGATATGCTGCGGCGTATTTTGCAGAACCTGCTGGATAACGCAGCTAAGTATGCCACTGGTGATCTCAAGATCACCCTGATGAAGGGTAGCGCAACAGAATTAATAATAACCAATAGGATCTCAAGCCCGAATGAAGTGAATCTGGAAAGACTGTTCGACCGCTTCTATACATCGGATATATCCCGAAGTGCAGGGAGCACCGGACTGGGATTGGCAATTGTCAAAATTCTGATTGATAAACTAGGCGGAACGATCAATGCTGAATTACTGGAAGATCACCTGCAGATCACAATTGTGTTGTGAAGCGCGATAAAGAAGCTCAATTTGTTTCTCCAGAAGCAAATTAGTGTGTAGAACCACTTGACAGACTGCTCCCCATAACGTATATTTATCTTAACTTAAAGATAATTAACTTAAAGACAAACACAGCCGGACAGGAGGTGCAGGATATGAGCAGCAAAAACAAGACAGCAGGAACAGAAGCAGACACTACTCAGGAACAGGAGCAGGCAGCGTCGCTGAAGTTGTTCGTCGTTCTGTCGAAGGCGTATAAGAGCCTGATGGATCAGGCGGTGAAGGATATGAAGAGTCACGGGCTGGCATCGGCGGAGTTCATGGTGCTGGAGGTGCTGTATCATAGAAATCGGATTCCACTTCAGCAGATTGGTGAGAAGATTCTGGTCACCAGCGGCAGCATTACCTACAATATCGACAAGCTGGAGAAGCGGGGACTGCTGAAGCGCGTTCCTTGCGAGGATGACCGCCGGGTTACGTATGCCGAGATTACAGAGGCGGGGCGTGAGCTGTTCGACAATATTTTTCCGCAGCATATTCATTCTATTCATAACCTGATGGGCGGACTGGACAGCGGAGAGAAGGCTCAGGCGACACTGCTGCTGAAGAAGCTGGGCAAGGGCGTATAGAAGTGAGTGCGTCGCAGCCCAGCGGCGGTAAGGTTGTCTGCTTATTAGTACGCTGAACTAATGAGAGAATAATAGCTCAATAAATTTTTTTAGCCAATATCTTAATGTTAAGATAATTAAAACCAAGAGAATGGAGAGTGTTTAAAATGGTTAGTGTAGGTTTATTGTTGATGAGATTGGTAATTGGTGTAGCGTTCATCGGGCATGGTGCACAGAAGCTGTTCGGCTGGTTCGGCGGATATGGGCCTAAGGGAACAGGCGGCTGGATGGAGTCGATTGGCATTAAGCCCGGCGTGCGTATGGCGGTGCTGGCAGGTCTGATGGAGCTGGCCGGAGGCTTGCTGTTCACTCTGGGTCTGCTGACTCCGGTGGCTGCGGTACTGATTGCGGCAACGATGCTCGGTGCTATTGTGAAGGTGCATGCTCCTAACGGATTCTGGTCCACGGCGAACGGGATTGAGTTTCCATTGACGGTACTGGTAGTCGCTGTAGGTATAGCGCTGACAGGCGCGGGTTCGATTTCGCTGGACGCAATATTCTTCAACTAAAATAAAAATAAGCGTATCATCATCATCATAACTATCAGGAGGGTTCACTCATGACTATGCATACTGCAGGGATTCACCATGTTACCGCTTTTGTTGGAGACGCACAGCGTAATGCTGATTTCTATGCCGGAATTCTGGGCCTGCGGCTCGTCAAAAAAACCATCAATTTCGACGCCCCCGAGGTCTACCACCTCTACTTCGGCAATGAGCAGGGTGCACCGGGTACGATCATCACCTTCTTCCCATGGGCTCATGGACGTAAAGGCAGAATCGGCGGCGGCCAGGTCGGTGTGACCACTTATGCTGTACCTGCCGGCTCTTTCGGATTCTGGGAGCAGCGGCTGGCCGCTTACCAGATCCCTGTGACTAAGGTTACCCGGATTGGGGAGTCGTATCTCTCCTTCGCGGATTATGACGGACTGCGAATTGAGCTGGTGGAGCGTGAAGAGGGTGCGCTGAGCACCTGGTCGTTCGGCGGCGTTCCGGTAGAGCATGCGGTAAAAGGCTTCGGAGGTGCTGTCCTCTACAGCACAGCCCCGGAACGCACAGCTGATACACTCTCCCGCACACTGGGGATGGAACGTATTGCTGAAGGGGACGGTTATTTCCGGTATAGAGCGACTGGAGACATCGGCAATATTATTGATCTGAAGGCCACACCGGTTCCGCAGGGCGGCGGCGGTACAGGTACGGTTCACCATATTGCGTGGCGGGCGGCAGACGACAGTGAGCAGCTGGAGTGGGGCCGCCGGGTTCAGAGTCACGGCTACCAGCCGACTCCGGTGCAGGACCGCCAGTACTTCAATGCCATCTACTTCCGGGAAGAAGGCGGAATTCTGTTCGAGATTGCAACCGATCCTCCAGGCTTCGCCCGTGATGAAGCACCTGAGGCGCTGGGGCAGAAGCTGATGCTTCCGGGGTGGTTTGAGCCGCAGCGTGCGGCAATTGAAGACAATTTAAGCCCGTTTGAAATCCGTGAACTGGAGGTGAAGCCGGTATGATTCATGTATTTGAGCAAGGTACAGACGTAACACAGCCAACGTTGGTTTTATTCCATGGTACAGGCGGCAATGAACGTGATTTGCTGCCGCTGGCCGAGCTGCTGGCACCTGGAGCATCTGTGCTCGGTATTCGCGGTAACGTGCTGGAGAATGGCATGCCCCGCTTTTTCCGGCGGCTGGCGGAGGGGATTTTCGATGAGGAGGATTTGATCTTCCGCACCCATGAGGTGAAGCAGTTCCTGGAGGAAGCGGCTGCCAAATATGGCTTCGATGCCGGTAATCTGGTCGCTGTCGGCTATTCCAACGGTGCGAACATCGCGGGCAGCCTGATCTTCCATTACGGAGCCCTCTTCCGGGCCGCAGTGCTGCTGCACCCGATGGTTCCGCTGCGCGGCCTGGCGATTCCTTCGCTGCAGGGTGTTCCGGTCTTTATCGGGGCAGGGACCAATGATCCGATTATCCGCTCCGAGGAGACCCGGGAGCTGGAAGCTCTGTTAAGCGGCGCCGGGGCAGAGGTTACCTCGCACTGGGGCAATCAGGGGCACCGCCTGAGCGCCGCCGAGGCGGAGGCAGCAAGAGATTGGCTGGCCGCTCTGAAGGGTTCAATGAATTAACAACAGCACCACCCGGAATAACCGCCTGCGGGCCTGCCGATCACATAGAGGATTGGCGGCTACGGCAGGCGGTTTTTTGTTGTTGTGGAGAGTGGGCGGGGGCAAGCGGGCACGTAGCTCAAATTCGGCACAAATTGGGGTTGTGACTGTTGCATTTCGCGCAGGATATGCGCACAGTACACTTCAACCGAGCAGCAATGTTGCACTTTTTGCAGCAATTTTCTAAATTTGTTACTGGCTATGGCACATTGTTGCATCTTTTGCAGGAATTCCGGCGCTTCGGGGCTAGTTAGGGCTGCGAATGTTGCATTTCATGCAGGATTTCCACGCAGAGGGCCTCTCATGAGCGACATTGTTGCATATTCTGCAGGATTTGCGAGCAGGTCTCCCCCATCAGACCGCTTCTATCTCCCGGCACTATTGCACTTTGATCCCTCTGCACCAGTTCCCCCTGCTCTTCCCCGCCAAACCATAAATTCATTGAACAATCCGGCGGTAATCGGGTAGTATGGAGAAATATATTAACGGGCCTGAACATAAATAGCACTGCCGTCTTACTAAAGGTTACGGGCAAGAAAGGATGTATTCTGTTTATGATGAAGCAAAACTCGGTGACAAGCCTGGCCGAAAGCGGGCCGTCCAGAAGCCAGCGGCTGCAGCTTGCCGTGATTCTGGGAGCCATCGCTACCATTGGCCCGCTGTCGATTGATATGTATCTGCCTGCGCTGCCTGCTCTTGGCCTCTATTTCGATACCAGTCCCGCCATGATACAGCTTACTCTGACCTTCTTCCTGCTGGGGCTGGCTTCGGGCCAGCTTGTAGCCGGACCGCTCAGTGATGTGCACGGGCGCCGGATTCCTCTGTTGTTCGGGATGATTATCTATGCGGTGTCTTCGCTCCTCTGCGCGTTCAGCCCGTCCATCGGACTGCTGATTGTGCTGCGCTTCATTCAAGGCCTGGCCGGATCGGTAGGGGTGGTGATCTCCCGCGCGGCGGTCCGCGATATGTACAGCGGCTCGGAATTAACCAAGTTCTTCTCGCTGCTGATGATTGTCAACGGACTGGGCCCGATTGCAGCGCCGGTCATCGGGGGACAGCTGCTGAGAGTGACGGACTGGAAGGGCGTATTTATCGTCTTGTTCGTATGCGGGCTGCTCTTCGCGGCGGTCATCCTGCTGCGGCTGCCGGAGACTCTGCCTAAGGAACGGCGTATACGCAGCGGACTGGCAGGAACCCTGCGTACCTTCCGCACTCTGCTAGGCAATGCCGGCTTCATGGGCTATGCGCTCTCCCAGGGCTTTGTTATGGCAGGCATGTTCGCGTATATCTCGGGATCATCCTTTGTGCTGCAGACGATTTACGGGGTATCCCCGCAAATGTACAGCCTGATCTTCGCCGTGAACGGCTTCGGTATTATTCTGACCGGGCAGATTGCCGGGCGGATGTCGGCCAGAGTGGGTGAGCGTAAGCTGCTGATCTGCGGCCTTCTCCTTAGTACCTCCGGCGGTGTAATGCTGCTGATTACCCTCCTCGCCGGAGGCGGGCTGCTGCCAATCCTAATCTGTCTGTTCGCTGTGGTTGCAAGTGTAGGTCTGGTGGGTACGACCAGCTTCTCGCTGGCGATGCAGGATCAGGGGGAGACAGCAGGCAGCGCCTCTGCGCTTCTGGGTCTGCTTCCCTTGCTGCTGGGGAGCTGCGCGGCTCCGCTGGTCGGACTCGGCGGCAGCGGATCGGCTCTTCCAATGGCGCTGGTCATCGCGGGAGCGGGTCTCCTGTCGGTTCTGTCCTATCTGCTGCTGTGCCGAAGAGAGGTCAAGCCGTGAGCCGCAAGGACTTTGCTACCCTGCTGCTGCTTGCTTTTGCCTGGGGGGCTTCCTTCCTGTTCATGCGGATTGCCTCGCCGGAGCTTGGTCCGGTCTTCACGACAGAGCTGCGCGTTACGATTGCCGGAGCTGCTCTGCTGCTCTATGCGCTGTTGACCCGGCGCAGGCTGGGCCTCCTGAAGCACTGGAAGTCTTTCCTGCTGCTTGGTGCGATTAATGCGGCGCTTCCGTTCACGCTGATCTGTATGGCTGAGCTGCATCTGAGCGCCTCACTGGCAGCGATTCTGAATGCTACAACCCCGATGTTCGCGGCACTGGCAGCGTGGGGGACCCGGAAGGAGAAGCCGGGGGCGGCCAAATCGGCCGGATTGATTATAGGCCTGGTGGGTGTGGGTGTGCTGGTCGGCTGGAGCCCGCTCCCGCTGACCAGTACGGTTCTTTTATCCGTAGGTTACTCTCTTGGAGCCGCGCTTTGCTATGCGTTCGGAGGATTGTACGCATCACGCGTAGGCTCCGGTCTCTCTCCGCTGGCGCTTGCTGCGGGACAACAGCTGGGCGCAAGTGTGGTGCTGCTGCCGCTGGCGGTGCTTTTTGCCCCGGATCATCTCCCTTCTTCCGCCGCTGTATATTCTGTCCTCGGCCTGTCGCTGATCTGCACCTCGGTGGCGTATCTGCTGTACTTCCGGCTGATTGCCAGTGTCGGACCGGTCAAGACCGTCAGTGTTACTTTCCTCGTACCTGTATTTGGCCTGTTGTGGGGCGTAATCTTCCTGCAGGAGCAGGTGTATGTTAACACCATCGCCGGGCTGGTCATCATCCTGCTGAGCGTTATGCTGGTGAACCGGAGGGCGCGCCAGGAGTAGAGAGCGGATATTCAGCCAACTTTCAGCGCATTTTAACGTTCATTGTAGAGAAAGGGGATATATTGAAGAGGTGAAAGGAGGGATCGCCCATGAATGTCTCATCCGTAGCCGCTTCAGCATCCGTATCTTATACCTCCTCCAGCGCCAGCGATACCGCTGCACTTGAGAAGCAGAAGGCGAAGCTGGAGGCTGAGCTTGAGAAGGTAAGCGCAAGCCAGGACAACGAGCAAGCCAAAGAAACACAAACCAAGCAGCTAGAACAGCAGATCAAGCAGATCGAAGCACAAATTGCCCAGAAGTCACAGGCTGCGGGCAGCTCTGCTTCTGCCCACAGCGCTGCTGCGTCTCCGGACAAGCCTTCCGGTAACAATAATAAGCTGACAGCAGCATCCGTTCAGGCGATTGCTAACGCGACCACTGACAGTTCAGGTAGATTCGACATTAGAGTATAGCCTTAACGAGAACAGTATGCCTCTGAAGAGAGCCGCCATTGCCGTGGTGACAGGCTCTCCGTTAGGGGATGACAACCCTTGGCACGATGATAAAAGCACCCGGACTAATCGCAGTCCGGGTGCTTTTAAAATATAGAATTTATATGTTGCACACGATAAATTATCCCTCTATTTCCCGCTGAAACGGTACCGTCCTTTAAAAGGACGGTACCGTTTCCACTTGTGCCAATATAGATGTATACACTTCACATCATCAGAGGAACAAATATAGCTCCAGTGCAGGGAATTATCCTCCGCCTGCCGTCTTACTCTTGTAAGCGTGTGACCATTATACGGGAGTTCTGCTGCGGATCTTGTTATAATGGGTTCGTATGAAGAGGGCTGAATATGTTCAGGTAACAAGAGCGTTCGGCAGTGAGGACAGGTGAAGTCATGCATACTGTAATCAAAAATAAATTGGAACGCTTCAAAATCGTACGGCTGCTGATATCCATTTACCGGATTAAGGCGGTGCGGGCGCTTTTTCCGCTGATGATTATCGGGCTGGTCTATCTGGAGGGGCAGCATGAGCTGAAGCAGATTCACATGGGTAAAATCATCCGTGATCTGAAATCCGTTCCCGTGCCCTCTATTATGCAGATGCTGGGAATATCGCTGCTGTCAGTGGCAGTTATGAGTACTTATGATTACTTGATCCGGCGGCATTTCCGCCTGCAGATCGGCTGGCTGCGGACCTTCCGTTATGCCTGGATTGCCAATACGTTCAATAATATGATCGGATTCGCCGGTCTGGCTGGCGCGGGCCTTAGAACGCTGCTCTATAAGCGGAGCAGTGTGCCTGCGTCCTTGCTCGCGCCGGCCATTGTGTTCCTGTCACCGCTGATGATTACGGGGCTGTCGCTGCTCGGGTGGGGGACGATTACCGGGCTTCTGCCGGCGGACCGGTTGCTGGAGGCGCATCGCTGGCTGGGTTTTGCAGTCTGGGGGATAGCACTGTATCTGCCGTTCTTTGTACTCCTCCAGCGCTCTGCGCTCTTCGCCAAATGGGTCAACCGGGGTGAGGGGAGAACCGCCTGGCTTACTGTGGTTGCTTCTGTAGGTGCCTCCTTCCTGGAGTGGGTGTTCGCCGGGCTGACCTTCTGGTTCATTGCCGGTGAGATGCTCGGAAGCGCTCCGTTTCTCACCGTCTTCAGTATCTATGTTGTGGCTGCGATAGCGGGAATTCTAAGTATGGCTCCCGGCGGCATCGGCGCGTTCGATCTGATTGCACTGCTCGGGCTTACCCAGCTTGGCATCAAGAGCGATCATGCCATGGCAGTCCTGGTCATCTACAGATTATTCTATTACATTATCCCCTGGCTGCTCGGGCTGGTGCTGGCTGCGCTGGAGTTCGGGCTGCCGGGTACGAAGGGCACTGAACGCAGCGGCGACAGAGTCGAAGCACCCCTGACGGTATGGCAAAAAATATGGGGCTGGCCCGGCCAATATACCTTCCTCAGTGATCTGGGCGTATGGGCACTCGGTAAGCTGGTCTTAGCCAGTGGCCTGCTTCTGCTGTTGTCCGCAGCTACGCCTGAGCTGCTCTACAGGCTAAAGGTGACAGAGGAGCTGCTGTCGCTGCCCGTGATGCAGATCTCGCACCATCTGTCCGTGCTAATCGGCTTTATGCTGATTCTGCTGTCGCGCGGGATCTCCCTGCGTGTCCGTAGAGCCTATGTCTGGACAAGCCTGCTGCTGCTTAGCGGGGCGGTCTTTGCATTCACGAAGGGGTTCGATTACGAGGAGGCCCTGTTCCTGCTGGTGGTGGGGATGATTCTCTGGATCTCACGAAGCCGGTTCTACCGGATCAGCGTTCCTTTTAGCGCTAAAAGCACTTTATGGTGGCTGCTCCTGACTTCGGCTGTAGCCCTTAGCTATTACGGGCTGGCGAGTTATACCCATCACGGCTTCCTGAAGCATCTTCCGCCCGGCATCCAGCCGGAATGGCTGCGGCAGCACAGTAATGTGGCCGTTACGGCGGCCGGCGGACTGATCTTCTCCTGGCTGCTGCTGACGATGCTGGTAGCCCTCAGGCCGCAGCACAAGGCAGATACGCTTCTCGCGGATAAGGATATGGCGCGGCTGGAGCGCTTCCTCTCAGAAGGCTGGGGCAATGCCTTAAGCCACATGCTGTTCCTTGGCGACAAAAGCTTCTATTGGGCCCAGGAAGGCCGGGTGCTATTTGCCTTCGCCAGAGTCCGGGACAAGCTGGTGGTGCTGGGGGACCCGCTGGGGCCGATGGCTCTGCTTAACAATGGAATCAGTGAGTTCAGACAGGCTGCAGACTTATATGGCCTATCTGTAGTCTTCTATCAGGCGACCCCGGCGCATCTTCCGCTCTATCATGAGCAGGGCTACCGGTTCTTCAAGCTGGGGGAAGAGGCGCTGGTTCCGCTGGCGGACTTTGGCATTAGCGGTTCGCGGAACGCCAGCCTGCGTAATGTGAAGGGGCGGTTCGAGCGCGAGGGCTACCGTTTCGAGATCACAGAGGCACAGCATTCGAAGGAGCTGCTGCAGGAGCTCCGCCTGTTGTCAGAGGAATGGCTGGCCGGACGAATGGAAAAAGGCTACTCGCTGGGCTGGTTCAGCGAGCCGTACCTCCAGCTCGCACCGCTGGCGCTGCTGCGCGGACCAGAGGGCCATGTGTTGGCTTTTGCCTCCGTGGCTCCTGGCTATGACGGGCAGAAGAGCGTCTCGGTGGATCTGATGCGCCATCACAAGGATACCCCGAACGGGACTATGGATTACCTGTTCCTGTGTCTGCTGGAATGGGCGAAAGCCCGCGGATACAGTAGCTTTAACCTCGGGTCGGCCCCGCTGTCTAATGTCGGGGGCCGCTTTGGAGCGCTGCGGGAGGAGAAGCTTGCCCGGCTTGTTTTTGAACGCGGCGGCCACTGGTACGGCTTCTCCGGTCTGCGCCGGTATAAGGAGAAGTTCAACCCGGTATGGGAGCCGCGGTATCTGGCCTATCCCGCTGCTGTTACACTCCCTCTGTTGACCCTGGATCTGGTGCGGCTGGTCTCCAGACATCCGCAGGAGGAGGAGTGAGTTGAATAGCCTGTTGGTGATTGGCGAATAAGCCTTGTAATAGACGGAAGACCGGATACGGCGACAAGGAGTTGCGGAAAATATTTGATTTTCTGCAACTTTTTATATATCCAGGCGTCATAAATAGGGATTCAAAAATCGCGTAACAGGAGGATTATTCTATGTTCAAAAAGGTATTAGTTATTTCTGCGTTGACTATGGGCCTGCTGATTTCCGCCGGTCCGGCGAATGCCGGTCCCAAAGAGCAGCCGGTTAATGAGCAGACCGATGTGGTATGGGTTAGCGGAAATGCAGTGGCACTTGTGGATCATGTGAATAATAAAGCCGATATCGTTGACTTACATACAAACACTGCGATTACGATATCAGAGGACTCCAGCCGTATCCTGGACTTACAGGTGATGAGCAGTCCCCCGAAAATTGTGCTGCTTAAACAAGGCAAGGGCACTAAAATATCGAAATCCGTATTCTCCTCTAGTGGACGTCTCCTCAGCAAAACGGATATCCCGCTTAAAACGGCAGGGGATAAAGTGAAGTGGGTAGCTCCAAGCGGTAAAACCAATGAACGGATCATGGTCCAAGCGGGGAATACCTTCAGCCTCTATCAGTATCCCTGGGCGAAGCCGAATGTAACTTACAATGCCAAGTTCGTTGATAAGGGCTATGAGAATATATCTGTAATGGATTGGGATTTTCAGAGATACCCGTATTTGGCGGTTAAGTATCAGGCACAGGGCATTATGAGCACGGACTATCTGGTGAAGCTGGTTAATCTGTATTCAAGAAATGAGACGGTAATCAAGGACTTCAATACGGACTTCTCCATTCAATCCAGCGGGAACTTCTATGCGGCCTACACTTCCTACACTTATCAGCCCGTACCGGGGAATGTCAGCCGTCCTTCAGCCGATGAGGCTCAGAAGGTCTTCCGGTTAATCAGCAAAGCTACCGGCAAAGAAACGGCTTCAGTACAACAAATCTTCAAAGAGGAAGGCGACATTTCCGGTTGGGTTACGGGAGCGGTTAACGGTCAGGTTTTTGTGGGGGATCTGCAGGGGCACTCATGGTCTCTATTCTCTCAGGGGGGCGCGGCGCTGCTGAAGAATCAGGAATGGCCGAAGAATGGCACCACCAAATTCCTGTACGCTAATGTGAAGTCGAAAACAGCGTATTTCCTGGATTATTCCTCCGGTGATATCTCGGTCCTTGCGAGTACCTTGAAGTAATTAAAGCTGCTGTAGCTGCAAAAAAGTTGCCGCCCTCTCCGATAGCTGGGGGGGCGGCTTGCTTTTGATTAGGAGTGTGCGCTGTTGGGGGGAGTACTCGGACGCATGCTAAAGGAGTAAATGGTGTACCAAGATTGTATGAGAAAAACCGAATACATTGGACGGCGAGAGGTAGCACGAGCCGAATGTATGTCAAAAACAGCATACAATGGGCAGCTAGAGGGGGCACGGGCCGAATGTATGCCAAAAACAGCATACAATCAGCAATGGGCTGACGCGAAGGAGCGTAGGCCGAATAAAGGTCAATGGAGCAAAAATCAGGGGCGCTAGCGCCCCTGATTTAGCTGAATGCCCCACAAGTAGGTGGATAGGTAAGGCGGGTTTAACTATATTAGCTGCGAAGCACGTATAAGTTATCGCATGATCCATCCGCTAAGGTGATTTTGTTCGCGGACTCGCTCCGCATCCGCTCAGCTAATCCGGGCTACCCACCACAGTGTAGCTGCAACAGCCAGGATACCTATCGCTGCCAGTGTATCACGCCTGCTCCAGCGGAGCTGATAGACGGGGGTCCGCTGCTTGGCGGGATCATAACCACGTGATTCTACGGCTGTCGCCAGCTCATCGCCCATGCCCAGGACAAGAATCAGCAGAGGCACGATGATTAGGGCGATCTGCCTCGGGGACCAGCGGGCCATTCCGCGTGAGCCCAGCGCAAGCTGCAGCTGGGCCAGCTTGCCGAGAATCCACGGCACGAACTGCAGGGTCACGGATACGGCAAGCGACCAGTTACGGGTGCGGATGCCCAGGGTCCGCAGTGGAGCGATGCCCCATTCCAGACCCTCGCGCAAGGGGGCTCCGGTGGTCGTCTCGGTGAACAGGAAGCCCAGGGCAATCAGCAGCAGGAAGCGCAGCACGCTAATTCCCCCGCGCTCCAGTCCTGCATAGCTGAAGCTGAGCGGCCCGAGTACGAGGTCGGGAGAGCTCCAGCTAAGGCCGGACAGCAGCCAGAGGAACAGGAACATCAGCAGGAACGGGCGGAAGAAGCGGAAGGCCCGGCGCCAGGAGATGCGAGCCGATGCCGCGAGCCCGGTCAGCAGCCCGGTGGTAAGCAGCAGCGGAAGCAGAGTGTTCATCCCTAACAGGACCAGCGAGCCGAGAATCATCCCCAGCCATTTGGCCCGGGGATCAAGGCCTTGCCAGCCAGATCTGCGTGGAGGGTCCTGTTCGCGACTTGGGCTGCCGGATGTTGAAGCGCCACTGCGTGCAGAGTCGCCAGAGTCTGCGTGCCTGCTGTCTGCTTGCGGGATAGGCAGCGGGTGCTTTTCCAGCCCTGCCAGCAGCTCCTCCAGACTGTCCGGGACTGCTCCCAGCAGGCCATGCTGCACTGCTCTGCGTCCCATGGAAGCATAGACGGGGGGCGTGAGTCCGGCGTCTGCCAGCAGGCCGGGGTCGGCAGTCAATGCCGGAGCAGGACCGTCATAATGAATAGCGCCCTGCTTCATCACGATGACCTTGTCTGCAACCGGCAGGAAGCTGTCCAGATCATGGGTGCCGATGATCAGGGTCAGGCCGCTGCTGCGCAGCTGCTGCACCATTTCGAGCAGTGCTTGCGCTGCCTGCGGGTCCAGCCCTGCGGTCGGCTCATCCAGAATCAGGAGTCCGGGTTCTACGGCCAGGGCTCCCGCAATACATACGCGCCGCTTCTCACCTCCACTAAGCAGAAAGGGTGAGCGCCCGGCGAATTCATCGTAAGCCAGCCCGGTCTTCGCCAGGGCGCTGGCGATGATCTCTGGACGCTTCTCCTTGGACACCCCGCGCTCCATTAGGCCGTATTCGATATCTTTATGTACCGTAACCGCGAACAGCTGCGTCTCCGGCTGCTGGAACACCATGGATACTGCTTCGGCGGTCTTGGAGTCCGTCTTCTTCCCGTGATCGTAGAGTATCTGCCCGGAGGAAGGCTGTGCAAGACCCGCGAGCAGACGGAGCAGCGTAGATTTACCGCTCCCGTTCACTCCGCAGAGGACGGTCAGCGTACCTGTAGGGATATCAAGAGAGATCTCATGAACCGCTGGCCTGCTGCCTTCATAGCAAAAGGAGAGCTGCTCTGTATGAATTCTCATAGCAGCTCCTCCAGATCCTGCCCGGTCAGCGGCAGCAGATGAAGCGGCCAGCCCTGCTTCAGCAGCAGCTTCCCGACCCGGACAGCCGGAGAAGGAAGCCAGCCGAGTGTCTCCGGCAGATCCGAGGTATAGAACAGGCTGCGCGGGCTGCCGTCATAGAGCAATTGTCCCTCGCCCAGCACCGCGATGCGCGGGCTTGCGGCTAGCTCCTCCATCCGCTGGGTGACCCAGAGGATGGTAGTCCCCGCCTGCCATAGCCCCTGGGCCAGCTCCAGAATATCTGATCTTCCCTCAGGGTCCAGCATCGAGGTGGCCTCATCGAAAATGATCATATCGGCTTCCAGTGCCAGGCAGCAGCCTACCGCCAGGCGCTGGCGTTCTCCGCCGGACAGCGTGGATACCTCTGCTTCTGCTTTATGGCTTAGCCCTACCTGCTGTAGAATCTCATGGATTCGTGCAATCATCCGCTTCCGTTCCAGTCCCCGGTTCTCCAGCCCGAAGGCGATATCCTCGAAGGGGGTGGAGCCCACCGTCTGTGCTTCGGGATTCTGAAATACAAGCTGCACATGTTGCTTCACAGCCGTCCGGTTCTCCGGCAGGCGCAGGTCCAGTCCGGCCACGGACAGACTGCCGCCCGAGGGGGTATTCAGTCCGTTGAAGGAGCGGATGAGCGAGGATTTGCCGCAGCCGTTGGCCCCTGTGAGTGCTACCCATTCCCCGGGCTCTATATGAATGTTAATCCCTTGCAGTACCGTACGGCGATGCTGCCCCTCCCGCACAGACAAGCTTATATTATGCGCCCTGATCATCCTCATGCCTGCTTTCCGTCCAGCTCTAGTCAACAATTGCTACCCATTATAACAAAGTTTTCAGGATTGATGTATCTGGAGGGGGATGTTATAGTGATCCCAAGTGAAAACGGCTTTGCCGTCCTTCTAAAGGACGGTACCGTTTCTGCGGGAAATAGAAGGATAATTTGTAGCGTGAAACATATAAATTCTTATATTTTAAAAAAAAGGGGGAACCTCCCGGCCATGAAGAAATGGACAACCCGCGGCCTGATATTCAGCGCTTTATTTGCCGCTGTCATGATAGCTCTGAGTTATTTAAAAATCTCGCTGCCCTTCTCCACGGTACCCATCACCATGCAGACCCTCGCGGTAATGCTGGCTGGTTCTATCCTTGGGGCCCGTTACGGGGCACTTGCTGTACTGATCGTAATCGGACTCGCTGCTGCCGGATTCCAGGTGATGGGCGGAAGCGGAGGATTAGCGGTCCTGGTTGGCCCTACCGCCGGATATATCTTCTCCTGGCCGTTCGTGGCCTGGCTGATTGGCTTTTTCGCCGAACGCATCAAGCAGGACAAATACACCTTCGCGAAGCTGCTGGCCGTTAACTTTATCTTCGGGGCACTGTTAGTTTATCCGGGCGGTGTGGGATGGCTTGCCTATTCTACAGGCATGGATTCACTCGGCAAGGCACTGACGGCTGGCATGTGGCCGTTTCTTCCGGGCGACCTGCTCAAAGCAGTCCTGTGTTCGGCTGTAGTAACCGCAGTATGGAAGGTATATCCGATCGAACGTATTCTGAACAATGACACAGGCGTCTGGGCTGACGGGGATAACACAACCACAAGCCGCTAACCAACAGAAGCAAATGCTAACTGCAAGCTATGTCTTGCACAGCATAAATAGGCGAATTCATAGCCCCCGTGGCGTGGATTCGCCTATTTTGCGTTATTCATAATAGAAATTCTGTAGAGTTCATCAGATGTTGTGCATGTTGTGGATAAGATGTGGATAACATCGGGGATAAATCCCATTGTTGGAGCTGAAAGTGGGCCGGGTGAGTACCAGATGAGCAAATAAGTAGCTTGTTTTCGTTTATAAAGAGCAATATATTTCTTTTGTGGATAATATGTGGATAAAATGGGAGGTTTGTTGCCCGGGAAGTGAATCCGCTTCACAGCTATAAAAGAATGCCGTCCCCTAATCACAGGGACGGCATTCTTTATCTTTACAAGCTTACTCCTCCGCGCAGGCATCGGCCGGCTTCGGCTCGGGTAAGGCCCAGACGGAGACGCTGCCGCCGTTCACCGGGAATACGGCCCAGCCGTCTTCACCGATGGTGACGGACTCCTCACGGTTATGGGTGAAGTCCTCCCATACCTCCCCGCTGCGCGTTTCGCCCGCGAACATCCGCTTCTCTCCGTTGTCTCCGTTGGAGATGACTACAGCGCAGCCGGAGCCTTCGATCTCCTGAACGCCGCGCCGGACCCAGCCGATGGTGTTCGGATGGTCGAAGTAATCGTCCTGCTCCCCGTACGCCTTGGTGTAGCGGGCGCAGAGCAGAGGATCGATGGCGTCCTTCTTGCCTTCCATCGGGGCAGGGCCGCCGATGCCGTAATAATCCCCGTAGAAGACCACGGGATATCCGTCGCGCCGCAGCAGAATCAGGGCATAGGCACTTTGCTTGAACCAGTCGCCCACCCAGGATTCCAGCGCTTCATGAGGCTGGGAATCATGATTGTCGACGAAGGTGACAGCATTCGCGGGATGTGTCTGGACCAGCGTATCATCGAAGATATGCGTCAGGTCGAAGTCCCGGCCTGCCAGTGCAGCGGAGTACAGCTTGTAATGAAGAGAGACATCGAACAGATCGATCTGGTAATCGACAGTGTTCAGGAATTCGCGGCAGGCCTCCAGATTGGAGTTCCAGAATTCACCGACGATGTAGAAATCCTCGCCGCGTTTCTTTTTCATCTCCATGGCGAATTCCTTGATGAACTCGTGGTTGATATGCTTGATTGCATCCAGCCGGTATCCGCTGCATTGCAGCGTATCCACCAGCCATTTGCCCCAGTTCAGCATCTCCTGCTTCACATCTGCATTGAGGTAATCGATGTTGGCGAACATCAGATAGTCGTAGTTGCCGAATTCGGTATCCACATTCTCATTCCAGCCTTTATTCGTGCCGTCAATCCGGAAGACGCCGCTGCGGCCTTCCTTGGCATCGAAATCGGTCCCGTTGAAGTGAGTATGATTCCACTTGAAGCTGGAGTATTCATCCCCGCGCCCCGGGAAATCGAATTTGGTCCAGCCTTCAATCTCGAACGGCTCGGAGATATCCTTGGTACGGTCGTTTCGATCCACCTCAATGACCTCGAAGACCTCCGTCTCATCCGCTCCGGCTTTATGGTTCATGACCAGATCCACGTAGACCGCAATGCCGTTCTTCAGGCACTCGGCAATCGCGTCGATTAACTCCTGTTTGGTTCCGTACTTTGTGCGCACATCGCCCTTTTGATCGAATTCACCAAGGTCGTAGAGATCGTAGACCCCATAGCCGGTATCTTCGGGCGAGACGGCCTTAGTCACAGGGGGGACCCACACCGAATCAATGCCCGCCGCCTTCAGCTCCGGGGCCATCTGGGCCAGGCGTTTCCAGTGTTCTCCGTCCGCCGCGACATGCCATTCAAAAAATTGCATCATAGTATGATTTCTCTTCATATAGGTAGGCCTCCTTTACATGTGTAAGACAACTCCGACGGTTACCCTGATCTGGAGATTCTGGTAATGCTGGCGCTTCAGCAAGGAGTAGAAGAGATATATGTAGACCTCTGTACATCAGGTGAACAAGTCCAGCTGGCGCGGGGCCAGTCCGCCGTCGATCCCGAGCAGCGATTGCAGCTCTAGAGCATTAGGAGTGGCATCCCCGGCAGAATTATTATTAAATACCACGTAAATATTCTTACAGGTCTGTTCAAGCTCCAGCAGCCGGTCCCGCCACTGCGTCAGTTCCTCGGTGCTGTAGCAGTACAGATAGCGAAGCTTGCGCCAGTCCGGGTGACTGCTCTGGTTCCAGCCTGCGGTGTTGCGCCCATGCAGCCGCACGTAGGTGAGGTCCGGCCGGGTGGCGACAGGGACAATCGGGACGGAGCCGGAACCTGCCTGCGGCTCGTCGGCTATCGTATGAATCCAGCCTTCCTGCTCCAGGAAACGGAGGGTCCGCTCACGCATCTCAGGGCTGTACCAGGAATCATTACGGAATTCGATGGCAGCGGGCACATCCAGCAGCAGCTCCTTCGCCTCACGCAGGAAATCCACGTTGTCTTTGGTGCAGTCGAACCAGGGCGGGAATTGAAACAGGGCCATCGCCAGCTTCCCCGCTGAGCGGACAGGAGCGATAGAGGTATGGAAGGCCCGGTACATCTCCTCCGGCGTATCGTAGTAATTCTTTTTTTCCCGCAGATGTCCGGTCATTCCCTGATAAGCCTTCACAATGAATTGGAACGCCTCCGGCGTCTGATTCACCCATTTCTCGTAATTTCGGACCGGCTGAACCGCATAGAAGGAGCTGTCAATCTCCACAATGGGAAAATGGGCGCTGTAGGCGGGCAGGCGGTCGGCGGGTTTGATTTTGCCGTACAGCTCCTCATGGTCTCCGAAGCCGGTCAGCCCAATCTTGATCATAGTCCCCTCCCCCTCACAACTACCGGAATTAAGACCGAACGGATCGGCTAACTCTTATTAAACTGAATACCCGCCTATGCAAACAACAGGAGAACAGGAATGACGGAAATCAGTGCGGAACCAGGAAAGAACTGGAGAGAAAAAGGGGCTATGGAAGCTGGTATCACCAAAAGAGCAGGCAGATATACCCGGCGGGTGCCTTTTATTCAAATATAAGAATTTTTATGGTACCGTCCTTTAAAAGGACGGCAAAGACGTTTCTACTTGATATGCGCAGAGAAAGCAGGAGGTGCCGCGCGGGGCAGGAAAAGAGGGCTTGCCTCCATCACACGGGCTTGAAGCGGGTGATGGAGGAGACGCCATAGAGATGAACGCTATTGCGGCCGTTCCGCTTGGAGGAATAGAGGGCGTGGTCTGCTTCTGAGAGCAGCTCCTCCAGTGAGATCGAACGGCGGAAGGCTTCAGTTACGCCGAAGCTAGCTGTGATTTTAATGGTTCCGGTGAAGGTGGAGAAGGTGCTCTGCTCGATGTCCCTGCGGATGCGCTCAGAGATCAGGGCCGCTTCCTTCAAGGGGGCTCCCGGCAGGCTTAAGACGAATTCCTCACCTCCGTACCGTCCGAAGACGTCCCCCTCCCGGACATGCTGGCGGCATACGCTTACTACATGCTGTAAGGCCATATCCCCGTGCTGATGCCCGTAGCGGTCGTTAATATTCTTGAAGAAATCGATATCCAGCAGGATGACCGAGAAAGGGGCGGCGGAGCCGGCAGCTTCCTTCAGCCGTTGGCGGCTCAGCTCCATGAAGTGGGTCCGGTTGTAGATGCCGGTCAGGCTGTCGATGGTGGCGAGCTGTAGCAGCTTGTCCTGGAGCAGGGTCCGTTCAGTAACATCGATCAGCATGATCATCCGCCCGGCGAGATGGCCGTCATGCTTCTGCACCGGGGAGGAACGGACCTGATAATAGCGGACTTCTCCGCCGGAATGCCACACCAGCTCCTGCTCTTCACTGATCTGCGGATTGGAATTCATTACATAATCGACCGCCTCTTTGCCGGCAGGCAGGAAGAGCTGGGCCAGCGGGCGGCCGATGGCGGCAGCATCCAGATCTTCAAGCATCTCGGCAGCGGCCCGGTTATAGTCCACCAGCTTGTCGGAGAGGTCCATGACCAGTACGCCGTCGCGCATGCTCTCGAACAGATTCTCGCGGGCAATCGGCGCGGCAGTCAGCATCCCTCTGGACAGAATGGCCCATATATACAGGGACGAGGTTACGCTCATCACAACGGGAACAGGGTCTGTTCCATACGGAGTCAGGTCCATCAGATAGAGGAAGGCCCCCAGCGCAGGCAGGAATTGTCCGACAAAAATAATCAGCATCTGCCGCAGATAAGCCCGCCGCATCCGCCCCCAGCGCCAGAGGATCAGGCACATACCGGCCAGCATACAGCCGAAGGTCAGACTGCCCTGCACGATATACCAGGGCCCCATGACGATATCCACCAGCGGTGTAGGTGCGTCTCCCCGGAAGTAGATAGACTTATAGAACAGGTGATGGGAGTCGTTGGTCCAGACAAGCACCGTGGAGATCATGGGGACGGAGTAGAGGAAGACCAGCAGTTTTTTGGAGACCAGCTTCTCTAAGCCTACGAAATGCATGATCATCAGCAGACTGGAGGGCGCGATGTACGGCATTCCGAGATACTCCAGCTTGATCCAGAACTTAATCTGTTCCATCGAGTTCCCTGAGAGTTCAAGTGCGAAGGCAAATGTGTATACCGCCGAGGCGGCGGAGCTGACGATGAATGCGCGCAGACCCGAGAAGTCAGTCTTCCTGTAAAAAGCAAACAGGGCGAGCAAGGCGTTCAGCACACCGGAGATCGAAACGATAATAATGTAGTTGGAAATCATAGATGCCATGGGGAATGCCTCCATGGGTTGGGATGAGCATAGGACATTGGGAATAGTCTCCTGGACACAAAATGACATGCATGTAAAGGATAGCACACATCCGCGAAGATGACATGGCGGGGTGGCGCAGCCGTTTCCACTTATGGTTACTTACTATTTTATCGGCAATCCGTTCTATTATTTACACTGTAAGCGGCCCCTTAGACAAAGTGACGGAATTTCACAGCCTCAATCTTACGCTTTGTCTAATGTGGGATTAGCAGGCAAAGTGTAACATGTTAATTAATCCTACATGAATAAATTAAAAGCACGGAAAACGCGATAATGACGCGATTATTATGTTATTTTAATTAACATTAAATAGATTCAGGGATGGAGGGGGACTGGAGATGTCACTAGTAGCAGCAACAATTCCTGAAATACAGCTGGAGCATGTCGAAATGCGTTACCAGACGGAGACGGCAGATGTGCTGGCCCTGCATCAGGTAAGTCTTGATATTGCCAAGGGGGAGTTCGTCTCCCTTCTGGGCCCTTCCGGGTGCGGAAAGACTACGCTGCTGAGGCTGATGGCAGATCTTATCACACCAACGGCAGGGAATATCATGGTGGCAGGCAAAAGCGCCAAGGAGGCCCGGCTGGCCCAGAAATACGGCATTGTGTTCCAGAGTCCGGTGCTGTATGACTGGCGGAAGGTCAAGCATAATATTACGCTGCCGCTCGAGCTGCTGGGCGTTAAGAAATCGATCCGTGAGGACAAAGCGCTGGAATTGCTGGATCTCGTAGGCCTGCAGGGGTTCGCTGACAAGTATCCCTGGCAGCTCAGCGGGGGGATGCAGCAGCGCGTAGCCATTGCCCGGGCACTCTCCATGGAGCCGGAAATTCTGCTCATGGATGAACCGTTCTCGGCGCTGGATGAATTCACGCGCGAGCGGCTGAATGAAGAGCTGCTCTCCGTCTGGAGTAAGGTGCAGAGCACGATTGTGTTCGTTACCCATAGTATTCCCGAATCGATCTTCCTGTCGGACCGGGTATTCGTTCTGTCTCCGCATCCGGGCAGGCTCTCGGCAGTCGTTGATATTCCGCTGCCGCGTCCGCGAACGGCGGACATGAGGAACAGTCCGGAGTTCTTCGAGCTGATTGCCCGTATCCGCGACAGCTTCGAAGGGGTGTAGCTATGAAGCTGAACCGTGCGTTAATGCGGGGGCGTACACTGCCGCTGCTTGTCTGGATCGGCGGCCTGCTGGTGCTGTGGGAGGCGGTCTCCTGGTGGCTGCTGCATGTGGCGAAGACGCCGCTGGCCCAGTCCAAGCTGCCTTATGTCCACGAGGTGGCGCTCACCCTGTGGCAGTACAGCGGCACCCTTCTCCGGGAAGGGGGAGCCACCTTCGGCAATGCCGGGGTGGGCTTTCTGATTGGCGCGCTCTCCGGAGTGCTGCTGGCCGTGCTGATGAGCCTCTCCCGGATGATAGAGCAGCTTGCCTTCCCGTATGCCGTTGCTTCGCAGATGATTCCGATTCTGGGGCTAGCGCCGATCATATACGGGATTGTGCGGGATGAGCAGATGTCGAGGATCATCATCTCCGGCTATATCACCTTCTTCCCGGTGGCGCTGAATATGCTGCGCGGTCTGCGGAGTGTGGACCCTTCGGCCCTGGAGCTGATGCACTCTTATGCCGCTAAGCCGTGGGCTGTATATTGGAAGCTGCGTTTCCCGGCAGCACTGCCGGGGCTGTTCAGCGGTCTGAAGATTGCGGCGCCGCTGGCTGTAACCGGCGCAATTCTGGTCGAGCTGATGGGTGCGCAGCGCGGGATCGGGGTTATTATGCTCCGCAATCTCTATTATGGACCCTCCCATACCTATATGTTCTGGTCCACGGTGCTGGTCGGTGCTCTGCTGGGTATGGCCAGCTATTGGCTGATGAGTCTGGTGGAACGTCTGGTAGCCCCCTGGCAGCCGGAATTCCGTCCTCAAGGAGGCAGCCGCTAATGGACATCAATACGGTTCGCGAATTCTCGTCCTCTAACAACGTTATTACGACAGATACGGATCAAAGCAGAGATCCGTGGAAATTCCTGAGATGGCTGAACCCCGGGTTCGTGCTGCCCCTGCTTGCCGGAGTTTTGTTCCTGCTGCTGTGGGAGCTCCAGATCTTTCACCGTATCTTCGATCTGAAGAAATATCAGCTCCCCTTGCCCTCCGCCATCGCTGAAGCGATGCGGGATAATCTCAGTCTGCTGCTCTCTTACACCGGGTATACCCTCACTGAAGCTGTTCTTGGTATGCTGATCGGCTCCGGCTGCGGCTTCCTGATTGCCTTGGCTGCCACAGCCTGGCCCCGATGGGGCGGCGGCAGCCTCACGATGGTAGCTGCACTCAATGCCGTGCCTATTGTGGCGCTTGCCCCGATCATGAACCTGTGGTTCGGAGACGGCATCGGCTCGCGGGCGGCGATTGTGACCGCGACCACGATGGCGGCTATGGCGATCAATGCCTACAAGGGCATGGCGGCTGTAGACCCGCTGGCGCTGGACCTGATGCATTCCTATGCGGCAGGCAAGCGGGCGGTATTCCGTCATCTGCGGATTCAGAACAGTCTGCCTTATGTATTCACTGCCTTGAAGATCAACGCTACAGCGAGCATGATCGGGGCGATTGTCGGGGAGTTCTTCTTCTCCTCGCGGGGGCTGGGTTATCTGCTCTCGAATTCCATCAAGGTGGCCAAGATGCCGCTGGGCTGGTCCTGCATCGTGCTTGCTGCGATTGCCGGAGTAATCTTTTACCTGGTCGTGGAGCGGCTGGAAAAGGTATTTATCAAGTGGCACCCCTCCCGGCGGACGTAGTGTTAATTCGCGTAGTATCCGCTGCACCCGTAATCGCAGTGCCTGTAATTGCAATATCCGCAACCCTGGAACTGTTACATCCGGTTTGTACCCTGGCGGGAGATAGAGAAGCTGCCAGGCACAAGCTGTATGCATATAGCAACAAGAGCGCAATCATGCTGTGTCAGGCTGTCTTACAAAAAAAACTTGAGTGGTAGGGGGAGTTGCTATGATGAAGGGTAAACAGGGCAAAACTCGTGGCGGGTTATGGCTTGCGGCGGCTCTAATGCTGATCTCGCTGCTTGCGGGCTGCGGCGGCAACAACAACGCCATTCCCTCCGCGGCAGAAGCGACTACGGGGAATGCGGCAACGGCTTCGCCGGAAACGGCGGCAACCACAGAACCGGCGGCTGAGCCGGTCACCGTGAAGCTTCAGCTCAAATGGGTGCCGCAGGCCCAGTTCGCAGGGTACTTCCTGGCGCAGGACAAAGGGTATTATGCGGCAGAGGGCCTGAAGGTCGAGATTCTGCCGGGCGGGCCGGATATCGTGCCTGAGCAGCAGGTGGCCGGCGGTTCGGCTGATATCGGGGTGGACTGGGTGGCGAGTCTGCTGACCAGCCAGGAGCAGGAGATGCCGCTGGTGCAGATCGCCCAGATTTTCCAGAAGAGCGGGCTGGTGCTGGTATCCAAGAAGGAAGCGGGCATCACTACACCGGCTGAGCTGAAGGGCAAGAAGGTAGGCAACTGGATGGGCGGCAATGAGTTTGAGATTCTGGCGCTTTTTGATAAATACAAGCTGGATTCAGGCAAGGATCTGAACTTCACCAAGCAGGGCTTCACGATGGACCAGTTCCTCGGCGGTGAGCTGGATGCGGCCTCGGCCATGACCTATAACGAATATCAGGTGGTGCTGGAGTCGGGCCTCAAGGCAGAGGACCTCAGTGTTATCGACATGAATGACGAAGGTGTGGCGATGCTCGAAGACAATCTGTTCGCCAATAAGGAGTGGCTGGAGGGCAACAAAGAGACGGCTGCCAAGTTCGTCCGTGCTTCCCTGAAGGGCTGGGCGGATGCGATTGCTGATCCCGAAGCGGCTGTGGACAGTGTGATGAAGCTTGCCGAGGCGGGCAGCACGACCCGGGAGCATCAGCTGACGATGATGACAGAGGTTGCCAAGCTGATCCAGCCGGAGGGCTTCGATGCTTCCAAGTTGGGGTATACGGATGCTGCTGCTTTCCAGCAGACCGCCGATATCGCGCTGAAATTCGGGGTCATTAAGACGGCTTCCAAGGTGGAGGAGGCCTACACGAACGAGATTGTGGAGATGGCGGCGAAATAACAGGTAATAGGATTCCTTCATAGCTGAAGCAGATGGCCGCCTGGTAAGGCGGTCATCTCTTCTAAATAGCGACGAACACAGGAAAAGAGGTGCAGACGATGACACTGCTCACGGGGCAGGCCGGTAAAGTGATGAACTATGTGAATGGAGCTTGGGTGGAGTCCTTATCCGGGCGGCAGGAGGAAGTGTTCAACCCGGCGACAGGTGAGGTGATTGCCTATGTGCCGATTTCCAGCCGGGAGGAGCTGAATGCGGCGGTGCGGGCAGCTTCGAGAGCCTATTCCGCGTGGAAAAGAGTCGCCGTTCCGCGTCGGGCCCGCTATTTCTTCCAGTACCAGCAGCTGCTGGTGCAGCACAGCAAGGAGCTGGCTGAGCTGATTACGCTGGAGAACGGCAAAAGCCTGGAGGAAGCGCTGGGCGAGGTGCAGCGCGGCATCGAATGCGTGGAATTCGCTGCCGGCACTCCTACGCTGATGATGGGCAGTCAGCTGCCGGATATCGCGACAGGCGTAGAGTCCGGCATGTATCGTTATCCCCTGGGAGTTGTGGGCGGCATCGCCCCGTTCAACTTCCCGATGATGGTGCCCTGCTGGATGTTCCCGCTGGCGGTAGCCTGCGGCAATACCTTTGTTCTGAAGCCCTCCGAGCGGACACCGCTGCTGGTGAATCGGCTGGCGGAGCTGTTCGCAGAAGCGGGCTTCCCGCCGGGGGTGCTGAATGTAGTACACGGGGGGCATGAGGTGGTGGACGGCCTGCTGGCGCATGAGGAAGTGAAGGCTGTCTCCTTCGTCGGCTCGCAGCCGGTGGCGGAATATGTCTATAAGCAGGGGACCGCACATGGCAAGCGGGTGCAGGCGCTGGCCGGCGCGAAGAACCATTCGATCGTGCTGAAGGATGCCGATCTGGACCATGCGGTGAAGAATATTCTATCCGCAGCCTTCGGCTCCGCGGGCGAACGGTGCATGGCCTGCGCTGTAGTGGTGGTGCAGGAGGACATTGCCGATGAGCTGGTGAGCCGGATCGCGGAGGCCGCGGACGGGCTGAAGATTGGGAACGGCAAGGATGAGGGGGTGTTCCTGGGCCCGGTCATCCGGCAGGCGAACAAAGACCGGACAATCGATTACATTGAAGCTGGGCTTGCCGAGAAGGCGGTGCTGGTGCGGGACGGCCGCAAGGATGCTGCGGCCGCAGGCAGCGGCTATTTCCTGGGCCCGACGATCTTCGACCATGTGCAGCCGGGTATGAAGATCTGGCGTGACGAGATCTTTGCGCCGCTGCTGTCAGTGGTGCGGGTGAAGAATCTGGCGGAGGCGATAGCGGTCACCAATGAGTCGCCCTTCGCCAACGGAGCGTGCATCTACACGGACAGCGCCAGGGCGGTCCGCGAATTCCGTGAGGAGATCGATGCCGGGATGCTGTGCGTCAATCTGGGCGTGCCTGCGCCGATGGCGTTCTTCCCTTTCTCAGGGTACAAGAAATCGTTCTATGGAGATCTGCACGCGAACGGCCGTGACGGTGTGGAATTCTACACCCGCAAGAAAATGATTACCGCGCGTTACTAAAAGAAGGAAAGCTAAGGAGGAGAGTGTGTCATGCAGAGTCTGGGCAAAGAAAGCGAGCTGGCGGTTAAGAAGGACCAGCGGTACTTGTGGCATAATATGACCCCTTACAGTGAGCAGCATCCGCCGATGATTGCAGCTTCCGCAAGCGGCTCATGGGTTACCGATATCGATGGCAATAAATTCCTGGACGGCATGTCCGGCCTGTGGTGTGTGAATGTAGGGTACGGGCGCAAGGAGCTGGCGGAGGCGGCGTACAACCAACTGCTGAGCCTGCCCTATTTCCCGCTGACGCAGAGCCATATGCCGGCCATCGCGCTGGCCGAGAAGCTGAATGAATGGCTGGAGGATGAGTATGTCATCTTCTTCTCCAACAGCGGCTCGGAAGCGAACGAAGCAGCCTTCAAAATCGCCCGCCAGTACCAGCAGCAGACCGGCCAGCCTGACCGCCATAAATTCATTGCCCGCTACCGGGGCTATCACGGAAGCTCGCTGGGCGCCCTGGCGGCGACCGGGCAGGCGCAGCGCAAGTACAAGTACGAACCGCTGGGAGGCGGGTTCCTGCATGTAGCGCCGCCTGACAGCTACCGCCGTCCGGCCGGCATGACTGAAGAGGCGTTCAACCTCCAGTGTGCGCAGGCGATTGAGGATATGATCGTCTGGGAAGGCGTAGCCTCTGTAGCGGCGGTGATTATGGAGCCGGTCATTACCGGCGGGGGCGTGATCGTCCCGCATCAGGTCTATATGGACCGGGTGCAGGAGATCTGCCGTACCCACGGCGTATTGCTGATTATCGACGAGGTGATCTGCGGCTTCGGGCGGTCCGGCCGCAAGTTCGGACATCACAATTTCGGAATCAAGCCCGATATTGTCACGATGGCGAAGGGGCTGACGAGCGGCTATCTGCCGTTATCGGCTACCGCTGTACGTAAGGAGATCTACGAGGCCTTCAAGGATAACAGTGATGACTACGGGCATTTCCGTCATGTGAACACCTTCGGCGGCAATCCGGCTGCCTGTGCGCTGGCCCTGCGCAATTTGGAGATTCTGGAGCAGGAGCAACTAGTGGAGCGGGCCGGAATTCTGGGCCACAGGCTGGCGGACGGGTTCGCCGGGCTGCTTGGGCATAAGCTGGTTGGTGATATCCGCAGCTTCGGGCTGGTCGTTGGGATTGAGCTGGTGGCGGATAAGACCACCAAACAGCCCGCCGAGCTAAGCATCGTCAAGGGGATTATTACGGACTGCAAAGCCAAGGGGCTGATCATCGGCAAGAACGGCGATACGGTGGCTGGCTTCAATAATGTGCTCACCTTCGCTCCGCCGTTATCCTCGGCAGATGAGGATGTGCAGTTCATCATCGATACCTTCACAGCTGTGCTGAACGGGAGCTGGGCAGAGTGAATTTCTCCGGGTACAGGAACTGGTAGGCGCGCAGGGCGACCTGAATGGAGATCCGGTTCTCCGGGAGCATGAAGTCCTCGCCGAGCAGCTCGGTGATTTTGTCCAGCCGGTAGTAGAGGGATTGCCTGACGATGAAGAGGCTGCGGGCGGCGATCTGCTTCGACCCGTCATGATCGAGGTAGACGCGCAGCGTCAGCAGCAGCTCGCTGCCTTTTGCCTCATCATGGTCAATCAGAGGGCCGATATAGCTGCGGATGAAATTCTCCAGCGTCTTGCCGTCGTTCAGGCTCAGCAGCAGCTGGAAGACGCCTAACTCCTCATACATGAGGACCGGCTTCTGGTAACAGGAATAGAGGGACAGCGCTTGTACCGCTTCCTGGTAACCGGCATGAGCATGCTTCAGGCCCCGGTGGGACTTGCTGACTCCGATGACGAGCTGCAGGTCCTTCAGCTTCTCATCCGCACGGATATGCTGCAGGGAATCGAGTGCCTGCTGCAGGCGCAGCTTGCCGGGCAGCTTGGACTGGATATCCAGCGCAATGACGGTCAGCCGGTTGTTCTTCAGGGTGATCAGCGGCCGGAGCGAGTACTTCTCGAAGATGGAGCGCAGGATGAGCGAGAGATGGAAGGTGATGGATTCCCAGTCATTCTCCGAGCTGTTCCATTTGACATCCCGGGGATTCTCGATCTCGATCAGGCAGACCCGGTAGGGCAGTTCATTAACCAGGTTGAAGTCCGGGCCGACCAGTCCCTTAAGCCGGTTGTCGTCCTGAGTGCGTCCCCCGACCAGCTCATCCACCCACAGATTCTCCGAGAACAGCTTCCGTTCCTCCATGTACCGCGTGCGGAGCAGCTCCTGTGCGATGGATAAGGAGGCCGAATCGAGCAGCAGGCAGTCGAATTCCTGCGGCTTGTGATTACAGACCATCAGGATATAGGCCCAAGTCTGGTCCAAGGCTCCAACGGGCTTCACGGCGATGGTCTTATGGCCGTATTCGCGGATATAGGGGGCGGCCTCCGGCACTGCTCCCTCCATTTCTTCGCTGAAGGTCTCGAAGAAGCCAAGCAGCGGACGCTGCTCCTCTGGCGCAAGGGCCGGGAAGAAGAGAGGTTTGCCTTGCAACTGCATATAGAGAATCTGTGTGCGGGTGCTTTTACATAACAATTGCAGGACCTTAAGGGTTCCCTGGGAGGTTAGGGTCAGCCGGTGGAATTCGCGGGAGATACTCTCCAGCTCTTGCAGCATCCGGTGGTGGCGGTTGATGATGAGGGAATGCAGATCGAGTGTAATATCGACGAACCGTACAGTGCGGGTGAATTGGATCAGCGGAAAATCATGCAGGTTCGAAAGAGCGATCATCTCCTGCGGAATGGCACTGAAGTAAGCTCCCAGCTCAATGCACAGGCAGGCGGCGTTCTTATCAATCAGATTCTGCATGAAAGACAGGGCGGCATCCAGATCCGTGCTTGCGCTCATTCCGGTGGTCAGAATCATCTCTTCCCCGTGAATCAGACTCTCCAGGCTCGCGCTCTCCAGCACATGCACCCAGCGGATGGCCCGGTTCAGGCCGTTTCTTCCCCCGATCAGCTCAGCTTCAGCGAACAGCGGCCGCTTCAGCGCGTCGCGGATCGTAAATACAAGTTCCCAGTCCATAAGCTTCCCCCTCATTCCCTTCGTTCTCAGGCCATTCTCACAGGTAAAAAAGTGACTTTTGAAATTAGACAATCTGTCTAATGTAACGAAAAAGCGGATTGACTATAGTTTGAATATAATATGTCAGAAAACTTAACTTAAATTGGAGTGTGATTAGCGATTTTATTGGCTTGAAGTTTATTTTACTACAATAATTCTTACAAGTATGCAAAATATTAAGGCGATCATCGTAATAATGTTATATTATATAACATAAATTGGAGCCGAGAGTGGAAGCTACTTTGGCCAGAAGGAGGGGTACCCGATGGAGCAATCTTTACCGTTAACCACATTGACACCGGAGCTGTTCATGCGTAATTTTGCCGAGGCAGAGCCGGGGCTTACCCGCAAGGGGGCCATCGAGGAATCCAACCGCTGTCTGTACTGCTATGATGCGCCGTGCATCAAGGCCTGTCCGACCAGCATCAATATCCCTTCCTTTATCAAAAGAATCGCGACGGACAATCTCAAAGGATCGGCGCAAACCATCATGGACGCCAATCCGGTCGGCGCAAGCTGCGCAAGGGTATGTCCTACGGAGGAGCTGTGCGAGGGAGCCTGTGTGCTGAACGGCGCTTCCGCGCCGATTGAGATTGGCCTATTGCAGCGGTACGCTACGGATTGGGCGATCCGCAGCGGGCTCCAGCTTTTCCAGGCGGGTGAACCTAACGGCAAGAAAGTAGCGGTGATCGGCGGCGGACCGGCAGGTCTGTCAGCAGCCAGAGAGCTGGCACGCGAAGGCTTCCAGGTAGTGATCTATGAGGCAAAGCAGCTGGCCGGTGGCCTGGATACCCACGGGATTGTCTCCTTCCGGCTGCCGCAGGACATCTCGCTCTGGGAAGTGGAGCAGGTGGAGAGGCTGGGCGTAGAGGTCCGCACGGGAATGAAGGTGGGAGTGGATGTTTCCATAGAAGAGCTTAAGGCCGGATATGATGCGATTGTGCTGGCGGCCGGAATGGGTTACGTCCCCCCGCTGGGGATTGAAGGCGAGAAGCTGTCCGGTGTCTATGATGCGATCGAGCTGGTGGAGACCACCAAGACTGGGATTCCTGCCCTGGAGCTGATGGGACAGCGTGTCGCTGTTATTGGTGCAGGCAATACGGCCATTGATGCGGCCACCTGCTCGGTGCGGCTCGGCGCGGCGAACGTGAAGATGATCTACCGCCGGACGCGCGGGGAGATGACGGCTTATGATTTCGAATATGAATTCGCCAAGCAGGAGGGTGTGGAATTCAACTGGCTGACCCTGCCGAAGCGGATTGTCGGGGATGGAGAGGGGAATGTTGCGGCACTGGAATGTGTGCGGATGGAGCTGACCGGTGAGGCCGGGCCGGATGGACGCCCCACTCCCGTGCCGGTGGCAGGCTCGGAATTCCTGCTCCCGGTGGATGCTGTAGTGGTGGCTATCGGCCAGAAGCGGCGGATGGACCTCATTGAGGCGTTGGGGCTTAAGCATACGCGGGGTGTAGTGGAGATTGATCCCGCAACCGGCCGCACCTCTGATCCGCAGATTTATGCTGCCGGCGATATTGTTTTTGGCGCAGGGACGGGGGAGGCCATGGTGGTCTCTGCCGCACAGCAGGGCAAAGATGCTGCCTATGCGATTGTGAAGCAGTGGTCAGGCCGTCAGGATGGCGTAACCGGCTCTGCCGTATAAAGCGGATTTCATAGAAGAGGGAGGGAATGGCAATGGCAGATCTCAGTATTGATTTTGCAGGCATCAAGTCACCGAATCCATTCTGGCTGGCCTCTGCGCCACCTACCAATACAGGCTATCAGGTGCAGCGCGCGTTCGAGGCAGGCTGGGGCGGCGCGGTGTGGAAGACGCTTGGGGAGCCGGTCATCAACACCTCGGCCCGGTTCGCCGCCGTTCATTTTGGCGGACAGCGTGTGGCGGGCTTCAACAACATTGAGCTGATTACCGACCGTCCGCTGGAGGTCAACCTGAAGGAAATCTATGAGACGAAGCGGAGATTCCCGCACCATACGATTATTGCTTCCCTGATGGTGGAGCCGAAGCGGGAGAAGTGGCATGAGATTGTGAAGCGCGTGGAGGCTATCGGGGTAGACGGTCTGGAGCTGAACTTCGGATGTCCGCATGGCATGGCTGAACGCGGTATGGGCGCGGCTTCGGGCCAGCAGCCTGATCTGGTGCAGGCGCAGACCACCTGGGTCAAGGAGGTGGCGACTACACCGGTCATTGTGAAGCTGACGCCGAACATCACCGACATTACCGTGGTGGCCCGGCATGCCGTCAAGGGCGGAGCCGATGCAATCAGCCTGATCAATACGATCAACAGTCTGGCGGGTGTGGACATCCACAGCTGGAATACGATTCCGAATGTCGGCGGACAGGGAGCACACGGCGGTTATTGCGGACCGGCCGTCAAGCCGATTGCCCTTAGCATGGTGGCGGAATGTGCCCGGGACCGTGAAGTCGGCGTGCCGATCTCCGGCATCGGCGGCATCTCCACCTGGCAGGATGTCGTCGAATTCATGCTGATGGGCTCAACCGGGATTCAGGTCTGCACAGCGGTTATGCATCATGGCTTCAGGATTGTGGAGGAGATGATCGACGGTCTGAACCATTACCTGGACGAGAAGGGGCTGGCTTCGGTAACCGAGCTGATTGGCAAGTCGGTGCCCAAATATTCCAACTGGGGCGATCTTGATCTTAATTATCAAGTCGTTGCGCGGATCAACGAGGAGAACTGCATCAACTGCAATAAATGCCATATTGCCTGCGAAGACGCCTCTCATCAATGCATCGATATGCTGACGAATGCGGAGGGCAAGGCGATTCTGCAAGTGCGCGAGGAGGATTGTGTAGGCTGCAATCTGTGTTCGATTGTCTGCCCGGCAGACGGAGCCATTGATATGATTACCCTTGAGGGCGGAGCGGCCCCGATGAGCTGGAATCAGCGCAGCCGGATCATCAGCGGGGTTAACGGTGCTTATTCGGAAGCGGAGGTGGGTTAAGATGAAGAAGATCATCAAGCATGGAATTATCGTTACAGCGGCAGATACGTATAAGGGGGATGTGCTGATTGAAGACGGAATCATCAGCAGCATCGGCCTGAATCTGGAAGCGCCGGGAGCGGAGATCATTGATGCTTCCGGCTGTTATGTCTTTCCGGGAGGGATTGATCCCCATACCCATCTGGATATGCCCTTCGGCGGTACGGTTACCGCCGATGACTTCGAGACCGGCACAATTGCCGCTGCTTACGGCGGAACCACCACGGTGATTGATTTCTGCCTGACCACGAAGGGGCAGCCGCTCCAGCAGGCCGTAGATACCTGGCATCACAAATCGCAGGATAAAGCGGTCATCGACTACAGCTTCCACCTGATGGTGTCAGAGCTGAATGATAAGGTGCTCAGCGAGCTGCCGCAGATTATCGAGCAGGAGGGCATCACCTCGCTGAAGGTGTTCATGGCCTACAAGAATACGTTCCAGGCTGACGACGGAGTTCTGTATAAGACGCTTCAGGCGGCGAAGCGCGAAGGGGCGCTGGTCATGGTGCATGCCGAGAACGGTGATGTCATCGAATATCTGGTGGACCAGGCGCTGGCCGCAGGCAATACCGACCCGATCTATCATGCGCTGACCCGTCCCCCTGAGCTGGAGGGCGAGGCGACTGGCCGGGCGGCTTATTTGACCGGGCTGACGGATTCACAGCTCTATGTGGTGCATGTCACCTGCGCCGAGGCGGCCTGGAAGATTGCAGAGGCCCGCAAGAAAGGGCTGCGCGTCTACGGCGAGACCTGCCCGCAGTATCTGGTACTGGATCAGTCGGCGCTGGCGAAGCCGGACTTCGAAGGCGCCAAGTATGTCTGGTCTCCTCCGCTGCGCGAACAGTGGAACCAGGATGTACTCTGGGATGCCCTCTGGAGCGGGACGCTGCAGACCATCGGCTCTGACCAGTGCTCGTTCAACTTCAAGGGGCAGAAGGAGCTGGGATGGGGCGATTTCTCGAAGATCCCGAACGGTGGACCCACCATCGAAGACCGGTTCAGTATCCTCTACTCCGAAGGGGTGCAGAAGGGCCGCATCACGCTGAACAAATTCGTGGATATCATCGCCACCTCAAGCGCCAAGCTGTTCGGCCTCTTCCCGCAGAAGGGCACGATTGCTGTGGGCAGCGATGCCGATATTGTGATCTTCGACCCGGCAGTGGAACGGATACTATCGGCAGAGACCCATCATATGAATGTGGACTACAATGCGTTCGAGGGGCTTACGGTCAAGGGAGAGCCGGTCTCTGTGCTGAGCAGGGGCGAGTTTGTCATCAAGAACAAGGTATTCGTCGGTGCCGCAGGACAGGGGGAATACCTGCACCGCAAGCGCTTCGAGGCTGAAGCATCCCATCCGGCCCAGGCAGAAATCAGCGGAGGAGTGGTCTGAGATGTCAGCATTTGCAGAGTTCGACCGGGAACGGCAGGAAATCGACAATCTTATCGGGCTGGGCTACACCGTTGCCGGAATCTATGAGGATCTGGATGGTGCCAGGGTTACGTTCATCCGCAGTGAGCCGGCCGGCGGGCCGGTGGAGCTGCTGCTGCTCACAGCGGACGCGCGCAAGCATGTGACGACGCTGCTTGTTGGCCGAACCAGGCAGGCTGCTGCTGAGATTCATCGGTGAACCCGCATTACAGTGAATCATTCCCCGTATATTCCTGACGAAGGATCGACATGATTGTCAGCGATTCAAATCCACCCTCCGTCTGTATACAATCGCGGAGGGTGCCTTCCTTTTTGAAGCCGGCCGCTTCATAGATATGCTGCGCTCTGACATTGTAATCCTTGACGTCGAGCCACAGCCGGTGTGTATCCGTATGATTGAATGTCCAGTGGATCAGCAGCTTCAGCGTCATTGTTCCGTAGCCGCGGCCCTTGGCCTGAATGACAATCCGTTTGATGCAGAGTGTGCGATTAGAGTCCTGAAGCCCTGCGAGAATCACATACCCCACCCGTTCCCCCGTTGTATCTTGAACAATCAGATGCCTAAGATCTCCATCATCCAGAGCGGCTGCGTGCTGTTCCCTGTTCCACTGGCCGACGAACCGGCGGTTAGCCTCGGCCCCTTCGGCAGCCAGGACGAAGTCGAGATCATCCGGGGCCGTTGCCCGTATCTCTATAATTTCTGAGTGCAGCATTGCAAGACACCTGCTTCCCAAGTATGTATATACACCATAGTACAAGAATTATAGACGGCAGCCAATTATGTAAGGGATATGTATGTGGATGGAGCTGCCGCAACTGTAGGATACGCTGCTACGTCAGACGGTTAACGGACTCTTGCGGAGAGAAGACGGACACGGACGGGGATTGGGTAATTTCGATCCTTGCCGGAGAGTTCGCTGTGACATCGGGCGAGTAGAGATAGAAGCTGTTCGCGGCTTCAGAGGTGCGGATTCTGGTGAATTCATTGGCCAGACTGATCGTTGAGGAGGAGGCAAGCGTAAGTTCCTTGACCCGCAGCTTGAAGGTGACCAGAGTTTGCTCTACCGCCGGGATCGTCTGCTGTCCGCTGCTTGCTTCAACCTGAATATCGATGCCGCGCATACTTGTGTTTTTTCCGAGGTAGATACTGCCATCGACAGGACTCTGAAAGTTGAACTGGAACAGGTTATCAACCTCGCTTCCAGCCGTATAATTCCCTTCCGCATAGACTGAGTGCTGCGTATATTCAAGGTTGTCGAATACCTGGCTGTCATATTGGATAATGAAGTTAAGAGAGCTGTAGCCGGGGTCATTTGGTGCGAAGTCTTTTAAATGCACCAGCACAGTCACCTCTTCCCCTGGAATATAGGTCTCTTTGTCAGTGGTGACCACAACAGACATCGCAGGTGCGGTGTTATCCACTGCAGCCTCACGGATCATGGACATCATAAGCGGCAGTACCTTCATTCCTCTGACTGCCTGCTTGAATCTATTCCTCTTATTCATGTTTCATCCCCCATTGCCATCATAATGATGCATCCCTATGCACGAATGATCTTGTATATGAACAATGGTAACAATTGTCACTGATAAAACACTGATAAACGTCGAACCATGGCGTAAAATATCGATTATTTTTGTATCATCTGTAGGAGCAAGGGTGGAAGCCTGCATATCAAATTAATGGTAGTACCACTAATGCTTCATTTGAAGCGCCATATAATCAAGTTCAGAGTGCTAACGCCTACATGGCAGGTTCTCAAGTTACTTTTTATGCAGGGTACAATAATAATAAGAAAATCCGTTTGAAAATTGATGGTACTGCTATTTGTGGTGATATTGGATGTAGTAGTTCAGCTGATAAACCGTTGACAACAATAATAGTATCCAATACCGATTATAATATTCAATCATCAAGTTTTCAGAAGTGGAAGCTCTTATCAGTTGTGACTGGAGATGATTACGGAAAAAATAAGTCGGAATTTACTAATATCAAAGTTGACGGAGTACCTGTGCTTAGTAATGTTTTTCCTGCTCCAGACCAGGATTATGCTACCGTAACACGTGATGCTAGTAATAATGTTATAATTGCCGTAACTGGTAAGTAACTAATAATATAGCCAATTCCTTGGAATATTAGGGAGTTGGCTATATCATTTAGGTTTTTCAATGAATTAAAAATAAAAGGAGTTGAACTATAAGATATGGGCAAATCAATAAAAGTAGCGTTCTCATTTTTCCTTGTTATATTCTTTATTGTAATGGTCAGTAAAGAGTCTGCTTTTGCGAAAAGTGGAATTAGAGTGATTTTGTATGGAAATCCCATTCAAGAAAAGCACTCACCGATTATGAAGAACAACACGGTATTGGTTCCATTCAAAGGGATATTTGAAAAATTAGGATTTAATGTAAGTTACGATTCGGCAAGCAAAACAATTTCTGGTCAGAAAACAGGCACTACTATTAAATTAGTAATTAATCAAAATACGGCTTGGATAAATGATACTCCAACTATACTTCAAGTAGCTCCACAGATAATTGACGGGGCAACGTTTGTACCACTTCGTTTTATTGGGGAAGCCAGCGGACTCGACGTGAAGTGGTACGGGGACTCTCAGATTGTTTCATTATACTCTAAGCAAAATCTTTTTCCGGTATCACGCGGAGGGAAATTCGGCTATATTGATGCAGAAGGCAAAATTGTTATTGATTATCAAACAAGATTTACAGATGCCTATGCTTTTAATGAAGGACTAGCCATTGTTTATTCAAATGCTAAATTTGACGGATTCATCAATCAACAAGGGAATAAAGTAATACCTAAGGGAAATTATTATGATGCCAAGGAATTTTCAGAAGGACTTGCAGCGTATAGAACGCTTAAAACTGCAACTGATTTTGCTGTATCTAACTATGGTTATATGGATCTTACAGGAACTAGTGTTATAAAACCGCAATTCAAAAAAGCTAATAATTTCTCCGAAGGATTGGCTGCTGTCCAAGTGGGGAGTGGATATGGATACATTAATTCTTCCGGGAAAATAGTAATTAAAGCCCAATATAACAGCGCTGAGGATTTCTCTGAAGGTGCTGCTCTGGTTACAACAAATGGAACTTCTCATTATATTGATAAGAAAGGGAAGTTTTTGTTCAATTCAAGTTATAAAAATGGGGAGTCTTTTTCAGAGGGATTGGCAGTTGTTAAATCAGGAGCTAACTATGGCTTTATTAATAAGAAAGGAAAATTAGAGATTCCTGCTAAGTATGAGGAGGTTCACTCTTTTTCGGAAGGATTGGCGGCTGTTAAAATAAATGGAAAGTCAGGTTATATAGATAACAAAGGAAAACTACTTATTCCTAACCAATTTGATGCAGCGAGTGACTTTCATGAAGGACTTGCAGTTGCCGAATCGGGAGGGAAGACCGGATTCATTAATAAAACAGGGGCTTGGGTTATTCAATCAACGCTTGACTGGGCTGCACGCTTTTCTAAGGGGCTTTCTTACGCATATAGTGTTGATGGAGAAGTATACATTAATAAAAACGGTCAGATTGTGTGGAGAAGAAGCCAACCTTAACAGAGGAATGAGAAATGAGGAAAAAGCCATAATATGAACAAAATTAGAAGATGCCGAACTATACAGAAATTAAAGGGAAGTACAATGCTGAAGGATCGAAATACGAAAAACAACCGTGAATTTTGGGAATACTAAGAAAAGCTATACGACCATCAAGGGGATGAAACTGAAATTTGGGCGACTCAAGGATTCCTTTTAGATGAATACCAATTATCATTTTAAATAATACAAGTGTATAAAAGTATTCTAAAAGGACGACAATCATTCGCTAAGTTCGAATGATTGTCGTCCTTTTACTGTTAGTTTCTAAAGCATACGATAAAAAATATTTTTCAGTCTCTCAAAGGATATTATGGAGTAACGATAGAATTTCTACGCTATCTACCCAGCCGCCGGTATTCTTCGACGAACCAATCCGGCAACGCATCGCCGGTCTCTGCGATGTAGGATTCACTGAACTGGGTGAATTTGCGCTGGGCACGCAGGGGCTTGGCGGTTTCGTAATAGATGGCGATCAGCCGCAGGGCGTAGCTCTCCTCCAGCGGCTCCAGCTCCGTCAGGCGCACGGCATAATCTTCGGCCTCGTTAGGCCGTGCAGCCTCCACCAATCCCAGAGTAAGCTGCTCCAGCAGCTTGAGGTACAGCCGGCGGTATTTGTCACGGGCGGAATACACCCACAGGCTGTCCAGCGTCTGCAGCAGGTCACCGGTGTACAGGGCGGCGGCCTGCTGCATATCCTCAAGGCTGCTGTTTTGCATCGCAAGGGCGGCAGCGTCCTGGAATTTCTCAATGTCGCCCTCAATCCCCCCCGATTCCAGCCTGTAATTCTCCCTGCCGAAGGTCAGCTCAATCTTGTCCTCCAGCGCGGCTTTCTTCAAGGTGGTGCGGATCTGGTAGACCGTAGTGTGCAGGTATTGCTTGCCCTTCTCGTAGTTCCACTGCGGAAACACATCATTCAGAATCAAGCTGACGCTGCCCTGCCTGTGAATCCACAGGTAAGCAAATAATTCCTGTGCCTTATGTGTCCTCCACTTCACCAGGCCCTGAGGGCTGGTCAGCTCATAATCCCCCAACAGCCGGAACGAGGTTGTCTTCCCGGGTGTTCCTGTTGCCCCGGCAGCCGCCGGCGATAGACGTTTACTGAGCAGCTTGTTCCAGGTCTTCAGCAGGCGCGAGGGATCAACCGGCTTCAGCAGATAATCCATTGCAGACAGGTCGAAGGCTTCGACAGCATAATTGCGGTAGGCGGTTACGAATACGATGTCTGTGTCCGGAGAGTAGGGCAACAGCTTCTCAGCAAAAGTGAGGCCGGACAGCTCAGGCATCTGGATGTCCAGGAATAGAACATCCGGCTTCAGTTCGGAAGCAGCAGCGAGGGCTTCACGCGGGTTATCGTACGTCTGGACAGAGGATATTCCTTCACACTGGAGCAGCAGCTCCTTCATGTGATCCAGTGCCGGCCATTCGTCATCAATTACCATTACAGAGATGCTCATACTCAGAAGACCTCTTCCTTCCATGGGATTGTTATCAGTACATCTATACCTCCACTGGCTCCCCGTGTGAGAATCAGCGGACGCCCGAACTGTGTGAGCAACCGGCGGTTAATGTTCCGCAGGCCGATTCCGGTGCCTTCACCATGCGGAGAACGGTAGTCATCCTTCATCCATGAGGATAGCTGTTCATCGCTCATTCCCTTCCCGTTGTCCGAGATGGTGATCAGGATATCACCGCCTTCCTGCCGGGTGGAGATGACAACCGTTCCTCCGTCCATCTTCTCCATCAGTCCGTGACGGACGGCGTTCTCCACGATGGGCTGTACAATCAGCGGCGGCAGGGGGAATTCACTAACCTCAATATGATACTCGGCATTCAGCCGCTTCCCGAACCGGGCCTGCTCCAGCGACAGATAGGCTTCAATCAGCTCCAGCTCCTTTTCGAACGGAATGGCGGTCTCCTGGTTGCTGAAATCGAAGCTGCCGCGCAGGAAATGGCTCAGATCGTATAGCAGCTGCTGCGTTTTCTTGGTGTCACGCGTACTCATCCAGATAATTGTATTAATGGCGTTGTATAGAAAATGTGGCTTGATCTGCGCACGCAGCATGGCGATCTCCGAGCTTAGCCGCTCTGAGACGGACCGCCGTAGTTGAACCAGCGTATTGACCCGTCCCTTCAGATCGCTCCAGATATAAGGCTTATGGATAAAATCATTGGCTCCGGCGCGGAACGCTGCCTCGTTGAAGTGAAGCTGCTGCCCGGCCGTAGCCATCAGGATCGGCAGGTCCAGAGGGCTGTAGGTCTGGCGGATGATCCTGCATAGCTCCAAGCCGGACATCTCGGGCATCATGACATCTATAATGCAGAGATCGAAATTACGGTCCACAGCCAGCAGCGCCAGCGCTTCCTTGCCGCTGCTGCGGCTTGCGATATTGTAATTCTCCAGCGATAACAGGTTGGTCAGTGCCTTGAGGTTGGCATAATCGTCATCCACGATCAGGATACGTGGCGCATAGGGAGCAGCTTGTCCGCTGGACTGCGGCGGATCAGCCGACCGGTATTTCCAGAGGTCATCCAGCATTTCCGGCTGGGTATACTCTGGCCGCGGGAGTGTCCGTTCCGCTTGGACAGCGGCGGCGGCTTCCGCCTCGTTGCCCGGAAGCGTGAAGGTGAATGTACTGCCCCGTCCAACCTGGGAAGAGACGGAGATGCTCCCGCCATGCAGCTCTACCAGCTTACGGCTGATCGCAAGGCTCAGCCCGAGGCCCCCGGTCTCAAGGGAATCGGCCTCGCTGATCTGCTCATAGTCATGGAAGATAGACTCCAGCTGATCCTCGGGAATGCCCTTTCCGGTATCGGTGACGGCAATGGAGATGAACTCCTCCTGCCAGTCGGCTTCGATGACCACGCTGCCGCGGTCCGTGAATTTCAGTGCATTATCCAGCAGGCTATAGAGGATCTGCATCAGCCGCTGTTCATCGGCCTGGACCAGGAAACGGCTCGGCGGGATGTGGTTTTTGATGCGGATGCTGCCCTTTTTGTTCAGGAACTGGAAGACCTCAATGACAATGGCCGCCACCCCCTGGACATCGACGGTCCCCCATTGCAGGCTGATGCGCTGGCGCTTGATCTGTTCGTAATCAAGAATATCCCTGACCAGGAAGGCCAGCCTTCTGCCAGTACCGAGTATCAGCCGTATATCCTCCCGTTGGGACGGGCTTAGCGGTCCTCCGGCCCCTTCATGCATGGATAACGCCACGTTAATAATGGCATTCAGCGGCGTGCGCAGCTCGGCGGAGGTCTTCAGCAGGAACACGTCTTTATCTCTGTCCTTGCGCTCCAGCTGCTGGGACAGCTGCTTAATGGTCTCATAAGCATGGGCATGGCGCGCAGACAGGAACAGGCCCTCGGCAAGAATGAAGATCGGGCCGGCCACTGGCGCGGCAGCATAGAGTTCAGTGCCGAAGAACAGATTACTGGCTAAGGATAAGGTGAAAATCACTACAGCAATGACACCGATCAGCAGATAGTAGGAACCGGTCTCCCTACGCAAAATGGCCTTGACCATAATATAGAATGTATAGCAGACAGAGATGAAGCTGAAGGCCAGCAGCAGCCCTGTAATCCGCGAATATACAGTCAATGAGCTTAGCAGTACAACGATACAGAAACTTAAGGCATACACAGAGCAGATCCGCTTAAAGAGCCGGGAATAGAGTGCGGGAAACAAAGAATAGGTATAGCTGGATACACAATAGAACCCGACTACACCGGATACTGCCTGCAGCTTGTTGAATCCTTCATAAGAGAGGGAAGGAAGGTACTCGAGCAGCAGCTTCTCACTGTGCGTCAGCATATATAAGGCGATCATGAAGCAGAAGATAGCCAGCTGAAGCGAGGATTTGTCCTCTTTGCGCTGAAAGCCCTGGCCGATGAAATAGCAGCCGATAAAAGCAAAGCCTGCCACCAGCAAAGTGTCGTAGGTCCGGTTCCGCTGGTCGATGGCAGTTATAGCAGCAGGGGTGCCGATCCGGATAGGCTCCGCAATGCCTCCGCTTGAATAGGTGAAGTTGGACGTATGTATCAGAATCTCCGCCAGGTTATCCCTGCTGTGAAAAGTCAGGGAATACGGATGGTTGCGCGGCTTGGTGGTCTCCCGGGAGTCACCCGGCGTTCCGCTTCCCCCCAGCCGCTCACCATTTACATATACCTCGCTGGCATTGCGGATATTGCTCACCTTGAGGGCGAAGGCGGGAACTCCCGGCGGCAGCTGAACCAGCAGACGGTAGGTCGCATATCCGTAGCGGGAGAAGCCGGTAGCCTCTGACCCCCGGCCCCAAGCGCCGGGCACGGGCATATAGGCCGGCGCCTCTGCGGTTCGGGATAGGGTAACCTGTGGTTCCAGCCGCTCCTGCCAATAGAATTCCCATTCTCCTCTCAGCGGGTAGACGGCAGTATTATTGAAGGTGCAGGTGGACAAATCGGCCCATCCTGACCGTGGGCTGTTGCAGTTAGATGAGGAGCCGAGCAGGGGAATCAGCACCACTGCGGTGAGCAGGAGGGTGCATAGCAGGGCGAGTACTCTTTTAGCCAGCAGACTATAATCAAATGTTCTCATAATTTCATCATATCTCCGGCAGCTTGTGCTTGTCCAGCTTCCTTCTACTTCCCGGCGGAAGTGTTGTATAATTGAAGCTCATTGCAATGTATACTGTAACGTTAACTATTCCAGATCGTACTTGAGGAGCGCTGAAGAAATGTTCTTTTTAAATATTATGTCATGGCTGACCGAGGAGCGCCTGCTGCTGCTGCTGGAGCAATACCGCTCGTTCGGGCCGCTGCCGGGTGTGGGGCTTACCTTCATGAAATCGTTCGTGCCCCCGTTGCCTACAATAGCGATTGTGGGGCTTAACGGGGCGGTGTACGGGTTATGGCTGGGGTTCCTGTATTCCTGGATCGGTCTGGTCGCAGGCTGTACGGTCACCTTCCTGATTATCCGCAAAATTGCCGGACATCCCTACCTCACCAAATGGGCCAAGCGGCCCAAGGTAGCCAAAGCGATGACCTGGGTCCGCCAGAGCGGGTTCAGCTATGTGTTCCTGCTTAGTCTGTTTCCGGTGGGTCCGTTCGTGGTGATTAATATGGCGGCGGGGCTCGCGGGAATGCGGCTGCGTTCCTACCTGATTGCGCTGTGTGCCGGCAAAGCCATTATGGTATTTGCGGTATCCTACATCGGCAATGATGTGCAGCGGTTCATCCGTCATCCGGCGGAGATCGTCTATGTGCTGCTGTTTATCGGAGCTTCTCTGTGGGGGGTTAAAGCGATTGAAGCCAGGTTCGCCCGGCTGGCGCGGGAGCGGGAGCTGCGCGGCCAGGCGCCGCTACAGCACAAATAATTCACGAATCTCCTCCGTATCCTCTGTAACGCCTCTCTCCCCGGTATGAATCCAGCTGTTGGTGACCGCATTGTAGCGGTAATCCTGGCTCCATTCAGCAATATTGCTGACGATAGACTGTACGGCGAAGATCATATGCTCCACCTCGCGCCCGGTCATAATCGGGTGCAGGGACAGGCGGACCCAGCCCGGCTTCAGCGACTGGTCCCCGGCGTGGATCGCCTGGATAAATGCCTGGGACTTCGCAGGGTTCAGCCCGAGCAGCTGATGGCCGTACGGACCGGCACAGGAGCAGCCGCCGCGTGCCTGAATGCCGAAGCGGTCATTCAGCAGCCTTACCGCGAGATTGTAATGAATCTTCTTCAGCGTGAAGGAGATAATTCCATGGCGCTTACGGTGCGTGCCCTCCAGCACGGAGCAGCCGGGAACCTGTGCCAGCCCCAAGAGCAGCTTCCGGCATAGCTCTTGTTCGCGGACGATCATATATTGTCCGGTTCCGTTCATCTGTTCCTTCAGCTTCACGCAGAGGGCGGTGCGGATCGCCTGCAGGAAGCCAGGGGTGCCCCCGTCCTCGCGCACCTCAACATCATCGATGTAGCGGCGTCCGCCCCAGCGGTTCACCCATACCACGGTGCCGCCGCCGGGCTCATCCGGCAGCCGGCCGGTGCTGAGCGCGGTGTCGAACAGCAGCACGCCGCCGGTTCCCGGGCCGCCGAGGAATTTATGCGGCGAGAAGAAGATGGCATCCAGCTTCTCCTGCGGGGCTGCCGGATGCATATTGATCTCCTGATAAGGGGCGCTGGCTGCGAAATCCACGAAGCATACCCCGCCATGCCGGTGCATGAGCGAAGCAAGCTGATGATACGGGGTCTCTATGCCGGTGACATTGGAGCAGGCAGTGAAGGAGCCGATCTTGAAGCGGCGGTTCTGGTAGATCGTCAGCAGCTCCCCGAGCCGCTGCAGATCTACCTCTCCGCCCGGCCCGGAGGGGACAGTAACCACATCACCGAAGCTCTCCTGCCAGGGAAGCAGATTGGAATGATGCTCCATATGGCTGACGAAGATAACCGGGCGCTCCTCCGGTGCGCAGAGGTATTCCTGGTTCAGCCATTCCGGCAGCTTCAGACCCATGATCCGCAGCAGCTTGTTCACCGCGCCGGTGGTGCCGTTGCCGCAGAAGAGCAGGGCATCTGCGGGTGCGGCATTCACATGCTGCCGGATGATGCTCCGTGCTTCCTGGTAAGCGAGGGTTATGGTCAGGCCCGTGGTGTTGGAGTCGGTATGCGGATTGCTGACATAGGGGCCGAAGCTCTCCTGTATTTTGCGCTCAATCGGCTCATACAGTCGGCCGCTGGCTGTCCAGTCGGCATACAGAAGCGGCTTCCGTCCGTAGGGGGTGGAGATCAGATGACGGCAGCCGACAGTGTGCTCACGGAATGCCGCGAAATGCTCTTGTAGTGAAGACGGCGCGTCTGCCGCAGCGGTGCGGTGGATACTCAGCACGGACAATCCCTCCAGGCAATGAATGCTCTATCAATGAGACGGATTCCGGCAGGCGCTGGTGCTGCGCAAGGCAAGTAACGTGTGAGTCGCAGCCTCTGCGTGCCCGCCGTGCGTAACCAATCCGTCTTCGTCTGCCTCAGTATATGCCCGGTGGCGTAATTAGGTTAAAGCCCATAGCCATCAGATAAAGAGCTGGATATCACTCTCCAGCGCATCCTTCAGATACGCGGCGGCATCGATAATCTCCACCTCGGGCAGCAGCTCCTCCGGCTTGAAGCCCATGATCTCCACCGAGAGCTTGCAGGCGTAGAACTTGATGTTCTTTTTGCGCGCCCCCTTCAGGAAATGGATCAGCTTCGGTGCCCCCTGATCCTCCATCATCTCCTCCAGCATCAGCTTGCCAAGCCCGCTGAAGTTCATCCGCGAGAGTGGCAGCTGCTCCGGTCCCTTAGGTGTAATGACATCCATCAGCTTCTCGTAAATACTTTTATCCTCTAGCGTCATAGTCTCCGGGTCCCGGACGAGAAACAGCCCCCAGAACGAGAAGAACATCGTAACCTCCACCTCAATATCCCTGGCTGCATTCGCCAGAATCAGCCCGGCCATTGCCTTGTCATACTCTCCGCTGAACATTAGCAGATTCAGTTTTTTGCCCATTCATCAGCCCTCCATCAGTATCCATAGAATGTCATTAGTATGGTTATGGAGAGGGAAAGTATGCCTGACCGGCGAATACAGCATAAGAGGTTATTTCGAAAAATTTAGTGAAGGCAGGGATGAGGTTGGATGAGCGGATTTTGCTTGTGGACGATGAAAAAGGTATTTTAACCATGTTAGAACTGCTGCTATACAAGGAGGGATTTGAGGATATTTCAACAGCAACTACAGGACAAGAAGCTATGAAATGGGTGGAATCTGTACCCTTTGATCTAATTGTGCTGGATGTAATGCTTCCGGATACTGACGGATTTCAATTGTGCCAACAGATACGCATGCACACAGTGGCACCTATCCTATTTCTGACTGCGCGTTCAGGTGATTATGATAAATTAATGGGGCTTGGAGTCGGAGGAGATGACTACATTACGAAGCCATTCAACCCCATGGAGATTGTGGCGAGAATTCGAGCACAATTGCGCCGGAAGAATCTCTATAGTACAACAGCAGTGCCAAAATCACAGTATTTAGATTTCGGCGTTTTTGCTGTAGATAAAAGAGCTGCCCAATTGACTGTTCGTGGAGTGAACACTCCTTGTCCTGCGAAAGAGTATGAACTGCTGGTTTTTCTCTGCGAGCATCCGAACCAGGTGTTCACCGCTTTGCAACTGTACGAACAGATTTGGGGAAAATCTATGACAGGAGATGAGAAGACCGTAGTCATTCATATTTCCAGACTTAGAAAGAGACTTGAATCTGACCCCTCTGATCCAAAACATATAGTTAATTTGCGTGGAATTGGCTATAAATTTGTTCCGATCCGGAGGATAGAAGTCCATGAAAGCTAATTTGCATCTGATCTTTCGTCTGATCGCATATCTCATGATCAGTCTTCTTTTGCTTGCTCTGATTACAAGCGCTGTTCTGGCGATTGTAACAGAGTTGGTGATACCACAGGAGGGGAGTGGGCAAGATCTTATAGTGCTGCTCAGTGTGCCTTGCATCGTCTTCTGCTTCATGGTCATTGTCGGCTGGAGATTGGGGAAGCCACTATACTACATGATCCGCAGAATTGATCTTCTTGCAGGTGGAATATATGTTGATCCTGAGGGAGACAAGAAAATACACTCAGGTGCCATGGGGAAGTTGAAACGGCCATATCGTTTGTTCAAAGAGCTTATTCTCCAATTGAATACCTTATCATGTGTGTTAGAGAACAGCAAGCAAGAGAGAACCCGCCTTGAAGAGTTGCGCAAAGAATGGGTCGCCGGAATCTCTCATGATCTAAAAACGCCGCTTACATACATAAAAGGTTATTCTTCTATGATGCTGTCTCCTGAGTACGAATGGACGAAGGAAGAGGAGATGAAGTTCCTTATGGAAATTGAACAAAAGGCGAATCACATGCAGGAGTTAATTAGCGATTTGAATCTATCCTTCCGACTTGATGATCAGCAGACTCCATTACAGCAAGAAGTTACAGATCTTGTCGAATACGTTCGGCGGATTGTATCAGATATAACTAATGACCCTCGCGCTGAACGTTATAATCTTACTCTTGAAACCGTGGAAGGTTATATTGAATTAAAGTTGGACCAGAGGCTATTAGGGCGGGCATTACGTAACTTAATCCTCAACGCCATTCTTCATAATCCTCAAGGTACCAATATTACGGTTTATATTATGCAGCAAGATCAGCAACTTAGCGTCGTTATAGCTGATGACGGTGTAGGAATGACCGGGGAGAGCATACAACGATTATTCGATAAATACTATCGAGGTACCTCCACAGATGTGTTGTCCGAAGGTACGGCTTGGGTATGGCGATAGCCAGACAGTTAGTGCGGGCTCATGGAGGGGATATTAGCGTGAATAGCCGTCTTAATGAAGGGACTTCGATCTGTGTAACGCTGCCATTACTTAATTAGGATGCTGTTTGCCTGCTGTTTACTCCGATTTAACTTTGGCCCCCTATAATAAATAGCAATAGGGGGAGTAAGCATGCTGGAGATAAATCAGGTTAATAAGCAATACAATAAAGGGCGATTTGCCCTGATGGATATCAACTTGCAACTTAGACCAGGTATTATAGGTTTACTAGGTCCGAATGGGGCAGGGAAATCGACACTTATGAAGATTATGGCGACAATTTCACAACCGACATCCGGCAAGGTCATTTGGAACGGAATGAGTATGCAAAAGAAGCCAGATCAACTCCGAAAAATGCTAGGGTATTTACCTCAGGATTTTGGTGTGTACTCCCATTTAAATTCACTGGAGTTCCTTGAATATGTAGCTGTATTAAAAGGTATGGGAGGCCGTCAGATGAGGTCCCGGGTCCTGGAGATTCTTCAACTGCTGAATCTGCAGCATGACTTAAAGCGTCCACTCAGAAGTTTTTCCGGTGGGATGCGCCAGCGGATAGGTATTGCACAGGCCTTGTTGAATGATCCGCAATTACTAATATTAGACGAGCCGACTGTTGGTCTAGACCCGGAAGAGAGGATGCACTTTCGTAGCTTAATTAATGGCTTGTCCGAAGGACGGATTATCGTTCTTTCGACACATGTAATTTCTGATGTTGAGGCTGTCGCGGATCAAATTGCGATTTTAACCGGGGGTAAGCTCGCGGTGTACTCTGACCCGGCTGCACTCTTAGTTAAGGTACAGGGGAAAGTATGGTCCGTCCTAGTCTCGAATGAGAACTACCAGAAAGAACATGCTGGATGGCTGATTAGTGCTGCGATCCGTCAGGAGGAGGGGATCCTAGTCCGTATGATCTCGGAGTCACGGCCTTTTGTGCATGCGGTGGATGTGCCTCCAAGCCTTGAAGAAGCCTATCTGTATGTCAGGGCCATGCAGGAGGAAAGTATTACATGAGCAGTATCCGATCTATTTACTACATCGCAAGGGCAGACTTCCTCGAGAGAATCAGACAAAACTCACTTCTTGTCATCCTCTTTGTAACATTATTGGCAGCATATATATTTGTTCCTCCAGTAGATGCTGGATATGTCACCCTGAATCTTGATGGATATCGGGGGATTTATAATTCGGCCTGGATCGGCAGTTCCGTTGCAATCTCGACTACGTTGCTACTCTCCTTATTAGGTTTTTATCTTGTTAAGAATTGTATACAGCGGGATGAATCAACTGGAGTGGGGCAGATCATCGCATCTTCTTCTATGAAAAAAATGTATTATTTAATGGGGAAGCTACTAAGTAACATTTTTGTTCTATCTGTTATCACCGGAGTCGTGGTTGTCGTTTCGCCAATTATGCAATGGGTACGGGGAGAGGACAGGACTTTTGAACTTTGGCCGCTTATATCCCCTTTTTTATTCTTGACGCTGCCCTTTATGGCTGTTGTGGCTGCCTTAGCTGTAGTATTTGAGACATTTCATTTTTTAAAAGGAACCTTGGGAAATGTCATCTACTTCTTTTTGTATCTTTTATTTACTGCGGGATCAGGCGCTTTAGCATTTGGACCACAGATTATTATTTCGGCTATGCAGAAGGATCTGCTTCTAATCCATCCGGAATTACCAGGTTCTTATGGGATGGGAATTCTCTTTCAAAGAGAGCCATTGCATTGGTTTGAATGGCAAGGAGTAATATGGACTTTTGAGTTGCTGATACAGCAATTGGAAATAGTTATGGTTTCCTTTGTGCTGATTGCTGGAGCATCAGTCATCTTTCATGGATTCAGAGAAAAGGGTTATGCCAAAAGAAAACATGAGCTAGCTATGGTGGAGATAACTCCAGCATATAACAAGGAGTTAGATTCACAAATAAAATATGAAAGTCTTAATTCTAGATGTCAAGCAGCAACATTATCGCCGGTAGTCTTTAAGGATTCCTTTTGGGCCTTAGCTATTGCCGAATGGAAATTAATATTAAAGAGTGCTTCCCTGAGATGGCTTATTGTGGCCGCCATATTGTTTATACTACCGCTAGCGGTTTCTGTTTCTGAATCATCCGAATGGTTAGTTTGGCCCGTCATCTGGATCTGGCCGATAAAGCTCTGGTCTGGGATGGGGAATCAAGATGTACGCTATGGAACTCAATTCCTCGTAGTTTCAAGTCGGCGCTATGTAATCCTTCAACTAATGGCATCATGGATTTCTGGCATTATACTTACCTGCATGGTAACAGGAGGTATGATCATAAGGATGGTCTTTGAAGGAGATTTGGAACATCTGTTGTATAACGTTGCGGCTGTGTTTCTGATTCCCAGTCTTGCCCTGGCTTGCGGAGTGCTGACCAAGGGATGGCGAACTTTTGAACTGTTATATCTGATTATCTGGTATCTGGGTCCACTCAGCAAGTTGCCTTATTTGGATTTTCTGGGTACACATAATTCAAATGGGGATCTGTTAATGATGAATTCGGTCTATCTACTGATTAGTTTGGGTTTGTTATTGGTTGCTTATCAATCAAGAAAACGACTAGGACAAGATTAGTTGCCCTGGGAGTCAAAATAACGGAGGGGTAAATCATGAAATCTAAATCATTCTCAAAATACATAAATAAAATAGCCACAATTGGAATAGGTATGGGTCTGATAATGTTCATACTTACCCGATCTGGAGTGTTTGAGCTTCCTATCGTGATTGGCACAACCTCATATGAGGGAATGGCCTCCTCCCTTATGCTGCTTACGGGTTTTCCAATCCTGTTAATTTTGATCTGCAGTATCCTATACTGGATGAGAAAATAATAGATTTATAGCATAACCATAAATTCCTCAAAAAAAGCCCCCGTAAGGGAGCCTCAATTTTAATACTATTGTGTGCTGTCCTTCAATGCTCATCCGGCTGCTCAGCCTGGCGGGCGTTGTCATAGCGGCGGGCGGACAGCCAGATGCTGCCAGTGAACAGGACGATCAGGCCGAGGATAATGCCGAAGCGCCAGTCTCCGGCTTTGAAGTTGAGCTGAAGGACGGTAAGCACCAGGGCGACCTGGGTCCAGACGAGGGTCCGCTTGCGGAACGCGGTAATGTCTCCGGCCATCTTCGGCATGCCGCGGATAATCCGGTACGCCAGGAGGGCGAGGATCAGCGCAAACAGGGCGGTGCCGGCCATTTCGCCGGTAGTTAATCTATTCATGGTCTCAGAATCCTTTCGGGTTAACATCGGATTAAGCTAATTATAACGATCGCCATACCCGCGTGCAAAGCATCCTGCCAGGATCAGGAGACCAGCTTGCGGATCTCATCGGCAGGCAGCGGAGGGAAGAACAGGAATCCCTGAATATGCGGGCAATTATGCTGCACCAGGAAGGCCAGCTGTTCTTGCGTCTCGACCCCTTCGGCAATTAGGTCATAGCCAAGCTGGGAGGCGACGAAGACGATGGATTTGATGATAGTCTCATCAATGGAGCTGACGCCGATGCCGGTGATGAAGGTGCGGTCAATCTTGATTTTGTTCACGGGAAAATGCTTCAGGTAATTGAGCGAAGAATATTTCGTGCCGAAATCATCGATGGAGACGATGATCCCGTGATCGCGCATCTGCTGCAGCAACGGATAATGCTCCTCCAGCAGCGCGGTGCTCTCGGTAATTTCAAATTCCAGCACACCGGTATCCAGTCCGTACTCGTCAAGCACGGCGAACAGATTCTCAATCAGGTTACGGTTGTAGAACCAGCTGTTGGAGATATTAATTGAAGTCCGCAGCAGCGGCATCCCCAGGCTGCGCCACTCGCACAGCTGGCGGCATACCTCACGAAGCACCCAGTCGGTCAGCTGGATCATCAGCCCGGCTTCTTCGACTGCGGTGATGAACGTCCCTGGTCCAATCAGCCCCTTCTCGGGGTGATTCCAGCGGATCAGCGCCTCTATCCCGATCATTTCTCCTGTGATGGCGTTGATCTGGGGCTGATAGTAGAGCACGAATTCTTCCCGCTCCAGGGCGGAGTGCAGGTATTTGGCGATCATCGTCTTCTGCTCCAGCTTCTCGCGCAGCCCCCAGTCGAAGATGAAGTAATTGACGTCCTCTTGCGACTTAGCCTGGTACATAGACATGTCAGCGAATTTCAGCAGATCGTCTGTATTCTGCGAGTGTTCGGGGTACAGGGAGATGCCGATACTGGTCGACAGGCTCAGATGTGCTCCCGAGATCAGGAGGGTCTGTGAGATCAGCATGCTGATCTGACCGGCGATCACAGGAATATCCGTGTGCGGCAGCCCAGCGAAGATCATCACGAATTCATCTCCGCCGGTACGGGCGAACAGCTTGAAGGGCAGGCTCCCGGATTTGAGCCGTCCGGCCAGGGTCTTGATCACCTGGTCCCCTGTAGAATGTCCGAGAGTATCATTAATCTCCTTGAACCGGTTCAGGTCGAAAAAGAATAAGGTATAGGTTTGCGTCGGCTCCGAGCTCTGCAGCAGACGCTCGAATTCATCCATGAAGAAGCGCCGGTTGGGGATCTCTGTCAGGCTGTCGTAATGGGCAAGCTTCTCATAGAGGCGCTTGGAAATACGCAGGTCCCTGGTCCGGATGCTGACCACCCTCTCCAGTTCACGGTTGAAGCGGCTCTGATACCAGAAGATATATAGAATGAAGGCAATCACCAGCAGAAAAGCAATATCAATCCACAGCACGCTGAGCAGCACCTGCCATTTCTTGTGGGAGGGCAGGGAGATCCCCATCAGCCAGTGCTGATTGTAGGTGTTGACGGGAACGGTGAGCTGCCGGTCCAACGCACTGGATTCATTGCCGAACAGGAAGGTATGATCCTTGGTAGTGACGTAGATATTACTATCCTTATACACAAGCTGGTTAATGATATTATCAATCTTTACGGTGACGGAGACGATGCCCTCCAGAGAGTTATCCTTATAGATAGCCTGCCGGATCACCATGCCATAGCCGCCCTGGGCAAGTGTGCGCGGACCGTCTACTGTAATGCTGCGGGAACGGAGCGTTTCTTGGATCATGCCGGGAGAGGCCAGGGAGGAATCCAGCAGCAGGCTTCTGCCTAGCAGTGACGAATTGCCTTCAAGCGGGTAGAGGTAGCGGATCAGACCATCCGGAGCGATCATGATATTCGTGACGTTGCTGGTGTTCTTGGCGTGTGCGGTGACCAGGTAGCTCTGGATGAGTGCAGGATCGGCATCGAAGCCGACAGTTTGGATAAAGGAGCTGACCCCTTTCACAATGGCCACCCGTTCTTCGATGTTCGAGGCCAGCGTGACCGCCTGTGAGGCCAGATCCGCTTTCTCGGCTCTATATTCCCGGGACAGGGAAACGGAATAGTAATAGAACAGGCAGAGCTGCAGGACGATGATGAAGCCGATGATGATGCTTAAAGGCTTTTTACTAAGGAAAGCCATGGATTGCCCCCGATACCGGAAAAATAAAAGCCGCAGATGTCAAAGCGTATAATAAGCGGTTCCTAGACCGCAGGGAAATGTCGATAAATGTCGCTTGGGTATCTATAGCATGTCATTATTATCATGTTTGCGCAAGGGGATTCCTAACAAAACCCGGCTGAATCCAAAAACGGATAAACACCGTCTGCATAAAAGGGCAGTAAGCATTTATCCGAGTTTTTTGACAGAAGGGCATGGCCCTGCCCGGCTGGAAGACCGGAGCTATTTTTTGAAGATGCCCAGCGGGGCACCAATCGGCAGGAAGGTACGTCCGAAATGGGCGTTGAGCACAGATGCGCCGCAGCCGTAGAGCGAAACAATACCGATAGCCATTTCCGATACGGCAGCCAGCTTGTGGAAGAATTCCGCAGCAACGCCGAAGGCATCCATCGAGAGTCCGAGGAACAGGAAATCGATCAGGATGAAGATAATCAGCAGTACGCGGTTCGCCTCAACGGCGCCGAGCGTCATGAAGAGTGTGAACACAAGATATCCTGCAAAAACAAATCCCAGCTGCTTGGGATCAACGCCCTCTGCCAGCACTGCACCGAATACACCGAGCTTGATCAGCCAGCTTGCTCCCATGCCGAACCAGAAGAACGCATAGGCGCCAAAGGCAGTCATGCCGAAGGTGTTGTTGTGCTTGGCATCTTGGATGGATGCGAATAGCTGGGCGAAGGCTCCAAGGAAGATGGCCCATGGAATACAGTAGCTGAGACCTGTTGTAATTTCGAGCTTTTGTGAAGAAGCGACCAGGGTAACGATGGCTAGTCCGAATAAGCCGATGGCGCTAGGGTCGGCGGTAACGATTTTGACGGACTGTGCGGTGTGCGGTTGCGCTGACATAACAATGAAAGCCTCCAATTTTCATAAGTGTTCGCATAGGATAACAGCACCCTGGGTCGGGTGCTGTTATCAGCTTGCCTATCATATCATATCGCCAGTAGCTTGCCTATAAAGAAGTCTCTTATCGTCTGGTGTAATAATTACCTCGCTCCAGAAAAGAATATAGCGCCTGGGCCTGAAGCGGCCGGCTGATATAGTAACCCTGAAGCTCGTCGCTGCCCAGCTCCCGCAGCATATCGAATTGCTCTCTATGCTCAATGCCTTCAGAGACTACGCGCAGCCCCAGATTATGGCTCAGCTCGATAATCGCCTTGACGAGCACATCCCCTTGGGCCTCCCGCGACATCTCGGAGATGAAGGAACGGTCAATCTTGATCACATCCACCGGGAAGCGCCGCAGATAGCTGAGGGAGGAGAAGCCGGTACCGAAATCATCCAGCGAGATCCGGAAGCCATGGGCCCGAAGCTGCTGCAGCGACAGGAAGATGCCGTCCCCGGAGACGAGCACGCTCTCCGTGATTTCCAGCTCCAGGCTGGAGGCCGGCAGCTCATATTCATCCAGCAGCTCTAGGAGCAGCTCCAGCAGGCCCGGCTGCATGAGCTGCAGCGCGGAGATGTTCACTGCGGCTGTAAGCTCAAGCCCCCGGCTGCGGAAATCGCGCATATCAGAGCAGACCTGGCGCAGCACCCAGCTGCCGATGCCGACAATGGAGCCGCTGCTCTCCGCCAGCGGAATGAATTCGGCCGGTGAGATATTGCCATAGCCCGGATTGTTCCAGCGCAGCAGGGCCTCCACCTTGGACACCTGTCCATGCCCCGTGCTGAGAATCGGCTGGTAGTGCAGCTCGAACTCGTTCCCGGCGGCAGCGGAGAGGAGCTGCTGGGCCAGTACTTTTTTGCGCCGGATGCCTGCTTCCAGATCCTCTGAATATTGAAAAATATTATTGCGGCCGGTCTCCTTGACGTGGAACATAGCCAGGTCCGCCTGCTTGACCAGATAATCGGCGTCTTCCCCGTTCTGCGGATAAATACTGATGCCGATGCTGGCGGTATTATATAGAAGATGTCCTTTGATCCGGTGCGGCATGGACAGGGCTTCCTGAATCCGGGAGAGCTGCCGGGCAATGCTGCCTTCATCAGGCACATCGTAGAGCAGAATGGTGAATTCATCCCCGCCGAGCCGGGAGACCACATCATGCTTGCCGACAACCTGTGTGATGCGGAAGGCAGTCTCCTTGAGGATAGCATCGCCGAAATCATGGCCGAGGGTATCGTTCACCGTCTTGAAATGATCCAGATCAATGAAGACCAGCACGATCTGGCGGTCACTTCCCTTAACGGCGGCAATCGCTTCATTTAATTTGTCGAAAAACAGGGAGCGGTTGGGCAGCCGGGTCAGCGGGTCCAGCATCGATTGCTGCCGCAGCTCGTCCTGGGTCTGCTCCAGCGAATCAATCATCCGGTTGAATTCGACCTCAACCTCGCTGAATTCATCCTGCCCGGAGCTGGGAATCCGGATCGACAGATCCTTGCTGCTGCCGATTCTACGGATGTTGCGGACCAGAGAAGACATTCTTCTCAGAATGAACCGGTTCACGAAGAGGAGGCTTGCGCCCAGCATTAACATAATGGAGATGAAATAGAATATACGGAAGGTGGAGAGCGACTTGAGCCCGCTGTTGTAGAACTGGCGGGGTTCCTTCAGGGTGAGGACCATTCCGGGATCGCCGAACAGATCGTCTAGTACTGTATGAATGCACATCTGCCCGCCTCGGGCAGGGCTAGTCCAGACGCGTTCGCCTCCGCTATCCGCAAGCAGGGGGGTGGTGAGGCGCGACATCTCCACCTTTGACAGGGTATCCTCCCAGATCTGAGCGATCCGGTCCTGGTGCAGCATCTGTCCGGCAATGGCCGTTCCGATGACCGGCTTGTCCTTGCTGCTGTTAAGAATAGGTGTAAGGGTAATTAGCATAGTCCCCTTGTCCAGATTAACGAAGCCGCTCCGGCTCTCGCCGGGAGCTTGCGGCACAGGCAGACGGCTTCGGATCAGCTTCATTAGCGTTAGCTGCTCCTGGGTTAACGGGGTGACCATTCCTGCCGGCAGATCATAAGAGCCGCCATACAGCGGTTGTCCGTCTAGATCAAGCAGGGCAATCATATCGAAATGATTCATTGGATAAGCAGCCGGTTCAAGGCTGTTGCGGATGAAGGCGGCAACCGTACTACCGGAGTCAGCAGAGCCGGTAGCTGCTGAATTCTCCATGAACCTGTAGGTTTCATCACGGACAGCAACATCAAGGAGTCCCGTTCTCAGGTTCTCCAGCTCTTGATGATAAGCAGCGGTAGCCTTGCTCAGGTTGCGCTCCAGCTCTGCCTCATCCAGCTTCTCGAAGCGGTTCAGCAGAATCAGGTGAAGCATCAGATAGGTGGCGCCAATGCCGAGGATAGCGACAAAACTAATGAAGATGATTATTTTTTGGCGGAGTTTCATCTGATCCCCTTCATTATTTAAGATTTAATAGGAAATAAGTACCATCGATTATAGTGTACCACGATTAGGGAATATTTTGCAGCGTAAATCTGTCCAAAGTGTCGAATTTTGATGTATAATAATTTAATGATAATCATTATCAAATAATAATAAAAGGAGATATTTCTTGGCATGATGGAGAAGTGGAACATATTTAAGAAAGCCTCACGGTTTGGAGTGATCCCTGTTATGCTCATACCGGTTGTCCTGGGAACGGCCGGGGCCTATGTATGGCAGGGAGTATTCCATCCGTTTTTATTTGTAATAACGTTCATTGGAGCGGCTGCAGCCCATTTATTCTCCAATATGGTAAATGACTTGTGGGATTTCCGCAACGGAACCGATACAGAGGCCCAGCATACTCCTGGAGCCATCTCCACGAACTCCGGGTTCCTGTCGGGGGGCGTTATGCGTGAGTCGCTGTTTGCCCTGCTGACCTGGGGTCTGCTGGCCGTTGCGGCTGGCTGCGGTCTGCTGCTCAGTCTCTACAGCGGCTGGGAGATTCTGTGGTTCGTGGCCGGAGGGGCGCTGATCGCTTATTTCTATGTGGCGCCGCCGCTGCGGTTCGGATACCGGGGCAAGGGCTACAGCGAGCTTGCCATCTTTCTTGCCTTTGGATTAATGCCGGTGCTTGGCGCTTATTTTGTTCAGACGGGAGCGTTCAGCCTGAAGCCGGTGCTGCTCTCGCTGCCAAGCGGGCTGCTCACTACCCTGCTGCTGTTCAATCATCACTTTCTGCACTGGAGAGCTGACAAGCAGGCCGGCAAGCTTACACTGGTCGTGGTATGGGGGGAACGCAGAGCGCTGATTTTCTCCCAGGTGCTGCTCTATATCTCTTATGCTTCACTGATTGCATGTGTGCTGCTTCATATCTTACCGGTATATGCGCTGCTCGCTCTGCTGACAGCCATTGCCCCGATACGGATCTACCGCAGCCTCCAGCCGGAGAATCCTTCTGAAGCTTATCTGCCGCTTATGGGTGCTTCACAGCGCGCATCGGTACGCTGCGGGGCGGTCATGACGGTGGCGCTGCTGATTCAGGGTCTATTTTAGAATATAAGAAATGGATAGGCTACTACACCAAAGAAAGCGGGAGAGTTCATGGACAAGCATCTGCCAACGAACGAAGATATGCCTGCAACACAGGGCAAGCAAATGGTGATCGGGGATTTCCATACGATTCTGGAAGAAGGAAAGGTCTGGCAAACGGGCGGCTTCAAGCTGCCGGATGGCTCGTTCTGGGCGTATCGTGAGCCGGAAGCGGTGGTGATCGTGCGTAATGATCATCTGTACGTACGGGCTCAGCTGAGCCGCCGTCATGATCAGGTGCAGATTCTGGATAATGCCAAGCATATGTATTATTCGGCCCGGCCGGTAGACATCCCGGAGGCAGGCGAAATCCGCTTCGAGCTCCAGATCCGCGCCCGCACACAGGGCACTGCCCCGGGGGATCTGTATGACGGCTATGTGTCACTGAATCTGCTGGACTTCACCACAGGCGCGGCGCTTGATTTCTTCGCGGGCAACGATAAATATGCGAGTGTGTACGGCATCCTTCCGTTCCCCGGGGTAACCGTACCCGAGACGGGAGGAACCAAATACTTCTGTATTTTCAAGGAGGATACGGACTTCAAGCCGCGTGAATTCAACACGTACGCCATCACCTACCACCGGGGTAACAATGAGGCTGTCTTCTATGTAAATGGCAATGAGGTGCGGCGCGAGCGGAATGTGCCCGTGAAATTCAACAGCTTCACCATTGCTCTGGGCATCATGACGGAGAAGGACCTGACCCCGGAAGGCAGCGTGTCGGCGCACGGACAGACGGTTATCGCTGAATGGTCGCCGATTACTATTACAACCACTGCACAGTAACGTGCTCATATGACTGATAAGGATGAATGGCCGTGAATATAAGAACTTTCTTCAAGTTTGTCGAGCTGCCGACGAAGGTGGCCAGTATGCTCCCGCTGCTGCTGGGGACGCTGTATGCCCTGTACCGGTTCGAGGACTTCTATATCCTGCGCTTCGTGCTGATGCTGGTGTCCCTCTTAAGCTTTGATATGGCAACAACAGCAATCAACAACTATTATGATTTCAAAAAGGCCGCCAAAACCCATGGCTACGGGTATGAGACCCATAATCCGATTGTCCGCTTCAAGCTGAAGGAGTCTACGGTGGTGGCGCTGATCGTCATTCTCCTTGTGCTGGCGGCAGGCGGGGGCATTGCCCTGGTATTCCAGACCGGACTGCTGGTATTCCTGCTCGGGGGACTCTCGTTCCTGATCGGCATCCTGTACTCCTTCGGACCGATCCCCATCTCGCGGATGCCGCTCGGAGAACTGTTCTCCGGGCTGTTCATGGGGTTCGTCATTATTTTCATCTCGGCCTATATTCATTCGGATCAGGCGGTGGTCACGCTGCTGCTGAAGGGCGAATGGATCAGCCTGCATATCAATTTCCTTGAGGTGCTGTATCTGTTCTGGTTCTCCGTCCCGGCCATTCTGGGTATTGCCGGAATTATGCTGGCGAACAATATTTGCGATATTGAAGATGATATCGAGAACCGCAGATACACGCTGCCGGTCTACATCGGACGGGAGAATGCGCTGCTGCTGTGGAGGCTGCTCTATTATGTGTCTTTTGCCGATCTGATTGTGCTGGTGCTGCTGGGGGTCCATCCGGTCCTGGTCCTGCTGCTCCTGCTGACCCTGATTCCGCTGCGCCGTAATATTGCACGCTTCTATCAGGAGCAGCATAAAGGCACGACCTTCATTCTGGCGGTGAAGAATTTCGTGCTGATGAGTGCGGCAAGAATCCTTGTGCTGGGTATAGCTGTTATATGGGTTACACTAAGATAAGGAAGGTGATAACTTTGGCAGAGAAGCTTCGCTGGGGAATAATGGGCTGCGCGCAGATCGCTACTGGTTCGGTAATGCCGGCTATCCAGGAGTCGGAGACCGGAGTGATCCGGGCGGTTGCCAGCCGCGGACTCACGAAGAGCAGCAGCGTAGCCGCTGAATTCGGCATTGAGCAGGCATATGGCAGCTATGAAGAGCTGCTTGCGGACCCGGAGGTGGATGCCGTCTACATTCCGCTTCCCAATCATCTCCACTGTGAATGGGTGATCCGCGCGGCTGAAGCCGGTAAGCATATCCTATGCGAGAAGCCGATTGCGCTGAACAGCCGTGAGGCGGCCGAGATGGTAGAGGCCTGCCGGAAGGCGGGCGTTCACTTGGCGGAGGCTTATATGTACCGCCATCATCCGCGCATCAATGAGCTGCAGGTGATTATCGCCAGCGGCGAGATTGGTGCGGTGCGTTCCATCCGCGGCACATTCACCTATAACGATGCTACGGATACCTCCAACATCCGCTTCAACGCTGCCTGGGGAGGCGGATCACTCTATGATGTCGGCTGCTACCCGCTCACAGCCGCGCGGCTGCTGTTCGGTACAGAGCCTGAAGCCGTAACCGTGCACGCGCTGTTCTCGCCGGAGCATGACAATGTTGATATGGTGGCCTCCGGGCTAGTGGAGTTCCCCGGCGGGAAGAGCCTGATCTTCGACTGCGGGATGTGGGCGTACAACCGCCAGCTGCTGGAGGTCCTCGGTACGCAGGGGCGGATCGAAATTCCGATGCCGTTCAACGCCAGATTCGATGATGCGGAGTTCTTCGTGTACGGGGGCGGTGAGCCCCGGCGTGTCGAGGCCGTTGGTGCTAACCCTTACGTCCAGCAGGCCGACCATTTCGCCAGGGCAGTCTTCAGCGGCAAGCCCTGGATTGCGGAAGAGGACCCGCTGCTGAATATGAGGCTGATCGAGAGCTGTCTGGAATCTGCCCGGAGGCGTGAGCGAATCCGCTTAAGGTAATCATTCCTTGTCCGCATAGCAAATTCATCAAGAGTAGCCTAGGGGCTGCTCTTTTTGCTGTTTTCGGGTCTATGCAGAATTCCCGCTGCGATTAATCACAGGAATCAAGTGCTAAAATTTGCTAGAATAGGGTTAATGGTACTTTCTGTTGCTGGAAGGAAGAGTACGCTTACCGAAGGGAGAGAGACGTCAATGGTCTTAACGGAAGAGCCGGTTATCTCAATTGAGGACTTGTGGATGAATTATAGTGACCGGATGGTGCTGCGGGGAATTGATCTGAAGGTATACCGTGGGCAGATTATCGGATATATCGGACCCAATGGGGCCGGCAAAAGCACGACAGTCAAGATTATGCTCGGGCTGGTGGAGGGATATAACGGAACGATACGGATTTTTGGCAGGGATATCTCAGACGGGGATACAGCGTACAAAAGAAGGATCGGATACGTGCCCGAGGTGGCAGAGCTATATGACAGCCTGACGGCGCGGGAGTATCTGACCTTCACCGGTGAGCTGTATGGACTGAAGCAGGCGGATGCCGATGACAAGGCGCGGAAGCTGATGGGGCTGCTGGGTATGGAGAAGGCCTATGATATGCGGATTGCCTCTTACTCCAAGGGAATGAAGCAGAAGGTGCTGCTGATTGCCAGCATGCTGCATGACCCGGATATTCTGTTCCTGGATGAGCCGCTCAGCGGACTGGATGCTAACAGTGTAATGGTGGTCAAGGAAATCTTCGCCACGCTTGCCGCCAGGGGCAAGACGATCTTTTATTCTTCGCATATTATGGATGTGGTCGAGAGAATCAGCAGCCGGATCATCCTGCTGGATGGAGGCGATATTGTCGCGGACGGTACCTTCACGCAGCTGCGGGAGCAGAGCCGGGAGGGGTCGCTGGAGGAGATTTTCAATCAGCTGACCGGGTTCGATCAATACAGGGATATTGCAAGTGAGTTCGTGGCTGTGATTGGCGCGGGTGCGGCGTATGACTGAATTCCGGATTCTGAAGCTGCTTGACCGGGTACAGTGGATCTTTAAGGGGCTGGGAGCCGATTATGCGCTCATGCGCCGCATTCTTCAGGTCAAGCTGACGATGGATGGCAGACGGACACCTACCCTGTTCTCCGGGTCGCAGAATTCCAAGCTGGAGATGGAGGGCTCGCCCTTCAGAGTCCAGTGGATCTATCTGCTGCTGGGGCTGATGCTGATCGCCATGGTTGCGCCCAGAGACCATCATATCCTGATGATGAGTCTGCTGTTCAGTATAGTGATGTTCCTGATCACCACAACGCTGATCTCCGATTTCTCGACGGTAATGCTGGATTTGCGGGATAAGAATATCCTCTTCTCCAAGCCGGTGGACCGCCGCACACTGAACATGGCCAAGAGCTTACATATTCTGATCTATCTGCTGACCTTAACGCTGACCTTCACCGGACCCTCGCTGCTCTTCTCTTTATTCCGGCACGGGCCGGGCTTCTTCTTCCTGTACGCGGCTGAGATTCTGCTGATGGACGGCTTCATTCTGGTGTTCACTGCGTTAATCTATCTGCTGATCCTGAGGTTCTTTGACGGGGAAAAGCTCAAGGACATCATCAACTACGTACAGATTATCCTGTCTGTGGCGGTAACTGTCGGTGCACAACTGGTTAGCCGGATATTCAATCTATCAACGCTGGGCCTGGAATTCGCTACAGCCTGGTGGCATTTCCTGCTGGCTCCGGTCTGGTTCGGGGCACCGTTCGAGCTGCTGGGAGGCGGAACAGGAAGCCGGTCCGTGATTATTCTGACAGCGCTCTCTGTGGTGGTGCCTGCCGTGATGTTCGCCGCCTACATCCGGCTGATGCCGGTATTTGAACGCAGCCTCCAGAAACTGGCTGAGCATGGCGCAGAGGGCCGGGATAACGGGCGGTTTGCCCGGATGCTGTCGGAGACCGTGTGCCGGAACAAAGCGGAGGCCATGTTCTTCCGCTTCACCTGGTCGATGATGAAGAATGAACGCGAGTTCAAGCTCCGGGTCTATCCGACCATCGGCTTCTCGCTGATCTTTCCCTTTATCTTCATCTTCAATCAGGTATGGAGCGGCGATCTGGCCGGGATCAGAAGCTCCAAGTCCTTTTTGTTTATCTATTACAGCGCGCTGCTGCTGATGACAGTCGTGCAGATGGTCCGTTACTCGGCCAGCTATAAGGGTGCGTGGATCTATCAGGTGATTCCTTTGCCGGGCAAGGGGCTGGTCTACCGGGGAATGCTGAAGGCAGCGGTCGTGAAGCTGCTGGTTCCGCTCTTTCTGCTGGAGGCGGCGGTGTTCATCGCTCTCTTAGGCTCCTGGATTATAGCAGACATGGTAGTAGTCCTGCTGGCTCTGTTGCTGTATGCCGTTATTTGCTTCCTTACGTTCCCGAAGGCGCTCCCGTTCTCGGAGAAGTATGAGGCGGCGCAGCGGAAGGAATTCACCGGCAGCGCCTTTGTCCAGTTGTTCATTCTGGGGGGGCTTGCCGGATTACACTATGTCTTCACCCTGATTCCTGCAGGAATATACATCTACATGGTAATTCTGGTAGCTGCGAATGCCTGGATCTGGCGCAGGGCCTTCCTGCCGGACGCCTCCCGGGACAACGGATTTCCAACCCTCCGCGCAGGCGGCTGAGGACAAATATGGACAATTTTTGCCGGCGTTCAAAAAAGGGTCCAAGTTCCATTATTTACTTAGACAGCCCGGTGAATACAGGGTAAAATACAGCTAATGTTAGTTTTCAGAGAATACCTGTAATCATTATATACTCTTCCATTTATCCGCTATTCGTATATTGATTTATAACTTAAGATAGACCCTGAAACGACGCTGATACTATAACCAGTGAAGAGGTCAACTATGGATCAAATGGGAATCCACTATAATATCTGGATTGTTTTACTATCCTATGGGCTAGCTGCCGCAGCAGCATACTCCGCGCTTAATCTGATTTCGCAGGTTTCCCATTCCGCGGGCCGGGTCAGACGTCTCTGGCTGCTCTCGGGTGCCTGTGTGCTTGGCGGCGGAATCTGGGCTATGCATTTTGTCGGCATTATGGCCAGCCGGCTGCCGTTCAAGGTCAGCTACCATCCGGTGATGGCTGCCGTGTCCCTGCTAATTATTATGTCCTCCTGCTATGCAACCCTTCAGATGGTTACGGCTGCCCGCCAGAGAAGCTGGCGGCTTCTTGCGGGCGGCTGCATACTCGGCAGCGGCATATCGTTCATGCATTATGCTGGAATGGCCTCCATGGAGATGGAGGCCAAGATTCATTACAGGGCAATGGATCAGGCTGTATCGGTACTGATTGCTCTTGCTGCTTCCTACATCGGAATTCTAATGTTCCACAGATTCAAGGATCATACGGTCTTCAGCCCCTGGAAGCTGTATTCGGCACTATTCATCGCCCTGGCGGTTACCGGTATGCATTATACGAGTCTGAGAGCAAGCGATCTGCATAATTACAGCTGGCAGGCGCCTGCCCCCATGCTGATGGAGACTGATGTGGTTCTGCTGACAGGGATTTCACTGGTTACCCTGTTCGTGCTGGCAATCTCCGGCGGCAATGTTTTTCTGGACAGGGATGTACTGGAGCGAATGGCCTATCATGACCCGCTCACCGAGCTGCCGAACCGGCACGGTCTGGAGCGCTACTTCAAGGATGATTTCTTCGGCGGGGTCTCCGGCGCCGTGTTTTTTGTTGACCTGGACCGCTTCAAATCGATTAATGATACGCTGGGGCACGATATTGGAGACTTGCTGCTGCGGGACGTATCTGCCAGGCTGACCTGCTGCGTGGGCGGGAAGGGGAAAGTGTTCCGGCTTGGCGGGGATGAATTCCTGATTGCACTGCCGGATTGCACCGCCGTGGCGGCGGAGGAAGTGGCACAGCATATCCTCCAGGAGCTCAAGAAGTCTTACAGCATTGAAGGTAACGAATTGTACGTAACTGCGAGTGTGGGAATCAGTATGACTCCGGCGCACGGCACCGATCGTTCAGCGCTAATGAAAGCGGCCGATACGGCGCTCTATACTTCCAAGGATTCGGGCAAGAATAAATTCAGTGTGTTCGATCTGGAGATGAACCGTCATCAGGTCCGGCGGATGTCACTTGAGAAGGATCTGCGCAAGGCGCTGGCCCGTTCGGAATTCATGGTGGTCTACCAGCCCAAATGGGATTCGCTGCTGAATGTCACCGTGGGGCTTGAGGCGCTGCTGCGCTGGAGACACCCGGAGCATGGCGTCATCTCTCCGGGGGAGTTCATTCCGATCGCCGAGGAGACCGGCCTGATTGTCCCTATTACATACTGGATGCTGCATGAGGTGTGCGGACAGAATATGCTCTGGCATCAGGCAAAGGTTGCCAGTGTAGCGGTCTCGATTAATATGTCGGCGCGGATGTTTGAAAGCGGTAGCCTGTATGAGGTAGTGGAAGAGGCACTGTCGCGTTCGGGCCTTGCGCCGCATTTCCTTGAACTGGAGATTACCGAATCGATTGCCATGAACAATATGGAAGAGACGGTTGCCCAGCTCTCCAAGCTGCGGGATCTAGGTGTGCGGGTATCCCTGGATGATTTCGGAACCGGTTTCTCCTCGCTTGGCAATCTGGATGAGATTCCGGTGAACACCCTGAAGATTGATCAGGTCTTCATCCGCAAGAGCAAGATGCATTCCAAGAAAGCGATCATCAGCAACATCATTGCCATTGCCAGCAATCTGAACATGGAGGTTGTGGCCGAGGGCGTGGAGACTACAGAGCAGATTGAGCTGCTGCAATCGCTGGGCTGCCGGGTGATGCAGGGCTTCTACTATGGGCGTCCGATGCCGGTTAACGAATTGGGTCAATGGTTCATTGAGAATACAGCATAATGTATCTGATTGCTGTTGCACAAAAAAGGCTGTCCTGGATGTGGAGGGTTATTCCACATCAGGGCAGCCTTTTTCGTAGATAAATATATGAGACTCCAGCCTAAATTTTGAAATTCTCGACTAATACCTGCAGCTTCTCTGCCAGAGAGGAGAGGAATGCGGCGGAGGATTCGACCTCCTGCATGGCCGCAAGCTGCTCCTGGGATGAAGCGGACAAGGTCTCCGCGCCTTCTGCTGTCTGATTGGAGACCGCTACGATCTTCTGGATCGAAGCGACAAGCCCTTCAGAGAGCAGGGCCAGCTCACGCACGGTGGCCGAAATCTGCTGGCTGTGTGCAGACATATCGGAGACGGAAGACTCAATCTCGGAGAAAGAATGTCCGGCGGCTATAATCATCTCTTTGCCGTGATGCATCTCTTCCGTGGAGTGCTTCATGGTCTCTCCGGCCTTGTCCATCTGCTGGACAATCAGACTGACCAGCTCACCGATCTGGCGGGCAGATCCGGCCGAACGTTCAGCCAGCTTGCGTACAGAGCCTGCCACAACGGCGAAGCCGCGGCCCTCTTCTCCGGCCCGTGCAGCTTCAATAGCCGCATTAAGGGATAACAGGTTCGTCTCCTCGGCAATACTGGCTATGGTGCCGACAATATTCTCAATCTCTTTGGAATGGCTGCCCAGCGTCTCGATAATGCCGGAAAGATCCGAGATGCTCGCGCCAACAACGGCCATCTGGGAGGTGGTCGAGTCCATAGATTCCCGGCCTGTCCGGGCTTTCTGGGAGTTGATGGCTGCCTGATTCATCGCGCTGTCCGCATTGCCTGCAATTTCAGTAATGAAATGCGACATATCCTGTACGGCCTTGAAGCTGCCCTCCAGATTCTGCAGCTGGGTATGTGCCCCGTCGGCCAGATCCAGGGTGACATTAACGCTGTGCTCTCCGGCCCGGTTGGTCTCCTGGGCGCTGGCGGACAGCTCCTGGGAAGAGGAGGCAACCAGCATGGATGTATCATTGACCTGTGTGATCAGGTCACGCAGACTCAGGGTCATGGCATTGAAGTCACGGGCAAGCTTGCCGACCTCGTCCTTGGCCGTGAAGAGCAGCGGTTCCCGGGTCAGATCGCCTTTGGCTACCGTGTTGACTGATGCAGACAACTTGGTGAGCGGGCTGACCATCCGGCGGATGAGCAGATAGGCGGCGAGAATTGCAATAATCAGAATCGAGCTGCCGATCAGGAAGGGCTGGGTGATGATATCCATGGTCCGGGATTGAATTAACGGGCCGTCGAAGTTAATCGCCATTAATGCAATGATGGGTTTGGTAGGGTCATGGTCCTGATAGATGGGGCCGTAGCCGGTTTTGAGGGAGGTACCCTGATATGTATACACTTTTGAGTAGGCGGAATGCTTCATGGTGGTAATCATTTCTTTATCTTCATCTGAGAAGTAGAAGGGGTCTCCGGCTTTGTAGCCTCGTTTCTTGAAGTTCTTGTCAGCGGCCAGCACCTTGCCGTCCAGTGAAAGAATGAAGGCTTCTTTGAAAATAGGCTTGTGATCACTGATCCATCCGATGCGGTCTTCGATTGCAGCCAGCTTGCTGGTATCCCCGGCAGCCAGAGCGGTTATGTCGGCAGGATCGATAAGGCCGGTGGTTATATTGGCGCAGCCTACCAATTCAATACCTGCAGCTTCATCGATCTGCTTGTAAGCCGCATGATAACCGAAGAAGCCTATGGATGAACCAACCAGTAGCAATACAATCAGCATCATCCATGTTAATTTTGTTGCCAATTTCATAACAAATATCACCAGCCCTGACTCTAAAAGATTAAGTGAATTTTGCGGTTCACTGCTACGATTATAGCGCATACGCTGCGGTTTGAGCGTATGTCGGAAAAAAAGAGTTTTTGTGTCGGAAAATGATGGATTATGTATAAAAAATCATTGAAAAACAGGCCCCTAATCCTATTTTATATTCAAAAAATATTGTATGTCGGACCGGTATAATGGTACGCTTGAGGCAGAATAAACGGATTGGGAGCTGAAGGGATGTCACAAGAAGTCAATCCTTTGATCGAACGTGTGGGATTATCCATGTGGAAGGTTCAGCGCAGAATCATGTCACAGATGTCAATGCATAAGGAATTGGGGTTGACTGTGCCGCAATTCGGGCTGTTACATATGATCTTTCAGGAGCAGAAGGCACGGGTGATTCAGCTGGCGGACAAGATGGAAGTGAAGTCCAGTGCAGTCACCGTCATGCTCGACCGCCTGGAGCTGCTGGAGCTGATCGCCCGCGTGCCTGACGAGAATGACCGCAGAGCGGTGATCGTCACGATTACCGGCAAGGGGCAAGAGGTGCTGGAAGAAGCACAGCGCCGGTCACTGCTGCTGCTGGGAGAGCATCTGGCCATTCTGGAGCCGGCAGAGCTGGAGAACTTCGCGGATTATTATCTCATGCTGGAGAATCAGGAGCGTTAACATAAGCATCACAAAGAGGCAGCGCTTCTCCTGTTACGGAGAGGCGCTGCCTCTTGTCTAAATATGAGAAGCTATATGTTTTACGCTATACATTATCCTTCTATTTCTCGCTGTAACGGTACCGTCCTTTAAAAGGACGATACCGTTACCACTTGTGTCTGGCTATTCTACGGCAGGTTCTTTATCCGGCAATTGTGTAACGTAGCTGTCAGACAGCTGGCGCAGCCGCAGAGCACGGTTGTATTCATCCTCGTTGCCGGCCGGAGCAGTACCTCCGGTAGCCAACGGGTATTGGGTATTATCCTCGAAGCTGTTGCCCGGAATCAGCAGGGCAGAGCTGGAAATGAAGGATCCGGTAGGCAGGTAATACCGCTGCGGCAGCAGATTGTAGGACTGGCTGAGCAGATCCTGGCCGAAATGAATGTTGTTATCCATCGATACCCCCAGCAGGCTGGCGGCCGTAGGCATAATATCGACTTCTCCGCCTACCTGCGCAAGCTTCTGCGGAGCAATTCCCTCACCATGGATGAGCAGCGGAATGTTGAGCATATTGGCGTAGCTGTAATCATATCCGTAGATTTCCTTCATTAGCTGCTTGTCATCATGATCCAGCGAATAAATTGGCAGTCCCATATGGTCGCCGTAGACCATAACCAGACTGTTCTCCCATAATCCGCTCGCCTTCAGTTCATCTACAAACTGTCCGAAGGCATAGTCCGCATAGTTCTGCGACCGGACATAATCGCCGACAAAGGTTCCTTCATACCGCTCAGGAAGCTTCATCTTGTGCTTCTCTTCAGGAATAGTGAACGGGTGATGCGCCGACATGGAGATGACCTGAGCATAGAATGGCTGGCCCGCATCGCTCATTTCCTTCAGCTTCTCCGAGGATTTGCGGTAGAGCACTTCATCGGAAGCGCCGAAGAAGAAGGCGTCCTCGTCACCGAAGAACTGGTGATCGTAATACTTCTGCCAGCCGAGGGCCTTGTACAGCTCGCCCCGGTTCCAGAATTCCACTACGTTGGTGTGGAACGTGGCCGTCTGATAGCCGTTATCTCCCAGCAGACGGGGCAGACTCGGCAGCTGCTTGTCGATATAAGACATGGTAGCTGCACCCTGCGGAGGAATATAGAAGGACGAATTGACCACGAATTCCGCATCGGAGGTGTTGCCCTGGCCGACCATCTGATAGAAGTTCGTGAAGTACAGGCTCTGCTCCATCAGACGGTTCAGGTTAGGAGTGATCTCCTGGCCGTCTACCTTAAGACCCATCAGGAAGTTCTGGAAGGACTCCAATTGGATCACAATCAGATTCTTGCCCTTGGCGGCACCGGCATAAGCGGAGATTGCTGAAGCGTCGGTGCCCTTGAGCTGGTTAATCGTGCTCTGTGTGATTTCACTAGCCTCTACCAGCTCGGTTTTATCTTTGGCAAAGATCGTGTATGCTTCATAATTAAGGATGCCCATCTCCTGGGCCTTCTTGATCTCATTCATGCTCGCCTTATTCGGAAGAATATTGAACAGGCAGAGTCCGAGCGAGACAGCGAACAGTACGACATGCAGCGTCCGGCCACTGCGCCGGTTGATCTGGTCTTTTTTATAAGTGCGGCCGTTCTTGTTAATGAAGAAGTAGAAGCCCAGCACAATGATGTCGGTGAAGATCAGCAGATAATAAGGGTCCATCAATGAGAACACACTGTTCTTGACGGCAGTGACCTGGTTCACCTGCTCGGCGGCATGGTAAGTGACAATGACCCCGTAATATTTGAAATACATAATGGCGGCAAAAAAGATCGCGGTAACCAGCAGATTGACCGTCATGTAATAGCCGAGCTTCCGTCTGGAAGCAAAGCGCTCAATCAGGAAAAACAGGGCCCAGACAAAGGGCAGCTCCGTCAATACGGATTGCCAGAACTTTAAATCATCAAAGATTACACCCCAGGCCAGCAGGCTTTTGAGCAGAAAAAGAATGGAAAAGAACACAAATGGCTTAAGGAGCCATCGTTTCACAGTTTGGGATGACACAGCTTCGCCTTCTTTCTATAAAATGAACATGTTTCCCGGCTGAAAAGGAAACAGCAGCATGAGGACAGAAGAATACCATTATCAATAAAACTTATTATGAAGTGCCAGGGAAGGAATGTCAAAAATCAGAAGCGGCCGTATACTCCCTGAAGCGCGCGTAAACTACGGCTAGAACGAACCCGGCGCAGACCATTCCCTCAGGCGGGTTAATATCGGCGTTAAACGAAGAATATGAGCCATACGCAGCGGAAGCTGGCGGAAATTATTGGAGGTGGGGACGGATGGAGCATACAGAAATCACGCTGTCCGTGAGGGCGCTTGTGGAATTTGCCTACAGCAGCGGCAGTCTGGAGCCGGGCTTCCGCAGCGGGGCCGCCATGGCGGAGGGGACGCGCAGCCATCAGCTGATCCAGAAGCAATACAAGGAAGGGGACCGCAAGGAGGTCTATTTGAAGACCGGAATTCCTTACGGGGATCTGCTGTTCCAGATTGACGGACGCTGCGACGGCCTGCTTACGGCAGAGGATGGGAGTCTGACGGTGGAGGAGATCAAGTCCATGGCCGGGATCCCGGACCCTGCGCTAGAAGGGAAGGAGGTACATTGGGCCCAGGCATACATGTACGCTTACATGCTGGCAACGGAGCTGGAGCTTCCTTATATCCAAGTGAAGCTCACCTATGTGCAGCGGGGAAGCGAGGCACAGTACAGTCTCTACCGGGAGATGTCCCGCGAAGCGCTGATGGCCTTCGCGCTAGAGACTGTAAGCAGGTACGCACCGTATGCCGAGATGATGGTCCGTTACAAGGCGAAGAGAGGGGAGAGCATCACTGCCCTGTCCTTTCCGTTCTCGGCCTACCGGCCCGGCCAGCGCCATTTCGCTGCCGCAGTCTATACCTCCATTGCTGAGGGGGCGAACCTCTTCGCCCAGGCACCGACAGGCATCGGCAAAACCATGTCCACTCTATTCCCGGCGGTCAAAGCGCTGGGCGAAGGCAAGGCAGCCGGTATCTTCTATCTGACTGCCAAGACAGTTACACGGATCGCGGCGCAGGAGGCTGCCTCGATGCTGAACCGCCGCGGGCTGCATCTGCATGTCATTGCGCTGACGGCGAAGGAGAAGGCCTGTTTCCGGGAGGAGGGCATCTGCGGCAATGATTCCTGCGCTTATGCGGAGGGATATTATGACCGGATCAATGGCGCACTGATCGATATGCTGGAGCAGGAGACGCTGATGACCCGGGAGACGATCGCCAGCTATGCCCATAAGCATCAGGTCTGCCCGTTTGAATTCTCGCTGGATGCCGCCTATGTCTGCGATGTTGTGATCTGCGATTACAATTATATCTACGATCCGCGCATCAGTCTGAAGCGCATGTCGGAGGAGCGTAAGAAGAACACTGTGCTGCTGGTGGATGAAGCGCATAATCTGGTGGACCGGGGCCGGGAGATGTATTCTGCTTCGCTCACCAAGGCGCCCTTCTTGGCACTCAGCCGGACCTATAAGACGGCGAATCCAAGGCTCGGCACTGCTGCCAAAGCGGTGAACACCTTCTTCATTGCGCTGCGTAAGATTTGCGGTGACAAGGGTGCGGGAGAGTGGGCGGCCTATCCCGAGGAGCTGCCGGAGCTGCTGGAGAACTTCGCGGCCGAAGCCGAGCTGGAGCTGCTGAATCCCTCTTCTCTTATAGGCTCCGCGCAGGCAGAGGAGGAGGGGGAGAACAGCCTGCTGGATACCTTTTACGCGGTACAGGCGATGCTCCGCACCTTCAAAACCTACGATGAACGCTACATCACCTATGCCGAGGTGCGCAGCGGAGATGTGTATCTGAAGCTGTTCAATCTCGATCCGTCGCATCTGCTGCAGCAAATGGGCAAGAGCTTCCGCAGCCAGATTCTGTTCTCTGCGACCCTATCGCCGCTCTCGTATTACAGAGATATGATCGGTGCAGGCGAGGAGGATTACAGTCTGAGCTTGGCTACGCCTTTTCACAAAGAGCAGTGGCAGGTATCTGTGCTGCCGGTATCCACCCGGTTTCATGACCGTGAGGCTTCAATACAGCCGCTTAGTGATGCGCTCAAAGGCCTGGTCTCGAAGAAGGGCAACTACCTGGTCTTCTTCCCCTCCTGTCTCTACTTGAAGCATGTCTATGAGGTGTTCACTGAGAAGTACCCTGAAGTCCCCACGCTGCTGCAGGGCAGCGGAATGAGCGAGCCGGAGCGGGAGAGTTTCCTGGCGGCCTTCCGCCCGGATAACCCGGAGCCGCTGCTTGGCTTTGCCGTGCTGGGAGGTATTTTCTCGGAAGGGGTGGATCTGCCCGGTGACCGGTTGAACGGGGTGATGGTCGTAGGTGTTGGACTCCCGCAGGTGGGACTGGAGCGCAATCTGCTGCGGAGCTATTTCCAGTCACAGGGTAAGAACGGCTTCGATTATGCTTATATCTACCCGGGTATGTGCAAGGTGCAACAGGCCGGAGGACGGCTGATCCGCAGTGAGAGCGACAGCGGGGTCATTGTGCTCGCTGACGACCGCTTCATGCAGCAATCCTACAGGCAACTGCTTCCAGAGGAGTGGCGGGACTACTCTGTGATGACCTAAGCGGGTATAATCTACTGAAAAGGCATTCACCAGACAACTCAGGAGGTAATGACATGACGCTTAATATCGGACTTGTTGGAACAGGCTGGTTCTCCAAGGTACATGCGGATTTGCTGGCGGGCATGGAGGATGTGTCACTGAAGGCCGTCTGCGGCAGCAGCAAGCTTAAGGGAGAAGAGATGGCCCGCCCTTACGGGGCCGAAGGCTACGGGGAGATTACCGAGATGCTGGACAGCCACAAGCTGGATGCTGTCTACATCTGTGTGCCGCCACAGTCGCACGGGGCGATTGAGCGGGCGCTGATCCGTAGAGATATCCCCTTTTTCATCGAGAAGCCGCTAGGCTCAAGTACGGCCATTCCGGCCAGTCTGCTGGAGGATATTAAGCAGCATCAGCTGCTGACCTCGGTAGGCTATCATTTCCGCTACCAGGAGAATATTCAGCGGCTGAAGCAGACGCTTGCCGGAGACAAGGTAGGGATGATTACCGGAGAATGGATGGGCGGAATGCCCGGCGTGGCGTGGTGGCGCAATCAGGAGCAGTCCGGCGGGCAATTCACGGAGCAGACGACGCATATCGTTGACCTGCTGCGTTATCTGGCCGGTGAGGTGACAGAGGTCTACGGCATGTTCGGCAACCGGATTATGCATGAGAAGCATGAAGGGGTGACTGTAGCCGATGTGGGCACCGTGTCACTGAAGCTTGCAAGCGGCATTATCGCCAGCATCTCCAATACCTGTGTGCTGCCCGGTGAGGTGAACAAGGCCGGAATCAGCTTCTATAATGACAACGGCATGCTTGACTGGAACCCGGAGCGTCTGCTCGAAGTCCGCAGCGGGGACAGCAAGGAATACAAGAATACGGGCAACCCTTATGCGGTAGAGAGCGAAGCCTTCCTGTACGCAGTCCGCACCGGAGACCGCTCCCGTATTCTCAGCGATTATGAGGACGGGTACAAGACGCTGAAGGTAACCTGCGCTGCGTATGAATCTGCCCAGAGCGGATTGCCTGTGAAGCTATAGGCCTCCGTCTTAAGAAGAGGGAACAGCTTAATGAATGAACACTGCAAGCATTGCGGGTGCCAGCCCGATGGAGAGCAGCGCCGCCAGAATCATTGAGATACTGGAGATGGTGCCGGTCAGCGAGCTAAGCTCGAAGGCCTTGGAGGTGCCGGTGCCATGCGCTGCGGTGCCAAGCGACACTCCGCGCGCCACTTCATTCTCAATGTGGAAGAGGCGCAGTACCGAAGGCCCCATCATCGTTCCAAGCACACCTGTGAGAATGACGAAGACTGCGGTGATGCTGGGAACTCCGCCTATGCTCTGAGAGATGCTCATGGCAATCGGCGTAGTTACCGAACGCGGGACCAGGCTGGTGGCGAGATCTCCGCTCAGGTGCATTAATTTGGCCAGCAGCATGGAAGATAGTACAGCCATTACCGTTCCTGACAGCACGCCTGCCGCAATTTCGGCGGCGTGCTTTTTGAGCAGCTTGAAGTTCTTGTGCAGCGGAATCGCGAAGGCGATTGTCGCCGGCTGAAGCAGGTCTGACAGCCATTTGCCGCCTGCATTGTAGGATTCATAAGAGCTGCCTGTGATCAGCAGGAAGCCGATGATGACCAGCGGGGTGATGATCAGCGGAGAGGTGTACATTTTACCGCTGGCCGCATAGATCCGTTTGGTTATAAGATATACGTTGATGGTAAGTCCAAGGAATAATAGTCCAGTCATCATGAGCTTCTACGCTCCTTTACTTTATAGATAACACCTGTCAGCAGACCTGAGCTGGCCATGACAGCAAAGGTGCCCACGAGCACAACAGCCAGTACCTGCAGGCCGAAGGATTCCAGCAGCTTCGAGTAGTTCATCACCCCTATAGCCGATGGAATGAAGAACAGCAGCAGTTCAGCCAGCAGCCACGAAGCACCTGCCTCCACCCAGTTCAGACGGATCACGCCGGATTCGAGCAGCAGGAATAATAGAATCATCCCGATAATGCTTCCGGGAAGCGGAATATGCAGCAGTGAGGTTAATCCGTTAACCAGCAGGGAGAACACGGTTAGGCCGGCCACCTGCAGTAAGCCTAAGGCAATCTTTTTCATCATGATTACCTCCTTTCATCTCTTACTGAAAGTTTACATCTGATTCTTTCATAGGTAAAATGAATGGATTGAATAGATCGCATTCTAATTGTCTATACATGGAGGGTTGTCTAATGGATATCAGACAGCTGGAGTATTTCGTGCAGGCCGCCAGGCTGAACAGCTTCTCCAGAGCCGCAGAATCGCTGTATATCACCCAGCCGACCATCAGCAAGATGATCCGCAATCTGGAGACGGAGCTGGGGGCTGATCTCTTCTACCGCGAGGGCCGGAGCATCCGCCTGACGGATGCCGGAGAGCTGCTGCTCGTCAAGGCGCAGAACATTGTAGAGTCCTTCGCCAGCCTCTCCTCCGAGCTGGACAGCCTGCGCAATCTGAAGCAGGGGCATATCCGTATCGGACTGCCGCCCATGGTGGGGGCGAGCTTCTTCCCGGCGGTCATCGGGGAATTCCACCGGAAGTATCCCGAGGTGACGATCCGGCTGCATGAGGACGGAGCAAAGAAAGTGGAAGATGACGTTGAGTCCGGCCTGCTCGACATCGGGGCGATTGTGCTGCCGGTGGATGAGGCCAGGTTCCACAGCTTCACCTTTGTGGAAGAGCGGCTGGAACTGCTGGTCCCCGCCGGGCACCGTCTGGACGGAGCGCAGCAGGTACCGCTGAAAGAGCTGGCCGGGGAGGAGTTCGTCCTGTTCCGGGAGGACTTCGCCCTGCATGACCGGATAATTTCGGAATGCGTGAGAGCGGGCTTCCAGCCCAAGGTGGTCTATGAAAGCTCCCAGTGGGATCTGATCAGCCGGATGGTCGCCGCCGGGATGGGCATTGCGCTGCTGCCGGAGACGATCTGCCGGGATATCGACCGTTCGCGGATTACCGTCATTCCCCTGACAGAGCCGGTAATTCCCTGGCAGCTGGGCATGATCTGGCGCAAGGACCGCTATCTGTCCTTTGCCGCAAGAGAGTGGATTGCTTTTGCGATGAATGTACTCGGGGAGCGGTATCACCCGCCGGAGCCTCCGGAGGATATATAAATAACAGAGCTTATTTATACTTCCGCCGACATTTTTTTCTTTTTTTGCAAATTTTGTTTTTTGGCATCATGATTTATGATAGGGGAGAAGTTGATAGAGAGAAGGTGAGTAACTGTGAACCTTTACCAGAATTCTCCTGATGCCAATGGCCGGGATTACAGAGAAAATGAGCTGTTCCTTACTATAGAGAATTTAAGAAGCGAGCTGCTGGAGGTAGCCCAGGAGCGGAGTCTGAGCGATCATGCGGTGCTGGAGCTAAGCCAGCGGCTGGATGGATATATTGTGATGGCCCAGAACCTGATGATGGAGAGCCTGCGCAGCCGCAAGAATGGAGCCGCGCCCTACGGCAAGAATAAGAAGAGCCAGCGGATCCGGAATCAGGCGGCTTTGCAGCAATAATCAATAATACACCCGGGCATCTGACGGTGTTTGTTAATCATGGTCCTACTAATGTGGGGCCATTTTGTTGTGCTTTTCATAGTGTTGTCCTATAATGGCAATTAATAGAAGGATAACCTGAATGATGGATAGGGAGGTGCCGGGTGGAGGCGAAGCTGACTACATTACGTACGGAAATCGAGAAGAGTCTGTCCCGCTCGGGTCATAATCTTGCCTCATTTGCCAAAGTCTCCGGCCTGAACCGCGGCAGTCTCAGCGCCATTCTTCACGGCAATCCGTCGAAGCCCATCTCGCTGGGACAGCTGGATGCCATGATCCGGGCCTTCGGCTTCCCGGAAGGCTGGCTGTACCCGCTGTATGTGGATGAGTGCTTCAGTGAAGAACGCATCTCCCGCCGCCGGATCGAGCCCTTCCTGGTCAAATGTGCCGAGATGGGCAAGCAGCAATGCATTGAAGAGGTCTTAAGGCGGATTATGGAATATCAGCGGCCGCTGGATATCATCTACAGGGTGGCAGAGAGGCTATTCTGCAGCGGCAAAGTACAGGAGTCTATCGTATTCTACAAGCTGATTGTAGACCATGAACAAGACAGCTATTCCGAGCGTATGGCGATTAGCCAGTACCGTATCTTCATGTCTTTGCAGTCTACTCCCGATGTGGATATGGAGCAGAAGCTTCGAGCTGTAATCAGCTTCGAGCCGTACCGCGGGCTGCTTCCCGAGGAGATGCAGCTGGACGGGCTGCTGAAGCTGGCGAAGGTGTGCTTCGCACTGCACCGCTGGAAGGATGTTGAGAAATTCTCCGATGAGCTGAGGGCGTTAGCAAGCGGGATCTACCGCGAGGAGCTGCGCCGCAGTAAGGGGAAGAGGGCGGAGGCTTTTCAGGCGGAACGTCCGCTGGTGGTCTATTACGGGCACGGCTACCTGCTGAAGGCATCGGCGCTTACCAAGCAAGGGGAGTATGAGCAAGCCAAGAAATATACCGCTGGGTATGCAGACCTGAGCTGGTTCGAGATGCTGGATGACGAAGGGCGCAGCAGTGTAGACAGCTTCAAGCTGTTTGCCACCGCCAACGGGTTCACGCTGGAGATTCTGATGGGTAATATCTCTGTATTGCCTTCCTATATCGCGTTCTTGTCCGAGCACCCTGGGGAGATTCTGTCCGGCATGGTGATCATTATGGAGTCGGCCAACCGCTTCGGGTTCTCCGCTGATGCGGTGATGTCGCGCTTTTCCCGGGAGATGCTGCGGTTTGAACAATTCCAGGATACGATTAATGTAGACCGGGTGTACCGTCTCTATTATCAGATTGCGATCTACCATATCTCCCGCAAGCAGTATGCCAAGGGAATAGACTATATCATTCATTGCCTGCGTCTGACCATTAGGCTCAACAGCGGCAAGGACTTCATTAATTGTGTAACCTTATTTGAAGTGAACAGAGACTACGCTTCGGATACCCAGCAGAATGCGTACCGGGAGCTGATCAGGGAGGTGAGAACGCATGAAGAGATCACTGTTGATGACGGCCAGCGTTTTGGTATTGTTTAGCTTCATTCTTGCGGGTACAGGAACAGATCAGAAGTCCAAGGTAAGAGGCTTTACCACTGTTGAACACGGAGTGGAATTTTAGAGCAGATTAGAGCAGTTAGCAGTTAATTGTATAGCTAAGAGAGACTCCCCGGCCCTCTGTGTCGCGGGAGCGTTTGTGCGCAGTAATGTGAAATAAATTACATAGTAACGGCGTAATCAGGAATTGACAAATTGCAGGCACGAAAATATAATTAGGTAACCTAATTAATACATGCTTTAATTATTTGCATACCTAACTAAAATGAGGTGGAAGCATTGGGATAAATCGCGAAGGTGAAAACTCAGTCGGACACAAGCTTTTCTCTGCACTTCGGAAGCTGCGCAAAGGGCATTGGCATCACTCGGTGGAGGGGCATAAGCCAAGTGAGATGACTTTACTGATATGTATTGCACGGGCGTCGCATACTTCAGATCTGGGACTTAAGGTGTCGGAGATCAGCCGTTTCTTAGGACTGACTCCGCCAACGGTAACTCAGCTGATTAACAGTCTTGAAGCCAAGCAGATGGTAGAACGGCAGGCTGATCCGTCTGACCGGAGGGTAGTGCGCATCAAGTTGACCGAACAGGGGAAAATTATTACCCGCAGAGCCAGGGACCATATGGACGCCACACTTCACAGGATGGTGGAGTATTTAGGTGAGGAAGAATCTGATCAACTGGCGGAACTGCTGCTGAAAGTCTATGCCTTTATGGAGGATAATCCTCCGCCTAATCTAGACCGGTTACAAATGAACGGAGATGAGAAGCATGATTAAATTAATGAAACAACTGAAGCCCTTCCGCTTGGCCATCGCAGGGGTATTGATTCTGGTATTCCTGCAGTCTATGGGTGATCTGTATCTTCCCACCTTGATGAGTAACATTATCGACAAAGGGATTGTGGACGGAGACCAGCCTTATATCTGGAGAATCGGCGGCTTCATGCTGCTGGTGGCGGCAGGAGGTGTGCTATGCTCTATTATTGCCAGTTATCTGTCAGCCAGGGTGGCGGCAGGCTTCGGGAAGAATACCCGTTCCCGGGTGTTCAATCATGTAGAGAACTTTACGCTCCATGAATTCGATAAGCTGGGCACGGCCTCATTGATTACACGTACCACTAATGATATTACACAGGTTCAGACCGTCCTGACTATGATGCTCCGCATGATGGTCGGTGCCCCGATGATGATGATCGGCGGGATTATTATGGCGGTGTCTGAGGACGCCAAGCTCTCGCTGATTTTTGTAGTGGTGATTCCGCTGCTGGTCGGAGCGATATTTTTCATCGGAATGAAGGGCCTTCCGCTGTTCAAGGCGATCCAGATCAAGCTGGACAAATTAAATCTGGTGCTGCGCGAGCATCTGACCGGTATCCGCGTCATCCGCTCCTTCAACCGGATTGAGCATGAGAACAGACGGTTCAGTGAGGCGAACCGCGACCTTACCGACACGGCGATTAAAGTTAACAAGGTAATGGCGGGGCTGATGCCGTTGATGATGATCGTCATGAACTTCTCGATGATTGCCATTCTGTACTTCGGCGGAATCCGTATCGGAGACGGGGATCTGAAGGTTGGCTCTCTGATGGCATTCATTCAGTATGCAATGCAAATTATGTTCTCGCTGATCATGGTATCGATGATGTTCGTGCTGATTCCAAGAGCTTCTGCCTCAGCACTGCGCATTAATGAAGTGCTGGATATGCAGCCTGAGATTAAGGACCCTACCTCTGCAGAACTGAAGACTACGGCTACAGCTACACATGAGGACGGCCGTGACGGATTGCGCGGGTATGTGGAGTTCGACAATGTATCCTTCGCTTATCCGGGTGCGGAGCAGGCGGCCTTGTCGGGAATTACCTTCAGTGCGCGCCCCGGTGAGATTACCGCCATCATCGGCGGAACCGGGTCAGGCAAGTCCACGCTGCTGAATATGATTCCGAGATTCTATGATGCTATTGAGGGTACGATAAGTGTAGATGGTGTGGATGTGCGCCAGATGACGCAGGAGGATCTGCGGAGCAAGATTGGTTATATTCCGCAAAAAGCCGTGCTGTTCACCGGTACCATTAACGAGAATATCCGTTACGGTAAAGAGGATGCTACCGAGGAAGAGATTCTTCATGCCGCCAAGGTGGCGCAGGCCTATGACTTCGTCTCCGCGATGAAGGAAGGCTTCGATTCAAGCATCTCCCAAGGGGGCGGTAACGTCTCCGGCGGACAGAAGCAGCGCCTGTCGATTGCCCGTGCTCTCGTCCGCAAGCCGGAGGTATACCTGTTCGATGACAGCTTCTCCGCGCTGGACTTCAAGACCGATGCCAAGCTGCGTGCCGCTCTTAAGGAGGAGACCACAGAATCTACCGTCCTTATTGTCGCACAGCGGGTAAGCACGGTAATGGATGCAGACCGGATTATCGTACTGGATGAAGGTCAAATTGTCGGAATGGGTACGCACCGCGAGCTGCTGGATAACAATGAGGTGTACCGCGAGATTGTATCCTCGCAGCTGTCAGAGGAGGAAATAGCATGAGTGAGCAGAACAAAGCAGTGAAGCCGCCGCAGGGCGGAAGACACGGCGGCTTCGGCGGTGGACCGGGCGGCGGTCCCGGCATGAGAATGCCCGCCGAGAAGGCAAAGGATTTCAAGGGCACCCTGCGCCGCCTGGTCCGGTATTTGCGTCCGCGCCAGGTCCAGCTAATTATTGTATTCGTGATGGCGATTGCCAGTACCGTATTCAGTATTTTCAGCCCTAAGGTTATGGGGAAGGCAACGACCAAGCTCTTCGAGGGCGCTTATGGCAAGATGATGGGCGTGGCTGGGGCCGAGATTGATTTTGGCTATGTGAATAATATTCTGATTATTCTGGCCGCGCTGTATCTCTTCAGTGCACTGTTCAGTTACATTCAGCAGTATGTAATGGCCGGTGTGGCCCAGAAGGTTGTATACGATATGCGCGAGCAGATCAACAGCAAGCTGGAGCGGCTGCCGCTGAAATATTTCGATTCCCGGACCCACGGGGAGATTCTCAGCCGGGCGACCAATGATGTGGACAACATCAGTACCACCCTGCAGCAGAGCTTGACCCAGCTTATCACCGCCATTGTGACGATTGTCGGGGTTATTGTGATGATGCTGACGATCAGCCCGTGGCTGACCCTGATTACGATCGTTACGCTGCCGCTGAGCTTCGTAGTGATTATGCTGATCACCAAGCGCTCACAGACCTATTTCGTCGGACAGCAGAAATCGCTGGGCCAGCTGAATGGTCATGTGGAGGAGATGTATACCGGGCACCGGATTATCAAGGCTTTTGGACGGGAAAAGAACTCCCTGAAGGACTTCAATGCCATCAATGAGGACCTGTATAACTCCGGCTGGCGCTCCCAGTTCATCTCCGGGATTATTATGCCGCTGATGATGTTCATCGGGAACCTGGGGTATGTGCTGGTGTGTGTGGTCGGCGGGATCTTCGTGACCAAAAAAGCGATTGATGTCGGCGACATCCAGGCGTTCATCCAGTATTCGCGCCAGTTCACCATGCCGATTACGCAGACCGCAAATATTGCCAACATCATTCAGTCCACTATCGCTTCGGCAGAACGTGTATTTGAACTGCTGGATGAGGAAGAGGAAGTCCCTGAAGTGGCTGCTACACTGGCGAAACGTTCTGCAGATGCAGAAGAGGGCTCTGTGGAATTCCGTCACGTGCAGTTCGGCTACAAGCCGGGTGAACTCCTGATTGAAGACATGAACATCGAGGTCACTCCGGGACAGACCATTGCGATTGTAGGACCAACGGGAGCCGGCAAAACCACGCTGATCAACCTGCTCATGCGCTTCTATGAGATCAGCGGCGGGCAGATTGTGATCGACGGTGTGAACATCACCGATATGAAGCGCAGCGAGCTGCGCAGCAAATTCGGTATGGTGCTCCAGGATACCTGGTTGTTCAACGGGACCATCCGCGATAATATCGCTTACGGCCGGGAAGGGGCTACGGAGGCAGATGTGGTGCGTGCAGCCAAGGCTGCACATGCCGATCACTTCATCCGTACGCTGCCGCTCGGGTATGACACGATTCTGAATGAAGAGGCCTCCAACATCTCCCAGGGTCAAAAGCAGCTGCTTACCATCGCCCGGGCGATTCTGGCCGATCCGTCCATCCTTATTCTGGATGAAGCAACCAGCAGCGTAGATACACGCACAGAGGTGCAGATTCAGAAGGCGATGAACACGCTGATGCACGGCAGAACCAGCTTCGTGATCGCTCACCGCCTGTCCACCATCAAGGACGCCGATCTGATCCTGGTGATGAACCAGGGCAGCGTGATTGAGAAGGGTACCCATGTGGAACTGCTGGAAGCCGGCGGCTTCTATGCCGATCTCTATAACAGCCAGTTCTCCGGGGATGACCTGCCGGACGCAGGCTGATCCGAATAGAACAGTTACCTGAATATAGCCGGCTGTAGACCACAGCCAAGCATAACCCAGCGTTCATGCAGAGCGTCTTCGGACATTCTCTGTAGGAACGCTTTTTTATACCCATCCACGCACCCACCACTTTCCTATGCCACCACTCAACTCCACCAACTGAATCTTTCCTGCACAAAATACAACTTTCCCCGCGTCCAATTGGCCTAAATCTCAAATTGTTGCACAGAAGGCAGCATTCCTCCTCCATCCATAGGCTACAAATAAAAATTCCTGCATTTTGTGCAGCAATCCTCTAAATATCAGCTTATCTGTGAGCGGAAGGTGCAATATCTGCAAGATTTCCGTGTATAGGGTTCAAGTCATAGTCTCTAGCCGCCCGTGTATTATATAGTATATTCCAGATTATACTAGAAAAAGAGAGCGGAATCCCCCTGCGTCCATGGCACAGGTTCAGGCATTCCAGGGGGCAGCAGCGGCAATGGTCACACTAGTTTTTCAAAAATTCAGAAAAAAGATTTGCTTAAAATTTTCGGGGTATATATGATAAGGATATCAAAATGACCCGCGGCTCATTTTTTTGGGCGAACGGATAGGAGAGAGGATGAAAGGTATGTCGGGCTACGGAAAATGGGTAGCAGGGAGCAAGACCAAATGGATCACTCTGCTGGTGTGGATTGTACTGGTTGGGGTCCTTACAATGCTCTGGCCTTCGGTGAATTCACAGGTTGCCAATAATGCCTCCAATCTGCCGGAGGATTCACAATCGGTGCGGGCATCGGTCGTTGCCGAGAGAGAATTTCCGGCCGGAAGCGGAGTGCCGGCACTGCTCGTATGGCATCGTGACGGTGGAATCTCGGAGGAGGATCTCGTACATATAACCACAGTATACGGCAAGCTTGAGCAGCAGCCTCTGGAGCATCAGAACTTCGTTCCGCCGCTGGGCAAGCTGCCGCCGCAGGCGCTGCAGGCGTCCTTGTCGGAGGACCGGAGCACGCTCGTCACCCCGGTGCTGTTCGACAAGACGGCGGACAGCGACCAGCTCGGAGAGTCGCTGAAGAGCCTGAAGGAGCTGATCCGGACGGAGACGGGGAGTGACCCGTCTGCCGCCAAGCCGGACAGCGGAGACTTAAGCCTGCGCGTATCCGGCCCGGTCGGAATCTCGGTAGATGCTACAGGGCTATTCAAGAATGCCGATGTATCGCTGCTGATTGCCACCGTCATTCTGGTGCTGGTCTTCCTGCTGCTGATCTACCGTTCACCCATTCTGGCGTTGATTCCTCTGATAGCTGTAGGCTTTGCTTATGGCGTAACCAGCCCGGTGCTTGGTCTGATGGCCAGAGAAGGCTGGATTACGGTGGATTCGCAGGCGGTCTCAATTATGACAGTGCTGCTCTTCGGGGCAGGGACAGACTATTGCCTGTTCCTGATCTCGCGCTTCCGCCAGATGCTGAAGGTGGAGGAGAATAAGGGGCGTGCACTACTGAGCGCCATTTCCCATTCCTCGGGGGCGATTGCGATGAGCGGCTTCACCGTGGTGATGGCCCTCTTCGCTCTGCTGCTGGCCAAATACGGCGCGTACCACCGGTTTGCAGTGCCGTTCAGCGTCTCCATTCTGATTATGGGAATAGCCAGTCTGACCCTGGTTCCGGCCTTGCTGGCCATCTTCGGACGGACCTCCTTCTTCCCGTTCGTGCCGCGCACGCCGCAGATGGAAGCAGAGCGGGCCAAGGCCAAAGGCAGACCGGTGCCGCAGCCGCAGCCTGCCCGCCGCAAAGGAATCGGGTACCTGGTGGTATCCCGCCCGTGGGCCATTGTCGGAATTACGGTGGTGCTTCTGGGAGTGCTGGCCTCCTTCTCCAGCGGAATTAAGTTCACCTATGATATTCTGTCGTCGTTCCCGAAGACTATGGAGTCGCGGGAAGGCTTCGACCTGATTGGCAAGCAATTCTCCCCCGGTGAGCTGGCACCCGCCAAGCTGATGGTGGATACGGAAGGGTTATCCGGTGGAGAAGACCTGAAATCCGTGCTGAGCAGCCTATCCTACGTGGATGTGGTCTCAGACCCGCAGCAGGGATCCGTCAACCCGAAGATTACCGCCTATGACATTGAGTTCAAGGACAATCCGTATTCGATTGAGGCGATGAACCATATCCCGGCACTTCAGGCTACGGTTGAGTCTGCCCTGACGGAATCCGGGATTGAGAACGCGCAGGATAAGGTATGGATCAGCGGCCAGACTGCTACCCAGCACGATACCAAGGAGCTTGGAGAACGGGATACTGATCTAATCATACCGGTCGTTATCGGCCTGATTACGGTGCTGCTGCTGGTCTATCTCAGATCTGTGGTAGCCACAGTGTATCTGGTCGGGACGGTAATCCTGTCGTTCTTCTCGGCACTGGGCCTGGGATGGATCATCATTCATTATGTGCTTGGAGCAGATGCGATCCAAGGCTCCATTCCGCTATATTCCTTTGTTTTCCTGGTGGCGCTCGGGGAGGATTACAACATCTTCATGATCTCGAATATCTGGAAAAAGCGTAAGCATATGCCGCTGAAGCAGGCGATTGCAGAAGGTGTGAATGAGACCGGCTCAGTCATTACCTCCGCCGGACTTATCCTGGCCGGTACGTTCGCTGTATTGGCAAGTCTTCCGATTCAGGTTCTGGTTCAGTTCGGGATTATCACTGCGATCGGTGTCCTGCTGGATACCTTCGTTGTCCGTCCGTTCCTGGTCCCGGCCATCACCGTCCTCTTTGGCCGCGTGGCCTTCTGGCCGGGCAAGCATCAGGAGATCAGCGAAGCCTCTGCTTCGGATACACAGCGGTAAGAAGTAGTTAGTTCAGCAATTTTCTGAAAAAACAACAAAGAAATCGCCCTTTCGGGAAAATGGAAGATCCATCAACCATCCCGAAAGAAGCGATTTTTTTGCTTTTATAAAATATAAGAATCTATATGTTGCACACGATTAATTATCCTTCTATTTCTCGCTGAAACGGTACCGTCCTGTAAAAGGACGGTACCGTTTCCACTTGCCAGCGAATCTCTATTAAAGGGAGGAGCCCTTCTTTTGAGCGGAGCTAGTCAGCCTGAACGTCCGGAGTACGGCTGTGCACCAGCTCGTACTTGTCGAGCGAGGAACTGACAATGGCTTCATTCCGGCCGGCACCGCGGTGCGAGTCCCGGAAGGCGGGACTAGAGGTCCAGCCGTTCAGTGCCTCCTCATTCTCCCATACGGTGCAGATCTTCAGCTCCTCCACGCCTTCCTTAGGGGCGGCGTGCCACACCTCCATGCGAATGAAGCCGGGGATGCTCTGCACCCCGTTATCTGCGCTGAACCGTGAGGCCAGCGCTTGACCATGCCCTTCTTTGATCTTAATCGTATTGGTAACTACCAGCATGCCAAGTCCTCCTTGAAATATAAGAATTTATTTGTTGCACATGATAAATTATCCTTCTATTTCTCGCTGAAACGGTACCATCCTTTGAAAGGACGGCAAAGCCGTTTCCACTTGTTGGGCTGTAAGTAATGTCTGTCGTTATTGCGGATTCGTGGTCCAGATGCCTGCCGTCTTCAGGAAGACGCGATCAGGCAGCTTAAGGGCAGCCAGCGTCAGCTCGGCCACATCCTCCGGCTGCATCATCCGGTCCTCATCCCCGATCTTAAGACCCGCATCGGAAGCAAGGCCTGTATTCACTGTGCTTGGGGTCAGCGCAACGACACGGATATTATGCTTGCGTACCTCCATCGCCAGTGACTCCGTCATGCCCATTAGAGCAAACTTAGAGGCACAGTAGGCGGAGCCTGTGGCGAAGCCGCGTTCTCCTGCGGTGGAGGAGATATTGATGATATTGCCGCTCGAACGCTCAATCATCGCAGGCAGTGCCGCACGGGTCACATAATAGGCCCCGAACAGGTTGATCTGCATATGCCGTTCCCAGTCTGCCGGGTCCATCTCCAGGAACGTGCCGAACTGGGCGATCCCGGCGTTGTTAATAAGCGCGTCGAAGGGCCCAAGGTCCTTCTGCAGGGCTACTACCGCCCGCTCCGCTTCTTCACGTACTGCAATATCGGCCACGGCGATACTGACCTTGATGTCGTACACCTCGGTCAGCGCCGCCTTCAGCGCCTCAAGATCCGCTGAGGTTCTGGAGATTAGCCCCAGGTTGGCACCTTCCTTAGCCAGCGCCATAGCGAGCGCCTTGCCGATTCCCTTGCCTGCACCTGTAATGACAATACTGGTTCCTCTCAAATCCATAACCTGTCGTCACGCTCCTTATATATAGAATGATGGGTAATTCTAGAAGATACTGTCTATTATACCTGAGCAGCCGGGCACAATCACGCCAGAGCCGCAGCTCCGGCAGTGCAGGCTGCTGGCCCCCGGGACCACTTGTGCCGCTAATGCCCCGCAGCGCCCGGTCATCCCACTTTACTCTTCCGGCGTAATTGTCTTAAGCGGCAAGGTCGCCGGACCTTCGATTACATCGCCTTCATAGGAGAAGCGGGAGCCGTGACACGGGCAATCCCAGGAACGCTCGGCGTTATTCCATTCGCATTCACAGCCCATGTGGGTACAGGTTCTGTCGACAAGATGCAATTGGCCTTCGGGATCGCGGTAGGCACCCGCGCGTTTGCCGTCATGGAAGACAACAGCACCCTGATCCGGCTCCAGATCCTTTGTTTTGGTGTGTACAATCTCCACTTTTCCGGCGACCAGCTCTTTAGCGACAGAGAGGTTCTGCACGATGAAGTTCTTAATGGCAGGGACTGCCTTGAAGCGTGAGGGATCATATAACCTGGTGTAGGGGTTGCTGCTCCCCAGAATGCCGTCTGCGATCAGGCGGGCAGCCGCGGTTCCGTTCGTCATGCCCCACTTCCCGAAGCCGGTGGCGATATAGATTTCCTCGTCCTCGGCGCGCTTGCCGATATAGGGAACCCGGTCCAGCGTGATCAGATCCTGGGTGGACCAGCGGAACGGAATACTACGGATGCCCAGCAGCTCCCCGGCGAACCGCTCCAGATTCTCATAATGGCCGAATGTACAGATGCCTTGACCGGTCTTGTGGTTCTCCCCGCCGGCAATGACCAGCTTCTTGTCTCCCCATTCCACGGCCCGCAGCGAGCGGGTCGGTTCACCGGCACTCAGATACATGCCGCCCTCATAATCCGTCTCCGGCTCGAACGCCAGACAGTAGGAGCGTTCGGCATGCAGCCGCGAGAAGTAGAGGGACCCGCCGTCATAGAAGGGGAAGTGGGAAGCAGACACGGCATGGCGGCAACGGATCTGGAACTTCTCTCCCTCGGTATGCAGGATTATCTGTCCGTCCGTATCGGCCTTCTCCCCGATCATCGTATGCTCAAATACGGTGCCGCCCCTGTCCAGAACAGCCTGCAGCAGCCCCTTCAGATACTCCAGCGGATGAAAACGTGCCTGATCCGGCATCCGGATGGCTCCGCCCGCGCCCAGCGGCAGGGGTACCTGATCCAGCCACTCTCCGGGTAGTCCCAGCTTGCCATAAGCCTCGAATTCCTTATTCAGCGCCTTGAGTGTCTTCTCGTCGCCTTGATCCGCATACAGATAGGCCGCCTCCCGCTTCATCCCGCAGGACAGGTCCAGCTCCTCTGCTGTGGCAATCATCCACTCCATGGCCTCGCTGTTCGACTGATAATACATCCGGGCCTGCTCCTCGCCGAAATGCTTCACCAGATCATGATAGATCATGCCGTGCTGGGCGGAGATTTTGGCGCTGGTATAGCCGGTAGCCCCGCCGAGTATTTGTCCGGCTTCAAGCAGTGTGACCTTATATCCGGCCTTGGACAGCAGATAAGCGGTAGTAATCCCGGTAATTCCTGTTCCTACAATAGCTACATCTGTGACATGATCTTCAGCAAGTCTCGGAAAAGACGGCAGCCCGGTGCTGCCTACCCATAACGATTCCGGAAATTGCGGAAGACCTTGCGAATGGGGTTCCTGTGCATTCATAGTATATTCCCTCCTAAGTGATGATCCATTTCATTTATTACCACTCTTCCGTGAAAAGAAACGCTCCTCCTTCCCCAGCAGGTGCATGAAAACCGCCAGAAAGTGCCAACATAAGGAGAAGTTCGCAGAGAGACACGCTCAGGAAGGATGATCTATGCCCGGACAACAGCATAAGCAGAAGGCTTCTCTGGAATGGATCAGGAATGAGCTAAGCGGATTCGGCGACCTGGAGGACAAGCACATGGCTGTTCCGGCGGGAGGGGTCAGTCTGCTGTATATCAAAAGTGTCACAGACGCACAGGCGGTCAGCCGGAATATCATAGCCGCTTTTTACGAAATGAATCATCCGGCCACCTACTACAGCTACATTGCCAATTATCCGGGAAGTGAGGAGACAACAGACGGGCAGCGTGCCCTTGAGCTTCTGCTCAGCGGATATGCCTGCATCGGGAGGGAGGATAAGCTCTGCTTCTTCGATGTCCTGAAAGCCGAGACCGGCAGTATTAAGGAGACGATCACAGAGAGCATCAGCCAGGGACCTTCCGATGCGCTGGGAGAGAACCTGGCGGTGAATCTGAATATGGTCCGGCGGCGCTACCAATCCTCGGCACTGAAGACGGAATTCACCGTCATTGGCAGTGTCTCCAGGACCAAGGTGGCTATCCTCTACGATGAGGACCGGGTGGTATTCAATCTGGCGGAAGGAAAAGTGGCACTGCTGCTCGACACCACCGGCTATGCCATTGTGCTGCCATCTATCTTCAATGATTTCTTCACCGCGATGGATGACAAAATCCACCTCCCTTTTGTAGGGCGCTTCCTGAAGCTCCTGCGGATTATGGGTGGGCCATGACGCTGTGGCTGCCGGCCCTGTATATCGCCTTTACCTCTTATAATCCGGAGATAGTGCGTGTGCAGATTGCACTGCTGATCGGGGGAAGCCGGGCGACTGTGCCGTATCCTTCATTTGTTGAGGTGATGCTGATGCTGCTGATGATGGAGTTTCTGACCGAGGCCCGACAGCCACGACGGTTGGCGGCCTGATTCTGGGACGGGCGGCGACGGCGGCGGGGCTGATTGGTAACATTATGATTATTCTGGTCTCGGTTGTGGCAATCTCCAATTTCCTGATTCCGCTGAACCTGATAGCTTCTCCATCCGTGTGCTGAAGTATTTCTTCGTGATTGCAGCGGCCATGCTGGGGCTTGTCGGGGTGGTCGTCTGCCTGGTCGGCTTCACGATGTATTTGTGCAGTCAGCGCAGCTTCGGCCAGCCGTATTTCAAGATGTTCTTCCTGGACACCCTGGGGACTACCCTAAGGAAGAAAAGCGTGGGCGATGATGGCAAAAAGCCGTTATTTCTATTGTCTGTTTCTCATGAATTCTCTGATCAATATCATTAACTTCACCCCGCGGGAGCTGATCGATGCCCGGTTTGAGGGTGCGCAGTCCTCCATTGTGATTGCGGTGGTAACAGGTACTCTGTTCATCTACTTGTTCACCAAAGTCATCAATAAATTTCCCGGGCAGGGATTGCCGGAAATCTTCGGAGCGGCCTTGCCCAAGCTGCTGGCCTCCCCGCTGATCTTCATCTATGCTCTTCTCTGGTATACGGCCGGGGCACTGATTATGCTGTCCTTTGTGGATATTACCCTGCGGTTCATCAGCCCGGATACCTGGCCTTACGCGGTGTTGCTCGGCTTCCTGGCAGTTGTCTGCCTCTGTTCGAGGATGGATTCACTGTCGCTGCTCTACGGGCTGGAGGTGACACTCGGGATTACCCTGCCTTTGATCCTGTATGCGACAGTCAAGGCGGTGGTTAACCCGGACTTCAGCTGGGATGCCGTACTGCAGATTATGACATTCCCTGCATGCGCCGGATATGAACAGCCTCGCAGCGGCAACCTTTACATTCAGCGGGTACATCAATTTAGCGATTTTCAACCGGGTGTTTCATGGCTTGAAGCTGAAGCATCTTTGGAGCTTGAGTCTGGAGGGGCTGCTGGTGCTGGCCTTGACTTTTTATGTACCTATCGGGTATCACGGAACGGTCGGGATCGAGCGGCATGTCTATACCTGGTTCACAACGGCGGACAGCATCCGCATTGAGGCATTTCTGATTGAACGCATGCTGTACATCTTCTATTTCGCCTATATCACCCTATCGCTGGTCAGCGCCATTATCCAGTGGCATGTCGGCAAGGAGCTGTTGCTTAGTCTGCTTCCGTCCACGGCCAGAGCGCCGAAGAAAAAGCTGTGGCAGGAGATCATAATCCTTGCCCTTTTTGCAGCCGGCACAATTCTTCTTATGCGACTGGATCAATATAACCTTAACATTGCTGGAGGTGTTCCTCCTGCATCTACGCTGGTATGGGGAGCTGCTGCTGATTCTGCTGTTATTCTGGTGCTACTGGATGATAAGGAGGCGTAGAGCATGAGGGGGCGATGGGGCGGTATTATTATGCTGCTGCTGTGTGTGACGATTACAGGCTGTAACTTCAAAGATATCGACCGGCGAATCTTCGTGGTCGCCATCGGGATCGATCCCGGCCAGCAAGAAGGGACATTCAAGGTAAGCCTCAAGCTGGCCATTCCCCAGGGCGATGTTACGAAGATTGACGAGAAGATGCAGATTCTCACGGAGGAATCAGAGTGCATCTCCGAGGCGCTACGGAGAATGAAGTCCAAGGTGGAGAAGGAGCTGGATTATGTCCACTGCAAATCTGTCATTCTAGGCGAGGGGATTGCGGCCGATGATATCCGGCATGTCACAGACTGGGCGGTGCGGCGCAGAGATATCCAGCTTATTCTTAACTTCGCTATAGGAAGGCCGGGGGCACTGGAGGTGCTGAGGGTGAAGCCGCCCTCTGAGCGCATTCCATCGAATTCGCTGATCCTGGCGATGAGCGGGCAAGGAACAGAGTCACCTTTTATCTCAAGCGTGTACTCCTATCAGCTTATGAGAAGTATATATGAGAATGGCATAGGTCCTCTCACCCGATGAAACCCGCCTGTTCAATCTGCTGTCCCGTTCCAATCTGCGGACGAACTTCCCCGCCCATATAGGCAGCGGAATGTACCAGTACTATACCGAGAGCTCCTCCTCCGGCTACAAGATTGTTGTTCCCCGGGAAGGTGATCCTTACATCCGCTATACCATTAGAATCCGTGCGATCCTGGAGGAGAACAGTACGGAGGAGATGATTACCCACCAGATGCTGAAAAAGATTGGAGTGGCCGGTGCAGCGGAATTAAGCGGTGCCGTCAAGGCACTGCTGGTCAAAATCCGGGAGAGCGGCATGGACCCGATGGGCTGGGGACTGCATTACGGGGCGAGGCACTGGAATAACGGGACGGAAATGACGGTATGGAAGAGTCTGTACCCACGGCTTGATTTTCAGGTGAATGCCAAAGTGGACGTTAAATACTCGGGAATGATCAAATAGGGCTGTGCTGCATTGACGCTTTCAGCATCAGGACTTATACTTGATCTAAAAACAAATTAGAGGATGATGAAGATGAGAACCCTGAACCTTACCTCTCAGCGTCAAGCCGTATACGATATCGTCCGCAATTCCCATGATCACCCTACCGCTGCCGAAGTCATGAACCGGCTGGTCGAGCAGGGGCATAACCTGGCCTATGGAACGGTCTACAATTCCCTGCGCTATCTTACAGATAAGCAGATGATCCGCGAACTGAAGCTGGGCGAGGCGGCCAGCCGGTATGATGCGCGTCTGGACGACCACCAGCATATTGTCTGTGAAATCTGCGGTGCGGTGGATGAAGTAATGAGCCAGGTCCCGCAGGAGTGGAGCGATTCGGTAGCGGCGGATACGGGCTATTCGATCACTCATGCGCATGTGGTATTCGGGGGGATCTGCCCGGCCTGCCAGAGCAGGAATTCACGCCAGAACTAGGACGTTTGTATGAGCTGCGACAGTCGGCATTGTAACAGAATATAACAAAAGACCGTTTTCATTGGAACGGTCTTTTTGCTGTACTCCTATAAAAATTATCAATAAATATAGGGAAATTATCATTAATTACCGGAAAAAAGAGGGTTTTGGGGGCTGATATTTAATTATATATAAAGTCTGCTGCCATGATCCACCTTAAGACCCATGAAGAAAGAGAGAAAGCGAGAAAGAGAGAGTGAGTCCATCATATGAATAAAAAGGTGCGTCTGAACATCCGTACGAAGCTGATTACTACCTATCTGCTTGTCTTGCTGGTACCGAGCATCATTATAGGCTGGCTAACCTATCAATCTGCCAGCAGCACCATGGAGGAGCAGCTTACTAATAATGCCCAGGAAAGTGTAATTGCAGTGAACCAGATCATAAGTTCCAATATACAGTCGAAAATAGATGATATCCTCTATTTTGCCGGACAGCTTCCGGCAGATTCCATTAATAACGAGGCGGCTGGTCTGACGGCCCCTGAGCTGGGGAGCAGATTGAGGGAGTATGCGGCGCTTCATCCCGATGTGCTTGATATTTATGCCGGAACCAGCAAGGGAAAGAGCATCCGTGCGGCTGAGCTGGAGTTGCCGGAGGGCTATGATCCCCGCAAGGAAAATACATATATCAATGCGCTTAAGCAGGGCAGCGGCACAGTGATCTCCCCGGTATTTCAGACGGTGAAGGGGGAGAGCGCCATTGCGGTATCGGCGGTGCTCGCGGGCGGAGACGGCGTAGTCAGCCTTGATCTGAATCTGTCCTCCCTTGCCGATATGACGAAAATCAAGGTCGGCCAGGAGGGCTACATTCTGATTGTAGACAACAGCAAGAAATTCCTGGTTCATCCCACAGAAGCGATTGGCGCGGAATCTTCGCTTGAGTTCGTGAAGCAGATGTTCGGGAGCGAGAGCGGAAGCTTCGATTATGTATATAAGGATGCACCTAAGAAGATGACCTTCATGGTGAATGAGCTGACGGGCTGGAGAATCGGGGGCACCATCAGCCTGAATGAGATTACACAGGCAACCAGCGACATCCGTGAGACGGTCTGGCTGGTCCTCTCTATATCCGTGCTGCTGGCGCTGGTGCTGATCTATTTCAACATCGCGTCGATTTTGAAGCCGCTGATCCGCCTGCGCAAGGCAACTGAGCGGATTGCCGGCGGCGACCTGTCGCAGGATATCGGGGACTTCCGGGGGGATGAGATCGGTCTGCTGGCGGTGAATTTCCGCCAGATGGTGGATAATCTGCGGCAGATGATTATCGGGGTACAGACCATGACGGATAATGTCTCTTTCTCCGCTGAGCAGCTGAGCGCCGGGGCAGAGCAGACGACCAAAGCTATAGAGCATGTTACAGTGGCTATCCAGGAGGTGGCGGCCGGCACGCAGCAGCAGGTCAATAGTGTACATAAAGGGATGGCAAGCACAGCTGCCACCACAACCGAGGTAGCCCATATCTCGGAGTTCATGAAGCAGGTGTCGGTAATGATGGACAAGACCTCGCTGTCGGCTTCGGAGGGCAATGATTCGGTCATCAGCGTAGTCGACAAAATCAACGGGATTCATGAAACCGTGGAGGAAATGGGTACCGTCATTGATCAACTGAGCGAGCGGGTGGGGCAGATCCAGGGGATTACCGGTGTGATCTCGGGAATCTCGCGGCAGACGAACCTGCTGGCGCTGAATGCATCCATAGAAGCGGCCAGAGCCGGTGAACAGGGGCGCGGATTCGCTGTGGTAGCCTCGGAGGTCCGCAAGCTGGCAGAAGAATCCGGGAAGTCGGCAAGCCTGATCTCCGAACAGGTAGCCTCTATCCATTCAGAGATGCTCCGGGCTACGTCAACCATGGAGGATGCGAAGAGCAAGGTAATGGACGGCATTATGGCTGTGGATACAACGGGACGTTCGTTCTCTCGCATCCGCAGGGCAATTAAGGGGGCCGCAGAGACCATAGGCGGGATGAACGAAGGTGTTCAGACCCTGACTGCAGAAGCAGACAGTCTGGACCAGGCCATTAGCGAGATCCGCGGCATTACCGAGGCTGCGGCAGGCAGTACCGAGACGATCTCGGCAGCAGCCCAGCAGCAGCTTGCCTCGGTGGAAGAGATCGCCTCTTCCTCAGCCGACCTTAGCCGCCAAGCCGATGAATTGCAGCAGCTGGTCGGACGCTTCAAGCTGTACCCGGGAAACGAGGCTCCTGCCGTACCGGAAGCGGTCAAGCCTGGGGAGATCCGCCCTGAGGGCCAGCAGAATTCCTGAGGCCGAATATGCGGTCTGGTCTTTTCTTTTACCTCACTTTGCAAGTATACTGATAAGCAACAATACGGGGTGATGAAGGGGAGAATCGTTCATGGCAGAGCAATTAAAGGGCATTACCGTAGCCCTGGCCGGTCCGCGTAAAGCGGAAGACATGGCCAAGCTGGTAGAGAATATGGGAGGAATCGCGCTGCACCGTCCCGCTCAAGGGACAACCTTTCTGGATGATGCCGCCCTGCGTGAGGGGCTGATTGCCTGGACGGAGCAGCCGCCGGATCTGGCTATTCTGACTACCGGTATGGGGCTGGATGCATTGTTCGAGACGGCTGAGAAGCTTGCGCTTGCAGACCGCTTCCTGGAGGTTCTCTCTGCCTCACCTGTTGCTGCCCGTGGCTATAAGACAGTGAATGCCCTGAAGAAACGGGGAATTGAGCCGGTCGTGCGTGACGATGACGGCAGCTCTGCCGGACTGATCCGCGGCCTGCAGGACTATGATCTGCAGGGTAAGCGCATCATGCTTCAACTGCACGGGGAGACTGCCCCGCAACTGGTCGGATGGCTGGAGCAGGCAGGCGCAGCGGTAAGCTGTGTGCAGCCTTACCGGTATACTCAGCCGGAGCCTGGAGCGCTGGATCTGCTGCTTGCAGAGATTACGGAAGGGCAAGTGGATGCGGTGGCGTTCACAAGTGCCCCGCAGTTCCGCTTCCTGGCACAGCATGCGCGGGAGCAGGGGCGGCTTGCCGCGCTGGTGCAGGCTTTTGAAGACAGGGTGCTGGCGGTATCTGTCGGCCGTCTGACCTCGGAGGCTCTAAAGGAAGAAGGCGTGAAGCGGATCGTCATGCCGGAGCACGAGCGGATGGGCAGCATGTTCGTTACCCTGGGCCGCTATATTGCGGCTAACCGTTAGCAGCGGACATTCAATTACAACTACAAATACAGAGAGATATGGAGGAGGAGACCTATGGATAAGAGAAAATGCCTGTTGTTAGGCGATTACACACACCCCCGGTTTCACCCGTTGCAAGGTGTGGACAAACAGGTCAGTGAAATTCTGAATGAGCTTCTGACCGTGCAATGCTCGGAGAACAAGAAGCTGATGCTGAGCGAGCATCTCTCCGGATATGATCTGTGTATCGCATACAATGAATTGTGGAATGAAACCGTATCTCCACAGCAGACGGCAGGTCTGCTGAGCTATGTCAGCGGAGGCGGCGGTCTGATTGTCCTTCACACCGGAATATCCCTGGCGAAGCGTTATGAACTGGCCCAGCTGATTGGCGGCAGATTCACCGGCCATCCGGCTTATACTCCGCTTCAGTTCAAGGTGCAGGAGCATGATATTACCGAAGGCATTGAAGACTTCCAGCTCGATGAAGAGCCGTACCGGTTCGAGTTCGATCCGTTCACCGAGAAGCAGATTCTGCTCGAATATGAAGCGGACGGGGAGATGCTGCCTGCAGCCTGGTGCCACAGCTATGGCCTGGGACGGGTGGTCTATCTGATGCCCGGCCATCATGAGCCGTCGTTCCGGCATCCGGCGATCCGCCAGCTGATTCTGCGGGCAGCCACCTGGGCGGCGCGTATCCCCAGATAATTAGCAAATAATCAGTAATATCGAAGCTAAGCCCCACTTTGCGGGGTTATTTTGTGAAATGGCGGGCGAAGGGGTATACTTTATCCATAACTGCAATCTTTGGGAGGGAAGTACCATGAGTGATCTGTTGAAGAAAGCTATCTCATTAGGCGTAGGCCTCACCATTGTCAGCAAGGAAAAGGTTGAAAAGGTCGTAGACGAGCTGGTGAAGCGGGGTGAGTTGGCCCCGTCGGAATCCAAGGCTCTGGTGGATCGGCTGGTAGAGCGCGGAGATGAAGAACGGGGTGTGTTCAAGTCTGCCGTGCAGGAGCAGGTTCAGCGGGTGCTGAAGGAGCTTAAGGTACCTGTGCAGGAGGATATCACCAGGCTGGAGTCGCGTATTGCCCAGCTTGAGGGCCGTGTTGCCGAGCTGGAAGGCAAGTCACCCCAGGAGACCACCGTGCCGGAACAGCGTACGGAATAAATGGCTGTCCGCATAAGGCACGCCGGACGTTACCGGGCAATCGCCATGGCGCTTATGCGTCATGGCTTCGGCTATATGGTGGAGGAACTGGGCCTCTACCATCTTCTGTCGCTTCCCCGCCGGATCATCACACAGGAGGTTCATGAAAGTGTGACCCTCGCTGAACGGGTCCGCAGGGTGCTGGAGGAGCTGGGGCCGACCTTCGTCAAATTGGGCCAGCTTGCCAGTACGCGCTCCGATCTGCTGCCTGATGCGATTATTCAGGAGCTGGTCAAGCTGCAGGACAATGTGCCGCCATTCTCAGCCGAGACGGCCCGCAATATTCTGGAGCAGGAGCTGGACCAGCCTATTGATGCGGTCTTCGAATACTTCGAGAACAATCCGCTCGCTGCCGCCTCCATCGGCCAGGTGCACCGCGCTGTGCTGCATGGCGGGCAGAGTGTAGCGGTCAAAATACAACGCCCAGGCGTCATGCGGACGATGGGCAGGGATCTTGAGATTCTATCGGATCTAAGCCTGCTCGCCGAGCGCAAGATGGACTGGGCCAGGCAATACGGATTAGCCCGGATGGTCGAGGAATTCTCCCGTGCTCTGCTGGCGGAGCTGGATTATGCCCAGGAAGGGCGCAATGCCGAGCGTATAGCCGGGCAGCTGTCTGCCCAAGATAACGTATATATACCGGCCATCTATTGGGATTTCAGCTCCACCAGGATTCTGACCATGGAGTACATGGAAGGAATTACCCTGAACCGCAAGGACGAGCTGCTGGGCTCGGGTGTGAAGCTTAAGACGATCGCCCAGCAGTTTGTGGAGATGATGTTGAATCAGATTTTCATTCATGGCTTCTTTCACGCGGATCCGCATCCCGGCAATGTCATGGTGCTGAAGGACGGGAAGCTGGCTCTAATTGACTTCGGAATGGTCGGGCGGCTTAGCGAGGATATGAAGGATGGCCTGTCCGCGTTGGTGATTGCACTCATGCGCAAGAATACGGACTCGATGGTACGGGCCATTCTGCGCCTGGGAGTGATCCCGGAGGAGGCCGACCGGATGGCGCTGCACGAGGATATGGACCGGCTGCGCGAGCAGTATTATGATATCCCGTTCAAGCAGGTCAGCATCGGCAAGGCGCTGAATGATCTGTTCAGTATTGCCCGCAAGCACCGGCTGGTCATTCCGCCGGATCTGGCGCTGCTGGGCAAGACGATGCTGACCCTGGAGGGCATGGTCGCCAGCCTGGACCCGGCCTTCAGCATTATGCAGATGGCCGAGCCGTTCGGCAGACGTCTGGTCAAGCAGCGCTTCAGCGGAAGCCGCCTGCAGCGCAAGCTGCTGGGTGGGGTCGCTGATCTTGCCGAGAGTCTGGTCGAGCTGCCCGCCCAGGCCCGGCAGCTCTCCTCGCTGATCAGCAAGGGGAAGCTGAAGGTAGAGATCGGAGTACCCGAGCTGCAGGACCTGGAGCATAAGTTCAGCCGGATCGGTAACCGCCTCTCCTTCAGCATCGTGCTGCTGGCCTTCAGCATCATCATGGCTGGACTGATCGTTGCCTCCTCCCTGCGCGGGGAGCCGTCGCTGCTCTGGGACTTCCCGATTGTGGAGATCGGTTCAGTCATTGCACTGCTTATGATTCTGTGGCTGCTGTTCTCCATCTTCAAATCGGGCAGATTCTAGCCGGAAGAGCCGGATAAATAATTATTCTTCACCGGATGCACACAAAGGCTGCACAATCAAGTACAATATTAAGATAACTTGCCACAATTAAAGTGTAATGGAACGCAAATGGAGTGCCGTCTGAACGTCCGGTGGATCGCTGCTGCGCCGTATAACCGAACGTTTGACCGCTGCCTTGCGGGCCCATGGGACGGAAGGGCTCCGGTGACGGGGTGCTTCCGCTTTTATTTGAAACGATAAGAATGTGAACGGTACCGTCCTTGTAAAAGGGCCTGAGGGTGACATCCCCCTCTGCTAACGCTTGCGTACATTACTCCGTTACATGGATAAATATAAGTTATGGACTGACATGCTGAACTTAAATTTAGGGAAATTAGTGAGGTGGAGCAATTGCCGGGTTTTAAAGATTTAGGAGTATCAGAAGTGTTGATCGATCTGCTCAAGGGGCAGGGCATCGTGAAGCCGACGCCGGTGCAGGAAGAGGCGATTCCGCCACTGGTGCAGGGGCTGGATGTAATTGCGCGGGCGAAGACGGGAACGGGGAAGACGCTGGCTTTTCTGCTGCCGATTATGGACAAGATCCGGGTTGAGGCCGCGTATCCGCAGGCGCTGATTCTTGCGCCGACGCGTGAGCTGGCGCTGCAGATTACCGAAGAGGCGCGCAAGCTGGCCCGTCATACGGGTGTGAAGATTCTGGCGGTCTATGGCGGCCAGGATGTGGAGAAGCAGCTGCGTAAGCTGGAAGGCGGCAGACATCTGATCATCGGTACGCCGGGACGGCTGCTGGATCACCTGCGCCGGGAGACTCTGGACCTCAGCGGTGTGAAGATGCTGGTGCTGGATGAAGCGGACCAGATGCTGCATATGGGCTTCCTGGAGGATGTGGAGACGATCATCACGGCTGTGCCTTACCGCCGCCAGACGATGCTGTTCTCCGCGACAATGCCGGACCCGATCAAGCGGCTGGCAGCGAACTATATGAAGGAGCCGCTGGATGTCATTATCAAGAGCGGCTCGCCGATCCCTCTAGACAATATCCGCCAGCAGGTGGTGGAATGCTCGGACCGCAATAAGGAAGAGGCGCTGATCTCCCTGATCGAGCGCGACCGTCCTTACCTGGCGATCATCTTCTGCCGGACGAAGCGCCGGGCCATCAAGCTGAACGAGGCGCTGCAGGCGGCCGGTTATGAATGCGACGAGTTGCATGGCGATCTGTCGCAGGGCAAGCGCGAAGCCGTCATGAAGCGGTTCCGTGACGCCAAGCTCCAATTGCTGGTGGCTACGGATGTGGCGGCACGCGGCCTGGACGTTGAAGGGATCACCCATATCTTCAACTATGATCTTCCGCTGGATGCGGACAGCTATATTCACCGGATTGGCCGCACCGGCCGCGCCGGAGGCAAGGGCCTCGCGATCACGTTCGCTTCGCCGCGCGAGCGCGACGGGCTCGAGCTGATCGAGCACGGCATCTCCCAGCGGCTGGACCGCCGCCGGTACGAGAAGGATGAATTCGGCGTAGGCGAATTCACCTCCGTCCAAGGCGGCGGCTCGCCGCGCGGGCGGCAGAGCGCGGCGCCTGAAGCGGCGCGCGCCGGCCGTGGCGGCCGCGGGCAGGGCCGCAGCGGCGGTGCGCCGCGCGGCGAAGCCGCAGGGCGTCCGGGCGGGCGCGGACGCGGCGGCAAGGACGCAGGCGGCTGGGGCGCGCCTGCGGAAGGCGGCGGCCGCAGCCGGAAGGACGCGGCCGGAGGCGGCAAGCGCAGCGCGTACAGCGCAGCTGCGGCGCCGAAGGGCGACTCCGCCGGGCAAGGCGTGGCGAAGAAGCCGAGACCTGGCGGCGGCTACGGCGCCTTCGCCAGCGGCGGCGATAACGCACCAGCCAGCGGCTATGCTGCGGGTGCTGGTGCCGCGGGCGGGCGCGGCGGCAAGGGCGGCGCTGCGCGGGGCGGGGCCTCTAGAGGCAACGCCTCCCAGGGCGGGCCGAGCAGCGGCTACAGCACCAACGTATCCCGGGGCGCAGATGCCGGCGGCTTCAGCTACGGCGCTTCGAAGGGTGCCGGCTCGGGTGCCGGGTATAATCCCGGCGGCGCGAAGTCGAGCCCGAAATTCCGGGCGCATGTAGCGCGCAGCAACGATGCCGGGGGCGAAGGCGCCTCCGCTCCCAAAGGCGGCTCACGCGGCGGCTCCAAGGGCGGAAAAGGCGGCTTCAGCTCGGGCGGACGCAGCGGCGGCGGGAATTCATCGCGCGGCGGGCGCAGTGGAGGCTCCGGCGGCGGTTCACGCGGCGGACGCGGCTCCTCCAGATAAAGGCGCTTTACATGCATAGCTAATCCTTGTTACCATAGGGCCGTTGGCGTAACAGCCAATGACTCTATGGTAATATTTATTTACTGAAACCTTTTGGCTATTAGGCCTGTCTATTAGATACCGGAACAACCGGGTACAAGTATAGAGAGATACAGAATGTAACCTGCACTTTTGATACAACGGGTTCTGCCGAATTCAGAGTGCGAGGGTACACAACGTTTAGGAGGATTACACAGCATGTCCAAAACCGCCAAAATTGTCATTCTACTCATCGTCGTCATTGCGGTCGGCTGGGGAATCGGGAAGTATACGACACCGTCCGCTTCCCCGGAGAACGGAACCAATATTAACACAGGCACAGATCTGGGAGCCGAGGGGCCGGAGGCAGCGCCAGAAGCTTCGGCAGTGCCGGAGCCTACGGACCAGCCAGTTCCTGGCGGTTCAGGCAATGGTACTTCGGGGAATAATGATGCGGAGATGGTGGTAGCCGAGCCGGAGAGCATCGCGGTCATGGTCAATAAGCAGTACAGCCTGCCGGAGCAGTATAAGCCTTCCGATCTGGTTTACCCGGATGTTCCTTTTATTTTCTCGGAAAAAATTGAGAAGCGCATGCTGCGCCGTGAAGCGGCTGCGGCGCTGGAGGAGATGTTCGCGGGAGCGAAGGCGGACGGGGTCTATCTGGCCGGTGTATCCGGCTACCGTTCGGAATCGACCCAGAAAAGGCTGTTCAATAACTATGTCGCCAGAGACGGTGAAGAGAAGGCCCGTACTTACAGCGCCATGCCGGGACACAGCGAGCATCAGACCGGACTGGCCATTGACCTGTCCGGCAGAGACGGCAAATGTGCAGCCGAGAGCTGCTTTGCAGGGACGAAGGAAGCGGAGTGGCTTGCCGCCCATGCGGCTGAATACGGCTATATTATCCGGTTCCTTGAGGGCAAGGAGGCCATTACCGGGTACAAGTACGAGCCTTGGCATGTCCGTTATGTAGGCAAGGAGATAGCCGCTTCCATCGCCGAAAGAGGGATTACACTGGAAGAATATTATGACGCCGTCCCGGTGTCGAATTAGGTTCATACTATAATCAGGCGGTCCCGCAATTTGCGGGGCCGTTTGTGTGTCTGGGCGGGCGGTCAGGGGCTTGTTACCAGTATCTGTATTTCCACAAGTTCACAAAATCCACAATATCTCCACAAGGTGTGCCCGGACGCTAGCGGGGTGCTATAGTTGAGTAATATATACTCTGGTCATACACGTCACAGGAAATAAGTGGATTTCATCCACCTGCTGCGGCGCGATTGAGCCATCCTCCGGCAGCAGTTGGATAATGAGCACTTAATTAATCAATATTCAGCAAAAGTAGTCAAACGCCACCAATTAGATGCTGTTTTTCCACTTGCTTGCGGTCGATCGCCTGAAACCGAGGAAATAAGATACGTTTATCCACTTGCTTGCTTATGAGGCGGGGAGCGGCTCGTTCAGCAGCATGGTTCACCCCCGGGAACGCTGGTTAAGTAGTGGGAAACCGCACACTATGAAATGGGAGGCGTTCTGGATGTCTGAACATAATCATGTGGTGAGTAAGGACGGCAGTGTGACCATGAACCGGGTAACGGAGGCGCTGGACCGGATCGATCCGGCACAGAAGGAGATGATTCTGGACAACTTCGGGCACTTCAAGGCTTATTTAGGAAAGCGCATTCAACTAGCGCAAAAAATCGGTCTCAGCGACGAACAGCTGGCACTGGCCGCCGAGAAAATCGCCGGTTACCTGGCAGCGTATGAGGAGCCCCGCAATAGTGAAGAGAAGCTGCTGCTGGAATTGTGGAAGGCCGGCAACAAGGAGGAGCGCCACCGGCTGGCGCATATGCTGGTGAAGATGGTGCAACAGTAGCAGATGCAGCGCCGGTAAGCAACAGGAGCACTACCAGTATCACCATCAGCATCGAGCAACATGGCTCCCTGAAAAAGTAACATGAATGCGTTGTTACATTCATTCCAAATTAAAATTAAATCAGGCGGTTCCGCGATCCATGTGGAGCCGCCTGGTTACTGTGCCAGTAACCTTTGACACCTCTGTCTCTGGCTGAACCGTTGTGCGTAGGTTTGGGCGGCTTTACAATCTTCCGGTTGTGAATTACATTGGTGCGGGTATATTTAGTATAGGATGTACGGTACTCTGAAGCCTCGAAAATCCAACCCATTGGAGCTGCTCTCACATGAAATTAAGCATTCTCGATCAATCCCCGGTGCCGGAGGGAAGCACTCCGTCCGAGGCGCTCCGGCAGACGGCGCTGCTGGCCCGCGAAGCGGAACGGCTTGGTTATCACCGCTTCTGGGTCGCGGAGCATCATGCTGCGCCGGGCCTCGCCAGCTCCAGCCCGGAAGTGCTGATGGCGCATCTCGCTGCGGTGACCTCAGCGATCCGCATCGGCGCGGGAGCGGTGCTGCTCCCGCATTACAGTGCGTTCAAGGTCGCTGAGAATTTCCGTGTCCTGGAGGCGCTCTATCCCGGGCGGATCGACCTCGGGATAGGGAGGGCGGCAGGCGGCGGTGCTCTGGCCGCCAATGCCCTTCAGGATACCCGTGTCACTATTGACGACGTTGACCGGTACGAGCAGCAGATTCAGGAGCTGATGGCCTATCTCTATGAATCTGAGGGCGGAGCATCCCCGCAGCGTTATGCCGGATTACGGGCAACGCCTGCGGTGGACTCAGCGCCGGAGGTCTGGTTGCTGGGCTCAAGCGGAGAGAGTGCGGCGCTCTCAGCCCGGCTGGGAACCGGATATGCCTTCGCCCGGTTCATTGCCCGGAATGGAGGAGCAGGCGCGGTGCATGCGTACCAGGACAGCTTCGCGCCGTCCGTGGCTGCTGCATCGCCGAAGTCGCTGCTTGCTGTGTTCGTAGTCTGTGCGGAGACATCGGCCGGGGCAGACCGGCTGGCTGCCAGTATGGATCTCTCACTGGTCAGCCTGGAGAGGGAACACCTCTCTGCCCCAACCCCGTCCGTAGAGACTGCGCTGAACTATACATATACCCCGTACGACCGCTTCACCATTACAGATAACCGGAAGCGGATGGTCATAGGCTCGCCTGCTGAAGTCAGGGAGCAGCTTCAGCTGCTGGCAGAAGAATACCGCTGCGGGGAGCTGATGATTTCTTCGCATATCCATGACTTCGGGGACAAGCTGCAATCCATCCGGCTCATCGCCGAAGCCTGCGGGCTGGAGCGCAGGGCGTAGCCATCTCCGCCGGAATTTGGTTTTGGCTGCGAATAGGGTAGAATGAAGAGGTTACTTATTGAAGCTTAAAGCGCACTTCAGAACTGGGCCATACAGCCGAAAGGAAGCGAAGCAGAGATGTCGATTTATAGTTTTGCCGGAGTGAAGCCTTCGGGTACAGAAGTGCCGTTTAAGGACTATGAGGGCAAGGTGCTGCTGATCGCCAATACGGCCAGCAAGTGCGGACTGACCCCGCAGTACGGAGATTTGCAGAAGCTGCACGAGCAGTACGGGGACCAGGGGCTGGTGGTGCTGGGCTTTCCGTGCAACCAGTTCGGGGGCCAGGAGCCGGGCACAAGCGAGGAAGCGGAGTCCTTTTGCCAGATTAACTATGGAGTCACGTTCCCGGTGTTCGCCAAGGTCGATGTGAATGGTCCGGAGGCGAGCCTGCTGTTTCAATATTTGAAGGGCCAGCAGCCGGGTGACGGCGAGAGCAGTGATATCCAGTGGAACTTCACGAAGTTCCTGGTAGACCGCAGCGGCAATGTAACGGCCCGTATCGAGCCGAAGGAATCACCGGAGAGCATGAAGGGGCTTATCGAATCCCTGCTGTAATGAGTCTGAAATTATCCGCTCTGAAGGCCGGAGCAAGGCTATACCTGTTCTCCCGGATAGTGGTGCAGATGCGCCCGGTCCGGGAGTTTTCTATAATATAAGTTTCACTCTTTATGAAAATTATCCTTGAATCTTTTCAGAGACCCTGTATCCTTTGAAGAGACATGTTTCGCGTGACACCATGAATGGCATACAGGAAGCAAGGATGCAGGATAATAACGGCAGGAGGGTTACATACAGGCATGAGGTTAATTACAGAGGTAGCATCGTCAGCGGGGATCAAGGAAGAGCATCTGGAACTGTACGGCAAATATAAAAGCAAGCTGGCGCCCTCGCTCTGGGCAGAGCTGGAGAACAAACCGGACGGCAAACTGGTTCTGGTTACCGCAATGAATCCTACACCGGCAGGTGAAGGCAAGACGTTGACGACGATCGGGCTTGCCCAGGCGATGAATGCAGCGGGTGTACGCACGGTAGCAGCGCTGCGTGAACCCTCACTTGGTCCCTGCCTGGGGATGAAGGGCGGAGCGACCGGGGGCGGCAAAGCGCAGATCGTTCCGGCAGATGAGATTAACCTGCATTTCACAGGGGATATCCATGCGGTGACGTCAGCGCATAACCTGCTCTCGGCGATGATCGACAATCATATGTTCCAGGGCAACAGCCTGGGGCTTGATCCGCAGCGTATCGTCTGGAAAAGAGTTATGGATATGAATGACCGCAGCCTGCGGAATATCGTGACCGGCATTGGCGACGGCAACGGAACTGTGCGGGAGAGCGGTTTTCAGATTACAACAGCCTCCGAGATTATGGCCGTGCTGTGCCTGTGCAGCGACCTTGCGGATCTGAAGCAGCGGCTCAGCCGTATTCTGGTCGGGTATGACCATGCGGGTCAGCCGGTAACGGCACAGGCGATTGGAGCCGTGGAGGCGATGACTGCGCTGTTGAAGGAGGCGGTGAAGCCGAATCTGGTGCAGACGCTGGAGGGAACCCCGGTTATTGTGCATGGCGGCCCGTTCGCCAATATTGCCCACGGCTGCAGCAGTGTGATCGGAACCCGCTACGCGCTGAAGCTGGGTGATGTGGTGGTGACCGAGGCTGGCTTCGGCGCGGACTTGGGCGCGGAGAAATTCATGGACATCAAATGCCGCCAGGCCGGGCTTGCTCCTGCGGCTGCTGTCCTGGTGGTTACGGTGAAGTCGCTGAAATACAACGGCGGTGTCCGCAAGGAAGAACTGTATGAGGGCAATCTGCCGGCACTGCTCTCCGGATTGTCCAATATGGAGCGTCATATTGAGAATCTGCGCAAGTTCGGCGTACCTGTGCTGGTGGCGCTGAATCATTTTGAAGGGGATGCCCCTGCTGAAGTGAATGAGGTGCTGGAGGCCTGCGGGCGGCTGGGTGCACCTGCTGCGGTATCCAAGGTATGGGCGGAGGGAAGCGCAGGCGGACAGGAGCTGGCGAAGGAGCTGATGAAGCTGCTGGACCGGGAGGAGCCTGTGCAGTACGCACCGCTGTATGAAGACCATCTGGATATTCCGTCCAAAATCAACCGCATTGTCACGGAGATCTACCGTGGAGCGGGAGTAGCCTTTTCTCCAGCTGCCAAGCGCAGTCTGGCGGTTATTGACCGGCTGGGCCTGCACCATCTTCAGGTCTGCATGGCCAAAACCCCGTATTCCTTCTCGGATCAGCCCCGCCTGCTCGGAGCCCCGGAAGGCTTCACCATGGGCATCCGGGACATCACCCTGTCCCTCGGGGCGGGATTCGCTGTTGTGATCACCGGCAACATGGTCACGATGCCGGGCCTCCCCGCCAAGCCGGCGGCAGAAAGCATACTGGTCGATGAGGATGGCGTAATTTCGGGTCTGGAATAAGACACTTCCGATCGTGACTACCAGCAGCATAAGACCATAGGGCTGTATAGCGAGTAGCGATTAGCAAATAACAATGAGTATAGCTTGGCCTTACTTTATCGCAGGTATGCTGCGGGAGTGAGGCTTTTTTGTATGCGAAAAAGCGAATACATTTTGCAGCCGCGAGGGTAAGTGACCGCAATGTAATCGAAAAACCGATTACAATGGGCTGGCGCGAGGTGCTCAAGCTCGATGGAAGTGATTTAGTCCGATTACAGGGCTGCGGTTCTGCCTAACTCTTTATCCTCCTGCTGTTTCCTGCTCCTGGCAGACATAATGCCCCTCCTCCGGGGGAAACTAAACCAAGGTTGAAGAGCGCATCGGCGGCACTAGTGGAGTGGATGATGCGGTGAAACTCCAAAGTTATTAAAATTTGAAATTGTGAACATTGTGAGAAAAATCACAAAACTACTTGCAATGTGATAAATATCACAATATAATCAGTGTATAAAGTGAAAACAATCACAAACGTAAACACAAGCCCTACTAAATAAGCTTTTCAACTTGGAGGAGGAAGAAATCATGAAAGTAGCAGTCATTGGATGTACCCACGCCGGAACGGCCGCCATTGTAAATACCGCACAGTTATACCCGGATGCACAGATCACGGTGTACGAGCGCAACGATAATATCTCATTCCTGTCTTGCGGCATTGCCTTATACGTTGGCGGTGTGGTCAAGGACCCGCAGGGACTATTCTATTCCTCCCCGGAACAGCTGGCTGCGCTGGGTGTGCAGACGAAGATGCGCCATGAGGTGATTAACGTGGATACCGCCCGCAAAACCCTGAAAGCCCGCAACCTTGTGACCGGCGAGGAAATGGAAGATACTTATGACAAATTAATTATGACAACCGGCTCATGGCCAATTGTGCCTAAGCTCGAAGGAATAGAGATGGAGGGTATCCTGCTCTCGAAGAACTACAATCATTCCAACACCATTATCGAAGAAGCGCAGAAGGTGAACAGAATTACTGTGGTCGGTGCCGGATATATCGGGGTCGAGCTGGTGGAGGCTTTTCAGATGAACGGCAAGGAAGTTACGCTGATTGACGGGGAAGACCGCATCCTGAGCAAATATCTCGATAAAGAGTTCACCGCACCGATCCAGCAGTCGCTTGAGGATCACGGCATTAAGTTGGCGCTGGGCGAGAAGGTCGCCTCCTTCGCAGGGGAGAACGGCAGAGTGACCAAGGTGATTACGAGCAAGGGTGAACATGAGACGGATCTGGTGATTCTCTGTATCGGCTTCCGTCCGAATACCGAGCTGCTGAAGGGTCAAGTGGATATGCTGCCGAACGGCGCGATTATGGTTAACGATTATATGCAGACCAGCCTGCCGGATGTCTATGCTGCCGGTGACAGCTGCGCGATTCATTACAATCCGACCGGGAAGCACGCGTACATTCCGCTGGCCACCAATGCAGTGCGTATGGGAACGCTGGTCGCCCGCAATCTGGTCTCGAACACGATCCCCTACATGGGTACGCAAGGAACATCGGGCATCAAGATCTATGAGGACAATATTGCCGGAACCGGACTAACGGAAGAGGCTGCCGCAGCCGAGGGAATGGATACGGAGAGTGTAATGCTGATCGACAACTACCGTCCGGAGTTCATGCCGACCTTCGAGCAGGTTCAGGTAAAAGTGGTCTTTGACCGTGCCACCCGCCGCATTCTGGGCGCGCAGATTATGTCCAAGATGGATCTGACGCAGTCGATCAATACCGTATCGGTCTGCATCCAGAACAAGATGACCGTTGACCAGCTGGCCTTCATCGACTTCTTCTTCCAGCCGCATTACAACAAACCTTGGAACTTCCTGAACACTGCAGGCCTTCAGGCTCTGCCTAAGCCTGCTCCCGTCAAGGAGCCTGTCCACGCTTAATTTATTGATACCTTTGTATTAGAGCCCATTCCGGGCTCTTTTTTTTGAAAAGGGAATTATGATTTTCTTCCGATGTGGATAAGTGGTGCATAAAGCCGGGGATACGCGAGTGGTCATCCGGGCTGAATGTGGTCGAAAAACCGACTACATCTTATCCGTCTATTTCTCGCCGAAACGGTACCGTCCTTGTAAAGGACGGCAAAGCCGTTTCCACTTGTGTTTCTTAAATGTTATGTGCTCAGCTGCGGTCCTCAATCAACACAATTTCTCCATCCTTAATGCCGAATATAGACGTTCCCTTTAGCCGCAGCATATCACCGGCCGATAATCCGCCAGGCATATCCACGGCAAGGATGCCTTCATAATCAATGGCCACCTCAACATTATTGTCAGGTCCTGCGCTGTACCCGGTAATGATCTGGCGGCGGCTGGAGAACATCGTTGATGATTGCTCAGCCAATGCCCGGAATGCCGGGATGCCGCTGGTTTCCGTGGTGGTTACCCCATTTGAAATATTCCGGAAGATGATATCCTGGTGCATCAGGTCAACCATGCCTTGAATGTCAAAAGAATTATATGCCCTGATATACGTTTCAATGATGTCCTGTACTTCTTGGCTAACCATACAAAGACTCCTCTCTCCGGCCTGTTTAACAAGCAGCCGGTATAACTTTTATCTTTTTTATTCGCTGCTGGATGCTCCGGTTCCTTCCGGTGAGATTAATCTGTGAATTCCTTGAGCTGTATTAAATCAGTGCATGAATCCAGCTTTTATGGTAAATTTGACATGTCAGTGAAAACTTTCACTTGGTTTTTCGGATAGTGACTTTTATCACGTAAATGTGATTAGGATCACGTTACAATGGCATAAAGGAACAAATTTTAAGTAATTAGAAGGGGATAGGAATCATGGCTTATAACAAACCGCAGGGAATCGCTGAAGTTACGGTAGAGAACGGAGTCAAGAAGGCACATAATCCGCTTAGCACTGTACTCATTCTCGGTTTTCTGGGAGGGGCGTTTATCGCGCTCGGATTTTTGCTGGATATTCGTGTCATTGCCGGTGCGCCTGCCGAGTGGGGGTCCATTGCTAACTTCATCGGGGCTGCGGTGTTCCCGGTTGGACTCATTCTGGTGCTGCTTGCCGGAGGGGAACTGCTGACGGGAAATATGATGGCGGTGCCGCTGGCGTTCATTGCGAAGAAGATCTCGTTCTGGGAAGTGATGAAGAACCTCGTGCTGATCACGCTCAGCAACCTGGCAGGCGCCTTGTTCGTTGCTTATTTCTTCGGTCACATCGTTGGCCTTACATCAGATGGTGTGTATCTGGAGAAGCTGGTAAGTATGGCGGAGCATAAGATCGATGCTACGTTCCTGCAGGCTTTTATCTCCGGGATCGGCTGTAACTGGCTCGTAGCGCTGGCGGTATGGCTGTCGTACGGGGCAGACAATTTCAGCGGCAAAATCCTCGGTATCTGGTTCCCGACCATGGCGTTTGTGGCCATCGGCTTCCAGCACGTTGTAGCTAACATGTTCCTTATCCCTGCTGCGATCTTCGAAGGACATTTCACCTGGGGCCAGTATGTGGCCAACTTCGTTCCGGTCTGGCTGGGCAATCTGACGGGCGGCGCGATCTTCGTGGCTGCTGCGTACTGGATGGCCTATCTGCGCAAGGAGCCGGGAGCAGTGAACTCGGCTGCAGGCGTCCCTGCTGCGGGTTTGAAGAAACACGCTTAATCAATATCGGACCTGACCCGGTGAATCGCCTGACTGTACCATAGCTTGGCCTAAGCACTTCCTGCTTCTCGGCATCCTGCTTCAAGGGATTCGTAGAGACAGGGAGTGTTTTTATGTCGGGTACAGCAGGATCTTTCTCCGGACACAAGTGGAAACGGCTTTGCCGTCCTTTATAAGGACGGTAACGTTTCAGCGAGAAATAGAAGGATAATTTATAGAGTAAAACTTATAAATACTTATATTTAAACAAAATTCACCGTGCAATCCGATTCGGGGGAACGAAATCGGATCTCACGGTGAATAAAATAGGGAGTGTTTCATATGGATCATTACCCCGGGTTCCGGGGAACGAATCAGTGCCGGCAAGGTATTTTTGTTTACGTGTGAAAGAGCGGGTTATAGAATATTAATATCGCTGGCGGCGGTGAAGAAGGGATTGATTTTCAATAGGATAATTCTCTGGTTTCCCGCGATACAGCATTAACGCGCATGCTTGCCCTGCCCCCTGTGTTGGGATGATACTGGATGGATTAATGACAGCTATGTTACAGGGGATGACAGACAAGATATGAGATTCATGCAGGCCTATCCGAAGGAAATAAAAGTATTCTTGATTGCCAGTCTTATTAATGCTACCGGCAGTGCGCTGATGTGGCCGCTGGTTACCATGTATGTATTCGATGAACTGGGACGTAGTATGAAGGACGCGGGAATTGTTCTGCTGGTGCAGTCCCTTGGGGGGATTGCCGGTCAGCTGCTGGGCGGCTCGTTGTACCATAAGGTAGGGGTCAACCGCCTGATTGTCGGCGCTCTGGCCATGAATGCCCTGACGCTGTTTGCCCTCCCGTGGGCGAGCGGAAGCTGGAGCGTATTCATTATCGTGATGGGGCTGATGGGATTGTTCAACTCCCTCTCCCTCCCGGCGATTCAGGCGTTTATCGGCTTCCGGTTCGCGGAGCAGCGCGCCGAGCTGTTCAATATCATCTATGTTGCTAATAATATAGGGGTAGCTCTGGGAACCGCGCTGAGTGGCTTCCTGGGCAATTATATGCTGAGCTTTGTGCTCAACGGAGTCACCTCGGCTGTATTTGCCGGATTCTTCTTCATCTATCTGCGCAGGGTAGGGGCGGCACCGGCTCAGGGCCAAGCCGCTAAGAAGCATCCGCAGAATGAAGTATCGGGCTGGAGACTTCTCGGCCATATACGGATCTATCTGTTCATGGCGCTGGGTTCGATGTTCCTGCTGATCGGCAATTCGATCTGGAACAGCGGAGTCTCGCCGTTCATTATCTCGGAGGGCTGGTCGAAGCAGCTATACGGCTTCCTCTGGACGCTGAACGGTGTGCTGATCTTCGCGGCGCAGCCGCTGGTCAGCCTGATCAAGCGCGGATTCGCGCAGACGTCAACCGCGCAGATGACGGCAAGCGCCGTCTTTTACCTGGCCGGGTATGCTGTAATTCTGATGGTGCCAAGCTATCCGGGGATGCTGCTGGGCATGGTGCTGGCTACCCTTGGGGAGATGCTGATCTCTCCGGCGATGCCTTCCTTCATCTCGGAGCATGCCCAGCGCAGCGCGCCGTTCTATCTCGGGCTCAGCGGCGGGATCGGCGCAATCGGACGTGTCATCGGGCCATATCTGATGGGCGTTCAGTTCGACAGGGGCGGTCTTGCGCCTACCGGCTGGCTCGCTTGCGGCATGGCTGTGCTGTCTGTAGGATTCTTCGCGGTCCACGCCTACGTGAATCGTTCGGCCGTACAGCCTGAGCGCAGGACAGCATAATCGTTCAGGCTGTAACTAAACCTTTTACGATCTGCTTAGTAATTAGTAAGGCAAGGGGTGTATAATGATGCAACCAATCAACAGAGATGCTGCGCTGCTTATCCGGCCCTCCGAAATCAGGGATGCCCGTGAGCTGATCGTGCTGGATAATATGATCTGGACGGAGAATACAACCCCGGGTCCGCTGATGTGGCGCTCGCGGGAGGACTATTTGCTGCATGCGCCGCCCGGCTCCCAGCTCGTGGCCTTGCAGGAAGGGGAGTTATGCGGTTATGTCGGCTTCGGCTGTCCCAGCGGGATGGAGAGCAACCGCCATGTATGCGAGGTGAATATCGCTGTGCATCCGCGCTTTCAGCGGCTGGGTGTAGGCAGCCGGTTGATCGCGGAGATCAAGCGCCATGCCGTGAGGCATGGCATCCGCAAGCTGCGGCTGCGCGTGCTCTCCTGCAATACACCGGCGCTTCAGTTCTACCGCAAATGCGGGTTCGAGGAAGAGGGACGCCTGCGGGAGGAGTTCTACTTAAGCGGACGTTATGTGGATGAAGTATTCATGAGCTGCTGGCTGACGGGAGGAGAAGGGGATGGAGACTGAAGTGAAGATGCAAGTCGTCTCGCTGAATGTAGGCAAGCCGAAGACGGTGGAATACCGCGGCAAGCCGCTGGACACCGGAATTTACAAGCTGCCGGTTGCCGGTTCGCTTGCACTTCGAGCCGGAGGGTTCACCGGGGACGGACAAGCGGATCTGGTCAACCACGGAGGCCCTGACAAGGCAGTCTGCGTCTATCCGGTGGAGCATTATGCCTATTGGGAGGAGCGGCTTGGCCGGAAGCTGGAGTCTTCCGCCTTTGGGGAGAATATTACGGCGTGCGGATTGCTGGAGACCGAGGTGTGTATCGGGGATATCTTCGAGATCGGTACAGCACTACTGGAGGTGAGCCAGCCGCGCTTCCCGTGCTTCAAGCTTACGCAAAAGCATGGACCGGCAGATATGCCGGCCCAGGTGTTGTCCACCGGCTACAGCGGCTTCTACCTCCGCGTGCTGCGTGAAGGCCGCCTTGCAGCCGGTGACCGGATCGTGAAGCTTGCGAGCGGAGCAGGCAATATCCCGGTGAGACAGGTCCTGTACTCGATGGAGCACGGGCGCAAGGATCACACCGGACTCGCCGAGCTGGCCGGACTGGAGAGCCTTGCGGCTGGCCTCCGGGAGCGGTTCCGGGGCTGGCTGGATGCGGCGGAGAGTTAAGATACTCGTCTCTCTCCACACCTGCACATGCCACTCTGTCGCTCGGCCACTTTCAACCCGCCCTTCAAGTAAACATGTGGAAAAACGTATCTTATCTCGCCTACATCTGGAAAATAACCGAAAACAAGTGGAAAAAGAGCAATTGAAATAGTTAGTTTCAGCCCAGTAGCTTCCATTCGCTGCGCAGCAGGCCGTACACTGCGTGGTTCACATAACCGGCAGGCAGCTTCTCGGCCTGGCGGATGACCCCTTCGAAGATGAATCCCAGCCGTTCGGGGATCGCTCTGCTGGCCAGGTTGCCTGTAGCGCAGCGGATCTCGATGCGGTTCAGGTCCAGCTCCAGCAGGGCGTAATCGACAAAGACCCGGCAGGCACTGGTCATATAGCCTTGTCCCTCATAACCCTCGCCCAGCCAGTAGCCGATGCCGACTGAGCGGTTATGCCAGTCAATCTCGTGATAGCCGATAATTCCGGCCAATTCCTCCCGGACCCACAGTCCGGCAGTGAAGCCCCCGTTATCAATGCCTTGCTTCACGGAGTTCTTGATGAACGTGGTAAGATGAGCCTGCTCGGTTACGCCATCCACCCAAGGCAGCCATTGCCTGAGCCGGTGGCGGGAGCGTTCCACCAGAGCGAACATCTGACGGGCATGCTCCGGCATGAGCAGCTTCAGCTTCAGCTCTTCATCTATGACATAATTAAACATGCGGCTGCCCCCTATGCGTTGTGAGATATAAGCCTCGCTGAACTAACGCTTCTGCCACTCCAAGGCGTAGATGTCTTCCTCCAGGGCCTGCATGCGCTGGAGGGCAAGCGTGCGGCAGTCGCTGAGCGCTCCGTTATAGATTGCCGGTCCCAGCTCCTTCAGGAAGAACTCCAACAGATTGTCTGCGGCCAGGTGGCCTATCGTTTCCCCGCGCTCAGCTTCGAAGTAGGCACGGATATTCTCCGTAATCATCTCCCGCTGCTCTTTAGGCAGTTTTACCGGTTGCATAAGCATCCCCCTTTAGCGTAATATTCCTATATTTATCATGCTACTCCATCGCCGGGAGAGAAGTCAAAGGATGCGGGCGCTGCTTAACTTTTATTGAACATTCCCTGCTTAACGGGTATATTAGTAGGAAACATGTTCATACAAGGAAGTAGTTATATTACAGAATGAAAGGTTGATCAATGTGGAGAACCAGGGTACACCCTCCAATTTCATTAAGAACGTCATTACCGAAGATCTCCGCTCGGGTAAGGTTAAGGAAGTCGTCACCCGCTTTCCGCCGGAGCCGAACGGTTATTTACATATCGGACATGCCAAGGCGATCTGGATTAACTTCACGCTGGCGGATGAGTTCGGCGGCAAGACCCATCTGAGATTCGATGACACGAATCCGCTCAAGGAAGATACCGAATATGTCAACTCCATCCAGGAGGATGTGAAATGGCTCGGGTATGGATGGGAGGAGCTGCGGTTCGCCTCCGATTATTTCGGGGAGATGTATGCGCGTGCCGAGCTGCTGATCAAGAAGGGCAAGGCCTATGTTGATGATCTCAGCGCCGAGCAGATCCGTGAATTCCGGGGAACCCTAACGGAGCCGGGGAAGAACAGCCCTTACCGCGAACGCGGAGCAGAAGAGAACCTTGATCTGTTCCACCGCATGAAGGCGGGAGAATTCAAGGACGGCGAGAAGGTACTGCGCGCCAAAATTGATATGTCCTCTCCTAACATCAATCTGCGTGACCCGGTCATCTACCGGATCTCCCACTCCCATCACCACAATACGGGCGACGCATGGTGCATTTATCCGATGTATACCTTCGCACATCCGCTGGAGGATGCCATTGAGCATGTCACCCATTCTCTCTGCTCCCTGGAGTTTGAGGATCAGCGCCCGTTCTATGACTGGGTTGTAGCGGAATGTGAGATGGAGGCTGCGCCACATCAGTATGAGTTCGGACGCCTTAATCTGGCCCAGACGGTTACGAGCAAGCGCAAGCTGAAGCTGCTGGTGGATGAAGGCCATGTGGACGGCTGGGATGATCCCCGCATGCCTACGATCTCCGGGCTGCGCCGCCGCGGCTATACGCCGGAGGCCATCCGCAGCTTCGTGCATGAGACCGGTATCTCGAAGAGCCAGGGACTGGTGGACCTGCAGATGCTAGAGCACTTCATCCGTGAAGATCTCAAGCTGACGGTTCCCCGGACGATGTCTGTGCTGCGGCCGCTGAAGGTGGTTATTACGAATTACCCCGAAGGCGAGACCGAATACTTCGAAATTGAGAACAATGTGGAGAACCCGGAGATGGGCAACCGTCAGATTCCATTCTCCCGTGAGATCTATATTGAACGCGATGACTTCATGGAGATTCCGCCGAATAAGTATTTCCGCTTGTTCCCCGGCAATGAAGTGCGCCTTAAGAATGCTTATTTCATCAAGTGCAACGACTTCATCAAGGATGAGAACGGCGAAGTGGTGGAGCTGCATTGTACCTATGATCCTGAGACGAAGAGCGGCAGCGGGTTCACCGGCCGCAAGGTTAAGGGAACGCTGCACTGGGTAGATGCCGGACAGGCTGTACCGGCGGAATTCCGCCTCTATGAGCCGCTGATCTCTGCTGAAGAGGCAGAGACGGATGCCGAAGTAGAAGGTCTGGAAGCTTCCGCTGATAAGCCGGAGCCAACCTTCCTGGATCAGCTGAATCCGAAGTCCATCGAGATCCTGCAGGGCTTCGTGGAGCCAGGGCTGAAGGACAGCGTGGCACAGGACAAGTTCCAGTTCTTCCGTCACGGGTACTTCAACGTAGACAGCAAGTATTCGTCGCCGGAGCATCTGGTGTTCAATCTGATTGTATCCCTCAAAAGCTCCTTCCAGCCCAAAAAAGGCTAGATGAGCTGCATATAAGCAAACAGGCTTGGTCTCCCGCCGGGAGGCCAAGCCTGTTTGCTATATCCTGCGCACTGCTAGTCCTCCGCCAGCTCATCCTCGGGATCAGCGGGAGGGCGGTAGCTGCCGCGAATGACAGTGAGCCACATCATTCCGAAGCCGATTGCCCCGAACAGGGCAAGAAGCGCACCGGATTGATACATCGTCTGCGCGCCAAGGGTCTGATACATCCAGCCGCCGAGGACGCCGCCGAGAATACCGGACATTCCGCTCCAGGTGAGCGTGTAGAGCGCTTGTCCCGAGGAACGGTAAGGCCTCGGCACCAGCAGCATGGTCAACTGGGTTCCGACATAGAAGAACCCGCCGAAGGTAATGGAGTGCAGCACCTGAATCAGCGCGACCTGCAGCGGTGTCGTTGCATCGGCCATCAGCCACCAGCGGAGGAAGAACAGCGCACTGACCAGAGTGAGCGAGGCCAGCAGGACCGGGATTCTGCGCCGGAGAAAGTAATTGCAGAGGAGCAGCACGCCCATCTCCAGGATGGAGGACAGGAACACAGCGAGACCGATCATCGTCTTGCTTCCGCCCAGCTCCGTGATGTACAGTGACACAAAGGTGTTATTCATCGTATTCGGAATCGAGACCAGGATGCCGAAGAGGATGAAGCACAGGAAGAACGGGTTATGGAAGATCTGGCTCATGCCTTTGAAGGGCAAGGGGGCGATTCCGATCGAATGGTCCAGCTTCGGCAGCGTGATCAGTGCAATCATCGCTGCACAGAGCAGTGACGCAAACAGATAGGACAGCACAGAGATGCCGGCCCATTCAATCACGGGACCGGCAAGGATGGCGGTGAAAGCCCAGCCTAGCGATCCCCATAACCGGAATGAGCCAAAGCTGCGGCTGGTTCCGTCAATATAGCTGAGAATCATCGTGTTGCTCTGGGCGAACAGCGGCCCCTGGAAGAAATAGAAGAACAGAATGGATATGTAGATCATTTCATATGTATTGGCCTGAAAGACAAGTTGGGTCAAGACCAGCGTTCCCGTCAGCATGACGAGGACAATCCGCCGGATATTCTGATACCGGTCACTCCAGATGCCCCAGAAGGGGTTGGCAATAATGGAGACCAGTGCGCCTACAGACATTAGGCTCCCAATCTCCAGCTTATTCATCCCTACATCCTGTAGATATAAGGGAAAGAAGCTGGTGAAGAGGACAACCGTTCCATACACGAAGAAGTTGAACCATTTCAGAGAGGTGAAAGACAGCTGCTTATCGAGATGATCCCGCAAACTTTGCACTCCTTTCCCGCTAGGATGCCTGCATTCTTACTGTGGCCGTCTTATGATGCCGCTGATATCACTGTAACATTTGTTGAAAAGGGATACAAACCAACTTTTATGGGGAATTACAAATCAATGGCAAAATATCTGTTTAACTTCAGTTTACATCGGCCAGTTATTCTGGGTTATATGGCGGAAGCGGGGCCCCACTGCTCCATACATCTATCTGCCGGAAAAGGGGAGTTCTTATGAAAAACAAGCAAGCACCGCAGAAGCAGGGCGCGGCCATGAAGCCCTTCCTGAAGCTGCTGCACGAAACCAAGCCATCTTATCTGCTGCTGGCGCTGGCCCTTGGCCTCAGTATCATTTCGACCCTTGTCGGTCTGGTGATTCCCATGTTCACGAAGAATCTGGTGGACGGCTTCTCGCTGGCTTCGGTCAGCAAGCTGCAGATTGCAGCCATCGCCGGAGCGTTCATTGCGCAGACCGTGGCCGGCGGAGTCTCGATTTACCTCTTGAATGCCGTCGGGCAAAAAGTCGTGGCCGGGCTGCGTGACAGGCTGTGGCGCAAATTTCTGGTGCTGCCCGTATCCTACTATAATGAGAACCGGACAGGCGAGAGCGTCAGCCGGATGACTAATGATACAGGAATTCTCAAGACACTGATCTCGGAGCATCTGGCCAGTCTGTTCACCGGCCTCATCTCTATTGTCGGCTCTGTCCTGGTGCTGTTCTATCTGAACTGGAAAATGACGCTGGTGCTGTTCACGGTGCTTCCGCTGTCGGCGCTGATTCTGGTGCCTCTGGGACGGCAGATGTACAAGATCTCCAAGGGAACGCAGGACGAGACGGCCTCCTTCACCGCTGTGCTCAGCGGCGTATTGTCCGAGATCCGGCTGGTGAAATCCTCGGGAGCGGAGCAGAAGGAGTATGAAGCCGGACGGCAAGGGATTATGAACCTGCTGGGCTTCGGGATTCGTGAAGGCAAGATCAGCGCCCTGATCAGCCCGCTCATCTCTTTCGTTTTCATGATGCTGCTGGTGGTTATTATCGGCTATGGCGGGATGCTGGTATCCTCAGGGGCGCTCACGGCCGGTGAATTGGTCGCCTTTATTCTGTATCTGATTCAGATTATTATGCCACTGACGCAGTTGACGCAATTCTTCACCCAGCTCCAGAAGGCCAAAGGGGCCTCCGAGCGGATCATTGAGACCCTTGAAGCAGAGGAAGAGGTGTATGAAGGCGAGGAAGAGGCTGAGGGCACAGAGGGGCCAATTGCTGTGGAAGACCTCAGCTTCGGATACAAGGCGGGAGAGAAGGTACTGAACAAGGTAAGCTTCACTATGCTGCCAGGGCAGGTGACCGCCATTGTCGGCCCAAGCGGCGGCGGTAAAACAACCCTGTTCTCGCTGCTGGAACGCTTCTATGAACCGCAGAGCGGAGTTATCCGGCTGGACGGCAAGCCGGTATCGATGTTCTCCCTGAAATCCTGGCGGAAGCGAATCGGTTATGTCTCACAGGAAAGTCCGCTGCTGGCCGGTACCATTGCCGAGAATCTCGGATACGGGCTGGACCGCGAGATCAGCAAGGAGGAGCTGAAGCGGGCTGCGGCCATGGCCTACGCTGACGGCTTCATTGAAGAGCTGCCGGACGGGTACAACACGGATGTCGGTGAGCGTGGGGTGAAGCTGTCCGGCGGACAGCGGCAGCGGATTGCCATCGCCAGAGCGCTGCTGCGCGATCCGAAGATACTCATGCTGGATGAGGCAACCTCAAGCCTCGACAGTCAGTCGGAGGCCGTAGTGCAGAAGGCGCTGGGCAATCTGATGCAGGGCCGGACCACGATTGTAATCGCCCACAGATTAGCTACGGTGGTGAACGCGGATCAGATTATTTTCATGGAAAAGGGCCGGATTACCGGCAAAGGTACGCATGAGGAGCTGCTGAGGGACCATGAGCTGTACCGTGAATTCGCCGAGCAGCAGCTACAGCTGAACACACCCGAGCTTCTGAGCCAAGAGATAGAGGAGGGTTCTACAGACTATGGTCAAAATACTGGTAGTGGACGACGATCCGCATATCCGCGAATTGGTGGGAGTGTTCCTGAGAGCTGAAGGGATGGCCGAGGTGCTGAGCGCTTCTGACGGACTGGAGGCGCTGCGGCTGCTCGAAGAGAGCACGGCGGATATGGCCATCATTGATATCATGATGCCGAATATGGACGGCTGGGAGCTGTGCCGGGAGCTGCGTAAGCAGTATGATTTTCCGATACTAATGCTGACGGCCAAAGGGGAGACCTCGCAGATTGTCAAAGGCTTCGAGCTGGGCACAGACGACTATCTGGTCAAGCCGTTCGAGCCGCCGGTGCTGATCGCCAGGGTCAAGGCACTGCTGAAGCGTTACCAGATTTCCGCCGCCCAGAGTGTTACCGTAGGCAGTCTGCGGATGAACCGCACAACCTACGAAGTGCTGTCCGAGCATGGCGAGTTCACGCTGCCGCTGAAGGAATTCGAGCTGCTCTTCAAGCTGGCCAGTTACCGGGGGCAGACGCTGACCCGCGACCGGCTCATTGAAGAGATTTGGGGCTATGATTATGAAGGCAATGAGCGGACGCTGGATGTACATGTGGGCCGTCTGCGCGAGCGGTTCCCGCAGGAGCGATTCGGATTCTCCATTCGTACGATCCGGGGGCTTGGCTACCGGCTGGAGGGATAGGCATGAAGCGTAGAATCATGAAGATATGGGAGAAAATCGGTATAGTTGGACCTATAGCCGGAATGTTGATTATGCTCTATATCTCCTGGAACGGGAGCTATTTCGGATCAAGACTGCTGGTCCGTCATTTCGGCTGGTCCTTCTCTGAATACGGGTATCACCTGTTTGTTATGGCTATGCAGATTATCATCTTTTTCGTCAGCGGGGCGATTATTGCCTTCGCTACACGCGGCAAGGATCAGAATTTCTATAGGCCGATCCTTACGGCCATGCGGCAGATCTCGCAGGGCGATTTCAAGATTGAACTGGAGAACAGCGGCCAGTACCGGCAGTTCGGAGGGATTGTGGAAGGAATTAATGAAATGGCGAGCGAGCTGAGCCGGATGGAGCTGATGCGGCAGGACTTCATCGCAAGCGTCTCCCATGAGATCCAGTCGCCACTGACCTCGATCCGCGGGTTCGCTGCCGCGCTGCAAGAGGAGAACCTCAGTCCGGACATCCGCAAGCATTACCTGGATATTATTGAAGCGGAGAGCCGCCGTCTGTCCGGCCTGAGCGACAATCTGCTGAAGCTGTCCGTGCTGGAGGCGGAGAGCTTCCCGTTCGAGCGCAAGCCTTATAGGCTGGATAAGCAAGTGCAGGCGATGATCCTGGCCGCAGAGCCGCAGTGGCTGGGCAAGGAGATTGAAGTGGAGGCCGAGCTTCAGGAGACCACCGTGAGCGCGGTACAGGATCTGCTGAGCCAGGTATGGACCAACCTGCTGCATAACAGTATCAAGTTCACTCCGCAGGGCGGACGCATCACCGTCATCGTGCGCAGCATGGGGGAGTGGGTGGAGGTGGAGGTTAGGGACAGCGGGATCGGTATGACCGAAGAGGAGGTGGAGCGGATCTTCGAACGCTTCTATAAGGCGGATAAGTCCAGAAGCGTCAGCAGCGGAAGCGGAAGCGGGCTGGGCCTCCCGCTCGTGAAGAAGATCGTAGAGCTCCACGAAGGCAGCGTACACGTAACGAGCCGTCCCGGAGAGGGGACGGCCTTCATCGTGCGTCTGCCGCAGCAGAGCAGATGAACCTGCCGTTGATGCGGAGGGTCCGCCCCGGCAACCCAGTTCGGGCTTTCAACGGCTAGGAGTACAAACAGTGTAGCCCCTAACCATGACACACAAATGATGTTGTCAGGGTTAGGGGCTATTTGCGCACCGTATCGTTAGAATCCGTGTGTGTGCTGTCTGCAATCAAAGTCCCTGCCGGATTAACTCAGCCAGCAGGGGGATGCCCTGCTCTAGTTCAGCCGCCGAGGCATAAGCATAGGACAGTCTGAGATGCCGGACGTCGCTGCGGTCATACAGATCGCCTGTATTCAGCAGCAGTCCGGCGCGCAGCGCTGCGGTGAACAGCTTGCGCGGAGGGACCGCCTGGTGGAGAGACAGCCAGATATAGAAGCCTCCTGACGGAACATTCCAGGTTGCCAGTCCGGTGCAATGGAGCTGCAGCAGCTCAAGCATATGGCTGCGGCGCGCGCGGAGTCTGCTGCGCAGTACCTGCAGGTGCTCTTCATGATAGCCGCCCGTAAGCCAGCTTGCGGCCGCCAGCTGAGACAGGGAGCTTGCGCCGTAATCGCTCTGCATCTTGATGTCGGCCAGCCGCCGGACGACCGGCTCCGGTCCGGCAATCCAGCCAATGCGCAGCCCGGGGCTGACAGCCTTGGACAGGGTGCCCAGATGCAGGACCCGCCCCTCATAATCCAGTGCCTTCAGCGGCGGCGGAGGGGGGACGTCCAGCCATAATTCCTGGTAGGCCCCATCCTCCAGGATGGGCAGCCCGAGTCTGCCTGTGACCTCCATCAGCTCCCGGCGGCGTCCGGCATCCATCAGGATTCCGGTTGGATTGTGAAAAGAAGGGATACTGTAGAGCATCGCGGCCTTACTGCGGACCGCCTCGGCTGCAAGCTGGTCCGGGATCAGACCACGCTCATCCATAGGCAGGCCGCTGAATTTCACACCCGCAGACTGAAAGGCATGAATCGAATACAGATAAGACGGCTTCTCCAGCAGAATAGACGTACCGCGCGGCAGCAGCCCCAGGGCAATGAGCTGAAGCCCCTGGAGTGCGCCGGAGGTAATCAGAATGGAGTCCGGTCCAGCGGTAATGCCGCTCCGGGCCAGTAACCGGCTGACCGCTGTCCGCAGCGCCGGATTACCGAGCGGCTCTTCATAGGAGAGCGGAGGAAGAATCCGCTGCGCCAGTCCGGCCAGCACCTCATTCATCGCTGCTCCAGGCAGCAGCTCGGGCGCTGGCTCACCCGTGCCAAGGCGGATCAGGCCCGGCTTATATTCGAGCCGGTTAATGTCCTGAATGGTGGGCAGGTTGGGGTAATGAATTCCCTCCTCCACATAATCGTTCCAGTTGCCTGAGCGTTGCCGCTCAGAGGGCTCCGCTTCCCCGGCTTCTCCGGACTGTCCGGCGGAACCGCCGGAAGCCGTGAGCGTTGAACGCACGCCTGTAACTATCGTTCCGCCGCCACGCCTGCCTTCGATCAGGCCCAGCGCGGTCAGCTGGCCCAGTGCGGTGATCACCGTACTGCGGTTCACTCCGAGCTGGCGGCTGAGCTCCCGCTGCGGGGCCAGACGCATCCCGGGAGGCCAGGCCCCGGTGCTAATCTTGGCCAGGAAGTGAGCTGAGATCTGGCCGTGAAGCGGCAGCGGAGAAGCCGGGTCCGGCTTCCAGGTGTCCGGCAGGCCGGAGCGGGCACCAGCTTGCTGTGATCCAGTAGCTGCGGGCCGAGAATCCTCCGTATGTACGGATGGGCCGGGCGTGCTTATGTCTATCGTTGTATGGTTGGGCCTTTGTGCATGTGTCAAGAGCAGGCTCCTTCCGGACGAATTATTGTGCAAAAGGGAAAAACCGAACATACTGCTCTCTGCGCAAGTAATCGGTTCTAATGTATGCGAAAAACAGGCATGACAAGACAGAGGCCTTGTCACCCCCAGGAATGAAAATAAGCGGGTGGCATCCGTCGCATCCATTCTAAATGAGGCTGTAGTCGTCAACACTACATATACAAATCAAAGGGCGGAAACGGTTACTGGGATACACCCCGTGCGAAAAACCGTTCTATTGCGCTTTTCGAGCATCGCCTATTGTAGCCCCAAAAGTACGTGTATTAAATTACACTCACTCGAGCGCATGATTTGTAAACTGACGATGGAGGATGGTTGGAATGGATGCTGTACGTATGTGTTGCGCCGGTCTGGACGTGCACCAGGAAACCGTTGTGGCCTGCGTGTTGAAAGGACCGATCGAACAGAAACCACAATGTCACCTGAAAACCTTTGGGACGACAACCAAAGAATTGCTAGGCCTGCAAGATTGGCTGAGTGAACACGGCTGCCGGGAGGTGGTGATGGAGAGCACGGGCGTGTTATGGAAACCGGTATGGAACATCTTAGAGGGCAGTTGTGATCTGGTCTTGGCCAACGCCCAGCGGGTAAAGAATACGCCGGGTCGAAAAAGTGACATGCAAGATGCGCGCTGGTTAGCGCAATTGCACCGTTGCGGGCTCATTGAAGGCAGTATGGTGCCCGAACAGGACATCCGGGATTTGCGAGACTTGACCCGTTACCGGAGTAAGATGGTGCAGGCGGTGACGGCGGAGAAAAACCGCATCCACAAAATCCTGCAGGATGCTAACATCAAGCTAACCACCTTTATGTCCGATTTATATGGGGTTTCGGGACGGGGCCTGCTCCAGAAGATCATGGACGGCGAGGTCATCGACGAAATGACAGTTAAAAGCCTGGTCAAAACCCGTTTAAAAAAGAAAGTCCCGCAGTTGCTAGACGCGCTTAATGGCAAGTTGCGCCGTCATCACCGCGAGATGATTCGAGACCACTGGGACCACTTGGTCTATTTGGAGAAAAGGATCACGGAACTGGAAGCTCGAATCGAGGCGAAGGCAGAACCGTACCTGGAGAAGATTGAACAAATTGACTCCATTCCAGGAATTGAGCGGACGTCTGCCGTGACCATCTTTGCCGAAGTGGGGCCGCATGTCGCGGAAATGTTCCCGAGTGATGCGCAGTTTGCTTCATGGGCGGGGGTGTGTCCAGGGAACAACGAAAGCGCTGGAAAGCGAAGAAAGTCAAAAACGATGCAAGGGAACAAGCATCTGAAAGGGGCCTTGTGTCAGGCGGCTTGGGCAAACTCTCGCTCCTCGAACCGGATCGGACAATTCTTTCGACGAATTCGAAAGAGACGAGGCGATAAAAAAGCAAACGTCGCCACCGCGCATTTGCTGATTCGAATCCTCCATGCCCTGATGCGGGAGAAGAGGTCATACCAAGAAATAGACGTCTCACTAGGCGATGAGACGTCCAAGAAAAACACGTTAGATAGGTACGTGAAATATATCCAGCAGTTAGGATATAGTGTTCAATTGAATCCTATCCCATAGTCTTCCCTTTTTCAAAAAAACGAAACGTTTTTTGGGGCGGTGGGTCTTTTTTTGTCAAAAACCCAGTCTGCGGCGCATTTTCCGATATTTTTATTTTCGTATTAAACCGAACACATTATCCACTGCGAGGGCAGGCTACCGAACGGTTGTCCCCCCTCACAGCCGCTACTGACTAACATTATCCCTCATTTCGTTCTCTCGTTCTCGTTCCTTCTTTCTTCCAGTCTACCATGATTCCTCCCCTTTCATTCATCTTGGTTGGTATATGTCGAAGAACTTGGATGGTTACGACAGCTGTTATAGCAGAGTACGATCAGTAGGCTTAGCTGGAGGAAGCCTGTGAAGCTGGTTTACCCTGGAAGCACTAGAAGGAAGATAAGAGGGGGAAAAGAAATGGTACAGGCCATTCTACATGGAATGATCCTGGCCTTCGGGCTGATTCTGCCGCTGGGCGTGCAGAATATATTCGTCTTCAATCAAGGGGCGCAGCATGCCAGATTCCGCAGTGTGCTGCCTGTTGTACTGACGGCAGCGGTATGCGACACACTGCTTATCGCTGCCGCAGTCGGCGGAGTCTCCTTGGTCATTTTATCGCTGCGCTGGGTCACACCTGTTATACATGGCGCGGGCATTCTGTTTCTCGCCTTCATGGGCTGGAGAATCTGGCGCTCCGCTCCGGCGAAGGATGAGTCGGGCCGACTCTCACCGAAGGGGCAGATCCTCTATGCACTGTCAGTATCCCTATTGAACCCACATGCCCTTCTGGATACGGTGGGCGTGATCGGGACCAGCTCGCTGCAATACGAAGGGGCGGTGCGCTGGACCTTCGCGGCGGCGACAGTGGCCGTCTCCTGGCTCTGGTTCCTCGGTCTTGCTGCAGCGGGCCGCCAGCTCGGCAGGCTGGATGCTTCTGGCAAGGTCATGAAGGGGCTGAATACCGTTTCCGCCCTGCTGATCTGGGCGATCGCCGTCTACATGGGAGTCCAGTTGTGGGGCCTGTTGCATGGCTAAGTGATTTCTCTTAAATTAGTCTTTACTCAATAGATCTGTTAATTCTTTAGAACTGCGATCTTTTAATTTCAACATTTTTTCGCTATTACTATCTTTAATCAAGAATCCACTTTTGGATTTAAAATTTAAATAAAGGCTGAATTTCACAACTTCGCTATCCGCGTAAGTAACATTCATTCGATATGTGGGGGGACCCACATCAACAGCCCCGCGTACTTTTTTCACAGTTCTTATAGCATCGCTGAATATTCGAATACTATCGTTATCAGTGTAAGTAATTTCCGCTGTTTCGGAAATAAGACTGACGCTAACAATCTCAGGATTTGGTCTGACTAAGACATATATGAAAACAAGTAATATTATCATTGAAATTGAAATGATGCTTATTTTTCTCATAAACTCTCCCCTTATCGTAAGGTTCGGCCAGCCCGTTGCCAAACTGTTTCGAATTCTTCACACTTTCGCGATATAGTTGTTTTATTTGACTCTATTCTATTGACGGTTGAAATCCCATCCTCTAACATACAGATATAAACATAAAGTTCTAAATTATGGAATGTGGGGGGGGGTGTTGCTTTGAAGCCTGCAGTCATGATTCGAGACCAGCTTGCAGATTATCTAACCCAGCATGGGCTGTCCATTAATCAGTTCGCCATAAGCTCCGGTATTAATTCCGGGACACTGAGCCGGATTATTAATGGCCATCAGCCCATTGCCATGAGCCATCTGGAGTTAATCACTGCAGGAATGGGGCGTGGCGAGGATTTTTTTTACAGCTTGTACGTGGAAGAATGCTTCTATTATTCGGCACCGACCTGGCGGCGGCTTCGCCCGTTCATTGTGAAATGTGCGGAACTGGGGCGAACGGATTGTATCGGGCTTCTGGTGGAGAACCTGCTGGATAATCTGACCTATGTTCCCATGCTGTATGAAGTAGCGGAAGGCTTGTTCCAACAGGGCCACTGGCCGGCGGCGGCACTGCTCTATGAGAATGTAAGCGCCAGCGAGAAATACCAGTATTCCGAACGCCTGGCCACTTGCCAATACCGCCTGTTCCTGATTGCCCTGGGTGATGACCAGAGCACGAACCTGCGCGCAGCTACCCTGTTCGAGAGCTACATCCCGCGCTTGGATGAGGCGGATCAGTTGGATGCGTTGAGGAATTTAATGGATGTCTACTTCTCATTGCAATTATGGAGTAAAGTAAATGAGCTTGCTCTTGAGCTACTACGGATTGCTACAATCCGGTATGATCTTTATTGTCATTCGAGAAATAAAGACGCAGTGAAAAGCGGAGAAAGACCTCTTTGCTTCTATATATTGTATGCCCATCTAATGCGTTCAAATGCATACGGAGAATGTGGGGATTACAAAGCGGCTCTTGACCTTGTGCCTCTATATTTGGACGTGAATTGGATACATGAAGTAAGTGAGGAAGCGAAGAGGACTGTAGCGCAGTTTCAGGAATGGGGCAAGGCTAATACTTATCTGTATCGCTTACTCGATGGACAAATAGAGGTGTTAGCTGATTATGTTAACTATATTTCCACTCAACAAGGGGAGATTTTCGTAGCCTTATTCTATATCGTCAAATCTGCAAACCTGTACAATTGGAATGTGGATTCTATTTTAGAACGTTTCTCTAGTTACATGCCCTATAGGATACATCTCACTGAGTTCGGAGTGTACAATCAGCAGATTAAAGCGGATCAGCATACCAGATTTCTTGTAGAATTGGGAGTCTATTGTTTGCGGAATAAGCGCAGTGAAGGAATAAGATATATCCTAGAAGCTTTGGAATCATCTGCTAAGCTTAACAATGAGAGCTTCATCTTCAAATGTGTTGACTTATTCGAGCAGAATAGGCATATTGCTGGAGAAGATGAGCAGATGCAATACAAAATCTTAATAAGAGAGGTGCGGGATGCAAGTGAAAAGAAAACTCCTATTATTGCTAGCCTCGTGTAGCATTGCTCTACTAATTACTGTGCCTGTAGCACAGATAGTGGGCAAACCTGTACAACAACAAATGATTCAAGTAATGGGACATGGTTCAGGCGGCTGAATAAGCAGCTGCAATTATACAGTATCACCTTAGGCGTCTTCCGCTAATGCGGGGGCGTCTTTTTTATGGACAACTCTTATCACGCCGAACTTTGTCAATATATTCACTTTAACAGATAATGCAATCAGTCCAATATTTTGTAGTTTTACATAAAAATCTATAATGTTGCATAAGGAGGCGGGATTCCCATGCATAGTCCAGCAATCGTTAGAATTCGTATAGAGCAAGCTAGAAGTAAGCTTCATAAATTACATATTCAATATGGCGGTTTGAATCATCCGGAGGTTTTGCGGCAATCTGTAGTGCTGGATGAGCTACTCAATACATACGATAATGCCTACCGGACGAATAAACGGCCGCCCGCTTAAGCATTGATCTAGAAAATACTGTTAATTCAAATATAAAATCCAACGGATACGTGTATAAAAAAGGTGGTAAATGCAGTGGAGCATACAGTCAAAATCCGGGACGAGATAGCGGCGTATCTCACAAAACATAAATTGTCTATTAATCAGTTTGCGATTGCCAGCGGAATTCATTCCGGCACACTCAGCCGGGTGATGAAAGGCCAACAGGCCTTGGCGATGAACCACCTAACCCGCGTAACCAGCGGGATGGGGCTGCCGGAGGATTACTTTTACAGTCAGTATGTGGATGAATGTTTATATGATTCGACACCGACTTGGCGGCGTTTACGGCCGTTCCTGCTGCAATGTGCGGCGTTATCGCGTCTGGATTGTATTGAGCGGGTGGCGCAGAATTTACTGGATAATCTGCTGTATGCACCGCTGCTGTTCGAGGTTGCCGAGGAGTTGTTTGAGCAGAAGAACTGGCAGGCCGCTGCATTAATCTATGACAATGTGGGAGCCAGCGAGAAATATCAGCATTCCGAACGATTGGCGCTCTGCCAGTATCGACTCTTCCTGATTAATCTTGGCGATGATCCGCAGCAAAATCTAATCGCTGCTACTTTATTAGAGAATTATGTCGATAAGCTGGACGAAGTCCATCAGTTGGATGCGCTGAAGCAGTTAGCTAATTTATACAGCGGGCTTCAGGCGTGGGACAAAGTATCTCAGTCTGTAGAAGAACTGCTAAGAGTAGCCACTGTTCAGTATGAACTCCACGGACAAGTGCATCGTAAGCATAGCAGTAATCAATTTAATAAAAAGCCACTCTATACATATATTTTATATGCTCAGCTTATGAGATCCTGTGTTTATGAAGAGCTGGGCGACTATAAAACCGCACTGGATATGGTACCTCAGTACTTGGATCATAGCTGGATACGGGAAGATGACGAAGAAGCAAGACGTATTAAGGCTCAATATATAGAATGGGGAACGGCTAATACGTACCTTTACCGCTTAATGGATGGGCAGATTGAGGTGCTGGAAGAATATATAGAGTATATCTCCACCAGTGAGAACGAGATTTTTATGGCGCTGTTCAAGATCGTTCAATTGGCTAATCAGTATAAGTGGGACGTGGATCATGTGATACAGAGATTTGCGGACTACATTCCTTACCGGAAGGTTTACAGTATCTTTGGTGAGCACAACAAGTTCATTCATGAAAAAAACTACACCCAATTCTGCAGCGAGCTGGCGACCTACTATCTATCCCGCAAGCGGTACAAAGGCGACGATGTAATCATGCAAAGCGTAGACTTATCTGCCAAATTAGACAGTGAGCAACAAGTGATCCGGGGGACGATATCCGTCGATTTCGAAATTGCGATTTCGGATATTCCGAAGTCGTGCTGAAGTATACACATAGGCAATCCTTGTACAACGGCTGAGAATGCTTCTGGAATCTCGGCCGTTTTCCAAAAATGAAATATTATTGAGACCTTTATGAGAACTTTCTGCAATTGGTCTAGCCTATGATGGATAAATAGGACCGAATACGCTCCTCATCCATACCATACATTCAGCCAAAGGTTGGCGCCCATATCAGCATGACTCACTGAGAGAGCTTCTTTTCGCATCTCAATGTGGAAGGACTCTGCCTTTGTGATATCTAAAATATAGATGAAATACAAAGAAGAATTGAAGAATATATCCACTTTGACAATAAGCATCGAACGCAACAAAAGTTAAATAAGCTACCTCCGGTTGGGTACCGGGAGCAGCTTATAGCCTAGAGACTTTTTTTCACACATCCAAAATTGGTTATGGTAAAGCGCAAATCTACAATTACAATCTTGTGTAGTAATACCAACGTCCACACTTCCGTTTCGTCTTGCTTTGTGCCACTGTTTGCGTCACGAAAAAGCCAAACTTATTTCTTCTTGATTTCTGCTTTTGATAAAATCCTTTTGTCGCCAACGAAAGCAACAATAACGTTTAAGATTATGAGCACACACAACATGATTCCGATATTAATTCCTACGAGATAGAGCACTCCGGAGGCAACCATGCACAGTAAATAACATACCGTTGGAACGAGCTTTTGCTTAAGAAGTAAGATGCGTTCCATACTTTCATCTGTGGAGTCCTTATGGGCTTTTTTTAATATAGCCCTTGCTTGTGCCAGTAGATATGCGTAGTATACAACAACTAAAGATATTAATGTAACTAAAACTATTCTAACGTAAGTTTCTACCATGATATTGTTTAATAGTGAGTATTGTTGGTTGAGTTTAGTGCGTTCCAATAAGCAAGTTCACAAACATTGCATTGAGTGCCAATTGCCGTCATCGCAATAGCTGTTGCGCCAGTAGCTCCCGTTGCGGCAACAACAGCAGCAATAGCAGCTGGTGTAAGTGTACCTCCTGATGCAAGGGCTAAAGCTGATGCAAAACCTGCTCCAACAGCAGAGATCAATGAAACCCCATAAAGCGAGACTGCCGTCCATTCTTTATCATTGAGGATATTTACTTTATCGAAAAAACTGTTCAACTGGGTGGTGTTGGAGCTATTTTCATATGTCATAAAATAACCTTGCCCACTACCCTTTGGTCTTTCTAATCTCCACTCATTTGGACTGCCGGTGTAGACATCATATTCATAATTCGAAAATGTGTCCTGATGGATAGTTGATCTAGCACTTTGTGATGACTGAAGTGCTTTGGCTTCTATAGTTTCGCCTTCAACAATCGAACCTGTTTCCAAGTCTTTGATTGATACCTGCATTGTATTCTGAATAGAATCGTAAACGACGATATATTGTGACGTTTCGTCGCTCGTCACAGAAGTGCGGATTCCTGCTACTTCGGACACGGATAAATTAAAGTCAACATTTGGAACATCTGATGCGAAAGCCGTTGTACCTATACCCAAAACCATAATTGCCGATAGTGCTAATGCTAATAATTTTTTAAACATAAAATTGTCCGCACCTTCATTTTTTGATTTTTTAAAACAAACCTGACGATTTTTTTCGCAGTTGCTGGTATACAAACATCATACAAGTTTCATTTTAGTTCTATGTTGTAACCATCAGTACCCAATTTGCCCTCCTTTCTGCTTTAGTACAGCATTTTCAAAATATTAATTGAGGTGTCGGAACTAGGCACCCATTAATAGTTTCTTAGTAAGCTTAATGGTACTTCACTTATTATCATTCCATTCCACCATTTAAATTTCCTTATTATTCTATTATTTTTCTTTATTTTCCTATAGTAGTCTTAAATGTATATTTCGTCAATGCAAATTACTTTCTCTGTGAAAACAAGACTAATTTTATTGGTGACTGTTTAAAATTCATGGTAGTAGGAGGGTGTAGCAACAAGTCTAAAGATTCAATTTCGGTTTCTCAACTTCTTTCACTGCTCCAGCCATTACCGAAATGGAAAAAGAACTCGTTGGTGTTGTAAATAAGGACATACTCACCAAATTGACGTATACCTATCACCAGAAGAAAGATATTATGGCAGCAGCTGAAAAGGTTGGACTAAAAAAAACTCCATCGATTGGCGCTGGACCAGATGACTACTTGGATAAGTTTGAAGTGGAGGAGAATAAGAATGAGCTTCATAATAAAGCGGAAGGTAAAAAAACAGTTAGACTTAACGATGAGAATACGGGTAAATGGATTCTAGAGGCCTTTCTTCGAAGAACGATTTGAAGCTTCAGCACGATCAATGAGACCTATAGAATAGGACTCTAAGCTACTGTATTGACGAAAGTTTTGATTCAGTACGATGGAACAAGCACATACAGATGGAGCGACTGCTGTAAACCAAGCTGTAGCAGCTGGACAACCAACGAGAACGGCTATCTATTTTCAGTTGACTATGATGCTACTGCTAGTGACTTGTACAACATCCTTATTCCTTATTATGGTTATCAGTTAATCAAGGATAAAGTAAAATGCATGGGTCCTTCGGAGGCTGGAAACTTTAATTGTTAGCATAATAATATTTGGGCTACTGATTGAAGGTAGGATAAAACCTTCAATTCGGTAGCCCATCTTTTTGTTTAAGTTTGTGCCAAGTCTAGCATAAACGTATCCTCTTTCTAAAAGATTGGTACGTTCAGCAGGCTATTTCCAATCGTCTACTTCGTGAGGATTAAAGCCTAATGCTCACATTATTCTAGCAAGCTCCCATCTTAACTACCGGCGTCCTACCCCCCAATCTGCGACATGCGGCGGGCGGTTGGCGTGTGACTCTGGGTTTTGTGCTCTAGGGCCAGCGCCATTTCGTGGTTATGAGGCTTGTTGCCGAGCGCCTGGCGGAACAGGGCCTGCACGGCAGCGGGGTCGCTGATCAGTGGGCGCACATTATATTCGTCTTGCCAGTACAGGCAGGCTTTGATGTTGCCGTCGGCGGTCAGGCGCAGCCGGTTGCAATTGTCGCAGAAATGCTCGCTGACCGGGTGGATCAGCCCGAAGGTCCCTTTTGCACCGGTGACACGCCTATTCTGCGAAGGTCCGTTCCCGGAAGGCATGTCAGCTTCCTCGGTGGTCCAGCCCGCTTCCTTGCAGGCCTCCACTACAGTCTCCAGCGGCAGATAGGTCTGCCGCCAGGCATCGCTGGCGCTGCCGATCGGCATATATTCAATGAAGCGCACATTCAGCGGACTGTTCAGAGTCAAGGCAATGAAGTCCTTGATCTCATCATCGTTGATCCCCTTCATCAGCACGACATTCAGCTTAATCGGGGACAAGCCCGCAGCTTCTGCGGCTTCAATTCCCTTCAACACCTTGGCGACATCGCCGCCCCGGGTAATCATCGAGAAGCGCTCCGGCCGCAGCGAATCCAGGCTGATGTTCACACGTGACAGTCCGGCCTGCTTCAGGACAGACGCTTTGGCTGGAAGCATCAGTCCATTCGTAGTCAATGATATATCTTCGATGCCGGGTATGGCGGCGATCATGGAGACCAGCTTCTCCAGATCCTTGCGGACCAGCGGTTCGCCCCCAGTCAGCCGGACCTTCCGTAAGCCCAGTGGCGCAAGCGCCTCCACCACAGCGGCAATCTCCTCGTAGCTCATAATCTCGTCCTGCGGCTGGAATTGCATTCCTTCGGCGGGCATACAATAGATACAGCGCAGGTTGCAGCGGTCTGTAACCGAGATACGGAGGTAATCATGTATGCGTCCAAAAGGATCAGTTAGCGGCTCCATAACGTTGCTCCTTCACCTGTTGATTTTAGTTTAAATTTTAAAGAAAGCATCCCGCCGCGTCAATGCACAAGCAGACAACCTAAAGCATAGGGGGACAGAAGGCCAAAGCAGCATCCTAATTATGACAAAAGTGCGACAATTACCGGGAATGGTCATAGAATGCTCACCGAAAGCGTTTAACATATTCGATATAATTTAGGTGCGGAAGATTCAAACTTTAGATTCTTTTACTTTTGCGAAGCACAGCTATGATAACCGGAAGATTCAGGAGGCAACCCCAGGTTCCCCCGGGCATCCGGCAAACTAAGTAGGGAGGATTTGCAAAATGACTATACCAACTGTTCCATCGCTTGTTGTGCCGGAGGCTTGCAGCCGCTGGCTGGAGAGCCGGGGATTAATATATCAGCTTCTGGTGGACTTCTATGGAAGAAAACCGTCTCTCTCCCTGGTTGCCCAGTGGAGCCGTAACCGTGAGATGAGTGTTGCTGCGGAGATGACCGAAGGCGGCCGTGAGTTGAAGCGTTACCTGTGCAGCCAGGAGCCATCCATGCTCCCGGCCATCTGTGAGAAAGAGAAGCTTGAATACAAACGTCTGATGAACGAACGCGCCGTAAGCTCCTTCGTAGCCCGTGAAGCGGCTCAGCTGGGGCGTGAGGAAGAATTCTGCAACGTGCTGTCGGATGTGTACGCATCGGCGGGCATTGTCTTCAAGAAGTGCAGCGGCGAAGCTGACGACCATATTGCCATTGAACTGGAATTCATGGCGGTGATGCATGAGCGGATGCTGTACAACAGCTTCTCAATCCGCAGTGCGATGGAGCTTCTGGAGATTCAGGAGAAGTTCCTCGAAGAGCATCTGCTGAAGTGGACTCCACAATTCTGTGAAAGAATGAACGCTGCAACCGACAGCCCGCTCTATCTGGGGCTCAGCCATATGCTGGAGGAATTCCTGCCGCAGGATCTGCACATGCTGCGTGCCTGGAAGGCTTCGCTGGAGAGCAGCGCAGCAGCCATGGCTTAATAAGCAACCATACTCAATCAATAAGGCGCCCTTCCATCAATCGGAAGGGCGCCTTATTCTGCTCGTGGGGGTCTTGAACTTAAGCTTTCACTTTATTAGGTTGTGACCTGGAGAAAATGCAAAAAGCGTGTAGGATCAGAGGGGGATTTTGGAACTGTAGGAGCGGTAGCGTCCGCCTTTGTCTCCGGATTTCTCCCGCAAACAGCGGTCTAAATCAGTAAATCTGGAGACAACAGCGGCCGGAAGTCCAAGTATCTACCGTAGTGACGTCTGAGCTTTACGCTATGTTCTTACGTTCACTCCCTATAACTGAAACTGAAGTTCATCCCCTATTTATTCGTAAGTTTTCTTACTCCGAAACTTCATCAGGAACTCATACACCACCGGTACAACGACCAGGGTCAGCAGCGTGGAACTGACCAGACCGCCGATGACGGTTACGCCAAGTCCCTTGGAGATGATTCCGGCGCTGTTCTCAAGGCCGGTAACCAGTGGCAGCAGAGCCCCAATGGTCGCGAGCGCAGTCATGAGAATCGGGCGAAGACGCGTAGCGCCAGCTTCAAGCAGCGCCTTGCGGGTAGACATCCCCTCTTGCTCCTTATGGATGACGCGGTCAATTAAGACAATCGCATTGGTGACCACGATTCCGATCAGCATCAGTGCGCCCATTAGTGCCGAGACGTTCAAGGTCTCGCCAGCCAGGAGCAGGGCGACAAGAGCGCCGATGACTGTGAACGGCAGGGAGAACAGGATGGCGAACGGTGCCAGACCGCCGCCGAAGGTGACTACGAGCACGAAGTATACAATCGCAATAGCCGCCAGCATGGCGATGCCAAGCTGCCCAAAGGTCTCATTAATCTGCTCGGTGACTCCGCCGAAGGTAATGGTCACGCCGTCCGGGAGATCAAGAGCGTCTATTTTGTCCTGCACAGCACTTGCCGCACTATTAATGTCACTGGAGATAATGTCGGCGGTAACCTCGACTTTCATTTTGCCGTCTTCACGGGTAATGGAATCCGGGGACTGGCCCTGTTCAATGCTTGCTACCTCGCCAATCGGGACAGTAATGCCCAGCGGCGAAGTGAGCGTGGCGGCCTTCATTTCTTCAATACTGCTGTAGGAATCCTTGTCCGTCTCAATGTAGACCTTGTAATTCTTGCCGTCCAGCTCTACCTCAGTCAGTACAGGCCGGGTTCCGGCAGGGCTCAGCTTCATCGCAAGCTGTCCGGCTGTAAGACCCAGAGAGCTAAGCTTGGCCTGATCCGCCACGATGGTATATTGATCATAGGCTTCAGAGAGACTGGTCTTCCCGTCTTTGAAGTTCTTGGTGTCGGCCTTAACGATCCCGGCAATTTCATCGGCTACCGGTTTGAGCTGCTCCAGCGTATCGCCGTAGATATTGACAGTGAGAGTGCTGCCTCCGAGCCCGCCTCCGGCCATGCCGGACAGATCGCCCCACACGCCATCCGGCACCTCTTGGCTTAAGCCTTCAATTAACTTCTCCTTCACGGTATCAAAATCAGGTGTATTGCTGTCATATGTGACATAGAACAAGCCTGAATTGCCTGAGCCCATTCCGAACGGGCCGCTGCCGCCGATGGAATATTGCATTTTGTCCAGATGCTTCTGGGCCAGAATGAACTTCTCCGCCTTCAGGCCCTGCGCCTTCACATCCTCCAGCGTCTGACCGGCCTTCGGGGAGAAGGTTAACGTAACATTCTTCTCTTCCTGGGAAGGCAGGAAGCTGACGCCGATTGGCTTAATCAGGAACAGACTGCCTGCCAGCAGCAGGACAGCAACACCCAAGGTAATCAGCTTATGGGAGAGACACCAGTCCAGAATCCGGACATACCCGCCCGCCAATGCGCCGGGCTTGTCTTCGTGGCTCTTTGTCCCCTTCTTCAGCCCGTTACGGAACAGGGTGTGGGCCAGCGCAGGCACCAGGGTAATGGCGACCACCAGTGAAGCCAGCAGCGCGAATACCATAGTGAGGGCAAACGGCAGGAATAGCTCACCGACCATCCCGCTGACAAAAGCGAGCGGCAGGAAGACGGCAATCGTCACAATGGTTGAGGACATAATCGGTACAAACATCTCACGGGTAGCCGCGCTGATCAGCTCTCTGCCGCGCAGCTTCTCGCCGGACAGCGTAAGCCGCCGGAAGATGTTCTCAATGACGACGATGGAGTCATCGACTACCCGCCCGATGGCCACGGTCATGGCGCCGAGCGTCATCATATTCAGTGTAATATCCATTTGCCGCAGGCATAATATCGCAATCAGCAGTGATAACGGAATCGAGATAATGGAAATAATGGTAGAACGGATATTGCGCAGGAACAGCAGGATGATGAGCACGGCGAACAGGGCGCCGAAGGCGGCCTTGGACAGCATCGTGTTCACGGAATCCTCAATCGGCTTGCCTTGATCCAGCAGCACGGTGAGATCCATCGACTTGTATTGTTTCTTCAGTTCTTCGGTCTTGTCCTTGACCCCGTTCACGACATCAACGGTGTTGGCATCATTGGCCTTCACAATCTGAATCCCGATGGATTCTTTACCGTTGGTACGGGAGATCGATTCTGATTTGCCGACTACTTCAATAGCGGCAAGCTCGCTCAGCTTCACGGTCGGCAGACCGGTCATGGCCCCCGCGCCCGCGCCGTTATTGCCAGCCGCAGCACCGCCTGAAGCTGCGCCGCCAGCGGCCCCGGCCCCCGCAGCTCCTGCTCCGGCAGCGCCTGCGGCAGAGGGAACCAGCGGAATGCTGACATTCTGCAAGTCCTCCACCGTAGTGATGTTGCCGTCCACGACAACAGCCTTCTGTGCTTTGTCCATCTCGAACAATCCGAGCGGCACCCGCAGGGAGGAGGCCTGGATGATGCCTTTGATCGTATCCTCGGTCAGTCCGTATTGCTTCAGCTTCTCCTGATTGAACTTCAGGGAGACTTCTTTGACATATTGTCCGGCAATCTGCACAGAGGCGACGCCTTCAATATCCTCCAGCGCCGGGCGGATATCATTCTCGGCAACCCGGGTCAGCTCCTCCAGATCACCGGAGCTCTCATCAGAGATACTGAGAGAGATGACTGGCAGCGAGCTGAGGCTGAAGCGCGAGATTTGCGGCTTTTGCACCTCATCCGGCAGCTTCACCTCGTTCAGCGCTTCGCGAACTGCTGCTGTCGCATTGTCCAGGTTGGTGCCATAGTTGAATTCAATGGTGACACTGGAGGCATTCTCAAGAGAGGTGGAGGTCAGCATCTTGACCCCGTCCACATTGCGGAGCTTCTGCTCCAGCGGCTTACTGACGTCGTTCACGACACCTTCGGGTGCGGCTCCGGGATAAATAGTAGTAATGCTGAGATAAGGGATACTAATGTTAGGCAGGGTCTCCTGCTTCATGGTCATTCCGCTGTACAGACCGGCGAAGACAATAATGATCGTCAGCAGCCAGACGGCAAATTTGTTGCGGAGCGAGAAATTAATTAAGCTTTTCATCAGTAAAGGGAACCTCCAGTACAATTATTCTTGATTTTACAGGCGTGCCGCTTCTGTCCTTAATGAAGTCCGCAGGAAGTGTGCATATAGGGTGTGAATTCTTTCTTCAATTGACTTAGCTCACCGGATAGCCCGGCGTACCCCTCAAGATTGGCAATCATCCCTTGGATGATCGCTTTCCGGGGCCGGGTGGTGAGGACTTCGCTCTCCAGAATGCCTAGGGACTCCAGGCCGTCTTCGGCATGCTCAGGGCTGATTCCGTCCGCTTCACTGAGCAGGAGCTTCATTGCCTTGATCAGCTGAAGCGGGCTCTGGCGCGGTCCTTCTCCTTGCCCCTCGGCCCATCCGGCCAGGACTGCGGAAGAGATCAGAGGGGCGGGCTGCCCTGCAAGCAGGCCGGCGGCCATAATGTCCAGCCAGTCCACCAGCCGGTCAGCCAGCTCAGGGATGGAGACAACAGTCTCGCGCCCGAACAGCAGCTTGATGCTGGAGCTGATCATACCGTGGCTGAGTACGCACAGCTCGCCTGCATAGGGCAGAATCTCTGGCCCGTACATGAGCTCCAGCTTCTGCTGGAACCAGCGCAGCAGGGCGGCGTTGTTCTGCTTCACCCAATCGGGAATCTCGGCCATACCTCTGCCGGCTACCTCCTGGAATTGGCGCTGCAGGAATTCACGCAGCTCGTACACATGACTGAGCAGTATTTCGAGCTGGTTGCGCAGCTTCTCCCGGGGCTCTCTGCCTGCTGCCTGCTCCTCCTGCTGCAACGGATCATGAATCATCCGGAAGCAGTAGATGTATAAACTGCGCTCCAGCTCCTCTTTGGATTTGAAGATCAGATATAGACTTCCTTTGGAGATCCCGCATAATTCGGCAATCTCCTGCATGGAGGTGGAGGAGGAGCCTTTTACAGCGAACAACTGTATGGCGGTCTTGATGATTTGTTCTTTTTTGGTGATACTTTTAGCGGTCAAGGCGATATAAGCCCCCGTTCTGACTAGACAGTTCTGTATTTGACTGATTGGTCAGGGAGATTATATTATATATCCTGCAGCAATACAAATTTGCAGGTTTCAGTAGGAAGAAATGGATTCTTCATGTAAGATATAAATGTGTCATTTTGGTGATAATCGGCGGAATGAGAAGGTAGGGTACATATGAGAAGAGGACTGCAGGCTATGGTCATCATAGCGGCTATGCTGGCGTTCTATTATTTTGGATTTGGGATTTTCGGCAGCACAGCCGGAACCATTATCAGTATTTTTTCTACATTGACGGTCATCTCTATCGGACTCGGTATATTCATGGAGAACCGTAATCCTTCTACCACCGTATCCTGGATTCTGCTGCTGGCGCTGATTCCGGGGTTGGGACTGGTGTTCTACTTCCTGTTCGGACAGAATGTGTTCAAACGGCGCAAGTATGACAAAAAAGCTCAGCGCGATCTCATGGCCTATGAACGGATTGAGAATGACGCACTGCGGATGCACCAGGACTGGTCAGTGTTCAGCCCTGCACGGCAGAAGCTGCTGGGTCTGTCCCAGAGACTGGGCCGGACGCCGATTTCGTTCAGCTCGGAGACGCGCATCTTAACGAACGGTGAAGAGACCTTCGGGACGCTGCTGCTGGAGCTGCGGCAGGCGCAGCATCATATCCATATGGAATACTATATTTTTCGGGCAGATCATATCGGCACGCGCATTCAGCAGATTCTGATTGAGAAAGCCCGAGCGGGCGTGGCGGTCCGGTTCATGTATGACGCGGTCGGGAGCATTCAGCTCTCCAGAGCCTTTCTTAAGGAGCTCAGTGATGCGGGGGTGCAGGTGGCTGCTTACGGCAACTCCACATCCTTTTTCTCCAGCAGGGTGAATTACCGCAATCACCGCAAGATCGTAGTCATCGACGGCGATGTCGGCTTCATGGGCGGGCTGAATGTCGGGGACGAGTACTTGAGCCGCAGCAAGACCTACGGGTTCTGGCGGGACACGCATATGCTGCTGAGAGGCGAAGCGGTGCGGACGATGCAGATAATCTTTCTGCAGGACTGGATGCACACCACCGGTGAGAAAATCCTGGAACAGGATTACCTCTCCCCCCAGCTTCGCTTCACTACCGGAGACGGGGCGGTGCAGATTATTGCCAGCGGCCCGGATAATGAGCGGCGTGCGCTCAAGAATATTTTTTTCTCCATGATAACTACCGCGGAAAAATCCGTCTGGATCGCCAGTCCCTACTTCATTCCCGATGAGGATATACTGACTGCGCTGCGTGTAGCGGCGATGTCGGGGCTGGATGTCCGCCTGCTGTTCCCGGCCAAGCCGGATAAATGGATTCCGTTCCTGGCCTCCCATTCCTACTTCCCGGCGCTGCTGGAGTCCGGTGTGAAGATCTACGAATATGAGAAGGGCTTCATCCACTCCAAGCTGCTGATTGCCGACGGGGAGATTGCTACGATCGGAACGGCCAATATGGATATGCGCAGCTTCCATCTTAATTTCGAGGTGAACGCGCTGCTGCTGCAGACCGAGAGTGTCTCGCGCATTGTCGCAGACTTCGAGCGTGACCTGCAGTCCACGCGGCAGATTGTCCATGAGACCTTCATGGAGAAAAGACTGCTGGAGCGGCTGCTGGAATCCGCAGCCCGGCTGATGTCTCCGCTTCTGTAAGCGGACAAGCAGAATGAAAAACGGTACCGTCCTTTTGGGACACGGTACCGTTTTTTTTGTTTTTAGGAAATTATGATTTTCTTCTGAGGAAGTTCAACTATGGGTTGCTGAATGTGACTGAAGCCTGAAGGTATGCCTACAACCGATTACAATCGGCTGGTACAGCGGCATATGGCCTGAATGTATGCGAAAAACAGCATACATTGTGTTTGCGCACAGGTATCTTATCCACCCGTCTAGGGTGAATTTGTTCTTTTGCATTAGAAGGTAGTGAATCCAAGCCGGGTCTGTATCCGGTAGAGAATGTACTTCAACCAGGTGGCGTCACTCTGATATTCCTTCAGCGGCAGGCTGTATTCAGCCCCCTCGTTGTTCCATAGCCGCTTAAAGTAACCCTCCACCTCCGGATACAAGGGCTGCTCTCGAGGAACAGACACCCAGAGGTCATTCTCCAGGTTATAGTCGTCCAGGTTCCGGGCTGTGAAGTTCGTCGATCCGCCGAGCAGGATGGAGTCGCCTGATGCCTTGGCGATGAACAGCAGCTTGCTGTGATACTGCTCTTCACCTGTGTTGTACCAGCGGATCAGGATATTTCCTTCCGAGCGGCGGTCCAGATCCATGGCAACGGGTCGGTTCGGGATGCCGATTTTGTCCCGTCCGAAGGCATTCTGGTTAGGATCAAGCAGCAGTCTGACCTGGGCACCGCGGGCATCTGCGGCAAGCAGGGCATCAATAATTCTGTCGTCCGCCAGATAGAACATACCCATCCAGACGACATCCCCGGGTCCTGCCGCAGCGATTCCTTCCAGAGCATATTTGTACACCTTGCCTTCGGTCAGATAGCGGACTCCAAGCGGGGCATCACCGGATCCGGCGGCAGGCTGCTTGAACTCAGGAGGCTTGCTTAACAAGGGGCCGGCTCCCGAGAGATTAGCCGCCGCCTGCTCGCTCCGCAGAATATCCTCCTGAATAGGACCTTGCACTTCCAGGGCGATGTTGGAATGATAAGCGCTGGCGTCATGCACATTGCCGGAGGAGATCAGAGCGGTGTTCTCACTCAGCACGACCTTGCGGTGATTGGCTTTGACATTCAGCAGCTTCAGATAGGAACGGGCGGTAATGTCCGGTCCTCCGCTGGCCATCAGATTCGGAATCCAGCCGGTGCCGGATTGCCCGAACCACTGGATGAAGGTGCGCCAGACCGCCGAATAAGCAGGTGTCGAATCACGCAGATCGTCCACATCCGTCAGGATAACCTTAATTCCGGCTGCGCTCAGCTCCTCCAGAAGGGCATTGGGCGCAGAGCCGTAATTCGTATTCACCTCATCGGTGATGAAGACGATCTCCATGGCGGGATGGGCGGCTTTCTGGGCAAGCAGCTTATCGGTAAGCTGTCTGCTGACAGCGGGGAACTGCTGGTCTGTATGGGTATAGTTATTGAACAGGAACAGATCGATCACGAGGAACTGCCGGGACTCTTCAATAATCTGCAGAATTCTGGGCAGAATCTGTTCTTCCCTCGCCTGCTTGCCGCTGTTGTCCTGGTAGGTCAGATCATGCCAGAAGGCGACCGTATTCACCTTATAAGCAGGGCTCTCCGCAGAAAGTCCGGGCGGCATCGGCTTATGGGTCTGATAGAGCATCACCCCGGCCAGCCAGAGGAGAAGAAGGATTAGAGCAATCAGGAGCTTGGAACGACGGCTCAGGAAGAGCTGCATCTGACGCTTGTGCCTGGATGCCGTAATGGCACCTGAAGCCAGCGTAATTTGTAACTGTTCGGGTGTGACGGGATGGCGGCCTCGATTCATATTCATCCTCCTGGGTCTGCTGCCGGGCCAGAGCGGCTATAGGGTAGCCCGGCATTGTAAGTACCTATAACGCCCGCTAAGGAGAAGTGAAGCAGCTGAGTGCAAAATCCCTGAAAATTCTAGTGTTACAAGAAGCCCTCCATTTCATCCGTACTGTACCGGCAAGCTGCATAATACAAGTTCTGGTGACATAACACAGAAGCGATTGTATAATGAGTGTAAATAATTTGTATAAGGTTTGAATCTTCAAAGTATTCAGTGTAAACAGGAAGCGAGTGAGATCCATCGTGTATTCCATCAAACAGGTCGTCGAAATGCTCGATATTCCCTCTGTCACTCTGCGGGCTTGGGAGAACCGGTATCAGGCTGTCGTCCCGGAACGTACCGAGTCCGGCTATAGACTGTACAACCAACAGAATATTGAGGACCTTCGCTGGTTGAAGGAACAGACCGATAAACCGGGCATCAGTATCTCACATGCTGTGCGGATGCTGAAGCAGCATAAGCAGAGGGACCTGGATGAACGGCTGTCCGTTGCGGGCGGTGACCCCAAGGATGCCTTGGACAAAATGAGGCAGCAGATCTATGCAGCGCTGCTCGATATCCAGGGTGAGCGGGCGGAAGCTCTGATCGATTTCGGGTTCTCCCTGTACGGCTATGAGGCGATGGTCCATCAGGTACTGGTGCCGGTGCTGGTGAAGGTTGGTGATGCCTGGGAGCAGGGGACGGCAACCGTGGCGCAGGAGCATTATATGACACATATGATCTCGAACAGGCTATCCCAGTTCTTTCACGTGTTCCCGGTGTATGCCCATCTGCACAAGGTGCTTGCCTTCTGCCCGGCGGGAGAGCATCACCAGGTCGGCCTGCTGCTGTTCTCGCTGTTCCTGCGCCGGAACGGGGTTGAAGTCATCTATTTGGGGTCCAATACCCCCGAGGACGGTGTGATGGAGCTGCTGGCGAAGCAAGAGCGGATCGGAGCTGTCTGCCTATCCGTTACGAATAGCACTCTGGTTCCTTATACGGAGAAGCTGCTTGAACGGCTGGGCAGCCAGTACCCGGAGCTGCAGCGTATTGCGGGCGGCAAAGCTTATGAGGGAATCAGCCTTCAGGATACCAACGCCACCTATGTGATGGCGGAGCCGCCGGAGCAGTGGCAAGCCTGGTTCGATCAGGAATTTGCCGGAAGCCGGCATAGGGCGTAGTTTTTGTGGCAGATATAGTTAATTTTAATAGAGCATGAGATTCCATAGGAACCGGTCAGAACCCTTGTACAGGGCTGGCCGGTTCTTTTGCTATGGACAAGTCTAGCAACCAAATTGCTGGAAGTGCGGCGGATGATATTTACATGACCCGGCAAAGTATGTATGATATTTGTATCACTATTGTATAGTTTTTGTATAATGTTTGAACGGAGGAGGATGTCGCTTGATCCGAACCACAGATACCACAAAAGTCGCAGTAATCGGCGCAGGGCCGGGCGGGTTAGCCGCCGCCATGCTGCTTGCCGCCGAAGGATATGAAGTAGATCTCTATGAACAGCAAGCGGCGGTTGGCGGAAGATCTGGAGAATTGAAGCTGGGAGACTATCGTTTCGACCGGGGAGCTACCTTCTTGATGATGCCTCATTTGCTGGAGGAACTGTTCACTCTGGCAGGACGTTCTGTGCATGATTATGTTTCGCTTACGCCGCTTGATCCGTTATACTCCCTGCATTTTGGAGATACCGTATTTACGCCTTCTACGAACCAGGATCAGACGGCTGAGGAGATTGAGCGGCTGTTCCCCGGCAACGGCAGCGGCTACCGCCGGTTCATGGCAGAAGAAGCCGATAAGCTGGAGCGGGTGATTCCGTTGCTGCAGCGTCCGTTCCAATCGTTAGGAGATTATGTCAAAAGAGATGTGTTCCACGCGCTGCCCAAGCTGAACGCTACAGACACTGTGTACAACCGGCTGTCCCGTTATTTCGATGACGAGCGGCTGCGGTTCTCGTTCACGTTTCAGGCCAAGTATCTGGGGATGTCGCCTTGGGAATGTCCGGGCACCTTCACGATTCTGTCGTACATGGAGCACCGTTACGGCCTGTACCATCCGACCGGCGGAATTAACCGTGTGCTCCAGGCTATGGCTGAGGTCATCCAGGAGCATGGCGGGCGGGTCCATACCGCAAGCGGAGTGAAACGCATTATCGTCAAGGACGGGCAGGCCGCAGGCTTGCTGCTGGAGAACGGGGAGAAGGTGGATGCGGACTATATTGTGATTGGTGCAGATTTTGGTTCTGCAATGACACAATTGTTCGAGCCCGGACTTCTGAAGAAATATGCCCCTGACAAGATTGCCCGCAAAAGATATTCCTGCTCCACCGCCATGCTCTACCTCGGTGTGGATGGAGAGGTGGACCTGGGGCATCATTCGGTTCATTTCGCGGACGACTACCGGCGTAATGTCAAAGAGATCACGGAACTGGGCGTTCTGTCGGAGGATGCCTCTATTTATATCCATAATCCGTCGGTCATTGATAAGACACTGGCGCCTCCCGGCAAATCCTCGCTCTACGTGCTGATGCCGGTGCCTAATCTGAGTGCCGATATTAACTGGGAGCAGGAGCATGCTGAGGTAGAGGACTGGATGATGCAGCGGCTGCAGCAGATTCCGCAGCTGGCCGGAATCGCCGGACGGGTGGAAGAGAGCCTGTTCTTCTCCCCGCTGGACTGGCAGAACCAGCAGAATGTATATAACGGGGCCACCTTCAATCTAGCCCATAATCTTGGGCAGATGATGCATCTGCGGCCGCATAATACCTTCGAGGAGGTACGCGGCATCTGGCTGGTCGGCGGGGGAACCCATCCGGGTAGCGGCCTGCCGACGATCTTCGAGTCGGCCAAGATCAGCGCGCGGCTGCTGCGGGAGCATGACCAGGCTGTGCGGGGGCGGTTCACCGTACAGGCAGGCGCGCCAGGCGCAGGTGCGGGGGTTCCGCTATGAGCCGCATTGCCATCGTAGGCAGCGGAATCGGCGGGCTGACGGCGGCGCTGCTGCTTACCCGTCAGGGGCATGAGGTAGTGATCTATGAACGGGCGGCCCAAGCGGGCGGGCGTGTGGCCTTTGAAGAGCAGGACGGCTACCGGATTGACCGCGGGCCTACGATCGTGCTGCTGCCGGAGATGCTTCTGGGTATTCTGGAAGAAGGAGGCCTTCCGCGATCCAGCCTGGAGCTGCTGCACTGTGACCCGCTCTACCGGGTTCACTTCAGAAGCGGGCGGGTACTGACCAAATTCGCGGATGCATCGGCGCAGGCGGAGGAGATTGACCGGCTCTATCCCGGAGAGGGCAAGGGCTTCACCCGGTTCATGAAGGACATGTCGGTGCTGTATCCGCAGGGGCGGACCTCGTTTCTGGAGCGGGGGTATGCAAGCGGGCGGGAATTTTTCAGTCTGGCTAACCTGTCGCTGATGGTCCGCCTGCACGCTTACCGGAACCTGCGATCTGCTATCGGCCAGTATTTCAGGAATGAAGAGCTTAAGGATGCGTTCTCCCTGCAGAGCCTCTATATTGGAGGAGCGCCCTTCCGCACACCGGGCATCTACACCATGCTTCCTTACGCTGAGCATGCCTTCGGCATCTGGATGCTGAAGGGCGGATACGGGACGCTGCCGCAGATCATGGCCCGGGAGCTGGAAGACCGCGGGGTACAGATTCATACGGGCACCGAGGTGGAGTCCTTGCTTGTTGAAGGGAGCCGCTGCTGCGGAGTGGTTGTTCATGGGCAGTCGATTGCTTATGATGCCGTTCTGTACAATGGAGATTTCCCGAATGTAGAGAAGCTGCTGCCGCCTGGTGTGTTCAAGCAGGAACAGGCGCTGGGTGTAACGGAGAATAAGGGCAGACCCGTATCGGCCAAGGGCATAAAACGCGGCACCTGGAAGCCCTCCTCGGGCTGTTTGCTGATCTATGCAGCCACGGATAAGCGCTGGCCGGATTCGCTGGTGCACCAGTTCTTCCTGCCGGACAGTCTGAATAGCAGCCTTCACGAGCTGTTTGACCGGGGACAAATTCCCCAGGATTCATCTTATTATATATTTAATCCGGTAGCACTGGACGATAGTGCAGCTCCTCCCGGACAGAGCGTGCTGTATTTCCTTGTTCCCGTCCCGGCGGCGCCGGATAAGAACTGGGAGGAAATAGCCGGAGCACTAGCCGATACAGTCATGGCGGATGCTGAGAAGCGGGGCTTCCCCGGGCTTGCCGCGAGTGTGATCTGGCGCAGACTGAGAACGCCTGCCGATGCGGAACAGGAAGGCATGTACGGCGGGGGCAGCTTCGGTATTGCACCGCTGCTGAGCCAGTCGGGGGTATTCCGGCCCCAGCCGAAGCCTTATCCTCTTAAGGGGTTGTATGCCGCTGGTGCTTCCGTCCATCCGGGCGGCGGTGTGCCGATTGTGATGCAGGGAGCGAAGCTTGCCGTTCAGGAAATGATAAAGGAGATGAGCGTACATGGATGAAAGGATACTGCAGCAATGTGAGGAACTGATGAAGAAAGGGTCCACTTCGTTCCATAAGGCGTTTGATGTTCTGCCAAGTCCCAGGCGTGAAGCGGTGCATGTTATTTATGCCTTCTGCCGGATTATAGACGATAGTGTGGATGAGCCGGAAGGCGCGCCGTACAGCATCCATGAGCTGCGGGAGCGTTTCATGAATCTGGAGCAGGCGGATGGGCATTTCATCTGGCCGGCGCTGCGCTGGCTGTTCAGCAGCTTCCCGCAGCTTCAGCGTGAGCCGTTTCTTTTGCAGATGGAGGGACAGCTTAGAGATCTTACCTTCACAGCCTATGACACGATGGAGCAGCTTAAGGATTATTGTTATCTTGTAGCGGGAACGGTAGGGGAGATGCTGCTGCCTGTTCTGCGGGATGATCAGAGTGAAGCGGCACGGACCTCGGGAATTGCGCTGGGGATAGGAATGCAGCTGGTGAATATCATCCGCGATGTGGGTGAGGATCTCCGGAGAGGACGCAGATACGTGCCGCTTGAGGTGATGGACAGACATGGCTACAGCCAGCGGGAGCTTGAGGGCGGAGAGGTCAATCACCGTTTCACCGCTGTTATTCAGGAGCTGCGGACAGAAGCGCTTGACTGGTTCCGGCAAGGACTTATGCATGTGCATACGTATCCTTTGGAGAGCGGTCTTGCCATTGAGCTTGCCGCATCCTTCTATGCTGCTATTCTGGATGCAGTGGAGGCGGACGGATATGATGTTTTCCGCAAAAGATCCTATGTCAGCGATGAAGCCAAGCTTCAGCTGTTCCAGCGTACAGTCGTGCGTTATGCCGGTGTAAGAACTGCGGTGGTCTAACGATGGTCCGAACGCTTTTTTGGATCTGGTATACCATCGGTGCGCTGCTCTTAATCGTGTTCGGAATTCCGGATAGTCTGAAGTTCTCTAACGGATTGTTTCTCGTATTCTATGGTGCCTACGGTTTGGACTTAGCAATCAAGGGGCAATGCAAACCCTTCATGTCTGACTGGTCAGTCAATTCTTCGGGAGGCCGGATGACCAAGCGGTTCTGGTATGCTGCAGCTCTTATCTGGTTAGGTGGAATGGCCGTCGAATGGGTAGGCGTGCATTCCGGCCGGTTGTTTGGGGATTATAATTATTCTACTATTCTTGGGCCTTTATTATTTGGTGTGCCGGTTACCCTGGGCTTCGCCTGGATTGCTGTGGTATGCAATGCTGTGCTGATCAGCCATGATTTCGGACAGCGCGGCCTCCGGCTCCTGCTGCTGCGGGCCATGCAGGTTGGCTTCTGGACAGTCCTGATGGATCTGGTGCTCGATCCTGTTGCCCATGCCAGGAACTTCTGGCACTGGGAGGGCGGCGGGGGCTTCTATCAGGTGCCCTGGAGCAATTTCGGCGGCTGGCTGATTGCAGGCGCTGCCTTGTCCATGCTGCTCCCGGCCGTGCCGTTCACCCGCCTGGCTGCCCGCCGGGGCACCCGCCTGTATCAGGCAATCCTGATCCTGTTCGGCCTGATCAGCCTGACAGAGGGACTGCCTGCCTGCACGGTGATCGCTGTGGCAGGCGCCGCACTGGCTGAAGGGAGTCTACGCTATGCTGGAAGCCGTTCCATCGGGAAGGTTTGACTGGTTATTCTACCGCTATAATTCCATGTATCTGCTGCGCAGACATTTCCACTTCATCGGAATCAGCGGAGAGCTTCAGCCCGCTGCCGCTGCCGGGCGGGGGATTCTCTACCTCATGAATCACAGCTCGTGGTGGGACGGCCTGCTGGCCTATCACGCCGTGGGGAAGCTGCCGGGGAAGCGTCATTATTTCATGATGGAAGAGGAGCAGCTACGTAAGTATGCCTTCTTCAGAAAGCTTGGCGCGTACTCCATTAACCCCGGAAGTCCAGCGGATGCGCGGGCTTCCCTGCGCTATACAGCCGGGCTGCTGGAGGCGGGGGAGAGTGTCTGGATGTACCCTGAAGGAGAAATCCGGCCGCTGGAGCACCGGCCGCTGAGTCTGAAGGAAGGGGCTTCCTTGGCGCTGCGGCTCAGTCCGCAGACGGTGGTAGTCCCAGTGACGCTATACCACGGCCTGTTCCGGCATACCAAGCCGGAAGCTACGCTGCTGGCCGGTGCGCCGCTGCTGCTCCCTTGGGCGGAGATGGACCGTTCAGCGATAGCCTGGCGGCTGGAGACTGTTCTTGGCGGACAACTGGAGTCACACCGCTGCAAAGTTCTTAACCATCAAGGCCATATGCCGGACGAATTCCAGCCGCTCCTCCGCCGGGGGAGATCAACCAATGAATGGCTTGATCTGCTGCGGCCGGGCGGAGGGAGAGGATGAATGTGTTCTTTCAGGCTGTAACCGGTATTCTGTTGCTCCAGCTTTTGTTCGCAATGTGGAATGCAGCGCAGCTCCCTAAGCTGGGGGCAGCGCCAGGAGCAAGAGCGGCGCAGGTGCTTCGAGCACCGGCTTCCTCCCGGTCCTTGCGTTTGTCGGTGCTGATCCCCGCCCGGAATGAAGCGGATAATATTGGGGATTGCCTCTCCTCCGTACTGGCCTCAAGCACCGGCGGGATAGGGGCGGAGATTATTGTGCTGGATGATTCATCGACTGACGGAACGGGGCGGATTGCCGAAGCAACGGGCGGCGGCAGAATACGCGTTCTGAAGGGAAGGCGGCTGCCGGAGGGTTGGCTGGGCAAGTCCCATGCCTGCGCTCAGCTTGCAGAAGCGGCAAGCGGGGAGTGGCTGCTGTTCCTGGACGCAGATGTCCGTCTTCAGCAGGGGGCGCTTCAAGAGGTGCTCTCTGCTGCTGAAGCAGCGGGCGGCGGCATGATTACCGGCTTCCCCCGGCAGATGACTGGAACTTGGCTGGAGCGGCTGGTGGTTCCCCTGATGGTCTTCACCATCATCTGCCACCTGCCCATTCCGCTGGTCCGCGGCTCCAGAGATCCGCGCTTTGTTGCGGCGCATGGGGGCTTCATCCTGATTCACCGGGACAGTTACAATAGCTGCGGCGGGCATGAGGCCATCCGCAGCGAGCTGGTGGATGACATGGCGCTGGCCCGCGCTGTGAAGCGTTCGGGCGGGACAGTGACGCTTATGGATGTTACGGAGCAGGTGTTCATGCGGATGTACCACAATGCACGGCAAGTATGGAACGGCTACCGGAAGAATATCTATGCCGGTATCGGCCGTAGCCCGGTGCTGCTGCTGGGTGTGCTTATTGCATATCTGTCGCTGTATGCGGTGCCCGCCGCCGCCGTTCTGTACTATGGCCTAAGCGGACAGCCAGGCGCGGCGCTCTGGCCTGCTGCTGCACTGCTTGCGGGTCTGGCCGTGAAACGGACCAGTGATGCTGCCGGACGGCAGCCGTTCTGGTTCTGTCTCCTACTCCCGGCGGGTATACTCTGCCTGTTGCTGATTGCTGTGGCATCCTGGCGCGGAAGCCGCACGCGCGCAGGCTATGAATGGAAAGGAAGGCGTTATGGATGAAACCGAAGGCAGTAATCATAGGCGCCGGATTTGGGGGGCTGTCCTGTGCGGTCACGCTTGCCGCACAGGGCTGGGAAGTGACTGTGCTGGAACGCCAGCAGCAGCCCGGCGGCAAGCTGCAGCGTATTCAGGCGGGGGGCTACACCTTCGACCGCGGCCCAAGTACGATTACGATGCCCCATGTCTTCCGCTCGCTCTATGAGCTTGCGGGAGCCCGCATGGAGGATTATGTCCGGCTCTATGAGCTGGAGCCGCGCACCCGCAATGTATTCGCAGACGGCAAGGTGGTTGATTTCTCAAGGGATACGGGGCGAATGCGTGAGCAAATGGCCTCCTACAGCCCGGCAGATGCTGCGAAATTCCCGGAGTTTCTGGAGGAAGCTTCGCGGCTGTATCAGCTTAGCGAGAAGCAGTTCCTTAACAGGCTGCTGCTATCCTGGAGGGATAAGCTCTCCCCTTCACTTGTACGGGATCTGGTGCGGGTCCGGCCTTTTCTCTGCCTGCATGACCTGCTGCTCCGCTACTTCAGCCATCCGAATACGCTGGCTATGCTGGGCCGCTATGCCACCTATGTCGGATCTTCACCGTATCGTTCCCCCTCCATCTTCGCCATGCTTGGTCATCTGGAGATTCAGGAAGGCGTATACGGGGTGAAGGGCGGCACCTATGAATTAATTAGCGGTCTGTCTACACTCGCCCGGAATCTGGGCGTGCAGCTGATTACAGGCATGGAGGTAACAGGGATTTCCGTAGTCTCCGGTGCGGTAGAAGGTGTGGATACGGCGCAGGGCTTCTACCCGGCCAAGACTGTGATAGCCGGTGGAGATGTCCTCAGCATCAACAAGATGCTGCTGCCTGAAGCGGTTCGTCCGGGAATGACAGACCGCAGGATTGAAGCGTACGAACCCTCTCTGTCCGGGCTGGTAACGCTAGCGGGCGTGCCGCGTACGTATGATGCGCTGCTGCATCATACGGTGTTTTTCCCGGAGGACTATGAGCAGGAATTCAAGGATATCTTCGAGCATAAACGTCCGCCGCAGCAGCCGACAGTGTATGTATGTCACTCCGGTTATTCCGAGCCTGAGATGGCGCCTGAGGGCGGCAGCAACCTGTTCATTCTGGCTAATGCGCCTTATCTAAGCCCGGCCTGCGATTGGAGTGAGGAGAGGGATGCGTACGGGGAGCGGGTGATGTCTGTACTGGAGAGCCACGGGGTGAGCGGGCTGTCGTCCGCAGATGTGCTGGAGCGGTATACCCCGCAGGATATCGCCCGCGATACGCTGGCGCATCAGGGGGCCATTTACGGGATATCCTCCAATACGGTGAAGCAGACCTTCTCCCGCCCGGGCAACCGATCCAGTGATGTTAAGGGACTGTGGTATGTAGGCGGAACCACGCATCCTGGCGGGGGAACACCTGTAGTTTCCTTGTCCGGCAGGCTGGTGGGCGAATATATTGCAAGCCATGTATGAAGTGTGAGCACCCCGCCAGCGTTCAACGGCCGAGCGGGGTTGTGCTATAGTTGTGCTATAATGGAAGGTAATTGTGGAGCGGGATATATGGCAAGTGGAGACAGTTGGGCCGCCCTTAGGGCGGCAATGGTTCTTGAATAACTCATAGAGTGACGTTGTTGCTGAATGTATGCTAAAAACAGCATACATAGTGCTCGCAGGCAGGCGTAAGGCCGAATGTATGTGGAAAACAGCATACATAGTACTCACAGGCAGGCGTTGTTATAGTTTGAGAATAGTGCAGCAGAAACGGAGGAAGACAGCATGAATGATATGCCGCGAAATGGTGTGCCGCAGAGTGCTGGGGAGCAGCCAGGAACAGGGCCCCAGCCACGGCAGGAGGCAGCAGGCTCAGGCCTTGCCGGACATAAATCTCTGCTGCCCGACTCCAGAACCGGAGAACGGAAGATTGAGCATGTACGGCTCTGCCTGAATGAAGATGTGGCCGGCAACGGAATTACAACCGGGTTCGAGCAGTACCGGTTCCGCCATAACGCGCTGCCAGAGCTGGATTACGATACCATCTCACTGGGCACTGAATTCTTAGGCCGTACGCTGCGTACCCCGCTGCTGATCAGCTCCATGACCGGGGGGAGTGCGGCTACAGGGAAGATTAATGAGCGGCTGGCCGAAGCGGCGGAGCGCAGGGGCTGGGCGCTGGGAGTCGGCTCGGTGCGCGCGGCTGTAGAACGCGCGGAGCTGGCGGCTACCTTCCATGTCCGGGCCAACGCACCCACGATTCCGGTCATTGCCAATGTCGGAGCGGTCCAGCTCGCCTACGGCTTCGGGGTAGAAGAATGCCGCAGGGCAGTTGAGATTGCCGGAGCGGACTGGCTGGTTCTCCATCTGAACGGGCTGCAGGAGGTATTCCAGCCCGAGGGTGACACTGGCTTCGGTTCCCTGTTGAAGAGGATAGAGGCATTATGCCGGACCCTTGAGATTCCAGTGGGGATCAAGGAGGTCGGGTGGGGGATTGACGGCGATACGGCCGCCCGGCTGTATCAGGCTGGCGCTGCCTTCATTGATGTCGCCGGAGCAGGCGGCACTTCCTGGAGCCAGGTGGAGAAGTTCCGCAGCATCGACCCGGTACGGCGTGCGGCAGCAGAGACCTTCGCCGACTGGGGCATTCCCACGGCGGAGTGCATTGCCGAGGTCCGCGCGGTCTCCCCGCGCGGGGCATTGATTGGCAGCGGCGGACTGAAGCACGGCGTCGATGCCGCTAAGGCGCTGGCCCTTGGCGCTGATCTGGCGGGCTTCGGACGGGGGCTGCTGGGTCCGGCCGTCAGCTCCGAGGAGGCGCTGGATCAGGCGCTGGCCCAGGTAGAGCTGGAGCTGCGGACGGTGATGTTCGGCATCGGTGCGCCGGATCTTGCCGCGCTGCGCGGAACGCCGCGTATGGTCCGGCGTTGACGCCAGGCTTGCTTTTATAATCAGACCGAAGGAAGGTATCCAAATGACGATTACATTGGTCCCGATGGACGAATCAGCGTTTCAGTCGTTCTTGAAGCAATCTACCCAAGATTATGCAGAAGAGAAAATACAAGCCGGAGCCTGGGATGCAGATACGGCGTTGACGCAGGCCCAAGAAGCAATGAATCGCTACCTGCCGCAAGGCCTCAATACGGCGGGAGCTTATTTCTATTCGGTAGTAGAGGACGCTTCGGGGACTCAAGCCGGTTATATCTGGTTCAACGTGACCGAGAACCGCGGGGTGCGGGAGGCGTTCATTTATGACATTTATATCTTTGAGCCGTTCCAGGGCCGGGGCTATGGTAAACAGACACTGCTGCTGCTGGATGAAGAAGCTAAGAAGCTGAAGGCGGCCAAGATCGGCCTGCATGTCTTCGGGCATAACGAACGCGCCTTCGGGCTATATAAGAAAATGGGCTTCCAGGTTACAGACATCACAATGTCCAAAACACTATAGGTAAGGCAGACCCCTTTGCGGGGTATTTTGCTGTCCGCTTGACTTCTGCTGTTGCTGGAGAATTTGTTCTAATATATAATGGTTTGAGATCAGTTCGGTATTCATGCGGTGATCAAACCAACCGAAAATAGGAGTTGTCATATAAATGGCTTTGAAAGCAGGTATCGTTGGACTTCCCAACGTAGGCAAATCGACATTATTCAATGCAATCACACAAGCGGGCGCAGAATCCGCCAACTATCCGTTCTGCACCATCGACCCGAACGTCGGGGTTGTAGAAGTACCGGACGAACGTCTGGATAAGCTGGTGGAGCTGGTACAGCCGAACAAGACGGTTCCGACCGCTTTTGAATTCGTCGATATTGCCGGACTGGTGCGCGGCGCGAGCAAGGGCGAAGGCCTGGGCAACAAGTTCCTGGCCCATATCCGCGAGGTGGATGCCATTGTTCATGTGGTGCGCTGCTTCGTCGATGAGAACGTGACCCACGTAGACGGCAAGGTAAATCCGATCAGCGACATCCAGACGATTAACCTGGAGCTGATTCTGGCTGACCTGGAGAGCGTGGAGAAGCGGATTGAGCGTTCCCGCAAAAATATTAAGGGCGGCGACAAGAAATACGCCCAGGAAGTAGAAGTACTGGAGCGTGTGAAGGAAGCTTTGTATCTGGACCAGCCTGCCCGCAGTCTGGAGCTGTCCGACGATGAGCGCTCGATCGTGCGTGATCTTCACCTGCTCACCCTGAAGCCGGTGCTGTATGCGGCGAATGTGGGCGAGGACGAGGTGGCGACTGCCGAGGAGAATCCTTATGTGCAGCAGGTCCGTGAATTCGCAGCAGCCGAGAATGCTGAAGTCGTGCCGATCAGCGCGAAGGTGGAAGCGGAGATTGCAGAGCTGGAAGGTGAAGACAAGGAGATGTTCCTGGAGGAGCTGGGTCTGCAGGAATCCGGGCTTAACCGTCTGATCAAAGCGGCATACAAGCTGCTGGGCTTGTACACTTATTTCACTGCGGGCGTTCAAGAGGTTCGTGCCTGGACCATCCGCAAGGGCACCAAGGCCCCTGGAGCAGCAGGCGTCATTCATACGGACTTCGAGCGCGGTTTTATCCGGGCGGAGGTTGTAGCTTACACCGATCTGGTGGCGGCAGGTTCAATGAACGGTGCCAAGGAACGCGGGCAGCTGCGTCTGGAAGGTAAGGAATATCTGGTGCAGGACGGCGACGTTATGCATTTCCGGTTCAACGTATAGATACTTTTCGCTTGTTATAGAGAGGCCATTCAGGAGTAGAGGTTTGCTTGCTGGATGGTCTCTTTGCGTCATCTGAATCTTTTTCAAAAGATTTCCCCATCCCCCCCGCTTGTAGTGTAGCCAATTGAGGCTTGTGGTGGTATAATATAAAGTCGTATATCTACTTCAGTTGTAGCAACAATTTAAAGTAATATTGAACGAAGAATTTGAATCAGGAGAGGTGAATTCCCTTGTTGGACCGATTGCAATCCCTGGCGGACCGCTATGAGAAACTCAGTGAACTGCTATGTGACCCGGATGTTGCAAGCGACAGTAAGAAACTGAGGGACTATTCCAAAGAACAATCCGACTTGCAGCCCGCCTTCGAGGCGTATAGCGAATATAAGAACGTAATGGAAGAGCTCGAAGCTGCGAAGATGATGCAGGCCGAGAAGCTTGATGATGAAATGAAAGAAATGGTCAAGATGGAGATCGAGGAGCTGTCCGAGCGTCAGACCGTTCTTGAGGAGAAGATTCGTCTGCTCCTGCTGCCTAAGGACCCTAATGACGACAAGAACGTAATCGTGGAAATCCGCGGCGCAGCCGGCGGGGATGAAGCGGCCTTGTTCGCCTCTGACCTCTACCGGATGTATACCCGTTATGCCGATACCCAGGGATGGCGCGTAGAGCTGATGGATGTGAACACGAATGATCTCGGCGGCTTCAAGGAAGTGATCTTCCAAATTACCGGGCGCGGCGCTTACAGCAAAATGAAATTCGAAAGCGGCGCACACCGTGTGCAGCGCATCCCTACCACAGAATCCGGCGGACGTATCCATACCTCTACCTCTACGGTTGCTGTAATGCCGGAAGCGGAAGATTTCGAAATCGAAATTCATGACAAGGATATCCGTGTCGATACCTTCTGTTCGAGCGGCGCGGGCGGACAGTCCGTTAACACGACCAAATCAGCAGTACGTGTAACCCATGTACCTACGGGGATCGTGGCTACCTGTCAGGACGGCAAGTCCCAGAACTCCAACAAGGATAAGGCGCTGAAGGTGCTGCGTACCCGGATCTCGGATCTGAAGCGTCAGGAAGAGGAAGCGAAGTATTCCGGAGAACGTAAAAGCAAGGTGGGAACCGGTGACCGCAGTGAGCGTATCCGTACCTACAACTTCCCGCAGAGCCGTGTGACGGATCACCGGATCGGCTTAACCCTCCACCGTCTGGACCAGGTGATGAACGGGGATATTACCGAGATTATCTCGGCATTGTCGATTGCGGAACAAGCAGAATTGATGGAAAAAGGAGAATAATGCTTTGAAACACGACCCTTACGTCATGTCGGAAGTGCAAAGCATCCGGGAAGCCTTTGCGGAGGCTTCTTCTTTTTTGGCCGGGCACGGCCTAACGGAGCCGCAGCGCAGCAGCCAGCTCCTGCTGGAGCATGTGCTGGGCTTGTCCGGGGCGGCTTATTATATGGCGCTGGCTGATCCGTTCCCGCCGGCATGCAAGGCCGAATGGGAAGCAATGGTGACCCGCCGGGCGGCGGGAGAACCGGTGCAATACATCATCGGCGAGCAGGAATTCTACGGCCGGGCCTTCGAGGTCACGCCCGATGTGCTGATCCCCCGCCCGGAGACGGAGCTGCTCGTCGAGGCGATTCTGAAGTACGGCGCGGAGCTGTGGCCGGACGGGCTGGCGGGGGTGCGGGGCGAAGCCGCACCGGAAGCTATGGCGGCTGCGGATGAAGCAGCCGCCCACAGCGGGGCGGGCCGCAGCCCAGCCCGCCGGGAGAGCGGCGCGGGCGCAGCCGGCGCCGCACGGCCGCTGACCGCCGTCGATATCGGCGCCGGCAGCGGAGCCATCTCCGTCACGCTGGCGGCAGAAGCGCCGGTGTGGCGGGTCTGCGCCGGCGATATCTCGCCCGGCGCACTGGCCGTGGCCCGGCGCAATGCGCAGCGGCACGGCACGGCGGTGGACCTGCGGCTCGGCGATCTGCTCGAGCCGTTCGCGGGGCTGGAGACGGATATCCTCGTCTCCAACCCGCCGTACATCCCCGGCGGCGACATCGCCGGGCTGCAGCGCGAGGTGCGCGATCATGAGCCGCGCACGGCACTGGACGGCGGCGGGGACGGGCTGGACCCGTACCGCCGCATGATGGAGCAGCTGCCGCTGCTCCCGGCTCCGCCGCGCCTGGTCGGCTTTGAGCTCGGCCAGGGGCAGGCCGAGCAGGTGGCCGGACTGCTGCGGGCAGCCGGACATTGGGACGAGATCATCACCATCGATGATCTCGCCGGGATTCCCCGGCATGTGCTCGGGATAGCTCGGTGAGGACGGGGAACGGACTGAGAAGACGCTATTTGCTCAAATAACGCGAAAAGATCAACACTTGTGGACTGAGAAGACCTTATTGCCTGTAAACAGGCCTGTGTGAGCAACCAACTGAACGAATAGCGTCCTCTCTGTCCGCATTACTTCCGGGAAGGTGCTTTTGCAGCGAATAAGGTCCGCTCAGTCCGCTGCATTGGAGGTGGCCCGGCTGTTCACCTAACAGAGTACCCCCAAACGATGGAAATTGTATTTAGGCGGCCCCTTCCTTTACAATAGACAAGACGGAACTTCTGCCTGCAGACATGAACGGGAAGAACCAGTACTGAGTAAGGAGACAGAATATGCTTCAGAAGATTAAAAAGATTGACGGTGTCATCCTGGTGATTCTTGTGCTGCTGATGGTGGTCAGCATTTTCTCCATATATAGTGTGACCCACGGGCGTGAGAGGCTGGACGGGTCGCATATTAAGATGATCAAATTCTATATCGTGGGCTTCGTTGCCTTTATCGGGCTGACGTTTGTGGATTATCGCCTGTTTGTAAAATACGCGTTGTATGTGTACATCACGGGCATTGGCATTCTGGTCCTGGTCAGCTTCGTCGGTACAGAGCAGAACGGCGCACAAGGCTGGATCAAGTTCGGTACAAGCTTCAGTCTTCAGCCAGCGGAGCTGTTCAAGCTGATTCTTATTCTGTTCCTGGCGGCTGTGCTGGTCCGCAAGAATAAGAATAAGCTGCTGTTCTGGCGCGATGTAGTCCCGCTGGGATTATTCAGTTTCGTGCCGTTTGTCATCGTAATCAGCCAGAATGACCTGGGGAATGCGCTCTCGTACATCGTTATTCTGATCGGTCTCCTGTGGATCGGCAATATTAAATTCACCCATGCGCTGATCGGGCTGCTGGTTATAGGCGGCTCGGCGGCTGCCGGAATTATGAGTTATATTCATTATCACGATGAAATTAAGGATTTTCTGGTAGATATCAAACGCTCGCACTGGATCGAGCGCTTCGACCCGTGGCTGGTGCCGGATAAGGCGACGGCCAAAGCGATTTATCATACGAAGAACGCCAAAATGGCCATCGCTTCCGGCGGCATGAGCGGTGAAGGCTATATGACGGGCAGCTCGGTGCAGACCGACCGTGTACCGTACACCTACTCGGACTCCATTTTTGTACAAATTGCGGAGGAATACGGCTTTGTCGGGTCGGCATTGGTGCTGCTGCTGTACTTTATCCTCATTCACCGGATGATTCTAATAGCACTGGAGTGCAAGGATAGGGGCGGGCCATTCCTGATCGTCGGGGTGGTGGCGATGCTGCTGTACCAGATTTTTGAGAATATCGGGGCCTTCCTGGGCCTAATGCCGCTGACAGGGATTACGCTGCCGTTCATCAGCTTCGGGGGAACCTCACTGCTGATCAATATGGCGAGCATAGGACTTGTCATGAGCGTACGTCTGCATGGGCAAGAGGTGGAAGAGGATCTGCCGAGTCCTGCGCTGTATTCTTCCCCGGCTCCCGCCAAGAGAAGCTAACTCATTAAGAATAGTAAAGCCCGCGCATATGGGGAAGCTGGATGCTTCATCTATACCGGAATTCTTCGTATACGAAGGGTTCCGGTATTTTAGTTTTGAAATGTAAGAATTCATGTGTCTGGGCGTCTACGGTAACTAAGGCCGTTCGGATGAAGTGGATCAGCTATGCAGAAATAGAAAAATTGAATAGATGCTCCCAATTGAATTACAATGGAAATTAGTGGGTTGAAGCCTGGGCTGGGTGTAACGGGCGGATTCCTAATCCGGAGAGGTTGAGGGGTATATCCTTATGTTGCAGAGAATCAAAAGAATAGACGGCAGCATTGTGCTTATTTTGATTGTGCTGATGGGGATCTGTATCTTCTCCATTTATAGCGTGACTCACGGAAGAGACGATCTGGACGGAATGCATATCAGGATGCTTAAGTATTATGCTGTGGGCTTTGTCGCTTTTATCCTGATCACCCTGTTCGATTACCGCCTGCTGGTACGGTATGGGCTCTATATTTATATTGCCGGGATTGGGATTCTGCTGTCGGTCAGCTTTTTCGGCAAGGTGAAGAACGGTGCCCAAGGCTGGATCGGTATTGGAGATTTAAGCATTCAGCCGGCGGAACTGTTCAAGCTGATTCTAATTATTTTTCTGACGACCATGCTTGTCCGCAAAAATAAAACCCGGCTCCAGTTCTGGCGCGATGTCGTGCCGCTGGGTCTGATTGCATTCATGCCGTGCGCGCTGGTCATCATCCAGAATGATCTGGGCAATGCGCTCAGCTATATCGTAATCCTGCTTGGCCTGCTATGGATCGGGCGTATCAAATTCTCCCATGCGCTGATCGGGCTGATTATCGCGGGCGGGGCAATTCTGGGCTTCATCCTGTGCTATATCAACTATCACGAGCAGACGGTTAATTTCATTGAAAAAACGCTGGGCCGGGATCATTTCGTCAGCCGGTTTGACCCTTGGCTCGTGCCTGATCTAGCCAGCAGCAAAGCGAGCTATCAGACGAAAAATGCCCAGACGGCGATTGGCTCCGGGGGCCTCAAGGGAGAAGGCTATTTGCAAGGCAGCTCCGTACAGAGCAACCGTGTGCCGTATCTGTATTCGGAATCGATTTTTGTGCAGATTGGGGAGGAATTCGGCTTCCTGGGCGCAGCGGCGCTGCTGATGCTCTTTTTTATCCTGATCCACAGATTAATACTGATTGCCTTGGAATGCAGGGACCGCGGCGGGCCGCTGCTGATTGTCGGGATCGTGGCGATGCTGCTGTATCAGATTCTGGAGAATATTGGGGCGATGACCGGACTGATGCCGCTGACCGGCATTACCCTGCCTTTCATCAGCTACGGCGGGACCTCGCTGCTGATTAATATGGCCTGCATGGGGATAGCGATGAGCGTAAGGCTCTACGGACAGGATGTGGAGGACGATCTCCCGCTGCCGCAGCCGGACGCGAAGGGCAAATCCCTTTTGTCCAAAAACTAGGCAACTGCCGTCTCTACTTCATAAATAATAGATTACTAGGTTTGCAGTCTCTCATTCCTGGACATACTGGGAACATAAGAGGTTCAGAGGGAGAGGGGCTGCGGAAGATGGAGGATGTTAAGCTGGAGCGAGGGGATTCCCTGCGGATTACCTTTAAGTATACTGCCATTTTAATTTGTTTTTTTATGATTCTGATGATGGCCTGGGAAGGGCAAAAAAGTGATGCTGCTGTTGCAGAGGTATCCATCCCGCAGGAGTCAATCCGCTTGCGTATTCTGGCGAATTCGGACGGCACCGGGGATCAGCTGGTGAAGCGCCAGATTCGTGACCGGATCGTGGAGCAGATTAATCAGTGGGTGGCCGGACTGGAAGATCCGCAGAGTCTGGAGCAGGCCCGTGCCCTGATCCGTAATCACCTGCCGGAGCTGAATGAGCTGGTGGGCAGAGAGCTGGCGCTGCGCGGGATTGAATACGGCTATCAGGTGGAGCTGGGCACGGTTCCTTTTCCGACCAAAATGTATGGCGGCCGGGTCTACCCTGCCGGAGAATACGAGGCTGTCCGGGTTACGCTTGGAGCAGGTAAGGGACAGAACTGGTGGTGCGTGCTGTTTCCGCCGCTTTGCTTCATCGATGCGGGAACCGGGGATGCTGCGGCTGCGGAACCGGCTGCTGCGAAGGCTGGAGCTAAGGATGTTACTAAGGTCTCAGCCAAGGCTTCGGGAGACGGCGCGAAGGTGAAGGGTGCGGATGGAACAGCGCAAGGGGCAGTATCCAGTCTCTCGGATTCTGCTAACAAGGAAGGAATCTCGGGTGATGCTGCTGAGACACCGAAGGTGAAGTTCTTCGTGTGGGAGCTGCTGAAGAATATCTGGAGCTGGATCTGCGGGCTGTTCGCCTGAATGTCCTGAGAAGGATGGTGTAGACGCATATTGGATTCTACAGTTTTTGCGCCGGATATGGTACGATGATTGCAGCACTTGAGCAGAAGCGGCTCCGCCTGAGGGGGCCGTTTTTGGCGTAATAATTCAATTAGAAAGCTAGTGATGATAGATGACAGAAGATAAGCATTCACCGTTCGCGGCCCAGCGCCGCAGCGGTCATATAGAGTCTACTCTGTACTGGAGCCTTGCTTCCGGTAAGGAGGGAACAGATGGCGGATTGGGGAGTTCTGCCAGTTGGAAGCCGGGCGGGAGTGACCTGGGCATGATCTCAGAAGCGGCAACGCTGCTGCGGAACGGGGAGACGGTGGCCTTTCCGACGGAGACGGTGTACGGACTGGGTGCAGATGCGCGGAATACAGCAGCGGTTGAAGCGGTATTCGCAGCCAAAGGTCGTCCCTCGGACAACCCGCTGATCGTGCATATTGCCCGGCGGGAGGATCTTGAACGTCTGGTGACGGAGGTGCATCCGGTGGCCTCGGCGCTGATCGATGCCTTCTGGCCCGGCCCGCTGACGCTGGTACTGCCGGTGCGGCCCGGCGTCCTTTCGCCGCTGGTGACGGCAGGCCTGGATACGGTTGGCGTGCGCATGCCGGATCATCCGGTGGCGCTTGCGCTGCTGCGCGCGGCGGATTGTCCGGTTGCTGCGCCCAGCGCCAACCGCTCCGGGCGGCCAAGTCCTACGCTGGCCGCCCATGTGCTGGAAGACCTCGCCGGATATATCGGCGGGGTTCTGGACGGTGGCGCGGCCGGGGTCGGCCTGGAGTCGACCGTAGTGCAGGTGCAGCCCGACGGGACGGTAGCCGTGCTCCGTCCCGGGGGCATCACCGCCGAGCAGCTCGCGGCGGTGACCGGCACTGAAGCGGCCGCCGCGAAGCCGGCCGCCGGCAGCAGCCCGGCGCCGCGCGCGCCGGGCATGAAGTACACGCACTATGCCCCGCGCGGCGCGCTTGGCATCGTACGCGGCTCCTCCGCGCAGCGCGTGGCGGAGACCACCGCAGGGCTGCTGCAGGCGGCGCAGCGGGCGGGCGAGATCACGGGCCTGCTCCTCTTCGAGGAGCATAGGGCCCTGTATCCCGCCGACCCGGCTGCCTGCACGGTGTCTCTCGGCTCGCTGTCCTCGCCGGAGGAGGCGGCCCGCTTCCTGTATGCCGCCTTGCGGCGTTTTGATGAAGCGGGGGCCACGTACATTCTGGCCGAGGCCTGCCCGGTCACGGGCCTCGGCGCAGCCATCATGAACCGGCTGATGAAAGCCGCCGGTGATACGGTAATCGACGCCGGTTAGCAGGCTGCTCTGTTAGCATGAACCGTGTCCGCCTGTTAAGCCGCTGGAAGGAGGTGCTTCTATGAGTGGAAAGGATCAGGAAGCCGATCAGGACAAAGTCAGAGAGCTTGAACGTCAACTGAAGGAACACGGTCAGCAGTTGGCGGAGATGGAGGGGCAGTTGGCCGAGATGGAGGAGGAGCTGGACATCCTCAAAAAGTCAAAGGAATATTTCGATAAACCCGAAAAATGAATTTTCAGATAAGCTGATACACCTGATTTCACGCAGGCTCTGGCTCCCTCCAGCCCCACCTGCCATCCACCTCACAGTCATGAATACCATCTTGTCCGCATATCGTTGTTGTACAAGAACTTACGGACTCAGGGTGGAGGGTTATTCATGGGCTGGGACGGAATATATGGGGGCTGGGGCCAGTTAGTAACAATAGCTATTATGGCAGTTGCGCTGGGGATGGATGCGTTCTCGCTGGGCGTAGGCATCGGGATGAGGGGCATCCGTCTGCTGCATGTGCTGCAGCTTAGCCTGCTGATTGCTTTTTTTCATGTACTGATGCCGCTGCTGGGCCTGTTCACGGGCAGCTATGTCGGCCATTTGCTGGGACAGGTTACCACGTATGCCGCCGGAGCCCTGCTGGTTCTGCTGGGCGGACATATGGTGTTCAATTCCTTCCGCCAGGACGACGGCGGCAGCAGCCGGCAGATGGATCACCGGACGATCTGGGGGATGCTGCTGATCTCGCTCAGTGTAAGTGTGGATTCTTTCTCGGTCGGGGTTTCACTCGGGATGTTTGTGAATAGTATTATACTAACCGTGCTGGCCTTCGGTGCCTGCGGCGGTGTCATGTCGATTACGGGGCTGCTGCTGGGCCGTCGGGTAAGCCGCGGACTCGGAGAATACGGGGAAGCGCTGGGCGGAGCCATCCTGCTGGCGTTTGGTTTGATGTTCATCTTCTGATACAATAACGGCAATACCCACGATTTTTTAGCTTTATACCGAAATTATAATGTTTACCGGAGGTGGAAAGGTTGCTGCATATTTTATTTGTCTGCACAGGTAATACCTGCCGTAGTCCCATGGCCGAAGGGCTTCTGCGGAAGCTTGCGAAGGAGCGGGGCATTCATGTGGAGGTGCGGTCTGCCGGAGTTTCTGCTGTCCCGGGTACTTCCATATCCAGACATGCTGGCGGCATTCTGCAGGATGAAGGGATTCAGGACCGCATCGTATCCTCACAGCTGGACGGGGAGGCGGTGGCCTGGGCTGATCTGATCCTTACCCTGACAGGAGCACATAAACGGCACTTGCTGCAGTATTTTCCTGACGCCGTTACCAAGACCCATACCCTTAAGGAGTATGTCCAGACGCAGGAATCCGTGAATGCCGATATCCGGGAGCTGGACAGCCTGTATGCGGAGGCAGAGCTGAATCTGGCCCTGGGCACCGAGCCGGATGCTGCGGCTATGCAGCGGATGATTGAGATCCGCCAGCGTATCCCCAGCTTCGATATCAGTGATCCGTTCGGCGGCTCGCGTGAAGATTACGAGCTGGCGGCGGCTGAGATCCGTACGGCGTTGTACGGTCTGCTCGATAAGCTTGAATCGCTAAGACGGCTTTGAAGTGGTTGATTTTTTGCTGACTATCCCTTAAGATGTAATAAATATGATCCGGTTCCGGTGTAACTGGCGACAAGTGTGGATGAAACCACGATGGAGCACCTGGAATAAACGGCCGGTCGCCTGGGCAAAAGAGCACATCCGCAGTTCAACCTGCGGACTGCTCTTTTTTGTTTAAAAGTTGCATCTCCATGGAAATCAGAAACGGTTGAAGGGGGCGGTAAGATGGAGAAAGTCCTGAAGCAGAATTCAGGGGATGACCGCTTATCCGGTAAGGCGGCTGCAGAGCAGCAGCTAACGGGCGGCGGGGAACTTTCTTTGGCCGCAGCCACTGCTGCGGTAACGCGTGAACTTGCAGTAGCGGGCAAGCTCGGTCCGGGGAAGATCCTGGTCGTCGGAGCCAGCACAAGCGAAGTGGCAGGGAAGCGGATTGGGACAGGCGGAGCGCTGGAGGTTGCACGTCAGCTGCTGGAGGGGATTACGCAGATTGCGGATGAATTTGGTTTTCACCCGGTCTACCAGTGCTGCGAGCATTTGAACCGTTCGCTGGTGATGGAACGCGCCCTGCTGGAAGCCCTTGGCCTTAGAGAGGTGTCGGCTGTACCCATTCCGGGAGCCGGAGGCTCCATGGCTGCTGCGGCCTACAAGTCCATGACAGACCCGGTACTGGCAGAGACCATTGAAGCTCATGCCGGTATAGATATCGGGGAGACCCTGATTGGCATGCATCTGCGTAGGATTGCCGTACCTTACCGGCCAAGCCTGCGGGTTATCGGGGCTGCCCGGGTAAATGCCGCGTGGAGCAGACCGCCGCTGATCGGCGGGGAACGGGCTGTGTACCGCACGCCTGAGACTAGCGGTTCCGCGAATTGTGACTGAAGTGAGAGGGTTTAACTAACACCACATAAAATCAGAGTTACAGGGAGGAAATTAGAAACATGGAACAATTGCGTAAAAGTGACCCGGCAGTACTGGAAGCGATGGGCCTCGAACTGAGCCGCCAGCGTGCGAACATTGAACTTATTGCCTCAGAGAATATTGTAAGTGAAGCCGTCATGGAGGCCATGGGCTCCGTGCTTACGAACAAATACGCCGAAGGTTATCCCGGCAAGCGTTACTATGGCGGCTGTGAAGATGTCGATATCGTAGAGAACCTGGCCCGCGACCGTGCCAAGGAGCTGTTCGGTGCCGAGCATGCCAACGTGCAGCCGCATTCCGGCGCACAGGCCAATATGGCTGTATACCTGGCTGCGCTTAAGCCGGGCGATACCGTTCTCGGTATGAATCTGGCGCATGGCGGCCATTTAACTCACGGCAGCCCGGTGAATGCTTCCGGAATTCTGTATAACTTCGTGGCTTATGGCGTACAGGAGGATTCCTTCCTGATCGATTATGATGAAGTGCGCAAAGCCGCCTTCAAGCACCGTCCCAAAATGATCGTTGCCGGTGCGAGCGCATATCCGCGTACGATTGATTTTGCCGCACTTGGTTCGATTGCGAATGATGTAGGTGCCCTGTTCATGGTCGATATGGCCCATATTGCCGGTCTGGTGGCTGCCGGTCTTCACCCGAGCCCGGTTCCTCATGCCCACTTCGTCACTACAACTACGCACAAAACCTTGCGCGGTCCGCGCGGCGGGATGATTCTGTGCAGACAGCCATGGGCTGCTGCGATTGATAAAGCAGTCTTCCCTGGTTCTCAGGGCGGACCTCTGATGCATGTGATTGCGTCCAAGGCTGTCTCGTTCGGTGAGGCGCTGCAGCCTTCATTCAAGACTTACGCCGAGAACGTAGTTAAGAACGCTAAGGTGCTGGCGGAGACCCTGGTCGGCGAAGGCATTAATATTGTATCCGGCGGAACCGATAACCATCTGATCCTGCTCGATACCCGCAACCTGAACATTACCGGCAAGGACGCCGAGAAGGTGCTGGATTCCATCGGAATTACAGTCAACAAGAACGCGATTCCGTTTGACCCGACCAGCCCGTTTGTCACCAGCGGTATCCGCATCGGCACACCGGCTGTTACGTCGCGCGGAATGGATGAGCAGGCTATGGTAACGATCGGTCAGATTATTGCACAGGTCCTGAAGAATCCGCAGGATGAAGCTAACTTGACCCAGGCAGCAAGCGGGGTAGCGAAGCTGACTGAACAATATCCGATTTACCCTGGATTGCAGTACTAATCCCCATCCCTTTAACATCGCCTTTGCGTGTCCGGTTCCGCCGGATTTACGCAAGGGCTTTTTTAAATATATTGTATATATTTCACACTATAAATTATCCTTCTATTTCTCGCTGAAACGGTACCGTCCTTTAAAAGGACAGCAAAGTGTTTCCACTTGTTTGCTGTTACATAATGTTCACAAATAGCTGCTGAGAAAACGCCATGAATTATGTTGAAAACGTTATGAAAGTTCATGGAATTTTCATAAAAACTAGTGAAAGAAATGTGAATAGTATTAAAAGCGCTTAATCGTACAAACTAAGCTTTGTTTTATATCCAGAGAGGTGGCTATATTGCCTTAAGCTTCCATGGGCTGGTAATCCCCAGTAAGCGGGGGGACCTGCAGATTTGTCTATCTGTAGGTGAAAAGCAGTCAGGGTGATGATATAATAGATAGGATTTAGCCACCTGAGAAGCAGAACGCTTACTTTGGCTATAAATAAGACTTACAATTACCGGAGGGACAACATGGGAAAATTGGTGATTTGCGATCATCCATTGATTCAGCACAAATTGACATTCATTCGCGATGTGCGGACCAACACAAAAGAATTCAGGGAGCATGTCGACGAAGTAGCAACACTTATGGCTTATGAGATTACACGTGACATTCCGCTGGAGACCATTACGGTGCAGACGCCGGTGGCTGAAACACAAAGCAAGGTAATTTCGGGGAGAATGCTGGGATTGATCCCGATTCTGCGCGCCGGTCTGGGGATGCTCGAAGGTGTGCTTAAGCTGCTTCCTGCAGCCAAGGTAGGCCATGTGGGCCTGTTCCGTGATCCGGACACCCTGCAGCCGGTAGAATACTACATCAAGCTTCCTACGGATGTCCAAGAACGTGAGTTAATCGTAATTGATCCTATGCTGGCTACAGGCGGCTCTGCCATTGCAGCGATTACCTCGCTCAAGAACCGCGGCTGCACCCAGATCAAGATGATGAACCTGATTGCTGCCCCGGAAGGCGTTGCGGCTGTACAAGCTGCTCATCCGGATGTGGATATCTATGTTGCAGCACTTGACGATCATTTGAATGATCATGGCTATATCGTTCCAGGCCTCGGAGATGCCGGGGACAGACTGTACGGTACCAAGTAAGAAGCACAGATAATAATAGTATCAACCCAATAGACCACGGTTTTCAGAAGAGAGGGAAGGGCTTATGTCCAAAATTAAAGTAATGACGATTTTCGGAGTGCGCCCCGAAGCGATCAAGATGGCGCCTCTGGTTCTGGAGCTGAACAGACATCCTGAGCAGATTGAGTCCATTGTCTGTGTAACTGCGCAGCACAGAGAGCTGCTGGATCAGGTACTCGAGGTATTCAAGATTACCCCGGATTATGATCTGGACGTAATGAAGGACCGCCAGACGCTTAACGAGATCACGATTCGGGTGCTCGAAGGCCTGGAGCCCGTGCTCCGCGAAGTGAAGCCGGACCTCGTGCTTGTGCATGGCGATACCCTGACCACCTTCCTGGCCAGCTATGCGTCTTTCCTGCAGCAGATTCAGGTTGGGCATGTGGAAGCAGGTCTTCGGACATGGAACAAGCTTTCGCCTTATCCGGAAGAAATGAACCGTCAGCTGACAGGCGTGCTTGCTGATCTGCATTTTGCTCCGACTCACTGGTCAGCGGGCAACCTGAGACACGAGAACAAAAAAGAATCAAGTATTTATATCACAGGCAATACCGTAACTGATGTGTTTCAATATACCGTACAGCCGGACTACCGGCATCCGGTCCTTGATTTTGCTTCAGGAAAAAGACTTATTTTGATGACGGCGCACCGCAGAGAATCCCAAGGCGAACCGCACCGTCATATTTTCCGTGCAGTCAAAAGAATCGCTGATGAATTTGAAGATGTAGCCATTGTGTATCCCGTGCACCCGAGTCCGGCAGTGAAGGAACCGGCGCATGAGATCCTCGGCGGACACCCTAGAATCAAGCTGATTGATCCGCTGGATGTCGTTGATCTGCATAACTTTTATCCGCATACCCACCTGATATTGACCGATTCCGGCGGCCTGCAGGAGGAAGCTCCCTCCTTTGGAGTTCCTGTGCTTGTGCTGCGTGATACAACCGAGCGCCCGGAAGGGATCGAGGCCGGAACACTGGAGCTTGTGGGGACGGACGAGGAGAAGGTGTATCAACGGACACATGCTCTTTTGACCGATCAGAACCTGTATCAGTCGATGAGCCGGGCCGCCAACCCGTATGGAGACGGCAAAGCCTCCGAAAGAATTGTCAATGCGATTTTGCACCATTTCGGAGCTGTTCCAGAGCGCCCGGAAGAATTTCACACAATGTTCACAAATGATAAAACAGGGCAAGACAACTAATATACTAACGTTAATAAAAGCAGCATACAGTTAAACTGTACGGTTTATATGGTTTTGGTGTTTTTTGCTGTGATTATTTTCATATTTTCATGCGATTTTGGGCAATTTTCTGTGAATTGACAAAGAGTCTGGATATTCAGTAAAATTAGTTGGGATTGTAGCCTATGAAGGAACCAAAGGATGAGCCTGGACTGGGGCGAACTGCTCTAGTACTCGGGGGTGCGGGCAGCTTGCTCGCCGCTTACATTGTAATAGGCTTTTTTGTGGCAAAGTGGCTGCGCAATCTGATGGACGGACCTGCCTTTTGGCTGGCTATCGGAACGATTGCCGGGTTGATTCTCGGCGTTGTGAATGTTGCTTTGCTAATCAAAAAATTTTTGGGGGAGCAAAATGGATAATATGACTCCCGTAATCAATATCGTCACCAGGGTGACAGTAATCATTATGGCAGGATTGGTAATGGGGTGGGCTCTCCATCATGAGACCCGTGCAGTTACTCTGGGAATGACACTCGGCTTGCTGGCAGGACTGGTTAATTTCCGTTATCTAGCCCTCAAGGTCAGAAGAGTGACAGCAGCGGTGGCGAAGCAAGGGAAGAGCTCCTTCAGCCTTGGTTTTGCTACAAGAATCAGTTTTGGAATTCTGGTTACCATGTTTTCAGTCAAATATGAGCATTTTTCGCTGGAGGCAACGATTATCGGCCTGTTCATCCCCCAGCTTCTGGCTATTCCCGTGGGGATATATCTAGGAATCAAGAATAAGCTGTAGCCATATTAACGAGAAAGGGGGATGATACTATGCACGAAATGCCTTTAATCTATGTTGGCGGAATACCAATCGACCTGTCTGCTGTGCTGATGCTGGTAATCAGCTCGGTGATTGTATTCGTACTGGTCATGCTGTCCGTCCGCAACCTGTCGGTTGAGAATCCATCCAAGCTCCAGAATTTCATGGAATGGGTGGTCGAATTTGTACAGGGGCTGATCAGCAGCGCCATGGATCTGAAGAAAGGAAAGCCTTACATATCACTGGGATTGACGCTGATACTGTTTATCTTCGTCTCCAATCTCCTTGGTCTGCCGTTTTCCGTTATTACAGAGGCCGATGGTCCAGTTACAGTCTTCGGACATGTTATCGAAGCAACCAAGAACCTGGCTGATGGCGCGCATGCTGAGATTCTGTGGTACAAATCGCCGACCGCAGACATCAACGTAACCGCAGGACTTGCGATCGTTGTGTTTGTACTCATGAACTACTTAGGGATCAAGCTGAACGGCAAGCATTATTTCAAACATTATATTGAGCCGTTTCCAATTTTCTTGCCGCTGAACATCATTGAGAACCTGGCGAAGCCAGTGGCGCTTGCCATTCGTCTATTCGCTAACATTTTCGCCGGCGAAGTTCTGATTACTGTCATTCTGAAGCTGGGACTGTTCAGTATTCCGTTCCTGGCCATCTGGCAAGGCTTCAGTATCTTTGTCGGGGCGCTTCAGGCCTTTATCTTTACGATTCTGACGATGGTCTACATCGCACAGATGACGATCCACGAGGAAGAAGCGCATTAATAAGCTGCCGTGAGGATAGCGGCAGGTGCCGGAAACCTTCGCGGGAGATTTTATATTATTAAGACATTACACAAAGAACCGAAATTAAAGGAGGATATTTACAAATGGAATTTTTAGCAGCAGCAATCGCGGTTGGTTTGGGCGCACTTGGCGCAGGTCTGGGTAACGGTATGATCGTCAGCAAGACGGTGGAATCTATCGCCCGTCAGCCGGAAGCACGTAACGCACTGCAGACAACAATGTTTATCGGTGTAGGTATCGTGGAAGTTATTCCTTTGGCCGCTACAGTTATCGCGTTCCTGATCATGTTTACTTAATAAACCGTTTTTACGGTTTGGCGGGGAGGGCAAGTGCCATCCGCGCCTTACTTTTGTATATGTCCGCAAGCCGCGGTAACGGAAGGGAGTGACCTCAGTGAATATCGTTTGGACCAATATAGTATTTTCCATTGTTGCATTTGGAGTTCTGTACTTCCTGCTCAGCAAATTTGCCTTCAGCAAGCTGTTCGGAATTATGGAGAAGCGCCGCGAAATGGTGCTGCAGCAAATGGATGAAGCAGCCAAGACCCGAGAGCAGGCGGTCGCTTATGTAGAAGAGCAGAAGCAGGCCCTGCAGCAGGCGCGCCAAGAGGCACAGGCTATCATTCAGCAGTCCCAGGCTACCAGCAACAACCAGGTTGACAAGATTCTCGAGCAGGCTCATGTGGAAGCAAGCCGTCTGAAAGATGAAGCGGTACGTGACATTGCGAACGAGAAGAATAAAGCGGTCGAAGCGCTGCGCAGCGAGCTGGGTACAGCCTCGGTCCGCATTGCCTCGAAGCTGCTTGAGAAGGAAGTTGCAGCTGACGGCGAGCAGGAACAGCTTGTTGATCAATACCTCAAAGAGGTAGGAGGCCGATCATGAGCCGCGATACGGTAGTTGCCGGGCGCTATGCCAAAGCCTTGTACAGTGCAGCAGTCGATGAAGGCATTACACTTCAAGTGGAGGAACAGCTCAAATTAGTCGTCGAAGTGCTTTATAACGATGCAGAGGTGAAACGGTTTATCCTGGCGCCCCGCATCTCGCAATCCGACAAACTGAATGTGCTGCGCGGGACACTTCAAGGTAAAGTCTCAGAAGCGGTCATGAACACGGTACAATTATTGGTAGAGCGGGGCAGAACCGATATTTTCGAAGAGTTGCTTGCCAAGTATATCAAGATTGAAGGGGATGCTCTTGGCATTGGCTACGCTACTGTCTATTCCGCTTATTCCCTGAATCAAGCTGAACAGGATAGTGTTGCGGCTGAATTCAGCCAGCTTACTGGCCGTAAGATTCGTGTAACCAATGTAGTGGATAGAAGCCTTCTGGGCGGACTGAAGGTCCTAATCGGCGATACGCTATATGATGGAAGTCTGGCTGGTAAGCTTACGCGTCTTGAGAAATCCTTTAATGATAAGCAAAGAAGATAGGGGTGAGGATATTGGGCATCAGACCTGAAGAGATCAGCACTTTGATCAAAAGTCAAATTGAGCAATATAAAGCCGATATCGAAGTGGCCGAAATTGGCACCGTCATTCAAGTCGGCGACGGTATCGCCCGTGTCTACGGTCTGGAAAACGCAATGGCAGGGGAACTGCTGGAGTTCTCCAACGGTGTAGTGGGCATGGCGCTTAACCTGGAAGAAAGCAACGTCGGTGTTGTTATTCTAGGTGAATACAAAGAGATCCGCGAAGGCGATCAGGTCAAACGTACCGGCCAGATCATGCAGGTTCCGGTCGGCGAAGCCATGCTGGGCCGCGTAGTCAATGCACTGGGTCAGCCGCTTGACGGCAAGGGTCCAATCGCTACTACGGAATTCCGTCCGGTTGAACATAACGCGCCGGGGGTTATCGACCGTAAGTCGGTACACGAACCAATGCAGACGGGTCTAAAGGCAATCGATGCCATGGTTCCAATCGGCCGTGGACAACGCGAGCTGATCATTGGTGACCGTCAGACAGGTAAGACAGCAATCGCAATTGATGCGATTATCAACCAGAAGGGCAACGGCATGAAGTGTATCTATGTTGCTATCGGACAAAAACAATCTACTGTAGCACAGGTAGTAGAAACCCTCCGCCGCCATGGCGCGCTGGATTACACTATCGTTGTAACCGCGTCGGCTTCCGAGCCTTCTCCGCTACTCTATATTGCTCCGTACGCAGGCTGTGCTATGGGCGAATACTTCATGTATAAGGGCGAGCATGTGCTTGTCATTTATGATGACCTTTCCAAGCAAGCTTCGGCTTACCGCGAATTGTCCTTGCTGCTCCGCCGTCCACCGGGCCGGGAAGCTTTCCCTGGTGACGTATTCTACCTGCACTCCCGTCTGCTGGAACGTGCGGCCAAGCTTAGCGATGCGCTTGGTGGAGGTTCATTAACCGCCCTGCCATTCATCGAAACACAGGCTTCTGACGTATCGGCTTACATTCCAACGAACGTAATTTCGATCACAGACGGCCAAATCTTCCTTGAATCTGATCTGTTCAACTCCGGGCAGCGTCCGGCGATCAACGTTGGTATCTCCGTTTCCCGTGTAGGGGGTTCCGCACAGATCAAAGCCATGAAGAAGGTCGCCGGTTCCCTGCGTCTGGATCTGGCTCAATACCGTGAGCTTCAGGCTTTCTCCCAGTTCGGCTCTGATCTGGACAAATCAACACAGGCCCGTCTGAACCGCGGTGCGCGTATGATGGAGATTCTGAAGCAGGGCGTGAATCAGCCGCTTGGCGTTGAGCATCAAGTGGTTAGTCTGTACACCGCTGTCAAAGGACATTTGGATGATATTCCTGTCAAGGACGTTAAGCGTTTCGAGAAGGAATTCCTGGCCTTTATCGACAGCAGCGGAGCCGCCATCCTCAAATCCATCACGGATACCAAGGATCTGACAGCAGACAACGAAGCTGCTCTTAAGGAAGCCATCGACAAATTCAAAAGAGGCTTTGCTACAAGCTAATATATAGAGATTACCGTTTATACTTATGAAGTTAGCTTTGGTACGTCAAAGCTCAGCTTATGCTTACGAAGTTAGCTTTGGCTACGCCAAAGCTCAGAGGTGGTGAAATCATGGCAAGAAGCATGCGCGATATTAAACGTCAAATTAAGAGCGTTCAGAACACCAGACAGATCACCAAAGCGATGGAAATGGTCGCTGCGTCCAAGCTGCGCAAGGCACAGGAGAAGGCAGAAGCAGCCCGTCCGTATTCAGAGAAGCTGAAGGAGGTTGTCTCGAGTATTGCTGCCGGTACGCAGGATCTCCAGCACCCGATGCTGGTCAGCCGGCCTGTCAAAAAAACAGGTTATTTGATCATCACCTCGGACAGAGGTCTTGCCGGCGGCTACAATGCGAACATTCTGCGTAAAGTAACGATACTGATCGCAGAACGCCATAAGTCCAAGGATGAGTATGCGCTGTTTGTGATCGGGCGCAAAGGCCGTGACTTTTTGCGGCGCCGTGAATATCCCATTGTAGAAGAAATCACCGAGCTGTCCGATACCCCGAAATTTGCCGACATCAAGTCGATTGCTTATTCGGCGGTTAACCAGTTCGAGACAGGTGTCTATGATGAGATCTACATTTGCTACAACCAGTTTGTCAATGCGATCAGCCAGATTCCGACTGTAGACAGACTTCTGCCTATGGAAGGTGTTGGGGAAGGCGGGCATCACGGAGCAGCTGCAGCTTATGAGTACGAGCCTTCACCTGAAGGCGTACTGGAGGTTCTGCTACCTAAATACGCCGAAACTTTAATCTATGCTGCTCTTCTGAACGGCAAGGCCAGTGAGCTGGGAGCCAAAATGACAGCCATGGGCAGTGCAACGAAGAACGCGTCAAAAATGATCGGAGAACTTAGACTTACGTATAACCGTGCCCGTCAGGCGGCTATCACGCAAGAAATTACCGAGATCGTGGCTGGTGCAAACGCGCAGTCTTAATAGGAGTGGGCTTAAGGTCCATATGTAACAGCTTTCGAGGAGGGAAATGAAGATGAACAAAGGACGCGTTGTGAGCATTATGGGTCCGGTTGTCGATATTGAATTTGAACGCGGCCAGTTGCCCCAGATATTCAACGCCATCAAAATTGTTGCGAGCCTCAGCGATGGCCGCAACATGGATCTGACTCTTGAAGTTTCCAATCATCTTGGAGATAACTTGGTGCGCTGTATCGCCATGTCGTCTACAGATGGACTGGTACGCGGTATTGATGCGATTGACCAGGGAGCGCCGATCTCGGTTCCTGTTGGTGAAGCAACACTTGGCCGCGTATTTAACGTACTTGGTAATCCAATTGATAACGGTGCTGAAGTGGTAGCTGCAAGAAACCCGATTCACCGTTTGGCTCCTACCTTTGATGAGTTGTCTACTCAGGCAGAGGTACTGGAGACCGGAATCAAGGTAATCGACTTGCTGGCCCCGTATGCCAAGGGCGGTAAAATCGGCCTGTTCGGCGGTGCCGGCGTTGGTAAAACAGTAACTATTCAGGAATTGATCAACAACATTGCACAGGAACACGGCGGGATTTCCGTATTCGCAGGCGTTGGCGAGCGGACACGTGAAGGGAACGACCTCTATCACGAAATGACCGATTCCGGCGTTATCAAGAAAACAGCGATGGTCTTCGGACAAATGAATGAGCCTCCGGGCGCGCGTCTGCGCGTAGCACTGACTGGTCTGACCATGGCGGAATATTTCCGTGATGTGGAAGGCCGCGACACGCTGCTCTTTATCGATAACATCTTCCGGTTCACCCAGGCGGGTTCCGAAGTATCAGCCCTGCTCGGCCGGATGCCTTCTGCGGTAGGTTACCAGCCTACACTGGCTACAGAAATGGGCCAATTGCAGGAGCGGATTACGTCCACGAAGAAAGGCTCCGTTACTTCCATTCAGGCGATCTACGTACCTGCGGATGACTATACTGACCCTGCACCGGCTACGGCGTTTGCCCACTTGGATGCAACGACCAACCTGGAGCGTAAAATTTCCGAAAAAGGGATCTTCCCTGCGGTTGACCCGCTCGCTTCCAGCTCGCGGATGCTGGCACCGGAAATCGTCGGCGAAGAGCACTATAACGTGGCACAAGGCGTTAAGCAGCTGCTGCAGCGTTATACCGAGCTTCAGGATATCATTGCCATCCTGGGTATGGATGAGCTGAGTGAAGAGGATAAGGTGATTGTATCCCGCGCCCGTAAGGTTGAGCGCTTCCTGTCCCAGCCGTTCCACGTAGCAGAGCAGTTCACTGGCTTCAAAGGTAAATACGTGCCGATCAAAGAAACCGTACGCAGCTTCAAGGAGATCCTCGAAGGCAAGCATGATGATCTTCCGGAAGTAGCGTTCCTGTTCGTAGGCACAATTGAAGAAGCAGTGGAAAAAGCGAAAACGTTGTAACCCTAAGCATGCTTATGCTGGGGGATCGGGCTTTATTCTGTAAAGCTTTGAGGAGGAATGGAAGTGAATACCTTTTTGCTCGAAATAGTTACTCCGGAGCATTTGGTCTACTCCAAGCAAGTGAACAGTCTGACGGTACGCGGCGTGAATGGTGAGCTGGGGATTCTCCCGGGGCATATTCCGCTCGTCACCCCGCTTCAGGTTGCTCCGCTTAGCGTTAAGGCGGACGGTGTTACAGTCTCCATCGCTGTGCATGGCGGTTTCGTTGAAGTGCACAAAGATAAGGTAACGGTGCTGGCTGAAAGTGCTGAGCTGCCCCGGGATATTGATGTGGAGCGCGCTGAAGCGGCTAAGGAGCGGGCTGAGCGCCGCCTTAAGCTGCAAAGCAAGCAGGATGAGATCGATCACCGCCGTGCGGAGCTGGCATTGCAGCGTGCTGTAACGCGGATCAAAGTTTCGACCGGTAAAGGACAACAGTAGCAGATAAGCGGTCAAGCCCTGGGCTTGACTGCTTTTTTTGAAAGAATTTATATGTTTTGGGGCCCCCCGCAAAGTACCTGAGTCATCTTCGAAGCTAAAGTCCACTTTGTGGGGGAATTTTGCTGTGCGCGAATCTAGCAGATTATGAACATATCGTCATCAGATCTGCATATAAAGACCCAATTGTTTAAAATTTCGTAAAAGTACTGGATTCTTTTCCCCTGCACAAGTATGATATAAGAGTCGATTTCCGAGTACCTAACACAGGGGGCTAATATGAACACACGCTTATCCGCTGAGTTGTCGGGTGCGATCGGCACCAGCAATATGATATCGATGGTTATCTCTTTGATCTGCGTTGCATTATCCTGGTGGTCACTTCAGAACCTTAAGCTGGATTTGGTCATAAGATATCCCAAGAGCCCTCAGGGCAGACTGCTGCACCTGTTGTTGGCGATTGTTCTGGGTCACTTCGTGGCCGGGTTCCTGCTTGATTATCTGGGCTGGAGCGGACTTATAGGACGGATGTTTTAACAGAAGCAGCTTTGGTTATATCTGTATAGGCTGATGCAGTGAAAAAAGTGTCGAATAATAAGGTTTTATTATGTGAACACTGAAGTTAAGCAAGGAATCTGCACCTAAGACGCAATGACGGAATATTCAATATCTTAACAGACGAATTTTAACCTCAAAATTAATTTCAGAAATAATGGACGCGGAGGGAAACCGAAATGAGCAAATTTATCGTCCGCGGTGGCAACAGATTGACCGGGAGCGTGAAAGTTAGCGGCGCAAAAAATTCCGTACTACCGATCATAGCCGCCTCTCTATTGGCAGAAGAAGGAGTTAGCGTCATTGTGGACGCACCTCCGTTAGACGATGTAATGACGATTAACAAGGTATTGGAATCTCTGGGTGCAGGTATTACATACCAGAACGATGTGATTGAAGTAGATGCTACTAATATTACTTCCTGTGAAGCACCATATGAATGGGTACGCAAAATGAGGGCTTCTTTCCTGGTTATGGGCCCACTCCTGTCCCGTATGGGGCATACTCGTATTTCTCTGCCTGGCGGTTGTGCCATTGGAACTAGGCCAATTGACCAGCACTTAAAGGGTTTTGAAGCGCTTGGAGCCGAGATCAGTCTGGGCCAGGGCTACATCGATGCGAAAAGTAACGGAAGACTGCGCGGAGCGAAGATCTATCTGGATGTTGCCAGCGTAGGTGCGACCGAAAATATAATGATGGCTGCCGCGCTTGCCGAAGGCACCACAGTGATTGAGAATGCGGCTAAAGAGCCGGAGATTGTCGACCTTGCCAATTACCTGAACGGGATGGGCGGCATTGTACGCGGAGCCGGTACCGGAGTAATCCGGATTGAAGGCGTCGAGCGTATGCACGGCGTAAGACATCATGTCATTCCTGACAGGATCGAAGCTGGAACCTATATGGCGGCAGCGGCGATTACAGGCGGTGATGTGTATGTTGAGGGAGCTATTGCCGACCATCTGGGTCCGGTGATTGCCAAGATGGAGGAAATGGGCGTTACGATTATCCCGGATGAGAACGGAGTCCGTGTCATCAGCGACAAGCCGCTGAAGGCTGTCGATCTCAAGACTTTACCTTACCCGGGATTCCCGACAGATATGCAGTCACAGATGATGGCGCTGCTGCTCCGCTCGGAAGGAACGAGCGTAGTGACAGAGACCGTCTTCGAGAACCGGTTCATGCATGTGGATGAATTCCACAACATGAACGCGGAGATCAAGATTGAGGGCCGTTCTGCGATCGTGACCGGCAATGCCAGTCTGGTCGGCGCTAAGGTATGTGCTACGGACCTGCGTGCAGGGGCTGCGCTAATTTTGGCAGGACTTGTGGCGGAAGGCACTACAGAGGTTAGCGGAACGCATCACATTGACCGCGGGTATGTGCACCTGGCTGAGAAGCTGTCAGGACTTGGTGCGGACATATGGCGTATTTCCATGGAAGAGTCGGCTGTTCCTGCTGCGAAGGAAGAAGCGCTTAAGCCTGAACCGGCAAGAAGCGAATCCTCCAAAGCCGAAGAGATCAGACCACGTTTCCAGATTCAGCCTTCTTGGGTATAATAGTTATTCTTAAAAATATTAGGACCAGCCGCTTAGCGGCTGGTCCTTTTTTTATAGAAAGATAAGAATTTATATGTTTTGGGGTCCCCGCAAAGTACCTGAGTCATCATCGAAGCTAAAGCCCCACTTTGTGGGGTTATTTTGAGAGTATAACTTATATATTCCGGGGGGATTCCGCAACTCTCTTTCTCTCAAAATCCCGTTCTAGCAGGTGCCGCAAATTCATATCTATAAGAATCACCGGTGCTTACGGAAGGAGCCATAGAGATGAAAGAGTTAATCAACCTGCGGCGCATCCTGAAGCGTCCGCGCAGCGTAGCGCGCGCGCGGCGCGGCGCACACCCGCTGCGGCGGCTGGCCCCCGCCGCCTGGCTGGCAGCGCCCCTGCTGGCGGCGCTGCTGCTGCCGCTGGCTGTTGTCCCGCAGCGCGGGGGACAACAGCCGCCGGCGCCCCCGGCCGTGCCGCAGGCCACGGCCTCTCCGGCGCCGCCGGCACCGGCTGCCGCAGAGGCGCCGCAGCCGGAGGTCTCCGTCTATTTGTCGCGGAGCGGACAAATCGAGACCTTGCCGCTGGAGGAATACGTCAGCGGCGTACTGGCGGCCGAGATGCCGGCCGAATTTGAGCTCGAAGCGCTCAAGGCGCAGGCCGTAGCGGCCCGCACGTTCATTGCCCGCCGTCTGGCCGCCGGCGACCATAGCGGGGTACCCGTTCCCGAAGCAGATGTGAGCGATACGGTAAGCCATCAGGCTTACGTATCGAAGGCCGTGCTGGAACGGGACTGGGCGTCCGGCAGCAAGCGCGCCGGACTGGCGAAGATCCGCCGCGCGGCCCTGGAGACGCGCGGGACGATCATGACCTATCAGGGGCAGCCGATCACGGCTTCCTTCTTCGCCTCCAGCGGAGGGTATACCGAGAACTCCGAGGAGTACTGGAACGCTGCGGTCCCCTACCTGCGCAGTGTAGCCAGCCCGTGGGAGCTGCGGATCACCCCGAACCTGGCGGTAACCTACACCTTCAGTAATTCGGAGCTGCGCAGCAAGCTGGGCCTTGGGACCAAGGACCTTTCGGTGTCTGCCAGTCTGGGAGCTTCGGGCAAGGCAATGCCGGTCTCCTCTCAATCCTCCACCAGCTTGCCAGCGGAGGTACTGTCGCTTACAGCCGGCCACCGGATCAAACAGATCTCTATCGGAGGAAAGGTGTTTACCGGGCGGGAAGTGAGAGAGAAGCTGGGGCTGCGCTCGAGCCAGTTCACTTGGAAGCGCCAAGCGGGGAAGGTACTGATCACCACGTATGGTAACGGGCATGGTGTCGGCATGAGCCAGTGGGGGGCGAACGGAATGGCGAAGCAGGGAAAGACGGCCACACAGATTCTCAAACACTACTACAGCGGGGTCTCTTTTACCGGAATCTCAACTCTCCTGAAAAAATAATCTGCAAGATACGTATAAAAGCGAAGCGCCCGGTAACACTGGTTACTGAGGTGATAACCATATGAATGAACAAGACAAAATCAAATCAACCCATGATGAATCTCTCAAAAACAAGCAGGGAGATTCAGGCGCCAAGCCTTCTTCATGGAGCAGACTGTTATCCAAACGGTGGGTATTCCCGGCAGTCTACACGGCGGCAGCGGCACTTATACTAACCTTGGTGTGGGTCTATCAGGATGCCGGCCAGAAGCCGCTGAATCCTGACAACGCCGCGGTAGTATCCCAAGGTGAGGCCGGCAGCAAGACAGGAGCTGCCAGCGGTGATCCCGAAGCTCTGGAAGTTGTCGCATCCGCCGAAAGTCTGGTCTGGCCGGTAGCCAGCCCGAGTGAAGTGGAAGTGGTCAAACCGTACTACGATGAGAACGGCACGGAAGAGAATCATATTGCGGCGATGGTGCAGTACAACAATACCTTTGTCACCAATACCGGAATTGATATTGCCCGTGAGGACAACAAGACGTTTGATGTGAAGGCGGCGCTCAGCGGTGAAGTTACCAGAGTGGAAGATGTTGCTGTGCTGGGCAAGGTAATCGAGATTACCTCTCCCGGCGAGCTGAAGACGGTCTATCAGAGTCTGGGTGAAACCAAAGTGAAGCAGGGCGACGAAGTGAAGCAGGGCGATATGCTGGGGGCAGCGGGGCGCAATGAGATGGAGAAGGGTCTTGGCAACCATGTGCATTTTGAAGTGCATGAGGACGGCAAGATTGTGAATCCTTCGGATCTGCTTCCGCAGCGCTAAGCCGAATGATCAGCAGGGGGCGGAAGCCTCCTGTTTTTTTATGAATTTGTAAGGACGGGCTAACTGGTATTCTTGACCTGAAATGGACAGTCCGGCAGGTTCTATTCTGGAAATGGGGCAGTGAAATGCAGTGAATTGGGTTGTCCGACAAATAAAATGAGCCTTCCTGAGCTTGTCATGTCCTGAAAGCGCGAATATATAGGCCCGCCCCTCATATAATGTACCAAACTATTCACAGTTGGGAGGCGGGAGCGTGCACGATTACATCAAGGAACGTACCATTAAAATCGGACGCTGCATCGTGGAAACCAGGCACACGGTCCGGACCATAGCCAAGGAATTTGGCGTTTCAAAAAGCACGGTGCATAAAGATCTAACCGAACGGCTGCCGGAAATCAATCCGGATCTGGCTGATCAGGTGAAGCACATTCTCGAATATCACAAGTCCATCCGTCATCTTCGGGGGGGAGAAGCCACAAAAATTAAATATAAGAAAACCACAGGTAAGAAGCGTGAGGTTGCCGTAGCCTCAAAGCCATAAGATTTTCGGATTTTCGCGCCATAATTCAGGTTTAGTCCATTGTACTCACCCCCTAAAGTATGGTATTTTTAAATTTGGTACAATCTTCTTTTCTCATTTAAAATAACACTTTGGGGGCTCTTTCATTATGCTTAGCAAGGATATCGGAATCGATCTCGGCACAGCCAACGTGCTCATTCATGTCAAGGGAAGGGGAGTCGTTCTGGATGAACCTTCCGTGGTCACACTTGAAAGTGATACGAAGCGGGTCCTTGCGGTTGGTGAACAGGCACGCCGGATGGTCGGGCGGACACCTGGAAATATAACGACGATTCGTCCGCTCCGTGACGGTGTAATCGCCGACTTTGCCATTACGGAAATGATGCTCAAATACTTTATTGACAGCGTTGGCGGCCGGACCTGGTATTCGCGGCCCCGTATTTTGATTTGTGCTCCCACCAATATTACTTCTGTGGAAACGAAGTCCATCCGTGAGGCGGCAGAGCGCAGCGGGGCCAAAGAGGTTTTCATGGAGGAAGAGCCCAAAGCTGCAGCCATTGGCGCAGGTATGGACATTTATCAGCCTAGCGGAAATATGGTCGTCGATATTGGCGGCGGAACGACGGATGTAGCCGTATTGTCCATGGGCGACGTCGTTACCGCCTCTTCCATCAAAATCGCGGGGGACAAGTTCGACGATGCCATTTTAAGATATATTAAACAGAAATATAAGCTCCTGATCGGTGAACGCACAGCGGAGGATATCAAAGTGACTATCGGCTCGGTACGTCCGGGCGGGATGAAGGCAGAGATGGATATCCGCGGGCGTGATATGGTGAGCGGACTTCCCCAGACCCTTACTATTTCATCCGGCGAGGTGAAGGAAGCGCTGTGGGACCCGGTCTCTTCGATTGTGGCTGCGGCCAAGTCAGTGCTGGAGCGTACGCCTCCTGAGCTGTCGGCAGATATCATTGACCGTGGAGTTGTATTGACCGGCGGAGGTGCCCTGCTTAACGGACTGGACGAGCTGCTCTCCGAACAGCTGCATGTTCCGGTCTGGGTGGCTGAGGACCCGATGCACTGCGTTGTCAAGGGTACGGGAATCATGCTGGATCATTTGGACAAGGTGGTTAAGAAAAAGTTCTAGCCTGCCGATAATAAGGAGAACAGCAGATTCAAGGAAGGGACTGACCTCATGCTCAGAGGATTATATACAGCCGCAGCAGGAATGGTAACGCAGCAGCGCAGACATGATACGGCGACGCAGAACTTGGTCAATTTGAATACAACGGGGTACAAGCAGGTCGACAGTGTCAGCCACGCTTTTCCTGAGGTGCTGGTCACCGCGATGAACGGGGGCGCTGCCAAGCCTGTCGGACGGATCAATACCGGTGTTTTTGCCGAGCAGTCTGTCTCCCAATACCTGCAGGGCGACCTCATTGAGAGCGGCAAAAGCGTAGATTTTGCGCTGTCTACCGATCTGCAGGTCCCAGACCCGGAGAATCCGGGCGTAAATCTTGCTTTTGACGGCTCGGGTAAATATATCAGTCCGGATGGCGAGGTTACTTACCGGCCGCAGGCGTTCTTTACGGTTCAAGATAATGAAGGCAATAATTTATATACACGTAACGGAAGCTTTACAGTCGCACCTACAGGGGAAGTGCTTAGCTCGGGCGGGTTCAGAGTGCTCGATAATAACGGCAATCCGCTACGATTGACAGGGCCTCAGGATAACCTTAAAGTGGACGGGCAGGGAAATCTGATTAACAATGCTACGGGACAGCCTTCAGGCACCCGGATCGGAATCAGTGTCATCACAAGACCGCAGGAGCTGGTGCGTGATGGTAATGGTGTCTTCCACGCTGATGATGCCGAGGCTGCAGATATCCGTTTTTCTAATGGAACTGATAATCTGCAGGTCCGTCAGGGCTACCTTGAGAACTCTAATGTGGATGCCACTCAGGTCACTGTGGATATGAACGCCGCTTACCGGGCTTATGAAGCGAATCAGAAAGTGATCCAGTTCTATGACAGCAGCCTGCAGAAGGCCGTGAATGAAGTCGGCAGAGTATAGCGGAGCTGCACGGACCATTGTTCTGACAGTGTAAGCCAGTTTCTTATCAAGCTTGTGGGAGGTTAGACCCGTGAACAACTCGACAATCGGTGCATCTGTCTCTATGGCCAGTCTGCAGCAGCGGCTGGATATTATAGCGGATAACATTGCCAATATGAATACCAATGGTTATAAGAGCAAAGAAGGCTCATTCGAGGATGTGCTTACCCGTGTGCAGCAGCAATCCAAGGATTATGACCAGACTGGCCGCAGCATGCCGCTGGGCTTCAATATCGGCTTCGGCGTGCGTGTGCCTACAGTGTCAAGTAATTGGGAGGAAGGCACGCTCCAGGAGACAGGGAAGCCTACGGACTTGGCGCTTCAAGGCAACGGATTGTTCGGCGTTCAGGTGAATGGTGAAACGGCATATACCCGCCAGGGGAATTTCCACTTCACCCCGGATACCGCTAATAAGGACAAGATGATTCTTGTGGACAATACCGGGAATCCTGTATTGGGGGCTAACGGCACCCCGCTTACCGTAGGGGCTAATGTAAGTGCTGCTATTGATGAGCGCGGGCAGGTGTGGACCAAGACGGATGAGAAACAGCCGCCTGTCTTGGCCGGGTCTCTCATGATTGTAGAGCCGCTCAGCAAGAGTGCTTTGCAGGCAGTGGATGGTAACTTTTATGTATTGGCTGAGGGCGTGACCGCGCAGCAGGCTTTCATGCCAAGAGCAGCGGGCGAAGCGAAGGATGTAGGCGTTCGCTCAGGCTATCTGGAATCCTCTAACGTGGATCTGAGCCGGGAAATGACGGAGATGATGCAGATTCAGCGTACGTATCAGCTTGCTGCCCGGGCGCTGTCCTCCAGTGACCAGATGCTGGGCCTGGCTAATAACATGCGCGCGTGAGGTGAAGGAATGAGTCGTGAGAAGGTTAAGACTGCACAGAAAGCAGAAGAAGAGCAGCAGCAGCCGGTCAAGCGGCGCAGGATTAGGGCCTGGACCATTATCCAGTGGTTCCTAATTCCATTGCTGCTGGTTGCCGCACTTGGAGGCGGGCTGGTCGTAGGGTATGTGATCCTCGGCAAAAAGGAACTAAGTGATGTGCTCCTGTGGAGTACCTGGAAGCATGTATATGATCTGGTGTTCGCACCTTGAAACGCTATGGAATACCGATATCGGAGGCTCCCTTGTTGTGCAGGGGAGTTTTCTTTTTTATACTGAAAAATGTATAATGATGGCGTGCCCTAAGAGCGCCAAAAAGGGCTCTCTCCGCCATGCTGCCGCGTGCGGTGGAGAAAGCCCCTTATCTTAACCTCCACTGCTGCAGGTGGTGAAGGATAATTATAGTTTTTGCCGAAGCTGTCCATATTTATGCAGGGCAGCGGAGAATAAAACAAAAGTGCTGCTGTAGGCGGAGGTTCATAGACGCGGTTACAACCGAAGGGAGCTTTAATAATTATGATGGATACCAATCAAATTCAAGAAATAATCCCCCACCGGCCCCCATTTCTGCTGGTGGACAAAATTACAGAAATAGAAATGGGCAAACGGGCAGTCGGCATCAAAAATGTAACGGTAAATGAGCCATTTTTTGCCGGGCACTTCCCTGGCTTCCCGGTGATGCCGGGTGTGCTGATTACGGAAGCCTTGGCTCAGGTAGGTGCTGTGGCTATCCTTGGAGTAGAAGCTAACCGGGGCAAAATCGGTTTTCTGGCCGGGCTTGACGGCTTCCGCTTCCGTGGACAGGTTGTCCCTGGCGATACCCTTGTACTTGAGGTAGAGATTACCCGGCTTAAAGGCAGCATCGGCAAAGGACAAGCCACTGCCAAGGTGGACGGCAAGACGGTAGCGTCCGGCGAGATTATGTTCGCACTCAGCTAGTTGCTGTTATAAACTTATACATTATAGATGGAGAAGGAGAGATTGACATGACTGGATTAAGCCCGAAGGCGCAGGAGACCCTGGCACGCTGGCTGCAGGACCCTTCTGTCGATGAGAACACCAAAGAAGAGCTGAAGGCTCTCGCCGGTGAACCGAAGGAACTGGAAGAACGATTCTATAGAGATCTTGAATTCGGTACAGGCGGCTTGCGCGGAGTCATCGGAGCAGGCAGTAACCGGATGAACCGTTATACAGTCGGCCGGGCTACTCAGGGCTTCGCTGATTACATTCTGGGACAGCATACGGGAGAAGGCAGACCCTCGGTGGTTATTGCCCACGATTCCCGGCGCTTCTCGCCGGAATTCACGCTGGAGGCTGCGCTTGTACTCGCCGGCAACGGAATTGAGACCCACTTGTTCCCTTCCCTGCGCTCCACGCCGCAGCTGTCCTTTACCGTCCGTCATTTGAAGGCATCTGGAGGCATTGTAATCACTGCCAGCCACAATCCGCCTGAATACAACGGATACAAGGTATACAATGCCCAGGGCGGACAGCTGGTGCCGCATGAAGCAGAGAAGGTTATTGCTAACATTTTGAATGTGGACTCCTTCAATGGGGTAAAACGCATGTCTCAGGAGGCTGCAGAGAGCGCAGGCCTGCTCCATTGGCTGGAGGCCGAAGAGGACGAGGCGTTTACGGATACGGTTGCTGCGGTAAGTGTCAGCGGTGAAGAGATTGCTTCTTCGCTGGGCCGGGATTTCTCCATTGTCTATACGCCGCTGCACGGGACAGGCAATCTTCCGGTCCGCCGTGTACTGGAGAAGATCGGCTTCACTCAGGTGCATGTAGTTCCTGAGCAGGAACAGCCGGATTCCGAATTCTCTACCGTGAAATCTCCGAATCCGGAGGAACGTGAAGCCTTCACCCTGGCGATGAAGCTGGGCGAGGAATTGAATGCGGATCTGCTGATCGGTACAGACCCGGATGCTGACCGTATGGGCGCCGTGGTTCGTGACAACGAAGGCAAATTTGTAGTGCTGTCCGGGAATCAGTCCGGCGCGCTCATGATTCATTATTACCTGAGCCGTTTACAGGAACAAGGGAAGCTGCCGGCTAACGGCGCTGTAGTCAAGACCATTGTAACCAGTGAGATGGGCGCTGCTGTAGCCAGCCATTATGGCGCTACGGTGTTCAACACCCTGACCGGATTCAAATATATCGGGGAGAAGATGAATCAGTTCGAGCAGTCCGGCGAGTATACGTATCTGTTCGGATATGAAGAAAGCTACGGATACCTCGCCGGCAACTATGCCCGTGACAAGGATGCAGTCCTTGCGGCGATGCTGATCGCTGAAGCGGGTGCCTATTACAAGGCCCAGGGCAAGACCCTGTACGATGTGCTGCAAGAGCTGTATGCACAGTTCGGATACTTCCTGGAGAGCCTGGAGTCCCGTACGCTGAAGGGCAAGGATGGAGTGGCCCAGATTCAGGGGATTATGAATGACTGGCGGACCAGCCCGCCGCACGAAATCGCAGGTGCTTCCGTGACGCAGGTGCTGGACTATTCCCTGGGGCTTGACGGTCTGCCTAAAGAGAACGTGCTGAAATATCTGCTGTCGGACGGCTCATGGTTCTGTCTGCGTCCTTCCGGCACGGAACCGAAGATCAAAGTGTATTTTGCCGTGGTAGGTGAATCCCTGGACAACGCTAAGCACAAGGTTGCTGAATTGACCAGTCAGGTTATGGCGCGGGTAGACGGGAAATAATAAGCAATATATAACTTCCCTGCGGAAACGGAGCTGCTCCAGATGGACAGACCTCCGTTTCCGCTTAAATTTGCCGCTGGCAAGAGGGTCGGCAACTGTGACGTACGGCAATCAGCTTTAAAGTGAAAGAGGAGGTACTTTGGTGCAGCAGAAATGGCAACGCTGGAATATAGCATCACGCAAGTGGTTATGGATCATTATGGTGATAGGGCTGATCAGTGCACTTCCGGTCGTATACGACCGTCTACAGACAGAGAAGTCTTCCAAAACGGTTGAGTTTGTCTTTGATTACCGCGATCTCGTGGAGGTTGCGAGCTACCGGGAGAATCCGCAGGATTATATCAACGAGCAGCTGGACCGGCTGAAGGCTGCCGGTGTTCAGAGTATGGCTATCTATGAAAATACATTGGAGGATTTCCGCAAGGCGCGCCGCCTGATGATTTGGGGAGCGTCTGATATCGCCAATCTTACCGATACTGTGATTCCGGAGAATGAGAACTATACATATGTCCTCTTTACCAGTGCGAAGAACAGTGAAATGCTCTCACCGGTTATCCGCGATGCCTTCAGTAGTCTGGACATCCGGACGGAAGAGTGGAACTACCGCGGACAGCAGGGGCTGATCATCGAGACTCCGCTGGAGAATGCAACGCTCAAGCCGCTGCAGCCGGACCCGATTACGCTGGAAATGCTGCACGGGAAGGGCTTCAGCATTGTGCCCCGGCTTGTAGACTCTCTGGCGTACAATCAGGATGCTGTGAAGAAGCTGCTGGACCGTTACGCCGAGCTTGGCGTCAAACGGATTCTTTTTGAAGGCGAGTCGGTTAAGGGTTACTCCGATGATGCGGATACGGCCAGTCTGACAGCCTTCGCTAATCTCCTGAAGCAACACGGGATGGGGATTGCAGCTATCGAGAATATTAAAGTTCAACAGAAGGGCTTCTCCAAGCTGGCCTATATGCTGGACTACAACGTGACTCGCCTGTATTCACTCAGTGAGGCGGATTCCAGCCTGAAGACTGAAGTGATTGCAGACCGGTTCGCACTGGGTACGAAAGACCGCAATATCCGCATGATCTATCTGAACACGATCCCCTCTAGAGACACCAAGAAGGCTGCCATTACAGATACGCTGGATAATCTGATCGAGAGTCTCAGCGGACCTGAGGGTGCGGTGGCCAAGATTGAGTCTAATGGCTTCAAGCTTGGACAAGCTACAGCGTTTGATGTGGCCGACTCCTCCTTCCAGCGTTATTTCAAGCTGATTGCAGTGATCGGAGCCGTGGCTATGGTTGCCCTGCTGTTCTCCTACTTCATTCCTTGGCTTACTCTGCCTGTATGGGTGCTTGGACTGGTTGGAAGTGCAGGACTGCTGATTCTGAAGCCGACATTATTTGAACAGGCGCTGGCGCTTGCCGTAGCAATAAGTGCGCCTACCCTGGCTATAGTGCTGGCTATCCGCAAAATTAATGAGATGGGCCCGCCTTTACGCGCCAATCCGTTAACCTTTGCCGTAATGAGCCCGCGCCGCCGTCTGACACATAGTCTCGTTCTGTATGTCAAAACTGCGTTAATCACATTCAGTGCGGTGCCTTTCGTCATTGCTCTGCTGAATAATATTACCTACGCCCTGGTGCTGGATCAGTTCCGCGGTGTAAGTCTGCTGCACTTGGCCCCGATCGGGCTTACTGCACTGTATGTCCTTCTGTACCGTGGCGAATTTGCCTTTAACAAGACCGGTAAGCTGCTGCGGACGCCGATTACACTCGCTATGGTCATTGCGGCCGGAGTAATCGGTATCGTGGGGATGTATTATTTGAGCCGGACCGGGAATGCCGGAAGTGTAAGTGCACCGGAGAAAATCCTTCGTGTCTTCCTGGAGAATACTGTCGGGGTCAGACCCCGTAACAAGGAATTCCTGCTGGCACATCCACTCTTTATCCTCGGCGCATTCTTGGCCTATAAATACCGGAGTGCAGCCTTCATCATGATTATTGCAGTCATTGGCCAGTTGTCTATGGTGGATACCTTTGCCCATATTCATTCGCCGGTACTAATCTCGCTGGTCCGCGGACTCCTGGGTCTTGGACTCGGCCTGATCATTGGTATTATCGCTGTAGGGATATGGAAGATTGTGGAAGGATGTTGGAAACGATGGTCACCTCTGCTCAAAAAATTGTAATCTCCGGCTTTTACGGCTTCCACAACAGTGGAGACGAAGCCGTTCTGCAGTCGATTCTGAATGCTCTGCGCAAGCATTCCCAGGCCGCCGGAGTAACACTTGTGCCTGTGGTCTTATCCATTGATCCGGAGTGGACGGCTGCCACGTACGGGGTGGAATCCGTACACCGGATGAAACTGGGAGAGGTGCGGAGAGCTATATCAGACAGTGCGGGTCTGATCAGCGGCGGCGGCAGCCTGCTTCAGGATGTGACAAGCAGCAAGACCATCCCGTATTACCTGGGCATCATCAAGCTGGCCCAGTGGATGGGGAAGCCGACATTTATCTATTCCCAGGGAATCGGCCCGGTGAACCGCAAGCTGTTTCATCCGCTGATCAAATCGATTTTCCGGAAATGTGCTTATATCTCCGTGCGGGATGAACAGTCCCGCCTGCTGCTTCAGTCTATGGGGCTTAGCATTGATGATATAGACGTTGTACCCGACCCGGTTATGGGGCTGGAGTTGCCTAAGGATATGCAGTCAGAACAACATGCAGAAGCAGATCCTGTAGCTGGAACACTCAACTCCGGCCTGCAAGGTTCGCCCGCTACTATAGGTGTCTCCGTGCGCTTCTGGGAGGAGTCCCGCCAAGAACTTGATACCTTGGCTGAGGGTTTAGTGAAGGCTTCTGCGGTCCAGCCGCTCCATGTACACTTTCTGCCCTTCCATCATCCTGCGGACAATGAGGCTTCCCGCTATGTAATGCAGAAGATAGGCCGGGCTATAGAAGATAATGGGGGATCAGTAACGATCCGTGAGGATGTGCTTCATCCGCTGAAGATGCTGTGGGAGGTAAGCCAGTGCCAAACGCTTATAGGTATGCGGCTGCACAGCCTTATCTATGCTGCGGGACAGCGTGTTCCGATGATGGGCGTCTCTTATGATCCGAAGATTGATCATTTTCTTGAGCGGGTGGATTGTCAGCCGGTGGGTAAGACAGATACACTGGAGGCAGACAAGGTGGCTGCCGTTCTTCTGGAGCTGCTGAGCTCAGGGGAGCGCTGGAAGCAGGAGCGGGAGCCGCTGATTGCCGCGCTGACCCAAGAGGCTGAGGCGCCTGCCCGGCGAATTGCCCAATATTTCGGCCGTAAAGGATGAGTGACAAGTGAAAGCAGATAGCGCATTACCGACAGTACCCATTTTTGGCATACGAGTATCCAAGGCGGATATGAAGACCACGGTTTCCTATTTGACGGAGGCGGTTCATAAGCGTGAGCCGCATCAGGTAATTACTGCTAATCCGATCATGGTTATGGCGGCGCTGGAGAATCCGTCTTATATGGAGATTATGAAATCAGCAGAGCTGGTTGTCCCCGACGGGACTGGAGTGGTATGGGCAGCGGAATATTGCCATGAGCCTGTAGCTGAGCGTGTAGCCGGTTTTGATCTTTTACATGAATTATTGCACCAAGGCGAAAGCTATAACTGGAGAGTATATTTGCTCGGTTCAACTCCTGAGGTGATTCGCGAGACGGCTTCCCGGTTACAAACAAGATATCCCGGTATTGTCATCGCAGGATATCATGACGGGTATTTTGGTCCGGCAGAGGACGAACAGATTGTGGGCGGCATCCTTGAAGCGAAGCCTGACTTGCTCTTTGTTGCCAGAGGGGCGGACAGTCAGGAACCATGGATTGCCCAGTACAAATCCCGGCTGCAGATTCCGGTGATGATGGGTGTTGGCGGGAGCTTTGATGTGATCTCAGGCAAGAGCCGCCGTGCTCCTGTTGCCTTCCAGAAATTAAGGGCAGAATGGTTATACCGGCTGCTTAAGGAACCTACACGTTACAAAAGAATGCTTGCGCTGCCGAAATTCGCAGTAAAAGTGGTACGAGAGAAAGATAAAGTAACAAAAGACCAGTAAAATGAGGAAATTTACTGAAAAAATCCGTGGTATCGCCTAAAAACAGTATTGGAATTTGTTTTTGGTTCAGCGTATAATTCAATGCGGTAGAGAAATGGAGGTCGACTTTTCAAATGTTAATCATATACATCGCCGGATTCATTGTGTGCATGGGGCTTGCACTGCTTTTGACGCCGTTCGTGAAGAAATTCGCTATTAAGATCGGTGCGACAGATGTGCCAAATGCCCGGAAAGTGCATACGAAGATCATGCCCCGCCTCGGCGGACTCGGCATATTTCTGGCGTTTGTGTTAGGCCTGCTTGCCGTATTGCCGTTTATTCCGTACGACTTCACTCCCCGGGAGACTAATTTCATTAAGGCGCTGCTATGCGGCGGAGGTCTGATTGTATTGATCGGCGGTTTGGATGACCGCTTTGAGCTGTCAGCCAAAGTGAAGCTGCTGGGCCAAATTGCTGCTGCCTGTATCGTAGTTTTCGGGTTTGGCATCACGGTTGATTTCGTAAATATTCCTTTTCATAATAGCTATTCTTCCCTAGAGAGCTGGATTGCCATCCCTCTGACGATCTTCTGGATTGTCGGTGTCACGAACGCTGTGAATCTGATCGACGGGCTGGACGGGCTTGCAGCAGGCGTATCTGGTATCGCAATTGCTACGATTGCCGTCATGGCCTTCCTGATGGGTAACACCATGGTTGCCTTGCTCTGTCTGCTGCTTCTAGGCAGCATTCTGGGATTCCTGTTCTTCAATTTCCATCCTGCCAAAATCTTCATGGGCGATACGGGCTCGCTGTTCCTGGGCTTCTGCCTGGCGCTGCTCGCACTGCTCGGCTTCAAACAGATTGCGGTGGTTTCATTCATTACACCACTCCTTATCATCGGAGTTCCGTTATCGGATACGTTCTTCGCCATCGTCCGGCGCAAGCTGCAGAAGAAGCCGATCTTCGCTCCGGACAAGGGCCATCTCCATCACTGTCTGCGTGAGCTTGGCTTCAGCCATCGCCAGACAGTACTGATCATCTACGGCATTGCCGCATTCTTCGGCATCCTGGCAGTCATCCAGACCTCTGCTTCGCTCTACGAAGCCAACTGGGTTACTTTCGTAGTCATCTGCGTCATGCTCTTCTTCCTGCAGATCGGCGCAGAGATTACCGGCGTCATCAGCAAGACCAAGCGTCCGGTGATTGACTTGTTCTTGAGAATGCGGATGAAGGTTGGGCAGGAGCGGGGAAGCAAGCTATAAATTCTTCGGCATCCTGGCGTAACTTCAATTAGTTTCATTAAATACTAGTGCGTATCCTTTCATAAGGGTACGCTTTTTTTGTTTTATTCTCATAGCCGGGCAAGCTGGGGCCTTTGCTATTGCAGATCTGGATGCCGCTTACAGAAAAGTTGGGCGTAGTCCTTCAAATTATGGGCTGCTGGACCGATAAAATAATTATCATCAACAAAAGGGAGAGGTTAATGACATGCAGCGCATGAGAAAAACATTTATCTGGACACTTCTGTTCGCTTTATTGGTATCCTTAGTCCCACCAGGACTTATGAATATTGCGGCGGCTGCAGATAAGCCGACCAGTTATTTTACACCGGATAATCAAAAGCTGCGGAATACGGTTGATCTGACCCTGCTGCCGCCAGCTTCATCATCGTCATCTGCGCAAATTGCCAGAGACAATGTATTGCAGGTGACAGATGCGAGTCTCACAGTAACAGGAACCTTCACCAAGGTAACCAGTTCTACACTTGGAGCCAATGTACAGTTATTGACGTGGGATCAGAAGAACGGCAAGTGGCTGGAAGATCCTACACATGTTACGCCTGGAGTTGTTCAGCTGGATGTTGATAGTCCTGACAACCGCTTCAGTGCCAATTTGACCTTGTATCCTGGTATGAACCGGATTACATTGACCGGATCACAGGGCAGTAATGACCGCTCCGAAGCATTTTACGTTCTATTTGATCAGGTACCCTATGTAGAGAAGCTTCAGGTTCTAGGGGGATCTGAGAAGCTGAATCTGAATGAAGGCGCACAACTGGTCGTAGCCAACAAGGAAATCACACTTGAAGGCAAGGCCCAGAATGTTACCAAGGTTACAGTTGCTCTTAATGAGGGTACGGCTTCAAGCACATCATTATTGCAGGACGGCACCTTCTTTTCCCAGCGTATGGAGCTTAAGCCTGGGGTAAATAGCCTTAAGCTGGTTGTCCAGAATGGTTCTGACACACTCAGCTTTCAATATTCAATTTTCTACTATGATGAGAAGAACCCCATAGTCGCCATGTATTTAGTGGATAATCAAAAACAGGGGCAGGACCTTTTGTACGGAGACCAGCCAGTGATGACAGAAGACAGCGATACCGCTAATCTGTTTGTCCAGATGATGGTTCCAGACAATGCCGGAGTTCCCTTTAGCGGATCAGCGGTTGTGAAGCTGGATAGTTTAGTACCCGCTATTGTATATGGGGAAGGATTAGTATTTGGAAGCAGTGGTTCTGTGGAGTTGAAATTAGGCTCTGAAATTTTAGTGCCATCTCCGATTAAGGACGCACCTGCTTATCGGCTGGTAACTTTTAAGCTCCCTTTGACACTGACAAAGGATAATGCAACACCTGCCAACCGCTTAGAAAAGCAGACGCACAATCTTTCAGTAGCCTATGGAACCAAGACCGTTAACCGGTCCATTGATTTTCAGTATATGAAGAATAATATTGTAATTACAGATATGAAGTATTTGCCGGGATATAACGAAACAACAGGGACAGTACCTGCCGGAGTAGCGCTGAATGGGGCTAAGGTGGATTCTGGAGAATTCTATATCTTGGTCAAAACCAATACGGCTGTGACAACCACTCCTGTGAAGCTGCTGGCAAACTATTTGCCTTTGTCCACCAGAGTTTTAGCGCCGCAATGGATTAAGGCGGTATCGCCAACAGAACATATCTTCAAAATTACGGATTTCCAGAATGGGAATCAGACTGTCCGATTCAAGATTGATGGCTCGTCATCAAACAAGGATGTGAATATTTCATTTGCCTCCAAGAGCTACATTTATGTATCCAACCTTACGGATGGCCAGACTTATGTAATAAACTCCAAAGAAAGTACAGTATTGAACGTAAAGGGACAATATATTGATTTTAATCTGGGCAGCAGCTACTTCCTCGCTGAAATGTATGTGAATGGAACGAAGATGAAGCCCACGGGAACTGAGAAATGGCCTAACCCAAGTGATGGTACTTTTTCGGTGGATTTAACAATTAATGCAACTTCAGGACCCATCGTATTCGGGGAGAACAAAATTGTTCTTACAGGAACAGGGGTAGATGAAAAAGGACAGGTTCGTGAGGTTCGCAAGGAACTGCGCGTCTATATTCTTGATGAGAACGTATCAACCATCAGCAAGTTCCAGCCAGCCTTAGGCACAGGGAGACCTACATTCCCGGACACTAATTTCGGACCAACGGATGTACTGCTCACGAAATTGTTTAATTTGACACCTGATTTTATTTATAATGAAACAAAGTATACAACCAGTCTAAAAACCTACGATTTGGTGCTGCGGGGCAGCGGGGCTGTGAAGCTGAACCTGAACCTGGGTACCAAAAATATTTTGTCGCTTGATATTCCGGCAAATGCCAGTACTTCAAATACAGCAAGCCCGGTGTTTGCTGATCAACGTTACACTACCAGCTTTGCCGGCAGTCAGAAGGACTTCGTAATGCGGATTCAGGATCTTACTAATGATACACCGGGAACTTACATCTATACGCTTGAACTGATTAACAGCACTGGTGCCAAGACCAGCCAGAAGCTGGAGCTGATCCGGGAGGTCAGTGCTTACCGCATTCTGTCTCCTCAACCCTCTGTAGGGACTCAGTATGTTGTGAATAAGAACTTTGTTCATTTTGATATTGAGGCTGAGGGTGCTACTAATGTAGTTATTGACAAAGAGCAGGCCGTTAAGCGGACGGATCTGGGACCGGGCAGATTCGTTCTGGATTACGTAGGCTTGAAGCCGGATAAGGCAAACAGTATCAAAATTCAAGTTGTCAGAGGAAGCAGTACAAGTACAGATACTATCTCGATATTCTATACGGGTACCGTGGCTGTTGATTCGCAGTATATGGCTCCTAAGGTAGCGGACAAATACAGTGTATTTAATAAGAAGCTGGAACTGAGCTTTCCGAAAGGGACTGTAATGCAAAGTACAGATACACGCAACCTGAAGAAGTTCTATCCGGATACCAAACTTCGCTTCGGTATTGCTGAACCGACAACAGGTGTGGTAGAACGCCGTAACGATTATGGCAATGTCATCGGCTTCCCGGTAACCTTTGAAGAGAGCGGAATTCCTAACTGGACCATTCCCGATGAGTTCTCACTTCGTTTCAGTTCTCCATATGAGAGCAGCAACTTCGTAACAATATCCGATGTGTACTGGATTAGCGGAGGCCTGGGAGAACTGGGTACGGTATCGACCGGAGGCTACATTCCTGCCACGAATGGCTTGGCTCCGTATTCTGTAGATGGTTTGTTCGGTGATCCGCAGACTCCGGCAGAACGCAAGATCACTCCATCCAAGCGTGGGAAACTAACGCTGGCCTTTGACTCCAATGTCGTTGATGACGCGGGGACTGTTGTAACTGTATTCCAATATAATTCCAACCGTGAATGGGTGAATATTGGCGGTACTGTGGATACCAACAAGCATACAATCAGTGTTCCGTTTGATGAGTTTGGTTATTACAAGGTTATGAAGATGAGCCGCGGTTATAACGACATTACGAATCATCAATGGGCCCGTAACATTCTCAATGCCCTGTATTCCAAAGGGATCATGAATAATCTTCGCTTTGAACAGTTTGGCACAGACGATCAGACTACAAGAGGAGAGTTCGCAACCCTGCTGGTAAAAGGCTTGAATCTGCCGCTTAACTACGATGGCAATAAGACTTACGCTGATTTGGTTCCAGGGGCCGGTTCAGTGACCTGGGATTATGAACATATTGAAACAGCCTCGAGAGCCGGAATTGTTACTGGACTTACCGATGGGGTATTCGGGCCAGATCAACCGATTACGCGCGAGCAAGCGGCAGTGATGATTGCCAGAGCACTCAAGCTGAAGCTGCCGGTTAATGATCAGAAATTAAAGGATGCAGTAGCCAAGTCATTCCTGGATTCCGGTAAAATAGAGTCCTATGCATTAGCCGCAGTTCAGGCCGTGTCAAAGGCGAAAATTATGAACGGGGCTGAAGTGACCACTACGGGCCAAAAGAAGGCTTCGTACAACTTTAATCCCAAAGCCAATATGACAAGAGCTGAGGCTGGTAAAATTGCTGTGGAGCTTTTGAAGAAAAGCACTACAATTTTCCCTAAAACCCTGAGTTAGGGATTGACAGTTCTATAGTAAAAACCTTATTCAGGTTAAATTACCATTCGGACATCTTTGTAATCTGCTCCCATTTGCGTTACAATGTCAAAGAAACCATTTTTACGTGAAAGGTGAAAGCTATCGATGAAACCGATTTTATCAAAAGCACAATTGGATTACACGAAAGCAAAGAATATGTTTGAGAATAGAGCAAAGGTTATGGAAAAGGAAATTGCAGCAAAGCGGGCTTTGCAGGAGATCACTCAGGAAGTAATGGAAGAGCTTGTTCAAGCAACTGGCTTCCATGATGCTTATAATGAACTGGTTATTGCTGAGAATGCTTTGATTGAATGGTCCCATAGCACAATCAAACATGAGAAGAGCTACCGCGAGAACCGTGCAGCTATTGATGCCATGTATGAGAATGTTAATGCAAGTCCTGAGAAGCGCCAGGAGTTAATACAGCTATCGTTGAAGATTCGATAGTCCTGGATATACTAATTTGAAGGAAAGGCTGCTGAGTTGATCTCAGTAGCCTTTCTTTATGTAAATCACTATCCGAAGTGTTAACCCTGTTGCAATGTGGTTATATACTTATTAACTTGAATGCTGGTCAACAAACACCCCCCTGTTAGTACGCAATATTTGTTTGTAAACTTAGAAAATATTGTTTAATGACGTTTGGAATATCTCTATGCTATACTGATTCCCGTAGCCACCCAACATTAACAATAGTTAGTAGAACATACATATTGTATCTTCTAGTGTATCGGGGCAGGGATACAGCAGGCAGGAAAAAGTTTTTTTTAACCAAAGCGCAACTTTTTCAAACCTATTGCGTTTAAGGTGTAGAGTCACTTGCACAAGGCAATTGTGGAATGCCCTGGAGGCACTGCTCATTGCTAAATGGAAAAATTAGCTTTACGTGACTAGAGGCACATTGTATAATACTTAGGTAGAATTAGGAATCTAGTATTACTATGCCTTGAAGCTGTTTACAAGTTTCTGTGATACCCGTCACAGACATTATTTATACTTAATCTGCTCAACTCGGGAAAGGGGGTGCTCGACAAATGAGTGATATGAGCTACACAACTAAAGAAAAATCCCAGTTTATGAACGTCCAAGGAGGAGAAAAAAAGGTTATGAAGAAAATTTTATCCGTAGCACTGTCTACAGCAATGGCATTCTCGATGTTTGCCTCTGTGGCATTTGGTGAAACAGCAAAAGTAACTCCACAACAAGCATTTGATGCTTTGGCAGCAAAAGGTATTCTTAATGGATACCCAGATGGTAAAGCTCACCTTGAAAAAGATCTGACTCGCGGTGAATTCGCTAAGATCGTTACTAAATTGTTCGGTCTTACTGAAGTAACTGGCAAGCTCACTTACAAAGACAAAGGTTACACAGCTACTAACTGGACTGTTCCTTACGTAGAAGCTGTTACAGCTGCAGGCTTGATGCAAGGTCAAGACACAGTTAAAGGCATCTTCAACTACAATGGTAAAGTAACAGTTGAAGAAGTTGCAGCAGTATTGTTCCGTGCTCTGAAGATGGAACAGCCTACTACAACTGACAACAATGCATCTGTATGGGCTAAAGGCTATGCACAAGCAGTTATCAATGCTGGTCTGATTGCTAAAGATGTAAACTTCAAATCTAATGCTGACCGTGCTCTGGTAGTACAAACAGCTTATGCGGCTGATCAAATCGGTAAAGTTCCTACATTGACTGTAGCTTCTGCTGAAGCAGTAAGCCCAACCAAAGTAGTTGTAACTTTCTCTGACAAGACTACTGCAAACGTTGAATTGACAACTGCTCTGGTAGCAGGCGTTGAACAAACAATCAACTTCAAACACCTTGAAAAGGACTACACTGCAAAAGTAACTCTGCAGGCTCCTAAGGTTGTTTCCGTAACAACTCCTAACTCTAAGCAAGTAGTTGTGAAGTTCAACCGCACAGTTGATACTGACACTGTTGCTGAATCCAGCAAATTGCTTGATGAAGTGATCAAGATCACTAAGGTTGGCACTAAGGAAAATGATGCAGTTAATGCTAATGTGACATTCAATGCCGATAACACTGAGGCTGTAATCACTTTGGCTAACGTTCCAACTATCAAGTTCCTTAAAGGTAACTACAACATTGAAGTAAGCGGGGATATTCGCACAACTTCTGCAGAATCCATCCCAGCTTTCCTTCAAACGGTGAATGTTGCTGACACAGTAGCTCCGACTATCGTATCTGCAACTGCTGCTGCAAAAACAAATACTAAAGATGTATATGTTAAATTCAGCGAGCCAGTTAAAACTACCGGTATCGTAGCTTACGTTAACGGCGCACCTGCTCAAGCTACTTCAACCAATGCTACTTATGATGAATTCAAATTGAGCGGCGTATCTTTGGATAGCGGCAAGACTTATGATGTGTCTCTGCAAAACGTATCTGACTATTCCGGGAACGCAATTACACCGAACCCAACTAAAACTACAGTTACAGTAACTTCCGATGTTGCAGCTCCTGTCATCAAGAGCGTAACTCCGGTAAGCGACAGATTTATCGAAGTTGAATTCGATAAAACTGTAGATCGTGCATCCCTGGTAGGTAACGTTCGCTTGTTGAACGCTTCTGGTGAAAGCCAAGGTACGTTCTCCGTTATTACTTCTGAGAATGGCAAGAAGTTCACATTGCAGTCCCCTAGAATTTCATTCCCATCCAGCAATACTTTCACCGGCTCAGTTGTTTTCGCTGCTTCGGTTAAGGACACACTGGGCAATATCCTGGGAACGGCTTCTAACCAAGCCATCACATTCACTAAGGACACAGTAGCTCCAACAGTGACTAATGTAACTTATTCAACAACTGCAACGAACAAAGGTATTGCCTTGAGATTCACTAAGGATGTTGAGTATGTTGGTAAGGGTACTGTATACCTGATCAGTGAATCTACTGGTGAATCCATCATTGTTCCAACTACCGGCTTCAAGAAAAACAACGAAAAAACTATCGTTATTCCAGTTCCAGCTACTGTAGCTGCTGGTAAGTACACTCTGCGTGTACCTGCTGGTCTAGTGAAAGATAAATCTTATGCTGGCAATGAAAATACTGCACAAGTATTGGATGTTACTTTGGGAGCTTCTTCCACTGATGACAAGGGACCAACATTGTTCATGCCAACTGCTAGCTACACACCAATTAAATTCAATGACAGTGTGAAAGTTAGCGGAGACAGCGTTACTAATACAGTATATGGCGAAGCAAGCATTACAGTTGATCTGATGGATCCAAGTGGTCTGAATAGCACAACTCTGATCGATGTAAACAGCTATACACTGGACGGTAAAGCACTTCCAGCTGGTTCATTCCCATCTGTAACAACTCTTGATATTAATGGTAATGTAACTACATCTACAAAGAATCCTGTATATGCTCGCGTAACTATCAAGATTCCTAGTGGTGCAATTGACAAAACTAAATCTGATTACGAGTTCATCGTAAGCGGAGTTACTGACACTGTTGGTAACGGCATTGATGGTACACAAGCTAAAGCTAAGGGTAAGCTGACTAGCAGAGTTAAGCCAACCTTTAACACTGCTGCAGTATCTGGAGGAAGCTCCACTGAACTGATCCTTGGATTCTCTAAAGACGTAGTTGGTCTTACTAAAGAGAACATCACAAGCAACCTGCAGTTCTTTATCAACAATGATGTTGTTGATAACCAAGCTGTTAAGGCATCACAAATCGTTTCGGTTACTGAAATCAAGTACGGTTCTGACAAGGGTAAATGGTCTGTTAAGTTCTCCAAACAAATCATTGATTCTAAAGCAGGCGCACTTGAAGAGCTTGACCTTAACGCTAACGAAGTTAACAGAATTATTGTTAAAGTCGTTAAAGGTGCAACGTTCACTGACGGTGACGGAAACGTTATTAAAGACGACACTACTGAAGTTTACGCTAAGTAATCTCCGATTACCGAAGCAAAGAATAGCCTCTTCGGAGGCTATTCTTTTTTTATAGCCATTTATTCCGATATGAGGAGGAAATACATTTGAAGACCGCTTGGAAAGTTACGATGTCAGCAGTGCTGCTGGCCGGTGGCCTATGGGCAGGCTCCATGCTTAACTTAACGGCTGAAGGTGCAGGCGTAGGATCGCAGCCAGGAACGGCAGAGGACCCTGTGGTTACCAAGAGCTATGTGGATCAGCAGATTCAGAAGGTTTTGGGCGGTAACATTAGTCCACCTACCCAAGCTCCGAGCGCTACGGCTACTAATGCACCGGCTGCAACTGCAGCACCGAGTGCAACCACAGCACCTACCAAAGCGCCAGCTCCCGGTACAGGGGATACCAGCATTACAGGAAATGCCGTTGAAATTGTTGATGTGAAGCCAGGCCAGACTCTCATCGCTGGAGCAGGTGCAGAATTCATTGTTCGTGCCGGCAAAGCGGTTATTTATTCCCAGGATGCTAATGGGGTGGCTGATTTGACGGATGGTGTCGATTTGGCGAATGGTGTAGCTGCGCCTACGAATCATCTGTTATCTTTCCCGCGGGATGGCCGTGGAATCGCTGTACAGGACGGTCAGACGATGAAAATCGTTGTTATGGTCCGTGGTGCATATACTCTGAAATAATCAACGACTCGAGTTAAAGTTTACTTCAATCGACATTTTTCTTTCTATATAAAGAATGCCCTATATTGGACTTCAATATACCCCGGAACTCATTCCCACAGCTGACAAACATTGAGCCGACTTAGGCCTTTGGAATTCGTACACAATACCACCTGTAATCTTAAAAAATTCGCAGGAGGTGCTGTAACATGGCACGTACAAATCGCACAGTGGTACCAGAGAGTCGGGCAATGCTGAAACAAATGCAATATGAAATTGCTTCTGAATTCGGATTATATGGAGCTTCGTACGGCGGTGGAATGGATACGGAGTTTGCTTCTGAGCTGGGGACGATTGGCGGAGCAAGCGCATCTGGAGGAACTCCATATCTGGGGCATCTAAGCTCCAGAGATAATGGATCTGTTGGCGGGGAAATCACAAAGAGGTTGATCAAACAGGCAGAGCAGTCTCTTTTCGTATAACTGGCTTCAATTGACAGCAACCGGTAAATAAGATAATATGACTTTTGAGGAAGGCCGTAGACCTTTTCCATTCGGAAAAGGTTCATTTTTTGAATTAAACAGGCATTGGCCATTATTCTACTACTACTTACATTTGGCCTGTTATCTACTAGGGAGCCCCCTTGAATACAGTGTCAGATCAACAATATGGGAGGTTGTTGTATATGTCGATCAAAGGGCGTCATCTGTTTACTTCTGAGTCCGTAACGGAGGGACACCCCGATAAAATCTGTGATCAGATATCCGACGCGGTACTAGATGCATTTCTTGCTAACGATCCTAATGCCCGTGTAGCTTGTGAGGTAGCTGTAGCAACAGGTCTCGTGCTTGTCATCGGGGAAATTAGCACTAAGTCTGAATATGTGGATATTCCGGCAATCGTACGTAATACTATTAAGGAAATTGGCTATACCCGCGCGAAGTTTGGCTTCGATTATAATACGTGTGCCGTCCTTAGCTCGTTGAATGAGCAATCTGCAGACATTGCCCAGGGTGTAAATGCTGCTCTTGAGCATCGTGATCCTGCGTCACTAGCTGAAGAGACTGCTAACATCGGTGCGGGTGACCAAGGTCTGATGTTCGGGTTTGCTACCAATGAGACGCCTGAGCTTATGCCGCTTCCGATTGCCCTGTCTCACCGAATTGCCCGCCGCTTGGCGGAAGTCCGTAAGGATGGAACTTTGAAATATCTGCGTCCGGATGGTAAAACCCAGGTTACGATTGAGTACCAGGGCGACAAGCCGGTGCGTGTGGACACGATCGTAGTATCTACCCAACATGCAGAAGAAATTACCCTTGAGCAAATTCAGGCAGACATCAAAGAGCATGTCATTCTTCCGGTTGTTCCAGCTGAACTATTGGATGAAGCCACTAAATATTTCATTAATCCTACTGGCCGCTTTGTGATTGGTGGTCCTCAAGGAGATGCCGGTCTGACTGGACGTAAGATTATTGTGGATACATATGGCGGTTATGCCCGTCATGGCGGCGGAGCCTTCTCCGGTAAAGATCCGACCAAAGTGGACCGTTCTGCAGCCTATGCTGCCCGTTATGTAGCGAAGAATCTGGTCGCTGCCGGCCTTGCTGACAAGTGCGAGATTCAATTGGCGTATGCTATCGGTGTTGCAAACCCTGTATCGATCAATGTAGATACATATGGAACGGGGAAGATCAGTGAGGAGAAGCTGGTTCAGCTGATCAGCGATAACTTTGATCTTCGTCCAGCGGGAATCATCTCGATGCTGGATCTGCGTAAGCCTATCTATAGACAGACAGCTGCTTATGGACATTTTGGCCGTACAGATGTGGATCTTCCTTGGGAACGCGTGGATAAGGCGGATTTGTTAAAAGCCCAGTCCGGAATCTAAGAATTAAGAATAAACATGCCCATACAGATGCCCTCATGAAGAGGGTGCTGTGTGGGCCTTTTTTTTGTGAAAAGAGCAAGCCGATGTGCCCTTAGCTGTCATCTTCTAAACTTTGGAAGCCCTTTAGCCGAAATATAACAGTATACAAATACAAGAAGTGCTGGAAGGGCTGAAAGGGGTTTTTTAAGAATGAAAAAGAAATTAACAATAGGCACAGCAATTATCATTGCAGGCAATCTGCTGCTTGGTCTGAGCAGTCCAGCTATCGGTATACATACATCAGCGGTATACGCCGCTTCGGAATTCGGAATCAGCATTTCTCCTGCTAACGGGTCTGCTTTTGTAAATGTCGGGGCTTCGCTGGGGCTTAGCTTTGACCGCCAGGTGATCCCGCAAGCCGGGAAAATCACCATTACAGATGTAAATGCCGAAACAGTATTTACGGAAATTGCAATCGGGAGTGCAGGGCTAATCGGAAACTCGGCAAGCTACGAGATCAAGCTAGGCTCCAGTTTTAAATTCGCTCCTTACAAAACATATAGCGTAAGTGTGCCTAAAGGGCTGTTCAAGGATAGTGCAGGCAATGAATCAGCAGCAACCAGCTGGAAGTTCACGACAGCCCCGGAGGTGAACCCGGCGATTATAGCAAGCAGTATGTCTCCGGCCAGCAATTCCAGAATAGAGGCAAGTAGCTTAACGGAGCTGAGTATACGCTTATCCGGAGTGCTTACAGCCGGGGGAGGCAGCGTCAGGCTGCTCTCATCAGCGGATAACGCGGTTATACAGGAGTTTGCGATCCGCGAGGGAGAAGCTGGAGTAGCCTTCCAGAGCGCAGATTCAGCTACAACGGTTACACTGACACTGGCTAATAAGCTTCCATCTGGCGGAAATTATTATGTGCTTATCGATGCGTATGCATTCAAGGATACTAATAATACAACCTATCAGGGGATAGCGAGTGGCAGCGGCTGGACCTTCTCCACGATTGGCACGGGTACTATCTCTGCATCTACGGCTCCGGCCAACGCATCTTTTGGCGCATCGGTAAGTGGAGCCCTTAAGCTGTACTTCGACCGCCCGATGAGTCCGGCCTCTGGAGTAATCTCAGTCTCTCCAGGTGCAGAAGGGGACGCCAGGACAAGATGGTTGAATGTTAACTCGACGAGTGTCACCGGCGGGGGGAGCTCAGCAATTACACTGTTGCCAGCCTCCGCGGCGTCGCCGCTGTTGAGCGGTACACTATATACAGTTACAATACCGCAGGGGGCTTTTTATGATCAGGATGGTCAACTCTTTCCGGCTTCAGGTCCGTACTCCTGGACGTTCACTACAGCTTCGCTGACAAGTCTGTCTGTAGCCGGGTTATCTCCAGCGGACCGCAGTGAGTCGGTAGACATCTCCAAAACGATTGCGGTTAATTTCAACCGGGATGTTGTCTATGATAGCACCGTCGCAAGCGGGGTTGTTCTATACAAAAGCAATGGCTCTAAAGTGGCAGCAGCAGTCCAGCAGGGTGCCTCTGCCAAAGAATTCATTATTAAGCCGGCTGCAGCGCTGGAATCAGATACGATCTATTATATCGACATCGCCAAAGGGACGTTCACAGACGCCGCTGACCCCAGCGTGCAGTATGAGGGATTAAGCGGTACCAAATCATGGAGCTTCCGCACTGTAGCCATAGACAAGACCCCGCCATCGCTGACGAGTGCAGTGCTGGAGAACAATCGGACGATCCGTCTGAGGTATAGTGAGACGCTTAATGCTTCAGTGGCTCTGCTGGCTTCCAGCTTCGGGGTAACCGTCAATGAGGAAACCCGGAATATTGAGAGTGCCTATATTCAAGGAGATAGTGTATTTGTAGTGATTAGTACAGGTATCGCTGTAGGCCAGAATGTGAAAATCAGCTATACCGGCGGCGTGCGGACGATTCAGGATACGAGCGGGAATGCTGCACCTACCTTTTCTGGACAGCAGATCACCAATACTATAGAATCGGCGCTCCCTACGCCCAAAGAAGGCAGAATTACAGGCAGAACAGTAACACTGACCTTCAATGATACGCTCAAAACGGTCTCTCCATATGCCTATGAACAGTTTGTGGTCACGACTGACGGGTATTCGCTTGGGGTGAATTCTATTAGTACCAGCGGCAATACCCTATATCTAACTGTAGGTTCTGAGGTGGGCAATTCGGAGTCGGTCCGGGTATCCTATTACGCCGGATCGTATCCGCTGGTTAGCTCTCTGGGGCAGAATATCGCGGGCTTCGCTGAGTTTAACATCCGCAATACTAAGGACAACGTGCCGCCGGTGTTCCAGAATGCGACGGGAGCGGGCAATAAGCTACTTCTCAATTATAACGAAGGTCTGTCCACCATTAATTTGCCGATGAATAGCCAGTTCTCTGTACTGGTTGGCGGCAAACCAAACTATGTTACCAATGTTTCGGTGAGTGGTACACAGGCTACATTGACCCTTCAGAATGCATTGCCGCTTAGCGGAACAGTTACGGTATCCTATGTTCCAGGTACTCTTGGACTTAGTGATCTGAATGGAAATCGTGCCGCCTATGTTGATCTTCAGCCAGTGTCTGTAACTTCAGCTACGGTAGTCTCCGAGATCAGCGTAGCTACGGTGAAAGGCAATGAACTTAATGTTACCTTTACCAAAAGCATGCAGTCCTCTTCAAAATTGTATGCTAATCAGTTTGGGATTAAGGCTGATGGAAGCGGCATTGATGTTCAGGATTTCAGCCTGTCCGGAACTCTTTTAAAATTGAATCTCTCGCAAGCAGTGACGGCCGGTCAAAAGGTTGAGCTCTCTTACCTGTCTGGTGCGGGGATGATTACAGATACCAATGGGAACTCACTTCCTTCCTTCAACTCATTGTCTGTTCAGAATCTGACCACTGGTGTAACCGGCAATGGAAGCCGCCCTTCTTATCTGGGAACCCTGCCTGCCAGTGAGTTTGGCAAGGAGTACCCGTTACTGAAGAGTGATTCTGCTCTTGGGGTTACAGATCTTTCGGTCTACAAACAAATGGTTAAAAGATATGATCTGAATGCAGAGCGTATGGCTGCCAGTTATCAATATCTGAAGCTTGCAGGTACGGATGAGTTGGTATTCGAGGTTCCTTCTACAGAGAAGTCAGCCTATGTTACCGTTCCGCTAAAAGCTCTATCGGATGCAGCCGCAAGCAACAAAAATGCAAAACTGATCATCCGGTACGGAGATCATATGTATGGTATAAAACTAAGCGATATTGATGTGAATTCACTAATTGCTAGTTTGGGGACAGATATTAGTAAGGTCTCCCTTGTTCTGCGTATGGAGAGTGTTCCGGGCGGGACGTTCTATTCGTTCGAACAAAAAGTTGGAAGCCAGGCCATGCGTAACGTTACCGGGCTTATGGATTTACGTCTAACGGGTTCTATTAAAGATAACTATTCCAATGCCAAGGAGTTAAATGTAGCAGGACAATACACTGTTCGCAATGCTGCTGTACTGAACTCTGCACAAACGATGGCTTCCGGAGTAGATTCGACATATAATGATGCTATTTATTTGCCGGCCCAAATTGCTACAGTGGGGAGTAATAGCGTTGTTAGTGCACGCACGAAGGGGAACCAGGTGGTGGGAGTGTACATATCCTTGCGTACATTTGGAGATGTGACCTCCCATTGGAGTAAGACTGCTGTAGCAGAGTTGGCCGCCAAAAATATCATAGATAGCAGCTATGGAACTGCGTTTATGCCTGATCAGCCGATCACCCGTTCCGAGTTCGCTGTGATGCTTAGCCGGGGCCTGGGTCTACAAGCAGTTCGTGGTGGAGCTTCCCAGTTTAAGGATGTACGCCCCTTTACACAAACGAGTGACTTCATTGAAGCCGCCGCCAAAGCCGGCATCATCAACGGCAATACGGACGGGACCTTCCGTGCGGAGGATAAGATTACCCGTGAGCAGATGGCGATTATGATGGTGAGGGCGCTGGAGTATTCCGGACAGTCTGTAACGCTGAGTGCATCGGTGATGGATACGCTTAGCCCGTTCAAGGACCGGGCGAAAATTCTGAGCCAGAGTATCGAATTTGTAGCCAAGGCGGTTAAGGCGGGAATTATTCAGGGGGTCAGCACTACAGAGTTCCAGCCGCAAGGTAATGCTACCCGAGGGCAGGCTGCGGTCATGCTACAGCGGATGCTGAAGGCAGCAGGCTATTTGTAAGGGAATTGTATAGTTTATAGTTAAGCAGAGCATCCGGTCTATGGGCCGGGTGCTTTTTTGATAGATAAGAATTTATGTGTTTTGGGGTCCCCGCAAAGTACCTGAGTCACCACCTACGCTAAAGCCCCACTTTGTGGGGTTATTTTGCGAGGACATATTTTATATGTTCCGGAGCTATTTTGGCACGCCAGGACAGCTCCGGCGTGACTCTGCCCAGCCGGTAAAAACTGCTAGTTCTCTCCAATTTTCGCAACTTTTCGAGCTGAATTCAGTCTATTAAAGGTATAGTCTATTACTATGAACTGATATCCAGGTCTTGATAGCGAGGTAGAAGAGTACAAATAGATGGGAGAGTTACACTGAAATGAATGAGTTTTTCATGGGGAAGAAGAGTACGGAGCAAACACGGGGAAATCAATGGTCGCCTGCTAAAAAATGGATTGCTGCATCCCTGGCAGGTGTAATATGGATCATGCCGGTTGTCGGAAGTGAAGGTGCAGGATGGCTGGGCGCAAGCACTGCGCCGGTAGCACAAGCAGCAGCGTCCTTCTCGGCGACGAAGCTTAGTGAAGAGGTTATCACTTCCGGTGCGATGATGATGAAATATAAATTTACCACGGTGCGTTCCGGTAAGAGTGCGACAGGACTGGCCAGCGTCATTCGTGTCGATCTGAATAATCCTTACGTCTCTCTGGATGTAATGACCGGCAAAGGCGGGAATCTGACGACACGGCAGAGCACCGGGGGCATGGCGGCGGAGACAGGAGCAGTCGCGGCGGTGAACGGGGATTACTTCAATACCGGCGGAGAGGGTGCACCGATTGGCGGTCAGGTATCCGGCGGAGTATTGGTGTCTACCCCTTCACAGTTGAACGGAATGTATGCTTTTGCAGTAACCAAGGACCGTAAACCTATCATTGATGAATATACTTTTGAGGGGATGCTGACCGCAGAGGATGGTTCTCAGTTCCCGCTATCCGGCATCAACAAAGGGGCTTACAATCCCGAAGGCGGCAGTTCAACTTACAGTCATGCTAATGCTGCTTATATTTATACAGATGCTTGGACAGCGCTGGAGCGTCCTAAGGGCAGTTCTACTACACCGACGGAGGTGCTGGTAGAGAATGATATCATTACTCAGATCTCGCTGGATTCGGCTCTGCCGGTGACCGTACCCAAGGGGGCCTATATTCTGCGGACGCACGGGCTGGCTGCCCAGTTCGTTAAGGCCCATCTGATTGTAGGACAGAAGCTGAATAGTACCTATGTGCTCCGTTCCAAAACTACTCAGCAGGAGCTCGATCCTTCAACGCTGCAGATGATGATCGGGGGGCATACGATTCTGGTCAATAACGGCAAGGCGTCGCCGTTCTCACGCTCCACAAGCAGTATAGGCGGGTACCGGGCGCGTACAGCGCTGGGATATTCCCAGGATGGCAGGTATGTATATGTCATTGCAGCCGAGAAAAACAGCAATAGTGCAGGGCTGTCGCTGACAGAGCTGCAATCCTTCATGACGAATATTGGGGTGTGGAAAGGGATTAATCTGGACGGAGGGGGCTCTACAACGATGGTAGACCGCCCGCTGGCTGAAACCTCGACTACACTTACCTTCAATACCGAATACGGCAAGGAGCAGCGTACAATCGTTAACGGCGTCGGGGTATATACTTCTGCTCCGCAAGGTGAAGTGAAAGGAATCAAGATCAGCGGCAGTTCGGTACTGTTAATCGGACAAAAGGCCACATACTCCCTAAAGGGCTATGATACGTACTACAATCCGGTGGATGTAGCAGCGGCTAATCCGGCCTGGACCGCAAGCGGCGGCAGTGTGACTGTGAATGCGGGCGAAGCAACGGCAGTCAAGCCAGGAACCGTGAAGCTGAAGGCGACCAGCGGAACAGCGAGTGCGGAGACCGAGGTCACCGTTCTGGGCGGAGAAGACTTGTCCAGCCTGATTGCAGGTACAGCCACTGCACCGCTGCAAGCTGGGGCCACTGTATCAGTTCCGGTTAGCGCAGTGTCGAAGAGCGGGGCAACGATAGCTGTTCCGGCAACCGCACTGAAGTGGGAGTTCATCGGCTTCAAGGGAAGTGTGGGGGATGGCAAGCTTAAGGTGGAGTCGGTCGATCCTGGCGTAACTACCGGATATGCGATTGCCCGCTATGACGGCTTCAGCACGGCGGTTGTCTTGTCTACTGCGGCTGCAACGGCGTGGGAGGATTTCGAGAATGCCAATTATCCGTTCGCGTTCACTACCAATGCGGCAGGGGTTACCGGAACAGCAGCAGTGGTTCCAGGCAGCGCAGAGCGTGCAGGCTCGAAGGTGTTATCGCTTAGCTACGATATGAGTGCAGGCACCGGCAAAATGTATGCATACGCCCAGTTCAACGGTACAACGGGCAAGGATATTCCGGCGGCGGCGACCTCAATGTCCGTCGATGTGATGGGAGACATGAGCCTGAACTGGATGCGTGCCGAGCTGACGGATGCCAGCGGAAAGACGGCCTATATTGATCTGGCGAAAGTCATCGACTGGAACGGCTGGAAGACGCTTAATATCGATCTGTCCGGCTCAGGGATTAAATTTCCAGCTTCCCTTAAGAGACTTTACGTGGTAAATGTAGAAGAAGGCCAGGATGAACGGGCCAAGACGGGGACAGTGGCCTTTGATAATATTTCCTTCGTGATGCCATCGCTCTCCAGTGAGGCGGGACTGCCCAAAGGGACGGCGGCGATGAGCATAGGCGGCAAGGCGATGACGGTTAACGGCACCAAGCAGCCTATCGATGTCGCACCGATCGTGAAGGACGGCAGTACGTATGTGCCGATAAAATATGTAATGGACGCGTTCGGCGGCAATGCGGTCTGGGATGCGAAGACCAAGAAGATTATGGTCCTTCGGGGCTCCAAGGCGCTGGATCTGACCGTGAACAAGAAGGAATTCGTGCTGAACGGGAAGCGGCAGAGTGCTGAAGTAGCACCTATAATCCTGAATGCCAGGACTTTAGTACCGCTCAGACTAGTGACAGAACAGCTTGGACTGACTGTAAAATGGGAACAGAACACTAAGACCGTAACTATCGAATCGTGATATGTTAGTATAAAGGAAAGCCTTTAATACGATTCGATAGAAATGGGGCAAGCATCCGTGGAATTTCAAGCCGATGCGATAGATCGGGTGATTAAAAACACCATCGATGTGATGGAGAGCAGCAAGTATCAGATATTCGAAATATTGCAGGTGGCACGGGATGAGCTTGCTGCACTCAACAAAGAGCTGCAGCGGGTCATGGAAGAAACGGATGAAACATTGCAAAAGGTAGACAAGCTGGAGCAGCAGTACCACCGCTCCCGGATCCGGCTGACAGAGGTCAGCCGGGATTTTGTCCGCTACACGGAGAAGGACATACGGATTGCCTATGAGAAGGCGACAGAGCTGCAACTTGAGCTGATGATGACCAGGGAGAGGGAGGCTTATCTGCGGAACAGACGCGATGAACTGCAAATGCGTGTTCGCAGTGTCGAAAATTCTGTAGAACGTGCCGAATCAATTGGTTCGCAAATGAGCGTTGTCCTGGAATATCTGTCTGGAGAACTAGGTCAAGTGACGCGAATTGTCGAATCTGCGAAGAACCGCCAGATGATTGGACTCAAAATAATCCTGGCTCAGGAAGAGGAAAGGAAAAGAATTGCCCGGGAAATTCATGACGGGCCTGCTCAAATGCTGGCAAATCTAGTCCTAAGGACGGAAATTGTAGAAAGAATGCTGGTAAAGCAGGAATTTGGGCTGGTACAAGCCGAAGTAATAGACTTAAAGGGGCAGGTAAGATACAGCCTGGAAGAAATGCGCAAGGTGATTTTCAACCTGCGTCCGATGGCGCTTGATGATTTGGGGCTGATTCCGACTCTGCGGAAGTATGTGCATGATTATGAGGAGAAGACGAAGATCCGTACCTCTTTTGAAACCAGGGGGAAGGAGCACCGGTTGTCCTCGGCGATGGAAGCAGCGGTATACCGGCTGGTTCAGGAGGGGCTGTCCAATGCGGCGAAGCATGCTTATCCGAGCTACGTACTGGTAGAGATTACTTATCAGGCTCAATTGATCAAGATTGTCGTGAAAGACAATGGCTTAGGCTTCAATGTGAAAAAAATCAGTGAACAAGCCAACCGGGAAAGCTTCGGTCTGGTGGGTATGCGCGAACGCGTGGAATTGCTGGAAGGAAGAATGGAAATACAGTCAGCCGAGAACCAGGGCACAACAATCGTAATTCACATTCCGACGAATGTGGAAAAGGGAAAGGAGTAATGTGATGGAGAACCAAAACTCTGGCAAAGCGCCCATTAAAGTTCTTTTGGCCGATGATCATCAATTGTTTCGTGAAGGGCTCAAGCGTATTTTGAATATGGAGGATGACATCGAGGTCATTGGCGAATGCGGTGACGGCATCCAGGTGCTTGAATTCTGCAACGGCAACAAGCCGGATATCGTACTGATGGATATCAATATGCCGATTGAGAACGGCGTGGAGGCTACGCAAAAGCTCCGTGAAATGTTCCCGGATGTCAAAGTGATAATCCTCTCGATTCATGACGATGAAAGCTATGTGTTTGAGACGCTGCGCAAGGGGGCGAACGGATACCTGCTGAAGGATATGGAAGCCGAGTCGCTGATTAATGCGATCCGTTCTGTATGTGAGGGGCATGCTTTTATCCATCCGAAGGTGACCGGCAAGCTGATTAATCAGCTGCGGCGCATGACGTACCTTAACGAGACTGGCGCTATGGCCGAGACGGCCGTGAAGGAAGCCGGTGTCAAATTCGTTGCAGGCGACAACAATCCGCTGACCCGCCGCGAGGCAGAGGTGCTGCGCTTGATGGCAGAGGGCAAGAGCAACAAGATGATCGGGGAGTATCTGTTTATCAGTGAGAAGACGGTCAAAAACCATGTCAGCAGTATTCTGCAAAAGATGGAAGTGGATGACCGCACGCAGGCTGTAATTAATTCTATCAAATATGGCTGGGTAACTTTATAGCTTCCCTCATAATCGTTTAACTGAGCGTTTTGGAGAATCCTAATGATCCTATAAAACGGTACATAACTTGTATGCAGCCTCGAGCTGCAGCCATAGTATTGTTTCAGTCCGCACTCTATTCGAATTTTGCAAAATGCTAACTTAAATATGTACCCTAAGTTAAACTGGCGGGAGAGGCTCCCGTGCTAGTGGGCTGTCACCGTCCTTTTATATCCGGCATATAGTGTGGGTATAAGAGGGAGGTGCATCTTCATGATCGCCCAGTTAATCTGGATTATCTCTATTTATGCATCCGCAGCAGCCCTTGTTCAACTCCTGCATCATCGGGAAGAGACCCGGGCAGCAGCACGGACTGGTAAGCGGCTTCACTATATTCTGATTACCCGTAATCATGAGGCCGTGGTGGAGTGGTATCTCAGGGTCTTTGCAGTTCATGCTTGCTGGATGGGCAGGCCCCTGCAGGTTACCTTGGTGGATGACGGTTCAGAGGACAGGACCATGGCGGTAGCCTCACGGATGGCTTATTACAACTCTTCTATTGAATTTGCGCCTGCGGTGCCGTTATACGGTCTCGCGGACAGCGCAGAACTCCGGCAGGGAGTTACAGTGGACCTACGGGTTCAAGAGCCGCTGCTGCCGCTGCGGATGATGCGGTTGCCGGGAAGCGGGAGATCCCCATCTAAGCACGGCGAATGACAGTTAAATATGCCAGTTACGGGTGAAGCACACTCTCCAGGAATGGGGCGGTGTGCTTTTTTGTTGTGTTTCTTAAGAAAAGGGGGCGAGGGAATTGAAGGTAGCAGTGTATGTGGTGACGCAGGGCGGGGACTGGCAGGCTCGGATTTCACTGAATCTGGCGGTGGATGAATTATGGTGGGCGGGTGAGGCGGAGGGGCTTGTGATGCTCTCCCGGTCACTACCGCTGGGCTGGGCGGTGAAACTGGCAACAGTTTGCAAGTTCACGAACCAGATGCAGCGCTGGGATGAGGCAGCCTGGGTGAAGTACACCGCAGCTCTCTTGAAGGCGGAGATCCGAGCGGAGCAGGCTGCTGGAGGGGCACGGGGAGCGGGTTGGCCTTTTGAGGAGGTTGTGGAGTATAGGCTGCCGGGAGACAGGGGATGGGGTGGGGAGGGGGAATTGGGAGGTGTCAGGGGGAACGCACAGGAGAGCTTACGGAGGAGTGAGCTGGAGGTACTTGCAGCGGAAGCTGACCGGCTGGTTGCGGCGCTGGACGGGCGTTCCTTGCTTCAGGGTGAAGCAGAGGCTCTTGTGGCCGAGCAGCTCCCGGAGCTGGCGGAGAGTTGGCGGGCTGCGGCGCAGCTCGCCTACCTCCAGGGACGGCTACGCCTTACGGCCGCCGTCCTGGCCCCTGCGGGCGCCGCACGGCCAGGCCTGTGCCGCCGCGAAGTGCCGCGCTGCCTGCGTTGCGGCAGCGTACCCACGGGCCGCACGGCCTGCGCCGCGTGCGGCCTTGCCGGCTGCGCCTATTGCGAGGCCTGCCTCGCACTGGGGCGCAGCCGGGCTTGTGCGCTGCTGCTGCGCAGCGCACCGCTGCCGGCCGTGCGCTGCACGGCCGGCCTAGCCCCCACCGTAGCGGCACGCCGGTGGGGGCTTAGCGCAGCGCAGGCGGCCGCCGCCGCCGCTGCGCTGGGGTTCCTGGCGGAGCCGCGCAGGCGCTCCGCCAGCCCGGGCCCAGAGCGGTTCCTGCTCTGGGCAGTGACGGGAGCGGGAAAGACGGAGATCACTTTCCCGCTCCTGGAGGCGGCGCTCGCGGCCGGAGGCCGGGCGCTGATCGCCACGCCGCGGCGCGACGTCGTGCTGGAGCTTGCGCCGCGCCTGGCGAAGGCATTCCCGGCGGATGTCCCCGCCGTGCTGTACGGAGGCAGCGAGGACCGCTTGCGCCGCAGCCGGATCACCCTAGCGACCACGCACCAGCTGCTGCGGTTTGGTCAGGCCTTCGATCTGGTCATCATCGATGAGATCGATGCGTTTCCCTATCACAACGATCCTATGCTGGACTATGCTGCAAGGCAGGTCTGCAAGCCCGGCGGACGATTCATCCTTCTCTCTGCTACGCCGCCTGCAGAGCTGCAGCGCCTCGCCCGCTCCGGCAGATTGCCGCATGCAAAGGTGCCGGTCCGGTTTCACGGCCATCCCTTGCCGGTACCGCGCCATATCCGGATACCGCCGCTTCATCGCTGCCTGAAGCAGGGCAGAATTCCGGCAGGACTGCGTTCAGCGCTGCAGCATTCCCTTGACCGTAAGGCACAGCTTTTCCTCTTCGTCTCCCGGATTGCCCATATTGAGGGACTGCTGCAGCTGCTGCGGCGGATGTTCCCCGAGATTTCTATAGAGGGAACCTCCTCTCAAGACCCGGGCAGAGCAGAGAAGGTTCTTAAGTTCCGGGATGGCACCATTTCCCTGCTGGTAACGACAACGATACTGGAGCGTGGGGTCACGGTACCGCATAGTGATGTGTTTATTCTGGATGCGGACAGCGGACTCTTTGATGAGGCAGCCTTGGTGCAGATGGCGGGCCGGTCGGGACGCTCCAAGGATGATCCGGCAGGCAATGTCATCTTCGCTTCTGCAGAGTGGACCCGCTCGCAGCGCGCCGCCATATCACAGATCCGCAGTATGAATTCGATCGCCCGCAGACAGGGATATCTCAAGTCTTAACCTTCTTCTAATTTTGGATTTGATACTCCCTGTACTCTAGACTCCATACCGTCATTTAGAAGGAGGTTTACCATGCGAAACCTGTCCTCATGGATGAAGCAAGCCCGCTCCCTAATTGCGCCTTCGCAGTCGGAATGTCTGTTCTGCGGCCACAGAGGCCGTCCTTCCCCCGAATGGCCCGGAATCTGCATACATTGCCAGAGCAGCATTCCATGGATTCACGTTCCCCGGTGCCAGATCTGCGGGCGTCATGTGGGCTGCCCCGATTGCAGCCGTAGCCATGGGCCCTTACCGATCCGGTGCAACCGGAGTGCAGTAGCTTACACCAGTGATATGCGAGAAATACTAGGCCAGTATAAATACCGGGGGAATGAGCGGCTCGCACCCCTGCTCGGTCTGATGCTGGACAGGGCATACGCGTTTCTGCAATACGAACAGAGCGGACAACAACTGAACGGAGCGTTACAGAGCAACCTTTTTAGCAAACTATTCCCGGTATTGCATTCAAAGCTTCGGATGCGTTCTAACCTGTGGCAAGCCGACCTGCTGGTCCCTGTGCCTGTGAGCGCTGTCCGCCTGTCTGAGCGGGGCTTCAATCAGGCGGAGCGGCTGGCAGAAGTAGTATCCTTGCACAGAGGAGTCCCACAGCTTCCACTATTGGTCCGTACCCATCACACTGCCAAGCAGAGCTTCAAAAGCAGAAGGGAGAGGCTGGCCGATATGAAGCATGCTTTTGCCGGAAATACAGATCCGGTAGTTCTGCAAAGTCTGAAAGAACTCCTGAATTCCAGTATGACGCATCAGCTTGAACAGCGCCCCCTGCGAGTTATTATTGTCGATGATATCTACACTACGGGGAGTACGATTCGTGCCTGCGCCGGGGCGCTTCAGCAGCTCTGCCGCAGCCTGGATTGCACTGCCGAGATATACTCTCTGACCTGGGCGCGTTCCTAGCAGCTGCCGCCGCTCTGGAATTCAATAAAACCGCTTCCCTGACCGATACTAAACATAGACGGATCTTCGGCGATCATGTAATCTTAGTAGCATAAGCGATTCATGAGTTGTGCAGAATGATAGAAGGGAGCCGCGGTAGATATGAATGTAGACAATTGTCCGAGATGCGGCCGGTTATATGTCAAGAACCTGATGAACCTGTGCCAGCCCTGCATCAAAGAGTTAGAGCATGAGTATGAAATCTGTGTAGAATATTTGCGTAAAAATAGAGGCACCAACATACAGGAGCTGTCCGATGCCACCGATATTTCCATCAAGGAAATTACACGTTTTATCCGGGAGGGCCGGATTTCCATAGCCAACGCACCCAATATGATGTACCCTTGCGAGGTATGCGGAACCCTGATCCGGGACGGGCATATGTGCGACAGCTGCCGCAGCCGTCTGACCAAGGACCTGGCCAATGCGGCCAAGGAAAGTGCAGACACAAGCGCTTCCAAGAAGGCTCAAGATGGCGCTTACCGCGCGGTGGACAAGTTCCGCAACTAAACAATTCTGCAAAAAAACGCTTGCAGCTATAAAGAATGTTTCAACAGGGGCCGATAAACTTAGTAAAGATTATCGGCTTTTTTATTACAGAAGGAAGGTGAAGTTATGAAAATTAACGATGCCGGACGAATCAATGCGATTAATCCATACCAAAGAAGTGCGGAATCGCAAAGGCAGGAACAGATGAAGAAAAGTACACGCAAGGATGAGGTATCGATTTCGGATGAAGCCATTAAGCTGCTTCAGGCACAGAAGAGCGGGAAGATTGACACTGAACGTGCGAACAAGATCGAGAGCCTGAAACAGCAAGTATCCGCAGGTACCTACCAGGTTGACGCAGCCAAGCTCGCCGAGACACTCGCCCCCTACTTTAAGCAATCCTCCGAGAATTAGGTGAAAACACCCATGGCACTTACAACATTATTAGAATTGCTTGAGCGGCTGGACGAGGCGCATGTGCAGATGCTGGATCTGGCCGCAGTCAAGAAACAGACCATTATGGACAACAAGGTGGAGGGTCTCATTGATATCCTGAACCGTGAGTCCAAGCTGATGAAGGTGATTGGACAGCTGGAAGAACGGCGTGCAGAAGCGGCCTTCGAGTTTTTGCAGGGGGTTGGAATCCGTTCCAATCTGAATCTGAATCTTACCGAGCTGTCCCGCCTTGTATTTGATCCCGAAGACAAATCACGCCTGCTGCATATTCAGCAGAAGCTTTCCGGCACATTGCAGCAATTAAAAAAGGCCAATGAGCTGAATCAGAAGCTGATTGAGCAGTCGCTTACCTTTATAGATTATTCCCTGGATTTGCTTGTCGGAAGACCAAATCAGGAAATGACGTACCATCATCCGTCCGACAAGGGCAGCAGTGTAACTCGGCCGGGTCTTTTTGATGCCCGTGGATAATCAGGTTATCCGCTGAGCTGCGCTCACCGCAGCAATCACAAGGGAGGAACAAGTAGCATGACATCCACATTCCACTCCATCGAGACCGCAAGACGAAGCCTGTTTACCCAGACCGCGGCGCTCAACACCACCGGCCATAACATTGCCAACGCCAACACGGAGGGGTATACCCGCCAGCGTGTGAATATGACAGCTTCAATCCCTATTGAAGCCTATGGACTTAATAAGTCTACAGTTCCTGGGCAGTTGGGTACAGGGGTTGAGTTTGGCTCTATTGACCGAATTCGTGAGACTTTCCTGGATACCCAATACAGGGGGGAGAATTCAGCATTGGGAAGCTGGGCGATCCAATCGGATACACTGGATAAGCTGGAATCCATTTTTAAAGAACCATCGGATACAGGGATAAGTACAGTGCTCGATAATTTTTGGAAGTCTTGGTCGGATCTCAGTAAAAATCCGGAGGACAGCACTTCCCGTAAAATCGTAGTCCAGACTGCTCAGGCTATGACCGATGCACTTAATTATATGAGTAGACAGCTTAGTAATCTTGATACGGATTTGGCCTCCAATGTGGCAGTCAAAGGTACTGAGATACAGGGATATTTAACTTCCATTGCGGATTTGAATTCTTCTATTTTCAAAATTGAGAGCATGGGCGACAAAGCGAATGACTTGCGGGATCAGCGTGACCTGCTGACGGACAAGCTCTCCAAGATTGCTAATGTCACTGTAGTGGATAGTGAATACGGCTATAATATTTCGCTTGGCAGCCAACAGCTTGTACAAGGACCCGCTGTCTCTGCGACTGTGGACAGTGCATTCCTTAACACTGCTTTTGCTTCGGGCGATCTTAAGACTGGAGAAGTACATGGTATGATCACTTCCAGTCAAAAGTATGTTGCCGATTATAAGAAACAGCTTGATAACATCGCCAACACTATTGCTAACGGTGATATGGACATTACTCTCCCCAAAGGATCTATCCTTCCTGAGGGAACGGTATTAACTACCGATGTAATCATTCCCCAAGCAGGTGGAACCACAACCACAATTACAGCAGGAACACCTTTCCCTAAAGGTGTTACTTTAAGCGCTGATGTGAAGACAACGGTGAAAGGGCTGAATGGTCTTCATCAGCTAGGTTACACCATGGATGGTACACTCAATCCCGGTAAACCGTTATTTACGATAACAGGTGACGGAAGTGCTATCACAGCTGGAAATATCACATTCAATTCGGAAATTGCCACGGACACCAATTTATTAGCTACATCTCTCCGAACTACTGGAACAGGTACTTCAGAAGCAGTTGTCAAAGGGAATAATACTCTGGCGCTTTTGTTAGCCAATCAACAATCGGGTTCTTTTACATCACCTACTACTGGAATCAAAGCGACAGCAGGTTCCTTCTATAAATCAATGGTGGGGCAACTCGGGATTCAATCCCAAGAGGCTACCCGCCAGACAGAAAATTCTAATTACCTGGTAGAACAGGTAAATGCCCGCCGTCAATCGGTCAGCGGTGTATCGCTGGATGAAGAGATGTCCAATATGCTTGTATTCCAACATGCTTATAGCGCAGCTGCACGTTTTATGACGACTTATGATGAAATGCTCGATAAATTGATTAACTCTACAGGCACCGTAGGCAGATAAGAAAGGGGGAATTAAGCGATGTTACGTGTAACCTCTAATATGATGAATTCACAGCTGCTGCTTAACCTTAACCGTAACGCTCGGACGATGAATGATACACAACTACAGCTAGCAACTGGCCGCAAGATCAATAAACCCTCAGATGATCCCGTAGGGATTACTTACTCACTGCGTTACCGTGCTGAGCTATCAGCAAATGAACAATATCAAGAGAATGTGGATGATGCTACCTCGTGGCTGGAGTTTAATGATACGGTTCTTTCACAGACGGGCAATGTTGTACAGCGTCTTAGAGAGCTGGCAGTTAAGGGATCGAATGGAACGAATCCCCAAGAAGCCCTAGATAGTATTAATGCAGAAGTGAAGCAGCTTAAGGAACAATTGATTGATATTGCCAACAGCCAGTTCAAGGGGAAGTATATTTTTAATGGTCAACAATATACGGAGCAGCCTTATAAGTTCTCCACTGGAGCGGATGGAACCCTAGACACTTCAAGTGCGTCCTCGGTTATAACTGACAACGGACTTTTAAATTATACGGTAGGAGAGAGCGTGAATCTTCCAATAAATATCACGGGTAACGAAGTGTTTGGCGGAAATGAGAGCGATAATATCTTCTCAACCATTGATATAATAGCTACTGCACTAGCCAGTGGTAATACGGCGGAAGTATCCTCACAATTAGGCAATTTAGATAGCCGAATCGATAAAATATTGGCTGTACAAGCAGATATTGGTGCTAAATCAAACCGGATTGAACTTATGAGCAATCGTTTAGGAGACTTAGAAGTCAATTTGACAGATTTGCAGTCCAAAACAGAAGATGGAGATTATGCGGCGTTGTTGACTCAGTCTAAGGTTCAAGAAAATATTTATAATGCCTCCTTGTCGGTTGGAGCCAAAATTATTCAATCGACTCTGGTAGACTTCATTAGATAAGCAGGAGGTGCTTTCTCCATGCAGGTAGCCGTGCAGATTTCTCACACGCCAGCACTGATTGGAATAAATACAACACCTGGAAGTCTCACAATGAGTCAGCCGAATGCGGACATGCAAATAACAACAACATCGGGACAATGGGATATTCACTCTCCCGGACCGGATGTCGTCATTGATCAGTCTATGGCCCGTGCGGCTTATACCGGCGGGACATATCGTGAAATGAGCCAGCGTATTTATTCCGGTGTAGAGCAACTTTGGCTTCAAGGTATTGCTAAAAGAATGGAGCAAGGCGAGCGGATGGCCAATTTCCATAAGCCAGGGAATTCTATTGCTGAAGTATACGGGGAGGATTGGCAGCCGGTATCATATCCAGAAATTCGTGGCCCGGCTGCTTATGATAATGTGGATATCGATATTAAGGCTAATCCGGTACAAATTGAGTATCAGAAGGCTGAAGTCAAGATTGATGTTAAGCAAAATGCACCGCAAATACAGTATACTCCAAGTATTGTAGAAATATATATGCGACAAATGCCTGCGTTAACCTTTACCCCGAAGATAATTGATGACAAGTTCTAAATTATAAGGCTATAGATGGATTCCTTCAGCCATCTATAGCTTTTTTGCTAAGAAGATTAAAGAAGAGGAGCGCTGACAACAATGAACATAGAAACATCGGCTTTAGGAGTGCTAGACATTAAGGATGAACAGATATATCACTTCCCCAAAGGGCTCCCAGGTTTTGAACAGGAGACAGAGTTTGCGGTAATTGATCTAGAAGAAGGGCAGTTTTCCTACTTACAGTCGCTTAAAACGGAGGAACTTGCTTTTTTGTTAACAGATCCGTTTATTTTTTTCCCTCACTATGAATTTGAATTACCTGAAGCAGAAGCAGAGGAATTGGAGATTCAACAATCTGTAGTGGTCCGAGCGATTGTAACGCTCAGAGAAACGCTGGAAGAATCCACATTGAATCTCCTTGCTCCGATTGTGTTTAATCCAGACAACAAGGCTGGCAAACAGGTTGTATTGCACCAAACAGCATATTCGACCCGACAACTACTATGGACACATGGTCCGGTGAAGGAGGATCCATCATGCTAGTACTTGGACGTAAAAAGGGAGAATCAATTGTTATACAGGACAATATTGAAATAACTATTCTCAGTGTGGAAGGAGATACTGTTAAGGTAGGGATCTCTGCACCGAGACATGTCGATATTTTTCGGCAAGAGGTTTATTTGTCGATCAAAGAAAGCAACAAGGAATCGGCAGCACCTGCAACTAGCAGCCTGAATAATTTGATTAATCGATTGAAATCAAAATAAATTTATGATAAATGCAAAAAAGCTATAAACAATGTCTGCGTGCGGACGATATATATATTAGGCATTGATTGGCAGGGCGGCCGACCTTAACAATCAATGTTACCACATGGATGTGGACTAACTTAATTTCAGGGAGGAAATACAAAATGATTATCAATCACAATATTGCTTCACTTAACACGCAACGCCAATTGTCTACTAACACTTCCAATCAGAGCAAAAACATCGAGAAGCTGTCTTCCGGTCTCCGCATCAACCGCGCTGGTGATGATGCTGCAGGTCTGGCGATCTCCGAAAAAATGCGCGGTCAAATCCGTGGTTTGGATCAAGCTTCCCGTAATGCTCAAGATGGTATCTCTTTGATTCAAACAGCTGAAGGTGCTTTGAGCGAGACTCACAGCATTCTGCAGCGTATGCGTGAACTGGCAGTACAATCCGCCAATGACACTAACACTACAAGTGATCGTTCTGAAATCCAAAAAGAAGTAAATCAGTTGACAAGTGAAATTGACCGTATCGGTAACTCAACTGAGTTTAATACTAAGAAGTTGTTGAACGGTAGTGCTGGTGTTGCTGTAGTTGCAAGTAATGGAACTGCTGCTAATTTGACTGGTACAGCAGATACATCAGCTGGAACAATTAACCTTACTGCTGCTAATCTTACATTGGCTTTAGCGGCTAGTAAAGTCGATGCTACTTCCACTGGTCTTGCTAATGCTGGAACAGCATTAGGAGCAGCAAGTGCATTGACTGTTAATGGTACTTCTTTCTCCTTTGCAGCAACTGATACTGTGCAAAATGCACTGGACGCATTTAATAATGCTTCTGCTACAACTGGTGTTAATGCGAAATGGGCCGCAGGTACAGGCTTCACTTTCACTAGTACACAGGAAGGTTCAGCAGCATCCATTACCACAAATGCAGGAACTGGTATGTTTGCAGCAACCACTGCAACAACAGCAGCTGGAGCAGATGCAGTTGCTACAAATGCTGAACTTGGCGGATCTTTCACAGCATCAGGTAACAAAATCACTGTTACTTCTGGTAACTTTAAAGGTCTAGAATTTACTCTTACAGCTAAGGCTGCGGTTGATCTCACAGTAGGAACAAATAATGCTTTGAAAATGCAAATTGGTGCTAACCAAGATCAAAATATGAGCATTGGTATCAATGATATGAGAGCGGATGCGCTTGGAGTAGGAAGTATCAGTGTTACTTCCCAAGCTACTGCTAACACTTCGGTGACTACTATTCAAAATGCAATTGAAAAAGTCTCGGCTGAACGTTCCAAACTGGGTGCTTACCAAAACCGTTTGGATCACACCATTAACAACTTGAACACTTCGTCCGAGAACCTGACTGCTTCCGAATCCCGTATTCGTGACGTTGACATGGCTAAGGAAATGAGTGATCAGACCAAGAACTCCATCTTGGCTCAAGCTGCTCAAGCAATGTTGGCTCAAGCAAATCAACAGCCGCAAGGCGTTCTGCAATTGCTTCGTTAAGATTAATAATTTTTAGTAATAGGTTTTCAGCCGCCAAGGTATCCTTGGCGGCTGTTTCATTGTGAGCAGAAGTGAGATGTTTAGCTGGATTGAAACATTTAATTGCTTAGAACGTTATTATTTGGTTTTGCATCTTCAATTCTTGCAATATTAACCGATAAATATAGTATAAACTTTGCTACGGAGGCTACTAACTATGGATGTCCGCTTATCAAATACTGCAGGCTATACTAACTCGAGTTCAGATTATGGAAGAGTCAAAGCTAGCCCTAAGTCATATGAAGCAGACGTCGTAAGACTAGAGGGTGTATATAATAGCAATCAACTTAAGAGGCTGGAGAATCAGGGCGTGAGTGTCTCTACCGGAGAAGAGCAGACCGTAAGGGCCCTTGAGAGAGTGTTAAAAGCTCTTGAAGGGCCCGAAACCACGCTACAAGTCAGCGTGCATAAGGAGACTAAGGCTATTATGGTCAAAGTTCTTAACAAAGACACTGGCGAGTTAATTAGAGAGATCCCTCCAGAGAAAACCTTGGATATTGTGGCTAATATGATGGAGATTGCAGGTATTATTATTGATCAGAAAGTATAAAAAAGGAGGATTGAATTATGGCGACTCTTCGTGTAAGCGGCATGGCATCGGGTATAGATGTTGATACCATTGTTAAACAGATGATGACTGCCAAAAGAATACCACTTGATAAACTCACGCAAAAGAAGCAAGTTATGGAGTGGCAGAGAGATAACTTTAGGGATGTTAATAGTAAGCTCGTGGATTTTAAGACTAGCAAACTTACTACTTACCAAAGATCTGCAGCTATGAATACCCAAATTGCCACGGTATCAGGAGAAACAGCTTCACTTAAGGCTGAAGCTACAGCGGAGGCTAATATTGGTTCAATGAACATTGTAGTCACTCAGATTGCTAAGCCAGCAACAGCAACTACGGCTGGAGCAACCATGACTAAAAGTGACGGAACACGCCTTACTTCCAGCTCTACTTTGGCTGACTTGCAGAAGCTAAATACAAGCACTACTTCCTCAAGTGCTTATAATATAACTGTTAATAATATATCAATTAGCCTCTCCAGCAGTTTAAGTATCTCTGAAGCAATAATCAAGATCAACAGCACCACTGCTGTGAATGCAACAGCGAAATTTGACGAAATTACTGGTAAACTATCTATAGAGTCCAAGAATTATAGCTCTTCTGGAACCCTAACACTTAGTTCCAATGATACTTTTCAGAAACTGTTCGGTGGAATATCAGGTGCTATTTCAACTTATCAGCCCGCTATAATCAAGGTTGATTCAACTGGACTTACCTTTGCAAGCAACAGCTTCAAGCTCAATGGTGTGAATCTTACTCTGCTGTCTGAGTCAACGACTGCGGCCAAAGTAACAACATCCAATGACCCTACAAAGGCTCTGGAATCCATAAAAAGTTTTGTTTCAGATTATAATTCTTTGCTTAGTTCCTTAAATACAAAGGTTAATGAAGAAAGGTACAAGGACTTTACTCCATTAACCGATGAACAGAAGGAAGCAATGAACGAGAGTCAGATAGAAGCATGGGAAACAAAGGCTAAGAGCGGGTTATTAAAAAATGATCAAATTCTTAAATCTACAATTTCGTCAATGCGAACTGCTATATCTGAAAAACTTGGACAGCTAAGTCAATATGGGATTACGACCGGACAGTACTACGAGAACGGTAAATTGTACATTGATGAGGATAAGTTGAAACAGGCACTCACTGACAATCCTCAGGCAGTCACAACAATTTTCCAAGGTGGGTCGGATAGTTCAACGGGGCTTATTAGTAAGCTGTCGACCCTAATGACAAATGAAATAGAGAAGATGTCAATAAAAGCTGGTACTTCTAAATTTTCTTCTGATGTTACTGTTACGTTTAAAACAGACAGCACAATGGGAAAAGAATTGGCCGACTACAAAAAGCGCATATCAACTCTTCAAGATCGGCTAGATGATTACGAAAACAATCTCTATAAACGTTTTACGGCAATGGAGACAGCTATCAGTAATTATAATAGTCAATCATCTAGCCTGGCAAGCTACATGAAATCTTAGTAGTTAGAACAAGAAAGGTGAGTGTTGATGATTACATCTCCTTACGATAAATACCGACAATCGGCGGTTCAAACCTCAAGCCCTGGTCAGCTTTTGTTAATGTTATTCGATGGAGCTATAAGGTTTGGGAAGACTGCTATGGAAGGTATCGTTGAAACAGATTATGAGAAAGTGAGTACTAATTTAGGCAAAGCTCAAACCATTGTTAGTGAGCTTCTTACGACTTTAGACAGAAACTATGACGTTGCCAAAACTCTGGCGCCTTTGTATGAATATATCAACTATCTTTTTATCCAATCTAATATTAAGAAATCTAAGGCTGAGGCTGAGGAGGCCATTGGCTATCTCCAGGAACTTCGTGAATCCTTCGCACAAGCTGCCAAAATGACCGCTGGACAAGACCTAAAACATGGATAATCTGTTGCAGGAGCTTGAACAACTTACTCAAGCTATAAATTCCCGACTAATGGATGCCACTCCAGAAGAATTCGAAGCCTTTGTAGAACAACGCCAGAAATTTGTCGAAGCTATTGGGGAAGAAGTCGAGGATTGTCAGATGACCCCTGCGCAAAAGGATGTATTGCGTCGAATCCTGGAGCATGACCCGGCCATCGTTGCCCGGATGAATGCGCATCGTCTTGAAGCCAAAGACTGGCTTCAAAAACGCAATCAAGCCAAAGCCCAACGCAACGCTTACGAGACTGCTTACACCCCAGACAGCATTCTGATGGACCGCAAAAAATAAAGATAGAATAATAGATTTTCTCCTGTTTCAGTGGGGGAGTGGACGGGTATTTACAAGCGTCTGCTCCTTTTTTTGTAACTTATATTACCGAATGATATCCATTTCTGATGTCAATTTCAATCTGGTAAAATATTGAAAGTAATCATTTACTATTCCAATTGACAATGGAGAAGCTGCGGTGGTATAGTCGAATTGTGAGCAAGACTCACGTTCATCTGATGACGAAGGGAATGTTTAGTCAATGGAAGGTAAAGTTAAATGGTTTAACGCAGAAAAAGGTTATGGTTTCATCGAAACTGCCGATGGTGGCGACGTATTCGTACACTTCTCCGCGATTCAGACTGACGGTTTCAAGACTTTGGATGAAGGCCAATCCGTAGAGTTCGATATCGTTGAAGGCGCACGCGGACCACAAGCAGCTAACGTCATCAAATTATAATCATCCGGCGAAGCCGACCTACATATATGGTAGATGGTTAGCAATTGAGACAACGCTAGCGTTAGACCCTGGGGATATTCCCTTGGGTCTTTTTTATTTACATATTTCAAATAAATATCCTATATTCCGAGTCGAATAGAGTCCGAAATTGGACACTTTGTAAAAATTAGTTACAGAAAAATGTTAACATCCTCCAGATTATGGGTAATAGTGAACGTTGGGCTTTTTTTGTTGCCTAGTCTGCACTCTCATTATTGCTTAGGCGTATGCTTCCGAAAGGTTTTTGGTAAGAAGTCATGCAGTGAAGCCTATGCCCATCAAACTCACAGGAGGATGAACAAACGAATGAAGAAAATGTGGCGTGGCCTTACGGCCGGAGTACTCGGTATTTCAATGCTGATCGGTTCTTTGGGAAGTGTGTCGGCAGCGCCGGCTCCCAAGGATATTCAAGGACACTGGGCGCAGAAACAACTGCAGAGCTGGCTGGATAAAGGATACCTGGGTGGTTATCCAGACGGAACGGTTAAGCCGAATAAGGCAATTACCCGTGGTGAATATGTGGCACTGATTAATCGTCTGTTCGGGTTCACCGAATCGGCTACCCTTAGCTTCACCGATGTGAAGAAATCCAACTGGGTCTACAGCGAAGTAGCCAAGGCTGTGAAGGCCGGCTACATTGGCGGGTATGAGAATAATACCTTCCGGGCCAACAACCCGCTCACCCGCCAGGAAGCAGCAGTTATTGCTGCCAAGCTGCTTAAGCTGAGTACAAGCTCTACTCCGCTTAAGTTCAAGGATAATGCTCAGATCGCAGCTTGGGCCAAGGTGGCAGTAGCCTCAGCGGCGGAGAAGAAGATCATCAACGGTTATCCTGACGGCACCTTCGGTCCGAAGAAATCCCTTACCCGTGCCGAAGCGGTTGGAATTATAAGCAACTCGGTGGTGCATAAGCCGTCTACGGGCGGAGTATTGCCTACACCAGCACCGACAGCAACGCCTACCCCTTCAACAACACCTGTACCAACTACCAGCCCAACGGCTACTCCGGTACCCGGTGGTAGTGGTGGTGGCGGCACTGGCGGAGGTGGCGGAGGCGGTAACGTGACCTTGCCATCTGTAAGCAACGTGACTTACGGTCATGTAGGTTCTGTTACCGCTGATGTATATGTTACACCTTCTGTTACAGGAGCTGTGTATTATGTAGTTGCTCCTTACAGCGTGAACGTAACCGCACCTAGTGCAGCACAAGTGAAAGATGGAATGATTAATGCTACAACAGCAGGCATTCATTCCGGTAAAATCGCTGCATCCGGCAATGCTCCTGTTGCTTTCTCTGTGTATGGTCTGAATGCAAATACGGATTATACCGTATACGTTACCCTGACTGACGCTTCTGGTAACTGGTCCGGCGTAACTCCGCTCCAATTGAAAACAGCAGCAGGCAGCAACTGGTCAGTTTCTCAAGTTGGAATCACCAACGTAACAACAGTATCTGCGGAAGTATACGCTGCTTACGGGAAGGCGGGTACTCCGACTCCGGTAACCCCTCTGAAATATGTGGTGGTTAATGCAGCAGATGCTGATCCAACCGCATTACAGATTTCCCAAGGGAAGAACAGTGCAGGTGTTACATTAACAGCACCTTGGACTGGAACTCTTACAGGTAGTCCAGTTGTGAAACACAACATTAACCTGACTGGACTTACTGCCAATACAGCGTATAAAGTCTTCTTTATCACTGACTCTAATGGCAGCCTGTCACCTGTAGAGCTTTTGCGGATTCACACTAAATAAGTAAGCTTGAAGAATGCAATCATTCATAATCCAGGTTTTATAGTGGAATAATACAGCAATAGTATTCGGTCCGGCGAGGGCGGCTTTCTGCTCGAGCCGGGCCGTTTGTTGTTAAGACAGGTCTGTTACATCTATTGTTAGATGAATGTAAAGTCTGTCATGATTTGTTTTTTACTTAGCCCTGACAATTTGCTATAATGAAAAAGTAAACAAAGGAGGAGTGCCTTATGAAATTCAGCATTCGAGGTCAACAAATTGAAGTGACCGACGCTTTGAGAGACTATGTTGATAAGAAGCTCAGCAGACTTGAGAAGTATTTCGAAGCACCCCCTACCTCTGAAGGATATGTGACGCTTGGCGTCGTTCGCGGCCTTCATACGGTGGAAGTGACAATTCCTCTAGCTGGTGTGACGCTTCGTGCGGAAGACCGCAGCGATGATATGTATGCATCCATCGATGCCGTAGTGGACAAGCTGGAACGTCAGATCCGCAAGCACAAGACTAAGCTTAATCGCAAGTTCCGCCAGGAAGGCAGTCTGAAGACCTTGTTCGTTGAAGGTTCGGGCAGCGCCGTAGCTGTTGAAGAGCAGGAACAGGATTATGATGATCTTGAGGTTGTGCGGAACAAACGGTTCACCTTGAAGCCTATGGATGTGGAAGAAGCGATTCTGCAAATGAACATGATTGGACATACGTTCTTCGTGTTCTCCAACATTGACACTTCCGAAGTTAGCGTGGTTTACAAACGCGATGACGGCAAGTACGGTCTGATCGAGCAGAACTAACCTGCGGACCGGGAATTGTTGGTATAAGGAAGGCTTCGGTTCAGCCTAACGTGGACAATTAGACGAGTCCCTATTCGCCTGAAGCGAATAGGGCTCTTGTGCGTATATATAGAAGTTTCGGTAAAATGCCATCATCTGTCCTCATCTAAGGGGATTATACAGAATAAGGTTAGGACGGCTTGTATTGCGGCTTCTCTTACAAACTGTTACAATTTATGAAGCAGCGGAATCGAAATCATATATGGCCCTTTCAATCTATGAGGATGGGCTCGGTTCCACCATCTGTGTTGCATGAAAGGGGTTAACCATGCTAGGACTTGTTAAGAAAATATTTGGCGACACTAATGAACGGGATGTCAAACGTCTCATGAAGACGGTCGAAGTTATTAATGGTCTGGAGCCGGATTTCGTATCGCTTACGGATGAAGAGCTGCAGGCAAAGACAGCGGAATTCCGCGCCCGTATTGAGAAAGGTGAGACCCTGGAAGCGATTCTTCCCGAGGCTTTTGCTACCGTACGCGAAGCTTCCAAACGGACGCTGGGCATGCGGCATTTTGACGTTCAGCTGGTTGGGGGTATGGCGCTTCATGAAGGCCGGATCTCCGAGATGAAGACCGGGGAAGGCAAGACGCTGGTTGGGACTCTGCCGGTGTATTTGAATGCGCTGCTGAGTAAAGGCGTGCATGTCGTAACCGTAAATGATTATCTGGCTCAGCGCGACAGTGCGCAAATGGGACAAATCTATAACTTTCTGGGCATGAGCGTTGGGGTCAACCTGAACGGCATGGACCATAATGATAAACAAGCAGCATATGCCTGCGATATTACGTACGGAACGAATAATGAATTCGGGTTCGACTATTTGCGCGACAACATGGTGCTCTATAAGGAACAGATGGTCCAGCGCCCGCTCTACTTCTGTATTATTGACGAAGTCGATTCCATCCTTGTTGATGAAGCGCGGACACCTCTCATTATCTCTGGCCAAGCTGAGAAATCGACGGAGCTGTATTACGCAGCAGACCGTTTTGTGAAGAAGCTGGTCGCTGAAGAGGATTACACCGTGGATATCAAGGTGAAGTCCGTTGCCCTCACCGAGAAGGGCGTGGCTACGGCTGAGCGTGCTTTTGGGATAGAGAATCTGTATGACCACAGCCATGTTACCTTGAACCATCATATTGTACAGGCCTTGAAGGCGAACGCTATTATGCGCCGGGATGTCGATTATGTGGTTAATGAAGACGAGGTTATGATCGTCGATGAGTTCACAGGGCGTCTGATGCAGGGCCGCCGTTACAGCGACGGGCTGCACCAGGCGATTGAAGCCAAGGAAGAGATTGAAGTTCAGAATGAGAGCATGACGCTGGCTACTATCACCTTCCAGAACTACTTCCGGATGTACCGCAAACTGGGCGGCATGACGGGTACGGCGAAGACGGAGGAAGAGGAGTTCAAGAAGATCTATGGTCTTGAGGTTCTTCAGGTTCCTACGAATAAGCCGAATCAACGAATCGACATGCCTGATGTAGTCTACAAAAGCGAGAACGGCAAGTTCAATGCAGTCGTTGCTGAAATTGTAGAACGCCACAAGAAGAATCAGCCGGTACTGGTAGGTACGGTATCAATTGAGAACTCTGAACGCGTATCGGAAATGCTGAAGCGTAAGGGTGTCAGACATCAGGTACTGAATGCGAAGCACCATGCGGCTGAAGCCGAAATCATCTCTTATGCCGGTCAGCCGGGAACAGTAACGATTGCCACGAACATGGCTGGACGCGGTACGGATATCGTACTGGGCGAAGGGGTAACCGATGTGGGCGGTCTGCATATTATTGGTACAGAGCGCCATGAATCGCGCCGGATTGACAACCAGCTTCGCGGCCGTGCCGGACGCCAGGGCGATCCGGGTTCAACACAGTTCTACCTGTCCCTTGGGGATGAGCTGATGAAGCGCTTCGGTGCGGACAACGTGCTGAACATGATGGACCGTCTGGGATTCGAGGAAGATCAGCCGATTGAGAGCCGTATGATTACCAAGGCTGTTGAATCTGCGCAGAAGCGGGTAGAAGGCAATAACTTCGACATCCGCAAAGTCGTATTGCAATACGATGACGTCATGAACCAGCAGCGTGAGATTATCTACAAGCAGCGCCGTGAAATTCTGGAGTCGGACAATATCAAAGACATCGTAGTGGAAATGATCAAGCCGGTTATCGACCGTATTGTGAATGCCCATTGTAGTGACGATATCCCGGAGAACTGGGAGCTGCAAGAGGTCGCGGATTATGTGAACAGCAAGCTTCTTGAAGAAGATGAGCTGACACGCGATGATCTGTGGGGCAAAGAAGTGGAAGAAATCATCGAATTCATCTTCGCCCGTGTCCTTGAGAAATACGCTGCCCGTGAAGAGCGACTTGGCTCGGAGCTGGTACGTGAATTCGAGAAGGTTATTGTGCTTCGCTCCGTAGACAGCAAATGGATGGATCATATCGATGCTATGGATCAGCTTCGTCAGGGGATTCACCTCCGTGCTTACGGCGGTACCGATCCGCTGCGCGAATATCAATTCGAGGGCTTCGAGATGTTCAACGCCATGACAGCGAACATTCAGGAGGAAGTGGCGACCTACATTATGAAGGCGCACATTGAGACGAATCAGGAGCGGCAATCGGTAGTGGAGGAAGACAAGATCTCCACCAACGCAGAGCCTGCTGAGAACCGTCCGGTGCATGTGGAATCCACTGTCGGCCGTAACGATCCATGCCCATGCGGCAGCGGCAAGAAATATAAGAACTGCCACGGCCAGGCGTAAGATATAATAAATCTTCATGCTCGTGGATTCACTGTCTGGTGAAATAATGAGCAGGCATTAAGCTGCGAATACCTTTCACCGAATGCACTTGTGGTGTTGTTCACAGGTACTGGGGTTTATAATGACAATAAAAAGGCGGCTGGGCCCGGGGGACTCCCCGTTTGCGGCCCGGCTGCTTTTTTGGGCTTGAAGTGGTCTGGGACGCACAGCTGTGCAGCAGACGGGAGCGTCCAGATGTTGTATGGCTGAGGTGGAAGTGACGGAGGGGAAGTTTGGAACTGGAGGAGCGTTAGCGTCCGCCTTTAGGATTGAATTTCTACTGCGATGAGCAGTTTAAATGAGGAAATTCAATCCTAACAGCGGCCGGAAGTCCAAACATTCCCCGCAGTTACGGCGTACACCTGGCCATGTAGCAGCTGAAGCGAAGTGACAGCAGCATAGATGTCCGTCCATACCGGTAAGCCCAAACCGGCAGTCCCGGCGCAATATTCAATTATGAAAGGTGATGTGATCCAATTGATCGATCCTAATGTGAAGCAGGACCTGCGTGAAATGGGCAAGAAATTAACCAACCTTAGGGGGTCACTTTGACTTAGACCTGAAGCTGGAGATGATAGCGAACTTTGAAGAGAAGATGGCGGCACCCGGGTTCTGGGATGATTCTGATCAGGCGCAGAGCGTGATTGGCGAGATGAATGCCGTGAAGTCGGTGGTTGACCAATTCGAGAAGCTTCAGCAGGACTATGACGATGCTGCTATGATGGCGGAGCTGGCCGATGAGGAAGGCGACGATGCACTGGCCGATGAGATAGCCGGAACGATCCGCAGTATAAGTGCCAGAGTGGATGAGTTCGAGCTGCAGCTGCTGCTCAATCAGCCTTACGATAAGCTGAATGCCATTCTGGAGCTGCATCCGGGTGCAGGCGGTACCGAGTCCCAAGACTGGGGCCAGATGCTGCTGCGCATGTACACACGCTGGGCGGAGAAGCGGGGCTTCAAGGTAGACGTGCTGGATTATCTGCCGGGCGATGAAGCGGGAATCAAGAGTGTAACTTTGTTAATTAAGGGTCACAATGTATATGGGTACCTCAAGGCAGAGAAGGGCGTGCACCGGCTGGTGCGCATTTCGCCTTTTGACTCCTCGGGCAGACGGCATACCTCCTTCGTGTCCTGCGATGTGGTGCCGGAGATTGCAGACGACGTCGAGGTGGATATCCGTACGGAAGACCTGAAGATTGATACGTACCGGGCCAGCGGCGCGGGCGGTCAGCACATCAATACTACCGATTCGGCAGTGCGCATTACACATATGCCAACCGGCGTGGTGGTCACCTGTCAGAATGAGCGTTCGCAGATCAAGAACCGGGAACAGGCGATGAAGATGCTGCGTTCCAAGCTCTATGAGCGCAAAATTCAGGAGCAGCAGGCACATCTGGACGAGATCCGCGGAGAACAATCCGAGATTGCCTGGGGCAGCCAGATTCGTTCCTATGTGTTCCATCCGTACAGCATGGTGAAGGATCACCGTACCTCTGTAGAGACAGGCAACGTTGGAGCAGTAATGGACGGCGATCTGGACGGGTTCATTGACGGGTATCTGCGCAGCCAGATCAAGACGGAAGCTGAATAAACGTAACCCTATTCCTACGCGTCTTCGGAGGTGTAGGGATTTTTTTCTGAACATAAAGGAGCAGGCCATAACGATGCAAAAAATCAATTCACGCAACAAACCTCCGCTGATCCCCCTGAACGGGCCGCTGCGCCATACCGTGGATATTGCGCTAATTCTGATCGGCTCGCTGATCACAGGGCTGGCGTTCAACCTGTTCTTCCTCCCGAACCGGATTGCTTCCGGCGGGGTGTCGGGGCTGTCGGTACTGGCTGAGGCCTGGTTTGGGGCAGAGCCTGCTTTTACCCAGTGGGCGCTTAATATTCCGCTCTTCATTCTCGGCGTGATCTTCCTCGGCAAACAGTATGGCATCCGCTCTCTGCTGGGCAGCTTTGTGCTGCCGCTGTTTATTTTCCTGACGAAGGACGGACCTGTGCCGACCACGAATCCGCTCCTGGCCTCTATCTATGGAGGAATTGGTGTGGGTCTAGGCCTGGGACTCGTCTTCCGGGGGCGCGGCTCTACAGGCGGACTGACCATTGCGGCACAGATTATTCAAAAGCTTACCGGCTTCAGCTTCTCGCTGTCTGTCGTGCTGCTGGATGGTACGGTGATTACCTTGGCGGCTTTTGTGCTGGGGATGGAGCAGGCGATGTATGCACTGATCGGGCTGTTCGTCACCGGCAGGGTGATTAACGCGCTGGAGGTGGGCTTCAGCACCACGAAGGTGGCGTATATCATCTCGGATCAGACCGAGGACATCTCGCAGGCGATTCTGAATGATCTGGACCGCGGGCTGACTAAGCTGAATGCGCAAGGCGGCTATACCGGTGACAACCGTACGGTGCTGATGGTCGTAGTAGGCCAGAATGAAATTACCAGGCTGAAGGCGATTGTCCGCTCGGTGGACCCGGGTGCTTTTGTGATTATTACAGAGGCTCACGAAGTGCTGGGCGAAGGGTTTAAAAGAGAAGCGTAGGCTCCTTCAGAGGGCTCTGCGCTTTTCTTTTTGCAAATATAAGAATGTATAAACTTAACGTAACATGTTGTATTTATATTAATTCGGTCGTATAATAATACATATTTGCAGAACGGTTCAAGTCAGGCGATAATGATAGAAATGAGAAACGGGAAGCGGGGATGACAGTGACAGACAAGCTGAGAGCGGCAATTGTCGGATCAACGGGTTATGGGGGCGTGGAGCTGATCAGGCTGCTGCAGGGCCACCCTGATATAGAGATTACTTCAGTGATTTCCTCTTCGAGTGCGGGTGCGCCGATTGAGGAGGGTTTTCCGCATTTGACGGGAGTGGTGCAGCGTAAGCTGGACGGTGTTGATGCAGCAGAGATTGCGAGCCGAGCGGATGTTGTATTCACTGCTACCCCTTCGGGAGTGAGCGCGAAGCTGGTGCCCGGGCTGCTTGAGGCGGGACTGAAGGTTGTCGATCTGTCCGGGGACTTCCGATTGAAGGATGGCGCGGAGTACGAGCAGTGGTATAAGCACCCGGCTCCACCGGAAGCTTATCTTAAGCAGGCGGTATACGGGTTATGTGAGGTATATGGTGAACATGCAGCCGGCGTTGATTTTATCTCGAATCCCGGATGTTTCCCGACAGCTGCGCTGCTGGGACTGGTGCCGGCGCTGGCCGCAGGCTGGATTAAGCCGGACAGCATCATTATTGATGCGAAGTCCGGGGTGTCCGGGGCAGGGCGGGGAACGAGCCTGACGGTGCATTTTGCCGAGATTAATGAGAATTTCAAAGCCTACAAAATCAATAAACATCAGCACATCCCGGAAATCGAACAGGTGCTGAGCGATATCGCCAAGGAGAAGGTGACGGTTACGTTCACTACGCATCTGGTGCCGATGACCCGGGGGATTATGAGCACGATGTATGCCGGACTGAATGGCGAACACAGCGAGCAGGATCTGGTGGACTTATACCGTAACTATTATGCAGGCCGGCCATTTGTGCGGGTTCGCGAGCCTGGCATCGTTCCGGCGACGAAGGAAGTCAGCGGATCAAATTATTGCGATATCGGCTTCGCCATAGACGCGCGTACCGGACGGGTTACCATTGTGTCGGTTATCGACAATATCGTTAAGGGCGCCGCAGGGCAAGCGATTCAGAACCTCAATTTGATGATGGGATGGGAGGAAACCCGCGGGCTTGGTTACACACCAGTGTATCCATAAGCGCAAGCGGTCAAACAATATCATGAGTGAGAAACCACTATATACCGTCGTAGAAGGCGGAAGCATTACTGCACCCAAGGGCTTCACCTCCGGCGGCCTGCACTGCGGGCTCAAAAAAACAGAGCGCAATGACCTTGCCGCGATTCTCTGTGAGGTGCCGGCTACGGCGGCTGCGGTGTATACGACCAATGTGTTTCAGGCGGCTCCGCTGAAGGTTACGCGGGAGAGTCTAGCGGACGGGACGCTGCAGGCGGTTATCGTGAACAGCGGCAATGCCAATGCTTGTACAGGGGACCAGGGCGAGGCGGATGCCTATGAGATGCGTGCGGCGGCTGCCCGTTATTTGGGCGTGAATGAGCTGGATGTCGCTGTGGCCTCCACAGGCGTAATCGGGGAACTGCTGAAGATGGACTGTGTGCGCAGCGGGATTGCCGGACTGCCGGAGAAGCTGGATGCAGACGCTGCCGGTGCGGAAGAATTCAGTCAGGCGATTCTAACCACCGATCTGGTCAAAAAAGAAAGCTGTGTAAAAGTAACGGTAGGTGGTACAGAGGTTATTATTGCCGGAGCAGCGAAGGGTTCCGGGATGATTCACCCGAACATGGCGACGATGCTGGGCTTCATGACCACTGATGTGCTCATTGACGGGGAGGATTTGCTCAACCTGCTGCGCACAGCTACTAATTCTACTTTTAATATGATTACTGTCGATGGTGACACCAGCACGAATGATATGCTGGTCACGATGGCCAGCGGACTTGCCGGCAATGAGAAGCTGACACGTCTGCATGCGGACTGGGAGGCTTTTGCAGCGGCGTTCACCCATGTGTGCCAGAGTCTGGCCATGGCAATTGCCCGTGACGGCGAAGGGGCCACGAAGCTGATTGAGGTGCAGGTGAGCGGGGCGGTGCATGATGAGGCTGCGGCGGCGATTGCCAAGACCGTGGTCGGCTCAAGCCTGGTAAAGTCGGCGATCTTTGGCGCGGATGCCAACTGGGGGCGGATTATTGCGGCCGTAGGGCGCGCAGGCGTTCCGGTATCGCCGGAGCGGGTAGATATTAAGCTGGGTGAGATCGAGGTGCTGCGCGGCTCGCGTCCGGTGGCTTTTGATGAGGAGCAGGCACTGCATTATCTGCAAAAAAGCGATACCGTGCTGATCACGGTAACCTTGTCGGACGGCAGCGGGCAGGCTACAGCCTGGGGCTGTGACCTGACTTATGATTATGTGCGGATTAACGCGGCTTACCGCACGTAATCTGTGCAGAGGCGTGTAGAAGCTGGTACAGAGGGGGCAGGGAGATGACAGTAGAACCGATAGAGCCTCAGGCGCAGGCGGGGGCCGCCGGGCTGTTCGTAATGAAATGCGGGGGGAGTACGCTGGCGGCGCTGCCGGATTCGTTCTTCGAGGATTTGCGGGAGCTTCAGGTCAGCGGAACTCAGCCTGTAATCGTGCATGGCGGCGGCCCGGCGATCTCCGGCAATCTGGAGAAGCTCGGCATTGAGAGCCGGTTCGTGAACGGCCTGCGGGTAACGACAGAAGAGGTGCTGGATGTGGTTGAGATGACTCTGTCCGGCAGCATCAACAAGGCGATTGTCCGCCGAATTCAGGCCAGCGGGGGGCAGGCACTCGGGTTGTCGGGCGTTGACGGCAACCTGATCCTCGCGCACCCGGTGGCCAATCACGATGAAGTGGGTCTGGTGGGTGAAGTGACCGGTGTTCGAGCGGAGATTGTGACGGGTATCCTCGCGATGGGCTATATTCCGGTTATCGCACCAGTGGGCGTAGATGGCGAAGGCCAGCGGTACAACATCAATGCGGATACCGCCGCCGGAGCGGTGGCTTCTTATATAGGGTCACCGAGCATGATCGTAGTTACGGATGTGCCGGGCATTATGCGGACGGTGGACGGGGAGAAGATCGTGCTTCCGTCCGTAACGGTGGCGCAGATCGAAGCGCTGATTGAGAATGGCGAGATCTACGGTGGAATGATTCCCAAGGTGCGTGCCGCGATGGACTGCATCCAGGGTCAGGTGTCCGAGGTTATTATTGTAGACGGCAAAGAGCCGCGAGTACTTAGCAAGGTGCTGAAGGGCGAAGCGCTGGGCACGCGGATTGTAAGATAACAGATGTGCAGAAACCGGGGCATGGATAGGCTAATGAGCTGGATTCCCAGGTGGAGTGACAAGTGAAAATAGACGCGCTGACGGGAAGCCGGCAGCAGCATGGTGGGAGAGTGACTAAGAATGAGTGAGCTTACGCAAACGGACAAGAATTCTTTGACAGGGGCGCCGCAGGAGCGTTCAGCAGGAACGAACGGGCAGGGGGCCGCTCCTGCCAAGCTGAGTGCGGTATTCCCGTCGTATAGCAGATACGATATCAGTCTGGTCAAAGGCAAAGGCAGCTGGGTATGGGATGAGCAGGGTAACAAGTATCTGGACTTCATGTGCGGACTTGCGGTAACGAGTCTGGGCCATGCGCCGGAGAAGGTCGGCGCGAAGCTGAAGGAGCAGATTGATACGCTGTGGCATGTCTCGAACCTGTTCCACATTCCGGGCCAGGACCGGGTAGCTGCGCTGCTGACAGAGAATAGCTGTGCGGATCAGGTCTTCTTTTGCAACAGCGGGGCGGAAGCGAATGAAGCGGCCATCAAGCTGGCGCGCCGGTATCATCAGAAGGTGCAGGGTACAGACCGCTACGAGGTTATTACGTTCGAGCAGTCCTTCCATGGACGTACGCTGGCTACACTGACAGCCACTGGACAGGCCAAGGTCAAAGAAGGCTTCCTGCCGCTTCCCGCGGGCTTCAAGACGGTACCGCTGCATGATCTGGACGCGCTGAAAGGCGCCATTACTGAACATACGGCAGCGATCATGCTGGAGATGGTGCTGGCCGAGGGCGGTGTGCTTGAGGTACAGCAAGAGTTCCTGGATGCTGTTGTAGCGCTGTGCAAGGACCATGGACTGCTGCTGATCGTGGATGAAGTGCAGACCGGCATGGGCCGTACGGGCAAGCTGTTTGCTCATCAGCATTACGGCATTGAGCCGGATATCTTCACCTTGGCCAAAGGGGTAGCGAGCGGCTTCCCGGCCGGTGTGATGCTCGGTAAAGGCTATCTGCGCGAGGCCTTCAGCCCGGGCAGCCACGCCAGTACCTTCGGCGGCACTCCGCTGGCGGCAGCGGTGATGGAAGCGACCATTGAGACGATGCTCGAAGACAAGCTGCCCGAGCGGGCAGCGGAGATGGGCGAGTACTTAACCGGACAACTGAGAGAGAAGCTTGCAGACACCTCCTTCGTGAAGGAGATTCGCGGCAAAGGCCTGCTGATCGGCATCGAGTGCCAAGAGCCGGTAGCCGAGATTGTACTTGCCGGACAGAAGCGCGGGCTACTGTTCGTTCAGGCTGGCCCGAATGTGATTCGGCTGCTGCCTAATCTGTATGTCAGCAAGGCCGAGATTGATCAGGCGGTGGACATCCTATCGGAACTAATTCATACTTATGTTAACAAAGTAAGCGGGGAGGCAAATTGATGAGTCACGGTACACCAGGCGTAACAGAGACGATTGCCGCACAGCTCAAAGGCCGTGATTTGCTGGAGCTGAATGATTACAGCCCGGAGGAAATCACGTATTTGATTGACCTCGCGATTGAGTTGAAGCGCAAAGCTAAGAACGGTGAGGTCTACCAGCCGCTGCTGGGGAAGACGATCGGCCTTATTTTTGAGAAATCCTCTACCCGTACCCGGGTGTCATTCGAAGTAGGGATGTATCAGCTGGGCGGACATGCACTGTTCCTGAGCAAAAATGATATTCAATTGGGCCGCGGCGAGACGGTTGGTGATACGGCCCAGGTCATGTCACGTTATCTGGACGGTATCATGATCCGTACGTTCGGCCATGATAAAGTGGAAGATTTGGCGCGGTATGCCTCAGTGCCTGTAATCAACGGCCTCAGCGATCTTGCGCATCCCTGCCAGGTGCTGGCAGACTACCAGACTGTATACGAGCACAAGGGTAAGCTGAAAGGCCTGAAGCTGGCGTACATCGGCGACGGCAATAATATGGCCCATTCTCTGCTGATCGGCGGAGCCAAGCTGGGTGTGCATGTCTCTATCGCTGGACCGGAAGGCTACGAGCCGGACGAGGCTGTCGTAGCCGAGGCGCGTGAGATCGCCAAGGAGACAGGCTCAGTCATCACTGTGACCCGGAGCCCGCAGGAGGCAGTACAGGACGCAGATGTCATCTACACGGATGTCTGGGCGAGCATGGGCTTCGAGGCCGAGCAGCTGGCGCGTGAAGCGGCGTTCAAGGACTATCAAGTCAACGAGGAGCTGGTGAAGGGCGCGAAGAGCGATTATCTGTTCCTGCACTGCCTGCCGGCCCACCGGGAGGAAGAGGTCAGCACCGGCGTTATCGACGGCCCGAACTCCGTGATCTTCGATCAGGCGGAGAACCGCCTGCATGCGCAGAAGGCGCTTATGGCGGCTTTGATGGGCTAGATGTAGCGCACCACCCCCAGCAAGGCGCTGGGGTGAAGTAATTGAATTATATATACACAACACATATATAAGATGAACTTAGGTACGGAGCGTTGGATTTCCGGTGCATAGCAGCGAAGTGAAAGTTTGGAACTGTAGGAGCGACAGCGTCCGCCTTTGTCTACGGATTTCAACCGCGAACAGCGGTACAAATCAAGAAATCTGTAGACAACAGCGGCCGGAAGTCCAAACATTTCATGCAGCTGTGTCCAGGCACCGGATGTCTATACGCAAAGCTTGAAGTTGATCTTATCACTCTCCACACCGAAAGGAAGCTAAACACCCCATGCCAAAAGAAAAAATTGTACTCGCCTATTCCGGCGGGCTGGATACCTCAGTCATTCTGAAATGGCTGAAAGAAACGTATGATGCGGAGATTATTGCTTTTACAGCGGATATTGGTCAAAAGGAAGAATTGGACGGGCTGGAGGAAAAAGCACTCGCTACCGGCGCATCCAAAGTCTACATCGATGATCTGCGCGACGAGTTCGCGAATGACTTCATCTACCCGATGTTCCAGTCAGGCGCACTCTATGAGGGACAATATCTGCTGGGCACCAGCATTGCCCGTCCGCTGATCGCCAAGCGCATGGTCGATATCGCCATTGCCGAAGGCGCAACAGCCATTGCCCATGGAGCTACAGGTAAAGGGAATGACCAGGTACGCTTCGAGCTGAACGCTGCTGCCTTATCGCCGAGCATTAAGGTAATCGCGCCTTGGCGTCTGGAAGAGTTCCGCAACCAGTTCCCGGGCCGGGCAGAGATGATCGCTTACGCGGAAGCCAATGGTATTCCGGTACAAGCCTCTGCGGCCAAGCCGTATTCGATGGACCGCAATCTGCTGCATATCAGCTATGAGAGCGGCGTGCTGGAAGATCCGTGGTTCGATCCGAGCGCACCAGAGAACAAGGAAATGTTCCTGCTCTCCAATGCTCCGGAGGATGCTCCAGATGAAGCCGAGTACCTGGAGCTGGACTTCCTCAAGGGGGACTGCGTAGCGCTGAACGGCGAAGCGTTATCCCCGCTGCAAGTCATGGAGAAGCTCAATGAACTGGGCGGCAAGCATGGGATCGGGCGCGTGGATATGGTCGAGAACCGTTTTGTCGGCATGAAGAGCCGCGGCGTGTATGAGACTCCGGGCGGAACGATTCTGTTCACCGCTCACCGCAAAATGGAATCGATCACCATGGACCGTGAAGTGATGAACCTGCGTGACAGCCTGATCACCCGTTACAGCACGCTGGTGTATAATGGCTTCTGGTTCGCACCGGAGCGGATTGCGATGCAGGCCCTGGTGAAGGAGAGCCAGAAGAACGTGACCGGTACGGTACGCGTGAAGCTCTACAAGGGCAACATCATCGGCGCCGGAGTCAAGAGTCCGGTCAGTCTGTACAACCCGGATATCGCCACCATGGAGGCAGATCCTACCCAGGCCTATGACCAGGGCGATGCGACCGGCTTCATCCGTCTGAATGCCCTGCGTCTGAAGGTATCGGCAGGCGTAGCGGAATCCAATAAATAAGTAGGACTATATAAAAGCGGACACAAGAAGGCCGTTCCTCCCAACCGGACAGGGGCGGCCCTTCTAACGTCTATCAAGGAGGAACAACAGGTGAGTAAGCTGTGGGGCGGACGTTTTACCAAAGGGACGAACAAGCTGGTAGAGGAATATACGGCTTCTATCGAATTCGATAAAGTGCTGGCGGAAGAGGATGTGCAGGGCAGTCTGGCGCATGTCACGATGCTGGGCAAATGCGGAATTCTGCCGCAGGAGGATGTCGAGACGATCAAGAACGGGCTCGTGAAGGTACTGGACAAGGTCCGTGCGGGGGAGATTGTGTTCTCGGTTGCTGACGAAGATATCCACATGAATATTGAAAAGAACCTGATCGAAGAGATTGGCCCGGTTGGCGGCAAGCTGCACACCGGACGCAGCCGCAACGATCAGGTGGCTACAGATATGCACCTCTACCTGCGTAACCGCGTGGTGGAGCTGGTAGCGCTGCTGCATGAGCTGCAGGGTGCGCTAATCGGGCAGGCCAAGGATAACCTGGAGACCATCGTTCCAGGGTATACTCACTTGCAGCGGGCACAGCCGATTCTGTTCGCGCATCATCTGCTAGCTTACGTGTCGATGTTCCGCCGTGATGCGGAGCGCCTGACCGACAGCTATAAGCGGATCAACGTGCTGCCGCTGGGTGCAGGGGCGCTGGCGGGAACGACGTTCCCGATCGACCGCCACTTCGTGGCTGAACAGCTTGGCTTCGATGGCGTCTATGAGAACAGTCTGGACGCGGTCAGTGACCGCGACTTCATCGTGGAGTTCCTGGCGAATGCATCACTGGTCATGACGCACCTGTCCCGTCTTAGCGAAGAGCTGGTGCTCTGGAGCAGCACCGAATTCAGCTTCGTGGAGCTGGACGACGCCTTCTGCACCGGCAGCAGCATCATGCCGCAGAAGAAGAACCCGGATGTGCCTGAGCTGGTACGCGGCAAAACAGGCCGTGTCTACGGCAACCTGATCGGACTCCTGACCGTGCTGAAGTCGCTGCCGCTGGCCTATAACAAGGACATGCAGGAAGACAAGGAAGGCATGTTCGATACCGTTGCCACCCTTACAGGAGCCTTGCAGCTGTTCGCACCGATGATCTCCACCATGAAGGTGAACAAGGCGCGGATGCGCGAAGCGGTGAATACGGACTTCTCCAACGCGACCGATATCGCCGACTTCCTGGTAGGCAAAGGCCTGCCGTTCCGTCAGGCGCATGAGGTAATCGGCAAGACGGTCCTGTATTGCATTAACGAGGGCAAGTTCCTGCTGGATCTGACGCTGGACGAATTCAAGCAGTTCTCGCCGCTGTTCGACGACCAGATCTATGCAGTGCTCCAGCCGGAGGCCGTGGTGAACGCCCGTAATGTCTACGGCGGTACCGCCACGGTTCAGGTTCAGGCTGCTATCGGGCGGGCCGAAGCAGACCTGACGGCTGCGGGTGAATGGGTCAAGCAGCATGGCGGAGCCGTGTAACCTATACGCAGATTGTCAGCATTGCCCGCTAGAGGCACAGGATTGCTGAAGGTATTAGAGACTGTCTTTTGCAGCGGAAGCTGCAGAAGGGCAGTCTTTTTTAAAAGATAAGTATTTGTATGCTTCGCGCTATAATTATCCTTATCTTTCTCGCTGAAACGGTACCGTCCTTTAAAAGGACGGCAATTCCGTTTCCACTTGCAATACAGAGATAGGGGGGGAAGGTATGGATTGGGAACTCCACATTGAATGTTGGAGCCGTACTGCAGTCAGGCTGCTGGAGGTTCGGCTATACGCAGCGCAAGCTGGAACGGTGCCTGAGTATGATGTGGCAGCTACGAGTTTTTTCCTGCTGACCGTGCAGGGCGAGGCGACTGTAAGTCTATCGGGGACGGTCTATTCCACCCGGTCTGCGCCTCTTCTGCATGGCGGCAAGGAGGCGGAGCTGAGGCTGATGCCGCTGGACAACGAATTTGTCTGTTATTTCTTTCGCTACCAAGCTGACGGTGCATTGCCGGAGGACCGGGAGAGCTTGAATATGTCGTATGCCTTCACTCCCTATACACTGCTGCCCTTGCAGGAGAAGTGCCAGACAATAGATCGTCTGTGGCAGCATGCCGCTCCGCTGGACAAGCTGCAGGCGCAGACGGTTTTTCATCAATTTGTATATGAGGTTATGCGGCAAATCAATACCTCTGCTCAGGAGAACGGCAGACCGAATGTAGTCACCGAAGCCATTCACTATATTCATGAGCATTACAGTGAGCCGATTACCGCAGAGGTACTGGCCGGAATGTGCAGTTGCAGTACGAGTTACTTGTTCCGCATGTTCAAGAATCAGCTTGGGTTCGGCCCCATCGATTACCTGATCCATGTACGAATCCGCAGATCCAAGCAGCAGCTGCTACAATCCAATACCCGAATTCAGGAAATCGCAGGCAGTGTGGGTTATGCCGATGTCTATTACTTCAGCCGTTTGTTCAAAAAGCATACCGGCTGCTCGCCGCAGCGATTCCGGGAGAATAACCAGCATACCGTTCAGAATAATCCATTACATCTGCTGGAATCGTCTATTGTATCTGGTAAGCCTGTTTCTCATAATGATAATGAGAATTATTATCAATGTAATGAGGAAGGGGACACATCGATGTTCAGATTTTCAAGACCGGCCTTAGGGGCTGCGCTGCTGTTATGTTCAGCTTTATTTCTAAGTGCATGTCAGACAGGCAACAACGCTGGAAAGGTAGTCACTGTGCCTATTTCCACTAGTATGGCTACAGACAGTCAGGCCGCAGATACACGTATTTACAAGCATTTGAAGGGGGAGACTGAGATTCCCGTGAAGCCCCAGCGGGTCGTCAGTCTTTTTCATCTGGGGGAATTGATGGCGCTTGGAGTGAAGCCGGTGGGAGCAACAACCTTCATTCTGAACAATCCGCTGTTAAGTGATGTGTCGGATATTGAAGATGTAGGCTCAACACCTGATGCTGAGAAGATCCTGTCGCTTGCCCCTGATCTGATTATTACAACAGCCCCGTTCGCGGAGGTGGTCGAAGGAGGATATGAGGCGCTGAGCCAGATTGCACCAACCCTTGTGGTGGAGCAGTATAATGATCCGGTCAAGGATGTCAAAATGTTCGGAGATATTCTAGGTAAGCAGGCAGAAGCGGAGCAGTGGAATAAGGATTTTGCAGCAAAAATAAAAGAATCCAAAGAAAAGATCTCTCCCTACATCGAACCGGGCGAAACCTTCTCCATTCTGAATGTGCGCTCCGGTGCCGTCTTCATTTACGGAGATACCAACCTGGGCGGCAATATTGTGTATAAATATCTGGGCCTGAAGCCGACCGAAAAAGTGGAGAAAGAGGTCATTCACGGAGAAACCTGGGAGATCTCCAGCGAGGTCATTCCCGAGTTCATCGGCGACCGGTTATTTCTCGCAGTGAATGAAGGGGCAGAGGCAGAGCTGAAAAAAGTGGATAAGCTCATTCAGAATTCACCGGCAGGGAAAGCGGGCAAAATCTACAATATTGACTTTAATCAATTCCTGTTCAGTGATCCGATTTCGGTAGAACAACAAATGGATATCATCGTTAACCTGTTGGCAGGGAGCAGTACGTGAATATGCCGGTTAATAATAAAAAAGGGGCGCTGGATGAATTATCCAGATCCCTTTTTTTGATAATATAATGCCTTGGGTTCATTCGATACCGTTCACATTGTCACAATCTCTACTTGCTTAGCGGCAGCCACTTCAGCACATCACGGATCTTGGCATCCCAGTATCCCCACTCATGCGCGCCGGGTCCCTCTTCATAGGTCAGAGACAGCTTGGTTTTGGAGCAGGCCTTACGGAAGACCTGATTGTCCTCATAGAGGAAATCCCCGGTTCCACAGCACTGATAGAGCAACGGCTTCGGCCCTTTGGAGCGGTTCACTTCTTCCAGCAGCCACAGTAGATCTTCCGGAGTTCCTGCAATGTCCTTGTCTCCAAAAATCTGCAAATAATCCTTGGTCTTTTGCGATGGATCTTCAAAGTCCAAGAAATTATGTGCCATATCAAGCGCTCCCGACAGACTTGCAGCGGCGGCCCAGTCCTTCGGCTTGCGCAGTCCCAGCTTCATCGCCCCGTATCCGCCCATCGACAATCCCGCCACGAAGTTATCCTCGCGCTTGGCCGACAAAGGGAAGAAGGAACGGGCCAGCGCCGGCAACTCCTCACTGATGAATGTCCAGTACTTGCCGCCCGCCTCCATATCCGTGTAGAAGCTGCGGTGGACCTGCGGCATAACAACAGCGATGCCCAGCTCCGCTACATAACGCTCAATCGAGGTCCGGCGCAGCCAGATCGAATCATCGTCAGACAGGCCGTGCAGCAGGTACAGGGTGGGGTGTAGGGTCCCTTTGGAGACATTGCTCATTCCGATCTGCGTAGTGGTCTGCTGCGGCAGAATAACAGTCATCGAAGTACTGAGCCCCAGCACCTCCGAATAAAATTTACATTCAATCAAAGCCATTTACGTATCCCCTTTCTGCCCACATGATAGCACAGCCCCTACCTGATATAAACTGTAGATTTCTCCAGATTAATTGTCCGCAAGCATTGCTGCTGCCGGAGGAGAAAGAATATAATGGAAGTAGGTAGAAAGATTCATAGAAACACGCAAGGATACAGGACTGAAGACATGGATAAACCCATAATTGAATTTCAATAGAGTATAGGGAGCGAACACAATGTCCTGGAAAGACCCATGGAACCGCAGCCGCGAGCGGGGCAAGGAAGCGGGCTTCACCTTAATCGAGGTGCTGGCCGCCATCGTCATTTTGTCGATAGTGTCCCTGGTGCTGACCTCCTATTTTACCAATGCCATGACCTATTCCAAGTCTAACCAGAACAAGACGATCATGGTCAATCTGGCGCGGAACGCTTTGTTTTATATGGAGAAGCAGGATTTTGAAGCGATGAGCAAATATTTCAATGTAAATGATACAAGCCCCAACGCTGCACACCCTAGTATTGAAGCAAAGCAGTGTACAAATACTTCTTGCATGTACAACAATGATGATTTCATTAATTCGACGGTGCTGCCTGAAGTGCTGAATCCGGTAATTAATAATATTCTCTATCAGGTGAACATAACATACCAGGCAGATTTGCATCGGGACATGCTGGCAGGGGGAGACATCCGCAAACAGGAAATAGCTCCTTATCTGATCCCTGTACAGGTAGAGGTCACCGGCCCGGGCGGCCCGAATGCGAATACAGCCAGCACGGTAGTGGAGGGTTATATTACTGATGAGAAAATACGTTGAATGCCTAAAATCACAGCAGGGGTTCACACTGATTGAGCTGATCGCCGCCATAACTATATTTTCAATGGTTGTGGGCATTATCTCCATGGTGACTATGTTTGGATTCCGCAGCTATCATAAGATAACTATTGAGAATTCACTTAGAGATGAAGCAGACATCATTATGTCTTCGATTATAAATGAGTTATACATATTTGCTCCTGAGCAGGTAGAGAGAACAATTGATAATGACGGGATTTTGCTAAAAAAGAAAAAAAGCGATACCGACTCTACGCTTGAAGTGATTAAGATTGCTTTCACACAGGGGAAATTGGTCATTGGTGCTGAAACAGATGTGCCTTCTAATGACTCCCGGACAACAGTGAAATCAGACCTGACAGGTTCACTCATTTCTTCGGCGACACCTGACGGAAGATTTTGCACCGATACATCTCCTTGTGATAGCGGACTGATTGAAATTACGCTCGAATTGGCTCAGAAGTATGATGGCAGGGATTACACCATGGAAATGAAAAGTAAATTTGGATTTTAGGAGGATACTGCCCATGCCTGAAGCTGGACCATCACTGCATCATGAGAGCGCTGGGAAATGGAAGGGATTCGCCGGACGCATCCGGGAAGAACGTGGATCAGCACTGGTGCTAGTGATGTTTATTGTGCTGCTTCTAACGATTTTGGGGCTAACTGTACTTACGGCAGCTGTTGGAGGCGCGCAGCGAACAGAGATGCGTAAGAATGATGTCCAGAGCCTGCATCTGGCGGAGAAGACACTGGACGAGGCAGTGGCCTACATTACATCTAGTTTGAATAAAAGAGTAGCGGCGAGTGTAGATATGAGCCAAGCAGAGGTGGATGCTGCAATTAAGGGCTTCTTGAGTAACCTCAAGAGTATGAATAACCCGGAAGACACTGGCAATCCTAGTGCACTATTTGCCAGCACCGACCTTCATCAGTCCGACGGCGGGAAGGCAATCGGTACCATAGTAGATATTACTGATCCTATCACCACTGAGCAGGGGCAGTCTGTTAGCTACACCGTGACCCTCACAGCTCAAGCGGAGGTCAATGGAGTGGTGCGCAAATTAAAACAAAATGTGGTAGTTGATACCTATCCTGATTTTCTAAAGTATACACTGGGCTCAGAGAACAATCTGATAATCAATGGATCGCCTTATATTAAAGGAAACATCTATGCAGGGAATAGGCTGGAAATCAGCGATACTGCTAATTACACATATTCGGACCCAGGCTCATTTGTATCCAGACCCTTCGAGTTAGACGGTGAGGCGCATGTACAATCCCTTAACAAGCTTGCTTATAAGGCACATGACAGAATGGGAGAATTGACGGGGAATGAGGTTACAGAAGCAGGTATTATTTCAGCAGATAAAGTAAAAATCAAAAGCCACCGCGGCTTTGTAGAAGTAAATGTTAAATCCTCTTTCATTGATAAGGTTCAGGAGGCTGTAGGCACCGGGGCCAGTAGACAATCTATTCTGGATAACATGAATAATCACAGTTTAGCTGCATATCTTACTAGCAATTACGAAACTATGTTTGATCATACTGTTCTTCCTCCTAAACCAGATCCGGCAGATACCTCAGAGGAAGGGAAACAGGCCATGGAGGAATATGCTGAGGCAGTTAATATTCTTACTAATCCTAAGAAATCACTAGTTTATGCAGGTGATTTAACAATAGATGGAACGGAACTGACAGGTATCAACTACACGCAAAAGACAAGCGAAGCTTATCCTGATGCCAAGCACTACTGGTACATTATTGACGGTAATTTAACTGTTGATAACTATGGTGGTCCAATTCCTATTGACATCCGTGCCAATATTTTGGTTACGGGTAAAGTTCAGATCAGAGGGAAGGTACGGTTTGACTCCACAATTTTTGCTCTGAAAGAATCAAATGCTCCCATCGGCGGAGAAGATTTCACTACAGTTGTAGAAGATGCCTTTATTGAAGGATTAAATGGGAAAGAATTGGTCTTGATGTCCCAGGGGCAGATTTTAATTAACCGGCTCGCAGCTTTTGATAATACAGAACCGGCTCCACTGGCTGCGTTCTTTTATACCGATTCTGATGCCCAGTTGTACGGGGTAGGGTCTATCTTTTCTCTTATAGGCGGTTTTTTTGCCAAGGGGGATTTAACGATTAATGCAGTTCGCGGCACAGCATTCCGAGGAGACTCGGACATTAACATACAAGGCAATAATAGCTTAATCCGATTCAAGGCTATCTACAACGATCAGATATTTGCGGATCAACAGGCGGGACTTCCCCGCGTCAAAGCTGTGAATATTCGGGTAGGAGATTTGAGGTTAGAATAATTTAATATGCCTAGGACTAGGAAGTTAAAGAAAACGGATGTCATCTCCCAAAAGGAGAGATATCCGTTTTCTCTTGAAGTTATTTATTTAATAACGGTCTTCATTGATGACATTGACCAAAGCGGTCACTTGGATCTGGGGGTTTTCTATAGAAGTTGCTGTAATTCGTGAGGAGCCCTTAATCAAGCCAGTTATTACTCCCTCCTGGGTGATCCCTACCACAGCAAGATTACTACTGCTCCACATTAGCTTAATCTTGGGCTTCATGGAGGCAGGTTCTACATCAAGATCATTAATAAACAAATTACGCTCGGTGCCTACTCTGATGCTTATAGGATCTGTCAAGCGTAGACCTTCCAGACGGGTCCCTACAGTTACCTTGTAAATAGCTTCAACGGGCTTATCAGCAGGCGCTTCCTTCAAGGCGGCTTTCAAAATCACAGGCTTGTCTTGTTCCGTAATTTTCACGCCTGCCAGCTCTATAGTACTGGTATCTGGTAGATCAACAATTGTTGCATAGTTACGGCCGTCACCCTCTAGGGTCCAAATATATTTGGCTGGGTCTGCTTCCAACGGATCAAGCACAACAACTTTTAAAGTGATTTTATCGTTAACTTTGACTGTGTTTGGCCCAGTTATGCCAATTTTCTGAACTGGATTGGTAAAGGTGACCGTCACCTCCTCTGGAGGTGTACCTTCTTTGAATGCTTTGGTCTTAGCGATGGCGATCAGAGTCACTTTACCGGACCTCTGCGCCAGAAGTGACGCATGATCCCTTACAGGGAAGGCTGAGTCAACGGTAAGAATTACCCCTGCGGTGTTGCTACCCTCTTTAATGGCCCACTCATATTGTTCGACAATATCGTCTATTGTATCGTAACTGGCCAAGTAGTCTGTTAGAGTACCTACGTAGGAAGAAGCCGGGCCGCTGATATTCAATTTTGGTGCTTTGACGGTAACATCAGCACTAGCTGTGAAGGTTTGACCCGCTGTATCAACAGCCGTAAGTCTTATTGTGGCTACCCCAGGTGCAACTCCCCACACTACACCTGTATCAGAGATGGTAGCAATCCCGGGATTCAGAGACTCCCATTTGAGTGCTGGAGTGTTTGCATCATTAGGCATGATTTTTTTCAGCAAGTCCATGTTCAGGTCGGTGTTAATCCGAATTGTTGCCCCCTCTAGTGATAAGCCAGTCATCTTGACGTACGCGGTAAAGCTTAATTCCGCAAAGTTTAGAGTGGTTCTCTCCAGAACCGGAGCCGGTGTCTGGCTTGGCGTTGGAGTAACGGTTGGTGTTGGAGCTACAGTCGGTGTAGTCGTTGCAACTGGTGTCGGTGTAGCTGTTGTTACTGGTGGCAATGTACCATTAAATACTCCTAGATTAAGAGTCCCCCCGTTATTAGTGCGTAGCTCCTTTGCAATAAGAGTGCCATAAATATCACCATTATCAAATTGAACATTGGCTAATGGAGAGAGAATCGTAGCCTTTACAGCCACGCCACTTATTTTAATGATTTCCGCTTCAGGGAAATTCAAAATAATTTTACTATTTTGGATATTAGTCAAATCAAATCCGCCTGATATGGCAATAGATTTACCATGAACATTGATTATAACTGTTGAAGTCTGCGGTGCACTTATTTTTATATTATTTAAATTTATAGTCGTTTTAGTATCGTTGTTAGAGTTGACAGTAAATACATTTAAATCAGAGAGCGTTCCTATGAAATTAAGATTAGCACTTTCAGTGCCCGTTCTAGATGCAAGCAAATTTGATTGTGACTTCAAGTATTCACCTGTTTCTGTGAAGTTTATAATTTTACCGGGTGCTACACTTAGAGCTGTATTGTTTGGGCTAACTAGATAAGTTCCACCATAGATAACACTACCATTAATGGTAGCTCCATTATTTGTATTGAAATTAAAGTTTCCATCAACTATTAGTACGTTGGTTCCTGTACCACCCTTCCCGGTTAATGTATAACTTTGGAACTCAGCATTCCCACCCGCTGCAATACGTCCCTCTGTTCTTGCACTATTAATATAAACGTTTCCTAGCAAGAAGGCGTTAAACTCACTACTAATGTTATTTATCGTTTGATAAATTTTTGTGGAATTAGTTACTCCTGGAGTCACAGTAGTGGTAGGCGCTGCTGTGAATGCACTTGAAGTTGCTGTAGCACTTGCAGCGGCGATAGGGCTAGTAGTAGTGCTAGTAGTTGCAGTAGCTGGCTCCAACGCATGCGGTTCCCTAAAACTCAAATTTGAATTATCAAGAATATATTGTGTCTTTTCAGTAGCAATTGCCTTAATCTTGAAGCTGATCCCCTCAGCCACATCAGGCACATAGGTCAATCCATCCTGCGACAGGTGATAGGTGAAGTTGCCTAGCTCTTTGGTAAGAGTGATACCGGAATTTTCACTACCACTTTGGGTGAATGCTCCTGTGGCCAAATCACTGAACTTAAGGCTTGGCGGGAAAACCTCAGAATATTTGACATCGGAGATCACCGGCTCTTTGGAGTCAAGATCTAAGCTAAGTGCTGGAATAGGTTTTGGAATGACTTTATACGTGATTGTAAACGTTTCTCCCCGCTCCACCTTATCCTTGGATAACGACCTGCTAATAGACAAATTCGCTTGTACCTTTTCCACTTTGACGGTAATGATCTTGGAATCTAGCGCACCCTGCTTGTCTCTGGCCGTAATTTCAATCTGCAGTACTCCGTTTTCATGCAAGGGATTATTAAAGGTATGGGTGACAGTCTCACCGGATAGAATCGTCTTCTTGTTCATAGCGTCAACCTGTACATAGTTACCTGTCTGCTTGTCGCCAACCCATTTCCTGATGGTAATATCGGTGCTCAGTTCCTTATCCTTGAGATCCAGGTCGGTAGCTGAATAGCTTACCGTTAACTTGTCATGATAAGAAGGCTTGGTACTCATATCCTGCGGTGTATACACAGTGATCTTTGGAGCATGGTTGGCACCGATGAATGCACGGTACATGGTGTTGACGAATAACATCTGCTCCCAGTCCGGGAAGCCTGTGCTAGTGTGTCCCGTTCCCGAGAAGGTGATATTGCCGACAGAATAGGTATAAAAGTGATTATAGCTATCATCCGTATCCCGCTCTGAACCTGAGATGTTGTACCACGGGATGACATCCGCCCGTTCCAGGTTCAGTGGGAAGAACTGGTCATGTGTCGTAGCGACGGTGTACCGGCTGGAGTTGCTCTCACTGTTGTCTAGGTTGAACGGGTATTGCGTCATTAGCCCCTGGTTGACGGGCACTACCTTAGTGGACGGGTAAATCGCATTGCCGCCCAGATAAGTCCGTGGCAGAGCTTGTCCAACCATGTCATGGAAATAGTAGCTCCAGTAATTCAGATTATTGGCGCTCTCTTTGTAAGGCGCATCCTTTTCACGGAAAATGGTATCGTGCGTCAGCATCAGACTCTGCTTTGTTTCCTCAGCGAAGGCCTTGACTGCCCGGGCAGCCGCTTCGGATAGCATCGGTGTCGTGGCCCTGTCATACATGTCCAGGAAGCCAAATACCACCATGTCAAAGTTCCCGTTAAGTCCTGAGGTTCTATCATCAGCGCTGGTATGCTCGGCAATGTAGTTATTGAACCAGGTCATGTCATGAGGTGTAATGGTTAGTTCGTAGTAATCAGGATTTTTCAGATAAGCTGCTTTCATGTTTTTGGTATTGAGCAAGTTACTATCGTTCTTGCCGGCAGGCATAATCTGCAGCACCTTAATCTCACGCTTAACGCCTCTGTAGAGAATATTGCCGGTGTCGAAATCCTTCAGTCCACTTAATGTACTTACTTCCATTCTCCAATACAGAGGCCCGGAGAAGGTGGAAGGTAAAGTGTAGCTTAAGGTATCGGTACTTGAGGTTACTTCTTTGGTGGCAACCGCAGTCTCCTCTGTCATCACCAGGGAGGAATCCACATTTATATAAAGCTTGATACGTACAGTATTAGTTCTTAAGTCAGGGATATTGTTAAGTTTAATAGGGAATTCAAGTACATCTCCGGCTTGATATAGGGTAGAGCCTTTGCTGTAACTGTCCGGCATATGAGTAATGGTTAGTCTCGGCCGCTGTTTAAGTGCCGACATTTGCGGCCAGCTTTTGTTCTTAACCCCTGTTGTAAAAGTATCGAGTTCATTCTTGTTCTTCAGAAAAACTACATTGGGGCGGGTAGAAGTGCGGTAAGGGTTGAACGTTTCGTACAGAACACCTTCAGTACCTTTTGCTTTTTGTTCAATGAAGGTCTCTTCACGAAGGATAACATTCAAGCCTTTATTAATATAATAATCGGTGATCTCTTTGGCTTTAAGGCGTGTAATATCGTTCTCTACATTGATAGTCTTATGTGCCGACTTGCGTTCGTCTTGGGTAGAAGTGCCGTTGCTGTTTACAAGATTTTTACTAAAAGCTCCCTTGCCGATGTAGATAGCATCATATTTGCCGTCCCAATTATCACGCAGAGATACGAAGCGCTTCATAGTCATTGTATCGATCTCGATGCCTTCTACCCCTTGAAGACTATCGAGTTCACTTAAGGGGTACTTGTCATTGGCATCCAGTTGTAAGCTTGCAGTACTGGTGGGATCTGTGATCTCCAGAATACGGATCGTGTATGTATTATCAACTGCATTAACGGATAGAACAAAAAAATGAATGCTTAAAGCGATTAGCAGCGCAACGAATATCCCCCCTGAGAAATAAAACCATGTTCTCCGCCGGAATGATTTCATTCAGCATCTCCCCCGATAAGAAGTGAAATAATTGGTTGGTTGATTTATCGAAACTTTCGCTAAAATTGTCTAACTACTGGAAATCCTAATTGTAAAAAAAACAGTTATGTGCTATATATCATTCTAGGACAATTTACCTCCATAGGCAATAATAACATATGCAAAAGATACCTTAAATTTAAGTAATTAGAACTATAAAATCTATGAAATATCAGAAAATCATTTATGTAACACGCAAAGTCCCGTGCAAGATATGTTTCGATTTTTTCGGAAAAATGGAAATTCACTTTCCACTTCTGCTAAATGCTATGAGGTTCTACTATTGACGAATATAAGTGAGGGCTGGGGATGAGCTACTATGCCAATCATAAAAAAAAGACTTGGAGATTTGTTGGTAGACAACAGCATTATCTCGCAGGAACAGCTGACTGAAGCACTGGCGGAACAACGCAAAACCAAACGGAAGCTTGGTGATCTGCTGATCTCGCAGGGTTACATTACAGAACAACAATTAATCGAAGTATTGGAATTCCAGCTCGGTATACCACATGTTAGTTTGTTCAAATATCAGATTGATCCGGCTATCACACAGATTATCCCGGAGAGCATGGCCAAACGCTATCAAGTGCTTCCCTTCATGAAGGAAGGCGGCAAGCTGATGGTTGCTATGGCTGATCCGCTGGACTATTTTGCTATTGAAGATTTGCGGATGAGTACAGGATTCAGGATTGAACCTGCGATCTCTACCCGGGATGAGCTGCAGCGGGCGATTGCCCGTCATTATGGTATGCGTGATTCTATGAGCCAAATGATGGTAGAGTTGCCCACTCAGGAAGAGATTGAAGAGACCGAGATTACGGATGAGGATTCACCAATAGTCCGGCTGGTCAATCAGATGATTCAGCAGGCAGTAGCCTTGCGCGCATCTGATATTCATGTAGATCCGGGAGAGAACAACCTCTCCATCCGATACCGGATCGATGGAACACTGCGGACAGAACGTGTAATTCCCAAACAGATGCAGGGCTTTATCACCGCGAGATTGAAGATTATGGCGAAGCTTAACATAGCAGAGCGCAGGCTTCCACAGGATGGACGCATCAAGATGCAATTTGATTACAAAATGGTTGATATCCGTGTATCGTCCCTGCCGACTATGCATGGTGAGAAAATCGTGCTCCGGCTGCTGGATCTCAGCACTGGCGTCAAATCCGTAGACAGTCTTGGCTTCAGTGAGTCGAATGCTGCTGTATTTAGAGAGATGATTGCCAGACCGTACGGGATTTTGTTGATTACAGGCCCAACGGGAAGCGGGAAAACAACGACCTTATACTCTGCTTTGAACCAATTAAACGTGGAGAGTACGAACATTATAACCGTCGAGGACCCGGTAGAGTACCAGCTTGAAGGGGTCAACCAAGTGCATGTGAATGCTGCGGTCGGTCTCACCTTTGCGGCAGGATTACGATCGATTCTCCGGCAGGACCCCAATATCGTGATGGTCGGGGAAATACGTGACACTGAAACAGCAGAAATAGCTGTCAGAGCATCGTTAACAGGGCATCTTGTTCTATCAACACTACACACCAATGATGCCATCAGTACTATTTCGCGACTCAGGGATATGGGAGTTGAGCCTTATTTGATTGCCTCCTCCCTAATAGGAGTGGTTGCCCAGCGGCTTGTGCGTAAAATCTGCACGGACTGCAAAGAAAAGTACAAGCCATCAGAGCAGGAAGCGATCGTGCTGCGGAAATACGGCCTGCCTGCAGACTACCTGCACCGTGGACGGGGCTGCGGGAGTTGCAGCACCACAGGATACCGTGGGCGAATTGCCATTCATGAGGTCCTGACGATAGACGACCACATGCGGCAGTTAATTACCGACCTGGCATCTGTTGATGAATTGAAGGCTGCTGCCCGGCAACACGGACTTGTACAACTAATGGAGGATGGCTTTCTTAAGGTTACACAGGGAACTACAACACTCCAAGAGGTCTTGAGGGAGACTGTATCGCAATAAACAAGAATTGATGGTTCTAATCATGCGTTGAGGAGGATAGCCAATGTCTACTTTCACGAGGAACATCATACAACTGCTCCATATGGCCTATACCTCCAAAGCTTCGGATTTGCATATCTCCGTAGGGTCTGCACCTGTAATCAGAATTGATGGAGTCCTGCACCCTGTTGAAGGAGAACGGGTCACGGCTGCGGAATCACAGGCAATGGCAGAGGTGCTTATGGGGGAAGGCAATAGCGGTATTTTTAATACGGCTGGAGAAATTGACTTCTCTTATCCGCTAGATAACGGAGTACGTTACAGGGTCAATGTGTACCGCCAGCGGAGTGGGGTAAGCATTGCAGCCCGTTCTATTCCTGCGGAGATCTTGTCACTACAGCAACTATCCATGCCGCTCATTCTGGAGAGCTTGGCCAAGAAGCCGCAAGGTCTGATCCTGGTGACAGGCCCTACGGGCAGCGGCAAGTCCTCCACACTGGCAGCAATGATTCATTCTATCAACCAATCTGAGAGCAAGCATATCGTAACGCTGGAGGATCCAATTGAGTTTTTGCACAGCCATGGCAAGTGCTTAGTAGATCAACGTGAAGTCGGGAGTGACACCCACAGCTTCGCCAGCGGTCTGCGGGCCGCATTGCGGCAGGATCCAGATGTTATCCTGGTCGGTGAAATGCGTGATCTGGAGACGATCTCGGCAGCCGTTACTGCGGCTGAGACAGGGCACCTAGTCCTGGCAACTCTACATACAACGGATGCACCACAAACGATAGACCGGATTATCGATGCTTTTCCAGGCCATCAGCAGAATCAGATTCGTTCGCAGCTGGCTTCAGTGATGTTAGCCGTAGTCAGCCAGCGTCTATTCCCAAGAGCCACAGGCCGGGGGCGGGTATGTGCAACGGAGATTCTGGTGAATACACCGGCTGTTGCTAATTTGATTAGAACGGAGAAGACACACCAACTGAAGAATGTCATGCAGACAAGCCGGTCACTGGGTATGCATACACTGGAGATGAGCATTCGTGAACACCTTGCAGGTGGTCTTATAACTTCTACGGCGGCCAAAGCCTATATGAGCGAGGTGAACGGCTAATGGCATTATTTGAGTACCAGGTTAAGACACCGGCAGGCAGACCACTCAAAGGTAAGCTTACCGCTACGGATAAACCAGCTGCCATGGACGAGCTTCGTAAGCGTGGTCTTACCGTATTCTCACTGGTCGAACGCAAAACCTCCCTTTTGCAGATGGATATATACATAGGAAATCCTGTTAAGACTATTCACTTTATTATTTACTGCCGCCAATTCGCTACGCTAATGAGGGCTGGAGTATCCATCGTAGATGCTACACGGATTCTAGCCGAACAGACGGATAGTAAACCGCTGCGTAAAGCTCTTCAGGAGGTCGGTTCCAGTCTGCTTCGGGGAATTCCATTCTCCCAGGCCGTACAGGAACACAAACGGATTTTTCCGCCATTGTTTGTCAGCATGATCCGTGCCGGAGAAGAATCCGGGAATATGGAGGGAACACTGGAGCGGTTAGCGGTCTTTTTTGAGAAACAGCATACAACGACCGAAAAGATAAAATCCGCTCTGACTTACCCGATTACAGTCGGAGTAATGGCTGTAGGAGCTGTTATTTATCTGCTATGGGCAATTGTTCCACAGTTTGTCACTATGTTTGAATCAATGAATGCAGAGCTTCCTGCTATCACTAAGATGGTCCTGGCTCTCAGCAAGAGTATTCAAGGTCAGTGGTATTACTGGATATTAGGAGTACTACTCCTTGTAGTTGCTTATCAGATAACCAAACGTACCGAGAAAGGTGCATATGCAATCGATTATGCGAAGCTGAAAGTGCCTGTTTTCGGTAAGCTCAATCAGAAAGGTTCTATTGCACAGTTTACCCGTACCTTCTCATCGCTCTATGCCAGCTCAGTACCTATTCTTCAGTCCCTGGCAATTGTAGAGGAAGTAGCGGGGAATAAGGTGGTTGGGCGTTATATACGCAGTGCGGGTGACTCGCTAAGGCAAGGAAAACCACTCTCTGAGCCGCTTAAGAAGGCATGGGTGTTTCCTCCACTGGTGACTCAGATGATAGCAATCGGTGAAGAAACGGGGGCCCTGGATACAATGTTATCGAAGGTCGCCGACTTCTATGAGATGGATGTGGAGAATACAGTGGACCGCTTGAAATCACTACTGGAGCCACTTCTGATAGCCTTCCTGGCAGGAATAGTTGGGGTAATTGTAGCAGCTATTATGCTTCCTATGTTCAGCCTGTACGGTAATATGTGAACCTTGCGGTTCCTTGAACATATGGAGAGGGGTGACGCCGGACAGACGGCGTGAAGGCCGAAGCAAGGCAGCGGGAAAGTAGCAATACAGGATTTAATTTCTGTTGGAAAATATCACACACTACTAATTTCAAGGGGGACACGAAATGTTAGCACAGGCAATGAAGAGAAGACTTAGCAAGGAGGAGAATCAGAAAGGGTTTACGCTGATTGAGTTATTGGCGGTTATTGTTATTTTGGGGATTATTGCGGTTATTGCAATTCCTTTGATTGGTGGAATTATTGATAGATCAAAAGAAGATTCTGATGTGGCTACTGCGAGACAACTTTATGAAGCAGCTCGTCTATATGTCATTGGCGAAGGAAATGGAGATTTTACAGGAACTACTGTAACTTTGGCTCAACTTAGAGCTGGCCACTATATAGAATCAAACATGTATCTTCCAAGTACTAAGGCCCCAATCACTGCCGCTAACATCGTTTTTGGAACAAATGGAGAACTTGATTCTGTAGATATTACCCCCATATCTGAAGCGGCAGATACAAGCGGCACATTTACTCCGCAGCAAGTACTTAGTTCTGAGCCTTCACCATCTACTGCTACCACTCCTTAATATAATCTTAATTGTTATTCTTGGAATCGGAATTATTCCGATTCCTTTTTTAAAATCCCCGAAAGGCACAAAACTTACTATGGCTATATTTATCGGGATATATGTAACTTTACTAGGCCTAACTGTAGGGTCGTTCTTGAATGTAGTAGGATTACGGATTCCTGCAGGAGAGTCTTTGCTGCATCCGCCATCGAAATGTCCTAAATGCGGTGCAAGACTTAAGTCACTGGATCTAATCCCGGTTCTCAGTTATTTATTAGCACGAGGGAAGTGCCGGCATTGTGGTACCCGGGTGTCGCCCGTATATCCGTTTGGAGAAGCAATAACGGGAGTATTGTTTCTGGTGATGTATCTGAAATTCGGACCTACGTTTGAAGGGATTACCGGAATGCTGCTAGTCTGCTTGTCGGTTACTATTACGGTCTCTGATATACGATATATGCTAATTCCGGATAAAGTGCTGCTATTTTTTGCACCACTCTTCCTGCTGTTGGTTCCTTTTATGGCAGATGTCCCGCTATGGCATCACTTGCTTGGTGCTTTAAGCGGTGGAGGGGTTCTGTTTCTGCTGGCACTGTTCGGAGGTATGGGGATCGGGGATGTTAAACTCTTTGCACTACTGGGCTGGGTTATAGGCTGGCCGAATGTTATTTTGGCATTTCTAATAGCTTGCTCATTGGGGGCAGCTGTTGGCGGCATCTTGCAGCTCTTCGGTACTATCCAGCGCAGGCAGCCTGTACCGTTCGGTCCTTTCCTGGCTCTGGGCGCACTCCTTTCATTCCTGTTCGGCCCAGACATCATCAGTGCATATCTTTCGTTTATCGGTTAGGGGGAACATCATCGGATGATGGGATTAGGTCAACAAGCAGTCGGGATTTCCATAGAGGAATCCGCTATCCGCTGCGTCAGCTTGAAGAAGAATAAAACATGGGAAGTACGCAAGAAAAAGGTGCTTCCATTACATCTGGGAATAATCGTCGAGAATCAGATTGCTGATGGGGAGTCTCTGCTGGATATTCTTAAGCCCTGGGTTAAGAAGCAAGGCCTTCGCGGATCTAAGGTATCCTTAGCCATCCCGCCTGCTCAAATCATAATCCGTAAAATGAGTATTCCCAGCACAAATGAGAAGCAACTGGAGCAGCTTGTGAAGCTTGAGGTGGAGACCGGACTGCATTTGCCTTTTGAAAATCCGGTATACGACTATGTAACTACTAGTGTTGATGAAGACCAAAGCCACCTGCTGGTATTTGCAGCACCGCGTAAGCCGATTCAGGATTATATTGATATATTGGAAGCTGCGGGCTTACGGGTGAATAGTATCGAAATTTCGGCAACAGCGTTAGCCCGAAGTATTATGCTAAGTCAAGGTCAAACCTTTGCAGAGACGATGCTGATCCATCTGGAGCATTCACTGCTGGATATTTATATGTTTCGTGAGGGGAATCCTGTCTTCATCCGAACTATTAATGTCGCGGATCTTCAAGCAGGCAGGACAGAACTGATGGGTGTTCCCGGGCGGGAAGAGATCTCTTACAGGTCAGAGGTAGCTGCTGCTTATGAGAGTACAGAGGAGCGTTTGTCGCCTGAGCAGATGCTGGAGATTACGGCGGAAATCTCACGGATGTTGAATTTCTACCAGTATAGTCTTCATGACGGAAGTACACGAATCAGCAACATTCTGATTACAGGAACACCTGGTATACGCAGTCAACTACATGAGGAATTGAGCCAGTCTTTAGCCGAGCAGGAGATCATTCCTCTGAGTCTGGATCAGCTTGAGGCCAGCGCGCCGAGAAGCCAGGATCAGCAGTTAAACAGCTACCGGATAGCTACCGGAGCTGCATTAGGCTATGGCGGAAAGCATATTAATCTTTTGCCGCGAGAAGACCGCGAAGCCATGCTGTTTCCTTATCTGGTCATTGCACTCGTTGGCATTTGGCTGCTGGGTATGGTGGGGACCGGGATCTTTTATACAGCTAATAAGGGACAGATTAGCAATCAGTCTGAGGAAATTCAGGGTCTGAAGGACCGGGGTGAACTACTTCAGCTGGAACTCGCCAAGGCTAATAATGGAGGTTCAGGTAAGTTCGACCGTAAGACTGCCGTTGAAGAGATTCTAAAGTATAAACAGAATATCGTTCCTATATTAAACGAGCTTGCATCTGGACTGCCGCAAGGGGCATCGTTTAATAGCATCGGCTATACGTTCCAAAATTCTATTGATCTGACAGTGAGGCTGTCCAAAATGGAAGATGCGGCCAAATATCTGGCTGAATTGCGTAAAATGTCCTTCACTGTAGATGTCCTTGTTCAAAAATTATCTGAGGGAGATTTATCTGGCAACCTGCAATCTCCTGTTACTCTAAAAAGCTACTATACAGCGAATTACCATGTTAACTTGGTCAAAGACCGGCTGCAAGAATCTGCTGCTTCTACAAACCCGGGGGAGGCGGATGAGCATGGAACAAATCAATAAATATCGTTCACCAATTGTGCTTGGGGTTCTTGTTTTGTTTCTGCTATTGTTCGCTTTCTTCTTGCTAGGATTTCAACCTACAACTAGTAAGATTACAGAGCAGGAATCAGAGATGTCGCAGTTGGAACAACAGAACCGACTCATCGAGAACAAAATACAAGAGTTTAATACTTCAACGGCTGATAACGGTGCACAGGATGAGCTTCTAGCCAAGCTTCCACGAGGAGACAATAGTGAACAGTTAATTATTGACTTACGAACTATTGGAACAATGACCAATGCCAGATTGAAAGATGTCGGCTTTGCGTTGGAGGACAACAACCAAGCTCAGGTTACGATGGGGACATCCGAAGCTGCATTTCCAGAAGTGAAAACAGTGAAGATGGATGCATTGGTAGAAGGAACTTATAGCAATGTCCTGAGCTGGATGAATGCACTACAGCTTCTGCCGCGTATTATAAATGTGGACTCATTCAGCTTCCAGCACTCTAGTAATTCCAAAAATATGATTTCAGCCAGTATTACTTTCACAGCATACTATGAGAAGTCAAAGGATACCGCCGAATAATCCTCCCCCCAACTCTGCCCCTCCATTTACACGGAAGGCAGAGTTTTTTTACGCTTTCCCCCCATTACCCGTTTATACCCCGGGGTGGTTTGGGTATTACAGGTTACGGGCTATTGTAAGGTATAGAGTACTTATCGCAGCAGCTTAGTCTGGGGCAGGCTTCGGACTACCACACAGGAATATGAGGAGGCGTTCATGATGAACAAAAAATGGATGATCGGTTCACTGGCATTATCACTGGGTCTTGTCTCTGCAGGGGGCGGAGCGCTTGCGGCTTCACCGGTGGCAAGTATTGAGGGCGTAAGGACGGTTGCGGCGTCTGCACCGGGCAAGGAAGGGCCGGCTACCATTAACAATCTCACTGAACGGAGCGTTGTTCCCTTGGTGGTTCATGCCAAGAAGCTATATACGTATGCCAGCCGGGGAGGCAATGTATTCAGCCCGGAGTTGTTCACTTATAAAGCACAGGAGTACCGCTATCTGTCGAGCGATCTGAGCTCGAAGCAGCAGCTGATGAGCTATATCAAGAAGGGGTTCACGCATAATGCGGCCGCCTTCTATGCACAGACACAGTTCCTGGAGCATGAGGGCCGCATGGCACAGGTCAATTCCGATCTGGGCAACTCGCTGGATTTCACCAGAGCAACTGCACGGATGGTCTCCAAGACTGCACAGGCGGCAGTGTTCGAGCTGACTGTACCTGCGGAAGGAGCGAACGGGTCTTCCGAAGTAGTAACAGTGAAGCTGAAGAAGGTGAGCGGCTACTGGAGAATTGACATGTCGCCGGATACTCTTTTCTAAGCAGCGGCTTCAGGCTCAGTCTAGCGCTTCATAAAATAACGGCTGTGCCGACCTTGTCACAAGGCGGGCACAGCCGTTTCTGTTTGCTCATACATTTCAGGGAACCGGACGTTACCGAACCTTCACTCCGTCCTCGACCAGCTGTCTGCGCGGGGATTCAGGTTGATCGGATTTGCTCATCCCGCCGCGGTTGATGGCGATGACACGTTTCTGGGCGTAATAGGTATCGCGGGAGAGCAGATTTCTCTCTACCGCTGTACCATCCACATGGCGGGTAATGTAAGTTTCAACTACATAGCCGGTTTTTCCGGCAAGCAGTACCCGGGTTCCGCCCTTGGGGAGCGAATTATCGCTCACATATTTATCCGTGGGGGGCAGCACCTCGACGGTTCTGGATTCAATGGAATAGGTGACGTTCTTCGGGAACGTGCCGAACAGCTTGATGGTCAGCGTGCGCCCCTGGACTTCGGACTTGATGATCAGATATTTGCCGGTGTTGTTGCGGAAGCGAAAATTGATATACCCCTCGGCAAAAGTGGCGTCCTGCCCCTTCGGTAGATAGCTGACCGGAAGCGAGTGGTTGCGCCGTTCTACGATCTCCAGCCCAGAGCGCAGCGCGGCATTATACAGGGTGCTGGAGACCTGGCAGATCCCCCCGCCGGTACCGGGCTGGAGCTTGCCGTTCACGATGACCGGGGCTTCGCGGAAGCCGTATTCGGTCTGGGCCTTCTGGATCGCTTTTCCGTAATCAAAAACCGCATTCGGCGGCAGCACCGTGCCGTTCACGGCTTTGGCGGCGGCCTCTACATTGAAGCTGCGCCCGGGGCCGCTGGCCCCGAGGGAGGTGCTGAACTGGACGATTTTGCGGTCGATGCCCTGATCCTTAAGCGCCTGTAGCGTGATCTTCGGCTGCTTGACAGCAAGGGGAACCTCCAGCTGAATTTGCTGATCCTGAAGTGTGCCGTCAGCGGCTAACCGGGTGGGCACTGCCGCCTGCACCGCAAGCTCCAGCGCCTGCCAGTCCACCTCGTAGGAGGATGTGCCTGGCGTATATACGACCCGGTCATCTCCGGTGATCTGCCGGACCGCATCGACCGGAACGCCGAAGGATTCTTTTTCCCACTCGGGATTCAAGAGACTCCTGAGCTGCGCAGTCTGCAGCTGAATCTCCATATTCCAGCTGCCGGACCAGCTGCGCCGGGCTTGTACCCGCTCCATCAGCGTGCCGTCCGTCAGCGTTTTCAGCGCCTTGAGGAAATCCCCGGCTTCATAGGTCACACCTGCCTGCTTAAGGGTAACCTTGCGTCCGGCGTTATTTTTTGCCTTCAGCATGAGTGGAGTAGCTTCCAGCGCCTGAAGTCTTGCATCCATTCCGGCTGCTACATCAGCGATGTTCATTCCGCCAATCTCCCAGCCTGCGATAGCGGTATTTGCGGGCAGGGTAGGCTGGCTGCCGTATAGATGAAGCCCTCCGGCAGCCAGCGAACCGGCCAGCATCAGACCGAAACCCGCGATGAGAGCGGCGTGTATTTTTTTCATAAGTAATCTCTCCTTCTATGGGGCAAAACCTGATGTTTTTATGTATATGTAAGGATTCGGTAAAACTTTCGGGTACTCAAGGGGTTATGGATTTGTTACAATAGATACGCCTGCGATAATCATGCAGTTTATGGAAGCTCCCCCGGCCCAGTAGCCCGGCGGAAGATGTCAGAATCGGGAAGTGAGAAAATGATTGAGATGCAGGATGTATGGAAGACCTATGCTAACGGGACCCATGCATTGCAAGGAATATCCGTCAAAATCGACCGCAATGAGTTCGTCTACATTGTCGGACCGTCCGGCGCAGGTAAATCAACGTTCATGAAATTAATTTATAGAGAAGAAACGCCAACCAAAGGACAGATCTCCGTAGGCGGGTTCAATATCGGCAAGCTGAAGCCCCGTAAGATCCCTTATGTGCGCCGCAATATCGGTGTGGTCTTTCAGGATTTCCGGCTGCTGCCGAAGATGACGGCGTATGAGAATGTGGCTTTTGCGATGGATGTTATTGAGGCACCGAAGAAGATTATCAAGAAGCGTGTGAATGAAGTGCTCGATCTGGTGGGACTGCGCAGCAAGGCGGGGCGTGAGCCCTCACAGCTCTCAGGGGGAGAGCAGCAGCGGATCGCGATTGCCAGAGCTATTGTCAACAACCCTGCCGTTATTATTGCGGACGAGCCTACCGGCAATCTGGACCCGGAGACCTCATGGGGCATTATGCAGCTGCTGGATGAGATTAATTTTCGCGGCACCACGATCGTTATGGCGACCCACAACCGGGATATTGTGAACAAAATGCGCAAACGGGTGCTTGCGATTGAGAATGGAACGATCGTCAGAGACCAATTGAGAGGGGAATACGGTTATGAGTTTTAAAACCTTCTTGCGGCATTTGCGGGAAGGCTTCAAAAACGTATTCCGCAACGGCTGGATGTCGGTGGCGTCCATCACTTCCATCGTTGTCTCTCTCTTCGTACTCGGAGTGTTCATCCTGCTGGTGCTCAACGTCAATCAAATTGCGGACAAAGCAGACAGCCAGGTGCAGATCAATGTGCATCTGACGCTGAATACGGACCAGAAGATGCGGGAGAATCTGGAAAACGAAATCGGCAATATGCCGGAAGTCAGCAAGGTGGAGTTCGTCTCCAAAGAACAGGGCTTGAAGGAATTCCGTGAAGATATGGGGCCGGATGCCGCTGAGCTCCTGGAAGGATTCGATGAAGACAATAATCCGCTGCCGGACAAGCTGCTCGTTGAAGTCATTGAGCCGACCACAGTTCCGTTTGTAGCGGAGAAGATAGAAGCACTGAACAAGACGCATGAAGAGCAGCCAATCTACAAGGTGAACTACGGTAAAGGCTCTGTGGAGACTTTATTCAAGGTGACCAAGGCGGTACGGAATATCGGGTTTATTTTTGTAGCGGGACTGGCGCTGATGTCGATGTTCCTGATCTCGAATACCATCCGGGTAACGATTCTGGCCCGCCGCAAGGAAATCGGCATTATGAAGCTCGTGGGCGCTACGAATTATTTCATCCGCTGGCCCTTCTTTATCGAAGGTGCTCTGATTGGATTGATTGGTTCAGTGGTAACCTCGGGTGCCCTCTACGCCGGTTATAGCAGTCTGGTGTCTTCCGTGAAGGGAGATCCGATGCTGGGGCTGCAACTCATTCCATTTGAGAATATCTGGTTGCTGCTATGCGGGCTGCTGGTGGGCCTCGGGGTACTGATTGGCGTATGGGGCAGCACGGTGTCGATCCGCAAGTTCTTGAAGGTATAACCTGTATGATTCTTATATTTGAACAAAGGACGGAGAGTGCAAGTTGAAGAAGATTGCTGCCGGAATGGCCGTAATATTGCTGGCTGTCACAATGTTCGGGCCCTCTGACGGATATGCGAAGAAAACAAGTGTTGCCGAAATCGATAAGCAGCTGAAGCAGCTGCAGCAGGAGGTCCAGGCGGCCAAGGCGGCGCAGGATAAGGCGGACTCCCGTAACCAGGAGGCTAAGCATTATAGGAATAAGACCACGCTGAACCTGGACTACGTACTGGGGCAGATTACACAGGTGAAGGGCGAGATGACCACAATATCCGGCAAAATTGCCAGCACGGAGAAGTCGCTTACCGTGACGGCAACAGAGCTGGATGAGGCGGAGGCGCGCGTTGCCTCCCGCGAAAAACTGCTGGAATCCCGCGTCCGTCTGATGTACACGGATGGCGCAGTCTCCTATCTGGATGTGCTGCTGTCCTCGACCAGCTTCTCCGACTTCCTGGACCGGGCCGATTCCCTGAAGATGATCGTGGATCAGGATCAGGATCTGCTGGTGCAGCATAAGCTGGACAAGCAGACGGTGATTGCCAAGAAGCAGGAGCTGGAAGGGCAATATGCCACGGCGAAGCAGCTGTATACCGACCTGGAAGCCCAGCGCAGTATGCTGAAGGAGAAGGAAGCGGAGAAGCAGGAGCTTATCGCTTATTATGATGAGGAGATTCAGAATTCGGAGGTTATCTCTGCTGAACAGGATGCCAAGCTGGTAGAACTGGCCAGCAGCCGCTCCGTGCTGGAAGCGCAGAAGGACAAGATTAAGGCGGAGGAAGCGGCGCGCAGAGCGGCTGCAGCGAAGGCTGAGGCGCAGCGCCGGGCGGCGTTAGCCGCAGCCAAGGCGGCGGAGAAGGCGAAAGCCGCGAAGTCTTCCGGCGGCGACAGCTCCTCCTTTGCGAGCGTAGAGGAATATTCCGGTGGAGATGGTCCTTATCTGCGGCCGGTGGGCTACGCGCGGATCTCCTCTCCTTTTGGCTACCGGACCCATCCGGTGACGCATGAAGTCGGCAAGCTGCATACCGGTGTGGACTTTGCCGTGCCGCAGGGTACGAGTATTCACGCAGCGGATTCCGGTACAGTGCTGGTTGCGCAGTGGTACAGCGGTTATGGTTATTGTGTCATTATCGATCATGGCGGCGGGGTATGGACGCTGTACGGACATATCCGCGAGGGCGGTATCAAGGTGAGCCAGGGACAACGGGTGGAGCGCGGGCAGAAGATTGCCGAATCCGGGTCTACCGGACGTTCGACCGGCCCGCATCTGCATTTTGAAGTGCGGATCAACGGGACAGCGGTGAATCCTATGCCTTATCTGTAAGCAGACTGAGTCTGAAAAATCCAATTTTTGCTGAACTGATAAATATATTTTCGTGCTGCGGCATATACTGGAAGAGATGCCGTTTCTCATGGAACGGGCCCATGCTGGTGTTAAGATGGACAAGAAGGGACGGTGGGAACATCATGTTAAAGAAAAGCACTGCGGCCTTTATGATCGTCGCGGCACTGCTGTGCGGCAGTCTGCTGACCCTGGGCGTGACCGGTTATGTGCAGGTATTCGGACAAGCCGCAGGTGAAGGGCTGGCGACGGTCCTGCAGACTGCCGGACTACAGGAGAAGGAATCGAAGAAGCTGGGTACCGCTCTTAGCCTGATCGAGAGCAATTATTATGAGAAGGTCGACCGGGAGAAGCTGATTGACGGTGCGGTCAACGGAATGATGGAAGCACTGGGCGACCCGTATTCCAACTACATGGGCAAGGAGACGGCACAGCGGTTCGAGGAGAGCATCGAAGGCTCCTTCTCGGGGATAGGCGCTGAAGTCTCCTCTGACAACGGCAAGGTCGTTGTTGTCTCCCCGATCAAGGGCTCACCTGCAGAGAAGGCGGGCATTCAAGCCAAGGATGTGATCCTCTCCGTGAACGGTGAATCGCTGGAAGGGCTGGAGTTGAATGCAGCTGTAGCCAAAATCCGCGGTCCCAAGGGCAGCAAGGCGACCCTGAAGGTTCAGCGGACCGGAACAGCAGAGCCGCTGCAATTCGCCATCACCCGTGATGATGTCAGACTGGAGACGGTCTATGCGAAGATGGAGAAGGAGCATGTTGGTGTGATCGAGGTTACGCAGTTCTCACAGAACACCTCGGAGCGGTTCAAGGAAGAATTGACGAAGCTGGAGAAGCAAGGCATGAAGGGACTTGTTATTGATGTCCGCAATGACCCGGGCGGTGTGCTGCCGGTCGTCATTGAGATGGTCGAGCAGTTCGTACCGTCCGGCAAAGCCATCGTGCAGGTGGAGGATAAGAACAAGCGGCGCGAGATCAGCACCTCGAAGGGGTCGAGCAAGAAGTATCCGGTAGTCGTGCTGATGAATAAAGGCAGCGCGAGCGCTTCGGAGATCATGGCCGGAGCCCTGCAGCAATCGGCCGGAGCCAAGCTGATCGGAGAGAATTCATTCGGCAAGGGAACCGTACAGACCAGCTTCGAGGAGCAACTCGGTGACGGAAGCCTGCTGAAGATTACGATTGCCAAGTGGCTGACGCCTGACGGCACCTGGATTCACGGCAAGGGTATTAAGCCCGATATCGCCGTAGCCCAACCGGATTACTTCTCGGTGGCGCCGATTAACAAGAGCGTTACGCTGCAATATAATATGAACAGTGCAGATGTCAAAAGTGCGCAGACTATGCTGGATGGACTAGGCTACAAGCCGGGCCGCAAGGACGGCTACTTCGATGCCGGGACCAAAGAAGCGGTCAAGAAATTCCAGAGCGCAGCCAAGCTGAAGTCGACAGGCTCGATTGACGCCAAGACCGCGGAAGCGCTGGAACTGGCGCTGATCAAGGTCATCCAAGATCCGGTGAATGACAATCAGCGGAATAAGGGGATCGAAGAGATTCAGAAGGAAATCAAGGCTGCAGCGTCGAAAAAGTAAGAAGGCTGATTTCAGCCTTCTTTTTTCTTTTAAAAGATAAGAATGTATATGCTTCGCGCTATAATTATCCTCTAGGCTATGAAAAGGAGTGTGCGAACCGTTGAATGTACTCCTGGAGCTGCTGACCAGCTTAGGTACAGCAGTCCTACATCTGCTGATTCAGCCCTATTACTATATCGCTATTCTATTTATTGCCCTATATTACCGCAGACAGGTAGCCCTCGAGCGGAAGCTTATTCATGTGAAGCTGCATAGCTGGGGACCGGAGACCTGGCGGACCGTCTGGACCGGCGGCCTCATGGGGCTGCTTGTCTCCCTTGCCGCAGTTGCACTGGGAGTCTCGGTGACCTATACGGCTGTAGCCTGTATCTGGGTGGTCAGCCTTGTCTTAATGCTGTTTCGGGTGCGTTACTTATGCTTTGCGTATGCCATAGGCGTGCTTGGAATTGTGCAGTTTGTACTGTCGTTCTTCCCGGAGACGCTGCAGAGCGGAGCCGCCGGAACGGTTGCCGGTGCCGTGAGGGAGATGGATATCCCCGCACTGCTGGCGCTGGCCGCGCTGCTTCACGTGGCCGAGGCGCTGCTGGCTCGCTGGCAGGGGCCCCGGCTGGCGACGCCGCTGTTCCTTGCCGGCAAGCGCGGCAAGGTGGTGGGCGGCTACCAGCTGCAGGCCTTCTGGCCGCTGCCGCTGTTCGTGCTGATTCCCGCAGGCAGCGGAATCGGTGAACTGCCGTGGCATCCGCTGCTGGGCGGGGGCCTCGGCCTGGTCTCGCTGCCGGTCATCATCGGCTTCAGCGAGATGACCCAGGGCATGCTGCCCGGACGCAAGGCGGCCCGGACGTTCGGACGGCTGCTGATCTACAGCGCCGTCCTGCTCGGCCTCAGCCTGCTTGCGGACCTATGGAGCCCGCTGACGGTTGTCGCGGCGCTCGCGGCCATTCTGCTGCACGAAGGGTTAAGCTGGTACAGCGCTCTGGAGGAGCGCAGCCTTAGCCCCGTCTTCGTGCATCCCCCGGCCGGCCGTAAGGTGCTGGCCGTGCTGCAGGGCAGCCCCGCGCAGGAGCTGGGCATCCTGCCCGGCGAGATCCTGCTGAAGGTCAACGGGGTCCTGTTGACCAGCGCGGCGCAGCTGCATGAGGCGCTGCGCATGAACCCCGCGTTCTGCAAGCTGGAGGTGCAGAACCGCGAAGGCGAGAGCAAATATCTGCAGCGTGCGATCTATGCCGGGGACCATCATCAGCTCGGCATCATTCTGGTGCCGGACCCGGACGGGGGTATCACCGCAGAGATGAAGCCGTCCAGCATCTTCAGCATCATCGGGATGCGCACAGGCATCCGGCAGCGGGGAGTGCAGGCGGATCGGCTAGGCCGGGCGAAGAAGACGCCGCCGGCAGAGGCCAAGCAGGAATCTGCTGGTGTCTGACGGTGTCTGACTGTAGATTACCAACGTAATTAGTTTCCCCAGTGACTGCTGGCGCGGAAGGTTAAAGAGGCCCGTTCTTTCTGAACTAAGTTCAGGTGGAACGGGCCTCTTATATTTATAGTTGTTAAGGGAGTGGTGTGAGGTACCTGGAATGTAATCGAAAAACCGACCACATTTGGACGGGGTGAATCGCACTAAGCACCGGAATTCCTGCAAATGATGCAACAATGTACCATAGCCAGTAACATTTATAGAGGAATCCTGTAAAATGTGCAACAATGCGGCTCCAGACAAGCAGTCCGTGAGAGGAAACGCTCAGAATTGGCGAGAGATAGCATTTCCGTGGCTTAATGATTCCCCTGCGTACTCTTCAGGTACAGAATCGCAATCTGTGTCCGGTCGCGTACGCCGAGCTTGCTGAGGATGTCGGTGATATAGTTTTTGACGGTGCCTTCGCTCAGGAACAGTTTGGCGGCGATTTCCTTGTTGGTGAGTCCCTCTGCGATGGAGGTGACCACTGCCTGCTCAGACTTGGTCAGTCCATAGGAAGCAAACGGCTGAGCCACTGGAGCTTCCTGACGCGCCGACGGTTGGAGGAAGCCCGCCAGCTTGCGGGCGATCTCGGGATGAATGAGCATATTGCCCTCATGTACAGTCTTGATGCCTTGAATGATCCGGTCCGGCGGGATGTTCTTGAGCAGATATCCGCTGGCTCCGGCGCGCAGAGCCTCAATAATATACTCGTCATCATCGAAGGTGGTCAGCATCAGGACGGCCACTGCCGGATAAGCTTCTTTGATCAGTCGTGTACCTTCCACCCCGTCACATCCCGGCATCCGGATGTCCATGAGTACAACATCCGCTCCGCCGGGCTCCCCCAGCAAGGAGAGAGCCTCCCGGCCATCCCCTGCGGTTCCCGCGACCTCGATACCGGCATCCAGCCCGATTAAGACCTTCAGGCTCTCGCGGATAAAAGAATCGTCGTCAACAATCAATACTCTAATCATGCTTCGGCACCTCTTATCTTTGAGTATATCTCCATTCAGCGCGGCGCTTCCTCCGGCTGCCGATACACCGGCAGCCGGGTAATAACCGTGAACTGCGGCTGCAGCCGAAGCTCCAGCGTTCCGCCCAACATGGCACAGCGCTCGCTCATGCCCGTCAGGCCCATCCCGCTGCTGCCCGGCAGACGGCCCAGCGGGTCTGCTTCCGGCAGCTTCCCGTTATTGCCGGTCTCCATCCGCACCTCATGCTCCGTATAGGTGACCTCCACCCATACGGAGCTGGCTTGACCGTGCCGCAGTGCATTGGTGATGGCCTCCCGGGCATTGGTGTACAGCACAACCTGCAGGCTCGGATAGAGCGGATAAGGAATCCCTTGCACCGTATAGGTGGTGGCAATCCCGGTATCGCGGCCCACCTCTTCCAGCAGCCGGTCCAGCGCATGCGCCCCTTCAAGCTGGGGAGTATGGTTAATCCGCTTCAGCGCAGTACGCATATCGTCCATACTGCCCGAGAGCTGGTCCCGGATCTGGTTCATCATCTTCAGTCCCGATTCCGGTGCGGCAGGAAGGGTGTGAATGGCCGCTTCAGTCATCATCTTGACCCGGATCAGCCGGTGACCGATGTCGTCATGCAGCTGGCGGGCAATCCGCACCCGTTCATCGGCCTGCGCGGCCACCTCTATGTGTGAGGTGAACTGGAGCAGCCTAGCGCGGGCCTCTTCCAGCTCGAAATGCTTTTTGCGCAGCTCATCATAGAGGAATAAGGTATCGGTACGCACGCGCCCTGCCCGGAGCAGCAGCAGATTCAAGCCGGCACACAGCAGAAAGGTAAGATTCGTGAACACGAGCACTGCCGGAGCAGTATGAAGCAGCGCGGCATTCAACAGGGCCAGATGAATACAGAAGAAGGTAAGAGCCGTATTCTTGGGCTGCCGCCGGGTATAGGAGATCACCGCAGACAAGGCCGGAAAAACCATCAGCGGACCGTATTCATAACAAAGCCAGGCGGTGAGGATCAGTTCCATGCCTCCGGTCAGTGTGGCGAGAGATCTGGATGGCCTTGCACCCAGTATGACCAGCAGCATCAGCAGCATGAAATGCAGAGTGAACCCGTCATAGTCGGCGAATTCATAGACTTGAATCGAGAGGATCGCCGGGATTATAAGCAGGCTGTAGCGCAGCAGTATCAGTTCTCTGGTCAAGTAAGCTCATCCTTTTAAATAAAATATCCCTAATCCGTGTCGACATTCTTCTCAGGTATATCCATCTTAGCATAAGAGTGCTGCTCTTCAGGAGATGACTTTCGTCACCTCCGGATCATGACCTTTAGTACCTTCGCTTATCCCTGCCCTGCAGTACAATGAGAGTATGAGATTGAAGGAACAAGGGGGCGCAGCAATGGCACTTGCGGTACTTAGCGATGTTGTGAAGAGATATGACGGTAAGCTGATTGTGGATCACGTGAATTTCAATATACAGGAGGGTGAAATCTTTGGCCTGCTCGGCCCGAACGGTGCAGGGAAAAGCACGACCATCAGCATGATCTGCGGGCTGCTTCAAGCCGACAGCGGCGATATTATTATCGACGGGCTGTCCGTAAGGGAGCGGCCGCTTGAGGTGAAGAAGCGTATCGGGCTTGTGCCCCAGGAGCTGGCGTTATACGAGAACATGACGGCAAGTGATAATGTAAGCTTTTTCGGCAGACTCTATGGGCTGCGCGGACAGCTGCTGAAGGAGCGGACGTGGGAAGCGCTGGAGTTCACCGGCCTAAGCGACCGGGCGAAGGATAAACCGTCCACCTTCTCGGGAGGGATGAAAAGACGGCTGAATATCGCCTGTGCGATCATGCACCGGCCGCGCTTGATTATTATGGATGAACCCACAGTCGGCATTGATCCGCAGTCACGCAATCATATTCTGGAATCCGTGAAGGCTTTGAATAAGATGGGGTCGTCGGTGATCTACACCAGCCATTATATGGAGGAGGTAGCTGCGATCTGTGACCGGGTGGCCATTATGGACCAGGGGCATATCATTGCCTGCGGTACGGAGAACGAGCTGCGCGAACGGGTGGCCCACGAGGAGAAAATCGTTGTGAAGGCAGCGGGCATCACCCCTGCTTTAGTGAACGAGCTGGGGCAGCATCCCCGGATCAACCGGGTAGAAGCTGTGCAGGATGCGATCGAGCTGTATCTTCCCTCCTCGCAAAGTGCGCTGCAGGATGTTCTGTTTATTTTCTCCAAGCACGAAGGGGTTATTGCCTCCCTGAATATAGAAGAGCCGGATCTGGAGACCTTGTTCCTTAGTCTGACCGGCCGGACCTTGCGGGACTAGAGAGGGGGGATAGGTGTGAATATCTGGATCATTATGGGGTTTGAGCTGCGCAGACAGCTCCGTTCACGCACATTGCTGCTTAATATGTTCCTGCTGCCGCTGGTGCTGATCTTCCTCTTGGGCGCGTCCCTCTCCGGGGTGGTCGGGGTGCAGGGGGCAGATGAGATCAAGCCTGTACGTGTAGCTATTGTGAATACCGGAGGCGGAGGGGCAGAAGCATCTGCGATCCTTACGGATTTTCTGGAGACGCCTGAGGTGAAGGGGCTCATTATTCCTGTCAAAACAGAGAGCCGTGAAGCCGCAGAGAGCGGGCTGCGTACCAGTAAATATGCCTATGGGGTTATTGTTCCTCCGGGCTTTGATCAGGAGGTGCAGAGCGGTAAGAAGGCGAGTCTGGAGTTCATTCTGGGCAGGAGCCATGACGATAACCGGGTAGCCGGAACCGCCTTCGACAATCTGCTCATGGAGCTGAATTATAAGCAGGCGGCAGCCGTTACCCTTGGACCGCAGGCGCTTACAGCGACTTCGGTACCTGCCAGTAAGCCGGGGGTGGTGCTGGGAGATCTGAACAATGGCGGGAAGACCTATTCGGCGGCCCAGTTCTATGCGGCGTCCATGCTGCTGATGTTCCTGATGTACAGCGGACTTACTGTGACAGCCTCACTTTTTAACGATAAAGAGAACCATACGCTGTTCAGAATCCAATCCATGCCGGTAAAAGACAATCATCTGTTCATCGGCAAAATGCTCGGCGTAGGCCTGATCAGCATCCTGCAGTGCCTTACGATTATTCTGCTGTCTGACTGGCTGTTCGGCGTCTACTGGGGGAACCGCCCGGGACTGCTGCTGCTGTTCTGCCTGCTGATGATTGCCGCCTCGATGACGCTGGGCGTACTGATCTGCCTCTTCAGCCGGACCTCGGCGGCTGCTGCGAACATCATTAGTGTCCTGACTATAGTGATGACCTTCGTCAGCGGAGGAATGGCGCCGCTTCCCGATTCCTGGGTGAACAGCGCAGGGGCATTCACGCTTAACCATTGGGTGCAGCAGGCGGTCATCCGGATGATGCTGCATTCCGGTCTGGAGCAGCTTTTGCCGAATCTGTGGGTGATGTGCTTCATCAGCGCGGCTTTGTTCGCGGCAGTGATTGTCTCATACCGGAAGGTGGGTTACCGTGGATAAAATATTAATCATTGCCTGGAATATGATCAGACGAAGCATTGGCACCTTCAGGGGGCTTATGGTATTCATTCTGCTTCCCGGTGTAGTGGTGGCAGCGATTATCTCCCTTACCGGAGGGATGGCGGAGGAGCCGGCAACTGTGCTATATGCCAACTCGGATACGGGGGCAGCCGGCAGACATTTGATTACGGAGCTGGAGCAGGCCGGAGAATATAAGTTCGAGCCGCGCAGCGACGAGGTCGCTTTGAAGGAGGCGACAATTAAGCAGGAGGGAACGGTGGGGGTGTTCATTCCTGCCGGGTACACTGCCGCCTTGCTGGCGGGGGAGCCGCCACAGATCAGTATCTATGAGCTGCGGGCAAGTGAAAGCTCAATCATGATGAAGCTGAAGATCACCGCCACTGCCGCTCAAATTGCCGAAGCGGCGCATACCGTTGCTGCCGCAGGCGGGGGAACAGGCGAAATGCAGGCGCAGCTCGCTGCTGTACTGAAGCAGTCGGAGCAGCACAACGTGGGCAGCACACGCACCGATTATGATCTCTATCCGCGGCAGACGCTGGGCGTAGTTACAGGGATGACGCTCATGTTCCTGATGGCGCTGGTGACCAGCTCCGTCTCCCAGATCACGGATGACCGCAGAGGGCGTACCATGATGCGTATGTTCAGTGCGCCGGTCCGTTCTTATGAGATTGCACTTGGTAACTTCCTTGGCAGCTTTCTGGTGGGGCTGATTCAGATCCTGGTCGTGCTGGTCCTGGGAAAATGGGTGCTCCGCTATGATTACGAGATGCCGCTCTTTCTCTACTTCCTGGTTCTGGCGGCCTTCATGCTGGTATCTATGGGCATCGCCAGCACCGTTGCAGGCCTGATCCGCAATCCGCGTAATGCGGGGATGCTGAATTCGCTGATTCTTACACCGACCTGTATGCTGGGCGGCTGCTTCTGGCCCGTGTCCATCATGCCGGAATATATGCAGAAGCTGGCTAACTTTACACCGCAGAAATGGGCGATTCAGGCGGTGGACATTGCCGCAACCGGCGGCGGCTGGAATGAGCTGTGGCTGCCGTTTGCAATCCTAGGCCTGATGGCAGCAGTTCTGCTGGCGATTGGCTCTGCCATTCTCCGTCCGAATGAAGCGGGAATCAGCACCTGAGATCGAAGCGTAACCTTGCTGCCCTCCATGTCTAAAACGGACATATTCAAATTGTATAATTATGTGATATGATCGGATCAAAGGAATGCATGACAGGGGGATACGAGGATGGGCAGCAATAAGCTGGCTTGGACCTGGAAGGTGAAAGAGGAATACTTAGAGGAATACGTACAGATGCATCTGGAGCCGTGGCCGGAGATTCTGGAGGAGCACAGCAAAGCGGGCATCCGCAATTATTCGATTTTTCAGAACGGCAACCAGTTCTTCTATTGCTTTGAATGTGAGGATACGGAAGCTGCGTTCGCCTACATCGCCGGGAGTGAGGCCTGCAACCGCTGGAATGCGATCACCTCAAAGATGGTCGAGGGCTCCTTTGATTTCAATGATGCGGTTCCGATGGTGCCGCTGCGTGAGGTCTTTTATCTGAAGTAATCCGGTTTACAGCAATGTTCATTGGAGCGATTCTGGAGAGAATCGTTTGAAGTGAACTGAATAATTCAGTGTTATTAGGAGGAGCCTGTCACGCAGGCTTCTCCTTGTCGTTTTACGTGTTTTTTAGGATAAAAGGAGTGAAAATCGCAAGCTCGGCTGACCGGGTTCAATACGCGTTCCTCGCTCATTATCGGCGCAGGCATGATCTCCAGAGGCGAAGTCGCCCTGATTATAGCCGCCACCGGTCTTGCGAGCGGACTGCTGCTGCCGCAGTGTTTTACCAGCGTGATTATTGCTGTAATGGTAACCACACTCGCCACGCCGCCGCTGCTCAAGGGAATGTTCCGGTGACTATTTTTTAAAGAAAATAAGACAATCTCTAAATTTGTGGACCGTGATAATCTTATATAATGGGTTGTACTCCAAAAATGATTAGAGGGGAATGAGTCCTATCCGGTCTAAAACTACAACACTGGCAGCGGGCACAGTTCTGTCGCTTAGCCTGCTGCTGGGATGTAGCAGCCAAAATACATCCGCCACCGGTACTCCGGCGGCAGAACCGGCTTCGTCTGCCTTAGTGTCTGCTTCTGCGTCGCCATCTGCAACTCCTACTGCTCCTGCGCAGACCGTGTCATCTGCACCAACTGCTTCCGCAGCGGCCTCGGCAACTACATCCGCAATGGCCCCGGCAACTACAGCCGGACTCACCAGCCAGTTCCCGCCGGAGGGTCTGGCCGGATCAGTGATTATCGATTCCGTGAATGCCGAAGGGACGGTTCGCGCGAAAACCTCAGCCGGACCAGGCGAGCTGCTGATGATCGCAAGCGGCCCCGAGGAGCGGGGACATCTGAATGTGTCCAGCAATGACGGCCTCGAAGGGGAGCAGACCTATCAGGCTGATTACTCTATCGTGTACCGGACGGGGGACCAGGATGAGGTATTGCTGGAGCTGCCTGCTTTCTTGTTCGTGCAGCCGACCGACCGCGTGCTGAAATTAGCCGTGGTCTCCTTTGCGAAGGCAGAAGTCTATCTGCTTGCGCCCCAATACAAGTCAGGGCACGGACTGGTTGCTTATGCTTTTGCTAGGGAGAAGGAAAGCGGAAAAGTGTTTCCGTTATCCTTCAAGCTGGGAGAAATTGTGCATGATACGCTGGTGTACTCTGAGCTGCCGCCGTTCCCGGCCAACCAGAACGAACAGTTAGTGGTGTACTTGCCAGTAGGGGCCGGAGGCGACCCGGAACCGGGACCGCAGAGGTATGAGATGGACCTCGCTAAGCGGCAATTTGTCGCACAGTAGAACGAAGTAGAGTAAAGTAAAGCCTTCCTTTTAGCCGGAATTTTCTTTCAGGTAACCAAAGGGAGGTTTTTTAGTATAGTAAGATACTGAAAATCAAAGGGAGTGATTCGGGAGGCTGGCGGAAGGATTCCGGATAGGCGGATGAAAGGGATAAATCCCTCAGATGATGCTGAAAGTGGGCGGATGAATGAAATGAGAGGGATAAATCCCTCAGATACGGCTGGAAGTGGGCGGATGGGTGGAAGGAGAGGGATAAATCCCTCAGATGTGGCCGAAAGCGGGCGGGTGAGTGGAATGAAAGGGATAAATCCCTCAGATGCGGGCAGAAAGTGGGCGGATGAGTGGAATGAGAGGGATAAATCCCTCAGATGCGGGCAGAAGTGGACGGATGAGCGGAATAAGAGGGATAAATCCCTCAGATGCGGGCAGAAGTGGGCTGAAGGAGCCAATGAGGAGCATTAGTGCCCCTGAATTCGTAGATAGTTGGCTAAATGGCTGAATGAGGAGCATTAGTGCCCCTGAATTCGTAGATAGTTGGCTAAATGACTGAATGTGGTGCACTAGTGCACCTGAAATCCTCAAATGTGAGTAAAACCAGTAAATGAAGTGCACTAATGCACCTGAAATCGCCAAATGCGCGCCAATCCGGCAAATAAGGTGCACTTCTGCACCTCAGCACCCTCAGCACCCTCAGCACCCTCAGCACCTCATTCACCCTACCCCCGGCTACCTTAAGCTCCCCCAGCTCCCGCCGGAACCCGCCGCAAGTGAGCGGCGGACTGCCACACTACCACACCCGCCGCACTCCTCAGTTCCCCGTACTCTCATACCGGGACAACCCGTACCGGAAGACCCCGTAAGCCGCAGCCGCGCTTCCAATTGCCGCGACAGGGGCGAGCAGCCACCAGCCGGACCAGCCGCTTTTGCCGAAGATATAGGTTGCCGGGTAGAAGCTGATGAACGCATAGGGCAGCACCGTCGAAATGAAGATGCGGATCGCCTGCGGAAACAGGGTAATCGGGTATTTGGCCAGATCGGACAGATTATGCACCATCAGCGGAAACGCATTCCCGGCATTGCGAATCCAGAAGGCCGCTGAATTGCCCATGAGATTAATGGATACCCGGATAATGACCGCTGTGACGAACAGCAGGATAAGAATAGCGGCCTTGCCCGCAGTCCAGTGGATAGGGCTGTGCATGAGCGACTGCCAGATGATCACCCCGCCGATGAGCAGATTGCCGAGTCCGTTAATCCCAATCCCCGTGCAGAACACCTGAAGAACCACCGGCACCGGCCGCAGCAGATAACGGTCCAGCTCCCCTGTGTTGACCAGCCTGCCCAGCCGCCAGCTTCCCTCGAAGAACAGCGAACCCGCTCCCTCCGTAAGGAAGATCATGGCGTACATGAAGGTGACCTCCCAGAACTGCCAGCCTTGAATATCCGGAATCCGGTCATAGATCACCCACAGGAACACAAATCCCAGAACCTGCGTCAAGGCCGCCGAGCACATTAGGATGTAAAAGTCTTTATTATACTCCAGAATCGCCTTAAGCTGCTGTACATATAGCCTTCTATAGAGATAGAGCATTTGCGATATTTTCATTCTGCGTCCTCCTTCAGCCTTAGCCTCCATGAATGGTCACCTGGCGGACCGCCCAGTTCCACATGGCTTTGCCCGCCATCCAGAGCGTTGCCCCCCAAAAGAGCTGAATCCCGATCAGCCTTAGGCTCTCCCACGTATCTGCCTGCTGCAGGAAGATCATCGTCGGCGTATGAATGATGGCCTGGAAGGGCAGCAGCAGCGCCAGCTTTTCCAGCCAGTCCGGGAAGAAGGCCAGCGGTACCAGTGCGCCTGACAGCAGGTTGGTAAGCGCAATCCGCGTCCAGACTATCCCCAGTGACCCCGTCGACCAGAAGCATAACAGGGCCGCCAGATAGACCACGCCGAATTTGACCACAACCGCGCAGAGCAGACTAACCGCAAACAGCAGATAGACGATAAGCGAGTGGGGGAAGGTCACTCCGGTAAGGAAGGTGGCGAAGACGATCAGCAGAACCGTGCTTATCGCCCCTTCCAGCAGACTCGTACCCAGGGTCTCAGCGAATCGGGCCGTCTGAAAATCAATCGGCTTCAGCAGGTCCATGGCGACGCTGCCGTCCAGGATTTTGCCGGAGATGGAGGTCTCGGAATACCAGGATAAGACGGAATTGGCCAGGAAGGTCACCAGCAGATAGGTCTTCATCTGATCCCAGGAGTAGCCGCCCACCGCCTCGCGCCCGCCATAGATTCCCTGCCAGAGGAAGAAGATTGCGACCAGATTAATTGAGTTTGCTAGTATATTAATGATGTAGGAGTTCCGGTAGGCCATCACATTCTGCAAGGAGCGGTTGGCAATGCTTCTGTATTTGTTAAGCCGGGCTGCTGTCGTCATGGTGCGTCCGCCCCCTTGCATCCCGGTGCTCGTTCAGGTCCAAATGGCCGTCATAGACAGCCTTAATGACCTGCTCTATATGGGTATCCTCCATGCGGAAATCGAGTACCTCCCCATGCTTCATCACCCGGCTGACCACTTCACTGGCGGTATACTCATACCGGTCAAAAGTGACGGAGAACTCCTGGCTGCTCTGCTGTTCCAGCTTCAGCCCGGGGCTCTGCTCCAGCAGCTCGTGCAATTCCGGCATAGGGGAGCGTACCTGGAAGAAGATCACACGGTTTTTGGCAAAACGGGCCTTGACCTCGCTCAGCGTACCGTCATAAATAATCGCGCCGTGATCGATAATGACCAGCCGCTTGCACAGGTCTTCAATGTCGCCCAAATCATGGGTCGTCAGCATCACGGTCGTCTGCTGCTCCTGGTTGATCTGCTTGATGAACCCGCGGATCTTCTCCTTCACGGATACATCAAGGCCAATCGTCGGCTCATCGAGATACAGAATCGGCGGGTTATGCAGCAGGGCAGCGGCCAGATCGGCACGCATGCGCTGACCCAGCGAGAGCTTCCGCGCGGAGAGGTGGATGAATTCGCTCATCCCTAGCATTTCGGTGAACAAGTCCATGTTCTTCCTGTAGAGGACATCCGGAATCTGATAGATATCCTTCAGCAGCGAAAAGGACTCGGCAATCGGAATATCCCACCACAGCTGGGTACGCTGCCCAAAGACTGCGCCGATCTGGGCGGCGTTTTCCATTCTTTTGCGGTACGGATTGATCCCGTTCACCGAGATACTCCCGGAGGAAGGCATCAGAATGCCGGTCAGCATCTTGATAGTGGTCGATTTACCGGCACCGTTCGGTCCTACGTAGGCCACCGTCTCCCCGGCTTCAATGCTCAGATTCAGCGGCTTGACCGCCACCTTCTCGATATGCCGGGGCAGGAACAGATGCTTCACCGCTCCCTTTAGGCCGGGCTCCTTCACCGCCTGCATAAAGGACTTACTCAGTCCTCTGGCTTCAATCATACTCAAGCTTAACCCTCCTGTTCATTGATTTGAAAGCGTTACCGCAGATGCATGCGGAGAAAATATCTGAATCCTCAGCGATCGAAAGACGTAAGAGTAAATATATCACTGAGCCGATGTCGAAAACTATCAGATTAGGTCGATTTTGCAAAAAAAATCGGCAACCCCGGATAGACTACACCAACCGGGATTTGCCGCTCCGCTTAAGGAGAGTCTGAACGGCGAACCCTACCAGCAGGGGAAGCGCCAGCTGAACCTCAAGTCTCCAGTCTACAGCATACAGGTCTACGAGGTTAATCTGCTTCAATAATACATAGGTCACGTTGTATAAGAGGAATGAACAGCTGAAGGTGAGTAGAGGGATCAGATGCAGTGTCCTTTTATTCTGCAGCAGCCGGTATCCCGCAAGGGTTAAGAGTGTATAGCTGGCCATGATGAAGAGGGCATAATTACTGCCGAAGCGCAGGAAGGATACCATGGCGGTAGCCAGATTGAGGGCAGTCGATAGATAGCCGATGCGAAGCATGTCGAACCTCCTGGAATTATGTAGAAATATGAGATGAACAGATTTCTACATTTTACAGCGCTAACGCGGGGATTTACAGATCCAATACTGAATGTTCATTATTCCGTAATTGTATGTTATAATGCTTTCTTTTAAAATTGATGATATAGGAATTGGTAAATATGGAGGGATCGTTTGTGAGAGTCTTTAATCAATCAAGAGCATGGAGTATGCCTGGGGATTTAGAAGCTAGCGAACTTGAAGCCTTCCGGCCCCTGGAGGCAGCTAAGGCCCAAGTCCAGGGAGGGATGTCCGTGGCGGCGGGTGCTTCCGAAGAATCCAGGGAGCACATCTACCATAGAGCTATGATTTCTTCGATCCGCAGTGAAATGAACAAATTAAGCCAACTGCTCTCGATTCCATATGTGGTATTCCTGACAGACAAGGCGGGGACCATTCTGGAGCTGGTCTATTCCTCTTCGGAGACGCAGGCGGAGATGGAGCAGGCGGAGCTGCGTCCGGGGGTCAGCTTAAGCAGGCAGCAGGCGGGAATGAATGCCGTATCGCTGGCGATGGAGATGAACTGCATCGGGGTAGTGCGGGGAACGGAGCATACGGATCAGACCTTCCGCGACTGGAACTGTGTATGCGCTCCGCTGCAGGATGATGATAGCGTTTACGGGTATGTTGATATTTCTTTTAATAGAGGAGAGCCTATTGAATTCGCCGTTCCCTTCGTGCAGCAGATTGCCGAGAATATCATGGAGAAGTGGATGGAGAAGAACCCGGAGATGCAGCAGTATCGGCTTGAGGCCATGCTTCTGGAATATAAACTGACTGCGCGGGAGCAAGAGGTAGCGAGGCTATGGCTGATGGAGAAGAGCGCGCTGCACATCGGGAGCGATCTGGGGATCAGTGAAGGCACGGTGCGCAATATGTTGAAGAGCATCTATAGTAAAATGCGGGTGAATGACCGCTTCCAGTTCGTGAAGCGCCTTACGCCTTAGCCGGGAGATCCGCTTCCGGGTACATACAAGACAGCCGGGCAGCGATACGAATGTATCCCTGACCCGGCTGTTTGATTTAGAAGCCTAGCTTCTCTGGCAGAAGGTTAACCGCAGGAGCAGTTAAGTACAGGCTTACGCGCGGCCTGCGTCTCATCGAGGCGGCTGATTTCAGTCGTATGCGGTGCGTTAATCACTATCTCCGGCGTTTCCTCAGCTTCCTTAACGATTCGGATCATCGTCTCAATGAAGCCGTCGAGCGTCTCCTTGCTCTCGGTCTCGGTCGGCTCAATCATCATACATTCCTCTACCGTCAGCGGGAAGTAGACGGTTGGCGGATGATAGCCGAAGTCAAGCAGCCGTTTGGCTACATCGAGGGTACGGACGCCGTATTGCTTAAGGTTCTTGCCGGACATGACGAATTCATGCTTGCAGATGCCCGGGAAAGGAATCTCGAAGTAAGGAGCCAGCCGGTGCATCATATAGTTGGCGTTCAGCACGGCGTTCTCGGACACCTCACGCAAGCCGTCAGGACCGTAGGTGCGGATATACGCATAAGCACGGACGAGAATGCCGAAGTTGCCGTAAAAGGCTTTGACGCGGCCGATCGATTCCGGCCCGCCGCAGTCCAGCGTGAAGCTGCCGTCCCCGTTCTGTGCTACAGTAGGCTGCGGCAGGAAAGGGATCAGCTTCGCCTTCACACCGACCGGTCCGGCTCCCGGACCCCCGCCGCCATGCGGCGTACTCATCGTCTTGTGCAGGTTGAGATGCACCACATCGAAGCCCATATCGCCCGGGCGGGTAATGCCCATAATCGCGTTGGAGTTCGCTCCGTCATAATAGAGCAGACCGCCCGCTTCATGGACAATTGCGGCGATCTCAACGATCTGCGTCTCAAAGAGTCCGAGGGTACTCGGGTTCGTGAGCATCAGTGCAGCGGTGTCGCTGCCGACAGCTGCCTTCAGCGCCTCAAGGTCAACCATGCCCTTGTCATTGGACGGGATGGTGACCGTCTCAAGGCCGGCGGCTGCGGCGCTTGCCGGGTTGGTGCCGTGCGAGGAATCCGGCACGATGACCTTGGAGCGGACCTCGCCGCGGCTCTCATGGTAGGCACGGATCATCATCAGGCCGGTCCACTCGCCGTGGGCACCGGCAGCGGGCTGCAGGGATACGGCATCCATGCCGGTCAGGGCGGCGAGATCCTTTTGCAGCGTGTACATCAGTTCAAGCGCACCCTGGATGCTCTCCTCCGGCTGGTACGGATGGATCTTGGAGAGTCCCGGGAAGCGGGCGACATCCTCGTTGATCTTCGGATTGTACTTCATTGTGCAGGAGCCGAGCGGATAGAAGCCGTTGTCAACTCCGAAGTTGCGGCGGGACAGGGCGGTATAGTGGCGGATCACATCCACCTCGGATACCTCCGGCAGTACGACCGGCTCACTGCGCAGCAGCCCTTCAGGAATGAGTGAGCCAAGGCCCTCGTCCTGCGGCACATCACACAGAGGCAGGGAGTAGGCAGAGCGGCCTGGACGGCTTAATTCAAAAATCAGACTTTGTTCCGGTTTCATACACAGCCCTCCAGTGCGCTTGCGAATTCGTCAATTTCGGTCTTGCTTCGTTTCTCCGTTACGGCCACCAGCATATGTCCGGCCAGCTCGGGATAATCCCGGCTTAAGTCATAACCGCCCAGATAGCCTTCCTTCAGCAGCTTGGAGTTAACCGCACTCACACTGCTGCCCTCCGGGAGCTTCAGGACGAATTCATTGAAGAACGGGGCAGTGAAGACGCGCTCTGCGCCAGTGATTTCAGCCAGCCGCCCAACGGCATAGTGGCTCTTGCGGATGTTCAACTCACCAACCTCGCGCATGCCCTCCTTGCCCATCACGGACAAGTAGACGGAAGCGCACAGCGCCAAGAGCGCCTGATTGGAGCAGATATTCGAGGTCGCCTTCTCACGGCGGATATGCTGTTCGCGGGCTTGCAGCGTCAGCACGAAGCCGCGCTTGCCATTCCGGTCAACCGTCTGGCCGACGATCCGGCCCGGCATCCGGCGCATGAGCGGCTCGGCAACGGCGAAGAATCCGCAGGTCGGACCGCCGAGCGAAGCGGCAATTCCCAGCGGCTGCGCGTCACCGACAACGATATCTGCGCCAAGCCGTCCGGGAGACTCCAATACGCCAAGTGCAATGGGATTCGCGCTGACGACAAGCAGTCCCTTAACCGCATGGATCAGCGGTTCGATCCCGCGCAGATCCTCAATCCCGCCGAAGAAGTTGGGGGACTGAACCAGAACGGCAGCGGTATCGCTGTCGATGGCTTCGGCCAGCTTGGCAAGATCCGTTACCCCGTCAGCATAGTCAATCTCTACAATTTGCAGACCCCAGGCGTTGGCGGAGGTACGCAGCACCTGACGCGCTTCCGGGTGAACTGTACGGGAGACAATCAGTTTCTTGCGTTTGGTGGCGCCTGCGGCCAACACAGCCGCTTCGGAGAAGGCGGTTGCGCCGTCATACATACTGGCATTGGCAACCTTCATGCCGGTCAGCTCACAGATATAGGATTGGAATTCAAAGATCGCCTGAAGCTCCCCCTGGCTGATCTCCGGCTGGTAAGGAGTGTAGGCAGTATAGAATTCCGAACGGGAAATCACATGGTTGATGACGACCGGAACGTGGTGGTCGTACAATCCGGCGCCCAGGAAGCTGGTGTGGGTATCGAAGTCGGCATTCTTGTCAGCCAGGCCCTTCATATGGCGAAGCAGTGCGTATTCGTCCAAGGCGCCGGACATCGGCAGGGTTCCCTGGTAACGGACAGACTGCGGAATATCGGCGAACAGCTCATCGATGGATTGTATGCCTACGGTCTCCATCATTTCTGCGCGGTCTTGCTCAGTCATTGGCAGATAGCGGTGCTTCATTGCGGCTTCACTCCTTGGCTTCTTTTGTAGAATGGGGCTTTGATGACGGCAGCCTTGAGCTGCTTGCCGCGAATCTCCACGTACACCTCTGTGCCGATCTCCGTATAGGCAGCGTCCAGCAGGGCGAGTCCGAGATTCCGCTTCAGGGTCGGGGACTGGGTGCCAGTCGTTACTTCACCGATCTTCACTCCGTCCGCGTACACAGGGTAGTGGGAACGGGGAATGCCGCGGTCGATCATCTCCAGGCCCACAAGACGCCGGGGCAGACCGGCTTCCTTCTGCTTCAGCAGGGCATCGCGGCCGATGAAATCGCCGGCGTCCAGCTTCACGAAGAACTGGACACCGGCTTCAAGCGGCGTAATCTCCGCCGACAGCTCCTGGCCGTACAGCGGCAGCTTGGCTTCGAAGCGGAGCGTATCGCGTGCGCCGAGTCCGGCAGGCGTCAGGCCATGCGGAGCGCCAGCGTCCAGCAGGCCGTTCCAGAGTGCTGCTGCTGTATCTGCGGGAGCATACAGCTCGAAGCCGTCCTCACCGGTATATCCGGTACGGGAGAGCAGGACGGTGACGCCGCAGACTTCAGCGTGTTCGAGGAAGTGGAACGGCTTAAGCTCTGTTAGAGACACCTGCGTGACCTTGGCCAGAATCGTCTCTGCCAGCGGACCCTGCAACGCGAGCAGCAGCGTCTCATCCGAGATATTCTTCAGGCTGACGCCGCTGAATTCAGCGGTAAGATGCTCCTGCAGCCACTGGAAGTCCTTGTCGATATTGGACGCATTGACGACAAGCATGTAACGCTCCACGCCCAGCCGGTATACCAGCAGATCGTCCACCACTCCGCCGCTTGGGTAGAGCATCAGGGTGTACTGCGCCGCGCCGTCTTCCAGGCGGGTGACATCATTCGTGGTCATTCTCTGGAGGAAGGCTTCTGCACCGCTCCCGGTAACCATGAATTCCCCCATGTGGGAGACATCGAACAGTCCGGCCCGTTCACGGACGGCTTCATGCTCCTTCACGATGCCGGTGAACTGCACCGGCAGCTCCCAGCCGCCGAAATCAATACATCTGGACTCCGCATAAGCGGCATAGAGGTCATAAAAAGGCGTTCTTCTCAAAGACTCCATCTTGTCACTCCCTTGGTCTGATTACATACGAAAAAGGACAGGCGAAAGCCATTATGCACGCATGCATAAATGGACTTCCGCTCTGTCCTTGGTACCTGAGAGTTACCCTGCAATGAAGCGCAGGTTTCCCCGTTGGTGATCCGTGAAGCCTGCGGCACAGGCACCCGGATGCTCTCCAGAGATGCGTCCGGCAAAGGTCCTTTTGCCTGAGAGATTCACCCATCCCGGGCTTACTCCTTCGGCGCTGTCTTCCTGTGAGACAGTCTCTCCCTATGCCATCATTCGCAAACCATATGTTTTTCTACTGACTCCATTAAACCGGGTAACCCTCTGCCCTGTCAATCAAAAAACGTCAAAAAGTTGACAAATTTAATTTTACTGTCAGTTATATTGACATTAGGCAAGCCGATAACTTAGGCTATAACTAAATTTAGAACTCCAATTACGGAAAAGAGGCGGCTTGGACATGAGTGAAGTGCTTGACAACCTGCTATACAGCGAAGAGCATGAGTGGGCGCAGCAGGGCGAGGGACGCGTAGTACGTGTAGGGATTACGGATCATGCGCAGCATCTGCTGGGCGATATCGTGTTTGTAGAATTTCCGGAAGTAGGCGCGGCGATCTCCGCAGGCGACAGCGTGGGCAGTATCGAATCCGTGAAGACCGTATCGGAGCTATATTCACCCGTATCAGGCAAGGTGACCAAGATCAACGATGCGCTGGAGGCCAGCCCGGAGCTGATCAACGATCACCCTTACGGGGACGGCTGGATTTTTGAGCTGGAGCTTGATGCAGAGTTCGGAGAGGCAGTAACCGGCCTGCTGAATGCGGCTGCGTACAAGGAACTGGTTGGGGAATAAAAGGTAGCTTATTTGCGGAAGCGGATGTTAATACGGCAGACCTCTCTTTATAACATTAAATGTTACTAATGTGAGAGGTCTGTCTTTTTGCGTCTGTATCTTACTCCTTCTCCTGAAGCTGGCGCAGCACAATCAGTTCAACCCGGCGGTTCCGCTGCTTTCCCTCAGTGGTTGTATTATCGTAAGCAGGCCGGGTATCGGCATAACCTGCGTACTGGAAGGTATCAGGGCTCAGCCCCTCTTTGTCCAGAAAAAAGCGCAGGACGGACAGCGCCCGGGCGCCCGATAACTCCCAGTTGTCTTTGTACACTGATCCTGGTGTCACGGGAACATTGTCGGTGTGGCCTTCGATGCTGATGGTAGCGCCGATACCGCGGAATAGGCCGGAGAGCTGGCGCAGTGCAGGGAAGGCAGGGGATTTCAACTCAGCCTTTCCCGCATCGAACAGGAACCGGTCACTCAGCGTGATGGCAATGCCCTGCGGCTTATCAGCAACAAAAATCTGTTCCCCAAGGTTATTCTCCTCCACATACTCCGTGATGACGCCCATAAGAGCAGCCAGCTTCGCTTCCTGTTCCCGAAAAGCAAGCTCGCGCGCTGACGGCTGGTGCCCCGCCCCATCTCCTGTTTGCCCGGTTCCATTCAGCCCATCCGCATCCGCAGAGTCTGTGGCTGAAGGAGCGTCAGCGTCTCCACCGTCTTCATTATGAGCCTTCGAAACGCCAGCCCCGGTGATTCCCTGATTGCCTTCCAGCACGCCGCTTCCGCCTTCCAGCACTGCACTTCCGCTCTTGAAGGTATCCGATAAGGAGCCGCTGACAATGGCATACTTCTGCGAATCCAAGCTGCTCATAGCATACAGAATCACGAAGAAAATAAGCAGAAGCGTGATCAGATCCGCGTAGGTAATCATCCAGCGGTCCCGGCTCTCCTTGCCGGCGGCGGCACGGGGCTGCCGGCGGTTTCTTTGTCTCATAGCGGTTCCTCCGGGCTGGTGCCGATGCTGCGTTTAGGAGCGTCTGTCAGGAAAGGGGCCAGCTTTTGCCGGACCAGATGCGGGTGATCCCCGTTCTGCAGGGACAGAATGCCGACGAGCAGCATCTCCATGGTGCCCAGCTCACTTTGGCTGCGGGATTTGATTTTGGAGGCGATGGGTAAAAAGAGTAGATTGGCGCTGGCTACGCCATAGAGCGTTGCTGTAAAAGCTACGGCAATCGACGCGCCCAGATTGGAAGGGTCCGTTAAATTGCTCAGTACCCGGATCAGCCCCATAACGGTGCCGATAATCCCCATGGTCGGTGCATAGCCGCCGGCGGCTTCGAATATTTTGGCATAGCCTTCATATTTCAGCTCCTTGGCATCCATCCCAAGCTCCAGGATCTGGCGGACCTGATCCGGGTCATTGCCGTCGACAATCAGAAACAGGCCTTCACGGGTGAAGGGATCGGGATGTTCTTCTGCCCGTTTCTCCAGGGCGAGAACACCGCCGCGCCGCGTGAGTGCAGCCATGGCAATCAGCTCTTCGGCTTGTTCCCGGCTGGTATCCCGTTGCCGGCCAAAAGCCAGGCGGAGCGCCGCCGGAATGCTGCGGAGCTTGGACCCCGGGAAGCTGATGAGCACCGCCGCAAGGGTGCCGCCGAACACGATCAGGGCAGCATTGGGCTGCAGCAGGCCGGACAGGCTGCCGCCTTCCCACAGAAAGCCGCCAATCATAGCGGCAATCCCGGCCAGCAGGCCGATAATTGTAGTGAAATCCATAAGTTCAGGCTCCTTAAATTTCTATATATTATGGTTTGCAACAGTCTGGGCAACGCTGTATAATAAACGGGAACGTGCATTCCTATCTTCCATATTTTTCAGCATGGTATGGAGGAGGAAGCTATTTGGTTACAATTATAATATATTCATATATTTTAGACGATAGAGGGGAGACGGGCAAATGAGTGAACTTGTCGTCAGTACGAAGACTTTTGAACTGGAGTCCGAGTATACACCCCAGGGCGATCAGCCTCATGCCATAGAAGAGTTAGTAGACGGCATCCGGCAGGGCAAGAAGCACCAGACGCTGCTGGGAGCGACGGGTACAGGCAAGACCTTTACCATCGCACAAGTAATTTCCAAGTTGAACCGGCCTACGCTGGTCATCGCACACAACAAGACGCTGGCTGCGCAGCTGGCGAGTGAGTTCAAAGAATTTTTTCCGAGCAATTCCGTTGATTACTTCGTCAGTTACTACGACTACTACCAGCCAGAGGCGTACATTCCTTCCTCCGATACCTACATTGAGAAAGACTCCAGCATAAATGAAGAAATCGACAAGCTCCGCCACTCAGCGACCAGCTCGTTGTTCGAACGCCGTGACGTTATTATTGTGGCGAGTGTGTCCTGTATTTATGGTCTCGGTTCGCCGAAGGAATACGGAAGCCTGCTGCTCTCGCTGCGGGTAGGGATGGAGAAGCCTCGCAATCAGATTCTGAGCAGGCTTGTAGATATCCAGTATCAGCGTAACGATATTAATTTTGTGCGCGGTACGTTCCGTGTACGCGGGGATGTCGTTGAGATCTTCCCGGCATCCCAGGGAGAACATGCGATCCGGGTTGAATTGTTCGGAGACGAGATCGAGCGGATCACGGAGATAGACGTTCTGACAGGCGAACTGATCGGCGAACGAGATCATATTGCGATCTTCCCTGCGTCCCACTTTGTCACCCAGGAAGAGACGATGCGTGTAGCCCTTGTTAATATTGAACGTGAGCTTGAGGAGCGGCTGGCTGTGCTTAATGGAGCAGGCAAGCTGCTGGAGGCTCAGCGCCTGGAGCAGCGAACCCGTTATGATATCGAGATGATGAAGGAAGTCGGCTTTTGTTCGGGAATCGAGAACTACTCCGGTCCGCTTACCTTCCGTGAGCCGGGAGCTACTCCTTATACGCTGATGGACTATTTCCCGGATGATATGCTGATTGTGATCGACGAGTCCCATGCTACGCTTCCGCAGATCCGGGCGATGTATAATGGTGACCGTGCGCGTAAGACCGTCCTGGTGGAGCATGGATTCCGCCTGCCGTCTGCGCTGGATAACCGTCCGCTGCAGTTCGAGGAATTCGAAGATAAGGTGAGCCAGATTGTATATGTGTCTGCCACACCGGGACCTTATGAGATGGAGCATTGCGATACTATGGTCCAGCAGATTATCCGTCCTACCGGTCTGCTTGACCCGATTATAGAAGTGCGTCCTACCGAAGGACAGATCGATGATCTGATTAGTGAAATCCGTGACCGGGTAGAACGCGATGAACGTGTACTCGTTACCACCCTAACGAAGAAGATGTCTGAGGACCTGACGGACTACTTCAAGGAGATTGGCATCAAGGTACGTTATATGCACTCTGATATCAAGACGCTGGAGCGGATGGCAATCCTGCGTGATCTCCGTCTGGGTACCTTCCACGTGCTGGTCGGTATTAACCTGCTTAGAGAGGGTCTTGACCTGCCAGAGGTCTCGCTTGTCGCCATCCTGGATGCCGATAAGGAAGGGTTCCTCCGTTCCGAGCGTTCGCTGATCCAGACGATCGGGCGGGCCGCGCGTAACTCTGACGGGCGTGTTATTTTGTATGGGGACCGCATAACAGATTCCATGGAGAAGGCAATGAGCGAGACCCAGCGCCGCCGCGAGATTCAAATGGCCCATAATGAGAAGCACGGGATTACCCCGACAACCATCAACAAGAAGGTCCGCGATATCATCGAGGCGACCAAGGTGGCCGAGTCCAAGGCCGATTACCTCACCGGTGTCGGCGGCAAGCTGAACAAGAAAGACAAACAGAGCCTGATGCAGCGCCTGGAGGCCGAGATGAAGGACGCCGCCAAGAACCTGCAATTCGAACGCGCCGCCGAGCTGCGCGATGCCTTGCTTGAACTGCGGGCAGAGTAACCCGGCGCTGAAGTTAACGATCCAGGGAACGGTGCTATTCAGGCCGTTCCTTTTGAAGATAAAGGGGCCACGCCCTTGCGTATCCCGAAGGGACAGCCCGCAGTTGAGCTCTTAGCGCGTATCCCGGAGGGACAGCGTGCTGTTGAAGTCTTTTGCGCATTCCGCAGGAACAGCCCGCAGTTGAGCTCTTAGCGCGTATCCCGAAGGGACAGCCCGCTGTTGCAGCCCTTTGCGCATTCCGAAGGAACAGCCTGCAGTTAAGCTCTTAGCGCGTATCCCGAAGGGACAGCCCGTTGTTGCAGCCCTTTGCGCATTCCGAAGGAATAGCCCGCAGTTGAGCTCTTAGCGCGTATCCCGAAGGGACAGCCCGTTGTTGCAGCCCTTTGCGCATTCCGAAGGAACAGCCCGCAGTTAAGCTCTTGGCGCGTATCCCGGAGGGACAGCGTTGTCGGCAAGCAGCAGCGAGCCGTAACCTGCTCTAATAGTACAGCGGCCCCGTAGGGGTTAGCGGGCCCACTGCCCCAGTAGCCGTCCGTTCACCCGCCTAATTCCTTCCGCCGAGCTTGCGGGTGTCCAGAGGGTGCAACCCTTGGGGCCCTCCCTTGGAAGGGAGGGTTTGGGAGGGATCGAAAATATTTTCCCAAAATGTTTTTCCATTTTAAATTCCCCTTAAAGGAGAGGTACCGTTGGCACATGAAAGTATAGTAATCAAGGGCGCAAGGGCCCATAATCTCAAGAACATCGACGTAACGATTCCGCGTGACCGCTTCGTCGTGCTAACGGGGCTGAGCGGTTCGGGCAAATCCTCCCTGGCCTTTGACACCATCTACGCCGAGGGACAACGCCGGTATGTGGAGTCATTGTCTGCCTATGCCCGCCAGTTCCTGGGCCAGATGGAGAAGCCGGATGTAGATTCTATTGACGGACTCTCCCCGGCTATATCGATTGACCAGAAGACTACTAGCCGTAACCCGCGTTCCACGGTAGGGACGGTTACGGAAATCTATGACTATCTGCGGCTGCTCTTTGCCCGGGTTGGCCATCCGCATTGTCCGGATCATGGCATAGAGATCACTTCGCAGACCGTCGAACAGATGGTGGACCGGATTATGCAATACCCGGAGAAGACCCGCCTGCAGATTCTGGCCCCGGTCATTTCCGGCCGTAAGGGTGAGCATAAGGGTCTGTTCACAGATATCTCGAAGCAAGGCTTCGTCCGTGTACGTGTGGATGGTGAACTGCGCGAAGTGACGGAAGATATTGTACTGGAGAAGAATAAAAAGCATACGATTGAGGTTGTTGTTGACCGGATTGTGATTAAGGATGATATCGAGACCCGGCTTACCGATTCTTTGGAGACTGCGCTGAAGCTGTCCGGCGGTCAGATTCTCGTTGATGTGATGGGCCAGGAAGAGCTGTTGTTCAGTGCCAGCTTTGCTTGTCCAGTCTGCGGATTCAGCATAGAAGAGCTGGCGCCGCGCATGTTCTCCTTCAACAGCCCATTTGGGGCCTGCCCTGAGTGTGACGGGCTGGGGATGAATATGGTAGTCGATCCCGATCTGCTGATCCCGGATATGGAGAAGTCCATTGAAGAAGGAGCTTTCCTGGCCTGGACAGGCAGTACGTCGAACTACTATCCACAGTTCCTGAAATCTGTATGCGAGCATTTCAAAATACCGCAGAATGTACCGGTCAGCAGCCTGTCGCCAGAGCATATGAACAAGCTGCTGCACGGAACGGGCAGCGAGAAGATCCGCTTCCGGTATGAGAACGACTTCGGCCAGCGCAAAGACGCTCTCGTTGCGTTTGAGGGAATAATTCCTAATCTGGAGCGCCGGTACCGTGATACAGCCTCTGAAGGTATCCGTGAGTTTATTGAAGGCTTCATGAGCGCCAAGCCCTGCCATTCGTGTAAGGGAAAGCGGCTCAAGAAAGAGATTCTGGCGGTGACCATCAATGAGCGGAATGTTGCCGATGTGACGGATCTTTCCATTGGGGATTGCCTGGACTTCTTCGCAGATCTGAAGCTTAGTGAGAAAGAAACAGCGATTGCCAATCTGATCCTCAAGGAAATCAGCAGCCGGCTAGGCTTCCTGGTGAATGTGGGGCTGAACTATCTGACCCTTAGCCGGGCAGCAGGTTCTCTATCCGGCGGGGAAGCCCAGCGCATCAGGCTGGCTACCCAGATCGGCTCCAGTCTGATGGGAGTCCTCTATATTCTGGATGAGCCAAGTATCGGCCTGCATCAGCGGGATAATGACCGCCTGATTGCTACACTGGCCCATATGCGTGACCTCGGCAATACGCTCATTGTTGTTGAGCATGATGAGGATACCATGATGGCGGCTGACTATATTATCGACATTGGACCGGGAGCTGGCAAACACGGCGGCCAAATCATTGCCCAAGGGACCCCGGAGGAGATTATGAAGGACCCCGGTTCCCTGACCGGTGAATACTTGAGCGGACGCAAGTTCATCCCGGTGACTGCTAAGCGGCGGCCAACCGATAATGAACGCTGGATCGAGATCCGTGGAGCGAAGGAGAATAATCTGAAGAATGTGAATGTAAAGATTCCGCTCGGTGTGTTCACAGCGGTAACCGGCGTATCCGGGTCAGGCAAATCTTCGCTCATTAACGAGATTCTCTACAAGAGTCTGGCCCGCCAGCTTAACAAGGCGGTCAAGGTTCGCCCAGGCTTGCACAAAGAAATCCGCGGCCTGGAGAATCTGGACAAGGTCATCGAAATTGACCAGTCCCCTATTGGACGTACTCCGCGCTCCAATCCGGCTACGTACACAGGCGTGTTCGATGATATCCGTGATCTGTTCTCCAAGACGAATGAGGCCAAGGTACGCGGCTTCCAGAAGGGGCGCTTCAGCTTCAATGTGAAGGGCGGCCGCTGTGAGGCGTGCCGTGGAGACGGGATCATCAAGATTGAGATGCACTTCCTGCCGGATGTCTACGTGCCCTGTGAAGTTTGCAAAGGCAAACGGTATAACCGCGAGACGCTGGAAGTGAAATATAAAGGCAAAAATATCTCGGATGTGCTGGAAATGACAGTGGAGGATGCAACGGAGTTCTTTAAGAACATTCCGAAGATTCACCGCAAAATGCAGACCTTGCTGGATGTAGGTCTGGGTTATATTAACATCGGCCAGCCGGGAACCACCCTGTCCGGCGGTGAAGCTCAGCGTGTGAAGCTGGCTTCGGAGCTGTACCGCCGCAGCACCGGCAAGACCCTCTATATCCTGGATGAGCCGACAACCGGCCTGCATGTGGATGACATCGGCCGTCTGCTTGAGGTACTGCACCGTCTGGTCGATTCAGGCGAATCGGTTCTGGTTATCGAGCATAATCTCGATGTCATCAAGACGGCCGATTATATCGTCGATATGGGACCGGAAGGCGGCAGCGGCGGCGGTACGGTCCTAGCCACTGGAACACCGGAGAAGCTGATTACTGTTGAGGAATCCTACACTGGCCGCTACCTGAAGCCTGTCCTGATCCGTGATACGGAACGTACGTTGGCTATGGAACTACAGACTTCTGAGACGGTGTAGCTGATAACCCTAATACCCCATGTCCCTTCTTACAGGAGAGGCATGGGGTATTTTTAATCTATTGCGGCAGGTTTCACAAGTTTCATACATTTTGGGGAGACAGAACGCCCCCTTACTTATTCTCTAACTTGTAGAGTAGACGTAGTTGGAAATAAGGCACTTAATATTGCTGGAATGGCGTGGAGTACGAACGTAGTTGGAAAAACTCCACTTCTCTCCATGGAACTCTGCGGATTCAGCGAAAATCGGGCTAAACAAGTGTTGTTTTTCCAACTATTTGTTATAAATGCAACGGTTGCACCAAACTTGATGTACTAATTCCACTTAAATATCCCTCACACTTGCACTCCAGCGGTAAGCAAAAAACACACGTAACAGAAATGCTGTCCGATCAGCAATTTATAGTATCAGCTCCCCGCTACAACTCACTGCGGATGCCAAAGATGATTTTAAACCGGCTGGTAGCTTTAGCTCCCCGTTTGAACCCTTCCTGTGAGTCCGCAATCCAGACTGTTCTTCCGATCCAGACTCGGATGTAGAAGGAACGGAAGATGACTGGCCGGACGATCCCCTGTACTTCGACCTCTGTGCCATCCGGCTGTTCAATCTCTGTTCGCACCCACCATGTGTTTCCGATTCCAAATTCGATATATTTCAAGCAGGGATCACCGTTCCTTCTACTGGCCTATATTCTGAATTCAGGATTGATTGTAACACTATATTATAAGAAAATTAAACGGACAGTAGACAAGCAGTATAGGCATATTTACAGCATGTCCGCCGTAAGATTCAATGAGAAGCTTTTACGTTGAATGGATAGCAGCAGCTGTAGGCTGGTTTGAAGTGGATTGGCTCCTTGAAAAATGAATAAAACAACGACGGCCAATGATAAATATCGCTAATTCGAGGTGCGTTTTAGTCATAAGGGATATTTTTTGTGACAAATACACCGTTTTTAAAATATTTCTATTGCGTGACGGAAATGGTAACGATAACATAGAAGGTGATATGGATTAGAGAAACTTGCTTGACAACACTCTCAGGGAGGGATTGCCATGCTGCTTGCAGAAGCTGCCGCGCAAGAACCGTCTAAATTTCATACCTTCGATGCGTTTATGATTGTATTCACGATCCTGATACTTATCGGTGTGGTCCGGCTGCTTAGAGCTCCACAGAAGAACAAATTTGCTATCGGTTTTGCAGTGGTAAGTCTGCTGGTGTTTGTGGTATCCGATTATGCAATGATTATCAACTGGTTTAGCTAGAGTAAGGCACACATAACCTCAGATGCAAGCTCATCTTAAAGACACCTTTACCGCCAGCGGCGATCCTAAAGGCGTCTTTTTTTGAAGATAAGAATTCATATGCTTCGCGCGCAGGAAAGAAGGGGAGAGCATGGGGATGGGGAGGAGCGGGATTGCCCGAGGCAAGGTGGTACTGCCGGGTATTCTGCTGATATCATTGTCGGGATTCATAGGTCCAGCCGGTGTTGTTCATGGGGTGGGCTACGGAGAGGCAGGAGCATTAGCGGCTGAGAGAAGCCCGGCTGTCAACGTAATGAAGGCCGGACAAGCAGGTATTGTGCAAAAGGAGAGTAAGGGACAATGGAGCCAGCCCGCAGCAGCAGATCCGGTTCCGCAAATCATAAGCAGTGTCTCGCCGTCTGTAGTCGGCATTATCGGCAAAGCGGGCGGAGAAACCGGCGGGCCGGATGACCGCTACAATCTGACTCACGGCTCCGGGATTATCGTCAGGGCTGACGGATGGATCATTACCAATGCCCATGTGATGGCAGGGCTGGAGAAGGCAGTAGTGGTCACCTCAGACGGGACGAGCTATAACATCACAGATACATACTCGGACGAATTCAGTGATCTTGCATTGGTCAAAATCAAAGCCAAAGCCTTAAAGCCTGCAACCTTCGCAGGCAGCGTCACCAAGCTTCAGGTAGGCGAAAAAGTTATAGCGATTGGTACGCCGATCTCTTTTTCCTTGAGAAATTCGGCTACTGTAGGCGTAATCAGCGGTCTCAACCGTTCGGTGGATGCGGCTTACCGGCTGATCCAGAGCGATACGGCGATCAATCCCGGCAACAGCGGAGGGCCGCTGGTCAATATGAAGGGGGAGGTACTCGGGGTCAACAGTATGAAGTTCGCAGCAGTGGGTGTGGAAAATATGGGCTTCTCGATTCCCGCAGATACGGTGAAGTACATCATGAATCAGCTGCTCCAATATGGAGAGGTCCGGCGTCCGAGCCTTGGAGTGGAGCTTGAGGAGAGCTGGCCTGTGATTGTCGGACTGCCGGGGCAGGAGCCATTGACGGTGACGAAGGTGCTTACGGCTGAAGCGCGCAAGGCAGGGATCACGCCAGGAGATGCCCTCTATGCGATAGACGGACACCGGGTAACTTCACTTGTCGATGTTAATGAGTTATTCAGACAGTACAAGCCGGGGGCAGTGGTCAAGCTGCTGATGCAGAGTGACGGCGATATCGTGGCCAGAAGCCTTGTTCTTGGACAAGGTGACCCTTTGGTGAGCGCCGCTAAGACGGAGGGGGAGACCGATGATCAGACGACAGAGTGAGGAGGCGGTAGTTACAGCCGGGCCGGGCAGCAGGGCGGGACATCTACGGCGCGGAGTGTCTGTTATTGTAGTCCTATTGTTGCTGCTCAGCCTATTTCCTGTGGGAAAGGCCCAGGCGGCGGAGGGGGCATTGCTACAGCTTAGTCTTCAAGCGGGCAGTGCTTCTGCAACGGTTAACGGGAAGCCGGTCACGATTCCGAAGCCTTTTTCGGAGAATGGAACGCTGCTGGTCCCGTTGGGGATTTTCAAAAAAGCCTTCGGCAGCACCGTCTCCCTGCAAGGCGATGATGTGGTGAAGGTTATGTACGGGCCGCATACCGGTGCGATGACGATAGGCAGTACGACTGCCTGGAAGGATGGCGTCAATATCAAGCTCGCCGCGCCCCCGCGGATGGTATCCGGTGTGCTGATGGTGCCGCTGAGGTTCGTGGCTGGAGTGCTCGGTGCACGGATAAATCCGGCGGAGGGCGGAGGGGTACTAGTTACGCTAACTCCACCGGTGGCAGCAGTAGGCGTTGAAGCGCAGAGCGGGATTGATAGTGACGCCGGCAAAACCCGGATCGGCAACAGCTATCTGGAGTGGAGCATGAACTATCCGCCAGGGCTGGTGGTAGGCGACAGCGGAGGGAATGAGAGCGTAGCGACTTTTACGAGTGCAGAGAACGGGTATTATCTGGAGGTGCATGCTTCGCCGCTTGCCGTTCCGCTTGATCCCGAAGGGCTGCTGGAGAATCTGGTCCGCTCCTCGGAGGAGGGCGGGGAGACTGTGCTGGACCGGGAGGCTGTGTCTAAGGCCAAGGTTCCTTACGCCCGGACTGTGAGCAAGGATTCGAGCGGCGCGCTCTGGGAGGGCAGGCAATATTATGCCGGAGGCAGGCTGTATGAGATTTATCTGACAGATGACAATGCAGCGAATTATAAGGATCTGGGCAAACATGCGGCGCTGCTGAATTCTTTCCAGCCCTCTTTTGACGCATCCGACGGAAAGCTCCGCGACCTCTCTACTATCCGCAACGGGCTGCGCGAAGGCTACAACGATGACTACGGGATTGCGCTCAAGGTCCCTGCCGACTGGAGTGCAGATGACCAGCAGCTCTACTATGCAGGCAAGCAGGGGAGTTATCTTCGTGTAAAAGTAAGCTCCGCCCCTGCGGGCTCCACGCTGGCAAGCTGGAACCAGGAACTGCTGTCTCAGCTCCGTGACACCTATGTGGCTGAGGCCTACACCTTGAAGGACAGCGTAGCAAGCAAGGTCTCCGGTGAGCCGGTGCTGATTAACGAGATCGGGCTTAATCCGGGCAGCGGGTGGAGTACCGAATATCAGATTTTGCTGCTGAAGAACGGGTACCGTTATTATTTTGAATATGTTGCGGCTTCCGGGCCAGGGCAGAGTGGGGATCAGGCGCGCTTCACAGAGGTGCTGAATTCGATCGATATTGATTTTGCCCAAACGAAGAGTAACTTCGGACGCCTGGCGTCAGAGGATTATACACAGCTCAGCCAGAAGTCGGTCACCAAGACCTCCAAGACCTACGGCTACAAGCTCGATATTCCGCGGCTGTGGAGCCCGGTTCAGGATCTGTTTGAGAGCCAGAGCGTGGAATACCGCTTCACTGGCGGCCGGTTCCAGCTCTATGCCAGCCCCGAGGTTACGCCGGAATATGCCGTCAGCCAGCTGCAGAGCTATTACCAGAACACCAAGCAAGATCCTAAGGGCCCGCAGGTAAAAAGCATCACAGAAACCACTTTCGCCGGTATGCCAGCCACGATACTCATAATAGAGCAGACCAAAAACAGCATCCCGGTGGGCACGAAGATCATCATCTTCAGCCGCAACGATGTGGTCTATACGCTCACCGTCACACTGAACACCGCCAATGCCACGGCGAGCCAGCAGGCGGTGCTGGAGCGGGTGCTGGGGTCGTTTGGGTGGGTGGAGGAGTAGGGGGAAGAGAAGGAGTATATGAAAAAAACCGTCCCAGGCTACCAATCAGCTGGGACGGTTTTTTGTAAGAAACGAATAATATTATTACTTAAGCCTGATAAACAAAATTATGCTTTACATCCTTTAATAATGGCGCTTGTTCATCTTTAGCAGACAGTACAGGAATTACATCGATCGGCCATTCAATGGCAATGTCGGGGTCATTCCACAGAATTCCGCCGTCACATTCGGGTGCGTACAGCTCATCGCATTTGTACTGCACTTCGACATCCTCTGTTAGTGTCATGAAGCCATGGGCGAAACCTTTGGGGATGAGCAGCTGTTTCTTATTCTCGGCATTCAGTTCAATGCCAAACCACTTGCCGTAGGAAGGACTGCCTTGACGGATATCCACAGCTACATCAAAGATTGAACCGCGTGTACAGCGTACAAGCTTGGTCTGTGCCTTTGGGTTAAGCTGGAAGTGAAGTCCGCGCAGAGTGCCTTTTACAGCGGAATAGGATTGATTGTCTTGAACGAACTGATATCGGAGCTCTTGTTCATGGAATTTAGCCTCACTGTAGGTCTCCATGAACCAGCCCCGGTGGTCTCCGAAGACTGCCGGTTCAACGACGAGAACATCTTCCAGATGGGTTTTGATAAACTTCATTGTATCCACTCTTTCTATGGTTTAAAATTGGATTTTACCTGTAGCGACCTTAATTAAATATTGGCCATATCCGGTCTTGCTCAGCTTATGTCCGCATTCCAGGAGATGTTCCTTGGTGATCCAGCCATTGATAAAAGCGATTTCTTCGGGTGCAGAGATTTTGATCCCTTGATGGTCTTCAATCGTTCTGACGAAGTTGGTGGCATCTACCAGACTCTGGTGGGTTCCGGTATCGAGCCAAGTAAATCCGCGTCCAAGCAGAGCAACATCCAGCTCACCCAGCTTCAGATAGGCTTCATTAATCGAAGTGATTTCCAGCTCGCCACGGTGCGATGGCTTGACATCCTTAGCGATAGATATTACCCGGTTGTCATAGAAATAAAGGCCGGTAACCGCATAATTGGATTTTGGATGCTCCGGTTTCTCTTCGATGCTGAGGACCTTGCCGTCTTCGTCAAATTCCACCACACCAAAACGTTCGGGATCGGGAACATGGTAGCCAAATACAGTCGCGCCGCTTGTTTTATCGGCAGCTTGCTTCAACATCTTAGTCATGCCGTTGCCGTAATATATATTATCTCCGAGAACCATAGCTACGGAGTCTTCCCCAATGAACGATTCGCCGAGAATGAAGGCTTGTGCCAGTCCATCCGGACTCGGCTGGACGATATACTGCAGTGATATTCCGAATTGGGAGCCATCGCCGAGCAAATGCTCAAACCGGGGGGTATCCTCAGCGGTAGAGATGATAAGAATTTCTCGGATGCCCGCCAGCATTAATGTGGACAGAGGATAATAAATCATGGGTTTATCATAGACCGGCAGTAATTGTTTGCTGGTTACCATTGTGAGAGGGTATAGCCGGGTACCGCTTCCTCCCGCAAGAATTATGCCTTTCATAACTGTTTCAACTCTCCTTTTGCTGCATATAAATTTTGGGAACGACGAGATCATTTACGTATTTATTCTTTTCTATTCATATTTTACGCTGGTTCTTCTTCATTTGTCTATTATACTGGCAGAGAACTGTGATATTTGATACAATTAATAAGTTAAAAAGCTGTAAATGACCCGCCGAACAGGCGGTTTGGGAGGATATAAATGAAAGAGCAAGGAATACGCAGAGAAGACGTAGAGCTGCTGGCTCCGGCGGGAGATTGGGACTGCATGCGTGCAGCGGTGGCGAACGGGGCGGATGCTGTCTTTTTTGGCGTAGAGAAATTCAATGCACGGGCCAGAGCGAACAACTTCCGGATGGACGAGCTGCCGGAGATTATGGCGTTTCTGCACAGCTATGGAGTGAAGGGGTTCCTGACCTTTAATATACTAGTGTTCGAGAATGAGCTGCCGGATGCCAAGGGACTGATTGATGCCTGCGTGGATGCGGGTGTGGATGCCGTTATTGTTCAGGACCTGGGGCTGGTGCAGATGATCCGCGAGATCTCGCCGGACTTCCCGATTCACGGTTCTACACAGATGACGATCACCTCGCCGGAAGCGGTGGAATTCACGAAGCCATGGGGGCTGGAACGTGTTGTCCTCGGCCGTGAAAATAATCTGAAGCAGATCCGCACGATTGGCGAGCAAGCCCGCCTGCCGATGGAGGTATTCGTGCATGGTGCGCTGTGTGTCTCCTATTCGGGCCAGTGTCTGACCTCCGAAATGTGGGGGGGACGTTCGGCGAACCGCGGGGAATGCGCTCAGGCCTGCCGTCTGCCGTATGATCTGATGATTGACGGTGAAGTGAAGCCGATGGGCGATGTGACTTACCTGCTGTCTCCTAAGGATCTTGCTGCCATCGACCTGATGCCGGAGTTGATTGAAGCTGGGGTGACTTCGTTTAAAATCGAAGGCCGGCTCAAAACCCCGGAGTATGTCGCTAATGTGGTCAGTAAGTACCGTAAGGCGATCGATAAGTATTTTGAAGGTAACTGGACGCCTACCTCGAAGGAGGATATGCGAGAGCTGCAACAGAGCTTCTCACGAGGATTCACGAACGGTTTCCTTGAAGGCACTAATAATAAGAAGTTAGTCGATGGCACCTTCCCGAAAAGCCGCGGGGTGTACCTGGGCACCGTGGAACAGATCCTGCGCGATGGGGTGGTCTGCCGCATTCATGCTCCGCTTAAGCGCGGAGACGGCATTGTGTTCGACGCTGGAGATCCGACGAAGAAGGAAGAAGGCGGCCGCGTCTATGATCTGCGCCGCAAGGGCGTCAAGCTGGAAGGCGAAGCCGGGGAGGGCTGGATTATTGATATCGTTCCCGGCCGCAATGACGTAGATCTGCGCCGTCTGCATGTGGGGGACCGTATCTGGAAGACGAACGACCCGGCGCTCGACAAGGCGCTGCGGCAGTCGTACGAGACCGAGAAGCCGTACCGGGTATTCCCGGTTCATGTGCGGGTGCAGGGCTGCGTTGGCGAGAAGCTGACGACCTGGTGGACAGACGTTCAGAAGAACGTCACTGTCCGTGTGGATTCGGAGCTCGCGCTGGAGACAGCGCAGAAGCGTCCGATGGATACCGCGCTGCTGGAAGAACAATTCGGCCGCCTGGGCGGGACCTTGTTCCAGCTTGAAGCGCTGGAGTCGCATCTGCAAGGCGATGTGATCGTGCCCATGCGCGAGCTGAACAGCATCCGCCGCCAGGCGGTGGAGCTGCTTGCGGGCGAGCGCCCTAAGCCTCCCGTGTATGTGAAACGGGAGGTCGAGGTCTACGGCGGCGCCTCCCGCAGGGGCGCCGCAGCGGGCCCCATCGCCGCAGGAGATGGGGCGGGGGCGGGCAGCGGTGATGCGGAGCTCACCGCGCTGTGCCGCAGCCTGCCGCAGGTACAGGCTGCGCTCGAAGCCGGCGTAACGAATATATACGCCGATTTCGAGTTCATCAAGCAGTTCCCGGCGGCAGTAGACGCTGTGCGGGCTGCAGGGGCCAGCATTGCGCTGGCCACCCCGCGCATCCATATGCCGAACGAGAACGGCTACCATGCCAACATCCTGCGGCTGCAGCCGGATGCTGTGCTGGTGCGGAACACCGGCGCGCTGTATTATTACCTGCGCCACCGCATGGAGCATCCGGAGGCTGCGCATCCCCGGCTGATCGGTGATTTCTCGCTGAATATCGCCAATCACAGAGCTGTGGATCTGTTCCTGGATGCCGGCTGTGACATGGTGACACCGTCGTATGACCTGAACATTCAGCAGATGGTTGATCTGCTCGGGCACAGCGACACCTCCCGCATGGAGGTTGTCATCCACCAGCATCTGCCGATGTTCCATACAGAACACTGCGTCTACTGTACGTTCATGAGTGAAGGCACAGACTACACCAACTGTGGCCGTCCTTGTGAGGAGCAGCGGGCCTCGCTGCAGGACCGGATTGGCATGTCCCATCCCGTCCGAGTGGACGAAGGCTGCCGCAACACGGTTTATAACGCGGTGGAGCAGTCGGGTGCTGAATACCTCAATAACTTCCGTGAGCTAGGCGTAGCTTCTTTCCGTGTAGAATTTCTGGAGGAGACTCCAGAGCAGGTAGCAGAGGTTATCAGCCTCTACAGCCGTGCACTGCGTGGCGAAATCTCCGGCACCCAGGTTTGGAAAAGCCTGAAGGCCACTAACCAGCTTGGCGTTACGCGCGGACAACTGGTGAATGCGAAGTAAATGATATTAAAAGCATAATAGGCCCGGGCGAAGCCGGGACCATCCATTCGGATGGCTCCCGAAGTTCTCCCGGGCCTATTTTTAGATCCCTCACTCTATCCAGTCAATACTTTTACCCAGATCCAGCTCTCACAACGGGAACAGCTCTGGCCAGATGTCCAGAGCTTCACCACAGGCTGGACAGGACACATGACCGCAGAGATAAGGCAATTGCTCCAGCAGCTGACCGTTCTTGATGGTATGGGCTGCTTGCCACAGGCGCACTAACGGGCTGTCTTCGGGCTTGATACTGCCAAGCGCGGAAGGTGTAACAGCTTGACCATTCTCCCTGCCATTGAATACCGGGTCGTCTGAATAAGCAGTCATACGGGGGCTGTTCTCATTCGGCCAGATATACATTTCTTCATAGCAGCTTGGGCAAGCGGCGTTGTACTCATCGCCTTCCGAATAGGTCAACAATATACCTGCAACTGCCTGATCTCCCCGGTAAGCAGCATCCGCAGCGAGAATGTATCGCTTCTCTTGGTCATCCTTATGAGCTGCTCTCGCATAGCGGAAGATCTCTTCTGACAGCTTGCCCAGATAATCTACAGCGGTAAGGTAGGCCGTATAAATCTCTTGGACAAGCGCCTCAGCAAGCGGCGGGTTCTGGTGAGCGAATTCAGCAGGAAGTTGTCCACTTTGCACTGTCAACTGATTCGCCACAAAGATCCCGCAGGTCACGTAGATATCCATTCGAACTTCGGGATCATCCGACTGCCTGGCAAGCTGCACTAAATATGGCAATGCAGCAAAAGTGATGCTATAAATCGTGTCCTGATGGAACAGATGCTCCCAGTACAGCTCATCCTTAACCTCTGCGGTGTAGTCCTCCTGCAACTGTTGCAGCAAGCTAGGGACCGCTTCCGACGAGCCAAAAGGGCCGTGAAGCTGTTGCCACACCGGACTGGAAAGGTCTAACATGGCTATCCTCCTCTACAAAATACTTGTTATAGTGCTGTTATATCAACATCCAATGAGACCGTCAACGTCAGGTGTTCACCCAGAGCGCTTCGTCCCTGTTTGTCCCTGCCTTAGTACACTGCCCAAAATCAGCAGGAACTGTTATAATTGAGATTATGAGTATATCTGTTAAAGGAGCTATGAGATGAAGATCCGTAAAGCGATTATTCCCGCTGCCGGTCTGGGAACCCGCTTCCTGCCCGCGACCAAAGCGATGCCCAAAGAAATGCTGCCCATTGTAGACAAACCAACGATTCAATATATTGTTGAAGAGGCGGTTGCTTCCGGGATCGAAGATATTATTATTGTGACAGGTAAAGGTAAGCGCGCAATCGAAGACCATTTCGATAATTCATTCGAACTGGAATTCAATCTGGCAGAGAAGCAGAAGTGGGAGCTGCTGGAGTCGGTACGCAAATCTTCAGAAATGGCAGACATTCACTACATCCGCCAAAAAGAACCGCGCGGCCTCGGACATGCTATCTGGTGTGCAAGGAAGTTCATCGGTAACGAGCCCTTTGCTGTTCTGCTGGGGGATGACATCGTGGAGTCGAACAAGCCCTGCCTGAAGCAGATGATCGAAGTATACGATCAATACAGATCCTCCATTGTTGGTGTACAGCCTGTGCCTTGGGAAGAGGTGTCTCGCTACGGGGTAGTGGACAGTTCTGAAATAGCAGAACGTGTCTACAGAGCCAACCGGCTTGTAGAAAAACCAAAGCGTGAGGAGGCTCCATCTAACCTGGCGATCCTGGGACGGTATATCCTGACTCCGCGTATCTTCGATATGCTTGGCGAGCAGCAGGTAGGTGTAGGCGGCGAGATTCAGCTTACAGATGCGATTTCCCGTTTAAGTGAAGTAGAGCGGATTATTGCTTATGACTTCGAAGGCAGAAGGCATGACGTCGGCGAGAAGATGGGTTTTATCCAGACCAGCATCCACTACGCACTTCAGCATGAAGAGCTTAAGGAAGGGCTGTTGGAGTATTTGAAGCAGGTTATCGAGGACGAAGAGAGACTGTTTAGCAGATAAGTATACTATTGCTCATTTTCATACGCATTCGCATTCGTATCCACTCTTCCTTATATCATCATAAAAAAGCGGCCCACTGTACTCAGACAGTAAGCCGCTTTTTTGTGTATCTATTCTGTTATTGCGATCAGTACTGCGTATTCACAATAGCCTCAATGGCTGCGGCCTCAGCCGGATCAGCGGCGACCAGCTTGTCATAGACTGGCTGATCGACTGCTGCTCCTGCTTTCTTCTGTGCCGCCAAGTACCAGCGGGCTACCTCGCGGTTAGTAGTATCACTGTAGTCGTCACTTAAACCAAGCTTCAACGTAGCGGTAGCTACATCATTTTGTCCTGAGATGATCTGTAGCTTACCCACATTTAATGCAATGGCAGGGGTAACCGAGAACGGACGGCCCTGCAACTGCTCAGGAGGCAAGGTCTTCAAATGCTCTATGCCATCTACAACATGCTTATACGCATCCAGTCCGACGGTGAGGTATTCTTGTTTCTTGGCCGCATCCTTCTGATCATTAGCTGCCGCAGCAAGTATCTGAGCACGGTTAATCAATGACTCATACCAAGTGATATCCCAGTTGAACTTGTAGGCATTGTCACTGTATACTGCCAATGCCATGTCAGGTTGGCCCTTCAGATCGTAATAGCTGGCCATTTGAGCCAATAGATTTTTGTTGTAAGGCTCATCTTTCAGAGCGCGCGTCAACACATTGGATGCTTCAGACAGATACTGCTCATCTTGAATTTGCTTGAATACCTGCATGTCAAGAGTGGACAAGTATAATGCTGCTTCTGGATGGTATGGACGGGCATCTAATGCTTTGACCAAAGGAGTTTTGATCTCCTCATAGGAAGTACTAACCGAAACTAAATTTTTACCCTTGAGAGCAGCATCGCTGGACCCGATGTAGTTGATCGACAGGAACAGCAGGAATATCGTCCCGATGGTCAGAACAGCCAAGTATCCCATCCGAATGCCGGCTTTATTCCAGCTCTGACGGAGCGGTTTGTTATCCATTTCAGCGCCCATACCAGCCAAACCGATGAACACCAGAATACCCATGAACGCGTAACTCATATTAAAGTCCAGCAGACTGTGTACAAGGATAGACAGCGCAATAATGTAGAAGAAGAACCCGTTATTGAACTCATCCTTGTCACGCTTCAGGTAGGAACGGATGTATTTGTAGAAAATAAATCCGATGAAGCCCATAAATACAATGAACCCGACAATCCCGACTTCGATCAAGTACTGAAGGAAGAAGTTATGAACTTGGCGGCTCACATAAGGGTTGTTCTGATACTCTTCATATAATGCAGACCAGCCACCCCCACCTGATCCGAGAATCGGATAATCCTTAACTACCTTCATAGCATCTTTATAGAAAGTAAAGCGTTCGAGTACACTATGCTGTTTGAAGTTAATGTTCTCCAGGCGCGTCTCGATATTATCCGGTAAAATACTTTTCAAGCCTGTCCCGATCAGCAGGAAAGCAATGATAGCCACAGCTATAACTGAGCCAAGTGGAATCCAAAGACCCGTGAATTTACGGGTTTCCGAGCTACTCAGCTTGTCCTGCAGCCAAGGAGCCATATAACGTTGAATCACCCAGCCCAGAGCTGCCACCACCGCTGAGGCTCCAAGCAGGTAAGCCCACGCCTTAAGCGCAGCCGATGAGTTAAACGCCGTGTTCAGTTCTGTGCCGAGTGTTGTCAGCGGATTAGTAACCAACAGAGCTGCAAGTCCGGATATTGCCAGATGAATAATCCAGAGAATCTGCTGTGCAGGCTTCAGGAACAGCAGGAGCAGGATGAACACTACAGGCAGCATGACAAGTCCCCCACGGGACAAGGTCAGCAGGAGAGATACAATAATCGGCACCAGCATGAAGCTGTGTGTCAGCGTGCCGTACCACTTTTTGGAGCGGACCAGGGCATACACCGCTACGAACAGGAAGGCCATGAGGAAGGCTGCATAAGTATTGGCATACTGGAAAATGGAGGTCAGACGCAGCCCGTTAGAGTCCGCCATGACTGCATCCAAATATTTATCACCACGCACCGTATTGGAGAACCAGCCTACCAGGCTCCCGGCGAATTTCGAACTGCCAAGCCAGTTCAGCAGACCGAAACCGACGATGAAATAAGCAATAGCCAGAATAGCATTTTGAATGACAACATTTAGTTGCTTTTGCTGGAGCAAATATAACGCTATAATGAATATTGCGACATACATGCTCTGTACAAACAGCAGGTTCATCGCCATATAATGCGAAGCAGCGCCAATAAGCGACAATGCGTAGGTAGCAGGTAATAACAACGAGGCCACGGCAAGCACATCACGCAGTCCCTCCAGCCTGAACTTGGTGAAGTATAGGCCTATCCACACCAGCAGCAACAGGCTGCTAAGCAGCGAGGACATATAAATTGGCTTCTCAAAGTCAATCTGCTGTCCATTAAATAATCCCACTTGAAAAGGGGTCCAGGCCAAAAAAACAATGAACCCTATCGCTAACGCCCATATGTAACTGGATATCTTTTCAACATTTCTCGACTGAACCGCATATTTACCGTATACTGGTTTCGACACGTTTTTAATCTCCTTTATCTGTAGGTACGAGGATATTTTAGCATAAGTATTGGTTTCAATAAACTTTAATAATGTAAACAATGAGGCAAAGCAAATAGGTTGTTTTATTTGCTGCTTATTGATGTGAGGAGTAGTAGGTTGATGAGGTATGTTAAACGCTTAATGATTGTTATTGGTTCTCTCTTAATTATGTGCGGCACTTTTTATGTATTTAATGCCTATCAAAAATCAAATGCTAGAGTTTATATTCAGCTAGATGTTAAATCAAAGATTGCAGATGAGTATCAGCTTTTCTTTTCTTCTAAGAGTGAAGGATGGAAAGAAGTTGATTCGGAAACTAAGAACTATAATACACCTGGATCATGGCAGACTATTCGTTTTGATTTACCTAGAAATTACAGTTATCTTCGGTTGGATATGGGGAAAAACAATACAGCGGAAATTGCTTTGAGAAATATGCATTTTGGTGCAATTAATGATACGAAAGTCAACTTAAAAGAATTAGAACTAAGCTTAAATCAGATAGATATTACTAAATCTAATGATAACTTGTTGATTATGAATACTACAGGTACAGATCCATTTCTGTATTTTTTTACACTTCCATATATCACCTCTTCCTATGAAGGATATAATTTGTACTATGTTTTATTCAATATACTTGTTAGTGTGTTAGTTGGATTATCATTTTATTTTATTATGAAAAGGATGAGACATTCATTCGGTTTTGTTCGGGAACTAATAAAAAGCAAAGATTTAGTTCTGAACCTAGCTAAAAATGACTTTAAAACAAGATATGCTTCTTCTTATCTAGGAGTAATGTGGGGGTTTATACAGCCACTAATTACGATAGTTACTTATTGGTTTGTATTTCAGGTTGGACTCAGAAGTGGCGATGTAGGTAATGTCCCTTTTATTATCTGGTTTATCGCGGGGATAATCCCGTGGTTCTTCTTTTCAGAGGCGTTGACTGGTGCAACCAATGTATTTTCTGAATATAGTTATTTAGTTAAAAAAGTAGTTTTTAAAATTGAACTACTTCCATTTGTTAAGATATTATCTGCTGGTTTTGTTCAGATCTTTTTTGTTCTTTTTATATTTATTGTCTATGGATTCTATGGTTATCTTCCTAATTTATATAACATCCAAATTATCTATTATTTTGTCTCCATGCTAATACTAGTTACCGGTATAACTTTCTTGACATCGGCGGTAGTTCTTTTTTTCAAAGATCTAAATCAAATAATTGCTGTTATCGTCCAAATAGGCTTCTGGTTTACTCCGATTGGCTGGTCAGTATCTATGTTATCAGAAACTTGGGCTAAAGTATTTAAGCTTAACCCCATGTATTATATAGTACAAGGCTATCGAGATACTTTTATAGATCAAATTATGTTTTATGATCGTCCGTATCAGACAAGCTATTTCTGGCTTTTTTGTTTGCTTAGCTTTACATTGGGATTTAAGCTTTTTGAAAAACTTAAACCTCATTTCTCAGATGTTCTATAGGGAGTGTGGAAAATGGAAAAAATTATTGATATACAAAATGTTACTAAATCATACAAGTTATACGCTAAACCTATAGATCGTTTGAAAGAATCTTTATCTATGGCAGATAAAAATTATCACGAAGAGTTCAAAGCTCTTGATGACATCTCTTTTTCTATAAATAAAGGAGATGCTATTGGCATTTTGGGTACAAACGGATCAGGCAAATCGACACTTTTGAAAATGATTACTGGAGTTTTAACACCAACTAAGGGCAAGATAGAAGTGAATGGCAAAATATCAGCTATACTAGAGTTAGGTGCCGGATTTAACCCGGAGTATACTGGAAGAGCTAATATTTATCTAAATGGCCTTATGATGGGATACAGTAGAGAACAAATGGAGGATAGAATAGATAATATTATAGCCTTTGCTGATATTGGAACTTTTATTGACCAACCGGTTAAGGTCTATTCAAGCGGAATGTTTGCACGACTCGCCTTTGCAGTTTCAATCAATGTGGAACCAGATATACTAATTGTAGATGAGGCATTAGCTGTGGGGGATATTAGATTTCAGACTAAATGTATTGAAAAGATGAAAGAGTTAAAGAGCCAAGGGACAACGATTTTATTTGTTTCGCATGCTCCAGAACAAGTTAAACGTTTTTGCAACAAGGCGGTATGGTTAAAGCAAGGGGAACTCGAAGCAATTGGTGAATCAAGCCAAATCGTTGATTTATATGAAGATTTTATGAAAAATGGAATCGGAAGCGGACTTGACGTAGGAGAAATGGTTACAGGGAGTGGAGACGAGCAAATTGAAGAATTTGTACGACCTGCAAACCCAGATATTTTAGCTTTAATCACTAATGTATGCATAAATAAAGAAAACTTCAAAACATTTGAAACCTTAGAAATTAAAATTGATTATGAAGTATATCTTGACTCAATAGATGATTTGCTTTTGGGAGTAGCTATATATACTCCTAAAAGAGAATATATATTTGGTCCTAATACTCACCTAGAGAAGGTGGATATACCCAATACAGCTGGAAGGCATACTGTGAGTTATATTATCCCTGAAGTACCTTTACTTGGAGGCAGTTTCTGTGTTGATGTTGGTCTTTTTAATAATGAAGGTTTAGTCTGCTTAGAGTATAAACAGGAGGTAATTGGTTTTAGCGTTTCTAATAAGTATTTTTCTGAAGGTATTGTATACATGACACATAGATGGGAAGTGTTGAAATGAATCAAATCCCGTTTGATCAATTCCAGAGATATAATAATGTACAAAAGATAATTAATAACTTGAGAAGCCAAAATCAAACTTTCAGAATATTAGAAGTTGGAGCAAACGAACATCAGAATTTAGAAGGATTTCTCCCCTCTGACTTGATTACTTATTTAGATATAAGTCTTCCTAAAGAGCTGCAATTAAATCCTAAATATATATTAGGTGATGCTACTCAAATGGAGTTCGAGGATGACGCATATGATATTGTTGTTGCATTGGATGTGTTTGAGCATATCCCCCCCAATAAGAGGAATGACTTCGTCGATGAACTGAGTAGAGTTAGCTCTCAATTCTTTATTATAACAGCACCTTTTTATTCAGAAGAAGTTAAAGCGGCTGAAAATAGATTAGATACGCTATATACCGGTATGTTCAATGAGAGTTTCGTTTGGCTAAAGGAACACTCAGATAATGGGTTACCTGTGTTGAATTCGCTTAAGGCATATTTATCCGAAAAAGGAAATGAATATAATGTGATTTCGCATGGTGATATAAACATTTGGGAAAAAATAATGGGAATTCATTTCTTTGCTGCTAAGAATCCTGAATTGATACCCTATAGAGAAAAAATCGATTTGTTTTATAATGAGAGTATCTTTAAATACGATTATTCCGATCGATCATATAGAAAGATAGTTGTTGGTTCTAAATCAATGAATTTAGATTCATTAACTATAGGGCAAGACAAAGAAATTCCAAGAATAGTCGTCGATAAATTAGCTGAATTAGAAGAAAGATTTTTTAAACTTCGTGATTACTTTATAAATGAGTCCAATAAACTACTAATTTCAGAGTTTAAATTGGAATTTCAGGAACTAAAGGGAAGTATTTTGGATGGTCCCAAAAAGGTATCTGATGAATTACAATTATATGTGGATACTGGAAGTGGTTTCAGTGAAGAAAAAAGCCTTCGAGTGTTAAATGACAGTGATAGAAATAACTATTATTTTAATCTATCAGAATTTAGTGATATTACATCATTAAGAATAGATCCATCCATGTATTCAGGTGTCTATAAAATATGCAACATAAAAGTTAATAATTACTTATGCGATATGATGTTGCAGGGCAATTATGTAATGGATGTGCATAATGAAATTTTCATATTTGAAAATGATGATCCATTTGTTATTTTCAATTTATTGGAAATGACAAAGATTAAATACTTAGAATTTGAATGTATCGCTGTAAAGGATTTAATGTTAGTCAGTGAATTAAAGAGTGCATTGAACATTGCGGATAGGTATCTACAAGAGTGTAATGCAACAAGCAAGACAAACCTTGAAATGAACGATCAACTAATTGAGTTAAAAGAGCTAAGAAATAATCAAGATGATCGTATAAATGCATTGAAAGATTGTACAAATGCACTTGAAGATGAAAAGAATATTCTTAAAGATAAATTGACTAAAGAACAAGAAAAGAACCATTTACTTTCTATAAAGCAAGATGAACTAAGTGCAGAATTATTAAAGATATATTCATCAAGATCATGGAAGTTAGTAGAAAGATTGAAGTCTTTATTCAACAAATAATATTGAGGTAGAATAGGAGCGGATTTAGGTTGTCAATTAAAAATATTTGGAGGAAATTCGAGGCTTTTATAGCAGGAGTTTTTTCTCTAACTACACATGTGAAATTGAATATACTATCTGATTTAACGTACGTTAAGGGTGAATGGATCTCTATTGGGACAGACCCTGCTTTTTTGTTGGAAGGTAAAATTTATAATGGTTGGAACAAAATAAAGTGGTATTCAGAAGCAGATGAATATATTCCCCTGAAATTATATTGGGACAATGGTTCTGGGTTCTCTGAAACAAATAGTATACTGTTATCTTCAATTCCCAAGGGAACAGTTAATTATAGTACGATTTTTTTCATTCCAGAAGATGCTTGCAAATTAAGAGTGGATCCTGGAGATAAAAAGAATAAGTTTGTACTCGATAACCTTAGATTCGAAAAAATTAATAAGTTAACAATTTTAATGGACGGAATGAAGAGTTTCTTCAAACAAAGGGGTGCAAACCATCAAACTTTCAGGGTGATGGTTAACAAGAGTATTGCGATAATCAAGCATCAAGGAATTAAAGGATTGTGGCAAAAGGTAAAACAGGTAGGTGGTATTAATAGTTCTAATGTTAAGGACGACTATTCCATATGGCTTGGAAAAAATATGATTTCTCAAGATGAGCAAAAAGTTATAGCTCAAGAAGCTAAGGGATTTTCGTACCAACCGCTAATATCAGTAATACTTCCTGTATATAATGTTGAAGAGATTTGGCTGAGAAAGTGTATTGATTCAGTTAGAAATCAATTATATACAAATTGGGAACTATGCGTAGCTGATGACGCTTCAACTAAAGAGCATATTGCAACAGTTCTTAAGGAATATACGAATAATGATGATAGAATAAAGGTTGTGTTTAGAGAGCAGAATGGTCACATTTCAGAAACCTCTAACTCTTCTATTGCAATCGCAAAAGGCGAATATATTGCATTATTAGATCATGATGATGAACTTTCTATAGATGCTTTATATGAGGTTGTTAAATTACTAAATGATCATCCTGAAGCAGATATGATTTATAGTGATGAGGATAAAATCGGTATTGATGACATTAGGCATTCTCCTTTTTTTAAACCTGATTGGTCGCCGGACCTATTACTTACACACATGTATACCTGCCATTTAGGGGTTTATAGAAAGTCAATAGTTGATAGCGTTGGAGCCTTCCGTAAGGGCGTGGAGGGGAGTCAAGATTTTGACTTAGCTCTGAGAATAACTGAAAAGACAGCTCATATATATCACATTCCTAAAATTCTGTACCATTGGAGGACAATTCCAGAATCAACTGCTTCGGGATCTGGAGCAAAAAATTATACACATTTTGCGGGTCTTACCGCTGTGAAAGATGCACTACAAAGAAGAAATATAAATGGTTGGATAGAAGAATTGGATGGTTATTCAAATTTTTATAGAGTTCATTATAATGTTGAAAATGATCCTATGGTTAGTATTATTATTCCGACTAAGGACAATGCGGATATTTTATCTAACTGCCTTAATTCGATTTATAAGATAAGCAATTATAAAAATTATGAATTCATTATAGTTAATAATGGAAGTGTTGAAGAAGAAACATTTGAACTATTTGATAAATGGAAAAATAAGTTAAATGAAAGATTTAAAATGATAACTATTAATTCCCCATTTAACTACTCAGCATTAAATAATGCAGCTGCCCAACATGCTAACGGAGAATTGATTTTATTTCTTAATAATGATATTGAGATTATTGAAGAAAATTGGCTTAATGATATGATTGGTTCTGCAATGAGAAAAGAGATTGGTGCAGTAGGTGCTTATTTGAAATATCCGGACAATACTGTTCAACATTCTGGGTTGACATTAGGACTAGGCGTTCAGCGCGCAGCTGGCGATGGCCACCATTATCGTCCATTAAATGATCCGGGATATTTTGGCGCACTCATATCAGTGAAAAATGTTTCTGCTGTTACAGCTGCTTGTCTTATGGTTAAGAAAAGTGTATTTGAAGAGGTTGGAGGCTTTGACGAAGAATTATCTGTTGCCTACAATGATGTGGACCTTTGCTTATCTTTTATAAAACAAGGATATTTAAATGTGTGGCTTCCTTACGTGAAATTAATACACCACGAATCGAAGACCAGAGGCTATGATAATACGAATGAGAAGTTAGATAGATTAAATAAAGAAGCTGAATATCTTAAAAGTAAATGGGGCGAAACTCTTATTAATGATACTTACTATAACCCCAATTTGTCTCTAGATAATGGTTATTCTACAAGAATTTAAATCGGGTATTCTATTTTGAATTAAGGGGATTATTAATAAATCTTAAAAAAGAATACAACAATCATAGCGCAACATCGCTTTATTTAGTGCTTGTTGTATTAACAAAAATCATTTCTCTCTTAAGAAATTGAGGCTGTTATGTCGAAAAATCTGCAAGGAAACCAAATATCTTTGCAGAAGAAGTGAAGTGCGATGTTTGAACGAATCGAATCTATCAACGATCTTCTCAAGATTTGAAGGAAGCTTAACCACAATAATCGGTCGGTGAAGCTGGCTTAATTCGTTCCTTGGGAGCAAGCGGAAGGGAAATATGTTTAGACTTTTGGTGCTATCTAAGAGAGGCAGAGGGCACATTTGGTCCTTTTGGCTTAGGGATCCTTGTTGATCAAGGCACTTTCTGGTCTTAAGCGATAGGGAAATCACTTTGCAGATCATGGAAAATCCCTATCTGCAGTATTTTTTGGGCTTTGCCGGTTATGTGCACAAGAGCGCTCTCATCGTTCGTTGATGACTCACTTTCGCGATCGGAGGGGCCCGGATATTCTTAATGAGGCCAACGACTCAGCAGCCCAGATATTAAGAAAGTGATGCTGGAAAAATAACTATTCCTGAGCGATAAGATGTTTCGATGAATTCGATGTAATCTATTGTTTTTAACGCTCTAGGCACGATTTGCAATTCGGTGAAATCACCAACTACCAGATTGGAATTTATGATGCGCTGGGCTTTTCTTCGCCTACCTCGTTATAATTTGATCGGGAATTAAGGTTAATAAGGAAGTGTGTTGATTTGTGGGTTTACCTATTTATTTCAGTCATATTAAATGTTACAGCTCAAACTATTCTTAAGTTGGGACTTAACAGTTTGCAATTAGGAAGTATGAATATCGAAAGTATGGTAAAAATAATCGCTACTCCGTATATTTGGTTTGGAGCCATGCTTTATGGAGGTAGTTTTTTTGTTTATCTATTTGCTTTATCTAAAGGAGAGATAGGGAGATTATCTCCGATTGCACAAGCTTTAACTATATTGGGCCTAGTGTTTGTTTCTGTTGTTTTTTTTCACGAGAACATGACACTTTCAAAGGTGATCGGAACTGTATTTTTAATGGTTGGGGCTATAATTATTTTTCGGTAAAAGAGATGGAAAGTAGGGGGATTAGAAATTGAAATTTGAAGAGCATAAAAAGGGGACTAGATTCAGATTATATTTTATTTTATTTGTTTTTGTTATTTACATCTTGGGACTACTATACGATTTTTTTATACATGGTTCTGAGAAAATATCTTATTTGAATTACTTGGTTTTATCATTGATGCTTTGCTATATATATCTTTTCCTTATCAAAGGTAATGAATCCAAAAAGATAGTTCCCTTTTTTGTTTTTTTTCTAGGTTGTTATTATATTCTTTTCATTCCACTCTTTTCGCCTATTGATGAAGGAGCTCATTTTGATTACATTTTGCATATCGTTCAAAATCATAAACTTCCGTTATTATCTGATGTAATAAATACTAGGGGATTATATAAAGTAACCGGAAATTTAGTGCCAAGTAATTATCAATATGAGGCAGTTCATCCACCACTTTATTATTTGATTTCCGCTGTAATAGTGTTCGTCTTTCAGAAAAATTTGTTGCTTAGTGTTATCATGCTGAGGGCGTTTGGCATATTTCTCATTCTTGTTGTATTCTACTTTGGTAATAAAACTTATGAAGAGTTAGTACGGAAAAATATAATTCAGAGAAATGATTTATTATTTCGAAGTGTTGCCCTTGCCTTTTTTTTAAATCCCGGATTTGTAACCAGAATGATTTCAATAAGTAATGAACAACTTATTGTATGTATTATGACCATTTTAATATATAGTATAGTAAAAATTGTCGGTTCACCTCCTTCCTTTAAACAAATATTCTTTCTATCGTTGTTATCTGCGGCTATGATTCTCACTAAATTCACATCAATTTTTGTTTTGGGAGTTATTGTTTTACTTTGCTTATTCTACAAGCAAATCATTAAGGCCATACTTTACGTATCAATTACTCTACTAATAACTTTGCCGTGGTTCATTTTTAATTACACTCATTACAACAAACTGACTGCTACTAAGTTACATGTGGATTTTGTAAAAGGAATTGTAAACCCTGAAAACATCCAATTGACACCATACTATATATTGCAGAAAATTTCATATCTTTTTGGTTCCTTTTGGAATCCTCAAGAAAGTGGTTTTCCGGGTATAAAAGAGCCTTTTTATACAATAACAACTTTGATGAGTGGAGTTATATTGCTTGTAATTTTGGCAATGATTATATACTTTATTAAAAATTTAAAAAGTTTGAAGAATATTCAATTGCAAGTGATTATTTTGATTTTAACAAGTGTTATACTAAATATTATGGTTATTTGCTATGGAACTATTTCTGAGGATGTCGATATAATAATAGGAAGATACTTATATATGAATGCCCTTAGTATGGTGATTCTAACTGTTATACTTATTCAAAAAGTAATTGTTTTAAAACATCAGCGGATCGTTGGCGTAGTAATAATGATTATGTCATGCTGCTTAACTTCAAATTTCATGCTGGATACAGCTCAATCAGGACAAAATCTGGCTAATAAGATAAAATATCACTTTCTTAATGAAACTATCTCTATTAAGAATTATAGTGATGACAGGTACAAATCATCGTTGGATGTACAGGCGCTTATAAATATTCCCTTGAGATTAGGCGAAACCAATTTTGAAAACTCATCCAACCTAGATTTAATTCAAAAAGATAATTTGGAAATGAATAGTCTGAAATTAATTAGTGATTATGAATTTCAAATAGTGGGGAATGACCCGTTTTTAGTATTGGATGTTAAGCATCTAGTACAGTCGAATGATCTAATAAAGCTTAAAATAACTAACATTTATGATGACGGGACTGGTCAACTATTTTGGAACAGCGGGCAGGGGTTTTCTGAAGAAAATTCAGTCACATTTAATATTGTCAATGGAGCAAACACGTATCTAATTCCGATAGGGAAAAACACGAAATGGATGAATGGAAAAAATATTAAAGAGTTGAGGCTTGATTTTGATCTTTTCAAAATGAAAGATACAATTAAAATTTCCGATTTTGAATTTATATATGCCAACTAATATTTTGAAGGGATTGACATACTTTGAAGTTTGATTATGTGATTTTTGGAGCTGGTATTTATGGTCTGTATGCAGCCCATCTACTTGCTAAGAAGGATTTGAAGGTTGCAGTTATAGAGTTTGATGAACAACCATTACAACGAGCGAGTTATATAAATCAAGCTAGAGTTCACAATGGGTATCATTATCCCCGCAGTGTATCAACTGCAACTAAGTCTGCAAGTTATTACGAAAGGTTCTCTAGAGACTTTTCTTTTGCAATAAATGATAGCTTCAAAAAAATTTATGCTATATCAGCCAATGATTCTTTGACAAATGCAGAACAGTTCCTAAATTTCTGTGAGTATGTTAACATCCCAGCAAACGAAATCAGTAGTAGACCATATTTTAATCCCGGAACTGTAGAAGCAACTTTTGAAACTATAGAATATAGTTATGATGCTAACATCATCCGTGAGTGGTATGTACAAGAAATTAAAAAGTATAAAAATGTTTCTATGTTTTACAACAAACAGTTGGAGTCTAGCGAAAATGATGGAAAGGAGTTTAGCCTGATATTTAAGGATGGATTCAAATTATCGGCACTGAAAATTTTGAATGCAACTTACGCAAGCGTTAATCAGATTTTGAAGATTTTTAATTACGAATTGTTCACAACCAAATATGAAATTTGCGAAGTTATTATGACGAAAGTATCTTCCAAAGTACAAAACGTGGGGATTACTGTCATGGACGGTCCGTTCTTTTCCTTAATGCCTTTTGGAGAGAGTGGTTATCATTCTCTCACTTCCGTAGGACACACACCGCATGAATCTTCCTTTAATCAATTACCTGAATTCAGTTGTCAGAATTATAGAAAGGATTGTTCTATAGATCAGCTTCAGAACTGTAATACATGTCCGGTAAAGCCTGAATCTGCTTGGAATCGGATGCATCAATTAGCTAAAAAATATTTGGTTCCAGATATTTCTGTAAGTTATGACAAATCTTTATTTGCTGTTAAAGCATTGATAAGTGCTTCAGAATTAGATGATTCAAGGCCTACAGTAATAAAAGAATTTTCGCAGTCACCTTCTTTTATTTCAGTATTTTCTGGTAAGTTTAATACTATCTACGATTTGGAGGAAGTGCTATGAAAGAGCAAGTATTTGTTTCTGTAGTAGTATATGCGCACAACGATGAATCTACAGTAGCGCATACACTAACCAGACTTGATAAGGTTTTTGATAATAACTTTAAAAGCTATGAAATAATTTTAGTTAATGATTATAGTCAGGACGCTACCCTAACTCAAGCAAGGGAAGCAATCAATGGGATGCATGGAGATATTACAATTATAAATTTGTCGAGAAAGCATGGGATTGAGCACGCAATGATGGCTGGACTAAATAAGTCAATGGGGGATTTCGTTTTTGAGATCGAATCTACAACAATTGACTACCCAATCGAATTGTTATACGACATTTTTCAAACTGCAACTCGAAAAGGATTTGATATTGTTGCAGCTACATCTGGGTCAACAGGATGGAAGTCAAAAATGTTCTATAAGATGTTAAACAACTTATCCTATATGAAGTTGTCATTACAAACTGAAAGTATACGGTTAGTAACTCGAAGAGCACTAAACTCAATGCTTAATCTTAAGGAAAAGGTAAGATATCGTAAGGCACTATATGAATTAACTGGTTATTCTAAAAATGTTGTCAATTATCAATCTATATCAAAAGCAAAAGGGAAAAAGGTTAATAAGGAGAATATATCACTAGCAATAGATGCTTTGGTTTCTTTCTCCAATGCTGGATTGAAGGCAGCACATTATTTAACAATCGCTTTTTTTGGATTCTCCATTTTCATGGGAGGATATGCATTATATAATTATTTCTTTAATCAGTCAGTCGTTGAAGGATGGACTACCTTAATGATATTGATTTCGTTTGGTTTTGCAGGCTTGTTTTTTATATTTGGCGTAATTGGAGAGTATATTTCTAGAATATTAACGGAAATCCAAAATAGACCATTCTACAGTACAAGTTCTGTAGAGATGTACAAAGAGAAGAAACAGCATTTGCAAATCGTGGGAAAAAATAAAGATAGTTTGTCTGTATAAGGGGGAGAAGATATGGCAACTGCATTGTTGGGTTACACTGGTTATGTTGGCTCTACTTTATTATCGCAAAGAACTTTTGATGATGTGTATAACTCTAAAAATATTACTGAGATTCAGGGTAAACAGTATGAGGTATTAGTCTGTGCAGCAGCTCCTGCAGTGAAATGGAAAGCTAATCAAAATCCTGAAGAGGATTTACGTAATTTAGAAAGCCTTATTAACAACTTAAAAAAAGTTGATGTTGAAAAATTTATTCTTATTTCTACTGTTGATGTTTACAAAAATCCTCAAAAAGTAGATGAAGATACTCGTATTTTTCCTGAAGAAGTAACTCCATATGGTCGGCATAGATATTATCTAGAAGAATTTGTTATAAAAAACTTTAAAAATCATACTATTATTAGACTTCCGGGCTTATTCGGAAATGGATTGAAAAAGAACTTCATCTTTGATCTAATTCATACCAATTGTCTCCATTTAACACATTCAAAAAGTGAATTTCAATTTTATAATATGAATTCTTTATGGAGTGATATTGAAATAGCAGTGAAGCACAATCTTTCACTAGTGAATTTTGCTGTTGAGCCAGTCAAGGCTGCAGAGATAGCACAAGCAGCGTTAAATTACGACTTTAATAATGAAACTGATAATGCCCCTGTGTTTTATAATATGCTTAGTAAACATAGTGAGCTTTTTCAGAAAAACAAAACTGGAAATTACTTCAAAAATAAGAGTGAGATTTTATCTGAAATCTCCTCCTTTATAGTGAAAGAGAGGTCTTTATATTGAAACTCTCTATTTCAAATATAGCTTGGGACTTGGAAGAAGAGGAAGGAATTATTAGGACATTATTACAACATGGTGTTCAAGATATAGAGATTGCACCTACAAAAATATGGGGCTCTCCAATTAGTTGTTCTGAAGAAGATGTTGATATATATAGAAGTAAATGGGAAGCTGAGAATATTGGATTACACGCAATGCAATCACTTTTATTTGGTAAACCAGAATTACTTCTATTTTCCGCAGAGCATATTCGCAATGAACTTAAAAAATATCTACATCGTGTTATGAGACTCGCGAACCTAATGGGTATAAAAGTTTTAGTATTTGGCTCTCCCAAAAACAGATTCGCTGGAAGTCTTAATATAGTAGAGCAACTTAATATCGCCATTCCTTTCTTTTATGAGATCGGTGAAATAGCATTGGAGAATAATTTGGTTTTTTGCATTGAGCCGAATCCAGTTCAATACGGATGTGATTTCATTACAAATACCGCCCAAGGTATAGAAATAGTAAATGAAGTAAGTCACCCAGGTTTCAGGTTACACCTTGATGCTGCAGCTATGGCTTTAAATAATGAAAATTATCATGAGTCAATTGAAAAAAGCTTACCCATTTTATCGCACTTTCATATTAGCCAGCCTTTTTTAAATTTAATTGGGTCTGATAATTTAGTAGACCATAAATTAATCGCAAACGCATTGAAGGATAATCAATATGCTCATACTATTTCAATCGAAATGAAGAACGGGCTAACGTCTTCAAATAATGAAAGTGTTATAAGTGCATTGGATTTTGTTCAAAGGACATATCTATAAGGGGGATTACTTTAAAATGGATATAGATAATTGGGAAGTTCCCAAATATGATATTACTGAACTAAGTGAGAAAAGGATGAAATATTGTGTTTGTATACCAGTAATTAATGAGGGAGAGAAAATTAAAAAGCAACTTGATAAAATCGCCCCCTTTTCATCTATAGTTGACATTATTATATTAGATGGCGGAAGTACTGACGGATCTTTAGGTCTGACGTATCTTAGAGATAAAGGGGTAAGAACCCTCTTGGTAAAAAAGGATACAGGAAAGTTAAGTGCACAGCTTCGTATGGGGTTTGCATATGCTTTAAATCAAGGATATGAGGGTATTATCACTGTTGATGGAAATAATAAAGATAGTGTTGAGTCTATTCCCCTATTCACGAAGAAGCTTGAAGAAGGATACGACTTTGTACAAGGTTCGAGGTATGTTCCGGGAGGACGCGAAATTAATACTCCTCTCTCTAGAAAAATAGCTATAAAGTTGATTCATGCCCCAGTAATTTCAATGATCGCTGGTTTTCATTATACTGATACGACTAATGGATTTAGGGCTCACTCAAGTAAATTTTTACTAGATAACCAAGTTCGGCCTTTTCGGAGTGTTTTTAATACTTATGAACTGTTAGCATACTTATCTGTTCGAAGTGCTAGATTAGGGTATAAAATAATTGAAATCCCCGTAGAGAGAGTCTATCCCATAGGCAAGGTTCCGACTAAAATCAGTCCTCTAAGAGGTAATCTGCTATTGATGAAGATATTATTAGAATTAGCTCTAAAGCGATATAACCCTGATGCTTTGCAACGACATGGGGAAGGCTCACGATCCCTGTAGCAGGACAAACAAAACTAGGTCTTGTATTTATGTCATTCTCCTCATTAAACTTTTTATTATTATTGCATAGTATAAGATAATCTAAAGGCATTTCTTTAGAAAGGATTATGAATTTTTGAAATGAGCATCATATAATTACTGTACACCACTCAGAAAGTATTGTTAATATCATTAGAACAAAAGGTGGTCAATAAATGAAACTCCTAATCACCGGCGGAGCCGGATTCATCGGCAGCAACTTCGTAATCTACATGCTGCAGCAACACCCAGATTACCACATTGTCAATGTGGATGCATTAACTTACGCAGGCAATCTGGAAAACCTGAAATCGATTGAGAATCATCCGAATTATACATTTGTTAAAGCAGACATTACCGATGTAGCGGCGATGGATAAACTGATCGGTGACGGTGTAGATGTAGTGGTTAACTTCGCTGCTGAATCTCATGTGGACCGGAGTATTCTGGAACCGGAAGTGTTCGTGAAGACGAATGTGTTAGGAACGCAGGTGCTGCTGGATGCCGCCAAGAAATATAACATTACGAAGTTCGTGCAGGTCTCTACAGATGAGGTCTATGGATCGCTTGGTGCTACAGGTCTGTTCACGGAAGAGACTCCGCTGACGCCGAACAGCCCGTATTCTGCAAGTAAAGCAGGCGGAGACTTGCTGGTGCGTGCTTATCATGAAACCTTTGGGTTGCCGGTGAACATTACCCGTTGCTCGAATAACTACGGTCCTTACCAGTTCCCGGAGAAGCTGATTCCGCTGATGATCTCGCGTGCGCTGGCAGATCAGGTGTTGCCTGTGTATGGAGACGGAATGAATATCCGTGACTGGTTGTATGTTGAAGACCACTGCAGCGCAATTGATCTGGTTATTCATGAAGGCGTGAATGGTGAAGTGTACAACATCGGCGGCAATAATGAGCGGACGAATGTGCATATCGTGAATACTGTGCTTCAAGAGCTCGGCAAGCCAGACTCGCTGATTACGTACGTTCAGGATCGTCCCGGGCATGACCGCCGTTATGGCATTGATCCAACGAAGATTACGAATGAACTGGGCTGGAAGCCTAAGCACACGTTCGAAACTGGCATTAAGGAAACGATTCAGTGGTATCTGAATAACAAGGAATGGTGGACCCGCATTCAGTCTGGCGAATACCAGAAATATGCCGCACTCCAGTACGGTACCCGTCTGGGGGATTCTCTGTAATGACGAAAATGAAGGTGTTTGTCACAGGCTCTGGCGGGCAACTGGGGCAGGATCTTATGCTTTTGCTTCAAGGGCAGGGGTATGAGGTGCTGGGCTGTGACCGTCAGGAGATGGATATTACCGATCTGGACCAGTGTCAGCAGACGATTGGTGCGTTCGCTCCCGATGCGGTCATTCATTGTGCGGCTCATACGGCAGTGGATGCAGCTGAGACTGATGTGGATGCAGCGTACCTCATTAATGCTACAGGAAGCCGGAATGTAGCGCTCGCTGCTGAGAAGGCAGGGGCTAAGCTGGTCTATATCAGCACGGACTATGTGTTCGATGGCATCGGTGAACAGCCTTACCATGAATATGATAATACCGATCCTAAGAGTATCTACGGGAAGTCCAAGCGTGCTGGAGAGGTATTGGTCCAGTCGTTATCCTCCAAGTATTTCATCGTACGCACCTCATGGGTCTACGGCAAATACGGCAATAATTTTGTCAAAACCATGCTGAAACTGGGACAGGAAAAGCCGCTGCTACAGGTTGTCGATGACCAAAAGGGCTCACCTACCTACACTGTGGACTTGGCCAGATTCTTGCTGGAGTTGATTCGGACGGAAAAGTATGGAGTCTACCATGCCTCGAACAGTGATTCCTGCACATGGTACGAATTCACTCAGGCGATCTTCGCTGAAGCTGAAGAATTACTCGGTCTAAAGTTCACGGCGAAGCTTGAGCCTTGTGCTACAGAGCAATTTCCACGTCCGGCTCCACGCCCGCGCAACTCGGTGATGGAGCATCTGGCGATCCGTACTAACGGATTCCAGGATATCCGTCCATGGCGTGAAGGGCTGAGAGACTTTTTGCTGGAGCTGAAGTAGCTACAGGATATGTTAAAGAACCCCTAATCCATCTTAATGGTTAGGGGTTTCTTGTATTGAACAACCTTCCATAGCCCGGCACCTCTCTTTTCGTTATAATGGGGAGTAACAGGTTCGAACAATGAATATATGGAACTCGAGGTACCCCATGAAACTTAAAACAGTCAGTGTGCATATTGTTACTTATAACAGCGCAGATGATATAGCGGAATGTTTGTCGGCTGTGCTCGGCCAGGATTATCCGGTCAAAAAGATTGTGGTGGTGGATAATGCGTCCACGGATGGAACGGCGGAGAAGGTGAGGGCGTTATATCATGAGCTTGCTCAGGGATCAGCGCGTATGCGTATCGATCCGTTACACTCCGTAGACGCAGCTGCAATCTCATCACATACCGCAGCATCGGCCAACTGTGTAGGAAGTTTGGAGAGCCCTCTTATCCCTAACCTTGTCCTCCTGGAAAATGAACACAACACCGGCTTCGCCCCCGCACACAACCAGGCCATTGCCGGTACTACGACCGATTATGTGCTGGTGCTGAACCCGGACCTTACGTTGGCTCCGGACTATATCTCCAGGCTGGTCGCCCGGATGGAGGCTGATCCACGGATCGGGAGTGCCACAGGCAAGCTGCTGCTGAAGGCGGACCATTCGCTGGTGGACAGTACTGGACTATGGATGAATAAGGCCCGGCGGGCGTTTGACCGTGGAGCGGGAGAGCCTGCTGACCAGTGGAATGAGTCTGGTGAAGTATTCGGTGTCTCCGGTGCAGCGGCGATGTACGCGCGGCGGATGATTGAGGATATCAGCGTGGAGGGGGAATTTTTCGACGCGGATTTTTTTGCGTATAAGGAAGATGTGGATGTGGCTTGGCGTGCTGGGCTGTTCGGCTGGAAGGCCTACTATGATGCGGAAGCGATAGGCTACCATGAGCGGGGCTGGAAGACGTCGGGACGTAGCGGCAAGGCGATGTTCATCAAGCGGATCTCCTATATTAACCGGTATAAAATGATATACAAGAACGAGTCCTCACGTACGCTACTGCTCACTCTGCTAAATTCTCTTCCTTATGAGATTGCCGCACATGGCTACACCCTATTGAAGGAGCCTAGGCTGCTGGGAGCCTGGACTTCCTTTTTCGCTCAGAGAGCTGCCCTTAAGCGCAAGCGCCGGCATATTCAGGAGAAGGCGAGAAGGCGGAAGGTCGGATTAGAGGGGCGGAACGAGGGGAATTCTTGAGAGGAAAATCCTTCAGATATGACGATGAACGACTTACAGCCTCTTTAATGAATAACGGTACTGTGCCGTTCGATATTATCTCCTTGTAAAAACCTCCCTGAACAGGCGCTGCCTATCAGCGGGGGGTTTGTGTTATAATAATTGTCGATAGATTACTATATTTGTCAGGAGAGTATAGCAGTGAATGTAGATGTTAGTATATTGATTCTAAATTACAACACATGCCGCCTGACGATGGATTGTCTGAGGTCGGTATATGATTCGGAGACAAGCTATTCCTATGAAATTATTCTAGTAGATAATAACTCCCAGGATGACTCGGTGGAGACGATAAGCAAGGAATTCCCGGAGGTGCTGTTAATCGCCAATTCGGAGAATGTAGGCTTTGCCAAGGGTAATAACCAGGGGATGGAGGTTGCCTCCGGGCGTTATGTACTGCTGCTCAATTCAGATACCGTGATCCGTAAGGATACGCTGGAGACGATGCTGGCGTTCATGGACAGCCGCCCGGATCTTGGCGCGTCCGGGTGTAAGGTGATTTTGCCGGATGGGTCGCTCGATAAGGCCTGCCGGAGAGGGTTCCCGACCCCGTCTGCGTCCTTCTATTATGCCTTTGGCTTCAGTAAGCTGTTCCCCGACCGTCCGAAGTTCAACGGCTATCAGCTAGGCTATCTGGACCCGGATGACGAATATCCGGTAGATTGTCTGGTTGGAGCGTTCATGCTGCTGCGGCGGGAGACGATTGAGCAGGTGGGCGGGCTGGATGAGTCTTTTTTCATGTACGGAGAAGATTTGGATTGGTGTTACCGGATCAAGGAAGCGGGCTGGGGAATTTATTATTATCCGCAGACGTCCATCGTACATCTGAAGGGTGGCAGTGCGCGCCGCAGACCGTTCAAGATTGTGTATGAGTTCCACCGGGCCATGATTTTATTTCATAAGAAGCATTATAGCAGCCGTTACAACAGTATGATAAATGGAGCGGTCTATGCGGGCGTCGGCGTTAAGTTCACACTCTCGCTGCTGCGCAACGCATTAATTGCCCCGCGTAAGGTACCTACACCCGCACAAAGTCTGAATGTTCCCGGGGAAGCCGGTATCCGCAATGAATCGAAGGCTGAGGTGAGATTATGATTCGCCGGAATCAAAAGTTTTTGACCCAATTATATATGATGGCTGACTTCCTTGTGATTCAGATGTCCTTCCTTGCAGCCTGGTGGCTGAAGTTCAAGAGCGGCTTGCTGGAATCCTACCGGACGCTGCCTATAGAATCCTATGGGTACTGGAGCATCATCTACGGGGCCATAACCGTACTGATCGGTATTGTGGTATCTCTATATTTGCCTAAGCGGAAGAAGCGGTTCATTGATGAGTTCCTGAAGATTTTTCAGGTGCATGCCATGGGGATATTCATCCTGCTGGGCCTGATGTTCTTCCTGAGGGAGATTGATATCTCCCGGCAATACCTGGCGATCTATATGGGCTTCAATATTCTGTCCATTATGCTGTACCGTTATGTGCTGAAGAAGATGCTGAAGTCGCTGCGTGAAAAAGGCTTCAACCGCCAGTTCGTCCTGATTCTTGGTGCAGGCACATTGGGTAAAAGATTCTATAACAACCTGGAGCAGTATCCGGAGCTGGGCTATGAGGCTATTGGCTTCCTGGATGACTTCCATCAGTGGGATGGCATTGAGGAGCAGCGGTATAAGCCGATTCTGGGTACCGTGGATCAGCTGGAGGCGATGCTGGAGATGCTTCCTGTCGATGAGGTTATTCTGGCGCTGCCGCTGGATGCCCACTCGAAATACCCTGCTATTATTGCTACTTGTGAGAAAGCCGGGATGCGGACGCTGATTATCCCCGACTTCTTCGACTATCTGCCGGCCCGTCCATATTTCGATAACTTTGCCGGGATGCCGATGATTAATGTGCGTGATATTCCCCTGGATATGGCAGGGAACAAAATGGCGAAGCGTGCGTTTGATATTGTGTTCGCCTTGTTCGCCATTCTCATGCTGTCTCCTGTGATGCTGATTGTTGCGCTTGGAGTGCGTCTGACCTCTCCAGGACCGGTGATTTTCAAGCAGGAGCGGGTGGGGCTGAACCGCCGTAATTTCATGATGTACAAGTTCCGTTCCATGAAAATGCAGACGGACGGTGAAGTTGACACAGGCTGGAGCACGAAGGAAGATCCGCGCCGGACCCGCTTTGGCACGTTTATCCGCCGAACGAGTCTGGATGAGTTGCCGCAATTCTTCAATGTGCTGTTCGGGCAGATGAGTGTGGTCGGTCCGCGGCCAGAGCGTCCATTCTTTGTAGAACAGTTCCGTGGCGAGATTCCGAAGTATATGGTCAAGCATCATGTGCGGCCGGGGATTACCGGCTGGGCTCAGAGTAACGGTCTGCGCGGGGATACCTCGATTGAGGACCGGATCAAGCATGATATTTTCTATATCGAGAACTGGTCCCTATTGTTCGACATCCGGATTATTGCCAAGACGATTCGTAACGGCTTCAAGAACGCTTATTAATTCAAGGTCTTATCTATATTATATTTTGTGCTAAAAAACGGTTGCTGCCCCTTGAGGATGACACAGCCGTTTTTGTTTTTTTCAGCCGACCCTCTACTACTTGCAAAGGAGACTGCCATCATGAAGAGAACAAAGCTTATGGCTTCTATGATTATCATCGGGGCTGTTGCACTTCTGCTTGTACTGACGCTTGGAGGAAAAGAAAAAGAGCCGGCCACCGGCTTCGCAGCCCACAGGGTTATTGCCCATGCCATGGGCGGAATCAATGACAAGGCGTATACCAATACCAAGGATGCTTTTATTGCAAACTATGAGCAGGGGACCCGGATCTTTGAGGCAGACCTGCTGCTGACCAGTGATGAACAGCTCGTAGCCCGTCATGAATGGACTACAGGTATGAGTAAGAAGCTGGGTCAACAGGAGGTCCTTCCTCCTGAGAAGCAGGGAGAGGTGCTGACTCATGATGAAGTGATGAACAGCCCGGTGCTGGAGCTCTACTCTCCGCTCGATATTGAGAAAATCATCAATCTGATGGAGATCTACCCGGATACCTATATTGTAACGGACACGAAGGAGCTGGAGCCGCAGCAGGTAACGAAGCAATTTCAGCTCATTGTAGAAGCCGCCCGGAAGAAGGACCCGGCGCTGCTGGAGCGGATTGTTCCGCAGATTTACAGCCGGGAGATGCTGGAGGTTGTGAAGCAGGTGTACGCTTTTCCGGAAATAATCTATACCTTATACCAGACAGAGGACAGTGACGAGGTGGTCATTGAATTCGTCAAGCAGACCGGCGTGGACATCACGATGCCGACAACCAGGGCTACCAAGAGCTTCGTGCGTAACTTGAAAAAATCGGGTGCCAAAGTCTACGTGCATACCGTAAACGATGAGCAGGAGATTGTGGAGCTGTCCCGGCTGGGCGTCAACGGATTCTACACTGATTTTATCCCGGAAAATGATTTGAACCGGATCGAGGGTCTCCGCTGATCAAGGAGAAGGCTAAGGCGAATATGCGAAAAAATGTTCGCATTTTGTTCTCTTTTAAATTGACACCCCCCTTCGTGCTGACTTAGACTAGAGATACGGATTTTGCGTGCGCAGGAGTGTGTATATTCACTTAGATGAACAATGAGGATGGACAAAGATGAATGAGATGCGGCAAATGATCAGGCCATGGCGGCATGTATTCAAGCTGGACCCAGACCGTGTGCTTGGTGACAAGGAGCTGGACGCTGTGTGCCAGTCGGGAACCGATGCGATTATAGTCGGCGGCTCTACCGGCGTGACTTATGAGAATACAGTGAGTCTGCTTGCGAGAATCCGGCAGTATGACCTGCCTTGCGCGCTGGAGATCTCGGATCTGGAGGCCGCTGTGCCCGGTTTTGACCTGTATATGATTCCCATGGTGCTCAACACGGACGATACTTCATGGATTCTTGGCCATCACCGCCGGGCGATTGAACGCTTCGGCAGTCTGATCCCATGGGAATTTCTGCTGACAGAGGGCTATATTGTGCTGAATAGCGATTCCTCGGTAGCACGCCTGACCGGTGCGGACTGCTCGCTGGATGCGGCTGGTGCGGGAGCCTATGCGCAGATTGCAGACAAGCTGATGAACCTCCCGGTGGTCTATCTTGAATATAGCGGACGCTATGGAGATCTGGAGATTGTGCGCGAGGTCAGGGAAGTGGTTGAGCACAGCCAGCTTTTCTATGGCGGCGGAGTTACAGGTGCAGAGGAAGCCAAGCATGTAGCCGCGCTATGTGATACAGTAGTGGTCGGCAATATTATTTATAGTAATGTGGAACAAGCGCTGTTGACGGTCCAGGCTGTTCGGGATACCCCGCAGATGGACTGGTAGAGTTTATAGATCATGATATAGCTTATATTCAGAAAGGAGCATGTAACACATGCAACTTGTTAACATACAGGACGCCGTAAGCCGTCTGAATCCCCCGCAGCGTCAGGCTGTAGAAGCAACTGAAGGCCCCTTGCTGATCATGGCTGGCGCAGGCAGCGGCAAGACCCGCGTGCTGACCCACCGGATTGCCTGGTTGATTGCGAACCGTAAGGCACCGCCATGGGCGATTCTGGCGATTACGTTTACGAATAAGGCCGCCCGGGAGATGCAGGATCGGGTCTCCAAGCTGGTAGGGCCGGAAGGCCGGGATATCTGGGTATCCACTTTTCACTCGATGTGTGTACGGATTCTGCGGAAGGATATTGATCAGATCGGCTTCACCTCGAATTTCTCCATTCTGGATTCGACAGACCAGCTATCCGTTATCCGTAATTGTATGAAGGATCTGGATATCGATACCAAAAAGTTCGAGCCGAAGGCCATCCAGGCTGTTATTAGCACGAACAAGAATGAGTTGATCACACCGGCGCAGTATGAGCAGAAGGTCGGCGATTATTTTGAAGGCTTGGTTGCTAAAGTGTACACCAAATACCAGCACCGGCTGAGAAGCAACAACTCTCTGGATTTCGATGACCTGATTATGAAGACGATCGAGCTGTTCAAGGAGAAGCCGGATGTACTGGATTTCTATCAGAAGAAGTTCAAGTATATTCATGTCGATGAGTATCAGGATACAAACCGGGCGCAGTACATGCTCTGCCGGATGCTGGCTGAAGGCCATCACCGGATCTGCGTGGTAGGGGACAGTGACCAGTCCATCTACCGCTGGCGCGGGGCGGATATCTCGAACATTCTGAACTTCGAAGAGGATTACCCCGAAGCCCAGACGATTCTGCTGGAGCAGAATTACCGTTCCACCTCAAATATTCTGAATGCCGCCAACGGCGTGATTGCCCTCAATACGGGCCGCAAGCCCAAGAAGCTGTGGACCGACTCCGATGAAGGCGCGAAGATCAAGGTGTTCCGCGGTGACACTGAGCATGACGAAGGATATTTCGTCACCGGGGAGATCAGCAAGAATGTGAAGCAGGGACAGGCTTACCAGAATCATGCGATTCTGTACCGTACGAACGCCCAGTCCCGTGTAATAGAAGAAATTCTGATCAAATCGGATATTCCCTACCAGATTGTCGGGGGGATCAAGTTCTACGACCGTAAAGAAATTAAGGATCTGCTGGCGTACCTGCGCTTGTTATCCAATCCTGATGATGATATCAGCCTGACGCGGATTATCAATGTTCCGAAGCGCGGGCTGGGAGATACAACCGTTGGCAAGCTTGCGGCAGCGGCTGCTGCCCAGGGCGTGTCGATTTTCCGGGCGCTGCAGACGGTGGATGATCTCGGGTTCGCCGGACGGACCCGCAACACGCTGGTGGAATTCTACGATATGATCGAAGCGTTGCACCGGATGGTGGAATTCCTCTCGGTGACAGAGCTGACTGAGAAGATTCTCGAGCTGTCGCAGTACCGGCTTGAATTGCAGAATGAGAATACGCTGGAGTCCCGTTCACGCCTGGAGAACATTGACGAGTTCCTGTCTGTTACGATGGAGTTCGAGAAGAACAATGAAGACAAGTCGCTGGTCTCCTTCCTGACCGATCTGGCACTGATCGCGGATATCGACAGTGTGAACGATGAAGAGGAACGCAGCGATGCGGTGGTGCTGATGACGATGCACAGCGCGAAGGGGCTGGAGTTCCCGACCGTCTTCATCATCGGGATGGAGGAAGGGGTGTTCCCGCACAGCCGTGCCTTCCAGGACAATGATGAACTGGAAGAAGAACGCCGGCTGGCGTATGTGGGCATAACCCGTGCGGAGAAGCAGCTGTTCCTCAGCTGCGCACGGATGCGCACGTTGTTCGGGCGGACGAACGCGAATGCGCCGTCCCGCTTCCTGGAGGAGATTCCGGAGGAGCTGAAGGAAGATACGGTCCGGGAATCGGACCGCTTCCGGCGCGGAGGCGCGGAGGCAGGCGGTGCCTATGGCGGCCGCGGCTTCGGAGGAAGCGGAGGCAGCCGTGGGAACTTCGGCAGCCGCACCGCTGCTGCCGGGAACGCGCCGGGAGGCGGCGGGTCCGCCAGCTTCGGCAGCGGCAGTTCGGCAAGCGCGGTGCCTGGCGCGGGCCGTGTTGTGGTAACGACCGGAGGCGCGCAGCGCACGACGGGCGGAGCCGGGGCGGCTGCGGAGGCCGGAGGCTTCAAGGCAGGCGACAAGGTCTCCCACGGCAAATGGGGCATCGGCACCATTGTAGCCGTGAAGGGCAGCGGCAACGGTACGGAGCTGCAGATTGCCTTCCCGGCGCCGGTAGGCGTCAAGCGGCTGCTGGCCGGCTTTGCGCCGATCACCAAAGTTGAATAAATCAAGCTTGCGATTAACGGCAGTGCTTTTGGATCACGCTAACCGTAGGAAACCCATTTGACGGAGGGATGTGCCGGATGGATATTATGTTCACGATGGAAGAACTTGTCGCCGAGCTGAATCAGTACAATTATCACTACTATACGCTGGATGCCCCGCAGATCAGCGACAAGGAATATGATGTGCTCTACGATAAGCTGGTAGCATTGGAAGTGGAGAGCGGAATGGTATTGCCGCATTCTCCGACCCAGCGGGTAGGCGGGGAGCTGCTCAAGGGCTTCACACCGCACCGCCATCTGGCACCGCTGTGGAGTCTGGATAAGGCGCAGAACATTGAACAGCTTCGTACCTGGAACACCCGTGTGCTGAAGCTGGTGAATGATTATAACATCAAGAACCCGGACAATCCGCTGCCGGAGCCGTGTTATGCCGTGGAGCTGAAGTTCGACGGCTTGACGCTGAACCTGACCTATCGTGACGGGGCGCTTGTACAAGCAGCTACCCGCGGCAACGGGGTGACAGGTGAGGGGATTCTGGCTCAGGTGAAGACGATCAAGTCCGTTCCGCTGAATATCCCGTTCAAGGAAGGCGTTATTGAAGTGCAGGGCGAGGGGATTATGAACCTGTCTGTACTGGCGGATTATAATACCCGCGCAGCAGAGCCGCTGAAGAATGCACGCAATGGTGCGGCGGGCGCGCTGCGCAACCTGAATCCCAAGATGACTGCCGACCGCAGGCTGAATGCTTTCTTTTATAATGTGGGGTATGCAGAGGGCGTGAAGTTCGGCGATCATCAGGAGATGATGGATTTCCTGCGCAGCAACCGGTTCAAGGTTAACCCTTACCTCAACTACTTCAGCAATTTCGATGATGTGACCGAGCAGCTGGCAGAGATTGAAGAGAGCCGTTCCGGTCTGGATTATCTGATTGACGGAGCAGTGATTAAGGTCACGGACTTCCGCATCCGTGAGGCGCTGGGGTATACCGACAAGTTCCCGCGCTGGGCCGTTGCCTATAAATTCGAGGCGGAAGAGACCACAACCATTCTGGAATCCGTCAGCTGGAATGTCGGACGCACCGGCAAAGTGACTCCGCTCGCGCGGGTGGAGGCTGTAGAACTAGCCGGGGTTACGGTACAGAACTGCACCCTTAACAATGTGGGCGATATTGAGCGCAAGAATCTGAAGTTTGCACTGGGCACACGGGTGTTCATCCGCCGCTCCAATGATGTCATCCCGGAGATTCTGGGCAAGGTGACAGAAGAGAGTGATGGCGGGGAGATCCTATTCCCTGAGGAGTGTCCGGCCTGCGGGTTCCCGCTGGAGATGCGCGGTGCTCATCTGTTCTGCAATAACAAGCTTGACTGCAAGCCGCAGATTGTCAGCCGGATTACCCATTTTGCATCCAGAGATGCCATGGATATTGAGACGTTCAGTGAGAAGACGGCGGCTCAGCTGCATGAGGAACTTAGTGTACGGGAGCCTGCGGATCTGTATGAGCTAACCTTCGACCAGTTAGTGAAGCTGGAGCGGTTCGGGGAGAAGAAGGCGGCGAATCTGCTGAAGGCACTCGAAGACAGCAAAAGCAGAGATCTGGCATCCTTCCTCTATGCGCTTGGCATTCCTAATACCGGTAAAGCCACAACAAGAATGCTGGCAGACCATTACCGCAGCTTGGAAGCAGTCATGTCTGCTACAGCAGAGGAGCTGGCCGGGCTGCCGGATATCGGGGGAATTGTGGCGGAGAGCATCGTGAATTATTTTGCCGACCCGTTCGTAGTGGTTAGCATCGACCGCATGCGGGCGCTGGGGGTAGAGGCCAAGGGGGCTGGAGCTCCGCGTGTAGTTGCTACCAATTCCTACTTCAGCGGTTTAACCGTTGTACTGACAGGTACGCTGCACAAAATGACCCGCGAAGAAGCCGCTGAACGCCTGGAAGCTCTGGGAGCCAAGGTATCCGGCAGCGTCTCCAAGAAGACTGACCTGGTCATCGCCGGGGAGAAGGCGGGCAGCAAGCTGGCCAAGGCTCAGCAACTGGGGGTCAAGGTCATCGAAGATGAAGACGAGCTGATCCGCTTGCTGGAGTTGTAAGGTGAGAACGATCAATGGATAGAGTGTATACAGAGTCCTGTAACTCCTTTGCCTGACGGCGGAGGGGGACAGGGCTTTTTTTTGTACGTGTGAACACTTGATAATTTAATACAACTCCATACTTATTTTGACAGTTAGTTAATCTTTCCAAGGTAAGCTTGGGATTAGAACCGTCACAATGAGGAAGGGGTATATGATGAACAAGTTAATGAAGGGCATGATTGTTGGAGGATTGGCGGCAGCCGTAGTATCAGGAGCAACCCTTGCAGGTGCGGCCAAGAGCCCGGTGAATTCCGGGGGCGCTGCCAAGGCCCAGTCTAAGAATCTTATTGTTCTGATCGGCGACGGCATGGGCCCGGCCCAAGTGTCTGCGGCAAGATATTTTCAGCAATATACCAAGGGAGTCAAGCACCTGAACCTCGATCCATACTACGTGGGACAAGCTACTACATATGCAGACCGGGGAGAGGACAGCGGTAAAATCGTATCCGGGATCGTCACAGACTCCGCCTCTGCCGGTACTGCATTTGCTACAGGTCATAAAACCTATAACGCAGGCATCAGCGTCTCTAATGAGGATGTCTCGAGGCCCTTTGCTTCCATTATTGAAGCTGCCGAGAGCGTGGGCAAGGCCACAGGCCTTGTGACCACTGCCCGTATCACCCATGCCACACCAGCCGTGTATGCTTCCCATGTCCGTAACCGTGACAACGAATCGGCGATTGCCTCGCAGTATCTGGAGAGCGGAGTGGATGTGCTGATGGGCGGCGGGAAGCAGTTCTTCCTGACCAAGGAGGAGAAGGGCAAGCGTACAGATAAGAACCTGCTGCCTGACTTCAAAGCGAAAGGGTACACGGTAGTTGAGAATACCACCGCCTTAAATGCACTTACTTCCAAGAATACCAAGGTGTTAGGTTTGTTCGGTAACTCCCATGTGGCTTATACTCCAGACCGCACTCCGGAAATTCCGAGCCTGGCGGCGATGACCTCCAAGGCACTGAATATTCTGTCCGCCGATAAAGACGGCTTCGTTATGATGATTGAAGGCGGGCGTATCGACCATGCCGGTCATGCCAACGATCTGCCGACTATGGTGCAGGAAGCACTTGACTTCGACGCAGCCTTCAAGGCAGCTGTTGATTTTGCGAAGAAAAATGGCAACACCTCCGTAGTGGTTACGGCTGACCATGAGACAGGCGGCCTCTCACTCTCGCGTGACAATATCTATGAGATTAACATCGATCTGTGGAACAAGCAGAAGCACTCCTCCGAGAGTCTGGCAGCCGATCTTGAAGCCGCACAGGCACCGGAAGAGATTCGCAAGATCGTAACGGCAAACACCTGGATTACAGATCTGACGGATGAGGAAGTTACCCAGATTATGAATGGCGACGGTTCTTCGTACAAACGGGAAGGCGCATATAATGCAGTAATTTCCAAGCGTCTGCTGGTCGGCTGGTCGGGTCACGGCCACTCTGCGGTGGATGTTGGGGTGTGGGCGTATGGCCCGATTGCTGACAAGGTGAAGGGACAGATTGACAATACGCAGATCGCAACGGCAGGAGCAGGCATACTGGGAATTGATCTGAACAAACGTTCCGCAGAGCTGCAAGCGAAATATGTCTATCCGAAATTCAAAATCAGCCGCGACAATGAGGTGCTCTACCCGGCACAGGCACTGGTGAAGGCGCTTGGAGGAACCTATACAGGGAACACCTCTGCTGCCAAGCTGGCTTTTGGAAAGAATACGATCGACGTCGATCTGACAGGTAAAACAGCGAAGCTGAACAGCAAAGCGGCCGCATACACGGTGGATGTGGATAATAACGTACTCTACCTTCCTCTTAGTGCCTTCAACCAGTTGAAGGGTGCGACCTTAACCTGGGATGCGCTATCCGAACGTATTGTCCTCAGATAGGAGTGGCTATTATTGCTCCAGATTCAGAATGTAACCAAACAATTCAAAGTGGACGGCAGAGCTGTGCCGATTCTTGATATCCCGCTTTGGAAGGTTGAAAAGGGAGAGCGCGTAGCCATTACCGGACCCAGCGGGTCCGGTAAAAGCACGCTTTTGCACCTGATCAGCGGCATCATGCGTGCAGATGGCGGCAGAATTACCGTAAATGGACAGCCGCTTCACGAGTTAACTGAGGCGAAGCGCGATGCCTTCCGTGCTTCTGCTATCGGCTATGTGCTGCAGGACTTCCATCTGATTCCCTCGCTGACCGCGCGGCAGAATGTCGAGATTGCCATGACGGCCCGGCTTCCGCAAAAGGAGCGACGGCGTATAGTGGACGGCTGGCTGGAACAGGTGGGCCTGGGGGGCCGCGGAAGGCATCTGCCTTCCCAGCTCTCACGCGGGCAGCAGCAGCGCGTTGCCATTGTAAGAGCCATGGTCAATCACCCGCCGCTTCTGCTGGCAGATGAACCGACAGGCAGCTTGGACTGGGAGACGGCCGATGAGATATCCTCTCTGCTCTTGGAGCTTAGCGCAGCGCATGGACACACCTTAATCGTGGTAACCCATGACCTCAATATGGCTGAACGGTTTCCGCACCGCTTGAACATTCAGGATATCAACGAAGTGCACCGGGAGACATTCCCCCGGCAGCGGTCTTCGTTCAGCGGGATAGACAGGGAGGGGATTTCACTATGAGCCTGTTCCGGCTCACCCTCCGCAATGTGCTGCACCGGCGGTTCCTGTCTCTGCTTACCGTGTGCGCCGTGGCCATTACAGTGGCCTTTATTGTCTTGCTTGTTTTGTCCCGGCAGAGTGTAGAGCAGGGGGCCAAGAAAGGCTATGGCCCCTTTGATCTTGTCATAGGCGCAGCGGGCAGTGAGACACAGCTGGTACTCAATACCTTTTATCATATCGGCGCACCAACCGGGAATATCCCGCTTGCTGTGCTGGATGAGGCACGGCGTGACCCGTCCGTGGAAGCTGCCTTTGCGATGACTACAGGCGACAACTACAAGGGCTATCCAATTGTCGGGATAGATTCCGGGTACTTCTTCACCCGCTACGGCGGCAGCAGGCTAGAGGAAGGTAAGATGTATGCCGATACTGGCGATACGATTGTAGGCTCTTACGTCGCCCGGTCGCTGGGACTGAAGGTAGGCGATACTTTTGCGGGAGCGCATGGACTGGTGCAGGGAGAAGACCACGAATCCGCAGCTCCTGAGCATGAGGAGGGTCATGAGGAGGAGCATGCAGCCGGAGAATCAGGCGGGCATGCCCATGAGGATTTTCGGTATAGGGTAGCGGGGATTCTTCCAGAACTCCATACTCCGGATGACCGTGCGGTCTTTACAACGGTGGACTATGCCTGGGCTGTACATGGCCTGGCGCCTGAGGAGCGGGAGATTACGGCAGTGCTGGTTAAGCCGGCTAGTCTGCTGGGGGCCCATGATTTGAAGCAGGCGTTCGATGGCAGCGGCGGTGTTCAGGCGGTGTATACCAGCAAGGCCGTATCCGATGTGTTGAATGCAGTGGATCAGGGCTCCCGGCTGCTGGGGATGCTGACGGCTATATGTGTGCTGCTCGCAGGTATTGCGATTCTATTATCTCTTGTTGCAGCAGCCTCAGAGCGGACCAAGGATGTCGGAATACTGCGTCTTCTCGGAAAATCACGGGCCTACGTATGGCTCTCCCTGACCACAGAAGGCCTGCTCGTAACGGCAACCGGACTTATCGCGGGGCTTGTGACCGGTCATCTCGGAGCTTATCTGCTGAGGGACATGCTGTTCTCGCAGGCGGGCATTCAAATCGAGCCCTACCACTGGACACCGGAGCATTGGCTTATTGTGCTTGGGGCGCTGGCTATAGGTCTGCTGTCCTCGCTTGGACCAGCCTTCCGGATGTACCGGATGCATCCGCTCGCCTTGTTCAAATCATAGGAGGTACGTTCAATTGATACGACTACAAGGAAGACTGATTCTGCTGTCGGGAGCTGTGATAGGTCTGCTGCTGCTTCAGGCATGTGGCCAGAATACTGCTACCGAAGGCAACGGGGAATCCTTTGCAGCGGTGGCGGAAGCCTCGCAGAGCACTGCGGAAGTCACGGTGGAAGCTGAGTCGTCAGCATCCCCTTCCCCGCAGGCCATTGCTCCAGTTACCAGGGGCGGAGCTGCTGCGTCTGCTGTTCCATCCAAAGGTACGGATGCCGGATCCAAGGTGACGGTTACGTTCAAGCCGTCTCCATCGCCTGCTGCTGCACCTGTTGAGACGGCTTCCCGGAAGACCCCTGGGAAGACCGTAACTACTACTCCGAGTCCGGCAGCCTCATCTTCTGTACAAAGCCCCCGCCCAGCAGCAGCGTCTAAGGGTACCGAGGGAAGCGGCACTGGAGCAGAATCCGTCAAGGCGAAATCTGCTCCGGTATTGAGCGTGCCAACGTCACTGTCTCCGTCTGCGGCACCAGCGGCAACGGCTACAGTGGTTGCTGCCTCCACAGGGAATACAGCCATAGACTGGAACGGTTTTTTTGATGGAGACGATCAGACCCGGCCCTCAGAGCACTTCTGGGATCTTAGCGGTCAGCAGGTCACTATTAAGGGATTCATGGGCGAGGTCCTTTCTTTTGAGAAAAACTGGTTCCTGCTTATTCCCGAACCGGGTGCAGAGTGTCCGTTCGATAATGGGGATGAGACCTACTGGAACAAGATTATGATTGTGTTTGTTCCTGAAGGCAGTAAGCTCCGCCACACCTCAGGTCCGCTGGAAATATCGGGTCGCCTGGACGTTGGAATCAAGATTGACGAGTCCGGCTACAAAACCATGTTCCGCCTGTACGATGCTTCCTTCAAAAGCCTGTGATCCATTAAGCAAGAACAAAAAACCTCCAAATTCCCTAATTGGGAAAGGAGGTTTTTTAATTGGATAAAAGGCAGGAGCTGCAACTACACCCGCTTGGCACCCGGCAGCCAGGCATCTTTGTCATACCCCCGCTGTTCCCAATACCCGACATAATCTTCATTGATTAACTCAATGCGGTTCAGCCATTTAACCGATTTATAGGCATACATTTGCGGAGTAACGAGACGAACCGGTCCGCCGAGCTGATTGGGGATAGGTTTGCCATCGTGCATCACAGCCACCATGATATCGTCCATCCTTGCCTGATCCAGAGTGAGTGAGTCCGTATAGACACCGTCTCCCGAGTAGAACTTGACCATGACGGCCCCAGGCTGCACACCGGCCATATCGAGCAGCTTCGAGAGGGGGAGACCCTCCCATGTGTTTTTGTACACAGACCAGCCTGTCACGCAGTGGAAATCACTGACCTGCACCTCACGCTGCAGCTTAACGAACTCTTCCCAGTTCCAGCTCAGCTTCTTATCCACCAGGCCATCAATAGTAAAAGACCAGTTGGAGTTGTCGAACGCGGGAATGGCCGTGACCGTATATACCCGAAAGCTGCCCTCGGCTCCCCCGCCGATAGGAGGTGCAGATTCCGCCAGCGGAACAGGGTCAGGAATCAATGCATTGGCATTGGTTGCCGCATAGTCGGCTGTACCCGGAAACTGCAGGGATTTACCGATCCAGCGGACAAAAGTAGGGCCGAGCGTGACAGCAAGCCCGGCGCCTACCGCAACCTTAATGAACCCGCGGCGTGAATACATAGGCTGGGCTTCAGAAGGAGCCGCGCGCCGCGCCCGTTCTGCGTGAGAAGAGGTCTCTTTTACAGGTACAGCTTCTGCCACAATCGTGCGCTTCTTGGGCTCCTTCAGCCACTTCACCCGGGTAATGGAGTGATAGATGATTACGGGCAGGCCGACCCAGGTCAGCAGATCATGGATGAATAACGCAGTATTCGCTGCTCTCGGCCCGGCGAGCCTGAACTGCCAGAGTACAACCCCTGAGATCAGCCAGCCGATCAAAAGCGTCAGCACGAAGAGGACGTTGGCTTTTTGCGCAGGTTTACCCTTGAGCCGCTTCCAGTGCTTCGCTGCCAGTAGCAGATAATAGACTACAGGGATCAACAGCACCAGACCGAACACGATATGGCCCCACTTCAGCCACACTCTGCCTTCACCCAGCAGCTCTCTCCAGAAGCCGCCTACCAGCATCAGACCGCTAACGGCAAGGATTAAGACCAGCCAGGCATTCCACAAGTGAATCGAGACGAGCTTCTTGCCGTATCCTTTGCGGATGCCGGTCAATATTTTTTTCACCTGCAGTCCCTCCCTTGATGAATAAGTGTCCAATATCATATTAATTTAAGTTTTAACTAATTGTACCGCAAAAAAACACCGCTGAATAATATTATCCCGATCAAGCCTGACCGTATGGTTGCCTTCTCTGAACTTTTTCTTATAGACTAATGGAAAGAGCTAGGGAAAGGATTAAATGCCCATGAACCAAGAAACGATACTGCTGGTGGATGATGAAGTGGAGATTGTGGAACTGCTGGATATCTATTTTCGCAATGAGGGGTACCGGCTGCTTAAGGCATTTGATGGAAGAGAGGCGCTTGAATGCCTTGGCAAGGAAGAGGTGGATCTCATTATACTCGATGTGATGATGCCACACATGGATGGGATTGCCGCCTGCATGAAGATTCGTGAAGAGCGCAACATGCCGATTATTATGCTCTCCGCCAAGAATGCCGATATGGACAAAATCCTTGGACTCAGCATCGGTGCAGACGATTATGTGGGCAAGCCGTTTAATCCGCTGGAACTGGTGGCGCGGGCCAAATCGCAGCTGCGACGTTACCATAAATTGAATCGGGACACTTCTGCCAGAACGAATGAGCATGAACTGATCTTTGAAGATTTGCTGATAGATACACTTCGGCATGAGGTAAGTGTGGACAATCGCAAGGTGAAGCTGACACCCCGCGAGTTTTCTATCCTGGAACTTCTGACGCGGCATCAGGGACAGGTGCTCAGCATGGAGCAGATTTATCTGAAAGTGTGGAATGAGCCTTTTCTGGATGGTGGCAATACCGTGATGGTGCATGTCCGCAATATCCGCGACAAAATTGAGCTGGACGCAAAGCAGCCCCGTTATGTGCAGACCGTATGGGGCATTGGCTACAAACTGGATCATCCATCCTGAAAGCTGAGGGGAACTGTAGTGAACACCAAATATATAAGCACTATCCGCTGGAAGTTTATCTGGGCCTTTGTGCTGAGCATTTTGTCGGGGGCAGCTCTGCTTTTGGCTGGCTATCGGCTGGTCAATTCCTTAGTTTATCTTGAGCCGGCGGAGCCCTCCGCGCTGTACTCACTTACTTTGAAATGGATCATCAACCATATCGGTTCAGCGCCGCTGATGACTGCTGTCGGGATTGCCAGCTTTCTGATTTTCTTCTTCATCTATACGCGTAAAATCGTCTCGTACCTCGAAGAGATCACCAGCGGTATCCAGCAGATCACAAAGCTTGATGAATCGCACCGGATTGAGGTTCGAACGTCGGACGAGCTGGGGGTACTTGCAGAGAACATCAACATCATGTCTGAGCGGCTACAGCATTCGCTGCTGGAAGAACGCAAGGCTGTCGAGTCCAAAAACGAGCTGATTACCGGTGTATCGCATGATCTCCGCACTCCGTTGACCTCAGTTCTTGGTTTTTTGGAGTATATTGAGCAGGACCGCTGCCGGGAAGAGACGGAGATACGTTACTATGTAGGGATTGCCTATCAGAAGTCATTGGTGCTGCGCAAGCTGATTGACGACTTGTTTGAATACACGCGGGTTAACAGCAGCAGACTGCCGTTAGTGCTGGAACGGCTCGATCTCAAGGCATTTATGCGCCAGCTTGCGGAGGAATCGGTTCCGGCACTGACCCGTGAAGGCATGACTTATGAACTGCAGGATGATACCGAATCGTTGTGGATTGAAGCGGCTCCTTATGAATTGGTACGTGCGTATGAGAATCTGATTGCCAATGCGATCCGGTACGGGAAGGACGGGAAACGGCTTGTGATTGGACTCAGCTGTGAAGGTAACGATGCAGTTGTGCGGATCAGCAATTTCGGCGAGATGATTGCGGAGGGGGATCTTCCACATATTTTTGAGCGGTTCTACCGGGCGGAGCGCTCCAGATCGCAGATTACCGGGGGATCGGGATTAGGTCTGGCGATTGCCAAGGGAATTGTGGAAAGGCACCATGGGGAGATTACGGCTCACAGCACCAGATCCCGAACTGACTTTGTTACCCGATTTCCGGTATCCTCCTGACAATCTTCAGTATTTCTTAAGAAGTGGCAATGGTGTTTCTTAAGATTTAGCCGATATCCTTGGGCTATGGGATGAGACCCGGGGAGGCAGGAGAAATTGGCTGATGTCAAAAATACACACGATCCGCACACTTTACCTCTACATATTCTGCGGTAGCGCTCTGCTTAGTGCAGGGCTGTTGCTGCTTATGCGGGGGGTTTTTACTATGCTCTACTCCTGGTATACGCCAGAATCGGCTGCGCTGTTTGTCCGTTTCATGCATTGGATCATCAATCATATCGGTGCAAGACCGGCGGCTGTCATGATGTTCACCGTTGTATGTGCAGGGCTGTTCCTGCTCCGTTCACAAAAAGCAGCCAACGATACCACCGCGCTGCTGCGCGCCGCAGAACAACTGGCGGTTCACGGCTCCTGTGAGCTTACGGACCTTGAGGTACAATCGGGTGGGGAATTAAGACGGCTGGCTGCCAGTATGCGCCGGATTCATCAGGCCGGATTGCGGCCGGCAGCGGCTCCTGCACCGCAAATACAAATGCCGGAGCCGGATGCACAAGAGTTCATAGCGCTTATTTTACGGACACGGGCGTTGATCCGCACGCTGGAACAGACAGTGGCGGAGTCAGAGGAAGAGGTCTGTATTATCCCCGGTGCAGTTCTGCAGCATCTGGTGATGGCTAAGCACGAGGCGTTGGGACTGGAAAAGCTTCTGGAGAATTGGACTCGGCAGGTATGAGTATGGGAACAAGACGGAGATTCCTGCTACGTATTTGCTATACCGTTTTTGATCTGACAGTCATCCTTGCCATTCTTATGCTAGCAGGAATTATATATATGAGTCAGTATGGAAAGCTGGTGCTGGACCGTTATCCGGAGAAAATGATTTTACCGGAGTCAAGCGTCATTATGGCCTCTGACGGAACAGTGTTGCGGAGAATACCGCTGCCTGAAACGGGCTATCGAATCAAAGCAGGACTAGGAGAAATGCCGCAGCTGCTCATAGATACTTTCATTGCTGTAGAGGACCGCCGTTTTTACAGCCATAAAGGCCTGGACTACCAGGGAATAGCCCGTGCATTAGTCAATAATACCGTACGGATGGGGGTATCTGAGGGTGGAAGCAGCATCACCCAGCAGCTGGCAAGAGGGTTGTATCTGAACCGGGGGCAGAATCTGCTGCGTAAGCTGAACGAAGCCTCGATAGCATTGGCCCTGGAGAAGCAGTTATCGAAGGATGAGATTCTGCAGTTGTATCTCAATCAAATTTATATGGGACAAGGGCAATATGGGGTGAAATCTGCAGCGGAGCGTTATTTTGGTATAACTGATTTGAAGCATTTGGAGATCGGGCAGATCGCAACACTAGCGGCTATTCCTAAAGGACCCTCCATCTATAATCCGGTAGACAACATTGAATTGTCAGCAGGCAGACGGGATCTGGTCCTGCGGATTATGCAGCAGCACAAGCTGATAACAACCGAGCAGATGAGGGCAGCCATGACAGGCCCCTATATCCCACCAGTTAGGGACAAGACAGAGATCGTAGGGGCGTCGTATATGGATGCGGCGGTTAAGGAAGCAATGAGGCAGACAGGGTTATCGCAAAAGGAGCTGTACACAGGCGGATATACGCTGGTTACGGGAATGAATATTGAGGCGCAGCGTGCTATGGAGCTGGCATTCTCACAGGAGGAGGCATTTCCGCCGGATGGCAAAAACCAGAGAGCTGAAGCAGCTATGGTCATCATGGACCAGCATAACGGTGAAGTGGCTGCACTGTTGGGCGGGCGAAACCCGCGTACAGGCGGTCTGAACAGAGCCGTAACTCCTTCCCGGCAGCCAGGCTCCGCGCTCAAACCCATTATAGATTATGGGCCGGCGCTGGAGAGCGGGAAGTATACGCCGGACAGTCTCCTGCCTGACATTAAAACAACCTATGGCAGCTACAGTCCGGCTAATCTGAACGGTGTATATCGTGGGCAGGTGAGCATGAGGGTTGCCCTGCAGCAGTCCATTAATGCGCCAGCGGTATGGTTACTGAAGCAGGTGGGGGTCAGCCATGCCCGTGGGTTTGCCGCCAAGCTGGGAATAGAACTAGCTGCAGAAGACAACCATCTGGCCATTGCCCTTGGAGGTCTGCATAGCGGGGTTTCTCCGCTCATGATGGCTCAAGCCTACACCGTCTTTGCGAATGGAGGCATTCTTAACAAGGCGTATCTGGTGCGTAGTATCAGGAATTCGCAGAACCAGGTGGTGTATTCACATGTCGCTGCGCCGCAGCAAGCCATTTCGGTACGTACCGCAGCGGATATGACTGCCATGCTCCGTCAGGCAGTGAGTGACGGGACGGGCAGACGGGCGCGAATGAATGTTACAGTCGCCGGTAAGACAGGAACCACGCAGTTGGATCTGCCGGGAGTCCCCGGCAAGGCCAACAGGGATTTATGGTTTGTAGGCTATACCCCTAGATGGACTGCAGCGGTATGGATGGGCTTCGACCACTCTGATCCGGACAACTACATGACTGCCGGCAGCGGGCTTGCGGCTGCTATGTTCGCCAAGGTTCTCTCCATGCTATGAATAGATTTGCTTATTCCGCTGCCCATTCCTCGAGCTTCTTGTCACCAGGCAGCAGCAGAGCCAACAGGCCGAGCAGCGGCAGGAAGCCGCAGGCCACGAACACCGTGGCGATTCCGATCGTGTCGATCAGATGCCCGATTACGACAGAGCCAATTCCGCCAAGCCCGAAGGCAAGGCCGGTAATTAGACCCGAGACCGTACCGATATTGCCTGGATACAGCATCTGCGCGTAGATAACCGTGACGGAGAAGCTGGATAGTAGAATGAACCCGGAGATAATCAGCAGGACGGCCGCCCAGAACTGGTTCACAAAAGGCAGGGCCAGCGCAAACGGCACCGTCCCGATCATCGAGACCAGAATAAGATTGCGGCGGCCGAAGCGGTCTGCGAGCGGGCCCCCGAAGAAAGTGCCGACAGCGCCGGCAGCGAGATAGATGAAGATATAGATCTGTGCCTTATCCAGCGTCATCCCGTATTTGTCCATTAAGTAGAAGGCATAATACCCGCCGATAGAGGCGCCGTACCAGGATCGCACGAATACGATGAAGACCAGAATAACCGTTGTAATCAGAATACGTTTGCTGCGGGCAGGGTCGATGGAGCGGGCAGCTGATTTTTTACGGAAGGTGTATCCGGCATCCAGCATCTCACGGTACCAGCGGGCCACATAGGCTTGGATGGCTACTCCGGCAGCGGCGATAACGGTGAAGCCGAGAGCACCCATCTGACCGAAGGGAATGAATACCCACTTCATTAATAGAGGACCCAAAGCCTGGCCGGCGTTTCCGCCCACCTGGAATATGGATTGCGACAGCCCCTTGCGCTGACCGGCGGCCATATGAGCCACGCGCATGCCTTCCGGATGGAACGCAGCTGATCCGAAGCCCACCAGCATTACGGACACAATCACTAATACATAATTACCGGCAAAAGCCAGCAGGAACACTCCGGCAAAGGTACAGCACATCCCCAGCGGCAGCAGGATCGGACGCGGCTTACGGTCAGCGGCGAAGCCGATAATAGGCTGTATTACCGAAGAGGTAAGGTTCAGCGCGAACGCTATCCAGCCGATCTGGGCATAGGAGAGTACCAGGTTATCTTTCAGTACAGGGAACATCGCCGGAATCAATGCCTGAATGGAATCGTTGAATAAATGAACAAAGCTGACGGCGAGCAAAATGCGGTAGATGGTAGCCTGCTGCAGATTGCGTGATTCCCCCAGAGGGACGGGGGGAGCTTGAGGCAGGGTCTTGTTGGACATTTGAACTCCTTTCAGGAACAGCTAATAAGTTAGTTATCTTTGGATATGAAGATAAATTCTATTGTAGCGACAAATGAAGTATTATGGGAATCAATTTGTGCAGGGCAGTGGTCAACTATTCATTATTAACTCAAAAAAAGCAGAGTTTAATCCTATTGTAAAAAAAGACTTGCAAACGGTTAGAGAGCATGATATATTATCTCTTGTGCTTATGAGACATCGACGCTAAATTGAGCGGCGGAAGAAAAATAAGTTGACAACAAACGTAATAAAATGATATGATCTAATTCCTGTGCAAGAGACATAACGTTGAAATGCCGGGAGCAAGTTCTTTGAAAACTGAACAAATGGAACGCTTTAATTTTTACAAGATTCATTCAATGAATCGTCAGTTTCAAAATGAGCAATCGCTCTTTCTAAATACCAATTTGGAGAGTTTGATCCTGGCTCAGGACGAACGCTGGCGGCGTGCCTAATACATGCAAGTCGAGCGGAGTTTGAAAGGAAGCTTGCTTCCTTTCAAACTTAGCGGCGGACGGGTGAGTAACACGTAGGCAACCTGCCCTCAAGCCTGGGATAACTACCGGAAACGGTAGCTAATACCGGATAATTTCTTTTTTCTCCTGAGGAGAGAATGAAAGGCGGAGCAATCTGCTGCTTGGGGATGGGCCTGCGGCGCATTAGCTAGTTGGTGGGGTAACGGCCCACCAAGGCGACGATGCGTAGCCGACCTGAGAGGGTGAACGGCCACACTGGGACTGAGACACGGCCCAGACTCCTACGGGAGGCAGCAGTAGGGAATCTTCCGCAATGGGCGCAAGCCTGACGGAGCAACGCCGCGTGAGTGATGAAGGTTTTCGGATCGTAAAGCTCTGTTGCCAGGGAAGAACGTCCGGTAGAGTAACTGCTGCCGGAGTGACGGTACCTGAGAAGAAAGCCCCGGCTAACTACGTGCCAGCAGCCGCGGTAATACGTAGGGGGCAAGCGTTGTCCGGAATTATTGGGCGTAAAGCGCGCGCAGGCGGTTATTTAAGTCTGGTGTTTAAACCTTGGGCTCAACCTGAGGTCGCACTGGAAACTGGGTGACTTGAGTACAGAAGAGGAAAGTGGAATTCCACGTGTAGCGGTGAAATGCGTAGATATGTGGAGGAACACCAGTGGCGAAGGCGACTTTCTGGGCTGTAACTGACGCTGAGGCGCGAAAGCGTGGGGAGCAAACAGGATTAGATACCCTGGTAGTCCACGCCGTAAACGATGAGTGCTAGGTGTTAGGGGTTTCGATACCCTTGGTGCCGAAGTTAACACAGTAAGCACTCCGCCTGGGGAGTACGGTCGCAAGACTGAAACTCAAAGGAATTGACGGGGACCCGCACAAGCAGTGGAGTATGTGGTTTAATTCGAAGCAACGCGAAGAACCTTACCAGGTCTTGACATCCAACTAACGAAGCAGAGATGCATCAGGTGCCCTTCGGGGAAAGTTGAGACAGGTGGTGCATGGTTGTCGTCAGCTCGTGTCGTGAGATGTTGGGTTAAGTCCCGCAACGAGCGCAACCCTTGACTTTAGTTGCCAGCAGGTTAAGCTGGGCACTCTAGAGTGACTGCCGGTGACAAACCGGAGGAAGGTGGGGATGACGTCAAATCATCATGCCCCTTATGACCTGGGCTACACACGTACTACAATGGCCGGTACAACGGGAAGCGAAGCCGCGAGGTGGAGCCAATCCCAGCAAAGCCGGTCTCAGTTCGGATTGCAGGCTGCAACTCGCCTGCATGAAGTCGGAATTGCTAGTAATCGCGGATCAGCATGCCGCGGTGAATACGTTCCCGGGTCTTGTACACACCGCCCGTCACACCACGAGAGTTTACAACACCCGAAGTCGGTGGGGTAACCCGCAAGGGAGCCAGCCGCCGAAGGTGGGGTAGATGATTGGGGTGAAGTCGTAACAAGGTAGCCGTATCGGAAGGTGCGGCTGGATCACCTCCTTTCTATGGAGAATCGTCTTCTGCAACGAAGACATTCAAATAAAAGTCTTCAGGAAGTTAACTTCCTGAAGCAGGCTTTACTTCGTAAAGCCTTGAGCGTTTCCATTTGTTCGGTTTTGATGGAATTTGCGGGGCCATAGCTCAGCTGGGAGAGCGCCTGCCTTGCAAGCAGGAGGTCAGCGGTTCGATCCCGCTTGGCTCCACCAACAAACTTCATCTATTTGTCATGTCTGAAATACTGGATACAACTTGATCCTTGAAAACTGGATACCGAAACGAATTTGCGTTTTAGAACATTCCTTTAAGTTGAACTTGTGTAAACAAGTTTTAAATTAATGGCGATGCTACGATGATCTAGATGGAAATACAGGCGTTGAAGAAATTCATTGTCCGATATTTTCCTGACGGAACAATCGAGGTTAAGCTACTAAGAGCACACGGAGGATGCCTAGGCGCCAGGAGCCGACGAAGGACGTGGCGAACAACGAAACTGCCTCGGGGAGCTGTAAGCAAGCTTTGATCCGGGGGTGTCCGAATGGGGAAACCCAGCTGTGGTAATTCGCAGTTACTCATTTCTGAATACATAGGAAATGCAGAGGCAGACCAGGGGAACTGAAACATCTAAGTACCCTGAGGAAGAGAAAACAATAGTGATTCCGTCAGTAGCGGCGAGCGAACGCGGAACAGCCTAAACCAAGGGGCTTGCCTCTTGGGGTTGTGGGACGTCTCACATGGAGTTACAAAGGAATATGGTAGGCGAAGAGGTCTGGAAAGGCCCGCGATAGAGGTAAAAGCCCTGTAGCCTAAACTGTGTTCTCTCCGAGACGGATCCCGAGTAGTGCGGGGCACGTGAAACCCCGTATGAATCCAGCAGGACCATCTGCTAAGGCTAAATACTACCTGGCGACCGATAGTGAAACAGTACCGTGAGGGAAAGGTGAAAAGCACCCCGGAAGGGGAGTGAAATAGAACCTGAAACCGTGTGCTTACAAAAAGTCAGAGCCCTTTCTATGGGTGATGGCGTGCCTTTTGTAGAATGAACCGGCGAGTTACGTTTAACATGCAAGGTTAAGGTGAGAAGCCGGAGCCGCAGCGAAAGCGAGTCTGAATAGGGCGACTCAGTATGTGGACGTAGACCCGAAACCGTGTGATCTACCCCTGTCCAGGGTGAAGGTGCGGTAACACGCACTGGAGGCCCGAACCCACGCATGTTGAAAAATGCGGGGATGAGGTGGGGGTAGCGGAGAAATTCCAATCGAACTCGGAGATAGCTGGTTCTCCCCGAAATAGCTTTAGGGCTAGCCTCGGTGAATGGAGTGGTGGAGGTAGAGCACTGATTGGGTGCGGGGCCCGCAAGGGTTACCAAGCTCAGTCAAACTCCGAATGCCATTAACTTCTTGCCGGGAGTCAGACAGTGAGTGCTAAGATCCATTGTCAAAAGGGAAACAGCCCAGACCATCAGCTAAGGTCCCCAAGTGTGTGTTAAGTGGGAAAGGATGTGGAGTTGCACAGACAACCAGGATGTTGGCTTAGAAGCAGCCACCATTGAAAGAGTGCGTAATAGCTCACTGGTCGAGTGACTCTGCGCCGAAAATGTAACGGGGCTAAACACACCACCGAAGCTATGGCTAGATGCTTTGCATCTGGGGTAGGGGAGCGTTGTATGTGGGTTGAAGGTGTACCGTAAGGAGCGCTGGACAGCATACAAGTGAGAATGCCGGTATGAGTAACGAAAAGATCAGTGAGAATCTGATCCGCCGAAAGCCCAAGGTTTCCTGAGGAAGGCTCGTCCGCTCAGGGTAAGTCGGGACCTAAGGCGAGGCCGAAAGGCGTAGTCGAAGGACAACAGTTTGAAATTACTGTACCACCGTAATCCGCTATGAGCGATGGGGTGACGCAGGAGGGTAGTGACGCGGACTGATGGATGTCCGTCTAAGCAGTGAGGCTGGTGTGTAGGCAAATCCGCACACTATTAAGGCCAGGCTGTGATGGGGAGCGAAAATTATAGTAGCGAAGGTCATGATCTCACACTGCCAAGAAAAGCCTCTAGCCAGGAGAAGGTGCCCGTACCGCAAACCGACACAGGTAGGCGAGAAGAGAATTCTAAGGCGCGCGGAAGAACTCTCGTTAAGGAACTCGGCAAAATGACCTCGTAACTTCGGGAGAAGAGGTGCCTCGGTAGGGTGAATAGCCCGAGGGGGCCGCAGTGAAAAGGCCCAAGCGACTGTTTAGCAAAAACACAGGTCTGTGCGAAGCCGTAAGGCGAAGTATACGGGCTGACGCCTGCCCGGTGCTGGAAGGTTAAGGGGAGTGGTTAGGGGTTAAACCCGAAGCTGTGAACCGAAGCCCCAGTAAACGGCGGCCGTAACTATAACGGTCCTAAGGTAGCGAAATTCCTTGTCAGGTAAATTCTGACCCGCACGAATGGCGTAACGACTTGGGCGCTGTCTCAACGAGAGATCCGGTGAAATTTTAATACCTGTGAAGATGCAGGTTACCCGCGACAAGACGGAAAGACCCCATGGAGCTTTACTGCAGCTTGATATTGAATTTGGGTACGATCTGTACAGGATAGGTGGGAGCCGTTGAGGCAGGAGCGCAAGCTTCTGCGGAGGCGCCGTTGGGATACCACCCTGATCGTATCTAGGTTCTAACCTAGTACCGTAACCCGGTACGGGGACCGTGTCAGGCGGGCAGTTTGACTGGGGCGGTCGCCTCCTAAAGAGTAACGGAGGCGTTCAAAGGTTCCCTCAGAATGGTTGGAAATCATTCGCAGAGTGCAAAGGCATAAGGGAGCTTGACTGCGAGACCTACAAGTCGAGCAGGGACGAAAGTCGGACTTAGTGATCCGGTGGTACCGCATGGAAGGGCCATCGCTCAACGGATAAAAGCTACCCTGGGGATAACAGGCTTATCTCCCCCAAGAGTCCACATCGACGGGGAGGTTTGGCACCTCGATGTCGGCTCATCGCATCCTGGGGCTGAAGTAGGTCCCAAGGGTTGGGCTGTTCGCCCATTAAAGCGGTACGCGAGCTGGGTTCAGAACGTCGTGAGACAGTTCGGTCCCTATCTGTCGTGGGCGCAGGAAATTTGAGAGGAGCTGTCCTTAGTACGAGAGGACCGGGATGGACGTACCGCTGGTGCATCAGTTGTTCCGCCAGGAGCATGGCTGAGTAGCTACGTACGGACGGGATAAGCGCTGAAAGCATCTAAGCGTGAAGCCCCCCTCAAGATGAGATTTCCCAGTATGTAAGACCCCTTGAAGACGACGAGGTAGATAGGTTGGAGGTGGAAGTGCAGCAATGCATGGAGCTGACCAATACTAATCGGTCGAGGGCTTATCCAAATTTCTAACACGCAGATTCGTTTCGGATTCAGTTTTCAGGAATCAAGTTCCTGAACGCAACGAAATTCATTCACACATTCGTGATGAACCGAATTTCTAGCGGCAGCGTCTGTTTCACAGACGCATGTTTGGTGGCGATAGCGGAGGGGTTCCACACGTACCCATCCCGAACACGACCGTTAAGCCCTCCAGCGCCGATGGTACTTGGACCGAAGGGTCCTGGGAGAGTAGGACGTTGCCAAGCACACATTAGCCATTGTTGAGCAATCGACAGTGGTTTTTTTGCGTGCAGGCAGGGCTGTGGAAAAGCTGTGGATAGATTTCAGTAAGTACAGAAAAGTTGCGCACATGTGGATACCTTTGCAGGAACAAATTGATCCCCGGATTATGGGGACATCACGCATAATATTGTGGATGAGTCAAGCAAAAACATAAGTAATACACCGATTTTGTGGATAAAAAGTGAATATTGTGGATAGATAAAACGTATTCGTGGATAACTCATTTCAGCCGGAAAGAATCTCTTTCCGGTTTTTTGCGTTGCTGTGCAAAAGCTGTGGATAACTATTCTTTTTGCAGCTGATGACAAGCCTCTATTAGCATCTGGCGGCTTCGCTTGTTATACTCTCTATTAAGCAAATAACTGGAGCTAATTTATGAAATGTAACGGGGGGAACAGAATGGAAATCAGGCAATTACGTGCCGGAGAATTTGAGGACAGCCTGAGCTTGTCCGAATATGCTTTTAAGTATAAGGTTTCTGCAGAAGATAGAGTACACGCCAAGGAGAATTTCAAACCGGAAGAAACCTGGGCGATTTTTGAAGGGGACAGCATCGGTGCGAAGCTGACGCTTCTTCCGTTACAGGTATATATACAAGGCAAGCCCGTTTCTATGGGGGGCATCGCCGGTGTAGCTACTTGGCCGGAGAAGCGCCGGCAGGGTTATGTAGCCCATCTGCTGATCCATGCGCTCGAGACGATGAACGAAGCCGGTCAGACGTTGTCCTTTTTGCATCCGTTCCTGATTCCTTTTTACCGTAAATTCGGCTGGGAGATCTACTGTGAATATAAGAAGTACACTCTTCCAGTAGGGAAGTTCCCGCACAAGACGGAGATTAAGGGCAGCGTGAAGCGCGATACCTCTGATCTTGCAGTATTCCGGCAGTTGTACGACCAATTCGCCATGAGGTATAACGGTACTCTCCAGCGCAGTGAGTCCTGGTGGAAGGAAAGTGTGCTTGATGACGATACACATTCCTGTGTGTTTTATTCTGAGCAGGGTGACCCGGAAGGTTATGTGCTGTATAAAATAGTGCAGCAGGAGCTGGTCATAGATGAGTTCATCTATGGGAACGAGCGTGCCCGCCAGGGCTTGTGGACCTTCCTTGCCAATCATGATTCCATGATTACGGCTGCACAGCTGAAGCTGGTGCCTGCTGACGATATTCTGCCCTTTCTCCTTCCTGATCCGCGGATTGCGCAGGAGAATTATCCATACTTCATGGCGCGTATCGTCAATGCCAAGGCTTTTGTGGAGAACATGAGCTTCAATGTGCCGGAGGGTGAACGGGAGCGGGTGCTTTATATTGAAGATAAGCATGCGTCCTGGAACAACGGGTTGTGGCAGTGGACGGTGTCGGAGCAGGGGGAGGCGACGCTTACCCAAATTCAGGGCGAGCGGTCAGAGGCTGACCTGGAATGCAGTATCGGCACGCTTACTGTGCTGCTGATGGGGTATAAACGTCCGCTTCAGGCGGCAAAGTACGGACAATTATCCGGGACTGCTGAGGCGACAGCTTGGCTTGAAGCGCTGATTCCGCAGGCCGAGACGGCATTATTCGATTTTTTCTGACAGAGAAAAGCTCTTCCCCTTCCCTTGGAAGCGGAGGAGCTTTCCTATACATAACGCCTCAATTCATGGAACTAAGCAGGCAACCGGAATACAATACAGCCAAAAAGTAAAAAATAAGAGTAACCCCTTGGAATTCAGTGAGAATATGTTATAATATGAAAAAGTCAAAGAAAGTCAAAGTCAACGCAGGCCGGATATATCGTTCTCAGGAATGTAACATTTAGAGAAAAGCGCAGTGCAGAGGCTTTTGCAGCCGATTCTTATTGCATTGCCAGGGTTAAATTCTTAAGAGCAAGTCTCTGACGGCAGGCGTTGGCGCAGCACAGTTTTAACCAATGCTTACACACTGGAGGATGAGTGATGCGTAATATCTCCGATATTATTGAACAATATCTGAAGAATATTTTGCATGAAAGTCCCGAAGGTACGGTGGAAATTCAGCGCAATGATCTGGCGGACCAGTTCTCCTGTGTCCCGTCACAGATCAATTACGTCATCAGCACACGGTTCACATTGGAAAAGGGATATGTGGTGGAGAGCAAACGCGGCGGCGGCGGATATATCCGGATTCAGCGCTATGAGCTGCCACAGAATGTGGCCCTATACGCACATCTGAACTCCACGATAGGGAATGATATGGATCAGAATTCTGCCGAAGGGCTGATTTATCAGCTGGAGGAGGCCCGATTCCTCTCCAAACGTGAAGCGTGTCTAATGCGGTCTGCGGTTTCCCGGGAATGCCTGACGGTTAATCTGCCGTACCGGGATGAGATTCGTGCCAAGCTTATGAAGGCTATGCTAATCTCTTTATTGGGCAAATAATTTGTCAAATGGTAAGGAGGGACACCGCTCATGCTATGCCAGGAATGCGGCGTCAAACCGGCTACACTCCACTTCACGAAGATCGTGAACGGGGAGAAGACGGAATTTCATATTTGCGAAAGCTGTGCGCGGGAGAAGGGTGAACTGATTCCCGGAACTGCGGGAGGCTTCTCTATCCACAGCTTGCTTTCCGGTCTCCTGGACCTGGAGGGCTCGGGCAAGGGAAAATCAGCAGCAGCACAAAGTGTGCAAGGTCTGCATTGCGAAAACTGCGGTATGACCTATTCACAGTTCAGCAAGCTGGGACGGTTCGGCTGCAGCTCCTGCTATAAGTATTTCGACAGTACGCTTGACCCGCTCTTCAGACGGGTGCATGGCAGTACAGCACATGTCGGCAAGCTTCCCAAGCGGGCTGGAGCACAGATTATGTGCAAGCGCCAGATTGATGAGCTGAAGCAGGAATTACAGCAGAGTATTGTGCAGGAGGAGTTCGAAACCGCAGCTGAGCTGAGGGACAGAATCCGCAAGCTTGAAAAAGAAATTCCACAAGAGTAAAGTCTTTGATATATAGGGGGGATCAGGCATGTCAAGTCTCCGGTATACCGAACAAGCACTTAGTGAATGGATGCGCTGCGGCGGCAGTCATTCAGAGATTGTCATCAGCAGCCGTATGCGTATCGCCCGTAATCTGGAGCATCTTCCGTTCCCGCTACTTGCTTCGGCAGAGCAGTCGGAGGAGGTGCTGGAGCAGCTTGCCCCTGTATTTCAGGGCGATGCCTCTGCAGATTTCGGCAGCTTTGAACTGCTGAGACTGGATGAGCTGGGTGAGCTGGACAAAAAAGTGCTGGTGGAAAAGCACCTTATCAGTCCTAATCTGGCGGATGACTCTAAAGGCGGGGCAGTTATTCTTAATGAGGATGAGTCGGTCAGCATTATGATTAATGAGGAGGATCATCTCCGCATTCAATGCCTGTTCCCTGGGCTGCAGGTCAGAGAAGCTTGGGTGAGGGCGACCGCCATCGATGATATTTTTGAGGCTGCTGTCAATTACGCCTTCGATGACCGCAGAGGATATTTAACAAGCTGTCCCACCAATGTGGGAACTGGGCTAAGAGCTTCGGTTATGGTCCATCTGCCGGCCTTGGTGATGACTCATCAGATCAACCGCATTTTATCCGCAGTCAATCAGGTGGGGCTTACCGTTAGAGGAATTTATGGTGAAGGCAGCGAAGCAGTAGGGAATATCTTTCAGATCTCGAACCAGATTACGCTGGGACAGACCGAAAGTGAGATTATTGAGAATCTTCACAGCGTAGTCACCCAGATTATAGAGCATGAGCGGAATGCGCGTGATCGCCTGCTGGCGGATTCCGCATTGCGGATTACTGACCGTATCAAGCGCTCCTACGGAATACTGGCCTATGCTGCTGTGATGGAACTGAAAGAGTCGGCACAGCGGCTCTCCGATCTGCGGCTTGGTGTAGATCTGGGGATTCTGGAAGGGCCTTCGATTTCAGTGCTCAATGAGCTGAATGTCAAGACTCAGCCGGGCTTTCTGCAAAAGCTGTTCGGTGACGAGCTGTCGCCTACTGAACGCGATATGTACCGGGCAAAGCTGCTCCGGGAGACACTGGGATCACAACATTAATTATAGATATTTATTATCCGTGGAGGTGCAGGAGATATGATGTTTGGAAGATTTACGGAACGCGCACAAAAGGTGCTGGCGCTGGCGCAGGAAGAAGCCGTACGTTTGGGACACAACAACATTGGGACAGAGCATATTTTACTCGGACTGATTCGTGAAGGAGACGGCATTGCCGCTAAGGCATTGATCGGACTTGGTCTGGGTCTGGAGAAGATACAGGATGAAGTAGAAACGCTGATTGGCAGAGGTCAGGAACAACCGACCAACATCGCTTATACTCCTCGTGCCAAGAAGGTAATCGAGCTGTCTATGGACGAAGCCCGCAAGCTGGGTCATACGTATGTGGGAACAGAGCATATCCTGCTCGGTCTGATCCGCGAGGGAGAGGGCGTAGCAGCCCGTGTGCTGAACAATCTCGGCATTAGCCTGAACAAGGCCCGCCAGCAGGTATTGCAGCTCCTGGGGAGCAATGAAGCAACCTCCAGTCACAGCGGAGCTCCGGCTAACGTCAGCACGCCAACATTGGACGGCCTGGCCCGCGATCTGACAGCTTATGCCAAGGACGGTAACCTCGATCCTGTGATCGGCCGCAGCAAGGAAATTGAGCGTGTCATTCAAGTGCTGAGCCGCCGCACCAAGAATAATCCGGTATTGATCGGTGAGCCTGGGGTCGGTAAAACGGCGATTGCCGAAGGTCTGGCTCAAAAGATTATCAACAATGAAATTCCGGAGACGCTGCGCGACAAGCGTGTCATGACCCTCGATATGGGTTCTGTAGTGGCCGGTACGAAATATCGCGGTGAGTTCGAAGACCGCCTCAAAAAAATTATGGATGAGATTCGCCAAGCAGGCAATATCGTGCTCTTCATCGATGAATTGCATACGCTGATCGGAGCGGGTGGTGCAGAAGGCGCAATTGATGCTTCCAACATCCTGAAACCTGCCCTGGCCCGTGGTGAGCTGCAATGCATCGGTGCCACTACGCTTGATGAATATCGCAAATATATCGAGAAAGACGCTGCCCTGGAACGCCGCTTCCAGCCGATTACGGTGGATCAGCCTTCGCCTGCAGAAGCTGTTCAGATCCTCTTCGGCCTGCGTGACCGCTATGAAGCCCATCACCGGGTGAAGATTACGGATGAAGCCATTGTGGAAGCTGTCAAGCTGTCGGACCGCTATATTCCAGACCGGTTCCTGCCGGACAAGGCCATTGACCTGATTGATGAAGCGGGCTCCAAGGTAAGACTGAATTCTTACACCATTCCGCCGAATCTGAAGGAACTCGAAATGCGTCTGGATGATATCCGCAAGGAGAAGGATTCCGCAGTTCAGAGCCAGGAGTTCGAGAAGGCTGCTGCACTGCGCGATACCGAGCAGAAGATTCGTGAAGAGCTGGATACTACGAAGAATCAGTGGAAAGAAAAGCAGGGCCGCACCGATTCCCAGGTTACACCTGAGGATATCGCACAGGTGGTTGCCAGCTGGACCGGCATTCCGGTCAGTAAGCTGAAGGAAGAAGAAACGGACCGTCTGCTGAATATGGAAGCTCTGCTGCATGAACGTGTAATCGGCCAGGATGAGGCCGTTAAGGCAGTCAGCCGGGCTCTACGCCGGGCGCGTGCGGGTCTGAAGGACCCGAAACGTCCGATGGGCTCCTTCATCTTCCTCGGACCTACCGGGGTTGGTAAGACAGAGCTGGCGCGTGCGCTTGCCGAAGCGATGTTCGGTGATGAGAATGCGGTCATCCGCATCGACATGTCGGAGTACATGGAGAAGCATTCCACCTCCCGTCTGGTCGGAGCGCCTCCAGGGTATGTTGGGTATGAAGAAGGCGGACAATTGACAGAGAAGGTGCGCCGCAAGCCTTATTCGGTTGTCCTGCTGGATGAGATCGAGAAGGCCCACCCTGAAGTGTTTAACATTCTGCTGCAGGTGCTGGAAGACGGCCGTCTGACCGATTCCAAAGGTCGCGTGGTCGATTTCCGCAATACCCTGATTATCCTGACCTCCAATGTCGGGGCACAGGCAATCAAGAAGAATTCGACGCTTGGATTCACGGCTGTTCAAGATGCAGGCGCCGATTATACCAATATGAAGGGCAAGGTTATGGAAGAGCTGAAGAAGAGCTTCCGGCCTGAGTTCCTGAACCGGATCGATGAGATCATCGTCTTCCACTCTCTGGAGGAGAAGCATATCGCAGAGATCGTTACATTGATGTCCGATGAATTGCGCAAGCGTCTGCGTGAGCATGATGTAGACTTCCTGCTTACCGACGGAGCCAAAGCGTTCCTGGCCAAAGAGGGTTATGATCCGGCCTTCGGTGCCCGTCCGCTCCGCCGGGCGATTCAGAAGCATATCGAAGACCGCCTCTCCGAAGAGCTGCTCAAAGGAAACATCAAGAAGGGCGATTCCCTGAACATTGATGAGGTGAACGGCGAACTGGTCGTAACCACCATTGAGGCGCCGGCCGAGGTCTCCCTGGAGAAAACAGTCGAAACTGAATAATTGTTCCGGAAAATGAAACAAAGCTCCCGCTCCTCCGTATAGAGGGGCGGGAGCTTTATTTGTTTCCGACCCTCAGGCATGCCTAAAAGAAGACGCAAATTAAAACTAGATCTTAAGTGTCCTTCCGTTCAGTGTGCAGAAATGGTAAACTTTGAATAAGAGTAAAATATCCGCAATTTTAGCAAGTTCGGACGGTAAGGAGTGCACATGGCTAAACCTAAAACAAAATTTTTCTGTACCGAATGCGGCTACGAATCACCAAAGTGGTTCGGGAAGTGCCCGGGGTGCCAGGAATGGAACTCGATGGTAGAGGAAACGGAAAGCGTCGTCAAAACACAAGGCATGAATGCACCTATTTTTCAGAGTAAAGAAAAGGCGCAATCGATCATAAATATAGAAAGTGACAAGGAGCCGCGTATTCTGACGGGCATCGGAGAGCTTAACCGCGTGCTTGGCGGCGGAATTGTACCCGGCTCGCTGGTGCTGGTTGGAGGCGACCCCGGAATCGGGAAATCGACACTGCTGCTGCAGACCTCGCATGCCTTGACTACACAAGGGCTGCGCGTGCTGTATATTTCGGGGGAAGAATCTGTGCGGCAGACCAAGCTGCGGGCCGACCGACTCGGAGCGCTCTCTGCGGAATTGTACGTTCTATGTGAGACGAACATGGAGAGCATTGAGGAAGCCATTGAGCAGATTCAGCCTCAATTTCTGGTCATTGACTCGATCCAGACTGTATTTATGCCGGAAGTAACCAGTGCGCCGGGCAGTGTAGCACAGGTGCGGGAATGTACGACAAGATTCATGCGGATTGCGAAGATCCGGGGAATCGCCACGGTGCTTGTAGGGCATGTAACCAAGGAAGGCGCTATTGCCGGCCCTCGTATGTTAGAGCATATGGTGGACTGTGTCCTTTATTTTGAAGGGGAACGCCATCATACGTACCGTCTGCTGCGTGCGGTGAAGAACCGCTTCGGCTCCACGAATGAGATCGGGATCTTTGAAATGGGGGAAATCGGGCTGACCGAGGTGGAGAACCCGTCGGAGCTGTTCCTGTCCGAGCGCCCGCTTGGAGTGGCCGGTTCTGCGGTGGTAGCCAGCATGGAGGGCACAAGACCTGTTCTTGTTGAACTGCAGGCGCTGGTAGCTTCGACACATTTCCCTTCGCCCCGCAGAATGTGCACAGGGATGGATCATCAACGGATGGCGCTGATCATTGCTGTACTGGAGAAGCGGATGGGCATGTTCCTGCAGAATCAGGACGCTTACCTCAACGTTGCGGGAGGGGTGAAGCTGGATGAGCCGGCGGTGGATTTGGCTGTCGCCATCAGCATTGCCTCCAGCTTCCGTGATTTTCCGACCAAGCCGTATGATGTGTTCTTCGGGGAGGTAGGGCTTACCGGTGAAGTGAGAGGGGTATCACGCGCAGAGATGCGGGTGAAAGAGGCGGCCAAGCTTGGCTTCCGGCGGGTCATTATGCCCGAGAAGAGTCTGAAGGGCTGGAAGCATCCGCAGGATATCCAGATTATAGGCGTCAGCACAGTAGCACAGGCACTAGCGGTTGCGTTAGATTAGGGGGCACAGGGACATGAAAGAATATAATCCATCAGATAATATGAATGATCTGCTTAGAATGGCTGCACCTGGAACACCCTTCCGGGAAGGACTGGAGAATGTGCTTCGCGCGAAGACCGGGGCACTGATTGTTGTCGGATATAGTCCGGAAGTCATGGAGGTTGTCGATGGCGGCTTCTCCATTAACTGTGATTTTTCACCAAACTATTTATACGAGCTGGCCAAAATGGACGGGGCGATTATTCTGAGCGAGGATCTGAAGCGGATTCTGTACGCCAATACGCAGCTGATCCCTGATTCCTCCATCTCTTCGATCGAGACAGGAATCCGGCACCGGACGGCTGAACGTGTAGCGAAGCAGACCGGCAAGCTGGTCGTTTCCATTTCCCAGCGCCGGAATATTATTACGCTGTATCAGGGCTCCATCCGTTACGCGCTCAAGGAAATCGGTGCCATTCTGGCCAAGGCCAACCAGGCGATTCAGACTCTGGAGAAGTACAAAGCCGTTCTGACACAAGGGCTGACCAACCTGTCCGCTTCCGAATATGAGGGGATTGTGACGGTGGCCGAGGTTGTCGGTGTGATTCAGCGCGTAGAGATGGTGCTGAGAATCAAAATGGAAATTAAGCGATACATCAACGAGCTTGGCAATGAAGGCCGGCTGATCAGCATGCAGATGGAAGAATTGGTTGGAAATACTGAGGAAGAAGCATGGCTGCTGTACAGAGACTATGCCAGGGAAGAGCAGGAGGAGAAGATCCGTGAGATCATTGCCGGGCTGAAGCGCAGCAGCGATGATGAACTGATGGATGACAACCATATTGCCCGCCTGCTGGGCTATTCCTCAACAGCCATTTCCTCCGAAGAAGCTGTGACTCCGCGCGGTTACCGCCTGCTGAACAAGATCCCAAGGCTGCCGAATGTAATCATTCACAATTTGGTGGAACGCTTCGAAATGCTGCCTAACCTGATGACGGCAAGCATAGCTGAGCTTGATGAAGTAGATGGCATTGGCGAGGTCCGCGCACGCAATATTCAGGACGGGCTGAAGCGGCTCCAGAAACAAGTTCTTATTGACAGACAAATGTAAATACCATACAATCACGTAATGTTACAGTCCCATGCAGTGCAAGTAGGAAAATTGAGGTGAAGAAATGATACAAAAATCAATTCCAAGTCTTTTTACGATTGGTAATCTGATGCTTGGAATGTTTGGTATCATGATGGCGTTTGACGGCAAGCTGAGCATGGCCGCTATCATGGTGATTATCGCGATGCTGCTCGATGGGCTGGATGGCCGTATGGCCCGTGCGCTGAAATGTGAGAGTGAATTCGGCAAGGAGCTGGATTCTCTATCCGATGTAGTTTCGTTCGGAGTCGCACCGGCGCTGATTATGTATTTAACAAGTCTGCAGGAGCTGAATCCTGCAGTGGGATGGACAGTCACAGCGATTTTCCCTGTATTCGGAGCCTTACGTCTGGCCCGGTTCAATGTCCGCCCGGGGATTCCGGGATATTTCGTAGGATTGCCTATTCCTGCTGCGGGCGGGGTTCTGGCCACGCTTGCACTTTTCCATAAGGATGTATCTGCACCATTCATGATTGTGGCTACCCTGCTGCTGTCCTATCTGATGGTCAGCACAGTGAAGTATCCCAACTTCAAGAAGATCGGTTTTCCCAAAAAAGCGGTTATAGGCGCACCTGTAGTTATCGTGATCGCTGTAGCTGTTGCGGTGGTCTTCCCTGAACAGATTGCCAAGCTGATCTTTGGACTGCTGGCGCTGTATGCCTTGTATGGCTTCAGACAGAGCTTAGGACTATTTAAGGTTCGGCGGCAACGCCGCCGCAGAAGACGCGCGGAAGATAAGGTATATCATTCCAAGAACGGTTAGCCCTCCTTTTGAAGGACGGTACCGTTTCAGCGAGAAATATAAGGATAAGTTATTGCGTGAAACATATAAATTCTTATATTTGTACAAAAGGCATTGCCTTTCCTGATATCAGGAGAGTGCAATGCCTTTTTGCTGCTTGCGGGAAGGGAAGTATAAGGAATACGGTTCCCCCGGAGCTGGGGGAATGGATGAAGGAGAGCGCGGACGGTCTGCTCAGGACAAGTTGAACAACCCGAGTGTTGCGCATTTCTGCGATTCCTTGGCGACAACCTCGTCCATATTGATAGCAAGCAAATTGCAGAGTGCAGACATGTAGAACAACTCGCGGCCCAGCTCGGAGCCAATGACCTCCCGGCAGTTCTCACACAGCTCTCCTGCCAGATGAGTCCCTGCAAGCTCTTTGGCTTGCTCAAGGCCTAGAGTGGGCTCGAAGACCTGCTTGGTGGCGTGCAGCTGAATGCAGCCGCATTCGGTAATGGCTTTGACGACAGCCCGGTTGACGGAAGCACTGCTCTGTCCGTTCTTGGACATTACATCCAGAAGACTACGGTGACGGAGCAGCAGTTCGGAGACTTGATCCTGAAAGGCCTGTAAACTTGGTGCGCTCATTTTCCATTCACCCCTGGGTTCGAATTGAGTTCATTATATGCCAGGGTCTCCCTCATTTTCAACCAGAAATAGAGGTTTACGGCAAGAGAGCTGACCGGGAATTTCGGGCTTACAGAAAAAATAACGGCCCCCTGGATTATTGTCCTAAAAATTGGAACATACTGGTGAGGTATAGAGGATTGATGGATGAATAAAAGGAGGTGCGAGGTTATGTGGAAAAAGATGATTTTGATGCTTGCCGGGTTATGTGGAGCCTGGTCCGGTTATTCGCTATATCACGCGGCAGAAAGAGGGTTCCCGGTAGGCCTTGGGAAACTGGAGGATAGCTTGCCTATGGAAGGAAGCGTTTTGTGTGCGGTGCTGGGTGCCATTATTTTTCTGATTGCGGGGACTTTATGCGCGGATTGGGCAAGTTCAAAACTGCGGGAGGCGGTTGCGTATTGCTCGCGTATCCCGATGAATGAGCTTGCTGCAAGCGCAGCGGGGCTTACGGGAGGTCTGCTGCTGTCTCTGCTGCTGTATCCCGTTATGGCCTGGCTGGGCAAAGCAGGGGAGCTGCTGCAGGTAGCTGCTACGCTTGCCCTGGGTTATATGGGTCTGCGGATCGGACTGGAGAAGAAGGAGGAGCTCGCTTCGCTCTGGAATACCGGACGCTGGGCGCGCTCTGCGGAACCGGAGGAACGCGGAAATCAGGAGCATAAGATCCTCGATACCAGCGTGATTATTGACGGACGGATTGCTGACATCTGCAAAACGGGCTTCATCGAAGGTACCATTGTTATACCTGAGTTCGTACTGGAGGAGCTGCAGCATATTGCCGATTCATCCGATCTGCTGAAGCGTAACCGTGGACGCCGGGGGCTGGATATTCTGAATAAGATTCAGAAAGAGCTGGACGTCAAGGTGCTGATCTATGAAGGGGATTTCGAGGAGATCTCGGAAGTGGACAGCAAGCTGGTCAAGCTGGCGAAAGTGCTGCACGGCAAGGTCGTCACCAACGACTTCAACCTTAACAAGGTGTGCGAGCTGCAGGGAGTGTCAGTGCTGAATATTAATGACTTGGCGAATGCAGTGAAGCCGGTGGTTCTGCCGGGCGAAGAGATCATTGTACAGGTGATTAAGGACGGCAAAGAACATGGACAAGGCGTAGCCTATCTGGACGATGGCACGATGATTGTGGTGGAGGGCGGCCGGGATTATATCGGCACTACGATGGAGGTTCTGGTGACGAGCGTGCTGCAGACATCGGCAGGACGGATGATTTTTGCCAAACCGAAGCTTCTGGAAAAAGCACAATAAGTTCAGTCAAGGCTTCCGGCAGCACCTTTCGGGCTTGGAAATGCCAGCCAAACACGTTATGATGGGAGTATACGTGAAAGAAAGACAGGAGCCGAAAGCATGTCAAACAGTGTTGGCGTCGTTATCGTAGCGGCAGGCAGAGGAACCCGGATGAGGACGGCAGAGAGCAAGCAATATTTGCTGCTGCAGGGCAAGCCGATTATCGTGCATACCCTGGAGGTGTTCCAGCGGCATAAGCTGATCTCTGAGATTGTGCTTGTCACCGGGGAAGAGGATGTGCAGCGCTGTAAGCAATGGGTACAAGCCTTCAAGCTGGATAAGGTGGCTGCGGTCATTCCCGGGGGAACGGAGCGCCAGCATTCGGTTCGCCGCGGACTGGAGGAACTTAAGACTCATTGGGTCATGGTTCATGACGGGGTACGGCCATTCGTACAGGACAGCGAGATAGAGGCTTGCTACGAGCGGGCTCAGTCCGATGGAGCGTCGGTGCTTGCAGTACCGGTTAAGGATACGATTAAGCAGGTGGACAGTGAAGGCAAGGTGCTGTCAACGCCGGATCGGCGAAGTCTGTGGGCGATTCAGACCCCGCAGACTTTTCGTTTGTCCGATCTGCTGTCCGCCTATGAGGAGGCAGAGCGGGACGGTTTTCTCGGGACTGATGATTCCAGTCTGGCTGAACGCAGCGGCATTACCGTGTCAGTTGTAGAAGGAAGCTACATGAATATTAAGATCACGACGCCGGAAGACTTGGATTTCGCTGAATTCACAGTAAGAAGCAGGGGAGAGGAACACAGATGATTGCTGTAGGACAAGGATTTGACGTACACCAGCTGGTCGAGGGAAGACCGTGTATTATCGGCGGAGTGACGATTCCTTATGAGAAGGGGCTGCTGGGGCATTCGGATGCGGATGTGCTGCTGCATGCTGTAAGCGACGCTATACTGGGAGCGCTGGGACTGGGGGATATCGGCAGACATTTTCCGGATACGGACCCGGCGTTTAAGGATGCAGACAGCCTGAAGCTGCTGGAGCAGGTATGGGCACTTGCGCGTGAGCGCGGATACCGGCTAGGGAATATCGATTCAACCATCATTGCACAAAAACCGAAGATGGCGCCATATATTCCGCAGATGACGGAGATTATTGCCCGCACGTTGAACGCTGACGTATCGAAGGTGAATGTAAAAGCAACAACGACTGAGCAACTGGGCTTCGCGGGGCGCGGAGAGGGAATTGCCGCCCAATCTATTGTCTGTCTGCTGCAAGATGTGATATCATCGTGAGATGGCTTTAGCGTAAGTAAAGACCTAATTTTAACCAATATGAAGCGGAGGGAAACCCATGGCGGATCAAGTTCGGGTGCGTTACGCACCGAGCCCTACGGGACATTTACATATCGGAAATGCCAGAACAGCCTTGTTTAACTATCTGTTCGCCCGCAATCTGGGCGGCAAATTCATTATCCGGATTGAAGATACGGATCTCAAGCGCAACATTGCAGAAGGTGAAGAGAGCCAGCTGAAGTATTTGAAGTGGCTGGGAATTGACTGGGATGAAAGTGTGGATGTAGGGGGCGAATACGGGCCTTACCGCCAGACTGAGCGTCTGGATCTGTACCGTGTTTACTGGCAGGATATGCTGGACCGCGGCCTGGCTTACCGCTGCTATTGCACGGAGGAAGAGCTGGAGGCCGAACGCGAGGAGCAGACGGCACGCGGCGAAACCCCGCGTTATTCCGGCAAACACCGTAATCTGACCGAGGAGCAGCGCCTGGCCTTTGAGGCGGAGGGACGCGTGGCCAGCATCCGGTTCCTTGTTCCGGAAGACCGTACTTATACCTTCAATGATATCGTAAAAGGCAGCATTTCGTTCAATAGCAAAGAAATGGGCGACTTCGTCATCGTGAAGAAGGACGGTATTCCGACCTATAACTTCGCCGTAGCGGTAGACGACCATCTGATGGCTATCTCTCATGTGCTGCGCGGAGAGGATCATATCTCCAATACCCCGCGCCAGCTCATGATTTATGAGGCACTGGGCTGGGAAGCTCCGCTCTTTGGCCATATGACGCTGATTGTCGGCGATGATCATAAGAAGCTGAGCAAACGAAATGAATCGATCATTCAGTTTATTGAACAGTACGACCAGCTGGGCTACCTGCCGGAAGCCCTGTTCAACTTCATCACCCTGCTGGGCTGGTCGCCTGAGGGGGAAGAGGAAATCTTCACCAAGGAAGAGCTGATCTCGATCTTTACGGCGGACCGCCTGTCGAAGAGTCCGGCAGTGTTCGATACGAACAAGCTGGCGCATCTGAACAATCACTATATCAAGCATGCCGATCCTAAGCGGATTGCTGCACTTGCCATTCCTCATTTGCAGAAGGCAGGCCGTCTGCCTGAGGTACTCAGTCAGGAGCAGCAGAGCTGGGCGGAAAGCCTGGTTGCGCTGTACCAGGAACAAATGACCGCCGCGTCCGATATTGTCGCTCTCTCCGAGCTGTTCTTCCGCAGCCACCTGGAGCTGGAGACTGAAGCGGCTGGGGTGCTTGCCGAAGCCCAGGTTCCTGAAGTGCTGTCCGCATTTCTGGCTAAAGTGGAGGCTGCTGAAGATTTCAGCGCCCCGCATATGGCTGTTCTGATCAAGGAAGTGCAGAAGGAGACCGGGCACAAAGGCAAAGCGCTGTTTATGCCGATTCGTGTCGCTCTTACTGGACAGATGCATGGCCGGGACTTGAATGCAACGATTGCGCTGCTCGGCCGCAGCCGGGTGATCGAACGTCTGAAATCACAAATCAAAGGCGCTTAGGGCAGGACATACAAGGGGAGAAGACCCTTGTCAGTTTTGCGGCTTTTCGCTAAGATAGAAGAATATAAGAATAGCTGGGATCAGGAAAAGTAGGCGTATACAGACAATTACCAGAGAGAATAACCGCTTAAGGGCGAACGTCCTTGCAGGCTGGGAGTTATTCATTTGTCTGCCGCTGAAGATGCACCTGTGAGCTGCATGGTTGAACGTCCTTGTGCGGGGCTGTAGACTGTGCCGGGTTGTCGCCGTTACAGACACCAAGAGGAACACCGGATACGGGGCTGCAAGTTTACAGCTCTGACATATACCAATGTTCAAGCAGAGTGGGACCGCGGTTAAACGTCTCTGCAGCTATGATGCTGCAGGGGCGTTTTTTGTTGAAATATAAGAATGTGTAGGTTTCACGCTATCCATTATCCTTCTATTTCTCGCTGAAACGGTACCGTCCATCCAAAGGACGGCAAAGCCGTTTCTGCTTGAAATATAGCATCTCAAAGAAGAGGGGAACCGCGATGTTTAAGCATATCAAGTCGGATATTCGGGCAGTATTCGACAATGATCCCGCCGCCCGCAGCAGGTTCGAGGTAGTCTTCACCTACGCCGGGCTTCACGCGATCTGGGCACACCGGACGGCCCACTCTTTTTACAAACGCCGCTGGTTTACCTTGGCACGCATGGTCTCGCAGATCAGCCGGTTCATGACCGGAGTAGAGATTCATCCGGGAGCGGTCATCGGCAGCCGGTTGTTTATTGACCACGGAATGGGTATTGTCATTGGTGAGACCTGCGAGATTGGCGATGATGTCATTATCTATCAGGGCGTTACACTTGGGGGAACCGGCAAAGAGAAGGGCAAACGTCACCCTACCGTCGGCAACAATGTAGTTATCGGCTCTGGTGCCAAAGTACTGGGTTCCTTCCGAATCGGCGATAATTCTAATATCGGCTCTAACGCAGTCGTGCTGCGTGAAGTGCCTAACAACAGTACGGTAGTCGGCAATCCCGGGCGTGTGGTCAAGCGTAACGGGGAACGTGTATCCGACCGGCTGGATCATACCAAGATGCCAGACCCGCTGATTGATTCCCTCAAGTTCCTGCAGAAGGAGATCGAGGAGCTAAGAGAACAGATGGGTGCTGAAGATAAGCAGAAGAAGGAACAGCGGCGGCTCGAAAGCCAGCAATATATCGGCGATTACGAAATTTAAGAGCACCGGCATTTCACGAATCCGGGGACAATAGAAAGGGTTGGGACAAGAATGGCTTTGCATATTTACAACACAATGACGCGCACAAAGGAAGAATTTGTACCGCAGGAGACGGATAAGGTGAAGATGTATGTCTGCGGACCCACGGTCTACGGCTATATGCATATCGGGAATGCAAGACCGGTCATTGTTTTTGACATGGTGCGCAACTACCTGGAGGCGCTTGGGAATGAGGTCCGCTATCTGACAAATTTCACCGATGTGGATGATAAAATGATCCGCAAGGCGGAGGAGCTGAACATCACCGTAGCCGAGGTAGCCGAAATGTTCATCGCCGCCTACCAGGAGGATCTGGCCGGGCTTGGCGTGAAGCCGGCGACGATGAATCCGCGCGTTACGGAGAGCATGGACACGATTATCGAGTTCATTAAGGAGCTTGAAGACAAAGGCTACGCGTATGAGAACGGTGGCGATGTATATTATCGTACCGGCAAATTTGCCAATTATGGCAAGCTGTCCCGCCAGAATCTGGAAGAGCTGCGCTTCGGTATCCGTGTCGAGGTGGATTCGCGCAAGGAGAACCAGGAGGATTTCGTACTCTGGAAGGCAGCCAAGCCGGGCGAAGTGCACTGGTCCAGTCCATGGGGAGAAGGCCGTCCCGGCTGGCATATTGAGTGTTCGGCGATGGTGCGCGAATATTTAGGTACGACGATTGACATTCACGGCGGCGGTGAGGATTTGAAATTCCCGCATCATGAATGCGAATGTGCCCAGACCGAAGCGCTGACGGGGGAGCCGCTGTCGAATTACTGGATGCATAATGCTTTTCTGAATATCGGCGACGAGAAAATGTCAAAGTCGCTGGGAAATGGACTCCTTGTGAAGGATATCCGTGCCCGCTTTAAGCAGGGGGCTATACGTTACTTCATGCTTTCCAGCCATTACCGCAATCCGCTGAACTTCACCGAGGAAGCACTGCTGTCTGCTGAGAAAAGCGTAGAGCGGATCGCTCTGGCCGAAGGCAATGTGAAGCATCGCCTTGAATTGGCGGCGCAGGGGGCAGAAGGTGAGGCAAGTCCGCAGGTTACGGAGCGTCTGGCCGCTACCCTTAGCAACTTCCATGCCCGGATGCAGGATGATTTCAATACACCGGATGCCATTACTGCGGTATTTGACTGGGTGAGCCTGGCGAACCTTACGCTTGCTGATCATGAGGCGAATCCGGCTGACTTCGCCGCATTACTGAAGGCTTTTGCCGAGATGAACGCTGTACTACGCCTCACGGTAGAGGCTGAGGAAGAAGTGGCGAGCGAAGAGGTAGAACGCCTGATTGCGGAGCGTGCGGAAGCGCGCAAGAACAAGAACTGGAGCCGGTCGGATGAAATCCGCGATGAGCTGAATGCGCTGGGGATTCTGCTGGAAGATACTCCACAGGGAATGCGGTGGCGGCGTAAATGAACGGGCTGTTTGATCTGAACCGTGCCTGGTTCCCGTATGAACCCTCCAAGCCGGCCCACCTGCTGCCGCCTATTGTCCTTGCGTATGCAGGGGATGCTATTTATGAAGTTGCAGTCCGGCAGTATCTGATCTCGCTGCCCAATCTGCGTCCCCAGCATCTGCACCGGTCAGCGACCGGGCTGGTCTCCGCCAGAGCGCAGAGCACCATTCTTGCTTATCTGGATCCGGTGCTCACCGAGGAAGAGAAGGATGTGGTCAGACGGGGACGCAACGCCAAATCCGGGAGCATTCCCAAAAATGCGGATGTGCTGGAATACCGCCACGCCACTGCTTTTGAATGCATGATCGGCTATTTATATTACACAGGACAACAGGCGAGAATCCAGGAGCTTGTTCACAGCAGTATCGAATATATGATGCACCGCCCCAAGTGAGTATACAGAACAGGAGATAAGAATATGGAAGAATTGAGAACTGAAGAGGAAATACTGGCAGGCAAGCATTCGGTGCTTGAAGCCCTTAGAGCGGGACGGACAATCAATAAAATATGGATCGCCGAAACTGCGCAAAAGCACCTGACCGCACCTATCGTTGCGGAAGCGCGCAAAGCAGGTATTGTCATTCAGCATGTGGACAAGCGCAAGCTGGATCAGCTCGCACCGGGCGTCCAGCATCAGGGAGTGGTGGCGCAGGCGGCGCCTTTTGCCTACACGGAGGTTGCTGATATTCTGGCAATTGCTGAAGCCAAGGGAGAACCGCCGTTTCTGCTCCTGCTGGACGAAATCGAAGATCCGCATAACCTCGGGTCTATCCTGCGTACGGCTGACTGCACAGGTGTGCACGGAGTCATTGTGCCGAAGCGCCGCTCCGCGCAGATTACTGCCACTGTATCCAAGACCTCGGCTGGTGCAGTCGAATATGTGCCCGTGGCCCGCGTAACGAATCTTGGACAGACAATTGACCGGCTGAAGGAGCTGGGAGTCTGGGTAGTCGGTACGGATGTGGATACCGATCAGAATTTGTTCGGATCGGATATTTTCACCGGACCGGTAGCCGTGGTGATCGGCAATGAGAATAAAGGGATGGGCCGCCTGATCCGTGAGAAATGCGATGTGCTGCTTAAGCTGCCGATGGCGGGGAAAATCAACTCTCTGAATGCTTCGGTGGCAGCAGGTGTAATCATGTACGAGGTAATCCGCCGCCGCCAAGAACAGGGATAACTATGGCAGACTGGCGCGATATCCTGCTCGTGGACGGATACAACATGATCGGCGGCTGGCCAGAGCTTGCGGCATTGTCGCAGACCGGTATGCAGGGGGCACGCGACCGGCTGCTCGATATGCTGGCCGATTATCAGGCATTCTCCGGGCTGCGCGTCATTGCTGTATTCGATGCTTACCGTGTGCCGGGACTGGGCAGATCGTTTGAACAAGGGAAGATCCAGGTCTTCTTCACCAAGGAGAAGGAAACAGCAGATGAATGCATCGAACGGCTGGTGGGGGAATTCACGCACCGCCGCAGACAAATCTCGGTAGCCACTAGCGATTTTGTGGAGCAGCATGTCGTTTTTGCCCAGGGGGCACTCCGGATTTCGGCTAGGGAACTGAGGCTTGAGATTGAGGAGAACCAGAAGCAGGTGAAGAAGGCCATCGAGCCGGGAAGCGTAAGCGGGACCCGTCACTCGCTGGAAGACAAGCTGCCACCAGAGACGCGTAAGCGGCTGGAGGACTGGCGCAGACAGTAGGACAGGAATAGCAGTTGCCCTTACAAGAAAATGACATAATATGTTATTGAAGATTGTTTTTGGACAAATCCGGTTGACGGTGTAAGGTAACATAATATATACTGTTCCTATATTTCGAGAAGTAACGATGTGTCTTGCGTTGCAGCCGGGGGGATTCTTGGTGAGTGTCGACCTCAAGGAATTAATGCTGTCCGAGTATGATTTCATAAGTGATGAAGAAATTGTCGAGATCTTCCGTGGTGGCGACAGTGGCGCATTGGAGCATTTAATTAACAAGTATCGTAATTTTGTGCGTGCCAAGGCTCGTTCCTATTTTTTGATCGGGGCAGATCGTGAAGATATTGTACAGGAAGGCATGATTGGCTTATACAAGGCCATCCGTGACTTCAAGGGTGACAAGCTGTCATCGTTCAAGGCCTTTGCCGAGCTGTGCATTACCCGTCAGATTATAACCGCCATTAAGACCGCTACCCGCCAGAAGCATATTCCGCTTAATTCATATGTCTCGTTAGACAAGCCCATCTATGATGAGGACTCCGACCGGACATTGATGGATGTGATATGCGGAAGTCAGGTGCTGGACCCGGAAGAGTTGATTATCAACCAGGAGGAGTTCATCGGACTGGAAGATAAGATGGCTGAGATTCTGAGTGATTTGGAACGCAAGGTTCTGATGCTCTATCTGGACGGACGGTCCTATCAGGAGATTGCCGAGGATTTGAAGCGGCATGTGAAGTCCATTGACAATGCTTTGCAGCGAGTGAAACGTAAATTGGAAAGATATCTGGAAGTGCGTGACAATTAATGATATAATGACTAGGAAGGCTCGGGACTCGAGTCTTTTTTTAGTGTCCGCTAGATTTGGATACAGCGAATTTACGACGGGTGAAGCGTTGGAGGATGGCAGGTTTATACACAAGCGAATTGCAGCATAATGATTATGGAAGACAGCTAGCGGTACAGGAAGAAGCAGGATCAAAGATGACTTATGGCATAAGGCTACAGCACCCGGAATTACCCAGTGCGATGGGGGAAACTTTCGTTGACACAGACATTGATATTATGCTAAAGTGTTTTAGGTAGGCCTAAATTCGCGGCTTTTTTTTGAATCAATATCTACGTCTTCTAATTTGATGATTAGAAGTACGTCTTCGGGAGGTGCACATCATGCGGGTAATTATCACTTTGGCTTGTACAAGTTGCAAACAAAGAAACTATGCAACAACCAAAAACAAGCGAAATCACCCCGACCGCTTGGAGATGAAGAAATTTTGCAAGTTCTGTAACGAGCAAACTCCTCATCGCGAAACCAGATAGTCTTTTGGAGGTGTAGTCGGCGTGAAACGTAGTTTCAAGTCTTTGTTTTCCTTTTTCACTGAGAGCTGGAGTGAACTCAAAAAGGTTCGCTGGCCTAGCCGTAAAGAACTGAAAAACTATACATTGATCGTTCTCGGTACAATTGTAGTTATTTCTCTTTACTTCTGGGTTCTGGACATCGGTATTTCCGCTGTGATTGAAGCGATTATTTAGAGAGGTCCCAGGTGGCTTGATATGGAAAAAAGATGGTACGTTGTTCATACCTATTCCGGGTATGAGAATAAGGTCAAGGCCAATTTGGAAAAACGCGTTGAGTCCATGGGCATGGAAGACAAAATATTCCGCGTTCTTGTTCCTATGGAAGAAGAGCTGGTGAACAAGGATGGCAAGAAAAAAACTGTCATGCGCAAAGTTTACCCTGGTTACGTTTTGGTCGAAATGGTTCAGACTGATGATTCATGGTATGTTGTCCGCAATACGCCGGGCGTTACCGGATTTGTCGGTTCAACTGGTTCGGGCTCTAAGCCTACCGCTCTGCTACCCGAAGAGGTTGAACAGATTCTGAAGCATATGGGCATGGTTGAACCTAAAGCGAAGATTGATTTCGAAATTAAGGAATCCGTACGTATTATGGTTGGTCCATTTGCGAATTTTGTGGGCTCCGTGGAAGAGATTTTGGCAGACAAAAGCAAGATCAAGGTGCATGTCAACATGTTTGGACGGGAAACCCCGCTGGAGTTGGATTTCACTCAAGTGGAGAAGATATAACAAGCACAAGGGTTTCTTGTGGGAGAATGCTGTTTAGCATTCGAATACCACTATTTACGCAAGGAGGTGTCACTCATGGCTAAAAAAGTTATTAAAATGGTGAAACTGCAGATTCCTGCAGGGAAAGCGAATCCAGCGCCTCCAGTAGGTCCGGCGTTAGGTCAAGCGGGTGTCAACATCATGGCATTCTGTAAGGAATTCAACGCTCGTACTGCCGACCAGGCTGGTCTGATTATCCCGGTTGAAATTACAGTATTTGAAGACCGTTCGTTTACCTTCATCACCAAAACTCCTCCGGCTGCTGTTCTGCTTCGCATCGCTGCAAAAGTAGAAAAAGGCTCCGGCGAACCAAACAAGAAAAAAGTAGCGAAGCTGGGCCGCGCAGCGGTTCGTGAAATCGCTGAAACCAAAATGCCCGATCTGAACGCTGCATCTGTTGAAGCTGCAATGCGTATGGTTGAAGGTACTGCCCGCAGTATGGGAATCACAATCGAAGACTAATATGTATTCGATGAACCGGTCGTTCATGACCGCAATATGTGGGAGGAATTTCCGCTAACACCACAAAGGAGGAACATTTCATGGCTAAACATGGTAAGAAGTACCAAGAATCCGCTAAGCTGATTAACAGCGAAGCGACTTACGAGCCTTCAGAAGCTGTAGAGCTTGTGAAAAAGGCGGCAACTGCCAAATTTGACGAAACCGTTGAAGCAGCAGTTCGTCTGGGTGTAGACCCGCGTAAACAAGACCAGGCAGTTCGTGGTGTTGTTGTCCTGCCTCACGGCACAGGTAAAACACAACGCGTGCTTGTATTTGCAAAAGGTGAAAAAGCTAAGGAAGCGGAAGCTGCTGGCGCTGATTTTGTTGGTGATGCTGATATGATCAACAAGATTCAACAGGGCTGGTTCGAATTCGACGTCTGCGTAGCTACACCTGACATGATGAGTGAAGTCGGTAAACTGGGTCGTCTGCTCGGTGGTAAAGGTCTAATGCCTAACCCTAAAGCAGGTACAGTTACTTTCGACGTTACCAAGGCTGTTCAAGAAATTAAAGCCGGTAAGATCGAATACCGTCTTGACAAAGCGGGCCAAATTCACGCGCCAATCGGCAAAGTGTCTTTCAACGCTGAACAATTGAACGAGAACCTTAAAGCTCTTATGGACGCTTTGAACCGTGCGAAACCGGCTGCTGCCAAAGGTGTATACCTTAAAGGCATCGCTATTTCGTCCACAATGGGACCTAGCGCTCGTGTGAACGCAGCTGCTTTCAGATAATTAAAGGTTGACTCCTAGAGTAATCTTTGATAGTCTATAACAGTTGTGAACATTAAGGTGATCAATCTTAAATGTGAATATGCTTACCGTAGACAGTAGGTGCCGTAGGGCTTAATTTCCTACCGAGGTGTTGTGATAGAAACAAAAAGTGCCAGGCTCGCCTGACTAACTTCCGTTTTATCAAGCCTTCGTGAATCTGCGGAGGCTTTTCTAATGCCTGCGTAGGAACGGCGCGGTTTCTCCGGAAGGATCGCCGTCACATAAATTTTCAGGAGGTGTATACAATTGGCAAATGCAAAAGTAATCCAAGCAAAACAGGATGCGGTTGATGTTGTTGCTAGCAAACTGCAGAACAGTGTCTCCACTGTTGTTGCAGACTACCGCGGATTGAACGTATCGCAAGTGACTGAACTGCGTAAGCAGCTTCGTGAAGCTGGCGTTGAGTTTCAAGTCCTGAAGAACACATTGCTTCGCCGTGCAACTGCGGCAGCTGAGCTGACTGATCTGGACGCTGTCCTGACTGGTCCTACAGCGATCGCATTCTGCGAGACTGATGCGGTAATAGCAGCTAAGATTCTAAATGACTTCGCTAAGAAGAACGACGCTTTGAAACTGAAAGGCGGCGTTGTAGAAGGTAAAGTTATCGATGCGGACCAACTGAAAGCACTGGCTGAACTGCCATCCCGCGATGGTTTGCTCTCCATGCTGCTTAGCGTGCTTCAAGCTCCAATGCGCAACTTCGCGCTTGCAGTTAAAGCTGTTGCTGAGAAAGAAGAACAAAGCGCGTAAGCCTTTGCTTCTAGCTTCATAATCAAGACCACAAACCAATTCAAATATAATGGAGGTTCAATCATGAGCAAAGAAACAATCTTAGAAGAAATTAAAGGCATGAGCGTACTGGAACTGAACGACCTGGTAAAAGCAATCGAAGAAGAATTTGGCGTAACTGCAGCAGCTCCAGTAGCTGCTGGCGGCGCTGTAGCTGCTGTTGAAGCAGAACAGTCCGAATTCGACGTAATTTTGACAAGCGCTGGCGCTTCCAAAATCAACGTTATCAAAATCGTTCGCGAAATCACAGGTCTTGGCTTGAAAGAAGCTAAAGAAGTTGTAGACAACGCTCCAAAAGCAATCAAAGAAAAAGTAAGCAAAGAAGAAGCCGAAGCTACCAAAGCGAAATTGGAAGAAGCAGGCGCAGTTGTAGAAGTAAAATAAGTTGATTCAATAGGTACTGCCCCGGAGCAGAAGTGATTCTCTCCGGTTCCTGCAACCCCCTTGAACTTGTTCAAGGGGGTTGCTCTATAAGGGAGCCTTGCAGGGATATGTAGTTCAACGTGAAAGGGAGGATGGTATGTCGCAGCATTATTACTCGCAGCAGCCTGAAGCGCGTCATGACAGACGCAGCATCGATACGGAGCTGAGAGGCAAAGGCCTCCGCTTTACCAGCGACGCCGGTGTTTTTTCTAAAGGAGATATTGATCATGGCAGTCGTGTTCTGATTGAGGCGATGGAGATTCCGGAAGGTGCGAAGGTACTGGACGTGGGCTGTGGTTACGGGCCTATAGGGATTAGTGCGGCGCATCTCGCTTCCAAGGGACATGTGACGATGATTGATATCAACAGCCGTGCGGTAGAGCTCGCCCGCGAGAATGCGCAGCATAATGGAATCCGCAATGTTACGGTGATGGAAAGTGATGTGCTATCGGCAGTGCAGGGGCAGACTTTCGATGTGATTCTAACCAACCCGCCGATTCGCGCCGGCAAGGCCGTAGTGCATGCGATTTTTGAACAGGCGTATGATCATTTAAATGAGGGCGGTTGTCTGTGGGTTGTCATTCAGAAGAAGCAGGGTGCGCCGTCGGCGGTTGCCAAGCTGGAGAGTATGTTCCCGGTAGTAGAAGAAGTAGGGAAAGACAAGGGCTATAGAATCTTAAAAGCTCAGAAATAAATAATAATACTCATTGACATGCGATGTCCGTAGTGGTATTATTATAAAATGTCAGTATTAAGCTAGGCTCCATGTCTTTAGTTTGCTGAAATGTCAAGTGATATATTGTCGCCCGGTAAGCGCATGCCGCACGGCAGGTTTTTGCGAATTCCGTTCTCTATGTTCCTGTCACGGCGAAGGTCGCCGGGGCAATAGATAATAGCGCATGATCTGTAGCCAGGTGACGTATAATACGCACGTTTTGGGCAAATCTACTGGATAAGGAGTATTTTGGCCGTGAATAGATGTGCTCTTTTTTCGAAAGATTTCGATAAGGGGCTTTTCTGTATTTATGGCTGAATCCTTCTGTTATGGTTCCATTATACGGGTCCAAACAAGGGTTCGCAATCAATTTTTAAGTGAGTAGACATGAGGGGTGAGTAAAGTTGGCAGGACATCTTGTTCAGTATGGTCGACGCACTCGGCGGAGCTATGCGAGAATTAACGAGGTACTCGAGGTCCCGAACCTGATCGAGATCCAACAAAAATCTTATGATTGGTTTTTGGAGGAAGGATTGCGGGAAATGTTCCAGGACATCTCGCCGATCCAGGATTTCACAGGGAATTTGGTACTAGAGTTCATTGATTACAGCCTGGGTGAACCGAAGTACACGGTTGACGACGCTAAAGAGCGGGACGTAACATATGCAGCTCCTCTGCGTGTGAAGGTGCGTCTCATCAATAAGGAGACCGGTGAGGTTAAAGAGCAGGAAGTGTTCATGGGAGATTTCCCTCTGATGACGGAAACCGGCACTTTTATTATCAATGGTGCAGAACGGGTTATTGTCAGCCAGTTGGTTCGCTCTCCAAGCGTCTATTTCAGCACAAAAGTGGATAAGAACGGCAAAAAAACTTACACCGCCACAGTAATTCCGAATCGCGGAGCCTGGCTGGAGCTTGAGACCGACGCTAAGGACATCATGTATGTCCGTATCGACCGGACTCGTAAGATCCCGGTAACAGTCCTCTTGCGTGCTCTGGGCTTCGGCAGTGATGCTGAAATCCTGGAACTGCTTGGCAATGATGAATATATTCGCAATACGCTGGATAAAGACAACACGGATTCAACGGAGAAGGCGCTTATTGAAATCTACGAGCGTCTGCGTCCGGGCGAACCACCTACACTTGATAATGCCAAGAGCTTACTGGTCGCGCGTTTCTTTGACCCGAAACGTTATGATTTGGCCAATGTAGGCCGATACAAAATCAATAAAAAGCTGCATATTAAGAATCGTCTGTTCAATCAGCGTCTGGCACAGCCTTTGGTTGATGAGTCTACTGGAGAAATCCTGGCAGAATCCGGCCAAATGGTGGACCGCCGCCTGCTTGATGAGCTGATTCCTTATTTCGAGAAGAGTATGGCTGCCAAAAACTACCGTGTAACCGGTGGGGTAATGGACAGCGAAGACATTCCGCTTCAGACGATTGATGTATTCTCACCAATCGAAGAGGGCCGTATCATTAAGCTGATTGCCAATGGCAACATTGATAAATCGGTTAAGCACATTACTCAGGCTGATATTATATCCTCAATCAGCTACTTTATTAATTTGCTGCATGGTATCGGCAACACGGATGATATTGACCACCTGGGTAACCGCCGTCTGCGTTCTGTGGGTGAGCTTCTGCAGAATCAGTTCCGTATCGGTCTATCCCGGATGGAGCGCGTAGTCCGCGAGAGAATGTCGATTCAGGATGCCAATGCGATTACACCGCAGGCACTGATCAACATCCGTCCGGTCATCGCGTCCATCAAAGAGTTCTTCGGCAGCTCGCAGCTGTCCCAGTTCATGGACCAGACGAACCCGCTTGCCGAGCTTACCCATAAGCGCCGTCTGTCTGCACTCGGACCCGGCGGTCTGACTCGTGAACGCGCAGGCTTTGAAGTCCGCGACGTCCATCACAGTCACTATGGCCGTATGTGTCCTATCGAGACTCCGGAAGGTCCGAATATCGGCCTGATCAACTCCTTGTCCACCTTCGCCCGCATCAATGAATACGGCTTTATTGAAGCTCCGTATCGTTGGGTGGATCCGAAGACCGGTAAGGTAACTGAGCAAATCGATTATCTGACTGCCGATGAAGAAGATAACTATGTAGTTGCACAGGCGAATGTACTGATCGATGAAGAGGGCTCCTTCAAGGAAGACCAGGTTATCGTTCGTTACAACAAGGATTCAGACAACATCACTACCATGCCTAGCAACCGCGTAGACTACATGGACGTTTCGCCAAAACAGGTCGTATCCGTCGCAACGGCGCTCATTCCGTTCCTTGAGAACGATGACTCCAACCGCGCACTGATGGGATCTAACATGCAGCGTCAGGCCGTTCCACTTCTTATTCCTAAGGCTCCGCTTGTAGGGACAGGGATGGAGCATAAGTCTGCTAAAGACTCCGGCGTATGTATTGTCTCCAAATATGATGGTATTATCGAACGCTCCTCTGCCAATGAAATCTGGCTGCGCCGTGTTGAGGCAGTTGAAGGCAAGGAAGTCAAAGGCGATATCGTTAAATATAAATTACACAAATTCATGCGTTCGAACCAGGGTACCTGTATTAATCAGCGTCCACTGGCCAAACGTGGGGATATCGTCAAAAAAGGTGACATCCTGGCAGACGGACCTTCCACAGAAATGGGCGAACTTGCGCTTGGCCGCAACGTAGTCGTTGCATTCATGACTTGGGAAGGCTACAACTACGAGGATGCGATCCTGCTGAGTGAGAAGCTGGTTAAGGAAGATGTATACACTTCGATTCATATCGAGGAATACGAATCCGAAGCTCGTGATACAAAGCTCGGACCTGAAGAGATCACGCGTGATATTCCTAACGTCGGTGAAGAGGCGCTCCGCAATTTGGATGAGCGCGGAATTATCCGTATCGGTGCGGAAATCAATGCCGGCGATATTCTGGTAGGTAAGGTTACTCCTAAGGGTGTAACTGAGTTGACTGCTGAAGAACGCCTGCTGCACGCGATCTTCGGTGAGAAAGCCCGTGAAGTTCGTGATACCTCTCTGCGCGTTCCACATGGTAGTGATGGTATTGTCGTTGACGTAAAAGTATTCACCCGCGAGAACGGCGATGAGTTGCCTCCTGGTGTGAATCAACTGGTTCGTGTCTATATTGCCCAGAAGCGTAAGATTTCTGAAGGTGATAAGATGGCCGGACGTCACGGTAACAAGGGTGTCGTTGCCCGTATTCTGCCAGAAGAAGACATGCCGTTCCTTCCAGATGGCACGCCGGTACAGGTTGTCCTGAATCCGCTGGGCGTTCCTTCCCGTATGAACATCGGACAGGTGCTGGAAGTCCATATTGGTATGGCTGCACTGCGTCTGGGTATCCACGTAGCTACTCCGGTATTCGACGGAGCCCGTGAGTATGACGTGTTCGATACGATGGAAGAAGCCGGTATGCAGCGCAATGGTAAGACCATACTGTATGACGGACGTACAGGTGAACGCTTCGAACGTGAGGTTACAGTCGGTGTCATGCATATGATCAAGCTGGCGCACATGGTTGATGATAAGATCCATGCCCGTTCTACAGGTCCTTACTCCCTAGTTACACAACAGCCACTGGGCGGTAAAGCTCAGTTCGGCGGACAGCGTTTCGGGGAAATGGAAGTATGGGCGCTTGAAGCTTACGGTGCGGCTTATACACTGCAAGAGATTTTGACTGTGAAGTCCGATGATGTGGTCGGTCGTGTGAAAACGTACGAATCCATTGTCAAAGGCGAAAACGTTCCAGAACCGGGTGTTCCGGAATCATTCAAAGTATTGATCAAGGAACTGCAGTCGCTTGGTATGGACGTCAAAATCCTTAGCGGTGACGAGCAGGAGATTGAGATGAGAGAACTGGATGATGAGGACGAGACGTCAGGCGACAAGCTGAGCCTTAATTTGGAAGGCACAGAAGTCGGCATAGAGTAGTTCACCAGCAAGCCACTAATTTCATTATACAAAAGGACCCGCCCTCTGTTGACTTAAGCGTCAAGAGAGGGCTGTGGTACTAAATCAGGATATAGGTTAAGGAGGGTTGCTCCTTGTTGGACGTTAACAATTTTGAATTTATGAAAATCGGGCTCGCTTCCCCGGAAAAAATTCGTTCTTGGTCCCGCGGAGAAGTTAAAAAACCGGAAACCATTAACTATCGTACATTGAAACCGGAAAAAGAGGGTCTCTTTTGCGAACGTATTTTTGGACCGCAAAAGGACTGGGAATGTCATTGTGGTAAATACAAACGCGTTCGTTATAAGGGCGTTGTGTGTGACCGCTGCGGCGTGGAGGTTACCCGTGCTAAAGTTCGCCGTGAACGTATGGGCCACATCGAATTGGCAGCTCCGGTATCTCATATCTGGTATTTCAAAGGTATTCCAAGCCGTATGGGTCTGGCACTGGATATGTCTCCTAGATCGCTCGAAGAGATTATCTACTTTGCATCTTATGTTGTAACCGATCCGGGGGAAACTCCACTGGAGAAGAAACAATTGCTGTCCGAGAAAGAATACCGCAGCTACCGTGAGAAATATGGCTACGGATTCCAGGCTGGCATGGGTGCGGAAGCCGTCAAAAAGCTGCTTCAGGATATCGATATCGATAAAGAGCTGGAATTCCTCAAAGAAGAGCTGCGTACTGCTCAAGGCCAGCGACGTAACCGGGCGATCAAACGTCTGGAAGTCATTGAAGCCTTCCGCAACTCCGGTAACAAGCCTGACTGGATGATCATGGATGTACTCCCGGTTATACCGCCGGAGCTTCGTCCTATGGTTCAGCTGGATGGCGGCCGGTTTGCTACGTCTGACCTTAATGACTTGTACCGGCGTGTAATTAACCGGAACAACCGTCTGAAAAGATTGCTGGATCTTGGTGCTCCTGACATTATCGTTCAGAATGAGAAACGGATGCTTCAGGAAGCAGTAGATGCCCTGATTGACAACGGCCGCCGCGGCCGTCCTGTAACGGGACCTGGTAACCGTCCGCTCAAATCGCTCAGCCATATGCTGAAAGGTAAACAGGGACGTTTCCGCCAGAACTTGCTCGGTAAGCGTGTCGACTATTCCGGCCGTTCGGTTATCGTAGTAGGTCCTTACCTGAAGATGTACCAATGCGGTCTTCCGAAGAAGATGGCACTGGAGCTGTTCAAACCGTTTGTAATGAAAGAATTGGTTAACAAAGGGCTTGCCCATAACATAAAGAGCGCGAAGCGTAAGGTAGAGCGCGTAAGTCCAGAAGTCTGGGATGTGCTTGAAGAAGTAATCAGAGAGCATCCGGTTCTGCTGAACCGTGCTCCTACGCTGCACAGACTGGGTATCCAGGCGTTTGAGCCGATTCTAGTAGAAGGCCACGCGATCCGTCTTCACCCGCTTGTATGTACGGCTTACAATGCCGACTTTGACGGTGACCAGATGGCGGTTCACGTTCCTCTGTCCGCTGAAGCTCAAGCTGAAGCCCGTATTCTCATGCTGGCATCTGGTAACATCTTGAACCCTAAGGATGGTAAGCCGGTTGTTACTCCTTCTCAGGATATGGTCCTTGGTACGTTCTATCTGACCATGGATAACAATGAAGAAAAAGGAACAGGCATGATTTTGCGTACTGTGAACGAAGCGGTCTCCGCTTATCAGCGTGGAACTGCCGGTCTGCATGCGCGTGTTGCTATTCCAGCTAAAGCTCTGGGCAAAACCTGCTTCACAGAAGCGCAGCAAAATGCTTTGCTGATCACTACGGTGGGAAAGATTATCTTCAACGAAATCTATCCTAGCAGCTTCCCGTATATCAACGAAGCGACCAAAACCAACCTGCTGCAGGGAACACCTGAAAAGTACTTCATCTATGAAAAGGGTGCGGATGTCCGCGAACTGATCATGGCTGCTCCGGAAGCCAGCGCTGTAGGTAAAGAATATCTGGGCCTCATTATCGCCCGCTGCTTTGAGACATATCACACTACCAAGACCTCAGTAATTCTGGATAAAATTAAGCAACTCGGCTTTACGTACTCTACTCGTTCCGGTGTTACGGTTGCCGTATCGGATGTTATCGTGCCTGAGGAAAAAGTCACCATTCTTAAAGAATCCGAAGCTAAGGTTGATGTAGTTGCAAACCAATACCGCCGCGGTCTGATCACCAATGATGAGCGGTATGACCGTGTTATCGAAATTTGGTCAAAGACTAAGGATGAGCTTACTAACGTGCTGCTCAAATCGATGGACCGTTTCAACTCTATCATGCTTATGGTGGATTCCAAGGCGCGTGGTAACAAATCGCAGATCACTCAGCTCGGTGGTATGCGTGGTCTGATGGCCACACCTTCGGGCCGAATCTTTGAATTGCCAATCAAAGCAAACTTCCGTGAAGGGCTGACCGTCCTCGAGTACTTTATCTCTACTCACGGAGCGCGTAAAGGTCTGGCCGATACAGCGCTGCGTACAGCGGATTCCGGGTACTTGACACGCCGTCTGGTTGATGTGGCGCAGGATGTTATTGTCCGCGAAGAAGATTGTGGTACCGATAAAGGCTTCACTGTCAGCCGGATTCAAGATGGTAAGGAAGTTATCGAGGATCTGTACGACCGTATTGAAGGCCGTTACTCCTTTGAGACTATCCGTCATCCGGAAACGAAGGAAATCATCGTTCATCGTAACGATCTGATTGATTCGGATAAGGCTGAAGAGATCGTGAACGCCGGCATTACCAAGCTGCAGATCCGCTCTGTACTGAGCTGCCGTGCCCGTCACGGTGTCTGCAAGAAGTGCTACGGGCGTAACCTGGCAACAGGTAAGTTCGTGGAAATCGGGGAAGCTGTCGGTATTATCGCGGCACAATCCATTGGTGAACCAGGAACACAGCTTACCATGCGTACGTTCCATACCGGTGGTGTTGCCGGAGACGATATCACGCAAGGTTTGCCGCGTATCCAGGAGCTGTTTGAAGCCCGTAACCCTAAAGGTCAGGCAACAATCAGTGAGATTGACGGGGTAGTTAAGGAAATCCGTGAAACCAAGGACCGCCGTGAAATTGAAGTCCAGGGGGAAGCAGAGTCCAAGACGTATTCCATCACTTACGGCTCCCGTCTGCGTGTCAGCGAAGGCCAGGAGATTGAGGCCGGCGATGAATTGACAGACGGTTCCATTGACCCTAAAGAAATGCTGCGTATCAAAGGGATTCGCGGGGTACAGAACTACATTCTGCAAGAAGTGCAGCGTGTATACCGTAACCAGGGCGTTGAAATTAATGATAAGCACATTGAAGTTATGATTAAGCAGATGCTGCGCAAAATCCGCATTATTGATGCCGGAGATACCAATCTCCTGCCAGGTGCGTTTGCTGATATCCATGAATATGAAGCAGCTAACAAGGAAGCCATTCTTGCCGGTAATGAACCTGCAGTTGCCAAGCCGGTACTGCTCGGGATTACCAAGGCTTCCCTGGAAACGGACTCCTTCCTGTCTGCGGCTTCCTTCCAGGAAACTACCCGCGTCTTAACGGATGCAGCTATCAAGGGTAAAGTGGATAAGCTCCTGGGTCTGAAAGAAAATGTTATCATCGGTAAGCTGATTCCTGCAGGTACTGGCATGAATCGTTATCGCAATGTGAAGCTCAGTGACCCAAATGCTGAAAGCAGTGAAGAAGCTTTAGAGCCGGTTCCGGCTGAATAATTAAATACTCATGGCAAGCAGTATTCGCGTCACGCTGAATTTTGCGTGACGCGGCTGTCTGCTGTGATTATTAATAAATTTATTGTCGATATTCTTGACATCATGTACTGTGGATGCTAAAATGTCTAAGGTGCGTGAGTAGTCTTGTCATTCTTATTCAGCGGAGGTAATGTTTTTTCATGACTGATGATAGAGGGTTACAGGATGCTCAGGTCAAGATCGGTTCCAAGCAAACCGTCAAGGCGGTGGAGTTGGGCCAAGCCGCAGAAGTCTATGTGGCAGAGGACGGAGATCAACGGCTTACTTCCAGAATTGTAATGCTTTGCAACAAACAAGGTGTGAAGGTCACATATGTGGACACGATGCTGAATTTGGGCAAGGCCTGCGGTATAGAAGTTGGTGCTGCGATGGCAGCCGTCTTAAAACAATAGCAGCAAGAGAACGTTTTTGTACCGGGGTACACTTCGGCAGCAAGGACTTTTCATTTGTCTTTTTATGAACCACCTGGGTCTGTGGACTTAGTGTTTGTAAATTGACTATCATTTCAGGAAGGGGGTGGCACAACATGCCAACTATTAATCAACTGGTTCGTAAAGGCCGTCAAGCCAAAATCGAAAAATCCAAATCTCCCGCTCTTCAAAAAGGGTACAACGCCCTCAAGCGTGAGGCTACAAATTTGAGCGCTCCGCAGAAACGCGGTGTATGCACTCGTGTAGGCACAATGACTCCACGTAAACCAAACTCAGCACTTCGTAAGTATGCCCGTGTTCGTCTGACGAACCGTCTTGAGGTGACTGCTTACATTCCGGGTATCGGACACAACCTTCAAGAGCACAGTGTAGTATTGCTGCGCGGAGGTAAAGTTAAGGACCTTGCAGGAGTTCGTTACCACATCGTTCGTGGTGCACTGGATACTGCAGGTGTTGCTAACCGGATGCAGGCTCGCTCCAAGTATGGTGCGAAACGTCCTAAAGTCAAGAAATAAGATGAGCTTATCAGAATAATAACCATATAAGAAAGGGGGATATCCATGCCACGCAAAGGTCCAGTTACTAAAAGAGATGTATTGCCAGATCCATTGTATAATAGCAAGTTGGTTACTCGTTTGATCAACCGTATTATGCTGGGTGGTAAAAGAGGTGTCGCTCAAAGCATTTTGTACAATTCGTTCAAGTTGATTCAAGAACGTACAGGTAAAGAGCCGATGGAGGTTTTCGAAGCAGCCATCAAGAATATCATGCCTGTATTGGAAGTTAAAGCTCGTCGTGTCGGCGGTGCTAACTACCAAGTACCTATTGAGGTTAAACCTGAAAGACGTACTGCTTTGGGATTACGTTGGCTTGTAAACTACTCACGCAACCGCGGTGAGAAGACTATGGAAGAGCGTTTGGCGGCTGAGATTATCGATGCTTCCAACAACACAGGCGCTTCCGTTAAGAAACGTGAAGATACACACAAAATGGCTGAAGCGAACAAAGCGTTTGCTCACTACCGCTGGTAGGATTGCAGTCGTTCAAATAACTTCTATTTTGAAAGGAGATCCATTTCATGGCAAGAGAGTTCTCCTTAAAAAATACACGTAATATCGGGATCATGGCACATATTGATGCTGGTAAGACTACTACCACAGAGCGGATTCTTTTCTACTCAGGCCGTACGCACAAAATCGGTGAAGTTCACGAAGGTGCTGCTACAATGGACTGGATGGAGCAAGAACAGGAGCGCGGAATTACGATTACTTCCGCTGCTACCACCGCTGCTTGGAAGGGTAACCGCGTTAATATCATTGATACCCCAGGACACGTTGACTTCACCGTTGAAGTTGAACGTTCCTTGCGTGTATTGGATGGGGCAGTAGGCGTGTTTAGCGCCAAAGAGGGTGTTGAACCTCAGTCCGAAACTGTTTGGAGACAAGCTGACCGTTATAGTGTTCCGCGGATCGCCTATGTTAACAAAATGGATATTATCGGTGCTGATTTCCTTAATGTAATTGATTCTATGCGTGATCGTTTGATGGCGAATGCAGTTGCTATTCAATTGCCGATCGGCGCAGAGAATGACTTCATTGGTATTATTGACCTGATCGAGCAAAAAGCTCACATGTTTAAGGATGATCTGGGTCAAAACATTGAAGTTACGGATATTCCGGCTGAGTACCTTCCGAAGGTTGAGGAACTTCGTCTTGAGTTGATCGAGAAAGTTGCTGAACTTGACGAAGAACTTACTATGAAGTACCTTGAAGGCGAAGAACTAACAATCCCAGAAATCAAAGCTGCATTGCGCAAAGGCGTATGTGAAGTTAAGATTTTCCCTGTAATTGTTGGGTCCTCTTATCGTAACAAAGGGGTTCAACTTATGTTGGACGCTGTTGTAGATTACTTGCCATCGCCTCTTGATGTACCAGCTATTGTTGGTCATCATGATGATGGAACTGAAGGGGTTCGCCATTCTTCGGATGAAGAGCCTTTCTCAGCTTTGGCATTTAAAATCATGACAGACCCTTATGTGGGCAAACTTACGTTCTTCCGTGTTTACTCTGGTGTTCTGGAGTCCGGATCATACGTAGTCAATGCTACTAAGAACAAACGTGAGCGTATCGGCCGTATTCTACAAATGCATGCGAACAGCCGCCAAGAGATTTCCATCGTGTACTCTGGTGACATTGCTGCTGCAGTAGGATTGAAAGATACTAGCACGGGCGATACTCTGTGTGATGAGAAGAATCCAATTATCTTGGAATCCATGAACTTCCCTGATCCGGTTATCGAAATTGCTGTTGAACCAAAAACCAAAGCCGACCAAGATAAATTGGGCGTTGCTCTCGGTAAGCTGACCGAAGAAGATCCAACTCTTCGTGCTCATACTGATGAAGAAACTGGCCAAACTATCCTGGCAGGTATGGGCGAACTTCACTTGGATATTATCATTGATCGTATGCGCCGTGAATTCCACGTTGAAACTAACGTTGGTAAACCACAGGTTGCTTATCGTGAAACATTCAATGCGCCTGCTCGCGTCGAAGGTAAATTCGTTCGTCAATCCGGCGGACGTGGTCAATACGGTCATGTATGGGTTGAATTCGAACCTCTCGAGGCTGGTACTGGCAACCAATTCGAAAGTAAAGTAGTCGGCGGTTCTGTACCTAGAGAATATGTCGCTCCTGCACTTGCGGGTATTGAAGAAGCTATGAAAAATGGTGTTATCGCAGGCTTCCCGCTTGTTGATGTTAAAGCCACTATCGTAGATGGTTCTTATCATGATGTTGACTCCAATGAAATGGCGTTTAAAGTTGCCGGATCATTGGCACTTAAGGCTGCAAAAGACAAGTGTAAACCTGTCCTGCTTGAGCCAATCATGAAAGTGGAAGTAACTGTTCCTGAGGAGTATATGGGCGATGTTATGGGGATGCTTAGTTCCCGTCGCGGTAAGATCGAAGGTATGGACTCCCGTGGTGGAGCTCAGATTATCCGGTCTAAGGTGCCTCTCTCCGAAATGTTCGGTTACTCTACAACACTTCGTTCCGGTACTCAAGGACGCGGCGTATTCTCAATGGAGCTTTCTCACTATGAAGAAGTTCCAAGAAGTATTGCAGAAGAAATCGCAGCCAAGAATAAAGGCGGAGAATAATTTAGAGTTTTTAACTTGCCGTCCGAGTATACCACTTAAGTCATCTTAGAATTGAAAATAGGCGGACGGCTCAAATATATGGACCCCACAATAAGGAGGAACTGTTCAAATGGCAAAGGCAAAGTTTGAACGTAACAAACCGCACGTTAACATTGGTACTATTGGTCACGTCGACCATGGTAAAACAACTCTTACTGCTGCAATCACAACTGTATTGTCCAAAAAATACGGTGGTGCTGCTGTAGCATTCGACCAAATTGATAAGGCTCCTGAAGAACGCGAACGCGGTATCACTATCTCCACGGCTCACGTTGAATATGAAACTCCTAACCGTCACTACGCTCACGTAGACTGCCCTGGACACGCCGACTATGTTAAAAACATGATCACTGGCGCAGCGCAAATGGACGGAGCAATCCTGGTTGTATCCGCAGCTGATGGCCCTATGCCACAGACTCGTGAACACATCCTGCTGTCCCGTCAAGTAGGCGTTCCTTACATCGTTGTATTCCTGAACAAATGCGACATGGTTGAGGACGAAGAGTTGCTTGAATTGGTTGAAATGGAAGTTCGCGATCTGCTTAGCGAATACGACTTCCCAGGCGATGATACTCCAATCGTCCGTGGATCTGCTCGTGAAGCTCTGCAGAACCCTGATGGCGAGTATGCACAGAAGATCGTTGAAATGTTCGAAACGATCGACACATATATCCCACTTCCTGAACGTCAGACTGACAAGCCTTTCTTGATGCCTGTAGAAGATGTATTCTCCATCACTGGCCGCGGTACTGTGGCAACTGGTCGCGTAGAACGCGGAACAGTTAAAGTCGGAGAAGAAATCGAAATCGTTGGTATTCACGAAGAAACTAAGAAGTCTGTAGTTACTGGCGTGGAAATGTTCCGTAAATTGCTTGATTCTGCTCAAGCTGGCGACAACATCGGCGCATTGTTGCGTGGTGTTGACCGTAACATGATCGAGCGCGGCCAAGTATTGGCTAAGCCGAACTCCGTTAAGCCACACACTGAGTTCACTGCTCAGATCTACGTTCTGACTAAAGAAGAAGGCGGACGTCACAAACCATTCTTCACTGGTTACCGTCCACAGTTCTACTTCCGTACAACTGACGTAACTGGTATCATCAACCTGCCAGAAGGTACTGAAATGGTTATGCCTGGTGACAACATCACTGTAACTGTTTCCCTGATCTCCCCAATCGCTATTGAAGAAGGTACTAAATTCTCCATTCGCGAAGGCGGACGTACAGTTGGTGCCGGTTCCGTAGCTTCCATCCAGAAATAATTCAGGCTCTATCCGTTAGGATAGACTGAATATAAGTCAGGCCCCCTTCATTTGAAGGGGGCCTGTTTTATTTTTATAGCATGGCCGATGAATTAGATTTCCTTCGCGTATTCCGCACTTGGCAGCTTGGATAGAACGACATGCAGGCTGGACGGGGATGAAGTATTATTCGTATAAGCGAATGACTCGTCACCGGCAATGTAGATGGTCTCTCCTTGGATGAAGGGGAACTCTTCCTCATTAACATGAATGGCACCATCACCGTGTAAGGCGAGGATATAGACATCTGCTCCGGGGTGCTTGTGAATGGGCAGCTTTTGCCCAGGCATGAAGTTTAGCACGAATACAACACTATCCCCTTTTTGGAAAATGATTTTTTTGGTAAAGCGCTCCTCTTGATACTGTACTGCCTCAGCTAATGTTTTCTTTTCCATTATAAATCCCTGCTTTCATTAAAATGTATTGTTTAAAGCTTAACTTCATACTCGCAGTGTTCATGACCGGTGACATTACATTTGATCTCCTTCACTGAAACCTTACGGCCGAGAATTCTGCATAGAGCACCTTCAATGATAGCTCCTTCTAGATCACAGACCATTCTTTCATCTTCAAGCGAAGGTAATCCTTTGCAGAAGCAATCGTCAACAACAATATTAATCCTGCGCTCATCAGAATGAACAATCCGGGGAATTCCGATTTTGAGCTCTTCAAAGATCTGCAGCAGCTCTTCCACGGAATGGACAGGCAGGCTCTCACCAATCTTTCTGCCTATGGTAACAGTCGTACCCTTTCCGCCTAACGGCAATCCCTGGTTCATTCCAATTAGACGGATGGTCCGGAATAGTTCAAGGGGGACCATATTACCCAGAGTTGTTCTATTCATCTGGCGCATATCCTCAAAAGTGTATTGCAGCAAGCCCATCAACTCCTTTTCTCTCTATGTACCTATTGTATAGATAGCAGGCACCTTAATCCTTGATATAGGTCAAGTTTTATGAAAATCTGTGCGTCCAGTCACCTGGCAGCGCTTAGATCATTGATATGGTGGGATAAGCGACAGTAGAGGAGGAAGGATGTATGGATTGTAATACGTGCAGCTCTCATGCCTGTGTACGCCAGGTTCCGGTATTCAGGAGCTTATCCGATGAAGAATTGGTTATCATAGAATCAATCACAGAATCCCATTCATATAAAAAGGGCAGCCAGGTCTGCAGAGAAGGAGAGCCGTCTGAAGCCTTATATGTGGTGAAGAGCGGTCTTATCAAACTGACGAAGAACAGTAAAGAAGGTAAGCAGCATATTGTCCGCTTTCTTTTTCCAGGGGATTATTTCGGACAGTTTGCCCTTCTTCATAATAAAAATAATGATGTAACGGCGGAGATTATTGAGAGCGGAGTGGTCTGCCGGATGCACCGGAAGGATTTCATTCCCCTCTTGGAGCAAAATGCGAGCCTGGCGTTCAGTTTTCTAATGTCTGTTAGTGAGCAATTGCATTTGGCGGAAGAAGCGGCAGGGGCACTTCATATGTTTGAAGTGGAAAAACGGTTAGCCCGGCTTCTGGTCTACTTGTACACAAAGAATCTACCAGATCCAGCTCTGACCATGCAAGCCTTGAGACATTCCGTGGATCTCCCGTCGGCACAAAAAGAAGTGGCGGCGATGCTCGGCACTACTGCCGAGACCCTAAGCCGTAAGCTGAACAAGCTGGAAGCGCTGAAGATCATCACTATGCATAAAAGAACCGTGAATATTCTGGAGATGGAGGCTCTAATTCAACTCGCAGAAATCAGTAATTAACAATTTTCAGATAAAAACGTTTTTTTAAAACTTTTTTTCTGGAAAAGGTGATTTGTTTTGCAATGGCTCTTGCAATATAGCCGCCTATTAGATATAATAATAAATGTTGTTCTGAGACGTTGCGATGATGTGAGAGGTTACTGACACACCCGGCCCCTTTGCCATGAGGTCGACGTCAGAAAATTTTCACGGAGTATGTCCGATAATAAATTGGGCGATAGAAGGAGGGACTAAAATGGCAAAGCAAAAAATTCGTATTCGCTTGAAAGCATACGACCACAGAATTCTTGATCAATCCGCAGAGAAAATCGTTGAAACAGCAAAACGTTCGGGTGCTGGTGTATCCGGGCCGATTCCGCTGCCAACTGAGAAGCAAATCATTACCATTCTCCGTGCGGTACACAAGTACAAGGATTCCCGTGAACAGTTTGAACAGCGGACTCACAAACGTTTGATCGATATTGTGAACCCGACACCACAAACTGTGGATGCCTTGATGCGCTTGGATCTACCGTCCGGTGTAGATATCGAAATCAAATTGTAATTCATTAAGTAACCAGGAAAAGAAAAGAGGTGTCAACATTGAAAGGTATCTTAGGAAAAAAACTCGGTATGACTCAAGTGTTTACTCCAGAAGGTAACGTAATCGCGGTTTCTGTTATCGAAGCTGGACCTTGTGTGGTACTGCAAAAGAAAGACCTGAATATCGACGGATATGAAGCAGTGCAGTTGGGCTTTTCCGATAAAAAGGAAAGTCGCTCCAACAAGCCTGAACAGGGTCACGCCAAAAAGGCAAATGCAACACCTAAGCGCTACGTTCGCGAAATTCGCGGTGTTGACCTCGGGTCACTCGAGGTTGGACAAGAGCTTAAGGCTGACATTTTCGCTGAAGGCGAGTTTGTTGACGTAACAGGTACTTCGAAGGGTAAAGGCTTCCAGGGTAACATCAAACGCTGGGGACAAAGCCGCGGACCAATGGCACACGGATCGCGTTACCACAGAAGACCGGGCTCGATGGGTTCCATCCAGGCTAACCGTGTTCCTAAGGGCAAACGCCTCCCAGGACATATGGGTCACACTACCATAACGGTACAAAAGCTTGAAATCATCCGAGTTGACGTAGAACGTAATGTACTGCTGGTTAAAGGCGCTATTCCGGGCCCGAAAAACAGCTTCGTGAAAGTTAAACAAACCGTTAAGAAATAATTACTGAAGAAAGGAGGAACATGAAATGCCAAAAGTAACACTTTTCAATACTAGTGGTAACGAAGTTGGCGAAGTTGAACTGAGTGATTCAGTTTTCGGTATCGAACCGAATGTACATGTGCTGCATGAAGCTGCACTTATGCAAAGAGCTTCCCTTCGTCGCGGTACACACAAAGTAAAAGGACGCTCTGAAGTGCGTGGCGGCGGACGTAAACCTTGGAAACAAAAAGGTACAGGTCGTGCTCGTCAAGGCTCCATTCGTTCTCCACAATGGAAAGGCGGCGGCGTAGTCTTCGGACCAACACCACGCAGCTATTCCTGGAAATTGCCTAAGAAGGTTCGCCGGTTGGCCATCAAATCCGCGTTGTCCTCGAAAGTACTTGAGAATGACATTATCGTATTGGATAGCTTGACTCTGAATGCTCCGAAGACGAAAGAATTCGCGGCGATTCTGAACAACCTTAAAGTGGGCGGCAAAGCCCTGATCGTAGCTCCTGGCTATGATGACAATGTAGCACTTTCCGCTCGTAACATCCCTGGGGTGAAATTCGTAGCGGCTGACGGCATCAATGTTCTTGACGTACTGACGTACGACAAACTGATCATCACTAAAGAAGCAGTTCTGAAGGTAGAGGAGGTGTTCGCGTAATGAAAGATCCTCGTGATATAATTAAGCGTCCAGTGATTACGGAACGCACATCCGAATACATGAGCGAACTGAAGTACGCTTTTGAAGTGGATATCCGTGCTAACAAGACCGAAATCAAAAAAGCTGTCGAGGCTATTTTTAAAGTTAAAGTCGTTAGTGTGAACACAATGCGCGTGCCTGGTAAACTGAAACGTTATGGCAAATATTCCGGTTATACTCCGGAGTGGAAAAAAGCCATCGTGAAGCTTAGCCCAGACAGCAAGCCGCTTGAATTCTTTGAAGCGGTAGAATAATACTCTTAAAGTAAGGAGGAAACTATAGTGCCAATCAAAAAGTACAAACCGACCTCTCCGGCAAGACGTAACATGTCTGTGTCTACGTTTGAAGAAATCACAACAAACCAGCCAGAGAAATCGTTGCTGTCCCCGCTGTTCAAGCATGCCGGACGTAACAACCAAGGTAAGATTACGGTTCGTCACCATGGCGGCGGACACAAACGTAAATACCGTATCATTGACTTTAAACGGACTAAAGACGGCATACCAGGTAGCGTTGCTACAATCGAGTATGACCCGAACCGTACTTCCAATATTGCTTTGATCCACTATGCTGATGGAGAGAAACGTTATATCATCGCTCCTAAAGGCCTTAAAGTTGGGGATAAAGTTGAGTCCGGCCCTGCTGCGGATATCAAAATTGGTAACAGCCTTCCGCTGATCAATATCCCTGTAGGTACAGTTATCCACAATATCGAGTTGAAACCAGGTAAAGGCGGACAATTGGTTCGTGCTGCCGGTACTGAAGCTCAGTTGCTGGGTAAAGAAGATAAATACGTATCTGTTCGTTTGAACTCGGGTGAGGTTCGCAGAATCCTCAGCGTTTGCCGTGCGACTATCGGAGCCGTAGGTAACGGAGATCACGAACTGATCAAGATTGGTAAAGCCGGACGCAGCCGCTGGCTCGGACGTCGTCCTGAAGTACGCGGTGTTGTCATGAACCCTAACGATCACCCACACGGTGGTGGTGAAGGCCGCGCTCCAATCGGACGGAAATCGCCAATGTCACCTTGGGGCAAACCAACCCTCGGCTACAAAACGCGTAAGAAAAACAAAGCATCTGATAAATACATCGTTCGTCGCCGCACAAAATAAGACGCTTCAGGCAAGTTAGTTAAGCGCGAAGCGTCGATTCGCGGTTTTGAAGAACCGGATGAAGGGAGGATTCACACATGGGTCGCAGTTTAAAGAAGGGGCCGTTCATCGATGGCTACCTGCTGAAAAAAGTTGAGGATTTGAACGAGACAGACAAGAAAGTCGTAGTAAAAACCTGGTCCCGTCGCTCAACCATTTTCCCTCAGTTTATCGGACATACGTTTGGTGTATATGACGGCCGCAAACACGTGCCTGTATACGTAACGGAAGATATGGTAGGTCACAAGTTGGGCGAGTTCGCGCCAACACGTACTTACAAAGGCCACGCGGGTGACGATAAGAAAACCAGAAGATAATTAACGTCTTCGTTTGAGAGGAGGGAAAACAATGGAAGCAAAAGCACATGCAAGATCGGTGCGGATTTCCGCTCGTAAAGCGAAACTGGTTGTTGACTTGATTCGCGGCAAGCAAGTGGGGGAAGCAATTGCAATTCTTCGCCACACTCCGAAGTCCGCTTCTCCGGTTGTTGAGAAGCTACTGAACTCGGCGATAGCGAATGCTGAGCATAACTACTCTATGGACGTTAACAGCTTATTCGTAAGCGAAGTTTTCGTTAACCAGGGTCCTACAATGAAACGTTTCCGTCCGCGCGCCATGGGCCGCGCAAGCCGGATCAATAAACGTACCAGCCACATTACTTTGGTGGTATCTGAGAAATAAGGAGGGATAACACGTGGGTCAAAAGGTAAATCCAGTCGGACTCCGAGTCGGTATTATTCGCGACTGGGAATCAAAATGGTATGCAGGCAAAGATTTCGGTACTCTTTTAATGGAAGACGTTAAAATCCGGGAATACCTTAAAGGCAAGCTGAAAGATTCCTCTGTTTCCCGCATCGAGATCGAAAGAGCGGCAAACCGAGTGAACGTTACAATTCACACTGCCAAGCCAGGTATGGTAATTGGTAAAGGCGGAGCAGAAGTAGAAGTACTTCGCAGCGCAGTTACAGCTATCGCCGGCGGTAAGAAAGTACACATCAACATCAATGAAATCAAACACCCCGAACTGGATGCTATTCTTGTTGCTGAAAGCATTGCACAACAGCTGGAACGTCGCGTATCGTTCCGTCGTGCTCTGAAACAAGCGATTCAAAGAACAATGCGTTCCGGCGCAAAGGGAATTAAAACTCAGGTTGGCGGACGTCTTGGCGGCGCTGAGATTGCCCGTTCAGAAGGCTATAGCGAAGGAACAGTTCCACTTCATACGCTTCGTGCTGACATCGATTACGGAACAGCTGAAGCACATACAACTTACGGCCTTATCGGCGTAAAGGTATGGATTTATCGTGGAGAAGTTCTTCCCCCAGCTAAGAAACAAGCTGCTCAGGAAGGAGGCAACTAATCATGTTGGTACCAAAGCGCGTTAAACACCGCAAGCAACAACGCGGTCACATGAAGGGTATGGCAAAAGGCGGAACCGAACTCAACTTCGGCGAATTCGGTTTGCAGGCTCTGGAGCCATCTTGGATCACTAACCGTCAGATCGAAGCTGCTCGTATCGCAATGACACGTTACATCAAACGTGGCGGTCAGGTTTGGATCAAGATTTTCCCGGATAAGCCAATCACTCAGAAGCCTCTCGAGGTTCGTATGGGTAGTGGTAAAGGTAACGTTGAGAAGTGGGTAGCTGTAGTTAAACCGGGTAAGATTATGTTCGAACTCGGAGGCGTGTCGGAAGAAATCGCTCGCGAAGCGATGCGTCTTGCCGCTCACAAGCTGCCTGTAAAGACTAAGTTTGTGAAACGTGAAGAATTGGGTGGTGAAGCAAATGAAAGCTAATGAACTTCGCAACTTAACCACTGCTGAGATTGAACAGAAAATCGCCGGATTCAAGGAAGAACTTTTCAATCTCCGTTTCCAATTGGCAACAGGCCAACTGGACAACCCGACTCGGATTCGTGATGTGCGTAAGGAAATAGCTCGTGCTAAAACCGTTATCCATCAAAGAGTACTTGGGATTAGTTAAGTGACGGCGGATGCATAATCCGTAATCAGGAAGGAGGCTAATTATGAGCGAAGAGCGTAATGCACGTAAAGTGCTGATCGGTAAAGTAGTCAGCGACAAAATGGATAAAACCATCGTAATTGCTGTTGAAACCTATAAAAAGCACAATCTGTATCACAAACGCATCAAGTCCACGAAGAAATTCAAGGCACATGATGAAGAGAATGTAGCTAAAATTGGTGATGTCGTGAAAGTCATGGAAACTCGTCCATTGTCGAAGGACAAACGGTGGAGACTGGTTGAAGTGGTAGAAAAAGCGGTAATCATCTAAGACATGAAACACATCCCTTTCCGGAAGGAGGAAAATAATAATGATTCAACCATTTACACGTTTGCATGTGGCTGACAACTCTGGTGCGAAGGAACTGATGTGTATCCGCGTACTGGGTGGTACTGGACGCCGTACAGCAGCAATCGGCGATCTGATCGTTTGTTCCGTTAAACAAGCAACACCAGGCGGCGTTGTCAAAAAGGGTGATGTTGTTAGAGCGGTGGTTGTTCGTACAAAACGTTCGGTACGCCGTAAAGATGGATCTTACATCGCATTTGACGAAAATGCAGCTGTTGTTGTCAAAGACGACAGAAGCCCGCGCGGAACACGTATCTTCGGACCAGTTGCTCGCGAACTTCGCGACAAGGACTACATGAAGATCGTTTCCTTGGCACCGGAAGTAATCTAAAAAACCGAGTGATGCTCGGTTGTACTTGATAAGGTCAGTTATAGGAGGTGTAATCAATGCCTAGAGTTAAAAAAGTTCTGGAATCCCATAACAATAAACTGCACGTGAAAAAAGATGATGTGGTGCTTGTGATCAGCGGGAAAGACAAAGGTAAAAAAGGCCGTGTCATCGCTGCTTATCCTCGTGAAAACCGCGTCCTGGTAGAAGGCGTGAACATGGTGAAAAAACACCAAAAGCCTAACCAGTTGAATCCGCAAGGCGGAATCATCGAGCAGGAAGCTTCGATCCATGTGTCCAACGTAATGCACATTGATCCGAAGAGCGGGAAAGTTACGCGCATCGGCTATAAAGTACTAGATAACGGTAAGAAGGTTCGGGTAGCAAAAAGATCCGGAGAGATTATCGACTAATACAGTCCTAATGAAAGGAGGTAAATCTTCATGGCAGCAAGAATGAAAGAACGTTATCTGAATGAAATCACACCATCTTTGATGCAGAAATTTAACTACACAACAGTTATGCAAGTGCCTAAGATCGAGAAGATCGTCATCAACATGGGTGTGGGTGACGCTGTTCAAAACTCCAAAGTACTTGACGCTGCAGTTAATGACATGCAGTTGATCACTGGTCAAAAGCCAGTTATCACTAAAGCAAAGAAATCCATCGCCGGTTTCAAACTGCGCGAGAATATGCCGATCGGGGTTAAAGTAACACTGCGCGGCGAGCGTATGTATTACTTCCTGGATAAATTGATCAACGTAACGCTTCCCCGCGTTCGTGACTTCCGTGGTATTTCCAGCAAAGCCTTTGATGGCCGCGGTAACTACACACTGGGTCTTAAAGAACAATTGATCTTCCCGGAAATCGAGTATGACAAAGTGGATAAGGTTCGCGGTATGGACATCGTTATTGTAACGACTGCTAAGACGGACGAGGAATCCCGTGAGCTGCTGAATCAGCTGGGAATGCCTTTCACAAAATAAGAATCATCCATTTCTCCGAAAATGTTTAGGAGGTGTCAGTCTAAGTGGCAAAGACTTCAATGAAAGTTAAACAACAACGCGAGCCTAAGTTCAAAGTACGTGCATATACACGTTGCGAGCGTTGCGGTCGTCCACATTCGGTACTGCAAAAGTTCAAAATTTGCAGAATTTGTTTCCGTGAATTAGCTTATAAAGGCCAGATTCCTGGCGTGAAAAAAGCAAGTTGGTAAGAAGTTTATAAACGGGAAGGAGGTTTACACACATGACTATGTCTGATCCTATTGCAGATATGCTTACTCGTATTCGTAACGCCAACACTGTGCGTCACGAGACAGTAGAAATGCCTGCTTCTACTATGAAAAAACAAATCGCGGACATCTTGAAGCGTGAGGGCTTCATCCGTGATGCTGAATTCGTTGAAGATAGCAAACAAGGGATTATCCGTATTTTCCTGAAGTACGGCCCAAGCCAGGAGCGCGTTATCACTGGTCTGAAAAGAATCAGTAAACCAGGTCTTCGCGTATACACGAAGAGCAATGAAGTGCCTCGTGTACTCGGTGGCCTTGGAATCGCGATTATCTCCACATCTAAGGGAGTTATGACCGACAAAGAAGCTCGTCAATCTAAATCCGGCGGAGAAGTTGTCTGCTACATTTGGTAATAAACGTCACAAGATAAGGAGGTGCAACACATGTCTCGTATTGGTCGCAAACCAATCGCAGTACCTAGCGGTGTAGATGTCACTTTGGACAACACCGTTATTACAGTAAAAGGTCCTAAAGGCACTTTAACTCGTGAGCTTCATAAAGACATGAAGATTACAGTTGAAAATAACGAAATCACTGTTGTTCGCCCGTCGGACAACAAATTGCATCGTTCACTTCACGGCACAACCCGCTCCGTTGTCAACAACATGGTGAGTGGTGTGACTGAAGGTTTCTCGAAATCTCTGGAACTGGTTGGGGTCGGATATCGTGCAAGCAAATCCGGAGATAAAATCGTATTGAACGTTGGTTACTCCCACCCGGTTGAAATCACACCGGAAGCGGGTATTGAGTTCGATGTTCCTGCGAACACGAAGATCATCGTTAGAGGGATTGACAAAGAACGCGTTGGCGCTTATGCTGCCAAAATCCGTTCCGTACGTGAACCTGAACCATATAAAGGTAAAGGTATCAAATATGAAGGCGAGCGTATCATCCGCAAGGAAGGTAAAGCTGGTAAGAAGAAATAACCAGCTCTACCTTAATTGTAAGATACCCCGTGCATCTTAAAGTGAAGCTGTTTACGGCAAACTGAAGGGAGTGAAAGGGAAGTCATGATTACAAAAGAGGATAAAAACAAGGCTCGTCTCAAAAGACACCTGCGTGTTCGTAAGAAGATCCAGGGTACAACTGAGCGTCCACGTTTGAATGTGTTCCGTTCTTCGAAACACATCTACGCTCAACTGATCGATGATGTGACAGGCGTTACTATCGTATCTGCCTCCACACTTGATAAGGAATTGAGTGATACAATCGGAAATGGCGGCAGCGTTGAAGCTGCAAGCAAAGTGGGTCAATTGATCGCTGAGCGCGCTAAAGAAAAGGGTTATGCAGTGGTTGTATTTGACCGCGGTGGATACTTGTACCATGGACGGATTCAGGCTCTGGCTAGCGCAGCTCGCGAAGCTGGTCTTGAATTCTAGAATATTTCTAAAAGGAGGTTAACGACTTGCGTGTAGATCCGAACAGTTTAGAACTGACAGAAAGAGTTGTACACATCAACCGTGTTGCAAAAGTTGTAAAAGGCGGACGCCGTTTCAGCTTTAGTGCACTTGTTGTTGTGGGCGACGGCAACGGCTACGTTGGTGCTGGTATCGGTAAAGCCGGCGAAGTTCCGGATGCCATCCGTAAAGGCATTGAAGACGCCAAGAAAAACCTGATCCACATTCCAATCGTAGGAACTTCGATTCCTCACCTGGTTACTGGACATTTCGGCGCAGGACGCGTTCTGCTGAAACCAGCATCCGAAGGTACCGGCGTTATCGCTGGTGGACCGGTTCGTGCGGTGCTTGAATTGGCAGGCGTTGGCGATATCTTGACAAAATCTTTGGGTTCTTCGAATTCCATGAATATGGTCAATGCTACTTTAGAGGGTCTTTCCCGTCTGAAGCGCATTGAAGAGGTCGCGAAGCTTCGCGGCAAATCTGTCGAAGAATTACGCGGTTAAGGAGGGAACGTCAATGGCTAAATTGCAAATTACCCTCGTACGCAGTGTAATTGGACGTCCAGAAACACAACGTGTTACTGTTAAGACGCTCGGCCTGCGCAAAACCAACTCGTCCGTGGTTCACAACGACACTCCTGCAATTCGCGGAATGATCAACAAAGTGAGCCACTTGCTGTCCGTTACTGAAATTGAAGGCTAAAAAGCCTCGCATAAATTAACAAACATAAGGAGGTGCAAACGATGAAGTTACATGAACTTGCTCCAGCTCCTGGATCACGGAAAGAACGCAACCGCGTTGGTCGTGGACCAAGTAGCGGTAACGGTAAAACTTCGGGCCGTGGTCACAAAGGTCAAAACTCCCGTTCCGGCGGTGGTGTACGTCCAGGCTTCGAGGGTGGACAAAACCCACTCTATCGTCGTCTGCCTAAACGTGGTTTCGTCAATCCTACCCGTAAAGAGTACGCGATTGTGAACCTGGAAGATCTGAATAGCTTTGCAGAAGGAACAGAAGTAACTCCTGAGCTTTTGCTTGAAACTGGTGTTGTCAGCAACACTAAGAGCGGCATCAAGATTCTCGGCAACGGTGAACTGGCTGTTAAATTGACTGTCAAAGCAAATAAGTTCTCTCAATCTGCGGTAGAGAAAATCGAAGCTGCCGGCGGTAAAACCGAGGTGATCTAATGTTCAAGACGCTTAAGAATATATGGCATGTTGAAGATTTGCGCAAAAAGATCCTGTTTACCCTGTTCGTTCTGATCATTTACCGCATCGGTTCGTTTGTACCGGTTCCCGGTGTGAACAAAGAAGTACTGGAATCAGCAAATCAGGGCGGAGACGCTTTGATGGGTCTTTTGAACACCTTCTCGGGCGGAGCGCTCAAAAACTTCTCGATTTTTGCGATCAGCATTTACCCGTATATCACAGCATCCATCATAGTACAATTGCTTTCGATGGATGTTGTTCCTAAGTTTGCCGAATGGGCTAAGCAAGGGGAACACGGGAAAAAGCAGCTGGCGCAAATTACGCGTTACGGCACAGTTGTGCTAGGTTTGATTCAAGCGTTTGCCACATCTATCGGGTTTAACCGGATTTATGGCACTGAGATGATTCCAAATGCAACCTTTGCGGATTACCTGCTTATTGCGATCATATTGACGGCAGGTACATCATTCTTGATGTGGTTAGGTGAGCAGATCACTGAAAAGGGTATAGGAAACGGGATTTCGATCCTGATTTTTGCGGGAATCGTCGCCGCCTTTCCGGGATATATCACCACTACGGCGCAATCAAGCTTCATCCAGCCGGGTCAGATGTTCCTGAATATTCTTAAAGTCGTTATTGTAATGATCGTGGTTGTAGCGATTATTGTCGGGGTGATCTTTGTTCAACAAGGTATCCGTAAAATCCCTGTACAATATGCCAAGCGCGTAGTCGGTAACAAAATGTACGGTGGACAGAATACGCACATTCCGCTTAAAATTAATGCGGCTGGTGTAATTCCTGTTATCTTCGCCGTTTCGCTGCTTCAATTCCCGGTCGTTTTATCGAGCTTCTGGTCCACCCACACTTGGGCTAAATGGGTCTCGGCCAATCTGGATCATACCAAGCCGCTCGGCATGCTGCTGTATGTAGTCATGATCATCGGATTCACGTTCTTCTATACGTTTGTTCAGATGAACCCGCAGCAAATGGCTGACAATATGAAAAAGAATGGCGGATACATTCCAGGTATACGTCCAGGTAAGGCTACTGAGAAATATCTGACTAGAGTAATGTCGCGTCTGACCATGTCCGGTGCGCTGTTCCTGTCATTAATCTCTGTACTGCCAGTATTATTTGGATCGTTGTCCGGGTTACCGAAGCAAGTACAGATTGGTGGTACGGCACTGCTGATCGTTATCGGTGTTGCACTGGATACCATGAAGCAGATCGAGAGCCAATTGATCAAACGCCATTACAAAGGCTTCATCAATAAATAGGCGATAGGTTCCGGAGAAGTACCTAAGGTTCTAAACTTCCCGGTACCTATTGTGCTGTTTCTTGCTTGGTGGCGAACTTTTGGGGGGAGAAGAGAATCGTGAACATTTTATTCATGGGCCCTCCTGGGGCAGGCAAGGGAACACAAGCCGCAGTTGTTGTTAAAGAACTTGGTATTCCGCATATTTCGACCGGTGATGCTTTTCGCTTGGCAATCAAGCAGGGAACACCGATCGGGCTGAAGGCTAAATCTTACATCGATGAAGGTTTGCTTGTACCTGATGATGTGACTATTGGAATCGTCGAAGAACGGCTGCAGCAGTCCGATTGCGAAAAAGGTTTTTTATTGGATGGCTTTCCAAGAACCCTTTCGCAAGCGGAAGCGCTGGGAGAAATCCTCAGCCGGCTTGGAACTTCACTGGATCACGTTGTTAACTTGAATGTGGACCGCGGACTGCTGATGGCGCGTCTTACCGGACGCCGGATCTGCTCAGTATGCGGAACATCCTACCATTTGATTTTCAACCCGCCGAAGCAAGAAGGCGTCTGCGACATTGATGGCGGAGAATTGTATCAGCGTCCGGATGACAACGAAGAAAGTGTAGGCAAGCGTCTGGATGAGTATGATAACAAGACAGCGCCGCTGCTTGCATTTTATGACGATAAAGGTCTTGTGCGTCAGGTAAACGGAGAAAACGAAATCAATGTCGTTTCTTCTGAAATCGTATCTATGCTGCGGGGTTAATGTAATGATCATTTGCAAATCCGAACAGGAACTTGTCTTTATGAGGGAAGCTGGTCGAATTGTTGCCGAGAGTCACCGTCTTATTGCTGAAGCTATCCAGCCAGGCATTACTACCGGTGAGCTCGACAGAATCGCCGATGGGTACATTCGCAGTCAGGGTGCTGTGCCGTCTTTCAAAGGCTACAACGGTTTTCCTGCCAGCATTTGCGCTTCAGTCAACGAACAATTGGTGCATGGATTTCCAGGGAAACGCAAACTGGTAGAAGGCGACATCGTTACGCTGGATATCGGTGCAGAGTACCGTGGTTATCACGGTGATTCCGCCTGGACTTACGGGGTGGGCAGCATTTCCGAAGAGGCTCAGCATCTGCTGGATGTCACGGAAGGCTCCCTGTACGCTGGACTGGCGTTAGTCAAACCGGATGTGCGCTTGTTTACAATCTCCCATGCAATTCAAGCATACATTGAAGACGCCGGGTTCTCCGTTGTCCGCGAGTATGTTGGTCATGGCATTGGGGCAGAACTGCATGAAGAACCGCAAATTCCGAACTATGGCATAGCGGACCGTGGACCACGTCTGAAGCCGGGTATGGTACTCGCCATTGAGCCGATGGTTAACGCGGGAGAACGTTATGTCAGAACGCTGGATGATAACTGGACGGTCGTTACGGTAGACGGTTCACTGTGTGCTCATTTCGAGCATACAGTAGCAGTTACACCGGACGGTATGGAGATTTTCACAAAACTGAATGCGTAGGTGATCTTCACGTGAATACTGGGAGCAGCCCGCAGATTGGTCAAATTGTGAGGATTCTCAAAGGCAAGGATGCCGGAGAGGCTGCCGTTGTTATCGCAGTTGTGGATAGCAGATTTGTATATATTGCTGATGGGGACAAACGTAAGTTTGACAGCCCAAAGAAGAAGAATATTCAGCACCTGGAGCTCATACCCTTCATCAGCAGTGAGATTGTAGACAGTTTGGAAGAAACCGGCCGGGTCACCAACGGAAAGCTGCGGTTTGCAGTGATGAAGTATGGCGAGCCCCCTGGACAAAGTGCTAATGAGAAAGGAGACTAACTGTGGCTAAGGAAGACGTCATTGAGGTAGAAGGAACGGTTATTGAGCCGTTGCCTAACGCAACTTTTAAGGTTGAGCTTGAGAACGGTCATCAAATACTTGCCCATGTGTCCGGGAAATTGCGGATGCACTTTATCCGTATTCTAACCGGAGACAAAGTGGTCGTGCAGTTATCGCCTTATGATCTATCAAAAGGCCGTATAACTTACCGGAAATAGATGGGAACTACAACAAAAGTTTTGCTTCGCAAAACTTTGAGGAGGTAATTAACATGAAGGTAAGACCTTCTGTAAAGCCCATGTGCGAAAAATGCAAAGTCATCCGCCGCAAAGGGACTGTTATGGTAATTTGCGAAAATCCGAAACACAAACAAAAACAAGGTTAAGAAGGGGGTGTAGCGTAAAATGGCTCGTATAGCTGGAGTGGATTTGCCACGTGATAAGCGCGTTGAGATCGCCTTGACTTATATTTTCGGAATCGGTAAAACGACTTCCCAGAAAATTCTTAATGGAACAGGCATTGACGTTAACACACGTGTCCGTGATTTGACGGAAGATGAAGTCAGCAAACTGCGTGAAACGATCGACAAAGAGGTTAAGGTTGAAGGTGACCTTCGTCGTGAAATTTCCTTGAATATTAAGCGTCTTACTGAGATCGGCTGTTACCGCGGTGTTCGTCACCGTCGTGGATTGCCTGTTCGCGGTCAACGTACCAAAACCAATGCTCGTACCCGTAAAGGCCCGCGTCGTACTGTAGCAAACAAAAAGAAATAAGAAGAGGTGATAAGAGACAATGGCTAAACCGAAAAAAGTCGTACGTACGAAACGTCGCGACCGGAAAAATATCGAGTCTGGCGTGGCACATATCCGTTCCACGTTCAATAACACTATCGTTACGATCACGGATCCCCACGGAAATGCAATTTCCTGGGCAAGCTCCGGTGGTCAAGGATTCAAAGGTTCCCGTAAATCGACTCCATTTGCAGCGCAAATGGCAGCCGAAACAGCTGCTAAGGCAGCTATGGAACACGGCATGAAGTCCGTTGAAGTTATGGTTAAAGGACCGGGCGCGGGCCGCGAAGCAGCCATCCGTTCCCTTCAGGCCGCTGGTCTTGAAGTAAACCTCATTAAAGACGTTACTCCAGTTCCTCACAATGGATGCCGTCCGCCGAAGCGTCGCCGCGTTTAGTACAATCAGAATTGTGATTGTGGTATAATTCTGACGCATCTGCTAATAATAGGTGTTTAGGCATACTACATGATACACCTGATGGGGTGACTGTTTCATATAGGAGCGACGTTTGAAGGAGGGGTACACTCGTGATAGAAATCGAAAAGCCGAAGATTGAGACCGTAGAAGCCAATGATGATGGGACCTATGGGAAATTCGTAGTTGAACCGCTGGAACGTGGATATGGCACGACTCTGGGGAACTCGCTTCGCCGGATTCTGCTTTCCTCCCTTCCGGGAGCCGCAGTGACTTCGGTCCAAATTGACGGCGTTCTGCATGAGTTCTCGACCGTTCCCGGCGTAATGGAAGATGTGACGGAAATCATCCTGAACCTTAAAGCTCTGTCTCTGAAAATTCATTCGGATGAAGAGAAAGTGTTCGAGATTGATGCTGAAGGAGAAGGCATCGTTACCGCAGGTGATATCCGTGCGGACAGCGATGTTGAGATCCTGAACCCGGATCTTCATATTGCAACGCTGGGACCTGGCGCGAGACTGCACATGCGCATTTTTGCAGGCCGTGGTCGCGGCTACGTCCAAGCGGACCGGAACAAACGCGACGATCAGCCAATTGGTGTAATTCCGGTTGACTCTATCTACACTCCTATTTCACGTGTGAATTACGGTATTGATAATACCCGTGTTGGTCAAGTGACTAACTACGACAAGTTGACGCTGGAAATTTGGACAGATGGCAGTATCCGACCGGAAGAAGCCGTTAGCCTTGGAGCCAAAATTTTGAACGAGCACCTCGTTCTGTTCGTAGGACTTACGGATGAAGCGAAAGACGCCGAAATTATGGTTGAAAAAGAAGAAGACAAAAAAGAAAAAGTACTTGAGATGACTATCGAGGAGCTTGATCTTTCTGTCCGTTCCTATAACTGCCTCAAACGTGCCGGTATTAATACCGTGCAAGAGCTGACTACGAAAACTGAAGAAGATATGATGAAGGTTCGTAACTTGGGCCGCAAATCTTTGGAAGAGGTTCAAGAGAAGCTTGAGGAACTTGGTTTAGGACTTCGTACAGAAGAATAGGACCCCGGAGTTCTTGAGACTTGAGTGAAGGAGGGAAAACAAATGGCATACCAAAAATTGGGCCGTGATTCCAGCGCGCGTAAAGCTTTGTTCCGCGATATGGTAACGGATCTGTTCCTATACGAACGTATTCAGACAACAGAAGCCAAAGCGAAGGAAGTTCGTTCCATCGCTGAGAAACTGATCACTAAAGCGAAAAAGGGCGATCTTCATGCTCGCCGTCAAGTAGCTGCATTTGTTCGTCGTGAGACTGTAGATGGTGAACAAGATGCAATCCAAAAATTATTCTCTGATATTGCTCCTCGTTACACAGAGCGTCCAGGCGGATACACTCGTATCCTGAAGCTGGGACCTCGCCGTGGCGATGCTGCGCCTATGGTTTATCTTGAACTGGTAGACCGCGCGTAGTTTCACAAGCCATGATTTCCGGATGTACGCTTTACGTATTTAACGTTATTGTACTGCAGGGCATATTACCCTGCCGTGCAAATAACCGCGGGAATCACCTTGTATAGAGTAGAAGGAGCTCCCGCCGGGGCTCTTTTTTTTGAGAATAAATTAAGTATATGGACCAACAGGAGAATGAAATGCGCAATCTATTGATGAAAGTCAATTATGACGGTACCCATTATGATGGCTTTCAGACCCAGCCTCAGGGCAATACGATTCAGGACAAGTTGGAGCATGCTATTCAGCATCTGACCGGTGAGACGCTCAAAATCACGGGCTCAGGACGGACTGATGCGGGGGTGCACGCTTATGGCCAACCTTTTAACTTCATAACCTCCTCCCAGATTCCACTGGAGCGCTGGTGTCTGGCTCTGAATGCCAGGCTGCCGCAGGACATCGTGGTTACAGAGGCCGCTGAAGTTCCGCTCTCGTTCCACTCCCGTAGAGGGGCGAAGCGTAAAACCTACCGGTACACGATTAACGGCAACCGATTCCCGGACCCGTTCCAGCGGCGCTGGCAGCATCATCATCCGATGAAGCTGAACGTTCCTGCGATGGAGAGGGGGCTAAGCTCGCTGCTGGGTACCCATGATTACACCTCGTTTGCCTCCAGGAAGTCCACCAAGACTTCTCATGTGCGGACTATTTACGAGGCTTATCTTGAGGTAGACCGCAGCATGTGCCGCCCGGGCTCTCCTGACCAGGGAGTAATCCATACCTATATTACAGGCAGTGGCTTTCTGCAGCATATGGTACGCATTATTATGGGGACGCTGATGCAGGTGGGGCAAGGTAAAATCAGCGCAGATAGAATGCCTGCAATTCTCGCGGCTTGTGATCGTGCAGCGGCCGGACCTACGGCTGTGTCTAAGGGGCTGGCACTCTGGAGTGTGGAATATGACGAGATGTAGGACTGAACGGCCGGTACTATATTTTTTTATGAAAATTAGTACTGAATGTTTAAAAATCGCTTGCGCTTGTCATGTTTATACTGTAATATAAAAGTTGTGTTTTCTTGATGGCTATCCCACAGCCCCGATCAAGGAAATGCCAAAAAATAAGTTTTTTAACTCACTAAATTGTAATTCAATCGCGAAACAAGATATACGAAACAGATGATTTTCGTACGAGAACAAGGAGGAAACATTCATGCGTACCACCTACATGGCGAAGCCGAACGAAGTTGAACGCAATTGGCACATCATTGATGCCGAAGGCAAAACACTTGGCCGTTTGGCAAGCGAAGCCGCTGCTCTGATCCGCGGCAAACACAAACCGCAATTCACTCCACACGTTGATACTGGTGATTTCGTAATTGTTATCAACGCTGAGAAGATTCACCTCACAGGTAAGAAAATGCAAAACAAGAAATACTACCGTCACTCGATGCACCCAGGCGGCTTGAAGGTTACTGTTGCTGAAGACCTGATCAAGACCAAACCTGAGCGTATGATTGAATTCGCAGTTCATGGCATGATTCCTAAGACTCGTCAAGGTAATCACATGAAACTGAGACTTAAAGTATATGCAGGCGCTGAACATCCACATGCAGCACAAAAACCTGAAGTTTACGAACTTCGCGGATAAGAATAAAGGAGGACAGTTTCATGGCACAAGTACAATACTATGGGACAGGTCGTCGTAAACATTCGGTAGCACGTGTTCGCCTTGTACCGGGTGAAGGACGCATTGTCATTAACAAACGTGAGATGGACGAATATTTCGGTGTTGAAACACTGAAAATGATCGTAAGACAACCTTTGAACCTGACTGAAACTCTGGGCAGCTACGATGTAATCGTACTTGCACATGGTGGCGGCATTTCCGGTCAAGCTGGCGCAATCCGTCACGGGATTTCCCGTGCATTGCTCAAAGTAGACCCTGAATATCGCGGTACGCTGAAGAAAGCCGGATTCCTGACACGTGACCCACGTATGAAGGAACGTAAGAAATACGGCCTCAAAGCTGCTCGTCGCGCTCCACAGTTCTCGAAACGTTAAGAATCCCTTGTTCTCAAGGAATGGAAGCTCCTGGCCTTTATGGTCGGGAGCTTTTTTGTAATTCTCCTGATATCCAAGTATTTACGATACTTTATTCCAAATTGAACAAAACCCATTGACTTCGCTGCTCAAACGGATATACTATATCTTATAGAATTAGTCGGGATTAACCTCTTAGGTTTCGATCTTGACGATATCCGGATGGAGGAAACTTAGATGAACCTGCTCGAGAAAGAGGATTTAATCAAAGTGAAGGCGGAAGAGCTGGAGCATGCTGCTCCGGAAGAGATTATCCGCTGGGCGGTGGAGACCTTTCCGAATATAACCTTTGCCTGCAGCTTCGGGGCGGAGGATGTGGTGCTGGTGGATATGATTCAGAAGGTGAGTCCCTCGACAGATGTGTTCTATTTAGATACGGATTATCATTTCAAGGAAACCTATGAGACTAGAGATATTATGGCTGACAAGTACGGGATGGAATTCGTCCGGGTGTCTCCGCAGATTTCGGTGGAGGAGCAAGCCTTGCAGTATGGGGAGGCACTATGGAATACAGACCCTAACCAGTGCTGCGCGATTCGTAAGGTTGAACCGCTAACCCGTATTCTCTCACAATACGACGCCTGGATTACCGGAATTCGCCGGGACCAGGCTCCTACCCGAGCCAATTCGAAGAAGATAGAATATGATAATAAGTTCGGGCTGGTCAAATTCAATCCGATTGCGAACTGGACTACTGAGGATGTGTGGAATTATATCCGTGAGAATGATGTAATCTACAATCCGCTGCATGACCGCAATTTCCCGAGTATCGGCTGTGAGCAATGCACCCGGGCTGTTATGCCTGGTGAAGATCCGCGTGCCGGCAGATGGTCCGGTTCGGACAAGACAGAATGTGGATTGCACAAATAAGATACGCTTAAATAAGTTTCGCCCAGATATGATCTCTAATCACTAATTTATCCGCACTAAGTTACCAGCACTGTATACAGCAGTGCACAGGCACTGCACAGGAGGAGAGAATAGGGATGACTTCAATACTTCCTCATGGAGGAACACTGATCCGGCGTATCGCAGACGGAAAAGAGAGAGAAGAACTGCTGAAGCAAGCTTTAGCCCATCAATCGATTGCCCTTAATACTTGGACCTTATCTGATTTGGATTTAATTGGTGTAGGTGCCTTCTCACCGCTCACCGGATTCTTGAACGAAGAGGATTATCACTCGGTAGTGAGCAATATGCGGCTGGCTAACGGTACGGTATGGAGTATACCGGTTACACTGGCTGTCGGTGACGAGCTTGCGGCAACTCTTAAGACAGGCGACAGGGTTTCTCTAATCGGTGAAGACGACGGTGTTATCTACGGTTTGCTGGATATTGAGAGTATTTATACGGTCGATCAGCAGGTTGAAGCGCAGAATGTGTTCAAAACAACCGATCCCGCACATCCCGGAGTCAGCAAACTGCTGTCCCGGCCGGCGACCTATGTAGGCGGACCTATAACGGTACTGAACCGCCCGCAGCCGGAGAAATTCGCTGAATTCTATTTTGACCCCGCCGAGACCCGTCGGATCTTCGCAGATAAGGGCTGGAGAACGGTTGTAGGCTTCCAGACGCGTAACCCGGTACATCGTGCCCATGAGTATATCCAGAAATGCGCTATGGAGGTTGTAGACGCCCTGTTCCTCAATCCCCTGGTAGGTGAGACCAAGTCGGATGATGTCCCGGCCAACGTGCGGATGAAGAGTTATCTGGCCTTGCTGGAGAATTATTATCCGGAGAACCGTACTTTCCTAGGAGTCTTCCCGGCAGCAATGCGTTATGCGGGCCCGCGTGAAGCCATCTTCCATGCCATGGTGCGTAAGAATTACGGCTGTACACACTTCATTGTCGGGCGTGATCATGCAGGTGTGGGAGATTATTACGGTACGTATGAAGCGCAGGAGATCTTTGCTAACTTCACCGCCGAGGAGCTTGGGATTACACCGCTATTCTTCGAACATAGCTTCTTCTGTGTGAAGTGCGGCAATATGGCCTCCAGCAAAACCTGTCCGCACCCGGCCGACCAGCACCTGACGCTTTCGGGTACGAAGGTACGGGCACTGCTGCGTGACGGACAATGTCCGCCTCCTGAGTTCACACGCCCCGAGGTGGCGCAAATTCTGATTGAAGGAATGTCACCGGAAGTCTCTGTAAACTCCTAAACAGCCGGTACTATTTGGCCCTCTTGTCCCATATAGATGAGTAGAATCTATCGGGACGAGGGGGTCTTTGTTATGTCTGGAGGGCAGAAGCGTAAAGTCTCGGTCTGGATCTCTTGGCGCGGCATCAAAAAAAGTATCCTGGCCGCTGTGCTGCTCACTATAATGATCGGAATCATCGCCTACGACATGCCGACTGCCAAGACGGTCAATTATTGGAGCTTGCCGCTCTCCGGCAAGGTGATTGCCATTGATGCAGGTCACGGGGGACCGGATGGGGGAGCAGTGAGCCGCTCAGGCCTGATTGAGAAGGATATCAATCTCTCCGTGTCGCTGTACTTGCGTGATTATTTGCAGCAGGCTGGGGCGATTGTGGTGATGACCCGTGAAGGGGATTATGATCTGGCCCAAGGCAGTACCAAGGGATACGCAAGGCGCAAGACGGAGGATCTCAAGCAGCGGGTGCGGAGCATTGAAGAGAAGGGGGCAGATCTGTTTGTCAGCGTACATATGAACAGTATTCCTTCCAACCGCTGGAGCGGGGCTCAGACCTTCTATTATCCAAGCAACGATGGGAACAAGGCCTTGGCCGGGCTGGTACAGGATGAGCTGAGGGCTACACTTGAGAATACGGACCGTGTGGCGAAGACAGCGAGTACCATTTATTTGTTAAAGGTGTTAAAGATGCCATCCGTGCTCGTTGAGGTAGGCTTCCTGTCACACCCTCAGGAGTCCTTGCTCCTTGGGGATGATCTGTACCAGCGGAAGGTGGCGACCAGCATCTACCGGGGCATCCTGCGGTACAGCTCCGAGAAGCCATAGAGGCATAGGGGGGACTACTCTTCCCTCCGGGGGTAATGCTATAATGGGTACAAATACCGGGGCTTACCGCCGGATAGGAACAGAGGTGCTTTCCATGCAGACCAGGGAACAAATTCAGGAACTTTTACAGCCGCTTACAGACCCGGAATCCGGAAAAAGCCTGATCGATTTACAGTTAATCCGCGATATCATGATCAAGGAGGACCGTATTTCGTTATCCATCGTATGTCTGGATTCGGACGAGAAGAAGCGGATGGAGCTGGAACAGAAGGTTCGTGATCTCCTTACGGAGGGCGGGGCAGAACAGATTCATATCCGCCTGCGTGATGCCACCGACTATGAACGGGCTACGCTTCGCGGAGAAGGCGGCGGGGACGAGCCGGATTCAGATCAAGAGGGGAAGCTCAAAGGACACGCAGCGGGTCTTGAGGGGCATGAGCTGATTAACGAGAACTCAGGGGTGAACTTCATCGCGATCGCCAGCGGCAAGGGCGGGGTCGGGAAATCAACAGTAACCGTGAATCTGGCGGTGGCGCTGGCCCGCAAGGGTAAGAGAGTCGGCCTGATCGATGCAGATATTTACGGCTTCAGCATCCCGGACATGATGGGAATTGAAGAAGGGCCGATTGTGGAAGAAGGAACGATTATTCCGGTAGAGCGCTTCGGCGTGAAGGTCATGTCGATGGGCTTCTTCATCCGGGAGAATAGTCCGGTCATCTGGAGAGGACCCATGCTTGGCAAAATGCTGCGCCAGTTCTTCAGTGATGTCGGCTGGGGAGAGCTGGATTACCTGCTGCTGGATCTGCCGCCAGGTACGGGTGATGTGGCCCTTGATGTCCACCAGATGCTGCCGCACAGCAAGGAGATCATTGTCACTACCCCGCATGCTACAGCTGCCTTTGTGGCGGCGAGGGCGGGCTCTATGGCACTGCAGACCGAGCATGAGATTCTTGGCGTCATTGAGAATATGGCGTACTACGAATGCTCTTCCTGCGGCAAAAAGGATTACATCTTCGGCAGAGGCGGCGGAGCCCGCCTGGCGGAAACGCTGCATACAGAGCTGCTGGCCCAAGTACCGCTGGGTGCCCCGGACAACCATATTTCCGAGCCGGACTTCTCACCGTCAGTATATAAGGCGGATACGGCTACCGGAGTACTGTTTGCAGACATTGCAGACAAGCTGATTGCCAAGTACGAGCAATAATCACCCTTTGACCTTGCTAGCACATAAACAAATAAGGCCATGTCCCTTCCACGGGGCAAGGCCTTATTTTAGTTAAGAACCCGAACCGGAGTCGTCTCCGCCATCCTGCTTCTGACTGTCCCCGCCCTGCTTGTCCTCCCCGCCGCCTTTCCCTGCATCTTTTTTCTCAACCTTGGGCTGCAATTCATCCTGGACCACGGATTTGAGAAGAGTAAGTACTTCCATACGGAATAGCGGGTTCTGCATGGCCTCCTGCATAATCGTCATGGACTGCTTGCGGTAATCCGGAGTCTTGGTAAGGTCGAGGAACATTTTCGTCATCTCGGGCGACTTCATAATTTCTCCAACTGACTTCTGATAAGTGGGGTCTTTGATTAATTGAAGATGAAGTTCCTTACTTTCTTTGTTAATCGCTTTGGCAAAATCTCCGGCAAACTGCGGGTCAGTCATGATTTTTTCGATTTCCTTCTGATACTCCGGTGCGGTGAGGGTATCTTTAACAGCGATCCGGATCTCCTCAGTTGTCTGCATAGGCATCATCTTCATGCTTAGGCCGCTGGCGGCGCTGCCCCCCTCTGAGCTTGGAGTAGACAAGGCCTCCTCTACAGCCTTTTTCCCTTCATCGCTTTTTAATATATCAACAACCATCGTCTTCATTTCCTTATATCCGCCTTGTCCCGAAGAAGAACTGCTCTGTTCGCCCCCGCAGGCCGTCAAGGTGATCATCAAGCCAAGTGTCAAGCCTCCAGACCAGATAGCCCTCCATTTCATTGGCGCTGCCCTCCTTTATAGAATTACTGCTTGTAGTATGCCGCGCCAGGGAACATTTATGTTGAAGCGGAATGGTTTTTTGACGGTAACCTTGGTAAAATAAATCTGACACGGGGAGGTGAAAGCGCTGAGCTTGAGAAAATGGTTTTATTTGTTCTGGACCACGCTTTTGATCGGTGCAGGCGGGGCTGTTATTGCTGGACTTGCTCTGCAGATAGGGAATGGCGGTATAGAGTTTAAAGGCACTGCCGATCTTCTCCTGTACTCCCTGATTCTTTTGGGCTACGGAGTGCTTGTAAGCGTATACGCCCAGCTCGGATTTTTTGCATATCTGATCCTCAACTATACGGGCATCGGGGTGTTCCCGCGCAAGGCGTGGCGTTACATACAACTGGTGTTGGCCGTGCTGGCGCTGTTTGAGCTGATGTTTCTGCGCACCTTTGTCAGCGGAGACCAGAGCGCCCGGACGGATTTGACGTTAGGCGTGGCTATTTTGTTCACTGCTCTTATTGTATCTTGGCTCAAAATACGCAGCACGAACGCGTCAGCCTGGGTCCCGACCTTTTTCTTCATGACAGCCATCACTATAGTGGAGATTATCGGTGTGCTGCGGATCGGCGTTGACAGCGCCACCATCTTTATTCTTGTACCGCTTGTCGCCTGTAATGCCTTCCAGATTCTGATGCTGCACCGTGTACTTAAGCCGGCCTCAATCTGACTATAGCAATCATGCTCAAAACCCCGCCCCTGTGTAAAGAACCAGGGAGACGGGGTTTTGGCATTGCCTGTAGGGAGCGGTTAGAATGAAGATGAAGAGGTTAATCTTAAAGAACAGAGTGGAGGAGGGAATATATGAACATCAAGCGCTATATGATAAAAGACACAAGTGAAACACGCCTGAAGGACCTCGATCCTAATGAACGTGGAGACTTCAAATCCAAAGAAGAAGCCGAAGCCAAAATGGAGAAGCTGAAGGAACGGCTGGTCAAACTGCAGGATATCCTTTTTGCACAGAAAAAGCATTCGCTGCTGGTTATCCTTCAAGGAATGGATTCAAGCGGCAAGGACGGAACCGTCAAACACATCTTCTCCGGCATCAATCCGCAAGGGTTCATCGTAACCAGCTTCAAGAAGCCCTCTCTGGAGGAGGAAGCGCACGATTTCCTGTGGAGAGTCCATATGAAGACCCCGCCTAAAGGCTATATTGCCGCATTCAACCGTTCGCATTATGAGGATGTGCTGGTGCCCCGCGTGCATGGCGGTCTTAGCAAGGAGGATGCCAAGCGGCGGTTCCGCTACATCCGCCAGTTCGAGGAGATGCTGGCGGAAGAGGGAACGACGGTCATTAAGCTCTTTCTGCATATCTCCAAGGAGAAGCAGCTGGAGAAGATTAAGGAGCGGCTTGAAGATCCGGCGAAGCACTGGAAATTCGATGCCAGTGATCTGCAGGAACGCGAATACTGGGACGATTATCAGAAGGCGTATGAGGATGTTTTCCAGGAGAGCAGTATAGATAAGGCTCCGTGGTATTGGATTCCGGCGAATCACCGCTGGTACCGCAACTATCTGGCCCTCAAGATTGTAGTCAAAACGCTTGAGGGGCTTGACCTGAGCTACCCGAAGCTGAATACACCGACGCCAGATATCTCACAGCTGATCTCACCGCGTCACTGATGCCATCAGTGGTAAGGGAGTTACATTCCCGCAGCGTCTTCCAGGCCATTATCCAACAAGGCGGAATCGCGGACTTCCTTGCCGTTTGCACTGCTTTGGCTGATTAGCTCCGAGACGGTTACGAACTCATACCCCTGGCTGCGCAGCTTATCAATAATCTGAGGCAGGGCTTCATGCGTTTGTTTGCAGGAGTCGCTGGCATGCAGCAGCACAATATCTCCAGGATGGGCTTTGCTCGTTACACGGTTAACGATGTTATCTACACCGATGTTCTTCCAGTCCAGTGAGTCCGTGTCCCATTGAATGACTTTATAGCCGAGATCGGTTGCCACCTGCAGGACTCTTTTGTCAAAATCACCGTTAGGCATTCTGATCAGGTTGGGCTGAGAACCGGTTAGCTCCGTCAATACTGTATGGGCCGTACTGATCTGCGTGCGGATTTCATCATTGCTTAGTGTACTGTAGTTCACATGCTTGTGACCGTGGCTGCCAATCTCAAACCCGGCGTCTTTGATGCTTGTAACGATCTCAGGATGGGTTTTGCTCCAAGGTGAGGACAGGAAGAATGTCGCTTTATCCACCTTTTTGTCTTCCAGCACCTTCAGAATCGGCTCAGGCCGTTTCTCTCCCCAACTGATATCGAAGGTTAAGGCGATCAGCTTCTTTTCCGTCGGCACACTGTAAATGGCAGAAGGGGCAGCTTCAGAGAATACGGTGATATTGCCCCTCTCCACATAGACAACGCCGGCGGTAAGAAGCGCAGCAGCAAAAATGTACAGAAACCGTTTGATCTTTTTGCCGCTAAATACATAAAAAGAATTCATATTGTCAGCGCTCCTCTCCCATGCGAAATGCTTGTTTGTTCTAAATGTATGCTCGTACAGGGCGCTTATGACCTCAGATATGAATCAATCCATACGAATTGCAATTCGGCAGAATCCAAATCAGGAGGTACGCATGTTATCTTTTAATACATTTATCAAGGATCTAAGGACGATTCGCACCGCGCTCCTAATGGCCACAATCCTGTTCATAGCGGGGGGGATATTGGGCTGGGTCGGCACTGGTAGTCTTCAGCAGCTGCTGAATGAGCAATTGAAGGGGATCAGTAAGATTAGCGGGAACCTTAGAGAGTCGTCCAATCCGCAGTGGAGCTTTTTTGTATTCATTTTTTTGAACAATAGCATCAAAAGCGTAGTCATCATTTATCTGGGTGCCTTATTCGGCCTCTTGCCTGCGTTCTTTCTGTTGATCAACGGTGCCGTTATCGGCTATCTGATTCATTTGTCTGCGATACAGGGACAGGATCTGTTCACGCTTATTGTAAAAGGGCTGCTGCCGCACGGCATTATTGAGATTCCAGCCATCATCATTGCCTGCGCCTTTGGGCTGAAGTTCGGCAGTAATGTGCTCTCTGCACTCTTTGGAGCGATGAAGCGGAGCGGAGAAAGGGCAGTGAACTGGCAGGCCTTTATGCGGCAGACCTTCACCGCTTCAGTCTGGATCGTGATTCTGTTATTTGTTGCGGCAATCATCGAGAGCACAATTACATTTTGGCTTTTATCATAAAATCCTGGGGAATTGTGCATAACAGTAAAGCCGAAACATTTGGATCAGCTGCCAGGTTAAATAAAGAGAGTCCATGAATGGGATTTTCTTATGATAATGGTTATAGGTTCAATACTCCGGTTAATTTAGTGTAAGCACTTCAACAGAGCTTCCCGCATCAAATGGCTTTTGAGTGAGATGAAACGGCGTTTGATGATTTTGGATAACTATGAATTTCATGAAGGAGGCCAAGCATATGCTCGGAATGTTATTCAATGAGAAGGAATGCAAGGAGCTGGACTATGTTTTGCGCAAAGAGCTGGATGAGATGCTACTGGATATGAGTGACCAGCGTTTAGATCAGAACATTAGGCATGCGATTGCCAATCGATATAAAACAGTTTTCCGTATGTATGCACGATTTGCTCCACAGAAAGAGCTGTCTAAGTATGCGTGGGGTGGACGTTCTTCTCAGTTCAAGCATTAGGTTTGGAGCGGGCTGATAAACGGAATAAATAAAATGAATGGAATAGCTTGACGAAAAGGGAGCCGACATGATACATTATATCTCGCGCTCCTTTTGATTGTTTAAAGAGAAGACGCAGGCAAGAAATAATGAAAAATAATTTTTTCAAAAAAAGCTTGCCAAACAACGTAACACTATGATATATTATGAAGGTCGCCGCTGAGATGCGGTGAAGAGCTAAAACGAGACATTGATCTTTGAAAACTGAACAACGAGTGAGTGGGAAATCACTTCGGTGAGATCCAAAAAAGAGAATGTAAATTCTCGTCAGATGTTTCAAAATGAGCAATCGCTCTTTCTAAATACCAATTTGGAGAGTTTGATCCTGGCTCAGGACGAACGCTGGCGGCGTGCCTAATACATGCAAGTCGAGCGGAGTTTGAAAGGAAGCTTGCTTCCTTTCAAACTTAGCGGCGGACGGGTGAGTAACACGTAGGCAACCTGCCCTCAAGCCTGGGATAACTACCGGAAACGGTAGCTAATACCGGATAATTTCTTTTTTCTCCTGAGGAGAGAATGAAAGGCGGAGCAATCTGCTGCTTGGGGATGGGCCTGCGGCGCATTAGCTAGTTGGTGGGGTAACGGCCCACCAAGGCGACGATGCGTAGCCGACCTGAGAGGGTGAACGGCCACACTGGGACTGAGACACGGCCCAGACTCCTACGGGAGGCAGCAGTAGGGAATCTTCCGCAATGGGCGCAAGCCTGACGGAGCAACGCCGCGTGAGTGATGAAGGTTTTCGGATCGTAAAGCTCTGTTGCCAGGGAAGAACGTCCGGTAGAGTAACTGCTACCGGAGTGACGGTACCTGAGAAGAAAGCCCCGGCTAACTACGTGCCAGCAGCCGCGGTAATACGTAGGGGGCAAGCGTTGTCCGGAATTATTGGGCGTAAAGCGCGCGCAGGCGGTTATTTAAGTCTGGTGTTTAAACCTTGGGCTCAACCTGAGGTCGCACTGGAAACTGGGTGACTTGAGTACAGAAGAGGAAAGTGGAATTCCACGTGTAGCGGTGAAATGCGTAGATATGTGGAGGAACACCAGTGGCGAAGGCGACTTTCTGGGCTGTAACTGACGCTGAGGCGCGAAAGCGTGGGGAGCAAACAGGATTAGATACCCTGGTAGTCCACGCCGTAAACGATGAGTGCTAGGTGTTAGGGGTTTCGATACCCTTGGTGCCGAAGTTAACACAGTAAGCACTCCGCCTGGGGAGTACGGTCGCAAGACTGAAACTCAAAGGAATTGACGGGGACCCGCACAAGCAGTGGAGTATGTGGTTTAATTCGAAGCAACGCGAAGAACCTTACCAGGTCTTGACATCCAACTAACGAAGCAGAGATGCATCAGGTGCCCTTCGGGGAAAGTTGAGACAGGTGGTGCATGGTTGTCGTCAGCTCGTGTCGTGAGATGTTGGGTTAAGTCCCGCAACGAGCGCAACCCTTGACTTTAGTTGCCAGCAGGTTAAGCTGGGCACTCTAGAGTGACTGCCGGTGACAAACCGGAGGAAGGTGGGGATGACGTCAAATCATCATGCCCCTTATGACCTGGGCTACACACGTACTACAATGGCCGGTACAACGGGAAGCGAAGCCGCGAGGTGGAGCCAATCCCAGCAAAGCCGGTCTCAGTTCGGATTGCAGGCTGCAACTCGCCTGCATGAAGTCGGAATTGCTAGTAATCGCGGATCAGCATGCCGCGGTGAATACGTTCCCGGGTCTTGTACACACCGCCCGTCACACCACGAGAGTTTACAACACCCGAAGTCGGTGGGGTAACCCGCAAGGGAGCCAGCCGCCGAAGGTGGGGTAGATGATTGGGGTGAAGTCGTAACAAGGTAGCCGTATCGGAAGGTGCGGCTGGATCACCTCCTTTCTATGGAGAATCGTCTTCTGCAATGAAGACATTCAAATCGGAAGCTTTGCTTCCAAAAAGAACCTTAGGGTTCGGACACTCACTCGTGTTCAGTTTTGAAAGAGCAAGTCTCTTTCGTATGCGTTTGGTGGCGATAGCGGAGGGGTTCCACACGTACCCATCCCGAACACGACCGTTAAGCCCTCCAGCGCCGATGGTACTTGGACCGAAGGGTCCTGGGAGAGTAGGACGCCGCCAAGCGAACAATCAATTCATTGATTGCTTCACTACTGTATGTTTTGTTATATGGGCTTTTAGCTCAGTTGGTTAGAGCGCACCTCTGATAAGGGTGAGGTCGGTGGTTCGAGTCCACCAAGGCCCACCATATAACAATCTTGAATTGAATACCTATTTGGGGCCATAGCTCAGCTGGGAGAGCGCCTGCCTTGCAAGCAGGAGGTCAGCGGTTCGATCCCGCTTGGCTCCACCAATTATTCTTTACAACAGTATATGCAACATCTTGATCCTTGAAAACTGGATACCGAAACGAATTTGCGTTTTAGAATATTCCTTTAAGCTGAACTTGTGTAAACAAGTTTTGAATTAATGGCGATACTAGCGATTTTCCTTAGGGAGAACGCATTGGTTAAGCTACTAAGAGCACACGGAGGATGCCTAGGCGCCAGGAGCCGACGAAGGACGTGGCGAACAACGAAACTGCCTCGGGGAGCTGTAAGCAAGCTTTGATCCGGGGGTGTCCGAATGGGGAAACCCAGCTGTGGTAATTCGCAGTTACTCATTTCTGAATACATAGGAAATGCAGAGGCAGACCAGGGGAACTGAAACATCTAAGTACCCTGAGGAAGAGAAAACAATAGTGATTCCGTCAGTAGCGGCGAGCGAACGCGGAACAGCCTAAACCAAGGGGCTTGCCTCTTGGGGTTGTGGGACGTCTCACATGGAGTTACAAAGGAATATGGTAGGCGAAGAGGTCTGGAAAGGCCCGCGATAGAGGTAAAAGCCCTGTAGCCTAAACTGTGTTCTCTCCGAGACGGATCCCGAGTAGTGCGGGGCACGTGAAACCCCGTATGAATCCAGCAGGACCATCTGCTAAGGCTAAATACTACCTGGCGACCGATAGTGAAACAGTACCGTGAGGGAAAGGTGAAAAGCACCCCGGAAGGGGAGTGAAATAGAACCTGAAACCGTGTGCTTACAAAAAGTCAGAGCCCTCTTTATGGGTGATGGCGTGCCTTTTGTAGAATGAACCGGCGAGTTACGTTTAACATGCAAGGTTAAGGTGAGAAGCCGGAGCCGCAGCGAAAGCGAGTCTGAATAGGGCGACTCAGTATGTGGACGTAGACCCGAAACCGTGTGATCTACCCCTGTCCAGGGTGAAGGTGCGGTAACACGCACTGGAGGCCCGAACCCACGCATGTTGAAAAATGCGGGGATGAGGTGGGGGTAGCGGAGAAATTCCAATCGAACTCGGAGATAGCTGGTTCTCCCCGAAATAGCTTTAGGGCTAGCCTCGGTGAATGGAGTGGTGGAGGTAGAGCACTGATTGGGTGCGGGGCCCGCAAGGGTTACCAAGCTCAGTCAAACTCCGAATGCCATTAACTTCTTGCCGGGAGTCAGACAGTGAGTGCTAAGATCCATTGTCAAAAGGGAAACAGCCCAGACCATCAGCTAAGGTCCCCAAGTGTGTGTTAAGTGGGAAAGGATGTGGAGTTGCACAGACAACCAGGATGTTGGCTTAGAAGCAGCCACCATTGAAAGAGTGCGTAATAGCTCACTGGTCGAGTGACTCTGCGCCGAAAATGTAACGGGGCTAAACACACCACCGAAGCTATGGCTAGATGCTTTGCATCTGGGGTAGGGGAGCGTTGTATGTGGGTTGAAGGTGTACCGTAAGGAGCGCTGGACAGCATACAAGTGAGAATGCCGGTATGAGTAACGAAAAGATCAGTGAGAATCTGATCCGCCGAAAGCCCAAGGTTTCCTGAGGAAGGCTCGTCCGCTCAGGGTAAGTCGGGACCTAAGGCGAGGCCGAAAGGCGTAGTCGAAGGACAACAGTTTGAAATTACTGTACCACCGTAATCCGCTATGAGCGATGGGGTGACGCAGGAGGGTAGTGACGCGGACTGATGGATGTCCGTCTAAGCAGTGAGGCTGGTGTGTAGGCAAATCCGCACACTATTAAGGCCAGGCTGTGATGGGGAGCGAAAATTATAGTAGCGAAGGTCATGATCTCACACTGCCAAGAAAAGCCTCTAGCCAGGAGAAGGTGCCCGTACCGCAAACCGACACAGGTAGGCGAGAAGAGAATTCTAAGGCGCGCGGAAGAACTCTCGTTAAGGAACTCGGCAAAATGACCTCGTAACTTCGGGAGAAGAGGTGCCTCGGTAGGGTGAATAGCCCGAGGGGGCCGCAGTGAAAAGGCCCAAGCGACTGTTTAGCAAAAACACAGGTCTGTGCGAAGCCGTAAGGCGAAGTATACGGGCTGACGCCTGCCCGGTGCTGGAAGGTTAAGGGGAGTGGTTAGGAGCAATCCGAAGCTGTGAACCGAAGCCCCAGTAAACGGCGGCCGTAACTATAACGGTCCTAAGGTAGCGAAATTCCTTGTCAGGTAAATTCTGACCCGCACGAATGGCGTAACGACTTGGGCGCTGTCTCAACGAGAGATCCGGTGAAATTTTAATACCTGTGAAGATGCAGGTTACCCGCGACAAGACGGAAAGACCCCATGGAGCTTTACTGCAGCTTGATATTGAATTTGGGTACGATCTGTACAGGATAGGTGGGAGCCGTAGAGGCAGGAGCGCAAGCTTCTGCGGAGGCGCCGTTGGGATACCACCCTGATCGTATCTAGGTTCTAACCTAGTACCGTAATCCGGTACGGGGACCGTGTCAGGCGGGCAGTTTGACTGGGGCGGTCGCCTCCTAAAGAGTAACGGAGGCGTTCAAAGGTTCCCTCAGAATGGTTGGAAATCATTCGCAGAGTGCAAAGGCATAAGGGAGCTTGACTGCGAGACCTACAAGTCGAGCAGGGACGAAAGTCGGACTTAGTGATCCGGTGGTACCGCATGGAAGGGCCATCGCTCAACGGATAAAAGCTACCCTGGGGATAACAGGCTTATCTCCCCCAAGAGTCCACATCGACGGGGAGGTTTGGCACCTCGATGTCGGCTCATCGCATCCTGGGGCTGAAGTAGGTCCCAAGGGTTGGGCTGTTCGCCCATTAAAGCGGTACGCGAGCTGGGTTCAGAACGTCGTGAGACAGTTCGGTCCCTATCTGTCGTGGGCGCAGGAAATTTGAGAGGAGCTGTCCTTAGTACGAGAGGACCGGGATGGACGTACCGCTGGTGCATCAGTTGTTCCGCCAGGAGCATGGCTGAGTAGCTACGTACGGACGGGATAAGCGCTGAAAGCATCTAAGCGTGAAGCCCCCCTCAAGATGAGATTTCCCAGTATGTAAGACCCCTTGAAGACGACGAGGTAGATAGGTTGGAGGTGGAAGTGCAGCAATGCATGGAGCTGACCAATACTAATCGGTCGAGGGCTTATCCAAATTTCTAACACGCAGATTTGTTTCGGATTCAGTTTTCAGGAATCAATTCCTGAAGCATTTACGCTGTAAATGCCCGTTTGGTGGCGATAGCGGAGGGGTTCCACACGTACCCATCCCGAACACGACCGTTAAGCCCTCCAGCGCCGATGGTACTTGGACCGAAGGGTCCTGGGAGAGTAGGACGTTGCCAAGCGGACAATATTCCCTGATAGCTCAGTTGGTAGAGCACTCGACTGTTAATCGAGTTGTCACAGGTTCGAGTCCTGTTCGGGGAGCCATGCTCTCATAGCTCAGCAGGTAGAGTGCTTCCATGGTAAGGAAGAGGTCACCGGTTCGAATCCGGTTGAGAGCTCCACAAATTTACTACGGCCCGTTGGTCAAGGGGTTAAGACACCTCCCTTTCACGGAGGTAACATGGGTTCGAATCCCATACGGGTCACCATTTTTAATCAGTACCCTTATTAGTCACCATACATATGGAGGCTTAGCTCAGCTGGGAGAGCATCTGCCTTACAAGCAGAGGGTCGGGGGTTCGAACCCCTCAGCCTCCACCATAATGTTCTTGATATTTGAGGGAGATTGTGGGCATTATATAGGTATCTATTGTAGGGGATTCGCCAAGTGGTAAGGCAACGGACTCTGACTCCGTCATCATAGGTTCGAATCCTATATCCCCTGCCAAATATGAGCCATTAGCTCAGTTGGTAGAGCACCTGACTTTTAATCAGGGTGTCGAAGGTTCGAGTCCTTCATGGCTCACTTTTATTGATTTATGCGCGTGTGGCGGAATGGCAGACGCACCAGACTTAGGATCTGGCGTCGTAAGACGTGGGGGTTCAAGTCCCTTCACGCGCACCACTTATTTGCGGACGTGGCTCAGCGGTAGAGCATCGCCTTGCCAAGGCGAGGGTCGCGGGTTCGATTCCCGTCGTCCGCTCCAAATTTTTTGCGCCCTTAGCTCAGCTGGATAGAGCGTTTGACTACGAATCAAAAGGCCGGGAGTTCGAATCTCTCAGGGCGCGCCATTATTCTTTCGAATAGTAACTTGTATTAACGGGATGTAGCTCAGCTTGGTAGAGCACCTGGTTTGGGACCAGGGGGTCGCATGTTCAAATCGTGTCATCCCGATATTTCATTTCACCTGTGCGGGTGTAGTTCAATGGTAGAACTTCAGCCTTCCAAGCTGATAGCGTGGGTTCGATTCCCATCACCCGCTCCATAATAATCTAATAGTTTCGGGATGTAGCTCAGCTTGGTAGAGCACCTGGTTTGGGACCAGGGGGTCGCATGTTCAAATCGTGTCATCCCGATCGAACAGCTTATGGCTGGCAAGCAACTCTTACTGCGGTAAGAGTTTTTTGTTGCGTCATTAAAGGAACATCTGTTCCTTTAATCGTCTAAAAAAAAGACAACCTCAGCCGGGATGCCGATCCTTGCATAATAGCTCTGTAGGGATTCATCCTGCTCAATGGCAGTGCCGACTGATAGCAGCTTAACCGCGAATAAGTTAGCTTGCCGCTCCAGCTTGCCTGGCGAGAAGTAAGAATTCTCCTCCAGAAAGAAACGGTTGACCCCTTTGTGCAGGCGGTCATGCGCGAGTTCATGGGCGCATACGAACCGTTGCCACTCTAGCGGCAGCTGGTTATGAATGACGATGAACCTTCTTCTTAACTTGCGGTAGTAGAGGCCCTTGGTGCCGTCACCCAGATGCATGAACCGGATGTGAATCCCCAGTGCTTCAGCCAGCTCGAAGGGGCTGCTGGTATTGTATTTTTTGACCAAACGCTTGATTAGCTCATCCATATTCTTCACCCGCAGCATGTTAATAGTAGTTGGATCGCCTGGTACTTACTCTTTACCTGGATGGTGCTTGGGCTTAGTCCGCTTGTTCATCTGCTTAGCCTCCCAGAACAGGCCGGTTAATACGTCCTTAATCCGCTGCTTATCTTCCTTGTTCAGGGGAATTCCGTCAAACATCAGCTCACCGTCATCCTCCAGCATTTGGCGGAAGTCCCGCTTATCCTTGCTGGTGGCCCAGGCAGGCACAGCGCCCTCTGAACTGCTCTCATTCTCGGTTAAATAACCGGCATGGCCCATCAGTTCCTCGTAAGACACATCTGTCGCTTCAGCAATTTTACGCAGTGTAGCCGGCTTGGGGACACCCCGTAATCCATTCTCGATCCGTGAGATTTGGGCTCCACTGATACCGGCAAGCGCTGCCAGCTGATTAATGGTCAGTCCCTTTCCTTCCCGAAGCTGTCTCAGATAGTATCCGAATTCCTCTGCCATCGATAACCACTCCTTATCCCTAATCACCTAAAAAGCTGTTGTACTTACTATAAGCTATTTATGCCAAGAGGTAAACAATAAAGAGTCTATTATTGCCAAAAGGTAAGAATAGACATGCATATAGCTTGTTTATGCTCCAAAACGGGCTAAAATGAGGTTTTACTGAATTGGGAGTTAAGTGGTATATTATCAAAAAAAGCGAACACTATACGAACAAGTAGAATTTTAACACATTTGGCCGGAAAGGTCCGCAACAAAGTTCTTAAATCTCTATAACATCTAAGGAGTGGTATAAATGATGATTCTATCTTCGCTGCCGGAGCTTGACCGCCGCCTGACTCAGGTCACTATAGAGAATATGCTGGAGAAGTACCGGATTTTCAAATCTGTAACGTTCGAGGCTAAAGAGGCTGGGATTACTTATTCCTACACGGAACGGTTCCATGGCGCGACCCATACGGTTACCGATCAGACCGCAGCAATTGCCACGCATAATGTAGATGTGCCTGCTGCAAGACGGGCGTACTGTGCTGTGATCGATTCGGTCGTAGAGCGGCTTACCCAGAGGGAACAGCAGCTGGTGCGGGAGAGGTACATGCGCAGAGAGGAGAGCTACGACTATACTATTTATAATCATGTGTTCGATCCTCCGGTGAGCAAGGATACTTATGTGAAAATAAGGTCGAAGGCGTTCTATAAGATGGCGCTGGCGCTTGATGATCTTCAGCTGCTGTCTCTGGCTACGCTCACGAAGACCCCGGCTGGAGGAAATGGAACTAAGGGGCAGAAATCCTTTTGACAAAATGCAACTACCATATATAAATGAGATGGCCGTATTGCCCCTGGGGTGATGCGGCTTTTTTGTTGAACGGGGAGCACCATTTATCATCCCTTGTACCACCGGAAGTTATCGTTAACTCATCTGTAATAGCGCCTGCGCAAGGTCTCAGGGGGGCTATGATTATAACATGGCAAATGAAGCAGAAGGACACCGCAGGAGCATAAATGCTCCACATCATCGAAGCCTAAGGCAGGCTGGCAGACAAGCGCGGTGAAAGCTCCTTCGGTCATTGCCGGGTACAAGACGGGTCCAATTCTTCCTGAATCGAATCCGTGGGTGACTTCAAGAAAGGCAGGAGGGATTACCACATCTAATCATGAGAGGAATGAAATCATGACGGTACAACAACTGCGGGGAAATATCACTGCTGCGCTGGTGCAGTTTTTCCCGGATATTCCTGTCTATGTGGAAGGGGATAAGCCGCAGTCAGCCTACTTCAGGCTGGAGCTGCTCTCTGCAACCTACGACAGGCAGCGTGAAGGCAGATACATGGCGATCTACCGCTTCGGTATACGCTATGAACAAGGCAATCTGCTGGATGCAGAGACTGTGGCTGACGGGCTCTGTGAGGCGCTGGACGCAAGAGAAAGTGTTAATCCCGCTTATCGGGTGGTGCGCCAGTCCTGGGTGGCCGGAGCAGAGGGACGGGGGGCGCTGTTCACCGTGGACTATATGCTCTATCTCCAGAAGCAGAAGCAGCCGGAGGAAGAGGCAGAGCTGATGGGACATTTCACAGAAGGGACGCGGCTGAAATGAGTTCTAAGGAAATGACGCAAAGTGAACAGGGACGCGGGAGCGGGGGGCCGGATGCTTTTGGAAAGAAGCAGATGATGAACTCCGCTCTGTTTGGGCCTAAGGAAAAGGATGTACTGGAGGTAGTTCTGCAAGAGGACGGGAGCTACACCTTGGAAGAGGCTAAGCATTTAATGGAGCAGTATCTAAATAAGGAGGTTATCTAATGGCTGGAGGAACATGGACAACACAAAACAAGGTGCGTCCGGGGGTATACGTAAATGTGGCCTCGAACGGCATTGTGGCAGGTAAAATGGGGGAACGCGGTACAGCTGCTTTGGCGCTTGCACTGCCTTGGGGGCCTGCGGGCGTCATTCTGAAGCTTACGGCTCAGGACGATTTCCAGCAAAAGCTGGGCTACGATCTGACGGCTGCAGAGCTGCTGCCGGTGAGAGAGGTACTGAAGCGGACGGGCACACTGCTGCTCTACCGTCTGAATCAGGGTGTGAAGGCAGCTGTGACCAATAATGGAGTTCAGGCGACTGCGCTGTATGGCGGGGAACGCGGGAATGCGCTTAAGGTAGTGATCGAGAAAAATATCGATGACAGCACTCAGTTCGATGTACGGACGCTGCTTGAGGGTAGTGAAGTGGACAAGCAGACGGTAAGTGCTGCTGCCGGTCTGGTTGCGAACGCTTATGTAGAATTTAAGCCGAATGAATCTGGTGCGCTGACGGTGAGCGCTGGACTGCCGCTGGCAGGCGGGGCGAATGGTACGGTGACGAATGCGGAGCATAGTGCGTTCTTGTCGGCGCTGGAGGTTCAGGATTTCCAGACGGTAGGTCTGGTATCGCAGGATAACACGCTGAAGTCGCTATATAGCGCCTATGTGAAGCGTCTGCGTAACACGGAAGGCAAGAAGGTGCAGGCGGTCTTGTCCGATTACGCTACGGCTGATCATGAAGGCATCATCAGTGTGGCGAACGGCGTCATTCTGAGTGATGGAACGGTAGTGGATAAAGCGCATGCCGTGGCTTGGGTTGCGGGGGCAACTGCCGCTGCCGCTGTGAACGAATCCCTGACTTATCAGGCCTATGACGATGCTGTAGATGCGGATGTGCGTTTCAGTCATTCCGAGACTGTAGAAGCACTTACAGACGGAGAGCTGTTGTTCACCTATAGCGGAGGCCGGGCAGTAGTGGAGCAGGACATTAACACGTTCACCTCCTTCTCCACAGACAAAGGCAAGGCCTTCTCCAAGAACCGCGTGTTGCGTGTGCTGGATGGGATTGCTGGTGATTTGAAGCGGATTTTTGAGAGCTACTTCATTGGCAAATTGCCGAATAATGAGGACGGGCGCGCGCTCTTCTGGTCGCAGTGCGTCACTTATATGAATGATCTGCAGAACCTCGGGGCGATTGAGAACTTCAATGCACAGAGCGACATTGTGGTGACTTCTGGAGCGGACAGTGACAGCGTAGTGCTGGAGGTAGCTGTGAAGCCGGTAGATTCCGTAGAAAAAGTATATATGAAAGTGAAGGTGGTCTAAGATGACATTCTTGAGAGCCAGCGATACGCTGTCCGGCCAGGAGGGCCGGGCGTATGCCATGATTAACGGAAAGACGGAAGAGATGTTCTATGTCAAAACCCTGGAAGCCACTGTTGAGAAGCAGAAGGCGGAAGTGAAGACGCTGGGACGCCGCGGGGTGCAGCATAAGGCGACCGGCTGGTCGGGCAGCGGTACGATGACGATTTTCTATATGACGAGCCGTTTCCGCCAGATGATGCTGGAGTACATGAAGACAGGGATTGACCAATACTTCAACATTAACGTGACCAATGAAGATCCGTCCTCAACCGTGGGCGCCCAGCGCATCATGCTGAAGGATGTCAATCTGGACAGCGTTATTATGGCTTCGCTGGATACGGAGTCGGATGCGCTGGAGGAAGAGGTTGCTTTTACCTTCGAAGATGTGGAATTGGTGCAGCCCTTCGCGGCTCCGGCGAATTCCGGCCAATAAAGCATAAGCAGACAATCCGCAGGTTGTAAAAGAGTAAATGAATGAATAGGTTCGGGGGCTCCCGCAAAGTATCTGGAGGATCATTGAAGCCATAGCTGCTGTGCGGCGGTATTCTGCGGAGGGCCTCTTCGCTGCCCTAACACAATAAGAATCCGGGAGGAACAACATGAGTGAATTAAGCTTGTTTTTTGCGCAAAATGCGGCTTGTGATACAACAGAGGAATTCGCGGTCTCGCTGCGGTTCAAGGACAAGGAAGGTAACCCTGCCGTCTGGAAGCTGCGCAGTATGAATGAGGAAGAGAACCAGGAATGCCGTAAGGCAGCTACCCGCAAGGTCAAAGGAAAGAACGGCACCTACACTACGGACATCGATCCCAATGAATATATGGCGAAGCTGATGACGGCAAGCATTGTGCATCCGGATCTGAAGAATACGGAGCTTCAACGCTCCTACGGGGTGATGGGTGCCGAATCGCTGCTGCGCAAAATGCTGCTGCCCGGAGAATTCGCTGCGCTTGGGGAACGTGTACAGGCCCTGAACGGCTTCGCCACAGACATGAATGAGCTGGTAGATGACGTAAAAAACTAATCAACGAGGGCGATGGTGAGGCTAATCTGGCCTACTACGCCCTCCATGAGCTGCATATTCTGCCGCATGAGCTGATGAAGCTCTCCATCCGCGAACGCGCGGCGATCTATGCCATGATCTCCGTACGCGTGGACAAGGAGAAGCGGGAGCGCGCGCGGAGCAAGGGGAAGAAACGATGAAGGGGGTGAAAGAATGGAAATTACAAGTACAGCGCTGGTTCCCGTAACTGCACTAACCGTCTGGCAAAATGTAAACTCACAGTGGGACCGGCTGAACCAGAATTTCAACCGGGCCAGCCACTCGCTTAGTGGTCTGCAGCAGATCCTGGAGCGGGTGTATGAAGAGAAGAACAAGTCTTTCATGGAAGGATTCATGCAGTCGCAGGAAGCAGCCAGACGCCTGTCAGAGGAAGGTGCTTCGTCACGATCCCGCCGCTCTGCTGACAGTTCGGATGGCGATGGTCCGGATGATAATGATGTCCGGGATGCCAAAAACGGGTTCATGGGAAAAGTGCAAAAAATAATGAAGGCGCTGGATGTCAGCGGGTTCGAGTTAATCACATACGTGGGTGAAAAAGCAGTAGGGTATATTTTGGACAAGAAGAAGGAAAAGGCGGAAGACAAGGAAAAAGAAAAGGCTGAGAAGGAGAAAAAAGCAGCGGAGCCCGGATTCCTCTCCAAAGCAAAGGATTCATTAGGCGCACTGGACCTTGGGAGCGTATTTGATAAGGTGAAAGAACTGGGCACGAAGGCAGTAGTAGCCAATGCCTCTGACAAAGATAAGGAAAAATGGGGCAAGCTGCAAGGCAACATGGACAACGCAGTTGAATTGATGGGTCAAAAAGCGATTGTTGCGTTGCGTCCGATTCTGGATACCTTGAACAATGCGTTTCAGTCTGAAGGAATGACTACGGCTCTAAATCTGATAGCGAACGGCTTCTTGGTCATTGCTACGGTGATTAGCGAAGTGGTGGACGGCATCATGTATATGTTCACAGCCTTTCAGGAGAACTGGGATGTTGTAGGGCCGATCCTTGCGGCCATTGCCATTGTCTTCATAGCGGCGATGATTGTGCAGTTGTATAGTCTTGCTGCTGCGTGGCTTGTAGGCATGTGGCCGATCCTTTTAATTGTTGCTGCTGTAGCGCTGCTAATTTACATTTTGCAGCAAGCGGGAGTATCCGTAGACGCGGTAGTGGCTTTTATCGGGGGAGCGTTTGGCTGGCTGAGGGCAACCATAGAGAATTTTGTAATCGGTCTGTACAATAACTTTGTCTCCTTTGCAGACTTCTTCCGTAACTTGTTTATTGATCCGACGTATGCGGTGCAAAAGCTGTTTTATGACCTGGCTACGAACTTCCTGGGCTTCATGTATCAAATGGCATTAGGTGTTGAAAGCTTTGCAGGCGGGTTCGTCAAAGCCATAGCTGAAGGTATAAACTTCGTGCTTAGAGGAGTTCAAACGCTGGCAGGATGGTTAAGCAAAGTTCCAGGCTTTGAATTCTTGGCTGATTTCAAGCCTAACTTCCTGGAGACGGAGAACCCGCATGTCTTCAGTGATATGATCAAGAACGTTCAAGGCACGCTGGTAGAACCTAAATCGACTAAGGATGTATACAATACACCGAAGAAGGAATTCGTAGATGCCTCCAAGAGTGTGGAGGAATACAAGGGTAAAGTACAGGATCTCGTTACTAAATTTAATACCAAGCTGGAGCCAGCCAAGCAAAAGGAGGATACTTCTCCAAATACTGCCCAGACCGCTGCCACGAACATGAATAATATCGGCAAGGTGGGCGAGGTAGGCAAGATCAAAGAAAAGGTCGATATCTCCAGTGATGATCTGGATATGCTGCGGGAGCTGGCGGAGATTCAGTCGATACAGAATTTTGTCGAGCTGACGCCAACGGTGCAGGTAACAACCGGAAACATTAATAATTCTGGCGATATTGACTCCATTATCACGAAGATTGGGCAGAAGCTGAAAGAGGAGTTCGTCTCTACAGCGCAGGGGGTGTACACGTAAGATGGAGGAGTATGGATTCTATCTTAGCTTCAATAATTATGAAGAGGTGATCCGGCTTCCGGTGAACCCTGAGACGCTGGAGATCAAGGAGAACAGCGATGGCAAAAGCTATACGATCGTGGATTTTGGTGAAATCAACGCGATTGCTTATCCGAAGCTGACGGAGATTACGATTGAGAGTATGTTCCCGGCACAGTATTATCCGTTCGTGGTGTATTCCGGCGAGAATGCCGGCAAGCTGCTGAGGCCCTATGAGTATGTAGAGCTGATCCGTAAATGGATGCTCAGCCGCAGGCCGGTCCGGTTTGTTTTTTCAGGGCTGAAGTCGGCGAACGTGCAGAATATGCAAACCCCAGATTGGCTGAGGCAGGCCAGGACGCAGGCGCAGCAGACTTTTACCGGGGATATTGGCATTAATATGGCGGTCAGTATTGAGAACTTCTCCTGGAAGCTGAGTGCAGGGTCCTCGGGGGATATCGATTATACACTTGGACTCAAAAAGTATGTGTTCTATCAGGCGTTAGCTGTGAAGGTGGGCAGCACCGGTGAAGTGAAGAAGCAGCAGAAACGGGCAAGCGAGAAGGCAGTGCCTGCTACCTATACGCTCAAAGCCGGGGATACGCTCTGGTCGGTGGCCCAAAAGCTGCTCGGTGACGGCAGTAAATCCAAAACGCTGCAGAAGCTTAACAATATCTCGGACAGCGAACTGAAGAAGCTCAAAATTGGCCGAGTGATCAAGCTGTCTTAGGAGGCCGTGGCGATGGAATTAATCATAATTAATAAGGAAGGCGCCATCTGGAATATTGCCGGAATCGTTACGGATATCACGTGGAAAACAACCCGGACCGGCAAGCCTGCGACGCTTGAGCTTACCCTGGTGGACAGCGGGATCTATCAGCATAAGAAGTTCGCGATCAGCAACGGGGATATTGTGCAGTTCCGCAGAGACGGAGTCGATGTATTCTACGGCTTCGTCTTCAGCATTGACACGGGTGCGAATCAGGAGATCAAGCTGACGGCGTACGATCAGATCCGCTATCTGCTGGGCAATGGCAGTTATGTGCTTCAGGATGTTACTGCGGCTGAGGTCATCAGTACCATTGCCAAAGACCGCGGCTTGCGGCTTGGATTACTGGAACCGGCGGAGTACAAGATCCCCTCGCTGATCGAAGACGGCAAGAAGCTGCTCGATATTATTATGGGTGCGGTCGGCAGTGAACTGCAGTATAAGGGCCAGCTGATGGCCTTCTATGATGATTACGGCAAGCTGACGCTGCGCAGTCCGCAGTCCATGCTGCTGAAGGTGATTCTGGGGGCAGGCCATTACTTGTATGATTATTCGCTGAAAAGAAGCATCGACGATAATACGTACAATACGATTCTGCTCTACCAGGACAACGAAAAAACCGGCAAACGCGAGTTCTATCCGGTCACGGATCAGGAAAATGTAAAGCGCTGGGGTATCCTGCATCTCTACCAGAAGGCGGACGATAAGGCGAATGCTGCGCAGATTCAGGAAAAGGCAGGCAATCTGCTCAAGCAGCATAACCGCGAGAAGGTCAGTCTCTCCGTGCAGGCTATTGGCGATATACGGGTGAGGGCGGGAAACTTCATTTATGTGCTGCTGGATGAATTCCAGACACAGCTGTTTCTGGTGGATCAATGCAGCCATAAAATTTCCGGAGGGGAGCATACGATGTCCCTAGACATTAAGGTGGTGTAGACAACATGCTCGATATTATTAAACAGGCAAGCCTCGGGGCCGTATCGAATACGAATCCGGTGGCTTTTTCCTATGGGACGGTGGTTCTGGCACAGCCGCTGCAGATTCAGGTGGAGCAGCGGCTGCTGCTGACGGGAGCCGCATTGGTTGTGGTTGAATCCGTGATGGAGAGCAAGGCTGTGATCGAGGGCCGGGAGATTCTGCTGCGCCGTGGACTTGAAGCGGGAGACCGCGTGCTGCTTGTGAGGATGCAAGGCGGACAGAGCTATATTGTCCTCGATCGGCTGGTGGACCTATGATTCCGGCAATAGGCAGATCCGGTCCGGTGACGGGAGCTCTGGAAGGGAATGTGACCGCTCCGGGGAATGCCCCGAGTCTGACGTACCGGATGGACTGGGAGCACGGGCGGATCGGCGGGCGGGTAGACGGGCTTGAAGCGGTGAAGCAGGCAGCAATCAAGGTACTGCAAACCAGCCGTTATGAGCACCTGATCTATAGCGCGGACTACGGAACGGAGTGGAAGCTGGTGCTGGGTCAGGACAGGCTGCTGGCCCGGCCGGAGCTGCGCCGCCTGATCAGCGATGCGCTGCTTCAAGATGAGCGGATTCTGGCGCTTGAGGATGTGGAGATTCTTTTTGAAGGAGATACGGTTAGCTTCAGCTGCATCGCTGTCACAGTATACGGTGATTTGGAGCTTAGAAAGGAGGGAATGGCCAGTGTATGAGGATCAGACATACGAGGCTCTGCTGGAACGTATGCTGGATAGGGTTCCAGAGGGGCTGGATAAGCGCGAGGGAAGTATTATCTATGATGCGCTTGCGCCGGCAGCGGCTGAAATGGCCCAGATGTATCTTGAGCTTGAGGTCAGTAATAATCTGTTCTTCCCGGATACGGCGGACGGCGAATATCTGGAACGAACCATTGCCTGGACAGGGCTGAAGCGTCATCCCGCAGGCAAAGCGCAGCTTGGCGCGAGGTTCTATACCAGCGGCGAACAGCCTCTGGACATTCCGCTGGGCAGCCGCTTCTCCCTGGGACTGCTTCATTATAGTGCGGCAGAGAAGCTGGCTCCCGGGACGTACCGCATGGAGAGCGAGACCGCCGGGGCGGAGGGGAATCAGTATTTAGGCGCGCTGCTGCCGATTGATTATATCCCGGGACTGGCGCGGGGGGAGATTACGGGCCTGCTGGTTCCCGGCACGGATGCGGAGACGGATGAAGCACTGCGTCAGCGGTACTTCGATTCGGCCCGGCGGCCTGCAACGAGCGGCAATAAATATCATTATATGGAGTGGGCGCAGCAGATTCAGGGCGTAGGGGGAGCGCGGGTCTTCCCGCTGTGGGCCGGACCGAAGACAGTCAAGGTGGTCATTGTGAATGCGGAGCATCAGCCCGCCTCCCCGCTGCTGGTCTCTCAGGTGCAGCAGTTCATCGATCCTGCGCCGGGTCTTGGCGAGGGCCAGGCTCCGGTGGGGGCGGTGGTGACGGTGGAATCGGCCACGGGCCGCACAATCAGCGTGACCGCGAAGGTCAAGTTGGCGGCAGGCTATGCGCTGCAGTCGGTTATTCAAGCTTTTACCGCGCTCCTGGAGAAGTATCGTAAGGAGAAGGCTTTTGCCGCTACCTATATCAGTCAATCGGTCATTGGCGCATTGCTGCTGAATACGGAGGGCGTAGTGGACTATAGCGGGCTGAAGCTGAACGGCGGGACGGCAAATATCCCTCTGCTGGAGACAGAAGTGCCGCTGTTCGGCAATGTCGTACTGGAGGTGTAGGCATGGGATATCCGGAGCAGATCGATGTCTTTCAGGATAAGCTGAACAAAAAGGCAAACGGCGGCAGTCATGTTGTAGAGGAGAAGCTTCGGCTTACAGGTGGTGCATTCAGCGGACTGCTGGCCCACGACAATATTAACAATCAGACGCTGGCCGTGTACACAGGCTCACGCTTCAGCGGGACAGAGGTGCGGAATTACTCAGTCTCTTTCCCGAACGAGGCCCCTTGGCGGCGGCTCATCAACATCTATGCGGATGTGCCCGAGGTCTATGTGACTTACGAGACCCCGGGGGATACCGTGGAAGCGGATGATGTGAACCAGTTACAGGGCGGACTTACGGCTACGCAGCGTGAGCTGGAGCGTTATAAACAGGCCGGTCTGATTGACGGCGGATCTTTTAGAAGAGAGGTGTAATATGGCACAGACTATTCAGGTCAAACGCGGTACCCGGGCCGAGCTGTCCACTTACGGGATGCTGAAGGCGGGCGAAATGGGCTTCTGCACAGATACGAAGGAGGTCTATATCGGGGACGGTTCGTCTAACTCCATGGTGGGCCGGGCCTTGTCCGGTCCCGAAGCTTCGCGTCCTGCGGCAGCCTCGGCGGGGCGTCTGTATGTTGTGAGCAGCGGGAGTAACAACGGGTATTTGTATTTCGATGACGGGACCGCCTGGCGGCGGGTTAACGCGCAGAAATTAACAGATGTGAGCGGTACGGTGGACGATATCGCTGACGGCTCGACATATGCCAAGGTGCTCAAGGCGGATCTTACAGCAGGGCATCCCAATAAAGTGTCGGACGGCACGAATACGAAGACCGCCGCAGAAATCGCAACGCATCTTAACGATGCCGCGAAGCACAGAATCATCAACGACAGCGGCTCCACGATTACAGATCTGTGGTCCGCGCAAAAAATCAAAAACGAAATCGAGCTGGCCAAGCATAATATCGAGCCGCAGGCTTCGGTGAAGGATCAGCACCTGACGGCTCCACCAGTAAGTCCCGTGGAAGCTGACCGGTATATCATCCCTTCCGGGGCAACTGGGGTCTGGGCAGGCAAAACGAACCAGATCGTGGAGTACCAGTCGGGGGTGTGGACCTATTATGTTCCGGCTGTCGGCTGGACCGCCTATGTAGACGATGAGCAAAAAATCTACAGCTGGAACGGGAGCGCCTGGGTGCGGACGGGCGGCGCGCTGCAGACGATTACGGCGGGGAATGGGCTTACCGGCGGCGGGCAGGCGGACAGTGTCACACTGACCGTCGGGGCAGGCAATGGGATCATTGTCGGCTCAACCAGTGTTTCAGCCAAGCCGGGTAAGGGAATTCTGGTAAACTCCACTGGCATTGAAGTCAACATCGACGGCTCAAGCATCGTTTACGATTCTGCCAATGGCAACCAGCTCACGGTAGGCACTATCGACGGCGGAACATTCTAGGAGGCGGTGACCATGGCACGGAAGACATTGATTCAAATCCGCCGCGGCCTGGAGAGTGCACTGGGTACGCTGGCCGCAGGCGAGCTGGGCTACTGCACGGATAGCGGCAAGCTGTTCATCGGCAGCGGCAGCAGCAATATGCTGCTGGCGGCAGGCCAGAGCACAGGCGATATGCTGAAAAGCATCTACGACACGAATAACAACGGCAAGGTCGATTATGCCCAGGCTGCGGATACGGTTCCGTGGTCAGGGGTGGACGGCAAGCCTTCGGTCTATCCGGCAGCTGCACATACCCATGATTATATACCCAAGGGTCCGCTGACCTGGAACCAGCTGAAGGGGGTGTAGCTGTGGCTTATGGAGATAGTATCTATGGACTTATGACGTATTCGGCCGATGGTGTGACAGGGGAAGGGCCGGAGATTACCGCTCCTGATCTGATGAAGTACCTGCCCGATTATTATCAGGGCGTCCCTGAGATGGAGGCTGTACAGGCCAGTGCCGGTGCAGCCTGCGGTGAAGTGGCTTACGCCATGGCCGACAGTGACGATCAGAAGACGCTGGAGTCGGCGACCTGGGGGCTGGCCCGCTGGGAGCGGATGCTGGGGCTGGCCTCAGATCCGAACAAGTCCTACGCCACCCGGCGGGAGATGATCAAGGCCAAGCTGCGGGGCAGCGGCACGACGACACCGGAGATGATCCGGCGGACGGCGTCTGCTTTTTCCGGGGGAGATGTGGAGGTCGTGGAGGTGCCCGGAGCGTATAGCTTCGAGGTGCGCTTCGTCGGCACGCTGGGTATCCCGGCCAATATGGCGGGTCTGATTCAGATTATGGAGGAGATTAAGCCGGCCCATCTGGATTATAGCTTCGTATACAGCTACACCTGGTGGGATTCCTTGAAGTCCCTCACCTGGAACGGTGCGCACAGCAAGACCTGGAACGAACTAAGAGTATATGAATAGGAGTGTGAGCGATGAAAACAACGGGTAATCTGGGGCTGAAAAAGCCCGACGGTACAGACATTGTAGATATCACTGACCTGAACGGCAATATGGATATCCTGGACACCGCCGTCAAGGCTGTACAAGATCACGCCGCCGATACTGTCAAGCACATTACGGCGGCTGAGCGCACGTCATGGAACGCCAAGGCGTCTACGGCGGTTGCGACCACGACTGCTGCGGGGCTGATGGCCGCAGGGGATAAGTCGAAGCTGGATAGTGTGGCGCAGGGGGCTAATAATTATGTGCATCCCAATCATACTGGTGATGTAACCAGTTCTTCGGATGGCGTAACGGCAATCGCTCCTGGAGTGATTGTTAATGCGGATGTTAATGCGGCTGCGGGGATTGATGCGAGCAAGATTGGGACGGGTGTTGTTTCGAATGCGGAGTTTGGGTATTTGGATGGGGTGACTGGTAATGTACAGGCTCAGCTAGATAACCGCCCCCAACTGAATAGTAATAACACGTTCACGAATAACCAAAAAATCATTTCTACGGCTGGTATCAACACATCCCCAGCTCTTTCTATTGAGGGGGTTACATTTAATGCTGCATTGCAAATCAAGAACACAACCCCATCGACCGGGAAAAGATATTCCTTGTATTCATATAACGGCGGAGATTTTGCCATCGTAAATGAAACGGATGCATACGCCGTAGCTCAAGTTGACGCTGCTTCTAAGGTATGGATGATCCCGGGGGGTGTAAAATCTCCCAACGTTCCGAATCAGACGACGGCGGATATTACCTACTACGTCCGGACGGATGGAAATGATGGGAATACTGGAACGACAGATACGGCGGGCGGAGCGTTTAAGACATGGGTAAAAGCTTATAGCGTCCTGCCGAAAACAATCAATCATACAGTTAATGTTTATATAGGACCGGGAACATATCCAGAAACAATTTCACTAAAAGGATTTGGCGGAGAAGGTGCACTGAGTGTTATCGGGATCGCTGCAAGCAGATTTGTTCAGAGGGTTGAGATTGTTAACTGTACGATTGTCACGACGATTGACGGCTTTACTTGTACTGCAACAACGGTTGAAGCGGTGAGCATTCGTTCTTCTACTGCCGCAGTCGTGAACCAAGTAATATCTACTGTGAGCGCGACGAACCAATCTGGTATTGTGCTAAATTTAGCAACTGCACGATTAACAGCTTGTGTGATTTCGAATAAAGGGCGGGTTGTGAGCGCAGTTAATGGCGGGAAAGCTTATGCTGAAAATTTCAGTGGCACAGGGAATACACACGGGTATGTAGCAGATTTGGCTGGTCACATAGCGTATGCAGGCACTCAGGCAAATTCTACAAACGGAAATTATGCCGGAGCGGGAGGGATTGTAAATTCAGAGGTGCTCAACCCTTGGGGAGATAATACACTTGCAATTAGGCCCGTCATGAGAGCATATATAGGGACAGGACACGGGTTAACAGGGGGGGCATTTACTAAACTACAATTTAATGCTACGTACTATGATTACCAGAGCAATTTTAGTGTCGGGTTGAATAGATTTACCGCAAAGAAGTCCGGACTGTATTTAATTACAGGCGGCGTAATTACAGACTCTTCCGCCCCTGCCTCCGCCTCTCTAGTTCTAAGCGCATGGATCAACGGAACGAGACAGTTAGACATGGGTTCCTATAATAAATCTGGAGCGATTGGCAACATATACACACAAGGCGCAAGAACTGTATATCTAAGTGCTGGGGATTATGTAGAGATGTACGCTTACGCAGATGCATATATGGTCACACAAGGCGGCGTCGGTGTTTTTAACGACTTTTCAGTTACGCAAATTGCATAAGGAGGTATGACCGTGAATATATCACAAGCAATTATGTATCTATACCCAACAGCCAATCCCCTACACGATTTCATCGTCCAAGACAACGGCCCGGAACCCGTCCTGCGGCCGGGAGCCGAAGCCAAAGGCCGGGTACGCTACGAGATCAAGCAGCCAGAAATCGGCGAACAACCCGTAGAAGGTATTCATTACCGCTATGGGATCGACTATAACCTGCTGACCGAAGGCGAGGATTATGATCTGGTGGAGCGCGGGCCGTATATTGCGGTATGGAAGCTGGATGCGCCGCAGCCGACCGAGGCTGAGTTGCAGGCAGCTTGGGAAGCGTACCAGGAAGAAGAGGCGAACAAGCCGCCGGTGCTGACGGAGATGGAGCAGCTTCAGCAGGAGAATCTGCTGCTGAAGGCGCAGAATAACGCGCTCACCGAGCGTGCGGATTTCATTGAGGACATTATCGCCGAAATGGCTGTGCAAGTCTACTCTTAAATGCTCTGCGGGTTTGCCTAAGTTTAAGCATATTAATAGAAAGGTGGTGAGAGCAATGGCATTGTTTTTTGCACAACGCGTCACGTTGGGGAAGACGAAGTATAGCGAGGTTCCCTCTACGCTGAAGCCTGCCGTCAAGGAGATTCTGGTGGAGAACGGACTTACGTTCCTTGTAACTGAAGAGTAGATCACTACTATAGATGCTTTGGAGTCGGGGAGGACTGCTCGCATGCATGGATACCAGCAGGGCCTAAGTAGGGGATTGAAGGCCAGGAATAGTTGGATTTCCTCCACTTGCTGGCAACCAGCAGCGGCTTTTCCGATGAATAGTTGGAAAATCAGCACTTGCTATAGCTCCAAAACCCTTAAAGGGACAGTTTATGCAGAAACAAGTGACGATTATCCAACTAAATCTGCCAGATGTTCCTAAGCGGGTGAATTAAGATACGTTTTTCCAACTACTATCCTCTCGAATTGATACTCTCTGGGCGTTTCCGCTGGGGGAGCAGGTTATTATCACTCGGTAGGTTATTTTTATTGAAATTATAGGAGATTTATAGGTTTGACAGGGGTATATGGTGCCTCCGGCCCAGGCCGGGGGTGTCTCTATGAATAACCACACAGAAGGGAGTGAAGCAATGGACAGCAACGATGTTGCGAATCTGGAGAAGCTGCTGCCGCTTGCGGATAAGTATGGACTGGCTTATATCATCGCTCTGATTCTGCTCATGATTATGCTTGTGCTTTTGCGGTCAATTGTGAAGGGGAATCTGGTGCCGCGTGAACTGCTGGAGCGTGCTGAGGAAGACCGGGACAGGCTGCAGAATATCCTCGACAAAGAGCGGTCAGACTTCATGGCACCCACGCTTGAAGTATTGCAACGATTGAAGATAGACCATTCCGCGGGCAACCATACGGGTAGTAATAGTATTAATGAAGAAGACAGGGGGGGATAGCGTGCTGAGTGCGTGGATCAAGCGTCTATCGCCCCTGCACCGGGACAGAGAGCGGAGGCTGGCGCTGGCAGGACATAAGGTGTCGCTCTCTATCCGCAGGTACAAGAATGTCTCTCAGGACATTCAGGATGAAATCAGGAACAACGGGTTCGCCGAGTTCCTAATCTATGATCGGGGGGCAGAAGATGAGCAGCATTGATATTGTGTTGTTATTGGCCTATTCCATATCCTTTATCTGTGCGCTGCTGCTGATGGCTGCGCTTTTTTTGTATTTCCGCCGGAGATTCCGGGTGCGTGTAGTCAGTCTGTTTATGCTGGCGGCGTTCTTTTTCCTCGGGGCGTATACGGTAAAAATGGCCGTGGCCTTCTGGATCAGATTCAGCTCCGCGCCCGTCCCGGACGCTATACGAAGCTTGCTGCAATCGGATGCCTGGGCTATTGCCCAGACGGGAACGACCATTGGACTGGTCATCCTAACCCTCTTGATGTATACCAGACGCCAGGATCTATTCGTGGTTCTCTCTGAAATCAGGAAAGGGGAGGAATCGCATGCTGACGCTGGCTCAGGTCCTGAATAAATCCGCTGCCCGCCTGTCCGGGCTTCATCCCGCCGTCCTTGCCGCAGCAACCGCACTGATTGAACGCAGTTATACTGGCGGGGTTCCCATCCTGATCACGCAAGGCCTGCGGACGATGGCCGAACAGGATGCGCTCTATGCCCAGGGACGGACCCGGCCGGGAGCGATCGTGACGAATGCGCGCGGCGGGTACAGTTATCACAATTATGGATTGGCGGCGGATTTTGCGCTGCTGCTTCCGGATGGCTCTAGCGTCTCTTGGGATATGAACAGGGACGGGAACCAGAATGGGACCCAGGATTGGCTGGAGGTGGTGCAGCGCGCTAAGGCCATCGGGTTCGAATGGGGCGGCGACTGGACCAGCTTCAAGGATTACCCGCATCTGCAGATGAGCTTCGGATTAAGCCTGGCAGATCTGCGGACGGGGAAGAAGCCTGCGGCTGACGCCGTGGAGGCGGTGATGGAACGGATCAAGCCCAAGGAGGAACAAGCGGTGAAGACTCAGATGAAAGTTACAGTACAGGTGAATGGAAGGAAGATTGCGGACGGCTGGCTGGAGAATGGGGTTACCTATGTTCCTGCACGTAAAATTGCGGCGGCGTTGGGCGCTCAGATTGCCTACCATCCGGCTGCCAACACCGTGGAGATCACCACCACACCGCAGAAAGGAGCGATTTCATGATGAACAGCGAACTGCTGGATAATGTATTGGCTTTTGCCTCCATTCTGTCTGTCTTTATTCTTGCCCTTGTGCAGCTGATCAAAAATAATACCCATTTGCCGCGTAACAGCATCCCTTTTATTGGGCTAGGCATCGGGCTGCTGGTTGGAGCGGCGGCGTATCCTTTTACAGAGCTGGAGTTGACCTTGCGTCTATGGGCAGGCGGATTGGCCGGGTTATCGGCTACCGGATTATTTGAATTGGCATTCAACAACCGCTCAGGCCACACAATGAAATAAAAGTTAACCTGTAATCAACGGCCGGCTCTGCGGAGCTGGCTTTTTTGTCGTTTTACGTCATGTAACTTTACACAACTACTACATATAACACCTATAAAAGAGAGAATATAATAGGAAGAATTACATAATTATTTTTGACTGCATAAATAGCCGGGTTAGTGTATAATCGAAATTACTGCACTGCTTTACCGCGCAATAAAGTTGAAGATTTCCGGGCTGTTTTATTGTATGATATGTAGAAAGCTTTTCAAATAGACAATGTTAAGAGCATTGATCCGGAAGAGGATGGGGGGAGCAGCATGACCGAACTTACGACTGCCGTTAGCAAAAGCAACTCCAACAATCTGCTGCGGCGAGACGTACGGTTCCTGGGGAACATACTGGGCGAAGTCTTGGTACACCAAGGCGGCAACGAACTGCTGGATATCGTGGAGAAGATCCGGGAGACCAGCAAATCGCTGCGCTCACTGTTTTTGCCTGAACTGCACAATGAATTTAAAGAGCTGATCAGCTCACTGGATCCGGAGAATCGCCATCAGGTGATCCGTGCCTTCGCTATTTATTTTCAGCTGGTGAATATCGCCGAGCAGAACCACCGGATTCGCCGTAAACGCGACTACGAACGTTCTGCCGGGGAGACTGTACAGCCGGGGTCGATTGAGAGCGCGGTTCAGGAGCTTCGCGAACGGGATTTCTCCCACGAAGAAGTTCTTGAGATCATGAGCGGCATGTCGCTCGAGCTGGTTATGACCGCTCACCCTACAGAAGCTATGCGCCGTGCGATTCTCGATATCCACAAACGGATCTCCGACGACGTCATGGGCTTGGATAATCCGACGCTAACCTTCCGCGAACGCGAACAGCTCCGGGAGAAGCTGCTGAATGAGGTTATTACCTTGTGGCAGACTGATGAACTGCGCGACCGCAAGCCTACGGTGCTGGATGAAGTGCGTAACGGGATGTATTACTTCCATGAGACGATTTTTGAAGTGCTGCCGGATGTATATCAGGAGCTTGAGCGTTGTCTGAGCAAATATTATCCGGGCCAGAACTGGCATGTGCCGACCTATTTGCGTTTCGGTTCATGGATCGGGGGAGACCGAGACGGCAACCCTTCAGTGAAGGCATCCGTTACCTTACAGACCCTCCGTCTGCAGCGCAAGCTGGCTATTCGTGAATACCAGCGTATTATGCGCGAGCTGATGCAGTATCTCAGCTTTAGTACAAGCATTGTGAATGTGACGCCAGAACTGCTGGAATCCATTGAAGCTGACCGGAATATTATCAATCTCAACCGGGTTGATGCCTGGCGTAATGATAACGAGCCTTACCGGATTAAGCTCAGCTATATGATCTCGAAGACCCAGAATGTGCTGGACGATGAGAAAAAAGGAACACCAGAGCGCTACGCATCCCCAGCGCAATTCATCGACGACCTGAACGTGATTGACCGCAGCCTGCGGCATCACTATGCCGATTATGTAGCAGATACCTACATTAAGAAGCTGATTCGTCAGGTGGAGCTGTTCGGCTTCCACACCTCTACACTGGATGTCCGCCAGCACAGCCAGGAGCATGAGAATGCAATGACAGAGGTTCTGGCTAAGATGAATGTTACGCCGGATTATTCCAAGCTGTCGGAGCAAGAGAAGATTGTGCTGCTGGAGAAACTGCTGAATGATCCTCGACCGCTGACTTCCCCTTACCAGTCTTATAGTGAAGGGACAGAGGAATGCCTGGCGGTATACCGTGCGATCTATGAGGCGCAGGAGGAATACGGCAAGCAGTGCATCACTAGCTATCTGATCAGTATGGCGGAGGCGGCAAGCGATATTCTGGAGGTTATGGTCTTCTCCAAGGAAGTCGGCTTGTTCCGCAAAGACAACGACGGTACGGTAGTCTGTACTCTGCAGGCGGTGCCGCTGTTCGAGACGATTGACGACCTGCATGATGCGCCGCAGATTATGCGTACGCTGCTCAGCATGCCGATCTACCGTGATGCCGTCAGTGCGATGAATGATCTGCAGGAGATCATGCTGGGGTATTCCGACAGTAATAAAGATGGCGGTGTGGTTACAGCGAACTGGGAGCTGCGTGTGGCCCTGAAGCAGATCACAGCGACTGCCGATGAGTTCGGCATTAAGCTGAAGTTCTTCCACGGACGGGGCGGCGCACTCGGACGCGGCGGTATGCCGCTCAACCGGAGTATTCTGGCTCAGCCGGCTTCCACCATCGGCGGCGGTATTAAGATTACCGAACAGGGCGAGGTTATCTCCTCCCGGTATTCGATGAAAGGCATTGCTTACCGAAGTCTGGAGCAGGCGACATCTGCGCTCATTACGGCGGCTATTCATGCCAGATCGCCACAGGCGGATCTGTATGAAGCCAAGTGGGATGAGATTATTGCCCGCATCTCTGAAGTCTCCCTGAATAAGTATCAGGATCTGATCTTCCGTGATCCGGATTTCCTTACGTACTTCAAAGAGTCCACGCCGCTACCGGAGGTTGGTGAGCTGAATATCGGTTCACGCCCTTCGAAGCGGAAGAATAGCGAGCGCTTCGAAGACCTGCGTGCAATTCCTTGGGTATTCGCTTGGACGCAGAGCCGTTATCTGCTTCCAGCATGGTATGCCGCCGGAACCGGTCTGCAGAGCTTCTATGAGGGCAAGGAAGAGAATATGAAGATTATGCAGCATATGTATGCTAACTTCTCGTTCTTCACGACCCTGATCGATACGCTGCAGATGGCTATTGCGAAGGCGGATCTTGTCATCGCCAAGGAATACGCAGGGATGGGCAAGAACGAGGAGGCACGCGCGCGGATCTTCGGCCAGATCGAGGCCGAGTTCAAGCTGACCTCCGAGCTGATCCTTCAGATTACCGGCCAGCAGGATATTCTGGATAATGTTCCGGTCATTCAGGAATCCATCCGCCTGCGTAATCCGTATGTTGATCCGCTCAGCTACCTGCAGGTTCAGCTCCTCGCCGAGCTTCGCGCCCTGCGTGAGGTTGAGGGGGATGACGCTGAGTTGCTGCGTGAGGTGCTGCTCACGATCAATGGTATTGCCGCCGGTCTTCGGAATACCGGCTGATGTGCCTGTAGCAGTTGGTTTTTCGCTTTCGCAGTTGATCTAAAAAGTCGGCGAAGCCGCTTTAAGATGTTGAATCCGTTGTTCTTCAACCCCGTCTGCCTCTTAACTAGAGGAGGGACGGGGTTTTTGTCGTTCAAGGAGGCCGGGAGCCACAGGCACGGCCGAGACCATGCCCCACCCCATTGTTGCCTGAGATATACTTTGGGCAACAAGAAAAGCAGTAGGGGAACCCAGGCTGATGGAGGGGGCGAAGCGGAAATTTGGAACTGTAGGAGCGATAGCGTTCGCCTTTATTGGCAGATTTCAACCGCACCCTGCGGTTCCAATCAAGAAATCTGACGGGTAACAGCGACCGGAAGTCCAAATGTTCTGCGCAGCCCCCGACTAATCAGCCGCCAGCGACCCTGCAGCCAGCTTTTCCAGCACATTATATAGAAGGTAACAATACAAACCTTGATTTTTGAACACACATGATTTACGATTTAAATGCTTGTACCGTGGTCTTCGAAGAGCTGACAGTCCAAGGGCGGCAAGTCTGGGGGAGTTAACAGGTGGAGAATCTGGAAGGCAGACTGACAAAGCTCGCCCTGAAGGGTGACCAAAGGGCATTTGCCGAGCTTGTGGAACTATATAAAGACAAAATTTATCATTTGGCTTACCGTATGCTGAATAACCGCCATGAGGCGGAGGATGTTGTTCAGGAGACTTTTTTGCGCGTCTACAGAAATCTGGACAGGTATGATGATAAGCAGAAGTTCTCGACATGGATCTACCGGATTGGCACGAACCTCTGCATTGACCGGCTGCGTAAGCGGCGCCCGACCTATTCCCTGGATGCCGAGATGAACGACCAGGAGGGGATTGACGGGTATTCGATGATTCCGAGCGATAATGTGACACCGGAGACGGAACTGCTGCTCTCGGAGACACAGAGACTCATCTATGAAGCCATCGACAGCCTGCCCGTGAAGTACAGGTCGGTGATGATTCTGCGGTATCTGCAGGATTTGTCGCTTCAGGAGATCGGCGATGTGCTGGATATGCCCGTGACGACGATTAAGACCCGGGTGCACCGGGGCCGTGAGTTTTTGCGTAAGAAGTTAGGACCTAAATTGTAAAAATAGATTATTTTTTATGAAACTCCTGCAGGGCAGGGACGTATGTAAGTTAAGCAAGTCTTATGCACTAAATTAGCACGTATGAAAGGATTGGCTCCTATGGAATGCAAACTGGCCGTCTCTATGATGCACGACTACCTGGATGACGACTTGCCCGACCTGCAGCAGAGGGAATTGAAGGAGCATCTTTTATCCTGTACGGAGTGCCGTGCGAGGTTCAAAGAACTGGAACAGACCGATATGCTGATGTTTTCCCTGATGCACCAGGCACCTGTGGCCTCGGAGGATATGGTTAGCCGGATTATGGATTCATTACCGAAACCCAAGAAGGAAAGAGCCTTCATCACCTGGATCAAGAGACATCCGGCCCTGACGGCGGCGTCCATGTTCATTCTTGTGATGCTGATGAGCTCCGTAACCTTTTGGAATCAGGATCGTCAGCTTGTGGTTAGAGGGGCAGACCTCGACCAGGTTGTGATCAAGGGGAATACGGTGATTGTACCCTCCGGCAAAATTATCTCCGGTGATCTGACGGTGGAGAACGGTAAGACTCAAGTCTACGGGGAAGTCAACGGGAACGTAACGGTGATCGACGGTTCGCTGTATCAGGCTTCAACCGCCCATATCTCCGGGCAAGTCAAAAGTATAGACCAAGCAGTAAGCTGGATCTGGTATAAAGTGACGAACATGTTCTCTGAAGTTGCCTACCGATAGCTAAATGTTGGTCGCTTGTAGCAGATAACTCATTTGCGCCTCTTTTTCCGGAAAGATGGCGCTTTTTTGTTGCCTGAAATGACAGGTTCTTCAATTTACCAGCCGCCAAACTTGCAACCGGAGGCGTAACGTTATAACCTAGAATAAGATTCATGCTTAACAGACAATTTACATAAACCCAGCTAATTTGAAATGACGGGGGTTTTCGGCCATGAGCTACTTTACTGACCTTACATGGAAAGAATCCATTAAAGATATAATCGATATTCTAATTGTCAGCTACATTATCTATAAAGTGCTCAATATGGTGCGCGGGACGCGGGCGGTTCAGCTGCTGAAGGGGATTCTGGTGCTGGTCGTGATCTGGGGCGGCAGTACGCTTCTCGACTTATACACGCTGAAATGGCTGATGAACCAGATGTTTACGTTCGGGGTGTTTGCGATCTTTATTATTTTTCAGCCGGAGCTGCGGCGGGGGCTGGAACAGCTGGGCCGGGGCAAGTTCTTCGGGCGGAATGCGGAGAGCGATGAGGAGATCAGCAAATTAATCGGCGAAGTGATTAAAGCCGTGAATTATCTGGCTGTCCGTAAAATCGGGGCATTGATCGTATTCGAACGGGCTACGGGGCTTAATGAATATACGGAGTCAGGGATTGCCATGCGCTCTGAGGTCAGCTCGGAGCTGCTGATTAATATCTTCATTCCCAACACGCCGCTGCATGACGGGGCGCTGATTATGCAGGGAAGCCAGATCGCGGCGGCCGCCTGTTACCTGCCGCTCTCGGAGAATCCGTTCATCAGCAAGGAGCTGGGAACCCGGCACCGTGCCGCCATCGGTATCAGCGAGGTAGCAGACTCGGTGTCTGTGGTCGTCTCCGAGGAGACGGGGCAGATCTCACTGGCCATTAATGGACAAATTGTCCGGGATATCAAGGAAGAGTCCCTGATCTCGAAGCTGCACCAAGAGCTGAGCGCAAGCAGCTCGCCCCTGATGGAGAAGAGCTCTGCTTTCTGGAGACGGAGGGGGAATAAAGACAATGGATAAGTGGATGAAGAACAACAACTTCAACAAGATCCTTGCCCTGGCTCTAGGGATTATTCTGTGGACCATTGTGCATGTGGATACTGCACCAACGTACCAGACTACGGTTAATAACGAATCGAAGACGATTGAGAATGTCAAAGTGGAGATTGAAGGCTTCGACAGTGAGAAGTATGTACTGACCAAGGATGTGGATAGCGTAAGGATGGAGGTGATGGGCAAAAAGTCTGATCTGACCTATAAGTTCTCCGATGCTTATCGGGTATGGCTGGACTTGAAGGATGTGAAGCCCGGCGATAATACGCTTCCGCTGATGTATTCGACTCCGAGCGGTGTAACCCTGGAAGCTATGGTCCCGAATCAGGTGAATGTGCATATCGAGCCGCGGACGACGAAGTCTTTTCCCGTCTCGCTGAATATAACGGGAGAGCCGGCAGCAGGTTATGAAGTGGGCAGTCCTGTGATTGACCCGGAATCCGTGGAGGTTACCCTTCCGGCAAGTGATCTTGGGCGGGTAGCGAAGGTACAGGGAAAGGTGGAGCTGGAGGGGCAGAATGAGACTTTCAGCGAGAAGAAGTTGAAGCTCTTCGCTCTGGACAGTAAGGGGAATGAGCTGGAGGATGCGGTAATTGAACCCTCTACAGTAGCTGTGGAAGTACCTGTTACCCTCCCGTCCAAAACCTTGCCGCTGGACATCAGCTTCACCGGCAGTCTGCCCGCTTCACTCGTGCTGTCCAGGGTAACGCCTGAACAGGATATGGTAACAGTGTACGGCAGTGCAGAGACCCTTAAGACCTTATCCTCATATGAGGCAGTACTGGATTTGAGCGCTATCAAGAATGCGGGTACAGAGCAGATGAAGCTGGAGCTTAAGCCGCCGGAGGGCACCGGCAAGATTGAGCCTGCGGCAATGACTGTAGCGGTCTTTGCGGCGGAGATTACCCAGCGGACCCTCTCTGCTATCCCCATCAAGCTGGAGGGCGTCAGCAGCGGGCTGACAGCCCGTATCCTAGAACCTGGAAGCGCCGCTATGGATCTGACCCTATCAGGGGCGCCAACTTTGCTGGACCAGCTCGACCAGGATAGTATCAGCGTGGTTGCAGATGTCGGGGGGCTTACGGCTGGTGTCTACGATGTTACGCTGCAGGTGTCGCTCCCCCGGTTCATTAGCCTGCAGAATGCTGCCTCGCAGCTTGTTGCGAAGGTGGAGCTGGTGGCGCCTGCTGCTCCGGCCGCGACTGCCGCGCCGGACAGCAGCCCGGCCTCGTCGTCGCCTACACCGGAGCCCAGCGCTGAGCCTGCATCCGTGGACGAGACGCTCGTAGAGCCAACCCCGGAGCATACCACCGAGATTATAGAGGAGACGCCGATGCCGACACATATTCCGCCGGAGACTGCTGAACCAACGCCGCCCGCAAGCGGCAATAATACCGACAGTACGGGAGGAACGTAACTTTCCGGGCATGTAAGAGTCTATTTATATGCACCTGACATACACGAATTATCGAATCATTCATACTATAATTTATTAAGCTGAAGCAGCGTATTCTAAAGGAGAAAAAAAGATGGGTAAGTATTTCGGAACAGATGGTGTACGCGGGGTGGCTAACCGTGAATTAACAGCAGAAATGGCCTACAGTATTGGACGCTGCGGGGGATATGTGCTGGCAGGAAATGTGGAAAAGCCTAAAGTGGTCATCGGGATGGATACACGGATCTCCGGTCCGCTGCTGGAATCGGCACTGATTGCCGGCTTGTTGTCCATTGGGGCAGATGTGATCCGTCTGGGTGTAGTCTCTACACCTGCTGTAGCTTATATCACTAGACTGCTGAAGGCAGATGCCGGAGTGATGATCTCTGCTTCGCACAATCCGGTGGAGGATAACGGAATCAAGTTCTTCGGCGGAGACGGCTTCAAGCTGACAGACGAAACAGAGCTGCGCATCGAGGAACTGATGGATGCCGAGCAGGATGAGCTGCCACGTCCAGTAGGATCAGGTCTGGGCACGCTGCGGGTGGATGATCAAGCGAAATACCTCTATCTGGAGTACCTGAAGACCACCATCGACCAGAGCTTCAAGGGTACGAAGGTGGTGCTGGACTGCGCACACGGCGCAGCCTATGAGCTGGCACCGCGATTGTTCAAGGAGCTGGGCGCGGAAGTGATTGCCATTGGGGCAGATCCGGACGGGCTTAATATCAATGACGGCTTCGGCTCCACACACCCGGAGACTCTGCGTGCAGAGGTACTGCGCCATGGTGCGGATCTGGGGCTTGCTTTTGACGGGGATGCGGACCGTCTGATCGCTATCGATGAGAACGGCGACGAGGTTGACGGCGACTTCATCCTCTGCATTTGCGGGGATGCGATGAACCGTGCAGGGAAGCTGAAGGATGGCACTATTGTATCTACAGTAATGAGCAACATCGGGTTCTATAAGGCGACAGAGAAGCTGTCGCTGAATACAGCGAAGACTGCAGTTGGTGACCGTTATGTGATGGAAGAGATGCGCCGCGGCGGCTATAATCTGGGCGGGGAGCAATCCGGCCATGTGATTTTCCTGGACTATAATACTACAGGTGACGGAATTCTGACCGCGATTCAACTGGTGAATACCATGAAGTCTTCCGGCAAAAAGCTAAGCACACTGAAGTCCATGATGACTAAATATCCGCAGGTGCTGGTTAATGTGCGTGTGCAGGACAAAACCAATTATCCGAACAATCCGGCCATTGAGGCCGCGATCATAGAAGTGGAAAGCAAGCTGGGCGACAACGGGCGTGTCCTGGTGCGTCCTTCGGGAACCGAGCCGCTAATCCGTGTAATGGCCGAAGGGCCGGATAAGGCGGAGCTGGATCTTTTTGTAGGGCAGATTGTTGAAGTAGTTCAGCGCGAGCTGGTGTAATCACTCACTGAAGTAGCAGGAACGGTAGCCGGTGGATGGATCCATCCGATTCGTTCACCGGCTGAATTATTAATAAGGTCATGGCTGTTTGGAAAAGTGTGAAATGGATGAAAAAGGTTTTCTTCGCCACATCGTTGCAAAAACGGTATGAGGTGCATATAATAGACTAAGTGTCATTCCAGAAGGAAAGCGGGGATTGTAAGGTTATTGCAACACAAGCGCCAGAGCTTGATCATGCGCGGGAGAGAAGGGAGGACCGGTGGCTGCGCCGACAGTGCAGGACGGTCTGAACGGATCACGGCAGATGTAAGCTGACGAGGTGGAGGTGTTCGAAATGTTCGGCGGGGACCTCCCGGTGATGCACCAGAGCCGTAAATGGAAGCGGAAAATGCGAGGGCGACCTTGCACACAACGCTTTTGTGGGTGCTAACTTAAAGATGTACAAATCATGGGTATGCGCATTTGCAGGAACGCAGACGGTTCTGCCACGGCAGAGGAGAAGACTGTGCATAATCGTGACTAACGATGCAAGTGACAGGTTATCATGTTGAGTGTAATGGACAACATCATATTTGCTTTTCTTCAAAACATGCCGCACGGCACGTTTCTTTCCTCATGCGCGCCTAATTACGATAAATTGGACGGAGGAAAATATAATGTGTGGTATTGTAGGATATATTGGTAATCAGAATTCGCAGGGGATCTTGGTAGAGGGACTTAAGAAGCTGGAGTATCGCGGGTATGATTCCGCAGGTATTGCCGTGTTCACCACGGAAGGTCTGCAGATTGTGAAGGCACAGGGACGTATGGCAAATCTTGAATCCCGTCTGGACGCGACTCCGCTGACAGGCAGCGCTGGCATTGGCCACACCCGCTGGGCTACACACGGCAAGCCATCCGATGAGAACTCTCACCCTCACACAGATAACACTCACAAATTCTCGGTTGTTCATAACGGGATTGTTGAGAACTATCTGGACCTGAAGGAAGAGTTGATTGCCGGAGGAGCCATCTTTACTTCCGAAACGGATACAGAAGTAATTTCCCATCTGATTGCCCGTGAATATAATGGGGATATCGTTAAGGCTGTGCAAAAAGCGATCACTTACATGCGCGGAGCGTTCGCACTGGGTGTTCTGACTGAATATGAACCGGATAAACTGGTAGCTGTACGTCAAGCCAGCCCGCTGATTATCGGTCTTGGAGAAGGCGAGAACTTTATCGGGTCCGATATTCCTGCACTGCTGGAATATACCCGCAACGTATATATTTTGAACGACGGCGAAATGGCTGTATTGACGCGGGATGCTGTCGAATTAATGACAATTGAAGGCAACTTTATTTCTCGGGAAATGATTACTGTCGATTGGGATGCCGTTACCGCAGAAAAGGGCGGTTATGAGCACTTCATGCTGAAAGAAATCCACGAGCAGCCTAAGGCTTACCGCGATACAATGCGCGGACGGATGAATGCGGAAGGCAACAAGGTTATTCTGCCTGAGCTTAACCTGACAGAAGAACAAATCAAGAACATCCGCAATATCCAAGTGGTAGCATGCGGTACTGCTTATAATGCCGGTCTGGTTGGACGTAACCTGATTGAATCCTTGGTGCGTATTCCTGTAGAGAATGATATCGCTTCTGAATACCGTTACCGTTCGCCAATCGTAACTCCGGAGACACTGGTTATCGTAGTGAGCCAATCGGGTGAAACTGCAGATACACTGGCCGCTCTTCGTGAAGGTCAAGCGAACGGAGCCCATGTGCTGGCAATCACTAATGTAGTAGGCAGCTCTATTGCCCGGGAAGCAGACAGTGTACTGGTTACGCTGGCTGGTCCAGAGATCGCTGTAGCTTCGACCAAAGCTTACACTTCCCAGCTGATCGCATTCACTTTGCTGGGTCTGTATCTGGCTGAAGTACGCGGTACACAGTCTGAGTCTGAAGTTGCCAAGATTCTGGCCGCTATGCAGTCCCTGCCAGAGCAAGTACAAGTGATTCTCGGTCAAAAAGACGCGATCAAAGCCTACGCTGAGCAAATCGCTGAGCACAAGCACCTGTTCTTCATCGGCCGCGGCGTAGATTACGCTGTAGCTCAGGAAGGTTCGCTGAAGCTCAAGGAAATCTCCTACATTCACTCCGAAGCCTATGCTGCGGGTGAACTGAAGCATGGTACCTTGGCACTGATCGAAGAAGGCGTTCCTGTCATCGCTCTGGCGACTCAGGAATCCGTGCTGGAGAAGACCGTCAGCAACATCAAAGAAGTTAAGGCCCGTGGCGCCCATGTCATGGCCATCACCCACGAAGAGCACAAAACCGACCTGCTCCGCTCCGTTGACCAGGTATTCGTAATCCCTCAGACTCTGCCGCTGCTGACTGCTGCACTGTCTGTAGTTACCCTGCAGTTGCTGGCATACTATGCTTCGCTGGCTCTGGATCATGATGTGGATAAGCCAAGAAACCTGGCTAAGAGTGTTACTGTGGAGTAGGGGATAGGGATTACAACTAGAATATTGATTGATTGCATTAAAGTATTGTTCTGATTTAAAAAATTCATTAAAGTATTGTTTTGAAAAAGTATTCAACAATTAAATTAATCATCATGAGCCGTCCTAAGAATTTAGGGCGGCTTTATTCTTTAGATGGGGGGATGAGAATGAATAAGATAGGGGATAAAGTAATAGGTTATTCGCTTGCAAAATACATTAAATCAAGTTGAATTTGCTGAGAAATTAGGTATATCTCAGGGTAGGCTAAGTGAGATTGAACAAGGAAAGATTAAACCTTCTGCACAAGAGTGATTGATTCTGACCTATGTGTTTAAAGAGATACAGTGTTAGACTCGCAAAATAGAGTATTAGACTGAGAAAATATAATTGTAGACTGGATATGAAGGTAAAGGGATTTAATTGTGTTGCTTAAGGATTGGCAAGTTGCTGCATTTCAAATCGGGATGCTCCCGGTCAAAGCCTGTGGAACGTACCAGTGGAATGTCATTTACTGCCGCTTCATGCTACAGGTCTGCTCTGGATGAAACCTGGCGGTAACGGCAGCGCTATAGGTGGTCCTGCGGCTAACTCTACGCACCTGATGCCTCTGAATAACCAAAGCAAGAACGGCGGCTGCAGTACCCTGCGAACAAACAATCAAATACTTTTTTATTTCTTTCATGCTGACGATTTCCAAGATCCCAAACCTCATAACACATAAACCCAACAATTTTAGTAAGACTATATTTTCTCTCGACAAGAATTTCGTACTAGGGTTTGGCCTGAGGAGAAAGGGGGGACCGAATGGATTTCCGGATCGCTTGGACACTTTTAATCACATAGTCGTGAGCATGAAAGCGGTCTGCAATTCGGAGTGCCCTCGCAACACACTCGCAGATCGAGGGATGGTACGTTAGAGCCAGATCCATGACGACAGCCTTGGGGTTTAGGTTTGAAAATTCCGGATGCTGCTCGGCAAACACACGTAGTGCATCTAGTTTTCGCCTCGAAGATCGTGAAAGCCGGTGTTATACGTATGGCCCTTTTTTATTGCAAAGTCGTCGATGCCGAGCACTAGCTCTAGCGTGTCTTAGGCTTGACGCCAAGCCTGTTCGAACAGACGCTCGTTCTCTGTGGGCAAGGTCTCTTGGTGCATGGGCTGAACCGTGCTGGCGGTGCTTCTTGCATTCTCGCGGTATGCGCTGCCGTGGAGCCGAGTGCCTAGTTTACCGTCTGTGAACGAAACTGACGGCTGTATTGTTCCTTGGGACTTACCCATGCATACGTCCAGATAAACCCAGTATTACACCGTAAACAAGCTAAGTACAGCGAGGGAATGTGCAAACAGTACTTCTTGCCAAAAACGCTGATAAGACGAATCTGACGTGACCTATTATGGCCATCTTGCTTCACAGCTTGTACAGAAGTGCAAATAGGGCAAGGTTGTTTATACGCCGGCGACGAGGCTTCCAAATGCACTTCCGAATCATTAATTGAGAGAAAACTATGAAGTTATAGTTCTGGTAACCGAGCATTGATATATTGGAGCAGCATCTGTCATTTCCTTTTCTTGTTGTCGGGTATGACTTACAACAATACAAGATTTGCAGATGTTTTTCCAGTTGTATTTACGTTCTTTCTCCGTTTCGATTTTCAACCGCCAATTTTGGTTTTGAGTCTTAATTTATATATTTTTTTGGTTAAATGGTTAGTTATGGATTAATAAAGATAATATTTTTATAGTTGTAAAATTTACCCTTTAGATCTATAATATATTTAGTGTATAAAAACAATATGGTGGGTTTGAGGTTTATCTAGGTTGAACGAAAGTCATAAAATTCATTTATTTTTTAAAAATATATTGATAAAAGAGGCGGCTTATGAAATCAACATCTGTATGTTTATTTGGTGAAAGAGAACACGGTGTTAAACGTGCTTTTTTTGAAATTACGAATCTATGCAATATGTCTTGTAAGCACTGCATGAATAATTCAGGAGTTGATTATGAACAGGTTTTGGAAAAAGAAGAAATAAAACAACTTTTTAAAGAGCTACATAATCACCAAATAATGCAATTATACATATCGGGTGGTGAACCACTTCTTTATTGTGGTATTGATGAAGTTCTACAGTATGCACATTCATTGGGAATGAAGATTGTTCTTGCCACCAATGGATTAGCAATAAACAATCATCTTTCTACAATTAAAAACTGTGTCGATACTGTTTCAGTAAGTCTTGACGGCATAGAAGAAACACATGATCTTTTCCGTGGGGTACCAGGTTCATTTAATCACTTAACCAAAATGTTGGATTTATTACAAAGAGAACGTATTACTACAAAGATGAGTACTATTATATGGAAAGGAAATGTAAATCAGCTTGCTGAAATTATATCTTTTGCGAAATCAAAAGAAATAAGTAAATTAAATTTCAATATATTAGTTAATACAGGACGTGCTAAAGAAAATCCAGATATACATATTCCAAGTGATGAATATCAGAGTTTATATGAAACAGTTTGTGAATTAATTAACAAGAACTCAAATCCTTTTTTCAAAATAGACATGAAGCGGAGGCAAGAGCTTAATGCGGAAAGCTCACCCTGTCCGGGCGGAAAACAAATGTTTCATATTAGTGCAGAAGGTAGAGTTTCACCTTGCTCTTGGCTTTCTAAGATCGATAATACAAATCAATTTTCTTCGACATGGCAAAAAGGTGGGTTAGGAAGTTGCTTGGAAAAATGCAATGATTTAGATCTTGTGCTAGATGAGAGAAAATCTATATACGGATTTAGTGGATGTCCAGCATTGGCTAGCATTCACAACGGAAGTTACTTGTCGGAGGACCCTTTAAATGAAAGATTAAATTTTGTGGAGATATGAAAGCACTTTCTATCCGAAAGAGGTCGGGAAGATGAAAAAAATTGCCCTTATCTCAGGCGTCGCATCTGGTATAGGGAAATGTGTAGCAGAGAATCTCAGTAATGCAGGGGTTGAGGTGTTTGGCTTAGATAAAAGTAATATAAACCTTGATAAAATTAATTTTTATCAATGCGATATCAGCAAGGAAAGCGAAGTGATTAATTGTATCCGTGAAATTTCAAGACAAACTGAGAAAATTGATTACTTGGTGAATGCAGCTGGGATTTTTTGTTGCGAAAATAGATATTTAATAGAAGATTTACCAATGAATGAATGGGAAAAAGTGTTTGATGTGAATTTAAAAGGTATGGTTTTATTGACCAAATACACTATCCCTTTAATGAAAAAATCTTTGAACGGAAATATAGTTAATTTTAGTTCTGAACAGGTTGTGATGCCTCAAGAGAAGAGTGCACCCTATGCAGTAACAAAGGCTGCAATTGAAATGTTTAGTAAGATTCTGGCGATGGAATTGATGGCGAATAAGATTCGTGTAAATACGATCGCTATGGCTTCTGTTAGAACGAATTTTTTGCAGACCTATCTTAAAGATGATGAAAAAATAAATGAGATGATGCAAAAATCAGAGATTAAAATGCCGTTTGGCTTAATTGAACCTATTGATGTATATGAATTAGTAAAATATTTAATTTTTGATAATAAAAAAATGACAGGGCAAACGTTATTGATGGATAGTGGTACTGTTTTAGATATAAATAGAAAAAAGAAAAGGAGTGAAAATAATGTTTAATAAGAATTTTTTTGAATATAATTTAACAAATTACAGAAAGGTATACTTTTCTCCTTATGTTAATAGATTTTGGATGGATAGCATGCCAGACAAATTAGAACAAGATTACAATGATACAAAGCTGTCGAAAATGCGTTTAGAAATAACACATCTATGTAATGGAAATTGCTCTTATTGCATTGTATTTGGTAATAAAGTGGAAAAAAAGGAGAGTTTGAATGTTAAAGAATTATGGGAGTGGTTACTAATACAACCGTGGTTCAAAGAAATAACAGAAATATTTATTATTGGTGGAGAGCCTCTTATATGTTTTGATGATATTAATTTTATTATGGAAAATTTTGATGGAGAAATAAGGTTTTCAACGAATGGTACATTATTAACAGACAAAATGGCAAAAAAGTTAGCCCGACGGAATGTGTTTGTCTATATATCATTAGATGGGCCACAATTTCAAGATAATTTAATGAGGGTATATAAAGGCGGCGGCTATATGTATAACGACATCATAAGAGGTATCAACATACTCATTAGTGCTGGCGTTAACTATGGTTTTTTTATGGTTGCTACAAAAGATAATATCCGTATTATCACAGATGTAATCGGCCAAATTGATGAAACCTTTCATCCATTAAAAATTGGGTATAGCATGCCACATTGGACAGAGAATAATTTTGACGAGATTTCAGGGGAAGAATACAGAGATGCATTATCAGATTTATACAAACATAGAAAAATGATTAATGCAGAAATTATGCAGATAAGTTGGAGAATCAAACCGTTACTAAAAGGGAAAATAAAAAAGTTCTCATGTGGACTACATACATCTCAAACAACAGTCTTACCAGATAAGTCAATTGTACGTTGTTCAAAAATTGACGACGACCCGGTTTACAAAAAAATAACCAATGATGAAATGAATCAAAATTGCCCGCTGGCTCTAGCTGAAAAAGGTGTTCAGTCATGTGCTTCCTGTATAGCATTAGCAAGTTGTGGTGGTGGATGCCCCTTTGATGGTCTGAAGAGATTTAACGGATTCCTCGATAAAAGGGAATGTATTATAACACCTCAGATTGTAAATATGGCAGTTAAGGATATTCTTTTAGGACTAGAAAATAGAAAAGACATTCCTAGTGGAATCCTATCCTTGGAGACCATAAAGGAGTTTGTATAGAAAATGATAGACTCAAAGCAAGAAAAAATACAACAAGCGTTGCTAGGCCGCCTAACAAATGATATTGAAGTGGTAATTATTACACCTATTAACTCTGCATTTAATAAATTTAATGTCTTGTTTCAGTCTACTGATTTTCAGGAAAGTGGTTTTTTTCAAAACACTCTATTTCAAACAAAAAATGGATTAACAGGAATGATAGTCATTATACCGCAAGGGTTGTCCTCTCAGGATGTGCTATATGCTTTCTCTGGAGTCAAAGTAATATTTTATGGTTATGCAGGTAATCTATCTGAAAATATTGCAATAGGCTCAATTCTAGAAGTTGAAACCGCTATTGATACTACAGGGAAAAAGTACCGACTCGATACAGTTGGAGGATTTGATGTTGTTGTCTGCGGGTATTCCCCATGCTTATTAGGAGACACTGCATCTCGTCATTGTGAGCAAGCACGTTTAGCAGGATGTCATGTTGTGGATATGGAAATTGTTTATTGTGTGCGAGCGGCAAAAATAAATTTGAATAATTTCACTGCTTTTATAGTTGTTTCAGATATTCCGGGCTCGATAAATTTCTGGGATTTGAACGAGAATACCAAAGCGCATTTTAAGCACAAGAGTAAATCTGCAATCGGTTATATTATATCCTATGTTAACTCAATGACTAAAGGAGTTCCCCCTTTAGTTTAATCATCAAACTTCCAGGCATATCAGTTACTTGATTTTACTGGCCGTATAGCGGCAGATTGGAGATTACTATGAGCAATATTGCAATAAAGAATCTTGAAGTCACTAGTATATGTAACTATAAGTGTCCGATTTGTGTGAGGAATCCCCGAAGTGGTCATATGCGTATGGATGATTTTTATAAAACTGTTGATAAAAATTATCATTTATTTAATGACAACGGAGTTTGGTTGCATTTTTATGGAGAGCCGCTTACAGACCCCAACTTCTTAAGTCGTGTTAGTTATATAAAATCCAAAGGCGCAAAAACAAGGATATCTACAAATGGATCGTTATTGACTGAGAGAAGAAGACATGCATTAGCTACCTCTGGCTTAGATTATATCGTAGTGTCTATATCTACTTTAGACCGCGAGACCTACAAAAGAACACGTGGAGTTGACAAATTACCATTGGTATTAAAGAATTTATTGGAATTTAAAAAATATATAGATTATCTCAAAATTCCTATTCAACTCCAAGCGGTTATGATTGATACAGGTGATGGTTCGGAACGCAATGAATTTATTGAATATTTTCACGATCATGGTATTCATGCAGCGTTTCATAATTTTACAAACAGGGCGAATAGCATTGAACTGGATCTATCTCTCGTTGATAAACACGACTATTCTGTTAAGCGCGGGTTATGTAAAGGACTTGAGGAGAAAATTGGTATTTTAAGTAATTGTGATGTTGTTACGTGTTATAGTGATTTTGAAGGTCAAAATTCACTCGGAAACCTTAGGGATTATGACTACTCTCTGGAGGCCTTAATGAAAAATGGGAAACTGGATGAACATAAAGCCAACTTAAAGAATCAAGTCTATCAAGGTGCTTGTGCAAGTTGTTCTGACTGGATTTATTATCAAGAGGATTCAACAGAAAAATATGTAATGGTGTATCCTGCGCCATAAATAAATTGATGTTATTTTTTTGTGAAATTTATCATAAAGGGGGGAGATCATCTGCAGTTCACAATGCAGATGATCGAAAAAATATGGAGTATACATATTTATTGCTTCATCCAAGCTCAATTGTTTTTGTTGAACAAATTTTCAGTACATTGAAGCAAAATAATATTACGATAGCGGCTGTTTACCGGATTTCTTATTGGGATGCGATATTGAATGATATTTATAAAAACACGTATGCTAAAAGTGCTACCATCGAAGCACATGTTCAATCTCATGCATATATAAATAAGTATATGTTTGGTAATTGTGGTTTGATTTTATTGTTACATAAAAATATACCCTATGATGAACTCGTAAAGGAAACAATAAATGTGAAATTTAAACTAAGACAATCAATGAATAAGACAAAAGACGGAACTATCACCATCCTCCATGATGTGAGTCCGTCTACCTTTAATTTATCTATGGATAAAGCAACATTAACGCATCAGGATGAAAAAATATTAAAAATATTTTTAAGCTATGTACATTGTCCAGATACGATCGAACAGTACATAGAAGATTTTAAAATATTGCGTGACTATCTAAAAAATGAACTAACACCGCAAGAAATTGAAGGAATCATTAAATATCGCTCCTTTTACTATAAAATAGAAGCTGTTTCGGAGACACTTAGGTTTCATGAAAGGAATGGTATAACAAATGCATGATTTATGCTTTATTAGCTTGCCATTTCAACCAATGAAAGAAATGAGGACTCCTTTTTTTTTCTCTACTGCTATTTTCGGCGAATATATGGCAAACCTATTTCAGAGCAGCTATTATCTCGGCATAAACTCACTTCATTCTTTTAAGTCATACAGTGAAGAGGAGTATTCCAATTTCGAAAAAAAATTCAATTTCATTAGCAATAAGACCCTATATTATGATAGGGATTATATTCATGATTTTGTTGAACTGGTGAAACAGCTATACGAAACAAATGATATTTGTATCATGAACAAACCAACAGCCGTTTGTGAATGTGGAAGAGCCGAAATGACCCAGTCAGAGTTAAACCGATTCAGTAAAGATAACGTAGGAATGCAATTAATAGAAAACAGAGAAGGCGAATTAACATGCCGATATTGTGAGAAAAAACTGATTTTAGATAATCATGAAAGCTTGTATCTTTCTTTTAAAGAAATTGAACTTAGTCAAAATACGGAGATATACCCATCCTATCTGGATTCAGATTTTAATCACTTCAGAAAGTCTCTGTTAAACAGTCAGATGCGCATAAGTAGGGTACGGAATACCGGTGTTTCAGCAGTTATAAACAATCGGCTATTTTATCTGGATATAGATTTTTTATGGAAAACAATACCTTTGCTCTTATGCAAACAACATGTTGTTGTGGTTGCATCGGTAAAACATATGTTTTCTTTATTTATCATCAATTATCTTGCCCAAATCATCAAACGTAATAAAGTCTACTTTATCGGCTTGCCATTTATAGAAACTGAGAGCGTAAGAAAAGACGTACTTCATTTCCTAAGTGATGAAAAGCATAGAAAAGCTTTAAAACTTCTCGTCTTACTTGGCGTTGGCTGGAGCCAAAAAAATATACGTTTACAAGATTCAACCTGCAAGTATTTTATGTCCTCTCGCCTTAAGAATGATGAGCTATTTGAATTTTTATCTAATGTTAGTTTTGATACAAATCAATGGCATGAAATGTGCGAATTAATTACATTGCATACCCAATTGCAAAATGTGCTGCAACTAAAAAAAAAGAACCCGGGCAATTATAAGTCGACAACGATGCTTAATTACCGCCGTAATATATGAACATCGACTTATTAAGAGGGGGACGGACATGAAAGCAATTCAAACACACCTATTAAGCAAGACCTATCGAGTTCGTGTGAAAGAAGAAGGACTGAAAGCGAGCTTCCGCGCCCTTATAAAACCTGATTGGCGAGAAGTAGAAGCGGTAAAGCAGATTAGCCTTGAGGTAGAACAGGGCGAACTAGTCGCTTTTATCGGGCCAAACGGGGCAGGCAAATCCACATTCATTAAGATGCTAAGCGGGATTTTGTATCCTACTGGCGGTGACGTTTCAGTTCTGGGTATGAGCCCTACTATAGAGCGCAGGAAACTCGCAATGCAAATCGGCTCGGTGTTTGGTCAAAGGTCTCAGTTATGGCTTCATCTTCCTGCTTTGGACAGCTTCACGCTGCTTTCCGCAATATATGAAATAAATGACGCAGAACGTAAACGGCGTGTCAATGAACTGACTGAGCTTTTTGGCCTCGCCGAATTTCTACATACACCCGTACGTAAGCTATCGCTTGGTCAACGTGTACGCTGTGAGGTAGCCGCGTCTTTACTTCATGAACCAGCGCTTCTGTTTCTGGACGAGCCAACAATCGGGCTTGATGTTGTGGTCAAGCAAGCCATTCGCAAGTTAATCCTGCGCCTTAATAAAGAACGGGGAACTACCGTATTTCTCACCAGCCACGACCCTGCCGATATTGAACAGCTTTGCCAGCGTGCGGTGGTTATCGACAACGGTGCACTCGTGCTAGATTCCCCGGTGGAAAAATTACGCACCGATTATTTGGGGGTAAAACTAATTGATGTAAGTTTGAGCTCCCCGCAGACTATCCCAGAATTGACGGGAGTGAAGGCTGTATATCATGAAGGCGGATTAAAATCTACACTAACTGTTGATACCAATACCCGTCCAATTGGCGAAGTGATGGCGCAACTGTCAGCTCTTGGAAATGTGCTTGATATTACTATAAGTAACCCGCCGATGGAAGACATCATTGCTGCTATGTTTAAATTGGGAGTGGGTTTGAGATGAAGCTACGAAAATATTATATCATTGTCAAAGTGAACTTATCGAATTCACTTGCGTATCGAGCTAATGTTCTCTCGCGTTTTTGCTTCTATACGTTATTTATTTTTGTATTTATGAACCTGTGGCAGGCGATATATCAGGAAGGTAGTGTACATGGCTATACCTACACACAAATAGTATGGTATTTGATTATGACAGAATTTATCACATTCGCCTGTACTTCCAGTATATACAATACAATGAACGATGATGTCAAATCCGGCGCGATTGTCTATCAACTTGGGCGCCCGATTCATTATGTATTCTTCCAGTTCGCCAATTCCCTTGGCCAACTCTTGGCGAACGCGCTAATATTCGGTGTATTTGCAGCTATCCTCGGGTTTGTTTTTGTTGGACCACTTACTACATTTAGTTTGGCGGGTATTCCTGCGTTGGTGATATCTGTTGCATTGGGTATCATTCTAAACTACTTTTTCCTGATGCTGATAGGTTTATCGTCATTTGTGGTTGAAGATAATTTTGCGATTTTCCTGATTTATCAAAAATTAGGCTTCATGTTGGGAATGTTCCTGCCGGTGGAATTTTTGCCGGGATGGTTACAACCAATCGCTAAAAGCCTTCCGTTCTCTTATATCTACTGGGCTCCCGCAAAGCTGTTTGTCGATTTCTCAACTCTTACCGCGATGGAACTGATACCAAGACAGGCCGCATGGGTATTCTTCGCAATCACGTCAGTACTGCTGTGTTATAGACTAAGTGTGCGTCATTTGCAAGTGAATGGAGGATAGGCATGATTAAACATCTCAAAATTTTTAACTGTTATTTCAAACTAAACTTGGCTTCTTCACTTGAATACCGTGCAAGTTTTATTACACAGATATTCGGTATGGCACTCTCTAACAGTTCGTTCATCTTATTCTGGTGGATAACGTTTTCGCAGATAGGCGGCGAAATCGCGGGCTATCAATTTAAGGATGTATTGTTTATATGGGCTATTACCAGCACCGGTTTCGGTTTGGGACAGATTCTTTTCGCCAATGCTTCCAATCTCACAAAATTGATTGTAACTGGTGAGTTTGATGCGTTTTTGCTCCAACCCTGCAATGTGCTTTTAAATCTGCTGTGTTCTCGAACACGCCTTTCCGCATATGGTGACTTCATTTATGGTTTGATAATCATGTGCTTATTTTATACAGACAACATGTCGGCATGGTTGTGGTTTATATGTGGTGCGTTTATCTGCGCGGTCTTACTCACCGCAGTTACTCTGACCGCACATACGCTTAGTTTTTATTGGGGAGATGCTTCGATGATAGGGCAATTTGCCACTGAATTTATCATCAACTTCTCTATTTATCCTGAAAAAATCTATGGACCATTTGTTCGAGTACTAATGTATAGCATCATTCCGGCTGGCATTGCTGTGCATATCCCTTTACAGTTGTTCCATGCATTCGCATTACCAAAGCTGCTCATGGCATTGGTTGGTGTGGCCCTTTACTGCTTCCTGGCGGGGGCATTTTTTTATCGTGGGATACGTAGATATGAATCGGGGAATACGATTGTAACACGGTTATGAAAAATGATTGTTATTTAATTAGGAGGGTGAAAATATGCAGGCAAATATAGATTTATTAACATTATTACGGAATAACCAGCAAGATGTACGAGCCATTATTGAAAAGTGCCATAATATTGAATATTTTAATTCACTTATAACATGCGCGAAAAAAAATAAACTTCTTCCTAGTACAATAAGTATACTAATCAGTGCTGAGAGTGGTTTACGCAATGATAACATTAAAAAACTTTATCAAGAAAATAATGAAAAATGCAAAAAGGGTGTGCATAATCAGCTTCAAACTATGGAATCCATTCGCGATATCTACCCACAAGATAAAGTTGTATGGATTAAAGGAATGCCCCTATCCATTTTAATTTATAATGACCCCCATCTTCGCAGGATTGGGGATATAGATTTACTAGTTGATTCCTCCTTTCAAAAAGATTTTGCTAATGAATTAGTGAACTTGGGCTATAAAAAATTAGGCATTGTAAATAAGGACATTGGGTTGCGATTTACCGTAAATTATCATGAAATTCAGCTTAAAAGTCCTTCCTTGTGTCTTTTAGAGCTTAAGGTAATATCTGGAGAGATGAATGCGGTTAATAGTAATAACATAATCACTGATTTTTTTGCGCATACGATGGATATTGAAATAGGTGGTCAAAATTATAGAACATTGGATATAACATATACTCTGCTTCATTTGTTTTTATCCGCTTTCAGCAACTCGACGACATGTTTTAATATGAGCGATAATGGCCTACGTGATGTATACGAAATAGCATTATTTACTAAAAAATATGAGATTGACTATAACAAACTGTATGAAGCAGCAGATCTTTATGGTATATGTTTCATTATCCTAGGGATTATGCATAAAACCAATAAGATATTCGGATTAACATTTGAAGAAAATATTATTTCGATTTTTAATAATCAAATCAATAAACCACATATGGTAGCCAAACTGTACAATTATTTTTCACAGTATTATGCAATCGACTACATTGAGGAGCTTTTTAGTGAAGATATAAAATCAAAAGCTTATTATAATGCGATTTGCGATGCTTACTACAATTCTGACATAACTTTTAATGATAATTGTCTTTCTCCAGAGATATTAGACTATAAACTGATCTATTCACACAAATTATTGACACTTGACTTGTATATTAATTCCAAATATTATTTTGATGATAGTGAAAGTACCTGTATAATAAAATTTCTTAGCAGCAACAAAAAAATGCATGATACATATGGTCATTTTTTTGTGCTCGCTATAAAACTGAAGAGTGGTACCGCAAAAGTTTTGTTGAACAGTGAATCTGCTGATAAAAACATGCAAGTCCTTAATATAGATATACAACCTGAAGTCGTCAAAGTTGTTGAGGGTAAATTGCATATAACAGTGGATTTTGAACCAATCTTTTTAGACCCAAATAACAATAAAATTTGCTACAATGTTCAACTTGAAATCCAAAATCAAAATGATGATAAAAATGGGTTTACCATGACCGAACTAATCCCTGCAAAAAGTACCTTTCCGATGTTTTACACAGATTACCTAGATAATATGATAGAAAAATAAATTAAAAAAAGGAATAAAATTATGAAAATTACAAATAATATATTTGTGCTAAGTGGCAGTTATTTTTCCGCCGTAAATAACGTCGCAACCCTAGGCGAGGTTTACGGAATACATACACCTAATGGGCTAATCTTAATAGACTGTGGTACGGCCGTAACGGGTCTAGCTATGTTAAAAGAAACTCTCTCTTACTTTAATGTAAACGAACCTATTACTCATTGTATCATCACCCACGCCCATCATGACCATTGTGGGAGCGCAAAGGAACTACAGGAAGCCGGAACGATCATAATTGTAGGGCAAGAAGATGCTGCCTACTGCACAAATGGCGGGGTATGGGGATTAAATTCTCCTTTTGATAAGGAGCAAGCCTATCCGGCATTTACGCCTGATTTATTGATTGCTGAAGACCAAGTCCTTGAAATCAATGGTATTTCATTTGAATTTATCAAAGTGCCCGGTCACACACCTGGCAGTATGGCAATACGGATTTCACTAGACGATAAGATCGTCTTATTTACTGGAGATATGCTGCAACCGGATGGATTTCTTCTGAATGCTGTTAATTTTGGTTGGAAGGGTGATCCGTTCTTTAATCGGCAAATGACAGTAGATAGTATGATGAAGTTAATGCTGTATGATACAGATATGATTTTGCCCGGGCATGGAAAATTATGTTTGCGTAATGGGACAAGTTTACTTCGGTATGCCGCGCAAGTAGCATTTACCTCATTGAGATAAAGAATAGGGGCAACTTCGCCATGACCGGATGGAGTTAATAGATATTTCAGAAAATGTAAATGAGGTGCGAAAAAATGAAGTATAAAGAATTAACAGCAAGACCAGAAGTGGCTGCTATTCAAAAGGAAATTCTTGAATTTTGGGAAAATGAAAAGATTTTTGAACAATCGGTAAAAGGTGAAGGGAAAGGGGAAGTTGTATTTTATGATGGGCCTCCTTTTCCGACAGGGAAGCCACATCACGGAACTGTATTAGTTTCCTTTATTAAGGATATGATTGCCAGATATTGGACCATGAAAGGATATAAGGTACCCAGGGTATGGGGATGGGATTGTCATGGTTTGCCTATAGAGAATCAAGTAGAAGTTTTGATGGGAATCAAAGATAAGAACGAAATTGAAAAGAATATTGGAATTGATAAATTTAATGAAAAGTGTTTTGAAATTGTATCAAACAATAATGAATCGTGGAAAGAATATGTAGATCAGATGGCGCGTTGGGTTGATTACGATGGCGCTTACAAAACAATGAATCCAGAATACATGGAGAGCGTAATGTGGGCCTTTAAAGAATGTTACAATAAAGGCTTAATTTATAGAAATTACAGAGTTACTCCATATTGCACTCACTGTGAAACGTCTCTTTCTATTTCTGATACGAGAGAGTCTGATTCTACAAGATTAAGACAAGACCGATGGGTCATTGCAAGATTCAAAACACAGGAAATAATCGAAAACAAGGTTGTTTACCTTTTAGCCTGGACAACAACTCCGTGGACTTTGCCATCCAATTTGTGTCTTGCCGTAGGCGTAGATCTTGATTATGCGTTTGTAGATGTTGGAGAAGCGATATATGTAGCATCTAAGAATACCCTTAAGAATTATAGCCATATTTTCGGAGCAGAGCCTATAATCGTAAAGGAGTGTAAAGGTACTGATTTACTCGGCATTGAGTATGAGCCTCTGTTTGATTATTTTAAAGATACAAAAGATGCATTTAGAGTTGTAAGTGCTGATTATGTAGGAGCAGAAGATGGTGTTGGTATTGTTCATATAGCACCCGCATTTGGTGAAGACGATTACTGGACATGTAAAAAGCATGGTATTTCTTTAGTTAACCCGGTGGATGAAAAAGGTAGATACACAGCAGAAGTTACTGATTTCTATGATCCTAAAGGTGAGAAAAATGTTATAGAAATGAACCCTGTTGTAATCCGTTTCCTATACGATAATGGAAGAGCGATCGCAGATGGAGTTCTTGAACATAATTATCCTCATTGCTGGAGATGTAAACATCCATTGATTTATAAAGCTATGGATGCTTGGTATTTTGATATTGGAAAAATAAAAAATCGTATGGTCGAACTAAATGAGGGTATCAATTGGATTCCTGATACTGTTAAAAGTGGCAGATTTGGAAATTGGCTGGAGAATGCGCGGGATTGGAATATTTCCCGAAACAGATATTGGAGTACTCCAATTCCGATTTGGGAATGTGAAGAATGCGGCGACAGAGTCGTTCTTGGCAGCATTGAAGAGATATATCAGGCGAGTGGTATAAAATTATATGATCTTCATCGTCAATATATGGATACAGTAACATTTGACTGTAAATGCTGTGGTAAGACTATGAGACGTATACCAGAAGTTCTCGATTGTTGGTTTGAGAGTGGTTCTGTTCCATTTGCTCAAAAGCACTATCCTTTTGAAAATAAAGAGTGGTTTGAATCTCATTTCCCCAGTGATTTCATCGTTGAATATACTGGCCAGATAAGATGTTGGTTCTATTATTTACATGTTCTCGCAGTAGCATTATTTGATAAGAATGCTTACCAGAACTGTATTGTCCACGGAACTATTTTGGCGAAGGATGGAAAGAAGCTTTCTAAATCGTCCAAGAATTATACAGATCCAATGCAACTGATGAAACAGTACGGTACAGATGCATTCAGGTTATATCTGTATCAGACAAATGCAATGCTGCTTGGTGATTTACTATTTGATGAATCAGGGATCTTGGAGGCTTACCAGCAGCTTGTTCTTCCATTTTGGAATGCTTGTAATTTCTTTATTGCATATGCCAATATTGATGGATTTAAGCCAGATGGGATTAAGGAACCTGTTACAGATAATCAGCTGGATAAGTGGATTTTATGTAAGTTATATGAGGCAGAAGTAAGTATAACTGCTAATATGGATGCATATCAGGTTAACAAGTATATTGAACACTTATTGAGTTTGATAGATGGCCTTACCAACTGGTATATCAGACGTTCCAGAAGACGATTTTGGAGCGGTGAAATGTCAAAAGACAAGTTGGATGCATATGAGACATTGTATTATGTAATAGTTAATATTACAAAGTTATTTGCACCAGTTGCACCAATTATTGCAGAGAAAATTTATACTACACTTACAGGTGACTATTCAGTGCATCTGAAAGAATGGCCGCGTATACCTGCGATATATGAGGATAAGGAATTGCTTAACAAAATTGCTTTAGTACAGAAAGTTATTTATTTAGCAAGAACTATCCGTAATAAAAATAGTCTTAAAAATCGTCAGCCGTTAAGCTTATTAAAGGTTGCCTTCTCTGATGTATCTAATAATGAGATTATTAAGGAATTCAGTGATATTATCGCAGAAGAGTTAAACGTAAAAAATGTTGAAATTATTAAGGATTCAGAAAGTATTGCTTATGTCAAGTATGATCCTAATTTCAATGAGATTCGAAATAGATACCCGAATAGAATCCCTGAGATTGTGAAATCGGTAAAAAACGAAAAATTTGAAATGTTAGAGGATGAAGTTATTCTTGAAATTAACGGGCAGCATGAGCGTTTTGATTCCAACATTATATTAGTTTCGTATAAGGCAAAAGACGGGTTCTTCGTTGCAAGTGATCATGGGATTGTTGTCTCTCTGGATATAACTCTTACTCCAGAATTAAAACAGGAAGGTCTAGTTAGAGATATTATCAGAAATATTCAAGATGCTAGAAAACAAATTGGATGTGATATTACGGATAGAATCGTGTTAGAGTTTAGCACTAATGTGCTCAAGGATTGGCATGAATATATCTGTAGAGAGACGATGGGAAGTACAGGGACTGTTGCTAACCCTGTAACAGAGATATCTGTTGAAGATGATGATAATAATACGATAGAGGTCAAAATTCAAAAATATATATAGATTTAGAACACAACTTTAATTCTTGTTTTGTTCTCGTAGTATGGCGGCGTGACGCTTGTTCTTGTTTCGTCAGCGTAGGTAGGCCTGGATAACTAAAGCCAGGTCTTTGTGTTGCCGAAAATCACAGCCTTCCAGCACAAACTTACGTAGCGGCCCGAAATGTCATTCAATACGGGTAAGCCAGGAAGCGTAGGTCGGCGTAAAACCAGTTCTACATTATTGTCTTCCCCCCCTTATGGATCTGATTGAAAAGCATCCTTTATTAGCAAAAACGAAGATAGTGTACAAGTTTTCACTGCTGAATGTAAAATGAGAGGAAATTGGTGGATGCGTTAACTTTATGTTGCATTTATTACAAAAAGGATCCATCTGTTTTGTTATCGAAAATAAATAATTTTGTTAGTTGTAAGATCAAGATCTTGAACTATAAAATAATAGGAGAATAATTATGCATAATAATATCTTAGAAGAAATCCAGATCATTATTAATGAAATGCTTTCGTTTAACACTGGGGATACATATCCTATACTTAATTTAAATGATAATTTAAGAGATGATTTACATTTTGATTCTTTTGATATGGCCGAACTGACTGTGAGAATTGAAGCAAAGTTTGGTGTTGATATCTTTGAAGGTGCACATGTATCTACGGTGAAGGATGTACTCCAAAGTTTGGAGTTAAAGAGATGAATAAAATTTTCATGAGTGTTAATGGACTGGATTATACTTATGCAAAGTTGATCTCAGATCTAGGTGAAATGTACGAGCATCGTTACTATGTATATTACAAAAATAATGATCCTTATAAAATTTTTAAACATATCATTCACAGTTTAATTCATGACTATGAGATCGAGATAATAGACGGAGACTTATCTAAATTAGAATTAATTGATCGTGGAATAGATTATGATCATTTATCCCAATTTGTAGAGAGAGTAGAGGAAAAAGGGCGAGTAATTAACACCCTGCCTGAGATAACCGAAATTGAATCAATTTGTAAAAATTGGCGTATCACGTTACATACATCAGGGACAGCTGGAAAACCCAAACGAATATCCCACCACATAGTTGCTTTTGTTAAAAATATAAAATGTACAGACAGGCATTCAGATGATATTTGGGCATTTGCATATAATCCAACGCATATTGCAGGTATACAGGTTTTTTTTCAAGCATTCTTTAATAAAAACTCAATAATATATTCTTTTGCAGACTGTCAAAGATTGCTAGGAGATCTATTAGAAAAATACAATATCACACATATATCTGCAACACCGACCTATTATCGGAATACTTTAACTTACTTAAATAAAAGCTATCCTTTAGTGAAACGAGTAACTTTCGGGGGCGAAAAATATGATGCTTCACTAGAGGGATTGGTACGTTTGACTTTTCCTAATTCAAAAATATTAAACATTTATGCATCGACTGAAACCGGTAGTTTGTTTGTCGGTCAGGGAGAATTTTTTGAGATTAATGAAAAGATTCAAAAGTATACAAGGATCACTGAAGAGGGTGAACTTCAGATACACCATTCGTTACTAGAAGGTTCATCAGCTCTTCAGAGTGACAATGATTGGTATTCAACGGGAGATATTGTAGAGCTCGGTGAAAATAAAATTCAATTTATTACTAGAAAGTCTGAATTAATTAATGTTGGCGGCTATATGGTCAATCCTACTGAAATAGAATCTATTCTACGAAATGTTGATGGTGTTTTAGACCTAATAATTAGGGGGGAAACAAATCGGTTTACAAATAATATTATAGTTGCAGATGTGATAAAAGCCTATGATGTAGATGAATTGGTCATTAAGAATGCTGTTAAGCGATATGCTAAGGAGCATCTGCAAAGCTGGAAAGTACCAAGAATCATTAATATAGTCCAGCAATTAGGTAAAACTCGATCAGGGAAGAGGCTGAGGTGAAATCATGGTAATTATAGTTACCGGCCACTCAAGAGGTGTTGGCAGTGAGATTGTAAAAAAAATACTTACGGATACCAACTACACTGTTTTAGGGATAAGTCGTGCTAGTCATGAGATTTTTAAGGGTCTTTATGAAGAGTATGGAGAACGTTTTCATCACATTACCTATGATCTGAGCGATATGGAAGGTATTAAGGACTTATACTTCAACAAGTTGAAACTTTATGGGCCAATTGTGGGATTAGTTAATAATTCAGCTGTTGCTTATGATGATTTGGTTACGAATCTAAATATGGACCAGTTAACAGAAATGTTTCAGGTTAATGTTTTTGCAGCTATGCAACTAACGAAATATGTAATCAGAGACATGTTACTGAATAAATGCAAAGGATCAATTGTTTTTATATCATCTGTAAGTGTACATACTTCATACAAAGGGTTAAGTATGTATGCTGCAACAAAAGGTGCAGTTGAAGCTTTCTCAAAAGGCGTTGCAAGGGAATGGGGAAAGCTCGGTATCCGTTCAAATTGCATAGTTGCAGGTTTCATGGACACCTCAATGAGTTCAACTCTATCGGAGGAACAGAAAATGCGGATTTATCAAAGAACTTCACTTAAAAAAAAAACAAGTATAGAAAGTGTGGCTGAAACTGCTCTTTTTCTATTGACTGAAAAATCAGAATCTATTACCGGTGGAAATATATTTGTTGATAATGGGACAATCTGAAGCATCTATGTATAGGATAGAATAAAAAGTCAGTGTTTTGAGAGCATCAGACTTTGTTAAATACCAATAAGTTTGAAGATAATCCTTTGGCATGTAAATTATAAGTCGCATATTGTCAAAATTGGATTTTTTCAAGTGGAATTCCTTGGTCAGATCATCCGATATCCTCGATGAATTTTCAGTTGTCACCGCCAATTTGGCGCATCAGGGGATGCTTCGTGCGGTAGCTCTCGCCATCAAAGACAATCAGTTGCCCGTGTTGAGCAAGCCGGTCAATCATCGCAGCATCCATCTGATCGTCGGTAAAGATTGAGCCCTATTTGGAAAACTCCAGATTCAGTTTGTCCGAACTCAGGCGGAAGGCAGGCGCAGAGCGTTCAGCTCATAGCCTTCCAGCTTTTTATGAATAAGAAAGATGGCTCAAAGGGCAGCCCTAATACTACGTTTGAGCGCAGACTCTTCATCAAGTTTGCCCGATCCAAGTATAACTTTTTTTAAGTTTCAGCCCTAATATTACACATGAATCTGGGATTACCACTATGGTTTGGAGAAACGGCATGAATTAGAAAGGATGCATAAAGGATACATCACCAGCATGTCCAGGATCCTTCACAACTCGAAACTCCGTACCATCTTCAGCCGCATGAATTTTATTCAAGAATTACTTCCGGACATGTATAACCTCGATTTAATTTTGAAATTGATTAAAAGGGGGATTCAACAACTTGGCTAACTTCTCTAATATAAAGCCATACAATGATTTGTGGTTAGATTGCATTAAGAATAATTTAATTTCCATGCTTATGTGTACAGATGAAAAATTCAAGGATATTATTTTTCATGCAGAAGTTACCTATCATAATAAAATTATCGATCAAAAATTTAATTATGATGGAGAAGAGGAAAAGTTTTATGTTGAAGGTTTTTTTACACCCAAGGTTATGTTTTTCATGGATTTTTTGGACCAGCTTTTTGAAAAAAAAGAATTAAGTTTTAACGAATATAATCCAATGTTCTTGTATGATTTTATAAAAAAAGCAATTAATGATGGATATGGTGTATTTCTCAAGATAGATAGATTTTTTTATTTTGATGGAAGGGAAGCTGGGAAGTATCATATGGAACATCCCGTTTTCATCTACGGATATGATCCTTCACCGCAGATTTTTAAGACCATTGAGGACTGTAGGATACCTGGGACTATGCAATATTACGATCTTCCTTACTCCGTTATCAAGGCATCCTGCGAAGATTTCATTTCTCATGGTAAAAATATCGAAGTTGTTCTATATAAACCGAATAACAATTTTGATTTAATGGGAAAAAGAGAAGTTTCTTTGCTACAGGCAAAAAAAATGTGCAATAACTTGTTGACTCACGGTGGGTTGGGATCGGAATATAATTTGCTTTATGAAATCGGGTTGGCCGGAATAAAAACCTATGGGAAGAATTTTGTTGATTTATTCTCCAAAATTGAGGAGTTTGGAGTATTTAAGACGAGGGTCGCTCAATTTCAGCAATTTCATATAAGAAATGTTAACTTAATCAAACTTTTGAATGAATACGGATATATCAATGATCAGGATTCAAAGGACTTGTGCAATCGCTATGAACAGATTCGAAGCTTATGGGGGAGTTTCAAACAAAAGAGCTATCAGATTATTGCAAGAAAAAAGTTGAATATATGTACAAGTATCATGAAAGACGAATTAATTTCCTTGTCTATGATAATCGGTGAAATAGTAAAATATGAAAGTGAAGCCACGAATAAAATGCTAAAGGTTCTTCCCTAAAAGTTGTGAATTTTTTGCAGTACAAAATCGATCCTTCAATTACATCCTTAACAGTATCTTCTACTCCTCCAATTGTTAGTCACGAAAATACAATGGGAGGAGTAGCTTTTTTATAAATGTAATCAGGTACATATAAATCATCACTAAGGCTAGCTCAAGAAGAGTGGTATTAACAACAACTATTCCAATTTATCCTCACAATCGAAATTAAGGAAATTAAAAGGCATCTGTATGGTAATGTACCGAACATGCCAACAGAGATACCATTACATCTATTTCATAGACAAGCCAATTAACTCCTGCAGGGAATATTCTCCGTTGAAAAACCTATCGTACAATTTAATATCACTTGTACGATATTTATTAAAAAATCGTTGTATATTTTCTTTTGCTTGTGCTCTATCAATTCCGGTGTTTCTGGGATGTTCTTGGTGGAAGTTGATGGCATTACTGTTGAAATAAAAATCATAACCGGCATTTTTTAGTTGGTAAGCGAAATCATTATCTTCAATCCCCCATCCTTGAAAATTTTCATCAAAGGTAATGCTCTCGCAATTGAATCTATGAAGTGCTAGATTACCCGTTGTTGCCAACATCCAATTCATAGGAAATTTATCTAGTTGATTATCGAAATACTCTACCACTTCAAGAAAATTTTCGATACATGTGTATAGGCGATATTTATTAAGGTAATAGTTAAGGTCCAGTTGCAACAGTTCAGTTGAAATCAGATCTATTGCTTTATCTTTACCTATTTGATCTAAAAGTTCTTGATTTCGTCTAAAGAAATCGGCAAAACACTCAATAAGATTTATAGAAGGATCAATGTAGAATGTTTTAACAGAGTTTGTATAACGGGACAAAACAGCTTCCTTTAACCCAACTGAGACACTATTTTTGTAATTTTGAATGTGATTTACATGATTACTGATGAAATTAGTTACTGGAATACGATCGTCATCGCAAAAAACAAAAATATCCCCTCTAGCAATTGACATTCCGAGATTTCTTGCTTTTGATCTTCCACTATTTTCTTGTTCAAAATATTTAATATCAATTTGATTTTCATATCGCTTCACAATAGATTCGGTATTATCAGTACTGCCATCATTAATAATGATGACTTCAAAATTTTTGATCGATTGTTTAGCAAATCCAGCCAAAGTTAAGTCTAAAAAAAAAGATTTATTATATGTTGGAATGATCACTGAAGAATTCACTAATATTCACTCTCCTATTAAAGTATTGTCTGACTTAGTTTAAATATCCTAAAATTGAATCGTTGATTCATTAACCTTAGATGAATTTAGATTATCTCAATTGATAGAAAATCTTTATTTTTTAAATAAAGTAATTTTTGTTGATTAATTGAATTTAATTTAATCATTGTAATTAATATACTATAAATAAGAATTTTTTCCTATTGTAATTTGAGCAAGTTAAATATCCGAATTGAATTGTCTTATTCAATTCGAATGGCTATGCGAGTTACTTATGCGTGAAGTCTGAGGGGGAACTGGAAAGTATAAGAAAGGGAGGGAGCGGCAGGAAAGCAGAAGGATTGACAGTGAGTGGAATTGCCAGACTAGTTGTAAGAATTAAGATGAATTTTGTTGATCCATCAATTGGTTGCAGAACAATAGAATAATGTAATTTTTGGGTAGTTAAGGTATCATCATTCCCAAAGAGACAGTAGGCATAGAACAGTAAACAGATTGTTATTAAGGAGGGAATCCATATGTTGTATATATTCGGCGGGTTGCCAGGCACCGGGAAGTCTACATTAGCATCAGCGTTAGCGAGCGAACTTCGGGCACCGTATCTTCGGGTTGATGTCGTAGAACAGGCTATGCGCGTGGCGGGGATTAAGGTTGACGGACCTCAGGGTTACATCGTTTGTTACGAGATAGCGAGGCAGAATCTCATTTTGGGTCTTGATGTGATAGCGGACACGGTCAATCCCATTCACTATACCCGCCAAGCCTGGCGTAATGTAGCAGATTCTCTAGGAATTCCGTTTGTCGAAATCGAAGTGGTCTGTTCGGACGAATGTACACACAAGCATCGAATCATCACTCGTACAACAGATATTCCCGGCTTTACCCTCCCCACGTGGAATGAGGTGAAGAACAGACATTACGAGGCATGGGATCATGACCACATCGTGATCGACACAGCTCATCAAACCGTGACGGAAAGCTGGATGTCGTTACGTGAACAGCTAAGTCTGAAGAAGTTAGCTACTTAGATAACCCAAGAATCCCCTGAACATCCGACACTGGAGGTCTACCATACTTGCGGGCATATTCGCGGCTGAACTGGGAGGGGCTCTCATAGCCTACGCGGAAGGCGGCATCGGAGGCTTGGAGGGATTCGGTCAGCATGAGGCGGCGGGCTTCCTGCAAGCGGATGACCTTCTGGTATTGCAGCGGGCTCATGGCGGTGACGCGCTTGAAGTGCTTGTGGAAGGCGGAGGTGCTCATATTTACGGACTCTGCAAGCTGTTCAACGACAAGGGATTCAGCATATTGCCTGGTGATCACTTGGATAGCTTGAGCAATCCGGTGCGCATGGCTGCCGATGATGGCGAATTGATGCAGGTGTGAGCCTTGGTCGCTTTGCAGGACGCGATAGAGAATCTCACGGATAATGAGTGGTGTCAGAACAGGAATATCCTGAGGCGTGTCGAGTAATTGGATAAGCCTTACGATGGCTTCGAGTAAATGCTCAGAGGTTTGGGCTACAGTGAGCCCAAGACGCGTTACATCCGGTACAAGGGTGGAGTCATTCATTTCTTTTACAATTTCCAGGATGGTGCCGGGATCGAAGCTTAGCTTGATGCCCAGAAACGGATGCTCAGGCGAAGCCGCGGTAATTCTCCCGTTAATCGGCAGCTCGACAGAGGTGACTAAGTACGTTGATGGATCGTAATGATAAGTTTCGCTGGACAGGGTGGCTGCTTTGGCTCCTTGGGCAACGACGCAGATCGATGGCTTATAGACAGACTCCAGCGGTTCTGCTACATCTGTTGCGTGCATTAACTGCAAGGAAGGAATGAGCGTCTGGTGGGTGCCTGCAGATGGAGCATGGCGTAGGATGGGCGCAGCCAATTGCTGTAAAAGTTGCCCGGTCCGCAATGAATCGTCCACGTTGAAAGCCTCCTTTTCACGTATTGGTGTGATTTGATGTATATCATAGCGATAAGAAGAGAAATAGGCAAGAAGTGAACAGGTCTGTTATAACGAAATACTCTTCGATTGCTTTACAATGAATCCATAAGGCCAACAGAGTTTTACCTGGCTTAAGCGAGATTAAGGAGAGTGTTCGTGAATGAGTCTGAACGAAAAAGTAGCCATCGTCACAGGTGCGTCACGGGGTATTGGAAGACAAATCGCCATTCAACTGGCCGGGTTAGGAATAAAAGTGGCTGTCAATTATTCATCAAACCGGGGAAAAGCGGACGAGGTCGTGCAAACTATTAAGGAATCTGGCGGGGAAGCGATAGCCGTTCAGGGTGACGTAAGCAATTTGATTGATGTGGAAGCACTATTTGCAGCGACGTTTGGGCAATTCGGGCGTATCGATATTTTGGTGAATAATGCCGGGATTATGGACTGTGTGCCTATCTCAGACGTAACGGAGGAAATGTTCGACCGGCACTTTGCTGTGAATGTAAAAGGTACTTACTTCGCTTGCCAGCAAGCGATGAAGCATATGGAGCGGGGCGGAACGATTATCAACTTCTCGACCTCTGTATCGGGTGCGATGCTGCCAACCTATAGCGTCTATGCCGCAACCAAAGGGGCAGTTGAGCAGTTAACCCGCCAGTTAGCGAAGGAATTCGGAGTGAAGGATATCGTCGTGAATTGCGTCGCGCCAGGGCAAGTATCGACGGAGCTATTCCTCAATGGGAAATCTGATGAGCTAGTGGATTCTTTCCGGCGGATGAATGCTTTTGGAAGGCTTGGAGAGCCCGAGGATATTGCAAATGTGATCGACTTGCTCGTCAGTGATAAGGCCCGCTGGATAACAGGACAGACTATTCGCGTCAACGGCGGGTTTAACTGAAGCAGATGATGAGTTCCTATCTCTAACGCCTATGGTTTATAATGGATGAAAAGGAGGGGGCGAAATGAATAAAGGCATGCTGCTTGTTCTAAATGGAACTTCAAGCTCCGGGAAGACTTCTATCTCGGCTGAGCTTATAAAACAGAAAGAGATTCCGTTTTATCATGTGTCGATTGATGATTTTTTCATGAATTACAATGATTTCATTAATCATAAATTTCCTGACGAGCCTGTACGCGAAATAGACCATCAGGTTATCTCAGATATACTTGATGATTCCATATGCTCGGTGTTCTATTCGACGATTAAGCTGTTATCGGAAATGGGATTCAATGTCATCGTGGATACCGTATTCGACAACGATAAGAGATTTAATGAGTTTTTGGATCATTTTGCTGATCGGACTACGCTATTTGTTGGTGTCCTATGCTCCCGGGAAGAGCTTATCCGAAGAGAGCAGGCCAGAGGGGACCGGCAGATTGGTCTAGTGGATGCCCAGTTCGACATCGTCTATCGTTTTGATGAATATGACCTTGAAGTGAACACGGAAGAGTTGACTCCGGCAGAATGCGCCGAACAGATAATTAACTATATTAAGTCCAATCAGGAATACTCGGCATTTCAGAAATTGCGCAAAAGAGATGGTAATCTTAATAGAACGCTACTGACATAACGTTGTCAGGAAGGGTGGGTATAATGAAGACTATATTAACCTACAAAAGCGAATATTAGGAGGCTATTATGTCAGTCATTGGACCCGATTTCATCTCACTTCAGGTCAGCGATCTTGAAGGCTCTGCTGAATTCTATCAACACTATCTTGGACTCGTCCGTTCACAGGCGGGCCCGCCTCATGCGGTGGTTTTTGACACCAAGCCTATTGCATTTGCACTTCGTGACCTCATGCCGGGAGTCGAACTCAGTACGGGGACTCAGCCTGGACTGGGTGTTGCGCTATGGCTCTATGCCCCGGATACGCAAGACATTCACGATAAACTCGCAGCAGCAGGCGTAAAAATCACATCCGCACCCATCGACGGCCCCTTCGGACGTACCTTTACCTTCGCCGATCCGGACGGTTACCTGATCACTCTTCACAGTAAAGGCTGATTAGTATAACAGTAATACCATGTTACTCTAAGTAATTTACTCCCCATACGGTAGGCAGGTGAACCAATAAATCCTGTTGCTAAATGGGGAGTTTTTGTTTGACCGAATTCTATTCTCTTAGAGAAATCAGATGCGAGAGAGTAATTTGTGGTGAATTATTTAAGAGGAGGAAATATTATGATAAAAAAATGGACAATTGCATTGCTTTCATCAGCATTTCTTATGCTATCTTTAACAACTGGGTCTAGTTATGCGGCAGAGACACAAACATCTACAACGATTAACAATGGTCAAATAAACAACGGACGAGTCTTAATTCCCTTACGTGCTGTCTCCGAAAATCTTGGCGCAAGCTTGGAATGGTTTCAAACAGATAAAGTTGTTAAAATCAAAACCGGGAATTCGACGATATGGCTTGCAGCAAATTTCAAACGTGTGATTATTAAATCTGCTCCCTCAAGTGAAGCTCCAGATACACCAGCACAGAAATATGTCGATTTGGATACTGCTACACAAGTCATCAATGGAACCACTTATGTTCCTCTTCGTTTTGTTAGTCAGTCGTTAGGGGCAACGGTAATGTGGAACCAACTGTCTAAACAAGCAACAGTAACAGTGGGCAACAAAGGATTGGTTGTTAATATGGAGACCCCATCTGTTCAAATTCCGGAAAAGAATAAAATTTCTGAAGCACGTTTGAAACTTCTATCAGATAAATTAAATCAAGTCTCAAATGTATCTTCAATTAAAAATGCAAATTCAACCTTCAAACCGTACTTCACGGATAGATTAATTAAGTATATTGTTCAGAATAAAGGATCGAAAACGACGGGTACTTATGAAACGCCTGTCACTTTACCCATTTATACCAGTAAAAATTCTGCCACACTTTCACAATCTGTAATAATAGCGAATGGTCTTACAGGTGAAGATCAGTATGCAGAAGATCGGACAATCTCGCTAATATTCGCGAACGGAACTTGGAAGGCGGACAGCGTCATTAAGGGGTCTAGAGTTCTGATTTCGGGATTCTCTGATTATCATCCACAGTGAACAGGAGGTGGGGAATTTGAGATCTGGGGTGAAGTGGTTGGGCTTTTTCTTATCCCTACTGGGTATTGGACTAAGTTTTCTGTTTCTGTTTGATAACCCTTACAGTGAGCAGGCGGTATCCAGCAGCACACAAGTGATTGTGGTCCTCATGCTCATTGTACCTTCAGCCGTCATGGCCATTTCAATCTGGCGTGGTCTTCGCTTACTTATGGCCATTTCTTTGATCTGGCTGGCACCCTATTCCTCCTATTTCGCGATTGCATCTATTCCGAGCATTTGGAACGTTGTTTTCCTGATCCTATTGGTTCAATTCGTAGCTACCATTTTAGGACCAATACGTTCCAAATGAACTGAAGCCCCCCTTGTTTTTCCTCACACCACTGTGTTATCTTAGGATATATTTTCAGGGAGATATACAGAAGAGGTGAAGCACCATGATTATCCGGCAGATTTTCAATAACAATGTCATTCGGGCTGAAGATCAGGTCGGACATGAATACGTTGTCATTGGGAACGGATTAGGCTATAAAAAGAAGGCGGGGCAGCGGGTTGAAGAGGAACGGATCGAGAAGACCTTCATGCTCAAGCCCGAGAAGGTTCCGCGCAAATTGATTGACCTGATCGGGGAGACGTCTGCTGAATATTTCTCGCTGGCCGATGAGATTATAGCCCACGCCAAGGCGGAGATGGGCGACATCTTCAACGACAATATCTATATCACGTTAATTGACCATATTCATTTTGCGATTGCCCGCTACCGGAAGTCGATGAATCTGAAGAACGCCCTGTTCTGGCAGATCAAGCGGTTCTATCCCAAGGAGTTCGCTATTGGCGTACATGCGCTGAGTCTGATCCGCAAGCACTTTGACATCGAGATGGATCAGGATGAGGCGAGCTTCATTGCGATGCATTTCGTGAATGCCCGGCAGGATGGGCAGGAGATGCAGCGGACGGTAGAGGTGACCAAGGCGATGAGCGATATCTTTGGTATTCTGGCGGACGAATATCAGGTCAAGCTTAACGAGAATTCGTTCAACTACTCCCGGTTCCTCACTCATCTCCAGTATTTCCTCCAGCGTATGATCAGCGGGGAACAGGAGCGGTCCGCATCGGGCGACAACTTCCTGTACGATCAGATTAAGGTGAAATTTCCGCAGGCTTTTGCATGTACGAATAAGATCAATCATTACTTGGAAGAGACGTACGGGAATGCTATGTCCATTGACGAGAAGGTCTATCTGACGATTCATATTCAGCGGGTGACTTCAAGAGATATGAATCCGTTGGATTAAAATGGAATCCGGAAAAGGCTTGCAAACGATTACTTAATCCGCTATATTGGAGTCACAACTTAAATCTAAGGATTGTTACTGCTGAAGCAGGCGATACCTAAACGAGATGTGGATCACACCGGTGTGATCTCACAGCTTTCGTTTAGGTTTTTTTTATGCTCATTTTTGGCAGTATAGCAAAGGAGAATCAGCATGGATAACCGAAAAATGTCGGAAGACATCATCCGTCTCGTAGGCGGGGAGCAGAATATTAACGATCTTGTCCATTGTGCCACCCGGCTGAGATTCAGCCTCAAGGATAACAAGAAGGCCCAGCGGGAGGAACTGGAGAAGCATGAAGGCGTCATTACCGTGGTGGAGAGCGGGGGGCAATTCCAGGTTGTCGTGGGAAGCAACGTAGCGAATGTATATGCCGAAATTGTCAAAAGCACCAGCTTCTTGTCCAGCACCTCCACAGATACGAAGGAATCCGGGCAGAAAACCTCGGCGGTATCGAAGGTGTTCGAGGTTATCTCCGGAAGCTTCTCTCCACTGATTCCTGTAATGGCCGGATCGGGGATGCTGAAGGCGCTGTTGACGGTGCTTACGCTGGCGGGCTGGATGTCCGATTCAGGCGATGCCTACAAGATTCTGTCTGCGGCCGGTAATGCCGTGTTCTACTTCCTGCCGATCTTCCTGGGAATTACCCTGGGCATCAAGTTAAAAGCGAACCCTTACGTAGCAGGAGCAATAGGGGCGGCGCTGATGGAACCGAACTTTACGGCGATGCTGGAGGGGGATGGCGGACATTCCTTCCTGGGAATTCCGGTGGTGATGGTCAGTTACGCTTCCAGTGTCTTCCCGATCTTCATTGCGATTAGCATCTACGCCTTGCTGGATAAGCTGCTGAAGAAGATTATCCACAAGGACCTGCAGATATTCATGGTGCCGATGCTCTCGCTGATGATTATGGTTCCGCTGTCGGTGATTGCCTTCGGTCCATTCGGTACGAGTGTCGGCGACTGGATCGCTTCCGGCGTGACCTGGCTGATTGGCGTAAGCGGCATCCTGTCGGGGATCGTGCTTGGCGGGGGGATGACCTTCATGGTGGTGTTCGGACTCCACTGGGGCTTCACTCCCATCACGCTGCAAAATATAGCGAACGGCGGTGACCCGATTGAAGCCATGGCTTCAGCAGCGGTATTCGCCCAGATCGGTGTAGCCTTCGGGATCTTCCTGCGGGCCAAGAAAGACCGGAACCTGCGGAGTATCGCCGCCTCTTCCGGGATTACCGGACTGCTGGCCGGGGTCAGTGAGCCGATTGTGTACGGCCTGATTCTCCGCTACAAGCGAGTGATTCCAATCGTTATTATTGCCGGGGCACTCGGCGGCGCTATTAACGGACATTTCGGTGTGCTGTATACGGCGTATGTGTTCCATAATATTTTTTCGATTCCGGTGGAACAGCCGATGTCGATCTTTATTGTCTCGATGATCGTCTCCATGGGGACCGGGCTGCTGCTGACCTGGATGTTCGGCTATGAGGGTAAGGGTAAAATTGAAGCATCCGCTCCGGCAGCCGCACCTGAACAGATTCAGCCAGACAAGCCAGTAACACCAGTTGTAGACTTGAAAAAGGAACTGATCTTCAGCCCGCTGACCGGCGCAGCCTTCCCGCTTAGCGCAGTGCCGGACGATGCATTCTCAACCGGGGCTATGGGTAGAGGACTGGCGATTGAACCTGTAATTGGAGAAGCGGTCGCTCCTGTGGACGGGACGGTGACTTCTATTTTCCCGACAGGCCATGCGATTGGCATTACGTCCGCCGCTGGAACAGAGCTGCTGATTCATATTGGCATAAATACGGTCGGGTTAAAAGGAAAGTACTTCACACCAGTGGTCAAGGAAGGCGACCGCGTGAGCCAGGGCGATCTGCTAATCCGCTTCGATCTGGAGCAGATCCGGGCAGCCGGGTATCAGACCATTACGCCGGTTATCGTCACTTTAACGGCCAAAGAGGTTGAAGTTTTTGAGACGGACCAGCAGCAGATTGAGCAGAACGAAGTGCTTTTGACATTGGTGGATTAATACAAGACTGAGGAGGAATAAGGTATGCTGCACAAACAACTTCACGCTTTTCCAGAGAATTTCTTGTGGGGGGGCTCCACTTCGGCTTATCAGCTGGAGGGTGCCTGGGATGAGGACGTCAAAGGGCCTTCCGTCATTGATCTGGCCAACCATGTGGAAGGGGTAACGGACTTCAAGGTCGCCAGTGACCACTACCATATGTACAAAGAGGATGTTGCCCTGATGGCGGAAATGGGCTTCAAAGCGTACCGCTTCTCTATCGCCTGGAGCCGGATCTACCCGCAAGGAGACGGAGCCGTTAATCCGAAGGGGCTTGAATTCTACAGCAATTTAATTGATGAGCTGTTTAAATACGGTATTGAACCTATCGTTACCATGTACCATTTCGACCTGCCTTACGGGCTGGAAGAGCGGGGAGGGTGGTCCAGCCGGGCGACGATCGATGCTTTTGAACAATATGCCAAGACGCTCTTCGAGCATTACGGGGACCGCGTGAAGTGGTGGCTGACGATCAACGAACAGAATATGCTGATTCTGCATCCGGGATCAATTGGAACCCTGAATGAGAACATGACCGACCCGCAAAAAGAGCTCTACCAGCAGAACCACCATATGCTCGTTGCGCAGGCGAAGGCTATGGTGCTATGCCATCAGATGCTGCCCGATGCGAAGATTGGTCCGGCCCCCAACATCGGTGTCATCTATCCGGCAAGCTCTAAGCCAGAGGATATGCTGGCCGCAGATAACTATGCAGCGATCCGCAATTGGCTCTATTTGGATATGGCGGTCTACGGACGGTACAACCATATTGCCTGGAGTTATTTGGTGGAGAAGGGCTATGAGCCGAAGATCGAGGAAGGGGATATGGATATCCTCCGGCAAGGCCACCCGGACTTCATTGCCTTCAATTACTATACTTCCCAGACCGTAGGCGAGAGTAAAAATGACGGCAACGACTTCTCCCACACAGGCGATCAGCACGAAATTGTCGGCGAGCCGGGAGCATACCGGGGATCGGTGAACCCTAACCTGCAAACTACGGAGTTTGGCTGGGAGATCGATCCAGTCGGCTTCAGAACAACACTCCGCCAGATTTATTCCCGTTACCACCTGCCGTTGATTGTTACAGAGAACGGGCTGGGCGCATTCGACAAGCTGGAGGAAGACGGAACCGTAAATGATGCGTACCGCATTGAATTCTTCCGCAAGCACATCGAGCAAATTCAGCTTGCACTTACCGACGGGGTAGAGGTGTTCGGCTTCTGTCCTTGGTCTGCCATCGATCTGGTCAGCACGCATCAGGGCGCAAGCAAACGGTACGGCTTCATCTATGTAGACCGCGAAGAGTTCGACCTGAAGGAGTTGCGCCGCATCCGCAAGATGAGCTTTTACTGGTATCAGAAGCTGATTGCTTCCAGAGGCGAGGTTCGCTGAATGTAATTGCAAAGGGTTGTCCTGGTAGCCATGAGAGGCCGCTTGGGGCAGCCCTATTTTTTTCTTCCAAATATTGCACAACAAAACCGGTACAATCGCCGTCTATACATAAAGAATGGAAAATAGCCTCTGAGGAGAGTGAACCACAGGTGTTTAAAAAGCTGGCTTTAACCCTACTAATGACGACGATGGTGTTCAGTGCAAGTGCAGCGGGCCCATCGCAGGACAAGGCCCAGGCTGCCGGTGCGGGTACTGTGCAGGCCAAGACAGCCGATCAATTATATCCGGTTGAAGTGAACGGGAAATACGGCTTCATCAACGGCAAAGGTAAGGTGGTTATCGAAGCGGTATACGACGGATACGGGTATTCAGGAATGCCCGGAGGGACAGTATACGTCGAGGACCATGCGGCTAAGAAGCAATATTATTTCAGCTCGGCCGGCAAAAAGCTGTTCGAATGTAAGCTGAGAGATGCCGGCATTCTGTATAATGACCGCGCGCTGTATACAGCGATGGTTCAACCGGCTGGCGGGGCCGCGGCGACCCGGTACGGGTATATCGACAGTCAAGGCAAGGTGGCTATACAGCCAATCTACGTCCGGGCATTTATTTTCTCCGAAGGTCTGGCCCGGGTCAATATGGGCAAAGCCTCAGGGTACATTAACACGAAGGGCGAGCTTATCGTTCCGTACCGGTATAGCTTAACGTCTGATTTCTCTGATGGCATGGCAGCCGTTGCGCTTGCCGTTGGCGGCAAATACGGCTATATTGACACCACCGGCAAGCTTCGCATAACGCCCCGGTATGATTATGCTACACCGTTCTCCGACGGAGTAGCAGCTGTGTATGTGAACGGCAAATACGGCTACATTGACAAAACAGGCAATTACCTTATCAAGCCACAATTCAGCATGGCGCAGCCGTTCTCGGAAGGACTGGCATTCGTTGAACGTAATGGAGTCACCTTCTATATTAATAAGAAGGGCGCCAAAGTCATCCAGGGATATACGGCCGGAGGCTTGTTTAAGGGCGGTCTGGTTCCAGCCAGTACGGGGCAGCGGTACGGCTATATTAATACCTCCGGCCGCTTCGTGGTCAAGCCGCAACTCTATTGGGCTGATTCGTTTAACGGCGAGTTGGCGGAAATCACCCTGCTCGTTCCAGAGACACGCGAGGAAATCAGAGGGTATATGAACCGCAGCGGAACCATTGTCTGGCCGCCGGCTTCCGAGCTTCCAGCCGGAGTGGTGAAACCGTAACTAAATCAATCCACCAAGAGTAGAGGAGGCAATAATATTCCATGGGCAACAACTTATACCGAAAACTAGGGGCGGCCTTTCTGATTGCTGCCGGGTTAATCTACACGATCGAACGTGTAGGGGCGTTAATCGCCCGCAGTCATGAAATTAATGCGTTATACCAAGCGCAAATGTTCGATGCCCAGCCTAAAATCCATATCGCCGGCTTCTTCGATAACATCTTTGTGCCCATCCTTACGTTAATTGGTGTGATACTATTCGTATACGGTTTTCCGAAGAAAACAAAATAGGAGAGTGAACAGTGATGGACAGTGGGGAAAGGTTTACTAATCGTGTCGATTCCTATTTGAAGTACCGCCCAAGCTATCCACAAGAAGCTATCGATTATTTGTACAACAATATTGGTCTGCGCCCGAACAGTAAAATAGCAGATATCGGTTCAGGCACAGGGAGCCTGTCCAAGCTGCTTCTGGAACGCGGCAGCGATGTATTCGCGGTCGAGCCTAATCAGGCCATGCGTGAAGCCGCAGAGCAAAGGCTCTACAGCAATCCGAACTTTCAGAGTAGGTCAGGCTCTGCGGAAGCTACCGGGTTACCGGATCGGTCGGTTGAGTTTATTGTCTGTGCTCAGGCATTTCACTGGTTTGACCGGGTAGCCGCGCAAACGGAGTTCCGCAGAATACTACAGCCTGGCGGGAAAGTCATACTCATATGGAATTCCCGCCTTACACACGGTACTTCATTTCGTGAAGAGTACGATCAACTGCTTCACACCTACGGAACCGACTATGAACAAGTAAATCATAAAAACATTTCTGAGGCGACGCTTGTCTCTTTTTTCAAAGAGAACACGATGCATAAAAGCCTGTTTGAAATGACTCAGGAGTTCGATTTCGAGGGTCTGAGCGGCAGGCTGTTATCCTCCTCCTATAGCCCTGTTCCGGGGCATCCGAATTACAATCCGATGATGAAATAAATCAATACTAGCGCCAAAATGTGGTTTTCTCACTACTGTAAATTAATTGATTTCGTTGTTTTTCAATCCGGGGATTAGTTTGCCTCTTGGAAGGTCAAAAGACCATTGAATATCTGAATAATACCGATCGACAATACTTCGAATTAAAGTTAGTCTCATTGGTATACTGTTTAACCCTTTAACGATAAAAATTCCATCTTGTTCTTTCTGTTCAAGACTTGTTCTCCCTCGAAATTCTACAGGATAATTATTGCCTTTATCATCAATGGCTTGCCATTGATCAATATCAGGATTGCCCGTATTTATATAGGTACCCTTAATTTCGAAAACTCCCGCCGATATTGGTTCTTGATTCTCAATAACTCCAGCCGCTATTGCCGCTTGTTGATCAGGGTCCTGAGTGATTTTAAAGGATTTGAACCTTACGATATCACCAGAATGATTAAATACGGCATTTTCTTTGCTAAGCTTTGATGGATTAATGACTATGGAACCCTCGCTCTTCTCGGGTATGGAGTATCCATCTAAAACCATTTTTATGTGTTGTGTATCATAAGGCAGATCAATAAAGGTATAAGCCCAATGAACCCCTTTTTCAGTACGCTTTGATGTAACTCCCACTAACATATCAAAAGAGCCTAGTCCATTAACTTGTGATATTATTTTTCCTTGTTCATCTTCAAAGTGGAACATCAGTTTCTGCTTTTCTTCCATATCAGCCGGAACTTTATTTCTTACTTGTTGGCTTAGTGATGTTGTAAGTTCCAATTTGACTCCACTCGGGGTATGGGTAAGTCTATTCATTTGAATCGTCAGGCCTTCTGGGGTAACATAGCGCTCGTCCAACTCATCTACAGTAGTCAGAGAAGCTGCTCTAGTCAAATCCACGGGAAAAGAAAATTTCCAGTTTCCTTTGGTTTCCTTGATCTTATCAATAAGACTCTCTACAATAATCGTTGATGAAGTAAGTTCCCCTTTATAAGTGTATTTATAAACATATACACCACCAACATATCCTGTAATCCCACTCCCTAGGCCGACTTCATTTCCTTGCTCATCTTTAACGATAAGTTTCTCTGGATCGAATCCGTCTTTAATCGGTTGTCCAAAACGGTCAGTGATCTTCAACGCTATGGTGAGTCTGACCGCATCTGCTGAAACTTCATTTATCTGAATTCTGTACCCGTGACTACTAACATTTATTCCTGGATCTTGAATCAGACCTAATTCTCTGGATTGTAGTAGTCCAGGGTCTAATGAGGCGTCAGATGAAAACATGGAACGAACGAATTCCGCTATAGATGGACTTGCAAATATTAAGGAGCCACACAATATGAGAATCGTCGCAGCAGCAACCGTCCATCGTTGTATGGTTCTATTTGTCCGGTGAGCAGACTCTCCAGACGGGAGATTCATTTGCACTGGCTCTCCGACAGGATCTATTGTGGTTTCTTGTATTTCTTCCATGATTTTGTTTGTGAATGAAGAAGGCAATGCATCCGGGAATAGGGCATCAGAGAATTCAGATTGTTCTTGCAGGAGCTGATTGTAACGAGCCAAACACTCCGGGCAGTTTTCAATATGCTTCTCCAACTCATCCAGTCGCCCACTAATGAGAGACTCTTCCATCTCCACAATGCTCCAACATTTCATTTAAGTCCACTCCTTCCTTTGTGAGTAATTTATGAAGTCTTTTTTTAGCCCGATGCAATCCGTTTCTGATTTGATTAATACTGTACCCTGTAATTTGCTCCATCTCTTCATAGGTCAGGTCATTTGTATATCTCAGTAATATCATTAATCTGTATTTGCTTGGAAGCTTGTTAACAAGAGCGGAGAGTTCTTTTCTGTTTTCCTGGTGTATAGCTTCGCTTTCCGGATTAGGTAGTGAGCTTAAGAGATCGTTGGTGATTTCTAGATGAACCTGGTGCTTCTTTCCTCTGTATCTATTCTGGAATATATGAATCGAAATTGTGTATATCCATCCTGCAAAACTTCGGTCTGTGCGATGACTTCCCAGCTTCCGATAAGCTGTTATAAAGGTTTCCTGTGTCATATCTTTTGCATCTTCAGTAGAGGCTCCCATTTTTAAAAGCAGGCCATAAATCTTGTTTTTATATTTGTCTACCAGGAAAGTGTAGGATGCCTTATTTCCTCTTAAAACATCGTGGATTATGCTAAGCTCCTGTTCCCTGTCGTTCATTTGTAATCCTCCTTTCCTGCTGTTCTACTTCTAAGATGCAAAAAACCATTCAATATTCTCACTTCATTACAAAAAAAATTTATAACAGACCAGTTTCAGATGGAAGAGAGGAGATGGAATATAAAGAAGCAAGGCTCGTTGTTGCGATTCAGATTTCTTTTTTTCTGCTGAAATTATTTTTCTTTAGTATAATTGCCACTACTGTGCCTTATCATTTAGAAAAGAGATTGTAAAAAGCCTGCACCCCATACCGGGATTACAGGCTTCTTGCTGATCAGATATAGAGTAGTTCAGGATTTCATGAATTCTATGCTTCCAACTTGGGAATCAACTGCTGGACATGTGCCCGCCATTATTCCTGGTTTGCCATATTTCCCTCGCAACTCTTTTCAATGTCTGTCCCTTTTACTCAAAATGTATACACATGATCCCCGGCATCCGCCCAGGCTAATGTTCCATCCGGCATCCAGCCCAGGAGGGTGCCTGCGGATATGAACGTGAAGGTCCGCTCCTGAGTGTCGTAGACCTGGATGGTTCCTGTGCCGGATTTGAAGGCTGCGAATCTGTTGTCAGGTGACCAGCGGAGTTCAGAGAGCAGTAAGTCATTGTGCGGCTGCTGCTCATGCTCTGCGAGATCCTGCTTCAACTGGTCCGTGATGCGCTTATCCTGCATAACCGTGGACGTTCCGCTTCCGGTATTGTATCGGATTTGGCCGAGAGGGTTCTTCTCACCTCTGTCTGCGGGAAGAATCAGATGCGAATCATCCTCCCAGGTCAGCGAATAAACGAACAGGAAGCCGTCACTGTGGGAGATGAAGGCAGCGTTCTCCTTGGAATGCAGTATTTTCCCCTTCTGATCCAGCACCGTCAAGTCTGCCCCGGGGCCAATGAACTCGTCATGTGCGGTTAATACAGCGATACGCTTACCGTCAGGCGAGGAGGACATTCCATAGACCGGCTTGTTGAACACATGAAGCTTCGTACGGGTGAAGGCCTTCAAGTCTACGAGATACAGCGTCTTATTGCCTGAGATCATATAAGTGAAGTCCCCGTAGAAGCGGTCAGAATACATCTCATGGTATCCGTAGTCATTGCCGAAGGCATCCTTATCCTGCGGAAAAGCCGGAATCTCCAGCGCCTCGCCCTTCAGGGCTTGCACCAAATGATGCTTCTCCTGTCCGTAGAACAGATAGGAGGGAGCGGAGGATTCAGCAGTTTGAATCGAATTGATCCAGCCCGTGTTCCAGGCAGGTACTACGCGCCGGGTACCGGAGGTGATGCCCTGGAACAGCAGGCTGCCTTGACCAGCCTGGGCTCTAACCACAACCGTGTTGCGGTACGGCTGCTCGGTACTGGCATACTTGCGCCCATCTGCGGTGACGGCTTCATCCAGGTTGAACGTCCCGGACCAGGCGCTGCTCTCATCCAGATGCAGGCGGATTTGCACAAAGCGCGGGGACTCCCATTCCAGCGTGTAACGGAACTCTGCCTCGGGAGTACTGGTCTGTAGACTTTTCTTCAGCGCTTGCTCCAATGATTGTTTATTGATATCGGTGTTCGACTTCATCTGTATCAGTTGCCCGCCTCCGCCGATAATTCGCAATTGCTCAATGTAGAGCAGTGGCTCTTCCTCGCTCGAAGGTGCTGAAGCGGAAGGTGTGGCTGACACAGCCGTAGGCAATCCGGTGGTTGGGGAAGCGGTCGATGGAGCTGAGGAAGAGCCATTAACAGCGGCCTTGTCTGCTCCCTGACATCCTGAGAGCAGAGCCGCAGCCAGCACAATTGCTGCCATATAGCGCATACATAAACCTCCTGTTGTCTTCAATTATCCTTTTGTTTTCAGAGAATAGATAGATTTTCCATATTGTTATGGACGCGGATGCTGCGCAGAAGTTGCAGATGCGGGTTTGACTTCAATTCTCTGCATGGATACCATGGAAGCAAAGATATGGCTGTTATGCCACAAACAGAGGTGATCCTAAATGATAAGAGAAGTAGAGATGCAAACGCATTCCTTGAAAGAAATGAAAGACTTTTATGAGAATACTCTTGGGCTGGTGGTAGTCCAGAAACTTTCAGCCTCCTTTAGTGTACAAGCAGGGGCGTCTACTCTAACCTTTACTGAGTCTGACCCAGGCAGACAGCCGAAATATCATTTTGCGTTCAACTTCCCTGAGAACCAGATAGATGAAGCGTTGCTGTGGATCACTGGGGCTCGTTCCTTGGCAGGATTACAATAGCCAGTTCGCCGCTCTGGGTGACGAGCATGGGTTAATTATTGCAGTGAGGCAAGGCCGGATATGGTTCATGTCTGACCAGGAGAAAGCTTATCCGCATCCGCTAATGATTAGGACGGACGTCTGTGAGATTACGCTGGATGATTCGGAGGGGACGCAGGTCCGGCGGCTTCGTTAAGCTAACCGTACAGAATGAGTATAACGGTTCTTTCTTTTGACTCCCCGGCTCCAATTCTATACCCTTGAAATTACATAATAAGGAAAGCGAGTGAACTTATGAATAGAAGCGCTGACAGGCTGAACGTTGTCATTCGGGACACGGAAGGGGTTAAGCTGTCACGCCAATACACTTCCGTGTAAGCACAACAGATACGGAGGGATAGCTTTTGAAGAATAAGCAAGCAGCCTTTGAGTACAGTGGGGATTATTATGAAGCCATCGGAGATTTCATGCGGGAGCAGTATTTGAAATACGGTTTCGCCCAGGGAACGATGCAGGAAGCAGACTTTTTAATGGAGTTAATGAATCTGCGGCGGGGTACTCGCACTCTGGATATTGGCTGTGGTCCAGGGCGGCATAGTCTGGAATTGGCCCGGCGCGGAATCAGAACAGTAGGCGTGGATATTTCTGCGGAATTTATCAGGCACGCGAATCGGGAAGCTGCGAGGGACAAGCTGCCGGCAACATTTCTGGTGGCGGATGCCCGCGAGTTGATGTTTGATAGGGAATTCGATGGTGCGATCTGTCTCTATGAAGGAGCTTTTGGACTGGCAGGCAGTGAAGAGAATCACCGGAAGGTCCTTAGAGGGGTGCAGCGGGCGCTGAAGCCGGGTTCCTTATTCGTGCTTACGGCAATTAATGTACTTAACTTAGCCCGGAATATACAGGATGAATCTTTATTTGACCCGTATTCCTGCACCGTAATCGATAAAGAAGAGATCCACAGCCCCGAGGGCGAATCCAAAGAAGTGTTGATTTACACTACCGCATTTACCTTCCGTGAATTGCAGATGCTGCTGGTCAGTGAAGGGTTCGTAGTAGAGGCCGCATATGGTTGTAGCCCAGGACAATTCGGCAACCAGCCCTTACAGCTCGGCAGCATAGAGATTATGATGGTTGCCCGCCGTAAGTAAACAGTAGTGGTGAATAAGCAGCGGTAGCCGTGGCTCTTAAGGGTCCAGGGTACCGCTGTTTGGTTTGTAAATATTCTCTATAGGTTTGCAGTTTATCCCGTTACAGATGTCGTCTAATTAATGAGACTTCATACATATGTTCATTCCGGGAGCTGAGCTGAATCTGTTATGAGAAAATCAAATGTTCTATCGTTGCTGTTCATATTGTTGACGCTTGGGTGTTGGGCCAGCGCATTGTGGATTCATGGGATGGTCGGCGTTTATGCCTGGCTGGCACTGAAATTTGCAGTTCCTGCTGTGGGAGGGATATGGGCTGTCGTTAATTTGATTGGGCTGGCGGCTAAGCTTGTGAGGTGTGTACGTCCAAAGGGACTGTTGCTGAACATAGGAATATCAGCTGTACTGATTAGCCACTTTCTTTTGACCATGAATATCATTCCGCTTGCCTATCCAACAGCTATTGCAGCCACTAAGCCGGGGCTTACAATTCAGCTGCCGCTTCAGTCAGTGAGTGTTGTCGGCTGGGGTGGAGATGCCGTAGAGGATAATACGCCACATGCCGTTTGGCCCTCCGAACGCTGGGCTTATGATCTGGTGATGGAACCCTACAACACGGGGAGCCGTAATCCTGAAGATTACGGCATCTGGAATCAGGAGGTCTATGCACCGCTGGACGCAGTGGTTATCGCTGCTTATGATGAAGAGGCTGATATACCGCCCGGTTCGGAGGATATTCTATCAATGGAGGGTAATTATGTCTATCTGAAGGTTCCGGCTACAGGGACATATCTCTTGCTCAATCATCTGAAGCAGTATAGCGTTACCGTTACTGTAGGCGACAAGGTGCAGACAGGTGACCTGCTCGGACACGTTGGGAACAGCGGCTCCACCTCTGAGCCCCATCTGCATATCCACCATCAGCGCCAAGATCCTACACGCATGTGGATGCCTATTATGGCGGAGGGGCTGCCGTTGTATTTTGATAATGCCGAGGGCGGATCTATGCCTGTTAAGGGTGAAGTGATTGTGCCAAACTTGGTGCATGAAGAAGAGTGAACCTTTTCCCCGCTCCATTTGTTAATAACTTGTCAGGCTCTGAGTAGTGAAGCTTAACCAACAAAACGGGGGGATTACAGGTGTCTATGATATTGGCTATGCACATTGCTACACATCTGCTTACGGGCAGTTTCATTGTATCGATGGTGCTCATGCGCTATGAGATTTCTTTCAGGGAAAAGATTGTTCTGCTCGGACTGACCTCGTTCTTGGGAATTGTGCCGGATCTGTTGGGGAACAGATATGTATCTCCTTGGTCGCATTCCATTATAGTCATGGGGCTGGTTATGGTTCCAATTGTATTCCTGTTCAGGCTACTGCTGAAAAAATATTCGTATATCCACTTGTACCTATGTTTTGCTGGGAGTGTGCTGGGGCATATTCTGGTGGATTATTTGGGACATGGGGTCCATTTGGTCTATCCGCTGTCCAGCGAAGCTTATACCCTGCCCTTGATCTATCTCGGTGATCCTACGGTATGGGTGCCTATGTTGGTGGGGGTTATGAGTTTTGTATTTCCGGTGTCTTTGGGCAAGAGACGGGTGCTCAATGCAGCCTGTGCTGTGCTTCTTGTCCTGTACCTCGGTCTTAAGCTCGCCATGCTGATGCAGCTGGAGCAAGGGCTTCCGCGTAAGTTCACGCTAACTCCACAGGCCGCAGTACAAGTGTATCCGCTTGGGGATAATCAGGTTCATAGACTTACGGATTTTTGGAAAATGGGGTTTGACGTCATCGACTCCCAGCGCAGGGTGCTTGGGGTGTTGGCTGTACCGGGCGGTGGCATCCGGTTGGATGCTAACCTAATCTATGCCGTGAAGGGGGACGTTGTCCGCAGCAATACGGGAAAAGACGGACTGGAGTATGTATACCGGATGCCCCCTGCCGGGGATGAGGCTTCATTTGAGGTGATGGAGGAGAGCGGCGACGGGCCTGCGGTTGAGATTGTTGCACGGGACCGGGAAGGGAATCCCCTCCATTTCATCTATAAGGATGGAGAGTGGTAGGAAGAATCGAAGATTGCAAAGTAGGGGGATAGCACGTGGAAGACATTCAAGCACTCATTCAAAAGCTAGACTGGGATACATCTGAAGGCGAACAAGCGGAGGCTATTCAGAAGCTTCAGGACATCCAGGATGCGGAGCTTCATCTATTGTTGCAGCCGTTAGGCAAAGAGTATTGGGGCGGAGCGGCGGAGGTTATTGTTAAGCTGGGCTATCCCCGGGTGAAGCCTATCCTGCCGGGACTGCTGGAGTGGATTCAGGATATGAATTGGCCGGGATCTCGCCGGATTGCTCCTTTTTTGAGAGAGGTCGGTGATCCGTTAATTCCATATATTCAAGAGGTATTCAGGAATTATAGTCAAGATGAGGAATGGATGTACTGGATCTTCGAAATGATTATCGTTTACTGGAACAAGGAACAGATCGCTCAAATTCAGGAGGAGCTAATCCGGCTAACTGGAGGGACCACAATTGCTCTGAAGGCCTTGCGGACGCTATGGGTCCACCAGATCTATTCGGGAGAAGCAGTTCTACTAATATTAGCGGACAAGAAACAGAGAGCCCGTGCAGAGATTGTGGAGCTGGACAGCGCGTATCCCGGCATTGATTGTGAAGCGCTGCAACGAGGATTCCGTGAAGTGATCTCCAAACCGGGATTATCCAAATTTTATATTGAGCAGCATCAGGAAGAGTTCAACTTCTGTGACCGGAAAATCCAGTCTTCATGACTTCATAAGTGAAATTGAGGAACTGGTCAGTGAAGTATCAGGCTCCGAGTAGCATCACGCGCTGAAGGATCAGTCAGCCATAATACACGCTATCCACTTGGTACAAGGTTTGCTCGATCACCGGGCAGAGGGCGGCATCCGTCTGGTGGAATTTGACTTGGAAGTACAAGCTCTTGAGGAAGTTCTTGATGTTGTTCTTCTGCCGGAAGGCGGGAAGGAAATCTGTACTTGCACTCACTTTGGCCTCATAAAAATATTGAATCCACCGCTCCACATCATCCTTACTTAGGAGTCGTCTATTCAGGACGCTGATTACAGCTCTTACCATTCGCTCGTCCTCGCCATCCGAATATACCCGATCCGTTATGGTCATCTTGCTGTGAATTAAATGCAGGATGTCCATGAGATCCTTATGCTCCAGCTCCGAACACTGCGCCAGATCGTCCAGAGCATCCGCCCCGTGCGCGATGGCATGAGCCCAGCCCTTATCTTCATCGTACCCGCGGTAATCCCGCTCTTCTTGTATGCTGTACAACACCTTCTTCTTGACCTCATGAATCTGCTCCTGTGAGAGGAAGGGAGAGGCTCTATGTCTGATGAGCAGCAGCGGTACAATGAGCATGGAGAAGGAGCGGGTGAACACGGAATCTGTACCCTGTTCCCCAAGCTTATAATGCAGATGGTCCGTATCCAGCGTGGTGAGGAGGAGCTGTTCCAGTTCAGGCACGGACAGCACATCGCCTGGAATCCAGTGAGAGAAGGTGGTGTAGATGAGATCATCCCGCAGTTCAGCATCTATAGAACCGATATGAAGCAGCATGTCTTGCGCCAGTGGGAAAGCGTCCGGGGGTGCCTGATAGTTATTGGTTTGGATGAATTGGAGCGTTTCTTTGATATTCAATCTGTGTGCCTCCTGCTGTTGAGATGATGTTACTTTCGCCATTCTATCACTGTTCAAGGACGGATGTTATCTCAAAATAGCCTGCACCGCAATCGAGATGCGGTACAGGCTGTCTGTGGCGGGTGCGTGACCACTTGCTTCACTATCCGGCCTGCTTCGCAGGCCGGAGGCGGCGGATCAGCTTCGCCAGCTCCATCACAATGACTGCGCCTAGGGCGAGTCCGGTGGCGGTCAGCCAGTGGTTCATTCCGAACGTGGCAGGGATTGAGAAGATCTCACGGACACCAGGCAGGACCGCAATGCCATAGAAGGCGAAGCAGATCATGACCGCGCCGATTACATATTTGTTGCTGAAGAATCCTGCTTCCACAGAAGTCTGGCTGTTGGAGCGGGCTGCGAAGGTCTGCAGGGTGCGCGCCAGAATGAGTGTGGTGAAGGCCATCGCAATTCCCATTTCATCCGAATGCTGCAGCCCGATATACTGGGAGATAATCACGGCAATCCCGATTAGCAGACCACGGGTAATCACTGCCTGCATCATCCCGCCTGCAAAGATGCCTTCGCTGATGTCCCGCGGCTTGCGGCTCATTACATCCGGCTCGGCCTTTTCCATGCCTAGCGCAATCGCCGGGAGGGAGTCATTCGCCAGGTTAATGAACAACAGCTGAATGGCCGTGAACGGATTGATCCAGTCGAAGATCAGGGCGAACAGGATGGCGATAATCGCACCCAGATTGCCCGCGAACAGATAGGCGATCGCCTTCTTAATGTTATCGAACACTGTCCGGCCAACGGCCACTGCATTTACAATCGATACGAAGTTATCATCGGTGAGGATCATAGCTGCCGAATCCTTAGCGACATCGGTTCCGCTGCCCATCGCAACCCCGATATCGGCTTGCTTCAGTGCAGGGGCATCATTGACACCGTCACCAGTCATGGCGGTGATTTTACCCTTGCGCTGCCAGGCCCGGACGATCCGGATCTTGTTCTCCGGGGAGACGCGGGCATAGACGCCGATCTGCTCCAGCCTGCTGTCCAGCTCCTCTTCGGACATCGCGTCCAGCTCCTGGCCAGTGACGGCGATTTCGTCCTCCGCCATCAGTCCAATGTCGCGGCCGATCGCCTGGGCGGTGGTCTTATGGTCCCCGGTGATCATAATCGTGCGGATACCTGCTTTGTTCGACTCGGCAATAGAGCCATATACGGCTTCGCGCGGCGGGTCAATCATCGCCGACAGGCCGACCAGAACCAGGTCCTGTTCATCTTCAAGGCCCACCTCTGTCACCGTGTCCGGTACATTCTTATAGGCGTAAGCAAGCACGCGCAGTGCTCTGCTGGAGAACTGTTCGTTGGCTTCATTGAAGCATTCCAGGACCTCCTCTGACAGCGGAACCTCCTGGCCCTCCAGCAGGACATGGGAACATCTGCTGAACAGAACATCCGGGCCGCCTTTGGTAAGCAGGGCCTTCTGTCCTTCGAACGTATGCAGCGTGGTCATTAGCTTTCGTTCCGAATCGAACGGCAGCTCGGCCTCGCGCGGGAAATTATCGCGGATCTCGCGGTAATCCCTGTCCTTGTTGTTGCTGAAGGCAATCAGTGCTACCTCGGTCGGGTCGCCCAGCTCCTTGCCTTCTTCATTAATATTGGAATCGTTACAGAGTACGGCGATGTGCAGCAGCTTGCGTGCTTCTTCCGACCAGTCATCGGCCTTCAGCTTGAACTGCTCCTCCGGCCCTCCAGGGAGGAAATAATCGACAACCGTCATCTTATTCTGGGTTAGTGTTCCGGTCTTGTCCGTACAGATGACACTCGTTGATCCCAGTGCCTCTACTGCAGGCAGCTTACGGATAATAGCATGCTGACGGGCCATCTTGTTCGTGCCCACGGAGAGCACAATGGTTACGATAGAAGACAACGCTTCGGGGATAGCGGCGACGGCTACTGCTACAGCGAACATCAGGGCATTCAGGATGGCTTCGGTGGTGTCCACCGTGTCATTCGAGAGCCAGACGCGTGCGGCCTGAATGGCGAAGATCAGCACAGACAGCAACAGGACAGCGATTCCCAGCTTTTTGCCGAAGCTCTCCAGCTTGCGCTGCAGGGGCGTCTGCTTGGCTTCAGCACTCTCGATCAGCCCGGCAATCTTCCCGAGCTCGGTGCCGAGTGCCGTTCCTGTAATCACCAGTGTTCCCCGGCCATAGACGACCAGTGAGCCGCTGAAGGCCATGTTGCGCCGGTCGCCCAGCGGAGCCTCCTGAGGGATAGGGTCGGTATGCTTATCCACGGCTTCAGATTCGCCGGTCAACATGCCCTCGTCAATCCGCAGACTCCCGGATTCAATAATCCGTCCATCCGCAGGCACATAATCGCCAGCCTCCAGGAAGACGATGTCGCCCCGGACCAGCTCCCTGGCCGGAATCGACAGTAAGGCCCCGTCCCGCATGACCTTGGCTTCGGGTGCGGACATTTTGCGCAGGGCGTCCAGTGAGCTCTCCGCCTTCCGGGTCTGCACCACACTGATTACAGCATTCAGAATCAGCACCACGAAGATGATGACGGATTCCATAATATGTCCCATTACGATCTGAACTGTAGCCGCGATGAGCAGCACAATGACCATAGGATCTTTGAAATTCTCCAGAAACAGCTTCCAGAGCGGGTCCTTCGCTTTGCCCTTCAACTCATTGTAGCCTTCCTTGGCCAGCCGGTTATCTACTTCAGCAGACGTAAGCCCGCTTGCGGAACTGCCTACTTCTTCCAGGGTTTCTGATATATTGCGGCGGTAATATTCCATCAGGTACAAGCTCCTCTCCCGTATGTTATTCTTTAGTCTGTATGGTCCAAATTTACGTTATATAGTATGACAAGTTTCAAGATTTTCAGTACGGGCGGCTAATTACTTATACCCCAATGAGCGGTTTTTGTATAAAATTAGTGAAGAAAATTAATTGGGGGGGCAGGACTTCGCTATTGAACCGGACACTGTTATATGTAATGTTGTTTATTGTATTCATTCTCATAGTATCCACGTTTGAGCCCTCAGCCATAAGTGTGGTACTCGTGACAGTGATAATAACTTTGCTCAAATATGTCATTACATTAATACATGAACTTGGACATTATTTCACAGGTAAATTAATAGGCTACCCTGTAAAAGCAGTAATTATCGGAGATCGAAAACAGTTCTGGATAGTAACTTTTTGCGGAACGCAATTTATTTTCTGCTACGGATTTGGTGGGCTAACTCTTATGCAGAGTGAAAATAAGCCCAGCAGGCTGAGGTATTCCATTTTCGCTCTCGGCGGGGTGATGTTACAGCTAGTTATCATTAGTATGGTTTACTTCACACTTGGAATCGGCAGCGAGGATAATTATTATCTTCCATTATGGTTTATAGTTCTAAATGTATGGACAATCATGAGTAACTTATATCCAAGTATCATTGTGAGATATGAAGAGAACTACTTCAGCGATGGTTTGCTTTTGAAAAAAATATGGTTGGATAAGGAGAGCGACAGATGATCCTGCAACCGAAGGGTAAGACGCTAAGGGCCATGCCCAGGCGTCTTTTTTGTACTTTTTAGAGCAAAACCCATAAATAGTGGTATTTTTCCCAATGAGGGGTTCCTTATGCCGAAGAGGGACAAGCACTATAATATGAAGGCGGTTACAAAAAACCGAGGATGAATATAAAAGGGGAGGCAAAGTATGAAAAGTATGAAGCGTGTTTTAGCGGGGCTCTCAACAGTACTCGTGATGTCATCTGCTCTGGCAGGATGCGGCGGGAACTCGGGTAATAGCTCGTCCGGCGCAGCTGCAACAACAGCTCCGGCATCGAATGCGGCAGAGGCAACCAAAGCTCCGGATGCGGGTAGCGGTGAGAAGGTAACGATCAATCTGTGGAGCTTCACCGACGAAATTCCAAACATGACTAAGAAGTATTTGGAAATTCATCCAGAGGCAAATGTGGAGTTCAAAACTACGATTGTTGCAACTACAGATGGCGCATATCAGCCTGCGCTTGACCAGGCTCTAGCTGCCGGCGGCAAAGATGCGCCTGATATTTATGCTACTGAAGGCGCATTCGTACTCAAATATACACAAGGTGATGCATCCACTTTTGCAGCCAACTATGCGGACCTGGGCCTTACTGATCAAATGGTTAAGGATGCAGGCATCGCTCAATATTCTGTTGATATCGGCAGCAAAGAGGGTCAACTTAAGGGTCTCGGCTATCAGGCTACAGGCGGAGCCTTTATCTATCGTCGCTCGCTTGCCAAGGATGTGTTTGGAACTGATGATCCGGCCAAGATCAAGACAGAGGTTGGACCCGGCTGGGATAAATTCTTCAGTGCAGCAGAGAAGCTGAAAGCTAAAGGATATGCCGCAGTTTCCGGTGACGGCGATATCTGGCACGCGATCGAAAACAGCTCTGATAAAGGCTGGATTGTTGATGGCAAGCTGCATATTGATCCGAAGCGTGAAGAATTCCTTGATCTCTCCAAGAAGCTTAAAGACAATAACTACTATAACGATACGACAGATTGGCAAGAAGCCTGGTTCGCTGATATGAACGGCACTGGCGAAAAACCAGTCTTCGGTTTCTTTGGTCCCGCTTGGCTCATTAACTATACGTTAAGCGAACATGCCAAAGATACAAAGGGTGACTGGGCAGTTACTGAATCACCAACAGGATTCTTCTGGGGAGGCACTTGGTTGCTCGCTAACAAAGACGTAGTCAAGGACGAAGCCAAGAAAAAGGCTGTTGCAGACTTTATCAAGTGGGTAACACTCGACACTACTGAAACCGGACTCCAGTACTACTGGGCTAACGGAACGTTGAAAGATGGCGAGCAAGGCGCGAAGGACAGCGTTGCTTCCTCCGTTGTTATGGATAAGTCAAAAGGTGACTTGGAACTCGTAGGCGGACAGAACATTTTCGATATCTTTGTTCCGGCGAATGCCAACGCTTCCGGTAAGAACTTGACTGCATTCGACGAAACGATCAACAAGCTCTGGCGTGATCAAGTACGCGAATATACTGCAGGCAATAAGGCCCGTGATAAAGCAATCGAAACCTTCAAACAGCAAGTCAAAGATCAACTTAATATCGATAGCGAATAAAAATCAAACGAAGGGGCGGGGAGTCATCCCGCCCCTTCATATCAACTAAAGGGGTGAGAGCATGCGCCGCAAAGGTGTGAACTACTCTAAATTTGGCTATATTTTTACGTTTCCGTTTGTTTTGGCATTTCTGATCTTCTCACTCTATCCGATTTTGTACACCGCATTCATCGGGTTCACTGATTTGCAGGGATTAATACCAAAACCCATACATATTTTGGATAATCCTTTTCAGAATTTCAAAGATTTGATCCTTAGTAATGCCTCCTTCCGGAAATCTCTGATTAACACCGGGTTGCTCTGGTTCCTTAACTTCGTTCCCCAGATCCTTCTTGCACTCTTACTCACTGCATGGTTCACTAACCAGCGTCTTAAAATTAAGGGACAAGGCTTTTTCAAGGTTCTGCTGTACATGCCAAATGTTATTACTGCGGGTACAATCGCCTTGCTATTCAGCACTTTGTTTGGCTATCCGATGGGTCCGGTAAACAGCTTTTTTCAAATGATGGGCTGGTCCGACGCTCCAATCTTCTTCCTTCAGGATAAGACGGTAGCGCGGGGCATTGTGGCATTCATCCAGTTCTGGATGTGGTACGGAAACACCATGATCATCCTTATCGCAGGTGTTATGGGTATCAATCCTGCGCTCTTCGAGTCTGCGGCGATTGACGGTGCAAACGGAGTTCAGACGTTCTTCCGGATCACGCTGCCAAGTTTACGTACCATTCTGTTATTTACGCTGATTACATCGATGGTCGGTGGCTTGACTATGTTTGATATTCCGCAGCTCTTCCTTGCAGGCGGACCGGATGACTCTACGCTTACCACGTCCATGTTCATTTATGGGCAAGCCTTTAAAGGAAGCTATTTATACAACCGCGCTGCTGCTGCGAGTATGATTATGTTCTTGATTTCAGGGATATTGTCTGCATTTGTGTTCTATCTAATGCGTGACCGTGACGCGGCAAGACTCAAAAAAATCGAAAAAATGCATCGGAAATCCAACAAGAGCAGCCAAAAGGGGGGCGTAGTACATGGACAATAAACAAAAAGACGGAAATGTCACCCGGACGATCAATAAAACGATTATCTATATCGTTTGTATCAGCCTGGCGGTGCTCAGCATTTTACCGTTTTGGATCATGTTTGTAAACGCCACCCGCTCTTCAGCACAAATCCAAGGCGGTCTCTCACTATTGCCTTCATCCCATATGATGGACAACCTGCGGGTGCTGCTCGAAAAGAGCTTCGATCCGATTCAGGGGTTCATGAATTCATTTATTATTTCGGCTTCGGCCACTCTCCTGACTGTCTATTTCTCATCCCTTGCGGCGTACGGTTTAGTGACTTATAGCTGGAGGCTGCGCGGGGCATTCTTTACCTTTATTTTGTGTGTAATGATGATTCCCTCTCAGGCAAGTGCTATTGGTTTCTATCAGTTCATGTATAAAATACATTGGACCAACAGCTTCCTTCCGCTGATTCTTCCTGCAATTGCTGCGCCGGCGGTAGTGTTCTTTATGCGCCAGTATCTGCTGGCCACGCTGTCGATTGAGATTGTGGAAGCAGCACGCGTGGACGGGTCCGGTGAGTTCAAAACCTTTAACCGCATTATCTTGCCGCTGATGGTTCCGGCAGTCGCGACGCAGGCAATCTTCGCCTTCGTGGGCAACTGGAACAACTTGTTCATGCCGTTAATCCTCCTTACTCAGAAGGAGAAGTATACGATGCCGATCATGGTCAGCTTGCTCCGAGGGGATATATACAAGACCTCATTCGGCTCGATTTATATGGGGCTGGCGCTGACCGCATTACCGCTGTTCGTAGTCTACTTCCTGCTGTCCCGTTATATCATCGCAGGTGTAGCACTGGGCGGAGTCAAAGAATAACCGGATCAGGATTGCTGTGAAGACAAACCATACTGCAGAGAAGGCCCATTCCGGTGGATCATTCTACTGCAGTTTTTTGTGTGCGGCCGGTTGAATGAACATCCGGCATCGGGTAAGGTTGAAGGATCAACGGATAGGGGGTAGCAGATTGAAAATCGGATTATTAATTATTGATCTGCAAGAGGTCCATGTGAGCGAGGTAGAGCAGAAGAAGATTGACCGCGCCTGTGAGTATATCAATTTTGTCTCGGGATTGCTGCGCGCCAAGGGGCATGCCGTCATTCATATTCAGGACATTGAGGGCATGGAGCCGGCGGAGGAAGCGAAGTTCGCGATCATCCCCGGAGTTGAGGTTCAGGAGACGGATTTCAACGTGAAGAAGGAATACTCGAATGCCTTTTGGAAGACGGATCTGGAAAAGCTTGTGCGGGAGCAGGAAATTGATCTGCTGATCCTCTCTGGATATGCCGCAGAGCATTGTGTTCTGTTCACCTATAATGGTGCTGCCGAGAGGGGAATTAAGGCGGTGCTGTTGCAGAATGGGATTCTAAGCCCGCACAAGGATGTAATTACGGCGGCTTACCGAGACCGGAATCTGATTTCGTATCCTGTGATTCAGGCCCTGGTGCAATCTTAGCTGGGAAGGAACGACGGATGATTGCGAAGATATGCTAGGAAGCTTGAGATGATGTGAGCAAAAACACCTCCGGCGCCGAATGGGCCTTGAGGTGTTTTTGGTATGCTGTGCTGTGCTTGCGTGCAGTTATTTACCCTCAGTACGGGCTAACTCCGCATGCACGATAGGGGCCACCTTGGTGCCCAGCAGCTCAATGGCACGCAGGACCTCGCGGTGCGGCATGTAGCCGACATTCACATGCAGGAAGAACCGTGTCACGCCGAGATTCTTGCGCAGCAGGATGAGCTTCTCGGCCACGTATTCAGCATCGCCGACATAGAGGGCGCCGCGTAAGCTGCGGGCATCATCGAAGGCTGCGCGGTTATACGTGCCGCCCCAGCCGCGTTCGCGTCCGATGACATTCATCTGGGCTTGGGTAGATGGGTAGAACAAAGCCGCGGCCTGTTCATTAGTTTCACCTACGAAGCCATGGGAGTGTGTGGCAATCTGCAGCTTGTCGGGATTATGCCCCGCGCGTGCTGCGGCTTCCTTGTACAGGTTCACCAGTGGAGCGAACCGCTCCGGCATTCCACCGATAATGGCGAAGGCAATTGGCAGACCCAATGTTCCGGCCCGCACGGCAGATTCGGGATTGCCGCCGCTGGCGATCCAGACCGGAAGCGGGTCCTGAACAGCGCGGGGATAGACCGGAAGATTGTGAATCGCCGGACGGTGCCCGCCGCGCCAGGTGACCTTCTCGGAGGCGCGGATCGCCAGCAGCAGCTCCAAATTCTCCTCGAACAATTCATCGTAATCCTCCAGACTGTAACCGAACAGCGGGAAGGACTCAGTGAACGAACCGCGTCCGGCCATAATCTCTGCCCGGCCGTTCGAGAGGCCGTCCAGCGTAGCGAAATCCTGGTAGACCCGCACCGGGTCATCTGAAGACAAGACGCTGACCGCACTGGTCAGTCTAATCCGCTTGGTAGTCGCTGCCGCTGCGGCGAGGATTACAGCCGGGGCACTCCCTGCATAATCCTTACGGTGATGCTCGCCTATTCCATATACGTCCAGGCCCACTTGGTCAGCGAGCACAATCTCCTCAACAGCTTCCCGCAGCCGTTCTGCATGGCTGATCGTCTGCCCTGTCACCGGGTCAGGTGTTGTCTCCAAAAACGTGCTTATCCCAATTTCCATGATTCTCTTATCCTCGGCCATAATGATCCGCCCCTTTCTTCATGTCATCATTCTACTATACTTTTTAATGTTTCTCAACTTTAGTAAGTGTAATGAGTAATATTTATTATTATATACGGAAGACTCCTTAATTAGCAGGACGCACCAATGTAATCGGAAAACCGATTACAATTGGACCGGTGGTATTATCCCCTTCAAGTAGACACTCGTAAAAACCCTCATGTGTTAACATGAGGAAGTGAGTGACCATGGAGGGGATTTTGGTATGGCCAAAAAGGGACAAGTATTTCAATCGTACACAGAGGAATTCAAGAAAGAGGCTATTCAAGCCTATTGTACAGGAGGGGAGAGCTATAAGGTCGTCTCCGACAGGTTGGGGATTGTGAACTGTACCCAGCTTAAAGTATGGGTAAAGAAATATCGGAATGGGGAGCCACTCCATACACCAAAAGGGGTAACAAGCCCCTTAAAAGGACGTCCACGATCTACATTTGCCAGTATAGAAGAAGAACGAGATTACTTAAAGGCACAGGTGGACTACTTAAAAAAGCGGTATCCAAATCTATAAAGGGAGGGAAGCTTGGACTACACGACAAATACGCCATCCTTGAAGAACTACGAGACCAACATGGCGTCACCCGCCTATTAGCCATTGCAGAGGTATCGCGGGCGAATTACTACAAGTGGCGAGGTACACAGGCTCGACGAATGGAGGCCCATGAGCAAGAGCACGCTATGAAAGAGCATATGGTGGCGATTCACCTGGCTCATCCCTATTTCGGGTACCCTCGAATGCAGGCAGCCCTGCGGGAGGCAGGCTACCTCGTCAACCACAAGAAGGTATGGCGGCTCATGAAAGAGCTATCGATCCAGTCCGTCATTCGCAAGAAAAGGCGTCGTGCGGGCTCTGCTCCTTCCGTGGTCTACCCGAACCGGTTAAAGCGTAAGTTTCATGCGACAGCCCCACAGCAGAAGCTAGTCACGGACATTACGTATATCTCAGACGGCACCCGCTTTTATTATCTGTCTGCGATTCAGGACCTCTTCAACAATGAAATTGTAGCTTGGCAGATCTCGGAGCGAAACGACGTAAACCTCGTCCTGGATACGGTGGAACAGTGGACACGGAAAAGAGACGTGTCTGAGGCCGTGCTCCATTCGGACCAAGGCTTTCAGTACACGTCTCAGGCGTACAACACACGATTAGAGGCATTCAGCGTCAAGGGCAGCCACTCTCGCAAAGCAACCTGCCTGGATAACGCCTGCATCGAATCCTTCTTTTCGCATCTGAAGACAGAAAAGTTGTACCTTCACCAGTGTAAGTCAGAAGCAGAGATTCATCAAGCGGTGGAGGAGTATATCTACTTTTACAATTACCAACGTTTTCAGGCAAAACTGAAACAGCGCGCGCCGATTGAGTATCGGCACGCGCTGGCTGCTTAGCTTTTTTTATCTGTCTACTTGACAGGGGTATGACCACCGGATGCGGCGCGTAGGCAAAATGTAATCGAAAAACCGATTACAATTGGACCACGGGTGCGGCGCGTAGGCAAAATGTAATCGAAAAACCGATTACATTAGGTAGGTACCTGCGGTCTGCGTATCTTCCTACGCCAAAGAGACCGGGTTGCCCCGGCCTCTTTGGCGGCCTGCTGTCGTCAGGATTTATCTTTCTTGACGGCAAGCTGTACAATCATAATAACAAGAACGAGCAGTGCGATGAGCTGGTCTGTACTCATGGTAGTCCGAACCTCCAATCCCGTAACAAGGATGGCTCTTCCGGACCTGCATCTCCTCTCCAAGAAGCTGCTTCGTTCCCCATAATCCAGCCTATGTATTCATACATACACTTAGTACTTAAGCATATAAATATTATTGCAGCAGACGCCAGCTGGGCGGGGTGGCAATGCTGCTGAACAGCCTAGTGCTACGCAGGTGAACCTTCCAGCTATTTTTATCTTGTACTTCGGATGAGGCTGCTTTAGTATATATAAATTGGCTTATATTTATATCTACTGTAAGGAGTGCATCGGGGGAATGCTGCAGATCAAATGGGGGGCTGAATTATGGTTGTAATAGCCTGCCTGATTTTTGTTGTGACTTTAGTTTTTGTGATCTGGCAGCCGCGGAATTTATCGATTGGCTGGTCCGCCTGCGGCGGGGCGATTCTCGCGCTTGCGGCAGGAGTGGTCAGCTTCGGCGATGTTCGTGATGTGACGCTGATTGTATGGAATGCGACGCTTGCCTTCGTAGCGATTATTCTAATATCCTTAATTCTCGATCGTGTCGGCTTCTTCGAGTGGGCGGCGCTGCATATGGCGGCGGCGGCACGCGGCAACGGCACGCTGATGTTCATCTATGTGATCGTGCTGGGTGCAGTCGTGGCGATGCTGTTCGCCAATGACGGGGCAGCGCTGATTCTGACACCGATTGTGCTGGCGATGGTCCGGGCGCTGAATCTTGACGAGCGCAAAGTCTTTCCTTTTATTATCGCCAGCGGCTTCATTGCCGATACCACCTCGCTGCCGCTGACCGTCAGCAATCTGGTTAATATTGTATCCGCCGATTTCTTTGGTATCACCTTCATGCAGTATGCAGGACATATGTGGCTACCGACCTTGTTCTCGCTTGGAGCAAGCATTCTGGTCTTATATCTGTATTTCCGCCGCAGTATCCCGAAGGAGTATGACACCGCTGGCATGAAGCTTCCGGGCGATGCTATCAAGGACCAGCGGATGTTCCGGCTATCCTGGTTCGTACTCGCGCTTCTGGTAGGCGGATATTTCGTCAGTGAATTCCTGGACATTCCGGTATCCGTGGTAGCAGGAGTAATCGCAATCTGTTTCCTGCTGATGGCCCGCAGAAGTCCTTACGTGAAGACGATGGAAGTGGTCAAGGGAGCGCCTTGGGCGATTGTTTTCTTCTCCATTGGCATGTACGTGGTAGTGTATGGACTGCGTAATGCGGGACTGACGGATGTGCTCGCAGAAATGATCGGCGGAATTGCGAAGCACGGGCTGTTCGCAGCCACGATGGGGATGGGCTTCCTGGCCGCGCTGCTCTCCTCGGTGATGAATAATCTGCCGACGGTGCTGATCGGGGCGCTGGCCATTGATACCGCACATGCCGCGGGTCTGGTGAAGGAGGCTCTGATCTACGCCAATGTTATCGGTTCGGATCTGGGTCCGAAGATTACACCGATCGGTTCACTGGCCACCCTGCTGTGGCTGCATGTGCTGTCCGGCAAGGGTGTGAAGATCTCCTGGGGCACCTATTTCAAAATAGGCATTATCCTCACCGTTCCCACACTGTTGATCACGTTACTGGGTCTATATCTGGAGCTGAGGTGGCTCTGATCAGGAGCTGCATAAGCGAACAAGGGGCCACGACCCCATGTCACAATATACAAGGAGCGGTCCAGACCTTAGTCTGACCGCTCTTTTTTTACATTCTAAGCCAGATCATTCCTTCTTTCCGTGTTCCTGCTCCGGGTACTTCACAACAGGCCATTTCACCTTGCGTAGGGCGTTCATCAGCTCCGGCCCGGCATGAAGATTGCTGCTGACCAGCTCATGGGGCGTGAGCGCCATCCATTGGTTGAGGGAGACGTCGGCGAAACGGTCACTGCGGAATATTTCCAGGAACCAGAGCGTCTCTGTGCCGGTATTCTGAACATAATGCCCCTGTGCAAAAGGCACGTAGCCGACATCCCCGGCTCTTACATTGAAGGTACGCGCATCGCCGTTGCCTCCGAAGACGGTCATTCGTCCTTGCCCGCTGAGGTAATACTGCCACTCGTCGTTGTTCGGATGCCAGTGCAGCTCCCGCATCGCCCCAGGCTCAATCTCTACCAGCGCCGCGGCGATATTCCGGGAGATGGGGAAATTGCTGGAGTCGACTATCCGCACACTGCCTCCCGGAGTCTTGAGCGGCGGCTGGGCCATCAGCCGATGCTTGAAGCTCAGCGGAATCTCCCCGTAAGGCGATTCGATCCGCTGGCTCGCAATTGGACCGGGCACCTGATCCTGATAGATGTACACCTGCTCCGTGGGAAGATAGGCGAATGCGGATTCAGGTACACCGAAATTCGCGGACAGGACTTCGCGCGGCGTATGGGCGAACCAGTCGGAGATGGACAGGGTGTTCAGATCCGAGAAGCCTCCGTCGTCGAACACAAGCAGGAATTCACATCCCTCAGCCAGACCCTGAATGGAATGCGGGATGCCTGGAGGGAAATACCACAGATCGCCGGGACCGACATCGGCAATGAAGTTGCGGCCATTCTGGTCCACGGCTGTAATCCTTGCGCTGCCCAGCAGCATGTAGGACCATTCCGCCTGCTGATGCCAGTGCAGCTCACGTACGCCGCCCGGCGTCAGGCTCATATTCACGCCCGCAAGCGTAGTGGCTACCGGCAACTCCCTGACCGTCACCTCACGGGACCAGCCGCCATGATTCAGCTGCATATGGGCGTCAGAGAATGAGAACTTCAGGTTCGGGATCAGCCCGTTGTCCGTCACCGGAGGAAGGAACATGTCGGGATTCTCCCGGTCGCGCATGACGTCACGTGGACCCAGGTCGATATTGCCTGCACCGTCACTGCGTATGGGCTGGGGAATGACGGGCTGGCCTGGAGAACGGGGATGCTCAGGATTCATCATATAGGCTCCTTTCTGGAACGCACAGCATTTCAAGAAAATATATGCGCAAATGTGATAATATTTGACTACCGGACAAAGATCCGTACGATAATCAGAGAGCAGGGTTAGAACCAATGACATTAAGTGGACAAGAACGCTACCGCTTCAGCGAAGCGCCTATATGGGAATTGCAGCGCACCTATTATGAACAGCTGGGTCTCCAGGCTTGGGCCAATGACCAGGTTCCGCAGTATATTACAAGCAATCCGATGATTGGAACGGCGTATGCGGAGATCATCTTCGGCTTTCTTCAGGACCGTGCGCAGAAGGGATTCACTACAGAGACGGTAGTGGTGCTGGAACTGGGTGCAGGAGTGGGGCGTCTGGCGTTCCATGTGCTCCAGCAGCTGTGTGAGCTGATCCAGTATGCAGGCGTGCTGCTGCCGCCGTTCCGTTACGTGATGAGTGATTTGCCCTGGAAGAACATTGAGGGCTGGCAGCAGCATGAGGGGCTTAAGCCTTTTGTAGAGCAGGGAATGCTTGATTTCGCCCGCTTTGATGCGGTCCGGGATACGGAGCTCTCCTTAACGCAGAGCGGATTGGTGATTAAGCCCGGGGAGCTGGGGCAGCCGCTGATGGTGATTGCCAACTACTTCTTCGACAGTATCCCGCAGGAGCTGCTCTATGTGGATGAAGGCATGATCTATGAATGTGAGGTCTCGCTGAAATATCCTGAGCAGTCTGCTACGATGGGGCCGTCCGAGGTGCTCCGTGACCTGGTGCCGGAATATCATTACAAACGTGCAGCGGGCTATGAAGACAGCTCGTATCCTTATCATGATGTGATCTCGTTCTATCTGGACAAGCTGGAGGATTCACATGTGCTGTTCCCGGAGGCAGCCCTGTCCTGCATGGAGCGTCTGGGGGCACTCTCCCGGGGAAGCTTCCTGCTGCTCACTGCCGATAAGGGAGACCACCGGCTGGAGAACTGGGAGTTTGCCGAGCCGCCGAAGCTGATTCACCACGGCAGCATCTCGCTTACGGCGAATTATCATGCGCTGGTGCATTATTTTGAGCGGAAGGGCGCACATTCCCAGTTCACACAGCATCATTATAAAAATCTCAATGTGGGCTGCATCCTGATGCTGGAGGAGCCGATGCTGCATCCGCATACCCGGCTGGCCTACCGGCGGTTTGTCGAGCGGTTCGGGCCGGATGATTTCTTCAGCCTGAAGGTGTGGATCGACAAGAATTACGACACTATCGGCATGCAGCAGATTCTGGCCTTCTGGCGGCTGGGGGGATATGACGCGGAACTGTTCATTCAGAGCGCCGAGCGCATCTCAGCGCTGCTGCCGGATGCCAGCGACGAGGAGCTGCTGGACCTTCAGCGGGGGATCGACCGGATGTGGCGGGGCTTCTACCCGATGCCGCAAAAGTATGATCTGGCGCTGGACTGCGGCCTGCTGCTGTTCGAGATGGAGCAGTACGGGGAATCCCGCCGTTTCCTGGAGCATTCGCTTGCGACAAGTAGGGAGGAGCCGGTAATTACCGTGCTGTACTGCCTGGCAATCTGCAGCTATGAGCAGGAGGATGATGAAGCGGCGCTGGATTATACGCGCAGGTCCCTGCTGATCGAGCCGGAGCATGAGGAAGCGCTGGAGCTGCTGGCTGCATTGAGCCTGGACCCGGCAGACGCTTAGGATGCTGCTCCCGGCAGCCCGGCGTAAGTACTTTACACCCGGCGTGAGATTTGATATTCTGTATCCAATAATTTAAACGCGATGATGAGAAGAGTACATTCAGGTTCTTCCCTCACAGAGAGCTCCGGCTGGTGTGAAGGAGCAGGGAGGACTGAATGGAAACAAGCCTCTGAGCGGCTTACCGGAACCAGGCAGCAGCCGGGGATGGTACGACAGGAGCTCCTGTTATAGAGCTAGAGTATAAGCCCTGCCGGACGGCAGCGCCGTACTTGATGAGATTAATATGGTGACATATTAATAAACCTGGGGTGGTACCGCGAGAATTTCGTCCCCAAGACTTACGGTCTTGGAGGTGAGGTTCTTTTTTGTTGTATCCAGATAAAAGCGGCGTACCACCCATGAACAGGAGGAGATTGGAATGACAGAGAATAATGGACCGGCTCTGCCGGAGAATTATATGGATAGGCTCATTAGAGAAGATGTGGAGGCGGGAGCCTTCAGCCGGGAGATCTGCACCCGGTTTCCACCGGAGCCCAATGGCTATCTGCATATCGGGAGTGCTTTTGCCATCCACACGAATGTGGGGATCGCCCGTAAATATGGCGGATGCTTCCACCTGCGCTTCGATGATACCAACCCGCTCAAAGAGGATAAGGAATACGTGGAGGCGATCATCCGTGATCTTGAATGGCTAGGCTGCAGTCCCGGGGAGCACATCTACTACGGCTCCGATTATTCGGAGGAGATCTACCGCAGGGCAGAGACGCTCATTCTGAAAGGCAAAGCCTATGTCTGTGATCTGACGGCAGCGGAGGTGACAGCTTACCGGGGGAGCTTAACCGGGCCAGGGCAGGACAGTCCTTACCGCAGCCGCACGCCGGAGGAGAATCTGCGGCTGTTCCGGGCGATGCGCAAGGGGGAATATCCGAGCGGTGCCAAAGTGCTGCGGGCGCGGATCGACATGGCTACGCCGAACATGAATCTGCGAGATCCGGTGCTGTACCGGATTATTCATGCAGGGCATTACCGTACAGGCAATGCCTGGTGCATCTATCCCATGTATGACTTCGCCCATCCGATTCAGGATGCGCTGGAAGGGGTGACACATTCGCTGTGCTCGATCGAGTTCAAGGATCACCGGCCGCTGTATGAGTGGGTGCTGCGGGAGCTGGAGATCCCGGAAGCCCCGAGGCAAAGGGAATTCGGCCGGGTGAACCTGACGGGAGTGGTCACTAGCAAGCGGTATCTCCGGGAGCTGGTTGCCGGGAACTATGTGGACGGCTGGGATGATCCGCGGCTGCCCACGCTCAGCGGGCTGCGCAGACGGGGATTCACGCCGGAGAGCATCAGGGATTTCGTCCGGGAGATCGGGATGGTCCGGAATACGGCCATGGTGGATTTCTCGCTGCTGGAGCATTGCCTGAGACAGGATCTTAAGGCCAAAGTGCCGGCTGTCATGGCTGTGCTGGACCCGCTGAAGGTCGTGCTTACAAATTACGCAGCCGGGGCCTCTGAGCTGCTTCCGATCCCTAACAACCCAGAGAATGCTGAGCTGGGTTCAAGAGAGGTACCATTCTCCGGTACGCTGTATATCGAGCGGGCTGATTTCATGGAGGTGCCTGTGAAGGGCTTCCGCAGATTGGTTCCAGGCGGCGAGGTGCGGCTTAAGGGCGGTTATATTATCCGCTGCCATGAGGTGATTAAGGATGCGCAGACGGGGGCCATCCTCGAACTGCGGTGCACCTACGACCCGGAGACCAAGAGCGGCGGTACACTCAGCGGCCGGAAGGTGAAGGGGACCGTGCAATGGGTCTCGGCTGCTCATGCGCTGAAGAGTGACGTATATCTGTATGAGCAGCTGCTGACGGATAACAACGGGCCGAAGGAGGAAGGCGAGAGTTGGGAGGAATACATCAATCCGGGTTCCGTAACCCTGCTTACAGATTGCCTGCTGGAGCCGCTTGCGGGTAACCCTAAGCCCGGGGATACCTACCAGTTCCTGCGTCATGGCTATTTCTGCATCGACAGCAGGCATAGCACAGCTCAGAAGCTGGTGTTCAACCGAATCGTCCCGCTTAAGGATACCTGGAGGGGCAACACGGCCACATCCGCTGAAGCGTAATAAATACAAGACCTCACACACACATTCTGCGAACGCTGTATGCACTGGCTGCGCCAAGGCAATTTATAATAGCTTAAAAAGTTACACAATCAGCGATGCCCCTGTTACAGGAGCATCGCTGATTTGCATATGTGTCTGCCAAGCTGCCTGCACTTTGTACATTAGATTTCATTAAAATCGACCCCAATACAGCTTCTATTGTATTTTATACAGCAGATTATTGGAAAATGGCCTTTGATAACAAAAAACCGGCAATCAAATGTATGAAATACAACAGAGTGTGTTATATCGCAATTTATTGTGTAATCAATTGCACAAAGTACAATCACCTCCAGCAGAGGAGTCCACCCGATTGTAGGAGCGGGTAATAACATAAGGCATGAGTCTCACTTTATAGGGGTGGATTACATAATATGGGTGGAGGATAGGCGAGTAGGGCATAGCCCAGGCAGCGTATGAAAACCCAGTGAAAATACATTTACAATTCTCATTCTGAGGATTATAATAAAACCAGATCGAATGTTGCACCAGGGAAACTTTCGTGTATATAGACAACTTTTTCCGGGCAAGAGGAGGACAGAACATGATGGAGCAAAATACCGCAGTAGAATCATCCCCTATACTTAACGGCCATACCAACAAACATTCGGCGCAATCGGTGCTTAACGGAGATGTCAAGGGACTGAAGAGACTTCTTCCTTTTCTGGGCCCGGCATTTATAGCTTCCGTAGCTTACCTGGACCCCGGCAATTTCGCCACCAATATTACCGCAGGCTCGAAATACGGGTATCTGCTGCTCTGGGTCATTTTCGCCTCGAATCTGATGGCCGTACTAATTCAATCCTTATCCGCCAAGCTTGGCATTGCTACCGGCAAGAATCTGCCTGAGATCGCGCGGGAGCAATTCCCGAAGGGCGTGTCGATCTTCCTGTGGATTCAGAGTGAAATCGTCATTATCGCCACTGATCTTGCTGAATTCATCGGCGCAGCGCTCGGACTCTATCTTCTGTTCGGCATACCGATGCTTCCGGCTGCATTGATTACCGCTGTAGGGTCATTTGCCATTCTGGAGCTGCAGCGGCGCGGTTACCGCACGCTTGAGGCCGGAATCGCCGGTATGGTGATGATTGTTGTGCTGGCTTTTGCATTCCAGGTCATTATGGCTAAGCCGGATGCAGGCAGCATCCTTACCGGAATGTTTACTCCCAGATTCGAAGGTGTGGACAGCGTGCTGCTGGCTGCGGGGATTCTCGGTGCAACGGTCATGCCCCATGCAATCTATCTACATTCTTCGCTGACCCAGAGCCGTGTAATCGGAATTGATGAGCGTGAGAAGAAGCAGATCTTCCGGCTGGAATTCATCGACATTCTGATTGCTATGCTGATTGCCGGTGCAGTAAATATGGCTATGGTCATTGTAGCAGCCGCACTGTTCTTCAAGAACGGTCTGGTGGTCGAGGATTTGGATATCGCCTTCGAGCAGTTCCGCAATCTGGCGGGGCCTGTTACGGCAATCTCCTTCGGCCTCGCCCTGCTGATCGCAGGTCTGTCCAGCTCGTCGGTGGGCACAATGGCGGGTGATGTGGTCATGCAGGGATTCATTAATAAAAAAATCAATCTCTACCTCCGCCGGGCGATCACTATTATTCCGCCGCTCGCCATCATCGCCTTAGGCGTTAACGCAACCAGCGCACTGGTAATGAGCCAGGTTGTCCTTTCCTTCGGGATTGCCTTCGCCCTGATTCCGCTCGTCATCTTCACCAGTGACCGCCGGATCATGCAGGGGCTGGTGAACCACCGGATCACCACCATCCTTGGCTGGATCATCTCCGCTCTGGTGGTCGCGCTGAACCTGTTCCTGATAGTGGAGATGTTTGTGTAAGTTGTGCATGGAATTGAATGCTGAAGTATGGGCTCTATGCTTCACAGCCAGTAACCTTTTCGAGAAATCCTGCAAGAAGTGCAACAATACTGCCCCATAGAAGCGACTGATGCTGAAATCCTGCAACAAATGCAACAAAGCCAGCGCTAACTTGCCCTAAACACCAGAATTCCTGCAAACGATGCAACAATCTAGCGTAGCCAGTAACATTTATAGAGGAATCCTGCATGATGTGCAACAATGCTATCTATACAATCGGTCCGTGAGAGAAAACGCTCAGAATTGGCAAGAGATAGCGGCGAACGTAAATGAAGAGCAGAAGTGCATTTGAATCTGTGTTTGTAACTCCCCCCCCTCTTAAACAGCGGAGCGGGCGGAATGATTGTGGAGAAGCGGAGCGGTCGCCTTTGTATCCGGATTTTCACCGATTAGGGGAATGATAAAAATCTGGATACAAGAGCGATTGGAACAACGTTCCGTTTGCGGAGCGTGCTCCTAAGAGTCGCCGTAAATTATACGCATAAACAAAAAAAAGAGGTGTCTCATTTGCCGTTTGCCGGCTTCTGAAGACACCTCTTTTCTGTTAAAGGATCAGCCTGCTGCTATTGCTTCACAATATCCTGTACCGCTTTGTCCAGCTTCTCCAGCAGCTGGTCATGGTTCAGCTGGCCGCCAAGGTATTCCTGCATGGCTGCGCCGAAGCCCTGGGTGACGCCGTCAGGGAACATATCCCAGTTCCAGCCCAGCGCGTTCCCGGATTTCTCCTGCACGGCAACGGCGACCTGGCCGATATCAGCGGCGTCTGCAGTGATGTTCGCTTCCGCCGGGATGAACTTGAATTCCTTGGTCAGATACTTCTGACCCGTTTCCGAGCTGACCATCCAGTTCAGGAAGGCCTTGGCTTCCTCCGGATGTGCGGATTTGCTGTTCACGATATAGTTGTTAGGCACGCCCACCAGGATGGTGCCTTCTTCGCCGTTAATCGGGAGCGGGAGGAGGCCCAGGTTCAGGGCCGGATCGATTTTGTCGATATCGCCTTGTGTCCAGTTCCCTTGCAGCATCATGGCAGCTTTACCGGAGGCGAATTCAGCCACCTGAGTCGCATAATCGGTAGTCATCTTGTTGTCCTGGGCATTGCCTATGATCACATCTACGAGATCCAGCCATTGCTTGAAGACGGCGTTGCCCTTGATGGTCTGTTTGCCTGCCTTCACATCGTCAATGAACTGCTTCGGATCAGGCTGGTGCGCCATTCCTACGTTAACGAGGTGAATCCCCATGGACCACCACTCATTGGTGGCTTCAAACGGTGTGATGCCAGCGGTCTTCAGCTTGGCTACGGCGTCCTTGAGCTGGGGAAGTGTCTTAGGCTCTTCTGTAATGCCGGCTTTGGCGAACAGATCCTTGTTGTAGATCAGCCCGTAGCCTTCAACATTCATAGGCATGCCATAGAGCTTGCCGTCTACGGTTGCCGGTGTCTTGGCGGTCGGGATCAGCTGGGCGGCCCAAGGCTCATTGCTCAGGTCAGTGGCACGGTCCATATAAGGAACAAGGGCTGTATACCCGCCGTTATTGAAAATCTCAGGCTCAGAGCCGGAAGCGATCTCCGCCTTCAGCAGTGCACCGTAATCCTCACCGCCTCCGTGCGTTTCGACCTCCACCTTCACGCCTGTCTCCTTCTCGTATTCTTCGGCGAGTGCATTCAGTTGCTCGGCAATTTCCACCTTGAACTGGAACATTTTAATCGTAACATCCTTGGCAGGCGCTTTGCCGGCTTCCGGTGCTGCCGATTCGGTTGACGCGTTAGGAGCATTCGTAGCGCTTCCATTGCCTGCGGAATTCGTATTGCCGCTGTTCCCGCAACCTGCGATAATGAGGGTGCAAACGGTTGCCATGATGAACGCGAACTTTCTTTTCATAGAATAACCTCCCTGGTCTGTGGTTCCTGCTCTTAGAGCGTAATGGAATTGATAGATGACTTACACTTCATATGTTGCTCGAAAAAGTGGATATTATTGCTGCAAAGGAAAGCCGATCCTAAGATCATCCCTTAATGGAGCCTGCCGTCACGCCTTCCACAATATAACGCTGGAGCGACAGGAAGAACAAGAGGATAGGCGTGATCGCCATAACGAGACCGGCAAGGGCCAGATCCCACTTCTTGGTGTACTGTCCGAAGAACTTGGTCACAGCTACGGGCAGGGTCGTCAGATCCTTATTCCCGCCGATCACCAGGACAGGCAGCAGATAGTCATTCCAGATCCATAGTGTATTCAGGATAATGACGGTTACAATAATCGGCAGCAGCAGCGGGAAGACGATCCGGAAGAACACGCCGTACGGATTCGAGCCGTCCACCCGCGCGGCTTCCTCCAGCTCAAGAGGCACCGTTTTGATGAACCCGTGGAACAGGAAGACCGACAGCGGCATCCCGAAGCCGAGGTAACAGGCCACAATGCCGTACAGCTCGCCGCGCAGCGCAAGCAGGCTCGTCACCCGGACCAACTGCAGCATGAGTGACTGGAACGGAATGATCATCGCCGAGACCAGCAGCAGGAACACGAAGGAATTGAAGCGTGTCGGCTTGCGCACAATCTGGTAAGCGGCCATCGAGCTGAACAGGACGATGAAGATTACACTTAGAATCGTAATTGTCAGAGAGTTGAAGAAGGCCTGCGGGAAGTTAATGGCATCCCAGACCTTGGAATAGTTACTCCAGTGGAACACCTGCGGCCAGGAAGCGGCATCGATCAGGATGTCCTTCAGTCCCTTAACCGAGTTGCTCAGGACCAGATAGAACGGTGACAGGAAGACAATAGCCAGCAGAATGGCGGCAATTTCGAGGATGAAGTTGCCCGGGCGGTAGCGGCTGCTGTTCATTAAGCGGACACCTCTTTTCGTTTGGTAAGCCAGACCTGGGTAACGGTGATCAGGGAGACGGCGGCGAAGAAGAGCAGTGCTTTGGCTGTACCCAGGCCATACCGGTTGTTGATCAATGCCTCCGCATAAATGTTATAGGCCAGCGACTGGGTCGAGGTGCCCGGCCCGCCTTTGGTCAGCGACAGGTTGAGGTCGAACATTTTGAAGGCATTGGAGGTCGTCAGGAACAGGCAGATGGTAATCGCCGGCATAATCAGCGGGATGTAGACGCTCTTGAACAATTGGGGAGCACGGGCACCGTCTATGCGGGCAGCTTCAATGAGATCCTTCGGAATCCCGGCCAGCCCGGCGATATAGATGACCATCATATAACCGGCCGTCTGCCAGACGAACACGATGACCAGACCCCAGAACCCGGTGCTTGGCGTGCCCAGCCAGGGCAGCTGGAAGAACGAAAGCCCCGTCAGCTCGCCGATTGTAGCGAAGCCCTTGGTGAAGATGAACTGCCAGATGTAGCCGAGCAGAATGCCGCCGATCACATTGGGCATGAAAAAGACGGTACGGAGCAGCTTCTTCGTCTTCAGCGTCGTCATTAGAATGAAGGCCAGCAGCAGCGCAAGCACGTTGGCAGCCACAACTGAGATCACGGTGAAGCGCAGGGTGAAGACCAGGGACTCCCAGAACTTATCGTCATTCATGAAAATCCGTTTCCAGTTGGCCGCGCCGGTCCAGACCGCTTTGTCCAGATCCAGCCCGTTCCAGTCGGTGGAGGAGTAGTAGAAGCCAAGGAAGAACGGGGTGACTACAATGGTCAGGAAAAAGAGCAGACAGGGGCCGAGAAATACGATTTGCTGTCCCCAGCCTCGCTGCATACCTAGAGTTTTTCTCATATGGACTCTCCTTTGGGTAAGTTTGGGTAAGATATCTACGGGTTCACAGCTTGATTATAGAAAGCCAGGGCCACTGCCAACACTTCATTTCATGCCGGAAAAAGTGGATTATATTGCAGGATATACGGCTCACACAACTTGTAGGAGGTTCCCCCATGTTCAAGAACAGCATCCGGACACGGCTGATGGCCTTAGTGCTGCTGGCGTCAGTGATCCCGTCAGGCATCTCTGTGACCTTCTCTTATCTCTATACGAGGCAGTCGGTTACGGACCAGTCCGTGAAGCAGAATACGAAGCTGCTGACGCTGGGAGAGGCGAATCTCCGGAGTTATTTCAGCGGCATGAACCAGCAGGCGATGTCGCTTTACAGCGGGATCAATGTTCCCAGCTCCTTCTACACCACTCTGCTTACCGCCAAAAGCCCCGCCCAGGCCCCGCCCGGCACCATACTGCCAGACACCCGGGCGATCATCTCTACCCAGCTGTACAATCTGTTTCTCTCCGACCGCAATACGTATCAGATTCATCTGTATGTGAGGGCCGCCAGGCAGTCCAATCTGCTGCTTAAGGGATTTTTCCGCCGTGAGGATAACTCGGATTATGCCGCCAAGGGGCAAGCTGGAGGGACTTACCGCCCGTATCTCGAAGTGACGCATATGGATCATCAATACGGAGTGAAGTCCGGTTTCCCCAATCTGAAGCCGGGGAGCGTGCCGGTCTTTACGGCCCATTTCCCCATTTACCGGACCCCTAGTGACAGTGTACTGGCAGATTTGTCGATCGATTATACGCTGGGGGAGCTGGAGGGGATTGTGGAGTCGATGTACACTTCGGACACAGAACGCCTGTATGTGCTGAATGAGCAAGGCGAGGCGCTGTTCGCCTCCGATCCGGACTGGATCGGGAAGCCGGTGGCAGCGGGCTGGAGCCGTCTCCCCGCAGAGCAGGACAGCGGGCATTTCACCTGGAAGAAGGACGGCTTCCAGGGGATTGTAATGTTCAAGCAGATCAAGGCCCCTTTGTTCAGCGGAAGCATTATCAAGCTGGTGCCCTATGAGGATCTCTACACAGACGCAAGGGTGATTACCCGGTTCAATATGGGTATCGGACTGCTGTTCCTCCTGATCGGGGGCATCAGTGCCGTGCTGATCTCCATCGGCTTCACCCGTCCGATCAAGAAGCTGATTCACTTCACGCAGAAGGTGCAGACCGGCCAGCTGGATGCGCATATGGATGCCGAGCGGGAGGACGAGTTCGGGCTGCTCACCCGCAAGATCACCGGCATGACCCGCACGATCAATGAGCTGATCGTCAAGGAATACCGGCTGGAGCTGGCGAACAAAACGAATCAGCTGAAGGCGCTCCAGGCCCAGGTGAACCCGCATTTTCTCTACAATGCGCTGCAGTCCATCGCCAGCCTGTCCTTGCGCTATAATGCGCCGAAGGTGTATGATCTCATCTATTCCCTGGGCAGCATGATGCGTTATTCGATGAATACCGAGCGGACCCAGGTGCCGCTGCGGGATGAGATTGAGCATGTGCAGAACTATATGATTCTCCAGACGGAGCGGTTCGGCGAAGAGAATCTGCGGCTGGAGATTCAGGCGGGGCCGGAGGCTCTGGAGCTGATCCTGCCGAAGATGATCCTGCAGCCGATTGTGGAGAATATCTTCAAGCATGCCTTCGCTGACGGCATAAGCGGGGGGCTGATTCAGATAGAGTGCAGGCTGGAGGGGGCGGCCAGACTGGTGCTTGCCGTGAAGGATAACGGCCGGGGCATGAGCCCGGAGCGGCTGGAGGAGATTACGGCCTGTCTCAGAGGCAGCAGCCAGCCGGACCAGGAGGAGATCGGCCTGTACAATGTGCTGGCCCGTCTGCGGCTCCAGTTCGGCAGCGCAGCGGAAATGCAGCTTAAGAATAATGAAGACGGCCAGGGGCTTACCGTTACGCTGATTATTCCGCTGGAGGAGATAGACGGTTAATTCCGGCGGCTTTTGCGAATAGAGAACAGAGACTATCCTTGAAGGAGCGGCTGAGATGAAGGTGCTGATTGTAGATGATGAGAAGCATGTGCGGGAGGCCATCCGATATTTTGTTCCGTGGGACAGCTATAACATCTCCGGGATCTATGAGGCGACCAACGGGCAGGAGGCGACACGGATCATGCAGGAGCATCAGCCGGCTGTCGTGTTCACGGATATGCGGATGCCGCTGATGGACGGGGCGGAGCTGCTGGAATGGCTGCACCGGCATTATCCGCACACGAAGACGATTGTCATCAGCGGGTATCAGGATTTCAATTACGTCAAGCCGGCCATCGTATACGGCGGTACGGATTATCTGCTGAAGCCGCTGAACAGCAAGCAGCTGATTGCCTCTGCGGAGCATGCCTTCAAGCTGTGGATGGAGGAAGAGGCGGAACGGAAGCGGCGCCAGCGCCAGAACATGCAGCTCAACGCGCTGCGTCCGCTCTACTGGGACAAGATGCTGTCCGATCTGGTGAGCGGACAGGCCTCGTTCCATGAGCTGAAGCTGGCCCTCTGTGAAGAGCTGGGGATGCCGATTGGGGCGCAGGAGTGCAGAATCGCCGTAATCCCGTTGCAAGCTGCAGACTGCCATCTGCTGCGGAGATTCCGCGGGGATGTGGCCTTGACGGCCTTCGTGCTGGCTAATGTCTGCAATGAAGTGATGGCCGCAGACCAGAGCGGCTATGCCTTCCGCAACTGGCAGGGCGGAGGCGAACTTGTAGTTCTGCTGTGGAGCGCTGTAGCGCAGGCGGAGGAGATGCTTAACCGGATGAATGAAGCCATCCGCCAGGCGTTCGGCGTTCAGCTGGATATCGGGCTTAGTCCGCTGAACCCGTTGCCGGAAGGGCTGCGGTCTGCTTTTGAACAGGCAGGTCAGGCGCTTGAGGAGCGGAATCTATTGCAGCGGGACGGGCGAATCCATCCCTTCAGAGCGCACGGGGACGGAAGTAGACCTGCAAACGACTACGGCCTGGAGGAACGGCTGGATAAGCTTAGAATCGCCGTCTTGTCCGGCGATCTGGAGCGGATGGAGCGGGTGGCAGAGGAGTGGGCCGGACATCTGGCCGGGCTGCCGCTGCTCACGGAGCACGTTCTGCTGCATCAGGAGACGGAGATTCTGGACGTTCTGAAGCGCTGGCGGCCGGAGGAGGAGCTCAGCCTGGAGCGCTGTTATGACGCCGAAGGGCTGTTCTCGGTGGAGAACTGGCAGTGCCGGCTGAAATCGCTGCTGCACCGCTTATCCAAGGGCAGCCCGCAGGCCCCGGACAGCCGGCTCGTCCAGGAGATCAGGGAGTACCTGGACCAGAACTATGCGCAGGAGATGACGCTGCAGCATATTGCGGAACGCTTTTTCATCAGCAGAGAGAATGTGTCGCGCAAGTTCAAGCAGATCACCGGAGAGAATCTGTCGGATTATCTGACCGGCCTCCGGGTGGAGAAGGCGAAGACGCTGCTCCAGAATACGAATCTGCGGCTGTCGCAGATCGCGGAGCTGGTGGGCTATGAGGATGAGAAGTACTTCAGCCGTGTCTTCAAAAAAACCGCCGGCATCACGCCAAGAGAATACCGCAAGCAGGAGGAAGAAGCCTGAGTATGTAAGGTTCACGACTGCCTGTCAGCATTTCCCGGCCTGCAACCGATAATAGCTATATGGGCAATAAATACATAGCTGCGGTTATAGGGGAGGGCTGGATAGAATGGACAATGATCTGGGAAGAACGATTAAGAATGACCTGATTAATGCCTATGGAGTGACTGTAATTCCGGCGGGGAGCAGGCTGAATGCCGAGCATCTGGAGCTTATCCGCAAACAAAAAATCGACAGGTTCGACATTCTTTTTGCAGATGAGGCTGACCAGGCGCCCCCCTATCAGAAGATGGTTAACAGTACAGTGGACCTGTCCAAGGAATTATTCGAATCCTATAGAATCTCCCGCAAAATCCCGCTGGCGGATATCCGCAAGGATGTTCTTCCGGTCATTCAGGAGATCTCGCGCAACCCGGATATCTTCGCCTTATTCCATTCAGTGCAGGGCAAGGATGATTATACATATCAGCACAATATCGGTGTTGCAGTACTGTCTACCCTGATCGGCAGGTGGCTGGAGATGAGTGAGGCGGAGCTGTCCGTGCTCTCCATGGCTGCAACCCTGCATGACATCGGCAAGCTGAAGATTCCCTCAGAGCTGCTGAATAAGCCCGGCAAGCTGACGGACGAGGAATTCACCCAAGTGAAGAAGCACACGGTCTACGGCTACGAGATCCTCAAAGAAACCACCGGAGCCAATTCACGCATTGCCCTGGTGGCGCTTCAGCATCATGAGCGAAATGACGGCAAGGGGTATCCGCTGGGGCTGACGGACGAGCAGATCGATCCTTACAGTAAAATTGTGGCCGTGGCGGATATTTTTCATGCGATGTCCAGCAAGCGCCCGTATCATGAGCCGATGCCGTTCCATATGATTGTGGATCAGATGAGAAGAGGCAGCTTCGGCGCGCTGGACCCGCATATTGTAACCGTTTTTCTGGAGAATGTCGTGAAGCGGTCCGTGGGGCGTGATGTAGTCTTAACCGATGGCCGGGTCGGTGAGATTGTCTATCTGAACCCGCATGATATCGAGACTCCGCTAATCCGCATCGGGGATGAATATATTGATCTCAGCAAAAGAACGGAGCTTAACATCCGGGAGATCAGCATCTGATTCTTATCTATTTGTTAAAATAATCGGCCACTCCCTCGGCAACAGCCTGAGCCGCCTTCCGCTGATAAGCCGCCTTGCGTACAATCGCTTCGTCGTACGGGTTCGACAGGAAGCCCAGCTCTACAAGGGTGGCCGGCAGCGGATTCTCCCGCAGAATATGGTAGTCGCCGAAGGAGAGGCCGTTGCTGCGCAGGCCAATACCCTCACCCAGACGGGTCTCCACTGCCCGGGCCAGCCGCAGATCATTCTGCTGCGAATAGAAGAAGGTCAGCGTGCCGGAGACATTTTTCGGCGATGAATTATAATGAATGCTGACAAAAGCGTCCGCACCGAGCTGCCGTCCGAGCTGCACCCGCTGAGAGAGCGCAGGCTTCTGATCCCCGCGGGTCCGGGTCATCTCCACTCTGGCTCCCTTGGCGGTCAGATAATCCCGCAGGTAGAGAGAGGTCTGGAGCGTCAGATCCTTCTCCATCGTGTCATAGGTTGTCCCGAGCATGCCGGGATCGGTACCGCCGTGGCCGGGGTCCACAATGATCAGCTTGCCCCGGATACTGCCGGATTTCCGTACGACACTCGGAGTCTGGCTATTCGAGCTGACTGTACTTGCGCTGTGGACGGTTCCGTCTGACAGATAGCCGGAGGATACCCAGCCGGCCGTTCCTCCGGCGGTGCGGACCCGCGACCACTCTCCCTGACGGAGCAGGAGCGTAACCTTGTTGCCGGATTGCAGGGAGCCGACCACCTCATAACCGGTTCCCGGACCGCTGCGGATTCGCAGGGACGACGCGGTCACGACAGCCGTTCCGCTGGAGGCCGAGGTGGTCTTAACCGCCGCCTTGGCCGATGCCTTGGAGATGGTGGAGCTGGAAGAGGTGCTGGCGGACGAGCTTCCGCTGGTGCGCTTCAGATAATAACCGGCTACCCATCCGGAGACAGAGCCGGCCCGGACCTTGAGCCAGCCGTGCTGCTCCTCAGTGACGGTAACGGTGGCTCCGGCAGCCAGAGTGCCTGTGACGGCGGCGCTTGCAGCAGGCTCACTGCGTACATTCAGGGAGCTGGCGTACACTTTGGCGGTGTAAGCAGTTGCAGCATAAGCGGTAGAAGACGGCAGGACAGGTGCCAATATGGATGAAGCCAGCAGACAGGCTGACAGAACTGCGGTATGTATTTTTTGTCGCATACAAATAAAGCCCCATTTCCCCTAGAGATAACATTCTATTACCCGTTTCATCGGCAGGAGAATACCGAAAAATTAAAATTGAAGATAAATACCTACTCCAACTACTGCTAACAACGATACTGACTACATTCCTCTTATCTTCCTCTGCGGCTGCCCAATATCGCCTAAAGCCCTATTCGTTGGCAGGAAATGTCTGTATAATTATTACATATTGGGGAAACAGACAAAGGAGTGCCGCCGTGATCAGACCTAGATTATTCATTGGTTCTTCCAGAGAATCTATCCGCTATGCCAGGGCTATCCACGAACAGCTGAAGCGGACCGCCGAGGTTCATCCGTGGTATGCCGCTGCTTTCCGGCCGAATGAATACACCATGGAAGCGCTGGAGCGGAATCTGGATATCAGCGATTTTGCCGTCTTTGTGTTCTCGCCGGATGATGTAGCCCGGATTAGGGGTAAATATTATTATGTGACCCGGGACAACACGCAGTTCGAAATGGGCCTGTTCTGGTCGAGGCTGCGTCGCGGCAGGGTCTTCTGCCTGCTGCCGGATCAGGTGCCTGCCCGCAGTGATCTGATCCCGGGTGAGAATGTGGAAGAGTATCATCTGCTGTCGGATTTGTCGGGACTAACCCCGCTGGAATATGAGTGGCAGCATGAGAATGTTACAGCGGCGGTGGATGTGAGCTGCGGCAAGATCATTGACATTATTCAGGCACAGGGGATGTACCACGACCCGGCTGTAGAGCTGTTGCAGCTTCGGGCAGAGCTTAGGCGAAAAGAAAGTATCCTTCACTTCTTTTGGCAATATAATAATAATGTAACCCCGCCTCAGGCAGCCGAGAAATATCAGGCACTGAGCGAAGCCGTCCGCAATTCATTCCTGCCTCCGGAGAATTGCCGGGTGATTGGAGCCGCCATGTGGCGTGCCGAAGCGGAAGCGGGCCTGAAGCAGGTCGGCGGCAATGTGGGACGCGGTCAGATGTATCCGTTCTCCGCGTTCGAGGACGGGGGCGTGAAGCCGGGGGTGCTGGATGCTTTTTTGGCAAAAGAATGGACTTTTTTACAGCGTACGGAAGTTGCGGAGGTATATATCCTATGCTATCCTTTAGGTAAGAACCATGTGCTGTCCGTGCACTTCTCGGGAAGTCAGGGATTATCGGCAGAGGATATTACAGCAGTCGTGGCCTATAACCGGGATTTGTTCCGCACCGTCAATCATTTAGTGGGAGGGGACTAACAGGATGAAGAATATGAAGAATGCCGTTAGTGTATCCAGTACTGTCCGCCGGTCTGCAAGCGGTGACGGCAACAGCACGGGAGGCAAAGGCCGCTCCAGACGCAAATCCGGCCCCAAGCTTACGCCCTCAGCGTCAAGCGTGTATTTGGCACCATCCCTGGAGGGTGGCGACGACGAGTACAAGAAGCTGGTCAGCGGTAAAGTGGATAATAACAAGCCATCATTTGCCTGAACATTGGCTAATTCATACTATTGAACAGGTCCCCAGCAATCGCTGGGGGCTTTTTTTGTCCATTGAACGAATGGCGGCCTCTACTTAGGTAATGTGAAGTTATGCGCTCTCCTGATGAGCCTGCTCACTCACATCCGTGGCATTCTCCGTCTGCCGGGTCTGGAATTTAAACTAATATAAGGAATTAGGGTGATTATGTGGACTCCACTGGAAGCGGGCCGATTGGTGCGGGGTGGATTAGAAGGGGGAAGGGGATAGGGAGAGGGAAAGTGAAAGGGAGAGGGAGAGGGAGAGGGAGAGGGAGAGGGAGAGGGAGAGGGAGAGGGAGAGGGAGAGGGAGAGGGAGAGGGAGAGTGAAAGGAATAAATCCCTTTGATGGTGCTGAAAGTGGGCTGGCTGAGCAAATGAAAGGGATAAATCCCCTTGATGGCGATGAAAGTGGGGCGGATGAGTAAATGAAAGGGATAAATCCCTTTGGTGGAGCTGAAAGTGGGCTGGACGGGGGAGGGTAAGTTAGCTAAATGAGCGAATGAGGAGCACAAGTGCACCTGAATCAAGGAAAAGTTGGCTAAATGAGCAACTCAGGTGCAGAAGTGCACCTGATTTGAGTAGAAGTTGGCTAAATGAGAAAATCAGGAGCACAAGTGCACCTGAATTGAGTAGAAGTTAGCTAAATGAGCGAATGAGGAGCACAAGTGCACCTGAATCAAGGAAAAGTTGGCTAAATGAGCAACTCAGGAGCACAAGTGCACCTGAGTTGAGTAGAAGTTGGCTAAATGAGAAAATCAGGAGCACAAGTGCACCTGACTCAAGTAGATGTTAGTTAAATGAGCCTATCAGTTAGGCGGAACCCCATCCAGCGCAATAGACAACTATTGCGCGGACGATATCCCGTGCTGCTTCTTCGCAACCTCGCGGCGCACCACCGGGGCGACCTCGGTTGCGAGGAGCTCGATGGCGGCGGCTACCTTGGGGTAAGGGAGGCCGCCGATGTCGAGCTGGGTCATGAATCGGTTATGGCCGAACAGCTCATGTTGATAGAGAATCTTCTCGATAATCTGCTGCGGACTGCCCACCGCCAGGGTATTGTCGGGCGAGGTGAACCGGCCGAATTCACTGCGGGAGACCCGGTACTCCTGACCGGGGCGCGGGCTGATGCTATTACGGTAGCTGTAATAATAAGGATAATAGTCATCCAGTGCCTGCTGAGAGGTCTTGGCAATGTAGCCATGGCTGGTGATGGCGATCTTCAAGTCCTCCGGCTGGTGGCCGGCGGCTGCCCCGGCGCGGCGGTAGGTGCCGGCCAGATTCTGGAAGGGCTCCGGGCTGCCGCTCAGGATCGCGATAGCCATGCCGATGCCAAGAGTTCCGGCCTTCTCGGCACTTTCGGCTGACCCGCCGATGCCGACCGAGAGCGGCAGCTTCTGCTGGAGCGGACGCGGAGCAATCTCGGCGTTATGCAGCGGAGAGCGGAATTTGCCCTTCCAGTTCATAACCTCATGCTGGTTCAGTGTGAGCAGCAGGTCGAGGTTCTCGCTGAACAGCTGCTTGTAATCCTCCAGCTCATAGCCGAACAGCGGGAAGGATTCCAGAAAAGCGCCGCGTCCGGCAATGATCTCGGCCCGGCCGCCCGACAGCAGGTCCAGAGTGGCGAAATCCTCGAAGACACGAACCGGATCAATGGTACTTAGCACGGTCGTAGCGCTGGTGAGCTTGATCCGCTGTGTAACCTGGGCAATAGCCGCCAGCACAACGGGCACCGATGAGATTACGAAATCCAGCCGGTGATGCTCGCCTACACCGAATACATCCAGCCCGGCTTCATCGGCCAGCTTCGCGGCTGCAATGACTTCCTGCAGGCGCTGGGCGGGGCTGATCCGCTGCCCTGTATGGCAGTCGGTAACGATATCGCCCAGTGTATAAATGCCGAATTCAAACTCCGGCAGGCTTACTTCTTTTGCTTGAGCATCCTCTTGTGTGTTTGCCAGAGTATCCGCTTGCGTATTCCCTTGAATATTAGTATGAGCATTCCCTTGGTTGTTCATGGTACAGACCCCTTATAATCCAGAATATTGAGTAGCAGTTATCTTGTAAGCTTGTCCGTTAGTGCAAGGATATAGCCCAGTATATCACAATTACTTACTAATTGTAAGTATATGAGTGGAAGTTTGCAAAGCTTGTCCTGTGGTAACTTGTAATATTGGGCGTTCTATTATAGAAGCTTTTGTCTCAGCAATCGGAATGTCTGGGAAATATCCCATAAAGTTTTATATATACGAACCGGACGGTTGAGATTATACTAAGTTGAACGAACCGTTTCTTCAGCAGGCGGAGCGTCTCCCCAGATGTACACACACAGACACTACAATATTATGCTGGAGGAAATTGAATGAGCATTACAGAACTTACTAGCCAACTTTCCAGTTTCACAGGAAGGCTATTGCGGGAACGCTTCGGGAAAGGTCCTGAATCGATACACGCCTCCATCGGGGAGCAATGTATAGCCCTGCATATCCGTAATTTTATCGGGCCTGTGGAGAGGTTTTTATTGAATAAGGAAGAAGAACAGGCGTTTCGTTATACACGGGAGCTTCTGATGAAGTCCCTGCTTCCCGAGCTTGCAGCGTATCTGAAGGAGAGCATGGCTGTTGAGGTCGGCGAGCTTTTTTATGATTGGGGCATTCATAACGCCTCGGGGATGATCGTGGCACTCATCAAGAATGACGATGTACCGATTGATGATTATGCCGGGCGCGAGGAAGTCCATATCCAGATTAACGAGGTAACCAGGAAGGTTCAGAAGGAGCCGGTCTATACGGACTCCTGGTGGCTGGGACCCCGCATTCTGATTATTAAGCGCGAAGGCATCATGATTCCTTTGGAGAAGGAATTGATTGGCCTCGGCTATGAGAATACGCTTAAGACCACCAAGCGCAAGATGGAAAAGCGGTATTTGGACGATACCACCACGATAGCCCAGATGCTCGGCAAAGAGCTGGCGGATATTTATGTGGATTGGGATTTCGACAAAGATACCAGCGTGATAGCCTATACTTTTCACTGAAGTCTAACCATATATGGGTGGAAATGAGTCGGACATGCAAATGAGCCGAACATGAGCCGAAGAAGGGGGAATGGTCCCTTTCTTCGGTTTTTTTATTTTCTGCCCATCTGCAGGTAAGGGGGCTGAGACTTTTTAGGAGGATAAACTGGATGGAGGAAGGCAAGTGGACGGTACTATATGTGGAAGATAATCAGCTCAATATGGCCTTAGTACACCATATTTTCAAAAGAAATCTGCCCTCTGTATTGCTGCTGAAGGCTGAAACGGCAGAGCTTGGACTGCAAATAGCCCGGGAAGCTCTGCCGGATCTGATCATCCTGGACATCGGGCTTCCCGGACTTAACGGATATGAAGCTCTGGAAATACTGCAGCAGGATCAGGCAACTTGTCATATTCCGGTGCTGGCGACCAGTGCGTTTGCACAAAACTCGGATATTGAAAAGGCCCGGAAGAAGGGCTTTGCCGAATATATCACCAAGCCCTTTCAGGTTAAAGCGTTCACCGAAACCGTGAAAAGGCTGCTCTACGGAGAAGACCTGCAGAAAATTTAGTTCGAAATAGCAACAGGGGATTCATTAAGGTGGGGAGCTGGGGAGATCTCTGTCTGGCGGCGGGTTCACGAACTGCTGTAATCCGCTGAATAAGGAATAATTTTTATTCGACATAATGATTTGACTTTCGCCCGATTATGCAAGATATTTATATTGCAGATTTAATATAAAGGAATTGCATCTAATACTTCACAACGGGCGGTGGATCTTATGCTAGGGCAGCATACGGAGACGTCTTCTCCATTTGAACAGGCATTTAAGACAGGAACTGCCGGAGTAGCCTTTCTCTCCATGGCTGAAGAATGGATGAAAGTGAATCCGGCGGTAACCCTCTTACTGGGATATTCCGAAGAACAGTTGCTGGGACACAGCTTCACAGCGTTCTGGGATGAAGATAGCTTGCACATACATAGTTACAGGATGGGGAGCCTTAGGAGCGGAGCAGCCCCTTTTTTTGAAGCCGAAATCAAGCTGCGCCATGCGGACGGCTCTGCCGTTCCGGTGCTGCTGCATGTGGCGAGGGTAAGCGAACCTTCGACGGGAGAAGGGCTGTATTATATTGTTCACTTGGCCGGAAGGCCGCTTGCGGCACCGGCGGAGGCACTCCCCGGGACACCTGAGCGGCTGTACCAGCTGATTGCCGGCAACATCAGGGACATTGTCTACTATACGGCGCCGGGTTCAGTCTGTCGCTATTGCTCCCCTTCAGTAGAAGAGGTGCTCGGGTATAGACCGGAGGAGCTGATCGGCCAGGACAACAGCAGACTGGTTCACTCTGAGGATCTGGCCTTAATCAGTGCGCAGCAGATGGCTGACTCGCCTGATGTCCAGCTGCGGATCTTACATGCGAACGGCCAATATATCTGGATTGAGTTCTCCCTGAGAACGGTGGAAGATGGCGGGGAGCGCGGGGTGCTGGCTGTCGGCCGCGATGTGACCCGGCGCAAGATTGTGGAGCAGAAGCTTCAGGAGTCGGTCGAGCGGTATACCTCGCTGAAGAAATATAATCATGACGCGATCATATCGCTGGACCTGAAAGGCCATATTATTAACGGGAATGAACAGGCGGTACGGCTGACAGGGTATACGATCGCTGAGATGGTGGGCTTGAGTGTCAGCCGGATAATAGGCGAGCGCCAGTTGCAGAATGTAATCGGTCCCCGCTGGCAGAGCGGCTCCGCGGGACAGGATATCAACCTGATCTGGCATAAGGACGGGCATTCTGTGGAGGTTCTGACCACCCTTGCACCGATTATTATCAACCAGTCTACCGTAGGCTTTTATATTATCGTCAAGGATATTACCGAGCAGAAGCAGCTGATGATTGCCAAGGAGACCGCAGAGAATACGAACCGCGCCAAAAGTGAGTTCCTGGCCATGATGAGCCACGAAATCCGTACCCCGATGAACGGGGTGATCGGGATGACCGACCTGCTGCTGGAGAGCAGTGAGCCAGGTTCGCAGCAGCGGGAGTTCCTGGAAATTATCCGCCAGAGCGGCGAATCCCTGCTCAATATCATCAACGACATTCTCGATCTGTCCAAGATTGAGGCAGGCAAAATCTCACTCCAAGATGAGCCGTTCATTCTCCGGCACTGTATGGATTCCGCGCTGGAGCTGCTTCAGCTCAAGGCGGAGCGCAAAGGGCTGACCCTTAGCGTGGAGAGCGGGCCGGATGTGCCGCAGCGGCTGATCGGGGACGGGGAGCGGCTGAAGCAGATCCTGCTCAATCTGGCCGGCAATGCTGTGAAGTTCACCTGTACCGGCGGGGTAAAGGTAGGCGTAAAGCGCATTGCCGATGGCCCGGCAGGAGTAACGCTCCAGTTCACCGTGGCGGATACGGGAAGCGGCATTCCTGAGGAGGCCCGCAGCCGCTTGTTCGAGCCGTTCTATCAGCTGGAGCATTTCAGGGGCCGCCAGGGAGAAGGCACCGGTCTGGGGCTGGCAATCAGCAAGCAATTGGCCGAGCGGATGGGCGGAGGGATCTATCTGGATACAGCGGCCGAGCAAGGGGCGACCTTTGTGTTCACCGTGGTCCTCCGGACAGAAGCGCAGGCACTTCCGGCTGACGGGACGGAGGGGAACGTGCCGGAGCCACAATCAGCAGGCCGGTCCCTGCATATTCTGGTAGCCGAGGACAATGTGATCAATCAGATCGTCCTGCGCAAAATCCTGGAGAAGCGCGGCTTCGCTGTCGATGTGGCCGAGGACGGGCGGCAGGCAGTCGATATGGCGGTCCGGCACGGCTATGATCTGATCTTCATGGATGTGCAGATGCCCGGGATGAACGGCTTGGAGGCTACAGCTGCCATCAGGGCAGAGCAGCGGGCAGACCAGCAGCCGGTCATTGTTGCAGTGACGGCCAACGCGCTTAAGGGCGACCGGGAGCTATGCCTCGAAGCAGGGATGGACGAATATATCAGCAAGCCGCTGAGAAGCGACAGCATTGACAAAGTAATCGGGAAATTTTTTGCGGAACAGGAATAAGCAGTCAGCTCTTCACAAAATAATCACATTACTGAGTTAAAGCTGCAATGCAGTGCTGAACTATCTTGCATCTGGAAGTCTTTTTGATTAAGATAGCAGAAACTGGTGCATAAGAGCACTGATATACCTTGTAATGACAATGACGAAGAGAGTAAGCACTTCATAGCGGATCTTAACAGGGAAGGCGTGCCGGAGACTGAGAGCACCCTCATGAGACGTTTAGTGCCGAAGTTCACTTCCGAGTCGGTCCCTGAAGTACACTGCTGCAGCAGGTATGGGTAGGGTGGCCCGCTTCCTGCGTTAACGGATGTAAGACAGAATGAATCCACGGCCGGTAATCTTCAGGTATTCCGCCATATGCTGATGCGTCAGCTGGATTCAGCTCTAAATAAGGGTGGTACCACGGCTCCTCGTCCCTTGCGGCGGGGGGTCTTTTTGCGTTCGTTCATAGCCTTAATTATTAATATCACAAAGGAGTGTCTGGGAATGAGTAATGTGGAATTGGATGACTTGAGAGCAAGATTGGATGAGATTAACGGTCAGCTGCTGGAGCTGATCTCGGAGCGTGCCGGAATCGTTCAGGAGATTGGGGTACTCAAAGAGAAGCAGGGCGTGCCGAAGTTCGATCCTGAACGGGAGAAGGCGATGCTGGAGAAAATGGTGGCAGGCAATAAGGGGCCGTTCACGAATGGAACCATCCGTACGCTGTTCAAGCAGATTTTCTCTGCCTCGCTTGATCTGCAAAGTACGGAGCATAAGAAGACCCTGCTGGTAGCGCGCAAAGATCATGCGGAGGATACAGTTATTGAGCTGCCGGGCGGCGTTACTGTAGGCGGATTATCCTCGCTGATGGTGGCTGGCCCCTGCTCGGTGGAGAGCGAGCTGCAGACCCGTACGGTAGCTGCGGCCCTGCAGAAGGCAGGCATCAAGGTTATGCGCGGCGGCGCCTTCAAACCCCGGACCTCCCCTTATGATTTCCAGGGACTGGGCATGGATGGCCTGCGGATTCTGCGTGAAGCGGCGAGTGAATACGGGCTTTTGACGATCAGTGAGATTGTCGATCCCCGGCATATTGAAGAAGCGCTGGATTATGTGGATGTCATTCAGGTCGGCGCGCGGAACATGCACAACTTCGAGCTGCTTAAGGCGGTAGGGGAAGTGAATAAGCCGGTGCTGCTGAAGCGCGGACTATCCGCCACGCTGGATGAATTCGTTCATGCGGCAGAATATATTATGTCCCGCGGCAATATGGAGATTATGCTGATTGAACGCGGGATCCGAACCTATGAGCGGTCGACGCGCAATACGCTGGATATCTCGGCGGTGCCGATTCTTAAGCAGGAATGCCATCTGCCGGTGCTGGTCGATGTCACCCATTCCACTGGACGTAAGGATATCCTGATTCCATGTGCCAAGGCCGCGCTTGCTGCCGGAGCCGACGGGATTATGGTAGAGGTGCATCCTGATCCGGCTACAGCCTTGTCCGATGCGGCGCAGCAGCTTAATATTGAGGAGTTCAACACCTTCTTCAATGAAGTGAAGGCTTCGGGATTATACCGTTAAGCTGAATAGGGTAAATTCAGGCACTAGGAGGAACTGGAATTTTGAAGCAAATCGTCTCATACAACAACGGTTGGTTCTCCAACACACGGAGTGATATTTTATCGGGCATGACCGTGGCTATTGCCTTAATTCCTGAAGCGATTGCTTTCTCCATCCTTGCTGGCGTAAGCCCGATGGTTGGTTTGTACGCCTCCTTCTGTATCGCTATTGTAACAGCCTTCGCCGGCGGGCGGCCGGGGATGATCTCGGCGGCGACAGGAGCGATGGCGCTCCTGGTCGGCAGCCTGGTGTTGTCGCACGGCATTGAGTATCTGTTCGCGGCTACGGTGCTGGCTGGCATCCTGCAGATTGTGATGGGACTGCTGAAGCTGGGCCGGTTCATCACCTTCCTGCCGCAGCCGGTCATGACGGGCTTTGTCAACGCGCTGGCGATTCTGATCTTTATGGCTCAGCTGGTGCATTTTGAGGGGCAGGGCTGGATCATGTATGCATTGGTGGCTCTTACGCTGGTCATTATCTATACGGTTCCCCGGATCACCAAGGCGGTGCCGTCAGCGCTGGTCGCCATTGTCGTAGTCTCGGTACTCAGCATTATGCTGGGGCTGGATGTTAGAACCGTGGGCGATATGGGGACTATTACTTCGGCACTGCCGGTATTCCATCTGCCGAGCCTTCCCTTGACGCTGGATACGCTGCTGATTATTCTGCCGTATTCGCTCTCTCTCGCGGTAGTCGGATTACTGGAATCGCTGATGACGGCTACGCTGATTGATGATATTACGGGCACCGGCAGCGATAAGAACCGGGAAGCGAAGGGGCAGGGGCTGGCCAACATTGTGACCGGTTTCTTCGGAGGCATGGCGGGCTGCGCGATGATCGGCCAGTCGATGGTCAATATGAAATCAGGCGGACGGACACGCTTGTCCACTTTTGTCTCCGGGATCTTCCTATTGTTCCTGATTCTTGTGCTGGGTGATGTCGTTAAGAAGATTCCGATGGGCGCACTGGTCGGTGTAATGATTATGGTCTGCATCAGCACCTTCGAATGGAAGTCCCTGACCTCCTTGCGGAGGGTTCCGCTAAGCGATGCCCTGGTCATGGTGGTCACTGTGGTTACAGTAGTAGCTACCGATAATCTGTCGATCGGCGTGCTGTTCGGCGTGCTGCTGAGTGCTTTGTCTTTTGCCTGGAAAATCGCCTCCCTCCAGCTGAGTGTTCATACTACGGCCTCTGTGACGACTTATCGGGTATCGGGCCAGCTGTTCTTCGGAACCACGAGCCATTTCGTGAATGAATTCATGTATGACAGTGATCCGGCACAGGTCATTATCGATTTCAGCCGTTCCCATGTGTGGGATCAGTCGGCGGTGGGGGCCATTGCCAAGACGATGGACAAATACGCGGCACTGGGTACTAAGGTCACTCTCACGGGTCTAAATGAAGAAAGTGCCCGGCTGGTGCAGCGGGTTGGATTGTCGTCTTCGGGCGGCCATTGACGGATAATTAACGGATAAGGGATAGAAGGCTGTTTTTGGAGCGGTTGAGCTTCAGAAGCAGTCTTTTTTTCGAATGCTTCAAAATTTAATCGTTTGTACCCCTTTGGGAAAAGGATTTTTGAAAAGTTTGTCGAAATTTTCCGGTAGAGGGACATTTGTCATTGCTTCTTCGGATGGCCCTACTATAACAACGCAATTGTGATGCGCGAAAGGGAAGGCCTCCATGTTTTCTTTTATCCGAACCAGACTGATTGCCCGTATTCTCTGTGTTATGACTTTAGTGATTCTCTGCATTACAGCAGGCAATGCCGCCATTCAGTGGGTGAACACCGGATCAGCGGTCAAAGGGACGATCAGCAGCTACAACATGAGTATTGCCAGCCATTATGTGACGCAGATTGATGCCGGGCGCTACAGTGAATTCCTGGCCGATCCGCAGGAGTCGGACCTGTATTGGTCGCTCCGCCATGAACTGGATCAGTTCCGGAAGTCGATTGGTGCCCGTTATGTATATTTTGTGCGGATTGATGATGCCCGCCAGCCGCAGCTGATGGTTGACGGCAGGCCGGAGGGGGACCCGCTGGCTTCGGGAATTAATGAGAGTACCGATATGCCAGCGTCCGCAGTTACGGCTGTGCTTGCCGGAGAGAATGCCAGCACGCCGCTGATCAGCAATCCCGAATACGGGGATTATATCTCGGCATTCGTTCCTATGAAGGATACCGCTGGGAAGCTGGTCGGGGCGCTGGGCATTGACACGGATGTTGCTGTCCTGAGTACGCTGACCCGTGATGTCCTGATGGAGAGCCTGCCGCTCTATAGTATTATTCTAGCTCTGTCTCTGGGCGCACTCGCGGTGCTGGCCTGGTTCGTCTCCCGGTCCTTGCGTCCGCTGAAGACGATTACGCAGAGTGCGGGCGCCATGGCCGGAGGGGATCTCGCCGAGGCCGCCGGTATTCTGCGCAGTCGTCCGGTCAACTCCCGTGATGAGATTGGCAGGGCTTATCAGGCGATGCTCCAGATGTCAGGGGACCTGAATGCCAGAGTGAAAGGGATGGTCTCCGGGGTGTCTACCGCCTCCGACAGTCTCTACGGCTCCTCCGAGACCTTCGCCAGGAATGCTGATGATGTGCTGAAGATGAGTGAGACGGTTAGCGGCAGAATCAGCGATATCCATGCCGGGGCTAACTCGCAGACGGAGGGCGCACAGAGCAGCGCTGTGGCTATGGATGAGATGGCGCTCGGCATCTCGCGCATCTCGGAGGCCTCTGCTGCGGTCTCGGAATTCGCAGTCAAGGCGCTGGACATTGCAGAGGCGTCCCAGACGGCCATGAACCATACTAACCAGCAGATGAAATCGATCTCTGTATCCACCGGAGAGACGCTGGATATTGTGTTGCAGTTGCAAGGGTACACGGATGAGATTGAAGGCGCACTGGCTGCGATCAGGCAGTCTGCAGATCAGACGAAGCTGCTGGCGCTGAATGCCTCGATTGAGGCGGCGCATGCGGGGGAGCACGGCAGAGGCTTCACTGTCGTAGCTGGTGAAGTACGCAAGCTGGCGGAAGGCTCCGCAGCCTCGGCCGAGCGGGTGGCCGAGCTGCTGCTGCATATCAGCCAGGCTTCGGCGAGCATCGGGGTACAGATGACGGAAGCGTCTGCTGAAGTGAAGGAAGGGGTGCGGATGTCAGCCGAGGCGGAGGCTGCTCTGCTGGAGGCCTCCGCCGCCTTCCGGGAGGTGGCTGGACAGATCATTGATGTGTCTGCGACAGCGGAGCAGCTCTCCGCCGGCTCGGAGGAGGTTGCGGCAGCGGTGGGCAGCATGGCCGATATTGCCGGAGAGGTCTCGGAGCAGACCCGGGAGATCCGTGAGCTGACCGATCTGCAATTGGCGCGAATCAAAGAAGTCTATGAGGCTTCGCTGAGCGTCAGCGCGAGTACGGGCGATCTGCGGGAGGCCATCCGGCAGGTGAATGTATAGGGCTAGGGGATCGGCGGGCTTGATCTATATTGCCGGAGTGGATACAGGATTAGCAGATGTTATGCCCTCCAGCTTTCAAAAGCTTACGACTATTGGTATGATTACAAGGGACGTGAACATCTATTACCGATTATATGGAGGAATTGAACATGAGTGAAACTACAATATCCGGGATTATTGATCATACGCTGCTGAAGGCGGATGCCCGGAAAGACGATATTATCAAGCTTGCCGAAGAGGCCAAAGCCTACAAATTCGCTTCTGTGTGCGTGAATCCGGCTTGGGTCGCTACTGCGCATGCCGTGCTGAAGGATACACCGGAAGTGAAGGTATGTACAGTAATCGGCTTCCCGCTCGGGGCATCGACGCCTGAGACGAAGGCTTTTGAGACGAAGGATGCCATTGCGAACGGTGCCGGTGAGGTGGATATGGTCATTAATATCGGCGCACTGAAGGACGGCAATGACGAGCTGGTGAAGCGCGATATGGTTGCTGTAGTCGAAGCCGCGCGCGGCAAAGCGCTGACCAAGGTCATTATTGAGGCCTGCCTGCTGACTGAAGAGGAGAAGGTCCGTGCCTGCAAGCTTGCTGTAGAAGCGGGCGCAGACTTCGTGAAGACTTCGACCGGCTTCTCGACCGGCGGGGCAACGAAGGAGGATATTGCCCTGATGCGGGCAACGGTCGGCCCTGAGATCGGCGTGAAGGCTTCCGGCGGTGTACGCAGCGCGGAAGACGCCCTCGTGATGATCGGCGCAGGCGCCAGCCGGATCGGAACTAGCGGCGGCGTAGCGATCGCCAAGGGCGAGCAGAGCCAGAGCGGTTACTAAGCATAGGTAAGCTAGACACATAGAAACGGCTGCGGCCTCCTTGAGTTCAAGGGAGCCGCAGCCGTTTTCTGCTTGTAGGAAGTAGGGGAGGTGGATTTCCTCCAACTATTAATGAACGAATGAGCGCTGCCGTTCCAGCAATTGGATTAACAACACTTAAATTCTCCCCATTCATCCAAAGTGCCTTAAACTAACTATATTAGTTGCAGTTTTTCCACCTGTTGCCGGTAACTCCATCCCAATGGGCGAATTAAGATACGTTATGCCACTTGCTTGTTGCAGGCCGGATTCTGCGCCCTTTTAGTTATACAAACTACAACTAGAGTCTGAGCGACGAAATCTGCGCGAAGACGAAGCCGCCCTAGACCAATCCCTTAGACCAGTCCCTTATCCATCGCCTTACCGATCAGCGTAGCGAACAGGCTGTTGGACCAGGCGAACCATTCGCGTGAGAAGTCCGCAGGGTTATCCGGGTGGAAGCCCTCGTGCATGTAGCCGGTATCGGCGTCCGTACGGATCAGCATATCGATCAGCTCCTTGATCTCCTCATCGTTATCCGCCGTCAGCGCCTGCATGGAGAGCGCCATATGCCAGACGTAACCGCCCGGGGTGTGCGGACTGCCGATGCCCTTGGCGTGCTTGCCCTCGAAATAGAAGGGGTTGTCGAAGCTGAGCGCGAACCGGCGGGTGTTCTGATAGATCTCATCCTCCACGCCCACGTAACCAATGTAAGGAATAGAGATCAGCCCTGGAGTTCCCGCATCATCCATCAGCGAGTAGTTGCCGTAGCCGTCTGTCTCATAGGCGTAGATTCTGCCGTATTTCGGATGGGTTACGATGCCGTAGGTACGGATGCCGAAGTCGATCTCTTTGCGTAGCTTCGCCGCTCTGGCTGCCAGCCGCTCATCCTTATATACCTCAGTTGCCATCTCGCCAATATATCCCAGAATAACCACAGCGAACATATTCGAAGGAATGTTGTAGCCGAATTCGCAGCTATCATCGCTTGGGCGGAAGCCCGACCAGCTCATCCCTGTATAGTTGACCGGCATTCCCCGGCCGTCATTCTGCAAGGTCTCGGTATCCTTCAGCGTCTGGCGGACGAAGTGGTACGGAGACTTCTCTCCGTGGCGCTGCTCGGTCTCAATCGTGTTCACAATCGAGGTCAGCGCCTGATAGCAGGCAGCATCGAAGATATCGGTCTGCTCCGCTTCCTTCCAGTACATATAAGCCAGCTGAACGACGAAGCAGAGGGAGTCCAGCTCGTATTTGCGTTCCCACATCCACGGGTTCAGGTTACAGTCGTCCGTATCGCGGTAATGCTTGTCGCTTGCCGTCTCGTTGAAGGCGTTGGTGTACGGATCAATATTCACATAGAACATCTGGCGGGCAATCAGGCCGCGGAGAATCCGCTGCAATTCAGGGTCATGCTTGGCAAAAGGAATATAGTGCCTCACCTGCTCCGTCGAATCGCGCAGCCACATGGCCGGAATATCGCCGGTGAACACGAAGGTCGTGCCGTCCTCCAGCAGCTTGGTTGTAGTCTCCAGTGTGTTCGGGAAGCAGTTGCGGAACAACTGCTGCAGTTTCGGGTGATGCGCAAGCCGTTCATCGGCCTCATTCAGATAGGCGGTAATGGAAGCGGGCAAGTTCATAGTATAACTCCTCCTGGCATAGTGAATTTAGGGTTTTGCGGATTTTAGAGCATAGGTGACAATTTGAGCTTTACCGACAGAGTGGCGGAGAGTGCCTTCTTCCAGGGCTTCCTGCTGTTTGCGCCGTTCCAGAATATCACTGGCATGGATGGCCTCCACGGGAAAATGCGGCGTAAGCGCGAGTTCCTGCTCTGCTCCCGCCAGATTGTACCAGCGCAGGATCATGTCCTCATGCTCTGCGGACATTTTGAAGGCGGACAGCGCCAGGGTACGGCCCTGCCACTCCAGCGGCTGATAGACCGCAGGGAGGGAGCCCTCCTGCCAGCCGGTCTGAACCGTGAACCAGGGCACCTGGTACTGATAGGCCCAGGCGCAGGCCTCCGTCCAGTCCGTATCCCCGGCAAAGGGACGGACTGCGAACTCCACCGTCTGCTCACCAAGACACTGGGCTTCCGGTGTAGGGAATACGCCCCAGTCGCCAAGCTCCGATACGCTGCGCAGCAGGGTGACAGCAATGGTATTGCTGCCGTCCCGCAGCACCTCGTATTCGTTCAGCCCCTTGTTGGCTACCAGCAGTCCGGCGCTGCCGTCCGATACGCTGATATAAGCCTGCTGGTGCTGGGCATTGCTTGGATTGATCCAGTCCGCAGCCGGTTCAATGTCGCGCTCGGCGGCTTCGAAGATGGAATCGGCCCGCAGGGTGGAAGCGGCCAGCCCGGTAGGGAAAAGCACGCGCAGCCGGTGGTCCTTGGCCTGATTATTGAACGCGGCTGAGACCTGAACGCCGGTCCCGCCGGCCTCCAGGCTAATCCGGGTCACGATCCGCAGCGGCATCTGCTCTGCAGAACGTCCGGCCTTGCGCAGCCGGAACGGCACCATTTTGCGCTTCTCATCCTCAAACGAAGCGTCTGCGGAGGCAGGAATCGTCCATTCGTGCACGATTTCATACGTGATGCGGTAAGGCTCATGCTCAGCCAGCGAGATGCGGGCAGCGAGTCCCTTGGTAGTCAGGGCAGCATCGCCTTCGGGCTGACGGAACACATATTCATTGCCGATATCGCCGCAATTCTCATAGACGCCGAGTCCGGTGAAGCTCCAGCCCGTCCGCTTGTCGGCCACATCGTAAGAGCCATCCTCGCGGATACGTACAGCCAGGAATTCATTCTCCATCCCCCGTTCCAGCAGCTTAAGCGGACCTTCAGCAGCAGCCCTTGCGAATTCACCCGCCGGCTCTACCCAGGCGTAAGTGCTGTAGCCTAACGGCGGCACCTGCGCAGCCTCGAAGGTCAGCCGGACCATCCGGGCCATATAAGGCTTGCGGAACTGATCGTCCGGCAGCTCATAACCGAACCGGGTGCCCAGATCCTCCGCCCGGCAAGCCACGATCTGCCCTTCGGAGTCCACTAGCCGACCGCCCTCCAGGTCAAGCGGAAGCTGATCCAGCGCTTCGGCAATCGCCGCCGGTTTTGGCCCTTCCTTGAAGTAACGCTTGGCGATGATGACCTCCATGCTTACTGTTCCGCTGCGTTCCCAGCCGGTAGTATTGAAGACCGTCACTGGCAGGGCAGATTCGCCCCAGGCCGCTACATTCCGGGTTCCGATCTGAGCGGATACCGCCTTCAGACTCTCTTCAATAATAGCTTCGCCGACATGGCGGCTCTTCTCGAAGCGGCTGATCATCTCGCGGTGGACCTCATCCACACTGCAGCCGCAGATGCTGTCATGCGGGTGATTCTGCATCAGGGTCTTCCAGGCATAGGTCAGCAGGGCATGAGGATAAGCCTGTCCGCTGACCAGGTAAGCCAATGCCGCCAGCGGCTCAGCGCCCTTCTCCAGCAGCGTCTGGCCCTGCTGGTTCAGCTGCTTCAGGTAGACGCGGGCGGAAGCGGTATTCACCAGCGTCCCCCAGCCGTCCGTATGCTGGCTGCGCAGCTCGCCATGCACGGTGACCAGGTCCTCAGGCAGCGAAGGCGCCAGCGCTTTCAGGTATTGCTCGAAGCTGGAGTGGACAAAGTCTGTGTCCGGGTACAGCTTCCGGGCCGTCTCCAGCGCATCCGCGAGATCACGCTGCACCGGCTGATGATCACAGCCGTTCATGAACAGCAGCTCCGGGGTGGAGGCGTATTTGCCGGCATCCGTGATTTTTTTGCCCCAGAAGACCTTGGCTTCCTCTAGATCTACCGGCACCTCGTTGCCATTGCTGTACCAGTTCGCAAACAGTAGTCCCAGCACAGTCGAGCCATCAGGTGACTCCCAGTACATCTCAGAGTAAGGCGATTCGTAGCTGGTGCTGTTCAGCTCGCCCACCATATTATCGAAGCCCGTCGGCTTCACGCCGCGGCCGAACACCGCAGTCTCAATGTCAGCCTGCTTGAGCAGCTGGGGGGCTTGGCCCATATTGCCGAAGGAATCGGGGAAGTAGCCGAGCTTCGAGATGACGCCATATTTCGCTGCGTCCTGATGGCCAATCAGCAGATTGCGCACATTAGCCTCGGAGCTGGTCAGGAATTCATCCTGGAGCACATACCAGGGGCCGATGACAATCCGGCCTTCACGGATGAAGCGCTCCAGCTGCTCTCTCCGCTCAGGATGAACCTGCAGATAGTCTTCAATAATAATGGTCTGTCCGTCCAGGTGGAAATACCGGTAGCGCTCGTCCTGCTCCAGCGTCTCCAGCAGCTCGTTCATCAGCTTCGCCAGCAGCACATGGTGACGCTCGTAAGGCATATACCATTCCCGGTCCCAATGGGTGTGTGAGATCAGGTGGGCAGTTGTACGGGTCATGACAGAAACCTCCTATATGTCAGTCGGGTGTTGTAGCGTTGGCATTCGTAGCAAATGTTTGCATACCTGCCGGGGGAGCACAATATGTAACTTTTGCAGGGGGGAGGAGGGTTCATAATTCACACATTTACCGCAGACAGCGGGGAGCAGCGCAGACAAGCTATTCAGCCCGTAAGCCCCGTAGCAGCGCGGTTTTACACTCCGTTAACATGACAATGCACAACCTACATATTTACGATGTCAGCTTAGTTTCTCTACAATTTGGGATGTAAGCGTTAGCAGGCAAGGCCATAGCAAGAATGCGAAGCGGATACAGATTTATGTGTAATGAAAACTAACATAGAGAGGAGTGGGAGAATGAAGGGGAACAAGTCCCTTGGCAAAAGAATCTGGCAGAATTGGGAGCTCTATCTGTTCATGCTTCCCGCGTTACTGTATTTCTTCATCTTTCATTATGGTCCGATGTACGGCATTCAGATTGCCTTCAAGAACTTCGTACCCTCCAAAGGAATTACAGGCAGCGACTGGGTAGGCTTCGACCATTTCCAACGGTTTTTCAATTCTTATTTCTTCTGGGATCTGCTGTGGAACACGTTCAGCATCAGCTTCTATGAGCTTGCCATCGGGTTTCCGCTGCCGATCATTCTGGCCCTGGCCTTCAATGAGGTCCGCAACGGCCCGTTCAAGAAGTCGGTCCAGACAGTTACCTATGCGCCGCATTTCATTTCGGTGGTCGTCATGGCAGGGATGATTATTACCTTCCTGTCGCCCTCCAGCGGAGTGATTATCCGGTTCATTGAATTCCTGGGCTTCCAGCCCGCACAGTTCCTGACCGATCCGGCCTGGTTCAAGACGGTGTACGTCTTCTCAGGCGTCTGGCAGAGCACGGGGTGGGGGACAATTATCTATCTCGCGGCCCTGTCCGGCGTAGATCCCCAGCTGCATGAAGCGGCCATCGTGGATGGAGCCAGCCGGATCAAGCGGGTACTGCATATCAATCTGCCGACGATTATACCCACGATTACGATCATGCTGATTCTGAACATGGGTAACATTCTGGGCCTGGGCTTCGAGAAAATCCTGCTGCTGCAGAATTCGCTTAATATGGAAGCCTCCGATGTCATATCCACCTATGTGTACCGCGCCGGTCTGGTGAACGCCCAATACAGCTTCTCGACCGCTGTCGGATTGTTCAACTCGGTGGTCAATGTAATACTGCTCGTTACCGTCAACCGGATTGCCAAACGCACCAGTGAGAACAGCCTCTGGTAGAAAGGAGTTGAAGTCTTTGGTTACTGCGATGAAAGAATCCAGGGGAGATAAGCTGTTTCTGATCAGCACCTACATCTATCTGGGCCTTGCACTGGTAGTGGTCCTCTATCCGCTGATCTACATCCTCAGCGCGTCTATCAGCTCGCCGCAGGATGTCAATTCGGGCGCCATGTGGCTGTTCCCGAAGAATGTGACGCTGGACGGCTACAAGCTGGTGTTCGAGAACCCGAAGATTTGGAACGGATATCTCAATACCATCATCTATACAGCTGTGGGCACTCTGCTTAATCTGGCGGTTACGCTGCCAGCAGCATATGCGCTCAGCCGGTCTGATTTTGTCGGACGCCAGCTGTTCATGGGTCTCATTCTGTTCACAATGTTCTTCAGCGGAGGCCTGGTGCCGACCTACCTGCTGGTTAAGAACCTGGGCCTCATTAACAGCATGGGGGCGTTGATCCTGCCTGTGGCCGCATCGGTGTGGAACATCGTGGTCGCCCGCACCTTTTTCCAGTCCACGATTCCAAAAGAATTACAAGAAGCGGCCCACATCGACGGCTGTACGAATCTGAAGCTGTTCATCCGCATTATCCTGCCGCTGTCCGCGCCGATTGTCGCCGTGATGGCCCTGTTCTACGGGGTTGGACACTGGAACAGCTATTTCCCGTCCCTGATCTATCTGAACGATGAAGCCAAGTATCCGCTGCAGATGGTGCTGCGCCAGATCCTGGTCCTGCAGGAAATGTCGGCTGAGACCACAGGCGCTGCGATCAACGGTGAGGTAGCTATGGCCATGAATAATAAGGCAGAGACGGCATCGCTGGTCAAATATGGCGTCATCGTCGTCTCGACACTGCCGATTGTGGCGGTCTACCCGTTCCTGCAGCGTTATTTTGTCCAAGGGGTCATGATTGGCTCTGTGAAAGGCTAAAGGTTAAAATGTAATGAACCTAAGGGAGGAATTATTAATGCAGATCACACGTAAACCATGGAAGATTCTGCTGTCTTCGGCTGTGATTCTTGGACTGCTGGCTGGTTGCGGGAGCTCCAATGAAGGCACCGCGAATAAGGGTACCGGAGAGGCCACGGTGAACAAGGAGGGCTTCCCGATTGTGAGTGAGCCGATCACCCTGAGCATGATGGCGCCGGATGTGGGCATTCAGAACTGGGAGAACATGCCGGTGCTCCAGCAGATGAAGGAGAAGACCGGGATTACGATGGAATATAAAAATGCGCCGAAGGACAGCTTCGATACCAAAAAGAATCTGGTGTTCGCCAGCGGCGATTACCCGGATATTTTCTACGCTGCCGGTCTGACGACTGCCGAGCAGATGAATTACGGCGAACAGGGCATTCTGATCCCGCTGGAAGACCTGATCGAAGAATATGCCCCGAACTTCAAGGCTTTGCTTGCGGAGAACCCGGATGTGCGCAAATCGATTACCGCTCCGGACGGTCATATCTACTCCCTGCCGGTGGTGGAAATGAGCCAGCACTGGTACCGCAACCCGATGTGGTATAACGGGGACTTCCTGAAGGCCCTAAATATCGATAAGCTGCCTGAAACGACCGAGGAGCTGTACACCTACCTGAAGCGCGTGAAGGAGGAAGATCCGAACGGCAACGGAACTGCCGATGAGATTCCAATCTCCTCAGTGACGACAACGGCTGCGAACCTCCGCGATATCCGTACCTGGCTGCTGGGCGCTTTTGGCATCTATGAAGAAGAAATCTATGTAGACGATGCGGACAAGGTCCACTATACACCGCTTGAAGAAGGCTATAAGGAGTACCTGACGTATATGAACCGTCTCTGGTCCGAGGAGCTGCTGGATCATGAGAGCTTCTCGCAGACGGCGGAGCAGAAGAAGGCCAAGGCGCAGAATAACCGCGTGGCGCTCTTTTCCGACTGGCATGCTTATATGACGAAGGGCGGAGAGCCGTCCACGGCAGATCCGATGTTCGCCCCTGTGCGCAGTGAATCGGTGTCTGCTCCGGCGATTGCCAAGAACAGAGGGATTACGACCGGCGCATTCGCCATTACGAACAGTAACCCTGCACCGGAAGCCTCGCTCCGCTGGGTAGATTACCTCTATTCCTATGAAGGTGCCCTGTTCTTCAACAAAGGGCCGGAGGGAACGCTCTGGGAGTACACCGACAAAGACAACCGTGTGAAGCAATACCTGCCTGTACCGGACGGCAAGGAGATGGAGGATTTCCGGGCCACCTTGACGCCGAACTACGGCATTCCTGCCCCAACCCTGTCCATGGATGATATCAACAAGGGACTCAAGACAGACTTCGACCTCTGGGTAGAGCAGGAGACCAAGCAGAAGCTGCTGGATAAAGGCGCACGGATTCCGTTCCCGGCCCTGTTCCTCACGGTGGAAGAGCAGACAGAAATCAGCAGTCTGAATTCGGACCTGAGCACTTATGTGAAGCAGATGGAAGCGAAGTTCATCACTGGTGCCGAGCCGCTGACCGGCTGGGACAACTATGTCGCAACTGTCAAGAAGATGGGCGGAGAGCGTGTAGCCGAGATCAACCAGGCTGCGTATGACCGCTGGAAGACTAACTAATTCCTCAGGCGCTATCCATTTTCTTCGAACTTTCATTCTCTGAAGTGCCGAGAGTGAGCGGCACGAATGACTAATGCAGAAAGGTGCTGTAAAAATGATCTATAAGGATAAAACGCGGACTGTGGCGGATCGGGTACAGGACCTGCTGCAGCGCATGACACTTGGAGAGAAGGCTGGACAATTAGTCCAGCCTTTCGGCTGGCAGTGCTATGAGAAGCACGCGGACGGAACCACAGGCATGACGGAAGCCTTCAAGCGCCAGGTTGCTACCGGAGGCGTCGGCTCCCTGTACGGGACGCTGCGTGCCGACCCGTGGACCGGAGTCACGCTGGAGACCGGCCTGTCCCCGAAGGAGGGGGCGGAGGCCGTTAATGCCATTCAGGCTTATGCGATGAAGGAGAGCCGGCTTGGCATTCCGATTCTGTTCGGCGAAGAATGCTCCCACGGGCATATGGCGATCGGAGCCACTGTATTTCCGGTGCCGCTTGCACTGGGCAGCATGTGGAACCCGGAGCTGTACCGGGAGATGTGCCGGGTGGTAGCGCTTGAGACCCGCAGCCAGGGCGGAGCGGCGACCTACTCGCCGGTGCTGGATGTGGTGCGTGATCCGCGCTGGGGCCGGACGGAGGAGACCTTCGGCGAAGATCCGTTCCTGATTGCGACTATGGGTGTGGAGGCCGTGAAGGGCTTGCAGGGAGAACGGCTGGACGCGGAGGATTCCGTGCTTGCCACCCTGAAGCACTTCGCCGCCTACGGCAGCTCGGAAGGCGGGCGGAACTCCGCGCCCGTGCATATGGGATTGCGCGAGCTGCATGAGGTTGATCTGTTGCCGTTCCGTAAGGCGGTAGAGGCCGGTGCGCTGTCCATTATGACAGCTTACAACGAGATTGACGGCGTGCCGTGTACGACGAACCGTTATCTTTTGCAGGATGTGCTGCGGGAAGAGTGGGGCTTCGAAGGCTTCGTGATCACGGACTGCGGAGCGCTGGGCATGCTGACGAATGGTCATAACACCGCAAATAGCGGAGAAACAGCTGTAGCGCAGGCACTGCTGGCGGGCATCGATATGGAGATGTCGGGCGAGATGTTCGAGCAGCATATCGCGGCTGCTACCACGCACGGGCGGCTGCAGGAATCCGATCTGGAGCGTGCGGCGGCACGGATTCTGGAGTTGAAGTTCAAGCTTGGGCTGTTCGACCGCCCCTATGCCGATCCTGAGCAGGCGGAGAGCATCATCGGCAAGCCGGAGCACCGCGAGCTGGCCCGGCGGATTGCCGGTGAGAGCATAATCATGCTGAAGAATGAGAACGCAGCGCTGCCGCTAAGTAAGGAGATCCGTAAGCTTGCTGTGATCGGCCCCAATGCGGATGCCCCGTACAACCAGCTTGGCGACTATACCTCGCCGCAGCCCGCAGGCGCGATTATCACCGTGCTGGACGGTATCCGGCAGGCGCTGGGCGGTGGAGCGGACAAGGTCCTGTACGTACCCGGCTGCCGGATCAAGGGCAATTCCCGGGAAGGCTTCACCCCTGCGCTGGCCTGTGCGGCCGAAGCCGATGCGGTGGTGCTGGCGATCGGCGGCTCCAGCGCCAGAGATTTCGGTGAGGGGACGATTGATTTGCTCACCGGCGCTTCTGTCGTGACGGAGCATTCCTGGAGCGACATGGAATGCGGGGAGGGCATCGACCGGTCTACGCTGAATCTGATGGGCGTGCAACTGGAGTTAGCGCAGGAGATCCACAAGCTGGGCAAGCCGCTGATAGTGGTCTATATCAACGGCCGCCCGATTGCCGAGCCTTGGATTGTAGAGCACGCGGACGCCATTCTGGAGGCGTGGTACCCGGGCCAGGAGGGCGGACATGCAATTGCTGACATTCTGTTCGGCGAGGTGAACCCTTCCGGGCGGCTGACGATCAGCATCCCGAAGCATGTCGGCCAGCTGCCCGTGTACTACTATAAGCGGCGGACGAGAGGCAAACGGTATCTGGAGACGGATTTTCACGCTGAATATCCCTTCGGCTATGGTCTTAGCTTCACTGAATTCGGATACAGCAACCTGAAGGTGGAGCCTCCTGTAATCTCTGCGGATGAAGAAGCGCTTGTCTCCGTGGATGTAACTAACAGCGGTGACCGGGCGGGCAGCGAGGTGGTCCAGCTGTATATTTCCGACCTGGCCTCTTCCATTACCCGGCCCGAGAAGCAGCTGAAGGGCTTCCGCAAGATCAGCCTTCAGCCGGGAGACACGCAGACGGTGACGTTCCGTGTAGGCCGGGAGGAGCTGGAGTATGTATCGGCAGATCTGACGCGGATCGTCGAGCCGGGAGAATTCACAGTGATGGCCGGCCCGCACTCCGCAGAGTACCTGAGCGCGCCGCTCCAAGTCAGAGAGGAGGGCTAAGCTATGAAGCGTATGGACCGGTTCGCCGGATGGCTGGACAAGCGGCAATGGGCTGAGAAGATAGAGCTTGCGGAATGGACTATGCGGAGGTCCCGCTACCGCACTCCCGGCTGCTATGAGCATGAGGAGGAGCTGCATCGGGAGTACAATGTTTCCCGGCTGGATGGCGGGTATGGAACCACCTATTTCCTTCACCGGGAGATCGCGGTGCCGGGAGACTGGGCACCGGAAGAGGCGGCGCTGCTCTATCTGGGACGCGGGGAAGGTCTGCTGAAGCTGGGCGGAGCGCCGTACCATGGCCTGGACAGCAATCACTGGTTCATTCCGCTGCCGTCCGGCGCTGTGGGCGAGCGCCTGGAGCTGGACATCGAGCTGTATGATCCGGTACCGGAGCCGGAGGACCCGCTGAACCGGCAGGCGGTGATTAAGCCGCCGCTGACGGGCATTGAAATTAAGCTTGTGCGTGTTAATCGCCCGGTATACAGCCTTCTGCATACGGTGCGAATCGTGCACGAAGCAGCCCTCCTGCTGCCGGAGGGCGATATGCGTCGCCTCCGCAGCCTTAAGGCACTGGAGCGGGTGATGGACACGCTCTATAGGAAGGAGGAGCTGCTGCTGGACGGCGGGGCCGTAACTGCGGCGGAACAGCAGTTACGGGCTGCTGCTTCGGCGGACCGGGCGGCGGGACTGCACCCGGGAACGATGCATATGGTAGGCCAGTCGCATATTGATGTGGCCTGGCTGTGGCCGGTCCGGGAGACGGTGCGCAAGGTCAGCAGGACCTTCTCCACCGTCTGCACTCTGATGGACAAGTACCCGGACTTCCGGTACTCCCAGAGCCAGCCCCAGCTCTATGCCTTCGCCAAAGAGCATTATCCCGAGCTGTACGGGCGGATCAAGGAGCGGATTGCCGAAGGCCGGTGGGAGCTGGTCGGAGGTATGTGGGTGGAGCCGGATCTGAACATTCCCGGCGGGGAGTCGCTGGTCCGGCAAATGCTGTACGGCCAGGACTTCTATATGAAGGAATTCGGCAAGCAGTCCACGATTGAATGGCTGCCGGATACGTTCGGCTATTGCGCCTCCCTGCCGCAGCTGCTGAAGCAGGCGGGCATCGATTATTTCATGACCACCAAGCTGGGCTGGAATGATACCAATCCCTTCCCGCATACCTTATTCCATTGGGTCGGCATTGACGGGACGAAGATTGTGGCCTATCAGAACCATGGGGTGAACGAGCATACGCATCCGAAGGATGTGCAGGAGCACTGGGAGGCCTACGCCCAGAAGGAAGAGCACGATGAGCTGATGCTGCTCTACGGCCACGGCGACGGCGGAGGCGGGGTCACCCACGAGATGCTGGAATATGTGAGCCGCACCGATCTTGCGCCGGGCCAGCCGGTTAGCGAATTCTCGACGGCGGAAGCCTTCTTCTCGGAGATCGGCTCACGCCAGCCGGAGCTTCCGGCATGGCACGGCGATCTCTATCTGGAGCTGCACCGGGGGACCTTCACGACCCATGCCTTCAATAAGCGCAGCAACCGCAAGGCGGAGATTTTGTACCGGCAGGCGGAGATTTGGAGTGTGCTGGCGGAGAAGGACGGTGCTCTGGATCTGGAGCAGCCGGATGTGCAGCATCTATTGCCCTCCGGGGAGCTGGCCGGGGGCTGGAAGCTGCTGCTGCTCAACCAGTTCCATGACATCATCCCGGGGACTTCCATCCCGGAGGTGTATACGACCTCGCGGGAGGAATATGCGGAGATCTTCCGTCTGGGCAGGCAGGTGCTGGACCGCTCCTTGCATGCTCTGGCGGCTGAGGTGAATACATCGGGCGAGGGCCGTCCCTATGTGGTCTTCAACAGCTTGGGCTGGGAGCGGACGGAGCTGCTTCGGCTGGAGGGGGGGCCTGAGCTGGCTGCTATGCAGGCCTTCGATGAAGATGGCCTGTTGCCTAGTGAATGCTGGAACACAGAGGGTGGAGGGGACAGCTGCACGCTGGCTGTGCAGGTCCGCAAGGTTCCGGCCTTTGGCTGCCGGGCAATCTGGCTGCGGGAGGCTGCGGAGCCAGCCGGAGTAAGGGATGTGTCGCGTGCAGATTCTTCTGCTACTGGAGACGGCTTCCCGGAGCAATGGGAGACGGACCATTATATCCTGACCTTCAATGAAGATGGCGAGATCAGCCGCTGGTATGACAAAAGCGCGGACCGCGAGCTGCTCCAGCCCGGCCAAACCGGGAACCAGCTGCAGTTCTATCATGACACCCCGCCGCTGTGGGATGCCTGGGATATAGATCCGCGTTATGAGCAGCAGCCTGCGGGCAAGGCGAAGCTGCTGGACTGCCGGGTGCTCACCAGCGGCCCTGTGCAGACCGTGCTGAAGTTCCGCTGGCAGCTGCATGAATCGCTGATTGAGCAGGAGATCGTCCTGCCCCGGAACAGCCGCAGGGTGGATTTCCGTACCCGCGTAAGCTGGAGGGAGCAGCATAAGCTGCTGAAGGTTGCTTTTCCGGTGGACATTGTGGCCGCGAAGGCTACCTATGAGATTCCGTTCGGCGCGCTGGAGCGCCCGACCCACCGCAACACCAGCTGGGAGCAGGCGCAATTCGAGGTCTGCGGGCACCGCTGGGCCGATCTGTCCGAGGGCGGCTATGGCGTGAGCCTACTGAACGACTGCAAATACGGCTATGACATTCATGACGGAGTGCTGCGGCTCTCGCTGCTGCGCTCCCCGCGCTGGCCGGACCGTTATGCCGACCAGGGGGAGCATGAATTCACCTATTCGCTGTATCCGCATAGCGGAGAATGGCGGCAGGCCGATGTGGTACGGGAAGCAGCAGAGCTGAATGAACCGCTGCTGGCGGTCAGCGAAGCCGCACATTCCGGCCAATATCCAAGCACCCATGCCTGGCTTGCCTTCCAGAGCCATCATGTCATGCTCGATACAATCAAGCAGGCAGAGGACGGCAGCGGCACGATTATCCGGCTGTATGAAGCGGCGGGCAGCAGAGAATCGGCTGTGCTGGACTGGAAGGACGAGGACGTCCGCGCCTGCCGCGTCAATCTGCTGGAGAGCAAGACCGGCTCCGTGGAGACCGCCGGCGGCGTCATCCCGCTGTCCTTCAGACCCTATGAGGTACAGACGCTTAAGTTATATAAGAAGCACGAAAGTAATTAACAGAAAGCAGAGAAGCGGAGGGGAAATTTGGAACTGTAGGAGCGGTAGCGTCCGCCTTTGTCAACGGATTTCAACCGCTGAAAAGCGGATTAAATCTAGAAATCTGTTGACAACAGCGGCCGGAAGTCCAAATGTTCACCGCAGTGACGATCAAGCTTCAAGTTCAAAGCCTAAGTGCTTCTTATATACCACGAACATCATTCGCAGGAGGAATAGACATGCAAATTACAAGACATCCCAATAATCCGATTGTCGTCCCGGGCGGCTATGAGTGGCGCAAGGTGACCGTGTTCAACCCGGCGGTCATCATCGATAACGGCAAGTTCTATATGATCGAGCGCACCGCCGGTTCCCTGACTCCCTGCAAGAACTATCTGGGCTTGCTGGAGAGTGAGGACGGAGTGAACTTCACCCATGTGAAGGATGAGCCGATTGTTACCCCGGATATGCTGGGCTTTCCGTACGGCAGCGTGCAGGACCCGCGTATTGTGAAGATCGATGGAACCTTCTACCTCAACTACGCCCTGCGTCCCTGCGCCATGAGCTATTATCCTACCGGGGCCGGCGTCCCTGAGCGCTCCATTCCCAAATACCCGGACGGCTGGGGGGAAGAGGAGGGCCACTGGCTGACCCGCTCCTCGATTCTGAAGTCAACCAATTTGCTGGACTGGGAGTTCGTGGCGGATACCACACCGCTCGACATCAATGACCGGGACAACATCCTGTTCCCTGAGAAAATAAACGGCAAATTCGTGCTGCTCCGCCGCCCCGAAGAATATGTGGGCGAAGCTTACGGGACGGAAAAAGCTGCTATGTGGATTACCTATTCCGAGGATCTCGTGAATTGGGAAGAGCCCAAGCTGCTCGCCACCGCCGGGAACCTGTCCTGGGAGTCGCGGAAGATCGGCGGCTCAACGCCTCCAATCCGTACAGACAAGGGCTGGCTGGTGCTCTATCACGGTGTCGATGAAGAGATCGTCTACCGTGTAGGGGCGATGCTGCTGGATCTGGAGCAGCCGGAGAAAATCATTGCCCGGACCCATAACTTCATTATGGAGCCGGAGACGTATTACGAGAAATTTGGCTTCCAGATTCCGAATGTCATCTTCCCGACCGGCAATGTGGTCAAGGACGGCCTGCTCTATATCTACTACGGGGTAACCGACACAGCGATCGCGCTCGCCACGGTGCCGCTGGATGAATTGGTGGAGCATATTCTGAACGAAGCGGAGTAGCCAGGAAGCCGCCGCCAAGCGGAGTACCAGATAATCGCCCCGCGAAGCGGAGTAACCCAAGCACTGGTGAGGCAGGCTGCGTGATTCGTCCCGCAAATGGCGAAGTGGCGAATCACCTGCATAGCTGCTGGTGATATAAATGTTGCACATTTTGCAGCCCCGGTTCACAGATAGCGAGCTTTGCGGGAGGAATGTTGCATAGAATGCAGGAATAAACCTGCCACGCTGCCCGATAAAGATGGAATCCTGCCTTTTGTACAACAATTATGCGTTCGGGCGCCCATAGGATGAGTAAAATGTTGCATTATGTGCAGGATTGGTTGTATGCCAATATTCAGGGCGGACGCTCCGCCCGTTTTTCAAACCGGTCTTTTCGCAGCGGCCCCCTTCAAGGCATGTTCCTTGCGGTATTGCCCCGGCGTCAGACCGGTTTCTTTTTTGAACTTGCGGATGAAGTTGGGTGCATCCAGGTAACCGACCTGCTCGATGATCTCCTTGAGCGGAGCACTGGTGTTCTCCAGCAGCCGGATCACCTCGTCCACACGCCGCTGCCAGATATATTGCGAGAAATTACTGCCGGTCTTCTCCTTGAAGCTTCGGCTTAAATAAGAGGTCGAGATGGCGAACTTCAGCGCCACATGCTCAAGGCTCAGGGTGTAGTCTGCGAACTGCTGATCCACATACGCCAGAATGTCATCCATCAGGGAAGATTCGCTGTTCTCGGTGTTCCGCTCCACCTGGGCACAAATGGCGGAAGCCAGCGAGAGCAGCCGGCTCTCCAGCTCCTCCAGCGTCTCGAAGGAGGTCAGCTCCGGCATATTGGTGAACACCTCATCCATACCCAGCTCCGAGGCGGTACGCAGAAAAGCATTCAACAGATCGAAGCAGATACACCGCAGCAGATGAACCTGCAGCGGCTCGTCCTTGATCGTGTCAATGGTGTCGGCAATCATCTGAGCCGCTACCGATTCGTTGCCCTGCTTCAGACTCTGCTCCAGCTTCAGCATGGATTTGCGCGGAATCCAGAAGCTCTCGGCAGCGGCGGGATTCAGCTCTGCGAGCTGCTCGAAGTAGGTGACCTGGCCGCTGCGCCGGATCATCCGGTGCTCAAGAGCAGCGGAGGCTTCAATGAAGGACTGGTTCAGCCTGGCGAGGTCCCGGTAGGCCATGCCGACACCGATGCTCAGCGCGAGCTGCGAGTGTTCGCGGATCACTGCCTGAATGGCTTCAATAACCTGCTCCATCCGGTGCTGAACAGGCATCTCCCCTTCCCCTGGAAGGGAGATAATCAGGGCGAACTGGTCCTTGACCGAGAATTCAATCCCGAAGATCTGCGCATCCGGGCCCGGCAGGCAGATATTGCTGAGCATCTCCTGCAGCAGATGGCGTTCCTGCCAAGACTTGCCGCCCTGCGCTGCATCATCCCAGGACAGGATGGCCGAGAAATAGAGGCCCTGTCCCTGCGGATGCCTGAAGCCTGCGCTCAGGATCATCTGTTCAATCTCGGGATCATCCGGCTGGCCGTGCTTGAGCAGCAGCAGCATGCACTGGTTGCGGACAAAAGGCTCCTGGAGGTCAATCCGGGCACTGTAGTCATGAAGCGTCTGCCGGATCGATTCCCATTCATTGCGCAGCTTGGGAGCTTCGTTGCCGCTGCCCCGCGGCTTGGCGAATTCCATCAGATCGCGGATCGGGTGGTATTGCCGCTTGGCCAGCAGCAGCGCGGCCGCTATGCCGGTAACAACTGTAATACAGAAGACAATTAGAATCAGCGTCTGAACATGGGCGACCCGGCTGAAAAATTGGAAACTGGGCATCGTGGTGACGTAGGTCCAGCCATTCTCTTCAGACTTCACAGAGACCACAGAGTACTGCTCTCCGTCCAGCTCCAGATTGTGAATCCCCGGCTTAAGAGCGGATAGGGTCTGAAGCTCGTTCTGGGGGAAGCTGACGCCATGGCTGTTCGCGGTCAGCACCTCGCCGGAGGGGCCGAAGATATAGCTGCTGCCCGAGAAATCGCTCAGAACTGAATCCATGACGCCGGTAAGATTGGATTCCTTCATCAGATAGACAACTGTTCCGTAAGGGAACGGGTCATTCGGCTTCACCGGGACGAGCATGGCGAGCATCGGCTCCATCCGGGAATTGACCGTCACATTCTCGGCTGGACGGACCAGTGGCTGACGGGTCTCGTTCAAGTCACGCCGCAGTTCCTCCGGGGTCCAGTGCTCGAACTGATAGAGAGTATCGAAGGTGACATGAAGATCAGCCAACCCACGGTAAGAATAGATATTGGAATCGCCGTGGAAGTAGAGGAACAGATCCTCGGCGATACTGCTGCTGGCCTTGTAATTCGCCAGTGCCTGAATCGCCTCCAGACTGTAATAAGGATGCCGGACCATATAAGGGGTCAGATGCTTGTCATAGGCGATGCGTCCGGCGATCTCCTGAAGCTCATTCATCCGGCCGTCGATGGTGCTTTTCACTTGATTAAGCTGATTAACATTGGATTGTTCAATTTCGACCCGCAGGCCCTTGACGGCGTTTTCATAGACGAAGATGGTAACGCCGGTGAGCGGGATCAGGAACATGAGGATATAGGAAAAAGCGTATTTCAGCAGCAGCCTTGACTTGAAGTGATTCCAGGTCAGCCGGAACCGGTTCAGCAAGGATGGCTGGGGTGCGGGATTGGACATGCAGCAGTACCTCCAGTGTTAAGATATTCGGATTAGAATTCTTGGATGGAACCTCTTGGATTAGAAATCGCAGTTCTCTTCTGGATTACACTTGTGCTACTATAAACATTATAACATTATAATCTTTGGAGTGAAGCAGCTTTATATTTTTATGACAGGACGGCACAGCCGTTGCTACTTGTTAAATATAAGGATGTATGGAGTTCATGTCATTAATCATTTTTGGTAATTCCCCTGTAAATCTGTAATTGAAGAAGGAGATGGGACGAGTGGGCACAGAGAACGTGCTGCGCAACTTGCAGCTGGTGGATGGCCGGACGGTGGATATCTCCATTCAGGGCGGAATCATTACCGCGATTACCCCGCCGGGCCAGGCGGAAGGCAGGAGCCTGCTGGACTGCTCCGGGTTATACGGCTCCAGCGGATGGATTGATCTGCATGTGCATGCTGTGCCGGAGCTTGACCCCTACGGCGATCAGATTGACGAGATCGGGGTGAAGCAGGGGGTGACGACACTGGTGGATGCCGGGAGCTGCGGAGCAGACCGGATCGGGGCTTTTTACAGTGCGAGTCTTCTGGCCGATACCCGGGTATTCGCACTGCTTAATATCTCAAGAATCGGACTTGCGCGGACCGACGAGCTCTCGCAGCTGGAGTGGATTGACCGGGCCCGCGCGCTTGCAGCAGTGGAGGCTTATCCTGAATTCATCGTCGGCCTGAAAGCCCGCATCAGCCAAAGCGTCGTTAAGGGCAGCGGCATACAGCCGCTTAAGCTGGCACGAACCTTATCGGATGAGACGAAGCTTCCGCTCATGGTGCATATCGGCTCCGCGCCGCCTGCTATCTCTGAAGTGCTGGAGCTGCTGCGGGCGGGCGATGTAATTACTCATTACCTGAACGGCAAAGCCAATAATCTGTTCCGGGCGGACGGCACACCGCTGCCGGAACTGCTGGATGCTGTAGACCGGGGTGTCCAACTGGACGTAGGGCATGGCACCGCAAGCTTCTCCTTCCGGGTGGCGGAACAAGCGAAGGCGGCTGGTATCGTGCTGAATACGATCAGCACAGACATCTACCGGGGCAACCGGCTGAACGGTCCGGTGTACAGCATGGCGGATGTACTGACCAAGTTCCTCTATCTCGGCTACAGTCTGGAAGAGGTAATCCGTGCCGTCACCAGCAGCGCCGCAGAGTGGCTCGGCAAGCCGGAGCTTGGGCAGATCCGGGTAGGGGGGCAGGCGAATCTGACCTTATTCTCCCTGGAAGACGGTGAGAAACAGCTTATGGACTCAGAGGGCGGGGTGCGGACCGCGCACCACTATATTGAAGCAAAAGGAGTCTTTATCAATGGATCACTCATTACAGGCTAAATATGGATTGAAGCGTGTGATTAATGCCAGCGGAAGAATGAGCATCCTTGGCGTGTCTGCACCGGCGGATTCAGTCATGGAGGCAATGAAGCAAGGAGGGCAGCGGTATGTGGAAATCGCGGATCTGGTGGACAAATCGGGAGATTACATCGCCCGTCTGCTCGGCTCGGAAGGAGCCGTTGTGGTGAACTCGGCCTCCAGCGGCATTGCGCTGTCGGTGGCGGCCATAGTGACCGCCGGAGATCCGCGGCTTAGCCTGCGCCTGCATCAGGAGCCGGTGCTGAAGAATGAGATTATCATGCTGAAAGGCCATAACGTGCAGTATGGAGCGCCGGTGGAGACAATGGTCTTCCTTGGCGGAGGGCGGGTGGTTGAAGCGGGATATGCGAATGAAGGCCGCGTAGAGCATATTGAACAGGCCATCGGGGAACGTACCGCAGCGATTCTCTATGTGAAATCCCACCACGCCGTCCAGAAGAATATGATCTCGGTGGAGGAGGCCTGGGAGGTTGCCCGGCGCAGGGGTGTGCCGATGATTGTTGATGCGGCTGCGGAGGAGGACTTGCGCAAATATGTCCAGTATTCCGATTTGGCCATCTACAGCGGCTCGAAGGCGGTGGAAGGTCCAACTTCGGGCATTGTAGCGGGCGGGAAGAAATACATCGGCTGGCTGAAGGTGCAGCTGCACGGGATCGGCCGCAGCATGAAGGTCGGCAAAGAGACGACCTTCGGGCTGCTCCAGGCTTTGGATGAATATCAGGACAAGGCGGACAACAGCCAGCAGGAGAAGCAGGCGCTGGAGGCACTTCAGCCGCTCGCCGGTCTTCCCGGCGTGTCGGTCCGCACCGTGCAGGATGAAGCGGGGCGGGCGATTTACCGGGGACGCATCCAGATTGATGCCGCTGCTGCGGGAAGGGATGCAAGAGAGGTCAATGACCGCCTGCGGGAAGGCGATATTGCCGTGTATATGCGGGACTATGGCGTGAAGCAGGGATATTTCGATATCGATCCGAGATCGCTGCAGGGCGATGATCTCCAGGTTATCGTCAGCAGAATTCAAGAGATTATAGGGGGCAGATCATAATGAGCAAGATTCAGGAGCGTTTTTATAAGAACAGAGCGGCACTGAATGTCCTGGCCGGCAGTATCGGGAACGCCAAGGATATCTACGAGGCTGCCGAAGGGCATGTTCTGGTGGGCGTACTCTCCAAAAATTACGCCAACGCCCAGGAAGCGTCCGCCGCTATGACGGAGTACGGACAGGGGATCCAGGATGCCGTATCCATCGGGCTTGGTGCCGGGGACAACCGCCAGGCGGCGGTGGTCGCAGAGATTGCTGCAAGCTATGCGGGCAGCCATATCAACCAGGTCTTTCCGGCTGTAGGCGCGACCCGTGCTAACCTGGGAGCCAAGGACAGCTGGATTAACAGCCTGGTCTCTCCCTGCGGACAGCCGGGCTATGTCAATATTTCCACCGGGCCGGTCAGCGCGGGGAATGCTTCGCAGGCCATCGTTCCAGTGCACGCTGCCATTGCCCTGGTCCGGGATATGGGCGGCAATGCACTCAAATATTTTCCGATGAAAGGGCTGGAGCTGGAAGAAGAGTATCGTGCGGTGGCCCAGGCCTGCGGAGAAGCCGGATTTGCCCTGGAGCCTACAGGCGGAATCGATCTGGATAACTTCGCGCCCATTCTGGAGATTGCGCTTCAGGCAGGCGTACCGCAGGTGATCCCGCATATCTATTCTTCCATTATTGATCCGCAGACCGGAAGCACGAAGGTGCAGGATGTCCGCACGCTGCTCCATAAGATGAAATCGCTGGTGGACCGGTATGCCTAGAATCGCGGCCTTCGGCGAAGTGATGATGCGGCTGCAGGTGCCGGGGGTGGAGACGCTGGCCCAGAGCAGCAGGCTGGAGTACTCTTTTTCGGGCAGCGGGGTGAATGTAACGGCGGCGCTCGCCAAATACGGCCATAATGGAGCACTAATCACAACCTTGCCGGAGACTCCAGTGGGGGAAGCTGCGATGGCCTATCTGCGCAAGCTTGGGGTGGATACGTCACTGATCCGCCGGGGCGGCAAGCACCTCGGAATGTACTTCCTGGAGAACGGGTTCGGCGCCCGCCCCGGAAGAGTCACGTATACCGACCGGCTGGGCAGCAGCTTCAATACCGCTGAGGCTGGTCAGTATGATATGGCGGCGCTGGCTTCCCGGGTGGATGTGCTCCATCTATGCGGCATTGCGCTGGCTATGAATGACGGAGTGCGCGGGCAGATGAAGCAGCTTGCGGCGGAGGTGAAGCGTGCGGGGGGCATGGTGGTTTTTGACTGCAATTACCGTCCGGCGTTATGGGGGGAGGCGGGGTATACCAAGGCCCGTCCGCATTACGAAGAGCTGCTTGCGCTTGCCGATTTGGTGCTGATGAACGAAAAGGATGCGCTGTACATTCTTGGCACCGCAGCGGCAGATTATGATAGAATAACACAGTTGAAGCAAGCGGTTCCCGCTGTGGCGGAGCGCTTCGGAATCAGAGCGGCAGCGGGCACCCACCGTGAGATTAATGCGGACAATACGCATTCCCTGACAGGATATTTGTACCGTCAAGGTACATTCGCGTTCTCCCGCAAGCTGACCTTCCCGGTGTATGACCGGATTGGTGCCGGTGATGCTTTTGCCAGCGCTGTGATCCATGGTGAGTTGCAGGAGTATCCGCAGCAGCAGACGGTGGAGATGGCAGCGGCCGCAGCGATGCTGGCCCACACCATCCCGGGAGATACCGCGCTGTTTACCGAGAGCGAGGTGCTCCGGGCGCTGTCAGACTTTACCTTAGATGTTGAAAGGTAGTGAACGTAAGGTGTCACTGAAACGCAAGCAAGGCCCCTTATACCAGCAGATCCACAAGATCCTCAAAGACCGGATTCTGCACGGGGTATACCCGCTCGGCAGCATTATCCCCTCCGAGCCTCAGCTCGAGAAGGAGTTCGATGTCAGCAAAATGACGGTTCGCGGCGCGGTCCAGGAGCTGGCCCAGGAAGGCTATGTGCAGAAAAAAAGCGGCGTCGGAACCATTGTGATGCGCAATACCGCCTACCAGAAGCTCTCCAAAGGCAAACGGTTCACAGAGCTGCTGGTCGAAGCAGGCCATAAGCTGGAAAAGAAATTGCTCGCATCCCAGCGTCTCGCTAATGAAGCAGGAACAGAGGAATACAGCCGCTACGGGCCGTATTGCCAGCGGATCGAACGTCTGTATATTCTGGATGGCCAGCCCTATATACATCTGGTGCATTTCCTTACGGCAGCAGCCCTGCCCGGCGGGGGAGCGGCAGAGATGGGGGCAGACATCCAGTCCTTGTACGACTCGCTGGAGGAGAACGGTATTGTGCTGGAGAACTTCAGGGACCGCTTCTTCGTGGAGCCGGCACCATCCGAGGTATGCCTGCTGCTCAAGCTGCCGCCGGGGACGCCTGTGCTGAAGCGTCTGCGCAACTCCTATGACGGGGAGGGCCGGCTGATCGAACACAGTATCGGCTGCTATAATACGGAGCTCCATCACTATCTGGTCAGCTATGATACTTGAGGTGGAGGCTGATGAGCGCCGCTCCCTTGAACCCGCTGCTTGCAGCGGGTTTTTTAGGATTGATGTAGCCCGCGGCTAAGAATTGTGCCTGAAATACAAGATTCGCTGAAACCTATCGGCTCTATCCCTCCAAAGTTGCAGAATGTACAGCATTTTGCAGGGAGGTTATTCTGGCTTGCTAAACTTAATAAAACACAGTGAATTAATAAGAATTTTATCTTTTCAAATGACATGGTTTGTGAGAGAATAGGTACAATCTTGTAGAGTTAACATTTGATATTACCTATTTTAGAGGAGGAAACACCCATGTCAGAAGAGCACAAGCTGTCCTTTGAAACCCTCGCCGTCCACGCAGGCCAGGAGATTGATCCCACTACTTTAGCTCGTGCCGTGCCGTTGTACCAGACCACTTCGTATGGGTTCCGCGATGCGGAGCACGCAGCGAATCTGTTCGCGCTTAAGGAGTTCGGCAATATCTACACCCGGCTGATGAATCCGACGACCGATGTGTTTGAACAGCGTCTTGCTGCGCTTGAGGGCGGGGCAGGTGCACTGGCGACCGCGTCCGGAATGGCGGCCATTTCCTTCTCTATTCTGAATATTGCCGGAGCAGGGGATGAGATTGTGTCCTCCGCAAGTCTGTACGGCGGGACTTATAATCTGTTCTCTACAACGTTGCCTAAGCTGGGGATTCAGGTGAAGTTCGTGGATTCCGACAATCCGGAGAACTTCCGGGCAGCGATTACGGACAAGACCAAAGCACTGTACGCCGAGACCATTGGTAATCCGCAAGGGAATGTACTGGATATCGAAGCAGTGGCGGCTATCGCCCATGAACATGGAATTCCGCTGATTGTGGATAATACCTTCCCAAGCCCGTATCTGCTGCGTCCGATTGAACATGGTGCGGATATCGTCGTGCATTCGGCAACCAAATTCATCGGCGGCCATGGCACATCCATCGGCGGAATCATCGTGGACGGCGGCAAGTTCGACTGGAAGGCCAGCGGAAGGTTCCCCGGCCTGACCGAACCGGACCCGAGCTACCACGGGGTAGTCTACACTGAAGCTGTAGGCCCTATCGCTTATATCATCAAAGCACGGGTACAACTGCTTCGTGACCTCGGCGCGGCGATCTCCCCGTTCAACTCCTGGATGCTGCTGCAGGGACTCGAAACGCTGCATTTGCGTCTGGAACGCCACAGCCAGAATGCACTCAAGGTCGCCCAATATCTGGAGGCACATGATTCTGTAGAGTGGGTCAGCTATGCCGGACTACAGAGTCATCCATCCTATAAGCTGGCTCAGAAATATCTGCCTAAGGGCCAGGGCGCGATTCTGACCTTCGGAATTAAGGGCGGGGCGGCCGCAGGGGTGAAGCTGATCGAGAACGTGAAGCTGTTCTCCCATCTGGCCAATGTCGGCGATTCCAAGTCGCTGATCATCCACCCGGCCAGCACCACCCACCAGCAGCTGTCGGTCGAGGAGCAGATTACCGCCGGTGTTACACCGGAGCTGCTGCGTTTGTCCATCGGCACCGAATCCATCGACGATATCCTCTATGACCTGGAGCAGGCGATCGCTGCCAGCCAGCAGGGATAGAAAGGGTTAGCGGGAGCGGGCTGTGCTGGGGAGTGAGAGGTTGAACCGCTGAGCTGCCGAGCTGCCGGAGAGTTGTAGCCGGATAGACGGTGAGCAGAAGCCTTGTACTCCCCCCCCAACTGGTTTCAATAAGACACAGTTCCTTGCAACTTAGGAAGAGGAATTAAAGACTACTGTTTGATGCAGAATGTTTCTGTATTAGGCGGTGGTCTTTTTTTGCGGGAGCAGGGGGTGGGGTTGGGAGTGTGAGTGTGAGTAATGGGAAGAGGGTGAGGGTTTGCGAGGAAATAAGGAATAGTTTGTGAGAAAAACGGTTCGTGAGGGATTGATCCGCACTGAAACTGCCCGGCAATTGTACTTTCTGCAATAGATTAGGCTATATCCGGCGTTAAATTCCGTTCTGATGTATTCCATACAACAGATTTCCGGCACATGCCTCCAAAACACCCTTTCCGCGAAAATCTGCTGTACAAACTGCAACAGATCGCTTTTTACAGCCGCTAAAGAGAAGATCTGCTGTAGTAAATACAATTGATCACCAAGCGCCAAGCAGAAGCCAACCCGAACCCTAAATTAATTCGAAGTCTATAGAGATTAACAACAGAATATGTAAAGGTTACTTCCCGCCTACTTCAGCTCGCCTACCCATTGAAGCTCGTCACCCCACCGCATGTCCACTACTCATCCGGGTAAGATTTTGCTGCTGCATTCATTTGATAACGTTTGCATATTTCAGTGCCTCTGCCAGTATTTATAGATTGAAGCCTCTTAAAATGCTGGCAGCTTCTCCTCAGGGGGAGCGGAGCGGCAGTAATTCAAAGGTAAAGGGTGGGTGCGAGGATGAAGGGTGAACGCCAGCAGAAGGATGATCCAAACAAGGAAGAGCGCCCGTTCAAGTATAACACCGGCGACCGGACCATTGGCGTGGAGATGAGCCAGTCCGCATCTGTAGCTTCCGCAGCAGCGGAATTTCTTGCTGAAGGGGAGCCGCGTAAGGGAAAAGTGAACCGGGAGCGGACTTATTCGCGCCGCCCGGGGGAGCGCCAGGCTTTCCTGGTCCTGCGTGATGGAGCGGGCGAGCGGTCTCTTCAACGCGCAGAGCCGGGTGTCTACCCTGCGGGCCCTTGCCTGATCCGGGGCGAGGAATGGCTGCTTGCGCCGGAGGTCGCAGCACTCTATTCAAGCTGGATGTCATGCAGTGATGAGGAGCAGGCGGAGCGTATCCTGCAGCGGATCTGTCACCGGCTGCGGGCTGCTGCTGCCGACCTCCTGGAGTCGGCGGACGGCGTTTGGGCTGCAGTTGCTCTGCTCTACACGCCGGAGCTTGCTGCCCGCCCGGCCAGACTCGCTGCGCTTCAGGATGCGCAGCTTGATGCGCTGTTCGCCGCCGCGCTGCAGAGCCAACGGCTGGGCGGCGACAGCCGCATCGACTTGCTGGCGCCGTACCCCGCCAGCCTGGAGGAATTCGCGGCGCAGCGCGAATTCATTGAGGGCGTGGCCGAGCAGACTCTCGGCCACGCTTATGCGGCAGCCTGCCGCATCGGGGCGCTGCTCGCGCCCGATGTGGGGCAGGCTGCCGCCGGGGAAATCGCGCGTATCGCCGATTTCCTGGTGCTGGACGGCGCGGCGGCGGAGGCCGCGCCCGGAGAGAACGCCGCCGAGGGCTTCGCGCTGGCGGCGGCTGGGGTGCTGGCCGCCGTACGCCGGGTGCGGCCGGCGGCTGCGGTGCTCGCCGCGGGGGCACCGGCGGCGTATGCGCTGGCCGATCTGTATGAGATCGGCATGAGCGGGGTCTTTTGCAGCGCGGCTCAGCGAACCGAAGCGCTGCTGCGGGCGGCCTGCCTGACCTGGATTGCCCGGCAGGACAATGTAGATGCCGCCGCCGGAGGCTGGCAGTAGCCGGGTATCTAGCGGTAGCTGGCAGTAGCGGCGGGCTGGCCTGCCTACACTGTCTGATCTGCCGCAAGCAGCCGGATCGGCAGGCAACGACCAATCCGTCTGCTCTATTCTTCACCATCTCCACAATCGTATGCCAACGAATTAACCGCAAAACCTTCGAAAATACACAACAACCCGATTACGCCAGGCCCTGGGGCTGTGCGGAATCGGGTTTTTAATCTAACTTAATAGGGTGTGTTTTATGTCGTCTGACTTATCTCATATGTTTAAGTCGTGTGCCCCAATCTGACCGTAGCTCCGCCCGGGATGCGGCGGGCTTCATTCCCCACTGAGACCCATACCTCCGTTGCCGACGGGTTATAGACCATCTCCTGCGAAGCGGAGAAGCGCAGTCCTTCCACAGCGGACAGGTAGTCCACGATCTCAATATTGGTGGCATACCAGATGTCCTCATGACCGCCCATCATAGCGGCGAACTGCTCCAGCTCCTGCCAGTTATCATCGTCATTGAACTCATAGCTGTGTCCCCAGACATAGAGCAGCTGCATATAAGAGAAACGGGGCTTTTCCTCCAGGAACTTCTTGCCCAAGTCCAGCATCTCCTTGTGGTGGCAGGTAGGGTGCCAGGCTAGCAGGTTGTCCGGCAGGCTGAAGCTATGGTGGGAATTCACCGTGCGGGAATATTCAATGCCCAGGGCAGGTAGTAGGCCGATAACATGATCATTGTAATTGCCGAACGGATAGGATATGCCCCGGACCGGATAACCGGCTAGCTCCTCTAGCGCCTTGCGGTCCGTCAGAATCTCATCGGCGATCCCCTCGCGCGGGGTCATGGTAAGGAACGGATGAGTGCTGGTATGCGCCGAAATCTCATGCCCCTCATAGAGTGCAGCCACCTCGTCCTGCGAGATGTAGCCCTCATTGCCGAACAATCCCGAATTGAGATGAAAAGACCCCTTCAGCCCATGCTGATTCAGAATCTCCACGAGCTTCCGGTCGTAGGTTCTTCCATCATCCCAGCTTAATGTTAGCGCTTTAGAAACTCCGCCCGGAAAAAGATCAAATTTGATTCTCATACTTTGCTTTCCTCCCTGATTGTACGAATAGAGTGAAGTCCCATTAAGCTGTTCTTTCTAAGTTAAAGATAATAATTCATTAAAAATGATGCCAGAAGTGAAGACGGATAGCAAGACGCTTATTCAAAGAGATATTTCGGAGCTTGATCAACCATCTATTGGAAGGGGATTCACATGCTTAATTCTAGTAAAGTATCCGCACTTTTCTCATGTCGTTATTATGCTAAAGAAGGGCATGATCGTCAAGGAAGCGGCCCGCCGGATACGTTACTCTAAAAGGGTAGATGACATAAGGTTGGAGGGACACGATGCAGCGTTGTTTATATAGAGCCGAGTGCCGGGAGGATGCTAATCCGTCAGCGTTCTGGGGTGCACAGACCCCGTTACTGAATGAACGCATGGACAGGCTGGGCCTTGAACGGCTGAGTATTTTTCAGGATGGTAAGGAGCTGTTTCTGTACTATGAATGCGCCGGCAGGGAGGTGGAGCCGGAGCAGCTATTTCAGGGTGCGGCAGAGATTCTTAAGGAGTGGCCGGGAGGGGGGCAGCCCCGGTTGTGGGTGCCTATGATAGATATTTTTCATTATCAGCAGCCGGTCACCGCAGAACATTGGAAGCGCAGTCATTCGGCGGGAACCCCCTACGGAAGAGTGGCGGCGCTGAAGCCGGAGCAGGTCGCCAGCTATGTGTATCACCATTACCAGTATCAGGAGGAGCGCCCGGGAGACGGCGACAAGTACGGGATTATCGGGCTGCATGAGAACCTGCTGTTCTTTTATTCCGAGCTGCCTGCAACGGTAGAGCCTACCCCGTACGCAGGGAAGCTTACCACGAATCTCCGGCCGGAGAACTGGGGTGAGGTGATGGAGCCGCATTTCAGGAAATGGAGTGAGATGGAGACGGATCAGGCCATTTGGAAAAAGCTTGCGCTCGTCCTAACCATCCCCCGCCCCCATTTAGGAAAAGGAGAATGAATATGTTACGTACATCCATATGTCTCAATGGCGAGTGGGATTTCATGCCGCTCTATGACCAGCCGCGCACCCGCGCCCTTCCGGAGAGATTGCAATACGAGGCCCGCAAAATACAGGTCCCATCGAGCTGGCGCTACAGCTATACTGCGCCTTCGGGCAGCAAATTCGGCGAAGTCGCCGAGTATCAATTCCAGCCCTTCGATGTGTACAGATACCCCGGGGAATGGAATGAGGCTGAAGCCGGGGTGCTCCACCGCACCTTCCAGGTGCCGGAGACGATGCTGGGGCAGCGGATCGTACTGCGGTTCGAGGGCATTATGCAAAAAGCGGCAATCTATCTGGACCGCGAGCGGATTGCGATCTGGGAGGACGGCTTCCTGCCCTTGCGGCTGGATATCACCGCACTGGTGAAGCCCGGCCGGGAGCAGCATCTGCATGTAGTCTGCGGCAGCTTCGACACGGCGGTGCTTCCCTCCGGGGAGACCAAAATCACCGGACTCTCCGGCTCCTGGTTCGGCAGAATTGCCCGGGGCATCTGGCAGGATGTCTTCCTGGAGGCGTATCCGCCGGTAACGCTGGAGGATCTTACGATCCGTACCTCTGTCCGGCAGGGAAGGCTGGAAGTGGATGCTCTGATCAGCAGCACAGAAGAGGGCCCCTCACCCGAAGGTTTGCGGGTGCTCCTGCAGGTCAGGGAGCGGAAGTCCGGCATTCCGTCCGCGCAGGCAGAGCCGCCGCATCTGTCGCAGCCGCTGGCGGCTGTCCGTCCGCAGCCCGTACTTGAGGCGGAAGCCGCAGTATCGCTTCTTCCCGCGCAGGCTGCGGCCGGGCGGCAGTTATGCAGCAATACCGGCAGCCGGGAATGGGGCGGAGCGGCCTTCAGCCTGCCCTGGCAGGAGGCTATGCTGTGGAGCCCGGATTCCCCTGTCCTGTATGAGCTGGAGCTTGTGCTTCAATCGGACGGTGAGATTCTGGACCGCCGGAGCGAGACCTTCGGCTTCCGGGAGTTCTGGTGTGAGGGGCCGCAGTTTATGCTGAACGGGATTCCTGTTAATCTGCGGGGGGACTCTTGGCATTTTCAGGGGGCGGCCCAGCAGACTGAGGACTATATCCGGGGCTGGTACCGGATGTGCCGGCAGGTGGGCATTAACAGCATCCGGCTGCATGCGCAGCCCTATCCGTCCGATTATCTGCGGATTGCCGATGAGGAGGGGATGCTGATTGTCGATGAGACGGCTATCTACGGCTCCAGCAAAAGCATGGATGCCGCCCATCCCGATTTCATCGGCAATTGCCGCGCGCATGTGCAGCGGCTGGTGAAGCGGGACAAGAATCACCCTTCGGTCATTCTGTGGAGTGTACAGAACGAGATGCGCTGGGTGGACGGAAGGGATCACTACAAGCAGCATATTCCCGGCCTGATCGAGCTGATGAAGGCGCTGGATGATACCCGCCCGGTCATGGTGGAGGGGGATAACCGTCTGGTCTCCAGGCAGCAGACCGAGGTGGAGAGCCGCCATTACAATATTGACGGCACGATCGCGCAGTGGGACCGGCAGGTTCCGCTCACCTTCGGCGAGCATGGCGGCTGGTGGTACATCTGTCCGCAGAACAGCAGTATGTACTCGGGAATGGATGTATATAAGGATTCGGACACAAGCGCTGCCGGTTTAGCCCACAAGGAGCGGCTGTTCGTGGAATATGCACGGCGGCAGGGCGTCTCAGGCATCTCTACCTTTAACTTTGTCCACTACTTCATGCGGGCGATGCCGGAGCAGGAGCTGAAGCTGCCGCAGGCCGATCTGACCACACCCGGTCCTAAGCCTGCTGTGATTCGGGCCTACTCGCTTTCGCTGAACAACGGGCTGCTGCCGGAGGAGTATCCGGTCTACAGGCCTAATCCTGCTTTTGCCATTATGGCCGCGGCCTTCAAGCCAGTCACGCTGATTGCCGCTGAATACAACCGCTGCTTCTTCGATGATGCGCCGGTCTGCCGCAGCTTCGATGTCTATAACGATACGCAGTCAGCGCAGGAAGTAACGGTCGAATGTGAAGTCATACAGGGCAGTCACAGGGTATATAGTGAGACCTTCCGCTTCCGTCATGAGCCTGCTCAGCGCCAGAGCATCCGCCTGGAATGGATGCCGGAGGCGGTCCATGGTGAAGGAGCTGGAGCAGGAGAGGGGGCAGGAATAGACGCAGCGGTAGGTGAAGGAGAAGCGACCCTGTCTGCCCGCCTGTTCCATGGCGGCGAGCTGATGCATGAGCTTGAGGTAAGCTACCGCCTGCTGTCTGGCAGCTGCCGTACCAAGCCGGTGGAGATCGCTCTGCCCGCAGCTTACATCGGTTCTGACCGGGACTTCCAGGCGATTCACACGCTGGTACCCGCGCTGTTCCGGACAGAGCCGGAAACGGTAGAGAAGCTTGCGGCCGGAACCCTGCTGATTGTCGGCAGCAAGATGGAGGATAAGGACGGGGCGCTGGACCGGAGGCTGAGAGGATTCGTGCAGCGGGGCGGCCGGCTGCTGCTGCTGGAGCAGCTTCATCTCTCTCCCGGCAGATTGCCGCTCACCCGCAGGGAATTCATCCGCGCCCATGCCGGGGATTACGGGCATCCGGTACTTCGGGGATTAGGCGCGGAGGATCTGATGTACTGGCATGAGGAGCTGCGTGAGGACGGGCCGCTGCCGATCATCCGGGCGGCGTTCGAGAAGCCGGTAACCGGTGACTTCACCCTGCTGCTGGAATGCAGCGCAGGAGACTTCGGAGACGGCGGCGATCTGTGGTCGCCGCTGCTGGAATACCGCAGCGGAGCCGGCATGTTCCTGGCAAATCAGCTGGAGATCATGGATCATCTCCAGCGGGTTCCCCAGGCGCAGCTGCTGCTGCGCAGCCTGCTGCAGTACGCGGGCCGCGCGGTCCACGCGGCCGCTCCCCCGGCTGCGGCGCTGAATGCCTCCGCGGGTCCTGGCATCGCGGCCAGCCCTGGCGCCGCCATCAAGCCCGCCGCCGCCGTCACCGGGTCCGCAGCGGCTGCCGGGCGACCCGCCGCGCTGGCGCCCGCTGCGGCAAGGTCCGCTGCGGTGTGGGTCCGCAGCGGCGGAATGGCGGAGGCCTTGCTCGGCAAGCTCCGCCTGAAGGGCCAGAGCCTGGACAGCGCCGCAGGCTTGTCCGGCCTGCCCCCCGGCCTCCTCGTCGTGGAGGCCGAACTGCTGGGCGTGCCGGGCGCGGCGGAAGCCGTGCGCCAGGCAGCCCTGGCCGGCGGCAGCGTGCTGGTGCTGCCGGCAGAGCCCGGCGGGCAGGAGGCACTCGCCCGCCTGCTGGACGCTCCCGTGCGCATCGCGCCGCACGGCACGTATCATCTGGCGGCGGACTACGCGCACGCCGCCGTCCAGGGCATCAGCCCGGTCGACCTGTTCGGCTTCGATAAGGTGCATCTCTCACCCCGGGATGTCGTCAACCGGGAGCTGGCCGTATGCAGGCTGGAGGTGCCGGGCGCCGAGGTGCTGTGCACCAGCGTGGAAGGCACGGCCTGGAAGGACTATTTCGCCGGGCAGCATACGGCGGAATACAGCAGGCTGGCGCTAGTCGAGCTGAACCGCAGCCAGGCGGCAGCTCCGGGGGCTTTTGTGGTCCGGCAGGCGGCCGGAGCGGGAGAGATCCTCTGCTCGCAGCTGCTCGCCGACCCGGACAGTGACAAGAGCCTCAGGCTCTATACCCGGCTGCTCGCCAATCTCGGCGCCGCTTTTGACGATGAGCTGCTGCTTCATGACAAGGAGGATGCGCAGTGGGCGGTGGAGGCCGCAATGACGCTGTTCTGTCCGCCGCATATCGACTACGAGGCGATGAAGGCCTACTATACAGACCCTGAATTCTCCCTGAACAATCTGGGGGAAGGCCTATACGGCTGGATGAAGAAAAAAGAACGGCGCACAGACGGAACCTTCCTCATTCCCGCACCGGAGGGACGCCCTCTGTTCCTGAGCTGCTTCGTGCATCTGCCCAAGGCCACGGATACAGCCTCAGACAACGTGAGCAGTGGCGGCGCAAGAACCGGCAGACTCCGGGTGAACTCGGCCTGTACTTTTGAGATCTATATGAACGGCAGACTGGTGGCAGATCCTGAACAGGAGATTACGCTGGCCAGCGGGATCAACCGCTTGATCGCCATCGTCCGGGGAGCGCAGGAGGATATCGCCTTCGGCATGGTGTTCCTGAATACAGACAGCACGTATATGAATGATCTGGAGTTCCGCCTGACGATGGATGAGGTGGAGCCCAAGTGAGCAAGAGCAATGGAGAGGAGCAGACCGATATGAACGCCAATGAACCGGTACCATCCGCAGCATCTGCATCATCCGCACCGTTCACATCATCCGTACCACCCGCAGACCCATCTGGCCACGCACAGAGTAACAAGGCTGTAGAACCGCCTTTTGGGAGCAATTTGCTTGCCCGCACTGCTGAGCTGGACCAGTATTTCGCCTTCAACGATGAAGCGAGGGAGGTAGAGTTCAAGCGGCATGATATGCCGACTCCCTGGCTGAATTATTTATCCAACGGGACCTTCCATACGATGCTGTCCCATGCAGGCGGGGGACTATCTTTCTATAAATCTCCGCAGATCTGGCGGATTACCCGCTACCGTTTCTTCCATCTGCCGACCGACCGCTCCGGCCCGTATATTTACTTGCAGGATGCAGGAACCGGCAGCTACTGGTGTCCCACTTATGAGCCGGCCTTCCGGAAGCCGCAGGAGTGGCGGAGCAGCCATGGCATGGGCTATACCCGCTTTGAAGCGCAGGCGGATGAGCTGGCAGCGAAGACGGTATATTTTGTCGGGCCTTATGAGAATTCGCTGATCTGGAATCTGACGCTGACGAACAATAGCAGTGAGGTCAAGGAGCTGAACGTGTATGCCTACGCCGAGTTTGGGATGATGGAATTCATGCGCGAGCTGCAATGGCAATGCTACAACAAGCATCAGGTCTCGGTGCAGTACCATGACAAGGAAGCGCTGATCTACAAATACGGGGTGGAAAATCAGCCCAAGCCGGACGAAACCCCGCTGGTCTATATGATGTCCGATGCCCCGCTCGCCGGATATGACGGAGACCGTGAAGAATTCATCGGCAGCTACCGCAGCGAATCCAATCCGGCTGCTATTGAGCAGGGGGGCTGCACTGGCTCGGCCATTCTGGGAGGCGACCCCTGCGGCGCACTCCAGGTCCGGGTAAGACTTGCGCCTGGAGAGACCCGCACCGTGAACTTTTTCCTCGGAACAGCGATGAACGAGGAAGAGATTGAACGGGCCATCGGCCATTCACGGGAGGCGGATTTCGTCACCCGTTCCTATGCGGCACTTCAGGAGAACTGGGAGCGTTACCTCGTGGCGTGGAATTGTGAGCTGCCGGATCAGGATGCGCAGCGTATGCTTAATACCTGGAATCCGTATCAGGCGCAGCGGAATTTTCTGTTCTCGCGCAATATTTCGTATTATGCCACCGGCACCTTCCGGGGCGTAGGCTACCGGGATACGGCCCAGGATATTCTGGCGGTCGTACCGTACGATCCCGAGGCAGCCAAGGATAAAGTCCGGCTGCTCCTGGGGCAGCAGTATCAGGACGGGCATGTGAATCATTATTTTTTCCCGAATGAGGGCTGGGACCCGGTGACCAGCATCCATTCGGATGATCACCTGTGGACGGCGCTTGCCGTATGGGACATTCTGGCCGAGACCGGGGACGCGGCGTTCCTTCAGGAGAGTATCCCGTTCTATGATGGCGGTGAAGCGCCGCTGTATGATCATTTGAAGCGGGCGGTGGACTTCACCGTCTCCCGGCTGGGACCGAACGGCTTCCCGCTGATGCTGCGCTCGGACTGGAATGACCAGCTTTTCCGCGTATGCCGTGAGGGCAGGGGAGAGAGCATCTGGACAGCGATGCAGTTCGGGACCGTGCTGCTGCGCATGAAGGATCTGGCGGCGGCCTCCGGTTACCCGGAGCATGCGGCGGACTATGACCGGCTCTACGGGGAGCAGAAGCAGCTTGTGAACACGCTGGGCTGGGACGGGCAATGGTTCCGGCGGGCGGTGATGGATGACGGGCGGTATCTGGGTACCGCTGAGCATGAGGAGGCCCAGATCTGGCTCAATGCGCAGACCTGGGCGACCCTGTCCGGGATGGCTGAGTCTGACAAGGGGCTGAAGGCGATGGACAGTGTGCGCGACATTCTCGATACAGAGCTGGGCATCAAAAAACTGCATCCGTCCATCACCACCTTCCCTGATCCCGCCGATCCGTTAACCAACTATAACAAAGGAACCGGGGAGAACGGGGCCGTCTTCTGCCATGCCAATACCTGGGCAATTATTGCGGAGTGTATGCTGGGCAGAGGGGACCAGGCGTACAAATATTACCGCCAGCTGATCCCGAACGTCGCCATGGAGCAAGCCGGAATCCAGCGCTACAAAGCGGAGCCGTATGTCTATGCCTCGAACCTGTTCGGGCCGGAGTCCGACAGATTCGGTCTGGCGAACGTATCTTGGCTGACAGGGACGGCCGCATGGATGTATGTAGCCGCTACGCAGTACATTATGGGCATCAAGCCGGTGCTGGCCGGACTGTCCATTAACCCGTGCATACCGTCTTCCTGGGAGGGCTTCTCGGTCAGCCGGCGGTTCCGTGGCTGCGAGTATGAGATTACCGTGAAGAACAATAGCCATGTCTGCTCAGGCGTCCAAGAAATCCGGGTGGACGGCGAACGGCTCGAAGGAACAGTCATCCCCCCATACCCGCACAAACAATCCGTGAAAGTGGAGGTCATACTATAAACGGTAGGCTTTCTGTAGAGACAGAGTGTATAAGTTAGACTCACAGTTTATAAGCAGTATATAAAAAAGTGTCCCGCCATCGGCTCCTAGCAATGCCCGTGTGGGACACTTTTTTTGGTGTGCAACGACAGCCGGTTGATGCAATGGGGAACTGCGCACCTGGCCCCACCATTTGAAATCGCTGGATTAATGAGGTGCAGAAGTGCACCTGAATTCACCTAAAGTGGGAGATATGTGGAAATGAAGTGCAGAAGTGCACCTGAATTCACTCAAAGTGGGAGATATGTGGAAATGAGGTGCAGAAGTGCACCTGAATTCACCTAAAGTGGGAGATATGTGGAAATGAAGTGCAGAAGTGCACCTGAATTCGCCTAAAGCGGAAGATACGTGGAAATGAGGTGCAGAAGTGCACCTGATTTCGTAGCTGAACTATAAGTTACTGTTAATGACATTAAACAAATTCACATCCTTAGCTGCCACCTCACTAAAACGCCCTCATTAACCTCATTAACTCCACGAATCCCAAGCACCGCCACTAACCGTACTAAACACACTAATCAACTAGCGCCCCAGTAACCGCCTTAATCGCCTTAATCTCCTAACCCGCCTAGCCTGCTTTCCCTTCATCCGCCTCCCTAGCAATCTGTACCCTTTCCCCAGGTTTACCCTCTTTCCCAAAAATCAGGCTTGCCCCCGGGGTTTACTTTTACTCCTTGCGTGGTATAGTATAGGTATAAGTTGCGCTAAGGAAATATAGTTGCTCTATTGCAACAATGATTATCATTCTCATTTATCTCTCAGGCATGTCTTTCTTTTAGTCATCACTTTGAGTCATGCCATCATCCCAGTCATTATCCTCAACAACCATACCTATTCAACATGCTGTCCCGGCGATGCCGGGGCAGCATGTGTCATTTTAAGGGTGTTAATAATGGCTCTCATTCTCAAGTGTGCGCTTAACCAAAACCATTCAGGAAGGTGATTTATTATGCAAGCAACCTCGAAATCAATGCCCAAATCCATAGCGCGTCAAGGAGGGGCGCAGCAACCCCGTACTCCGGGACCGCGCCGCTTTGATCCGCTGGCAATGCTCAGCAACTCCGAAATGCAGGCCGCTCTGGGGAGCGGGCTGATTATGCTCGCAGCCTGGGCTACCAGCGGCTGGTCGGAGGTCTTATCTGTAATTCTCTACGTGATCTCGTATACACTGGGCGGCTGGATGAAGGCGAAAGAAGGCGTGGAGACGCTGGTCAAGGAGCGTGACCTGGATGTCAACCTGCTGATGATCGCCGCAGCGCTGGGTGCCGCCTCCATCGGGTACTGGAATGAAGGGGCGATGCTGATCTTCATCTTTGCGCTGAGCGGAGCGCTGGAGAGTTATACGATGGAACGCAGCAAAAAGGATATCTCCTCTCTGCTGGCCCTCAAGCCTGCCACTGCGGTCCGCATCGAGCAGGGCGCGATGAGTGAGGTAACCATTGATCAGCTCGTGCTGGGCGATCTGCTGCTGATCCGTCCGGGTGAGCTGGTTCCTGCTGACGGCAAGGTGTGCCGGGGGGAATCATCTGTGAATCAGGCCTCCATCACGGGAGAATCGCTTCCTGTAGACAAAACTGTCGGCAGTGAAGTATTCGCCGGCACCGTTAATGGAGAAGGCCCCCTGTATATAGAAGTAACGAAGACTGCCGAGAATACGCTGTTCGCCAAAATCATCCGCATGGTAGAAGAGGCGGAGAACGAAGTGCCGGATTCGCAGCGTTTTATCAAACGGCTGGAATCCGTATATGCCCGAGTTGTGGTGGCTGCCACAGTACTGCTGATCACCTTGCCGCCGTTTGTGCTGGACTGGAGCTGGAGCGATACGTTCTACAAGGCCATGGTCTTCCTGGTCGTGGCGTCCCCGTGTGCGCTGGTATCCTCAATCATGCCCGCCATGCTGTCGGCTATCTCCAAGAGCGCCCGCAAAGGCATCCTGTTCAAAGGCGGGGTTCATCTGGAGAATATGGCGCGGACCTCAGTTGTTGCTTTTGACAAAACGGGTACTCTGACGGAAGGCATTCCGCAGGTCACGGACTTCATCGCCGGAGAAGGGTATGTGCGGGAAGAGCTGCTGGCCGTGAGTGCCTCCATCGAGAAGCTGTCGGGGCATCCGCTGGCAGAGGCCATTGTCGCGCTGGCGGAAGCGGAGCAGATCGGACTGCGGGATATTGAAGAGAGCCAGTCGGTTACCGGCTGGGGAATTGAAGGCATCATAGACGGCCAGCTGTGGCGGATCGGCAAGTCCAATCTGCTGGATGAAGCGGAAGGGTCGGCTGCCGGGGCGGCTACGGACCATTGGAAGGCTCTGCGCAGCAGTCTGGAACAGGAAGGCAAAACGGTATCGCTGATCCTTGCCGGAGAGACCATCGCCGGAATGATTGCCCTGCAGGACACCGTTCGCCCCCAGGCGGCGGCTGCCGTGCGCAAGCTGCATGATCTGGGGATCAAGGTAGCGATGCTGACCGGTGACCGCGAGGCTACAGCCCGGGTCATTGCGGGGCAGAGCGGCGTTGACCTTGTGTTCGCCGGGCTTTTGCCGGAAGATAAGGTATCGCATATCAAGGCGCTTCGGGAGCAATACGGTCATGTGATCATGGTAGGCGATGGGGTGAATGATGCGCCTGCGCTCGCAACCGCAACGGTTGGCATGGGCATGGGCATGAAGGGCAGCGGGGCTGCACTGGAGATTGCCGATGTGGTGCTGATGAATGACAACATTGAAGAGATTGCCGGGACGATTGCCCTGGCGCGCCGGACGCAGCGGATTGTGAAGCAGAATATGATCTTTGCCGTAACGGTCATTGCCGCCTTGATGATCAGCAACTTTGTGCAGGGGATTGCGCTGCCGTTCGGGGTGGTCGGGCATGAGGGAAGTACGATTCTCGTTATCCTTAACGGATTGCGTCTGCTGCGTTAGAAGCCGGTGCAATGGAGGGAGCAGCAGAATATGTGCCCCCGCTTATTTTAAATTGCTTAAAATTGAATTGTTCACAAAAAGGAGCGTTTACAACGGTTCTGACATATTGACAACTCCCCTTGAGGTGATCATAATAAATACTAGATTATAATTATTTTAAATAAGGAATGGCGTCTTTTCCGTCCATCTCAAGGGGGATATCATCATGTACAAATCAATTATTGTCGGTACTGGACCGGCTGGATTGACAGCTGCTATATATTTGGCCCGGGCGAACCTGAACCCGCTCGTTATCGAAGGTCCGCAGCCAGGCGGACAGCTTACAACTACAACGGAGATCGAGAACTTCCCGGGATTCCCGGAAGGCATTCTGGGTCCTGATCTGATGGATAATATGCGCAAGCAGGCAGAGCGTTTCGGTGCGCAGTTCGTGACCGGCTGGGTGAACAGCGTGGAACTGGGTGACCGTCCGTTCAAGCTGAACGTGGAAGGCATGGGCACGCTGATTACGGATACGCTGATTATCTCCACGGGTGCTACTGCCAAGTATCTCGGGATTCCCGGGGAGCAGGATAACATCGGACGCGGGGTCAGCACTTGTGCTACCTGTGACGGATTTTTCTTCCGCGGCAAAGAGATCGTGGTGGTCGGCGGCGGCGATTCCGCGCTTGAAGAAGCGGGCTTCCTGACACGTTTTGCTTCCAAGGTAACCCTGGTGCACCGCCGTGAAGAGCTGCGGGCCTCGAAGATTATGCAGGACCGTGTCCGCGATAACGCCAAAGTGACCTGGGGACTGAACCGCACCCCTGTTGAAGTGATTGCCGGAGATAAGGGTGTAACCGGCCTGAAGGTGATCAACAACGAGACCGGGGAAGAAGAGTTCATTGAAGCCAGCGGGGTATTCGTGGCGGTCGGCCATCATCCGAATACGGCATTCCTGGGCGGACAAATCACTACGGATGCAAACGGTTATATTGTATCGAATCCCGGAACCTCCGAGACGAACATTCCCGGCGTATTCGCCTGCGGCGATGTGCAGGATACCCGTTACAGACAGGCCATCACGGCTGCAGGCAGCGGCTGTATGGCGGCTATGGATGCCGAGAAATATATCGAGAGCCTGGAGCACAGCGCAGTAATTATGTAAGTCTGGCATTTGGAGAAGCAAGGATTCCGGTGCTACAATAGAGCTCAGAGTCTAATACTTAGATACGAGGAGGAAATCATACTATGGAGAATGTAATTGTATACACATCGACGAATTGCCCGCATTGCCGTCAGGTGAAAAGCTTCCTGAGCGATAAAGGGGTAGCGTACGAAGAACGCAACATCGAGCAGAACGAAGAGTACGCCCAGCAGGTGTGGGATATGGGCATGAGAGCCGTGCCGATTACGGTGATCGGGGATATGAAGATCGTAGGCATGAACAAGACCAAGTTCGACAAGGCTCTGGCTGCAACGGAGTAATTAGCTGAATAGATTGAATAGCATACACAGGCCGCTTCCCGCTGGGAGGCGGTTTTTTTGTATATTTTGGGGTCCCCGTAAAGTATCTGAGTCATCATCGAGACTATAGCTGCACTTTTTGGGGTTATTTTTGGCGGTGCTGCTGCGGGATGAGTACTTATTATAATTGTCTTCGTAGTAAGGATGCTTAACATCCTACTTAGTACTCGACTATCCTCAAAAAGTAGTAGGGGAAGCAATGGGATTATACAAAATAATCCTTAAAAATTATCGATTGGGTAGTAAAAGAGATCTAATAATTCACCTACTAAGTGAAGGATTATCGACAACCGTTATTGTTAGGGAATGACAATGACAAGGGTTGATTCCCGCGATATCACCTCCACATCAAAATGAAAAGGGTGATTAATATGGCTAACGCGAAATATCGACAAACAACCTGGAATGGAATTACAGTAGATTATATTGAAGCAGATATGTCCACAATACGGATTAAAGATTTGGGGGGGACAAATCTCACAACCTCTAGCGAGTACGGGATTAACGGGACTTACTTTGACGATACTACGGGCTATGTTCATGGTATTGCCGTAACATCCGGTGGTACTCCAGTAAGAAATTATGCTTCAACCAATGCAACATTAAAACGCGGCAGGCTTGTTTGTATGCGACCCAATAACGGAACAAATCAAGTAGCATATGTCTCGGTCATCAACAAGATTGCTGACTTGTCCATTCCGACTGGCTGGATTGATTGGGCAATTGGAGGTGTCAGCTTAAAGTTGCAAGAAGCAGTTTCTAGCGAAGCTGCTTACAACAATCTCGTCAAGGATGAAAAAGGAAATCTAAGCTTTGGTGCTAACTTTCGTGCTGCAGTAGGTTATAATGGCAGCAAAATTATTATGGCTGCAATGACCAAAGCCACAAATTGTACAGCTTTGGACGCGAGAGGTATCATGAAATATCTTGGATGTACTGATGCAGTTATGTTGGATGGCAGCACAGCATCACAAATTCGTGCGAAACAAGTAAACAGCAGCGTACCTTACGTCTCAGGTGGTCCACGTAACATCTATAGTGTTATCACAGTAAATGGAGCAACTTGGTCTTAATACAATCATGCTTTTTATGGGAAATCCATTATCTGTTTCCTTTTTAATACATAATTGTGTAACCTTTTCTCATTGATAACGTCTAATTTTATATCATCCAAAAAGGTGGGATAAAATGTCAAAGTATATTGCTAGATTGGCTTTAAGCCTTTCAATGGTCATGTTCTTGTTGTTATCCTGTAGTAATGCGGCTCCAACGGGTGAATTAAATCAAGCAACCAGTACGACCTCACACAACAACTTGAAAGACAATAGCAACGAAAAAGCATCTGAAACAGATCAGTCAAAAAAAAATACCTTTAAAGCTGAACTAGCATTTGATGTGAGTTCTTTAGAAAATCAGTTATCCGAAGACCAGCGGCCACTGCTAAATGTTCTTGAAAAAAATCTAAAGGCACTTGTTGAGCACAACCACGAGGAGTTTCAAGCTGGGTTTGTTAATAAGAAATTAGCTGATGCCTTAGACTTTTACTATGGTGAAAACCTCCAATATAAGTTCACGGGTGTTGAAAGTGTAGAATTCAATTCCACAATCAAAAACCAGGTGCATATCACAGTCATTGGGGAATGTTTGGACAACAAGACTGGAAAGTTAGACTCAATTAAAATGATGTATGCCATTCGGCTGAATGAGAAAGGTACTTGGAACATATACACAATTGATTAACGCACCTATCCGTCATCATTAGAGCTAAAGTCTAACAATTGGTTACAACCGTGTGCGGAAAACAGAACACAATATGCAGGAACGAGGTCTGTGGGGGACTAAGGCATGACGAAGTGAGAGAAACAGCCGGGCGTTGAGCAGTTATAGAGTCTCCTGCGCAACGCGCCGGTCCATCAAGTAAGAGACATGAACATCTGAAAGACAGCATAGACGGCAATGCCGCTGGCGATAAGGAGGAATCCCGATTTCTTCCGCGACTGGAACAGACGCAGGACACCGAGGCTGACGAGCGGAGCAATGATGAGCAGCAGCAGCAGCACCGCTATGAACATCTTCGCCGAAATATCAGACGTATCAACATAAGTCATGGATTCTCTCTCCATTTCAGAAAAAAAGGGTATGGTGACAAATGTCACACAAGTATCCTTATTATATAGGATAGCTACTCCTTTTAGAGCAGGAAATGCAGATAAAAATGCGGCGATTTTAAGAAATATAAGAATTTATGCGCTAGCCAAAAGTGATCCTACTTTAATCACGCAAAAACAAGCCGCGTCATAAAAAGCATGCCGCAGCTGTTCCGCTTGTAAATATGCTTTATAGGGTCACGCGGATATTGCCCAGAAAATGCATGACCGCTGAAAATCCCGCTCCAATCATGGTTCCCCGGCTACCCAGCCTGGAGAAGGTGATTTCGAGCTGCTGCTTGTGGTAGGGGAGGGTACGCTCAGCTACCACCCGGCGCAGCGGCTCGCCGAGCCACGGCTCCGCCTCCGATAGAGCGCCGCCGATAACGATCAGCTCAGGATTGAAGCTGTTGATCAGATTGGTCACTCCGATCCCCAGATACTCGCCAATGGAGTTGAAATGGCTTAGCGTATCGGGCTGCCCCTCAAGCGCATACTTGACCAGTCCGGTCGTTGTGCGGGCCGGGAGGGAGAGGCCAGGGTTATCATAGGTTTTCTCGGAGGCGTACAGCTCCCAGCAGCCCCGGCTGCCGCAGCTGCAAGGCTTGCCTTCCGCTTCAATCGTCATATGTCCGGTCTCGCCCGCATAGCCGCGCGCTCCCTTATACAACTCTCCGCCGATAATAATCCCCGACCCGATCCCCGAGCCTGCGCTGATATACAGCAGATGGCGAACATCGCGTGCTGCGCCGAAGTTCAGCTCCCCTTGCGCACCTGCATTGGCCTCATTATCAATGGTGACCGGCACCGCGAAGGCGCTTTCCAGAATCGAACGCAGATCAACCATCTCCCAGCCCAGGTTGGGTGCGAACAAGACAACGCCCTGCTCATCGACCATTCCCGGGACGCCGACACCAATGCCCACGAGTCCGTAATGAGAAGGCGGGGCGGTAGCGATCAGCTCCGAGATCATCTGCTGCATCTGCCCGAGCACATAAGGGAAGTCGTGGTTCTCCAGCACACTGTCCCGTTCATGAAGAATGCCGCCCCCCAGGTTGCAGAGTACAGCCTTAAGCTGTTTCACACGCAGCTCGAGCCCGATTACAGTTCCTGCCATTTCGTTAAAATGCAGCATTAGCGGCTTGCGCCCGCCGCTGGATTCCCCGGGTCCGGCTTCTGTAACCAGCTGCTGCCCGCATAGCTCGGCTACCAGATTGGAGACGGTAGCTTTATTAAGGCCTGTCACCCCGGATACCTTGGCCCGTGAGATAGGAGAATGCTTACGGATGGTATGTAAAATAATCGATTTGTTAATTTTTTTGACCAGCGCCTGATCACCGGTAACTTTCAAGCAGCACACTTCCTTTTGCAATATAAGAATTTATAGGTCTCATACAATAATGTTCGTCCGGTCTGCTGATCGGCGGCATGTAACAATGAGGAAAGCCGTTGTTTCAGGATAGAACGGGGGCCTTGCACGTGCGGGAAGAGGGTAGCTGTGAAGCTGCGCTCCGCTGCGCGGGTATGCCCCCTAGTCTAGAATGAAGAGCGCAAAAATGCAACTACATCCATTGAACTGGAGCGAAAGTGAAATTTCATAATTTTATATATATGGAATTTAAAAGGGTGGGTATAGGCTCTGGGATCAATCGAAATACCGAGAAAAATAAAAATAAAAAAACTTTGTTTAACCAATATACAAAGTCAAAGAGATGTGTTAAGATGATGCTGTAAACGCTTGCGGGCGAAGCAAAATATCGAGGAGGATTTTACAAATGGCTTATTTTGAAACAGTGAGCAAGATCTCTTACGAGGGAAGCCGTTCCACCAACCCTTATGCATTCAAATTCTACAATTCCAAAGAAATCGTAGCCGGCAAAACAATGGAAGAACACCTGAAATTTGCAATGGCTTACTGGCATACATTAACAGCTGGCGGTTCCGATCCGTTCGGCGCTGAAACTGCAGTCCGCGCTTGGGACAAACTGAGCACGCTCGACAAGGCTAAGGCCCGTGCTGAAGCAGCATTCGAATTCATGGATAAGATGGACCTGCAGTACTACTGCTTCCATGATGTGGACATCGCCCCTGAAGGCGCGTCCCTGCGTGAGTTCTACAGCAACATCGATACCATCGTAGACATCCTTGAACAAGGCATGAAGGCTTCCGGCAAAAAATTGCTGTGGAACACTGCCAACATGTTCACCAACCCGCGCTACATGCACGGTGCAGGCTCCACATGCAACGCTGATGTATTCGCACACGCTGCTGCACAAGTGAAGAAGGGTCTGGAAGTGGGTAAACGTCTGGGCGCTGACAACTATGTATTCTGGGGCGGCCGTGAAGGTTATGAGACTCTGCTGAACACCAACATGCAGCTGGAGCAGGACAACATTGCCCGCCTGTTCAGCATGGCTGTTGATTATGCGAAGGAAATCGGCTTCGACGGCCAGTTCCTGATCGAGCCTAAGCCGAAAGAGCCTACCAAGCACCAATACGACTTCGATGCAGCAACCTGCATCGCATTCCTGCAGAAGTACAACCTGGATAAGCACTTCAAGCTGAACCTTGAAGCGAACCATGCTACACTGGCTGGCCACACCTTCGAGCATGAACTGCATGTAGCCCGTATTAACGGTATGCTGGGATCACTCGATGCGAACCAGGGCGATCCATTGCTCGGCTGGGATACAGATGAATTCCCTGCAAGCATCTACGATGCAACACTGACACTGTATGAAGTACTGAAGAACGATGGTCTGGGCAAAGGCGGAATCAACTTTGACTCCAAAGTACGCCGTCCTTCCTTCGAGCCTGAGGATCTGTTCCTGGCACACATCTCCGGTATGGACGTATACGCTAAGGGCCTGAAGGTAGCTGCTAAGCTGCTGGAAGACGGCGTATTCGAGAACTTCATTGCTGATCGTTACAGCAGCTTCAACGAAGGCGTTGGTGCTGACATCGTATCCGGCAAAGCGACACTGGCTTCGCTGGCTGACTACGCGCTGAACAACGAGAGCCCGCGTCCGAACAAATCCGGACGTCAGGAATTGCTGAGAGCTACACTTAACCAGTACATCCTGACTGCTGAGTAAGACGCTTCGGGATTTGCGGGATTGTCCGCAGATTCATTAGAGAATACACGCAACGGGGGTTGCTGAAGAGAGCATTCTTCGGCAGCCCCTTTTTTAATGCAGACTCGCGGGGTTTCCTGCGTAGTAGGGCATCGGAACTGCAGAAGTGAAATTATTCCATAAATGCGCTAAGTCTTGCGGATCTAGGACCGTGTGAGTGTATTTTGTGCAGTAGAATGCTCTAATTTCGCTGGGAAACAGCATTCTACTGTATTCCGTACAACAGATATTTGAGGGTACCCTACAAAACAGACTTTTCAACAAATTCTAGTGTACAAAGTGCAATAGCTTACGATTTTTGGCCGATTTAACGAGAATCTATTGCAGGAAATACAATTGCGGCTGCATCTTAGGCGTACCTCTCGCGTACTTTGGCCGTCCCTTTAGTGAAAGGTGTTTTTGAACGGCTGCGGAGTCGTTTCAAGAGAAGTAATGCTTCATATAACTAAGCGTATGCTTACGAAGCGAGTTTTGCTTGAAGTGAATACAGGAAGCAGAAGCTCGCAAAACTTAAGATTATGCTTACGAAGCGAGTTATATTGCGGAGTCGTTTCAAGAGAAGTAATGCTTCATATAACTTTTAGGAGGATAACTATGAAATATGTAATCGGTGTCGATCTTGGAACCAGCGCGGTAAAGACTGTACTGGTAGATCCTCAGGGCAAGGTAGCCTTTGAGCACTCTGAAGCGTATCCGCTCAGCAGACCCCAGCCGAACTGGAGTGAGCAGAACCCGGAGGATTGGGTGAAGGGAACCATCGCCAGTCTGAAGCGTCTGATGGAAGTATCGGGCGCTAAGCCTGGACAGATCGACGGTATCAGTTTCTCCGGCCAGATGCACGGGCTTGTGCTCGTTGACGGCGAAGGCAAGGCGCTGCGTCCGGCCATTCTCTGGAATGATACGCGTACAACTGCGGAATGCCGTAAGATTGAGAAGAAGCTTGGCAGCAAGCTGATCGATATCGCCAGAAACCGCGCGCTCGAAGGCTTCACGCTTCCGAAGATTCTGTGGGTCCAGGAGCATGAGCCGGAGGTGCTCGCGAAGGCTGAATTATTCCTGCTGCCGAAGGATTATGTGCGCTACCACCTGACAGGTGACTATGCCATGGACTACTCCGATGCAGCGGGAACCCTGCTGCTCGACGTTGGCGCGAAGCAGTGGAGTGCGGAGATTGCCGGAGCGTTCGATCTGCCGGTCTCCCTCTGTCCGAGACTGGTGGAATCCTTCGAGCAGACCGGAACCCTGCTTCCGGCAGTTGCCGAAGCCTCCGGCCTGCTGCCTACCACCAAGGTGTTCGCCGGCGGGGCAGACAATGCCTGCGGCGCACTGGGTGCAGGCATTCTGGGTGAAGGCCGGACGATGTGCAGCATCGGGACTTCCGGTGTGGTGTTGTCTTACGAGAGCAATAAGGATCTTAACCTCGAAGGCAAGGTCCATTTCTTCAACCACAGTGAGAAGGATGCCTTCTACATTATGGGCGTGACCCTGGCGGCAGGACACAGCCTGACCTGGTTCAAGGAGACCTTTGCAGCAGACAAGAGCTTCGACGAATTGCTGCAGGGAGTGAATGAAATCCCGGCTGGCAGCAGCGGTCTCTTGTTCACCCCTTACATCAGCGGGGAACGTACACCGCATCCGGATGCAAGCATCCGCGGCAGCTTCATCGGTATGGATTCCGGACATACTCTGTCCCACTTTACCCGCGCTGTGCTGGAAGGCATCACCTTCTCGCTGCGTGAATCGATTGAGATTGTGCGTGAATCCGGCAAAGAGATTACCGAGGTTGTGGCGATCGGCGGCGGGGCCAAGAATGAAGCCTGGCTGCAGATGCAGGCTGATATCTTCGGCGCTACGATCATCAAGCTGGAGAGTGAGCAAGGTCCGGCTATGGGCGCAGCTATGCTGGCAGCCTACGGTGCAGGCTGGTTCGAATCCCTGGGTAAATGTGCGGAAGCCTTCATCCGTCCGGCAGAGACCTATACCCCTAATGCAGATCAGGCGGCGCTATATGACGGGATCTTCGCTTTGTATCAGGATGTATACGGCCAGACCCGCGAGCTGAATGAGAAGCTGGCTTCTTACCGTAAATAGAATATCCGCACGGAATGACTGCCATCCTGTACAGGGTGGCAGCTTGTTTTCTTTTATATAGGTTATGGTATAAGCTTTGCTATAGAATCTGTATAAGCTCTGTGAAGGGAGGCCCCAATTGATCAAAGTACTGATTGTGGATGATGAGCCCAAGCTGAGGGAAGGGATGCGCACCTTGATTCCCTGGGAGGAAGAGGGGTATACCGTAGTGGCGACAGCGGCTAACGGTTATGAAGCGCTGGACAAATTCCGTGAGCTGAAACCTGGACTTGTGATGGCAGATATCCGCATGCCGGGAATGACCGGGCTGGAATTGATTGCTGAGCTGCGCAAGGAGAATCCGGGCTGCCATGTGCTGATTCTGAGCGGCTATGCCGATTTTGAATATGCGAAGCAGGCCATCTCCTATCATATTGACGGCTATTTACTTAAGCCGGTGGATGAGGAGGAACTGATCAGCTATCTGCAGGAGCTGCGGGAGAAAATCAGCCTGGAAGAACGGATCAACGAATGGCAGGCGCTGGAGCCGGCAAGAACCACCGAGGTGCTGGTGCGGGAGCTGCTGCAGTCGAAGGAAGGCGGAGAGCCGGCGGCCGAGTTGGGTCTTAAGGACAGCAGCTGCGAGGTGGTGCTGCTGGAATTGAAAGGGCTTAACAAGGGGGAAGATGCCCGCGAAGATGCGGTGAAGCGGCTGATGGAGCGGCATTGGCAGGAGGAGGAGCGCGGCTTCTTCTTCACCCTTCCCCCATACATGGGAATTCTGCTGAAGGAGCCGCTCCGGGATGGACGCGCCCGGGCGGCGCTCTGGCAGGAGCTGTACCAGCTAATCTCGAAGGAGGGGCTGGAGTTCGTGGCCGCAGCGGGCGGAGCAGCTGTCCGGCCGGAGGAGGCCAGTGAGTCCTTCGGGGCCGCACGCGCCCGGCTGGAGGATGCCTTCTTCGGGCAGAAGAACACACTGCTCTGCGAAATGCCGGACCTCTGGGAGGAGCCTGCACAAGCTGCGGTTGAACCGGAGGAGGAGCCGGACCCCGAGCGTGACATCGAGGTGCAGCTGCTGCTGGCAGTGGAGGCTGGAAGCAGCGGGGTGGCCAGGGAGCTAACGCTGCAGATTATCCGCCAGCTCGTGCATACCCAGCGGGACGAGACCTATATCAAGGATCAGCTGCTGCGGATTGTCAGCAGCACAATTGCCCGGCTGGAGGCGGCGAGTCCTGAGCTGCGCCCGCTGATTGCCGGACAAGCCTCGCCGATGGGCGAGGTCTACAGCAGCAGATATCTGCATGATGCAGAGCGGCTGGTGTCGGGCTATATGGAGCAGCTCTCCCGGCTGACAGGCAGCGGAAGCGGGCGCGGCGATGAGATTAAGCGGATCACGGATCTGATCCAGCGGCGGTATAAGGAGAATTTGAAGCTGGGTACACTTGCGGAGATTTTTAACTATAATAGTGCTTATTTGGGTAAAATGTTCAAGAACCAGGTGGGCGAGCACTTCAACACGTATCTGGATAAGGTGCGGATCGAGAAGGCCAAGCAGCTGCTGACCCAGGGCATGAAGGTCTATGAGGTAGCCGAGCAGGTTGGATACATGAACTCCGATTACTTCAACGCCAAATTCCGCAAATATGTCGGCGTCTCCCCAAGCGCGTACCGCAAGGAGAACTAGACTTAAAGCACTTAACGAAAAGCAAAAAGAAGCGGAAGGGAAATTTGGAACTGCAGGTCGCGGCAAGCTTGCAGATAATCAGGTATGAGGCTTATGATATACAGGCTGTTCCCCTTCTTGCAGAAGACCGGGAGCAGCCTGTTTGTATAGAGAGGGGAGATTGATATCAAAAAGCTGGTGCGGATGGTCAATAATATGAAGCTGAAATACAAGCTGATCTTCTTTTATATCATAGTGGTGATGATTCCCGTGCTGATTGCCGGGATTATTCTGACGAATTATTTTCGGGAGGGAGCCTTGAACAGAGCGATAGATCAGGCCACCAACAACGTGGAAAAGATCAAAAGCCAGTTGTACAGCAAGCTGCGTGTCCCTACAGATATTTCGAATCTGCTCTATTTCGATGAGGATCTGGAGCGGCTGGTTAATACGCATTATCCGAGTATCCTGGAGCTGACCAAGGCTTACCTGAATTATACCGACCTCAAGGAATATGTGCTGCGGTACCGGGAAATCTCCAATATCCGCTTTTTTATCGATAATCCCACACTGGTGGACGATATGTCCATCGCGCCGGTAACGCCGGAGATCCGTACGAGAAACTGGTATACACAGGCTATGCAGAACAATCAGATCTACTGGATGTATATCCACGATAAGGACCCTTATATCAACAGCCCCAAAGGAACCATCAACAAGCTGAGCCTGGTCCGCCAGGTGCCCTACCCAGAATATAGCAAGTCAGGAATTCTGATGGTGCAGGTGAATCAGAATGAGCTGAACCAGATGCTGCACCAGGAGCCGTTCGAGACCATTATTATCGATGAGCAGGGCTATATTGTATCTGCCAAAAACCCGCAGCTGGTGGGCAGCACGGTGGATGCTTTTGACATAGGGATTGATGTGCAGGCGCAGTCCAAGGGCGTGTTCACGACCCAGGTGAAGGACAAGGATTCCTACGTCATCATCGATGAGATGATCCCTGAGCTGAGTGTCAGCAGCCTGAAGATTATCTCGGTATTTGAGACCAAAAGTATTCTGAGCGATGCCAATAAGGTGAGTCAGCTGGGCCTGTTTATCGTAATCGGGGTGCTGCTGGTTGCGCTTGTACTGGTCTATACGATCTCGCTGCTGACGAGCAATCGGCTGCTGCGGCTGAGCCGCCAGCTCAATCAAGTGGCCCTCGGTAACCTGAATGTCGTCTCTCACATTGACGGAACAGATGAGATCGGCCAGCTGTCGCGCCAGTTCAACTACATGGTAGCCAGCATCAACCAGCTGATTACCCAGGTGATAGAGAGCAATGAGAAGAACAGTACGCTGGAGATCGCGCAGCGGGAGATTAAGCTGAAGATGATGGCCAGCCAGATCCATCCGCATTTTCTGTTCAACGCCCTGGAGTCCATCCGTATGAATGCCCATCTGAGGGGAGAGAAGGAGATCGCCAATATTGTCCGGCTGCTGGGCAAGCTGATGCGCAAGAATCTGGAAGTCGGCCGGGAGAGAGCGCCGATCAAGGAAGAGATTGAGATGATCCGCTCCTATCTGGAGATTCAGAAGTTCCGGTACGAGGACAGGCTGGAATATGAGATTACCTTCGATCCCGCCGCCGCTGAGGTGATGATACCGCCGCTGATTATCCAGCCGCTGGTGGAGAATTCGGTCGTTCACGGTCTGGAGAATAAGGAAGGCACGGTGCATGTCAGCATCGCTATTACCCTCACGGAGAATCAGGAGATTCAGGTGATTGTAATGGATGACGGGATCGGGATGAAGGAAGGACGGCTGTCCGAGATTATGGAGGTCATCACCAAGGTGGAGGAAGAGGATCAGGGCCGGATCGGGCTGCGCAATGTGCAGCAGAGACTGACACTGTATTACGGAGCGGAGCACGGGCTGAGCATCTCAAGCCGGGAAGGAGAGGGGACACGGATTACATTTTCAATCCCTAGGGACAGTGATTTGAAGGCTTAAGGGGATACAGGCGGGGAGAATGTCTAATTTCTATAGGTTTTTACGTGAAATCTGTTGGGTATTCTCGCCCCCGGCGCTGGGATAAGATAAAGCTATCAAAGCGAAGGGGGAATATTGATCGTGAAAGCGCTCACTGAAAGCGGTGTTACAGCAAATGAAAGCGTAACCCCCCGCCCACCTGCGAAACGGAATAGTGGATTTTGGAAAAGCGTACTCCAGCAAAAGTACTTATACCTGATGTCCCTTCCATTCGTAATCTGGGTATTTATATTCAGCTATGTGCCTATATGGGGATGGCTAATGGCCTTCCAGAATTATAAGCCGGTCAGGTCGTTCAGCGAACAGAAATGGGTTGGACTGGATAACTTCAGGGAGCTGTTCCAGGATGAACGCTTCTACCTTGTATTAAGAAATACACTGGCGATGAGTATGCTGGGGCTGATCTTCGGCTTCGTGGTTCCGATTCTGTTTGCGGTCTTGCTCAATGAGCTGCGCGGAAGCGTCTTCAAAAGAACGGTCCAGACGATATCTTACCTGCCCCACTTTGTATCCTGGGTGGTTGTAGGCGGAATTGTCTACAAGACGCTTGCGATTGACGGGGGGATCGTGAATGATTTGCTGCTCTGGATGAATGTGATTGATGAGCCGATCCAGTTCATGGCTAAAGGTAAATACTTCTGGGGAGTCTTAACCGCAGCGGATATTTGGAAAGAAACAGGCTGGAATGCAATTATCTATCTGGCAGCGATTACAGGCATTGATAAAGAGCTGTATGAAGCGGCGAAGGTGGATGGGGCAGGCAGAATCAAACAGATGTTCAATATTACATTGCCGGGGATTCGTACGACGATTACGGTACTCCTGATCATGTCGATTGGTCATCTGGTCGGAATCGGCTTTGAGAAGCAGTTCCAATTGCAGAACAATCTTGTTACCGATTATTCGGAAGTGTTGGATTTGTATGCGCTTAAATACGGGATACAGATTGGACGGTTCTCCTATGGTACAGCGATAAGCATGTTCACCTCGGTAGTCAGTGTCATTCTGCTGTTCACGGCTAACGGAGTGATGAAGAAATTAACGAAAGAAAGCATTATGTAAGGAGGGGATCAAATGGGCGGCAAAGCTTTTCAAATGTCTAAAGGTGAACGTATATTCGACGTGTTTCTCTACATCACTCTGGGATTAGTCATGATTGTGACCTTATATCCCTTTCTGAACGTGCTGGCGATTTCCTTCAATGAATCTACAGATACGGTCCGGGGCGGCATCTATATCTTCCCGCGGGTCTGGACTCTGGAGAATTACCAGCGGATCTTCAGCTATACCGGCCTGATTCAAGGCTTCAAAATATCGATTCTGCGTACCGTTTCAGGTACACTGCTGGGTCTGGTGAGTTCCTCTATGCTGGCGTTTACGCTCAGCCGTCCGGAATTCAGAGCGAGAAGATTCATCTCGGTTTTTCTGGCCTTGACCATGTATTTCTCTGGCGGTATGGTGCCGATGTACATTTTGATGAAGGATTTGCATCTGATCGGGACGTTCTGGATCTACATTTTGCCGGGTGCGGTTGCCGCATTTAATGTGTTCATTATCCGCTCCTTTATGGACGGACTGCCCTTTGCCCTGCAGGAATCGGCTAAGCTGGACGGGGCGAATGACTTTATGATTTTCTACAAAATCATCCTTCCGCTCTGCAAGCCGGTACTCGCAACTGTCGCGCTGTTCCTGGCTGTAGGACAATGGAATGAGTGGTTCACCACCTATCTCTACAACGGCAACAAGCCGCATCTGACTACGCTGCAGTACGAGCTGATGAAGGTCCTGTCTTCGACCAATCAGGGCAGCGGCATGGCAAATGCGAATGATATGGCCAGACAGATGGCGCAGATTTCACCGGAGTCGATCAAGATGGCGATTACCATTGTCGTAACCGTGCCGATTCTCGTGGTCTATCCGTTCCTGCAAAAGTATTTTGTCGGCGGGATGACGTTGGGTGCAGTTAAGGCATAGGCTTTAACCCAGGAGTGACAGGGGAGAAGCTGCCGGGTTCAGTGCAGGGCCGGGCAGCTAACCCGCTTAGGTAATTAATGGAAACTTATATTTATAGTAGTTTTGCAAGCGTTCACAATGGTATATTCAGGTCTCACCTGATATGCATAGAGGCAATATATTAAGATACAAGGGGGATACACAATGAACCGCAAGAGTACCAAGACCATCTTCACACTCCTGCTGATGAGCTCGATGCTGATCGCTGGTTGTGGAGGCAACGGCAATAATGCAGCCAACAATACGACTCCTAACAACACAGGAACTACACCTGATGCTACTGCCGCAGCAGATGATACGGCTCTAGATACCTCGCCAGCTACATTCACCTTCTTCGGTGCAGATGCCAGTCCGAACTGGAACAAGATGCAGGATGATGTTGGTAAAGCCATTACAGAAAAGACAGGCGTCACCCTTGAAGCTGAATTCGATGTAGGCAGCGGCGGCGGCGACCAGAAGATTGCGATGATGGCAGCCAGCGGAGACGTTCCTGATATTATTTTCGCTAAAGGTAGTCTGAGTACCCTGGTGGATGCCGGCCTGATCCTTGATATGACGGACCTCATTGATAAATATGGCCCTAACCTCAAGAAGGTCTACGGCGAGAACATGAACCGTCTGAAGTACAGCCTGGACGATCAGAGTATTTATCAGATTCCTACGAATATGGGTGTCGGCCAGAAGTCCTTCGATGCCACAGGCGGATTTGAAATCCAGCATCGTGTGCTCAAAGAGCTTGGCTATCCGAAGGTACGGACTGTAGCTGATTTTGAAAAGGTGCTGAAGGATTATGTCGCTCTGCATCCGGAAACCGATGGACAGCCTACGATTCCGCTGACGCTGAATGCCGATGACTGGAAGATTATGATCACCGTGACCAACCCGGCCTTCACTACAACCGGCGCACCGGATGACGGTGAATATTATGTGGACCCTGAGACCTTCGAAGCGAAGCTTCACTACAAACGCGCCGAAGAAAAGGAATACTTCCGCTGGCTGAACGGCATGTACAATCAAGGCCTGCTCGATAAGGATACCTTCGTACAAAAGGATGACCAGTACAAAGCGAAAGTAGCCAGCGGCCGTGTACTCGGTCTGATCTCCCAGGAATGGGAATACTCTGATGGTGAGAATGCCCTGAAGGCTGCCGGCAAAGACGAGTATACCTATGGACACTTCCCTGTAACCCTGACCGAAGAGTATAAGGATCATTCCTTCATGCAGACCGGTATCGACGGTTACGGTATCGCAATTACTACAGCAGCCAAAGATCCTGAGCGGATCATCAAATGGCTGGACTGGATGTCCTCCGATGAAGGCCAGGTCCTGAGAACCTGGGGGATTAAAGACAAGCACTATACTGTGGATGCAAACGGCAAACGTGAGGTTCTGCCTGAGATCCGTGACGGCTTAGCCAATGATACAGCGAACACTCAAAAAACAACCGGGATCGGCCAGTACCTGATCTTCGGTGCACGGTATGGCGACGGAGTGAAGGATTCAACAGACAACTACTACACTACAAGCTTCCCTGAACAGATCGTTGCTTCCTATTCAGAAGCTGAGAAGGAATCCCTTGCCGGATATAAGGCGACTACCTGGAAGGATCTGTTCCCGAAAGAGGATGAATTCCCTGTAAAAGAAACAGGTGCCCTGTACAACCTGCCGGTTCCGACAGACGGTAAATATCAAGTCATTTTCAAAAAGACCCAGGACATCGTACGTAAACGTATCCCGGAAGCGATTCTGTCCAAACCGGCTGATTTCGATAAAGTCTATGATGCCTTCCTGGCTGAGCTGGACAAAGCCGGCGCTCAGGATATGGAAAAAGAATTCACTGAGCTGGTGAAGAAGAGAGTATCCCTGTGGACAGGCAAAAATCTGTAAATCCTAATAGGATGTAGCATGATCCAGAGTATAGCAGAAGGCAGAAAGGCCCGACTTAGGTCAGGGCCTTTTGCTGTATTCAGAACTTAGTACGAAGGGTGAGGAGAATATGGAAACTAAACAAAAGAAATCCGCGTGGAAGCTTAGATATAGCCAGCCCGCAGCCGTCTGGGAAGAGGCGCTGCCGCTGGGGAACGGGCACATGGGGGCTATGGTATTCGGCGGTACCGCCAGAGAGCTGATCTCGCTGAATGAGGATACCTTATGGTCCGGGTTCCCCCGGGATACCAATAATTATGAAGCGCTCAGGTATCTGGAGAGAACCCGGGAGCTAATCGCTGCTGGGCGGTATGGTGAGGCCGAGGATATGGTGAATGCTCATATGCTGGGGGTCAACGCCCAGGCCTACATGCCGCTTGGGGACCTGATTCTTACGCAGCCGGGCGCAGAGAACTGTACGGCTTATGAAAGAGAGCTGGATTTGGATAGCGGAGTTGCCAAAGTGGCCTACCAGACGGAGCAGGGCAACTTCACCCGTGAGGTGTTCATCAGCACACCGGACCAGGTCGGTGTCGTGCATCTGACAAGCGGTCAGCCGGGAGGAATTCACCTGGAGCTTGCACTGGACAGCCAATTACAGCATAGCGTTAGTCCAGCGGAGGGGAACGGGCTGGTAATGCAGGGGCGCTGCCCCTCGCATATTGCTGACAATTACCACCAGGATCATCCGCTTGCGGTGCTCTATGAGGAGGGGCTTGGAGTTGCGTTCGAGCTGCACCTGCATGTACAGGTCACCGGGGGAAGTATCGGGAATTCCGCAGGCAAGCTGGTAATCAGTGGCGCGGAGCGTGTGCTGCTGCTGCTGGCTGCCGGGACAGATTATGAGGAGGTGCGGGCCAGAGCAAGCCATAGAGCCGCAGCGCCAGCTCAGTATTCCACAGCTATGCTAAGCCCGGCGGAGCTATGCGCCAGCAGATTAAGCGCTGCGGCGGGTAAGACTTATGAGGAGCTGCGGAGAAGGCATACCGGGGATCATCAGGCGATCTTCCGCCGGGTGGATCTGGATCTCGGCGGTCACGAGGCGGAGGAGCGGCCAACCGATGAACGTCTGGCTGCCTATCAGGAGGGGGCAGAAGACCCGGCACTGGAGGCCCTGCTGTTCCAATATGGCCGCTATCTGCTGATGGGCAGCTCACGGGCCGGAACACAGGCGGCGAATCTGCAGGGGATCTGGAATCCCCATGTTCAGCCGCCATGGAGCAGCAATTACACGACCAATATTAATACGCAGATGAACTATTGGCTGGCGGAGGTCTGCAATCTCAGCGAATGCCATGAACCGCTCCTTGAGCTGACTAAGGAGCTTAGTGAGACCGGAGCCAGAACGGCTGCCATCCATTATGGAGCGCGCGGCTGGGCAGCCCATCATAATGTGGATCTGTGGAAGGCTTCCACACTGTCTGGCGGAGATGCCAGCTGGGCCTTCTGGCCCATGGGCGGCGTGTGGCTATGCCGTCACCTGTGGGAGCATTACGAATTCAACCCGGATTTGGAGTATTTGGGCGAGACCGCTTATCCGCTAATGAAAGGAGCAGCCCTCTTCTGCCTGGATTGGCTGGTGGAAGGACCGGAGGGCCGGCTGGTTACCAGCCCGTCTACTTCGCCGGAGAACCGGTTTGTCACGGAGGACGGCAGGGCTTGCAGTATATCTATGGGCTCGGCCATGGATATGAGCCTCATCGCTGAGTTAATGCAGCACTGCCTGGAGGCTGCGCGTATTCTCAGCGTGGACGCTAAGTTTCAGGAGGAGCTGGAGCAGACGCTTGCCCGTCTGTCTCCGCTGAAGATCAGCAAGAGCGGACGGGTGCAGGAATGGCTCTATGACTTCGCCGAAGCAGAGCCGGGGCACCGCCATGTCTCCCACCTGTACAGCCTGTATCCGGGCAACCGGATTAACAGGCGGGACACGCCGGAGCTGCTGGAAGCCAGCCGTTTAACGCTGGAGCAGCGGGTTGCTTCCGGCGGGGGACATACCGGCTGGAGCTGTGCTTGGCTGATCAATCTCTATGCCCGGCTCGCAGACGGCGATGCGGCTTACGGCTATGTGCGCACGCTGCTAACCCGCTCCATCTACACCAACCTGTTCGATGCGCATCCGCCGTTTCAGATTGACGGTAATTTCGGTTCGGCCGCCGGAATTGCAGAAATGCTGCTGCAGAGTCATCTCGGGGAGCTTGCGCTGCTTCCCGCGCTGCCGGGAGCCTGGAAGAACGGCCGTATCAGCGGCCTGAAGGCACGCGGGGGGTATGAGGTGGACATCGAATGGCAGGCTGGGGTTCTGGTATCCGCGCGGATTACAGCCCGGTTCGATGGAACGTTGCGCCTCGGCTATACGCAAGAGCTGATGCTACAGCTTGCAGACGGCCAACGACAGGCGCTGAACGGTACGCTTGAGGTTATGGCTGGCGGGGTGTATTGGGTGGGGGTGTGAGCACCTAAGGGACAAGTGATATGCGTAATTGCACTCTGTACAACTAAATCGTCTGATGTACCGCTGAATATCCGTTTAGCTGTATTCCATACAATTAAAATGCCTCTATATCGGTGTTCTCACCTAATCGGGCAGACTTAGTTGTACAAACTACAGTTAGAAGATGAAAGACTTCCTTTTCACTGTTTTTAAATGTACAGAATGCACCTATTCCTGTGTTCACCTCTATTCTCTATGCATTATTCTTCTGCTCGCAGCGGGAGAGAACTACTTATTATGCACGGAGAGGGCAGAGCCGATATAATGGATAGTACAGGCACGAACGCCTGCCTATTGTTCAGGTTGGAGTTGTAAACAGGGGATTATTGGCATTTACTATAGAGTATACGGCTATGGCCGATGATATAGATTGCAGGAGGCGCGCGGATCATATGGGGAAGAGACAGGGATCGCTGATGAAGACGGCGGTTGGACTGATGCTTGTGTTTGCAGCTCTACCGCCTGCGACGTACTGGGGATACGAGCATGCGTATGCTGCATCGGATTCGGCGGTGGTGCAGACCACACAAGGAATGATGCAGAAGCTGGCTGGTGCAATGAGTAACCGCAGAGAGACGATCACCTTCACTTATCAGGGCAAGACCACCAAGCTGAAGAGTGAGATTCAGACGGCAATTAATCAGGCGATGGGGAGCGACCCGTATCTGTATTATATTATTGACAGCTATGCCTTCTCCTACCGTGGAAGCACGCGTGCTGTTCATGTGACGGTTCAGGTGGAATACCGGGAGACGCTGCAGCAGACGGCATATGTGAATAAGCAGGTGAAGGCTATTCTGCAGCAGATCATAACACCGGGCATGAACAATCACCAGAAGGTAAAAGCGATCCACGACTGGGTCGTGCTGAATCTGGAATATGATCACTCGCACCGCAAATATACCGCTTATGAAGGACTTCAGACTGGAAGTGCGGTCTGCCAGGGCTATACACTGCTAACCTATAAGCTGCTGCTGGGGGCGGGGATTCCGAACAGAATTGTGGAAGGGACGGCCAGGGCCGCAGACGGTGTAACCCAGTCGCATGCCTGGAATCTGGTGCTCTTGAACGGGGCATGGTATCATCTCGATACCACCTGGGATGACCCCGACCCGAGTCCAGAGGGCGGAATCAGTACACTCTATTATATGAGGACCGATGCCCAGATGCGGCTTGACCACAAGTGGACCAAGTCCTATCCGGCGGCCTCCACCAGTTATGCCCAGACCTTGACTAAGCTGGTCAATCAAGGGGGCCAGGGGGTGGAGGCATACAAGACGCTGCAGAAGGATCTGAATTACTGGCTGTACGAGGAGAATCAGGTGGTTTCGTCGGCGGAACAGCTCAAGGAGCTTGCGATGCAGGCGGCAGACTCCGGGCAGCAATCGCTGCTGTTCCGCTATCGCGGAAGCGACAAGTTGCTGAGGCAGGATCTGCAGGTGCTCTACGGGCTGGGACTGAACAACCTGGCCTTTAACAGCTCGCCGTTCGAGAATACAGGAGATCTTAAGGTATACGTGACCTGGAAATAAAAGAGTGTCAGCTATCCGGCGAACCAGCCAGGGTGGCACTTCAGGCATTGGTCTCCAGGAATTGAATGGTCTGAAGCTTGTTTGTTGAAGGGTTGAAGCGGACCATCACGATTACGCCGAATTCCCGGCCCGCCTTGCTTCGGACCAGCAGCTTGAATTTCTCTTCCGCAAGCTTGGGCCTGATCTGGGTCCGGCCGATGTGCTTGTAATCGATGATCTCGGCGTTGTATTTTTGCTGCGTCTCCTTTACGGCGATGGTTCCCCAATGGGCATAGTCAGGTGCAGCGGAGATGGAGTTTAACGGGCTGCTCAGGATTAGGGCTAACGTCAGCAAGGCTACTGTCCATATTTTTTTCATCATGGCCTCCTTGAGCTGGAATTACAGGTTAGCGTCCCCCGGCACCCGCGTTTTTATGCGATTCCCTAGAGCACAGCAGCTCTGGGGTTTTAGTGTTTTCCGAACCCGTCCTCACAGGTAATATCCATCTTTAGAAGCTTGTAAAGAGACTGCTTGGAAGCCTCCAGGTTTTTTTGTGTGTCTTCAATTTCAGCTATTTTAGCCGTTATGATACGTGTTTGTTCATCCTTCGAAATTCCCTGCCTGGAGATCATCGATTTAATATCCTGGATGGTAAATCCGACGGCTAAGCTATTCTTAATCACTTCAAGATAAGTAATAATCTCCGGGACATAATTCCGGTAATTATTTTCTTCTCTAAGGACATGGAGTCCGTTACTCACCCCATTGGCGACTTTCTTCCCAAATAAGAGCACCTCAGTCCGTTACGCTAAGCCAAACGCCCCTGAAGAACAACGCCCGCTTGGAAAAAAGATGTAATTTGAAGGGGGATTGCGTCTGCACCACTATTTTAAATCTGATAAGGTTCTAGCTATATATAAAAGACCGGTTTTGGCCCGCTGCTACGGGATCAAAACCGGTCTTTTGCTGAAAGATAAGAATTTATATGCTTCACGCTATAATTATCCTTATCTTTTTCGCTGAAACGGTACCGTCCTTTAAAAGGACGGCAATGCCGTTTCCACTTATGTTGCAAGGAATCAGTCAGCGTGGGTACTCAGATCACACTTCTCCAGCGGGATCAGGCTGCTCTTGCGGAACCAGCCATAGCCCAGCCAGATCAGCAGGAACAGCGGCACGCTGACGTAGGAGACCAGAATGCCGTACCAATCGATCTTCGCGCCGGTGAAGGCGCCCATGTTCTGGCCGAATACGGCTACCATACACAGAGCGAAGGCAAACAGCGGACCGAACGGGAACCATCTTGCCCGGTAAGGCAGCTCCTCCAGGGAATGGCCCTGCTTCACGAAGGCCCGGCGGAAACGGTAATGGCAGACGGCAATCCCGAGCCAGTTGATGAAGCCGCACATTCCAGAAGCGTTAAGCAGCCAATTGTACACCGCGCCGTCTCCGAAGAAGGAGGCTAGGAAGGCAAGCATGCCGACAGCGGTAGTCACGAGCAGTGCGCCTACAGGAACACCTCTGCGGTTCAGCTTGCCGAGCGCGCGCGGTGCCATTCCATCCTTGGCCATGGCGTACAGGACACGGGTGGAGGCGTACATCCCGGAATTACCGGCAGACAGCACGGAACTGAGAATTACGGCATTCATTACCGAGGCGGCAATCGCCAGCCCTGCTTTGTTGAAGACGATTGTGAACGGGCTGACGCCGATATCATCAATACCGCCGCGGAGCAGATCGGGATTCGTATAAGGAATTAGCATACCGATGACGGCTATCGCGAAAATATAGAAGATTAGGATGCGCCAGAACACCTGGCGGATCGCGATCGGGACGTTGCGGCGCGGATTTTCGCTCTCCCCTGCGGCGACACCGACCAGCTCTGTTCCCTGGAAGGAGAACCCGGCGGCCATGAAGACCCCGACGAAGGCGAAGAAGCCGCCATGGAAGGAGCTGCCTCCAAGCTCAAAGTTGCTGAAGCCTACAGCTTTGCCGCCCAGAATCCCGAAGATCATCAGGACGCCGACCGTCAGGAAGACGACCACCGTAACAATTTTGATAATGGCGAACCAGTATTCCGACTCACCGTACCCCCGCGCAGACAGGAAGTTCAGGCCGAACATGAGTGCCAGGAAGAGCAGGCTCCACAGGAACGAGGGACTGTCCGGGAACCAGTACTTAATGATAACGGTGGCTGCTGACAGTTCAGCTGCTATGGTCACCGCCCAGTTGTACCAGAAGTTCCAGCCGATCGCGAAGCCGAAGGCGGGGCTGACGAACCGTGTGCCGTAGGTACTGAAGGAACCGGAATCGGGCAGATAGGTTGCCAGCTCCCCAAGGCTGGTCATCAGAAAATAGACCATAATGCCGACGGCCGTGTAGGCGAGGAGTGCTCCGCCCGGACCGGAGGAGGCAATGGCCCCGCCGCTCGCGAGGAACAATCCGGTTCCGATCGAGCCGCCGAGGGCGATCATGGTCAGATGTCTTGCTTTGAAGGATTTGCGCAGGCCCGGTGTATTGGCGCTACCCGCCTGTATTGCCGGCCGTTTAGGCTGCTGTTCTTGCATGAATAGGACACTCCCTTTAGATTGATGGTTCTGTTCACAGGGGGAGTGCTGCTGCCTGCATGTGCCGGTTCTTCTTCCCGGCGTGATGCACGCAAAAAAACCGCAGACGGACGCTGCGGTTCCTCAATATAGGCTCCGCATCATACTCCCTGTTAAGATAGCGCAACACGGTGCAGCTCCCGCAGTCTCCTGACAGGCAGTATGCACAGTGACAGTTCCGCGCCTTTCGGCAAACGGCCCCAATCGTAGCTGCGGACTAAGAGCAGCAGTTACGACTTCGGCGGATATTCCTTTGGGCGCGTATCAACGATGGCTCTTAGGCATCTCCACGCGCTTACTCTTCTTATCCGCGACCTCTACCTCATCCTAGGTATGATGAGGCTATCTTTGAACGATATGAACAACAGGAATCAGTATAATGCATACCGGCTTCTCAGGCAATGACAAAATACGGCAGGTTCACGTCAGCTCCGCCGGCGCTCTGACATCTGCTGCCAGACGGTGCCCGCCGCCTCTTCGCCGGACAGAATCCGTTCCAGCGCCATCTTGGCCTGAAGCCCGACCTCGAATTCGGGGTCTTCGGCAGCAACGCTAAGCGCGTTCTGGGCCTCAGCGGTCCCGACTTCGTAGAGGAAGCGTGCCGCCCGCCAGCGCACCAGCTTGCTGGCATCACTCAGCGACGCCGTCATCACCGGCGTCGCCGCCGGGTCGCCAATGTCGGAGAGCGTGTCCCCGGCTGTGCGCCGCACGGCCGGGGCGCTGTCCTTCATCGCCTCATAGAGCAGCTCCATCGCACCTGGCGTGCGGATGTCGCCCAGGTACACGACAGCCAATCTGCGAATCTGCAGCTTGGGGTCGTGCAGCGCTGCCCGCAGCTCCGGCAGGAGCTGCTCGCCCGGCGCCAGATCCTCCAGCGCGGCGTAGCGCACGCGCCAATCCGCATCCTGCAGGTCTCGCAGCAGCTCGGCCTGCTCTTTCTTGTGCCGCTGCTCGACGAACTCGCCGGCAGCCCCGTGCGCGATGGCCTGCTGCACGAGGGAGTCGAGGCGTTCCTGCGGATACGCCGCCTCCAGCTCCTGCTCGACCTCGCGGGCAATCTCCGGCGGCTCGCCGTAGCGCACGCCGTAATCGCTGAGCTTGCGCTCTTTGATCATCACGGCGCTGGCCACATCGGTCACCGCCTGGGTGAAGCGGCTGGAGAGGGCGATGCGCTCCTCCTTCGCGCCGGTCTTGACGCGGATCTGAATCGGGATGCCGCGGAACATCTGCACGAAGACCTGGGACTCCCCGTAGTGGGTACCGTCATTCTCATCGCCGAGACTGTACTCTGCGCTGAGGCCGTCCGCCCCGAAGCGGTTCTGGACCTCGCGCAGAATCGCTGCCCAGTCGGCACTGCCCTTGCGCTCCAGCGCAGCGAAGTCAGCGGCATGATAAATACTGGTGACGCCCGGAATCTCCAGCATCTCCTGCGCCCAGGAAGGGGCGGAGCGCCGGGACTCCGGGGTGTAGGTCCGGCGGATACCGGGGGCAAGGCTTTCGTCCAGATGAAGCTTCATGGTATTTGGACTCGGTGTCGGTTCAATAAATGTAATCTTCATATGTCAGCTCCTTGGGTTAAATGGCATAAGTTCCGTCCTGCGTTACCCGCATTTTACCTCATTTGAGCAGGTGAATACAAAGGGGCGGAGACGCGGACCCGCAAAATTTTAAATATTATTGAATTAGCAACCCAAACGGGAAGTGTTGCATATTTTGCAATTTTGACTTCTTGAATAATCGGGTTGTTGAGGGAATGTTGCAATTCGTGCAGGATTTCATCCTTCCTCATACCGCCCGCTAGATCCGCATCATCCCTGACAAAAGAGGCCCGGACGTTTCCCGCCCAGCCATTTGGGTACAATTTGTAGTGAGCGTTCTTCAGGGTCCTGTAATTTTGCAAATGATTCTGCGGAACCCTATAGTTAAGATATGTGGTTTGCCGCCAGTCAACAGAAACGGCAAATCTGCTATAAGGAGTGGTTCTTGGTATGGCCAAAATACGTTATAACAACATCGACAATGTCAGCACCGATAAAACGCTTAAGGAATTCCGCCAATGGCGTGAGGACCGCCGCAAGAAAAAGAAGGATTACACCTATAAAGTGCCGAATCATCCGCCGCGCCTCGACTATTTGGCCGGGAACCGGCTGGAGACGACGATAACGTGGATTGGTCACTCCACTTTTTTTCTGCAATACGAAGGGCTTAATATCATCACTGACCCGATATGGGCGCGGCGGCTGGGCTTCGAGAAGCGGATCGGTCAGCCGGGCATTCCGCTCGCGGATATCCCGCCCATCGACCTGATCCTGATCTCCCATTCCCACTATGATCATCTGCATATCGCGTCCATCCGCAAGCTGTACCGGGCAGGAACAACCATTGTGGTGCCTGCCGGGCTTAAGCGCAAAATGCTCCGCAAAGGCTTCCCTAACTGCCAGGAAATGCAGTGGTGGCAGGAGATTACGCTGGGCGCCGTCAAGCTGACGTTTGTCCCGACCCAGCACTGGACGCGAAGAACGCCGTTCGATACGAATTCCTCGCACTGGGGCGGTTATGTGCTTCAGCCGTCAGACCCGCAGAAGCACCCGGAGGGGGAGGAGGGCAAGGCGCAGCATAAGCTGCTTCCGCCGAACCTCTATTTTGCCGGAGACAGCGGCTTCTTCCCGGGCTTCAAGGAGATCGGCAGACGCTTCAAGCTGCATGTGGCGCTGATGCCGATTGGTGCTTATGAACCTGAATGGTTCATGAACTCTCAGCATGTGAATCCCGAGGAGGCCGTGCAGGCCTTCCTTGATGTAGGCGCAGAGCTGATGATACCGATGCACTTCGGAACCTTCAGGCTAGCCGATGATACCGCGCGCGAAGCGCTGGACCGGATGGAGCAGGCTAGGGTGGCGCAGGGGCTTGGTGAGGAGCGTATCCATACTTTGGGCTATGGGGAGACGCTGGTTGTCCAGCCCGAGGAACGCCCGGCGGGGAAATAACACTTCTACTTAAATAAGAGCCGTAATAAGGGCCATTTTGCTTGATTTTATGCTATAATGAGCCGGAACCTAAGTGAAAAGGATGGTAATGCTTAATGATTAGCACAAGCGGCGTAACACTCCGCTACGGAAAACGCGCACTATTTGAGGACGTAAACATAAAATTCACACCCGGCAACTGTTACGGTCTGATTGGCGCGAACGGCGCCGGCAAATCGACCTTTCTAAAGATTCTGTCCGGAGAGATTGAAGCGAACATCGGCGATGTGCATATTACACCCGGTGAACGCCTGGCGATACTCAAGCAGAACCATTTCGAGTATGATGAGCATCTGGTGCTGGAGACAGTAATTATGGGCCATACCCGGCTATATGAAATTATGAAGGAGAAGGATGCTCTGTACGCTAAGAGCGACTTCACTGAAGCGGATGGACTTCGTGCGGGTGAACTTGAAGGTGAGTTCGCAGAGCTGAACGGCTGGGATGCTGAGCCTGATGCGGCTGCAATGCTGATAGGCCTTGGTATTATGCGTGAGATGCATGATAAGAAAATGGCCGAACTCAGCGGCAACGAGAAGGTCCGTGTACTGCTGGCCCAAGCTTTGTTCGGACGTCCGAACAACCTGCTGCTCGATGAGCCTACCAACCATTTGGATCTTGAATCCATTGGCTGGCTGGAGAACTTCCTCATGGACTACGAAGGCACTGTTATCGTGGTATCCCATGACCGTCACTTCCTGAACAAGGTATGCACGCATATTGCGGACATTGATTTCGGCAAAATCCAGATGTACGTCGGCAACTACGACTTCTGGTATGAGTCCAGCCAATTGGCCCAGGCCCTGCAGCGCGACTCGAACAAGAAGAAGGAAGACAAGATGAAGGAGCTGCAAGCCTTCATTCAGCGCTTCTCGGCCAACGCCTCGAAATCGAAACAGGCGACTTCGCGTAAGAAGCAGCTCGAGAAGATTACCCTGGATGACATCCGTCCGTCCAACCGTAAATACCCGTTCCTGAACTTCAAGCCGGAGCGTGAAGCCGGCAAGCAGCTGCTTACGATTAGCGGCCTGACCAAGGCTGTGGACGGCGAGAAGCTGCTGGATGAAGTCAGCTTTGTAGTCAACAAAGGAGATAAAATCGCTTTTGTAGGACCGTATTCCCAGCCTAAATCCCTGCTGTTCGATGTGATTATGGGCGAGAATGAAGCAGATGCGGGCGAGTACACTTGGGGAGTGACAACCACCCAGGCGTATTTCCCGAAGGATAACTCCAGCTACTTTGACGGGGTGAACATGAACCTGGTGGAGTGGCTGCGCCAGTATTCCAAGGATCAGGACGAAACCTTCCTGCGCGGTTTCCTGGGCCGGATGCTGTTCGCCGGCGAAGAAGCACTGAAGAAGGCAAGCGTATTGTCCGGGGGCGAGAAGGTCCGCTGTATGCTGGCCAAGATGATGCTGAACGGGGCGAACGTGCTTGTGTTCGATGAGCCTACCAATCACTTGGACCTGGAATCGATCACCGCGCTCAATAACGGCCTGATTGACTTTGACGGCACGATCCTGTTCACCTCCCATGACCATCAGTTCATCCAGACGATCGCCAACCGCATCATTGAGATTACTCCGGCTGGCATCATTGACCGTACGATGAGCTATGACGAGTATCTGGAGAACCCGGAGATCAAGGAAATGCGGGCCCGGATGTACCCTGTTGAGGCTTAAGAATCAGATATAGACAGAATGAACGGTTATGAGTTCATATGAAAACGGCTGCGTCGTCCCCGGAGGGATAACGCAGCCGTTTATGTTCACAATATACAACAACCTGGAAGTCTAAGACCCGCCAGTCCGGCGGCGCTGATTGTTAGGCTTCTTGTTATTCTGGCTTTTCAGCGGCTTCGCGGAGCCGGCCTGAAAGGTTGAACCCGGTTTTCCCGAAGCATGCTGTTTCTTCTGCTCCAGCTTCTGGCGGATGGCATCAGCCAAATTAATTTTTGGTTTCTCATTGTTCTCGCTCATTATGTTACCCCCTTAGGCAGCAAGTCCTTTTCCTTATTCTAAATGTTTTTAAATGCTGCTACAAGGGCAAGAATAACTCAAAGAAAGTTTTCCTGTATTTATGCGGCAGGGATGGGGAAGAGGGGCAGAGATGACTGATATTTATGAAGATATTCGCAAGGGTGAAAAGGGTGCGCTGGTCAGTATCGCTGCATATGTGATTTTGTCCGCCTTTAAGCTGGTCTGCGGCTACCTGTTCGCCTCCAGTGCACTCCTGGCAGATGGTTTCAACAATCTAACCGATATTGTGGCCTCGCTGGCTGTGCTGATCGGGCTGCGCATCTCCCGGAAGCCGCCGGATTCCGATCATACCTACGGGCATTTCCGGGCCGAGACGATTGCGGCGCTGATGGCCTCTTTTATTATGGCGCTGGTGGGCATTCAGGTTATTGTGGAGGCGGTGCGTTCGCTGTTCGGGGGGGAGAAGGCCACGCCGCAGCTCTGGTCTGCCGGTGTTGCGCTGGTGTGTGCCGTAGCGATGATGGGGGTATATATATATAACAAGCGCCTGGCCGAGCAAATTAATAACCATGCGCTGATGGCTGCTGCTAAGGATAATTTCTCGGATGCTATTGTAAGCGTAGGGGCCGCAATAGGGATTGTAGGAGCGCAGTTCGGACTGCCGTGGATCGATTCGGCTGCTGCCATCGGAGTCGGCTTGCTGATTATCAAGACAGCCTGGGATATTTTCCGTGATTCCACGTACCGCCTCACTGACGGCTTTGACGAAGATAAGCTGCTGGACCTGCGCAGCACCATTGCCCGGACACCAGGTGTGGAGGGCATCAAGGATTTGAAGGCCCGTGTACACGGCAATCATGTACTGGTGGATGTAGTCGTGGAGGTGAATGCCCGCATGACGGTCATGGAAGGGCATGAGATCAGCGACTCGATTGAAGAGCGGATGACCAAGCTGCATAACATCATGCATGTGCAAGTTCACGTGGAGCCCAAGGATTAACATTCCATGATTTCTCCTAGTTAGTTGTAATTTCCACCAAATCCAAGGAGGAATCGCGACTATAGACCTGTATGTTACCATAAGATGGAAAGGTTTTTTGTGAAATTTGGAGCATGTTCCAAATCCCGGGCCAGCCTATAATGAGGGCAGAAAGCAACAAACGTAGCGCGCGACGTTGTTGAATTTCTTAATACGTTAAGCGGGGGAACGCTATGATCGTATCACGCAAGAAATTTACAGCATCGCTATGGGTTTCCGCTTCACTGGCATTATCCTTGGGAGTGTTCAGTCCGGGACAGGTCTTCGCTGCAACTGATTCTTCGATTACAATGCTGGCGGCGTCCACCGGGCAGACTGGCATCATTGAAGCTTCAGTCCGGCTGCGTACAGATCCGTCTACCAGCAGTACGGTACTGAAATATCTTAATAAAGGCGATCAGGTAGTTATTCTGGAAGCTGCGAACAGCTACTGGTACAAAGTAAGAACTGCAGAGGGAATTGTGGGGTATATGAGCTCGGGAGATTCCTATATCCGGTTGGCTACGGTTTCTGCACCTGCGTCCCGGACAGCGGTGATTCAGGCCACAGTCCGTGTAAGGGAGACCCCTGCAACCAGCGGTCAAGTGGTTGGATATCTCTATAAGAATGACCAGGTAACCATTCTTGAAGAGACTAACAGCTATTGGTACAAAATAAAAACGGCAAATGGGACGGTGGGTTATACAAGCTCATCCGATCAATATATTTCAGCGGGCGCTTCATCGCCGTCTGCTCCAGCCACTCCAGCTCCAACACCGGTACCTGTTCAGACACCGGCGCCTGTTCCAACACCAGCACCGGTACCTGTACCTACAGCCGGGCAGACGGCTGTGATTGAACGTGTGATCGCAGCGGGGATGGGCTATCTGGGGACGCCATATGAATTTGGCTCCAGCCGTAATGATACGCGTACCTTCGACTGCTCGGATTTCATCCGCCAGATCTTCATGGATGCAGCGGACTTGAAGCTGCCTGCCGATTCCCGGCAGCAAGGCGACTGGGTCAAGCAGAACAGTGGTGTAGTTACGGATGTATCCGGCTTGAAGCGCGGCGATTTGATGTTCTTCATGGATTATAAAGGAACTTCTCCCTCTGCTTATGCCGGAATCAATAAGTATACGGCAAGAATTACACATGTCGCCATGTATTTGGGTGACGGGAAGCTGCTGCATACCTATTCAGTAAGCTCCGGCGGTGTAAGAGTAGATAATCTTAGCGCTTCTTGGATGAACCGTTTCCTGTACGGAGGCTCGGTCATCCGCTAATATATACAGCTAGGACAGCAAGAAGCGACAGGCAGTACAAGTTTGTGACGGGTGAACTACAAGCGGGTGTATGTCGGGGTTATCCCTTCAGTAGAAGATTCTACTGAAGGGATAACCCTTTTTATTGTCATTAGACACAAAAAAAGGCCGTTTGGATTGGCGTCCACGGGCCTTGTCAGGGTACTCCGGTTGAGTCATAGCTGCAGCATATGAGTGGAGCAGCTATGACTCTTATGTGTCGAGTCGCTTATGGATTGATTACGTATGCGGAGGAAGGAACCTTGATCCATGCTTTACCCAGCCAAGTGTAGACTTCTCTCCATTCGTTGCCCATTGCGTCAGTCATAATCACACCAGTAGTATCAACAGTCTGTGCACTCAGCCAACCAGCAGGAGTTGCCATGCTTCCCATAGAAAGATGGAACGCTGTGATCTTGGTCAGAATGATCTGAGGAGTTGCTGGCTTGATGTCAGCTGGCGTAATGACCGGAGCTGCCGGATTCAGGTAAGTCGCTCCGGTTACAGTAGTTACTGCATCAGAAGAAGTGGTTTTGGTAGTTTCTGTTGTCCCTGTTGTTACCTCAGCCGCAGAAGCTGTTGCTGCCAAGGAAGCCATAAGACCCATTGCTACTGTTAAACTGGCTAATTTTTTCATCGATGATTCCTCCTAGGTATGTTGGTGTGATTTTCTATGTTCATGCTGTGCTAATATGGATGTAAACATAATTTGCATTGAATGAACCAGCGTAAGCAAGAAATTTTATTCTTCTTGTCCAGCTTGACGGGTGGTGACGCTTCATTCCGGTCAGAATCACCGATGACAATCTGAGCGGAAAGGCCTATACTTTTTGAAGGGCAGCAAGAAGCCCGGAGGTTTCCTGACGGAGACCTCCGGGCCTTGAGCACTGCCTGGCCGGCAGTTAATGGTATGCTTGCCTACATTGATCGTCCCCTGCGTCCCATAAAGAGTGAGACCACGAAGAGGATCAGGAAGATGTAGAACAATACTTTGGCGATGCCGACGGCTGCCGCCACAATGTTGAAGAATCCGAAGATACCGGCAATCAGGGCCACTACCAGCAGAATTATAGACCATCTTAGCATGAGATGTCATCCTTTCTGTGCATTGATGTAATCATTGTTTAAACGGGGCTTATCCATTTGAAACAGGGAGGAAAGGAAGAGGATTCCAGGGACTTGGCCTTTGTTTCGGCCGAATTCTGTAAGGGTAACTATGCAGTATCACACAGGGTAAACTGACAATTTAAACACTTTGGAAGGGGTTATCCACTATGATCATTGAACTTAGCGTAGCACTGGCTGCTATTGCCTTTGCAGTACTCGTATTCTTCTTAATCAAAACCTTGAAATCAGCGAAGGACTCGCTCGACAAGGTCAGCCAGACGCTGCAGGAGGTTCAGAAGACTATCGATGAGCTTACCTATGAAGTGAAAACAACAGTCCGGCATGCCAATGACATCACTGCCGATGTCCAGGGCAAAATTCAGAAGATTGACCCGATCGTGGATTCCGTGAAGAATCTGGGCGATGTCATGAACGAGCTGACATTGACCGTGAAGCAGGTATCGGTAACGGTAATCGAGAAATTCCGTAAATCACGTGAACTGAAGGATAAGGCAAAATCCGTATCTATCGCAGAAGCCCCGTTAACACCAGCCGAGGAGAGAACTGTACAATCCTATGAGGCAGTGAGTTCAAGCAAATCTAAGGGCAAGGTTGCTACAGCCCTCAAAGGCGTGGATGCAGCCGCCGCGATCTGGCAGAAATTCCGCCACTAATACCTTGATGGAATGATATACGGCGGTGCACAGGACGGGGCAATACCAGCTCATGAAAGGCGGGAACCCTTATGAAAATGGTTATTCTCTTGCTTAGTCTTCTTGCTCCCTTCATATCTGCACCGCCGCAAGGAGAGACGGTTTCGCCCGCTCCCGGTACTGCCGCACAGCTGCCGGCAATGTTCGCCTACGAGCATAGCGCAGTTGCCGATCCCTACATAAGCAGCTTCGATTCCTTGTCCGGTATTAGCTTATATATGACGGAAAAGGAGCTGCTGCAGGCCAAGGGAACGCCTCAGCAGATTGCAGAAGATCCTTGGGCGGGCTGCCTTGAATATCAATATGCCGATATCTCGGCGGGAGTATGCGGCAGTGTGGTCCTCTATGTACATGCTTCGCCTGCTCAGGCAGGGCAATACGGTCTGAGCCTTAACGGGCAGGTGCTCCATCCGCAGACTATGAACGTGCAGGATATGCTGGGAACGCCTGATTTTGAAGCTGAGGATGGGGATGTTTATATTAGAGGAGAGGCCGCGCTCAAGATCTACCGGAATATGGAGAGCGGCGAATGGGACGGCTTGGATTTGTTCGATGCTTATTCCTTCTGAAGCTGATTCAAGTTCGGCGATTTTGGTTAATGAAGGGTCAGTCATCTATACCGGTGGCTAGGCCTTATTCATTATGAAGGAGAGTGATTTCATGGATTCAACTGGTACACAGGCTTATGCCAAGCTGCTGGAGAACGGCGTTCAGGCAATAGAAGAAGTGAATCGGCTCCGTAGCAGCGGCTACACCAGAGAGGATCTTTATGTGATCAGTCATGATGAAGACCGCGAAGGACGTATCGTAGACGCCGCAGATTCTAATGAAGTGGGGCTGAGCGAAGAAGGGCTGTTCGGTGCCATTGCCAACCTCTTCCGTTCGCGTGGCGACGCTTTACGCTTCAAGATTACTTCACTGGGCTTCAGCGCAGCGGAGGCGGCCTTTTATGAGAAAGAGCTTGATACAGGCAAGGTTCTGGTCATTGCCAAAAGAAACCCACAATAATCGCGGGTCAGCTTCGTTGACCTCAATAGTACAATAGCGTAACCTCCAGTCCCACTAGTATGTAGTGGAGCTGGAGGTTACTTTGTTGAAGCCGGAACCTGTTTTATGCCAATATCTAGCTGGATGGTAACAGGCCGTATAAATATCGTATGATAGAACGATAGAGTTGCGGGTTCATAGTCTTAACACTATTCGCGTGAGGTGAAGAAGCTTGAGAATATTAATCGTAGACGACAATCCTACCAATGTAATTATTATCCGTGAGATCCTCAAGAAGGAAGATTACCGGAATTTCATAACGGCTTCGTCCGCTATAGATATGTTGAAGCTGCTCGGCGTCGGTGCAGGGGAAGAGAACGCACAGCCCCGTCCATCCGATGTGGACCTGATTCTGCTGGATATGATGATGCCGGAAATGGATGGGATTGAAGCCTGCCGTGTGGTTCAGCAATACGAGCATCTGAAGGATATTCCTATTATTATGGTTACGGCTGTAGGTGACTCTAAGAAGCTCGCCGAGGCGCTGGATGCCGGAGCGGTGGATTATGTGACGAAGCCGATCAACAAGGTGGAGCTGATGGCCCGTATCCGCTTGGCGCTGCGGCTGAAGCGCGAGAAGGACTGGCATAAGGAGCGGGACCAGCGGATACAGGATGAACTGAAGCTGGCTGCCCTGGTGCAGAATGCGGTACTCAGTCTGCCGCTGGCCGAGGAGACCTTGGAGGTGCATGCCATCTATCAGCCTTCCTTCGAGCTGGCCGGAGATCTGTATGCGTGGTATCCGCTGGGAGACGGGCGTTATGCTGTCATTCTGCTGGATATGATGGGCCACGGTATCTCGTCTTCCCTGTTCTGCATGTTCCTGGCCTCTGTACTGAAGGATACCGTAACTACGTATGTGGAGCCGGAGAAAGTCATTCAGGAGCTGAACAGACGGTTTAACCAGCTCTATATTGAGAAGCAGCTGGTTCAGTATTATTTCACGGCTATTTATCTTGTCATTGATACCCGCATGAAGCGGATTAATTATGTGAATGCCGGGCATCCGCCGGCGCTGTTCTTTGAAGGGGACGCTAAGACCCCGGTACTGCTTGAGAGCAACTGCCACCCTGTCGGACTGTTTGACCGGATCGATATCCAGCAGCAGAGCCTGAGCTATGAGGATGAGGGGCACCTGGTACTGTTCACGGACGGCCTCTTGGAGATGGTGGAGGGCGGTCAGGAGGAGCAGCTGCAATTCATGATCGGACATTTGAATACCACGCATGACTGGCAGGAAGACCTGGTGCGCGCTGCATTCCTGAGCGAGCCTGTTAACGCGGACCGGGATGACGATAAATGCCTAGTCTGGATCTCGCTGAAGAAAGGAACCGATAAGGAATGAAGATAAAGGCTAAACTGCTGATCGGATTCAGTGCTATGCTGGCGATTATGCTTGCACTGACCCTGATCGGCTATGACAGGCTTCATTATATGAGCAGTCAGCTGGACAGCTACCAGGAGAGATACAGCAAGGGCCGGGCTTCGTCGGGACTTCGCGGGGAAGTGAACGACATGGCACGGATATTGACTACTTCCATGCTTAATGCCGATACTGTAACCCTGGAAGCGCAGAAGGCTGAGATTGACAGCAAGGTCCTCAAGTCTGCAGAGCATCTTAAGAACATTAAGGCCTCGCTGAAGACGGCAGAGGAACTCCAAATACTATCCCGGATTGAGAACTCCTATTCTGCTTATCTGAAATATCAGGACAAGGCTCTGGAGATGCTGAGCGCCGGATACTTTCAGAATGCCAACACCTACCGCAACGCAGAAGGGCAGGACGTTCAGAACGAGGTGCTGAACAGTCTGAATGCGTTGTCTGATTATAATGCCTTCCGCATGACTGAGGAGACTGCCAATGCCCAGGAGGCGTCGAACAGATCGATTCAGATGGTCACCCTGATTATGGTCTTGGGGCTACTGCTTGGGCTGGGTGTCATTCTGTGGGTGATACCGAGTATCACGCGCGGCCTAAGCGTCGTGTCCATGATGATTACCAGCTTCGGCAATGGAAAAATGCGGGCGATCCGCCGGATCAAGGTGAAGTCCAAGGATGAGATTGGTGATGTAGCGCGGGTATTCCAGCGGATGGCCGAGGATATTGAGCAGAAGCAGGAGCTGGAGAGATCCTATTCCCAGGCACAGAGTGATCAGGCTTGGCTGAATGCCAATATTGCCCGGATTACGGAGCTGCTGCGCGGTGTCAGCTCGCTGGATCAGGTATCCCAGACCTTCATCAGTGAGTTCTCACCTGTGCTGGGAGCGCAGTATGGTGCCGTCTATCTGAAAAGCCAGGACAATCCGAATCTGCTGGTCAGCAGCGCCTTCTATGCCGGGGAGGAGGGGGTTTCGCCCAAGGAGAGCTTCGAGATAGGTCAGGGGCTAATCGGGCAGAGCGCCTTGGATAAGCTGCCGATCAAGCTGACGGAGGCGCCTGACAACTATATCTCCGTATCTTCGGGATTCGGGGAGGCGCATCCAAGTTATATTTCCATTCACCCGCTATTATTCGAGGATGAGGTGCTGGGTGTTGTAGAGTTCGCTTCCTTCACGCCGTTCTCGGTGCTGCAGAATGAACTGCTCCATCAGCTCTCCAGTAATCTGGGGATTATTCTGAACAACATCAGCCGCAGGCTTGTGGTTGAGGAATTGCTGCGCGAATCGCAGGCGCTGACCGAAGAGCTGCAATGCCAGTCGGAGGAGCTGCAGACCCAGCAGGAGGAGCTGCGCCGCTCCAACGAGAACCTAGAGGAGCAGACAGATGCTCTGAAGCGCTCGGAGGAGCTGCTCCAGCGTCAGCAGGAAGAGCTGGAGCATTATAATACAGAGCTGGTCTCCAAGACCCGTGCGCTGCAGGATCAGGTGCAGGAGGTTGAAGAGAAGAAGGATGAAATTGAGCATGCCCGTATGCAGCTGGAGAAGCAGGCTAAGCAGCTTGCGGTAACCAGCAAATACAAATCCGAGTTTCTGGCCAATATGTCCCATGAGCTGCGCACCCCGCTGAACAGCCTGCTCATTCTCTCCCAGCTCCTTACGGAGAATAAGGAGGGCAATCTGAGTGAGAAGCAGGTAGAATTCGCCCATACTATCTATATGTCAGGTGCAGATCTGCTTAAGATGATTGATGAGATTCTCGATCTGTCCAAGGTTGATGCCGGCAAAATGGAGCTGAATCATGAAGAGATTCCGCTGATTGAGCTAAAGACCTTCGTGAAGCAGAACTTTGCTCCGCTGGCCGCGAAGAAGGGGCTGTCGCTGCGCCTGTCCTTTGACGAGCCGCTGCCGGACAGTGTATATAGCGACAGTCACAGACTGAAGCAGGTTCTGCGCAACCTGTTGTCCAATGCCTTCAAATTCACCAGCGAAGGCTATGTGGAGTTCTCTGTCAGCCGTGCGGACGTCAAGCGACTGCCTGCCTATCTGCCGCATGATTATGATTATATTGCGATATCCGTCAAGGATAGCGGAATCGGTATCCCGTCAGATAAAATGGATATCGTCTTCGAGGCGTTCCAGCAGGTTGACGGAACGACGAGCCGCAAATATGGCGGCACGGGGCTTGGCCTCTCGATCAGCCGCGAATTAGCCCGCCTGATGGGCGGAGCGATCGGACTGGAGTCCCGTGAAGGGCAAGGAAGTATATTTACACTGTATCTGCCGGTCCAGGGGAACTTCAGCCTGCTGCCGGGAGCAATCGAAGCCGCACCTGCCGGCGAGCCTGCGCAGCTTGAGGAATACCGTGAGGAACTGCCATGGAATGTGGCAGGGGATATCGCGCCTACACCTGCTACGCCTGTAGTTGTTGAAGATGACCGTGATTCTCTGGCCAGCGGCGACAAGGTGCTGCTGATAGTTGAGGATGACGAGAGCTTTGCCAAGATCCTGCTGAGCATGGCCCGCGGGCGCGGTTTCAAGGGACTGGTAGCCCTGCAGGGCGATATCGGCCTGCAGATGGCCAAGACCCTGCTGCCGGATGCAATCATTCTCGACATCCAGTTGCCTGTCCTGGACGGCTGGTCGATTCTGAGGGAGCTGAAGAGCGACTCCCAGACACGCCATATTCCGGTGCATGTGATCTCTGTGAATGATGAGATGAAGCAGGGGCTCATGATGGGAGCGATGGCCTATCTCAGAAAGCCGTCCTCGCGTGAAGCGCTGGACCGGGCCTTCTCGCAGATTGAGAACTACACCGCCAGCACGATGAAGCATCTCTTGATTGTCGAGGACGACGATATTCAGCGACGCTCCATCGAGGAGCTTATCGGTCATGACGATGTAGTGATTACGGCGGTGTCTTCAGGCCAAGAGGCTCTGAATGAACTGCACAAGCAGAGATATGACTGTATGGTGCTTGATCTGATGCTGGATGATATGACCGGCTTCGAGCTGCTGGATCAGATCCGCGACGATGAGGAGCTGAACGATCTGCCGATTATTATTTATACCGGCAAGGATCTGGACAGCAAGGAAGAGACCAAGCTGCGCAAATATGCGGAATCCATCATTATCAAGGATGTCCGCTCGCCGGAACGGCTTTTGGATGAGACCACGCTGTTCATGCACAGGGTAGAAGCAAATCTGCCGGAGGATAAGCGTAAAATCCTGCAAAAGCTGCACAATAAAGAGGAGCTGTTTGACGGCAAAAAAATTCTGCTTGTCGATGATGATATCCGCAACGTCTTTGCCCTCTCCAGTGTGCTCGAAGGCTATCACATGGAAGTGAAATTTGCCGAGAACGGCCGCGAGGCCATCGACATGCTTGTCGAACAGAGTGATTATGACCTCGTGCTGATGGACATGATGATGCCGGAGATGGACGGATATGAAGCTATGCGCCGCATCCGGCAGATGCCGCAGTACCAGAAATTGCCGATTATCGCCCTCACAGCCAAGGCCATGAAGGAGGACCGGGCCAAGTGTATTGAAGCCGGAGCCTCTGATTATATGAAGAAACCGATCAGCACAGATCAGCTTCTTTCGTTAATGCGTGTCTGGTTGTATTCGTAAGGGCGATTTCAGGGTAATAGCTATACAGCAGGTTCAAACCGCGTACGGAAATAAGGCTCAGGCAAGGGAGTATTGATGACAATGGCAGCGATGGAGCACGGATATGAGGGGCAGGGTAATCCGCCGGAGAGCAAGCAGGAGCTTGAACAGATTGAGATTGAACTGCTTCTGAACGGAGTACACCGTTTGTATGGATATGATTTCAGGAATTATGCCCTGCCTTCCTTGAAGCGGCGCATCTGGCATCATGTCCATGCAGAGAGCTTACCTACCATTTCTGCCCTGCAGGAAAAGGTCCTGCATGACCGTGCATGCTTCGAACGGTTCGTGTACAGTCTCTCGATCCCTGTGACAGAGATGTTCCGTGATCCGGGTCTCTTCCTGACTTTCCGTCAGAAGGTCATTCCCTTACTGCGGACCTATCCTTATATCCGGATCTGGCATGCCGGCTGCTCGACAGGCGAAGAGGTCTACTCGATGGCCATTATGCTTCATGAGGAAGGACTATATGACAAGGCAAGAATTTATGCCACGGACATGAACGCCCGTTCCTTGCAGCAGGCTAAAGAAGGCGTGTACGAGATTGGCAAGATGCAGCAATACACCAAGAACTACCTTGAGGCTGGTGGTACGGGCGTCTTCTCGGAATACTATACAGCGAAATATAACTCAGTGATTCTGCAGCCGTATTTACGCAAGAACATTATTTTTGCAGAGCATAATCTGGCGACAGACACTTCCTTCAACGAATTCAATGTGATCCTGTGCCGTAACGTAATGATCTACTTCAACGACGAGCTTCGCGATCATGTCCATGGCTTGTTCCATGAGAGCCTCAGCCGGTTCGGAGTGCTGGTCCTCGGTTCCAAGGAGTCCATTCATTTCACACGATACAGTGACAGCTATGAGCCCTTGGACCGGGTAGAAAAAATATACCGCAAAAATAAATAGCGGGTAAGGAGGGACCTATGGGGGTTCAGGAACCGATTCATATACTGCTGGTTGACGACCGTCCCGAGAATTTGCTGGCACTCGAAGCCGTCCTTGAGAGTCAGCATTACAAGCTTGTCAAAGCCAATTCTGGAGAAGAAGCACTGCGGTGCTTATTGAAATATGAATTCGCCGTGATTGTTCTGGACGTTCAGATGCCAGGTATGGACGGGATCGAAACCGCCAAATTAATTAAAGCCAGGGAGAAAACCAAGGATATTCCGATCATCTTCATCTCAGCCAACAGCAGGGAGTCGGAGCATCTGTTCGCAGGGTATTCTGCCGGCGCTATTGATTATATGGTCAAACCGTTTATCCCGCAAATTCTGAAGTCTAAGATTGAAGGCTTTGTGAATATGTATCTGACCAGCAAGAAGCAGCAGATTCAAGCCATGCAGCTGCAGCAAAAGACGCTGGAGCTTGAGCGCATGAACGGTGAATTGATCAAAGCCAAGGAAGAAGCGGAGATTGCGGCTAAGGCTAAGACTGAATTTCTTGCGATGATGAGTCATGAGATCCGCACGCCGATGAATGGCGTAGTGGGTATGATTGATCTTTTGATGGAGACTCAGCTTGCTCCTGAGCAGAAGGAATATACAGAGATTATCCGTAAAAGTGCGGACACACTAATTACGGTGATTAACGATATTCTTGACTTCACTAAGATGGAATCGGGTAAGATGGAAATGGAAGAGCAATTATTCGAGCTGCATACCACCGTTCAGGAGGTATTTAGCTTGTTCTCAGCTGAAGCCGGCAAAAAAAATCTGGAGCTGGCCTATTTCATAGATCAGAAGCTGCCGCGGCTGATCTATGGGGATATGGCACGGCTACGCCAGGTACTGATAAACCTCGTAGCCAATGCGGTGAAATTTACCAATCAGGGCGGCGTTTATTTAGTTGCTTCCAGTCTGCCGGCAGCGGATAATAAGCTGGTCATTGAATTTACGGTTAAAGATACAGGCATCGGCATTTCTCCGGAGAAATGTGACCGGCTGTTCCAGCCCTTCTCCCAGCTTGATTCCTCCATGACACGTAAATACGGAGGTACGGGCCTCGGCCTCGCCATCTGCAAATCCCTGGTGAGTATGATGGGCGGAGATATCCGTGTAGAGTCGATGGAAGAGAAAGGGGCGACCTTTGTATTCAGTATTCAGGTGGCCGTGCCGGAGCATGAGCTGGAGGGCAGCAGCCGGGAAGAGGAAGGCATAGCAGACCGGGTAGACGAGGCAAGCCGGAGCAAAGTGCTGGTCGTGGATGACCATCCGATTAATCAGCGGCTTATGGTTAGCATGCTGGATAAGCTTGGGTACCGTGCCGATGTGGCCGAAGACGGGAACCAAGCTGTAGAGCTGGCCCGGAAATCTGCTTATGATTTCATCTTCATGGACCTGCAGATGCCGGTGATGGATGGACTTGAAGCAACCTCCCTGATTCGTGAGGAGAGCAGCGGTTCTCCCGACAAGACTGTGATCATTGCGATGACTGCGAATGTGATGGAGGGAATTCAGGACCGCTGCACCGCTGCCGGGATGGACGGCTACATCAGTAAGCCTCTCAAGCTAAGCAGCATCAAGCAAATGCTCTCCAGATATTCCGGCAGGGATAACCCTGCAACCCAGCGGAACACCTCACTTTTTAACGCATGATCCATGAATTACCAGTGCCAACATTATCTCTTTTTTGTTTCAACCCTATGCTATTAGGGTTATTGGTAAAGAAAACATTTAATCAGGAGAGTTGTCTATGAATACACATAAAAGCGAAAAGTTTCACGCAAAGACCGAAACCGTTGGTTCGGTATGTACTGTCTATCTTGTAGGTGAACTTGATCTGTCTGTGGCGCCTGACTTTCGTTTGGTGATGGAACCGCTAGTGGGAGACACGGGGCTTGATCTCGTAATTAATCTGAAGGATCTGAAATATATTGACAGCACCGGAATCGGAATCCTGTTGTCCATCCTCAAAGCAAGACATGGAATGGACGTCAAGTTCACCGTTGCTGAGGTTCCTCCGCAAATACAGAAGCTGTTTGACATGACCGGCATTTCCAAATTTTTTGCCTCCCAAGAGAATTCCCACTAGGAAAGGATCGAACTAAGAATGAGTGATGACATACAAAGAGTACTTCTTCAGTTACCCGCCAGTGCAGAATATGTCGATATTGTCAGACTTAATCTATACGGCATTGCCTCTAAGATGGGTTTCACTTATGAAGACATTGAAGATATGAAGGTTGCCGTCTCGGAAGCATGCAATAACTCCGTGCTTTATGCCTATGGGCAGGCGGACGGTATGGTTGATGTAATCTTTGAGGTAGGATCAAGTGTCTTATCGATTACTGTCAAAGATGAGGGGGAGAGCTTTGATAGTTTGGATGCGTCCGGGGAACGTCTGACGCTTCATGACAAGGAGCTGAATGATGTTCAGGTAGGCGGGCTGGGATTCTATCTAATGCAGGCGCTAATGGATGACGTTAGCGTCGTTAGCGAAGCAGGGAAAGGGACAGTCGTTACCCTGACTAAACGGCTCAATTTCAGCGAGGAGAAAGTATGAATGACAAAGTGACTCCCCCAGAGTCCATGAATGAAGCAGTAAGCCTGATCTGGGAATACCAGCAGACGAAAGACAATGAAATTGCAACAGTGCTCATCCGCAAATATGAACCCATGGTGAAGATGGCCGCTGGCAAAATCGCCCGTAACCGTCCGGATCTCTACGAGGATCTGTATCAGGTGGGGCAAATGGCGTTAATCCGGCTGCTGGCGCAATACGACATCAGCTTGGGGATTCCCTTTGAGCCATATGCGATGAAGAGTATGATTGGACATATGAAAAACTTCCTGCGTGATAAATCCTGGTATATACAGGTTCCACGGCGGATTAAGGAAAAAGGCGCGCTTGTGCAGCAGGCTATTGATGAACTGACCGTGCGGCTCGAACGTTCTCCGGCGGTTGAAGAGATTGCCCATTACCTGGATCTTACTGTTGAGGAAACTGTGGAAGTGCTTGCCGGCAGAGAATGTTATCATTATGTCTCTCTGGATTCACCGCTCTCCCAGGAAGAGAGTGGAGCTACACTCGGTGAATTGATCAGCTCGGAGGCGAATGACTACGAGACCGTGGAGAAGCGTATGGATCTCCAGCAGGCGCTCGGACAACTGAAGGAGCAAGAGCAGCAGGTGCTGCTGTTGGCCTTCCAGGATGGTCAATCCCAGCGGGCTATCGCCCAAAAGCTGGGTGTCTCGCAGATGAGTGTCTCCCGTATCCAAAAGCGGGCCACCGAGAAGCTGAAGCAGATCATGGCTAATTCATCCTATTGAATATCAATGCCATTATAATTATCAGGGCAGTGTTCCGATTATCTATAGAGCATAAAATTACTTCATTAAACAATTCCGATGATTGAATGTATCGGGATTGTTTTATTTTTTGATGAGAGGATAAATAATGGTGCACAAATACGGTTATATTGATCGAGACGGCAACTTTGCCATGGAGCCTATTTTTGATTTTACTAATTCGTTCCGAAATGGCATTGCTTCATGTGATTTTGAGGGAAAATCAAGATTTATTACCGTAAAGGGAGATACCGTATTACAAACAAATTACTCTTTTGTAGGTGATTTTTATTGTGGTAGAGCTTTATTTACGAATGGAAGTAAATTCGGATACATGGACTTAGAAGGGAACGTAGTTATACCGACAATATATGATCACGCTTACAATTTTTCGGAAGGATATGCTAGTATAACAGCACCAAACGGGAAAATAGGCATTATTGATATTGAAGGAAATTTGATCATTGATCCCATTTATGATACAGCGATGCATTTTGAAAATGGAATTGCAACAGTCAGTAATGAAGAAGGGAAATATGGGTGTATTAACATCGATGGAGATTTTGTAATCGAGCCGATATATGATTCTCATATTTTTTTTTCAGAGGGCCTAGCAGCAGTAAATGTAAGAAGTAAGCATGGATATATTGATATGCAAGGAAATTTGAAAATTCCACTTCAATATAAATACACAAATGGATTTAATGGCGGGTTAGCTCCAGTATTGGTTGGTAGTAAATATGGTTTTATCAATAAAACGGGGAGTATTGTAATAGATCCTGTTTTTGATGATGTAGGCAAGTTTATTTCAGGGGATCTATCTGCTGCGAAACTGAGTAAAAAATGGGGATATATTAATCGAAGTGGAGAGTTCATAATTGAACCTAAATTTAAAAATGTTTCGCATTTTACCGAAGATAGAGCCTTTGTTATTGAAAATGAATATCAGGTAGTAATAAAAACTAGTGGGGAGTTTATTGATACGAAGTATTCGCTGATTCAAGCGGAATCCTTTAACGAAGGATTGAGTGCTGTTCAAGCAGAGGTAAGGAAATAAATATATTATTTAATCTGCGATCATGAGCAACATCCATCCTGCAGTCTATTCACGGTAGAGTAGGCTGCAGGAGGGATGCGCGGGAAATGTGTTTAGTTCGCATCGATATACTTTTTGATTTCTCCAAGATATTCCCCGATAACCGGTACGTTGAGAAACAAACTGAGGATATAGCCAAGAATACCGAGAATGACAAAGGTACCGAGTGAGAGGCCCAGGCCTCTGGAGATCCCGGCCATCAGATTGGTGATGATCCGCTTCTTGGGGTCTGTATAGTTCTCCAGGATATCCTTGAACTCGGATTTCTCCAGTGAGTCGGCGATCTTGTCGAGCCTCGCATTCAAGCGTTTGACCTCATGCCGCAGCTCGAAGGGATGCTCATCTACGTCATAAGCTTTGGTTCTGTTGTCCGCTTCTCCCATAAGGCGTACCTGCTTTCTGTAGCCTGAACCAGGCTTTATTGGAATATAAGGCATGCATAAATAGAGAGCAGCCAGCTATAGACGATCTGGCCGCTCTCTTGAATGTCTGTTCAGCCAGAGACCCGGCCTTAATAAGAAGATTTGTAAGTATTCTTAACTTCCTCTTTAGCATCCTTCGCTTCGTCTGCGACTTCTTTGGAAGCATCCTTTGCCTTGTCGGCTACCTCGCCGGAGGCATCCTTCACGTTCTCCGAAATATCCTTGGAAGCATCCGTAACTGTTTCGCCAATCTTTTTACCTGTTTCGGCCAGAGTGGCTGCAATCTGCTGCTTGCTGTCACTAACTGTTGTGAAGATATCAGAGGCCTTGGCGGATACTGTGCCGGCCAGATCGGTAGCCTTTTCGCTAACTGTTGTGGCCAAGGATTTAGTTTTATCCGTTACCGTTCCTGCGACCTCTTTAGTCTTGTCCGTAGCTACAGTCAGCTTGTCGGACAGGTCACTGCGCATCTCACGCCCTGGCTTCGGTGCGAATAACAGGGCCGCTGCTGCTCCGAGCAGACCGCCGATGAAGATCCCTTTAAAGAACGTGCTGCCGCTTTCTACCGGAAATTCCTTCTCTGCTTTATTCATTATCAATCACTCCTTATCAGAATTGTCATTCCAATTCAGGTTAGCCTGAATGTTCTTACTTCGTATATAAACTTTGGGCTATCGGCTGAAACAGCGGAATAGCTTGGCAAAGATTGCCGGAGGATAAAGAAGCATCGCTGTCAAAATCGTGCTTTTCTAACCCAATTCCGAAGAATTTGCGGCTTTACAAGTTTGATTGATCACGAAGGGAAGGGGGTAAGAAATAGTAAATTATAGCGCCTATATACATCTCATATTGAGGAGCATTCATTCCCCTGCTTAGGATATTGATAAAATAACAACATCTATGGAGGTGCAGCATTATGATTAAAGTAGTCACAGCAGCCGAGCGTCATACTTCGAATAGAGAATGGATACACAGTGAATTCAGCTTCTCCTTTGCCGATTATGATGATCCCAGCAACGCCCACTTCGGTGCCCTGCTGGCGCATAACGACAATGAGTTGAAGCCGGAGCAAGGCATGCATGAGCACCCGCATCATGATCTGGAGATTATCACATATGTGGTATCCGGTGTGCTGAAGCATCAGGATGATCTGGGGAATCATGCAGATCTGCAGGCAGGAAGTGTACAGCTGATGAGCGCAGGAACAGGCATTAACCATTCGGAGACGAATCCGTCAGGCCATGCGGATGTCCGGTTCCTGCAGATCTGGCTTTTGCCTGACCGGCCTGGAAAGACCCCGAAATGGGATGCCCGGTTCTTCCCGGCAGAGCTTAAGCTCAACCATCTGCTGCCTGTGGCTTCAGGCGAAGGGACTCAGGGCTCGCTTCAACTGGACAATGATGTTAACATCTACCTGTCCATTCTGCAGACGAACCGGGAGGTGAGTTATCCCCAGCAGGAAGAGCGGCGCACCCATTTGTATGTTATTTCCGGGAATCTGGAGATCTCATGCGCGGATGGTACATTCCAGCTCCAGCAGGGGGATGCGGCGCGTATCCGTAAGAGCTGCGAGCTTACGCTCAAAGGCATAAGCAGTTCAGGGGATGCAGAATTTATTCTGATTGATCTCCCGTAGCAGCCGGAGCGTGACAGTAAGATTATTATTGCAGCACATAAAAGCCCTTCAGCATCAACGTCCCGTCTTACGGACAATGAAGCTGAAGGGCTTTCTGAGCAGGTACTACTTCTTGCGCAGGCGGCCAAGCTCTGAGACCAGTGCCTCCACCTGGGAGATACTGAGCCGGTCACTGCCCATGGCCACCTCGTAAATATCCTGAATATCCTCATACTGCTCCACCGAAAAGGCTGACGCCTGCATTGCAGCAGCACTGGCCATTTTCAGCTTGTTTTTGATTCCCTCAATCATATATTCAACGTTCTCCTGGCTTGGGTTCGACAAATCCATTGAGTCTAACCGTCCTTCCTGAGTAATATAGAATTTTAACTGGTATAGTTCAAATATCTTAACATGTTTGGGCAGGGGATGACCATTTTTTTTGTCCAGATCACGCAAACATGTTAAATTAAAGGTAAATATAACAGGCTGCTGAGTAAGGGGGAGAGAGTCTTTGGCCATCAGAGAAGAAGAGAGCAGGAAACGGCGTAAAATGGATGCCGGGGAGCTGGCGGCTTTCTTCCGCGGGATCGCAGACGTGTATTCTGCTGAGCAGCTGACCTTCCTCTGTATCGGAACAGACCGCTCCACCGGAGATGCGCTGGGGCCGCTCACGGGAAGCCGCCTGCTGGAGTACGGATTTCCGAATGTAACGGGTACGCTTCCGGCGCCCTGTGATGCGGATAATCTGATTCAGCGGATAACAGAGATTCCGGAAGGGCAGATTATTATCGCTGTCGATGCCTGTCTGGGACCGCCGGCCGCACTGGGCTGCTATTTTGCGGCAGCGCAGCCGCTGCGTCCGGCAGAATCGGTAGGAGGACTCCTGCCTGCTGTAGGAAATTACAGTCTGGCAGCAATCGTTGATGTGAACAGCCCGCGCCCTTACCGTACGATACAGACTACCCCGCTCTACCGGGTAATGGTTATGGCAGATCAGATTGCCAAGGCAGCCGCCCAGGGATTTGGACTTATGGATTGAGAGCGTTTCAAATCAGCTTGTTCTAGCTTATTAATATAGACCACTACATAGAAAGAGGGTAAGCAGCCATGGAAAATGTTCGATGCGAGGGAAGCAACATCTGCTACAGTGATCAAGGCAAAGGGGATGTAATCGTACTGCTGCATGGATTCTGCGGGAGTGCCGAGTACTGGGAAAAGGTGATTCCAAGCCTGACTGCCCATTACCGTGTCATTGCCCCGGATTTGCGCGGGCACGGGGCTTCGGATGCTCCGCTTGGAGCCTATACCATCGAGCAGATGGCTGATGATGTGCTGTCGCTGCTGAATGCCTTGGAGATTCAAGAATGTTATCTGCTGGGACATTCGCTCGGAGGCTATATTACCCTTTCGTTTGCCCAGCGCCATGCCTCCCGGTTGAAGGGCTTCGGGCTGATTCATTCCTCCGGTTATCCGGACAGTGAAGAGGCCAAGGAGAACCGGTTGAAGAGCGTCACCATGATCCAGAGCGAAGGCATCTTTGCTTTTGTGGATCAGCTGGTGCCTGGACTCTTTGCCCCTGGAGTGGAACCCAAGCTGCTGGAACGTGCCAAGGAGATTGGCTACAAGACTCCGCCGCAAGGCGCGGTTGGCGCGTCCTTGGCGATGCGTGAGCGCCCGGACCGTCGCGATGTAATCTCGGCAACGGCGCTTCCAGTGCTGCTGGTTGCCGGAGCAGAGGATTCGAAGGTGACACCGGAGCGTACGTTCACTTCAGACAACCGGAACATCACCAAGGTGACGCTCCCGGGTGTCGGCCATATGGGCATGTTTGAAGCACCGGAGCAGCTGGCGAAGATTATTAAGGATTTCGTGCATACGCCTGTGAAGAAGTAAACTACATCAGGCATTAGTGACAGAAGGCAGCACTTCCGCTCTCCCGCGGGTGCTGCCTTCTGTTTGTTGTGCAAATATAAGAATTTATATGTTTCACATGATAAATTATCCTTCTATTTCTCGCTGAAACGGTACCGTCCTTTAAAGGGACGGCAAAGCCGTTTCTACTTGGCTGGATTCTATTGAAACTTACGGATCGCCGGAACGCACAGCACCAGGGCAACACAGGAGAGGCCCAGGCCGGAAAAAATAATAATGGTCGGTACTCCTCCGATCCGGTCGGCCAGCCAGCCGACTAAGATATATCCGACCGGCAGCAGGGCGAAGGACCCGAACATATCCAGACTGGCTACCCGTCCGAAGGCTTCCTTCGGAACAAGCTCCTGCAGGCTGATCTCCCAGATCAGCCCGAAGATCATTAATCCGAAGCCTTCCACGGCAAATAAAGTGACGGCTGCTGCCGGAGTGCCTGCGAACGGGAGCAGCAGCAGAGCAGTCCCGCTGATCATGGCGCCGCCGTAAGCCAGGATACCGCGGTGATTCCATATCGGACGTAGGCCGTACAACAGGCCGGCTGCTATGGCCCCGACACCGGAGAACGTAACGGCCAGGCCATAGAGATAAGGAGGCCAGCCGTGATGGACCTTGAACAGCCAAGGAAGAAGGACGCTGATTACGCCCGTATAACATATATTGACGAAGCAGAAGGCGAGAATTGTAATCCAGAGCCAGGGCTGGCTGCGCAGAACATGTATTCCTTCGGCGAAATCCTCCCTCCAGTGCGGAGCGGGAGAGGTTCTGGCGGCAGGCTTAGCCGGGAGTTCAGTCTCAGCGGCAGCAGACTGCAGCCGGGTCATCATCACTCTGCGCAGATAGACCAGGCAGATGAGGGAGATAAGATAGGTGAAGGCATCAATTCCGAAGCCGAAGCCCGCGGACAGGTGGGTAATCAGCAGTCCCCCTAATGCGGGACCGATCAGCCGCACGGACTGGGTTGTGATCTGAGTTAAAGAATTCGCTGCTACGCGGATATCCGGAGTGAATACGGTAGCGCGGACGGCAGCGTAAGCGGGCTGGAATAAGCCATCCAGCAGGCCGTAGCAGGCAACAAGTCCATAGAGAAACGGAATGCTCAGCACTCCGGTCAAGGACAGCGCAGCCGTCGTAATCATAACGATGAACCGGGCAATATCGGCCAGCATCATAATCCGTACACGGTCGTAGCGGTCGACAATATGTCCGGAGACCGGCAGCATGATTACATTAGGCAGCATGTAGGCGGCCATGACCATCCCCATAATGGTGGTGGAGCCGGTCAGGGAATAGACCAGGACAGGCAGGATAACCATTGTTACCGAGCTACCCAAAAAAGAAACTAAATGTCCCAGCCACAGGTAAGGAAAGGCGCGGGATTGCCGGAAAGGGGCGGCGAAGCCCTCAAGCAGATGATGCTTCCGTTGTCCGGAAGGGCCAATGGTGCTCATCTATTGCTGTGCCTCCTCTTCCGGCTGCGAAGCAGCATCGGCAGACTGCAGCCGGCCTATCATCACTTCCACACCGTATTCCTCACCTTCCGTTACCTTGGACTCCCAGGCGGTAATCAGCTGCAGCAGCTCCTGGTGGAATTCCGCAAGCTCCTGAGGAGAGAGAGTGAGTCTGGTAGTGAAATGCCGGGTCTGGTCTTCTTTGCGGAAGTGAAGGCTGCGAAGCGCCTCCGGGTGGAACATCGTACCTTTGGAACGGTAGAATTTCTGAATGATTCCTCCTGCGGCTTCTGTGCGGACAAGCTCCAGCAGACCGCCCTCATAGAGCTTGACGATATGGTAGTGAATATTACCCGGAGTCTTATTCAGCTTCTCCGCAACCTGCTTGGATGTAAGCGGCTCTGCCGACAGCGTGTGCATAATCTTAATCCGTAAGGCGCTCTCCAGCAGTTTATCCTGTTCCGGCGTAACGTTCAAAAGCTGGTTGCTTGTCTGCAGATCCGGTTGACCTGAAACGGCTGCTGTGATGGAGTCTTGCATTTTGCCGATTGGCTTGGTCATCAATAAGCCTCCTATGTAAGGTCCGTATTAACATGTATACAGTCTGTATCCAAGTTTCAATCTGTAAAATAGTTCGATCTGTAATACAGATCGATTAGCTGGATTATAGTTCATCATTATAGTGTGGTCAAGACTTAACTCCGCAGAGTGGCGCCGGAGGGACGAATGGTTTAAGATGAGTCCAACAACAAGCAGAGGATACAGAGGGGAAGCAGCTGCGTAACGAAAGGAGCTAAGTATGTTCCGGAGAGATTATATTGTACGCATGATCGAGGATATGACAGCTATGGTCGCCAAGGTAATGACGTTGAAGCAGGATAAAAAAACAACGGAGGCCCTGTGGGAAGTGGATGAGCTGCTGATGCGGCATTTTCGTCTGAATTCGCGTCTGCTCAATTCGTTGTCCGTAGAGGATATTATCGATATGTTTCGTCTTGGGGGCGTGCTTGAGGCCGACAAGCTGCAAGGGGTAGCCCGGCTGCTGAAGGAGGAAGGCGGGATTTACACGGCCAAAGGAGACCGGGATGCAGCCCTGTTCAGGGAGATGCGTTCCCTGCATTTATTCATATATGCCAGTCTTCATGGTGCGGACCGTGAGCTGCTGAACATGACGGAAGAGATCAATGAGCTGCTGGAGGAGGTGGAGCCGTACCGCCTGCCCGCCAAGACCGAACGCCTCCTAATGACTTACCACGAATCTCTGGGACATTACGCCAAGGCGGAGAACAGTCTCTACAGGCTCTGGGAGCAGGGGGAGAATGTAGCGGAGGAAGGCAGGGAGCTGTATGGACGGCTGCTGCTTTTAAGTCCGGAGCAGTTAGCTCAGGGCAGTCTTCCGTTAGAGGAAGTGCAGCAGGGTAGGGAAGAATGGAGCAAGCTGACGGTTAATGCTATAATGTAACGATATTCAGGAGACTACGTGCTCTATTTTATAAACCCGAAAGTGAGATGTACCCATTTGGAAGCTTTGAAGGAATTGATCGAGCAAGTGATGACCGGCCGTACTCTGATTACGGCTACACTAAGCCAATTGCGCAGCAAGGGCGATGCCCCCTACAATAAAGTGCAGGTCAAGCCTGTGGAGCTAAAAGGAAAGCTGCATTATCAGTTTGCCTATTATATCGGCCCTAAGGCCATACATCGTAACATTCCGGCAGAGGATGCCGCTGAAGAGATGCTCTCCTTGCTGAGGGATACCTTCCGCCAAGGTCTGCTCTGTACTGCCGGTGCCGACTACCAGGTGCTGATCAGCAAGAAATATAAGGTATCTATTCTGACCAAATCAGCCAGCAAGCAGGAAGCGCCAGATCTGGCCCACAACCGCCGGAAGCAGTATGTGCTGGAGGAGGGGGAGCCGGTGCCGTTCCTGGTCGAGCTTGGCATTATGAACAGCGAAGGCAAGGTACTGGCCAAAAAATATGATAAGTTCCGCCAGATCAACCGGTTCCTGGAGATGGTTCAGGATGTGCTGGGTGATCTGCCGGCAGGCCGCCCGCTGACGATTGTGGATTTTGGCTGCGGCAAGTCTTATTTGACCTTTGCGCTGTATCACTATCTCGCCGTCCGCGAGCAGCGGGAGCTGAATATTGTCGGCCTTGATCTTAAGGCGGATGTCATTGCACACTGCGATGCGCTGGCTGCCAAGCTGGGCTATGACCGGCTGAAGTTCCTGGTGGGCGATATCGCGGACTATAATGAGCTGGATCAAGTGGACATGGTGGTCACGCTGCATGCTTGTGATACCGCCACCGATGCTGCACTGGAGAAGGCGGTGCGCTGGGGCGCATCGGTGATCCTCTCGGTACCCTGCTGCCAGCATGAGCTGTTCGCACAGGTAGAGAGCGAGGTGCTGAATCCGCTGTTGTCACACGGTATTCTGAAGGAGCGGTTCTCGGCGCTCGCCACCGATGCTATCCGGGCGAAGCTGCTGGACCTGATGGGCTACCGCAGCCAACTGCTGGAATTCATCGACATGGAGCATACCCCGAAGAACATCCTGATCCGCGCCGTCCGCAGCGAGAGCGGCGACCAGGCTGCCAAATGGCGTGAATACACCGCATTCCGGGATTTCCTCGGTGCCAAGCCTTACCTGGAGCGCGTCTGCTCCGACCTGCTGCCCGCCGGCAGTCTGGAAGCTTAATTCATGTGTTGAATAGTTTAGGGTATGACAGACCGGCTGCTTCCTGATGGGGGCGGCTGTTTTTTTGCGGTTCGAGGCTGGATGGTGCTCCTCAATTGAGCGTGTGAGCTAACTCGTGCGGATTGGCTGCCTCTTCTGATTTCCGGTAAATATGGGCAGACTGTTAAGCATCATGAGCAATAGGAGATTTAGGATGCGGGCGAACAGGTATGGACGGCAAAGTGATTGGTTGGTTACTTTGGTTTGCGGGTTGGCGTTAACAGCAGCGGGGATGGCGGCCTGTGTGCTGAGAGGGTTCTTTTTCACCGGGGAGATGTATTTGTTCCTGACGGTGTGGTTTGGCTTATGCGGAGTCTTACTGGGATTGCTACTTATCTATATGGCGGGTGGTAGAGGGGTACAAGTAGAGGAGCAGTCTGAACGCAGAGAGAATATACGGGAGCTGGCTGGCAGTGCAGGTAGAGGGAGGGGGCTGGCTGTATGGGGGTTACTCAGCGGTTGTCTGCTACTCTGTCTCTTGTATGCTATCCAGGCACTGGGCAATCCTGTATCTGCGCAAGGAACACTACATGAAATGCTGCGCTCAGGCTTCTACACTAGCTTTGTGACATTCGCTTTGTTGGCGGCAAGAACCCGTCGGGGAGGAACTCTTCTTGCAGCAGTGTGGCATATGCTTGGAATCACTATTAGTTTGTCGGCTCTTTTGGCGGTCTGCGGAGGTCTCCCGGTTCCTTATGCGGTGGCGTATACCCAATCTCCCGGAGTCAGTGCCACTGGTGCGAGGCTGGCAGGGCTGCTTCAGTATCCGAATGCCTTTGGTGCGGTGATGGCTGTGTATCTGCTGGAACGGCTGTTTGCTGCCGCTTATAGCTTCGGGTCTGGAGATTCTGGGAAAGCAGCGGATGGGGAGAAGAATGGTGCGCTTGGAGGCGTGGCTGTAGCCGGAGTAGATAAGGGAGATGCAGGCAGCAGTGCGGTGCGTGCGAGTGTCAGCGGAGTAGATGAGTTAGGTGCAGAAGGTGCGGATGCGGGAAATAATGCTGAGCGTATGGATGTCAGTGGAGCGGGTGAGGTAGGTGCAGAGGGTTCGGGTACGTGCAGCAATAGTTCGGCGCGTGCTGGTGTCAGCAGAGCGGGCAAGGTGGGTGGAGGTGCAGGCACCCATGGAGAGCGGACCAGAACCTGGTCCGCTGCGCACTGGCTAAGAGCGGCGCGCCTGCTGCCGCTCTTCCCGTACGCCGCCGCGCTGCTGCTCAGCGAGTCGCGCGGCGCATGGCTGGCTGCGGCTGCCGCCGGCGCCGCAGCCCTTCTCCTGAAGCGGCAACTGTTCGTGCCGCTTCTAATCACCGGCGCCGCCCCCGTTGCCGCGGCGGCGCTGCTCTACCGCCAGCTGGCCCGCTCCGGGCTGGCGGTAGAGCCCTTGCCCGGCCTGCTGCTGCTGGCCGGGCTCTGGGCCGGCGCGTGGCTGGCCGGCCTATGGCTGCACCGCCGCAGCTGCCATGCGGCGGGCGGGTCCCGCGCCGCCGTGCTGGCACTGGCGGCGGCGGGCTGGACGGCGGCGGCCAGCGCCGTCCTGCTGCTGGTACGCGCGCGGATCACCGGGCCGTCACCGACGGCCGACGCGCGCGGACTGTTCTACCGCGACGCCTGGAAGCTCGCGGCAGAGGCGCCCTGGCTGGGGCGCGGGGGTGAGACCTGGCGGCATACGTACCTTGCCGCCCAGTCACGCCCCTACGTGGGCAGCCAGGTGCACAGCGGTTACCTCGACATCCTGCTGAACCTCGGGATGGCGGGTCTGGCTGCGGTCCTGCTGCTGCTCCTGGCCGCAGGAGGGCTGGTATTCAAGGCGTCACCAAGGCTGCTTCCGCCTCTGCTCGTGATCATTCTGCATAGCGCAGCTGATTTCGACTGGAGCTATGGACTGGTCTGGTTGCTGCTGCTCCTGTTGCCCGCTTGGGCATTTGCCGAAGCAAATAGCCTGACTATTAGGACGGTTGACTCTACAGCTCTGCATGACTCCCGTTGGCAGCGCAGCAAGCGTCCTTGCCAGCGAAGGAAGTGGCCTCACCGATTATGGGTTTATGCAGGCATAAGCGTTTTCTGCGGGCTGACCCTTCTGTGCAGCGGTCTTTCCTTCGAGGCAATGAAGGGGTCTGCCTTATTCAAGCAGGCGGTTAGGGAGAGTGATCCTGCGATACGAATTAAGCTGCTGCAGGAATCACTGAGATGGAATCCGAGAGAGCCTCAGGCTGCGGTTGCTTTATCGCGTCTGCTTCCACAGAAGCAGGGGGTTGATCTGTTGTTGCGAAGCCTGTCATTCTCTCCAGGGGATGTTGCTCTCCATGGGGAGCTTGCGGCAAGTTATCTGCGGGGCGGTAATCCTGGAGAAGCGCTGTACTGGGTCCGCCGCAGTCAACAGACGGATCACTTTAATGCTGCCAGAAGGCTTGCTGCTTTAAGAGGAATGCTTGAGATGGGGGAACGCAGCTTGGCAGAGGGAGACAGACGTATAGCGGAGGATAGCGCGGCGGCGGGACTAGAGCTGATGCGGCAGTACAGCCTGCTAACCACCAAGGAGGAGGACAGAGGACCACAGCATAATGACCGCAACTTCACCCTACTTCCGCAGAGCGAAGGGATCTATCTTGAGTTAACACATTTACAGTCCCAGGCGTCACTTAGCTCCAATAATAAATAAGACGCGCCTCATATTGAACTCGGGGCTTGATCGCCGCTGCGGTGAACCTAGCAGCACAATGACCGCAGTCTCACCCTCACCCTAGGACTTCCCACAGCCGCCCCTCACCCGAGCCTCAGTTCCTACCCATCCCCCGACTAATCTCAAGCTTTAACACGCCGCGAGATCAGCCATGAGTGCACAATAGGGAGAATAATCATGATTACCAGAGCGGTGATGATCATGCTGATCGACAGCGTAACGGGCATGAAGGCCGCAAGCGCAATCAGCAGACCGCCGGTCACCCACATCCTTCCGGAGAAACGGTGGGTTCTCCGCCATACGGCAGGGTTATGCAGCGTCCAGGGCGTGCGGACTCCCGTGAAATAATTATCCCTGATCTGCGGCAGGAAATTTCCGATTACAGCCAGCAGCAGCCCTATGCTTACAGTAGCCCATTTTCCTGCAGGAAATTGCACATCCAGCCCGTAACTGACCGACAGGACAAGGGCGGCATCACAGATGACGGCAACGGTGAGACGGATCATTTTGTAAGCGCCCGGGAACTTATTATAATTCTCTCCCTTAGGGTCAACATTGCGTATGAACTGCATCGCGAGCGGGAAAATCAAGCCCAAAAAAGAGAACAAGGCAATAACCGAACCCTTGCTCCAGTAAGTATTGACCTTGCCCGTTATACTGAATTGGGCGGGCAGCTGATCCGGCAGCTTGCCGTAATTCACCAGCGCGTAGCCCAGTGAGAGGAGCCCGAGAATGACAATCAGCGTATCCTGCCACTTCCATGTGAAATTCTTCATCAATGTTCATCCTCCGTATGTTTAATAGCGTGCGGTTCACTTTTTCCTTTGGTCCCGGAGCCCTTTGAGCCAGCATCCGTCTGAGCATCCGGTTGATGGTCCCTGCTTCCCTTGCCTGTACCCGTCAATTCCAGGAACCAGCCAAGCACCTCTTCAAGTACCGTGGAGTCCAGCGAATAGACGATGAATTGCCCGTTACGTTCGTCCTGCACCAGCCCCGCGTGCTTCAGCGCATTGAGGTGGTGAGAGATGCTGGGCTTCGTCATATTGAAAAAATCGGCGATTTCCCCGGCCGTCCGGTCCTTTTCACGCAGCAGCCGGAGAATTTGCCTCCGGGTCGGGTCGGCGAGCGCTTTGAACGATTCATTCAACTCCATATCCTCCTTTCGATATTTAAATAATTATCTAAATATATAATATGACTCGATTCCAATCTTTGTCAATGCAGAAACTCACGCGAAGGCGCTTTTCTTCCAAATAGAGGAATTTATATGCTTCACGCTATAAATTATCCTTCTATTTCCCGCCGAACCGCTACCGTTCTTTAAAAGAACAGCAGAGCCGTTTACGCTTGTATTCCTTAAGTAGAAGTCGTAAGCCTGCATATGCTAGAATAGGCTAGGAGAAGCTGGATACATAGAGCGGTTAAGCAGATGGGTTCTGCCAGCAGAATACCAGGCTATTACGCCATACGGGAGGAGACCTGCAGTGCACTTTATATCTGATGTCATTTCACAATTGTTTGAATGGATTCAGTCTTTGGGTTACTTCGGGATTATGATCGGCCTTATGATTGAAGTCATTCCAAGTGAGATTGTCCTGGCTTTTGGCGGCTATTTGGTTTCACAAGGCGATATTAACTTTTTTGGTGCGGTGCTGTTCGGTACCGTCGGGGGAGTCATCGCCCAGATCTTTGTTTATTGGATTGGCCGTTATGGCGGCAGGCCTGTGCTGGAGAAGTACGGCAAGTACATTTTTATCTCCAAAAAGCATATTGACCACTCCGAAGAATGGTTTCAAAAGTATGGGACCGGTGTGATATTTACAGCCCGCTTTATCCCGGTTGTCCGTCATGCCATCTCCGTTCCGGCCGGTATTTCCCGCATGCCGCTGGGCAAATTCACTATGCTGACAACCCTTGCAGTCATTCCGTGGAGCGCGTTGTTTGTCTATCTGGGGTATACGCTTGGGGACAAGTGGAAGACCATTGATGAGGTCGCAGCCAAGTACACTCATGAGATTCTTCTTGGCGCTATTGCGGTAATTATTCTGTATTTCCTGTTCAAGTGGTACAAATCCAAAAAGAAGGGTAGTGCAGTATGAAGCAGAATGTAGCATCCAAATTTGGCCAAGGCCTGACTCCGCGCCAGTTCGTGGAAGCCATGACGAAGAACCAGCAGGCTTTTGAAGCCTGGTATGAGAAGTTCGCCTGGGAAGACGAGAGTGACCGGGAATATTTCGAGAGCCTGAATCACCGTGATGATCTGCGTGTGCTGATTCTGGCTGCGGACTGGTGCGGAGATGTGGTCCGCAATGTTCCGGTCGTCTTCCGGATTCTGGAGACTGCGGGCATCAAGACGGAAGTGCTGATTCTCGAAGAGAACCAGGAGCTGATGGACAATTTCCTGACCATGGGCGGACGCTCCGTTCCTATCGTGATTTTTGCGGATACCGGAGGTTATGTACTGGGGCAGTGGGGACCGCGTCCGGAGCATGTCCAGACCCTGATGAGAGAATTCAAACGGGAGAACCCGGACCGCGAAGCAGCGGACTATGACAGCAAAATTACCGAAGTGCGCAAAGCAATGGGGCAAGCCTACGGAGAAGGAACGGAATCACACGCAGTTATCGCCAAAGAGCTGCGCAGTCTGATCTCCGGATTCTAATGCCGATGCTTAATATTCGTTCTTATAATCTGGGGGCACTCCAGACCAATGCCTATCTTCTGACGGGGGCAGACCCTAAGCGCGGTGTCATCATTGATCCGGGGGCTAATCCTGCGGGTCTTCTCCGCGGCGCCGAGGGAATGGAGATTGAGGCGATTCTGCTGACACATGCCCATTTCGACCATATTGCCGGGCTGGACGAGGTCCGCAAAGCCAAGAAGTGCCCGGTCTATATCCATCCGCTGGAGAGTGAGTGGCTGGGCAGCCCGAAGCTGAACGGCTCCTTGATGTGGCCTGATACCACGCCTCCCATCAGCACAGATCCAGCAGAGTACGATCTGGCGGAAGGCCAAATTCTGAAGCTGCTCGGCCTTTCTTTCCGTGTCATGCATACGCCGGGACATTCGCCGGGAAGCGTCAGCTTTTTATGCGGGAATGATTTGTTCGCCGGTGATGTCTTGTTCAAAATGGGAGTAGGACGTACCGATCTTCCAGGCGGCAGAGAACGGGATCTGATTGACTCGATCCGCGGCAAGCTCTACCGGCTGGATGAGGAAGTGAGAGTGTTCCCCGGACATGGTCCGCGAACCTCAATCGGCTATGAGAAGCTTCACAACCCTTATGTCCCGATGTAGAATGGTATATCTTTTGGGATGATTTTGCATTGTAACGACATCTTCTGGCCGGATTTGACACAAACCGGGAAATTAGAGGTAGACAAGCCAGGGCCAGATTGTTACAATATGGTTAATTAAATGTAACATTTACCTCGCGAAGCACGCAGACTGTGGAATAATCCCGGTTTGCGTTCTTTTTTTTGCCTATAGATATGAATTTTTCAGGGGGAAGCAGAATGAAGGATAATATGCATTGCCAGTTGGATTATGGGGAATTGGAAGCGAATAATTCATTGATAGCGGAGCGGAATGAAGTGAATGATCCGGCCGGGAAGAGTGATACTAAATATACGTTGTTCTGGAGCTTTCCCGGAGGCAAGGGGGCTATTCAGCCATGGAGACGCAGACTGTGGGAGCTGCAGAATAATTCTGACTCTGAATGAACGATAACTATTACATAGACGTATTACAGGTGTGACAGAAGAGATAAGGGGAGGGGCTATGGGCGACAGGACGCTGGAGATGATCAGCCAGGCACAGCGGGGTGACGCTGCTGCACTGGCCGTGCTGCTGCGTGAGCATTATCCCTTCCTGTACAAGTATCTGATCAAAGCGACACTTGACCCGTTGCTTGCGGAAGAGATTGCTCAGGACACAATGGTCAGATGCATGGAGAAGATCGGGACTTACAACGGGACCTCGGCATTCTCTTCATGGCTGATTACCATTGGCAGCCGGTTGTACATTGACCGTAAGCGGCGCTGGAGCCGGGAGGCACAGTGGCGGGAGAGACAGATGCAGGAGCAGGGGAACCGCAGTTTACGCTGGAGCTTTGAGAGCCGGAATATGGAGTGGAGTGAAGTGCTCGATGCCTTGTCGCGTCTATCCTCTGCGCACAGAATGGCTGTGCTGCTGAAGCATTATTATGGGTACAGCTATGATGAGATCGGGGAGATGCTGGAGATCCCTTCCGGAACGGTCAAATCACGGGTAGCTGCCGGACTGGGTCAACTGCGAAAGGAGCTGAATGAGGATGAGGTTTAAGAGTGACGAGGAGCTGCTGGGTAAGCTGTCCGCGGAGCTGGATCATCTGGATATGCTGTATGCCGATGTTACTCCGCCCTCCTTGCCGGAGCTGGAGCAGCTTATTGCCGGGGAAGCTGTCCGCCGGAGGAAGCGGCGCCGTAAGGAACTGCTGCTATTCATTCTAGTGGCTCTTGTGCTGGTTACCATAGTGATTTCTATTCTAAGCACAGCGCCGGTGCTGTATTGGAGTCTGCAGGCAGTGTTCATTCTGAGCGCACTTGGCAGCTTGGGAGCAGCGCGGATCAGACACGGGCGGGAGGAATCATAAGCGTGAAGGAGCTGCAGGAGATACCTATTTGGTTTTGGATGATTCTTGCAGCTGTGCTGCTGCTGCAGGGAACCTGGCTGTTCCGTGATGCCAGGAACAGAGGTCAGGGAATGAAGGCCTGGTTCTGGGGAATCTGGGGACTTACCGTTGTACCCTCACCGGCAGTATTTTACCTGCTGTTTGTAGTTCTTCCAGATAAGCGCAAACGGAAGGCCGGAAGGAGCCGCTGAGACAATAGCTGATTGCCCGGGAGATAAGGAGGATATGGCTATGAATGATTTGAATTGGGGATTGATTGGGCCGCTGCTTGCGTTGCAGGTAATACTGGCAATCATCGGTCTGATTTCTCTGAGCAAGACAGAGCAGGTACGCGGACCGAAATGGATGTGGGTTCTATTCTTGATTTTTGGCAATCTGCTGGGCAGTGTGGCTTATTTCACACTGGGAAGGAAAGAGTTCTGATGCCGCTGCTAGAGGTTAAGGATCTTCACAAGAGCTTTAAGGGGCATCCCTCAGTGAATGGCATCAGCTTTGGAATTGAAGCAGGACGCTGTGTCGCGCTGCTCGGACCCAATGGAGCCGGGAAGACTACAACGCTGCGCATGCTTGCCGGCCTTCTGCCGCAGACTGCGGGAACGATCACTTTTGACGGGGCTCCGGGGACGGATTACCGCCGGCAACTGGGCTATCTGCCGCAAGCCCCGGCTTTTTACAATTGGATGAGCGGGCACGAATATATCTTATTTGCCGCCAAGATGAGCGGAATGAATGCACGGGAGGCTGCAGCGGCATCGGGCGTTGTGCTGGAGCGTGTGGGACTAGGCTCTGCGGCACGGCGGCGGATTGGCGGATATTCGGGGGGGATGAAGCAGCGCTTGGGGCTGGCCCAGGCCCTGGTACACCGCCCGCGTCTGCTTCTGCTGGATGAGCCGGTCTCCGCGCTTGATCCTATCGGACGCCGGGAAGTCATGGAGCTGCTTAGGGACATCCGGGAGCAGACAACCGTTATTTTCTCCACGCATGTGCTGCATGATGCGGAAGAGATATGCGATGATGTCGTATTGATGAACCAGGGGACCATAGCCGTTCAAGGAACCTTGTCCAGTCTCCGCGCAGAATACAGTCTGCCGGTAATCCGGCTCACTACAGGGAAGGAAGCTTCGGCTATCCGCTGGCTAGAAGGGCTTAGACACAGGGATTTTATTGAAGAAGCGCTTATTTCGGATGGCAAGGCCGTGTTCAACGTCACGGATGTAGGGCTTGCCCGCCGGACGCTATTACAGGAAGCCGTAGAGCTGGATATTCCGCTGCTGCAATTTGAAGCAGGCTCATCGACACTGGAGGACCTGTTCATGAAGGTGGTGGGAACATGAGGAAGCTTTGGGCTCTATATTTGAAGGAGATGCTGGAGAATGTGCGCAGCTATAAGCTGATATGGGTTCCCGTGGTGTTTATTGTTCTGGGAATTATGCAGCCGCTGATCAGCTTTTATATGGCGGATATCCTGGCGTTCTCTTCCAATGTCCCTGCTGGATTGATGGAGAATATGGAGAGACCGGCCGCGTCCTCTGTAATGGCTCAGGCCTTGGGCCAGTATGGAACAATTGGTATGCTGATTCTGGTGCTGGGAACGATGAACAGTCTGGCAGGAGAGCGCAGCAGCGGCACCTCCGAACTGTTAATGGCGAAGCCGGTCTCCTCTATATCCGTTGTTGCAGCCAAATGGACCGCGAACTTCACGGTACTGGTTATTGCAATGGGGCTGGGGGCAGCGGGAGCGGCTTATTATACAGTACAGCTTATGGGGGCTTTATCCTGGCAGGACGTGATTGCAGCGTCTGGACTGTATGCGCTGTGGCTGCTCTGTGCGGTGTCGCTTACGCTGCTCTTTAGTGCCTGGCTGCGCGGGCCTGCTGCTGCCGGCCTGTCTCTCTTGTTGGCAGCGGTCATGAGTCTCGTCCATGGCCTGTTGCCAGTTAAGCTGAACTGGATGCCTGCTGCTCTGCCGGGAATGTCTGCCGGTGTACTTGCAGATGGAGGTACCGGAGTGAGCTTGGCACCGATTGTCTCCGCAGTACTCTTGATTATGATTTGTATTGCCGGTGCCTCACTGCTGGCTGCAAGGAATAAATTGCCAGTCTAGCAAGCTTTACGATAAGAAAGCGATCTTTCATGAATTTTCAGAGTATTTTCTGCGGAAATTCATCGTACCATCATCCTGCTGCTGGACAGCTCTATCTTTTTTTAGTAGACTGTTGAAACAAGCAGAACCATGATAGATTTTGGTCAGGAGGTAGGATGATGCTGCGTTTAGGAGAGAAGATTGTCATTGTCGCAGACGCTTTTGAGCAGAGTCTTCCTATCGGAGACTATGGCTACCTGATTGCTTACGACCGCAATCCTGATAATGCGTTTGATTATGTCATTCGTGTTCCCGAAGCTAACCGGAATTTCTATGTTACGGCAGAGGATATTGAGGCCGAGGAACAATTGCTGGTAGCAGAAGCTGAGAGAGCCACGCACGAAGCGCTGATAGATTATGCATTGTCAACGTACAACGAGAAGCTGTTTCATCACCTGATGAACGGCGAGGAAGTTGAAGCGGAAGAGATAGAGACAACATCCCCAGAAAGTTTGTCCCAGGCGGATTTCATCAAGCAGGTGAATCTTCGCGCTTGGATTTAAGTAAGAGCCGGCGAATGCCGGCTTTTTTGTCTTTATACGATCCTACCTCAAAACTCTAACCCCGGAAATCCATCCTCTGCCAACCGCCATCCCGCCATCCCGCCATATATCCTGCACAAAGTACAATATTGTTGCCCTACAACCCGTCAGTCTTTGCAAATCCTGCACGAAATACAACCTTCTGGTGAGTTTTAGTCTGTTAACCTGAAGGAATTCTGTATACCGTACAACAATCTGGGTATTCAAGCACCAAAGCTGCATTAATCATGTACAACATACAACAATCTCGTATTCGATCTGCTAATTCTCATTAAACCTGCCCAACATACAACAATCCGGAGTGCCGCTCCGCCAGCACGGGAATTCTACATACTTACTCTCCATGTATCCCCTCAATCGACAAGCGCATTGAATTGTAAGGCCGTCTACCCTATAATTAAAAACGTTATCCGGGCGCTTTAGCCCTTTAAACAGGAGGGATATCCATTATGAGCATCACCGTCAAAGATGTGCAGCATGTGGCCAAGCTGGCCCGCCTGCAATTAAGCCCGGAAGAAGAGGCTACCTTCACCGAACAAATGAATGCTATTTTACAATATGCCGAGAAGTTGAATGAGCTGGATACCGAGAATGTTCCGCCGACCACCCATGTGCTGCAGGTAAGCAATGTAATGCGTGACGATGTGGAGAAGGAGAGCTTGACCCAAGAGGAAGCGCTGCTTAACGCACCGGAAGACGAAGAAGGACATTTCAAGGTTCCCGCTGTTCTGGAATAACCCCATACCTGAGAGGAGGAAGCAAGTTGAGCCTGTTTCAATACCGATTACCTGAAGTACATAACATGCTGAACACCAAAGCGGTCTCGGTCAGTGAGCTGACCGAAGATTCGCTGTCCGTCATTGCGGAGCGTGACAGCAAGGTTCATGCCTTTTTGACACTGAATGAAGAGGGAGCCCGCGCTAAGGCGCGCGAGCTTGATGACAAGCTGGCATCCGGTGCTTCCCGCGGTCTGCTCTTCGGACTGCCTGCCGGTATTAAGGATAATATTGTGACCCAAGGTCTGCGCACCACCTGTGCCAGCCAGTTTCTCACCAATTTCCAGCCGGTCTATGATGCGACCGTAGTCAACAAGCTGCGTCAGGCCGATGCCGTCACTATGGGCAAGCTGAACATGGACGAGTTCGCCATGGGCGGGTCCAATGAGAATTCCAGCTTCGGCGCTGTTCGCAATCCATGGGATCTGGAGCGTGTTCCAGGCGGTTCGAGCGGCGGTTCGGCAGCAGCGGTTGCAGCCGGGGAAGTCTTCTTCACCCTCGGCTCAGACACTGGTGGTTCTATCCGCCAGCCAGCCTCCTATTGCGGGGTAGTCGGCCTCAAGCCTACGTATGGCCTGGTCTCCCGTTATGGCCTGGTCGCTTTTGCTTCCTCCTTGGATCAGATCGGTCCGATTACCCGTACCGTGGAGGATTCCGCATACGTCCTGCAGGCAATTGCCGGTTACGATGCCCAGGATTCCACTTCAGCTAAGGTTAACATACCTGATTATCTGAGCTCGCTGACCGGTGACATCTCGGGTCTGCGAATTGCCGTACCTAAGGAATACCTGGGTGAAGGTGTGGATGCCCAGGTCCGTGAATCGGTGCTCGCAGCGCTTAAAGTGCTGGAAGGCCTTGGCGCCATATGGGAAGAGGTTTCCCTTCCGCATACGGAGTACGCTGTAGCTGCTTATTATCTGCTCTCCTCCTCGGAGGCTTCCTCCAACCTGGCCCGTTTTGACGGTGTCCGTTATGGAGTGCGTGTGGATGATGGGGGCGGATTACTGGATTTGTACCATAATTCCCGCAGCCAGGGCTTCGGCCCTGAAGTCAAACGCCGGATCATGCTCGGCACCTATGCGCTCAGCTCCGGATATTATGATGCCTATTATTTGAAGGCGCAGAAGGTCCGTACCTTGATTAAGCAGGATTTCGACGAAGTATTCCGCAAGTATGATGTTGTCATCGGGCCGACTGCGCCAACCACAGCCTTCAAGCTGGGTTCGCAGACCGAAGATCCGCTGACCATGTATCTGAATGATATCCTTACCATTCCTGTCAGCCTGGCCGGTATTCCTGCCATCAGCATCCCTTGCGGCTTCGCGGAAGGCCTGCCTGTCGGCCTGCAGATTATCGGCAAGGAGTTTGATGAGAGTACGGTACTGCGCGTTGCGCATGCCTTTGAACAACATACAGAGCATCACAAGGCCCGCCCGCAACTGTAGCTTGAAGTAGTTGACCATAAACTTTTAAGGGATGAGATTATCTATGTCTAAATATGAAACGGTCATCGGGCTGGAAGTTCATGTGGAGCTTCATACCAAGTCCAAAATCTTCTGCGGCTGCTCCACTGAATTCGGCGCGCCGCCTAATACGCACACCTGTCCGGTCTGTCTCGGTCACCCCGGTGTACTCCCGGTGCTGAACCGCCAAGCGGTGGAGTATGCCATGAAAGCGGCAATGGCTCTGAACTGTACGATCGGCGATGTCAGCAAATTCGACCGCAAAAACTATTTTTACCCCGACTCCCCGAAGGCCTACCAGATTTCGCAATACGATCAGCCTATCGGCCTCGGCGGCTGGATTGATATTGAAGTGAACGGCGAGACCAAGCGGATCGGAATTACCCGTCTTCATCTGGAAGAGGACGCGGGTAAGCTGACGCATGTGGATGGAGGCTTCGCTTCACTGGTTGACTTCAACCGTGTGGGGACGCCGCTGATTGAGATTGTGTCTGAGCCTGATCTGCGTTCGCCGGAGGAAGCGCGTGCTTACCTGGAGAAGATCCGCGCTATTATGCAGTACTGTGATGTGTCCGATGTGAAGATGGAGGAAGGCTCCATGCGTTGTGATGCTAACATCAGCCTGCGGCCGGCAGGCCAGGAAGAATTCGGTATCCGTGCGGAGCTGAAGAATATGAACTCCTTCCGCGGTGTGCTCCGTGGCCTTGAATATGAGCAGTTCCGCCAGGCAGAGATTCTGGATGACGGAGGAACTGTTGTACAGGAGACCCGCCGCTGGGATGAAGCCGGAGGCAAGACCTTGTCCATGCGCGGCAAGGAGGAAGCCCATGATTACCGTTATTTCCCGGACCCGGATCTGATTGTGCTGCATATTGGGGAGGACTGGAAGGAAGCGATCCGCTCCACAATCCCTGAGCTGCCGGATGCCCGGCAGGCCCGGTACAGTGAGGAGTATGGTCTGACTGCCTATGATGCCGGAGTGCTCACCTCCTCCAAGCCGCTTGCGGACTTCTTCGAGGGCAGTCTTGCCTTCACGCAGGATGCTAAGGCTGTCGCCAACTGGATGATGGGCGATCTGCTCGGATATTTGAACAGCAACAATCTGGAATTATCCCAGGTGAAGATTACGCCGCAGGGACTGGGCGAGATGATCGGCCTGATCGCAGGCGGAACCATCAGCAGCAAGATCGCCAAAACAGTATTCAAAGAAATGCTGGAGAGCGGGAAGCTGCCGGCGGTAATCGTGGAAGAGCAAGGCCTTGTTCAGATCAGCGATGAAGGGGCGATCAAACGAATTGTTGAGGAAGTGGTCGCGGCCAATCCGCAATCGGTCGAAGATTACAAGGCTGGCAAGCAAAAAGCCATCGGCTTCCTTGTAGGCCAGGTCATGAAGGCGAGCAAAGGGAAGGCTAACCCGGGTCTTGCGAACACTCTGCTCGCAGAAGTGCTGAACAGATAGACTGCTTTTGGGTAATAGATCATAGAATCTTGGACACAGGGCTTGTCGGCAACGGCAGGCTCTGTGCAGTATATAAGGGGAATGTACGGATGGATACAATCGTGAAGCTGAATCTGCAGGATGAGTTCCTGCTTGATGAGCTGTGGAGCCTTCAGCATAAGGCCTACCGCCTGGAGGCGGAGATCATCGGGTTTCGTGACATACCGCCGCTGCTGGAGACGAGGGACATGCTCAGCCGGGTTACAGAGGATTTCTATGGCTGCTTCGATGAGACGGAGGAGCTACTGGGCGCTGTTGCAGTTATCGAGGAGTCTCCCGGCAAGCTAACGGTTACCCGGATGATGGTCAGCCCGGACCATTTCCGCCAAGGTGTGGCCGGAAGACTATTAGAATTTATCTTTGCCCGTTATGCGGAGATGGAGCAGTTTATCGTATCTACAGGGAAGCTGAATCTTCCGGCAGTGACGCTCTATACCAAGCACGGGTTCATTCCTGCCGGGTCCGAAGAGGTGGTTCCGGGAGTAGAACTGCTGGAATTCCACCGGGCAGGCAGGCTGAAATGACAAGTACATCCCATTTTAGAAAGGAGGAGTACTGAGAATGAATTCCGGTTATCAGAATCATGAGGAGCTTCCCGTGGGGGAGGAAGAGAACGAGGCAGGCATGCCGCTGTCTGAAGCAGACGGAGAATTGAAGGCCCCCTACATCCCTCCCCGTCCCAAGCGCCGTCCGCGCAAACGTAAATTTATAGCCGGCCTGCTTGCTGCAGTGCTTCCCGGCACGGGACATCTCTATCTCGGGCTGCTCCGCAAAGGGATTTCTGTCATTTTCCTAATTGTGCTGGATATTGTGGCACTGCTGTATTTCTCATCTATCGGGATGCAAATTAATGTACCGCTGCTGATTTTACTGGGGCTGCTGATCCCGGTGTTATACTTCTATAATGTGTTTGACGCGCTCCAGACTGCAGACCGGATTCTGCGTTTTCCTGAAGACCATGATCCTGAAGAGCTGGAGACCATGAGTGCAAGTACAACCTCAAGACGCCGGGTAAGGATCAGCGAGCCGGGGATTTCCTTTGGCCTCCTGCTGCTTATCGGCGGGGCACTGCTTTTTCTTTTCCAGCAAAAGCCGCCTTGGCTTCGGGGATTCATTGAGACCTCTGCCGGTGCTGCCGCCTCCGTGGTGCTAATTGGCCTTGGCCTGCTTATGGGAATCAGAGAGATGGCCAGGGACTCCATAGCGCGTAAGGACAAGGAGCGGAAGAAGCGGCGGATCGGCAGATATACGGCCTCAGTAACGCTGGCTGCTGTCGGAATCCTGCTTCTCCTGGACTGGCTCGATGGAACAGATTATATGATGCTGCTGCTCAAATGGTGGCCCATCATTCCGGTATTATGGGGAGTAGAGTATCTGCTGATCTATATTCTTTTCCGCCGGTTGAAGCAGAACGGTGCTGCCGGAAGAGCGAGGATGGATCTGCGGGGATTGTTCTCTGCGGTAATACTGGCTGCATGTGTGTTTATCGTAACCGAGCAGGAGCACTATCTGCATTTGTGGAACAAAGTGAGTCTTAACCTGACCGTGGCGGCAGTCGATTACGGGGAAGCGGAAGGAAGCTCTTATCAGAAGGCTCCGCTGATGGTTCCGGTCGAACTGAACACCTCCAAGGTCAATATTGACGCTATTAATGGAGACATTCTCATTCACCGGGCGGCTGTGGAGGATATCGAGATTACGGCAACCGTATGGGTGGACCAGTTGGACGGGGTACTGGCTGAATCCATAGCCGACCAGTCTTTTGTCGAGGTGACAGAGGGAACAACGATCAAGATTACACCCCAGAGTAAAGCTTATGGTGAATCCGGCAAACGCCAGCCGCGGATCAACCTCGATATCTCCTTGCCGGAAGACCGGCGGTTCGACCTGAACGTCCGTACGATGAATGGCGGAATTACTCTGCAGAATGTGGAAGCCATTGCCGACATCTCGCTGGAGACCGGGAACGGGGAGCTGATCCTGCACCGCATTTACGGCAATGTAAAAGGTAAAACCTTGAACGGAGCGGTGCGCGCCAGAGATGTCCTGGGCAATGTGGAGCTGGGGACAAGCGGAGGCGATATGGGGGCCTGGGACGTCAGAGGCTCTCTGAAGCTGTCAACGGCGGTTGGCAATATTACGGCATATGACAGCGGGGAAGCGCTGGATTTGTCCACGAAGAACGGCAATGTGGAGGTATCCGGAGCAAGAGCCAAGCTGCATGCTGAATCCCTGAACGGCCGGATCAGCATCCGCTCCGGGGACTTCGGGGGAGACTGGGATATTTACAGTGCAGTGGGGGATATTGAACTGTTCCTGCCGCTGACGGGTAATTATACGGTGGAGGGCTCCAGCGGCTACGGGGATATCGTAACAGACCTGCCAGGACTCGTGATTGACAAAAAAGTGCTTTCCGGCCAGATCGGAACCGGCGAATTCAAGCTGCGCGTAGACGGAAACAGCAATTTAAATGTGAGCAAATATTGAAATAAGGAATTTTTATTATATAATAATAAATATAATGTAATGACTTCATTGACAACGCTAAAAGCAGAGACATACAATTACATTAGAATTATTATTAAGTTGTATAATCAAAGGCGGTGGCATGGATGGGTAGTGGCGTACAGCATGCATTGGAGCAACTCAAGACAACTGGTGTCCGTATTACGCCTCAGCGTCATGCGATTCTAACGTATCTGATGGAAGCGATGAATCATCCTACGGCAGACGACATCTACCGGGCGCTTGAGCCTCAGTTTCCGAGCATGAGTGTGGCAACTGTGTATAACAATCTTAAGATGTTCATGGAAGCAGGTATGGTCCGTGAGCTGACCTACGGTGATAATTCCAGCCGTTTCGACGCCAATGTATCTGATCATTATCATGTTATCTGCCAGGAATGCGGTAAGATTGAGGATTTCAGCTATTCCACTCTTCATGAGGTAGAGCTGCAGGCCGAACAGGCCACAGGCTTCAAGATTCATGGATTGCGTATGGAGTTGTACGGTGTGTGCAAAGGCTGCGGCGAGAAGCAGCACTGAATGGAATAATACCTATAAGCGTGTAGAGTCCGAATACGGATTCTGCACGCTTTTTTGATTAAAGAAATAATGAGCTGTTACAAAAATACAAACCTTCCAAGAGATTCGCGCAACCAAGCACGCCTGCATGGCGTATACTTAACAGAAGTATTGCCTGCTTTTAAAATTCAACGAATGGTTTGGAGGACCTATTTTGGACAGAAGACAGAGACAAAGACGCGTCACGAAGCGTGGAAGTCTTACTCGCCGCTTATTGGGACTTGTCATCATAGCCGCCGCAGCCTTTTGGGTTGTTTATTATGTACTGCCTAACCGCCAGCATCTGGACCCGGACTGGAAGGGGCTGGACAAGCCGATTTTTGTGAAGGGACAGCTTACCGGCTATTCAGCATCGGGTACGGGGGACGGACTGCTTTTACCGCTGCCTTTTTTGCAGGAATATGTAGATCCTTCTATCCGTTATGAAAAAGAGAGCAAATCAGTTATCCTCTCAACGGACAGCAGTCTGTTGTACATGCAGGAGGAATCCAAGGACGCAGCTCTGAACAATGAACCTCTGCAGCTTCGCCTTGCTCCCGAGGTTAAAGATAAAGTGACCTATCTTCCGGCAGATACACTGGAGAATCTGTACGGCTTCGAGATCGAAGAGGATACGAATACCGGTGCGGTGCTGCTAATGACTGCGGGAGAATCGGTGCCGCTTGGCAAGGTGAAGGGTAAAGAAGGCGGGAAAACGAAAGCCCTGCGCAGTGAACCTTCGGTGCATGCACCGATTTTTGCCGATATGAATCCTGGCGATGTTGTACGGATCTGGAATACGGATACTAGGGACTGGGTATACGCTCAGCTTGATAATGGTTATTCGGGCTACGCCCAGGCAGATGATATTACTGAAGACGGTACCCGAACTGTAGAGAAAAAGCCCGAGACACCTACACGTGCGCAGCGCAGCTGGAAGGACAAGCCGGTTAACATGTTCTGGGAAGCCGTGTACGAACGCAAGCCGAATCCGGCCAAATTCGCAGCCTTGCCTGGAATTAACGTGGTTAGCCCCACCTGGTTCAGCATTATTGATGTGAAGGGGAATGTGCGCAGCCAGGCGGACCGCTCTTATGTGGATTGGGCGCATAATCAAGGGATGGAGGTATGGGGGCTGCTGAGCAACAGCTTTGAACCCGATTTGACTACTGAAGCCTTATCCACGTATGACAATCGGATGAATGCCATTGTGCAGATGCTTAAGTATGCAGACCTGTATAACTTAGACGGGATTAATATCGACTTCGAGAATGTGTATACCAAGGATGGACCAAACGTAACCCAATTCATGCGGGAACTGAAGCCAATGGCCCAGAGCCGGAATCTGATTGTCTCTATTGATGTGACGCCGAAGTCTAAGAGCGAGATGTGGTCCCTGTTCCTCGACCGCCCGGCGCTTGCCGCCGTATCCGACTTCCTGGTTGTAATGGCCTACGACGAGCACTGGGCAGCCAGTCCGGTTGCAGGATCAGTAGCCTCTCTACCATGGGTTAAGACCTCTATGAACCGGATTATCGAGGAGGATAAGGTGCCGTCAGAGAAACTGATTCTGGGAGTGCCGCTCTATACGCGGATCTGGACGGAAACCACCGAGAAGGGCAAGACCAAAGTAAGCTCCAAGGCCGTCAGCATGAATGCGGTCAAGGAAATTATCGCCGAGAAGAAGCTGACACCGGTTTTCGATAAGGAAGCCGGACAGAATTACGTAGAGTATAAGGAAGATGATGTTCTCCGCAAAATCTGGATCGAGGACAGCACCTCGCTCACAGCCAGGGTAGAGCTGGCCCAATCCTTGAAGCTGGGCGGTGTGGCAGCCTGGAACCGGAGCTTCGCCAGTCCGGAGGCATGGGAAGCATTGAAGGGAATTATTAAATAAGATGATTCCATTATAAAAAGGTGTTGTCCTACAGTGGACAACACCTTTTTTGGCAGACAATACTATTCTTACATTACCTTGTCTCTTAATAAATGCATAATATCAGTAAGAACTGCATGGAGAGGATTAGTGTTTCAGTTGCTGGGTTTCAAGCTCTTCGGCAGTAATGGTTGCTTGTGCAGCGTCCATGGTGAGGATGGTATGGCAGAACATACAGCGGTCAGTTTTGCCCAGCATTTTGGTCAGCTTATGGCACTCTGGACATTCCACCTGAACCGCACTGGTTGAGAGCATGCCCGCCCAGAAATAAATAGCCAGACTGGCCATCATAGAGACGAGTCCAATGACAAGACCGACAGCAGCGACGACTTTTCCGGCAGATCCCCAGAATACAATGCCTGCGGTTCCCATGATCATGAGACCCATGCCCAGCATGGTCAGAAGCAGTCCCCAGGTGCGAAAAGCATTGATTTTAGCCGATTTAAATTTCATGAGTATGATCTCCTAACTGAAATATAGTTCGGTTGTTCAGGAGGAACTGGCATGAATATGTAGAATAAGCTTATGTATAGAGATTATAACTGACGGACGCAAAATCGCCAAATTTGATGGAGGGAAGTATGGAACTGTCCAATTTGACCCTATTAAGCGGGGAGACATTTGAGGAGAATGTTCTGGGAGCCGTTGCTTGGCGGCAAAGAGGGGATGCCACGTTTCAGAGTGCGCTGTTGCACGATTTTGATATGGTGGTTCTTCTGCTGCACGAAGAACAGGAGACGGAACGCATCATAACCCATAGCATTGCCGGTGATAAGCGGACGCAATCGGTGCATGTAGGTCTATCTGCATTGGAACGTGCTGTAATGGCCGGGGATAACAACGAGCTTCTTAGCAGCCTGATATCCGGAGAGGTACTCTGGGACCCGAAAGGGATCTTGGCAGAGATGCGCAAGCAGCTCACTCAGTTTGAGGGCCCGCTCAAAGAACGGGTGCTGTTTATGGAATTCGCCCGTTTTTTACATATGTATATTAAGTCCAAGCGATACATTGAAGCAGGCTGTACCATGGATGCCTATAATTGCGTACTCATTGCCTTGTATCATTGGGCGCGCATTGAAGTGAGTGAAGCGGGGTATTTCCCGGAACCGGCAGTATGGGGACAGGTGAAAAGTCTGAACTCACCGGTCCATAAGCTATATGAAGAATTGACTATCAGCACAGAGACGCTGGACCAGAGAATCGAGCTTATCCTGCTTGCCTGTGAATTTGCCCTCATGTCAAAAATGGAGGATTGCTGTACCATGCTGCTTCATATCCTGGGCAGTCGCAAGGAGGCGTGGAGTATTAAGGAGCTTCTGCAGCATTCGGGGCTCAGCCCGCTCCAGGCAGAATTGCCGCTTGTGCTTCGCAAGCTGGTTTCCCGTTCATTAATTCGGGAGATCGCCTCCTGGGCAGTTGAAGCTGGAGACGGTCATGCCATTCGTTATACCCTTTAAATTCACAAATCGCCTACTGGCGGTAACAGCTTTATATAGATAGCATTAGCGGGAGAATGGAGAGAGTAAATGTACTCTCTTTTTTTATTTGTCCAGGTTTGCAGAAGAGCTGGAACGGAACAGAATATTTAGGGTTGACTAGGGTGTAGTTCTTATGATAAATTATAACTCGTCCCTCTGACATAACGATGCGCAGCAATGCAGTCGTAAATCAGCCGAAAAAAGAAAATTAAAAAAAGGTTGACTAAAACGAGGTCGCTGTGATATATTATAAAGGTCGCTGCTGAGACAAAAAACAGCGACGAAAGATGAACTTGATCTTTGAAAACTGAACAACGAGTGAGTATCGGAGATCGCTTCGGCGAGATCCAAATTAGAGAATGTAAATTCTCGTCAGATGTTTCAAAATGAGCAATCGCTCTTTCTAAATACCAATTTGGAGAGTTTGATCCTGGCTCAGGACGAACGCTGGCGGCGTGCCTAATACATGCAAGTCGAGCGGAGTTTGAAAGGAAGCTTGCTTCCTTTCAAACTTAGCGGCGGACGGGTGAGTAACACGTAGGCAACCTGCCCTCAAGCCTGGGATAACTACCGGAAACGGTAGCTAATACCGGATAATTTCTTTTTTCTCCTGAGGAGAGAATGAAAGGCGGAGCAATCTGCTGCTTGGGGATGGGCCTGCGGCGCATTAGCTAGTTGGTGGGGTAATGGCCCACCAAGGCGACGATGCGTAGCCGACCTGAGAGGGTGAACGGCCACACTGGGACTGAGACACGGCCCAGACTCCTACGGGAGGCAGCAGTAGGGAATCTTCCGCAATGGGCGCAAGCCTGACGGAGCAACGCCGCGTGAGTGATGAAGGTTTTCGGATCGTAAAGCTCTGTTGCCAGGGAAGAACGTCCGGTAGAGTAACTGCTGCCGGAGTGACGGTACCTGAGAAGAAAGCCCCGGCTAACTACGTGCCAGCAGCCGCGGTAATACGTAGGGGGCAAGCGTTGTCCGGAATTATTGGGCGTAAAGCGCGCGCAGGCGGTTATTTAAGTCTGGTGTTTAAACCTTGGGCTCAACCTGAGGTCGCACTGGAAACTGGGTGACTTGAGTACAGAAGAGGAAAGTGGAATTCCACGTGTAGCGGTGAAATGCGTAGATATGTGGAGGAACACCAGTGGCGAAGGCGACTTTCTGGGCTGTAACTGACGCTGAGGCGCGAAAGCGTGGGGAGCAAACAGGATTAGATACCCTGGTAGTCCACGCCGTAAACGATGAGTGCTAGGTGTTAGGGGTTTCGATACCCTTGGTGCCGAAGTTAACACAGTAAGCACTCCGCCTGGGGAGTACGGTCGCAAGACTGAAACTCAAAGGAATTGACGGGGACCCGCACAAGCAGTGGAGTATGTGGTTTAATTCGAAGCAACGCGAAGAACCTTACCAGGTCTTGACATCCAACTAACGAAGCAGAGATGCATCAGGTGCCCTTCGGGGAAAGTTGAGACAGGTGGTGCATGGTTGTCGTCAGCTCGTGTCGTGAGATGTTGGGTTAAGTCCCGCAACGAGCGCAACCCTTGACTTTAGTTGCCAGCAGGTTAAGCTGGGCACTCTAGAGTGACTGCCGGTGACAAACCGGAGGAAGGTGGGGATGACGTCAAATCATCATGCCCCTTATGACCTGGGCTACACACGTACTACAATGGCCGGTACAACGGGAAGCGAAGCCGCGAGGTGGAGCCAATCCCAGCAAAGCCGGTCTCAGTTCGGATTGCAGGCTGCAACTCGCCTGCATGAAGTCGGAATTGCTAGTAATCGCGGATCAGCATGCCGCGGTGAATACGTTCCCGGGTCTTGTACACACCGCCCGTCACACCACGAGAGTTTACAACACCCGAAGTCGGTGGGGTAACCCGCAAGGGAGCCAGCCGCCGAAGGTGGGGTAGATGATTGGGGTGAAGTCGTAACAAGGTAGCCGTATCGGAAGGTGCGGCTGGATCACCTCCTTTCTATGGAGAATCGTCTTCTGCAACGAAGACATTCAAATCGGAAGCTTTGCTTCCAAAAAGAACCCTTGGGTTCGAATACTCACTCGTTGGTCAGTTTTGAGAGTTTAAGCTCTCATCTTTACCTTGATCCTTGAAAACTGGATACCGAAACGAATTTGCGTTTTAGAACATCTTTTAGCTGAAACTTGTGTAAGCAAGTTGAAATAGTTATTAGTTGCTACAAAGTGAAGGTTTTTGATTGTGCAAACAAGCAAAACACCGGAACGTTGGTTAAGCTACTAAGAGCACACGGAGGATGCCTAGGCGCCAGGAGCCGACGAAGGACGTGGCGAACAACGAAACTGCCTCGGGGAGCTGTAAGCAAGCTTTGATCCGGGGGTGTCCGAATGGGGAAACCCAGCTGTGGTAATTCGCAGTTACTCATTTCTGAATACATAGGAAATGCAGAGGCAGACCAGGGGAACTGAAACATCTAAGTACCCTGAGGAAGAGAAAACAATAGTGATTCCGTCAGTAGCGGCGAGCGAACGCGGAACAGCCTAAACCAAGGGGCTTGCCTCTTGGGGTTGTGGGACGTCTCACATGGAGTTACAAAGGAATATGGTAGGCGAAGAGGTCTGGAAAGGCCCGCGATAGAGGTAAAAGCCCTGTAGCCTAAACTGTGTTCTCTCCGAGACGGATCCCGAGTAGTGCGGGGCACGTGAAACCCCGTATGAATCCAGCAGGACCATCTGCTAAGGCTAAATACTACCTGGCGACCGATAGTGAAACAGTACCGTGAGGGAAAGGTGAAAAGCACCCCGGAAGGGGAGTGAAATAGAACCTGAAACCGTGTGCTTACAAAAAGTCAGAGCCCTTTCTATGGGTGATGGCGTGCCTTTTGTAGAATGAACCGGCGAGTTACGTTTAACATGCAAGGTTAAGGTGAGAAGCCGGAGCCGCAGCGAAAGCGAGTCTGAATAGGGCGACTCAGTATGTGGACGTAGACCCGAAACCGTGTGATCTACCCCTGTCCAGGGTGAAGGTGCGGTAACACGCACTGGAGGCCCGAACCCACGCATGTTGAAAAATGCGGGGATGAGGTGGGGGTAGCGGAGAAATTCCAATCGAACTCGGAGATAGCTGGTTCTCCCCGAAATAGCTTTAGGGCTAGCCTCGGTGAATGGAGTGGTGGAGGTAGAGCACTGATTGGGTGCGGGGCCCGCAAGGGTTACCAAGCTCAGTCAAACTCCGAATGCCATTAACTTCTTGCCGGGAGTCAGACAGTGAGTGCTAAGATCCATTGTCAAAAGGGAAACAGCCCAGACCATCAGCTAAGGTCCCCAAGTGTGTGTTAAGTGGGAAAGGATGTGGAGTTGCACAGACAACCAGGATGTTGGCTTAGAAGCAGCCACCATTGAAAGAGTGCGTAATAGCTCACTGGTCGAGTGACTCTGCGCCGAAAATGTAACGGGGCTAAACACACCACCGAAGCTATGGCTAGATGCTTTGCATCTGGGGTAGGGGAGCGTTGTATGTGGGTTGAAGGTGTACCGTAAGGAGCGCTGGACAGCATACAAGTGAGAATGCCGGTATGAGTAACGAAAAGATCAGTGAGAATCTGATCCGCCGAAAGCCCAAGGTTTCCTGAGGAAGGCTCGTCCGCTCAGGGTAAGTCGGGACCTAAGGCGAGGCCGAAAGGCGTAGTCGAAGGACAACAGTTTGAAATTACTGTACCACCGTAATCCGCTATGAGCGATGGGGTGACGCAGGAGGGTAGTGACGCGGACTGATGGATGTCCGTCTAAGCAGTGAGGCTGGTGTGTAGGCAAATCCGCACACTATTAAGGCCAGGCTGTGATGGGGAGCGAAAATTATAGTAGCGAAGGTCATGATCTCACACTGCCAAGAAAAGCCTCTAGTCAGGAGAAGGTGCCCGTACCGCAAACCGACACAGGTAGGCGAGAAGAGAATTCTAAGGCGCGCGGAAGAACTCTCGTTAAGGAACTCGGCAAAATGACCTCGTAACTTCGGGAGAAGAGGTGCCTCGGTAGGGTGAATAGCCCGAGGGGGCCGCAGTGAAAAGGCCCAAGCGACTGTTTAGCAAAAACACAGGTCTGTGCGAAGCCGTAAGGCGAAGTATACGGGCTGACGCCTGCCCGGTGCTGGAAGGTTAAGGGGAGTGGTTAGGGGTTAAACCCGAAGCTGTGAACCGAAGCCCCAGTAAACGGCGGCCGTAACTATAACGGTCCTAAGGTAGCGAAATTCCTTGTCAGGTAAATTCTGACCCGCACGAATGGCGTAACGACTTGGGCGCTGTCTCAACGAGAGATCCGGTGAAATTTTAATACCTGTGAAGATGCAGGTTACCCGCGACAAGACGGAAAGACCCCATGGAGCTTTACTGCAGCTTGATATTGAATTTGGGTACGATCTGTACAGGATAGGTGGGAGCCGTTGAGGCAGGAGCGCAAGCTTCTGCGGAGGCGCCGTTGGGATACCACCCTGATCGTATCTAGGTTCTAACCTAGTACCGTAATCCGGTACGGGGACCGTGTCAGGCGGGCAGTTTGACTGGGGCGGTCGCCTCCTAAAGAGTAACGGAGGCGTTCAAAGGTTCCCTCAGAATGGTTGGAAATCATTCGCAGAGTGCAAAGGCATAAGGGAGCTTGACTGCGAGACCTACAAGTCGAGCAGGGACGAAAGTCGGACTTAGTGATCCGGTGGTACCGCATGGAAGGGCCATCGCTCAACGGATAAAAGCTACCCTGGGGATAACAGGCTTATCTCCCCCAAGAGTCCACATCGACGGGGAGGTTTGGCACCTCGATGTCGGCTCATCGCATCCTGGGGCTGAAGTAGGTCCCAAGGGTTGGGCTGTTCGCCCATTAAAGCGGTACGCGAGCTGGGTTCAGAACGTCGTGAGACAGTTCGGTCCCTATCTGTCGTGGGCGCAGGAAATTTGAGAGGAGCTGTCCTTAGTACGAGAGGACCGGGATGGACGTACCGCTGGTGCATCAGTTGTTCCGCCAGGAGCATGGCTGAGTAGCTACGTACGGACGGGATAAGCGCTGAAAGCATCTAAGCGTGAAGCCCCCCTCAAGATGAGATTTCCCAGTATGTAAGACCCCTTGAAGACGACGAGGTAGATAGGTTGGAGGTGGAAGTGCAGCAATGCATGGAGCTGACCAATACTAATCGGTCGAGGGCTTATCCAAATTTCTATCACGCAGATTCGTTTCGGATTCAGTTTTCAGGCGATCAAGCTTGATATGTATATTCCCTGATAGCTCAGTTGGTAGAGCACTCGACTGTTAATCGAGTTGTCACAGGTTCGAGTCCTGTTCGGGGAGCCATATGGAGAGGTGTCCGAGTTTGGCCGAAGGAGCACGATTGGAAATCGTGTAGGCGCCACAAGCGTCTCGAGGGTTCGAATCCCTCTCTCTCCGTAGCAATACTTTTTACACAGCATGGCTCGTTGGTCAAGGGGTTAAGACACCTCCCTTTCACGGAGGTAACATGGGTTCGAATCCCATACGAGTCACCAATTTTTTGGAACTGATACATGGAGGCTTAGCTCAGCTGGGAGAGCATCTGCCTTACAAGCAGAGGGTCGGGGGTTCGAACCCCTCAGCCTCCACCATCTATCTTTAACCGAATAGATTTTGTTCAATGACGCGGGGTGGAGCAGCCCGGTAGCTCGTCGGGCTCATAACCCGAAGGCCGCAGGTTCAAATCCTGCCCCCGCAACCAATTTGGAACCGTGGTGTAGTTGGCCTAACATGCCTGCCTGTCACGCAGGAGATCGCGGGTTCGAATCCCGTCGGTTCCGCCATTTTTACCAAATTATTTATATGGCTCGGTAGCTCAGTCGGTAGAGCAAAGGACTGAAAATCCTTGTGTCGGGGGTTCGATTCCCTCCCGCGCCACCATATACAACTTAATATGCCGGTGTAGCTCAATTGGTAGAGCAACTGACTTGTAATCAGTAGGTTGGGGGTTCAAGTCCTCTCGCCGGCACCATCGTGGAGGCTTAGCGAAGTGGCCAAACGCATCAGACTGTAAATCTGCTCACGTACGTGTTCGGTGGTTCGAATCCATCAGCCTCCACCATTTTTAGGGGCATAGTTTAAAGGTAGAACAACGGTCTCCAAAACCGTTGGTGTGGGTTCAATTCCTGCTGCCCCTGCCAAGTAATTTCATATAAAAGAATCATATGGCGACCGTGGCGAAGGGGTTAACGCACCGGATTGTGGTTCCGGCATTCGTGGGTTCGAGACCCATCGGTCGCCCCATTTCTTTTATAAGAATTACATAGCAGTACAACTTAAAAGCTTCACATGGCGACCGTGGCGAAGGGGTTAACGCACCGGATTGTGGTTCCGGCATTCGTGGGTTCGAGACCCATCGGTCGCCCCATTTTCTTTTAAACAATATATTGGGGATTAGCCAAGCGGTAAGGCAACGGACTTTGACTCCGTCATTCATAGGTTCGATTCCTATATCCCCAGCCATTATATGCGGACGTGGCTCAGCGGTAGAGCATCGCCTTGCCAAGGCGAGGGTCGCGGGTTCGATTCCCGTCGTCCGCTCCATTTCATGTGGTGCCATAGCCAAGTGGTAAGGCAAAGCTCTGCAAAAGCTTTATCCCCAGTTCAAATCTGGGTGGCACCTCCATTATTTTTTTGGAAATTATATATGTATACGCCGGCGTGGCGGAATGGCAGACGCGCTCGACTCAAAATCGAGTGGGAAACCGTGGAGGTTCGAGTCCTCTCGCCGGTATAATAATAAAAAGGATCTTACATCTACTAAGGAGTAGATGTAAGATCCTTTTTATTATTAGTGTTCTTATAGACTGTAGAGAATCAATTAGAAATGCTTTTGTTGAAAAATTGGGTAAAAAAGAAGCACATTCCTGGCTTACATACTATCCCAAGGGGAGGATGGTGATGTCAGAGGCTTTGGTTAGTTCTTCAGCCATTACCAGCCATTATACGTTGAGGTGACTCGGTAAGTAGAGCATCACCAAGACGGGCTCGACTTAAAATTGAGCGGAAAGTCGTGGAGGTTCGAGTTCTCTGGCCAGTATTTTAAAAAGGGTTATTATGAATAAATGGTTTTGTGTTATATTATAGGTAAAACCTGTATGTAAAAATTGCAACTAAGTAAGAGGGACTGATTCATGGTAAAATTAAGTGTACTTGGAAATAAGATGGTGATACAGAAAGTTATTATGGGATTTTCACTGTTCTCAATGTTTACAACGCTTCTCCATAAGTATTCAGGAGATGAGCAAATCATTCTGTTCCTCACTGTAGTTATTTTTCTTTTTTTTGTGAATGATTTCACTAGAGAAAGGTATCAGAAGCATACCAGCATGATGTGGATTGTATCCTTTATTTTCAGTAATGTATTGGCAGGATTCTTACTCTTTAAAATTTACTGTATTGGTACTCAGATTTACATTATTATATTACTGGTCGAAATCATTGTAAGCACACATAAAATTCCTATATATATTTTGGGGTTACATTTTACTATTTTTGCTGCTTCGCTGATAGCTGATCATACCACTCTCAGAGATATTTTATCATCTTATTTAATCATCATATCTATTGTCTACCTGTTTCGAAACGGAGTGCTTGAGAAGTCTAGAACTCAAGAGCTAAATCAGGAATTGCAGCTGGCAAATAATAAACTTCACGAATACTCTCATAAGATACAGGAGCTGACGATTTCAAAAGAAAGAACAAGGATTGCCCAAGAGCTCCATGACTCCCTGGGACATTATCTTGTCGCCTTAAATATGAACCTTGAATATGCTAGTACAGTCGTTAACATAGAGCCTGATAAAGCAAGATCGGCTATTAATAAAGCCCATCAGCTCTCTAAAGAATGTATTGTTGATCTTCGGAAAACTGTAGTTCTTCTAAGCGAGGAGCGACTATCCAAAGAACTTGAACAATCCCTTAGTGAGATGTTCAACAACTTTACCGGCACAGACAAGATTCAATTCGAACTGGATATGGATCAAGAAATAGAATATACAGATTCGGATATCAAGAATTGTATATATAAAACTGTTCAGGAGTCCATAACTAATGGCATCAAACATGGGAAGGCCACACGTTTCTCAATTGCCATTTACAAATATTCCGATCATATCTCCTTGCTTATTCATAATAATGGAACTGGCAGTAAGGAGATCATTAAATCTAAAGGGATTCAAGGGATTGAGGAGAGAATTTTAGCCTTGGGAGGGAGTGTTTTTTTTCATTCGAATAACTCTTCAGGATTTAACGTTGAGGCCAGTATTCCCAGAATTGCTGACGATTTTGAGGTTAACAAGGAGGAACATTCATGGTGAATATTATTATAGTGGATGATCAGCAAATTGTCCGGGAAGGCTTGAAGATGATTCTTAGTCTGAATAATGAAATCAGTGTAATCGGTGAAGCTTCTAATGGGGAAGAGGCACTGGAGCTTCTAACCTATAGCTCTCCCGAAGTAATTCTCATGGACATCAGAATGCCTGTAATGAATGGAATTGAAGCAACCAAATTGGTCAAAGCTAAATATCCTGATATTAAGGTGATTATTCTAACCACCTTTAACGACAATGAGTATATATTTGCAGGCCTTAAAAATGGAGCTGACGGATATATATTGAAGGATTCAGGTGCCCAGGAAATTATTTCGTCCATTAAGACCGCCTGTGAAGGAAACATCCTTTTAAATCCGAAGATTACACGGGAGGTAGTGAACGCTCTGAACTCAGCACAGAATACAGGAACGGAAATTATACGGAATGAGCAAATTCTTCAGTTACTTACACCACGTGAGCTTGAGGTCGCCAAATGCATTATGGAAGGCAAAAGCAATAAAGAGATCAGCACTAACCTGTTTATTACTGAAGGTACTGTTAAAAACTATGTCTCGCGAATGCTGGAGAAGCTTGAGCTTAAAAACAGAACAGAATTAACACTTTGTCTGCAAAAATCACTGTAATCCCGGTATGTGCGCAGACTGAGGTTTCAGTTAAGCCGTCCTTATCGTAATCCGTCTATCTCAGACGGATTACGATAAGAACGGCTTATTTATGTTTGCCTCCTGTATGACTAAAGTAATCTACATAACTGGTTACTAAAGTAATACTCAGATTGAGTACTATAGTGAATATTTATAAGTGGATGCGGGGGGTACAATGAGAACAGATCAGAAATGAACGAGAGGTGCTTCGCAAATGCTTGAATTAATTCATCTGACCAAAACCTACAATAACGTCAATGTGGTTAACAATATTTCGCTAAGTGTGAAGCGTGGTGAAATTTTTGGCCTATTAGGTCCTAACGGAGCCGGAAAATCAACGACTGTCTCTATGATCAGCACAGTGCTGACACCCAGCAGCGGAAGTATCATCATTGATAAAAAATCACTTAAGGATCATCCTATTGAGATTAAAAGAATTATGGGGATCGTACCGCAGGATCTGGCCTTATACCAGGCTCTAAGTGCCAGGGAGAATCTGGAGTTCTTCGGGAGTCTATACGGACTTGGCGGAAAAAAGCTAAAAAGCAGGACGGATGAGGTTCTAGAGATTATAGGGTTGCAAGATAAAAGAAACCAGGATGTGGCTGAGTTCTCCGGAGGAATGAAACGCCGGGTCAATATTGGAGTGGCACTAATGAACAATCCCAAGCTATTGATACTGGATGAACCTACAGTGGGTATCGATCCTCAATCGCGAAATCATATTCTGGAGACAGTGAAAAGACTGAATCAGGAAAGAGAAATGACTGTGATCTATACGAGTCATTACATGGAAGAAGTTGAGTATTTATGCCGGAATGTTGCCATCATCGACCACGGGTCTCTGATTGCCCAAGGAACCAAAGAAGAATTAAAGGATGGCTTAGCTGCTTGTGACACACTCACGGTGAATTTTAGCGAGGCGAGTGAGGAGGCGCTTGAACAGCTAAACCGGATCTCCGGAATATCCAAAGTGGATGTAACAGGCAATCAAATCAGGATGCTGGTTTCAACCAGCCACAGGAATGTGATTGAAATTGTTGATGAAATTAAGAATACGGGAATAAAGCTTACTAGCTTCAACTATGAGGAAGTTAATCTGGAGAGTATCTTTCTGCAGATCACAGGAAAGGCCTTAAGGGGGTAATGGGGGTGATCAAATGAAAAAGCTATTGCGTTTATTCCTGTTGGATCTGCGGCTGCTGACTAAGAATAAAACATTTTATCTCAAGCTTATTCTGTTTCCATCGATCCTGATACTCATCCTGGGAACTGTATTTAGTGATTCGAGTTCCCAAATTAAAGCCTTTCATGTAGCCTTTTATAATGCTGACAAGGGGGCTTCCGTTGACAATCAGACCATAACTTTAGGCAATGTCTTAAGAGATACGTTATTGAAACAAGAAGATCTGAAGCGAATCGTAAATTTACAAGAAACAGCCAGTTATGCGGAAGGGAAGCAGTTACTCCAAGACGGTAAAGCGGCAGTATTAGTATATGTACCAGAAACCTTCACGAAGGCTGCTATCCATAATGAAAAGGCAAATCTCGTACTAATGGGTGATCATGACAAGCCTTTGGAAAAAGAGATTGTTTCTGCAATTCTGGACCGGTTCAATGCGAGTATCAGAACCACGGATGTTGAACAAAGAACGATTCTTCAAGCCATATCCAGTAAAGGCAATATTCCTAAAGAGCACATACAAAAGGCTCTCAGTCAGATCGGAGGCAGCCCGGGGCTCAGTCTAAAGATACCCGTGACCCCGACTAATGATAAAGCTGTTCCCATAGATGCTATGCAGTATTACTCCATTGCCATGGTAGTTATGTTCTCTATAATGACGGCCTTTGTACTGGTTCACAGTATTGTGGATGAGAAACAAAGTCATACGCTATTTAGAATCAAATCCACACCCACATTGAATATACAGTATGTGCTTGGTAAGCTGTTTGGAATTATTTTATCGGTTGTTATCCAAATGACCATTGTCATCATTATTAGCCGGTTAGTATTCCAGATGAAATGGGGGAATCCGCTTGTTCTTCTTGTGATAACTGTTGTTTATGCTTTTGCCATCGGCAGCATCATTCTGTTATGGGGATTTACTGCGAAAGACCATGTGACAGTTTCCAGTCTAGCTTCGCCGGTGCTTTATATTTTTAGTTTCTTGGGTGGGAGTTTTATCACCAAAAGCGGGTTACCGGATAGTCTGCGTGTTATTCAGACGATCATCCCTAATGGTAAAGCGATTAATTCCTATCTAAAAGTATGCCAAGGGGTGGGCCTCAGAGGTATTTATATCGATTTGCTTGAGCTTCTGGGCATAGGGCTGATATTTGTGTTCTTTAACATTATGGTATACAGCGGAAAAGGGTGGAATCAACGTGCAATTTATAGTCATGGTAAAAAACCAGCTGAAACTGATGTTGCGAAATAGAATTGCAATATTTGCAACCATCGCAGTTCCTTTAATCCTGACCTTCTTGTTTTCCTTCTCTCAAGGAAGCGGCCAGGTTAGCTTATACGTAGCTGATGCAGATCAAAGCTTATACTCCAATCAGCTCATGGATATGATTCAACAGCACCAGGTTAAGATTGTACATTCCGATGAAACGACGATAAAAAAAAAGGTGGATGATCAGGACATTCCTTTTGGATTGGTCATCCATCAGGGGTTTGACACCCGTCTGTCTTCAGGGAAGGAACTGCCTATGTATTTCGTTCAAAACTATGAGAACGGGGATGGCATGATTCTGGAGGAGATCATAACAGGTGAAGTAAGTACCCTCCAGAAGGTCATTCACGATACCCAGATGGTTTCTAAGGAACTGAATATAGAGGATTCGGGAATGAATACTAGTATATTTGCGGAGCTTCATAAGGCCTCTAATCTGACGGTTGATGATCAAACAATAAGCAGTGGTGAGAAGACTCATGATAAGGCTACGGCCAGATTAATCGGGTTTCTGGTTATGTTCATCTGGTTTGTTGTTGTTCAGGGATTAAGAACCTTGATTGATGAAAAAGAGAATAATACGCTGAGCAGGCTGTTAAGCACTCCAGTAAATTATAAGAAATATTTGCTGGCAAAAATGATGTCAACCTATCTGTTTGGGGCGGTTCATATCTTCGTTATTCTGGCGGCTGGCAAGTATTTGCTTAAGATTAGTATTGCAGACCATGCACTTGCAGTTGGAGTTCTGTTCGCTGCTTATTTATTTGCCCTGACCAGTGTGACGATGATTGTTATCCCGTTTATGAAGAATCAGAAACAGTTTACCTCTTCGGCTTCTATTCTCATAGCTGTAACCGGAATGCTTGGCGGCTCCTTCTTTTCAATGGAAATGGCCCCTCAATTCATGCGGACTCTTTCGAAGCTCACTCCAGAGTCCTGGGCAATCGAATCCTTATCAGATGTCATTTTTGGCCATCAGACAGTGACTTCAGAGTGGGTTCCGTTGGTTGTATTTGCAGTGATCGGGGCTGTTGGATTGGCAGCGGGGTTCTTGTTAACGGGTAGAGAGCTTAAGGCTATGAGGAGCTAATAGCAATTCAAAAACTAATTCAGGAAGTGATTAAGATGGGCACAATGGAATTAATCGGGATCGTGGAGCTCATAATCGGAATTCTAATTAACGTATTTATTGGGACATTAGGCCAGGCGATATTTAGAAAAGACGACAGGACCTCAAGAGTTATTTTGCGAGTCATCGGGGTCTTCCTTATCATCAATGGCGTTTCAAGAGCTTTTCATGTCTAAGAAATTATTAGGTAGAAATTCTCGATCGACTCACGGAACTGAATCATAAGCGTGGAGCGACTATTATTATGGTCTTGCATGATATCATCCTGGCAGCGAGATATGGTAATTATCTCTTTGTCTTCGCCGAACCCACAAATTGATTTCTCGCTGCACCTAGACCAATGATACCGAGTAGGGCAGAAGCGCCAACCAAGATCAGGAGTGGAGCATTCCAACTATGAGTGGCATCATGCAGGTATCCAATCAGCGCCGGGCCGGTGGCTGCCAGCAGATATCCGATGGATTGGGCCATGCCGGATAATTCCGCCGCCTGATGGGCACTTTGAGTGCGCAAGCCGAAAAACATCATAGACAAGCCAAAGGCAAAGCCCGCTCCAATGCCAAGAATAATCACCCACAACAGAAGCAGTTGGATACTGCTATAGAGAAGCCCAAGTGTCCCGATCAAAAGTAGGATTGTTGTAATAACCACTAAGGACCGCTGGTTAGCCATACGCCCTGCCATAACTGGAACGATAAATGCAAAGGGGAGGGAAGCCATAATCATAACCGAGAGAAACCAGCCGGATTGACTTGAACTGATGCCTTGCTCTTTTAGGATTTCAGGCAGCCAGGCTACCAGCACATAGAAAACGGCTGATTGTATTCCCATAAACAGAGTCACCTGCCAAGCTAATGGGGAGCGCCATATTTTAACCTGATGGTTGTTACCTGTGCTGTTACTAATAATGGCGGGTTTCGTTGGAGTCTTGAGCAGCGGTATCCAAAAGAGAATGGAGATGAAGCTAAGTATTCCCCATACTCCCAGGGCACCTTGCCAGTTCATGCCTGCTCCTACAGCTAAGGGAATACTAATACCGGAAGCAATTGCCCCGCATAGATTCATGGAAACCGAATAAACGCCTGTCATAATCCCCATTTGCTGCGGAAATTCCCGTTTAATCAGGCTGGGAAGTAATACATTACATATAGTAATAGCAAATCCCAGAATTGCAGTTCCAACATATAAAGTCGCTGCTCCGGATAACGACCGGACAGCAATACCGATGACTAAAAAAATAAGAGAAATCAGGATAATTCGTTCTATACCATATTTATGTCCTAATTTGGGTACAAAAGGTGATAACAAGGCAAATGCAATTAGTGGTACTGTGGTAATCAGGCCTGCTAATGTATTTGAAATATTCACGTTGTCCCGAATAAGGCTGACCAAGGGTCCCACTGATGTGAGGGGGGCACGCAAATTCGCTGCGATAAAAATAATTCCTATAATCATGAACCAGACAGTCGCTTGCTTGCGTATGCCGGTTCTGGATATTCCATCCTGTTTGTTAAACAATTGTTCTGGTGAACTCATATGTGTTCCTCCTGTGTACGGGTCTTTTCAATGTATGAACGGACAGCCTCTTCCGCTTGATGACCATCCTGATTGGCAATAGCTTGATAGAGCAGGGCATGAGAGTCAAGATAAAAATCCACATTTTTCAAATCCTTCATTTCTATAATCATGTTCTGCAGCGCCTCGGAAATATGATTGTACAAATTCGCCATCAATTGGTTGTGTGAAGCGGCTATCACCATTTTGTGAAACTCCACATCCCAGTGGGCATAAGCTTCAAGATCTTGCTGGACGGCAGCTTGTCTGCACTGGTCCAGGCATGTCCGTAGTGCAGCCAGGTCTTCCTCGCCTCTCCTGAGCGCAGCCAGGGCAGCAGCTTCTCTTTCCAGTGCATAGCGGACCTCCAGGCTCTCTAGCTTATCCGTATGCTGAATCACTTTTCTAATCACTGACCCCAAAACACTGGAGGAGCAGACATAAGTTCCATCGCCTTGCCTGGTCTTGAGCAAACCTGCATAGGTTAGAGCCCGAATCGCTTCCCTTAAGGTATTACGGCTGACTTGAAGCTGCTCCATTAGCTCCGGCTCTGGAGGAATACGCGTCCCTACTTGCCATTCGCTGCTTTCGATCTTCTCTTGGATCTGGTAGGCCACCTGTTCCACCAAGGTTAAACGTTGAGTCTGAGCTAACAATAATATCATTCCTTTGCAAACGTAGGATGTTTGGTACTTTGGTTGAATTATAGCAGATAGTATTCGGCTTGAAAAGATGAAAATGATATTGATTCTCAATATCAGTCGTGTTAATATAATTTTGTTCAGTGGTGAACAAAAAGAAAAGCAATGGATTGCTGCCTCTGACCATGGTCTGCATGAAGTACAAGAGAGGAGAGAACCGGCAAGTGGAATTTCAAAATCATTCTAAAGGTCACCTTTATGAGCAATATATCAGAATGCTGCATTTGAATGAATTATATACAGAACATGAAATTAATCTGTTTCGTGAGCAAGCCAAAAAGCTTCAGATCGATATGCTGTCCAATAATATTACCAGTGTGCATGTTATTGATTGCATTGGTGATCATGAGCCGATCAATCATACCGGAATTACCAAAAGAATGAATCTGTCCAAAGCAAGCATTACAAGTATTAGTTCCAAGCTGTTGGAAACAGGCTTCATTATGAAAAATCAACTAAATAACAACCGGAAGGAGATTTATTTTAGCTTAACGGATAAGGGAAGACAGGTTTATCAACTGCACCAAAAGATGCATCAAGCGAAAGAAGACAGCTTTTACCAGTTTATTGAATCTTATTCAGAAGCTGAGATACAGACGATTGGGAAATTCATGAGTGATTTGTTGGCGCGCGCCGAAGAATACTCCGAGGGGAAGTTTAATGGAAATGAAGATATTTAATTCGAACCGGAAGGAAGCATCAGGTAATGAAGAAAAAAACTCGGGTCTCTCAGAATTAGAGCAAATTGCCCGCGAGAAAAAGAAAATCCAATTTTACCTCAATATGATGTTAGGACTCAGCGCAAGCTGTGCTGTGATGATACCTGTAGAGCCGATTTATATGACTTTAAAGGAGCTTTCCGCTCAAGAGACCGCACTTATACAAAAGGTAAAGGAGCAATCAGAGCAATCAGAGCAATCGGAATGAGTAATGAATAAGGAATGAAATGATTGGAAAAAGAGCAGAGAAGCGGCCTTCAAAAAGAGGGACCGCTTTATTTTATTAAATTATAATTCTTCGGAATAAAATGCTTTGGATACTGCCTCGGTTGCTTTATCAATAAAAGCTGCAACCTTACCCGGGCTTTCCTTCAGACCACTGCTCACCCACTTTTTAATAATGGCGATACTGCCATGAGCGGTAAACGTATACCAGGACTCAAATAATTGCGGATCGAAATATTTCAATTCCTGCTTCCAGCGCTCAATGGTTAAATCGTGGCTGATATAAAGGACTCTTTCCAATAATTCTTTATCGCCATTTTCGGAGAACAGAACCTCACATATCGTTTTATTCGCTTTTATATACTTACATAATTCATAAGACAGCTTTTGAGGGCTTGCAGAACTCATCCCGAGTTGCTTAATTTCTTCGTAAAGATCATTTTCGATCGTAGAAAGAAGCTCGAACTGATTCGCATAGTGTGAATAAAAGGTGTTGCGGTTAATATTTGCTTCGCTGCAAATGTCGGTCACTGTAACTTTATTGATTGACCGTTCTGTCATCAGCTTCAACAGGCTTTCTTTAATAACCATTTTTGTATATCTCACCCGGTGATCTGTTTTTTTGTCTGCCATCGTAACCTCCTAATTTAAAATAATAAAATGGTTAATGAACAAATCTAATATGATTTGTATGGTAACTAACATAATCCAAACGAACAGCCTGTTGTTTAACTAACATGGTGACATTATAATTTATTTAAACGTTCGATTCAAATTAAATTAATTGGAGGAAGAAAATGGGTAGTATAACTGTAGTGCCTGTATGGGTTATTCAAGACATTCTTGTCTTAATTGCTGCTGTCCTAATGGTGTTCTATATCCTTGATAAGGAAACACATCCCAAAACGGTTTTACTGCAATTTATAGGTTTTGTGTTCTTTTACGCCGCTGTTTTTGAAATTACGGCTTCATCGCTTGGGGAAGGGTTCTACGCCTATGGGCGCAGTATTTTAATGTTATTTAACATACCAATTACTGTCCCTATTATTGAGTTTCTGATCATCTATTCCACTTTGCGTGTTCTAAAGTCTGTAAATATACCGTCCTGGACGAAACCGTTTATTACGGGATTAAGTGCGATGGTGTTTGACTTTTCACTCGACCCGGTGGCCGTTAAACAGATTTTTGAGACCATGGATGGAACCATTGCAAGATGGAGTTATTATCCGCTGGCCGGTGAACCTCAAATCTATGGGGAACCGGTGATGAATTTTACAGGATGGATTTATATCGCGGGATATTGGACAGTCTTTATCCTGATCGGTGAATGGTGGCATAAAAAGAAAGGCTACAGTAAAACCGTGGGTTACATCTATCCGTTTCTGGCGGCCCTTGCGTCATTGGCTTGTATGTTCTCACCTTTATCTAACTTCTTTAACTATATGGGGCCGTTCTTCGAAAGAACCTCTAATATGCAATGGGTTAATTTGATTGTACTTTCTGTCATTACAATTGGAGTTTTAGCATTAGCTTTCCTAAAGTTCTGGGACCGGAAGGCTAATTATTCAATCACTCCCAAAAAAGATTTTCCGATCATGTTCACTTTCTTAGGATTCCCCTTGGTTAATACGATATTTTGCCTTATAGGTGGGTACACAGAAGTCTTGTGGCTGGTCGTTCTGGCTCAGATCGTATTGATGTTAGCCTGGATCGGAATTTCCAGGATGGGTAAAAAAGCAAGCCCAATCGCGAAATAGTTAAAAAAACACCGCCAGGCTTTAGACTCTTTCGTCTAAAGGTGGCGGTGTTTTGCGGCTATCTTCGTTAAGGCAGCACATTCCCGGCTGCGCGGTAAATCTCGTACCATTCCTCACGGCTGAGGGTGATGCTTGAGGCCTTGGCGATGTCGAGCAGGCGTGCGGTGTTGGTGGTGCCGACAATCGGCTGCATTTTGGCCGGATGTCTGAGCAGCCAAGCGATGGCGATCGCGGTGTCGGCTACTCCGTTGTCCGCGGCGATACGGTTAATGACTTCGTTCACCTTAGGGAACTTCTCGTTGCCGAGGAATACGCCCTCGAAGAAGCCGTATTGGAACGGCGACCATGGCTGGATGGTCATATCATGCAGGCGGCTGTATTCCAGGATTCCACCATCATGGACTACGGAACCGGCATTGGTCATATTGACATTGAAGCCGGAATCTATCATGCCGGTAACCATGATGCTGAGCTGAAGCTGGTTGAACAGGAGGGGCTGCTTGACGTTCTTTTTCAGCAGCTCAATCTGTAGCGGGTTCTGGTTGCTGACGCCAAAATGCTTGACGAGCCCTCTGCGCTCCAGATCATCGAAGGCTTCGGCCACTTCCTCCGGCTCCATCAGGGTGTCGGGACGGTGAAGGAGAAGGACATCTACATAATCGGTCTGCAGCCGTTTCAGGCTGTTCTCTACTGAACTCACAATATGTTCTTTGGAGAAGTCGAAGAAGCCGTTACGGATGCCGCATTTGGCCTGAATCATCAGCCGGTCGCGCATGCCGGGATTTGCAGCCAGTACGTTACCGAATACTTCCTCCGCTTTACCTCCAGCATAAATATCCGCATGGTCAAAGAAGTCTATGCCCACCTCAAGGGCGCTGTGGATATGGACTTCAGCCTCTTTGGGAGACAAATCAGCGATCCGCATACAGCCGAGTGAAATCTCGGAAACCTCAAGTGTACCGTTAGCTACATTAATTCTTTTTACCATTAATCATTCACTCCTTAAATGAAGGTATAGTGTTAGCTTAGACCTTAGAGTTAGGTGTAAGTCAATAGAATCATAGAGTGGCTGTTCATAGAAACGGATTGGTGTTACCTTTACATATAGGTGAAGCCAGCCATGGTTGGCAGAAAGGAGCTGCATGATGGGATACAGCATCAAAACCATAGCACAAAAAAGCGGACTGAGCCAATATACGCTGCGTTACTACGAACGGGAGGGTGTATTGCCGGTTGTGGCAAGGGATGTGAACGGTAATCGTTGCTTCAATGATGAGGATCTGGAGCTAATCTCGCTAATCTGCTGCCTGAAGGATACCGGAATGGCTATAGCGGATATTAAGCAATTCATCGCGCTCTCGCAGGAAGGCAGAGAAGCCTTGCCCGACCAGCGTAGACTGCTGCAGGAGCATAAACAGCATATCGATGAGAAGATCAAGTTCTTTCAGAGCTTTGCCCGGAAGATTGACCATAAGATTGCTTATTTTGCATCATTGGAGAATGAAGCGAAAGCCTCTGGAAATCATAAAACCACCTGAAAAGTAAGTTATCTGCACCGAAGTTGTGATCCGCTTCTTGGAGCCGGGGCAAACTTTGGGTAGAATAAGGAACAGATTCACTTCAAGAAGATGAAGGAGGACACTATAATGTCAGGCAATGAACCAAATCTGGATTGGCTAAGTGATGTATCTGTATTTAAGGTGAACCGATTGGAAGCGCATTCGGATCACCGCTATTATAAAACGATGGAGGAAGCGGAGAGACAAGCCCCCATGGCGCTGCGCCACTCTCTGAACGGAGACTGGAAATTCAGTTATGCGGTGAATGTGGCAGCCCGTGTGCAGGATTTCTATAAGACGGAATATGATACGAGCGGCTGGGGGGACATCCAGGTGCCGGGTCATATCCAGCTTCAGGGGTACGGCAGGCCGCAATATGCGAATACGATGTATCCGTGGGATGGTCTGGATGCTGTAAGGCCGCCGGAGATTCCGGTGAGCAGTAATACGGTGGGCAGCTATGTGAAGTTTTTTGAGGTTCCGGCGACTATGGAGCAGGGGCCGGTCTTTATTTCTTTTCAGGGCGTGGAGGCGGCTTGTTATGTCTGGTTGAACGGGCACTTCGTCGGCTACAGTGAAGACAGCTTCACCCCTGCGGAATTCGATTTGACACCTTATCTGCAGGAAGGAGCTAACAAGCTCGCGGTTGAGGTCTATCAGCGCTGTACGGGGAGCTGGCTGGAGGATCAGGATTTCTGGCGGTTCTCGGGGATTTTTCGTGAGGTGTATTTGTATACGGTTCCTGAGCTGCACGTACAGGATTTGCGGATTCAGGCGGGGCTGGATGCTTCCTATGAGAAAGGTAAGCTAACGGCTGAACTTCGCATGGCAACTGAGGCTGAGGCTGTGATTCGGGTGGAGCTGAAGGATGCGGCAGGTGCTGTGGTAGCGGAAGCAGAAGGACGGGCTGTGGCGGGCAAGGCGGATCTAAGCGTGGAGGCAGGCAAGGTGTTCCCGTGGAGCGCCGAGAATCCGTACCTGTATAACGTCTGTATCTCTGTATATAACAGCCAAGGGGAACTGGTGGAGGCAATTGTGCAGCGGGCGGGCTTCCGCACCTTCGAGCTGAAGGACAAGCTGATGCTGCTGAACGGCAAACGGATCATGTTCAAAGGTGTCAACCGCCACGAGTTCAACCCCCGCACAGGCCGGAACATCTCCAGGGAAGATATGATTAAGGATATCATCATCCTGAAGCAGAACAATATCAACGCGGTGCGGACCTCGCATTATCCGAATCAGACGCTCTGGTATGAGCTGTGTGATGAATACGGGGTCTATGTGATTGATGAGATGAATCTGGAATCCCATGGCTCGTGGCAGAAGATGGGCGCCGTTGAGCCGTCCTGGAACATCCCCGGGGATAAGCCGGAGTGGGAGGGGATTGTCATGGACCGGGCGGTATCGATGCTGGAGCGCGATAAAAATCATCCGTCGATCCTGATCTGGTCCTGCGGCAATGAATCGTATGCGGGCGAGGTGATTCTGAAGGTGTCCCATTACTTCCGCAAGTCTGATCCGGGACGGCTGGTGCATTATGAAGGAGTCTTCCATAACCGCAAATATAATGACAGCAGTGATATGGAGAGCCGGATGTATGCCAAGCCCGCCGATATTGTAGAATACCTGGAGAATCAGCCGGATAAGCCGTATATCAGCTGTGAGTACATGCATGCTATGGGTAATTCGGTAGGGGGACTCCATAAATATATCGAGCTGGAGAGCCGTTATCCGCTGTATCAGGGCGGCTTCATCTGGGATTACATCGATCAGGCGCTGGTAGCCAAGAACCGTTACGGTGAAGAGTATCTGGCATATGGCGGGGATTTCGATGACCGGCCAACGGACTACAGCTTCTGCGGCAACGGGATTGTCTTCGCTGACCGGACGATCACGCCGAAGATGCAAGAGGTGAAGTTCCTCTACCAGAACATCCGGCTGGTTCCTGAACGGGACGCGGTGACGGTGATCAACGGCAATCTGTTCGAAGGGACGGAGCGGCTGTTGCTGGAGTTCCGGTTATTGAGAGAGGGACGGGAGATCTTCAAGGGGCAGAAGGAGATCCATGTGGCTGCGCAGGAGGAGGCGCGGATTGCGCTGGAACTGCCGGATGTGTCAGCAGCTCCTGGGGAGTATACTCTGGCTGTAGGTCTGGTGCTGAAGGAGGCCGAGCTATGGGCGGAGCGGGGGTTCGAGACCGCTTATGGAGAGCATGTCTTCCGCGTAGAAGCGGCCGGAATAACAGCAGGCGGGGAAGCGGCGCTCTTGCCTGCGGCAGCGGAGTTCGGCGTCATTGAAGGGGATGTGAACATTGGGGTGAGCGGCCGGGGCTTTACGGCGTTATTCTCCAAACAGGCAGGTTCCCTGGTGTCGCTCTGCTATGGGGGGCGTGAGATGATTGCGACTCCGCCGGTTCCGCTGTTCTGGCGGGCAACGACCGACAATGATAAGGGGACTGCGCTGGGGTACCATGCCGGCGGCTGGTTCGCGGCAAGTCTAGCCCGCCAGTGTACGGCGGTCAGCCTGCACACCGAAGCAGACCGGGCTACGGTCAGCTTCGACTATGCCTTCAGCATCAGCAGTGAGCTGAAGACCAGGATTGAATACACGGTCCATGCCGACGGAAGCGTCCGTGTCCGTATGGTCTATGACGGGGCAGACGGCTTACCGGATGTACCGGTGGTGGCAGTATCCTTCCGGATGTCGGCAGACTACGAGGCCTCCGAGTGGTATGCCCGCGGACCGGAAGAGAACTACAGTGACCGCGCATATGGAGCGCGGCTCATCCGCTTCCGGCGTAAGGTGACGGAGCTGCCGTCACCGTATCTGGTGCCGCAGGAATCCGGCAACCGGACGGGTGTCCGTGAGGTGAGCATCACGGACAGCCGGGGGTATGGGCTGCAGGTTCAGGCGGCTGCAGGCCAGCCTCTGGAATGTACGCTGTCACCGTATACAGCGTTCGAGCTGGAGCAGGCAGCACATGCTTATGAGCTGCCTCAGGTGCACTATACGGTTGTCACCCTCGCGGCAGAGCAGATGGGTGTGGGCGGGGATGACAGCTGGGGAGCGCCGGTGCATCCGGAATACCGGATCGCAGCGGGTCAGCAGCTGGAATTCGAATTCACGCTGACGGCGGCATTGCCGGAGGCGTAAGAATCATAGAGAAACAGGCCATCAGCGCAAGCTTCGCTGATGGCCTGTTTCATGAGAAGCGCTGCCGGAATTCGCGCGGCGACAATCCCTCCAGCTTCATGAAGCTGGAGCTGAAGTAGGAGGATTGGTTGAAGCCCACCTCTTCGGCAATCCGGGCGATCGGGAAGCTGGTCTGCATCAGCAGCAGCTTGCTCTGTCCGATCCGGTAGCGGAGCAGATATTCCATGGGTGAACAGCTATATACCTTGTTCATGCATCGGGCAATATATACCGGATGGAAGTTGAGGCTGTCTCCCAGCATGGCGGTTGTAATCTCTTCACGGTAGTGGGTGCGGAGATAGGAGGCGGCCTGCTCGGCACATAGGGTGGTCTGGGAGCTGCGGTGCTCCGGATTCACAGAAGCGGCCAGCTGCTGCAGGAGGTCCTGGAAGAGGAGCTGCTGCCGGAAGCGGACGGCTTCGAGGTGGGCGGTGGCCTGCAATTGCGTGAGCTGCTCCAATACCTCGTAAGCTCTGTCCGGCAGAAGCAAGTTAACAAACTGGGATAACGCCAGATTGAAGGAGCTGATATCGAATAGAGATGCGGGAAGCTCTCCTGCAGTCTCGTTCGGGTTGCCGGGACCGGATCCTGTTATGGATGAGGCAGACCGGTCATGGAAGGTCTGAAAGTGGAGCCAGTGGTAGGCCGTCTCCTCCTTGCAGCCTTCGGTTCCAAAGTGGTGGCAGTCGGGGCGCAGGATCAAGGCATCGCCTGCCTTCACGGTGAACCGCTGCTCCTCCTCGCCGATATACAGGCATCCCTGCTGGACAATGAGCAAATCAAATACCTTGATCTGCTGGCGGCTCCGGTGCTGATAGCCGGGCTGGCAGTGATTGAGGCCGCTGGCTATATAATGCGGCAGGGGAGGGATGCGGAACAGAAGCGGGTTCATGGGCTGGCCTCCTGAAGAAAAGTTTGGATATTGAAAGTTTAGGTTGGAGAATTAGTACATTTTCCAGAGTATATCACCTATAATTTATTACAGGCAAGTTTAAATCGTAAGGCTACGGATAGGTCCTGCGCGACCATCCGAATTCCCCCGGATTCTTCTCCTTAAGGAGTATTCCGGGGGCTTATTTGCGTTGAACTTGCGATTACTTCACAAATGTATGATAAGTGCACAGTGCGGTTAGCCGTAATGTACAGGAATATCCCGAAGCTTCACTGTTCAGCCGCAGGAGGCTCCTTCTATACTCAGGTCATACAAGTCATACACTTGGACTTAACGAAGCTATAGGGGCCATCAAGGACGGAGGCTTCGGACCAAGTGACGCGGCAACTTATCTATAGGCATAGGAGAGTGAAGGCTTTGAGACACCGCAAACGCAAGACCGGTATGCCGCTTGTCGCCCAGTTTCCCCTGAAGGGAACAAGCGGGCTGTCCCCGCAGCTTGACTCCGGTACCCGGAAGAAAAAGAAGAAGGGCTTCGTGCATGAGCTGGTCCATAACCGGATTCTGTTCCTGATGCTGCTGCCTACGCTGTTATTCTTTCTAATTAACTCGTATTTTCCGATGGTGGGGGTCTATTATGCGTTCACACAGTTCGACTTCAATTCCGGGCTGTTCGACGCTCCCTTCGTGGGGTTGAAGAACTTTGAATTTCTCTGGAAGTCCGGCACGCTGGTGAAGCTTACGCTCAATACGATCGGCTACAATCTGGCATTTATTTTACTCGGGAATGTGCTGGCGATTATCTGTGCTATTCTGCTTAGCGAGCTGCGGGTGAAATGGTTCAAGAAGCTGACCCAATCGGTCATGTTCCTGCCGTACTTCGTATCGTTCGTTATCTTAAGCGTTATCGTCTACAATGTGTTCAATTATGATAACGGTTTCTTGAATACGCTGCTGACGCAATTCGGGGCGAATCCTGTGGATGTCTATAATAATCCGGTCATCTGGATTTTCCTGATCATTCTCTTTTATCTCTGGAAAAATCTCGGCTACAGCATGGTCATTTACCTGGCCTCCATCACGGGTATCAGCGAGGAATATTATGAAGCGGCCAAAATTGACGGTGCCCACATTTTCCAGCGGATCTGGTATATCACGGTGCCGATGCTGAAATCGACCTTCGTCATGCTGCTGCTGTTCTCGCTGGGGAGTATTATGAAGGGGCAGTTTGACCTCTTTTACCAGCTGATTGGAAATAACGGGGTGCTGTACAATACAACGGATATTCTGGATACGTACGTGTTCCGCTCGCTCAAGGTGACCTTCGATGTCGGGATGGCAACGGCGGCCGGCCTGTATCAATCGTTGTTCGGCTTCATCCTGATTATGACGGTCAACTATATCATCCGTAAAATAAATGACGATTACGCCTTGTTCTAGGTTGTGCGGAACCTGCTGCGGAAGGAGAGAAAGAGTATGCAAATCAAAGACGACTCGTACACCAGGCTATTGCAGGGAGTAGCTTATACGGTAATTATACTGGGCTCCTTAGCCTGTCTGATTCCGTTCCTGCTGATTATTTCGGCTTCCTTGACGGCTAATGAGTCCATCATCAAGGACGGGTATCATTTCATCCCGGCGCAGTTCTCGCTGGAGGGCTATAAGACGGTATTCACTTTCCCTGATGAGGTGCTGCGGGCGTATGGGGTGACGCTGTTCACTACGGTGACGGGGACGACACTGGGACTGTTCTTCATGACAATGGCCGGTTATGTGCTGGCCCGCAAGGATTTCAAATACCGCAATACCTTCTCGTTCTATATTTACTTCACGACCCTGTTCGGCGGGGGGCTGGTGCCCTGGTACATTATGATTACTAAGTATCTGCATCTGACCGATTCTTATGGGGCGTTGATTTTCCCCGGCTTGATGACGCCGTTCCTGATTATTCTGATGAAGAATTTCATCCGCTCGGCGGTGCCGGAGGAGCTGTTCGAATCGGCCAAGATTGACGGGGCGGGGGATTTCAAAATATACTGGCGCATTGTGCTGCAGCTCTCGATGCCCGGGATTGCTACCGTAGGTCTGTTCCTCGCACTGGCTTACTGGAACGACTGGTTCTCCTCGTCGCTGTTCATTAATGATCCGCATAAGTATCAGCTGCAGTTCCATTTGTATAATGTCATCAACTCGGCTTCCTTCATCGCCAATATGGGCGCGGGTACCGGGGTCAGCTTAGGCAGCGATCTGCCTACAGAATCCACCAAGATGGCGATGGCCATTGTGGTCACGGGGCCGATTCTGTTCCTGTATCCGTTCATCCAGCGTTATTTCGTGAAGGGGCTGACGATCGGAGCGGTCAAAGGTTAGAACCGTGTGGCAGATTGTACCTTTACCGTACAGCTGCTATATCGGCTAACATAGAGTCACACACAAGGGCGGTATGCTTCCGGGGAGAGAACTGCACGAGGAGCATCAGGGAAGCCTGGGCTTACAAAAAATTCTAGGAGGGTTCATTCATGAGAAAGAAAGCAGGCAGACGATCTTTGGCTACGCTTACAACGGGGTTGCTCGCTCTATCGCTCCTGGCCGGCTGCGGCGGGGGGAACAGCAATGGCAACACCGGCAGCAGTGCCGGGAAGGACGGCAACGCAGGCACACCGGCTGCATCAGAGGGAGCGGCGAAGGCAGCGGACACCGGGATCGACACCTCGAAGAAGGTGGAGCTGCAATTCTATATGCTCGGCGATGCTCCTAAGGATCTTCCGGCCATCCAGGCTGAAGTCAACAAAATGGCTGAGGCAGACCTGAACGCCACGGTGAAGTTCAACTTCACGAGCTGGACGGACTGGGATCAGAAGTACAAGCTGCTGCTGTCCTCCGGGCAGGCGATTGATCTGATTTTTACGGCAGACTGGACTCAATATCAATCCTATGCGAAGCGCGGTGCCTTCTTGCCGCTGGATGACCTGCTTCCGAAGGCGGCTCCTGAGCTGCAGAAGTTCGTTCCGGAGCAGATGTGGGAGGACGTTAAGGTTGACGGTAAAATCTACACGGTTCCGGCGACCTTCAAGGAGTATGTCACCAACGGGTTCGTCTACCGCGAGGATCTGCGCAAGAAGTACGATCTTCCCGTGCCGAAGGATCTGGCCAGCTACGAGGCTTACATGGACGGCATTGTCAAAAATGAGCCGGACATGATGCCGATGTCCCTGAACAGTGATGTGGGCAACAATCTGCACTACATCTATACGGAGCTGAACAAGATGATCGGCGCGCTCCCTTACGGGATGGGTGTGAAGTATGATTCCCCGGGAACGGTCTACTCTTACTGGGGCTCGGAGGAGCAGAAGGAAGAGCTGAAGACGATGAAGCGCTGGGCGGACAAGGGCTTCATTCCGAAGAACGTGCTGAACATCAAGGATACGATGCAGGACCCGATGACTTCCGGCAAAGCCGCCAGTATGTTCGGAGACAACCCTAACCGCTTCAATGATATGAAGATGAAGATCAGCACGACTCACCCGGATTGGGAAATGGCTTATTCTCCGTTTGGTTTGACTACCGGCTATGCGACTCCGGTCCATCCGATTCACAACGGATTCGCGATTCCGAAGAGCAGCAAGAACCCGGAACGGGCACTGGCCTTCTATCAGAAGATGGTGCTGGACAAACGCTATAATCAGCTGACGCAATACGGCATTGAAGGCAAGAACTACACGGTGGAAGACGGCTATTACAAGCTGGTCGGCACCAGTACCTCCAATGGCTTCACTCGTGAGGGCATGAACGGCTGGGCGTGGAGAAATCCAGAGTATATGCTGTTCGACAAGGGCTTTGACGGGGTCAAGGCGATCTTTGATGAGCTGGATAAAATCCAGAAGCCGGATCTGTTCCTGGGCTTCGCCGAGGACTACAGCTCCTATCAGGCAGAAAAGGCTGCGCTAGAACAGGTAGAGAAGCAGTACCTGTTCCCGCTGGAGGCCGGACTGGTAGATGATGTGGATAAGGGCCTGGAGACCTTCATGCAGAAGGCCAAGCAGGCGGGCCTGGAGAAAATTCAGGCGGAGTGGACGAAGCAGTGGGAGGCTTATGTTGCTGAAAAGGGTCTTAAGTAGATGAGAGGAGCCCCGGGAGCCGAAAGGCTTTTGGGGCTTTTTGCTGTGGCGGGGCGTTTGGACGCTTGGGTGGACGCTCCGAAAACGGAATGATGTTCCGATCGCTGTTGTGTCCGGATTTTTTTGATTTTACCTTAGCGGTGAAAATCCGGACACAAAGGCGAACGCTCCGCTTCTCCACATTCATTCCGTTTTCTCCGCTGTTTAAGCGCTAGGCGCAACCGGACCACAGCTGCGGGGCCGCGTCAGCCCTACGGCCTCCGCGGCAGGAGGGAACAACATCAGCCCGTCTCCATGGATCTGGAGACGGGCTGATGTTGTTCCACATCTAAAGCGTGACAGAGCAAAATGAAAGGTGCCAAGACACTGGCTTGGTGTTCCACCAAAGCAGAAAAGCGAACGGCAGGCTTGGTGTTCCACCAAAGCGGGAAAGCTAACGGCGGGGGCTTGTTGTTCCCCCAAAAGCGAGAAAGATAACTGCGGGCTTGGTGTTCCACCAAAGCATGGAACGACTCAATTTCTAAAATCCTGCATGAATTGCAACATTCGACACTCTAAAACTGGCTCAAGGTGGGAATTGTTGCAGAAAAGTCAGCAATTCACTTGAATTCGGCTGATACTTGGGTGAGTTGCTGTATTTGGTGCAACAATTCAACTAAATAGCTAAGGATAGGGGCTCCAAGTTGCATTAACTGCAACATCTCGACTGGCCGAGTTTGTTCAAATGATATGTGTATCTCGACAATGTGCGGGTTAGTGACACCTGAGGTGCATGGTGCTTCACTAAACCAGAAAAGCTAACGGCAGGGGCTTGGTGTTCCACCAAAGCGGGAAAGGCAACTGCGGGGCTTGGTGTTCCACCAAAGCGGGGAGGGCAACTGCGGGGCTTGGTGTTCCACCAAAGCGGGGAGGGCAACTGCGGGGCTTGGTGTTCCACCAAAGCAAAAACAAAAGCGGCCCCAATACGAAATCCTGCACAAATTGCATCATTATACTTTATAAATGGGGCCTGAGCAGGAAATGTTGCAGGGAATGCAGCAGTTCGCTTAGGGTTAGCGGATACTTGAGCGAGTTGCTGCATTTGGTGAAACAATTAAACACAGAAGCTAAGTATCACGTCTCCAGGTTGCAGTATCTGCAACATTTTGATCAGGCTAGTTTGTATAAACCCCTAACTCATCCGCACACTCTTCAACCGGCGATAATCGGTAGGTGTTGTACCGAAGCTGCGCTTGAACATCCGGTGCAAGTAAGAGCTGCTGGTGAAGCCGCAGCGCTCGGCTATCGCAGTGACGGGCAGGTCGGTGTTCTCCAGCAGGGCGCACACCTCACGCATCCGCACCTCCAGGATGACATCGACGATGCTGTTCATGGTCTGCTGCTTGTAGAGGCGGCTGATATAGATGGGTGACATATCCAGCTCATCGGCGATCTGGTTCAGGCTCAGATGAGGCTTCATGTAATCCTCGTTGATCATGGCGTTGATCTGGCAGATGAGGTCGTGCTGCTTGGTGTTCTTTTTGCCTGCCAGCTGCTCCTGCAGGGTATGGAAGAGGGCGGCGAAGGCCTCCTCAAGCTCGTCTATCGTCTCGATGGCGTCAAGGCTGGGCAGCTCGGCCACTCCATCGATTTGTAAGCGATTACGCTTCTGGATAGTATTCACGATCTCTCTTATAGTGACGCTGAGCCTGGACACGGTTAACTGCGCGGTCTGGTAAGGGAAGGCCTCTGTCTCGCGGATCATCGCGCTGAACTGTTCGGCAGCGTCCGTCAGCTTACCGCTCAGCAGCGCATCCGCTAATCTTTTCTCCTTGTCGGCCGGATAATGATAAGTGCTGGACTCCAGGGCGCAGATATCCCGGGCATTCAGGATACAGCCATGTCCATAGAACAGGCGGTGATTCGACGCCTCGCGGACCTGCTGATAGAGCTGATGCAGTTGGCTGGCATTACGGTCAATATGGCTGTAGGTCAGCGTAAGGCTGATCTTCAGATAGTCGGAGCAGGCCTGCTGAATCTGCCGGAGCAGGGCTTCGATCAGTCCGGTATCCGTATATTCCACGGGATCGATAATGTTCAGCAGCACCAGGATTCCGTCATCGTTCATATCCACAGTCTCCACGCGGTAGGTCTGGCCGCAGATTTCGGAGGCGATGTTCATGATGGCGAACTTGGAGGCCAGCAGATACGACGAGCGGGCTTCCCGGAACTCCCGGTAACGGTCAATCCGCAGCAGGATCAGCCGGTAATCATCATTGAAGGTGAAATGAATGCCGAGCTGGCGCAGCTTCTCGACCTGTTGCATGGACTGCAGCGGCTTCAGGCCGAGGATCAGGTCACGCAGTGTATTTTGCCGGATCATGAACATGCTGTCGCGCTTCTCGGTCTCCAGGATATGCATCTCGCTGACAATCCGGTTCATCGGCAGGTAGAGGCTTCTGGACATGATCCAGGAAAGGCCTATGCCGGCCACCAGCACAAGACCTGCAATCAGCAGGGTGGTGTTGCGGATGTTGTTGGTCTGCTTCGTAATGATCTCATATGGCGTAATTCGTACATACTGCCAGCTTAGATCGTCCGGTGCCGTATAAGAGATCAGTGAGTTCACACCCCCGAAGGGAGCGATGAAATACCCGGCCTCCCGGCCCTTGATCCGCTGCCCGATGAATCCCGCTTCCTCCGGGGTAAGCTCCTGCTGCTTCAGGCTGTTGCTGGACAGGAAGGCACCCTGATCATCCAGTATATAGGTGGCGCTGGTTGAATCCGCCGGGCTTGCGATCTCTTTGTTAATCCAAGGAGCCGAAATATTCACAATCACTGCCGAATTAATCGCCCGGTCCCAGCCGATGGCATCCAGACAGAGGAAGGTGTAGGCCCGGACCTGATCGTTCTCCTGTGCGCCGTTAGAATAGACTCTAGGAATAGGAGTGAACGCCTTATATTTCTGATAATGGCTCAGAATATCCAGAATGGAGGTATCGACCAGCTCCTTTTCGGTATACACACCGTTCTGGCCATGGGAGGAGGCAACATACAGCTGCCCGCCCTTGGGATTATATACATAGATGGATTCGATATAAGGCATAGAGCTTAGATAGTTGCCCAGCTCGGACATGGCGGCGGTGACATCGTAGATGTCCGGCTTATCGTAGAACACAATTTTGGAGATGGTGCTGTTCCGGTAGATTTGAAAAGAAAGCGATTGCGCAGCATCAGTCATGTTCATGACCTCCCGGCTGGTCTGTGTGAGGTTGCCGAGGTCGGACTGGAAGGTCTGTTTCTTTTCTACGCCGATATAGTAGTTGTAATAAATGATGGTGGAGACCAGAAAGGTTAAGGAGACGCAAAGCGTAATGCTGACTAGCAGTCTGCTGTACAGTGCCCGTTGATTGCCGATCTTGTTCAGTCTCATCCAAGTAGCCCCCTAACTCACTGTGTATTCTTGCGGGTACTGTCCTTTGTCTTAAATGTTCATAGTAAGATTATAAGCTCCAGCCTATGAACAGGACAGTGGAACAAGCTTACAACAGTGAACAGGCCGGACCCCTGAACAGTGAACAAATGCAAGATTCGTGTACAAAAGCTACTTGTGACAGGAGGGGACTATTCCCTATATGACTCTGCTCTGAATGCGGAAGGTGCGCGGGGAGAGGCCGATCTCCCGTTTGAACATATTGCAGAACTGCGCATCGTTGACGAATCCGGCTGCAGCCGAGACCTCGGAAATATGCATTTGGCTGTGCAGGAGGAGCGACTTGGCATAATCCAGGCGTTTTAGTAAAAGATAACGGTGGGGGGAGTGCATGAACCGCTCCTTGAACAAATGCCGGAAGCGGTCGTAGCTGTAGCCGGACATCTCTGCCAGCGAAGCCACCGAGAGCTTGTGACGGTAATGCTCGTTCATATAATTGAGCACATACTGCATCTGATCCTCTGCAGGGGAATGGAAATCGGAGGCGCTGAGCAGCCGCTGGAGATAGACGGTAATTTCACTCATTTGCAGATTCAGCAGCTCGCTGAACCCGTCACGCTTGCGCTTGAACTCGGCGCTCATCCGTTGCAGGGTCTGTAGTACTGTGTGCTCTTTATCGTCGTCAAACACACCGGACAGCGAATTAATCACGGGATTGCCGCAGTGAAAGCCGACGAACAGCACCTCCGGGCTGGGCTGATGATTCTCGTCATGCTTGAAGCCTGCCGGAATGAGGGCGAAGGTAGAGGGCCGGAAGTGATAGCTGCGCTGGCCGATGCTGCAGGTGCCCTGACCATGGATATAATAGACAAGCTCGAAGCACTCATGCTGGTGCGGAGGGATATAGGTACCCGCTTCATGTTCTGCATTTACAATATATAGGACACGATCCATGATGAGGCCTCCCTTGATAGTCATTTAGCCGAATCGTACAAAAACATGACCGAAAATATATAAATATTTATGTTTTCATTTGATATGATCTTATCAATAAAACCGAAGATTCTCAACTGGACTGGCCATCTTGTTCGGATATTTTACGGTTTTTTAGCGAAATGTAACATGAAATGTTTGGTTTTCATAGTAAATTGCTTATTTTCAGAATTTCAACAGTCGCTTATTCATGCTGCCCGATTCGAAGGGACCAACAAAACGTGTAATTGGTATTTTATGCTATTGAGCTGGATGGATCTATTACAAATAGGGGTGTGAACTTAGAAAATGAAAAAGAAAATGCTCACTTTAATGTTGCTGGCAGTTATGGTACTGGTCGCTGCGTGCGGGAACAACAAGTCCGGGAACGGGAATGGTGCGGCAGCAACTCCGGGAACGGAGGCGGAAGGCGGCGGTGCGGCTGCGGGGGACAAGCTCAAGGTGGTGCTGCTGATTCCGGGGACGCTGGGGGATAAATCGTTTTTTGATGCGGCGAACAATGGTCTGCAGAAGGTGAAAAGCGAGCTTGGCGCAGAAACGAAGGTTGTGGAAATGGGCGCTGACAAGACGAAATGGGAGCCGACTTTTAATGATATCGCTGCTGAGGATTGGGATGTTGTTATCTCCGGCGGCTCGGAAATTACAGAAATGTTCAATGCAACGGCTGAAGCGAATCCTGATAAAAAATTCATCAACTATGATACTGACATCGAGGAAGCGCCTGCCAATATGTACAATATGTCTTACTCGACCAATGAGGTCTCCTTCCTGGCCGGGGCGGCGGCTGCGCTTGCTACCCAGTCTGATATGCCTAATGCCAACAAGGACAATGTGATCGGATTCCTGGGCGGAATGGACATTCCCGGCATCAATGCCTTCCTGGTTGGTTACATTCAGGGAGCACAGTATGTTGATCCGGAAGTGAAGGTAGCGGTCTCTTATGCCGGAGATTTCGTGAACCCTGCCAAGGGCAAGGAATTGTCGCTGATCCAGTATAACTCGGGTGTGGATATTATCTTCAACGTAGCGGGCGGTACGGGCCTTGGTATCTTCGATGCAGCGAAGGAAAAGAACAAATATGCAATCGGCGTCGATTCTGACCAGGCGATGCTGCTGAAGGATACAGATAGTGTGAAAGCCAACCTGATCGTTACTTCTGCGATTAAAAAGATTGATTCGGCCATCCTTGGTGCAGTGAAGAAACTGCAGGACGGCACGCTTGAAATGGGTAAACGTGATGTGCTTGGCTTCGTTGAAGACGGCGTGGGCATTGCCGAGAACGAGATCTACAAGGCGGCATTCCCGGCGGAACTTCAGACCAAAATTGAAGAAGTGAAGCAGAAGCTGATCAATAAGGAAATTAAGGTGGATAACGCAATGGGTATGGAGACCTCTGAAGTGGAAGCGATCCGTAATGCCGTTAAACCTTAAGGACATGAATAAAACTTTGGTTGAAAGGCGTTGATGACCCATGGCAAATGCTCTGCTGGAAATGCGGGGAATCACCAAAGTGTATCCGAACGGTGTGGTTGCCAACAAGGATGTTGAGTTCTCTCTGCGCGAAGGCGAGATCCATGCGATTGCGGGTGAGAACGGAGCCGGTAAATCGACTCTGATGAAAATTATGTTTGGAATGGAGAGCCCAAGCGAAGGCGGGCTCTACATTCGGGGAGAACAAGTGAAGCTACAGTCTCCGCAGGACGCGATTGACCGCGGCATTGGTATGGTGCATCAGCATTTCATGCTGGTGCCTTCTTTTACGGTGGCGGAGAATATGGTGCTGGGTATGGAGCCGAAGAGGGGCGTGGGCTTCAATTATGCAGAGGCCGTACGCCTGACGGAAGCAACTGCACGTAAATATAATCTCTCAGTGAATGCCAAGGCGAAGGTCGAGGACCTAAGCGTCGGCATGAAGCAGAAGGTGGAAATTCTGAAGGCGCTGGTGCGCGGGGCCAAGATTCTCATCCTCGATGAGCCGACAGCGGTGCTGACTCCGCAGGAGACAGAGGAGCTGTTCCATGAGCTGCAGCAGCTTAAAGAGCAGGGACACACGATTGTGTTCATCTCGCACAAGCTGAAGGAGGTCAAGGCCATCTGTGACCGGATTACCATCATGCGCGGCGGGCGGAGCGAAGGCGTCTTCGAGACCAAGGAAGTAACGGAGCAGGAGATCTCACGGCTGATGGTTGGCCGGGATGTGGTCCTGAAGTATGACAAAAGCGATCTTCCCTACGGCAAGCCGGTGCTTGCGGTGGAAGGGCTGAGCGTCTCAGACAGCCAGGGCAAAGCGCTGCTCTCCGAGATCAGCTTCTCGGTCCGTGAAGGCCAGATTGTCGGCATCGCCGGCGTTGAAGGGAACGGACAGACGCAGCTGATCGAGGCGCTGACCGGCGGCCTGCGAGGGGTTGGCGGCAGCGGGTCGGTACAGGTGAAGGGGAAGGATATCCGTGAGCTGGATATTCTGGACATCCGCAACCTGGGGGTATCCTATATCCCTGAGGACCGGATGCGTCAGGGCTCTGCCGGAGAGGCCAGCATTGCCGACAATCTGATCTCCACGCGCTACCGTCAGAAGGATATGAATAAAGGGCCATTTCTGCACGGGTCCAGAATTGCTGCGCTGGCCTCTGCGCTGGTGGAGGAATTCAAGGTGCGGTGCTCCGGTCCGCAGCAGCCGATCGGCATGCTGTCCGGCGGTAACATGCAGAAGGTGGTCGTAGCCAGGGAGTGTTCCACGAATCCGCAGCTGCTGATCGCCGAGCAGCCGACCCGGGGCGTGGACATCGGGGCTGCCCAGTTCATTCACCAGAAGCTGCTGGAGCTGCGTTCGGCGAACTGTGCGACGCTGCTGGTATCGGCAGATCTGAATGAAATTCTGGAGCTGAGCGACAGTCTTCTTGTGATGTATGAGGGCCAGATTGTGGCGTATTTCGAACATCCGTCGGCAGTCGGTGAGGAAGAGCTGGGGCTCTACATGCTGGGAATTAACCGGCAGGACAAAGAGCAGACCGGGAGGGCCGCAAATCATGTTTAAAGTCAAATATTTCGAGGCGATCCGCACAGCGGCGGTCATCGTCATTGCACTTATTATCGCGTTCCTGATCATCTCGCTGGTCAGTGACCACCCGGTGAAGACGATCGGAATCTTCCTCTGGGAGCCGTTGTCCACGAAGGGCCATATCGGCAACGTCATTGAAATGGCGATCCCGCTGATGTTCACCGGACTTGCGGTCTCCCTGCTGTTCCGGGCCAATATGTTCAACCTGGGGGCAGAAGGAATCTTTTATTTCTCCGGAGTGGTGACTACTGCACTGGCGATTCATCTCAGCCTGAACAGCTGGTTCCATCCGGTAGTGGCGATTCTTGCAGGCTCCATCGTGGGGGCGCTGCTCTCGGCCATCCCCGGTATTCTCAAGGCCAAGTGGAATGCGAATGAGCTGGTGACCTCTCTGATGTTCAATAACATCCTGTTCGGGGTGGGGCTGTACTTGCTGAACTATCATCTGCGGGATGCCAAGGCGTTTGCCAACGTTTCTTTTAAATTTGAGAAAACGGCCCAGCTCAGCAAGCTGTTTGCAGGGACGCGGATTCACACCGGACTTATTATTGTGCTGGTGCTTATCGTATTGGCCCATCTATTCCTCTACAAGACCAAATGGGGCTACGAGCTGCGGATGACCGGGGTTAACCGGGATTTCGCCCGTTATTCGGGGATGAAGACGGCCAAGGTGATCATTCTGGTCCATCTGATCGCCGGGTTCATTGCCGGTATGGGCGGCTCGGTGGAGGTGCTCGGGATGTACAGCCGGTTTCAGTGGACCTCCTTGCCGGGCTACGGTATGGATGGTGCGCTGGTGGCCATGCTGGCCAAGAATAATCCGTTCTCCGTCATTGTCTCGGCGCTCTTCCTGGCCTATATCCGCATTGGCGCCGATATGATGTCGCGCCTCTCCGATGTGCCGTCCGAGATGATTTCGATCATTCAGGCTGTCATTATTCTGCTGATATCTGCTGAGCAGTTCCTCAAGTTCTGGAAGAACCGCATGCTGCTGAAGGAGGCGAAGGAAGCATGAACAGTCTGCTGAATGTCATACTGACGACGGATTTTGCCTTCTCTGTCCTGCGTGTAACCACGCCGATACTGTTCGCTGCACTGGGGGCGCTGATCTCGAACCGTGCCGGAATTATCAACATCGGGATGGAAGGGATCATGCTGGTCTCGGCGCTGGCCGGGGTTATTGTGAGCGCGTATACGCAGAGCGCCTGGGTGGGACTGCTTGGGGCGGTGCTGTCGGGTACGCTGATTGCGGGGATTCTGGCCTTTTTCACCTTGAAATTCAAGACCCATATTATTCTGGGCGGGGTGGCGATCAATATGTTCGCCTCCGGGGGTACGGTATTTATTCTGTATCTGCTGAGCGGCGACAAAGGATCTTCCACCTCCTTAGCGAGTAAAGTGTTGCCGAGTGTGAATATTCCGCTCCTGCAGGATATTCCGGTGCTGGGCCCGATTCTGTCGGGGCACCACATTCTGACGTATTTCTCTATATTGTCAGTGCTCGTAGTCTATTATCTGCTCAACCGTACACCGCTGGGATTGCGAATCCGCTCCGTAGGCGAGAATCCGCACGCGGCCCAGTCCGTAGGCGTCAGTGTGGTCCGCATTCAGTATAGTGCACTGCTGCTCAGCGGCTTCTTCGCCAGTCTGGGCGGAGCCTATATGTCGATGGGCTACTTGTCACTGTTCACCCGCGATATGATCGCTGGCCGGGGCTGGATTGCAATCGCTGCCGAATCCATGGGCCGGAGCACCACCGTGGGCACAGCGCTGACCTCACTGCTCTTCGGCGCAGCCGACGCGCTCTCCAATGCCCTTCAGGTGCTGAAAATTCCAGCTGAGCTAATCGCTACGCTACCTTATGTGGCAACGGTCATCGGCCTGATCATCTACGCCATCTCCGAGACACGGAAGAAGAATAAGAAGCTTAAGGCTACTGTTACGAAATAATTAGCAAAGATCAACCTACAAGGGAGCGACAACGATGCCAACACCTATCATTATTGACTGCGATCCGGGGCATGACGACGCGATTGCCATTCTACTTGCGCTGGCACATCCGGGAGAGCTGGATATCCGGGGGATTACAACTGTTGGCGGCAATCAGATTCTGGATAAAATTACCGACAACGCGCTCAAGATTCTCAGCTTTGTAAATGCAGATATTCCGGTGGCCAAGGGAGCGGCGGCGCCGCTGCTGGGCAAGCTTGTTACCGGGGAGGAAGCCCACGGGGAGTCCGGCATGGACGGCCCGGCGCTGCCAGCGAGTAAGTTCAAGCCGGTAGAGCAGGGAGCAGTAGAATTCATGCTGGAGATTATCCGCGCCTCGGAAGAGAAGATCACCCTGGTGCCTACCGCCCCGCTGACGAATATCGCCCTGCTGATTACCGCTTACCCGGAAGTGAAGGAGCGGATCGAGAAGATCTCTCTAATGGGCGGCGGGCTGGCTTACGGCAATGTGACCCGGACAGCGGAGTTTAATATTTATGTGGACCCGGAAGCGGCGCGGATCGTTTTTGAATCTGGCATTCCAATTGTCATGAGCGGACTGGATGTGACAGATAAGGCGGCGATCTTCGAAGAGGAGATTCAGGAGCTTAAGACGCGCGGCCCCGTGTCCGTCATGGTCGGCGAGCTGCTGGATTTCTATTCGATCTACGGGAAGAAAATGGGCTTTGTCGGCAATGCACTGCATGACCCTTGCGCCATTGCCTGGCTGCTGCACCCGGAGCTGTTCGAATCCGAGCACCTGTATGTAACGGTAGAGACCGAAGGCAAGCTTACCCGCGGCATGACCGTGGCCGACCGCCGCAAGAAGCCGGACCAGCCTGCGAATACGGAGGTGCTGCTTGGTGTGGACCGCGAAGCCTTCATCAAGCTGCTGTTCGATTCGTTGGACCGGTTAGACCGGCAGCTGGAGTCGCCGGCGGGAGAAGCTTAGCAGATGGCAGGCTGGGAACGTCTGCAGGAGACGGTAAGGTTCGAACTGCAGCAGCGGATCGAGGAAGGCTGCCAGCCGGGCAGCCTGGCGGAGAAGCTGGATGCAGCCGGGAGCGATGAGGACAAGCTGATGGAGGTATACCGGGAGCTGATGGCACTTCCCGTGGATACAAGCTTTCCTTACCAGGAGCCGTCGGATCTGGAAGCGATCAGACAGCTTCGCCCGGAGGGTCCGCGCAAGCTTGCGGTGGACTGGACGGCGGACCAGTGGAGAGACAGGTTCTACGGCGCCTGGCTCGGGCGGAGTGTAGGCTGCGCGCTGGGCAAGCCGCTGGAATATTGGGACTATCTCTACGGGAAGGATGGCCGGACCGGCTGGGAGAATATCGAGCTGTGGTTCCGCGGTGCGGATGCCTGGCCGATTACAGGTTATACTCCTGAGCATTCCACGGCAAGGAAGGAATATGGCCTGGGCTTAAGCGACTGGTCATTCACCAGCACGCGCGAGAAGATCAGCTACATGGAGAGTGATGATGATATCCGTTATACTGTGCTTGGCCTGATACTGCTGGAGCAAAAAGGGCTGAACTGGGACTCCTGGGATATCGGCAAGCTGTGGCATGGCCATCTGACCTACAGTCAGGTCTGCACGGCGGAAACGCAGAGCTATATGAACTTTGCTCAGGAGACATCCCATCTGCACGGGGAGAAGCCGGCGGACTGGCCGCTGCGGCAGGAGCGGGTAAGGATGCATCTGAATCCGTACCGGGAATGGATCGGTGCGGCGATCCGCGCGGATGCCCTGGCTTATGGAGCGGCCGGACATCCCGAGCTGGCGGCAGAGCTGGGCTGGCGGGATGCTTCCTTCTCGCATGTGAAGAATGGAATCTATGGCGAGATGTTCAATGCCGCGATGATCTCAGCGGCGTTCGCAGGTCTCAGCAACCAAGAGATTGTGCAGATCGGTCTGAGTGAGATTCCGCAGACGAGCAGACTGGCTAAGGATGTGCTGCGGGGAGTTGAAATTGCACAACAGGCAAGCAGTGAGCGTGAACTGGTCAGCACCCTCTGGAACGAGTTCAGCCATTACGACCCGGTGCATACGAACAACAACGCTGCCATTGTGGCTGCCTCGCTAATCTACGGCGGCGACGACTTTGAGAAAGCAGTGGTCACCTCCGTATCAGCCGGAATGGATACCGACTGCAACGGGGCTACTGTCGGCTCCATTATGGGAGCGAAGCTGGGTGCTGCTAAGCTGCCGGTTAAGTGGACCGCTCCGCTGAACGACCTGCTGTATGCGGATCTGCCGGGCTTCCACCCGATCGCCATTTCTGAGGTCGCGGAGCGAAGCTATCAGGTGTTTCTGAAGCTGCGGGCAGAGCTGGGAGAAGAGGAAAAGGGATAATACAGATACTAATTATATTTAAGCGCTTTTTATGAGGTCGCCTCGCACCGGATGTTTTCAGGGGAAAACATCCGGTGCGGTTGGGCGGCTTTTTTGTTTTTGCGTGCCAGGACGCAAGCATTATCTAGTTGGTGCAAGTCCAATCCAAGAAGGCACCAAGCCACCTTTGCAGCTAATACTGCATGATAGAAGCAAGCGATGCTGAAATCTTGCTTGAATTACAACAAAGTCAGCGCTAACTTGCCTCTATACACTGGAATTCCTGCAAATGATGCAACAATGTACTGCAGTCCGTAACATTTTTAGAGAAATCCTGCATGATGTACAACAACTGCGAGGAGCGGTTCCCATAAGGAAATCCAAATTGGGCAGCGGCCGGAAGTCCAAATGTTCACCGCAGCGACGACCATGCATCGAGTTCAAATCTGAAGTGCGTCTGATATAGATATGGGTCAGATATCCGCTCAAGTTAACATTCACAACCTTAAACTTGTATGTTAGCATTACATGTAATTCTATTACTTACCAAATTTAGATTATTGAGATGGGGGCAGAGCTCATGCTGAAAGTCATGATTGTAGACGATGAACCTTGGGTTCTGGAAGGACTCAGGACGATGGTGGACTGGGAGAAGTCCGGATTCGAGGTATGCGCCGAAGCGCTTAGCGCCGGGGATGCGCTGCGGCTGATCCGGGAGCACAGACCGGATCTGCTGCTGACGGATATCAATCTTCCGGTGATGAGCGGCCTGGAACTGATTGCGGCGGTGAAGGAGACGGTGGACCCTCCGCCCCGGTTCGTGATCCTGAGCGGGTATGACGATTTCAACTATGCCCGGATTGCGCTGCGTCATAAGGTGGACGGCTACCTGCTGAAGCCGGTGGATGATGAGGAGATTGAGGAACTGCTGGGGAAGATCAGTGCTATTATCCAACGTGAAAACGCTTCCAGATTAGAGGGGCAGAAGAAGCACAATATCCTGGTACATAATCTGATCAGCCGTTGTGTCCAGGGGGATTGGAGTGAGGAGCTGGAACATGCCGCCTCCGGTCTGTTGGGGCTTCAGCCTGATACAGAGCTGCAGTGTATTCTGGCTGCTGCCATCTCAGGTTCAGGGACGGTGAGCCTGAACGAAGGCGATACCGAGGGTTTCCCGGATCACCTGGGCTATGTGTTCCACGACCCGGCCGGAAGGGCCGGACTCCTGGTTCGCTCAGCCGGACTGTCCCCGGAAGCGCTGGAGGCAGCCGCCGCCCAGGTGCAGAAGGTGCAGTCAGAGAAGCTGGGGTTGCCGGTGGCTGTAATGATCAGCAGCCGGGGAAACGGCCTGCGCTCCATCCAGGAGCTGTACACCCAGACGCTTGAGGTCTGGGGGCTCAAGTACCGGAAGGAGCGGGGCGGAATTTTCTACTACAACGATTTGCGTACTGCCCGCTTGTCTCCGGAATTCACAGACGGGCACTTTACGCGTGTGCTGGATGAGGTGAAGGAAGGCGTGCCGGAGAGAATCCGGGCCGCTGCCAGGGAAGCCTTCGCAGCCATGACTGCCAAGAGGGTGAGTATTGAAGCTGCACAGGCCGAGGTAGCCCATCTGGAGATGACCTTATGCCGGAGCATTACCGAGATGCAGGGAGATCCCGACCAGATCATGTGTGCGATGCACAAGGAGTACGGCAACCTGGGCGGACTCACGGATTATTACAAGCTCAGCCTGTATGTGGACCGGCTCTGCCTGGAGACAGCGGCGTACCTCACCGAGCTACGGGCCAACAACGAGGGGAACACCATTTATAATGTGATTCAATACGTGGATCTGGAATTCCGCAGCAAGCTGCAGCTCCAGGACCTCGCCCGGCAGTTTCATATGAATTCGGCCTATCTGGGCCAGCTGTTCCGCAAGGAGACGGGGCGCAGCTTCAGCGATTATCTGAATGAGAAGCGGATCGAAGCAGCCAAGAGCCTGCTCAAGCGCACGCAGCTCAAGATATCGGATATCGCGGTGCAGGTGGGTTTTTCCAATACCGATTATTTCATCGACAAGTTCAAGAATAAGGTGGGTTCATCACCTTCGGTGTACAAGAATGCCCACAACAATAAACAGCTCTAAGTGGAAACGGCCTTGCCGTCCTTTTATAAGGACGGTACCGTTTCAGCGAGAAATAGAAGGATAAATGAATGGTTTGAAACCAATACATTCTTATATTTTAAGATAACCCCACAAAGCGGGGCTTTGGCTTCGAAGGTTACTCAGGTACTTTGCGGGGACCCCGAAATCTTATAAATTCTATAATGATAGGAAAGCCGGGTGTGTGTGAGGGATGGCGACAAAACGGTTTAAATTCGGCACCATCGTCAATGATATTCCGCTAAGCTACAAGTTCTATCTCATCTACATTGTGGGTGTGCTCCTGCCGATCATGGTGCTGAATCTGGTATTCCTGGAGCGGATTACGGATCTCATCAAATCGAGGGAGCAGCAGAATCTGGAGATTTCCATGGAACGGGCGCGGAAGGACATTCATGATTTTATTGAAGGGGGGGTCTCTGTCGGCTACACGCTGGCTGCGGATAAGAACCTGTACGAGATGCTGGACCGCACCTATACGGACTCTATCGAGTTCTACAGCATGTTCAACGAACAGCTAAGAGACCGGATGAACAGTTATATGCCTGTTAATAATCAGCTGGAACGAATCAGTATATACACGAACAACCAGACGGTTGTATCCGGGGGCAATTATCAGGTGATGAACGATAAAGTATGGTTAAGTGACTGGTACCAGCAGGCGAAGAAGGCCACCACCCAGGTATATGTTGCGGCTTACCGGACGACGGAGAACAAGAATCTGGCCTCGTCCACCCCTACGCTCAGCATTATTGAGACCATGGACAATTACCGTAATCTGAACAGCTATGAGAAGGTGCTGCGGATTGATCTGGACATCAGTGAGATCTATGACATTATCGTCCGGGAACGGGATTACCTGAGCCTGTATCTGATCAATGGGGAGAACAAGATTGTGATGTCAGCGGACAGCGGCTATCAGCACGTTACAGATAATCCCTATCCGGTATTCGATCAGTGGGGGGACAGCCAGGACGACAGCGAGGGAGTGCGGGTAATGGCTGTAGGGACGGCGAATTATCTCAAAGGCTGGCGGATTGTCGGAATTACGCAGGGGGAGCGGATCTCCCAGGCGGTTCTCGATATCCGTCTGTACGCAGCGGGCCTAGCGACAACGCTTACTCTGTTGACCAGCATATTCATATATATCATGCTGCGCTCCTATAATTACCGGGTGAAACGCCTGGCCCGGCACATGCAGAAGGTGACGAACGAGAAGTTCGAGCTGATTGCCATCGATGAGGGCCGGGATGAGATCGGCGGGCTAATCCACAATTTTAACCGGATGACCTCCAGAATCCATTCCCTGATCAATGATGTGTACAAGCTGGAGATCCAGAGCAAGAACCTGGAGATGGAGCGCGTCAGGGCGGAGCTGAATTTCCTGCAGAGCCAGATGAACCCCCACTTCCTGTTCAACACGCTGAATGCGATTCTGGTGGTCTGCACCAAGAACAAATATAACGATGTCACCGATATTGTAAAAAGCCTGTCGAAGCTGCTGCGCAGACTGCTGAGCTGGAAGGAGGATCTGGTGTCGGTGCGCGAGGAGATCGAATTTATCGACATGTATCTGAGGATTGAGAAATTCAGGTTCAGGGATAAATTCGACTATACCTTTGAGATTGATGAGCAGTCCCTGGACTATAAAATTCCGAAGCTGAGCATGCAGCCGCTGGTCGAGAATTCCTGCAAGCACGGTCTGCAGACGATTGAGGGGCTGGGGGTAATCAAGGTGGCTGCGGCCGTGCTGGATAACAGGCTGCAGATTACAGTATCCGACAATGGTAAGGGCATGGATCCGGAGAAGCTGAAGGAGCTGATGTTCGCGGTCCGCAAGGAGGATTACTCGGGCACCCACATCGGGATTCGCAATGTATACCGCAGGCTGGAGCTGAATTACGCAGATCAGGTGCGCTTCGAGATATCCAGTACGCCGGATCAGGGAACCGTAGTGACCTTTGGCATTCCCCTGAAGCTGCTTGAGCAGAATTATTCCCCGGAAAGAGAGGTATAGACGATGAAATACAAAGTGTTATTAATTGATGACGAGCCTAGCGCTCTGGAAGGTATGGAGATGTGGATCGATTGGCAGGAGCTGGGCTTCGAGCTGTGCGGAACCTGCGGCAACGGCCGGGAGGGGCTGCAGATGATGAAGCAGCTTCAGCCGGATCTGGTCATTACCGATATCCATATGCCTCTGATGAATGGTCTGGAGATGATCGGGGAGTGGCGGCAGGAGGGGACGGATTCGACGAAGTTCGTCATTCTGAGCGGCTACAGTGAGTTCGAATATGCCCGCACAGCCATCAGCTACGGAATCAATCACTATCTGCTGAAGCCGGTCTTCCCGGAGGAGGCTACCGAGGAGCTGCGGGAGATCCGCCTGGAGCTGGAGCAGGAGGCGAACCGCAGAAGAATCCATGAGACCGCTTCCGGGGAAGAGGCGGCAACCTTAATCAAGGGGCTGTTATATGGCAAAAAGGAAGAACCCGAGCTTATGGAATGGCTGGAGACTCTGCCCGGCTTCAAGGAGAGTCTTTCCTGGAATGTTTGCCTGATCCGGACGGTCCCGGAGCTGTATACAGAGGTGAGGAGCCGTGCAGTCTCCCTGCTGGCCGGATATAAGGCAGTGGTGACGATCGATCTGGAGGCGGGATTGCTCGGGATCGTGTACGGGATGACGGCAGGCAGCGGGGACGCTGGCGGAATAGCTGAAGTGCTGAATACTCTGTTGGGTGAGTACAGGGGAGGGAATGTCCATATCGCACTGGGAACCCCGGAGGACTCCTTGTTGTCCATAAAGGGTAGTTATGGCCGGGCCAAAGAGACCCTGCTGCATTTCTTTTACGAGCCGGAGCAGGCAGGGGTGCTGGCTTACAGCGGGGTGCAGAATAAGCCCTTCAGTTATCACTACGACCATATTGGACTGATGGATGCTCTGCTGGATTGCGTGAATCTTCTGGACGCGGACGGCTACCGCGAGGCACTGGAGGCGGCGGCCCGCAGCTTCCGGGAACAGCAGGTGGCGCCAGAGGTGGTGCGCAAATTCGTAATCCACCTCATGTACCGGATATTCGCACTCGCACCCGGGGCAGAGGCCGCAGGCGAAGAGGGCGGGATAGCCTCGGGTGTTGAGGTATCAGAGATTCAGCAGGCGATGACCCCGCTGAACGGGCTGCTCAGCCGCCTATTGTCCTACGGCGGGAAGGCCATAGATCTGTTAGTGCGTGAGCAGAACTATAAGTCGCATGGGATTGTCAGGGAGATCAACCAGTACATCGGGGAGCATTATCAGGAGAGCCTTAGCATTCAGAAGCTGGCCGAGATCTTCTTCCTGCATCCGGTATACCTGGGGCAGCTATTGATTAAGAAGAACGGGATGACCTTCAATGAGCAGCTGCATCATCTGCGGATTCAGGCGGCAGCTGAGCTCCTGCGCGGGAGCAGGCTGAAGCTCTCAGAGATTGCCGAACGTGTCGGTTATGCCAATTACGGACAGTTTCTAAAACGGTTCGAGAAGGAGCTGCACATGGGCCCGAATGAGTACCGGCATGCCAAGTTCTAAAATTTTCGGGGGTACACCTTTAGTTCGGTCGTATTTTAGCGGTCTGTTCACCTCTATAATTTACTTGTGTAAGTGCTTACAAAATAAAGACAATACACTATGGAGGTGCTTTATGGGGGGCAAGTCGAAAGTGACGTTTAAGTATTCCCTGGTTGCTTTATTAACCCTTAGCTTCGCGTTGTCAGGCTGCGGCGGAGGCAACGACAAGAATGCTGCTTCAACTGACAAAGCTAAGGAGACAACTGCAACGGATTCTGCTTCATCTAACACGGGAGGAAAGATTGAACCGTTTAAGGTTAGCGCATTTATCGGTGTAGCCGGGCAACAGCCGACACCGGATAACAAGATCTACAAGAAGATCAAAGAGGAGACCGGTGCCAGCTTCGATATGGAATTCTTAGCAGGCGACATTAACCAGAAGCTGGGCGTTATGATTGCAGGTCAGGATTATCCGGACCTTATGACCGGAAGTACCAAGCTTACAGCAGCAGGGGCTTATATCCCGCTTGAGGATCTGATTGAACAATATGCGCCGAACTTGAAAGCGCATTATGCAGACTATTGGAACATGATGAAGGACCCGAATGACGGACATATTTATATTCTGCCTAACTACGGTGTATATAACGGTAAGGTCAACAGCTCATGGTATTCGGGACCGGCCTTCTGGATTCAAAAAGCAGTGCTTAAGGAATTCAACTATCCGAAGGTTAAGACACTGGATCAGTACTTTGACCTGATTGAGCAATATAAAGCAAAGTATCCGAAGATTGACGGAAGCCCGACCATCGGGTTCGAAATTCTGAACTATGACTGGAAAAACTGGGGGCTGTTCAACGCTCCGCAGCATCTGATCGGACATCCGAATGATGGCGGCGTAGTTGTAAATGACGGCGTAGCCGAGGTATTTGCCAATAAGGATTATGCCAAGCAGTACTATCAGAAGCTGAACGAGATGAACGAAAAGGGCATTATCGACAAGGAAACCTTCGTGCAGAACTACGACCAGTATATGGCAAAGCTGTCCAGCGGAACCGTTCTGGGGATGTTTGACCAGCACTGGAACTTCAACGCTGCTGAGGATTCACTAACGACCCAGAATAAAATCGAACGCACTTATGTAGGTCTTCCGCTGGTATACGATGAGTCGACCAAAGACCACTACCGCGATCTTGCGGTGCTCAACCTCAACAACGGCTTCGGCATCAGCATTAATGCCAAAGATCCGGTGAAGATTATCAAGCTGCTCGACACCCTGATGGATGAGAAGTGGCAGAAGCTGTTCTCATGGGGTGTGGAAGGCGAGGATTATATCGTTGAGAACGGCAGATTCATGAGAACCCAGAAGCAGCGTGATGATGCAGCCGATGCTACATGGCAGCTTGGCAACAAAGCGAAGTCACTGTTTGAGTATCTGCCTAAAACAGAAGGAAGCTTCAGCGACGGCAACTCCACAGATGCCGCTGCTCAGCCTGAAGAGTACAAAGCAGGTCTGAAGCCGTTCGATAAGGAAGTTCTGGATGCCTATGGCTTCAACTCCTACGTGGACTTCTTCAGCGATCCGCCGCCAAACCCTGTTTATTATCCTGCCTGGTCCATCGATCTGATTGAAGGCTCGGATGCCAAAATTGCCAGTACCAAGCTAAATGAGCTGCAGACCAAGTTCCTGCCGAAAGCCATTCTTGCCAAGCCGGCCGAATTCGATTCCGTATGGACCGATTATACGGAACAGATCGAGAAAGCCAATGTAAAGGCTTACGAAGACAAGATTAATGAGCAGATTAAGTGGAGAATTGATAACTGGAGTAAATAACGTAAGGTCTGGTACCGGGTTTTAGAAGGTGGAAGGCCGGGTGACGGCCTTCCACCTTACATTAATTTGATGGAGTAGGAGACAACGAATATGGATGAGACCTTAGAAATAGATACTGGCGTCCGGCGTCCGAAGAAGAACAAGAAGAAAAAGCAGCCGATTACCTGGCGTGTAATTAAGAATCAGAATCAGCTGATCTGGATGTCTGTGCCTTTAATGCTCTACATTATCCTTTTTGCCTACGTTCCCGTATGGGGCTGGACCATGGCGTTCCAGAACTACAGACCGGCCAAGTCCTTCGGCGAGCAGGAATGGGTGGGACTGAAGCAGTTCAAGTTTTTGTTCACCGATGATAACTTCATTCGGGTCCTGCGCAATACGCTGGCCATGGGGGTTATCAATCTGATCCTCGGCTTCGTTACAGCTATCGTGCTGGCGTTGCTGCTTAACGAGATTAAGAAAGTATTCTGGAAAAGAACCGTGCAGACGATCTCCTATCTGCCCCATTTCCTATCATGGATTATCGTTACCGGTATTGTGGCCACCTCGTTGTCCATTAATGACGGGATTGTAAATATCGTTCTGATGAAGCTGCATCTGATTAAAGAGCCGATTCTGTGGCTCAGTGAAGGCAAGTATTTCTGGGGAATCGTAGGGGCTTCACATGTGTGGAAGGAAGTGGGCTGGAATACCATTATCTATCTGGCAGCCATCGCTTCCATTGACCCTGCCCTGTATGAGGCTGCGGAGATTGACGGTGCGAACCGTTACAAGAAAATGATGCATGTAACCCTGCCTGGCATCAAGGCGACCATTGTTATTCTGATGATTATGTCCATAGGACATGTGCTGGAAGCAGGCTTTGAAGTGCAGTACCTGCTCGGCAACGGACTGGTAGTAGACTGGGCCGAAACGATAGATATTTTCGTGCTTAAATACGGACTTGCACAAGGGAATTATTCACTCGCAACCGCTGGCGGGATTTTCAAAACGGTGGTCAGCGTGACATTGCTGCTTATGGCTAACGGGATTTCCAAGCGGCTTGGGGAAGAGAGGTTGTTATAATGGCGGATAACCGGCAGATTAGCCCTGGGCAACAAGCAGGCTTTACGGCGAAAAGAAACCTAGGCACCGGCAGACTTGAACCGTTTTTGTTCACTTCCTTCAATACGGTCTTCATGGTCTGTCTGGTGGTTGTGACTTTATATCCATTCATCAATACGATTGCTGTTTCATTTAATGAAGGAAATGATACGATCCGCGGCGGCATTTACTTATGGCCACGACAGTGGACCTTTCAGAATTACAAGGCGATTTTTGCCACTGGGACGATCTTCGATGCTTTCCTGATCTCTGTGGCACGTACAGTGGTTTCTACATTGCTTAATATTTTTCTGACCACCATGCTGGCCTATACCTTAAGCCGCAGAGAGTATGTATTCCGTAAGTTTATTACGGTAATCTTCGTGCTGACGATGTATTTCAGCGCAGGTCTGATCCCGAACTACTTCCTGATTAAGGACCTGGGCCTGCTGAACAGCTTCTGGGTCTACGTTATTCCATCGATGATCAGCGCGTTCAATATGATCGTCATCCGTACTTACATCGGCACGATACCGGAGAGCCTGATGGAATCGGCCAGAATTGACGGCGCAGGGGATTTCAAAATCTTCATGCGGGTCGTCTTCCCGCTCTGTAAGCCGGTGCTGGCAACGATTGCACTGTTTGTGGCGGTCGGAGCCTGGAATGCCTGGTTCGACGCTTTCATCTACACCTCCTCCAAGCAGCATCTCAGTACACTGCAGTATGAGCTGATGAAGCTGTTGTCTTCAACGATGAACTCCAACGGGAACCCTAACGTCTCGAACGGGGTAGGGATGGACCAAGATTCAGCCAGAGCGATGGTCACGCCAATCTCGATCCGGGCAGCGATCACAGTGGTCGCCTCCGTACCCATATTGCTGGTGTATCCGTTCATGCAGAAGTATTTCGTAGTGGGCCTCAATGTAGGTAGTGTGAAAGAATAAGTGTTCAGAGCGAATAGACTTGTCCATGCAAAATAGCAAAAGGGGTGCAGTCCTATCAGGGGCCGCACCCCTTTTCTACTTCCATTGAATAATCCCATAGAGCCACGAGCATCCTTATAATGCTCTGCTCTTCCAAGGACTTAGTAATCATTTTGAAATAAATGATGACACAGCGGAAGAAATACCTTATTATTTAAAGAGATTTTTAATGAAACAGATTTTAAATAATTATAGTACAATAAGTTCTTAGGTTCAGGGAGCATGTCCAGGCAGTTTGTAGGGGAGGGCTTCATATTCTTTCGCTGAGTCAGGTTAGCAAGAGCTTCACTCTGAAGGACGGCCCTTATACGGCTGTTGATCAGGTATCGCTTGAAGTCCAGGCGGGTGCCATTCACGGTATTATTGGCGCCAGCGGCGCGGGCAAATCCACGCTCCTGCGGCTGATCAATCTGCTGGAGCGGCCCGATGAAGGAACAGTTATGGTTGACGGGCAGCGGCTTACGGAGCTGCCGGACAAGGAGCTGCGCCGGCAGCGGCAGAGAATCGGTATGATCTTTCAGCATTTCAATCTGATCGGTAATGCCACTGTCAGCAGGAATGTGGCGATCTCTCTAGAGCTTGCCGGAGTGCCGCGTGCGAAGCGGATGAAGCGGGTGGAGGAATGTCTGCAATTCGTAGGCCTGGCGGACAAAGCCGGGCAATACCCGGCCCAGCTCAGCGGCGGGCAGCGCCAGCGGGTAGCGATTGCCCGGGCACTGGCGAACAGTCCGAAGCTGCTGCTGTGCGATGAGCCGACATCTGCGCTTGATCCGGGCACCACGGCGGATATTCTGGGGGTGCTGCGCCATATCAATGCTTCCCTGGGTGTAACGATTGTGATCGTTACGCATGAACTCGATGTAGTGCGGAGCATCTGTTCCGAGGTATCCGTCATGGAGGGCGGACGGATCGTAGATTCCTTCTCGCGCGGGGAGGGCGGTTTCCTTCCGCCGGGAACGCATTCAGGCTCCTTCCGGGAGCGGATCACCGGCAGAACGGGGGAGGCCCATGTTTGAGAGCATGCTTAAATACCAGGATCAGATGTGGCAGTCTATCGGAGAGACCTTTGTCATGGTCGGTATTGCCATAGGCGCTGCGCTGCTGCTGGGCCTTCCGCTGGGGACGCTGCTGTATTTTTGCCGCAAAGGCCAGTTATATGAGAATAGAGGACTGTCCCTAGTGCTCAATAGCATCGTCAATGTCGTCCGTTCCTTTCCGTTCCTGCTGCTGGTGGTGGCGCTGATTCCGTTCACCCGTCTGGTTGTGGGTACGGCGATCGGTACACTAGCGGCCACGGTGCCGCTATCCATCGTTGCTATTGCGTATTACTCGCGGCTGGTGGAGCAGTCCCTGCTAGAGGTTCCGCGCGGAACGATTGAGGCGGCATTGTCGATGGGGGCATCGAAGCCGGGAATGATTTTCAAGTTTCTATATGTGGAGGCCCGTTCAGGGCTGGTGCTGGGACTTACTGCGTCTACGATCAGCTTCATTTCTTTTTCAACCGTAATGGGAGTTGTCGGCGGCGGCGGCGTTGGCGATTTCGCCATCCGTTACGGGTATCAGCGCTTCGAGACCGAGGTGATGATCTACGCCATTCTCGTGATGATTGTACTGGTGCAGCTGATTCAATTCACGGGAAGCACGCTAGCCAGACTGCTCGACAAACGCTAGAATACTATACAATAATGGGGGCTTGAGAGATATTATGAAGAGAACAGGAAGAAGAATGACTACCACGTTTGCACTGGTACTGCTTGTATTGACGCTTGCACTTGCAGGCTGCGGCAACAGCAAAGAAGCGGACAAGGCACCGGCGGCAACCAGCACCGGGCCTGTGAAGATCAAGGTAGCCTCGATGATTCCGCCAATGACGGATATCCTCGATATCGTGAAGCCGATTCTGAAGGAAGAAGGCGTGGACATGGAGGTTGTCGTGCTGTCCGATAACGTGCAGCCGAACGAAGCGCTGGCGAACAAAGAGGTGGACGCGAACTTCTTCCAGCATGTCCCTTACATGGAACAGTTCAATGCCAGCAAAGGCACAAAGCTGGTGCCCGTTCAGCCTGTGTATGATGCCATCTACGGCGGGTACTCCAAACGCTTCAAGAACATTGCCGATCTGCCGGAGGGAGCAACGCTCGTGATGGCGAATGATCCGTCCAACATTGGGCGTTCCCTGCAAATGTTCGCAGATGCCGGATTGATTACGCTGAAGGATGGTATAGGGATTCAGGCTACGCAAGCCGATATTACCGCCAATCCGAAGAACTATAAGTTCGAGGAGGTCGATCTGCTGATGCTGGCCCGGATGCTGGATGATGCAGATCTGGTAGCGATGACGCCAGCCTACGCGAGCCCGCTGGGTCTGACCCCGAAGAAGGATGCGCTGATCACCGAGCGTGAAGATTCAGCCTTCACCATTACCCTCGTTGCCCGTGAGGACAACAAGGATTCCGATGCCATCCAGAAGCTGGCCAAGGCGATCAGCGGCCCGGAAGTGAAGAAGTTCCTGGAGGATAATTACGCTGACATCGCGCTGCCTGCCTTTAAATAGTAGATAAACGAATAAGCTGTCCCAACAGCCATGAAATGGCTGCTTGGGACAGCTTTTTATTTTGAGTAGAACATCAATGATTCCATAACTTATCGTAGAGCGCTAACAGGATAGACTGCCTCATATTGCGCCGCTTCAATCCAGGTTCCCGTAGTGAAATCTCGTCCCCGTACAAGCACTTTACCAGCATAGACTTCTATATAATAGCCCTGGCTGCCGCTCTTGTGTTCATCCGCATCCGTCCAGAGGTAGGCCACCGAAGCAGCGTTGAACATCGTAGCCGTCTGTCCGTTGCCGGGAACCATCGTGTTGCTGACCTCCAGCTCCCAGTGGGTATGCCCGGTGAACAGTAAGGTCTGCGGGTGCCGTGACAGAATAGTACGCAGCTCCTGATCCTGAGTGACCCCATACCATTCCTGAGATTCCAACGAACCGGCTACCGTATCCTTCAGCGGCTGGTGCAGGAAGAGGAAGACGGGCTGATCCGGCAGGTGAACCTGTTCCGGGTGCGGCTGTATTTGCCCGTCAGGCTCCGGTTTGTCCGGTGCGCCTTCTCCAAGCTTGCGGTCCAGCCACTGAAGCTGTTCAGCAGATAGATTACAGAACGTAGGCAGCCCTTCCTCCGTGCCTAGGAAGATGAAATGATACCCGCCGATCCAGTGGTCATGATAGGGGCCCGGCATACCCATGCGGGAAGTATACATCGCAAGCCGGGATTCCCAGTGGCCGAGACCGACATCATGGTTGCCCAAGGTATAACGAAGCTGCGGCAAGGACGTCTGATGCTGCTCAAGAATACGCTGAACCTCCTCGTACTCGTTCGGAAAGCCATGGTCTGTTATATCTCCAATATGCATGATCCCGCTGCTGCCTTGAGCATGTAATGCCAAATCCTCAAGCGCCCGTCTGAAGTTCTGGTTGTACTCGTGCTCCGGATCGGCCGTGACATGGGTGTCGGTTATAACCTGGAACGTCAGCAGCGGTTCAGTAACGCCCGGTGTGGCGGATGTATCCATAGGCAAGCGAAGCCTCCTTGAAATATTTTCTAAGTCAGATTAATGCCCCTTGGCGCTAATGTTCAAGCCAACAATCCCGGTTACAATCACAGTTACCCACAGGAGGGAGGAACCCGATAGCCGCTCTTCGAAAAACAAGGCCCCCGCCAGAGAAATCAGGAGGATACCCGCCCCGGACCATACGGCATAAGCGACTCCAACCTTGATGGAGGTGAGTGCGACACTCAGCGAGGTGAAGCTGATCCCGTAGAATAGGAACATCAGCACAGAAGGCCAGGGCCGGGTGAGGCCATGAGACAGCTTCATGGAGACCGTTCCGGACAGCTCGAAGACAATAGCCAAGGCAAGAAATACCCAGGCCAAGGCCCCTTCGGCCTTCATCGTGCAGTCCTTCGTACGCCAAGCTCCGCATAAGACGACACTACACAATCTGCATCCGGCAAAAGAGTCCTCCCGGCAGCCTGAATGTCTGCCGCCAGCCCGCTTCGGCCCGCATCAGCCGTTCCGTGCGCATCACCCGACCCGCTTGCGGCAGCATCTGCCGCCGCAGTAACCCGGCTTGCCGCCGCCTGCCCGTTCCCGCCCGGATTTGCGTCCGGTCCTTCCGCCGTAGCTGAAGCCACCAGCCCGGCGGTGACTCCGCCGGCAATCCCAATAGCTACGGCAGCGCCCGCAGCCGCAGCCATCCGCATATCTCCGTTCGTATCGCCGATCACGGCGGCTTCAGCCGGAGATACCCCCAGCCGCCCGCAGGCAAGCAGTGCCATGTCGGGGAAGGGCTTGCCCCGCTCCACCTGATCGGTGCCGATCACGGCGGTGAAATACTGGCGGATGCCCAGCCAGCACAGATGACTCTCGGCTGCCGCAGTTTCATCGGCAGTCACTACGGCCATAGGTATGCCCTGGGCTGCGCAAGCGTCCAGAAAGGGCACCAGCCCGGGGAGCGGGCGGACCGGACGGCTCTGCTCCAGCATCGCATCCGCTCCATTCCGGCAGGCGTCCACCAGTTCAACCGCTTCGGCCCAGGATAGGCCAAGAGTATATCCCTGCCAGGACAGAATGGCATACAGATCGTTCATCGTGCCCATGGCGAGCGGGCCGTTACGGTCGTAATCGGTGATCTTCCCTGCGGCATCATGAACCGTTCCCAGCAGGGAGGCCCGTTGGTGCTCAGGGAAGCTCAAGCCGCGCTGTTCAAGCCCCCGGGCGAACTGGTCCAGGAAGCACTCGCCCCAGCTTCCCCAGAGAGATACGAACTGCAGCAATGTTCCATCCTTGTCGAACAGGATAGCCGATACAGGATAGTCTCCTTGCGGAGTATTAAGCTCGATCATGCAGCGTCCTCCTTCATTAATAGAAATGTATTCAGCCGTTCTATTTCAGCTTATCCAGTGCGGCCTGAGCCGTCTGCTGTGCTTCCATCAGCGCCTCGGCTGCCGGAATGTTCTCAATCTGCACCTTATCCGCAGCGATCTTCAGCGCATCGTTGATTTTGCCGCCTGTCGGGTCCTGGAACGGAGCGGAAGCATGAGCCGCCTGCTGCAAAGGGATCTTGATCTGCGGGTTGCTCTCACTGAAGGCTACGAAGGCCGGATCTTGCAGGGCGGACTGGCGTACGGAAATATAGCCCGTATTGATCGACCAGGAGGCCGTATTTTCGGAGTTCGTGAAGTAGGCGAGCCATTTCATCGCCGCTTGTTTCTCCGCTTCTCCGGCTTTGGCAGGAATACCGGCCATAATCGCCTGAGCAACAGGCTTGCCTTCCCCAACCCCGGCCCAGCCCGGCTGCTCCATCGCGGAGACGATACTGAAGTCAAGGTCGCCCTGGTCGCCGCTCGAACCGGTGTATCCGGCCGCTTGGCCTTTCATTACATCATCAATCGTCTTGTACCAGTACTCCCAGCCTTGTCCGCCGGAGTGGATGCGCATCGTCTTATCCTCATGAATGGCTTTGCGGAAGAACTCCCAGGTGTCGATCCATTCCGGGGAATCAATCATGGCCTGGGTGCCGTCTGCACTAAGAATGCTGCCGCCCTTGCTGAGTGCGGCGTCAATCATGTTGCCGGAGCCCCACATCGGCTCCCAGCCGTAGAAGCTGGTTTTGCCGCCTTCCGATACCGTCATCTTTTTGGCAGCCGCAGCGAGATCCTCCCAGGTCTTAATCTGGCTGGCATTGAGGCCAATCTTCGCAAAAGCGTCCTTACGATAGTACATCACCTGCGTCGTTCCATACATCGGCAGGAAATACTGCTTACCATCCACCTGCCCCTGGTTCAGGAAGGTCTGTACGAAATCCTCTTGCTTAAATTCCGGCAGCTTGGCAATAAGCTCATCCATCGCAGCGAAATAGCCTTTGCGAGCCCAATCTATATTGGAGGAGAGGACCGCCGCCGGGACCTGCCCGGTAGCAATCGCAGCCTGAAGCTTCTGTTCGGTTTCTGTATAATCCCCCTGCACGATCCCTTTGACGATGACCTCCTGCTGGGAAGCGTTGAACTTCTGAATGAGCGATTGCATATTTTCTCCCAGCTTGCCGCCGAGTCCATACCAGAACTCAATCGTTACCGGTGCGCTTTCAGCCGGAGCGGCATTGGCAGCAGGGATTGCGGCGGCTGCGCCGTCCGCAGTGGATGTATTGCCGGGAGCGGCATTTCCGCCGCAAGCGGTGAGCACGGAGAGTCCGGCGATCATGGATACTGCGGACAACCTTTTGAATACGTTCATCATCATTCTCCTCTGGGGTTTAAGTTGGGTTTCAGCCTTTGCTTGAGCCTGCGGTCATGTTGACACTTTGCATTATCGTTTTCTGCGCCAGCAGGAAGACTAGCAGCAGCGGGGCAATCGTGAAGGCGCTGGCGGCCATGATGAGCGGCCATTTCAGTCCGTAAGCACCCCCTTCCACGAAGAAGCTGCGCAGACCGGCCGAGACCAGCTGCAGACTGGGGTCCTTCGTAATAAGCATCGGCCAGAAGTAATTGTTGTACTGGTCAATGAAGGTAATCAGCGCCAGTACGGCGAATGAGGATCGTGTGACCGGCACAAGGATCGTCCAGAGAATCCGCATATGCGAGGCACCGTCCACTTCACCGGCCTCCACCAGCTCATGCGAGACTTGAAGGAAGGCCTGTCTGATCAGGAAGATCGAGAAGATACTCACACAGTTGGAGAGAATCAGGCCCGCATAGGAGTTCAGCAAGTGCAGCTCAGAGAGGACCAGATAGCCTGGCAGGTAGACTGCCGTTGCAGGAACCATATAACCGAACAGAATCACTCCGGCAAAAACACCCTTCAGGCGGAATTTCATATGCGTCAGCGCATAAGCCATCATCCCGGAATTGATCGTCTGCAGGAGGACAATGGAGACAGCGACGAAGATACTGTTACCCATATATCTGGCGAACGGCGCCTCGTTCCAGGCAGCGGAGAAGTTGCCCCACAGCGGAACCTCGGGCCAGAGTGTGGGCGGGGAACGCCAGATTTCATCATTGGTCTTGAGGGCACTCGTAACCATCCAGTAGAACGGGAAGGCCATCAGAAGGGCAAGCGCGGCGAAAAAAATCTGACGGACCAGCCCGCTGATACGTGAGAATATAGTCAAGCGGTTAGACCTCCTTAAGGGCTGATAGTGAGCTTCTATTGATAATGAGTGGTCCGCTTGCTGATCCCGAAGGAGAGAACAGACAACAGCATGCAGATCAAGACCAGGATGACAGCTACGGAAGAAGCCTCTCCGATCTGGAACGATTCGAAGGCGGACTGATAATACAGATAGAGCAGAGTGCGGGTAGAGCCGGACGGACCGCCCTGGGTCAGCACATTAATCTGATCATAGGCCTGAAGCGCCGAGACGAGCTGCACCACGAATAAGAAAAGAGTAGTCGGTGAGATCAGCGGCCATGTAATCCGCAGGAACTTCTGCACCGGGCTTGCCCCGTCCAGCTCCCCGGCTTCCAGCAGGTCTGAAGGCACATTGCGCAGGGCCACCAGATAAAAGATCATTGCCCAGCCGACCGACTTCCAGATCGTGACCAGCAGGACGCCGGTTAAGGCCCATTTGGGGTCCTGCAGCCAGCCGATGGAATCCAGGCCGAAGAAGTTCAGCACCGCATTCGCGAGTCCGGCTTCAGGCTGATAGATCCAGGACCAGACGATAGATACTGCAACGGTCGGCGTCACCCAGGGGGAGAACAGCAGCACCTGATAAAGTGCCGATCCTTTTAGCTTTTTGTTCATTAATAGGGCAAGGCTCAGTCCGAGCAGGATCACCGGCAGCACACTGCCGAGGCAGAAGAGAACGGTCACCCTCAGCGCTTTGTAAAAAGCCGGGTTGCTAAGCAGATCGGTATAATTCTGCCAGCCGACAAAGGTTTTCTCTGGGCTCATGAAATCCCATTCCGTGAAGCTGAGATACAGCACATACAGCAGCGGCGCGAGCCAGAACACGGCGAACGGGATCATGGCCGGCAGAGTGAACAGCACGGGCTTGAGGCCGCTGATTAACTTTGAACGTGTCATTTTCGTCCATATTCTCCATTTCATCCACATTGGTTGATGCGGTATAATGCAGAGGACAGCTCCTCTGTTCAAAAAAAATTGTACACTCATGAGGCAGGCTTGTGGTCAAGCGGAGGTAAAGCCCGTTCGGAATTTGTGTAAAATTTGTAGGATGATTGCCGTAAAGCTACGGTATTGTGTAATGTAGAGAGAACGATTCTATGTGAAAATGAGGTGCCACCTGATGAAGCAGGCCGCATTCGGCGAGGAACATCCGCACCGTTCGCCCCGGGAGCAGCTGCTCGGCCCGGTGATCGATGCCATAGCACAGACCATGGATTTATATGGAGCGAATTATTCCTTCGGGCAGCTGTACGGAGTGATGTTCTTCGAGGACAAGCCGATGACGCTGGAGGAAATGAAGCAGGTCATGAATATGAGTAAAAGCAATATGAGCTACGGGGTCCGCTCCCTGATTGCCTCCCGGATGGTGACGAAGCTTCCGGAGAAGCGTGAGCGGAAGGAGCTGTACGCAGCGGAGACAGACTTCTTCGAGGCCTTCCGGAACTTCTTCACCCTGAAGCTTCAGCGGGAGATCGATGTGATGCAGGAAGCGATGGCAGCCGGGGTCCCCGGCCTTAAGGCACTGGCCCACGCAGCAGACACCCCCGAAGAGGAGAGGCAGGCCTGCCTCAGAGATCTGGAGAAGCTGGAGCATGCAGCCGAGTATTATGCCTGGATGCAGCGGTTCGTATCGGGGCTTGCGGAGGGGGAGGTCTTTGGCGGGAAACGGGGAAGTACCGGGGAGGAAGGCGGAGTGTAAGCTATGAATAATCAGATTCTGATTGTTGATGATGAAGCAGATATAATTAATCTACTTACAGATTATTTTGAGCTGAATGGCTATAAGGTTTTAACCGCGCGAAGCGGAGGGGAAGCTTTACGCAAAGTAATGTATCAACCGGACATTATTTTACTGGATATTAATATGCCTGAGATTGATGGTCTTGAGGTATGCACTCGTATACGGAATTTCGTATCCTGCCCTATTATATTCCTGACTGCGCAAGTAGAAGAGACAGATAAAATTAATGGCTTTCGTGTTGGCGGAGATGATTATATTGTGAAGCCATTCAGCATTGATGAGCTTGGAGCCAGGGTAGAGGCACATCTGCGCCGTGAACGAAGACAAGCTATTAAGACGCAAACCAGATTTTCAGATCATTTGGTGATTGATTACTCTGCTAGAGTGGTGTACTACAAGGGACGCGAACTTTCTTTTGCCAAGAAGGAATTTGGCATTATTGAGTTGTTGTCAATGAACATTGGCCAAGTCTTTGATAAGGACCATATCTATGGCAAAGTCTGGGGTCTGGATCATGAAGGGGATAGCATCGTTGTTGCAGAGCATATCAGAAGAATTCGGTCCAAATTTAATGAGGTTAGTGATCACATATACATTTCAACAGTATGGGGTGTGGGCTATAAATGGATAGGGTAATAAAAGCTTGGCGTAGCTTATCCATTAGGATGACATTTATGATCTATATGCTTGTATTTGTCCTTATTGCCGGGCTCCTCAGTATAATTACCATTACTGGCGCAGGTCACATACGTAATAATATGTTTCTGAAGTATAACGATTCCTATACATTAGCGGATATCAAGAATCCAGCCATTGTCTACAACATGAAGGACTTTAATACAGATTATTCTTATACAGATGAACAAATCATTAAGCTTTGTAGTTTTCTGGATTCTTGGTCCATTTTGATATTTTTTGGGTTATCTACCCTGGCGGCATCCTTTTTGTTTTACCATAATAAGCTTAAACAACCGATTGGGATTTTGCGCGAAGCTTCTACTAAAATATCCAATAATGACTTGGATTTTAATATTCAGCACGATAGCGAAGATGAAATGGGACAGCTATGCAGGTCTTTTGAAAGCATGAGAGCTGCTTTGGAGGATAACAACCGTCAAATGTGGCGTTCCATAGAGGACAGAAAACAATTAAATGCCGCTTTTTCACATGATTTGCGAACGCCGCTGACCGTATTGCGGGGGTACGCTGACTTTTTAAATAGATATCTGCCGGAAGATAAAATTAGCAAGGAGAAGCTGCTGGATACGATAACAACCATGAGTGTACATATATTACGGCTGGAGAACTATGTGCAGATTATGGGCGAGGCACAAAAGCTCGATGAGATATCAGTAGCCCTTACGAAAGTGGAGATTTCTGTATTTTTGGAGCAGCTAAGTAGTTTGGCTGCATTTCTGGCACGGGAACACTCACTCGAGCTTTCATTTGATAATCAAATCTCTGAACAAGCTCTGTGCATGGATACAGGAATTGTTACCAGGATATACGAAAATATGATTGCTAATTCTCTTCGTTATGCAAGCCAGAAAATTTCTGTGCGTTTTGAATTTGTGAAGGGATTTTTTTCGATTACAGTTAGTGATGATGGTGATGGGTTCTCGAATCAAGATTTTAAGCGTGCTACGACGCCATTTTATACAAACGGAGCGGAAGCTGACCAGAGACATTACGGCATGGGGTTGAATATTTGCAAGGTGCTGGCCGAGAAGCTAGGAGGCAATATTCAGCTAACGAACAATAATTCGGGTGGCGCCTGTGTGAAGGTTTGGATAAGCGTACAGCAAAGTTGATAAATAATAGATAATTATTGGATATCCTTTCCTAGAGAACAACTTAGGGGAGGATATTTTTGTATCCAAGTATAAAGGGAGGCGCCGTTATGATTCTGGAAGGGAAGAAGCTGTGCAAATATTATGGCACTGGAGATCGTCAAGTGAAGGCCATTCATAATGTTGATTTTTCGGTGGCGAAAGGTGAGTTTATCTCTATTGTTGGGCAGTCCGGTGCAGGAAAAAGTACATTAATGCACATCATTGGGGGGTTGGATGCACCTACAAGCGGTGAGGTCATCATAAATGGGACTTCCATTTATACATTGCCAATGAGTCAACTGGCAGTGTTTCGCCGCCGCCAGATCGGCTTTGTGTTTCAGGCTTTTAATTTGGTACCCTCACTTAATGTGTGGGAGAACATCATTTTACCCATTGGGCTGGATGGAAAGAAAGCAGATGTCAGCTATATTGAAGATATTTTAAATACTTTGGGGATCTATGAAAAGCGGGCCAGTCTGCCCACAGTGTTGTCTGGCGGTCAGCAGCAAAGAGTGGCAATTGCCCGTGCACTGGCAGCTAGGCCAGCTATTGTCCTCGCAGATGAACCCACAGGAAATCTCGATAGCCGTTCTAGCAACAACGTTTTGGATTTGCTGCGTTTATCCGTAGAGAAATATAACCAGACATTGATTGTTGTAACGCATAATGACGAAGTGGCTAAGCTTGCAGGTCGGACCGTTCGGGTGGTGGACGGTTCCATTGTAGTAGGGGTAGAAGGATGAAAGATACGATTACTGTTCACAATGTATCCCTGAAAAATCTACGTCATCACAAAAGCCGGACCTTATTGACTGTAGGTACAGTTGCTTTAGCCGTAGCCTTACTTTTTGTGGTGCTGACCTATTTCTACTCCGACGATCAGAGGAGCAAGCGAGAAGCGATTAATGAGCTAGGCGCCTATCATGTACAGTATGAGCATTTGTTGCCAGAGCAGCAACAAGCTATTGAGAATAATCCGAAGATAAAAAAGCACTATGTTTCCTATATCAGTAAAAATGTTAAATCCGGCTCATTTGAAAAATTGAATATTAATATGGCTATAAGTTATATAGAGGGAATTAATGAAGGACTGATTCAATTAATGCAAGGGAGGGCTCCAGCCACTGACGACGAAATTGTATTGGATAAATGGGTGATAGAGGAAATTGGCTTTCCCTCCAAGCTAGGAGAAATAATACCCTTGGATTTACAAATTAAGAGTGCAGGGAAAACGGAATATATCACTAAAAGCTTTAAACTGGTGGGAATTGTTGATGATATAGCTGTACGTAAGGCGGCTAGAGCCGGTCTGATGTTCATTTCCAAGGATCTTTCACAACGTTATAGTCCTGATCCGGATGTTGTTATATTTGCTCTTTTGAATTCGGACTTCAATGCGACATCTACGGCACATAGAATTGCTGAGGGGGCTAAGCTACGAGAAGATCAGATTCAAATCAATGAGCGTTATAGCGGCGCATATGAGCAGAATCCTGTATCTATCTTGAAAGCAGCCGTTGTCATAATTGTAATTGTTATTAGTGCAGCCATGGTTATTTATAATATTTTCAATATATATCTGTCGGAGCAGATCCGTTTATTTGGCATGATAAAAGCTATAGGAATGACTCCTAAGCAGCTAAGCAGCATGATCCTCACAGAAGGGCTTATGATTTCACTGGCGGGAAGTTTCCTGGGTCTCCTGTTGGGGGTAGGAGGAAGCACAGCATTTATTCCCTTCTTAGGACATACGGCTAGCGGAAGCTCCCCGTTATATGTTGAATTGTCTCCTTATATTGCTTGTGCTGTTTTTGTTATAGGTCTGATTCTCGTTAGACTATCTGTTTATATTCCTGCTAGAAAAGTAGGGAAAATTACAGAGATTGCAGCTATTCGTTATAATCCCGCCGAAGACTTTGGGAAGAGAAGCCTCAATCCCAAGAGCAAATTAAAACAATCAATCAGCGGTTTCTCCCTGGTGTTGGCACAACTTATTCGATATCGCAAGCGCACCTGGGTGACTGTAATATCCATTACACTGACAGGTTTTATTTTTGTGGTCACAGGGAGTATTTTCAGTAGTATGAATATCGATAATATGGCTGGAAGTATGGTGCCTGGTGACTATAAGCTAAGTGCTGTTGCTAACCTTGAGTCTGACGAACAACTCGATTTGTTTAACAACGAGGTGATACAGCAAGTGAAGACTATGCCAGGCGTCAAATCTGTATTGACGGAGATGTATGACGTATTAATTTATAACAAGCAGGATGCACACCTTCACCTCAAAGACTTGGCGGGTATAAGGAACCCGGAGATTAGAACGGATATCTATGCCTACGATGATCACTTAATGACAAGTGCCCTCCAGATGCTCGGGAAAGATGATTCTATGCTTACAGCACTGAGAAGTGGCAATAATCTCATCGCCGTTTCGGAAGATGGAGGCTACCGGGAGGGAGACAAAATACGATTCGCAAAGTATGGAGAAGGGCAGAAAGAACGTGTATTCACTATTATTGGTGTATTGCCCAATTACGTTACATATAAAGGTAATTCTTCGGATGGAGGAGTTTTTATTGCTCACCAGGACCTGTTTAAACGATTAAATATGGATCAACGCATCCAGCAGGTTAGCGTCCAAGTTAATGAAGGACGACAAGGGGAAGTCGAACGGAATTTAAAAGGCATCGCAACTGCTGATCGAAGAATAACATTCACTTCTTTCCAGGAGATGTATCAGGAGTTTAATGGAATGAAGAAAGTATTTCAGTTGGCGGCTAATAGTCTTACTTCGGCATTGCTGATTATCAGTATATTTAACTTAATTAATTCTAACTTAACCAGTATGTATTCCAGAAAACGGGAGATTAGCTTAGTTGAAGCGATTGGCATGTCACGGAGTCAACTAACCTTGCAGCTAGGCAGTGAAGGCTTAATGGTTATTCTAATTAGTCTGTTATTCACTTTTTCGCTGGGTATACCAGCAGGATATTATGTTGTTGAAATTTTCAAGCAATCCGCCACCTATGTTCAGTATCAACTGCCAATAACAGCCATGCTATTCTTGATATGCGCCTATTTTACAGTTCAAGTGGGAACTACCTTCTATATGCAGTGGCGCTTAAGCAAGGAGAGCTTAATGGAACGAATCCGTTTTAGTGAATGATCGATGGAAAGCAAATAGCTGAATATAACCTTTGAGGGGGCTATCATTGTGTTTCAATCTAAATTGCATTTTACAAAATCCGTTTACACTATATTAATGTTGTTAATGGTTATTGCATTATCGTTAACAGCCTGCGGAACTAATAAGGGAGATAGTATTTCTCCTGAATATCATGGCGTAAAATACACAGGGCAAGGCACTTTGGAAACCAAAGTTAATGTGGTTATTTACAACGAAGATGAGATTTTGTTTCTACAGACCGTTAAAATTGTAGATGATAATCCTACTGTTTGGAAAGTACTGCAGGCAATTTCAGACAATGCTGAACAGGGAATGCGAATTGAAAAGGATCAGAAAGGACAAATAAGTATGGTTGACGGAATAGAGAATAATCAGACTAAAAAGTGGAAGCTGTATATTAACAATATCCTTGAAGATGAAGACCTTGAAAATGTCGGAATTGACGAGGAGCAGCCATTGACATTGAGGTACAAGGAGAATACCTTATGAAGAACAAATCACAGGCTAATCCAGTGTATGTGGTAGGAATTGCACTCTTATTTGTGTATTTATTTTGGGGAGGCACCTATGTCGGCATGAAGATTGCCATCGAGACGATGCCGCCTTTTCTGATGGCAGGGGTCCGCTTTTTTACAGCAGGTGTGGTCCTTTATATTATTGCCAGATTAAGCGGAGCGAAGCATCCGGCAAAGCGTGAATGGCGCGCTTCAACGATTGTTGGCGCCTTGCTGCTGCTTGGGGGCAACGGGGTTGTGGCCTGGGCAGAGCAAAGAGTCTCTTCCTCCATTGCTTCGCTCATCGTGGCGGCAGTGCCTGTCTGGATGATGCTGATGGGCTGGCTTGGGCGCGGCGGCAAACGGCCGGATACCGGAGTCATCGCAGGAATTGTACTTGGACTGCTCGGCATCGCTGTACTGGTCTTCCAGCCGGGGAAGGGGGAGACGGGCACCGCTACCGATCTGTTCGGAATTATTACCGTACTGGCAGCTTCCATAAGCTGGGCAGTAGGGTCGATGTACTCCCGAAGCGCGACCATGCCGGGCTCACCCTTGATGACGACAGCGGCGCAGATGCTGACAGGAGGCGCACTGTTGGTGATATTCTCTTATTTTACCGGCGACTGGTCCACACTTAATATCTCCGGCATTTCTATGCGATCCTACCTGGCTCTGGCCTACCTGATCACCTTCGGCTCCATTGTAGGCTATACAGCCTATATCTGGCTGCTTAAGAATGCTGACGCTACCCTCGTCTCCACGTATGCCTTCGTTAATCCGGTAGTCGCAGTGCTGCTTGGCTGGCTGCTGGTTGGCGAACAGCTTACCCTGAATACCCTGATCGCTGCCGTGATCATTATCGGGGCTGTGGTATTGGTGACTCTTTTCCGTAGTAAGCCACAGCCGGCGGTAACTCAAGCAGCGCTTGATATACAACCGCAGCAGCAGTCGATACACTGAGAGCATCTTAGCCGAAGGAGTGGTAAGTTATGTTTGATATGTTAAAGGTGGGCCGGAATATCGTTAGATTAAGAGGTCTGGCCGGTCTGACTCAAATGGGGCTTGCGGACCAGTTGGGCATCAGTTATCAAGCGGTGAGTAATTGGGAGAGGGGCAATAGTATGCCGGATATCTCCAAGCTTCCGCAGCTGGCAGAAATCTTTGCTGTGGGAATCGATGAGATCCTCGGGGAAGAACAAGGACAGGGCTCCCGCGTAATCGGGAGTGTGCTGGAGCATGGCGGCACAGATTATTTTGAGCGGGGGGAAGGAACGGCCCAAGAGCTCTCAGACCTTGCGCCAATTCTTCATAATGAGCAGATTGGTGAAGCATTTGAGCATGTGAAGGACGGGGCCGCTGTAGACGATCTGCTGGCACTTGCGCCGTTCCTGAGCGAGGAGACTCTCGATTCATGCGCCAAGCAGGTGTTTGAAAGGGGAGGGGGGGAGCCTCTGCTGAAGCTGGCCTCGTATGTCAGTGATGAAGCAATGGACGAGCTGGCCAAGCTGGTATATGCCGCAGAAGGTCTGAAGGCACTGGTGGAATTCGCCCCATTTATTAGTGATGAGAGGCTGGATGAACTTGCAGGGACTGTCTTGATGCAGGAAGGTTCGGAGGCACTGGTATCCCTCGCTCCATTTATAAGTGATGAGATGCTGGATGAACTTGCTGAGACTGTCTTGACGCAAGAAGGTTCGGAGGCACTGGTATCCCTCGCCCCATTTATTAGTGATGAGATGCTTGATCAACTTGCTGTAGCTATTTCTACAAAAGAAGGCGTTAAAGCGCTCCTGCCCCTTGCCCCGTTCCTCAGTGAGGAAATTCTGGATAGCCTTGCTGCGCAAACCTTCTCCAGATAATGACCTTATCCTATACTCATCAACAGCCGGTACTCTAACAGAGCATCCGGCTGTTTCAGCATGCCTTTATACCATTTCACGGAGCCTTTCGACGATCGGGCTGCGGGCGAGCGGCTTATAGGCGCTTAAGGTGATGAGATAAGAGAGGACTGCCAGGATCGGGATGATCAGAATAAACGGCAGCCACATCATCCGGAATTCCATGTATGCCATCCCTGCGGCAATACCTCTGGCGGTGCAGTAAGTCAGCAGCACACCTATAGTAGAGGTAAGCAGCGCAGTGAGAAGCACGGTGTACATGCCCTCGTAGACGAGCATACGTTTGAGCTGCTGTTTGGTCATTCCAATGCTCTCTAGAACGGCAAATTCATGCCTGCGTGCGATCACTCCGGTCAGGACAGAATTAATGTAATTAAGCAGGCCGATAAGTGCAATTACGAGACTAAGTCCATACCCTATAATCTGAAAAATACGGATATTATCGCTTAACTCCTTCCTGTAATCTTCTCTTGATTTCAGCTGCAGAGCATCCAGCGGGCGGATAGCCTCCCTGATCTGTTGCCCCGTTTCATCAAGTCTGCCGGGGGCTGCATTCAGGGTAAGCGAGAGGATGTCTGCCGGAGTCCCGCTCTCCAAAGTGGCTTGCCGGAGTTCGGCTGCAGGCAAAAAGGCATTGTAGCCGTTACCGAAATACATTTGACTGGTTGCTGCATAGAAAGCATGATATTTCAGCACGGCCATCACTTCGTATCTCCGCTTCAATCCGGAATAGCTGATAGTATCCCCGGGATGATAGTAGCTTGTATAAGCACCTGGCCCTGTAAGAGTCTCCGCCACCAGTATGTAATCTCCGGAATCGAATTGTTCCCTGTTAAAGTGACCTTCAAGTATATCCTGATCTGCGAGATCGTACCAGCCGGAATCAAGCCCGTAGAGTTGGGTATGAACTTTGGCGGGAAGGGCAGAAGGAGTGGCTGAAGACTCGGCTGAAGCACGGACGGAATCATCCGGAGGATAAGAGAAGAGGGTATAATATACTTTATCGATATTTTCCACACCGTCCAGATGCTCCAGCTTCGCACACAGTTCCTCGGACAGCTCGGTTTCATTGACTGAGCGTTCCCCCTCCTGCTGGATAATTCCCTTGTTTTGAATCATATAATCTCCATGAATATATGCACTGAGATATTTATTGATATCCATGGAGGAGATCACGGTAAATATTGTATTAAATAGCAGAATGCTTAAGAAGAGCGAGGATAACATCAGGCTCAGCTTCTTCTTGCTCCGGAACAGGTTGGAGAACGACATCCGGTATAGTCTGGCTCCATGTTTGGATGGCTTGAAGGTTCTTTTTCCGCTATTCTGAACGCCTGAGAATTTAACGGCTTCCACCGGAGCGATGTCCGCTGCCAGCCGTCCCGGCTTATGCGCTGCGATCCACACGGTCAGGAAGGAGAAGAGGGCTGCCCCTGCAAATATCCATGGACTGGATGATAAAGAATTTCCTTTAAACTCCCCGGACAGCGAAGTGGTCAGAGGTGTAACCCATCTGCCGGTCATATAGCCGGAGCCAAGGCCGAACGGCAGGGCAATGAGGTACAGCAGCCTGGCTTGAATAGCGATGATTCTCCGCAGTTGTCTCGGGGTGGTGCCAATCATTTTCAGCAGGCCGTAGAACTTCACATCCCGGACCACTGAAATATAGAAAATATTGTAAATAAGCAAGTAGCCGCTAAGCATAATGATAAAGATAACTGCGGCATATGGAAGGATAGCCTCAACATTGTCCGCCAAAGATACGCTGGAGTAGGCCCAATTGATCCCGATGGGAGCCGTAATCCTCGTATCAGCCAGAATCCTGTTCAGTTTTTTCTCAATATGAAATGAATTGTTGAACATGACACTCAGTTCTGAGGTGTTTACGTAGGATCCGCTTTCCTTCGATTGTACGGGATCAATATCTGAGAGGTTTTTATCGGTAAAGGCCTTGGACACAAAAGCCAACCCTGCCATCGCCAATTGCTTGTCCGCTTCATAATAGCCCGATAAGGTGAATTTCCGGTTAATGATCCGTTCTCCGGTATCGATCTGCAACGTGATTTCCTTCCCTAGTTCCGGCTGCACCCCTAGCTTGCCCAGAACCCAGGTATTTAGGGCAACCTCATTCTCTCCGGCAGGCAATCCCCCTTCAACGAATTCTATGAAGCCGTGATCAGCGTAATTCTGGTCAACCTGCAGCACCTCAACCCGGTCCTGGTCGAATGCTTTATTATGCAATATGCCGGAATGAAGGGAGAGGGCGGATTGTTTAATGGAAGGGTGCTTCAGCAGCGTCTCCACTTGTTCCGGGCTAAGATATTTAAACCCTCCGTGAAAGTCACTTCCGACTGTCTTCATCTGTGCATTTTGCATGGATTGATTAATGCTCAGAGCCATGGTGAAAATGGAGGTGATGAGCAGTGTAGTCAGTATAATGGCGCAGATGGCAGCCAGATTCCGCAGCCGGTTGGCTCTCAGGCTTGCCATCGCCAGATTTAATATGGTCCTCCGGTTGTTCGTCGCGATCATAATCATCTCTCCCCGGGGGCCTGCGTCGATCCCGAGGCAAGCCTGCCGTCCTCAATGCGGATGATCCGGTCCGCCATCTGTGCAATGCTCTCGTTGTGTGTGATCATCACAATGGTCTGGTCGAATTTGACACTGAGCTGTTTCAGCAGGATAAGTACCTCCTGGCTGGTCCTGCTGTCAAGATTGCCGGTGGGCTCATCGGCCAGAATAATGGAAGGTTTGGTAGCAAGTGCTCTTGCGATGGCTACACGCTGCTGCTGGCCTCCGGAGAGCGCAGAAGGCAGGTTACCAACTTTCTCCTGAAGCCCCAGACTTGAGATAATCAGGTTCAGATACTCCCGGTCGATCTGGCCTCCGTCAAGCTCAATGGGCAGGACAATATTTGCCAGCACACTCAGGATCGGCACCAGGTTATAACTCTGGAAGACAAATCCTACAGAACGGCGTCTGAAGATGGTCAGCTTCTCATCACTCATCTGAAAAATATCATGCCCGTTGACATAAACCTTGCCCTCTGTAGCCCGGTCCAGACCGCCAAGCATGTGAAGCAGGGTACTTTTTCCGCTACCGCTCGTGCCGACGATTGCCACGAACTCCCCTTTTTCTACATTTATAGACACGTCATCCAGGGCTTTGACCGTATGCTCACCTTTTCCATAATATTTCTTGAGATTCTCTATTCGTAGAATAGACATGTTATATTCCTCCTGTGCGTATGTTCGTATCCACATCTACAAGGTATCAGACAAAACTAACAGGAGAGTGTCTGAAATCTGACGGAATGGACATATTCAGAATAGCGGCAGGAAGATCGAGAACACAGTGCCTTGCCCGGGCACAGAAGCAGCTTTCATATGTCCGCCTTGAGCGGTGATGATCTCCCGGGCCAAGAAGAGCCCAATTCCCACACCTTCTGCATCGCGCACATTCTTTCCCCGGTAGAACCTCCTGAAGATTTGGGGCAGCTCTTCCTGGGAGATTCCACGGCCGGTATCTGCGATATCCAGGCGTATAAACATCTCATTCGCTTCCGCAGTGATATGGATGCTATCCCCTCGTTCTGAATATTTCACAGCATTATCCAGCAGATTGGATAACACTTCGGTTGTCCATTTGATGTCATAGCATGCTGAGATGTGAGGTTCACAGTTTATACTGATAGTGATGCGGCTGTTCTCTGCCTGGATGAGGATCTGGGAGACTGCTTCAGAAACCGCATGGATCACAGGACAAGGCTCCATTCGCAGAGAGATCATGCCTGTCTCCAGCCTGGACAGTTTGATCAGGGATTGGATCAGCCAGTCGAGTTTTTCCGACTGTTTTTTAACTTGTACAGCAAGCTGAAGCGCATGTTCATCATTCACCAGACTTTCCTCAAGCAGCTGGCTGTAGATCATAATATTGGATAAGGGCGTTTTGGTCTGGTGGGAGATGTCGGAGATCAGTTCTTTAATTTTATTCTTTTCCGTTTCCAGATTCTGTCCGTTCACTCTTGCAATCTCTATGTACCGCATTAATTTATGTTCTATGGAGGAGAGAAGGGTTTCTTCATAATTATAGGTGGGCTCACGCCCGTGAGTAGCATTGTCTACCAATGTCTCTACCTTTCCCATGAAAGAAGTAACCATATTCCGGAGCGACCGGGACCAGACACCTCCAAGGATCAGCATGCAGATTATGAATAGAAGAGAGAGTCCAAGCAGCGATGAACCGGTGATCTCCAGCAATATAATACAAGTCACATATACCAGGACCAGAATGGTAAAAGCTGCAGCGAATGCCAGATTCACCAATTGGTTAAGCGGCAGCCGTTCTTGTCGCTTCATAGAACAGGGCCTTCTGTCCATGTATACCCTAAACCATATACAGTTTTGATATATTGAGGCGAAGAGGGTTCCTCTTCGATCTTAGCCCGCAATCTTTTGATGGCTACCGTTAACGCATTCTCATCCACGAATACCGCCTCCTGGCTCCACGTTCTGTCGATCAGCTGCTCACGGGTCAGAATGTTTCCCCTATTCGTTACCAGTATGCGCAGCAGTTTCTGTTCGGATTTGCTCAGCAGCAGCGGCCGGCCGTTCTTGAAGTACTCCATTTTGCCAAAATCCAATTCAAGCAGGCCTACAACGATCCTCTCATGGGTAAGAGCATCACTTCTTCTCAGGACGGCCATTACCCTGGCCCGCAGAATCATCAGACTGAACGGTTTGGTAATATAATCATCAGCCCCCAGAGCAAACCCGGTTACAATATCCGGTTCCATGTCGTTGGCCGTCAGGAATATAATCGGTACCTGCGAGGTTCCGCGGATTCTTTCGCAGTAATCCAGTCCGCTTCCGTCCGGAAGGTTCACATCCAGCAGAATGAGATCAATTTGGGTGGAGGAGATAATCTGATCAGCCATCGTCAGTGAATAGGCTTGTTCTATATGCAATTCATTATGGGCCAGTGACAGGGCTATCCCCTTGTTCAAGCTTTGATCATCTTCAACGATGAGTAGTGTCTTCATGGGCATGACTCCTTTAGTAATCAGGCATTCTCCCAATATTATGGCCAACCCTGGAATATCCTGCAAGTGGGGCGGGGCAGTCTTGATTTGTCGGACAATAAAAGGGCATCTCCATAGTAGAAATTCACCTTGAACTTCTTGTCCTCAAAGCTCGGCAAACCCCAGTGTAGCGATCTTCATTACATATTTGTACATCCATGAGCTGTTGCTTACATCGCTGAAGCCTTTTTTTCTCTTCAGCATGCTGAACTTCTCCGCATCTGCAGGAAGCAGCAATAGAATATATTTCAGGATGTATAGCCGCTTCCAGTCCTGCAACCATCCCCGACTAAGGTCCAGTACATAAAACCGTCCACAGTCTGTTTTGAAAGATGCGGGATTGCCCTAGAATAAGGGTATAAGAAAGAGAGCAGCGAAAGGCGGTGATAACAAATGCAAAGAAACAAAGGTAACGGACTTGCGATTGCGCTGATTGTAATCGGAGCGGTAATGCTGCTTGGCATTCTGCCTCACTTGATTTCAGGAATCTTCGGTATCCTGTTCCCGGCAGTGCTGGTTGTGCTCGGATACTACGGAATTAAGAGCGGCCGCAAGATTATCGGCTGGGTGGTGCTGTTCATCGGTGTCATGTCTCTGATCTCCAAGCTTTCCTGGATTATCGGTCCGCTGCTGGGTATTGCCCTGGTAGTGTGGGGCATCTCGGTACTCAGAGGCAAACAAAGCAGAACATACTAATACACACAGTCCATACTTATTAAGAAGCAGGGAGGGAGCAGGAAATCATGAGTGTTTTTCGCAGAATGAGGGACATCACCGTAGCCAACTTGAATGAACGCCTGGAGCAGAGCCAAGATCCGGTGAAGCTGATTGATCAATTTCTACATTCAACCCGTGAAGAGATCGGGGAGGCCGAACGTCTGTACCAGCAGTACGCTTCTCATACGAAGCAATTACAGCAGCAGGTGAATCAGGCTACCGCAATGAGGAACAAACGTGAAGAGCAGGCGCTCCTCGCACTCAAGGCAGGCGAAGATCATCTGGCCAAGCTGGCATTGCAGGAGAAGATTATCCACGAGGAAAAGCTGGAGCAATACAGCGGGCTGCTGGAGACGAGCCAGCAATCACTTTTCGAACTGGAATCCCAGCTGAACGAGCTCAAAATGGAGTATCAGACAGTATACAGCAAACGCCAGTTCTATGCAGCACGGATGGAGTCGCTGCGGCTGCAGCAGCGCATGAATCAAAGAGCCGGCGCTTATGGCGGCGGAGATGTTCCCAAAATGTTCGGCCGTCTGGAAGACAAGATGACCGACTGGGAGCTTGAAGCCAAAAGCCTAAGCGACTTGCGCCGGATGGGACAGGAATATGCGGTGCAGGCTGGAGAGACCGTGGCCACCGTACTCGAAAGAGAAATGGCCCGTCTAAAGGAGAAGCTGAACAATGATGGCAGAAAGGAGTAGTAGTATGACCCGATTGTATCGTTCAAGAAGAGACAAAGTAATGACAGGGCTGGCAGGCGGATTGTCCGAGACTCTCGGCATTGACTCTACCCTGTTCCGGATTCTGCTGGTGATCAGTATTCCATTTAGCGGTGGAGCTACGATTCTCGTATATTTTATCGCGGCAATGGTGATTGCCAAGGAGCCTCACCAGTACAATCCCTTTGGACCCGGTGCGCCGGGTGGCCCGTACGGCGGACCTTACTCCGGCGGACCTGAATATGGCCGTGGACCACAGGCTCCGCACCAAGGACCTCAGGGATATGGCCCTTATGGCGGACAGCCGGGCTACAATCCCGGTTATGACAAGGCAGGCGCTCACGCAGCTCCCGATTCTGGCCTGGATGCCATGATGAAGGATATCGAGAAGAAGGCACTGCAAAAAGAAGTGGAAGAGCTCAAACAAAAACTTGCTAAATACGAGAAGGGAGAAGTGTAAATTATGGGAGTATTCAAACGGATTAAAGATATGACGAAGGCGTCGGTAAATGATATGTTGGATAAGGTAGAGGACCCGATTGTGATGCTTAATCAGTATCTGCGCGATATGGAGGCTGAGATTCATGAGGCTGAAGTAACGGTAGCGAAGCAGATGGCTAATGAACGCCGTATGAAACAGCGTGTGGACGAAGCTGCTAAGGTAGCCGGACAACGCGGGGCACAGGCTGAGCTTGCGCTGAAGAACGGGCAGGAGGAAGTTACCCGTAAGCTGCTGGAAGAGAAAATCTACTTTGACCAGAAGTTTACCGAGTACGGCGAGCTTCACGCACAGGCTGAAGTACAGGCCAAGGAACTGGTGCAGCAGCTGCATGATATGAAGGATGAGTTCTACAAAATGCGCAACAAACGCAATGAACTGGTATCCCGCGCTCAGATGGCTAAGGCCAAGAAGCAAATGTCCCAGATCAGTAGCGTACATTCCATTGAAAGCGGAAGTGCGTCCCTTGGCTTCCACCGCATGGAAGAAAAGATCATGCAGCTCGAAGCGGAAGCAGATGTCATGCGTGCTCCGTATAGCCCTTCGGCAACCGCATATGCTAAGCCGGTAGATCCTGAGAAGGAACTGAAAGTAGAGGAGCAGCTTGCCGCACTCAAGAACAAGCTGAACTCAACTCCAGCAGCCCCTCCTTTGAATAAAAAAGAACAATAATCCCTGTTCCTAAAGAACAGCCGGATATGATATGCTGATCAAGGTAAAGCCATACGGTATGGATTCTCCATACCGGTATGGCTTTTGTAGCGGATGCAGTAGGATGAAGATGTAGCTTTGCAACACTTTAAGGAGGTGCGGAAATGGATAAACGGAACCGGTTGATTGCCATCGGATTAATTGGTGTAGGCTGCTTGATGATATTTGGCAAATGGATCGGCTTCTTCTCCATTGTCGCACTCCTGTTCCTGCTGCTGGGAATCTACCGGACGACGTCGGGCAGGGTCAAGCAAGGCTATAAGCTAATGGGAGTCGGGGCGGTACTGCTGCTGCTGGATCATTTGTTGCTGGTGCTTGGCATTTGCTTGGTTTCGCTGGGGATGTTCTTTGTCAAATCGAAAAGAATGCAGCGCAAGGCAGGGTTTGTGCAGAAACAAAGCTTTTCTTCCCGGTTCGACTGGGATCTCTCACCTTGGGTGATGCGCAGCCTGAGCGCCTGGCATGTGCTGGGTGAGGTGGATGTGGATCTTTCCCTGGCCATGGCGGAAGAGCAGGAGACGATTATGCTGTATCAGGGGATTTTTGGTGATGTGGATATTCTGCTGTCTGAGGATTACGGTGTAGAGATCGAGGCATTCGTGCTGTTCGGCTCCATTGAGTCCGGCAGTAACCGTGATACGGGGATGCTGAACCGGCTGAACTGGAAGTCACCCAACTATGACAGCTGCGAGCATAAAGTGAAATTTAACATTTCTTATCTGATGGGGGATCTGGACGTACGCTTCCCTTAAGAGTATGTTAGGGTCAAGAGAGAAGGGAGAGCTCCCGGCATGGACAAAAAAAGCAGTAACATGGTAACGCGCAGTATGGGTGAGGGAGCTCTGTTCTCTTTGTTCATGCTGCTCGTTATTACATATATTATGTATACATATGGTTTATTACGGCCATTCGAGGATTGGCGGATTGGCGTAAGGACAGGAATGACGCTAATTCTACTGCCGATGGCTTTTGGCATCGGTTACGGCTTCTATCAGGGCTTCCGCAGCAAGCGCAAGCTGGAATTACTGCGGGCCACCCTGGTCGCCTGGGAGAAAGGCAATCTCACCCCGGCCATGCCGGACCTCGGCAATGATGAGCTGGGGCGGCTCGGGGAACAGCTCGGGCGGATCAGCGGCAAGTGGGAGAATCAGGTGAATACGCTACAGCGGCTCTCCACCAATAACGCGAAGCTTGCCGAGCAGGCCCGGGTCACGGCAATCATCGAGGAGCGGCAGCGGCTGGCACGGGAACTGCATGATGCGGTATCACAGCAGCTGTTCGCCATCTCAATGACGGCAACGGCCGTAGGCCGGACGCTGGAGAAGGACTTTGACAAGGCACAGCGTCAAATCGCGCTGATCGAGGAGATGTCGGCCGTAGCCCAGTCTGAGATGAGGGCACTGCTGCTGCATCTGAGACCGGTGTACCTGGAAGGCAAGGGGCTGGAGGAAGGTCTGCAGGAGCTGATTAAGGAACTGAAGATCAAGGTGCCGATTGATATTCTGTTCGAGATGGATCAGGGTGTAGAGCTCTTGAAGGGCGTCGAGAATCACTTGTTCCGTATTGTGCAGGAGGCTATCTCCAATACGCTCCGCCATGCCAAAGCGGAGAAGATGGAGATCCGCTTGCACCGCCGGGGGGACACGGTCCGGCTGACGCTGCGCGATGACGGAATCGGCTTCGAGATGGATGACAGCAAGCAGACCTCCTACGGTCTGTCGAATATGCAGGAGCGGATTACAGAGATCGGGGGCTCGATACAGTTCATCACCGCTCCCGGCAAAGGCTTGCGGATCGATATTACCGTACCGGTAGTCAATGAATAGGGGGCAGGTGTAACGATGGAGATAGAAGAAGATGATGCAATCAAGGTCCTGCTTGTAGACGATCATGAGATGGTCCGGATCGGACTTGCTGCGGTGCTCGGTACCGAGGATGGCATTGAGGTCGTCGGGGAAGCAGGAAGCGGCGAGGAGGGCATCCGTCTGGCCCAGGAGTATACGCCGGATGTAGTGCTGATGGATCTGGTGATGGACGGCATGGACGGAATCGAGACGACCAGACAACTGCTGAAGCTGTACCCGGATTGTAAGGTTATTGTGTTGACCAGTTATTTGGATGATGAGAAGATGTATCCGGTGATTGAAGCAGGAGCCTTCAGTTACCTGCTGAAGACCTCACGGGCCAGCGAAGTCGCAGATGCGATCCGTGCAGCCGCAAGAGGCCAGTCGGTGCTGGAGTCGCAGGTGGCTTCCAAGATGATGAACCGGTTCCGTTCCAATGCACGAGGAGAGGCACCTGCCTACAAAGAGCTTACAGAACGCGAGATGGAAGTGCTAAAGCTGCTAGCTCAAGGCAAGTCCAACCAGGACATTGCCGATCAATTAATTATTGGAATCAAGACGGTGAAATTCCATGTCACGAATGTTCTTGCCAAGCTGGGGGTTGAAGACCGGACCCAGGCGGCTATTTATGCATATAAGAATGGACTGGCGGAGTAGGTTCGGTCTATGGAGGCCATGGAGCACTTTCAAGCGAGTCTGCCCGGATGATCTTGGAAGTGTTTTTTGCATGCGTTCGTATATCTTTCTCTGAAATTGGATAACCTGTCTAGTAGATTACTAGATCGGTTGAGAGGGAGATGCGAAGTGGGGAATAAAGGGCGGAGTAAGGGAATACTGGTATTGGTGTTGGCGGGAATGTGCACACTGATGCTGCTGCTGAGCGGGTTCCGTAGCGCGGAAACCGCAGGAAGAAGCGGCGTGCAGAGTACTGTTGCTTCTGCCGCTGCCGGAGAGCTTCAGGAATCCCTTGCTCTGCTGACCACACTGGGCGGACAGGCCTCCTCTCCAGGGGCGCCGCTCCGGCTCGTATTGAAATGGCAGGGGGAATACAGCGGAGAAGAGGCTGCTGAGGCTGCCGTACAGAGCCTTGCCGCCCGGCTTGGGCTCGGTGAAATGAGCAGCACAGATAATGAAGGACACCGGGCTTGGCGCTCTGCCGTGCAGCTCAGTGGAGGTATACAGGTCTCCCTGTTCTGGAGTGAGCTTGGCGGCGGACGGAGCTATTGTATTGTTACGCTGGAGACGGCCGATCTTCTGGGCTCACCGGAACTGCCGGACGCAGCGGCGGACACCGGAGAGGCGATGCTCCAGGCGGGAATTGCTGCGGATTGGAATGCATCGCTGCAGGCACCTGCGAAGGAGCAGGGCGGAACGCAGGCAGCACTCCTTGCTACGGAGAAGTTACTGGCCGCAGAGCTTCCCGGGATTCAGGCAGAGGAAAGCTACGCCGACGTCTCTACATTCAGTCATTCTTACAGTGTGCCGGGTCTTCAGCGCATTGTTAGTAGCGGTAACCACAGCCTGGCCTTCCAGCTGGCAGTTCACAAGAACGTCAACGCGGACGAGAACCGGATAACCCTTGGAATGCCATTAATTACAATCGAATATTGAGGTTAAATAACGTAATATAAGCGTAATTCGGTGAAGGCATAAGAAAGAGTAATGGAAAAGTGCGAAATCCCGAGAGAAACTGTCAGGAATGTGATGGCATCCTCCGAGCAATTATGATAAAATGACATCACGCCTATAGTCGTATGTTGTTTCATACCAGGCGATGAGAATGAATGTCAACTATATTACATACAGAGAGATGAGGAGCCATGGCTGAAAATCAAACCCTTGATGCACTGCATACACCCGGTGCTGTATTCTTTATCTTCGGGGCAACCGGAGATCTGGCCCGGCGTAAGCTTTTCCCGGCGATTTACAGTTTGTACCGTGAAGGCAAGCTGACCCAAGATTTTGCGGTCATTGGCGTGGCTCGGCGTCCCCGCACCCAGGATGAATTCCGGGAAGATGTGAAGGAATCCATCCGCGAGTTCTGCCGGTATCAGGCAGGAGATGCTGCGGAATGGAACGAGTTCGTACAGCATTTTGAATACAAGTCACTCGACATCAATAATATTGACGGCTTCCGTGAGCTGAACGAACAGACGGAGCGGCTGGAAGAGAAGTTCCATATTCCGGGCAACCGTATGTTCTATCTGGCACTTGCACCTGAACTGTTCGGCAGCGTATCCTTCAACCTCAAGGCAGGCGGGATGCTGCAGGCCAGAGGCTGGAACCGTCTGGTCATCGAGAAGCCATTCGGCTACAATCTCGAATCCGCTGAGGAACTGAACGAACAGATCCGTCAAGTCTTCAAGGAAGAGGAGATTTACCGGATTGACCATTACCTGGGTAAGGAAATGGTTCAGAATATTGAAGTAATCCGGTTCGCTAATGCCTTCTTCGAGCCGTTGTGGAACAACAAGCATATCGCCAACATTCAGATTACACTCGGCGAGACGGTGGGCGTGGAAGAACGCGGCGGGTATTACGATCATGCGGGGGCACTGCGCGATATGGGCCAGAACCATATTTTGCAGCTGCTGACGATGATTGCTATGGAACCGCCTAGCCGTCTGCTGGCTGAAGATATCCGTGATGAGAAGGTGAAGGTCCTACGTTCGCTGCGTCCTTATGCTACCCCTGATGAGGTCCGCGAGAACGTTGTTCGCGGCCAATACACTCAAGGTCTCTACAAGGGCAAGACGCTTCCGGCTTACCGCCAGGAAGACAAAGTGGACCCGGAATCGAATACAGAGACGTATTTCGCAGCCCGTGTGTTCGTGGATAACTTCCGCTGGGCTGGAGTTCCTTTCTATATCCGCACCGGCAAACGCCTGCCTGTGAAGACCACGGAAGTGGTTGTAGAATTCAAAGGAATGCCGACCAACGTCTACTTGGGCCAGAAGCACAAGCTTGAGCCGAACTTGCTCGTCATCCGCGTCAATCCGATGGAAGGCATCTATGTGAAGATCAATGCGAAGAAGCCGGGCTCGGAATCCGAGATTCAGCCGCTGGCTATGGATTTCTGCCAGAGCTGCATGATCGGCATTAACTCGCCGGAGGCTTATGAGCGTCTGCTGCATGATGCTGCACGCGGCGATTCCACCTACTTCACCCGCTGGGATGAAGTATCCTCGGCCTGGTCCTTCGTGGACCGGATTGCCAAGGCATGGAAGGAAGAGAGCAACGACTTGGCTTCCTATCCTGCCGGCTCCTGGGGTCCGGTTGAAGCCGACCAGCTGCTTGCCGGAGAAGGCTTCCACTGGTGGCCGGTCAACGGCCAGGATGAAGACAATGTGGTCTGGCAGGTTAACCGCTAGTTCCTGAAGAAGAACTGTTACAGATCCTCCTGCATTTCGCTGCAGGGGGATCTTTTTGCTGAATCGTGAATTTATATTACAAGATATTTCACTACAGCCGCTTTTTTGTAGATAATCTCTGCCGGATTTTGCTATACTGAGAAGGATGCTTTCAACATAAAGATTTCTAAGCCTAGCGCTATAGATGATCCTATAAATGGTAAACGTTACGTTCAAGAAATAGACGTTGATTCTCTGTTGATTTTCGAAGGAAAGGATCTGAATCCATGAATAGCAGACCGATTTGATCGATCCGGCAATAGAGGCAGAAGTAAGCATGAATTTATAGATGAAGGGATATGTGCAATGAATAAAGCAACGGACCATAAGCTTCAGAGTGAAGTCGACAAACGCAGAACCTTTGCGATTATTTCCCACCCGGATGCGGGTAAAACGACACTGACCGAGAAACTTCTGCTCTTCGGAGGAGCCATCCGTCTGGCAGGTACAGTCAAAGCCCGCAAGGCAAGTAAGCACGCCACCAGTGACTGGATGGAAATTGAGAAGCAGCGCGGAATCTCGGTAACGTCCTCTGTGATGCAGTTTGATTACCTGGACCACCGGGTGAACATTCTGGATACTCCGGGTCACCAGGATTTCAGTGAAGACACCTATCGTACCCTCACTGCGGCTGATAGCGCCGTCATGCTGATCGACGTAGCCAAGGGTGTGGAGACACAGACCATCAAGCTGTTCCAGGTCTGCGCGAAGCGCGGCATTCCGATCTTCACCTTCATTAATAAGCTGGACCGTGAAGGCCGCAGCCCGTTTGATCTGATGGAAGAGCTGGAGAATGTATTGGGCATCCGTTCGGTGCCGATGAACTGGCCGATTGGGATGGGCCGTGAGCTGTGCGGCGTTTATGACCGGATGAAGAATCAGGTCGAGCTGTTCCAGGGCGATGACCATTCCGTAATTAAAGTACAGAAGGTGGAGAGCTACCGCGACCCGATTATCCGTGAGATGGCGGGGGAATACCTGCATGATCAGCTATGCGCGGATTTGGAGCTGCTGGATGTAGCGGGCGATCCTTTTGACTATGAGAAGGTGCTGCGCGGGGAGATTACTCCGGTATTCTTCGGCAGTGCTATCAACAACTTTGGTGTGCAGACGTTCCTGGATAATTTCCTGGAGCTTGCGCCGAAGCCTGAACCACGCCGCAGTACAGCGGGCTCTATAGAACCGACGAATGAGAAATTCACCGGCTATGTATTCAAAATTCAGGCGAATATGAATCCCGCACACCGTGACCGTATCGCTTTCCTGCGTATCGTGTCCGGCAAGTTCGAGCGCGGGATGAGTGTGAAGCATGTACGTGCCGGCAAAGACATCAAGCTGTCCCAGCCGCAGCAGTTCCTTGCCCAGGACCGGGATATTGTTGAAGAGGCGTATCCGGGGGATATTATCGGTCTGTTCGACCCGGGCATCTTCCGGATTGGCGACACGCTCAGTCAGGCTGGAGATATGGAGTTCGATGAGCTGCCGACCTTCTCGCCGGAGATTTTCTCCAAAGTCACCATCAAGAATGCACTGAAATCGAAGCAATTCCAAAAGGGGATTGACCAGCTGACCGAAGAGGGCATGATCCAGGTGTTCCGTACCGTCAACTTCGACGATATTCTGCTGGGTGTAGTCGGACAACTGCAGTTCGAGGTGTTCGAGTACCGCATGAAGGGTGAGTATGGCGTGGATGTGCAGCTGCAGCGTATGAGCTACCAGTTCGCACGCTGGATCGTGGATGAGAACAAGCCGGATGCCAGCAAGTTCCGGATCAACTCCACTCTGGTTACGGACAAGAAGGGCAATTACGTAGTGCTGTTCGAGAACGAATACGCCATGCGGACCGCGATGGAGAAGAATCCGACCGCGAAGTTCCTGGAGACTGCACCTTGAAGAGTGTAATAGAAGCAAGATGAGCAGTTAAGCATATGTATGATTAGGCTATAAAAAACCTCCGCCTCCACCTGTGCAGCAGCACGGTGGGGTGCGGAGGTTTTTGGCGGGATGGGCCTCCTCTAGGAGGTGATGGAGCCTGGGGTAAGCTTGTCCAGGTGTCTGTGCAGCATAGAGAGAACCCGGTCCTGCTTCGCAGGGTCGAGGTCCTTCCAGATCATCTCAAAGACGACACCCAGTCCGGGAAGCGCGGCTTCCGGCCCGTCTACGGAATTCTCAATGACCTCCCGCAGACCTTCTTCGGACTGGCCGTGTACCTTGTGAATGATGGCCTGGCGCAAATCAAGGGTGACTGGCATAATCGGCCTCCTTAAAGTTTTGTGAGCATCTGCTTACTGAATCAGCATCGCAAAACTGATTTCGAAAGCAGGGGCTTAGTCAGGTAAGCAGCCTTCTTATAAGGTGCCCTGCGGGAGCGCTGAACATTCAAGTTTATAACGGCTTATGCTATACTGTGTGAGATGTATTATACGTACGGGAGGGACAAGGCTTAATGGCAAAAAAACAGTATGCGATCATCGGCATGGGGCGCTTCGGCTCAAGTGTGGCCAAAGCACTCAGCGGGATGGGTTATGAGGTGCTGGCCATTGATGCGGATGAACAGCGCACCCAGGAAATCTCCAACATTGTGACGCATGCCGTATCTGCGGACTCCACGGATGAAGAGGCGCTGCGTGCGCTTGGCATCCGTAACTTCGATGTGGTGGTAGTCGCCATCGGTGAGGATATTCAGGCCAGCATTCTGACAACGCTGATCCTGAAGGATTTGGGCGTACCTGCTATTATCGCCAAAGCCAAAAGTGAGCTGCACGGCAAGGTTCTGGGTAAAATCGGAGCAGATAAGGTTATCTACCCGGAGCGGGACATGGGGATGCGGGTGGCGCATCATCTCGCTTCTCCGAACATCCTCGATTACATTGAGCTGTCACCGGAGTACAGCATTCTCGATATGAAGGTCTCGGGGCCGATGCTGGGCAAGAACCTGCAGGAGCTTGACATACGTGCCAAATATGGGTGCAATGTGATGGCAATCCGTCAGGGCGAGGAAATGAATATCTCCCCCAGAGCGGAGGACCGTCTGACCGATGGTGATGTCCTTGTCATTGTCGGACGGAAGGATAACCTGACGAAGCTGGAAATGGCTTATCAATAGGAATCTGTGAGGAATAGAAAGGTAGGACCCTATGGAAATTATGTCGCCGCAGAATACGCGGGTGAAGGAATGGGCCGGACTGCAGGAGAAGAAGCATCGTGACCGGTCCGGTAAATATATCGTGGAAGGCATTCATCTGGTACAGGAGGCGCTGCAGGCCGAAGCGGATGTGGAATGCCTGGCTTTTGATCTCGATAAAGGCATGCCGTCTGAGCTGAAGCCGCTGCTTCAGGCTGTCCAGGGTATGGAGGTCATCGGTGTGTCGGCAGCGGTAATTGCCAAGTGCAGCAGCACGGGCACCCCGCAGCCGGTATTCGCCATTGTTCGGAAGGAGCAACAGGGCCTAGAGGCCATTCTGGCGAAGCCGGACAGCCTGGTTGTGGTGCTTGACGGGGTCCAGGACCCCGGCAATGTAGGCACTATCATCCGCAGCGCGGATGCGGCGGGCGCGGACGGCGTGATCCTCGGCCGGGGCTGCGCCGACCTCTTCAACCCGAAGACCATCCGGTCTACGATGGGGTCGATGTTCCACCTCCCGGTAGTGGAGGGAGAGCTAAGTGCCATTCTCCCTCAGGCTCGGGAGGGCGGGGCGCTACTGGTCAGCACCTCGCTGACAGCGGAGGATTCCTGCTACACCCATGATTTTCACGGCAGCCAGTGGCTGCTGATCGGCAGCGAAGGCCAAGGCATCTCGCCCGAGACGGCTGCAATGGTCGACAAAAGCATCCTCATCCCGATGGCCGGCCGCGCCGAATCGCTGAACGCCGCGATGGCGGCGACGATATTGTTGTTTGAGGGGATGCGGCAGCGGGGGAATTATCTTAACCAACCTATATAGCTTGTGAGTAACGGCTATACTTGAGACTAATTCAATCGATAACTGAGACTTTTTTGGTGATATGTTTGAGACTTAAAAAAAACAGTAGTAGCAAAAACCTTGCTACTACTGGCTTTTTTTATTTTATTGCGGGTATGCACTTGAAATTAGTGGGTAATAGATATATTAGAAATATAATTGGATATTACGGTTATAATTGATACTTTCTGAAATGAGGTGTGCTTATGGAATGGGAAAATCATGTATGGAATAATGAAGACATGTTGTTCAGTCCTAAACGCAAAGTGAATAATAGGAGAAGTCACTTTCACCCTCATATCATTGGGAGTTTTTTTAGCGTAAAGAACGGAAGACCAGTTGAATATGAATCTTTATCTGAACGGCTTTTTTATTACTACCTCGAATTAGATACCGAAGTAATACGCTATTATGTACAGCCAGTAGAAGTGCCTGTTTATGATGGGAAAGAAGAATGGATTCATGTCCCGGATGTCCTGGTTTTCAAAAAGCGGTTAAATCCGTTGCTTTATCAAGTGAAACTCGAACCGGAGGCAACACTAGATGAGCATGTAGAACTGTGCAATAGGTATTGCAGAGCATACGTATTGGAAAAGGGTTGGGAATACCAAGTTATATATCCAAAACAACTACCTCAAGCTATATCATACAACCTCAAGCTGCTTAAAGGTTTTTTGAAAGAAAGGAAATACTACTTGCGTTGGTGTGAATTAGTAACTTATAGACTGCGTTGTATTGAATCATGCTCCATAGAATATCTTGCCTCCACATTCACTGATACTAGTGATCCTCTTTTAATAAAACCTTTGATATATCACCTCATTGCCAAAGGAATATTTATGGCTGATGTAAATGAGAGAATTACTTCCCAAAGCCAAATCACATTTAATTCTCAAACTAATGCTCCTTTTATCGGTATACATGGAGGAGCATTATATGGCGTTTAACCAACTAAAACTATATTCGGAATGCTGCCTATATGGAAAAATATTTAAGGTTGTGAGGATAGATCCACCAAATCTTTGGTTAAGAAGGCCAGATGGGGAAGATCTTCAAATAGCTTATACTGATCTTGTGAATCATCCAACCTTCTTACCTGAATCCAGTATGAAATTCGAGAGGAAAGAAGAAAATATAATATACGAAAATATAATTGCGAAGCTGGATGACAATAAAAGAAATGAAGTAAGTAAGCGGTTTGAATTAATACAGCCACTTCTTATTTTAGAGAAGGTTAAAGCCGGAAATGTTCAAGCGATAGCGCAATTTCGCGACAAATGTAAGGATGTTTTACTTGAGAATGAAGAAATTATTGTGCTGAAACAGGAAGAATTAATTAATAGAATCTTAGAAAAACGTGGCGGATCAAGAGCAAGCATTATGCGCTACTTATCGGATTATCGACGTGCAGAATCAGAAAGACAATCACTAGGTTTAGCAGGACTCATTTCGAATAAAGGGAAGGGTTATACCGGTAGAAAAGATAACAAAATGGTAACGATCTGTCATCCTGAGCATCCGGATATCATTCTCGATACTATCTTTGTTCGACTAACAGTAAAGCAAATCGAGATTCTAAAAGAAACCATTGAAAAAGATTATTTAAATAAGTATCGTGTTTCAAAAGCGACCATTCACAGGCTTGTAGAACGACGATGTGCAAGAGTGAATGAGACTGATATAAAATATAGTACTATTTCTGACATTATAGACCGTATTGAAAAAGGGGCTATTGAGCGACTTCGAAATATGAAGAGAGCCAGAGCAGTATATGACGAAGTAGCTCGTGGTTACGCAGACAGAGAGGCCACATGTCGTATGGATATGATACAAATTGATCATACTCGACTAGATATGCAGGTCATTGATGACGCAACGGGGCTTGTAATTGACCGCCCATGGATAACATTGGGAATTGATGTATATTCACGTGGTCCATGGTGTCTTTATTTATCTCATGAAGATCCGTCAATTAATGTAGTCAGAAAAGCGATTCAACATGGGGTTTTTGCTAAAAATGCAAAACATGTATATGGAACAGAGTTGGAGTGGGAGATTTTTGGTATTCCGAATATTATTTATGTTGATAACGGAATGGATTTTAAAAGTAACGAGATCAAACGATTAGTGAATGAAACTCTTCAATCTGAGATCATGCACAGGCCGGTTAAAATACCCCATTACGGAGCAGTTATTGAAAGATTGTTTGGAACACTTAACAGTGAACTGATACACAACATCATGGGTACAACGAAAAGCAGTATTGTGGATAAAGGGGAATTAAATCCTGAAAAGGATGCATTTTTAACTTTAAGTCAACTTCGTAAGATTCTCGTTCATTATTTTGTTGATATTTATCCTTTGCGTCCACATAAAGGCCTAGGTAATAACATATCACCAATGGCGAAATTTAGAGAAAGTGTTAGTGAAGTGGGCTATCCTGAGTGGATTGATAAAAGTGACGAAGAAAAGTATAAAATTAATTTCTTAATAACGGACCAAAAACCATATACGCGGGATGGGGTACGCTGGGATAACAAAATTTATAAATCTGATAAGTGTAATGACCTTATTGGAACTAGAAAAACAAAGTATACAGTGAAGTACGACATTGATGACATTTCGAAAATATACTTACTGCATCCGAAAACTAAAAAGTTCATAGAGCTTTATTGTGAAACCCCTCCTTACGAAACTGTAGTTGGGGTAAATCAATATACTTACAAAAAATTACTGCAGTTTTTACGAAATGAAGGGGAGGGGAAATTAAAGCTTCTACCAGGTAAAGCTCATATGCATAGGGCATGGGAGAGGTTGGAACAATTTATTAGTGAAGGGATGAGAGAGAAAAAAAAGGTAAGACAAACTGTTGCAAGAATGGAGGGGGTAAAGGTAATTGTCTCTACCGCATATCAAGCTCAACAAACAGTTCAAACCCAACAAGCTAAGAAGGCTCAGAATATTGAAGAAGAGTTATATTTGATTGCAAAAAGGGCGGAACAATCTAGTGGAGGTGGATACCAAAATGAGCAGTGAAGAAGTGGAAATTTTAGCTCGTCGTATAAATAAACTATTTATTGAACATGACGAAGTAAAGCGTATTTGGAATCGGCTTGATTCAATGAGAGTGTATATTGAACGTGATGAGTTTGATGACGAAGATGATGAAGAACAGGATCCGAGGCATCTGTTAATTACGGGATTATCCGGCGTTGGAAAATCACAGATTGGAAAAAGGTACGCCAAAAATGTTTCTCGATACACAAAAAAAGTTGATGATGAGGAGATCGACATCATTCCTGTTCTTTATGTAAAACTTCCATATCCATTTACACAGCTTGATTTCTATAAAAAGATTCTTAAAGCACTCGGAACTGAAAACTTCCGCCGAGATGCTCGGATTAATATGATAAAAGATCGAGTACTATTTTTGTTGAAAAAACAAAAAGTTCAAATGATCATTTTTGACGAGATGAACTTTATTATGCGTACGAAGAATTTTGATAACCAAACAGCAATGGAGATGCTTAAAGATTTAACAAATGAGCACCAGGTAAGTATCGTTTGTTTGGGAACCCCTCAAATTGAAAAACTTCACATCATGGAGGATGAATATGTCCGACGATTTGGAAGAGACCATATTAATCGTTTTGAAAATTGTAACGAGAAATTCTGTGAGTTACTAAAAAAAATTGAAGAGGCCATTCAACCGCCGATTCCCATAGGATTATATGATGAAGCGACAGGGCTTCCTCGTTTATTGCATTTCTATTGCCAAGGTCGCATTGGATATTTACATTTGATTATTAAGGAAGCATTCAGATTGCTTAATGTATTTGATCAAGAGTATGTTGATTATTCGAATATTCGAGTAACAGTAGATATATTGAAACAAGCTAAGTTTAATCTATTTCGTGAAAGCGACCATTTAATCAGACCGGAAAATGCGGAATAAAGAGGCCATCTTACAAGGAGATGATTTAATTGAGTCGTCTTACAATTCGTCCCGAAATCAAAGATGGGGAATCCTTAAGTAGTTACCTAATGCGAGCTTGCGGAGCAAATATGGTGCTATATTTGGATTTGTTAAGACATGTACAGCCTATAAGATCTATGGACGTTTTCTATAGACGATCCATTAGAATTGATATTATGCCTCAGCAAAAACACGACATGAAAAGATTAGCTATGTTGATTGGTCAAACAGAGAAAAGTTTATTTGAAATGACTTTTGATTCATTAAGATTAAAACTTAATCATTATGGTCTTTACTTTGATGAAAGTTTTCTGACCTTGATGCCAGTATTATTAGAATCGAATAAACGGAAATTTTGTACCCATTGTCTTGAAGAAAATCTTGGTTTTCAAATGTTATGGCAAGTAAGAGATATCGATGTTTGCTTTAAACATAATGTTAAGTTGAGAACTAATTGCCCGATTTGTAATCACGATCAATCATATATACATAGTAACTTGGGCGCATATCGTTGTTTTCATTGTGAAAATTATTTATTTAGTGAAAATCAGCATTTTCATGAAGCCAATGAAGAATATATGCATCAAAGGTATGCTGAATGGAAATATATATTGGATTCAAAGAAACGATTATTTCCTGGATTAGTAGATGGATTAGACTTGCAGAAAACGCTATGCATCACTCTAATTTATATTCTACAACTACAACTAGAGGAATCGCCCACCCAATATCGCTATAATCTTGTTTCAAGACTTCTACGAAACGACTTTTTACATTCAATCCTTCGTTTTATTAATGATCAAAATTCCCCCCCAGAAAGTAACCTTCTCTCAATTATTGAAAATTTTAAATAAAGCAAAAATAAGAATGATAGATTTTGTGGAAACGAAAGTGCCAGCCAGTTATGTCAACTCAATAAAATCATTAAAAACCCAAGAAGACGTGATTCGTAAATGTCTATCACCTTGGTGCATTACGTTTGAGAAATCGGACGCATTAAAAGAGATTCCATATACTCACTTTTCAAGTTTTAAAAGCCAGAAATTTTCGAACACTAGTATTTGTGTCAATTGTGGAATTAGATATGGATTAAATATGAGTACCAAACAATGGTTAGAAATAGATACTAATATAGACTTGATAAATAACGTGGTTCTCATGTTGTGGTTTGATAAGAGCGAGAAAGAAATACGAATATCATTAGATATTACATATAGAAAACTATATCAGGCTCTCGGATATGCTTTGAGGTATAATTTATTCCCTGATAACAAGCGAGAAATATATATGAAGTATTCGCAATCAGATTTAGACATTATCGAATGTTTCAAAGAGTTGTATTCAGAAGCTACGACAATAACTTATAAGGCACAAAAATGGTATGGATGGCATGGAATAGAGTTTTTTTATCATTTTTATAATCCTGTTGTCCAACAATACCGTTGGATTGAGTATACTCAAAAGAATAAATTTATTAATAAGCAAAAAGTATTAAAAGTCCAACCCCATATAGAAAAGACATTAAATGATATTATTCATTTAGAAGAAGAACTTACTACAAAAGAAATTGCGGCTTCCCTTGATATAGAATTTATTAATTTTCAAAAATATGGTTTTTCTAAAAAAGTCCAAGAAATAAAAAGACAAATACAAAAGCAAGCTACTGAGTCCGAACTTTTTGATAAGGTACAGGAATATGTTAAAATGGTGGATCAAGTAAGATTATCAGTCAAATGTAAGGATGTTTATAATTACATCGGGAAAAGCTCAAATGATATTAAGAAATCCATGCCTTCTTTGGCGAATTATATTACCGAGCAGTCTGCTTTGAGTAAAGAGAAGATGAGAATTTGTAAAATGAAAGATTTTATGAATAGAGCAGATGAAATGATACTAGAAGAATATGAAAATAAAAAAAGTATCCCTTCGGTACGTCAAATAGGAGTTAGGTTGAATATTTACAAAAAGATTCATACTAAATATCGTCCAGTACTAGAACATATAAAAGAATCAATTAGAAAATTGGAGATAAGAAGATAAGGCATTTGGCGCAGCGAAGTTTCTGGCATTACAATTTTTATGTCTAGGACAATCACTTCAAGGGAATAATATATAAAAACTCCGGGAGTGAACTAAGTTGAATAAATTGGTCAAATTTACAGTAAGGCCACAATTGCAAACAGGAGAGTCACTGTTCGGGTTCTTGTTACGTTGTGCCAAAGCCAATGGGATTTCACTTTGCGATGTTCTTAACTGGTTAAAAGTTGGCAAGTATGGACTTCATTCGGGTGATTATCACAAATTAGATATTATTCCTGGGAGTATAATTGATTTAAGCAGACTAAGTTTTGTTAGTAGCACTTTAATAGAAAAACTGAAAGCATCTACTTGTTTTAATATAATTATGAAATTCAAGGGTAACAGTAAGGATTATAATAGTATGTTTCTAAAGGAGTATCTTCGAAATGAATTTCATTATTGCCCGGATTGCCTTAAAGAGAAACGTATTATTCGGCTTTTATGGAAATTTGAACCGATCGTGATTTGCGAAAAGCATCATAGAATTCTATTAGAGCATTGTCACTATTGTAAAAGTAAGATTAAATATAAAGATATAAAAGAAGTAGGAATTTGCCCATATTGTTTAAAAGAATTAAGTGAGCAACGTATTGAGGTTATAGAAGTTATAACAAACCGACTTATATTGGAACATCGATGGTATAGAACAGCCTTTGATTTGCTTTTGAATGATTCTTCAGGGATTCTTTTTGATTCTAGCGAACTTGCATTAAAGCTCTTGTATATACTCAATGGTTGTAAAAGCGACTTTAATAGGAAGGCGATTAGCGGTAATTTGAAAGAAACAACCTTGGTGCATTTTTTACAGTGTGCTAGAGGAACAACTAAAAAGAATACAATCCATATAAGGACCATTCTCAGCATTTTAAAGGCACGAGATATGAATGTAGAAAATTTTTTAACAATTGAGACTCCAGATAAATTTAAGTCAGCTATTTTTAACCATAATGTTAAAGAGAAACATAGTTTAAAGTGTAAAGCTCCTTGGTGTAAAAACTATGAAATAGAAGGAATGTTGTTTGCCACCGCATCAAAAAATATTCAACATCATGGTCAAACTCTTAAACAGTATTTTCTTTGTCCTGATTGTGGTTGTGAATATGGATTGAATTCAAGCAAAGAATTATTAGAGAGAACTTATTTCATAAGGGCTTTTGAGATTCTTTCAAATAGAAATATGGATTATTTAACCTGGCCAGAAAAAGAAAAAATATTTGGATTAAAGCGAAATAGGATTCTGAGAATTATTGCTTATTTTTCCTCAAGAGGTATAGTGAAGGGGAATTATAGGTACTCCGAAAAAGATGTAGATGATACATTGCTGTTAAAAGCAATTGAAAGCATACAAGCAGGTATGAATATTTATGATATTCAACGCTTGAACTACTGGTTTAATGATGAGCACTATTTACTTCATAGATACCATCCACAAGTAGTCAAAGCTATAGTTTCAAAAAAAACATCTTTATATCCAAAATTCATGTACGATAAGGAGTTGGATATGAATATAAGGGAGATTTGTGATCGATTAATTATAAAGGATCAAGAAATAAAGGTTGAGGTTGTTGCCAAGTTAATCGGCTATAGCGCAACAACTATTCGAAACAAAGGTTGCACAAGTATCATTAATACATATAGACAGCAACAGCAGTTGAAATATAGGCGGAATCTAATCACTAGGCTTCAAGAGAGTGCTAACAATTATTTTATTTGCCATGAAGGAGAAATTATACAATCAAAAGATTTGTTTGACCAATTTGAAGTGTGTCGTAGCACAATTAGAAGAGTTGACCCTGATTTTTGTGAAGAGGTTGATCAAAAAAGAGTTAACTGGAATAAACAAGCGAGATTACACATGTGATGTATGAGCAGTACGTCTCGTCTAATTATCATCAAGCCTAACGTCCATAAATCAGAGAATCCTAGCGGAAATGATGTATAAGATGTATCCCGGACAAACTAAGATAAATCCCAACCCCAAACGTAGTCCGGAATATTATGGGGACTTGTCCCAAAAGTAGTGTGTTTTCTGATCTTCATGATCTGCCCCCGATCTCTGGGGTCCTGTGATGTAAAGTTGGTTGCGTTGCTTGGATTAGAAATCGGCCTGGAAAAAGTGGTGCTAGATCTGTTGTTGATGTGCATTTTTGTGTTTCTGCACCAGGGAGGAAGAAAGCTGCTCTCTTTGGAGGTCCAGCGATCCGTACCCCTGATACCGGTTCTTACTTTAGGATTGCTAGTGGTCGTTGTCGTTTTATGGCTTTGAATTATCGATTTACAGATTGTTACAATCATGCTAATGTGAAACTATACTGATTGGAAGCACCGGCGTGTAGTCCGAAAGAATCGGGAAACTCGCCCTGTTGGCTTAGGCTTACAGGGCGAGTTTTTGATTAATAAAGTCAGAAAGGATTGAAATTATGGATGATTTATCTATGTATTTTTATGATGTTAAGTATAAAGAGATTATTCGAGAAAAGACCGAAACTGAGTTTGAAAAATTTTTTTCTAAGGTAATGCAGACAAAATACAAAGATGATTTTATGCCATGTCGTCCATGGGGACAAGAGGGTGACAAGAAAAACGACGGCTATTTAATTAGCGAACGTCACTTATTTGCTGTCAATGGTCCTCATAGTCTTAACCAACCTAGGATGATAAAGAAGATAAATAGTGATTTTTCTGGTGCAATAGATTATTGGGAAGAGTTTTTTGATAAATGGTCTTTTGTACATAATCAAGATTCTTTACCTCCAAAGATTAATAAAGAGTTAATGAAGCTAGGAACTAAATATACTGCCATTAAATTTACGTTTTGGGGTCCAAGTACATTAAGAGATATTATTTTTTCACTAGAAGAAGCTTATATTAGAGATATTTTAGGTCCAGTACCTTCAAAAATTAACTATGCTACATTAAAATTTGAAGACATACAACCAGTAATAAAATCGATCTCTAAAAGATCTAATCCAAGGAAAGAGGATTTGGAACCTGTACCAGAAAATAAACTTTTAATTAATGGCCTAAGTGATCCAATAATTGGACTAATAAAGGCAGGATTAATACGTGCTCCTTTAGTACGACAGTATCTAGACCTTCAAACAGAATTGAATTTAGGAGATCAAATTGCGGATACTCTACGTAGGCATTATGAGGATCTAAGAGATAATACAAAATTAGATTCTGACGAGATATATAGTGAATTGGCTAAATTTATAACAGATCCAAATAAGAAGGATAATCAGGTATATATGGCAGCTGTTCATACTGTTCTTGCTTATTTTTTTGAGCAATGTACAATTTTTGAAAGCGTGAGTGCATAAATGTACAATGAATGTTACATAGAGCTAGAACAAGTTATAATGAAAAAAAGCAGATATAAGAGTGACATTCAGTTGGTTAATAAGGAGGGGGTTGGGATCGTGTTGACACCCACTAAAAATTTGCATGAAGATAAATCAATTATAAAAATTGGTGCTAGAATACTTTCCATATTAAATTCTCCTCGTACGATTAGTACAGCATGGAAATCATATATTCAAATTCAGGAATCTGACACAAATGGAAAGATCAGAATTCAGTTTGATACTTTCATTTTAGCAATAGACTTTTTATACATTATTGGTGCAATTGAATATGAGGATGATTTAATGTGGAGGGCAAGAAATGATTAGGAAGATATATAGCACATTAAGCACGTTTAATACAATAGAGCTTCATGAAGGACTAAATATTTTATTAGCTGATATAACTCAAAGGTCAACTGTAAAAGACACTCGAAACGGGCTGGGGAAAACTACGTTTATTGAGATTATTCATTTTTTATATGGTAGTAGTTGTACAAAGAATAGTATCTTTAAAATGGATCAATTTAAAGATGAATTTTTTATTATGGATATAGACTTAAAAGATAAGCTATATATAGTGAAACGACGTGGTTCTGAATCGAATTTTGTGTATATACAGTGTGAGAAGGGAAGCCTTTTTGAAAAGAAATTCGGCGATGTAAATATTAAGCTAAAAATTACTGAATGGAATGAATTTTTAGGCGAATATTTATTTAATTTAAATCATAGAGATGCAATATTGGAAGCTCATTTAAAATTCCGATCATTATTCCCATACTTTTCTAGGTTAACTAGAGATGGCGGATTTTTAGAAGCGACAAAATATTTCAAATCACAGAATGTGCATCTCACTCAAATTGCACTGTCATATTTACTTGGATTAGACACAAGCTTAGCAATCAGTTATAAGCAACTTGAGGAAAAGAAAAAAGAAATGATTGATCTAAAAAAAGCTATTAAAACAGATTCTTATAATAAGATTATGAATGATGGGATAAATTTAGATACTGAAATTACTATTCTGACTGTTAGAATATCGAAGTGCAAGAAGGATCTTGAAAATTTCCAGATCCACCCTCAGTACAAAGAAATCGAAATTGATGCTAATAGTTATGCTAAAAAAATAGCAGAGCTAAGTAATCAAAATTTTGTTGACAGGCAGATTATAACTGAATTAATTAATGCGTCAGAAAGTGAAAAAAATATTACAGATTTAAATATAGCAGAATTATACGATGAAGTTAAAATTCAAATGCCTGATATTCTATTAAAGAAATTTGATGAAGCTAAAATATTTCATAAGCAATTGGTTTCAAATAGGAAAAAATATTTGCATGAAGAATTAGAGCATTATGAAGAAGCTGTAAAAAGTAGAGATAAGTTAATCCATGAGCTTTCTTTGGAGCAATCTAAAAAGATGATCATTTTGAATACACACGGAGCTCTTGAACAATATTCGCTATTACAATCAGAAATGAATGAACTTGTAAATAAACTAGATATGTACCAAAAACAACAAAATTTCATGAATAATATGCGTGAGGAAGCAGCAAAGCTGAAAATAGAAGAACAAAGGTTAATTATCGAGATTAATCAATCTTTAGAAGAGCATTCTAACACTAAACGCCATGCGATTTTATTAGTCGAAGAGGTTTCTAGTTCTTTATATAACTCTATAGCTCAATTACATATAGGACAAACAACAAATGGTCGATACGATATTGAGATGGTATCCAGAAATCAAAATAGTACCGGGATTAATAGTATGTTAATTTATTGTTTTGATATGATGTTAATTCAAATGTCAAAGTATTTAGGAAGAAAAATGGATATTTTAATACATGATAGTACTCTTTTTGATCCAGTGGATGAAAGACAAATAGCCGAAGCGTTGAGGTTTGGTAAAGATAAATCTATTGAGGATGGTTTCCAATATATAGTTACTTTGAATTCTGACGCTTTACCTGAGAGCGTGAGAGAGGAAGTGTCAGACTCCATAGTTCCTGTGCTATTAACAGATACAGATGAATCAGGATGTCTATTTGGAGTTTATTATTAAATCGAAAATAGGTTCTTTGTTATAAGCGATGCTACAAAATATATCCTGTTTGAATCAGCAGGATACACATAAAAAATTACCCATCATTTATTCACACTTAAGATTAAAATGCATAGGTCGCTATTTTTAGCGACCTATTACTTTTTAATATCAACTGGACTGAAAGGAACAAGCCACTGAATCAGTTCAGCGACGAGGGCTTCAAATTTCCTTTGGTCTTTCATGGAACGGTAAACCTCCTCCTGAAATGAACTGGAAAATATCTTCCTAAAGCCGAGACAGGTAGGCAAGACAGTTATAAATCCATAACTTGGCGTTTATGAGCGGGCGAACTAGAACTCCTTCATCTTTCGGATGGGCAATCCTGCCAGTTCGCGGCGTTATGATTCAGCGATAAAAAGATTATTTCATATCAAATTATTAGACGATATTATTTCTCTTAATAATAATTAAATGGAACTACTATGGTTATATGGGGGACTAAAGAACTGTGGGGAATAATACAAAAAAGGATAACAAAAAGGAACCGCGAACGCCAAGTTCCATCACTATTATAAACTTAATTGTTTGGAGTATGGTTTTATGGCTCCTACCTTCTGCGGGACTCTTTTTGATTTTTTTTGAAAAAGGAACCCGCGAAAGGGCTACTGAAATAATAACGGTTATTGCGCAGATAGGAGATTCTTTTGGTGCTATTAATGCTTTATTCTCAGGCCTAGCCCTTGCTGGCGTTGTTTATACGATTGTGTTACAGCGAAAGCTTAGCAATCAACAGAGCTTTGAAAATAAATTTTTTCAATTACTTAATTTGCATCATACGATAGTATCTGGATCCGGAGAGAATTTAGTTGAGTTATTTAAACATATTAGTATGCAAATCAAGCAGAACTATGAGAAAAAGAGCCAATCACCAAGTGGATGTAGTCAGGAAGATTTAGTTGAAATCTACAATCGAAATTATAAAGTACACCATGCATTAATGGGCCATTATTTTCGGAATTTATATCACATTGTGAAATATATTCATGAATCAAATGAAATCGATGATAAAGAAAAAGAAAGATACATAAAAATTCTTCGTGCACAGCTATCTGCATATGAGATTGTTCTCCTTGCCTATAATGGGCTAACGGAAATAGGTAAGGGATTTAAGCAATTAATAATTGATTATAAATTATTGAATAATTTGGACTCCGCAGACGATGTGGCAGGGCCAGATATTCTAAAAAGAAACTACGAGCATTTAGAAAATGTCATGAAATAAAAGGAGAGCAGGATCAAACTATGCAACCTAATGATATTCTTAAAATCATAGATAATTACATTGAAAAGCCTGAAACAGATTATGCAATAATGATTGAGCAAGGATGGGGAGCAGGGAAAACATACTTTTGGAATAATACTGTGGCACCGCATCTATTGGAAAATGGTTATTTTCCATGTCACATTACTCTGAACGGGGTAAGCAGTATAGAAGAAGTATCCACACGTACCTTACTTGGATTGCGGCAAGCTGTTTACTTAAAACCTGGACTAGACCCGTTAGAAATTGATCAATACATTGACATTCAAAAGCTAGTGCTCTGTTATGATGATTTAGAACGGGCTAATATGGACGTTGAAGATATTTTCGGATATACCAATCTTTACATTGAGCATAAGAATATTAAAACATTGTTTCTTTGTAACGAGGGGAAAATTCATGAAAGGGAGGATGAACAACGAAAGAAATATGCTGAATGCAAGGAAAAGATAATAGGTAAGACAATTCCTTTTAAACAACTACCGCGAGTGGCTTTGGAACAAATGATAGACAAACTTTATCAGAAATATGATAGTAAATACAAAGATTTTTTAAAGGAACGAGTAGATCCCATAATTGAACTTTTTGAGATAGAAATTAATGATTATAAAAAGATAGATAGAAATATTAATCTTCGAACAGTAAAGCATTCGCTTAGTGATTTTCATTATATCTACGATAAGTGTAATAATACCTTCGATAATTTAATACCGGAATTGGATCAGTTTCTTCTACTAACTATAATACTTTCTAAAGAGATTAAATTTAATTCCGGAATCTATTCGGCGATTGAAAAGACTAAGACGCAAAAAGTTGACAGATCAGATAGTTTACTTCGTCCAAAAATAGAAGAAACAGCACTTCTGTATGATGTTCTTGAAAAATATACTGGTCATACAATGTTGAGAGGCTCGATAAATTACTTGCATTCTATTGGCAATTATTTATTGACTGGAAACTTAATAATGACTGAATTGAAAGAGGATATAGATTCTTTCCAAAATAAGCAAGAAAGCCTATCCCCTATTATAAATATAGATCCGGAGACACAACTATTTGATCGTTATTGGGAACTTGATGATAATGAATTTTCTAGTGCCATCGATAATGTAATGAAGAAAGTAGAGTCTAAGAAATATTTGCTAATGGATTATCTTCGAATATCTAATCATTTTGCTTTCTTTAGAAAGGAGAATTTACTGAACTTTCCTGAGGAGAATGATAAAAAACTTATTGATACTTTTAAGGAGGCAATCGATTTCGCGATTGAGTCGATCGATGCTACAAAAAGTTACAGCTCAGTTTTGTCTGGGTTTGACCCGACTGATTCTGAAACCTCGCAATTAAAAAAATATGTTGAAAATAAATTAAAGGAGAAGAGAGAACAAGATTACCAGAGCAAAGCAAATGAACTGACTCAGTTGCTTCTCCAACAACCTGATCTTTTTGTGAAAAAGTTGTATAAGTATAATCAGGAAAATTTGCCCATATTCATGTATATAGATCCAACTCAATTTGTTAATAATCTATTTAAATTAAATAATCGTAATTTAACAGAAGTACGAAATGTTATAGTGAATCGTTATCAAAGTTTCAACGCATATTCCTATACCCTGGAGGTCAAAACGCTTATAGATATTAGGGATTACTTATTGGAAATTCTGGGGAGGAATAACGATACGTCTATCGTTTTATTATCAACGAGATTATTAAAACAATTCAGTGATGATTTAAATGGGGTTATTGATAAAATATCTCTGCGTTAGGATCTGTTGCATGACACCTTTGGATAGTATTCAGTGGCTTATGAGTAAAGAAACACTGCTTGATGAACATGATTGAATATATTAGAGATAATAATTTTGATCTGAAGAGGGTAATTGTTAATTTGGATTTTACATGTCTTGCTTGAGGAATCTGGGTGTGCTGCGTTCAACTAACTGAAAAAGGTAATTCATTTGAGGTAGCAGAGGACGTTATTTTCTTGTCTGTAACTACTTCTTTTTTTAATGCCTTAATTGAGTAAAAACTATTTGTTATCAAATTGTTATCAAAAAATCCTAGAATAAACCGAATTTCGGCATGCAAGAATATGGTTGATTACTATACTAAACATATAAATCTTATCAATATGGGTAACTACAAATTAAAAGTACAGAGAGTCCAAAAATTTATTATTGAAGCAGAAATTCAAGTTTTCCATATTTTGTTCATAATTCAAAAAGATTACGCCAATAAGTGCGAATAGCATACAATTCGAGAGATAAAGATATGGTGAGGGCTTTAGTTGTTCAGAAAATTATAACCTCCACATGTGTTTTCCTGGAAAACTTTCATAAAAAGTGAAACCCTATTATTTGCTTAGACTTAGACTAAGGCGGATATAGTTCCAACAACTTCGCTTCCATTTATCGTTTTCTAAACTCAAGGTTCCAAGTTCATTTTATGTTTTTCTATATATTTTCGGGAAAATGCAGTCTACTTACCAACTATCTTTATTAGACAAGCTTCTGATATTCCTACCCAATAAATCGCTATTCAAATTCAAATATTTAGAAGCTGAATCAGCGTACTGAAGAAGTGCGAACTGAGCTTCAAGTGCATTTATTATTGACTCTAGAATATGCATATACATATAGTCTTCATCTTTTTGTAAAGCTTGAATTATTTCATGCTCTTCCAAATTATCTATTCTTCTTGAATTAAGCCTAGTCAGTGGTTTGGCTCTAAATATATTTTTTAGTCCTTGTGGAGTGAAAAAATAGGTTTCTAATTCCTCTTGTGAATGTCTATAAGGCCGAAGTACTTCAAAACCCTTAAGATTGGGGGACAAATGAACGAAATAGCTCATTACTCCATTATAAAATGTGTCTTTATCTTTGATACGTGCACTGATTTTTTGCAAGCCGTCAATTTTGTTGAGTTTATCTAAATAAAACATTAATTCATATTCCCGTTCAGAATAATGTTCGGTTAAGAATCGTTTTAAAAATTGATTATCTTCATATACATTACGTATCCATACTTTTGCAAGTGTTTTTCGATTTGCCATTACATAATCAATGTTATCAAAGCCACTATTCAAGCAAATGCTAATCTCATAAGCGATATCTCTATGTTCATTTATAACTTCCTCTAATTTTTTTCTGTTGGCTGAAGCAACAGCTCTTCTTATGAAGCCTCTTGTTCTGTTTATATAAAAAATAACGATTATTGTACTAAATACGGCAAGAAGAATAGGTACTTTAGTTATGTAATCCCCCCAAATGTCCACTAATTTAGCATCTAAAATTAAATATATCGATTCTCGCCAAATTTTAATAAATTCATGCTTATAGATTGTATTTAGAGTAATGAAAAACGCTATTCCAGTTACTATATTAAATATCATCTTTTTTAGATTGTAAAATATAATAGCCCAAATAGAATTAACAAAATATTCAAAGGTTTTACTGCCGCTTACTCTCTTTTTAAAATGCACTTGTTTCGTTAATAACTTGAAAATGGTTTTATGAGTTGAATGATAAAATTTGATTATCCATATAAGTTTTTTAAGTGACCCGTTATGTGCAAGGTGCTTAGTAAATTTAATGTATAACGCATCTACAAGTTGGCCGTAATATTGCCAAAAGTATATCCACCATAAACGAAGAATGAGGATAAGTAAAAGATAGAAAAGAAAAAGCTCTAACCATGTTGGAAGTGAAAATAATTGTGTGAATTCATATTCAATTGTAGAAATCAGAGAAGAAACTTCTGTCCAGCTATGAAATATTAAGATATAACTACAAATTGAAATTGATAGAAACAAAAAAGATGTTTTTACCCAGTAATTACTTAGCTTAAAATCACGGTGTAAAAAAGTAATCATAACTAGAGCCTCCAAGAATATTAATCCTACCCCCATTTTACAACAATAGATTTCCTATGATAATAGATCTATTATACTTTATGAAATGTTAATCAATTATTAACTTAATGATTCCGTATGCATCCGAGAATAGAACGAGATTAATATCTTTTCAATATGATATCTGTACACATAAGAGGATCTCCCCTAAGAATGACCGATTCTCATTTGCTAGAGCTAAGACTAGAGATATTATTTGAACTTGAATATGTATGAGACCTCACAGATGTGTCGAAGAGAACATTTAATTGAAAAGGTTGAAAGGAAAATTAATGATTTCATTATAGCCTCTCATTTCTTTTTTTTGTCCTCCCCTCACATTAACATGTTACGATCTTTGTGTAATTATATGGTATAGTTAAGCAGCACATATGTTTGGTGTCTTTTGGACTATACAATATAGTTTGGGAGGGACAAGGTTGAAAGAGCGGTTTGCAAAAATCATTCGTTTTGCCCAAAAAATTATAAGGGAGGCGTGATCCTGTCGATGTAGGTTTTGAGGCCGGTATTCCTAGACTCTGCCGCTGATTGTGGAATGGATTAAACAGGAATTCGCTGTCACGATGAACGTAGGTGGTATAAGCGCAATGCTGAAACGGATGAATTTAGCTTTACCAAAGCTACGTATACGCTTGCTAAATGCCAACTAGGAGGCCTAGGCTTACTTCAGAAAGCACACGTTTGCTGAACTCAAGAAACAGGTGGAGGCTGAACAAATCAAACAACGGCTATTAGAAGACGAGGATATGAGTGGCTCGTATCAAGCCCTGCAGTACAAATGGTCTTCCTACCGCCTCGCCTTATGGCCCAAATTGCAACCCAGTCTAAGGGCTTTGGCTCAAAGCTGATGCCGTGAACAATATCATTTTTCTGAAATGCTTTCTAAGATTAGGCGTTTTGTAAGCCAATATATGAAGTGAATCAACAAACAACCGTTAGAAAACGATAGATCGCCTTCTTGATATTATAAACTTAATTGCGGTCTAAATAGTTATTACAGTTTTGATTTTGAAAGTATAAGTAGCGAGGCTTTAGGAATTAGTGAGACTAAAAGAATAGCTGTTTTAGAGATTATGGTGGACGAGGGGTTTATAAAAGGACTTTCAATACTTAGAGGCGCCCAAGGGGATTATACCATTAGTATTAAGGGACCCCGCATAACATTAGCCGGGTTGAGTTATCTTTCAGGAAATTCTACAACATCTAAAGTAATAAATGCAGCAAAGTTTTTGAAAGATGTTATTCCAGGGTTGTAATATGAATAAACAATTTACATTTCACCAAAATAATTCAGCTACTCTGATGAAGCTTAAAGAATTAGCATTAAATTCATTCTCCTGTCATAGATGTGGCTCGGAAGTTGTTCAAAATCTACCCAACCCGTGTGGCTGGACATGTACAAAGTGTATAGATGGTCATTATATAGGACCGTTATTTGAGAAGTGAGCACCTTTAGGTGCTTTTTTAATTTATAAATGAATATGAATTATTATATTATGCGCAAATTCAGCATTCCAGTTGTAAAAATATTCATTTTGTATTGAAGAATATAATAAAAAAGGAGATTCATGCAGAATGCAAGAGAAACATGTTATAATTTGGATAATGATTATTGCATATACCAAACTAAAATTATTCTTTGAACAGTAAGTGCGATTCCTTTAATGATATAGAAATAATATCTGTGAGGTGGAAGTCCTATGGAAGTCGCTTATCTTATAAATGATCGAATATTCTTAGAAGAAGAAAGAAGAGTTCTCGAAGATCAAGAAACTAGTTATAACATAATTATCAAGTCAATAGAAGATAAATACAGGGTACACTCAGATAAGAAGGCTTTTACGTGTATCTGTTGTAAGCAAGCAGTCAGTATGGTTCTGAGACAAGATAAATTCCATTTCAAACATTTAGGTGAGGGTTGCCCCAGCTCTGAGAACTATCGACAATACACCAAGCAAATTAAAGAAGAAGAGAATGAGCAGCCCCATCGAATAGGTAAAACAATAATTAGAACATATCTGGAGGGGCAACTAAAGATACATAATGTTGAGGTGCAAGAAGGTTACAGTTATCGAAAATCATTAAAAATTATTCCCGATTTAATTATATATTTTCCCGGAGGCGATATTTGGGTTGTAGATTACATAACAGGCAAGAAACAAGTTGAAGCTTACAATTCGTTCATTAAGAAGAGAAAAGAAGTATACGAAAATGAAGGTTTTAAATACTTCTTTTTTATAGATAAAGCATGGTTGTCGTCTGAGCATCCAAATATAAAAGCGGTCTCCCTGTATCCTGCTGAAAATCAAATGTTAATTCAGTTAGAGCAAGATCAATTATGGGAAGTATGGATCGCGAACTTGATCTTGAAAACAGACGAAGAGTTTCTATTAAATCATCTATTTGGTCTAGAGAGAACCTTTAAAGAACAGCTTACACTTGAAGTAAGAAGCCTACTTTATGTCGATCCTGCAGAAGGAACTGCCCTCGTTCAGCGTCTTGTGCGACTGGATTCAAAATGGGGATTAAATATATTTAGAACAGAAATATCATTAGAAAAAGCTGCTTCGTTAGACTCTGCTAAGAATTATTTTCAATGGATAGATGAGGATGAAGAAACACAACGGATGAAGCTAGAAGAAGATGTGATTGCTGCTTATAGAAAGTTTGAAAAAGAGCAAAAGGATAAAATAGAGCAAGAGCTAAGTAAAGAGGTTTATAAAAAGAAATTAGTTAATATAGATTCGAATAAAGTCACTTCGCATTATACTCACCAATCAGCCAAGTTTACACCACAATCCAATACCACACTTAGTGAGTTATTTGTAAAATTACAAGAACAAACAATAGATATTGATGAGGCTTTAGTACTTTATGATTACTATAAAGGCAGTAAGATCTATAAAAATAGGGATGAACTTGAGGAGGTCAGGGGTTTAGCTAGAACCATGATGGGGCCAATATCTAATCCTAACTACTTGGACAGAAGGCTTAGAGAGATACTTATAAACCTTGCTCTTCTATAAAAATTGGACGAGGTGCTGAAGACATTTGAATAAAGTGATCCAGACAAACTCAAACGAATTTTCTGCTTTCTGTACAGCGTATTTTTTGACCTATTAGGGATTATCTCGCTTTTACAGTCTAATGGAAACGAAAAATATTTAGCAGTTCCTATCCACTCGATAGGAAAATATATTTGTTTAATTCTATATCAGATTAATAAAGATATATTTAACTCTTCCTATAAGCTAAATACAGAAATCAAAAAAATCAGGCATAAAGTGAAATTGAGTAAGAGCGTTCTTTACTAGATGGTAAAACGTAATTCAATCAAATTTTAACGAGCAATTATAAAGTATCAATGGAGGCACATATGTATATTTATAAAGTTGAAATTGAAAAATATAGAAATTTCAGAGATAGAGAAATCACGTTTAATGACGGTATTAATGTGATCATTGGTCACAATAATGCAGGTAAGACTAACCTTATTAGTGCATTAGCTTTAGTTTTAAACTCAAATGGAAAAAAGAGATTGGATGTTCATGATTTTAATAAGAGCACTTCTCTTGATGAATTGAAAGCAAATCCACCGAGAATACGTATATGTATAACCATAAAACAAAGCGAAAATGAAGAACTCAATTCTGATGACTTGGCTACCGTAGCAAACTGGTTAATCAAGCTTGAAGAACCCTATGAGGCATTATTGACATATGAATATTATCTTCCTGAGAAAGACACTGAAAAGTATGTAAAAGCTCTGAGCGATGTCACAGACAAAGAGAAGGCATGGAAAATCATTCAGCAAGATTTCTTAAGATTTTACGTCCATAAGATCTGGGGAGGAAATGTAATAAGTCAGAACATGGCGGATAATGAATCATTGCAAAAATTTGATTTTCAATTTCTAGACGCAATTCGAGATGTTGAAAGGGATATGCTCTCAGGTAGAAATGCGCTTCTACGAGACGTACTAGATTTTTATATGGACTACGATATAAAGTCAGATCGAACCATTACAGAAGAGCAAAAGGTAGACAAAATCAGATCCCACAAACAAGCCTTTTCTGACGCAGCAGATTCGTTAATCTTGAATCTAATAAAGAGAATGGAACTAGGCAAAGGGCATATATTATCTTATGCCAAAGACACTGGCGCAGCTTTTAATAAAGCAAATCCAAGTTTTGATGGAGGCATTTCTGATGTTGAAATGTTTTCGGCCTTGAAACTAATAGTTGAGTATGAAACCGGAATTAAGATCCCGGCGACACATAACGGACTGGGCTATAATAACCTAATCTTCATGTCACTATTATTGTCTAAAATGCAAGTGAGTTCAGATGGGAATTATTTGGGGAGTAACGCAAAAGTCTTTCCGATTTTAGCAATCGAAGAACCTGAAGCGCACTTGCATCCAGCTATGCAACACCAGTTTCTAAAATTCTTACTAAAAAATAAAGAAGAAAAAAAGGTTAGACAGATATTTGTAACCACACACTCAACCCATATTACATCCTCTGTATCTCTAGATGAAATGATTTGTCTGCATAATGAGAATGGTGAGACAAGTGTAGGTTATCCAGGAAAGGTATTTCAAAACAATGAGAAAAGCAAAAAGTATGTACAAAGATTTCTTGATGCCACCAAATCAGATATGTTATTTGCTCAGAAAGTGATTTTAGTCGAGGGATTAGCTGAGCAGCTATTATTATCTATTTTGGCAAGGTATGAAGGATTTTCATTAGAAGAAAATCATGTAGCAATTGTAAACGTTGGTGGAAGGTTCTTTGATCATTTTTTATATTTATTTAGCTCAACCAATCCATATAGCGTAATCAAGAAAATAGCATGCATCACAGATAGGGATCCTGAGAGAAAGAAGAAAGAAAAAGGAGCCAGTTATAGTAAATGTTATCCTTTTGAATATGATGTGCAAAAAGATGCATATGACTATAAGTGCAACCCTTCATTTAATTTATATCCAGCAAATGCCCATCCTAACATTGCGCTCTTCAGTCAGGATGAAAAAGAAGGAAGAACATTTGAGTATGATCTAATCTTACACAATCCATCGTTTGAATTACTTATTACTGATTCAATGAAAAATCAGGAAGAATTAAAGAAATTGATGAGATTATTTAAAGAAGGTGCGGAGTTATCGGAATTCGAGAGTCTCTTAAGAGGTAGTAAGGAAAACGAAAGGATTCTGCAAAGTATAGCCTTAAATACTATATGGACCAAGAATGAAAAGAAAAGAGCCCTTATAGCCTCTCGTTATTTGAATTCTGTTGGAAAAGGGGAAAACGCATTGGAACTGGCGTACACACTCACAGACAATTTTAATAGAAAAGAGAAAAAAGGATATCAAGATTTTATTGTTCCAAATTATATTAAAGAAGCGATAACTTGGGTGCTCCGATGATAAAAATAGATTCTGATACGCTAATCCCTATCGAGAATCACTTTCGAGTAGCAGCCGGTCCTGGTGCTGGAAAAACATATTGGCTTGTAAAACACATTAAAAATGTCCTACATCATTCCCAAAGACTAAAGAAAACACGGAAAATTGCCTGTATTACCTACACCAATATTGCAGTAGAAACAGTTTTGAATCGATTGGGGACTAATATTAATCAAGTAGAAGTTTCAACTCTACATAGTTTTTTGTACAAACATATTTTGAAGCCGTATGCTTCTTATCTTGATAAAGAATATGAATTGAACGTTAATGAAATGGATGGACATCAAGATACGGTTGTTCATTTTAAAAAAGTAAAGTATTGGATTGAAAATCACAGTAATGTAGATCAGTTAGTACACCCATATACGGTTAATCAGTTGATTAAAAGAAGCGAAAATATTGAAAGCCTTACACGTTGGTTAGAGCGCTTGAGATATCACATAGACGAACATGATAATATTATAATTTCTGGAGATAACAAACAGGCGTATTGGATCGACGAGAAGAAAAAACAAAGACATTTAAATAAAACTTGTTTAAAAATTCTTAGTTTAGATTTAATTGCTTATAAAAAGCTTTATTGGTTAAAAGGAAATGTTGATCATAATGATGTACTCTTTTTTAGCTATCAGCTTTTAAAAAAATATCCATTTATTTTAGATGTATTACGGGCTAAATTTCCTTATTTGTATATTGACGAGTTTCAAGATACAAATCCAATACAAGTTGAGATCCTGAAATTAATTGGAGCGAAGGAAACTATTGTTGGAATAATTGGCGATGAAGCTCAATCTATATTCGGGTTTCAAGGCGCAGATCCTGGTCAGTTTTCCTCTTTTAAATTACCTGATTTAGTGGACCACGTGATGGAGGATAACCGAAGAAGTACAAACTCTATCATTGATTTATTAAATATAATTCGAAAAGATATAGAGCAAAAAAAAATTAGAAATATCCAAGGAGATATTCCTAAGCTCTTAGTTGGTGAAAGGATAGCTGCATTAACATGGGCAAAAAAATATTGCAATTACAGCGAAGAAATTTGTTCATTATCCCGTGATAATCCGACATCTAATGCAATGAGAAGAGATTTTAGTGGACAAACTTTGAATGATAAGCTCATTGAAGAACTTTTAAATGTAGATAAATCTTCTAGCAATAACAAATACAGAAGTAAGGTAGTTGTTATTTGTTTGAAAGCCGTAGAGTGCGCACGGGAAGGGGATATAAAAAAGGCAATTAAAGAAATGGAAAGTTTAGAAAGAGATATTAATAATACAGATGAAAGGAGGAAGATAGCGTTAAAGTCACTTTATTTATTGCTGGAAAAGTACGATGCTTACAGGAATAAACCTTTATATGATTTTTATCAATTAGTAAAAAATAATGTGAAAACAGAAATATCAAAATTAGGAAAAGGTGCCGCTGCAACATTTTATGAAACTAACACTTATGAACAGTTAGCCCTTTGTGTCAATATAACCGAAGATTTTAGTAAACATAAGACTATTCATAAGTCGAAGGGAGACGAATTTGATAATGTGCTTATAGTTTTTAAATCCTCAAATGAACTAGAACTCTTTTTGAATCCAGACTTAAAGAAAAATGAGGAACACAGAATATCCTACGTAGCTTTAAGTAGGGCAAGAGAACGGCTCTTTATTAATGTTCCAGAAATAAAGAATGATGATAGTATAAATAGGTTAAAGGAAATATTTAAGATAGAATCGGTATGATAAATCGTATCTCTAATTTGAGCAAAATATTAATGAATCGAGATGTTTTTATGAGCACTGACCGGTCGATTAAAAATTGGATTCATTAAAAAGTTCAATTAAGCGTACTTTAGGAAAGGAAATGATGTTCTTAAACGATGCAAAATGCCATATTGACATAACAATTTCGAAAAACCATTGTCCCGTAAAAAAGCTTGCCCAGTATGTCTACAAGACGTTTTTGTACATACTCTTCCTTTTAAAAATGAGGAAAGATAGGATGCGCGGAGCAGTTACCGAACAACAAGCCGAAGATATTGAAATTGGGCGGGCAAAAGAAAATGGAACATGTGATGATTATGAAGAAAGGATTGAGAAGTAAGAAGCCATGGAAGATTCTTTAAACAGGGGATGGGACGTGGAACCGAATAACAGTGATGTTGAGTGGCACCTTCTGTTAGAGGAACAGATTGAACACTCTAATAACAAACAGTGGGGGCTATACCGCAATACTGTACATCGAATGGCAGAACATCTTTATAAATTGAAACAGTTCAATCAGTCTCTTCGAACCTACTTAAATGTCCTATATCTCTCGACCTAAATGGACCCAATAATGTCTCGTTTTTTAATGGAAAGCCAGAATTCGATGTGAGAGCTTTTGATCCGAGGGAGCCCTATGCCTTTATAGCCCCGGGTATTATAAAGCGGATTGTTCTTTTAAAGAATAAGCGGGTTGGCATAGGTGTAGAAGAGCTAAAGGCATTATTTTTAGAAGAAGCATCTCAAGTATATACATTATTAAAAACGCCATTAACACCTGAGAATGCATGGAATGCAATAGTAAATAAGAGTATATTTTAACCCTTTTATTCTAATATGCCCTGATTTCAGTTGTAGTCAGAGTAAAAGAGGATATTCATAACGGACATTGCTGATAAAAGGATGAATTTAAGCTAGTCGGATTATCAAGGGATTCATAATAAAAGGATGCCCAGAGATACTATAATAAAAAGGGGAGCGTTGCTCCCCTAAATACTGACTTTCCAACTTAAGTTCATATTTTCTTGAAGGCTGAGTTTTTCTTAATGTCTCTTCGTTTATTATTGATGTTGAAACCGGAATTGAAATTTAAACGTCGTTTTGCTTGTGTTTTTTGGGATAACATATCATTTTTGAAGAAATAGGCAAATCCATCTTCTAAAAAAGATGAATTTGAAAAATGTTCTTTTTGTAACTCAGGTCCAATTGAAAACTTCTTACCATCAATATGTTGCACATGACGCGACCGTAAACTGAAAGAGTATATAGTAGGATTAAGAAAATAAGGTGAATATAAATGGTTTTTAAAATCTAGTGGTTCAACTGGTCCTTCAGGTCTAATCCGCTGTGTAAAAACTTCATTTCCGCGATGTAGTTGAACTTTACCCTCGAAGTATTTATAAATTGCACTTGTATCAATGACTGGTATATCATCTATGACTTGACCCGAACCATAAAAACAATTAATAAGTACAAATGGTTGAATAGTCAAATCTGCAAGTTCTTCTAGAGGAATATTCATTTTCAAAGCAAATTCTTCTTGATTTCGCTGGATATACTTAATTGTGCCTTTTGCTTGCTTTATTGCTTTTCGAATCGTCCGATCTACACTTATTTGATTTTTAGTATCAATAGGCTCCAATTTATTTTTAGACTGGCCCACAAACAAATAATTACCTAACCTCGCAATAATATCAATATCCCCACTAAGGGTACTTCCTTCGTAGTTGTATGTATAGGGGTAGCGCTCAGTAAAAATTGTAAAACCGTTCTGTTTAAAACAATTTCTCATAACAACTTCATACGTTTCGCCTTTTTCTTCTAGATTAACTTTGAGCATATTCAAATGATGCGGAAATATGCGGGGGAAGTTGTTCATCATTAACAATGAGGGAACAATGGTGATTTGCTTCTCGTATGTGAGAATAGGTTTGAAATATAGATCATAAATCGTATCACTTCCGAAATCGTAGAAGGATAGCAACTTATCAATGTCTACTTGTTTTAATTCTTGTTTAGTTACTTTGGAGAGAATAGGAATAAACATCTCTCCTATCTCTTTATTACTAAGGCGTAGATATGGTGCTAATGGTAATCTATCTCGAGTGATTTTATAGTGTCTCGTTGCCCCAAAATAAATATAGGCAATTGTCATAAGACAATAATAGAAGAGGTACAGTACAAAAACATTAACCCCACGGCATTTTAGCTCTTCAAGATTAAATATATAAGTATCATCTTCGAGCTCCAGGAATGCTTGGTAAGCAACCTCCATAGTATATTTAAATGCTTCCATAAACTCAGTGGGATTAATTTTTAATTTAAAGTGATTTTCACCTATCTCGTGTATGATTTTTTCATAATTCACTTCTCTTCTAGTCCAATGAAACCTTGCTGCAGCGATTGATGGTAATGTTCTTTGAATATTTTGCTTGCGGGCCTGCAATCGATAAGTTGGAAGAGTATACCTACGATACTCTAGGAAATCTTTGTAGAAGAAGTTTAGCTCGGTCAGAGACTCTTTCATTTTTACGTTATGCCGAGATACCTCATCTGCAATCCATTCGAGAAAGTGAATGGAGCGTATTATTGGAATTAGTTTTTGACTGAATTCTAAAATAATTGGCTGATCAATGTGATACACTTCAATCTGTGTACCTTTAAATCTTCCATTACGTAGATCCTCCTTCCAAACCTGTAATATTGCATTTAAAGCAGAAATACTGGTTTCGTAATTAGCTTCGAGTCCATAAGTAAAGTGAAAGTACAACAAACGATCCATTTCATCTGGTGGAGTATGAACCAAATCCTGATGAAAGTGCTCAAATACAGATAGTATAATGTGCTGTGCAGTTAAAGGATGCATTTCGTGCATTTCTCTAATTATTTGCTTTAAATTATTTGAATCTTTGTTTAGATAATCGTTTAACAAACGACATTGCTTTAAGTATTCATCATCTCCCCATGAAAGCTCCGCCCATTTTTCAATTAAGCGATTGCAAAATAACTGTGTCATATTTTCATCTCGATTGAGATTAAGCATGAATCTATAACGACGAATTGCTTTTTTTAATTCTTCTTCTTCGGTTGAACCAGCGTATGCATTAATTAGATTCTTGGTTTGTTTCCATGCAGCATTATAATTTAGATTTTCAAGTTTATTTTGGATTTCCTCTAAGATTTCTTGCAAATATAACCCTCCCATTTTAGATTAATAATGAAATTGAATTTGTAGGCGATATTATAAATTAACTAAGAAAAAAGATTTTAGCTCAATTATAATACTTATTAATGGGGGGGGGCAGTTAATTTATTTGCCTTGAAATTATTTTTTTATTAAAGAGGTGTATCCGATTATTTAACAAAGAAGATTTGATATTTGAGGCCTATATATTGATTGAGTTTCTCAATATCATATTGGTAGAAAGCATTATTAACATAACCAAGAATTTAAATAAGTATAAAAAAGTAATATACCTACATGTTAAATATGGTGTACAAAAAGGGGGATTTCAAAGGATACAATTTATCTCAATTATAAGTAATGATAGCTCAAGATATCTCATTTGTACTTGTTAAATATCTCAAGTATATATTGAATAAAGTAGCCTTTTGGCTGTTTTTCAGTCTCATTTATAACCGTTACTCACATAGCTTGTCACAACAGAGTCAGTCCCGGTGTGTCTGAATAAGACGTCATGCATCCGGGGCTTTTTTGTATTCTTGCTCTGCTTCAATATTATAAATAGGAGTGATGAAGATGGGGATTATTGTGGCGATTGGCGGAGGCGAGATTAGCGAATTGGAGACTTTGGCCATCGATCAAACGATTGTAGATCTAACGAACAAAAGGAAGCCCAAAGCGTTGTTCATTCCTACTGCTAGTATGGATGCGGAGGGGGATTGTGATTCTTTTCAATTCGTGTACGGTGACCGGTTAGGGTGTGAGATCAAGCATTTGCTGCTGACGAAAAATACATATGCACCAGAAGAAATAGAGGACATGATTTTATCCGCCGATGTAATCTATGTGGGTGGCGGTAATACGCGGAAGATGCTGGACATCTGGCGCGAGCATGGTGTGGATATTTTGCTGAAACAGGCTTATGCTTCGGGGGTTGTGTTGTCAGGGATGAGTGCGGGATCGATCTGTTGGTACGAATACGGTCATAGTGACACAGAGACGTTCGATACATCAGGAGAGAGGATTTATATCAAATTGAAGGCGATGGGGATCTTACCAGGGATTCACTGTCCTCATTATAATGAAGACAACCGCGAGGCAGATTTCTTGGAAATGGTTAAGGGAATGGATACAACAGGCATAGCCATTGAGAATCACTGCGCCATTATTTATAAAGATGATGGGTATAAAGTGATCTCCTCCAGAGAAATGGCCAAGGCCTATAAGATACAAGAGATCAATCAGCAGATGATCGTGACCGAGATTGAGAAGCACGCTGAATATAATGAGATAGTGAATATGTGATATGTGAATAAAAGCCCACACTCCTCCGGGGGGACTGACCCCCTAATGTGAGACAAATCAAAACACCTTCAAGAGAATGAAACTCTGTCGTAAGATAGGGAGATATCCTTGGAGGTGTTTTTTGCGTTGGCAACCAGAGTGAGTTACCCCGTAGAAATAAAGATGAAAGCTATAGAAATGAGATTGGCAGGAGTACCCGTGAGCGATGTTATGAGACAGTTGGGCATACGAAATAGGACACAACTAAAAGTCTGGATGAAATGGTATCGCGAAGGCGAAATTCATCGCATGGAGCAACCTGTAGGTAAGCAATACAGCCTTGGAAAAGGTCCGGAAGCCACTACGGAGCTGGAGAGACTAAAGGCAGAGAATCGATTCCTGAAGCAACAATTGGACCTGCTAAAAAAGTACAAGGAACTGGAAAGGGGGTGGAACCAGAAGTTGTCGTTGCCTGGATCGAATCCATTCGGGCAGAAGTGAAGGTGTCGGAGGCTTGTGCGTGGCTTGGGGTCGCGAGAGCTACCTACTACCGCTGGAAGGCTGCCAGGACTCAACGTACAGATCGGATGGTGGAAAAGATAAGGCAGCTTTGCACTCTGCACAAATTCCGGTACGGTTACCGTAAAATCACGGCACTCCTTCGGGCAGAAGAGCCTATAAACCATAAACGGGTCCAGCGTATCATGCAGCGTGAGGGATTACAGTGCCGTGTGAGGATGAAGAAACGAAAGACTACGGGGCAACCGGCACAACCTGCAGAACATCTGTTAAAGCGGCAATTTCATGCAGCAGCTCCCTTGCAAAAACTGGTCACAGATATTACGTATTTGCCGTTTGGCGGCAAGATGTTGTACCTTTCAAGTATTTTGGATCTGTACAACGGAGAAATTGTCGCTTACAGTATAGCGGACAAGCAGGACACGTCCTTTGTATTGGATACGCTGGGCCAACTTCCAGAGCGGGCCAACATGCTGCTCCACAGCGATCAGGGCAGTGTGTATACGTCTCAGGCGTACCAGGCGGCAGTCAAAGAAAAAGGCATTACCATGAGCATGTCCCGTAAAGGAACGCCCGCGGATAATGCCCCCATCGAATCGTTTCATTCCACCCTAAAGTCTGAAACGTTCTACCTCGAAGATCTCATGTGTACAACGACAGCAATCGTTGAACGGACCGTTCGAGACTACATCACCTACTATAACTCAATTCGGATTCAGGCGAAACTAAATAACCAGTCGCCGGTGGATTTTCGGCGACTGGCTGCTTAAACTTGCAAGGTGTTTTGACCCCTGTCTCACAAACAGGGTGCAGTCCCTCCCATCTGGCCAGAGTGCGGGCTTTTGATTGTTCAGAGGACATCCTGTCCGTTTTCGTTTTCAGTGTAGATGGAGATTAGCACAATCGCGGTGTCTTCCCCCGTATTTTTGACGGAATGGGGGGTGCAGCCATTCCAGCTAAAGGAATCACCCTCGGTAAATTCAGCTCCGTCTTCCCCTTGCTGCGCATAGATAGTCCCTTTAAGGACGACATGGACCTCCTGTCCTTCATGCGCATGGGGGGCATCCCCAATCATGGCACCGGGAGGGAACTCGACGATCGACATCCGGACGTTCTGGGTGGAGCTGAGGTGCTCAACCTTTAGCTTAGCTGCGCCGCTTGTGGTGATTCTCCGTTCATCCTTGCGGACAATCTGCATGCGTTCTTCTTTTTTTAGCAACAAATATGCAAGCGGAACCTTCAGAGCCTGAGCGATATTCTCAAGTGTAGCGATGGAAGGTGATGTCTTATTAGTTTCGACCTGGCTCATGAAGCCTTGGGAGAGGCCGGTAGTGTCGCAGATTTGCGCGATGGTGATATTCTTCCGCTTGCGGATTGCCCGTATTGTAGCGCCGATATCCATGGGATCACACCTTAATAATATTTGTAATACTAAACTTATTTTCATATTAACAATTTTATTATTGACAAGTCAATGCAAGTTGCGATAAATTACTCATATAGAAAATATATTATTATAACTAATATTTAAGCGAAGATCTTCGGTATGGAGGAAAATAAGATGAATCCTAAATATTCATATGATGTTCATTTACCGGATAAGCTGGAGCAGGGCAGGAAATACCCGGTGATCTTAACTTTTCACGGCAAAGGCTCTAATGAGCGCAATATGTTCGGTCTGGTGGCGCCGCTGGCTGAGGAGTTCATTATTATCGGGGTTCGCGGGAATCTGCCGCTGGGTACGGGGCATCAATATTATGATTTGAAAAGCCTGGGCAACCCCATCCGCGAGATGTTTGACCAAGCCGTCGGCGATCTTGAGGATTTCATTCACTATGCAACGCAGCATTATCCGGTCGATCCGGACAGACGTTATTTGCTCGGCTTCAGCCAAGGGGCCATTCTGTCCATGACGCTTGCGCTTACGATGGGGGAGCAATTGAAGGGGATTATCGCGCTGAATGGATATATTCCGGAATTTGTGAAAATGGAGTATAGCCTCCGTAGCCTTAAGAACGTGTCTGTCTTCGCTTCGCATGGTGAATACGATTCGGTGTTCCCGGTGCGCATTGGACATGAGACTGCTGCCTATCTGGAAGGGCAAACCGAACGGTTGACCTTCAGAATCTATCCGTCCGACCACGGCGTAACTGAAGAGAACCAGCGTGATTTCTTGCGATGGCTCAAGCAGGATGCCGGATTAACCCATTATTAAGGAGTGATTGACTATGATGCCTTCCTATTTTTTTGCACACGGAGCTCCATCTATTGTTCTTGAAGATAATGCCTACACCAAGCTGTTAAAAGAGTTCAAAGACCATATGCCCAAACCGAAAGCCATCGTTGTCTTTTCGGCGCATTGGGAGGAACCCGTGCAGTCAGTGGGCGCGGCGGCAACATATGATACCATTTATGACTTCGGCGGATTTCAGGACGAGCTGTACCAGATGACGTATCCGGCGAAGAGTGACCAGGCGCTTGCGGATCAAATCCAGAATTTATTCACTGCGCATGGGATTGAGAATGTACGGAATGAGACCAGAGGCTTGGATCACGGCGCATGGGCTGTGCTGAAGCTGCTCTATCCAGATGCGGATATTCCGGTAGTGGCGATGTCCGTGAATCGTGATTTGCCTAATGCGCAGCAGTATGAGATCGGCAAGGCGCTGGCGGCGCTGCGTGAACAGGATGTGCTTATCATCGCCAGCGGGGGAACTGTTCATAATTTACGGAGGTTGAACTGGAATTCGGATGAGGCCAACGGGTGGGCCGAGCAGTTCGATCACTGGATTCAGGAGAAGGTGGAAGCATGGGATACAGAAGCGCTGTTCCAATATGATGAGCTTGCTCCCTATGCAGAGATGGCGGTCCCGACAAGTGAACACTTTATTCCGCTGTTCATCGCTATGGGGGCCGGTGACCCGGAGTGTAATGCGCAGCTGCTTCACCGGAGTTATCAGTATGGCAATTTAAGCTTAAGCTGCTGGCAGTTTAATTAAAATGTGGTGAACTCTGAATGCTCCGCTTCGGCAATCTCCTTGGCATAATTCCGTAATCAGGCATCCCAAGCTGTCGGTGAGGAAGGAATTTCCTGTCCACTTTTCAATCCATTCTTGGTAAGGTAGGGGGACTGCTATTCTGAAGAGGTGATGGTTATGCAAAAGAAACATTGTGCATTCTGCGATCAGATTGTCCGCATTACAGCAGATGGTGAGTACGATCAGTATATCGACTGCGCCTGCTCTCCTGGCGGAAGCTACAGCCTGCTTAGAGACAGCTATGAATCGATTCTTGCGCTCTCATTCCAGCAGAAGCGGGACATGCTGCATCTGATTTCAGGCTACATCCGCGAAAAGACGGATTGTGGCGAGAAGGTGATCCTTGCGTTCAGCGATCTGGAGGAGATTGTGAATGCCCCGAATATTCCGGTGACGGCTGAGGTTAAAGGAGACCGGCTGTTGCAGTATCTGTATAGGCATTGTAGTGGCCCTGGTGAGCCCGTAGTCATTCATCCCCTGTCCCGCAGCTACAATCTGACGTATTCTCCCAATCTGCAGGAACTGGTCTATATTATTGACAGGCTGCAAAATGAGGATCTGTTAGTCCGGGAAGGTATGAGCTTCATATTGACTCCCTTGGGGTGGGAGGAAGCAGTGGCAACCACAGGAGGCAGGACCTTACAGCAATGCACCGTTCTTCTGCCGGATGATGAGAAGCTGCAGGCGGAGTGGCAGGACAAGCTTTGGGCCAAAATCGAGCAGTTTGGCTATTTACCCCGTTTGCTTGCCAACAAGAACGAAGCTGCGAATTCCCTGGGGGCTGTGGCGGACTGCAAGCTGGTTATTGCGGACCTTACAGGCCAGTCAGCTGAGGTGTACTTGGCAGCGGGCTATGCGCTTGGGCTGAACATTCCGGTAATCTGGACGGTCAGAGGCGATGAGGCAGATAAATTAAGGATACATCTTCAGGAGATACGTCCTCTGGTTTGGGGTACTGCCGAAGAGCTGATGGTATTGCTTCAGCAAGAACTTTTGAAATAATAGTTGCATTGTTGTTTGATCCATGTTATATTATAAAAGTTGCTGGTGACGCGGTAAGCGGCGCTGACAACGAGCTTGATCTTTGAAAACTGAACAACGAGTGAGTACCTGGAGATCACTTCGGTGAGATCCAAATTAGAGAATGTAAATTCTCGTCAGATGTTTCAAAATGAGCAATCGCTCTTTCTAAATACCAATTTGGAGAGTTTGATCCTGGCTCAGGACGAACGCTGGCGGCGTGCCTAATACATGCAAGTCGAGCGGAGTCTGAAAGGAAGCTTGCTTCCTTTCAGACTTAGCGGCGGACGGGTGAGTAACACGTAGGCAACCTGCCCTCAAGCCTGGGATAACTACCGGAAACGGTAGCTAATACCGGATAATTTCTTTTTTCTCCTGAGGAGAGAATGAAAGGCGGAGCAATCTGCTGCTTGGGGATGGGCCTGCGGCGCATTAGCTAGTTGGTGGGGTAACGGCCCACCAAGGCGACGATGCGTAGCCGACCTGAGAGGGTGAACGGCCACACTGGGACTGAGACACGGCCCAGACTCCTACGGGAGGCAGCAGTAGGGAATCTTCCGCAATGGGCGCAAGCCTGACGGAGCAACGCCGCGTGAGTGATGAAGGTTTTCGGATCGTAAAGCTCTGTTGCCAGGGAAGAACGTCCGGTAGAGTAACTGCTGCCGGAGTGACGGTACCTGAGAAGAAAGCCCCGGCTAACTACGTGCCAGCAGCCGCGGTAATACGTAGGGGGCAAGCGTTGTCCGGAATTATTGGGCGTAAAGCGCGCGCAGGCGGTTATTTAAGTCTGGTGTTTAAACCTTGGGCTCAACCTGAGGTCGCACTGGAAACTGGGTGACTTGAGTACAGAAGAGGAAAGTGGAATTCCACGTGTAGCGGTGAAATGCGTAGATATGTGGAGGAACACCAGTGGCGAAGGCGACTTTCTGGGCTGTAACTGACGCTGAGGCGCGAAAGCGTGGGGAGCAAACAGGATTAGATACCCTGGTAGTCCACGCCGTAAACGATGAGTGCTAGGTGTTAGGGGTTTCGATACCCTTGGTGCCGAAGTTAACACAGTAAGCACTCCGCCTGGGGAGTACGGTCGCAAGACTGAAACTCAAAGGAATTGACGGGGACCCGCACAAGCAGTGGAGTATGTGGTTTAATTCGAAGCAACGCGAAGAACCTTACCAGGTCTTGACATCCAACTAACGAAGCAGAGATGCATCAGGTGCCCTTCGGGGAAAGTTGAGACAGGTGGTGCATGGTTGTCGTCAGCTCGTGTCGTGAGATGTTGGGTTAAGTCCCGCAACGAGCGCAACCCTTGACTTTAGTTGCCAGCAGGTTAAGCTGGGCACTCTAGAGTGACTGCCGGTGACAAACCGGAGGAAGGTGGGGATGACGTCAAATCATCATGCCCCTTATGACCTGGGCTACACACGTACTACAATGGCCGGTACAACGGGAAGCGAAGCCGCGAGGTGGAGCCAATCCCAGCAAAGCCGGTCTCAGTTCGGATTGCAGGCTGCAACTCGCCTGCATGAAGTCGGAATTGCTAGTAATCGCGGATCAGCATGCCGCGGTGAATACGTTCCCGGGTCTTGTACACACCGCCCGTCACACCACGAGAGTTTACAACACCCGAAGTCGGTGGGGTAACCCGCAAGGGAGCCAGCCGCCGAAGGTGGGGTAGATGATTGGGGTGAAGTCGTAACAAGGTAGCCGTATCGGAAGGTGCGGCTGGATCACCTCCTTTCTATGGAGAATCGTCACCTGCAATGGTGACATTCAAATCGGAAGCTTGCTTCCACCAATCAGGTTTAGGCCTGTTACTCACTCGTTGGTCAGTTTTGAGAGTTTAAGCTCTCATCTTTACCTTGATCCTTGAAAACTGGATACCGAAACGAATTTGCGTTTTAGAACATCTTTTAGCTGAAACTTGTGTAAGCAAGTTGAAATAGTTATTAGTTGCTACAAAGTGAAGGTTTTTGATTGTGCAAACAAGCAAAACACCGGAACGTTGGTTAAGCTACTAAGAGCACACGGAGGATGCCTAGGCGCCAGGAGCCGACGAAGGACGTGGCGAACAACGAAACTGCCTCGGGGAGCTGTAAGCAAGCTTTGATCCGGGGGTGTCCGAATGGGGAAACCCAGCTGTGGTAATTCGCAGTTACTCGTATCTGAATACATAGGATACGCAGAGGCAGACCAGGGGAACTGAAACATCTAAGTACCCTGAGGAAGAGAAAACAATAGTGATTCCGTCAGTAGCGGCGAGCGAACGCGGAACAGCCTAAACCAAGAGGCTTGCCTCTTGGGGTTGTGGGACGTCTCACATGGAGTTACAAAGGAATATGGTAGGCGAAGAGGTCTGGAAAGGCCCGCGATAGAGGTAAAAGCCCTGTAGCCTAAACTGTGTTCTCTCCGAGACGGATCCCGAGTAGTGCGGGGCACGTGAAACCCCGTATGAATCCAGCAGGACCATCTGCTAAGGCTAAATACTACCTGGCGACCGATAGTGAAACAGTACCGTGAGGGAAAGGTGAAAAGCACCCCGGAAGGGGAGTGAAATAGAACCTGAAACCGTGTGCTTACAAAAAGTCAGAGCCCTCTTTATGGGTGATGGCGTGCCTTTTGTAGAATGAACCGGCGAGTTACGTTTAACATGCAAGGTTAAGGTGAGAAGCCGGAGCCGCAGCGAAAGCGAGTCTGAATAGGGCGACTGAGTATGTGGACGTAGACCCGAAACCGTGTGATCTACCCCTGTCCAGGGTGAAGGTGCGGTAACACGCACTGGAGGCCCGAACCCACGCATGTTGAAAAATGCGGGGATGAGGTGGGGGTAGCGGAGAAATTCCAATCGAACTCGGAGATAGCTGGTTCTCCCCGAAATAGCTTTAGGGCTAGCCTCGGTGAATGGAGTGGTGGAGGTAGAGCACTGATTGGGTGCGGGGCCCGCAAGGGTTACCAAGCTCAGTCAAACTCCGAATGCCATTAACTTCTTGCCGGGAGTCAGACAGTGAGTGCTAAGATCCATTGTCAAAAGGGAAACAGCCCAGACCATCAGCTAAGGTCCCCAAGTGTGTGTTAAGTGGGAAAGGATGTGGAGTTGCACAGACAACCAGGATGTTGGCTTAGAAGCAGCCACCATTGAAAGAGTGCGTAATAGCTCACTGGTCGAGTGACTCTGCGCCGAAAATGTAACGGGGCTAAACACACCACCGAAGCTATGGCTAGATGCTTTGCATCTGGGGTAGGGGAGCGTTGTATGTGGGTTGAAGGTGTACCGTAAGGAGCGCTGGACAGCATACAAGTGAGAATGCCGGTATGAGTAACGAAAAGATCAGTGAGAATCTGATCCGCCGAAAGCCCAAGGTTTCCTGAGGAAGGCTCGTCCGCTCAGGGTAAGTCGGGACCTAAGGCGAGGCCGAAAGGCGTAGTCGAAGGACAACAGTTTGAAATTACTGTACCACCGTAATCCGCTATGAGCGATGGGGTGACGCAGGAGGGTAGTGACGCGGACTGATGGATGTCCGTCTAAGCAGTGAGGCTGGTGTGTAGGCAAATCCGCACACTATTAAGGCCAGGCTGTGATGGGGAGCGAAAATTATAGTAGCGAAGGTCATGATCTCACACTGCCAAGAAAAGCCTCTAGTCAGGAGAAGGTGCCCGTACCGCAAACCGACACAGGTAGGCGAGAAGAGAATTCTAAGGCGCGCGGAAGAACTCTCGTTAAGGAACTCGGCAAAATGACCTCGTAACTTCGGGAGAAGAGGTGCCTCGGTAGGGTGAATAGCCCGAGGGGGCCGCAGTGAAAAGGCCCAAGCGACTGTTTAGCAAAAACACAGGTCTGTGCGAAGCCGTAAGGCGAAGTATACGGGCTGACGCCTGCCCGGTGCTGGAAGGTTAAGGGGAGTGGTTAGGAGCAATCCGAAGCTGTGAACCGAAGCCCCAGTAAACGGCGGCCGTAACTATAACGGTCCTAAGGTAGCGAAATTCCTTGTCAGGTAAATTCTGACCCGCACGAATGGCGTAACGACTTGGGCGCTGTCTCAACGAGAGATCCGGTGAAATTTTAATACCTGTGAAGATGCAGGTTACCCGCGACAAGACGGAAAGACCCCATGGAGCTTTACTGCAGCTTGATATTGAATTTGGGTACGATCTGTACAGGATAGGTGGGAGCCGTTGAGGCAGGAGCGCAAGCTTCTGCGGAGGCGCCGTTGGGATACCACCCTGATCGTATCTAGGTTCTAACCTAGTACCGTAATCCGGTACGGGGACCGTGTCAGGCGGGCAGTTTGACTGGGGCGGTCGCCTCCTAAAGAGTAACGGAGGCGTTCAAAGGTTCCCTCAGAATGGTTGGAAATCATTCGCAGAGTGCAAAGGCATAAGGGAGCTTGACTGCGAGACCTACAAGTCGAGCAGGGACGAAAGTCGGACTTAGTGATCCGGTGGTACCGCATGGAAGGGCCATCGCTCAACGGATAAAAGCTACCCTGGGGATAACAGGCTTATCTCCCCCAAGAGTCCACATCGACGGGGAGGTTTGGCACCTCGATGTCGGCTCATCGCATCCTGGGGCTGAAGTAGGTCCCAAGGGTTGGGCTGTTCGCCCATTAAAGCGGTACGCGAGCTGGGTTCAGAACGTCGTGAGACAGTTCGGTCCCTATCTGTCGTGGGCGCAGGAAATTTGAGAGGAGCTGTCCTTAGTACGAGAGGACCGGGATGGACGTACCGCTGGTGCATCAGTTGTTCCGCCAGGAGCATGGCTGAGTAGCTACGTACGGACGGGATAAGCGCTGAAAGCATCTAAGCGTGAAGCCCCCCTCAAGATGAGATTTCCCAGTATGTAAGACCCCTTGAAGACGACGAGGTAGATAGGTTGGAGGTGGAAGTGCAGCAATGCATGGAGCTGACCAATACTAATCGGTCGAGGGCTTATCCAAATTTCTATCACGCAGATTCGTTTCGGATTCAGTTTTCAGGAATCAAGTTCCTGAACGCAACGAAATTCATTCACACATTCGTGATGAACCGAATTTCTAGCGGCAGCGTCTGTTTCACAGACGCACGTTTGGTGGCGATAGCGGAGGGGTTCCACACGTACCCATCCCGAACACGACCGTTAAGCCCTCCAGCGCCGATGGTACTTGGACCGAAGGGTCCTGGGAGAGTAGGACGTTGCCAAGCACGCAAGACCACTGTTGATTTCCTGACAGTGGTCTTTTTGTATTTTCGGCGCTGACTGAAGGCAGGCCAACCAAACCAGGAGGTAAGGTCTCATTTTACAACTCCATAACAACTGTCACTCTACTTTATAACATCTTGAGAGTAGGGTAGTGGTAGAGAAATTATTATATTCCTGTGGAGGTTATCCCGTTGTATAAGAAGAAGTGGTCTGCTTCAGAGGAAGTGAGTCCCAGGGGCCTGCTGATAAGGAGAAATAAATGATAAGCGGGAAGCTTATGTTCAATGAACAAACTAGTCCTGACGATCAAGCAGCTCTTGATTGTCAGGATTTTTTGGCGGACGGGTGTGTAGTGTCAGGTTCGGCTTATAGGTTATGGATGCTCTGGAATCTGGTATGATTAAGATTAGGTTACCTATGAAAGGGCACCCTGTGGCTACAGAGTTAGGAGGATATTCGATAGATGGCTCATATACTTGTTGTTGAGGATGAACAGGCGATTAATGATTTAATAACGATGAACCTTAAGCTGGTGGGACATACGTATGCCAAAGCTTATAGCGGTTCGGAAGTAGCGGATATACTGGAGAAGGAACGTGCGGATCTGGTCTTGCTTGATGTCATGCTTCCCGGTCTGGACGGTTTCGGGGTGATGGAGCAGATTGCGCCACTGCGGATTCCGGTGATTCTGATTACGGCCAGGGGTGCACTCTCTGACCGGATCAGGGGATTCGAGCTGGGTGCGGATGATTATATTATTAAGCCTTTTGAGATATTGGAACTACTGGCCCGGATTAATGTCGTGCTGCGGAGGAATGAACAGGCCGCCTCTGCTTTTGTATGCGATGGGGTTGAAGTCCGGTTCACGGAGCGTCAGGTGTGGGTGGAGCAGCTGCTGGTGGATCTGACGGCCAGAGAATTCGAGCTGCTTGAAGTGCTGATCCGTAACCGGAATATTGCTCTTTCCAGGGAGAAGCTGCTGGAGATGGCTTGGGGCTATGATTATGCGGGTGATACCCGTACCGTGGATGTACATATCCGGCAGCTGCGCAAAAAGCTGGGCTGGGAAGAACGGATCAAAACCGTGTTCAAGCTGGGCTACCGGCTGGAAGTTCAGGTCTAGCCATGCGATTCTGGCATAAGATTCTCCTTGCTGTGCTGGTGCTATTTATAGGGGCACTTGATGTAAGTGTCGTGATGGTGATGAAAAAAAGCTGGCAGCTGAACATGGCCAGTGAGAGCAAACGCGCGGCCAGCGAACAGCTGCTAATTACGAATAATATCTATGAGAATCTGGATTCCATTCGGGCAAGAGGCGTCTCTCTTACCCCGGCACTGCTGGTCAGTGTAGCCAAGTCCTATGGAGAACACTATCTTAAGCAGGGAATAGAGCTGGAACTGCGGGATAATGGACTGCTGCTCTATCCCGTTGAGAACGGGGGGAGTTCCGGTCAGGAAGAGGTGCATGCGGCGCAGGAAGAACATATCATGACGTTAGCGATGCCGCTCCCTGCTCCTTATCAGCATCTGGAGCTGGCGTACAAGCGCGATATCAGCGGGCTGTACGCCCAGCAGGAGGAGCTTATCCGTTTTTTCGTGATGATTAACTGGATTGTCGGTCCGCTCCTCATGGTACTGCTCTACCTTCTGATCCGGCATCTGACAAAGCCGCTGAAGCTGTTGTCCGAGACGACCAAAACGATTGCCGAGGGCAATTATTCGAACCGTGTGGAGCTGAACAGCAGGGATGAATTCGGGGAGCTAGCCGTAAACTTTAACAAGATGGCTGCTGTGATAGAGCAGCGGATGAGCGATCTCGCAGGCATGGCTGAGGATAAGCAGCGGATGGTCGATAATCTGGCTCATGAGCTGCGGACACCGCTGACCAGTATGCAGGGATTCGCGGAGCTGCTGACCACGGCTAACATAGATCAGGAGGATCAGGTCAAGGCGGGCCGCTATATTCTCAGTGAGACGGTGAGGCTGAAGAATCTGGCTTTCAAACTACTGGATCTGTCCGTTCTGCGGCATCAGCCGCTGGTGTTGGCAAAGGTAGACGTAGCTTCGCTATTCGACACTGTGGCCCAGACCGAGCAGCAGAGGGTGATAGATAACGGATTACTGCTGGAGATGAATAGCTCCATTCCTGCCGTATGGGGAGATGCTGATCTTCTGGCAGCTTTGCTGGTGAATCTGATCGAGAATGCGATTCCGGTGTCCCGGCCAGGGCAGACGATCCGTGTGCTGGCCTATCCGCAGGACGGAGAAGGGGTGCTTGAAGTACAGGACAGCGGGAGTGGAATGACAGAAGAGCAGAGTAGGCGGGCATTTGAGCCGTTCTACCGTGCAGATTCTTCACGTTCTCGGGCCTATGGCCATGCAGGTCTGGGTCTCTCTCTATGCCGCCAGATTGCTGAAGCGCATCAAGCCAGATTTGAGCTGCTATCTGCTCCCGGTGAGGGAACGCGCATCCGCCTTTTTTTAAGCTCCACTGTGTGAAGCTATTTTACAACTCCATAACAACTGCTCCTCTACTCTATAATATCCCGGGATTAAGCTATGGAAAGAGTTCATATTCTGAATCCCGATGGAGGTAATACAATTGAACAAGAAAAAGTGGTCTGTTACTATGGCTGTTGTCCTATGCTCAGGTGGTATGTTTGCATTCAGCGGACTCCTTGTCCCCAATCTGGCGAACTCAGCAGTCATTGCGAAGTACAGTACGGCAACTGAGGTCAATGCTAAGGAAAGTCAGGCAGAAAGCGCTGTTCCGGTACTGAAGGTGGAGGCGCCCGTGCCGGTATCTACCGTGAATGATGATCTGCTGCTGAAGCAGATGACAGAGGAGCAGATCCAGCAAATCTACGACTATATGGAGCTACCTGGCGATCCGAACACTTCAGGCCGGGAAATGACCGATGTGGAAATCAACCGTCGCCTGGTACTGGAAGATCAGTATGTCTATGATGGTGTGCGGCCACAGAAGCCATTGCCGCTACAGGCGGGGCAGGGGGAAGTGTATTTCGATATAAAGACCAATACGTATTATCAACCGGAGCGCACCTGGACAGATGAAGAGCTGCTGCAAATGATTGACTGGTACTACCGGCTTAATCTTGTGGCATCCAAACATAATATAACTCCTCCGGCCGTTGCCGTACCGGAGAAATTCAGCAAGGATGAAACACTGGCACGGGCGGCTGAAAGTGTACGTAAGCTATTCGATGCCGATGTCTCCAAGCTGAAAACAAATGTTATGCTGGTGGAACCGGGTTATGGCATACCCTCATTTTGGTCGGTTCACTTTGCACCCTATAAGTCGCTTACTCTGCTTGGACAAGGTCAGGAGTACTGGCAATATAGTGTGCAGATCGATCCTGACACCGGGGTGGTGGTAGATACGACAGCTTTTAACTCTGTGATGAAAAAAACTCCTATCGATGCAGCGGCAGCGGCTGCCATGAAGAAGGATGACAGCTGGATAAAGGAAGCTACCCGGTTTGTAAAGGACAAGCAGGGAGAAAAAAGAAAAATAGTGAAGGCGTATTTGACGGGCACTGAGGTTAACAATAAACGCGGGATGGTGGCCGTGGATGTGTTACTGGAAGACGGCAGCAAATATAATGCGGAATTACGCTATCCGGGTAAGCAGCTGCGTTGTCTGATCTATGAGCCTGCCGGCAAGGCTAAATAAGCGGGAAGTCATGTTGCTATAGAACTGAATTTGTCCTGATGATCAAGTATTTCTTGATTCATCAGGATTTTTTGTTACATTGGAGATAGAAGATGATCGTAAAAAAATGTAAAGCGGGTGGAGTGCATGAGAATTCATTGCTTGCAGCATGTTCCGTTCGAAGCGGCGGAGGAAATTGCAGGTTGGGCTGAGGTCAAGGGGCATGCGCTAACCACAACACGGCTGTATGAGAGTCAGGCTCTGCCTGCCATCCGGGATTTTGATATGCTCGTGGTGATGGGCGGCCCGATGGGTGTATATGATGAGGCACTATACTCTTGGATGACGGCAGAGAAAGCTTTCATTAAAGAAGCGATCCAATCGCACAAGCTGATGCTGGGTATCTGTCTGGGGGCCCAGCTTGTTGCTGAACAAATCGGCGGCGAGGTCTACCCTAACAAGTGGAAGGAAATTGGCTGGTTCCCTGTCAGGCTGACCGGAGATGCGCAGACCTCTGCCTTTTTCCAAGGATTCCCGGAGCAATGGGTGCCGTTTCACTGGCATGGAGACACCTTCAGTCTGCCTGCCGGAGCGAGAAGGCTTGCTTCCAGCCTGGGCTGTGCCCAGCAGTGTTTTGAATATGAGGATTATGTAGTAGGCCTGCAGTTCCATCTGGAGGTTAATGAATCCAGCATCCGCAAAATCATTACCAACTGTGCCGGAGAGCTGGAGCCCGGAGAGTGTATTCAAGCACCGTCCGACATGACAGATCAGGCGGAGCGAATAATAGCGTCTAATACCCTGCTGTTCATACTCCTGGATGCGATGGAAGAGAAGCATCTGTCCAGAACTTCTTAAGTAACGCCTACTAACAGTAAGGAGTGTAATATGAAAAGATTAAATGTAGCGATCCCTACGCCTTTTCACAGTGATGAAGGTCTGAATGTGGAAGGGTTCGAAGCCATTGTCGCCTACCAGAAGCAGAACGGCATTGAATCGCTGCTTATCTCAGGAAGCACGGGTGAGCAGCATTCGATGAGTATCGGAGAGAGACTGGAGATCATTGAATACTTCAATCAGCAGCGCTTCCAAGGGATAGAGCTGGTCTTCGGGGCTTCTGCTATCAGAACCCGTGATGCGGTAACGCTGGTTCAGGCGCTGGAGACATCGGTGATGGATGCCATTATGATTGGCTTTCCGCCATACATCCGGCCTACGCAGCAGCAGGCAATCGCTTATGTGGAGGAACTGCTTAGTCATACGGCTAAGCCGGTGGCGTTGTATAATAACCCCGGCCGGACCGGATTCGATCTGGCTCCTGAATCGCTGAATTGGTTAATCCGCCGTTATCCGCACATTGTCGGCTACAAGGAAACAGGCGATCTGCAGCGGCATGTGGGGGTGGAGTACCCGGAGGAATTCATTCTTTTCGCCGCAGGGGATATGAAGCTTGTGGAGAATTTCGCCTCAGGTCCTTGCAAAGGTCTCTCCAGTGTGGCCGGAAATATATATCCCATGGAGATCAAGGCCGCGGTGGAGCGACTGCTGCGGCAGGAACAGGTGGAGGCTGGTCCGATCGAAGAGAGGGTCTCCCGGGTGTTCAGCGGCCAGGCCCTAATTAACATCAAACAGCATTACAACAGCTTAGGTATTCAAGCGGGGATCTGCCGGGCGCCTCTTCTCTAATCCTACAATGAATATTAATCTCCTAAATGACAAAAAATAGCTGGAATCAACCCTATCAAAGGAGACCTGGCTATGCATGAAATTTGGAGTGAAATATGGAAGGCGCTGGTTCTGATTGTAGTTGGAATGCTGGTGCTTCGGCTTGCCGGACGGAAATCTATCTCGCAAATGACCATTCCAACGACGATCGCGATGATCTCAATAGGAACCATTATTGTGCAGCCGATAGCGGATCACAGTATCTTGATCACGATGGTGGCAGCAGCAGTCTTCATTACTGTATTAATCGTGGTGGAATGGCTGCAGGTACGGTGGAATGTTGTTGAGCGGCTGATTAAGGGGCCTGCGGTTATTGTTATTGCGGAGGGACAGCTTCAGCCTAAGAATCTGAGAAAGCTGAGATTAACTGTCGATGAGCTGGAGATGAGTCTGCGGGGACAGGGCATCTCCAGGCTCAGCGATGTCAAAACGGCAACGATTGAGCCTAACGGCCAGCTCGGATATGAACTGCAGGATTCCGCAAAGCCGGTCACTATGGATCAGGTAGAGGCGCTCTTTGCTAAATATCTGTGCGGAAGCGGTTCAGCGAATAAGGCTGCATACCTGGATCAGCCTGATCCGCAGACGGGGCTTTTTGAGGAGATTAAATTGCAGTAGAGGTAGACCGGATGCTGTAGAAGGAGGGAGTTCATGCGCAAATTCTTCATAACGGACATCCATGGGGATCAAAAGGGGCTGGAGCTGCTGCTCCGGCAGTCTGGATTGGACTGGGGAAAAGACCAGCTGGTCATCGGCGGAGATATGATCAACCGGGGGAAGGACTCGGCTGGAGTACTTGGTTACCTTAAGCAGCTTACAGAGCGGTATCCGGGCCAGGTCCATGCACTGATTGGCAATCATGAAGAAATGATGGGGGACTATATAATCAGCGGTGACAAGCTCTGGCTGAGTCACGGCGGACGCGAGACGTTGGCTGGTCTGAAACAGGCTTATCCCGATGCGGATCAACGGCAGAAGCTGATGGAGTGGGCCTATTCTTTGCCGTTGTACTTCGAGGATGATGAATATGTGTATACACATGCCGGACTGTATACAGGGCAGCCTCTGGAGGAGCAGAGCCGGGAGATTCTATGGATGACAGAATATGAGTTCTACCGCCAGCCGCGTGAAGCGCTGCTTGCCTTAACGAGGGGCAGGCCGGTGATTCATGGGCATACGCCGGTTGAACGGATCTATGGTGACGGCGCCAGGATGAACTGCGATCTGGGATCTAATACCTACCCGATACTTGAAGAAAGGTCGCTGGGACTGGTGAATCTAACGGAGATGACCTGCCATGTGTATAGACAGGCAGACCAGCGGCTGGAGACCAGACGGATCGGACGTATCTAGCTTCGGGAGTGACACAAAGACAATAGCACTTATTTGTTATGGAGAAAAGAAAGGACGGAGTGAGATGAAGCATCCTTTTCACCTGAAGGCGGTATGGAATGGAGGGCGGAACAGCGAAGGGCATATTGATGCAGGCGGACTGCGGACGGTTATATCGATTCCGCAGGAGATGGGCGGACCGGGAACAGGCACGAACCCGGATGAGATGCTGCTGGGCGCAGCAGCGACCTGTTACCTGATTACCCTGGCTGCGATGCTGGAGCGTTCGGAGATTGTTCCAGAGGGGCTGACCCTGGCGTCTGAGGCAACAGTAGATGTCACGAATAATGTGTTCACGTACGAGCAGATCGTACATAAGCCTAGCATTGTGCTTCAGGCTGATGCGACACCGGCCCAGCTCAAGATGGCAGAGCGGCTGGCACATAAGGCTGAAGCCTCCTGCATGATCTCCAGAGCCGTGGCCGGGAACGTCACTATTGAGACTAAGCCAGTAGTGGAAATTGCTCGCGAGAACGGACAAGCCCGAGTGGAGTCATAGAAGCATAGGGCGATACTGAGCTAGAGCTAGATTGGTGGTGTAAAATGCTGCTCCACCTCGTAGCGCGGCAGCTCTACAGTTACCGAGGTTCCCTTGGTGAATTCACTCTCGATCCGCAGCTGCCCGTCATGCAGCTCAATAATTTCTTTGCAGATTGCGAGGCCCAGGCCGCTGCCGGATTGACGGGAGCGGCCTTTGAAGAATTTGGTGCCAAGCTGCGCCAGATCCGCAGCCTCGATGCCCTCGCCGTTGTCAGCAACGGTGACGGTTATCCGCTCGCCTTCCAGCACTGCGGTAAGACGGATCTCACCCTCCGCAGGGGTGAACTTGAACGCATTATCCAGCAAATTGACAAACACCTGCTTCAACCGGTTAAAATCACCGTCCACCGGCAGCGGCTGATCGGGAAGGTCGGCGTAGAGGCGGATCTGCTTCGTCTGCCCCCGGTATCTGAACTGCAGCAACAGATCCTCCAGCAGGCCTCTGAGATCATATGGCTGGCGTACAATGCGGATCTCTCCGGCCTGGAACTTGGAGAAGTCGAGCAGATCCTCCACCAGGCCGATCAGCCGGTCTGTCTCCCCGGTCATGACCTCAAGACCCTGGAGCGTCTCCTGCCTGTCCGACAAATCACCGACCAGCAGCGTCTCGCCCCAGCCTTTGATGGAGGTCAGCGGGGTCCGCAGCTCATGGGTGACAGAGGAAATGAAATCATATTTGAGCTTCTCGCTCTTCAGAATTTCTTCAGACATATAATTCAGTGTTACCGCAAGGGTGCCGACCTCATCGTCAAAGCGCCTCTCTGCCCGGACGGAAAAATTACCGGTGGCCATTTCCTTGGCGACCCCGGTCAGCTGCTGAATCGGTCCTACAATTCGTTTGGCGATGATAAGGCTGAGGATGAAGCCGAATCCAATGACGAGCAGCCCGACGATGGCTGCATTCAGCGCAATTTTGAGAATAACGTTATATAAAGGCTCGGCCGAGACCGAGTAACGCAGCAAGCCAATCGTACTCCCCGACTCCTTCAGCGCAATAGAAACTGCCATAATTCGTTCCCCGTTCACCGGCTTGATGCTCTGAAAGCTTCCTTTGCCGCTGGTCAGAGCTGCTCTCACATCAGGGGTATTCACCTGCTCTGTACTGGAGAAGCCGAAGGAATTAATGACCACCTGCCCGGCCGGACTCAGCACTTCCACCTTACTGCTCTCTTCAGAGGAAATATTCTCCAGAATATAACGCGCCCGCTCATTCAAGCTATAGCTCTCCAGATACTTATTGAAAAAGGTCGCTGAAGTCGTGGCCCTTGTATTCAATGTCTCCATTGCACTGCCCAGATAATAATAGTGGACAGCGGCAATGAACACCCCCTCCAGCAGCAGCACGATTAGGAGCAGCATAAGGGTAATATAGACGATAAGTCTGGACCTGATTCCCTTCAGCACTCTTAGCCCCTCCAAATATATCCGAATCCCCATACCGTCTCGAGGAACTGCGGCCCGGAGGACTCCTGTCCGATCTTCTGGCGGATTCGGCTGATATTCACATCTACAATTTTAAGATCACCCATGAAGTACTGCCCCCATACGTTTGTCAAAATATCGTCCCGGTTCATGGCCTTGTTCGGCTGCTCCATCAGCAGCTTCACGATCATAAACTCGGTTGGGGTCAGCGGGATATCCTGCCCGTCCTTCAATAATTTCCGTTCATCCAGCATCAGAGTAAAAGGCGGAAGCTCAATAAGGTTCTCCTGCGGCAGCGCCTCTCCCGGATACATCCGGCGGTAAAGCGAGCGCACCCGGGCGACCAGCTCCACTGGACTGAAGGGCTTAACCACGTAGTCGTCTGCGCCGGATTCCAGGCCCATGACCTTGTCGATTTCCTGGCTTTTGGCAGTGAGCATAATGATTCCCAGCCGGGGGAACTGTGTCCGCAGAAGGGTACACACCTCGAACCCGCTGAGTCCGGGCAGCATCAGGTCGAGAATTGCGATGTCGAAATCTCTCTGCTCCCGGGCAATGCTCAGCGCCTCTTCACCGGTAGAAGCCTCCGCGATCTCGAAGCCTGCCCGCTTAAGGTTGATGCACAGCAGATCACGGATCGGCTTCTCATCTTCCAGTATCAGCACTTTCATGAACAGCTCTCCTTCTTATTGCCGGGGCTTCTGGGGTGTGCCGGCCAGCTGAACGACTTCATCCAGTGTCAGCTTCAGCTGATTATAATTCTGCAGATCGGCCCCCTGCAGCTTGCCGGCGGCATCCGCTGCGGGCATTACGGCAACGAACAGGGTAGGCTCCGTGTCATTGTTAGAGTTCCCTTGCTCATACAGCAGCTTATACTTTCTATTCTCAGCCTTCAGCTGGACCTCTGCGGCAGCCCAGGCCTTCTTCGTCAGCAGGCGGAGCTCCAGCAGCGGAGCCTTCACCGCAGATCCGGCATTCTTGTAGCTGAACTGGAGCTTCTCCCAGGGCTGCGGTGATTCTCCCGGAACTTCCAGCAGGGTCTGGCCCGCCCAAGACTTGGGAATACGGAAGTTGAAGCCCCAGCGGTCGAACTGCTCCTGCACGAAGGTCAGAACGGACTGTCCGTCCCACTGATAATATTTGGTGATGAATGGGGTCGCCAAGGGAGCCATGCCCTCCGTACCGGCAGGCGGTACCAGGAAGCCGAACTCCAAGATCCCGTCATTGTTCACATCCAGGCTGGACTGCGGGTAGTCCTTAACTGCAATACTGCTGCTGCCAAGCAGGTCAGGAGAGACAGCCGGCGGAGACAGCACCAGATCCTTGCTGGCAGCGAGCGCGGTACGCTGATAATCATCTGTTGCCAGTATATCAGTAAATCTGTCTTTTTCCCAAGTTAGCAATGAAGTATAGGAAGCATGTGCGCCAATGGCGGCATCGATGACGATTGCGTCCTGTGTAGGGGACGCCTTGCCGAACTGGGCTTCGATCACATTACCGTCCAGCTTCTGGTCGGATAAGGTCTGCAGCGTACCGTCCTTGAGCCGGAGTAATAGAAGATGGGTCTCACGTATGTTATCCGTGGTGTAGGTGCTCTGAAGCAAGGCAATGTCCGTATGCCCGCTCCCGGTCAGGTCGCCAAGGACCAGCTGGTCGTATGGCTGCTTAAGCAGCTCGGTCAGCTTGCCGCTGCTTAGGCTGTAGACTGCCAGCTCTTTGCTTAATCCCTCCCCGCCGCCGTATCCGAGCAGCAGCTCCTCCGCTCCGTCACCGGTAACATCTGTGAAGGACACTTCATTCAATTCGCTGCCCACCCCGGTAAGGTTAGCCAGCTTGGTCCACTTGCCGTTCTGCTGTGAGAGGAGGAGGGTGTTGATCTCGTAATCGGTTTTGTCTGTCTTGTAGAAGGCCAGGAGTTCCTCCTGCCCGTCCTTGTCGAGATCCTGTAATTGAATCGCGCTGCCGGATTCCGAGTGGATCGGTACTGTTAAATGCGCGTTGGCCGGCAGAAAGGATCGGACGATTCCGGTAAGATTGCCGTCGCTATTCCCCTGTGACGGGGCTTGCAGCAGATCGCTCGGCGTCTTCATGGTGCCACAGCCGGAAGCGATCAGGCTTAAGAATAAGAGGCTGCTGAGGCCGAAGGTATATTTGTTCATTACAAGTTACGCTCCTTAGGATTCATCTGTGGCTAGTATATCCTAACCTTTCGGGGAATTAGTTTCAAAATGGTAAAGGGGGATAAGTGAAGATATAAATATGAGATGGGATATGAGATGGAATATGAGATGAAATATGAGATGAAATGACAGAAACGCAAAGCTTAAACTCGTCGACTGCGGTGAACATTTGGACTTTCGGCCGCTGTTGTATACAGATTTCTTGATTCAAGCCGCTTTTTGTTAATGGCGTATTCAACTGAAATTGATATCTTCAGTTATCGGGGGAGGGGCAGGCAGAGACCGGCGGAATGGGGCGCTGTCGCTACCATTACTACAATTTAAAAAGGCTGCCCCAATCAGCCTTTTTAAGACTTTTCGGGACAACCTGTATTGTAGGGCTATTCTATTCGCCTGAGCGCCGCAGGCTCTGTCCATTGGTAGCGATAACATCCTTGTACCAGTGGAAGGATTTCTTACGGTAGCGCTCCAAGGTTCCGGTATTGTCGTCGTGACGGTCTACGTAGATGAAGCCGTAGCGCTTACTGAGCTGCGCGGTTGACGCACTGACCAGGTCAATGCAGCCCCATGAAGTGTAGCCCATGAGTTCAACGCCGTCCTCGATGGCTTCGCCAACCTGCACCAGATGGTCATTCAGGTACTCAATCCGGTAGTCGTCATTAACGGTCGGCACGCCGTCTTCGCCGGTAATCAGCTCATCCTTGGCCCCGAGTCCATTCTCCACAATAAATAGCGGCTTCTGGTAACGGTCATAGAACATATTGAGCACATAGCGCAGACCCTGCGGGTCAATCTGCCAGCCCCATTCGGAGGCCTTCAGGTATGGATTGGCTGCACCGCTGAACAGGTTGCCTTCCTGGGTGCGTTTGCCGGGGTCTCCAGTCTCACAGATGCTCACATAGTAGCTGAACGAGATAAAGTCAACGGTATGCTTGAGGATGTCCGCATCTCCAGGCTCCATGTGAATCTCAATGCCGTTCTCTCTGAAGTAACGTTTCATATATCCAGGGTATACGCCTCTCGCATGCACATCCCCGAAGAAGTAGTTCATATGCTCTGACTTCATCGCCGCAATGACATCGTCCGGGTTAGGCGTGAGCGGATAGGTTGGCATGCTTAGAATCATACAGCCGATCTTGGCCTGCGGGTTGATCTCATGTCCGATTTTGACCGCAGTGGCGCTTGCTACCAGCTCGTGATGGATGGCCTGATACAGATCCTGCTTGCTCAGCTGCTCCTTCGGTGTATAGATCCCGCCGCTCATGAATGGCTCGTGCAGGATGGAGTTGATCTCGTTGAAGGTCAGCCAATACTTTACTTTATCCTTGTAGCGGGTGAATACCGTTCTGGCATACCGTTCATAGAAGCCGACTAATTGCCGGTTCACCCAGCCGTCATACTGCTTGGACAAGTGCAGCGGAGTTTCGTAGTGGGAGAGAGTCACCAGCGGCTCAATACCGTATTTGTGACATTCATCGAACAGGTCGTCGTAGAATTGCAGGCCTTGCTCATTAGGTTCCAGCTCGTCGCCGTTCGGGAAGATCCGGGACCAGGCGATCGAGGTGCGGAAGACCTTGAAGCCCATTTCGGCAAAAAGCTTGATATCTTCTTTGTACCGGTGGTAAAAGTCGATGCCGACCAGCTTCATATTATCCTCGGTAGGCACCTCGGTGATGGGGCCCTTGATTCCTTGCGGAGCTACGTCCTGGGTGGACAGGCCTTTGCCGTCCTCGTTGTATGCGCCTTCCAATTGGTTCGCAGCGACTGCGCCGCCCCACAGGAAGCCTTCAGGAAATGGTGTATTCATCGATAATCCCGCCTTCTATTAGTTATGGATTCAGATATGGTAAGCTGTTCATAGGTCCTATAATTCCATGCTAAATGTTGTAACGCGTTACATGTCAAGTATTATTATAAAGATGAAAAAATATGTAAGGAGAGCCATCATGTCGAATCTGGATCAAATCGCTAAACTGTCGGGATTCTCCAAAGCTACGGTATCGAGAGTACTGAATCGTTCTCCCCATGTGAGCCAGGCGACGCGGGAGATCATCCTGAAGATCATGGAAGAGCTGGACTATGTGCCGAACGGCAATGCCATCTCCTTGTCCAGAGGGGAGACCATGCAGATCGGGATGGTGACAGAGGGGATCAACGAGGTGATGCTGCCTTTTCTGAACAGCTTCGTGGAGACTGCGAGCCGGCACGGATATCAGACGATTATCTATACCTCCGGGGGCGATCCGGCCAAAGAGCTGCAAGCCTTCGAGGATATGCGGCGTAAAAGAGTCGATGCGCTGGTCATCAGTACCTGCGTTAACGATCAGGCGCTCCTGGGCTCCTATTGCAAATACGGGCCGATTGTCTCCTGGCAGCGGATGGAGCTTCCTGAGATTCAGAGTGTGGCCATGAATCAATATGACGGATATATGCTCGGGCTTGAACATCTGATTGAAAAGGGGTACACGCGGATTGCTAATGCCTGGGGCCGGCCGGCCAGCATGAATACCTCCGGGCGGATACAGGCGTACCGGGATGCTGCCCGCAACTATCATCTGGAGGTGAACCCGGAATGGTCGCAGACGGGCATCCACTCCATCCGGCAGGGCGAGGAGTTGATCCGCAGGCTACTGATGATTCCAGGCGGGCCTCCGAATGCCATTCTCTGCGCCAATGATATGGTCGCGGCAGGGGTGCTGAGCGAAGCCCGCAGACTGAAGGTGAAGGTGCCGGAGGAGCTGGCGGTGGTCGGCTTCGACAATACGGAGCTGGCCCATACGCTGGGGATCACTTCGATTGATAATCCGATCGCCGCACAGGCACAGAATGCGCTGCATCTGATTCTCGGCAAGCTGAAGGGGGGAGAGGCGGAGCAGGAGCCGCTGGGGTTCCAGCTGGTGCCGAGGGAGACTACTTGAATAAGCCGTGAAGCGTCTGGAAGTTAGCTGGAGGGAGCGGTGAATATCACATCCGGCCTCAGAAAATAATCTTCTGCTCCGCCATAATCCGGCCGATCTCAAAGATGGCGGCGCATTCCACGAAATGAACCTCGGAGATGATCGAACGGTCATGCGTTCTGTAGTAGTACTTGCCGTCGGTATATACGTGATCGTAGATGAGACTGATGTCATACACCGAGGTAGGGTAGAGCTCCCCTTCGCCCTTGGCGATCCCCGCTGTGATGGAATGATGTCCTGAGCCTTCAACGAAGGAGATGCCCATTGGAAGCCACAGGGTAACCTGATGATCCTTATCCTGCCGCCAGCTTCCGTTCAGAGTACCTTCACCGATGCGGATCAGACTGTCGCGCAGCTTGCGGGGAATCCAGGGGGAGGGGAAGACGAGGTCACGTGCCAGGTTGATGATTCTGCTGCTATTGTCAATCTGACGCATCAGGAAGTGGAAGCTCCGTCCGTCGAGCGTAACCTCGGCCCATTCATCAAAGAAGAGGTTGTCCGAGAACATCCGCTCCATCTGATCGACCTCCCCGTAGAGCGCGGGCATCAGCATGAGCTGGCTCTGGATACGTCTGCCGATCAGCCGGATGAAGTCCACAATCGGGTGGGTCTCCGGCTGGAAGTAACCATAATTAATATCGTAATAAAAGCCGAGATTCTCATTGATTAAATCCTTGGCAAACGCCATGAGATGGTCGAATTCTTGTTTCATTTTCATGCACAAGCTGCTCCTTCAGTCGTATGATATTGTGCTTATCATATTACGTGCCAAGCTCCTGTGTCTGTGATGAAAACAGCAGGTAAAGATTGGTTCAGCAGCGGCTCCACAGCGGTTCTCCGGCATCGGTCCTGGCAGCAATAAAGTTCCCTATACAAAAAGGTGTTCCCTGGCCGTCTGCAATCAGACGGCTAAGGAACACCTTTTGTACTACTCAGGCATCAGGACTTGATGCCTATACATATCACGCTCTGCAGCTTACCCGGCATACTTCTGGACCTCGTCCAGTGTCGGCAGCGCAGCAATCGCCCCGATCTTGGTGCAGACAATTGCCCCCACCTGGTTGGCGAAGGTGACGAAGTCCCGCTGCAGCTCCGCGCTGCGGGTGAAGTCTGCCGGATGCGCCAACTGGCTGATCCGGCAGAGCAGGGCTCCAATGAATGCATCGCCGGCGCCGGTGGAATCGATGGACTTCACGGTGATGCTGGGAATCAGCAACCGGGAGTCCGGGGAGGAGATGAGGGTGCCGTCTTTGCCCAGAGTAACGGCTACTGCTCCGGCTCCCCATTCATGCAGCATATCAAGGGCGGCATCACGGTCCGCTTCGCGCGTAATCAGCTGAAGCTCCTCGTCGCTGACCTTCACCAGATCGGCCTTGGCGATGCCTGCTCTGGACAGCGCGATGAATTCCTCCTGACGTCCGGTCCACAGGTCATCCCGGTAGTTGGGGTCAAAGGAGATGAACTGTCCGTTCGTCTTCGCTTCGTCCATGAGCGTCATATAGACCTCGCGGAAGGGATCAGCCAGCAGCGCTGTCGCCGAGCCGAAATGAAGCATGGCCGCCTTACGGACGGCTGCCCGGTCCAGCTCTTCCAGCCTGAGCAGCCGGTCTGCCCCGCGGTGGAACACGAAATCGCGTTCCCCATTCGCTGAGCGCGAGACGAAAGCCAGTGTGGTCGGGCTTGCGGGATCAAGCAGCAGCATCGCGGTATCCACGTTCTGTTCCTCCAGCGTCTGCTTCAGGAAGAGGCCGAAGGGATCAGCCCCGACCTTGCCGAGGAAGGCGGAGTGACCGCCGAGCCGGGCGATGGCTGCACTTACGTTCGCCGGTGCCCCGCCGGCCTGCTTGGCGAAATGCCGGCCTTCGGTCAGGCTGACGTCCGCCTCAGTGCAGAAGAAATCGATGAGCAGCTCGCCCACGCAAAGGACTGTATTCTTGGATTGCACGATAGTAACCTCCTGGCGAAATTAGTTCGGTACGGGAGTAGAGTCTCTGAATAGGACGTCAGTGGCGACATGCGTGACCTGATAAGGCCGGGCCGGGTCCTTGATTCTGGAGAGCAGCATCTCTGCGGAGACAATCCCCATATGGCTGCTGTAGATATGTACGGTCGAGAGATGAGGCTCGATGACCCGTGATTCCGAAGCGTCATCGAAGCCGCAGACCGCCACCTGCTCCGGTACCTTGACCCCTCTGTTCTTAAGCGATTTCATCACGCTGATGGCAATGAAGTCATTCGCACAGATGAAGGCGGAGGGCCACTGGCCGAGCGCCTCCATCTGCTGGTCCATCCAGTTCGCCTCCAGCAGGTAATCCTTGTCCTGGCCGACAATGCAGGATTCGGGATTCAGCGGGATTCCGGCTGCAGAGAGGGCTCGGTTGAAGCCGGTCCACCGTTCATGGAAGCTGCGGCAGTGGTTGTAATCGCCGACGAATCCGAAGCTCCGCACACCGAGGTCCATCAGCTTACGGGTCATCGCATACATGCTGTGTTCGTTCTCCATGAGCAGCAGGTCCGCCTTCAGCTCAGGGTAGACAATGTCCGCCGCGCAGTCAATGAAGATCGTGGGGATACCGAGATCGGTAATCAGCCCGCTGTACTCCTTATTGAACATTTCAATACAGATAATCCCGTCAACAGTAGAAGGCTCGAAATTACCGGGCAGAGTCATGGCGTTAATATCGTTCTCCCGGACAAAATAAATGGACAGGGTGTAGCCCTCTGTGCTAATACGCTTCTCCAGTCCACTGAGCAGCTGGGAGCCGAAGTGGGAGCTGTTGGGGAGGTTACTGGTCAGGAGGGCGATATTACCCTGCTGCTCGGAGGGGCTGCTTGCGGTCTCCATATAAGAGAATTGTTTATATTTAAGCTCGGCAGCTTTGCTGAGTACCTTCTCCCGGGTCTCGGGAGGAACGCTCTCTGCGCCGTTCAATGCCTTGGAGGCCGTGTTTCTGGAGATTCCCAGGGCATCGGCAATGTCTTGAATGGTGACCTTGGCTTTCTTCATCACTGTGTTCCACCTTTGTTTCCCCATATTTGTAGTCTCTGTTACCTAATATATAGCATATCAGCAAGATTGACAACGGAATTTTACAAATGCACAAATTCGTTTCACATACATGGGTGTGAAATAACAGTTTGGAGCCTAATTTATATGAATATGTTACATTTGCACTGTATAATGCAATAAATAATTTATTTTTTTGCACAAAATGCATTGACTTCTTGTCAGATTCTCTGATAAATTGTAAATGAAAAACATGGTCAAATGTAAAAATGTAAACCTATTCATTAGGGGCGAATGCAAAAATAAGAAGGGGGAAGAAGATTGGCAAATCCGATGGCTCAACCCGGGAGAACAAGGCTCATCAAGCACAGGTCGTGGCTAAGCTATGTACGCCGGAATTATATCCTGTATTTATTCTTGGCTCCAGCTGTAATTCTCACGGTTATATTCAAATACGTTCCGATGTACGGCGCGATGATTGCCTTCAAGGATTTCAGCCCGCGCAAGGGCATCATGGGCAGCGCATGGGTGGGCTTTGAACATTTCGAGCGGTTTCTCACCTCGCCGAATTTCTACGATATTCTAATGAACACGCTTAAATTAAGCGCCTACGGGCTGATTCTGGGTTTTCCGGTGCCGATTGTGCTGGCGCTTATGCTGAACCTGATCCGCAGCGCGAAGTTGAAGAAGAACATCCAGCTGATTGTGTATGCGCCTAACTTTATCTCGGTGGTGGTTGTGGCAGGGATGTTGTTTGTCTTCCTGTCGCCGACAGGTGTGGTGAATGCGCTCATTACTACTTTTACAGGTAAGCCGGTGTCCTTCATGAGTGATCCAGCTTACTTCCGTACCGTGTATATTCTGTCAGGCATCTGGCAGACGGCAGGCTGGTCCTCGATTATCTATGTAGCTACGCTGGCGGGTGTAGATCCGCAGCTTCATGATGCGGCAACGATTGACGGTGCCTCGCTGCTGAAGCGCATCCGCCATATCGATCTGCCCGCGCTGAGGCCGGTGATGGCCGTGCTGTTCATCCTTGCCGCAGGCGGCATCATGTCCATCGGCTATGAGAAGGCCTTCCTGATGCAGACGGCGCTTAATACCCCGACCTCGGAGATTATTGCGACCTATGTCTACAAGGTGGGTCTGCAGGCTGGCGATTATGCCTATTCCACCGCTATCGGATTATTCAATTCCGTCATTAACGTAATCCTGCTGGTCTTCGTCAATACGGTCGTCAAGCGGCTGAACGAAGGGGAAGGACTGTATTAAAAGGAGGTAAGTATGGATATTCAATATTCCGGGAAGGACCGGATTCTGCTTGTTGTTACTTATATATTGCTAGGTTTGTTCATCCTGGTCATTCTGTTTCCGCTGGTGTATGTCGTGCTGGCCTCCTTCTTAACACCGAATGTGCTCATTACCAAGGGGCTGGCTATTGCGCCGTCGGACTGGACAATTACTGGCTACGTCAAAATTCTCAGCAACGACGCGATGATCCGCGGCTTCTTCAACGCCTTGTTCTACTCTGCCGCCTTCGCGCTGGCTACGGTATTCTTCTCCGTCTTTGCGGCGTATCCGCTGTCCATGGAGGGGCTGGCCGGGAAGCGGCCGGTGATGATCTTCTTCCTGATTACGATGTTCTTCGGCGGCGGTCTGATTCCGACCTATCTGGTTGTGAAGGATCTGGGGATGCTGAATACGGTGTGGGCGGTGATCCTGCCGGGGGCGATCAGCGTGTTCAATATTATTCTGGCGAAGACCTATTTCCAGGGTCTGCCCAAGGAGCTGTTTCAGGCGGCGAGTATCGACGGGGCGTCAGATCTGGGCATTTTTTTCCGGATCGTACTGCCGTTGTCGAAGCCCATTATCTTCGTGCTCGCCTTGTATGCCTTCGTGGGGCAGTGGAACTCTTACTTCGATGCCATGATTTATCTGGACGATTCGCGGCTGTTCCCGCTGCAGCTGGTGCTGCGTTCGATCCTGATTCAGAATCAGGTGCAGCCCGGCATGATTGCCGATGCACTGGCCCAGGCGGAGCTGAAGAAGCTGTCTGAAATGATCAAGTATTCTTCGATCGTCATCTCCAGCCTGCCGCTGATCGTGATGTACCCGTTCTTCCAGAAGTACTTCGAGAAGGGTGCCATGGTCGGCTCCATTAAATAATAATAGGGGGAATCTCATATGAAAAAATCATTGCAAACCCTGTCTGTGCTGGCACTCTCGGCTTCCGTACTTGCGGGCTGCGGCGGCGGGGGCGGTAATTCCTCGGCCTCTAAGGATTACAAGCTGGAGAACGTGACGCTGCCGCTTAAAGAGAAGGTATCGCTGCACTTCATGTCTCAGAGCTCCGCACTGGCGCCTGCCGATCCGAATGAGAAACTGATCTACAAGCGGCTGGAGGAGAAGTCCGGGGTCCACATCGATTTCACCAATTACACCAACGACGCTTTTATTGAGAAAAGAAATCTGGCGATAGCCAGCGGAGATCTGCCGGATGCGATCATTGATGCCGCCTACTCGGACTACGATCTGCTGACCCTGGGCAAGGATGGAACGATTGTTCCGCTGGAGGAGCTGATCGAGAAGTACATGCCGAATCTGCAAAAGGTGCTGGCAGCCGCGCCGGAGTACAAATCAATGATGACGGCGCAGGACGGCCATATCTATGCTTTTCCGTGGATAGAAGAGCTCGGGTCCGGCAAGGAAAGCATTCATTCGGTCAACGGGATGCCGTGGATCAATGTGGAGTGGCTGAAAAAGCTGGGACTCGCTATGCCAACCACAACGGAGGAGCTGAAGAAGGTGTTGGTCGCCTTCAAGAATGATGACCCGAACGGGAACGGCCAGAAGGATGAGATTCCGCTGTCTTTTGTGCTGAATAACGGCAATGAGGATATGAACTTCCTGTTCGGTTCGTTCGGTCTCGGTGATAACGGCGATCACACGGTGGTTACCAATGACGGCAAAGTGGTCTTCACTGCGGGCCAGGACGGATATAAAGAGGGCATTAAGTATCTGAACGAGCTGTATGCGCTGGATCTAATCGATGAAGAGGCGTTTGAACAGGATTACAACACCTATCTGGCCAAAGGGCAGAGTGAACGCTATGGCCTCTACTTCCAATGGGATAAATCCAATATCACCGGCTTCAACGATAAATATGATCTGATGCAGCCGCTTGCCGGACCGGACGGACAGGTCAATGTAGCCCGCACGAACAACTTCGGATTTGACCGCGGCCGGATGGTTATTACCGGTTCCAACAAGAATCTGGAGCTTACCGCCAAGTGGATTGACCAACTCTATGATCCGCAGCAGTCGGTTGAGGATAACTGGGGAACGTATGGGGATGAGACGCAGCAGAATATTTTTGAATACGATGAATCGGCCAAAATGCTGAAGCATCTGCCGCTGGAAGGCGCGGCCCCGGTTGAATTGCGCCAAAAGACCAGCATCGGCGGACCGCTGGCGATCCTGGATGAATACTACGGTAAGGTGACCACGAAGCCGGATGATGCTGCTTGGCGGCTGGACCTCATGAAGGAGAAGCTGGTGCCTTATATGAAGGCAGACAATAACTTCCCGCGTGTCTTCTACTCTCTGGAGGATCAGAAGGAATTGACCGCTATTGAGACCGACCTGTTCGCTTACGTCAACCGCAAGCGCGCGGAATGGACCAAGACCGGCAAAGTGGAAGAGGAATGGAAGGATTATCAGGCAGAGCTGTCCAGACTCGGGCTGGACAAATGGCTGGAGATCAAGCAAAGAGGATATGACAGTTATCTCAAGAACAAAGGCTGAGGCTGCACTAGCTGCGGCACATGAAGAACGTATAACCTATAAACAGATAAAGGTGGTAATGGAGTGGAGATTATCGGGAGAACCAAACACAGGCCGGCGCTGCATTTTACGCCGGCGCAGCATTGGCTGAATGATCCGAATGGACTGGTTTATTTCGAAGGGGAATATCATTTGTTCTATCAGTATCATCCGCATTCCTCCATCTGGGGGCCAATGCACTGGGGCCATGCAGTCAGTAAAGACCTGATTGTCTGGGAGGAGCTGGACATTGCACTGTATCCGGACGATCACGGCTATGCGTTCTCCGGCAGTGCCATCGTAGACTGGAACAATACGAGCGGACTGTTCCCGGAGAAGCCGGGTATCGTCGCAGTCTACACCAGTCATCTGGAGCCGACGGCATCGTCGCCTGCCGTACAGAGACAAAGCCTGGCCTACAGCCATGACAATGGCCGGACCTGGATTAAGTATGCAGGCAACCCGGTGCTGACCCATTCTTCCAAGGCGGATTTCCGTGATCCGAAGGTGTTCTGGTCCGGTTCTCACGGGAAATGGATTATGGTGCTGGCGACCGATCAGACGATTACGTTCTACTCCTCCCCGAATCTTCGGGAGTGGAGCCTGGAGAGTGAATTCGGCGAAGGCGCAGGCTCTCATGATGCGGTATGGGAATGCCCGGACCTGTTCCAGCTCCCGGTTGAAGGGACAGGAGACAGCAAGTGGGTGCTGCTGGTCAGCATCGGTGATAACAGCGGGCAGCGATACGGCTCGCGGACGCAATATTTCGTCGGTGAGTTTGACGGCTCCGTGTTCACGCCGGAGCACAGCGACATCCGCTGGCTGGATTATGGTAAGGATAACTACGCGGGGGTCAGCTTCTCCGACATTCCGGCGGCGGACGGGCGGCGGATCTTCGTCGGCTGGATGAGCAACTGGCGTTATGCCAACCATGTTCCAAGCCAGGGCTGGCGCGGAGCGATGACGATTCCGCGGGTACTGACGTTGCATGAGGCAGAAGGCCGCACCTTGATCCTCCAGCAGCCGGTAGCGGAGCTAGACCGTTACTTTGCGGCAGAGTCTGGGACATTGCCGGAGATGCTGCTGATACCGGGCGAGCGCCAGGATATCAAGTGCAAGGATTCCGCCTTGGAGCTGCGGATTGCGCTTGCGGATAATGAAGCGGAAGAATTCGGTCTTATTATTCATCATACCGCTACCGAGTATACCGAACTCGTCTACTCTGTTGTCGATGGCACTCTAACCCTGCGCAGAGATCAGTCCGGCGAGACCGGCTTCTCAGACATATTCCCCGATCCCCAGAGCACCGGGGAAATGGGCATCTTGAGGAACCTGCGTATCCTGCTGGATGCCTGTTCGGTGGAGGTATTCGCCAATGACGGCCTCACCGCCATCACCAGCCTGGTCTTCCCCGGAGGTATCTGCTCTGGACTAAGCTTCTATGCTAAGGGCGGCAGTGTACGGCTGCGGGATGGGCGCTTGTCTTTCATGGAATAAATAGTCAATAGGATGAAGCCCGGACAAGGGTGTTCCGCACAGCCATGAGATCATGGCTGGCTGAACACCCTTTTTGGTGTGGCGGGAACACCGCTCAGTCCTTGGCTGATGGCCATGCCCGTATTCGGATAAGCGGCCTAGTGGTTTCAGCCAGCCTTAGACGCCCGGTGCTGCCGTACGGACCGGAAACATCCGGCTGAACAGGAAGCGGGTCAGCGGACCGGCAACCAGCAGCTGGAGTGGCAGGGCACAGATGAAATTAAGCCCCAGGATGGAGAAGTAATGACGGAAGAAGTTGTCCCCGAATCCGAAGTGTGCTAGTGTGCCGTATAGAGACATGAGGATGACCATGCCGCAGACCATGAAGCATGAGATCGTCAGTATTTTGCGGATCTGGGGCGCAGAAGGCTTCACTATTTTGAAGGCCAGTCCTTTGGCAATTCTGCTAACCACCACAATATCGCAGAACAGGGCAACGGCAAGTGCCGGGAGTAAGCCCACAGCCACATCCGTGAACAGCCTGCTGTTGAATCCGTTCGCTATAATCACATTGTAAAAAGACATAAAGATGACCATGCAAAAACACATCATACTGGTGAAAATTAAAGCTTCTTTTTTGTTGCTGCCCATGTTTCCGAACTCCCTTAAATGTAAGTTTGTCAAACTTCACTTATAGTAACAGTGCGAGGGCTCATTGTCAACCTAGTTGACAATGAGTATGATATGGATTGCCCGTCCGTGATGGGTCATTGTTGTAAAAAGTACAATTTGATTCATGTCTAATAGTCCATTCAGAAGGGTTGTTGTATGAAATACAAGAATTGTGCTGACAAGCTGCATATGTAGGGAGGAATCATGCCTTTCTTACAACATATTATGGAATAAGCCCGATAGTATGAGGGGATTGTTGTATTGTGTGCAGGATTTCAGCGGGTATCTTAAGGTGGGCTCGTGCGCTGACGGAACTTTATTTCTATCATGGAGGTCTTGTAAATGGAGGAATATATGAGCGGGTTGAATCTGGTCGATATGATCAGCGAGAAGCATAAGGTGCTGCGCGACAAGGTGAACCAGATGAGCGGCGAGCCGCTGAATAAGACGGAGACGCATATTCTGGCGATGCTGGAGCAGCACGGCGTTCTGTCCATTTCGGAGATCAGCAGGCTGATCGGCATTTCCCGCCAGGGCACGCAAAAGACGATCAACAATCTGCTGGCTGAAGGTTACGTAGATACTGCTGCTAAGGAAGGCAACAGCCGGGACAAGCCTATCGTGCTCACTGCGAAGGGAACAGCGGCTTGTCGGAGTATGCTGGAGATCAAGCAGAATATTGAGGCCGAAATCACGGCCCGGATCGGCAGGGAGCAGGCGGAGCTGCTGCGGACGCTGCTTACACAGGACTGGCTCTGAGACAGCCTGAAAATGGCTGAATATAGCAAAAAAAGCTGAAATAAGCAAACGGGACGGAGCGGACAGCCTGCTTGGTCCCGTTTGCTGTGTCTTTCGGCGAATTACATTTATTATTCATGGTTTGGAGTTTGTCTAGGATATCTGCATATATACAGATGGTGATAAAAGAATTAATGTAGTATCGAACGGGCAGCAAAAATAGTGTCTGTATCCAGTTAAAGGTTCAGATTTTAATCGTGCACCAGGGGTAATATAACTTTAAAAAAGTCGGTGAGTGATGATGATGTCTTCGGTAAAAAGGTTCCTGATCGGACGGCCGCTGAAGTCCGATCAGCTGGGAGAACAGAAGCTAAACAAAACTAAGGCCCTGGCCATTCTGTCCTCGGATGCCTTGTCCTCTGTGGCTTATGGCCCGGAGCAGATTCTGCTGGTGCTAATCACGGTTAGTACAGCCGCATTCTGGTATTCCATTCCTATTGCAGGCGGGGTACTGGTGCTGCTGTTGGCCCTGATACTCTCCTATAGGCAGATCATCTTCGCCTATCCCCAGGGCGGCGGGGCTTATGTCGTATCCAAGGAGAATCTGGGCAAATATCCGGGTCTGATTGCCGGGGGCTCCTTGCTCGTCGATTATATACTAACCGTAGCGGTCAGTGTCTCTGCGGGAACAGACGCGATCACTTCAGCTTTTCCGAGTCTGCATCCTTATAATGTAATCATTGCCATCATCTTCGTACTGCTGATCACGACGCTTAATCTTCGCGGGGTCACCGAGTCGGCCTCTTTCCTGGCGTATCCGGTCTATCTGTTCGTCCTGGCGATGTTCATTATGATTGGTCTGGGTCTGTTCAACGTGCTGACTGGAAGAGTACCGGCGGAGCTTCATACCTCACTGGGAACACCGGTGGCCGGAATCAGCCTGTTCCTGCTGCTGCGGGCGTTCTCCTCGGGCAGCTCGGCGCTGACGGGGGTGGAGGCGATATCGAATGCGATCCCCAATTTCAAGGCACCGGCACCGAATAATGCAGCCAAAACCTTGGCGGCAATGGGGATTCTGCTCGCGCTGTTATTCTCAGGCATCGTCTTCCTGGCGTATTATTACGGCATTGCTCCGCGTGAACAAGTCACGGTGGTGTCCGATATTGCCGAGCATGTCTTTGGCCGCAACTTCATGTATTATGTCGTGCAGGGAACAACAGCCTTAATTCTGGTTCTGGCGGCGAACACCGGATATTCCGCGTTCCCGCTGCTGGCTGTGAATCTGGCGAAGGATAAATTCATTCCCCGGATGTTCACTGTACGCGGAGACCGGCTGGGGTACTCGAACGGAATTCTCAGCCTGGGTATCTTGTCGATTATCCTGATCATTGCCTTTGAGGGACGGACGGAGCATCTTATTCCGCTGTATGCAGTCGGGGTCTTCATCCCGTTCACCCTGTCGCAGACGGGCATGATCGTCAAATGGCTCCGGCACAAGCCGGAAGGCTGGCTGCCCAAGCTGATCATTAATGCAATTGGAGCACTGATCAGCTTCATTGTTACGATGATGTTCTTCCTGACCAAATTCACGCAGGTCTGGCCGGTGCTGGTCTTCCTGCCGCTGATTATCCTGTTCTTCTACCGCATCTACAAGCATTATGAATCGGTTGCCGATCAGTTGCGGGTAGCCACCTGCGGTGAGCCGCCGCTGGCGATTGAGGGGAATATCATTATTCTGCCGGTGGCCGGTATTACCCATGTGGTAGAGAATTCCTTGCGGTATGCCAAGTCGCTGGGCGCAGAACAGATTATTGCTGTCCACATCCCGTTCGAGCGCGAGGATGACGCTATTTTCGAAGAGAAATGGAAGAAATTCCATCCGGAGGTGCGGCTGGTGACGCTGTATTCGCCTTACCGCAGTATCATTCATCCATTGAGCAAGTTCATTGATACGGTTCAGCGCAAGGCGAGCGAGTCGAATTATCAGGTGACCGTCATCGTTCCTCAATTCATACCGAAGAAGGGCTGGCATAATATTCTGCATAACCAGTCCAGTCTGCTGATCCGCGCGCATCTGCTGTACCGGCGCAATGTAATTATCACTACCGTCCCTTATCATTTGAAAAAATAACAAGATTACGCGCAGGGAAGCCTCCAGCTTACGGATATCCGCAGGCTGGGGGCTTTCTGTACCTCCCCGGCATGTGATAAGCTTGACTCCATAAGCGCAGATTCGCTTCTTCAAGGTTCGGTTAAGCTAGTAGCAACAGTCAGCGGATGGAGGGACAGAGGTTGAAGAAACGCAGGTTGAACGCGATTAGAATCAAGGCAATACTGATTATGCTCATGCTTGTCCTGCTGCTCACAGGCTGCGCGCAAGGCACGGCCCATGTAACCGTGAAGAAGGACGGCTCCCTGGATCTGGCCTTCAGCCTTATGTTGGATGCCCGGGCAGAGAAGCTGGTCAGCGGCAAAGCGGAAGAGCTTCTAACCACCCGGCTGGCGGCCGCAGGCATAGAGCTGAAGAAGACAGCAAGCGGCAAATCCACCGAATACCAATTTCAGAAATCCTACGCCTCCATGGAGGAATTGAAGAACAGCAGCAGCGGCTTCGATATTGTAGAGGCCAAGGTGGGGCAGACGGACAGGTGGCTGTATACCAAATACGATGTAGTGGCCCAACCGAAGCTGAACGCCTACTCCGATGAGATTATTGACGGCATCGGCAGCTTGAATGTCCCTAAGTCCCTGGTGCGCCTGCTGATGGGCAGCTTCTCCGTCGATTTCAAATTAACGATTCCCTATGATCTATACGGGGCTAATAATGCGGCTGAGCAAGACGGCAATACCTTAACCTGGCATGTATCCCTTGCGGATTCCGAGCCTATTCAGCTGGTAGTCTATGTACCGGATATCAGAAATATTGCGATTACTGTAGGCGGCATCTTGCTTATTCTGGCCTTACTTCTTACATGGTTTATCAGACGCAGAAAGCTGCAGAGACTCAAGGCCCCCCTGAAGGTACAGCGCCTACTCATCGCCCGGGACCGCTCTGAGCTTCGTGTGGAAGCTGTCACGGTACTGGCCGGGGGTCATCCCCTCCTGCTTGCGGAAGGAACGGATGAAATTCTGTGAATTGTTGTATCTCAGGCGGGAGGCGATATCCTTCACGGGCATATCGGTCTCCTCCAGCCATTTTTTGGCCATTTTGAACCGGTACATGCTCAGATAATCACTGAAATAATACTGCGTCTCCTTGCGGAACACACTGCTGATGTAGTTGGCGTTATAGTGCAGCCGCGAAGCACACTCCTCCAGCGTCAGATCCTGATCATACTCATGCTGGACGATGTCGATCAGCTTCTCGGAGATATTATGGTACTGGGCGTTCTGCCTGCTGTGGAAGATGACGATAACCGGCTGGATCACGATGGTCCAGAACCAGTCTTCAATCTCGGCCACAATATGCAGATCGGTTAGCTCCTCGAACAGGGAACCGCTCGCATGGTAGATCTGATTCAGCGTAATTCCCGATTCCTGCATCATAATGAGCGTATTGTTCAGCAGCCGGGTCAGCGGAATCTGATATTCCTGCGGCGACAGTCCCAGCGCAAAAATACACTTGAACAGCTTATGCAGCAGCTCCTTCGCTTTATCGCTGTCGGCCAGCCTGATGGCATCCATCAGGTCATTTTCCGTGTGGGTCGGGTAGTTCAGATTGAGATAATGCTTGCCGGAATTGATATTCTCGTACTGGATGATGATGCCTTTGCCCAGGGTAATCCGGTGCTTCAGAGCTTCAAGGCTTTCCCTATAGGCAATGGACATTTTGTCAAACGAATGAAACGGCAGACTAAGCCCAATGCTGACCTGCAGCTTCAGGACCCCGTTAATCTCCTGCTGGAGCTTCTCCGTAAGCGCATAGAGCATCCGGTGAAAAGCTTCCGTGCTCTCATCCTCACTGCCGATAACGACTGCCAGCGCATGACCCATCATCACAGGGGTTAGCCTGTGCTGCGCAGAAACCAGCTCCTGAGTCATATTATGCGCAGCGAATAACAGCAGATTGAGATCCTTTTTCTCATAGCTGTTCTCCTCGGAGAAGTCGATGCTCAGCGTAATGACAGCCATCGTCTTCCATTCCTCGACTTGCTTGCCGTATCCGTATTGCTCCAGCTCCTCCATCAGCTCGCGTCTTCTAAGATTGCCTCCGAATGCCTGAATCAGAAAGAAGGTCCGTACCTGTCCGAGATGCTGGCTGACCTCCTTCTCCAGCTGTGATTTCGATTGGAACAGGGAATGCACCTGCTCGCCGATGAGCTGGAATTCATCCGTACGCCCTGCCCGCAGACCGGGACGGCGCAGTCCAATCTGGGTGAGCAGCCGTTCGATGGGTGTATACATGCGCCGGGAGCCCAGCCACGCCAGCAGCACAGATAACAGCAGCATGAACGTGCAGACGAATACCGTGTAGGTGCCGATTTTGCCGGATTCGCGGGTCAGACTCTTGATGGAGGTGGCCGACAGATAGATCCAGCCGTTCAACTGGGAACGCATATAGGTGATTGAATAATCGGCTTCATTAAGCTTCGTCTTGAATTGTCCCGACGGCTCAGCGGCAGCGGCGATCTGCCCGAAGCCCGTGAATCCGGCTGCGGTGGCAGGCTCTCCGATCAGCTTACGGTCCGGATGCAGCAGAATCCGTCCGCTTTTATCCAGCACCATAATACTGTCCAGCGGCTGCATATCGGGATTAATGAAGTCCTGAAGACTGCAGGCCGGAATATTGGCCAGAGCCAGTCCGTATTTCTGCAGCTTGGTCGTCGGCAGCTTCTTAATCAGACTGATGCTGTACTTGCAGCCGGTCACGTTAATGCTCTCTTCACTGTAGAACAGGGAGGAGGGGTTCAGCACCCAGGAGGAGCTGCCTTCCACATTCAACAGATTCGTCAGCTGCTCGTAATTGCGGTATTCATTCAGCCGGTAGAGCCCGGAATTCTTAATCATCCAGTTCTGGCGCTGATTAAGCAGGATGACATCCTCCAGCCGGGTATCGAAGGACTGCATATTGCGGATCTCATTGCGGATGTCGTTATATAAAATGAAATCGTTCTCATTCAGCGGGTTGTTCATCGCCTTCTTCAGCACCGAAGAGTTCACGACCTGGTTCAAGGTCTGGTTGACAGTATTCAGCTTATGCTCTACATTTGAGGTAATTTGTAAAATGAGTTCCTTTTTGCTTTCGTTAACATTTTTTTGAATTTCGCTGGAGGATGTGAAATAGGAGAACGATCCAATGAACAACACCGGCAGGATGCTGATGGCGAACGCGAACATAGTTAATTTACTGAGAAAGCTAAGATGTTTCAACAGCGTTCAGCACCTTTGCATGAAATAGAGAAATCACTGTCTTAAGTGTATGCATCACGAAGGATAATAACAATAATCATCTGGTGCCGCAATAATCATTTTCTCTAATCATTCATACATAAGCTACATTAATCAATAGATAGGCTTCTAAGGCAGATAAATATTACGCTTCAGGGGGTTATGGAATGTTCAACCGGTTAACGGGCAGGAAGAAAGCTCTTGCAGTGTGCTTCATCCTGTTCTTATCGTTCATGATGTTAAGCGCTTGCAGCGGGGGGGAGTCTGAGCGTTCCGATTCAGCGGGCGCCCCGGCGCCGATCTCGATTCTGGCACCGCTGCATTTTCCGCAGACGCCTTCAGCGGAGCTGATCGCCGAGATTGAGCGACTGACCGGGACACAGCTCAATATTACCTGGGTACCGGAGGGCGTCTACACGGACAAAATGAATACTGCACTGACCACCGGCTCCCTCGGCAAAGTGACGTTCGTGAAATTCACCGATTATAATCCGGTCAAGAATATGATCCGCTCCGGCGCTTTTTGGGAGATTGGTCCCTATCTGGCGGAATTTCCGAATCTCGGTCAGCTGAATGCGGCGATTCTTAAGCAGACTTCGGTGGACGGAGGAATCTATGGCCTTTATACGGAAAGACCGGCCTCCCGGCAGGGCATTATTATCCGTAAGGACTGGCTGGAGAAGCTGCATCTCCGTCCGCCCGGAACGCTGGAGGAGCTGTATGAGGTGATGAAGCAGTTCACCATGAATGACCCGGACGGCAACGGCAAGCCAGACACCCTCGGACTGGTGGACCGCAACGATCTGGTGTACGGGGTATTCAAGACGTTAAGCTCCTATTTCGGCACGCCGAATAACTGGACAATCGAAGATGGACAGTTCGTCCCGGAATTCGCCACGCCTGAATATATGAACACGATGAACTTCATGCGTAAGTTATACAAGGAGCAGATCATTAACCAGGATTTCGCCCTGACCAGCAAAGAAGTACAGCGGGACAAGTTCATCCGGGGAACAGCGGGGATCTTCATCGGGAGCATGACGGATGTGCAGCGGCTCTCCATTGAGGCCAAGGCGATCAACCCCAAGGCGGAGCTGACGCTGATTAACCGGATTAAGGGGCCGGACGGATACAAGGTATGGTCCATACCCAAGTACAACGGCTTGTACCTCTTTTCACGTAAAGCCATTGCTACCGAGCAGGAGCTGAAGCAGGTGCTTAGATTCTTCGACCGCACGATGGATGAGGATGTAGCCAACCTGATGGCTTACGGCTTTGAGGGCCGCCACTATAAGCTGGACGGGGAGGGGAAAGTGATTCTTCCTGAAGAGACATCCCAGCTGCGGGTGTATGAGGTCAATCCGCTCAATTCCCTGATGATCGCCGATGTGGGCAATACGCATATCAAGGAGGTCGCACAAAAAGAGCAGCTCACCGCCCTGGCCGACCAGCTCAGCCGGGATAACGAGCAGTTTCTGGTCGATGATCCCACCGTATCGCTAACCTCGCCAACCTATGACGAGAAGAACGCCGAGCTCTCCGCTATCATCGCAGATGCCACTTACAATTACATTCTCGGCAACATCGACGCCACCGGCTTCGCCGGCGAGGTCGAGAAATGGCATACCAGCGGCGGCAGCTTGATTATTCAGGAGTATGCGGAGGCGGAGGCGAAGGTGCGGGGGGCGGAGGAGTGAGGGGGACATGTATATGACTATTTGCACAGCGAGAAAGGAATGAATATACATATGGAACAAATAAAAAATTATTCTCAGAATGAGTTTGTGGAAATTGTTAAGAAACATTTTGAAACGGTAATACTTCCAAAACTCCAATTGATTTCAGACCAGGTTGTCAATAGTATGATGATCTTCATTGAAGGTTCGGTTGCATATGGATTCTGTGATGAAAAATCGGATATTGATTTAGATTATTATATCGACATGGATATTGATGAGGATATCCGTCAAAGCATTAGAGAACTTTTTACAGGGGAAACATATTGGCATCAAGGAGTACGAGTATCTTATGGATTTGGTGGAGCGTATTGGAAATTTGATCTCCTTATGAATGATGAAATGGATAGATTTTGGAATGAGTTTGATCCTTATGCGTTAAACAATATTATGAGAGCTATTCCAGTATGGGACCCCAAAGGAATCTTAGCATTATCGCAAAAAAAGGTTGAATGCTATCCGGATGAGATTAAAGAGAAGATTATTCGTGGTCTATGGGTTACAGTTAATGACAGTGGAGAGTACAATTTCTGCGAAGCATTGAAAAGAAATAATATAATTGAAGGGCGGATCTATCAATATAGAGCAATAGAAGCAATGCTTCGACTGGTATATATCCTAAATAATCAATATTTTTATCCAACTAAATGGTTATCAGCGGGATTAGATCATGTACAGGAGGATTTTGGGCTAAAAGAGGCTTTTGATCAAATAGCTGTATCACATTGTGAAGAAGATGATTATAAAGAGTTTATGAAAGTCCATGAAAATATGAAGCGATTTATGATTAAGCATGATTCGATTGAATTAGAGTGTATTGACAACTACAGTATGATTTTTCAAAAACCGTTTCATATTTTTAGTACATTTTAGATCAAACATTATGGAGGATTGATTACACCGTGAATATTCAATTACATAAGATAACCCCTGAACTGGAGCACGAGTGCATCCAATTGAGTGTGAGTACAGAGCAACTGAACTTGGTGGCAAGTAATGCTGACTCTCTTGTACATGCAGTTAACGAACCTACCTCTGTACCCTACGGTATTTTTAATGAAGAAGAGATGGTCGGATTTATTCTGTTTGATAATGAGAGATATACAGACGGCTATTATTGGATTCTGAGATTTATGATTGACGGAAGATTTCAGGGCAAAGGGTACGGGAAAGCAGCAATTAAAGAGGTTATTAAGATGCTGAGCAACCGCGAGGATTGCACACAGATCAGGGTATCGCATATCCCGATTAATCTAACGGCTAATAAGCTCTATAAGAGTGTGGGATTCACCGAGACTGGGGAGTTTGAGGACAACGGGGATATTATTTTGGGTTATAGGATGTGAGCATTTTTTTAGGCCTTGAGTGAATCCTCAAGGTCTTTTTTTGTGCCCGAAACTATTCATAACTCTATTCATGAAAGTGAGCAGGATGGCCATTGTACCAATAGTGGCAACTCTAATGCCAAAATTTTAAAGATTAGGAAAAATACATAAAATAGTACTTGATTAACGAATCGGGCGTTGGTATATTTTGTGTAACATAAAAGGGATTTTATTCTATAAATCACATATTGAAGAGGGAAGGTGGTTGCGAATTGCAGACAACGACTACGATATTATCTGAATTGGAGGAGTATTTGCGGCAGACGGACTTGAAAATTACTCAATTTGCCAAGCGTTCTCAGCTTCATTCCGGGACACTCAGCAATATTCTTCGAGGGCACCGGCCTATTGCGATGCAGCAGTTGGACCGGATTACTCAGGCCATGGGGCAGGAGGAAGGGTATTTCTACGAATTGTACATCAATGACTATATTATCGGCGGCTCTTCCGACTGGCGGAGAATTGGCCCCCTGCTGCTCCGTTGTGCCGAATTGAACAAGCTGGACAGTATTGAGCGAATGGCCCGCCATATTATGGACAATCTGATGTATGCGCCTCTGTTGTTTGATAGTGCAGAAGAACTCTTCATCGCTGGGAAAAAGGATGCAGCTGCTACAATCTACGAGATTGTCGCCGAAGCTGAACGCTATCAGCATTCCGAACGGTTGGCGCTATGTCATTTCAGGCTGTTTACCATCTCACTCAGCGATGACCAAAACCGGAACCTGTGGGCAGCGAACCGGTTCGAGCCTTTTGTGGAACGGCTCCATGAAGTCGATCAGCTCGATGCACTCAAAGAGCTTTCCAATACATACCGGTCCTTACAGCGCTGGGACAAGGTTGAGGAATACGCCGCCAAAATGGGCCATAAAGCCAGAATTCAATACGACCTGAAAGGCCGGGACGAACGCAGAGCATCCGAACCCGTCAAACTTCCCGGCAGACCGCTGTTCTTTTACATTGCGTACAGTAATTTGCTGCGCGGAAATGTTTGCGATGAGTTGGGTGATTATGAGGGGGCTTTGGGTTATATAACGAGTTATGCTGATTTTGGCTGGGTAAGAGAACAAGGGGATGAAGTCGAGCGTTGGAAGAGTCTGTTCATGGAGTGGTCCGAAGCTAATATTATTTTGACAAAGCTGATAAGTGGAGATTCAACAGTAATTGAACCATACTCTATTTATCTGGACGCACATGAAGAGGAGAGAATTACCGGGTTGTTGTATATGCTTAAGGCAGCTAATAAATACAACTTTAATATCAATGCTACCTTACAACAATTTAAGCATGACCTGGAGAAGAGTGTTATTGATCTGGTCCAGGTGAGATATTCACGTAAATTAGTTCTAGACCGTCAAGCTAATTTACTGTTGGAACTGGCTAAGTACTTACTAGACAGAGGTGAATATCACAGCGGCCTGGAATTTCTAACGAAGTCGGTTCAGCAGTATCAGTTGATTAACGATGAGAAACATAAGATTCTGGGTACTTTCACCAACATCCTTAAGCAATCCAGAAGCAATACAGGCTAATAGTTGAACAAGCTATTTCTCCTATAATCCTCAATCGAACCTATTCCCCCTGTAGATCTGATCTTCATCCTAATTATCTAACACTGCCGCACTCAAGGTGACTTCAAGCACAGACCTATACAATTTGCAGAAAAAGTGAAAATGAAATGCAAAAGAAGGCCCCGCCGCTTCAGTGGTGGGGCCTAGACAGGGGACTATTCTACGAGACAGACGATATATCCTCTGCGGCTTATGGCCGATTACTCATTACTTCAATTACTAAGTTTGCGCCCAACTTGAACCCATGATGAAAGGCAGCTTCCACTTGCATGCTGTTCACGCTGTCGCACAAGTCTAAATATTCCTCTAGCTCTCGAAACACTTCTTCCCCTAACCGTTCGCGCCATTGCTGTGTCTCTGCTGTCACCTGTTTGCATGCGTAACGATATTCTGGATGTGACGGCACAATAGTCATATTGGGTTGAAGCTTCCCATGGTACAGGGCTTCCAGAATTGTTTTCATGTTTGTCCTCCCATTATGTTCATCGCACCCGCTTGAATGAACTTCCTGCACATGGTAGGATATTTATGCAGTCTGCTTATTCAAGCGGTTGCAGGATAGGAAGTAGCGGTGTTCTTCGTGGGACTTACGCTGCTTCCTTCTTTATTTTTGGAGCTCATCAAACACCTTTTCAATTCCCTTGCGGATCACATCGGAACGGGTCGTTTGGAGCTTCTCGGTGCAAGCATCAAGCTTGCTCAAAATCTCTTGATCGACACGGACCCGAATCAATTCACTTTTGGGATTGTCAGATAGTGGACGCCCCATCTTTTTGGACGTCATCGCTTCACCCCACTTTTTGTGTCCATGATAAATATATTTATGTGGCAACAAAAAGTCAATGAGGTCCTTCATGATTGATCTATTTTTCAGCCGAAAAATGAAGCTAACAATAATAAAAGTGCAGAACAAGATAAGAATAATGGTAAAGGGAGAGGAGTGGGTTAATGAGAGGTCAAGTCTATGTAGAGTATAGACGGTTAGGTTTTTTTGCTGCACAGACTGAAGACAATTATTTTTCCATCATTGAGGTTCAAAATAAACTCCCTTCCTTAGGAAACAAATTAATTGGAGATCTTGATTCATTGGGTGAAAAATCACTATACAATGAAACAACCCAAGAAGAATTAAACGTATCCGTTATATCAACACAGTTAACCTTGGCTGAAGCGAAGAGTTATATAAAGAAAACTGTAAGAGGAATCTAATTAAGTGAACACAGAATACGCACCAAACTATGATCTGTAAAGCGATGCACATTAACTATTCCATTAAAATGTTGCAGATAATGCATCTCTGGATCGCCTATATCAGGACACTACAAAGGAATGTTGCACGAAATGCAGGAATTTTCTCTTTGGGCGGCTTAGAAGAGAAGGAATGCTGCTTTTTCTGCAACATTTTTTGATAATGGTTAGTTTTATGAGAGGAATGTTGCAATTTGTGCAGGATTTTTGAGTAATAGAGGGACTGTTCACCTTTAATCCTATTCAGCCCACCTAAGGCAGCAAAAGCTGACACAATCCGGCCTCCTACAGCACCTTCACTCTATCCTTTTCTTCCTCGCCCGCTACACAGCATACTTCAAGGCCCCGCCGTGCGAAGCGGCGGGGATATTCCCTTGCCCCCTTTCAAGGATAGGCCTTGAAAGCCCCCAGCCTGGAGCGGCAGAAAGGGACGGAGGGAGGTTTGGAACTGGAGGAGCGTTAGCGTCCGCCTTTGTCTCTGGATGTTATCTGCTGCAAGCATATAATCAACAGCATCTGGAGACAACAGCGGCCGGAAGTCCAAAGCTCACGCAGTCCCGCCCGCCGTAGCTCCCATCCTGCCAGCGCAGTCCCGCTCCACCTCAGCCCCCCGCCCCCCGCCGCTGCAACGCAATCCCGCCTATTGCTGCCCGACCACCGTTCCGACACACTAAGCTTTCAATGCCTATCCCCCCATCACACGATAATCATTAACCCACACCCCCGCGCCCCGCCTGCCTTTATGAGCAAATGATTGTTTTCGTAATCCAGCGCAGAGCGTAATGTGAGGCTTGTAACCAATACAAATTAAACGGAGGTCAAAAAGGAATGACGAAAAAATCCTTCACCCTGCTCCTAAGCTCGCTGCTGACACTCAGCATGTTGTCCGCTTGCGGCGGTAACAACAACAAAGAGGCGGCAGCTACGAAAGACCCGGGCGCCAGCACCGGGACCAACACAACCGCAACCACGGACCCGGCCACCGCAGAGCCGGAGAAGCCGACAGAAATCAAGATTATGCTACCGCTGAATACGACAGATACTCCACCGGATACGATCAAGAATGAAGTGGAGAAATTGACGAATACAAAGCTGACTTATCAGTTCTTTCCGGCTGACACGTATGAAGAGAAGCTGAACTCCTCGTTCGCCACCGGTTCCCTGCCGCAGGTGACGTACCTGAAGAACCAGACCACCTTCCTGCAGATGAAGGAAGCGATCAAGGACGGACAGTTCTGGGAGATCGGGCCGCTGCTCAGCGAATTCCCGAACCTGAACAAGCTGAAGCCGGAGATCCTGAACAACACCAAGGTCGACGGCAAGCTGTATACCCTATACATCGGCCGTCCGCTGGCCCGCCAGGGCATCATCTACCGCAAGGACTGGGCGGATAAGCTGGGTCTGAAAGCACCGGCCAATACCGAGGAGCTGTTCGCCATGGCCCAAGCCTTCACCGAGAAGGACCCGGACGGCAACGGGAAGAAGGATACTATCGGCGTTGTGGACCGCAATGAGCTGGTGTACGGTGCCTTCAAGACGGTCTCCTCCTGGTTCGGCACGCCGAACAACTGGGCGGAGAAGGATGGACAGCTGGCACCGGAGTTCACTTTTCCGCAATACATCGACACGATGGATTTCTTCCGCAAGCTGCGTGAAGGCGGTTATATGAACCAGGACTTCGCGGCAACCAGTAAGACGGATGCGGTCAATATGTTCACCAGCGGCAAGGCCGGGCTGTATATCGGCGGCTCGATGCAGGACATCGATTCCCTGAACAAGGACTTGATCAAGAACGTGCCGGATGCCGTACTGGATACGCATAGCATGGTGGCTGGACCTGACGGCAAATTCGCCCAGTGGATGATTCCCGGCTACAACAACGTAGTGCTGTTCCCGAAATCGGCAGTCAAGGATGAGGCGGAACTGAAGAAGATTCTGAAGTTCTTCGACGCGATGATGACCCCTGAGGTAGCCAATCTGATGTACTGGGGCATTGAAGGCACACACTACACCGTCGTGGACGGCAAGGCCAAAGCGACCGACAATAAAGAGCTGATCGAACGTGAGGTCAAAGGCTTCAAGGACAGCGTCATTGGCGAATACGAAACGAACGGCATGTATCAGAGTCTGAACGTGCTGCCGGGCCGGATTCATGCGGAGGAGCTGGTGCTGGAGAACGTGAAATACGGGGTCGCAGATCCTACGGCGGCGCTCGACTCGGCTACCTATACGTCCAAGGGCGTAGAGCTTCAGCAGATTATTGCGGATGCCACTTACAAATATATGTACGGTCAGCTGGATAAGGCCGGATTCGAGAAAGAAGTGGAGAACTGGAAGAGCCGGGGCGGGGCGAAGATTATCGAAGAATACAATGCCGCGTACACCAAATAAGCAGAGCGCAGCTGCTATAGCAGCGGACTGAACAGGAAGAGGGCTGCCCCGGGTTAGCGCTCCGGCAGCCTTTTTCTACTACCCGAATAATTTACAGAGAAAGGAAGAGAATCATGCAGGAAGTATCCGCCCCGCCCCGCGTAGTTCCCGAACCCATGCCGAAGAAATATAAGAGCAGCAGTGAGCTGAAAAAGCGGCTGTGGCGCAACAAATTGCTCTATGTCATGCTGATCCCCGGCGTGCTGTATTTCATTATCTTCAAATATTTGCCGATGTACGGACTGATTATTTCCTTCCAGGATTACAAGCCTTACCAAGGGATTACCGGTAGCGAATGGGTGGGCATGAAGCATTTCAGCCGGCTGTTCACCGAGCCGGATTTCCTGAACATTTTGGCGAATACGCTGATTCTGTTCGGGATGAACATTCTGATTTATTTTCCGATTCCGATTATTCTGGCCCTGATGCTTAATGAACTCAGAGGCACCTTCTTCAAAAGATTCTTCCAGACCCTAGTGTATCTGCCGCACTTCATGTCTTGGGTTATCGTCGTCTCGATCTCCTTCGTCATGGTGACGATGGACGGGGGGATTATCAACGAGCTGCTGGCTTACTTCGGCTTCGCCAAGATCAATTTCCTGCTGAGTCCGGGCTGGTTCCGGCCGATGTATATCCTTCAGGTCATCTGGCGGGAAGCAGGCTGGGGCACGATTATCTATCTGGCTTCCATTGCGGCTATTGATCCGGGGCTCTATGAAGCTTCGCGTATGGACGGAGCCGGACGGCTCAGACAGGTCTGGCATATTACGCTTCCGGCCATCCGGGGAGTAATTATTACCCTGTTTATTCTGAAAATCGGTTCCGTTCTCGACCTGGGCTTCGAGCATGTCTACCTGCTGCTCAACTCCATGAACCGCGAGGTTGCGGAAATTATCGATACGTATGTCTACACCGCCGGTCTGCGGCAAGGGCAGTTCAGCTACAGTACAGCCATCGGCTTCTTCAAGTCGATTGTAGGCCTGATTATGGTCATGACCGTCAACAAGGTGTCCAAGAAAATAGGAGAAGAAGGCGTTTATTAAAATGCCGCAGGAGGAATTCAAATGGTAGAAGACCGCACATTCAGCGGCAGACTATTCTCTGCCGTCAACTTTATACTGCTCGCCCTGATCGCGCTGGTAACGGTGCTGCCGTTCGTCCACGTGGTGGCAGGCTCCTTCACAACAAGTGCTGAGCTGGCTGCCAACAAGTTTGTGCTGATTCCGAAGGTGTGGAGCCTGGAGGCGTATAAATTTATTTTCTCCACGAACACGATCTTCAGAGCCTTGGGGGTATCGATTGGAGTCACATTGATAGGCACGCTGTTCAGTATGTTCATCACGGCGCTGATGGCCTACGGTCTCTCCCGCAAGGATCTGGACGGCCGCCGGGTGTTCAACTTCCTGGTGGTGTTCACGATGCTGTTCCACGGGGGAATGATTCCTACGTTCCTTGTAGTGAAGGAGCTGGGGCTGATCGATTCGTATGCGGCGCTGATTCTTCCGTCTGCGATCAGTGCGTTCAATATGATTATCCTCAAGAACTTTTTCCAGAACATTCCGGAGGGGCTGGAGGAGTCGGCCAAGATTGACGGCTGCAATGACTTCGGGATTCTGTTCAAAATCGTGCTGCCCCTCTCGCTGCCCGCGATCGCCACGATCTCTCTGTTCTACGCCGTGACGTACTGGAACACGTATATGAGCGCCATTCTCTATCTGGATAACAGCGCCAAATGGCCGATTCAGGTCCTGCTGCGGCAGATTGTCGTGCTGGCTAGCGGGATGGATCACAGTGCGACACTGGACGGTACGGTTCCGCCGCCGGATCAGACGATCAAGATGGCCGTTATCGTGGTCGCTACGCTGCCGATTCTGATGGTGTATCCGTTCCTGCAGAAGCATTTTGCCAAGGGTGCGATGCTGGGCTCGATGAAGGGCTAGTTCCTGGGGACGGGCGGGCTATTCTGACAAGATGAAAGGGGTATTACGATGATAGGCAGTCTGCCGCAAACACCGATTGAATGGGCGCAAAAGGCCTGTGATTCATTAATGGATACGTATGAGGCGGGAGAGCTCCCGCCTGCGCACCGCTGGCATTATCACCAGGGCGTGTTCCTGTGCGGAATGGAGCTGCTGTGGAAGATGCTCCGGGAGGATCGTTATATCGATTATATTAAGCAGTATGTGGATGATCTGGTGGATGAGCAGGGGAACTTCGACTTTGCCCGGGATGAGCTGGATGCCGTACAGGCGGGGCTGCTGCTCTTCACGCTGTATGAACGGACCGGCAAGCGGAAATACCGGGAGGCGGCAGTTAAGCTTCGCCATTTGCTGCTGACACTGAACCGCACCTCCGAGGGCGGATACTGGCATAAGGACAAATATCCGAACCAGATGTGGCTGGATGGACTGTACATGGCCGGGGTGTTCTCGCTGAAGTACGCGAATACTTATAGAGACGATGCCTTGCGGGCCGAGGTCCTGCACCAGGAGCGTCTGATGCGCAAATATATGAAGGACGAGGCGACCGGCCTGCTCTACCATGCCTGGGATGAGAGCCGCCGCATGCCGTGGGCCAATCCTGCCACTGGTTGCTCGCCGGAGTTCTGGAGCCGTTCGCTTGGCTGGTACGGGCTTGCCGTCTCGCAGTTCATGGATGAGCTGCCGGAGACTGATCCGGGGCGGGCGGAGCTGGCCGCCGAGCTGAGCGGATTCGTGCAGGCGCTGATCCGTTATCAGGACCCGCAGAGCGGCCTGTGGTATCAGGTGGTGGATAAGGGACAGGAGCCGGACAACTGGCTGGAGACCTCAGGCTCCTGTCTGTTCGTCTACACGATTGCCAGAGCAGTGAAGCTGGGTATCCTTCCGGCTGAAGTTACGGATGAAGCGGCGGAAGCAGCGCGTAAGGGCTACGAAGGCTTAATTCAGGTGCTCCAGTGGGATGAGCAGGGCCGGCTGCTGCTGCCGGATATCTGTATCGGGACCTCGGCGGGAGATTACCGGAACTATGTTACCCGCCCGAAGGTCAGTAATGATCTGCACGGGGTAGGCGCACTGGTGATGGCTTGTGTGGAGATGCAGGATTTGTATAAGGCATAAGGGTGATAGGGTAGAGGCTGCTGGTTAGGCATATGCATGATAGAGCCGGAAGCCGATGCTCCTGATACAGGAGTAACAGAGCTGAGGTTACGTGAACCGGCAGCTAGAGTAAAGAATGGAGGTGCAGGGTGTTTAATATAGTAGATTACGGAGCGCAACGGGACAGCGGGGTACCAGCAACGCAGGCGATTGCGGATGCTATTGCGGCGGCGACCCGTGCGGGTGGCGGGATGGTGTATATTCCAGCGGGGACTTATGTGACAGGTGCAGTGCGTATGCGCAGCAACCTGGAGCTGCACTTAAGTCCCGGTGCGGTATTGTTCTTCAGTGCCGATCCGGCGGATTATCCTGTCGTGGAATCACGGTGGGAAGGGGTGAAGCGGGAGGTTCATGCCGCCTGCATCTACGGAGCGGGCCTGACTAATGTCTCGATTACCGGGAGCGGAACCATTGACGGGAATGGGGAACCCTGGTGGGAGAAGCACCGGAACCGCCCGGAAGAGCTGGAGTATCCCCGCCCGAGGCTGATTGGCTTCGACGATTGCAGCCGGGTGACGCTCCGCGATCTGACGCTGATGAATTCTCCAAGCTGGACGGTGAATCCGATCCATTGCAGCAATGTGATGATCGATAATCTGTCGATCCTGAATCCGGCCGATTCGCCGAATACCGACGGAATTAATCCCGAATCCTGCCAGGATGTGCGCATCAGCAACTGCCATATTGATGTCGGCGATGACTGCATTGCCATTAAGGCAGGTACCGAGGATACCCAGGAGCGGATTCCCTGCGAGAATATCACGATTACGGGCTGCGTGATGGTTCACGGCCATGGCGCGGTGGTGCTGGGCAGTGAGATGAGCGGCGATATCCGCAATGTAACGATCAGCAATTGTGTGTTCAAGCAGACGGACCGCGGCATCCGCATGAAGTCCCGGCGGGGACGGGGCGGGATTATTGAGGATATCCGAATCAGCAATATAGTGATGGAGGATGTGATTTGTCCCTTCACGCTGAACCTTTATTACTTCTGCGGACCCAGGGGGAAGGAGAAATACGTCTGGGACAAGAATCCGTATCCGATGACAGCGGAGACGCCGCAGTTCCGGCGGATTCATTATGCCAACATTACGGCCCGCAATGTTCATGCCGCTGCCGGCTTCCTGTATGGGCTTGCCGAGCAGGCCGTCTCGGAAATCACCTTCACCAACATCGATATCTCGATGGCGGAGCACGCTGTGCCCGGCCAGCCCGATATGATGGCAGGGCTTCAGGACATGCAGCGCCGGGGCTTCTTCCTCGGCAATGTCCGTCAGGTGCAGTTCCAGCAGGTCACTATTGAGAACCACGACGGCCCGGCTTTTTATGTTGAGAATGGGGAAGAAGTGGAATTCCTGAACTGCCGCTCCAGGAACACGGCGAAGCCGGAGAAGCTGGTGGAGCAGGTTACGGTGGCGCTGGCGGAACGGTAACGCCTGGAGGTTCGGTGAGACCTGGTGAAATCAGGCGAGATTCGGTGAGATCAGGCGAGACCAAGGGAGTCATTCCTCTGACCGTGTGCGTGGAAGCTGAAAGTGAAAGAGCCTGGTCCTTTTGGGGACCGGGCTTTTAAGGTTTTACTGGGTAAGTGATGACTGGATTTATTTGTATTTTTTATGGAATAATGAGATGGATAATTATAAATTATGGGAAAGTATTGCACTTCTATGATATTGTTAATACTAATGATTCCTATTTAATTGGTTTCTTGCATTCTTTTATGTTTTTTAAAATAAAAACAAAGAGGATCATAGGAGGGAAAGTATGTTAAATGTGGCGTTGTGTGATGATGATAGAGACTTTTTAGATGGAATTCTTCCTGTAGTTCAAAAGACATGTTGATGATAGGGAATGCAAAGGGATAGCGCATTATCTGGAGCATATGCTCATTCTCTCTCTAGCGAATGCTTCGCAGATTGCTCCCGGTCCGTTCAGGATTAAAGGAACAACGGATTTTGATAAAACACTCTATGAAATAACTTGTTCTGATAATACGGATGATATCTGCCAGGCTATTAAACTGTTACTAGAAATTTACTCGGGGCGGTTGTTAAAAAAGAGCGATATGGAGGAGGCTTATAGAGATATCAATGAAGAATATGAGCGGTTAAATGAGAATAATCCACACAACCTTTTCAAGATCCTGATGGATAACTCTGAACTGATTGACTCGTTACCTCTGGGAACCAGAGATTGTCTGGATGATATTACTTATGAGGAAATGCAAGCGTTCCACCAAAGGACATACTGTAGAGCGTTAGCCCATATCTTAGTGGTAAGCTGGAGCAATGACGAGAAGCTGAGACAATGCTGCCGTGATAATATGGAAACTATCAGGACTGTCAAGCGATTTCAGCCATTAAATGAAGAGCGCCAAGCCCCTATGTACAGTGCTGTAGCTAATAAATATGTATTCAGAACAGTAGAAGCTACCAAGTGTAGCTTATTTGTGTACGAAGCACAGACAGGCTCTGAAGATCGTTCTCGTGGAAAAGTCGTTAAGGATATCGGCCTTGTAGTTTTGGATTATTGTCTGCGGATAATCTTTTCAACGGATGCTATCTATGTCGCTAAGCTTCGTTACAATGAATTCTATACATTTCTCTGTATTTATTTTCCCATGTCAATCAATCTTGAGAGTGGGTTATATACCAATCAGATTTTCCGATTTATTTATCGTGAAACGATTAGTTTGTTAGCCGCCAATGACTTGCTGCCGGAGATTATTAAAGCCTACAGAAATCAAATTATGGAAAACGAACTAACGCGAGAGCTGATTATGAAAGAATTAATATCTTCGGCTCTTTATCATGAACCCATATATGCAATGAAAGAATATTGTTCGATTCTTAATGAGGTATCTTGTGAACTGGTTTTAGAGCAAATATCAGCTTGGCTTAACCAGGGAGAAGAGATTGCGGTAGTAGTTGATGAAGCATGGCTGAATGGAAGCATGTACGCTATTTTAGGATAATCTTAAGAATTTAATAAGAAAAATACTACATTCTCTCCTGGGATTTTCTGCTACAATGGCTGTATTCATGCAATGAAGGCAGGTGATAACCAAATGATTGAAAATATTGTAGTGGTGGATGATGAGCAAGCCATCACCGATCTTATTGAAATTTATCTGAAAAATGAAAATTACAATGTTGCAAAATTTGATAATGGGCAAGATGCTCTAGACTATATTGAGCGCGAACAAGTTGATCTCGCTATTCTGGATATTATGCTCCCGGATCTTAACGGGTTTATGGTATGCCAGCGTATTCGGGAGAATCACCATTTTCCTGTCATTATGCTAACGGCCAAGGATGAAGAGACGGACAAAATTACTGGTCTTACTCTGGGAGCGGATGATTATATAACCAAGCCGTTCCGTCCGCTTGAAATGGTTGCACGTGTGAAAGCGCAGTTGCGCAGGTATACAAAGTACCGGTCCATATCTAAGTCGGACGAAGGCATCATATCCTATTCGGGCTTACGTATGAATGTGGACACGCACGAGTGCTGGCTGAACGAAGAGGCCTTGTCTCTTACACCCACTGAATTTTCGATTCTCAGAATGCTGTGTGAGCATAGGGGAAGAGTGGTTAGCTCCGAGCAGTTATTTCATGCGATATGGGGAAATGAATATTACAATAAAAACAACAATACGATCACTGTGCATATCCGGCATCTGCGTGAAAAAATGAAGGATTCCGTAGACCATCCGAAATGGATTCGGACAATCTGGGGAGTTGGATATAAAATTGAAGCGTAAAAAGCCATTGACCCTGAAATACTCAAAGCTGAGAGCGAAAGTATTTATTAGGATGCTTGTATTGATTGCTCTTGCTCTTGTGGCAGTGGATGGGCTGTATCTATTAGTGCGGGGAAGGCTGGGCGAGGAGGGTGTCCGGCTGTTGCAATTCTTTACAGGATATGAGTATGAACAGGCGCTTTCAATTTACAATAGTGCTCTTCGTGAACATTGGGAGATCATTATGCTGACTGTCATATCAGCATTTTTTTTACTGTTTTTTTATTTTTCACTATCTTGGTTTACTAAGTACTTTAATGAGGTCGATACAGGAGTCGATGCTTTAATCCAAGATGATGCGGAGATCAAGCTGTCGCCGGAGATGTCTTCAATGGAGCAGAAGCTGATATTTGTTAAGCAAACTCTGCAAAACCGTGCTCTGGAGGTACAGGTGACTGAGCAGAACAAAAGAGATCTTGTGATGTATCTGGCGCATGATATAAAAACACCGCTCACTTCTGTCCTTGGATATTTAAGCTTATTGAATGAAACTCCCAATTTGCCGTATGAGCAGCAGCAGCATTATATGAAAATAGCGTTGGATAAGGCGTATCACCTGGAGCGTTTAATCAATGATTTTTTTGAAGTTGAACGGTATAATCAGCAGACCTTCCAATTGAATCAGCAGCTTGTCGATATCTCTTATATGCTGGTCCAAATGCCGGATGAATTCTATCCTATACTATCACCCGCCGGGAAGAAGATGATTGTTGAGGTGGAGGATACGATAACGGTTCATGGTGATTCTGATAAATTGGCGCGGGCATTCAATAATATTCTCAAGAATGCCATCGCCTACAGTGATGATAACAGCACGATTGAGGTATCCGCGAAGACTCTTGAGGGTAGGGCAATTATTACCTTCATGAACATCGGAGCGATGATTCCGGATGATAAACAGGATAAAATATTTGAAAAGTTCTACCGTTTGAATGATGCGCGTTCTACGAAGACCGGAGGGTCAGGTCTTGGGCTTGCTATTACCAGAGAAATTATTACCCGGCACGGGGGAGAGATTGACCTGCAGAGCGGCCAAGGGACAACAGTATTCTGTGTCCGGCTGCCGCTTTTCTCACAAGGAGGTTAATATGGCTGATTTAATAGGCTATTTCATCATCGGAGGAATATTGATTGCCGCAGTTGCAGTGCTCTATCTGCCGGTGTTTTTCTTATTGAAGGAGAGAGTGAGTGTAGTCCGGCAACTGAGCATATTATTATTTGCCGGAGCTTGTCTTATTGTGCTGTATGCTACAATTTTCTCCGCATGGGGGGAAGACGCTTTCCATCCGAAGGTCTATCATTTGAATCTTATTCCCTTAAGCTGGCTCAGGGCTTCAGAAGGCATGTCTGAGGAGAAGATGCTTGTGCAGGCTGTTGCCAATATCATTATGTTTATTCCATTCGGCTGCTCTCTACCCTTGTTATTTTCAAGGCTGAGGTCTTTCGGGCGAAGCGCAATGATAGTCTTTACTGTAAGCTTCATGATTGAGTTTGTGCAATATTTTCTGGGGGCGTCTGCAGATATTGATGATATTCTCCTGAACCTGATAGGAGGAATGCTGGGCTATTGCTTGTTTAAGGTTAGCTTCAGCTACCTTCAGCGCTCTAAGCGTACTCCCGGACCAAGTAGAAATAAATCTTAATACTTTCTTAGGATTTTCTAAATAAAATAACGATGCAATATTAAAGTTCAATCTGCTTATCCGAGATAAAATTAATCTTGGGTAAGCAGATTTTTGTATGTATTCGGAATTTACAAGCTTCTGGGGAGGATGGAGTATGGAATTAGTATTGGATAAACTCACAAAGCAATTTGGCCGTAAAACTGCAGTCGATCAAATGTCAATTCAAATGCAGGCTGGAGTATACGGCATGCTGGGAGCGAATGGGGCTGGAAAGACAACTCTGATGCGTATGATCTGTGGTGTACTTAAGCCTACACAGGGCTCTGTTTATTTGGATGGAAGAACGCTTGAGGATTTAGGTGAGAATTACCGTAGCGCCCTTGGATATCTTCCGCAGGATTTCGGTTATTATCCGGATTTCACCGCCAAGGATTTCATGCTCTATGTTGCCGCACTGAAGGGAATATCCCCGCAGGATGCCAGAATCCGTAGTTCGGAATTACTGGCGATGGTTGGGCTAACTGAAGTTTCCGCTAAGAAAATACGTACATTCTCGGGTGGTATGAAGCAGCGGTTGGGAATTGCTCAAGCCGTTCTTAACGACCCGCGCATATTGGTGTTGGACGAACCTACTGCCGGACTTGATCCGAAAGAGCGGGTACATTTCCGAAATTTAATTGCAAACTTCGCCAAAGATAAAATCGTTATATTGTCTACGCATATTGTATCCGATCTCGAATACATCTCCGATACCATTTTAATGATTAAGGATGGCAAGCTGCTTATTAATCGTCCGGCTGACCGCATCGCACATGAAATGGATGGCAAGGTATGGAGGTGCGTATTGCAGAAGAAGGAGGCGGAAGCGGCCAGTCGTTCATTCTGTGTAGCCAACCTGCATCATGGAGAGGATGACAGGGTTGTCCTCCGTGTACTCAGTGATACGATTCCTATGGAGGGAGCCTTGAATGAGGCACCTACACTTGAGGATCTGTATTTGTACCATTTTCATAACAATATGAAGGAATACAGGGGGCTCTAATGAATAGCTTATTCAAATACGAATTCATGAAAATTGCCAAGAAGCGAATGAATTTAGTCGTAGTTCTGGTCAGCTTATCACTAACCTTGCTCTTATTTATTCTACCCGTCAAAAGCTATATTTCACTGGAGCGGGACGGTCACCAGGTCACTGGCATTGCCGCTATCCAGCTTGAGAAGGAGTATGCCCGAGAGCTTGCAGGCATGTTAACCGAAGAGCGGGTGGCAAAGGATATTGCCTCCTACCAGGCATTATTCTCTAAATCTGAGAATGTGGTCAAAGATGGAAGTCAGTTGAAATTGAAGGAAGATATGTTTACCCGTTACGTATTGCCATATTACTCCTACTACAAGATGATTGATGATGCTTTTTTGGAGCCTCAGGTTACAGATAACGGTCTTACAGTCCTCCGGGACCTGAAGTCCGAAGAAGCTGGTGAATTCTATAAGGCCCGCGAAGATAAGGTGACCAGTTATTTAAATATGGATTTTTCCGACTGGACATATTCAACTCAAGAGAAGGCCTTCTGGAATGCCAAGAACAGCCAGGTAGACGCTCCTTACGTATATGGTTACCATGCCGGCTGGAAAAGCCTATTTCAGTGCTTCGAACTGCTGATTGTATCTATTATAGCCATTTGCATTTGTGTTGCTCCTGTATTTGCAGGAGAGTATCAAACAGGCGCAGACAGCGTCATTCTATCTACCCGATATGGAAAATCCATGCTGATAAAAGCAAAGATTGCGGCAGCTTTCCTCTATGGCTTACTGATTTTTAGCATTCATCTGGGATTGGCTGCCGGTATTCAGCTTGTGGCGTTTGGAATGGATGGCTGGGACTTGCCATTGCAAATTCTGAATGTTACTATTCCCTACTCGTTCACCATGCTTGAAGCAGCATTGATATGGACGGGTATACTTTATTCGGTACTGTTCGGAATGATTTCAGTAACTCTCTTGTTGTCCGCCAAGATGAAAACAGCATTTGTAGTCCTTGTCATTGATGTGTTAATTGTTTTGCTGCCTGTCTTCTTAGGACTTAGCGGATCGAACGGCGTATTGAATCATATGCTTATGCTGCTTCCCTACATGGCAGTGCAACCAGTATTCCCAGCAGAGTATTCTTCATATTTTTCGTACCCTTTACCAGGTCTAACAATAAGTGTAATCACCATGAGGGTTGGGTTATATGTGATGGTCACTATAATATGTCTTCCATTTATCGGACGCGCTTTTAAGCGTCATCAAGTTCAGTAGCTTCGTCCGGGAATGGAGATTCCCACCTGCCACCGGAAATCATCGCCGGCCTACATCCGCCGCCGCAGGTCCTTCGGCTTCAGCCCGTTCTTCCGGGCCGTCCCGTGCCAGAAGAAGTGCGTGGCATTGAATTTCCAGGCGAAGCGCGGGAAGTTGGGGTTGATCAACAGAGATTCCCCGGAATTCCGGGACTGGATGTTCCCGGCCAGGCTGTGCATGGCGCGGCCCAGATTCTTCAGCGGGCCCCGGCCGAGCGGTACCTTCCCCAGAGAGCCCAGCATTTCGCCGGCGCCGTGGCCGATGCCTTGCCCGAAGTGAACCCCGGCGCGCTCGCACCAGTGTCTGAGGATATCAAGCGCAATCTGGTTTTGCTCACCTTCATAGAAGCCGTTGTTAATTAGTGCATAGACGTATATCTCCCGTTCGCGCTCTGTCTTTAGGTATCCTTCGAGGGTAACCAGGAGCTGGAACAGATGCGAGGGGATACCGTCATTATAGAGCGGGAAAGCCAGGACCAGCACATCCATGCGGCATAGCTCGCTGTACTCTTCTGGAGTGAGCGGTCTTTTATTCGGCGTATAGGCGTGCAGCTCGTTCCCGTCTGCAATCAGCGGCTCCAGCATCCCCAGCAGAAGGCCTGAGTTACTGCCGGTAGGCTTGGGGCTGCCGTTAATCATGGCAATGTTCATTGCAGGACCTCCCTAATGCTCTGCGGACTGGTATGGAAAAATACGTTGTTGCCTGCCGAATACAGATTCATGCTATTAGCTGCAACGAGCCTTCTCGCTGTATCCTGCTCAGCCTCCGTAATGTCGTCGCCGTAGAAATGCACCGAGAGTGTGAACTGGTGATCATAGCGGCTGCGGTGACGGGTCGCTCCATCTTTGGTTACAAAATAGGGAAGGACGTAGGAGATACTCCGGTTCAGCACATTCACCACAAAGGGGCTATAGCTGCCGTACATACATTTACTGATGATCGTGAGTTCATCGCTGCGCGAGAACAGCTCGCCCAGATTGTCGTAGCCATCTCTCTTAATAACGCATGTCCCGGGAGTCCGGGTCCAGCAGCCGAAGCAGCCCATGCATGAATGAATTGCACCGCTATCCGAGATGACCGTTACTTCCTCTTGTGCCATATCCCCCAGCCAGCCCTTGAATTCTTGCTCCTGCAGATCGTGTATGATCGTTCTCAAGACTTCATCTCCTTAAAAGATAGATTTAAGCTCCAGCAGATCGCGCCAGTTGCCCGAATACTTAACCCCGTTATTGGTAAGCAATGCCGTAATTCCATGCACCATGGACCAGAGTGTGATTAGCTGAGGGGTGAACTCGGTCTCTGGCAGACCGTTGCTGCGGAACACTTCAAAGGCTGTAGTCCTGAACAGGACGAATGGCGGATAACTGTCAGCATCATAATTGTCCAGATTAATGATTATGCCGGAATGGTAGAACAGAAACTGGAAATACTGTGGATGCTCTACGAAAAAATCAATATAGGCCTGCCCAAGCCGGGAGATCGCTTCAAACTTACCTTCCTGGCCTTGAACGGAGACACGCAGCGAATCCATAAATTGCCCGGTGACATGCTCTCCCATGGCGGCTATTAGTTCATCTATATTTTTGAAATGGCTGTAGGGCGCGGTGTGGCTGACTTCACATTCGGCTGCGACCTTGCGCAGGGAGAAGCTGCTAATGCCGTCGGTGTTAATAAGCTTGATGCCTGCTTCAATGAGCTGGTTGCGTAAATTTCCGTGGTGGTAGGGTTTATCCTTCAAGAGTTGTGTTCTTCCTTTCCTTCTTGCCTATTATCTTAACATTGTAAAGATTGTAGCATGTGTTTTCGATCTTTACAATGCTAAGATATGATTGCCGCTGGGCGCTTCCGGGTATACATTTTGCAAAATAGTCAGGAGCAGGTTATAATTAGTACCAAGTGCTAATATCAGATACTAATAAACTAAAAAGGTGAGGTGGGATCACATGACAGGTGCAAAAATTACAGCGATCGGATCTTACGTGCCAGCCCGCAGACTTACGAATCAGGACCTGGAGCAGATGGTGGATACCAATGATGAGTGGATTGTACAGCGGACGGGTATCCGGGAGCGCAGAATCAGCCGCGAGGATGAATATACCAGTGATCTGTGTGCAGCCGCCGTCCGGGACATGATGAAGCGTTATGGCAAAAGCGTACAGGATGTCGATATGGTGCTTGTGGCGACCAGCACGCCTGACTTTTCTTTCCCATCTGTGGCCTCGATTGTGCAGAATACCCTTGGCATTCCGCTGACGGCGGGAGCGATAGATCTGAGCGCCGCCTGTGCCGGATTCGTGTATGCTCTGCATACGGCTCATGCGCTGGTGTCCTCGGGACTGCATCATAAGGTGCTGGTCATTGGTGCCGATACGCTGTCCAGAATAACGGATTATACGGACCGCAGTACCTGTATTCTGTTCGGGGATGGAGCAGGGGCTGTGCTGGTGGAGAGCGGCGGGGCGAAGGATGACTTCATGGGATACCATCTCGGCAGTGACGGAAGCGGAGCGCAGCATGTCTACCGCACAGGGCTGGCTGAGAAGGTGAACGGAGTGGAACTCTCCGCGACAGGGCTGCTGGTGCAGAATGGCCGGGAAGTGTTCAAGTGGGCGGTCCGTACGGTTCCGCAGGGAGTACAGCAGGTGCTGAAGAACGCCGGAGCAGGTCTTGCGGAAGTAGACTGGTTCATCCCGCACAGCGCCAATCTGCGGATGATTGAACCCATCTGTGAACGGCTGAATTATCCGCTGGAGCAGGCACTATACAGTCTTGAAGCCTTCGGTAATACCTCGGCTGCCAGTATTCCGCTTGCGCTTGATCTGGGTATCCGCGAAGGGAAGGTGCGCAGCGGCCAGCAGGTTTTGCTGTACGGATTCGGTGCGGGTCTTAGTCATGCAGGTCAACTGGTTAGGCTGTCGCTGGACCCTCAGGTAGCTGAGCCTACCTCGCTGTGATGGATTGAGACTAATGAAGCAAGGACAGGCCGATGTGGGGGCCAAGCCGAAAAATGGTCCCCAAAATCAGAAAAACGGTGCCTTGAAGCAGCCCGTTAAATGAGCGATTATAGTATCGAAAGCGTTTTCGGGTGGGTGCATAGTGCATCCAAGCGAAGTTCTGAGCTTGAGGGGAGGGATCGCAGGGCAGGTCCGGAGAGGCAGAAGTTCAGCGTTACGGCGATCCGGTGGTTCAGGCGTTCAGCGGTTCAAATGTTTCAGCCCGCTGCCGCAGGATTCACGGACGATCAGCGCCGGTTCAACGACAAACGAGCCGCCTTCAGACTGGTTATTGATGAGATCGAACAACATATGGGCGGCGAGCACACCGAGGCGTTCTTTGTTCTGGCGGATGGTAGTCAGCGTAGGACTGGTATACTGGCAGGCCTCGATATCGTCACAGCCGATGATGGCCACATCCTCGGGAACACGCAGCCCGTTCTCCTTCAAGGCGCGGACTGCACCGAGGGCGAGGAGATCGGAGGCGGCGAAGACCGCTTGCGGCAAATTTCCCGATGCAATTAACGAATTCATTGCCGCATAACCGCTGGGCTCGAAGAAATCATCACCATGTACGAACCACCCCGGATTCATGGCCAGGCCGAAGCCGGCAATGGCTCTGACATACCCTGCTTCGCGCCGGTTGGAGATATCCGAATCCGCTGTACTGCCTATGAAGCCAAGCTCCCGGTGCCCGAGCAGATAGAAGTGCTCCACTACCTTGGAAGCAATCTGGTAATTGTCTGACATGACATAGCCGGATTTCTTGCCGGTCAGCTCCAGGTCAACGCCGATGCAGGGAATATGGCTCCGGTCCAGCTCCTGTATGGCTGGCTCCATCTTTTCTCCAGAGATAATAACACAGCCATCCACATGGAAATGCAGGCAACGTGAGTAGTAATCGCCGCTGTTAATGAACTTCTCATTCGAGAAGAAAATCAGGTCATACCCCAGCACCCCCATCTGCTTTTTGAACGAATTCAGCACCTCAACAAAAAAAGGATGGGTAAATTCCACATTCAGCTCACCGGCAAAAATAACCCCGATCAGATTCGACTTCTTGGTAGCCAGCGTTTTAGCGGAGCTTGAGGGGGTATATCCGGTTTGTTCGATGATTTCGAGCACTCTTCGTTTCGTTTTTTCGGAAACATCGCTGTAATTGTTCATGATTTTGGACACAGTCGATACAGAGACCCCGGCCATTTCGGCAATTTTTTTGATATTCATTTGCATGGCTATGCTCACCCCCGCTTCATAGTTATAACAGGGCCAAAAGACGGGTATGCCAGGGTTTCTCAAGGCTACTGACCGTTCACTTGGACACTCTCTGCTGTCGAACAGCAGTCCTTTCTAGAGTCTATTCAACTTGCCGAAACAAGTCAAAGGTTAATTGCATTCAGAGGAATGGCATGGAGATAATCGAAACCGATTTCGGTCCGGGGCTTTAAGATACCTGAAGAGTAACGGGACGATGTCATTGCGCTAAGTTGAGACTCTAATTCAGAGGAGGCATACACTGAATGAAAAAGAATATACCTTCGTTGTTAGCAGCCGCTGTAATCGTTACCGGACTTCTATCGCCGCTGGGCAGCGGCGGGGCTGTGGCGAAGTCTGCTCAGAGCAGGCTGACAGCGCCTGCGGAGACAACGGCCGCCTTGCAGAATAGAAGCTTGGTTGCTAATGAATTGAAAGCGTTTACCGATGTGGAAGAGGGCAATTGGGCGGCTCATGCTGTGATGCGCTGGAGCCGCAGCGGGGTGATCTCCGGCTACGGGGACGGGAGCTTCCGGCCGGAGCAGCAGGTGACCCGGGCAGAATTCTCGGCAATTGTCAACCGTATTTTCGGCTATAAGGACTTGGCGGCTGTGCTTCCGGCAGATGTCCCGGCAGCGGCCTGGTATAAGGATGATATCGCCAAAGCTGTAGCGGCGGAGTATCTGATTGCAGACGCAGATCAGCGTATCGGACCTGCGGCTCCGCTGAAGCGCGGGGAGGCGGTCCTTGCGCTTCAGCGGATACTGAGGCTGGAGACAGAGCGTCAAGCGAAGGGCATGTATAGCGACCTGGCGGGAGCCGACAGTGCAGTAAGCGCTGCGGCAGATGCTTTTACGGCAGCCGGTTATATGCAGGGTTATCCCGGAGGCTTCTTCAAGCCGGACGGGAGGATCACCCGTGCCGAGCTGGCAAAGCTGGCGGATACACTGGTGGCGGAGCTGCGCTCCGCAGCCGGGGAAGTGAAGCTGGGCAAGGTGAAGGGCAATGTGGTGCTGAGCCATGAGGATATCACAATGAAGGACAGTATCATTGAAGGAAATCTCTATCTTACTGAGGGAATCGGGGAAGGAGATCTCCGGCTGGAGGGAGTGCAGGTGAAGGGCACCACCTATATCCGCGGCGGCGGTGAGCATAGCGTGAGCCTGGTGAACAGTACTCTAGGGCCTGTTCAGGTGGCGAAGCCGAAGGGCAGCGTCCGCATCGTTGCCAGCGGGACGACAACCGTCGGAACAGTACACCTTGATTCCGGTGCTATCCTTGAAGAAGCTGCGCTTACGGGCGAGGGGTTCGCTAGTGTTGTACTCCCGCCAGGGGAGCAGACGGTCACTCTTATTGGCAATTATGGGGTGGTATCCACCGCTGATGCGGCCGGAGGCAACCTCACGCTGAGCTTGTCAGGCAAGCTATCCAAGCTAATCTGGAGCACTCCCGGCAAGCTGGTGCTGATGAATCAAGCGCAGGTGGCTGAGCTGCTACTTACAGCCGGTGCCCGGGGCACTACGATTATGGGCAGCGGCAGCTTCGGCACCGTGCTGAATCAGGCCGAGGCTGTGACGGCCGGGGGCATCGTTCTCAAGCCGGGCAGCCGCAGCAATCTGAATCTGGCCTCGCCGCAGGCCAGCCCGGCGCCTGTTGCTGCGGGGGGCGGAGAGATTGCGACGGCTACACCGGAGCCGACGGCAACGCCAACACCAGTGGTTACGCCGGAGCCGACAGCGACGCCAACAACGGTGGTTACACCGGAGCCGACAGCGACGCCAACACCAGTGGTTACACCGGAGTCAACGGCAACGCCAACACCAGTAGTTACGCCGGAGCCGACAGCAACGCCAACACCAGTGGTTACACCGGAGTCAACGCCAACGCCAACACCGGTGGTTACGCCGGAGCCAACGCCGACCCCAGCGCCGACCAGTGATCCGTGGAGTCTGGTGTGGAATGATGAATTCGATGACAATATCATTGATCCTGCGAAGTGGACCTATGATCTCGGCGATGGCACCGTTGTCGGGAATCCGGGCTGGGGCAATAATGAGCTGGAGTATTACACCAATGATCCGAGGAATGTGAAGGAACAGGACGGCAAGCTCATCATTACCGCTCGCAAGGAGGCAATGGGCGGCAAGCCTTACACTTCCAGCAGAATTAAGACCAATGGCTTGTACAGCAAAATGTACGGCAAATTCGAGATCCGGGCGAAAGCACCGGCAGGTAAGGGGCTGTGGCCGGCGATCTGGATGCTGCCGGAGAATTATGTGTACGGCAATTGGGCGGCCTCCGGGGAGCTGGATATTATGGAAGGCTGGGGCAGCCGTCCGAATGTGGTCGCCGGAACCATCCACTATGGTTCCCAGTGGCCGGATAATGTCTATTCTGGCAAGGAATATGTGCTGCCGGGCGATTCCACCATTGAAGAGTTCCATACCTACTCCATAGAATGGGAGCCGGGAGAGATCCGCTGGTATGTGGACGGGGTGCTGTACTCCACCAAAAATGACTGGTACAGCAAGAGCAGCGGACAGCCCGCGATGAATGCTTATCCGGCACCTTTCAACCAGAAGTTCCACCTGCTGATGAATCTGGCGGTCGGCGGCAACTTCGACGGCAACCCTACAGAGGAGACCGTATTCCCGAGTTCCATGGAGATTGACTATGTCAGAATCTATGAGCTGACCGGACGCGAATACCGGCAGCCGGTACCGGTGGAGCTGGTGAAGGAGCCTTATCTGGAAAGAGCGAAGCCGCCCCTGGCAGATGGGAACTTCATTTATAACAGCGGATTCACGCAGCAGGTGGAGGGAGATCCCGGGATGGGCATCCCGAATACAGCCCACTGGGTACTCTACAAAGATGAAGGCGCGGATGCAGCGCTGTCCCTGGAGCAGACAGGCGGCGTGAATCTGCTCAAGGTAAACATCTTGAAGCCAGGCAGCAACGCCTATTCGATTCAGCCGCAAGCCATTGTCTCGCTGGCAAAGGGCAGACATTACAAGCTGAGCTTCGACGCCAGAACGGATACGGCGAGGGAGTTCACAGCCCGGCTGACCGGTGGCGCACCGCTGGGCTTTCCGTCCTATTCCCCGGCATTCAAGGCGGTGCTGACCCCGCAGCTTCAGCATTACGAGACGATGTTCCAGATGAAGGAGAGCTCGGACAATGCCGCGCGGATTGAGTTCAATCTGGGGACCAATGCTTTCCCGGTCTGGCTTGGCAATGCACGGCTTGAAGAAATCGATAGCATTCCCTTTGATCATGACAGCGCCAAGGCGCCGCTCGGCAGCGGCAACCACCTCTACAACGGCAGCTTCGATCTGGGCGAACCGGACCGGATGAGCTATTGGCATATCGGTGCTTCAGGAGGTGCGGAGGTTACTCCGCGGGTTGACACTGAAGGCCGCCTGAAGCTGGACATTACAGGCGCGGATTCTGGCGGCAGCGAGGTTACGCTGCAACAGAAGGGGACCTTCCTGGTGCAGGGCCAGGATTACAAGCTGGCCTTCGAGGCGGATAGCTCCTCTGCAAGGACAGCAGTAGTTGAACTGCGCGGCCATGACGGCGTTGTCTATGCTTCCCAGCCGGTTCAGTTGAGTGCAGGCCATCAGCAAGATGAAGCGGTGTTCAAGAACTTCCCGGGAGCCAGCGATCGCCTTGGACAATTCGTCCTGAGCCTTAGCGGGGGCACCGGAACGGTGCTGCTGGATCAATTCGTACTGGTACGCACCAGCTCCTATTATGACCCTGATCTGACCTATTACCCGCTCATGAACGGGGATTTCAGCTTCGGGCTTACGAGCTGGGAGCGGCTGCTGACAGAAGACGGCGGCCAGAGCACTGCTTCAGCGGTGGACGGGGCAGCGAAATTCAGCATTACGAACACCGGCAACCAGGCGTATTCGGTGATGCTTTTCCAGAATAACCTCAAGGCTGCCGCGGGCTTGGATTATGTGGTTGAATTCGATGCCAGCGCCAGCGTGGCGCGGCAGATCAATGTGAAGGCAGAGAATGCGAGTTATTCCCCTTCCATTGATAAGCCGGTGGAGCTGACACCAGAGATGAAGCATTACCGGTTCGAATTCCGGCAGGGTACGAATGATACGCTGTCATTAAAATTCCTGCTTGGCAAGGTAGGCGGTGTGAGCGTTCCACAGAGTCATGATATTGTGATCGATAATGTGAAATTTGAGATCAAGGACGCCCCGGCGAAGCCGCAGGAGCTGCTCGCAGATTCCACGGCCAACCGGGTATCACAGCCGATTGAGCTGACCTTCATCCAGAAAGCAGAGTGGTCCGGCAGCATTAAGTCCGTTAAAGTGAACGGCGTCACGATTCCAGCAGAGCTGTATCATGTACAACCGGGAGCAATCATAATTCAGTCTGCTGCTTTCCCGGCAGAGGGAAGCTATATCATTACCGTGGAAGCCGAAGGGTATGTCAACGCTAGTGTGGTTCAGACGATACTGGCGAATGATAACAATCTGGTTGTCAACGGATCATTCACCAGCGGCAGCTCAGGCTGGTCCACGTGGTCCGGTGAGGGCGGAGCTTCGTCCTTTCAGGTGGCAGACGGGATAGCCGAGGTGCAGATTACAGCGGCCGGGTCACAAGCCTGGCATACCCAGCTCTATCAGGAGAAGATTCCGCTTGAGGCAGGCAAGACTTATGAGCTGAGCTTCAAGGCGAAATCTACGGTTCCGCGGCAGATTGTCGTAGAGTACAGCGGAACCTCTGCCCAGGCGGCTCAGGCGAAGTTCGACATTACAGCCACATGGGCGACTTACAGCACACAGTTCAGTGTGACGAACGACAATCCGCTGAAGCTGAATTATCTGATCGGCGCGACGCAGGGTGAGGATAAGACGGCGAACCATACGGCGCATACGATTTCTTTTGATGATATCGTGCTTAGGAAGGTAACGGGCGGACCGGACACAGAGCCTGCCAGCGGCACACTGGATAACGGCACATTCGATGCGCAGCCGGCTCTTAAGGGCTGGACCCAGTACTTCGAAGGTGCCGGAAATACCGCAGTCCAGAATGGGGAGCTTGAGGTGTCACTGGCCTTCACTGGATCTGCTAACTACGCCGCCCAGGTAGACTACAGGGATCTGAAGCTTACTCAGGGTAAAAGTTATACCTTGAACTTCAGCGCACGTTCGGATATCAACCGGCAGATTGAAGTAGCAGTCGAGCATTTCGGAGGGGATTACACGAAATATTTGCAGATAACCGCTGCCGCCTTGACTGGCGAAATACAGCGCTTCAGCTACACCTTTACCATGAACGGCGGAACGGATGCAGGTGTTCATCTGGTCTTTTTGCTGGGGCTGAATCCCGGCAACAGTGCAGAGACGAATGCCGCTATCGAGGCAGGCAATCATATCTATATTGATGATGTGAGTCTGGTGGAGAACCCGTAAGGTAACGAGATATGGCGTGACTTAGCGGTGGTATAAGAGCCGGTGACAGCACGTCAGCATGCGTAAACGGCCGTAATCCTTGAATTCAAGGATCGCGGCCGTTTTGATACTTGTATGGAAAATATAGTTTCCTAGTAGAGCATCATATGGGCCCAATGTATGTGAAAAACAGTATACATTGGGCTGGCACGAAGGTGATGGCCCGAATGTATACGGAAAACAGCATACATTGTGCTCAAACGTAGGCGATGGCCCGAATGTATGCGGAAAACAGCATACATTGTGCTCAAACGCAGGCGATGGCCCCAATGTATGTGGAAAACAGCATACATTGGCAGCGTACAGGTGTCCAGAATAGGTAGGTTCCATTTCCCGCTTAAACAGCGATCGGAACAACGGTCCGTTCACGCAGCGTCCACCCAAGTGTCCACGTTGATCCCGCACCAAATAAAAAGCTGTCCCAAGCGCCACTTCATGGCTTTTGGTGACAGCCTTTTCAGCTTGAGCAGAATAGTTTGAACGCCTATAGCTGATATTATTCTTTAGGGATTAATTCAAAGATCTTGCCGGTTTCAAGCGACTCGATCAGCTTCAGCAGCCAGCGGTAATATTTAATGGCTTCCTCAATCTTGATCTCGTCGGTGTGGAGCAGGCGAGAGAGGTCCGGCTCGTCCGCATAATCGGTTTGCATCTGCCGGATTTCGGCGAGCGATTTGTTCAGGGCGGTCATATTCCCTTCCACTGCTTTTCTCCATTTAATAGAGAAGTAATCGCTGAAGTTCTGATGCCAGTCGGGAACCACCTCGAACAGATCCTTGCGGGTACCTTTGCCCCAGACTTTATCAATCATCTTCAAATCAAGCAGTGTACGGACTCCAGTACTCATGGAGGTCTTGCTCATGCCCATGGTGCGGCTTAGCTCATCCAGTGTAACCGGGCCCTCATTAAAGTACATATAACCGTATAAATGCCCGATGGACAAGGTGATGCCGTATAAATCCATATTTTTACCGATAGAATCGATTACCCGTTCACGGGCCTTGCTGATTTTCTCTATTTGCTCGGGCAGAAGCCCCTCTAAATCGTTCATGATGTCCCTCCTGAGGATTAGGCTGACAGGCTACATGCCTCTCCTACTGTATTGTAATCAAATCCCCATCCAGAAGTAAAGAATTCATGCGGAACGGAATTTGGCGTTAAACAGAGTATTCTATACGTAAAGTACGTAAAGTTAAAACTGTACACTAAATTTTTAGCGAATATGAGCTTTGCTTCTCTTTTCGTAAGTCCGTTACACTAGGTCAGTAGCAGCAGGCGCGATAAACAGAGATAGAGAAGGAGGTCAACATGGCAATTATAGAGGTGAAACAGTTAACCAAAGTATTCGGTCATGATGCAGCACGGGCGCTTCCATTATTAGAACAAGGCTGGTCCAAAGAAAGAATCGCCAAGGAAGCCAAGCTGACAGTCGGTGTGAATAAAGCCGAATTCAGCATTGAAGAGGGAGAAATATTCGTCATTATGGGATTGTCGGGCAGTGGGAAGTCCACGCTCGTCCGTCTATTGAACCGGCTGATTGAGCCGACCGGAGGACAGGTGCTGTTCAAGGGTAAGGATGTTGTCAAGATGAATCCGGAGCAGCTTCGGGAATTCCGGCGGAAGAATATCGGCATGGTCTTTCAAAAGTTCGCGCTGTTCCCGCACCGCAGTGTGCTGGCTAACGCAGAATACGGACTGGAAGTCCAGGGTGTGGAGAAAAGCAAACGAACACGGCTGGCCATGGAGGCTCTTGAGCTTGTAGGGCTGAAGGGCTGGGAGAATCACCGTCCGGATCAGCTCAGCGGAGGCATGCAGCAGCGTGTCGGCCTGGCGCGCGGTCTGGCCAATGATCCTGACATTCTGCTGATGGATGAAGCCTTCAGTGCGCTTGATCCGCTGATCCGCAAGGATATGCAGCAGGAACTACTGGAGCTGCAATCCAGAGTGAAGAAGACGATTGTCTTCATCACGCATGATCTGGATGAAGCGCTGCGGATCGGGGACCGTATTGCCCTGATGAAGGACGGGGTCATTGTCCAGATCGGATCGCCGGAAGAAATTCTGATTCAGCCTGCGAACAAATATGTGGAGCGCTTCGTCGAGGATGTGGATCTGTCCAAGGTGCTGACAGCTTCCCACGTGATGCGTCAGCCGGAGATGATCCGCCCGGAACGCGGACCCCGGGTCGCTCTGCAGCTCATGCGGGACAGCGGCGTATCAAGCCTCTATGTGGCGGATAACGAGATGCGGCTGCAAGGTCTGCTGACTGCGGATAATGCCTCACAGGCCTTGAAGGAGAACCGCAGCATACTCGATGTGATGCTGCGTGATATTCCCCGTGTTCAGCCAGATACCCTGCTGAATGATCTGTTCGAGCTGATGTCGGAGACGCATCTGCCCGTTGCTGTAGTAGGGGAAGGCGAGAAGCTGAAGGGCATTGTGATCAAAGGGGCTGTGTTGTCTGCCCTGGCCGGTAACGCGGTTCCGGAAGGAGGATTAGTCTGATGAATTTACCCAAAATACCGCTCGGAAAGGGCGTAGAATGGATCGAAGATTGGCTCACCACCTACTTCGGACCGATATTTGACTTCATTCATGCTGTGATCGGCGGAATGGTGAGCGGGATTGATGCGGCGCTGAATTTCCTGCCCGCAATCGTACTGACCCTTCTGATCGCCGCTCTGGCCTACTGGATCGGCAAATGGCGGATGGCGCTGTTCGCAGTGGTCGGACTCCTGCTGATCGATAATCTTGGATTATGGGGTCCCTCGATGCAGTCGCTGGCTCTTGTGCTGACCGCTTCCATCTTGGCTGTAGTTATCGGGGTTCCACTGGGGGTATTCTGTGCGCAGAGCAAGACCTTCCAGAACATTGCTACTCCTATTCTCGACTTCATGCAGACGATGCCGGCGTTCGTGTACTTGCTTCCGGCCGTGTCATTCTTCTCGCTGGGGGTCGTTCCCGGTGTCATTGCTTCTATTATATTCGCGATTCCGCCAACCATCCGGCTCACTAACCTGGGTATCCGTCAGGTCTCGCCCGAGCTAGTGGAGGCGGCGGATGCCTTCGGTTCTACGGCAGGGCAGAAGCTGTTCAAGCTTCAGCTGCCGATCGCCATGCCGACCATTATGGCCGGTATTAACCAGACGATTATGCTGTCGCTGTCCATGGTGGTCATCTCGTCCATGATCGGCGCCCAGGGGGTCGGGGCTTATGTATACCGTGCGGTATCACAGGCCAAGACTGGTGCGGGCTTCGAGGCGGGGATTGCCATTGTCATTATCGCGATACTGCTGGATCGTCTGACCCAGAAGCTGTTCAAACCCAAACAACAAGGATAGGAGTGTATAATTAATATGAAGAGAACTCATTCGATGAAACGCAGACCGTTAATGATGATCATGCTGCTGATGGCAGTAATTCTGGTAGCTGGTTGTTCGTCTAATAATAACAGTACGGTGAAGCTGGCCTATGTGGCCTGGGATTCCGAGATCGCCAGTACAAACGTAGTCAAGGAAGTGCTGGAGACGAAGCTCGGCATGAAGGTGGAGATGCTGCAGGTCGATGCCGGACCGATGTGGGCAGGGATTGCTGACGGAAGCGCAGACGCCATGGTAGCCGCCTGGCTGCCAAGCACGCATGCCTCTTATCTGGAGAAATACGGCAAGGACATTGAGGATGCCGGTGTGAATCTGGATGGAACGAAGACCGGGCTTGCCGTCCCCGCCTATATGGAGATCAACTCTATTGAGGATCTGAACAATGCGGAAATAGCGGCAACGCTGGATAAGCGGATTATTGGGATTGAGCCTGGAGCCGGAATTATGACGGCTACGGAAAAAGCGCTCGAAGCCTACGGCTTGAGCGATTATACGCTGCTGGAGAGCTCATCGGCGGCGATGGCGCAGGAGCTGCAGAAGGCTTTTGACAAGAATGAACCGATTGTAGTCACCGGCTGGACTCCGCACTGGATGTTCGCCAACATGGACCTCAAGTACCTGGACGATCCGAAGAATGTCTACGGCGGAGCCGAGCAGATTCACACTATGGTCCGTAAAGGCCTGAATGAGGATATGCCGGATGTGCACAAGTTCCTGAGCCAATTCAAGTGGACCGCAGAGGATATGGAGCAGGTTATGGTCAAGATTCAAGGCGGACAGTCGCCTGAAGAAGCAGCCAAGGAATGGGTAGAGAGCAATGAAGCCAAGGTGAATGAGTGGACGGCTGGCATCTCTGCATAGGTGAAAACTGGAGGGTTCAGTGATCTGGCGGCGATGACCGATGTGTGCTATGATGAGAGAAAATAAGCAACAATTCTGTAACTTGTACCGCTAACCTTTGTCCTTTTACTAGTCCTGATTTAGCGGCTCATCAAGTAGAATATATCAATTTATGGTCAATAAACACCCCGCAAGGGGTGTTTTTCTTCAACAATTAATCTTTCATTAATGAGCGGTTCCTTTACATGCTGCAAGGAGTCAGGAAAGGAAGAGCGCTCCATGACCGAGATGATCAATGCCTGGATTGACTGGCTGCTGCAGAGTCTTGGACTTAGCGGCCCGTATATTGTATTCGCTACCTTTCCGCTCGCCGTGCTGCAAAGCTTGTTCGGATTTTTCCCCCTGGCGATTCTGATTGTGCTCCATGTCTCTGTATTCGAAGTGATCGGCGGGATGGCTGTCAGCTGGCTGGCCTGCAACCTGGGCGCGGTATTCGTCTATTTTCTCTTCCGGCGGTATCTCTTCGACTGGTTCGACCGCAAATGGGGCTACAAGCTCAAGAAGTATGAGAAATGGCAGACCTATCTGGACCGTTACGGCATCTGGACCCTGGTGCTGCTGCGTACGATTCCGATTGTGCCCAGTAATATCATCAACCTGATGTCGGCCGTGTCGCCGATGAAGCCGGCAGCTTTTGTCTGGGGGACGGTGCTCGGCAATCTGTCTTTCATCTGGCTGTTCGGTACGCTCAGCTCCTCGTTAATTGTCCCGCGTGAGGACTGGAACGGTTTTCTGTTGTGGTACGGCGTGTTTATGCTGATTCTGCTCGCTATCTTTGTCCGGCTGCATTGGGGGCATCTCCAGGAGGATAAGCGCAAGCGGACGGGGCATTAGGTTCAGGAAGATGCTCGATATGCTGGATAAAAGACACTCCACTTCAAGGCTAACCCCACATTGTGGGGTTATTTTGCGTGTGTGCTGAATAGCCTATTAGTACAGGGAGCGGCTTGACCGCAGGAATGTCGGGAGGGACTGCAGGGCATGGGCAGAATCAGAAAATGGGGGAAACGGAGCGCAGGCGTACCGCTCTTCGGGCGTCTGCGGCTGCCGGACTTCAACGGAAGCGGACTGAGGGGGACGGTCGGGCGCCGCCAGGCCTTCAAGGCCAAACCGTCCAGAGCGGGAATCCAGCCGCCGCACTCGGGTTCGGGAGCAAGGTTCGAAGCGAAGCCGTCAAGACCCGGCGCGGGTCTGCCTGGCCGGAGCTGGGGACGGAGCGGGGGCTTCGTGGCGAAGCCCTCCAGATCCGGCGTCCGGCTGGACGGGAGCGAAGCAGGCTACGGGTCAGCCAAGCCTTCCGGGGGAGCAGCAGGCGCTCCGGACCAGCGGGTCTGGCGCAAAGCCGGGCGCGGCGGCTTCCGTCTGTTCCGCAGGAGGGAAGGGAAGTGGCAGGAAGCTGCCGGGGGCAAGGGGCAGAAGCCGCGCAGACGGGGCAGATTCTGGATCGTTCTGAGCCTGCTGCTGCTTCTGGCAGTGCTGCAGGGGCTGCGTTATGTGGAGCAGCATCTGAAGCCGCCGATTCTCCATCTGGCCCAGATCCGGGTGAAGCAGATCGCCACGGAATCGATTAACAAGGCGATTACGTCCCAGGTAGCAGACGGGGGGAATGCCGAGGCGCTGATTGACTGGAAGACCGACAAGAACGGCAAAATCTCCGGCTTCATGCTCAACTACAAGGAGCATATGCGGATTACCTCGCAGGCCGCTGAAGTCATCCAGTCCACACTACAGGAGCTGCATAACCGTACGGAATATATTCCGCTCGGGCAGGCGCTCGGCAGCCCGCTGATTGCCTCCTATGGTCCGGATATTCCGATTAAGGTAGAGCCTCAGGGGGCAGTGAAGGTGGAGCTGAACACACGGCAGCAGAATGCCGGAATCAATATGATTCTCGTTGAAGTCTTTATTCATATTGTTACCGAGGTAGCCGTCGTCATTCCATTTGATATGGAGCCGCAGGTGGTGGATACAGAGATCCCCGTCTCCTACCTGATGGTAGTCGGTGACGTTCCGATGTACTACTATGATAATCAGGGCAAGCCTGTCGGCGAGAACGGCAGCAGCGCCCCGGGCATCGCTATTCCGGCCCCTTCGCTGAGTACCGGGAAGAGCAGCACCGGCGAGGACAGCACACCAGCAGGCAGCGATAACAGCAGCTCAGGCTCCAGCGGATCAGGCGGACATGCGGGCAGCGGAGAGACTGAGGCGCCCGCCGGAAGCGGCAGCTCTGTGCCCGGTGTGAATGCCGGGGGTGGGAATGAGGGCGGTGGCAGCGAATAGCAATGGTAATTATAGGGATATATACCCCGACACACTCATACATTATAGACAGCATAGTTTGACTAATGGAGCGTGATGTTGGGTGTCTTATGGAGCGATGGAGGATAGGAGTGCGGGGAAGGGTTGGGATGCTGCAAAAGCGGACCGTACGGAGCGGCTGGCTGCAAGGTACAGCTATCTGGAACGGGAGGGCCTGCTGCCCCTGCCGGTGCAGGGAGGGATTACGCTGGTGGTGGAACTGCGTCATGCGCCGTGGTCAGCGGAGTGTCTGAGGCTGCTGCTTCAGCATTCCGGGCCAGCGGTGCGGGTGACTGCGGTTGCCATGACCGCTGATTTTCCGCTGCAAGCGTTGTCGGAGCAGTTCTCCGGGGAAGCAGGAATGCGGTTCCTTCCTTATAGCGAGGGTGAGTATAGGGTGAATGAGGCCTTGGCTTATGCCGAGACCTCTTTTGCCGTGCTGCTGGAGGACTGTGTCATGGTGGCTCCGGGCTGGCTCGGGAATCTACTATGGCCGCCGATTGATGATCCTGCGGTGTTAGTTGTCGCTCCTTGCTCCTCCACGGAGTGGGGAGACGGGCAGCGGCAGCTGCATTTTGCCGGATATGCTGAGCTGGCTGCGTACACCGCCCATACGCTGGAGAAACAGCAAGGGGAATGGAATTATACGGAGGTACTAACCGGTTCCTGCCTGCTCATAGCCACAGAATTGCTGCTGAGGGTAGGCGGGTTCGATGCTTCTCTGGGCGAACGCCGCCTGATCATCGCGGACTGGTGTCTGCGGGCCCGGATGCTGGGAGCGGAGCTTGCGCGCAGTGACTCGGGCTATGTTCATGTGCTGCATAGGCTGGAAGCGGAGAGTGTGAAGGCGGGCGGCATTGAAGTCTGGGGGAAGGGCGAACAGGCTTATCTGCAAAAATGGAATCTGAACAGCACCCTCTCCCCTGCGGGTACGCTCCAGATTCCCCGTGATCTCACAGCCTGCCCTCCGCAGCCGGTCATTCCGCTTAGCCGGGATACGGTTGCCGCTCTGCTGGTTACAACGGTCGTGTATTTCGAAGAGAACTGGACGGCGGCGGATTCCCGCGAACGGCAGCAGATGCTTCAGGAGAGCCAGAGCTACGGGAATATCCGCTGGGTGTGGGTGAGGGACAGCTGGAGCCAGTCTTTTCCGGAATTTCCGGTGCATGAGCGGGACGCTGTGATTACCGTTCACGGCGAGAAGGCATGGCTCCATGCGCTGGAGAATATCTCGGCACTCTACGGCAGTGAGATCATAGTCTACTTGTCGGCTTGTGCGTCGTATGATAACCGCTATGTGGAGAGAATGGTCCGGGTTCTCCGGTATAGCCGGGCGGATCTGATTGTCAGTTCAGACGATCATGCCGCAGAATCCGGGCTACCACGCACAAGCGAAGGGATTCCGCAGGTTCTTCCGCTTGAACGCATTGCACACCGAAGCGGAAGAACACCGGGGCGGATTGTGAAGCGGGAGGGCCATCTCCGCAGTCTGGAGCTTGTGCCGGACCCGGAGTTGTCTATAGATTATGCAGGAGAGACAGCAACAACGGGTGCGGGACCGGGCAGCCTTGATGAAGCCTTGCCGGGGGAGGGCCGCTTATGAACTATATTGTGCTCAGCCGCACGGCTTGGGAGGATTATGAGTATAAAAGAATGCTGGAGCTCCTTCCGGAGCGCGGGGAGGTCTGCTTCGCCGGAGCGATGACCCCGGTCCAGCAGCGGAGCAGCCAGGTCAGGTCTGTAACTCTGCCGGAAGTGTACAAACTGGATACCGGAGAGTATACGCTGCTGGTCTCATCGCCCTACTGGCTGCCAGATGTGCTGGCTCTACAGCCTGCTTATACTGTGGCTCTGCTGGAGCCTTGCCCGGATGGGGAAGATGCTGTGCTGTGGGATAAATACAGTTCGTCTCTTGGAGCGCTCTCTGATCTTGCCGGAACCTCCTCGGAACGGATCTATCTGGAGCAGAATCTGCGCCGGGGCCAAGTGGTCTATCTGAATGGAGATGAGCCGGTGTCCTACGGACTTCTCCGCCGGGGGGAGCGGCTGTATTTTCTCACGGATGCTGAGGCGGTCTGGAACAGGGCATTGACGGAACTATGGCATCCGCCTGATGCGGTGAACAGCGGGGAGACGTATCTGGATATCCAGCGCAGGCTCCGTACCCGTTTCTATCTCTCGATGTGCGCCAAGTTGCCCGGTGAGCCTTCGGTGCATTATTTAGCGGCTTCTTACTTATATCTGCAAGGAGATGAGACAGCTGCGCAGCTTCTGGCCCAATCCTTTGAGCTGATGCTGCTGCATAATTATACGGATTGTCTGCATTCACATTACCGGTTCTTCTCAGCGATTGAAGCGAAGCAAGGGAATCTTGCGCTTGCAGTCCGGCAGTATGAGATTACGGCGTTTACAGACGAGGAGCGGGCAAGGGGTATGCAGATGAAGCAATGGCTGCACGGGGGTGAGGCCCAGCAGGGGCTGCTCTGTGCAGAGCTTATGACGGTGAATGAAGACTACGCGGCAGCCATTGAATTGCTGGGCCAGTTGCCTGAGCCGGAGGCCCAGCAGCGGCTACTGCACAATTATATCGCGACCTTCCAGTGGGAGAAGGCGCTGCAGCTTCATCAGGAGCTGGCGGCCGAAGGAACGGTGGCGGAAGCGGGAAGTGCGGGACTGCTGGGGCTGGCGGGGAGCCTGCAGGATGCGGGGAAGGTAGGGAATGCGGGAAGCAGCAGCGCGGAAAGTACGGAAGGGAAGACGGGGAGTATCCAGGGGGCAGGCACGGATGGGGATGAGGGAAGCAGGCAGGGAGCAAGCCCGGTAAAAGAGATTTCTCCTGCGGATGAGCTGGCAGAACGGAATGCCGGGCAACTGTCTGTGATTGAAGGGACCCTGCATCTCTTGTACGGCAGGCGCCATGAGGCTATCCGCAGCTTCCTGCGCTGCGCGGGTGCGGATCAGGGGGCGCGGCAGCTTTTTGCTGAAATGGCAGATCTGGAAGAAGCGGTGCAGAAGTTAAGAGGAGGGGCTACGGGTGGGTGACCACAGGAATGAACCGCTGCGCAAGGCTTCCGGCAACCGCCTGACGGCGATGATGCAGGTGCGCAATGAAAGCGGCCGGTATCTGGAGCAGGTTCTGCGGGATCTGAGCGAATTCGTCGATGAGATCGTCATTGTGGATGACGGCAGCACGGATGATACGGTGCGTGTGTGCCGCTCTTTTGCCAAGGTGAGCAAGGTGGTGACGCTGGAGCACTCCCTCTTCAGGCGGGAATGGGAGCTGCGCCAGACGCTCTGGGATCTGGCCGTATCCACGCGGCCGGACTGGCTTGTGTCGGTAGATGCTGATGAGTTCTACGAAGAGCGGGCCAAGCAGGAAATGCGGCATCTGATCAACCAGGATGTCTACGATTGGGTGGCCTTTCGGATGTATGACTTCTGGGGCGGCACGACCCATTACCGGGAAGATGAGCTCTGGAATCTCCATACGAGGCATACGCGCACACTGGTGCGTTATCTGCCCGGCTTCTATTATTTCACCCCGCAGATGGATCATCACGTTCCCCGGCTGCCGCTATCGTATGCGGTGCTGCCAGGCTTCCTGGCCGAGCTGCGGGTGAAGCACTACGGCTGGGCCTTGGAGCCTGACGCGCTGCGCCGCAAGTACGACCGCTATATGGAGCTTGACCCTGAGGGCAAATGGGGAAGTCTGGAGCACTACCGCTCCATTCTGGATGAGCACCCCCGGTTGGTGGAGTGGGGGGATTGACGTAGATCATAGCCTTATTTTCATGTATATTCATACTTGGGATTGGAGCAGCGGCTCCCCAAAATGAGCATAATATGGATTGTATGGAGGCTGGATTCGGTGCAAAGTATTCATGATAATGAAATTGTCTCCTATAACATTGATTTACAAAATGCCAAAATTACATTGCACACACTGGGCGGCAAAGGAAATCTGGTTCCTGTCACTATTGAGTTTGTTAATGTTCTGATGCATAGGTTTGAAACGCAGTTGCGGGGGAGCATTATCCTTGATATTAGCACATTTGAAATCAGTCGGTTTGTCAAAAGTAATAAGGAATTGTTAGAAGAACAAAAGGATTCCGCCTGGCCGATGTATTATGAAAAGATAGAGGACTTGCTTGACCTTGAGGGAGCTATCCCTCAGGGTCTTTCGTTTTCCATATGAGTGTTTCAAGAGGATTTGTAAAGCTAATATTTCAAAGATTGAGTGAGGGGGGAAAGCCAAGCGTAACCTTAGATATTGTTATGTCTGTCATCCCCGCTCTGAAGCGCAGACTTCACAAGCAGCAGCCACGGAATGCTGCCTGTAGCGGAGATGTTGCCCTGTGGGCGAACCTCCGCCGCAAGAAGCAGCATGTGGTAGCTGAGGCCAGTGATTGCGGCAGTGCTGCCGGATTGGCGAAGCGTCTGTTCATCGGCGGGCGTAAGCTGCGGGACCTGCCCGCATGACTGTGCAATGGCTGCATAGAGCAGCCATTCCGCAGCATCACCAGGAAGGCTATAGTGTTGTGATTGCCGGGTGTAATCTGCACACCATTGCATTTTAAATGAAACAGGTGCATCCAGTAGTCCTCGCAGCAGCGGCAGGGGAAGTCTGCTCCAGAGAAAGCGTGCAGCGCTAGTGGGCCTGCCCAGCAGGAGTAATGTATCCCAAGCGCCTGCCTGAAGGAGCAGTTGTGCTGCGTAAGAATAATCTGCGAAGGTTAGCGGTGTGTCGGTATGGTGCTCCGAACGGGCAGCGCTGTCCGTGTCAGGAGCCGGGAAGGTACCTTCTGCCGGAAACAAAATTATTGAATGCTCATCGGCCCCATGCTCCGCCGGGCCTGCCTGCAGCCCCGCGAGCCGGCGATGCGCGGCTGCAAGTCCGGGCGGCAGCTCCGCCAGCCGCCTCAGGCCTTGTCCTGCCGCGGCGATTCCGCCGCTGCGGCAGGACAAGGCCCACAGATAGCCGGATATCCACGGGTTATCCGGCGCATCCTCCCGCATCCGCGCAAGCCCGGCGGATGCGGCCCCGGGCTGTTCCGGGTCCCGGAACAGCGTCCCTAGCAGCACCTGAAGCACCTGCCGGATATCCTCCGGCAGATGCGGTGCTGCGAGAAGCGCCGCCAGCCATGGGGCGGCGCGGGCATTGAGTGCGGCAGGCACCAGCCTGCTCAGCACTCGCCGGGGCAGGGCAGGGAGCAGCTGACGGGTGAACACCGCCAGCTGCTCCGCTTGCCCGGACAGCAGGCACAGCGTGGCCAGCTGCTCCCAAGCGGCAAGATCGTCAGGCGAGTAGAGTATCGCCTGCCTGTAATGCTCCATGGCTTCCTCGTAGAGGAACAGCCGCTCGCAGACCCGTCCGGCGAATAGGCGGGTGCGGCAGGTTCCGCTGCCGGAGGAGGAAGGGTATTTATGTGCGGTATCCCCGCTGTCCAGTGCCCGCTGAAGCAGAGGGTACGCCCGCCATACCTGCCCTTGCTCCAGCAGCAGCCCGGCATAGCTCTCCAGCAGATCGGTGAAATCTGCATACAGCCCAATCCCGGCCTGATAGACAGACTCCGCGTCCGCAGGCCGCCCGCCCCCTTGGAGGGCAAAGGCTGTCTTGAGATACAGGTCAGCGGTATACCCGGAGTCTGGTGGAGCTTCCTCTAGCAGAGGCAAGAGAAGATCTGCCGCCGCCTGATATTGTCCCTGCTGGTAATATTCCGTGCCCAGTGCGTACCGCAGAGGAACGCTGTCTGGTTCAAGCCGCAGAGCAGCGAGAATCAGCTGCAGATTGCGGCTGGCTTTGTTTTTGCGCTGAAGCTCATCATCCAGATATCCGTAGTGATGGACAGGCAGACGGGCATAAGCGATATGTCCTCCGGGGAGGCTCCAGATGCTGGAGGCCACCTCCTCATGAATGCTCCCGCGAAAACAGATACGTGAATCATTACGAAACAGCCGGCACACATTGTCTGTCACGTATTCCCGCCCTGAGGCCTCACCCACATAATGAATAAAAGGCAGGAAATACCCGTCCGCACACTCCGATTCTAGCAGACACTCTAACTCCTCCCGCTTCCAGTCCGCAAGGGCTTCATCTGCATCCAGCACCAGAATCCAGCCATAGGAGGCCAGCTGTAGGGTATGATTACGGGCTTTGGAGAAATCATGCTCCCAGGGCAGCCGGATCACCCGGGCACCGAACCTGCGGGCGATAGCCATACTGTTATCCTCTGATCCGGTATCTGCGATGATGATCTCCGAGACCATACCCTGAACAGACAGCAGGCATTGCTCCAGATGCTGTGCCTCATTCCTGACGATCATGCAGAGCGAGATCCCGGGAGTATCCATGGTCTGTAAGCTCCTTTCTGACAGTATCTGATTGAAAAAGCGGGAGTGCAAAGCAAGCGGAGCGGATATATTCCTGACGGACTGGAGAGCCGTTATTTCCCTCAAAACAGCACTTTTTACCGAGTGGCGGACGGAGAGGACCCTATTGTCTCTCTAACCGATGATTTTGGGCAGCATCTCCGCCTTTAAGCACACTGGAGTCCGTAACTCTTCCCAATCATGCATTTTCTCCAAAATAAACGATCCTCAGTCCGCGAGCGACCAGTCACACCGGCACTCTCCAGATAAAAAGCCGGCTATGCAGGATAGTTGCAGAACGTACACCTAAAACGAGCGATAAAGCATACTTTCATTGGATAGCTGTAGTCTGTACAACTAAATCCTGCCTAAAAAGGGGAGAAGGAAGAATCGGCGGATGTTTAAATGTACGAAGTACAACTAAATGGGATATTGGCGAGCAATCTGGCGTTTTAATTGTACCAAATACAATTAGGCCTATCGCAGCTACGGTCTCTGATGACATACTAATCAGCTGATCTGGGAAGCGGAAGAGTGAGACGGGCTGCCGCAGCCGCCGGTGAATACATGGCCGAAGTTACGAGCGCAGCCAGAACCTTGTCAGCCAAAAGAATCCAGGGCTGCACAGCCGCAGCAATAGCAGGTATGGGGAGTGAGGTGTTCCGGTCTGCCGGGACAACTGCAGGATGACTAAGCAGCTCAGTAATATCATCGTAGCTCAGCTCCGCTGCGGAAGCTGCTTCCGCCCGCTGCAACAGCTCTAACAAATCAGCAGTAGGCGGCACCTCCGGCCCTACATCATCTACGGCTCCCGCATCTCGCGCCTTACCATCTATCTCGCCCGCATCCCGCACCGCCGCTTCCATCACTCCCGCACTCTGCGCCATACCGTCCATCTCACCCGCATCCCGCACCGCCGCTTCCATCACTCCCGCACTCTGCGCCGTACCGCCCATCTTACCCGCCGCCACACCAGCCCCTGCACCGTCCCCAAGCATATCAACCGCCGCTGTGTAACAACCATCCCGTACCAGCAGGCGCAGTAGCTTCTGGCGCTGCTCCGCCAGGATGCCGGGCAGCTGCCCGGCCAGCCAGCCGTGAAGCTCGGGCTCGCGGCCCGTGCATTTGAACAGGCGCGTGAGCCGGGGGATCAGCGGCCAGGGGTCCGGCTGGAGCTGGGCTGCCCTGGTGAAGCAGGCTGCCGCCTCTTGCGCTTCGCCGATCTGCTGGCAGACCTGCCCCAGTAGTGTGTGGGTGAGAAATGTGCCTAACCCTGATTCCGTATGGTAGAGGGGAGGGGAGGCTCCAATCTCCAGTGCCCGGCACAGTGCGGTCTTAGCTTCGGCTAAGGCTGATACCTGTAACAATAGCGCACCCTTGAGATGGTGAAGATCGGGATAGTCCGGGAAGAGCAAGCTTCCTTGCCCGCAGGCCTCCAATGCACCCGGGTAATCACCGGTTACTGCCAGGCAGCGGACCTTGTATTTATAGAGCAGGTGAATATAGCTGGTACCCGGATCGGCCAGGTTCAGCGAGGTGCCGATATGTTTCAGCGCCTGCCTGTAATCGCCAAGCCGCATATATTCAACCGCCAGATTGAAATGCTGAAAAGCATCTCCGGGACTCTCCTCCAGCTGCTGCTTCAGCAATCCGAGATTACGGCTGATTTTGTCTTTCCGCTCCACGACCCCGGCGGCATAGCCGTAGTGATGGACAACGACGGTGCTCATATGCATCGCGGCAGCCGGGGTCTCCTGCACAATGACAGCCGCAATCTGCTCATGAATAATGCCGCTGAAGCGATAGCCAGGACGGTTCCTGAACATCCGGAGGATCGGGTTGACCGTAAGCGTCTGCGAAGCACGCTCCGTCCCCTGATGATTATGAATCCGCACAAAAAAAGCCTCATACTCCGTATGCTTCGCGCACACCAGCAGCTCCTCCCGGCTCCCCTGCTCCAGCTCCTCGTCTGCATCCAGCACCAGAATCCAGGTGCCGCGCGCCAGGGCCAGACCGGCATTGCGTGCGGCGGCAAAATCCCCGTTCCACGGGAACCCGATAATCCGGGCACCGAAGCTGCGGGCAATGGAGCGGGTTGCGTCGGTGGAGCCGGTGTCCACAATGATGATTTCATCCACAGTCCCGCGCACACTCCGGAGACAGCGGGCCAGGTTGTCGGCTTCATTTTTGACGATCATGCACAAGGAAATCAGCGGTTGTTGTGGTTTCGTGGTCATAAGCCCAGATCCGCTCCTCTCTGCCGCTGGGTGTAATTCCACTTCGTATGCCAGGGGGTGCAGCGCAGCACCGCGATGGATTGTGCAACCGCTGCTCTATCCTCCTGAAGCGGACCCTGAGCCGGCTGTCCCACCCCCTGAAGACGTTCAACAGCTTCTGCGAGCCGCTGCTCCGCCAGATACAGATAACAGAGCGCCAGTCCGGTGCTGACCGCATCGTCTGCAGGCGATTCCCCCAGGGCAAGGCGGTACCAGCCGGCAGCCTCCGCATAATGCCCTTTATCTATGAGCAGTTCTCCGAGATACCGCAGGGTTGCGCCTGAAGCGTCCTTACTGTCTGCAAGGCTGATGAATAGTTCCCCCGCCTCTGCCCGCCAGCCTTCCTCATACAGCGCCTCTGCCAAAGTGCTTGTATATGCCGGGAACCGTTCAATCAGCCGCTTGCCCAGCGTGATGAACTGGTGCTTCACAGCGAGCCTTATCACCACGGCAAGCAGCGGGGAGTCCCCGGAGGGAGCGGATTTTGCCTGCGGCTCAGCGGAATCAAGAGACAATTCCGTGTCGATCTCAAGCATCGCGGAACGCAATTCCGCAGGTGATTGCAGCCACAGCTCCTCCTGCAGCTTCCCTCTCAGCTCCCAGGTTAAGACAGCCTCAAGCAGGCATAGCTGCCGTACAGTTTCCGCATTTAGGCCTTCGGGTGACAGCTGGGTGGGGTTAGCCCGCAGCTTGGCGGCAGTTTTTCTGAACGCATGATATTTTCCGGTAATGATCCAGGAAGACAGCACGAACAGCAAGGTGTCCTCTTCCAGCGGACAGACGGCGGGCGGCAGCTCTGCAATCGCCGTATAAGCATCCAGCCGGTACAATGTTCCGATAATTGCGGTTCTAGCAGCACGATGCGCTGTACCGGTTAGCTGTATCAAGAGTGCGGCAATCTCTCCATCCGTCACCTCCAGCTCCTGAAAAGCAGACGCGATCCCCTCCAGCGCGGGAAGATACAGGGAGTGCTGCTGTAGCGCACGATGGTACAGCTGCGCGGCTTCCTTCTGCTTCCCGAGCTGCTGGAAAATGGCCCCCATCCGGTGCAGCGGGCGGAAGCTGTCTATGCCCTGTTCAGTGACGTATGCTCTGTGCGGAGCCGGGGCAGACGAGGTATCTATGGCATGCTGGTAAGACTGGACGGCGCGTTCATAGAATCCTTGGCTCTCCCAGGACTGGCCCTGCATGTAATGCAGGTCGGGATAATCTCCATAACGTGTCAGCTCGCGGGTTAGCAGGCTGTCGACCGCTTTTACATGACCGTTGTTCAGATCAATTGTACACAGATCGCGAACGATCGAGGGACGGTAAGAGGCCTGAAGCGGAGCAAGGGTAAGACTCTGGCGCAGCAGTTCTCCGGCTTCCTCCAGCCGTCCGTCCTGACAGCAGTTGACCGCCAGATTATAACGGGTGAACACATCGTCAGGCTCTTCCGCAAGCGCAAGACGCAGCAGGTGCCCGTTGCGGATGATTTTATGCTTGGCGCTCATGACCGGGGGCAGGTAGCCGAAGTGAAGAATCTCTATTGGACTGGCCCCGATGGCGGCGGCCCCATGTTTTGTGAGAATAGAGGACTCAACACTTTCATGAATTCTTCCGCTGAAAAGATAGCCCTGCCCACCCCGGAACAGCCGCACCGGATGGTGATACAGACGCTCCTCGGGCCTGCTTCCCAGCAGGTTCTCTATGCGTACCGTATAGGCTTCGGCTGTGCTGCCCCTGAGAATCTCCTTAATTGACGCTATAGAAGTCTGAAGGATTTCATCCGCATCCAGGACCAGTATCCAGCTGCTGGCCGCATGGTAGAGACCGGTATTGCGTGCCTCTGAGAAATGGTGGTTCCACTTGGTTTCAACAACCGTTGCCCCGTACTTGCGGGCGATCTCCACGGACGAGTCGGTTGAGCCGGTATCGACAACGATGATTTCATCGGCGCCCTGCAGGCTGGCTAGACAACGGGGGAGCAGCTCGGCTTCATTGTTGACAATGAGCTGCACTCCGAGTGTAGGTTTGGCAGATAGATTCAAGATCGTTCCTCCTTCGCGGGCCTTAGTTCCTCCGGGTATTCTGCAAAAATAAGCATGTATAAGCGCTGCCGTCTTATGTAGATGCGGAATACCGCACAGGAAAGAGTACATGGGTACCCATGCACTCCTCTCTTCTGCATCGTATGACGGAAACTAGGCTTACGTTCCTTGTGCATCAAAAATAACATTAAGCGTAGAAGCTGCACCCGACGTGGCGGATTGATAAGAGAGGCGGGTGTATTTCAGGAAGCGGGCAGGCACAATTACGTCTACAGAACCTGCTGCCAGCGGGTTGTCTCCGGTCGTATCGACGAAATAGTTGGTTCCGTCTGCACTGATCTCGACCCGAGTATTCACCGGATTGGCTCCGGTATTCACAATGAAGTAGGAATAGGTGCCAAGGATACTGGTGTTGTTGGCAGGCAGCGGCGTATAGGTATCCGAAGTGGCAATTGCCGTTGTAGGCAGTTCAACGAAGCTGCGCTGGGAAATGGAGGTTACGCTGCTCAGTGTCCCAGCAGTGATCGTCGCGCCAAGCACGCTAGTAATCGTACCGTCTAGCAGGTTAGTCACTGTACCAGCGGATGTTAGTGTACCAGCAGTGATCGTCGCGCCAAGCACGCTAGTAATCGTACCGTCTAGCAGGTTAGTCACTGTACCAGCCGAAGTTAATGTACCGGCAGTGATCGTTGCACCAAGCACGCTAGTAATCGTACCGTCTAGCAGGTTAGTCACTGTACCAGCCGAAGTTAATGTACCGGCAGTGATAGTCGCACCAAGCACGCTAGTAATCGTACCGTCTAACAGGTTAGTCACTGTACCAGCGGATGTTAATGTACCGGCAGTGATAGTCGCACCAAGCACGCTAGTAATCGTACCGTCTAACAGGTTAGTCACTGTACCAGCGGATGTTAATGTACCGGCAGTGATAGTCGCGCCAAGCACGCTAGTAATCGTACCGCCGAGGATGTTGGTCACTGTACCAGCGGATGTTAATGTACCGGCAGTGATAGTCGCACCAAGCACACTAGTAATCGTACCGGCGAGGATGTTGGTCACTGTACCAGCCGAAGTTAATGTACCGGCAGTGATGGTTGCACCAAGTATGCTAGAGATGGTGCCGTTCAAGATGACGGTGGTCAGGTTCCCGCTGGCATCTGTGGTTAGCGGCCGGTCGATCAGGGTCGAGGGGTCCCGGCCAAAAATAAGTGTGCGTAAATTATCTGGATTAGCCTGAAATGAACTGAAATTTGGCAAATGGAGTCATCCTTTCTGTGGGCAATTTCTGCAGTCAGCCTGCTCATGAAAAGACCCAAACCGTCGTCTGGGTCCTTAAGCACGTATAGGCTGCCGGGTTAATAGAGAGAAGCATGAGTTGGGCAGGACCATTCGAATGGTGTGATATTAGGATATGGAGCTTTTAAGAGAATGACTGGGTTAACTCTGCAAAAATACGCAGCCGCCAAACAACCTGCCGGACAGCCTCGCATACTATGAAAATATGCTAGACCGACAGAAGGAGTGAGAATATGCCGAATGAGACTGTATTTAACCAGAACAGCCAGCCGCTGTATACCGAGCAGGTTAACACCTATATTGCACCCGGGATTGATACTCTGCCTGAAGCGGGAGCTGCGATGTCAGGTTTATTGTTTGGAATTCCTTTTGCCTCCACGGTGGGTACTTCCACCCCGCTTGTCATGCAGGTAGCTAATCCCGGCGGCAGCGGACGTACCTTGTATATCTCCCGCATTATCGCAAGCACGGGCACAGCGTCGGTCACTTTAACACTACTGCGCAATGCGACGGTGGGGGGCTCTACTGTTACTCCGGTTAACTATAACTTCGGGAGTTCGGTCACTAGCGTCAGTACTGCCCGGACCGCAACGGCTGCGCCTACAGGTTCTCCGGCGACATTAATGTCAATGCTGCTGGCCCTAGGTCCGGTCATCCTTAATATGGACGGCAGGATTATCCTGCCTCCCGGCAACTCGCTCACGATATCGGTAACGATTGCATCAGGGAGTACTGCGGCAACAGGCAACATCAGCTGGTGGGAATTTTAGAGCGAAAGGGGAGAGGATGAACCATGCCCAATAACTACGTAATCAATGACAATGACCAGCCGGTCTATGTGGAAATGACGAACACCTTCCGTGCCCCGGAGATCAGCGCCCCGCCGGAGATCAGCGCTTCGCAGGCAGCCGTATTATTCTCGGCGAATGCCTCGAACTCGGCAACGATTGTGCTGTCGCTTCTCTCGGCAGTCATTTCAGTCCGGATCAGTAATCCTGCGGGCAGCGGCCGGACCTTGTATCTGTCCCGGATCAGCGGCAGTATCGGCGGCACCTCGGTGCTGACCTCGATCTCAGGCAGCTTTACCATTGTCAAAGGAGGGACGATTTCTTCGCCGTCCACGGTGACTCCGGTGAATAATAATCTGGCCAGCTCGGCAGCAAGCAGCATGAGCGTCCAGTCCTCCACAGCAGCTATTTCCGGGGGCAGCGTGCTGGCGAGCTATCAGATTGCGCCGGGAGTGTTCAGCCCGGCTTTTACCGGCAGCATTATCGTCCCTCCAAACAATGTCATCAGCATCAGCGTAAGCTCCTCAAGCGCAGCAGTCGGGACGATTATATCTGCATTAAGCCTGAACTGGTGGGAGAGATAGCAGGCCGGTGCTTCAGCACCTCAATAGATGTTACACGCTAGACATTATCCTTCTACCTCTCGCTGAAACGGTACTGTCGCTTATAGGACGCCGGAGCCGTGCACACTTGACTTCAGGGCAGTTAAGGTTTATTTTTCTATAAATGGATGAATTAGAGGATTGGGGAGGAGGAAGCATGGAGAGCTGTCTGTTTATACACGGCTTCACCGGAGGTGAATACGAGATTTCTCCGCTTGCACAGTTTCTGGAGCGCAGCGGCTATGTGTCCAGAATGTTTACCTTGCATGGACATGGAGGCAGCAGAAGGGAGCTGCTCCATTCAAGCCGGGGGGACTGGCAGCTAAGCGCCGAGGAGGAACTGAACCAGCTATTCTCAAGCTCCGAAAAAGTACATCTGATCGGCTTCTCTACCGGAGCGCTGATTGCATCGCGGCTGTCTGTTCAGAATTCTTCCAGGATTCAGTCGCTCACCTTGTTGTCTACCCCGGTGTATCCGCTCAACCCGCCAGAGATTCTGCGTACGCTGGTCCGCCCGGAGATGCTGCGGAATTATCTCAGCAAATGGGGCTCTACACCCATGAGGGCCACGCGGGAGTTCCAGCGGCTGGTTCGTGAGAGCTTCGAGGTCTATCCGCAGCTGGAGGTGCCGACCTTGATTGTACAGGGCAGGCGGGATCATCTGGTGAGATTCAAAAGTGCGGACTATCTCCGGCAGACGATTCCCTCGGAACGCACACAGGTGCTGATTATGGAGCAAAGCGGGCATATGGTCTGCCACAGCGGCGAGAGTCCCGCTATGATGGATGAAGTGCTCCGGTTCATCCGCCGCTCGGGCGAGTCCGGATAAGCCAAGAACCCTTCCAATGCTGGAAAGGGTTCTTCTGTCAGTCGCTGCTTCTATGATTATACGTTGACATTGAGGAGGGGGCATGGTATTTTCAACTCAGGGAAACCGGTTTCCCCTAAAAAGGGATGAGTACCTTCCTCCTACTATTCTACTATTCCGTTATTTCGTGATTCTGTTAGTTATTCCGCAGCAGCCCCGCCGCTTCGTTTGGAAGATAACCGGGGAATCAACTCCGGCTCCAGCAGTTGTCCGCTCACGGCAACTTCTTTGTTATCCAGTTTGTCCATCAATAGCCGTCCTGCGGATGCGCCGAGCTGGAAGGTATCCATATCGAGTGAAGTCAGCGGAGGAGTGGTATAGGGAGACAAGGGATATTCATCGAACGTGGCAATGCCCAGCTGTGAAGGAATAGAGATATTCAATTCACGGGCCGCCTGCAGTACACCATAAGCAGAGAAGTTGCTCATGCAGACGATGGAGGCGGGGGGACTTGCACTCTGCAGCAGCTGCATGGCCGCCTGGTAGCCATCCTCCTCAACCGCCCGGCCATTGATGATCCAGCCGCTGTGCACAGCCATTCCCGCCTCACCGAGTGCCCGCTGATAGCCGGCTGCACGGCGCAGGAAGAGCGGCTCATCCTTCTCGCCGCCGATGAAGGCCACAGACGGGTAGCCCTGGTCCAGCAGATGCCGGGTCAGCATGAATCCGCCCAGCTCATTATCGCAATCGACCCAGATTCCCGGAGCGTTGATCTCACCGATGGAGATATAGGGGAACTGAAGCCGGTTCAGCTCCGCACACAGATCAGGAGTCAGCACAGAAGTGTTGGCAATAATGCCGTCCACCCGCTTATTCAGCACCAGCCTCTGCAGGAAGTGTCCCTCCGCTTGGTCATGCTGGATATTGGCAATAGTCAGCTCATATTTCAGAGGACCAATGATGCTCTCCACCCCGCCGATAATGTTATAAAAGAACTGATTGAGAAACTCGCTTTCCTTGGACATATCTATCAGGATAGCTATCGTATTGCTGCTCTGTCTGGCAAGTCCGGTGGCGATGCTGCTCGGGGTATAGTTCATCTGCTTGATGATGTCCCGGACCCGGGCCTTCGTTTCCTCGGATATTTTGGGAGAGTCGTTCATCACCTTGGATACAGTGGATTTAGCGACACCCGCTGCCTGGGCGATATCCTTAATAGTAACTTTCATAGCTTTCCCTCCCGTCCTTACGGTGTGTTACGCCCTAATGGCGAACTTTGTTCTACCTGTCATAATAACACAGTTGCTCAGGCTGCTCTACGCGGCATAAAAGGAGACTATACAGTATGCTTACCCGGTTATTCGTATATCACACAGCGGAGGACCCCTTCGCCTTCCCGGCAGGCCCCCGCCTGCTCAAACTCAGACTATTCGTGCAGAGCGGACAGTCCTTGTCCTGCACGGTTGTCCACGCTGACCGTTATGATTCACCCGGCCATGAGCTTCCGCAGGAGATGGAGCGGGTTGGCTGTGCCGGAGCGTATGACATACATGAAGCCCTGGTCCCGGCCGAGACGGGCAAATGCCGGTATCTGTTCCACATCGGGAATCCCGCAGGCGAATACATGTGGTATGGGGAGCGGGGAAGCTCAGAGAACAGGGAGCAGGCGGGTGCTTTTCAATATGCCTATATTCACCGCCCGCACGCCATCGCGCTGCCTGCCTGGAGTTCAGGTGCAGTAGTCTACCAGATTTATCCCGAGAGCTACCATCAGGGGAAGCTTCAAGGCATTACTGACAAGCTTACATATTTGCAGCAGCTTGGCGTAACTGCTATTTATATGACGCCTATCTTTGATTCGCCTTCCGGGCATAAGTACAATACTTCGGATTACTATAAGGTAGACCCTGGATTCGGGACGCTTGAGGATCTGAGGATGCTGGTCGGGACTGCACACCGGCTGGGGATGAGGGTTCTGCTGGATGCGGTCTTTAACCATTCCGGCGATACCTTCTTTGCCTTCCGGGATGTTCTGGAGCATGGGGAGGCCTCGCGCTACAAGGACTGGTTCTTCATCCATTCCTTCCCGGTCACTACTACGCCGGCTCCCGGCTATGAGACCTTCGCCAAGGCAGAGACGAGTATGCCGAAGCTGAATATGGATCATCCCGAGGTAGCAGATTATATGATGGACGTAGCCAGGTATTGGGTGCGGGAAGCGGGAATTGACGGCTGGAGGCTGGATGTGGCCAACGAGGTGACTCCGGCCTTCTGGACAAGACTGCGGCGGGAGCTGAAGGCGGAGTTCCCGGACCTGCTGCTAATCGGCGAGATTATGCATGCTTCCGGGCCTTGGCTGCGGGGAGACCAGTTCGACGGCGGCATGAATTACCTGCTGCGGGATGCGGTGTTGGAGTTTTTTGCAGCGCAGTCTGCGGGGCCGGCCCGGTTCATGGAACAGCTGCTGCATCAGGAGGCCTTGTACAATGATCAGGCCAACTCGGCGATGTTCCAGCTGCTGGGCAGCCACGATACGCTGCGCTTCCTGACTGCCTGTAAGGAGGGGGGCCGGGGCTGGGACCGGGAGACTACGGCGATGAGCCGGATGCGGCTGGCTGTCTTTTTCCAGATGACTTATATTGGGCTGCCGATGATATATTACGGGGATGAGGTTGGAATGGAAGGTGCTACGGACCCGCATTGCCGGCGGCCGATGCTCTGGGAGGAGCAGGATCAGCAAACCGGACTGCTGGAATGGTATAAGCGGCTGATTTCCCTGAGAACAGAGCATGAGGTGCTGCGACGAGGAGCCTTCCGCCCCTGGTTCACAGATGAGACACGGGGTATCCTTGGCTATGTCCGGCGCAGCGGGCAGGATCGGATGGGGCTGATTATCAATAATTCCCCCAACCGCTACCATCTGGAGCTGCCCGCCTACCGTTCGGACACCAAAGTGCTGACAGAGCTGTTAAGCGGACTCACCCTCCGCAGCTCAAGCAAAATTCTAGTCGACATCGAGCCGTTTGGCTGTCTGATGCTGCACTAACCTGTAACCTCTGTCCCGGGCAAAAGCGAAACGGAATCTGGGTGCGCAGCATGCAGGTGTTATTTCTTCTTTTTGTTTTGTCGCAGCAGCCGGAATTCCTTGTTCTCCCATTGCTTGAGCAGCGGGTAAGGATCGAAGGCCCATTCGGTAATGCCGCGGTCACGGTAGATGCCATAATGCAGGTGGGGCGGGAACTTGCCCTGTGTGCCCGGACTGCCGTAGCCGGAGCTGCCGACCCAGCCGATGGTCTGTCCCGGAGTGACAATATCCCCTCGCAGCAGGGACTTCTCATACCCCATCAGGTGGGCATAATAATGGTAGCGGTTCTCGATATCGCGGATACCGATGCGCCATCCGCCGTAGCGGTTCCAGCCCTTGGTCTCAACAATGCCGAAGCAGGTGCTGCGCACCGTCAAGCCATGCGGCGCGAACAGATCCGTGCCTTCGTGGATGCGCGCTCCGCCCCAGCTCCGGCCGGTTCCCCAGGTGCTGCGGTAGGCATAATTGTTCCCTATCGGCAGCGGAAATGCACTGCCGGACAGGTCCAGCCGTCCGAAATGCTCATATAGCTTGGCGAACTGGGAGACGCGCTGGGCGGCCCGCCCGTTGTGATAGTACTCCCAGATCCCAATATTGAAGTCCGTAGCGGAATCCCCGTACTTGAGCAAGTGGCTGGCCATGCTGTAGAGCACATCGGCATCGCTCTCGGGATCGGCGATGCCGTCCCCTGAGCCGTCCAGTCCGAAGCCGCCGAAGAAGCGGATCGAATCCGGCTGCTTATCGTCCTGATCCGGGTTCAGCGGACCGGACCATACGGGCGCCGGAATCATAATTCCGGTAAGCCGTGACTTAGCCGCTGCAGAAGGGTTTTCTGCGGCGGTTGTTTTTTTGCTCTTCCTGGCGATGGACCGTTCGTACTGATCGATGGCAGCGAAGCGGTACCAGGGAATGCCGGTTGCCGCGCCCATCTGCTCAAAGAGCTGCTTGCGCTCAGCTGCGGCAGTCTCTTTGCTGTCTGCGGGAGCAGGACTGCCCGAGCTCAGTTCGGGAATTTTATGATAACGGGCAGCTTGAGCACTTTCGGCAGGACTACCGCTCCAGAGCAGGGCGGCGGCAGACATGCACATCAAGGTTCTGCGGGTGTAGGGGCTCTTTAATAAGGCCAGCATGATCTCATCCTCCTGCGTTTGGGCGCATGAATTGCATATATGTTTGCGGAAGCGGCACCCGGGTCAGGTGCTTTTCTATAGATTGAAGCAAAAGGACTTTTTTTATCCATGACCGCTCCAAGGTTCACAAAAACAGGCAAACGCCTACTTCACATGCTATAATATGAGGCAGCAACTTTTGACTGTAAAAATGACATTGACATTCAGATCGAAAGCGGGGTCTCATCACTTTGACTAATCGAACAGCCAAACAGCCCAAGCCAGACTGGATCAAAATCAAGTTAACCACCGGTGAGGAATATCAGGAAATCAAGGGTATGATGCGCTCGAAGACGTTACATACCGTATGCGAGGAAGCACGCTGCCCGAATATTTATGAATGCTGGGCTAACCGCACGGCGACCTTCATGATTCTGGGGGATATCTGTACGCGCGCTTGCCGCTTCTGTGCGGTGAATACAGGCCTGCCGACCGAGCTGGACCTGCTGGAGCCGGAACGTGTGGCAGAGGCTGCCGAAGGCATGCAGCTTAAGCATTGTGTGGTTACAAGCGTCGCCCGCGATGATCTGAAGGATGGGGGGGCGGCGATTTTTGCCGAGACTGTGTCTGCGATCCGTAAGCGCCTTCCTCTATGCAGCATTGAAGTGCTGATTCCTGATTTTCTGGGAGACCGCGAGAGCCTGGAGACCGTGATGAACAGCCGTCCGGATATCCTGAACCACAATATTGAGACTGTGGAACGGATGTCAGACCGTGTCCGGGCACGGGCCAAATACCGCCGTTCCCTGGAGCTGCTGCGCCGGGCCAAGGAGATGAAGCCGGAGATTCCGACCAAATCGAGCATTATGCTTGGCGTCGGTGAAGAGTGGGATGAGATTCTGCAAGCGATGGATGACCTTAGAGCCGTGGATTGTGATATATTGACATTAGGACAATATCTTCAGCCTTCGCCGAAGCATCTGAATGTGGAGAAATACTATCCGCCCGAGGAGTTCGCGGTGCTGAAGGAAGAGGGCCTGAAGCGCGGCTTCAGCCATGTGGAGGCCGGCCCGCTGGTGCGCAGCTCTTACCGTGCCCATGAGCAGGTGAAGTCTGCTGCCGTGGCCCGTGAGGCGCGTGCTGTTTCACAGGCATAGATAACCAACCGCCAGCGTAGCGCCATACTACGCAATTGCCGAAGCCTTGGTTCTTTATTAGAATTTGCTGTGCAAATTCCCCGCATGACGAAGTCACAGGCAGTTTTTTAGGTTTAAAAGGTTTAGGTTTTAAGCTTTAAGGTTTTCGGTTTTAAGAGGTTTTAAGAGGTTTTAAAAGGGGTTTGAAAGGCTGAAAGAACCAATGCCGCAATAGCGGCGAGGTTCTTGGGTGGCGGTTGCACCCCCTTTCGCGTTGATGGAGTCATGGAGAGGGATTTTGAAATTGTAGGAGCGGCAGCGTCCGCCTTTGTGTTCTGATTTCAACCGCTTAGCGGTTAAATGGAGGAAATCAGAACACAACAGCGGCCGGAAATTCAAAATCCCGCGGAATGACGGCTTATCAACGCGCCCCCCCCAGATATTATTGAAAGGCAGGCGACACACGCTTGATCGTTATAGGTGGAAAAGGTTACGAGCTGATGCTCGATCATAAGGACGGCTGGAACCCGGAGGCTTTTCGCGGAAGATACAGCGAAGTGCTGGACCGGTACGATTATATAATCGGAGACTGGGGCTACAGCCAATTGCGCCTCAAAGGCTTTTACCGGGATAATCACCCTAAAGTGAACCGGGACACGGCCATCTCAGGCATGGTGGATTATATTAACGAATACTGTAACTTTGGCTGTGCGTACTTTGTGCTGCATAAGCTGAAGGAGTCCCCGCAAGAGGGAACCTTCAAGGATATTCTGATCAAGGAAGTACCAGAGCCCGGGTTAGATGATGATCTGGAGCAGGAGGATGAACCGGTTGTAAGTATAAAAGAACACCGGGATTCGCAGGCGAAGGGTACAGGCCGGGACAGAGATGCCTCAGGCGGCTCGGGCCGGGAGCATGCAACCAAGGACAGACCGGTGCGTGAGCATCAGAGCCGGAATCACCGCAACAAAGAAGGCCAGGGCAAGAAGAATCATAAAGAGTTCCAGGGCAGAGGCCAGCAAGGCCAGCCGAATAATAGCAAGCAGAACAGAGAACACAAAGACAATCATTCCAACCGGCCTAACAAGCAGGCGAACCAGAATAAGCAGGATAGACCGGAGAAGCAGGACAACCAGAACAGACCTGATAACAACCAGAACAAGCAGGACAGACCAGACAATAACCAGAGCAAGCAGGACAACTAGAACGATAGCCATGGGGGACAGCCTGTACCCCTCGGTTTCTCAATGTAACTCAAAAAGCCTCTTCAGCATTGGCTGAAGGGGCTTTTTCTATTAGGAGCTGACGTGAATAGCGTGTACTCTGAATGTATGCGAAAAACAGCATACATTGTGCTGGCGCGCAGGCGTATGGCCCGCATGCAGGAATCCCACCCATCCTAACGGATAAGTGGGATTCCTGCCGCGTAAGCGGGCTAACTCTATTTCACAGCTAATTTCAGCTGTTTCAGTGAAGCATTGTAGCTCCATACGAGCGCAGGGAACTTATTCTTGAAGGCATTCAGTTCGATGAAGGTCTCACCGTCCTGGTACAGCGCCTCTTTGGAAGCCAGTGAGAACCCGGATACGTTACCGGCACCGGTGGTCAGCAGCACCTTTTTGTTCTTGGCATCCCAGGAGACTTCATTCTCCACAAGAGCAGACAATATACGAGAAGCGGCGTACACCTTATCGCCCTGTTTGATCAGACCTACATTTCCGGCAAAAGCGATGCCGTTGATATCAAGAATATGATGGTCTCCAGAGGCGACAATCTCCTTCATCCCGGCGATTTGCAGAGCGGTAATCAACTGGGCGGTTTTGCCCTTGACCTCGATATCAGGCGCAAGTCCGATATGGTTGAAGTCCTCCTTGTTCGGAGTCAGATACTTCATGGTGGTCAGCTTCAGCTCGCCGCCGCCGGACATAGGAATCAGGCTCTGAATCCGTGCCTTTCCGTAAGAGCGTGTGCCTACAACTGTAGCCAGCTTATTGTCACGAAGTGCACCGGTCAAGGCTTCGGAGGCGCTGGCCGTATATTCATTGGTCAATACGACCACAGGCACGCCGATTTTGCTGCCGTTTGTAATTGCGACCGGCTTCAGTGTACCGGTCTGGTCGGAGGTGTACATCATAATGCCGGCATCCATGAACTTGGAGACGATATTCTGAGCGCTGTCCATGTAACCGCCCGTATTATCTCGCAGATCAAGAACCAGTGATTTCATGCCGCCTGAACGCATTTTGTCCAGTGCTGCGGAGAATTCCTCATCGGCCGTCTGGGTGAACCCGTTGATGGAGATATAAGCAATTTTGGAGCTAAGCATCTTGCTGGTCACGGAGCTTGTAGCAATTTCACTGCGGGTTACCGTATAGGATTTGTTAGCCCCGTTTCTCTGAATCAGCAGAGAGACCTTCGTGCCCGCTTTGCCGCTCAGCTCATCGCCATTCGTCTCAGCCACCCGCACCCCATTGATCTTGAGAATGGAGTCGCCGCGCTTTAGTCCCGCGGCCTCAGCCGGGGAACCGCTCATGACCTCTTCAATGTATAGCTCTTTGGACGTATACATCAGCCGGACACCGATGCCGACATATTCCAGATCAACCTGATGACCAAACTCCGCAGCCTCCTCCTTCGTAAAGTATTGGCTGTAAGGATCGTCCAGTGTATTGACCATACCGTCAATCGCACCGCGGATAAGTGTATCCTGGTCCACGTCTTCGACATTGTAATACTCCAGATATTGCATAATTTCATTGATGATCTCCGTCTTCGAGGCTTGCGCCGCTTCCTTAGAGGCAGCAGTGTCTGCCGCTGAAGCAGCAGGGGCCCAGGCGATGGATAGCGCCAGACAGCCGCTTAAGAGTGCGGTAACGATTTTGGCTGATTTCATGAGTTCATGACATCCTTTAGATGAATTTTTGAATTTAGGACTGCGCGTCGAAGCCGATATGGTAAGTGGTGTCGATTGTCCAGCCACCGCTCTCCGGCTTCGAGAGCAGGAGGATCAGAGACTGGGTATAGGTCTCCTTCGATTCACCGTCCGTAATGACCACTTCCGTATAGACTGCGGCTTCATAGTCCGTGTAATAGAAGACATTGGAGGAAGATACCGCATAGCTTAGATCATAGGTTTCGAAATAATCACGCAGCTCCTCTTTGTAAGAGTCATCCTCCTCCTTATCGTACGAGGTCATCACGGCAAGGACTGCATCTGCATTGCGGGCATTCATACCTTGGTAGTATTTGCTGAGCGTATCCTTAATTCCGGTCTGATCACCCTGTGGAAGCACAGCGGGCTTCATACCTTGTTCGCGCGTCAGCAGCACGGAGGATTCCTGCAGATCCATAGCAGAGATCCTCCAGGCGCCGTTTTGACGGACCAGCGTATATAAGTATTCGTACTGCTCATCCGGTGTATAATACCCGCCGGTCCGTACTGCTTTTTCGACAGAATGGACTGTAGCTTCGTTGCCCGTTAGACTGAGCACTTTAAGACTCTCGATCGTGTTCTTGATGTCATATAGCTCGAACTGGGAATTCATATCGCTTAGAGCTTCCGTTTGGTCTGCCCCTGCATCGACAAGCGAATAGAAGCTGCTGGCCTTCTCTTCATTATAATATTGGTTAGCTAATTGAATAATTGCCTTGATCTCCTGCTCACTGGAGGCGGAAGACGGCGATACGGTGATCTTCACGCTGCGGCTGGACGAATCCCAGATTGCTGTGCCCCCGGTGGCTTCGGCAATGAAGCGTAAGGGTATGTAAGTGGTCCCGGCGTTAGAGACAGGAGCAACTGTAAGCTGCTTGACGGTTCCGTTGACGCTGGCCCGCTTGCTGCCTACCTTAAGGCTGATAGTAAGGCCTGTTCCCGTGCCGGTTACCGTGCCCGTCTTGGAGTCCCACAGCACCTTCAGACCGAGCTTCTCAAATACAACCCGGAAAGGCACAAGCACCGTATTATTCTTAAGATAAGGAGTCCCTGCTGTGAAGGCAAGGTTACTGCCGTTAATATACACCTTAATGGGTTTGTCTGCGGCAAAAGCGGGAACCGCGAGCACAAGGGCCAGCAGGCTGATGCCTAGCAGGGATACTAATTTCTTCAATAGATTCGCTCCTTCAAATAGAAAACTTTGTAAAATAGAACCATTATACCATTTGGAAATTCCGTCTGTCTATTTATTCTGCGGGATGCTGCTAGGCTCAATAGAGTTCCTGTCAGCCGGCATGATAAAACCGGAGATCGGGGGCATCTCCGGCTTTATATAAGGGTATCCAGTGGGATGCGTACTGTCCCCGGAAGGGCGCAATGCCATCCTCGCTTGTCCATGAGAATCAGGGATCAGATTAGACTAAGAAGGCTTCCCTGACTCGGTTCCAGAAGGGGAAGGGGCGGTAACGGGCGAAGCTGATTTTGTGGTCCGCGACCTGAGCACGTACCGAAATCAGATCATCCACCGGAATATTATTATGGTCAATGGTCAGCAGCAGGCGCTGATCCTTGCGCGAGAAGATATCGCAGTGATGATGCTTAGGCAGCAGCAGCGGCGATCCCATGGTCCGGAATACCCGGTTATTAATGGAGGCAATTTCAGCAATCTGCAGCGCCTCGATCGAGGGGTGCACCATAGCGCCTCCCAGACTTTTGTTATAAGCAGTACTGCCGGAAGGTGTGGATACACACAGGCCGTCCCCGCGGAACATCTCAAAGGTCACATCATTAATATCCACCTGGATCACAACCGTCCCGTCCACCCCCTTAAGGGTGAATTCATTCAGGGCAATGTGCTTGCTGGAGCCGGATTTCTTATGTATTTCCAGTTCGAGCAGCGGGTACTGTACGATACGGGGTTTATGCGGCCCAACCTCTCCGCACATATAATCAATCAGGGACGGCAGCTCTTCGGCCTGCCAGTCCGCATAGAAGCCCAAATGGCCGGTATGCACGCCAACAAAAGCGAGGTTCGGGATCTGATCGATAAACGTATGAAAAGCGTGCAGCATCGTGCCGTCACCGCCAATAGAGATCACGATTTCGGGTGACTTGGCATCCAGCTCCAGATTCCGGCCTTGCGCCAGCTTGTGAAATTGCTCCGCTAGTTGGATGGATAATTCATCTCCGCGGTCCAGAACATAATATCTCAAGATGTACAGGCTCCTTTGTCTAATTCAGTCATACACCGATCATAATCAATCTTGAACCGGAACACAATATTAGCACTGTGAAAAGCCGGAATCCGCTGCAGTGCTGCAGCGGCAGAGCCATGACATATTGAACTATCTGCGGCGTGCATAGGGTTGCCGCCACAGCTTCCCCAACAGGAAGACCACCAGCGACAGGGCCAGCATGACTGTGAGCAGAAGACAGAGTAGGCTGATGCTGCTGAGCAGGGCTACCTCTGGAGCGGCCAACCCGGAGGCGGCGGGTAGAGCGGACCACTGACCAGCCAGGCCCGAGCTGACTACCGGCTTCCAGAGCAGGAGAAGCAGAACTGCAGAGAGTAGGGCATGCACCAGGCGGGCGGCCATGAACGGGAGATAGCGCAGTCCGGTACCGTTCAGGATACTGGCGACCTGCGCATGAACCGACAAGCCGCCCCAGGAGAGAATGAACGCTGCCGCAGCAGCCTTGAACTGCAGCGGAACGCCTCCGGCAGCTTCACCCGCCGACCTGGCACCAAGCGTCACTTCGAATAAGCCGCTGACCAGGGCGGCGGAGAGCTCAGGCGGGAAGCCGGCCAGCGACAGCAGCCGTCCGGTCATGCTGAACAGGGCGGACATTACACCGGAGCGGGCGAGCAGCTCCATCAGCACATTGAAGAAGACAACCAGGCCGCCGACAACGATGATGAGCTGGAGCGAGGAGGTGATGGCACTTTTCAGTAACTCGCCGAGACTTCTGCCGTCTGCCCGGCGCGCATGTGCCATCGCGTTCAGTGCAGCCCGCAACCTTCCGGGGCCTTGTCCTTCCGGAGACGCAGAAGAACTGCCTGAATGAGGGAGGGGGAGGGTCGTAGCTGCTTCTTCCTGCCTGCCCCGGCCATGGAAGGACATCAGCAGACCTACGATGAGTCCTCCCCCGTAATGGGCAAGGGCAAGCACAAGCCCCAGAGAAGCGTCATGAAAGAAGCCCACAGAGACCGCGCCCAGCAGAAAAATCGGGTCCGAGGAGGTCGTGAAGGCGACGAGCCGCTCGCCCTCAATTCTGCTAATCATTCCCTGCTCGCGCAGCTTGGCGGTTAATTTCGCGCCGACAGGGTATCCTGATACATATCCCATAGCTAGGGCGAAGCCGCCGCTGCCGGGTATATTGAAGAGCGGGCGCATCAGCGGATCAAGCAGTGCGCCGAACAGATGGACAATGCCGAAGCCCAGCATAATTTCAGAGATGACGAAGAACGGAAACAGTGAGGGAAACAGCACATCCCACCAGACAGCGAGCCCGCGCAGCGCCGCATCCAGAGAACTTGCGGGATGCACCAGCATCAGCAGCATACAGCCCGCCAGCACGATCCCGAGCAGCGGGCTTGCGATTTTGTTCAGAGTCATCGGTTTCTCGCCTCCAGTTCTATGCTTAGTTGTATGCCGAAAGTTGGACAAACAGCACAAAAAAACGAAGAAAACGGTTACATTTACCGGTGCTTTTTCACTGAAATTATGGTATTATAAACTTAATTAATGCATATCTTGTTGAGTTAGATTTTCAGGGATGGAGTGATGGTGATGAGTGTAGTTGCCGGAGTGCTCGTTTGTGCTTTTGTATATGTGATCCGGGTCTCCCTTGTCCCGCCTGGCGATGAAGATTTTAGAACATACTGATTAGCTTACGAGCGCTGAACTCCGGTTTGGTGCCTTTTTTTGTCTGAATTTTGAAATAATCTGGGCTTTCTGTTGCACACGGGCAGCTTACTGGTCTTCTTGTCCTGGAATAAGGGGATGTCTTAAGGCAGGGATAACCGTGCAGCGCGTTTTTTGGTATAATGATAAGCAACTGCTTATCAGATTAATATGGAAGAAGGCGAAACCTCCAAAATGAATCCGAAAGAGAGCCTGTATGACAGCCTGGGAGGCGCTGAGGGGATACACCGTCTGGTGACTGTGTTCTATGCCAAGGTGCAGCTTCACCCGCAGCTCAGCCCGTTATTCCCTGAAGATATTACTCCGGTGCTGGAGAAGCAATATCAGTTCTTGAGCCAATTCTTTGGAGGCCCTGCCCTGTTTTCCGAGCAGCACGGCCATCCCATGATGAGAGCCAGACATATGCATGTCCCCATCACTCCTGCTTTGGCGGAGGATTGGCTCGCTTGCATGAAGGCGGCGCTCGAGGAGACCGGTGTGGAGGAGTCCCTGCGTACGTTTGTCCTGAACCGGCTGGCGGGTCCCGCCCATCATTTTGTCAATATGCCCCATGAATAAAGTGTAGTTGTGAAAGGATGAGGGCCCCCGTGCCGGAATTAATACCGCTTTACTCGATTAAGGTTACCTGCTGTAACTGTGAACATGAATTTTCAACCTCAAGAGTACGTCCCAGTCTCAAAAAAGCCATCCGCCGCGATGCGGACTTCTGCTCCTATTATAAAGCGGAGAATCCCGATTATTATGTGGTTCGGGTCTGTCCGAAGTGCGGCTTTGCCTCCACGGAGAATTCAGCAGACAAGCTGGGGGACTGGCAGCGCAAGTCCTTCGATGCCCAGGTAGGAAGACGGTGGCAGGCCCGCAGCTTCGGAGAGAAGCGTAACTGGGAGGAGGCTCTGGAGACTTACAAGCTGGCACTGATCTGCGCGCAGAGCATTAAGGACAAGGAACGTATTATAGCAAGCCTGCTTCACCATATTGCCTGGCTGTACCGGTATCAAGGGGATACGGTGCAGGAGCAGCGCTTCCTGACCTATTCGCTGGATGAGTATGTGAAGGTGTTCGAGAATGATTCATCCGGTGGTAATGATGCGCGGCTAATGTATCTGATTGGCGAGCTGAACCGCCGGATCGGCAATTTCGCTGCTGCTGTGCGGTGGTTCTCAAGGGTCATTAATGACCAGCGGATTACGGACGCGGCCATGATCCGGGCTTCACGCGAGCAATGGGCCATTCTGCGTGAGCAGATGCGCGGGCTGGACGTTGATCCGGACGGGCTTCCGGCAGGTACATAGAGGGCTTAGTGAAGGTGTTAAAGCGTCTATCCGTTATACCGGAACGCAAAAAAGGCGTAGAAGGGATGCCTCTTCTACGCCTCTGCCCGCTTAAGCGGGGCGAACTTCCGGGTACCCGCGCTTAGCGGACCGCCCGGTCAAACAACAGGTAGTCATTGTCATTATCAATGACGGTGGGACTTGCACTGCAGCAGGGAAAGACCAGTAGCTTTTTTTTGCCGTCACGCACGTGCTGCAGCTCCTTAGGCTTCATCGGCAGAAGAACATTCTCCCGGTCGCAGAAGGGGCAATATTGCACGTACATGTCGCCAAGAATAATGTCATAAGGCCAGGTATGGCTGAAGGGGATCATTGCTTGTCCTGCTCGTCAGAGGGAGCAGGCGCGCTGCCTTCGGGGGTATCGCTAGCGGCCTTCTTGGATAGTTCAGCGATCTTTTGGAGCAGGATATGTTGGGGCATATGCATCAGGTGTTCCAGCGGAACGCCAAGTTGTTTCGATAAGGTGATGGCCGTCTCCGGCGATATTTGCAGTGGCTTCATTAGGAGGCCCTCCTTACAATTAGTGGAGTATCATGTTTCACTTTACCATGGCTATACCGTAATTACAAAGAAAACTACTCTATAACGAAGGAATGGTGAGTATATATGAAACAACCGTTATCACTGACATGGGAACTGGAATCGATTTTTCCGGGAGGCTCTGCTTCTCCGCAGTTCGAGAGCTTTCTGAGCGTGCTCGAATCCGATATTGAACGCCTGCGCACACAGGTGGCTGCTGCTTCTGCACCGGCTGATGCGGCTTCAACGAAGGGGCTTGACCCGGTCATTGAGCTGCTGCAGAGCTGTGCCGGACGCCTTACACAGGCCTCAGAATTCGCCGGTTGTCTGGGTGCGCAGAATCAGCTCGACAAAGGGGCGGTGAGACTGTCCTCCAAGGTAACGGGGCTGCGTGCCGGATATGAGGGCATCAGCTCTGCCTTCGATAACGTGCTGCGTCAGACCTCTGACCCGGTATGGGCCGAGTGGATGGCCCGGCCGGAGATTGCCCCGCTGAATTTCGTGCTCAGTGAGAGCCGGAATCTGGCCCGTGAGAAGATGAGCCCGGAGCTGGAGAGCCTGGCACTTGAGCTTGCAGTTGACGGCTATCATGGCTGGAGCGAGCATTATGAGACGATTGTCGGACAGATCCAGATTCCTTGTGAAGAAGACGGGGAACAGAAGCTGCTCTCTGCCGGGCAAGCCTTCAACAAGCTGGCGGATGAGAATCCTAAGGTCCGCCGTACGATGTTCCGCAAATGGGAAGAGGCCTGGGGCGGCGCGGCCGACTATTGTGCAGATACCTTGAACCATCTGGCAGGCTTCCGCCTGAAGCTGTATAAGGGCCGCGGCTGGGAGGATGTGCTGAAGGAGCCGCTGGGCATCAACCGTATGTCCCGTGAGACCTTGGATGTCATGTGGGACGTGATCACGAAGAGCAAGCCTGCCCTGGTATCCTATCTGAAGCGCAAAGCAGAAATTCTGGGTCTGGAGTCACTCGCCTGGGTCGATGTGGATGCGCCAGTCGGCAAGTCCTCCGGCAAAATTCCCTATGAACAAGCAGCCGCCGACATTGTGACCCAGTTCCGCAAATTCAGTCCGAAGCTGGCGGATTTCGCCGAGCGCGCCTTCGACAAGGATTGGATCGAGGTCGAAGACCGGGCCGCGAAGCGTCCGGGTGGCTTCTGCGTCTCCTTCCCGGAGAGTAAGGAATCCCGCATATTCATGACCTACAGCGGTACGCCGTCCAATGTATCCACACTTGCGCATGAGCTGGGTCATGCTTATCATTCCTTCCTGCTGGAGGACCAGCCGTTATTCAACCAGAACTATGCGATGAACGTGGCGGAGACAGCTTCTACCTTTGCGGAAGTCATTGTGTCGGATGCGCAGGTGAAATCTGCGACGGACAGTGAAGAGAAGCTGGCGCTGCTTGAAGCGAAGATCCAGAACAGTGTGGCGTTCTTCATGAATATCCATGCCCGTTTCCTGTTCGAGACCCGCTTCTATGAGAAGCGCAAGGCAGGCCTTGTAAGCAGTGAGGAATTGTCCGCGCTGATGGAGGAAGCCCAGAAGGAAGCCTTCTGCGGGGTCCTTTCCGAATATCATCCGCATTTCTGGGCGTCCAAGCTTCATTTCTATATCACAGATGTGCCGTTCTACAACTTCCCGTATACGGTAGGGTATATGTTCAGTACCGGTCTATACCGGCTTGCGCTGCAAGAGGGGGCTTCCTTTGCTGGCAAATATGACAGCCTGCTGCAGGATACCGGAGTGATGACGCTGGAGGAGCTGGTGTCGAAGCATCTGGGCGTTGATCTGTCCAAGCCGGATTTCTGGCAGGGGGCTGCGGATTTAATCGTTGCCGATATTAGTGAATTCCTGGAAATGACAGAACAATGCGGCTAAGAATTTGTCGATAATGAGACGAATTGGTTTTTTGCAGTAAAATGATGGCGGCTAAATATGGTGTGAATGCGCAAAGACCCCGTTTTAGGGGTCTTTTTATGTTGTTTATTTGTCGATAAATGGCGACAAAAGTTTGTATTTTGCTATAAAAACTAAATAATTTGCGCATTTATAGGGATTATAACCCAATTATGTTGAATAATGTTGTATGTGTTAAATTAGTACCCTATAATGAGCCTAAAGCCTTATTATAAGCGCTGCTAGATCCACGAAATTCAGACAACTGCTTACGAAGCAAGTGTTGTGTGAGGCAGAGCCATGAGGCTGCATCACCCACAAGACTTTTAGGAGGAAATGCATGTGAGGACGGAACAATTATCGCTTGCAAGACAGATTGATCTGGTATTTCATGAGCTGCAGGAGGAATTGTCAGGACTGAATTCAGGGACCGTATTTGTACAGATCAGGAATAATGTCATCGGCAAGTTCGGGGTTCGCCACAATCCGCTCGCCGGACGCAGCGGAAGCTTCGCATCCGAGCAGGAAGGGCTGACTTCCGGACAACAATCCTCATTCCGTGTCATGGCGCTGGAGAGCCTGAAGTATAAGAAACGGTGGACGCATGGAGAGATCAGCTACGAATTTGCTGTACGGCAGGGAATGGTGGTCGTGGACGCCACACTGGAGTCCAACTACAATATGGCGAACCTGATGATCCGCTATCCGCGCAGCAGTCATGGTGATACCTCGGATCAATCCTTCGGTTAAGTCTATATAAATATAGAAAAGCCCCCCTGCGCTTCGACGAGAAGCGCGGGAGGGCTGTGAAGCTGCTTTGGTCTATGCCTCACGGCTTAGACAGTTTGTAAAGATGAGGTAGCGATTACGAACGACCGGACAGTTGTTGCTCTGCCAGTTGCACCAGACGTTTGGTGATATATCCTCCCAAAGAACCAGTTTCGCGGGAAGTATAGTTCCCATAATAACCGTCAGCCGGGATAGTTACTCCAAGCTCTTGTGCTGCTTCATATTTCAACTGCTGCAGCGCTGCATTCGCTTGAGGAACGACCAGGTTGTTAGAACGGCTACCACGACTTTGTTGACCTGCTTGACCCATGTGTGCTCACCTCCTTCGCCCGTTGTGAAGATAGTATGAGCGCGGGAGGGAGAATTCATGCACAGATTTTGAAGGTTTATAGGATGGTAATTATATGAAATTTATCGCTCCGGATAGATCATCTGCAGCGTGCCCCCCAGAACCAGCGTCTGTCCGGGTTCAAGCGTGATCAGCCCGGTAGCTGAGGCGTCCTGCTGGAGATTAGGTGCATCCGGGAGCCAGGTTAGCGGTTCAATGCACAGGAACTGGTCGGCTTCGCCTTTGGTATAGAGAATCCAGTGGCGGAAGAAGTCAGGATCGGCCGAGTAACGCAGCCCGTATCCATCATCCCGCATCAATACGGCCTCGGCAGGCTGGCCCTCTGCTATACGCAGGATGGTATCCAGATCCGCACCTTGAAGATTCAGCCGGGTGTGCAGGCTAGTAAGCTTCCCGAGCGGCAACAGCTGTCCGGTAGGCAGGAGATCCTCACTCAGCTCGCAGACGGCCCCGGCAGGAAGGGTAACATTCCAGCGGGAGGGCGTTCCGTCCAGCATGAACCAGGTATGATAGCCTGCGCCAAAAGGAACGGGGCTAGTGCCGAGATGAGTGACCCTGAGCGTCTGCTGGAGCCGGTCATCCTGAAGCCGGAAGGTCATTTCAAGCTTCAGCGGCTCGGGGAATTGTCTGATCCAATCCGGGTCATCCGTGGTAAGGAATTCAGTAGTGACCGCGCACCCGTCCTCGTCCTCTTCGATGTCACTGACACACCAGGCTTGGGTACGGTGCAGTCCGTGAATATGATGTTCTCCCGCATTCCGGTCAAACTGGTAGCGTGTGCCATCGAATTGGAAGCTTCCTCTGCGTATCCGTCCGGGCGGCACCAGGAGGGGCAGGCCGAAGTGATAAGGTTTCTGCATATATGATGCCAAGTCGCGTTCCTCAGGCTGACGAAGGATCTGCCGCTCCATGGTGCGGTCCCATAATGAAATTACGTTATTACCCAGCCGGGGCAGAAGCGTGACTTCCAGTTCACGGCTATGCAAAATATACGTATCATAACCGTTCCACTGCCCTTTGGTCACCTGTTTCATAAGAGATATGCTCCTTTGATAAGCTGTAATCAGATTACATACACACGAATATCTTTATCATACCAGATTTATCCGGCGGAGGTTAGGGATTTGACAACTTCTCCGGGCCGATCTATGATGGAGGCATCAATGAAACACAGGTAACGCGATGACAGGGACAAGTAAGCATGGACTGTACCTCCAGAAAGCCGGTGGCTGATGTGAACCGGTGGTGCACCTCTGACTGAATGGACCCTTGAGTGCCGCGCTCGAACAGGCTGCAGAAGCCTTAAGTAGACCGGCCGCCTCTTCCCCGTTAACGGAAGCCAAGGCTGTTTGCATATATCCCTCCGGGGACTCCAGGCAGCGAATAAGGGTGGTACCACGGTCTCACGTCCCTTGCGGATGTGGGGCCTTTTTGCGTTCTATGCGCCAGCGGACATTAATTATGATGATGGAGGATAAGAGGATGGCTAAAAAAGTATTGTCGGGCATACAGCCCAGCGGTTCACTCACACTCGGTAATTATATCGGGGCAATCAAGAATTTCGTCAAGCTTCAAAAGGAATACGAATGTTACTTCATGGTGGTCGATCTTCATGCCATTACGGTAGCCCAGGACCCCGCAGCTCTGCGCGAGAATTCAGAATCGGTAGCTGCGCTATATCTGGCTGCAGGCATTGATCCTTCCATTGCGCATGTCTACATGCAGTCCCATGTGCCGCAGCATGCCGAGCTGGGCTGGATTCTGACTACGCTCACTGCCATGGGTGAGCTGGAACGGATGACACAGTTCAAGGATAAGTCCGCCGGCAAAGAATCGGTGGGAGCAGGTCTGTTCGTCTATCCGTCGCTGATGGCCGCCGATATTCTGGTCTACAATGCCGATCTGGTACCGGTAGGCGAAGACCAGAAGCAGCATCTGGAGCTGACACGTGACCTTGCGGGGCGCTTCAATCACCGGTTCGGTGACTTCTTCACCGTCCCTGAGCCTTACATTCCGGAGGTCGGAGCGCGGATCATGTCTCTGGATGACGGCACCAAGAAGATGAGCAAAAGCGATCCCAACCCCGGCAGCAGAATCGGACTCCTGGATCCGCCTGATGTGATCCGTAAAAAGATCAGCCGGGCCACAACGGATTCCGGCCGTGAGGTTATCTTCGACCCGGCGGCTAAGCCGGAGATCAGCAATCTGATGAGCATCTATGCCGAATGCTCGGGAATGAGCCTGCAGCAGATTGCCGACAAATATGAAGGCCAAATGTACGGCGGCTTCAAAAAAGAGCTGGCTGAAGTGGTCGTAGCCCTGCTGGAGCCGATCCAGCAAAGATATCAGGACATTCGCAGCTCAGGGATGCTCAGTGATATTCTGGCCCAGGGTGCCGAAAGTGCACGGGTGAGTGCTGCCCGTACCCTGGAGGGCGTGAAGGAACGGATGGGCTTCCTGCCTACCCGTTAAGTTAAGGGGTAGGCTGGTTGCTCTCCGCCTTGCGTCTCAGCCTGGCCTTGACGATGAAGCCCCAGCCGATGTTAAGCACGCACAGCGCGCCGAGCAGCAGTGCAAGCCAAATGTTATAGCTGATCGAGATGGAAGCTGCTGTGAGGAGTAGAATTGAAGAGCAGGCGAACCACAGTGACAGACCTTTACCCATATGTTCAAAGCCTTCCTTTCTGCTTCAAATAGTGTACAAGTGAATCCCGGTGTGCGTCGTTGCATGCCGGGATTTTCAGTTCAAAAGTAAGCTTTCAGTTCAAATGTAAATAAATGTAGTAGGTGAGCACTTGCTTTGCGCTGTAACCGCTTTATGGTGATTGTGCCTTATGCAGTCCCGGGCGTCAAGGGGCAGGCAAGAGAATAGATCCCCGGTAAATATAGTCTATAACGTATTAGATGAGTTGCATAATCCTGCACAAATTGCAACATTTCGATTTATAAATCACCCCAAATCAAAAAATATTGCACAAAAGGCAGCAATCTTCCTCCCCCAATCAGCGGAGCGGGGAAATTCCTGCACTTCATGCAACATTCTTTACAGAGACCCTTATATCCCTTATTCAAAGTTGCAATATTTACAACATCTCGGCGTGATCCCTGACCGCACATGTGGGTGGTTTTGGTGGTAAATGTAATTAAAAAAATGGCACCTGCCCCGGCAGATGCCACCTGTCTTCAAAAAAACTTCCTACAGCTTGACTGTTCCCGGGTCAATGGCGAAGCGTTCATCGAGCTTCTCGCTGCTTAACCAGCCGACATAAGTATTCAGCGGTTTATACTCATGGTCCATTACCAGGACGGCCACGAACGGGAATTGCTTACGGTGTAAATAACGGACATCTCCCCAGCGTACAATATAACCAGAGGGCAGCTCCTCCACCTCCGCGACAGCGTACGAGGTGAAGTACAGGAAGGCCTGAATATCCGGATGGGATTTGGAATGCTCGACCGCGGGGTGAGTGGAGCACACCGCATGCTTGAACCATTCCAGCCGTCCGCTGTTCAGCAGCCCGACATTATAGCTGCCGTCCGGCTTGGCTTTGACCAGATTCCACCTCGTTGGCGAAATGGTGGGGATCACATAATAACGGTCACCTGCATGGTGGTGGACATCCTTGTTCATAATGCTGCGTGTAATGCGGGCATGAACGAGGGTCCGCCAGATGTAATACAAGACAATGCAGGCGTACAAGGTAATGAATAGTGGAGCGGGCGGCACTATTCCGCTGATCCAGAGAATAATCGCCGCTGTATGGCTGCCGAAGATAAACGGATCGAAGATATGAATGATGTTCCAGGCGATCCATTTCTCGGTGAACGGGCGGGCAGCCTGAGTCCCGTAGGTGTTGAACAGATCAGAGAATACATGGACGGCAACGCCAATGAAGCTCCAGAGCGCGATATGGCTTAAGGTGGTCAGGTCCGTGAAGCCGAACAACGGCCCGATGACCCCTGTGATCAATGCCGGCCACAGCAGTAAAAAGGGCAGGGAATGAGTGATTCCCCTGTGATTGCGGATATATACCGCGTTATCCTTGAGACGCAGGGCGGTATCGGCATCCGGTGCCTGAGAAGCCAGTACAGTAGCTACCATCACCGCCCCGGCCAGCGTTCCATTCGAAGCGACGAGCGGATCGACGAAGGACAGACCTGCAAGTCCAAGTCCCATAACAAAATGTGTGGCAGTATCCATTAGTCAGATCTCCTTTGTACGGAAGTTCTCTATTAATAACTACCCATTATTGGGCTAAGTTATTTAAGGGCGGGGAAATAAATATCGTCACGTAATTGTCGAATTAATGAACATCATGGTCAATGATTGTCAAAGTCTTTCCCAGTTTGCTATGATAAAGTTAATAGCGGAGTGTTAGAAGTTCCCTAGAAGGAGGAACCCGATACGTGGACAATCAATTGAGATATCAAGCTTCTTCTGAATCCGCATCAATGTCTGCCAAGTCTCCACCGGAAGGTGCAAGCTGGCGCGACTTTATTACCGTTACGAAGCCCGGCATTATCCGCTCCAATCTGATTGCGGCATTCGCAGGCTACTGGGTGGCATCAGGATGGGATGTACAGTATGGACGCCTGATTCTGACTTTGCTCGGCACCATGCTGGTCATGGCTTCAGCCTGTGTCTTCAATAATTATTTTGACCGCGATTTGGATATGAAGATGGAACGGACCCGGGAACGCGGGCTGCCTACAGGAAGGCTGAAGCCTACAACAGTACTTATCTATGCCATTGGACTCGGCATTGCCGGGCTAGGAGTGCTGTTCGCATTCTGCGGCGTACTGGCCGGATTGTTCGGCATCGTCGGCATGTTCGTATATGTTGTAGTGTACACCCTTTGGCTCAAAAGAACCTCTACCTGGAGCACCTCGGTAGGTGCGATCTCGGGGGCCATGCCTCCTGTCATCGGCTATGTGGCTGTTACAGGAACAGTCGATCTCGGAGCCTGGCTGCTGTTCGCAATGCTCTTTCTGTGGCAGCCGCCCCATTTCTGGGCGCTTGGCATCCGCCGCAAGGAGGAGTACCGGGCTGCAGGATTCCCGCTCCTTCCGGTTGTGAAGGGAACGCGGCGCACCAAGTTCCAGATGATTCCTTATGTCGCGCTGCTGCTCCCCGTGCCTGTGCTGATGTATGCCTACGATTATGCAGGTATTTATTATCTTATTGTATCACTGGCCTTGTCGGTTGGGTGGCTCTACTTAACCCTCATCGGATTCAAGGCCAAGGATGATGAGATCTGGGCGAAGAAAAGCTTCCTCTTCTCCATTAACTATCTGACCTTAAGCCTGATTGCCCTGGTGCTGAATACCATTCATGTGTAAGCATTCTTAGGATAGAGGGGGAAGGTGTCCTGTGCAGACCTTGAAACGTTACAAATGGACCTGGATGTTGCTGCTGCTTGCAGTAATTATGGCGGTCTATCTGGCAGTCAAATCGTTTGATTTCGGAGGTGAGAAGCTGCCGGTCATCGGTCAGGTACAGGACTTCTCCCTGGAGAATGTGGACGGGAAGCAGATCAGTCTGGCGGATACGGCAGGTAAGGCAAGGCTGGTCTATTTCTTCTTCACCGTCTGTCCCGATGTGTGTCCGATTACTACCTATATGTTGTCAGAGACGCAGGATATCCTGGTTAAGGATGGCAGCTTCGGCAAGGACGTTGAATTCGTCTCGATCTCTTTCGATCCGAAGAATGATACAAGGGAAGCGATCAAGGCCTTCGCCGACAAGTTCCATGCCGATTACAGCGGATGGTACTTCCTGCGGGGGGATCAGGAGCAGGTACGCAAGCTGGCAGCGGAGTCCTTCAAGGTGCTGATCTACGGCACAAGCAAGGATGATTTCGCCCACATGAACCTCATTGGTCTGGTGGACAAGAACAACCAGCTCCGGGGATTGTACGATGCCGGGGATACGGAGAATGTAACGCCGGAGTTCCTGGCCAGAACGGTTAAGAAGCTGGCCCGTGAATAGTACAGGAATGCACAAAACGAGGGTGTCCGTGGAGCAGTGGAGCTGCTGCACAGGACACCCTCGTTTTGTGGTGAAAGGTTAAGAATGTATATACTTCATGCAATAAATTATCCTTCTATGCCCTGAGGATAGGGCTGGGGGTAAATAATGAAATCTTCAAGTCCAGCCTTCTCCAGCTGGGTGATGTTATATTCATCCGGAGTCCCTTCCACACCGGCATAGCCCTTGCGGGTATACATATGAACGGCATCGGGGAAGGCGTCGCGCAGGACAGCACGAATTTTTTTGCCGGAGCTGTCATTGTCCATGTACAGGTAGACTTCTCCGTCCCGGATGGTATTGCGCAGAGCTTCCAGCTTCAGGGTATTCAGCGTACCGAAGGTGCACAGAATGTCGACCTCTGGTTCAAGCAGTCGCCTCAGTCTGCTGCGGTCATTCTTGCCTTCGACAATAATGGTGATGGACATATGCAATCAGCCCCCGGATCTTAGTTGTTATGACGATATTGTACCTAAGCTGCGCTATTTTTAACAGCGTAGCGGAACAATATGTATTCATTCCCCGGGAAATGTCGCATTCAGGCGGCAGGGCTGTTCCAGTCGGGAGCGTAGGAAGAGAGACGGCCGGATCTGCCCGGAGGCAGCAGCAGAAGAGCTGTCATCAGCAGCACGAAGGCAATGAAGTAGGGGGAGACATACTCCCTTAGCTGTCCGGCAGCGACGGGGCCGGCGAATGCTCCGAGGGACATGGCGATGGATTGAAGCGAGAAGGTCCGGCCCAGCCGTCCTGCGCCGCCTAGGCTGATGAAGAGGGAAGCCATAGCCGGGAACAATACCCCTTTTGCAGTACCGAGCAGGAAGAGAACCACTCCGGCCGGGATGCTGCGGAAGGCAGCCAGAGTGAAGAAGCAGAGAGCCATTCCCAGCAGGGCGGCGGCAATACGAATGCCCGGCGAGATGCGGTTCAGGAAGAACAGGCAGAGGGTCGCCAGCGCTCCAAGGCTGAGCAGGGAGAGCAGAATTCCGGTAGAGACCATTCCGTCCTGTCCTTGTGACAGCGGAAGCTCGAAGAACAGTACGCCCTGGGAGCAGGATACGAAGAAGGGCAGCAGATAATAACGTCTGGAGACGGTAGGCTGGGTGGTAGCGGCCAGCCCGGGCTGCAGATTCTCCTTCACCGGGAGTGCAGGCTTATGCAGTACCAGAGCCGGATTATGCTTCGGTACACTGAAGAAGGCCATCACACCGGTGAAGATCAGGAGCCAGCCCAAGGTGCTGAAGGTGCCGGAATAGCCGGCTTTAGCTACGATGAAGGCTCCGGCAGCAGGGGAGACCACAGAAGCCAGCGTGTGAATAATTCCGTTGCCTGACATGTATTTGCCCTGGGTCGCCGGGTCAGACGAGAGTGAGGCCAAAAGGGTCATGCAGGCTGGGGAGAGGAATGCCAGAGCGAATCCGCTCGTTGCCCGCAGCAGTAGTAGATGCCAGGGCAGCTGGGCATGCGCCTGCAAGAGCAGGATCAGTCCTGCTACGGTAAGGGCGAACACGATATAGCGGCGGCTGCCGTTGCGGTCTACAAGTACACCGGCCAGCAGGTTGCCCGGGAGGTGGGTCAGGGAATACATCCCCATCATCCAGCCGATGAAGGCCGGGCCCGCTCCCAGTGACATGGCAAAGGGTGTCAGGATAGGATACTGGGCATGCAAATCGAAGAACGCCAGGAACATGAAGAGGTACAGCCACATTGCAGTTTTCACGGATAACACCTCCAGATTAGCGGCCAGCCGCTGATGACGGAACGGATTCCAGCAGAGGGAACAGCCTACTTGTACTTTACGTGCGGCAGCGGGGGCTTATACCATTTTCTTGGCCAGCCTTGTATGCGGTTCTGCATTCCGGTAACCATGAATTATAAGGGGCATTCATGTATAATAATTAATATTAATGAAATGTCTGACGGGACAGCGTCCCGGATTGGCGAAATTTGCGATTGGGGTGTTGTGAAATTGATGAATCCGGAAGTGTGGTCACAGTTTATCAGAGAGAATTGGCTTGTTATCGTTATTGCGCTTGTCCTGCTGTTCGCAGTCGTTAACATCGTTAAGACAATGCTGAAATGGGCTATCGTCGTCGTTATTGTTGTAGGATTGTTCATCTATAGCGGGGTAACCATGGACCAGATCGGTAATGCCGTTAACAAAGTGGCGGACGGGACAGTCAGTACGCTGAAGAATGAGGCGCAGGAGGTCATGCTCAAAGAAGCGCAGGAAGCGGTTTATACCTCCGGCGGTGACGGCACCTTCACCATTAAGACTCCTAATCTGGAGGTGAAGGGCTCTGCCGCAGAGGACAAGGTGGAAGTGGTCTTCCGCGGAGTCAGCCTCGGGAAGTGGAGCGTTACGGATACAACCAAGACCTTTATCGACGAAGCACGGAAGCAGGCGGGCAAGTAACAGTGCAGCTGGCTCAGGGTTACCTGCAGCAGCGGAAGGAGGAGTGATTCATTGAATAACTGGATAGAAAGTCTTCGGGAAGCCAATATCATCTCCATTGTCCTGCTGCTGGTGGTCCTCTTCTCTGCACTGCAGGGCTGGGGCCGGGGCTTCCGCAGAGCAGCCGGAGGGCTGTTCGGCATGCTCGGATCAGGAGTACTTGCGGCAGCTTCGCTGGTGATGGCGATTCCCGCAGCCGTATACCTCTCGCCTGCTGCCGGGAACTGGGCTTCGGGCATCACTCCGCAGGATGACAAGCTAAGCCAATGGCAGCAGCTATATTATACAGGTGCCTCTGTACTGGCGAATTCACCAATAGTGCGGTTTCTGCTGCTGCTCTTGCTGTGCTATAGCTTGATTCGTCTGCTGCTGGGTCTGCTGTTCCTTCTGCTGCCGTTCCGCCTGCCGCGCCAGTCCGGGAGGAGTTCGGGACGGATCACTGGCGCCAGCCGGCTCGTCGGGGCAGTGCTTGGCACCGCCGCAGGGCTTACCCGCGCCTTGGTGCTGGTCTTTGTCCTGTTTATCAGTGCCGCCCTGAACCCGGACAGCGGCTTCAGCCGCTATGTGCAGTCCTCGCCGGTCTACAGTGAGAGTGCGGAAGCGGTATTTGAACCGCTGGCCGGTGAACAGGTCAGAGGGAAGCTTCCGGTGCTGACCAAGGCGGTAGCCGCCGAGATGAGTGACATTCTCCGGCGCAAATATGAAGTGATTGACCATGATATTTCGGTGGATATTGCCGGTGCAGCCGCAGATATTGCCGGACAAGCCAGCGGAGATGAAGAGAAGGCCAGACTGCTCTATGACTGGGTAGGTTCGCGTATTGCTTACGACTATACCAAGGCGGAGAATTATGAAGAGAGACGGATCTGGCATGAGCAGACCCCGCAGGATACGATGGATACGCGGCTTGGCGTATGCATTGATTACGCGCGGCTCTATGCCATGATGGCCCGCTCGCAAGGCCTTCAGGTGCGTGTCGTTACCGGCAAAGGCTATGACGGTCAAGGCGGCTATGGACCGCATGCCTGGAATGAGGTCTATATCAGCAGCAGTGCAGCCTGGATTCCGCTTGATTCCACTTGGGCCAGCAGCGGCGACTGGTTCAATCCGGGGGATTTCGACTCCACGCATATCAAGGAAAACATCCTCTGAGAAGGAGCGGACGCTCTTATAACTATGGTACAATAACAGCGGGCAAGTGGAAACGGCTGTGCCGTCCTTTCAAAGGACGTGCAACATATAAATTATTATATTTCAAGAACAGCTCTTGCACGTGATCTTACGGATAAGCAATACTGCAAACCATACAAGGAGAGGGACTTGCTGTGAGATGGTTCGGTAAGCCGGGCTCCGGCCCGGGCAATGGAGAGACCCGCAACTACCTGAGCTTACGCATAAATCTATTTTTCTTTGGTGCTTTTTTTATTTTTGTGATCATGATGATCCGGCTTGCGGGACTGCAGTTTGTAGAGAGTCCCGAGCTCAGCGAGGTGGAGGCCAGCCGGGAGACCAAGGATGTTCCGCTTGCGGCGATCCGGGGGACTATTCACGCGGCGGGAGGGGAAGACATTGCCCATTCCACACCGGTTCAGTCATTATTCGTTACGTTAACCCAAGAATACACCGCAAAGGTCAAGAATAAGAAGACCGGCTTATATGAACCGACCGCTGAAGCCAAGGCGAATACGAAAGCGCTGGCGGCGGGGCTGTCATCCGTTTTTGAACAGTATGGTGATCCCTCTGCGAAGAAGCTGCTCAAGGAGGATGTTCTGCTGCTGCTGGACCTTGATTATAAGAAGTCACTGGGATATGTCCCGCGTAAGATCAAGGCCGGTCTTACGATGAAGGAAGTCGCCCATCTGATGGAGAACAGGCAGCGCTATCCCGGGGTGTCTGTTGTAGAGGAGAGTATCCGCCATTATGACAAGGACACGGTGGCCGTTCAAACGGTAGGCTATATGAAGCAATTCCGTTCTACAGAAGAAGGATATAATTTATACAAAAATATCCGCAGCGCCATGAAACAAACGGGTGCGGACCCGGGGCTTAGCTACAGGGAAGATGAGTTTGTCGGCATCTATGGTCTTGAACAGCAATATCAGCGTGAGCTTAGAGGGAAGAACGGGTATCAGACGATCTCTGTCAATGCCCAGAACATGGCCGAAGAGGTTGTCGCGTTGATCCCGCCCGTCAAGGGCAACGATATCTGGATGACGATTAACAAGAAGGTGCAGATGAGAACAGAGCAGGCCATCAATGATCAGCTCAACTGGCTGCACCGCAACCCTGTACAGGGGAAGCTTCATAAGGATACGCTCACCGGCTATGCCGTTGCCATGGAAGTTGATACAGGCAATGTAGTGGCAATGGCGAGTATGCCGGACTATGATACGAATGTCTGGAATGCCGAGACGCTGGTTCCTGAAGTGTACGACAAGATTAGGGATTATTATCAGAACGGGACGATTACCGATATTTCCTCCGGTATCTCCGGCAACGGGCTGAAGTCATTAATCTTCCTGGGCTCCACGATTAAGCCGTTAAGTGTCTTGATCGGTCTGGAGGAAGGCTTATTCACTACCAGTGATACTTATATAGATAAAGGGATTGGTTATTTCGGTAAGGATAACAGCTCCTCGGTGAGGAATTCCTCCGGCCATGTCCTGGGCCCGCTTAGTCCGGCGAAGGCTATTCAGGAGTCCTCGAATGCTTTTATGGTAGAGTGGGTCGGTAATGCCCTGTACAAGAAGTATCCGGGAGAAGGGATTGCCATATGGGACAAATATATGAAGGCCTTCGGCCTTGGGGTGTCTACGCAAAGCGGGCTTCCGGGTGAAAGTGCCGGAGTTGCCGATTATCTTGATCCGAAGAAGGCAGGCTCTTCCCAATCGGCGCTGGTACTTGCCTCCTTCGGCCAGAAGGGGAAATATACCGCATTACAGCTTGCCCAGTATACGGCCACACTTGCGAATGAAGGTGTGCGGATTAAGCCCCAGCTCGTCAGTAAGATTACAGATCCCGACGGCAAGACGGTTAAGCAATTTGGACGGGAAGTTCTGGACAGCATCTCGTTTCATCCTTCTTACTGGAAGGAGATCAAGCGCGGGATGAATACTAAGGTTAAGGCGTTTGACGGATTTCCGTATGACTTCGCCCGCAAGACAGGAACCTCTGAGATGGAAGCCTTCGGGGCTACCCGTGACAACGGGGTATTCATTGCTTATGCTCCACGTGAGCATCCTAAGCTTGCGGTGGCCGTGATTATTCCGGAAGGCGGTTTTGGCGCGAACAGTGCAGCACCGGTAGCCCGCCAAATCTTTGAAGCCTATGACCAGGAGTATGGACTGGATGGAGTGCCTAAGAAGAATGTGCCCGAGTCAAGGGTGGATTAAACGGTTTATTTTGATGTAGAGGAGTGAAAAACTGTGGGTGTTTTCCGAAAGCAGGCCTCCCCCCCGGAAGAGAAGGGCAGCAAGAGCTCGCTTGGCCTGCGTCTTAACGTGTTTTTCTTCAGTACGTTTGTTATTTTTTGTGTAATTATTATCCGTCTCGCAGTTATTCAATTTGTGGAAGGACCCACGCTGACCGAGGTGGAGACCAGCCGGGATACCAAAAGTGTACCCCTCGCCTCCATCCGTGGGGGAATCCGCGCAGCCGCAGGCGAGCAAATTGCCTACTCGACCTCCGTTCAAACGCTGTATGTTACGCTTACGAAGGAATATACAGCGAAGGCACTGGACAAGGAGACGGGAATCAGCTCGCTGAAGCCGGAGGCAAGGGCCAATGCGTATGCGCTGGCGAATAATCTGGTTGCGAAATTTGACGAATATGGCGACCCGAACGGCGAGAAGCTGACTGTTAATGAAGTGATTAATTCTCTGGATTTATATTTCAAGAAATATTCAGGCTATATGGCCCGCAAGATCAAATCCGGTCTGACAACCAAGGAAATTGCCTATTTCATGGAGCATAAAAGCGAATTCCCGGGCCTTGAGATCGTAGAAGAAGGCGTGCGTCATTATGACAAGGATACTGTTGCCGTGCAGACAGTCGGGTATATCAAGCCCTTCAAATCCTCCAACACACTCAACATCTACAAGAATATTCAGAGTGCGATGAAGAAGATCAGCGCAGATCCCGGCCTGAATTATAAAGACGATGAATTCGTCGGCTTCGATGGTCTGGAGCTGCAATACCAGCGGGAGCTGCGCGGCAAGAACGGCTATCAGGTCATCTCGGTGAATCCGCAGAACATGGCCGAGAAGGTAGAAGAGGTAGTGCCGCCTGTCAAGGGTAATGATATCTGGATGACGATTGACAAGAATGTTCAGCTTAAGACGGAGCAGGCCATCACCGAACAGATCAATTGGCTGCACCGCAACTCTGTACAAGGCAAGACCCATCCTGATGCCAAGACAGGCTATGCCGTGGCGATGGAGGTCGATACCGGCAATATCGTAGCCATGGCCAGTATGCCGGATTACGATACCAATGTCTGGACAGCGGAGAAGCTGGATTCGGATACCTGGAACAAGATCATGGGCAACTATCAGAACGGGACTATTACCCCGTATTCTTCGGGCCTGTCCGGTCATGGATTTGGTTCCACGGTACTGCTCGGCTCCACCATTAAGCCGCTGACGGTGCTGATCGGTCTAAATGAAGGCTTCTTCAGCACTTCCTATACGTACAATGACAAAGGGATTGCCTATTTCGGTAAGGATGATAAATCCTCTGTCCGCAATTCCTCGGGTCACGTATACGGCCGGATGGACCCGGCGAAGGCGATTGAGGATTCCTCTAACGTGTTCATGGTGGATATGATCGGCAAGAGGATTTACGATCAATACAAGGGGGAAGGCATTGGAGTCTGGGATAAGTATATGAAGGAATTCGGCCTTGGCGTATCCACGCAGAGCGGTCTCCCTAATGAATACCTGGGACAGATCAACTACACGGATACTAAGGCAGCGGGCAGTGCGCAAGCCGCATTGGTCTATGCCTCCTTCGGACAGCAGGGCCGCTATACGGTACTGCAGTTAGCTCAGTATGCTTCTACGCTTGCCAATGAAGGGGTGCGGATCAAGCCGCAGCTTGTCAGCAAGATTACAGATTCATCGGGCAAGGTGGTCAAGAAATTTGAGCGCGAGGTGCTGGATGAAGTAACGACCTTTGACAAGTCCTTTTGGAGAGAAATTAAAAAGGGTATGAACAGTAAGGTCTCGGCATTCGCAGATTTCCCTTATGATTTTGCCCGTAAGACAGGGACCTCACAGCAGCTGGGAAAAGGGCAATTGCGCGATAACGGGGTATTTATTGCCTTCGCCCCGCGTAATAATCCTAAGTTGGCTGTTGCTGTAGTCATCCCCGAAGGGGGATTCGGCTCCAACAGTGCGGCTCCGGTTGCGCGTAAAATTTTCGATGCCTACGACTGGGAATACGGGCTGGATGGCGTGCCTAAGAAAAGCCTGAAAACAGCGAACCCGAATGACGGTACTGCTTCCGGTGACAATTCCGATAATACTGCCGCAACAAACTGATGATATTATAGCCATGATGGAGATGTATTTGCGAGAAATACCAAATATACGGTTGCCTTCAAACGAAAGAGCAACCAAGAATGGAGGGGTGGCAAATGACTGCCAAATACCGCCTGCTTGCCTTGGATATGGATGGAACCCTACTGAACGACGAACAGAAGATTACCCCGCTTACAGTGGAATGGATCAAAAAAGCGATGGAGGCCGGCGTACATGTCTGCCTGTCTACGGGACGCTCCTCGCGCAGTGCGATGCCTTATGCTGAACAGCTTGGCCTCAACACTCCGATGATTATGGTGAACGGAAGTGAAGTCTGGCGTGCACCTCATGAGCTGTACCGCCGGTCCCTGATGGATGTGGAGCTAGTCAAAGAGATGCACAAAATCGCGGAGGAATTCGACATCTGGTTCTGGGCCTACTCTGTAGATGAGGTGTACAACCGGGATAGCTGGGACGGGGAGATTGACAGCAGGGAATGGTTGAAATTCGGCTATTCCACCGAGGATAACGATATCCGCCATAAGCTGCTGATGCGGCTGCAGGAGCTGGGCGGGCTGGAGATCACCAACTCCTCGCCGTTCAACCTGGAGATTAATCCACTGGGCGTCAACAAGGCTTCAGGCATACTTGAGGTCTGCAAGCTGCTGGGCATTAACATGTCCCAGGTTGTTGCCGTAGGTGACAGCCTCAACGATCTGGCAGCGATCCAGCAGTCCGGCTTTGGAGTGGCTATGGGCAATGCGCAGGAAACTGTCAAGCAGGAAGCGGATGCGGTTGTAGCTACGAACAACGAAGACGGGATCGCCGAAGTGATTCAGAAGTACATCCTGACAGAGGCCGGAACCTCGGCCGGCAGAATATCGAAACGAGCTTAAGATTAAGGAGTTGAGGGAATTGACAATTCTGGGCTGGATTCTGATCATTGCTTTATTCGCAATCGGAATGGCAGGAGCGGTATATCCAATCTTGCCGGGGGCGCTTGCGATTTACCTGGCTTTCTTTGTATATGGCTGGTTCTTTTCCTTCGGCTCCTTCGGACCCTGGTTCTGGATTGCCCAGACGCTAATCGTTGTGGTGCTGTTCATTGCCGACTATGTTGTCGGGGCCTGGGGCGTCAAAAAATTCGGCGGCTCCCGCGCCTCGGTGATCGGCAGCACCATCGGTCTGATTATCGGTCCGTTTCTGATTCCGGCGTTTGGCTTGCTGATTGGCCCGTTCCTGGGTGCTTTCATCGGCGAGCTGATTGCCGGCGAGAAGGCCGGTAAAGCGGTTAAGGTGAGCTTCGGCGCTCTGCTCGGGCTGTTCAGCAGCACAGTCGTCAAGATTATTCTGCAGATTGTTATGATCGTCCTCTTCTTTATCTGGATCGGACGTTTTTAAATTTATTGTGAAGAAGGCGAAACAGCTTGTCCACCAAGAAAGAATCCTTTGTCAAAGGCACGCTAATTCTGGCGGCAGCCGCACTGGTGGCCCGTGTCCTCGGGCTTGCCCAGCGGGTGCCGCTGGAGCATTTATTCAATACAACAGGGAATGCGTCGTTTACGATCGCTAATAATGTATATTTGCTACTGTTGCCGCTGGCGACAGCCGGTATTCCCAGCACGCTTAGTAAAATGGTGTCCGAGCGCTATGCGCTGAACCGACCGCAGGAAGCTCAGCAGGTGTATCGGGCTGCTCTTATCTTTGCTGCAATTGTTGGTGTGATTATGGGTGTGACGCTATACATAGCTGCTCCATATTACGCTGAATACAGCAAGGTTCCAGAGAGTACTCTGGCCATCCGGGCAATTGCCCCGGCGCTGCTGCTGTTCCCTACAATCGCGATGATGCGCGGGTATTTCCAGGGCCGTAACAATATGATGGCCGGGGGCATCTCACAGATTGTCGAGCAGATTGCCCGGGTATCCACAGCCATTCTGCTTGCATTCATCCTGCTGCACCAGGGCTACAGCAATACCTGGATGGCGGCAGGCGCATCCTTCGGCAGTGTACTCGGCAGTATCGGCGCCTTCGGCGTGATGCTGTATTATGCCATGAAGCTGCGCCGCAGCGAGGAGAAGGTGGCACTGTATGAATCGAGTGAGGCCCGTATCCCGCTGCTGAAGATTTATAAGGATATTTTCAAGCTGTCCATACCGATTGTATTATCTTCTGTTACGGTGCCTGTAGTGAACTTTATTGATACTTCTTTCATTGTTCCGCTGCTTAGCGGTAAGATCGGGATGGAGCAGGCTACTTGGGCCCTAAGTATCTTCGGCAGCCGGGCACAGAGTGTGGCCGGGATTCCTCCGGTATTGTCGATCGCCCTAAGTGCATCGCTGATTCCGATAATATCTGCCGCCTTCGCACGCAAAGATGAACAGCACCTGCAGCGTCAGGTCACACTCGCCATGCGGGTGTCTATTCTGACCGGCACACCGGTTGTACTCTCTCTGGTCGTGGCGGCGTATTCCGTTAATGGCCTGCTGTTCAAAACACTGGATGGCAGCGGCATTGTGGCGATGCTGACACTCGGTACTATTTTCCAGATTACGATGATGACCACTAACTCCATCCTGCTTGGAATGGGCAAATCGCGGATATCGATGTATTACGTGCTTGTGGGTATCCTCGTGAAGTTCGGCTCCAATTTCCTGTTCAGCCAGTGGTTTGGCATTTATGGTATTATCGGTTCTACGGCACTGTGCTTCATAGTGATTACACTGCTTAATCTGCGGATGCTCAAAAAAATCGTCCCCTTCACTATTCTCGGCAAACGCTGGGGAGGCTTCTTCATTGCGGTCCTGGCTTCGGGGGGAATTGGTTATGGCCTTAATGAAGCAGGTATATTGATGACGCAGCTGATGCCGGCCCGCCTGGCCTTCCTGATTACCTGTCTGGTGGTTGGAGCGGCAGTGGTGATTGTCTATCTGGTTCTCCTGATTATTCTGGGCGTACTCAGCAGCCAGGAGGTTGCCGGTTATCCCCGTCCGCTCCGCAAGGTGCTGGGTCCTTTGATGAAATTGCAGCGGGCCCGTGTACGTTCCGGTGAATAATGATGTTTGACTTATTCCTTACATTTTGATTCACTTAAAGAGCAAGCTTCGTGTGGAACTTTCTGATAGAAGGGAATGGTCAATTGATGGACAAAATCAGCTCCCCTGCCCAGTTTCAGGTAGCAATTCAGTCTCCGCGCCTGACGGTGGCAGTCTTCAAGGCAGATTGGTGTGTGGATTGTAAATTCATTGATCCGTTCATGCCGGATGTGCAGCAGAAATATGCAGAGCGTCTTACCCTGGTGGAAGTGGATGTCGATGCTGTAGGCGATGTCAGCCAGGAACAGAATATACTGGGCATTCCAAGCTTTGTCGCGTACACCGATGGACGGGAACTGGTCCGGTTCGTGAACAAGCTCCGCAAGTCCCGGGAAGAAATCGAGAAGTTCCTTGATACGGCGCTGGACGTTTATCTCAGCATTCACAAGTAATTACGCAGCACCGCTTTCGCCCAATTCGAGCAGAAGCGGTGCTTTTTTCTTATAAACTCATTCCTATACAATACGGGTGATACTATTGACGACACTTCAATTAAAATGGCTCAGCTATCTGACCTGTCTCATTATGTTCATGGCGCTGTTTGGCGGGGTTGTGGTGACGAAGACCGGCTCGGGACTGGAATGCGGGAATGAGTGGCCGCTGTGCCACGGGAAGCTGATTCCTGCCTACACCATCGGCTCTCTGATTGAATATACCCACCGTTTGTTCAGCGGCCTGGCGGGCCTGTTATCACTGGCTTCCATGGTTGCCTTCTGGCGTTATGCCAGGCACCGCAAGGATCTGCTGGCCTACGCCCTGCTGACCCTGATCTTCGTCATCGTTCAAGGCGGGATGGGAGCGCTTGCAGTAGTGAAGTCGCAGTCAGCTGCAGTCATGGCCCTGCATATGGGCTTCTCGCTGATCGCCTTCGCCGGTTCGCTGATGCTGGCGCTTGGGACCCGGCGGGCATTCTCCCCTGGAGCGGAACTCAGCACAGGAAGTCCCAAAGTCCGCCCGGCCTTCCGCAACTTAACCTGGGTTACTGCAGTATATTCATATATCGTTGTCTATATAGGGGCCTATGTAAGCCACACCAGCTCCCAGGGCGGGTGCTCCGGCTGGCCGCTGTGCAACGGACAATGGATTCCGGAGATGAGCGGCGGAGTAGGGATCGTATTTGTGCACCGGATTGCGGCGGCGATTCTTTTCCTGCTGACGGCTATGCTTGGGCATCTGGCCTTCTGGAAGTATAAGGAGCTGCCGGAGCTGAGGGCTCTGGGAGTAGCGGCAGTTCTGCTATGCCTGATGCAGGTATTCAGCGGAGCGGCTGTGGTATACACACTGAATAATGAGAAATTGTACATATTTGCTGCGATGTCTCATATTGTGCTGATCTCCGGACTCTTCGGGGTTCTGTGCTACATGAGTGTAAGGGTCTGGCAGTTAAGCGGAGCTGGCAGAGGCAGCAAGTGATAAGCATAAGGCAACGGTGGACGGGATAAGCATAACGTCCTGTTTGAGGAGGAAGGCTATAGTGCGATACGGTAATTTACGACAATGGATCGAGCAACTCCGCAGGGATAAGGATCTGGCAGTGATAGATACGCCTGTTGATCCTTATCTGGAGCTTGCCGAAATTCACCGCCGGGTGGTGCAGGAGGAAGGCCCGGCACTGCTGTTCACGAACGTGCAAGGAACACCGTTCCCGGTCGCTACGAATCTATTCGGTTCAGTCCGGCGCGTCAACAAAGCCTTTGGGACAAGACCGGAGCAGCTGCTGAAGTCGCTGACAACGGCGATGGAGCAGCTGATCCCGCCTTCCGCCGCCGGCTTATGGCGGGAGAAGACGGTGCTGCTTGAGCTGCTGAGGGCAGGGACCAAGAACATACCGCAAGGAGAGGCTCCTGTGCTCGGCGTCTGCAGCAGCAGTGATCCGCTTAAGGAGCTGCCCCGGATCACAGCCTGGCCTAAGGATGGCGGGGCATTCCTCACGCTTCCTCTGGTCTATACGGAGAATATCACCAACCCTAAGGATCATAACCTCGGAATGTACCGGATTCAGATGTATGACGACAGTACCACAGGCATTCACTGGCAGATTCACAAGGGCGGCGGCTTTCATCACTCGCAGGCAGAGCATCTCGGGGAGACCCTGCCGGTGTCTGTCTTCATCGGCGGGCCGCCGGCCCTGATTGCTGCGGCAGTGGCTCCGGTCCCGGAACGGATTCCGGAGCTGCTGCTAGCCTCGCTGATGCTGGGTGGCAAGCTTCCCATGGTGCAGGACCCCTTGGGCGGGCACCGGATTCCGGCAGAGGCCGAGTTCTCCATCCGGGGACGCGTGTCTCCGCTGGAGCGGAGAGCGGAAGGCCCGTATGGGAGCCAGTCCGGCTACTATTCCATGCAGCATGATTTCCCGGTCATGCATGTTCAGCGCATGTGGCACCGCAAGGATGCCATCTACCCGGCGACCATCACCGGCAAGCCGCGCCAGGAGGATTATTACCTGAAGGATTATTTGCAACGGCTGCTCGCTCCGGCCTATCCTCTGCTGATCCCTTCGGTCAAAGCGCTATGGTCCTATTCCGAATCCGGTTCGCAATCATTGACCTCAGCGGTCGTGAGGGAGAGCTATCCGCGTGAGTATATGGTGTCAGCGTTTCGTATCTTAGGGGAAGGCCAGCTCTCCTTAACCAAATTCCTTCTGCTAACTAATGTGCAGGTAGAGCTTACCGACTTTCCCAAGTTGCTGGAAACGGTGCTTGAGCGCTTCAATCCGCAATTGGATCTGACGATCTTTGCCAATACCTCCATGGATACGCTGGATTATACTGGACGCAAGCTGAACCATGGCAGTAAGGCTGTGATGGCGGGCATCGGCAGCCCGGTCCGTCAGCTGCCAAAGACCTATACAGAGGGGCTGCTCCCATCAATCACCGCCGCTGTGCCTTATTGCGGAGGATGTTTAGCCGTTTCCGGTGCATCCTATGAAGAGGACCCGGAGCTGCCGGAACGGCTGGTGGCTGCCTTCAAGGAGAGGGAGACCGACTGGCCTTTGATTGTGCTGGTCGATCAGGCGGAAGAGGCGGTAAGCACGCAGACCTCATTCCTGTGGTCTGTATTCACCCGCTTCAATCCAGCGGACGATATTTATTCGGCGGCTGGGGTACAACGGGGCAGTGTCAGCTATACGCTGCCGATCATTATAGATGCCCGGATGAAGCCGGGATACCCGGAGGAGCTGGCTCCGAGCGAGGATATTGCGAAGCGGGTAGACCGCAATTGGAATCATTATTTTCCTCTAGCGTAGAAGTGAACTTTAAGGAGGGTCAAAATATGCTGCGGACATTACTGGGAGAGCCGCCCCGCGTGAACAGCGGTGTGCTGGCTGAAGCTATGGAATCCATGGCGAAGGCTGCCTCCATGCTGCGCAAGGAGATGGCGGCACATGAAGACCATGACCATGAATACCGCAAGCTGGAAATCTGGACACGGGGCTTGATCTCCTCTCTGGATGAGCTGGAGCAGAGCTGGTTCGCAGCCGCCTTTTTCCGGAAGTCAGTAATAGCCGGTTATATGGATGATATGTCGTCCACCGAGCAGGGGGAGTACGCCAGATATGTGTATTTCTACAAGGATGGCTTCATCCGTGTCTTCTCGCTGCTGGACAAGCTGGGCACGGTGCTGAACAATCTGTACAATCTCAATACAGGCAAGGTGAAAACGCATTTCTCCTACTTTACGGTGCTGAGGCAATTTCAGCTGCTTCATGCGCATCATCCGCTGGCGGACGAACTGGAGCGGATCAGGAATTCCTACCGGGAGCCGGTGGAGAATCTGCGCAAGCGGCGGAATGCCGAGATCCATTACATGAACGCGGAGATGACCGACGATCTCTGGCAGCGTCACCAGGGATTGCATGATAAGATCCGTCTGGAGGATCTGGACAGCCATCTGGAGGATTTGAAGCAGAGTCTGGAGATGGTATGCCAATCACTGGCAGCCGCATACAAGTACGGGAATGCGCAATGGCACAAGAAATTAGCGGTCCCAGGCCCGAAATCCGGGCATGCCCGTTCGTAAAAACTTACCTTTGACAAAAAACTCGAAACTGAATATACTTAGGCATACATTAACTTCTGACATGATACGGAATATATAACTTCATACTATTATCTTATCGAGAGCGGCGGAGGGATAGGCCCGATGAAGCCCGGCAACCGGTTTGAATACAGCTTTACGCTGTACCCAAATGTCATGGTGCTAATTCCTACAATGCCGCCGGTTTTGGGGTATTTGGCAGATGAGAAGGCATTGTCATTATACACACAGGGCCTCTTGCGATCTGCATGGATCGTAGGGGGTCTTTTTATTGCAATGATGGAAGCTAGAACAGAAGGGGGACGCAGCGGTTGATAGAATTGAAGGATATAACCAAGGTGTACGGCAAAGGCAGTAAGCAGGCAACTGCACTCTCTGCGCTGAGCCTGTCGATTAAGAAGGGTGAAATCTTCGGGGTGATCGGTCACTCCGGGGCCGGCAAAAGCACGCTGATCCGCTGCATTAATCTGCTCGAGCGCCCGACTGCGGGCGAGGTGTGGGTGGACGGTGTGGAGCTTACAGCGCTTAGCCAGAGACAGCTGCAAGAGCAGCGGCGCAAGATCGGGATGATTTTTCAGCATTTCAATCTGCTCTCATCGGCTACAGTCTATGATAATATCGCATTTCCACTGCGGCTGATCGGAGCCGGAAGGAATGAGATTGAACAAAAGGTTAAAGATCTGCTCGCCCTGGTTGGACTGGAGGAGCACTGGAATAAGTACCCGGCTCAGCTATCCGGCGGACAGAAGCAGCGTGTCGGGATCGCCCGGGCGTTGGCGAGTGATCCGGACGTTCTGTTATGCGATGAAGCGACCTCGGCGCTTGATCCGCAGACGACAGACTCCATTCTTCGCCTGCTGATGGATATCAACAGCAAATTCCATCTGACCATCGTGCTGATTACCCATGAGATGCATGTGATTCAGAGCATCTGCGACCGTGTTGCCGTGATCCATGGAGGCGGTATTGTGGAGCAGGGTGAAGTGGCCGAGGTATTTCTGAAGCCGAAGCATGAGGTTACCAGGGAATTCATCCGCAGTGAGACCCAGTCGGATGGACCGCTCCGGCAAGCAATTGATGCTGTGCACCCAGGCTACACGAAGTCGGTCAAAATCACTTTTCTCGGGCAAAAGACTTACGGATCCACGCTCTCACAGGTGGTTCAAGGAACCGGGGTTCACTTCGCCATTCTCCATGGCACGATCTCAACGATCAAGGATGTTCCTTACGGGCAGCTGATTGTACGGTTCGAAGGACCTGCCGATGCGGTTGAAGCCACGCTTACGGAGTTAGTAGCGCAAGGTCTTGATGTGGAGGTGATTTCCTGATGGGCGGACTGGATTTTAATAAGATTGATTGGGCAGAAATGCTCGATGCAACGGTGGCTACACTTAACATGGTAGTTATTTCAGGATTATTCACAATTATCCTTGGTTTACCGCTCGGAATTATGCTATATTTATGGGGGAGATCAAATAACACTATTATCAGAGCTGTTTACTCGGCATTATCATTTATCGTAAATATCCTGCGTTCCGTTCCGTTTATCATTCTCATGGTGGCCCTGATTCCGCTCAGCAAGATCATTATGGGCACCTCCATCGGTGTGCGCGGAACCATTCTGGCACTGGTGGTCGGTGCGGCTCCCTTTTTCGCCAGACTGGTGGAAACGGCGCTGCGGGAGGTTGACCGGGGAATTATTGAAGCAGCGCAGGGCATGGGGGCATCCACCGGGCAGATCGTGATGCGCGTCTTGCTGCCGGAGGCTCGTCCGGGCTTGCTTGCCGGAATAACCATTACTTTAGTGACCCTTGTCTCTTATACTGCCATGGCGGGATTTATTGGCGGCGGCGGTCTGGGGGATCTGGCGATCCGTTACGGCTATTACCGTTATATGAAGGAAGTTATGATTATCGCAGTGGCACTGATAGTAATACTCGTCCAACTGCTGCAAATGGCCGGTGACCGGCTGGTAAGACATTTTACACGGAAATAAGGTACGTCCACATATAGCCTTATTCAATAAAACATATGGATTAGAGGGGGATTTACAGATGAAAAAAGTACTGCTTACATTCTTCAGCCTGACCTTGGTATTGGTGCTTGCCGCTTGCGGAAACAACAAGGCCAATAACACCACGAATTCTGCTGCTACAGAACCGACTACAGAGCCTGCTGCGGACCCGGTAACCCTGGTGATTGGTGCTTCTCCTGTACCGCATGCGGAAATCCTCAAAGCGATTGCCCCACTGCTTGAAGCCCAAGGCATTAAGCTGGAAATTAAAGAATTCACAGATTATATTCTTCCCAATACACAGCTTGCCGAGAAGCAGCTCGATGCGAACTTCTTCCAGCACAAGCCTTACCTGGATGATCAGAACGCCAAGAACGGCACAGATCTCGTATCTGTAACTGCTGTTCATGTAGAGCCATTTGGCGCTTATTCCAAAAAAATCAAATCGGTCGACGAATTGGCAGAGGGTGCAAAGGTTGCAATTCCGAATGATGCAACGAACGGCGGACGCGCCTTGATTCTGCTGGCTAAGAACGGCCTGATCAAGCTGAAGGATGACACCAATATTGCCTCTACCAAAGCGGATATCACTGAGAACGCCAAGAAGCTGGATATCATTGAGCTGGATGCAGCCATGCTGCCCCGTCAGCTGGATGAAGTAGACCTGGCGCTGATCAACACCAACTTTGCACTGGATGCTAAGCTGTCTCCTACGAAGGATGCGTTGTTCATTGAAGGCGGCGACTCCCCGTATGCCAACCTGCTGGTAGCCCGTCCTGACAATAAGGATTCCGATGCCATTCAGAAGCTGGCAGCAGCGCTGACATCCCCGGAAGCGAAGGCATTCATCGATAAGCAATATGACGGAGCGATTATTCCGGCATTCTAAGCTTAAGCTTAGGCAAGCTGAGTAATCCTAGTGAGACCAGAAGCAGCCCGGTAGCCGGAATTGGCTAGCGGAGCGGCTTCTGGTTTTTTTGCGAAGCCAGGTGGTTGATCCTACAGACGAAATCCTCTATAATAAAAAAAATCCCGGCCTCTTAGCGGAGGCCGGGATGGTTTATGAAACGGGATTAGAATACCTGAACGACTTCTTCCACGCCTTCTACTTCTTCAATCAGGGCGCGTTCGATCCCGGCTTTTAGCGTGATCGTGGAGCTTGGGCAACTGCCGCATGCACCCATAAGCTTCAGCTTAACGATGCCGTCTTCAACATCAATCAGTTCCACGTCACCGCCATCGCGCTGCAGGAACGGACGAAGTTTATCAAGGACTTCCAGTACTTCATCGTACATGGTTGCGCTTTGTACATTCTCACTCATTTCTCAATCACTCCTTTCGTATGTTTATTATAGTACAAAAAGTTAAAAAATAAAATGGTTAAGGCAGAATAGGGAGATCATCATGAGACCAATTATAGAATTCTGTGCCAGCAACATCGGCCACGGCACTGAACCGCTCAAGCTTAAGCTGGAACAAAACCCTGAATATGATGTAGTGGAGTACGGCTGTCTGAACAACTGCGGAGAGTGTTATCTCCAGCCGTTCGCCATGGTTGACGGGGAGATCATTGAGGCTGATTCCCCTGCTGCTCTGGAAGAGGCCATAGAAGCCGCTATACGAGAGGCAGAAGCCTGGGACAACCTGGAGATTGACTAAACCGCCTGGGTTCAAGCCGGGTTTCATCAGCCGAAATGGCGTTTAGACATCCACAGCACGCCGCTCTTCAGCAGGCGCGGAACCCGGCCCATGACAGAGCGGCGGCCCATCAGGCCGAAACCGGCATTTTTGCCGAGTGAACCGAGAGTTCCCTTCAGCTTAATCTTATGCAGCTTCGGGGTTTCTCCCCGCCACAGTGCCTGAATAATCTGACCCACCTGCTCGCCCTGGGCACCCGCCGCCTGTGCACTGGGGGCGAAGGGCAGGCTGGCACAATCCCCGATCACATAGACCTCCGGATATTCAGCGATATTGTAATATTCCCCGACAATGAGCCTGCCTCCGCGGTCCTTCGGAAGCTCAAGCTGCTGCACGACCTTCACCGGCTGAATACCGGCAGTCCATACCGTCACATCCGCCGGAATAGCCTGGGTGCCATTGAAGATGGCATCCTTTTCGACATGAGAGACCGACACCCCGCCGATCGTCTCCACCTGATGCTCACTGAACCATTCCTCGACATACCTGGACAGCTTAGCCGGAAAAGAAGACAGAATACGATCTCCCCGGTCCATCAGCGAGATATTCAGATCTGGCCGGCTCTCCCGCAGCTCCGAAGCAATCTCTACGCCGCTTAGTCCCCCGCCGACAATGTTGACGGTTCCATAAGGCTTCACATCGTTCAGCCTGCGGTAAGTTTCGCGGGTTCCGGCGAAGCTCTGAATACTGCAGGTGTATTCCTCAGCTCCAGGAATGTTATGGTAATTATCCGTACAGCCCAGGGCAATCGCCAGGATATCATAGGCTATCGGCTCCCCGGAATCGAGCAGGACCAGCTTGCTCTCCAGATCAATGGAACCCACCTGCCCGTAACGAACGGTCAGGCGGGGGTGTACCGGGAATTGAATCCGCAGATGGTAATCGGTGACGGTGCCTGCGGCCAGTGCATAATATTCGGTCTTGATCCCCTGATACGGCATCCGGTCCACCAGAATGATTTCCACATCAGAAGGGAGATGATGATCCAGCAGCTGCTGAATGAGGGCAAGACCGCCGTAGCCGCCGCCCAGGACAAGTAAGGTTCTCATGCGAACTGATCTTCCTTTCGGGTACGTAATGGACAAGGCAGTTCTGCGTTCACTGGCTGAGGTAAGCTTGTTCTGTTCTTATTCGTATACCTTGATCTCGTTGTAGAAGGTATCCCGTTCTACAGGAATCCGTCCCGCACCCTTCACGAGCCAGATCAGCTCATCGCGGGTCAGCCCTTCCGGTGTCAGCGCGCCGGCAGCATGGCTGATTCGTTCCTTCAGGATCGTTCCGTGCACATCGGAAGCGCCGAAGTTCAGGGCAACCTGGGTCAACTGGGGTCCGATATTAATGAAGTAAGCCTTGATATGATCGAAATTGTCCAGCATCAGGCGGCTGACCGCAATGGTCTTCAGATCCTCATTCGCGGAGTTGCGGCGCATGATGCCCGCATTCTTGTTCTTGGGCTGCATGGACAACGGAATGAATACCATGAATCCGCCGGTCTCGTCCTGCAGGTCACGAATTTGCAGCATATGGCGGATGCGGTCCTCACGGGACTCAATCGACCCGTACAGCATCGTGGTATGGGTCTTCATGCCAAGGTGATGGGCGGTGCGGTGCACCTCAAGATATTCCTCGACATTGGCTTTATCAACGCGCATTTTTTTGCGGTACTGGTCAGACAGAATCTCTGCCCCTCCTCCGGTAAGGGTCTTCAGTCCGGCAGCGCGCAGCTGCTCCAGCACCTCACGGATACTGAGTCCGCTGATGCGGGTGAAGAAGTCGATCTCTGCCGCTGTATAGGCCTTGAGAGTCACCTCGGGGAAATGCTCGTTCAGGGCCCGCAGCGAATCAACGTAGTACTGGAAGGGCACATTATCATTATGGCCGCCTACAATATGGAACTCGCGCACGCCGGGATGAATATGCTGCTGCACATACTCCACCATCTCCTGGCCGGATAGGGTATAAGCTCCTTCTTCGCCTTCATCCTTGCGGAAATTACAGAAGGCACACCGGGATTCGCAGACATTGGTGAAATATAGACTCATGTTCTCGATAAAATAGACTTTATTCCCGTTCTTTCGCAGATTGACCTCATTGGCCAGCTGTCCGATCGTTAAGAGATCGTTACTCTCATATAAATAAACGCCATCTTCCAAATTCAATCGTTCTCCGCCGCGAACCTTCTCAATGATGTTCGCCATCCGGGCATCCGTGTGGGGTGTAATTAGGGTAGACATATAAGTTCCTCCTGAAGGTTGGCGAGGCGGTTGCATCGCATAATCGTGTACCTGAGAATATCCGGCAACAGCCGGCATAATAAATAGAGGTTAACTGCAACCCCCGTGACAATTTTTCGAATTTTTTTGAAAATACTCTTGGTTATCGCTTTTCTTATTATAAACCTCTACTTGAGGGGGAGCAACCGCCAGAAACCGTAGGACTTCCGGTATAAATTGCATATCAGCGGAGAGTTTGCGACTTGAGGGCAGAAGAATAGTGGAGTATACTGATTTCAAGAGCCAATGAAAATGATATACATCATACTCATTCTTTTCCCGCGCAAGGCTTTGATTTCATTACACACAGCCAGAAGGCTGCTTGATTCCAATATAGTGAACCCTAAGGAGGTTGTAATTATGATTAGCATAAGTGATACAGCGGCAGGCCAATTGAAGGCTATGCTTGCGGAGCAGGAAGTGCCGGATATGTTTCTCCGTCTGGGCGTCACCGCCGGGGGCTGCAGCGGATTCTCGTACGCAATGGGCTTCGACGATACCGAGAGTGAGCAGGACGTCTACATGGACGTTGCAGGTCTGAAAGTAGTCGTCAGCAAAGACGATATCCGTTACCTGAACGGCCTCGAGATCGACTTCGAGGAATCCGGCATGACCGGCGGCTTCACCATCAATAATCCGAATGCTTCCGCTACATGCGGCTGCGGCTCCTCATTCCGCACGAAGGAAGAGGCGGGGAATCCGGCGGCGGAGCCTTGTTAAGCCTGTGAATGCTGAATGATTGATAAAGTAAGCGTTGATTGCGGATTTCAAAACCTCCTAATTGTGTATGGTGCAAACTGTACTTATTAGGAGGTTTTTTATGTTGACTTAAACCATTATATGTTAAAATATAGTGATGTAACAATTAATGGATATGAGAGGTGGTTAAGATGTTACGAATACCATTTGAACGCCCAACAGAGCATTATGATGAACGAATTATTGATATCGATAAACAAATTTGCTCTTTGATCAAGAAGAGAAAGGAAGTCTCGGATAATAATCCAGGATTTCCTCCGTTAGAGTATATTTCTAAATGGTCAGAGGAACAGGGGCTTTATGAAGGATTCTTGATGTCGTTATTTGGAAATATGATGAATGAAGAACAATATAAACCGATGATCGAACCAGCCGGATTCAGACAACACATTGCAATTCTGAAGTCAGTCGTAATAGGTGATCGATTCTATACTCTAACTTCTATGAAACAATACACTAATGCAAGTGTATTAACACTAAATATAGATTGGGACAGTGAGCCGGAGGTTGAATCCAAATCTCATCAGCATTGCCATTACGAACTATATATTAATGACCAATATGACTCCCGAATGATTAGTGGAGGAAGCAGATCTGACCATGCATCATATAAATATGTTATCTCACCGCCATTACCTGATGAGATTTTCGGAATTCAATTTAGGTTCAAAGAATACAGTTTCCCGTTCAATAAGAGTGAGGCAAGTCATGAGATAGTATTTGAAACTTAGTAAGGTAAATAACCCTCCACACCCTAACGAGGTGCAGGAGGGTTATTTATCGTTTACGCTAAACTTCTCTGGAGTCACGGCTAATTCCCAAACATTCTTTAATTCAACTTGTAAAAATACGACTTTATTTGTCAAACAAGTGTCGATTATTGATTCCCCTATAAAACATACTTGACTAGTGGGTATAATGGGATTATAGTATGAAAAAAGCTTGATTGCACAGAGAGTGTTTCAACTGGAGCTTTCATTTTATCTTGAATATCTCTCAACTTAAATAATTGTATACAATTATACAGTTAACCGGGCGACCCGCAAATGAATAGCGAGGAGCAATGAAATCTATGGAAATGCGTTCACGAAGATTGTCGAAGGATAATACCTACTATGCACTTAAGCAAAAAATAATAGATAGCGAACTGGAGCCAGATCAGGCGGTTAACGAAGAGAGCCTGGCGGCACTGCTCGGGGTCAGCCGGACTCCGCTACGAGAAGCGATTCAGCGGCTGGAGAATGAGGATTTCCTGGTGCGCCAGCCCAACGGCAGGCTGCGGGTAGCCCCTTTAACGATTAAGGAGGTCGAGGAGATCTTCCAGATCCGCAGCATGCTTGAAGGCCATATCGCCAGAAGCGCTGCCAGAAACGCTACCATTAAGGATATTCAGCAGTTAACGCTGATTCTGGAGAAGCTGAAGCAATCCTTCCAGATGGGGGATCAGCAGGATGTTGTATCCTATGGCTTCGAATTCCATGATTACTTGTGGGAGATCAGCGCGCTGAAGACTTTTGAGAAGGTGCTGAACCAGTTAAGAGACCGTTCGCTCCGGTATTGTCGTTATGTCTCGCTACACGGGGATTGGAATACGCAGGCGGATGAGGAGCATCTTGTGATTCTGCAGAGAATTATAGCCAGGGATGAAGAGGGGGCGGAGCGGGCGATGCGGGAGCATATCTTAAGCAGCCTTGCGACTGCGCTGGAGCGGATTAGAGGAATTGAGCATACGTAATGAAGGGGGAAGAACAGGCCTATGAGACCACAGCATGAGACAGAAGAAGCACTGGCAGCCCGGCTAACCGAAGTGCGGAGGAACCTGCACCGTGAACCGGAGCTTAGCAATCAGGAGTATAGAACCACGGAGAAGCTGCGTAACTGGCTGACAGAAGAGAATATAACGATCTTGGATCTGCCGCTTAAGACTGGACTTATAGCGGAGATTGGACAAGGTGACGGCAGCATAGTAGCGATTCGTTGCGATATCGATGCCCTGCCGATTGAGGAGCAGACGGGCCTGCCGTTCGCATCAGAGATTCCGGGAGCCATGCATGCCTGCGGCCATGATTTCCACACCGCTGTCATCCTGGGTGCGGCCAGTCTGCTTAAGCAGCGTGAACATGAACTGCCGGGCAAGGTCAGAATCCTGTTCCAGCCGGCAGAAGAGACGGGGCATGGTGCGGAGGACGTACTGGCATCCGGCGGGCTAAGCGGGGTGGAGGCCATCTTCGGATTACATAATTCACCGGACCTGCCTAACGGGGCGTTCGGCACAAGAACGGGAGCTTTAACGGCTGGCGTGGACCGCTTTGAGATTACGGTAAAAGGGGTCGGCGCTCACGCAGCTACACCGGAGAAAGGGGTAGACACCATTGTTACCGCCGCGCAGATCATTACGATGCTGCAAACTGTAGTCAGCCGTCAAAATAACACGCAAGAGCCGGTCGTGCTCAGTGTTACCCGGATCAACGGTGGCTTTACTTGGAATGTCCTGCCGGAGAAGGTAGAGCTGGAAGGTACAGTACGTACCTATAACGAAGAGATCCGCAGCAGCATCCCGGCCCAAATGACGCGGATCATAGAAGGGATTGCAGCCGCAGCCGGAGCAGAGGCGAAGCTGCACTGGTATCCCGGCCCGCCCGCTACGGTCAATCACGGAGGATGGACAGACTTCACCAAAGAGGTCGCAGCACAAGCAAGCTATGAGGTACATGATATTCCGCCGCAGATGGGCGGCGAGGATTTCGCCTATTATTTGCAGCAGATCCCGGGTGCCTTTGTGAATATTGGTACCGGCCCCAACCATGCGCTGCATCATCCCCGCTTCGATGTCGATGAGGCGGCTATCCTGCCAGCGGCTAAGTATTTCGCCCTGCTGGCAGAAGAGGCGCTTGCGAAGCTGAAGCAGCAGACTTGAATCCTGAATCCTAAATTTACCAGATGATTGAGGGGAACAAATATGATTGAACTACGGAATGTGTACAAGACGTTCACCCGCAAAGAGGTGAAGATAGAAGCGCTGAAGGGGATTAGCCTGAAGGTTGAGAAGGGCGATATCTTCGGGGTCATCGGCTACAGCGGAGCCGGAAAAAGCACGTTAATCCGCCTGGTCAATTACCTGGAACGGCCGTCTGAGGGCCAGGTGCTGGTAGACGGGTACGATCTGGGAGCATACAGCGACAAAGAGCTGCGGGCAGCCAAGAAAAACATCGGCATGATTTTTCAGCATTTTAACCTGCTGGAGTCCAAAAAGGTGTTCGACAATGTGGCTATTCCACTCGTGCTGCTGAAAAAGAGCAGGGCGGAAATCCGCAAGCGGGTGGAGGAGCTGCTCGATTTCGTCGGACTAAGCGACAAGGCTGGAAGCTATCCAAGCGAGCTGTCAGGCGGACAGAAGCAGCGGGTCGGGATTGCCCGGGCACTTGCCTCGAATCCTTCGATACTGTTGTGCGACGAAGCTACTTCCGCTCTGGACCCGCAGACGACACAGTCCATCCTGCAGCTGCTCAAGCGGATCAACGCGGAATACAACATCACGGTGATGATCATCACGCATGAGATGTCAGTGATTCAGGAGATCTGCAACAAGGTAGCCGTGATGGAAGAGGGACGGATTATCGAGCAGGGCAGCGTGCTGGATGTGTTCGGAGAACCGAAGCACCAGACAACGCAGAATTTCGTCAAGACAGTCATTCAGAACAGCATGACCACAAGCGTCCGCAGAACTCTGAAGACTGAGCAGGGGAGCCGGGTGTATAAGCTGAATTTTGCCGGGGAGAGCGCTTCTGAGCCTGTGCTGTACGAGATTATCCGTACCCACGGGGTCAAGGTCAACATTCTTTTTGCGAATACGACAGAGATTCAAGAGACGACGCTCGGCACCATTATCGTACAGCTGCAAGGTGAACCGGCCCAGATGGAAGCAGCCTTGAATTACATGAAGCAGCATGAGGTCCGCATAGAGGAGGTGAAGTCCTATGTTCTCGACATCGATCACAAGTGAGCAATTCCTGAAGGCGATTATTGAAACGATTCAGATGGTGGGCGTATCGCTATTCATCGGCTCGCTGCTGGGTATTCCGCTGGGCATCCTGCTGGTTATTACCCGTCCGGGCGGCGTGCTGGAGAGCAAGTGGCTGTATACCTTACTGAATCCCTTAATTAACGTTATCCGTTCGGTTCCGTTTATCATTCTGCTGTTTGCCATTATTCCGCTAACAAGAGCAATTGTTCATACCTCGATTGGGACTAGTGCGGCAATTGTTCCGCTAATTATCTATATCGCACCCTATATCGCACGGCTGGTCGAGAATTCGCTGCTGGAAGTGAATCCGGGCATTCTCGAAGCTGCGGAAGCGATGGGCGCAACACCGCTGCAGGTCATATGGTATTTTATGCTGCCGGAAGCGGTGGGCTCGTTAATTCTCTCCCTGACCACAGCGACGATCGGGCTGATCGGGGCTACGGCAATGGCCGGGGCAGTAGGCGGCGGAGGGGTCGGCGACTTGGCAATCGTGTATGGTTATCAACGTTTTGACGAGGTGGTCATGTTCGCGACGGTCATTATTCTGATCATTCTGGTGCAGGGTATTCAGTCCCTGGGCAACACATTGGCGCGCAAGATTCGCCGTTACTAGAGATTACGAGGCAAAGGGGATAGGCAGATGAGTGTATGGAGCAAGCAGGAGCGTTTTCAGGCGATCTTATCCGGGGAACTTGCGGACCGGCCGATTGTCAGCGGGTGGCGCCACTTTATTGACAAGGAGCAGAATGCGGAGGACTTGGCGTCGTCTACGATTTCTTTTACGGACAAATATAATTGGGACTGGGTCAAAATCAACCCGAGAGCGACCTATCTGGCCGAAGCCTGGGGAAATGAGTATAACTTCGCAGATTACCGGACGGTATTCCCGAGACAGCTGACTACGGCGGTTCCGGCTGCCGCGAATCTCTGGGATCTTGAGGTGAAAAAAGCCGCGCAAACCCCTTCGCTGCTGGAGCATCTGGAGGCCGTAAGGAAGATCCGCTGGGGCTTGCCAGATACGCCGCTGATTCAGACGGTATTCTCCCCGCTCACGGTATTGCTGTTCATCGTAGGACGTTCTGCTTATGTTACGGAGACCGTATTCGGGATCGAGCAGCCGGTGACGCTGGAATCACTCTTCAAGGAACACCGTGCCGCCGCGCATCATGCCCTGCATGCGATTGCCTTAACCTTGGCCGATTATGTGCAGGAGCTGCGGCAGGCGGGATCAGATGGTCTATTCTATGCGGTGACAGGCACAGCCCACCCCGGTTTATTCGATGAGGCGATGTTCGATGAGCTGTCCAGACCGTATGATTCTATCGTGCTGGAGGCGGCGAGCTACGGCAAGAATATTTTACATACCTGCGGTGCTCATGCCCAGCCTGCGAAATTCAATGATTACCGGATTGACGGAATCAGCTGGGATACGGTAGCGGAAGGCAATCCCGGGCTGGACGCCGATCTCAAGGCCACGAAGGTGGGCGGAGTGGATCACGGGCTGTTTGCCGGAAATGATCTGGATCAGATTGAACAACAGGCGAAGGAAGCTTTGGCCAAGATGAAGGGTCAGCCGTTTATTCTATCGCCAAATTGCGCCATCCCGCTGACGGTTACAGACGAGGCATTAGTGCATTTTAAAAACACAGTATTAGGATAGGGGATGAGAGTGATGAAAAAATTACTGGCGGTTCTACTGATTAGTTCGATGGCGGTGCTGGCAGCTTGCGGTAACAATAAGGAAGCGGCAAGCTCCGGGGACAAGAAGGAAATCACAGTCGGATTCGGTGTAGGTACGTATGAGGAGCAGTTCCGGCAATCCATTCTCCCGATCCTGGAAGGAAAAGGGTATACTGTAGATATCAAAACCTTCTCGCAGAATATGCAGGTCAACCCGGCGATGAAGGAAGGCTCGATTGACGCGAGTATCTTCCAGAGTACCGCCTACATGGATGCGATCAATAAGGAAATTGGCGGCGATATGGTAGGTATTGCTTATGTTCCAGGCGCACCGCAGGGGCTGTACTCGGTTAATCACACGACGCTTGACGATGTGAAGGACGGCACTACCGTTGCGATTCCAAACGACCCGGTTAATCAGGAGCGCGCGCTGCGGATTCTGGAGGAGCTGGGTTGGGTCAAGATCAAAGAGGGTGCCGGGGTAGCGGACTTCAATGTGAACAGCGTGGAGCCGGACAAGTTCAAGATTGACCTGAAGGTGCTGGACCCGGCGCAGATTCTGGTCTCGCTGCAGGATGTTGACTATGGTGTGGTGAACGGGAATTATATCGCTAACGCTCCCGACCGCAAGATTACGGATGCGCTGAAGATTGAGAATACGCCTATGCAGCATAGAATCATCGTATCGGTGAACAAGAAGGACCAGGAAGCCCAGTGGGCCAAGGATCTGAAGGCTGCCTATGAATCCAAAGAGTTCGAGGAATACATCCTTGGACAAGAGAAATATGCCGGGTTCATACTGCCGGAGGCTTGGGCTAATAACTAATCTAATCAGGGAGTGAATGGAAGTGTCAAAAGGCAAGATTCATTTCATTGGCGGCGGGCAGATGGCGGAAGCGATCATCCGGGCCTGCCTGGCAGGCGGCACGCTGGCTGCCGGTCAGATCAGTGTGTCAGATATTAATGAGGGCCGGCTTGGGCTTCTAAAAACTAAGTATAACGTAGACACGGAGCGCGCGCAGGAAGAGGCGCTCTCCGGCGCAGAACTGATCGTCATCGCTGTTCGTCCGCAGGATGATCTGGCTGCACTTGGAACTCTGATCCGGCAATCCGCCTCACAGTCTGCGGTCATTGTATCGATTGTAGCGGGGGTAACGATTGCCCAGCTTGGAGATTATTTCGGAGCCGAACGCCCGATTGTCCGCGTTATTCCTAATACTCTAACCGATACCGGTTACGGATACAGCGGTGTAGCCCTGAATGCAGCCGCATCGCTTAAGCAGGTAGAAGCATTCCTGCTTGGCTTCGGCAAGGTGCAGGTTCTGGACGAGTCCTACATCGATATCTTCACCGGCTTCGGGGTTGCCGGACCGAACTATATCTATTATTTCATTGAGTCGTTCACGGATGCCGGAGTCCTCGCCGGATTGCCGCGGGAACAAGCCTGGAAGGTGGCGCTGGAGAATATGCTGGGAGCAGTAGCGATGCTACAGCAGACTGGCCTCCACCCGAGACAGCTGCTGGACATCAACAACTCTCCTGGCGGGGTTGGGATGCACGGGCTGTACGAGCTGAATAATAGTGACTTCGCAGCCGGATTACAGCGGAGTGTATTGGCGGCTGTTAAGCGGACGACAGAGCTGGGAGTGAAGAAGTAATGAGCCTGCTCAAATGGGATCATCTGGTGCACTATGTCAACGATCTGGACCAGCCGGTGAAGCTCTTCGCGGAGCATGGCCTGACGGCCTTCCGGGGCGGATCGCATAAGGATTGGGGAACGTATAACGCCTTGAGCTATTTCGGGCTCACCTACCTGGAGTTCCTCGGGATTGAGAATCTGGAGCTGGCGCGTGCGACCAAGCATAATGTGGTTGTGCGGGATGCCGTTACCGTTCTGCCGGAGCATGAGGTATTAAGTAGAGTGGTGCTGCGGACAGATGATATTGAGGCAGTAGAGGGTACACTGAAGGCTGCGGGATTGGCGCTGTCACCCATTATTGACGGCCGGCGTCTGGACAACCAGGGGCGGTTAATCGAGTGGCGGATGATGACCATTGACGGCGACTTTCAGGGACTGGTCTATCCGTTCATTATCCAGTGGAGTCAGGCGGATGAGGAGCGGCTGGACAGTCTGAACGCAGCTGGAATCAACCAGCCCCATCCTGCCGGGAAGGTGGACATGACGGGCGCTGTCTTCCGTGTCTCCGAGCCTGCCGCTGCCGCTAACCATTGGAGTGAGCTGTTCGGCTTGCCCGTTACCGGGCTTGCGGACGGCAGCTACAATCTTAAGGCAGGAGATCAGCAGACCTTCAATTTCGTGCAGGGCATGCAGAACCAGTTCAGCCGGGTCGTTCTCCGGACCGATTCCCCTCAGCTGAAGGGACAGACGCTGACTGTGGGTGAAGGCGAGTACGTGTTTGAATAAATGCAGGACAAGCGTATGGGACAGACGCTGACTGTGGGTGAAGGCGAGTACGTGTTTGAATAAATGCAGGACAAGCGTATGGGACAGGCTGGTTGCCGTAATTAGCGGTAGCAGGCCTGTCTTGTTTGTGTTAAAGTGTGACACAAGAATGAAGTAAGGAAATAAATGGAGAATGGAGGCAGCGGATGCAGAAGCTATTTGAGTATAACTGGCAAGTGCGCCAGGATTGGTTCAACTGGTGCAGCGGAGTGGACAGGGACGAATTGATGAAAAAGCGCACCGGGGGCTTAGGCTATATCCTGCCCACGTTGTATCATATTGTTGCGGTTGAATACGGCTGGATCTGCGGAGGGATTCAGGAGAGAGCCATTGAAATTCCATCGTTTGAGGAAGTAGCCAGCCTGGAGCTGGTACAGGATTTCTCCGCCCGCTGCCATGCGGAACTGGCTCCGTTTGTCTATGGGTGGTCGGAGGAGCTGGAAGACCGGATCATGGTTGATATTACAGATGAAGGTGAACGCGAGCCTCACCCCTACGGAGAAGTGATGCGGCACGTGATCGCTCATGAGATCCATCATATCGGCCAGCTCTCGGTATGGGCACGGGAGATTGGCAAGCCGCCGATTACGGCTAATTTGATTGGCAGAGGGTTGTTTGACAAATAAAAGAGTAAGGAGGCCGCAGAGATATGGAATTTGAAACAGCAAGGCTGGTGATCAGAGAGTTCACTCCAGAGGATGTAGAGCAGGTGCATGAGTATGCATCTGATCCCGCAGTAGTGACACATTCGATCTGGGGGCCGAATTCACTGGAGGATACCCGCGAATATATCCGCCATACGCTGACATTGCAGCGGGAGGAGCCCCGCCAGGGCTTCGAGTATGCGGTGGTTCTGAAGCAGAACGGGCGGCTGATCGGCGGCTGCGGCCTGCATATTACCGGAACGAGGCAGGGAGAGATCGGCTATTGCTACAACCGGCTGTACTGGGGACAGGGCTATGCTACTGAGGCTGCTGCTGCACTGCTGGACTGGGGCTTCCATAAGCTGGAGCTTCACCGGATCTATGCGACCTGCCGCCCCGGGAATATCGGCTCCGCCCGTGTGATGCAGAAGCTAGGCATGACATACGAAGGGCATCTTAGAGGACATATGTATCATAAAGAGAAGTGGATGGATTCCTATCAATATTCGATTCTGGAGGATGAGTATAGGAACAATCGCGGAAGCGAATAAGTTGCCTCAGCTGAAGTGGTTGTTCGCACCTCTATGTTACCAAAGAGTGGTTTTATGTTTGTTCTTTTGCAAAGAGGCTGTTCCTCGGTCATCTACGATGACTCTTGGAACAGCCTCTTTCAATTCCCTCTCTCAGCCCGCTTCAAGCGTAAGAGGCTGAATTTATTCAGCCCTGAACTATAGTTCAAGCATCCGATAGATCAGCATAGCTGCTTCGGCACGTGTCGAGGAGGCAGCGGGCATGAGATGCTCTTGTGCATCTCCTTTAACGAGACCGGCGGCGGTCAGGGCGGCGATATCATCTGCCGCATAGCTTGCAATTTGCTGGTGATCGGTAAAACCTTTTAATACAGAAGAAGTATTCTCCCCTGGATTCATGCGCTCTACTGCCCGCAATGCTCTAGCTGTCATAACGAACATTTCTTGCCTGGATACCGGTACATCCGGCTGGAATAGACCTCCCGGCAGGCCTGTAATGATGCCGAGCTTCTGGGCAGTCATAAGTTCCTTGTAATAATAATTCCCCGGTGACACATCCGTGAAGCCCGGCCCCTCTGACGCTGTAAGCTCCATTCCCCGGACTAAGAGAATCGCAAATTCTGCGCGGGTAACGGACTGCTCCGGTCTGAACTCGGCTGCTGAGATGCCTTGAATAACCCCATTGGACGCAAGCACTTCAACTGCGGACTTGGCCCAGTGGAATGAGTTGATATCCTGGAAGGTCTTATGATGATAGACCGCTGCATACTGGCCAGAGGCTTGTGTTGTTGAGAAAATGGCCTGCCGCGTATCTGCGTTGTACTTCCCGTGTATCACTGGCTGGATGATTCCCTGTTCTTGGATACCCCATACAACAATATAGGCATTATCCGCTGCAGGAACAGCGGGCGGATGGGGGATTCCGATCTCTATAGCCGATTGAAGACGGTCAGGCTGCAGTGCTGCTCCATCCAGTTGAAGCCCGTAACCGATAAGCGGGCTGTCTCCCAGCTTGGCTTGCAGCTTCCCGCCGGGAGTCATGCTTCTTAGCGATAAAGTAATGGTCTTTACGCCGTCAAGCGCCTCCGCTGCGAAGATACTGTCAAGTAATCCAATGGTCGCTAAGGAAGAACGGATCTCAAGCTTGAGGGGAGCGTCTCCTGAACGAAATGCCACAGCAGGGAGGCTTAACTCGACTTCCTTCATATCCTGTGCCGTATCAGCAGTGAGTTGAATCCGCAAGGTCTTGGTACCTGTGGAATCGGCTTTGGCTACTGGAACTATTCGGTGCAGAGCGGATTCGCTTAACCGGGCTACTGCTTTTCCTGTGGTCAGACTTAAGGGTAACTCAATGCTTACGCTGCCGTCCAGCAAGAGAACCGCCGGAATAGAGTCGTAGTCGGCTGATCCAGTGCCAGAGCTGCTAGTATTAGGTGCAGATGTTGGACTGGGTGTGGCAGAAGGAACAGGTGCAGCGGAAGGACTTGGTGACGGCTGGGTCCCCGGCTCTGGCTCCTGTACTTGATTCTCAAAAGGAATAAACTTCAGAAATTCCCCCCAGATGATATTCCCCTCTGCATCCCGCAGATAAGAGGTCACCGGCTGCAGACTTACGAAGTTGGCATCGGTCAGCTGCTTGCCTGACTTGTTGACTGACGCGGTACCATTGTACATGAAGTTATTCTCCGCTGCTAAGGAAGCCGGATATTGATCCTTGCCGATGCTGCCCGACTGGTAGGATACAAAGCCGTCAATCTTAAAGTCTGGAGTAATCTGACCATATGTGGTGAAGCTCAGGTTGCCGCGGGTGTTGTTATAGCCGATATTGTTGACCGCAATAACTCCAGGATTACTGTTGCTGGTGAACCCGTAGGCACCGTTGCCGAAGGCGACCGAATTACGGATGATATGCGCGACATGAATGCCTTCTCCGCCGAGCTTGAATCCGTTTTTATCACCGGCCCCAACGGTTCCGTCCGTTAAATACCCGTTGTTGAAGGCGGCGCTGTTCTCGATGAGTACCGGACCGATGGCACCCGAGCCTGCTTTGGTGTACAGATCCCAGCCATCGTCAATATTATTATGCGCCAGGCATCCTCTGAAAATATTCCCGGTGCCGGAGGTTAGCTTGGCCGCAAAGCCATCTGCGTTATTGTCAGACGGATCGCGGTTATCGAAGGAGGTGCTGTTCAGAATTAAATTGTAGGACGGCCATTCCGCCAGGTCTTGTGCGGTTCCGTCGGTGCGGCTGATTTGCAGGCCGGTGTCGCCGTTAGCATAGAAGCGGCTATTCTCAACGATATTATGGTTACCGCCAACCGTGAATCCCTTAGTATTGGCAGCCGAGCGGGTGAAATCTAACCCCTTCACATGCCAGTAGTCCCCACTAAGCAGCACCCCTTCTGTTTTTTTGTCAAAATCGATAATGGGCCTTGCACCGGGTGCCGCTTCCAGAACCTTTCTGGCAGCTTCGGTACCATTGTTATACTTCTGAATGACCAGCGGTGATTTCCGCACGTAATGCCCGTCAATCATAATGATATGCTGTCCCGGCTTCACATAATCAATCGCGGTATCAAGATCCAGCGGGAGAGCCATTGTCCCGTCCCCGGCACTTGTTCCGGCAGGCGATACATAGATGTCTTCCCCGTTGCCATAGCTGTTCATATTAACAGTGAAGTTGCGGACAATTGTATCGTAAGCGGTCAAGTACTGGGTATCCTCCGGCCAAAAAACAACACTGAAGTTCGTATCCCCATGTCCGCTGAGTACCGCAGGAACCGCCAGACGCTTATCGGCTGTTGCAGCTACATCCTGTGCGATAATCCTGGAGCCCTGCTTCACCGTTACGGTTCCGTTCACGTTAGGGCGGACAATCACTTCATATTCGGGTGTAGATGCTTTGCTTCGGGACAGTATGCTCAAATCTGGTGTTACAGGAGCCGCGGGTGGCTCCACCTTAGGCGCATCAGTAGCAGCGCTTGTCACTGTCAACTGGATATTGCGGATATCTATCGTAGCCAGACGGGCCGCATAGAAGCCGACATACATCGTGGAATCCTGTACGCTAAGAATATCCGGCTCGAAATGGATAGCCTCCTGCTCCGAATTGATCCGGCCTGTGAAGCCGCTGTTCGTCTTGGACAACGTTAAGCGGTATGGTGGAGCAGGGGCCGTGTTGCCGGGTGCAGGCCGCTCATTTTTGAGCATAATTGTCTTAATGCCTTCGCTTCCGCTTCCATCCGGCTTCTCGATACCGGAACGGACGAACAGCTGGGTACCCAGAGCGCTTCTTGTCCCGCCGCTGTAGCCGCCGATGGCAGCGATATTCGATGCGAATACACTCGAAGTTCCGGGTGTCCCGATTGCATCCCGCGCCATGATCCCGAAGGATTCTTGCCCGTCATAGGGGGTTTTGGCAAAGTTCAGCACCTCAATATCCGCTGATAGCACGAAGTTATCTTCCAGGGCATTAAGCTCTGTGTAGTAGAACGTTATGCCATCGTGGTCTTCTGTGACCTTACCGCCGCCTTCCAAGGCGATCACCCGGAGCGTTCCGTCGTCCTGAGCGACGACTTTGTTATTCGCAGCAGACGTAGACTGGCCGAAGGTGATACTATGCCAGACGGGCGAGGTCTTTTCTTTTACCGTGACAGGATAAGTAATTGGCTGTATGGATGAATCATCGGGGATAATCTTAACCGGATACACTCCTGCGAGCCGGTTATCGAATTTAGAGCTGTCCAGCGTGAAGCTGCTTAGCACCTCCCGGTCAGCGTTGTCATATACCTTCGATACGACCAGACCACTGCTGTCAAAGGGTTCGTCTACAAAAAAGGTGGCTCTGGGATAGCCGGTTACCTCGATGCCGGTCAGCTCTTTTATTCGGACTTTAACCGTGAAGCTTGCCGTTAATTCCTTGTAGGTTACCTTGATCTCCTTGTCTCCTGGGTTCAGGGTGTCTAGGGGAGAGACGTGATATTCGTCCTTGGCCAGCCTGACCTGGGAATGATCAGAATAATGGGCGTAGAGGGAGATTCCTTCCAGCTGAAGGGTATCACCGATGTAATAGACAGTCTGCTTAGGCTCATGTCTTATTTCTAATTCGGACAGGGTAGCATCAATAACCTCAAGCTTCAATGCTGTGGTGACAGCCGGGGTCTCTGTGGAAGCGATCAATAGATTATAGAAGCCCGGCTCAGCAAAAGTATACGGAAACTGGTCTGTTACAGGATGGCCGTTAATGGAGAGGGTGTACAGATCATCAGCCAGTTCCTTGATCAGGTAGCCGTTATTATAATGGGCAGCAAGAATAAGTCCTTGTGGATCAAAGGAATCGCCCGGATAATAGACGGTTTTGACAGGCTCGTATTTGACGGATAATGAGCTGACGGTCAGCGGGATGATTTGCAGCGGAATATTAACAGAGGCACCGTTATAGTTAATCTGGATTCGATTCTCCCCGGCTGTGCTGCTGTCAAACCCGGTTACAATGTACTCCTCAGAAGACAGAGTGGCCTCACTGTGATCGGAGAATACAGCCTTCACGATAAGCCCGGTCAGATCTAGTGGTTCACCCACCAGATAAGAGCTCTTCGTCATCCCGCCCGTGTCTGCAGACAAGCTTGTTACACGTTTGGTCTCGATCTGAAGGTCCAGCTCACCGAAGGTTACGGTTGCATCCCGGGAGACATAAATCCCGGCAAAGACCGTATCCGTAAAAGTATCCTCCAAGGTTACGATTTCGGTCTGGCCGTTAACACTCAGCAGATAGGTATCGCCCGATTTCCGGAGGCTGAGATCGTAGACTTCGCCCGCAGCAGGGGCGCTCAGCCCGGCGAACGGATTCAGCTTCACTTGCGCCGTTTTTTTATAAAAACCCTTCATCACCAAATCTAATGCACCGGCCGCAGCATAATTGGAGGTGGTGGTGCTTGAACTTCCATGAGGATTAACCGAATCCCTTAACATAAGGCCAAAGGATTTCTGATTAGGCGCATTGACGCCGGAATTGCTGTTAAAGGCAATAACTGTAGCCCTGGCGCTGAGCTCAAAGTTCGCGCTGGCCGGAAGCTCCCGGTAATAAAAAGAGAGCCCCTCATCGGTGCCTGAAATTTTGCCGCCATAAGTAGTCAGCGTTACGGTGGAAGGATTCTCTATGGCAGGCTCGGGGTTCTTGCCCGGGGATGTATTACCTCCGAACGCGCTGAAGGCCCAAGGACCCGGAGCTGCTTGTCCGGAAGTCCCTGCTGCTTCTGCAGATAAGGATATAGGAATGGATGAGAATAGTAGCAGAACGATTACGAACAGGGATAACAAGCGTTGTAGTTTCTTCACAATGATTACAACCTCTCCTTATATGGGACCGATTTGGATCAAATCTTAAGTCTGATCACTGAAAGTATACGTTGCCCATGAAAAGTACAGCTATAATCAATCCTTCACAACCTTCCATATATTGGACGAATGAGCGAGGATATGAGTTAATGACACTTGGTTTATACATGGATGACGGCGGCACGGCCCCACACAGCAAAGAGCGCACTGCCGCAGGCAGGCGCTCTTTGCTGTGATTTGAGGGATAAGTGATACTGTGCGGTTACAGCAGCATACCCGCTATCTCATTGATTCTTACCGCTTCTTCGGGATCAGCGGTGATCAGCTTCTGATAGACCGCCTGATCCTGAGCGCTCTGCATCCGTTGCTGAACGGCCAGAAGCCAGCGGGCAACCTCCCGGTTAACAGGGTTGTTGTAATCTTCACTGAGGCCTTGCTTCAGTGTGGATTCTGCGGCCTGCATGTCCTGCGACATGTATTGGATCTTCCCGGTGTTCAGCAGCAGTTCCGGTGTCACTGTGACTCCCTGCTGCTGTGCATCCCGGTCTGCGACGGCGTAGGTATAAGCATCCAAGCCGGTTTTGAAATACCGCTGCTTGTTAAGCGTCTCCTGGTCCTTGATCTCCAGCTTGCCCTCAGTCGCAGCTTCCTGCGACCGCTTCAGGGCTGCGGCACCCAGCTCCTGGGACCGGGCAATGACTCCGCTGTACCAGGCGGTCGTCCACAGGCTTCCGCTGTCTGTCAGATCCTCGTATCCGTTCACGAAGCCCTGCTTCACAGCCGCGTCAGCCGCATCCTTGTCCCCCGACAGGAGGTGTACTCTCCCTACGTTCAGGCCAATCGCAGGCGTGACGAAGAATTCTCGGCCCTGAAACTGCTCTGGAGGAAGACTCTTCAGATGCGCAATACCGTCCGTTACATGTGTGTAGGCGGAGAGTGCGGAAGCGAAATACGTCTGTTGTCCGGCTTCATCCTGCTTGGAGTAAGCTTGCAGTCCAAGGAGGGAGGCCCGGCTGATCAGACCGGCATACCAGTTAATATCCCACATGAACTTGTCTGCGTTGTCCAAATAGACATGATAGGCCGCATCACTCTCGCCTTTCAGGTCATAGTAGCTTGCGAGCTGGGTCAGCAGCTCTTTGTTAGACGGCTCATTCTTCAGCGCACGGGTCAATACCGCATAGGCCTCGTCCAGGAACTGCTCGTTCTTCGTCTGCTCATACACTTTTTGGTCCAGCATGGACAGGTATATAGCCGATTCCGTGAGGTATGGGCGGATGTGGAGTGCTTTTATCAAAGGAGCCTTGATCTCCTCATAGGACTGGCTTACTTGGATCAGCTTCTTGGCTGCATTAGCTTCACTGCTTGAACGAATGTAATTTAGTGACAGGAAGAGCAAATAGCCCGTTCCGATTCCGAGTACTGCGAAATAGCCTGCTCTGATCCACAGCTTGTTCCACTGAAGACGGAGCGGCTTGCTCTCCATGGCCACAGCCATTCCCCCCAGAGCGAGGAATACGAGCATACCCATGAATGCAAAACTGAGGTTGAAATCCAGCAGGCTGTGCACCAGAATGGACAAGGCGATAATTAGATAGAAGAATCCGTTGTTATAGTCATCGGTCTCCCGTTTCAGGTACTCCCTGCTGAATTTGTAGAAGATAAACAGGATGAAGCCCATGAACACCAGGAAGCCTACAATGCCCACTTCAATCAGATATTGCAGGAAGAAGTTATGCACCTGGCGGCTCAGATAAGGGTTGTTCTGATAATGCTCATAGAGTGTGGCCCAGCCGCCGCCGCCCGCGCCCAGTACCGGATAATCCTTGACGACCTTCAGGGCATCCTTGTAAAAGGTAAAACGCTCCAGGACACTGTGCTGCCTGAAGTTGATATTCTCCAGCCGTGTTCCGATATTCGCTGGGAGAATATTACGCGCACTGGTGCCAATGAACAGGAAGGCGATGATCGCGACGCCAGCCACCGACACGGCAGGAATCCATAATCCGCTCATCCGGCGGACTTCCAGTCCGCCGAGCTTGCGGCTCAGCCAAGGCGCCAGGTAACGCTGGACCACCAGGCAGAGCACAGCCGCACAAGCGGATGCTCCCAGCAGGTACCCCCAGCCCTTAAGGGCAGCAGAGGAGTTGAACTCCGCATTCAGCTCCAGGCCAAGTCTCGTGACCGGGCTGGTAATCAGCAGAGAGAATAGGCCGGCAATGGCGAGATGGACAATCCACAGAATCTGCTGCACAGGTTTCAGGAAGAGCAGCAGGAGGATGAAGACCACCGGCAGCAGCACCAGTCCGCCACGGGATAAGGTAAGCAGCAGCGAGACGATGATTGGCACCAGCATGAAGCCGTGCATCAGCTGTCCGGCCCGCTTCCGGGAGCGGATCAGCGCGAATACGGCCACGAACAGAAAAGCCATCAGGAAGGCTGCATATGTATTGGCATACTGAAAAATAGAGGTCAGGCGCAGGCCGTTCGAGTCGGTCATGACGGCAGCATTATACTGACCGTTAATTACAGTCTTTGAGAACCAGCCCACCAGGCTGCCGGCCAGCTTCCAGCTTCCGAGCCAGTTGAGCAGTCCAAAGCCGACGATCAGGTAAGCGAGGGCAAGCACTCCATGCTGGATGACGGAATTCAGCCGCTTTTGCCGGAGCAGAAGGATGCTGACGATGAAGACTGCGGCATAGGTGAACTGGGTGAACAGCATGTTCATCGCCATATACCGGGAAGCAGCGCCGAATAGCGACAGCGCATAGGTTAATGGAAGCAGTAGAGCCGCTAGGGTGAGCAGGTCACGCTGTCCCTCAAGCCGGAAGGTTCTGAAATAGAGGACGGCAGTGGCCAGCAGGAGCAGACAGCTTAATAATGCGGCAACATAAATGGGCTTCTCGAACTCCGCCGTCATTCCGTTGAACAATCCGATTTGAAAAGCAGCCCAGCCAAAAAACAGCAGGAACGCAGCGCAAAGCGTCCAAGCTGCTCCTGAAAGCTTGTCCTTAGCTTGAACCGAAGCTGCTTGTTTTCCGTACACAGGTTTCGACACAATAGAATCTCCTTTTTCAAAATATTTGGTCTTCCAATTTATTGCACATACATATTACGGATATAAAGTGAAAAAGTTGTTGTCTGAACGGAAATTTCAAAGATTGGATTGTCTTGCAGGAGAGGGAGGGAGCGAAAAAGTGAGGAATGGGCCGGAACCTGCTCAGCGAATGAAGCAGTCTGTCCGCACAGGCCAGCCTGCTGCAGTTTTCATAGAATAATGTAACGGAGCGAATCTATGAATCATGTAAGAATGGACGCTTAAGAGTTCCGCCTGAAGGCAGCAGTGGCAGCAGGAGTTAGGCGATACGCTTCCTGGGCCACTGCTGCCGGGAACAAGCTTCAGGCAGGGATAATAAATTTCAGGTTAATCATGAACACGATCAGGGCGGAGGCCCCCAGGGAAAAGGCGATGCAGCCGGCACCGAGCACTCTGCGCCGGTCTTTGATGAATTTGAAGCCAAGCGCACAGACGAGTATTGTCGTTCCTGCCAGTACAACAGACATGCCGATCATCGCAAACCAATACAGGATTTCAAAAAACTCTGCCATTAGGAAACCCTCCCTTTCAGGCAATAATACAACGAATTTTAATGATTTTCCAGTCAAATGAATCAGGGACATAAGGCCCCGCAGCCATATGCCCTTTTTTGCTGTGGACTGCGATACCACGGACAATCATACAGGAGGGCACGGCCTTTGGTGAGTAATCTATAGGGTAGGCTGGGAATGCGAAAGGAGAGGGCAAATAATGGCGGGGAGAGAACTGGCAAGCAAGCTGCTGAAGACGGCGGCGCTGCTTAGCGATTCACGGGTTGCCGGTTACATTCCGAGAACGCGGGAATATAGTGCTGCCGGATTGTCCGCGATGCTTGGAAGATACGGCAATGTTGTCATCAAGCCGGTTGTAGGCGGAGGAGGCTATGGTGTCATCAAGGTGTTCCGGGATCAGAGGGGGTACGGCTTCACGTATATGAAGAGCACACGTATCTATGGAGACTTCACTTCCATGCGCCAGGCACTGGACAGATTCAAGGTGAAACGGAAATATTTGATCCAGCAGGGTATCTCCCTTGCACGGATCTCCGGGCGACCGATTGATTACCGGGTCAAGGTGGTGAAGAACGGCGAGCACTGGGAGTTTCGCTCTATGGTAGGGAGAGTAGCCCGGCCGGGATTGTTCGTTACGAATCTCTGCAAAGGGGGGACGATGCTAAGCTGCCGCCAGGGACTGCGAAGATCACTGCCAAGAGTGGGGACCTCATCCAAAAAGGCGGAGATGCGCAGGCTGACTTTAGTCTGCACCGAGCTTCTGGAGCGGCATTTTCCGGGGATCGGTGAACTGGGCTTCGACTATGCCGTAGATCATCGGGGGAAGATTTGGATTCTGGAAGTAAATACAAGACCAAAATAATTAATAAAATTTTTATATTTGACGATAAATACAGTAATAGGCTAATATTGCGTTTAGTTGTTCAGATTCAGAGGTAATACAACAAGAAATATCCCAGCCAATTATGAACATTCTAAAAAAGTTTTTGTGTGGAGATGTCAGGTTTCAGCCCTGTGTATAACTGTTATCCCCATAGTCCACTGTGCAATTCCTGACATTATAACCCTTACTCACATATTATACACAGGATTTCCACAGCAGCTTGTGGATAATGAGAACGCTTGTTCGAAAAATGATAGTTTGCTATGATAGATTCAGATCCAAATAAAGGAAAGGTAGGTGAACGTTATGGTTGAATTGTCGGATGAGATGCTGCTTGACTCTTATCACAGAGCGATAGAGCTGCATTTGGAGCATGATTTCATCGCCCTACTTCTCGCTGAAATTCGCAAACGGAACTTACACTCTCCAGACCATGCGGTTCTTCATTAAAGATCAGAGCACATCCTGCAGCATCGTACTTCATCAAACCGCAAGCATCAAGGAATAGGGTATCTTTTCAAGTTGAGGTGGAATCAACCTGAAAGGATACCCTTTTATTATGGCTATAAGGTTATAGACAACCTAGAGCTTAAGATTACTGCTGTGTCCTGGAGACAGCTTCGCATCGGGATCAATATACACCTTGGCGTTATTCACTGCTGTAGGCGCTTCTCCGAATCCGACAGCGATCAGCTTCAGCTTGCCCGGATAGGTCGTGATATCGCCAGCGGCGAAGATTCCCGGAATGCTGGTCTCCATGCGGGAGTCAACCACAATGGAGTTGCCCTCAATGTCGATTCCCCACTCGGCAATCGGTCCCAGGGAGGAGACAAAGCCGAAATTGACAATAACGCTATCCACTTCGATTTCCTGAGTTTCCTTGGTCTTGATATGGGACAAGGTGACCTTGGTAATGAATTCTTCACCGTGCAGCTCCGTAATCTCGGATGGTGTAATTACATTTACCTTAGAGGCCATCAGATTCTCTACACTGTGCTCATGTGCACGGAATTTATCGCGGCGGTGAATCAGGGTTACCTGCTCAGCGATCGGCTCCAGCATCAGCGCCCAGTCTACAGCGGAATCGCCGCCGCCGCTGATCAGTACTTTCTTATCTTTATAAGCATTCAGATCGCTTACGAAGTAATGCAGGTTGGCTTTCTCGAAGCGCTGTGCATCCGCAACCTCCAGACGCCGCGGTTCGAATGCGCCTACGCCTGCCGTGATGATGATAGCTTTGGAGTGATATTCTGCCTTGTCGGTGGTGACAATGAAATGGCGTTCATCCTGCTTCACAACCGATACGACCTTCTCCTCCAGACGGATATCGGACTGGAACAGCTCCATCTGCCGGGACAGGTTATCCACCAGCTCCTGTGCAGTAATTTTGGGGAAGCCGGCGACATCGTAAATATATTTCTCAGGATACAGAGCAGCAAGCTGCCCTCCAAGTTGGGGCATACTCTCAATAAGTGTTACTGAAGCCTGGCGCATACCGCCATAAAAAGCGGCAAATATACCGGCTGGTCCTCCGCCTATAATCAGCAGATCGCTCATAGGAACGGTTTGCTCTAATGTCACGTAATATTACACCTCCGAGTTGATAGTTTCAATTTGCCATACAAGCGTACCTACTCATTATAAACATAGTCTCACCTGCCTGCAAAGCCTTTGATTTCAATGAAAAATGTGACATTTTGTTGTATGATTATATTTGATTAAAACGATACTAAGGTTTACAATGGATATGGTTATTTTAGAAATCCTTTAAGTTTTATTGGAAATTCTTCTGAATTTAAGTGTATAAATTCACAAAAGAAACCTGATTTTTTAACAAAAAATAACACATAGACAGATTCACCTGTTGGAAGGAGCCGGAACATGAGCAGTATTCCCAAAATCGTTATTCTAGGCGCGGGATATGGAGGGATTTTGACCGCCCAGCGGCTGCAGAAAGCTTTGAATTATAATGAAGCCGATGTAACCCTGGTTAACCGCCATGAATATCACTATTTCACGACCCATCTGCATATGCCTGCAGCGGGCACGGACAGCATCGAGCATACACGCGTATCTATCTCCAAATTAATCGATGAGTTCAAGATCGATCTTGTCAAATCCTCGGTGCAGGAGATTCGCACCCAGCAGAAGAAGGTTATTCTGGAGGATGGAACGCTCTCGTATGATTACCTCGTGATTGCCCTTGGTGGTGAGCCTGAAACGTTCGGGATTCCGGGACTCGACAAATATGCGCTGACCATCCGCAGCATCAACTCTGTGCGGCTGATCCGGGAGCATATCCAGTACCAGTTCGCCAAATACAAGAATGAGAATAATGCACAGGAGCACATCAACTTCGTCATTGGCGGTGCGGGCTTCAGCGGGATTGAATTTGTAGCGGAGCTGGCAGACCGGATTCCCGCGCTGTGCAAAGAATTTGATGTCGATCCAAGCATGGTCAACATCTATAATATAGAAGCTGCGCCTACGGCACTGCCCGGGTTTGCGCCTGAGCTGGTGGAGCACGCCATGACCGTGCTCACCAAGAAGGGCGTAACCTTCAAGATGGGCGTAGCAATCAAGGAATGCCTGCCTGGCGGCGTGATTCTGGCCACGGGTGAAGAGATCAAAGCTTCCACCATCGTATGGACCGGCGGTATCCGCGGGAACCGTCTGATTGAAGCTGCCGGCTTCGAAGCGATGCGCGGACGGGTGAAGGTAGACGAATATCTGCGGGCTCCGGGACATGAGAACATCTTCATCATTGGTGACGGCTCCCTCATGATTAATCCGGAAGGGCGTCCATACCCGCCAACGGCACAGATTGCTATGCAGCAGGGAGAATGCTGTGCGCATAATCTCGTAGCGGCCATCCGCAGCCAGCAGCCGAAGAAATTCGCCTTCAGCAACAAGGGGACCGTAGCTTCACTGGGCAAGGGCCAGGGAATTGCCGTAGTCGGCGAGAAGACATACAAAGGCTGGAAGGCAGCGCAGCTGAAGAAGGTTGTCGATATGCGCTACCTGCTCATCATCGGCGGCATTCCGCTCGTCCTCAAAAAAGGAAGATTCCTCTAAGATGCGCCACTGCAGCGTGCAAGTACGCGGACTGTTGACGCGCGAGGAGCTGGACCGCTATAATGCTCTGATTGAGGTAGGCTCTTATCTGGAGGATCAGACCCGGTACGATCTGGCCTACCCTGTTCAGAAGGAGATCGACCTGCTGATCCTCCCGGCCATCGAGCGCCTGAAGGAGAAGAGCCGCGCCCGCGACCAGGCGACAGCGGAATATCTGGAGAGCCTGCGGGATGAGGATGAAGCGGACGAGGACAATTAGGAACCTTCGGCATAAGTGATTTTAAGCTGTAGATATTTATTTATTAAATCCACTTGTGGTATAGTGGAGGTAGAAAAGACGTACAATGCAAAGAGAGCCGTGCTTGCAACACGGCTCTCGGGTGCAATAGCCGCTTTTAAGGGCGGCGGCTTTCGGAAAAGTAGTCAAGAAATAGACCGTCTCCTTTGACCAGGGCGGTCTATTTCTTTTTGAGGTAATTCAGCAAAGCAATAATGAACATGCCAAACATGAACATCAATGACAACGCTTGATAAACCTCCATGAGCCTCACCTCCCTTCCGGGAGATTAGCCGACCGCCCTTGTAAGCCTTCCATTGCTTCTACGATTATACCATTTGATTAGCCTGTATGGATAGGTTTAACAATATTAGAAATACAGAAGGAAGGTTTCCTGAACAGGTCACCTTCCTTTTGTATACATTATGATGCTACAGCTTCAGCATCTCCTCGAACGATTCCTCGTTCAGCAGGGTGCCGACATAGAAGGGGCCGAACTCGCCGTAACGGGCGCTGACTTCATCGAAGCGCATCTCGTAGACGAGCTTCTTGAACTGCAGGGCATCCTCGGCGAACAGCGTTACGCCCCACTCCCAGTCATCGAAGCCGACGGAGCCGGTGATAATCTGCTTCACCTTGCCGGCATAGCTGCGGCCGATCAGGCCGTGCGAATACATCAGCTCCCGGCGTTTGTCCATATCCAGCATGTACCAGTTGTCGGCAAGCTCGCGCTTCTTGTTCATCGGGTAGAAGCAGATATGCTTCATTTGCGGCAGTACAGGCTTCAGCCGGGCAGCCACATGCGGGTTCTGCATCGGGTCGCTGCCGTCTCCGGCGCTTCCTCCTGCTGCGTAGTTACTGAGTTCAACGATGCTTACGTAGGAGTAGGCCTTCGTTGTATATTGGGCAAAGGCAATTTTGTTAAAAGCGGTCTCCAGCGCATTCAGCGCCTCCAGACTCTCTCTTAGAAACATCATCACGAAATCAGCCTTCTGGCCCACGATGGAATAGACGGCAGTGCTGCCTTCCTTCGCTTCCTCGACAGGTCCCCACTCCTGCATGAAGGCATGCAGTTCCTCCAGGGCAACTGCCCGTTCCTCATCATCTGCTGCCGTCCAGGCTGTCCAGTTCAGCGAGCGGAAGTCATGCAGCGCATACCAGCCTTCCAGTGTCAAAGCGGCTTCGTTCAAGTTGTTCACTCCTTATCAATTATCGGTGGAATATCCTCGCGTAAAATCTTCTTTGTCCGCATACCTTAATTATGTATGAACATAGGTCGGGTGCTATTTGCATTGTAGCGCAGCGGGCGGCAGAGAGCAAACGCCGGGGCCCCCATTCACGCTTATTCCGGTATTTAGCGCGATAATGTTCATTGCTTCGCTACATTTTTTCTAGTAAACTTACTATTATATAAGCTTGGGTGTGCGGTTCTTTATAGAGAGAGGGGATGGCGGTACGATGGGATTTATTCCGGTGTTTGTTCTGGCCGTTTTATTCTTTGTGATGATGTTCGGCATTGGCTTCATTCTTAACATGCTGATGAAGACTACCTGGTTCCCTGCCTATCTGTTCGTCATTGTCATTCTTCCGGTGGTGGTCTATTCCATCTGGGACCGGAGCGCGATGTCACTATGGGAGCACCTCTCTACCTTCCACATCGTGGATTATCTTACCGGGATCGCTGGTCTTGCCGGAGCGGTGCTGAGCGGCTGGACCATTCAGAAGCTGCGGCTGGGCGGATACAAGATGTTCTAAACGCTGCCTGAAGGGCGGTACAACAAGAAACGGCTAATCTCCTGCCGGGGAGAAGCCGTTTTTTTTCTGAAATATTAGAATTTATATGTTCCACGCTATAAATTATCCTTCTATTTCTCGCTGAAACGGTACCGCCCTTAAAAGGACGGTAAAGTCGTTTCCACTTGGCTTTTTCCGCCAAAAAGAACAAGGATTCATCTTTATTTTACATTTCCGGCCGGGTGTTTTGTGATAGAATAGAAATCTATATGAATTCGTATATCGTATAGAAGAGGGGGAGGTATCCGCAGATGCGTATGAGCAACCTGCATCATTTCACTGAACATCATCGGTACTGCGTTTCCCGCGAATTTGGTCTAAGCCAGCTGGACGGCCGTATGCTGGGCTCAGTCTATCAGCCAATGGTAGGCGCGTTCGCCATCAGCCTGTACAGATTGCTGTTCGAGCATATTCCGGCTGAATCTATCGGTTATTCCGGGGTGGAGCAGCAGCGCAGGCTCTTTATGACCCTGGGCGTTGAACCTAACGAGAAGGGCCGTAAATATATGGTAGATCAGGCTTCCCGGCTGGAAGCGGTGGGACTGCTGCAGACCTGCCGGCTGTATGCCGCGGAGAACGATGATTATATGTACGAGTACGAATTAATGCCGCCGCTGTCGCCGGCTGATTTTTTTGCAACCCAGCATCTGACGCTGTTGCTCCGGGATAAGATCGGCAAGTTCGCTGTGCTGTCGCTGCGTGAGCAGTTCTGGCACCGGGAACCCGAGGAATGGAGCGGGCGGTCGATGGGAAAAGAGAATATTTCACTGCCCTTTTATGATATTTTTGAGCTGAATACCCATGTAATCGACTATGAGCTGGAGCAGGCCCTGGCCGAGGTAGCTTCCGTGCGTCAACCCGGCACCACCCAAGACGCTGATTCGAATATAGCCTACAGCGATATTATCCTGCGCTTCCCGCGTGAATCGGTGAACCGTGCGCATGTCGAGAAGCTGCGTTTTGACCATAATCAGATGGGTGTCATTAATTATGTGGCCCGCAAATACGAGCTTGGCCCGCAGGATGTATGCCGCCTGCTGGATGAGGATGATGTCTTCACGCCGGACGGAGAGGTGATTCTGGATACGCTGCAATACAAGGCGAGCCAGCATTTCCGTCAGGATAGGAAGCGCCAGGAGAAAAGAGAGATCGCCGCCGCCAAGGTGGTGTCGCTGCGCTCCGCCGCTGAGGAAGAGAGTGATCCTTCTGCAGTGCCGGTGGAGCAGGCTGTCGAAATGGAGTTCTATGTAGAAGTGCCTCCGCAATTTCTGTCCAAATGTGACATTCACCAATATAATATGATGCTGCGCAACGAGCCTTATACACGGCTGTTACAGACATTCTTCCCGGGGGCGGTTCCGGGCCAGCTGATGGATATCTTCGAGAAGATTGATTTGAACTATAAGCTCAGCGGCGAAGTGATCAATGTGCTGATCCATTATCTGATGACGATGGTGGCTTCCGGCGGCGATCAGCGGATGAACCGCAACTTCGTGGAGGCGATTGCCTCCAATATGCTGGTGAAGCAGGTGAATACTTACGAGAAGGCTGTGCGCTATATCCGCGACCAGTCGAAGGTGAAGGGCAAGGGGGCGGCTTCCGCCTCCTCAAGCACAGGCACCGCGGGAACCCGTCAGCGTTCTTATGCGAAGAGCGGCGGGCGGTCCGGCAAGCAGGAGATTCCGATTGTGCTTGATGACGGCAGCGCCGGAACCGTATCGGAAGAGGAATTCGCGGCGATGATGAAGAAAGCGGCCGAGATCAAGGCCAGCAAGAAAAAAGGCGTTCTGAGAACGCCCTGAAGAAAGTGAGGTGCAGCGATGGAGTCTATGGGCGAAGTGCTGCGTTCGATGAACAACCCTGCTCTGCGCCAGCGCTCCCGTGACCTGGAGCAGACCCTGCTGAATCATCCCCTGGTCAAGGAGCTTCAGGCTGAGCACCCCGAGCTGGACGAGTCCCGGCTGCGGCTGCACTTGAGCCGTCTGTACCAATATGTCGAGGAGGACCGGCATTGTAAGAACTGTCCCGGCTTGGCGAATTGTCCGAATGATTTCCAGGGGCATTACAGCAAGCTGTCGGTGGAGACGGTCAACGGTGTAACGGATCTATATGAACGCAAGACACCGTGTAAGCTGAAGATTGCGCAGGAAAATCAGGATAATGTCCGCAAGCGGATTCGCAGCTTCTATGTGGATGAGCGGGTGCTGAACGGCGGATATGATGAGATGGATATTATGGGCAAGGACCCCCGGCGGGCCTCAGCTGTGAACAAGATATTTGACTATATAGGAGCTGTGCGGGCAGAGGGCCTGACTTCGCGGGGCATTTATCTGCAGGGCAGCTTCGGCACCGGCAAAACCTTCCTGATGTGCTATCTGCTCCATGAGCTGGCTATCTCGGGCTACAGCGGCGTGATTGTCTATATGCCGGATTTCATCGAGGAACTGAAGCTGATCATGATGGACAACCAGAAGCTGAAGGAAATGGTCGATACGATGAAGAACTGTGATCTGCTTATCTTCGATGACATCGGAGCCGAGAATCTCAATCCCTGGGCGCGTGACCATGTCCTCGGAGCGATCCTGAACTACCGGATGAACCGCAAGCCGACCTTCTACACCTCGAATTATCCGCTGGACGGGCTGGAGAAGCATCTCAGCATCACTAGCAAGGACGGCGAAGAAGCCTACAAGGGCCAGAGGCTGATGGACCGGATCGCCCCGTTCGTGGATGTTATTCCACTGCATGGGGAGAACCAGCGCGGCAAGGCCAGAGGCTGAGTTTTTATTACTTTATAAAAAGGGGACTCCGCCAGCATCTGGCCGGGGTCCCCTTTTTGCTATGCTTAGATTTAGCTGGCGATAAATTTCCACCAATTGATATTGAACAGATATCCGCTGCCGCCCGTGAATTTCAGGTAAAGGTCATGAGTCCCGCTTGCTCCGCTGACCGTGCAGGTCTTGGTTACCCAGCTCTGCCAGCCCCCCGTATTCTGTACCGCACAGGTGCCGATCAGTGTTCCAGTTGGACTGTCCAGCCGCAGCTCGATATTACCGCCGCTGCCTGCTGACGCTACCCGGGCCTCGAAGCCGGAAGCTCCGGCGCCGAAGTTCACATTCTTGATTTTGAGATAATCGCCGTGATCGATGAAGCCGACATTCATTCCCCCGTCTGTATCCGAGGTGGGCTCGGTCTCTACCCCGGCTGCCCATGCGCTGGTCTCGGCTTGTGTTCTGACATAGGGGTTAAGGGTGGCGAGGGGCTGTGGCCCGGCGGTTGTCATGTTGATGACCGGGAAGCTTCCGTCCGCGTTGTAGGTGAATTGCTCTACCCCCACTGACCGGGTGAAGCCGCCTCCTCCAGGCAGTGCGCCATTGTGATAAAAGAAATAAGAGCGTCCTTTGAAGTCGATGATGCCCGGGTGATTCGTGAAGCTGCCGCCCTGCGTGGGCATGATAATTCCCCGGTACTTCCACGGGCCGGTAGGCGAAGAGCTGGTGGAGTAGGCGATATTCTCAGGAATGCCGCTTGCGCCGTAGACCATGTAGTATAAGCTGCCGCGTTTGTAGAACCAGGGACCTTCTTCGTAGAGGGTCGGTCTGTCAGCATTGCCGTTTCGTACACCGAAGCTGTCTGTGGTCATAGGCACCTGGATAATACCCGTACTCTGGTTGTAGGAGATCATATCCGGGTTCAGCTTCACATATTTCAGTGTCGGGTTCCCCCAGTAGAGATAAGCCTGGCCGTCACTGTCCACATATACCGTCGGATCAATGTCGCCCCAGCTGCTGGAGACGAGCGGTTTGCCGATGGCGTCCACGAACGGCCCGGTCGGGCTGTTTGAGACGGCGACGCCGATGGCGGGCCGTCCGAGCGAAGTGCTTTTGGCCGTGACATAAAAGTAGAATTTGCCGTTGCGCTCAATGACCTGGCTGGCCCAAGCTTCTCCGCTCGACCAGCTGAACGCCTTATAGGATAGCGGTGACCCGTGATCTGTCCAGTTCGCCATGTCCTTGGAAGAGTAGACCCTCCAATCATTCATCGTATAGTAGGTCGAGTTGTCTTCGTCATGTCCGGTGTACAGGTAGACCGTATCATTGTATACAAGCGGGGCCGGGTCTGCCGTGTAGATGGTCTGTACAACAGGGTTGTCGGCGAACGATACCGGGGAATATAGCGCCGATGCCAACAAGCCTGCGACAGCAAGGCTGACAAGCTTTTTCATTCTTTTATCCTCCTCAAAATAGGGTATAAGAGCGCTTTCGCTTACAGAGTAACACGGCTCCTGTGAAACAAAAATGTGTTTTCTTTTTAATAAATTGTAAATTTATGTTATTATTAATGATCCGTGATAGAACGTAACCTGAACGCAAAAAAATCCGGCATCCTGCCCTGACGCGGGCGAAGAATACCGGACACTGCACCTAAGCAGCTATTCGGACAGATACTTGATAATCACCATTCCGAAGAAGACCACGGTCATGAAGCCGGTCATCCCGAAGAAACCGACCATCAGATCACCGAGATCGTGGCGGGGCTCCTCATTGACATGCTCCCGCGGGTCACGGACCTGTGCGTTGACATTGACGTCCATTCGCTTCTTCCTCCTTGCTGTTGCATGACTGCATGAAGTGGGTTACAGTTATACATGTGAGAGAAGTCATTGACAATTAATGCGCTTTCTTCAAGTATACGAAGATGCAGAGAAGATGTAAAGATAAGATCGGCGTTCATTCCTATATCTGCTGCCAGAAGGGTGATTTTATGATACATATAAGACCTATGGAACCGCAGGAATATGATTTTCTTATGGATATGCATTATGAGTCCATACATATCGAACAAGGGAAGCCTCCCAGAAGTGAGCTGCTGAATTCTCCGGGGATGGTGAAATATAACGAGAATTGGGGCAGACAAGGCGATACGGCTCTTATTGCCCTTATTGATAATATTCCCGCAGGTGCCGCCTGGTACAGGCTATTTGACGAGACGAACCAGGGCTACGGATTTGTGGATGCGCAGACGCCAGAATTAGGTGTGGCTATACGGTCTGACTATAGGCAGCGGGGGGTAGGAATCAGACTCATGCAGGCCATCACTCAACAAGCTGTTTCCGAGGGGTACACCGCCCTTTCTCTCAGCGTTGATCCGGAGAATCAGGCGGCCGTCCGGTTATATGACAGACTCGGATTTCAGTTTCACGGAATTTCTGGAACCTCCTGGACGATGAAGCTGGATATTACAAATTAATTTTATACAATATAATTTCTTAAAATATATAACAAATGCATTGTATTTATGTTATACTGAGGATGTGTCGGTAAATGATAATTTGGTTATCATATTACATGAAGCATTTTATCCCGCTATGATTTCGGAGTAAATTCTGCGGACTTGGCTCAGGCTATAGAAGCGGAAGTTATTTCGTACAGCTTAAGCTCACAAAACTTTTTGAGGAGGAACAATATCATGGCTATCGTGAACGTGTCTGACCAATCCTTCGTGAATGAAGTGGAAGGTCAAGGTACTGTAGTAGTAGATTTCTGGGCACCTTGGTGCGGCCCTTGCAAAATGCTTGCCCCAATTCTCGAGGAATTGTCCACCGAGCTGGGTGACGATGTGAAGATCGCTAAATTGAACGTGGATGAGAATCCGGAGACAGCTTCCCGTTTTGGAGTAATGAGTATTCCTACTCTGATCTTCTTCAAAGACGGCCAGCCTGTAGACAAAGTCGTAGGACTGAACTCCAAGGATTCCCTTAAGAATATCGTAGCTAAGCACCAATAATGTATGATCATATGCTGTAACCGGGGCCTCGCGGCCCCTTCAGACAAAGCGCCTTCGGTACTCCGAGGGCGCTTTGTCTGTCAATAGAAACGGGTGTTCTATATTAAGGCTTGAATATGTAGTACATTCTATTCTAAACTTACCTTATAACCGTGTAGTAACAGGTGGGGGAGAACTTATGGATTATATGGATAATATCCGCAACAAGCTTGCGCTGCTGCCTGATCTGCCCGGCTGCTATCTGATGAAGAATCAAGAGGGCACGATCATCTATGTCGGCAAGGCCAAAGTGCTGAAGAACCGTGTACGCTCTTATTTTACCGGCAGTCACAACGGGAAGACGCAGCGGCTGGTCGCCAATATTGTTGATTTCGAATATATCGTGACATCGAGCAATATGGAAGCACTCATTCTGGAGTGCAATCTGATCAAGAAGCATATGCCGCGCTACAACGTGCTGCTTAAGGATGACAAGACCTTTCCTTATCTGAAAATCACTAATGAAGCCCATCCGCGCCTGGAGGTTACCCGCCGGGTGCTGAAAGATAAAGCTAAATATTTCGGCCCGTATCCGAACAGCTACGCCGCCCAGCAGACCAAGAAGCTGCTCGACCGGATGTATCCGCTGCGCAAATGCGGGGTGATGCCGAAGGAGGTCTGCCTGTACTATCACATGGGTCAGTGCCTTGCGCCGTGTGAGAAGGAAGTGCCGAAGTCGGCTTATGAGGAGATTATTCAGAATATCTCTTCCTTCCTCGGGGGCGGACATGATGCGGTGAAGAAGGATCTGCAGAAGAAGATGCAGGAGGCGGCCGAGGAGCTGTATTTCGAGCGGGCCAAGGAGCTGCGTGACCAGATTCAACACATCGATGCCGTCATGGAGAAGCAGAAGATCAATACGGCTGACACCAAGGACCGTGACGTCTTCGGTTATGAGGTGGACAAGGGCTGGATGTGTGTGCAGATTCTGTATATGCGGCAGGGGAAAATGATTCAGCGCCACTCGTCGGCTTTTCCGTTCTACGGGGAGGCGTACAGTGACTTCATGTCTTATGTGACGCAGTATTACAGCGACAACCCCGCGCTGCCGCAGGAAATCCTGCTGCCGGATATGGCAAGCGCCGGAATGCTTCCGCCGGAAGCAGGCGGCGCTCCCGGCCAGGGAAGCAGTGTGCAGGCGGCAGGCGTTATGCCGAGCGGCCAGGCGCTGATGGCGGCCTTAGGCGCAGAAGATGAATCGGAGGCAATTGCGCAGACCGGTGAGACGGGAATTGCAGGTGAGGGTCTTGCGGGTGCTCCGGCAGCGGCTGATGAAGCTGTGCAGGAGCAGGCGGAGCAGGAGGCGGCAGCCGAAGGGACCGTGGATGCGGCCGGGGGCGCAGCCGCCCTGCAGGAATGGCTGGGCATCAAAGTGCTGGTGCCGCAGCGCGGGCTGAAGAAGCAGATGATCGGCATGGCCTGCCAGAACAGCCGGGTCGCGCTGAATGAGAAGTTCCGCCTGATCGAGCGGGACGAAGAGCGTACCTCCGGGGCGGCCAGCAGTCTGGGGCAGAGCCTGGGGCTGGACTCGCTGAACCGGATCGAAGCGTTCGATAATTCGAATATCCAGGGAGCCAATCCGGTCTCGGCCATGGTGGTCTTCATCGACGGCAAGCCTGCCCGCAAGGAGTATCGTAAGTATAAGGTCCGCACCGTACAGGGGCCGGATGATTATGAGACGATGCGCGAGGTGATCCGGCGGCGTTATGAACGGGTGCTGAAGGAGAATCTGCCGCAGCCGGATCTGATCGTAGTCGATGGAGGAAAGGGCCAGATCTCTTCGGCGATCGATATTCTGCAGAATGAGCTGGGATTATTCATTCCCGTCTGCGGTCTGGTCAAGGATGACAAGCACAGAACCGCCCAGTTGCTGGTCGGCGACTCCGCCGAGCCGGTCTCGCTCGCGCGGGACAGCCAGGAGTTCTACCTGCTGCAGCGTATCCAGGATGAGGTTCACCGGTTCGCCATTACGTTCCACCGGGAGCAGCGCGGCAAATCGATGGTCACCTCGAAGCTGGATTCGATTCCTGGCATCGGGGATAAGCGCAGGAAGCTGCTGCTGAAGCATTTCGGGTCGCTTAAGAAGATTAAGGAAGCCTCCATCGAGGATTTCAAGGTGCTGTCCATCGGTGAGAAGCTGGCCGGTCAGATTCTGGAGGCGCTCAATGATGAGGAGCCGTCAATCTAAAAAAAGTTCGAACGGTAACGCAGCTGAAGCCGGTCCCATGTGGGCCGGCTTCTTTGGACTGGGTTAGGAATGGATGATATCGCCAGAAATCTGGCTAAATCCCCCGGAAGGCAGGCTAAGGGTGGATCAAATGTATGCGAATAAGCGAACACAATTAGAGTTGCAGGGGCGCGCGGGGCAAATGTATGCGAAAAAGCGAACACAATTAGAGTTGCAGGGGCGTGCGGGCCAAATGTAATCGAAAAACCGATTATATTGCGCCGGTTAGTGGCGTGCGGGCCAAATGTAATCGAAAAACCGATTATATTGCGCCGGTTAGTGGCGTGCGGGCCAAATGTAATCGAAAAACCGATTACATTGCGCCGGTTAGTGGCGTGCGGGCCGAGTGTAATCGAAAAACCGACTACATTGCGCCGGGTGGTGCTGTGCGTGCTCAATGTAATCGAAAAACCGATTACATTGAGCGTGGCAGAGGCGCGCGCCGAATTTACATAGGAAACTGAACACTATGAGCTGCTGCGTAATTAACTTAATCTTTACTTTCTGCATAGGATCGTTGATATTTGTATAATTCTGGCCGTTTCCGGTAAAGGATACGCTTCACTGGTTGTCCGTGCTTATCTGAAAGAGGGAGATGTAGTCTTTGAAGTGGAGGATAACAGACTCCGTTCTCCCGTCCGCCCGTATCGTTCTCTGATGGAAGAGGCATAACTGCTATAGCAATAAAGCAGCGGCTGCGCTATCCCGGAGGAGGAAGCGCAGCCGCTGCTGGTTCTTATGGAGCAGGATTCGATTCTACCAGCTTCGGCTCCCGCGGAGGGTTGAAGCGGTACACCAGATAACCTACGATGAACGGCAGAATGATCGTGACGGTACCGGCTCCGATATTCACTGTATCCTTCATGAAGATCAGCGTCGCCCCCATCAGGATGCTGTCAAATACCACATGGCTGAACATCACCGCGATGAACCCGTACCGGATGAAAATATAGCTGAACAGCAGACCGATCACCGTCAGCTCAATCGGCCGCGAGATGACCGGATAGATCGGGTAGAGCGTATGTCCGAGCGCCCAGATCAGGGTCGTAATCAGTGAAGCGATGAGCGTATTCTTGACTAGCTTCTTCAGCATGCGGATGCCGAACAGACGGTAGACCGCCTCTTCCGAGAGGCCGGCAAGCCAGGCTACAATCGGCAGCAGCCAGGCATATTTCATATTGTAAGGCGACTGGCTGGCGTCTGTGGTGGACCAGTTATCCAGCGTATAGGACAGAATAATGAACATGACGGTCTGTACGCCAAGCAGAATGAAGGCCCAGATATAACCTGCCTGGATACTCTTCAGTACATATTGGCCGTAGCCGGGCTCGGAGGCCCGGGGCCAAGGATTCAGCTTCTCCTCGGAACGCCACAAGCCGTCCCCTCCGACCAGGGAGAAGTAGAGCAGGAGCGACATCAGCAGACTATATAGAACGTAGATGATGAACATGACTAAGGCTGTAACTCTTGCCTCAGCACTGCCGCTGCCGGTTTCGGACACCACATTGTAGCTGCTGACCATCATGATCAGGAAATGGACGGAGCTCAGGAAGATTCCGCGCTTCCAGGAAGTATGCTTCCTGCGCAGAATGCCGTAGATCAGCGCCAGAAGGCCCAGCAGCAGGGTCGGCAGGCCATAGCCGTACAAGGTTAGCTTCTTGGCCAGCGAGGTCTGACCATCCACGTAGGCATCATGCCAGGCAGGGGCCGAGAATCCGGCACGGAAGTACGAGACCTCGCCGTTCAGATAATTGAATTGGTACCTAAGCGGTAATTCACCTATGGTGACGGAGCTGTCGGAATAGACAAGTCCGTAGCCATCAAGGTTAGCCTCAATCTTCAGCTTGGCGGGATTGGCCCCCCAGAGCTTCAGCCAGGGGCGGGCGAGGCTTTCTTTTGCCTCCAGGCTCAAGTCCGGTATGCTGCTTGCAGGATTGGCAGTACCGGTACGTTTGGTTGCTGCCGCGGGCCGCTCGCCGTAATTCAGTCCGGCCGCTGCGTCGGCATCGGCACCAACGGCAAAAGCTACGGGCTCGCCAGTATACATATTGAGGTCAACTGCCAGTCGGGCTGCCGCCTCTCCGGACGTATAGAGCACCGCATGGTACACATCGAATGGATAACGCTGGTCGAGCTTGTTCTTGGAATAGTCCGGGAGCAGCTTCTCCCGGGACATATAGCCATAGAAAGAAGAGTCTGTCTTGTACAGGATCACCCATTCATCTCCGGCTGCGGTTTCGTAGCCGAGCTGCCCGGCGGCAAACGTGGCGGCTTTCTCCCGGATTTCACTTTTGCTGAGAATAGTTGTATCCCCATCTGAACTGGAGATGAGCTGGGGAGCGATCTGGAACATGACAAATAGAATGAGTCCGAGAATTCCGGCAAGGATAAGCTTGGTAGTAAGGGGCCGCTGATGCAGGGGCTGGCCGACGGGATTCATGGAACGCCTCCTTAGTCTGAATTTATCTTGCTTTCTTGAAAAGCCGTACTATCCTCTTACGTGAAGATGGCCGGGCTTATGCCTGTTTCTTGGCCGCCTGCTCTTTATTTGTTCCCAGTGCCAGGTGGAAATACTTGGCGCCTGCTACGGTGCAGCACATGGCAAGCGGGAGGCCGACCAGGGCGGCGAGGCCAGGAATGGACCATAACGGATAAGGAGCACTGGTGAACTCCTCTGGATACAGATATTTGCTGATCTGAGGCAGGATGAGCATGACAGCCATTGTCATGACAAAGATCAACGGGAGCAGTGCCTTGGATCTCATCAGGTAATAGATGCTTTGCAGCACACCCAGCCCCAGTGTCAATGCCAGTGTGTAGACAACAAGGGAATACCACAGCCAGGATATATATAGGCTGATGTGATATGGAGCGGGACTCCCAATAACCTGTGTTGCTGCAATGCCGGCAAGCATGGAACAGAACAGCACGAGAAGGATGCGCATGACTGTAACCCATACAGCGGCAACTCCGGAGAGCAGCAGACGCAGCCGGCTGTGCGGAAATAACAGCCACCAGGCCAGCTGCTTATGGCTGGAACTGCTGCGGATCATCATCCACAAGAACCCGAACAGCACGGGAAAGGTAAAGGGAATTCCGATGCATGTCAGGAAACCCTCGAGGTCGCCGGTTAAAAAATAGGCGGCAACGGCCATAAGCACTGGAAGAGTGAGCTTCAGTCCGATGACAAGCCTGTGCCTTTCCATTGAGCGCAGAAGGCTTGCATCCAGTCTGTATAAGCTCAGCAAGGGGGATCGGCTGCTTGTAGAACGTGCAGAACGGGCCAGTACCCGATGCTTTGTATAGCTGGAACGCAGGAGTGAGCCTTCAGCTAGCCTGCTCTCCGGTTGCGGGAGCATACTGAAGCTCTTGCCGGCAATTACGGGCAGCAGGAAATAGTAAGCGCTCAAGTCGAGTATAAGCAATATCACGCTATATATTAGCATATATTGCGTCGATAGATACTCAGACTCGTAGAAGGCGGCAGTAGTGGCGTTATCATTCAACACAATGATGGTGGTTAAAGGTGCCAGCCAGAGCAGTGGATAAAGAACACCAAGCAGCAGGAGCAGAGCATGGTTGCGAATAGCCATCAGCACACTAACCAGCAGACCGCTCATGATGGCTAAGGGCAACAGGGTGAGAATAAGCAAGCTGTAAGCAATCAATGTATAGATGAACCCGAAGGCAGACAGCGGCTCATACCGGCCGGACAGAACAGAGAGTCCATAGAGCACAGCGGCAGCAGTGAAGATGGGAACGGCTATTCTCAGGCTGAGCTTCAGCAGGCTGAGCGCCTTGGCCTTGAGCAGGGTAAGCCGCGGGGCCGGAAAAGTCAGGAACCAATCCTTATGCCGCTGCCCGTAAAAGATTATCATATGTATAGAGGATACTCCCATCGCGATAATCCATAGCAGCATCGCAGCTGTAAGGAACGGAGACTGTGGAGTTATGCAGGAGAGCGGGAAGAATAGACCGGCAGGCAGCAATACAGCCAGCAGAGCCAGGCCAGCCAGCAGCTCATGTACCTTCTTCAGACGATAGCGGCTATATTCCAGCTTCACAAGAGTCTTAAGCGCCGTCATGCGAACACTTCCCGGTAGCGTGACTCCACAGAATAACCGGAGTGCCGCAGTTGATCCACATCATCAATTCCCTGAATCCGGCCGCCGCCGATCAGAATCAGCCGGTCAAAGAGCAGCTCCATTTCCCGGATATCATGGGTGGCAATCAGGAAGGTCCGGCAGCCGCCTGCCATCTCCCCTACCACAGCAGAGGCAATCACTTCTCTGGAGATCAGATCCACACCGGTGAACGGCTCATCCAGAATAATTAGCGCTGCCTGACGAGAGAGGCAGGTTAAGAGCTGCAGACGGGCTTCCTCGCCGCGGGACATGGTGGAGATTAGCGAGTCCGGTGTGACGGATAGGCTAAGCAGCAGCTCTGCGGCCTTGCCGCTGTCCCAGTCCGGGTAGATGCCTGCGGCGAAGCCCAGCCATTCCTGCACGGTCAGCCAGCCGGGCAGACTGCTGCGGTCAGGAAGCATGGAGAGCTCTCCGAGCCGCTCAACACCAGCGGGTCTTCCGTTAATGCTGACCGTGCCGGACCCTGCGGGGATCAGACCGGATATAATCCGCAGCAGGGAGGACTTGCCTGCACCGTTCGGTCCAAGCAGGCCGGTGATGCTGCCCTGGGGAATGTGGAAGCTGATGCCGTCCAGGATCACCCGGTTTTTAATCTCGAACCGTAAATCCTTGCACTCAACTGCAGCGGGAAGGGCGGGCGTTTCTATTACCGATCTATTCATAGTCATTATTTCAATCCTCCTTATCGAATTGCAGCATTTGCTCGGCAGTAAGACCAAGCGCAGCGGCAGTGTCCTTGAACTGCTGTACAGCCTGGCGGATGATTGCTTTACGTGCATCCTTAATGACACTTTCTTCCCGGGTGACAAAGGTTCCCTGACCACGGTAGGTTACAATCAGCCCCATCCGCTCCAGCTCCTGGTACGTCCGGGCGGCAGTAGTGGGATTGACACCTCTGCCGGCTGCCAGGTCCCTGACAGAGGGTAGACGTGATCCCGGTGGAATGATGCCGCTAACAATCCGCTCCCGGATAGCGCCAACAAACTGTTCATAGATCGGAAGTGACGGATTAATCAGGAAGTGCTCCGGTAATAGCTCAAAGGTAGAATCCACCTATGTCCTCCCTTCTACATCTCTCTTTATGGTGTGTATGGATACTGACCATACACTTTATGAACCCAGTGTACCACCAACCACCATACAATTTCAAGCCGAATTTTAGAAAAACAGGACTTAACGTGCATCTCAAGCAGTGTTTGCTTTGTATATAGAAAATGAGTCTTTGTGAAGTTAGGCAATAACGTATATAATTTTGTATGCTTATCTGATAATGACCGATTCGTAACTTCTAATAAGGAACCCTGAAAGGATGAGAAGTTTGGCGCCACCGTCTTCCAAGATCACCGGCTTCCGATTCCTGAAGCTGGCTCCTCCGCAAATCCTGGTGCTGAGCTTCGCTGCGGTCATCCTCATCGGCACGTTGCTGCTTATGCTTCCGGTATCCAGCGTACCCGGTCAGCCGCTCAGCTTCATGGATGCGCTGTTCACAGCCACCTCCGCGGCCTGTGTGACCGGTCTGGCTGTAGTGGATACCGGGACCCATCTTACCGGCTTCGGACAAGCGGTTATTCTGGTGCTGATCCAGATCGGCGGGCTCGGGTTCATGACCATGGCCACGCTGTTTGCCCTGGTGTTCAGGCGCAGAATCTCACTGCGTGACCGGCTGATTCTTCAGGAAGCCATGAATCAGAGCTCGATGGAAGGGATTGTGCGGCTGATCCGCAAGGTGCTGCTCTATTCCCTGGTCATTGAAGCTGCGGGAGCACTTCTCCTGTCTATCCGCTGGGCGGTAGATATGCCGTTAGGCCGCGCAGTCTACTACGGGGTATTCCACGCGGTGTCGATGTTTAATAACGCCGGATTCGATCTGTTCGGCGGGCATGATCACAGCTTAATCAGCTATGTCGGAGACCCTGTCATTAACCTGGTCGTTATGTTCCTGATCATCTCCGGGGGAATCGGCTTCATCGTAATCTCCGATCTGGCCGACTTCCGCCGCACCCGGCGGCTGTCGCTGCACAGCAAGGTGGTGCTGTCGATGACAGCCGGACTGATTATGACCGGAATGGTGGTCATCTTCATCTTCGAGTTCACCAATTCCCGGACCCTGGGACCGCTGAATCTCGGGAGCAAGCTGTGGGCCTCCCTGTTCCAATCCGTGGCACCGCGTACGGCAGGAGCCAATTCGCTGGATATCACGGGCCTGCGTCAGGCCACGCAGTTCTTCATCGTGATCCTGATGTTCATCGGGGCATCCCCGGGCTCTACCGGCGGCGGCATCAAGACCACTACCTTCACGCTGATGCTTGGAGCTGTTATCTCCATGCTGCGCGGCCGCGAAGACATCGTGCTCTTCCGTTACCGGCTGGCTCAGGAGCGCGTGTTCAAGGCACTGACCATTACGCTGTTAGCACTGCTGCTGATCGTTACGGTCTCCATGATGCTCTCGACTACAGAGGGGCTGCCGTATCTGATGATTCTGTTCGAGACGATCTCGGCGTTTGCCAATGTCGGACTAAGTCTGGGCTTGACCCCGGAGCTGACGCAGGTCGGCAAGATCCTGATCTGCCTGACCATGTTCGCCGGACGGCTGGGGCTGCTGACGCTGGCGTATGCGCTCGGCCCGAGACAGGGTAAACCATTATATAAATATCCGGAAGGCAAAATGATAATTGGATAGGGGAATCAAGTCATGAAACCACAGCAGTTTGTTGTAATCGGCCTGGGCCGCTTCGGTTCAAGTCTGGCGCTGGAGCTGATGTCCATGGGCTACGAGGTCCTCGGGATCGACCCCCAGGAGGAGAGGGTAGAGGCTATGACCGGGCAACTGACCCATGCAGTCATGGCGGATGCTACGGATGAAGGGATTATGCGCTCACTCGGAGTGCGTAATTTCGACTGCGGCATTGTGGCGATCGGGGATAATATGGAGCGGAGTATTCTAGCAGCGATTCTGCTCAAAGAGTTGGGCGTCAAGCAGGTGGTCGGCAAAGCCATCTCCATTCTGCACGGCCGCGCGCTGTCGAAGCTGGGGGTGGACCGGGTGATTTTCCCGGAGCGGGATATGGGTATCCGCGTGGCTCATCAGCTGGTGACGCCGAATCTGCTTGATTATATCGAGATATCCAAGGATTACAAGGTTGTTGAGCTGACGGTACCTGCCTGCATGAACGGTAAAAGCCTCTCCGAGCTGAACACCCGCGCCAAATACGGCTGCAGCATCATTGCCCTGAACCGCGAGGATGGCATCATTGTTGCCCCGACCGCGCATGATCATGTGCATCAGGGGGACATCATGGTGGTGATCGGCTCCAACGACAGTATCGAGGAGTTCGAGGATGAAGCGGTGAATGTGGAGTAAGCACTTCCTGTCAGCCAGCCTATCCTGATAAAAGAAAGCTATAAACGCCCGGATGGTTATGCATCCAGGCGTTTTTTCTGTTTCGGCGTAAGCCTGCAGCCGTGCATTAGTACGCCTGTACACCAGCCTGTAACATGCCGCGCGTGGGTTGGAAATTTTTCTTATACACATATGTAAAATGTATCCTGAAATGATAAAATAAAAATATTGTAAGCGGTAACATAGAAATCCTTAGGGGGATATGTGATGAAAAGAACACCGATGATCCTGCAGCTGGCGTTGATTCTATTCTGCATTATGGCTATTCCTACAGCAGTCCTGACCTGGTACAGCGGGTCACAGATTATACAGAACTCTGAAGCAGCTATCGGGGAATCCACGCTGGCCGGGCTTAATGCTAACCGCAGGCTGAACGAGAACGCGCTGGCCAATCTGGCCCAGGATACGTCACGTCTGGCGGCAACAAATATTTTTGACCGCATCCGCAGCTTCGAAACCTACGATGAAATTAACGCCAACTATAACAATGTAAGTCTGGCGCTGTCCGTGACCAAGGAACTGCTTAACCTTAACCGCCGGGTGGACGGTGTGTACTCTTCATTCTTTGTCCTGGAGGATTCGGATTATGTCTTCTCTACAGACAGCAGCATCACGACGCTTGCCCGCTATGAGCCTATCGGATGGATCACAGAAGCGCTTAAGGGACGCAGGGGGATCAGCGGGGTATGGGTGCCCCGTAAGCTTGCGTCGGGCGAGAACGTGGTATCTTATGTGTACCCGCTCAACCGCTTGTCCACCACCACCCGGGGAGTAATCGTCGTCAATATGAAGGAGAGCCAGATCGGCAAATATCTGCATGCTACCGAGGTGGGGGACAGCAACTACCTGCTGCTGGACGCTGCGGGTACGGTGATCTCTTTCAACGACCGGTCCATGCTGCTCTCCGACAGCCATAAACTGCCATTCTTACAGGAGATTCTGAATCAGGAAGCCAGTGAAGGCTACACCTTCCGCAAGCTGGAGGGCAAACGGACGGTGTATGCCTGGAGTCGATCCTCCTTGTCTGGGTGGTGGAATGTAAGCTGGAGCTCCATGGATGAGCTGATGACCAAATCCAGAGAGATGCAGGGGAATATTATTCTGCTGACGGGGGCGATCATTGTACTGGGGACGCTGCTGGCCATCTTCCTGGCCACCTGGCTGTCCAGGCCCCTGAGGCAACTGGTGCAGACGATACGCTCGAAGATTGATGTGGGCGTAGTGAACAAGAATGAGCTGGCCTTCCTGGATTTGGCTTTCAAACGGATGCAGGAGGAGGAAGAGAGTCTGTTCCAGCTGCTTCAGGAGCGTGAACAGGATACCCGCAGTCTGGCCGTACACCGTCTGCTGCGCGGTGAGATTCCGCCGCGGATCACGGAGGTTTTTCCGCATGCCTGTTACAGAGTGGCAGTGGTCTCCATCGACCAATATAGAAGATACGTGGGACATACCAATGGCGAGACGCGCAGCTATCACTGGTATTTGCTGAGTGCCAAGTATGAGAGTGTTTTCCCTGAGGGGCTGGTAGCCCGCTGTGTCTACCATAATGAGGGCTGTACAGTGATTGTACTGAACTTTGCCCCGGAGGAAGGGGAGGCGCATAGTACTCTGATTCATCAGGCTCTGGAGGAGATCCGCGACCAGTCTCTTGAACTGCTGGAGCATTCGGTCACGATTGGGGTAAGTGAGATGACGGATGCTCCCGAGCGGGTGGCACTGCGGCTGTTCGAAGCGCTGGAGGTGATCAAGCGCAGGATGATCAAGGGGGCCGGAAGCATCATGTACTGGCATGACGAGGAGGATAACAGCCGCAAGTATGTTGACTCTGAGAGCAGTGAGCGGCGAATCCTGAATTTCCTGGATGCCGGCGACCTGGCGGGAATCTTCAAGGAGCTGCAGAGCATCCGCAGCCAGATCTCCGCAGAGGACAATATCTCCTACGATAATATTATGTTCATCTATCATCAGCTGATGGGCGCGACGATCAAGCATCTGCGCGAGAATCACCTCGGGACCGGACGGATGATTATGGGCCGGGGCAACGTATATTCGATTCTCGCCGCCATGGATACGCTGGATGAGCTGGAGGAGTACCTGTATGATTTTTACTGTGAGATTGTACAGAGCTTGGACCGCAGCGCCCATGAGACCAATTATGCGCAGCGGATCATGGAGTATCTGAAGCAGCACTACCGGGAAGAGATCGTCTTCGAGAACATGGCCAAGCAGATAGGCATCAGCTACTCCTATATGCGCAAGCTTGTATATGAACAGACCGGCAGCAGCATGATTGACTTCGTCAACCAGCTAAGGATCGAGCAGGCCAAGGAGCTGCTGCTGGATTCCGGGCTAACGATCAAGCAGATTGCCGCTGAGGTCGGTTACGCCAATGTGCAGAGCTTCAACCGCTTTTTCCGCAAGTATGAAGGCATGCCGCCAAGCGGCTACAAGTCAGCGAAGAGCAAGAGCTCTTAGAAGCTCATAGATGGCCATCAAAGCCCATAGAAAATCATAGAACCCATAGAAACCCATAGAAACCCATAGAAACCCATCGCCGGCGGAACGGCATCTCGTATCAAGGACCGTGTTGTTTCGGCAGGTCTGTGGAAAGTGGTCAGGTGACAGAATGAAAGGGATAAATCCCTCTAATGGAGCCGAAAATGGGCTGGATGTGGAAATGAAAGGGATAAATCCCTCCGATGGAGCCGAAAATGGGCTGGATGTGGAAATGAAAGGGATAAATCCCTCTAATGGAGCCGAAAGTGGGCTGGATGCTGGAATGAAAGGGATAAATCCCTCTAATGGAGCCGAAAGTGGGCTGGATGCTGGAATGAATAGGATAAATCCCTCTGATGGAGCCGAAAGTGGGCTGGATAGGAAAATTAAAGGGATAAATCCCTCTGATAGTGCTGAAAGTGGGCTGGAGGTGGAAATGAAAGGGATAAATTCCTCTGATGGAGCTGGAAGTGGGCTGGAGGTGGAAATGAAAGGGATAAATTCCTCTGATGGAGCTGGAAGTGGGCTGGAGGTGGAAATGAAAGGGATAAATCCCTCTGATGGAGCTGGAAGTGGGCTGGAGGTGGAAATGAAAGGGATAAATCCCTCTGATGGAGCCGAAAGTAGGCTGGATGCTGGAATGAAAGGGATAAATCCCTCTAATGGAGCCGAAAGTGGGCTGGATGCTGGAATGAAAGGGATAAATCCCTCTGATGGAGCCGAAAGTGGGCTGGAGGTGGAAATGAAAGGGATAAATTCCTCTGATGGAGCTGGAAGTTGGCTAAACGAGCGAATGAGGAGCACAAGTGCCCCTGATTTTCAGGAAAGTTGGCTAAACGAGCGAATGAGGAGCACAAGTGCCCCTGAATTCCAGGAAAGTTGGCTAAACGAGCGAATGAGGAGCACAAGTGCCCCTGAATTCCAGGAAAGTTGGCTAAACGAGTAAATGAGGAGCACAAGTGCCCCTGATTTTCAGGAAAGTTGGCTAAACGAGCGAATGAGGAGCACAAGTGCCCCTGATTTTCAGGAAAGTTGGCTAAACGAGCGAATGAGGAGCACAAGTGCACCTGAATTCCAGGAAAGTTGGCTAAACGAGCGAATGAGGAGCAGAAGTGCACCTGAATTCCAGGAAAGTTGGCTAAACGAGCGAATGAGGAGCACAAGTGCCCTTGATTTCCAGGAAAGTTGGCTAAACGAGCGAATGAGGAGCACAAGTGCACCTGAATTCCAGGAAAGTTGGCTAAACGAGCGAATGAGGAGCAGAAGTGCTCCTGAATTCCAGGAAAGTTGCCCAAACGAGTAAATGAAGAGCACAAGTGCTCCTGAAATAGTTGAAGGATACCGTGTTGAGCCACAATAGCTCTCCAATCATTCCCTTATAGCTCTAATTGCTCCCTAATTGCTCCCTAATTGCTCCCTAATTGCTCCCTAATTGCTCCCTAATTGCTCCCTAATTGCTCCCTAATTGCTCCCTAGTTGCTCCCTAATTGCTCCCTCATCGTTTCCCAATAGCCCCTCCCCGCTCTCCGGTCCCTCCCCAATCCCCCCTGGGCCCTTCCCTCATCACGCAATTTTTATCAGGCATATACCTGACCTCCTAAATGAAAGCGCTTTATTATTTTTGGGAATGCCTATCATTTTTGATTATTCTCCTGCGGCTGAGGCCTTCGGCGCCGGGCAACAATCATTTGTGAATCAATTGTGATAGGTGATCATCAATACTCATGATATTCAAGCCTGGGCAAAGACGGTAGCATAGGAACCAGGCCGGAGAATAGGAGCCGGCAGCCGGCAAGAAGAATTCAAGGCAGGAGGTGAATATGTTGAAAGCTGCAAGCGCTTCACAAACGAATCACAGTCCTTTATTAAGAAGAAAACAGGGGTTCGGCTATTATTTACAGCGGGATTGGCAGCTCTATCTGCTGGTGATGCTTCCGCTGGCTTTTGTCATCGTATTCAAATATTTGCCAATGACCGGACTTGTAATCGCCTTCAAGGACTATAAGATTGCCAGAGGCTTCTGGGGCAGTGAATGGGCCGGACTACAGGTCTTCCAGGACCTGTTCGCCAAGCCTGATTTCATCCGGGCCGTCCGCAACACCTTGCTGCTGAACGTGCTTGACCTGTGCTTCAGCTTCACGATGCCGATTGTGCTGGCTCTGCTGCTGAACGAGATCAAGAGCGTACGGTTCAAAAGAATCAATCAGACGGTGCTCTATTTGCCCCACTTCCTGTCCTGGGTCATTATCGGAGCCATCGCCTATCAGCTCCTCAGTGAGGGGGGCGGTGTGGTCAATAACCTCATCGAACTGATGGGAGGCACCCGGATTCCATTCCTGCAGCAGGATACGAATTGGTTCATTAGCTATCTCGTGATCGGGGTCTGGCAGAGCATGGGCTGGGGCACAATTATCTACCTGGCGGCGATGAGCGGGATCAACCCCGAGATGTATGAAGCTGCTACGGTAGACGGGGCGGGCCGCTGGAGAAAGGTATGGAATATCACTCTTCCATCGATCCGGGCAACGATTGTGACGCTCTTGATTATGGCGCTGGGCAAAGTAATGGACGGCTCCTTCGAGCGGATCTATGCGCTGCAAAATAAAGCGACCACGGAGTTCACCACTACCATACCGGTCCTGGTGTACCGCTGGGGGATTGAGAGCGGCAATTTCAGCCGGGCGACCGCCATCGGACTATTCCAGTCCGTCATCGGAATTATTCTGGTCATTTCCGCGGACCGCGTAGCCAAGAAGCTTGGCGAGGATGGGATTTTGTAGAAAGGAGAGGAACCATGAAAGCAATAGCCGGAGGCACTGCCGCACCCCATAAAGCACGTATCGATATCTGGGAAACGCTGATCCGTCTCGTCATTATTATCATCTCACTATTCTGCCTGCTGCCGTTCATTCATGTTGTATCGAAATCGCTGAGCTCTGACTCCTTCGTCATTGCCAATAAAGTCTTTATGTGGCCGCAGGGCTTCACCATTGAAGCATATAAAAAAATCTTCGCGGATGCCAGTATCCTCCGTTCCCTGTACATCTCGGTCATCGTGACTGTGCTGTTCACCATTCTGGGCATGATCCTGACCATCTGCGCCGCCTATCCGCTGTCCCGAACCCAGTTCAAGGGCCGCAGGGTGATCACCTTCATCTTCCTGTTCACCATGTACTTCAGCGGGGGCATCATTCCTGACTATATGAACATCAATAATCTGGGGCTGATGGATACCATCTGGTCACTGGTGCTGCCGCTCTCCTTCAGTGCCTTCAATCTGCTGATTATGAAAACCTCGCTGACCAGCGGGATTCCCGTCAGTCTGGAGGAATCTGCGCGGATCGACGGTGCCGGGCATTTCCGGATTCTGTTCAGCATTGTGCTTCCTTTATCCAAGCCGATTATGGCAACACTTGCCCTTTTCTACGCGGTGGGCCGCTGGAATGCTTATCAGGATGCCTTGTTCTATATCAAGCATGAGACCTCCCTCCGGCCGCTTCAGCTCAAGCTGTATTATCTGGTCATTCAGGCAAGTGAAAGCTTCCAGCTGGAGGCCAGCCAGGTGCAGCTAAGCAATCCGGAAGTCCTGAAGGCGTCAGTCGTTGTATTCGCTACCTTGCCTATCCTCTGTGTGTATCCGTTCGTCCAGAAATACTTCGTTCAAGGTGTTATGCTCGGAGCCGTTAAGGAGTAATCCTGCGTCCCTTGTATATAGTCATTCTTTGGAATTACGAAAATTCAAAAAATGGGGGAATTGCGATGAATAAAAGAAGCGTGTATTCGTTAATGATGGCATCCGTCATGACGGCAGGCCTGCTGGCCGGGTGCTCCGGGGGAAATAACACCAAGGATACGGCAGAATCCAGCAATAAGCCGGCCGGGACAGCCGCGGCTACGAACCAGGCCGAAGGAGCCTATCCTGATTATTCCAAGGGCTTCGAGAAAAAAGTCTCGCTCGACATTCCGGTCTATGAGCGTGCCTATGAAGGCTGGAACGTGTCCGATAACTACTATACCCGCTGGGTGCAGGCGGAGTTCGGCGACAAATATAATATAGAAGTTAATTATGTGCCGATCACCCGCTCCAAAGAAGTAACGGATTTCGAGCAGCTCCTGGCTTCGCACAAGGCTCCGGATATTATTTTCCACTATGATATGCCGCAAGCGCTTACTTATTATGGCGAGGATGTGATGCAGCCGCTCGACTATGCAGAGATCCAGAATTATGCGCCGACCTATTGGAAGAGCATGGGTGAAACAATTGAACAGTACGGTACCGTGGATGATCAGAAGACCTTCTTCTTCGCTGCGCGCCCTGAAGCCGACAACTTCGTCAACATTATCCGCAAGGACTGGGTGGAAAAGGTAGGCATGAAGGTTGAGGATCTGACCTCGCTCGAGAAGTACAACGAGATGCTGGCCAAATGGAAGGAAGCCGGACTCGGCGTAAGCGGCGGCAATCTGCTGCAGAACTTCTTCAACTTCAACTATCCGTTCCGCAAATGGCCGGTGGATGCGAAGTATCGTGCGCTGTATTCCGATCTCAGCGTGGCTGATCTGACTACGGAAGAGACTGAGGCTTACCTGCGTAACCTCAATTACCAGTATAACAATGGCCTGATTGATAAGGAATTCTATCTGCGCAACGATGAACCGAAGATTAAGGCTGAATTCGTGGCAGGCAAAACCGGTAACTTCGGCTTCTATCTGGCGAACAACACGGATGTTTTTGCGGCTACGCTGCAGAATAACCCGGATGCCAAATTTGCGGTCGTGCCTCCGCTTGCGGGAGTACCGGAGGGCAACAAGCCTCAGGGACGCGCTTACTGGCCGTTCGGCTTCATTATGGGAATTAACTATGAATCCACGCCGGAAGAACGCGCAGCCGTGTGGATGTATCTGGAATGGCTCAGCCAGCCGGAGAACCTGTTCAAGTTCCAGAACGGAATCGAAGGGGAGAACTATACGCTTGACGCAGACGGCATAGCGCTGAAGAACCCGGATTATAAGGGCGAAGCGGTGCTGGCACAGAACAATAACAAGGATTACTGGGGGCTGGTGACGGAAATTGCCCAGTACCCGGATGAAGCCAAAACCCGCAAGGCCAACCTGCGCAACTGGGCACCGGCCGGTTATGAGCCGCTGGCTGATGATCTGGTGAAGTATTATGACGAGGTTGCCGAATTCCGTACACCGGATGCCCTGTTCAATGTGGTGCTGGAGAAGGTGAACGAATACAAGGCCGATCTGAACACGCTGTTCCAGGAGCTTTACGTGAAGGTGGTGCTCGCTCCGGAGGCTGAGTTCGATGCTACGTATGAAGCCGCCAAGAAGACGTATCTGGAGGCAGGCTACCAGGAGATTCTCGATGAGAAGCAGGCAGCAATTGATGCAGGCAAATTCCGTTAATCCGGTGTAAGTCTGGTTTAGTATAGCAAAAGAATTACCCGGCAGTATCCTCACCCGGCAGGCTGATCCGTAGCATTACGGAAGCTTGCCGGGTGATTGCTGTGTTCCCCGCTGCTACTCGCGGCTGTTCAGGAAGACATCCTCCGTTACCTGCACCAGGCAGCGTGCTGCCGTGCTGAGTCCGCCGCTGCTCTGGTAGATGAGGCAAGTGGTCCGCTGCGTCTGCTCCAGCTCCTTGATGTGCAGGGAGACCAGTCCCCCGCCGTTCAACAGCTCCGGACGCAAGTAAGAGTTCGGCAGCAGGGCCGCAGCTTTGATCGTCGGCAGCAGGCGGACGATGGCCTCGAAGGAGTCGATCTCCATCCGTACATCGGGATCAACCCCGCAGCGCTGGAACAGATCATCTGTTGTCCGGCGGTACCAGGTTCCCTTGGAGAAAAGAATCATCGGCAGCCGGGAGAGATGCTCCATGGTGAGCCGCGGTGTCAGGGTCAGCGGGTGCTGCTCGGAGACGACCAGCCGGAGCTGGTCCTCGAACAGCGGGATGCAGCGCAGCCCCGGCTCCTGAACCTGGGAGGCGATGATGGCGACATCGCATTTGCCTTCGCTGACAGCGGTGACCATCTCATGAGTCTTCCCGGTGATGAGCTTCAGCTCGGCTGCCGGATATTTCTCTGTGTATGCTTTTACCAGGGGAGGCAGGGTTGTCTGCAGCGTGGTCAGACTGGCCCCCAGCGTCACGAGCTGCGGCTCGCCCTCCTTGAACTTCGATAACGCTTCCAGGAACTTGGAACGCTGCTGCCGCTGCTCCAGCGCATAGGTGTAGGTAAGGCGGCCAACCTCTGTAAGCTCCAGGCGCTTGCCGAAGCGGTTGAACAGGGCGACGCCGAGCCGCTCCTCCAGCTTGGAGATTTTGCGGGAGAGGGCCGGCTGGGACAGGTTGAGCTGGCGCGAGGCCCGGTTCAGGCTGGAGTGCTCCACCACCGCAGCAAAAGCATCTAAATCATCATACATTCATAGTGCTCCTCTCTTCCAAATCCCATACAACTGTGATAAAAGGCATAGCCGATGAGCCAAGGTTCTCCTGATGTGCAGGAAGACAACCCTAAATTGTAAGTTATTAATGAAGCTAAATGAGAATTATTATCATATTAAAAATATTCTTATGCAATTATTGTATAACGATTAATAATTAGATTGCAATTCCCTTATAAGCAAAAAAAGAGTAACATGAAAAGTGACACAAGATATTCACATATTGTGAATTATTCAGCAAAGTCCGGGAAAACAATGGATAGTGGTGCAAACAGACTAATAGCTGGTAAATTAAGCCTGCCGCTGCCCTGTTTCAACTGTACTCCCGGCGGTGTATGCTCTTTAAAAAGACTTGTGAAAACGCTGTTTTATATGGAAAGGGGACACTTTGCATGAGAGGATTTTATTCCAGAAAGATTCATTCCTTGCTCGGCGTTATCCCGCTCGGGGCATTCTTCCTTGAGCACATGCTGACGAACTTCGCAGCAGTAGAGGGTGGCGCTTCTGGTTTCACAGACAGTGTGCTGTGGCTGAACAGCCTGCCGCTGGTCTTCTTCCTGGAATTGTTCGGCATCTGGCTGCCGCTGCTGTACCACGGAGTATACGGCTTGTACATCGCGTACCAGTCGAAGCCGAACCTGAACCGCTACAATCTTGAGCGCAACTGGCGTTATACGCTGCAGCGGATCACCGGAGTCGTCACCTTCATCTTCATTGTCTGGCATCTGTGGGACACCCGCGTCCAGGTAGCACTCGGCAAGGTGGAGCATGATCAGCTTGGCGGAGTGATGCATAACATTGTGACCCAGCCGCTCTTGATGACTCTCTATATTGTCGGAATCGTGGCTGCCTGCTTCCATTTCTCCAACGGTCTATGGTCGTTCCTGATCAGCTGGGGGATCACGGTGGGTCCGCGTTCGCAGAGAGTATCATCCGTACTTTGCCTCGGTATTTTCGTTATCGTTACCTTCATGTTCGTCCTGTCGCTGGTCACCTTCCGTAACGATGAATTCCAAACTGCCGCTACGGCGATGCAGTCCCTGCGCAGTTTTATTTAAGAATACACTGGTGTGTGGAAGCGGTTAACTTATACTGCTGACACCACTTAGGAGCGGATATTCCGCAATACTAGAGCGTATGCTTCCGAAGCGAGTTTTGTACGATGAGGAGTCAGGAAGCAAACGCTCACAAAACTTAAGCCTATGCTTCCGAAGCAAGTTTTGCTGCACAGCTATCTCGAAGAAGCGGATCTTCCGCAAAACTTTTAGGAGGGGAACAATCATGGCATCAGCCGATATCATCATCGTGGGCGGCGGTCTGGCCGGCCTGATGGCTACCATTAAGGCCGCTGAATCCGGCGCGCATGTACATCTATTCTCACTGGTCCCTGTCAAAAGATCACATTCCGTCTGCGCGCAAGGCGGCATCAATGGCGCCGTGAATACCAAGGGCGAGGGCGACTCGCCCTGGGAGCATTTCGACGATACCGTCTACGGCGGCGACTTCCTGGCCAATCAGCCTCCGGTGAAAGCCATGTGCGAAGCGGCACCAGGCATTATTCACCTGATGGACCGGATGGGCGTAATGTTCAACCGCACCCCTGAGGGGTTGCTCGACTTCCGCCGGTTCGGCGGAACAAAGCGCCACCGCACAGCCTTTGCCGGGGCGACTACCGGTCAGCAGCTGCTCTATGCACTGGATGAGCAAGTGCGCCGCTGGGAAGCGGAAGGCCTGGTTACCAAGAGCGAGAACTGGGAATTCCTCTCGGTGATTCTGGATGACGAGCGGGTCTGCCGCGGCATCAGCGCCCAGAATCTCAAGACGATGGAGATCCAGACTTTCCCGGCGGACGCGGTCATTCTGGCCAGCGGCGGTCCGGGGATTATTTTCGGCAAAACGACGAATTCGGTCATCAACACAGGAACCGCAGCAAGCGCCGTGTATCAACAGGGTGTGCATTATGCGAACGGGGAATTCATTCAGATTCACCCGACGGCGATTCCCGGCGATGACAAGCTGCGGCTGATGTCGGAATCGGCGCGCGGTGAAGGCGGACGGATCTGGACCTATAAAGACGGTAAGCCGTGGTACTTCCTAGAAGAGAAATATCCATCGTACGGTAACCTGGTGCCGCGCGATATTGCTACCCGTGAGATTTTCAATGTGTGTGTGGATCAGGGGCTGGGCATTAACGGCGAGAACATGGTCTACCTGGATCTGTCGCATAAGGACCCGAAGGAGCTTGACGTCAAGCTGGGCGGGATTATTGAGATCTACGAGAAGTTCATGGGGGATGATCCCCGCAAAATTCCGATGAAAATCTTCCCGGCGGTGCATTATTCGATGGGCGGCATGTGGGTCGACTATAATCAAATGACGAATATTCCCGGCTTGTTCGCGGCAGGGGAATGTGAATATCAATACCATGGGGCCAACCGTCTTGGAGCGAATTCGCTGGTCTCTGCCATTTATGGCGGAATGGTCTCCGGCCCGAAGGCTGTTGAATACATCAAGGGCCTTAAGAAATCGGTGCAGGATATCTCCTCAACGGTGTTCGACAGCTTCCACAAGACGCAGACCGATAAATATGAGTCGCTGCTCGGGATGACTGGCACAGAGAATGCTTACGTGATCCATAAAGAGCTTGGCGAGTGGATGACGGCGAACATGACCGTGGTGCGTGAGAACAAGAAGCTGGAAGCGACGATCGGCAAAATCAAAGAACTGAAGGAACGCTACAAGAATATCAATATGAGCGACACTTCGCGCTGGAGCAACCAGGGGGTAGCCTTCACCCGCCAGCTTTGGAACATGCTGGAGCTGTCGGAGGCGATGACACTTGGAGCCCTGCTGCGCAACGAGAGCCGGGGCGCGCATTACAAGCCGGAATTCCCGACGCGTAACGATGAGGAATTCCTCAAGACCACCAAAGCCGCCTGGACAGCAGACGGCCCGCTGATCTCCTACGAGGAAGTCGATGTATCGCTGATTCCTCCGCGCGTGCGGGATTACTCGAAGGACTGACCGGTTAGACTAACCAAACTTTCTAGGAGGTAACTGACATGGCGGAAACAGCAGCAGCTCCCAAAAATGTGAAATTTATTATTACCCGCCAGGATGAACCGGAGACCAGCCCCTATACGGAGGAGTTCGAGCTTGCCTACCGTCCGGGGATGAACGTAATCAGTGCGCTGATGGAGATTCAGCGGAATCCGGTGAATGCGAAAGGCGATAATACGGTTCCTGTATGCTGGGAATCCAACTGTCTGGAAGAGGTATGCGGCGCATGCTCCATGGTCATCAACGGCAAGCCCCGTCAGGCGTGCGCAGCGCTGATCGACAATCTGGAGCAGCCGGTGCGCATTGAGCCGATGAAGACCTTCCCGGTCGTGCGCGACCTGGTGATTGACCGCAGCCGGATGTTCAACGCCCTGAAGCGGGTCAAGGCCTGGATTCCGATTGACGGCACGTATGATCTCGGTCCGGGACCGCGTATGCCGGAGAAGAAGCGCCAGTGGGCATACGAGCTGTCCAAATGCATGACCTGCGGCGTCTGCCTGGAGGCTTGCCCGAATGTCAACGAGAAGACCGACTTCATCGGACCGGCAGCCATCTCGCAGGTGCGGCTGTTCAACGCTCACCCGACAGGTGAGATGAACGCTGAAGAGCGGCTGGATGCGCTCATGGAAGACGGCGGCATCGACGGCTGCGGCAACTCGCAGAACTGTGTGCGGGCCTGCCCGAAGGGCATTCCGCTCACAACCTCCATTGCCGAGATCAACAAGCAGACAACCAAGCATATGTTCAAGCGCTGGCTGGGTGTCTGACCATTTTTCAGACCATTCGTCTATAAGCACAATCGTAGCAGGCCATTCAGTGTTATTACTGGGTGGCCTGTTTGGCTGTGCACGGCTGAACAAGAGGTACAGATGTGTTTCTGGGGGGCCGCAAAAAGGGTACATGTGTAGACAACCTGTAATGAAGAGCCTGAAGCTGCATAGAATAGCCATACGTCCGCAGGTTCCGATAAATATAGGTGAATATGTTATAATCTACATAGCTGAAGATAACCGTCTGACAGCGGATAACGGGGAGGAATGACTGTGATTTGCCGTGAACAGGATGGAACGCTTGTAATGACGAAGCAGCATGAGCACGGGCTGCTGGCCGGAGAATTTGCGAAGTGGTTCAAGGAAGAGCATACGCCCGCGGAAGGCCGCCGGGCTGAGGTATTGTGGGCAGTAAGCAACCATGACCGGGGCTGGATTGATCTGGATGAGACACCGTTCTGGAATGATGCGGAGGGGCTGCCTTACAGCTTCCTCGATTTCCCGGTTGTGCCGAAGCTGACCTTTTATAGACGGGGAATCGATGAGGTGGAAGCGGAGACGCCATACGGGGCGCTGCTGTGCAGTTCGCATTTTGAACGGTTAATTGAGGTGTCGGGTGAGGAATGCCCGGAGCTGACACAATATCTGGAGGGTGAAGCGGACCGCCGGGCTCGCATCCACCGGGCGCTGGAGCAGAGCAAGCCGCTTGAAGAAGGCGAGCTGTATTATGACGCCAGACTGCTGCAATTCTGCGACGATCTGTCGCTGTTCCTGGCGCTCAGTAAGCCGGGCAGCGCCGAATCCGAGAAGCACCCCTGGTTCGTAGACGGCTTCTCCGGCAGCGAGGAGTTCAGCTTCACCTCCGGCCGTGCCATTGAGGCGGAGTGGCAGGACAGCGCTACGCTGACCCTGACTCCGTTCCCGTTCACGCAGGAGGTTGAAGTGAGCTTCAAGCAGCGGCGGGTCAGCCGGGCGGACATTAAGGATAAGGGAATTGCCCTCGCCTACCGTGAAGCTCCTGAGGAAGAATGCCGGATCAAGGTAGTTAGCGGACCGGAGGAAGACACACCTGTGAAGTCCGGGAGCAGCCAGCGTGCTGAAGGGTAATCCGACGATATATAATCCACTGCGGACCTAATGGAATAGATTAGAGTTAGAGTACAGAAAGGAGACACTCCCTATGAGCAAAAATCCGTTCGGGGGCTCTCCCGGGCGTACGGTTCCTGCTGCTACGAATGGAGCGGGAATAGGCCCCCCGAAGCCGGAAGGCCGGGGCGGCCGCAAGATGACCCGCCGCCAGTTCCTGGCCCGTGGGGCAGGAGCGGTGGTCGGGGCGGGTCTCCTCGCCGGCGGCTATGCCTGGCAAGGGGAGCCGAACTGGTTAGAGGTGACCCGCCGGGAGCTGCCGCTTGCGGAGCTGCCGTCCGCGTTCGCCGGGACCCGGCTGGTCCATTTCAGCGATGTGCATCTGGGCTTCAATAAGGATGCGAAGGATCTGGCCCGGCTGACGAAGCACATCAAGGATGAACAGCCGGATCTGATCTGCTTCACCGGGGATATCGTGGATAGCTATGCCGAAGATCTGACCGACTCAGTCCCCCTGCTGGCAGAGCTACAGGCCCCGCTTGGAAAGTATGCCATCCTCGGGAATCATGATTATAAGAATACGGAGCTGCTGACCCGTCTGTTGACGGAGGCCGGATTCCGCGTCCTGCGGAACGAGTCTTATCTGATTAAGCAAGGCGGAGCAACGATTGCCGTAGCAGGACTGGATGACATGCTGCACGGTAAGCCGGACCCGGAGGCAGTTGTCCGGGATATTCCAGACGGCATCTTCACGGTGCTGCTAATGCATGAGCCGGATTACGCCGAGGTGGCGGAAGCCTATCCTTTTCACCTTCAGCTCTCAGGTCATAGCCATGGCGGTCAGATTCGTCTGCCGCTGGTCGGCGCGCCGTTCACGCCTTACGGATCTAAGAAATACATAGACGGCTTGTATTATACAGAGAATAAGGCGATGCCGGTGTATGTGAACAGGGGCTTCGGTGAGACAATGATGCCGCTGCGCTTCCTGTGCCGCCCGGAGCTTACCGTGCTGACTCTGCGCCGGGGGTAGCCGGACTGCAAGAGAGGGGCGCCGTAGGCGAGAGAAGAAGAGGGAGAAGTTCATGAGCACTTATGAGATGATCATGGGGATGTCGCTGCAAGGCTCTAGGGTGGAACTGAAGAATATGGCGTCCGGCGACGGAGCGCTGCTGAAGTCGCTGCTCTCCCACCCGGAGGTACAGCCGCATATTCAGCTGCGTCATGCATCGACTTCCCGGCAGGGCGTGCTGGATAAGCTGGTGACCCGGATGCTGCACGGCTATGATCCCGGCGCGCTGCATGCAGGAATCTATATCTTAGGCCAGCCGGAGCTGATCGGATCAGTCTCCCTTCAGAACTGGAACCGGCAGGAAGGCCATGCCGTGCTGGGCTATATGCTGAATCCGTTGTGGTGGGGTCGCGGATATGCGACTGAGGCACTGGGATTGCTGCTGGGCTACGGTTTCAGGGAATTTGGCCTGAAGAGAGTCGAGGGGCGCTGCCGGGGGGATAATTACCGGTCCGCCCAGGTCATGCTGAGGAACGGCCTGACCCTGGAGCGGACCCTGCCGATGGCGGACGGCTCGGGCGATGTAATGAAAGTATTCACATTGTTACACAAATGAAATAATGCCGTTATCAAACTCTAACAGTCAGCGGTTAAACTAAGTACATGACCCCCTTTTGAAAATATAACTGCTGTTGGGACCCGATGATTCGGGTCCATTTTTTTTGGGCGTGTGCGGGCATGGGCTCCTGATGAGAGGGATAAATCCCTTTGGATTGGCCGGAAGTGGTTCTGGACGAGGAGATGAGGAGCATTAGTGCACCTGAATTCGTAGATAGTTGGCTAAATGGCCGAATGAGGAGCATTAGTGCACCTGAATTCGTAGATAGTTGGCTAAATGGCCGAATGAGGAGCATTAGTGCACTTGAATTCGTAGATAAATGGCTAAATGGCTGAATGAAGAGCATTAGTGCACTTGAATTCGTAAATAGTTGGTTAAGTGGCTGAATGAATAGCATTTGTGCCCCTGAATTTGCAGCCACCATACTTGCGGTATCGAACATTGTGTGCTGGCAGTCTCCAAGGGGATTGGGCTATGATAGTGTACATGGATATGATAAGTATAGATGGGGGAGGAAATGAACCTTTGAATGATGTGATTAGATTACTTATGAACCACCGTTCGTTCCGGAACTATAGCGGGCAGGCGGTGGAGCCTTGGAAGCTGAAGACGATTATTGAGGCAGCCCAGGCGGCACCCTCTTGGGTGAACGGCCAGCAGGTATCGATGATTGCGGTACGCAGCGAGGAACGCAGGCAGCAGCTGTCGGCGCTGAGCGGCAACCAGAAGCATGTGGCGGAAGCGCCGGTATTTCTGGTGTTCTGCATGGACTTTCACCGGGCGAAGCTTGCGGCGGAGCTGGAAGGCCAGCCGTTCGAAACGGCTGCGGATGTAGACGCGCTGCTCGTTGGAGCCACGGATGTCGGCATTGCACTAGCGAACGCCGTAGCTGCCGCCGAGTCGCTGGGGCTGGGGATTATCCCCATTGGGGGTGTGCGCCGTAACACGGCAGGAGTAATTGAGCTGCTGCACTTGCCAGAGTATGTATTCCCGGTGGTCGGACTCTGCATTGGCTATCCGGAGGGAGAACAGCCGAAGAGTTCACGCCTGCCTATAGCGGCGGTATACCATGAAGAGGTCTATAACCCAGATCAGCAACACTTGATCGAAGAATATAATGAGAGCCACCGGGAGCTGCTCAAGTCCCAGGGGCTGACGGAGCGGAGCTGGACCAGCATGATTGCCCGCTTCTACGCTCTGAATCCGCAGTATGGGGACTCACAGCGTACGCTGAAGCAGCAGGGCTTCACCTGTGAGAATCTGAATAAGGAATAAGCGCAGCATTAGGTGTACAGCGCAAAAAAGCACCACAGCAGCAGGCAGCGTGACGGGGAGTGTCCCCTTACGCTGCTTGTTTGCGCGGTGCTTGTTGTATGAGGAGGAGCTCTAACGGTAGCGCTTCAAGCCAATAAAAAACCTCGTCTTGCCAGATTTCTTACAAAGCGAGGTTTTTGCATTACACAGCCTATAACGCGACCTTAACCTTCTCGCGCCGCTTGTAATAGACCCAGTATTCGAATCCAATCTCCTTCAGCCGCGCAGCCACCTGATTGCGCTGGTCGGCTACGCGTGCAGGGAGATGGGCATCGGAGCCGAAGCTGACCTCCACGCCGAAGTGCAGGGCCCGCTCCAGAATCTCATCGGAAGGGTACCAGCCGCCGCACAGCTTGGTGCCGCCGGAGGTGTTGATCTCGATGGCCGGACCACATTCGCCGATCACGCGCAAGGCTTCGTCAATTTCCTTGGGAGCAGCGATCTCGGAGAAGGGCGGATAGTTGCCTTTCATGGCATCGATATGGCCGAGAATCTGGAAGATGCCGCTGCGTGCGGATTCCGCAATTAGCCGGTAGTACTCGCTTTTGGAAGCAAGCCTCTGTGCGGGGGCAAGCCCCTTCCAGCGTCCCTGGTTGAAGATACTGACCTCCTCAACATGATGCACAGAGCCGATTACATAATCGAACGGGTAGGCGGCGTAGGTCTTGCGGTACAGCTCCGCATGCTCCGGGAAGAAGTCGGATTCCATGCCGAGCAGGACATCAATGCGGCCTTCGTATTCTTTTTGCAGCGACAATACTTCCTCCACATAGTGGACCAGCTCGGACTTGGCCATGGCAATGCGGGGAAAAGCCTGCTCGGACGGGCTTCCGAAGTAAGGCGAATGATCGGAAATACCGATAACATCCAGCCCCGCCGCTATTCCGGCTTCAACATAATCCCGGATCGTGCCGTCAGCATGGCCGCAGCGGAAATGATGGGTATGCAGGTCGAACTTCATAATGGGAACATCTCCTTAGGCCAATATGGCGAAATAGGGTGCAGGTTACTCTGAGCCGATGAACTGGGTCTCGGGCATTCCCTTAAGATCGCTCAGGAACTGCCTCATCGCAGAGTTGACATACTTGCCGGACTTGGTAATAACACCTACAGGATGGGTAACCTCAAGCTCGATGATCGGGACGATGCGCAGGGTTCCGCTTCTGACCTCGGCAGTGACCGATTGCTTGGAGATGACCGCCGCTCCCAGATCAAGCTCGACCATCCGCTTCACTTCCTCACTGCTGGTCAGCTCCATAATCACCAGCGGCTGAATACCGTGCCTTGCCAGCACCTCATCGACAAATTTCCGGCCGACTGTATCCGGTGAGAGCAGAATGAGCGGGATGGTGCCCAGTGCCTCGATCCCGGCTGTTTTGACCTGGGCCAGCGGATGGCGGGGCGAAACAACCAGTTCGAAAGTATCATAATACAGGACCGAGGTCGTCATTCCCGGATTGCGGCCGATCAGATAGCCGATGCCGACATCCACAATCCCGTTCTCGACCTGCTGGTAGATCTGGGAGGAGGACATGGATGAGATCGAGGTTTTGATATGAGGGAACTGATCCTGGAAATAGGAGAGCACCCGGGGGAGAATCTGGATGGCGATGGAGGTGGTGGTACCGAGAATAATATGCCCTTGGGGATTCTCTTCCAGATCGGCAAGGCGCTGCTTAAGCTCATCTACGATTCCGACAATCTGTTCCGCGTGGGCGAGGAAGACCTTGCCCCTGTCCGTCAGCGTAACCGGCTGGTTCCGGTCAACAAGCTGGGTTTTGAACTCTTCCTCCAGGCTTTTGATCTGGGCCGAGACTGCCGGCTGCGTCAGGTTGAGCAGCTCGCCCGCCTTGCGGAAGCTCATGGTTTTGGAGATGGTGATCAGTGTTTCGAGCTGGCTGATATTCATGGACTGTCCCCCTTATGGCTACCGGATGGTGCCGCCGTATATTTGTACAAACAGGGAAAGCCGCAGCTTTCCGGAGGGCGTATGTGCACATGCAAGCTTTCAGAATTAGAGTCTGCAAGCCGCGGATTCTGACAAAGTAGATAGGTACAAGGGTCGCTGTGAGTGCTGCACTCGGAGGGTGTGACGCCGCAGATCTTACGTTTATTGATTAAATTATAGGAGATTCCTCCCGGGAGGGCAATGTTGAGCTCCAAACTATCTTTAGAAATCATTCGACAAGACCATTAATTTTTGGTGAATAATGCCGATATATGAAGTATAATAAATTTTATTGCTTAGGACTTTTGGTATATGACTAAAGACTGGTCGAGGGGGACAGCACTTTCATGAAAGCAGAAGTAATTAATCCGTTTCTAGAGTCTGCGCGCATTGTAATTGAACAGGTGATCCAAGTCTCGCCGTCCACCGGTATGCTGGGGATTAAGGATATTGAACTGATCGATAATCATATATGGATTCAAGTGGGAATGACAGGTCAGCTCAGCGGGAATATTATCTTCGGGATTGCCGAACCGGTCGCACTTAAGATGGTGTCGGCCATGATGGGCGGTTATGTAATTACGGAGATGGATGAGATGGGCCAGAGCGCCATTTCCGAGCTGGGCAATATGATTAGCGGCAATGCCAGTACTATTCTCTCCAATCAAGGGGTGTCCGTAGACATTACCCCGCCGAAGCTGATGAAGTCGGAGAGCATGTCCATACTGCCACGCAAAGCGCTGAGTATTCCTCTTGTGATGGAAGGGATCGGCGAGCTTGATATTCAGGTTATGATCTCTTAGGCGGATAATCGGGAGTTGAATCTATTCCATGGCATTACAAGGCAAGATTGTGGTAATTACAGGAGCTTCCAGCGGGATTGGCGCGCTTACGGCGCAGATGCTCAGCGGGCACGGGGCGGTTCCCGTTCTGCTGGCCCGGTCCAGGGACAAGCTGCAGGCTGTTGCGGCGGGCATCCAGGGCGAGTATGGGCTGTTCGTCTGTGATGTGACCGATGAGGCGGCAGTGAAGCGTACCTTTGCGGAGATCCTGGAGCAATACGGCAGAATTGACATTCTGCTCAATAATGCCGGTTACGGCAAGTTTGCGGCTTTTACAGAGATGGAGTCTGAAGAGTTCGCCGATATGATGGATGTTAACTATATGGGAATTGTACGCTGCACCAAGGCTGTCGTTCCTCATATGCTTACGCGCGGCAGCGGTCAGATCGTGAATGTGGCTTCCATGGCCGGCAAAATCGGAACCGCACGCTCAGTGTCCTACACGGCCACCAAGCATGCCGTTCTCGGCTTCACCAATGCGCTCCGCCAGGAGCTGCGGAAGAGCGGTATTATTGTCTCGGCTGTGAACCCCGGACCTATCGCCACCGAATTCTTCAAGACCGCCGACCCTTCCGGTAATTATGAACGAAGCGTAAGCCGGATCATGATGACGCCGCAGCATGTGTCCGCGAAGATCGTCAAGCTGATGGACAAGGGTAAAGAGGAAGTGGACCTGCCCGGTCTGGCAGGCTTCGGCATCCGGCTCTATGGGCTGTTCCCGCGGCTTGCAGACAAGCTGACCTATAACCTGATGAACAGAAAATGAATAAATTGTAGTTTCGATGTGTGGCGTGAACGACTTGTCCCCCTTTGGTATACAGGATGGTATGACCGTTTAAATACGGTTCGGACTTAGATTTTATGGCCTTCCATTTGGTGGAGAGGCCTTTTTGGCATATAATGAACATATTATCTTAAGTGAAAAGGATGAAACCCTATTATGAATAAAGCTTCTTTTGCGGCTATCGGCATCCAGGAAGACCTTGCTGCCCGGTTGTCTGAATTCGGCATCACCGAACCATCCCCTGTACAGGAGCAGACGATTCCGCTTCTGCTGGAAGGAAGAGATGTTCTGGCCGCATCCCAGACAGGAACAGGCAAGACACTGGCTTATCTGCTGCCGCTGCTGCAAGGGATTAACCCGGACTCGAAATCGGTGCAAAAGCTGGTGCTGGCGCCAACCCAGGAGCTGGCGATGCAGATTCTCCGTGAAGCGGAGCGCTACGGGGCACACCGGGGCATCCGGGCCATAGGACTGATCGGCGGGGCGGCGATCAAGCGCCAGATTGACAAGCTGCGGGAGCATCCGCATCTGGTGGTAGGCACCCCGGGACGCATACGTGAGCTGATCGGGCTGCGCAAGCTCAAGATGCATGAGGTGAGCACAATTATTCTCGATGAGGCGGATCAGATGTTCCAGCTTAGCGGTGCGGGCGAGGTGACGAAGATCGTCAGCAGCGCGCTGCGTACGCGGCAGCTGGTTATGCTGTCGGCCACGATTGGACCGGAGACCCGTCTGCTGGCGAACCGGGAGATGAAGAGTCCGGCGGAGGTGGGCATCGACCCCGGCATGATGACTGCCCAGAGCCTGGAGCATCACTATGTAGTGTGCGAGGAGCGTAACAAGATTGATATGCTGCGCCGGGTGATCCGCCACTACAAGCCGGACCGTGCCATTGTTTTCGTGAACGCGACGGATGACATCGCCGAAGTAACGGCTAAGCTGAACCACCTGGGCCTTCCGGCCGCAGCGCTGTACGGCGATGCCGACAAGGTGACGCGCGCAAACGTGCTGACCCGCTTCCGGGACGGCAAGCTCAAGGTCCTGGTCGCCAGTGACGTAGCGGCGCGGGGCCTGGACATTGAGAATCTGACGCTTGTCGTCAGCTTCGATCCTGCCTTTGACTCCGAGCACTATGTCCACCGTGCCGGACGGACCGGGCGCATGGGTAAACGCGGCTTATCCGTAACGATCGTTACGGAGCAGCAGACGTTCATCATGCGCAAATTCGCCCGCGAGCTGGATATCCAGCTGGACGAGCGGGAGATGGCCTTCGGCAAGGCGCTGGCGGAAGGCGGACGCGCCGAGCTGCGCAGCGGCGGCACGAAGGAGCGCCGCGAAGGGGCTGAACCGCGCGGCGGCATTGCAGCGCGCACCGGCAAGCCGCAGGTGCGGACCTCTGCGGCTGGAACAGCCGGAGGGACGGGCGGCGACGCGCCGGCAGGCCAGCCAGGCCCAGCGGCTGGCGGCAGTGGCGTTACGGTGCGGCGCGAGCAGCACCGGCCGGGAGTGAGCGCCGGCACGCGCAGCGCGGCGGGGCCGGGGGGCAAGGCCCGCAGCCAGGCGGAGCGGGACAAGAACCGCAAGAATAAAGGAGCCCCGAAATGGCTCAAGAACAAAACCCCGAGAGGTGACGGTCAATGAATACAGCTCCCGTATTGGAAATTACGGGCCTCAGCGGAGGCTACAGCCTGAACAAGCCGGTGCTGCATGATATCGGCCTGCAGGTGCAGCCCGGTGAGATGGTTGGGTTAATCGGACTGAACGGTGCAGGCAAGAGCACCACGATGAAGCATATCCTGGGGCTGATGTCCCCGCATAAGGGTGAGATTACGGTACAAGGGAAGACGCGCAGCAGCGATCCTGAGCGCTACCACAGTGCGCTGTCCTTCGTGCCGGAATCCCCTCTGCTCTATGAGGAAATGACGGTTCGTGAGCATGTGGAATTCACAGCCAGAGCGTATGGCGTGGAGCGCAGTGATTATGAATCACGCACCAGCCAGCTGGCTGCACTCTTCAATATGGAGGACAAGATGGATACCTTGTCCTCCCATCTGTCCAAGGGCATGAAGCAGAAGGTGATGATCATGTGCGCGTTCGTAGCGCGTCCGGCCTTGTATGTAATCGACGAGCCGTTTCTCGGACTCGACCCGCTGGGTATCCGCTCCCTGCTGGATTTCATGCTGGACCTGAAGAAGTCCGGAGCTTCGATTCTGCTCAGCTCGCATATTCTCTCCACGATTGAGAACTATTGTGACCGGTTCATCGTGCTGCACGGCGGTAAGGTGATTGCAGAAGGGACCCTCGCCGAGATGACCGCGAAGGCAGGGCGGCAGGGCTTGAATTTGGAGCAGCTGTTCTACGAGCTGGTTCAAGGAGGGAAATGATATGGATTTGAAGGAGCTGCGCCGGCAGCGGCGTAGCCGGTTCACGGGAAGCCTGGTCCCTTATATGGGATATATCATTCAGAGCGGTGTTGCCATGGTGTTCCTGCTGGTGCTGATTATCTTCTCCGCCTGGTACACAGCGCTGCTGCGCGATATTCCGACTGGCATACCGATCCGCTGGATTATGTTCGTCCTGTTGGTGCCTGCGGCGGTACACAGCAGCTTCCGGACGTATCTGCAGACCCCGGATACAATCTTCCTGCTGCCGCAGGGCCACCGGATGAGAGAGTATTTCGCCCCGTCCTGGGTTAGCGGCAATGTGTGGAAGATTCTGCGACTAGCCTTTATCCTCATTACATTATGGCCGCTGTACATACGCACCGACGAGTCACCCCGGGGTCTGCTGGCTACCCTGCTGGTGCTGATTCTGGTCAAGCTGTTATCCAGCTACGGGTTATGGCGGGAGACAGCGATGCTCTCCCGCCCCGCTGCGGCAGGCTATAACCTGCTGCGCTGGGCAGCCGGCGGTCTAATGGTTGGGGCATGGCTATGGCAGCCGTCCATGCGCGCTCTGATCTTCATCCTGATTCTGGCCGCAGCCTATGTGGCCGCACTGGCTGTTCCCGGACGGCATGCTGTTCCGTGGGAACGCCTGATCACTATGGAGAAGAACCAGGGAACCCGGGCGCTGATGGTCCTCGGCTGGTTCGTCGATGTTCCGGGACGCGAGCAGCGGGTCTATGCCCGCCGTTATCTGTCGCGTTGGGGCAGCGGGCTCAGCTGGCAGCGGGATTCCGCCTACCGGTTCCTCCTGACCAAAAGCTTTGCCCGTGGTGACGTCTTCGGCATCGTCCTGCGGATGGCGGTGCTGGACCTGTTCCTGGTGTGGATGATGAAGGACAGCTATCTCGGCAGCGGCATCTATGTATTCTTCCTCTTCCTGATGGGCATTCAGCTGACGGCGCTGCGCAAGCTGCACAGCGAATCGTTCTGGCTGACCGTCTACCCGCTGCCGGAGGGCAGCAAGGGCAAGGGAACGATCCAGTTTGTCTTCCGGGCCCATCTGGTCCTGGCGCTGCTGACCGGATTGCCGCTCCTGCTTCAGGCCGGGCAGCGGCCGCTGGAAGTACTGTCTACCTTCGCCTGCGGATTCCTGCTCGCGTATCTGTTCAAGGTAAGCTCCACCCGCAAGGAAGCGCGTGCGGATGAAGACGACCTGTAGAACGGATTGCAGCAGCAGACAAGGCGTCACCCGCAAGCGGGTGTGCTTATAACAAATGGCCTCAGGCTCTCACGAATGCGGAGTCTGAGGCCATTTTCAGAAGAAAAGAATGTATAATAGGGAATTCCCTCTTCATCTCAGGTGGTGCAGGGAATGCTATAACACGTGGATCGGAGAGAGCGCGCAGCTCCCTCCAGGGGACTCACTCCCTGTTAGACAAAGAGTGAACGGCTGATGATGACCAGCAGGATAAAGAGAACCAGAATGGCTCCAGTGCTTGTGAACCCGCCGCCGTATCCGTATCCGCCTCTAACTTCTTCGCTCATTGTTCATTCCCCTTTCGCGTGTGAGTGTGTTGTACTTGAGTACATCGTATTGTATGTGCGGAGGGCAGAACGTGTATAGGCCAATGCCGTAGCACCGGGCAAAAAAAATCAGCCCCGTAATTCCGGGGCTGATGAACGTATTCAAAGGCTGCTGTATATCAGACCTTCTCCAAATCACGGATGCCTGCATAGACGAGATCGAACAGATCCTCCAGCTGATCCTCCTCGATACAGGAGAAGGCAATGCGCAGGTCGCTCTCGCCAAGGGCGATGGTGCCCAGGCCGTAGGTGTGAATCAGGTGAAGCCGCAGATCTTCCGCAGAGACGGTAAAGAGCTTCAGGCACATGAAGTACCCGGAGTTGAACGGATAATAGGTCCACACATCATCGCCGTATTTACCGCTGTCCAGCAGCGCCTTCACTTTGTTGGCCCGGCCTTTCATGATCTGGAACTTCTCTTCCTTCTGTGCAGCGAATTCCGGTGCCTTCAACGCGTCGAGCACGAAGGTCTGCGACGGATGTGCGCCGCTGGAGATGGTAGCCCGGATAATACCGAGGGTTTTTTGTTCCAGCGCTGCCAGCAGCTCCTTGTCCTCCGAAGCATAGGTGATGAAGCCGACGCGGAAGCCCCAGACGAATTCTTCCTTGGTAGCTCCGTCAATCTTGACCGCCAGCACGCGCGGATGCAGGTTCGCCAGCTTGCCGAACAGGGATTCCTTGAGCGAATCCTCGAAAAAGAGTCCGAAATAAGCATCATCGCTGACCACTACCACATTAACGCCTGCTTCGGCGGCACGCAGGATAGCGGCAACAATAGCCTCGCCTTCTGCAAGGCCGGGCGTATATCCGGTTGGATTATTCGGGAAGTTAAGCAGGACGATGGCTTTGCCGCGGTCCTTCTGGGCCAGCAGGGCATCCAGCAGCCCTTCGCTGTTGAAGCTCATGTCCTCCGTGAAGAGCGGGTAATTCACGGTTTCGGTCAGCCGGCGGATGCCGAAGGTCAGCTCGTAGTTCTCCCAGTTTTTGTCCGGATAAATGACGACATCCCCTTGCTCTGCGAACAGATCGGCAACGATGCTAAGCCCGTGGGTCAGCGCATTCGTGACGATTGGATTACTGAAAGACTTGCCTTCAAGCGACGGATTCTCACGCAGCATCTTCTCCCGCCAGACGGCGCGAAGCTCCGGCTTGCCTGCTGGAGGCGCATAGCCGTACAGGTCTTTGGGACTGTAGGCGGAGAGTTTATCCTGGATTACGCCAAGGTGCATCGGCAACCCGTTCTCGGTAGCAATCCCGATAGTGGCGTTATACTTTTTAGCATGAGCCGTTGCCTCTGCGGATTGGCTCAGAATCCCCTCTTTGGGAAAATAGATCGCTTTACCGAGACTCGAGAGCATATCGTATACATGTTCATTGCCTGCCTTGATGCTGTCATTCAATTGTCCAGCCAGTGGATTCATCAGTTTCATCCTTCCGGTATTCTTCTGGGATATATACGTTAACATTGCCTAACATTATAACACCGTGGATTGCCGCCGTCACTGAGTAATGCGGTGATTTGATAAATAGTTTTGGAATCCGGCGGCGGTCTGCTTCATTGCGTCATGCGGAAGATGTACAAACAGGAACCGGACAAGGTATTATGAAAAGTAAGCTAACGCTACATCTATAGGAGGGAACGATATGCTTCATGCATCGCCATCCTCTTTTGTCATCCTCCCGGCCCTGGCGAAGATTGTCTGTGAACCGGGCTGGAAATGGCAGAAAAGAGAGAAGCCGCTGCAAAACTATGACTTGTTCTATGTCTGGAGTGGAGAGGGTACGGTTGTGCGTAACGGCGTGCCCTATCAGGTGGGGAAGGGAAGCTGCTTCCTGTTCCGGCCGGGGGATTATACCAGTGCCACACATAATCCGCAGAAACCGCTTGTCATTACATATATTCACTTCGATGTGACGGAGGAGGTCACGGAGCTGCCGGCCCCTTACCATGAGCTGACCGAGACGGTGGAGTTCGAGCATCTGCTCGCCCGTTATGTCCGGCTGTTCTTGGTGCAGACCTATGCGGCGGAGGAGGAAGGCCGTCTGATTCTGAAGCAGCTCATGATTCATCTGCTGCGGCAGGATCAGGCGAGGCCGGTCGAGCGCCATGTCAGCAATCAGCTGGCGGAGGTGATCCACGAGGTCGCCAACTATGTCAGCCAGCATCCCGGGGCCGCGCACCGGGTAGAGGACCTGGCCGCCCGGGCGGGGCTGTCCCCGCGTTACTTCTCAATCAAGTTCAAGGAGATCACCGGCTCCTCGGTCCAGTCCTATGTGATCCGCGCACGGATCGAACGGGCCCAGCATCTGCTGCTGTATGCGGGCATGAATGTCACGGAGGTCGCAGATGCGCTCGGCTACCGTGATATCTTCTTTTTCAGCCGCCAATTCAAGCAGCATACCGGGAAAAGCCCGTCAGAGATCCGCTGAAGCAGCGGGGGAGTATCGTGCTGAGTGTGGTGTAGGTATTTCGGGTGCTAGGTGTGCTGTGTGTGCCATGTGTGCTTGATGTGCCATGCGTGCTATGTGTGCTATGCGGACCGAGCGGACCTTATTGTGCGAAAAAGTCACTTATTCCCCACGCTACGGACTCAGGGGCCGTTATCTGACTGATTGGGGCTGAAATAGAGGAGTATAGGCAAACTTAAGAGCATCTGTGGACCTCTGTCAAGAAAGTAGACACTCACGCAACAGATTTTGTAGTGAATTGTTTTGCAAAACGAGCGGGGGAAAGATACCCCAGCGCGCTGTGCATTCGCTTGCGGTTGTAATAAAACTCAATGTATTGAAAAATGGCTGTGTATGCTTGCTCCGGATCTTTGAAACGCGGGTTACAGTAAATGAGTTCCTTCTTTAAAAGACTATGCCAAGACTCAATACATGCGTTATCGTAGCAGTTTCCTCTGCGGCTCATGCTGGACTCCATATGGTACGTCTTTAACTGGTCGACATATTCTTTAGAGGTATATTGAGACCCACGGTCCGAGTGGTGCAGCAGCCCCTTGCCAGGTTGCTTTGCAGTGTATGCTGCCTGTAAGGCGTCCAGAACCAGACGGGTTTCCATGTGGTTGTACAACCGCCACCCTACGATTTCACGCGTGCATAGATCCATCACGCTGGCCAGGTACAAGCGCCCTCCCCGGCAAGGGATATACGTGATGTCGGTCACCCATACGGTATTGGGTTTCAGTACTTTAAAGTTTTGATTCAGCGTGTTCGGTGCAATAGGGTTGTTATGCTTAGAGTCGGTGGTTTGTACACGGTAGGGCTTAGACACGACCGAGCGCAGCTGCATTTCTCTCATGTACACACTCACGGTACGTTCCGTGACCGTATAGCCTTCCTGATGCAACAGACGGGTGATTTTCGGACTCCCATACCGCTTTTGGTGGTCGTCAAAATGATATTGGATTCGCTTCTGCACCGCAGCCTTGTGGAGTTCTTGTGGGCTGGGTTTGGCGTTATACCACTTGTAATATCCGCTCCTGGACACCTGTAGAATGATGCACATCTTCTCCAAGCGAAACTCGGAGCGATGCTTCTTCATGAACTGGAATCTTAATTCCTTGGTTTGCTGAAGATGTGCACTGCTTTTTTTATGATCGCTAATTCTTCCTTTGTATCGGCAAGTTGGACGTCTTTTTCCTGGAGCTGGCGGCGCATCTCTTGGAGCTCTGCTTCAAGTTCCCGTACCCGATCCTTACTCGCGGCCGGTTCATTCTTTAGCTCCCGATATTGCCCCATCCATTGATGCAGTGTACTTTTCGGAATATCAAGCTCTTCCGCGATGTCACCAATGCTCTTCGTCTGTTCTTGAATGAACTTTACCGTTTGCTTCTTGTATTCTTCGTTGTAGCGTTGTCGTTGTTCTCCCACGTGAACACACCTCCGTTGCCCCTATTATCGCTCCGTCCGTTAACGGGTGTCCACTTTCTATTCTAGCTCCACTGTGTCCGCTTGCCTGCGTGATCAGGCAGAATAGCTGAAATAGCGGCTTTCCAGTCCGCAAGATAGGCCTGAAGTTGAAGCGGACACTGCTCTGTGACAGAATAGAAGCAAGAGAAGCCAATCATACACAGGAGAAGGAGAATACTTATGTACGAAATCGTTCTGATACGGCATGGTGAGAGTGAATACAACCGGCAGAATCTGTTTACGGGCTGGAGTGATCCCGATCTGACGGAGAAGGGCGTGGAGGAGGCCATGAAAGCGGGCCGGCTGCTGAAGGAGAACGGATACACCTTCGATCTTGCATTCGCTTCGGTGCTGAAGCGTTCAATCAAGACGCTGAACTATATTCTGGATGAGATGGACCTGCTGTGGATTCCGGTGCAGAAGTCGTGGAAGTTGAATGAGCGCCATTACGGGGCGCTGCAGGGCCTCAGCAAGAGCGAGACCGCTCTGAAATACGGTGAGGAGCAGCTCCATATCTGGCGGCGCAGCCTCTCCGTCCGGCCTCCGATGCTGGAGTCGGATGACCCACGTTATGCGAGACACGATGTCCGCTACAAGGAAGTGCGTCCGGGTGACATCCCGCGCGGCGAGAGCCTGGAGGATACCGTACACCGGGTCGGTGATTTCTGGACCAACCGGATTGTACCGCTGATCCGCAAGAAGGAGCGGGTCCTGATCTCGGCGCACGGCAACACGCTGCGGGCCCTGATCAAGTATATGGAGGATATCGACGAGACCGCGCTGCTCGACCTCAACATCCCGACCGGCGTCCCGCTCGTCTACAAGCTCGACGACGATGTGAAGCCGATAAGCCGCTTCTATCTCGGCGAACCGGAAGAGGTGCAGCAGAAGGCGCGTGAGGTGGCGAATCAGAGTAAGGTTACGGAGTAACCGGAGCGGCGTGGCGTTCAGCTTAGGCTATATAATAAAGGGAGTATTCCAGCCGATATGGGGGTTGGGGTACTCTTTTTTTTTGAAAATTTAAGTAATTATCCTTCTATTTCTCGCTGAAGCGGTACCGTCCTTTAAAAGGATGATAATGCCGTGTTCACTTAGTATTTTACATAATTTGTAGTAGAGTGTAAGGGGAAATATGTATATTCTTGTTAAGGCTACACTATATAAGGAGGAACAAATTGTGGAAATAAATGTACAACCTGCTTCACCCCAAACCTATCCACCGCTACGCCCGTCAGGTCTCGGAGGCTGGCTGGTGCTGGTGCAGATCGGGTTAGTCGCAACATTATTTCAAGTGTCGTTACAGCTGATTAACTACAATATTCCAAGCTTCGGCCGGGAGTATTGGGATCTTCTGGCATCCCCGCAAGGGGAAATGTACCATCCGCTCTGGGCGCCGGCCTTTATATTTGAAGCCGCTGCGAACGGAGTGCTGCTATTGCTGACTATTTTTACTTTGATTTTGTTTTATCAAAAAAAGGCACGCCTGCCGCGCATGATGATTCTGCTCTATTCCGTCAACCTGCTGATAGGGATCATTGACTATGTGCTCGTGATGAATATTCCTGTTGCCAGTGAGCTGCAGGATGGAAGCAGTATGCGTGATCTGATTAGAGCGGTATTCACCTGTGCGTTGTGGACAGCCTACTTCCGGAAATCGGAGCGCGTAAGGTACACCTTTATCCATTAAAAAGGTCCGGGTGATGCCGGCATCTGAAATCATTTAGAAGCTGGAGGGTATTATTTCGCACAATTATAATTAACAAAAAGAAAACGCATACTTATCTCTTGCCAAACGAAATTTAGTATGATATTTTAAATGTGGGCTTGTTACTGAAAAGGCATAACCCAGGACATGTATGCTATTACATGTTTTGGGCTATGCCTTTTTGTATTCTTCGAGACCTAAGGAGTCTAAGAGGTTAGTTCAAACTAAAAAGGGATATGTTAAAGGAGAGGCTATCATGAATGATCATAAGTTATCTGTAGAGAAATTAGACAAGAAAAAAGGGTTGTTTAATAAATTTATTGATAAAATTTCTGGCACATCAAAAGAGGAACCGGTAGAAACGAGTACAGCGGCTGATACGATTGTAGGCAGCCCAATGAAAGGGCAAGTGGTTCCTCTCAGTGCTGTAAAAGATGAAGCCTTCTCTTCAGAAGCACTGGGGAAGGGGGTTGCGATCGTTCCAACCGAAGGAAAAGTCTATGCTCCCGTTGATGGGATCATGACAAACATTTTTCCATCTGGTCATGCTCTTGGTATTACAAGTGTAAAAGGCGTCGAGGTTTTAATTCATGTGGGCCAGGATACTGTGAAATTAAAGGGCAAACATTTCAAACCCGTAGTTAAGCAAGGACAGCCGGTGAAGAAGGGGGATTTACTGCTAGAGTTCGACATAGATGAGATTAAAGCGGCTGGATTTGATATAACGACACCGGTTATCATTTCTAATACCGCTGAGTTTTCCGGAGTTCATGAAACCGATAAACTTACGATTGATTACAACGAGCAATTGCTGCTAGTCGCCATCTAAATGATGCCCTGCAACTAAGCTACTGAAGGTGGGGTTGCTGATGAAAGTGATTAAGAAAATTAACAACAACGTAGCTCTATGCTTGGATGGCAACAATAAGGAATTAATCGCCTTTGGAAAAGGAATAGGATTTCCGGAAATGCCTTATGAAATTACAGATTTAAGTCAGATATCCATGACATTTTATCGGATTGACAATAAGCTTTATAACTTTATTCAGGAGATTCCAGAGAATGTGTTTGAAATTGTGGCTCTAATCGTAAAAAAGGCTCAATTAGAAATAAAAAGCAACCTGAATCCCAATCTTGTGGTTGGTCTCTCTGATCACATTAACTTCGCGCTCATCCGTATGCAAAATTATAAAAAAATGCAAATGTTGTTTTCTTATGATGTGCAACAGCTGTATCCAAAAGAAACTGAGCTTGGAAGATATGCAGTTAAGCTTATTCAAGAGAGACTATTTGTAACCTTACCTGATAGTGAAATTACAAATATTGCGATGCATTTTGTTAATGCACAAGAAGAAAGGGAGCCAGATGAAGGAACCGCTGCAGAGGCTCTGATTTTAGAAATAGCTGATCAGATCGAAAATTTTTATTCGATTACAATTGATAGAAATGACTTCAATTATAATAGATTTGCCATGCACCTGAGATACTTTCTAAAAAGAGTAAACAATAAATCACAGTTCAAAGATGATAAAGCTTCCTTCATGCAAGAAATTAAAAATTCAAACCCACAGGTTTATGAATGTGCCTATAAGATTGGAGATTTTATTAATCAAAGGCTAGACTCTAAAAGTACAGAAGATGAGATTTTGTACCTGATGATGCATATTTACCGGATTGTCCGAAATACGAAAATTGAAGACTAGGGATTGTAACTCGTAATGGAGGCATTACCCAAAGCTATGTGAGTGCGTACTCATATTAGCTTTGGGTTTTTTTATTAAAATAAGGAGTGATCATAATGGCTCAAAACGAAAAAATTGAAAAGACAGCAAGTGAAGTATTAAAAGCAGTTGGAGGGAAAGACAATATTACCACGGTTACACATTGTATGACTAGACTGCGGTTTAACCTCAAGGATGAGAGTATACCAAATGCGGAAGATATCAAAAAGATTCCAGGTGTTTTAGGTACTGTGAATGCAGGAGGACAATTCCAAATCGTGATTGGGCAGACGGTTGACCAAGTCTACAAATCTTTAACTTCAAAGGGTGGAATGGCGAATGTTGTAGAAGCCGACGAAGATTCTGTAAAACAGAAAAAACAAATAACTTTAAAATCCATTGGAAGTGCTGTCCTTGACGCTATTGCCGGTTGTCTCACGCCTTTGATCCCGCTTCTGCTGGCCGTCTCTATGTTTAAGTTACTAGTAGCTGTACTGGGTCAAAATATGCTTAATGTCCTTAATGAATCCAGTGATCTATACACTTTGTTAACCCTTGTTGGAGATGCAGGATTCTACTTCTTCCCGGTTGTGGTCGGTTATACGGCTGCTAAGAAGTTCGGTGCCACACCAGTGTTAGCTATGTTTTTAGGTGGTATTATGATTCATCCAACCATCATAGATATTGCGACTAAAGGTACTGCTTTTTCCGTACTGGGAATTCCAAGTAAAATTCAAAATTATTCCAGTACCATTTTGCCGGTCATCATGTCTGTATGGGTGATGTCCTACATTGAAAAATTCATCAAAAAACATCTCCCTAACACCCTAAAGAGCATTTTGGCACCCTCGCTAACTATTTTTATTATGCTTCCAATTGCTCTTACAGTGCTTGGACCGGTAGGATCTTTCTTAGGGAGTTATATCAGCAATGGACTATTAGGCTTATCTGGTGTAACAGGATTTCTTGGAGTTGCAATTATTGCCGCACTCTATGAGTTCCTCGTAATAAGTGGAATGCATCTTGTGTTAATCACTACACTTATTCTCGCTTTTTCTACGAATGGACATGAGGCTTTGGTTATGCCTGCTGCGATTGCAGCCAGCCTTGCTGTGGCGGGCATGTGTTTGGGGGCAGGACTTCGAATTAAGGAGAGGGAACAACGTAATCTATCCGTAGGATTTTTTGTAGCCGCAATTATTGGTGGAGTTACCGAACCTGGCCTTTATGGTGTAGGTATGAGGTATAAACGTCCGTTTATAGGAATGATTATCGGTGGATTTGCGGGTGGTCTCTATGCAGGTCTAACGGGGGTAACCGCGTATACCTTTATTCCGGTAGCAAGCTTTCTATCTGTCTTTGGCTTTGTCGGGGGGCCTATGTCCAATCTGGTGAATGGTATTATTTCAGCAGTGATTGCCTTTATAGTTTCCACAATCGCTACTTATTTTTTGGGTTTCAAGAAAGGCGATCCGCTTATTACGAGCAATGCCGACAATCGTTAAGAGGAATCATTGTATTGAATGTGAGGGGGACTTGAAATGAAAAAATTATTATTAAGGGCTGATGATCTAGGCTACTCCGAAGGAGTTAATTACGGTATTGCTAAAAGTGTAAAAGACGGCATCATTGGAAGTGTGGGAGTAATGCCCAATATGCCGGCTGCTGTGCACGGGCTAGAACTGTTAAAGGATGCAGATGTTTGCTTGGGGCAACACACTAATGTATGTCTTGGCAGACCGCTCACTCCTCCCGACTTAATACCAAGCATCACAAATAAAAACGGGGAATTTAAATCATCGCGTGAATACCGCCAGACCGAAGAAGACTTTGTCGTTCTTGATGAAGTCATCCTTGAAATTGAAGCTCAATACCATAGATTTGTCGAGCTTGTTGGTGAACCTCCGCGTTATTTTGAAGGTCATGCCGTTTTCAGTGCTAACCTCTTAAAAGGTCTGGAAATCGTCGCGGAAAAGTACGGTCTTAAATATTCTGGATTTTCTATGGATGATAATCCTGTAAAGATTGGAAGCAAGGATGTTTTATTTCATATGGACAGTATGAAGCCTGATTATGTTCCTTTTGAGTCTTTAAGATCCGCTATGAAAAATGCCGAAAAAGATGAATACCATATGTTTATCTGTCATCCTGGCTATGTGGACGGATATCTTTTGAAAAACTCGTCTCTCACCTTGCCAAGGCCATTGGAAGTAGATATGTTATGCGATCCCAAGACAAGAGAATGGCTGATTGAAGCAGGAATAGAGCTAATTACTTATGATGAACTATAAAGCTCTTAAAGTTAAATATAAAAAGGACTTCGGGCTTATTCTGCCTGAAGTCCTTTTTTTAAAGAAAATGTTACTGTCAAACCGGCCGCCGCATCTCTCCCAGCAGCTCGCCCATCTTCACCTTCATGTCCGGAGCAAGCCCGGGGCGCGGGGTGAAGGTGCCGCTCTCCATCAGCAGAACTACCGTGGAACCGAATTCGAAATATGCCAGGTCATCGCCGCATTGCCACTCTCTGGCCGTCTCGTCGGTGTAGCGGATACTGCTCACATTCATTGCGCCTACCTTGACCACGGCGGTCTCGCCATGGCTGCCGGCTATATAAGTAATCAGCCGTTCATTGCGGCTCAGGACACTCTTCATATGGCGCATGCCGAAATCATTCACGGGGTAAGCCCGGCCGCGGATATAATCGCTCTCCCTCAGCTGCCCGGTTAACGGGGAGTGAATCCGGTGATAATCGGTAGGGCTTAAGTAGAGGACGAAATAATAGCCTTTCTTGTACAGTTCAAGGTGTGGTGAGTGATTAAGCAAATCCTCCAGCGTATAATCCTGCCCCTTCACATTCATTATCGTGCCGCAGTTGATTTCGCCCATTGCCGTAATCATAGCGTCTACAGGACTGGCTACGGCATGCTCACCGCTGGCCACCGGGCGCATTCCCGGCTTCAGGCGGCGGCTGAAGAATTCATTCAGTGTACGGTATTCTCCGGCAGCCTTCTCCGCCTCGGCGGCAGGAATCTGATAGGAACGAATAAATACCGGAATCATAAGGCGGCTGAGTCTGCTGTGGGATAAAGCCCCCATCAACCTGGAAAGCCATCTGTGCGAGGATAGCTCGGTCATCAGCCGCAGCAATTGTTTAACCATGCCCATCTCCCTTCCATCATGCAGCAGTGTTATCCCGTGCCAAGGGACTCCACCCGCTCTGCATTATATTGACATAGAATAGGAGACAAATCAATAAGAGTTCATTCTTAATGCTTCTTCGTACAGATATCTGGCATAGCCCATAGGCTGGCGGTAGCTGTCTTTCCATACCCCGCGCAGTCCGGCTTTCTGGAAGCCGTAACGCTGGTCGCGCCCGTTGCATTCAATGAAATACAGATGTCCGTGCTTCGTGACACCGATGTCCAGACCGATATCGGCCAGCCCCGGCAGACTCTTCTCCAGCTCACGGGCGATGGCGAGACTGAGGGAGAGGACGGACATACGGATTCTGGCTGCCTCTTCTCCAGGGAATGCCTGCTCCAGCGCAAAAGATGACTTCAGGGCTTCGCCCCCTCTGGCGATGTTCGATACAAAGCCGCCGGGTGCAGCCAGCTTGGCGAACAGGCCGGTGACCTGCCACGCTCCGCCCCAGCCCCGTTGTACCGTGACACGCAGGTCAAAAGGGCGTCCGTTAATCTCGGCCAGCGGAATCCGTTCCTGGACCAGATAGGGCACGGAAGAGAGCCGGGCGCGGAGGATCCGGGGAAGGGCGTCTGGGTTTACGGCTCTGCTAACCTTGCGTCTTGAGCCAGAGAGAGAGTAGCTCCAGAGCCATCGCCCTTCGCCGCTGCGGGTGAGCCGCATCACGCCGTTACCCACGCTGCCCCGGCAAGGCTTGAGGATCAGATCCGGGTAGCGGTTCATCATCTCCCTCAAGCCGGAAAGTCCGCTTGCTGTGACTGGCAGAACGGCTTGTAGTTCCCGGCTGCGCTCCAGCAGGCTGTGAATCTGATCCTTGCCGTAACGATTGCAGGTGTTGTATACCTGAATACCCTGCTGGAGCAAGCGCTCGACGCCGGTGCTGCGCGGATCATAGATTGCCCGGTTGTGGATGACCTCCGGCGTAGGGACGATCTGTCTCCGGTAGCCTTGCGGACCTTTCTTCATATAGACACTGCTGAAGCCTGACGCCACGTTGATGTCAGACAGCTTCACAAAGCAGGGGGTTAATCCGTATGCGGCGGCGGCCTCTTCGTAGTTAGCCAGAGATTCCTGTCCGGTTTTTAACCGGGGAACGCCCCCGTGCATAGCGGCATTTAGCAGTATCCCAACGAGCTTTTGCCCCATGTTCGTTCCTCCTGTTATTTTGAAGTACTTCCCGGCTGTTTTTATGTCTCCTGTCATTGTATGTATGTATGTGCCCGTAAGGGTTGGACGGATGCGCGGCGGCAGATGCCCTTTTTTGGAAGGGGAAGAATGGATTCCAGGCAAGAGAAGGGTGTCATCCGCCCATGCTGCTGCATATGATGCCTAGAAGATACAGATGGAAGGAGGAGACTGCTTGTGAAGGGTCCCAAACGAAAACAGCAGCGCAGTACAAAAAGACCGCTCTATTACGTGGATAATCCCGATACGACTGAACTTAGCATGTTGGACAGCAGTCCCAAAACACAGAAAACCCAACAATCGGCAGCGGTGGAATCGGCTGAGGCAGAAGATATTACCCTGCAGGTGAGCGGGGTGGAGATGCTGGAAGTGACCGCCCCGCCCCAGCAGACTGTACCTGCACTGGAGGGGAATCAGGGAACCGTGAAGGAAGAGGTGCTCGGGCAGGAGGACCGTGCTGCCCTGCTTGAAGCTGAGGTAACGGCTCCCCTGGAAAAGGAACGCCTCCAGCCCGTATACACCGATGATCTGTCTGATGGCGCCGTCACCGGTGCCAAGATTGCTCCACGTACCATTGACGGGTCCAGGCTAAAGCATGGCATCATCGGCACACCCTGGCTGCAGGACTATGCAGTGCAGAGCATCAACCTTGCGGACCGGGCGGTAACCTCCTCGAAGATAGCGCCGGAGTCCATTACTGGTGAGCATCTGGCGGAGAGCAGCGTCAGCGGAGGCAAGCTGCTGGATCACTCCATTGGCGGGGAAAAGCTGAAGGACGGCAGCGTCGGTCCAGAGAAGCTGGCAGACCGGATGATCAGCGGAGGACATATCTCCGATGGTGCCATCAGCAGCCGGCATCTGAGTGAGTTCATCATCACAGCGGAGCTGCTGGATGATGGGGCGGTGACTGGTGAGAAGATTCTCAGCAGCAGCATTGACAGCCGCCATCTCAGCAACGGCAGTATTGACCGCTCTAAGCTGGCTGACGAAGCAGTGTCCGCCGACAAAATCGCCGATGGTGAGATCAGCGGTGTCAAGCTGGGCGATGCGGTGATCGAGAGCCGGCATGTGGGAGAAGGCGTCATTACCGCCAAGCATCTGGCACCGGGTGCCATTGGACGGGAACAGCTGGCGGCGCGCCTGATCGGCAAGGAACAGCTTCAGCCCGGTATTATTGAGAGCGGGCATCTCGCGGATGGGGCTGCCGGGTCCCGGCAGATCGGGGCGAAGGCTGTCCGCAGCCAGCATATTAACCCGGAGAGCATCCATGCGGACCATATCGCGGAAGGTGAAATTGGCAGCCGTCATCTGGCAGACCGCAGCATTTCTTTTGTGAAGCTGGCGGATGGTGCGGTAGGGACTACACAGCTGATTGAGCAGGCGGTTACCTCTTCCAAAATAGCGGATCAGAGCATTCTGGCCCATAAACTGGCTGATGAAGCCGTAATGACGCGCCATATTGCGAAATCCGCTGTCCGCAGTGCGCAGATTGCCGCGCAGGCTGTCACTTCGGCACATTTGCAGCGCGATGCCGTGGATAATTCTCATCTAGCCGCAGAGTCTGTAGGCTCAGCCCAGCTGCAGGAGCACTCCGTCCTGACCGGCCATCTGGCCAAAGGGGCAGTTACGGAAGAACAACTGGGATATGAATCCGTTACTGGAGAACATATTAGCCCGCAGAGTATTACCGCAGCCAAGCTGGCGGACGGCAGCATCATTACCGCCAAGCTGGCCATGGGCGCGGTCGGGGGGACGATCCTTGCAAAGGAAGCTGTCAGCGGAGAGCATATTGCGGTCTGCGCCGTGGAGGAGAAGCACCTGGCGGACGGCAGCATCAGCGGGCGGGTGCTGCAGGAGGAGGCTGTAGATGCTGGTCATCTGGCATCCGGCGCCATAGAACGCCGGCATCTGGGAGACAGCAGTGTGACTTCATCGGCGCTGCAATCCGGTTCGGTCACGGCAGATAAGCTGTCCTCCGGTGCCGTCAAGGAGGCTCATCTTACTGCGGCGATCGTGCAGCCGCATCATTTGGCTGACTATGCCGTCACTTCCCTGAAGTTATCGCCGGAGAGTGTCTCGACGGATAAGCTGGGCGATCTGGCCGTCACTTCAATCAAGCTGGCGGACGGAAGTGTAAGTGCGGAGAAGCTGGCAGCCTCAGCAGTGCAAAGTGAGCATCTGTCGGCAGGCGCGGTCGGCCCGGATTCGCTTAAGGATACGTCTGTACAAGGCAGACATCTTGCAGCGGGCAGCGTGGGCGGTGGACATATCCGGCCGATGTCGATCGGCAACGGACATCTTATTCCAAGCTCTGTCTCATCGATCCAGATTCAGGATGGCAGCATCAGCGCCGCCAAGCTGGCAGAGGGAGCGGTAGCTTCCCAACATCTCACCCCCGGCAGTGTGGGCGGAAGCCAGCTGGCTGAGGCCTCAGTGGAAGGTCGGCATCTCGCGGATGGCGGCATTCGCCTGGCGCATCTGGCGGAGGAGGTCCGCAGTGCGGAGCTACTGCCTAAAGGCAGCATTGGCGCAGAGAAGCTGGCAGCAGGTGCTGTAGAATCGGTTCATTTGGCTGAAGCCATTGTTCAAGCCGTTCATTTGGCACCGGCAGCGGTAGAAGCCCGGCATATCGGTGCCGGAGAGATTACGCTGGCCCATCTGGCCAAGGAGACGCGCAGCGCGGATCTTCTCCCGGATGGCAGCATTGCAGGCAGCAAGCTGGGAGCAGGGGTGGTAGGGGCCTTCCATCTGGCTGCGGGCAGTGTGTATAGCGGCCATCTGGCTGCGGATGCAGTAAGCAGCCGGCATATCCGCGCCGGTAGCATTCAGCTCAGTCATCTGGCTCCCGATACGCGGGGCGCGGACCTGCTGCCGGATGGCAGTATAGGTGGAAGGAAGCTGGCTGAAGGCGCAGTGGATTCGCAGCATCTCCAGCCGCAGAGCGTGGAGACAGAGCATCTTGCAGATGGAGTGATTCAGGAGCGTCATTTGGGCTCAGGAATTATCCGGCTGGCGCATCTGGCAGAGGAGACGAGAAGTGCGGAGATACTGCCGGACGGCAGTATAGATGCAAGTAAGCTTGCTGAGGGCGCAGTGCATTCGCAGCATCTCCAGCCGCAGAGCGTGGAGGCAGAGCATCTTGCAGGCGGAGTGATCCAGGAGCGTCATTTGGGCTCAGGAATTATCCGGCTGGCGCATCTGGCAGAGGAGACGAGAAGTGCGGAGCTGCTGCCGGATGGCAGTATAGGTGGAAGGAAGCTGGCTGAAGGCGCAGTGGATTCGCAGCATCTCCAGCCGCAGAGCGTGGAGGCAGAGCATCTTGCAGATGGAGTGATTCAGGAGCGTCATTTGGGCTCAGGAGTTATCCGGCTGGCGCATCTGGCAGAGGAAATGAGAAGTGCGGAGTTGCTGCCGGATGGCAGTATAGGTGGAAGAAAGCTGGCTGAAGGCGCAGTGGATTCGCAGCACCTCCAGCCGCAGAGTGTGGACGCAGAGCATCTTGCAGGCGGAGTAATTCAGGAGCGACATTTGGGGTCGGGGATTATCCGGCTGGCGCATCTGGCGGAGGAGACAAGAAGTGCGGAGCTGCTGCCGGATGGCAGTATTAGAGGAAGCAAGCTGGCAGCGGGTTCTGTGGGTTCTATCCATCTGGCTTCCGGCAGTATCTATGGAGGTCACCTGGCGCCTGAAGCTGTGGATGGCTGTCATATCCGTCCCGCCAGCATCAGCCTGGAGCATCTGGCCCAGGATGCCCGTACCTCCGAGCTTCTGCAGGACGGCAGCATTACAGGGGAGAAGGTTGCTCCTCACAGCATTGGAACCAGGCATCTGGCGGAAGGCGCAGTGGGAAGCTCAGAGCTTCAGGATGAGGCAGTGGATGGTTCCAAAATCTCTTCCTTTGCCATCCAGTCCCGGCATCTGGAAGAAGACAGCGTGCAGAGCTACCACATTGTTCAGGGTGCGGTGAGCGGAGATCATCTGGCGACCGATTCAGTGGATAGCTGCCATCTCCGCGCGGGCAGCATCAAGCGTGAGCATCTGGCCGAGAACACGCTGACCTCCGAGCTGCTGGGTGAGGGCAGCATAGACGGCAGCAAGCTGGCGCCAGGAGCTGTGGGGTCTAACCATCTGGCTCCGGGCAGCATCTACGGAGGCCATCTGGCTCCGGGAATCGTTGACGGACGCCATATCCGCAGCGGCAGTATCGGCCTGGAGCATCTGGCTGAGAATGCGCTGACCTCCGAGCTGCTCCCGGACCATAGTGTTACCGGAGAGAAGCTTGCTCTTCACAGCGTCGGCACCGGGCATCTGGCTGAAGGTGCGGTAGGAAGCACCGAGCTGCAAGACGAGGCGGTGAACGCTTCCAAAATCGCTTCCTTTGCCATCCAGTCCCGGCATCTGGAAGAAGAGAGCATTCAGAGTCATCATATTGCTCAGGGGGTAGTGAGCGGGGATCATCTGGCGCCTGATTCAGTGGATAGCAGCCATCTCCGCGCGGGCAGCATCAAGCGTGAGCATCTGGCCGAGAACACGTTGACCTCCGAACTGCTGGGAGAGGGCAGTATAGACGGAAGCAAGCTGGCGCCAGGAGCGGTGGGGCCTAATCATCTGGCTCCCGGCAGCATTTACGGAGGCCATCTGGCTCCCGGAATCGTTGACGGACGCCATATCCGCAGCGGCAGCATCGGCCTGGAGCATCTGGCCGAGAATACGTTGACTTCCGAGCTGCTCCAGGACCATAGTGTTACCGGAGAGAAGCTTGCTCTTCACAGTGTCGGCACCGGGCATCTGGCTGAAGGTGCGGTAGGAAGCACTGAGCTGCAGGACGAGGCGGTGAATGCTTCCAAAATCGCTCCCTTTGCCATCCAGTCCCGGCATCTGGAAGAAGACAGCATCCAGAGTCATCATATTGCTCAGGGTGTAGTGAACGGTGATCATCTGGCTCCCGGATCCGTCCATGCGGAGCATCTGTCCTTCCATCCGGTGCAGAGTGTCGGGAACCGCGATGTTTTGCAGCAGTTCGGGATGACGGCGTTTATGTTCAATGGTGATTCTGAGAGTGTAGAGGTGACGGTCTCTTTTGACGAGAGCTTCGGTCATACCGGCTATGTGCTGGTTGCCATGGCTAACCAGCCGTACTTCCATGCCTCATTGAAGAACAGAACAGGCGGAGAAGCGACGATTGAGGTGGTACGGCTGCGCGAAACTCAGCATTTCTATGGCGTGCTGTCGTGGATTGCACTTGGCACTCCGCTGGTCAAACCTGCTGTGGAGCATCGCGCTTTTGACTGATCTGCGACTATTGGCGGTTAGTGGGGTACGCGAATTCTCGTTGCTGCAACATATGCTCAGATCGTAGACAGGTTGGAATGTGTATGAGGCGCAGCCGTTGGCTGCGTCTTTCTTTGAAATATAGTCTATATGTTTCACTCGATAACTTATCTTTCTATTGCTTACTGAACCGGGAATTGCGAGCGGAAGGACAAGCAGGGAAGCCGGGAGAATGCTGAAGCTGCTCTGAGCAGATCTGTTCCAACCTGCCACGACCTGCCTTAATATATTCTGTTTGCTGATGGACGGAGTGTTCCTGCTCCTGTAAATGCTCCTTTACTGGCCTATTACCGGGTGGAGGCGCATAGCGGCATTTGTCCAATTATCTGACCTCAGGGAGACACTTGCCGTTACCGGGGGTGGCGGGATACATAGACTATGGTGTAACCCTCAGCCCGGGAGCAGCCCTGTGAAGGAAGGTGGATGAGCATGAAAAGAAAAGGAGTATCTGCCCGCCGCACGGGGCGGCGGGCGACCCGGACAGCACGGCGGCCAGTGACACGGCCGGTGCGGCCTGCTATACCGCCGCCAGCGGTGAATCATCCGCAGCCTGAGGTGTCGGTTATTATTCCGGCCATGAATGAGGCGGCGACGATTGCCGCGGTAATCGCCGGAGCCAGAGGCGTTCATCCCCGCTGTGAGGTTATTGTGATTGTTAACGGTTCTGCAGATCAGACCGCAGAGATTGCGCGCTCCTGCGGAGCGAACGTAATTGTGTATGAACAGCCGCTCGGGCATGATGTCGGGCGAAGCGTAGGTGCTGCGGCTGCGAAGGGAGCGGTTCTGCTGTTCACGGATGGGGATCTGGTAATCCCCGCCTCACAGCTGCGTCCCTTCGTGACGGCGGTCAGCGGCGGAGCGGATCTGGCACTGAATGATTATTCCGGTCCGGTCCGCAGCAGAGTTCCGCATCCGGTGGTGTTATCCAAGCATGTGCTGAATCTTCTGCTCGGAAGGTCTGAGCTGAAGGGCTGCTCCTTGACTGCCGTCCCTCATGCGATTAGCCGCAGAGCGCTGGAGGTTCTGGGCAGCGGCCTGCTGTCGAGACCGCCGCTCGCCCATGCGCAGGCAGTGCTAGAGGGCCTGGTTGTGACAGCGGTGCATAATGTGCCTGTAGGCAGGATGAACGCGGTCCGCCGGAAACACAGCGGCAGTGATCTTCTGCAGGAGGCTATCCTCAGAGACCACTTGGATGCTGTAGCCCTGGTGCTGGAACGCAAGGGCGGCCGGGCGGGCTTCGGGGACGGCACCCGGCGAAGGGAGATGGTGAGATGATGGAAGAGCGGGAAGTATCCGTCAGCGGCCGGTCTTCAGCGCGGCGTACTGCCCCCGGAAGCAGCAGCTCTAAAGGCCGCGCCACCGGACGCGGCGCAGCAGTGCGCAGAGGCGCCTCCAAGCAGCGGTCCGCGCAGCGCCGCAGCAAGCCTGCGGCGGCGGGCCTGGACCTCTCCCGGTCCAAGCGGAAGCCTGCTTCCGGGCGGCGGGTCCTGTCCCTGCCGGCATCGCAGGGTTCGCTGTCGGTGATTATCTCGGCCAGGAATGAGGAGCAGACGTTGCCGAAGCTGCTGGAGCAGGTGGAACGCCTGAAGCCGCAGGAGATTATTGTGGTGCTGAACGGCTGTAATGACCGTAGTTTTCAGCGGACACGGTTATGCGCTCAGGCGAGTATAGTGTGCATTCCGGAATCTGCCGGACATGATGTAGGGCGTTCCCTTGGCGCCAAGCTCAGCCGGGGAGATATCCTGTTGTTTCTGGATGGCGATATGGTGATCTCCGCCGGGCAGCTATCCTCTTTTGTGGCTGCGGTGGACCGCGGGGTGGATGTGGCGCTCAACGACCTTGATCCGCTTCTGCCCCCCTTCGGGCTAAGTGATGCGGTTACCCGCTGCAAGCTCTACCTGAATCAGGTTCTGGGCCGCCCGGATCTTGGAGCAAGCTCCATGACAGCCGTTCCGCATGCCTTATCCCGCCGGGCGCTGGAGAGAATCGGCTACCGCGAGCTGATGGTGCCGCCTCGGGCGCTGGCGCTCTCCATTATGGGCCGCCTGCGGGTAGAGAAGGCGGGAGGGGTGAATGTGATCAAGCAGAACCGGCTGCGCCAGGGCAACACGGGAGCCGGCAATGCCATAGAGCAGCTGATTGCCGGTGATCACGCCGAAGCTCTGGTCTGCGTAATTGCCCACCGGCAGAGCAGCGGGCAGCTGTCGGACGAGAACCTGCTGGAGCACCGCAGGCAGATTGCTGCCTGGAGGAACGCGCTATGACAATGACGAGCATTATTATTCCTACGTATAACAGGCTCGGGCTGCTGCGCTCCTGCGTCGAATCGATCAGAGCGCATACCCGGTCTGCCTATGAGATTATTGTAGTGGACAATGCCTCGAATGATGGTACCGAAGCCTACTGCCGGGCCAGCAAGCTGACGCTCATTTCCCTCCCGGAGAACCGCGGTTTTCCGTTGGCCTGCAATATCGGGCTGCAGCTGGCTGCGGGGGAGGAACTGCTGCTGTTGAACAATGACGTCATTGTGTCGCAAGGCTGGCTGGATAATCTGAAGAATGCTTTATACAGTGCCCCTGATATAGGAATTGTCGGACCAGTAACGAATTATGCCAGCGGACGGCAGCAGGTACAGACCTGCTATACGGATATTGCAGGCTTCCATGCCGAGACGCTCCGGACCAATATCCCGGATGCGGCGAAGTGGCTGGAGACCCGAAGGCTTGTAGGTCTGTGTTTTTTATTCAAAAGACAGCTTATGGACGCGATTGGCCTGCTTGATGAACGTTTTTCGCCGGGGCATTATGAGGATGACGATTACTGCTACCGTGCCCGGCTTCAGGGATACCGGCTGCTGATTGCCGGAGATTGCCTGGTTCATCATGAAGGCAGCGCCAGCTTCAAGGAGGTCTATTCTGCCTCATTGCAGGAGCTGGTGGAGCGCAACCGCAGGATTTTTATGGAGAAATGGCAAGTGGACCCGTCGCAGTTTATCTGAGACCGCTGGCCGAAGGCTAAAGACGTAGAGAAAGAGGAGGAACGTAAGTGAAAGGAGTCATACTGGCAGGCGGAACAGGAACAAGGCTATACCCGCTCACCCGGCTAATGAACAAACATTTGCTTCCGGTCGGCAAATACCCTATGGTGTGCTACGGGATTGAGCGGCTGCGCCAAGGGGGGATCACCGATATTCTCCTGGTCATCAGCAAACAGTCCGCAGGACAGTACACTGACTTTTTGGGCAGCGGCGCGGAATTCGGCGTCTCCCTGACTTACAAAATCCAGGAGGCGGCAGGCGGCATCGCGGAAGCGCTGGAGCTGGCGGAAGGATTCATCCTGCCGGGGGAACGGTTTGTCGTGCTGCTGGGGGATAATCTGTTCATGGACAGTCTGGAGCCTTATGTGAAGAGTTATCTGCAGCAGCCGGCGGGGACCGCGAAGGTGCTCCTGAAGCCTGTCGAGGATGCGCGCAGATACGGGGTTCCGGTGTTTGACAGTGCAGATGCCTCCCTGATTGCTTATATTGAAGAGAAGCCGGAGCAGCCGAAGACGAAATTCTGTGTTACAGGCATATATATGTACGATGAAGCAGTATTCGATATCATCCGCCGGATTTCGCCTTCCAGAAGGGGTGAGCTGGAGATTACCGATGTGAACAACCTGTATGCTGCCGAGCGCAAGCTGAGCTATGATGTGCTGCAAGGCTGGTGGAGCGACGCGGGAACCTTCCAGTCTCTGCGCGAAGCCGGAGATAAGCTGAGAGATACGCTGCCGTAAGCAACAGGTGATCCGTGCTCAAGCGAAACCAGCCCTGAAAGGATGCCTTTCAGGGCTGTTCGGGTTTTCCGCGCTTGGGAGAAGGGTTTTGCTGGTTAATAGAGAATATCTATATTTAATGTCAAAAAAATGAATAAGATTATAAAAAAAAGGATGTAGGTAATAATGAAAGTGGCAATTTGTACTGAGGATGTTTCTTTTTCAGCACAAGTTGAGAAATTCATCCGATATTATGCTGAGAAAAACAACTTATTATTGGAGATTCAATGCTTTTCAAATCCCATCGCCCTATTAGAAACAGTGAATTGCGACTATCGAATATTTCTCTTAGACCCTGCTATCCCCCAAGTGAAGAATAGGAGGTTAAATCAATCCCTAAGAAAAACAGACCGATATGCCTATTTCATATATTTGACCAGCAATCTTGCTATCGAGACGTATTCAGTCTATTTCACAAGTTATTTGACGACGCCTGTAAATCAAACCTTGGTAAATAGAGAAATGAATAAAGCCATCACCCAGCTTAATCAAATAAAAAATGATTACATCTTTTTAAAAAATCATGAGGGCTACGTTAAATTATATTTGTTAGAAATTGTCTATGTTGAGACATTTAATAAAAAGCTGCTGATACATACCCTGCATGGGGAGTATTCTTGTGTAAAAAAAATTAGTGAGCTTGAGCAGGAATTGGGGTGCTACCCGTTTGTCCGTTGCCATAACAGCTATATTGTGAACATGAATTACATTAGAAAAATATGCAGCAATGAAATTGAACTGGAAAGCAGTGAAAAAATTCTGGTCAGCAAATGCAGAAAAAAAGAGGTCATTGAAAGTTTTTTAAATTATGTAAAGAGTGTATAAGTGTAGTGCATATCGGAGGTGTTGAACAATTGATCAAGGTGGCTATTTGTATCGATAACCCTGCGTTGTCGAAAGAGATTAGCAACTGTTTGCGTCAGTGTTGCTTACCTAACGGGACCCAAGTCAGCATAACCTTTCACAATGAAAACAGTTTATTACGGGAAATGAGCAGTGGAAAATATGATCTGATTTTTCTGCATGTGAATATTCCCAGACAACAAGCGTTAAAAGTTGTTGAAAAAAGCAATGTGAATGTTGTTTTTGTTTGTACTTATTTGACAGTATCGTTTTATTTGGATTTAGGGGTCTACGACAACGTTATTTTTCTCAAAGAACCATCCATCAAAGACAACATCTACGTATTAGTCAATGAAACCTTAAGATTGAAGAGCATTAGAGAGAGGGAGGTTCTGTTAATTAAAAATCAGCACGGAATCTTCAAAGTCAGATTATGCGATATCCTGTTTTTAGAGAACCATGATAAAAGCATTCATGTTCATACACAAACTGAAGTCATCACCAGCTTTAGAACAATGAAGGAATATGAGTGCAAACTGGTGAACCACGGTTTCTATAGATGTCACACCAGTTATATTGTAAACACAAATTACATAGCAAGTATCCAGGCAAGTGCACTCAGCCTAATAAATAATCAGACTATCCCGATCAGCCGCTACAGAAAAAAAGGTCTGATGGAGACATATTCATTTCATGGAGTGATGTGAAGGTGCGGTGTTGAACAGAATTAAAGTTGCTGTTATAGATTCGGGTGTCAACTTACATGATACTGTATTGCATAAGCGCAACATTGAAGCCATAAAAATAGAAAACCGTATATGCCAAAGCTGGGAGGCTGACAGCAATGGACACGGCACAGATGTAGTGAAGATTATTTCTGGACAGACTGAGGCCGCTGCGATCCTTTCCATACAGATCTTAAATCACTGCAATAAAGGCTCAATTGATGATTTATGCGAAGCCATTCAATATTGTGTTAGAAAAGGAGTAGATGTGATCAATCTGAGTTTAGGCATGAATATGAAATGTGCCGAGCAAATTAAGAGGCTGAAGCAATGCTGTGACTTTGCAGTTGAATCGGGTGTCGTTCTAATTTCATCAAATCATAATCATGATCATTCAGAGCTTGACTCCTATCCTTTTGCCTTCAGCAACATCATCGGTGTTCAGTGTTCCGCGGGTTTGGGCACAACAATAAAGGTGGATCGTGAACAGAACAATATAGTTTTTAATGGAAGTATAGTTAGTGTTCCTGATAATGAAAGGGTGATCCTCAGAAAAGGGAACAGCTTTATTACACCAATGGTTACCGGCCTATGGTGTGAATACAGGAAGGAGCAAGCCGGAGATTTTTTTTCATATCTGGAACAAATACAGGAGATTTCAACCAAAATCTTCTTTAACAAAAATGATGAGCAAAGCTACGAACAGTTCAGCTCAAAAAAAGTGGGCTACTTTTATTTGAAAAAAAGCTCTAACGATATGAATGTTATCAACCAGCTTAAGCGGTATGCAACTGTCCTTCCCCTTAGTATAAATGAAAAAATAGATTTTTTTGAGATATGTAAAATAGATTTTTTATTTTTTGGAGAGATAAGCAAAGGCGAGTACAATAACTGTCTAGTAAATGTCTTGGATCTTACAGAAACTGCGGCGGCTCATGGGGTGAATATTGTTATGATGGTACCCTTTATGAGTATCTCTCAAAGATTGAAATTCTTCGGAAAGTACAATGTGAGCGTCCAAAGTATATATTTTTAAATAATATGCTATTTTTACTTTTAAATGGTCAATTTAGTAAGTATTGCTTTCGAAGGAGAATAATTGGGTGTAAAGTTAGGGTATAAAGCTTGCAGGATATAGGAGCGAATGAGAGGAGGGAATAAGACATGAGTCAAAAAACAGTTGTGGAAGAACAAATTAACGTTATTGATGAAGCTGAAGAAATTGAAGGGTATGCCTATTGCAGCTCTCACAAGGAAAAATGTTTGAATGACTGTATCAATCCTCTTCCTAATGCCATGATTGCAGACATCAACTAAGAAACGGAATAAAAAGGTTTTAAACTACAATGAAGGATTACTCAGTAGTTTAAAACCTTTTTCATTGTAACATTAGTATTCCAAGAAAGGATGTTATGAAGTGGCTGTTCTTGAAATCACACATATGAAAAAAGACTATGGTGAAGGATCAAACCGGACCCAAGCCTTGAACGATATCAATTTGTCTGTGGAGCATGGAGAATTTATCGCCATTGTGGGCACCTCCGGGAGTGGGAAAACCACCTTGTTGAATATGATGGGCGGATTGGATGTCCCGACAGAAGGAAATGTGGTCATTCAAGGATGTGAACTATTCCAACTCAGTGATGATCAGCTTACGGTGTTCAGACGGCAGAATATCGGGTTTATATTTCAAGACTATAATTTGCTTCCTGCGTTAAATGTGCGGGAGAATATCGTACTTCCAGTAGAACTGGACAACAACCAGATGGATGCAGCTTATTTGGAGAAGATTCTGAAGATGCTTGATCTCTACGACAAGCAGACGAAATGGCCGGGGCAATTATCCGGAGGACAGCAGCAACGGGTAGCCATTGCAAGAGCTTTGGCTAACCAACCGGCAATTATATTGGCAGATGAGCCAACGGGGAACTTGGACAGCAAAACCAGCAGCAATGTAATCGAGCTGTTGCGAATGAGCAACAAGCAGTTCAATCAAACCCTGATTATGATTACGCATAATTCAGATATTGCTGCGCTTGCAGACCGGATAATAAGGATTGAAGATGGGAGAATTTCATAGGATGGTGTAAGCATGTCTAAAATCAATAAGTCAGCGCTCAAGAGGGTTTCCAATGCGAATTTGCGGGCGGAAAAAGTGAAAAATTATGTTGTTGGCAGTGTAATCACATTGGCGGCTTTTTTATTAACCGTGGTGATGACCTTTGGTTATAATTCATTTTCCAGCATGAAAAATGAATCCGATATTCAGGCTATGTTCTTGGATATCAGCAATGAAGAGGTCACACTGCTGCAAAATGTAGAAGATGTTCAGCGGGTGGGTCTGTATAAGGAAATAGGATGGGACAAACAAGCGGGGCCTTTATTATCCCTGTTGTACTCGGACGAGGCGATGATGGAGCTGTCTCATGCCAAGATCGTGGAAGGGAAGTACCCGGAACAGGCGGATGAGATTGCCATTGAAAAAAAATATTTAGTATCCGCTAAGAAAAACACGGAAATTGGAGAACAAGTGGCGATAAGTTTTAGAAATGAAGTAAGCAGAGAAATAGTGACGCATGAATTTATAATCTCGGGATTTCTGCAAACCACCGCCTCCGAAGACAGCAATAGAGTGAGCTACAATGCCCTTGTATCCAGCGCCTTCGTGAATCAGGATCCAGCGCTTTCCACAAGCTCATATTCCGCAGTTGCGCAACTGACTAATGCAGACCAATATTCCAATGAAGAAATAAAAGCCAAAATTAAGGAAGTGGCGAAGCAGGCCAACATTCCGGTGCAGAATCTCAAAATTAATGAAGTGAACATAGACGCCAACAATATGTCAGGAGGCACGACGTTAACCATCCTTCTTATTATACTGGTTATTTTGTTGGCTTGTTGGCTGGTAATCTACAATATTTTTTACATATCCATCACGAAGCGAATTAAGCAGTTTGGTCAATTAAGAGCACTGGGTGCTACAAAGAAACAGATTAAAATGATTGTAATGTATGAAGGGAAAGAGCTCTCACAAAGGTACATTCCAATCGGCATCTTGCTGGGATGTCTGGTGAGTTGGAGTCTGCACCCCTCGAACTGGATTATGCTTCCAAGCCTGCTGCTTGCTCTTTTGGCCGGATTGTTTACTTGGTTCACTGTAAGAGCTTCGCTTAATGCGCCCGCTAATTTCGCCTCCCGAATCTCTCCGGTAGCAGCCATCAGACAGCTAAATGTGGAGAGTTATACGCATAGAGAAAGGGAAAATTCGCCAAGGTTAACCCCCTTATTTCTAGCCAAAGTGAATTTGACCCGAAGCAAGAAGAAAACAATATTAACGGTGTTGTCGCTGGTGCTCAGCGGTATTTTGTTTATTTCGTTTGCGTCACTGCTAAACTCCGTGGATTCTGTTGCCAGAGTCAAGCAGAACTTTCCGAATAATGGGAAGTTTATGATTGAAGTCAATAAAGAATTGAAATCAGAGTCGGTTACCTTAAGTGATCTCCAGACGAAGGATCAACTCTCGACATCGTTAACCAAGAACATTATGTCTATAGATGGCGTAGAAAACGTCATAGAGCATCAATTCATTGAAGCAACGATTAAAGATAGTACTGCAGGTGATGCTCCTGTGGTAGTAGGCATTGAGAATATTTCGCCAAATAACATCGGATACCTGGAAGAACAACTGGCTGAGGGGAATATTCCGGACCTCAACAGCACAGACAGTTCTTCTATTCTGATGAATAGTGGCAGCAGCGCTAATGAATTCTATGGAATCCAATATCATGTTGGCGATCAACTGTCACTGCTGATTAGCAATGATCATGAACAAGTTCAGCATGATTTCATCATTGCAGGTGATATCCGTGACAGCAATTTAGAGACGCTCTTTTATTTGCCGAGCCCAGCCTTACGAGCCATCGCGCCCTTTAATCCCGCTGAACGCTACGAAGTTATTGTTGCAGAAGGAGCCAATGAAGAGCACATTCAGAAGGATCTGCAAAATCTGCTGGTAAAGGCGGACACGTTGAAGGTGGTCTCTTTTGCAGAGCAGGTGAAATCCAACCAGATGGCAATGAAAACCATCACGATTGTCGTGTATAGCTTTATGATATTCCTCGCATTGTTCAGTCTCATGAATCTGACGAACACAATCATAACTACTATTGCTGCCAGGAAAAATGAGCTGGGCATGATGGAGGCTATTGGAATGCGGCGCAAGCAGGTGACGGTTATGTTAGGCTACGAATCCGGATTTTTAAGTATAGGGAGCCTGATTATCGCTCTGATCGCAGGGAGTGTAATTGGTTTTGGGGTCAGCGAAGTTATCGGAAACATCGGAGGTCTTTCTTTTATTCAATATAAGTTCCCATGGAGTGCGGTTACCTTCTATATTGTCGCGTATGTAGTGGTCCAGATGCTCATCATTTATGGGGTTAGAACTTCAATGTCGAAGCAGACCTTGATAGAACGTTTGAAAAATTGAGAGGAAAGGATGAATCCATATGGAGTGTACATTAAATCTGGCTGACGGGTGCAATCTTCAATGTACTTACTGTTATGAAGGGAATGAGAAGCAAAAGACCAAATTAAGCATGGATTCCATGCAAACCGCCATTGATTTTATGATCAAAAACAATCCAGAGGATGAAAACATTCATCTTAACTTATTGGGCGGGGAACCCTTACTGAATAAAAAAATGTTCTTTGGACTCTTCGATTATATAGACAGTGCATGGGCCGAATCCAAAGACAAATTTGAATTTGAAATGACGACGAATGGGATTTTAATGGATGATAATGTCATGAATATAGTGAAAAATAATAATTTTAAACTTTCTATCAGTGTTGATGGAGATAGAGAAACTCACAATATAAACAGAAAAAGCTTGGATAAGAGAGATTATTACGACAGCATCCTGTCGAACATCCAGAAGTTGATTGAGCTTAAAGTGGCCTTTGGCATCCGCATGACAGTAACATGCAATAATGTCCATTTATTTCATAAGAATGTTCTCTATTTCTATCATATGGGGGTCAAGAATATCTATGCCGCCTATGATGATTTTGGAGCCTGGACCCCTGAAACTTTGAACGAATTAGATCATCAGATGGAATTACTCGATGAATTTTATCTGACATCCATTGCTTACACCAAGGATCTCCTTTTTAATTTACATGATCTTAAACTGACTACCTTTTTTGCAGCCAGAAAGGCGATGTATTGTTCTGCCGGCTCGATTGGACATTTTACAGTCAACAGCAGCGGAGAAATATATCCCTGCGGCTATGTATTGAATGATCCCAAGTGGAAAATCGGAAATATAGAGTCGGGAATCGAAAGGAAAAAGCTGTTGGACTCCATTAGAGCTTCGGTAAAATCTTCCGAAAAGTGTAAGCAATGTGATATCGCCTTTACATGCAGCGGTCAAAAATGCGGTTTTCAGAATTACAGAATCACAGGCTATTTGAACATACCTTCAGACATAACCTGTGAATTGGAACGAATTTTGTACAAGCATAATTATATTGTGATTAGCCGAATGTATGACCAGAAAACACCGAGATTGATGCGGTATTTTGAAATTGCTGAGGCGAATAACATTGAAATAAGCACAACTATGCAATCCATTATTAGCGAAGTGGCAGCCAAATAATAAATGTTAGGAGCATTTACATGTACTCTATGACATTGGAGATCAATCAAAAGTGCAATTTGAAGTGCAAGTATTGTTATCTGGGTGAAAAAGTAGGAACGGTTATGTCACTGGAAACCGCTAAAAAAAGTATTGATTTGGCCTTTCAAAAAGCTGAGATCCATAGAGACCGGAAAATTTGGTTTGATTTTATCGGAGGAGAGGCGCTGCTTGACTTTGAGCTGCTTAACCAGATGATGTCGTATATTTTGGAGCAAAATAAGGACAAACGTTTTAATCTCAAGTTTTCAATGACATCAAACGCGACGGTTTTAAACCAAAGATTTATGGATTTCCTGATTGGGAACAAATTTGATCTAAAAATAAGTATTGACGGATACGAAGAGGTTCATGACTTGAACCGGATCACCCATAATGAGCGCGGCTCCTTTAATAAAATAATAAAAAATTGGGATTACATTACGGATTATGAAATGAAAACGGGAAAGTATGTTCAAGTTACAAATGTTGTAACCAGAAATAATTATATGTATTTTTATGAAAGTGTAAAATTCCTGGTAGAAGAGCTGGGTGTAAAAATCATTGACACTGCCATTGATTTGTTCGTCGATTGGACTGAAGAGGAACTGGAGACCATTTGCAGCCACATTTACAGGATATACGCATTATATGAACGGTGCTTCAATGAACAACGGGCTTTCGGATGGAGCTTTGTGAATGAAGTGCTTCATTCCGTAGAAGAAAAACGCAAATTTTATAGCTGTGGTGCGGGGATTATTAGTCTCTATGTTCGGACAGACGGTACGTTTTTTTCGTGTTCTACACATATGGCGCAAGAAGAAGGTCTTGGAGATGTAGACAGAGGATTAAATCCCCAAAAAATCGCATATCTCAAGCAGTTGAACTCCATTGACAATGAAACCTGTCTTGCTTGTGAAATCTACGAATTATGCGAGGCTAAAAGCTGTATTATGCAAAGTCTGGATACAAATGGTGATGTCAATATCCCGGACCCAACACTATGTTTCATGCAGAAATTTAAAACTTCATTCTATTATGATAATTTACGCAGCTTAAAAAAAATAAATGAAGGAAGTTATGCAAATGGATAGCACTCCAATCAAGATCATTAAAAAAAACGAAAAAGTACTGATCCTGAATCCTGAAAATTCGCATTGGGTTAAAATGAGCCAGAAAATTTATGATAAATACAGCGTGAATTGGTCTTCATTTTCTGATTATTTAGACAGGAAATTTGGTTTGTTCAATAAAAATACCAGAAAAGATTCTATCAGGAGTGTATACTATTCTGTTACCGGAAAATGCAACTTAAATTGCGATTTTTGCAGTATGAGTTCAGGGACGGGGGTCAGCACTAAAAATGATCTTTCTATCGAAGAAATCAGACAGGTTGTAATTCCAAAAATCCGGGAGGTTCATCCCAAAACCATTGTAATTACTGGAGGAGAGCCCTTTGTCCGGAAAGATATTACAGCTATATTGCAAGCATTTAAAGAAGAATTTGGAAAAGAAAGTATTCTTCTTCAAACCAATGGCATCTTGCTTAATAAACAGACAATACAGGAAGCTACACAATATGTGGGGGCAATTGAAATCAGTATAGAAAATATATTTGACAATGAGCTGACCTTACAAAAAATGAAACAGAAATTCAACGATATAGTTGCCCATGGCTGTGGTCTTAAATTCTCCTTTGTAATCAATTCGTACACTTCTCAATATCTTTCCGAGGCTCTTCGTTTGACCTATGAATATGATGCAGCCTGTCTGCTTAGATTTGTGAGTGAAGTCGGGCGAGCAGCAACTGGCAATACAACAATGAATTATACCGACAAAATTGACATCTATGTGGATATGCTTAGCTTTGTTCTTGAAAAAGGACTTCTAAGTGATAATATTGCCGAGGTTTTTTTAAGCAGTGTGCAGGCCAAAAGTGAGTGTGGAGCTTACGGAAGAACCTGGGGAATCCATCCGGATGGCGGTATATATATGTGTTCCAATTTTCAGACCGATGACTTTAAATTAGGCAATATCAGAGAAACTGGAGCAAAACAAATAATTAATAATCTGAATGTTAAAAAAGAGGATGAAAATATTAAAAGTGTGTTCTTGGTGAATAGAAGAGAAAAATGCAATGATTGTGACATCCAATATTTTTGTACCGGCCCATGTGCTGCTGAAATCATCGAAAAAGAAAAAAAGGAAGAAGATATTTACAGTGATTGTGATTTGAAAAAATTATTCGTAAATTTTATGCTGTATGAATTTGACAAGGTAGAAACAAAGCAGGAAAATCTGGTTCTTTTATTGGAGTACTTGAAAAAAGAAAGAATGATAATGGCATAATGAAAGGTTGTTTCATATGCAACATTCATATTTAACCTTTTTGAAGAAGTATCTGCTTCAAGAAAAGAAATTCATTATATTGGTATTAACTGTAACTATCCTGCAAAGTTTGATTACCATATGCATTCCCTTGACGTATAAAGAGCTTATTGACAGAGCATTCCCAAACAGAAATTTCAATTTGTTCATTCAGTGCGTTTCCATTATGATCAGTCTTTTTTTGCTAAATTGCCTTTTTAATATCTTCAAGGATTATATGATGGCTAAGATTGTGGAAAAACTAAGCTTTACATTGAAAAAAGAATTAAATAACAAGCTTAGCCGTCTGTCTTATTCTTTTTTTGATTCCCATAAATTAAGTGACATTTTATCAAGATATAATATAGAAATCGATACAATAAAGCAAAATTGCGGCTATATGACTATTCAAATTTTCAGTAACATGGTCACGACTATATTTGCTTGCAGTATGATTTTGTATTTTGATTGGAGACTGTTCTTAATCTCGGCCTCTGTGATTGTTCTTTACATAACGGTGAATAGATATTTCGGGAAAAAAGTTAAAAAATATGCTGAAGAAACAATGAAAAGCAATGAACATTCGGTTAATCAAATTATGGAAACCTACAATAATATACTCATTACAAAGATGTATGGGGCTTTTCATTATGTAGAACATAGATTCAAAAACATTTATAAGAAACAGTACAATAATCAAATGCAGCTGGAACTGGCGTATTCCGTTAATATTAATATAAGTAGCATACTCATTCACTTATTGTCAGGAGTGATATGGATAATAGGCGGAATCGGGATCTTCATGAACAAGTATTCAATAGGGATGATTATTTCACTTATAAACTATCAGAATATGCTGCTCGGTACAGCAAGGTTCTTCAGTGAATTTAACAATAGCTATCAAGGTGCACTGACAGCTATAGAAAGGCTGCAATCTATCTATGACGAAGTTGAGGAGAGGTTGGGTGGGAGTCGGCCTCCTGAATATATAAACGAAATAACACTTGATAATATTTGTTTTTCTTACGGTGCAGAGGAGCGTGCAGTGCTAATAGAGACTTCCTGTACCATTCATAAAGGTCAAATTACCGCATTTGTCGGACCAAGCGGGTGCGGAAAATCAACTTTGACCAAATTGCTGCTGGGACTATATCAGCCGCAAAGAGGGGAAATTTTAATCAATAATATGAACCTGGCGAATATGGACTTATGTGAGTATAGGGAAAGAACAGCCTATATTCCTCAGGTTTCTTTGTTTTTTAATGATTCCATTGTGAACAATCTGAATTTTGGAGCAGATGTGGATTACAGTGTGTTGGAGAGAAATTGTAAAATGATAGATTTGTATAATGAAATTATGAATTTGCCCGATCAATGGGATACGATTTTGAGCAGTGGAGGAAACAACCTCTCTGGTGGCCAAAAAAAGAGGTTGGATATAGTAAGAGCACTGATTAAGGATGCGGATATTATTATTTTTGACGAGCCCACTGCTTCCTTGGATCTGGAGAGAAGGGATGCTTTATTACAATTATTACAGAGAATGAAGTGCGATAAGATCATTATTCTGATCACCCACAATATTGAGGAGGCACACTACTTTGATCGAATTGTTTCTATGAAGGATGGACAATTATCGGAATGCACTGCCCAGGAATGGAGGACAAAAGGAATTGACATCCCTGTTTTTCAAATGGATGTATCGGCACCGTAAAGGCTCCTGCCGCATATGCTGTAGCAGGGCGTTTGAGCAAAGGAGACATGAAGGTGCAGAGTAAAATTACAAAAGTCCTGCAGCACATGGCCCATACGCACGAACAAATGGCACGGATTCTCGACGCCGAACGCCACGTAGCCGTCCGTATGTCGCAAATAGTTCACGATCTGCCGGATGCGGACCCTGATTTCGGCGGATTCAGTGGGCTGGTGGAAAGCTCAGGTCAAGTCAACAAAAACATCATTGCTTACCTCAATGCACTTGCCGATCTTGAAGAGGCGATGGCTGAGGGAGTGGGCAGGGTCATCAAGGAATTAAACGGTCAGGAAGAAGAGTAAGGGTAACGTGTAACCTGAGCAAGGAGGCGGAGGATGAGCAGAGAAAAGGCATATCTGCAAATGCTGGAGTCGACCGCTGCCATCCAGTGGAACATCGCGATGATTCTCGAGGCCAAAGCGGTGGAAGCGGAAAAAGTGAAGCAGTGGACCCATCATCACATCCACGCTAGAGCGTTCGACTCCCACGAAGACCAGCTGAAGGAATCCATCTCTATTCACGAGGTAATCGTGGAAATGGTAGAGGGGCTGACGAAGCTGGAGAACGGGCTGTACAGCAACCTGAAGGCGGTGCTGGGCAGCGGGGAAGACGAGGGCGGCGATTTCGGCGGGGATAGCGAAGGCTTCAGCTTCGGGGACGACAGCAAATGAGCGGCGGGCTGCTCTCCGAACATGCCGTCAAGCTGGAGATGATCCGCTCGATCGCCCGCAGCCAGGCAGCGCTCGCAGCCATCCTTGAGAGTATTGCTGAAGTGACGGGGCAATCGGAGCTGACAGCCCGCAAGCTGAGCGACAATATCAGGATTCTTAGCGGGTACCAGAGTTCAATGTGCCGGATGATATCCGGTATTTCACTGCATGAGCCCAAAGAAGGAGTGCCTGCAGCCCCCTGGCTGAGTAAGGTCTGCTCAGAGGGGACCGCCAGGAGTAGATGAAGTACAGGAGGCGTAGAAGATGAAGAGGAAGAGACTGGGCAAGCTTCGTTCCACGGGCAAGGGGAAGAGACGCAGACCGCTGCTGTCGCGGAAGACGCGGATACGCAAAGGTCCCGGAGGCAAATCACGCAAGGGTCTGCTAGGCAAGCCGGGGAAGAAATCCCTGCTGCTGCGCAGAAAAAGAAGACTACGCAGACGGCTGCTCCGCAGATCCCGCATGGTTAAGCCGCCGGTGCAGGTTATCCCGGCTATCGAGCCCCCTCCCCAGCCGCAGGTGGTTCCGCTCCCCCCGGATCTGGGCGTCCCGCCGGAGCTGCCGCCGGGAGACGCCTATCAGCAGGGCTACACCGAAGCATACAACGTGGGGTTCGACGCCGGTTTCGCCAAGGGCTTCGAGGACGGGCATAAGCTGGAGCTCGGCTGACAGAGCCGCAGGCACAGCAACGTGCAGGCCGATACAGCGGCTACAGGGGTCGGCGCATAATGCGCCGACCCTACAATTCATGGGATACTTTGGGATAAGGCGGACTATCGGAATTTCCGGCCGGATATGGTAGACTTCTTAACAGAATCTTTACCAGGTTCACTATTCAGGCAGGAAAGTGGGGAACGTACATGATGGGGAATGAGATACGAAGAGCGCGGAGTGAGGAGGTCCAGGGGATCATGAATCTGATTGCCAAATGTGTACAAGTTATGCAGGCAGGCGGAAGCGATCAATGGGATGAAGGATACCCTAACCGAGAAGTCATTAGTGAAGATATCGGCAAGGGAACCTTATTTGTCTGCCTGGAGCAAGAGGCGATCGCCGGAATCCTTGTGCTGGATGAGAACCAGGCGGAGCAATATGCAGGCATTGAATGGGAACAGCAGCAAGGGCCGCATCTGATCATGCACCGGCTTGCGGTACATCCCGAGATTCAGGGCAAAGGGATTGCCCGGCGGCTGATCGCCTTTGCTGAGGAATTCGCCCGCAGCAGCGGGTACAGAAGTATCCGGCTCGATACATACGCGAAGAACGACAGGGCGCTTAAGCTGTATCCTTCACTCGGGTATTCCCAGAGAGGCGAGATTCATTTTCCCGGCCGTACCGCTGCTTTTCCGGTGTTTGAGAAGGCACTGACATAGAATATGGAGAACTAATTCCCAATGAAGTGAGATAACATTACATTTATTCTTGATTACCTAGTGTTAAAATGTTAAATCGTGCCCTGACCTCACTTAATCGAATATGCGCGTGAACTTTCATTACTCTTATTGACATGAAAGTTGTCTTTGGACTATGATTGGATTATTCATTAGTAATTGAATAGTCCTTTTCGTATATCCTTAATAATTGGTTTAAGGGTCTCTACCGGGAACCGTAAATTTCTGGCTACGAAAATATGCTGAGGCATATTTTTGTGGCCTTTTTGTGTTACAGATCAGCCGGACATCACAAGACTAGGGGGAGAAGACAATGGCGAATATCCTGATCAAGCATGCGGAGATTATTACGATGAACAAGCAGGAGGACATTATATACGGTGATATCCGCATCAAAGGTGATCTGATTGTGGAGATTGGCACCGGCCTTGAAGTGAGAGGTGATGAGCTTGTCATCGACGCCAAGAACCGGACGGTTATCCCCGGTTTCATCCAGACGCATATTCATCTCTGCCAGACACTGTTTCGCGGCAAAGGGGATGATCTGGAGCTGATGGACTGGCTGCGCAAGCGGATCTGGCCGCTGGAGGCGGCGCATGATGAGGAGTCGCTGTACTATTCTGCCATGCTTGGCATTGGGGAATTAATCACCAGCGGCACAACGACCATCGTGGATATGGAGACGGTACATCATACGGATTATGCCTTCCAGGCGATTGCGAAGAGCGGTATCCGCGCCCTGTCAGGGAAGGTCATGATGGACCGGAAGAACCCCGATGCACCGGCGGCCCTGCAGGAGGAGACGGCGGCTTCGCTGCAGGAGAGTGTGGATCTGCTGGAGAAATGGAACGGATATGCGAACGGCCGGATTCAGTATGCTTTTTCCCCGCGGTTTGTCATTTCTTGTACGGAGCCGCTGCTGCGGGAGGTGGAGAGCCTCTCGGCCCGTTACGGGGTGAAGGTGCATACCCATGCTTCCGAGAATCTGGGCGAGATCGAGCTTGTGCAGGCGATGACCGGTATGCGCAATATCGTCTATCTGGATCACCTGGGGCTGGCTAACGAACGTCTGATTCTGGCGCACTGTGTCTGGCTGGATGAGCAGGAGAAGCGGATTCTGCGGGACCGCGGGGTTCATGTCAGCCACTGCCCGGGCTCGAACCTCAAGCTGGCCTCCGGCATTGCCGATACACCGGGCATGCTTCATGACCATATTCACCTCAGCTTGGGTGCAGACGGCGCGCCCTGCAACAATAACCTGGATATGTTCAACGAGATGCGTCTGGCGGCAGTCATCCAGAAGCCCGCGCATGGCCCGACTACGATGGATGCCCGGAGCGTCTTTCGGATGGCAACGATCGGGGGCGCGAAGGCGGTAGGGATGGAGGATCAGATCGGCAGCATCGAGGTCGGCAAGAAGGCGGATCTGGCCATACTTAATCTCTATAATTTTCACACCTTCCCCTCTTATGATGTGGACCCGATCTCGCGGATCGTCTACTCGGCCACCCGTGCTGATGTGGAGACAACGATGGTTGACGGTGAGATTCTCATGCACTCAGGGCTGCTGAAGACCATCGACAAGGAGGTCGTGCTTCATGAAGCGAACTGTTCCATTAAAAGACTGCTGGGCAGCGCGCGGCTATCCTGAGCGGAAGGGGCTTCACCGCCAGCTGTTCCGGACAAACTGACTATAGTGGCTGGAGGCATGATTGCAGCCTCGACCAGAAGCGTCTTAGATTTAAATTGTAGCCTTGCAGGGGACTTCGCTCCTCTGCTTTTTTTTGTCCGTGAAAGGATAATGACTTTAAATGAACCTTTTCTCCCGCTCAGTTGTTTAATAGGGTGGCCCTCTTTTGATTCCGTTTACGAGTATTGCTATACTAGAGCAACGTGAGCTTTTTACAGAAACAAGGAATTAATTTCACACTACTATCAATGAAGAGAGTAAGAGGGGAATCGCAATGAGAGAGGGCAAACCTGCGTCTGCGCAGGCGCATTTCTATATCGTGGCTGGACTGCTGTGGCTGAAGCTGCTGCTGCTGAGAGGGCTGTTCTTTGACCGGATTGCCTGGGAGTGGATCGCTGCGGATCTGGCGCCGGTGCTCCTGCTGCTGGGTGTGCTGGCTGTTATTACGCCTGGACGGATGAGAAAAGGGGTCTTCTGGACCTTCAATGGCTTATTATCGCTGCTGCTCTTCGCGGCTAGTGTGTACTTCAATCACTTCGGCTCGGTGCCTACCTATCTGGCGCTCTATGAGCTGAACCAGGTGTTTCAGGTAAAAGAGAGTGTGGAATCTACGATTGAGTGGGTCGATTATCTGTTTTTTGCCGATCTGCTGATAGTGATGGTCTATTCGCTCTTCCGCAGATGGAAGAGAGGGCCTGAACAACGGTGGCAGAGGGACAGTCGGCCTGTACGCAGATCCCGGAGCATCTATCGGGTGGTGCTGCTGGTGGCAATCCTTGGAGGCGGCTCGCTGTCAGCGTATTCGATTCATTCGGCCCGGGGAATTACCAATGAGCTGGTCCAGGCGGAGACGGCCGGATTTCTGAGTTATGAGGTGGTGGCAGCGATCAAGGCCCAGGAGGATAACGGCCTCATCGGGACCGGTGATATTCAGGAGACGATAGCCAAGGTGCAGGCACTGGAGGCTACCTATCCTTACAAGGCTATGACAGGCGGACTGCCGGAGCATTACGGATCGCAAAAGGGGAAGAATGTCATCATCATTCAACTGGAGGCGTTTCAGAATTTCCCGCTGCATCAGTCACTGGAGGGTCAGGAGCTGACGCCGGTGCTGAATGGCCTGGCCGGAGAGGGTTTCTATTTCCCGCATGTGTATCAGCAGGTAGGTCCGGGCAATACCTCGGATGCGGAATTCATGAGCAACACCTCAATCTATCCAATCGCTTCCCTTGCCATGTCCACAGGCTTCGGAGACCGGGAGCTGCCGGGACTGCCGCGGCTTTTGCGGGATGAGGGGTATGAGGCGTACACGTTCCATGTGAACAAGGTGGGCTTCTGGAACCGGAATGAGCTCTATCCTGCGCTTGGCTTCAACGGCTACTATGACAAGGGCTCCTTCAAGAATGACCATTTTAATTCCTTCGGAGCCTCCGATGAGCAGCTCTATGCTACTGCCGTGGAGAAGCTGGCGGTGCTGCATCAGAAGGGTACGCCTTTCTATGCCCAACTGGTCACGGCCTCCAGCCATCATCCGTTCAAGGTGCCGGACAGCTTCCGCCGCATTCAGATACCGGACAAGCTCCAGGGCACGATGCTGGGTGATTATCTGAGCGCGGTGAACTATACGGATTATGCGATAGGCACGCTGATTGACGGATTGAAGCAGCAGGGCATGTGGGAGGATACTGTGCTGGTGCTGTACGGCGACCATTTCGGCCTGCAGCCGAAGGATGTCCCGGCGGAGCAGGTGGAGGAGACGCTTGGCATCAAATATGACGACCGGATCAGCCGGTTCAACATTCCGCTCGTGATCCACGTGCCCGGCATGAAGCAGGGACAGGTTGTGGAGCGTGCCGGCGGACAGCTGGATGTGCTGCCGACGGTAGCCAATCTGCTCGGGGTATCGCTGAAGGATGAGGGGTTCACGGCATTTGGTCATGATCTGCTGAATGTGGACCGCAACGTGGTGGGCATGCGCTATTATTTGCCGACAGGCTCTTTTTTCAATGATGAAGTGTTGTTCGTGCCCGGTACAAGCTTCGCGGATGGTGAGGCGGTCTCGCTGGATACGCATGAGCCAGTTAAGGATTTCAATGCCTATCAGAGCGATTACGACTACATTCTGAAGCTGATGGGCTTATCTGATGAATATGTGAAGCTGCTTCCGCAGCGTTAGGAGAATGTTATGAAAAGACTATGGAAACCCGAGGTTCTCATCTCGCTGGCTGGCGCTGTGCTGATCCTCTATCTGCTGTTCGTGCGGCCCTTCACAGGCGTTGCCGATAACGGCGATTTCCTGCGGATGATGAATACGGTCGGACTGAATTATTTTGATGCCGGGGAGGGTTATGCCGACCGCTTCTTCAGCTTCAGTCATTCTAAATTTGCTTATGATGATCTGTTTACGGGCTTCTACCCGTCCTCGCAAATTCTACTGGTGCTGGTGCCAAGGCTGCTTGCGGGCTTATTTCACGGCAGTTACTTCGATATCCGTCTTCTGGCAATTGTATATGCAGTGCTGCTGCTGGCTGCCACGTGGATGATCGTCAAACTGGGCGCGAAGAGCTCCTATGCCACAGGCCTGCTTCTGGGGGCGGGAATGCTGTTGGTGTTCTACGATATCGGCTATCTGGCTTATTTCAATTCCCTGTTCGGCGAACCCGTGTCGATGGTCTTCATGCTGCTTACGTTCGCGCTCGGTCTAAGGCTTACCGGGCAGGAGCAGCCGTCATCCAAGGCTCTTACGCTGTTCTTCGTTGCCGTGCTGTTCCTGATCTGCTCCAAAATCCAGAATGCCCCCGTCGGCCTCGCCTTCGCGCTGATCTTCCTGCGCCTGCGGACGCTGCATGGAACAGGCAACTGGCGCAAGCTGGCACTTGGGCTTGGGGTGGCTACAGCGCTGGTATCAGTGATTATGTACGTGACAGCGCCGAAGGAGCTTAAGCATATCAACCTGTATCAGACGGTGTTCTTCGGCATTCTGAATGAATCGCCGGATGTGCGCGGGGATCTGCGCGATCTGGGGCTGCCGGAGCGCCTCGAGGTACTAGCCGGGACAAATTATTTCCAGGGGGATACGGCGATCAAGCAGGATGATCCATCGCTGGGCCCGGATTTCTATGACCGTGTATCGCATAAGGATGTGCTGTTCTTTTATATGAAGCATCCCGGCCGGTTAATAGAGAATATGAAGTATGCGGCTGCTAACAGCATGTCCATCCGTCCATACTATCTCGGAAGCTATGAGAAAAGTGAGGGCAAGCCTGCAGGCGCGGTAGCAGGAATGTACAGCGGGTGGAGCGAGCTCAAGAACAAGCATCTGCCCCATTCTCTCGGGTTCCTGGTTATTTTCTATCTAGTGTATTACGCTGGATTGCTCTATCAATACTTCCGTACGCGGGAGGCGGCAGGGCGGATTGCCGGAGAATTGATGATGCTGCTGGGAATGATCGGGCTGTTCTCGTTCCTGGTTCCCATCCTCGGTGACGGCCGTGCGGATATCGGCAAGCATCTGTTCCTGTTCAATGTCTGCTTCGATATGATGGCGGTGGCGATGCTGGGCTGGACGCTGCATAAGCTGTCGAGGCTGCTGAAATAACCTGTCATGTCAAACCCTTAATTGACCCCTAGCGGATTATAGAATACAATGTGTTTGGAACTTTAGTAAAAGAGTGGAAATGGCTTGATACAGCCTCATCCTACAAGGGGGCCGCTATGGGGAATGACGAATACAAGGATAAGATCGAACAGGCAAGACAGGAACTGAACAAACTGGCCTTGGAGTACGGGATGCAGGATGTCCGGGTGCTCCGCCAATCGGTGAAGCTGGATGCGCTCCTGAATGAATACAGTGATTGTAATACGGAGAAGGATGACCAGCTTTATTAGAGAAATACAGAGCAGCTATGCCAATTCAAGAGACATCTCGGGCGTTCAACGCCTTGAGGTGTCTTTTTTAAAATATAGAATTTTTATGTTTCACACGATAAATTGTCCTTCTATTTCTCGCTGAAACGGTACCGTCCTTTGAAAGGACGGCAATGCCGTTTCCACTTGAATTTATATGTTCTGGGGTTCGTTTAGTCATCGCCCAGCAGCTCACGGAGCATCTTCTCCCGGCTCATCATGAAGGCGCGGGTGACCGTGTAATGAGCCGTATCTTCAAGCGCAACAGGCGTAATGCTCTCTCCCTCCAGCAGAAGAATATCGGCACCCGGATAAGACATCAGAATCGGGGAGTGGGTGGCGATGATGAACTGGGAATTCTGCTCCGCCAGCTCATGCATCCGCGCCAGCAGCGACATTTGCCGTACGGGAGACAAGGCAGCCTCAGGCTCGTCCAGAATATAGATGCCCTGTCCGCTGAAGCGGTGAACGAATGTGGAGAAGAAGGATTCTCCATGCGACTGCTCATGCAGAGAACTCCCTCCATAGGAGGATTTAATGGGTCTTCCTGCCTCGGGGTCCTCATCCAGCTCATCGATGTAAGTAGCCACATTGTAGTAACTCTCCGCACGCAGAAAAAATCCGTCCCTTGGCCGTTTACCCCTTTGGCAATCCGCAAATATTCATAGAGACTGGAATGCGAGGCACGGGTATTAAACGAGAAATTCAGCGTTCCTCCTTCCGGATTGAACCCCCAGGCAGCAGCAATGCCCTCCAGCAAGGTAGACTTCCCGCTACCGTTCTCCCCCACAAGAAAAGTAACCTGCTTCTGAAAAGCAAGCCGTTCCAAGGTGCGTACCACCGGCAGATTAAACGGATAGCTCCCGAAGGAAGGGACCGCATCGCGCAGCAGCTCGACATGGCGCAGATACAGCATAGGGCCATAGATTGAACTCATATCTTCGTGCCTCCTCAGTAGGTTTTCCTCTAATTGTAGATGATTCATGGGGTCCCCGCAAAGTACTTGAATAGGCTTCGATGTGTGACCTCACTTTGTGGGGCTGTTATGGGCCCCCGCAAAGTACCTGAGTAAGCTTCAGAGTGCAGACCCGGCCTCTGCATGGACGAGAGTGGATGAAATCTGCAAGGGTTCGGGCCAAGCGGGCGAAAGGCCGGGGGGCATATGCCAATTTCGCCGCAATACAGACAGATGTCCATGAGGCGGATGCTGACTCCGCATATAGTACTACTGTCTTGAGAATCTAACGGGGCAGGGTGAAAGCCGTGAAAACAAAAAAGAGAGGCGGGCTTCCACGGGATTACCGGGATGGTTATCTGGAAGGGTACCATCTCGGCCTGTGCGAAGCCGTGAAGCGCCTGAACACCCCTGAAGTGGGGGAATGCCAGCCGTTCAGGCTGATGTATGTTCCTCAGGGGTTTCAGGCCATCGATACGGGAGTCGCAGAAGCGCTGCGGCTGCTGGTAAGCGAGCTGATAATCTGTTCACCGGAAACCATGCTGGAGGTGGCAGCGCGCGAATTGCCGGGGGCGGTGCTGGTGATGAACGGGCTGCATGTATTTCCGGAGAATCATCTGGAACAAATTATGGCAATAAGACAGTTGGGGATCCCGGCGGCAATTTGGTTTGTGGATGATCCTTATTTCACCGAGGACACATCCGTTATCTGCCGGCATTATGATTATGTGTTCACGCATGAGCTGGGCTGTGTGGAATTCTACCGTTCGCTGGGGACGGCGTCTGTGCACTACCTTCCGCTGTGCGTCAACCCCCAGATGTTCTACCCGCGCCACACCGGACCACAATATCACTATGATGTCGTGTTCATTGGTAATGCCTTCCGCAACCGCACGGAGCTGTTCGATGAACTGGTCCCCTTCCTGCGGGGGAAAAAGGTGCTGATCGCCGGCGGATTCTGGGAGCGGCTGACTCACTTCGAGGAGCTGTCTCCTTACATCAGAGAGGGCTTCATCCCGCCGGAGGAGACGGCCAATTATTACAGCGGCGCTAAGCTGGTTATCAATATCCACCGGCCTTGGGAAGGAGGGATGGACAACCGGAATACGTTCCAGCTTCCGTCCCTCTCCATTAATCCCCGGACCTATGAGATCAGTGCCTGCGGGACGATGCAGCTGACTGATATCCGTCAGGATCTGGATATTCACTACAAGCCGGGCCGGGATCTGGAGACCTTCGCTTCTGCCGATGAGCTGAAGCGCAAAATTGATTATTACCTGAAGCATGAGAAGGAACGCCGCCAGTATGCGCTGCGGGGACTGCAGACCACGCTGCGCCGGCATACCTTTACTTCGCGTCTGCCTCATTTACTGGGTGTTCTTACTTCAGCAAGAGGGTGAAATTCATTATGGATCAAAAGGAGCGAATACTCATGAACAACGAATTTATTATGCCTGCCCCGCCGTTGCCGAGAACCCCTGCGGAGGAAGAGAAGTTGCGGGGACGTCTGACTGGCTTCAAGGGCGGTTATGACGAAGGCTATCTGCGGGGACGGCTGGCCGTGCTGGACGGACGCCCGGAGGAGCCGCAGCCGGTAAGGAATATCCATGTGATGTACGTGGCTTCGGGCAAGGGCTATCCCTATTCTCCGCTGGATGATGCGGTACTCTTCGCACTCCAGCGGTTAACAGCTCAGGTCACGATTACCGATGTGCGCCAGAATCTGGTGGAGCTGGCTTCTGCCCAGCGTCCCGACCTGGTGCTGGTGCTGGATGGTCTGGATTTGCCGCTGGAGCAGGTAGCCATTCTGCGCGGCCGGGGCATCAAGACCGCGATCTGGCTAACCGATGATCCGTATTACACCGATTTCACTATGAAGATTGTGGCCCATTATGACTATGTATTCACACTGGAGCGTAATTGCGTAGAGATCTACCGCGGCCTTGGCTGCGCGGAGGTCCACTATCTGCCCTTTGCCGCGCACCGCGAACATTACCGTCCGACTATCGGACGTTCACTGGTCAGCCGTGAGGTCAGCTTCATCGGATCCGCCTACTGGAACCGGATCAATTTCTTCCGCGATATTATGCCGGAGCTGATGAGCTATAACACGGTCATTAACGGAATCTGGTGGGACCGGTTGCCCGAAGCGCCGCTCTATGGCGAACGGATTGAGATCGGCAAGTGGATGTCTCCTCAGGAGACGGCCGTAGCCTATAGCGGTTCGAAGATTGTGATCAACCTTCACCGCTCGCATATCGATGATGTTGTCAACAATAACACGCTGTATATTCCGGCCGTATCGCCGAATCCGCGTACGTTCGAGATTGCTGCCAGCGGCACGCTGCAGCTCAGTGATGCCCGTGACGATCTCGGTTCCTTCTACAAGGTGGGCGAAGAGATCGACACCTTCTCCAGCCCCCGCGAGCTGATGGACAAAATCCAGTACTATCTGACACACGAGGAAGAGCGCCGGGAAATGTCCCTCCGTGCCTTCGAACGGACACTGAGGGATCATACGTACACCAGACGTCTGAGTCAGTTGCTCACTATTATTTACGGGTAAGCCAGCAGGGCAATCGTAGAACAGGCTGTCAGCAAAATGTGCGTATCACAGGGGACAGGTGTCGTGCCGGCATCTGTGCCCCCTCAATATACTGGAGTACCGGGCAGAGATGTTGGCCTGCCAGCTGATATACCCGTCCTAAGTTGGTGAACCGCAGAGTGTTAATGGAGTATGCGCATTAAAAATTAGGAGGTGAATGGCTGCTCCACAGCCCTTCGCAGAGGAGCACCGAGACAACATGGCCGACAAAGCGACGATCGTCCTCTTTTCCCATGTCTCCAACACACGCAGTATTACGGGTGCGGAGAAGCTGCTGTTATTCTTCAGCCGGGAGCTGTCTCCTTACTTCAATTGTATCCTCGTAGCTCCGCAGGACGGGAAGCTGACACAGCTGGCCCGGAGCTACGGCCTTCATGTCCGGCTGATGTCTATTCCGCTGGTCTATGGAGTGTACACCCCCTATGCCGGTCTTCCGGCAGATATCCGCAAGTTGCAAGAGGGCCGGGAATATCATGAGCTGACGCATTGGCTTGCGGAGCTCCGCCCGTCCTTCGTGATCACCAGCACTTGTGTGCATGCCCTGCCGCCAATCGCGGCGAAGTCACTGGGTATACCGGTGATCTGGAAGATCTCAGAGACCATCACAGACAACGAGTACACCCCGGTCAGCGTAGAGCTGATCCACAACCACAGCGATGAGATTCTGGCGATTTCACAGACAGCGGCAGCGTGCTTCCCTGAGGAGATCCGCGATAGCAAGGTGACCCAGCTGCCTCCGTCATGGAGTGACGCGGATTTGTTGTTCGAGGCCTGGAGCAAGCTGCGCGGCGAACGGCGGAGTGAGCTGAAGATTGCCCCGGGAGACCCGCTGATCGGCTATGTCTCTTCCTTCATTAATAAAGAGAAGGGGCTGGAGCATTTCGTCAAGATGGCGGTTCTGGTGCATCAGCAGCATCCGGATGCCCGCTACCTCGTAGTGGGGACTCCGGGGGATAAAAGCTACTATGAGCGCTGTGTCCGCAAGGTGAAGCTGGAGGGACTGACCTCACGCTTCCGGTTCGTCGGATATGAAGAATGTCTGCCGGCCGCTTACTGCGCGATGGACCTGCTCGTTGTCCCCAGCCTGATCCGGGAAGGCTTCGGCATGACGGCCCTGGAGGGCTATGCCTTCAGCAAGCCGGTCGTCGCTTATGATTCCGGCGGCCTGCGGGAGATCCTGAACGCCGCAGGCTGCGGCGAGCTGCTCGTGCCGGCTGGAGATATCGACGCGCTGGCCGGGCGGGTGAACGCGCTGCTGGCCGACCAGGCGATGGCGGCCGGCATTGGCCGGCAGGCGCGGGAGCACATCGAGGCCGTCTACGGCCCGGCGGCTTACCGCGCCCGGCTGCAAGGCTTAGCGGAGAGATGGCATCTCCGCTACTGCCTCCAGCCGCCGCAGCTCATCGGCGGCCCGGAAGCCCCGCCCGCTGCTGCGCCGGCGGGCGGGAAGAGCGCCCCCGCGGCAGAGCCGCCGCGGGGGAAGACCGGGCGCCGCGCTGCAAGGCTGCGGGCCGCGAAGTTGCGGCGCGGCAGGCTGCGCCGCGCCAAGTCCCGGAGCGGCGCAGCGGGAAAGAGCCCGCGCCGTAAGAGCCGTAAGAAGCGTGCGGCAGGCTCCGCGCGCAGGCGGGCCAGCGGCGGCAAGAAGCGCCGCGCGGGCCATGCCGGAAGCCGCCGGAGCAAGCGGCGGCGTAAGGCATCCTGAGCAGCCTGCCCGGTTCCTAAGGGCAGGCCATAATCAAAGGGGAGTGAACCCATGAAGATCATGACGATTTTGGGCACACGGCCCGAGATCATCCGCCTTAGCGTCATCATTCCGCTGCTGGACCGGTATGCGGATCGGCATGTACTGGTGCATACGGGACAGAATTTCACGGCCAGCCTCAGCGGGGTATTCTTCGCCGAGCTGGGACTCCGCGCACCGGACTATGTGCTACAGGATAAGCAGGCCGGACTCGGGGGCCAGCTGGCCGCCATGTTCGGCAGCCTGGAGAGCATTCTGCTCCAGGAGCAGCCGGACCGCGTGCTGCTTCTGGGTGATACCAACAGTGCGCTGTGTGCCATTCTGGCCGAGCGGATGGGTATCCCTGTGGTGCATATGGAAGCAGGAAACCGCTGTTACGATCTGAAAGTGCCGGAGGAGAAAAACCGCCGTGTCATAGATGCCGTCTCCACCATAAATATGCCGTATACCCAGCAGAGTAAAAGACATCTGCTCAGCGAAGGGTTTCCCAGCCAGCGTATCGTGTTAACCGGCAATCCCATCCATGAGGTGATTACGCATTACGAAGAGCAGATCGCAGCCAGTGACGTCCTGTCCCGGTTGAAGCTTGAAGCCGGCCGGTATCTGCTGGTGACCGCGCACCGGGCCGAGAATGTCGATGATCCGGAATCGCTGCTCCAGATTATGTCCGGGCTGAACCTCGTGGCTGAGCAGTTGGGGCTCCGCCTGATCTGCAGCATCCATCCGCGTACACGCTCCAAGCTTACGGAGCAGTTCCCGCTGACTATGAACCCGCTGGTGGAGTTTCACGAGCCCTTCGGATTTTTTGACTTTGTTCATCTGGAGCGTTATGCCCTGTGCGCCATTACCGACAGCGGCACCGTTCAAGAAGAATGTTGCCTGATGGGAGTACCTACGGTGACCATACGCCGGACAACAGAACGCCCGGAGACCGTCGATTGCGGAAGTAATGTAGTGTCCGGGGTAGAACAGAACAGCATTCTGCGCTGCACCGTGCTGATGACGTCGCTTAAGCCCGATTGGGAGGCGCCGGAAGGGTATCTCGCCCAAGGTGTCTCGGTAAAGGTAGTTAAATTTCTGCTTGGAGGGAACCTGCATGTTCAATAATAAACGGATTCTGGTTACAGGCGGTACCGGTTCCTGGGGGCATGAGCTGATCCGGCAGCTGCTGCCGCAGCATCCCAAAGAAATCATCGTATTCTCCCGCAGTGAGTCTGCACAGGTAGCCATGAGCCGTGAATTTGAAGATAAGCGTCTCAGCTTCATCATCGGCGATATCCGTGACAAGGATGCGCTGGTGGCAGCTTGCCGGGGTGTGGATTATGTCTTCCATCTGGCCGCACTTAAGCATGTACCCGTCTGCGAAGACCAGCCGTACGAGGCACTCAAGACGAATGTGGTCGGTACACAGAATGTCATTGAAGCGGCGATTGCCAACAATGTGGAGAAGGCGATCTACATCTCTACCGACAAGGCAGCTAATCCGTCGAACTTCTACGGCATGACCAAGGCCATCGGCGAGAAGCTATTCGTCTATGCCAATCTGATCGGCTCAGGCACCAAGTTTGTTACCGTGCGCGGAGGCAATGTGCTGGGGACGAACGGCAGCGTGGTCCATCTGTTCATGAAGCAGATCAAGGACAAGGGACAGGTAAAGATTACGGATATGAACATGACCCGGTTCTTTTTCACCCTGCGCGATGCCATTACCCTGTTGTTCAAGGCTTCCGATGTCAGTATCGGCGGCGAGATCTTCGTCATGACCATGCCGACCTGCCGGATCGTGGATTTGGCGGATGTGCTGATCGAAGCTTCCGGGCGGACGGATGTCAGTATGATTGAGACCGGCATCCGCCCGGGTGAGAAAATCCATGAGATCCTGATGAGCGATTTCGAGAGCCTGACTACGGTGGTCTACGATGAGCAGTACCTGGTTATTCTGCCTACGCTAGATATGCCGGAGCTGAAGGAGCATTACCGTCATTTCCCCCATGTGTCCTTCAGCAGCTTCAGCTCCGAGAATCATCTGATGGAGCAGGCTGAAATCAAGGCTATCCTGATCCGGGGAGGGTTCCTCCAGTGAAGCTCCTTATTCTCGGCGGAAATGGTATGGCAGGTCATATGCTGGCGGAGTATTTTCGCCGCCAGGGCAAGCACCACATCTTCCATACAACCCGGGATAAGAAGGATCTTGGAGGGTTGTATCTGGACGCCGACGACATCGCCGGTGTAGAAAAGCTGGTTGAAATCGTCTCCCCCCATTGCATTATTAATGCGATGGGGGTACTCAATCAATTCGCCGAACGGGACCGGATCGGCGCGTACCATGTCAACGGATTCCTGCCCCACCGCCTGCGGAGGGCAGCGGACCAGATTCATGCCCGGCTCATCCACATCAGCTCCGACTGCGTGTTCGAAGGAACACGCGGTGGATACACAGAGGATGATGCCGCGGATGGAACCTCGGTCTACGCCCTTACCAAGAGTCTTGGAGAAGTGCGTGATCCCGGACATCTTACGATCCGCACCTCCATTATCGGGCCTGAGATCCGTTCTGGCGGAATCGGCCTCATGGAATGGTTCCTGGCCCAGAAGGACCGGGTAACCGGATATGAATGCGTGATGTGGAATGGAGTCACTACCCTGGAGCTGGCCAAAGCCGTCGACTCCTTACTGGACTCGGATCTCTCCGGGCTGATTCATCTGGCCCACCCGCAGCCCGTAAGCAAATATCAGCTGCTGCAGATGATGCAGGCGGCATTTCATAAAGAGGATGTTGAGATCATCCCGCAGCAGACACCAGTTCAGGACCGGACGCTGATCAGCACGAGAAGCGATGTTACGATTGAGCTGCCGTCCTATCCCCGGATGCTTAGCGAGCTTGAGGGCTTTATGCGCAGCTCAGAGCTGCCGACATGAGCGGGCGTCGTCGTCTCCTTATTACCGGAGCTTCCGGCTTTACCGGCAGGCATGCCGTGGCCTATTTTGCCGCCGGAGGAGCGGAGGTGACTGCTGTAGTCCGCCGCGAGCCAGAAGCAGGGTTGTTCCCGGAGGGTGTTCAGCAGGTTGTCTGTGACCTGGGGGACCGCAGGGCTGTAGCGGCAATGATTGGAGCGGTGAAGCCGGATCAGGTGCTGCACCTGGCAGGCAAGAATTCGGTCCCGGAGTCCTGGCAGGACCCGCTGCTCTACATGGAAACCAATGTAATGGCTACTCTATATTTGCTTGAGGCGCTGCGTGTCCAGCCGGCCAGCCGTATTCTGGTGGCCGGCTCCCGGCTTAAGTACAGACCGGGTGCGACAGACCCGCCTCACCCCTACAGCCTCAGTAAGACGCTGGAAGAGCTGGTATCGCTGGCCTGGGGAACACTGTTTGCACAGCCGGTGCTGATGGCGGAGCCCTCGAACCTGATTGGGCCTGGTCCGTCCACCGGCTTCTGTTCCCTGCTGGCACAGCATATTGTACGCAGTGAAGCAGCTGCCGTAGCCGGATCGGCTGCTCCTGCTGCCTTTCGGCTCTCCTCGCGCCATGCGCTGCGTGATTTTCTGGATGTACGTGATGCGGTCAGGGCGTATGGCTTCATTCTGGATTCGGGAGAGACCGGCAGGATCTACCGCATCGATTCCGGGACAGAGCGGGAACTGGGAGAGATTGCAGCGAAGCTGCTGGCTCATGCTGCGGCTCCGGTAAGGATGGACTGGGGGCCGCAGGAGGAGCACAGCCGGGGCAATCCTTCCCTGTCATCTGCCGTTCCGGCGAAGCCTCCATTTGAATCTGCTGATACTAAGGGAACGCCTGAAGCATCGGGGGACTATGCTGCTATGTCCGGCTGGAAGCCGGAGATTGCGCTGGACCGTTCACTGGCAGATATAATCCGCTATACAAGAGCCGGTAAGGAAGGAAGGTTGTTATGAAGCCCAGAGTATCCGTAGTTATTCCTTTTTACAATTGCCCTTATATTGAGCAGGCGCTGCAGAGCGCTATGAGCCAATCCTGGCAGCCTTATGAGATTATCGTAGTGGATGACGGTTCTACTCTGCATGCAGAGCGGATTACCCCTTATCTGCCCTACATTCACTATCTGGGCAAGGCCAACGGCGGCACCGCTTCGGCACTTAACCACGGTATTGCCCATGCCACGGGAGATTATGTAGTCTGGCTCAGCTCGGATGATATGTTCTATCATGACAAGATCAATAATCAGGTTCTGTTCATGGAACAGAACCGTTTGCTGATCTCGTACACCAACTTCAACTACATTAACGCAAACTCGCAGGCGATGGAGCTGAATGCTGCGGCCGTATTCCCGAACCAGCTTGAATATCTGCGCTGCTTCCTGTACGGCAATCCCATCAACGGCTGTACGGTGATGTTCAAGCGGGAGATCTTCGGAGCCATCGGGATGTTCGATGAAGCACTGCCGTATACCCATGATTATGATCTGTGGTACCGGGCGATTCTGAACGGTTATGCACCGGTGATGCTGAACCAGTCCTTGACGGCTTACCGCCGGCATGAGGGAATGGGCACGCTCAGACACTACGATGTCATTATGGCTGAAGCTGCAGCAACCAGTGCCCGTTATCACGCTCCGTTAAGCGCCCTGATTGCCTCCATGGGCGGCTAGCTGCCGGAGCGGACAGCCGGCACTGCAGCACAGCCCAAGGTAAGGCAATTAACGCTTAGGAGGGAGAGCATATGTACCGGGAAATCGAAGTGAAAGACTTCCTGCCGGTCCTGCTGGAGCAGCTGAAATTCTCCGAGAGTATACTGGATATCGGCAGCGGTACCGGTACGCTGCTGGAGCGGTATGAAGCCGCTGTGGTGCTGGGTCTGGATATCCACAGGCCTTATCTGCTGCACCGCAAATACAAGGCTCCCCATATCATTCCGGTTCATGCCGATGCCGGTCATATCGATAAGCTGTTCCTGCCGGGAACCTTCTCTGCGGTCACTCTGATCGATTCGCTGGAGCATTTCTCGATGAGTGAAGGCATGGAACTGCTGCGTAAGGCAGAGCTCATCGCTGCGAACCGTGTCGTCGTATTTACACCGCGGGGCTTCTTCCCGCAGGAGGGGAGGGACCATTTCAATCTGCATGGAGAGTACTACCAGAAGCACTGGAGCGGATGGGAGCCTGAGGACTTTCTGAAGCTGGGCTACGCTGTAACTGTACTGAAGGGCTTTCACCATGCGGAGAATCCTTCATTCCGGGAAGCCTTCGGTGAGAATCACGCGCCGCTGGACGCCCTGCTCGCCTGCAAGACTGTATAAATGACTCAGGGAGGAGGCCGGGGCATGAATCAGAAGACCAAGGTCTCGGTGGTAATTCCGTTCTATAATTGTCCTTACGTACATCTGGCGGTCGAAAGCGTGCTGGCCCAGAGCTACACGGATATTGAGCTGATCGTGGTGGATGACGGTTCAACGCTCCATACAGAGAAGCTAGACGCCTATAGAAGCCGGATTGTGTATGTCCGCAAGACCAATGGAGGGACCGGCTCGGCCCTCAATAAGGGAATCGAGGTGGCAAGCGGAGCTTATTTTGCCTGGTTAAGCGCGGACGATCTGTTTCATCCCGATAAAATCAGACGGCAGATAGAAGCTATCCGCAATTCGGGCACCTCCTTCAATCATACGGCTTACTACTATATTAATGAGCACGGGCAGCAGTTCTCCGATATAGTCCGAATGCCGTCCTTGCGCAGGCCGGCCCTCATACAGACCATGATGTCCGGCTGTCCGGTGAACGGCAGCACGGTGCTGTTAGATATGGAGGTTCTCTCCAGGGTTGGTATGTTTAATGAGAAGCTCCTGTATACACAGGATTATGATATGTGGCTGCGGATTCTGCCTCATTATGAGTGGTCTTATATAGAAGAGCCGCTGCTGGATTACCGCGTCCATAATGAGATGGGCTCGGTCCTGCACAGCGAGGCGCAGAACCGGGAAATTGCCATGGTTCAGTCCATGCACAGGGGGAAATTGACGAAGCTGCTGAGGAAGGAGAGAAGGAATTGAGACTGACCTTTCCAGTTCTGACCTTATCCAGAGGCGGTGCGCAGCGGATGATAGCGGAGCTTGCGAACGCCCTGACTTTAATAGGCCATGAGGTCGTTGTTCTTATGCCCAGCTTAGGTGTTGTGGAATATGAGATGAAATGTCCGATTATCCCTGTGCCCGCCCCGGTCCTTACAGAAGACCATTTTCCTTACGGGGATGTCATTATCTCCAATTATTATACAACCGTTCCGGTTGCCGAACGGGCCAGCCTTCAGGGCAAAGGGCTGCATATCCGGCTGGCCTTATGCTATGAGCCGAATTTCCTGCCGGATAATAATCAGTCGTTCGCCTCCTACGGCATTACCCGCAACCTGCTTGTACTGTCGCGCTGGCAGCAGGAGGTCATACGGATCAATCACGGCATTAAGGGGATGATTGTTCCGGTCGGTGTTGATCCGCATTTCCATAATACGCATTTTCGCGACAATCCGGGCAAGCCGCTGATCGTCTCGGCTATTATGCGGCGTCCAGAAGGCGGATTCTCCGGCCACCGGGAACAGGAATACCTGATTCAGCAGCTCGATATGGTCAAGCGGCTTCATCCTGAGGTGGAGATCTATATCATGACTCCCCCTGCTGAATATGCCACTTCCGGGAGGTTGCAGGCCTTACTTAATACAGGGCGCTATCAGCTGCGGACACCCGGGAATGACGATGAATTGGCTTATCATTACAATGAGACGGATATTTTTGTCAGCGCAAGTACCAATGATGCCGGTTCACTGCCGGGGCTGGAAGCGATGCGCTGCGGTGCTGCTCTGGCTACCGTATATTCAGGAGGAAATCTCGAATACTGTGCACACGGGCAGAACTGCCTGATGTCGTATCGTCATGAGAACCGTCTTGCTGCAGATATTGTAACGCTCATTAACGACGGGGAGCTTCGCCGGCATCTGGCTGCCAGGGGAGAGCAGGATTCCCTGAGTTTCACCTGGGAGAGAAGCGTACAGGTCTTCCAGGCTGAGCTGTTTGAGATGGTGTCCAGACAAGGCACGTAATGCGTCAGGGCAGAATGCCATACACAGAGAAACCTTCAACCCCGGCGGGCGCTGGGGTTGAAGGTTTTTTTGCCGGAAGACTGGGAGATGAGAAGCTTGTAGTAGTTAGAAGATAGAGAAGGAATTCATCATCTCGCGGAAGGAATGCGCATACTGATCGAAGCCGAAATGCGTAACCATATGCTGACGGCCCTGATAGCAGATAGCTTCGCGCAGCGGGATGTTATTCATCAGTTCCAGTCCTTCGTTCACGGCAGCCTCCACATTGCCAAGCGGATAGAATTTGCCCGTAATATTATGGGTGATGAAGGATCTGACCCCGTCGGAATCCGTGCTGAGTACAGGACAGGAGCAGCAGACAGCCTCAGCTACGGCATATCCGAAGCCTTCTGTGACAGAGCTGGACAGCAGGAAGCCTCCTGAAGCGGCAATCGATGAATAGTAGACAGGCATCATCTGGTTAGGCATATTCGTGAACACATTCAGCCGGTCATTCAGACCAAGAGCATGCAGTTCTTCATTGAATGCCGCCTTCTGGTCATCGGAGGCCAAGCCCGGATCATGGAACATCCAGAGATGCAGGTTAGGTTTTGCTTTGCGGATATGGTGGGCAATCTTCAGGTACTCGCTCCAGTTCTTGTTGGGTTCCAGCCGACCTACCCAGGCAATGACAGGATCAACGGGCGCCTCAGCGGGGATATACCGGAATCCTTGTACATCCACAAGGTTCGGAATGACATAGCGCTGGAGCCAGGGGCAGATCTCGATAAACAGCTCCAGTAAATGATCGGTGGGGGGAATCAGCACGGCATTGCAGAAGGATTGCAGATAAGGCACAGAATCTATAATCACATTACGGGCTTCACTTCGTGTTCCCAGACCCTGGGACTCGTAGATCAGGAGGCCTCCATACCCCAGCCGGCGCAGACGTTCCAGCAGCAGATAATCTGAGGTTACAATGATGGCGTCATAATGATGGGCATTCAGTATAGCCCTGATATCTTCATCCTGCGAAGTGATAAATACCGGGAAGCTTACACTATTGTGGGTGCCGGACCCCGGCATGAGATAGAGCACATGGCATTCGATGCCGTTCTTTTGAAGACTCTCACACCGCAGCCTGTTCAGGGTCTCCACCCCGCCGCTAGGTACATAAAACGTAAATAGAATTCTCAAGCTTACCCCTCCTGATCTGGACTGCCTGCGGAGAAACACAGTCTGCTGTTATATAAGATACGCCGGATTTCTCTTACACGTGACTGTGGGGGGCGGCATTGCCAAATCCTTTCTGGATAGCCCGGCAGCGGAGGAGCCATGCTAAGTCTTGTGACGCTGCACTACATTATTCTGTGATGGGAGATGAAGGAATGTTGCGATCGAAATTCGGCTTGTCCGTGTCTGCTGCCTTGCTGGCCGGCGTCTTAAGTATGACCGGCTGCAGTGCCGGCCATTCGGCAGATAATGGCAATATGCAGACGAAAAGTGTAAGGGGGACTGACGGGCGAATCCACGTGAACTCCGCACGGGACGGAATGCGTGACGATGACTTCGGCAGCATGGAGGTAAGCAAGGAATTGGCTGACCGTGTAGCGGCCATGCCGGAAGTTCGTTCGGCTAACGTTATCATGGTCGGCCGAAGCGCTTATGTCGCTGTAATGCTCGAGCATGCTTCGGGCGGGGTTCACACCACGAGTACCACCCGCGAGAAAGCTACCGGAAGAGGAACTGCTGCGGGTGTTCCCGGGATGACAGGGACAGGCGGCTCCATGGCGGGCATTCCAGGGAGTCTGACAGGCACCGGAACCGTTGGCGGTACAGGTATGGCGACTCCCGGAGATTATCCGGGGAACGGCAATAACGGGATTATGTCCAGAAGCAATATGGGGGAGGATAAAGACAATCTTCCCGGGGAGATCAAGAATAAAATCGCTGCAGAGGTTAAAAAAGGCAACACATACGTCAGCAATGTGTATGTCTCGGCGAACCCGGATTTCGTGGAACGGGCCGATTATTATGCCCGGGAATTCCGTGCCGGACATCCGCTCAGAGGCTTCGCGAATGAATTCCGTATCATGGCGGAACGGATTTTCCCTGCGCGCAGCGGACAGTGAGCAGCCTACTGCATAGTGCCTTGAATGAAGATAGTATTCCAGAGGGATATGAGGCTTATTCAAATGACGGGCACAGATGGGCATAGACGGGCACAAGTGAATGAAGACAAACGCAAACAATGCAGCCCTCTTACCCGGAAAGCCGGGTGAGAGGGCTGCATTGCCTGCGTTTATAGGAATACGAAGCTGCGTCTTACTGCCTGTATTTAGGCCTTCAGCTTGCGTCCGCCGATCCATACGCCGCGCAGGTTCAGGTCTTGGTTCAGCTGCAGAATATCGCCGCGCTTCCCTGCCTCAAGCGTTCCGATAGACCGCTGCATGCCTAGTGACAGCGCCGGATTAAGGCTGGCAGCCTGTGAGGCTTCGAGCAGGCTGAGACCGACCTCCTGAACCAGATAACGGAACCCGCTAATCATGGTCAGTGTGCTGCCGGCCAGAGCTTCAGGATGCTCCTTCAGCGTGGCTATGCCGTCTTTGACGATCACAGGCAGATCACCGATGGCATATTCTCCGTCGCTGAGTCCCGTCGCTGACATGGCATCTGTGATCAGCAGCAGATTATGATTGTTCTTGAGCCGGGTAATGAGGCTGATGGCTGCCGGATGAACATGGATTCCGTCGGCAATGACCTCGGCTCTGATCCGGGGATCGAACAGGACGGCACCGGCCGTTCCCGGCTTGCGGTGATGCAGCGGCGTCATGGCATTGAACATGTGCACCGCCTGGTTCAGTCCGGCATCGGCAGCGGTAATCACCTGCTCGAATGTAGCATCTGTGTGGCCGAGTGCAGCCGTAATGCCATGCTTGCGCAGCCACTGGATAGCTTCCAGAGCAGCTTCGCGCTCGGGAGCCAGGGTGACCTGACGGATCATTCCCGGATACTTGTCCTCCCATTCCTCCAGCCATTCTATATTAGCCGGAACAATGTGCTCAGGATTCTGCGCTCCAGGCCATCTTACGCTAATGAAAGGTCCCTCCAGATGTACACCTGCCAGCCTTGCATAGGGCATGCCGCCTTCACGCGTGCGATAAGCATCTACCTCAGCCAGCACCTGATCGATGTCTGCCTTGGCAGCTGTCATGGTTGTAGCAAGCATCGAGGTCGTCCCGTGTGAGGCATGGAACCGTGTGATGGTGTCAAGAGCATCTGCATCGCTGTACATGAAGTCATGTCCGGCTCCGCCGTGTACATGCACATCGACGAATCCGGGGATCAGCAGACCTTGCGGCTCACGGGTGACTGTCTGCCAGCCCTCATAAGCTGCGGGCAGCCAAGCGGCTTCTCCTGCATATTGAATCAAGCCTTCTGCTACGGCAATTACACCCTGCTCGATGATTCCATCAGGAGTCAACACCTTACCGTACAACAGTTCTCCGCTCATACCGTTTATTTTAGCCATTTGGCAGCACCTTCATCCAGCAGGACGACCACATTCGGATGGCTCTGCAGCAGCGAAGCGGGGCACTGGGTAGTGATAGGGCCCTCCAGCGCATTTTTAACCGCTTCCGCCTTCTCTTCCCCGCGGACAAGCAGTACAATCTGCTTCGCCTTGAGAATACCGCCGATGCCCATCGTTACCGCCTGACGCGGCACATCCTCTACACGGTCGAAGAAGCGGGCATTGGCTTCCAGGGTCTCTTCCAGCAGATCGACCACATGCGTTCCGCTGCTCAGGCTGGCATCCGGCTCGTTGAAGCCGATATGGCCGTTGCTGCCGATGCCGAGGATCTGCAGATCCGCCGGACCGTTATCCTCCAGCAGCTTGTCATACGCACGGCATTCGGCCGCAAGGTCTGGAGCATTTCCGTTAGGCACATGAGTGCGGGCCGGGTCGATATCAACGTGATTGAACAGATGCTCATTCATGAAGCTCCGGTAGCTCTGCGGATGATCCACAGGCAGTCCGACATATTCGTCCAGGTTGTAGGATGAGGCTTTGGCGAAGCTGACATTGCCCTTGCGGTGCATTTCTACCAGCTTCTCATATACCCCGACAGGGGAGCTTCCGGTAGCCAGCCCGAGAACGGCTCTGGGATTGCTCTGCAGCAGACTGGCGATCAGGTTAGCTCCTGTGGCTGCGAAATCTTCTTCATGCTGAAATTTCAAAATATTCATTAGATTTGACCTCCCCGTTTGTGACGGTAATGTTGGACGTTCCGGTAAGATTGCTCAAGCCTTGGGATGAAATCTCCAAACCGGGTACTGACCATGCCGGTGAACAGAATATCGATAATATGCAGCTGTGCGATCCGTGAAGCCATATCGCCGCGCCGCATGCCCTGCTCAAGAGACGAGGAGAAGAGCGGAATGTCAGCGAGTGTAGCCAGAGTACTGCTTCCGTAGGAGGTTAACGACACCGTAGCTGCGCCGCTTGCGGCTGCACAGGTTAAGGCATCCACCGTCTCCGGGGTCTCCCCCGAATAAGAGACTGCGAAGGCCACATCGCCGGAAGAGAGTGAGGAAGCGGAAGTAATCTGCATATGGGAATCGGCAAAAGCGGTGCAGTTCACGCCGATGCGGATCAGCTTCTGATAGAAATCCTGGGCTACGATGGATGAGGTCGCCATCCCGTACAGATCGACCCGCCGCGCCCGGCACAGCAGATCAATGACCTGCTGCAGCCGGCCCAGATCCAGCAGCGAGGTGGTGTCCCGGATCGAGGCCAGGTGGTTGGCCTGCATGGCCTCTACAATGAATTGCAGCGGATTGCCGGCCACGATGTCCTGATAAGAGGAGCTGCCGGTCTCCGGCGAGCCGTCGCTATGCGCCAGCTCAGCTGCCAGCTTGAGCTTGAAATCAGGGTAACCCTTGAAGTGCAGCGCTTTGCAGAACCGCGTAATCGTCGCCGTGCTGATGCCGCATTCCTCCGCCAGCTCCGTGATGCCCATATGGACAATTTCCCCGGGCGAGGCCAGAATGCGCTCAGCCAGCTTGCGTTCCATTTGCGACAGCTTGGAATTGTCATGCTCCAGAGCATGCAGAATGGGAGACAAGCGCTCACCTTCTTTTCTATAGAATCAGATTCATGTAGCTTTCTCTACTTACCCGAATGAAAATGTAGAAATGGACATGCGGAAATGGACAGGTTAAGTTTTGACCTAAGTTGCATTTGAAATTATTTTACATAATATTTGTGTTTATTAAGAAAATTATTTTCATAATCAGGATAAAACAAATTGCGGAAGGTTGCAATAGGCAGTTTGGTTTAAGGCTGGTCTGGGGCAGAATTAAGGAGATGGAGGTGGTGGATTTGTGGTAGGGGGGAGGATGGAAGGATTATTGTAAGAGGAAACAGTTGGATTTTCGTTACTTATTAACTCGTAATTCAGTTTGTTGTGGAAAATAATTGGATTTTTGCTGCTTAATTTTGCTCATATTCCACTTTAAGCTCATTGAGTAAAAATTAAATGCTGTTTTTCCATCTATCATCCATAAAAAGTATTCTACTCTTTTAGTAAGTGACGTTTTTCCATCTATTCATTTCTGCTTCATGCATTGGCGGAGGGGAATATAGCCAACCAAGTGGCAGGAGATACAAAAAGCTGCAATCTGCATGTTTGAAGGCACACGCACAGATTGCAGCTTTTACATAATTAGTATGTTTACTTAGTGATCCCGTTTGCAGCCTTTGTCCTGTTGGCAGTACGTCTGCCGCGCAGCAGCTCCCATAAGATGAAGACGAGTATCAGCAGCTGTGGGATGGTAGTCTCCCAGGTCGGATACATGCCAAGCCAGCCGATGGAAGGCAGACTGTGCCCGTTATGGGCGGGCAGCTTGCCAGCGATCTGTAAGGCATGAAGGCTCTCACCGAGGAAGCGGAACACCAAATAGTAGATCAGTGCTGTAGCGACGCGGAAGAAGGCAACAACAGGCAATCTGGCGCTCAGTGCAATCATGGCATAGCCGAGAATGATCAGGACTATAAGAGCACTGCCAATCCCGAGCAGCAGCTGAGAGGTATCGATGGCCGGGGCCATCCCTGCGTAAAAAATCGTAGTCTCCGCCCCTTCGCGCAAAATGGCCAGCGCAGCGATGAAGAACAGGTACCACAGATTGCCCTTGGCCAGGGCACCCTGCATCTGGCGGTCTACATATTTATTCCAGGCCGCCGTGCTGGATTTGCCGTGCAGCCAACGGCCGACGGTGAGCATCATGATCACGGCCACGAGGCCGGCGATCCCTTCGATCAGCTCGCGTGCGCCGCCAGAGGCGGCTTGAGAGAGGGAATAGGTCAGCAATACGGCGAGGCCGATGCTTGCAGCGAGACCTGCCGCCGCGCCGGACCATACCCAGCGGCGTGCCGCCGGTACTGCTTCACGGCGCAGATAGGCAAGTAGGGCGGCGAGTACTAGAATCGCCTCCAGCCCCTCCCGTAGCAGAATGAGTGCCGCATCCCATGCGGTATAAGTCTGTTCCCCCGTCAGCGGCGTCAGCTCAGAGAGCATCGTGTCCATAAGCGATAGAGCTTGGTCCAGCTTTGGAGGACTGGAGAGCAGATACCCGGTGACGGCGGTGCTCTCGTTCTCAACGCTGGCATAGACCTTGGGTGAGGCCAATTGGACCTGGCCTTCGGCCGAAGGCCAGGCAGCGATGAGCTGTTCCATGATATCAGCGGCTGCTGCGCTGTCGCCGGCCTGGGCGGCGGCGGAAGCTTGCTTCAGATAGCGGATCAGCCCTTCAATGGAAGCTGGCTCCGCTGGCGCGCCACCGGTATCGACGGCTTTACCTTCGCTGTAGCCGGACAGGAGCGTCACCAGCGCTTCCGCTTCCGCCTGCGCGGCCTCTCCGCGGACCGGCTCTGCCTGCAGCGCAATGCGCAGCAGGCTCATCTTCGTCTCCAGCAAGCCGTAGACGGCGGGATTGTCCGCCCGGATGCCGCGTTCCGCCGGCGTCCAGCCGTTCACCACGGCGCGGTAGGCTTCCGCCGCCGCGGCCCAGTCGGCGCTGCGCGCCGCATCCCGCGTGCGCTCCGCCGCGGGCAGCAGCTTCGCCGCCGCTGCGCGTCCGGCGGCGCCCGTGCCACCGCCGCCTTCACCTGCGGCGGCGGTGACGAACGCGTCCACGCTGCGGGCGAGCGTGGACAAGGCTGCCTTGGCGGGCGCTCCGCCGCCGCCCGCCAAAGCTTCCGCCGCAGCGGCCAGCGCGGCGTCCACCTCAGCAGCCGGACCGGCGAGTGCCGGGTCCGGCGTGCTCCCGTTCGCGCTGCGCCACAGCACCGCGAACGAATCGACATCGGCCGCCGCCGCTTCCCAGCGGCTCTGGCCGGCCTCCACCAGCGCGCTGCCTACAGGCGGCAGCAGCTCATCCAGCGGCGCGCCTGACGCAGAAGCCGGCGCGCCGGGCAGCAGCACAAGCAGGCAGAGGAGCAGCAGCGCTGCCCTGATCTGCCGCCAAGGACCATGTATAACCGTGATCTTCATCAGGATCATTCCCTTCAAGTTTAGCGAGTAGGGGTCACTTGCAACGGACTCAGCTGCGCTTATTTTAGCCATATTAACGTTTTTGCAAGTTGAACGGACTCAGTGGAGCTTATGTACAAATAATTGGGAGGAAAACGCCCGCCGTAGCTTAAATAAGCTCCGTGCAGTCCGTTCGAGTAGCTGAATATGCTCGAAAAGAGAAAATAAAGGCCTCTCAGACCGCAACGATCAGCTACCTGTCCGTCCTCTCCGGTCCACCGAATCGCCGCAGCCCCGGTGCCCGAATCGCCGCAGCTCCGGCCTCAGAATCCCCATGGCTCCTGCTTCCTCAGCGTCAACCGTCACAGCCTGGGCATTTCATCCCTCGAGCAGCAGCTCCCCGATATAGCCGCCTTCGTGTACACCCGGGAAGCAGGCGAAGACAGCACTGCCGGTGTGAACCATATATTCATTCAGCCGGTCATTTTTAGCGAGGCGCTGCTGGATGCTGACGAACTGCTTCATCAGATCCTTTTGGAAGCTGATGAATACCAGACCGGCATCAAGCTGTCCGGTCTTGAGATCCATGCCGCTGGAATAGGAATAGGAGCGGCGCAGCATTTGGACCGAGCCGTCTCCATGGGCGAGAGCGGAATGGGAGTCCGGCGGGATGAGCGGCTTGCCGGCAGCATCCGCTGCTGCCAGATTTAGCTCAGCGAATTCATCTCCGGCTCCAATCGGTGCGCCGCTCTGCCGGTGCCGCCCGAAGGTGGCCTCCTGATCGCTCAGCGAGGAGCGGTCCCAGACCTCAATACGGAACCGTACGCGGCGCACCGCAAGATACGTGCCCCCATTCATCCAGGCCGGGCCATCGGCGTTGCCGCTCCAGACGATATTTCGCATCAGCGTCTCATCGGTGACGTCCGGATTCCCCGTACCGTCCTTGAAGCCGAGCAGATTACGCGGGGTGCCGCCTGACGGATCGGCGCTGCCGCTGCGCTGGAAGCCTTCCTGGGTCCAGCGCAGCACCGCTGTGCCCCGGGCGATGCGGGCCAGATTGCGGATGGCATGGAACGCCACCTGCGTATCATCCGCGCAGGCCTGCACACAGAGATCGCCGCCGCACCACTGCGGCTCCAGGCTATCCCCTGGGAATGCCGGGAGCTCAATGAAGGAGGCGGGCCGCTTCCCGGCCAGCCCGAACCGGCTGTCAAACAGGGCCGGGCCTGCCCCGAAGGTAAGTGTGCACTTGGAAGGGGTGAGACCATCCGCCTCGCCGGTATCGGTAGGCGGAAGATTGGGCTTGTCGTTCGCCGTGCCGATCATCGTACCGGAAGTAAGCGCGGCAGCAGCTGTAGTCCAGGCCTGCATAAGCTTCTGTACATCACCGACGCTGGTAGTCGTCACATCAAATGAAGCGAAGCACAGAAAATTCTGCGCAGGGGTAAGAATCCCCGCCTGGTGCTTGCCGTAGAAGGGGATCGTATCCGCCTGTTCTTCATTCTGCCCGAAGGCTGCGGCGGCCGGGACCGCCCGTCCTGCTGCCTGGCGCGCCGCCATAATGCCGCCCACACCGCCTCCGCCCAGCAGCAGCCCGATACCCGAGGCACCGGTCAGCCGCAGCATATCGCGGCGGCTGAATTTGGTATTGAACAGCTTAGTCTCCGCTGCAGGAATTCCGTGATCCGCGTCAGCCGCATTCCGGGCATTCTTATCTTTCTTGTTCATATCGTCACACTCCCAGAATCGTTCCCATGTTGGATAGCGGCTCAGCCAAGGCGTCGAGGTTCTGGCTTAACCTGCGGACCTCCTCCGGTTTGAGCGTTTCGTAAGAGACGTACCCCTCCCCCGATTTGAACGGCGCCAGCTCATTCATTAAGGCGGTGAACCGCTCGCCGATGGTTTGCTCAAGGGCCGGGTCTTTTTTGGCCAGCTCCGGCTTTAGCAGCTCATAGATCTTCTGGGCCCCCTCCACATTCGCCACAAAATCATACAAATCCGTATGGGAATAACGCTCCTCTTCCCCCGTAACTTTGGAGGAGGAGACCTCATTCAGCAGCTCAACCGCCCCGGTAACGAGCAGATTGGCATCGATTCCGGCCGTCTCCACCTTGGCACGCAGCAGCTGCGCATCCTTCAGCAGGCGGTCCGCGACATCCGTCATGCCCTCCGTTGTATGATTCTGCCAGAGTGCCTGTTCAATCTTATGGAAACCGCGCCACTGCGCGGCATCCACATCATTCTCACGGGCATCTATATTCGGGTCCAGATCTCCGAGCGCTTCCGCGATCGGCTCGATCCGCTCATAGTGCATACGCGCCGGAGCATACAGCGCTTTGGCTTCTTCCAGCTTGCCCGCTTTGACGGCATCCGTGAAGCCTTCGGTCTGCTTGACGAACGCATCGCATTGTTCAATGACGTATTTGCGGTATTCGTCGATGGCAGTGGTGAAATCTGCGTTGGTCTCACCTCCGGCCTTCGCTACACTTTCTGTCCCGCTACCTGCCTGGGCTGCGGCATTATTTCCCGAATCATTGCTGTTATTACCATTGTTATTACTGTTGTCCTTGCCCGCACATCCGGCGAACAGGAGGGACGCTGCAAGCAGACCCGCAGGTACTGCATAACCTATTTTCATCCGGTGGATACCCCTTTTCGATTATGAAAATGATAATCGTTATCAATTATGGACTTATCATAATTCCACAGCTAATAGCTGTCAATAAAAATGTGATAATTATCATATCCATGCAGGAACGCATAAAAAAGCCTTCCGACAGGCGGAAGACGCAGATCATATCTGTATTCCTGCACAAAATGCAGCTATGTACTCATAACAACGGCCCAAAATCATAGCTCAACCGCCTGATCTGTGACTACACCGTGGACCGCTCAATAATCCGGTAGTCCAGCTTGCGGTAGACCGGCCCCAGGTGCTCCGAGTGAATCTGCTCATGGATAATGCGGAAGGCGGCGGCCCCCATCTCATACAGGTGGTTATCCATGGTGGTGATCTGAAGCAGCCGTCCGATTGGCTGGTTGTCGAAGCCCATAACTGCGAGGTCATGAGGGATGCTAAGGCCGGCTCTGCGCGCTTCAATAATCAGCCCGGCAGCAACATGGTCTCCCGTAATAATCATGGCTTCCGGCCGCTGTGGCATCTTCAGCAGGGACTGTGCAACGGCTGCGCCGTCTTCCTCCGTTGTACAGTCATAGATCATCCATTCCTCTTCAAAAGCCAGCTTATGCTCAGCAATGAATTCGCGGTAAGCAGCCTGACGGATCACGGCGCTGCTGCCATTACTCCGTCCTTCACAATATCCGATGGAGCGGTAACCTTTGCCGGTCAAGTACTCCAGACCTTCCTTGAAAGCCGCATAATGCTCAATATAGACAGAAGAGTATCGCCGCGCTCCGTTGTCTTGGCAAGTGACAACCGGACCGTAGGCCGTATACTCCTCAATGATGTCCGGCTTCAGCGCAGTAGATACAATCACGACACCGTCAATTTCTTTATGGCGCAGCATCTCCAGCACTTTGATTTCTTCTTCCTCCAGATAATTGCTCTGGCACAGAATCAGCCGGTATTGCGAGAGCAGCGCCTCGCGGGCAATGCCATTCATAATAATAGAGAAATAAAAAGCATGAATATACGGCAGAATCACCGCCACCGCACCGGTACGTCCGGTAATCAGATGAACGGCGTTCATATTGCGGGTATAGTCGAGCTGCTCAATCGTCTGCAGTACAGCGTCTCTTTTGTCCTTACTGACATACGGATGATTATTCAGCACCCGTGAGACGGTCGTTACAGATACTCCGGCCATCCGGGCGATTTCTTTAATATTAGCCACGTTCGTCTGGGCCTCCTGTGTGAGACTGGTATGACCTTATTCTAACATAGAAATGAACCGCTTTTCGGCCGATAAAAAGCTTGCTATGGAATCCATTTCATACATTACACTGGGGGTGCAACAACAGCTCTACCGGAGAAACCGGCGTGACCGCAAGGGCGTGACGGACCGGTACAGCTTGCTGCTGTAACGCGTATTCTATAGCATTTGCCCGCCGGCTGCAGCCCTTAACGCGTAAGGAGCTGCGGCCGGATTTGCTGCGGCCTGGCTGCGATGTTCCGGGATTGTCCAGACTCTGCGCCTGCCCCCGCCCAATTTAATGCTGCGACAGCACCATTACTTGCCCCTCCACATAGTATGTTTTGACTGTATCCCTTTACCTTGTTATACCAAACAAACCCAGGGCAAGGAGGGGTGACACCATTGAAGGGCAACGAACATCATAGCAAATTCTTGTTGACGCATCGTGAACGCGAAGTATTCGAGCTTCTTGTGCAGGACAAAACTACACGGGATATTGCCGGACTGTTATTCATCAGCGAAAAAACCGTCCGCAACCACATCTCCAACGTAATGCAAAAATTAAACGTAAAAGGCCGTTCGCAAGCGGTTGTCGAGCTGATCAAGCTTGGGGAGCTGAAAATATAGCTGCCATGCTTCAGAGGTGATGCGTTTAAGCCTTCCGTTATCCTTCGGGATGAGGGGAGGTTTTTTGTTGGAGGAAAAGACCGGCAGGTGATGTCGATTTTCTATTCCTTTTTATTTATGCCTCTGTACATATCAAATGAAATAAGTAACGCTCAACTTGTTCACATTTAATCACATTTAATCACGTTTATTAACGAAATTGTATTCACAGATGGTAAATTACGTTATATAATGTGAGTAACAGTGAATGTGGTGCGCAACTCCTTTACTGAATAATACTTATGAAAGGTAAGTGATTGTATGTTTATGGAGGAACGACATCAAGAAATTCTAAAGATATTGGAAAAGGAAGGAAGAATTAGGGCAAGTGAAATTGAAACGCTATTTAATATCGGCTTTGATACGGCAAGACGTGATTTACGTATTCTTGAAGAAAAAGGACTCCTAAGACGAACACATGGTGGAGCGATTCCTGCCTTGCAAATAGGTTATACTACACCACCCAAATATACACCACGAGACATAACGGAAATAAAAGATAATTATTTAGCTATCGCGAGAAAAGCAGTTAGTTACATCAAGGCTAATGATGTAATTTTTCTGAATGCCGCTTCAGTAGGTTATTTTATGGCACAAAATTTGCCTGAAAACATCCCTTTTACGGCTGTAACTAATTCAATTGTTATTGCAGGTGAACTTAGAAATTATGATAATATCAATACCATTATGGTCGGTGGCGAGATGAGTCAGAAAGGTCAGTTTAGTGACTACTATGCTATCGAATTTGTTAAAAACATTCGTTTTGATATCAGCTTCTTAACAAGCGCTGGTCTTTCTGCTGCTTTTGGGATGTCCATTCAAAAATCCAAAGGTGTCGGTTTTACACAAGCAGTTGTTGAAAGTTCTAAATGTAATATAGCTTTATATCCGTCTGAGAAAATTGGAGTAGAATCCATATTAAAAATTTGTTCTGCAGATAAAATTGATAAGCTAATCACTGATTGGGATGCTGCTGAAGATCAGTTGGTCGAAATTGAAGAGTTGGGTGTAGAAGTAATTGTTGTAGAACAAGGAACGATAGTTGAATAACACATAATGATAAATGAATTCATTAGAACCACTTTTTAACGATGGCTACCCGGGAGGTGTGAAAGAATGAAATGGCAGCAAGTAAGAGAATTGTTTCCTGACCAATTTGTTTTGCTTTCCATTCTTGACTATCGCGAGGAAGATGATAAGAAAATTATAACGGAAGTAGCTCCTGTTCGTGCAGTATCTGAGAAGAACGCCAACCAGGAATTTTTCAGCGCCGGACCTGGAAATCTTGTCTATCACACTGCCAATGAGGAGTGCGTTATTCATCTGCGCAGAGACCCATTGATGAGAATGAGGCCCATGGTTTTATCGTAGATATGCAAAAGATGGAGTTGCGTTCGCTTTAATGATATCGCTTCCATGCTTCAAAAGTGAATAGACCAAGTGACTGCCGCCGGGAAAGGGGGCCTCATTTGGTCTTTTTTTCAAGCTGGACAGTCATCGCTGCAAAAATAGCTTTGCATTTGTAAAGATAGTGATTATAATCACAAACTAATTCGAATCACATGATAAATTTATAGGATCAAGGGACGCCAGGAGGATTTATAATGACAAGATACGAACAACAGAGACAACTGCTGAAATCGAATTTTCAAGAATTCAAGCATATCCGAACAGACAAGATTAAGGGCATCGCGCAGCCGCCGATTGTGAAGTCCTATGATGAAGAGGCGCAGATCATTGATTTGCCTGAGGTCAGCCGGGACGTTGTGAGTCAGAACAATATTGTGGATTGCATCGGCCAGAGAAGGAGTACAAGATTCTATTCAGCCGACACGCTAAGTCTGGAGGAGCTATCCTATTTACTATGGGCCACCCAGGGCATTACCGGGATGAGCAAGAACGGACTGACTCGCGGACGGTACCTTGTAGCGGGGCGACCCATACGTTTGAGACCTATCTGATGATTATGCGGGTAGAAGGAATACAACAGGGCATTTACCGATACCTTCCTGTGGAGCACAAGCTGTTGTTTATGTTTGAATTAGACCAGCTGGAACAGAAGATTGATGCGATCACGCTGGAGCAGCCCTTTGTCCCCAACTTCGCCAAGAAGGCTGCCGTTCTGTTCGCCTGGAGCACTACGCCGTACCGGTCTGAATGGAAATATGATATCTCCGCGCACAAAAAAATTCTCATTGATGCCGGGCATGTCTGCCAGAATCTGTACCTGGCCAGTGAATCCATCGGGGCCGGAGCTTGTGCCATCGGAATCTATGATCAGCAGCTGATTGATGAGGTGCTCGAACTGGATGGCGAAGAAGAATTTGTAATCTACATGGGCGCGGTCGGGAAGAAGCGGGAATAGCGGCATATTACCGGTTCCGAAGGATATACTCCCAATAATCCAACGCACTCTGATTAATAACATCGTCACTCGCCTGGAAGGAAGCGCCGAACACGGCCAAGTAAGGCAGGGCGGTTGCGCCGACATGGATGGCACTGGCCTGGAACGGGGCGATGATCTCATCTACTGTAAAAGAAACAGACCCGGCCGGCTGGTAGTTTTCCTTTTTATCGCCGATGGTCATAGCTATGCCCAGCTTCTTACCCTTCAGCTTGTTGCCGCTCGAGCCGTAAGCCCAGCCGTGAGTGAACACATCGTCCAGCCATTTTTTCAGCAGCGGGGGGTAGCTATACCAATATAAGGGGAATTGGAAAATAATCAGCTCGTGCCCCTCCAATAAACGCTGCTCCCGCGGAACATCGATGCTCCAGTCCGGGTACTCCTTGTAAAGCTCATGGACCATAACGTCCTCCGGATGCAACAGCAGCTCTTGTCTCCATCTCCGGTTCACTCTTGAAGCCTCTATATCGGGGTGTGCCAGGATTACCAGGGTTGTCATTAGGGATCACCTTTCCGGTGTATAATTTGTGTTGTGCAGCTGCTTCTATTATTTTGTAGGTTCCTGAAAATGTAAATACACACAATGAAGTAACAAGGTTACCTCAAGGTGTGCACTAGACTTTACAGGATATTGTGGCATGCTAAGAGAAGCAGGGTTCAAAATTAAGACAGGGGAGGTGCCGGGATGAAGCAATATCATTTAGGTATCGAGGCGACGCTTGAGATTATTGGCGGGAAGTGGAAGTCGCTGATCATATGTATACTGATGTCGGGAACGAAGAGGACGAGTGAACTGCAGCGCAGTATTCCGGGTATCTCGCAAAAGGTTCTGATTCAGCAGCTTCGCGAGCTGGAACGGGACGGGATCATCGGCAGAGTGGTTTATAGCCAAATGCCGCCCAAAGTGGAATATTACATCACCGAGTATGGGATTACTGCTAATGAGATCATTGACCTGATGTGCTCCTGGGGGAGAACCAATATTGCGATCCGGCAACAGCGGGGCGAGGAAGTCATGCTGTTTGATAAGGACCCCGAATAGGAGCACACGGAAATATTGATCTATTGACATTAGTTTGATATCAAACTATAATTCGTTTATGGAAACCAGAGATGCTATTTCACTTATATCCAAGATCCGCGAGAAGGTTAACCGGTTCATTGTACAAGAGCTGGCGAAGCAGGGAGTAAACGGCATTGCCACCTCACACGGGGATATTCTGTATGCGCTGCTGTCTAAGCACAGACTCACCATGGCCGAGATCTCGGCACATATTCATAAGGACAAATCTACAGTTACAGCACTTGTGGATAAGCTGGTCCGGCTGGGACTGGTTATGAAGGAGAGGGATCAGGAGGACACCCGGTACGTATATGTTACTCTAACCGGGAAGGGGAAGGAGCTGGAGCCGGTATTTGAATCGGTCTCTTCTGCCATACTGAAGCAGTTCTACCGCGATATCACGGAAGAAGAGCAGAAGATTTTGCTGACGATTTTAATGAAAATCAATCACAATTTCTAAAAAAAATTGTATGATAGTTTGATATAAAACTATAAATGGAAAGGACATTACAATGAGAGACTACATTGATGAATTACCGCCGCATACAGAGAAATATGTCGGTGAGCATGATGTTTACCTGGAGATTTATAAGGGAGAGGAGGCGCGGGAAGGCCAGGAACAGGAGAATAAGGTACCCCTGCTGTTTGTGCATGGTGCGTATACCGGAAGCTGGATGTGGAGCAAGTACATTCCCCATTTCATTAGCGAAGGCTGGACCTGTTATGTGATGAATCTGAGAAGTCATTACCGGAGCCGGGTGCTGGATATGACGCAGATTACCTTTGAAGATTATTTGGAGGATATCCATGAAGTAGTGCAGGTGATCCAGGCTGAATGCGGAGTTACTCCTGCCCTGATCGGGTTCAGCATGGGCGGGATTCTTAGCCAGAAGGTGGCGGAGACAGCCGGTCTGGCCGGACTTGTGTTGATTGATTCAAGTCTATGCAGAGAGGTACATGAGGAGGTTCCTTATACGGATATCGTTAAGATAATGCCGGGTAACGTAGTACCCGCTCCGGTTCGCGAAGAGGAGACCAGCCTGGATGAGACGGCAGAAGACATAGCGTTTCAGCGCAAATACCTGACGATGGAGTCCGCCAAGGCATTTCGGACTTTTTCTTATCATTTCGGGGCAGCTGGGGTATCCGTAGACAGCGGGTCCATTACTTGCCCTTGTCTGGTGATCCATGCCGTTAACAGTGATGAAGATGAGCGCCGGGGCAGAGCCAATGCAGCGTATTTCCGCGCAGCCTACGCAGGTCTTTGGGGCACCACCCATACCGGCCTGCTCGCAGGACAGCGCTATCTGGAAGCAGCAGAGACGATCCTGCGGTGGTTAGCAAGATAATGTAGTGCAGCAAATAAAAGGCCGCCTGAACCGGGATGCTCCCGTTCCTTAGCGGCCTTAACCTGATAGGTGAATGGTATTCTATATATACATCTAATTGAAAATTAGTGAAATTTGATGGTCTTGATGCGTGATTCCTGTTCGTAAGTAAGCGGACTTGGGGTTGGCGGTGTGTGCAGATGACGATGTGCGCTATATTCCATCTTCCGGTAATCTTCTTCACCGGAAGCCATGCCCGGCTGCCACATCCCGGTTACCCAATTCTTCAGTTCCTTAATTCCTGCCAGCATTGCATTCATCCTCCTTGGCGATGAAATACGGTAATGAACCTCTGGTACATCTATTTTGGTTACGCTTTCATTATAGCATACATAATCCAAAAAGCAATGAAATGTCCGCCTGATAAAGACAAATAAATAAGGAATAATGTTGTGATAACTGGGTTTGTATTTGTATAAGAGAACAATGTCCTTGTGTGATGGACTATATGAGGGCAACAAAAAAGCGGCAGCCGGGAGGGCGGTCGCTTCGGGGCAGGATGTTATGCAGAAGCAGCTAAACGTTTCAATTCAGCTTCCTGATCTATAGAACGCCGGGCCAGTATATCGAGCGTGGCGTCGTGTCCTCTTAGACTTCGGTCGATCCGCTCCAGAGAATCCCGGCCAGCAACGACTTCAGCGTTGACTTCGGACACCGCCGGCTGAATCAGTGGAATTAGCTTCGTATCTTCCTTGATGCTTTCGATATCAGCCTTGACGGTAACGATATCATCCTTGATGGTAACGATGTCGGCCTTAATGTTAACAATTTCATCCTTGATGATCACAAGCTCGGCCGTAATTTCAGACTTGAATGTAGCGAATTCTGTCTGAAGATTTTTAACATCGGCCTTCAATCCAGAAATCTCGGATTTGATCCCTGTGATTTCGGACTTCATTCCTGAAATTTCAAACTTTACGCCTTGCAGCTCGGCAAGAATCTGCTGGAGAATTACATCGCTCATAGGGCACAGCTCCTTAGATAGGGTTGGAATAGGACTGCTGCTTGAGGGGGGGGGCCTGCGGAATAGGTACAGGTCATTATAGCATATTTGCGTCATTATTGGGTGCTGCTGTAAAAAGAATTCCATGAACCTATTGGACATTAGAGAACTGATACTTAAATTTATAAATATACAAAATAGGACAATGGGTGTACTATGTATGTGAATAAATTCGCATGAAGCGTAACCGATAAGAGATGGGGGAATTAAGATTCATGAAGACAAGAAACTGGAAACACCTTATGAAGCTGGTCGTGCTGACTGCGGCTGTCAGCGTGATAGCTGCCGGATGCGGTAGCGCAAATCAGGCAGGAAATGCCAAGAATGCAAATACAGGAGCTGCTGCAGCTGCACCTGCTGAGGCTGTTACGATATCGCTGGGACTGCTGCCATCCATCGATGCGATTCCTTTTATTATTGCCCATGAGCAGGGATTTGATCAGAAGCATCATGTGAACCTGGATATCCAGACCTTCAAGAGCGCGAAGGATCGAGATGTGGCTTTTCAGGCGGGTAAGGTAGATGGCCTCAGTGCGGATCTGGTGGCGATCTCGATCTATAATGAAGCAGGACTCGATGTGAAAATCACCAGCACGACCACAGGTGAATTCGACCTGCTGACCGGAAATGATGAAGTGAAAGAGGTAAAGGATCTGAAGGGGAAAACCGTAATCCTGTCCAAGAATACCTCGACCCAATATACCGCCGCCATGATGCTGAAGCAGGCAGGCCTGACAGAAGCCGATATTACCGTAACGGAAGTGCCGCAGATTCCAACGCGTCTGGAGCTGCTTAAGAATAATAAGGCGGATGCGGCAGTTTTGCCGGAGCCTTTTGTAACCATGGGCCGTACTGCCGGTCTGCGCGTTCTCAGCTCCACCCATAGTGCGGGGATCAATCCGTTTGTGCTGGCTTTTCCGCAGAGTGCCATTGATGCCAAGGGTCAGGGAATTCGCGATATGTACGCTGCTTATGATGAAGCAGTCGATTATATGAAGACACATGATCAATCGGAATATATCGACCTGATTATTAAGGAAGTGGGCTATCCCGATACGCTGAAGAATGAGATTAAGGTGCCGGAGTATCTGCCTGCGAACCAGGTGGATGTGAAGGAAGTGGAGGCTGCTTTTGCCTGGGCCCGTGAAAAAGGACTGCTGACCAAAACGCTATCGGCTGAAGATGTGATCTCCGATGTCCAGTTTAAAAAATAGCGGTCTCCGCATTCATCAGCTGCATGTAGCTTATCAGAACGGGCAACTGGCTCTGGGTGAGATGAGCCTGACCCTGCCGGAGCACGGGATTTATACGGTGATCGGCCCCTCGGGCAGCGGCAAATCCACGCTGCTGCGGGCGATTGCCGGCCTGCTGCCCGGTTATGAGGGAGAGCTGCTCTTCAATGGCAGATCTGTCCATGAGAAGGAGACGCTGATCGGACTCGTGCCGCAGAATTATGGCCTGCTGCCCTGGAAGACGGTCAAGGGCAATATCCGGATTGCAATGCGGATTGCCCGTCCTGGCGGGGCGGGCCAGGATCGACGGGAGCAGGACCGGCAAATTATGCACTGGCTTGAATCCATGGGAATCGCCCAACTCGCTGGCAGGTTTCCGCTATCGTTGAGCGGCGGTCAGCAGCAGCGCGTGGCCATTGCCCGTGCCTTTGCCATTCTGCCGACCCTTCTGCTGCTGGATGAGCCGTTCTCGGCGCTGGATGCCATTACGCGGGAAGGGCTGCAGCAGATTTTTATCGACAACTGGCAGGCGCATCCGGCGACCACACTGTTCGTTACCCACGATGTGGAGGAGGCGATTCTCCTGGGACAGAAGATTATCATCATGCTGCCGGGACAGCAGGAGCCGCCGGAGATTCTTGATAACGCCGCTATATTTGCCATGAAGCATTCCGAGAAGCGGGAGAGCGATGAATACTTCATGCAGTTCAAGAGAATCCGAAAGGTAATGATAGAGAAATGGTAAAACGACGGCATTTTATTCACCTGCTGCGTCTGCTGCTCGTTTTTGCCGGAATGAATGTTGTCTGGTATGTCGCTTATCTGCTCATGAATCACGCGATTCTGCCTAGCCCGGGTGCGGTCTATAAGGCAATGTTTCAGCTGGGGGCCCATGATGTGGCGCTGAATGTCGGCTACAGTCTGCTGCGGATCTTTGAAGGTGTGCTGCTGGCTCTGCTGCTAGGTCTGCTGGCCGGTCTGCTAATGGGCCGTTCTCCCTTCTGGAACCGGGTACTGGACCCGGTCGTCTATCTGACCTATCCGATTCCCAAAATTGCGCTCTTGCCGGTAGTCATGCTCTTCTTCGGCCTTGGAGAAACCTCCAAGGTGCTGATGATTATGCTGATTCTACTGTTCCAGGTCATTATCTCGGTACGTGATGGTGTGAAGGCTATCCCTGAGAGTACTTATGATGTCCTGACGAGTATTGGTGCCAGCACGATGCAGAAATTCTGGAATGTGACGCTTCCCGGCGCTTTATCGGTGATCCTCAGCACAATTCGCATATCGCTGGGTACAGCGATTTCCGTACTCTTTTTCACTGAAATCTACGGTACGGAGCATGGCATGGGCTTCTTTATCATGGATGCCTGGCTGCGGCTGGACTACCCTGAGATGTATGCCGGAATTATGCTGTTCAGTCTGGTGGGGTTCGTGCTATTTCTGCTGGTGGATGTGCTGGATTACCGATTCATGAAATGGCGGAGATAGCTGTTTAAGCGGGATGTGATACACCTAAGTTTCAAAAACTCAAAAAGAAATCGCCCTTTGGTAAGATGGAAAATCATCATCCATCCCAAGGGGCGATTTTTTTTTGTTTTATGGACCATATTTTCTTTCTAATAGAGATTATTTACCGAGCTGCTTGTCGACTTCCTTGACCGGATTTTCGCCGACATTCTCTTCGGTCTTGACACTGCTCAAGAACCAGCCTGTAGCCGCAATGATGATCAGAACTACATAGAAGGTCAGTTTCCACCAGGTGCTGTGTGCGAAGTCTTCGGACAATACACCCAGAGCAGGGTGGGCCAAGGTGATGACAGCGAGCTTAACCCCTACCCAGCCGACGATGAAGAAGGCAGCAACCTCAAGACCCGGACGGGTGTGAAGCAGCTTAACGAAGAAGGAAGCAGCGAACCGCATAATAACGAGACCAATGAAGCCGCCCGCGAAGATTACAAGGAACTGTCCGCCGTCGAGGCCGCCGATGTTGCGGATACCACTGGCAGGAAGAGCAACGGCCAAGGCTACGGCTGCGAGGATGGAGTCTACGGCAAAGGCAATATCTGCTACTTCGACCTTAAGTACGGTGAACCAGAAGCTGGCTTTCTTCTTATTTACAGCACCAGGGCTTCCGCTTTCAGCGGCGTCTTCCGTGACCGGCTTAGCGAATAACACTTTTCGGAAAATGTGATTCCCCGCGATAAATAACAGATATAGCGCACCGATGGCTTGTACCTGCCAGATGTCCACCAGGTAGGAGATGACGAACAGCGACCCGAACCGGAACACAAACGCTCCGGCCAATCCGTAGAATAACGCCTTCTTACGTTCCTCATCAGGAAGATGTTTAACCATAATCGCTAGTACAAGTGCGTTGTCTGCGGCAAGCAGCCCTTCCAGTGCTACGAGAACGAGCAATACCCATCCGTATTCTAATAATAATCCCCAATCCATTGCTGTTTCCTCCTCATGTGGTTTAGCTGCTTTTTTGAGTAAAAATACCCATGATACAACTATTGTAACCAAAACTATATAAAAAAGACCTTTACCAAACAGATTAGCCTTTGGAATAAAGGTAACCTGGTTGGTAAAGGTCTCGCTAACAAAAATTTATTGCCGATAAAACCGGAGAATATCCTCATATTCTCGTATTGACGATTTTATCTAACAGCTACTCCCCTTTACGGGATTATATGAAATTTTAGGTGATTCGTTTCTGGCTAAAAGTATCATATCCGAGTTGAGAGGCGTTGTCAATGCCTTTTGAGAACAAATATCAATAGAAAATGACAGGCCTGAAAACGGAAACATGATAAGTGTGAGTCATATAAGTTGACATATCATATGGCGAAACTGCAAACAAAAGGAAATAAAGGGCGGAATAAACGTTGGACTAATTGACGATCCCCGGTAATGAAAATATGATGAGACTAATTAAAGCGGCCAAGTAAAGGAAGTGTTAGTTAAAATGACATTAACCATACCAAAGGCCATTTGAACCGTCGCATAGGAAAAAAAGTAGATAGGCTTCGCTTACAAAACTTAAGCAGATGCTTCCGAAGCGAGTTTTACTGCGAAGTGGTTTCAAGGAGCAAATGCTCCGTAAAACTTAAGTTAATGCTTTCGAAGCGAGTTTTGTACGCAGGATGTGCAGAGAAGCTTAGCTTACAAAACTTAGCGTATGCTTCCGAAGCGAGTTTTACTGCGAAGTGGTTTCAAGGAGCAAATGCTCCGTAAAACTTTTAGGAGGTGGGAAATGATGCAGCCGTCATGTCTATCAAGTGAAGCGGAGGAGGAGATTAGCCGCCACCCTTGCTACAGCGAGGAGGCTCACCGGTTTTATGCCCGGATGCACATCCCGGTTGCTCCCGCCTGTAACATCCAGTGCAATTACTGTAACCGCAAGTTCGACTGTGTGAATGAGAGCAGGCCGGGCGTGGTTAGTGAGGTGCTTACTCCGGAGCAGGCGGAACGCAAGGTACGGGGAGTTGCGGCCCAACTGATGCAGCTCTCGGTAGTGGGTATAGCCGGACCGGGAGATCCGTTGGCGAACCCGGAGCAGACCTTCGATACCTTCGCCCGGGTCAGGAAGAATGTGCCTGATGTCTCCCTCTGTCTCAGCACTAACGGACTCACGCTGTACCGGCATGTGGATGAGATTATGGAGCTGGGCATCCGCCATGTCACGATCACCATCAATGCTATCGACCCTGATGTCGGCCAGGCGATTTATCCCTGGGTGTTCGATGAAGGGGTCCGGTACGAAGGCAGAGAGGCAGCCGAGCTGCTGATCAGCCGTCAATTACTGGGACTTGAAATGCTGGCGAAGCTGGGGATTCTGGTTAAAGTGAATTCCATTATGATTCCGGGGGTTAACGATCATCATCTGACTGCAGTGTCAGCGCGGGTAAAAGAGCTCGGGGCTACGCTACACAATGTAACACCTCTTATTATCGCACCAGGCAGCCAGTATGAAGCGGATGGCCGCAAGGCGCCCCGTCCCAAAGAATTGCTTAATTTGCAGGAGCAGCTGGGCCGCGGGGGGATGAAGGTTATGCGTCACTGCCGGCAATGCCGGGCCGATGCGATCGGGCTGCTGGGCCAGGACCGCAATCCCGATTTCCCGCTCGAAGCGATGGAGGCTGAACCGGTCATTAATGAAGAAGCCCGGGCGATGTTTCAGAGTGAGCTGGACACCAAGATCCGCGAGCGAGTCTTAGCCAAACAGGCCAGACGCATTCAGGCCGGAGGGCCGAAGACACGGGTCGCGGTTGCCACCAGAGGCGGCGACAAGGTGAATCAGCATTTCGGTCATGCCACTGAGTTCCTGGTCTACGACACCGACGGAACGGATGTACAGCTTCTGGGTGTCCGCAAGATCCAAGCCTATTGCCATGGCAAGGCCGATTGTAACGGTGACAAAGCAGCTACACTGCAAGAAATTATATCGATTCTAAGTGACTGCCGCATTCTTCTCTGCTCCGGCATCGGAGAGGCCCCAAGGGCCAGCCTGAACAAAATCGGTGTCCTGCCTCTTGTCCGCAAAGGCGGCATTCAGGAAGCCATTCTCGAAAGCGTGAAGTACAGCTCTTATTTTGAAAATATAAACATTTCGAAGGGATGATGAACAATGAGACAAATAGCTTTCTACGGTAAAGGCGGTATCGGTAAATCGACAACTTCACAAAACACCCTGGCTCAGCTGGCCACCAAATTCGAACAAAGAGTCATGATCGTAGGCTGTGACCCGAAGGCGGATTCCACCCGTCTGATCCTGAATACCAAAGCCCAGAACTCCGTGCTGGAACTGGCGGCTGAGCTTGGCTCCGTAGAGGACCTGGAGCTTGAAGATGTGCTGCAGACAGGCTTCGGCGACATTATCAACGTAGAGTGCGGCGGACCGGAACCGGGGGTAGGCTGCGCAGGACGCGGGATTATCACTGCGATTAACTTCCTGGAGCAGGAGGGCGCCTATCAGGATCTGGATTTCGTCTCCTATGACGTACTGGGTGACGTGGTATGCGGCGGATTCGCCATGCCGATCCGTGAGGGCAAGGCCCAGGAGATCTATATCGTCTGCTCCGGCGAGATGATGGCGATGTACGCAGCGAACAATATCGCCCGCGGTATCCTGAAATATGCGACCAGCGGCGGTGTGAGACTCGGAGGCCTGATCTGTAACAGCCGGAATACAGACCGTGAGGATGAGCTGATTATGGAGCTGGCCCGCCGTCTGAACACACAGATGATTCACTTTGTTCCCCGCGACAACATCGTTCAGCATGCCGAGCTGCGCAGAATGACCGTAGCCCAATATAACCCTGAACACCAGCAGGCCAAAGAATATGAAATACTGGCCGAGAAAATCCTCAATAACAAAATGCTGACCATCCCTACCCCGATCTCGATGGAAGAGCTGGAAGAGCTGCTGATGGAATTCGGCATCATTGAAGATGAAGAAGCTGCGATCAAGAAGCTGCAGGCTTCCGGGCAATAAGCTCTGAGGCGAAGAGAAAAGGAGGGTCAAATCATGGGACTGAGTATTGAAGAGAATCAGAAGCTGGTTGAGGAGATTCTGGAAGCCTATCCCAAAAAGGCGCGGAAGGACCGCGAGAAGCATTTTCAGGTGGCGGATGAAAAGGCCATTGATTGCAGCACCTGTGCGGTGAAGTCCAATATCAAATCCCGTCCGGGTGTCATGACCCCGCGCGGCTGCGCCTATGCCGGCTCCAAAGGGGTGGTCTGGGGCCCAATCAAGGATATGGTCCATATCAGTCACGGGCCGGTGGGCTGCGGACAGTATAGCTGGGGCTCACGCCGTAATTTTGCGAATGGGACGCTTGGCATCGATAACTTTACGGCGATGCAGATTACCAGTGATTTTCAGGAGACGGATATCGTGTTCGGCGGGGATAAGAAGCTGGCCGTCATTATGCGTGAGATTACCGAGATGTTCCCGCTGGCAAAGGGGATCTCTGTCCAGTCGGAATGTCCGGTCGGCCTGATCGGCGATGATATCGAAGCGGTGTCGAAGAAGATGTCCAAGGAGCTTGCGATGCCGATTGTTCCGGTACGCTGCGAAGGCTTCCGCGGGGTCAGCCAGTCGCTGGGCCATCATATAGCGAACGATGCGATCCGTGACTTCGTGATGGGCCGTGCCGAGCTTGCGGAGACCGGTCCCTACGATGTGAATATCATCGGCGACTATAACATTGGCGGCGACGCCTGGGCCTCCCGCATTCTGCTGGAAGAGATGGGCCTGCGCGTTATTGCCCAGTGGTCCGGTGACGGCTCTCTGAACGAACTGGAGGTAGCCCACAAAGCGAAGCTGAACCTGATCCACTGCCACCGCTCCATGAACTATATGGTGGACCATATGGAGAAGGCCTACGGCATCCCATGGCTGGAATATAATTTCTTCGGGCCTACGAAGACATATGAGAGCCTGCGGGCGATTGCAGCACTTTTCGATGCTACGATTCAGGAGAATTGCGAGCAGATGATCGCCAGATACAAGCCGGTTATGGATGCAGTGATCCGCAAATACAGACCGCGTCTGGAAAATAAGACCGTCATGCTGATGATCGGGGGCCTGCGTTCCCGCCATACCATCGGAGCTTATGAAGATCTGGGGATGGATATCGTAGCCTCCGGTTATGAATTCGCCCACAAGGATGACTATGAGAAGATGCTCCCGATGCTTGCGGAAGGAACCATCGTCATGGATGATCCTACAGCTTACGAGCTGGAAGAAATTACGAAGAAGATGAACATTGATCTGGTAGGCTCAGGCGTGAAGGAGAAATATGTCTATCACAAAATGGGTGTGCCGTTCCGTCAGATGCATTCCTGGGATTATAGCGGCCCGTATCACGGCTTCGACGGCTTTAAGGTGTTTGCGAAGGATATGGATATGACTGTGAACAGCCCGATATGGGATCTGGTAAGCAGACGAGGAACAATGGAGCCGAAGGAGGCGGGCGTATGAGCAGGGATGAACTGAACATTAAAGATAATACCAGCTTGTTCAAAGAAGAACGTTATGTGCAGCAGCGGGAGAACAAGAAGCAGTTCGAAGCGCCCTGCAGCGAGCAGGAGACCGCCGAAGCACTCGCTTATTCCAAGTCTGCCGAATATATGGAGAAGAATTTCAGCCGCCAGAATGTGGTGATCAATCCGCATAAAGCCTGCCAGCCGCTGGGTTCGGTCATGGCCGCACTTGGGTTCGAGAAGACGCTGCCGTTTGTACACGGGTCGCAGGGCTGCAACGCCTACTTCCGCAGCCATCTCAGCCGCCACTTCAAGGAGCCTACGCCGTCCGTGTCCACGTCCATGACAGAGGATGCAGCCGTATTCGGCGGGATGAATAATCTGATTGACGGTCTGGAGAACAGTGTCGCCTTATACAAACCGGAGATGGTTGCGATCTGTACCACCTGTATGGCTGAGGTCATCGGGGATGACCTGAACTCTTTTATCGGTAATGCCCGGATTAAAGGGGTGATCAGTGAGGAATATCCGGTAGCCTACTGCAACACCCCGAGCTTCGTCGGCTCACATATCACTGGCTACGATGCCATGATCAAGGGTATCCTGAGCTACCTCTACACCCGTTCGGGTATAGAGAGCAAGCCGGGAAGCGGCGAGGAGAGCGGAGAGAAGCTGAATGTGATGCTGGGCTTTGAGCCGTACACCGGCAACTTCGCAGAGCTGCGCAAGATTCTGGGAGCCTTCGATACCAAGTACACCATACTTGGAGACCATAGCGGGAACTACGATTCACCGGCAACCGGAGAGTATGAATACTACTACGGCGGCACGAAGCTGGCGGATGTTCCGCAGGCAGCCAATGCGCTTGCAACCCTGTCCCTGCAAAAGTATACGCTGAAGAAGACCCAGGAATATATCAGCGGTACCTGGAACCAGCAGCTGGCAGCGTTATCCACGCCGCTGGGCATTAAGGGCACAGATACCCTGCTGGCTACGATCAGTGAGCTGACCGGCCTCCCGGTTCCAGCAATGCTCACGGAAGAACGCGGCCGTGTCGTGGATGCACTGATGGACAGTCACCCTTACCTGCATGGCAAGCGGGTAGCGCTGGTAGGCGACCCCGATCTGCTTATTGGCCTGATCGGATTCTGCCTGGAGACCGGGATGGAGCCGGTGCATATTATCTGCTCGAATGGTGATGTGGACTTCAATGAAGTGAAGTTCAAGGATGAGGCCGAAGCGCTGCTGGCAGCAAGTCCGTATGGCACCGAAGCTACTGTGCATGTCGGCAAAGACCTGTGGCATATGCGCTCGCTGCTGCTGAATGACAAGGTGGATCTGGCGATTGGCAGCTCCCATCTGAAATTTGCCGCCAAGGATGCGGAGGTGCCGCTAGTGCGGGTCGGCTTCCCGATCTTCGACCGCCATCACATGCACCGTTATCCGATTATCGGATATCAGGGAACACTCAATCTGCTCAGCCTGATCGTGAACACGATTCTGCAGCAGCTTGATGATCATAACTCCGGCTTTAATTTTGAGCTGGTGCGCTAGAGCCGCTTGTCTTTAGCCATTATAAAAGGACTGGATTGCTAACCTGGCCTTCTCCTCCCCCCCCCCCGGAATATGCAGCAGCGGTTGTTGCGGCTGCACTTCATCCGGAAAGGGCGGCGAAGGGCCGGGATTCTTGCCATCATGGGCACCTGCCTCATCAGGAAGTACGCAAGATTCGTATGGAACACAAGCCTCTCAAGCGAAGGAGATGAAGAGCCGATGGACCCTTTACGGCAAGATGAATTTGATTCCCAGGCTTGCGGGAGCATAGCGCCTAAGGCGAAGCCCTGTCCAAGGCCCAAGCCGGGCGAAGCTGCTGGAGGCTGCTCCTTCGACGGAGCCCAGATCACGCTGCTGCCGATTATGGATGCTGCGCATCTGGTTCATGGACCGATTGCCTGCGCCGGAAACAGCTGGGAGAGCAGAGGCACGTTATCCAGCGGCCCCTCCCTGTCCCAATACGGCTTCGCTACGGATCTTACGGATTCTGATATTATTTTTGGCGGCGAGAAGAAATTGAAGGACAGCATTGATTATATTGCCGGGCGCTTTGCGCCTCCGGCAATATTTGTATATTCAACCTGCGTGACCGCGCTAATTGGCGAAGATATGGATGCGGTCTGCAAGGAGGCGGCAGACCGGCTCGGGATTCCTGTGATCCCGGTGAACAGCCCCGGCTTCGTCGGGAGCAAGAATCTCGGGAACCGGCTGGCGGGGGATGCGCTGCTGCAGTATGTCATCGGGACGGGAGAGCCGGAGCCGGAGACGGATCTCGGGGTTAATCTGATCGGGGAGTACAATATTGCCGGTGAGATGTGGGATATTGAGAAGCTGATGAACAGCGCCGGGATCGCCGTAACCTCACGGATTACGGGGGATGCCCGCTATAAGGAGATTACGTGGGCGCACCGGGCGAGAGTGAATATGGTGGTCTGCAGCCGGGCGCTGCTCGGCCTTGCCAAGGAGATGGAGTCAAGATACGGCATCCCGTATTTCGAAGGCTCGTTCTATGGTGCGAAGGAGACGACCTACTCACTGCGCCAGATGGCCTATCTGATGAATGACCGGGAGATGGAGCGGCGTGTGGACCGGCTCACCGAGCGGGAGGAAGCCAGGTTAAGCCAGGAGCTGCGGCCTTACCGCAAGCTGCTGAGGGGGAAGCGGGCTGTACTCTATACGGGCGGCGTCAAAAGCTGGTCCGTCATCTCGGCCCTGAAGGAGCTGGGCGTTCAGGTCGTCGGGGTAGGCACGAACAAAAGCACGGAGGATGACGTGCGGCGGATTGCCGACCGTGTGGGCGATGATACAGAATACATTCCCGAGGGCGGGGCCAGCCGGATTATCAAGACGGTAAGAGAGCGCAAGGCGGATATTATGATTGCCGGCGGCCGCAATATGTATGTGGCGATGAAAGAGCAGATTCCCTTCATTGATATTAATCAGGAGCGCCACAAAGCGTATGCCGGATATGAAGGGCTGCTGCGGCTGGCCAAAGAGCTGACCTATTCACTTGCGAACCCGATCTGGAAGCTGGCGGCAAGCCCTGCTCCCTGGGATAAGGAGGCGCCGCCCTATGACCGTTAACCGGAGAAAAAAGCCCGCATCGGTTAACCCGATGAAGATCGGGCAGTCGCTGGGTGCCGTACTGGCCTTGCAGGGCTGCTATCGGGCCATGCCGCTGATTCACGGCTCCCAGGGCTGCTCCGCTTTTCCGAAGGCCCTCCTGACCCGTCATTTCCGGGAACCGATTGCCGTGCAGACCTCGGCGCTGCAGGAGATGGATGTCATCTTCGATGCCAACCGCAATCTGGAGGAGGCGCTGAATCTGGTGCTGAGCAAGCACCGCCCGGATATCATTGGCATCATTGGGACGGAATTGACGGATGTAGCCGGAGTGGATTATCAGAACATGCTTAAGACGTATAAAAGAGAGCGGAATATGCGCGGAGGTCTCGCCTTCTCCGTGGTGCTGCCTGATTTTCGCGGATCGCTGGAATCGGGCTTCAGCTCTACGGTGGAGTCTATGATTGACGAGATGATCCAGCAGGTAGGACACCGGGGGCAAAGAAGCGTGAATACCCGGCAGATTACGCTGCTGCCGGGCTCGTTCTTAACCCCGGCCGATGTGATGGAGCTGAAGGAGATCATCTCCTCCTTCGGCTTCGAGGTGATTGCGCTGCCGGATATCTCGACCTCCTTGTCCGGCCATCTGCTTACCGGCTTCTCGCCGCTGACGCGCGGCGGGGTTCCGCTGGACTCTATGCTCCAGAGCCTGCAGTCCGGGCTGACGATTGCCGTGGGCGGCAGCATGGAGCGTCCGGCCAGACGGCTGCATAATGCCATAGGTACCCCGTATAAGGTATTTGAGGGGGCGATGGGGCTTAAAGCAACCGATGAACTGCTGCATTTCCTGCATCAGATCAGCGGGGAGCCGGTGCCGCTGCGGTATTGCTGGCAGCGGGAGAATCTGCTCGACAGCATGCTGGACGCTCATTTTCAATTTGCCGGAATGTCGGTTGTTGCCGCACTGGAACCGGATCATCTGCATTCGGTCTCGGGGTGGCTGGAGGAGCTGGGCGTAGAGCAGAAGGCGCTGATCACTTCGTTCGAGACCCCGCTTATTGCCGGAATGGAGCGCGAGGTGTGGGTAGGCGATCTGGATGATGCGGAGGTGCTGGGCAAGGGGGCGGATCTCTGGATCAGCAATTCCCACGGGATAGCCGGAGCACAGCGGACGGGTGCCGCTTTCATGCCGGCCGGGTTCCCGGTCTGGAATGAGCTTGGCGCTTACATGTCCGTCTCGGCCGGGTACCGGGGAGCCATGGAATGGAGTAATAAAGCAGGGAATCTGTTAATGCAAAGGGAGGCAGGCAGCCGTGAAAGTAGCGTTCGCCACAGATGATGGAAGCCGTGTGAATGCGCATTTCGGACAGAGTCCGATGTTCGCTGTATATAATGTAACGAAAGCCGGGGCCGAGCTGGTGGAACTGCGCAGACTGTCTGCCGTACCGAACCAGGATGAAGCTGGCAAAATCGAAAGCCGCCTGGATTCTGTAGGCGACTGTACTCTGATCTTCATCATGCAGATCGGCGCATCGGCCGCTGCACGGGTAACTCGCCGGAAGATTATGCCGGTGAAGGTTCCGCTGGGCAGCCCTATCGAGGAGCAGCTGAAGCGGCTGGTCGAGATGCTTCAGGGCAAGCCGCCGATGTGGCTGGCCAAGGTACTGCGGGCAGAGGAAGCGGAAGAGAATGAAGGAGGAGAAGCGGATGGAACCCATGTCTAATGAGAGTGCGGCGCTGCAGGGTATGGTGATTCCGGGAGCTGCGGCGGCAAGGCAGCGCAGTCCCAGAGTACGCAAGGAGCTGAACCCGGAGACCGCAGATGCCCTGATCCGGCGTCTGTGTCATCTGCTGGATGCCGGAGACTTTTTCGGACGTAACAGCAGCCTTCCTCCGCTGGAGAAGATCGCGAAGCTGTTCCTGGCATCGGCCGGGGATAAGGATCAATCGGAATTCAATTGTGCGGTGTCGCCCAAGGTCCGCCAGCAGGTGCCGCTGCTGTTCCAGGCCATGGCAGGCGTTATGGAGGAGAGATGCGGCCTTATGATTCAGAGTACAGCAGAGATTAACGGTGAGGGCTTCGGCCGGGGGCTGCTCTACAGCGGCAGAGTCATTGTGGTGCTTAAGAGCCTGAGGGCCGGCTTTCCCTTCCCGTTCACTTCGGCTGAGAAGACGATTTCGTACGGGGTGGAGTGTATTGAAGAAGGAATGGCTTTTCTGGAAAAATATACGGAGATGACTTCAGTGCACGGCCTGCTTAGCCTGGAGGGCTAGGGAGTATACGAATTCAGTCACAGGGGGAGTCAGGAATGGAGCAGCTTGCCGGAGGTTTGGAGCTGGAACGGTACACCCGGCAGCTGAAGCTGCTCGGAGAAGACGGGCAGAAGGCGCTGAAGGAAGCGACAGTTATGGTGGCCGGAATCGGCGGGCTTGGCGGAACGGCTGCCCTCTATTTGGCGGCGGCTGGCGTGGGCCGGCTTATTCTGGCTCATGAGGGGGTGATTGTGGCCCCGGATCTGAACCGGCAGATTCTGATGGACAGTGAGCATCTGGGCCAGGAGCGGATGAGTACGGCGATTGCCCGGCTGAAGCAGCTGAATCCGCATGTTGAGATTGAAGGCTATAATTCCAGAATTGAATATCCTGCGGCATGGCCTTGGGTAGAAGCAGCCGATATTGTCATCGATGCCCGCTACGACTTCCCGGAGCGTTATGCGCTGAACCGGCTGTGTGTGGATACGAATACACCGATGGTGGAGGCAGCCATGTATGGCTTTGAAATATCGCTCACTACAGTGATTCCCGGACTTACTCCTTGCCTCGAATGCCTGTATCCGGAGTTGCCGCCGCAGTGGGAGCCGCTCGGCTTCCCGGTTCTGGGCGCCACCTCCGGGATTGCCGGTTGTCTGGCAGCGCTGGAGGCCGTAAAATGGATTACAGGGGTAGGGACAACTTACGCGGGCGTAATGCATCGCTTCAGCTCACTCGACTTCGCCTGTTATAGCGTCCGTATTGCCCGTAATCCGAATTGCGCTTGCTGCGGAGAGGGAGGTAAACCGTGAAACGTCTCAAGCTATGTGACACGACACTCAGGGATGGTGAACAGGCGGCTGGAGTTTCATTCACGAGGGCGGAAAAGCTGGAAATCGCAAAGTTGCTGTCGGAGAGCGGAGTAGAGCAGGCAGAGGTAGGCATTCCTGCCATGGGCAAGCGGGAGCAGGAGGATATTGCCGCTGTTGCTGAGCTGGGATTGCCCATGAAGCTAATGACATGGAACCGCTCAGTCCCCGGGGATATTGACAAGGCCAAGGCTACCGGCGTGAACTGGAGCCATATCTCCATTCCGGTGTCGGAGATTCAGCTGCAGGGCAAGCTGGGGCTGACGCCCAGGGAAGGTCTGAACAAGCTGCTACGTACCGTGGAGTACGGGCTGAGGCAGGGCATGACCGTATCGGCAGGCATGGAGGATTCCTCCAGAGCGGAGTTGAGCTTCCTGATTGAAGTGGTGAATACCTTATACAAGGAAGGCATCCGCAGGTTCAGGTATGCAGATACCGTCTCGGCCCATCATCCGGGCCAGATGGCAGAGCGGGTAAGCCGGCTGCTGGGAGAAGTGCCTGTGGATGTGGAGCTGGAGGTGCACTGCCATAATGACTTCGGGCTGGCCTGCGCGAACACGCTCAGCGGCATAGCTGCCGGAGCGGTGTGGGCCAGTACGACGGTGGCCGGGATCGGCGAGAGGACCGGCAATGCGGCCATGGAGGAAGTTGCCATGGCCTGGCGCTATTTGTACGGCGGGGAATGTGCGGTCCGGCTGAAGGGGCTCCAGGGCCTCGCGGACAAGGTCATTGCCGCATCCGGCCGCAGTGTCGGTGATGCGAAGCCGGTCGTAGGGCAGCTCGCCTTCACCCATGAATCCGGGATTCATGTGGACGGGCTGATGAAGGAGCAGGAGACGTATCAGTTCTTCGATCCGGCGGTGGTTGGACGGGCGCACCGCTTCGTGCTGGGCAAGCATTCCGGCAGCGGCGGCGTGGCTCATGTGCTGGAGCAGCTGGGACTTGCGGTCAGCGCCGAGACGGCCGGCCGTCTGCTGGAGAGGGTCCGGGCCTACGCTGAGGCCCGCAAGGGCACTGTGCCGGAAGTCATGCTGCTGCAGTGGCTGATGGAAGAGCAGCAGCGCGCGCAGAACGCGGTATAATATATTTTTAAATATGCGGATGCTTAAGCTGGGCTGTCCTCCATGTGGAGTGCGGCGCAGCTTTTTTTGGAATACAACGGCTGATGATATCCTGGTCTGGCAGGGTGCCCGGGAGAATAGACTCCACTTTGACGGAGGATTTTGTTACAATTTGAGCAGGCTGTAAATAGGCAGAGCGTATGTGAGAAGGGAAGGCATCACTTTGAAGAAAACGATATTTTTCGATATTGACGGTACGATCTATGATGAAGACAAGAATATTCCGGCTTCCACCAGAGAAGCAATAGCGGAGCTGAAGAGACGCGGGCACCATGTAGCGATTGCTACCGGAAGAGCGGATTATATGTTCGAGGGGCTGCGCGAGGAGCTGGGGATTGACTCGTATGTCTCGCTGAACGGGCAGTATGTGGTCTATGAAGGGAAGCCAGTGTACAAGAACCCGATTGCGACCAGCGTGCTGGAGGAGCTGACCTTGTTCGCGGAGAAGCTGGATCACCCTGTTGCGTATACAGATACGGCGGGCATGAGAGTGAATGTGGCCGATCATGAGTACATCAATACGAGCGTCGGTTCGCTGAAGCTGGTATTTCCAACGCATGATGCGGGATATTTTCTGAAGAATGACATTTACCAGGCGATGATCTTCTGTCCGCAGGAGAGTCAGGTGGTCTACGCCGGGCGGTACCCGGAGCTGAATTTCATCCGCTGGCACCCGCTGTGTATGGATGTGCTGCCCGGCAACGGCTCCAAAGCGAACGGGATCGCGGAGATGCTGAAGGTGATCGGGGTGGAGAAGGAAGAGGTCTATGCTTTTGGCGATGGCCTGAATGATGTGGAGATGCTGGGGTATGTCGGGTATGGCATTGCCATGGGCAACGGCGAGACGGCAGCGAAGGCGGCCGCCTCCTTCATTACGAAGTCTGTCCGTGAGGACGGCATCTATGAAGGCTTGAAGATGGTCGGGCTGCTGTAGGCAGGAGAACTCGGTTGCTATGTCTCATTTCATTGAACTCTCGAAGAGGATATTTTACCTCCAGGGGCATTGCCCGGAGCGGTAAGGCTTAGATGAGTATTCGATTGCAGTTTATGCAATGGAATACTTTTTTTTGAAATATAAGAATTTATATGTTTCACACGATAAATTATCCTTCTATTTCTCGCTGCAACGGTACCGTCCTTTAAAAGGACGGCAAAGCCGTTTCCACTTGCATTTTGAACGGGCTCCATTGCACTCCGTACAGCAGAAGTAGACGAACTGCGATCAAATATGATCACTGGGGCAATCGCAGGCCGGTTTACCCAAAATAAATATATGCCTACGGGATAAATGTCCATGCCCCTCTTGGGTAAATGGAGTAGGATACATAGAGTCTATAGGAGGTGAGGGATATGGGGAGTATGGAACAAAAGAAGAAAAAGCGGAGCTGCAAAGAGGAGCTTACGGGATGCCCTCTGCCAAGAGCGAAACGTCCCGCGAGAAAACGGAAGGACAACAAATGCAACTGCAAGAAGATTATTGTCAAAAAGCAAATTGTCCGCGTTAATATTCCATTAGGTGCTTTGGGAGCAGCAGGAGCAGCAGGAGCCTTGGAGGCGGCTGGAGCAGTAGAAGCCTTGGGAGCAGCGGGGGCAGCGGGAGCCGCCGGAGCGCTGGGAGCGGCCGGAGCAGCGGGAGCCTTGGGAGCAGCGGGAGCAGCGGGAGCGCTGGGAGCGGCCGGAGCAGCGGGAGCACTGGGAGCAGCAGGAGCAGGCGGAGCGGCCGGAGCAGCAGGTGCCCGTGGAGCCGCCGGGGCTGCAGGGCTTCTGGGGGCAGCCGGAGCAGCAGGAGCGCTGGGAGCAGCAGGAGCACAAGGAGCACTGGGAGCAGCGGGCACAGCCGGAGCGTTAGGGGCCGCCGGGGCGCTAGGCGGCATCGGTCCGGCAGGCCCGGCGGGACCTGCCGGAGCAGCGGGAGCTATAGGCCCAGCGGGGCCAGCCGGAGCAGCGGGAGCTATAGGCCCAGCGGGACCAGCCGGTGCAACGGGAGCTGCCGGGCCAGCGGGGGCAACCGGTGCAACGGGCACAGCAGGGCCTGCAGGTGCTACAGGAGCAACGGGTGCGACAGGGGCAGCTGGAGGAATTGCCCAGTTCGGTTACGTCTATAACCTTGGCGCGCAGGTAGTGCCGATTGAGGCAGATGTGTCTTTTGATACGAACGGACTGCTGACCCCCGGGATTACACATGCACCTGGTACAACTACAATTTCGGTAACTAATGCAGGGAGTTATGAGGTTAATTTCTCCGTGTTCGGAGTGGAGCCCAGCCAATTTGCCTTATTCGTGAACGGGGCGCAGGTTCCGGGAACAGTCTACGGTTCAGGTGCAGGAACCCAGCAGAACACTGGGCAAGCTATCCTTGCCTTGTCCTCTGGAGATGTACTGACACTTCGGAATCACAGCTCGTCTGCTGCTGTCACATTGCAGACGCTGGCTGGAGGGACGCAAGCCAATGTGAATGCTTCGATTGTAATTAAACAGCTTGCATAGCCGGTTAAAACAGACCCGACTGCTTGATAGAGAGCGGGTTTTGTAAAGGAACGGGGTACCCGATCGGGTACCCCGCATTTTTTTGCAGCAATGATCCAAAAGGTTGGAAATCCCTCAATGAAAGACGGCTCTTCTCAGCTTGATGGCGAAGGGAGCGGCGCATGCCTTTTAAAATAAATTGTTATTCACTTCAGTGAGTATGGTTAAGATATATTAAATGTCTTATACAACAGGAATCAAGAGCGGAGGCGTCTGAATTGAACCCTAAATGGTGGAAAGAGAGCGTAGTCTACCAGATTTATCCGATTAGCTTCATGGACAGTAACGGCGACGGGATTGGAGATCTGCGCGGGATCTTGTCGAAGCTTGATTACTTGCAGGAGCTCGGCGTGGATGTGATCTGGGTCTGCCCGATTTATAAATCCCCGAACCATGACAATGGCTATGATATCAGCGACTACTGCGACATTATGAAGGAATTCGGCACGATGGCTGATTTCGATGAACTACTGCGCGAGATGCATTCCCGCGGTATGAAGCTGATGATGGACCTGGTGCTGAATCATACCTCGCATGAGCATCCGTGGTTCGTGGAATCGAGAAGCTCGAAGGACAATCCCAAGCGGGACTATTATATCTGGCGCAAAGGTAAAAACGGCGGCCCCCCGAACAACTGGGAATCCTACTTCAGCGGCTCGGTCTGGGAGCTGGACCCCCGGACGGATGAATATTATCTGCACCTGTACTCCCGGTTCCAGCCCGATCTCAACTGGGAGAATCCGGCGGTCATCGATAAGCTGCACGAGATGGTGCAGTGGTGGCTGAAGAAGGGGGTGGACGGCTTCCGCTTCGATGCCATTGCCCATATTGTGAAGGCAGAGGGCTATCCGGATGCCCTGAATCCTGGCGGTACTCCGACGGTCCGCGCCTATGACATGTTCTCGAACCTGAATCATGTGCATACCCTGCTGCAGAATCTGCACGATCAGGTGCTCTATTACTACGACATCATGACGGTAGGGGAGACCTCGGGGCTTGGGCCGGAGCAGGCGCTGGATTATGTCGGTGACGGACGCCGTGAGCTGAATATGACCTTTCAGTTCGAGCATATGAATCTGGATGCCGCCTCGCCGGGCAGCGGGAAATGGGATGTGGTGCCCTGGAAGCTGACAGATCTTAAGGCGATCATCAGCGATTGGCAGACCGTCCTGCATAACCGGGGCTGGAATGCCAACTATCTGTGTAACCATGACCAGCCGCGCTCGGTCTCGCGGTTCGGCGATGACCTGTACTACCGGGTCCCGTCGGCGAAAATGCTCGCCACCTTCATTCATATGCTTGAAGGCACACCGTATATTTATCAGGGCGAAGAGATCGGTATGACCAATGTGGCCTTCGAGTCGATCGATGATTACCGGGATGTGGAGACCTTGAACTATTATGAGGAAAAGCGCAACGCCGGTGTTCCCGAAGCCGACATCATGGCTGCGATTCATACCAAGAGCCGTGACAATGCCCGGACTCCGATGCAATGGGATGATGGCGAGGAAGGCGGGTTCACCACAGGTACGCCCTGGATCAGGGTCAACTCGAACTCCCGGGAGATTAACGCGGCCAGCAGCGTCAAGGACCCGGACTCTATTTACAACTATTATAAGAAGCTCATCCAGCTCCGCAAAAAACATCAGGTCATCGTCTATGGTGAATACGGACTCTTGCTGGAGGAGCATCCCGAAATCTATGCCTATACCCGGACGCTGGAGGATCAGCGCCTGCTCGTGATTCTGAATTTCTTCGGACATGAGCCGGTCTTCGAGCTGCCTGAGGAATTTCAGCCCGCCGCGAAGCTGGAGCTGCTGATCTCCAATTATGAGCCTGCCAAGGAGGAAGATCTCCAGCAGTTGAAGCTACGCCCTTATGAAGCGCGCGTGTATCTGCAGCGGTTAGATCAGGGTTCTGCTTAAGCGAACGAACCTACAACCGGATCTGGAGATGTGCAGCAGTCCCGGCGGAAGTACCGGGACTGCTGTTTGTTATGCGGAAAACTGAATACATATACGCTGCGAGATCATACGTTTTTTATCCGCACAGTGATCCTGTTCCTTTAATTATAAATAAATGATTATGTGTTGCAGGTCTGTGACTTCGCTGGGCTTCTACAGTAAAAGGCGGTACAATAGGCGTTATTAGAGACAGGGATAAGCCCGTGCGGTGAAGCGGAGTATGGAGGGAGTTAGAAGAGAGATGAGTGAGTGGTATGAGAAATGTTTTGGCGAGGACTATCTGATTGTATACAGACACAGGGATTTCAGCGGTGCGCGTCATGAGGTAGAGAGCATGATCCAGTGGCTTGGCCTGCCCCGGGGCGCGAAGGTGCTGGACCTCTGCTGCGGCATGGGCCGCCATTCACTGGCTCTGTCACAGGCTGGCTATGAAGTAACAGGTGTGGATCTGTCGAAGGTGCTGCTGCGTGAGGCGCGTGCGCAGGCTGGGGCAGAACAGGTTACCTGGCTGCAATCGGATATGCGGGAGCTTCCGCTTGCGGGCGGCTTCGATGCTGTGGTCAATTTGTTCACTTCCTTCGGATATTTTGAAGAGGATGAGGAGCAGATTAAGGTGCTTAAGGAGATTTGCCGGATGCTGAAGCCGGGGGGCCGGTTCATCATTGATTTCCTGAACCCGGCTTACGTCATCCGCCATTTGGTGCCCCATTCGGTCCGGGAGGACGGAGATGTTCGGATTGACGAGACCCGCCGGATCGAGGAGGGGTATGTGAAAAAGGATATCCTGCTGACCTCGAAGGCCGGGAACGCTCCGGCCCGCAAGTGCCAGGAACGGGTAAAGCTCTACACGCTGGAGGATTTCCGCAGAATGCTTGCCGCTGCCGGGCTGCGGCTGGATACTGTTCACGGCGGCTACGATGAAGAGGAATATAACGCTGAATCCTCGGCCCGCATGATCTTCATGGGAGGTAGACCTTAGAGATGGCATCAGGGAGAGGGCTTAGAGGAGGCGGAGGAAGGTTGAACAAGGAGATTATTCAAGCTTGGGACGGCGGAGTTCTTCAGGTATCGGTGCCAATGGGGCTGCCGCTGCGCCAGGTTAACAGCTATCTGCTGCCGGATAAGGACGGCAGGGTTACGGTCATAGATCCAGGCCCGCATACACCTGCTGCCGAGCTTGCCTGGCAGGGGGTGCTTGAGGCACTGAGCCTTACCTGGACGCAGGTGCGGGATATCGTGGTGACCCACCATCATCCCGACCATTACGGGCTGGCGGGCTGGATGCAGTCCCGCAGCGGAGCGCGGGTATGGATGAGCGAACGGGCGCATGCCGAGGCCGGTCTGGCCTGGGGGGAAGCGGCGATTCTGAATGAGGCGCTGCCGCTCTTTTTCCGGCGGCATGGGATGCCGGAGGAGTGGCTTGCGGGTATCCGGGAGCATCTGGATAGCTTCCTGCCTGAGGTGACCCCGCAGCCTGAGGTCACCTATATCAATGCCGCGGAGCCGTTTGTGATGGGCAGCCGGAAATGGCAGCCCATTATCACAGGCGGGCATGCGCCGGGGCATGTGTCGTTCTACCACGGCGGCAGCGGGCAGATCCTCTGCGGCGATGCTGTGCTGCCGCAGATTTCGCCCAATGTCGGCCTGCAGCCGGGCAGCGATCCGCAGCCGCTGCTGACGTTCCTGGAGGGGCTGCAGGAGCTGCGCAGCCTGCGGGTTACACAGGCGTTCCCGGGCCACCGGGAACCGTTCCCGGGGTTCACGGCGCGGGCGGACAGCCTGCTCCGGCATCATGAGGAGCGGCTGGATACTACAGCCGCGCTGCTCGCAGGCGGACCGCAGAGCGGGTTCGCGGTCTGCGAGGGGCTGTTCCGCAGCCGGGTCGCGACAGCGCACCAGATGCGGTTCGCCATGAGCGAGGCGCTGGCCCACCTGGCCGAGCTGGTGCGCCGGGGGCGGGCGGCCGAGACGGAGGCCGTACCTGGCGGCGGCCTCCTTTTCACGGCTGTGGAGTAGGCCTGCGCGAGGAACGGTGCAGGCTGCTGGCAGCAGATTACAAGATATTGTACTCTGCTGCCATAACCTGCATTTCATCACATGTAGTTAATCACACATGCGCGTGGCTCATAACACGCAGTTCATCACACATAGCTCATCACACGTAGCTCATCACACGTAGCTCATCACACGTAGCTCATCACACATAGCTCATCACACGTAGCTCATCACACATAGCTCATTACACGTAGCTCATTACACGCAACTTACGAAACGTAGCCCATAACATGCAACTCACAGCTCACAACACGTAGCCCTAATTCAATGCTCATAACCCTCCGCTTATACCCGCTGCTGATGCCCCGCTGCACACAACCTGCTGACCGAAAACCGCTCATTAACCTATTGTTGCCCTCACACTCTTCTGGAAACCTCGACTATTGGAACACCTGAAAGAAATGACTAATTTATTGGTGAAGTTTGCAGCCTGTCAACAACACTACTCATTCCTCCTCCACAGTTAGCTGTAAGTGGTGAGATGTGATATTCAAAGGGATAAATCCCTTTGATCTAGCTGAAAGTGGCGGATGGTCCGAAATGAAAGGGATAAATCCCTTTGAGCAGTCTGAATGAAGAGCACAAGTGCACCTTAATTCGGCGAAAGTGGCCGGGGAGCGTGAATGAAGAGCACAAGTGCACCTGAATTAGCCAAAAGTCGGCGGGAAGCGTGAATGAAGAGCACAAGTGCACCTGAATTAGCCAAAAGTCGGCGGGGAGCGAAAATGAAGAGCACAAGTGCCCCTGAATTTTACACGCCTGTTGTTTTTTGAACAACTGTTAAATATAATGAATGCAACTATAGTGCTCAGGCGAAGGAGAGGTAACAGGGATGGCGGTGGACAGGCGGATCGGGAAGACGCGGGAGGCTATTTTTAAGGCGTTTCTTAGTCTGATGGAAGAGAAGGGCTTTGAGCAGATTACGGTACATGAGATTGCGGAGCGGGCTAATGTCAGCAGAGGGACTATCTATCTGCATTTTGTAGACAAATATGATCTGCTGGATCAGTGTGTTGAGAAGGAAATGACGGAGCTGCGTGACCGCTGTATGGGCGTCCAGGAGAATCTGGATTTCACCTCTTCCGGTCCTCTGCTGCGTACGGCTGAGTATGTGGAGCAGCATGCCACCGTCTTCATTACATTAATTAATAACAGCGGCATTCCTGCCTTAAGAAGCCGTCTGCATGCAATGCTGATGGAAGGACTGGCGGAGCAGGTCGATATGGATGGTGTGAACCGGGGGATGAACAAGGAGATGTTGCTGCATTTTATGGCCTCTGCTGCTGTGGGAGTCATGGAATGGTGGATTACACACTCGCTGCCTATTTCGGCCAAAAAGCTGATAGAGGATATCACTATCCTCCTCGATCGCAATCAGATGGGACCGCAGCCGTTGGACGCTCTGCCTAGACAATGAGCTGCCGGTGTCGTCCAGCGGCCTGCGATTATTCCCATTCTTAAGAATCCGGCTGAATCACCTTCATCTTGGACGGGTTGTTGATTTTGTATTTGACCGGATGCTGGGAGAGCTTCTTGGCTACAATTTTCGCTTCAAAAGAAACGGGGTCGCCCTCCTTCAGCTCCAGCTTCTTCAGCGTGGCACTGTGGCTTGACCAGACTTCGTCAATGGCCAGTTCATGCCCTTCTATCGCTACATTTTCATAGATAATTACTTCATCATCGTTATCTGAAAAGTGGTTGGGAACGGTCGTGAATTCTTTGACAACCGCTGTAACCTTGAGCTTGTCTTCCGGCAGCTGCAGGGCAGGCTTCTTTTTGGAGGCGGCTGGTTTACGCGGCTTCTCTGCAGGAGCCGCTGTCTCCGCAACACTCACGCCTTCCGCAGCATCAGCACTCCCACTCTCTAAACGCTCCGCAGCATCGCCCCCCGCAGCACCAACACTTCCCGCACCCTCCACATCAGCCTCACCGCGAACCTCGGCATCACCCTCAACCGGCTGGTTCTCCAGCAACCCGGCTTCTCCGGCAGCTTCTGCCGGGTCCTCGGACCGTGCATCCGCCGCCGCCTGCGCGCGCTGGCCGAAGCTGGCGGTCTGCATTTCTTTGAGATAGGCCGGGTGGATACAATGCTGCTGCTTATTCTCGAACTGGACCACCACCGTCTGATTATCCACGAACCCTACAATTTCACAAGGCAGGGTCAGGCCCTGCCGCTTGTACAGATAAGTCTTGACCCGGGTGGCTGAACCGGGGAGAAGATTCCATTCCTTGCACCGCTCAATCCGCTCATCCTCACTCTCGAAATCCTGGACAGCCAGCGGCTCCACTACGAACGAATAGGTCATGCACACTTCGCACCTTTCCTTTTTATAAATAATAGCTCTTGTCTTATTCCGGCAACGTCTCCTCCAGCCGGCTGCGCCGTGCAGCCTCTTCCGCGTCCTCCGGGGCGTGGGGCAGACCCAGCTCCTGCTCACGTTCCGCCTGCTTGCGGTGGGCAATCCGGCTGCTCGCCGCTGCGGCTACAGCCCCTACGATATCATCCAGATAGGTATGGATCTGGCCGGTGGTTTTGTCATTCAGCCTCTCCAGTACACCCGGCTTGAGCTTGTCCACGTAACCATAGTTGGTGAAGCCGATACTGCCATATACATTAACGATCGAGAAGGCGAGAATCTCGTCTACCCCGTACAATCCTTCATCGTTCTCAATCATATCCTGGAGCGGCGAGAACAGTTTGCCCTCCTCCGCCAGTACATCGAGCTGGATGCCGGTCAGCACCGCATTTTGCACCTCACGCTTGCTGAGTACCATCTCAACGTTATGAATACATTCCTCCATGGTCAGGCCCGGATAGTATTTCTTTTGCAGCATCATGACAAGCTCGGCAATCTCCTCCAGGGTGACCCCGCGCTTGTGCAGCCAGTACCGGGTCGCTTCGGCAACGGCTTTGCTGTTGAGGCTGTAAGGAATTTTGGCATCAGTCATAGGAAGTCCTCCATTCGTGAGTCGGATGTGATTTGGGTATGTACTAAATTGTACGCAAGCGGCAGACCGATGTCCAGAAACGTCCGGATTTGTATCCCGCAGGCAGGCTGAGCTTGGATGAACACAGCAGTGTCCGCCCCCAAGCAAGGGGTCCGGCAGAACTTCTGTAATTTAGGATAAGCTGTTGTTATTTTTTGGAGACAGGGCTCGTATACATAGCAGTACAAACTGATCTTAACGCTTGAAAGGGGTAATGAAGATTGATGAAACCAGTGAAACACCTCCGCGGGGCATCTGCGGCTTGCCTGCTGGCCGTTCCGCTTGTGCTCTCCGGCTGCAGTCTGTTCGGTTCAGAATCCGCTGCTGTGGACCCGCCTCCCGCCGCCGTAGAAGCGCAAATGCTGCAAGTGAGCGGGGAAGATACGCTGGATACCGGGGTATTCGGACCGGCCTCCATGGATGAGACGGATCTGTCTGCCGGGGTGAAAGATACCGGTGCGCCTGCTGTAGCCGGTGAGCGGACCACTGTGTATCTGGAGGATCAGAACGGTCTGCTGGCTCCGGTGGCTCTGTCTTTTCCGAAAAGCGAGGACACAGTCATGCTGAAGAATTCCCTCACGGCACTGGTCAGCAAGGGGGATTACGCATCTGCACTGCCTAAGGGCTTCCAAGGCGTACTGCCCGCAGGGACGGAAGTGAAACAGGTGTCGGTCGGCCAGGACCATGTCGCCATTGTTGAATTCAACTCGGCTTTTAACGACTACGATCCTGCAGATGAACGCAAAATTCTCGAAGCACTGACCTGGACACTGACCGGGCAGGATGACATCAAGGGAGTACAGCTCTGGGTCGATGGCAAAAAACTGACTGAAATGCCGCTGCAAGGCACACCGCTGGACCGCCCGCTGGCCCGTACGATGGGCATTAACCTGCCGAAGCATAACGCACTGATGATGAATTCCAGCGCAGTTACAGTCTATTTCGCAGCAGCCTCACCGGATGGTGGCCATCAGTATTATGTTCCGGTTACCCGGTTTGTACCCGCTGGCGGGGATACGGTGAAGGCGGCGCTGAGCGAGCTGATTGCCGGACCGCAGTCCGAGAACGGTCTGGAGATGGTCATGACGCAGGGAACGGTGGTCGATTCCGTAAAAGCAGGGCAGAACGGAGTGGTTACCGTATCGCTGACCGATGATATGTTCGATGGCAGCACAAGCATTCCTGAGGAGATGCTGGAGTCGGTTGTGCTGACGGTGGCCCAGAATACAGATGATTCGCTGGTACAGATCCGCCTGAATGGCAAGGATACCGTTACGGGCACCAATAACGTCGATTACGGCCAGCCTGTCTCCGCGCCGGAATATGTCAACGAGCTGCCGCTTTAGAGCGAATCCCCCCGGCTTAAAAAGATGCTTTTGTGCCTACTCTTTGATAGAATAAAGTATTGTTCATCCGAATAACGGGTCAGGAGCAGCGGTGCCGTTCTCTTCCATAGGGGGCGGCACCCGTTTCTGCGTATAAGATACGGATGAATGTATACACAAACTTCGCGCTATACGATGTAGGAGGCAGAAAAGATGAGATCAAACGGACGCAACGAAGATCAGCTCCGGCCAATAACGATAACGACCCAGACCAACAAATATGCAGAAGGCTCCGTCATCATTGAGATGGGAGATACTAAGGTCATCTGTACGGCAACCGTGGAGGAGAAGGTCCCGCCGTTTCTGAAAGGACAAGGCAAGGGCTGGGTAACCGCCGAATATTCGATGCTTCCCCGTGCGACCCAGACCCGTAACCAGCGTGAAGCCGCACGCGGCAAGCTGACCGGGCGGACGATGGAAATCCAGCGTTTGATCGGACGGGCTTTACGTTCGGTGGTGAACTTGCAGGCGCTCGGCGAACGCAGTATTACGCTGGACTGTGATGTAATTCAGGCAGACGGGGGAACGCGGACGGCTTCGATCACGGGTGCTTTTGTAGCGATGGCCTTCGCTATGAACAAGCTTGCCCTCCAGAATAAGCTGACGGTCTTCCCGATTACGGACTACCTGGCGGCTATCAGTGTGGGTGTCGTCGGCGACAAGACGCTGCTCGACCTGAATTATGAAGAGGATTCTAAGGCGAAGGTGGATATGAACGTGGTCATGACGGGCAGCGGTGCTTTCGTTGAGGTTCAGGGCACGGGCGAAGAGCGGCCGTTCACCCGCCAGGAGCTGGACCAGCTGCTCGGTCTCGGAGAGAAGGGGATCTACGAGCTGATCGCTGTGCAAAAAGAAGTGCTTGGCGCCATCGCGCTCAAAATCCCTGCCGGCCAGACCGGCCAAGAGGTGTAGGATGAAGTCCGGCAGCGGAGTTCTGATTGTCGCGACGAAGAACAAAGGCAAGGTGCGGGAGTTCCAGCATGCCTTTGCTCCCTTGGGACTCACGGTCAAAAGCATGTATGACTACCCGGATCTGCCGGATGTGGTCGAGGACGGGGCCACTTTTGCCGAGAATGCCTTCAAGAAATCCCGCGCTGTAGGGGATGCTCTTGGACTGCCGGTGCTGGCGGACGATTCTGGTCTCTGCGTAGAGGCGTTGGACGGAAGCCCTGGCGTATATTCGGCCCGCTATGCCGGTGAGGCAGCGGATGATGAGGCGAATAACTTGAAGCTGATGAGCGAGCTGGAACGGCTGAAGCAGGGTGAGGATACCGGACAACCGCTGCTGAGTCCCGCCCGGTTCGTCTGTGCCCTATCGCTCTATGATCCGGCGGACGGCCGGGAATGGACGGCTGAGGGTACGGTCGAAGGCTGGATTACCTCGGAGCCTGCGGGCGGCGGCGGTTTCGGCTATGACCCGCTGTTCTATCTCCCGGAATACGAGAAGACGATGGCTGAGCTGACGCTTGAGGAAAAGCAGGCGATCAGCCACCGCGGGACGGCGCTGCGGCGTCTGACCGAGAAGCTTGCTGCCGCGCAGAGCGGCGGTCAATAGAAGATTTGGAACCCTGGAAGCAGCCCTTAAGCAGACTATGCTTGGGGCTGCTTCCTGTTTTTTTAGATAATAATCCCCCCTGATTATGGAAATTTATCCCTAGCATATCCTCCGGCTTTGTATGAGAATAAGAGTTGACTTCACCCCTTCGCAGATCCTGCATCCTCCCGCAAATCGCCGCATTCTACCCACCCTGACCTGTACCAGACAACAACGTAGGCCGCAGCGGAGCGAGTAATCCGTATGCTGCTGAGCTGCGCTTTTTTGAGCTGTCTATTGCTAGTCTACCAGTCAGACTGCCAGGAATTTAATAGTTTCACAGGGTGAAGGTCAAGGCCAATCGGGTCCGGGAGGTGAACGCTGAGCTTTCTCATTCGCAGCAAGGGAAGAACGGTCACTTAATATCCTTGATGGCAGAGACGACTGGATGTCCATGAAGCAGGCTTACAGGTTACGCATTGAACCGGGGAGGTAATCACGAAATGGCCTTTATCAAAAGCAAATGCTTTGTGCTTGGTTTGACGGCAGTCCTTTTCCTTACTCTTTTTTCGGCTTTTGGTGCAAATAACAGAACTGTTCAGGCAGCCGGTGACTACAAGATTGTCGGTTATTATGCTTCATGGGCCGCCTACGGCCGGGCTTATAATGTAACGGATATCGATCCTGGCAAAATGAATGTCATCAACTATGCCTTTGCCGACATCTGCTGGAACGGAATACACGGCAATCCCGACCCCACCGGGCCGAATCCGGTCACCTGGTCCTGTCAGAACGAGCAGGGGCAGGCGATCAGCGTCCCCAATGGCACCGTTGTGCTGGGCGATCCCTGGATCGATGCCCAGAAAAGCTTCGGCGATGACAAATGGGATGACCCGATCAAAGGGAATCTGAAGCAGCTCTGGAAGCTGAAGGAGAAGAATCCGAATCTGAAGACCATGATCTCTGTCGGGGGCTGGACCTGGTCCAACCGCTTCTCGGATGTGGCTGCCACGGCGGCAACCCGTGAAGTCTTCGCCAACTCCTCCGTGGATTTCATCCGCAAATACAAGATGGATGGCGTCGATCTGGACTGGGAATACCCGGTCAGCGGCGGGCTTGCGGGCAACAGCTACCGCCCTGAGGATAAGCAGAACTATATCCTGCTGCTCCAAAAGATCCGGGAAAAGCTGAATGCCGCCGGAGCCGCCGACGGCAAAACGTATCTCCTGACCATTGCCTCGGGTGCAGGTCCGACTTACATCCAGAATAATAATCTCAGCGGAATCGCCTCCGTGGTGGACTGGATCAATATTATGACCTACGACTTTAACGGCAGCTGGAACCCTACTACCGGCCACAATGCCCCGCTGTATTATGACCCGGCAGCGGCTTCGTCAGGGTTGACCGAGCCGGCGAACTATAACATCGACAAGGCGGTGACCAGCTATCTGAGTACAGGCGTACCGGCTAATAAGCTGGTGCTCGGTATGCCGTTCTACGGCCGGGGCTGGGGAGGGGCTCCTGCTACGGGGAACGGGCAATATCAGGTGTCCGCCGGGATCTCCCAGACCGGGACCTGGGAGAAGGGCAACTACGATTTCAGTGATCTGGAAGCCAATTATATCAATAAGAACGGTTATACCCGTTACTGGAACAACACCTCCAAGGTCCCTTATCTCTATAACCCGTCCAACCAGACCTTCATCAGCTATGATGATGCCGAATCCATCGGGTACAAAGCCAGTTATCTCAAGAGCAAAGGATTGGCCGGGGCGATGTTCTGGGAGACCAGCGGAGACCGCAACAAGACGTTGCAGACCAAGCTCAGTGCAGAGCTGGGTGGCGGGGTGGTGACCCCAACGGCTACGCCGGTCCCGACCGCTACAGTCGCACCGACCGCAACGGTGAAGCCATCAGCTACGCCGACTGCGACAGTGGCACCGACCGCGACGGTGAAGCCATCGGCCACGCCGACTGCGACAGTGGCACCGACGGCAACGCCGGGGCAATGCTCTGCGGCCGCCTGGAGCTCAGTCGCTGTCTACACGCAAGGCCAGCAGGTCTCCTACGGCGGACTGCTGTATCAGGCCCAGTGGTGGACGCAGGGAGACCGGCCGGATCTCAGCGGTGCCTTCGGGGTGTGGCGGGTGACCGGTACCTGCGGTAACGCTACTCCGCAGCCAACAGTTACGCCACTCCCGACAGTAAGCCCTTCGGCTACGCCGACAATAGCGCCAACGTCTACGCCGGTAGTGACACCAGTCCCTTCAGCTACCCCAGGCGTTGCTGCCTGGAAAGCGGGTGCCGCTTATAGTGTCGGCAGTATCGTAACTTACAACGGGCAATCCTACACCTGCCTGCAGGCGCATACCGCCCTTGCCGGCTGGGAGCCGAATGTCACTCCTGCGCTCTGGAAGCTGAACTGAAGGCGGAGAGGACAGCGCGGAAATTCAGCCATAGAGCATGACTATGCCTAAGCATAGAAGAAGGAACGGTGCCGGCTTTAAGCTGGCGCCGTTTTTTAGAATGATACGTTGCTACAAGCGGTCCTGTTTGTTTAGTCTGCTTGTTATTATGAATAGTGAGCGGACACAGTTGGAAAAAAGGCATTTAATTTCGCTGAAACGTAGTCCTTGAAGGAAGCAGTTGGAAAAAGTATAGTTAAGCCGCCGAAATCTCTCGATTCACGAGAAAACGGACCGATTTAGTGTTGTTTTTCCAATTATCTTCTATATGTTTCATAATGAACCTTAATTAGGTGTACAATATCCACCTGCTTCATCCGCCGCGCTCGAAACCGAACAGATAAGTAACTTCAAGTTGTCGCAACAATCCGGTATTATTGTCCAGTGTAATTGTTCAATGTAATCATTCCGCCGAAACTATTCACCCACCCGTCAAGCCCCTCACCGCTTCACTCCCCGCAGAATCTCAGATTCCCGTCCCAGCATGGTGGTTTGCACCATATTTATAGCTGATTCCGTGCCTTGGAGGTTTTGGAAGCAGGATTTTCGGGTACGGAATTATGTTTAGTGAGTTTTTTAAGCTTCGATTGGATATATTTATGTTTAAATACAATTTAGCCGTCCTGTATCCTGCTTAAGGTTCATAAGCTTCCACAGGCTGAAATATAATGAACAGACAGGCGGCTGTCCCGGCCTCCAAAAATTTTGTGAAACGTGATGCCGATTATTTCGTTATAGTAGTATATAGCGGAAGGTGGTGGGTTCACCAATGAGTATGTGGGTATTATGGTTGATTGCCGCTGGCGTCTTGTTTGTTGTAGAGATGTTTACGTTTACATTCTATTTGTTATGGCTTAGCCTGGGAGCCTTGGCTGCCGGACTGGTTGCGCTTGTGCTGCCGGATGCATGGCTGCTGCAGGTCGTAGCGGGTTCACTGTTAGCCCTGGCCCTGACGTTCTTCACCAAACCATTGTCTGAGCGGCTGCGCAATGCGCGGGGCTTCAAGGATACGGGTACCGAGATCATCGGCAGGCAAGGTCTGGTCGTTGAACCGATTGAGCCTGGCCGTTATGGGCAGGTCAAGATTGGCGGCGATACATGGAGTGCAACCTCTACAGTGGCATTGGGCAAAGGCCAGCAGGTAATTGTAGTAAGAAGAAGCACGACCATTATTGAAGTAGAACGATGGGGGGATATGTACTAATGGAATTGATAATTATCGGAATTATTATTGTTGTTGTCGTAGTATTTATCGCAATGACGATCAAGATTGTCCCGCAGCAAAGAGTTGGAGTGGTAGAGCGTCTGGGTAAATTCCACCGCCTGCTCACACCAGGTCTGAATATTCTGATTCCGGTCATTGATCAGGTGCGGGTCTATCATGATCTGCGGATTCAACAGGCGAATGTACCGCCGCAGACGGTAATCACGAAGGATAACGTACAGGTGCAGATCGATACGATTATCTTCTATCAGGTAGTGGGTCCGGAAGAAGCAACGTACGGTATCTCCGATTATGTGTATGGGGTACGGAATATCTCCACAGCCACCATGCGTCAGATTATCGGTAAGCTGGAGCTGGATGAAACCTTGTCCGGCCGTGAAAAAATCTCCTCCGACATCCGTCTCGCGCTGGATGAAGCGACAGAGAAGTGGGGCGTGCGCATTGAGCGTGTCGAAGTTATTGACATCAAGCCGCCGCTTGATATCCAGGAAGCCATGGACAAACAGATGAAGGCCGAACGTAGCAAGCGTGCGATTGTCCTGGAGGCGGAAGCCGCCAAGCAGGATATGATCCTTCGTGCCGAAGGGGATAAGCAGAGTAAGATCCTGAAGGCGGAAGGGGATAAGGAAGCCCGCATCCGTCAGGCGGAAGGTCTCGGTCAGGCACAGGAGCTGGAAGCCCTCGGCCAGGCCAAGGCGATCGAAGCTGTGGCGATGGCCGAGAAGGCCCGGATTGCCATGATTGCCAGCGCTGGACTGGATGAAAGAGTGCTGGCTTATCAGTCTTTTGAAGCTTTGACTGACATCTCCAAGGGACCTGCGAACAAAATATTCCTGCCGACTAGTGCGGTGGAGACGCTGGGCAGCCTGGGAGCGATTGCAGAAGTATTCAAGGCTAGCAAAGAAGGCAAATAAGCGTAAGACAATTTACAATTGCTGCCGTATCCGTTACAGTTAATAACACAATCAGGCCGAGGCTTAGCAGGTACTCTTGTACCTCTTAAGCCTTTGCTTATGAAGACTGTTTTGCCGCTGTGCAAGACTTGAAGGAGAAGAACCCATGACGCAAAAAGAAATTTCCCCGCTCGTAGAAACCTTGGGGCTACAGCCCCACGTGGAAGGCGGATGGTACAAGAGACTGTGGAATTCTCCCTTTGAGATTCCTCAGGACACGCTGGGCGAGGCTTATTCGGGCCCGCGCGCGTCAGCTTCATCGATTTATTTCCTGCTTCATGCTGACGAGACTTCGGACTTTCATACTGTGCTGTCCTCCGAAATCTGGCTGTATCATTCCGGCAGCCCGATCGTGCTTAGTCTGGGAGGCAACGGCGCAGAGCCGGAGAACGTAACGGAGGTTATTCTGGGTCTGGATATCGCTGCGGGCCAGCAGCCGCAGGTAGTGATTCCTCCCGGTGTATGGCAGGCCGCACGTCCGCTAGGCGAAGAACCGTCACTCGTCTCCTGCATCGTGTCTCCAGAGTTCCATTTTGACGATTTCAAGCTGATTGACAAGAAATAAGTGGGTTATGTAATGGAGTGCGGCCGGGAAGGGGCTGTACTCCATTTTCGTACATAAGAGGCATACAATCTTCACGATTTGGCAACCTATTCGCTGTAACGGTGAACGGATTTCACAATCGGATGATTATGAGAGCGGTAATACGGTTAAGGAAGCTTGTTGAATTCAAATTAGGCTTGGAGGGTATCGATATGAGTGAAAAGAATGCACCATTTACAGGCGGGCCTACCCTGAACGATGGAGTGACCATGCCGTGGCTGGGTCTTGGCGTATGGCAGACCAAGGATGGCGAAGAGGTTATCCGCGCGGTGAAGTCTGCGGTGGAGACGGGGTATCGCAGTATTGATACGGCTGCCGGCTATAACAATGAAGAGGGTGTGGGGCAGGCGATCCGTGAATGCGGAGTCCCCCGGGAAGAGCTGTTTATTACCACCAAGGTCCACAACCCGGATCAGGGGTATGAATCGACACTGAAGGCTTTTGAAGTCAGCCGCAAGAAGCTGGGCCTGGAGCAGGTAGATTTGTATTTGATCCACTGGCCGGTAGCCGGCAAATATAAAGAAACCTGGAAAGCGCTGATTCATCTGCAAAAGGAAGGGCTGGTTAAGTCCATCGGGGTGAGCAACTTCCAGACGCATCATCTGGAGGACATCATCGAGGACAGCGGAGTGGTCCCGGTGGTGGACCAGGTGGAATTCCATCCGCTGCTGACCCAGCGTGAATTGCTGAAGTATGCACGGAAGCATGATATCCAGCTGGAAGCCTGGAGTCCGCTCATGCAGGGGAATCTGGACCTGCCGCTGCTGAAGGAACTGGCAGAGCGTTACGGCAAGACGGCAGCACAGATTGTTCTGCGCTGGGATCTGCAGCAGGGTGTCATCACCATTCCGAAGTCGGTCCATCAGGAGCGGATTATCGAGAACGCCGGATTCTTCGACTTCACACTCAGCGATGAGGATGTTAAGGCCATAGAGGAGCTGAATCAGAACCACCGCTTCGGCCCGGACCCGGATAATTTTAATTTCTAGGGTTCAGATAGATTGATGAAGATATTGCTATACAAGAGGTGCCCTCCAGAATGTGTGCTGTACATTCTGGGCGGGCACCTTTTTCAAAATATAAGAATTTATAAGTTTCACTCTATAAATTATCCTTCTATTTCTCGCTGAAACGGTACCGTCCTTTAAAAGGACGGCAAAGCCGTTTCCACTTGATTTGAACTCAGCCGATCGACACATTGTATGTCTTCAGCCACAGGTTGACCTGGGCCAGATAAGCGAATAATTGCGGGCCGGACATCAGCTGGCCGAACCACGGCAGAGCCGTTTCCACTTGATTTGAACTCAGCCGATCGACACATTGTATGTCTTCAGCCACAGGTTGACCTGGGCCAGATAAGCGAATAATTGCGGGCCGGACATCAGCTGGCCGAACCACGGCAGATTGGTCGAGGACTCTGGCGATGCGGCGATTTCTCTGATTTTGGCCGGATCAACGAGCGGGAGGATGGGGGAGGAGGGATCGTCCAGAATGCTCAGCACCTGTGAGCGCACCTTGTTCAGATAAGCAGGGTTATGCGTTTTGGGGTAAGGGCTTTTTTTGCGGTAGAGCACATCGTCCGGCAGTACACCCTCCAGCGCCTTGCGCAGGATGCCTTTCTCCCGGTTGCCTACCATCTTAATCTCCCATGGAATGTTAAAAACATATTGCACCAGCCGGTGGTCACAATAAGGAACGCGTACCTCGAGTCCCACGCCCATGCTCATCCGGTCCTTGCGGTCCAGCAGGGTAGGCATGAAGCGGGTAATGTTGAGATAGGACATGACACGCATCTGTGCCTGTTTGCCGGTCTCACCTTCAAGCTTCGGTACCTCAGCCACCGCATCGCTGTAACGGTCACCTAAATATTCCAGCGGACGTATCCACTCATGGATTTCCGGCGATAATAATCCAGCACGCATATGGGGGGCCACTGACCAGGGGAAGGTACCTGAAGATAACATCTCCTCGCGGTGGAACCAGGGATAGCCGCCGAAGATTTCGTCTGCTGCTTCGCCTGAGATGGCTACGGTGGCCTTCTTTTTGATCTCCTGGCAGAACAAATAGAGTGAGGAATCCACGTCGGTCATCCCCGGCAAATCGCGGGAGTATAAGGCATTATCAAGTGCGGCCACCAGCTCCGGTGTGTCAAAAGCGATAAAGTGATGGTTCGTATCCAGCTCGTCGACCATCCGCTGAATCCAGGGACCATCGGCTCCGGGCTGGAAGGTATGGCTTTTGAAATGCTTATCGTTGTCTACATAATCGACCGAGAAGGTATCGACCCGGCCCTGGCCGGTCCGCTTGTAATAATCTACGGCAAGCGCGGTCAGGGCGCTGGAATCGAGTCCGCCGGAGAGCAGCGAGCATACCGGGACATCGGAGACCAGCTGGCGCTCCAGCGTATCCTGAAGCAATTCACGCACCCGTGCTGCCGTCTCATCCACGTTATCGGTATGCTGGACACTCTCCAGCTTCCAGTAGGCATAGCTGCGGATTCCGCTGCGGCTGTAAATCATGGCATGACCGGGGCGCAGCTCGAATATATCTTTATATACCCCTTGTCCCGGAGTCCGTGCCGGACCGATAATGAAAATCTCGGCCAGACCCTCCGGCCCGACCTTCGGCTGGACGAGGGGGTGCTGCAGCAGCGCCTTGGGCTCGGACCCGAAGACGAAGACGTCATCGACTTGGCTGTAGAACAGCGGCTTCACGCCCAGACGGTCGCGGGCCAGGAATACCTGATCGCGCAAGCTGTCCCAGACGGCAAAGGCGAAGATGCCATTGAGCTTCTCCGTGCAATCCGGCCCCCATTCGATGTAGGCATGCAGCAGAACCTCGGTATCGCATTCCGTGAGAAAATGATGCCCGCGCTGCTTCAGCTCTTTTTTGAGCTCAGGGGCATTATATAGCTCGCCGTTATATACTATTGCGTACAACTTATCCTCATGGCGGGCAATCATCGGCTGTGCACCGTTCTCGGGATCGATGACGCTGAGTCGGCGGTGTCCGAAGGCAATGGGCCCTGAAATCCAGGTTCCGGCTGCATCCGGTCCGCGGTTGGCTAACGTTTCGGTCATTCTGACGAGCAGTTGCGAGTGCCCTGTAAGATCACCGCGCCACTGGACAAATCCGGTTATTCCGCACATGTCTGATTCATCCTCTCTTTTGTGCGATTGTTGTCTGTCCTTTCTTTTTTGCCAAGTAATACAGATATATGCCGATTGAAGGGATAAAATGTATGTCCTTATCCGAACACTAGGGGAGAGGGAAATTTGCCAGGAGGGATGATGACAAGTGTATTACATTAAAGACGCCAAAATCCGCAGAATGACTGATTACGACGGTGCGCCTTGCGCAGAGGTTGGCGTATTGCCCGGAGCTGTGGGCGATTCCGCGCTGCTGGTGTATATTGTTGAGGATCAGCGCGAGGAGGGCTTTGAAATTGTCCGGATTCTGACGAATGATGCGGATACGGCCACCGACTGGTTCGACAATAATCTGCATGATGCCTTCCAGGACGTTACGGTCAGCGGCTTCGCCGGCAGCACGGTGATGACCCCGGAGGATGAACGCTCCAAGTTCCAGCGCGAGCTATTGATCTTCGGCGATCTGAAGCGGCAGCTGGGTGAGCATTTCCGGCAGGTTCCCTGAGCCCACAGCTTCCGCAGGTCATGTCCAGGCTTGACTATAGAGCAGGAGCTTTCCGTATGAGATCACGGGAAGCTTCTTAACTGGAAGAGTTTGGTCTTGCTAATTCTGGTGAATCAGGTATAATAAATAACGTTGCGTTAATACATATCTCTTCCAAAGCTTCAAATGATACAATGTTATCCTACATGTCCCGGTAGCTCAGTTGGATAGAGCATGCGCCTTCTAAGCGCACGGTCGGGGGTTCGAATCCCTTCCGGGACGTCACAACAGCAGCCTTCCTTCGGGAAGGCTGTTTTGGCGTTCGGGGGATGAGAACCGAGTCGCGTCAGCGAGGGGACGTTGGAGCATAAGCTTCGATAGGATTACTTCGCAATCAGCCCGAAAGGGCTGTATCCCTTCCGGGACGTCACAACAGCAGCCTTCCTTCGGGAAGGCTGTTTTGGCGTTCGGTGGAGGAGACCCCCCTTTTTTATTTCGAGAAGGATCAATGTGGGCGCTTGGGTGGACGCTCCGCGAACGGACCGTTGTTCCAATCGCTGTGGTCTCCAGATTTTTTTCATTCCCCTTAGCGGTGAAAATCCGGAGACCAAGGCGACCGCTATCGCTTTTCCACGGGGCGTTCCGTCCTCTCCGCTGTTTAAGCGTGATGCGAAATACATAACATTCCAAAAAATCTCAAAACCGTTTATCCCGAAGGAGTGATCTTAGTACGCTAAATTAAGCATGGGCCCAATATCCCTGAACTTACTGAATGTGGACTTGAATGAGCGAATGAGGTGTATAAGTACACTTGAATTCACCAGAAGTGATCAAAACGAGCAAATGAGGTGTATAAGTACACTTGAATTCACCAGATGTGAGCCAAACGAGCAAATGAGGTGTATAAGTACACTTGAATTCACCAGATGTGAGCCAAACGAGCAAATGAGGTGTATAAGTACACCTGAATTCACCAGATGTGAGCGGATGGAGAAGGGAGAGCCGTGCAAGCTGCACGGACCACATAGGTTCCTGCTCATTCATTCGATAGAGAATTTTAAGCAGATGAAGACTCAGTATGTCTACATCCGCTCCGGCTTAGGCAGGCCGAGTACGTCGAGGGCTTCGCCCAGCGTATCGGTGAAGCTCCGGGTCAGCCACAGGCGGAAGGTGATGCTGGCTTCCCCGCCTTTGAGAATTGGACAAGCTGAGTAGAAGTTGCTGAATAACGAGGCCAGGGAATAGGCGTAGTTACAGATCGTATTCGGCGTAAGCTCCCGGCTTGCTGTATAGAGTGTGTCTTGCCACAAGCTGAGCTGTCTCAGCAAGGCAAGCTCAGCCGCTTCGAGCTGCGCCGGGAACAGCGGCACCCCTCCAGCGCCAGACTCGCTAACGCCGGACTCGCTAACACCGCTCTCGCCCACGCCACTCACATCACCCGCCGAAGCGGCCTTACTAAGCACGCGCTGGGCCCGGGCGTAGGCGTACATCAGGTAGACGCCGGTGTTGCCGGAGATTTCCATCGCCTGCTTGAAGTCGAACACAATCTCGGTGCCCAGATTGAAGCGCAGCAGGTAGTAACGGATGGCAGCGGTGGCGATGAGCCGGCTGGACAGGCCGTTTTTGTCCGAACGGGTGGATTCAATCATGTCTTCCATGAGCCGGACCAGCTCGGTTACCTTAATGCCGATTCCCTGGCGCCCGGACATGGCGTAGGAGCTTTTGCCGCTGGAGGTATCAATGCCCAGCCCTGCCGCAGAAGCGGGACTCAGCGAGACCACCCCATAGCTGACATGATGAAGCGCGTCTGCCTGCGTACCGAATCCCAGTGCCTTGAGTGCCTGCTTGACCATCAGCTGCGGATATTCCTGCCGGTAATCGATGACGTTCACGACCTGGTCCGCCCGTCCAAAAGGCAGAGCCTGTCCGCTCAAGCCGGTCGTCCACAGTCCGCTCTGAAATTCGTTGTAGCTGAAATCCTTCTCCAGCAGTCCGAACTTCCACAGATGATAGGCGATGTCCTTGGCAGTATAGGTCAGAATTCCGTTCGAGCGCACCAGCACCTTATCCTTCTGATGCTCCTCCTGAGTGTCCGGTACGGTGTCTTCAGCGGGTTGCTTCAGAATCCAGCAGCCTGCCAGCTTACCTTCGGTCTCCTGCACGAAGATCTCTGTCTGCGACAGCAGCTCGAACGCCGAGGCCCAGAAGCCCTCCTTCAGAATGCTGCTCTCCCACACCAGCAGATCGTAGTCAATGCCGAACCCCCGCATCTCCTCCACATGTTCTTTCACGATCTGCCCGGCGACGAGGTTGCCAATCCAGGCAGTATTACCATGGCCTTCCTCCAGCGCATGAAGAATCTCGGTCCGTTTCTGCACCATCTCTGGCTGCTGCGCGTAAGTTTTGTTAATCTCGGCATAGATGTCCCAGCAGTAATCTCCGAACCTTACATGTTCTCCCTCCAGTGGAACATTCAGCAGACCGGCTACAGTATCAGCCAGCTGATTGCCGAGATCATCCACATAGTTGTGCACCTCAACGGTATGGCCGGTCGCCCGCAGTACCCTCACCAGCGCGTCCCCGATACAGGAGTTTCTCAAATGGCCGATATGCATACTTTTATTCGGGTTGACGGAAGTATGCTCGACGATCACCTTCGACCCCCCTGCATGCTGAGGCAGCGTGAAATTCTCCTTCGCCCGTGCCCAGGCTTGCCAATCCAGATACATATTAATAAATCCCGGACCGGCAACCTCAGTTCTCAGCACCAGTCCGTGAACCGAGCCCGATGCTTCGAGCTCGGCGACGATCAGCCTGGCGATAACCAGTGGAGCTTTGCGCAAAGAGCGGGCGAGCTGCATGGCGATATTGCTGGAATAATCCCCGTGGTCGGCACTCGCCGGCTGCTCCAGGGCAACATTGACTTCAGCGATAGCAGGTACGCCCAGGGTTAGTGCGATTGTGTGAACAGACTGCTTCAGGCTTTCTTGAATGAGCTCACTTAACATTGGCATGAATAACAACCTCCTGAATAAAATAACGACAAAAAAGCCTTCATCTCCTAAGAGACGAGGCTTGTGCGCTCGCGGTACCACTCTCGTTGCTAAAGCCTTACGGTTTAGCCACCTTACAGGTTAACGGTCCTCGGCCGGGGCTTCCTACTACAAGGTTCAGAAGTCCATCTCACGGGTGCGCTTCATGGTTCTAATCTGTACCGGCTTTCACTTTTCCGGCTCGCTGGGGACTAGATATAAGACCATTACTCTCCCGGTCATCGATTGAATATGGATTTGTATCAGTATAGCGAATTTCTGGGAGAAAGCAAGAGCGGATTACCGTGCAGCAGAAGCCCAACCGTTAAGAATCACACGTCACTAGGCGCACCTGTCAGGTTCTTGATGTCCGTTGAACCATAAATCAGCAGCATAATTACAATGACCAGCAGGATCCCGCCGGCAAATCCTTCTCCGTCAAAACTGTCCATAACCCCGTCCCTCCCTTTCACTTCCGGATGTGTTCAGGTGTTTTCGGCTTTCTTTTTCAAAGCGGTCATGATCTCGTTCAGCGTCAGGCTGCTGTTGTCATCGAGGAAGCTGACCAGCTTATCGACATTGTCACTACTTAGCTCGCTTAGGGTTTTATATTTGCCTACCAGACTGACGAACATCGACGCGTCCGTGTACATCTGGATAGAGTCTACTTTCAGCTTGCCGGTCAATAGAAGTGCAGCTACGGCGAATTCAAGCCCTTTAGGGGTCTGGGTTTTGGAGCTGGACGGTGTTTTTTTGGCGGCGGGCCTCTTTCCTTTTCCTGCAGGGGGCATGGGAGTCCCTTCTTCCGTTCGGCGTTCGTATACATAAAAGTGCAGCGCATGGGCGGTCTTTCCTTATTCAAGGATATGCGTGCCTGCAGTCATTGGTGAATAGGCTCAGGCCTGTGTCCACACCGTTACAGGAAAGTCCGAATATGAATATATCGTACTTTGACACTAGAACTTCAAGGGAGGACGAGACAGGATGGCGATTTTGTCAACAGGACCGATAGAGAACAATGCCGTTTCGGGAGTCAGACCTACGCAGACAGTGACGGTAAGAGTGGTCAAGCGGAGTGCTCCAGGCAGCACCTCTATTAGTATTCAGGGATACGTGCTGGGCGCTACCAGAACGCTGTATGTCAGTGAGGTGATTGATGTTGCTCCGAATCAGGTGGTGACCCGGGATTATTTTGCCGATCTGAATGCCTATGAATTTGTGTTCATCACTGGAGAAGTGGACGAAGATGAGATTGGAATATCCGTGTGGGGCAAGACATCAACCGGCCAGCTGGTGAATGCACACCGTGTAGTGACGCATGAGAAATTAAGCTCAGACGTATAGAGGATTAGGTATTATTCCGGACTTTCCGGTTGTAAAATGAAACAGGGACCTTGCAGAGCTGCTCGCTCAGAAGGTCCCTGTTTATATTGTTCAACTCAGATGGAGAGGATCTCGCGGATGTCCTGCTCGCTGAGGCTCGACAACGCCTCCTGTCCCGGCTGGATTACCTCGTCAATCAGGTTTTTCTTCTTCTGCTGCAGCTCGTACATCTTATCCTCTACGGTACCCTGGGCTACCAGGCGGATAACCTGGACGATTTTTTTCTGCCCGATCCGGTGGGCGCGGTCGGCGGCCTGCTGCTCGACAGCAGGGTTCCACCACAGGTCGTAGAGAATGACCGTGTCGGCACCGGTCAGGTTGAGGCCGGTGCCGCCCGCCTTCAGCGAGATCAGGAACAGGTCGCGCTCGCCTTCATTGAAACGGCTGCATAGCTCAACCCGCTGGGAGGCCGGGGTCTGTCCGTCCAGACAGAAATGCGGAATCCCGAGCAGCGCCAGCTCGCGCCCGATCATACCGAGCATCTGCGTGAACTGCGAGAAGATCAGCATCCGTTTGCCGGAGCTGCGGCATTCGTCGATGATCTCCAGCAGCTGCTCGAATTTGCCGGAGCCGCCGGTATATCCGTCCACGAACAGGGCCGGATGGCAGCATAGCTGGCGCAGCCGGGTCAGTCCGGCCAGCACCTTGATCCGGCCATTGCCGAAGCTGTCGCTGTCCAGATGCTTGAGCGCTTCTTTGCGCAGGCGGGCCAGGTAGGCGACATAGAGCCGTTTCTGCTCCGGCAGCAGCTCGGAGGCCTGGAGGGACTCGATTTTGTCCGGCAGCTCCTTCAGCACATCACTCTTCAGGCGGCGCAGGAGGAAGGGGCGGGCTCGCCTGGCTACCGTCTCCCGGGGAAGGTCATGGAAGGCCTTCTTCCCGGGGAACAAGCCGGGGAAGACGACGCTGAAGATCGACCACAGGTCCTCCAGCGCGTTCTCCACCGGTGTTCCGGTCAGCGCAAAGCGGTAGCGGGCCTGAAGCAGTCTGACCGCCTGCGAAGTCATAGTCTCATGATTCTTAATCATCTGTGCTTCATCCAGAATAAGCGTATGGAACGACCGCTTGGCATACTCATCCACATCTCTGCGCAGCAGCGGGTACGAGGTGATGATGACATCATGCCCGGCCGTGTTCCGCAGGGCCCGGCTGCGCTCACCGGCGTTGCCGTCGGCAATGACTGCCTGCAGCTCCGGGGCAAAGCGCTTCAGCTCGTTAAGCCAGTTATAGAGCAGGGAGGCAGGCGCCACAATAAGGGCAGGCACGCCGCTCTGCCGGATGTCTTCCTGCATCGAGAGCAGGAAGGTGATGCTCTGCAGTGTTTTGCCGAGGCCCATATCGTCCGCCAGAATCCCGCCGAAGCGGTAATGGGCCAGCGTCCTCATCCACAGGAAGCCGTATTGCTGATAATCCCGCAGTATAGAAGCGAGACTCCCGGGTACAGGGAAGTCCAGATTCTCAGGACTCGCCATATTGGCGAGCAGCCGCCGGAAGGAGCGTCCGGTCTCGATGGTCTGCCCCTGGAAGGTGCCTGCATGGAGATGGAGGGCGCGGACCAGCGGCAGGGAGAACTCCGAACTCCGGATATCCACGCTGCGGACGCCGAGCTCGTTCATCAGCGCGATAATCTCCTGGAACTCTGCGGTGTCCAGCGGGAGCAGGGCTCCGTCCTTGAGCCGGTGATATTTACGCTTTTCCTGAAGGGACTTAAGGACCTGGGTAATGTCCTTCTCCGTGATGCCCTCCATGGCGAACTTGAAGTCCAGCCAGTCAGTCTTCTCGTTCCAGCTCAGGCTGACCTTGGGCGCTGCATGCTCCGTTAGCACCCGATCCTTGACCGCAGTGGTCGCATAGACCTGAAGCAGCGGCTCCAGCAGCGGGATGGTATGGTGCAGGAAGTCGAATTCCCCGTCCTCGTCACGCATGATATATCCGCTCTCCGTCCGTGAGAAGGACTCATGGGCCATCAGGTCCAGAATCCGCCGCTCTGCTTCCCCGTCCCGCATCAGAATGACTTCACTGCTCCGCTCATGAGCCTTCTCCTCCAGCGGATTGATGACAATTCCGCCGTACTGGAATTCCAGCCCGGCCAGCAGCCTGTCCCTTACCCGGTCCAGGTAGAGTCTGGCGTGAAGCTGGGTCTGGACGATCCGGTCCGCAATGGTGTCGGCAATGCTCACCCTGCCCAGCTTCTTCAGCCCGGGAATGACGGTTTCCATGAAGGGCTCCATCTGCTCAGGCGCAATCGCCAGGCTATCCCGCCGGCTGCCGCTGAGCACCCGCTTCAGCTCGGAGAGCCGCCCGCATTCCTGCGCCGGGAGCTTCAGCAGTCTGCCTTCGGTCAAGACCAGCCCGTAGCTCTCCAGAATCATAAGCTGTTCAAGCCCCCGGACATCCAGCCGGTAGCCGTCCTCCTGTGCCTGGTCGAACTGGAAGCTGAGCGGCAGCGGCTCCTCCGAGAGGGACAAGCGGTCCAGCAGAAGCTGTCCATGCTGAAGGCGGACGGCAGGCGCAGCTTCTAATAGGGGGTACAGACTCTCCCAGAAAAAAGGGGCCACAGGCAGCAGCCGGTCGTTCCCTGCATTGTTAGTGCGGGAACCATACGGGCTGGTGAGACTGTGGTAGACCTTCTCATTCAGCATGATCTCAATCAGCTTCTGCAGGACCTCATTATCCTCCTTGGAGAAGCTGTGCAGGGCGGGATCATAGCTGAAATGCGCTGTGAATTCAAAAGGCTCGCCCCGGTGCACCTGCTCCAAAAAAGGTCTAATCTTCTGCACGATATAAAGACGCTTAGGACCAAGCTTCACTTCCATCCCAAGCATGGTACTGCCGTAGTTGAAGTTGAAGGGCCGGCAGATGAACTCGACCTGGAGCGGTGTCCGCAGATCGATATACGTGCCTGCACCGCTTGGCCGCTGCCGCCCTCCGGTGAATATTCCGAGCATGCTGCTCACCAGCTGCCGGTCTCCGCTGCGTTCCCTCTGCTCTGCCCCGGAAGGGGCGGAGCTGCCTTGCGCCAGCGGCAGACTGCCTGTCCTTGCGGGATAAGCCTCCTCCGCATCTGCCTGCATATCCTCAGCCTGTTCAGCTCCGGCAGCCTGGCTGCGGTAGAGGACCGTCATCAGCACTGCCGCAATATGCTTGCAGAAGGGTCCGCCGCGATAGTACGCCGGGCAGGTACATTCCCCCTGCACATCCCCGTCACTGTCGATAATCAGCGCAATCTCATGGCTCTCCAGTCCATGGACCTCAGCGCGGTATTTAGAATATTCGTCTTCCTCGTTATGCTCCGTATAGACAAGGTCTACCTTATGGGCATGATAATAAGCCGCTCCCTGGTCAAAAGCGGCATTTCCGCACAGCAGCTTGATTACCCGTTCCGGCACCTGATAACCCACGTATACTCACTTCCTTTTATTGCTTCTGTCTTATCCATTCCCGCCGATCCCGTGCAGAATGAAGCTTATAGTCTGTTCAATCTCTGCCTCATCGTTCCAATCCTGCTCCGGCATCAGCACCAGCCGTACTAGCAGATAGCCGACAATCGCCGAGATCGTGAAGCGTATAATCGCAGGAGTAGGCGCGTCAATCACTTCACCTTGCACCTTGAAATGCTCGGTAATTGCAGTTACACGGGCCAGGACCTGCTCGAAGATATTCTCGGTCAGCTGCTCCTTCAGCGCAGGCTGGAAGGGGATCTCCTGAATGAGAATTTTGACGATTTTCAGATTCCTGCGGACGAACTCCAGCCGGTTCACGATGAAGGCCTTAAGGAAATCCTCATAGCTCCCGAACGGCACATCCAGCACACCGCTGAAGTTGCGCAGCACGAATGGGGCGATCATCCGGCTCATGGTGGGGACCGTGATGGCGAGCAGCAGATCTTTTTTGGTCCGGTAATAACGGAAGATCGTGCCTTCGGCCACGCCCGCCTTCTGGGCGATCTCACTGGTGGCGGCCGCCGAGAATCCCTTCTCTGCAAAAACATCAATCGCCGCCCGCAGAATGGACAGCTGCTTAGGTGTGACCTGCTCCTTCTCGCTGAGATCCAGCAGCTCCTGAACCCACTGGTCTTGCTCCAGCTGCTCCTGATCGGCAGCAGGGTTATTCTCCATTAATAGAACCTCCAGACTCTTGCAGTTCCTCCTAGTGTACCATAGCCCGTTCACCCTTCACATTCTGCGGTGCTTGCGCAGAGCCAACACATTCAGCAGCATGAACAGCAGGGAGAAGCCGATCAGCATGAACACATCCCCGGCGATATCGCTCCAGCCTCTGCCGCGTACCATGATATCCATCAGTGCCTGTGAACCGTAGTACATCGGAGTGGCGAGTCCAATGCGCTGGAGCCAGAGGGGAAGGGTATCCAGCGGAAATAATCCGCTCAGGAAGATCTGCGGCACAATGACGAGGGGGATGAACTGGATCATCTGCAGTTCATTGGCAGCGAACGCCGAGAGCAGGGTGCCGAGGGTCAGCGCCGACATCGACAGCAGCAGTGTCATCAGCAGCACGTAGCCGAAGCTGCCTGTCATCATAATCCCCAGCACCTGGATCGAGAACCAGGAGATCAGCAGGGCCTGAAAGACGGTGAAGATGCCGAAGCCGCAGACATATCCGGTGACGATCTCCCAGCGCTTCAGCGGGGTGGAGAGCAGACGCTCCAGCGTGCCCGTGGTCCGTTCGCGCAGGAAGGAGACACCGGCAATCAGGAAGACAAAGAAGAACACAAACACCCCGATCATAATCGGGCCGAAGCGATCGATCGTCTTCATATCCTCCGCGCCGTAGAGATAGCTGATCTGCGGCTGGAGCTGCCCGCCGCCCGGCGCTTGTGGCTGTAGGCTCTGCGCAGCTTCCTGGAGCGCCATGATCACAGCGCGGTTAGCCGCCGGGTTGCTGCCTTCAAGGACAACAGCAGGAGTGTCTCCTTTCATTGTAAGGAGAGCATCAATGTCTCCCGCCTTCAGGGCGTCCTGCCCGGATGCTTCATCAGCATAGCTGGTAACCTCAGCCTGCTGGGCTTCCAGCGCTGAACTGAACACTGCCGCATCCCCCGAAAAGCCAATTCTAGGCTCATAAGCATCGCTGCCGAACACCAGGCTCATCAGGCTAAGCACCAGCAGAGGAGCGATGAACATCAGCGCCATGGTTCTCCGGTCATGGATGAACTGCTGCAGAATTCTCAGGGTAATGGCCCGGATTCTCATCGGCGTACACCTCCATAATAGAGGAAGGCTTCCTCAATGCTGGCGGCGCCGGTAGCCTGAAGCAGTCCAGCCGGAGTATCGGCCGCCAGCAGTACGCCGTCCCGGATCATCGCCAGCCGGTCACATTTCTCTGCCTCATCCATCACATGCGTGGTCAGGACAATCGTTGTTCCCTTGCGGTTCAGCGCCTTCAGCTCCTTCCAGATCGACTGGCGCAGCACCGGATCGATGCCGACGGTTGGTTCATCCAGCAGCAGCAGCGGCGGCTCGTGCAACAGGGCAATCGCCAGGGACAGCCGGCGCTTCATGCCGCCGGAGTATTGGTCCACCCGCCTCCGCAGATGCTCCTGCAGATTCACCAGTTCCATCACATCCCCAATCCGCCGTGTGCGGTTGCCGCCCTTCAGTCCATAGAGCGCAGCGAAGAACTCCAGATTCTCCTTGGCGCTAAGCTCGGTATACAGGGCATCCGACTGGGCCATATATCCAATTTGCTGGAGCATGGCAAGCTTCGGCATCCGCACCCCCAGCACGGTGACCTCACCGGAGGTTACCTCATCTATGCCCGTAAGCAGCTTGACAAGCGTGGTTTTGCCGGAGCCGGATGGCCCCAGAATCCCGAAGGTCTCTGCCTGATTCACCTGAAGCGTTATATCCTTCAACACCGTTTTATTGCCAAAAGCCCGGTTCACATGAGTAACCGCAATGACAGGTTTTCCCTCATTCACACCAATCTCCTCCATTCCTCACAATAATGAGTGAGCGCTCACTCATTATATTAATGATTTCCTATGTAAAAGTAAAACTCTTTCTGGAAGCGTACAAATTATTTTAAAAAGTAAATAAAATGGTAAGGATTATCCGTTACTCCCACCCTTGATCCGGGTAATAAAAGGGACATCCTATGTTTACCGGCATTCTGAAACCCAATTCACTAAAGGCGGTGGAATTATGGCAGGACATAAGCTGCTCCTTCCTCTAGGCGTGCTGCTGGCTGCGGCTGGACTTAGCGGCTGCGGCGATGCAGACCATTCAGTTGGTGGTGGACGGTTTCATACCTTGGCGGACGAGAAGACGGAGGCAAAACAATATCTGCCGGAGGATCTGCCGATTCCCGAAGGGGCAGGTATTACTTTTACCCAAGGTGAACAGTCAGAGGGGAAGAAATCCTCTATGCTGATCTATCAGACGAAGGAGACTATGGCCGCTCTTGGAACTACATATCAGAAGTATGTAAGAGAGAAGGAGCTGGAACGCGGGACAGAGATTGTGGACAGCCGCAACCTGCTGATTAACGGCAAAGTGAATGGCTCCTATTCGTATTCTATTATTGGCAGCCCCTCGGCTTCAGAGCGCGGCGGGAATGAGATTATCGTGACTTGGATTGTGAATTAACACAGGGTTTACAATAGGCCGGTCCGGGAGGGTTCCCGGGCGGGTCTTTTTTCTATGGGCTTGTAATTATTTTTACAGTTAATATTTCCATAACATTCCTACGCAACAGAATTGACACTCGTAGACGAAAATAACATTAGCAGTTACCTATAGGAAAAGGGTGAATCTAATTGAAGAATAGTAAATGGATCGGCGCGGCTCTGGCTTCTGCACTTCTCGTAACAGGGGGAGCTGTTAGTGTTCTGGCGACAAGCAGCCAAGTAAGTGCCGCAGCTGTCAAGACAGCAGCAGCCGTAGAGGGCAGCATGTCCTGGAATATCAACGGTACGCCGGTTACACTCAGCACAATCAACAGCGGCGGGTACAAGCTCTATTCATTGAGCCAGATAGCCGCAGAGCTGGGAGCAGGACTTGTGCATGGCAGCAGCGGAATCCAGCTCAATGACAGCAAAGGTCTACATAGTGTGCAGCTACAGGCAGGCGTGAAAAGCTATCAGGTTGATGGCGAGACCCTGGAATTCACAGTGGCCCCGGTAGTGCGTAACAGCAAAACGTATGTGGAGCTGACGAAGCTGGTTACGGCGCTTGGCGGTGAGCTGGAGGCCGATGCTCACACAATTCTGAGCTTCGCCCGGCCTGCCGGTTCATTTGACACTCTTCACTGGAGCGCTGACGGTGGCCTGATTGCGAATCAGAGCGACGCTGAATCCACCCTGCTCTATAAATTCACTCAGACTCCAGGTAACTATGATCTGTTCTCTTCCAGCGAAAGTGCGGTGGATTTCGCAGTCTCCGCCGACCAGCAGTGGGGCGCATTCAGCGATGAGACCGGCCAGCTGAAGCTGATCAACTTGTCCACCGGCTTAATCAGTCCGCTCGGCAAGGACACCAGCGTGAAGACAGATATCGTGTGGTCGAGTGACGGCAAGACGCTCTATTTCGTCCAGGGCGACAAGCAGGAGAAGCTGGCACAGATTTCAGTAGAGACCGGAGAGGTCAAGGCTCTGCTTGAAGATAAAGTAGAGAATAAATCGGAGCTTCGCGTATCGGCAGACGGCAAAAGCGCAGTGTACATTGTCAACATCACTGGTACCGCCAAGAATGATGCCGACAGCACAGAAGATTCACTTACAGTAGACTTCAGCAAGGCCGGAGAACAGCTCTATAAGCTGGATCTTACTACCAAAGGTGCTAAGCCGGCAGCGTTGACTACTACACCTGACAACAAGCTGTATCCTGAGATTCTGGCAAACGGCAGCGTATCATACCTCAGTGCGGATGCGGACGGCAATGCCGCTAACACGCTAAAGCTGATTACAGCAGATGGTAAAAGCACAGATATCGCCCTCGGTGCAGAGGTGAACTGGTCCACAGGGGTTAGTACGGGCCTCGTAGTCTCCGGGACTACAACGGACGGGAGCACGGTAATCTACTCTATTGCAGGCAGCGCAGCTCCGGTTGAACTGTACCGGACAGCCGAAGATGTATCAGAAGTAGCGGTATCGGCAGACGGCAGCAAGCTGGGGATCATCAGCGACGGCAAGGTACTGGTCATTCAGAACGGCAAAGCGCTGCAACTGTCAGGCTCACCGGAAGTTGCTAATTAATTACAACATTTATCGGCGCACACCGCCGGGAGGAGAATTCAGACATGAAGATATTCAAAAAATTCACAGTTACAGCACTCACCGCGGTGATCGCGGTTACCGCATCCTTTGCAGGGGTGGCCGCAGCAGCGGACAGCCTCAAGGGTAAAATCACCGTTAACGGTTCTACAGCACTGCTTCCGCTGACGCTGCAGGCCGCTAAGGAATTCCAGAAGCTTCACCCTAAAGTGAAGATCGCCGCTTCCGGCAAGGGCTCCGTGACTGGACCGCAGGCCGTGAAGAAAGGTATTGCCGATATCGGAGCCTGCGACTGGGATGCCAGTATTGATGTTCCGGGCTTCAAGGCCTTTGACGGACAAGTGGCCAATAAGGTCGCTGTGATTCCTTTTGCAACCATCGTTAATAAGAATGTCGGAGTCGACAACCTGACTACAGAGCAGCTCAAAGGCATCTACGCCGGTAAAATCACCAACTGGAAAGAGGTCGGCGGATCGGATGCAAACATCGTAGTGATCACCCGTGCCTTCGGTTCCGGGACCCGCGTTAACTATCAGGCCAAAGCGCTGGGCGGCGGAGATATCGTGAAGAAAGAGAAGAACTACAAGGAAACCGGCTCCAGCGGTGACATGAAAACAGCTGTAGGTACAACGCCTAATGCTATCGGATACATCGACCTTGTCTATGTAACGGGCGGCGACATCAAGGCTGTGAAGTTCAACGGTGTGGAAGCTAACACGGATAACGTGATCAACGGCTCATACAAGATCTGGGCTTACGGCTACTACATGACGAACGGCCAGCCGACCGGCGCGACCAAAGAATTCATCGAATATGTACAGAGCAAGAAGTTCCAGCAGGGCTCGCTTAAGAAGCTTAAGTTCATTCCAATCTCTGCTATGCAATCCTAATATCCTTGAACCAAGCAAGCACAATAGATTGATAGGTAACAGCGGCCAGCTCCGGGATATACGGGGTTGGCCTCTTACAGGAGGGAAAGTATGGGGGCACCGGTTCATAGCCTGACAGCGAAGACACAGACAAGCCTAGAGGAAGTCAAACGTAACACCAAAAGGCACCGCAGACATCTGCTGGGCAACAGCATCTCCCGTTATTATTTCTTATTCAGCATCCTTGCGCTCTGTCTTGTGCTGGGACTAGTTATTGTATTCATTGGCAAAACGGCGCTGCTGCTCTTCACCCGCATCTCCCCGCAGGACTTCTTCTTCTCGTTCAACTGGACGCCGGAAGAGGATGCCTTCGGCGCAGCCGCCTTCATCGTAAATACATTGTCGCTTACCGCGCTGACCCTGGTCATTGCCGTGCCCATCTCGGTTGGGATGGCTGTGCTCTGTGCGGAGATTGCCCCGAAGTGGCTGAAGAGCTTCATCCGTCCGGTACTGGATCTGCTGGTCGGTATTCCTTCTATTGTATATGGCTATCTAGGCTTGACCGTGCTGCTGCCCTTCCTGCGCAGAGTCAGCGGAGAAGGTCTCGGGGACGGACTGCTCGCCGCCGCACTCGTGCTGGCATTGATGGTACTGCCGACCATCTGCCGGATCAGCGATGATGCTATTGTGGCTGTTCCGCGCAAATACCGCGACGCTGCCTATGCGCTCGGTTCGACCCGCCTTCAAGTCATTATGCGCGTCGTGCTGCCCGCTGCCAGCCGGGGCATTATCTCGGCAGTGATTCTGGGCATGACCCGCGCAGTCGGGGAGACCATGGCGGTGGTGATGGTCATCGGCAATACGCCGCAGCTGGCGAAGAGCCTGTTCGCACCCACCTCGGTGTTGACCAGTAATATCGTGATGCAGATTTCCAACGTGGAGTTCGACTCCACCTGGAACTACTCCCTGCATATGATGGCCTTCCTGCTGCTGCTGATCTCGTTTGTACTGATTCTGATTATCCGGCTCCTGGGCCGCAAACGGAGGGATGCCTGATGAACGGATTCACGCGCACACGCCATACGGCCAGAGCCCAGCGGCGTAATAAACTGGCTACCATCGGCTTCTATACGCTGGGCGTTCTGGTCATGCTGCTGATCTTCTGGCTGCTGTTCACCATCCTGAGCAAAGGCTTGCCTTCGCTCAGACCTGATTTCCTGCTCAAGCAGCCGGAGGAGATCGATCCCGGCGGCGGGATTGGTCCCGTCCTGTTCAACTCCTTCTATATCCTGTTCATCTCTCTCTTGATCTCGGTTCCCATCGGGATCGGGGCAGGGATCTATATGGCGGAGTACGCGCCGGATAATGCCTTCACGGGTGCGCTGCGCATCTGCGTGGAATCCCTGGCCTCGGTGCCGTCCATCGTGTTCGGTCTGCTGGGCCTTGCGATCTTCGCCGAGTACTTCGGCGTCGGCCTGACGATCCTCGGCGGGGGAGTCAGCCTGGCGCTGCTGAATCTGCCGATGCTGGCCCGCGTCACGGAGGAAGCGGTGCGAGCGGTTCCCGGCGAGATCCGTGAAGCCGGCTATGCCCTCGGCATGACGAAGTTCCATGTCATCCGCAAGGTCGTCGTGCCGGTAGCCCTTCCGGCCATCGTCACCGGCGTCTGCCTGGTGGCTGGACGCGCCTTCGGGGAGTCGGCGGTCATCCTCCTGACCGCCGGACTCAGCACCTCCGGCGAGATGTGGGACTTCAACCTGTTCTCACCGGGTGAGACTCTGGCTGTGCATCTGTGGTACGTGCAGTCTGAGGCCATTGTCGAGGATGCGCGGCAAATCGCGGATAAGTCTGCTGCCGTGCTGGTCTTTGTCGTGCTGCTGATCAACTTTATGTTCCGCTTCCCGCTGTGGCTGGGCAACCGCCGCCGGGGACGCTGAGACGGATGCAAACGGGTGAATAGAGCTATATCCTGGAAGAACAGGCTGCTCTGCTATGGAAGTTTCATGGCGGGCAGCCTGTTTGCTGTGTAATCGAGGAAGCTTCGGATGGCTCAGAGAAGCGCTGAAACTCACCACTAAATCTCCTGTTTCACGGTCTGGATATGCTATTATTGGACTATAAAATACGCGCAGTCTGGACTAGCCTGTGCCCATTATAAGGACAAGGAGGAAGAACGCTGTGAGCACGAAGAAGACCAACCGCCTAAGCCGAACCGGAAGCAGATGACCGCGTATCCATTGAATCCGGGAAGCTTCCCATGATCGAGTTCCCCGTCTACGGCTGGACCGTCCGGCGGGAACGGGTGGCTGAGGAGCTGCTGCGGGAGTGGGAGCAGTGGCTGGACCAAGGGATCACGCCGGTCAGTATGGAGTATCTGAAGGAACGGAACCGGGGCATGATTCTTTTATTTCTGTTCAAAATCCTATGTTCCGGTGACCGGTTGGACGAGAGCGCATGGCATGGACTGCTTCTGGACTGGGCGCAATCGCTGATCGGACGCACGCGCGATCCTGTTCTGCTGCAGTGTACCGAATGCGGCAATCCGTTTGTATTCGATCACCTTGATTTTAGCTGCTACCGGGTGGATGGGATTTACTTCCCGGAGAAGTGCGGGCGCTGCAGGAATATGGAGGAAGGCATGCATGAATAGGCAGCAATTGAGCAAGAAAGTGGGCGAAATTGTTAAGAAGCTCATTGCGGGAAAGGGCGTTGTCACTCCCTTGAAGGTCTTTCTCAGACTTGGAGCAGTCAGTCCTGAACAGGTAGAAGAGTGGCGTCTGGGCAAAGTTCCTTATCTGGAACGGGTCCTTCGCGGCAACCTGTCGCAGTTCAACTTCATCCTGTCACTGATCCGTCAGAAGGCACGGGAGCATGAACTGAAGCCATCCCATACCGCTTATGTCAAAAGGGGAAAGGGCCCCAAGCGTCCGCTTCGCTTCTCGAAGACTGGAGATGTAGCGATGGAACAGCGTTATTCTACACATTATGTAACCACGAACCCTGCCCCAGCGGAAACGGAAAAAAGTTCAGGAAATGCTGCGGCAAATATTGAGGCGAATATTGAGGCGCAAATGCTTAATAGTGGGACTTGAACTGCTTCAGGGTGAACGAATAGAATGTAGCCACCAGCTGAGTTATCCGGACTGAGGGGACGCTATTCGTCGAAAAAACCAACTTTGCTGTCTTAAACGGACTCAGTGGACGTTAAAGTGTTCATTCGAGCTGAAAAAGCGGAGAAACGGGTTACTTAACGGCCCCTGAGTCCGCATGACCCTGCGGACAGGCGTGATCCGCCGGAATAAGGGATCTCCAGTCCGCATAGTTTGTGTTTGGTTCCCATCCTCCACTACGACAAGAGTAGTGGTTTCTTTGGAAGTTCATTTCCCGCTCAAACAGCGGAGAGGACGGAACGATTGTGTAAAAGCGGCAGCGTTCGCCTTGGTTTCTGGATTTTTACCGCTAAGGGGAATGAGGAAAATCTGGAAAACACAGCGATTGGAACAACGGTCCGTTCGCGCAGCGTCCACCCAAGCGCCCACATTGATCCTACTCAAAATAAAAGGGGGTTCTCATCCCCAGAACGACAAAACAGCCTTCCCAAAGGAAGGCTGCTGTTTTGACGTCCCGGAAGGGATACAGCCCATTCGGGCTGATTGCGAAGTAGTGCTATCGAAGCTTATGCTCCAACGTCCCCGCTGGCGCTGGGTTCTCATCCCCAGAACGACAAAACAGCCCTCCCGAAGGAAGGCTGCTGTTTTGACGTCCCGGAAGGGATACAGCCCATTCGGGCTGATTGCGAAGTAGTGCTATCGAAGCTTATGCTCCAACGTCCCCGCTGGCGCTGGGTTCTCATCCTCCGGACGCCAAAACAGCCTTCCCAAAGGAAGGCTGCTGTTTTGACGTCCCGGAAGGGATTCGAACCCCCGACCGTGCGCTTAGAAGGCGCATGCTCTATCCAACTGAGCTACCGGGACATGATGACTGACTGAAAAGCAAGCAAAAATTATGTTATCATACATAGTTAACTTTTTCAACTTGTTTTTTTGAAACCGTGCAGGGATATGCTATAATCTACAATTGATTAAGGTTCAGAAGCGATTACAGTTCGGAGAAAAGGAGGTGCCCTCATGAATCAATTCAATTCCCCCGCCAAAGAGAACATCGTGCTGTTTCCCAAGACCCTGGATTACTATCAGATTCAGCTCACAGTTATGCTGGAGAGTGAACGTTATGGGGAGGCGATGGAGCTGCTGCGTTTTTTGCTGCAGTGCCAGGGACAGGAAGAGCGGCACTACGAGGAATGGCGGTCGCTGCTGGAATGGCTGGTGGCGGCCTTCCCCTACGCGGCGCAGGGCGGTGACGGGAACGGAGCCCCGGATGCGGAGGAGATGGATCTGGGGGAAGAGGATATGGCCCGGATTCTGGCCAGATCCAAGTTGGAGGAGGATGCGGAGTACCCGGATAAACTGCTGAAGCGGGTCATGAATGAACCGCTGTCCGAAGCGACAGTACTGGCGCTGGAGCAGCTCTCCTACCTGGAGGGGAGCGGGGTAGATGAAGCGCTGACCGGCTGGCTGCAGCAGGCCGAGGTGCATCCGCTGCTGCAATTCCGCACACTGCAGACGTTGCGGCGCAGAGGGGCGCAGGGGGCAATCAGGCTGAGCCGGGGCCATGAGGCTGCTGAGGTGGAGATCGAGACCGTGCCGCTGCAGAACGACGAGTTCCCGCCGCAGATCAGCCAGGTGCTGGAACGGGTGGCTGAGCAGGCGGAGGTGCATGAGCCGACGCTGTATTATTTTGCCCAGGAGCTGTGGGGGCAGTTCGTCATGTCCATCTACGGGACGGCGGATTACCGCAAGCTGCTGGACGGGGAGTATTCGCAGCTGGATATTTGGGCGGGAGCCCTGCACCAGATGGTGTCGGAGAGCCTGAACGGGAACCGCAAAGAAGAGGAAACACGGGGCATGTATGGCATAACGGACAGCATGCGCTTCCAATTTGAGGGGGCCTACCGTTCACTCAGGGGATTCGTAAAGAGTTCTCTACTTGATAAATAAAGTAATGTTGTATATAATATAGTGGTTATTCTGTGCGTGAAATGTTGGACTATTTAAGTAAAAATGTAACCTATTTTTGGAGGGAAAAGTATATTATGAAAGCAACTTGGGAAAAAATAGAGAAGAACCTCGGAGTTCTTGAAGTCGAAGTTGAAGCGGAACGCGTAGCTGCAGCACTCGACAAAGCCTTTAATAAAGTGGTAAAGAAAGCAAACGTACCTGGATTCCGTAAAGGTAAAGTGCCACGGCCGATTTTTGAATCCCGTTTCGGTGTTGAAAGCCTGTATCAGGATGCTATCGACATTCTTCTTCCTGAAGCTTACGGCGAAGCCGTTGAACAGACTGACATCTTCCCTGTAGACCGTCCTGAAGTGGACATCGAGCAATTCGCTAAGGGCCAGCCGTTCATCTTCAAAGCGAAGATCACAGTTAAGCCTGAAGTGAAGCTGGGCGAGTACAAAGGTCTGGAAGTACCAGTACAGAAGGCAGAAGTAACTGACGAAGAGCTGAATGCTGAACTGAAGCGTCTGCAAGAGCGTCACGCTGAGCTTGTTGTTATCGAAGAAGGAGCAGCAGCGAACGGCGACATCACTGTAATTGATTTTGACGGTTCGGTTGACGGCGTTCCTTTCGAAGGCGGACAGGCTGAGCGTCATTCCCTGGAGCTGGGCAGCAATTCCTTCATTCCAGGATTCGAAGAGCAGGTAGTGGGCATGTCCACTGGAGACTTCAAGGATGTTGAAGTAACCTTCCCTGAGACTTATCACGCTGCTGAACTGGCAGGCAAAGCTGCTGTATTCAAAGTGAAGCTGCACGAAATCAAGCGCAAACAGCTTCCTGAGCTGGATGATGAATTCGCCAAGGATGTTAGTGAATTCGACACACTGGAAGAATACAAGGCAGACCTGAAGGCACAGCTCGAATCCCGCAAGCAGGAAGAGCTGAAGAGCGTTCGTGAATCCGCAGTAGTTGACGCAGCAGCAGCAAATGCTGAAGTTGAAATTCCTGAGGCTATGATCGCCAGCGAAGTGGAGAACATGGTTCGTGACTTCGATACCCGTCTTCGCCAGCAGGGCATGAACATGGACATGTTCCTTAGCTTCTCCGGCCAGACCCGTGAAGACCTGCAAGGACAAATGAAGGGCGATGCTGAGAAGCGCGTTCGTAACAACCTTGTTCTGGAAGTTATTGCTAAGGAAGAGAAGATCGAAGTGTCGGAAGAAGAAGTTACGCAAGAGCTGGCTACTATGGCTGAAGCTTACAAGCGTTCTCCTGAAGAAATCCGCAGCATTCTGGCAGCCAATGGTTCCCTGAGCAGCCTGAACGATGAGATCTCCCTGCGCAAGACAATCGAGTTCCTCGTTAGCAACAGCGTGGAAGTTGAAGCTCCGGCAGCACCTGCAGAAGAAGCGGCAGCAGAAGAAGCAAAGGCTGAGTAAGCTTCAATCCCTTACCTAGAACGGCTATCCATTAGCCTCCATAGAGATTTGATAAGGCACGTAAGTTTTTGTTACGTGCCTTATTTTTATCGGGGGCCGGGCGTTTGGTAGTACATATCATGAACCCTTCAATTGGCATTGTCTGTGGAATTGCGTTATAATGGCATGCACATGAACAATGCGGTTTAGGGACCGAGTGAATAAATGACATCCCGCTTTGAACGTGTTAAAATATTTCTGAAACGGAAAGACTAATCTGTATAGAGAAAAGAGGTTGGTGGCATGAGTCTGGTACCAATGGTTGTGGAAACGACAAGCCGGGGAGAACGCTCATACGATATCTATTCCAGATTGCTCAAGGATCGCATCATCTTCCTGAGCAGTGCGATTGACGATGATGTCGCCAATCTGGTTATTGCGCAGTTGCTGTTCCTGGCAGCAGATGACCCCGAAAAAGACATTCACTTGTACCTCAACTCGCCCGGTGGTTCTGTTACAGCCGGCATGGGTATATATGATACGATGCAATATATCAAACCGGATGTTTCAACGATTTGCGTAGGGATGGCAGCCAGTATGGGATCATTGCTCCTGACAGCCGGAGCGCCGGGCAAGAGATATGCGCTGACTAACAGCGAGGTTATGATTCATCAGCCGCTCGGCGGCGTTCAGGGGCAGGCGTCCGACATCTGGATTCACACCGACTGGATTCTCAAGACGAAGCAGAAGCTGAATCAGATTTATGTAGAGCGCACAGGTCAGCCCCTTGACAAAATCGAACGGGATACAGACCGCGATAACTTCATGAGCGCGGAAGAAGCGAAGGAATACGGGCTCATTGACCAGGTACTCTCTTCACCGATCATATCTTAAAGGGGTGGTTAGATGTTTAAATTTAATGATGAAAAAGGGCAGTTGAAATGTTCCTTTTGCGGCAAATCACAAGAGCAGGTTCGTAAGCTCGTAGCGGGACCTGGCGTTTATATATGTGACGAATGCATCGAGCTATGCACAGAGATTGTGGAAGAGGAGCTTGGCCACGAGGAAGAGCTGGATATGAAGGATATTCCGAAACCGAAGGAAATCCGCGATATCTTGGACCAATATGTTATCGGCCAGGAGCAAGCGAAGAAATCGCTCTCCGTTGCTGTATACAATCACTACAAGCGCGTGAACAGCCAGAGCAAGATTGAAGATGTGGAGCTGACGAAGAGCAACATTCTGCTGCTCGGACCTACAGGCTCCGGTAAGACCCTGCTGGCGCAGACGATGGCGAAGATCATCAACGTGCCTTTTGCCATTGCAGATGCCACTTCCCTTACGGAAGCCGGTTATGTGGGTGAAGACGTCGAGAACATTCTCCTGAAGCTGATTCAAGCGGCTGATTATGATGTAGAGAAAGCCGAACGCGGCATTATCTATATAGACGAAATTGATAAGGTAGCGCGTAAATCCGAGAATCCGTCCATTACCCGCGACGTATCCGGTGAAGGCGTTCAGCAGGCGCTGCTGAAAATTCTGGAAGGTACGGTTGCTTCGGTTCCACCGCAAGGCGGACGCAAGCATCCTCATCAGGAATTCATCCAGATCGATACAACGAACATCCTGTTCATCGTGGGCGGTGCCTTCGACGGCCTGGAGCAAATGATCAAGCGCCGTATCGGCAAAAAAGTCATCGGCTTCAACGCTGCGGTGGAAGGACAGAAGGACCTCAAGGCCGGTGAATACCTGTCCATGGTATTGCCTGAGGACCTGCTGAAGTTCGGCCTCATCCCCGAGTTCGTCGGCCGTCTGCCGGTCATCTCGACCTTGGAACCGCTTGATGAGAGCACCCTGGTACGTATTCTCTCCGAGCCTAAGAATGCGCTCGTGAAGCAGTATGTGAAGCTGCTGGAGATGGATAATGTAGCTCTGAAGTTCGAACCGCTTGCTCTTGAAGCGATTGCGAAGGAAGCGATCAAGCGCAACACCGGTGCCCGTGGACTGCGTGCCATCATTGAGAGCATTATGCTTGATGTGATGTACGAGGTGCCTTCACGTGATGACATTAAGGATTGTGTCATTACCGAGCAGGTTGTTAAGGAGAAGTCTCTGCCGGAGCTTAGTCTCAAGAAGGATAAGAAAAAAGAAGAAAGCGCGTAAGTCAGGCTTCATTACCCGGCCTGACCCGGCTTAACAATACAGCTCAGGGTCTCCACTTTCTCCCGCACCCCCGCATGACCTGCGGGAGCGGAGAGGGTGGAGCTTTGATCGTTATGGGGGAGAAAATCATGTTCCTGAGACACCAGACCCGTCCCGTCAATGTTGGCGGAGTGATTATCGGGGGTAACAACGAGGTTGCAATCCAAAGCATGTGTACGACCAAGACCGCCGATGTAGAGGCAACCGTGGCCGAGATTCTGCGGCTGGAGGAAGCTGGCTGTCAGCTCGTGCGTGTAACGGTCAACAATGAGGAAGCGGCAGCAGCGATTAAGGAAATCAAGAAGCAGATTCATATCCCGCTCGTAGCGGATATTCATTTCAATTACAAGCTGGCCTTGCTGGCGATTGAGAACGGCATCGACAAGGTGCGGATCAATCCCGGCAATATCGGACGCCGTGATAAGGTGGAAGCTGTCGTTAAGGCCTGTAAGGACAAGGGGATACCGATCCGGATCGGTGTGAATGCCGGTTCACTGGAGAATCACCTGCTGGAGAAATACGGTTATCCTACACCGGAGGCTATGGTTGAGAGTGCCCTATACCATATCGGCATTCTCGAAGAGCTGGACTTCCACGATATCATCGTGTCCCTGAAGGCATCCGATGTGCCGATGGCCATCGAGGCTTACCGTCAAGCTGCAGAAGTGATTCCTTATCCGCTGCATCTGGGTATCACTGAATCCGGCACTCTGTTCGCCGGAACAGTGAAGAGCTCGGCCGGGATCGGTGCGCTGCTCTCCATGGGTATCGGTAGTACGGTGCGGATCTCCCTGAGTGCTGATCCGGTGGAGGAAGTGAAGGTGGCGCGTGAGCTGCTGAAGACCTTCGGTCTGATCTCGAATGCCGCTACCCTGATCTCCTGTCCGACTTGCGGACGCCTGGATATTGACCTCTTCTCGATTGCGAACGAAGTGGAGGAGTACATCTCCAAGCTGAAGGTGCCGATTAAGGTATCTGTCCTCGGGTGTGCGGTGAATGGTCCAGGGGAAGCCAGAGAAGCAGACATCGGCATCGCCGGTGCGCGCGGAGAAGGGCTGTTGTTCCGTTACGGCAAGATGATCCGCAAGGTGCCTGAGGCAGAGCTCGTCTCCGAGCTGAAGAAGGAGATTGACATTATTGTCGAGCATTTCGAGGCGACCGGCGAGATTCCCGGCCGTAGCCACGCGGGACTTGCTCCGGCGGTTCAAATCGGCAGTACAGAGAACTAATTCTATATATAACAGCGCCCTGCCCGTTTGCGGATGATCTGCAAACGGGCAGGGCTTTTTTGCTAAATAGAAGAATGTATAGGCATAACCAGGTCTTAAGACTTGGCTGCCGAGGCAGCCAGCTTGCTCCTTATCAGCGCAATCCCATATATCAGCAGAGGGATGAATACGAGGTGGATGGCAGCGAATTTCCACCAGGCATTCTGCACCCTATCTATGAGATAGGCCATGTTGATATAAATATTGGAGGCGAAGACGAACAACAGAACCGCCAAAGGAAAGATCAGGTGAGTGGTGCGCTTCAGACTGAATACGGTCTGGAAATTTTGTAGGAGCAGCAGAAAGAGCAAGGAGATTTTGATAAAGAAGGTCATAATCCAGATCGTAATTAACATTCCTTCAACTCGTTGCAGTACGTTGCCAATATTAATGGTCTTCGCCAGCACGAATACCGGATAGACGCTGTTCGAGGTCTGTTCAATCCCAAGGACCAGTACGCTGAGCAGTGTCAGTATGGAGAGGACTATCCCGCCGGTAATTATTCCGCTGAGCAAGACCCGTGCCCGCTTGGCGGGCAGCTTCACCAGGGGGAGGAAGCCCATCAATACAATGGGCTCTTGAAACATGGCGGACTGAATACCGGCGGCCAGAACAGGGCCCGGGCCATCCTCCATAATGGGGCGGATATGTGTCCAATTCGCTTGAGGGATCAGGGCCAGAACGAGCAGCGTGAGCAGAAGCAGCAGCCAGGGGAAGAGCAACTCACTCAACCGGCCCAGAATAATGATGCCTTTGCGCGCGCTGATGACGAGAACGAGCAGGAATATGAGTTTGGTTGCCTCAGACGGGGTCTCAGGCATAACCTCTGTGGTGATGAAGGTGCTCAGATCCCCCAGCAGCGCACTGGTAAGGATGAGAAAATAGAATAAATAGATGAGTGATAACGCCTTGCCCGGCCATCGGCCCAGCACAGACTCCAGAATCTCGAACAGAGTCTGGCCCGGATACAGACGGCAGAGGCCGAGACATAAGAGTGCCATCATAAGATTGATCAACAGGGCGAAGAGGGCAGCGATCCAGGCATCCTCTCTGGCGATTTGCGTTATTGTTCCGGGCAAGTCCAGAATGGAGGTTCCTGTCATCAGCCCGAAGGTCAGTATGAATAATTGTAAGGAGGAGAGGTTCTTGGACTTGCTCACTGGCCCATCATCCTTTCAGTTTAGTTAATGGTTACAAAGAGAGTAGCTTGATGATGCCATTGACCCAGTCCAAAGGCCGAATCAGAGTGGAACCTGCCATGTCGGCAATCGTGATTGAAGCTGCAAGCAGCCAGAGTGTGCAGAAGATCGTCGTATCCTGTGGAGAACGCAGCCGGATCAACCGGGGAAGCTGCATCAGAGCAGTGATCAGCAGGAACAGGAGCAGCAGCCAGTTCCAATTCATTTAAGCTCCATCTCCCTTCTCTGCGGCTGAACAATGGAACCAATCCGCCGGATCTGTAACTTGCATGCGATTCGTACCTTCACATGCTTGAAATGGTCATCCCATCCATCACGGTACTTCTTCCATACCCGGGGATATTTGCGGTGTAGTGCTTCGCCGAAGCCGAAGATATCCGAACCATAATCCTGCTGTACGCTCTGGATATTCCCCTCCATATTGTTAATGAACTTATTCTCAATCCGGGTCTCGATCAGCGCTATATTGGCCGGCTTAGTGAGGTCAAGGGTACCATTAACGGTCGTAAGATCGGACTCTGCATGGATGGAGAGTGTGAATTCAGGCTCTCCGGCAGAATTAAGCCGGGGCAGGATGCGGCTCTCCGAGCGGGTGATGATAAATCCGACCTTGCCCCCATCCGGGCAGGAGACAATTCCGTTCGAGGAATCGACCTCATTCAGCGTGTAATTAAGCGTTTTACTGGAGCTCTCATTCAGCCAGCCGACCAGACGGTCTTTTTTGAAAACAGCAATTCCCGCCTGGACAATCTGAGTCTTGGGGACAATGGATTCAATATTCTTGATTGTTCCTCCCTCTGACACATCGCCGTTCAGCCTTACGCCGGACATAATCGGATTGGAGCCGCCGCGCTCCAGTTCAAGAATGAACTGCTGCAGGGTGACTTTGCCGGTGGCTGCCCAATTTTTATGCGAGACCAGAATGGAGGAATAGAGCGAGCTGGCCGGAATCTGCTCGAACGGAGTATTAATCTCCAGAATGTCAGAGGCCTGAGAATTCTTCGCGACCACCAGGAAGAAATCACTGCGGAGCTGATGATCCCGGGTGATGAAATCAAGGATGTCACTGACTCCTTGCCGTGCCAGTTTTTCTCCGAGGACGAGCACCCGGATGTGGGATAAGTAGAGGGTACGCGGAGCCGTACTGAGCATGTGCTGGAGGGCATCGGGAACCGTCTGGCCTACGGCCTTGTAGGTAAGAACAGGCAGGCTTTTGCCTGCTGCTCCTTTTGTGCTGCGTGCTTCTCCCGAATTCAGCACCTGTGCAGAAACGGCATAACCCTCAGGTGCGGCATCAATTCCCATCGCCATGACCACGGCCAGCTCGTTCAGCTCCTTGCGGCTCCAGCATCCGGGCAATACCGCCAGACTGAAGAACAGGAGCAGACAGACTGCTTGTTGAATACGCATAGTAGGTTGCTCCTCTCTGTCAGTTATGCCCGGTATACTTCTTCATATTGCGTCTTGATAGCCTTATGAGGCTATCCTTCTGGCTAAGCCACTGCCAGGGGGCGAAGGAAGTCATGTAAGGAACACCTACGGATTCCAGGCTGCATAAGTGGAGACCCAGAATAATCAAAGCGACAACAATCCCGTATAGGCCGAAGGAAGCGCCAATCCCCATCATCACGAAGCGCAGAATCCGTACCGAGATCCCGATGTTGAAGGCGGGAAGGGCGAAGTTGGATATGGCTGTAATGGAGACGACGATGACCATAGCAGCCGAGACTAGCCCTGCATCCACCGCAGCCTGGCCAATAACCAGCGTACCTACGATAGATACGGACTGGCCCATTGATTTGGGCAGGCGGATACCGGCCTCACGCAGAATCTCGAAGGTGATCTCCATCAGGAAGGCTTCGAGAAATGCCGGGAACGGAATGCCTTCACGCTGCCCGATCAGACTGACCAGCAGGGTCGTCGGAATCATCTCCTGATGGAAGGTGGTGATCGCAATATAAAAGGCCGGGGTCAGCAGTGCTACAGTGAAGCAGAAATAACGGAGGATGCGGACCAGACTGGCAAAATCGCTCCGCTGATAGTAATCCTCACTGGATTGGAAGAACTGTACGAACAAGGCAGGAACGATGAGCACAAACGGCGTACCCTCAACCAGGATAGTGATCCGTCCTTCCAGCAGTGCTGATGCGGCGGAATCCGGGCGTTCCGTGTTATAGACCGTCGGAAAAGGGCTGTATTGCGGGTCCTGAATCATCTCCTCGATATAATTGCTCTCCAGTACACTGTCCAGCTTGGCCTCATCCAGCCGTCTGCGCAGCTGGGTCAGCACCCCGGGATCTACATTGCCTTCTATATACATTACAGCTACATTCGTCTGCGTCTGTTCCCCGAGGGTTCTCTCTTCAATGCGCAGCTTCGGGTTCTGGATTCTCCGCCGGATCAGGGCGGTATTCTCACGCAGGGATTCCGTGAAGCCTTCACGCGGCCCCCTTACAACGGATTGTGAGCCGGCATCCTCCACTGCCCGCTGCTTCAGCGCTTCCGTTCCGGCAGACAGCGCCTTCGGAGCTCCGTCAATGATGAGGATCGAGTTACCGGCGAGCAGCTCGCGTTCTACCTCCGTGTAATTACTGACCTCCCCGACCTTACCGAGGGAGAGCGTCCGTTCCTGCAGCAGCTTCAGACAGCTCTCTGGCTGAGACTGGCTGAACTGTTGATACAGACTGGAATCCTCGTGAATGGCCTGGATCATCTCCTGCGGATCTGCGAGTCCTTCAATGAATACAATTACAGCGGACGAAGGGCCGAGGGTGATGAACCGGTAGATGATATCTGTGCTTTTGCCCAGGCGGCTTTGTAGTCCTTCTAATATGGCGGACAGGGATTGCGGCAGCTTCTCCTGTGTATTTACAGTATTATACATCTGTGTCATGGTCATTCGCCTCCAGTCATCCGGTATAGTCTTTCCGTTTGTGGAAATCCTATGCAATCTATGAGTGCGGAAGGAGAATGGGATCCGGTTTTTTTGTTGCGGGAGTTTACGAATGTCTGAAACGGCTATACTACCTAGTAGTAGCTGAATACAGAATAGGCAGACGGAAGGATACAGGAGGGTGACCTATGGAACTAAGTATATTGCTGATGGTCGTGCAGCTCTTTTTCGCGCTGGTCATCGGCGTTTATTTTTGGAATCTGCTGCGGGGACAGAAGACGAACAAGACGGCGGTGGACCGGGAATCGCGCAAGGAGCTGGATAAGCTGCGGAAGATGCGGATGATCTCACTGACCAAGCCGCTCTCAGAAAAGACACGCCCCGCCTCTATCGACGATATCGTCGGACAGAAGGACGGGCTGCGCGCCTTGAAGGCCGCGCTGTGCAGTGCCAATCCGCAGCATGTGATTATCTACGGGCCTCCGGGTGTGGGCAAGACGGCAGCGGCGAGGGTGGTTATGGAGGAAGCGAAGAAGAATGCGTTGTCGCCGTTCAAGCGTGACGCCAAATTCACCGAGATCGATGCCACTACGGCGCGCTTCGACGAGCGCGGAATTGCCGATCCGCTAATCGGGTCCGTGCATGATCCGATCTATCAGGGAGCGGGGGCAATGGGCGTGGCCGGAGTCCCGCAGCCGAAGCCGGGCGCAGTAACCAAGGCACATGGGGGAATTCTCTTCCTCGATGAGATTGGCGAGCTGCATCCCATTCAGATGAACAAGCTGCTGAAGGTGCTGGAAGACCGTAAGGTGCTGCTGGAGAGCGCCTACTACAACTCGGAGGACAGTAATACACCAGCGTATATTCATGATATCTTCCAAAATGGCCTGCCTGCAGATTTCCGGCTGGTCGGAGCCACGACACGGTCGCCGGATGAGATCTCGCCTGCGCTGCGTTCGCGCTGCATGGAGATTTATTTCCGTCCGCTGCTGCCGGAGGAGATTGCCGTGATCGGACGGGATGCCGTTCAGAAGATCGGGCTGAAGCCAAGCCCCGAAGCGGTGGAGGTCGTGCAGCAGTATGCTACGAACGGCCGTGAGGCTGTAAATATGATTCAGCTGGCTGCGGGTCTTGCGCTGACCGAAGGCCGGGACACACTTAGCGCTGCGGAAGTGGAATGGGTCGCCAGCAGCAGCCAGCTGCCGCTGCGGACGGAGCGCAAAATCCCTTCCGCTCCGCAGGTCGGACTGGTCAATGGCCTTGCCGTCTACGGGCCCGGCATGGGCACGCTGCTGGAGATTGAGGTCTCAGCCGCGCCCGCCCTTAACGGGCCGGGCAGGCTGAATATCACCGGGGTAGTCGATGAAGAGGAGACACGCGGCGGCTCGCGGACTGTGCGTCGCAAGAGCATGGCCCGGGGCTCCATCGAGAATGTGCTGACCGTCCTGCGCTCCATGAAGCTGGAGCCGGACAAGTATGACCTGCACATTAACTTCCCCGGAGGGACGCCGATTGACGGCCCGTCCGCCGGGGTGGCCATGGCGGTGGCCATCGTCTCTGCCATCCGGCACCTGCCGGTGGACAACACGGTGGCAATCACCGGGGAGGTCGGTATCCATGGCCGGGTGAAGCCGGTCGGCGGCGTGGTCGCCAAGGTGGAGGCTGCCTTCCAGGCGGGAGCAACGACCGTGCTGATCCCGAAGGAGAACTGGCAGTCGCTGTTCGCCGATCTTGGCGCGCTGCGGGTGATTCCGGTGGACACGGTGGAGGAAGTGTTCCGCCACCTGTTCGGCACGGATACGGCAGACATCAGAATGCCCGCCGTATCCGGCGAGACCTTCTCTTCAGCGCCTTCACTTCTGAAGGCGGATGCTTCGGGCGAGAGTATGCCCGGGTAAGACAGGCACAGTGTGAAGGAATCCCCTGGCGGGCAAGCGCCGGGGGATTTTTTTGAGTGGATGAAGAAGGGAGAGCAGCGGCATAGGACACGAATGTTCAGCGAATACTACATACCGATGGGTGAGCATGCCAATAACGCCAATTGCGGACACGGGTTGTTGGTGTTTTCATGCGGCTTTTGTTAGAATGAATGCATATGACACTACTTATGAACCATGGGAGGTGCGAAAGCGATGATACAAAATAAATCCAAAGGTCGTCGTTTTCCTTTATTACCGCTTAGAGGTCTTCTTGTATATCCCAGTATGGTTCTGCATCTGGATGTAGGCCGTGAGAAGTCCGTCCGGGCACTAGAGAAAGCTATGGTTGAAGATAATCTGATTCTCCTCTGCTCCCAGTCGGAAGTTAATATTGAAGAGCCGGGGCAAGAGGATATATTCCGCGTAGGTACGGTGGCGAATGTGCGGCAGATGCTGAAGCTCCCCAACGGCACGATCCGTGTGCTGGTGGAAGGCGTAGAGCGGGCCGAGATTATTCATTATACGGACAACGAAGAGTACTATGAGGTGATGGCGCGTGAGCTGCCGGAGCAGGAGGATGTGGACCAGGAGAGCGATGCCCTGATGCGCAGCGTGCTGAGCCAGTTCGAACACTACATCACTTTGTCCAAAAAAGTAACGCCAGAGACACTCGCTGCGGTCTCCGATATCGAGGAGCCCGGGAGGCTGGCGGATGTTATCACCAGTCATCTGGCGCTGAAGATCAAGGACAAACAGGAGATCCTGGAGACCATTGACGTCAGCAAGCGTCTGGAGAAGCTGCTCGATATCCTCAATAATGAGCGCGAAGTGCTGGAACTCGAACGCAAGATCAGCCAGCGCGTGAAGAAGCAGATGGAGAAGACCCAGAAGGAGTATTACCTGCGCGAGCAGATGAAAGCGATCCAGAAGGAGCTTGGCGAGAAGGAAGGCCGGGCCGGCGAAGCTGATGAGCTGCGCGCTCAGATGGAAGAGAAGAACCTGCCGGAGCGGGTGCAGGAGAAGATCCTGAAGGAAATCGACCGGCTGGAGAAAATGCCGGCAAGCTCGGCCGAAGGCAGCGTCATCCGCAACTATGTGGATTGGCTGCTCGGTCTGCCCTGGAGCGAAGCTACGGAAGATGATCTGGATATCCGTAAGGCAGAAGAAGTGCTGGACGCAGACCATTATGGTCTGGAGAAGCCGAAGGAACGGGTGCTGGAATACCTGGCCGTGCAGAAGCTGGTCAAGGGTCTGAAGGGACCGATTCTGTGTCTGGTAGGTCCTCCGGGCGTCGGCAAAACCTCGCTCGCCCGCTCCATCGCCCGCTCCCTGAACCGCAAGTTCGTCCGCATCTCGCTGGGCGGCGTGCGGGATGAAGCCGAGATCCGGGGTCACCGCCGTACGTATGTCGGCGCAATGCCGGGCCGGATCATCCAGGGAATGAAGACGGCAGGCAGCATTAATCCGGTCTTCCTGCTGGATGAGATCGACAAGATGGCAGCGGACTTCCGCGGCGATCCGTCGGCGGCCCTGCTGGAGGTGCTGGACCCGGAACAGAACAATACGTTCAGCGATCACTTCGTAGAGCTGCCGTTCGACTTGTCGAATGTCATGTTCGTCACTACGGCGAATGCCGTGCATAACATCCCGCGTCCGCTGCTGGACCGGATGGAGATGCTGTTCATTCCCGGCTATACGGAGCTGGAGAAGCTGGAGATTGCCAGCCGCTATCTGCTGCCGAAGCAGCGCAAGAGCCACGGCCTTGCGGAAGAGCAGCTGTCCATCGGAGATGATACGCTGCTGAAGATGGTGCGCGAGTACACCCGCGAATCCGGGGTGCGGAATCTGGAGCAGCAGATTGCTGCCCTTTGCCGCAAGGCGGCGAAGCAGATCGTCTCCGAAGAGAAGGAGCGCGTCAGCATTCTTCCGGAAGAGATCAAGGATTACCTGGGAGCCTCCAAGTACCGCTATGGAATGGCAGAGCTGGAGGATCAGATCGGTACCGTTACCGGGCTGGCCTGGACAGAGGTTGGCGGCGATACGCTGCTGATTGAAGTAACGGTAGTCCAGGGCACCGGGAAGCTGACGCTGACTGGACAGCTCGGCGATGTAATGAAGGAGTCGGCGCAGGCCGCCTTCAGCTATACCCGCTCGAAGGCGGAGGAGCTGGGGCTTGCTCCTGATTTTCACGAGAAGAACGATATTCACATCCATATTCCCGAAGGTGCCATTCCCAAGGACGGCCCGTCCGCAGGGATTACAATCGCCACGGCGCTGATCTCTGCGCTCACCAAGCGTTATGTCTCCAAGCATGTTGCCATGACCGGTGAGATCACGCTGCGCGGACGCGTATTGCCTATCGGAGGTCTTAAGGAGAAATCGCTGGCTGCCCACCGTGCAGGCTACAAGAAGATTCTTATTCCGAAGGACAATGAACGCGACCTCAAGGATATTCCTGAGAGTGTCCTTAGTGATGTCGAGTTCGTGCCGGTATCCCATATGGATCAGGTACTGAAGCATGCGCTCGTAGATCATGAAGAAGGCATCAATACCGATTCAGACTCAGACACAGAAATAAGCATTGAAGCGCCGAGTAGTGTGCATTAGAAAGGAAGTCCTATGAAAGTTATTAGCTCCGAATTTATTATCAGTGCCGTAGGCCCTGACCAATACCCTGTGGATGCCTTGCCGGAGATTGCTCTGGCAGGGCGCTCCAATGTAGGGAAGTCTTCTCTGATCAACCGGATGATTAACCGCAAGAATCTGGCCCGTACCAGTTCTACACCGGGCAAGACGCAGCATATGAACTATTATCGTGTGAATGAGAGCATGTATTTCGTTGACTTCCCGGGCTATGGCTATGCCAAGGTCTCGAAGACACAACGCGCCTCCTGGGGCAAAATGGTCGAAAAGTACATGGCAGAGCGCGAGACGCTGAAGATGGTCCTGCTTATCGTAGATCTGCGCCACCCGCCGACGGCCAATGACAAAATGATGTTCGACTGGCTGAAGCACTACGATCTGCCGCTCTGCGTAGTGGCCACCAAAGCGGACAAAATTCCTAAGACCCGCTGGCCGAAGCACATTAAGATCATGAAGCAGGAACTCGGTGTGCTGCCGGGAGACAGCTTCATTGCGTATTCATCAGAGATTGGACTTGGCAAAGACGAATTATGGGAACTTATAGATAGACATACTCTACCCACCGAAGAAGAGCTTCCGGCAGAACCGGATGATCAGGATTCCGGGGATGAACCGCAGCACGAAGCGCCTTCCGAGACTTAAGGGTTTGTCATTAAGAATTGAGGGATGTTTATGGCTCAGCGTCTGGCGATGGAATATGTGAATGCAACGATGCAAATGACCGAATTTCAGCTGAACCAGTTCCTGCAGACAGCAGATACCAGCTATATCAGTCACCGTGTGAAGGTACTGGGCGCGGGCGAACAGGAGATTGTGCTGGAGGAGGCCGGAGGCGAGGAGGTCCATCTGTCTTTTGAACGCAAAGGCGGCATCTATATGGGTTCCTTGACCTGCAGGGTGGTGAATCCTCATCTGATTAATGCAGTCCGCAAATTATTCTTCATGTATAAGGGCACGGGGACCGTAAACCGGATTTATAAGGATCTAACGATGATGTATTACTATGAAGGCGGCTCGGTGCGCCGGATCTCGGAAGTGAGGCCGGAAGGCACCAAGCTGATCTATCAGCATAAATATTCAGTGGCAGAGATGCTGGCTGTCTACAAGCGTCAGAACGTAGAAGGTGAGATTGAGCAGCTCCGTCAAGAGATTGATAGACTGCTCGATATGCGCAACCGTAGTCAGCAAGAGGCAGTAATTAACGAAGTAGATGAGAGACTTGCAGAGGCGGCCGGCCGGCTGTTCCGACTGGAAGCGTAGGTGATATTGTTTTAAAATATGGCAATCATTTCCTAGTGAAATGGTTGTATTTTTTTGCGGAAACTATACATATCCTCTACGAAGGGACCGATAAACAACATATGATAGATATCCATAGCCACATTCTACCCTTCATGGATGACGGAGCCGCTGATTACGACGCCGCTCTCGCCATGGCGCTTGACGCCCATAACGATGGTATTTCAACTGTAATAGCTACGCCCCACCATGCGAACGGAGTCTATATGAATCCGGCCCCGGAGATTGAAGCGGCGGTGCGGGTGCTGAATGCGAAGCTGCAGGAGGCAGGCAATCCGCTGATCGTGCTGCAGGGGCAGGAGATCCGGATCTACGGTGAACTGCTCGATGATCTGGAGCGCGGACAACTGCTGACGCTTGCCGGTTCCCGGTATATTTTGCTGGAGATGCCCTCTTCTAGGGTGCCCCGCACGATGGAAGAGACCTGCCATGAGCTGGTCATTCAGGGAATGGTGCCGGTTATTGCCCACCCGGAGCGCAATGCGGAGGTTGCTGCCGATCCGTCCAAGCTGCTGCGGTTAATTGAGCTTGGCGCTCTTGGACAGGTAACCGCACAGAGTATCGCCGGCGTCTTCGGGAGTAAGCTGCAGAAGCTGTCGCTCGAATTATGCCGGCAGCATGCCGTGCATATTATTGCATCCGATGCGCATGATTCTATGAACCGTCCCTTTGGATTAAGCGAGGCTTACGGGGTGGTGCGGCGGGAATTAGGAGCAGAGTCAGTCGACTTTTTTCAACAAAATGCGCGCGATATCCTTGCAAATAAGGAGATTAATCGAGTTAATCCTATTCAATCTAACAGTAAACTTCATAGATTGTTCGGATTTTTTTCGCGTAAGGGGTGACCTACTTAACTTTTGGTGGTAGAATGGGTATTACTGGATTTATGTTCTATTTATATAAAAATACATACACAGAGGTGGATGACAAGTGACTTTGAAGAAAAAATTGGCAGTATCTACACTAGCAGTAAGCATGGCAGCGGCATCCGTTGCCGGATTCCCGTTCAGCAGTAAGGGATTGGCTGAACATTTTGGAGTGAGTACAGCTTCCGCAGCAGCAGTATCGCAGGCAGATGTGAAGGCTAAGGTTGAGAAGATTTATGCTCAGCTTACAGAGAAAGAGAGACAAGCATTGCTTGCGTATGAGCAGGAAGCGGGCAATCTTAGCGCTGAGAAGTTCGAACAGATCTTCCAACCAGTACTTTCTAAGCTTAAATTGAATAATGAAGATCTTGCAATTGCCCATAAAGCTTTCACGAGTGTATCCAGTGTAGTCTACGATGTGTATGACAAGAATTACACTGCAATTAAGGAGATCCGCTACAATCTGGACAACGGTGCCTTGCTGAAGAAGATTGCAGCTAAGGCTGACGTATCTAATCTTACAGCTAAAGACTTCACTGAATTCCTGTTCGGTGACAAAGGCGTTGAAGCTGAACTTCGCGCAATGATCAGCAATAAGTCCGCAACTGATTTGTTGAACCTGATCGCTAATGCTTCCAGCACTGATGATGCTCTGAATAAATTGCTGGATGAAGCTATTACCAAGGTGCTGAACCATAACACAGTTGAAGGTGGTCTGACCGTAAGCCAGGTATTGTACAACCTTAACATTACTCCTGGAGATATTAAGCTCAGTCTGAAGAACCTGAAGGATACAATCCCGACAGCCAAGCCAGCAATGATGGCTCTTGCTTCAGCTTATGTTAGAGCTTACATTAACGAGCCTGTAACACCTGATCCTGGATCCCCTGGTGGCAGCACTGGCGGCGGCGGTGGCGGCACAGTAACAACTCCAGTTACGAACCCTACTGCTACACCAGGAATCTACGATGTATCCAAGCTGGTAACGATTGTAGGCGACAAAGCAACCTTGAAGCTCGTAGATGCTGACGTACTGAAAGCCTTCGATGCACTGGTTGCAGCCAATGCCGGTAAGACAGGTCTTACCCTTACCCTGAACCTGGGTACAGTGAATGCGGCAACGGTAGAAGTACCATTGTCCAAAGCAATCATCGAAGCAGCCAAGGCGAAAGGCATTGCCAACATTGCAATTACCTTCAACGGCTTGACCGTAACGATTCCAGTAGGACAGTTCAGTGAAGCTATTACACTGACTACTTCCACTGTAGCAGATACAACCGTAACTTCCCTGTCCAGCAATAAGCTGACATCAAGCGTATACGACTTCGAATTGACTGTGGGCGGTGTGGTTACATCCACCTTCAAGCAGCCAATCATCATCAAGCTGCCGCTTAAGAATACAGAAGGCCTTGACCGCGAACTGCTGTCCGTTGCGAAGGTAGTTTACGGCGCACTGCAATACCAGGGTGGTGTTGTAGACGGTGATCACATCACTGAACCGCGTGACGGCTTCTCTTCCTACGCTGTACTGGAGAACAAAGTCAGCTTCAAGGATGTTGCAAGTGTTCAAGCCTGGGCTGGAAGACAGATCTCAGTCGTAGCAGCCAAGGGCGCTATTGAAGGCGTAGGCAACGGCAACTTTGCTCCGAAGAGCAATGTGACCCGTGCAGAATTCTCCAAGATGCTGATCCGCGCACTGAACCTGGAGAACAACTCCGCGAAGCAGAGCTTCGGCGATGTAAGCTCCACTGCCTGGTATGCTCCTTATGTAGCTGTTGCTGCTGAGAAGGGAATCATTACTGGACGCAGTGCAGCCCAGTTCGATCCTAATGCAACGATTACGCGCGCAGAAATGGCAACGATGATTGCCCGTGCCGTGAAGTCGCAGAAGCCGGAAGCTGCAACGAATGTCAGCTCCCTGAGCAAGTTCTCTGATGCAGGCAAGATCGCTGCTTCCCTGAAAGACGGAGTAGCCTTCGCTGCCAGCAATAACCTGGTTATCGGCAACGCCGGCAAGTTCAATCCTAACAACACAGCTACACGTGCTGAAGCTGCAGTGATTATCTACCGCACCATCAACTTCAAGTAAGTAAATAGTATTGTGGAGAGCCTCCTCTCGTCGTTTAGAGAGGAGGCACTTTTTTAGGAAATAGGGTATAAGAATTTACAGCTTGGAGGGAAATGCACTTGTCAGCACAAGAATTGGATTTGCGCGATTATTTCCAGATTGTCAGGAAGAGACTGTGGATGATTATCAGCATTGTTATCGTGGCTTGTGTTCTTGCCGGGATCTACAGCTTATATATCAAGAATCCGGTCTATGAAGCTTCAACGAAGATCATTGTTAATCAGACGCCTACCCAAGCTACGGCAGCGCAGCTGGACCTGAATCAGATTAATACCAACATTCAGCTGATCAATACGTACAAGGAAATTATTAAGACTCCGGCGATCCTTGATGTTGTGGCCAAGAATTATCCGCAATTCGGGATTACGGCAGAGGAAATGCTGAAGAAGGTTAACGTGAGTTCTGTAAATAATACGCAGGTGATGACACTTGTCGTTCGAGATAATTCATACCAGAGAGCCGCAGAGATCGTGAATGCCATATCACTTGTATTTAAGCAGGAGATTCCGTCCTTGTTTAACGTACAGAATGTGTCCATCCTCAACGAAGCCAAGCTTAATCCGCCAGTTGCACCCGGACCGGTAGAGCCGAATGTGGTCATGAACCTCGCGATTGCTTTTATCGTATCCCTGATGATCGGCCTGGGGATTGCCTTCCTGCTGGAGTATCTCGATGATACGCTGAAGACAGAAGACGACATTAAGAAATACCTCGGACTTCCGACTATAGCCATGATTACCCGGCTGGGCCAGGAAGAAACCAAGACCACCGGGCAGCAGGCTCAGACACAGAGCAGAAAGGCGGGGGAACTCGAGCATGTCACAGCAGCCAAATAAACAACGCCATCTGATCACCGTGACCAACCCGCGTTCGCCGGTATCCGAAGCCTTTCGGGCACTGCGCACGAACATTGATTTCTCCTCTGTAGATGAACAGATCCAGATTATTATGGTCACTTCTTCCGGACCGGAGGAAGGAAAGTCAACCGTTACTGCCAACCTGGCCGCTGCTTACGCGCAAGCGGATAAGAAGGTGCTGCTAATCGATGGTGACTTGCGCAAGCCTACAGCACATAAGACTTTTTCCCTGAGTAACCGGTATGGGTTGTCCTCCTTGCTCTCGCAGCAGGCGAATCTGTCTGAGGTGATTCAGGAATCCGGTGTGAACAACCTGTATCTGATGACATCCGGCCCGATTCCTCCGAATCCTGCGGAGATGATGGCCTCCAACCGGATGAGTGCGGTGCTGCAGGAGCTGCGCCAGTTATATGATGTGATTCTGATTGATACTCCGCCGCTACTGGCCGTTACAGATGCGCAGATTGTGGCCTCCAAGAGTGACGGCGTAATCATGGTGGTCAGCTACGGTAAGGTGAAGCGTGATATTGCCGCTAAGGCGAAGGCAAATCTGGACCGGGTCGGGGCCAAGATGCTGGGCGTGGTCCTTAACAACGTGAAGCGCAAGGCCAGTGAAGGCTACTACTATTACTACTATGGCAATTGAATTGTTTAATTGATAAATTGTTATTTTTGGAGGCACTGAAAATGACAGCGAAAACAAGAGTGTTGGTATTATTCATGATCGATATTGCGATCATATGGTTCAGCATCGTGACGTCCTACCTGTTCCGGTTCTACAATGAGATTCCGCCGGAATATGTGGTACAGATGATCGTGTTCGGCGTAATCTCCACGGTGGCCGTCGGGGGAAGCCTGGTCTACTTCGGACTCTACCGCAGAATGTGGCAATATGCCAGTATTAACGAGATTATATCAGTTCTCAAAGCTATTGTAGTAGGAGCAGTATTATCTTTCGCTGCCGCTTATATTATCTTGCCCGAACGCGTGCCATTCAGCATAGAAGTCCGGTCGATGGAGACGGTTCTGCTGCTGGTTGGGGGAGTCCGCTTCTTCTGGAGAGTCTTCCGCAGTGACCGGAGCAACAACAAGAATACCGAGCTTCATACGCTTATTGTCGGGGCTGGAGATTGCGGAATCCTGATTGCCAAAGAACTGACGGGACCTTCCTTCGCGAGCACCCGGCTGGTTGGATTCATCGATGACAGCGCAGATAAATATCACCTGTCCATTCTGGGTGTGCCTGTATTGGGTAACCGTTATGACATTCCACGGATTGTGAAGGAGAAGCAGATTCACGAGATTATTATCGCGATGCCCTCGGTCTCCAGAACAGAAATATCCGAGATTATTAATCTGGCCAAGGCTACAGGCGCGAAGCTGAAGATTATACCGGCTCTGAATGACCTGATCGCAGGCAAGATTTCCGTCAAGAAGCTCCGCGATGTTAGCGTAGAGGACCTTCTGGGCCGTGAGCCGATTGTTGCAGACATGAACAGTATTCTGGGCTATGTTCATAACAAGACCGTACTGGTTACGGGCGCAGGCGGTTCTATCGGATCAGAGCTGTGCCGCCAGATAGCTCCCTTTGCACCGGACAAGCTGATGATTCTGGGACATGGCGAGAACAGTATCTATACGATTGAGATGGAACTGCGCAAGAGCTTCCCTTATCTGGAGATCGTGACCTTAATTGCTGACGTTCAGGACCGCACCCGGTTAATAGATGTATTCCAGAGCTATAAGCCGCAGGTGGTCTTTCATGCGGCAGCACATAAGCACGTTCCTCTGATGGAGCGTAACCCTTCCGAAGCGATCAAGAATAATGTCTTCGGGACCCGCAATGTAGCCGACTGTGCAGACATGTATGGCGCAGAGCGCTTCGTGATGATCTCCTCCGACAAGGCCGTGAACCCGACTAGCGTCATGGGGGCCACGAAGCGGATTGCCGAGATGTATGTGCAGAGTCTCAATGTAGCAAGTCCTACCAAGTTCTCTGCGGTACGCTTCGGTAACGTATTAGGCAGCCGGGGCAGTGTCATTCCCGCCTTCAAGTCGCAGATTGCCGCCGGTGGGCCGGTCACCGTAACGCATCCCGAGATGGTCCGTTACTTCATGACGATTCCCGAGGCGGTTCAACTGGTGATCCAGTCCGGCTCCTTCGCGAATGGCGGAGAAGTATTCGTCCTGGATATGGGAGCGCCGGTTAAGATCCTGGCTCTGGCCGAGGATTTAATCACACTGTCCGGTTACGAGCCTTACAAGGACATCGACATCACCTTCTCAGGCATCCGTGAAGGCGAGAAGCTGTATGAAGAACTATTGACCGATGAGGAGAACCTGGGTTCCACTCAGCATGACCGGATCTTCATCGGCAGACCTAATGTCTTCACCCGGAGCCAGATGGAGCTTGAATTCAAACGGTTGGAACGGGTTGTCACTGAAGATGCAGAAGCCATCCGCGAAGTGATTAACCAGATCGTACCGATGCAGCCAGTCATCCAGGCAGCCATTAGCTAATTAGAGATGTGGAGGTACCTGAAGTGAAAAGATGGACAAAAGTATTGATCTGGACGCTGTCGGTCGTCGTGGTGTTAGGTGTTGGCGGGTTATTCGCGGCCAATTATGCTGTCGATAAGCTAATGAACTCAATGGCAGGCGGCTTCGATGTGGAAGCTGGCAATACGCCCAGTGTCCCTCAGGGACAAGTGATTGAGCCTGTGGTAGCAGATAGCGACCCGTCTGCGGAGCCAGCAGCTTCCGCTGATCCGGCTTCAAGCTCTGCCCCAGATAGTACGCCTGCAACCAGCGGGACCGGAGATCAGACTACTACTGGTACGGACAAGCCTGCCAATACAGCTAAGCCTGCAAGCACTCCTGCTCCAACACCTGTGGATGGATTAGCCCATATTTCAACGGACAAGGCCAAGGAAGTTCAAGAGAACGTAACGATCACAGATAAAGCGAATGTGGCAGCTATCGTAGCCAAGCAGCTCAGTGTATCAGATATTAAGAGATTGCAAGAGTTAGCCCAAGGCGGACTAACAACTGAGGAGAAGCGGGAAGCCCGTAGCATTATCCTCGGCAAGGTCACAGAGGAGCAATATAACGAATTAGCTCAGATTGCCAAGAAGTACGGCGTCAGCCAAGGCAAGACCCGGGATCAGATCCTGGCTGAAGAAGAACAACTCAAAGCCCAAGAAAAAGGAAGTGAATAGGCATGTTCAAGATCAAGATTCCAGCAGCAGCACTTCTGAGCGTAGCCTTAATGGGCTGTGAGCCTCTGACAGCATCGGCTCCAATTACCACCGTAGCAGCAGCTAACCCTGTAGCCACTGCAACAGCAGCGCCCATCAAAGCATCCAATTCCATCAAAGTACAGAATGTGGATGTAACCATGCTATTCGATGGTGTTGCACTACAGCCGCCGGTTGGACAACATGTGTTCATGTACAATAACACTACTTATGTTCCTTTGCGCTTCATGTCGTATGCCCTGCAGAAGAGCGTAAGCTGGGATGCCAAGAACCTGAAGGTAACCGTAGCGGAGCCAAGCAGCTCAGAGATGGTAGTCATTAAGGAATACCTGATGAACGTCGTTAACGACGCTGCTTTCAATCCGAAGAATCTGGTGCTGAACAATGTAAATGCGAGCTATGTATTTAATGGAAGCAATAAAGCGTTACCTAAAGGCCAGTTCAGTTACCTGCTGAACGGCTCGATCTATGTCCCTCTAAGATTCTTATCGGAATCTGCAGGAAATTCCATTAGCTGGAATCAAAAAACAAAGACTATAACAGCAAATTCTAAAGACTACGAAGAAAATACGGCTTCTGCGAAACCAACCGACAAGGGAGCTAGTCCATCTGCAAGTGCAACACCGGCACCAGCAGCAACCCCAGCGGCTGAACCAGGTGGAGCAGCAGGCGGTTCAGGATCGGCAGGAACAGGGTCTGGTAAGGTTTCTTATGAGAGTATTACTAGTGAGACTGAGGCGAAGCTGAGCGCGTTGCAGTCGCAGAGCCAAGCTGTTTTGGCAGGATTACTTTTGGAATATTTAAGTGCAACAGATGACGCTGCCAAACAGAGTATCAAAGAAAAAGGAAAGCAGCAATTAGCTTCGTCTAGAGCTTCTTTCAACAGTATACTTGCTGACGCTGAACAAAAACTAAACACTAATGGATATAGCACAGCTATTTTAAAGCAGTATAAAGATGCATTCGATGCAAGCCTTCAACAGGGGATAGCGGGAGCTGCATCACTAGTAAATTAAGAGTTGAAGAAATTATCAATAATAGAAATGTGGTTCACAACTATTGTTATCCTTTGTACGCAATTGTAGCTGTGAACCATAGTATCTTAAGGACAAGGTGAATGTATGAAGCCTTATATGATCGTAAAACAAACTTTAGATTTCATACTGGCTCTAATCGGAATGCTCCTGTTATGGCCTTTTTTCTTGATTATCGCCTTGGTGATCAAGTCCACATCGAAAGGACCTGTTCTATTCCGGCAAAAGCGGTTAGGCAGGAACAAGAAAGAATTCTATATTCTCAAGTTCAGAACGATGCGCACAGATACACCAAGCGATATGCCTACACATTTGCTGCAAGATCCTGACTTCTTCATCACCAAAGTAGGCAAATTCCTGAGGAAGACAAGCCTTGATGAGCTTCCTCAGATTATAAATATTCTCAAAGGCGACATGAGCATAGTAGGCCCGCGCCCTGCGTTATGGAATCAATATGATTTGATTGCTGAAAGAGATAAGTATAAGGCTAATGATATTAAGCCGGGACTTACCGGGTGGGCCCAGGTTAATGGGCGGGATGAGCTCTTAATTGAAATTAAAGCGAAATTAGACGGTGATTACTTAAAACGTATTAGTTTTCAATTTGACTTAATCTGTTTTTTTGAAACAATAAAAATTGTTTTTAAACAAGAAGGCATTGTTGAAGGACAAACAACGGATATCAACAAAAATAGTGTGGATGCCTAAGATTTTAAAGTTTTCTGATTTGTAAAATTCAGGTGGTGAGAGACTCGACATGAGTGCTATTGGACTAAAAAAAGTACTGGTGACAGGCCTAAATAGTTATATTGGAACTTCCTTTAAAAAGTGGGTTGAAAAACATCATGAATCAAAAGCTATTCTAGTTGAGACTATTGATATAAAGAGTGAAGGATGGAAAGAAAAAGATTTCTCCGTATATGATGTTGTTTATCATGTAGCAGGTATTGCACATATAAAAGAAACAACTCGTAATACATCTCTTTATTTTAAAGTGAATAGAGATTTAACTATCGAATTAGCTCAGAAAGCTAAGAACAGCGGGGTTAAGCAGTTCATATTTCTCAGTTCAATGAGTGTCTATGGGGTTGAACATGGAATGATTTTTAGAGATACGGTTCCAAACCCACAGTCAAGCTACGGTATCTCAAAATTGCAGGCTGAAGAACAAATTATGAAGCTGAAAGATGATAAATTTAAAGTGGCAACTGTTAGGCCACCAATGGTATACGGAGAGAACTGTAAGGGCAACTATCCGCGACTTGCAAGCTTTGCTTTGAAGTTTCCTGTGTTCCCAGATGTGAATAATAAAAGAAGTATGATATATATTGATAATTTATCTAAGTTTGTTAGTTTATTGATTAATGATGAAGCAGAAGGAGTATATACTCCTCAAAATAAGGAGTATGTCAATACGAGTGAACTGGTGAGAAATATATCAGATATTCATGGTAAGAGAGTGAAGATTATAAAATCTTTTAATATTATTATAAATTTCTTAGTGAATAAGAGCAGTACTCTTAATAAGATGTTCGGAGATTTAATCTATGATAGCAATATTTCAAGTTATAAAAGTGAGTATTGTGTAGTTGATTTTAAGGAATCAGTAAAGAGGTCAGAAGGTTATGGGGAGTAATTATAATGAAAGCTGTTTGTATTAGCTGTTTTAATTATTATGATGATAGGTTGAGGCATGTAGAACAGCATTTGCAAAACAAAGGTTATGAGGTTCTGTATATAACTTCGGATTATGATCATATTGATAAAATTAGATATAGTATTGACCGGCCTAATGCAATTCAAATAAAAGTTATGGCTTATAGTAAAAACTTATCCATTCAAAGGTTGTATTCACACTACTTATTCGCAAAGAGTACATTAAAAGAGTTGAATCGTATAAAACCAGATCTATTGTATGTAATGTTACCACCTAATTTTTTAGCTAAATATATTTCACAATATAAAAGGCAGAATGATGTAAAAGTAGTATATGACTTGTATGACCTTTGGCCAGAAACTTTTCCTTCAACAAAAGCCAAATTATTGCTATCACTACCTTTTAAATTGTGGGGAAAACTAAGAGATGATAATTTAGATTCCGCAGACGTAATAGTTACAGAATGTGAACTATACCAAGATAAACTAGATTACATATTGCACGGCGCTAATAAAGAAGTTCTCTATTTGACTAAAGAAAAAAGTAGGATTCTCAGTACTCCAAGTACAGACACAAATATAATAAATGTAAGCTATTTAGGTTCAATTAATAGTATTATAGACATTTCATTAATAGTTAAATTGCTTGCTGAAATTAATAAAATAAAGCCAGTTTACTTGCATATAATTGGTGATGGTGAGAATAGAGAGCAATTAATACGTGAAGCTGAAAGCTTTGGTGTTAGAGTTCAATACCACGGAAGAATATATAATGAGGAAGAGAAAAGAGCTATTTTTGACCTCTGCTTATTTGGGATAAATATGATGAAGGATTCTGTTTGTGTAGGCTTAACAATGAAGTCTATAGATTACTTCCAAGCAAGCCTACCTATACTAAATAATATTCAAGCAGATACAGCTTATTTAGTCGATGAGCATAGTATTGGTTTTAACGTCACTAAAGATAATATTAAAGAAGTTGCGGTCAAAGTAGCTGCAATCAGTAAGTCTGACATTCAGTTGATGAGACAGAATACTAAAACGGTGTTTGAAAATTTTTTTTCTCACGAGGCATTTAATAAAAAACTCGAAAAAGTCTTTCATAAAATTTCTAATTAGATTGTGGTGAAATGAATGAGTGATGAACGATCAAGTAATTATGGTCTTGGAGAAATTCTGACAAATGGTATTGCTCTAATTTATACTAAGTTATTTTGGAGAAAAGCAAGGCTGATACGTCTTCCCATCAGGGTGAGAGGAAAGCAATGCATGAGCTACGGTACAGGTTTTACTGTTGGTTATAGTTGCCGTATAGAAATGAATGGAGTAAAGGCAAAAGCGAAATTAATAATTGGCGATAATTGTGTGATTGGGGACTATGCACATATAGTTGCCAATTATAAAGTTGTTATTGGTAGTGGAGTTCTTATGGCCTCTCGTGTATTTATCACCGATACTCATCATGGTAACTACTCGGACAAAAGTGAGGACTCACTCCCGATAGTTCCACCTAATAAACGCCCACTACATTATAAAGAAGTAAGTATAGGGGACAATGTGTGGTTGGGAGAAAATGTATCTATATTACCAGGAGTTAGTATTGGGGATGGTTGTATTATTGGGGCGAATGCTGTTGTAACTAAGAACATTCCAAAGAATAGCATTGCTGCTGGAAATCCAGCAAAAGTTATAAAAAAGTATGACTTAAAACTGGATAAGTGGATTTAGTATTTTATTGTAAATAACATTGGATTTTTTTTGAATGAAATTTTGCTTAATTTGATATTATTTTTGAACAATAAAATGAACAATAGGTGAGGCCAATGAACTTCTCGGTTATAATACCCATGTATAATAGCGAAAATACTATAACAAAAACACTTGATTCTGTTAAAGAACAGACAGCGTATGATAGAATACTTGAAATTATAGTTGTTAATGATGGTTCTACAGATAATTCATTAAATATTGTTAAGGAATATATTTTATATAATGATGATCTACCTATAATTCTAATTGATAAAATAAATGGAGGGGTTTCGTCTGCACGCAATGCTGGTATGAGGATATCTAGAGGAGAATGGATTGCTTTACTTGATTCGGATGATGAATGGCTATCTAATAAAATCGAGATTCAATTAAAGACAATAGAAAAAAATCCGGATATAGATTTTTTGGGTGGAAATTCAAATGGACTCAGTTTAAGAATTATTTTTAAAAAAATTGATAACCTTTATAAGGCAAGTGTAAAAGACTTGTGTCTAAAAAGTTTTCCAGTTACACCAGCAGCTGTATTTAGAAGGAGAATAATAGACGAAATTGGCTATTTTGATGAAGAGCAAAAATATGCTGAAGATGGAAACTATTTTTTGAAAATATGTACTTATTATAATTATTATCACTTGCCTGTTCAAATGGTAAACTGCGGGGGGGGGAAGCCTTCATTTGGTTACAGTGGTTTGTCTGCTAATCTAAAAGGTATGTACGAAGGTAATGTGAAAAACATTCAAGATTTAAGAAAGGACTCAATTTTAAGTTTGAATTTTTATCTGTTTTTGCGTATTTTCTTTTGGTCTAAATATATCAGAAGAATTATAATATCAAAGCTACGTTAAAAAAATATTTTCAACTCAGTTTTTAGTTGAATTACAGTTAATTTTATTATTCTAAATTAAATAAAGATATATTTTATTATTGGAACAAAAATGAATTGTTTAATAGGAGTCGAATAGTATGAATAAAATCAAGATCTTGCATGTTATTGGTACCTTGAAGGTTGGGGGGGCGGAAACAGTTGCAATGAATTACTTTAGATTTATAAACAGGAATATATTCAATTGTGACTATTTAGTTTATGGAGATGAAATTGGAGAGTATGAGGAGGAGGTATATAAATTAGGGGGGAATGTTATTAGAATTCCTAAACCATCGGATAATTATAATGAATTTCAAATCAATTGTCAAAATATATTTAAAAAAGGGGGGTATGACATTGTTCATTCTCATACACTTTTAAACAATGGATTAGTAATGAAAGCAGCTAAGAAAGCTGGTGTCAAAGCTCGTATTTGTCATTCACACAATATTAAAAATAGACCGAAGGAAAACTTAATAACTTTCTTATATGCTCAATATATGAAAATACTTATCAGAAAGAATTCTACGGATTTCTTAGCATGTGCAAGGGAGGCAGGAATTTATTTATTTGGTCGAAAGAAATTTGAGAGTAAGGGGATAGTTATTAAGAATGGAATTGAAACATCAAAATTTTTATATGACTCAAATATAAGGGGGAAAACTCGTGAAAATTTGAGTATTGAAAATAAATTTGTGGTCGGAAATATTGGAAGACTTGTTGATCAAAAAAACCAGAAATATTTGTTGGAAATATTTCAAATGGTTTTGAAGGAAATTCCAGATTCTATTCTTTTAATTGTAGGGGACGGAGCTTTAAGGGGATGTTTGGAAGAAAAATCTAAATCTTTGGGGATAGGAAGTGCTGTAAGATTTTTAGGTTCCAGGGACGATATTAAAGATTTATTGCAGGCCATGGATGTTTTTGTTTTTCCCTCACTTTTTGAAGGATTAGGAATTGTTCTAGTTGAAGCACAAACTTCGGGCTTAAAGTGTATTGTATCAAACACTATACCTAGAGAAGCTGGAATTAGTAACTTAATCGAATTTGTTGATCTAAATCAAAGAAAAGAATACTGGGCGAATTTAATAATAAGTAAAAAAAATGAGATGGAAAGAAGTAATATGGAAGGGATTATTTCTAAATCAGGATATGATATTAAAAGTGTAGTTAAGAAGCTTGAAAGAATTTATATTGATTCCTTAGGTATCAATATGGGGGACGTTAGTTAATGAGACCTGCAACAAGTCGGGAAACTTTAGATTTAATAAAAAAAGAATCAGTTAATGCTGAACTATCTTTGTTAAGCATAGCAAGTTTTATTGGGTTTATACTTTATGCTGTAACTCCTTATTGGTTTTATAATCAGTCAATTACATTATTAAGTGTAATACTTGGAGTATGGATATTTACTTTTCTTCTTATTATACCCTCTAAAATACAGTCTTATCTAAGTAATAGAGTTAATATCGCCCTTTTTGTACTAATTTGTTTCTGGATACCATATGTATTTATTCTTCGATTAGTTGGTTTTTCAACATCAGATTGGGGTAACTTTTTTGTTTATGCGCTCTTCTGGTTTTCTTATGTTGCTTTTTGTTTTTATAATGGTGTACTAAATGTCAAAAACAAAATGATTATTATTTTAGCAATTATTATGATTTATGCATTCAATGCAATTGACAATATGAGATTATTATTGCTTTACCCTAATGGAAATAAACTCATAAATTTTTATGATGTTTATAAACAGTACAACATTGGAGGTACTACTTTTGCCTTCGAGCTATCTTTATGTGCATTGATTTGCCAGTTGTTAATGCTCAATCAAACTAAATATAAAAAAATAGTTTTTGGTGCCTATACAATAAATTTAATATACTTATTTGCATTTTCAGGGAAAATGACTTCAATAGTATTATTTATTTGTGCCTCTTTGGCAATGTTAATAACATGGAAAATAAATAATTTCAAGAAGAATGAGAGAATTTTGTTATTTATTGGTTTTATTATAACTTTATTACTTTCTTTGTTTTTTTTACCATATATTTTTAGATTATTTGGTGATAGCGTTGCTTCTCACGATTTAAGCAATAGATTCTATTCTTTGGCCAACTTTTTAGAAAAAATGTATACAGGTAACTTGGTTATTGATGAGTATTTAGTAAGAATTGATTTGGCCAAACTAAGCTTAGAAACTTTTATTTCTTCTCCGATATTTGGCATAGGTAAACATTTTGCAAATCAACAAATGTATGGGCTGAACGCAGTGTATTCAGTTGGAATTGGTAGTCATTCTGAATTAATTGATCATCTCGCAGTATATGGGATAGTAGGTCTGGTATCATATCTATTTATTTTCAAAAAATATTTTGTTACCTTGCTATACAAGTGTACTACTACAATCAATAGAGATCTTTATAAAATTATAATAGCATTTGTTGTTTTTTATTCAATTCTGAATAATAGTTTTAGTATGGGGGTTGGAATACTATTATTTATTATGCTTCCTTTTGTTTTAGATATTATAGAAGAGGGGATAAAATCAAATGCTTCAAACAATAAAGCGTAATTTACAGAAAAGTGAAAAGCACAGGAGTTTGTACTTAATAATAAAAAAAATAAAACATTATTATGGGAAAACACTTATTTTTAATATGAGAATGTTTTTAAGATATATAGGAATTTCTAACTTTCATTACAAAAATCTAAAAAAACTAAAGAACACTAATGAAAATCAAAGATGTTTTATAATAGCTACGGGCCCGAGTTTAACAATTGAGGATTTAAATAAGGTACGTGATGAGAAAACATTTGGAATGAATTCACTATGTAAAATTTATGAAGAAATAGGTTGGGAAACGACCTATTATGGCATACAAGATACTTATGTGTATGAAAAACTTAAGGGGGATATCGCATCTATCAAGAAATCTACAATAATAATAGGTGACAGTATTAAAGACTCTTGGGAGGATTATCAAAAAAAATGGTGTAGTTATCCTCTTAATATGTTAAATCACTTGGTAACTTATGAAGATTTAACTGCAGATTTTAGTGAAAATAGTTATATGAAAGTGTACGATGGGTATACAATTACCTATTCTTTGATCCAAATTGCAGTGTATATGGGGTTTAAAGAGATAGTTTTAATGGGATGCGATTGTAATTATTCAGATAACAAAGATAATCAACATTTCGTTTCTTCTGGAGTTTTTGACTCCACATATAAAACTGCTGGAAAACGTATGATGTTTGCTTATGAAAAAGCTAAAGAATTTGCTGATGCTAATAATATTATGATTTATAATGCTACAAGAGGTGGAATGTTAGAGGTTTTTCCCAGAGTAGACTTAGACGAAATCCTCAATCTTAAGGTGAATAAATGAATTCGATAATAAGTATATTTAAAAATGAAAATACTAAGGCAGGCGGATTCTATCTCATTGGGAATTTATTTGATAAAGCTATACTTTTTCTTACAATACCTATATTTACAAGGTTAATGTCTACTTCCGACTATGGAATAGTTAATACTTATATGTCGTGGGTATCTATTTTATCCTTAGTAGTTGGTCTTTCTTTAGGACATTCTATCCGAACGGCTTTTATAGATTTCAAAGAAAATTTTGAAGCTTATATTTCTTCTATTTTGTTTCTCTCATTTCTTAACTTCTTGGTTTCATCGGTATTAATACTAATAATTATGTATTCTTTTTTCAAAGAGGTTAATTTAATATTGGTGATTTTATGTTTAGTGCAATCTTATATGACTTTTATAATTAATTGTATAAGTATTAAATATATGATGACTATGGAATATATTAAGAAAACAATATTATTAGCATTACCGAATGTTTTGATAACGGTATTATCAATTGCTTTGCTGGTAAATATCGAGAATAATCAAGCGCTCGGAAGAATAATACCCTACATAATGGTAACATCTGTGGTAGGAATTTATCTTCTTGTATCGTCCTTTGTTAAAGGAAAAAAAATTATTAGTAAGATTTACTGGAAATATAGCATATCATTGTCTATTCCTTTGATTTTTCATGGACTATCTATGAATATTTTATCAGTAGCGGATAGAATTATGATAACTGCATTCCGTAGTGCAGCTGAGACTGGTATCTTTAGTCTAGTGTATAGCTTAAGTATGATCGCGTTAGTAGTTACCTCATCTATGGAAAGCGTCTGGATACCTTGGTTTACCAAGAAATTGCAACAAGGTGAAAAAAATATTATTAATAAGAGAGTGAATTTATATATAGAATTAGTGGTAGTTGTTATTATTGGTTTACTACTAATATCTCCCGAGATATTAGTATTTATGGCTCCTGAAGAATATTGGGGTGGTAGAAACCTAATTCCTCCAGTAGTATTAGCATCCTTTATAATTTTTTTGTATTCAATTTCAGTCGATTTAGAATACTACTATAAATCTACTAAAGTAATAGCGACTAATACTGTTATCGCTGCAATGATTAATATCGGATTAAACTTTATCTTTATTCCTCATTATGGGGCAATAGCGGCTGCATTTACAACAGTTATTGCTTACGCGGTATCGTTTGGTATTCATTATCGGGCAGCTCGAAAATTAGATAATGAGTTATTTCCTATTAAAATTTATTTAAAACCGGTAATTACAGTTTTATTTGCAACTGTATTAACTTATAGCTTGATGGATTATGCATCTGCACGATGGGGAATAGCTATAGTTGGATTTGGATTATACACTTTCATATCTCTAAAGAATGATAGATTCTCCTTTGTTTTAAATTAATTCTAGAAAGGTGGAGGGGATTTTGACTGAAAAAAGAGTCGTAGCTTTTGTTCCCATTAAGTTAAATAGCCAAAGACTGCCTCACAAAAATATTCTTCCAATAGCAGGACATCCTTTATGTTGGCATATTGTTGATACTTTGAATAATGTTGAGGGCATTGATGAAACTTATGTCTTTTGTAGTGATGAGGAAGTAAAGAATTATATACCTTTGGGTGCGAAATTTCTTAAGAGAGATTCAAGATTAGATGGTGATATGGTAAAAGGTTTTGAGATTTATGAAGCATTTATTAATCAGGTTGATGCTGACATTTATGTTCTGGCACATACTACATCACCATTTATTAAACGTGAGACTATTAGCAACTCACTAAATAGTATTCTTAAGAAAGGTCATGATTCTGCTTTTTCAGCTCAAAAAATACAAACTTTTGCATGGTATCAAGGCGAGCCAATAAACTATGATATTAATGATGTTCCTCGCACTCAGGATATGGAACCTATTTATGTTGAAACTAGCGCTTTCTTCATGTTCGAAAAAGAGATTTTTACTGAGCATCACAGAAGAATTGGGTTCAAACCATATATACAAGAGGTCGATAGTATTGAAGCAGTAGATATCGATACTAAAGATGATTATGACTTTGCAATAAGAATTATAGAAAATAATTAAGAGGAGTGTAAGAACATGTTTAAATTGATAGCTGGGCCATGTGTGATTGAAAGTGAGGAATTAGTATTACAAGTTGCTAAAGAGGTAAAGGCAATAACAGATGAGCTAGGAATTGATTATTATTTCAAAGCTTCATTTGATAAAGCTAACAGAACATCGATAGATTCCTTTAGAGGACCAGGTCTTGAAGAGGGTCTTAGAATTTTGCAGAAAGTTAAGGATACATATGGCTTGAAAATCGCTACTGATATCCATGAACCATACCAAGCTGAGCCTGTTTCAAAAGTTGCTGATATCATTCAAATTCCTGCTTTTTTGTGCAGACAGACAGATTTACTGGTTGCTGCCGCGAAAACTAACAAAATTGTAAATGTGAAAAAAGCACAATTCCTTGCACCATGGGACATGAAAAATGTTGTTAGGAAGTTAGAAGAGGGCGGAAATAAGAATATTATGCTTTGTGAACGTGGTACTACTTTTGGTTACAACACTTTAGTGGTTGACATGACTGGTTTAATAGAATTAAAGAAATTTGGATATCCAGTTGTATTTGATGCTACACATAGTGTACAAAAGCCAGGTGGCAAAGGGGACGCAACTGGTGGTAACAGAGACTACGTTCAGTATTTAGCAAGAGCTGCTATGGCAGTCGGTATAGATGCATTATTTATGGAAGTTCATCCTGATCCGGACAATGCTAAATCCGATGGTCCGAACATGGTTAAATTAAGTGACTTGAAGCCTATACTAGAAAAATTAATAAAAGTATACCAAGCTGTGAATTAATAGAATAGGGGCTAGGCATATGGATTATGTTACTCAAGCCAGAAGAGTTTTTGATATAGAAATTAAAGCACTTGAGCTTGTAAGAGATCATTTAAATGACGATTTTATTAACATCTTGAGGATTGTAACTGAATGTAGAGGGAAAGTAGTAGTTACTGGTATGGGAAAGATGGGTCATGTTGCACGTAAGATCGCTGCGACTATGGCTAGTCTAGGTGGGCCATCCTTCTATTTGCATCCCGGTGAAGCTCTTCATGGAGATTTAGGAATGGTCACAAGTGATGATGTCGTTATTGCTTTAAGCTACAGTGGGGAAAGTGAAGAAATTACTAGATTACTAGCAAACATAAAGGCAATTGGTGCGATCTTAATAGGGATTTCAGGGAATGCTGATTCTACATTGGTGAAATATAGTGATTATTCTCAAGTTTTCCCGAATTTCGATGAGGCTTGTAATCTTAGTTTAGCCCCAACTTCTAGTACAACTGCTGCTTTAGTTTATGGAGATGCTCTTGCTGTAGTAGCTTCTAAAGTATACGGATTTACTGAGGAAAAATTTGCATTATTCCATCCTGCCGGTTCACTAGGTAAGAAATTACTGATTAAAGTCCAAGATGTAATGGCTTATGGCGAGGATAATGCAGTTATACAACAAGATGTTACTTTAAAAAGTGCAATTATTGAAATGGGCAAGAAAGGGCTTGGAATAGTTACTGTGGTTGATAATAAGAATAATATTATTGGTGTTGTAACTGATGGAGATCTGAGACGACAACTTGAGAAAGGTGTAGATGTTTATGGTCTTTCTGTAAATGAGATTATGACTAAAACACCAGTTACCATTAATCTTGAGAGTATGGCAGTTGAAGCTCTTCAGATACTAAAAAATAAAAATATATCTTGTGCACCCGTAATTGATAAGCTTAATAAAGTAGTTGGAACAATAAGAATACAAGCAATCTTGAACAAAGGAATAATTATATGATAAAAATGATTATTATGGATGTTGACGGGACATTAACTGATGGCAAGATTTATATTGGACCACAAGGTGAAGTCATGAAGGCTTTTAGTGTAAAAGATGGTTTAGGAATAACCAAATTAAACGCAATGGGTATTAAACCAGTTATACTAACCGCTAGAAGTTCGGAAATTGTAGCTAATAGAGCAATGGAATTGAAAATTGAAGATGTATACCAAGGTATACATGACAAAATCTCGGGCCTAGATATGATAAGTAAGAAATATAACATTGGATTTAATGAGATAGCTTACATTGGTGACGATGAGAACGATCTAGAATGTATGAAAGCATGTGGTTACAGTGGGTGCCCGGCAGATGCAACTAGCACTATTAAGAATGTCGTTAATTTCATAAGTGTATTTAATGGTGGAAATGGTGCAGTTAGAGAATTTATTGAACATATATTGGTGAAAGCTTAGAGATTTTCATTTCTACTTCTCTCGAATTTTGGGTCCTACATAATGGCTCGAACTAGAGGGAAGTTATTTTTGTAATTGTTTATTCAAAGGGGAGGTTAGAAGTTGAAAGGCATAATCCTAGCCGGAGGCTCCGGCACCCGGCTCTATCCGTTAACCATGGTAACTAGTAAGCAGTTACTGCCTGTTTACGACAAGCCAATGATATACTACCCGTTATCCACTCTAATGCTGGCCGGAATTAGAGATATCCTTATCATCTCCACACCTGAGGATACTCCGAGGTTTGAGAGTCTTTTGGGGGATGGTTCTCAGTTTGGGATTTCCCTTCAATACATAGTACAACCCAGTCCTGACGGTTTGGCTCAGGCTTTTATTTTGGGCGAATCGTTCATTGGGAATGATGCTGTGGCTATGATTCTTGGCGATAATATTTATTATGGGAATGGCATCCGTAAGATGCTTCATCGTGCTTCCGGGAAGGCGCAGGGGGCGACGGTGTTCGGGTATCATGTCCATGATCCGGAACGGTTCGGTGTGGTGGAGTTCAATGATGAAGGCAAGGTACTGAGTGTGGAAGAGAAGCCGGTACAGCCTAAGTCTAATTATGCGATTACGGGTCTCTACTTCTATGATAACCGTGTGGTGGAGATTGCCAAGAATGTGCAGCCTTCTTCCAGGGGGGAACTTGAGATTACTTCCATTAATGAAGCATATCTTAGAATGGGAGAGCTGGATGTGGAACTCCTGGGGCGCGGCTTCACTTGGCTGGATACGGGGACTCATCAGAGTCTGGTGGATGCCACCAATTTTGTAAGGACGATTGAGGATCATCAGGGGATCAAGATTGCCGCGCTCGAAGAGATTGCATATATTAACGGATGGATTACGAAGGAACACCTGCTCAGTTGCGGGCAGAAGCTAAGCAAGACTGGCTACGGCCAGTATCTGATCAAGGTGGCTACCGGAAAAATTCAATATTAAGCAGTAAAGGTGTGTAGGATATGAAGTTTACAGAAACGGCGCTTACAGGCGTGTATATAGTTGAACCTGCGGTATTCGGGGATCACCGGGGATGGTTCATGGAGACGTTCAGTGATGCGAAGTTCAGAGAGCAGGGCATTGATATTGCTTTTGTACAGGATAATCAGTCCTATTCTGCGGTTAAGGGCACCTTGCGAGGCCTGCATTATCAGCTGAATCCCAAAGCTCAGACCAAGCTGGTGCGTTGTACCCGTGGAGTTATCTTCGATGTAGCAGTGGATGTCAGAGCAGGCAGTCCCGCTTACGGCAAGTGGTTCGGTGTTGAACTAAGCGCGGAGAATAAGAAGCAGCTGCTGATTCCTAAGGGGTTCGCCCACGGGTTCATGACGCTGACCGAGGATGTTGAAGTTCAGTATAAGTGTGATGAGCTGTATGCTCCAGACTGTGATGGCGGCATTCTCTGGAATGATCCGGCTATCGGGATTGAGTGGCCCCTACACGTTACCCCCGTTCTCTCCGGCAAAGACGAGCAGGCTCCGCTGCTGCAAGATGCTGTTCTGAATTTTACCTATACTCCCTGAAGCAGGCCGAAATCCAATTGAATGATTCTGAGGTGTAATTGATGAATAGAAAAAAATTGCTGGTTACCGGAGGTGCCGGTTTCATTGGCGGGAACTTCGTGCAGTACATGATCGATAAGTACTCCGATTACGATGTCTATAACTTGGATCTGTTGACCTATGCCGGTGACCTTTCCAAGCACAAGGAGATTGAAGATCGGGATAACTACCACTTTGTTCAGGCGGATATTGCGGACCGTGAGGCTGTTCAGTCTCTTTTTGCAGAGAAGCGATTTGATTATGTGGTTCATTTCGCAGCCGAGAGTCATGTGGACCGCTCTATTACAGATCCGGCGGTATTCGTCCGTACGAATGTGATGGGAACCCAGGTGCTGCTGGATGCTTCCCGTGCGATTGGAGTGACCAAGTTCGTTCATGTGTCTACGGATGAGGTGTATGGCGAACTGGACTGGGACCCTGCTGTATTCTTCACGGAGGAGACTCCGTTACAGCCTAACAGCCCTTATAGTGCAAGCAAAGCGTCGTCCGATCTGTTAGTCCGTGCGTATCACGAGACCTTCGGCTTGCCGATGAACATTACCCGTTGCTCTAATAATTATGGCCCATACCACTTCCCAGAGAAGCTCATTCCCCTGACGATCTCCAAGGTCCTGAATGAACAGAAGATTCCTGTCTATGGAGATGGTGCGAATATCCGGGATTGGCTGCATGTGTGGGATCATTGTGCTGCGATTGACCTGGTGCTGCATGAGGGCGTAAGCGGTGAGGTGTACAACGTAGGCGGGCATAATGAACGTACCAATCTTGAGGTTGTGAAGACGATTATTCATACCTTGGGGAAATCTGAGGATTTGATTGAATTCGTTACTGACCGGCTGGGTCATGATAAACGTTATGCGATTGATCCAACGAAGCTGGAGCGGTTGGGCTGGAAGCCTACGTACACGTTCGAGACCGGGATCGCCCAGACCATCCAGTGGTATACGGAGAATGCACAGTGGTGGGAACAGATTCTTAGCGGCGAGTACCGGAAGTAGCTTATGAGCCGTAACCTAACTAGGACAAAGATGGGCAAGCGTAGAAAAAGAATTTTCTTTCTGTACTTGCCCCTTCTGTTAATGCTTTTGCTGTTCCTGTGCGCCGGGCGCTTCCTTCCCGTATCCGAGGCTCCGAAGCAAGCAGACGTCATCATCGTCCTCAGCGGCGGGGGAGGGCGGGTGGAGCAAGGGGTTCAGCTGTTTCAAAAAGGCTATGCGCCGCAGCTCCTGCTGTCGAACGCTAAGGAAGGGGCCGGCCCTGCCGGTGACATGCGCGAAACGGCTCTTTCCTTGGGCATCCCGGAGTCCGCTATTCTGACGGAGGATGCTGCCGAGAGTACCTACCAGAACGCCCAGCTCACACTCCCGATGATGCAGCAGAAGGGCTTCAAGTCGGCGATTGTGGTGTCGTCGGATTTTCATATGCGGCGGGTGAAGTTTATCTTCGATCATGTGTATAGGAAGTCGGGGATTGAGCTGACGTATATCGGGGCGGACTCGGGTTATAACGCCAAGGCGTGGTGGAGTGACCGGTATAGCCGGGAGACGACTTTTAATGAATATATTAAGATGATTGGCAATGCCTTCGGCTACAATGGCCCGGAAGCGAAAGGCTCGCTGGAGCAGATTAAGCGCTGGTTCCGCAAGTAACGGGAGGACCCTGACCAGCAGTAGGTGAATCGCGGGAAACAGCGGAGGCAGAGGCAGCGGCTTCGCCAATGTGATATCGAGACGACAGAGACCTTAGGAGATTACTAGGGTCTCTTTTTTTGCCATCATGGCAAACGGGTTGCCCGTAGTTCACGGATTAAACTAATCTGACGCTCAGCCAGATACTTAGTGGTCAGCAGCCCATTGAATCTGGTCTATGCCTCCGTGCTGTTCGAAGTGGAGAGGAGGAAGGAGGACGATGAAGAAGTGAAGCGGGCAGTGGCTCAGTTCCAGGAGTGGGGTACCGCAAACAGACTGCTTTATCGGGTGATGACAGGACAAATACGAGGCGCTCTCTGAATATGTTGAATATATCTCCTACCGGACAGATGAGATATTTACAGCGTTATACAATATTATCTTATCGGCTAACCGCTACGATTGGAATGTTGATTATATTCTGGAGCGTTTTGCTTCCTATATTCCTTACCGGACAAATCTTGCAGAGTATGGCATTCTTCATAACAAACAAGTCATAGCCAACCAATACACCCGATTTCTTTCTGAAATGGAAGCCTTATCAATATTGTAGTAATAATGAAGGTAGATTCGTCGGGATTCCGTTAGCGTATGGCCTCTATAGGGACAGTGTATGGTGCTACACGATGTCAAGACAGTGAATTCGAATTCTTTAATATGTAAAAAAATTACAAATATAGTGTGCCACCTTGGGGAACAGGCGGAGGGCAAAGCCCAAACGGACACAGAACCAACAACTAAATACTATCTTTTGGATTGATTTCTATGATATTACATGTATAATTAAGATCATTAGTGGAATATTTTGTTAAACCTAAAAATAGGTTTTTTCTAAACATTCCAACCTAAAATATAATATCAGGAGTGTATTTATGAACAAGAAAGCTTTGACTATACTAGCTACCTTTGGACTTTTGTGCTCGATTTACCCTGCCAGCATTAATGCTGAATCCAGTACAAATGTTGATAATTCAACCTCCTCACCAACAAATGTATTTACTTCTGTTCCTGATCAACAAGAGATTGAACGTCAGAAGCAATACGAACCTGCCCCCCCTACTGCTTGGGAAGTTGATCTGAATGGTAATAAAAAAACAGTACCGTACATTGTCCCTTCTGCATTAGGAAATGCAACCAAGGGTACTATTGGTACACAATCTTGGAGCGATAGCAACTATACTTACGCTTTTGACGGCTGGGCTTTAAGTTCTACACAACTAGATGACTATAGATTTTATGTTTCTAAAGTGTCTATTGATAACCATAGTTCTCAACCATTGCCACTAAAATACACTCAACAAAACTCAATTACAACACAATGGTCAGTTGGTGCAAATATTTCAGCCGAGGCTGAATTTGGACCGAGTTTCTTGTCTAGTTTAACGGTTTCATTAGGTGGAAATTGGAGTAAATCCAAAACATCATACGCTAGTACAACTATTGAAATGGGACCAGTAAATGTTCCTTCAGGATGGGCTGCATCCTTCACTAAATATCAAGGTGGCGGTTATGGTCAAGGACAAGCAAGATGGAAAAAGTATATCAAAGGCACTTCTTCTTTAGTTGGATTGTACTACACAGGTGAGTCTGGTTGGGCTGTTAATGATTCAGTTACAAAGTATGTCTATGCAGATCATAAAATTTAAGTTTTATAGAAGGACTCTACCTCTTCTTTTAGTTATACTAGTAGCCTTAACCGTTTCTTCCTGTGACGTTAAATCTCATGATGAAGTACTCAAGAACGATGAATCACCTATATCATATAATCAGTACAGGTCTTTATTTGATAATATGATAAAAGAACTTAAGATAGCAGATTCGGAAAAAACTGAAAAAACTGATAATGTTAACTTGGTCGCAATTGACAAAGAATCGTCATTTGGTACGAGATCTGTTTTAACATTGACAGGTGAACAAACCAATCAAGAAACACAAGAAAGAATCATTTATACGAATAAAAAGAATGAAAACTTAGCTCTAATTGATTTGATTTATTTACACTCTTCAGTAGGTAAAGATATGATTTTTTTGCCAGCATCTACAGAGACTTCTAGAGAAAATCCATTCTTTCAAAAGTTTAACGAATGTATACTATCTTATAATAATATATTGATTAAAATAACTATAATATCCAATGATAAACCCATTGAGTTTCAAGAACTGAATAGAGCTGTTAATTCTGTAACAACTTTTTTGGAACAATACAAATTTTAAAAAAGAATTAAGATGATTGGCAATGCCTTCGGCTACAATGGCCCGGAAGCGAAAGGCTCGCTGGAGCAGATTAAGCGCTGGTTCCGCCGATAAGGCACGACACCTTCGCGATGGATACCGTTAGGTTCTACCGGGATGTTGCGGATCGGCGTGGGTGAAGCTTGGGAAACAGCAGAGACAGCGGCTAAGCAAATATGATTTCGAAACGACAGAGACCTTATGAGACCCCTAGGGTCTCTTTTTTTGCCCTCATGGCAAACGGGTTGCCTGTAGTTCACGGATTATACTCATCTGCAGCATTCTACGTTATTGACCATTGGAATAATGTGACATATTATTACAACTATAAAAGAAATTATATTGGATTCCAGTTAGGTGGTGTTTGCGTGGTCCCTACTACTAGAACGATGATTCGCGATCTATTAGCGTTGCATTTGTCGCAGAAGAGAATGTCTATTCATCAATTTTCCATACAATCCGGAATTAATTCAGGAACGCTTAGCCGGATACTTAGTGGTCATCAGCCCATTGCTATGAACCATCTGGAGCGAATCACCCAGGCGATGGATCTGCCGGAGGATCATTTTTATAGCTTATACGTGGATGAATGTTTCTATTTCTCTTCACCCACTTGGCGGCGTCTGCGGCCTTTTCTTGTGCGGTCGGCTGAGCTGGGTCGTCTGGATTGTGTTGAACAGGTGGTTCAGAATCTGCTGGAGAATCTGGTCTATGCCCCCATGCTGTTCGAAGTGGCTGAAGGGTTATTTCAAGAGGGGCTGTGGCAAGCTGCTGAATTGCTATATAAGAATGTGAGTGTCAGTGAGAAGTATCAAAATTCCGAGCGACTCGTGCTATGCCAATACCGTCTGTTCCGTATCGCCATTGGTGATGACCAGGCGCGGAATTTACAGGCTGCACATCTCTTCGAATGTTACCTGGACCGCCTGGATGAAGCGGATCAATTGGATGGATTGAAGCATCTCGCTCATGTATATGTTTCATTGAACAAGTGGCATAAGGTGGGTGAGTTGATGCAGCAAATGCAGCAATTAGCGACTCTTCGTTATAATCTTCAGAGGCAGCCGAACCGTAGAGAGAGTAACGAGAAAAAAACCGAGAAACCTCTGTACTTCTATATCCTGTACGCACAGCTTATCCGTTCAGCTGTGTGTAAGGAATTGGGAGATTTCAATTCGGCATTAGATTGGGTGTCCCTCTATATGGATGGGAGCTGGATACAGGAGGATAATGAAGAGGTGAAGCGGACTATAGCTCAGTTCCAGGAGTGGGGTACCGCAAACAGACTGCTCTATCAGGTACTGGGAGGAAAGTCCGAAGTACTCTCAGCATATGTCGAATATATCTCTCACCGACCAGATGAGATATTCATAGGGATATACAATATTATCTTGTCGGCTAATCGTTATGACTGGAATGTTGATTCTATTTTGGATCGATTTGCTGCCTATATTCCTTACCGGACGTATTCTACAGAATTTGGCGATTATAACCGGCAGGTTATGTTGGACCAACACACTCAATTCCTTGCTGAAATGGCCGCCTATAATTTACATAATAAGCGTAAAGAAGGCATTGGATTCATCCTGCAAAGTTTGGAATCGTCTGCTAGAATTAATAATGAGAGCAATATCATCAAATGTGTTGATCTGTTCGAACAGCATCGTCATCTGGCAGATGAAGACGAGCAAGAGCAATACAAACTTCTAATTAGGGAGGTGCAGGATTCACATGAGAAGAAAATTGTTCAAGCTTCTAGTTTCCTGTAGTCTGGCTATTGCAATTATTATAATTGTTGGTACTGCTGAGCCTGTAGCAAACATCAGTACTCAAAGTCTTATTCAAATTATGAATCACGGTGTAGGTGGTGGTTGATGCTTACCGTGCAGCAATGATATGATTTCAAAGCTTGGGAAACAGTAGAGACAGCGGCTAAGCAAATATGATTTCGAAACGATAGAGACCCTATGAGACCAATAGGGTCTCTAATTTTTTACCATAATGCAAATGGGTTGCCTGTAGTTCACGGATTATACCAATCTGTAGTATTCTACGTTATTGACCATTGGAATAATGTGACATATTATTACAACTATAAAAGAAATTATATTGGATTCCAGTTAGGTGGTGTTTGCATGGTCCCTACTACTAGAACGATGATTCGCGATCTATTAGCGTTGCATTTGTCGCAGAAGGGAATGTCTATTCATCAGTTCTCCATACAATCCGGAATTAATTCAGGAACGCTCAGCCGGATACTTAGTGGTCATCAGCCCATTGCTATGAACCATCTGGAGCGAATCACCCAGGCGATGGATCTGCCGGAGGATCATTTCTATAGCTTATACGTGGATGAATGTTTCTATTTCTCATCACCTACCTGGCGGCGTCTAAGGCCTTTTCTTGTGCGCTCCGCTGAGCTGGGCCGTCTGGATTGCGTTGAACGGGTGGTTCAGAATCTGCTAGAGAATCTGGTCTATGCCCCCATGCTGTTCGAAGTAGCTGAAGGCCTGTTTCGAGAGGGGCTGTGGCAAGCCGCCGAATTGCTATATAAGAATGTGAGTGTCAGTGAGAAGTATCAGAATTCCGAGCGACTTGCGTTATGCCAATACCGTCTTTTCCTAATTGCCATAGGTGATGACCAGGCGCGGAATTTACAGGCTGCGCATCTCTTCGAAGGCTACCTGGACTGGCTGGATGAAGCGGATCAATTAGACGGGTTGAATCATTTGGGTCATGTCTACGGTTCAATGAACCGGTGGCATAAGGTGGATGAACTCGCTAACAAGATGCTGCAATTAGCAACTATACGTTATAATCTCCAGTGGCAGTCAAACCGCAGAGAGAGTAACGAGAAAAAAACTGAAAAACCCCTCTACTTCTATATCCTGTACGCACAGCTTATCCGTTCAACTGTGTGTGAGGAATTAGGGGACTTCAATTCGGCATTAGAGTGGGTATCTCTCTATATGGATGTGAGTTGGATACAGGAAGACGATGAAGAAGCGAAGCGGATTGTGGCCCAGTTCCAGGAATGGGGTACCGCGAACAGACTGCTCCATCGGGTGATGGGAGGACAATATGAGGCGCTCTCTGAATATGTTGAATATATCTCCCACCGGCCAGATGAGATATTTATAGCGTTATACAATATTATCCTATCGGCTAACCGCTATGATTGGAATGTTGATTATATTCTGGAGCGATTTGCTTCCTATATTCCTTACCGGACAAATCTTGCAGAGTATGGCATTCTTCATAACAAACAAGTCATAGCCAATCAATACTCCCGATTTCTTTCTGAATTGGCAACCTACTATTTACATGATAATCGCAAAGAAGGAATTAGATTCATCCTGCAAAGCTTGGAATCGTCCGCTAGAATCAATAACGAGAGCAATGTAATCAAATGTGTCGATCTGTTTGGGCAGCATCGGAATCAAGCAAATGAAGAACAGAACGAACAATACAAAGTTCAAATTGGAGCATACCTATAAAGTGTCTTTTTACAAAAAAAGTAATGCTATTCCCCATTGCCCTCCACAATGCGACAAACAAACCAGGTATCCCGGTCTATAATTAGGAGAAAATCTATTTATAGTCTGGGAGAAATGGACCATGCCTAATTATTATTTTAGGGAAGTGTGGACACCGCTGCGCTTGTTCGGGATCAGATTCTACCGGGATGACCAGGACCGGCTGTGGATCAAGAAGGGGAAGCAGCGGCGGCAGCTGGTACGGAAAGGCGATAGTGACACGATGGAGACCTGAGGGTCTTCATCTTTTTTTTTGCGGCGTCTTTCCTTTTTTTCCTTGAGATGCAGGTGTATGATAATTCAGTAGACTAGATAGAGAGAAGGAGATGCTGGTATGTTGCCGAAGGAGAAAGTACATAAGCTAAGAGAATGGATGACGGAGCGCGGGATAGCGGCCTGTGTGGTGTTGAGCGGGGATGCTCACTTAAGTGAATATGAGGGGGAGCACTGGAAAAGCCGCCGCTGGATTACCGGCTTCACCGGTTCTGCCGGAACGGCTGTGATCACGTTAGCGGATGCTGGCTTGTGGACGGATGGCAGGTACTACATTCAAGCAGAGCGGGAGCTGGAGGGCTCCGGTATCCGTATGTTCCGCATGGCTGAGCCTGGCGTTCCGCAATGGGATGAATGGCTGGCCGAGGAATTGCCGCAAGGCGCACGTATGGCGGTAGACGGCAGAACGTTGTCCGTAACCGCGATGAAGGGCTTGCAGGCCAAGTTCGCGGCGAAAGGGATTCAGACGATTACAGACCTCGACCCGGTAGGGGAGATCTGGACGGACAGACCGGCCATTCCGGCCGAGCCATTAATGCTGCATGACGAAGAGTATGCAGGCCTCAGCCGGGTGGACAAGCTGGAGCAGATCCGGCAGGGGATGAAGCGTAAGGGCGCTGATTATTATGTGCTGTCCGCGCTGGATGATCTGTGCTGGCTGTTCAACATCCGGGGACGGGATATTCCGTTCAATCCGTACGTGACGGCTTTTGCCATAGTAGGGGTACATCATGCAATCTTGTTCGCCGGAGGGCATAAGGCCACCCCGCAAGATAAGGAGACGCTGGCCCGGGATGGCGTGGAGATCAGGGAGTATGAGGACATCCTTCCGTTCCTGCAGACGCTACCGGAAGCAGCTTCCGTGCTGTATGATCCGAACAAAACCGGATATAGTCTGGCGGCGGCCATCCCGGAATCCGCTCATAGTATTGAAGTATCGGGTCTTGTAGTAGCCCTTAAGTCGATCAAGAACGAGGTGGAGATCCGTAATATCCGGGATGTCTATTTGAAGGATGCGGCCGCCCTGGTCGGACTGTTCAAATGGCTGCAGGAGACGGTTCCGCTCCGTCCGGTGACCGAGCTTGAAGCCGATGAGAAGGGGCTGGAGCTGCGGCGGCAGCAGCCTTTATTCGCTGAGCTAAGCTTCTCCAGTATCTCTGCCTACGGCGCGAATGCTGCGATGATGCACTATTCGCCGTCTGCCGACCATCCGGTAGAGCTGGAAGCCAGAGGCCTGTATCTGCTGGATTCGGGCTCGCACTTCCAGAACGGGACAACGGATATCACCCGCACGCTGGCGCTTGGCCCGTTGACGGATGAGGAGAAGAGAGATTTTACGCTGGTGCTGAAGTCTGTGATTGCGCTGTCTACGGCCAAGTTCCTCTATGGCTCCACCGGATCTACCCTCGACATTCTCGCCCGCAAGCCGATGTGGGATAACGGCCTCGATTACAAGTGCGGAACCGGGCATGGTGTAGGCTATTACTCCAATGTGCATGAGGAGCCGCAGCGGTTCAGCTTCAAGCCGAATCCTGTTGTCCTGGAGCCTGGGATGATTATCACGGTAGAGCCGGGAGTCTACAAGGAAGGCCGTCATGGTATCCGTACGGAGAACACGCTGCTGATTACGGAGGATGTGACTACGGAGTTCGGTAGATTCCTGAAGTTTGAAGACCTCTGTTATTTGCCGATAGATACCCGGGCGATTGAGACGTCTATGCTAAGCGGGGAGGAACTGGCTTGGGTGAACCATTATCATGCTGCGGTGTACGATAAGCTGGCTCCGCTGCTGGATGAGGAGCACCGGGCGTGGCTGAAGCGGGAGACGGCGGCTTTGGTGTTGTAAGGAATAGAAGAACAAGAACGACGGGGACCTTAGGGGCTTCGTCTTTTTTTGTATGTTTTTTGGAATTATATTAGACAAATTGTGACAAAACACTGGGGGAAGCTAACTTTCTGGGCCCCTGGTAAGGAAGTAATAGACATTTTCGCGAAATAAATGTAACATCCTTGTTGTGAGCCTTCTGAATAGGATTAACTGGGGAGGGAGTAATAATCTAACTATAAGTTAAAATGTGTTGATTGAACTGGGGAGAAGGAGATGGAATATGTATTCGAAGAAATTAAGAACGGCGGTTTCCATGGTTCTGGTCTTATTATTATCGTTATTAAGTGTGCTTGAGGTATCTGCCGCCTCGTTCAGAGCAGGGGTAGTCTCGAATGACCGGCTCCCGGATGGCACACAAAAGATCATGGTCAATAGTGTAGTAGATGTGACTTATAGCGATCTTAAGGTTCTGAATGAGGTTAAGTTCGTACTTATGAAAGAAGATGTGGAGATAGCCAGTAAGGTGAAGGCGAGAAGTGAAGCCAAGCTGACTGTGCTGGATGCAGTGTATACTTCTATGGAGTACAATTATCTTTCTTTTGAAGGGCTGGCTGCCGGTGAAGAATATTCTCTTCATGCCGAATATACGGGCGGGCAGGGGCTGGTGATGACACCTCCGCAGAGCATCCGTGTGCCTTCAACTACGGGCATTGATATCTCTGTAGAACGGATGACTAAGGATTCCAATACATATGAAAGTGCTACACAATCGGAGGTCCGCAGCGATGATAAGAATGTAAGGCTTACCATCCTGAATAATGGTGTTCCGCTTGTGAAGGGATCCGTGGCGATCTGGGCGAATTATCAGTCCTATTCCTATACCACGGATGAGAACGGGCAGATTCAGCTTAGGGATAATCATCAATTATACTTGAATACTCCGGTGATGTTCGTATTGCTTAAGCAGGGGAGCGAGCAGTATGAAGCTAAGCCAATCTATGTAACTGACCGGGAGCAAGCGGGTACATATATGGTGGCTGTCCGTTATCTGAATGCCAAGGGGAAGCTGTTCACCGATCAGTTCCTGACCAACTCCGGACTTAGGGGATTGGCGAATCAGTTTGCTGTGCCGGGATATACGGTGCTGGTATTCAGAACAGGAGAGGTGCCTGGGGACTATAAAGCTTATATAGCCACTGATAACCGTGAAGCTTATATGTTCCAGATTCCTGCCTCTTCATTGTACGCGGCGGAAGACGGGACACACAAAGAAATCATCAAGGATGCCAGTGACTACAGCCGGATTAGCTTCCGTGCTTCCTTGGATGGTGAGCCTGTATATGTAGAGAACTATTCTCTCATTGATAATACCAGGTACAAACAGATAGACAATGCGAGAGGTTCTCAGCTCTTTTTCGGGCAAAGTATCTATCTGGAGAAGAATAAGGAATATGAATTCACGTCGCTTGCAAGAAATCGTGATACCGGCGTCAATATCTTATTCCGTAATAAAATCACGCCAACCGAAGCAAAACATGAAATATTCTATGATGGACATTCCCAGGATTTCAGCAAGCTGCAACTTCAGATACCGGCTATGGGGATGGGGCGTGGTAAAATAAACATCTCTTATCTGAACGAAAGATATAACTATAACCAGATCAGTATGAATCTTGCTGTAGGCGATCATCTGTATGTACCTAAGGGTGAACAAATTCACCGCTTGACGGCAAACACTACTTTTGGCGGTGCAGATTCTAACAGCAACCCGAATGAGCTTCTATTGAGTTCATACTTCACTCCGTCAGATGATGAGTATAACATCCGTGGCGGGAGTACATTTAAGGCCGGGATCAGTCTCCAGGTGCAAGCCTCCAGTTACTATGACCAGGCTGAATTCCGCAATCAGGTTGTTCTGGGCGAGAGTGTGAATGTTCTTGTGAAAGTGACAGATGAGTATGAGAATCGTCTTGATCTCAGCAGTAATTATAAGCTGATCATCACAGATGAGAGCGGCGCTGTGATCTCGGATGACTCTCTGTATTGGTCCACTGAGCAAAAGGAAGGGAAGCTGCAGCGGATCAATCAGCGGGATTGGAAGCCTGCCAAATCAGGGACATATAAGGTTCAATTATTCCCAAGCACCTGGATAAATAGTGGTTATGTTCTGGGAGAATTGCTGAGTGAGGCTGAGCTGACGGTTCTGCCGAAGAACGAATTGGATATTGAGATCAGAGACAATGATGGCAAGCTGGTGGACCTGGTAGACAAGCCATACCTGACTGTTGACCAGGCACAGAAGGTAACGGTTACTGTACGCCAGCATGATACGGGTGCCCAGGGGCAACCGGTGGCTGGAGTGCAGATCAGCGGTTATGGGGAGGCGCTTGGCACCACCGATGAGCAGGGAACATTCACCATACCGGCAGACAAAGCTTTTTATGCAGGTGAGTTGTATTTTAAGAAGACTGATTATTTATCTAAAAGTGTGCACCTAGCGATCATTAATCCGCAATCGCAGGCTGTCATCCGTGTGCGGGGCCTTGATAAGGCTGAAGGCGGGAACTATGCGGGCGGGGTTCCGCTGGACGATGCGAATATCCAGGCTAAAGTCACAAGAAGTGACGGTTCTTCTTCTATCGTCTCTTCTTATGTTCGCAGTCCTGAATCCCAGGGGTTCCTGGTGGTAGATTCTCCTTCAACTGTAGACGTTGACTTCATGCGCTACAACAGAAGCCATAACGGAGTGCAAGCCAAATATGGTTACTACATGTATGGCTCCATTAATACAGAACCCGGCAAGGATTACTCGCTGGTGCTGGACGCAAGACAAGAGCTTCAGGAAGTCAGCAAGGTTATATTAGACCAGCCGGCTGACGAGCTGTATGTGGTGCGGCGGGATTTGGCAGAGACGGATTACATTCCTTATGTGATCGACAGTAATCCTGCAGGTGAGAATTATTTCTACGCCACTCAAGGAACCTACAGTATGCTGGCACATACCCGGTTAGACACTTTTGTATACCGTGATCAGGTTGTAATCGGTGCAGGAGACAATAGCTTGTCGATGGATGATAGTGCGTCTGCGCTGGCTACGCTGGTGGCACCTGAATCAGGGACCATCTATGCGGTTAAATATACGACACCGGGCCAATCGACACTCCAAGGCTATGCGTTCAATGCCAATCAGGTGCAAATTACCCCTGGCGATGTAGTAGTATCTGTAGACCAAATCAAGGGTGCCATCGAATACCAGTACGATATTCATTTCGCACCTGGAACGCTGCAGGCAGGTACACTCACCCAGATTACGCCACTTGCCTTGAAAGGGCTGGATATTGTGGGGTTGCAGAATGGCAAATTAATCCGGCCCGCTGGTTCGACCTTGATTGAGATTGGACTGGTCGATACAGCAGGCAACTCCATCGGACAAATCAAGAAGCCGCAAATTCTGGTTGCCAATGGCGGAACAAGCAGTGGCAGCATGAGTCTGTACCCGGACAAGGCTACTTATGAGCTTCAGAACGAAGCGGGAAAGGTGCTAACCAAAGAGGCTTTTCTGGTATACCCGCTAAGAGCAATGACTTATGATAATACAGAAAACAAGATGTTGACTGACGGAACTTATGTGATCAAAGCTTCAATGACCATCGATGGACAGACCTATACCCTGGACAAAAAAGTAATCCTGGAGTCGTCGGGAGATACTGTGGTTAATCCAGGCCCTAATCTGCCAGGAAGCGATAATGGAGGTAACGGCGGCAATACCGGAACGAATCCTAATCCCGCACCGGCACCAGGGGGAAGCGGACCAGGAGGAAGCGGACCAGGAGCACCTGGACCAGCAGCAACACCGGCTGCTCCCGCTCCGGCTGCGGTAACAGGGACTGACGCGAATGTTCAGCAGCAGAATGATAAGCTGAAGGACTTGCTCAAGAATACTTCCGGCTCCGCAGCAGAGAAAGCCACGGCAGCACAGAATGCGCTGTCCAGCATGGCCGAGTCACTCAAATCGGCTAACACTCCTGCACAAGCTGAACAGAACAGCAAGAGCTTGTCTCAGGCCATGGATTCAGCAGCGCAGCTGCTGGGAACTATTCAGGATTCCGCAGAAAAACAGAAGATTGTGAGTTCTATTACGCAATTGGTGGATAGTGCGCCTTATTTACTGAACAAGCTGGATAGCTCCAGCAAGGCAGTAGAAATTGCCCAGGCCCTCATTAATAATGCGGCTGCGGTGCTGAATAACGCGCAGGGCATCAAGGCTGAAGAGGTTCAGAAGCTGAAGGATGCTGTTATACTTTCCAGCCAGGCCGCGCTGAACAAAGCTGGCGAAGCTACAATTACCAAAGACAATGTAACTGTAGAAGGAAACGCCGTCTCTTCGCAGCTGGATTCGGGATTCATCAGCGCACAGATTGAAACGGCCAAGCAGGCATTAGCATCCGTCGCTGGAGAGCTGACTAGCAAGCTTGGAGCTGGAACGGCTGCTGACCTGAAGCTGAGCCTGACGGTGAAAGTACCTCCAGTGGATAAAGGGATTCATAAGCTGAATACCACGCTCCCATCAGAGATTCTTACCTTGGTGCGGGAGAATGACATTGCCGGATTGAAGATTCAAATGGACCAGACGGCATTCACCATTGAGCCGGATACCTTCGGTAAGGTGGAGGCAGGCCAGAAGATTAATCTGGCAGCAGAAGTGGTAGAGAATGCTGTAATTAACAAACCCCGTCAGGCAGAACCGCTGGCCAATATTCCAGTGATGGAATTCAGTGCTTCTGTTGACGGCCAGCCGGTGAAGAGCTTCGCGAAGCCGATCGATGTGACCTTTGATGTGTCAGCCATTGATATTTCGAAATATTCAGAGGCGAATCTGGAGAATCTGACTGTGTACGTCCTGAATGAGAAGAGTCTTACCTGGGAAGCGGTTGGCGGTAAATATGATCCTGTTACTCAAACTGTAACGGCACCGAGAGGACACTTCAGCAAGTACACTGTGATGCTTGGAGCGGCTGCATTCACAGATGTGCCTGCCAGTCACTGGGCAGTTAAAGAGATCAATTACCTGTTGACTAAGGGAATCCTGGACGAAGGCGGAGCATTTGCTCCATCTGACAAGATTACCCGCGAACAGTTCGCGGCAATGATCGCCAGAGCTTACGGGTTGAACGGGGAAGGGCTGGCCTTGCCGTTCAAGGATATTAAGCCAACCAATCCTTACAGTGATGAGATTGCTGCGGCTTATGCAGCCGGAATCATTAACGGCAAATCGCCGGCTGCTTTTGACCCTGAGGCAACCATCACACGTGAAGAGATTGCAACAATGCTTGCACGTGCACTTACAGCGTATAACGGTAAATCAGCTGTTGCCCAGCCGGCAGCAGTGATTGCAGCCTTCACAGATGGAGCCAAAGTATCGAAATGGGCGGCATCCAGTGTGGCGTTGACCAAGAGTATGCATCTGTTCGAAGGCTTCGGGGATCAGAGCTTCCGCCCTGCCCAGACCGCCAGTAAAGCAGAGGCTGCAGCCTTGATCTACCGGTTATATCAGTTGAAATACTAAATTAGATCTAAACTCAAAAAAAGCAGCGGTTCTCGGTTGAACTGTGACCCACAAGAAAGACACTTTGAAAAAAGTGACCATCTTGTGGGTCTTTTGTGTTTTAATCAGAATATTGGAAAAGGAGCGGGATAAGGCTGTGGGAAACTTAAATCGAACCCTATTTACGGAAGATATCATCAGAAGATTAGAGAAGAATCCAAATGTTCAGCGAGTATCCGAGACGAATATTTCGTATACTGCTGAGTTTAAGTTGGCGGCAGTGAAGGCCTACAACGAGGGGACACCCCCGTCAGAAATATTTCTTAGGGCGGGCTTTGACCTGGATCTCATCGGTTCTAAAAAACCAAAGCATAGTTTGAAACGCTGGAGAGATAGCTTTGCTAAATATGGTGAACTGGGACTACTGGAAGAACGGCGTGGCAAAGGCAGCGCTGGGCGAAAGCCTGCAAGTCCCTTGTCTGCTGACGAAGAACTGAAGCGCGCAAAGGCGAAGATCAAATTACTAGAAGCTGAGGTCGACTTTCTAAAAAAGCTCGAAGCGCTCGAACGGAACAAAGGAAGACCTTAACACCTTCGGAGCGCTACGAGATCATTTATTACACCCTGAGAGCCCATGGACTCAGCCGCATGACGCGTTATTTCTGTGAAGTCGCCGCCGTGAGCACCAGTGGCTATTACAGATGGCTGGGCTCCGAGCAAAGACGCCAACTTCGTACAGCCGACGACGAACGTGACCTTGTTCTTATTAAGCAACACTTCGACGCATTACAAGGAAGAGCTGGCGCTTTGGTGATTAAGATGCGTTTGGAGCACCTCAGCGGGGTCACCATGAACCACAAGAAGATTCGCCGATTAATGCGTAAGTTTAACCTTGTCGCGGCCATACGGCAAGCTAACCCGTACCGTAAGATGGCAAAGGCTACGCAGGAGCATCAGACCTGTGCAAACTTACTGAAACGCCAATTTGACCAGAACGAGCCGGAGAAAGTCTTTCTAACCGATATCACGTATCTGCGGTACGGAAACGGACAGTGGGCTTATCTTTCGTGCATAAAAGATGGAGCAACGAGACAAATTCTTGCCGACTGTGTAGCAGGGACACTAGAGTTACCACTCGTTGAAAAGACGATTCGGCGCCTGCTGGAACGGCTGGATGGAAACCTTCATCCAGAAGCCATTTTCCACTCCGATCAGGGCATGCACTACACGCATCCTAAAACTCGTCTTCTCATTGAGCAGGCAGGTTTTCAACAGTCCATGTCCCGTAAAGGGAACTGTTGGGATAATGCATCGATGGAGTCATTCTTTGGGCATATGAAAGATGAAATGAGCGTTCGAGATTGTCAGAATCTTACGGAAGTCAGGGCTCGTGTTTCGGAATATATTGCCTACTATAACTCCGAGCGATACCAATGGACATTAAAAAAGATGACTCCTGACGAATTCAGGAGTCATCTCCTAGCGAGCTAGCTCTAGGGTGTTTCTTTTAAACCGTCCTCAAATCGGGTCACAGTTCACGGTATTGGAGAATCGCTGCTTTGCTTTATGTTGTGGTCAAAAGTCTGAGCTACACAGCTAAAGGATCAGCCCTGCCTCCGCTCAGGAATCACAAAGGATACCGTAGTGCCAGCCCCGGGCTGGCTGCGGATGACGAGGCCTTCGCCGTAGAGCTGGGTCAGGCGCCGGTTGGTGTTCAGCAGGCCGATGCCGCGGTGGGCCAGGAAGGTGTCATCGAGCAGACGGGCCACCTGTTCCTCGCTCATGCCCTTGCCGTTATCCTCCACTTCGAAGGAGGTGTAGCCCTTCTGGCGGTGAATGCGGATCGATAGCTTGCCTCCGGCTTTGCGGCTTAGCAGGCCGTGTCTGACGGCGTTCTCCACAAGCGGCTGAAGGGTGAGCGGAGGAAGCAGCAGCTCGATGCCGGGATCAACCTCCCATTCGATCTGCAGGCGTTCCTCGAAGCGCGCTTTCTCAATGAAGAGATAGGACTCTACCAGCTCCAGCTCATGGGATAATCCGACGAGTTGCTGCGAATTCATATAATCGAAGCTGATGCGCAGGTAGGAGGAGAAGGCCTCCCCGAGATCACGCATCTTCGGCAGGTCGAATTCACTCAGCGCCAGCAGCGCGTTCAGCGTGTTGAACAGGAAATGAGGCTGAATCTGTGCCTGGAGGTAAGCGGCCTCCAGCCGCAGGCCCTGGGTAATGGACTGCTTCAGTCCGGTCAGTGAGCGGACCCGGTATTTCAGCTCCAGCGCATCTACCGGCTTGGTGACATAGTCGTTGGCTCCGGCCATGAAGCCGGTATAGATGTCCGCAGGCTGGTTGCGGGCCGTGAGCAGCAGGATCGGCAGCTCCGAGATGGAGAAGCGCTGCCGGACGATCCGCGTCAATTCATAGCCGGACATGTACGGCATCATCACATCGGCGATCAGCAGATCCCACGGCTCGGTGCCAAGCAGCTCCAAGGCTTCCTCGGCGCTGGTGGCGGTGACCAGCTGATAATGCTCTGCCGAGAGCATGCTGGCGAGCACTTTGAGATTGACCGGATCATCATCGACGGCCAGGATCAGAGATTTGACCGCCCGGGAGGCATCCTGCATCTGCGGCGGATTCGTTAATTCCATAGGGACTATGAGATTGCGGATATCGGGCTGCTGTAGCAGCAGCCGGCCTTCCTCCAGCAGCATCTCCTGCAGTTCCGGGTTGTCCGGCTGCCCCTGCGAGGCTGGTTCCTGGTCCGCCATCTCCCGGGCCCCGGCAGAGGAGGCCAGCGGCAGGGTGAAGGTGAACACTGACCCTTTGCCCGGCTCTGAGTCAACAGTGAGATCTCCGCCATGCAGCTCGGTCAGCTGCTTGCTGATGCTTAAGCCGAGACCGATGCCGCCGCCGTCAATGATGCCTTTGCTGCCTTGCTCATACGGCGAGAAGATCCGCTCCTGCGTCTCCTTGTCGATTCCCGCTCCGGTGTCGGCTACGCTGATCCACGCAAGCTTGCCGTCGGCTGCAGCGGATACGGTGACCGTTCCGTCCTGCGTGTACTTGATGGCATTGTGCAGCAGGTTATAGAGGATCTGCACAATCCGCTTCTCATCCCCCCAGACCGGCGGCAATGAAGCGGGAAGCTCATTACGCAGCTGCAGCCTTTTGCCTTCGATCATGAATTCGAACATCCCCAGCACGCCCGAGACCAGTGAACCCATGGCCAGCGGCTCGCGCTGGAGGATAATCCGCTTCTCCTGCAGACGGGTCACATCGAGCAGATCGCCCAGCATCAGGGACATTCTGCGGCTGATCGTAATGAGCAGCTCCAGATCCTTAGAGCTCTGTTCGTCCAGCACCTTTTGTTCCTTGGAGGCTACAGTCTGGGCAATGCTGATAATACCGTGCAGCGGTGTCCGCAGCTCATGGGAGGTATTCGCCAGGAATTCGTCCTTCTTCCGGTCGCTCTCCTTCAGCTGCTGGTTGAGCAGCCGGTTCTCCTCCGCATTGCGGAAGTACCGCTTGAACCAGTAGGAGGAGAAGCCGATAATGGCTGCTATCATATCAACGGGATAATACTGGATACTTATCCGGCTGTTCGATTCCAGGGCGCCGCCAATGACACTGGAGCCGATGGCGGCAGCAGCGAACAGCAGGAAGAAGGAGTCCTGTTCCTTCCGCCAAACCATCCGGCCGATATGGTAGATAACTGCAGCTACAGGAAGCAGATAGAGCAGAGAGAAAAATATTTTTCCATACATCACCAACTGAACAGGTAGAACGAGTACATAGACGGTGTAGATAAGCAGTCCAGCCACATATCCCTTCAATAGACGGCCGGAGCGCCCATGAGTATAGAAGCTGCGCGTCAGCAGCAGCATGAACAGGGAGATCGCCGGATAGGACAGCAGCTTGATCTTCAGCGCCCAGGTATAGTTAATGGGGAACCAGATCAGCAGAATCGCATCGTTGTCGGCGATGATGGAGACCGCTACAGCGAGCAGCAGCAGGAAGAAGAGCACGAACACATGCTCCCGCCGGTTGAAAAAGTATAGAATGCTTGCATACAGCGCATGAAGCATCATGATCACAAAGCTGACCAGCTGGAAGCCGATCGAATACATCCGTTCAGTATCCACCGCTGCTTGGGAGCCGAAGCGAATCGACCTCACAATCCCGCCCTCCAGCGGATGGTCGTAGTTGGCTGCCCGGACGAGGAGAACAATCTCCTGCCTGCCCGGCTCATCGTAGGCTGCGGTGTAAGAGACCGCCTTGGGGATATAGTCTCCGCTATTCGCGGCCAGCTTCCCGAAGCTGGTCTCTCTCTGCTCGTTAATATCGATGCTGGAGGCGGCCTGAATCCGCTGAATCCAGAAGCCGTAAGACTCGGTCTGTGACGGATCTAAAAGTATACGCAGCTTGTATGTACCATAGCCGAGAGAGGATTGCTCCCCTTCCGGGAAGCTGCTGCTCCAGTCACCGGGAACCTGGACAACATGCGGTGTGGCCGCAGCCTGTGCGGCGGAATCCTCATAGCCGAGGAGCTGGCCGGGATAGAACTCCCATTCTCCATCCAGCTGGATGGATGGGGAATTCACGAAGTCCCAGCCCCGCATATCCAGCACACCTTGTTGTGCCTCGGGATGCTCAGACGCTGTATTGGCATTGAACCACAGATAGCGCAGACTGATCAGAATGGTTAAGTAGAAAAGCAGCAATATAGCCTGCTTGAGGTTGAATCTGGCTCGTGCCTTCATTAGGTGTGTACTCACAGAGGTTATCTTCATCATACGGTTTCAATTCGACATCTGTGATCCTTATCCTGCTTACCCCCAGATGCCAATTAGCAGAATTCCGCAAAAAATGACAACCGAGCATATCATCCGCCGCAGGCCCTGCCGCTCCTTCAAGAGCAACACACCAAGGAGCGTAGCGAATATGGTTCCGATCTCCCGCAGCGGGCTGATGTGGGCGAGCGGTGCCTGCTGAAGTGCGAACAGGAACAGCAGATAGGAGCCAGGATTCAGCACGCTGCCCAGCAGGATGGTGAATGTGTTGCGGCGCCACTCTTCAAGCAGCTTCCGCGATCTCAGGACCGCGGGGGTCAGTCCGGCAACGAAGCCTATATTGGTCACCTCAAGCAGGGCCAGCGGCGACATATGCTGAAGGTTCAGCTTATCGACGAACACGTAGCAGGTAGTGCATAATCCCACGCAGAGGGCCATGAGTACCGGTGTGTAGTAGCCTAAGGTGGTGCCGGGGCCGGATGCAGAAGGAGTGCCGGACACAGACCCGGATGAAGCCGGGTGGCTTCTTCGGGAGCCTATTCCGCTGAGGACAGCGAAGCCGCCGAGCATGCAGCAGATCCCGATCCAGCCATAGGCAGACAAGGATTCCTTCAGGAAAATAACGCCGATCAGCGGGATCAGCAGCGTGCTTGTCCCCCGCATCACCGGGTAGATCTGGGACAGGTCGCCCATCTCATAGGTTATGGATAAAAGCCAGGAATATAAGGCCTGCAGCGCTACAGACAGCAGCAGCAGGGCGTAAGCACCGGCGGCCAGCGGCTGTGTCCACAGCTCGATCAGCAGTACCGGCAGCAGCAGCACCGTGGAGACCATCATGATCGACCACAGGAAGATGCTTTTATTCAGGCTTCTTTTGGTGAACATGCTCCACACCGCGTGGCACATTCCGGAAGCCAGCACCAAAAGAATTGGCAGCAGCATTGATTGTCAGCCCCTCAAGTAGTAGTTAGTGTTGTGAATCGGCAGCAGGGGGGGGGAGTATGGGCAGGCTGTTCTGTACACCGGGAGCCGTCTGCCAGCCGGAGCCAGGTATCGAAGGACGGATGGTTCTGCTCTAGACGGATGACGCGCGCTCCCCGCTTGAGATTGTCGTGCCCGTAAGTATTATAGCCGGTTGCCCGGCCATAGCTGAGGCGGATGCCATGCAGTGTACCGGTGAAATCATTGATATGGTCATGTCCGCAAAAGGTGCCTGCCACATCGCCCATCTCTACGAGGGTAGCGAATAACCCTGAGTTCAGAACCGGAGCGCAGACCCGTTCATACTTGTGTCCGTAACAGACTTCGGTGTTCCACATCTCGTCATATTCGGGCAGCGGGATATGGAAGAATGCCAGCGCAGGCCGCTTGGCCTTACCTTCTCCGGGATTCAGCCGCGCTGACTGCTCTGCCAGCCAATCCATCTGGTTACGCCGGACCCAGCTATACCCGGGAATCTGCTCCAGCGGAGAGTAGGCACCCGTATCGAGCATATAGAGGATGGCTCCCGCATGATTGCCCGCGCCTTCAATCTCCAGGACGTAATTGCTTGAACCTGCCAGCTCCGCCGGACCAGCCTCAGCCAGACACTGCGGAGACTCCTGCGCAATCTCCATCAGCTCGCTGTAGGTCACTCCGTTCTCCGTGTCGTGGTTGCCGAATACGAACGCCCAAGGCACACCGGAATTCACTACAGCAGCCACTGCATCGCGGAAGGCCTGCTTGGGATCCTGGCAAGGAAGCTCACCTTCACGGACCGGACCCGTATAGATCGTATCCCCTGTGAAAATAACCAGGTCCGGCTGCTCCGCCTTCAGCACCAGCTCCATCAGCTCCCGGGTCTGCTGATCCTCTGCTCTTCCATCCATCCAGTGGAGGTCAGTGAACTGTACGATGGTGAAGGTACCGTCTGGCCGAAATGATAATTTACTGTTCATGCGGGAAATCCCCTCTCTTGTCAATCCGATTATGGGTATGGCAGTAAGGCGTGTGGTGATGTAATAGTGCGGCGTTTGTTGATTCAATGTGTTGTTGATTTATGTTTCTTTGTGTTGTTTCATGTTGATTTTAGGCTCGTTTGGTTATTCTGTCAAGCCTCCTATGGGATGATTGTATTCTCTGCAATAGAATTAGCACGATATTAGGCAAAAGCTCATTCTACTGTAGTTCATACAATGTGTGCCATACCCATATATCTACCAAGGATGCTTCTGTGGCAAAGGGGCCGCATTGACAAGTGGAATTCAGATTCATATACTGGTGAAAACAACATCAATACACTAGAAACAACATTTCGACTAGAGATACCCAAAAAAATTTGAATTTACTAACTAGTACCTTATTGGATTTAAAATAGTGGAGCAGACGCAATTCCCCTTCAAATTACATCTTTTTTTCCAAGCGGGCCTTGTTCTTCAGGGGCTCTTGGCTTATCGTAAGGGACTGAGGTGCGCTTATTTGGGAAGAAAATCGCCAATTGGGCGAGTAACGGACTCCATGGAGCTAGAATAGGCCTTATCCTTTGCACTTCAGCTCCGAAACGTCTCATAGAGAGACTGTAAGGTCACCTGAGTCCGTTACGCTGCAAAAAGTGGCGTTTTCGCGGAGATAAGATCTCACCGGTCCGTTAGATTTTGGGTTGATAGGGTTTAACAAACTTATCCATCCTTTTTAACCTGATGCTCTACTAGTTCGTGCAGCAGAATGTATGCTGTTTTTCGCATACATTGGGACTGGTTACTTTCGTGCAGCAGCCGTCACCGGATTTCTCCCGCGAAAAGTGGCTGAATCAAGGGAATCTGGGACAACAGCGGCTGGAGGGCCAACTATTCTCTGGTGTCACGGCCAATCCCATCATAGAAAAATAAAAGTACATTCTATATAAAATCAACACCGACTGGAGGAAGTATGGATGTCGCTGACCTATGAAGAACGCAAGCACACGATTCTCGCCCAGCTGGAGCTTGAGGGGAAGGTGCAGGTGCATTTTCTCGCGGAGCGGTTCGGGGTGACGACGGAGACGATCCGGCGTGATCTGGACCGGCTGGAGAAGGAAGGACGGCTGCGCAAGGTGTACGGGGGAGCGGTGCGAATCCGCTCGGAGAATCATGAGCCTACGTTCATGAAGCGCGCCCAAATGCATCTGCCGGACAAGCAGGCTATCGGCAGGCTGGCAGCCTCACTCATTCAAGACGGTGAGACGGTCATCCTCGACAACGGAACAACGACCCTTGAGATCATGCGCGCGCTGAAGGACCGAACACAAGTGACAGTGATTACAAACTCTGTTCCCGTGCTGAACTGTGCGCTGGAGCAGTTTGCGGGGAAGGTTATTTTTGCCGGAGGTGAGGTGAATGCAGGATACCAGGCGGCAGTAGGGGGCACCGCCCATGATTTGCTGGGTCAGTTCAAGGTGAATAAGGCTTTCATCTCTGCCGGGGGGATCTCGCTCTCGGAGGGCATTACCGACTACCACCTGGAGGAAGCCCTGATCTCCCGCAAAATGATGGAACGGGCTGAGGAATCCATTCTGGTCGCGGATCATTCCAAATTCGGCATCACTACCTTTGCCCAGATCGCCCCGCTAGAGCATATCTCCATGGTGCTGACCGACAGCGGCTGCTCTGAGGAATGGAAGGATACCTTTGCCCGGCTGGATATTGAGCTGCTGACCGGTGCGTAACGCAGAGCTGTGCAATATAAATAGCGCCAATCCATACACTTGTGAAGTGGAGGATTGGCGCTATTTGTTATGTCTATTGGTTAGTAGGGTCAGCCGATCCAGATCCGCTGCGTGCTATGATCACTGGAGTTGGCGCCGAGCATGATATCGAAGTCTCCAGGCTCGAACACCAGCTGATCATCCTGGCCGTAGAACATGAGCATGTCTCTGGTGATCTCGAAGGATACCGTCTGCTTCTCATGCGGGGCAAGGGTAATCTGCTTGAAGCCCTTCAGCTCCTTGCCGGGACGGACCACACTTGCGGTAACATCGCGGATATAGAGCTGTACGGTCTCCTTGCCGGTAACCTCCGAGGTGTTCTCCACCTGGATGGAGGCAAGCACCTTGCCGTCTGCCGCAGCTTCTACTGTAAAGCTACTGTAGGCAAAGGCGGAATAGCTAAGGCCGTAGCCGAAGCAGAACAACGGATCATTCGGAATATCCAGATAGCGGGTTACATAACGCACATTCGGATACTGGGGATCATAAGGACGTCCCGTCTGATAAGCATTATAGTACACCGGGATCTGTCCCACGGAGTAAGGGAAGCTCATGGAGAGGCGTCCGGACGGGTTATAATCGCCGAACAGCACATCTGCAATGGAATTTCCCGACTCTGTGCCGAGGAACCAGGCCTGTACCAGTGCATCACTTGACTCAAGCACTGGTGCAAGCTCCAGCGGGCGGCCGCTGAACACAATGGTGACCACCGGCTTGCCGGTTGCCTTGAGGCGGTGGATCAGCTTCTCCTGATTGGCGGACAGCCGCAGGCTGGCTTTACTGCCGCCTTCTCCGGTATCCTGCTGATTCTCGCCGACTGCGGCAAGAATCACATCACAGTCCTTCAGCTGCTCGTAAGCCGCTTCGGAAGCATCCTCCACATCGAATACACCCTCCAGCATGCTTCCCAGCTCGCCGGTCATTGCTGTGAGCAGGTCCGCTGCCGGGATTTTGCCGGTGATGCCCTCGTAGAGGGAGACCGCCGGGTCTTTCTCGGTACCGGCCCAGCCGCCAAGAACATTGATCGAGGTAGCGAAAGGACCGGCGAGGCCGATCTTCATGCCGCGCGTAAGCGGCAGGATTCCGCCTTCGTTCTTCAGCAGAACGATCGAGCGGGCGCCCAGCTCGCGTGCTGCCTGAAGATGCTCGGGACTTGGCTTATCGGCTTCATCAGCTACAGGGTCGGCATCCTTGAACGGATTGTCGAACAGGCCGAGGGCATCCTTAAGCTCCAGTACCCGCTTAACAGCTTCGTCGATGAGGCGGAGGTCGAGAAGACCTTCCTGGACAAGCGAGGCAGCGTGGTTCAGATAGTGGGTGGACATCATTTCGATATCGAGTCCGGCTACCAGACTCTTCAGCGCTGCTTCACGTCCGTCTTGCGCTGCGCCGTGGGGCACCAGCTCATTCACGGAGTTGAAGTCGGCGATGGTTACGCCATCGAAGCCCCATTCCTCGCGGAGAATACCGCGCAGGAGCTTGCTGTTGCCGCTGGACGGGATGCGGTCAATGGTATTGAACGCAGCCATTACCATAGCGACACCGGCATCTACTGCTGCCTTGTAGGCTGGCAGATAGAACTCACGGAGTACGCCGGTGGACATGTCCACCGTGTTATATTCACGTCCTCCTTCTGGCGCGCCGTAGCCGGCGAAATGCTTCACGCAGGCAGCGATCCGCCCCGGCTCCTTCAGGTCCTTGCCCTGGTAGCCCCGGACCATGCTCTCGGTCACCCGGGCGTTCAGGTAAGGGTCCTCACCGGAGGTCTCCATGACCCGGCCCCAGCGCGGATCGCGCACGAGGTCGGTCATCGGAGAGAAGGTGAGGTGAATGCCGGCGGCAGCGCTCTCCCGCGCAGCTACCTCAGCGAACTGCTCGCAGGCATCGAGATCGAAGGAACAGCCCATGGCGAGCGGAATCGGCAGAATGGTCCGGTAGCCGTGAATGACATCGGCCATGAAGATCAGCGGGATCTTCAGGCGGCTGGATTCCAGATGCCGGGTCTGCAGCTCAATGACATTCCGGGCGCCGATGCCGTTCAGAACGCTGCCGATGCTTCGGATCACCTGCGGCTCGATATTAAGTTCTTTGAATGGACCCGTCAAATCCACGGTATCATCCAGACCCCAATAGTACGGACCAAGCTGGGTAAGCTGGGCTAACTTCTCGTCTAGTGTCATATCGTTCACGAGATCCTGGATAAACGGTTTAGTCATGGTTAACTCCTTCGTAAGCGTACTGAAAGTTATTGTGTTACATAGATATGCAGCTCATCGCCGGGCAGGCTCAGCAGATGATTCTTGGCAATGCTTACCGCACCCGGGCGGTATGGATTCGGTAGTACCTGGCCAGTAACAGCAACGCCTGCTGCCTGCACTTCCGGGGTGCGGGCCTTACCTGGGCTGATGTGATAGACAAAGGTCATCTTCTTGCCGAAGCACTCATAAGTGAAGCGCAGACCGTCAAGGCTGGCCGGAAGGACCGGATCAATAATCAGCTCTTCTTCACTGAAGCGGATACCCAGGACGGCTGAGATCAGCTGATTCAGATAGATTCCGGGACCGCTGGAATACAGCCGCCAGCCGCCCTTCACCTCAACGCTGCCGTCACGCAGCTGGTCGAAGTTCTCCTGATAGCTGTAACGGTCAGGGAAATCGCCGTCCGAGCTGCTGAAGTACATGTTGCTCTGACGCAGCTGCGCATTAGGCACGCTCTGCCGGATGTTGATCGGGTTGATCTGGAACAGGCCATCCCAGGCACGCTTCGCTTCGCCCAGCTTGGCGGAAGCTTCAATATAGCGGATATGGGCATGTACATATTGCAGGCTGATCTCACGGCCGACGCTGGCTGCTTGCTCCGCACGGCGGAAGATGGTGCTTACGCCGCCTTCATAGCGGGCAGGACGGTCCATCAGGCGCACGCCGTCCGGGCAGTTCAGGTGCTCATCGATCAGGCGCAGATTGGTTAGCGCCTGCTCCGGCGTAACCAGCTCCGCAATAATACTGCGGGTCATCGGCAATAACCGGTAATGAATTCCAGTCTGCTGATCCAGCGGATGAAGCATATAATCAATGCTGCCGTTCTCCTGGAAGTAAGCGAAGCCGGCGATCACGCCGTCTTTGATCAGGAGGGTACGGAACGATTCCTTCATCTCTTCGGCCATAGTTGCCAGGCTGGCGGAGAATTCAGGATCGGCGGAAGTCACCTGGGACAGATTGCGGATCACCTGGAAGGCGAGCGCGACAGTCCATGCGCTGACCAGCTTGGTCTTGAGCGCTTCATTGGCTGGCTGCAGGGTGTCATCCCAGTCGCCGCCGGCATAGTTGATCAGGGACGTGCCCGGTATGAAGCGATCACGGATGGTCTCAACGGCAGCCTTCACATGCTCAAGGACAGTCTCGGTCTGCTGGCTTGGCTGAGCGTCCGCCAGATGGTGATAGCCGATTTCTTCGTTAAGAATCGCGTAGTCTCCGGTAGCCATGATGTAATCGCTGATGCATTTCAGCGGCCAGAGCACAACGTCGCCATGCCATTCATGGGCCTGAACCGGATGCTGGTCGAACATGAACCATTGCGGCCATTCCTTGCTCTCCCACAGCTGATGCGAATAGATCTTCAGCAGAACATTGCGGGCCAGCTCATAATGCTGGGTCATCAGGAAGTATTCCATTGGCCCCTGGCATACATCGCGTGTACCCCAGGCTGCTCCGCCCGGCTGTTCAAGGCCATGCGGCATGATGAAGTGGGTCATCGCATTATGGGTGTACCACCATGCGGTCTCATTCAGAATGCCGATCCGCGACTGCTCCGCGCCATCCAGCTCCAGGTGGAAGCCGGAAGTGAAAGAAGCGTAGAATTCGTTATATTGTACCTGCTCCTTCTCCAGTGTGTAAGGGGCCGTCAGCGGAAGAGCCTCTGCTGCTGAAAGTCTGCCCTGAAGCACGAGCTGGAAGCCGGAGGACTGCGTTACCGACAAGGTAAGCAGAGTGCCGTTGCGCGGCTGTCTGTCGGCATAGAACATCCGGTCGTCACTATACGTATAGGAAGTTCCCGGCAGCTGGATATCGAAATGCAGGCCCGGATAAGGAAGCTTCTGAAGTAATGCTTCATCAGGAAGAAGCTGCAGGATGCCGTCTTTCTCTTCTACCCGTACCGGATGCTGGAATTCATGTTCGCCCATGACCAGCTGGTTCGTGATCAGATAATCATAGGATCTGCCGAGCTTCGACTGGACCTGAAGGGCAACATCCGGCTGGCCTGCTGCGGCGATCGCAGTAACGGTCAGCACATCGTCTTCAACCTGATAATGCCATTTCGCAAAATTCACGCCCATCTCGTAAGCCGCCGGCAGTGTAAGAATCCGGTAGACCCCGTCCATGCGGACGTAGATCCGCTGACCGCTGTTCCGCTGAATATTCAGCAGGCCGCGCGGCGTGGAGAGCCCTTTATGGAAAGAGGTATTCCCCACTACAGTCTGTCCGTTGAAAATCCCGTACATATAGTTAGTGGAGGAGATCAGGTTGTTGTCTACCTGCTTGTCGCCCAGCAGCGAGGTGATGATATGGCCATGCGGACGTTCTACCAGCAGCTCCTTAGGCTGTAGAACCACATGGACATGCCCGTCTGTGAAGAAGGAGAGCAGCTGTCCGTTCTCCATCTCCTCAAGCTTCCGGTTCGGGAAGGCAGCATCGATCTCGGCCTGTGACCACTGTGCGGAGACATATGGCTTGCCGATATCGTCACTCAGCACAGGGACATCCCGGCTTGGCACGGCTTCCTTGCCGCTCCAGTCGATCTCTGCATAAGCTGCCTGCAGCTCAGCCTGGAATTCAAGCTCAGTTACAGCAGCGGGATGATTCGGACGGAATAGGCCGTAGAAGGCGAATTCTACCGGAGCTGACAGGACCATAGTCTCGGTCTGGAGTGCGGTATAAGCCAGCTCGTATTGATAATTACGGTTCTGCAGATTGCCGTTGAGCGCTTCAGGCACATAGCTTCCTTTATAGGAAATGCCGAAGAACTGCATGCCATCCGTGGAGTAGCCTACAGCCCGTGAACCGACTACACCCTGCTGGAGATAAGGGAAGTCCGAACCCTGCGGCTGGTTCTGGCGCGAGCAGACGGCGTAGCCCTGCGTGCCTTCCCAGATGCTGTGATCCAGATATTGGCTCATGTACAGCTCATTAGCGAGAATGCCGCCTTTATCTGCAATGCCGACGTCCTGGCCATACACTACATCTACAGTCTCACCGTTGCCGGAGAGCTGAAGCTGCCAGAACCAGATGCCGTCCTTTGCCGGTGCGAAGGTTACGCGGTAGCTGATTGCTTCTATAGAACCTTCAAAAATCAGTTTGTCGTCGGTACATGACAGCTTGGAGCCCGACTTAATACCCAGCAGCGGATAGCTCTGGATTCCTTGCTCCGTATATACGCGCAGGTAGATATTATTGGAAGAGCCGTCTGCCGGATTACCCTGGAACAGATTAATTAGAGTGGAGCCCTGCGTGAATTCAAAAATATCTCCTGTAGGCAGGAATGTATACGACAGGTCATCCCGGGTTAACGTAATCATGTTCATTTGTTGTTTGAATATCATATCGAGCCTCGCTTTCCAGTGCTTAAGTTAGGACATGAAATCGATCAGAACGGGGAAATTCATCATCAGATGTCACAAAAAAGGGCTGACATGTCCATGTAAAGAATAAATAGAAACGTTTCCATAGGCGATACATTTCGAGTTTAGACTTTTGACTGAAAAAAGTCAATTATCTATAAAAAAAACGCCTTTTCCTCTATTATGTATAGCGAAATGTAATTTTATTACTTGTTATTTAAAAATAAAAAATGTTTGACAGCGTATACAAGGAAGGAGTATGCTCTGAGCAGGGGAAACACAAAGAAATAATGGAAACGTTTCTATATGGTCGAAAAGGGTTAATTAGTTGCAGTGGAATGCAATGTTTAATTTGGAGGTGGGTTCATTGGCAAGATTTGTACAATCGGGCGGAAATGTTGTCCGGGAATTATTGAAGAACAAAGTGTTGTATCTCATGCTGCTGCCTGTCATTGTGTATTTTGCTGTGTTTCATTATGCGGTAATGCCTGGCGCTTACGTTGCATTCGTAGATTACAAGCTCAACAAAGGGATCTTCGGCAGTGACTTTATCGGACTCAAGAATTTCGAGTTCCTGATTCAGAACGGAGACCTCTGGAATATCACCAAGAATACTTTGCTCTACAATCTGGTGTTCCTTGCACTAGGTAACATCATCCAGATTGTATTTGCCATCATGCTGTCGGAGATTACAGGCAAGTGGTTCAAGAAGATCTCCCAGTCGGTTATTCTGCTTCCGAACTTCATCTCGATGGTTATCGTCGGCGTGTTCGCGTATAACCTGTTCAATTTCAACTCCGGGTTTATCAATACGATGCTTACCAGTACGGGCTTAGACAAGATTGAGTTCTACTCCGACGCTGGAATCTGGAAATACATCATTGTAGCGTTCAAGATCTGGGCAAGTACCGGTTACGGTATGATTGTCTATCTGGCAGCGATTACGGGGATTAACCATGATCTCTATGAAGCAGCCTATATGGACGGCGCCACTACCTGGCAGCGTATCCGTTATATGACTTTGCCGATTCTGAAGCCAACCTTCATTCTGCTCCTCCTGTTCGGTATGGGCGGAATTCTCAAAGGCTCCTTCGACCTCTTCTACAATTTGATTGGAACAAACTCCGTGCTGTATCCGCAGACGGATATTATAGATACGTATGTCTTCCGGTCGCTCGTGGGACAATTTAACTTCTCCATGGGTGCTGCTGTAGGCTTCTACCAATCCTTATTCGGTCTGGTTCTGGTGCTTGTCGTTAACTTTATTGTGCGCAAGGTTGAACCGGATAGCGCGTTGTTCTAAGACAAGATAAGAAACAGGGGTGTTAATATGGCAAGTAATACTATTAAAATCAAACAGGATTCAGGCAGCATTTTCATTAAGGTGATCAGCTACATTTGCATCTCCGTGTTTGCCCTGTTCTGTGTGTTTCCTTTTGCGCTGATGATCTCTTCCTCCTTCATGAATGAGCAGGAGATTATCCGCGAGGGGTACAAGCTGATACCAAATGAGGTATCTTTCAAGGCCTATGAATTGTTGCTCAGTAACTCCTCCAAGCTGGTGGATGCTTATCAGGTAACGATCTTTATCACAGTCGTCGGTACGGTGCTCGGACTGTTCATGATGTCCATGGCCGGATTTGTCCTGAACCGCAAGGATTTCAAATACCGTAACTTCTTCTCCTTCCTGATCTATTTCACCACTTTGTTCAGCGGAGGATTGATTCCGACTTACATCCTGATGGTTAAGCATCTGCACCTCAAGGACAGCCTGTTCGCCATGATTCTGCCAGCTGTGGTAGGGGCGTGGTCGATCTTCCTGATGCGTAACTTCATGAAGGCGATCCCGGATTCCCTGTATGAATCAGCGACGATTGACGGCGCAGGCGATTTCCGCATCTACTGGCGGATCTTCATGCCGCTGGCGGTTCCATCACTGGCAACGATCGGACTGTTCTCGGCACTGGGCTTCTGGAATGAGTGGTACAACGGAATGCTGTACATGGACACTCAGAGCAAATTCCCGCTTCAGTACTTCCTGCAGCGTATGATCAATCAGGCGAATATGGGCAGTCTCATCAACTCGGGAGCGGTCATTAACACAGCCGATCTGCCGACCCAATCGATCAAAATGGCTACAGCCGTGCTGGCTACAGGCCCGATCATTCTCCTATATCCATTCATTCAGCGTTACTTCGTAACCGGTCTTACCATCGGTGCTGTTAAGGGTTAATGGACGCCTGCTTCAATTGAAGGGTGTTTGTTATAGATGCAAAATTCATAATATAGAAAAGAAAAGGGAGGCTTACCGAATGAAAGGTAAAAAGATTGCTTCTTCTCTAGCTGCTGTCCTCATGCTTACTGGAGTGCTATCCGCTTGTTCGTCAAGCAATAATGCAAATGGAAATACAGGCTCGTCGAACACTCCATCCACTTCCACTAATTCTGGAGGCGTAGACACTTCTAAGGAAGCGAAGCTGACGTACTATCTGTGGGGCAGTGAGGGAGTTACCAATAAAGACATTCTGGCTGAGATTAACAAGAAGCTTAAGGCCGATATGAATACTACGCTTGAAATCAAATATATTGACTGGGGAGACGTAGCAACCAAGTATCCGCTGCTGTTCGCTTCCGGCGAATCGTTCGATCTGTCGCATGCTTCTCCGGGTGCTCCTGTGTCCTACTACACCCTGGCTACTGAAGGTGCGCTGACCGACATTACCGACATGCTGGACAAGGTAGCGCCTAAGCTGAAGGCTGAGATTCCAGAATCCTCCTGGCAGAACACCAAGGTAAATGGCAAAATCTACGGCGTACCTAGTCTGTTCAGTGAATATACGCCTGCCGGTTATGCCTACCGTACCGATCTGCTGAAGAAATATGGCATGACAGACATTAAGTCCATCGATGATATGGTTAAATACATGGATAATGTGGTTGCCAATGAATCCTTCCCGCCAATTAACGGTAAGGCTGAGGATGCACAGAACATGTACAGAATGCTCGTTGATACTACAGGCATGTGGCTGAACGCACCTGGTATCTCGCTCAATGAATTGAATCTGGTCACTAAGAGCCCAGAGGATTACAAGACTGTATTCCATCCGGCCTTCACCCAGGAATTCGAGGATTGGGCTGTGAAAATGCGTGAGTGGGGCGACAAGGGCTACTGGGGCAAAGACGTTCTGTCCGCTTCCCTAGGCAGCAAAGACAACTTCAGAGCCGCGAACTCTGCGGGTTATCTGACTCATGCCCAGGACTGGATCGGCCAATATGGCGGAGATATCAAGGCGCTGCCTGATGCTCCTACAGCTTTCTATACCTTTGCTGAAGCCAACAAGAAAATCAAACGTAAGATGGGTGTAGACAACTCGACAGTTATCAGTGCGAACTCCTCTAACCCAGAGCGTTCTCTGATGGTTATTGAGAAATTCATGACGGATGAAAGCTACTACAACCTGATGCAGTACGGTATTGAAGGCAAGCACTACGTTATTGAAGATGGCGTGAAGAAACAGCCGCAGGGCTTCAATGAAAAAACAGACGGCGGCGGCTTCTCGGCTTGGTCCCTCAGAAACGACAAGTTCGTGATTCCTAGTGATACTGAGAACCCTGTTCGTAAGGAACTGTTCGCTGCATGGGATAAAGAAGCGATTGATGATCCGTACAACGGCTTCAGCTTCGACCCGGCTAATGTAACTACTGAGATTGCTTCGATCTCGAACGTGAATGCACAGCTTGGTATCCAGCTCATGCTGGGTAAAACAAATAAAGATGCAAAAACGGCTGTAGCAGAATACCGCGATCAGCTGAAAAAAGCAGGAGTTGATAAGGTCATTGCCGAAGTAGAGAAACAATTGGCAGAATTTACACCTGTTAACTAAAAGAATGTATAGGTTACAGGGGAGCTATATCTTATAGCTCCCTTACCTATAAATGGGGGAGTAGAGTGGACGTAAACATTAAGGATATCGCCAGGATATCCGGTGTCGGCATCTCAACAGTGTCCAGAGTCATCAATAATAAGGGTCTGGTGAGCAATGCCACCCGGGAGAAGGTACTGAGTGTCGTCAAGGAATATAATTATATTCCCAATTCCAATGCCAGAAATCTGAAAACAACGCAATCCAAAAATATTGCACTTATGGTAAAAGGGATCACTAACCCATTCTTCTCGATTATGATCAAGGAGATTGAACGTCAGGTCAATCTGCGCGGATATCCGTTTCTTATCCATCAGGTAGAAGACGGCACCGATGAGATTAACGCAGCCATTCAGCTGGTGAAAGAGAAGAATCTTAGCGGGATTATTTTCATGGGCGGTACCTATAATCACTCCGAAGAGAAATTCAAGCAGTTAACCGTTCCATTCGTACTCACGACCATCACTACCTCACAGGAAGTGGACCCGTCCATCTTCTCAAGCGTAACGATCGATGAATCCAAGGAAGCCTATAAGGCAACCTCTTATTTACTTTCGCTGGGACATCGAAACATCGGCTTTCTCGCCAAATCCCCTTTACTGGAAGACACCACAGGCAGCCGCCGCCTTCTTGGCTACAAGATGGCGCTGGAAGAACATAACATACCTTATAATCCGGGATTCGTAGAGGATTGTGAATACAGTCCAAGCTCAGGCTTCAATGCTGCACGCAGACTGCTTAACCGCGACAGAACCGTAACCGCTATCTTTGCGGCCTCCGATACGATTGCGATCGGTGCGGCCAAAGCTGTGCTTACCGCAGGCTTATCTATCCCCGATGATATTTCGATCATCGGCTTCGACGGTATTGAGATGGCTGAGTACTATCATCCTGCGCTGGATACGATCAGCCAGCCGGGCACTGAAATGGCACTGTCCAGTGTGGGCGTGTTGTTCGACCTGATTACCAAACATTCCTCCCATCAGCACATTGTCTATGATGCGGTATTGCTCAAACGGGGCTCTTGCAAGATGATTAAGGGCCGGTAACAGCAGGGCGCTGACTATAAAACCAACTGGAGTTGACAACAATATGCAAGATTCACTGAGAATAGGGACGCTTGTACGCGGCGGCGAAGCCGTCCAGGTCATTCCGCAGATTGTAGAGCATGGCTTCGACTCCTTTCAATTGAATTTCTGGCAGACGACAGGCGGAATCGATCTGGCGGAGACCGCAGCCCGGGTCCGGGAGCTGGCGGCTGAGCATCACTTCATCATCTCTGCTGTCGGCATCTACGGCAATCCGCTTGGCGGCGGGCCGGAGGCTGAGACAGAGGCTACCTTGGAAGGCTGGGCGCAGCTGATTGAACACGCTCATTTGTTCGGGACTGACCTTATCGGCGGATTCACGGGGCGCTTGCCGGGCTCGTCGATTGACGAGTCGCTTCCGAGATTCGCCGAGGTGTTCGGAGAATTGTCGAAGCGGGCGGCAGACAAGGGTCTGCGGATTGCTTTTGAGAATTGTGCGATGGGCGGGAGCTGGCAGAAGGGTGACTGGAATATTGCTCATAACCCTACAGCTTGGGAGAAAATGTTCAACGCCGTTACGGCAGACAATCTCGGGCTGGAATGGGAGCCTGCCCATCAGCTCACCGCGCTAATTGATCCGATTCCGCAGCTGCGCAAATGGGTGGATAAGATTTTCCATGTTCATGGCAAGGACGCGACGATTGCCTGGGACATAGTCAAGGAATACGGAATTCATGGTCCGAAGCCTTATGTGTGGGACCGGACGCCGGGCTTCGGAGATACGAACTGGACGGATATTATCACCATTCTCCGGCAGGGCGGCTATCAGGGTACGATTGATATTGAAGGCTGGCATGATCCGGTCTACCGGGATGAGCTGGAGATGACAGGCCAGGTCCATGCGCTGAATTACCTGAAGCATTGCCGGGGCGGCAGTATGATACCGAATCCGGTTGTATAAGTACACAAGAAAGACCTCATGTTTCACATCTCCTGATGTGGCCGTGAGGTCTTTTGGGTTGGAATGATGTGATTAGATGAACCGCTTGATCGTCCAATAGGGGACGGTGAAGGTCCCTTTATTCGTTTCAATATGCAGTGCATCTGCGGAGTGGTCGATTTGGCATACTCCAGTGTACGTTTCTCCGCTGATTAAATGCACGCGCTGGCATAGATTGGAGAGAAGTGCATGCTGAATATCCTGTTTAATCATACCGTCCACTTCCTCCTTGAATGCATTGCTTGTAAATCTCTGTACTTATTATTAAACACGGATAGGATATTTTAACAGCAAAAATGGTTACAGTTTTGTACCATTTCACACCTGAATAGATGGCCTCAGATGGAGTAACATATTCATGTGCCTTCGGAGTGACGTTCTGTGGAGAGGGTAATATATATTCAGGAGGTGTTACCGATGAATAGAACGACCAGATTACATCAGATAACCGTAACTCTTCTTACTGCAGGTCTACTTGCCCTGTCAGGCTGGGGATCGGCGGCTTCTCCGGTTCAGGCGGCGGCAGCTTCAGCCGCGGCACTGGCTTGCGGGACTGGAGATCACGGGCTGCTTCAGGATTTGCAAAAGGCACATAGCGGAGCTGACAGCATTCCGCTCACCTTCTCGGATGTGGAGTTTCTGAACGCGAATATCGGGCGCGCAGCCGGAAACGGTTTTCTGATTGCAACCTCGGACGGCGGCTGCCATTTCCAGAAGATCTATGAAGGACAGTGGAGCTTCCAGCAGATTGATTTCCCGGATAATGTTCACGGCTGGGCGCTTGCTGCGGTTAAGGACGGGCAGGCTAGATATCTGCTAAGAACGGCAGATGGCGGCTCTATCTGGACAAGGCTATCGAACCAGGCAGTAACCTTTGAACGGATAGAGTTCCTGGACAGCAGCCAGGGCTTCGGCTACAACCGCGCATCTACATATTATACGAAGGACGGCGGGAAGAGCTGGAGTCTGATCAAGACGCCTGCCAACACACGCGGGGCGGAATTCACCAGCCGGAATAACGGCTGGGCTGTGGTGGCCGTTCCCGGCAGCGGCTATCGGGTGATGAAGACAACTAACGGCGGAGCAGTCTGGAAGCAGGTACTTAGCGCCTCCTCCCCTGAGGCGAATTACGGACAGATCTACGCCAAGGGTAGTCAGGTGTATGCGCTGCTGTACGGCGGCGTCGGCATGTCGCAGACCTCTTATTCCCTCTACGGCAGCTCTAACTCCGGCGGCAGCTGGACCCGGGTGATTGCCCAGGAGACCGCAGGCGGCGGTCCGGCTCCGGGCAGCGGCGCAGCCATAGCGAAGAAGGGGCCAGCTTCGGGTACCCCCGGTAATATGGTGCTGATCGGCACACAGACTGCCTTTCTGGTAGGATACCAGCCGGCAGCGGAGCAAGTGGGAATCGGGCTCACCAAGAACAACGGACAGAGCTGGAAGAATCAGCAGACCATTCCCGGATTCGAAGGAACGATCTCGTTCACCGACGTCAATCAGGGCTGGATGGCTGTGAAGGATATGAACAGCTCCACCCTCTATGTGACGAAGGATGCAGGCGCTACCTGGACAGCACGGTTTTCTTTTGAGACGGCAGGGCAGTAGGTTGTCCGTTAGATCTTGACGAATGGCAAAGATGACTGACAAAGATGACTAACAAAGATGAGTGATAAAGACGGGTCTTGTCCCCATGGGGGCGGACCCGTCTTTGATTGAAGGTGTTGTGGAGAATAACGTTAGCTTTGGTGTAATACTTGTGAGTAGCGGGTAATGGGATAGCATAGGGGGTGAAGCATGGTTAGACCCGTTAGAATACTCTGGATTATTGCTGTCGTGGTGAATATTGTAGGCTTAGCGCTCGTTGTCCTGCTGACTAACCCATGGTTCAGCCAAGGATTTATCCTGGATGTCATAAATATATTGCTGCTCCAGATAATAGGCATCCCTTCTGCGGTTTTGGTTGTTGCATCGCTTCTTCTGTTGAAGTACACAAGGAAACCGCCAGGCTGGGCGGGGTACATAGGAATCATCATCATGATAGGGGCGCTGTTGTGGATTGGGTGTTATTTTCTGTTTTTTGCATGGCTGATGCTATTTGAGAACGTCCGGTAAAAATAATACTTTACCGAACGTTCTTGAATATGTTAAGATGCAGCTACGAAAGAAATTATTTTTTTGACAATACTAGAACGATTGGTCTCAAATAAAAATGATGAGGAGTGTTAACGATGGGGAAGCTTGACGGGAAGGTTGCATTGATTACTGGAGGGAATAGCGGGATTGGGCTGGCTAGCGCCAGGTTGTTTGTGGCGGAGGGTGCCAGAGTGGTCATTACCGGCCGTAATCCGGTATCTCTGCAGGCGGCGGTAGAAGAGCTGGGCGCGGAGCATGCTGTTGCTGTTCAAGCGGATGCGACTGATCCGCAGAGTGCGGTGAAGGCTGTGAATGCAGCGATAGAGGCCTTCGGCAGACTGGATGTGGTCTACGCGAATGCAGGAATCGCGGGCTACACACCGTTGGGTAGCACGGAGCTTGCCACCTTCGAGGAAGTGCTTCGGGTCAATGTGACCGGTACCTTCTTCACCGTCCAGGCTGCGCTGCCTCATCTGAAGGCCGGAGCCTCCGTCATTCTGACGGGCTCTGTGTTAGCCAAGGCCGGAAGACCTGGCAATTCCGCCTATGCCGCCAGCAAAGGAGCGGTTAGCAGCATGACCAAAGTGCTGGCCTCCGAGCTGTCCCCGCTGGGCATCCGCGTCAACAACATTGCGCCCGGCGTAACGCGCACTCCGATCTGGGGCGAGTCGGCGATGGATAACTGGAAGCAGGTTGAGGCAGGCATGGCCCTTTCGATTCCGCTGGGCCGCGCGGCTGTGCCGGAAGAGGTCGCCAAGGTAGCGCTGTTCCTGGCCTCCGAGGATTCGTCGTATATCCAGGGCGCAGATATCGCCGTCGACGGCGGAGCGGGCAGCTCTCCGCTGGGCGCACCAATATACCGCCAAAACGCATAAGGATGGAAAGTGGCAGGAAAAGTGGCTAGTGGCAGGAAGCACCTTGAGGGGTGCTTTTTTGCGTTCAGGCGGAAGAGTTGATGAGTGACCGAATATATGTGAGAAACCGAATACAATATGCTGGCATTCACCCAGTATGGTAAAATGAACTGACACTTGTAAATTTATGTTATTCTCACTCAGGGTTGGAACCCTATTTTGAACGGAGGTTATCCGCATGAGGCTTACTAACCGGGGTACGATAATTGCTGTTGTGGTACTCGTTGTTGTAGCAGGAGGGATCTACCTGTCGCTAACCGGATTACCCTATAAAAGAAGTCAAATCGCTAATGAGGTCAAAGCCTACCTGATTCATACCAGAGCATATCCCGAAGCAGATATTCAAGAGATCCGGGGAGTCTATAGCCTGAAATCGGGCGATTATGAAGCGGAGGTACGATATAAGGATGAACCCGATCAGAATTATACGTATGCCAAAGTGAATGGTGTGTTCAGACTCGTCGGAGTCAGCAGCATGTACGGGGGACATATTGATGAAACTTTTTATTGATGATTGATTTCCAGGTTAGAGGTAAACGTTCTGCGCTGTCGAATAAGAGAATATACATAATGATGGAAAAGCTTGCATGTAAGGCGGATGTGTTGTAAACGCTCACAATTGATGCAGGAGGCGAACGGGAATGGATGGTAGCAAGTCGTTGATCTATCAAATTCTTAAGACTATTGAAGAGGGTAAAGTGCCGGTTCTGGAGAACCTGGAGGGAGTGACGGTTGGGGGCTTTCACAGTGCGCTTGAACAGATTGTAGAGAACAAGCTGGCGAATAATATTAGCTTCTCCCTCAGTGGCAAAGGCAAGAAAGCGGTCCGCGTCGTGGACACGAGCGGCTCCAAATTGACGGCGCAGGGCGTAAATTATATCCATGTCCAGGATAGCCGCACCTACTAGCTATATAAGAAACAAGACAACACCCGCAGAAGTGGAGAGACAATCTCCTGCTGCGGGTGTTTCATTGTGGGGCAAGTACCTATTCGCCAGTCTTGATGATCCAGACCTCCGGCAGATTACGGTACTGCTCGGCATAGTCGAGGCCGTAGCCGACGACGAATTCGTCCGGGATGTCAATCCCGCTGTAGTCAATGGGAACATTGACCAGGCGGCGGGAAGGCTTGCTGAGGATGGTGCAGATGCGTACGCTGGCGGCTTCGCGCAGGGCGAACAGCTGCTGCAGATGCTGAAGTGTCAGCCCGGTGTCGATCAGATCCTCGACGAGCAGGACATGCTTGCCCCGGATATCGATGTCGATATCCTTCTTGATCGTGATGACACCGGAAGAGGTAGCGCTGGCGCCGTAGCTGGAGACCGACATATAATCGATGCCAACCGGAAAAGTAATCTCCCGCATCAGGTCGGACATGAATACAGCGCCGCCCTTAAGAATACCGATAAGCACAAGCTCCTTGCCTTCGTAGTCGCGCGATATTTCAGCGCCCAGTTCCTGTACTCGCTGCTGTAGCTGGTCCTTGCTGACCAGAACTTTGGTAATTTGGCTCATGATTGACGCTCCTTATGGATCAGGATGGGATCAGGAAGATGATCTGTCCTTTTCCTTAAGCATAACATCATGTGCGCCTCCTTCAAAGATCGTTGTCGAGGAGACCAGGGTAATCTTGGCCTTCTGCTGCAATTCCGGGATGGTTAGCGCGCCGCAATTGCACATGGTGGACTTGATTTTGCTGATGCTGAGATCAAGATTATCCTTCAGCCGTCCGGCATAGGGGATAAAGGAATCCACCCCCTCTTCGAATTCCAGCTTGCTCTCCTTATCGGCATTGCCGAAGTCATAACGCTGCCAGTTGCGGGCCCGGCTGGAGCCTTCGCCCCAATATTCCTTCACGAAGTTCCCGCCGACCAGCAGCTTGCGTCCGGGACTCTCATCGAATCTGGCGAAATAGCGCCCAAGCATCACGAAGTCAGCGCCCATCGCCAGCGCCAGCACAATATGATAGTCATAAACAATTCCGCCGTCCGAGCAGATGGGGACATAGATGCCGGTCTGCTCATAATATTCCTGGCGCGCCGCCGCCACTTCGATGACGGAGGAGGCCTGGCCCCGGCCGATGCCCTTTTGCTCGCGGGTGATGCAGATGGAGCCGCCGCCGATACCGACTTTGATGAAATCAGCTCCCGCCTCCACGAGATACAGGAAGCCCTCCTTATCGACAACATTGCCCGCGCCGACCTTCACGCTCTCCCCGAAAGTCTCCTTAATATAATGGATGGTCTCCGCCTGCCACTCCGAATACCCGTCAGAGGAATCGATACACAGGATATCTGCTCCAGCCTCCACCAGCGCCGGTACACGCTCCTTGTAATCCCGCGAATTGATTCCGGCACCCACGATGAGCTGTTTGTTGTCGTCATGCAGCTCCAGCGGATACTCCTGATGGCTGTCATAATCCTTTCGGAAGACCAGGTGGACGAGATGGCCGCTGTCATTCACAATCGGCAGGCAGTTCAGCTTATGATCCCAGATCATGTCGTTCGCTTCTGTCAGTGTGATGCCTTCTTCGGCGTAGATCAACGAAGCCAGCGGGGTCATGAACTCTGTAATCGGGCAATCCGGCGGGAGGCGGTTCTCGCGGTAATCCCGGCTGGTGACGATGCCCATCAGTCTGCCCGTTGGTTCTCCGTTGTCTGTAATCGCAATGGTAGAGTGGCCGCTGCGCGCCTTCAGCACCAGCACATCCTGAAGCGTATCTTCCGGGCGCAGGTTCGAGTCGCTGAGGACGAATCCGGCTTTGAACTTTTTGACCCGGCGGACCATTTCGACCTGTTGCGTGATAGACTGGGAGCCATAGATGAAGGAGATGCCCCCGCTTTTGGCCAGTGCGATTGCCATGTTGTGGTCGGATACCGCCTGCATGACCGCCGAAGTCACGGGGAGGTTCATGGTCAGTGCCGGGGTCTCTCCCCGGCGGAATTTGGTTACCGGTGTGCTAAGATCCACATTTCCGGGAATGCAATCTTTGGTGGTCAGGCTGGGCACCAGCAGGAACTCACTGAAGGTTCTTGAAGGCTGCTCGTAATAATAAGCCATGGCTTGTCACTCCCCCTGCTATTTTTGGACAACTTATACCTGGGACAGGAACCTGACGGGTACTCCGATGTCCGCTTCCAGCTGCTTGTAATGCTCACCTTTGGCTAAGATTGCCTGCACGCCGATAAGCGTCACGCCCATCACAGACAATTGAGCAGCAATGCAGCGGATCGTAGCGCCTGAACTAATCACATCATCCAGCAGCAGCACGCGGTCACCGGAAGAGAAGCCGTCAAAATAGATATAATTCTCATTATACGCCGTCTCGCGCCTGACACTAACCTCATAATTCTCATACAGCTCCGTACTGAGGCGCAGAATATTCATCGGCTTCATCAGCTTGTAGGCAGCCAGCATCCCCCAGGTATGACCGCCGGGTTCAGGGGAGACAATGTAATCAAAATCGGGAAATTGCTCCGCTACAGCATCCGCCAGTTTGTGAGTGATTTCACGGATCAGCTGGGGGGCGATATACGTTCCGCGTTCTCCGAAGGGGTAGAGCTTGAAGTCATAGGCGGTGTCCTTGTTCTTGTAGATCCTCACATTTCTGGCCTTACGGATCGATTCACTTAAGCTTGCGTAGGATGCACTCATTTGCCCTCACTCCTTCTATTATAATGGATGCTAAAAACCCCAGGCTAAAGGAGGCGCAGTCCAGAGCAGGATACATCAGCAGAGAAAAGCCCGGTTTCACCCGTAAGCTCACACTGATTTATCCAGCAGGGGTCTGGCCTCTTGTAGCCTGGGGCAATTTACGGTTGCCTGTAGATACGCCCATTCCGGATTAACGGGCTTATACAAGAGAGGTTTGAAAGGACATAACTGACACAATGTTAACTCGGGAAAGGAGAATTAGGTCGTTTTTGCTACATATGTTATAAAAGTTAACTCAGATCATTTGTTATATGCTATCATCCGCAATAAAGTGTGTCAATATTTCATCAACATGTTATATTTAATTACTTATGTACTTATTTATAATAATTATTATCTGCAATTCATAAATAGTTCAAAGGTTTTGTTAAAAGCCGTATTTTGATGTGATATACTTAACACAGCGTTTTGAGATCTTGTGAAATTGATTCTATTATTTGCTGATAAGCAGTAACAGCGCCTACACCAATGAATATAGATTAGGATGGTGAACAAGCGATGCATATTGTCGTCGTTGGCCTGAATTACCGTACGGCTCCCGTAGAGGTGAGGGAACAGTTCGCTTTTGCCGAGAAAGATCTGCCGCTTGCGCTTCATCAGCTGCTGCAGACGAAGAGCGTTCTGGAAGGGGTCGTTGTCGCCACCTGTAACCGGACGGAAATTTATGTGGTCGTGGACCGCCTTCATATGTGCGGATATTTCATCCGCAGCTTCATGGAGCAGTGGTTCGGAGTAAGAAGCGATGTATTTACGCAACATATGTATATATATGAAGACGAGCAGGCGATTGCCCATCTGATGCGTGTCACCTGCGGTCTGGATTCCATGGTGATTGGCGAGACACAGATTCTGGGTCAGGTGCGCAGCGCCTTCCTGACGGCTCAGGCGGAAGGGGTTACCGGAACCTGGTTCAACCGGCTGTTTAAGCAGGCGGTGACGCTCGGCAAGCGTGCGCATAGTGAGACCTCGATCGGTGAGAGTGCGGTGTCGGTCAGCTATGCGGCAGTGGAGCTGGGGAAGCGGATCTTCGGCATGTTCACCGGCAAAAGAGTGCTCATTCTCGGCGCCGGCAAAATGAGCGAGCTGACGGTGAAGCATCTGTACAGCAGCGGCGCGGCGGAAGTGATTGTCGCCAACCGTACCTTGTCCCGCGCTGTAGAGCTGGCCGAGAAATTCTCGGGGAAGCCCAGGACGATTGAAGAGGCGCTGAAATCTCTGGATGAAGTGGATATTGTGATTAGCTCCACGGGTGCGGACGGCTATGTACTTACGGCTGCCCAGGTAGCCGAGGGCATGAAGCGCCGCCCTTCACGGCCGTTGTTCATGATAGACATTGCTGTGCCGCGCGATATTGACCCTGCTGCTGCCAGTGTGCCGGATGTATTCCTCTATGATATCGACGATCTGGAAGGCATTGTGGAGAGCAATCTGGAGATGCGCCGCAGTGAAGCCGCCAAGATCGAGGTTATGATCGAAGGCGAGATGGCGGATTTCCAGCAGTGGTTGAAGACGCTGGGCGTCAGACCGGTGATCCGTGCGCTGCAGGACAAGTCAAACGGAATATATGAAGAAACGATGGATAGTCTGTTCAACAAGCTGCCTGAGCTGGATGAGCATCAGCGCAAGGTGATCCGCCGGCTGACCAAGAGCATCGTTAACCAGATGATGCATGATCCGATCAATGTGATCAAGGAGATGTCCGGTGGCAAGCAGGGGAATGAAGCGCTGGAGTACTTCACTCAGATCTTCGCCCTGCAGGAGCAGCTGGATGCAGGTCCGGCCGGTGAAAGTGTTGAACCGCTTCAGCGCAGCACTGCTGAACGGCCCTCCGGCGGAGAGATCCGTGTGCCGGGAGCGGTGCTTACCCCAGCCGGTCTGCTGGGCGGGTGAGCCACATGCAACTGCTGAACGGAATATATGATGCCGCTCTGCTGCTATATGCCCTGAGCCTGCTGTTTGTTTTCTCGGATTGCCTTCGGCGTAATCCGGGCGGAAAGCGGCTGGGCACAGGGCTTCTTGCTGTCGTGGGCCTGCTGCAGCTGACCGGACTTGCGATCCGCTTCGCCCAGGAGGGCGGATTGCCGATTTTCACGCCTTATGATTTCCTGTTCTGGTTCTCCTTCAGCATGGTGGTTACCTCGTTCGCCGTGACGTATACTCGCGGCGGTGAGTTCACGGTGCTGCTTCTCAGCATGGCGGGCTTCAGCGTATTCCTGCTGAACCGGGTATGGCTGACGGCAGAGGATCATACCTTGCAGAGCTGGAGTGCGGTGCACGGGTGGCTGGCGATGCATGTGATTCTGGCGAATCTGAGCTTTGCCGCACTGACACTGGGGACGGTATTTGCGATAATGTATCTATTCCTGCATACGAAGCTGAAGAATAAGAAGTGGGATGACCGCGTCCGCAGGCTGCCCAGCCTAGAGACGATGGACAAATATTCCTACACAGCGATCCTGGCCGGAGTTCCGCTGCTGCTGGCCTCGCTGGTTCTGGCGGGTCTGTCAATTGTCGCGGAAGGGCGGACGCCGCTGTTTCAGGATACGAAGGTCCTGACTACGCTTACGGGCCTTGGCGTCTATATTGCCTACCTGGTGCTGAAGTTCTCCGGCCGCCGAAGCGGTACAGTCATGGCCCGCTGGGCGATTGCCGGGTACGGCTTCATTATTCTTAACTTCCTGTTGAATTCCTGGTCGAAGTTCCATGGCTGGGGCGGGGAGTGAGCGGGATGGAGAGTAGCTTGCGAGCGGGATGGACGTTGGATGAGCCGAGTTGTAATTGTTGGGGAGAGCTGGAGTGAGCGTGATGGAGAGTAGCCTGCCAGTGGGCTGGAAGATGGATGAAAGTGAGTTGGGAGTGCCTGGGGAGCTGGAGTGAGCGTGATGGAGAGTAGCCTGCCAGTGGGCTGGAAGATGGATGAGAGTGAGTTGGGAGTGCCGGGGGAGCTGGAGTGAGTGGGATGGAGAGTAGCCTGCCAGTGGGCTGGAAGATGGATGAGAGTGAGTTGGGAGTGCCGGGGGAGCTGGAGTGAGTGGGATGAAAAAGTATCTGCCGATTATGCTGGATGTGGAAGGCCGGCGTGTGGTGATCGTTGGCGGCGGGGCAGTGGCTGCTCGCAAGGCGGCTCCGCTGCTGGAAGCGGGCGCGGAGCTGGTCATTGTCAGCCCCTCGCTCAGCGGGACGCTGGCTGACGAGGGGCGGCTGAAATGGATCAACCGCCCCTATGCTCCCGGGGATCTCCAGGGAGCTGTTCTGGTCTATGCCGCCAGCGATAATAGGGCGGTGAACGAGGCCGTTGCTGCGGAAGCCCGGCAGCTGGGGCTGCCCGTTAATGTGGCCAGCCATGCGGAGGCGGGCACGTTCATTACGCCCGGCGTGCTCCGCCGCGGGCGCTTGACGGTTACGGTCTCGACCTCCGGGGCGGGACCGTCTGCGGCTGCGGAGATTACGCAGCAGATTGCGAGGCTGCTCGGCGAGGAATACGAGCCGTATCTGGATTTTTTGCATGAGCTGCGGACAGCCATCAAGCAGCTGGAGCCAGCGGCAGAGACACGGTCGCGGCTCTTGCGGCGGCTGGGGAAGCTGGATGTGTTGAATGAGCTGCGGCAGGGCACCTTTATACCATGGACACCCGGGGAGATTGAGGCTTGGGTGGCGCGCAACCGGGAGGAATAGGCGGCGGAAGTGACTGGGAGTGTGCCGAATGAGGGGCAAAAGTGCCCCTGATTTCTACGAAAGCCGCCAGGGTGAACGAATCAAGGGCAAAAGTACACTTGAATTCGGCCGAAGGGGCTCAGGCGAGCCAATGAAAAGTATAAGTACACTTGAATTTAACCGAAGCAGCTCATTCGAGCAAATGAAGAGTATAAATACACTTGAATACGGGCGAAAGTGGCCCAGTCGAGCAAATGAAGAGTATAAATACACTTGAATACGGCGAAAGCGGCTCAGTCGAGCAAATGAAGAGTATAAGTACACTTGAATACGGGCGAAAGTGGCCCAGTCAAGCCAATGAAGAGTATAAATACACTTGAATACGGGCGAAAGTGGCCCTGTCGGGCAAATGAAGAGTAAAAATACCCTTGATTTCGGCGAAAGCGGCTCAGTCGAGTAAACGAAGTGTATGAATACACTTCATTTTGGCCGCAGCAGCTCAAGCGAGCGTGCTGATTCACGGGAGAGTTATAAGGCGGCGGCTGGAATAAGGGACTGACTTGAACAGGGGGAATTGGGCATGCGGAAGATTATCGTGGGCAGCAGACAAAGTGCGCTGGCTTTAACGCAGACGGGGCATGTGATTGCCGATCTGGAGCGGCTTAGCGGAGCGCATGGATTTGATTTTACTTTTGAGGTGCATAAGATTGTGACCAAGGGTGACCGGATTCTAGATGTGACCCTGTCCAAAGTGGGCGGCAAAGGTCTGTTCGTCAAAGAAATTGAACAGGCGATGCTGGCGAAGGATATTGATATGGCAGTACATAGTATGAAGGATATGCCTTCCGAATTGCCGGAAGGCTTGATGAATGGAGCGGTGCCGAAGCGCGAAGATCCGCGCGACGTTCTGATCTCGGGCAGCGGAGCAGGACTTGAGGATCTGCCGCAAGGCGCGCGCGTAGGCACAAGCAGCCTGCGGCGCTCCAGCCAGCTGGCTGCGCTAAGGCCGGATCTGCTCATTGAGCCGGTACGCGGCAATATTGATTCGCGGCTGAAGAAGCTGGAGAACGGCGAATATGACGCGATTCTGCTGGCAGCGGCAGGGCTGTCGCGGATGGGGTGGCAGGACCGGATTACGGCATATTTGCCGCCTGAGGTCTGCCTGCCCGCTGTAGGCCAAGGAGCACTTGGTATTGAGTGCCGTGAGGACGATGAGGAGCTGCTGAGGCTGCTGGCGCTGTATAATGATGAGCGTACGGCACTCACGGTGACGGCGGAGCGGACCTTCCTTGGCGCCTTGAACGGCGGCTGTCAGGTGCCGATCGGCGCTTACGCGATCCTTGAGCCAGAAGGTGAAGCTGCGAGTCCGCGAATCACTCTGACTGGGATGGTCGGAACACCAGACGGCACAGTCATTCTGAAGGAGACCTGCACCGGTGAAGATCCGGTGGAGCTTGGTGCGGAGGTCGCGCGTAAGCTGGTGGCTAGAGGTGCGGAGAAGATTTTGGAAGATGTAAGGGAATAAGGGATAAGGGTTAAGAGTTAGACAGGAAATAGTGTGGGTTGGGGAGAAGCTTATGCAGGCCAGGATCGTATGTGTATAGGGATAAGGGGATGACGGAGATGGCGGGGAAGGTATATCTGGTAGGTGCAGGTCCGGGGGATGCGAAGCTGATTACAGTCAAGGGGCTGGAGTGTATCCAGAAGGCTGATGTACTGGTCTATGACAGGCTGGCCAGTCCAAGATTGCTGAAATGGATGAAGCCCGGCGGGGAGAAAATATACGTAGGCAAGCTCTCGGACCGCCATACGATGAAGCAGGAGGATATTAATCAGCTGCTGGTCGATCTCGCGCTGGAGGGCAAAACGGTGGTGCGTCTGAAGGGCGGGGACCCCGTGATTTTTGGCCGGGTAGGTGAAGAAGCGGAGCTGCTTCGCAGGAACGGCATCTACTACGAGATTGTGCCGGGCATTACCTCGGCCATCAGTGTCCCGGCGTATGCCGGTATTCCGGTGACTCACCGTGAGGCATCATCTTCCCTGTCGATTATTACCGGCCATGAGAGCCCGGATAAGCTGGATCATTCCATTCAATGGGATAAAGTAACGAATGCTACAGGCACGCTGGTGTTCCTGATGGGTGTCGCCAAAATTGGTTACATCAGCACCCAGCTCATGAAGCACGGCCGTCCGCCGGAGACCCCGGTGGCGCTGGTGCGCTGGGGGACGCGTGCGGATCAGGAGACGCTGACCGGTACGCTGGCCGATATTGAGGCGAAGGTTACGGCGGCCGATTTTCAGCCGCCGGCGGTTATTGTAGTCGGTGACGTTGTGCTCCAGCGGGAGCACCTGATGTGGGTGGAGGCGCTGCCGCTGTTCGGCAAGCGGATTGTAGTGACGCGGGCGCGCGCGCAGGCAAGTGAACTGGTGGACCGGATCGAGGAGCTGGGCGGCGAGCCGTATGAGTTCCCGGTCATTGAGACGGTGATGCAGCGGGATGCGGACAAGCAGGCGGAGATCGCTGCAGCACTTGGCGGGCTTCCGGCGTACGACTGGGTGTTCTTCACCAGTCCGAACGGCGTAGACTTCTTCATGCGTCATCTGACGCAGCAGAAGCTGGATATCCGCAGCCTGCACGGGGCACGCCTGTGCGCTGTGGGACCGGGTACGGCCGCGGCGCTCGCAGAGCGAGGGTTGATCTCCGAGGAGCTGCCCGGCCGCTTCCAGGCCGAAGGGCTGATCGAAACCTTCGGCCCCGAGCTTAAGCCCGGGCAGAAGGTGCTGCTGCCGCGCGGTGATCTGGCCCGCGACTGGCTGCCTGCGAAGCTCGGGGAGCTGGGGCTGGAAGTGACGGAAGTGGATACTTATGAGACGATTGTCACCGGCGAGGATGATATTGAGCTGGTGAAGCTGCTGGAGGAGAAGCGCATCCATGCGGTGACCTTCACCAGCTCGTCTACGGTGCGCAATTTCCTCGGCATCCTGAAGCGGATGGGCCTGGAAGATCCGCTGGCGCTGCTGGCAGGCGTCAAGATTGCCTGCATCGGTCCGGTTACCGAGCAGACCGCAGTCGAAGCAGGACTCACTCCGGGACTGCTCCCGGAAGAAGCCACCATCGAAGGGCTGGTGCAGGAGCTGTGCCGCTGGAATGAATCGACAAGGCTTCACGATATAAATTGAACCTGAAAAAATACAGCGGTACAATTGAGGGAATCTGGGACAAGTCATGCCCGTTTAGAGATAATTGCTTAACATAGACAGATGTGTGTAGATACTTACTGAACAGGAGGTTTACAGCAATGAGCTTTCCAATAACCAGACACCGCCGTTTGCGCGGGTCGGCCGGTATTCGCGGCATGGTGCGCGAGACCGTATTAAATGTGCTGGATTTCATCCAGCCGATTTTTGTAACCTATGGAACGGGTGTGAAGAATGAGATCGGTTCCATGCCCGGCGTCTATCATTTCTCGCTGGATACGCTGAAGGCAGAGGTAGATGAGATTGCTTCCCTGGGCATTCCAGCGGTGCTGCTGTTCGGTATTCCCGAGACGAAAGATGCAGTCGGCTCGTCCGGCTTCGCAGACGATGGCATTGTGCAGGAAGCCACGCGTCTGATCAAAAAATGGTATCCCGACCTGCTGGTCGTAGCCGACACCTGCCTGTGTGAATTCACCGACCACGGCCACTGCGGCATGGTGCATACCCATACGGTGGACGGCGTGGTTCACGGGGATGTAATCAACGATGCTTCGCTTGAGCTGCTGACCCGCACGGCGGTCTCGCAGGCCCGGGCAGGGGCGGATATTATCGCACCGTCCAACATGATGGACGGATTCGTGCAGGCGATCCGTGCCGGACTCGATGCGAATGGCTTCGAGCAGGTACCTATCATGTCCTATTCGGTAAAATACGCCTCCGCCTTCTATGGCCCGTTCCGTGAAGCGGCGGATTCGGCTCCCCAGTTCGGCAACCGCAAGACGTATCAGATGGACCCGGCCAACCTGCGGGAAGCTATCCGCGAAGCGGATTCCGATGTGCTGGAAGGCGCGGACATGCTGATGGTGAAGCCCGCACTGGCTTATCTGGATGTAATCCGTACGATCCGTGACCAGTTCGATCTGCCGCTTGTAGCCTACAACGTCAGTGGTGAGTACTCGATGGTCAAGGCGGCTGCGCTGCAGGGCTGGATCGATGAGCAGGCCGTTGTGCTGGAAATGCTGACCGGCATGAAGCGCGCCGGAGCAGATGTAATCATTACCTATTTCGCCAAGGACGCAGCCCGCTGGCTGCGCGGCTAGGATCAGGAGGGAACAAGCATGGGCAATATACCGCTGAACCGCCGGGAAGAGGCTTCCCGCACCGCTTTTGAAGAGGCAAAACAATATATTCCCGGCGGGGTGAACAGCCCGGTCCGGGCATTCAAATCCGTAGGATTGACTCCGGTGTATGTCGAAAGGGGCGAAGGCTCGCGGATCTACGATATTGACGGCAACAGCTTCATTGACTACGTCTGCTCGTGGGGACCGCTAATTATGGGACATGCCCATCCTGAAGTGGTGAAGGCGCTGCAGGAGACTGCGGCTAGAGGGACAAGCTTCGGCGCGCCGACCCTGATGGAGACCGTTATGGCCAAAACCGTGGTAGAACGTGTAGCCTCGGTGGACATTGTGCGCATGGTGAACTCAGGAACGGAAGCGACGATGAGCGCGATCAGACTGGCCCGCGGCTATACCGGACGCAGCAAAATCCTCAAATTCGAGGGCTCCTATCACGGCCATGCCGACAGTCTGCTGATCAAGGCTGGTTCAGGGGTGGCTACCTTGGGGCTGCCGGATAGTCCGGGCGTGCCGGAAGGTGTGGCGGTGAATACGATCACGGTACCATATAATGACTTGGACGGGGTCAAAACCGCTTTTGAACGTTACGGCAACGAGATTGCCGCTATCATCGTTGAGCCGATCGCCGGAAATATGGGCGTTGTGCCTCCGCTTCCGGGCTTCCTGGAGGGGCTTCGTAAGGTGACTACGGGGTACGGGGCTTTGCTGATTTTTGACGAGGTGATGACCGGCTTCCGTGTGGACCGGGGATGTGCGCAGGGGCTGTTCGGAATGGACCCGGATCTGACCTGCTTCGGCAAGGTTATCGGCGGCGGGCTTCCAGTAGGGGCTTATGGCGGCAAAAGAGAGATCATGGAGCAGATCGCTCCTTCCGGTCCGATCTATCAGGCAGGCACACTCAGCGGGAATCCGCTGGCGATGGCGGCGGGCTACAGCACGCTTGCGCTGCTGACCCCGGAGGTCTACACCCGTCTGGAGTCGCTTGGCGCGAGACTGGAAGCCGGACTTAAGCGCAATGCGCAGGAGACGGGCATTCCGCTGACGATTAACCGCGTGGGATCGATGGTATGTCCGTTCTTCACGGAGGAGCCAGTCATTAACTTCGAGACGGCCAAGACCAGTAACCTGGAGCTGTTCAAGCGTTATTTCGGCAAAATGCTGGATCAGGGTATCAGCGTTCCGCCGTCCCAGTTCGAAGGAATGTTCGTATCCGCTGCGCATAGCGAGCAGGATATTGACGATACGATTGCGGGCCATTACCAGGCCCTGAAATCGCTATGACGGCGGGACCGGAGGACCGCTCCGGCCAGCATGGCAGCAGCATGGGCCAAGACGGAAGTGATACCGCCAGTGCCCCCTTCGCGGGGGGCGGCAAGTGGACCCGGCGCGGGGAATGGCTGGAAGCCATGCCTGGCCGGGTCATTACGTCGGCTGCCGACAGAACGGCAGCCATCGATGCCTGGCTGCTGGGCGTAGCTGGCATGCCGGAGAAGCTGCACGCCCGGCTGCGCCGCGAGGACGGCATCCAGTGGAGGGGCGACCGGCTGCGGCTGGCCTTGTTCCCCCACAGGGAAGCGGGAATAGAGCCGGTATGGCAGGAAGCTGCGGCTAAGGTGCTGTTCGAGGACGACTTTTGCCTCGTGGTCCATAAGCCTGCGGGTATGGCAGTTCATCCGGACGGCAGCAGCACCGAGGTGACGCTGGATCATATCGTTGCTGCGCATTATGCGGCTTCCGGCGGAGGGATTGCCATCCGCCATATCCACCGGCTGGACAAGGATACTACCGGACCCGTGCTGTATGCGAAGAACGAATATGCCCAGCTTGTGCTGGATGAAGATATGCGTGAGAAGAAGGTATCCCGCCTGTATGCCGCGATTGTTGAAGGCGCAGTGCCGCCTGAGCTTACAGTGATCGATGCCCCCATCGGCCGTGACCGCCATCATGCGGCGCGCAGACGGGTATCCCCTGGAGGGCAAGCGGCGGTAACACGGATTGTGGGGCGTGAAGCCCTGCCCGGCGGAACCGTAGTGAAGCTGCAGCTGGAGACGGGCCGGACGCACCAGATTCGTGTCCACCTCAGCCATGCGGGTCATCCGCTGTTCGGGGATGATCTCTACGGCGGATCGGGCTGGCATACCGCGGGTATTCCCTCTTTATATGATGAGAAGCCCCCGCGTACGAAGCCTGGTCAGGTGAAGTCTGCCATTACAGCCTGGTTTGAAGAGCAGGAGAAGGCAGGCCTTACCCCTGGTCTTCAAGTCTCCGGCAAGCAGCCAGCTCCACCTTCCAAGCTGGGAGTCACGGCGAAGAAGGAGAGTTCCGACCGCCAGGCGTTGCATGGCGAGAAGCTGATTTTCGCCCATCCCTGGACCCGCATCAAGATCGAAGTATCTGATCCCTGGCCGGAGGATATGCGCCGTCTGCGCCAGCAAATCGGCGGCGTAGATCAGGAGTAGGCCATTAACCAAGTGGGCCTGTGAACTTAAGGTAATTCTTCTGTGAAGCTAAGGTAAGTCAATATAATCTATGCCCAGCCGGGCCGCGTTTCTCTAATATCTGGAGGATTGCGGCTCGGCTTTTAGTTGTTGTTCAGCATGACCTCCCCTCCAGCCGGAACATCGAACAATAAGTGGATTTATGCTATTTAATTTACGCCCCATTGCTCTCCGAGAAGTGTTAAGTGGATTTAGGGCATCTAATTTTCTCAATATGTCGTATGTGTTCATTTGCAGCTTATATAAGTGATGTTTTTCCAACTGTTGCCGGATATTCGTAGATTTACTGGTGAACAGTTGCCCTTTTTCCACTTAATTAATTGAAGCTACCTGTTCGCTCGCCTCCCCTCTGATACAATTCTGCTCTCAAGCCCGTCTTACTAGTATGAGGAGATGATTTGGCAGTGAGCATGAGATGGAATCGCAGAGTGTTAGGAATTTTAGCCGCCTCGACCCTGGTGATTACCGCCGGAATAATGCTGGTTGTGCAGCTGGACAATAAATATGGCGTACTGGGTCTGGTTGCCCAGCTTCAGAGCTTCCAGGTGAGGGTAGACAATCAGTCAGACTTTGAGCTGAGTATTCTGGCGACAGGAGTGGTAACCAGCGCAGCAGCGGAGGCGTCAGTAGACGAAGTTGGCAAGATTCTCAAAAGCGGAAAAACAATAAAAATCAAACCCCGGCTGACCTTAAGCGGTGAGGGCGGCATTTACCTGAAGTATTCAGACCCGAGAGAACCGGATGTTTCCAGAACCGTCGGAGTATGCTCCTACACCGAGACTTTATCCGGCTATTCCAAGGTTATTATTACGAATGACAAGGTGACAATCGAACAAAACTGCAGCTAATCTATACACAATCCATATATTTGCAGATTTCTAGTAACATTTGTAACTGACGGGCTTCCAATATATTGATAAATATAGTATGTAAGCGCAGTCTATTTGATGAACTGGGGGAATATTTGTGAAAAAAGTTACTAAGTTAATGCTCGTGGCCGGCATCTCATTGGCACTTGTCGGGGTAGGGAACAGCGGCGCCCTGAACAATGTCACTTCGGCAGCGAGCGCACCGCTTAAGGTAGGCCGGGTGGAAGCGGCTGCCCATGGCACCAAATGCTTCACCGTAGCGGTTGCTGTAGTCCAGAATGGCGTGATCGTTGCGGCTTCACTGGATGATTATCAGTTCCTGGGCACCGATGTAGCCACTGGCGTACCGAACTCGGACAAGGATTTCGGCCAGAACTACAAAGATCCGAACATGGTACTGGCCTCCAAGAAGACCAACGCCAAATATTACAGTGAGCACATGACGGAAGAAGCCAAATCAACAGTATCCTATGACAAGAACCTGGCTGCCATCGAGAAATTCGCAACAGGCAAAACTATAAAATCCCTTGAAGCTACACTGACTAACAAAAGCAAAGAGCAAGTCGTTGATGCTGTAAGCGGTGCAACTCTGGTGGATACCCAAGGTTACCTGAAGGCCATTCTAAGCGCAGCCAAAGCTGCAAAATAATTAACAGTTCCATCTATTTAACCGATGTTAACCCCTTCATGGCTGCGGCTGTGGAGGGGTTTTGCTATGCTGTTTCCATTTGTCGCCAGACCGGCTCCGCTGTTCAAGAGAGTGGCACCCCTGCAATTATGGGTATAACAGTAATAAGTACAAAGACATCAGTATTCGTGAGTATTCATAACTGGGGGGAAGGCCATGAAATGGCAGGGCAGAAGAGGCAGTTCTAATGTGGAAGACCGCAGAGGCCGCGGCGGCGGAAGCGGGGGCAAGCTGATCGGCGGCGGAATTAGCGGGATCGTGATTATAGTGATTGTTACGCTGCTGAGCGGAGGGAATATCGGTGATATTATGGGGAATCTGACCTCAACCGGTTCGGGCACGAACTCAAATGTCCCCTATGAACAGAGCGCACAGGAGAAGGAGCTATCCGAGTTCGTATCTGTGGTTCTGGCCGATACCGAGGATGTCTGGTCCGATATTTTCAAGGAGCAGGGGATGACTTACCAGGACCCGACGCTTGTGCTCTACAGCGGCAGCGTGAACTCTGCCTGCGGAACCGCCAGCTCCGCCGTCGGCCCGTTCTATTGTCCGGGGGATGCCAATCTGTATATCGATCTCAGCTTCTATGATGAGCTGCAGCAGCAGTTCAAGGCGCCTGGCGACTTCGCCATGGCGTATGTAATTGCCCATGAGGTGGGTCATCATGTACAGACGCTGCTGGGCGCTTCCAAGCAGCTGAATGCAGAACGCCAGCGCCTCAGCGAGACTGAATTCAACAAGGTTCAGGTTCGTTTCGAGCTGCAGGCCGATTATTATGCCGGGGTATGGGCCCATCATGCCCAGGGGATGAATCTGCTGGAGGAAGGGGACCTCGAAGAGGCGCTGACTGCCGCGAGCGCGGTGGGGGATGATACGATCCAAAAGCGGGCGCAGGGATATGTGGTGCCCGACAGCTTCACGCACGGCACCTCCGAAGAGCGTAAGCGCTGGTTCTATAAGGGCTTCAACTCCGGCACGATTGCCGGTGGAGATACCTTCAAGGCTGCTGAACTCTAGCCTGCAACTGTTCTATCACAACAAGAGCCGCCCATCCGCTTGACGGAGAGCGGCTTTTGTTCTTATTTGGGATATTATTATTATGAGCCGTTTCTGCTCCGCCGGGAAGCTGTGATGTATGCCAAAAACAGCATACATTGTGCTGCCGCGCAGGCGTCCGGTCCGAATGTATGCCAAAAACAGCATACATTCGGCGGGTTCTGCCCGGCCCCCGCAGGCCGTCTCACTGCGAGGGAACGTGTGCTTACGACTGCACATCGTTCCGGTAAGAAAGGCGGTTGCGGCCAAGCTTCTTGGACTCCAGCAGGAGCTGGTCGGCGTAGACGTACCCTTTTTCCATAGAAGTCTTCTGGTCCGGATCAGCCTTATAGTAAAAGAGTCCGAAGGATGCCGAATATGGCACGCGGATCATCTGCTCCTCGAATTCTGCACTTACGCTGTGATCATGAAGGCTGTCCAGAATCTCCTGAATCTGTGTCCTGCACTCCTCGAAGGTCTTGTCCCTCAGCAGCAGTGTGAACTCTTCCCCGCCGCTGCGGAACAGGATGTCTCCCTCCTGCAAATGCTTCTGCAGCGTCTGCGCAAAATGAACAATGACCCGGTCGCCGACGGCGTGGTTATAGGTGTCGTTGATTTTTTTGAACCGGTCGATGTCCGCCACTACAATTCCGATGTACTCCCCGCTCTGGTTCAGCTCCTTCATCATCTTGTCCATATGCGCCCGGTTATAGGTTCCGGTCAGGAAGTCGCGGTAAGCCATCTGCTCGAATTTGTCGCGTTCATACTTGTGCTGGGCACTCTGTGATTTGGAATAGAACGAGATACTGACAACATAGTTGAGCACGAACAGGGCGATCAGCATCTCCCATTTCTCCATTTGCAGCAGCCGCAGCAGCAGAGCATTGCTCAAGGCGACCTTGCTGAAGTCCAGCAGACTCCGGCTCCGCAGGAGCAGGTTCCGCGCTTCACCGCGTGTCTTGATATCTCCCGACAGGGCAAAGGTCAGCACCAGGAAGGTGGAGGACAGCAGGGTTGTGACGCAGACCACAAGCAGGAACAGCAGCCAGTATCCGAGCGGAAGCTTGTCCGCCAGGGGAGAGAGCGCCGTATACAGATAGTACGCAGCAGATCCGCCCAGTGTGAACGCGCCGATATTATAGAAGGTATCCAGTAACTCTCCGGGATCGTCGGTTTTTGTTTTCTTTTTATAGAAATATACGATGAACCGGTATACCGTCTCGAACAGGAACGTGCCGAGCGGACCGGCAAAAATCCCGAATGAGGAGGTATAGCTGATTGCATAATCGATTGTAGAGTTCCCGCTCCGGGTCACAATCCGCAATTGGAAGTAGATGCTCGAGAAGATAGTGTATAGCAGTAATGCTTTTATATAGGTGGCGTCCAGGACTACAGCATGCGCGTGAATGAAAGCTATAGCCAGGGAGGCGACAAATAGGAAAAGGTCAAATACCCTCGCTTTTGACATGTCGGAAATTTCCTTTCAGGATTTATACCGATTATACCCGAAAAGCCGATTCTTGATTAAAAGTTATTTTCAAAATTTGTATTGAATGACCATATATCCATTTCCGCCTGTCTGCAACCTTCATATACTATCCTGGCTAAGGTGGAGCAGACTGCTCCTGTGCCTCTAAATAAATCTATAAGCCGGGGAGAGGAATGCATGAAAATATTGCTGGTCACCTACTGGGGCCTCACCAATATGGGCGGGATTTGGACGTATATGAAGCAGCTGGCAGACGAGCTGGGCGAGCAGGGCCATTCCGTTACAGTGATGGGCAGCCATGTGGAGAACAATACATTGTATCTGCTGAACCGGACAGAGTCTTTTGATAAAAAAGCGTTCTATTCGCTTCTGCTGCCCCGGCTTGATATCGGCCGGTTTCCCTCGCTGCATCTGGAGCATGGCATCTTAAGCTTTGAGCTGGGGCGTTACGTATTCGAGGGCGGCGCCGCTGTGCTTGGGCTGGAGGAATATGATGTCATTCATGCCCAGGACCCTATCGCCTCCTATGCGCTGCGGCGGATCATGCGCCGTCCTGTTCCGCTGGTCGCAAGTGTTCATGGGGCATTGACCAAGGAGACCTACTATGAGTACAAGGGACTTGAGCCCGGACTGACCCGGGAGGCCTATGAGCAGCGGCCGATCTGGAGATATTTCCGCAAGCTTGAGACACTGGGGGCCCAGGCGGCTGACCAGATTCTGGTCTCATCGGAGTGGATAGGACAGCTTACGCAGAGTCTGGGCGTCAGCCAAGGACGTATCCATACCTTGCCGTACGGGCTGGACCTGCATCAATATGCTGCCCGGGCCGCAGAGACGCCGCCGCTTCAATTTGCAGAAGGAATCCCTGTGATCATGTATGCCGGACGTCTTGAATATATCAAAGGCGTCCATGTGCTGATAGAGGCGCTAGGGATTCTGCAGCAGCGCTGTCAGCAGTGGATCTGTGCGGTGGCTGGAATCGGCAGCCTCCTGGAGGAGCTCATGGAGCAGACCCGCCGGCTGGGTATCGCGGATAAGGTCCATTTCACCGGGAAGCTGAACAACATTCCGGCTGCACTCCGGGCTGCCGACATCTATGTGCAGCCCTCCCTTCAGGACACGCAGCCCTTCTCGGTTACGGAAGCGCAGCTTGCCGGGATCGCGCCGATTGTCGCCGGAACCGCAGGCATGCCGGAGATGGTCCGGCAGGGAGAGACGGGCTGGATTGTTCCTCCCGGAGATGCCGCGCAGCTCGCCCTGCAGATCGAGCAGCTGCTGGGGGATGAGGAACTGAGAAGACGCACCGGCCTCCAGGCTAAGCAGTGGGCAGAGCTGACCCGTTCGCTGGATGTCATGGCTGCGGGTACGCTGAATGTATACCAGAGAGCGGTCAGTATGCGGGCGGGCCGGCCGGCAATTCCGGATTACCTCCGGTTTGAGGAAGAACCGGGAGCGGGTGCGCTGCCGGCAGCTTTTCATCCGGCGGATGTGCTTAACGAGTGTAGTCCGGGGAATCCGCTTGCCGTAACGCTGCGTGTCAAGCTTCCACAGCACTACTCTATTCCTGATGCACGTACAGCCCTTTCTCCCCTGGGATAGACGCTGTCCGCAATTGAAGCGGCAAAGTTGTCATGCCTGCCTGATTGAAGCATATACATGAGGGGAGTAACATTTTGGGCTTATACTCTGGGCTTGTCTCAGGGATAGATTATGCCAAGAAGGAGGACATTTCCCGTGTTTGACCAGTCCCATGGCTTGCGGTTTGATATTTATGAACGCATTCACCTTTCGGAAGAGCTTCCGGGAATAGCAGAGCTGGAGGAAGTCGAGCTGGTTCCCGACATCCAGGTCATCCAGCGTGAGGACCGGGCTGAACTGCACGGACAACTGCTGCTCACCGGACTCTACCGGGGGGAGGATGACCTTACACAACGTCTGGAGCATGCAATTCCCGTTGAAATCACTGTTCCGCTGACCCGGGTCAGCTCACTTGATGACATAGGGGTGGAGATCGAGAATTTCGATATTGATCTGCTGACGATGCGAACCGTCAACATTACCGGAGTGCTCTCGCTGCGCGGAATCGGAAGTGCAGATGCACAGCCGGCCTGGCAGCAGGAGGAATACACGGTAGCGTATTCGCCGGAGGCAGGAGACGGCAATACGTCTGAGGAGAAATTACGCAGTCCGGAGAATGATACCCTGTATGAGAATTCGCTTTGGACCTATGGCGAGGGGGCGTCCGAGGGCTCTGAAGAAGATCAGAGCTCTGCTGATCCGGCTGAGGCTGCAGCTGAGCCGCTGTATGCGGAAGACGCTGCGTACACCCAGCCCGCTGCCTATCTCTCCACACCCCTGAAGGACAAGGAACCCAGAGCAAGGACCCATAGCCTGGATACGGCTTCTTCGGCAGGCAGCGCCGTCTTGAACACAGTGGATCATTGGGGCAATGCGAAGCTTCATGCCGCAACGCAGCCTGAGCCGGTGCTAACCTCCGCTGCCAATGATGCTGCTGCGCTGTTTGCCGGGAACGAAGAAGGGGAGGCGGCAGAGGAGATCCAGGCCACAGACAATGAGGTCTTCCTGTCTGCGGAATCTCTGGCTCCCCCGGAAGAGAAGCAGGATCTCAAGGTTGCCCTTGGCAGCAAAAAAGAACCGGGAGCCGCCGAGCAGGAGCCGCTCACCTTCTCTTCGCTGCTCAGCGCAAGCCGCGCCAACAGAGAGCAGGAGGAACTGCTCGCGGGCGATATTGACTCTGTAGCGGAGGCTGTCCCTGAGCCCGGCAATGATACAGCGTGGAAGAGCCGGTTCATCGGCGGCATGGGCGGAACGGAGCTGTTCCGGAAGGTAAGGCTCTGCATCGTGCAGCGGGAAGAGACGCTGGATACCATAGCCGAGAAATACCAGCTAAGCACCCGGGAGCTGACCATGTATAACCGGCTGTCCGGCCAGGTTGTAGAAGAGGGACAGGTATTATACATCCCTTGAGATTGATGATGCGCGGAGAATTCAGGCTTAACAGGAACAGCCCTTTCCTTACGGATGGGGCTGTTCCTGTTTCTTTGTGAAGCGATGAAGTGATTTTTATTATGCGGTCTGTATATAAGATCTCCGCTTCTGGTTTACAAACCGTTCAGCCGGGGGTAATAGTCACTACCGGCCTACATACATTACACATTCAGGCAGCTATGCGCTGGTACACCACTTCTGGAAGGATGATCACTCACATGAAGAGAAAAGTGGCAGCCACTGCGGCCGCACTAAGCTTGACGCTCACAGTCTCGGCCGGTGTCTACGCCGCCAGCAATCTGCAGGAGATCAAGGCGCTCCTGAACAACAAAATCGGGATCGTCGTGAATGGTCAGGCATACACGCCAAAAGACGGCAACGGCAAAACCCTCGCCCCGATTACCTACAACGGCATCACTTATCTGCCTGTACGCTCTATCGGCGAAGCACTGAACACCGCTGTCACTTATGATGCTGCAACCAGCCGGGTCATCATCGGTGATGCGGCTGCTCCGGCTGTCTCCTCCGGAGGCTCGTCCGCAGGAACACCAGCGGATTCTGTGAAGCGCCCGAAGAGCCTGCCGGCGGACTTCCCGCTTCCGGCGGACGCGAAGATATATGATCTGATCGAAGGCTCGGCGACCGGCAAGCCGTCTGCGACCTTCAGCTACCGTACGAAGCAGAGTCTGGAGACGCTCGGCAATACGTATAAGGACTATTTTGTACAAAAAGGAGCTACCTCCAAGTCCGAGGAAGTCTCAGCCTCAGCCTTCTCGATTATTGATGCCGGAAGCACATTCTCCGTTACGCTGGATGGCGCTCCCGGAACAGGCAGCAATCAGGGCTTCAATGTGGTTCAAGTGATCTGGAGCGGGGAGTAAGCGCCAAGGTTCGTCTGCTGCGCGCCCTTTGTGTATATGCTGGTTGACTAGGGATAACACTGAATGTATTATTGAACTAAGTAATAACTAGCTTAAAGACTGGGAACGGGAAGAGTAGGCGGTCAGCCCTTCAGAGAGCGGGATTATCATTGGTGTGAATTCCCGCAGGATGCAGCCCCCGAAGTCGCCCCGGAGTTGCCCTTCTGAGCTTGTCTTCATCATGAAGACCGGTTAGGATGCGGCCGGTTGCAGCCGTTACCCTGCATGAGTGTCGCGCTAAGCTTTAGGAACCTGCAAGGGAACTTAAGGCAGTGGTTTATTTTTTGTTGGCGCGAAACAAAGGTGGTACCGCGAAAGAATGGCCTTTCGTCCTTTGAGACGAAGGGCCTTTTTGTATTCTCAGAAACCGCTAGCTACTCAATACATTTAACAGTGGAGGGTTCACAATGGCTGATAACAACAATGCAGCAGCAGAGCTGCCGAACGGGCAGGAAGCGGTAGAAGCTACCGCTTCAGCTAATCACAAGCAGAGCGACATGCCGACTACATATGATCCGGGAGCGGCAGAGAAGAAATGGTATGCGTACTGGATGGAGAAGGGCTTCTTCGAAGCCGGCAAGCGGCCGGATGCGGAGCCTTACAGCATCGTGATTCCGCCGCCGAATGTAACAGGAATGCTGCATATCGGACACGCGCTGGATTTCACTCTTCAGGATGTGCTGATCCGTACCAAGCGGATGCAGGGATATGATACCCTGTGGCTGCCGGGTACGGACCATGCAGGGATTGCTACGCAGACCAAGGTAGAGCAGAAGCTGCGCCAGCAGGGAATTTCCCGCCATGATCTGGGACGCGAGAAGTTCCTGGAGCAGGTATGGGACTGGAAAGACCAGTATGCCCAGACCATTCATGACCAGTGGGCCAAGATGGGCCTGTCCCTCGATTACTCCCGCGAACGCTTCACCTTTGATGATGGAATGAAGAAGGCGGTAAGTAAGGTATTTGTGGAGCTGTACCAGAAGGGCCTGATCTATCGCGGCAAGCGGATTATTAACTGGGACCCGGCTGCCCGTACAGCGCTCTCGGATATCGAGGTTGAATACAAGGAAGTGAACGGGCATCTGTACCATCTGCGTTATCCGCTTAAGGATGGCAGCGGCCATATCACGGTGGCTACCACACGGCCTGAGACGATGCTGGGCGATACAGCCGTAGCAGTACACCCGGAAGATGACCGTTACAAGCATCTGATTGGCCAGGCGCTGGTCCTGCCGATAATAGGCAGAGAGATTCCGGTTATTGCTGATGATTACGTAGATAAGGAGTTCGGCAGCGGTGCGGTTAAGATTACACCGGCGCATGATCCGAACGACTTCGAGATGGGTGTCCGCCATAACCTTCCGCAGATCAACGTAATGGATGAAGGCGGAGTGATGAACGAGGAAGCGGGCGCTTACCAGGGAATGGACCGCAGCGACTGCCGTAAGGCCATCGTAGCTGACCTGAAGGAGCAAGGCGTGCTGATCTCCATTGAGGATCACGTACATCAGGTTGGGCACAGTGAGCGTTCGGGGGCTGTTGTAGAGCCTTATCTGTCCACCCAGTGGTTTGTCAAAATGCAGCCGCTGGCTGAAGCAGCCATCGCTGCACAGAAGGACGGCGACGGGGTTCACTTCGTGCCGGACCGCTTCGAGAAGACGTACCTGAACTGGATTGAGAATGTCCGCGACTGGTGTATCTCCCGCCAATTGTGGTGGGGTCACCGGATTCCGGCCTGGTACTCCGAATCTACCGGGGAGCTTGTAGTTGCACATGATGAAGAAGAAGCGCGCCGCATCAGCGGGCTGTCCGACCTGAAGCAGGATGAGGATGTTCTGGATACCTGGTTCAGCTCCAACCTCTGGCCGTTTGCTACCTTAGGCTGGCCTGACGGGGAGAGCAGTGACTATCAGCGTTACTATCCGAACAACGTACTGGTTACCGGATACGATATCATCTACTTCTGGGTAGCGCGGATGATTTTCTCAGCCATGGAATTCACAGGCCAGAAGCCGTTCTCCGATGTGCTGATGCACGGACTCGTACGCGATGCCGAAGGACGCAAGATGTCCAAGTCTCTGGGCAACGGTATCGATCCGCTGGATGTTATCGAGCAGTACGGCGCTGACGCCATGCGCTATATGATTACTACCGGCAGTACAGCGGGCCAGGATCTGCGGTTCCGTATGGAAAAGGTAGAGCAGGCGCGCAATTTTGCCAACAAGATCTGGAATGCCTCCCGGTTCGCGCTGATGAATCTGGAAGGCGTATCCTTTGAAGATATTGACATTACAGGAGAGCTTGGCACAGCAGACCGCTGGATTCTGCACCGCCTGAACGAAACTTCCCGCGATATTACGCGTCTAATTGACTCGTACGAGTTCGGCGAGACCGGACGCCTGCTCTACAACTTCATCTGGGATGATCTGTGCGACTGGTATATCGAATTCGCCAAGCTCTCGCTGTACGGAGCGGACGCAGCTGCCAAGGCCAAGACACAGTCTGTTCTGGCTTATGTACTGGACCGCACATTGCGCCTGATTCACCCGTTCATGCCTTTCATTACGGAGGAAATCTGGCAGCATCTGCCGCATCAGGGCGAATCCATCACCTTGGCAGAATGGCCGAAGTACGATGCGGCGCTTGAGAATCCGCAGGCGGTATCAGAGATGAACCTGCTGATGGATATCATCCGGGCTGTTCGCGGTATCCGTGCGGAAGTGAATGCGCCAATGAGCAAGAAGGTTGAGCTGATCATCAAGGCCGGCAGCCAGGACACCCTGGACATTATTTCCCGCAATGACAATTACATCGGGCGCTTCTGCAACACCTCTTCGTTCGAAGCAGGTCTTGCGCCGCAGACGCCGGATAAAATGATGTCCGCCGTGGTTACCGGAGCGGAGCTGCTTCTGCCGCTGTCCGGTCTGATCGATATCGATCAGGAGATTATCCGTCTCGAAAAAGAAGTTCAGACCTTGAACAGCGAAGTGGAGCGTGTGGAGAAGAAGCTCAGTAATCAGGGTTTTGTGGCCAAAGCTCCGGCGAAAGTTATCGAAGAGGAACGGGCGAAGCAGGCGGATTATTCCGACAGACGCGAGAAAGTGCTGGCCCGTATTGCAGAGCTGAGAGGATAACAGACATGGAAGAGATCACCTGGAGCGGCGCTGCCGCTCCCTTAAATTCTTATACAGAAGCGGTAGACTGGATCAACAGCCTGATTCCTTTTGGAATCCGGCCGGGTCTGGAGCGGATAGAGCTTCTAATGGAGAAGCTGGGAAATCCGCACCGGAAGCTTAAGTTCATTCATGTGGCCGGGACGAACGGCAAGGGCTCAACCTGCGCCTTTTTGACCTCGGCCCTTATTCAGAGCGGATATTCGGTGGGGACCTTTACCTCTCCTTATATCACGAAGTTCACGAACCGGTTCCAGTACAACGGGACGGATATTCCTGAGGAGACGCTGCTTGCGCTTGCCAATCAGCTGCGTCCGCTGGCCCGGGAGATTGCGGGCACTGAGCTGGGCTCACCGACCATGTTCGAGGTGGCGACGGCGCTCGCGATTCTCTATTACGGCGAAGTCTGTTATCCCGATGTAGTCGTATGGGAGACGGGGCTTGGGGGAAGGCTGGATGTAACGAATATCGTCACTCCGGTTGTGTCGGTCATTACTAATGTGGGACATGACCATACCGATGTGCTGGGAGATACGCTTACGCTAATTGCCGGCGAGAAGGCCGGGATTATTAAGCCGGGCGTTCCTGTAGTCAGCTGTGTGAGCCAGCCCGAAGCTGTAGCTGTATTGAAGGCCAAGGCGGCGGCTACCCGTTCGACACTCTATTTAGCGGGAGAAGATTTCAGCTATAGCGGAGTTGAACTGAGAGACGGCTGCCAGCACTTCACCTTCAACGGGCCGTTCCGGGGGCTTGAGCTGGACATTGCCATGAAAGGCGAACACCAGCTGCAGAATGCAGCCGGAGCAATGATGGTCCTTGAGGTGCTGAGGCAGTATATGGCCTTCATGCTGGAGGACGAGGATGTGCTGGAGGGCTTCCGCGGCACATTCTGGGCCGGAAGACTGGAGGAAGTGAGCACCTCGCCCAGAATTATTCTGGACGGCGCGCACAATCCGGAAGGGGCTGAGAGCCTCGCGAAGAGCCTTCCGCAGTTCCAGCCTTACGGTAAATTAAATTTGCTCATGGGGATGCTGGCAAATAAGCATCACGAGTCGTATCTCAAGCATATACTGCCTATAGTGGATACGCTCATCCTGACCGAACCGGATTTCCGTAAGAAAATGGACGCGGAAGATCTGCAGGCGATCGCAGAAAATCTGCGGAGTAAATATGCCAAGGAAAACTTGGAAATCATAGTAGAACGTAATTGGGGCCAAGCGCTGCAGAAGCTGCAGACGATCACAGCGGACGATGACCTCGCAGTTGTGTCCGGAACGCTGTATTTGATTTCTGATGTGCGCAGTACGCTTTTACGGCAACCCGATTCTGAAAAAGGCTGGTGACGAACTGTTGGATACTACTGAACGTGTGCATTTTATAGGGATCGGCGGCTATGGTATGAGCGCGATTGCCCGGGTGATGCTGGAGATGGGATATACAGTTACAGGCTCTGACGTAGCTGCCCAGGAGTTAACGGAGAAATTGATAGCAAAAGGTGCCAAGGTCTTCATCGGGCATACGGCGGAGCAGGTAAAAGGTGCGGATCTGGTCGTCTATTCCACGGCACTTGCCGCGGATAATGTGGAATGGGTGGAAGCAGAGCGTCTGAAAATACCGGTTCTGCACCGCTCGCAGATGCTGGCCCGGCTGCTGAATGAACGCAAGGGCGTTGCGGTGGCCGGAGCGCACGGCAAGACTACCACCTCATCCATGATTGCTCTGGTTATGGAAGACTGCGGCGTGGACCCTACCTACATTATCGGCGGGGAGATTATGAATGTCGGCACGAATGCCAAAGCGGGACAAGGGGAATTCGTCGTGGCAGAGGCCGATGAGAGTGACGGCTCGTTCCTGCAATACCATCCTTGGCTGGGAATCGTTACGAACATTGAAGCCGACCATCTGGAGAACTACGGCGGCGACTTCGGCAAGCTGAAGGATGCTTATGTTCAGTTCATGAATCAGCTGCGCGAGGACGGGACAGCTATCGTATGTGCGGATGATGAGAATCTGAAATCCCTGCTGCCTAAGGTAAAAGGTAAAGTGATCAGCTACGGGATCGAATCAGAGACGGCTGATTATACAGCGACTGATATTGTCCTCGGTGACCGTCAGGTATCTTATACCATGAATCATGGAACTGAGGTATTAGGCCGTATTGAGCTCTCTATTCCGGGACAATACAATCTGTATAACTCTATGGCGGCAGTGATTTCTTGTCTGAAATCAGGCATTGCCTTTGAAGCCATTGCGGCTGCGATTGTGAAGTTCCACGGCGCCAAAAGACGCTTCCAGGTGCTGGGCGAGGTTGACGAGATTCTCGTCATTGATGATTACGCACATCATCCAACAGAGATTCAGGCTACGATCAGCGCCGCCAAGGCAACCGGCAAACGCATTATCGCCGTGTTCCAGCCGCAGCGCTACACACGTACCTTCTTCCTGCTGGATGCGTTCAGCCGCGCGTTCAGCGAAGCGGATGAAGTGATTATTACCGATATCTACTCCCCTGCGGGAGAGAAGCAGATAGAGGGAGTCACCTCCGCTAAGCTGGTAGAGCTGATTGTGCAGAACAGCAACGCCGGTGCACGGCATCTGCCGACTAAGGAAGATGTGCTGGCAGACCTGCAGAACCGTATTGCTCCCGGTGATCTGGTCATCACCATGGGTGCAGGCGATATCTGGAAGGTCGCTTATGCGCTGGCAGACAGCCTGAAGAACCGGTAATATTTCGCGAAACATCAAACGTTAAAGTAGCAGCGATTTTCCCGTTATGGGAGAATTGCTGCTTTTTGTTTAAATAGATAAGAACTTATGTGACATTATCCTTATGGTTGGTTGTTTCGTATCCCGCTTAAACAGCGGAGCGTCCACCCGAGTGCCCACGTTGATCCTGCTCAAAGTTAACAATGATATTGCCGATATAAGCTGTGAATGTTATCGTTCGGATAGAGCAGGTATATCCGCATAGTTCGGTGGTGTGTTGATGGGCTTTCAGCTTGATATTAAGTCGCTGTTATACTTGTTCATTCTGGGAAATTTATTTTCCGGCCTGATGATTACGTTTTACCGCTACCACTTCCCCAAAGACATTGCCTCCAGTCTATTCATTGCCTCCAAGTGGATTCAGGTGATCTTCTGGAGCTCCATTCTGCTGTGGGACTATATTCCCCATAGAATCGCTGTACCTCTGAGCAATGCGCTCATTCTGGCCGGCGGAGGGCTGGAGATTGCTGCGCTGATGATGATGATGGGCATGCTGGACGGCCGGGCGAAGCTCTATTATCTGGTAATCACGGCAGGGAGCATACTCAGCTTCGTTGTCGTTGCCCTGTTCTTCAACCATCCCAATATACGGGTCGCAACAACCTCGCTATGGGTCATGCTGTTTGTGCTCTACCCAGGCTGCCGCTTGACAGCGAGCCCGGAGCGTTCTCCGCTCCAGAAGATACTCGCCGCCGTATATTATGCGATTGCAGCGGTGATGCTCCTCAGGTCATTTGTTGCGCTGGCGGTGGAACCGGATATGGGCCCGCTGACGGCTAATCCGGCGCAGTATTTATATTATCTCGGGATGTTCCTGATGCTGATTGGAGGGCTTGCCGCCTTTATCCTCCTCTCCAATGAGCATTCCTACCAGAAACTGAAGCGTATCGCTACCTACGACAGCCTGACGGGGATTCTGGGCCGCAGGGCTTTCCTGTTGGAAGCCGAACTGAAGCTGGCGCTTGCCGCCAAGAAGAGTGAATATTGTACCTTACTGCTGCTGGATCTGGATCATTTCAAAAAAGTGAATGATACCTACGGGCATGACACAGGCGATACTGTACTGCAGGATTTCGCGCTCACTGCCGAGAGTACGCTTGCGGGCGGCGACTTGTTCGGACGGGTAGGCGGAGAGGAATTCGCCATTCTGCTGTACGGGCAGGACGCGCAGAGCAGCAGCCATCAGGCGGAAGCGCTGCGGGAGACACTTAAGGAGGCTTCTGTACACAGTCTGCCCAGCGGATATACGGTCAGTATCGGTATAATATCAGTGCTGCCCGAACAGCATACCAGCTTGAACACACTCTACAAGCTTTGTGATCTGGCACTCTATCAGGCGAAGCAAGAAGGCCGGGACCGTGTGGTCAGGGTCCGGGTAGACGAACCTTCGAATACATATCATACATATACATATCGCTAAACAAAGGGGTGGGCATAATGGCAGCCGGCTTGGATTTGAAGACATTGCTGGCTTGTCTTTTTTTCGGCAATCTATTTACGGTTCTGCTTATTCTGGCATACCGGCCCAGTTATCCGAAAGAGAAGACAACCCCGCTGTTCCTGACAGCCAAAATTCTGCAGCTCGCTATTCTGCAGCTGCTGTTATTAGAGGAAATTCAAGATTTTCCATTCGTGCTTCCAAGTATTATTCTCTTGAGCGTGGCTGCAGGAACTGCGGAGATTCTGGCCCTGCTGAAGAAGCTGGAAGCCGATTCCGAACAAATGAAGCAAAGGTATTACGCGCTGGCCGGAATATCGGCGATAGGTTTGCTGCTGCTTTACCTGCTGCATCCGGATGTTCCCCGGCTGATCGCAGCATCTGCGCTAACGGGTGCCATTCTGCTGCTCTATCCGGCTTATCTGTTATCCTGGAAGGTGAGAAAGACCCCGCTGCAGGAAATTACGGGTATGCTGTACGGCGTGGCTATCCTTTCTCTACTCAGTAAGGCCAGCGGCCTGTTCTATCTTTCGCCGGCCGGCTCGATTGCAGCGGCATGGCTGCAGAGCTTTTTCTATGCCGGGATCTATCTGTTGATGTTCCTTGGAACTGCGGGCTTCATGCTGCTCTCCCGGGAACAGTCCTATGCGGAGCTGGAGCGTGTGGCGACGTATGATGAACTGACGGGCGTCTTGAACCGCAGGGCGTTCGTGCTGCGTGCCCAGCCTCTGATTGCTGCCGCCGCGAAGGAGGTGGTGCCCTTCTCGTTCATGCTGCTGGATGTGGACCACTTCAAGCAGGTTAATGACACCTATGGCCATGATACGGGGGACCGGGTGCTGCAGGATTTCGCCCGCAGAATTGAGCGCGAGCTCGGCAGCGGGGACCTCTTCGGAAGATTCGGGGGCGAGGAATTCGCGGTGCTGCTGCACAGGTCGGATGAGGAAGACGGTGAGAGAATAGCAGAGCGGCTGCGCTGCTCGGTGCTTGGTGCGACTGTCGAAGGCATGCCGCTCTCCTATACAGTCAGCATCGGTCTGATTACGATTCTCTCCGGGGAACGCGTGCCGCTTAGCACCCTATACAAACTGAGCGATACCGCCCTATATGAGGCGAAGCAGCGGGGAAGGAACTGTGTAGTCAGGAATTACAGCTATCCGGGCAAGGTGCCGGAAGCCGGTATTTTGACAAAGTAGAAATGGCAGTTAGCTAGCAAGCCGAATGTCAGCGATTCTCCGTTTACCGGGGGACCGCTTTTTTTAGCTATATATGATCCTTCTATTTTTGCTGAAACGGTACAACCTGAATTTGGGTAATAGATCCTAGATGTCCCGGGCCGTCCAGGGCAATTGATCAATGGAAAGTAGGAGAACAAGCCATGAAGGAGCCGTTGCTATTCATTTCCGCAGAGAATCCATATCCGCAGGATAGCGGGGGCAAGCTGAGAACAGGCAATATTCTGAAGCTTCTGCTCGCCAAATATGAGGTGGAGCTTATCACCTATGCCAACCCCAGGAAGACAGGGACGCCGGAGGAACTTCCGTCACTTACGGTACATGAAGTAGAGCGTACGGTCAGCTACCGCAGTGCGCTTCTCCGTTCCCTGTATACCTGGCGGAATTGTTCTTATATGAGCCATGTCGATGTGGACATGAAGGCTAAGATTATAGAGCTCTGCAGCCGGAAGTCCTATGGTCATGTATTTATTTCGCACAGCCTGCTGGGCTGCTGCATCGATATTGTACAGCGCTGCCTGCCTGACACTGTGATCATTACCGATGCGCATAATTTCGAGAGCGGATTGTCTGCACAGCTGGCAGGCGGGAAAAAGGGGATCGCCAAAGTCTATTATTCCCTTAATGCTGTATGGACGCGCCAGGATGAGCTTAAGCTGATGGATAAGACTAATCTGCTGCTGACCACTTCGGAAGAGGATGCTCTGGCCTTCAAGGCACTGGCCCCCAGCCAGTCGCAGAAAGTCCATGTCATTCCCAATTTCATACGCATGGAGGATTACCCGGCCAAGACGCAGTTGTCCAAGGAAAGGTGGATTATTCTTCCGGGTAATATGAACTACTTCCCCAATATTAACGCAGCCCTCTACTTCTACCGTGAGGTATATCCTCTGGTTAAGGCAAGGGTACCGGACATCAAGTGGTATATTGTCGGACGGGATGTGCATCCTGAGGTAGCGGCGCTGGCCTTGAAGGATTCCTCTATCGTCATCACCGGGTATGTGTACAGTGTGGCAGATTATATACGCAAGGCGCAGGTGGTCATAGCTCCGCTCCTGGAAGGCAGTGGGACACGGCTGAAAATTCTGGAGGCCTGGGCGCTGAGGACCCCTGTCGTATCCAGTTCCAAAGGGGCAGAAGGGCTGCTCTATGAGCATTCACAGAATATTATGATTGCCGATGACCCGGTTTCCTTTGCCGATAGTGTGACACTGCTGCTTCAGGATCATGAAAGAGGAGTAGTGCTCGCGGACCGTGCATACGAGACTCTGCTGGAAAATTATGAGGCGGAAAGTGTCAAGGATAAGCTGCTTCGTCTGGTCTGAAGGGATATGGAAGGTAAAAAAATATTTTTCCCCATAAATCGACAACCTTCTCAGGAGGACTGCGTTACTATAGATCTACATCGAAAGTTTCACATTTCTGGGCTGGATGTCATCCGGCCTTTTTTGTTTCGTACACATTCATACACATTTACATAGAACCAAGGAGCTATAGCCATGAGAGAGAGAATGTTGTTCCTTTCCGCCCGGAGTCACACGCCGGAAGACCGGGAGGGAGACATCAGAACAAAAAATTTCCTTGATATGCTGCTGGAGCGGTTTGACATTGATCTGCTGGAGTATTGCCACCACCGCCGCGAGACGCAGATTTTGCGCAGTCCTGCCCTGACCGTGCATCAGGTGAAGCGGCCTGCGTCCACCCGCAGAAGCCTGCTGTTTCCGCTGAACAGGCTCCGCAAGGATGCCTCGGTGATCGGCAATGACAAGTCGCTGCGGGCAGTAATTACCGAGATGTGCAGCCAGCACGACTACAGCCATGTGTTTGTCTCGTATGCGATGCTCGGCAATGGGCTGGATCTGGTCGCCTCACTGCTTCCCGGGGCCGTTATCGTCACAGACGCTCGCCGTGCCGGTGGCATACGGGTGCAGAGCCGGGCGGCTGGCAAGCGGGGAATCAGCACAGGCTACCGCAAACTGAATGATGCGCTGATCCGCCGGGAAGAGCGCCGGTTAATGAACAAGACCAGCCTGCTGCTGGCTGCTTCAGAAGAAGAGGCACTGTCCTTTAAGGCGGTATCCTTTGCTGATGCAGGCAAGGTGCATGTAGTTCCGCCGTACATTGATCTGAGCGAGCCTCCTTATGCGGCTGCCGGAGATACTGTCAAGGATAACTCCATCGTTCTGCACTGGGACATGCATTCCACTGACGGTAAGAATGCAGCACTGCTGTTCTTCAAGAAGGTATATCCGCTGATTCAGGCGGCAGTGCCGGATATCCGCTGCTGCATTATCAGTAGTGAGGTGCATGCAGAGGTCGCAGCTGTCGTCCAGAAGGACTCTTCTATTCTAATCATCAGCGAAGCTATACAGACAGCTGATTATATCCGCATGGCCAGAGCTGTAGTTACCTCATGCTGCGAGGACTGCGGGAGTCAGAGCAGCATTCTGGAGGCCTGGGCCCTCCGTACTCCGGTGGTCAGCAGCCTGAAGGGCTCGGAGGAGCTGATCTGCGAGCCGGGGCGGAATATTCTGCTGGCAGGAACAACGGCTGGCACTGCCGACCATCTGATCAGGCTGCTGACGACGCCGGAGCTTGGCACCATTATTGCGGATCAGGCCCACCGGACGCTCAGCAGGCATTATGCCGCAGACGGAGTGAAGGCGAAGCTGCTTAGTCTGGTGTAAATATATTAAAATAGCATATCTCTCTCGCATCTTTCATATCTTTCAGTATAGAACTGAAGATCGCGAGGTGAGGGTATTGAATAACGGAAGAATGACTTTCCGCTTCGACGGGGACCAGGGCAGGCAGCGGACAGAGAAGGCAGAGCTCCGGGTGGTGAACGAAACCGGTGTTGTTCTTGAGGATAAGGAGACTTACAAGGTACAGCCCGGGGGTGTTAAGGCATCCTCCTATACCAAGGCCGATGAATATATTGTGGATCTGGAGAAGGTGGAGTTGTCCCGGCCAGTAGAGGCAGCTTACATGAAGCCCCCAGGCTCTGGCCGCCGGAAAATGAAAGCTCCTGAGGATAACTATGATTTGGGGCTGTATTCTGTTGTCCGTCCTGCTTCTGCAAGGAATCTATGGGAACAGAGTGAAGATTCGGAGGAGCATTCCTTCTATGGAGGGGCAGATGAAGAAGGACTGCATTCAGCAGATGACTACTACCCGCTGCATGACGATAACCGTGAATCTGCTACAGACAGTTATGATCAATCCGGCGCTCAAGGGGATAGCTACGGCGGCTCTTATCATACCCGCCGTCCCTCGTATTGGTGGAAGTTCGCACTGTCCATAGCTGGAGCACTGGGAACGGGAATTCTGCTCGGATACGCAGCCCTGTCGTTCATCATAGGAGGGACGGGAGAGAACGGTAAACCTGCCGGCAATGCGGCGGTTAAGACGGGAATCACTCAGGGGCAGAAGGCGGCAAACGGCGGTACCCCGGCAGACATAACGGGTGTGCCTGCTGAGCAGTTGGGAGAAGCGGTGATCGCACAAATTCCGGTTCAGGTTGCCCCGCAGACCTATTATCTACTGCAATATGGTGTCTTCAGTACACCGGCAGGAGCAGAACAGGCCCGTCAAGAGCTGCTGACCGCAGGCCTTGCCGCAAGTCTTGACCCGGCAGACGGCAACCGTGTGTACGCCGGATTGTCTCCTGACCGTGAGCAGGCCAAGCTGCTCAGCAATGGCCTCAAGGGTCAAGGAATCGAGCTGTACGTGAGAGAAGTGGCACTGCCAGCTGTGAACCAGGTCCGCTATACCGGAACGGCGGCGGCGGTGGACAGTTATTTCACACTCAGCAGCCAGCTGTTAAGTGAGCTGAGCAGCTTATCTGCTTCCCTGCTTGGCGGGGGGGACAGCGGGAACGCTGGCGGAGAGGTAAGTGATCTCCATATGCAGTGGACCCAGGCGGTCAAGGCGCTGGAGCCGGGCCTGACCCCGGAAGGGCAGAGAATCGCTGACGGGCTGGAGAAATCCATGAGCCAGGGAATAGCCGCCCTGAACGAATACAGCAAGAATAAGGCGGAGGGGCTGCTCTGGGAGGTGCAGGAGGCCATGATGAGCTTCCTGACCGGCCAGAAAAGCCTGTTGTCTGCTATGAGCTGACAGCTGAGGCGTAAAGCGCCGCTGACTATAGACTTAATAAATGCTCCCCCGTACCAGGCGTATGCCCGGCGGGGGATTGCTGTATTTCCAGAGGTAATCCTGTGGTGTGATAAAATCCGCAGGCTGCTTACGTGGTAAACATTCCCTGGATGGATTTTGAGTTTGTATTGCACTCCGTTTCACCGTATAATAATTAGGGTGTCAAAAAATGGCGAGGGAAGACTTGAATGAAGAAGAAAAATGTAGGAACACTGCTGTTATTTCTTATTCTGGGCTGGCTGGCCGGAGCCTGGATTGCCAAGCTGCTGGAACCTGTACAAGCTCTGTCTTTTCTTACAGCTTCGACTGTTCTCAAGTGGTCGCCGCAAGCCGATTTAGACATCATAACCTATGACATCACAATCCATTTGAAACTGTGCCTGCTCAGTCTTGCCGGGATCATTACAGCCGTATGGCTGTACCGCAGGCTGTAGCCTTAGCTGGCAGCATCAGGAAGGGACGTTAATTACAGTGGAGCATGACAATTCGCGGCATATTATTCTGGCCTCAGGTTCGCCGCGGCGGCGTGAGCTGTTAGCCTCGCTTGGCCTGCCCTTTGAGGTGCTGTCCAGCGATGCTGATGAGAGTACGCCGCCTGAATGGAGCCCTGAAGCTATTGTACGGAATCTGGCTCTGCGTAAGGCAGAAGCTGTGATTCCTGTTGCCGGAGACCGGGATGCTGTTATTATTGGCAGTGACACGATTGTTGTGCTTGACGACATGGTGCTCGGCAAGCCGGCGGACGAGCAGGACAGCGCCAGAATGCTGGGCATGCTGCAAGGCCGGACGCATCAGGTATACACCGGGGTGGCCTGCATCGGTTCCGCAGAGGGACGTACCCTGGTAGATCATAGGGTAACCTCTGTAACTATGAGAGCAATGAGCGAAGAGGAAATCTCCGCCTACATAGCGACCGGGGAGCCTGCCGACAAAGCCGGCTCTTACGCGATACAAGGACTGGGCGCCACCCTGGTGGAAGAAATTGAAGGCTGTTATTTTAACGTGGTCGGTCTGCCGCTGTCACTGCTGAGCGGTATGTTGTCCGGGTTTGGCATTTCGGTGCTGAACCGGTAAGGGTAGCCGAAGAAAGAAGGTTAGGGATGGAGTCGCAATCATTTATGCTACGTGACCTCCCCCATGAAGAACGACCACGAGAGCGCATGATGCATTATGGGGCGGAATCATTAAGTCAAGCGGAGCTTCTGGCTATTCTGCTGCGCACAGGTGCGCACCGTGAATCAGCCCTTCTTATCGCCCAGCGGCTCTTGAGCCATGCAGGCGGTCTCCGCGGACTGGCGGATCTGAGCATTGACGAATTGACAACAATCAACGGCATCGGCCCTGCCAAGGCCGTGCAACTCAAAGCAGGCATAGAGCTGGGAAGACGCATGGCGAATTCCCGGCTTACCGAACCGGTCATTATCCGCAGTCCCCAGGACGCGGCGGAGATTCTGACCGAACAGCTGCGTTATTTGCAGAAGGAGCATTTTATCTGCCTGTTCCTGAATACGAAGAATCATGTTATTGCGCAGGAAACATTGTCCATGGGTAGCCTTAATGCCTCCATTGTGCATCCCCGCGAGGTGTTCCGGGCAGCCATGAAATGCAGCAGCGCAGCAATTATATGCGCACATAATCATCCGAGCGGTGATCCTACGCCGAGCCCTGAAGACATCTCCCTGACCACAAGGCTTATGCAAGCAGGCGAGATTGTCGGCATCGATGTGCTGGATCACCTGGTGATCGGAGACAGCAGCTACGTAAGTTTGAAAGAGAAAGGCTACATGTAATACAATTGTCTAGATTCACATGGAAAAGGAGCATACAAGATGTTAGGTGGTTTTACGAAAGATTTAGGAATTGACTTGGGGACAGCGAATACGCTTGTCTACGTGCGCGGTAAAGGAATCGTTGTCAGAGAGCCTTCCGTGGTTGCCATTAATACCGATACTAAGACGATAGAAGCAGTAGGGGAATCCGCCAAAAAGATGATCGGACGCACACCGGGCAACATTCGTGCTATCCGTCCGATGAAGGATGGGGTCATTGCCGATTTCGATACTACGGCAACCATGATTAAATATTTCATCCGCCAGGCCCAGAAGCAGCGCTCGATGTTCCAGCGCCATCCGAATGTCATGGTCTGTGTACCCTCCGGGATTACGGCCGTTGAACAGCGCGCCGTTGAAGATGCCACCAAGCAGGCCGGAGCACGTGAAGCCTATATTATTGAAGAGCCTTTTGCTGCTGCCATCGGGGCAGACCTTCCGGTATGGGAGCCCACAGGAAGTATGGTTGTGGATATCGGCGGCGGGACTACCGAGGTAGCTGTTATCTCGCTCGGGGGTATTGTTACAAGCCGTTCTGTACGTGTGGCAGGGGATGATGCGGATGAGGCGATTATCCAGTACATCAAGCGCCAGTATAACCTAATGATTGGAGAACGCACTTCTGAGCAAATGAAGATGGATGTGGGTTCTGCCCTGCCGCTTGAGAAGGCCGAGACGATGGAGATCCGCGGACGCGATCTGGTAACCGGTCTGCCGAAGACGCTGACCATTACCTCCGATGAAATCTGCGAAGCTCTGTCCGATACTGTGAATGCGATTGTTGAAGCCGTGAAGGTTACGCTGGAGAAATGTCCGCCGGAGCTGGCCGCTGATATTATGGACCGCGGCATTGTGCTTACGGGCGGCGGTGCGCTTCTGCGCAACCTGGACAAGCTGCTGGCGCGCGAGACCGGAATGCCGGTGATTGTGGCCGAGAATCCGCTGGACTGTGTTGCGATCGGCACAGGCAAGGCGCTGGAGAATATCCACTTGTTCAAGAGCCGCAGCAGTTCGGGCCTCCGCTCCAAACGCTAGGAACATGCGGACTGTGAACGTCAACCCCTGAGGTTGGAGAAATACGGTTATTAGAGGGTGCTCGAGATTGTTCAAGCTGTTTAACAATAAACGACTATTTATATTGCTGATTACGCTGGTTACGTTTATCGTTCTGATGGGCTTCAGCCTGGGGCAGAGAAAGACCCTGTCCTGGCCGGAGAACTTCCTCAGAGATACGACCGGATTCGTGCAGAAATTGTTCTACAAGCCCGCTGGATACGTAGCGGGCTTCTTCCAAGATATCGGGACTCTGAATGAGCTGGCCGAAGAGAACAAGCAGCTTAAGATTCTCGCTGCACAGTACGCCCGGGATAAGGCGCAGTTAAATTTTATTAAAGCTGAGAATGAGGGCTACAAAAAGGATCTTAAATTTACGGAAGCCCAAAAAAACATGTATAAATATGAATATCTAATCGCCAATGTTGTCAGTGTAACGACAGAATCAGGCAATAATACCCTTGTCATTGATCTTGGGGAGAAGGATGGCATACGGCTGAATATGTCTGTAACTTCTGTCGAGGGCCTTGTAGGAGTCATAAGTAATGTAAGTAAATTCACCTCTACTGTGAAGCTGATGACAATGATGGATAGCAAAGACCCCAACTCACAGCCTCCTATATCGGCAACCGCTGTTAACAAGGAAGGCAAGACCTTTGGGATGATTGAGAGCTACGACCAGCAGACCGGAAGGCTGATGATGAACAAAATCCCCGTAGGCGATCCGATTGCCGAGGGTGATATGATTATTTCGTCTGGCGGCGGGGGGATGTATCCCCGTGGAATGACAATCGGCAAGGTGGAAGAAGTCAAGGAAGGACAATACGGGTTCACCTCTACAGCGATTATCAAGCCGGCGGCAGGATTCCAGGACTGGAAGGAACTCTTCGTTGTCTATACGGAGGAGCGTGTAGAATAGTGAGGATGCGCAGACCTGTCCTGGTACTTTTGTTATTCATTTTATTTATTCTGGAAGGCACAGTGCTTCCCTGGCTGATTCCTGACGGCTGGCAGATGCGGATTATTCCTAATCTCGTCTTCATCGTCATTCTGTTTGTAACGGTATACCATCACCGGCATACTGCACTTATTCTGGGCTTGTCGTTCGGTATGCTGCATGATGTGGTCTTCTATGGCCGCATACTGGGTGCTCATTCCTTCGCTATGGGTTTATCTGCGTACCTGATCGGGCTGATATTCCAGATTCCCCGCGCTCCGCTGCCGCTCATGATGACAGTGGTGCTGCTGGGCAGTCTGCTGGAGGACAGTATTCTTTTTGCCATTTATAATGTGTTTAATCTAAGCCAGGAGCCATATAATTGGGCGCTCTTGCATTATATGCTGCCTACCATGCTCATTCATTTTGCTGCAGGCCTGCTTGTCTACATTCCGCTCCGGCGACAGCTGGAGCTGCTGAAGAAAGAGACGCTTGATGAGGAAGCTGCCTAAGTGACAGCGGTATTTTCTTATCGCCCAAAGAAGGAGTTTGCCCGGCCCGGCACGAATGAATGAGGATAGGGGGACAGGCATATGACAGTTAAATCCAAGCACGTAAGGATTAAGGGCATCAAGGATGGCCTGGTATTCCTGCTAGACGACAAATGTCCCTTTGAAGATCTCTTAAGCGAGCTTCGCTACAAGCTGGAGCACAGCCATCAAAATATTCTGACCGGACCGATTGTGCATGTGGATATTAAGCTGGGCAACCGTGCTGTTACTGAAGAAGATAAAGAGGCGGTACTGGAGATCCTCAAGAGTCAGGGAAATCTGTTAATCCGTTCGGTTGAAGCTATTGAAGATCCTGAAGAGAAGGATACGGAAGCCTTGTTCATGATGAGCGGAATGCTCCGCTCGGGCCAGGTACTGCATCATGATGGCAATCTGCTGTTCCTCGGTGATGTGAATCCGGGAGGCACGATTACCTGTTCAGGAGATATCTATATTCTTGGAGCACTCAAAGGAATGGCACACGCCGGAATCAACGGTAACCAGGAGGCCATTATTGCCGCTTCTCTCCTAGCGCCTACCCAGCTCCGGATTGCTGAGATTATTAGCAGACCGCCGGATGAATGGGGAACCCGGGAGAGCAGTATGGAATTTGCCTATTTATCAGGCGGTGCTATGCAAATCGACAAAATTCATAATATAGTGAAGTTACGTCAGGATTTAAATGTGTTTAAAGGGGTGTAGCCTCCATGGGAGAAGCGATTGTCGTAACCTCGGGTAAAGGCGGAGTTGGCAAGACAACTACAACAGCCAACATTGGGACCGCACTTGCCCTGCAGGGCAAAAAAGTATGTCTGGTGGACACGGACATTGGACTGCGGAATCTGGATGTTGTCATGGGGCTGGAGAACCGGATTATCTATGATCTGGTCGATGTGGCAGAGGGCCGCTGCCGGCTGAATCAGGCGCTGGTCAAGGACAAGCGCTTCAATGAGCTGTACATGCTGCCCGCTGCCCAGACCAAGGACAAGACTGCAGTTACACCGGAGCAGGTGAAGGATATCATTCTGGAGCTCAAGAAAGAGTACGAATATATTCTGATCGATTGTCCGGCCGGCATTGAGCACGGCTTCCGCAATGCGATTGCCGGTGCCGACAAAGCAATTGTCGTCACCACTCCGGAGCATGCTGCGGTGCGGGATGCGGACCGGATTATCGGTCTTTTGGAGCAGTCATCGGTGGAATCTCCGAAGCTGGTGGTCAACCGGATTCGTCAGACCTTGATCAAGTCAGGGGACATGCTTGATATTGAAGACATTCTGCAGGTGCTTAATATCGATCTGATCGGGATTGTACCCGATGATGAACAGGTCATCCGGGCGGCGAACAACGGCGAGCCCACCGTGATGAACCCGGACTCCTTAGCTGCGATAGCCTACCGTAATATTGCCCGGCGTATTCTTGGCGATGCGGTGCCGCTGATGCAGCTTGATCAGAAGACGGGCGCCTTCAAGAAGTTTAAGAAATTTTTTGGAATGGGCTGAATCCCGGCCACGCACTTATACATGACAATCTTCTGTTAAGAGCCCGCTGCTGAGAAATCACCGGCGGGCTTATTTTTGTTGTGCAGTAACTTGGACAGGGCTTGTTCTAAAGCGGCTTCCGCCACTCATAAAATGGAAGTAAAACAAGCCCGCCGGAGGGATCAATATGAAATACCCGAGAGAGTCCAAGAACCGCCGCAAGAAACGTATACAAAACCTGCTGGAGGAGAAGCCGGCAGCCGGGGCAGCACCAGCATCAGAGCGGTTCCGTCTGCCAGGCAGTCCTCCCTCATTCAGAGAATGGGGGGCTGGCGACAGGAATGAACTTGACTCTTCCTCTGAGCCTGACCCTGAGACGATGTGGAAACAGCAGCGTAATCACTGGGAAGATGGAGATGGCAGGGGACCGGGGCAGGGATTCCGTGCTGGTCTGCTGCGGCGGACGGTGGCCAGTCTGTTGGTCTTCGGCGCTGTATGGGGCATTTTTGCCGTGCAGAAGCCGTGGGCAGTGAAGGCGCAGTACTTTATTACAGACATCCTCAGCAATGATATGGATTTTGCAGCGGCACAGGTGTGGTACGAGGAACATTTCAATGGAGCCCCGTCCTTCATTCCCATTTTCGGAGATGAACAGGTACCGGCGGAGAAGGTGACAGCCGCTCATGAGCTTAGCGCTCCGCTTACAGGAAGCATTGTACGTCCCTTTGCTACTACGCTTAATGGCATTGAAATTATACCGGCAGACGATTCAAGTGCCAGCATCACGGTGAAAAGTGTAGATACGGGCCGTATCCTGGCCGTTTCGAAGGAAGCCCGGGGAGGCATCCGTATTACGGTCCGCCACACCGGGGAGATCACGGCAGAATACGGTCATTTGAGCGGGACACGGCTCGCGGTGGATGACTGGGTACAGAGCGGAGACGAAATAGGCTGGATTCAGGGGATGGAGGATGCCCGGGTCCCGTTGCTATTTTTTGCAGTTATGAAAGACAAGACTTATATTGATCCGGCCGAAGTGGTATCGTTTGATTAGGGTCTGCGGCATTGAATTGTCACTGCATCCGCTCTTCGTGCTGATTCTCATGGTATCCGTGCTTACCGGACAGTTTCTGGAGCTGCTCACCTTGTTCCTGATCGTATTCATTCATGAGCTTGGACATGTATGTGCGGCGCTATTGGCCGGCATTACCGTCAGATCGGTGGAGCTGCTGCCCTTCGGCGGCGTTGCGGTTATAGAGGATCATGGGCGGCTTACGGCTGTCCATGAGATCGGGATTGCCCTGGCCGGTCCGCTGCAGAACGGAATTATGATTCTGATGGCGCTGGCGTTTAAGCAGGTGGAGTATGGAAATATCGCCTATCTGGATTATTTTATCGGAGCCAATGCAATGATCGCTCTGTTCAATCTGCTCCCGGTGCTTCCGCTGGACGGCGGCAAAATCCTTCAGGCAGCCCTGAGTCTGCTGCTTCCGTATTATTACACGCTGCTGTGGACCGGCAGAGTCAGCATTGCGGCCAGCCTGCTTGTGATAGGTTTCGCTCTGCTTCCGCTTGGGAACGGGGATGGTCTCCGGCTTAACCTCCTCATGATCGGAGCGTTTCTGCTCTATTCTAATTGGACGGACCAGCGCAATTTGCCGTATCGGTTTGTCGGGTTTTTGATGAACCGTGAGCGGATTTATGAGCGGTATCTAGTGGCGGAGAACATTGCCCGCCCAATAGTTGCCTCGCTCGCGAAACCTTTGGATGAGATATTGCGTCTATTTAAACGTAACCATTATCATTATATCTATGTGATGAACAACGATAGGGATATCGTAGCCGTTGTGCCGGAGCAGCGACTGATTGCTTCGTATTTCGGAAAGTAACAAGCGAGATTGATTCAAACCAGAGGTGAAGCCATGAAACAAATGATCGTTCACTGTACACAGCATATTACCCGAATGGCACTTCTGGAGAACGGGAGGCTGGTGGAATATGCGGCTGAACGCGATCAGCAGCAGGGTCTGGTCGGGAGTTATTATAAAGGCCGGGTAATGAATGTGCTGCCTGGTATGCAGGCGGCCTTTGTAGATATCGGACAGAAAAAGAATGCGTTCCTATATGTAGACGATGTATTGCATCCCCATCTGGACAAGCAGCCGGCCGTCAAGCCTTCGATTGAGACGCTGCTGCAGCCCGGTCAGGAGATTGTTGTTCAGGTGAGAAAAGAACCGCGGGGCGGCAAGGGCGCGCGGGTAACCACGCATTATACGCTGCCCGGACGCTGGATGGTGTACATGCCCTTTGCCGAATATGTCGGGGTCTCTAAGAAAATATGCCGGGAATCCGAGCGCAGCCGGCTTAAAGGCATAGGCGAGCGGCTGCGCCATGGTGAGGAAGGACTCATTATGCGCACCGTCTCCGAGGATGAGCCGGTGGAGGCCGTGGAGGGAGATCTGGCTTTTCTGCGGGCGCAGTGGGAAGTGATTACCCGGCGTTCCAAGGAAGTGGAGGCACCGGCTCTGCTGCACTGTGATCTGAGCATCGTCCAGCGGTTCATCCGGGATGCCTTCAATCCGCAGCGTGATGAGCTGTTGATTGATTCGGCTAAGGCGGTTAAGGAAGCGGAAGCTTTCCTGACGGATATGGCTCCTGAAGGGTACAAGCCTGTGGGATTCTACAGGGGACAGGAGCCCATTTTCTCTGCTTACGGGGTGACGGATCAGTTGCACAAGAGCTTCAGCCGTAAAATCATCCTCGAAGGCGGCGCTACGCTGATCTGGGACGAGACAGAAGCCTTGACTGTGATTGACGTTAACACAGCACAGTACACTGGCGGGACCAACCTTGAAGATACTGTAACACGGACTAACTTGCTGGCTGCGGAGGAGATCGGGCGGCTTGTCCGGCTCCGGGATACGGGCGGTATTATCATTGTTGATTTCATTGATATGGAGCGGGAAGAGCACCGCAGGCAGGTGACGGACAAGCTGGAGAGCATTATCAGCCGGGACCGGACCAAGACGCATATTCTCGGCTGGACCCATCTCGGTCTGCTGGAGATGACCCGTAAGAAGGCCAGACATGATTCCGCCGGATTTGCCCCGGTAATCTGCCAGTGCTGCGGCGGTACAGGCAAGGTTGGGACTTGGCTGGAGTAGGGAAGTGAAGATCGGAGCCAAAGCTCTATTTTTGTGAGGGGATATTGACTTGGGCTGATATGTATGATAATATCTTCAAGTATGTGTTTGGTTGTTCCATTCCTGCACATGCTGTAACCGCTCCGATCGGGTAGATGAAGCGTAATTCCTCCGGGGATTGCCACCTTGACTAGGCGAGTCTGAGACATGAGGAGGTGCAAGTACAATGTATGCAATTATCGAAACTGGCGGTAAACAATACAAAGTCCAAGAGGGCGATGTTTTGTTCATTGAGAAGCTGGAAGCTGAAGACGGCGCAAGCGTAACGTTTGACCGTGTCTTGGCTGTTTCTAACGAAGGTGGTTTGACTGCAGGAACTCCGCTGGTAAGCGGCGCGTCTGTAACAGCCAAAGTCGAGAAGCATGGTAAGGGACATAAGGTTGTAGTTTACAAATACAAACCTAAGAAGAACTACCACAAGAAACAAGGCCATCGTCAACCGTACACCAAAGTAACTATCGAGAAGATTCAAGCGTAAGAAGGTGCGTTAATGATTAACGTGCGGATTACACGGGCTTCTGCTCAGGGTGTCATTGTCGGTTTTGCCGTCAAGGGGCATGCGGAATACGCAAGGAATGGCAGGGATATCGTCTGCGCGGGTGTTTCGACGGTTACCGTTGGAACTGTGAATGCGATTGAGAGCCTGACCGGAGTGGTTCTGGATACTTCGATGAAGGATGGATTCTTAAGCGGAACTCTAGTTCCCGTGAATGATCCCGAAGTTTCCGCCAAGGTACAGCTCTTGCTGGAATCCATGGTGCTGATGCTCAAGGATATTGCTAAATCCTACAGGAAATATATTCAGATACAGGAAGTCATCATTTGAAGAAGGAGGTTGACAACATGTTGAAATTGGATCTTCAATTATTCGCATCGAAAAAAGGTGTTGGTTCCACAAAGAACGGACGTGATTCCCACTCTAAGCGTCTTGGCGTGAAACGGGCTGACGGTCAAGCAGTAACCGGCGGCAACATCTTGGTTCGTCAGCGCGGAACCAAAATCCACCCGGGCACGAACGTGGGCATCGGTAAAGATGACACACTGTTCGCACTTGTGGACGGCGTAGTGAAGTTCGAACGTTGGGGACGCGACCGCAAAAAAGTGAGCGTGTATCCGGTGGATGTCGCTCCGGTAGCAGCGGCACTGGAAGCGTAAGCTTACGGAACCTATGAAGATGAGAAGCCTCCGGCATCAGTGCCGGGGGCTTTTTTTGAAATTGTTTCAGGGTCCACGCAAAGTACCTGAGTAAGCATCGAAGCTTAAGCCTCACTTTGTGGGGGATTCTGGTGATTGCGGAGAAAGCCTGTGTTATACTGGGAAATGGTGAATATGAAGCAAGATAAGCAGTGCTTACATTGGAATCAATTTTGCGAACCAAGGGACGGGGAGAAAGAATGAAATCCTGGAAAAGTAAGGTCTGGGCAGTCATGTTATCCGCAGTGTTTCCTTTAGGTCTCGTGTATTGGCAAACCTCCCTTTTCACATGCCTGCTGCTCGGAGTCTGGGTAGCCGGAGTGCTTGCATTCAGCTTTGTTTACAACCGGCGTCAATATGAAGAGGAACTGCGTATACAGGAGAACACTCTGCAGCAGGCGGCAAACCGGACACTGAATCATCATCGTCATGACTGGATGAATGATCTGCAGGTGCTTTACGGATATATCCAGCTGGGCAAGCCTGATAAATCCGTACAATGTGTGGAAAGAATAAAGGAGCGTATTGCGCTCGACAGCCGTATAGCCAAGTTAGGAGTGCCTTCCTTGGTATTCTATCTGCAATCCTTCCGTACGTTCAGAAGCAGTCTGGAGCTGGACATACAGGTGGAGGAAGGGCTCCAGCTGGAGGACAAGCTGAGTCCTGAGGTAGGGGTTGAGCTGACTTCAGTAATTATGCAGACGGTCAGGGCGTACCAGTACAGCGGAATAACACAGCATGGAGACACGCGGAAGCTTGAGCTCAGCTTTTCACAGGAGGGAAGGGACATTCTGATCTCTTTCAAAGGTGAGGGAGAGCAAGATAATCCCGAACTGCTTCAGGGGCAAATTTATAATATAGTACAAGGAAAAATCATGAAGGCGGAGCAGGTTCAGCCTGCTAAGGGTTATATGGAACTGCGGTTACCGCTGGAGATGTAAGGAAGGTGAACATTTATGTTCGTAGATAAGGCTAAGATTTATGTAAAAGGCGGCGACGGCGGGGATGGTCTCGTAGCGTTTCGCCGTGAGAAGTATGTACCGGATGGCGGTCCAGCCGGTGGTGATGGAGGCCGTGGGGGAGATGTAATCTTCCGTGTAGACGAAGGCCTGCGTACCCTGATGGATTTCCGTTATCAGCGGCACTTCAAGGCCGATAAGGGAATCAAGGGCCGCAACAGGAGTCAGCATGGGGCGAACGCCGAGCATATGATCGTGCGGATTCCACCTGGAACGGTGTTGATTGATGATGATACCCAGGAGATCCTTGCCGACTTAACCCGTCATGGACAACAGGTTGTAGTGGCCCGCGGCGGCCGGGGCGGCCGGGGGAATACCCGGTTTGCGACGGCGAACAATACCGCGCCGGAGCTGGCTGAGAATGGGGAAGAGGGTCAGGAGCGTTACATCGTCATGGAGCTGAAGGTCATGGCCGACGTAGGCCTTGTAGGCTTCCCAAGCGTGGGGAAATCTACACTGCTGTCGGTCGTATCTGCTGCCCAGCCGAAGATCGGAGCGTACCACTTTACCACCATTACCCCGAATCTGGGTGTAGTGGATGTTGGAGACGGCCGCAGCTTTGTAATGGCGGATCTGCCTGGACTGATTGAAGGCGCGAGTGAAGGGGTGGGCCTGGGACATGAATTCCTGCGCCACGTTGAACGCACGCGTATCATCATTCATGTCGTGGATATGTCCGGCTCGGAAGGCCGTGATCCTTTTGAAGACTGGGTACTGATCAACGATGAGCTGAAGCAGTACAATGCGGCGCTGATTGACCGTCCGCAGATCGTGGCGGCGAACAAGATGGATATGCCTGAATCCGAGGAGAACCTGGCTTCCTTCCGTGAGCGTGTCGCGGAGCTTCGTCCGGACCTTGAGATTATGCCGATCTCTTCACTGACCCGTCAGGGCGTTCAGGAGCTGCTCTACCGTGCTACAGATATTCTTGACAGTATTCCAGTGGCTCCGGTGGTTGAAGAAGTCGCTGGCAAAGAGCGCAAGGTGTATAAGCTGGAAGCGGAAGAGGATAACTCATTCACGATTACCCGTGACAACGAGGCGTTTGTAGTCAACAGTCCGCGGATTGAGCGGATGATTAAGAGAATGCAGCTAAGCACACATGATGCCATTCTTAGGCTGGCCCGTACTTTGCGTCACATGGGTGTGGACGCCGAGCTGCGCAGACGCGGCGCTGTCGAAGGCACAATCGTGCGCATTGCTGATTTTGAATTCGAATTTGTCGAGAACAGCAGCTACTATTAATAGAGAAGCAAGTATACCGGCTGTATCTTCCGAGAGGGGGATGCGGCCTTTTTTAATGGGAGTCAGGTGGGCTTCACAGAGGGTTTAGCCATTTATACTAATAAAGTTTTCTTTATATATCTGGATTAATTTACTACAATCATTATATAAGAGATGTTAAGTTGAATCCAAAGGATGTAATCTGCGTATATCATACATACCTGTCAGGAAAGAGGGAATGGACAGATGGCAATTATTGAAGTAGTCAAATATGACGGACCTCCGGGTGTCTTCGCCTGGAAGTATCCGAATCAGGAGCTGGGGACCTGGACACAGCTGATTGTGAATGAATCCCAGGAAGCTATTCTGTTCAAGGGTGGAGAGGCGCTGGATTCCTTCACAGCCGGACGCCATACTTTAAGCACAGCGAATATTCCGATTCTGTCGAATGTGGTGAACCTGCCGTTCGGCGGCAGGTCTCCGTTCACCGCAGAGATATGGTTTGTGAACAAGCTGAACTCCATGAATGTTAAGTGGGGGACCAGTGCACCGCTTCAGCTGCAGGACCCCAAGTACAAGATCATGGTAGCGGTCCGTGCCTTCGGGCAGTTTGGCGTGCGGATCGAAGATCCCCGCAAATTCCTGCTGAAGCTGGTAGGGACGCTGCCAGTCTTTGATCAGGATACAATGATCAATTATTTCCGCGGCCTGTTGATGTCCAATATTAATGAACTTATTTCTTCTTATCTGGTGCACAAAAAAATCAGCATCCTGGAGATCAACGCCTACGTGGTTGAAATCTCCAAGCATATTCAGGGGCGTTTGTCCTCCTCGTTCCTGGATAACGGTATTGAGCTTAATAATTTTTATATTGACTCGATCAATATTCCCGATGATGATCCGGCAACCCGGCGTCTCAAGGAAGCCTTGGCCAAAAAAGCGGAGATGGACATTATCGGCTTCACCTACCAGCAGGAACGGAGCTTCGATGCTATGGAGGAGGCGGCAGGCAATCCGGGCAATGCAGGCGTGGGCATGATGAATGCGGGACTGGGGCTCGGTATGGGCTTTGGGCTGGCCGGACCTGCGGCTGAGATAGCCACCCGGATGACCAGGAGCATGTCCCTGGACGGCAGTACGGGCAGCCAGCCGGCACCTGCTGCTTCTAAATCCTGCTCGGGCTGCGGAACCCTTAATCCGGCAGACGCACGCTTCTGTACCGGCTGCGGCCGCAGTCTGCAGCCCCCGCCGGAGGCGGAGAATAAGGTATGCCATAGCTGCGGCAAGGCAGTCATCCCTGGTGCCAAATTCTGTCCGCATTGCGGAGAAGGCCTGATCCTGAAGTGCGCAGGCTGTGGGCATGAGCTGAAGTCTGGACAGAAATTCTGTCCAGAGTGCGGTACCAGAGCGGCTAACGGGTGAACGGAATGCAGAGGTCATATACAGGTCTTATCACTGGCATTTATGTTGCTATTCTGGCAGTTACTGCGGGTACCTTCTTCACATTTGGATTCATGGAATCGCTGCTGCGCTTCGTAGTGACACTGCTCGCTATATGTATGGCAGAGACTGTGGTTTACGTATATTGCATGCTATGGCTGCGCCGTGCTCCTGAAGCGGGCCGGACTTCACCGGTATTCATCAGCGGAGCTGTAATTATAGCCTTCTATCTGGCTGCGGTACTTGCTTCGGCTATTCTGCTGGACTGGATTCTGGAGCTGAGTCCGCTCTGGTATGCGGGAGAGCAGTTGCTTATCCTCATTATAGCTGCCCTCGTACTTGCAGCTACAGCCGGGTATGGCTGGAATGCGGCCTTCGGGGAGCGTATTGCTGCGGACGCTTCGCGCAGCCTGCGTAGTCACATGCAGGAGCTGCATGAGATCAGAGGGATTGCCGGCAGCTGGAAGCATCCTGAGGCAGGCAGGCTGGTGGAGCTGATTGAGGCTCTGGAGGAGAAATTCCGCTATAGTGACCCGGTATCAAGACCGGGATTGTATGCAACGGAAGACATCATTAGGCAGCAGATCTCTCTGCTGCATGACCATGTAGCTTTGCTGCTTGTCCTGAAGGAGCTGCCAGCCAGCTGGGACACGGAGACAGAGGAATTAACCGAGAGTATTGCCGGCACGCTCCAGCGGCGTAACCTGGAGCTGGCGGGGCTTAAATAGGAGGAGTAGACAGCAATGGGGATAGGGAATCAGCCGGGCGGACTACTGCCGGGCCGGGAAGGGCAGCCCTCTGATAGTCTGCCTAAGTATGAGCGGACCACTTTTGATGTTGTAACTATCGGCGCCGGGTATTTGTTTATGCCGCTCGGACTTGTGCTTGCGCTGATACGCATAATCACGACCCATTACAAAAATTACCGTAAGGCTGTTAATTATAGTCTTTTATTCCATGCATTTGTAGGAGGGTTCCTGCAAATGATGGGAATTGTCGTAATTTCCATCTTCAGTGATGACGCGATGGACACCACCACATTGATATCAGGTTTGATCTTCGTAGGTTTGGTGCTGCTCCTTCCCGCCTCTGCATTCGCTAGAAGCGCAGCCAAAGCCAGATTCCGCTTCTCGCAGCTCGCTAATCAGTATGTACATCTGATCAGGGTGGAGAGAGTCCGCTATACCGGGAATCTGGCGGACCGCACCGGGCAAAGTGAAGGGGATGTGAACAGAGACCTTCTCTATCTACAGAAGTACGGGGTCCTGGACTCCGGGCTTCTCTTCCATGAGGGAGCGGATGCAGCGCCCCAGGCCCAGGCGGGACAGGCAGCCGCATCGCCTTTCACGCCGCCTGCAGGGCAGCCGTCCTATCAGCAGCCTAGAGCGCAGCAGCTTCCGAAATCGGTACGCTGTCCCGGCTGCGGGGCACAGAATACAGTAGCTCCCGGCCAGTCCACTAGCTGTGATTACTGCGGGACGACCATTGCTTACGGCTGAACGAGCGCGGCAAATATAACATTTTTTTGATTTCTGCAAGTGAAGGCTGTTCCTCCTAGATTGTAGGGGGGACAGCCTTTTCCGAAATATAAGCATTTATATGTTTCACGCTATAAATGATCTTTCTATTTCTCGCTGAACCGGTACCGTCCTTTTAAAAGGACGGCGAAGCCGTTTCCACTTGCTTGTTTGCAGAAAGTTATTGCAATAAAAGCCTTCAATCCCGTATAATGTCCACTATGTACATACAAAAGTCTTTGGGGTGAGGACGTTCGTGAAAGAACGCTATTATTTGGTCCGGGAGGACATATTGCCCGATGCGGTGCTGAAGACCATGCAGGTCAAACAGCTGCTGGAAGCAGGAGATGCCAAAACCGTACACGAGGGCGTGGAACAGGTTGGGCTTAGCCGCAGTGCTTTTTATAAATACAAAGATGGGATACACTTAATTCATCAGCTGGAGCGCGAGCGCATTGTGACGATCTCGATTGATCTGGAGCACGAGTCGGGCATGCTGTCCAAGGTGCTCGGTTCTGTGGCTGTTCACGGGGCGAATGTGCTGACAATCCATCAGAGTATCCCGCTGCAAGGGCGGGCTAACGTGGTGATCTCTGTCGAGATCTCCCATCTGAATGAAGAGCTGGGCGACTTGCTGGACAGTCTCAAGGCAATTCCCGGTGTGAAGCGTGCGTTAATTATTGGTCAGGGGTGAGAATACGAATGAAGCCGGTTAGAGTAGGTCTGCTGGGTCTGGGTACTGTGGGTACGGGCGTTGTCCGTATTGTGGAAGGAAATCAGGAGGATTTGAGCAGCCAGGTGGGCTCGCCGATCCTTATTGAACGTATTGCCGTGAAGAATACAGAGAAGCCGCGTGATATCGAAGTGGATCCGTCCAAGATTACCGATGATCCATGGGCCGTTATCCGTGACCCGGAGATTGATGTGATTGTTGAGGTCATGGGCGGGATCGCAGGCACGAAGGAGTACATTCTGGAGGCACTGGAGCGCGGCAAGCATATCGTAACAGCCAATAAGGACCTGATGGCCCTGCACGGCTCGGAGATTCTGGCGAAGGCGCAGGAGAAGCAATGCGATGTGTTCTATGAGGCAAGTGTGGCGGGAGGTATTCCGATTATCCGCACCCTGATTGAAGGTTTTTCCTCGGATAAGATCATGAAGATTATGGGGATCGTGAACGGGACAACCAACTACATTCTCAGCAAAATGAGCCAGGAAGGTGCGTCTTACCTCGACGTACTGCAGGAAGCGCAGGAGCTGGGGTATGCCGAGTCTGATCCGACCTCCGATGTGGAGGGGCTGGATGCGGCCCGCAAGATGGCCATTCTGGGCACGCTGGGCTTCCGGACCAATGTGGAGCTGAGCGATGTCAGTGTAAGCGGAATTTCCGGCGTCAGCAAGGAGGATATAGCTTTTGCCAAACGGCTGGGGTACGAGATGAAGTTGCTCGGAATCGCTGAACGCCAAGATGAAGCATTCAGCATTAGCGTTCAGCCGACGATGATCCGTACGAACCACCCGATTGCCTCCGTGAACGGCGTGTTTAATGCGGTATATGTATATGGTGAAGCTGTAGGGGAGACGATGTTCTACGGTGCGGGGGCAGGGGCGATGCCTACGGCAACCTCGATTGTGGCGGATCTGGTGGCGGTTATCAAGAATCTGAAGCTGGGTGTTAACGGGCTTAAGCAGATTGTGCCGTACAAGCAGAAGAAGCTGAAGAGCGACGAGGATATCTATTACAAAAACTTCTTGCTGCTCCATGTCGATGACAAGGCCGGTGTGCTGGCGAAGATTACTCAAGTGTTTGCCGAATATGATGTCAGTCTGGATTCCGTAGTGCAGCAGGCCAATACTAATAATCCGGATGCAGAAATCATTATTGTAACGCACAATGCCAGCAAGGCGAGTATGAATAAAGTAATGCGGCATTTAGAGCAATTGAACGTCATTCACCGCATCAAAAGCCATTACCGTGTAGAAGGTTAAATATCGCAGGCGTCCATGGAACATTGGGCTTGCGCGCAAATATAATGAAGGAGATTTACCCGCCATGAGTATTTACGGAAGGTCTAGAGTGAAGGTCCCTGCCAGTACCGCCAATCTCGGTCCGGGCTTCGATACGCTGGGCATGGCTCTGTCGCTGTATGCCTGGATTGAAATGGAGGAAGCGGCTGAAACGGTGTTTCATCTGTATGGAGATGAGATGGCTGGTCTTCCCCGGGACAAAAGCAATCTGCTCTACAAGGTTGCGCAAATGGTCTTTGCAGAGGCCGGGGTTCAGGTTCCGGAGTTGTCCATCTCCATGTATTCGGCAGTCCCGCTGACCCGCGGGCTTGGCAGCAGTGCTTCGGCCATTATTGGCGCGCTGGCTGCGGCGAATGCTATGATAGGTTCACCGCTGAGTCAGGCGAAGCTGTTCGATATGGCTACAGCGATCGAGAAGCATCCCGATAATGTTGGAGCCTCGCTCTTCGGGGGAATTATTACGGCCGTGTGGGATGGCGAGCATGCCGATTATATCCGGATCGAGCCTCCTCGGGAGCTTGAAGTGCTTGTGGTCATCCCTGAATTCGAGCTGGAGACTGTCAAGGCAAGAGGCGTGCTGCCGGCGGAGGTTACAATGAGCGATGCTGTCCACAACATCAGCCGTACCTCACTGCTCACCGCAGCGTTAGCCGCAGGACGGCTGGACCTGATGGGTACAGCGATGCAAGACCGGCTCCATCAGCCCTACCGTGCACCGCTGGTACCGGGGATGGAGAAGCTGCTGGCTGAAGCTCCGGGCCACGGCGCGCTGGGGATTGCGCTTAGCGGTGCAGGCCCGACTCTGTTATGTATGGTGGACCGCAGCGAGCAGCGGAAGCAGGAGCTGGAGCTGTTTTTGACTGAGACCATGCAGGAGAACGGAATCTCTGCCCGTACCGTATGGCTGTCCCCATGCACCACAGGTGTCACGGCAGAGCTGCTTGAAAGAAACGGGATGCAAAACGAATCATTTTTGGATATGATAAAAGGAGAATTACAGTCATGAAATCGATAGCGTTATTGCCTCAGGGCTCCGTCTCGCATGAAGCGCTGCTGCATTTATTTGGCGGTAACCCTGTTCATCTGGAGCATCATAAGCTCATCTCCGATGTCTTTCTGTCCACGGCCGGCGGAGTCACTGATTACAGTGTCATTCCGATTGAGAACACGATAGAAGGCTCGGTCAGCCTGCATATCGACTGGCTCATTAATGAAGTGAACCTGCCAATGCAGGCGGAGTGGATTTTTCCGTCGATACAGAATCTGATCAGCTGTCCGCAGGAATTCACGAAGGAGAACGGGGACAAGGATTATACGAAGATTGTCAAAATCTTGTCCCATCCGGTGGCTATGGCGCAATGCACGCAGTTCATCCGTAAGGCTATGCCCTGGGCTGAGCTGGAGTCTGTGGGAAGCACCTCTGAAGCGGTGGAGATTGTAAAAGGCAATCCCGGCAAAGGCTGGGCTGCTATCGGTACGGCGCTCGGAGCTGCTACACACGGGCTGGAGGTTGTGGAACGCCAGATTACAGATCATAATAACAATTACACGCGGTTTGTCCTGGTGGGCCCGCAGCAACTGGAGCTTCCACAGAAGAGCAGTGGAGACAAGACGAGTATTCTTGTTACGCTGCCCGAGGATTTCCCTGGTGCACTGCATCAGGTGTTGGCTGCTTTTGCCTGGCGTAAGCTGAACTTGTCCCGTATTGAATCACGGCCGACGAAGAAGAAGCTGGGTACTTATTATTTCTATATTGATGTGCTGGAACCGATAGAATCGGTACTCCTCCCGGGTGCGATTGAAGAGATCAAAGCCTTGGGCTGTCAGGTACGGATTCTGGGGTCCTATCCCACATACACCTATGAGGAAGAGAAAGCGGAGGTGCAGTAAGTTCATGGCTGAGCAATGGATCTATCTGGATGGACAACATGTAACGAAGGACAAGGCAATGGTGTCCGTATTCGATCACGGTTTTTTATATGGAGACGGAATCTTTGAAGGTATCCGTATTTATAACGGTAACATCTTCAAGTGCAAGGAGCATCTGGACAGGCTGTATGATTCGGCGAAGTCGATTATGCTGGACATTCCGCTGGCCTATGATGAGATGCTGGAGGCTATGGCCGAGACGATCCGCCTGAACGAAATGCGGGACGGGTACATCCGGCTGATCGTATCACGCGGTCCCGGCAACCTGGGTCTTGATCCGCGCCGTTGTCCCAAAGCAAGTGTAATCATCATTGTTGAGCAGTTAGCCATCTACCCGGAGGAGGCTTATATGAACGGACTTCGTGCCGTTTCGGTCTCCCAGCGCCGCAATCTCCCGGATGCCCTGAATCCGAAGATCAAATCGTTGAACTATTTGAACAATATTCTGGTGAAGATTCAGTCGAATCTGGCGGAAGCCGATGAAGCGATCATGATGAACGCCCAGGGTTATGTAACCGAAGGCTCCGGCGATAATATCTTCATTATCAAAAGAGGGGTAGTCTATACACCGCCTTGTTACCTGGGTGCCCTGGAGGGAATCACCCGTCTGGCGATCATTGAGCTGTGTGAGAAGCTGGGATTGCCGCTTAAGGAAGAGCCGTTCACCATGCATGATGTCTATATTGCCGATGAAGTTTTCTTCACCGGAACAGCGGCTGAAGTTATTGCTGCCCGTGAGATCGACGGCAGAGTCATTGGTTCCGGTCAGGCCGGACCGATTACCCTGCAATTGCTGGAAGAATTCCGCAATGTGGTTGATAAAGACGGCTATAAGGTTTGGGAATAGTACATTAGTTTCGTAGGAGCGAACAGAGAAAAATCCTTTCATGCCAAGCATGGAAGGATTTTTTTTGCATATAGGGATGTCATTCGCCCATGGGCTGCATAAGATGTAGTAACGAAGGAGGCGGCTGTACCGCAACTACCGAATCTGGAGGGCTATCATCCCTGAACCGGGGTGCAGTGCCGATCAATAGATACTTTTAGGAGGTAAATGCTGCGTGAAAATACACATTGTTAAGCAAGGTGATTCGCTGTTTGCGTTATCACAGAAGTATGGAGTGCCGCTGCAAAAAATAATCGAGGCCAATCCGCAAATCACCAATCCAGATGTGCTTGCGGTTGGAGACAAGGTTAAGATCCCGGCTGCGCCCGTAGCTCTGCCTGTTCCGGACAACAACGATATCTACTATAAGCATACAGTCAAGCAAGGCGATACTTTATGGAAGCTCTCCAAAGCTTGGGGAGTTACACTCAAGGATATGATTGATGCCAACCCGCAGCTTAAGAACCCTAATGCACTGATGACGGGTGAAGTCGTGAAAATCCCTAAGAAAGTCAGTACTTCTCCGATCCAGGCCCAATCCATCGATCCGGTAAAAGCTAATACGACCCCGATTCAGGCTCAGTCAACCGCTCCGGCAGTGGTCGATAAAACGGCGATTGGCGGTAAAACCTACACCGGTGTTATCGAAAAGCCGGCTCCTGCGCCAGCTCCTGCACCTGCTGCAGAAGCAGTCCCTATCCCGTTGGCGGTTCCTGCACCTAACCCTGCACCTAATAAAATGCCGGAAGTCAAGCCGGTTCAGGAAGTCGTCCATGAGAAACAAAGTTTGTATGTGCAAATCTCTGTTCCCGCGCAGGAAGAGAAAACCAAAGAAGTGCATCATAATAAGACAGAGGTCCAGCCTGCCGCCTGGGATGAGGGTAAAACCTCGCCATGGGGAAAGACCGATGGCTATCCCGGCCTCAGCGAGAATCCGTATTTCATGAATTATGCACCCGTGTATCCGATATATGAGCCAATGGCCAATATGGATATGAACAATATGAACAACATGAATAACATGAATAACGCTCCGAGTTATGCTCAGCCCGCAGCGTTTATGCCGGATTGCCCGCCGTTCTATGCTCAACCGGTTAATCCTTGTCCGCCTGGACAATATCCCGAAGCATGGTATCCTAATGCAGCACCGGATTATAACAATGTGAATATGTCTGCAGTCAGCCCTTTCAGTGACAATGCTGCGTTTGCTCCGCAGTACCAGAGTGAACAGGTCAATCTTCCATGGCCATCCTGCGGATGCGGCGCAATGTCGATTCAGCCCTATCCTTATGAGCAGCCGATGTATAACGGGTATCCGGTGTATGGCATGCCGCAGATGGGGATGGTTTCTCCTTATGCCGGAGGAATGAATGCCATGCCTAACGCAGTGTCACCGATGTATGAACCGCCTATGGTATCTAACATTCCACCATATCCTGCTTATCCGGGCATGGAGAACTTCGCTCACAACCGCGTACCTGAGATTCAGATTCCTGAGCCTGTAGTAGAGGAAGCGGAGGAGTTACCGGATAAGGGGCGCACTGAAGTCACAGCAGCAAAGGATACAAAACCAGGGAAGTCGAAACCGGCAGCGGCAAAAGCGAAAACCTCCAGCCAGGGTTCTGCCGCCAAGGATAAAGCCCACGCCAAGCCGCGTTCGAACTCTAGCGGACGTTCTAGTACAGCTAAAAAGAATCAGACTCCTTGGATTCCGAATTAAGAGAAGAGTCCCTAAGAGAGAGTGGCACATGCAGGTCCTGCTAGATGAGGGCCGGCATGTGCTTTTCGGGCAATGTTATGCAGGTACAGAGGCTTGTATAGGATATCTATGAAAGGCCATAGTACTATCTCAAAAATGGTATAAAATTAAGGGTTGTTAGCAGGTACATATCATGATATATTATATATCCAGTCGCAAGGCGGGTGCCTTGCAAGAAGATTGGACATGTTGCTCTCATGAATACACATTTCGCTTCATCGAAAATAAGTGTTGCATTCAGAAGAAGGATATGTTATATTATAAAAGTTGCTGGTGACGCGGTAAGCGGCGCTGACAACGAGCTTGATCTTTGAAAACTGAACAACGAGTGAGTATCTGGAGATCGCTTCGGTGAGATCCAAATTAGAGAATGTAAATTCTCGTCAGATGTTTCAAAATGAGCAATCGCTCTTTCTAAATACCAATTTGGAGAGTTTGATCCTGGCTCAGGACGAACGCTGGCGGCGTGCCTAATACATGCAAGTCGAGCGGAGTCTGAAAGGAAGCTTGCTTCCTTTCAGACTTAGCGGCGGACGGGTGAGTAACACGTAGGCAACCTGCCCTCAAGCCTGGGATAACTACCGGAAACGGTAGCTAATACCGGATAATTTCTTTTTTCTCCTGAGGAGAGAATGAAAGGCGGAGCAATCTGCTGCTTGGGGATGGGCCTGCGGCGCATTAGCTAGTTGGTGGGGTAATGGCCCACCAAGGCGACGATGCGTAGCCGACCTGAGAGGGTGAACGGCCACACTGGGACTGAGACACGGCCCAGACTCCTACGGGAGGCAGCAGTAGGGAATCTTCCGCAATGGGCGCAAGCCTGACGGAGCAACGCCGCGTGAGTGATGAAGGTTTTCGGATCGTAAAGCTCTGTTGCCAGGGAAGAACGTCCGGTAGAGTAACTGCTACCGGAGTGACGGTACCTGAGAAGAAAGCCCCGGCTAACTACGTGCCAGCAGCCGCGGTAATACGTAGGGGGCAAGCGTTGTCCGGAATTATTGGGCGTAAAGCGCGCGCAGGCGGTTATTTAAGTCTGGTGTTTAAACCTTGGGCTCAACCTGAGGTCGCACTGGAAACTGGGTGACTTGAGTACAGAAGAGGAAAGTGGAATTCCACGTGTAGCGGTGAAATGCGTAGATATGTGGAGGAACACCAGTGGCGAAGGCGACTTTCTGGGCTGTAACTGACGCTGAGGCGCGAAAGCGTGGGGAGCAAACAGGATTAGATACCCTGGTAGTCCACGCCGTAAACGATGAGTGCTAGGTGTTAGGGGTTTCGATACCCTTGGTGCCGAAGTTAACACAGTAAGCACTCCGCCTGGGGAGTACGGTCGCAAGACTGAAACTCAAAGGAATTGACGGGGACCCGCACAAGCAGTGGAGTATGTGGTTTAATTCGAAGCAACGCGAAGAACCTTACCAGGTCTTGACATCCAACTAACGAAGCAGAGATGCATCAGGTGCCCTTCGGGGAAAGTTGAGACAGGTGGTGCATGGTTGTCGTCAGCTCGTGTCGTGAGATGTTGGGTTAAGTCCCGCAACGAGCGCAACCCTTGACTTTAGTTGCCAGCAGGTTAAGCTGGGCACTCTAGAGTGACTGCCGGTGACAAACCGGAGGAAGGTGGGGATGACGTCAAATCATCATGCCCCTTATGACCTGGGCTACACACGTACTACAATGGCCGGTACAACGGGAAGCGAAGCCGCGAGGTGGAGCCAATCCCAGCAAAGCCGGTCTCAGTTCGGATTGCAGGCTGCAACTCGCCTGCATGAAGTCGGAATTGCTAGTAATCGCGGATCAGCATGCCGCGGTGAATACGTTCCCGGGTCTTGTACACACCGCCCGTCACACCACGAGAGTTTACAACACCCGAAGTCGGTGGGGTAACCCGCAAGGGAGCCAGCCGCCGAAGGTGGGGTAGATGATTGGGGTGAAGTCGTAACAAGGTAGCCGTATCGGAAGGTGCGGCTGGATCACCTCCTTTCTATGGAGAATCGTCTTCTGCAATGAAGACATTCAAATCGGAAGCTTGCTTCCAAAAAAGAACCCTTGGGTTCGAATACTCACTCGTTGGTCAGTTTTGAGAGTTTAAGCTCTCATCTTTACCTTGATCCTTGAAAACTGGATACCGAAACGAATTTGCGTTTTAGAACATCTTTTAGCTGAAACTTGTGTAAGCAAGTTGAAATAGTTATTAGTTGCTACAAAGTGAAGGTTTTTGATTGTGCAAACAAGCAAAACACCGGAACGTTGGTTAAGCTACTAAGAGCACACGGAGGATGCCTAGGCGCCAGGAGCCGACGAAGGACGTGGCGAACAACGAAACTGCCTCGGGGAGCTGTAAGCAAGCTTTGATCCGGGGGTGTCCGAATGGGGAAACCCAGCTGTGGTAATTCGCAGTTACTCATTTCTGAATACATAGGAAATGCAGAGGCAGACCAGGGGAACTGAAACATCTAAGTACCCTGAGGAAGAGAAAACAATAGTGATTCCGTCAGTAGCGGCGAGCGAACGCGGAACAGCCTAAACCAAGAGGCTTGCCTCTTGGGGTTGTGGGACGTCTCACATGGAGTTACAAAGGAATATGGTAGGCGAAGAGGTCTGGAAAGGCCCGCGATAGAGGTAAAAGCCCTGTAGCCTAAACTGTGTTCTCTCCGAGACGGATCCCGAGTAGTGCGGGGCACGTGAAACCCCGTATGAATCCAGCAGGACCATCTGCTAAGGCTAAATACTACCTGGCGACCGATAGTGAAACAGTACCGTGAGGGAAAGGTGAAAAGCACCCCGGAAGGGGAGTGAAATAGAACCTGAAACCGTGTGCTTACAAAAAGTCAGAGCCCTTTCTATGGGTGATGGCGTGCCTTTTGTAGAATGAACCGGCGAGTTACGTTTAACATGCAAGGTTAAGGTGAGAAGCCGGAGCCGCAGCGAAAGCGAGTCTGAATAGGGCGACTGAGTATGTGGACGTAGACCCGAAACCGTGTGATCTACCCCTGTCCAGGGTGAAGGTGCGGTAACACGCACTGGAGGCCCGAACCCACGCATGTTGAAAAATGCGGGGATGAGGTGGGGGTAGCGGAGAAATTCCAATCGAACTCGGAGATAGCTGGTTCTCCCCGAAATAGCTTTAGGGCTAGCCTCGGTGAATGGAGTGGTGGAGGTAGAGCACTGATTGGGTGCGGGGCCCGCAAGGGTTACCAAGCTCAGTCAAACTCCGAATGCCATTAACTTCTTGCCGGGAGTCAGACAGTGAGTGCTAAGATCCATTGTCAAAAGGGAAACAGCCCAGACCATCAGCTAAGGTCCCCAAGTGTGTGTTAAGTGGGAAAGGATGTGGAGTTGCACAGACAACCAGGATGTTGGCTTAGAAGCAGCCACCATTGAAAGAGTGCGTAATAGCTCACTGGTCGAGTGACTCTGCGCCGAAAATGTAACGGGGCTAAACACACCACCGAAGCTATGGCTAGATGCTTTGCATCTGGGGTAGGGGAGCGTTGTATGTGGGTTGAAGGTGTACCGTAAGGAGCGCTGGACAGCATACAAGTGAGAATGCCGGTATGAGTAACGAAAAGATCAGTGAGAATCTGATCCGCCGAAAGCCCAAGGTTTCCTGAGGAAGGCTCGTCCGCTCAGGGTAAGTCGGGACCTAAGGCGAGGCCGAAAGGCGTAGTCGAAGGACAACAGTTTGAAATTACTGTACCACCGTAATCCGCTATGAGCGATGGGGTGACGCAGGAGGGTAGTGACGCGGACTGATGGATGTCCGTCTAAGCAGTGAGGCTGGTGTGTAGGCAAATCCGCACACTATTAAGGCCAGGCTGTGATGGGGAGCGAAAATTATAGTAGCGAAGGTCATGATCTCACACTGCCAAGAAAAGCCTCTAGTCAGGAGAAGGTGCCCGTACCGCAAACCGACACAGGTAGGCGAGAAGAGAATTCTAAGGCGCGCGGAAGAACTCTCGTTAAGGAACTCGGCAAAATGACCTCGTAACTTCGGGAGAAGAGGTGCCTCGGTAGGGTGAATAGCCCGAGGGGGCCGCAGTGAAAAGGCCCAAGCGACTGTTTAGCAAAAACACAGGTCTGTGCGAAGCCGTAAGGCGAAGTATACGGGCTGACGCCTGCCCGGTGCTGGAAGGTTAAGGGGAGTGGTTAGGAGCAATCCGAAGCTGTGAACCGAAGCCCCAGTAAACGGCGGCCGTAACTATAACGGTCCTAAGGTAGCGAAATTCCTTGTCAGGTAAATTCTGACCCGCACGAATGGCGTAACGACTTGGGCGCTGTCTCAACGAGAGATCCGGTGAAATTTTAATACCTGTGAAGATGCAGGTTACCCGCGACAAGACGGAAAGACCCCATGGAGCTTTACTGCAGCTTGATATTGAATTTGGGTACGATCTGTACAGGATAGGTGGGAGCCGTTGAGGCAGGAGCGCAAGCTTCTGCGGAGGCGCCGTTGGGATACCACCCTGATCGTATCTAGGTTCTAACCTAGTACCGTAACCCGGTACGGGGACCGTGTCAGGCGGGCAGTTTGACTGGGGCGGTCGCCTCCTAAAGAGTAACGGAGGCGTTCAAAGGTTCCCTCAGAATGGTTGGAAATCATTCGCAGAGTGCAAAGGCATAAGGGAGCTTGACTGCGAGACCTACAAGTCGAGCAGGGACGAAAGTCGGACTTAGTGATCCGGTGGTACCGCATGGAAGGGCCATCGCTCAACGGATAAAAGCTACCCTGGGGATAACAGGCTTATCTCCCCCAAGAGTCCACATCGACGGGGAGGTTTGGCACCTCGATGTCGGCTCATCGCATCCTGGGGCTGAAGTAGGTCCCAAGGGTTGGGCTGTTCGCCCATTAAAGCGGTACGCGAGCTGGGTTCAGAACGTCGTGAGACAGTTCGGTCCCTATCTGTCGTGGGCGCAGGAAATTTGAGAGGAGCTGTCCTTAGTACGAGAGGACCGGGATGGACGTACCGCTGGTGCATCAGTTGTTCCGCCAGGAGCATGGCTGAGTAGCTACGTACGGACGGGATAAGCGCTGAAAGCATCTAAGCGTGAAGCCCCCCTCAAGATGAGATTTCCCAGTATGTAAGACCCCTTGAAGACGACGAGGTAGATAGGTTGGAGGTGGAAGTGCAGCAATGCATGGAGCTGACCAATACTAATCGGTCGAGGGCTTATCCAAATTTCTAACACGCAGATTTGTTTCGGATTCAGTTTTCAGGAATCAATTCCTGAACGCAACGAAATTCATTCACACATTCGTGATGAACCGAATTTCTAGCGGCAGCGTCTGTTTCACAGACGCATGTTTGGTGGCGATAGCGGAGGGGTTCCACACGTACCCATCCCGAACACGACCGTTAAGCCCTCCAGCGCCGATGGTACTTGGACCGAAGGGTCCTGGGAGAGTAGGACGTTGCCAAGCACTCAAGACCACTGTTGATTATCAATGGTGGTTTTTTGTTTGTGTTTGTGTTTACCATTAAAGTCTATGATGGAGGTGCCAGCTTGATTATCTGGCTTAATGGTGCCTTTGGATCAGGGAAAACACATACAGCAAATGAACTCCAACGCAGAATTCCACATTCGTATGTATTTGATCCGGAAAATGCCCGTTTTTATATCAGGGACAATATTCCTGCCGAGATGTCAGAAGCTGATTTTCAGCACCATACGCTCTGGCGTGACTTTACCTATTCGATGCTGACATACCTGGATTCAGGCTATAGCGGAACCATTATTGTACCTATGACACTAGTGAAAGAAGAGTATTTCATAGAGATTGTGGGCAGGCTGAGAAGTGAGGGACGGGATGTCCGTCATTTTAACTTGACTGCTTCCTCTGAGACCTTACACAGGAGATTGGAGAGCCGTGGTGAAGGGCCAGGATTCCTGGGCCGCTTTACAGATGGAGACATGTCTTAGGGGCTCAAGAGTAAACTCTTCGCAAACGACGTAGATACTGAACATAAATCAGTTTCCGAGGTTGCAGAGATTATTATGGCCTTGGTGGAGAATCCAGTAAGTAATGAATAGAGCAATAATATTTCTATTGTATTATACTATTTTATTTGATATAATACTTTTTGTTGTCGAAAGATTGTTTGCTTATCTGGCTCGTTGGTCAAGGGGTTAAGACACCTCCCTTTCACGGAGGTAACATGGGTTCGAATCCCATACGAGTCACCACATTCATCTTTGAAAAATTAATGGTTGTATATCTCATGTAAATGTGTTATGATCATTAAGTTGCTTCTTCGATGGAGGCTTAGCTCAGCTGGGAGAGCATCTGCCTTACAAGCAGAGGGTCGGGGGTTCGAACCCCTCAGCCTCCACCATGCAGAGTTTGTAAGCCAGAAAAGAATATCTATTACTGACGCGGGGTGGAGCAGCCCGGTAGCTCGTCGGGCTCATAACCCGAAGGCCGCAGGTTCAAATCCTGCCCCCGCAATATTTGGAACCGTGGTGTAGTTGGCCTAACATGCCTGCCTGTCACGCAGGAGATCGCGGGTTCGAATCCCGTCGGTTCCGCCATTTTTATTGAAGCAGTTGAATACATACCGTGTGCGGACGTGGCTCAGCGGTAGAGCATCGCCTTGCCAAGGCGAGGGTCGCGGGTTCGATTCCCGTCGTCCGCTCCATATTTTGCGCCCTTAGCTCAGCTGGATAGAGCGTTTGACTACGAATCAAAAGGCCGGGAGTTCGAATCTCTCAGGGCGCGCCATTATTATTTTATTGAATGTCTTCATCTGAAATTTAATTATCCATTGTGGATATATATGATATTAAGCCGGCGTGGCGGAATGGCAGACGCGCTCGACTCAAAATCGAGTGGGAAACCGTGGAGGTTCGAGTCCTCTCGCCGGTATTAAAAAAGGTTTATGACATTGTATTTCGTACAATGTCATAAACCTTTTTTTGTATTTTTATTGCACCGAAACTTATAATAACTGATTGAGCCTGCTTTCAGGCTCTTTCCCGTTTTGTACACGGTTTATATTATCTATAAAGAAATCGTATCTTTTTTTGTGGAATTTCCGGCCGTCAGGCATTCCTGCGGTATGGGGAGTAAGGACCACATTGCCCAGAGTGCGGAGCTCACTATCTAAGGGAAGCGGTTCGGATTCATACACATCCAGGCAGGCGCCGGAAATCCCCCCTTTTTTTAATGCGTCAATCAAGTCTGTCTGATTAACAATCCCGCCGCGGGCCGTGTTGAGGAACAGAGCGCTACTCTTCATTTTTTGAAATGCCGTTTGGTTGATCAGGTGCTTGGTCTGCTCAGTCAAGGGTACATGTACACTGACGATGTCCGATGTGCTTAGAAGAGTATCGAGATCCGTCATTGTCACCAAATCGTCAGCCTGTACTACGGTCTTTCTCGCATAAGCCAGCACCTTCATATCAAAAGCGCTGCAAAACGCAGCGACTTTCTTTCCGATAGCACCCAGACCGATAATCCCAATGGTTTTGCTCTCTAGTTCACTCCCTGTGTACTCCAACTGATGTTCATCCATCCTGTTTTTCATGAAATGATCAAGAAACGGTATGTTTTTATAATAAGCCAGCATTAGTGCCATTACGTGCTCGGCCACGGCCTGTGCATTCACTCCTGCCGCATTAGCCACCCAAATGCCGAGCTCTGTACAGGCAGGGATATCGACATTATCATAGCCTGCACCTGTCTGTACCAATTTTAATTTTTTGGCACTGGCGAGCAGGCTAGGGTCCACTTGGATATGTTCAGGAATGAGGACCTGGCAATCTTCAATATGATGCAGCATATCTTGTCCGGGCGGGACAATGACAACGTTCCAGTCTTGCGGAAAATACCCGGTAATCTTTAATTGTGCAGTTTCGTTAAAATGACCAACGATGAGAATCTTCATGGCTAAACCACCTTTTCATAACGTGGGTTATTTGACCCCTTGTCTGTGTTAATGATAATTTTAGACATAAAGAATAATGTTGTAAAACGCAAATGTTTTGTGAACTATATTAATATTTTCTATATATTGAGGAGGTATTCGATGTATTTTCCTGGGATAGAGGCATTTTTAGCTATCGTAAGGACCGGGAGTATAAGTAAAGCGGCAGACATGCTGCACCTGTCACAAGCAACGGTAAGCTACCGGCTAAAGACTTTAGAGCAGGGGATGGGCGGCCTATTGGTGGAGCGAAGAAAAGGGGCAGCCAAAATCAGCCTGACCCCAAAAGGGGAGAACTTTTTTAGTATTGCGGAAAGATGGGAGGCGCTCTGGAGGGAAACTCAAATTTTAAAGGCGAATGGTTCGCAGTTAAGTCTGGCCATAAGCGCTGCCGAAAGTATAAGCCACTTCGTCTTGCCTCCGGTATATAGAATGCTTAATCAGCACACTCCGTCCATCCGATTGTAAATTCGTACGCCCCGCTGTGTCCGTCCCGTGTACATCTGGACTCAGCGGGACTCATCACTACTTTTTTGACGAATGCCAGACAATGGACGATTGTGCCTGCTTCGATTGGCGTCCATATGATGGGGATGGGAGAATTTGTTCTTCAGAAGCTGGCGCTGTCAGTGCCCCCCAGAGTAGGCTATAAGGTCACTCATAAGTTTCCAAACCAGGCGTTACACGAGCCCCTTCAGATTCTTGATAACTATCTGCGAGATACATTTGGAGTCCAATGACCTGACCTGCTGTGTTATACAATCCCATTTTGTGATAATCTCTCCAGAAGTTGTCCGTATTCAGAAAAAGAAATACCCGGCCGCCTGCCTGATTGCCGATAAAGGGCTCCTGTTCAGGCTTCGACGCCCGGGCCAGCAGAAGGGTAGCGCCTGCTGATCCGGGAGGGGAGACTACGACCCATCTTTTCTCCTGCTCGGGTGATAGAGATCTTCAACTAATGTGATTTCTAGGCAATGGTACAGCTCTTATTATTTTACTATAAATGGACCTAATCTACACCAGCTCAACCACTACCATCTGGTGATTCTCCAGATAAGGAAGGGTATAGGTAATCTCGCTATCCTGGCTGAACGTGAACGGCAGCTCTGTCATGGCCGGGGCCAGGTAGACCCGGTGGACGGGTCCGGGAGACGGGAGCCGCAGGCTGACGGTAATATCATGGAGCGGTACGAGGTCCTCAATGACTTCAATCCGGCCCTTCAGGGAAGGGGCAGCATAGAGCAGATGATTCACATAACGCTGTTCTGCCTGCTGATACTGCAGGGTCGTTATGCCGCGGGCCGGCAGATTCGTACGCAGTGACGGCTGAGGCAGCAGCCGCGACAGGGCATGCAGCACCAGCTCCTTCAGAATAAGAGAGCCCGCTTCGGCGTACTCGCTGAATACTTTCCAGGCAATATAGATTCCGCCCCTGCTCTGGGCCATCCCCGGACCATTGTTCTCCATGGCGCCAGGTGTGTGCTGGTGGGAACAGAAGGTGAAGACGTCACGGTTAAAATAAGGGTTCTCCAGATGTCCGAGCGCCTCTCCTTGTCCTTCCTGCAATTCGATTAGCTGGCCTTCGCCGTACATGACAAAAGAAGCAGGCAATAGCGCACCTGGAGTGAAATAGGGCTTGAAATACGCGGGCTGGTACGGGTTCTCTCCAAGCCAGGTGATTCCCAGGTCCAGGGCAAATGCATCCCCGGCCAGGTTCAATCCCGAGCAACCGGTAACCAGCAACTTGCCGCCGCCAGCTGTGAAGCTCACTATGGCATCGGCCAGCTCAGGCCATACAGATACCTCATCCGGGAGAATCAGCACCTTGTAGGCGCTAAAATCGCTGAATGTATCTACGATATCATACAGGTAATGCCCTTCGGTCAGCATCCGCACCGCTCCGGCGTCTGCCAGATTCCGTTCTCCTCTGCGTGCTTGCCCGCCGGGACAGGCCTCCCGTGCCGCTTCCAGCGATAAGACGGCAATGTCGGCCACAGCAGTGACCCCGCTGCACCATTCCTCCTTCGCCTCGACCTCGCTGTAGGCAGCGCCGATCAGGGTGTAAGTCGCTTCATCCATCAGGCCGGAGGGATGGAGCTGGTCACCGATGGAGCATCTGGCACCGTGGGCCAGGCTAAGCGCAGTCTCGAACCGCAGCGCGTTCGGATGCTTATAGCCGCCGAACTCCCCCCAGGAGGTATGGAATTTGCCGGTCATGCCGAGGAATTCCATGCCCAGCGTCTGGGCATAGCGTGCGGACAACGGGAAATGATCATAACCCCAGCCTCCGGTGGGCAGGGACTCCAGCTCCAGATGGCTGTTGACCTGCACGAGGTCACGGCGTCCCCGCTGCTGATGGCCGTTGTTATGATAGACAGGAAGGCCGGGCTTCACGGCATCCAGGGTCTCCCGAACACGGCGGGCATAATTCAGATAAGTCTGCTCACCGAGGGCGATGACGGCAGCTTCATCGCGGGGATCCTGGCCCGCAGCCCGCAGAGCGGTGACGCAATATTGGCAGCGGCATTTACGGCAACCAACGATATCCAGGAAGATGCCGTCGGCATCGTAGCGGGAAGCCGCCTCATGAATCTGGGCCAGCAGGATGTCCAGATAAGGCGTGTTCATACAGAATTCGTGGTAACCCGGTGTCATGAAATCCTTCACCCACCGGGTCCGGTCCTCGGCGTCGCGGATTAGCCATTCCGGGTGGCGGCGGGCCAGCTTCTCGTCCAGGCCGGCTGATAAATACACCGGTGTACGGACTCCGATCTCATGGGCAGCCTCAATCATTTCACCCAGCAAGTCGAAGGTGAGCTCGGGGTGCATCTCATTGGCTTCACTAGGATGATAGGCCCAGCCGTGATGGCATTTGGAGAACACGGTGACAGAGTCTACATGACCTGTACGCAGCATGGACTGGAACTGGGCTCTCGAGAAGTCCCGGCCAATGCCGGGAATGGCTTCAGAGGTATGGAAATCAAGATGAACCTGACGAAAACGCATGGATACTCAACCCCTTATGGAATGGAATGAAAAGAAGATTCCCAGTCACTGTACCTCTTTAATGCGGGATCTGCCAGTGTTAATATAGACTTGGAATAGCACAAAACCGACTTTGGAGGGGAGGAGGCATCATGCTATGCCTGGAGTTTCCAATTCCGCCGCTGCCGCAGTTTGTCACGGTGGGGCATGCCGTCTGGTCACCTGGCGACCGGCATTTCGCCCGCACCTTCGGTGTATATGATCTGCTGCTGGTCAAGCAGGGAACACTCTATATGATGGAAGCGGGCAAGGAATATGCGGTAGGGCCGGGGATGGTGCTGCTGCTTGAGGCTGGATTGAATCATGACGGATATCGTGCCTGTGAAGAGGATACGGAGATCTACTGGGTGCATTTCATTCATGCACCTGAACCGGCATATATCCGGCGCGGGGATATCCCTTGGTCTACACTACTGGCAAAGGGAACGGTGGAGGATGAGGAGCCTTCGGTGCAGCAGCGGCTGTATCTGCCGAAGTTCGCAGCCGTTGATCTGGAGGGGCTGGAGCCGATCCTGCAGGAGATGAACGAGCTTCATAACCGGCTTAGTGCAGAGAATGCCATGCGGCTTCATCTGCTGCTGGCCGGGCTGCTGGCGGCGCTTCAGGCGGAATGTGAGCGTACAGCTCAGCCGCCGGAGCCGGCGGTCCGGCTGGCCCGGGCGGCCGCAGCCTATCTGGCGGTGCATTGGCGGGAGCCGTTCCATCTGGCGGGGCTTGCAGAGGAGCTGCATTTCCAGGCTGATTATATTACCAGATGCATGAAGCAGCATATCGGCACCACGCCGCTGCAGTATGTGCTGCACCTGCGTCTGGAAGAAGCGAAGAAGCTGCTGGGCGGTACGGTACTGGGCATCTCGGAAGTTGCTGAACGGGTAGGCATTCAGGACCCCAATTATATGACCCGACTGTTCAGCTCCAGATTCGGAGTGACCCCCGGAGCCTACCGGCAGCGGCTGCGCCAGCGGGATGAGGCTGCTGCCGTTACCGGTCCGGGGGAGGGCTGAGCACCGCCCGGGCAGCGGTCAGGAGCCCAGCATCCGCTCGCGGTATTGGCTGGGACTACAGTTAAATACCTTGCGGAACTGGCGGGAGTAATAATTCTGGTCATGGAAGCCGCTGTCCAACGCCACCTGCGAGATGCTCAGGCCCGGGCTGCGCAGCAGGGTGCAGGAATAATCCAGCCGCTTACGGATGACATAATCCATAGGAGTGGTCTGGTAGTTACGGGTGAAGACCCGCAGGAACTGGCGGGTGGACATATAGGCGCGGTCCGCCATTGATTGCAGCGTGATCGGCTGCAGGAAGTGTTCTTCGATATAGGTAACGGTCTCCCCGATCCGCAGCGCCTTGTTATCCTCATGACTGCTGCTGTTCTGGTAATAGCGGGAGAGCATTCCTACCAAGGCTGTGAAGTAGGTACGGATCATCAGCCGGTAGCCCTCGGGCCGCCGGTCATGCTCCTCAAGAATCTGATCCAGCAGCCGGGTAGCTTCCCGGAGCTGCCCCGCTTCCAGAGAGAGCATCCCCTTGAAATACATCTCCTTCCGGTAGAACGGCTCAATATAGAATAAGGCCTGGAAGCCGGGGAGGAGCCTAAGCTCGGACTGCTGGAGCAGCTGCTCCGGCTGGAACATTACGTTCACGTATTCAATTCCGTCAACATTCTTGTAGCCATGGGAAACGTTGCTGTGGATTAGAAACACCTGTCCGGCCTTGACCGGCACCTCTCTCCCTTCAATGATGTGTATGGCGTGTCCTGACAGAATAACGACAAGCTCCGAGAAATCATGGCTGTGGACGTAGTAATCATGGGTCAGCGGGCATTTCTGGATTCTGAAGGTAAAACCCGGCTCAAGGCCGATATCCCGCGCTAGGATTTTGGTAGTCATGGCCATATTATGCTAAAGAAGGTCGGGATCGTCAAGGCGCAAAGACGCGGGCGGCGCTACCATTAGGATGGCGGGTGTACCGGCCTGGCTGTGGCCGGGCAGGGAACCCTGGGCCAAGGTCAGGAGGGCAAAAAATGCGAAATATACTTAAGGATAGAATCACACGGAATAACAGAACCCCCCGGATACTGTTCCTCGGGGACAGCATTACAGCTGACGGACAATATATCCGGTTGATCCGGGAATGGCTGAACATGCACCGGCCGGAGTGGACCGCCGAGCTGATTCCATCCGGCGTACCCAGCGAGACGGTCTCGGGTCTGAGCGAGGCGGCGCATCCCTATCCGCGCCCTTGCGTGCATGAGCGGCTGGCCAGAGAGCTGGCGGAGGCTGCTCCTGATATGGTTATAGCCTGCTATGGCATGAATGACGGAATCTATCATCCCTTCTCGGAAGAGCGGTTCGCTGCTTATCAGGCGGGTATGCTGGCACTCAGCACCCGGGTCGGTGAAGCTGGAGCCGGGATCGTTCTCATGACACCTCCGCCGTTCGATGCCCTGTCCATGACGGGGGAGCTACAGCCCGCAGACGCGGCGGACTTCAGTTATCTGGCGCCATACAAGGACTACGATCAGGTGCTGGAGCATTATGCGGACTGGTTGCTATCCGGGGGTTGCCCTGCGGACAAAGTGATCGATCTGCGTACGCCGCTGCTGGAGCTGATCCGGCATGAGCGCTCGCAGAACACCGCTTACAGATATGGAGACGGTATCCATCCGGACACCCCGGGGCACCGGGTGATCGCACGGACGCTGCTCCGGGAATTGTCCGGCGGGGAGCCGGAACTGCAGATTGACAAGTATTTTGGCGCGGGATTATAGTAAGGACACCTTAAGAGCCGGGAGAGGGATCACATGAACGTACTGCAGACGATCCGTTCGCGTAAATACTTGCAGCGGATCCTACTCAGCTTTATGCTTGTTGTTGCCATTCTGGCTGTAGCTTCGCTGCTGATGAACTCGGGTGCCCGCAGCAAGGTGCTCAGCCTCCAGAATGAAGCGGACCGCAAGCTGCTGACCCAGATCAATTACAATATCGAGAACATGAACGGGATTGTAAAAGATCTGGCGGTCTCCCTGTACAATGACGAGGAGATGCTGGCGCTGAAGTCCGGCGCTGATTACAGGCAGAGCATCCTCAAGATTGAGCGGCTGAATCATACGGTCGCAGCCTCCCCGTATCTGCATGCGGCCGTCTTTTATAATGGGGCCCAGCACCGGTTCTTCTCGTCGCTGAACCATGAGATTAACAATAGTCTTCTGTACAGCTCCTTGCAGAACTATATGGATTCCCGGGCAGATCTGCCGAAGCTCCAGCTTATTCCGCTCGACCTGGACGGCAAGGGCGGGGGGATTGATGTCTTTGCCTTCTTCCTGTATGACGGGGATACCTTGGGTTCAATCAATGACAATGTGCTGATCCTCACGGTAAAGCCGGGATGGATGCTCGATAATATGAAAGCGCTTAACCAAGTGGCGGAACGGCAGAATGATGTGTTATTCGTGACCGATACCGACGGTGAGGTGCTGATCGCAACCGGCGGGCAGGTTCCTGAAGGGCTTAACCTGAAGGGAGAGCTGCTGCCGCGGATCAGCGCTTCGGGCAGGCCGCTGGATTCCTTCAACTACAGTCATGACGGCAGGAAATATAAAGTGACTTATCTGAGCAAAGCCCTGAACAACTGGCAGATTATCAGCATGCAGGATTACGATGTGGTGCTGGGCAGCGTCCGGCAGATGAAATGGACGGAGATCGCGGTCACGCTGTCCGTCGTTCTGCTGGCCGTGCTGTTATCTGTGTTCTTCGCGGTGCGGCTGTATAAACCGGTAGGCCAGCTGCTGACTCTGGTTCCAGGGGATGTGCGGGCCGCGCCGCAGGCCAAGGATGAGCTGTCGCTCATTGCAGCCAATCTTACGGAGATGATCAGTAAGCTGAAGGGGCTGGAGCTGGAGCGGGCCTCGCAGTCCAATATTGCCAAGCTCTATCAGCTCCGCAGCCTGATCGCTTCAAGCCACAGTCTGGATGAGCAGTCCTTCCTGCAGCTTAGGGAGCAGCACGGCATCGATATTGCCTATCCGTCCCCTCTCCGGCTGGCGCTCGTGCAGATCGACAACCTGCAGGGGCTGGCGGCAGAGCCGGGGCTGCCGATGGAATCGCTGCTTTACTTCGCCATCTCCAACATCGGACAGGAATTATTGCGCCTTCAGGGCTCCTGTGAAGCTGCAGATATGAAGAGCGGGCATCTGGTCTTCATTGCCGGGAGTGCGGACGGGGAGCTGGCGAAGCTCGAGGAACGGTTCAGGGAGCTCCAGCAGACGATCGGCAACTATTATCATATTACTTTTACAGTCACGCTAAGCGAGGTCTTCACGGATTACCGCAGCATCACGGCGCATTATAATCTGGCGCAGCGCCACGCCAATTACCGGATGATCTACGGCAAAGGTGCTGTGCTTGAGCCGGAGATGCTCCGGGCGAATGAAGAGAATGAAGCGCTGCGCATTCCGCAGGAGCTGGAGCGGCAGCTGACGGAGGGACTGAAGGGCGGAGATCTGGCAGAGACCGAGCAGACGATCCGCAAGTGGAGGGCGCTGCTTGGCGGCTTCAGCTACGAGAATATGTATTCAGCGGTGCTTCATCTGGCCGTGACTCTGAGCCAGACGCTTGCCGAGATGAACAGCCGGAGTGTCAATCCGGTCTCGCTTAACCTGCAGGCGATCAACCGCCGGATTCTGGAGAAGGAGACGCTGGATGAGATGGAGACGGTCCTGCTGGAGGTGGTGCGGGAAGTTGCCGAGCAGCGCAGGAGCGGGCGCGAGGACAAGAACCGGCTGCTCGCGGACACGGTAAAGGAGATTATTGACAAGCATTACGCCGATCCTGACCTGAATGTGCAGCGGATTGCCGATATGCTCAAGATGAATCCGGTCTATCTGGGCCAGGTGTTCAAGGCGCAGGAAGGCACGAGCGTGGTGGGTCAGATCAACGCCGCCCGGCTGGCCAGTGCCAAGAAGTACCTGGAGCAAGAGGATTTCACCGTAACAGAGATTATGGAGAAGGTCGGGTTCGGGAACGAGAGTTATTTTTACCGCCTGTTCAAGCGCTGCTATGGCACCACGCCGAAGGAGTACCGCCTGAAATCAGCCATTGACCGCAGCAGATGATTCCACTTTCCCAATATGTAAGGCAGGGTCCGCTACATGAGCACTGTTCATTTGGCGGGCTTTTTGCTGTGCCGTGCAGAAGTCTGCCCCCTCTAGACAGGAATCTGGTAACAATACAGCCCGGCTTTACAGCATTCTTGCAATTGTACAGTAACGCAGCGGCCTGATTCTGCGCTATGTTAGTCGTGCAAAGCCTGGGACACAGGCAAACAGCTGCAGCTAAGGAAGGAAAGGAAGGGGCTCAAGGTTATGTTGAATAAGGTTCCGCTGGCGGAACAGCAGGCAAGTTCAGGAGCGCCGCCGGCCACGCGCAGACAATCCTGGCTCCGAAGGGAGCTGGCCCATTTCAAAAGCAACCGGGAGCTGTTCCTGCTCTCGCTGCCGGGACTGCTGTACAAATTGATTTTCGCGTATATTCCGATGATTGGTCTGATTATCGCCTTCAAGAATTACCGGTATGATCTCGGGATCTTCGGCAGTAAATGGGTCGGGCTGGATAACTTCCGTTATTTGTTCACTACGGACACGGCGTGGCGGATTACAAGGAATACGGTCCTGTATAACACCGCTTATATTCTGATAGGCACCTCAGCGGCGCTGCTGCTGGCTATTCTGATGAATGAGATTAAGGCCAAGTGGAGCAAGTTCTATCAGACGGCCTTGTTTCTGCCCCATTTCCTGTCATGGGTGCTTGTGGGTTATGTGGCTTATGCCTTCTTGAACCATTCGGACGGCTTCATCAACCGCACGCTGGAATCCTTCGGGCTAAATCCGGTGAGCTGGTACCAGAATCCCGGACCCTGGCCGGTCATTCTGATTCTGGTTCAATTGTGGAAAGTGGTGGGGTTCAACACGCTGATTTATTTTGCCGGCATTATTGGCATTAACAGTGAATATTACGAGGCGGCGCGGATCGACGGGGCAACCAAGCGGCAAATGGCCTTCAAAATCACGATCCCGCTGATGGCCCCAATCATCATTATTATGCTGATTCTGTCGATCGGCAACATGTTCCGTGGGGATTTCGGCCTGCATTATTTCATCCCGAATAACTCCGGTTTTCTCTATGGCTCTACGGATATCATTGATACTTATGTGTACCGTGCGCTGCGTGAGGTCGGCAATGTGAGTATGTCTGCGGCTACCGGGTTCTATCAGTCGGTTGTCGGTCTGGTGCTGGTGCTGACAGCTAACGGAATTGTGCGCAAGGCCGATCCCGATAATTCCCTGTGGTAAGGAGGTGCCCGAAGCGTGGGCAAAAAATTTGAATTCTCGAAGCTGTTCATTAATCTGCTGTTTATCGTGCTGTCGCTGGTGGTGATTCTGCCATTCCTGCTGGTCATCGTTGTATCGCTGACGGATGAGAAGTCATTGACCGAGAACGGGTACCAGTTCATTCCTTCATCCTTCAGTCTGGATGCCTACCGCTATCTGCTGGACGCTCCCGATATCCTGCTCCGGGCTTATGGCGTTACGTTCACGGTGACGATCATCGGCGCGCTGGCTGGACTGCTGCTGACCGCGATGACCGCCTACGTGATTTCAAGGCAGGATTACCGGTATAACCGGGCGACGACGTTCTATGTTTTTTTCACTATGCTGTTCAGTGGGGGTCTCGTTCCCTCCTACATTCTCATTACTCAGTACCTGCATCTGAAGGATAGCCTGCTGGCGCTGATTCTGCCGATTCTGCTGTCGCCGTTCAACATTATGGTCATGAAGGGCTTCATGTCCAAGATTCCGCTGGAGATCATTGAATCGGCCAAAATCGACGGGGCGCGGGAGTTCCGCATTTTCTTCCGGATTATTCTGCCGCTCTCGACGCCTGCCCTGGCTACGCTAGGTCTGCTGATATCCTTCACCTACTGGAACGAATGGTTCAACGCGATGCTGTACATTGACGATCCGAACAAGGTACCGCTGCAGCTGCTGCTGGTGCGGACACTCAACAGTATTGAGTTTCTCACGACGAACTCGGAATTTACCGGACAGCTTGGCATTGACCTGAGCAGCTTCCCAAACAGCTCCGCGCGGATGGCTATTGCCGTACTGGCCGGCGGACCGATGCTGGTCATCTTCCCGTTTTTTCAGCGGTTTTTCGTCAAAGGGCTTACGGTTGGCTCCCTAAAGGGTTAACATACAATTACATGTACTAAGTACAGGAGGTCACTCACATGAAAAAAGGGCTGGTTGGCGTATTGGCATCTGTAATGCTGGCTGCATCTGTGCTGTCAGGCTGCGGGGGCAACAATAATGGCGGCAATGGCAATGCTGCTACGGGTACGGAAGGAAGCGGAACGGGGGCTGCGCAGAGCGCGGCACCGGAATCCGGGAAGGACGGCGAGCTGAAGCCGGTCGAACTGACCTGGTATTATCCGCTGTCGCAGCTGCAGGCAGACCAGGATAAGGTGCAGGAGGCAGTGAACAAGATTACGAAGGCGAAGATCAACGCCACCGTGAAGCTGATGCCTGTAGCAATCGGGGACTATGTGCAGAAGATGAACACCGTGCTTGCGGCAGGCGAGAAGTTCGACATTCTCTGGACCGGTTATATGCTGAAGCCGGAGGAGCTGGTGCGCAAGGGAGCGATTCAGCCGATGGATAAGCTGCTTGACGAGTATGCGCCGGAGCTGAAGAAGGATGTGCCGCAGGTGATGTGGGATGGCCTCTCGGTGGACGGGGAGATCTACGGTATTCCGAACCAGCAGATCAACGGCTCCCGGTATGGCTTCATCATCCAGAAGCGCTTCGCTGACAAGTACAAACTTGATACCGCTTCCATCAAAAAAATAGCGGACATCGAGCCATTCCTGGCCCAGATTAAGCAGAACGAGAAGGATATCATTCCGTTTGGCGTATTCGGCACTTCCTTCATCAATCCGCAGTCGCATGATGACAAGTACTGGGTAGTTCCGGGTCTGGATGACCATTTCTATATTAAGACAGATGATCCCTCGTATACGCTCCAGCGGTACCCGGAAGAAGAACTGGACAATTTCCGGCTGGCCAGCAAGTGGTATAAGGATGGCTATATTTACAAGGATGCCGCTACCGAAAAAGCGAATGATTACCTCGCCAAAGGCCAGATTGCCGTCGATTTCAACGTGACGCTGAAGCCGGGCGTCGAGGCTGAGGTGAAGGCCAAAAACGGCGGCAATGACGTCATCACCGTTCCGCTCAGCGACTGGTTCTCCAACGGTTATTCGGCTACAACCAACCAATCGATCAGCCGTACGGCCCCTAATCCGGAGCGCGCGATGATGTTCCTGAATCTGGTGAATACCGACAAGGAGCTGTACAATCTGCTCTGTAACGGGATTGCCGGTGAGCATTATGATAAGGCAGACGGGGAGTACATTAAGGCCAAAGCGGATTCCCGCTACCTGCCGAATATGGACTGGGTGTTTGGTAGCGTATTCAACTCCTACCTGAAGGAAGGACAGCCGGAGAATGTGTGGGAAGAGACCAAGAAGATCAATTCCGGTTCCGAGGTAAATCCGGTCGGTGCCTTCAAGTTCAATTCCGAGCCGGTGAATACCGAAATCGCCAACCTGAATGCGGTGTGGGGGGAATATAAGCGGGGACTGGTGACCGGTACGCTTGATTTTGAAGAAACCTGGCCTGCGCTCTATGGCAAGCTGAAGGAAGCCGGCGAAGAGAAATACGTGGCGGAAGTCACCAAACAATTCGAACAATTCCTTAAGGATAAAGGTCTGAAGAAGTAAGGGTAAGGTGTAAAGACACAGAATAGATCTGCACGGCTGAGGAAAACCGGAGAAACCTGCTGCTCATGGGGGGCTTCGCCAAACTGAAGTTGGCGCAAGCCCCTACATCCTACGTTGAAAGGAAGAGGAGCCTTGGTGAAAAAAAGTTTGCTTGCTGCCCTTGCAGCCAGTCTGCTGCTGATGCCGTCTCTGCCGTTTGAAGCCCCTGCCTATGCGGAGGGGGGAACGTCCGGGACGGTTTTTTATGTGGCTACGAATGGAAGCGATTCCAACTCTGGGACGCTGAATGCCCCATTCCAGAGTCTTGAGAAGGCGCGCGATACGATCCGTACGCTGAAGGCGGAGGAGGGATTGCCGGAGGGCGGGGTTACCGTGTATCTGCGGGAAGGAAGGTATGAGCGGACCAGCAGCTTCGAGCTGCGCCAGCAGGATTCCGGCGAAGCGGATAAGCCCATCACGTACACGGCATATCCGGGGGAAGAGGTCACGCTGTCCGGTTCCCGCCAATTGGCTAAGTCGGCCTTCGTGCCAGTCACTGACCCGTCTATCCTAGGCCGTATCATCAGCCCGGAGGCGCGAACGAAGGTGCTGGCCGCCGATCTGGGAGGGCTCGGCATTACCGATTACGGCCAGCTCAGCCGCCACGGCTATTATCTGGCCAATGATCTGAGCGAGGTGCCGCCGATGGAGCTGTACGTGGCCGGGCAGGGCATGACACTGGCCCGCTGGCCGAATGAAGGCACGGTCCAGATGGATGAGATTCTGGATCCTGGCCCGACCCGGAAGGACCCGAGCGGAGAGGTGCATACACGCGGAGGCACCTTCACTTATACTTACGACCGTCCCCAATACTGGACGCAGGCCGACGACATCTGGCTGGACGGGATCTTCGGCTACAGCTGGGAATGGTCATATAACAAGATTGCTTCCATCGACACCGCGGCCCGGAGCATTACCCTCCGCTACGGCGAAATGAGCGGTATCTTCAAGAACTGGTACCCGGATTTCCACTTTGCGCAGAATCTGCTGGAGGAGATTGACATGCCCGGCGAATATTATATTGACCGCCAGGCCGGGAAGCTGTATTTTCTGCCCAATGCCGGATTTGCCGCTTCAGCGGACCCGGACATTGAAGTTACGATGCTAAAGACGCCGATGATCAACGCGCTGAACGCCTCGTACATCGACTTCTCAGAGCTGGTGCTGGAGAACGGCCGCGATTCCGCAGCGGTGTTCATGGGCGGCAAGCAAATGCGTATTCTGAACAGCGAGATCCGCAATTTCACCAACAGCGGGGTGCTGGTCAATACCCAGAGCCGGTTCTATTACAATAACTTCGAAGGGGCACCGGGAACGGATCACGCCGTTGTCAGCACGCATATTCATCATATCGGCGGCACCGCCGTCACGCTGACTGGAGGCAACAAAACCACGCTTGCGCCGGGAAACAACAGGGTGGAGAATTCGCATATTCACGATTTTGCCTACTATCACAAAGCCTATAATCCCGGGGTATTGCTATCTGGTGTGGGCAACCGCATGTCGCACAATGAGCTGCATGACGCGCCGCATCCCGGCGTGCTGATCTTCGGCAATGATCATAACGTGGAATATAACGAGATCTATGATGTGTGCACGACCTTCTCGGATCTTGGAGCGATCTACATGAACGCGGGGGAACAGCCCCATGAGCGGGGAACGGTAATCCGCCGTAATTACTTCCATAACATCGGGGAGAGCAAAGCGGGTGTAGAGGGCGTATACCCGGACAATTTCACGATGGGTCTGACTATTGACGAGAATATCTTTTACAAGATGGGTAATTCCGCTATTAAAAATAACGGCGGCGCCCATATCCTGACCCGTAACAATATCTTCATTGACAGCAAAATTCCTTATGACTATGCGGATATGTTCCTCGGCGATGAGCCGGATGATCAGGTGCCGCTGAATTACATGCCGAAGTGGCAGGCCTTGTTCGCGGCGAACAATAATTTCACCGGAACCCCTTATCTGGCCAAATATCCCGAGCTGGCGGATTTCTTCACGGAGAACCGTTATTATCCTGACACCAATACGTTTCAGGGCAATGTTATCTACAACCCGTCGGTTCCGCGCAGTGTAACGACCAATGTGTACGGGGCTTATGACAAGTTCGGCCTGGTTCAGTATGCGAATAACTGGGTCACTGCCGGCGATCCGGGCTTCACCGACCTGGCGGGCGGCGATCTGTCACTGCGGCCGGATGCGGATGTATATGATATGATTCCCGGCTTCCCGGACATTCCGTTCGGCGAGATCGGCGTTACCGGTAAAGCAGGCACGACAGCCGGTGCCGACAGCTATCCCGTGCAAGGGGTAAGTGTCTATGACAGCGAGATTACCGTAGACCGCTGGAAAACGGTGAAGCTGCGGACGGCGGTTCTCCCCTGGAATGCGGATAATCCGGCCTTGACTTTCACTTCGGCTGATCCGGCTATCGCGGCAGTGGACGGGGCAGGAACCGTAACCGGCCGGACGGTTGGGACCACGGTGATCACGGTAGCTTCAGTGGAGAATCCGTTGCTGAGTGCGACGGTTACGGTTCATGTGGAGGCCGGCGATGGCGTGATGGACTTCACGGATTTCGAGTCCGGCGCGAACGGCTGGCTGCAGGATGCGAACCGCAGCATTGAGAAGATTGGCACGAACCGCTGGTATAAGATTCTGAACGGAGCCTCCGCCCTTAGCCCCAAATCCTTCTCAGACTATGAGCTGAGCTTCAAGGTGAAGACCCCGGCGGTGATGGGCGATAACGCGACTCTGTATATCTTCGACCGCCAGTCCGGAAGCGGCTCTACCCGGATCGGCTATAAGACCCGCGCGGACGGAAGCTCCGCCTGGCTGCTGTACAATTCTGCCTGGACGGTGCTAAAGGAAGTGAAGCTGCCGGGGCATGACCTGCAGCCGGATACGGAATATGCGGTCCGCATGCTGGTGAAGGGCGGCGATATCAGCGTCTATCTGGACGGAGCGTTCCGCCTGAAGGGCAATGACCCGGGGCATAATGCGGAAGGGAAGGTTGGCTTCTATGTCAGCAATGTCAGCCAGATGCACTTCGATGACATTCAGTTCAGGGAGCTGACGACAACGCTAGCCGGGATTATTCCGGCAGAGAATAACGTGCGTCTGGCCGCAGGGGAGCAGCAGCAGCTGCAAGTCTCCTTCGATCCTGCGGATACGCCGGATACTGGGGTGACCTGGCAGTCTGCTAACCCGGCTGTAGCAACAGTGAACAGTACGGGCGTTGTGAGCGCCGTATATGAAGGACAGACCGTTATCTCGGCGGTCTCAACAGTCAATCCGCTGATTACAGCAGATATCACTGTCACTGTCTCGAATATTATGCATGAGACAGACTTCGAGAACGGAGGCAACGGCTGGCCGGTCGACCCGAATCGCAGCATTGCCGCTGATTCGGACGGCAACCGCAGATATAAGCTACTGAACGGAGCCACCGGATTGCTGGACCGCAGCTTCACTTCCTATCAGCTTGAGTTCAAGCTGAAGACGCCATCTGTGATGCCGGATAACGGTATCCTGTATATCTTCGACCGCCAGGACAGCAGCGGCTCGACCCGGATCGGGTACCGGACCCGGGCAGACGGATCTTCCTCCTGGATTCTGTATGATACAGCGTGGCAGAAGCTGACCGAGAGAGTGCTTCCGGCACATGACCTGCTGCCGGATACGGAATATGCGGTCAAGGTAACGGCGAAGAACGGGGATATCGCTGTATCCGTTAACGGCGCGCCAAGGCTCTCCGGCACCGATCCGGGCCACCGGCCATCCGGGAAGGTAGGCTTCTACACCAGCGGCTTCGCTTATCTGCTGTTCGACGACATCACGTTCTCGGTGATGCCATAAGGGGAATGGGTGCTCTCCTGCGGACCGGTGCGATTAGAGATAAATCATGGATACGGCAAGAAGCCGCTCCCTTACGGGGCGGCTTCTTTGCCTTGCGCGGCCGTCTATCCGGCCAGCGCCGACCGGATCTGCCTCGTGTAGAACAGGCGGACAATGAAGAAGTAGATCACCTGAATGAAGAAGAACAGGCCCAGCACAAGCAGGGACTCCCTGAATATGGAGTATTGGAACATATGTGACAGTGCGGTAAGGGCAACGGCTCCATGCACAAGCGCGACAACGATCGGGGCGAAGAAGAGCAGGCTGATCTGGCGGTTCAATATCCGGCCCAGCTCTTTGTCACTCAGCCCCAGCTTGGAGATGGCCTTGAACTTCTGCTTATCCTCATCCAGATCGCTGTACAGCCGGAAATAGAGAAAGCTGCCGGCAGAGACAAAAAATACGATTCCGACAAAAAAACCGATGAACATCACGGGGCCAAAGCTGTCATTGGTCTTGGAGGTTAAATACTCGAGCGCATAAAAAATATACCGCTCATCATAGGGAAGCTCATTCGTCAGCTTTGCGCCTGCCTTCTCTGCTCCCGGCTGTCCAATCGCACCGTGCCATGCATAATAACGGCTCACTTTGAGCGGCTGTCCAAGCTTGCGGGTCCACTCATCGGGGACAACGTAATAACCGCTGACTCCCCGTACGGCCCAAGATACGACAGCCTGATCCGCCTCGATGACGATTCCTGGCTGCAGCTCGACCGGCTGATTGAGCATCTCTTCCCCCTCGCGGGACAGGCCGAAATCTACAACGGCTGCTTTCCCTGCGGTAAGCCGGATGGGATTTAGCCCCAGCAGCCCGGCTACGCTGTTGTATTCGGATTGCTTCACCAGAACCAGTGTCTGGACGCTATCTGCAGCCTTATAATAGTTAAGCTTCAGACTCATTTTTTCGGCAGCAATCCCGGCTTTGCCCAGGCTTTGGTCAATTAGCTGTATATGGGACTGTGCCTTGCTGTCCCCGTCCAGGGACTGATAGGTGAACAGATAAGGGTTCTTCTGCGTAAGCGCTCCGTTTATCATCGACTGGAATCCGTACAGGGCTCCTATCGCGCTGAAGGATACGGTAGAGATGATGGCGACCAGGAAAAAGGAACGTGCGTTGTCCTTCATCCGGTAGGAAAGATCAGAGAGCAGCAGCATATTGGTTCTGCGCCAGAATAGCTGCTCACGCGCCTTCAGCTTACGGATCAGGTACACACTGAGCTGTGTGAATAGCAGATAGGTACCGATCGACACCATAATGACCACCGGCGCGAGCAACAACACCACACTCAGACCACTCGCCCGAAGGGACAGGAAGTAGCTGATTCCCAGCAGCGTTACCACCAGCAAAGACAGCAGAAGCGAGGCCTTCGGCTCCGGCTTGGGCTGACGGTTTGAATGGATGAGCGTGATCAGCTTGCCGCTGCGCAGCACCGTAGAGATGAACAGGGAGATCAGGACGAATAGTAGCAGGAAGGAGATCAGTGTCAGCACCATCGCCTTGAACGGGAAATAGAATTGCAGTGGCTCATTAAGCGCAAGCACATTCTCCCCGGCAAGCAGAATTCCTTTGGCAAAGATAAGGCCTAGTCCAATGCCGCTGACCGTCGCGCCTGACCCGACGATCATATTCTCCAGAAAGATCATCCGCCGCAGCTGCCGGACCGTCATGCCATGCATCATCATCAGCCCGAACTCCCGCTTGCGCGATTGCAGGAAGGCGCTCATGGAGTAGAGCACGAAGAAGAAGGAGAACACATAGATCACCCATTTGGAGACCGAAAGAGCAAGAGCCGCACTGGATTGAATATGTTCCCCGCTCAGTACCGGATGATAGGCGAAGATGGAGAAGGTGAAGAAGACCATTACCGTAAACATACTGCTGAGAAAATAGGCGGTGTACAGGCGTTTGTTCCGGGAGACGTTACGGAATGCGAACTGGCGGAACGTCATGGCTATACCCCCCTAACAGCGAAAGTGTATCAATAATTTTCTGGAAAAAGCTCTGGCGGTTATCCCCCTGGTGGATCTCTGTATAGAACCTGCCGTCCTTAATGAATACCACGCGGTGACAATAGCTGGCGGCTACAGCGTCATGAGTAACAAGCATCATCGTTGTGGACTGCTGCCGGTTGAGCGTTTCCAGCAGATCCATCACATCTTTGGCTGCCTTGGAATCGAGATTTCCGGTAGGCTCATCGGCCAGCAGCAGCTTCGGAGCATGAATCATGGCTCTGGCGATCGCAGTCCGCTGAGCCTGTCCGCCGGAGATCTCATAGGTGCGTTTATTCATAATGGAGCCAATCCCCAGCTTCTCGGCAATGTCCCGGGCCTTTTGCTTCATTTCACTAACCCGGGTCCCATCCAGGGTCAGCGGCAGCACTATATTCTCTTCGACAGTCAGGGTATTCAGCAGATTGAAATCCTGAAAGACAAAGCCCAGCTCGCGGCGGCGGAAGACTGCCAGCTCATTTTTGTCCAGCTTGCCCGTGTCCTTATGATTGATCCTAATGCTTCCGGTAGTCGGAACGTCCACGGTGGCAATTATATTCAGGAGCGTTGTTTTTCCGCTGCCGGAGGGTCCCATAATCCCCACGAATTCTCCGGCTGCGATGGTTAAGTCAATGTCGGTCAAGGCCCGGTAGGCCACGTTTCCTTCATAGATTTTACTGACCTTTTGAACCTCCAGCATAAGGCTGTACTCCCCCTCACTTGTTCTGTAACCAATATACCGGAGACGGCAGCGTCTCAACTATCGATTTAGATGTCACTTTTATTACACGTCTGTAAGCTAAGTATCCGCCGTCAAAATAATCCGCACCACCGTTCCTTCACCAGCCGCCGATTCCAGCTCAAGCCGGTGCCCGAGACGGTCGGCGGACTCCTTCGTCAGATACAGTCCCATTCCTGTAGACTCCCGCAGCCCGCGCCCGTTGCTGCCGGTGAAGAAGGGGTCGAATACCCGTTTGAGATCAGACGCCTCAATACCAATGCCCCGGTCCTTAACCTCAATAACTGCCTCCGGTCCTCTTATATAGCAGGATATAGTGATTTTCCGGCCGGTCTCCGTATTAGCCGCCGCTGAATATTTGATGGCATTGTTCATAATTTGCGACAGCATGAAGAACAGCCATTTCTCATCGGTCTGGGCGGTAAGGCCGTGAGTTGGGGCTTGGACCTCGGGAAAGATATGGCTGCGGATGAACAGGCGTCTGTGATCATGGACCACCTCGTTCACCAGCTTCGGCAGGACGACAGGCCTGATGTGGAAATCCTTCTCAAAAGCCCGCAGCCTGGCCATATACAGAACGGTATGCAGTCCGCTGCGCATACGCTCCAGCTCCTCGCGGATGCTGGCAAACTCCGGCTCGTCCATATTCTGCACGGTCAGCTCGATGACTGACAAAGGCGTCTTCATCTGATGGACCCATTGGTCGATGAAAGTCAGATGCTGCTCCTGCTGCTGCTTCACCGCCGTCAGCTGCTGCTGATAGTAGCCGTATTGGGCATGCAGCAGCTGCTCCAGCGCTGTGGATACAGGGTGGTTCTCCAGCTTCTGAAAGGATTCGTCCAGCGTCTCCAGAGGTCTGCTGAGGCGAAGATAATAACGGCGCCTGCTGATATATTGGTAGATGAGATAGCAACTGAGGAAGAAGAAGCCAATAAAGACCGCATAGAGCGCGGTCGGCAGATCGCGGTAGCCGTCCAGCCAGTAAATGGACAGCATAGCACCGAATTGCACGATCTGCACAGCCAATAACAACATATGCTCACGGAACAACAGCTTCATGGCTGGGCCCCTGACCAGCTGTTGTTCAGCCGGTATCCCGAACCCCTGACGGTAAGCACAGCATCCTCCATCCCCAGCTCCTGGAATTTCTTGCGGACCCGTGCGATATTCACGTTCAGCGTGTTCTCATCCACAAAAGCCTGCGGGTCCCATAGCTTCTCCAGCAGCGCTTCCCGGCTGGCAACCCTCGGGTAACGCTCCATCAGACTCTCAATGAGATCCGATTCCTTGCGGGTAAGAGGCACGACCGCCTGCCCGTACTGCAATTCAAGCCTTTCAGGATACAGAATCAGCCCTTCCTTCTCCAGCATCAGTTCCTCGCGCTTAGCCGCATATTCCCCGTAAGCGCGGCGGAGATGGCTGTGGATTTTGGCCAGTACAATCCCTGAGTGAAAGGGCTTCGTAATATAATCATCCCCGCCGTTCTCCAGCGCCATAATCTGGTCCATCTCCCCATCCCGCGCCGAAATGAACAGCACAGGACAAGTAGAGATCTTTCGGATCTGCCGGCACCAGTAATACCCGTCATAGCTGGGCAAATTCACATCCAGCAGCACCAGATCCGGCCTTACCTGTTCAAATTCTTGTAGCACCTGACGAAAGTCTTTGACCCTGCCCCCCTCATAACCATACTTCTCAATCGCTGACAGCAGCAGGTCTGCAATCTTCGGATCATCTTCCACGATCAGAATTTTGGACATCTCTAAGGCTCTCCTTATCTTGTTCAGTTAAGTACATATATAACACGGGTGAGGGTGTAAGGGAAGTTAGCGGGGAGGATGGTTGGAAGTCATAAAGAGTGGAAGTGCTATAACATTAGGCTCACTACCCGCAGCAGCAACTTTTATTTTAACCATTCTGTGCCTGGAGACAGACATAGAGGAACGTATACCATTTAGGTACCGGGAGTTAATGAGAGTATAACGGCCCGAGAGCTTTTTATGAAAGGAAACCATATGCTAAATCACCTGTTTTCACTTGCTAGACAACCTGTGCTTTGGCAACGAAGCGTTGAACCCTTTTGGAATGACGGGCATATCTCGAAGCAAATGCTGGAAGCTCATCTGAATCCGGACTGGGAAGCGGCGAGCCGCAGGCATAGCGATATTGACTGTTCAGTGAAGTGGCTTAGCCGTCTGATCCCGCCGGGAAGCCGTATTCTTGACCTTGGTTGTGGACCGGGGCTCTATACCAAGCGTCTCTTTGAACAGGGGTATAACGTAACGGGACTTGATTTCTCAAGACGTTCAATCGCCTATGTGTTCACGCAGAAGACGAATTGGAGTAAGCAGGCCAGTACCTCGTGGACGGTGCATCCAGACGGAGGTTTTTGGAATGCTGAACCGCATGTATGTCTCGAAGCGTCTTATTTCTTCGAGGGGCATACCGTGGAGGCCCGTCAGACCCTCATACTTGCCGATCATGAGCTACATCATTATTTGATCTGGAACACGGTGTTTACACAGGAGACTCTTGCGGATGAAGTGTTGCCTTGGGGATTCCAACCGGACAGTGTTTACGATGATAGTTGCGGCAGTCCGTATACGGGGGGAGCAGACACGCTATGTTTTGTACTTAGGAAAGGATAATATGCATAGGAAAAGCAAGAAAAGAAGGGATATGCTCTTCTTTTCTTGCCTCGTCTAGTTACACGATATACGCCGAATGCTCTCTGTTACTCCCCTGATGCAGTAATCAGTTCATAGAGCTTATTCAAATTTGTCCTGAAATAGGTTGTGAAGTACCAAGCCCGGTATTTTTCAGGGATTTCGATCTCTTCAATACTCTGCTGATTCTGAACGGCTTCGGTCACGATGGCGATCATTCTGCTTATGTATCCCTTCACCGCATGAAGCTGTTGCAGGGAGCAGACCTCACCATGCCCTGGTACAATCGTCTCCACGTCCAGCGATTCAACCTGCTCCAGAATATACAGCCATTCCTGAGGATTGGCATTGGCTAGAACAGGGTGGTGGTTCGAGAGTACGAGGTCCCCGATAATGACAATTTTATCTTCCGGTAGGTACACAATAGCATCGCTCTGCGTGTGTCCTCCGCCATATGTAATGAGCTGCGCGCTGCGGTTGCTGCCATGAATGGTCATATGCCGGTCAAAAGTCACGCTCGGTACTGTATGAACCAGCTGCGGCAGCATGTTCACGAACTCACGGTCCGTTGCATTCTCCCAAGCCATTTCTTGCTTCAGCTTGCTATCTGTCTCCTGCTCGCCTTGCAATTCCGCTTCCCGGATCGCCTCTAGCATCTTCTCTCTGTTGTTCTGGTACTTGGCTACCCGGTCTCTGGCGAATGTATTCATCGTCTCACGGGTGCCTGATGTTGCAATCAGCTGAGCGTCAGGCACAAACACCTGATTGCCAGTAGTATGATCGCTGTGCCAGTGTGTGTTGATTACATAGGATACAGGGTTCCCTGTGAGATGCTCAGCAGCAGCCTTCAAATCCTGTGCTGCTTCCAGCGTCGCGAATGTGTCCACCACCAAAGTGAGTCCCCCCAGGTCAATAATGGCCGCGTTTGCGAGTGAGCCTGTGCCTGGAACCGCAACCGCTGCAACGGTGCTGTCTGCAATATATTGCAGCCGGAAATGCCTGGAGCCTTCAAATGATTCAATCCTGTTCAGCATAGTAATCTCTCCCTTCCAACATGGGAATATACTATACGCTACAAGAGTCCGCTAGACAATATTTTTTTCCATAAAGTAGGATGTGTAATGCTCCACCAAGCTGGGATCAAAGGTCAGATCGTTGTATTTTGTGTAGTCTCCCGCTCATACCAATACCCCGGAATTCCCCGCGCAAGACGCAGCAGCGCCTCCAGGAAGAAGTAATCGCCCCAGATCATGAAGTCATCCGGGGAGGCGTTGCCTCTGACGGAGTAGGAGCCGTGCCGCAGGAATCCCTCTTCTGATGGGTGGCCTGCGGTGAAGTAGTGATTGATCAGCGAGTCCATGGACTTGTTCACGGCGTCACAGAAGTAGTCCCGGTCGGGATCATTCTCCGGCAGATGCTCCAGCAGCTCTAAGAGACCGCATACGGTGATGGCAGAAGCGGAGCTGTCGCGCGGGGTGCCTTCCTGCTGCGGGGCATCGAAATCCCAATAGGCTACATGGTCGGCGGGGAGATGCTCCACGAAGTAGCGGGCCATTCTTTTGGAGGCTTCGAGGTAATGAGGCTCCTGGAAGCTGCGGTAGGCGAGAGCGAAGCCGTAGACACCCCAGGCCTGTCCCCTCGTCCAGGTGGAGCCGTCCTGATACCCTTGTGCCGTACCTCCACGAAGGGCATCCCCCGTCTGCTGGTCGAAATAAAAGGTATGGTAAGAAGAGTCATCGCCCCTCACCAGGAAGCGGCGGCTTGTCTCGGCGTGGATACGGGAAGCCCTGGCATAGACCGGGTCGCCAGTCTGTTCACTGGCCCAGCAGAGGAGCGGCAGATTCATCAGGCAGTCGATGATGATCCGTCCCCCGTTGTCTTTGTCGCCTTCGGGCCCCCAAGCCTGAAAGAGCTGCGGACAAGGACGCCAGCGCTTCATCAGCTGGTCCGCTGCCTGCAGGGCGAGCAGACGCGAGGCTTCATCCTTGTCTGCAATCCAGCGGGCCTTGGCCGAAAGAGAGTACAGGAAGCCGATATCGTGATGATCCAGTGCCTGCCCGTCCAGCATGCGCTGGTGGAAGGAATCGGTCGCCTGGATGGCGGCGGCATGAATCTCCGGGTCCCGGCTGTATTCATAGCTTAGCCATAAAATCCCAGGCCAGAAGCCCTCTGTCCAGTTGGTGTGGCCGGTCAGATGATATTTGCCGTCCCCCATACTTACAATCGGAAATCTCTCCCCAAATCGCTTCACATTAAGCCGCGTAGTCGTAAGTGTCTGCTCAATCGCCTGCTCCCAGTTCATACCCGCCATAACCTCCATAATATCGCTATAGTGTGCTTAACCCTATTATAAGCCGATCAAGCTGTAGGTTTGTTGCGCAAAACTATAGTTATATTGCGGATCTGCTATCAACGGAGCTGCCCGTAGACGCTCCAGCTGTTGACTAAATGACCGGCGGCGAATAGACAGGCCGGAACAATGAACAACCAGGACTGGAGCCAAACGCCAAGCAGCAGGAAATAGAGGGCCGGGAAGACGGCCATAGGAACGGGGATGCCCAGCCAGGGCTTGAACAGCGCCGTAAAAGCTCTCCCGCTCCGGAAATAGCGCACCCAGCCGCCGTAGTAAACCAGCAGGCAGAGTGCCATCAGTACAGCGGATACTCCCAGGGTCTGAGCAGAAATCAATCGGCCGAAAAGAATGGGTAGCATGAAGCAGGTAATCTGCCCTGCCCGCTCCAGGAGCGTGAAGACCAGCGGGGCGGAGTTCAAGGAGTCAGGAACACTCCGGGGCGGGAAGAATAGGAATATAAGATTCGGCAGTAATACGAGTAAAGAGATGATAAAACCCAGAGCATGTAGTCCCATCGCAGAAATCCGCCTTCCTCTGTGCAATGATAGTGGCCATACCTGACAAATACATAGCATATCTCTATAATTGCATTATATATCCTAGAGAGCCTGGAGCGGGAGGAAGACATGCAATTTCAACCTATATATGAAGACGGAGAATTAATGATGCCGAAGCTCGAGCTTGATTTGTCTGCGAATCCTTCGGTTGGTATTATCACAGATTTGAGACGCAAGCAATTGTTAATGAAGCAACTGTCCCGGGATTCCGGCAATTATTTGTCGTGGGCCGGGCAGAACGAGTATCTGCGGTTGACGGTAGAGGAGCTAATCTCGTTTCTGATCCGGATGTCGGGACGCGAAGAGCGTGCGGCTGTGTTAACTGATTATTTTGCGCTGAAGGAGGAACGTAAGGTCAGATTGATGCAGCTCAGCTCTTCGAAAAGGGTGTATGTGACCCTGCTGCGGGCTTTTTTCGCCCATCAGTCCACGCTCGTATTGGAGGAGCCATATTTCTATCTGGAGGAGCAGGACCGCCGCCAGCTGAAGCGGATACTGGATGATCTGTCGCAGCAGAAAAGGATACTCATTCTGACCTCGAATCTGGAGGATGCGCTGATCTCCTGTGATGTCATCTACCGGCTGAGCGGGTCCGGGCTTCATCAGCTGGATATCCGCGATTCGGAAGAGGACAGGCAGGAGGCGCAGAAGCAGGATGAGGCCAACATCACCTTACAGAAGGTCTCGACCAAACGGGAGGATAAGGTGATTTTATTTGATCCGCCCGAGATTGATTTTATTGAAAGTGTAGAGGGCTCTATCCTGGTGCATGTCGGCGGTGAGCATTATGACTGTGCCCTGACCTTGACCCAGCTCGAAGCGCGGTTGCTGAATTTCGGCTTCTTCCGCTGCCACCGGTCCTACATCGTCAATTTGCAAAAGGTACGTGAGATCATTACCTGGACGAAGAACAGCTACAGTCTGCGGCTGAACACCGGCAAGGAGGCCGTGGTTCCGTTATCCCGCTCCAAATTGCAGGAACTTAAGGCGCTGCTTAAGCTGTAAAAGGTACCGTTCAGGCCGGAATGGGTACAATTCACCCGGTTTTGGTGGCTGAAAGGCTGGAATCCGGATAACGTTAAGCCATCAACAACTAAAGGATGTGGCGAGATGGCGGTTATTCAGGTAGAGCAGGTCCGCAAGACCTTCGGGGCTAGAGATGCGCTGACAGAGGTGTCCTTCAGTATTCCGAAGGGGGAGATTTTCGGGTTCCTCGGTCCGAGCGGTGCAGGCAAAACCACCTTAATTAAGATTCTGACTGCACAGCTGAAGCCGACTGACGGAGCGGCCAAAGTCTTCGATCAGCCGGCAGAGGCGATGCAGCAGTCGGTCCAGAAGATGCGTTTTGGCATTCTGACCGATAACAGCGGCCTGTACGAGCGGTTGTCCATAGAGGAGAATCTGGAGCTGTACCGGAAGCTGTACGATCTTCCCCGCTCTGCGGTGGATCAGGTGCTGCAGTTCGTTAATTTGAGCAGTGAGCGCAAGAAGAAAACAAACACGCTGTCCAAAGGGATGCGTCAGCGGGTGATGCTGGCCTGCGCCATTATCCATGAGCCGGAGCTGTTGTTCCTGGATGAGCCGACCTCGGCCCTGGACCCTGTGAATTCAGCGCATATCTATAAAGGCTTACGTTATCTGAATGAGAAGGGTACGACTATCTTCATCACCACGCATGATATGGCGGAGGCGGAGCTGCTCTGTAACCGTGTGGCGATTCTCTATCAGGGACGTATCCAGACCATCGGCTCTCCGCGGGAACTGAAGCGTCAGCACCGCGAGAATGTAATCCGGGTGGAGCTGACCAGCGGAGAGGCTCATGAGCTTCCGGTGGACGGGGACACGGCGGACCGGATCGCGGATTGGATGAAGCGGGGACTTATTGAACGGGTAGAGACGAAGGAACCGAGCCTGGGTGATATTTTTATCAAAATGACGGGAAGTGAGCTGCTATGAACATCTCCTATAAGCGGGCCAGCGCGATCTTTGTGAAGGATTACAAGGAATTCTCGCGCAATTATGCGCTGTCCATTATGCTGCTGTTTCCGATTCTGTTTGCGCTGCTGTTTAAAAGCGCAGGGACATCCTTGCCGGGAGCCGCCGGATTCCTGTTCAACAGTTCGTTTGTCCTGCTGACCTGCTTCGCTCAAGCCTGCCTGATTGCGGAAGAGAAGGAACGCAACACGCTGCGGTCCCTTATGATGACTCCGGCTACTACAATGGATGTGCTGATGGGCAAAAGCAGTCTGGTCTTTGTCATGTCAGCGGTGGTACTTACCGTTTCTACACTATTGTATGGCTATGAACCAGTAAATATAGGAGCATTTGTAGCCGCGATTGTTCTTTCCATTGTTCTCTACACGGCAGCCGGGACGATCTGTGGTCTCTATTCCAAAACCTTACTTGATGCTTCCTTATCCATCATCCCGGTAGCCTTCATCTTCATGGGCGCACCGTGGGGGGCTGTATTGGCGAAGAATTATCCAGTATTAGGATTGCTGGACTACATGCCAAGCAGCCAATTAATACATTTGCTGAACCTGAGCCCTGCCGGTTATTCTGCGGCAGAGGTGTGGCCGCCTCTTCTGATCATTGCGGCGTGGACAGCCGTGCTGACGATTGTGTCTGTGGTGCTGTACCAGAAGCGGCTCCGGGACGAATAAGCTGGTGGGACTGTGCGGATTGTGGCGCAGGCCGCGCCAAAGGCTGGATAGAACGCAAAGGAAGCCGCTCCGGGGAGGAGCGGCTTCTTGGTGTATAGGAATTGTGCTTGCACGCAGGCGTATGGCCCAAATGTATGCGGAAAACAGCATACATTGTGCTCGGGTGCTGGCGAATAGGTAATCTTATTCACCCGCAGGGTGATTTTCTTGCGCTTGCTGTACAGCAAGCATCAGGCTTTTACACCATATTAGGAATCTCTACGGCAGGGTCTGTATCAGCTTCATAGTCTACGCCTTCGGTACGGAAGCCGAACAGATGGAAGAAGTCGTCCTGATAGCCTGCCAGATCCGCCAGCTCAGGCACATTATCGGTCTCCAGCTCATTCCAGCGTCTCATGACCTCGATCTGCACATCTTCGCGCATCTCCCAGTCGTCAATGCGGATCAGGTGGCTGCCGTCCGCAGCGGCTTCGCCGCCGTTATACAGATGGTCTGCGAACAGACGGTACATCTGCTGGATGCAGTTCTCGTGCAGCTCCTTCTCCTTCATGACTCTGTACAGGGCGGAGATATACAGCGGCACTACCGGGATCGCCGAGCTGGATTGGGTCACCAGTGCCTTATTCACAGATACGAAGGCCCGGCCCCCTGTGGCGGAGAGCTGATCGTTCAAGGCAATGGCGGTCTGCTCCAGATGGTTCTTCGCCTGGCCGATAGTTCCGTCCTTGTAGATAGGATGCGTAATCTTGGGTCCGATATAAGAGTACGCTACGGTAGTTGCTCCGTCAGCAAGCACACCGGCCTCCTGCATCTGGCTGATCCACATGCCCCAGTCTTCTCCGCCCATCACGGCTATGGTCTGGCGGACTTCATCCTCTGTAGCCGGTTCAATGGTAACGGTGGAGACTTCTCCGGTGTGGAAGTTCATCGTCTTGTTCGAGTAAGCTTCGCCTACCGGCTTAATAACCGAAGAGAACACCTCTCCGGTTACCGGATGGGTGCGGCGCGGGGAGGCCACGCTGTAGACGACCAGGTCAACGGTGCCGAATTCGGCCTTGATTAGTTCGATCGTTGTGGTCTTGACGGCGTCCGAGAAGGCATCGCCGACGATGCTGAAGGATTTCAGCCCCTGCTTGGCCGCTTCACGTTCAAAGGCAGCAGAATTGTACCAGCCTGCGGAGGCGGTGCGGGTGCCTTCAGCAGCCTTGTCGAAGAAGACGCCGATGGTGTTCGCGCCCGCGCCAAAGGCAGCGGCAATTCGCGAAGCCAGTCCATAGCCTGTGGAAGCGCCGATGACCAGCACGTTCACCGGGCCGGTAAGCTTCTTTTGGGACCGTACATAATCGATCTGTTCCTGTATTTGTCCGGCACATCCCTCCGGGTGAGCTGTTGTGCAGATAAAGCCGCGTGTTTTTGGCTGAATAATCATCAAGGATATCCCCTTTGTTTTAGTTTTTAACTTTTTTCGTTAATATAGAGTATAGCAAATGATGGCATAGAAAGATAAGCCTTCAATATAATGAATAGCAATTTTGTAGGCCTGCCGCTAAGAATTCGCAACTTTTCCCAATCTGCAGCGTCAGTGGGTAGAGAGGCTACGGAGAATTTAGGGAGGGTCTGTAATGGGCAAAAGATTATCCGCACTTATACTGGCCGTGCTGCTCTTGGGCGGCTGCAGTGGAGGGGGTTCGGGCATGAATTACGCGGAGAGACAGGCTGCTGCAGCAGGGCTCGATTCGGGTCTGGCTGACAGCAGCAACCGGCTGGGCGTGAAGCTGTTCGGCCAGTTATGGAAGCAGGGGAGCGGGAACCTGACGATATCCCCGTACAGTGTCGCTACCGCTCTGGCCCTGGCTTATAACGGCAGTGCCGGAGAGACGGCAGAGGAACTCGGGAAGCTGCTGGGCTATGCGCCGGACGAACGGCAGAAGCTGAATACTGGCCATCAGTCATTAATGAAGCTCTTGAATCATGTAGGACCGGGCGTGGAGCTGAAGATCGCAAATTCGGTCTGGGGGATGAAGGGCCTGCCGCTGCGCAGGGAATATCTCAAGACCGGTGAGAACTTCTATGATGCGCAGATTAAGACTACGGACCTGGCGGCAGAGGAGTCTGTGAAGGAGATTAACGGTTGGGTGGCAGACCATACGGAGGACAAGATTCAGGAGATGCTCACGGAGCCGCCCGGACCGCTGGCTGTGGCTGTCCTTGTCAATGCGCTGTATTTCAAAGGCAACTGGACAGATGTGTTCGAGGAACAGGCTACGAAGCAGGCCGACTTTTATCCACTGGACGGACCGGCAGCGCAGGTAATGATGATGAAGCGGAGCGGTATGTTCGAGTATGCAGCTCATGAGGATTGGCAGGCGGTGAAGCTTCCCTACGGAGAGGGACAGCTGGAGATGGTAGTGGTCCTTCCGGGTGAGCAATCCTCTCTCTCGGAGCTTGTGGGTCAACTGGAGCAGGGAACTCTGCCGCTCGATGAGGATTTTTCCAGTACTCTGGGGACGCTGCTGCTGCCGAGATTCACGGCCAGCTATGGGACAGAGCTCTCCAAAGTGCTGCAGGCGCTGGGCGTGAAGCTTGCCTTTGATCCGAACCGGGGCGATTTCTCCCTTATGGCGGATCTGGACAGCCCGATTTTTGTGGAACAGGTCATCCACAAAACCTATATCGATGTGAACGAGCGGGGAACGGAGGCAGCGGCTTCCACTGTAATTGGTATGCTTGTCGGAGCAGCAGCGCCCCCTGCAGATAAGCCCTTTGAAATGAATGTCAACCGGCCGTTCCTGTTCATGATCCGGGACACGCAGAGCGGAGCTGTGCTGTTCCTTGGGGCGATTGAGAATCCGCAGTGCACGGATTGAATTCAGGCTGGGATGAATTTCAAGCATTTACGCATAAATGATCCCTTCACAGGTCACAATAGGAAAAAACCAGAATGAAGGGATTAACGTGAATGCTTTTCGCCTGAAAAAACAACTGTGGCGGCGGTGGAGACGCTGGAAAAAAGCTCCCTGGGTAGGTGCGGCATGCCTCGTACTGACGTTGCTCGCCTGGCGCGGCATGCAGGTTCCGGAAGAGATCAGCACGCTGCTTAAATCTTCGTCATTCCTGAGCGGCAGCGCAGGGCAGAATCTGGAACCCGGAAGCAGCTTACCGGCTGTAGCCGCCCTATATAACCATACAGATGATGATGCCGAAGAGGATGCCGCCGTGTTGAACAGTCAAGAGCTGCTGAAGGCTGTGGGCAAGGAAGCCATCAGCAGAACAGTGCATCTCAAGACGCTCTATGTAGCCGGTGAAGAGGTACAGACCCTGCCGGGCAAGCAGACCCCGGCCCAGCTTAACGAGCTGATTGTCCGGCATGCGGGCTGGAGCGGCTGGATTAGCCGGGAAGGGGACCTGTGGCTGGAGCAGCGGGTCAATGACCTGTCGCCGCTGACCAAAAAAGAAGCCTACTTCGGGGTGGACGAGCAAGGCAACCTGACCTTGTTCCAAGGACCGCCCGAGGCGGAGCGGGTCATGAAGACCTTTTTCCAGATGGACATGGGCTCGATCAAATCCTCTCTGCCCAAGGGCATCTGGGAGCAGCTTCATCAGGGCATCCGGGTGCAGGATCTGGAGGAGTACAACAGCGTACTCTCCACATTCAGCGACTATGCGCGGGATTCCTCTGAACAGGTGATGCATGCGGAGTGAGGGAGACTATAGTATTAGCAGCAGTAGCATGAAGACTCGCGGCGCACAAGTGGCCTGCGGGTCTTTTTGTGCGGGGAATGAAAGGGCTAAATCCCATTGGTGATGCAGAAAGTAGGCGGGATGAGTAAATGAAGGGGATAAATCCCATAGAGGTAGCGCCAAGTGCGGCTAAAGGAGCGTAGTGAAGAGCACAAGTGCACCTGAATCCCGGGAATGTTGGCTAAATGAGCAAATGAGGAGCACAAGTGCACCTGAATCCCGGGAATGTTGGCTAAATGAGCAAATGAGGAGCATTAGTGCACCTGAATCCCAGGAATGTTGGCTAAATGAGCAAATGAGGAGCATTAGTGCACCTGAATCCCGGGAATGTTGGCTAAATGAGCAAATGAGGAGCATTAGTGCACCTCTATCTCCTGAGCCCTGACATGTAGACAAACAATAGCGTTTCAAATCCCCGGGGACAAATTTTTTGTCTCCCGGGGAATTTTTTTTGCTATAATGGGTGGAAGGAATACATATGTTCGCTTTAGGGCCGGAGGGATGGATGCAGTGGGCCTGCATCCGCAGGGTTATTCTGCCTTGGCGTCTATCCGAAAGTATCCGCCCGGGCATAGAGGAGAGAGAAGGATCTTGCGCATTTTGGGGATTGATCCGGGGCTGGCGATTGTCGGCTTTGGCTTCGTAGATAAGGTTGGCAACAAATTAACACCGGTCCAATACGGCTGTATCCAGACCGAGGCACATACCCCGGAAGAAGAGCGTCTGCTGCATGTCTATGAAGGCATGGTGCAACTGATTGATAAATATAAACCGGATGCGGTAGCGGTAGAGAAGCTGTTCTTCAGCCGCAATGTGACCACGGCCTTACCGGTGGCGCAGGCACGCGGGGTGCTGATTCTGGCAGCCGTACAGCGCGGGCTTCCGGTGGCAGAATACACCCCAATGATGGTGAAGCAGGCTGTAGTCGGTTACGGCAAGGCGGAGAAGAAGCAGGTGCAGGAGATGGTCAAGCTGCTCTTGAAGCTGACGGCTGTACCGAAGCCCGATGATGTGGCGGATGCGCTGGCGGTGGCGGTATGCCATGCCCATTCCGTGAGTCTTAATTCCAAATTAAATGAGGTATTGCGAAAATGATAGATTTTCTTAGAGGGCCGGTTGCGCATCTGGAGCCGGAATATGTTGTGCTGGATGTTCAGGGCGTGGGGTACCGGGTATTCTGCCCGAACCCGTATGCTTTTGCCAAGACTGAGGGTCCGGTGACTGTGTTCATTCATTATCAGACCCGCGAGGATGCTACGCTTCTGTTCGGATTCCCGTCGCGCGAGGAGCAGCGGCTGTTCCGCAAGCTTATTGAGGTATCGGGCATCGGCCCGCGTGTCGCGCTGGGCATTCTGACTGGCGGAACGCCGGATCAGCTGATCGCGGCTATCTATCAGGAGAATATCACCTTCCTGACGAAGCTGCCGGGAATCGGCAAGAAGACGGCGCAACGGATGATTCTGGACCTGAAGGACAAGCTGGACGGCTTCGGCGGGGCAGCCTTACAGACGGGATTGTTCGCAGTAGCGGCTGAAGCGCAGAACAAGGCGGAGGCGCTCCCGTGGGAAGAAGCCAGAGATGCCCTGAAGGCGCTTGGTTACACCGATGCCGAGCTGGACCGGGTGCACTTGAAGATGAAGCAGGAAGGCACGGATACCGGACCGGTGGATGTGCTGATGAAGAAGGCGCTGGGGCTGCTGTATATCGCCAAATAGGTCCCAGAAGAACGGAGTGAGAAAGAATGGATGACCGGATTATATCGGCTAATCTGATGATGGACGAGCAGGCGGTGGAATTAAGTCTGCGCCCCCGTTATCTGGGTGAATATATCGGCCAGAACCAGGTGAAAGAGAACCTGAAAATATATATAGAAGCGGCCAAGATGCGCAGTGAAGCGCTGGATCATGTGCTGCTGTACGGGCCTCCGGGTCTCGGCAAAACGACGCTGGCCAATATTATTGCCAACGAACTTGGAGTCAATCTGCGGACCACCTCCGGCCCGGCAATTGAACGGCCCGGCGATCTGGCGGCGCTGCTGACGAACCTTCAGGAAGGCGATGTGCTGTTCATTGACGAGATTCACCGTCTGCACCGGACGGTGGAGGAGGTCATGTATCCGGCGATGGAGGATTTCGCGCTGGATATTATGATTGGCAAGGGGCCGAGCGCACGGTCGGTCCGGCTGGACCTGCCGCCCTTCACGCTAATTGGGGCAACGACACGCGCAGGACTGCTGTCTGCTCCGCTGCGTGACCGCTTCGGAGTGGTCAGCCGGCTAGAGTATTACACCATCGATGAACTGAGCTTCATTGTGGCCCGCAACGCCGAACTGCTGGGCATTGAGATTCTGGGCGATGCAGCGGAAGAGATTGCCCTGCGGGCCCGGGGGACGCCGCGGATTGCCAACCGTCTACTGAAGCGGGTACGCGATTACGCCCAGGTCCGGGGCGACGGAATCATCACCCCGGAGATTGCTGCCGAATCGCTGAAGATGCTCCAGGTGGACCCCCGGGGACTGGACAGTATCGACCATAAGATGCTGCAATCCATGATCAGCTCCTTCCGGGGCGGGCCTGTTGGGCTGGATACCATCGCCGCTACGATAGGCGAAGAGAGCCAGACCATTGAGGATGTATACGAGCCCTATCTGCTGCAGATAGGTTTCTTGCAGCGCACGCCGCGCGGTCGCATTGTTACGCCTGCGGCATATCATCATCTCGGCCTTCCGCTTCCACCGCAGCCTAACTGATTGCTGAGAATCCTGCCTATACCGCAACATCTTGCGTATGATCTAGGTACAAACTAAAGTTGATTTATCACTAATACTTTATAGGAGGCCTACAATGAAACTTGCGAAGTGGACAACAACAGGAATCGGGCTGCTGGGCCGGGGGGCAATGGCTGCATTGCTTGCAGCAGGCAGTCTGCTCATTCCGGCAGATCACGCCCGCGCCGATTCCGGCGGGCCCATCCGGGTTGCACTGTATGCCGACATTGGCAGCAAATATAAATCTACCGTACCGCTGGTAACCCTGCAGTCTGAGCAGAGCTTCAGCCTGCTTCCGGCAGCCGGCGGCAGCCCGTTATTGTCGGTTCCGGCCCAGAACAAGGTCCGTGTCAGTCTGGACGGGTTCCGGGTGAAGGTGCTGGAGACGCCAAGCTGGCAGACCGCTGCGGATGCGGCGAAGAAGCTTCAGTCTTCTTCCAATAAGCCGCAGATCTTCATGATTGCGAGAGGCGGCGCCAAGGTATATCAGCTATATACCGGAGGCTATGCCAGTGAGAGTGCAGCCAATAACGGGCTGAACGCCGTCCTCAAAGCCGGTCTGGCGATTCCTGAGGGGCAGACCCCTGCGGTGGCCGGAACCAAGCATCTGACTGCGGGCTCCTACGCTACACTCGAGGAAGCCCAGGCGGTAGTCAGCAGCCTGACCACTGCCGGCTTAGATGCTTGGCCGGTATTCATATCCGGTGATGGCGGCAGTGCGCGTACCGAGGTATGGGCAGGCGAGGCGTCAAGTGACAGCGAGCTTGCGGCGGTCTCTGCTTCGGCAGCTGCGCTGCTTCCTCAGCTTGCTCTGACGCCTGTGGCTCCGGGTGCACCCGGAGTAATGATCCGCATGGACGCAGGGCTCGATTTCAACAGCGAAATCCAGGCCTTTCATTATCTGTTATCCGGAAGTGACACGAAGTTCATCTTGTCCGGCAATGAGAAGGGAATCATGCTTACGGAAAGGTCCAAGCGGATCTACCGCGGCGATATGGAGCTTGGCAATCTGAATGGTTCATTGTCTGTCATTAACGTGGTTCCGCTGGAGCAATATCTGTATGCCGTAGTGGGAGGAGAGGTATCCTCCGGCTGGCCGGAAGAAGCGCTGAAGGCCCAGGCTGTAGCGGCACGCAGTTACGCGCTGTCCCAAGGGAACCGCTTCGATGTTGCCAATGTGGTGGATACAACGCTCAGCCAGGTCTATAACGGAATCGGTGCAGAAGCACCCACAATCATCAAGGCGGTCGATGCAACGGCAGGGGAAGTGCTGCAGAGCGGCGGCAAGGTCGTAGAGGCAGTTTTCTCCTCGAACAGCGGCGGCGTTACGGCTGACCCTTCAGAAGTATGGAACAGTGGCGGCAACTATGCCAGTGTGCCCAGCGCAGAGGATATAGCTGCGGTGGGTTCGGCCAAGAAGTGGTATTATGTACTGCTGGACAGCGGCGTCTCCGGCTATGCCCGGGAAGATAACATCAAATTAACAGGCGATAAGACAGCCGCAGGGCTCCCCATTGCCACAGCCACAACCAAGGATGTGAATATCCGGCCGCTGCCTGTTGTTGACAGCAGTGCTGCTCCAGCAGGCAAGCTGAATCCGGGCCAGAACGCCGTAGTGCTTAATCAGGTCTATGAATCCGGCAGCTACAGCTGGATCAAGGGTCCGTATTCTTCAGCTGAGCTGCTGAAGAGCCTGACCGGCAAGACCAGCGGTACTTTGCCCTCTTCCATAACCACTCTGGAGGTTACCCGGCGCGGGCCATCGGGAAGAGCGGTAGAGGTCAAGGCGAACGGCCAGATCCTGCAGGTGAAGTACCCGGATCTGTTCCGTTCCTCCTTCGGCGGATTGCCCAGCACCTTGTTTGATATTGTACCTGCCGGAAGTTATACTGTATTAGGCGCTGACGGCTCTACAGCTGCTATCGGCAGCGCAAGCTCTGCCGGAGTGCTGTCTGCCTCGGGCCAAGTAACGTCCAGCGGCAGCGGAACGGTTGTGATGGGCGCGGATCAGACCTCCAGAGTCGTGACCGGCAGTCCGGGCTTCTATTTCATCGGCTGGGGTTACGGGCACGGACTCGGCATGTCCCAATGGGGCGTGAAGGGAATGGCCGACAAAGGGTATGATTATAAGCAAATATTGCAACACTATTTCAATAACGTTACTATAATTAAGAATTAAGGAATGAAGATCCTATTATGAATGTTGAACTTTATGATTTCAATCTGCCGGAGGAGCTGATTGCCCAGACTCCGCTTGCCGACCGCAGTTCATCCAGACTGCTGCTGGTAGACAAGGAGAACGGCCAACTGGACCACGGTCATTTCACGGATATACTGGGGCAGTTCCGCCCGGGCGATACGCTTGTACTTAATGATACACGGGTTATTCCCGCCAGACTGTTCGGAGTCAAGGAAGATACCGGAGCCAAGGCGGAGGTCCTGCTGCTTAAGAATATGGAAGGGGACCGCTGGGAGGCGCTGGTGAAGCCCGGCAAGAAGCTGAAGACTGGAGCGGTCATCGTCTTCAGCGAAGAGCTTCGTGCCGTGATTGAAGATGAGGCGGATATGGGCGGGCGGACACTCCGCTTCATCTATGAGGGGATTTTTCAGGAGATTCTGGACAGGCTCGGCTCCATGCCGCTCCCTCCTTATATCAAGGAAACCCTGGATGACCGTGAGCGGTATCAGACCGTGTATGCCCGGCATGAAGGATCGGCGGCAGCGCCGACAGCCGGACTACATTTCACCACAGAGCTGCTGGAGCAGATTGCAGCTATCGGTGTGAATATCGTCTATGTCACACTTCATGTCGGTCTCGGAACCTTCCGTCCGATGTCTGTCGAGACCGTGGAAGAGCATGTCATGCATGCTGAATATTTCGAGCTGTCCCAGGCAGCGGCGGATGCACTCAATGAAGCCAGAGCAAGAGGCGGAAGAATAATAGCTGTAGGCACAACCTCCTGCCGGACTCTGGAGACCGTAGGCAGACAATGCCAGGGCGGGCCGATTGAGGCATGCAGCGGCTGGACGGATATTTTTATCTATCCGGGTTATGAATTCACTGTCGTCAATGCACTGATCACCAATTTCCATCTGCCCAAGTCAACCTTGGTTATGCTGGTAAGCGCTTTGGCTGGACGGGAACTGATTCTCGCTGCGTATGAAGAAGCGATTAAGCAGCAGTACCGGTTCTTTAGCTTTGGCGATGCAATGTTCATTTATTAAGCAAGAGGAAGGGTTAAACCAATGGCAGCAATTACTTACGAACACATTAAGACCTGTAAACAATCCGGGGCACGGCTCGGAAGAGTCCACACCCCGCACGGAATTATTGAGACACCGACCTTCATGCCGGTAGGCACCCAGGCTACTGTCAAGACGATGAGTCCTGAAGAGCTTAAGCAGATGGAAGCACAGATCATTCTGAGCAACACGTACCATCTGTTCCTTCGTCCGGGTCATGAGATTATCGGCGAAGCGGGCGGCCTGCATAAGTTCATGAACTGGGACCGCCCGATCTTGACCGACAGCGGCGGCTTCCAGGTATTCTCCCTGAGCGACATGCGTAAGATCACGGAAGAAGGGGTTCATTTCCGCTCCCATCTGAACGGGGATAAGAAGTTTCTGTCTCCCGAAGTGGCTATGGAGATTCAGAATGCGCTCGGTTCAGATATTATGATGGCCTTCGATGAATGCCCGCCTTACCCGGCAGAATATGAGTATGTGAAAAAATCGCTCGAACGCACCACCCGCTGGGCCGAGCGTTGCCTCAAAAGCCATGCCCGTCCGAATGACCAGGGACTGTTCGCCATCGTACAGGGGGGCATGCATGAGGATCTCCGCCGCCAGAGCGCGGCTGATTTGACTTCCATGGATTTCCCGGGGTATGCTATTGGGGGACTCAGCGTCGGAGAGTCCAAGCAGCTTATGTATGAAGTGCTGGATTACACGGTTCCGCTGCTGCCACAAGGGAAACCACGCTATTTGATGGGCGTAGGTTCACCGGATGCGCTGCTGGAAGGGTCAATCCGCGGAATAGACATGTTCGACTGTGTTCTGCCTACCCGTATTGCCCGTAATGGAACAACGATGACCAGTCAGGGAAGACTCGTCGTGCGCAACGCGCAGTATGCCCGTGATTTTGGGCCGCTTGATCCGGAGTGTACCTGCTACACCTGCCGGAATTATTCCCGCGCTTATCTGCGTCATCTGATTAAGGCCGACGAAACCTTCGGCTTGCGGCTGACAACGTACCATAACTTACACTTCCTGCTGGAATTGATGCGTAAAGTGCGTGAAGCCATCATGGAAGATCGGCTGCTTGATTTTCGCGATGAGTTTTTTGCACAATACGGATTATATGATAATCTAAAAGGCTTCTAGAGAGTACGGAGTGTTCATGTTTATTCTTGAAAGGGGGGAAATGATATGTCACAGTTTTATATGGCAGCAGGTTCAGGCGGCGGAGGCAGTATTCTGGGTCTTGTAGGTCCTTTTGTACTGATGTTTGTCGTGTTCTACTTCCTGCTGATTCGTCCGCAGCAGAAGAAGACCAAGGCACGTAACGGAATGCTCAAATCGCTGAAAAAGGGCGATAAGGTAGTTACCATCGGCGGTCTGCACGGAACGATCATGGAGATTTCGGATGACATCGTTATTCTGCGGGTTAATGATGTGACCCGATTGACGTTTGACCGTGGTTCGATCAGTCACTCGGTTGTGGAAGTAGAAGACAAGATGTAAGGGTCTCTACCAAATTACATAAAAATCGGCGTTTCTCCTAGGAGAAACGCCGATTTTTTTAAAATATAAGTATTTTTATGTTTTACGCTATAAATTATCCTTCTATTTCTCGCTGAAACGGTACCGTCCTTTAAAAGGACGGCAAAGCCGTTTCCACTTGTATGCTCCTCATATGCGGAAATGATTGCACTACCTTGTGTTGGTGACCCGGCCCCGCACTCTCAAACCCTGTTCCCCGCTGCGCAGTGTAAGCTTGGCAAGCGGTACGGCAATAGCCGTGGACAGCACAGCCAGCAAGGTGCCGCCAATCATGTCGGTCAGCCAGTGAATGCCGAGATAGAAGATTCCAAAAACGATAATAACGGCTGAGATTGTACTAATCACCATCCAGCGGCGGTTGCCGGAACGGTAAGCGAGCAGAGCCATGGAAACGGAGATGGCGGTATGCAGGCTCGGGAAGCAGTTATTGAGGCCGGATAGCGGCCGGTATTCCTGTTCAAACTTCGGGAAAACGTCGAGCATGATGAACCGTACCCCGGCAGGCGCATAGGACCATACCTCGTTAACCGGAAAGTACAGGTAGAACGGAATAGCGATAGCATAGGTTAAAATAATGGTGTAGCAGGTCGCATAGAGGATCACACGGTTTTTGTCCAGCAGATAGATCCCCAGTGAGGCCGCCAGCACGGCTTGCAGCATGAAGATATAGAAGAAGACAATCACCGGTGTCAGCCAGGGAGCGTAGAACAGCTCTTGAACCATCCTGACGAAATGCCCCTCCAGCCCGAAGATAAAACCTGTGTAATCTGCGGTCAGCCGCATCTTTTCTTCGATCTGCAGCTCATATTTATTCAGGGCAAGAATACTGAACATCCCTATAATAATGAGTGTGAATTTATAGGACCTCAGCAGCTCTCTTCCGATTTCAACTAAGGCCATCAGCGGATTGCGCCGTGCGCCGATCCAGATTAAGATCACAACAATGGCAACGGTATACACAACTACAAGATTCATGGACTGATACAGCAAAGCATTCGAAGCCTCCTTGATAATCGCTCATATGAAGTCAGACATAGGTAGTGTACCATATTTTCAAGGGAAGGTTTCAAATTTCGAAAATTATATTAATTAGGATTTCTGTAAATTAACCCCAAACACTCCTCCGAGTGCGCTAATGCCTGCGGCCGCCAGAACCCACAGGAAGTCCATTCCCCCCGGCGAACTGTCAAGCGCCAGAAATCCGATCAGCAGCACAGCCAGTCCGTATAACATGCCTGTGAGTGCTCCTTGGTACCAGCCTCTGCGGACGGCCCTGCTGCCTGCGGTCAAGCCTCCGAATGCGGCAGCGACGCCGTGCACAATGTAGGTGTACATAGTGAGGTCCTGTTCCTGCAGTCCGCTGCCCCAGAGCAGGAGGGAGAGGATGAACGCACCCAGCATCATCCACAGGAACGAGCGGATTAAACCCGATAATACCGGACTAGATATTTTCCATGAGAATAGACGCCTGATCAGAGACATGGTAAAACCCCCTAAAAGTTTGTTAACCGGATACTAATTATTGTATGGGGAGGCTTGCCCCAATAGTACAAGAATAGGCGGTATGACTTTTACCAGTAATTAAGCAGCAGCTTTCCGAATGTTCCCCTTACGGTCAGGTCAGAATAGGGGTACATTAATCCCCCTATATGGGGGAGTAGCGGAAGGGGAGCGAAGAGAATATGTTCCAGCATATTACGACCCATGTCTTTCTGACCGTGCTGATGTATATCTTCATTTTCCTGAGCATGCGCATCATGGGCAAACGTGAAATCGGCAAGCTGTCTGTATTTGACCTGACCATTTCCATCATGATTGCCGAGATCGGTGTCTTTGTGATTGAGGATATCGAGCGCCCCATCTATGATGGTGTTGTGCCTATGGCGACCCTGGTGCTGATTCAGGTTATCGTCGCACAGCTCAGTCTGAAGAGCCGGAAGCTGCGCTTATTGGTGGATGGCAGACCCAGCATCCTGATTTCGGACGGGAAGATTCACCGGGGCGAGATGCGCAGGCAGCGGTATAATATTGATGATCTGCTGGTGCAGCTCCGCGGGCAGAATATTGTCAGTCCGGCAGATGTAGAGTTCGCTATCCTGGAGACAAGCGGGCAGTTAACGGTGATTGAGAAGAATGCCAAAGTCACCTCATCCAATCAGTCGGGCAACAGCAGCTCCGGCGCAGAGCGGAAGGAGAAGAACGGCGGTAGCCAGAAGGACTCCGGCGATGCTGAATCATCCGGCGGTGACTCTGCTTCCGTGAAGCTCCCGAAGCATAAGATCCGTTATGAAGGACTGCCGATTCCGCTGATTATGGACGGTAAGGTGCAAGACGGCAATCTCGAGATGATCGGCAAGAACCGGTTCTGGCTTAGAACCCAGATCCGGCAGAAGGGTGTCGCTGATTTCCGGGATGTGTTCCTGTGCTCCGTGGATCATAAAGGAGAGCTCTACATTGCCCCGATCAGTCCCGATAAGGGGAAGCAGACCTAACTGCGCCAGCGTCTGAAAAAGGGCACCCGTTCCAGGTCACGCCTGGAGATCAGCCCGGATAACAGGCAGATGCTTAGATAGATGGCCATGCCACAAATAGCAGCGGCCAGAAATTGTATCCACTGCGACTGTGAGATTGGAACAGACGTATAGACATACGACATCCCGGCGGCCATGATGACCGTAGCGGCCAGGATTTTCAGCGGGTCCGACCAGCGGAGGGACATTGCGGTCAGCCTGACTACACTGTAGCCGTGCAGAAGCGTGACAAGTAAGCTGTTAACCATAATGGCGATGATGGCGCCCAGAATGCCGTATTCGGGCCGGGAGGCCAGCAGGAGGATCAGCAAGATTTTGACAATAGCTCCTATCAGCGTATTAATCAGCGCCTTGCCCGGACGGTCCATGGCCTGGAGGGCCGCCTGCAGTGGGGCCTGGACATATAGAAACACAGCGAATGGGGCCATCATCCTAAGCATAGGGGCAGTATCCGCGGCATTGCCGTACATTAATGTGCAGAGAGGTACGGCAAGAATATACATAACCGCAGCAAATGGGGCACCGGTCACCATGGCGAGCCGCAGGGCTTGGTGCATTCTTTTATGAATCGTGGGCAGATCGTTGCGGGCGGCCGCCTCGGATAAGGAAGGAACGAGGGATACGGCCAGCGAGGAGCTGAGTACGCCCGGCAGCAGCAGCAGCGGAATCACCATTCCCTGCAAGGAACCGTATTGTGCGGTTGCGGCCGCAGCCGCGATTCCGGCAAGCGCGAGGCTGCGCACGGTAATGATGGATTCCAGAAGGTAAGAGAATGAGCCGATCAGTCGACCGGCCGTTACCGGTATTGAAATGCCGATTAGACGCTTAAAGACAGGTGTAGTTGTATGATCGGGCTCGTGTCCGGCACTGCCCTGTGTATCTTGATTAGTTACATCCACGGAAGGCGGGGGTTCAGACCTGTCTTTTTTGTCGTTAAAATAATATTGCCCCAGCAGGGCCAGCATTCCGGCGATCTCCCCCACAGTCACGCCAAGCATGGCACCCGCAGCCGCAAAGGCGATGCCCTTCGGCAGCAGCATCCAGGAGAACCACAGCATGAAGAAGATCCGGATGACCGATTCCAGCACGGAGGAGAAGGCCGAGGGAATCATGTTCTGCCTGCCTTGAAAGTATCCCCGGTAGATGGATGAGACGGCGACGATGGCGATCATGGGGGTCATGCTGACGAACGTATAATAGACACGCTGGTCCGTCAGAAGAACGCTGGATACCCAGGAGGCGCTGAACAGGGCAACGAAGGTGAACACAATGCCCAGCGACAGGCTGAGGGCAAGGCCGGTTTGCAGGATTTTGCGCGACTGCTCCGGGCGGTTCTCCCCTTCGGCTTCCGCCACCAGCTTGGCAATGGCCAGCGGAATTCCTCCCGTAATTACCGTAATAAGCACAATGAAAAACGGGTATCCGAGCTGATACAGACCCACCCCCTCAGCACCGATGATCCGGGGCAGGGCAATCCGGGGAATGAAGCCAAGCATCCGGTTAATGATACCGGCGAGCAGCAGGATGATCGTTCCTTGTATAAAGGTCTGTTTCCTCACAGGGCACTCCCTCTTCCTACATATGAGATGAAACTGCAGGTGAATTACCGCCATAATCAAGCCAGGCTTGTATAAGGATATGCCAGTACAGGCCTACTCCATGACAAGCATTCCATAGACAAGTTTTTTGACTGAAAGCAGGAAAGTATGAGCGCAGGGTCGAATACGTAGCACTGAGCATACGTAATTGAGGAATCTTTGGAGGTGCCTGCACGTGGAATCGGAACAATGGAGATATGACGAGCTTAGTGAAGATATCGAAGCCATGTGCATCAGCAAAGCGGAGGAATTCCGGCTCCTCGGCTATGAATATGTGACCGGTAAGGATATTTGGGATTGTATCAGCCGCAATTATGCCAAGGAGGGAAGACCTCCCCTGCACAGGCTGGTCAATGACATCTATTCGCTCAAGTCAGGCAGTTATATGACTTATCTGACCTTGGCGGCCTACCGGGGATTGAATTAACGGGGGGATTTGTCAAAAGGAACGATTTTCTTTTGCAAACGGGTACGCGAAGCAGTAAAGTAAGTACAGAGTGTTCAGACTTGTCCTATCAAACGGAGGTATCCTCGCTGTGCAGCAGAACCTGCCGTTTCTTTGTGTGAATCAAGACACCGTCATTCCTTATGAATTGACGGTCATTTCGCACGTAGCTATAATAGGAATATTGAAGTAATGAAAGGGGAACTAGCTAGAGCATGAAGAGAATGATGAGCTTTATCATTACCGTGGTCGTTCTAACCGGCGTCATGGTATTTACTACTCCCGGGCTGCTGGACAGAGTCCGTCTGGGTCTTGACCTTAAGGGCGGATTCGAAATTCTGTACCACGCCGAGCCAATGGATACGGGAGGAACTCTGACCCGCGCTTCGCTGCAGAAGACTGCAGAGAGCCTGGAGAAGCGGGCGAATGCACTCGGAACCAGCGAGCCTGAGGTGACCACCGAAGGTACAGACCGCATCCGTCTGAAGATCGCAGGTGTTACCGACGAAGCAGAGGTCCGCAAGAAAATGAAAGAACCCGCAGTTCTCACCTTCCGCAGTGCCAAGGAAGGGGATGCTCCCGGAGTATTCAGTAAGATTGAGCTTGTAGGCAGTGACTTCGTGGAAGGTGCGGCAGAAGTTCAACGCGACAGTCTGAACCGTCCCGAAATCAGCATCTCGATCAAAGACAAGAAGAAATTCGCAGAGATTACCGAGCGTCTGCTGGGTAAGGAACTTGCTATCTATCTGGATGAGAACCTGTTATCTGCGCCTCCGACGGTACGAGCTGTGCTGACCGATGGTAAGGCTTCGATCTCCGGGGGATATACACTGGATGAAGCCCGTGAGATTGCCGATACGATCAACCTCGGTGCGTTACCGCTGAAGCTGACAGAGAAATATTCCCAGAGCGTAGGGGCTACACTGGGTAAGCAATCCCTGGATGAGACTGTCAGAGCCGGTATTGTCGGTTCTGTAATTATTTTGATCTTCATGCTGCTTATGTACCGTCTTCCGGGCGTACTGGCCAGCTTCGCGCTGATCCTGCACACCTGGCTGCTGATTCTGGTATTTGTCCTGGCGGACTTTACGCTGACCCTTCCTGGGATCGCCGCGTTCATTCTCGGTATAGGGATGGCCGTCGATGCCAATATCATTACCAATGAACGGATCAGGGAAGAGATGCGCAGCGGGAAGGGCATTATGTCTTCAGTCAAAGCAGGGAACAAGACCTCCTTCCGTACAGTTATGGATGCGAATGTAACCACTATTATCGTAGCGGCTGTCATGTTCGCCTTCGGTACTGGTGCGGTCAAAGGCTTCGCACTGATTCTGATCGTGGAAATTGTACTAAGTATCGTAACAAACCTTTATTTTGCCCACTGGATGCTGACTGTGCTGGTTAAAGCCGGCGCACTCAAGAAGCCGAAGCAATTTGGGGTAAAGGAGAGTGACATCAGTGCGCTTTAAGAAAGAGCTTGACTTCGTACATTTAAGTAAATTTTTCTATATCTTCTCGATCGCCATTACTGTAGCTGGTCTGATCTTTCTGGCGACCTTCGGCCTGAATTACAGCGTTGACTTCAAGGCTGGTTCCAATGTGGACGTGTCGCTCTCGAAGAGTGTCACGCTGGCTGAGCTTCAGCCGGCTCTAAAGGATGCAGGCATTGGGCATGAGCCGACGATTACCATCGGCGACAAGCGGGTCAACATCCGTTATGATCAAGAGCTGAGTGATACACAGAGCGAGACCCTCAAGAAGTCAATCAACAAGATTGATGAGAAGGCGTCTTTTGAGATCAACACCGTAGATACCGAAATGGCCAAGGAGCTGGCCCGGAATGCGATTTATTCTGTGCTGCTTGCCAGTATCGGGATTATCATTTATGTTAGTATCCGGTTTGAATGGCGTTTCGCGTTGGCTTCCATTGTGGCGCTGCTCCATGACGCATTCATGGTAGTGGCGATCTTCTCGATCTTCCGTCTGGAGGTTGACATTACCTTCATTGTCGCGGTGCTGACCATTATCGGTTACTCGATTAACGATACGATCGTTATCTTTGACCGGATACGCGAGAATCTGCGCTTCGGTAAACAGAAGTCGTATGAGGACCTGAAGCACCTGGTTAACAAAAGTGTAATGCAGACACTCATGCGTTCGCTTTATACAGCCTTCACCGTATTTATCGCCGCGTTCTTCTTGCTGATTATGGGCGGCGAGTCGATCCGCATGTTCTCGCTGGCCATGGTTATCGGTCTGCTCTTCGGAGCCTATTCATCGATCTTCATCGCAAGTCCGCTCTGGCTGCTCCTGAAGAAGCGCCAGAAGCCGGCTAAGACCCCGGCCAAAGTCTAACACCCGCTTGTTCTGTAAGCCGCGTCTGTAGCGACGCGGCTTTTCGGAATCTTCGGGTTAGGGCGTCTTGCTTGATTTCATCATCATGAGTTTACCTGCTAGTGGTAAGGAGGGCCTCGTTATGAATGACAAACCATTACCCCGGAAACAAACTGTTGCCTGGACCGGAATCCTTAGTGATGTTCTGCTTGCTGTAGCCAAGGGAAGTATCGGTTATCTGTCAGGCAGCAAAGCATTGTTGGGGGATGCAATTTATTCGGGAGCAGATGCCGCTGCCAGACTGGCGGGGGTGATTCCGTGGAACCTGAAGCAGAGTCACAAGACTGCAGGCGCAGCCGAACGCGGCCGCACTGTACAAGGAAGCAAGGAGCCCATGGCGGCTATTCTTTTCTCTGTGCTGATTATTATGGGCGGGCTGCAGGTTGCTTTCTCGGCTATCCGTGATTTGACAAGGGGACATCTGTCGGCACCGGAGGAGTCAGCGCTTGTTGCTGTCCTGCTGTGCATTGTGTTCAAAGAGGCGGTATTTCAATACCAGTACCGTTATTTCAAAAAAAAGGGTGACGGCAGTCATGCAGCTTATGCCGATAGCCACCGGTTCAGCCTCTATACGTCTATAACTGTATTTATCGGAATTGCCCTGGCCATAACTGGAGGATACTTGAACTGGCATCCTCTGCTCTACATGGACCCCATTGCAGCTCTGCTGACCGGATGTCTGATTCTCCGCAAAGGCTATTCATTAATTGCTTCCTCTGTGTACAGCAAGAAGATTCAGGAGCTTCCTTCCGAGGAAGCAGCCAGCTTCATCGAGACGGTTCAGCGGGTACACGGAGTCATCCGGGTGGAGCAGCTCCGGGCGCTGGAGGAAGGCGACTATGTGAATCTGCATGTAAAGATTAGTGTGAATCCGCGGATCAGCGTGATGGAAGCACAGGATATTTCGGAATGTGCAAGGAAGCTGCTTCAGCACCGGTTCGTTCATGTTGGTGAGGTTCATATGGATGTTGTGCCGTATGATCCGGGTTATCCTTATAAAAGCAATCACGAGCTCGTGGACAACGATATTCCCACGCTGCTTCAGTAGTCTGCAAGGTGAGAGAAAGGTGAGCTGTATTGCTTCATTCAAAAACAAGCTGGCAATCTCCGGCAGCCGATTCCGAGCGTATTCAGGAACTGGCCCGGAGCCTTTCTATTTCTCCGCTCCTTTCTTCACTGCTGGTGCAAAGAGGTATGGATACCGCTGACAAGGCGCGCGTATTCATGGATTCAGGAGCGGAAGATAGACATGATCCATTCCTGCTCAAAGGAATGGCTGAAGCGGTGCCACGGATACAGAAGGCACTGCAGGAGGAAGAGCATATTCTGGTGTACGGTGATTATGACGCAGACGGGGTATCCAGCACAGCGCTGATGATCTACCTGCTGCGTCATCTCGGCGCCTCCTTTGACATTTATATTCCCCATCGGTCCAATGAAGGCTATGGACTGCATAATCATGCGCTGGACTGGGCGGTCCAGCAGGGTGTATCTCTCGTCATTACGGTTGATACTGGTATCAGTGCCTATCATCAGATTGCCTATGCCTCGGAGCTGGGCATTGATGTTATTGTCACGGACCATCATGAGCCGCCGGAGCTGCTGCCGGAGGCGTATGCCCTGATTAACCCGAAGCTGCCGGACTGCCCGTATCCGTTCAAGGGTCTGGCCGGAGTGGGGGTGGCTTACAAACTGGCTGAAGCGCTCCTGGGCAGCGAAGTGCCGGAGGAATGGTGTGAGATTGCCGCCATCGGCACCGTAGCTGACCTGATGCCGCTGCTGGGCGAGAACCGCAGTCTGGTGCGCAGAGGCCTCAGCAGCATGCGGAATTCATCCTTCCCGGGCATCCGAGCGCTGCTCTCGGTGAGCGGTATTGCGATGAACACCGTCAGTGCGGTGAATATCGCCTTCGGGATGGCTCCGCGTATTAATGCCAGCGGAAGACTGGATCATGCTGGCCGGGCGGTTACACTGCTGACCACGGAAGATTCGGCAGAAGCTGAGCAATTTGCCGATGAGCTGGATCTGCTGAACAAGGAACGCCAGCTGGTTGTGGAGCGAATTGTCACTGAAGCCACCGCCAAGCTGGAGGAGAGAATCAGCCGGAGCGGACTGCCGGATATTATTGTGCTGGCGGACCAGGGCTGGAATGTCGGCGTAGTCGGCATTGTGGCCTCCAAGCTGCTGGAGCGGTATTACCGTCCGGTCATTATTCTGGACATTCATCCGGAGACCGGGATGTGCAAGGGCTCTGCCCGCTCTATTCCGGGCCTGGATATCTATGCAGCCTTATCCTCATGCGCCGGACTGATGGACCACTTCGGAGGACATCCGGCTGCGGCGGGGATGAGTCTGCCGCAGGATAAGCTGGAAGCCTTCGATGCGGCGCTGAACAGCTATGCTGCGTCTATTCTGAAACCGGAGGACTTCGTAGCTGTTACAGCTGCGGACGGCGAGGTCTCCATTGCCGATCTGACCCTCCAGGCTGCGCTGGAGCTGGAGCGGCTTGCCCCGTTTGGCATGGCCAATCCGCTGCCGAGATTCATTCTGCGCGAAGCGGTTGTGAAGGAGACCCGGAAGATGGGCCAGGAGGGCAAGCACCTGAAGCTTGTGCTCCAGCAGGACAAGCTGACGATTGAAGCTGTAGCCTTCGGCAAGGGTCCGCTGGCAGAGCTGCTTCCGGACGGAACAGTCGTGGATGTATTGGCAGAGCTGTCCGTCAATGAATGGAACGGCTCGCGCAAGCCCCAGCTGATGCTGCAGGATCTGGCGGTGCCGAAGGCGCAGCTGTTCGATCTGCGCGGCGCAGCTGATGCTGTCAAGCAGGCAGCGCATATTCAGGAGCTGCTCCGCACCTATAGCGGCAGCAATCCGGGCCGGAGTGCTGCGGTCTTCCAGAACAGCCGGACGACGCCGCTGCGTGATCTTAAGGGCATGTCCCTCTGGGTATACGATGAGTCTGCCGGGATCTCTGCTGTACATCAGCCGGAAGGCGCGCATGATGAAGAGGGACTGTCGCTGCTCTGTGTGCTGGATATGCCCGAGTCCCCGGAACAGCTGGAAGCGCTGTTCACTGCTTTTCCCCGGGCGGAGAACATTGCCCTGCTGCATTCGATCCGTGACGGGCGTGACCGGCTGCAGGTGCCGACCCGTGATCATTTCAAATCGTTATATAAATGGATCGCCGCAATCGCTGCATCTCCAACTCCTGAGCATGAAGTGCTGCTGCGGCTTAGCCGCCAGTCGGCGCTTGGTGTGCGTATGGTGAGCAGAATGCTGGATGTGTTCGATGAGCTTGACTTCATTGAGCGCAGCGGCGGCACAATCACCTTTGTCCCGCAGCCTGCCGCCAAGAGTCTGAGCTCATCAGAGCATTTCGTCAGACTGGGCAAGACGGCGGAGATGGAGCAGTATTTCATGGAAGGCAGCCGCAGTGAATTGCAGGAATTCATGCTGTCAAGGCGTTTAGGGGCCTCATAACAGCTACACATGATGTCACAGTCATTAGTTCGAGTAACTTCAGCGGGGATGATCCCCGCTTACTTTTAGGAGATGATGATGTTGGATTTCAAAAACAATATTCGCGTAATTCCGGATTTCCCCCAGGCTGGAATCAGCTTCAAAGATATTACTACACTGCTCAAGGACGGTGCTGCGTACCGTGCAGCCATCGATGAGCTTAAGGCGCTGGTGGCCCACCTGGAGATCGATGTCATTGCCGGACCGGAGGCGCGCGGCTTTGTAGTGGGCGCTCCGCTGGCTTACGCGCTGGGGGTAGGCTTCGTGCCGATCCGCAAGAGCGGCAAGCTTCCTTACGAGACAATCGAAGTAGGCTATGATCTGGAATACGGCAAGGATACCCTCGCTGTGCATACCGATGCGATCAAGCCCGGCCAGAAGGTGCTGATTGCGGATGATCTGCTGGCTACAGGCGGTACAATTGCTACTTCTGTTAACCTAGTAGAGCAGCTTGGCGGCCAGGTGGTCGGCGCTGCATTCCTGATCGAATTGACAGCCCTGTCCGGACGGGACAAGCTGACGGATATTGAAGTTGTTACCTTGTTGACTTACGAGGATTAATCCTTGTACCCGGCAACTTTTCCCGGGAAATATAAAGCGGACTGCTGTCGAATGAAGACAGCAGTCCGCTTTTTTGAAATATAAGCATTTATATGTTGCACACGATAAATTATCCTTCTATTTCTCGCTGAAACGGTATCGTCCATTAAAAGGACGGCAAGGCCGTTTCCACTTGTTATAGGTTGAATTGGGTGGACAATAACAGTTGAGAGGTACTTAATGTGCCGATTTGTCAGCTTCCTGTTCATTGGACAGGCCCAGTACCTCGATCAGCTTGAAGAGCAGGGCAAGGACCATACCGACGATAGTCGCCAGTGCCATCCCTTTCAGCTCTACACCGCCGAGCTTCAGCGAGATGCCGCTGATGCCGACAACCAGGACGAGCGTAGCAAGAATCATGTTGGTGGCTTTGGAGAAATCGACTTTCTGTTCCACGAAGATACGCAGGCCTGACGCCGCAATAACCCCGAACAGCAGCAGGGATACACCGCCCATGACCGGCAGCGGAATGTTGGCAATAACCGAGGAGAACGTTCCGGAGAACGACAACACAATGGCGATTACAGCAGCTCCCGCGATAACATATACCGAGTACACCTTGGTCAGAGCCATTACGCCGATATTCTCACCATAAGTGGTATTAGGCGTAGATCCCAGGAACCCGGAGAGAACAGTTGATATCCCGTTACCCATCAATGAGCGGTCCAGTCCCGGGTCCTTGGTGAGGTCCTTGCCGACAATATTGCTGGTAACCAGCAAATGGCCGATATGCTCTACAATGACCACAAGTGATACAGGAATAATAGTCAGAATGACCTGCCAATTGAAGGATGGGGTGATGATCGTGGGATGCGAGAGGAAGCTTGCTTGAGAGATGGCACCGGTATTCACCTCACCCAAGATATAAGCGAGTACATAACCGGTAACAATACCGATGAGGATATGAATGATTTTGGGGAAGCCGCGGAACAGCACGGAGCCGAGCACGGTAACACCAAGCGTGACGAGCGACAGGGTAATCGCTTTGCCGTCAGGCGTCCAGTCGGCGGTGGCCACACCATCAGGAGCAATCAGTCCGGCCATCCGTGCGGCTACAGGCACAAGCTCCAGTCCGATCGTGGCAACTATCGCTCCCATGACTGCAGGAGGGAATACAATATCAATCCAGCCGGTACCAGCATAACGTACAATTAAGGCCACAAGAATGAATATAACACCAGTCACGATAAAAGCGCCCAGTGCAAGCGAATATCCGCGCTCATGATCGCCGGCATGCTCTTTCAGCACAAGCAGTACCGGAGAGATGAAGGCAAAGCTTGAACCCAAATAGGCGGGGATTTTGCCGCGGCAGATCAGAATGTATAGCAAGGTGCCGATACCGTTCATCAGCAGGATCATGCCGGGATCTACCCCGAACAGGTTGGGAACAAGCACGGTGCTGCCGAACATGGCGAACAGATGCTGAAGACTCAGGAGGAAGCCCGGGCCCCAAGGGAGTCTTTCGTTAATTTGAATTTCGCGTTGCAATGGAGTTCACTTCTCTTTCTGATCTAATTTGATTTGACAATTCTTATCTTTATAAAAAACCGCCTTTACTAGATTAAATAGAACAGCGGTTTTTTACAACAACATTTTTACCCGTGCCACAAAATTGTCTTTTCTTGACCCTTTCCCTGACAAGAATACCACGCTATGGCAAGTGTTGACGGAATCCCTCGTAAGCGTCATAATTATAGACAACTTTAACCTGAGCGTAATGCAGCCGGGAACGTATGGAACCTGCAAATTCTGCATGCTTGCAGGTTCATTTTATTATAGAAGGGAAACGGATACGACGAGAATGGGCATAGAGCAATTAACCGAAAAGGCTGGCGCCTATATAAAAGAAAAAGATCTTCTCCGCATCCGTGAAGCTTATGAATTCGCTGATCAGGCTCATCACGGGCAGGTCCGGAAGTCGGGGGAGCCATACATTCTGCATCCGCTAGCGGTCGCAGATATTGTCGTAAATATGCAAATGGATGTCATATCCATTATTGCTGCGCTGCTGCATGATGTTGTGGAAGATACGACGGTGTCCCTGGAGCAGATCCGCACGAAATTTGGCGATACCTGCGCAATGCTGGTGGACGGCCTGACCAAGCTGGAACGCATCCGCTTCCGCTCCAAGGAGGAGCAGCAGAACGAGAACTACCGCAAGATGTTCATCGCTATGGCCCAGGATATCCGTGTGATCGTGATTAAGCTGGCGGACCGTCTGCATAATATGCGTACGCTCAAATACCAGTCCGAAGAGAGTCAGCGCCGGATTTCTTATGAGACGCTGGAGATCTTTTGTCCCATTGCGGACCGGCTGGGGATCTCTGCGATCAAGTGGGAGATGGAGGATATTGCGCTCCGTTACCTGAATCCGCAGCAGTATTACCGGATTGCGAATCTTGTACACAAGAAACGGGCAGAACGCGAGCAGTTCATTGACAGTGTCATCGGCCGCATCCGTGCCAAGCTGGATGAAATGGGCATCGAAGGCGATCTCTCGGGACGCCCGAAGCATATCTACAGTGTCTATAACAAGATGAACACGAAGAACAAGCAGTTCAACGAAATCTATGATCTGCTGGCTATCCGCATTATCGTCGACAATATTAAGGATTGTTATGCCACTTTGGGTATTATTCATACGCTTTGGAAGCCGATGCCTGGCCGTTTCAAGGACTATATTGCTATGCCCAAGGCGAACATGTATCAGTCTTTGCATACAACCGTAGTTGGTCCGGGAGGAGAGCCGACGGAGGTCCAGATCCGCACCTGGGAGATGCACCGCACGGCCGAATTCGGGATCGCTGCCCACTGGGCGTATAAGGAAGGCAGCAGCAACAACGTCAATCCGGAGAACCGGATGCCGTTCTTCCGCGAGATTCTGGAGCTGCAGCATGAAGCCAAGGATGCCGAAGAGTTCGTGGAATCGCTCAAAATGGACTTTTTCTCCGATCTGGTCTTCGTATTCACGCCTAAGGGTGAGGTAGTAGAGCTGCCTGCCGGCTCGGTGCCGCTGGATTTCGCGTTCCGCATCCATACCGAGGTGGGGAACCGGACGATCGGCTCCAAGGTGAACGGGCGTATTGTTCCGCTTGACCATAAGCTGAAGACCGGAGATATCGTGGAGATTCTGACCTCGAAGAATTCATACGGTCCGAGCCGCGATTGGCTGAAGATTGCACAGTCCTCGCATGCGCGGAGCAAGATCAAGCAGTGGTTCAAGAAGGAGAAGCGCGAAGAGAACGTGGAGAAGGGCCGGGAGGCCATTGAACGTGAGCTGAAGCGCCTGAACGTGGAGGTCTCTGACTGGCTGACAGAGGACAAATTGTCGGAGGCTGCGAAGAAGTTCGCCTTCAATGATGTGGAGGATATGCTGTCGGCGGTCGGCTTTGGCGGGATTACCGCCGCTCAGATCGCTTCCAAGCTGACCGAGAAGCTGCGTAAGGACCAGGAGGAGGCCGCAGGCCATCTGGAGCTTACCTCCGAGATGAAGGCGATCAAATCCAGCGGAGAGAAGCGCAACCAGCCGACCAACGGGGTACGTGTCAAGGGGATTGATAATCTGCTTGTGCGCTTCGCGCGATGTTGTAATCCTGTGCCGGGCGACGATATTATCGGATACGTGACCCGTGGACGGGGCGTATCGGTACACCGTGAGGATTGTCCGAACATTCCGAACGAGATGGACGGGGAGGAAGCAGCCCGCGTGATCGAAGTAGAGTGGGAAGGCAGTATGGAGGCTAATTACAGCGTTGATATTGAGATTACCGGCCACGACCGCAACGGGCTGCTGAATGAAGTGCTGCAGGCAGTATCGGAGAGCAAAACCAATATTTCAGCGGTCACCGGGCGCTCCGACAAGAACAAAATGGCGATGATCCATATGACGATTCTGATCCGCAATACCGATCACCTGCAGTCTGTGGTCGACAAAGTGAAGCGGGTCAAGGATGTCTATACCGTTAACCGCATTATGCAATAGAGGTAGTAAGGCAAGGAGCTGAAGAATGAGATGAGAGTAGTTGTGCAGCGCTGCAAGAACTCCAGTGTGACGGTGGACGGAGCAGTGACCGGAGCGATTGGAGAGGGCTTGCTGCTGCTGGTCGGCGTTACCCATGAGGATACGGAGAAGGATGCCAAGTATTTGGCGGACAAGGTTGCCGGACTGCGGATTTTTGAGGATGCGGCCGGTAAAATGAACCATAGTGTGACGGAGGCCGGCGGGGCCATTCTGTCCGTCTCCCAGTTCACGCTGTACGGGGACTGCCGCAAGGGCAGACGCCCCAACTTCATGGCGGCAGCGGCTCCGGCTGAGGCAGAGCGCCTCTACGACTACTTCAATCAGGAGCTGCGTGCCGGAGGGCTGCAGGTAGAGACCGGCGTGTTCGGAGCGATGATGGATGTCGCCCTGACCAACTGGGGACCGGTTACGCTGCTGTTGGACAGCAAGGGTTAGGAATGGAGGCGGCAGACGCCGCCTTAACTGTATAAGATATATCACGGGACTCCACATGGTGGGGTCTTTTTGCTTCGAGTTAACCAGGGCCGGATAGCAGCAGCTCTGACTGGATAGACTATGAATGATGCATCATTATTCACAAGTGCGGGGAGCAAGCAGAATGAGACAAGCACCAAAAGCATGGATGTGGAACACGATTCAGGCCCATGTGGCCGGGTCGATGGCCGAAGCTTCAGCGACAGCCAAGGAAGCCGGAGACCCGAAGGAGCCGCAGGGGCTTCAGCGCAGAGGCCGCGGTCTTTTGCCGCGTACCTGACCGCAGAGAAGGCAGGCGCGGAGTGGTATTTTTTGAAAATATAAGAATGTATATGTTTCACGCTATAAATTATCCTTCTTTTTTCTCGCTGAAACGGCACCGTCCTTTTAAAGGACGGCAAAGCCGTTTCCACTTGGCGCGGTGGCAGTAGGTACGGAACAGAATTTACGGGAACTGCTTAGGCTTCGTTATAAAGCGTGGGAATGAGGGTAATAGATTGACGAGACGACAGCAGCTTAGAGAGGAGATATGGATCTCATGAGTAAAGTAGCTTTTCTGCTCGCCAATGACTTTGAAGATTCTGAAATGAAGGTTCCTTACGAAGAAGTTTTACAGGCAGGACATCTGGCAGAAATCATCGGTCTGAAGAAAAATGAGACCCTGCTCGGCAAACAAGGAAGCGCATCCTATGCCTCCGATAAAGCGGTCAGCGAGGTCACAGCCGAAGAGTATGATGCGATAGTCATTCCAGGCGGATCTTCGCCGGAGAATCTTCGTCTTGACCCGGATATTCTGCAATTCGTGAAGGATGCTGACCGTGCAGGCAAGCCGATTGCCGCCATCTGCCACGGCCCGCAGATTCTGATCAGCGCTGAACTGCTGCAAGGCCGCACCCTTACTTCCTACCCGCCGCTGAAGGATGATCTGATCAATGCCGGCGCGGAGTTCAAGGATGAAGAGGTCGTCATAGACGGCAATTACATTACTTCACGCACACCCAAGGATGAGCCCGCTTTTGTGCGTGAGCTGCTTAAGGTGTTGTAATACATGAAATACATGCATAACCCGTTTGGCATAATACAACTTTATGGGAGGGATTTACAATGACTAGAAGAATCCAGGCCTATTTCAGTACAGAAGATGCAGCGGAAGGTGCTAAGACTTCTTTGATTCCTTATGGTGTAGAGGGGATTGAGGTATCGGCTTTAACCGACCCTTTGGATAATGGAGTAAATAACCGGCGTAACATTCTTATCCCGCTGGGGTCTACCAATACTGCTTCAACAGGTGCCGGGGGCGTGTACGCTGCCGGAGGTGCAACGGGTATGGGGTCCGGTGCGGCCATTGTCCCGGCAGTTGTGACCGATGATGATCTGAAACGTACGGATGAAGTTCGCGCTGATGAAGTACGCAGTGAGGGCGAAGTTCACAGAGGCGATGAGCTGACAAGCAGTGACCTGGAGCACCTGCATTATGTCATGGATCTCAAGGTAGCCGAGAATCATTACAATGAGGTTGTAGAGGTTCTGCGCGGCAAGCAGGCCTATGTGGAGATTTTTGATTAAGAAGATTATGTTCAAGTTCAATCTATATCGTTTCTATTTCAGCTCCAGCCCTCCGTTATAGAGAGGCTGGAGCTGTTTTATATGCAGCATAAAAGGGAGGACGGCGGGATAGATGTAGACAGGAGCAGTGGGATGGTGTAACCTATGGATTAGCATGACAGCGGGGATTTAGACGGTTTGGTGAAACGCTTTCTTTTCTGTAATGCAACTGTAACACTACATTCATGATTCCTTAATATAGTGTGTTTATAATAGAAGCATGACCCCCTTTTTTATAATATATGATGATGGACCTGCAGCAATCGGCTGCAGGTCACTTTTTTGTTTTAAGGGTTGGAGCAAGTGTGAGTGCCAGCAGAATGAAGCGGACTGAGAAGCGCCTATTTGTCCAAAAACCGCTAATTTGAGGCAGACGCGGACTGACTGCTCTTCTGTCAATAAAGTGGACGCCCAATTAAACGACTGTCTGGTAGTAAAGTTGCTCAAAACGCACTGGCGACATGTATCCCAGAGTACTGTTGGAACGCTTACGGTTGTAAAACAACTCCAAATACCAGTATAGCTTTTGGTATGCCTCTTCCATGGTTTTAAACTTTGGATGACTGTAAATCAACTCGCGCTTCAGAATGCTGTGGAACGCTTCTATACAAGCATTATCGTAGCAGTTGCCCCTGCGGCTCATACTCGCTTTCATACGATAGGTTTGGAGCTGTTTCCGGTAATCCTTGGAGGCATACTGAGATCCTCGGTCGGAGTGGTGTATCAGGTCCTTCCCAGGCTTTTTCGCCTTGTAGGCCTGCTTGAGGGCGTCTAGAACCAGATCTGTGGTCATCCGGTCACTGAGCTTCCACCCCACAATCTGTTTCGTATACAGGTCCAGAATACTCGCCAAATAGAGTTTGCCTTGGCGACATGGAATGTACGTAATATCGGCCACCCATTTTTCATTTGGCCTTGTGGCCGAAAAGTCTTGCTTCAGTTCATTGGGCGCGATCGGCAGATTGTGATTCGAATCCGTGGTCGTGACCCGATATTTACGGGCCATACACGAACGTATCCCTTGCTCGCGCATGAACAGGCCGACGGTACGCTCGGAGACCTTCCAGCCCTCCTTTTGGAGTTCCCGATGAATCCTTGGGCTGCCGTAGGTGCCCCCTGAATCCTGGTGATACCACCGAATACGCTGAATCAGCTTCTCTTTTCGCTCGAGGCGTACCGGCTGCTCTGCCGCACGCCATTTGTAGTACCCGCTTCGGGATACCTTTAGGACCTTGCACATCTTCTCCAATCGAAAATCCGAGCGGTGATCTTCGATAAACTGGAACCTTAGTTCTTTTCTTTGCTGAAGATGTGCAGCGCCTTTTTTAGAATGGCCAGTTCTTCTTTCAGGTCCTCGATTTCACGTTCTTTGCGGTGATTCTCCGCTTCGGCATCCTTAAGCGTCTGTTCAATCTGACGCATTTTCTCCGGATGGTGAATGGCCTCCTGCTCGAATTGGCGGTACTGAGAGATCCATTGGTGAATTGTACTCTTGGGGATATTCAGCTCCTCACAGATATCCCCTATACTCTTGGTCTGCTCCTGCACATATTTCACCGTCTGCTTCTTAAATTCTTCATTGTATCGTTGCCGTCGTTCCCCCACATTGGACACCTTCCTTCGTTAAGCCTATTATCCAGTGTCTCTTAACGTGGCGTCCACTTTTTATTCTAATTGCAGACATTCCGTTATTAAGTTGATTTGAGCAGATAACAAGGCCTATGTAGGCGCATAACGGAATCTGAGTCCGTTTAAGCCGGGAATTATGAGTTTTTGCCCCAATAGCGGAATCTCAGTCCACTTAGCGGAAGGAAAGCTGGTGGCAGCTTATTTTATTCAATCCTTGACTTTAGCGCAGTGGTTCAGTAGAATCTAACAGTATAGGTAAGTTTATATTGTTTTGATGACGGGACCAAGTAATCCGTAACCCACAACCCCAGAGAGGAATCCCGCAGATCATGGCTGTCGTCCAGGTAAGGAGGACCGCGCGCTGATCCGCACGGCTGTAAGGATTCTGTTGATGAACGGATGAATGACCTCCCCGAGAACGCACGGCGAACGCAGGCAGCAGGATTGCCTACAGTCAGTAGCCGATTGCGCGTAGGCGGGCGTTAACCGCTTAGAGCGGAGCTTATGCAGAGCAAGTTGCATTGAGCCCGGAATGTGGGTGGTACCACGGGTGAATTATTGGTTATGATAATCCCTCGTCCCTGTTGTAATTGAACAGGGATGAGGGATTTTTTGCTGTTTTTAGGGGTTATTTTCAGGAGGGATAGACTGTGGCTAAAGAAAGATTCGAGAAACCTACAGGTACGCAGGATGTACTTCCGGGTGCAGTAGAGAAATGGCAGGTAGTGGAGGCCAAGGCAAGAGAGCTGTGCCGCCGCTTCAATTACCGGGAGATTCGTACCCCGCTGTTCGAGCACACCGGGCTGTTCGAGCGCGGAGTCGGTGAAACAACGGATATTGTAGAAGGTGAGATGTATACCTTCAAGGACAAGGGCGACCGCGATCTGGCGCTTCGTCCCGAAGGGACAGCAGGCGTGGTACGCGCGTATGTTCAGAACAAGCTATACGGGGAGCCGGATGTCAGCAAGCTGTATTACATCGGACCGATGTTCCGTTATGAACGTCCGCAGGCCGGCAGATACCGCCAGTTCCATCAGTTCGGCATCGAAGCCTTCGGCGCGGTGGACCCGGCGATTGATGCTGAAGTCATCTCGCTCGGGTACCAGTTCTACATTGATCTGGGGCTGAAGGATGTGCGGGTAGAGCTGAATTCGGTCGGCAACGCGCCGAGCCGTGCGGCTTACCGCGAGAAGCTGCTGGATTTCCTGAGACCTATGAGAGAGAGCCTGTGCAGCGACTGCCAGCGACGGATGGAGCGCAACCCGCTGCGTGTGCTGGACTGCAAGGTCGATCAGGACAAGTTCGGCGGAGCGCCTTCCATTCTGGACAGTCTGGATGAAGAGTGTACAGAGCATTTTGCGAAGGTGAAGGGGCACCTGGATGTGATGGGTGTGGAGTACAGCATCAACCCCCGCCTGGTGCGCGGCCTTGATTATTACACGCATACGGCGTTTGAGTATAAAGCGGCAGGCATTGGCTCCATCGATACGGTGGGCGGCGGCGGCCGGTACAACGGTCTGGTTGAGGAGATCGGCGGACCGGATCAGCCGGGTATCGGGTTCGGTATTGGCCTGGAGCGGATTCTGCTGATCCTGGAGAATCAGGGTGTCGAGCTGGAAGCGGCGAAGCCGCTGGATGTGTACTTCGTTGCACTTGGCGAAGCAGCAGATCTGGAGATCACGAAGCAGTTGTTCCGTCTGCGCAGCCTTGGATTCTCTGCGGAGCGCGATTACCTGGGACGCAAGATGAAGGCGCAGATGAAGTCGGCGGACCGCATGTCGGCCCGGTATACGGCGATTCTCGGTGAGGACGAGCTGAATAGCGGCGTCATCGCACTGAAGTCGATGGAGACCGGCGAGCAACGGACGGTGAAGCTGGACGAGCTGGCAGAGGCGCTGATTCAGAATTAGGCCAAAAGGCAAGCATATGTAATTTTAATCATGAAGGGGTAGGATAAAAGATGACCAGAAGCCATAACTGTGGACAATTAACGACAGCGAGCATCGGTGAGACAGTAACATTGAACGGTTGGGTGCAGACCCGCCGTGACCTTGGAGGCGTGTTGTTCATTGACCTGCGCGACCGCACAGGGATTGTACAGATTGTATTCAACCCTGACTATTCCGGAGAAGCGCTGCAGATTGCCGATAAGGTCCGCAGTGAATACGTGCTGTCCGTGACAGGTACTGTGGTTAAGCGCGATGAGGAGACTATTAACCGCAACTTGCCGACCGGTGAGATTGAAGTGCAGATTACAGACATCGAAGTGTTGAATGCAGCTAAGACACCTCCATTCTTCATCGAAGACGGAGTGGAAGTAGACGAATCCCTGCGTATGAAATACCGTTACCTGGATCTGCGCCGTCCGGAGATGCATAAGACGCTGCTGCTCCGTTCCAAAGCGGCGAAGATCTTCCGCGATTTCCTGGACAGCGAAGGCTTCATCGATGTAGAAACACCGATCCTGACCAAAAGCTCTCCGGAAGGCGCACGTGACTATCTCGTGCCAAGCCGTGTGCATGAAGGGGAATTCTTCGCGCTTCCGCAGTCGCCGCAGATCTACAAGCAGCTGCTGATGGTAGGTGGCATCGAGCGCTATTACCAGATGGCCCGCTGCTTCCGCGATGAGGACCTGCGCGCTGACCGCCAGCCGGAATTCACGCAGTTCGATATTGAGACCTCATTCATGCCGCAGGATGAGCTGCTGTCGATGATGGAGAAGCTCATGCAGCGTCTGCTGAAGGAGACGATCGGGGTTGAGGTATCCGCACCATTCCAGCGGTTGACGTATGCCGAAGCGATTGGCAAATATGGCTCTGACAAGCCGGACCTGCGGTTTGGCCTGGAGCTGGTAGAGATGAACGATATCGTTGCTGAGAGCGGTGTGAAGGTATTCGCTTCCGTAATTGAGAAGGGCGGAGAAGTGAAATGTCTGAACGCCAAGGGCTGCGGCACATGGACCCGCAAGGAGATTGACGATCTTGGACCCTACGCTGCCCGTTACGGCGCCAAGGGTCTGGCCTGGATTCAGGTCAAAGACGGCGAGTTCAAGGGACCGATTGTGAAGTTCTTCTCCGAGGAAGAAATCGCTGCCGTGAAGGAGCGCACAGGTGCCGAGGATGGCGACTTGCTGCTCTTCTCCGCTGATACCAAGAAGGTGGTAGCGGATGTACTTGGCGCCCTGCGTCTGAAGATCGGCCGTCAGCTTGGCCTGATCGATGACAGTGTGTTCAAATTCGCTTGGGTAACAGAATTCCCGCTGCTCGGCTACGATGAGGACCAGAAGCGTTATGTGGCTGAGCATCATCCGTTCACACGCCCGATGGATGAAGACTTGCATCTCTTCGATACCGATCCTGGCGCGATCCGTGCGCAGGCCTATGATATCGTACTTAACGGCTACGAGGTAGGCGGCGGTTCCCAGCGTATCTACAAGCGTGACGTTCAGGAGAAAATGTTCAATGCACTAGGCTTCTCGCAGGAGCTGGCTTATGAGAAATTCGGCTATCTGATGGATGCCTTTGAATACGGCACGCCTCCGCATGGCGGCATCGCGTTTGGCTTCGACCGTCTGATTATGCTGCTGGCAGGCCGCACGAATCTGCGTGAGACCATTGCCTTCCCTAAGACGGCAAGTGCAACGGACCTGCTGATGGATGCCCCATCCCCGGTGGATGCGGGACAACTGGAGCAGCTGCACATCAAGCTGGCACCGAAACCGGAGAAAGAAAAGAAATAAATCAACTATGGACTGACGGGGCGCACCAGGAGAGCAGAGTGACGTCCCGGAAGCCTTGCCCAAGGAGGCTGACATCATGCTGAATCAGTTCTCGCGTACGGAGCTGGCGATCGGGCCGGAGGGCCTGGAGATTATGAAGAACAGCACAGTGGCTGTGCTGGGGATCGGCGGAGTCGGCGCCATGGCGGCGGAAGCGCTGGCCCGGACCGGAATCGGCCGGATTATCCTGATTGACAAGGATTCGGTGGATATTACCAACATCAACCGCCAGCTTCATGCGCTGACCACGACCATCGGCCAGAACAAAACCGATCTGATGGTGGACCGTATCAAGCTGATCAACCCGGAATGCGAAGCAATTGCGCTGAATATGTTCTACACCGAAGAGACGTATGAGGAGCTGTTCAAATACAAGCTGGACTATGTGATTGACGCTTCGGATACGATTATCTATAAGATTCACCTGATCAAGGAATGTCTGGCCCGGAAGATCCCGCTGATCTCCAGCATGGGCGCGGCCAACAAGATGGACCCGACCCGCTTCCAGGTCGCCGACATCTCCAAGACCACCATGGACCCGATTGCCCGGGTAATCCGTACCAGACTGCGCAAGGAAGGCATCAAGAAGGGCGTGAAGGTAGTCTTCTCCACCGAGAAGCCTATGAAGCCACGCGCGGATGTGACGGAGCAGATTGTGCCTGCGAATGCGCCGGACCGGCGCAAGGCGAAGCAGCCTCCGGCCAGTACTTCTTTTGTACCCCCTGTAGTCGGCCTGATTATGGTCAGTGTAACGGTACGGGATTTGCTCGAAACGGGCGGCATTACATTTGAATGAATTCTATCAGTTAAAAGGGTGTGTAGCTGGTTTTCGGCTATATGCCCTTTTATTACGGTATGTATTGGGGCCCCCGCAAAGTACCTGAATAGGCTTCGGAGCTAAAGCCGCACTTTGTGGGGTTATTTTACGGTATGTTTTGTTGGGAGATACTTGACATCCTATGAGATGAACTTAAGTGGAGGTTGTTACATGAAATCGAATATTTGGCGGAATAGCGTGGGAATGGAGCCGGGCGATAACTGGAAGCAGGAATGGGCGGCCGGCATTCTGTCGTATTTCGCTTCGGTATATATTGTGATGGTTAACGCAGCGATCCTGGCAGATGCAGGCATGCCGCTGCGGGCCGGGATGGTCGCCACGCTGCTGACAGCGGTGACAGGCTGCCTGCTGATGGCTTTTGGCGGCAAAACGCCGATTATCGTCGTCCCGGGCATGGGGATCAATGCCTTTTTTACCTATACGCTCGTGCATTCCATGAAGCTGGACTGGCGCGAGGCGCTGGCGGTGGTGGTGGTGACCGGGGTGCTGTTTGCCATTGTGGCCTTCACCTCGCTCTACCGCATTCTCAGCGATGCGATTCCCCATAATCTGCAGCATGCGATCACCGTCGGCATCGGGCTGTTCCTGACCTTCATCGGCCTGCAAAAAAGCGGGATTGTCATTGCCCACGCCACCACCTTCGTCGCCATCGGGCATTTCAGCGATCCTGCGGTCATTACCTCGGTGGTGACGCTGCTGCTGGCGCTGGTGCTGTTCATCCGCGGCACGCGCGGCGGGCTGCTGATCAGTATGCTCGCGGGCACAGGGCTTGCCTATCTGCTGGGAGCCGCCCATGCGCCGAAGAATACCGAGCCGGGACATGTGTTCAGCGGTTACGGCAGCGTGTTCGCCAGTATGGACTGGAGCGGATTCGTCAGCCTTGTCTTCTGGATTGCCGTTTTCCTGCTGCTGCTGATTGTGGTGTTTGAGAATATCGGCCTGATCTCTTCCCAGACGCTGATGGCAGGACGTCCGGAACGCTTCAAAAGCAGTCTGCGGGCGCTCTCGCTCGCCAACATCGCGGCAGGTCTGTTCGGCAGCAGCCCGGTGGTCGCCGCTGCCGAATCCACCGCCGGGATTGCGGCAGGGGGCCGCTCCGGCTTAACTTCACTCGTCACCGGCCTGCTGTTCGGAGCGACCTTCCTGTTCATCCCGCTGCTGGCTTATGTGCCGGACAGCGCGATTGCGCCGATTCTGATCGTAATCGGCGGGCTGATGGTGCAGAGTGTGCGCGAGATGGATCTCGGCGACATGACGGAGCTGTTCCCTGCGTTCCTGGTCATGGTGATGATTCCCTTCACCTACAGCATCGTGGACGGCATGGCGTTCGGCTTCATCACCTATCCGCTGGTGAAGCTGGCTACCGGCAAGGGCAAGGAGGTTCCTCCTGCCTTGTACGGCATTGCCGGACTGTTCATTGCGAACTTCGTGCTGCATGCGCTGATGGGCTAACGGCAAAGGTGGAAGGGGGGGAGCACTGCTTCCCCATTTCCGCTTATCCGCAGCCCCGGCAGCGGCTAGAAATATATGGCTTTCCCTATCTTGTTGTGATAAGATGGACTGCTCACATCACTTAAGGTGCATGCTTCCGAAGCGAGTTATGCTCGTAGTGATTCAGGAAGTGAATGCCCGCAAAACTTTTAGGAGGTAACTGAAATTGGAAGACAACTTTCAAAGTGCCTATCAAGAGGAAGAAGACAGGCTGAACCACGCGCTGACAGAGATTGACTCTACCCTTGAACGATTGCGCGGAACTCCGGTATACACAGGACACGATTATACGGAGCAAGTGCTGGAGGATTCAAGGGAGCAGAGGCGCAAAGATCTTGCCAAGCTTAGGCAGGAGCCTTATTTCGGACGGCTTGATTTTCAGGGCAATGATGAAGAGGAACGCAAGGCACTCTATATCGGCAAAATCGGCGTAGACCGCGAGCAGGTAAGCGACCGTCCGCTTGTCATTGATTGGCGGGCACCGGTGGCAAGCCTGTTTTATTCTTTTACCGGAGGAACGGAAGCCGCCTCATATGAAGCGCCGGAGGGGCTGATTGAAGGGCTGGTCTATCTCAAGCGCAACGTAGTGATCCGCAAGCAGATCCTGGAGCGGGTGGCGGATACGTATAACCGTGACAGCGACGCGCCGGCGGTATCGGATGAATTCCTGGTCTACCGGCTGGGGGAGAACAAGGATAACCGGCTGCGGGACATCGTCTCCACGATCCAGGAGGAGCAGGACAAGATTATCCGGGCGGCCAAGAACACGGCGCTGATCATCCAGGGGGTCGCGGGAAGCGGCAAGACCACCGTTGCGCTGCACCGGCTGGCGTTCTTATTGTATCAATACAAGGAGCAGGTCTCGGCGGAGAAAATGATTATTTTCGCCCCGAACCGCATGTTCCTGGACTATATTTCAGATGTGCTGCCGGAGCTGGGCGTCGGCAATATTGCCCAGAGCACGTTCCCGGACTGGGCGGCCGAGGTGCTGGGCGTGGACTTGCCGGAGCAGGATGCTTCGGAGGTCATGAGCCGCTGGTTCGAGACGGCGGGAGCAATGCCGGTCATCACGGAGGAGACCCCCGGGCGCTTCAAGGGCTCAACGGTGCTGATGGGCGTCATTGAATCCAGCGTCAAGCTGCTGGAGACCAGCGCTGTGCCGGAGGGGGATTTCAGCCCTTGGGACGGGGCAGTGCTGAGCCGCCAGGTGATTCTGCGCTGGCACAATGAGGAATACGCACCGTATCCTCCGGCGAAGCGCAAGGAGCGGGTGATGGCAAGGCTTCACCGCTGGATTGAGATGGAGCTGAAGAAGAGCCCTTCAGTGGCTGCGCTGAAGGAACGCAAGAAGAAGGGCACGGCACGTGAGAAGGCTTACAGCGCCAAATGGCCGAAATACGAGCCGCTCGCCATCTACAAGCAGATCTTCCGGGCGGCGAAAGCACCGGAGGACTGGCCGGCGGGAGCGCCGGAAGAGATTCCGCCTGCCGTGCTGAAGGAGACCGTCAAGGAGCTGAAAAAGGGGATTCTGCGCGAAGAGGATCTTCCTCCGCTGTTGTATATCCATTATCTTCTGAACGGGAACGAGGGTACGGAGCGCTTTGACCATATCGTGATCGATGAAGCGCAGGATTTCTCCCCGTTCCAGATTGCTGTGTTGGATCTGTATGTGAAGGGACATTCCTTCACGATTCTGGGTGACCTGTCGCAGGGCATCCACGCCTACAAGGGAGTGCATGCGTGGAGAGAGATGCAGACGCTGTTCGCTGAACAACACACGGCATACCATGCACTTACCCGAAGCTACCGCTCAACGATGGAAATTATTGAGTTCGCTAACGGCATTCTGTCTGCGGGCGTGGGCAGTGAGCTGCTGGCCGTTCCGGTTTTCCGCAGCGGGAATCCTGTGCGGCTGATCTCCTATGAGGAGGATGTGCTGCCGGGAACGGCTGCGGCTGCACCGGCAGACCAGCGGCTCAGCGCGGTCAAGAGCGCCCTGGCGCAGCTCTCCGGGCGTGAATACCGCACGGTGGCGGTATTGACCCGCAGCCTGCGGGAAGCCTCTGAGCTGTACGCTGAGCTCGCTGGTCAATTCGAGGATCTTCATCTGATTGACGGCAGCATCACGGAATACCGGGGCGGCTTGTCGATCCTGCCCGTCTACTTGTCCAAGGGGCTGGAGTTCGATGCCGTCATTCTGGCGGACGCCGACAGTGACCATTATGGAGCGGCGGCCTGGGATGCGAAGCTGATGTATGTGGGCTGTACGCGTGCCCTGCATGAGCTGTGGCTGCTGAGGGGCGGCGAATTACCGCCTTACGTTCAATTGAACGCAGAGGAGACCGTCTCCGGCTGGCCGGCGCTTGATGAGAGTAATTAAGATATTCAGTCTGCAAGAGGGATAATAGCACGGAGAAAGAGGGGTGTCCCCCAATGCCAGATTAATGGCATTGGGGGACACCCCTTGTTTGTCTGTTATGGATAAGTTAAATGTATGCGAAAAATCGAATACAATCGATGAAAGGGTATTGGCTACTCCTGGTTAACGCTGTCTGTCGAACCGTACAGCTAAGTCTTATTTATGCCTTATTCTTCGCATCGAACTGGAACCGTTCCACCTGTCCCTGCATATCCGCAGCCATACCGGAGAGTGCCGCAGAGGAGGAAGTGATCTCCTCCATCGAAGCAAGCTGCTCCTCGGTAGCTGCGGTTACGCTCTGGAAGGAATCGAGCGCGGCCCGGGCAATTGTGGCCATCTCCTGGACGGAGGCGGCTACTTCGGAGCTGCTGGCCGACATTTGCTCCGTAATAGCCGAGACCTCATGGATCTGCTCGCCGACCTGCCGGGTGGACTGTTCGATCTGCTGGAAGGCCTCGCTCGCTTCCAGGGTAAGCGCCATGCCCTGCTCCACATCCTCTGCCACCTTATGCTTCATCACATCATACGCGCTGGCGATCAGGCTTACCATCTCGGAGATGGTCTCCTGAATCTGTCCGGCGCTGCTATTCGTGGCCTCCGATAGCTTGCGCACTTCACCGGCCACGACGGCGAAGCCCCGCCCGTGTTCTCCGGCCCGGGCCGCCTCGATGCCGGCATTCAGCGACAGGAGATTGGTCTGCTTGGCAATGGCGGAGATCGCCGTGCTGGTCTCAGCGACTCTGGCGCTTAAGCCGTTAAGCTCAGCGATCAGGATGCCGGACTGCTGCACCGATTCTCGTATAGTTCTCATCTGTTCGCCGACCTGCTGCATTCTGGAGCTGCCGGTAGAGACATCCGTTTCCGTAAGTATAGCGGCACTCACAATTGCCTCTGAAGCGGAAGCGATTTTCTGAATGCCAGTGGACATCTCCTCCATCGTTGTAGCGACTTCGGCGGAAGCATAGGCCTGGGTCTCCACGCCCCGGGTGGATTCCTCCACCAGCTCCGTCACATACTCGACCGCCTTGCTGTTCTCAGCCGTGCTGGCTGTGAGCTGTTCACTGGCAGCGGCGAGCTGGCCGGAGGTCTCGGCAACCTCCTGCACCATGGTGCGCAGTGAAGAGACCATTTCATTATAATTGCCGGCAAGCTGACCGATCTCATCCCTGCGGCTGGTCTGGACGAATTCATCCAGATATCCTTCGCTTACCCGCTTGGCCGAACGGTTCAGGCGTTCTACGGGCCCGGTAATGCGGCGGATAATCAGGAAGGTAATCACTGCAGCAAGCAGCAGCGCAACCACGAGAACGATAGCAGCCTTGTACAGAATCGGGTAGACCGCCTTCGTGTATTCACTCTCTGGAAGCACTCCGGCCAGGGTGAAGCCGGTCAGCTCATTGGTAATGTAGTATCCGTCCATTCGCGTATCGGCTGCAGTATCCTTATAGGAGATTTTGCCCGCCGGACCTTGCTTGGTTCCTGCTGTCATTGCGTCTGTGGCTTCCGAAGCAACCTCCATGGCAGGGTGGTAGATCACCTTGTTATTTCCATCCAGGATGAAGACATATCCGCTATCGCCCAGACTGACATTCTTCGCCAGCTCCATAAGCTCCTTCATGCTGATGCTGATTGTAACAGCACCCTTACCGTCCGGAAATGCCTTGGAGATCGGCAGAATATAGCTATTCGTTACTTTGGAGAAAATGGGATTGATCACCGATGTTGTCTCTGGGGTCTTAAGTGCATCTATGTACCAGTCGCGTATCCGGGGATCATAATTGTCCAGCTTGGAATCCGGCGCGAACATGTATTTCCCGTCCTCGTTGCCTATCGCCACGATCTCTACCTCAGGATGCTCCAGCTTGAAGTTGTCGATCAGCTTGCGCAGCTGTGGAGAATTGTTCGTCAGCCCGGCGCTGCTCATCTCGTACGCCACCTCATTCACTGCGGCACTCTCCAGCAGGATCAGCTGCGACAGTGTTTTATCCAGGAGGTGGATGCTGGAGCGTGTGGTGTCTTCCATTTTGGAGCGCAGGGCCGATTCTGAGGTTTGTGTGGATATGGCTATCAGAGCCAGTGAGGGCAGCACAATAGCTGTAATGATAAGCAGCATCAGTTCAGTTCTGAGCTTCGTGATACGGAATAGGCGCTTTCGGTTTTTTTTCGGTGTTGGCATGGAAGTTCCTCCTGAATTTCTGAATGGATGGCGGTTAAAATTTATTTCCATATCTCGAAGTAACTAGATATTTTAATATATATTTCGACAGCGATCGACCAAATAATTAGTATTTCGTCAAAAAATTAACTCAAATTCTTCTCAATCTGTTCCTCATTCCAGGTAGTACGCGCGCCAGCTTTTCAGGTGGAGAACGATTATAACTATTCTTGAACTTGTAACCCCGGGCGGCCTGTGGCTTAATAATAAGTGTCCGGCCGGGCAAGATTACTTCTGGAAGGAGGCTGAAGATATGTTTTCAGAATACGAGGTGGTTTCCGTCTAAGACGGAGACCTGTTTAGGGGGAGGCCGCGAGGCCTCCTTATGTATAACGAGCGAACACGAGCAGATATGTAATTCCGGTTCCTACAATATATAGAATGACACTGACCAACCACTGACAGATTGCTGCTGATTCATAATGAATGTAGACGATAACCGTAGGGTTTAATATAATGAATTTAGGTGATTTACCAAATTTGAGGAGAAGAAAGGAGGCAGGTGGAATGATTATTCAGAACAGCACCGTGATCGGACTGAACGGAACACACCTGTTGAAGGAGGAAATTGAACGTGAGTTACGTCAATGGAAAGGATGTGCTCCCCCCGGGGCTGCTCGAAGAGCTGCAGGGTTACATACAGGGTGAGCTGTTATACATCCCGAAGAAAGCGGAAGAACGGGTAAGATGGGGCGAGAACAGCGGCTCCCGGCAAGAGATTGCTGCCCGCAACGAAGAGATCTTCTGTAGTCACAGCAGCGGCTGCTCGGTGAACGAGCTGCAGAAGAGATATCACTTATCCGAAGAAAGCATCCGCAAGATCATTTCAAAAATGCGGCAAACGCGGCTGGCGATGAACCGCTAGTCTGGAACGCATATGAGTTCTAATTATAGAACAAAGAGCATGGCTCGCGCCGGTGGCGGCGGGGTCATGCTCTTTTTAAGTCTATTTCTCGCTGAAACGGTACCGTCCTTGTAACAACGGCAAAGCCGTTTCCACTTGCGTTCGGGACAGGTATGGTATGATAGGAGAAGTGTATGTATTCTATCGAAATCTTAGATGATAGCAAGGAAGTGTAGGGATGGATTTATTCTCGCAGGGTGAAGACAACGGGAGCGGACGGCTGCTTGCAGACCGGATGCGGCCCGGTAATCTGGATGAATATATCGGACAGGAGCATATTGTAGGCAAGGGCAAGCTGCTGCGCAGAGCGATTGAAGCGGACCAGGTCTCTTCTATCCTGCTGTACGGGCCTCCAGGCTGCGGCAAAACCACTCTGGCCCATATCATATCGCATCACACCCAAGGTGAATTCGTGCGGCTGAATGCGGTGGAGGCTTCGGTGAAGGATGTGCGGGAGGTCATTGAACGCGCACAGAGCAATAAGGCGCTGTACGGCTCGAAGACGATTCTGTTCCTGGACGAGGTACACCGCTTCAACAGCTCCCGCCAGGATGCGCTGCTGCCGGCCGTGGAGAAGGGGACGATTACCTTCATTGGTGCGACAACAGAGAATCCGTTCCATTATGTGAACGGGGCCTTGATGAGCCGCTCGACGCTGTTTCAACTGGAGTCCCTGACCAGCGAGCACAGCCTGATCGCGATGAAGCGGGCGCTTGCTGACGATCAGCGGGGGCTCGGCTTCATGGATCTGAAGGCTGACGAAGACGCGCTGCTGCATATCGCCGCCATGGCGAATGGCGATATCCGCCGCGCTTTGAATGCTCTGGAGCTGGCGGCGATGACTACGGCGCCGGAGCGTGACGGCAGCGTGCATATTACGCTTGCAGTGGCGGAGGAGTCGATCCGCCGCCCGATTGTCAAAGCGGACGAATCGACGCAGTACGATGTGCTGTCCGCTTTTCACAAAAGCATCCGCGGCTCCAGTGACGCCGCCCTGTTCTGGTTCCTCTACGCGGTGGAGAAGCTCGGCATGGACCCGATGACCTTCATCCGCCGCCTGATCGCGGCCAGCAGTGAGGATATCGGCCTGGCGAACCCGCAGGCGATGGTGCAGGCGGTTAGTGCGCTGGATGCCTACCGCAATAACGGCTGGCCGGAGGCCAAGCTGAATATCGCGCAGGCGATTCTGTTCGCTGTAGAGAGTCCCAAATCTGACGGGGTAGTGACCGCTATCGCGAACGTCATGAACAGTCTGGAGGATCTGAAATCGGCTGAGGTGCCGCTGCATTTGCGGGATACGCACTATAAAGGCGCGTCCCAGCTGGGCCATGAGGGCTACCAGTACCCGCATAATTTTCCTGGCCACTATGTGAAGCAGGATTATCTGCCGAAGGCAATTTCCAATAAGGTCTTCTATCAGGCCACTGAGCAGGGCAACGAGGCCAAGATCCGCCATAACCAGCAGCTGCGGCGCGGGCAATAGGGCTTCGAGGAAAGCCCGCTCCGTCTGTTCCAGCCAACTGTACATTTTACAAACCGAGAGCAGCCATTCTCCCTAACCGGAGGAGGCTGCTCTTTTGACGTTGTAGGCTCCTTAGTAAATGGCGGGTTCGCTCGTTTGGGCTGCGTTTGCTGAATATTCAGGCTTCGCTGGATGATTTACCTTGCCGAATGTCGGCTGGAAGGTGGAGGTCAAAAATGAAAGGGATAAATCCCTCTGAATCGGCTGGAAGTGGGCTGTATGAGCAAATGAAAGGGATAAATCCCTCTGAATCAGCTGAAAGTGGGCTGTATGAGTAAATGAAAGGGATAAATCCCTCTGGTCCAGCCGAAGGTGGCTAGCTGAGCAATGAGGAGCACTAGTGCCCTGAATTCTCCGAACTGGAGCTAAACGAGCGAATGAGGAGCACTAATGCCCCTCACTCCTGGTGGCCCTATATGTAGTCGAATGGAGAATCCGTTAGGCGGCGTCAACCTGTGCATTCTACCACCAATAGCTGACGCTGGAACGGTAAATATGATAGAAATGGAAATTTATTGACAAAAAAACCGGTATACTTAGAAAAATGTAATGTAAATATATAGAATTAATTTACTGTATGTGGTATATGTGTAGGTAGGGGTATTTTACCTTAATTTGTAATATGGAGGTGGTAAATGGAACGTACCTAAATACTATGTCTAATAATGGACACTGGGGAGGTATTTGTGCGTGCCTGAGTCTGGACGGACTGAAAAAGCAAGAAATCGAAGGGAGATGAGTAAGGATGAGTCAAAGTAAACGGAAGACCGGCTGTATCGCTTCACTAAGCCTGATGTTAGCCTGCACCATTGTATCAGGGACGGCTGTTCGCCCGTCTGTCACCGAAGCCGCCACCGCCGGAGTCAATTATGCAGAGGCACTGCAGAAATCGATCTATTTCTACGAGGCCCAGCGCTCAGGTGAGCTGCCGGCGGACAACCGCGTGGAATGGAGAGGCGACTCGGGGCTGCAGGATGGTGCCGATGTCGGCCATGATCTGACGGGAGGCTGGTATGACGCAGGGGATCATGTCAAATTCGGCTTTCCGATGGCGTATACTGCTACCATGCTGGCATGGTCAGTCTATGAATACAAGGATGGTTACGTGCAGTCCGGGCAGCTTGATGAGATTCTGGACAATATCCGCTGGGCCACAGACTATTTTGTGAAAGCGCATACTGCGCCGAATGAGCTGTGGGGACAGGTAGGTAACGGCACGGCGGACCATAACTGGTGGGGACCGGCGGAGGTCATGCCTATGGCGCGCCCGGCCTACAAGATTGATGCTGCACATCCCGGCTCGGATCTGGCTGGTGAGACTGCCGCCGCCCTTGCCTCAGCTTCCATTATTTTCAGGGATTCAGATCCCGCTTATGCGGACAAGCTCCTGCTGCATGCCAAGCAATTATACAATTTTGCCGATACGTACCGGGGGGCTTACTCCGATACCATCACTGACGCCAAGCAGTATTACAATTCGTGGAGCAGCTATGCCGATGAATTAAGCTGGGGCGGTGTCTGGCTATACCTGGCGACAGGTGAGCAGACCTATCTGGACAAGGCGATTGCCGCCAGTGATCTGTGGGGCACCAACCAGGCCGGTGACTGGGGTTACCAATGGACCCAATCCTGGGATGACAAGCATTACGGGGCACAGCTCCTGCTGTCCCGCATCACCGAGGACCCTAAGTTCATTCAGTCCACGGAACGCAATATGCAGTTCTGGACGACCGGGGTGAACGGCACCTCTGACCGGGTAACGTATACTCCAGGCGGGCTGGCCCATTTGGATCAATGGGGGGCGCTGCGGTATGCAGCCAACCATGCTTTCCTTGCTTTTGTCTATGCAGACTGGGTTACTGATCCGGTGAAAAAGAATACCGCCCAGGCCTTCGCAGAGCGCCAGATTAACTATATGCTGGGCGACAATCCGCGTAATAGCAGTTATGTCATCGGCTTCGGCGCGAATGCACCTGAGCATCCTCATCACCGCACCTCACACGGCTCCTGGAGCGATAGCCAGACCACTCCGGCGGACCACCGGCATGTGCTCTACGGCGCACTTGTTGGCGGCCCCTCCAAGACCGATGCTTACACCGATGCGATTAGCGATTATGTCTCGAATGAAGTTGCAACCGATTACAATTCGGCCTTTACCGGCTCTCTGGCCCGGATGATGATGCTTCACGGCCAAGGGCAGAGTCCGCTGGCGAACTTCCCGCCGGCCGAAACGCGTGAGGATGAGATGTTCACGGAGACTTCTGTGAATGCCAGCGGCAGCAATTTTGTGGAGATCCGCGCGGTCCTCAATAACCGTTCCGCATGGCCTGCCCGCTCCAGCAGCCAGCTGTCCTTCAACTACTATCTGGACATCAGCGAGGCTGTTGCTGCGGGATATGGTCCCGGCGATATCACGGTTAAGGCCGGAGGCTATAACCAGGGAGCCACCGTCTCACAGCTGCTGCCTTACGATGAAGCGAACCATATCTACTACACCAAAGTAGATTTCTCCGGCACCCCGATCTATCCGGGAGGACAGTCTGCTTACCGCAAGGAGGTTCAGTTCCGCATTGCCGGACCGCTGAACACCACCTTCTGGGATAACAGCAATGACTTCTCCTTCAAGGGAGTGGCCGCGAATGCTTCAGCGGCAACGAAGAACCCTTATATCCCAGTATACGATGCAGGTGTCAAAGTGTACGGGGAGCTGCCTTCCGGCGGCGGAACGCCAGGTGAACCGCAGGTTCCTGGACGTCCGTCCGGCCTCCAGGCTGAGCCCGGCAATGCCAGCGTAGCCTTGAGCTGGAATGCAGTCAGCGGTGCAACGTCGTATACCGTCAAGCGCTCTTTGGTGAGCGGCGGACCGTACACTACAGTGGGTACAGCTACTTCAGTAGTCTACAGCGACAGCGGACTAACGAACGGAGTGGACTATTATTATGTGGTAACCGCTTCGAACAGCGTAGGGGAGAGTACAGCGTCTGTACAGGTGACCGCCAAGCCGCACGAGATTACAGTGCCTGCCGGCGCTCTGCGTGTGCAGTACCGCACCAATGATACCAGTCCCGGGGATTCACAGATCCGCAGCCAGTTCCGGATTATCAATACAGGAACCGAGGCCATTCCGCTCAGCGGTCTGAAGCTGCGTTACTATTACACTGTTGACGGGGACAAGCCGCAGGAATTCCACTGTGACTATGCAGCTGTCGGCAGCGGGAACCTGAACGGAAGCTTCGGGAAGCTTAGTGCACCTGTTACCCTGGCCGACTCTTATCTGGAGATTTCTTTTGCGGCAGGAGCAGGAAGCCTGGCGCCAGGGGCAGACAGCGGGGAGATTCAAGTGCGCTTCAACAAGTCCGATTGGACGGCCTACAATGAGAGCAATGACTATTCCTATGGAGGTACCCAGCAGACCTTCGCAGATTGGAATAAAGTCACCTTGTACCGTGCAGGAACACTTGTCTGGGGCCTCGAACCCTAAACCATACCAGAGAGGAAGTATGCCGAAATGATGAAGATGAAGCTAAGTTCATTCAAGAAACCGGCCTCTATAGTCATGTCTGCCGTTCTGACCCTTTCCCTCACCAGCGGAATCTTAAGCTTCAGTCCGGGAACCGCCAAGGCGGCATCGGTGGAGAAGACCAGATTCCTGCAACTGTATGACCAGCTGAAGGACCCGGCCAGCGGGTATTTCTCGGCTGAAGGCATCCCGTATCATGCGGTAGAGACCCTGCTCAGCGAGGCGCCTAACTATGGGCATATGACTACCTCCGAGGCCTATAGCTACTGGATGTGGCTTGAAGTGCTGTATGGCCATAACACCGGGGACTGGAGCAAGCTCGAATCAGCCTGGGACAATATGGAGAAATATATCATTCCGATTAATGAAGGCGATGGTGTGCAGGAGCAGCCGACCATGAGCAGCTATAACCCGAACAGCCCGGCCACTTACGCCTCGGAGCTTCCTCAGCCGGATCAGTATCCAAGCGCACTGAACGGCAAGTACACTCCGGGTAAGGACCCGCTCGATGCAGAGCTGAAGGCCACCTACGGCAATAACCAGACCTATCTGATGCACTGGCTGGTGGATGTGGACAACTGGTATGGCTTCGGCAACTTGTTGAATCCTAAGCATACCGCCAGCTATGTGAACACCTTCCAGCGCGGCGTGCAGGAATCGGTGTGGGAGGCGGTCTCCCATCCTTCACAGGATAACAAGACCTTCGGCAAGCCGAATGAAGGCTTCATGAGCCTGTTCACCAAGGAAAATAGTGCGCCTTCCGCGCAGTGGCGTTACACGAACGCTACGGACGCCGATGCACGCGCTGTGCAGGCCATGTACTGGGCCAAGGATCTTGGCTATACCAATACGGTCTATCTGAACAAAGCCAAGAAAATGGGCGATTTCCTCCGTTACGGCATGTACGATAAGTACTTCCAGAAGGTCGGCAGTGCGGCTAATGGTTCGCCTCAGCCGGGAACCGGCAAGGATTCCAACCAGTACCTGATGGCCTGGTATACCTCCTGGGGCGGCGGTCTGGGCAGCGGCGGAGACTGGGCCTGGAGAATCGGCGCGAGCCATGCGCACCAAGGGTACCAGAATGTGGTTGCAGCCTATGCGCTGTCCACTGCAACCGCAGGGCTGGTTCCGTCCTCTGCCACAGCCGGAACGGATTGGAGCAAATCGCTGACCCGCCAATTGGAATTCTACAACTGGCTGCAATCCTCTGAAGGAGCGATTGCAGGCGGTGCCACTAATAGCTACGGCGGTTCTTACAGCGCTTATCCTGCCGGGGCCAGCACATTCTACGGCATGCTCTACGACGAGGCACCTGTCTATCAGGACCCGCCATCCAACAACTGGTTCGGGATGCAGTCCTGGAGTATGGAGCGCGTAGCAGAGCTGTATTACATCCTGGCTTCCAGCGGGGATACCACCTCGGATAATTTCAAAATGGCCAAACGGGTCATCGAGAACTGGATTGACTGGTCTTCAGATTATGCTTTTGTTGGCAGCCGTCCCGTATCGGATGCCGCCGGCTATTATCTGGATCAGCAGGGCAACCGGATTCTGGGCGGAGCCAACCCGCAGGTGGCTACCGTGTCTGCACCCGGCGAATTCTGGATTCCGGGCAATGTGGAATGGCACGGCCAGCCGGATACCTGGAACGGCTTCAGCTCTTTTAACGGCAACAGCAGCCTGAAGGCAGTGACCAAGGACCCGGGGCAGGATACCGGCGTACTGGGCAGCTATATCAAAGCGCTCACCTTCTTCGCCGCAGGGAACAAAGCAGAGCACGGCAACTACACTGCGCTTGGCGGAACAGCTTCACAGCTGGCTAAGTCCATGCTGGATACCGCCTGGGGCTACAATGACGGCCTTGGAATTACCACTCTGGAGAAGCGAGCCGATTATTTCCGGTTCTTCACCAAAGAGGTCTATTTCCCGGCAGGCTGGAGCGGTACCTTCGGCCAGGGCAATACCATTCCGGGGAACGCGACAGTTCCATCTGACCCGGCTAAGGGCGGCAATGGAGTGTATGCGAGCTACACCGATATTCTCCCGAAAATCAAAAATGATCCCAAGTGGAGTTATCTCGAAGGAAAATACAATACTTCCTACAATAAAACCACTAAGACCTGGGACAATGGCGCACCTGAGTTCACCTATCACCGCTTCTGGTCACAGGTGGATATGGCCACGGCCTATGCCGAGTATGACCGGCTGATTAATAACGGCAGCGGCCCTATGCCGACAGCTACCCCTACAACCACGCCAACGGCTACTCCAACAGCAACACCAACCGCTACACCGACAACAGTGCCAACAGCCACACCGACAGTCGCACCGACGGCTACACCGACAACAGTGCCAACAGCCACACCGACAGTAGCGCCAACGGCTACACCGACAACAGTGCCAACCGCTACACCGACAGTCGCGCCAACCGCTACGCCTGCCGTAGGGAATTTGGTCGTTCAATACCGTACAACGGATACGAACGCCACAGATCCGCAGTTCCGTCCGCAGTTGCGGATTGTCAATAACGGGACCACAGCGGTAGACCTCAGCAAAGTTAAGGTCCGGTATTACTACACGATTGACGGCGAGCGGGCACAGCAGTTCAATGTCGATTATGCGGCCCTCGGCGGCAGCAATGTGCTGGGCAGCTTCGTGAAGCTTGATTCTGCAGTGACAGGCGCAGATCATTATCTGGAAATATCCTTCAGCGCCGGCGCCGGCAGTCTGGCAGCAGGTGCGAATACCGGCGAGATTCAATTGCGCATTAACAAGACCGACTGGAGCAATTACAATGAGGCTGACGATTACTCCTATGATGCAACCAAAACATCTTTCACCGACTGGAACCGGGTGCCTCTGTATCTGAACGGTGTACTGGTCTGGGGCGCTCAGCCGCAATAAGGCTGAAGCCCTGTGAGTCAGCCCAGGCGTGACTCTATATCCTGACCAATCAATGAAAAAGAACCTTCAACTCCACGATCTGTGGTTTTGAAGGTTCTTTTTTGGATGTACTAAGAAGCATCTATGCGAAAAACCGAATACATTGGATTCAGCACCAGCACTGTTCACCCGTTAGGATGTTGTCTTTAGGGGAGCTCTGGCTGAGAACGCAGTCAGACCTGTGCCAGCGGCACAACCTTGTCGGCCGTCTCAATCGTTCCGCCGCCAAGGCAGGTCTCGCCCAGATAGAAGACCACGGCTTGTCCGGGCGTAATGGCCTTTTGCTGAACATCAAAGGCCACATGGACGGTTCCATCGGCCTGCTTCGTCAGCGTAACTCCCTGATCCGGCTGGCGGTAGCGGAACTTGGCCGTACATTTCAGCGGCTCATCGCCAAGGGTATCCGGATCGATCCAGTTCACCCCTGAGGCTATAAGACTGGTCGAATACAGGCTGATATGCTTCTCGCCTTGCACCACATACAGGGTGTTGCTTGCCAGATCCTTCTCGGCCACGAACCAGGGCTCGCCTGTCCCCGAGCCGCCGATACCCAGCCCCTGGCGCTGGCCCAGCGTGTAGTACATGAGGCCGTCATGCCGGCCCTTCACTTCGCCCGTAGCGATATCGACCATATTGCCTGACTGTGCAGGCAGGTATTGGCTGAGGAATTCGCGGAAATTGCGTTCGCCGATGAAGCAGACGCCGGTGCTGTCTTTTTTCTTCGCGGTATAGAGTCCGGCTTCCTCGGCAATCCTGCGTACCTCCGGCTTCGGCAGATGTCCGATCGGGAACATGGCCTTCGAGAGCTGGTACTGGTTCAGCGCATTGAGGAAGTACGTCTGGTCCTTGTTGTTGTCCACGCCGCGCAGCAGCTTGAATAGTCCGTCTTCTTCCACGACCCGGGCGTAATGCCCCGTAGCGACATAATCTGCGCCAAGCTGCAGCGCCTTGTTCAGGAATTCGCCGAACTTGATCTCGCGGTTGCACATCACATCCGGATTCGGGGTCCGGCCAGCCTTATATTCTTCAAGGAAATAGGAGAAGACTTTATCAAAGTATTCCTTCTCGAAATTAACGGTATAGTAAGGAATATCGATCTGCTCGCAGACGCGGCGCACATCCTCGGCGTCGGTCTCGGCCGTACATACGCCGAACTCGTCGGTATCATCCCAATTCTTCATGAAGATGCCGATGACGTCATATCCCTGCTGCTTCAGCAGCAGCGCTGTAACAGAGGAATCCACACCGCCTGACATCCCGACGACGACCCGGATATCCTGATTAGCTTTTGTCATCGTGATCACCATTTTCTGTACACAAAATACCGGCGTTCTCACTGAACACCCGGCTCATTGTGTATTATAACATACCTGTCTACCCCAAACGAGGACACATAGGCTATAAAATATAGCGAAAAACCGTCCGGAATTGACAATTTGTCCACCAGTGGCGAACAAAATCGCGAATTATTACCGTTTGCTGTTCCAAATGTGTCTATAGATATGATAACATAAGCTGAGAGCAGACATCGGAATACGTTGATATGACATATCGCATGTCCAGTCACGCTGAATAGCCACCACAGAACCAGTAACTATATGAAAGAGGTGCCCCTTTGAAAATATCAACCAAAGGACGTTACGGATTAACCATTATGATGGAGCTTGCCCTGAAATTCGGCGAAGGGCCTACATCACTTAAGAGCATCGCCGAGAAAAACGGACTGTCTGAGCATTACCTGGAGCAGCTCATCGCCCCGCTGCGCAATGCAGGCCTGGTGAAGAGCATCCGCGGAGCCTACGGCGGTTATATACTGGCCCGCGAGACCAGCACCATTACCGCCGGAGACATCATCCGCGTCCTGGAAGGCCCAATCTCCCCGGTAGACTTCACCGAAGAAGACGACCCGGCCAAGCGCGACCTCTGGCTGCGCATCCGCGACAGCATCGCGGACGTCCTGGACTCCACCACCCTCTCCGACCTGATTAACTTCAAGGAAGAGAGCCAGGCGGATAATTATATGTTTTATATTTGACAGGGGACTGAAACCTGTTGATTTCAAAGGGATTGTTGAAAGTGTTACCCGCAAAGTACCCGCATATAGAGCCCACATATTGGTTGTTAGAATAAACCAGCTCATTTGCATAAAGGCTTCAGCTCGTCCTTCTCAAGAAATTTGGGGAGGACTTTTTTTGTTTGGAATTCTGAACAGCCCTGCTGACCATTCTAGTCGGCAGGGCTGAATTATTATATATAGTTTACCTAAGCATTATTTAGTCAGGTCATCCACTTCATCAGTAAACGCGCTCAAGTATTGTTTGAAAATTCCTGTATCAAGTTTAGAATTTGTATCGTTTGCTTTCGGTGGGGTATCCTGAATTTGTTTGTACATCCGATCAATTTCCCCTGAGAGTTTTATCCATATTTTCTTTATCGAATCATATTTTGTATCCAGGCCTCTTATGTAGGCATCGTATTCTGCCTTTTTATTCATTGCTTTCCCTAATTGTTCGATTGTAAAATCTATATCCATATTTTCACCTGTACTACTTGTTCCACTACTAATATATGAGCTTATATCAACAAAGCCAACATTCCAAATGTCAGAAACGACAAAGTTTCTGATGTCGGTCAGCATACTTTTAGGAGATTGTTCACCTGTGGCAGAAGAAACATTGCCTGAGTCAGAAGTATCAGGCACGGGCTCTTTGAAGAGCTTTCTGATCTCATTAAATGCTGCTTTTTCCTTGTCGGATGAGGAGTAGCCCCAGCCAATTTTATCATCTTTAATGAGAATGACTAGTTCACTTTTAGGGTTTGATGGTTTCTCACCTTGAATTAAAATAAGCTTATCTTTTCCGCCTGTGGAATCGGTATAATCTTCCGACTCAATGACCGTTGCATTCTTAAGCTTGTTATCTTCTGGGGTTTCAGTTGATTGTGCCATTTGGAAAATCGCTTTAACATCTGGGTGGATTTTATCAGAAACAAATTTCTTTTTCGCTTCAATATCTGATCCATTTAAGAAAGTATTCACATATTCAAGTGCCAGGTTTTCCAAATCAGAAAGCTCTTTTTGCGGCTCGGGTGAGTTGGTTGGTGAAGCGGAAGGGATGGACGATGTTGCGGACTCTGTAGCGGTCGGAGATGCTCCTGTGTCCTCTGAACTATTATTTTTTGAGTTACTGCATCCTGAAAGAATTACTGTCGTTACGATGATGCAAAAAAAAGTTGCTTTTTCAATTTCTTTCCCCCTAATTCTGATACATATATCAAAATCTACTTTATCAGAATTGGGGAATATTTACTATGGCATTATGTTCTCCCCGCAATGTCTATCAGTAACTGATTGAGCTTGCTTTCAGGGACGCAGGAACTATTTGGCTAGCGGGTCTATTTATTTTATCCCCCGCCCAGCAGCCGGTGAAGCCGTGCTGCCAGCTTTTGGCCGATATTGGCCTCAACGAGCGTAAGGTCCCACAATACCGCATGGGTTCGAGGGTCGGCAGCATCGGTTTTGACTGTAAGGGTCAGCTCCTGTTTGCCTTCAACTGAAACCTGAAAAGACAGCGGCTGATTCTCGCCTGGTGCGATATTCACATCCAGGGAGTAAAGCTCTTCTCCGTCGGCGCTGATCATGACGCTGCTGGTGCCGCTGCCCTTAGCAGGTATAGCATCGTTAGGGACGCCAAAATTCCCGGCTAACTCCTTATACTGTCCATCCAGGCGCAGGGAGAACTCGTGGAGTCCCGGATGATCAGGGCTATAAAGATTAACCGCCGGTTCAATCTGCTCCTGCGCTACAGTGAAGCTGCTAAGCGTTTCTTCCCACCGTATTTCTCCCTGCTCAATAGGGAGCTGGTCCAGCGCTCGGATCTCCCCGCGGCCATGATCCAGATAATAGTTGATACCGCTCACGGCGGAGTAGACGATTAACGTCAAGATAGCGACTGATGACAGGAGCTTGAGCACACCTCTTGGGGTTGTCCGGTCGCGGCGGATCAGCCGCTGGGCACCGTAGCCGACAGTCGCGCCGAGCGTATTAATGACGATATCGTTGATATCGAACGAACCCAAATGCGTTACCATCTGAATCAGCTCAACTCCCGTAATGGCTGCTAAGAAGACTAAGAAGAACGGCAGGAAACGGCAACGGATCAGCAGCGGGATGACGAGGCCGAACGGTACGAAGGCCAGATAGTTACCCAGATCGAAGACCCATAGATTCAAATAACCACCACCTGGAAAATGCAGCGGAATTCCGTCAAAGGTCAGTTGATACCTGAGGCCTGTCTCCGGCAGAGCTGTTGAGCGGTTGAAGCCGGCAAACAAGAAAAATAAAGTAAGGATCGTGTAGAGACCTAAACCGATCCAGACGGCGGTCCTCGTTTTGCCTTGGAACATGATGTTTGACCTCTCTTTATCCTTAGTTTAGTCTCCCTTGCAGGGATAATATAGGAAGTACTTTATACCGGGATAACCAGCCAATTTTTAATGTAGGAGCAAGCGGATTTGCTATACTCGCAATACAGCCGGTTACGATCTCGTATTTGGATTTAAATGTTCCAGGCGGTTATCATGCTTATTCTTTGGGGGCAGCTAATAACAGCACCAATATTCTGCTCAATACTGCCAGCATTACCGGCCCGTGACCTTTTCAGGCGTTTCGACTGGGTAAAAGGGCAAAAAACCTGTCAGCTGCCTTAATTGGCAGGAGGTTTTTTTATACTAGATCAATCCATTCATCCTCTGTTCTCCTTGACCAGTGGCCTTTTTTACAGCATTCCATTGTACAAAATGCAGTTACTATCGTTCCAGTGCTTCGTTAAGGTCCGATAATGGTCATATTCACAAGTTAAAATTACTTTAACTAATCGCTTGCTGAGGGTTTGCCGCGCCCCGATTAGGGTGCAAGGGACCGGCTTAATTGTAATCTGTACAACTAAATCGCCGGATGTGCTACCGAATCTCTGTTTAGCTGTATTTCGTGCAATTAAAATGTCTCTATACCTGGATTTTCGCCCATCGTGGCAGATTTAGTTGTACAGAATACAGTTATCTCTGATGGTTCGCTACAATCTGGATGCATTCTTTGCTCCATCCAAATATGAGCTCCTCCGTCCGTTACACTGAGTCCTCTAACGATAAATGTCTCTTTCATTCAGCATGACCGCAGGCCCGAATAGAGCAGTTCGGGACCCTTGCTTGCAGGCTTCACTGCTCAATTTTTGATTTTACAATTTTGTTGGCGGTAACTTGTGCCGGAAATGAATCATCACTTGTTTGATAGAACACTTCGATCTCTTCACCTTTTTTATATTTAGAAGATGAAACTTCATTTACCCAAATGGCTTGAGAGTACATATTAGTTTCTAGAACCTCCTTGTAATTCTTACTCAAATCTTCTTCTTTTAATTGAGCAATGACTAGAATCCTTTTATTGTCTACATCTACTGTGTGTACAGTTCCCTTAAAAACAGTGTCATCCTTACTGCAGGCAGTAACTACTAACAAGAACATAAAAATAAGAGCCCATTTAGAGATAGTTGTTTTTGGTAGCATGGACCTTCTCCTTTGAAGGATTAATCGGTTGATACAGTTGTAATCTCCGCTAGCGTTAATATGAATTTTACCGCCTTATGGGTTTAAGTTCCAGCTAAGAAACACGGTAAATTTCCTGTTTGTTCCAGAAGTTATTGCCCTTTAATTTCCCTTCCCGGTTCTAATTATCCCCTCAGTTGCATATACTGTTTTGAAACAAGAACATCTGTTCTATTTTACCATTGCTTAAAAATCTTAATCCTGGTTATAATACAAACAAATGTTCTTACTTGAGCCCGGAGGCGATTAATCATGAAGATGAGCATCGGCCAAACTATAGAGATGATATATCTGGACCAAGCGGGGAAGATTACGCAGCGGACCATTGAGGTGCGCGGGATTCGGGACGGCCGGATTCGTGCCACCTGTCTGAGCACCGGCCAGCCCCGCGTATTCCTGACCGCGGGCATCCTGTCATGGCATCCGGCACGGGGGCGGAGGTATGCCTAAGGACCGGATCATTCTGCTCTCTGACTGCCAGTCTTTCTATGCCAGCGTGGAGAAGGCTGCCCATCCCGAATATGCGGATCAGCCTGTCGCTGTGGGTGATCCGTCGCGGATGAACGGGATTGTCCTGGCCGCTTGCCCCCTTGCGAAATCCTATGGTGTGACCACCGCATCACGCGTGGGGGAAGCCCTGACGAAATGCCGGGAGCTCGTGGTCATCCGGCCGCGGATGGGGACGTATATTCAGGTCTCGCTGCTGATCTCAGAGATCTACCAGGGGTATACCGATCTTGTGGAGGCGTTCAGCATCGATGAGCAGTTCCTGGATGTGACCGGCTCTCTGCGCGTGTTCGGAGGAGATCTTCCGGAGATGATTAACTCGATCCAGCAGCATGTTCTGTTATCTACCGGAGTGTGGACCCGGGTGGGCATCGGCCCGTCCAAAATCCTCGCCAAAATGGCCAATAACCTCGCCAAGAAGAAGGCGGGCGGAACCTTCCGGCTGGATTACGATAATCTGGAGACAGAGCTATGGCCGCACCCGGTGCATGAAATGTTCATGGTGGCGGGCCGGATGACCAAGAATTTCTACCGTATGGGCATTACGACCATTGGAGATATTGCCCGGATGGAGCTGGGCGAGCTGAAGCGGAGAATGCGCAGCACCCTGGGCAAGCAGAGCGATATTCAAGCGGAATATTATTGGCAGACCGCACGCGGCATCGATCCCAGCCCGGTGGTGACCGGGATACGCCAGGAGATGAAGTCTGTCGGCCACGGAAAAGCGCTGCGCTGGAATCTGTATACCCGGCTGCCGGAGATAGAGGTGGTGCTGCTGGAGCTGGTGATCGAGGTCTGCCGGCGGGCGCGGAAGTACCGGTACATGGGAACGGTGGTGTCCGTTGCGGTAGTAGAGACAGATGGCAACACCTCGAATGCCTACAGCCGGCAGACGACACTGCCGGAGCCTTCGTCGTTAACCCATGAGGTGGCAGCAGCAGCCTACCGTCTGTTCGTGGATCATTGGAGCGGCCTGCCGATAAGCCGGTTGACTATCTCTATATCCCAGCTGACGGATGACAGTGTGATGCAGCTGACCTTGTTCGACGACCGGATGCGGAGCAGTAACAGAGAACGGGCGATCGATCAGATCAAGAACCGGTACGGAAGCGGGGCGCTGATCCGCGCGTCTTCTTTGCTGGAGTCTGGGGTTGCTCTGGAACGGGCGCAGCAGATTGGGGGGCACTATAAATGAGCAAGCTAGACGGAAACGAACGGTGGAAATCCAAAATGTTAATGACAGAGCATGTCCAGCAGTATGAACAGAAGCAGGGGACAGAGGGCAGGAAAATGATTACGGTAGAGGAGCGGACGATGGTGCGTGACCTCATTCTGCTGCCTTACCTGGATACGATGGTCAGTAAAAGCCTGAAGGAGCTTGAGCTGTCGAGCAGCATTCTCAAAAGGGCTTTCATGCTCGCCGGCCAGGCGATTCAGCAGCGTATAATGCAGGATACCTACCAGCTGCAGAAAGAGCTGAAGCAGCATAATATCCGGGTGCTGGCAGATGAGCAAGAGGAGTTCCTGGTATACTACAAAATCTTTTGCCGGGGCTATCAGGAACGCTTCGGACTTACCCGGGATGTGATGCGCACCGAGATCAGCCTGCGGCTGACCAGGTACACAGCGGAGCTTGGAGCCGGTCTGAAAAACCAGCATTTGAGCAGTTAGTATCAGCTACAGCGCTTTGGTGAAGAAAATCTCCAGCGGCTCATTGTCCGGCAGCAGGCAGCCTGAGTCCCGGTAGCCCAGTTTCCGGTAGAAATGCTGGGCCTCTTCATTGGCCATCGAGGAGGTCATGACCTGCTTGTGGCCCATGGCCTGCATCGCTTGCTCCCAGTGCTGTACCGCCTGTCTGCCGAAGCCTGCGCTGCGATAAGGCTCATCAATCCACAGCAGATTCATGAAGGGGATCTGGTCCCAGAAATAGCCGTAACGCAGCCAGCCAATGTCCAGCCCGTCCTTGCTCAGAATGTAAATCTCCTGCTGGTTTATTTTAGGGAGAAGAAGTGAGTTCAGGACATGATGGTCACGGCTTGCGAGGTAATCATAATCGGCTTCGGTTGCAATTCTAATGTTCATGCGGCGGCTCTCCTGTCATTGTATAGGGTGTGAGGAACGTGTGTGAAGAACGATTTACAAAAGTATATCACCTCTGGTAGCCTGGCTCAGTGTAACAAACGGCTATAAGCAAACAAGCCCCTTCCCGGGGCTTGTCTTTGTCTATCCTATAATAGTTCTCAGGCTTCGCCGCCAGCTTGTCCGCTATACAGAATGCGGTATCCCAGCGGCTCCAGCGTCATGCGGATTTTCTCCCCATCCTGCTCTACAGGCTCGCCGCTCAAGGCATCCTGCCAAGCTCCGCCGCCCAGTGATTGCGTCAGCGTCAGCCGTTCGGCAGAGTTGTTCATCCAGACCGCGAAGCGGGTGTGCTCATTCCAGCGTTCATACACCAGGCCCGGGCTGCCCGGATCACTCAGCAGGAAGCGGAACTGGCCGGTGCGCAGCACCTCGTGCTTTTTGCGCAGGGCAATGAGGCTCTGATAAAAGCGCAGCAGCTCCCGGTCCTGCCGGTCCTCTTCCCAGATCATGCATTTGCGGCAATCCGGGTCATCCCCGCCTGTAATTCCGATCTCATCTCCATAGAAAATACACGGCGTACCGGTGAACGTGAAGAGGAAGGTGATGGCCAGCTTCAGCCGCTGCTTGTCTCCGCCCAGCCGGGTGAGCACTCTCGGGGTATCATGGCTTGCCAGGAGATTGAACAGCACTTCATTCGCCTGCCGGGGATAGCGCATGAGCAGCCCGTAGATCTGCGCGGCGAAGGTGTCCGCATCCATGTCGTTGTCCGCGCCGAAGAACTTCAGCAGCCGGTCAGAGAAGGGATAGTTCATCACCGAATCGAACTGATCGCCCTGCAGCCAGCTGAGGGAGTCGCTCCACACCTCGCCAATGATGAACGCTTCCGGGTTAATCTCTTTGACCGCCTTGCGGAAATCCCGCCAGAACACATGGTCTATCTCATTAGCGACATCCAGCCGCCAGCCGTCGATATGTACCTCCTTGAGCCAGAACTTGGTGATATCGAGCAGATAATCTCTGGCTTCCGGGTTGGCAGTGTTGAGCTTGGGCATTCCGCTGAAGAAGCCGAAGGTATCATAGTTGGCCTTGCCGTCTACCACCTGAACAGGATAATCATGGATATGGAACCAGCCTGCATATTTGGAGTCCGCTCCATTCTCCAGCACATCCTTGAACGGTGCGAACTCGGAGCTTGTATGATTGAAGACGGCATCGAAGACCACCTTAAGCCCTTTGGAATGGGCCAGGTCCACCAGTTGCTTGAGCTTATTGAGATCCCCGAAGTTTGCATCGACCGTTCCATAGTCTACGGTGTCATATTTATGGTTGCTGGGAGCCTGGAAGATCGGGGTCAGATACAGCGCCGTTACGCCAAGCTCCACAATATAATCCAGATGATCAATCATCCCCTGCAAATCGCCGCCAAAATAGCTGTCGTAGGTGGGCGGTGCCCCCCATTCGAGCGTCCCTTCGGGGTCATTCGCCGGATCACCGTTAGCGAACCGGTCCGGCATGATCTGATAGAAGACCGCAGATTTCGCCCATTCGGGAACCTGCAGCAGGTCGGCCTCGTGGAGATAAGGCATTTCGTAGTAGCCTCCAGCAGGCGCAGGCAGCCCGTCTGTAAAGAGGCCGGATTCTAGCATCCATACCGTCTCCTGACCGGTTTCCAGCCGGAAGCCGTAGGAGAAACGTTTGAACTCGGGGAAGATCTCTGCTTCCCAGTAATCGAAGAAGCTGTCAGTAGCCACCTTGCGCATGTTCAGTTCCTGATGATGCTGCTCCCAGTCGTATTTGTCGCCGATCAGGGCAAAGACCCGGTCTACGTTGCTTTTTTTGCTGCGGATTCTTAAATGGAAGGTATCCTTGTCATACGCATACGCCCATCGTCCCTGCGTTGAATGATAGAGACATTCCAGCTCGATGGAGGAGGCGGATGAGGGGTGGGACACTGCTTGTCTGCTGAGAGCCATATGAAATTCCTCCTGGGATTTGTATTGTAGATGGATATTATGAGATATGAGCTTTAGTTAATACCCTGGGACCGGAGGTTTCAAACAGCAGATATTCGTCTTGAGAGTGGTTAAAATAGGGTGCCCTGCACCGGCTCCGGCCCAGCTCTACGGATCAGCTCCGGGTAGTCACTCCGGACATCGCCTACGGCTGCGGAGACGGGATAGGCCAGCATTTGCTCCGCATCGTAAGGCCGCAGCAGCTTCATCAGGGCGGAAATATTCCGGTTGCTGCGCTCCAGCCACTGCGCTTCCCCGTCCGCATCCAGAATGACCGGCATCCGGTCATGGATGTCTTTCATGAGAGTGTTCGGGGCGGTGGTGATGATCGTGCAGGTGGAGATTCTGCCGCCGTCCGGACCGGTCCAGATATCATATAGAGCAGCCATGGAGAACAGCTTCCCGTCCCGCATCGTGATCCGCAGCGGCTGCTTGCCGCCTTCCTGGACCTTCCAGTCATAGAAGCCGTCTGCGGGAATCACACAGCGGCGGGAGGCCACCAGTCCTTTGAACGAAGCCTTCTCCAGCAGAGTCTCACTGCGGGCATTGATTAGCTTGGCAGCGTTCTTGTCCTCCTTGGACCAGGAAGGGAGCAGTCCCCAGCGAAGTTCTCCGAGCTTATTCTGTGTGCCGTCATGAATAACCGCAGCAATATGCTGCATCGGAGCCGCGTTATACCTCGGTGCATATTGGATGAGCGGATGCTCCCGGATGAAGTACTTGGCGATCAGCTCCTCCAGCGTTACCGTGATCGTATATCTTCCGCACATGTTCTCTATGCCTCCCTGGATCGTTAATGGTTTACAGACCGGACAGCTTGTCTTAGCATTATATAAGATGAGACTGAGGATTGCGAAGGGGGACGGCGGGCAATGATTATCGTAAGCTCCTGCCTGGCAGGAATGAAGGTCAGATATAATGGAACGGATTGTCTGGAGCAGGGCATCCGGCAGTTGCTGGACAGCCGGCAGGCGGTTGCTGTATGTCCCGAGCTGCTGGGCGGCTTCTCTACCCCGAGAGAACCGGCAGAGATTATAGGCGGCAGCGGCAGAGATGTGCTGGAGGGGCAGGCCCGGGTGGTTGACAGAACAGGGAATGATGTAACAGCAATGTATGTAGAGGGTGCTTATGCTGCGCTGGAGCAGGTACGGAGCTTAGCTGCCACGCTTGTTGTCCTTAAGGAGAATAGCCCTTCCTGCGGCAGCTCCAGGATCTATAACGGAGAATTTGCCGGCATGAAAATCCCTGGAGAAGGCGTGACCACAGCTCTCCTGCGGCTGCATGGTATTGAAGTGATCTCCGAGGAGCAGCTCGCGGCGCGGTTGCCGGGAATAGAGGGCTGATCCGGGGTACTGGCCATGGACAAATGTTACAATATTGTGTTTATTAACAGGTGGTAAAACAGGCAGTTCAGCAGTATAATCTAGTAGTCCTGTAAGAAAATCCTGAATTTCAAGAAGCGGAGAATTTCGTTATGAAACCCATCTATTTGGACCACGCCGCCTCAACACCGGTTCATCCGGAGGTGGCAGCGGTTATGTATGATATGCTGTTGAACGAATACGGCAATGCGTCCAGTGTGCACCAGTTCGGACGGTCTGCCAAGAGAATTATAAATGGGGCGCGCGACAGAATCGCGGGCTTTTTGGGCTGTTCCCCTGAGGAGTGGGTCTTCACCAGCGGCGGCACGGAGAGCGATAATCTCGCGCTGTTCGGCGCAGCCTATGCTTCTGCTTCCAAGGGTAGACATATCATTACTACAGCGGCCGAGCATCATGCAGTGCTGCATACCTGCGCGGAGCTGGAAGGGCAGGGCTTCGAGGTCACCTATCTTCCTGTGGATTCTACCGGACGTGTCTCTCTGGAGGATGTGGAATCGGCTCTGCGCGAGGATACAGTACTGATTAGCATAATGTATGTGAATAATGAAGTGGGAACTGTACAGCCTATAGAAGAGATTGGCAGATTAGCGGCCGAACGGGGTGTGCTGGTGCATGTAGATGCTGTACAAGCTCTGGGAACATTGCCCCTGGTGCTCCGCGACCTGCCGGTCGACTATATGAGCTTCTCGGCCCACAAGATCGGAGGTCCGCAGGGAATTGGAGGCTTGTACGTCCGGCGGGGGGCGCCGCTTACGCCAATGCAGCATGGCGGACTTCAGGAGCGCGGCCGGCGGGCGGGCACGGAGAGTCTGGCTCATACCGCCGGGTTCGCCAAGGCCGTTGAGCTGGTTGTGCAAGGGCTGCCGGGTCATCATGAGCAGGCTTTGGAGCTCCGCAGCACGCTGCTGGAGGAGCTGGACAAGCAGGTCGGAGCAGAGAGCTATGTCGTCAACGGAAATGAACAACACAGAGTGCCTGGAATCCTGAATATCAGTTTTCCCGGAGCCGGGACAGATGTGCTACTGATGAACCTGGACATGGAACGGATTGCGGCGGCCAGCGGCTCAGCGTGCACCTCGGGTTCTCTGGAAATCTCGCATGTTCTCCGGGCGATGAAGCTTCCGGAAGAACTTTTGAACTCTGCGATTCGCTTTAGTACAGGTTTGGGTAATACTAATGAAGAAATGCAGGTTGTTGCCCAAAAAGTTGGAACCGTTTTGAGCCGGCTGCGTACTAGAGACTAGGCGTCCGTGCATTCTGGCAGCCGTGTAAGAGGTACTCCGGCCCATGGGAACCCGTAAGCAATACTAAGGTGAGGGGACTTGGAATACCATGAAGCTTCAAGATATGATTGGCCTCACTGTGTATGAAGTTGAAGAGGGTACTGAAGTCGGTGAAATAATCGATATCGGACTGGATTCAAACTGGAATATTACGGGTATTGAACTGGAGAGCAAATCTTTTTTCTCTAGTCATGTGAAAGTTGTGGCATGGGATAATATTGCCGCTTATGGCGAAGATGCTGTCATGATCCGCAATAAAGAGTCGATTATTAAGGTCGACGCTGACCATATATCCTACACTTTCCTCTTGGGAAAGAACAAATTGAAGGACAGGCAGGTGCTTACAACATCGGGAACGGTGCTTGGGCGGATATCGGATGTTTATTTTGACCAAAAGTTGGGAAACACAATAGTAGCGCTGGAAATCAGTGACGGGCTTGTAACTGATTTGATCGAAGGCCGCAAATGGCTGCCTTGTTCTGGAGAGATGACTATCGGAGAGGATTCTGTACTGGTTCCCGCGATGAGTGAAGAACGGCTCCAAAACGCCATTAATATTGTTAACGGATAGGTGGAATGTATTATATGAAGTGTCCAAACTGCAACTCCAAGGATATCGGCAAGATCGGCTCCCACCAGTTCTATTGCTGGGGCTGTTTCATCGAACTAACGGTCAACGGCGAGAAAATGTCGGTGTATCAGGTTGAAGAGGATGGCACGCTCAGCTCGCTTGACGATCTGTTCTCGGGTGAAGAGGTTGCACAGGATTTCCCGCAAATCCACGCCTCCTCTTGAGCATTGCCTGATTCATAACCGGCCAACAGTTACATAGATTCGCCGTGCCCAAATACCGGGCGGCTCTTGAAGCCGCCCGGTATTTGGGCTTTTTTTGAATTGAGGCTTCCTGCTGGTGTGGATAAGGAGGGGAAGTTGAAAGTATGTGAAAAAAAGAACATATTGAGTAGGCGAATGGATGTGTGGGCCGGATGTAATCGAAAAACCGATTACATTGGACTCGCGCGAGCGGCGTTTACAGGGAGCTCCGGACAAAGTTGTATCTTTGTTATACGGGCTAAGGAATTGGTATGTCGTCTCCGGGATACGGACCCTATACTGAAATCGACTGGCACGAGTCCAGAATTCAACAAGGTTCTACACGAGGGGGAATGTTCAGATGTACCGCAAAGGAATATCCAAGCTTCTGATTGCCGGATTGCTGCTGTCAGGAATTCAGCTTCCGGGAACTACAGGAATAGCGCAGGCAGATAGCGGGGAGGACGCAGCAGGGCTGTCTGCAAGTACAGGACAGGTAGATGCAGCCCGGGCGGCAGGGTTCACCGATATGAAGCAGCACTGGGCTGCGGCCGCAGTGAACAGGCTGTCAGCCGCAGGAATTCTGCAGGGGGACGAGGCAGGACAATTCAGACCGGGACAAGCGGTCTCACGGGCAGAGATGGCCGCCATGATCAACCGGGTGTTCCGTTACGCGGATTCAGGCAGCACTGTATTCAGTGATGTAAGCGCTTCTTCCTGGTATGGCAAGGATGTTAGCCGCGTGAATGCCGCAGGTGTTATTCAAGGCTACGCGGACGGCCGGTTCCAGCCGGGAGCGGCTGTCACCCGCCAGGAAGCTGTAACCATGCTGAGCCGGGCGTTCATGCTGGAGGCCGGCTCCCCGGGTGCGCTGGCTGCGCAGTCTGATGCGGCAGCGGTCAGCGGCTATGCCCGGGAAGCCGTGAGTGCGATGCTGGACGCCGGTTACCTGCGCGGCGATGCGGGCGGCAAGCTGAATCCGCAGGCACAGATGACCCGGGCCGAGCTGGCCGAGCTGCTGAGCCGGATGGTCGGGTGGATCAGCTCCGGCGAGGGAAGCCAGAAGCTTGGAGCGGTGTCCGGCAATGTTATTGTCAACCGGGCGAATGTGCAGCTCGAGGGCGGAACTGTCAGTGGCAATCTCTACGTCACAGCAGGAGCAGGAGAAGGGGAAGTTGGCTTCTCGGGCATCAAGGTGCAGGGAACGGCACATATCTCAGGAGGAGGCGACCATTCCGTGGTATTCCGCCAATCCATTCTGGGACAGATCAAGCTGAACAAGCTTACCACTCTGGTACGAATGGTACTGGAGGAGGGCAGCACCGCAGCCCGGATCGATTTGCTTAAGCCGGCGAAGGTGGAGATCGGAGCGGGCTCCCGCGCAGAGGCTGTGGTCATCGGCGCAGGCGCTGCCGGATCAGAGATCGTGAGCCGGGGGCAGATCGGCCGGCTTGAGAACCAGGCGGACCGTGTGCTGCTGAACGGTCAGGCACTCAAGACCGGCGAGACGCTTAGGGACTTGTCCGGCACGGGAGCTACAGCGCAGGCAAGTGCTAAGGCTACCTCTGCCCCGGCCCAAGTGGGCGGCGGAAATGCAGGCGGTGACACACCAGCGCCAATCTCAACACCTTCACCTGTGGCGCCGGTGCCGACAGCAACGCCTGCTGCCACACCAACCCCAACACCGGCCCCGACTCCTCCAACCCAGAACAATCCATGGGAGCTGGTCTGGAATGACGAATTCGACGGCCAGACCATTGATGAGGGCAAATGGAATGTGCAGGATACCGGCACGGTGTACAATAACGAGCTGGAATATTATCACCCGGATAATGCTTCGCTGACGACAGAGAGCGGGCAGAGCGTACTGGAGCTGGAAGCCCGGAACCAGGCTTACGGCGGGAAGAATTATACTTCAGCCAAGCTGACCTCCAAGATGAAGGGCGACTGGACCTACGGCAAATTCACCGTGCGGGCCAAGCTGCCGGTTCAGCAGGGCATGTGGCCAGCCATCTGGATGATGCCAACCGATGATGAGACGCAGTATGGACCTTGGCCGGGAAGCGGCGAGATGGACATTATGGAATTGACAGGACCGGTTGCCGGCAAGGCAGAGGCGGATCTCTATCCAAGAACGGTCCATGGCTCGATTCACTACGACATTCCGCATGCGTCCCAGACCAAAACCTATGTACTGCCGGAAGGCCAGACCTTTGCAGATGATTATCACGACTTCACGCTGGAATGGCTTCCGGGCCTGATCCGGTATTATGTGGACGATAAAATGTATTTTGAGACGAGTGACTGGGGAACGATGGCCAAAGGCCAGCCGGATTACTATACGTACCCTGCTCCGTTTGACCGGCCGTTCTATATGATTCTGAATCTGGCTGTGGGCGGCGACTGGCCGGGCAATCCGAAGGCCGACTTCAAGTCGGATAAAATGTATGTAGACTACGTACGGGTCTACAAATACAAGAACCTGGATCAATGGCCGGATGTAACAGGAAAGCGGCCGGTAGATCCAGGACTGTCGACCCCGCAGCGTCCTGCCCTGGCAGACGGGAATCAGATCTACAACGGGGACTTCAAGGGTACTGTAGCAGCCCAGGGTCAGCCGGAATATTGGGAATTGATTGAGAATGAGGGCGGAAGCGGAACCGTCTCCGTCATTGCGGATCAGGATAAGGGCAAGGCGGTGAAGGTTGCTGTCCATGAGGCCGGAACCCAGAACTACTCCATTCAGCTTGCGCAGAAGCCGCTGCTGCTGGAGCGGGGCAAAGCCTACAAGGTAACCTTCGATGCCAAAGCGGACGCAGCCCGGCCGCTGATGAGCAAGCTGACCGAATTCGGCGGCGGATGGACGGCGTATTCCGGGGAGCGCAATTTCCAGCTTACACCGGACTGGCAGCCGTATGAGTACAGCTTTACGATGACGAAGGCTTCAGACAATAATGCCCGCTTTGAGTTCAACCTGGGTCTGAACAACATCTCCGCCTACTTCGCGAATGTAAGAGTGGTAGAGACCGAAGCGCCGCCGGTAGTACGCACTCCGCTTGCTGACGGCAACCTGATCTATAACGGAGGCTTCGATCTGGGAGAAGCACGGCTTGGATATTGGAGCTTTGCCGTTAAGCAGGGCTCGGAAGCAGCGGCGAAGGCCAGTGTAACCAATACACTTGCTCTGCCGATGATGAAGCGGGAATTCCAGGCGGACGTGCAGAAGGCCGGAGGATCGCCGGAGGATGTGACGCTGACCCAGGCAGGAATTCCAGTGTCCGCAGCAGCCGTCTACCAGCTTGCCTTCGATGCGAGATCGGCCGAGGCGCAGCCGCTTGGCATTAAGCTGGCGGGCAGCGGTGGTCAGAAGGTCTATCCTGACGGAACCACCTTCACTCTGACACCGGAGTGGAAGAGCTATACAGCAGAAATTGAGCTGTCCGGCGGGTCCGGCACGGAAGCTGCGTTATCGTTCCTTCTGGGCGCGGATGCGGGACAGACCGAGATTGACAATGTGCGTCTGGTACGGATGACCGATCCGCCAGTGCTCATGAACTACCTGCATCTGCGGGGGGACCAGTTCTGGAGAGCCTCGGGAACCGGCCTGATTCCAAGCGGTGAAGGCGGCAAGGATATCACGGATATGGATAAGGGCGACTATGTGGAATACAAGGTGGTACTGCCTCAGGCAGGCAGTATTGTTCCGGTTACCCGCGTATCCAGTGTGCTCGCGGATTCCGAGCTTACGCTGTCAGTACTGGATGCCGGCAAGCAGAATGTGGTGACGGAATCTGTCTACAGCGCGGCAGTTGGCGATACCGGAGGCCTTCAGTCTTACCGGGCGATCGTTGGAGCACCGCTAGCACTGCCTGCGGGAAGCTATTACATCCGTCTTGGCGGCAGCGGCTACAATCTGGCCTGGCTGGATCTGTCCCGCGAGCTGGTGGTGAACGGCAGCTTCAAGGACGCTTCCACTGACAACTGGACGCTGTTCAAGAAGGACTGGGAACCGGATGATCCCGGGAAGAGCACTGTAATGAAGGCTGTGTATGGAGAACTGCAGGTTAGCCTCGGTGGAACTGGAACGGAGGCTTGGCATGCACAGGTGAAGCAAGCGGGCATCCCGGTAGAGCAGGGCAAGAAATATCTGCTGCGCTTCGATGCGGATGCTTCGTTGGCCCGGGATATTAAAGCGCTGGTTCAGCGTGACGGGACTGAGGATGGCAACTGGACTCCTTATCTGGAACAGGAGCTTAGACTCAGCCAAGACGGCGGACACTATGAATATCTGTTCACTGCCCCGGCAACCGATCACGCTGCGGTGCTTCAGTTCAGTCTCGGCAAGATCACCGAAGAGCTCGGAGCGCACACGGTCAATCTGAGCAATATCTCCTTGCTTCAGGTAAGCCCGGTGCTGGACGGTGAGGCTTACGGGGAGAATCTGATTCCAAACGGCGATTTCTCAGAGCCGCTTAAGGGCTGGAGTACCTACTCCTCCGACAACGGGGAGTTAGCCATTGACAATGTGGATGGCGCACTGCAGATCAAGGTGGGTTCCACGGGAACGAACACCTGGGACCGGCAGGTCTTTTATGAGGGAGTCGCTTACAACGAAGGCAATCATTACACACTTACCTTCAAGGCCAAGGCATCGGCTGAACGCAAAATGAATATCAGCATCGGCTGGCTGGATGTTGCGGACAATTACAAATGGCACGGATATACGAGCGAAATTGTTGATCTGGGCAGTGAATATCAGGAATATACCGTAGAATTCGATGTTGCCGGAGGCAGCACCTCCATCGGCCGCATTTCTTTCGAGCTGGGGGATATCAAGGATGGCGGCACCGGGCATCTGACGGTGGACGTGGATGATATTGTGCTAACGAATAACGGAACAGCAGCACCTTGAACATGCTTTGGATTTTGTTATTCAGGCTTACGATTTGGTATTTAGACTGGACTCAGACACTTCTATAATTATTACATGGAGGACGGGCAACCGTTCTCCATGCTTGCTTCAGAACTTCCCCCAATTCTTCAGCCCAATGCGTATACATAACAGGGAATGAGTATCGTCCAACAGAAAACAGGAAAAGAGGAGAACCATTCATGATGCTGAAATTTAATACCGCAAGAGCAGCGGCTGCTTCGCCTGAGGATATTCTAAGACAGGCATTCGCAGACCGGATAGACGAGGGCGGCCGGCTAAGCGCCGTCTTCACGGATTCCCAGTGCATCGGGGCTGCTGGCGTAGCGGGCCTTCCGCTCCGGCTGCCTGCCATTCAGGAGCTGCTGAAGCTCCCGGAAGTGGCAGCGCTGCTGCCGAAGGAGGCTGGCACTTCCGCGCTGTTCACCGTGAATGATACAGGTACGGCACTATCCCTGCATATCCGCCATGCGGGAAGACAGGAACAGACAATAGCTATACCGGAGGCGGCTGCAAGCGCGGCGCTGGTGCAGCTTCAGGCTGCGCCGGGCTGGGCGGGTGCCCTTAACGCTGAAGGCGAGCATGTCATTGACCTGCGCTCCCCTGTTCCGGGTCCGCACTTCGCGGTCAATCTGCTGCTGGGCAACCGTCTGGAGTTCCCTCATCCGCTTCAGACTACACCGAAGAGCGTGGTAGACCGTCTTGGCGGCGGCAGCTTCCGTTCCCATGCGGCTACCCAGGTGCTGGCGACCCGCTGGGATATGCGCCAGGAGGAGAATGGCTTCCCGGCCAACCGTCAATTCTATCTGTTCGAGGACGGGAAGCAGATCTTCTATTCCGCTGATCCGGGCGGAGAAGGCATTGAATCGGCGGTCTGCCGCCATTCACAGAATGTAACCATCATCACGTACCGCCTGTCCGGCGGACTTGAGATTACACGTACTATCTTCATTTTGCCGCATGCTGAAGGTCTGCCGCTGGCGACCGAGATGCAGCGGGTTACGATTACGAACCATGGAGAGAGCAGCTGCCAGCTTCGTCTGGTGTACACGGGCATGTTCGGCTCGGCAGCACCGGGCGCTCTGTTCGAGGATGTGCTGTACAGCAATGTTATTATGCAAGGCGGCGTATTGCAGGACGCTGATGGAGCCGTAGCTGCAATCAGCCCTGACTATTACCCGGAAGGCGGGCGCCATGATCTGCGCTTCCACACGATGATTATCCACGGGGAAGACGGACCAGTGCTGCCGCGCGAATATTGCGTCAGCTACAATGAGTTCGTCGGCACCGGCTCGCTCCACCGGCCATCCGGCGCACTGAAGCTGAGCAGCATTCTGCACCGCAAGGGGCCGGGCTTCTTCGCGGTAGCGGGGGAGATTCAGGTTGCTGCCGGAGCCTCGGCAGCAGTTGACCAGCTGACGGGCCTTGTCTCCGACAAGAGCGGTGCTTCCTGGAGCGATACAGTGCTGGAGGAAGAGGTGGGTGCGCTGATCGCCCGCTTCTCAAGCCGCAGCTCGGCCGAAGAAGCCTTGGCACAATCCCTGAAGTTCGTGCGGAATTACTCCAGGTTCCTGCAGGTATCCTCCGGGGACGCGGATTTCGACCAGTTTGTGAACCGTAACCTGCCTTTTCAGGTGCTCTACCAGAGTTTTGTCTCCCGCTCCTTCTGTCAGACCCAGAAAGGCTACCGGGAGATCGGCTTCCGTGAAATTCAGGATATGTATGCCTCGATGTATTATTTCGTCGGGATGGGCCGCAGCGGCCTCGTCAAGAGCCTGCTGAAAGAATGGACCAGCATGGTATTTGAGCTGGGGTATGCGTACCACAATTTCTTCTGGGCCGGCAAAGAGCCGGGCAAATGGTCCGATGATGCGCTATGGCTGATCCAGGCTGTCTACCGTTATGTCATGCTGACCGGGGATGCGGAGTTCCTGGATGAGTCTTGTCCGGTAGCAGGCACGGAGACCGAACGGCCTGTATTCGAGACCCTGAAGGCGATTATTGTCTATTCCGGACAGATCTCGATCGGACGCCACGGCCTGCCGCTGCTCGACTTCGCAGACTGGAACGACTGTCTGAAGCTCGATGACACCTACCTGAACGGCCCGGCCAAGGAAGCACTCTACCGGAAGCAGCTGGAGGCCGGCGATGTCTTCGGGGATTCGCTGGAGAGTGATTATTCCGAGAGCGTCATGAACGCCTTCCTGCTGAAGGTGGCGGTTGATGAATTGTCCGCCCTGGCCGCCCGCAAAGGCGAGCAGGCGTATGCAGATGAGCTGACCGGCTTCGGAGCCAAGCTGCGCGAACGCCTCCAGGAGCATGCCTGGAAGGGAGATTTCTTCGCCCGTGTGCTGTTCAACCGCTATCCTAACGAAGAATATACGTATCTCGGCGCTGCCGGGGACGGGATGTCTTCCGATCCGGCGAAGGACGGCTCGTACTTCCTGAATTCGTTCAGCTGGAGCATTCTGGCGGGTTGTGCGGATGAGGATCAGATTGCAGTGATGCTGGATACCATGAAGGCGCATCTGATGACGCCTTACGGCATGAAGCTGGTCTCGCCGGTAGCGCTGGGCCGGGTATCCACGCACACGGCATCGGATGAATACTTTCCGGGTGACCGCGAGAACGGCGGCGTATTCAAGCATGCCTGCATGATGGCTGCTGCGGCTATGTTCAAGGGGGCCAAGGAAGTATCCAGCCCGGATCTGGCGGCAGAGCTCTGCCGCTTGGGCTACTGGCTGCTGGACCGGATTATGCCGTTCAAGACGATGGCTGATCCGTTTGCCGTCTGCGGGAATCCGCGGTTCTGCACCCAATACAACAACAGCGAGACTGGTGAGAACATCGGTCCGATGCTTAGCGGCACCTCGACCTGGCTCACCCTCTCGCTGATGGAAGCGCTGGGTATTGAATATACGGAGCAGGGCATAGCACTGAGTCCGGTGCTGCGGGAAGAGCAGACGGAGCTTACCTATACCTTGAAGCTGGGCAGTTCCTCCTACAGGATTCAGGTCCGCAAGCCGGAGGGCTTCCACCGCATGCAGGACGGGGCAGCCCGCCTGACGCTGGACGGCCGGGTACTGGAGGACGGATTGGTACCGGCCATAGATGACGGCTTCGCCCATGAGGTAGAGCTTATCTTCGCGTAACTGACGGAATTACAGCGCCCGGTCACGGTATTCATGCGGGGTCATCCCCGCATATTCCTTAAAGAGCTTAATGAAATAATGGGCGTTGGAGTACCCGAGCTCCGAGGAAACTTCATAAATTTTGAGCGGCGTATGGATAAGCAGATACGCCGCTTTTTCCATCTTTACCTGACTGATATAGTCGCTGATCCGCTTGCCGGTCTCCAGCTTGTACATTTTGGAGAGATAGACCGGATGCATCTGGACATGGTCGGCGATGGCCTGTAGGGAGACATAGTGCAGATTACGGTTGATATACTCATGAACCTTGCGGATCAGCACGGTCCGGCTGTTCCGCCGTTCGGAATCCGTATGCTCTCTCAGCAGAAGGATAACCTCCATGGCCCATTCCCGCAGCTTGTCCGGCGTCTGAAAGGGAGCTTGCTCCAGCAGCGGATTGCCGGCAATCTCGCTCAGCAGCTTGTTATTCTTGTGGGCGAAGTAATAGAAGGCCGTCTCCAAGTGCAGACGGGCTTCCTGGATATGCTCCAGTGAACGCTCCGGACTGTGAACCAGCTCCGAGACGATAGCGTTCAGCTTGTCTTCAATGCCCTGCCAGTTGTTCGCTTCGAACATGTGGAACAGCAGCGGGGGCTCATACAGCGGCTGGAGAATCTCCACGGGCTGGGAGCTGCTGTTATCCGTGGTATCGAGATAGATGCCGGTCTCGCTGCCGATATGCTGGCGGATGGCTGAGATGGCGGATTGATAGAGAGTATAGACCTGATCCGGGAAGTCTCCCCAGCCGGTGGTCACCACGGACAGGCCGCCTCCCATCAGGGTGCTGACATGATTCTGCAGCTGATAGGCAGCCTGGGCCACCTCATTTCCAGGATTGCCGCCGTGTTCCGAATCCTCCCTGGGCTGCAGCAGGAATACGAGATAATCATGCACATCCTTGCAGGACCAGATTAGGAACCGGTCTTGGAACAGCTCCTGGGCGATATTAATGATCGCATATTCAAACAGCAGCATGCTGTGCATATCCTGGCGCCGGAAGAATTCCTCGGGACGGACCACGGCCAGACAGACCGGCAGACCGGCCCTGAACGGCAGGTCGAACTGGTCCAGCCGCTCCTGGAGCTGCGGCCCGGGCAGCTTCCGTCCCTGCAGCAGCTCCCCGAGCAGGCGATCCCGCAGGATCGGCAGATGCTCGCGGAAGGTCTGCATCGTCCGCTGGTGAGAGGACCAGGCCTCCCAGTCACTGCGCAGCTTCTCCTGCAGCTTACCAATAACCGCGATCAGCTGGTCGTTCGCTATTGGCTTAAGCAGGTAGGCGCTGGCCTGCTCTTCAATAGCCTTGCGGGCATATTCAAACTCCGCATAGCCGGTCAGCATCACCACCCGGATATGCTTCCAGCGCTTACGGATGGCGGCAATCAGCTCGGTGCCGGACAACTCCGGCATATTGATATCTGTGACTACAATATCGATGGGATAACGCTGGAGCAGCTCCAGCGCCTCATACCCGGAATAAGCTTTGTGGACTTGTCCGAAGCCCATCTCCGCCCAGGGAATCGAAATGGACAGATCATCGACCACATAGGGTTCATCGTCAACCAATAGAATTTGGTGCATCAGGTTCCTCTTTCTTCTCCATACGGAGAGTTGTTATTAGACCGCCTTCCGGTGAAGGCGCAATCATCAGGCCGGAAGCCTCGCCGTAATGTAATTTGAGGCGTTGCTGGACATTCCATAGCCCGCAGCCTCCATCCTCACGCGTGGTTTCGTTGATACGTACCTGAAGTGCTGCAATAGCTTCCTCCGTCATACCGGCACCATTGTCCTCTACGGTAATGAGAATGGCTTCCCGGGTATGGCGGCCGGTGATCCGGATGGAGCCTGGGCCGATTTTTCGCTCAATGCCATGAATGATACTATTCTCTACTAGAGGCTGAATCAGCAGCCGCGGAATGTGCAGGTCCAGCAGCTCGCTCTCCATATCCACCTCGTAGCATATACGCTGCTTCCGCAGGTTCTGGATCTTCAGGTAAGTCTCCAGCAGCTTCAGCTCATCCTGAAGGGTGGTGAGGGAATGATCGACTCTGGTAATATAGCGGTAATATTCACCCAGACTGAGTGCCATGGCCTCGACAGACTCTGTATCTCCTATGGCGGCCTTGCTCTTGATGAAGAACAGGCAGTTGTACAGGAAATGCGGATTGATCTGTGATTGAAGCTGCTTCAGGTGGGCATCCTTGGCCCGGAGCTGCTCCAGATAGACCTGCTCGATCAGCGACTGAATCTTCTCGGCCATGTCATTGAATTCCTCATTAAGCAGCGTGAACTCGGGATTGGTCCGGGTATGGATACGGGTAGACCAGCGCCCTTCCTTCATCCGGTTCAGCGAACGCAGCAGCAGGCTCACCGGACGCTGCACTTGGCGGTAGAGCTGCAAGGAGAATAGCAGGCTCATCACCAGCAGGATGGCCGATCCTGTCAGGAAGGAAGAGCGGCTGCTGCGGATCGGCTGAAGAATCTCCTTCAGCGGTGAATAATGCACGACTTGCCAGTCGATGGCCGAGGAGGGCACCGAGCTGACCAGGAAGCTGCCCTGCTTAAGGTCGAAGATGTCGGAGGTGCTCTTCCCGGCTGAGATATTCAGTGCCGCGGTGACCTGCTCCGCCATCTGCCGGTCCGAACTCCGCGAGAGGATGAAGCCGAATGACGGATGGTACAAGAAGGTGTCCCCCGTGTTCTGCGACTGGTAGGCATCGAACATCCGTTCAATATTGGAGACCGGCAAATACATGGACATCAGCAGCTGTGCCTCGCGCGGCCGGCTTGTTGCCTGAGCAGGGTCTGACAAGAGCAGCCGGAAGCCTGCCTCCGCGCCGGCCCTGTCCGCCGAGATATACTCCCAGCCTGCCGGAAGCGGCTTGTGCAGGACAGAGACATCGAAGGACAGCGAAGAATCCGAGCCCAAGGTCTCCCCGCTGAAGGGCTTATACAAGACAATCCGGTTCTCCCACGTACTGGAGCTGGTCTGGAGGGACAGCTTCTCGAGCACCGTCATAATCGTCTGGGCGGGATCAATAAGATGGCCCAGCTGCGTAATCTGCTCATAATCGCGGATGGTGGGATCTCTCTGCAGGGCATACATGCTGCCCGCCAGCTGGTTGATGTTGTTATCCATCTGCTGGGTCAGGAATTCCAGATGATTGAGGTCGGTGGTTTTGATCTGACTGGTAATGACTCCGACATCCTTACGGTAGGACATTCCGTAGAACAAGAGTGTGGCAGCAATCAGCGAGAGCAGGATTGCCACCATTTTAACGAACAGGTTGGGACGCCATGCCACCATAAAGATCATCCTTTTCAAGACATTTGCTGTAATATGGAGAAGTGTATCATAAGATTATGAACTCTACGAAAAGAAGGTGGTTTCATGAAAGTCCGTTCCCCGCTATTGCTGCTGCTCCTGATCCTGTCAGGCTGCTCCTGGCACAGCACCGAATATAGTCAGCCGCCGGCTTCACCGCAGAGTACAGCCCCTCACTTCGATATTAAGGAAGGCAAATATGATCCTCCGGTAGACCTGTATACGGTCGGTTCCGTGAATCCCAATCTGAATTTCATCAAAGGGGAGAGCCTGGAGCACAACGTACATACGGCCTGGGCAGAGAAGCGGCTTGGCATCCGCATCCGTTATCTCTGGACGATCTCCGGCACCTCAGAGACCTACGCCAACAAGCTGAGGCTGGAGCTGGCCAAAGGCAATATGCCCGACATCGTAACGACCAGAGATGCCGATATTATCCAGGAGCTGATTGATTCAGGGCAATTCATGGAAGTCGGCGACCTGTTCGAGCAGCATGCGTCCGAGGTGTGGAAGAAGGCTGTTGCCGAGGATGCTTCGGCATGGAACCCCTTCGTGCGCGGCGCACACAGGTATGCCATTCCCATTATGGATTATGAATATAACTCCGATCCGCTGCTCTGGATCCGCCAGGATTGGCTGGACAAGCTGCATCTGAAAGTCCCGCAGACCCTGGATGAGCTGGAGCAGGTCATGGATGCCTTCGTCAACCGGGACCCGGACGGCAACGGGATCAAGGATACCTACGGCCTGTCGGCCGGATTCCGCAACGGCCCCAGCACCTGGATGGGAGACAGCAGCTGGGTGTTTGGCGCCTATGGTACGGTTCCTGAGCAGTGGAACCGCCGGAGTGACGGGACCCTGGAATACGGCTCCATCCAGCCCGGGGCAAGGAAGGCTGTCCAGCTCATGAAGCAATGGGTACAGCGCGGTTATCTGAGCGCTGACAGCGCCTGGCTGGATGAAGAGGGCGCAGCGAACCAGTTCATCTCTGGTAAGGCGGGTATCATTGCCGGACCCTATTGGATGCGCGGCTGGCCCCTGTCCTCTTTGACCAAGAGTGACACTCAGGCGCGTGTCCGGGCAATTGCTATCCCTTCGGGGCCGGGCGGCCTCACCATGAGAAGAGGAACCCTGCCTGTCAACGGTGCCATTCTGATCAATAAGAAGATGAAGCACCCTGAAATCTTTTTTACGTATCAGAATTATTTGTTCGATTCATACGCTACCTCGACCGGCGAGTTCGCCCATGGTCTTGCAGAGGGCTATGACTTTACCATGGCGGGCGGCCAGCCGAGCGCCCAATCTTCGGCGCTGCCGCTGGGCGGCATCCGCGTAGCCTCGTACACGCTAACCTTCGACGGGGCCCGGATTCCCTCCGGGGTCATCCGGGAGATCCCGAAGGACATTGCCCCTCTGCTGCTGGGCCAGAAGGAGGCTTCCCGCAAGGAGCAGTTCACGGGTCCTCCGACAGCGACGATGCAGCGCGACGGCGAGCTGCTGAAGAAGCTGGAGCAGAAAAGCTTCATCAAAATCATCTTCGCGGACAGCCCGCTTGAAGAATTCGACGAATTCGTGCACAAGTGGAACACCTACGGCGGACTTACCGAAACCATGGAGGTCAATGCCTGGGACCGCAGCAGCCGCTAGATGCCGCAGGGACAAGAAACCGCCTCTATAATAAGGCGGTTTCTTGTCGTAGATAAGCCTCAAGGCCTCTGCCTGTTTGCCTGGCGGCGGCTCCATCAAATCTGTTCCTCTTGAGCGGTATTCTTTCTATATATCGTACAGAAGGACGGCAGCAGCCGCCATACCAATGTGGCGATTGGAATAACAAATATTGAAGATGAGCCGCCATGATCCGCATAGACAAAAGGACCCCGGCGGATGCCGCTTGCGCATCGCCGGGGTCCATCACCTGCCTGCAAGTTAATTGCTTGTGTATTTCAGCCAATCGTAATAGGCGTATAGCGGGTTCGCTCCGTTATAGGAACCGAGCCAGGAATCCACACCCGTTCCGTTCCAGAGGTTCATCATGATTTTACCGGCCCGGGAGGGGATGTTGCTGGTTGCCGTATGCTTCAAGACCCCGTCTACATACCATTTAATATAACCCGGCTGCCAGTCGAAGGCGTACGTATGATAGCTCTGGGAAGCATCAAAGCCAAGATTGACAATCTGCTCATGACCGCCAACGCCATTGGTGTAATAGTTGAACTGGACCTTGGTGGTATCCTTGCCGAGGAATTCAATATCGATCTCATCCCAAGGCGTCCCGTCTGAAGGCCCGGTGTAGGTGAAGAAGGAGGAGACGATCCCGCTGTTCTTGGCCGGCTTCATACTGACCTCGTATTTGCCGTAGCTGTACTTGTTCACAGAGCGGTACTCCGCGCCGTCAAATTTATTATTGCTGGGACTGGTCAGGGCCAGACGAAGCTGTCCGCCACTGGTGAAAGAGATGTTATTCGCACGCCAGGTACAGTTGAACATGGAGCCATTCGAGTATCCGTCTGCTTTTTGCCAGGTTGCGGGGTTGAAGTAAGTCAGAGGCTCATTAAAGACGGTGGCCGCCGAAACGGACGGAGCTCCTGTCAGCAGACCAGCAAGCAGCAGGGTCATTCCTGCACCGAATAACTTGTGTAGCTTTCTCCTCATATACAATACCCTCCTCAATAATGTAGGCGCTTTACAATATGATTGTAACGAACCTTGAGCCCGGCCACTATACCAACCTGCGAATTAAAATAACAAAAAACCAATTTTTTGCAGAGCGGAGTATTTCATTCCCCTCCCACACATACTAATAGGGCATGATGGTTAAGGGCTGTACAAGTTCAGGAGGGAGATTATGGAGGAGTGGTTCCGCAGTAAATGGCTCCGCTGGATGATCGGCGTGCTGCTCTCACTGATTATTCTATATTTCGTCTGGCTGCTCCGTCCGATGCTGAATGGGGTATTCCTGTTTCTAAAAGCGATCCTGGCCCCGTTCCTGGCCGCCATGATTATCTCCTATGTGCTGAATCCGGTGGTCACTATGCTCTCCCGGAGAAAAATGCCGCGCAGCGTAGCCGTCCTCCTGATCTATGCGGTGTTCCTGACCTCGCTTGCGGTGATCCTGATTAATCTGATCCCGATGTTCATGGAACAGCTGGAGGAGCTGAACGAGCATCTGCCGGAGATGACGCTGCACGCGCAGGGGCTGATGAAGGGCATGAATTCCAGACTGATTCCGCCCGGGGTGGAGGCGGGAATGAATAACTGGTTCTATCAGCTGGAGAACCGCCTAGCCGAAGGCATCTCCCACTTCCTTAATAATATCGCTTCAACCATTGGCCTGCTGTTCAACGCATTCATTGTGCCTTTTCTCGTGTTCTATATTCTGAAGGACTTCGAGGTGTTCGAACGGATGGTGGTATCCTGTCTGCCACGTTCGCGCCGCAAGTCGATTGTGATGCTGTTAAAAGACATTGATGAAGCGCTCGGCAACTATATCCGCGGGCAGTTTCTCGTCTGTATCATCATCGGCGTGCTCGCTTATATCGGTTACGCGATGATCGGCATGCCTTATGCGCTGCTGTTCGCCTGTGTTGTCGCGGTATTCAACATTATTCCGTATATGGGTCCTTTTCTGGGGGCGGCTCCGGCTATTGTAATGGCTTCGACCTTGTCATGGCGCCTTGTCCTGCTGGTGGCGGTGGTGAATACCTTATGCCAAATGCTGGAAAGTAACGTGATCTCTCCTCAGGTTGTAGGACGGAAGCTGCATCTGCATCCGCTGCTGATCATATTCGCACTGCTGGTCGGCGGAGAGATCGCCGGAATGATCGGATTGATTCTAGCCGTTCCTTTCTTCGCCGCTGCCAAGGTGGTTATTCAGCATATCATTGGCTATTATATCCGCAGAAGACCGGCTTGAGGCCACCGTAATTCACCCCATCACTTGCAGGAATAAGGGTAACTGCGGCTACTTCGGGTGAAAGGATTGACGGTACATGTATCTTTTGGTTATAATGTGGTGAATATTACGATAAGAAGAGTTATCATAGCAGTGCGATGAAGAGGAGTATTAATTCGTGAGACCGTTATTGCAGAGAGCCGGCACCCCAGGTGCGAGCCGGTTAACGGGCCGCAGTGAACTCACCTCCGAGTAATGGCGCGAGCCGCAGGTTCCTTAGGGAGACATGCGAGTGAACCGCCGTCGCCTCACCCCCGATACAGGGTGTCAAAGTGAGTGCCGGACAAAGAATGTCCGCCGCTAACTAGGGTGGTACCACGGGAATTCAAACCTCTCGTCCCTAGCGATTATACGCTAGGGATGGGAGGTTTTTTGCTGTAATAGGAAACTATAGTTTCCTGTTGCTGTGAAAAAGGTGTGTGAATTTGTGAATAAGAGTTCTTGGAAGGTTTCGTAAAATGGCTATTTTGCTGAATGTGACTGAAGTTCTGGTTAAAACCGAATACAATCGGCTGGTATAGCGGCACACGGCCTGAATGTATGTGAAAAACAGTATACATTATGATCGAAATGAGGCATATGGACCAAATGTATGTGAAAAACAGCATACATTGTCTTCGCACAAAGGTATACTTATTCATCTGTTAGGATGATTTTGTCCCGGTTAGCCCAGCGAATCATGGGCGGCTCTTGAGCTTTGCTGTTCCGCCGGGGGAACAGATGGTGTTTACCTAAGTTACAGAGTAATGGAACGGAAAGAAATTTTGGAGCCGGAGCAACGTTAGTGGCCGCCATTAGATTCGGATTTCGACCGCGGAGAGCGGCTCTAATCATGAAATCTGAATCTAACAGCGGGTGGAGGCCCAAAACTTTTTTGTAGTGGAGACTAATCTCTTAACTTTTTAAGACAGCAGCAGTACTACCTAATACAGCAACACTCCAAGGAGGAGCACAAGATGAGCGATAATATTGGATACCGCGCCCAGACCATCGAGCCGAAATGGCAGAAATTCTGGGATGAGAACAAGACCTTTAAGACAAGTGAAGAATCTGGCAAGCCGAAGTTCTACGCCCTGGATATGTTCCCGTATCCTTCCGGCGCAGGACTGCACGTAGGCCACCCGGAAGGCTATACCGCCACCGACATCGTGTCCCGCTTCAAACGGATGCGCGGCTACAACGTGCTGCACCCGATGGGCTGGGATGCCTTCGGACTTCCGGCCGAGCAGTATGCAATGGATACCGGCCAGCATCCGCGTGATATCACCTTCAAGAACATTGACAATTTCCGCCGCCAGATCAAGTCGCTGGGCTTCTCCTACGACTGGGACCGCGAGATCAGCACGACAGATCCGGGGTACTACAAGTGGACGCAGTGGATTTTCATCCAGCTGTACAACCGCGGACTGGCTTATGTGGCCGAAGTATCGGTGAACTGGTGCGAGGCGCTGGGAACTGTTCTGGCGAACGAAGAAGTCATCGACGGCAAAAGCGAGCGCGGCGGCCATCCCGTCGTCCGCAGACCGATGCGCCAGTGGATTCTGAAGATTACCGAATACGCCGACCGCCTGCTGGAGGATCTGGAGGAGCTGGACTGGGAAGAGAGCATCAAGGATATGCAGCGCAACTGGATCGGCAAATCGACCGGTGCTGAGGTGACCTTTGCGATTGAGGGGCATGAGGCGGTGCTTGAAGTGTTCACTACCCGTCCCGATACCCTGTTCGGAGCAAGCTATTGCGTACTCGCACCCGAGCATAAGCTGGTGGATGCCATTACCACAGACGAGCAGAAGGCCGCCGTTGCTGAATACCGCGACAAGGCTTCCCGCAAGAGCGATCTGGAACGCACCGATCTGGCTAAGGAGAAAAGCGGTGTGTTCACCGGCGCGTATGCGATTAATCCGGTGAACGGCGCGCAGGTGCCGATCTGGATTGCCGACTACGTGCTGGCCGGCTACGGTACCGGAGCGATTATGGCCGTTCCGGGCCATGACGCCCGCGACTGGGAATTCGCCAAGCAGTTCGGCCTGAACATCATCGAAGTGGTGCAGGGCGGCAATATCGAAGAAGAAGCCTACTCCGGTGACGGTCCGCATGTCAATTCAGGATTCCTCGACGGTCTGTCCAATACTGAAGCGATGGCTCAGATGATCGCCTGGCTGGAAGAGAAGGGCAGCGGCAAGGGCAAAGTGACCTACCGCCTGCGCGACTGGCTGTTCAGCCGCCAGCGTTACTGGGGCGAGCCGATTCCGATTCTGCACCTGGAAGACGGCACGATGAAGACTGTGCCTGTGGATCAGCTTCCGCTGCTCCTGCCTGATGTGGATGCTATCAAGCCATCGGGCACCGGTGAGTCCCCGCTGGCGAATGTGACGGAGTGGGTGGAGACGGTTGATCCTGAGACCGGCATGAAGGCCCGCCGCGAGACTAATACTATGCCTCAATGGGCCGGTAGCTGCTGGTACTACTTGCGCTATATCGATCCGCACAATGATCAGGAGCTGTGTTCACCGGAGAAGCAGAAGGAATGGCTGCCGGTTGACCTGTACATCGGCGGAGCCGAGCATGCGGTGCTTCACCTGCTGTATGCCCGCTTCTGGCATAAGGTACTCTATGATATCGGCGTAGTCGATACCAAGGAGCCGTTCCACAAGCTGGTCAATCAGGGAATGATCCTGGGGAACAACAACGAGAAGATGAGTAAATCGCGCGGCAATGTCATTAATCCGGATGAGATCGTGGAAGCCTACGGGGCAGATACCCTGCGCGTCTATGAGATGTTCATGGGGCCGCTGGAGGCCACCAAGCCTTGGAACGAAAAGGGCGTCGAAGGCATTCACCGCTTCCTCTCCCGCGTATGGCGCCTGTTCGTGAATGAAGACGGCAGCCTCAGCGCGAAGATTTCAGAGGGCGGGGGCACAGATGAATTCAAACGCACCTGGCACAAGACGCTGAAGAAGGTCACTGAGGATTTCGAGCTGCTGCGCTTCAATACGGCGATCAGCCAGCTGATGATTTTCATCAATGACGCTTACAAGCAGGAGAGCCTGTCCAAGGAAGCGGCGGAGCAGTTCGTGCAGATGCTGTCCCCGCTGGCACCGCATATTGCCGAAGAGCTGTGGCAGCTGTTGGGTCACGAAGGAAGCATCAGCTATGTTGCCTGGCCGGCCTATGATGAAGCCTTAACCGTAGATGCTGAGGTTGAGATCGTGGTACAGGTGAACGGTAAAATCGTCCAGCGCGCGCTGATTTCGGCGGAGATGGGCCAACAGGAGATGCAGGACCACGCTCTGGCCCTGCCGAATGTGAAGGCAGCCGTCGAAGGCAAAACCGTACGCAAAATCATTGCCGTTCCCGGCAAGCTGGTAAATATCGTAGTGGGTTAAGCGAAGAACGCAATTCTGCCCGCAGCAACGGAGGTATCCGTGCTGCGGGCTTTCTTGGTTTCGGGGCGGCGGACCCGGACGGAGGTGCGGGTACCGCTGGCTGCTGCGCAGGAAGTGGCGAGACAATGAATGGGCATTTCTAGCGGTCGGTGCGGCTCTGTGCAATGCTGCCAAGTCCGAACAGCTCGTCGAGCTTTTCCACATCCTCATCGTACTTGTCATGTGTTGTGGTAATCAGACGTTCAAATACCCCCTCCAGACTGGTCTGTAAATGATTCAGGGCTTGCGCGGTAATGCCCCCGCGGACGGCAACCCGTTCCTGCAACTCCTGCGGGGTGAACGAGCCTTCGGTCAGCAGCTTACCCGTACCCAGTAGCATCTCACCCGCCAACCGGGTAACCAGGGCTTCGTCGATGCCGGTTGCTTCTACAGCCGCTTCAATCCACCGCTCCAGGAAATAGCTCAGAAAGGCCGGACCGCAGCTGGAGAAATCCGAGGCGATCCGCGTATGACCCTCCGGAATTTCCTCAGGAACTCCAATGCAGGAGAATAACTGGAGCAGCAGCAGCCTGTCTTTTTTATTTAACCGGCTTCCAAAAATGCACAGCGAACTCCCGCCTCTGACGGAATGGGTGATGCTGGGAATGATTTTGGCGACCTTGGAGGGCAGGACCGATTCCAGATGGTAGAGCTGCACAGGGCTTGTAATAGATACAACAATCTGATCGCTGCGCAGATAAGGGGAGATCTCATCGGTTACCCTCTTGAACTGCAAAGGCTTGACGCACAGGAGCACAAGGTCGCTCTCTGAGGCGGCTTCGATGTTGCCGGAGCATATCGTAATTCCGGGATGAAGCTTCTTCAGCTCCATCAGCCTGCCCGGGCTGCGGTTGCTGGCCATCACATCACATGGATCAAGGGCTCCCGACCGAAGGAAGGTGTCGATCAGCAAACTTCCCATGCTGCCTGTTCCGATAAATCCCACTTTCATCCTGTGGTACCTCCTTTCTTATGCTGCTGGCTTGCTTACAGGAATACTCTTCGTTAAGTGTATGCAGGCCAGACTTGGACCAATGACAGGTTTTAATCGGATTTTTGAATAAAATTCCAGTTTGATGAGGGAGGACAACCTGATGGATAAAAGAATGATCATTTGCGCCATCACCGCTGCGCTGCTGGGCGGCAGTCTGGTGTGGGCCGCAGACCACAGAGCACAGGACGCCGGCATTGCCGGATGGTCAACGCTGAATGCCGGAATGGCGCAGGCGCTGGGAGTGGCGGACGAAGGTGAGGCAGGCAGTGCAGCCGCCGGGGGTGATGGCGGGAGTGTGGTAGCGGGTGGAAGTATGGCAAGTGGAGCGGCAGGCGGTGAGGAAGTTGGTCGCGGTACGGCGGGGAGTGTCGAGGTAACTGGTGGCGGTACGGCGGCGGGGGATGGGGCGGTTGGCGGGAATGTTGCAGGTGAGGCGGGTAGTGGAGTTGTTGGCGGTGTGGCCACCGGTGGTGGAACAGCAGGCGCTGGAGCGGCAAGTGCCGGGATAGCGGGTGCGGCGGACTCAGGAGCGGCGGGAAGCGGCGGTGCAAATGGAACGTCGGCTGCAACAGCTGGAGCCGCTCACATTGCAGCTCCGGCAGCGGCTGACGGCCGGATTAATGTGAACACTGCCGACATCAAGCTCCTCATGGATCTGCCGGGCATCGGAGAGAAGAAGGCGCAGGCGATTGTCGATTATCGCACCAGTAAGGGAGCGTTCCGCAGCGCGAACGAGCTAGGGAAGGTTAAGGGCATCGGCCCCAAGCTGCTGGAGAAGCTGAAACCGCTGGTAGCCTTTTAAGACCGCCGTCCTGATTGTCTACGAACAGCCTGTCTGCCGGGGCATAATAAGTTTCAACTGCACTCTGTACATTAGATTAGCCCTCAATCCGCCTGAAAACTAAATCTGCTGCACTTCGAACATTAGAATTTTGAAAATGTGGGTCTTTAGAGACTAAATGAGAGAATCCATTGTATGAAGTGCAGCAGAACGTTACTTAGGCGCTGAGAATGCATCTTCTACTGTATGAAGTGCAATCACACCCCGCTCTACGGATGAGCAAATGCAGTGTAGAAGTGGCAGGACGGGAGATCTAAGCGAGAGATAGGCGAAATGTAGGCTGTTGCGGGCTATCAATATCCTAGTGAAAACGCAGCCAGGTATGCTACAATAATGAACAACTATTTAGAGAAAGTGGAGATTGCTGATGACTGTGGCTTACCGCAAGAACTGGGATACATACTTCATGGATATTGCCTGCATGGTCTCCACCCGTTCGCGCTGTCCCCGCCGCCATGTCGGCGCGGTGCTGGTGCAGGGGAAGAAGCTGCTGGGTACGGCCTATAACGGTGCGCCGATGGGGGTGCCGGACTGCTCGGAAGCAGGCTGTATGGTATCTGAGCAATACGAGCGTGAGATGATAGACGGTGTAGAGACAATGGTCAAAAAGCAGCGCTGTATCCGTACAATCCATGCCGAGCAGAATCTGCTGCTGTTCACAGACCGGAGCGACCGGGAAGGCAGTACGGTCTACGTTACGGATGAGCCGTGCTGGACCTGTGCCAATATGCTGGCTAACAGCGGAATCGTGGAGATTGTCTACCTTCGTCCTTACAAGAAAGACATGGAGAAGGTACAGGCGATGCTCACCTCCAAAGGAATCGTGTTCCGTCAATTGGAGAACTACGAGCCGCCTAAGGAAACGATGATTTCGATATCTGAATAACGGCGTACACCGGCGGAATTTCAATTATAGCTCCAGAGGAAGAACCTCTGTACACGCATTCGTATGCGTATGCAGGGGTTCTTTGGCGTCTAGAGCTAATTAGGAAGGAGAGATGATCATGAACAGGAGGCCTCTCTTAAGCTTCACGGTTTGCTGGGTGGCGGGAAGTGCCGCAGGTTGTATGTTCTCTGGCCGCAGTCTGCTATTCTGCCTCGCAGGGCTATTGTTGCTGCCTGTAGTCTGGGCGGTGAGCGGCGGAATACGCTGGAGGAAGGCTGCGGTGTTGGTGACAGCACTGATCCTGGCAGCCCTATACTGGGAATATAGTGAGGTACGCAATGTGAGTCTGCTGCCTGAGGTGCTGGGGCACCCGGTGAGCGAACTGAATGAAGCATATATAACAGCCGCAGGCGTTATCGCTTCTCCGGTGGAGCGGGACGGGGACCGGGTTGATTTTGTCGTGAAGCTGTCCGGGATCAGTCTGCATCAGCAAGGGGAACAGTCTGCCGCAGCGGGAGCAGTGGGGAGTGACCCTGAAGGTGAACGTGTAACTGTACAGATCAAGCTCCAGGAGGAAAGTGAGATAGCAGAGGCAGCCTTGTGGCAGCGGGGAGACCGGGTGGTCATTGAGGGGGAATTGATCCAGCCCCAGATAGCGCGCAACTTCGGCGGATTCGACTACCGTGCCTATCTGCTCACCCAAAAGATACACTGGCTGCTCAAAGGAACAGGTACCGCCAGTGTAAAGGTTAACCCTCAAGTCTCGTGGGAGCCATCCACTATTCTGCGCTGGAATGATAAGGCAAGATCTGTGCTCGGTGCAGAAATGAGCCGCTTATTTCAGGAGCCTCATGCGGGTTATATGAAGGGCCTTGTCATCGGCATCCAAAAGGAACTGGACCCGGAGACCTTCAGACAGTTCTCGCAGCTCGGGCTCACTCACATCCTGGCCATTTCGGGGATGCATGTAGCGGTGTACGTCGGAGTAATCCTGGTTCTGCTGCGCCGCTGCCGCTTAACCAGAGAAACCGCACTGACGGTGACTCTGCTGCTGGTTCCGGTCTATGTGCTGCTGTCCGGGGCCGGGCCGTCCGTGATCCGCGCCGGGATCATGAGCATGATTGCCCTGCTGGCGGCAAGACTGGGCATACTCAAGGATGGGCTGAATATTCTGGCTGCATCCGCTCTGATGATGCTGGTCTGGAATCCTTATTTGCTGCTTAGTGTTAGCTTTCAGCTGTCTTTTCTGGTGACGGCAGGACTCATGGTGTATACACCGCTCGCTGCGCCCCTATTCAGGCGGTTACCGGGCTGGCTGGGCAGCAGCCTCTCGGTAACGATTATTGCTCAACTGGTCTCGTTTCCACTGACGATTTATTACTTCAACCAATTCTCGCTGTTGTCCGTTGCGGCCAATCTGCTGCTGGTTCCCTTCATCACCTTCCTGGTGCTGCCTTTGGGAACACTGGCGCTGCTCCTTGGGAGGGTCTGGAATGCAGCCGCACTCCTGACCGCGCAGCTAGCGGAGATACTGAATAATATCACTTTTGCGGCAGTGGAGTGGGTGAACGGGTTCACCGCCGGGGTACTGATCTGGGCTTCGCCGTCAATCCTGTGGATCTGCCTCTACTACGGTCTGCTATACGGTTTGCTATACGCCTTGAAGCGGCAGACAGAGGCGAAGCTGGTTCCCCAGTTCATGGACGATGAGACCCGTCCGCTGGCGGAGCTGGAGAGGCCGGAACCGCGAGGTAACATCCGTGGCAGAGCTGGCCGCAATAACGTTCTGAATTCGGCAGGGGCTGCAAACAGCGGAAGAGCCGAGCTCACCTTTCAAGCCTATCCTCAATCAGGCCTATCACGCTGGAGCAATTCTGCAGCCATACTGTGCGCTATAGGCCTGACCATTCTGCTCTACAAAGGCTATAACGCCGAGGTTATAAGCGATGGCTCCGGTTCCATCAGCTACCTGGATATAGGTCAGGGGGACAGCAGCCTGATCACCACGCCGGGCGGAGCACATATCCTCGTGGACGGCGGCGGGACCGTGAGCTTCAGCAACCGGGAGGAATGGCGCATCCGCCGCAGCCCGTTCGAGGTTGGGGCGAAGACGCTGCTGCCGCTCCTGAAGCAACGGGGCATCCACCGGCTGGACGCGGTTATTCTGACGCATGGCGATCAGGACCATGCCGGAGGGCTCCAGGCGGTGCTGGAAGGGATGCCGGTATCGGCGCTGCTGTTCAACGGAACATTGGCTGACACGGAGCCGTATACCAAGCTGATGGCGACAGCGCTGGACGCGGGTGTCCGGCTGTATCCGGTGCAGCAGGGCAAGATGCTGGCCCCGGACGAGGCCACGCGGCTGGACTTCCTCTGGCCGGAGCCGCGAGCGGATGGACATACCCTGCCGGAGGAAGTGGAGGACCAGAACCACGAATCGGTGGTATTCCGGCTGGAGATGAACGGGCGGAGCTTTCTTTTCACAGGAGATATGGACCAGGCGGCAGAGGAAACAATCTTACATTCCGCAAATCAATCCGGTATTAAGCAAGGCAGTCCCATCGACGTCCTCAAAGTCTCCCACCACGGCAGCAAAACAGCCACCAGTGCAGACTGGCTGGCCTTCTGGACCCCCGGGGCTGCTGTCATCTCCGCCGGTATGAATAACCTGTACGGACATCCGCATGGGACCGTGCTGGAGCGGCTGGCCGATATGGGAACAAGCATCTACCGGACGGATCAGCAGGGGGAGATTCAGCTCAGAGTGGACAAGGAGGGCATCACCATATGCTACAAGCTCACCCCCACCCCCGTCCCGCACTAAGACTCTGTACCTGTAATCGTATATAATAAAATCATATGAGGGGAGTTGATCGTATCCTTATTGTTCTGGCAGGACTCCTGCTACTGCTGATCGGCCAGACGATCTACCTGCTGAATTACCGGAGACAGGTCAGTCAGATCAGCAGCCAGCTGTCTTTTATCATGGAGCATGAATCCCGTAAGCTGGTAGCTACCCAGTTGAAGCCGAGGGAGATCGGCAGGCTGGTGCGGGAGTGCAATAACCTGTTAAGCCGCCAGCGGGCGTTGGGAGAACAGTTCAGCCGCAAGAATCAGGAGATGAATCTGGCGATTACCAGTCTGTCGCATGATATCCGGACGCCGCTTACATCGCTGGATGGTTACCTTCAATTGGCGCTGCGGACAGAGGCGGAGCAGGAGAAGGGGCGGTACATAGCGCTTGCCCAGTCGAGAATACAGCAGATTATCAAGCTGGTGGATGAGCTGTTCCTTTATACCAAGCTGCAGAATCCCGAATACAGCCTGGAGCTGCAGCCCGTGGACGTTATGGAGGTGCTGAAGCGGAATCTGTTCACGTTCATTGATGATTTCACCCGGTCCGGGAATGAGCCTGAGCTTCAGCTGCCGGAGAATTCTCCCCGGGTGATGGGGGAACTCCATGCGCTGGAACGAATCTTTACCAATATCGTCGGCAACTATTTCATCCACGGCAAAGGTCCGTTGACCCTAGAGGTTGAAGACAGGCAAGATATGCTGTGTATGCGCTTCACTAATCATCTTAAGGCAGGTAGAAGAGTGGATACGGAGCAGATATTTACCCGCTTTTACAAAGAAGATCCGGCGCGTACCCGGCATTCCTCAGGTCTTGGACTCTCGATTGTGAAAGCGCTGATGGAGAAAATGAACGGGCATGCAGAGGCCGGGTGTACAGCGGATACCTTCAGTATATTGATCGGATTCTCAAAAAGGGGGGAGGAGCATAGCCGTGAGTACCCATCTCAAGGATAACGGGCACCGCCGGAGCATTCTCATCGTTGAGGATGACGAGCATATTAACGCAATTCTGCATGACGGGCTTACCGCCGCAGGGTACCAGTGCACCCAGTCCTATTCAGGCAGTGAAGGGATGCTAAATCTGGCGGAGCAGGACTATCATCTGATTGTCCTGGACCTGATGCTGCCCGGACTGTCCGGCGAGGCGTTCATGCACCGTTTGCGTGAGGAGCTGAAGTGCCGGATTCCGGTAATTGTTCTCTCGGCCAAGGATCAGCTGGATCATAAGCTGGATCTGTTCTCGCTGGGCGCTGATGATTATGTGACCAAGCCTTTTGAGCTGGAGGAGGTGATTGCCCGCATCCATGTCCATATCCAGCGGACGGCTGCCGGTGAGCCGCTGAAGGAGTTCAGGCATAAAAATCTGGTGCTGGACTGCACGGCCTACAGTGTCAGGATTCATGGAACTGAGCTTTCACTGACCCGCCAGGAATTCAGAATTGTCGAGCTGCTGGTCAGGAATCCCTCCCGCGTGTTCACGAAGCAGGATCTCTATGAGCTGGCCTGGGAGGAGATCTATCTGGGCGAGGACAAGACGATAACGGTACATGTCAGCAATATCCGCAATAAAATCAAGGCGCACGACAGCGAAGCCTATATTGATACGGTCTGGGGCATCGGCTTCCGGCTGAGTCCATGATGAACTTTGAACTTTCTTAACCTTTTGTTGGCGAACTATTAGTCTTCATCCTGTTAACTTAGGGTAAGGAGGTGGCAGATATGACAGATTGCATCATTGAACTATGCGGACTGACCAAGATGTACCACTCGAAAGCAGCAGTGCGGAATGCCAATCTCAAAATTTACAGAGGAGAGATTGTCGGCATCATCGGGAAGAACGGTGCGGGCAAATCTACCCTGCTCAAAATGATCAGCGGACAGGTGTATCCAACCTCGGGAGAGCTGCATTTCTTCAACCGTGCGGCGGCGGGGGGGCAGTCTTTTTTTGAGCGGATGGGGGTGCTGATTGAGCAGCCCGGGTTATATCCGAACGTCTCGGCCTATGAGAACCTGAAGCTGCTCGCCATCGCATATGGTCTAAGTGACAGGGATACCACGATAGAGAAATTACTGCGGCTCGTAGGACTGGACCCTAAGAATACCGCCAAAGTTAAAAGCTACTCCATGGGTATGAAGCAGCGGCTGGGAATCGCGGTGGCTCTGCTCGGAAGTCCCGATGTGCTGATTCTGGATGAGCCGATTAACGGGCTTGATCCGCAGGGGATTGTAGAGATTAGGGAGCTCATCCTGGAGCTGAACGCAGCGGGTCTGACGATTCTGATCTCCAGCCATATACTGGAGGAGCTCTCCAAAATCGCCACCAAGTATGCCATCATCCATCAGGGAGAATTCGCCGAGGTGATCTCCAAGGAACAATTACAGCAGCGCTGTGAGGAACGGATCGAGATTAGCGTGGAGGAAGCGCGGGAGGCTCTCCCGGTGCTGGAACGCGAGCTGAAGATTACACAATATAAAGTGGTGGACAGCCGCACGGTGTATGTATACGACGAGCATATCCGCATCCGGCAGATCGTCCAGGAACTGGCGCAGCATGGGATAATGGTAGATTCCATCTCAAGACATAAGCAGAGCCTGGAGCAATATTTCCTGGAACGCACGGAAAGTGCAGGTGAACGCCATGATTAACCTGTTGCGGATGGACCTGTACCGCTTCACGCGGAACAAGATTATGTACCTGCTGCTGCTCTTGTTCTGTGCCTTTCAGATCTTCGGCATCTATATGATGAAGCAATACGAGCAGCCGGTGGAGGGCCGTCCGATGCTCAGCAGCTTAACGGAGAGCGAATTCATCCAGCACACCATCTCCCAGCCGCCTTCATGGATGCTGATCTATATTGCGGTGTTCACGATCTACTTCTATATGAGCGAATGGAATTCCGGATTCCATAAGAATTATGTTTCCATGCGGCAGGCAAGAATCCACGCTGTCTTCTCCAAAATGGCGATTCTCGCCCTATTCATTACGATACTGTTCCTGACCCTGCTAATTGCAGACGGGATCGGCAGGAGGTTGTTTATGGGTCCGACGGATCTGGGAGAACTGGGCATGCTCATTACTCTGTTGGCCAGCCAATTCCTGCTGCACTGGGCGTTCTCCCTGCTTGTTCTATGCATTGTTATGATGACTAAGAACCTGCTCATCAGCTTGAGCGCCGGCTTCATTCTGGCCCTGAATGTGATCGGGATGGTACTTGGGGCGCTTGAGAATCAGTTCACGGGCACTCATCTGACGCAATATCTGCTGATCAACACGCTCGTACGTGTCAAGGATTTAGGCAGCACGGCTGACCTGATTCACACGTTCGGAGTGGCTATTGCGGCGATTCTATTCCTAAGTTATTTTGCTGTCCGCTACAAAATCAGGGAGGATCTGAACTAGGGAGTGGAGTAATCATCACTCTGCGGCACCTGGATCAAATTTTTCTGCATTCCCCGGGCAGCTCCCCGCCCTGAATCCAGGCCTCGACCAGCTTATTGAACAGCTCAGGCTTAGCCAGAGGGACTCCATGTCCCATCCGGGGAATCACCACGCCCATAGAGCGGGGGTTGGCGGCCACCAGATACCGGGCGGATTGCTTCATGACAGATTTCTCACGTTCACCTACAGTAACCAGTATCTTGCCTGAGGCCTCGCTGAACCCGGCTGGAATGCGGAACGACATATTCTCTTCCAGCACCCGGATCAGCGTCATTAGCTCCATCTGCCGGCTCTCTTCAACATACCGTTCCAGGTACTCCTCGCCCAGATAGAGCGTCTTAGCCTGCAGCTTCGCGAACCATCTGTACTTAATCAGCGGAAAAGACAGTCTGACCGCCGGCCCGATCAGCCTGCTGGCGGAGGGAATCGGCCGCACTAACGCGCTGTTGATGATGGCATAATCGATCATCTCCGGTCTTATCCCCAGCATCTGAACCAACACCTGTGCACCCAGTGAGAATCCGGTAACAACAATCTTTCGTCCCTTAGCCCGCTCCTCTATGAGTAATACAAGCTCCTCCGTACTGCTGCAGATCGTGAATTCCTTATCCTCCCGGCTGAACCCGTGCCCCGGCAGATCCGGGACCAGACAATGATAACGGTCGAACGCCGCGACCTGCTTCTCCCACATCCAGCCGCTCACGCCGCCGCCATGCAGGAAGACCACCAGATAATCCCCATTCGGGTCTCCGTACTCCTGAATATGTATAGCCACTCCGCACACCTCTTTCCTGTAAAAAGGTCATCCCTACTCCTACGTCCTAATACTCATATGGTCTCATAAGTAGAGTCGGTTACACCCTAACCGGGCACGCAACCCTCAGCAAGTGAACCAATTTTAGAGGCTGATATTGCACCCTTTGCCGACTTCTAATCCTACATTCAAGTAAGTGATTGTATTTCCTGCAATAGAAAACGCATAGCTGACCGTAAAAAGCGATTCTATTGTATTTCATACAGTAGAATGTTGTGTTTTGGGTGAAAATTGGCCCTTTTTCAAAATTCAATTGTACCGAATACAATAGATTCTATTTTGAAGGCTTTTTTACAATATTCCATTGTACAAAATGCAGCTGCTATCGTTCCAGCGCCTACAGCATCCAATGACTGCTATGAGAATGAGACGCTGGTTCGTTAAGAGCCGGTAATGGTCATATTCACAATAATAATTCTGACACTGTACTAGCTTGGATGCATCTAACAGAAAAAGCCCCGGCAGCTTGTCCAAGCTGCCGGGGCTTTACTCTACTATACAACAACCTAACATAAGTTGAATCAAAGAAAATAACAAAAAGCAAAAAGGATCGGAGGGGAATTTTGGAACTGTAGGAGCGGTAGCGTCCGCCTGAAAGCTTTCCGTAGGAAAGCTCGCTATCTACAGCATATGCTAGGTTTGGATTTCTACCGCGAACGGCGGTCTAATCAAGGAAATTTGTATACAACAGCGGCCGGAAGTCCAAATATTCTCCGTAGTGACGACTGAGATGTGAGCCGGATTTTTAAATTCAGCTTATCTTAAAACTGGAAGTCCTCATCCCGCAAAGGCTCCACATTCATAGCCCGCACATAACCGTTCCCCTTCTTCGAGAAGAAGTCATGCTGCTTCGTGTGGGTGCTGATCCCGTTCTGCACGATCGGGTTAATCTCTTCCTCATCGAACAGCGGGTCATGGCCAAGGTTCATCATGGCCTTGTTAGCGTTGTAGCGCAGGAAGGTCTTCACTTCCTCTACCAGACCTATCGGCGCGTAGATCTGCTCGGTGTATTGCTCCTCGTTCGTGTGGAGCAGACGCAGCAGGCCGACCAGGGTCTGGTAGACATCGCTCTGGTCTTCTTCGGACAGCTCCTCGAAAATCTCCTGGGCCAGCACGCCGACATAGACGCCGTGGATGCTCTCATCGCGCAGGATCAGGTCGATGATCTCGCCGCTGCAGGTCATTTTGCCCTGTCCGGCCAGATAGAGCGGGTAGAAGAAGCCACTATAGAACAGGTAGCTCTCCAGTAGGACCGAGGCGGACATCGCCAGATAGAGGTCTTTCTTGGTCTCAATCTTTTGATAATACTCCGAGATCGTCTGGGCCTTGAACTGCAGGAACGTATTGTCCTCCACCCAGCGGAAAATCCCGTCAATCTCCTCAGTCGAAGCCAGTGTGGTGAAAATGCTGCTGTACGACTTCGCATGAATCTGCTCCATCATCCCCATGAAGCCAAGGACCGCCTTGCGCTGCAAGCCGTCCACATGCTCCATAATTTGCGGCATGCCTACGCCGCCCTGAATCGTATCGAGCAGGGTCAATCCGCCCAGCACCTTCATATAAGAGTCCTTCTCAATTTCGCTTAGCGTGAGCCAGGACATTTTGTCATCGGATAGTGGTATTTCATCATCGGTCCAGAACTGCATGATGTTCTGGTTCCAGAACATCAGCGAGAAATCGTCGTCGGGACGGTTCCAGTTCACGGCTTGAATTGCGCTCATAATCGTATATTCTCCCTTTCTGTACCTGTGCCCCTCTTAAATGGAGCAGGCCAGGCATTCCTCGACAGACAATTTGTTGGTCCGGGTGTAGTACAGGGATTTCAGCCCTTTGTGCGCCGCATACAAGTAAGAACGGGCCAGCTCACGGGTGGTGACATCACTGTTCACATGCAGGACTGTTGAAATACCCTGGTCGATATGAGGCTGAATCTCCGCAATCAGATCAATTACCTTGAACTGATCCATCTGATAGGCGGATTTATAATAGAACACATTGTCCGGTCGCAGGTAAGGCATTGGATAGTAGGTGGTCGAGTTGGCATACGTGCGGGTCTCGATCTGCTCTACAATCGGCATTACGCTTGAGGTAGCATTCTGGATGTACGAGATGCTCGCAGTCGGCGCAATCGCCAGACGGTAGGCATGGTACAGGCCGTGCTTCATCACCTTGTCCCGCAGCTCTTTCCAATCCTCTGGGGTAGGAATGTAGATACCCTCGAACAGCTCCTGCGCTTTTGCCGTAACCGGACGGTAGTCAGTAGTCAGATAACGGTCGAAATACACGCCGCTGGCGTAGTCGGACTTCTCGAATCCATAGAACGTTTCGCCTGTCTCGGCGGCAATCTCCATGCTTTTCTCAATCGAGTGGTAGTTCATCGTCATGAAGAAGGTACGTGCGAAATCACGGGCCTGCTCACTCTCATAAGCCACCTTGTTCTTCGCAAAATAACCATGCAGGTTCATCACGCCCAGACCCACGGAGTGCATTTCCTTGTTCGCTTTAGCCACGCCCGGAGCATTGGAGACAGTTGTCATATCGCTGACAGCCGTCAGTGCGAGCATACCTTCATGTACGGATTCACGGATCTTGCCGTGCTCCATCACGTTCACGATGTTGAGGGAAGCCAGGTTGCAGCTGATATCGCGGCGGATCTCGTCCTGCTGTCCGTAGTCGTTAATCTCTGAAGTCTCCTGCAATTGGAAAATCTCGGTGCACAGGTTGGACATCTTGATCTGACCCACATTTCGCAAAGCGTGAGCAGCGTTAGCATTGCTCTTGTTCATAATATATGGATAGCCGGATTCAAGCTGGATCATGGCGATCTTGGTCAGCATATCGCGTGCGCTCATGGCGATTCTCTTCTTCACACGCGGGTCAGCGAGCAGGGTGTCATACATTACGTCCAGATCCATGTCATCCAGGTGCGTACCATACGCCTGATAGACTGTGTAAGGAGCGAACACATGCAGCGGCTGATTATCCTGTGCGAGCTTGTAGAAGCGGTTAGGCACGATCAGACCGATAGACAACGTCTTCAGGCGTGTCCGTTCGTCGGCGTTAATCTTCTTGCTGTCCAGGAACTCCAGTACATCCCAGCCAAAAATATTATAATAAGCCGCACCCGAACCCTTACGCTGGCCCATCTGGTCTGCATAGGAGAAGCCGTCTTCCATGAGCTTCAGGACAGGCATGATGCCTTTGGCAGCATCCTCGACACCTTTAATCGTCTCGCCGCGCGAGCGCAGCTTGGACAGATTGACGGCAACGCCGCCCCCGATTTTGGACAACTGCATACAGGTATTCAGCACATAATTGATCGAATTGAGCGAGTCGTCCATCTCCAGCAGGAAGCAGGAGACCATCTCGCCGCGGCGGCTTTTACCGGCATTGAGGAAGGTTGGTGTCGCCGGCTGCAGGCGCTGTTCCATCATCGAGCGGGCCAGTGTGCGGGCGGTCTCCACGTTGCCCCGTCCCAGATGCAGAGCCACTACCGCTACGCGGTCCGGATAATGCTCCAGGTACTGCTTACGGTCATTGCTTTTGACGGCATAATCGGTATAGAACTTGGAAGCCGCCATATAGGAAGGGAAGCGGAAATTATATTCATGGGCGATCCGGTAGACATCCTCCATCTCAGCAGCGGAGTAGCGGTCGTACAGGTCCTCGTAGTAGTCATTGGCAATCATATAATCAATCTTAGCTTTCGTATCCGTGAATGTCAGGCTGCGCTGATCCACATCCCGCATGAACTCGGCTACCGCCTCCTGGTCCTTATCCAATTGGAAAAAGCCGCTTTCGTCTCTCTTCATCAACATGTTATTTAATTCAATATGCCGCAACCCGGTCCACCTCCTGTTTTATGCGCTGTACATCCCCGAAGGTTCCCGACAATTCAAACTTGCCGACCACCGGTACATTGTAACGCTTTGCAATCAGATCTGCGCTGTGCGCGTATAACTCACCCCAGTTTTTGTTGCCGCTCGCGGCAATACCCTTGAGTCTGGAATGGTTCTGCTCAAGGAACGTAGCCACCTTCTCTGGAATCTGTCCAAATCCGGTGGTGTATGTAACAAGCACGTAAGGCTCGTCGATCGTCATATGCTCTTCGATTTGAACCGCCGGCAGCTTCAGTTTATTAATGAATCTTCTAACGTTGCCGGTCTTGGAATCGTAAGCAATCAACATGGCTCCTAACCTCCTATAACATGTAGCCCATTCTACTTGACAAATGAACAATAGCGGTTTTACTAGATTTATGGGCTTAGCACTTATATACACTATATTTAGTAACGTTTAATCATTTTACTACCATATATTGAAAAGTCAAGAGATGAACAGCCCTCTCCAGCCTCCCGAACTGCAGGTGAAAACCGCCAATCCCACGCCCCGCCTGCATTCTATTCTCTTATAATTAATTAGTATTTTTTTTAAGCATTTTGCTGCGCTGTGGAATGGTCCGAATGGGGCATTTGGAGAGGGGGAATGGTCTGCGAATTTTGGTAGCGTTTAAATTAAACTTATACATAAATAGGGAACCGTTTCGGGCCGCATGAGTCTTATTAGGGGAGAGGGGAGAGAACATGCAGAGTAAAGAACTAACGTATAGCATGACCTGTGCCTCATCGCTATCGCTGCGCGAGATGATGGAGACTTACGGAACGGATGTATGGAATTATGCTTTTTTCTTAACCCGCAGCCGGGAGCAGGCGAACGATATCAGCCAGGAGGTATTCCTTAAGGCCTACAAGAGCATGAGTAAGTACCGGGGGCAGTCCACTCTGAAAACCTGGCTGCTCACCATCACCCGCAACACCGCGTTCAGCTTACGGAAGAGCAGCTTCTGGCGGAGGTTCACTCCGCTGGGCAACCATCAGGATAAGGGAAGCACTCTGTCCGCAGAGCAAGAGGCTATCGGCAATCAGTACGCGAACCGCATCTGGGAGATCATCATGGAGCTGCCGGACAAATACCGGGAGGTGCTGGTGCTGGACATTCAGCAGGATCTGTCGGTCGCTGAATTGTCCTCGCTGCTTGGGATCGCGCAGGGGACGGTCAAATCCAGGCTCGGACGGGCCAGAATGAAAGTGAGAGCAGCGATGAAGGAGGAAGACCTGTGAAGACAAGACAAGAGCATGAGCAAGTGAAGGTGATGAGCGGGGAGAAGGACTGGTATAAGCAAGCCGGACGGAGTCCGCTTGCAGAACCGGGATTCACGCCACAGCTTATGGCGCGGATTGAAGAGGCTGCCCATGAATCCTCTAATCGTACAAGCGGCCGCCGCCGCTTCAGCCGTATGGCCGCCTTCGGCGGACTGGCAGCCATCCTGCTGCTTGGAGCGCTGGTCTGGCCGTTTGGCCCAGGGGCCGGGCTTGATCCGGCAGGGAGTCTGGCGGCGGTCTTTAAGCCTGGCTCGGGAGCGGCTGTGGTTACGCCGTCGGTGTCTCCTTCGGCGTCTCCGCAAGGACTGGGCCTGTACGAGATATCGGCAGAGTTTGAATTAGGCGGTCTTAAGTACTATATGCCTCTTCCACTAGACCGCAATAAGGCTGCTGCGATGGCTGTTGAGACCTCTGCTGGAATTGTCTGGTCACCCCCTCCGCCGATGGTTGACTATCTCAAGCCTAAATACACACATAATACAGAGCCGTATACTCTTTATCTGACTCCAAAAGGGCATCCGGAGCTATCTAAGGATTCAGCACAGCGGTTGTATGTCTTTCCTTTATACGCCGGAGGTGCGCAGTCTTATTTGTCGCTAGGAGGCTTAATTGGAGCGGGAGATTATCTTTTGTTTTTCAGCGGCAGCTATACTATTGGAGAGAATCAGAAAAGGTCAGGGGCCAAGCTGTATGTAATGGATGTCAGACAGGCAGGAAAGGGTAAGATTCCTGTTCCCCGAGAGCTACTAGTCTCAGATGAAGCGTATCAAGTCTATAAATCATTTATGGCTGTTAATCCCGAAAAAGCAGAGCTTTTGGTTGTTTATTATACGGATGATGGAAGAGGCGGTTATACACAGCATAATAAGCTGTATGATATTGCAACTGGCAGTGCTCAGGTACTTTCGGCCGAAATCACTACAGAGAATGTAGAAAGACCCTCCAGGCTTCATTATGGAGAGCTTACCCTTGATTCTAAAGATCTTGTGACCATTGTCCATTACGAAGTTAACGGAGAGCAGCGGAGTACAAAGGTTGATATGAAGACGGGCGAACAGTGGTTCTACGACTGGTGGTATGAGGAATACGGTGTGAAAATTGATGCCTCCTCAATAGAAAAATGATCATTTGCCTGTTATCTATGTCCCTTGCGGACTGCAAGGCCCTTATTGTAGTGCGAATGCGTCTTAACCGGGTGAGTTATTTCGTATTTTCAATCTAATCATATAGATAATTTACTAAAAAAAAGCTATACTTTTTGATAATCTCTCTAAGTAAACTTGGTTTGTGTTTACTTCTGGAGTTCGATATCGAAGAGTGGAGCGGGATCAATGAAGAAGCTGACTATTGAGGATGTGGCCCAGAAAGCGGGTGTATCGAAAAGCACAGTCTCGCAATTTTTGAATAAACGGTTCAAGTATATGAGTGAGGCGACCAAAAACCGCATTGCCGAGGTCATCGATGAGCTGAACTACCAGCCCAACGGGCTTGCCCGCAGCCTCAAGCAGAACCGCACGCATATGGTCGGCATTATTGTAGCCAATATAGATTATTCGCTGTCCATTCAGTGTATCCGGGCCATTGAGAATGAGCTGCAGCGCCACGGCATCCAGGTGATTATCTGCAACTCTGATGAGAATGCAGATAAGGAGAATACCTATGTGGAGACGCTGGTCGCCCGTCAGGTGGATGGCCTGATTATTTTCCCGGCGGGAGATCAGCCTGCGCCTTACACCCGACTAATTGAAGCGGAATATCCGCTGGTCTTCATGGACCGGCTGGTTGACGGCATTACGACCCAGAGCCTGCTGCTGGATAATGAAATGGCGGTGAAGACCGCCATCCGGGAGCTGACCGGCCACGGCCATGAAGCGATTGCTATTCTATCCCTGCCGCTTGGCGTACATGCGATCACCCCGCGCAAAGAGCGAATGAGCGGTTACAAAAAAGCGATGGAGGAAGCAGGTCTGCCGCTGCAGGGTTCGTATATGCGCAGTGTATCGCGCGAAGATATCGCTTCCGCACTGGACGAACTGCTGCAGCTGCCCCAGCCGCCTACAGCGCTGCTTGCCGCCAATGATCTGGTGCTGGGCGAGATTCTTAAATATGCGAACCGCAACGCCATCTCCATCCCCGGCCAATTGTCAGTGATCGGCATTGACGATGCGGACTTCGCCCGGATCTATAATCCTGATATTACTACGATCCGCCAGCCCGCCTACGAGATGGGAATGCAGGCAGCGAAGATTATGCTCTCATTGATCAACGATAAGGATAGCGCGATACCTATCACCTACAGATTCCCGCCTTCCTTGCAGCAGGGCGATTCGGTGCAGCCTCCGGCTAAGCCGGAATAGCAACTGCATTTAGTACAATGGAATGCTATAAAAAAGGCCGTTTTTCACCCACAACACAACATTCCACTGTATGAAATACAATAGAATCTCATTTTACGGTCAGCTATGCATGTTCTATTGCAGGAAATACAATCAGCTACTCGAATGTAAGAGCAGAAGTTGGTAGCAGGTGCAAGATGGAGGCTTAATTGCAATCCGTACAACTAAATCGCCGCATGTGCCGCCGAATCTCTGTTTAGCTGTATTTCGTGCAATTAAAATGCCTCTGAACCTGGATTTTCGCCTATCCGGGCAGATGTAGTTGTACAGACTACAGTTAAAAGAGGGAAGTCGTCCATTTCCCTGTTTTTAGTTGCACAAACTACACTTATCTCTGATGGTGCGCAAAAAGGTGTCCCAAGCCGACCGGCTTCTGGGACACCTTTTTGCAGTTGCAGTTTCTGTTACAGTCACACCCTTGCGGGGAGCCTGTTTATTTCTTAACGCCCGTGCTCATGAAGGCTTCCAGCGCGTCGCGGGTCGGCAGTCCGTCCATATCGCCAGGCGACATCACGGCGAGTGCGCCGATCGCATTGCCGCGCTTCACGGCTTCCGCTACGCTGAGCTTCTCCAGCATGGCGCTGATCACCCCAACCGCGAAGCCGTCTCCGGCACCGACCGTATCCACAACCTGCTCGACCTTGAAGCCGTCCACATAACCCTCTTCACCAGCGGAGGTCTTGTAGTAAGCGCCCTCAGGACCGAGCTTGATTACTACAAGGGATACGCCGCGCTCCAGATAGTAGCCGGCAATCTCCTCCGGAGTCTCAAGACCGGTGAGGATTTTGCCTTCTCCGTGTCCGGGCAGGAACCAGTCGCAGCGGGTAGCCAGGTCGTTGATCGTATCAACCATAGTTTCAGTGTCCGGCCACAGGGTCGGGCGCAGATTCGGATCGAGCGATACAGTCTTGCCGCGCTGCTTCATGAACTCCATGGCATGCAGCGAGAACTCATGACACGAAGCTGAGAGTGCGGAAGAGATGCTGGTCACATGCAGATGGCCTGCGGAAGCGAAGTAATCTTCTTTGAAGTCGGCGAGGCTCAGCTTGGAGGCGGCGGAATTCTTGCGGAAATATTCGACCTTGGGATCTCCGGTCAGTACCTTGGATTTGATCAGCATACCTGTGGAGAATTCCTTGGTCGTTGTGATGCTCGCGGTATCGATCTTCTCCTTATTCAGTGCCGAGGTGATGAACTGGCCGAAGTTGTCTTCGCCAAGCTTAGTCACATAACCGGTCAAATGCTCCAGGCGTGATAATCCTGTGGCTACATTGCTCTCCGCACCTGCCAGCGCCTTGGAGAAGGAAGTGACCTCATGCAGGGGGCCGGCTTCATTAGCGTAGAACATGGCCATCGGCTCCCCGAAGGTGACTGCATCCAGCTGTTTATTCATGAATAGTTCCTCCTAAAATGAACACGTTATTATGGTTTGGGATAGAATATAAGTTGAAATTATCACATAAAACGGTTTTGTACAATATAGCAATGCTCAATATGCGGGCATATTTTGTACAGAAAGCAGGCGGATAGATTCGTTTACCCTTGATATATAAGCGTTTTAGTCGATTTAAGAAGGGATGTTACCGCTTCCTAAATAAATATATATTGACTGTTGGCGGCAATGTTATTACTATTTTCTTAGAAGGATAAAGCCTGATGTTAGTAAAAAAGATAAATTAGTTTATCTAAATAAATATTCTTAAGTGGAATATAACCAGAGAGGAAGTAACAACCATGAAGAAAATCAAAGTATTGCAGAATATCACCTCTGTTGGCGTAGTAGCTGTTATCCGTGCGGATAATGCCGATGATGCTTATGCCATGTCGGTGGCTTGTATCGAGGGCGGACTGAATAATATTGAAGTTACCTTCACGACTCCGGGAGCCGAAGTAGCGATCAAGCGCTTGGTGGAAGAATACGGGGGCCGCGCCGTGATTGGTGCCGGTACCGTGCTTGACCCGCTGACGGCAAGAATTGCTATTCTGGCGGGTTCGGAATTTGTGGTCAGTCCTTCTTTTGAAGAGGATACTGCGAAGATGTGTAATCTGTACGGCATTCCTTATATGCCGGGCTGCATGACGCTGAATGAGATGAAGGAAGCCCTGAAGCTGGGCGTGGATGTGCTGAAGCTGTTCCCTGGCAGTGCGTTCGGACCGGACTATGTCAAGGCGGTTAAGGGGCCGATGCCGCATGTGAACATTATGCCTACCGGTGGCGTGGATCTGAACAATATGGAGAAGTGGATCAAGAACGGCTGCATCGCTGTCGGCATCGGCGGCAACCTGACCGCACCGGCCAAGGAAGGCCGTTATGACCAGATCACAGAGCTGGCTGCACAGTATGTTGCGAAGTTCAAGGAGATTCAAGGGCAGTAAAATATATGTACAACAGGAATGTCTTGCCTCTATGGGGCAGGGCATTTTTTTGTTGAACGTTAGATCAGCCTTAATGATGGAATTGCTGCCGCTTCGGGCAATACTTATAATAGAGGCAGAGTGCCCTAAGCGCCTGCGGACATTGAGAAGTATACCTGAAAGGTGATGCCATGACTGGCGACGATCTTCGCAGCAAGCTGTACCCGACACTGGTAGTGGAAGAAGCCGATTATGTGGAGATCCGGACTGCAGTCCCCGGCTGCAGGGTGACAGCGGGAGCTATTTATAAGCTGTATCGTAACTATAATCATCCGCAACTTTTTGAACAGGGAGAAGTATATGTGCTTGATGATGCTTCCAGGGAGAATTATGCGGTGCTCCTGGTGTGCGCGACTACATTATATACATTAAAAAGAGTATTTGAATGATTGCTGCATCCCTTGTATGCTTAGTAGGGATTGTGGACTACAAGTAGAAACGGCTTTGCCGTCCTTTTTTAGGACGGTACCGTTTCAGCGGGAAAGATAAGGAACATTTATGCGCGAAGCATCTAGTTTTTATCTTTTAAAATAATCATTACAGGCTTGCAACAAATTCGCAGTCTTGCGCGTCAGTAAGATTGCATAGAGAGGGGGAACCTTCGTGGTGGAGCAGGGACTCATCAGAGCCGCTCAAGCGGGCGATCGCGACGCTCTAATCACCCTATTGCGAGAAATTGAAGGGCATGTATATAAGACGGCCTTCTACATTCTGCATAATGAACAGGATGCTCTGGATGCCTCCCAGGAAGCGTTGATCCGGGTGTACACCAAGATCGGCTCCTATGAGGAGAAGGCGCAGTTCAAAACATGGGTTCAGCGAATAGTAACCAACATATGTATAGACAAATTCCGGAGAACGAAGCCTACCGTTTCTATCGATGAACACGAAATGGTGTTCCAGGATAAAAAACATAACGTAGAGCGCGAAGTGATGTCGGGTTATCTGGCGGAGGATATCCGTGAGGCCATCGACCAGCTTCCGGAGCATCACCGGACGGTAATCGTGCTCCGCTATTTACAGGATTTTTCTTACAACGAGATTGCAGACTGTCTGGATCTGCCTCTGAACACGGTCAAATCGTACCTGTTCCGGGCGCGGCAGCAGCTGCAGAATAGACTTCAGGAGTATCAGAAAGGTGGTGTGTCAGGATGAAATGCGCGGAGGTGATGGAATGGATGCACCGCTATTTAGATCATGATCTCAGTCAGGAAGAAATGCTTGAAATGTTCCGTCATATCGACGATTGTCCTTCCTGCGCGGAAGTCTTGGACCGGCTGACACTGCTCTCCGAGCAGCTGGAGCAGCTTCCGGATGTGAAGCCCCCCTTCAGTCTGGTTGACTCTATCCTGCCTCAGCTTGAACAACTGGACCGAGGTGTCCCGGAAGCGCCTGCGGTTATGGAGCCGGAAGATCCGAAGGTTGTTCCCTTCTCCCGTTCTAATACCCGGGGCAAGAAGTCCAAGGGCCCTTCACTGGCTGCGCGGACAGGCATTGGTGCGGCAGCTGCAGCTGTAATTCTGCTCATCGCCGTATTCAATATGCCGAAGAGTCTGCCGGGAGCGGACATGGATATGGCCTCCAATTTAATGAGCGGCGGGGCGGCGAACTCCAGCATGAGCACAGAGAACAGTGCGGACGCCCCACTGGCAGACGGACAGAATAACAGCGACAGCGGCAGTGAGCTCCGGTCAATGGAGCAGACCGCGCCGAGTGAAACGGCAGACAATAATTTGAAATCTGCATCTCCTGCTCCCAGTGAGCGTGCGGATCAACCGGCCGCAGCTGGCGGCGGTTCGGATACAGGCACGGAGCCTGAGGTAAGCGAAGCTCCGCCCAGCAAGCGCACCGCTACTGCGCCTCCGGCGGACCGCCCCAAGAGCACCAAGAAAGCGGATAGCCGGTCAGCAGATACCCAGAGCATGAAATCGAGTACACCGACACAACAGAGTGTGGTGGACGATAATCCGGCTGCGGCGGATGCACGGACGGCACCGACTCCAGCTCCGGCAGAGTCAGGAGCCATGACGCTGATGGCTGCGGATTCCTCGTGGACTTCGCCGGACGGGCAGCATATGGCTGAGCTGACTGGCCAGCATGTGTTAATCTACAGCGTAACCGCAGAGGGAGAAGAGCAACAACGGGCAGCGCTGGCTTCGCTTCCATTGGAGGGGAACTGGGTCTCCGGTGTGTGGTCGGAAGATGGCACCCAGTTCACTTATGTGCTACAGCTTGAGGACGGTACGCAGACGACGAAGGTATATACGGTTCCGGCAGAGAGCGCAACACCTGCTCCATCCGCTTCTCCGGCACCTGCCATCTCTCCAGCGCCTACCGCTTCTCCTGCGGCTTCTGCCTCATCGGTTCCCAGCCCGGCTATCACTCCGGACGCGGCAACGTCCGATAAATAACCGGAACGTTCTTCTAGCCTACGGAATATGCTAAGGCAAGAGGACATGAATTACAGGCTTTGCGAGTATCATCGGTATGACCGGCGGCCGGGAGAGTTTCTAGAGCTGCTCCCTCCGTCGTTTATATAGATGCGCCGCTGAAACGGAGTAACTTTGGCCCTGGCTGCCAAGGCTGCTCCGTTTTTGCTTGCGTTCCTGGGCAGAACACTTTGATATAGATGCCTATGTTTTGAGCTGTTTTTTTGATAAAATGTACGAATGCATCACTCGAGAAAATAAAAAAGGAAGTGGCAGGATGGATGCCAAAACGGCGGCCAAGGACATCAAGCAAGGAAAGGTCTCCCCGCTGTACCTGCTGTACGGCAGTGAGAAGTTCCGGATGAATGAATTCGCGGCCATGCTGGAGGAACACCTGATAGCCAAAGAAGACCGCGATTTCGCGGTGATCCCGTTCGATCTGTCCGAAACTCCGGTTCAGGCTGTCGTCGAAGAGGCGGAGACGGTTCCCTTCATGGTAGAACGCAAGCTTCTGCTGGTGCGGGATGCGGCTCTGTTCACGGCAGGCAAGGAGAAGGCGAAGCTGGAACATAACGTGGAGATGCTAAGTGAATATATGCAGCACCCTGCCGAATTCAGCGTGATTGTATTTATGGTGAACGGCGATAAGCTGGATGAACGTAAAAAAATCGTCAAAAGCATCAAAGCTTCCGGCACCGTACTGGCCTTCAATCCCTTGGGTGCGGAGGAGCTGCTGCGCTGGGTGGAGAAAGGCTTCCGCGAACGCGGCTGCTCTCTTGCGCCGGGGACGGCAGAGGTTCTGATTGCAAGCAGCGGAACCGGACTCCAGGGTCTGTCTGCGGAGATGGACAAGCTGTGCCTGTTCGCCGGTACTGGCGGGCAGGTGGATGCGGCAGCAGTGGAGAGTCTGGTCCACCGGGGGACCGAGCAGAATATCTTCACGCTGGTGGAGGATATTGCGAATCTGCGCCTGGACAAGGCGCTGAATACGCTCTATGAACTGCTTAAGCAGCGGGAGGAGCCGATCAAGATCGCTTCGCTGATTGCCCGGCAGTTCAGAATCATCCTGCAGGTCAAGGATTTGTCAGCCCTGAGCTATTCGCAGGGACAGATTGCCTCCCAGCTCGGACTGCATCCGTATGCAGTGAAGCTGGCCGGAGAGCAGGCTCATAAGTTCGGAAGCCAGCGGCTGCGGCAGATCCTGAGTATTCTGGCGGATCTGGACTATCAGATGAAGACGGGGGCGGTCGATAAGGTGCTGGGGCTGGAGATGTTCATGCTGCGCCTCGGAGCCTGAATAGGGCTGCATCTCACGGAACGAATCAAAGAGCCTGTCCATCCCGTGATACACGCGGGCGGGCAGGCTCTTTGATTGTACAGCCGGAATTCAAATGAATAAAGCTAACAAACATAAAAAAACCTAACCGTATGCAGCATAGCGGTCAGGTTCTTCAATTGCTTGTTATGATTGTCGCTCTTGGCTTAGGCTTGAGCCTTGAGAGCGTTCAATTTCTTCGCCAAGCGGGATTTTTTGCGGGCAGCCGCATTTTTATGAACCAGGCCTTTAGTTACAGCCTTGTCCAGCTTTTTGGAAGCCGCTTGGAAAGCAGCCTGAGCTACTTCAACTTCCGTACCTGTCACTGCTACATCAGCAGTTTTCACAGCTGTACGAAGCGCGGACTTCTGGGAAGCGTTCAGTGCACGGCGTTTCTCGATCGTCTTGACGCGTTTTACCGCGGATTTGATATTTGGCATTGCATTCACCTCCTGAAAGACATTCGAAATCAACAAATGATTCACAACTTAAAATAGTTTAGCATGAAGGGTAGTAAAAAGCAAGATAAAAAGCTTTAGAATTCCTCAGTGTGGTTTGTATAAACGGCGGCTTTCTCTCGCACACTATCAGCAATATGCAAAAGGAGGCTGAACTAAGAATGGAACTGGATCTTCAGCTGTATTCGGTACGTACGGACTTGGCGGTGGAAGCGAAGGAAATGGCAGAGCGGCACGCCAATACGCCGATCCCGGGTGTCAATGAGGAAGTGGAAGAAGCGGACGGCATCAAAGTCACGAGACTTGCTGTAGCAGACCTTGCCGGCTCTCAGGCGATTGGACGGGCAATCGGCAATTACGTGACCCTGGAGGTGCCTGGGCTGCGCGGCGGGGACACAGGGCTGCAGCAGAAGGTCTCTACAGTGTTTGCCCGGGAATTCGAGCACTTCCTGGATAAAATCGGGATTGACCGCGATTCCAAGGTCCTTATCGTGGGACTGGGCAACTGGAATGTGACGCCCGACTCGCTCGGCCCGCTGGTCGTTGAGAATGCGCTGATTACCCGCCAGTTCTATGAGCTGGTGCCCGACCAGATCTCGCCCGGTTACCGGAATGTCAGTGCTATTGCTCCCGGAGTGCTCGGCCTGACAGGGATTGAATCCAGCGAAGTTGTGCAGGGGATAGTGGACCGCACCAGCCCGGATGTCATTATAGCTATTGATGCGCTGGCCTCCCGTTCATTGGAGAGAATCAATACCACCATCCAGATTGCTGACATCGGGATTCATCCCGGTTCAGGGATCGGGAACAAACGCAGAGGGCTGACCAAGGAGGTGCTCGGTGTACCTTGCATCGCCATCGGCGTCCCTACAGTCTGCTATGCCTCCACTATCGTCAATAATGTGCTGGAGATGATGCGGACCCATTTCGGGCAAATGGCTGACGGGGGCGCTCATACCAAGGAGATTATGGGTCTCCTTGACGATATCTCTGAGCAGGAGCGTCTAGCCCTGGTGAAAGAAGTGCTTGAGCCGCTGGGCCATGACCTGATTGTGACCCCCAAAGAGATCGATGAATTCATTGAAGAGATCGCGAACATTGTGGCAAGCGGACTGAATGCCGCCCTGCATGAAGCGGTAGATCCGGGTAATGTCGGAGCTTACACTCACTGATCTGTCACTTATCAACTAGCCCGCACCGCCCTGCTATAACGCAGAACTGGTTGCGGGCTCTTTGTACAAATTACAAGAACTTATGTGTCACATCTCTATCTATGCTCCCTGCTATCTCTCATTTTGTGGTTCTAGCATAACCCTTAAGCTCATAGATTTGGAGTATGAGAGATTACAGAGGGCTTAGAGGAGGACATAACAATCATGAACAGAAAATGGTTTCAGCTATGGAATATAGGGCGGCTGCGCGGACGGCTGATGGATATTCTGTCGCTGGGAAGGACGATGCTGCTGCTGGCCGGAGGTTCGCTTGTGTTGTTCATGCTGCTTGGAGCCGGCGGATTGGCCGGGCAGAAGCTGAATTCTTCGCCCATTCCTTCTATGAAAGGTCTGGCGGCTTCGCTCTCCAGCGGATTCTTCATGGAGCTGCTGGGCATGGAGGTTCCTCATCTGCCGAAGGGCGAGGAGCCTTCAGCCTTCTCCGGGGACAAGGTGACCTCGTTCGTATTCCGGCTGCTGACCAGTGTTGATCCTGGTGATCCGAAGAGTCTGGTCTCGCGTGAGATGCCAGGACTTGCTGCCGATGATCCTTTCCTGCTGCGGCAAGGTTCAGGGGGAAGTACAGGGGCGCCGGCCGATTATCATCCGGGGGGCGATGAACTGGCCACTGGGGAAAACCCTGGAGCAGGGGGCGATCCTGGAGCCCTCCCAGATTCAGGGGACGGTACAGAGGCTGATAATGGCCATGACAATCCGGGGGGAGGCGTGGTACAGCCCGAGGCTTCGCCTATTCCGGACCCGTCCGGTACAGAACCTGACGAGGGTTACTCCGGAAGCGGAGATGCCGAGAACGGCACGGGAGATACTTCGGTCAAGCGTATTCTCGTCTATCATTCCCATCCGCGGGAAGCATATAATCCGCTGCTGGGCGCACAGAGCGACAACCCCAGCTCGGCCGTCCCTTCCAAGAATGTCATGCTGGTAGGCTCCTATATTGCCAAGAGGCTGGAAGAACGCGGAATCGGAACGGTCCATGCCCAGGAGGACTATGCTACAGAGGTGCCAGGCTACAACTGGAACTTCTCTTATAAATATTCACGTATGACTGTGAAATCGGCTATGGCCTCCAATCAGAGCATGAGTGAGTTGATTGATATTCACCGCGATTCGCAGCGGCACGGCAAAACAACGGCTGTGATTAACGGAAAAAATTATGCCCAGGTATATTTTATATTGGGGCATGCGAATAAAAACTGGAAACAAAACGAAGCCTTCGCCAATAAAATCCATCAGCTGCTGGAGAAAAATTATCCTGGAATTTCACGCGGGATATGGGGGAAATCGTCCGGAAACGGGAATAATGGGGAATATAACCAGACGTTGTCCCCGAACAGTGTGCTGATTGAGGTAGGCGGAATTGACAACAGCGCCGAGGAGCTGAAGCGGACGGCGGATCTTCTGGCAGATGCGATTGCTGATGTGTATTGGAGCAGCCGTGATGCTGAGAAGGCGGCTGCGCCAGATCAAGGCAGTACGCAGTCTGGAGTCACCGGGGCAGACACTTCAACCGGTTCCTAAATGGAATATAGCTGAAAAGGAGCGGAGACTATGACACGGTTCGGTAAAAAGCTGGTGATGGTCGGAATATGGGCGGGTGTAGGGATGCTGATCGGCCTGCAGTTCGGCGGCGGCGGTCCGGGAGTCTCCGGTATACTGCCGGACTGGAGTAAGCCAGCCGAGAGCAGCACGGCTGGGAGTCAGCTTCCGGCTGGACAGAACGGCACGGCCGGGACCGCACATGTTCCGGCTGCCGGCTCGGCCCCGGGCGGCCAGGCTTATGTATATGTGCCCGTGACTATTGATCCGGTAACGGGCGCTTACACCATGCTGCCCATGCAGCAGCAGGTTGCAGGTACACAGGCGCAGACGGCTGGCGGCACAGGCAGCCTTCCGCAGCAGGAGGTGAAGGACTACTCTGCGCTCAGTCCCGAGCAGATTCTGATCCCGGAGGAGCAGAAGCCCACGGTGGATGTGCTGGCCGATAAGACTGCTGGCCTGCTCCAGCAGGCTTCGCAGAAGGGTATCCGCTGGGTGGTCTCGCTCTTCGACTCCTCGGAGGAGTGAGCAGGAACAGCCCGGAATTTCCCGGGCTGTAAGGAGGTTTAAGGTACAAACGGCTGCGGATGATGGAAGTCCGCAGCCGTTTGTGTGTTTTTTTGCAGGATTCCGCCTGCGGTTGTAGAGGGTCCAGGCGGTTTCTTTCTTTTCCGGGGGCTGTCGGGATTGATGGGCGAAGCCCGTACTGTTATAATAAGTGGATTAACATTAGGCTGTCTGTGGGGGTAAGGAATGACTGACGTTCAGAAACGACAACAACAAATTCGCAATTTCTCGATTATTGCACATATAGACCATGGCAAATCGACACTGGCTGACCGCATTCTGGAGTATACGGGTGCGCTCACTTCGCGTGAAATGCAGGAGCAGGTTCTGGATCAGATGGACCTGGAGCGCGAGCGCGGCATCACCATCAAGCTGCAGGCCGTACGTCTGACGTACCGTGCCGATGACGGACAGGATTATTATCTGAATCTGATTGACACACCTGGGCATGTCGATTTCACCTATGAGGTATCCCGCAGTCTGGCGGCCTGCGAAGGCGCACTGCTGGTCGTGGATGCGGCGCAGGGGATCGAGGCCCAGACGCTGGCTAACGTGTATCTCGCGCTTGATAACAATCTGGAGATTCTTCCGGTGCTCAACAAAATCGATCTTCCCAATGCTGACGCCGAACGCGTGAAGCAGGAGATTGAAGATGTCATCGGGCTGGATGCCAGTGAAGCTGTTCTGGCTTCTGCCAAGGCAGGCATCGGCATCAAGGAGATTCTGGAGCAGGTCGTGAAGCAGGTTCCGGCGCCGACTGGCAGCTCGGAAGAACCGCTCAAGGCGCTGATCTTCGACTCCCATTATGACCCGTACAAGGGCGTTATCGTCTATGTCCGTGTAATGGACGGCAGTATCCGTGCCGGTTCCAAGATTAAAATGATGGCCACCGACAAAACCTTTGAGGTTATTGAGGTCGGAGCCTTTATGCCGCGCATGACCATTGTACCGGAGCTGAACATCGGCGATGTCGGCTTCATTGTGGCCGGAATTAAGCATGTAGGCGACACCCGTGTCGGGGATACAGTGACGGATGCCAAGAATCCGACGCCTGAACCGCTGCCGGGCTACCGCCGGATTAATCCGATGGTCTATTGCGGGCTCTATCCTATTGAGACTTCCGATTATAATGATCTCCGTGAAGCGCTGGAGAAGCTGCAGCTGAATGACGCTTCCCTGAGCTTCGAGCCGGAGAGCTCCAGCGCCCTCGGCTTTGGCTTCCGCTGCGGCTTCCTGGGACTGCTGCATATGGAGATTATTCAGGAGCGGATCGAACGCGAGTTCAATCTGCCACTGATTACTACCGCGCCGAGCGTTATTTACCGTATTAAGCTGACTAACGGGGAGACCATCCAGATCGACAATCCGTCGCACTATCCGGAGATCGGGACGATTGACTTCATCGAAGAGCCGTATGTCAAAGCGGGAATTATTGTGCCTAACGACTTCGTGGGTACCGTGATGGAGCTGTGCCAGAACAAACGCGGTGAATTCGTCAACATGGAGTATCTGGACAGCAACCGTGTAACCATTACGTACGAGATTCCGTTATCCGAGATCGTCTACGACTTCTTCGACCAACTGAAATCCGGCACGAAGGGTTATGCATCCTACGATTACGAGATCTCCGGTTACCGCCAGTCCAATCTCGTGAAGATGGATATCCTGCTGAACAATGAGCAGGTCGATGCACTGTCCTTCATCGTTCACCGCGACCGCGCCTACAACCGCGGCCGGGTCATCTGTGAGAAGCTGCGCGGCATTATCCCGCGCCAGATGTTCGAGGTGCCGATTCAGGCATCCGTCGGCACGAAGGTGGTTGCGCGTGAGACCGTTAAGGCCATGCGTAAGAACGTATTAGCCAAATGCTACGGCGGCGATATCTCGCGTAAGCGGAAGCTGCTGGAGAAGCAGAAGGAAGGCAAGAAGCGCATGAAGCAGGTCGGCAGCGTCGAGGTGCCGCAGGAAGCGTTCATGGCCGTGCTTCAGATTGAGTAGCAGCATATAAGCTCCTCCGGAGCTTTCGGTTTATCGCAGAAACGGGTGCCGTCCTACGCAGGGCGGTGCAGCCGTTTCTTCTTGCTTTTCAGCAGCAGGTGCTGTGGCAGGCCTGTACATTAATAGAACAAAGGAGACAGCTAATGAACACAGCTAAGAACACTGCACACCATGGCCGTCCCCCTGAGGCCGTATATATTCACATCCCGTTCTGCACCAATAAATGCTTCTATTGTGATTTCAATTCTTACGTGCTGAAGGACCAGCCGGTGATGGACTACCTCCATGCGCTTGACCGTGAGATGGAGCTGACCGTGCAACACACGCCTCCGGGTGTGATCAAGACGATTTTTGTCGGCGGGGGTACGCCTACTGTACTGGGGCCTGATGAGATGGCTTATTTCCTGGAATCGGTCCGCAGACATTTCCCGCAGTGGGATGAGCAGATTGAATTCTCGATGGAGGCTAACCCCGGCACAACCGATATCGACAAGCTCAGAGTCATGAAGGAAGGCGGCGTCAACCGTGTCAGCTTCGGGGTGCAGGCGTTCCAGAATGAACTGCTGAGCGGAATCGGCCGGATTCATGATGTGAACGACGTATACCGCAGTCTGGAGAATGCCCGTGCGGTGGGCCTTAATAACCTGTCGCTGGATCTGATGTTCGGCCTGCCGAACCAGACAGTGGACATGCTCAGAGAGAGCATCGACAAGGCGCTGGCGCTGGATCTTCCGCATTATTCCATCTACAGCCTGAAGGTGGAGGAGAACACACTGTTCCACACGCTGTTCAACAAGAACAAGCTTCCGCTGCCGAATGAAGAGGATGAGCTGGCGATGTATCTGTTGCTGATGTCTACTATGGAGGCCGCAGGGTATATACAGTATGAGATTAGTAATTTTGCGAAGCCGGGGCTGGAGAGCCGCCACAATATCACGTACTGGCGCAACGAGGATTATTACGGACTGGGCGCAGGGGCGCATGGATATGTGGGCCGGCAGCGGCACATGAATATCAAGGGCGTGAACCCGTATAACGAGGCTTCGCGCAGCGGGCTGCCGCGTCTGGACAGCTTTGAGATCTCCGAGCAGGAGGCGATGGAGGATTTCATGATGGTCGGCCTGCGGATGCGCGAAGGAGTATCGGATAAGGCGTTCCGTTCGCAATTCGGTAAGCCGCTGGAGGCTGTTTTTGCAAGGCCGCTGCATAAAATGCTCAAGGCCGGGCTGCTGGAGCAGTCCGGGGACAACTATCGCCTGAGCAAGCAGGGAATCCTGTTTGGCAACGATGTTTTCGGGGAATTTGTCGGTGCTTTGACAGAGGTTTAATTTTGAAATACCCCTTGAATTGTAATTCACTGTGTTGTATATTTATTCATATTAACAACAAGGGGTGAGTCAAGGTGCTTGTCAAAACGGATCATTTCCAAAAGGCTTCTCCAGCGGGAGAGCAGCAAGTGATATGCAGAAATGCTACGGTGGAGGATGTAGAGCCGCTGTATCTGATGATAGAGGAGTATGCCAGGCAGGGGATTATGCTGCCCCGTTCAAGGCAAGCACTGACCCGCCAGATCGACCAGTTCGTAATTGCCGAGATTGGCGGCAAGTTTGTCGGCTGCGGTTCCTTGTTCAGGCTCGGCAGTGATCTTGTGGAGGTCCGTTCCATTGGACTGCGTGATGAAGGTAAGGGCAAAGGTGTAGGCACGATGATCCTGGAGAAGCTGGTGGAAGAAGCCAGACGCCAGCGAATCCCGAAGATTATGGCCCTGACTTATGCCGTGGACTTCTTCCTCCGCAATGGCTTTGATGTGGTGCAGAAGGAGATTTTCCCCGAGAAGGTCTGGACCGATTGTGTGAACTGCAAGAAGCAGCATGCCTGCGATGAGATCGCCGTGCTGAAGAGACTGGACTAATCCGGCGGGACATAGCCCCACGGTAAACTATATAATAAGAAACCACTGTTCTCCCGGGAAGCTGATGCTTCAGGGTGACAGTGGTTTTTTGAAATTATAGAATGTATATGTTTCACACGATAACTTATCCGCTGAAACGGCTTCCGTATTATTGTGCATAGATAAGCTTGCGCTGCTGCTCTACAAGTTCCGCAAGCTCCGGCGTGGCATACGCAGAAGGGTGAAACGAAGGGGACATCGTATTATAAGTAACTCTAACGCTGGACCCGTCCGTCATCTCAATCTCCATCCAGTATTTGTCCCCCACCCAGCTCTTGGTCTGCTTGGACAGCTCCTCGAACGGGAGGTATGCCAGCTTGGGGAATTCACGGATGAATACGGCGTTGGCCTCCGGGGTGAAGTCCATCAGGTCAGAACCGTCATTGCCGCTCACAAAACGGACAGTTTGTATTTTGCCCACTATATCCAGCAGATCGTTAAGGGTTCTGGCTGCCGGATTGTTGGACGCCAGATATAGCCGGTCCCCCGCCCAGAGTCGCGCCGATGTCTTATAGCCCTCTACCTCGTAGAGCAGTGTGCCTGTCTTAAGATTTGTCGCATCTCCATCCTGCAGCTCAGCGCGCGGACACTTCTGTTCGGATTTGCTGTAGGTGATTCTGCCGATCTCCTTGCCTTTGCCCAGTGCGATGGGGTTAGGATTGGTATTATCGTAGTACATGACGCCGTCCCATTGCAGGAGGGATACATAATTCGCATCCACATCGATGCACTCTACCGGTAAGATTTTACCGTTACAGCCCGTAAGTGCCAGTGCAGTTAATAGGCCTGCGATGATAGCCCATAATGTTGTTTTTTTAAAACGCATTTTTATCACTCCCTGAGTATTGGACGGCATCGTCCGGGAAATGGTTGCGGTGAAATATCCAAAATCTTGCTTTGTTTAAAATAGGCGCAATCAAGTTGCTGAACTCACTTGACAATGCTGAGGTCAGTTTGGTATTTTTGTATTAGTGGTTAGCACTCATCTCGTTAGAGTGCTAACGAATCGGAGCCACAGTCGGATAGGAGGGAATAACATGTTAACTGAACGCCAGAGAATGATACTGAATGCCATTGTCGATGACTATATTTCTTCCGCTGAGCCGGTGGGCTCACGCAGTATCTCGAAACGCGGGGATGTGGGCTACAGTCCAGCCACGATCCGCAACGAAATGGCCGATCTGGAGGATCTGGGTTATCTGGAGCAACCTCATACGTCGGCAGGGAGAATCCCGTCCCATAAGGGCTACCGCTATTATGTGGATCATCTGGTACCGTGGAATTCCGCCGAAACGGCCGAGCTGGGCACGATCCGCGCTTTTTTCGCCGAGAAGCTGAATGCTACAGAGCAGGTTATCCAACACGCGGCAATGATCCTGTCCAATATGACGAATTATACTTCCATCCTGCTGGGACCGGAAGTTTTTCATACTTCATTGCGCCATTTCCAGCTGCTTCCGCTCGATGACAAGACCGCTGTGGCAATTATCGTTACCAGCACCGGGCAGGTAGAGAACCGAACCGTGAGTCTTCCTCCGGAGATATCTGTGTCCGAGATGGAGAAGGTCGTGAATCTGCTGAACAGCAAGCTGGTCAATGTACCGCTCTACAAGCTGAAGAGTCAGCTCTATTCCGAGCTGGGTGAAGAAATGCAGCGCCACATCTCCCATTATGAAGAATTAATGCAGGTGCTGGATAAGGCGCTTGAGAGCGACCAAGATCAGCGGATTTACTTAAGCGGAGCCACGAATATGCTGACCCAGCCGGAGTTCAAGGACGTCGACAAGGTGAAGACGATTCTCGATCTGCTGGAGGAGACGCCTACGCTGCTCAAAATGCTCACCCCGGCCAGCAGCGGAGCAGGAATGCAGGTGCGCATCGGTACAGAGAATAAGCATGAGGCTTTTGCCAACTGCAGTCTGATTACCGCCACCTATTCACTGGACGGCAAGCCGCTGGGGAGCATCGGTATCCTGGGTCCGACCCGTATGGAGTACGCACGTGTAATGGGTATTCTGGGGATTTTGTCCCGGGATTTGACAGCGATGCTGGCACACTGGTATAAGTGAACAGAGTGTACTAGTCCATGTGAATGATATTAAGGAGGTGAAGACAACTTGAAAGAGGAAGAGGTTCAAGAAATGAATGAGAAGAATGATCCCTCGGTGAATGAGAATCACGCGGCTGAAGAGGCTGATACCACAGCAGATAGCGGTTCATTCACGGCTGAAGAGGCCGGCGAGGCGGCTTCAGGCAATGAGGAATACAGAAAGCTGCAGGAGCTGGCAGATGAGCATCAGGCGCGCACCTTGCGTGTGCAGGCTGATTTCGATAACTTCCGCCGCCGGACCCAGAAAGAAAAGGAAGAGCTGGCACAGTACGCAACGTCTAAGCTTGTAACCGAACTGCTTCCGGTAATGGATAACTTCGAACGCGCACTGGCGACACCTGCAGCAGGTGCAGACGCTGAAGCGTTCATCAAAGGCGTGAATATGATTTTCCGTCAGCTGGAGGGAGTCCTTAAGTCTGAAGGGCTTACAGCTATGGAAGTGGTAGGACAGCCTTTTAACCCTGAATATCATCAGGCGATCATGCAGGTGGAGAGCGAGGAGCACGAGGAAGGCATCGTGACGGAGGAGGTCCAGAAGGGCTATCTCCTGAAGGATAAGGTTCTTCGTCCGGCCATGGTCAAAGTCAGCATGTAGTTCTGTTCTATATAAGATAAGCGGGTAGAGCTTGTGAAATTAATTTCCACAATAATATAAATGGATGAAGCCCCGGGCTTCACATTATTTCTGAGGAGGCACATTACAGTGAGTAAAGTTATCGGTATTGACTTAGGAACCACGAACTCTTGCGTTGCGGTTATGGAAGGCGGCGAAGCCGTCGTTATCCCGAATCCGGAAGGCGCGCGTACAACCCCATCGGTTGTAGGCTTCAAGAAAGACGGCGAGCGCATCGTCGGTGAAACGGCAAAACGCCAGGCCATTACGAACCCGGACCGTACGATCGCTTCGATCAAACGCCACATGGGTACAGGCCACAAAGAAAGCATTGACGGCAAGGACTATTCTGCACAGGAAATCTCGGCAATGATTCTTCAGAAGCTGAAATCCGATGCTGAAGCTTATCTGGGCCAGACGGTAACCCAAGCGGTTATTACAGTTCCTGCTTATTTCAATGACAGCCAGCGTCAGGCTACCAAGGATGCAGGTAAAATTGCCGGCCTTGAAGTGCTGCGTATCGTCAATGAGCCAACAGCAGCTGCTCTTGCTTACGGTCTGGAGAAATCCGAAGATCACACCATCCTGGTCTATGACCTTGGCGGCGGTACCTTCGACGTATCCATCCTTGAGCTGGGCGACGGCTTCTTTGAAGTAAAGGCCACCAGCGGTGACAACCGTCTGGGCGGAGATGATTTTGACCAACTGGTTATGGATTATCTCGTAGCTGAATTCAAGAAAGAGCAAGGCATTGATCTGAGCAAGGACAAAGCGGCGGTTCAACGTCTGAAAGATGCTGCGGAAAAAGCGAAGAAAGAGCTGTCCGGCGTACTCACAACTACAGTATCGCTTCCGTTCATCACGGTAGTTGACGGAGTGCCTCAGCACTTGGAGATCAACCTGACCCGTGCCAAGTTCGACGAATTGACTGCAAGTCTGGTTGAGCGCACACTGGGACCTACCCGTCAAGCGCTGAAGGATGCTGGTATGACGCCTGCGGACCTGAACAGAATCGTACTGGTCGGCGGATCGACTCGTATTCCTGCCGTACAGGATGCGATTAAGAAGCTTACAGGCAAAGATCCGCACAAAGGTGTTAACCCGGATGAAGTAGTAGCCCTGGGTGCTGCTGTTCAAGCGGGCGTACTGACTGGTGATGTAAAAGACGTAGTCTTGCTCGACGTAACTCCGCTGTCCCTCGGTATTGAAACTGCAGGCGGCGTGTTCACGAAGATGATTGAGCGCAACACTACGATCCCTACAAGCAAATCGCAGGTGTTCTCGACCTTCGCAGACAGCCAGCCTAGCGTGGAAATCCACGTATTGCAGGGTGAACGCGAGATGGCGAACGGCAACAAGACGCTGGGACGCTTCATGCTGAACGAGATTCCACCGGCACCGCGCGGCGTACCGCAGATCGAAGTTACCTTCGACATCGATGCCAACGGTATCGTTAATGTCTCTGCTACAGATAAAGGTACCAACAAGAGCCAGAAGATCACCATTACTTCTTCCAGCGGTCTGAGTGACGCAGAAGTGGAACAGATGATGAAGGATGCTGAGCTGCACGCTGAGGAAGACCGCAAGCGTAAAGAACTGGTTGAAGCCAAGAACGGTGCTGACCAGCTCGTATACTCCACAGATAAAGTAATCAAGGATCTGGGCGACAAGGTCGATGCTTCCGAGATCGACAAAGCCAATGAAGCCAAGGATAAGGTGAAGGCTGCACTTGAAACCGACAACCTGGAAGAAATTACTGCCGCTACAGAGGCGCTGAATGAGATTGTACAGCAGTTGTCCGTGAAGCTGTATGAGCAGGCTGCACAGGAACAGCAGGGTGCTGAAGCGGGTCAGGATGCTTCTGAAGGCAATGCCAAGAAGGATAATGTGGTAGATGCGGATTACGAAGTGGTTGACGATGAGAAGAATCAAGGGTAACCTTAGACGATAAGTTCTAATGTGGTGAGAGGGAAGGTCAAGACCGGGGCATCCCGTGTTTTGGCTTTCCTTTTACCATGTATATAGGGGAAATTAACGATGTACGGAGGTGAAAGCAGTGGCAGATAAACGTGATTATTATGAGGTTCTGGGCCTCGGAAGAGATGCTTCAGAAGACGAAGTGAAGAAGGCTTACCGCAAGCTTGCGCGCCAATACCATCCCGATGTGAATAAGGCCAGTGATGCTGAGGCTAAGTTCAAAGAGGTTAAAGAAGCCTACGATGTCCTGAGTGACGGGCAACAACGGGCGCGGTATGACCAATACGGGCATATTGACCCTAATCAGGGAATGGGCGGCGGCTTTGGCGGCGGTGGCGGAGATTTCGGCGGTCTTGGTGATATCTTCGATATGTTCTTCGGCGGCGGCGGTGGACGGCGTGATCCGAATGCACCACAGCGCGGCGGCGACTTGCAGTATACGATGACCATTGAGTTCAAGGAAGCGGTGTTCGGCAAAGAGACCGATATTACCATTCCGCGCACGGAGACCTGCGATACCTGCTTTGGCTCCGGAGCCAAGCCCGGTACGAAGCCTGAGACCTGTTCCGTCTGCCATGGCAGCGGGCAGCAGGAATTCGTACAGAATACACCGCTTGGACAGATGCGTAACCGCCGTCCCTGCTCCCATTGCAGCGGCACAGGCAAAATCATTAAAGAAAAATGCACCACCTGCGCAGGCCAGGGTAAGGTGAAGAGACAGCGCAAGATCCATGTGCGTATCCCTGCCGGTGTCGATGACGGCGCACAGCTGCGCATGACCGGTGAAGGCGAAGGCGGCACACGCGGCGGCCCGGCCGGAGATCTGTACATTGTAATCCGTGTGAAGAATCATGATTTCTTCGAGCGCGAGAACAACGATATTATGTGCGAGGTTCCCTTGACGTTCGCTCAGGCTGCGCTTGGTGACGAGATTGAGATCCCAACGCTGACCGAGAAGGTGAAGCTCAAGATCCCGGCAGGCACCCAGACCGGCACCTTCTTCCGCCTCAAAGGCAAAGGGGTTCCGCACCTTCGCGGCAACGGCGTCGGTGATCAGCATGTCCGCGTTATCGTCGTTACGCCTAGCAAGCTCAGCGATGAGCAGAAGGACCTGCTCCGCCAGTTCGCCTCCCACAACGGAGAGAACACGCATGAGCAGGAGCAGTCTTTCTTCGACCGCGTGAAGCGGGCGTTCCGGGGAGACTGAACTTTTAGGTAATGTGAAATATGAATGGAAGAGCTTGTAAAATAACGCCCCATCTCCATTAGTGGAGGCGGGGCGCTGTTTTTTGTTGGTTGTTAATTGTATTAATGATTCTATTGTATTTGCAACAACAGAAAGCTTCTAAAATTCACCAAAAAGAGAATCTGTTGTATATCATACAGTAAAAATTCTCCGAATGTGCATTTTCAAGCGGAAATCAAAGAATCAAATGTATAAAATACAACAGAATATCTATTAGGATGAATTAAAGGGGAATCTAATGTAGTAAATGCAATCAGAGGTAGTGTACGGTTATGTCAGCAGCGTCTGTTCAAGTGCTCAAACGGTTCTTAACCAAACAAATAAAGGCTGTCCCGAGTAGTCAAGTAATGACTACTGGGACAGCCTCTTAAGTTTAGTCTACTACTGAATCAAACCGCTCTTGCTCAGCAATTCATAGAGTGCAGCGGCTGCTGTCTCACGGGTTGCCGGAGCTGTTGGATTGAAGGCAATTCCTGATTCGCTGGCGAAGACGCCGGCTTTGGTCAGGGCTAGCAGACTGTCCTTGGCGTAAGGGGCTACCTTAGCGCTGTCGGAGTAAGTTGTGAACGAAGGATTAGCAACAGCCTTCAGCTCAGTGCCTGTCAGTTTCACTGCTCTGTCCAGAATGACAGCGAGCTCTTGGCGGGTTACTTTTTGCGTAGGTGCAAACTTGCCGCCTCCGATACCCAGAATCAGACCGGCCTTGGAAGCTGCGGCGACATCCTTAGCGTACCAGTCCGTTGATTTCACATCGGAGAAGGTTACGCTGGCATCGGTACGCAGACCCAGTGCACGGGTCAAGAGGGCTGTGAACTCGGCGCGGGTCAGGTTGCTCTGCGGTGCAAAAGTAGTTGCCGAAGTTCCTTGGATAATCAGCTTGTCAGCCAGTGTCTGGATGGCAACAGCTGATTTGGAATTAGCGATGTCTGTGAAGGCTGCTGCCGGTTTGCTGACTGCTGCATACACGGAGAAGCCTGGACGGCTTACGGTCACAAGGGTTGTTCCATCGGCTTGTGGTGTGAAGACCGAAGCAACCGGAGTCACCAATCCGTCTTTTTCAAACAGCACACCAGCAGTCTTCGATTCAATCTTGCCTGGTACAGTGAAGGTGCGCTTGATGAACACGTTGGTTGGAACATTCAAGTAAGTGCTGCCTGTAGCTGTAGTCCATGAAGCTTCATAAGATACCGGGGTTCCAATGATCTTGGCACCCGGAGTACCTGCAATCAGCTTGCCGGCTGCATCCGGCTCTTGCTTGATTACTAGCTTCAAGCTCTGGCCCGCAGGGGAAGCCGCAAGTAAGGATACAGGCAGAGATACAGCAGATCCGGCAATATTTACAATAACGGTGCTGCCTGCTGGCATACCTGCGAGTAATTTCAACTGCTCTGCGGTCAGGCTCAGTTCAGCAGACTTATCAGCGATACTGCTGACGGAGATGACAACGGCTGTCTTGGCAGCAGCTGCTTTGGCCAGAGCGGCCTTCAGATCGCTGTCGCTGACGGTTACTGTCGTTACACCATCCTTCGATGCAGTTAGAGGTGTTACCGTTACCTGTTGAACCCCTTCTTCAACAAGGGACTTCACAGGAGCTGGAACTACTACAGGTGTTGGCGTTACTACTGTGCCGCCACCTCCACCACCGCCGCCACCATTGTTTCCACTGCCAGAGACAGTAATAAAGCGGAATGAGGTGTAGGTGCTGTAGTAAGAATCCTTATTATAATCAATTTTGATCGGAGTCTTGGTGTTATCTTTGGCTTTGATTCCAAGAATCTCAAGCTTGTAGACCCCATCGGTCAGGCTGGCAACTGCCGGGTTGCCGCTAGCATCCAGGATTGGATCACCATTATGGTCATATGGGTGATAGGTGGATGATATCACCGTACTATAGTTGCCAGGCTCGAAGAACTTATCCGGCGCACCGGTCGTGGATACTTGGAAAGAGCCCTTCTTGATATCATCAAGCCCAATCAGATTAACTTCATAGTAGTTAATATCTTCAGCCTTCAATTTGTAGTTCAATACTGCACTTGAATTAGTGTAGACAATCGGTTGGCTCAGTGCAGCTTCCTGAATGCCTGTGCCCCAATCAGGTTGTCCGGTTGTCTTATCTACATTGATTGCAAAAGGCAAGTGAAGTGTTGGCTGCCCGTCTGCTTTCAGTACGATATTACCTTGCAGCATTTGTGGCTCAGTATCAGCAGCAACGGTGACCTTCAGGTTGAACGTGGAGGCACCTTTCGCGGCTGCAGTTACCGATGATTTGTCGAGAGCCGCAGATACCTTAGGATCACCATAGTTCCATTCTACGGAAGCGGAATAGGTGAGCGTGCTATCACTCATATTCTTCAATTGCAGGACTTTCGTAGCTTCAGAACCTGGAAGTAATGTGCCAAAGCTTGTGGATGGATTGTAGTTGATTACGTTCTGAGGCACAAAGTTCTTGTCCAGAATGGAGATAGGTTCAACCGCCTGCAGCAGTGCGGGAGTGTTAATTGCATCTTCTACATTGGCGCGTCCTGGACCTTGACGATAAAGATCTTGTGGTTGGCCGTTAACCTTTAGACCTACTGCGGTATTGGCTAGTGCCGCACGGATATCGAATGGTGTATAGTCCGGATGGGCTTGTTTAATAAGCAAAGACAAACCTGCAACATGAGGTGTAGCCATGCTGGTGCCGCTAATACGGTTGTATGCTTTGGAATAATCTGTTTTCGGATGACCTTTGCCATAAGCTGGCCATGTAGACAAGACTCCGTCACCAGGAGCAACAATGTCCGGCTTGATGCTTAGATTACCATCAAAGTTCGGTCCTAACGATGAGAAATTACTCATTGTATCACCAGTTGTCATTTCATGTTTATATTCTGAACCAAAGGTGAAATATGTTGGATTATCACCATTTGCCAGAATTGCTCTGGCTAACTTGCGTCCCTTGGAGCCTTCGATGTCAAATGTAGGTATACTTTGGTAACTATTACCTAGATTCACGCCAATGAAACCATTACGATCTTTGTAGTCTTCGTCTAGAATAGCTTGAAACTCATCGTCCACTTCCTCGGCATTTCCGTTGAAAATTACGATTGCTCTAGCTTTACGCTCTTTGGCATTCGCAATTTTATCTGCAAAGCCCAGTTCACCACGTGATACCAATACGATGGAACCGCTGATGTCTTCAGCAGGGTAATCTTCTTTCGCTCCAAGATCAGCGTACACAACACGTACTGGTTTAGTACCAATGATAGTGGCAAAATCATCATTTGCCAGCTCATACGCCATCATATGGAATGGAAAGTAGGTATCGTAAGTAACAGAAGTTACTGAGTTTGCAATTTCCGCCTTGAATTCGCCGGAGTAAGCGTCAATAGGGCTGGTCACTGAACCTACTGAAATGGCCAATTGGGAAGCAGCTGGAGAACCCATTGAGAAATATTGGCCATTTTCCCCGTTATTCCCATTTGCAATGACAGCAGTCACTCCAGAGAGAACCGCATTATTAATCGCAATGGAATCCGGAGAGTTGACATCCTTCTCGGAATCGGAGCCGAGCGACAGGTTGATGACATCCATTTTGTCCTTCACCGCACGTTCAATCCCATCAATGACTTGAGCGGAAGATCCGGAGGAGGTGTCCGGTTTATCAATATTGCGCCCCAATACTTTGTAGACATACAAGTCAGCCCCGGGAGCGACACCCTTCTGAGCCACATCACCCTTAGCTGCATACTGACCGATGATCGTGCCGGCTACATGCGTACCGTGGTAAGTTCCCGCATAGCCAACACCATATTCTTTATCTTCCCCCGGAGTCAGCGGTACTTCTTCATAGGGATCATTGTCCTGATAGAAGGAGTCATATCCGCCCTTATAAGCCGCAGCAATATCCGGATGCGTGTAGTCAACACCGGTGTCGATTACACCGACTTTCAGTCCGGTCCCGTCGAAACCGTGGTCGGCTGCCCAATCGGCATGAATCTGCTTCAGGGGAGCATTGTCGTTTCTGTAAGTCACTTCGGTTACTGTCTGATCAGGGAGAGCATACCAGGTGCTGTTCGGATAAATGGAAGACACGCCGGAGATCTTCGCCAGCTCAGGGATTTTGTTAGCCGGAACGGTGACTTCAAAGCCGTTCAGAATTGTGTCGTACTTGTAATTGACGGTGAGGTCAATCTTCTTGGCTTCAGCCTTATCAAGTACTTCTTCCTGCTGTCTATTTACCGCAGCTTCAGTCGCTGTATTGGCGAGCGCTGTAATTCCTTGTCTGGCAGCATATTTGCCGACGGCAGCAGGCTGGCCGCTGAGTTGAACGATAACCCGGACAAGATTTGAGGAGTTGGTGTTAATCTGTGGAGAAATATAAGGCTGATTCGCTGGAATCAAGGCTGGAAGATGATTGCCTGATACGGGGGTCTTCAAGCTGCTGGCGGCGAATGCCGCGCCTGGAATCATACTTGCAGCCACACCCAATGATAAAGTTAGTAATGATAGTTTACGAGGTAATTTTGTCCACTCCAAATGTAATCCCCTCCACAATATGATGTTGGTTCTGGCTTACATCTCTCCTGCTACAGACAGTAGGCGGATTCTCCTTTTCTATTAATCCGGTTTATTTCCGTCAAGATTACTAGGAAAAATATTAAGAAGATTTTACCACTGGTTATTTGTAAAATCCACACAAAATTTATAGAGTTTTGAGAATGTTTTCGTTTTATGTGGAATGTTAGTTGACACAAATAAGCTTTTAAAACTACTAATGAAATTAAAAAAGACAAAAAAATACAAAAAAACAGATGAAAAAACAAATTTCGTCATAAATACTTACATGGTTGCCCGGCGAAAAATAGGGCTGGAAATTTAGAAGTGTGGCTTCAGAATTATGAAATCTGTAGAAAACAGAGGGTGGAAGTCTGAATATTCTCTGGAGCCACAGCAAACCAAAATGTATAAATTCCTGTCCGGAAATCCAAAATACCCAAGTAAGCTTGAACGCTGAATACCAGGCAGAAAGCAGGGAATTCCGATGTCTGAAAAAAGTATACTGGCCTACTTCAAAACCCCGGAAGAAGCGGAAGGGGTCTCGCGTAAGCTGCAGGCACTGCGCGCAGAGGAGATTTCGATTGAACGGTTCAGCAGGTTTGGGGGGAGCGGGCAGGAGCCGGGAGTGAATCCGGTTACCGGCAATTTGGCAAGCATGGATTCGATGACAGCAGTCAGTGACCATACGGGTATCTTAGCTGCGGCGCATACGAGCGGGAGCGGAATGAGCCACGGCGGGGATGGCGGACCGACAGGCAGAAATATTCTGCTGACGGTTATTGTCGATGCGTCTGTCCATGGTCAGGCGATGTCGCTGATTGAGGAAGCCGGCGGAATGATTTGAAGCTGAAGAATCAGATAATACATTGGAGGCTGATGGCAAGCTATGGACAGAGAGAACTCGAAAATCTTTTCCAAAACCGATAAAATGAAAATGCTCTATGAGGCGAAGGCCGAGGATGTTGAATTCTCAGCGGCTGAAGCAGATCAGGATGATATAGAGGCCATGGACCGTTCCCGGGAGGCGGACAAGCGGCAGCTGGGAGAGATCATGAAGAAGGAATAATTCAGTAAAGTCAAGAAGAGATGAACAGGCGAATTGTTGCTATCGATACCCTGCGTAAGTGGGGTATTTTTGTGTTGTGGCGTGTATAATGGAGTGATATGCGAAGCCGGGAGGATACATAAGTGGATACAGTGATAATGTGGGTGGGGCTGGCGCTGCTGGTGGCACTCTTAACCTTTCTGAACCAGAAACAGGTCTATTCCTCCAAAGTGAAACAAGCTTACCGGGGGTTACGAATGCTCGCTGATAAGGTCCAATCAGAGCAGTCGGAGGCGGCAGATCTTGGACGCTGGGAAGCTTCCATTGCCGAAATGGAAAAGCACCCCAATGAATTCAACAAGCTGGACAAGGAGATCGGCCTGCGCCAGGTCTTCGCCTTGTATCTGGAGCGGCATTATCCGCAGGATACGAGACTTCCAGAGCTGCGAGAAGCGGCTGCTTACCGGAAGGACAGCGTATGGGGGATTAAGATAGGAAATTAAAAAAAACATATCATCCAAAAAGCCTGAACAGCCGTTAATAGGAGTATATAGAAATAAGAGAATATCGTCCGCATATCAGTTAAAAATTGAGATGTATAGGGAGCAGTCAACATGGAAAATCTAGCAGACCAGACAGTTACAGACGAACTGGTTGTCAAAGCTTTGGAAAAGAATCTCGCCATGATCCGGTTTGACCTGGACCGTCGTGTCGCCTATGTCAATGAGCTCTTTGCCCAGTCAGTGAAATACAAAACGGAGGATATGTACGGCATGCAGCACAGCCAGCTGTGCTTCCCTTCATTCGTGAACAGTCCGGATTATGAGTTGTTCTGGCAGAATTTAATGGCTGGCCGGAGCTTCCAGGACAAAATTGAACGGATGGACGCAGAGGGAAATTCGGTCTGGCTGGAAGCTACATATATGCCGGTGTTCGATGAGACAGATACCCATGTCATCGGCGTATCCAAGGTGGCCACCAACATTACGGAGAGACAGAATAACATGAGCCATGTCGTGGAGCTGATGCAGGGAATGGCGGATAGCCTTAATCAGCGTGCGGACAAAGGAATTGAGCGGAGTCAGGAGCTGCTGCTGAGTATTGACAGGATTGCCGAGGTGTCGAGCGAGAATACCGAAACCCTGCTAAGTCTGCAAAAGCAGGCGGCTGCGATCCGCGGCGTAGTGCAGACCATCCGTGATATTGCTTCCCAGACCCATCTGCTTGCCCTGAACGCAGCTATTGAGGCTGCACATGCCGGAGAATTCGGCCGGGGATTCGATGTGGTGGCCAAAGAGGTAAGAAAGCTGTCCGCGATAGTGCAGGATCAGATTACCGAAGTCCGGGACAGTGTCCAGGCCATTACAGAAGAGGTCGGGAGAATATCCATTGGACTGAACCAGGTGCAGGATAATGTGCAGCTCAGTCAGCAGCAGATTCAAGTGGCTCTGAATGAGTTCACGCTGATCGCAAGCTCTGCGCAGGAGCTGGACAACCAGGCACGCGAGGTTATGAACATTATCTAAGATGTGCTTACTCTGAAGTTGAGCATTTATTCCGTATAATCTATCGTAAGCAGTATGTAGCCTGTGTACACCAGGTGGACATGCTGCTTTTTTATTACATAGAGCTGGATATGCTGCAGAAATGAACCTTTTACCGCCCGGATTTGTTATAAGAAGCAGAACGAACAAGAAGGGAGGCCATGCTTAAGTGGATAACAAGGAATTATTCCAGACCTACAACAAGGAGGTATACCGCACCTGCTATTATATGGTGCATGATGCTGCCGATGCTGAGGATCTGTGTCAGGAGGTATTCATCACTCTCTTCCGCAGCGAGTGGCAAGGCATTGAATATCTGAAGGCCTGGATTATGAAGATCACCGTCAACACCTGCCTGAATCATCTGAAGCGCAGGAACAGCCTGCAGCAGAAGCTGAAGGCGCATCTCCATATGTTCAGGGAGAATCCGCAGCCGCTGGTAGACAAGCTGGTGGAGCAGAAGGAAACGAAGCTGGAATGGGCGGGATACATGTCCCGGCTCCCGGCGAAGATCAGGGTGGTGCTGACTCTGCGGTATATGCATGATTTCAGTCTGGAGGACATCCGCCGGATGCTGGACATCCCGCTGGGGACCGTGAAGTCCAGACAGCACAAGGGACTGCGTATGATGAAGAGGATTCTCGAAGAAGCGGGCGTTCAGCCCATAGCGAAGGAGGACGAAGAATATGGACAGAACCGAAGCGCAGTTAAAGCGTCGCTTAAATGAGGATCAGGAGCTGAATTACCCTGATTTCGAGCAAATGTGGGGCCGGATGGAGCAGGCCGGATATGCTTCCTCCAAGGGCGGCAGCCGTGCAGGAGCAAATAGCCCGGTCCGCCATCGTAACTGGCGTAAGATCACTGTCGCAGCCTCCTTCAGCGTAGTGCTGATGGCTGTTCCCGTGTATGCCGCTGTGCAATATGACTGGGGGGATCTGCTTAACCATAGAAGTGGTGTACAGGCTGCGATATCCCAGAATCTGGGTCAGCAGCTGGGCCAAACGATCACCAAGGATGGAGTAACCCTGACGCTGCATACGGCGCTCTCGGATGAGAACCGCACAGTGATTCTGTACAGCCTGGATGTCGGTGGAGACAAGGGCAACGGAATATGGGATGTGAACGGAATGTCCCTTAAGGATGCCAAAGGAAACGGTAATGACATGGAATCCAGCTACCAGCAGTGGGACGAGAAAACCAAGCGGTACAACGGCTATTTCGAGACAGACTGGAGTCCGGCCCAGGAGACAGTCAAAGTAAGCCTTAGCGCAACAGGAATTCAGTCCTACTCCCAACAGGAGGTGGACCTGAAGCTGGATACGGACTCACCGGAGCGGCAGAGCTTCCCGGTCAACCGGGATGGACTGGAGTCCTTTGGCGTGCAGCCCTTTAAGGAAGGGAATGAGCGTCTGATGTTGTCCACAGACACTATTTTTTCTGATCCTGAAGCGAGAAGGCTGGCGTCCCCGCAAATTATGGCGTACCGGGATGGGCAGCTTGTTAAGAAATCTCAGGGAAGCGTAATGGGCAAACCGGGAGATAACGGAGAATATACTTCCCTTGAGTACTACAAGCCTGCTGATGTGCCGAAGGATGAAACCACGTATAAACTCAGTTACACCAAGCTTGAACGCAATATTGATGGTCCGTGGACGTTCGATTTCGAGCTGAGCAAGAAGCAAATGGCTGGTGCGACGATGAAGACAGCCCTGAATCTGCCACTGGAGGCCGGAGACTCGTTGAACATGATTGAGCAGATGGTGGTAACACCGACGCAGATCCGAGTGGCTGTGCGGAGTAATACGGAGCCGTTCCCTGATTTGCCGTATGTTAATTATACTCTTGAGGTGAATGGTCAGCAGCTGGATGGCGGATTATGGTATACAGGCTCTGAGGACCGTAAGCTGATGACACTGCGCTTCGAGCGGCCGGTAAATCTTGAGATTACCAAAGACACACCAATGACGCTTGTGGGGAAATATAAAGTTACCGTGCATGAGGATGACAAGGCGCCGCTTGAATTAAAGAACATCTCTGGCGAGAAGCAGACACTAATCCGGCAAACCGGCGGGTATCCGGTGCAGTGGACCTATTATATGCAGGGGGCAGACCTCTATGTGGAGACGAAGAGTGATGATCCGAATTTTGGCGGTGTGAATCAGACCTACATCGGTAAAGGCAAAGACCGGCTCATCAGCAGCATTGTAACCACTAAGTTCAGAGGAGACGGAAATAACCATAGTATTAATAAGTACAAGGATTTCAAGGGAAAAGAAGCTTCAATATATATGTTCTATTACACAACAAATGCACCGGACAAAGAGACACGGGTACAGCTGCAAGGACAATAGTAACATTATTTTACGGGAAGAACCTTGTGTTCTTCTCTTTTTTTCGTATACAGTTAATAGATACGGCTTATGTATAGCCGAAGGATCATACGGCAGAGGAGAGAGGCACGGTGGATGTAAAGCGCTGCGATTGGGTGAACACGGACCCGGTATACATAGCTTATCATGATGAAGAGTGGGGCAAGCCGCTGGTTGATGACCTGAAGCTGTTCGAGCTGCTGATGCTGGAGGGGATGCAGGCCGGGCTGAGCTGGTATACGGTTCTGAAGAAGCGGGAGGGCTTCCGCGAGGCTTTTGACGGCTTTGATCCGGAGAAGATCGTGCTGTATGGGGAGGACAAAGTCGAAGAGCTGATGCAAAATGCGGGAATTGTCCGCAACCGTCTGAAGATTAAGGGCGTGATTACCAATGCACAGGTGTATCAGCAGATCTGCCGCGAGGAAGAGGGCGGCTTTGCCGGTTATTTGTGGAGCTTCGTCGGCGGGACGCCGGTGGTGAATCACTGGAAGAACAGAGCCGAGGTTCCCGCGACGACCCCTCAGTCCGATCAGATGAGCAAGGCGCTCAAGCGCAAGGGGATGAAGTTCGTCGGCTCGACGATCTGTTACGCTTTTATGCAGGCGTCCGGGATGGTGGATGACCATGCGCTGGATTGTTTTTGCCGGACTCCCCCTGCTGCTATAGAGAGTTGAACGGCAGTTTGGCGCTGAACGGGTAAGAAATGCTATACTAGCTAAGATACGTTTGGAGGGAGATTATGCTCGCAAAACTTAAGTCTATGCTTCCGAAGTAAGTTTGTTCGAAGCAGAATCGAGAGAAGTAACGCTTACAAACTAAGTGTATGCTTTCGAAGCGAGTTTTGCGCGAAGAAAAGTCGGGTGCAGTAATGCTCGCAAAACTTTTAGGAGGATTCATTACCATGCTATGGCACGAATTGACGGTACATACAACGGAGGAAGCACAGGAGATGATCTCCAATCTGCTGGTTGAGGCCGGAGCGGGCGGAGTCTCTATTGAAGAATCCGGGACGCTGAATAAAACCCGGGATACACGTTACGGTGAATTATACGATGAACCGCTCAATGACATCCCTGAAGGGGAAGCGGTTATTAAAGGATATTATGCGGAATCGGTGGACATGGACGCGGTTGTGGCCGAGGTGGCTCCAAGGGTGGAAGAGCTGAGAGAGTTCGGCATCGACCCCGGGCTGGCACAGATCTCCTGGAAGACAGTGGATGAGGATGATTGGGCTCATGCCTGGAAGCAGTACTTCAAGCCACTGCGCGTCTCCCGGCGGCTGACCATTAAGCCGACATGGGAAGAATATACCCCGGCCTCTGCCGATGAGAAAATCATTGAGATTGACCCCGGTATGGCCTTCGGAACCGGGACGCATCCGACAACGGCGCTGTGCCTTCGCGCCCTTGAGAAGCATATTGTCAGCGGTGACGAGGTCATCGATGTAGGTACGGGCTCCGGCATCCTTTCTGTCGGAGCAATGCTGCTCGGTGCAGCCTCCGTCCTGGCGCTGGATCTGGACCCGGTCGCCGTGGAGAGTGCCCGCGAGAATGTGGCGCTGAACCGGCTGGAGTCAGCGGTCACCGTGAAGGAGAGTGACCTGCTCTCGCTGCTGGGCGGTGAGGGGGCGGCGGATACCGTAGCTGGAGAAATGTGGCCTTCAGCCCGGTCAAGCAATACGGCTAACCAAGAGGCCGTTCCTGTTGGTGCCCCGGCGGCAGACGGGCTGGGAGTGACTCTGCCGGTCCGGGTGGTCGTGGCGAATATTCTGGCCGAGATCATTGTGCTGTTCACGGACGATGTCTACCGTGCGCTTCAGCCGGAGGGGATCTATATTACCTCGGGGATTTATAAGGATAAGGAAGGGCTGGTCGCGGAAGCACTGAAGTCTTCCGGTTTCGAGATTTTAGAAGTAACCCGCGAAGAAGATTGGGTGGCGTTCACAGCCGGAAAGAGGTAGACATGGGTTCCCTGGATCAATTTTTAGTATATCCTTTACAGCAGCTTCCGTTTTTTCTGATTACGATTGTTATTGCGTTTACGGTGCATGAATTCGCCCACGCTTATTTTGCCAATAAATTTGGGGACCCTACAGCGCGCCTGCTGGGCCGTATGACCTTGAATCCGGCGGTGCACTTTGATCTCTTCGGTATCATTCTGCTGCTGATTGCGGGCTTCGGCTGGGCGCGTCCGGTTCCCGTGAACCGGGATAACTTCCGCCGTCCCCGCCTGATGGGTGTCATCGTCTCGGCCGCCGGGCCAGTCAGCAATCTGCTGCTGGGTATTCTGGGTGCGCTGATCTATGCGATTCTGCTGGGAACAGGGACAATGGATTCGATTAAGAACGACCAGGTGCTTCAGGCACTATACTGGTTCTTCGGGATGTTCATCCACTTCAACTTCTTCCTCTTCGTGTTCAACCTGATTCCGCTGCCGCCGCTGGACGGTTACCGGATCGTAGAAGATATCGCACCGCGTCCGATCCGGGGAAGACTTCAGCAGTATGAGCAGTATACGGTTTTCCTTTTTCTGCTGATTATCTTTATTCCGGGTCTGCGCGCCTATACGATAGAACCGCTTAGCTACTGGGCTAGCAGGACCGGCAATGATTTCGTCCGGCTGTTCCTGGGCATGTTCGGGGTCTGAGCAGAGCAGTATGGACAGGGACTGTTCAGTGCATGGCAAACGTTGTAGAATATAATGTGATTATTAAGTAGATGAATGATACGTGTGAAGCGGCGGCCGGGACCTGATTTGACGGGGACTACGCCGCTTTTACGCTGAATAACGGACAGGATGAGGATGAGAGATGCAGCGTTATTTCGTAACTCCGGCACAGTTCGGACAAGACAAGGTTAGCATTGACGGTGAAGACGCCCGCCATATTGCCAAGGTCATGCGCGGCAAGGCCGGGGATAAGCTGATCGTCAGCGACGGCGTGTCCCGTGAAGCACTGGCTGAGATCGCTGAAATTGAGATCGGCCTGGTCACCGTGAGCATACTGGAGCCTCTGGCCATGACTCATGAGCCGCGCATCCAGATTACCGTCGCCCAGAGCCTGCCCAAAGGGGACAAGCTGGAGACAGTCATTCAGAAATGCACGGAGATCGGGGCTGTAGCCTTCATGCCGTTCCTCTCAGAGCGGACCATCGTGCAGTACGATGAGCGCAAGGAGAGTAAGCGGGTAGAGCGCTGGCGCAAAATCTGCAAGGAGGCTGCTGAACAGGCGCACCGGAATATTGTTCCGCAGGTGCATTCACCGCTTAGCTGGAAGCAGCTGCTCCAGAGCTTCAGCGGCTATGATGCCGTCTATTTCTGCTATGAGAAGGAAGAGGGTCTCCAGCTTCGCAGCGCAGCCGCGCCATGGCTGGCATCGCTTCCGCAGGAGGCTGCGGCCAAGGTGCTGATCGTTGTAGGGCCAGAGGGCGGCTTCAGTATGGAGGAATGCCGGCTGGCTGAGGAGGCCGGAGCAGTCTCTGTCGGGCTGGGGCCGCGTATTCTGCGCTGTGAAACCGCAGGTATGGTTGCCGCCGCCTGCATTTTATATGAATCCGGAGAAATGGGAGGAGCTTAAATCATGCCATCTGTAGCTTTTTATACACTGGGCTGCAAAGTCAATTTCTATGATACCGAGGCCATCTGGCAGCTCTTTAAGAATGATGGATACGAGCAGGTAGATTTCGAGGGTTCTGCCGATGTCTATCTGATCAATACCTGTACGGTGACCAATACAGGCGACAAAAAAAGCCGGCAGATGATCCGCCGGGCGGTCCGCCGCAATCCTGACGCTATCGTAGCGGTTACCGGCTGCTACGCGCAGACCTCACCGGGAGAGATTCTCGATATTCCCGGCGTCGATCTGGTGATCGGCAACCAGGACCGGGAGCAGATCATGACGCATGTAAAGAATATTCAGGAGTCGCGCCAGCCGGTCAATGCGGTTCGCAACATTATGAAGACACGCGAGTTCGAGGAGATGGATGTGCCCGGGTTCGCTGACCGGACGCGGGCGTTCATGAAGATTCAGGATGGCTGCAACAACTTCTGCACCTTCTGCATCATTCCATGGTCGCGCGGCCTCTCGCGCAGCCGTGATCCGAAATCAATTGTCGCCCAAGCGCATCAGCTGGTGGAGGCCGGATACAAGGAATTCGTGCTTACCGGCATCCATACCGGCGGGTACGGGGATGATCTGGAGAACTACCGTCTCTCTGACCTGCTCTGGGAGCTGGATAAGGTGGACGGGCTGGAACGTGTCCGCATCAGCTCCATTGAAGCGAGCCAGATTGACGAGAAGCTGCTGGAGGTGCTGAACCGCAGCACCAAGATGTGCCGCCATCTGCATATTCCGCTCCAGGCGGGTCATAACGAGGTGCTGAAGGCGATGCGCCGGAAGTATACCACGGAAGAGTATTTTGCCAAAATGCAGCTGATCCGTCAGGCCATGCCGGATGTGGGGATCACAACCGATGTGATCGTCGGCTTCCCTGGTGAGACGGATGAGATGTTCCGGGTAGGCTATGACTTTATGAAGGCGGTCAACTATTCGGAGATGCATGTCTTCCCGTATTCCAAACGGACCGGAACCCCGGCTGCGCGGATGCTCAATCAGGTGGATGAGGAGATCAAAAATGCACGTGTGCAGGAGTTGATCGATCTCTCCGAAGAGATGCAATTGGCCTATGCCAAGCGCTTCGTGGGCCAGACACTGTCTGTCATTCCGGAGCGGGCCGCGAAAGGCTCGGCTGGACGGAGCGTCCAGCACGGCTTCAGCGACAACTATCTCCAGGTGCTGTTTGGCGGCGACGATTCGCTGCAGGGCGAGCTGTGCCAGGTGAAGGTAACCGAAGCCGGCGTGAATGAATGCCGGGGCGAGCTTGTTAGTGTTAGCCGGGCAGTGGCGACCCCCTGACCGGACAGACTGCTACAGGATGTCTTCTGTGCCTTCGGCGGCAGGAAGACATCCTTTTTTTCGTTATCCCGTGATTAGCTATTTAAATAGGACTTAAAAAAACAGATTGGGAAAAGTGGCGGAGGCATTTTATATAGTTACATAGTCCTGAATTTGCCCGGGATTCGTGAAATACGGAAAATGGGGTAAAGACTTGGGCCGGATTTGTCGATATAGTGGAAGAGAGTGGGAAAAAAGTCCACCGATAATCAGACCGTCTAAGGAGAGAACAGATGACCGTGTACAGGAAAATGACAAAAACGCTCCTCATTATGATATTGCTCGTTGTGGCCGCTTTTCCGGTAAACGTCTTTGCTGCTGCTGGAGACACTATCTCCATTGAATTCGACAGTGCAGCCAAGGTTGAGCTTACCGTGGGCCAGTCACCGAAGCAGCTTAAGGTATATGCCAATGTAGAGGGCTCCGCGTCCAAACGGGATGTAACGGCAGCCGCGACCTGGACCTCCTCTAAGCAGGAAGTGGTCACGGTACTTAACGGCCAGCTTAAACCGGTAAGTGCAGGAACGGCGATGATCACAGCAACCTACAATAATGCGATAGCTTCTGTAGAGGTGTCGGTCACCCATTCCTTCAAGGAACTGAAATTGACCCGCAGCACAGAGGGCAGCTATAAATTAGGCGACAAAGAGGAATTGCTGTCTGTTACGGCAACCGCCATCGGCGGAACTTCGGCCACTGCGGAGAAGGATGTCACGAAGGACACGGAATGGAGCAGTTCGAATACGGGTGTGCTGACTATTGCTGCAGGCAAGGTTACACTGGTCGGTGAAGGTAAGGCTACCATTACCGCCAAGTACAAAGGATTAACCGAAACAATCAAAGCGGTAGTAGAGCTTCCTTATGCCGCTATTGTATTGAAAGACAAGAAAGACACCATCGTCAAGGAAATGGAAATGCTGGTCGGAGACAACCCGGTCAAGCTGACCGCCAAGACCAAAGCCACTTCGGCAAGTCAGGAGATCACCTTGGGCAATGAGGTGGAATGGAGCAGCTCCAGCGAGAGCGTAGCTACTGTTAAAGACGGCGAGATTACCATCCTGGGTGTGGGTAAAACGGTCATCACCGCAAGCTATCTGGGTGTCACCCAGTCGGTGGATGTCTATGTGCGTGCGCCATATGAAGCGCTTGTGCTGAAGCCTGCCGGCGACCAGTCGCTTTTCCTGGGGGAGAGTCTGAATGTAACCGCAGAAATGCGTAATGCCATCAATTCAACCTCGAACGAAACAGCGTCCGCAGTCTGGACCTCAGATAACCTGATGAATGCTACGGTAACTGCCAATACGGCAGATGCAGGTAACGCTTATGCCACTGTTACGGGTAAAGCAGTAGGAACCTCAATCATCAAGGCTAACTATCTGGGAATCAGCAAAAGCTTCAAGATCACCGTCTATCCGACCCTGACTGAGCTGGGCTTGGAGAAGACGGAGCAGGAAATATACACGGCGGATGCGGTCAGCCTGCCGAAAGTGAATGGAACCAAGTATGACGGAACCAAGCTCGACATCAGCGATGAGATGGAGTGGACCTCTGCGAATGAAGAGATTGTGTCTATCAAGGACGGAAAGTTTGTCGGCGGCAAGGCAGGCACAGCTATCCTGACCGGTAAGCTCAAAAATGGCGAAGTGACCTCCGCTTCCGCTACAGCCATCCGGTCCAAGACAGTTCAGTTTAACGTAACGGTTCAGAATAAAGTGTTGGTCCTGATCGGGCCTGATGAAGCACTGGGTGTAGTCATTGGTGAAGAGTTGCAGCTGCCTGCTGTCCAGGCTGTACTGGAGAACGGCGACGAGCTGGACGTATCAGGAAGCATTAAGTGGGAGCTGAGCGGCAGCAATGCTGTTCTTAAGCAGACAAGCACTGTGAAGACTATTAAGGGACTGGTCAAAGGTACGGCAACCCTGAAGGGAACCTACTCCAATAAGACAATTAGTTTTCCGGTGACGATTGCACAGAAGGTCGTGAAGCTGGTAGTGGACCCGGCAACGCTGGAAATGAACATCAAGGCCTCCAAGTCCATTAAGGCGACCGGATACTTTTCAAACGGTAAATCTGCCAACTTCTCGAGTGCAATGAACTGGGAATCCTCGAACCCTGCTGTGGCCACCATTAACGGGACTTCGGTCAAAGCGCTGGCTGAGGGAACTACAACCCTGACCGGTTCCTACCAAGGCATTCAGGCGACGGTTAAGATTACGGTTGTTCCCAAGCTGATGAAGCTTACGGTCAGTGAGAACCGGCTGAATCTTGCACCGGGAGCAGGCAAAAACGTAGTGGTAACCGCACTGTATGATACCGGACGCACTGCAGTTGTCACAGGAAGCATGGTCTGGACCAGCTCCAAACCTGCTGTCGCCAAGGTGAATGCTGCCGGGCAGATTACAGCAGTGAGCAAAGGTACTGCATCTATTAAAGGAAAACTGGGAACCAAGACAGTCTCCGTATCCGTTAGTGTGAAGTAGTGTAATGCTGCCGGCGGTTTGAGCGGCCGCAATAAGACCTGTACATTCGTCCATGTGGACGGTGTGCAGGTTTTTTGTCTATTCCGGAGCACTCCATTCTGCGCTTCCAGTTCCTTAAGGTGGAGCTGCGTAAGCAGAACTGGCGGCGTTTCATCGACTCAGATAATGCAGTGGCTGCTGCGTTATTAGCGAAGATGGGTTATACTACAAGAGAAGCGAGAGAAGTACGGCGGGAATTCCTGCGAATGTTCATCAAGCTCAGGACACGATTGGATCAGGGACGGCTGGCGCTGATTATGGCAAAGCCGAAGGTATTGAGGAAGGCAAAGCAGAAGGAAAAGCAGAAGGAAAAGCAGAAGGTCAGGCGGAGCTCATCCGTAAATTGCTGCTCAATGGATTTTCTCCCGAAGCGGTCTCTAAGGCTGTTGAACTGCCGCTGGATAAGATTAAGAAGCTGATGTAAATATAGACCTGGGGTGAAGGTGCCCTAGGTCTTTTTTCTATGGTTTGCGTGAATCTCGCCTTTGTTGATTATACTTCCCTTGCAGATTGGATTAGTACTGTCCGGCGGATTTGAAGTATAATGAGGACTGCGATTACGATTCTTGGAAGACTTAGGACTGCAGCCGCTGCTCCAGCCTGGACCAGACGCGCAGATAGCATAACGGCAGTACACCAAGCGAACAGACGACGTTGAAAATAGTCTGGGCATGGGCAAGCTGGGCGGCAGGTCCGCCGCCGATCCAGGCGGACAGGGATTGCAGCGGCCCTATGAAGGGCAGAAAGAGTAAGGCGCCGCCGACATTCAGTGTCACATGCGACCAGGCGACGAATACGCCGGAAGGCGTACTGCCGATGGCGGCAATGACGGCAGTGACGCAGGTGCCGATATTCGCGCCGAGGACGATGGCGATGCCAAGCGCAGGCGGCATCACGCCGCTGGCAGCGAGGCCCATCGCCATGCCGATAACTGCGGCGCTGCTGTGCACCATCGCCGTCAGCACAGCCCCGGCGGCCAGCCCCCAAAGTGCGCTGGTTGCGGCATGCCCGAGAAACCAGCTGAACAGGGCGCTGCCTTCCAGAGCAGGGCCGATGGACTGCATGACCGCGATGCCCCACAGGACGAGCGCGAAGCCGGTGACCGCGAGGCAGATGAACTGCAGCGGTCCCGAGATCCGGCGGCAGGCCTCAAGCAGCCGCCGGGACTGAGGGGCCAGCTCGCCGGCCATCACGGCGGCGGCCCACAGGCAGAGCGCCGCGATCAGCAGCGGCGCGGCCAGTGTGCTGATCTGCAGGCTGATCAGCTCCGTTGTCAGGCAGGTGCCGATGTTGCTGCCGAGAATAATGCCAAGCGTGCGGGCATAGGTCAGCAGCCCGGCATTGACCATGCCGATGGTCAGCACCGTTACAGCGGTGCTGCTCTGCAGCAGCGCCGACAGCAGGGCACTGACGATCAGGCCTTTGGCCGGTGTGGAGGTAGCCTTGTGCAGGCTGCGCTTCAGCAGCGGACCGGCCAGCTGCGACAGCGAGGCTTCCATCACCTTCATGCCGGCGAGGAATATGACAAGACCGTAGAGGACAGGGAATAACAGTTCACGGATCATAAGGACAAGCTCCTTTTTGAAAAGATAAGAAATTATAGGTTTCACACGATAACTTATCCTTCTATTTCTCGCTGAACGGTACCGTCCTTGAGAGGATGGCATAGCCGTTTCCACTTAACAGAATTTATATTGTTTCGGGGTCCCCGCAAAGTACCTGAGTCATCACCTACGCTAAAGCCTCACTTTGTGGGGTTATTTTACGGGGGTTGTACCAATATATGAACGCCAGGCATAGGACATGTATATTAATCTGGCAACAAGAATAGGGAGTTGAAGGTATTGGCATCAGTAATTCTGGAACGAAACCGTAAAAAAAGAGTAGAACAGGGCCACCCATGGGTCTTCGCCAGTGAAGTAGCATCTGTAGACGGAGATCCGCAAGCAGGCGGGCTGGTAGATGTTCTGACTCATCAGGGTCGTTATCTGGCTACGGGATATTACAATCCGGCTTCGCAGATCCGGGTGAGAATTCTGTCGCAGCACAAGCTGGCGGCGATGGACACGGCGTTTTTTGCACAGCGGTTCGAGGACTGTCTGCGGCACAGGGAACGCTTCCTGCCGGGGGCGGACGCTTATCGTCTGGTCTATGGGGAAGCGGATTTTCTGCCGGGGCTGATCATTGACCGCTTCGGTGAAGTCCTTGTGGTGCAGCTGCTGACACTGGCTATGGATCAGCACCGCTCCGAGATTGTGGAGGCGTTGGTGCAGGTGATGGCGCCGCGCGGCATCTACGAGCGCAGCGATGTCAGTGTGCGTGAGCTGGAGGGACTGGAACAGACCACGGGTGTGCTCTACGGCGAATGCCTGCGCCACATTACCGTAAGTGAGAACGGGCTGAAGGTGATCGTCGATATTGAAGAGGGGCAGAAGACCGGCTACTTCTTCGATCAGCGGGAGAACAGGGCATCGATTGCTCCGCTGATGAAGGGCTGGGGCGGGCGCAGCGGAATTACACTGCAGAACGTAGCAGCAGAGGATGGTTCACTCCAGATGCTGCCGGTCAACAAAAGCGGCAAGCCTGTCACTTTCCCATACTGGGATGGTGCAACTGTGCTGGAATGCTTTGCGCATACGGGAAGCTTCACACTGCATGCCTGCAAATACGGCGCTAAGAAGGTAACCTGCCTTGACGTGTCTGCGCATGCCATCGAGAGCGCAAAGGCCAACGTGGAGATCAACGGATTCAGTGACCGGGTGGAATTCGTGGTAGATGATGCATTTGCCTTCCTGCGCAATCAGGTCAAGGGTCAGGAGGAACGCACCGAGCGCGCTACGGGCGGAGCAGCGGCAGAAGGGAAAACCGCAAGCAAACCGGCTGCCAAGGCGGACACCGCGAAGCCGATGACCGCCGGTGGCGGCCGCACATGGGATGTTGTGATTCTGGACCCTCCTGCTTTTGCCAAGACCAAAAGCGCAGTGGCAGGTGCCGTTCGCGGGTACAAGGACATCAATCTGCAGGGCATGAAGCTGGTGAATGACGGCGGATATCTGGTCACGGCCAGCTGTTCGTACCACATGCAGCCGCAGCTGTTCCTCGATACGATCATGGAAGCAGCCAAGGATGCCGGCAAGGTGCTGAGACTGATCGAATGGCGGGCCGCAGGCAAGGATCATCCGCAGATTCTCGGGGTGGACGAGGGGCATTATCTGAAGTTCGCCATCTTTGAGGTACGCAGCAAATAGAAGTGTCTGAACCGGCGGGCCAGCCGGTTATGCGGGAAGAGTCTCTTTTATAGAGGCTCTTTTTTGATGTATTTGGTACAGTTAAAAGACCGCCCAAAACCAGAATAGTTGCGATAGCTGTATTCTGTACAATTAAAAACAGCCCGGAGAGTCTGTGGAGGTGAAAACCGGATTTTTAATTGCAGAGACTACACTTAAACCTGTTAACGCGTCATTTAAGCCGCTTGTAGTTGTACCAAATACACCTAAGTACAAATCAGCCCGAGTCCCGCGCCCGCCCTCGCCACCCGCCCCGGTCCCGCCACCGCCACTCGTCCAGTCCCGCGCCCGCCGTGCCACCCGTGTCACCCTGCCCAGTCTCGCCCCTGCCGTGCCAACCGTGACACCGCCGATTCCCGCCTACGCCGCACCTATCTCTTGCCGCCCATCCCATTGACCATCGCCGCACCATCCGCCCCTGCCCCAGCTCAGTAACATCCTCCCCTTTCAATAGTTGATTTCCCTATCCCGGCCGCTGGGACGTTCCCTCTATAATCAAGGTACAGATTCTAAGGGGGGCCGTTATATGAAACAGAAAAAAATACATGCCTACGTCTTCGTATTTCCCAGCTTGTTCCTGACCCTGGTGTTCGGCATTTATCCTCTGCTATGGGCCTTGCGTTATATGTTCTATGACTATCAAGGGTTTGGGACGCCTGTATTTATCGGCCTCGATAACTTCGGGCGGGTGCTGCGCGACCATCAGTTCTGGTCCTCTGTCGGCAATACCGGGATCTATGCACTCGGTAAGCTCGTGGTGACGATTCCGATGTCGCTGCTGCTGGCGATTATCCTGAACCGCAAAATGAAGGGGCGTTCCTTCCTGCGGGCGATTTATTATCTGCCTACCATCTTCAGCGCCTCGGTTATGGCGATTGTCTTCTTCATCATTTTCAACTCCTATAACGGCATCTTGAATCAGCTGCTAATCCGCTTCCATATCATCAGCGAGCCGATTGGCTGGCTCAGCGCCGACCATGCGATGATGACCACTATCATTATTGCTATCTGGGGTGCGGTTGGTAACTATATGCTGCTGTTCCTCGCAGGACTCCAAGGCATTCCGAATGATCTATATGAAGCGGCCTCGCTGGATGGGGCGAATGAATTCCAGAAGCTGAAGAATGTGACCATCCCGCTGCTGGGACCGGTGATGCAGATGATTATCATGCTGGCGATTACCATCTCGCTGAAGGGCTATGAGAGCATCATGGTGCTTACCGAAGGCGGGCCGTATGGCAAAACAGAAGTCATGTACCTGTACCTGTTCAAGCTCCTATTCCCGGTATCGGCGGAAGCACAGTCCATCCAGCAGCTCGGCTACGGCAGCGCAGTCGGCTTCACCACTGCGGTCATTGTGGGCGGTGTGACGCTGGTCTACTTCCGGATCTCCAAGAAATTAAACGATGTGTACTAGAACCGACAGGAGGAGAGCAGAATGAATAACACTCATACCCGTTCCGACATTTCCCCGCTGCTGACCCGCTCACTCGGCAAGGCTGTGCTCTGGATCTTTCTGATTGCGGCCGCCCTGCTGGCCTTGTTCCCGATCATCATGGTCGTGCTGGGCTCGTTCAAGACGAATCAGGAGCTGACCGGCAGTGCAACCATATGGCCGTCAAGCTGGCATTTCTCGAACTACCTGGAAGCGTGGAAGAACGCTAACTTCTCCCGCTATACGCTGAACAGTATATTTGTAAGCGTGGTCACCACTGCCGGCACTTTACTGGTGGCTTCAATGTCCGCCTATGCGGTAAACCGGGTTTCTTTTATCGGCAAAAAAGCGTACTCCCTGCTCATGGCCTCAACGCTGTTCATCTCCATCGGTGCTGTGGTGCTGCGTCCGCAATTTGACCTGATGGTGATGCTCGGCCTGAACAAGACGCTCTGGGGCGTCATTATTATCCTGATCAGCGCCCATGCCACCTGTTATTTCATCTTAATCGGCTTCTTCCAGAGCATTCCGCGCGACCTGGACGAAGCGGCGATGATCGATGGCTGCAACTTCTACTCTGTCTACCTGCGTATCATCCTGCCGATGCTGCGGCCTGCGCTGGCGGTTGCCGGGCTGGGGGCGTTCCAGGGGTCATGGAATGAATATATTCTGCCGCTGGTCTTCACGATGAGCAATCCTAAGCTTCAGACGCTTCCAGTTGGGCTGGCGAATCTGCGCTACGGAATCGGAGCGGCGTCAGAGGTACAGCTGATGATGGCCGGCGCGTGCCTGTCCATTTTGCCGCTGCTGGTGGTCTATGTGTTCGCCAACAAATCCTTCATGCAGGTGACGCTCGGCGCAGTCAAAGGTTAGTCCCGGAAAGAGTAGTGTTCCGCCCGCACTGTTGTTACAATGGGTTGCAAGGAGTGGTTCACGGATGAAACTCGGTTTCTACAAGCAGTCTTTGAAGAAAAGAATTCAGGTGCTGTACATCTTCCTCGCCATTCTCTGCATCAGTGTAACCGGGGTCGGCTCGTATCTCTTTGCGGAGCGCAGCATTCAGGGCAGTGCACTTGAGCTGAAGCAAGGTATTCTGAACAAATCCGTTCAGGTGATGGACGAGCACCTCCGGCATATCGTGGTCTCTTCCTATTCCCTTATGCTGGGTGAGAGCTTCGGCCAGGCGATGAAGGATGTCAGCAACAATAATACCTCTCATTATTATCAGAATCTGTCGCTGCTGCAGACTTCTTTTGACCAGCTTAAGCTGGTGGAGCCGCTGATCGATGCGACCTATCTCAGTACGCCGATTGGCGATTTTTACTCCACTAAGGATTTCCCCGACAGGAAGACCAACTTTATGGAGAAGTATGGCAGCTATCTGGAGCGGCCGGGCTGGAATACCCTGTGGCTGGGGGCCCATCAGAGCGAGCTGTTTCAGTCGAAGGGCCGGGTGCTCTCGCTGCTGCTGAAGCCTACGGTGATTGACAATCATAATTTCCCGAACGTCTATATGGTTGTGAACATGAAGGAGGAGGCGATGAGGTCTATCCTGGAGCAGGATCTGATGAATAATCAGGTTCAGCTCTTTTTGCTGCAAAAAGATGGATCGATGGTCATCCGGCCGGAGACGCAGACCTACGCGTTCAATACGGAGCACAATTTCGTCAGCCGTTTCAACCAAGGGACGGCAGGCGATTTCAACTATATCAATGCCAAAGGCGAGGAGCTGCTCGTCAATTACAGCACGCTGTCGATGAATGAGGACTGGGTCATGGTCAGTATTCAGTCCAAAGCAGACCTGCTGAAACCGCTGAACCAGATCCGTTGGCTGATCTTCTGGATTATGCTGATCTGTACCCTGGTGGCGCTGGCCTTGTCCAACCTGCTCGCCTCTGCACTGCTGAAGCCGCTCAACAAGCTGCAGCGTCTGATGGTGGAGGTGGAATATAACGACCTGGATGTGCGGTTTCAGAGCCGGTATGAGGATGAGGTGAGCGCCGTCGGCCATAAGTTCAACCGGATGCTGGACCAGATTCAGGTTCTGATTCAGGAGGTACGGACCTCGGAGCAGGAGAAGCGCAAGTCGGAGGTCAAGGCGTTACAGGCGCAGGTGGACCCTCATTTCTTATACAATACGCTGAATACGATCTTCTGGAAAAGCGAGAATGGCGAGAAAAGCGATGTCAGCGAGATGATTGTGGCCTTGTCGCTCCTGTTCCGCCTGGGGCTGAACAACGGGAACGATATTACGACCCTCCAGCAGGAGGTCCAGCATGTCCGGCAGTATTTGCAGCTCCAGCAGAAGTGCTATGAGAATCTGTTCACCTATACGATTGAGGTGGAGGATGATGCCTATCTGTCCGTCCGGATGTTGAAGATTCTGCTTCAGCCGCTGGTGGAAAATTCAATCCTGCACGGCTTCCGCGACAAAGCGGAGCTAGGCAGGATTGAGATCCGCATCTACCGCTCTGCCGGATTTCTGATCCTGCGGGTCACGGACAACGGCTGCGGCATGGATGCCGCTGCGCTTGCGAATGCGGTAAATGGCACCGAAGCAGAGCGCAGGGGGTATGCATTGTCCAACCTGCGAAGCAGGCTCAGCCTGCATTACGGTGAATCCGCATCGATTGCCTTCAGCAGCATTCCCGATATTGCTACAACTGTAACCGTCACCATACCGATCCTCTAGGAGGCTGCCATGAACCCATTGACCCTGTGCGTAATGGATGATATTCAGACTGTCGTCAAAGGAATTGCTTCAACGATCCCGTGGGCGGATCATGGAATCGAGGTAGCAGGGACCGCCGGCAACGGCGAGCAGGGCTGGGAGCTGCTGCTGGAGAAGGACCCCGACATCGTTATCAGCGATATCCGTATGCCTAAGCTCAGCGGTCTTGAACTCATGAAACGGGCTGCCGAAGCGAAGCTGCGGGCCAAATTTATATTCATCAGCGGGTATTCGGATTTCAGTTATGCGCAGGAGGCGATTAAGCTGGGTGCCTCCAACTATTTGCTGAAGCCGTTCACCCAGCCGGAGATTGTGGAAGCTGTGCTGAAGGTGAAGCAGACTATTCAAGAAGAGCGGACGAGAGCAGAGCAGATACAGCAAATGGAGCAGAAGATGGTAGCCAGCCATTCGCAGCTGCGCCAGGATTATCTTACCGCTCTGCTGCGCCAGGAGACCCATATCAGCCTGAGTGACAGCCGCTGGCAGGAGCTGGGCATCGACCTGGATGCCGGCAATCTGCTGGTGATGGCTATTGAGCTGGACTGTTATACCGAATACGGGTACACCCTGCATCTGGATGACAGTGAAATCATTCCCTTTGCGATCAAGAACATCCTGGACGAGACGCTGAAAATGCACACGCGCGGCGTTGTACTGCGCGAGAGCAGACAGCGGCTGGCTGCGATCTTTAATCCGCCGGACGCCATGGATACGGCAGCGCTGCTGGAGCTGTGCCGTGAGAATGTGGAGAAATACAGCAAGAATACCGTTTCGATCGGCCTTGGCACAGCGGCACGGGGACCGCGTGAGATCCGGGCCTCCTTTGTGCATGCGGCCAAAGCGCTGGCCTACCGCTTTTACAGTGAGGGGAATTGTATCTTCCGCTTCACGGAGCTTGACCCGGAGAACCGCGCAGCCCCGGACTATCCTGAGGAGAAGGTGAAGGAGCTGCTGTACGCGCTCAAATCCGGCAATGAGGAAGGCTGCCATGAGATCATCGGTGATATCTTCCGGCAATGGACCCTCTCCGGCAGATATCCTGACCCGCTGTCGATGGTCCGGCTGTTGTCCGGGCTGACCTTTGCCATGTACCGCGCGTTCTGTGATGAAATCACGGAGGAGGAGCGCATACAGCTGGAGGCTGACCTGACGGCGCTGGAGGAGAACCGTTCTTTAACCTTTGGCGGCTGGAAAAGCTATATCAATCACTTCGCCAGCATGGGCTGTGAATTCGTCGATAGCAAGCAGTTCCGCGATGTAACACAGTCCATTAACCGGGCCAGAGAGTATATCCGGCTGCATCTGGAGGAGAATCTGACCCTGAACAGCTGCGCGCAGGCTGTCCATCTGAGCCCGAGCTATTTCGCAGGCGCCTTCAAGAAGGAGACCGGCATGACACTGATTCAGTATATTACCAAGCTGAGGATGGAGCGGGCGAAGGAGCTGCTGATTGCCGGGGCGCAGGTACAGGAGATTTCCCTGATGCTCGGCTATGAGGACCGCCCTTATTTCAGCGGCCTGTTCAAAAAATACTGCGGACTTACGCCCACAGCGTTCCGGCAGAAATACCTGAAATAAGCAGGAGCTGAAGGAACAGGGACAAGCATTTTTCCCCCCTTACAAAGTTAGAATGTCCCTCACCCCACTGAAAGCGGAACCATTATGATTACGTTAACAGATAGCCGATTACAGGCTGTCAGGACAAGCACAAGGGGGCATAACGATGGATAAAAAATGGGTTGTTGCAACAATGAGTACAGTGCTGGCACTGAGTCTGGCCGGCTGCGCTGCCGACAGCAATAAGGAGCCCGCGGCAAGTAACAGCAAACCGGCGGACACCAAGGGAGACAACGGAGCAGCAAGCGGCGGCAAAACCAAAATTATCTACTGGACACCCGACCGTCACGACGCCGACTTCATGAAATCAAAGGTTGATGAGTTCAACAAGACGAACAAGGATAACATCGAAGTGGAAATGACTGTGATGGGGGATAACTATCCGCAGGCGGTAGATATCGCTTTTGCCAGTAAGCAGGCTCCTGATGTGCTTCAGATCAACGACTTCCAGACCTATTACAAAAAAGGCTACATGGCCCCGATCAATGACTATATGAGCAGCGAGATGAAGGAGACCTTCAAGGACAGCCTGCTGGAGAACAAGAACACCGTTGACGGCAAGACCTATACCCTGCCCAATACCGGACAGATCTGGAGACTGATCTATAATAAAGATATCTTCAAGCAAGCCGGCATTGAGAATCCGCCGAAAACACTGGACGAGATGTTTGCTGCCGCCAAAAAGATTACCGAAACCGGCAAAAAGGACGGCGTATACGGCTTCGCCAGCCCGTTCAAGAGCTCAAGCGGCTTCTGGCGTGCATCCAATACTGTAGCAGGCGCGAGCAACAATACCGGTATTGACGGCTACAATTACAAGACCGGCCAATTCGACTTCAGCATGTACAAGGATATTGCGCTGGCCCTGCGTCAGATGAACGAAGACGGCAGTATGCTGCCGGGCGTAGAGAGCCTGGATATCGATCCGCTGCGTGCGCAGTTCGCCCAAGGCAAAATAGGCATGTACATTAACCACTCCGCAGAGCCCGGCGTCTACAAAGACCAGTTCCCGACCACCGCTAATTGGGCTGCCGTTGCTGTACCGACTACGGACGGAACGATAAAGGGCGCATCGCAGATCATCGGCGGCTCCTACATCGGCATCAGTGCGGACAGCACGCACAAGGAAGCAGCGTGGAAGTTCATGGAGTATGTGTACAGCGACAGCCTGCAGAGCGAATATTATGAAAAAGGCTACGGCATCTCGCTGATCCCTACGGTTATCAGCTCTGGCAAAAAACCAAGCATTCCCGGCATTGAAGGCTTCCTGCCGAAGCGCTATGACGCGATTTACCCGGCGAACCCGCTTACCATTACAGAAGGTTCACTGGAAGGCAGCAAATGGAGCGATGCGTTCTCGGCATTCGTCTTCACCGGCGGCGATGTGGACAGTATTATCAAAGACCTGGATACCCGGTATAATGCTTCATTAGAGAAAGCAAGAGCCTCCGGCGCAACGGATATTGTAGCCGATCCAAGCTTTGACGCATCGAAGCTGCAGGGGAAATTATCCACCGAAGAATAAGAGCTTACAGGTGGCGGCCGATACATGATGGTTCGGCCGCTTTTTTTATCAATAGAGAGGGGCAGATCCGAAATGATTATAGAGAATAGCGAAGCCGCAAAGACGGTTCTGAATGAGAGTTCGTCCCGCACCCTGCTTGCAAAGGGAGGCTCGATGATGATGGTGGAGGTTACCTTCGCTGCAGGCGGCATCGGGGAGGTTCATTCCCATGATGCGCATGAGCAGATCAGCTATATTGTGAAGGGCAGCTTTGAGGTCAAGGTCGGGGAGGAGAAGCGTATTCTGAAGGCGGGCGACAGCTTCTATGCCGGCTATAATGTTCCGCATGGTGTGAAGGCGCTGGAGGATTCCGTGATTCTGGATGTGTTCAATCCGTTCCGTGAGGATTTCTTGGAGAAGCAGGAATGAAGGATTATTATCTGAGTACACCTGAGCTGCGCAGTGCTGCCGCTTATTATGCCCGCCATTTCCCCATCGAGGCGCAGAACTCGGTCCAGATTGCCGAACATGCTGTGGACAATGAATTCATTATTCCTTATACCGGCGATCTGAGCCGCTGGATTCCGCTGGGCAAGCCGGTGGCGGACTGGCTGCATAATCCTACGAACGACCCCGAATTCACCTGGGGCATCAACCGCCACTGGCATATGCTGGATCTGGGCAAGGCCTATCTGATGAATGGCAAGCCGGAATACGTTACGGCCTTTATGCAGCATTTCCGCAGCTGGCGCGGGCAGAACCCGGTTCCTGTGATCCCGTCATATGAGGAGGCGGTATTCTTCCAGAAGCCGGGTCCATGGCGTCTGCTGGAGACCGGCCTGCGCGTGCAGTCCTGGATCTCTGCGTATAAATATATGGAGGACAGCCCGCTGCTGGACGGATGTTTCCGCAGCGAACTGCTGGAGGGGCTTGCGGAACATGCTGAATTCCTGACCCGTTACCTCGGCAGCACGGAGATCAATCATGCGATTATGCATATGCAGGGCCTATACATGATTGCTGTCTTCCATCACGGGCATCCGTGCGCACCGTATTGGCGGCAGCTGGCCGGGGAGCGCCTGGAGCTGTGCCTTTTGCATCAGGTCGGACCGGAAGGGATTCAGATTGAGCTGACCACCCATTATCATGATGCGGCCATCGAGATGTTCGGGACGCCTTATCTGCTGGGCGCTTTGTCCGGCCACCCGTTCTCTGCCTGGTACGGCGGACAGCTCCGCAAGATGGCCGCGTTCACCGAAGCGCTGGTCCGCCCGGATGACCAGTCCACCGGGATCGGCGATTCCGACTGGATCAGCAGCGGCCGGCAGCGGCTGACACTGCTGGGTGCCATTCTGAAGGATGATGCGCTGATTGGACGCGGCACAGGTAATGCAGAATGCCTCTGGCTGCTGGGAGCCGAGGCATATGAGCGGTGTGTGCAGCTTCAGGCGGAGTCTGCGCCTTCGGTGAACAGCGTGGCTTTTGTGCAGACCGGATATTATGTGATGCGGGACCCGCAGCAGTATCTGTTCTTCGATGCCGCAGAGATGGGCGGAGCGCACGGTCATGCGGATGCGCTGAATCTGGAGTGGATGTGGAAAGGGCAATTGCTCTTCACGGATACCGGCCGGTACACCTACGAGGAAGGGGAGTGGCGCCGTTATTTCAAAAGTACCCGCGCGCACAACACCATCACCGTAGGCGGGTTGGATCAGACGCCGTATATCTCCACCCAGCAATGGGGCGAGCCTGTTGCTAAGGCCAGCACCTTCCGCTGGGAGAGCAACAGCCGTTACCATTTCATTGATGCCGCGCATGACGGATACATCCGTCTTCCCGGTCCGGTCATGCACCGGCGCTGGGTGCTGCTGGGCGTGGAGGTGCCGCTGCTGCTGATTGCCGACTGGCTGGAGGCGGATGGCGAACATGAGCTGGAGCAGCGGTTCCATCTGCACCCGGAGGCGGTGCTGGAGCTGTCTTCCGAAGCCGGAGCGGCTGGAGAAGCAATGACCGGAGCCAGAGAACCCGAAGTCGCAGCCGCACAGCCTACAGTAACCGTGGTCTATCCCGGCTCTACAGTGAAGCTGAATATGAGCTGGATGACCAGCGGCCTGATGGATGAACAGTTCACGGTTAGTAAGGAGCAGGGCTGGGTATCGGAGGTCTACGGCTCCAAATCGGAGATTCCGGTAGTAGAGGGCCGGGCGGCCTGGGCCGGCAAGGCTGGAATTCTGACGCTGTGTCTGCCCGAAGATGCGGCGGACGGCAGCGGTCCGCTGCACGTGAGCACCTGCGTGGTGGATGCGGAGCGGCGGCGGGTCGAGCTGTCCTATGTATACGGTGATGCGATCGGCACGATCGTAATCGGTACGGACACCCTGGGCTGGACGGAGCGGAAGGAATAAGGGTCTAGTTGTTAGCCTTGAAACTAATTTACATGAGTTTATGCAGACTTTTCCGTCCGCCGTTTGCGCGGCTCCGGGAGAGTCTTTTATTTTGCAAACAATGGCAAACGTACGTTCTGGAGCGTGTGGTGGAGGTATGCTATACTATTGAGACGAGAAGTTTCATAGATTCTGGTGTCATAGAGTGCCAGGGTTCAACGGAAGGAGTCTGCTGAAATGACGGTTAACTTCATCATCGGCCGCTCGGGCAGCGGCAAGACGACTACAATATGGGAGCGGGTATCCTCCAGGCTGAAGGCAGAGCCGCTGGGAGCCCCGATCATTATACTTGTTCCCGAACAGGGATCGTTCGGAGCGGAACGGGGACTGCTGGCGGCGGGCGGCGTGAAGGGAAGTCTGCGCGCCCAGACGCTCAGCTTCTCGCGGCTTGCCTACCGGGTGAAGCAGGAGACCGGCGGCAGCGCGAGTCTGCCCATCAGTGAAGAAGGCAAGAAGATGCTGATCTACAAGATTATCAGCAAACGCAAGGAGGAGCTGAAGCTGTTCGGCGCTTCCTCGGACCGGCCGGGATTTGTAGAGCGGCTAAGCAGTCTGCACACGGAGCTTAAGCGCTGCTGTCTTGGAGCCGGAGACCTGGAGGAGCAGATCGGCAGAATGCGGGATGCCACGCTGGGCAGCCCTATTCTGGCCGGGAAGCTGGATGATCTGCATCTCGTCTTCAGCGAGCTGGACCAGGAGATGTCACAGCTCTATATAGATGAAGAGGATAGACTGGCCGAACTGGCTGAGCATATTGCGGACTCTGCCTATATCCGCGGCGCCGAGATCTGGGTGGACGGCTTCCACGGCTTCAGCAACCAGGAATTTGTCGTCTTACGTGAGCTGATGCAGTACGCGGACACAATGACTATTGCGCTCACAGTGGACCGGATCTATCCGGCGGGCGTTGCCCCGCATGAGCTGGATCTGTTCCATCCGGCGGTGGTTACTTATATTAAGCTGCGGGGAATAGCGGAGGAGATGGGACTTACCGTATGGGATGAGCTGCTGGCTCCGCCCGTCCTCCCAAGGTTCAAGGACGCTCCCGTACTCGCCCATCTGGAGCGCGGATTACAGCGCCGGCATCCCTGGGCAGGACCGGCTGAACAGGTGAAGGAAGCCATCAGCATCCGGGCTGCGGCTTCACGCCGCACCGAGGTGGAGGGCGTGCTGCGGGAGATGCAGGCCCTGGCCAGAGAATCGGGAGCCAAATACGGGGAAATGGCAGTATTCATGCGCAATATGGCCGATTATGAGCCGCTGATTGCTCCGTTATTTCAGGACTTCGGCGTTCCGTTCTTCCTGGACCAGAAGCTCAGTGAGCTGCATCATCCGCTGGTGGAATTCATCCGCTCCGCCCTGGATGTCGTCCGCCGCCGCTGGCGTTATGAAGATGTGTTCCGCTGCGTGAAGACAGAGCTGCTGCTGCCGCTGGACGGAAGCATTACCCGCACTCATATGGATGAGCTGGAGAATTACGTGCTGGCCTGCGGCATTCACGGCTACCGCTGGACGGACGGGCGATCCTGGAAGGGGATTCCCCGCCTGTCGCTGGAGGGAAGTGAGGCTGTAGATGAAGCCATGCTATCCAGAATGGAAGCCTGCCGGAGTGCGATTACAGGACCGCTGCAGGCGTTTGAGAAGAGAATCAAAGCCAGCCGCAGCGGCCTGGAGCTATGCCGGGCGGTATATCTGCTGCTGGAGGATACGGAAGCGGCACGCAAGCTTGAAGGGATGGGAGCGGAGTCTCTGAAGCAAGGCCGTCCGGAGGCCGCACGGGAGCATAGCCAGCTCTGGGGCGCTGTTCTGGGTCTGCTGGACCAGATTGCTGAGATGATGGGCAAAGAACGGATAGAATTCAGCCTGTTCGCCGGGGTGCTGGAGACCGGTCTGGCAGAGCTTAAGATGGGGCTCGTCCCGCCCGCACTTGACCAGGTGCTGGTAGGTACGATGGACCGTACCCGGGTGTCGGGGGTGAAGTACGCCTTCCTGCTCGGTTTCAACGAAGGAGTGGTTCCGGCGCAGTTCAAGGAAGACGGAATTCTTTCCGAGGGGGAGCGCCTCCTGCTGGAGAAGTCTGGTATGGAGCTTGCGCCGGGCTCATCCCGGAAGCTGCTGGATGAGCGCTTCCTGATCTACAATGCGCTTACGACGGCCAGCAGGAAGCTGTGGATCAGCTATGCTGTGGCTGACGATGAGGGCAAGGCGCTGCTGCCTTCGGAGGTCATCCGCCAGCTGCAGGGAATGTTCCCGCATATGTTGGATGAACAATTCCTCTCCGGCTTCCCGCAGAGCGGCAATGACGACGACGCTGTCCATATGGACTTCATCGGCCATCCTGAGCAGACGCTCCGCATGCTGCTGCTTCAGCTCCGCCAGTGGCGTCAAGGAGCAGAGATACCCGGCATGTGGTGGGAGGTCTATAACTGGTTTGCAGCGGAGCAGGGCGCAGACAAGCCTGCGGGTGAACAGGCAGCGGAATACCGCCATGCGGATCTGTCCATGAAGCTGAAGCTGGAGCGGTTGCTCAGCTCGCTGTTCTACCGCAATGAAGGCATACGGCTGAAGAAGGAGACAAGCCTGCGCCTGTATGGCGGTTCCACGCTGCGCGGCAGCGTGTCACGGATGGAACGGTTTGTCGCTTGCTCCTTCTCCCATTTCGCCTCCTACGGGCTGAGGCTGAAGGAGCGCCAGCTCTACAAGCTCCAAGCCCCGGATATCGGGCAACTCTTTCATGCGGCCCTCAGTGAGATGGCGAAGCGGCTGCAGGAGCAAGGCCGCAGCTGGGGCAGCATGACTGCGGAGGAATGCCGCACGGAAGCGGGGAAAACCGTAGACAAGCTGTCTCCGCTGTTACAGGGAGAGATTCTGATGAGCAGCAAGCGCTACGGCTATATTTCTCGCAAGCTGAAGAATATTGTCGGCCGCGCTTCGGTCATCCTCGGGGAGCATTCGCGGCGCGGGAGCTTCGAGCCGGTCGGGCTGGAGCTGGATTTCGGCCCGGGACAGGAGCTGCCTCCGCTGAGAATTACACTGCCGAACGGCTGTGTCATGGAGGTGGTCGGGCGGATTGACCGGGTGGATAAGGCTGAAGGGGAGCAGGGGATTCTGCTGCGGGTTATCGACTACAAATCAAGCCAGAAGGACCTCAAGCTGCATGAGGTCTACTATGGATTGTCGCTGCAGATGTTAACGTACCTTGATGTGCTGCTGACTTATTCCGAGCAATGGCTTGGCCAGGAAGCTCTGCCTGCCGGGGCGCTCTATTTCCACGTTCATGATCCGCTCCTGACCTCAGCCAACGGAATGAACCGGGAGCAGGCGGAGCAGGAGCTGATGAAGCGCTTCAAGATGAAGGGCTTGCTGACCGCCGACCGTGAGGTGGTCTCGCTGATGGATACCACACTCGACAAAGGGTATTCCTCTATTGTTCCGGTAGCGCTGAAGAGCGACGGCAGCTTCTACAGCAGCGCATCTGTAGCTACCCCAGAGCAGTGGGGGCAGCTGCGGTCCTCGGTGCGCAGCACGATCTCGGAGATCGGTACCAGCATTACGGAGGGGGATGTGGCAATACAGCCTTACCGCATCCAGCAGGAAACGGCTTGCACCTTCTGCTCCTTCCGTCCCGTCTGCCAGTTCGATGAGACGGTGGAAGGCAATAGCTATAACATTCTAAGTAAGCCGGGCAAAGAAGTGATCTGGGATCTGCTGTCCCGCAAAGGAGGAGAGAAGCTGTGAGCACAAGACCTATACCCGAGACGAAGCCGGAAGGCAGTCTGTGGAGTGACGACCAATGGCGCGCCATTGCCGAGAGCGGCAGCGATATTCTCGTGGCGGCGGCAGCCGGTTCCGGCAAAACTGCGGTTCTCGTCGAGCGGATTATCCGCAAGATCAGCAATGAGGAAGCTGGCTTCAGCGTGGACCGGCTGCTGGTGGCAACCTTCACCAAGGCTGCCGCCTCCGAGATGCGCCAGCGTATCCGGGAAGCGCTGGAGCGTAAGCTTGCGGAGGACAGTGAGGGCGGGAACGAATATCTGCGCCGCCAGCTTGCTCTCCTGGGCAGAGCCTCCATTACCACGCTGCATTCCTTCTGCCTTGAAGTAATCCGCCGGTATTACCAGATGATTCCGATTGATCCCGGCTTCCGTATCCTGAATGAGCATGAGGCGGAGATGATGCGCCAGGAGCTGCTGGAAGAGCTGCTGGAGGAGAAATACGGCGAGGTTGCCGGGGACGGGGAAGATACCCTGTTTGTGCAGCTCGCAGACTGGTTCAGCGGTGAACGAAGCGATGATGCAGTGCATTCGCTGATCCAGCGGCTGCATGATTTTGCGCGCAGCCATCCCTGGCCTGCGCAGTGGCTGCGGGATACCGCAGCAGACTTTGCGCTGCCGGATGCTGAGGCTCTGAGCCATACGCCTTGGGTGCAGAGCATTCTTGCCGAAGCCCGGCTTACGCTGAAGGGCGCGGTCAGCCAGCTGGAGCAGGGGCGTGAGATCGCGCTTCAGCCCGGAGGTCCGGCGCCTTATGCGGAGAATCTAGCTGCCGATCTGGAGATGGCGCAGGGCCTGCTGGACGCGGTGGACTCGCAGCCCTGGGCCGGATTGTATGATATCTTCATGGAGATCTCCTTCGGGAAGCTGAAGCCCTGCAAGAAGGATGCCACTGATCCGCTGCTTCAGGAGAGCGTGAAGGCGATCCGGGATCAGGTGAAGAAGAGCCTGCTCGAGCTGCAAAAATCCCTGTTCGGCCGTCCGGCGGAATCCTTCCTGGGGGAACTTCATACGGCGGCTCCGCTGATGCAGGAGCTGGCGGAGACCGTAATTGCGTTCGGCGAGCGCTACCGGCTGGAGAAGGCAGGCCGGGGGCTGGTGGACTTCAGTGATCTGGAGCATTACTGCCTGCAGATTCTGCGCCATAAGGACTCGCAGCCCGGGCGTTCTCTCCCGTCGGATGCGGCGATGGAGTACCGCAGCCAGTTCGACGAAGTGCTGCTGGATGAATATCAGGACACCAACAGTGTACAGGAGGAGATTGTCCGGCTGATCTCCCGGGAAGCCCCCGGCAACCGCTTCATGGTCGGGGATATGAAGCAGAGTATTTACCGGTTCCGCCTGGCGGAGCCGGGCCTGTTCCTGGACAAATACCGCAGGTTCAGTAATGGGCTGTCTTACGGAGACAGTGCAGGCAACAATCTGCATGACGGTGAGGCAGAGGGCCGGGCGGCTGGGACTGATCCGGGACAGGAGGAACGGGAAGATGGCCTGGTCATCGATCTGGCCCGCAATTTCCGCAGCAGGCTGGAAGTGGTGAATGCGGTGAATATGGTCTTCCGGCAGATCATGGACAGCAATGTCGCGGAGATCAGCTATGATGAGAGGGCAGAGCTGGTGTACGGAGCGAACTTCCCGGGAGCTGCGGAGAAAGGCCCGGATACTTATTTTGCGCCGGAGCTGCTGCTGATTGATAAGGGAGGCTCTGCCCCAGGGCCGGCGGACGAAGCAGCAGAGGGCGATGAGCTGCCCCTTCTGGAGCTGGAGGCTGCTGAGAGTGAGACTGCACAGCTGGAAGCCCGGGCTATTGCCCGGCGTATCTCGCAGATGACGGGAATGACCGGCGGTGAGCCGCTGCTGATCTATGATAAAGCACTGCGGATCATGCGTCCCGTAGTATACGGCGACATTGTCATTCTGCTGCGTTCGGCCCGGGTATGGACGCCGCTGATGATTGAGGAGCTGCGGGCTGAAGGGATTCCGGCGTACGGTGACCAGAACAAGGGGTATTTCCAGGCTACGGAGGTGGAGATTGCCCTCTCCCTGCTGCAGATTGTCGATAATCCCCGTCAGGACATTCCCCTAGCCGGAGTGCTGCGCTCACCGGTGGTGAATCTCCGGGAGGAGGAGCTGGCGAAGGTGCGGCTGTGCAGCAGAGGGACGTTCTACGATGCGCTGGTTGCGGCTTCTGAAGCAGGAGAGGCACTGCGGGACAATCCGCCGGATCTGTTCTGGGATGCCGCGCTGCTTGCGGGGCAGGATGCCGGTACCGGTGACACAGCCGGAGAGACAGCCGCTGCGTCAGAGCTTACGCCATCGTCAGCAAATGAGGGTGTACAGGAAGGTATAACTGACGGAACCGATGCTTCGGCGGCGCTGCGTGATATTCCTATTACGCTGCAGCGTAAGCTTAAGTCCTTCAGGGATAGGCTGGAGAACTGGAGAAATGCTGCCCGGCAAGGAAGCTTAAGCGAGCTGATCTGGAGGATCTACCGTGAGAGCGGGTATCTGGAGTGGGTCGGTGGGCTTCCCGGAGGCTTTCAGCGCCAGAACAATCTGAAGGCGCTGTATGACCGGGCTGTTCAATTCGAGAACGAGACCTCGGCCAGAGGACTGTTCCGCTTCCTGGTGTTCATCTCACGGCTGAGAGAGAACGGCGGCGATCTGGGGGTTGCCGGAGGAAGCAGCGAGGAGGCCGGGGGCGTCAGAATTATGACGATCCACAAGTCTAAGGGTCTGGAGTTCCCTGTTGTTTTCCTGGCAGGCATGGCCAAAATGTTCAACCGTCAGGACCTGCATTCTCCGTTCCTGATGCACAAGGAGCTTGGCTTCGGGCCGCGCTTCGTGGAGCGGGAGACCCGGGTCAGCTACCCGACACTGCCCTATCTGGCGATTAACCGCCGTTCGCGGCTGGAGCTGCTCGCTGAGGAGATGCGCGTGCTCTATGTCGGACTGACCCGTCCGCGTGACAAAATGATTCTGGTCGGCACGGTCAGGGATCTGCCGCGCACGGTTTCGGGCTGGGCAGCGATGCAGGGCCGCGAAGAGCTGCTGTTGGCGGATCACCTGCTGGCCCGGGGCCGCAGTTATCTGGATTGGGTGGGACCGGCGCTGATCCGCCACCCTGCCGCTGCTATTCTGCGCAAGCTGGCAGGCAGCGAGGGGCCAGTATCCACGGTGCTGCATGGCGATGAGTCGAACTGGAGTATTACGGTGACTGGAGCAGCGGAGCTTAGCCCGGGCGCTTTCCTTGCCGGGGACGGCGATCAGGACAAGAACGAACAACGCCGGGTCATTCTGGAGGCGCTCCACAGGGGCAGCGCGGTGTCAACACCTGAGACCCCGGCTACTGCACAGATTGCGGAGAGACTGGGCTGGACTTACCGGTACACGGCAGCCTCAAGCATCCCTGCTAAGACCTCGGTCACCGAGCTCAAGGGATTATTATCGATGCAGGAGCAGCCTTCTTACGACCAACTGGAGGAGCGGAGGCTTCCGGGTGGACCGGACGAACGGAAAGAGCGCGGGTATAGGGACAGCCTGCATCTTCAGCGGCCGAAATTCATGGAGCAGCGGGGACTTACCCCTGCCGAGCGCGGAACGGCTTACCATACGGTGATGCAGCATATTCCCCTGGATGAGCCGTTAGACCGGTCAGTGCTGGAGGCTACGCTTGAGCGTCTTGTAAGGCTTGCTATCCTTAGCAGGGAACAGGCGGATGCGGTGGTGCTGGAGGAAGTTGGGCAGTTCTGCCGGAGTGAGCTGGGCCACAGACTCTTCCACTCTGTATGGAAGACCAGAGAGCAGCCCTTCAGCTACACGATGCCAGCCGGTGAAGCCTACCGGGGGCTTGACTATCTGGATGAAGCGGCTGCCGGACTTGCGGATGAACGCGGCGGCGGTGATTTTGCGGAGACAGTAATGATTCAAGGGGTGATCGACTGCCTGTTCCGGGAAAAGGGACGGCTGATTCTGCTGGATTACAAAACAGATCATATCCCTCCGCACGGGGACGGGCTTGCACAGCTGTCAGACAAATACCGTTTCCAGCTCGAGCTGTACAGCAAGGCGCTGCTGGATATTCTGGGCGAGCCGGTCAGCGAGATATGGCTGTACTTTTTCGAAGGCGGACATGCTGTGAGATTGTGAGCGGTGGAGAAGGGTTGCGGTAACAGCGGCGGATATAGAGTGCTGAACGGTAGCTAAGACAAATTATAGGCTTGCGGTCTGGCGAGCGTTGGCTGAGCGAATGAACTGACTGTTTTTGTCCCTTAGAATGTTGCGGAATGTTGTACTTATTACAGCTTGAGTGTAGACATTGCTGCCGTGTTGGATCGGATTGCTGTATGAAATACAAGAATAGCTCTGTACATCGGCCTGTAGCAGGGGGAAAGTTGTCTTTCTTGCAACAATTCCAGTATAAGAAGGCTTCTTGGCGCAGGAAGGTTGTATTTCGTGCAGGATTAAATGGCCGATGATGAGGTGCAGCCGCTGTCAACCTACTTCAACCTCGAACAGAATGAAAGATCAATGAAATCAGAGGACAACAGCGGACGGAAGTCCAAATGTTCAACTAAGCGACGGCCAAGCTTTGAGTTCAAATCTTAAGTGCTTTTTATATATGATTGCCGCAGACAGGCGGGGAAAAGAGGGCGGAAATGCGCATATTGCATACAGGAGACTGGCATCTGGGGCGGACGCTGGAGGGCCGAAGCCGGCAGAAGGAGCAGGAGCAGTTCGTGGATGAGCTGGTGGAGATTGCCGATTCCTCCGGGACAGATCTGATTCTGATGGCGGGGGATGTCTACGATTCGGTGAATCCTCCGGCTGCAGCGGAGCAGCTGTTCTATGACGCGGCGGCCCGACTGACGGCAGGCGGCCGTCCGCTGGTGGTTATCTCGGGCAATCACGACCAGCCTGAGCGCGTAGCTTCCGTGTCCCCGCTTGTCCGCAGGCAGGGGATTACGCTCGTCGGAATGCCGACTTCGGAACCGGTCACTGTGCATGCGCTCAGAACCGGCGAGATTGCCAAAATCGCTGCACTCCCTTACCCCTCTGAAGCCCGGCTCGGCGAGCTGCTTGCGGGGGATAGCGGAGAGGCTGAGCTGCGGCTGGCTTACAGTGCCCGGGTCGGGCGGCTGATGAATCTGCTTGGGCGCGAGTTCACCCCGCAGACCGTCAATCTGGCGATGAGCCATATCTATGTGCTGGGTGGCGTGGAGAGTGACTCCGAACGGCCGATCCAGGTCGGCGGTGCGTATACCGTTGATCCTTCGGCACTCTCTTGCGGCGCGCAATATACGGCACTTGGGCATCTTCACCGCGCCCAGCGGGTCAAAGGCGACGGGATGATCCGCTACAGCGGCTCCCCGCTGGCTTACAGCTTCTCTGAAGCAGGTCAGGCCAAATCGGTGGCCATGATTGATGTCGCGCCGGGTGGGGAGCCGGTGTTCGAGGAGATCTATCTCCGCTGCGGGCGGCCGCTGGTCAACTGGAAGTCTGCGGGCGGATTGCAGGAGGTCTACGGCTGGCTGGATGAGGGCCGGGACGCCGGGGCGTTCATCGATCTGGAGCTGCGGCTGACCGAGGCCATGTCCATGAACGATATCCAGCGGCTGCGCAAGGCACGGGAGGGCATCGTCCATATTCGCCCGATCTACCCGCAGATGGAGCAGGAGCTGGAAGAAATGTCCCGTTCCCGCATGCCGGTACAGGAGCTGTTCCGCAGGTTCTATCAGCGCCAGACCGGCGGCGCGGAGCCGGATGACAGCCTGATTGCGCTGTTCCTGGAGCTGGCGGAAGAAGAGCGGCACGATGCTGCGGAAGGGGAGGAGAACTGATTTGAAGCCGATATTGTTGAAATTATCCGGGCTGCAGAGTTACCGTGCGCAGCAGGAGATTGATTTTGCCAGCCTGACCGAGACGGGGCTGTTCGGGATCTTTGGTCCGACGGGCAGCGGTAAATCCAGTCTGCTGGACGCCATTACACTGGCGATGTACGGCAAAGTGGAGCGCGCCGTGAACGGAACCCAGGGAATTATGAACCATTCCGAGGACCAGCTCAGTGTGGCCTTCACCTTCGAGCTGAACTCCTCTTCCGGGGCGCGGCGCTACCGTGTGGAACGGAAATTCAAACGCACCGGGGAGCAGTCGGTCAGCAATACAATCAGCCGTTTCATCGAGGTCAAGGCGGACGGCGATCTTGTGATGGCCGACAAGCTGGCCGAGGTTACGCGCTGTGTCGAAGAGCACATCGGGCTGAAGATGGACGATTTCACCCGGGCTGTTGTGCTGCCGCAGGGCAAATTCGCCGAGTTCTTGTCGCTGCGTGGCGTGGACCGCAGGCAGATGCTCCAGCGTCTGTTCCATCTGGAACAGTACGGCGATGGGCTGGCACTGAAGCTGAGCCGCCGCGTCAAGGAGAACGAGGCGGCGCTGCGCGCTCTGGAAGCCGAGCAGCAGGGGCTGGGCAGCGCGGGCAAGGCAGATGTGGAAGCGGCCGCCGTCCGTGTGCAGGAGGCGATCCGTCATGCGGCGGATTGCCGGGGGCGGCTCACGGAGGCTGCGGAGCGCGCCGAGCGCTTCGTCCGCATCCGCGAGCTGCAGGAGGAACGGGCCCGCCGCGAGTCGCAGCGGCAAGGTCTGCTGGCCAAGGAGGAGCAGATCCTCCTCCTGGAGCAGAAGCTCGGCAAGGCGGACGAGGCCGAGCGGAGATTGCCCGCGCTGAAGGCTTGGCGCAGCGCGGAGGAGGCCTGGAAGGCCCGGGCGGCACGCGCCGGGGGCCTTGAGGGCTTGGCCGCCGCCGCCGTGCAGGAGGCGGCGGCCGGGGCAGAAGCGGAAGCAGCGGCCCAGACCGCGCTGTCCGCAGGCGAGCCGGCCCTCCGCGAGGAGGAGGGCCGGTACCGGCGCGCGCTCGAGCTGGAAGCCGAGCTCGGCGCGCTGCACAGCGAGCGGGCGGCGCTGCAGGCGCGCCGCGAGGAAGCCGCCCGGGGCCTGGCTGCCGGGCGGGAGAGCCTGGCCCGGGAGCGTGAGCTTTTGGCCCGCGGCCAAAAGAAACAGCACGAGCTGCAGCAGAGCCTGCAGCCGCTGGCGGTCCGCTCCCAGGAGCGGCAGTCTCTGCAGGAAGCCATGCAGAGACTGCAGGGACTGCGTTCTGCCGAGGCCCAGCGGGAATCGGCAGAACGTGAACGCCAGGGCCGCGCGGCGGTGCTCGCGGCGGCGGAAGCGCGGCTGGCCGCCGCCGGGTCCCGGCGGCAGGCGCTGGATGCCGGGCGCGGGGAACTGCTAGCCGCCGCCGCCCTGCACCAGGAAGAGCTGCGGACGGCCGAAGGGGCAGCGGGAGACGCTGCCGGCCGCCTGGAGGGGCATATCAGCGCGCTGGAGGCTGCGCTGAAGGAGCAGGAGGTTCACCGGCTCTCGCAGGCGCTCGCCGGTGAACTCCAAGAAGGGGTTCCCTGCCCGGTATGCGGCAGTGAGCATCACCCCTCCCCTGCGCTTCAACAGAAGCAGGGAGACCCTGAGGAGCTGGACAATAGGCTCCGCCATGTCCGCGTTCAGGCCCGGCAGGCGCTGGAGGCGCGCCATTTGCTGCGCAGCCTGCTGGAGCAAGATAGCTCGTGGCTCGCTGGGCTAGCGGGAGCCGCGTCCGAAGAGGCGCTGCACCAGTCAGCCGCTGGCGCGGCCGGGGCGGAGCCGGCTTCGGACAAGACGGCAAGCATTACTTCCCACGCCGCACCCGTACCCAAGCTCTCAAGCAGTTCCGGTTCGGATGCAGCATCTAACTCTCTGAACAGTTCTGATTCACACGCCGCACCTGATTCCTTAATTACCCCAGAGTCTCCCGGCTCCCAGACATTCGCGCAGCTTCCGGATGAACAAGCTCTATCCGCGCTGGATAGCTGGTTGTCTGCCTTGAATGAGCAGCTGGCCGCGCTGCGAGGCCGCTCCGCAGAGCTGCGCCGTGCGGCTTCAGACTGGCAGCGTTCCCTGCAGGAGCTGGAACAGGTGTATCACAAGGAGGCGGCAGGTGCCGAAGCAGAGAAGACCTGGCTGCAGGGGCTGTCTGCCAAGGCAGAGGAGCTGGCTGCTTCAGCCGGCAAGCTAAGGGAGGAATGGAGTCGTCTCTTCCCGGAGCTTGCCCCGGAGGAAGCGGAGAGAACGTATCAGGAGATGCTCGGCAAGGATGAACGCGCTGAGGAGATCCGCAGCCGGCTGGAGATCAGCGTCAAGTTCCTGGACGAGAAAAACCTCGCTGTGCAGACGCTGAACGAGCAACTGGCCGGATTGGATAAGGAGCTGGCGCAGTGGGATGCGCAGCTTGAAGGCAAGGAGGCACTTGCCCGCGATAAAGAGCAGCGCCTGCGCGAAGGGACCGGCGGCCAGCCTGCCAGGGAGCTGCTGGCCGCCTGTGAACGCAGGCTGCTGGAGCTGCAGACTGCGCTGGAACGCAGCCGGCAGGAACACCGCCGGGCAGCGGATAAGGCGCAGCAGCAGACCCGCGAAGCTGCGGTAGCCCGCCAGGCGGCAGAATCGGCGCAGGAGCATTATACCGCCGCCGCCGCCCAGTGGGAGGAGAGTCTGCAGTCTTCGCCGTTTGCTTCGGCCGCAGAGGTGGAAGCCTCATCGCTGGAGACTGGAGAACGGGCACAGGCCGCTGAACGTGTGAAGTCCTACCGCGAAGAAGAGGCGGAGTGCCTGCTGCAGCTGCGGAGCATTGAGGAGAAGCTGGCTGGAGCTGTGCTCAGCAATGAAGAATGGCAGGAGAGCCAGGACGCGCTGCTAAGGTGCAAAGAGGAGGATGAAGCCTCGCTTCAGGCCCGTGCACGGGCAGAGCGGGATCTGGAGGATCTGCAGCAGCGCCATATCCGCTGGGTAGAGCTGGAGGACAAGCGGGCTGGACATGCGGCGATGCAGGAGCGTCTATCCAAGCTGCAGACCGTGCTGCGCGGCAATGCTTTTGTGGAGTATATTGCTGAAGAACAGCTGATGCAGGTATGCCAGGCTGCGTCACAGCGTCTAAGGTTCCTAAGTAAGCAGCGTTATGCGCTGGAGGTGGATTCAGGCGGCGGCTTCGTCATCCGGGATGACGGGAACGGCGGCGTAAGACGTCCGGTGTCCACGTTATCCGGGGGAGAGACCTTCCTGACCTCCCTGTCGCTGGCGCTTGCCCTGTCAGCCCAGATTCAGCTGCGCGGACAATATCCGCTGCAATTCTTTTTCCTGGATGAGGGCTTTGGCACGCTGGACCCGGATCTGCTCGACACCGTCATCACTTCACTGGAGAGACTGCATAATGACCAGCTGTCCGTCGGTATCATCAGCCATGTTCCCGAGCTTCGGGCCCGCCTGCCGCGCAAGCTGATTGTAGTTCCCGCAGAGCAGGGCGGTGGGGGTTCAACCATTCTTTTGGAAAAAATGTGAAAGACGGGGTTGGTTGTGATGAGAATCACAGATACACCTCCAACCCCCTGTTATAATACAGCTAAGCCGACATTATTTGAAACACCTCGGCGGACGTATGACAGGGAATCTACTCCTTCTCATACGTCCGCCGCCGAAGCAGCTCATATGAGCTGTGAAGGGTGTTTCCTTTTTTTTGTCTTTTTTTGGTGAAACTCAAAAGTAGCAGCGGGATTACCGAATAGAGGGAGCGCCCTCCATTAAGGCAATCGAACAAAATGTATGCGAAAATCCGACTGCATTATGCTACAGCGAGGGTTAGCGAGCCAATTGTGCTGATGAAGTTATGCCCGGAGCAAATGTATTCAAAGAACCGAACACAACGTGCCGCCAGACCTGTTATAATACAGTCTGCCCACCCTATACTCTGTTATCATGATCCTCCACTCCCTGCCCCCTGACCCTCCTCCGCCTGATATCCTGATTCCATCCCCAACACTCTGCTCCCCCACTTTCCCTCACAATCCCAACCTAATCCGCCCCAATCATCTAGTTTTACCAGAATGTAGTCTTCCGTCTTTCGTAATTGCTCAACATCCTGTATGATTAGAGCCATACATTGAAATTTGTCGTGAAGCCAATCAGGCCGGAAGCCCGAAGACATTCAGGCGTGTGCGTCCCGCAGAGCTCAAGCTGAACAGAACGATACTTGATCCTCTTCTGGGTGATCTCCTGGGAGTACCGGGTGGTTATTGCACGGAAGAGAGTTGTGTTCATGTCTGTTATCTCAGCCAGTGCTGCGGATAGTGCCGGATGCAAGCTTCTGCATTACAAATTTTCTGGGAGGAAGCGTGGTATGGAAACTGTATTCAGCAAAATTATCGAAGGTACAATCCCGTCCAAAAAGGTGTTCGAGAATGAGCGGATTCTGGCGTTCCACGATATTGAGCCTGCTGCCCCTGTGCATGTGCTGATTATCCCTAAGAAATACATTGCTTCCATGAACGAGGTTACGCCTGAGGATCTGCCGCTGATCGGCGAGATTCACGCTGTAGCACAGCAGCTCGCAACAGAGCTGGGAATTGCTGATTCCGGCTACCGGCTAATTAACAATTGCGGTCCGGACAGCGGGATGGCCGTGCCGCATCTGCATTATCATCTGCTGGGCGGAGCCAAGCTTGGTGCCTTGACCGGGAACTCCAATTCTCATGCCTAAGTAAGCAATCTAACTATATGCAGCCTGACTGAAAAAAAAATAACGCGAAGGTTGACACCTTATTTAGGTTTGACCTATAATGAAAGGTGATGAACCGTGTTGTTATGCTCTTGGACGGTCTGGTCGGAGGGAGGGAAAACTGGTGTCTGAAACGAAAGTTCGCAAAAACGAGACAATTGATGCTGCACTTCGTCGCTTTAAACGTTCCATTGCTAAGGATGGTGTCTTGGCTGAGGTGAAGAAACGCAAGCATTATGAGAAGCCAAGCGTAAAGCGCAAGAAGAAGTCTGAGGCTGCTCGTAAGAGAAAGTTTTAGGAGGATTACCCACGCATGAATCTTAGCGAACGATTGAACGAAGATATGAAGCAAGCGATGAAGAGTAGGGACAAGTTCACACTCTCCACCATTCGAATGGTTCGTTCTACAATAAAGTATCTTGAAATAGATTTGAAGAGAACATTAGACGACAACGAAGTGCTTGATATCCTTAGTCGTGAGATCAAACAGCGCAAAGATGCCCTCCAAGAATTTGAAGCAGCGGGTCGCGATGAGCTTGCCGCGAGTACTAAGGCAGAAATCGAGATTATCATTAAATATCTTCCCGAGCAGCTTACCGAAGAAGAAATTAAAGTAATTGTACAACAGACCATCCAGGAAACCGGTGCTTCTTCGAAAAGTGAAATGGGTAAGGTGATGAGCGCACTGATGCCTAAGGTCAAAGGTCGCGCCGATGGCAAACTCGTGAACCAGGCGGTTCAGCAATTTCTGCAATAATATAACGCTAGCACCCCTTTCATTAGGGGTGTTTTTCATTATGTGGATCTTTTTGGATAGACCTGCGTATATGGAATACTAAGAATTATATGCAGGCGTACATACAATGATAAGTTGAGAATGCAATGGTTCATGTACAAAAGGGGGGCGCAGGCTTGAATAAGTTACGTACCATCATATTCTCCTGTATCGCGGCGCTGATGGTTCTTCTGTTCCTGCCGGTGGCGGGGACGATTCAGGCAGATAATGAAGCGGTCCGTGCACCGGGAGCGGCTTCGGGTACAGTAGTCAGCGGACCTGTGTTCATTATTCCGGTAGACCAGGAGATTGAGCGGGGTCTGCAGAGCTTTCTGGAACGGGGCTTTCAGGAAGCGGCGAATTACGGCGCAGTTCTGATTGTGCTGGAGATCGATACGCCTGGAGGACGGGTGGATTCCGCCGAACGAATCGGCACCCTGGTCAGAGACAGCAAGATCCCGGCAGTGGCCTATATCAAAGGCAACGCCGCATCGGCAGGCAGCTATATCGCGCTGAACGCGGATGCCATTATCATGAAGCCGGGCAGCATGATCGGGTCTGCTTCGCTGGTGGACATGAACGGGAAGAGCGTGGAAGACGCCAAGATGGTATCGTACTGGAAATCCAAAATGATCGGGGCTGCCTCGCTGAATGGGCGTGATCCTGAAGTGGCTGCCGGCATGATGGATGTTCATCTGGTAGTTAACCGCCCGGAACTGGGCGTGAACAAGCAGGCGGGCGAGATTATCGCTCTGAGCAGCAACGAGGCGCTTCAGGCCGGTTACGCCGACCGGATTGCTGGAACGGAGCAGGAGGCGATTACCTGGCTGGGCTACTCGACAGACGACATTTTTCGCATTGAGCATACCGGTGCGGAGAAAATGTCGCAATTTCTGACCCATCCGGTGGTCATGACGATTCTGCTCTTCGTGGGCATCGCCGGTGTGTTCATCGAGCTGCTGGTGCCCGGCTTTGGGGTGCCCGGAGTTGTCGGTACGCTGGCGTTCGCCCTTTACTTCTTCGGCAACTATGTGGCTGGCTTCGCCGGGGCGGAGACGCTGCTGCTGTTCATTCTGGGACTGGTAATGCTGATTCTGGAGCTGTTTGTGCCGAGCTTCGGTATTCTGGGGATACTCGGGTCCATCAGTCTGGTGGCTGGTGTTGTAAGGGCTGCATACAGCTTTACGCATGCGCTGTTCAGCCTTGGCATTGCTTTTTCGGCAGCGGCTGTGGTCATTGTGTTTGTAGCCGTGGTCTTCAAGGAGCGTGGGATCTGGAACCGTTTCATCCTTCAGGATAGCCTTACCAGAGACAAAGGGTTTGTTCCTGTCCCGGAGAAGCTGCGTCTGATCGGAGCCTCCGGCATGAGCGTAACCCCGCTGCGTCCGGCTGGAACCGCCACCTTTGACGGTGAACGGATAGATGTGGTGACAGAAGGCGGGTTCATCGAGGCGCAGACTGCCGTATCCGTGGTGAAGGTTGAGGGCGGCCGCGTGGTCGTGAAGGAAGCTGCGAAATAATTGTTGTCTATCAAGATATAGGAGGTTGATAAGCGTATGTTAGAAGCATCTATGATTACTTTTTTGCTGATCGCGGTAGCCGTGATTATTGTACTAAGCGTCTTCTTCAGCTTCTTCCCGGTAATGCTGTGGGTATCTGCATGGGCCTCCGGGGTCAAAATCAGCATTATCACGCTGGTAGCGATGCGTCTGCGCCGGGTAACACCTAGCCGGATTGTCAATCCGCTGATTAAGGCGACCAAGGCTGGGCTGGGGCTGAATATCAATCAGCTGGAGAGCCATTATCTGGCCGGAGGGAACGTGGACCGGGTAGTGAACGCGCTGATTGCCGCCCAGAGAGCGGATATTCCGCTGGAATTCACACGTGCCGCCGCCATCGATCTGGCCGGACGCGATGTGCTGCTGGCGGTTCAGATGAGCGTTAACCCGCGTGTCATTGAGACGCCGATTGTTGCGGCTGTGGCCAAGAACGGAATTGAAGTCAAGGTCAAAGCACGTGTAACGGTGCGGGCCAATATCGACCGGCTGGTCGGCGGTGCGGGCGAAGAGACGATTATTGCCCGTGTCGGCGAGGGGATTGTAACCACAGTCGGCTCCAGTAATTCGCATAAGGATGTGCTGGAGAATCCGGATTCTATCTCCCGCACTGTTTTATCCAAGGGTCTCGACTCAGGGACGGCCTTTGAAATTCTGTCCATTGATATTGCGGATGTGGATGTAGGCAAGAATATTGGTGCGTACCTGCAGACTGAGCAGGCAGAAGCGGATAAGCGCATCGCCCAGGCGAAGGCTGAAGAACGCCGGGCGATGGCGGTTGCCCATGAGCAGGAGATGAAAGCCCGCGTGGTCGAGATGAAGGCGCTGGTCGTTGAATCCGAATCCCAGGTACCCTTGGCGATGGCCGAAGCCCTGCGCTCCGGTAAGCTTGGTGTGATGGATTATATGAATCTGAAAAATATCGAGGCAGATACGCAGATGCGCGGCTCCCTCGGCAAACTAAACGATGGGGACGACGCCAGCCGTCCGCCCCACAAATAAAGGGATGTGAGCTCCCATGAGCAGCGTGATCTATTTCCTGGTGCTTGCGGCCATAGCGATCATCACCAATCTGAACAAAAAGAAGGGCAAAGACAAACAGGCCCCGCGCGGGGGGATGCCTACCTTTGGCGGCGGCGGAGGGGACATCGGTAATACGCTGCCCCGCCGCCGGAAGGCCGGGCGTGCGGAGCAGCAGGGCAGTGGCTTCCCGGCGCCTGCCGGGACAAGGGCGGACACAGACCTGCCTGCCCCGCAGCCGGATGTACATGAAGCCCCGTCTTCGCCAGCCTGGGCTGAGGCTGAGCAGCCGGTTGCCGGTGATGAGACCGGCGAAGGGGTGTCTCTGGAGCAGGCCGATGACCTGGATAGCTTGGAGGCCCGCACAGCACGCATGCAGCGGGAGCTGGAGGCGCTGCAGGCTGCCTTCGACGGAATGGCGGCTGCCGTCCCGTCTGCGGGCTCTGAAGCAGGCGGAGAGGGCATTGGCGCAGCATCACCGGCATTCGCCAGCCATCCGCTCACGGGCGACCCTGACACGCTGCGCAGCGGCCTGGTGTGGGCGGAGGTGCTGGGTCCGCCCCGTGCCCGCCAGCCGCATTCCACGCGGCGTTAAGACTTTGCCTTCGCCTCCTGATCAAACCTGTAATGCTGCAATAAGCCTGGATCTATTCCTTAGCGGGAAAGGATTCAGGCTTTTTTGCTGTTGTACCAGGAGACTGCATGTGAGTTCTTCTCATAAACGGCCGCCCCGCCGCATAAGGTGTACAGAAGGCAGGAAGGGGGAGCGTCTACTTATGACCCGTATCGGCCGCAGGCTGCGGGGATGGACAAACGGGGTACTGGATCTTCCGCAGGATGTGCTGCAGGAGATGCCTCGGATCACCCTGATCGGCAATAAGGAGCTGTATATTGAGAACCACCGCGGCGTGCTGCATTTCTCTTCGGAGCAGCTCAGGCTGGCATTAACCCAAGGAGTGCTGGAGATTTCCGGCGAAGGACTGGTCATCCGCAATATTCTGGGCCAGGAGCTTGCCGTCATTGGAGTAATCGGTGAAATCAGATATAAGGAAAGTGGGGAGAATCCATGAAAGAACCGCCTCTGGCATCACTGCGGGGGTTCGTTACACTGCATGTGAGCGGACCGCAGGTGGAGAAGTTCATTAATGCTGTAACCGGAGCGGGCATCATCATCTGGGATGTGAGGCCTGCCGGGGACGGCGCTTCTTTGAATCTGCTGCTGGATGACTTTTTCCGGCTCCGCCCGCTCCTCAAAAAGACAGGCTGCCGTATGCATGTTACAGCCAGGCACGGACTTCCGTTTCGCCTCGCGCGCTTGTGGAGACGGAAGTTTTTTGCCGCAGGGATACTGATCTTCGGTGTAGGCCTGCTGCTGCTCTCCTCCATGATCTGGAGCGTCAAGGTGGAAGGGAATACCCGCATTCCTACCGAGGATATTCTGGAAGCGGCACGCAAGGAAGGTGTCTATCCGTTTCAGTGGATTTGGCGCATGCAGGAGTCGGACGAGCTGTCCCGGGAGCTGACCACCCTGGTTCCGGGCTTGACATGGGCCGGGTTCCACCGGACCGGGACGAGCATTACCATCCAGGTCGTCGAAGCCGACCGCCCCGAGAATAAGCCGCTGCTCAGCCAGCGCCATCTCATCAGCCGGACCGATGCGGTGGTGACCGAAATCTATGCGGAGCAGGGCAGACCGGTGGTCAGCCGGAATTCGCGGGTCAAAAAAGGGGACATCCTCATCTCCGGAGCGCTGGGTGACGAGGAGAATACCGAGTTTGTAGTCGCCAAAGGCATGGTTAAAGGCCTTGTATGGCATGAATATAATCTGGAGGTGCCGCTCAAAAGAACGGGCAGTGCGTATACAGGAGAACGCAAGGACCGCACCTATCTCGTTCTCGGCAAGTGGGCGATTCAGCTGTGGGGCTATGGGGACTCCGGGTTTGCTAAGTCCCGTACGCTTTCAGAGCCCGACATGCTGTCGTGGCGCTCGTTTCAGCTGCCGCTGGGCCTGATGACTGAGAAGGAGCTGGAGATCAAAGCTACCGCTGAAGCGCTTACTCCAGAGGCAGCCAGAGCGGAAGGATTGACGCGGGCGAAGAGCGATATTTTCGCGCGATACGGCGCTGATAGCGTCATTAAAAGTCAAAAAATTTTGCATGAGAAGAAAGAGAATGGTAAAGTTTATATGAAAGTGCTGTTTGAGGTGGAAGAGAGAATTGCGGAAGAACTTCCGATAGTAAACAATTGAGGAGAATGAGGCTACTTGTCAGAACAGACTGCAAGCATTCAAATATCTTTGCACAATGCGGGAGAAGCGCAATCCCTGTTCGGCCCGCAGGACGGATTCCTGAAAATCATTGAGAAAGAAATTCCGGCAGTTATTAACTCACGCGAGGCCGAAATTACGATTCGCGGTACGGAGCGGGAAGTGGACATGCTGGGCCAGCTCTTCAACGTGCTGCTGTCACTGGTACGCGGGGGTTATATATTGAGCGAACGCGATGTGCAGTATGCCGTGGAGCTGGCGAAGGATTTCCGTGCCGACCAGCTGCTGGACCTGTTCAAGGGCGAGATTACAACCACATTCCGCGGCAAGCCGATCCGTGTCAAGACGATTGGCCAGAAGCATTATGTGAGCACCATCAAAAAGCGTGATATCGTCTTCGGCATCGGCCCGGCGGGCACAGGCAAGACATATCTGGCTGTGGTCCTCGCGGTGACGGCGCTGAAGGAAGGCTCGGTCAAACGGATCGTGCTTACGCGTCCGGCTGTAGAGGCCGGGGAGAACCTGGGCTTCCTCCCGGGAGATTTGCAAGAGAAGGTAGATCCGTATCTGCGGCCGCTCTACGACGCCTTGTACGACGTTATGGGGCCTGATCAGGTGGCAAAGGCGCTGGAGCGCGGGCTGATCGAGATTGCACCGCTTGCCTATATGCGCGGACGTACGCTGGAGGATGCTTTTATCATCCTTGATGAAGCGCAGAATACCACGCCCGAACAAATGAAAATGTTCCTCACCCGTCTGGGCTTCGGCTCCAAGATGGTCATCACGGGCGATGTGACCCAGATCGATTTGCCGCGCGGCAAGAAGTCAGGGCTGATCGAAGCCAAAACGATTCTTTCCGGTATCGAGGAGCTTGGCTTTGTCTACTTCGCTGAGCAGGACGTTGTCCGTCATTCCCTTGTGCAGAAAATTATCGTTGCCTATGACCGCTCTGCCGAAAACCTCCAATAAAAAAGGGGATTGTCTTCATGGCCTCAAAGCAACCATCGAAATTAAGCGGATTTGTATATAGCAGTAGCGGATGGAAGTATAGCGCGGTGACGCGCTATGCTCTTTTCCTGTTATTGGCCGTTGTCTTCTACCTCAGCCTGTCCTCTGATCTGCTGCCCAAAAGGTATGATATCAAAGAGGGAACCCGCAGTGCCAAGGAGATTACAGCTCCCAAGCAAATCCTGGACAACAACGCCAAGCTCAAGGCCCAGGAGACTGCTGCAGAGAATGTGACCAACCGTTATGCCATTATTCCTATCCGGGCGGAGAATCTAGTAACTCTGCTGCTGGACCGGATCGGCGGGTTGAATCAGGATGATACGATTTCACAGAGTGAGAAGACAGAGATTTACCGGGAAGAGATTCCGCGGCGGGCGAATGATTTTATTCTTAATTTCGTGGCGGCCAGCCAGAAGGCCGGGACTTACTCCGAGCATCTGCTGGATGAAATGCAGTCCGTTATCAAGGATCAGGCCTACGTCATTCCGGAAGAGACCTATATCAAGATCCCGCGCCTGACTCAGCAGGATATCATCGAAATGAAGCCGGTGGCCCGGGATATTGTCACCAAGCTGATGAATGACCAGATTACCGACGCCCAGAGCGCACGCGCCAAGGTGGCCGAGCAGGTCAGCGTCAGTTCGCTGGGACAGCGGACCGCCCGCGAGGTGGTTCAGGAGCTGGTGCGGCTGGTGATTACCGCCAACAAATTCTATGACGAGGATGCGACCAAGGAAGCGAAGGTGCAGGCCCGTCAGAATACGCCGGATGTGTTCATCGAGCAGGGGGATGTGCTAGTCGCCAAGAATCAGGAGATTACCCCTGAGCTGTACAAGCTGCTGGATGAGAACGGTCTGCTCAGTAAAGAGATTAATTACTGGCCGCAACTCGGCCTGCTGCTGCTCTCTGCACTGTTGTCCTTTGGTCTGATGACCTTCATCCGCTACAATGGCGGAGCCTCAGGCTTCAAATACAATAACTCCCAGCTGCTTATGCTGGTACTGGTCTTTATTATTACGATTGTTATGATGAAGCTTACGGCCTTCCTGCAGACCGATGTGCGGACATATATCGGCTATCTGGCACCTGTGGCTCTCGGCGCGATGCTGATTTCCATGCTGCTGGACATGACCTTAGCTTATTTCTGTTCCATTCTGTTCAGCATTCTGGCCAGTATCCTGCTGAATGTTCAGCAGAATACTATCTTTGATTTCACCTTCGGCTTCTTTGCCCTAATCGTGAGTTATGTTGCCATCTTCTCGACGCACCGCGCCGGACAACGTTCAACGCTGCTGAAGGGCGGCATTATGGTGTCCCTGCTCGGTTGCCTGACTGTGGCCATACTGACGATGCTGAGCGGAGGCGTATGGAACGAGACGAATACGTTATATGCTCTGGGCTTCTCCTTTGCCGGGGGGCTGCTTACCGCAGTGCTGGTCATCGGCTTGATGCCGTTCTTCGAGGTAACGTTCGGCATTCTGTCGGCACTGAAGCTCGTAGAACTGTCTAACCCGAACCATCCGCTGCTGCGTAAGCTGCTTACTGAGACGCCGGGCACCTATCACCACAGCGTGATGGTAGGTAATCTGTCCGAGGCTGCGGCCGAAGCGATTGGTGCGGACGGACTTCTGTGCCGGGTAGGCTCGTATTATCATGACATCGGCAAGACGAAGCGCCCGTTCTATTTCATAGAGAACCAGAACAATATGGAGAATCCGCATGACTCGATTGAGCCGAAGCTGAGCAAGTCGATCATTGTGGCCCACGCCCGGGACGGGGTGGAGATGCAGAAGGAATACAAGCTGCCGAAGCCGATCCGCGATATAGCGGAGCAGCATCACGGCACGACGTTCCTGCATTATTTTTATCATAAGGCATTGAAGCTTGCAGAAGATAAGGGGGTAGAGCCGGACTTCACGGAGGAGGATTTCCGTTATCCCGGCCCGAAGGCGCAGTCAAAGGAATCCGCAGTCGTCGGGATCGCCGATAGTGTGGAGGCCGCCGTCCGTTCGCTCCGTAAGCCAACCGTGGTGCAGGTGGAGACTATGATTGAGAAAATTATCAAAAGTCGGCTGGATGACCATCAGTTCGATGAATGCGATCTGACGCTCAAGGAGCTGGATATTATTTCGCGGACACTGAAAGAGACTGTTATGGGTATTTTCCATTCCCGGATTGAATACCCCGAGGATGTGCGTAAGCCCAAAAAAGAGGAAGGGGCCATCAAAAATGAGTCTGAGCGTCGTTTGGAACAATGAACAGGATGAACATGAAATTAACGGCGATCTGATTGCACTGCTGGAGCGGATTCTTCAGGCAGCAGGCATTGCTGAAGGAATTGACACGGGGGAAGTGGATCTGACCTTCGTCAATAACGAACGCATTCACGAGCTGAATCTGGAATACCGCGGTATTGACCGTCCGACAGATGTGCTCTCCTTCGCAATGAACGAGGCCGGAGAAGACGAGCTGGAGATTAAATATGATTTAGCAGATGAAGACGAAGAGCTGGAAGAAGTACCGAATGTGCTTGGGGATATTATCATCTCGGTTACCCGGGCGCAGGAGCAGGCTGAGGAATACGGCCATTCCCTGGAGCGGGAGCTGGGCTTCCTGTTCGTGCACGGGTTCCTGCATTTGCTGGGCTATGATCATCAGGAGCCGGAGGCTGAGGCCGAAATGATGTCTAAGCAGGAGAAGGCTCTGGCTCAGGTCGGGTTGACACGCTAATGGTCAAGAATACGGCGGTGGGCCACAAAAAATTCTGGCATTCCTTTCGCTTTGCAGCGCACGGCATTGCAGCGGCCTTCAAATCGGAGCTGAACATGAAGGTGCACAGCGGCCTTGCTGTTCTGGTAGTGGCTGCCGCCGCTGTGTTCAGACTTCCTCCGTCAAGCTGGATGCTGCTGCTGCTGGCCATTACGCTGGTGCTGACAGCCGAACTGCTGAACACGGCGATTGAAGCGACGATTGATCTGGTGTCGCCTGAGGTTCACCCCTTGGCCAAGAAGGCCAAAGATACCGCCGCAGGCGCCGTGCTGCTTACGGCGGTGTTTGCCGTGATTGCCGGAATCTATGTTTTTTATCATCCCGTGATGGACTGGATCACAGGTCTTATGTCATAATCAGTTTACAACTTCAGCTGGTGTAAGAGGCGGACCCGCTTTGCGCGCTCCGTCATCTTTAATTAGAGTGACATTTTCAGGGCAATGAATGAAGTGGGTGCTCAATAAAACTAGGCTAATGCTTACGAAGTGAGTTTTGTACGAGAACTAATCGAAGAAGCGTAAGCTTACAAAACTTAAGCTGATGCTTACGAAGCGAGTTTTATTTCGATGAAGATTCGATGAAGCGAATGCTCAATAAAACTAAGCGTATGCTTACGAAGCGAGTTTTGTACGAAGATTAATCGAAGAAGATGAAAAACTTTTAGGAGGACAACTATGGATTCTGCGCTACTTCTTCAGGAAGCGATCAAGGCAAGAGCCAATGCATATATACCGTATTCCCACTTCGGGGTGGGGGCAGCGCTGCTGGATCAGGACGGCAAAGTCCACCACGGCTGCAACATCGAGAATGCCGCTTACGGTCCCACCAACTGCGGGGAGCGGACGGCCATGTTCCGCGCCATTGCGGACGGCCATAAGCCCGGTACCTTCAAAGCTATAGCAGTAGTAGCAGATACGGATGGCCCCGTATCACCTTGCGGCGTCTGCCGCCAGGTGATGGTCGAGCTGTGCGGCCCCGATATGCCGGTCATTCTCGGCAACCTGAAGGGCGATATTGTGGAGACTACGGTCCGTGACCTGCTTCCTGGCGCCTTCGGCCCGGCGGATCTGGCGCAGGGGCAGAGTGCGGAGTGATGGCAGGAGCTAGCGTGTGCGTGCGGGAAGCGTGTGGGTCTAAGCATTGCAACTAATCAACTATTCGCGCCGCAGTCAAGCGTGTTCCCGGAGGTAACCAATAGCGCTGGTGCTCCGAAGTTAACTGTATATTCTACAACTAACTCTCCCCTATTCCCGCCAAAAGTTGATTTAAGTGTAAATTGTACAACTAAATTCATCAGATATCGTCGAAAGTGACGTTGATGAGGAAAATAGATGTATGAATTACAACTAAAGTCTATTTACCGCTGATTTGGAGCGGAATAAGTGTACAAAATACAATTAAGACAGTTGTAGGCATGGCAGGTTAGTTATTGTGGGCATGCCGGGCTAGTTATTGCGAGTGGGCATGGGCAGGATTCGGTGTTCAACAAATTAGTCTTTCCCGCTTCGCAGTCAAGCGTGTTCCCGGTGGGAACGAAAGCGCTCATGCTCCACAGCTCTCTGTCCCGCGCAGCATGCTGGCCACAGCCAATCAAAGGCGCCGCAGTTAAGCGTGTTCCCGCAGGGAACGGCAAGCGCTCATGCTCCACAGCTCCCTGTCCCGCGCAGCATGCTGGCCACCGCCAATCAAATGCGCCGCAGTCAAGCGTGTTCCCGCAGGGAACGAAAAGCGATCCTCCTTCCAAAGTTTCTTGCCGCGCCAAGCGCTGCATCCACGTCAATTCCGGGTGTCCAGAGGGCCGGGGCCCTTGGGGTCCCCCTTGGCGAAGGGGGACTTAGGGGGATCGAAAATCTTTTGAACGCTTTGGAATTAAAGTTTGGACGATTCTAACCACGTAGTAAGGAAGGAAGATCATATGAAATTCAAATCAGGGTTTGTCGCCATTATCGGCAGACCAAACGTAGGCAAATCAACACTCATGAACCAGGTAATCGGCCAGAAGATTGCCATTATGTCGGACAAGCCGCAGACCACACGGAATAAGATTCACGGAGTATACACGGCGAATAACTCACAGATTGTATTCCTGGACACCCCGGGTATCCATAAAAGACAGTCCAAGCTCGGCGATTACATGAATCAGACCGCGATGAGCACGCTGCATGAAGTGGAAGCGGTGTTGTTCCTGGTGGATGCATCTGAGGGAATGGGCGGAGGAGACCGTTTTATCGCGGAACAGCTTGGCAGCATTAAGACTCCGGTCATTCTGGTCATGAACAAGATTGACAAGATTGAGCCGGAAGCGCTGCTGCCGATGATTACGGAGTATAACAAGCTGCATACGTTCGCCGAGATCGTGCCGATCTCAGCCAAGATGGGCAATAATGTCAACACGCTGCTGGAGCAGGTGCAGAAATATCTGCCGGAAGGCCCGCAGTATTATCCGGACGATCAGATTACCGATCACCCCGAGCAGTTCGTCTGCGCGGAGCTGATCCGCGAGAAGATTCTGCATCTGACCCGTGAAGAGGTGCCGCATTCCATCGCAGTGGCGATTGAGGATATGAGCGTGGAACCCAATGGGGTTGTGCATATTTCGGCGGTTATTTTTGTCGAGCGCGATTCCCAGAAGGGAATTATTATCGGTAAGCAGGGAGCGCTGCTGAAGGAAGTCGGACGCCGTGCGCGGACGGATATTGAGAATCTGCTGGGCTCGAAGATTTTCCTGGAATTATGGGTGAAGGTGAAAAAAGACTGGCGTAACCAGGACCGCGTCCTGCGGGATTTGGGCTTCCATAAAGAATGATCACCTCTCAAGCCGCCTCTACTTGGCAGGAATTGCACGGATAGATCCTGGGGCATCGCACATCCTACATCTGAAGAGACATCGTGTTTCCGAAGAAAGGATGAATACGAATGCGGAATTTTTCGTGGAAGTATTTTGCAATGACTGGAGATCTCGATGCGTATTTGCTGTACAGGGAAGCTGGGGATTCGCCCGAGGGCAGCGGAACGCTGCCGGCGGAGGAAGAGATGGCTATCGATGAAGAAGCACAATAAGAACTGGTTGCTTGCCGAGTGGTTGGGGGAAGAGGCATGCTATACAGGGTGGAAGGGATCGTCATCCGCAGCATGGACTACGGTGAAGGGAACGCCATTATTACGCTTTGCACCGAGAACGCCGGTAAAGTAGGGGTTCTGGTGCGGGGCGCCAAGAAGGTCAAAAGCCGTCATGCTGCCCTGATCCAGTTGTTCACAACAGGTGAGTTCGTGTTCTTCCGCAACAACGGTGGACTGGGAACACTCAATGCCGGAGAGATCACGAAGTCCCATCATCCGCTACGTGAGGATCTGGTCAAGGCGGCGTATGCATCGTATGCCTGCGAGCTGCTGGACCGGGTACTGCATGATGAAGAGACTGGCAGCTTCTGGTACCGCCAGCTAACCGCCTGCCTGAATGCACTGGAGGAAGACAAAGAGCCCGGCATTATCAATAATGTATTTGAAATGAAGGTACTGCAGGCTGCGGGTTACGGGCCTCAGCTCGACTCCTGTATCGTCTGCGGCAAAGACAAGCCGGATGAGGAGCTTAGAATGAGTCCCCGTCTGGGGGGAGTTCTCTGCCGCAGCTGCCGGCATAACGATCCGCCGGCCATGGAGATTTCCCCGCGTGCCTTGAAGCTGCTGCGGATCTTCGCGGCGCTGGATCTGACCAGGCTGGGAAATGTTGATGTGAAGCCGGAGACCCGTGCGGAGCTGAAGACCGTCATGCGGGGATTCATGGATATGCAGTTGGGGCTCAGACTGAAGTCCCAGAGCTTCCTGGACCAGCTCGATAAATACAATATTTGACGAATCGCAAATTATCCGTTACTATAAGTTCAGTTTCTTTTATAAGATTGCCGTGTTTGCTCCAGAACTGGAGAGAGTGCGTGGATCGGGAAAGTAGTGGGCGGTATTGTCGCAGCAGCGAGCCGGGGGTAGTGGAAGCCTGGCGGGACGACGTTCATGAACAGGGCACCCGGGAGTACGGAAGCGGCAGCATGAAAAGTGGATTTCGTGATTTTTGCGTAATCAAGTAGGGTGGAACCGCGGGAGAATAGATTTGAGCTCTCGTCCCTATGTCTGTTCATCAGGCATGGGGGCGGGAGCTTTTTGGCTTGTGGCTGTGGGGGACATTCTTCTTCCATCATAGACCGCAGGTACATAGAAGCTGGTGCCGCCTCCATCGCGCAGCAGCAAGAGCCAGTCATAAGCAAGAGGCAGTACACACTTGTAAAGCGAAGGAGCCGGTAGTTATGAACTTTCAGCAGATGATTCTGACCCTGCAGCAGTTCTGGGCAGCCCAGAATTGTATTCTCGTCCAGCCGTATGATACGGAAAAAGGGGCGGGCACGATGAACCCTATGACTTTTTTGCGTTCCCTGGGCCCGGAGCCGTGGAAGGTTGCTTATGTGGAGCCTTCACGGCGCCCGTCTGACGGCCGCTACGGGGAGAACCCGAACCGCCTGTATCAGCATCACCAGTTCCAGGTCATCATCAAGCCGTCCCCGGACAATATTCAGGAGCTGTACCTGGACAGCTTGAAGGCACTTGGCGTAGATCCCCTGCTGCATGATGTGCGGTTTGTCGAAGATAACTGGGAGAATCCGTCCCTGGGCTGTGCGGGTCTCGGGTGGGAAGTGTGGCTGGACGGTATGGAAATTACCCAATTCACCTACTTCCAGCAGGTTGGCGGAATTGAAGCAAGTCCGGTAGCGGTGGAGATTACCTACGGGATGGAGCGTCTGGCCTCTTATATTCAGGATAAGGAGAATGTATTTGACCTGGAATGGGTAGACGGCATGACGTACGGAGATGTTTTCCATCAGCCGGAGGTCGAGCATTCCACGTATACCTTTGAAGTCTCGGATGTCAAAATGCTGTTCAGCTTGTTCAACACCTACGAAGAGGAAGCCCGCAGAGCAATGGAGAATCACCTCGTCTTCCCGGCGTATGATTACGTGCTGAAATGCTCGCATACCTTCAACCTGCTGGATGCGCGCGGCGCGATCAGCGTAACGGAACGCACAGGCTTCATTACGAGAGTACGCAACTTGGCCCGCACCGTAGCGGCGACATATCTGGAGGAACGCGAGAAGCTGGGCTTCCCGCTGCTGAAGAAAGAAGGTGCTGACCATGTCTAAGGATATTCTGTTCGAGATCGGTCTGGAGGAAATCCCTGCACGCTTTATCCGGGCGGCGATGGAGCAACTGAAGGACAGAACGGCGAAATGGCTGGAGGCCTCGCGGATCAGTCATCAGGGCGTCAGTGCATATGCAACACCGCGCCGCCTTGCCGTACTGGTGAAGGATGCCGCTGAGCGGCAGGAGGATGTAAGCGAAGAGGTTAAAGGACCGTCACGCAAAATCGCACTGGATGCCAGCGGCGAATGGAGCAAGGCTGCACTGGGCTTTGCCCGCAGTCAAGGAGCCACGCCGGAGCAATTCACGTTCAAGGAACTGGCAGGAGTTGAATACATCTATGTGACCAAGAGCAGCACCGGCATTGAGACAGCCTCACTTCTCTCTGAAGGCTTGGCTGGCATTGTCAGCAGCATGACCTTCCCGAAAAATATGCGTTGGGGCGCTTATGATTTCAAGTTCGTGCGTCCGATCCGCTGGATGGTGGCTCTCTTTGGCCAAGAGATCATTGACCTTTCGATTACCGGAGTCAAGGCTGGCAATGTGAGCCGTGGCCACCGTTTCCTTGGTGAAGAGGCTGTGATTACGGAGCCTGCTGCATACGTTGAAGCCCTGCGCAGCCAGCATGTGCTGGTGGATGTGAAGGAGCGCGAAGAACTGATTCTAAGCGGTATTCATAAGCTTGCGGAAGAGAAGAACTGGAAGATTGCGATCAAGGAGGATCTGCTGGAAGAGGTCCTGTTCCTGGTAGAGACGCCGACTGTGCTGTTCGGTACCTTTGATCCGGCCTTCCTGAATATTCCGCAGGAGGTGCTGATCACCTCGATGCGTGAGCATCAGCGTTACTTCCCGGTGTTTGGTGAAGACGGCAAGCTGTTGCCGTTCTTCGTAACGGTACGTAACGGGAACGCGGTATCGCTGGATGTCATCGCCAAGGGGAACGAGAAGGTGCTGCGCGCCCGCTTGTCGGATGCCAAATTCTTTTATGAAGAAGACCAGAAGCTACAGATTAACGATGCTCTGGCCAAGCTGGAGAATATCGTCTACCATGAAGAGCTGGGCAGTGTAGGGGACAAAGTGCGCCGTATCCGTGCCATCGCTGACCGCTTGGCTGTGAAGCTTGAGCTGTCTTCAGAGGCAGCTGCGGAAGTGAGCCGTACAGCGGATATTTGCAAATTCGATCTGGTGACCCAGATGGTAGGGGAATTCCCTGAACTGCAAGGCACGATGGGTGAGGATTATGCCCGTAAGGCCGGGGAAACAGAGCAGGTGTCCAAAGCGGTCTTCGAGCACTATCAGCCGCGCTTCGCCGGAGATGCCGTTCCTTCTACACAGGCAGGTCTTGTAGTCAGCCTTGCTGATAAAATCGATACGATTGTCGGCTGCTTCTCCATCGGAATTATTCCAACCGGCTCCCAGGACCCGTATGCTCTGCGCCGTCAGGCGGCAGGCATTGTCCAGATCGTGCTGGAGCATCAGCTGAGCCTAAGCCTGAAGGAGATTTTTGCAGCGGCACTGGAAGTACATGGAAGTTCCCGTGCAGAGAAACATTTCACCCCTGAACTGCGTATAACCCTGTATGAGTTCTTCGGTCTGCGTGTCAAACGTCTGTTAGCCGACAACAATGTACGCTATGATGTTGTGGATGCAGCGCTTGCGGCAGGCTTCGATGATATCGTTGATGTAGTAAGCAGAAGTCTGGCTTTGATGAATGCTGTAACCGATCTGGCTGATTTCAAAACCACTGTGGATTCACTGACCCGTGTCAGCAATCTGGCCGCCAAAGCTCCGGAAGGTGTAATTATCGACCCGGCCCTGCTTAAGGAAGAAGCGGAACAGAAGCTGTATGCGACTTGGCAGAGTATTCATGAGCCTTACCGCACTGCCCTTGCTTCCAGACATGCTGCTGAAGCCCTGCAGATTCTGTCGGGACTTGAAGCAGCAGTTACCGGATTCTTCGATTCTGTAATGGTTATGGCCGAAGACGAAGCCGTCCGCTCGACCCGTCTGGCGCTGCTGGCTGGCATTCATACCGACTCCAAGTTGTTTGCTGATTTCGGCAAGCTGGTGTGGTAGTTCAGGCAGCTTTTAAGTAATGTTTGCGATTTTATGGTATAGATCGAGGGTTTAGGGTATAAATATACGGAACGGTGCCAATGCGTAGTTGACATTCGTTCCGTATTTATGCTTTACGAAAGAAGGATTTTTGACCATAGGGAGCGTAATATATATTACACAGGAATTTGGTGAGGCTGAACTTGGGAATTTCCCGGCTAAGGAAGATTGTTGTGGACGGTGATGCTTGTCCGGTTAAGCAGGAGATTATTACCGTGGCGCGCAGGTTCGGGCTTCCGGTGCTGATGGTCTCTTCCTATGATCATGTGCTGCGGGCGGAAGAAGGCGTTACGGTGGTTCAGGTGGACCGCGGGGCAGACAGTGCCGACCTCTATATCGCCAATCATATTTCTGCAGGAGATGTCGTAATTACGCAGGATTATGGACTGGCGGCGCTGGCGCTGGGCAAACGCTGCCTTGCTCTTTCGAACCGGGGCCAGGAATATGAGAATTCTACCATGGATTTTATGCTGGAGAGCAGGCATGCCAAGGCGGTTGAACGCAGGCGCGGGAACTATTCCAAGGGTCCCAAAGCGATTACCGCAGAGGAAAAAAATCTTTTTCAACATAAACTGACAAAACTTTTAACAATTTTGCAGGAGAATGTCCAGCTATAGCGAATTATATTTAACTGTATAAGAGATGAAGGTGGCTAATGTGGCTAGCGGACATGGTCCTATTCCCGAAGAGGTTATCGAGAACGTGCTGGCGCGGCATGATATTGTCGATACAGTCAGCAAGGTTGTCCATTTGTCCAAGCAGGGTAAATATTTATGGGGCCTCTGCCCGTTCCATTCGGAGAAGTCCCCTTCCTTCACTGTAACCCCTGACCGGGGAGTCTTTCATTGTTTTGGCTGCGGTATGGGCGGAAATGCCATCAAATTCAGGATGGAAATCGAAGGATTATCCTTCCCCGAAGCAGTCAGAATCATGGCGGAAGAGAGTGATATCCCTGTTCCTGAGGGGAGAGGCGGGGCGCTGGCTGCCCCCGATCCTGAGCGGGACCGGCTGATTCAGGCGTATGAATTATCGGCGAAGTTTTATCATTTTTTGCTGAAGAACACGGAATACGGCACTGCCGCCATGGATTACTTAAGAACCCGGGGGTTCAGCGACAAAATGATTGACCAGTTCCAGATCGGCTACGCGCCGGACCGCTGGGATACGCTGCTGCAGTTTCTGGAGAAGCGCAGCTTCGATCTCGCCGAGATGGAGAAGGGCGGACTATTGTCTGCCAGAGGGGAAGGCAAAGGATATCTGGACCGCTTCCGCGGCCGGGTTATTTTTCCGATTGCGAACCGCATGGGTAAGACGATCGCCTTCGCCGGACGCATTCTCGGGGAGGGGCAGCCGAAGTATTTGAACTCTCCCGAGAGCCGGTTATTCAACAAAAGCCGTATTCTGTACAATCTGCACCAGTCCAAAGCATCCATCCGCAAAACGCGGCAAATCGTCCTGTTCGAGGGATACGGTGATGTCATTTCGGCGTGGGAGGCAGGTGTACAGAACGGGGTAGCCACGATGGGAACCTCGCTCACTGAGGGTCATGTGGCCCTGATGAAGAGCCTTGGAGATGAGATCGTGCTTGCCTATGATGGAGATAAGGCTGGACAAGCTGCCGCCCTTAAGGCCATTCCTATCCTGGAAGCCAGCGGACTGCGGGTCAAAGTAGCACTGCTTCCAAGCGGCCTCGACCCGGATGAATTCATCTCCCGGCATGGCGGGGACAGATTCAGGGAACAGGTGATTGACTCTGCTGTGTCTTCCATCAAATTTAAGCTTATATATCTGAAAAAAAACCATATACTCCTAGAGGAAGACGGCAAAATTGCCTATGTCAAGGAGGCTCTGGAGATTATCGCCGGGCTCCCTTCTTCAACGGAGCGGGAGGTATACTTGCGGGAAATCGCCTCCGAGCTTGAGCTGTCCTATGACAGTCTGAAGCAGGATTGCAATTTACTTCGTGCCTCCATGCAAAAAAACAACCCCGAAGGGGATAATAACGACAATAGGTGGAATAATGGTAGGCATAAAAAAGGGCAAGTGCAGACACCTACGTTGCTGCCTGCTTACCATGTTGCGGAACGGCGCCTGTTATCCTTAATGATTCAAGACCCGGAAGCAGCGGCCTATGTGGGTGAACGGCTCGGGGAAGAGTTCAATATTGATGATCATGCGGCAATCGCCGCTTATCTATATGCTTATTATGCGCAAGGCAAACCACCCGGCATCAGCCGGTTTCTATCATCGCTTCAGGACGACCGTCTGGAGAAGACCGCAACGGCCATCTCCATGATGGATACCCCTCCGGACTGGAATACGCAGGTTCTGGACGATTGTATTCGTGAAGTGCGGAAGTATCCTCTGCAGCGCAAAATTGAACCCAAGCGTGAAGAGATGATTCAGGCGGAGAAATCCGGTGACTTTTTGCGTGCAGCACAAATAGCAAGTGAAATTTTAGCCCTAGAGAGACAATGAGCTGTTGACAGGATGTACCTAGGGAGGAGGGAGTCGAATTATGGCGAACGATCAGCACACTGAACTGGAAGCGGAATTTACTCTGGATCAGGTTAAGGATCAGCTTATTGATCACGGGAAGAAAAGATCATCACTTAATTACAAAGATATCATGGAGAAATTGTCGCCATTCGATCAGGACCCCGAGCAGATGGAGGAATTCTACGAGCAGCTGAGCGATCTGGGGATCGAGGTTGTCAATGAGAACGATGAAGAGGTGAACAGCCTTCGTCCAAGCGAAGACAATGAGGACAAAGAAGGTGACGACTTCAGCTTTGACGATGATCTGTCGCTGCCTCCGGGTATCAAGATTAACGACCCCGTCCGGATGTACTTGAAGGAAATCGGCCGCGTGCCGCTGTTATCGGCTGACGATGAAGTGGAACTGGCGATGCGAATCAAGAATGGTGATGAGGAAGCGAAGCGGAGACTGGCAGAAGCGAACCTGCGGCTCGTGGTCAGTATCGCCAAGCGTTATGTCGGACGCGGCATGCTGTTCCTGGATCTGATTCAGGAAGGCAACATGGGTCTGATCAAGGCAGTTGAGAAGTTTGACCATAATAAGGGCTTCAAGTTCAGTACCTATGCGACCTGGTGGATTCGTCAGGCGATTACGCGTGCGATTGCCGACCAGGCGCGTACAATCCGTATTCCGGTGCATATGGTTGAAACCATCAACAAGCTGATCCGGGTCTCCCGCCAATTGCTGCAGGAGCTGGGACGCGAGCCATCGCCGGAAGAGATTGCAGCGGAGATGGAGCTTACCGTTGAGAAGGTTAGAGAGATCATGAAGATTGCCCAGGAACCGGTATCGCTGGAAACACCAATCGGTGAGGAAGATGATTCGCATCTGGGAGATTTCATTGAGGACCAGGAGGCGCTGGCGCCTGCCGATGCAGCGGCGTATGAGCTGCTGAAGGAACAGCTGGAGGATGTGCTGGACACGCTGACTGAGCGTGAAGAGAATGTGCTCCGCCTGCGCTTCGGACTGGATGACGGACGGACGAGAACCCTTGAGGAAGTGGGCAAGGTGTTCGGCGTAACCCGCGAGCGGATTCGCCAGATCGAAGCCAAAGCGCTTCGTAAGCTGCGCCATCCTAGCCGCAGTAAGCGGCTGAAGGATTTCCTCGAATAGACCTTACAACCGGGACCTTCTGCTGCACGGTGGCAGGAGGTCCTATTATGTTGTCAAGGGGATTCACCAATGCTGTAGCCCCGACATGTGCGGGAGCTTGTAATGAAGTGAAGGCAAGTTCTGGAAAGAGGGATGCCGGTTGAGCCTGGAGAAACGTGATACTATATTAAGAGAAATTCAATATTGGAGAAGAAGCAAGCTTCTGCCGGAGCAATACTGTGACTTCCTGACCAACCTGTATGATGATCAGGCAGAGACGGAGGACAGCAATCCGGTATCGTTACGGAATCTCCAGCAGGGAAGCATCAAAATTTGGCTGTTTGGTTTTGGAATTATTTCCTTGATTTTCTTGATTAGTCTTTATTTTAGCGTTTTTCCCTGGCCTTTGCAACTTGCTACAGCGCTCAGCGTCCTAATTATTTGTTATGGATATTCAGCGATTTACCTGAACCGCAACAAGACAATCAGTCTGATGCTGGCGGGGATCGGCAGCATTTTAACGTTGGGATTCGGATTATGGCTGATTGAGCTGCATAAGCTGGATGCTGATTTTTGGACACCGCTGCTGATTGCGGCCTGCGGGCTGCTGTGGTGTGTGCTTGGTTTTTTTCTGCGTATCGGACTGCTTCATTTCTGCGGATATGCCTTCTGGGCTCTGCTCTATGCAGGCTTCTTCGGACATGTCCGGCCGGACGCCTCTCTGCTGGAGCTGGAGCTGCTCTGGCTTCCGCTGTGTGTGCTTATGATCTGGATGAGCTGGTTGATGTATCACAAGGTTAGCGGGGTCTCAGGGGTGTACCTTGGGGCTGGTGTGGCTCTCTGGCTGATGCCGGAGGTGGACGCGCTATGGCTCAGAGGAGGATTCCCGGAATGGACCTCGCTTATAATAATACTGAAGATTGCAGTGGGCCTTGCGCTGCTGTTCCTCTTCAGAAAAAAATGGATAACGTGGGTGGCCTCATGAACAACGTAAAATTATCAGACCGGCTTCAGCTGCTGCTGGAGCAGGTCCCTGCGGGCAGCAGACTTGCCGATATCGGCTCAGATCATGCTCTGCTGCCAGTTGCCGCTGTGAAGAGCGGCCGTGTGCCTTCGGCTATTGCCGGAGAAGTAAATCCGGGACCCTATGAAGCGGCGCTTCGTGGTGTTGCGGAAGCAGGACTCGGTGCAAAGATCGCGGTACGGCGCGGAGACGGGCTGGAGGTGCTGGAGCCGGGGGAAGCGGACTGTATTACCATTGCAGGAATGGGCGGCTCGCTGATCGCGGCCATTCTGGAACGCGGGCAGAAGGTTGGCAAGCTGGCAGGGGTGAAGACGCTCGCGTTACAGCCCAATGTAGGCGAGGATATTCTGCGCCGCTGGCTGCTGCGGAGCGGCTGGGTGCTGGTCTCGGAGCATATTTTGGAGGAAGACGGCAAAATCTATGAAATCCTGACCGCTGTCCCTGAGGGTGCTGAAGCGGCGGGGACGAATGAAGAGCTGTACAGCGAACGTCTGCTTGCCGGAGGGAAGATGGCTCTTGATCAGGCGCTGCTGCTCGAGATGGGACCGTTGCTGCTGCAAGCGCCAAATGAAGTGTTCGCTGCTAAATGGCAGGGTGAAATCTCCAAGCTGGAGAGCATCCTGGCCTCACTTGCACGTTCGGAGCTGGGGGCGGCTGAGGAGAAGAGCAGCAGAATCAAGCTTCAGATTAAACGGATTGCGGAGGTGCTGGAATGTTTGCCAAAGGACAGACCGTAATTGGATATATGGAGCAGCTTGCCCCAAAGCATCTGGCTGAGGAATGGGATAATGTCGGTCTTCAGGTCGGCAGTCTCCAGAAGGAAATCACCGGGGTGCTGGTGGCACTGGATGTCAATGAGAGCATTGTGGATGAGGCGATTACCAAGGGCTGTAATCTGATTATTGCCCATCATGCGGTGATTTTCCGGCCGATCAAAGGGATCCTGACGGATACCCCGGCAGGCCGCTTATATGAGAAGCTGATCAAAAACGACATTGCCGTGTACATCAGCCATACGAATCTGGATGTGGCCGAAGGTGGAATGAACGACTGGATGGCTGATGCGCTGGGTATTGAGAATGGTGCACCGATCAAGGATATTCATACCGAGCAGCTGTCCAAGCTGGTTGTATTCGTGCCGAAGGATCATCACCAGAAGGTGCTGGATGCCATTCTGAACGCCGGAGCAGGCTGGATCGGCAATTACAGCCATTGCAGCTTCAATATTGAAGGCTATGGCACCTTCATTCCGCAGGAGGGCACGGCCCCGTACATTGGCACGCCAGGCAAGCTGGAGCGGGCTGAAGAAGTCCGCATCGAGACAATTGTGCCCCATACGATCCGTAACAAGGTGGTACAGGCCATGCTGAAGGCTCACCCGTATGAAGAGGTGGCTTATGACCTGTATTCCATGGACCTCAAGGGACGCAGCCTTGGACTTGGAAGAGTGGGGAAGCTGAAGGAGCAGGTGACGCTTGGCGAATTCATCGAGACAGTCAAACGCGGGCTGGATGTGGAGAGCGTGCGGGTGGTTGGAGATCTGGACCGCAAGATCCGCAAGGCGGCAGTCATGGGCGGGTCCGGTGCCAAGTATTACAGCAGCGCTATCTTCAAGGGAGCGGATGTGCTGGTGACCGGCGATATCGATTACCATACGGCACAGGATGCGCACCTCGCAGGAATCGCCTTGATCGATCCGGGCCATAATGCGGAGAAGATCATGAAGGTGAAGGTAGCGGAGTATCTCGCCGGCAAGCTGACGGAGCACAAGTACGGCACGGCAGTGCATGCCTCGCAGCCGGATACCGAGCCTTTTATATTCCTGTAGGCCGTCATTATTTGCACTTGTGCACTAGGCGGCATATCTGTATAATATACAATGTTGTTTCGGAAAGTTTGACAGACAATCGCCGGTATGCGTGAGAGCGCATGCGGGAGGAAAGTCCGGGCTCCACAAGGCAGGGTGCTGGATAACGTCCAGTCGGCGCGAGCTGAAGGATAGTGCCACAGAAATGGACCGCCGATGGCCGCTTTCGGGCGGCACAGGCAAGGATGGAACCGAGGTGTAAGAGACCCCGAGGAACGCTGGTGACTTCGTTCCTGGTAAACCCCATCTGGAGCAAGACCTAATGAGACGCAGCCGCTTCCCTAACCGGAAGCCGCAGCCTTCGCCTGAGGCGTGTCTAGGTTGGTCGCTGGAGCTGTGCAGTAATGTATGGCCTAGATAGATGATTGTCGCTTATGGTGGGAGGGTAGTTCCCGTCTGAACCACAACGAGCACAGAACCCGGCTTACGGCAAACTTTCCTAACTGACAACTTTAATAAGACATTACAGTAATCACAATTTCTGCATAATAAGACGGCGGCCTCCTGAGGGGGGCCGCCTTTTTGTATGAAAACGTAGAGGTGAACTGAATTATAGAGACAACACACGCTCCTCATACCGGGACAGCGCGGTGGTCAAACGCTGCACCGCGAGCGGTAGCAGTTCCGGCCGGGTATGGGTGAAATTCAGGCGCATCGTGTTCTTCATGGGCTGCTCCGAATAGAAAACTTCGCCCGGAACGAAGGCAACCCCTTGCTCCACGGCCAGCGGCAGCAGCTCGGCGGTATGAATCCGGGCCGGCAGGCTCAGCCACAGGAACATGCCGCCGCGCGGCTCCAGGAAGGATGTGTCCTGCCAGCTTTGCGAAGCCAGCTCTGCCGAGAGCAGCTTCATCCGTGACTTGTATTCCCGGGAGACCAGCCGGATATGGGCTTCAAGGTCGAAGGACAGCAGCAGCTCATGCAGGGCGCGCTGATCGATGGTGCTGGAGTGCAAATCGGCGGCTTGCTTGGCTCTGGCGATCATTGTGACCAGCCCGGCGGGGCCAACGATCCAGCCTGTCCGCAGTCCCGGAGCTACGATCTTGGAGAAAGTACCTGTATAGACCACGCAGGTATCCCCGCCCTGATTCCTGTCGATGGCTGCGAGGGCCTTAGGGTAGGCTTCTGGGGATTCATCGAACCTAATCTCTCCGTAAGGATTATCCTCCAGTATCAGCACGCCGTATTTCCGGCATAGCTCCACCACTTGCTCACGGCGTGCCCTGCTCCAGGTTGCGCCTGAAGGATTGTTGAAGGTGGGAACGGCGTATAACAGCTTAGGGCGGTGCACTCGAAGCTGCTCTTCGAGATGCTCTGGCAGCAGCCCGTCCTCATCGCTCTTTACAACATGGATGTCTGCACGGTACGAGCCCAGTACCTGCAAGGCGGCCAGATAGGTCGGTGCCTCTACAAGTACGGTGTCTCCCGGATCAAGCAGAATTCTGCATAGCAAATCTATGGCCTGCTGGGAGCCGGTAGTGAGGATCATTTCCTCGGTGGAGACAGGGATGCCCTGTTGCCCCAGTCTGGCGGCAATCTGTTCACGCAGCGGAAAATAGCCTTCTGTCAGTCCATATTGCAGCGCAGAGCTGTCGCCGCTCAGAACGCGGCTGTAAGCCTCCCGGATTGCTTCTGCCGGAAACAGCTCTTCGGCAGGCAGCCCGCCGGCAAGCGAGATGATGTCCTTACCCTGTGTGATCTTAAGGATATCGCGGACTGCGGAGGACCCCAGGTGGTTCGTCATATCCGCATAGTTGATCTTCATATTCATGCTCCCTGCTATTCTGAATTTTGTAGTATCATAACGGTATAGCGGTATAACAGTAAAGCGGTAAATATAACAGTTAGGAGGCGGCAGACCATGCATATTGATTTACTCCGCAGCGGAGACAAATCGCTGCCCCGGCAGATTAGTGAGACGATCGCACAGCGGATCACCTCGGGTCTGCTCCAGCCGGGCACACAGCTGCCGTCCGTTAGAGGTCTGTCTTCCTCCTTGAATGTAAGCCAGGTAACGGTAAGCAAGGCTTATGCTGACCTGGAGCTGCGCGGACATATTCTGTGCAGCCAGGGCAAGGGCTGTTATGTAGCAGAACGGGACCGAAGCAGGCAAGTGGCAGAGGCGGGGTCGGGGTGGCAGGACGGCTATGATGACTATCTGCCAAGGGCCCAGCTATGGCGTAATTTCGATTATTCAGAGGTGGACTATCCCTTTCATCTGGCCTCCATCCACAGCAGTTTGCTCCCACTGGGACCTATTGGCACGACCATGGCAACACTTGTGAAGGAGCAGCCTGAGCTGATGGCCACCTACGGTAATTTTCAAGGAGACCCGGAGCTGCGCGAGGTGATGCGCAGGCACCTGCAGAGCCGGGGAATCCAGCTGGGCGCCAGTGATTTGATGATCACAAGCGGCGCACAGCAGGGGATCGATCTGGTCGCCCGGACCTTTGTCGGTCCGGGGGATACGGTGTATCTGGAGGCACCCAGCTATACTGGGGCGATAGATGTTTTTGCAGGGCGGGGGGCTGAGATGATCTTCGTTCCGATGGACGGGGACGGAATGCGGGTGGACCGGCTTACCGCAATGTGTGACCGGAGGCCGCCTAAGCTCATCTATACCAATCCGACCTTCCAGAATCCGAGCGGGGTCACCATGAGCATGCCAAGAAGACAGCGCCTGCTGGAGCTTGCCCGCAGCTACCGCTGTCTCATTGTGGAGGATGATCCGTTCAGTGACCTGTACTTCCATCAGCCGCCCCCGGCGTCCATTAAATCGCTGGATACCGCCGGACATGTAGTCTACATGAAGAGCTTCAGCAAAGTTCTCGCCCCCGGCTGCCGGATCGCCTGTGTCGCCGCTCAGGGCAATATCCTCTCCCGGCTGATCGCCGCCAAGTCGGCCAGTGATCTGGGCAGTCCGCTGCTGACCCAGCGGGCTGTACTGCCCTTCATCGAGCGCCAGTATGACGAGTACGCAGCGAAGCTGCGGTCAGCGCTGCGTGTCCGCCAGGAGGCGGCAGCGAGGCTGCTGAAGCAGTATGCTCCGGCCGGGGTAACCTGGCAACTGCCGGGGGGAGGGCTGAATCTGTGGCTGCAGCTGCCGGAATCCCCTGCAATTGAGGAGCTCCACACTCTCGCCGAGCAGGAAGGGATCTCCTTCCTGCCGGGCGATGTCTGCTATGCCGGGGATATACCCTCCAGGCATATCCGCTTAAGCTATTCGCAGCTGACGCAGGAGGGGATGGAGCGCGGACTCCGCAAGTTCCTGCTGCTGTTGGAACGGCATCTGCACTCTTAGCAGCTTATTGTATAGAATCCAGCTGTTTGCCGACCTGCTGCGGGAACAGCTGGAGCGGAACCTGGCCTCCTCCTGCGGCCTGCAGGGTACGGTAGATATCCACCTGGCCCCAGCCGTAATACTTATCATGGCCAGCGGTGCCCAGATCGATGGCATTAGAGGTCAAGAGCGCGGTCACTTCCTTGTTCGTCAGCGCAGGGTTCAAGGAGCGCACCAGTCCGGCCAGCGCCGCTACATGGGGACTGGCCATCGAGGTGCCGGATAACGCAGCATACTGATTATCGGGATAGGTGCTGGCAATGCTCTCCCCGGGTGCAGCCACATCGATGTAGTCCCCGTAATTGGAGAAGGAAGCACGCTCTCCCGCCGCATTCGTTGCGGCGACTGCAATCACCTCTTCGTAGGCTGCGGGATATCCCGGCCGCTCCGTATTGTCATTGCCGGAAGCGGAGACAATCACCACATCCCGGTCATAGGCATACTTAATTGCATCATGCAGAAACTGCGAGTCGGCATAGTTGCCCAGGCTGAGATTAATCACCTTAGCCCCCTGATCTGCCGCCCAGATAATGCCTTCGGCCACCGAATAGGTGGTGCCTGCCCCGGAATTATCCAGCGCTTTTACCGGAAGGATCTTGTTATACCAGCTGATGCCGGCGACCCCTTCTTCATTATTGGTTAACGCTCCAATGATGCCGGCCACATGGGTGCCATGTCCGACATCGTCGTCCGGCGTGCTGCCGCTCGTAATCGCATTGTAGCCCTTGAGCAGCTGCCCCTTCAGATCCGGGTGGTTCGCTTGAACACCGGTATCCACAACGGCGATTACGATCTCCTTGCTGCCCTTGGACAGATTCCAGCCCTGCGGGGTTTCAATCGCCGGCAGATTCCACTGGTAAGTGGAGAAGAGCAGGTCATTGGGCGTAATTACATTCGCTCCCGGATTTTCGCTGACCGCATCATTGGTTAAGTACATATAGTGAGGCTCTGCGTACAGCGGATGCCACTTATTGGCGAAGTAGGTCTTGAGCTGGGAGTAACTCATCTTGTCCGACCGGAAAATATAAGCATACCCCAGCTTGCGCGGCTCCTTGCAGCGGATATCGGCGGCGATGGTCTGAAGCTGTGCCGCAGTGGGATGTCCGTTCGGGAAGCGGACGACAATCTCATTCTCGTAGTAATGGCTGGCGTTCTCATTGTCATGTCCGGTCTTGACTGTGATGTCCTTCAAGGTATCGGCGTGGACAGATTCTATCCGGTACTTGCCTTCCTTCGGGTACGGAATGAGCCGCAGATTCTTGAGCTGATGCAGTGCAACGCGGTCCAGAATCTTCTGGTTAATCAGGGCGATGACAGCCATTTGACCCTCCCGGTTACGCTGGGCTACGAAATAATACTTTTTGTCGCCGATGATGAACGAGGGGGATTCATAGGACTGGTGGCCTTTGATCGCAGATTTGGCGGTGTTCAGATAATGAAGCAGCTGTTTATTCTCCTGATCGGTTCCTTCGGGCAGAGAAGATTTGAAGGTAGTTGTCTTACGGGTGTTGAAATCAACCAGCATCAGCATGGTAATATGCCCGTGCCCCTGTTGAAGGCTCTGCGCATATGCTGAGATAGCTTCAGGCGAAGCGTGATGCATATCGGCCAGCAGGGTGCTCAGATGTCTGTTTACATCGACGCGGTTCAGCTTGTCAGTGGCCGTTACATCCTGCAAAAGGGTGGTTTTCTTAATCACTTTTTCCTGAGAGGGATTAGGCACAGATGCTTGCTGAAGGGTACCGCCGCCGCCTTCCGGCCGCAGGGCGAAGGTGAGCAGCAGTACGGTCAGCGGGGCAGTAACTATACCGGCGACGGTTAAATTTTTACGTGACATGATTTCCGCTCCATTCCTCGTGGTTTCATATACCTGTTAGAGTTCGGAGCTGAAGCCGGTTTTATGCATCTTACGAAAAGGCTACCGCCGTCCTTGGTTTTATGTTAATATCAAAAAGAAAGCGCCTTCCGGGGCGTGTACTGCTCTTTCCAGAAGCAGGATTCTTCTCCGCTAGCAGTACGGTGGAGGCTTAGGAGATTTTGTGATACTATCAAGAGAGTACAACTGCAATGTCTAAGTGTCATTAACAACTACTAATGCAAGGAACAATAAGGGGGAGCAACCGCCATGTCAGCAGCCAATGTGCAGAAATTGTGTGAATCGACGAGAGAGAAGCTTAAATCCGTTATCGAAAAAATGGAACTGTTCCTGAATGAGCATGCACTGCCGCAGCTTGTTACCGAAGAGGATGAAGAAACGCTGCATTTTTATCGGGGGTTCTTGTCCGATCTCCGCCATCTGCTGGTGTTCTCGGAAATGTCTTATGAGAAGCTTGGGCTTGCACTGCGCCGCGCTACCTTCGATGAACCTTTTGCGCAAAAAGCGCTATATAATGTATATCATCTTGGAGTTAATAACTTCTTCTATCCTAAGAATGAGAGTTATTCGGAGGATGGACGTTACGCCTATACCGGGCAAGATGCGATCCGTTTCCGCAAGAAGCCAGTGCGTCCGGCACGCGATATCATTATGGAGATCACCAAGGTCTATGAGGAACTGCGTGATGATCTGACTTATTATGAGAATGATTATTTGACGGAGAAGCGGATGCAGAATCAGCTGTAATTGATTGTCAGGTCTATAATCTTTTTTCTGTAAAAGGCTGTCCCAACTGCCGACATGGCTGCTTGGGGCGGTCTTTTTGTTATTTCTGGTGAGCAGCCTTCAGCCGCATAGCCAATTTCCCTGGCGGGCATAATACATGGCGAGGTGATCATTATGACAAACGCCAAACCGCTTGTGAAATGTAGTGTGAGCAACTGTCATTTTTGGGGAGAACAGAACCTGTGCCGTGCCGAGGAAATTGTCATTGAGATCGATCAGCATGCAGGCAGCCGTTACATGGAGGAATACGCAGAGGAGATGACGGCGGGTAATCATCATGATCATGCCGGAACCTCGTCCGCAACCTGTTGTCTGACGTTCAAGCCGAACGCCTGAGAAGGAGGCCCTTATGGATAATCCGAATGATGAACCCAAAGTGGACCGTTCCGCCCGCAGAAAGGTAATTTTGCGCCCGCGCAGCAGAGTCGATTACCCCCGCCGGGACAGAAGCCACAATGAGGAGTATGCAGCCGAGCTCAGCCCGCTCCCATCGCAGCTTCAGAGCACGATGGAACGGAGCGGCGAAGCTCAGCGGACGACGGGTGGCGTGAGCGAGGGAGAAGACAAGAGAATCGGCTATATAGGCCTGGGCTTCGGTGTTGTCTCCTTATTCATCTGGTCCATTATATTGGGGCCAATTGCCGCGGTTCTGGGGTATTATGCGTATGCCAGAGGACAAAAATCAGCCGGGGCCTGGTCAATGGGTCTGGGGATTGTATCCACTTTAAGCTATTTTGTCTTAATTCCTTTTGCCCGTTAGAGCCGGCTGAATCCACACATCCGATTTCCAAAACAGGCTATCAGACCTAACTATGCAGGTCTGAGGTCTGTTTTTTCGCTTAGGCATATAGTAATTGCTGATAATAAATAGTAAAGTTCAAATATAAGACTTCGTGTGAAAGAGGGAATGGATGCATGTCAATCAATGCCGCTGGACCAAGCGGTCAGTTGAAATGGGTAGACTTAAGAAGCTCAAGCATGAAGCGTGAGGATACCAAAGCGAACCCCGGAGTGACCGGTTCCTCGGCGGCAGCGTTCACCGCGATGCTTCAGCAGGCGACGGGGACGTCTCAAACCACTGACAACAGCAATAAAAGCACATACGTTGCTCTTGCAGGTACCTCTTCGATGGATAATCTGCTGTGGCAGCAGCTTGGGGAAGCAGCAGCGTCCAATAGCGGCATTTCCGGGGAAATAACGCAGACCGTGCCGACGGATTATGAACAGCTGATTCAGACTGCCAGCGCGAAATATGGCGTTCCGGTTGATCTGATCAAGGCGGTTATTGATACGGAATCCTCCTTCAATCCGAATGTTGTATCTTCTGCCGGTGCCAAAGGACTGATGCAGTTAATGGACGGAACAGCGAGCGGCCTGGGTGTCTCCGATCCCTTCGATCCTGCCCAGAGCATTGACGGCGGCGTCCGATATCTCTCGTACCAGCTTAAGCGGTATGACGGACAGGAGAAGATGGCGCTGGCCGCCTATAATGCCGGGCCGGGCCGGGTGAACAAGCTTGGAGTCAGCAGCGATGCTGAGCTTATGGCGAACCTCTCTGAGCTTCCGAAGGAGACTCAGGCTTACATTGCCAAAATAGAACGCGCCCGCGCGCAATTCGCGGTATAATATAAGGATCAAACGGAATCTGCACCCTGCTTCTTTTGCGGGTCGGGCCGTTTGATCCTTTTTGCAACATATAAGCAGTTATGAATTCTACTCAACAAAGGAGAAGGCCGATATATGCTGTATTGGGATTACGCCGCTGCTGCCCCTCCCTATGAGGAGGTAGTGCAGACACTGGAGCAGGTGATGAGGAAGCACTTCGCCAACCCCTCTTCCCTGCACCGGGCGGGAGAAGAGGCGGACAAGCTGATTAAGCGGGCGCGCGAGGTGTGTGCAGCTGCGCTTGATGTGCTGCCGCAGGAAATTATATTCACCTCGGGTGCTACCGAGAGCAACAATCTGGCGGTCAAAGGGGCTGCACTGCAGTATCAGAGCAGGGGGCGGCATATTGTGACCACGGAGCTGGAGCATCCTTCCGTCTACGAGAGCTGTCTTCAGCTACAGAAGCTGGGTTGGGAGGTTACCTTCGTAGCTCCTAATCCTCAGGGAGTGGTCGAACCTTCGCGGATTGCCGCTGCGGTCCGGCCGGATACGGTGCTCGTCAGTGTGATGCATGTGAATAATGAGATCGGCACGGTTCAGCCGCTGCGCGAGATCGGACAACAAGTCAAGGCGGTGAACCGCCGGACGTTATTCCATGTTGACGGCGTGCAGGGCTACGGGAAGCTTGAGGTTGAACTTAAGGCCTGGCAGGCAGATCTGTACAGCCTGTCTGCACATAAATTACGCGGGCCGCGCGGGACGGGAATTCTCTATGTGAGAGAAGGGGTGACGTTGTTTCCCTTGTTGACTGGCGGTTCCCAGGAACAAGGTAAGCGCGCCGGGACAGAGAATGTGCCGAATATTGTAGCTTCAGCCAAGGCCATGCGGATGAGCGGGGAACAGCGGGAGGCATTCAGCGCCCGGATTCGTCCGCTCAAGGCGCAGCTGGAGAAATATATAGCAGGGATACCGGAGCTTGTACTGAACAGTAGTAGGGACGGGGCGCCGCATATTGTCCACTTCTCTTACCCCGGCATGAAGGGGGAAGTCTTGGCCCGCAGGCTGGAGGAGCTTGGGATGGCGGTCGCCACACGCTCCGCCTGTTCCTCGCGTCTGGCCGAGCCGAGCCGGATTCTGCTGTCGATGGGCAGGGATACCGCTGCTGCGCTTGGCGGCATACGGATCAGCCTGGGGGACAGTCATACGCAGCAGGACGTGAGCCGGCTGGAACAGGCGCTGCTGGCAGCCGTCCAATCCTTGAAGATTGCAGAAGGAGGCATGAAATAACCAATGACAACAAGAGAGACAGGTAGCGGAGCACAGAATGCAGGATACGCAAGCAGCATGGACTATGCCGATATGCTCCTGCTGCGCTTCGGAGAGTTCATCCTGAAAGGAAAGAACCGCAGCCGGTTCGAGAAGACCGTACTGCGGCATGTGAAGGAGATGGTGAAGCCGTATCCGAATGTGAAGCTGACCCGGGAATTCGGGCGGATCTACGTCGAATTGAACGGTGAACCCGCAGGAGAATTAACGGAGGCGCTCGTAAAAGTATTCGGGATCGCCTCGATTAGCCCGGTGAAGGTCTCCCGGCCGGAATTTGAGGATATTCTTGCGGCCAGCCAGACCTTCCTCCACCTTATTGCTCCGGCAGCGGGAACCAGCTTCAAGGTTAGCGCGCGCCGGGTGTGGAAGGGCTTCCCTTACGGCTCTATAGAGATGAATAAGCTTATAGCTACACCGCTGCTGCAGGGCTATCCGGGGCTGCTTGTAGATGTGAAGTCTCCCGATTTGGAGCTGAAGATTGAGATTCGAGAAGGTCATACTCTTATTTTCTGCGAGAATATTGCCGGAGTCGGCGGCTTCCCTCTGGGAACGAACGGCAAAGCTATGCTGCTGCTCTCCGGCGGGATCGACAGTCCGGTGGCTGGCTGGTCATCCATGCGCAGGGGGCTGGAGGTAGAGTGCATCCACTTTTACAGCTATCCTTATACGAGTGAGCTTGCCCGCCAGAAGGTTGTAGATTTGACGCGTATCTTGTCGCGTTATGCCGGTGTAATTAAGCTGCATCTGGTTCCGTTTACGGAGGTGCAGACCTCTTTTACCGGGATCGGGCAGGATAATCTGATTATTACGCTGATGCGCCGGGCTATGCTGCGGATTGCTACCGCCCTTGCGGAGAAGGAGGGGGCGCTTGCGCTGATTACCGGCGACAGTCTGGGCCAGGTGGCCAGCCAGACTCTGCCCAGTATGAATGTGATCGGGCGTGCAACGGCTCTGCCGCTGCTGCGTCCGCTGGTGATGATGGACAAGAGTGAGATCGTGGAGCTCTCGAAGACCATAGGTACGTATGACTTGTCCATTCTGCCATATGAAGATTGCTGTACACTGTTCGTGCCCAAATCGCCGACAACGAATCCGAATATGCGGATTGTAGACAAGATTGAAGCGACGCTGCCAGGCTATCAGGTCTTACTTGATACGGCGGTTGCCGGAACCGAGACCGTACTCATTACACCTTATGGCAACGAGAAGCCGGAGGACTTAGTACCGGCACAGGCAGGCCTTCAGGAAGAGTGGTTCTGAAGAGCGGGGTCCGTCCGGCGGCGCTTCCAGTGTCCCGCAGCCAGGATACCGGCAATTACTGCGGCGATGAACAGAATGTGCAGCAGCGGATGTGCCTTGAAGTAAGGGGCAATAACCTTCTCGCCGGAAATCATAGTGGAGGCTGTGAAGCCGAGTACGCCTGACCCGAGATAGATAATCCATGGATATCTGTTGATTAACCGGATAAACAGGGTACTTCCCCAGACCACAATAGGCACACTGATCAGCAGTCCCAGCACCACTAACGTAATATTATGATTCGCTGCACCGGCAACAGCAATGACGTTGTCCAGTCCCATGGCTGCGTCTGCTATCACAATCGTCCGAACAGCTGCCCACAGAGTTCCACCGGCCTGAATATCCGTCTCTGCACTGCCGCCGGACAGCAGCTTATAGGCTATAAGGATCAGCAGTAGCCCGCCTATCGCCAGCAGCCATGGAATCTTTAGCAGCCACACCACAAGAATCGTCGCGATGATTCTCAGGATCACTGCACCGCCTGTGCCAAGCAGAATCGCCTGCTTCTGCCGCTTTCCTTGCAGGTTCCGCGCGGCCAGGCCGATGACGATGGCATTGTCGCCCGCCAGAATAAGATCGAGGAACACAATATTTAGCAGAGATAATATGAAATCCGCAGCGGATGTATTCATCCCGGGTCACTCCTATAGGTTTGATAGCTTGCAGTCCTCTTGCAGCCAGTCAGGCCGGAGACTATAGATATACGCTGCAATCAGGCCGTACATGCACAGTTTCTGAAATAGCGGGACAAGAAGCATAGCTTGTCGCCCCCCGGCATACATGTAGATACATGGAGTTCAGGGAGGCTGAGGTGGATGGATTCATTATTGCTGCTTGGTGAAATTCTAATGATTAATCTGGTGCTCAGCGGAGACAACGCCATGGTCATTGCGATGGCCAGCAAAAATCTGCCGGAGAAGCACAGGAAGCTGGCTGTCTGGTGGGGGGCCGCCGGAGCGGTCGCGCTGCGTTGTATCCTGACCTTCGCCGCAGTGCTGCTGCTCAAGATTCCCTATATTGAGGCTGGAGGGGCTATGCTGCTGCTATGGATTTCCTTCAAGCTGCTGCTCGAGGACGAGGAAGAGCTGAGAATTGAGGGAAGCCCCAGCGTCTGGAAGTCGGTACGCACCATCCTGCTGGCGGACTTCATCATGAGTCTGGATAATGTACTGGCGATTGCCGGGCTTGCCAAAGGGGATCTGGCACTCATCGTAATCGGGATTGCGATCAGCATTCCGATTGTCGTCTGGGGGAGCGGCATTATCGTGGGCTGGCTGCACCGCTTCCCGGTGCTGATCTTCATCGGTGCCTATATTCTGGCGTATACCGCCGGGAACATGCTGCTGCAGGATGCCAAATTCGGCCCGGTGATTTCGTTCCTGTTGCCGTCGCTTCATGCTATGCTGCCGATACTGCTGGGCATTATCGTGGTTGTTACGGGCATGCTGAAGCACAGGAAAGTATCCGCAGGCTGATAACCGGTAATAATAAGGCTGTACCAAAAGCTGGAAGGCTTTGGTGCAGCCTTATTTCGTTTTTCTAGAGAATGCTCTGCCGCGATGTGTGAAGAATGATGGTGTTTTATGCGTTTATCAGCTAAAATAAAGGGAAACCTGTCGCCGGATTTGTCTGCTGAAGGGGCAAGGACTGGTGAAAAGACACGAAATTTTGAAGGGATAGGTGAAAGATGTCTTCCAAAAATGACATGAAACTGGGTGTGTTCATCGCCGCGGCCGGCCTCGTGATTCTGCTGGGCAAGCTGGGGGTGTTCGGTTTTCTGGGACGGGCCTTATGGCCGCTCATCATTCTGGTTCCGGGCCTGTTCCTGCATGTGCTCTTTTTCACCCGCCGGGCTTCTGCATCTGTACTCATTCCAGCGGGCATACTATCGGTGTACGGCTTGCTCTTCGGCTTATGCAATACCTGGGGCTGGGACCTCATGAGACACTTATGGCCTGTTCTTCTGCTGGGGATCGCGGTGGGACTGTACGAATATTCCCTGTATGCTTCAGTCAGAACAAGAGGCTTGACCACCGCCGCGGTAATTCTGGGGCTGCTTAGCCTTGTGCTGGTTATCTTCACCCTGCTCGGCACCGGGGCGCTCTATCTGCTCGGCGCTGTGCTGGTAGCTGCGGGACTGTGGCTGATGCTGGGGAGAGGCAGACCGGGAAGCCGCAAGAAGTGGAACGGTGGCTGGTAAACAGACCGGCAACACGCCCTGATAGGTTAATTCAAGACCGCTGAGCCGGACATGAGGCAAAATTAGAAAAATTAAGCGGACTTGGCAACGTTTTTTTCAGAAAAAGACTTGCTTTTCATAGTACTTTCACTATAAAATTAAGGAATGTTGGAGCGTCGGCTTTCTGCCTGGCGCTTCTTTTGTGAGACTGCCGTGACATGCTAAGAATTTAAACAGTTTTAATTTGATAAATGAGAGGATTTGGATACAAATCATGCATTCAAGAAAAGATATCCGTAATATTGCGATCATTGCCCACGTTGACCATGGTAAAACAACACTCGTCGATCAGCTTCTCCAGCAGTCCGGGATTTTCAGCGCGCACGAGCACGTTCAAGAACGCGCCATGGACTCTAACGATATCGAACGGGAACGTGGAATTACAATCCTAGCTAAAAATACAGCAATCACTTATAAAGAGTTCCTGATTAACATCGTAGATACACCTGGACACGCTGACTTCGGCGGCGAAGTAGAACGGATCATGAAGATGGTTGACGGTGTACTGCTCGTTGTTGACGCTTATGAAGGCTGCATGCCGCAGACCAAGTTCGTACTGCGCAAGGCGCTGGAACAGCACCTGACTCCAATTGTAGTCGTGAACAAGATTGACCGTCCGGCTGCGCGTCCGAAGGAAGTTATTGACGAAGTGCTGGACTTGTTCATTGAGCTTGAAGCCAGTGACGACCAGCTTGAATTCCCTGTAGTTTACGCATCTGCGCTTAACGGCACATCGAGCATGGTTCCTGAGAAGCAGGATGAGACAATGCTTTCACTTTATGAAACAATCGTTGAGCATATCCCTGCTCCAACTGAGAAGGTTGAAGAGCCGCTGCAGTTCCTGGTAACTCTGATGGACTACAACGAATACCTGGGCCGTATCGCTATTGGCCGCGTCAACCGCGGTGTAATCAAGCAAGGCCAGTCCGTTACAGTCATCATGCGTGACGGCAAGAGCAAGACTGCCCGTATCGAGAAGCTGTTTGGCTTCCAGGGTCTGAAGCGCGTGGAGACAGAAGAGGCCGGCGCAGGCGACATCGTGGCTATTGCCGGTATCAAGGACATCAACATCGGTGAGACGATTGCTGATTCGCAGCATCCTGAAGCACTGCCTGTTTTGAAGATTGACGAGCCTACCATGCAGATGACGTTCCTCGTGAACAACAGCCCGTTCGCAGGTAAAGAAGGCAAGTGGGTTACTTCCCGTAAGCTTCGTGAGCGTCTGTTCAAAGAACTGGAAACGGATGTGAGCTTGCGTGTAGATGAAACAGACAGTCCTGATGCGTTTATCGTTTCTGGACGCGGTGAGCTTCACCTTGGTATTCTGATCGAGAATATGCGTCGTGAAGGTTATGAAATGCAAGTGTCCAAACCACAAGTAATCATTAAAGACATCGATGGTGTCAGATCTGAGCCGCTTGAGCGCCTCATGATTGACATTCCAGAAGATAGCATGGGTTCCGTTATGGAAAGTCTGGGCAGCCGTAAAGCCGAGATGGTCAACATGATCAACCACGGCACCGGCCAAGTCCGTCTGGAATTCCTGATTCCGGCACGCGGCCTGATCGGCTACAACACACACTTCCTGACGCTGACACGCGGCTACGGTGTAATGAACCATGCCTTCGATAGCTATGCTCCACTGGTTGGCGGCCAAGTTGGCGGACGTCATCAGGGTGTGCTTGTTGCAAGCGAAAGTGGAACAACAACCCAATACGGAATCGTGGGTGTTGAGGATCGTGGTATTCTCTTCCTGGATGCAGGTACAGAAATTTATGAAGGTATGATTGTAGGCGAGCATACACGTGATAACGATATTATCGTTAACATTTGTAAAGAAAAAGCACTTACCAACATGCGTACCTCAGGCAAAGATGATACTGTAAAAATGAAGACACCACGTAGTTTCTCTTTGGAAGGTGCACTTGAATATTTGAATGATGATGAATATTGTGAAATCACTCCTAAATCTGTACGTCTGCGCAAAAAGATCCTGAATAAGGGCGAACGCGAGCGTGTAGAGAAGCAGCGTAAGGCGGCGCAAGCCAGCCAAGCGTAAGCGGATGACAATGAAGCCGCCGGATGAACAATCCGGCGGCTTTTATTATTTTTCCGGTAACGGATCTTTCAAATTGCAGGGATTAATAGCAGTACAAAACGGCGGCGGGTGATATAATGTAAGCGTAACTTATGATCCGGGAGGAGTGACGGGTTATGCAAAGCTGGTTCGCTGAGCACCCAGTTATCGCTTATATTGTCATTTTTATCTTACTGACTTATGTGTACAACCGAGTATTCCGCGTCAATCAGAAGCTGCCGGTCGGCAAAGAGATCGTGCTGTATGTGATGATGGCGGCAGGCTCAGGCATGCTTCTTATCTTCCAGCATGACAAGCTGCCGATCATCCAGTGCCTGCTGGTAGCGGTCGGGCTGATGCTGCTTGTGCGGGTCCGCTACCTGGTGGAGGCCCGGCAGAAGCGGAAGGCTGCAGCGGCTGCAAAACGGCAGTAGGCGCAACTTTTGATGATAGGGTTCGTCTAAGTTATTACGAAGTTATCTACTTCAATTCCAGTTGAATGAAAAGGAACTAAATGGATTATGAATACAAGCAAGGGTAATTTGCCACCCAGAAGGAACGGCCAGCAAGGAAGCGCCAATACTAACAGGCAGCAGCCTAGGTCTGCTGCTTCAACTACAACCGCAAAGAAAAAAGCGCGGAAACCGAAAAAGCGCGGATTCTTCGCCCGGCTGATGAGAGTGCTGCTCACCATTCTCCTGATTGCTGTTATAGCTGCATTAGGCTACGCAGGGTATTTGTACTGGAAGGTGGATCACGGAGGATTCGGAGTGGACCAGCCGGTTGCCGCAGGGCAATCCGCCTCGGAGAAGCCGCTGACGATGCTGCTGCTCGGTACGGACAACCGTCCGAAGCACCCGTCCAACCTGACGGATGTGATCATGGTCGCGGCCTTGAACCCGGAGACCAAATCGGCTACAGTGGTCTCATTACCCCGCGATACATATGTCGAGCTTGGCGGATACAAGAAGACGAAGATTAATGCCTTTTACTCTCGCTTCAAGAGTAAGGAGAAGACCTCCGGTATTCTGGCTGAGGATGAGATGAAGAAGATGATGGGCAAATATCTGGACATTAAGGTCGATTACGCTACCGTGCTGGATTTCCAGGGCTTCCGGGATATTGTAGATGAGTTCGGCGGCGTGGACGTTAATATCAGCGCCAATATGTGTTACACGGACAGTGTGGACGGCACCAACATTAATCTCAAAAAAGGCGAAGCCAAGCTAAATGGTGATAAAGCGCTGGATTATGTGCGTTACCGCAAGTCCAACTGCAAGCCGGCGACGAAGCCATCGGATGATTTTGAACGCAATAAGCGCCAGAACGAGGTACTGACTTCATTGATCTCTCAGATGCAGTCGCTGGGCGGCGTCCTCAAAATCGGCCGGGTGCTGGATGCGGTGGATAATAATCTGGAGAGCGATATCGAGAATGCGCAGATTAAGAGCCTGATCGCAACGTACTGGGATATACCCAAGGAGAATGTCGAATATGTACCGGTAACCGGAACCTGGCGCAGCCCCTATGTATATATTAACGATAAGGAGCTGGACGCAGCTAAGAAAAGCCTCCAGTACCGGATATCCGGAGTGTCCGCTGCAGTGGTCTCAGGCCAGCCTTGAGCAGCGGGCAGGGTACAATCTGTAAATTGAATGCAAGTTTCGTCCTGTGCTATAATATAATAAATTGAAAGTATTCTTGCCGCATAGGGGGCCTGTAACTATGTCTGAAGCCGTTGCTCAGCTCAATGAAACTCTGCTAGCTATGCTGCAATCGGAGACGTTTGTTCTTCTTAATACTGTGGATGCAGAATCCGGAGGACCTACGTCGACTGCGATCTCCTGGATCTATGCTGTGAGCCCTTCCATTGTCCGGCTGGCTGTGGACCACCGCTCCAGACTGGTGAACAACATGAAGGTTAATCCCAGGGTAACGATTACCGTGTTTGGCGAAGGGACGGTGCATGCCATTAATGGTCATGCTGCGGTTCGGCTGGACCCGTTGCCGGATGTTCCGTTTAAGATGTGCTGTTTTGATATTGAGATTGAAGCGGTCCGCAATGCGCTGTTCTATGGTGCGCACCTGGAATCTGCTCCGAAATATGCGAAGGTATACGATGCACGTGCGGCTGAGAAGCTGGACGGACAAGTGTTTGCCGCCATGCAAAAAGCCTAGTGTGCTATCACTAGGCTTTTTTTGAAATTAGCTCCTATCGGGTATTGCCTTGCGGCTCAATATCCTCCGGCAGCTGCGGAATGATCCGGCCGATAATATCGGCCATCTCGGAGGCGAAGCCCGAGACCGGGTTGCCCTTGGAGATATGCTTGCCCATCTCGGCCAGCCTGCTGCTGAGGTCCATGTCGGCAGTCACCAGGACTCTTACGCCCCTCGGGTCCTTGCGGATCGCTTCAGCTACTGAATATTTCACACTTCCGACCCGCGAACGGGTAAGGGCGCCGTCCACATCAATGCCGACCACGGCAAGGTTGTTCATGACGACACAGTGGACGCCTTCCACACCTGGGACTCTTCGCGCTAATTGTTCAAAATGATCCTTGAGTGCCACATCGCTGTCGTGCTTGCCTTCTGAAGGTTGTTTCGAATCCGGGGTGGCCTCCTGTACGGCTGTACCATCTTCCGACAATGTCCGCATTCCGCGGTCCCCCTGGCTGTGCACCGCTTCAGCCGACTGTTTATCCTGAGGAGAGGGTGATGTCTCTTTATTAGCGATACCGCAGCTTGTCAGCAGTACCAGCAACAGACACATTGATTTTCTCATATGTGAGTACTCCTTTCAGCCTGAGAACTAGTAATTTACCTTATCTTGCCCTTGCTGAAAAGAGTTATGTATGATCAATCAAACCAGGCGCTGTGGAGGGGATAACATGAAAAAGATATTCGTACTGGACACTAACGTGCTGTTGCACGACCCCAATTCGATTTTTGCTTTCAAGGCGAATGAGGTGGTCATTCCTGCTGTAGTCCTGGAAGAAATCGACTCCAAGAAGCGTAATGCCGATGAAATCGGCCGCAACGCCCGCACCGTATCGCGTCTGTTAGACGGGCTCCGGGAGCTGGGCCACCTGCATAGCGGGGTGGTACTGGACCATGGAGGCACGCTGAAGGTGGAGCTTAACCACCGAAGCTTCGTCAAGGTACAGGAGATGTTCGGCGAAATCTCCAATGACAACCGGATATTGGCTGTAGCGCTCAATTATCTCCATGAGGAGAACGAGAAGGCTGACCCGAGTCCTGTGGTACTTGTAAGTAAAGATGTTCTCGTCCGCATCAAAGCGGATGTGCTTGGCATAACTCCGGAGGATTATCTGTCCGACCGCACCGGCGATCTGAATGAGCTCTATTCCGGCTGCCAGTCGCTGATGGCCCATCCTTCACTGATTGATGAATATTACAGTCACCGGTTCCTGTCCACGAAGCAGCTGTCGCTGTCCTATCCGCTGTATCCGCATGAATTCGTAATTCTGAAGGATGAGATCGGCAGCGGCAAATCTGCGCTTCTGAAGGTCAACAGTGATGCCTCCCGTCTGGAGCCGCTCTATCTGGGCAACGATGCGGTATGGGGCATCAGCGCCCGGAATGCACAGCAGCGGATGGCACTTGAGCTTCTGCTGAATGATGATATTCCGCTGGTGACCATCACGGGCAAGGCGGGTACAGGCAAGACGCTGCTGGCGTTAGCCGCCGGGTTGTTCAAGGTAGAGGATGAACACAAATACAAGAAGCTGCTGATTGCCCGCCCGGTGGTACCGATGGGTAAGGATATCGGCTATCTGCCAGGAGAGAAGGATGAGAAGCTCCGTCCATGGATGCAGCCGATTTATGATAACCTCGAATTCCTGTTCGACACCAAGAAGGCAGGGGATATCGATAAAATATTGATGGGGCTGGGAAGTATCCAGGTAGAGGCGCTGACCTATATCCGCGGCCGCTCCATTCCGTCGCAGTTCATTATCATTGATGAGGCGCAGAACCTGTCCCGCCACGAAGTGAAGACGATTGTCTCCCGGGCCGGCGAGGGCAGTAAGGTGATCCTGATGGGGGACCCCGAGCAGATTGACCACCCTTATCTGGATGCTGCGAGCAACGGCCTCAGCTATATCGTTGAGAAGTTTAAGCAGCAGGGCATTAGCGGACATATTACACTGGAAAAGGGCGAGCGTTCGCATCTGGCTCAGCTGGCCGCCGATCTGCTCTAACCTCCAACAACAAACCTTATTCCAGCCGGGAGCTCAAGACTCCCGGCTTTTTGCTGCCCGCCCCCGGAAGCGGCGGGAGAGTTTTTGTGCAGTTAAAAAGTGCGATCAGCGGAGGGAGCGGAATTGTTCTGGAGAAGCGTAGCGTTCGCCTTTAAAGACGGATTTCAACCTCTAATCAGTTATTGAATAAGAAATCGGGCTTTAACAGCGATCGGAAGAATAATCCGCACACGCAGCGTCTTGCGCACCTGGGTTTTAACCTGCACTGAACAATCCCACCGTTTCCTTCTATATAAAGAGAACGGTTTCACAACCCAAGACAAGCGCCAGCATCTCTGCTAAAATGAGGAATAAGAAACGCTGAAGGAGAGAGCGCATGTGCTGAAACGCAAAAATTACTGGCTGCTGTTTGCAGTTCTGCTGCTGGCCCTGACAAGCCTGTCACCCAGCATGGAGCTGAATACGGATCATGGAAGCTATCCGCCCAGACAGCCGCTGGACCAATCAGAGCGTCCTCCTTCAGGGGAAGCAGGGGAAATCGAGAGCCTCCAGATCCGCGTCTCACTCAGTACGGAGGAGTTCAGCGTATTGGAGCAGATTAGCAAAGAGTACACTTTATCCAGCGGAGTCAGCGTGATCCTTAAGAATGTGGAGGCGGAAGACGTGGGAGCACAGGTGCGTGATGAACTAACCATTGGGACAAGCCCGGATATCGTGATGCTGGACGGTCACAGCATTTATGATCTGGCTACCAGGGGCTATTTGCTGCCTGTAGATATCTACCAAAGTGTTCCCGGGAGCACGCCGCTTACGATGCTGATTCCGCAGATGCAGTGGAACGGATATAACTGGGGAGTGCCGCTGGATATCGATCCCTATGTCCTCGTGTATTCGCCGGAGCGGCTCGCCGGAATGGGTCTTGCAGAGGTGCCCGCAAGCCTGGAGCAGTGGAATATGCTGCTAAGCCGGCTGAAGGAGGAACCGGAGAAGAAGCGTTATCTGCTGGCTATGGATCCGCGGAATCCTTACGGGTATGCCGCCGTGCTGCATAGCATGGGCAGCAGTCTGCACTCCGCCAGCCTTGAGCAGGCTCAGTGGACAGAAGCAGCGCGCAGCTCTTTGTATCTGACCAGCCGGTTCAATAAGGAGATCTGGGGGCTGCTGCAGGATGGGAAGCTTGCGGTGGCGGCTGTGCCGCTCTCGGAGTGGAAGAAGCACGGGAATTCGACGCTGGCGGTGCAGATGCCGAAGAAGCAGGAGGGTATATCAAGCTATGAGGTTATTCACAGCCGCTTTTTTGCCCTTCCGGCACAATCAGGCAGTCCGGAAGCAGCGGTCAAATGGCTCGCCTACGTCACTTCAAGCACGGCCCAGCTGGAATGGCTGGAGAACACGGACCGTCTGCCGGCACTGGATGAGTTGTACCGCTCCGCTCAGCCCAAGATTGGCAAGCTGCCAATGGACGCCGGCTGGTTCCTTGCAGAGGATAATACCCCCGGTCCCGGCTCTGAGGCAGAGTGGAGCCGGAAGGCGGAGGCAGCACTTGATTTGTTAACCGGCAAGCTGAATGCCGCCGCTTATGAAGCGGTAGTAAAGCTTCCTTTAGAATGAGAGGGACAGCTTCACATGCAGAATGCCGTCCAAGCTTGCGACCTCGGTGGCCTGCAGGAAGGAGACGATCTTCGCCGGATAGAAGCCGAGATCGAATTCTTCCTCCAGAGCCTGGCGGGTGGTATCCGGCAGCTCCAGACCATTGAATACCACATGATCAACATGGAACATCAAGCCGTTGACAGGCTCCTGCTGTATGGTATAGCGGCCGGTCAGCGACAGCGACAAGCCCCCGCTTTTACCCGTTGCCGAGACTGAATTATCCTTGAACGCAAACCGGAAATCCTCAAACAGCGGGTTCTGGGTGACCAGGAACTCATTCAGATCCTTTTCGGACAGGGCCAGATTATAGGTCATCCCCTTGCGCACCAGTACGCCATCCCGGCTCTGGACGAACTCCGGCAGCTGCTTCATGGCAGAAGCCAGCGCTTTGAAATACTTCCGCACCTCATGCAGGCCGATATTCTCCCAATATTTACTGAACTCTGCCAGCAGCCGCTCCATACTCTCAGGATCTGTACTGGCCTGAATCCCGCCTGTAATCTCCTTATCTAAGGCAAGCACACGCTTCTGCTGCGCTTCGAGCGCTGTTTTGAGCTCTGCCAGCTCCTGACTGCTGCGCCGGGCGGCCGTGAGTGTGCTTTTTAAATCCTTGTACTGCATCTCATATTCCGTGAGCGTCTTCCGGTCCTGCCCCATAATAATCTCATAATAATCGAATAGAGCGATTAGCCTGCTGATGCTTTTGGTGGAGAGGAATGCGGTAAGAAGTCCATCCCGCTCCCCCATATAATAGGCCCGCACAACAGCGCCCGCCCGTTCCTGCTGATCTGCGATATTACTCTGTTTGGCAGCAGCCTGCTCTTCCAGCGCAGCGGCTTTGTGCTCCAGCGTCTGTTGTTCTGCGGTAATCCGGGCAATCTCACGTTCAATCTCTGCAGAGGACAGCGTCTGCTCCAGCAGCTTGCGGGTCGCTTCATCATCCGGCATAGAGGGCGGCGGAGCGCTGACTCCTGAAGTGAAGCCGGAACCGGCGGACAGATACACCGGAGAAGCCGGCGGCATAGCGATGCAGGTGAGGATCAATATTGCTGCGAATAACCGGCGAACCGTATTACGGGATAACACTTGCACCACCACCTTGAACAGAGTTAGACAGGTATGTACTATTAATATGTTTCAGCCTGTTAAAATATCATACCCTGTTTTGCGTCCCCCCGAACTACAATTTTGCAAACAAAAAGAACGGAAATGCTTCTTGAAGGCAAGAAGCCATATCCGTTCATTTCTATATATGCGTTAGAGCGGCAATTCCATCTCAAATATCGTCCAATAGCTGAAGCCTGTAAACGTCAGGATCATATACCCCCAAAAGAGCAGGATGTAGGTCTTTTCCGTAAATTTCATATAGCCCAGAATGACAAAAAAAGCGGTTTGCAAAAAGAATAGCAGGGCCATTTCCGTCAGATTACCGGCAAAAGCCATAAGTCCGATGGTGAGTGTAAAAAATCCTAAAACGCGAAACATGCGGTCCAAGAGAGGGTCCCCCTTCCAGTATGAATCCGGCTAACAGCTGCTTACCATTTATTATAACGGCTCTCTAAAACACTGTAAACGAATTCATTGAAAAAAATTCAAAATTTCATAAAATATATGATTTTTATTATTGACACAAGTCCTCTGAGCGGAAGAGGAGAATTTATAGCAAAAGTAGTATGAGGTGCAGACAAATTGGCAATACAAATTAGTATCAAATAGATTCTATGAACTCTAATAGAGGCATAGAAATGTAGTAAGCAGCTTTTATCCCTATTCACTACCCGGCGGAGCTGCCGGTTCTGAAGATGGTTATTTCATGATGTTGTTAGGAGGGTTAGGCTTTATGACAGCCGTTAGACAGGATGCTTGGAGTGCAGAAGATGATCTGATATTGGCAGAAATAACGCTGCGTCATATCCGCGAGGGCAGCACACAGCTTGCTGCTTTTGAAGAGGTGGGTGAAAAAATCGGCAGAACTTCGGCGGCCTGCGGTTTCCGCTGGAACAGCTGTGTGCGCAAAAGCTATGAGGATGCCATTGGGATTGCCAAAGGACAGCGCCAGAAACGGAGCTATCTGAAAAAACAGCCTGCCTCGCGCGGGGCACAGGTCGCCGGACTGATTCTCGGTGACATTGAGGAAGACTACAGCCGCAGCGAAGGATTAAGCGAGAACAGCTTGTCTATCGATGCCGTCATCCGCTTTTTGCGGCAATGGAAAGGAACGTTCCAGGAGGCCGGAAGACAGCTTAAGATGCTAGAGCGTGATCTGCGGGAGAAGGAAGAGGAACTTTCAGAACTGAGAGTAGAGAATGAACGTCTATCCAGAGAAGTGAATCTTGCCCAGAGCGATTACCGTGTGGTTAATGATGATTACAAGGCGCTGATCCAGATTATGGACCGTGCCCGCAGGCTGGCTTTTCTTAATGAAGAGGATGAAGAGAAAACCCGCTTCAAAATGGATGCGAACGGAAACCTGGAACGGATTGAATAGAAGATTTAGGCAGCAAGCCCTGCGTCCGCGTGCGTTACAGCAACGGATTAGCAGGGTTTTTGTTTTGCTTTTGCAGAGACAAGCAGGATATAATTAGGAAAATTATTGGAGCAAGGCATAGCAGGGGGCAGGGTTTAGCATGAGAGTAGATGTGATAGGCGCGGGGTCACTGGGCCTGCTGCTTGCAGGACGGCTGATTGCCGGCGGGGCTGAAGTGCGGATATGGTGCAGGGGGAAGGAGCAGAGCAGGGCGCTAACCGCAGAGGGGCTGACTGTCAGCTATGAAGATGGCAGGGAGGCAACACGGCTTCCAGGAGGGAGTTTCTCCGCTGCGCCGGTACAAGAATATACACAGTGTCAGCTGGACAAGCCCGGGGAGGTTACGCTTTTAACGGTTAAGCAGAAGGTGCTTCATGAGTCTTTGCCAGAGATTCTCCGGCCGCTAAGCGCCAGGAAGCTTGTCATCGTAGGATTCCAGAACGGCTGCGGACATCTGGAGCTGCTCAGGGGGCTGTTGCCGGGGTCATCCATCTGGGCGGCTGTAACAACAGAGGCGGCCAAGAGGAAAACATTAACAGAGGTTATTCATGCTGGTAAAGGGGAAATATGTATAGGGAAGAGCAGCTCTACTATTAATATTCATGAAACTGATCTGCAGGCATCTGAGCCTGAGGCTATAATTAGTTTCATAGAAGCTCTTGCCTCAGCAGGATTTCACGCTTCTCTGTCGAAAGAAGTGGATACCATCATTTACCGGAAGCTTCTGATCAATGCTGTCATTAATCCTCTAACCGCCATTTGGCGGGTCCGGAACGGCGAATTACTGGCCTCCACTGCACGTGTACAGCTTATGAAGGAACTGTATACAGAGGCAGCCGGGATATTAGAGGCCTGCGGGATTTCCCTTGAGCATGGTGCCTGGGAGGCCATTCTTGAAGTGTGCCGCGCAACCTCGGGCAATACATCATCGATGCTGGCTGATGTACTTGCTGCAAGGGAGACTGAAATCCGCTGGATTAACGGAAGCATTGTAGATATGGGGCTGCAGCAGGGCGTTCAGGCTCCGCTCCACCGCTGGATATGCGGACTGGTAGAAGGCATGACTGTGAGGGAGGGGTGAAGCTGTTTGGAATTTCTCCGGAATTCGTTCGGCGTGTTAAGCGTTATTCCGATTGTTCCTTTTTTGATTGTGTATTTCGCAGGAATCGGGCTCAGGCATGATAAGAGGAAAACGATGATGCTGGCGATGGATGTAACAACTTTATTTTTATTGCTGTCAGTTTCGGGACTGTTCAATATTATTTTTGACTCAACCTTTGGATTCTTTCTTATACTACTTATTGTATTAATATCCGCCGGACTGATTGGCGGCGCGCAAAACCGCCTCAAAGGAGGGGTGGACGGAAAACGGTTACTTCGTGCTGTATGGCGGCTTTCTTTCTTTTTCCTGGGCGTAGGTTACGTATTATTTATGGTTGTAGGCCTCATTCAATACATATCACAAGCGATGTAACGTTCCACTGCTCCGGTGAAGCGTCAACGTCACAAAATTTTAAAGAATTAAAAAAAAGTCGTTTTCAGAAAATATTGCTCTAGATTTTTTTGACCACTGGTTGTATAATCATAAACCATATACCACATTCTATTTAGGGGGAACTGCTAGATGAAGAAGAGTAAAAGTCTATTGCTCATGATCGCAATAGTTCTGGTGATCGGCACAGTGCTTGCAGGCTGCGGCGGGAACAAGAACAACAGCGGCACCAATGCTGCGGCGACGACTGCACCAGAGGGCAGCACGAACACAGGAACAACAGGTGACGAGAAGCTGGCTGCTGACCAGACACTCAGAATTAACCTGACCTCCGAGCCTCCAACATTTGATCCGCAGCAAGCTCAAGACAGTACATCTAATGCTATTCTGAAATTGATGTATGAAGGTCTTACTCGTCAGAATACAGAAACAGGGCAGGCTGAAGAAGGTATGGCAGAGTCATGGGATATTTCCGCTGACGGTCTGGTTTATACTTTCAAAATTCGTGACGCAAAATGGAGTAATGGTGACGCTGTAACAGCTAATGACTTTGCCTTTGCTTGGAAGCGTGTATTAGATCCTAATGCAACTGATGCTGCACCATATGCTTACCAGTTGTTCTACATTAAGGGTGCTGAAGATTTCAATGCTGGTAAAATTACAGATTTCAACCAGGTAGGAATTAAGGTATTAGACGACAAGACACTTGAAGTTACACTAGCGAACCCGACTCCTTATTTCTTGGGTTTGCTATCCTTCTATACGTACTACCCAGTGCACAGTTCCGTTGCTAATGATCCTAAGTGGGCTACTAAAGTAGACACGCAGATCACCAATGGACCATTCACATTGACCGAATGGACTACTGGACAATCCCTGGCTGTAACTAAAAATCCAAATTATTATGATGAAAAAGATATTAAAGCAGCAGGCATCAACTTCTCCATCGTTAACAGCGGTGCAACTGAGCTGCTCAGCTACAAAAATGGTGAACTTGACCGTGCAGGCGGCCCAATCGGTGAAATTCCAACAGAGCAGCTGCCAATTGTTGAGAAAGAATTCCCTAAAGAATTTTCGAGAAAAGGTATTTCCAGCGTTTACTACTATCAGTTCAATGTAACGGAAAAACCTTTCACAAATAAGAAAATCCGTAAAGCTTTGGCTATGGCCATTGAACGTAAACCAATTATTGATAACATTACCTTAGGTGGACAAATTCCAGCATTTGGTTTCGTTCCTCCTGGTATTCAGAGTAATGAACAAGAATTCCGCAGTCAAGTTGCTGATTCTCAGTATTTCACTGAAAATGTGGAAGAAGCCAAAACATTGCTTGCAGAAGGTCTGAAAGAAGAAGGCCTTGATAAACTGAGCTTTACCCTGTCTTACAACACAAGCGAAGGCCATCAGAAAATTGCGATAGCTATTGCTGACCAATTGAAAAAAGCTCTAGGCGTTGAAGTTAAGCTTGAAAACAAAGAGTGGGGCGTCTTCATCGAAGACAAACACAACTTGAATTATCAAGTAGCACGCGCAGGCTGGTCAGCAGACTTTAATGATCCAATGACTTACCTGGATATGTGGGTTACTAAGGGTGGAAACAACGATACTGGCTATTCCAATCCTGAGTATGACAAATTGATTCAAGAAGCTAAGGTTTCTTCTGACAATGCGCTTCGCCAAGAGAAGTTTGCTGCAGCAGAAAAAATCATGATGGATGATATGATTCTGATTCCGATTTACTACTACACTAACAACTCATTGACTAAAGAGTACCTTAAAGGTGTAACTCTTGACTTCAGTGGTGCAGTTGATCTGTCTCGTGCATATTTGCTCGAACACTAAGGCATAGTTTGTAATCGAATATTAGTAATACTATATCTGAAGGACTATAATTACTTCGGGATATATATGTGGAACTCCATATATATCCCTTTTTTATGTATAGGAAATCCAATGTTATTTTATATAAATTATTCCAAGCTTCAAAAATGGACAAGTGCGAGTTTTTTTCTTACAATAGGTGAGCAAGAAAAATGTCGAAGGAGGTGATGGCGGGCATGATTCGTTATATTTTCAACAGATTCATTCACATGATTGTTTCATTATTTGTTTTGATTTCTGCAACTTTTTTCTTAATGAAGGCGATCCCCGGAGATCCATTCACATCAGAAAAGAAGATTCCGGAACAAATTTTGAAACGTCTTTATGCGCAATTTAATTTGGACAAGCCCGTCTGGGAGCAGTACATTATTTATTTGAAGAATATTATTAAAGGTGATTTTGGTATTTCGATGAAAATGCTTAATCAGGATGTAACCAATATTATCAGTCAGACCTTCTCATCATCGCTTAAGCTGGGCGTAGTGGCTATTATTGTGGCGATTATTGTAGGTGTGATACTGGGGATGCTGGCAGCACTGCATCACCGCAAACTGATTGATAATATCACTATGGTTATTGCCGTTCTTGGTATTGCTGTACCGAGTTTTGTTATGGCGTCCTTGTTGCAATACTTGTTAGCATATCATTGGAAAGTATTCCCTGTAATGGGCTTTAAAGGGCCAATGAATTACTTCCTTCCGGTTATGGCTTTGACAGCTTCCCCCATTGCAGTCATTGCACGTCTTACCCGCTCCAGCATGCTTGAAGTGTTGCATTCCGACTACATCAAGACAGCCAAAGCAAAAGGGCTTAGCTGGTTTGCAATCATGTCGCGGCATGTATTGCGGAATGGTATTATGCCAGTAATTACTTACGTTGGACCAATGACAGCGAATATTATTACAGGTTCGGTTGTTATTGAACAAATTTTCGGTATTGGCGGTATCGGTAAACAGTTTGTTCAAGCCATTAACACCCGTGACTATCCAATTATTATGGGGATTACAATATTCTATGGCATCATTCTGATGGTTGCACGTTTCCTTACAGATGTTGCTTATGTTGCTATTGATCCGCGGATTAAACTTGCTGGAGGAAAGGAGGATTAAAGTTGGCTGCGAATAATAATACTATTGCTCCCCAGGAGAACCTGAAGCAGGAAGATTTTCGGAAAATAGGCATTAATGAAAAAGAAGCTGAATTAATTCAGCGTGAAAGTCTCTCCGCTTGGCAAGATGCCTGGCAGCGCCTGCGCCAGAATAAATTTGCTATGGGTGCTCTGGTTGTGATGATAATTATTATCATTATGGCTGTTGTGGCACCTCACTTAGTTGGTTACACCTATGACTCCAATGACTTGATGAGCACGAACAAGCCGCCTTCTTTAGAGCATTTATTTGGTACTGATGATTTCGGCCGTGACGTATTTGTCCGTACCTGGATGGGTGCCCGGATTTCCTTGATTGTAGGTCTTGCGGCTGCCTGTATCGACTTGATCTTCGGGGTAATCTATGGCGGGATTATGGGTTTCTTTGGCGGACGTGTCGACACCATTATGAACAAGTTCTCCGAAATTTTGTACTCGATCCCTTATTTGTTAGTAGTAATTATGTTGTTGGTAGTATTTGAACCGAGCCTGTGGACGATTATACTGGCCTTGACCATTACAGGGTGGATTAATATGTCCTGGATCGTGCGCGGTGAAATTATGCAGCTCAAAAACCGTGAATTTATTCTGGCTTCCCGTTCCATGGGTGCTGACTGGAAACGTCTGCTGTTTAAACATTTGCTGCCAAATGCAATGGGGCCGATAATTGTTACTGTAACACTGTCTGTTCCAAGCGCGATCTTCTCTGAGGCATTCTTAAGCTTCCTGGGTCTTGGCGTACAGGCACCAGTTGCTTCTCTGGGTTCAATGATTAATGACTCATTGACAGGCTGGATGTATTATCCTTGGCGCATGATTTTCCCAGCGCTTGTTATCAGCTTGACAATGCTCTCGTTTAATATTTTTGGTGACGGACTCCGTGATGCTCTAGATCCTAAGCTTAAGAAATAGGAGCTAACATTAGCAGAATGGTCTGGCAGTGGCAAAAGCATAACGGCACAATCTATTATGTGATTAATCTCTGCAACAGAGGTTTTGACCAAACATCAGAAAATGTCGGCGGCCGAAACGCAACAATACAAAATAACGGATGTTCAAATGAATTGGCATCTATAATGCGGCGGCTTGCTTTAACCATATTCCCACTACTTTTTCAGCTAGACGGTCTGTTTTATTTTACCAGAATGTCTCTGGATTTGATTTAGCCGTTACAGCACAACAGAATTCAGCGAATTGCATAACGTAAGATGCTGAGTTCTGCATTCAATGGCCAAGGAGGTGCAGTTCTTTTGAGTAAGAATTTGAGCAAGAATCTGATTGAAGTAGAAGGCCTTAAAAAATATTTTAATGTAGGCAAAGGTAGAATTCTTAAGGCCGTTGATAATATTAGTTTCTCGATTCGCGAAGGCGAGACCCTGGGTATGGTAGGAGAGTCTGGTTGTGGGAAGACTACTGCCGGCCGTACAGTACTCCGCTTGTATGAGCCGACTGCAGGAAGTGTGAAATACAACGGTACAGATATCTACAAATTGTCCGGCGGCAAAATGAAGGCACTGCGCCGTGATATGCAAATGATCTTTCAGGACCCGTATGCCTCGCTGAACCCGCGGTTAACGGTGTCTGACATTATCGGTGAAGCGCTGGACATTCATGGTCTGGCCGGAAGCAGGCAGGAACGTAAAAAGCGGATTGAAGAGCTGCTGGATATGGTTGGCCTTAACCATGATCACGCTACGCGTTATCCGCATGAATTCTCAGGTGGTCAACGTCAGCGTATCGGGATTGCCCGCTCGCTCGCCGTGAACCCTAAGTTCATCGTCTGCGATGAGCCGATCTCGGCACTTGACGTGTCCATCCAGGCACAGGTCGTTAACCTCCTGAAGGAGCTGCAGGACCGTCTTGGACTTACTTATCTCTTCATCGCGCATGACTTGTCCATGGTGAAGCATATCAGTGACCGTGTGGCTGTTATGTACCTGGGCAAAATGGTAGAGCTGGCGGAAAGCGAAGAATTGTACGCTAATCCGATCCATCCGTACACCAAATCCCTGCTCTCCGCGATTCCAGTTCCGGACCCGGAGGTTGAAGCGAACAAAAAACGTATTCATCTGCATGATGAGCTGGGCAGTCCGATTTATGCGGCCGGTGAGAAATCAAATGACAGCGATTATGAACTGGTTGAGGTGTCTAAAGGGCATTTTGTGGCTAGAAAATATGTTTGATATATAATATTTAATCCTGAATTCCGAAAGCAAGTAACAGTAAGGAAGGCAGAAACTGAACGTACGAAAAACCTGTAAGAATCAGGTGGAATTAACAGGGTGAATATTCCAAGTAGACTCCCGCTTATAGGTTCCCCACCTCAGAAGACCGGGCATTTGCATTTCCATGTTAAATTTTGGAAGCCTTCAGTCTAGCTGGGCGATCTTGAATTCTATCCGTTCCAGGCGTAGCGGTTTGCAAATTCCTTCGTCAGTTTGAGTACGGTGGTTCGAATGTGACTCACCAGCGTCGCCGCACATTGAAAGAATTCCAGACGAAACCGTGCCACCGTATAACCGAAGTGAATGGGTTCACAGCAATCTCGTTTGAAACGCTCATACAGGTTATACGCTAGCAATTTGACGAGGAGGTCGATCTCTTTGGCTTCGAAGGAGCCTGTGGCGACCTTGTCAATGGAAAATCCACTCTTGGCTTCTTTGATGTAATTTTCCATGCAGCAGCGCTGGTTGTAAAACCGCCACAAGTCGATCGCTTCCCAGTCCAGGTTCGTGACCATGCCTTCGTACTGCCAATCCGTGTCCAGCAGTAAACGCGCTTAGTCATCCTGAACGACGGTTGCTTTACGGATGACGGCGACCCGCCGTGGCTTCGTCCAGGAGGTCGTTTGGTACCACAGGGCGATGCCTTCAATGATCAAATCTTCGTCGACGTAACGTTTTCAGTACCGACAAGGGGCCACTTCAGCCGACAGACGCTTCGTCCATTTCATTTTGCCCACATAGCCAATCTTTTGTTCTTCCCAGAAGGAATAGAAGTCTTCGCCGCCAAATCCTTTGTCAAACCGGGCATATTGAACGGAGTGCTGGCCCAGGAGGCCAAAGGTCTCTTCCAGAAAAGTAGAAGCCTCCGTGGACGAGTGAACGTTTCAGGCGCGGAGCACGGCATTTAGGTAGAGGTGGGATTGTCCCTCGAAAGCCAGCAAGGGATGGTAGCTTTTGCGCCCCGGCTTATGGGCATTCACGCCATTGGCTGCCTTGGCCTGATTCCCATAGACCTTCTCCATGATGGAATCCAAATCGAGAATGAGTGTGGAGGGCAGAGCCAGCCGAATCACTTCAAGATTCACTTTTCGGAGCTCCGACCGTACAGAAGGATTCATTCTTGCCAGTCGAGCCAGTTCCTTGTACAGAAGGGAATGGTTTGGACAACGTCCACCGAGGAAACGCCGGAGGAGAGAGTCCTTTTGCCATCTGCGAAAGTGGAACAGACGCTCACAACCCAAGACCCAGCCGATGATGAGATACAGCAGAATGTGGTGCATATGGAACCGCAGATTGCGGGCTTTGCCTCCGGATACGGTTTGCAGCGCCTGGCGCAGTTTGATTTTTCCAGATAATCCAGGAAGATCTTGCTTCCTCCGATGCTGGTCGACTGAGTCAGGGAAAATTCGGTCTTGATTTTAGAAATGGATGTGGTAGACTTCACCTAAAAGGTGCTCCTCTCTTTGGGTGTAGTGTTCTGGATAAACACCATTCTACCAAAGAAATGAGCCCTTTTTTTGTTTTTGCGTACAGTTACTTTCGAAATTCAGGTTAATTTGATTTTTAAAAAAGTTGATACACAAATAGGAATAGTGTTATATGTCTTAAATATAGATATATAACACTGTTTCTACTTTCTCTTTCTACAAGATAAGAACTGATTTTCTTACCGATGCGACACTCCCGACGGTTTACTATGAATAGAAACGGATAGTGTTCCTTATCATCGAAGGGAGAGCATCGCTGATTCAGGTGTGACAAGTTATGAAATGGCTTTGAGTTTCCGGTTTGAATTCTACATTCTGCTATGTATATCTGGCATCAAGAGTTAATGCTTTGCTTACATGCTGTTCTTAGATCATTGCAATATAAGACCGTGAAATCAGTAACATAGGTGTGAACATTGTTTTACTTGGCTTTATATTGGAATGAAACTGTCAAACACCGCTATAGCTATAGTGCAAGAGAACTAACACAAACAGCTCCTGCAGCATTTCTCCTCCAGGTAAGTCATACTCCAGCATCTCGTTATTTATATCCCTTCTATTGAGAGCGTTGTGTTTTCAGTGACAACTGCTTCATCCTTGTACTTCATTGACGAAAAAAAGTTATTCGGAAAGCCCATAATCCGGGGTGGGATGGGTGCCAAAAATTTTCTGTTTAGAGATGCCTGCTACAATCTTTGATTTGTGTTTCACTATCTCAACAGGTTATATATTGAGCAGCTGATTCTTTATCTCAAGAGACCCTCGCTTTATTTCAATCAAGAGGTGAATTTGTTGTGCGCATGGGAGGCGTTTTGGAGGCCAATGCCTGGCCCTTAGTTCCCAAAATTTAACTAATTTGTATGGACGAACAACCGATTCATCTTTTGGAAGATCTCATCCATTCGAGCAGATGGGATCGGGGATGTGCAGCGTGAAGCTTATAAGTGCGTGCGAAAACAACTTGAATCCGCACACGATCTCTTTATTATATGAAACCTTTTCATCAGACCAGGCCTTATCTTTAGAAAAACGCCTGGAAATCTACTACACTCCGGAACTGGTTAACATGGCTGAAATTGAACTGAACTCGATGACGAGTCAATGTCTGAATCGGTGTATTGGCTCCATTGAATAACTAGAACGTGAAATCACGCCATAGGAAATCGACCGGAATTAGGCACGAAAACCGTGGAGTGGCAGTTAACAACTACAATACCCAGAAGGAAATTTAAACATTTGTATCCTGAAATTTGATGCGTTCAATGTAGTAGTATGTTCAATAATCCCCCAAGTGGAGTTCCGCTTTGCCACTCATCTATGAGGAGTACATTAATTTTGGTTTTGAATAAGTCTGGACAGTAAAAAGTTCTACAGAGCTAAGAAACTACCGAATCGCGCCTCACATTTGTGTTTTCCTGCTTGTAATTAATTACTTTCGTTAGGATTAAGTGAGAAATTTGAGCAAACAGGCGAACATAGACTTACGTAAATAAGCGGCAACGCTGGTCTCGGAGACTTCCAAAACCGATTAAGCTTCAGCAACGACTTACTTCAGAAACGGTAGCCAAAGGTGTGATTGATCTGCATCATTTTCTGAAACATGCATTCGATTTTGGAGTACAAGCCGATGATGTCCTTGGCTGTCAGGCTTAAATCCGTAATGATCAAGACGGAGTAGCGGCCCTCCTGCACCACCAGCACGAAACGTAATTCCTGATACAAGCCCTGGGCCCAAAGCAGATTCAGGTATAGAAAATGAACCGTCTCTTTGTTGCCATACAGCGAAAAAGTTGTGGTTTGAAAATCGGTCGTTCGAGTCGTGAAGAGCTCCGTTAATTTGACTGCCCTTTTTGGGTGGTCGGCCCCGTCCTGGCTTTTTGGCGGGGGGACGTTCGTAGGCGACGACATTTGATTTCGCTTTCGTCATCAGATGCATGCGGATTTCGGAAGCAAGGTGGCGCGCATTCAGCCGCTCCTAGGCCGGCACCGACAAGAAGTATCGATCAGGAGGAGCAGCACTTGGCCGAAACCTTTCCCAGCCTCGAATCCTTGCATCTGAACGACATGTGGAGACGTCTCTTCTCTGCTTCGCCCTTAGACTTCTTCCAGCCCAGAATGGATTGGACACCGTCTTGCAGATCTATGGACAAGGGCAAGCAGAACTACTTCCGGGAATCGCCGACCAGAATGCCGATGGCGCCGAACAAATGACCAAAGATATAGTCTTTTTTGGAGACATTTTCGGATCCTTGGTAAAGCTTCTTGACCCCCGGCATCCGGCGGCCATCCTTGGTCTGTTTCATTGCTGCTGCCGAAGGCGCATGCTGTCGTACGACCTAAAGCTACTTTTGTTGTAGAGACGAGGTGGACCAGCCGAACGATCGGAAAAAGTGAAAGAGTGTCTCATAACAGAGGCTATTTGGCGAAAGATCGCGAATTCAAGAAGTCACACCCAGATGGTCGGAGCGCGATATGAAACCGTCGACCAGGACAACGAATCACTTGAACGTGGCTTGTCTGGAAAAGCAGGAACGGAAGGGAAACGAAAGTTTAATCGAATGGTCAATCGCTTCGAAATAGGGTACACTTTTTCGAAAGCCATTCAGCGATTCTATCCTTTTAGAGTGAGATCTTAAGAATACCGTAGATTCGCTGAGATGGGTTGTTTTCCTATGCTATGATTTTTTGATAAGAACTTTTGACTGTCTAGTATAAGTCTAATCTAATATATTTTTGAGCGATATTCATAAGTGAACGATTTCGTTCATGATAACTATCTCAACCGAGGTCTTTGATGATATTGAATTTGGTATTTCGGTTAACACTTCCAATAATTGAGAAAGAACTTTTAAGAATGTAGTATAATTTAATTATTTTACTTCAATTTTAGATTTTTACTATATTGACTATTATGCATTTAATAGGGTATTATTGCCTTGGAAGTATATTGAAGCACATACTTCGACAAAATATGGATATTGAGAGGAGAATTTAAATTGTCTCATTCTAAAGGTAAATTTATTCAAATGAGAAGTGTTGGAGGAAACAAATTTGGAGTAGGCGCAACAATTCATGTGAGATTTGACCATCCAAGGGGTACGGGTGGTGGTGGTGGTGCATGTGCAGCCACTTCCATGGGAACATGCTCTACATGTGTACCGGTTACTAAACCTAATCCAGGCGGTTGCGGTGCTGCAATGAGAGAAAAAAAATCTTAAATACAACTATTTGGGAAAGTTGACTCATTGGAGTCAACTCTCCTTTTTCGGAGGTTTATATTATATGAATTATAAAATCAATAAATATATACTATTTAGATTAGAAGATGGAAAGATAGTTGTTCAGAATCAAGATAGTATTGTTACAATTACTGAACCTTCTTTAATTGCTCTTTTAGTTAATTGGGATGAGGATCAAATAGAAAGTACATCTGATGAAAAATTGAAGGAAATATTCCATGATGATACAATTGAAGCAATTAATTTTTTGAAAGATTACTTTATAATAATTGAGGAAAGACCAAAGACAGTAAATGTGAAAAAGCTAATAATAGCTAGTAATGATAGTTTAACTAGTTTGAAAATATACGAATTATTACACGAAGATTATAAAAAAAATATTAATGTAGAATTGTATTCTGTTGATGATTTGCCTGAATGTGAAGAAAACGAACTAACCATAGTTTTTTTAAATCCATATAACAAAAAAATTGCGAAGCGTATTGTAGAAAGACAAAATCGAATGGAAAATTCTATGCTTTTATGTACATACATTTATCATAATAATTTTTACATGGATTGTCTTTTCTCTCCCTCTTGGAAAGTGCCCTGCCATCAATGTCATATGGGGCATATAGAATCGACGGGATTAGTGGAAGAAAATCAAGGTTTAACTTATCAAAACATGATAGATTCTCTATACTCGGAAAATGAAAATTTCATGGTTCAAGTACCTATAACTGCTATCCAAAATAATAATATAATTAACGTAATTGTTAATAATGTTTCTTCTTTTCTTGGTAATATGAATACAACTAATTTCCACAAAGAGGATTTGACTACTTGTTCTCTACTTGATCTTAAGACCTTGAAGAAATATAAAGATACTTCAATACATTGGGAGTTGTGTAATTGTTATGAATCTTGAGTTGAACTCAGAAAATAGGGTTGAGGCGTTGGCTAAATTATTCGAAGCAGAAAAATTACTCGAGAATTTTCAGGATCGTGCATTACTTGACCAAATTTTAAAATTTCATCAAAAAACTACTTGGCAATATATTGGAGAAGAAAATTTAGATCTAAGGTTAACGCGCTGGTTAGAACTTGTTCAATTTACCGATGTTTTACCGGAATATTATGAACAAAAAATAGATTTTAATGTGAAAAAAATAAAATTAAATGAAGGGAGAAGCAAAAGAACTTTTAAAAAGAATGGAGTAATCGATTTTAATCAACTTGGTGAAATATTATATGAATCGTTTGGATTATCTGAAGGCTCTTTATCAAAACCCTACCCTTCAGCAGGGGCGTTGTATCCAATCATTCCTTTGTTATTAGTTCTAGATGAAAATGCTGTTGAAAGGGATTTTCTCCCTGGAAGTTATGTTTTTGATTCACATGAAGCTAGATTATTAATGATAAAAAAGTTTGACCAAGAAGAGATTTTAAAAATAAAAAAAAATATATATGGTGAAAGTCTTTCAGGAATTGCTATTTGTTACTCGATTGATATAAGAAGATCAATTGCAAAATATAGAAGCAGAGGCTATCGGCATGCTCTAATAGAAGTTGGTTTAATGGCACAGAGCTTTAGAAGTACTTTAGAACGTCATAAAGGATTCGGTGAATGTACATGGTCGGGATTTAATGATAATGCATTGAGTAGTATCTTAGGTCTGAGCCCAAGATTATCACCGGTTGTATTAGTACAATGGTTTGGGGAAATTTCATGATTTTTGAATCTAGAATTGGCATTAAATTCGGCTTTGGAAGCAAACTGTTTACCAATTTTCCAGTGTATATTACTTCTTCTGTAATTGGTAATTTCATTGATGATGATGGTTATATAGGCCCTGTCGGAAGTGGTGCTGTTTCAAATAATAAAAATGAATCAGTTCTTAAAGCCTTTTCGGAATCTGTAGAGCGCAGGTCATTGCTATTTGGAGCAAAGCATAACGGAAGTAATTTAAGTTATACATTTGATTTAATAAATAAAACAGAAGGCAGAGTCCAAAGTTTATATACTTCATATAGAGAGACTTCTCCTTTTGTTGATACTACAGGAACGGCTGTCCATACAAATTCAATGGTTGCAGTATATAACGCTTTTGTTGAATTGCTAGAGAAAAATGCAATCTTTTTATTTTGGTATGGTAATATGGGCTTTGTGCTGAATGAAGAGCACTCATCTTTATATTATAAAAAACAAATTAAAGAGGGTGTGAAGGTTACATTTTTTTTGCAGGATTTTTTTGCCCCTTTGAAAATTGTTATTTGTATGTTTGAAGACAAAAATAGTCCAGTGCATTATAAATTTGGAGTGGGCTCTGGCCTTTGTGTGGAAAAAGCAAAGAGCAAAGCTATTTCGGAGGCCTTTTTTCTAGGGCATTATCATGATATCAAATACTTTAATGAGAATGACAGTCTTAATAAAGTAAAGAACAACTGTGATGGAAATTTGCTATTTGCTCAGAAAAACATTGAGAAACTTAAGCGTTTACCTGAATATAAAAAAAGTGAAGAATTTATTGATTTAGATGTATACTCTAACATGAGTGAGATATTGAAAAAGATTCCCCCGTGGGTAGAAAATCTACATGTTTGTATTTTGAAGCAAAAATTGTATTCAAACCTAATTGCTGTAAAAGTAACATCTCCAGACTTAATCACGCACATTCCTCTTAAAGAATACATTGATGTTAATGTCGGTATTAATCGAAATACCATTTCGCTCAGTGCTGATATGCTGAGTGATTTTCCCAACTGTCCAATTGTATAAGGAGGCCTTTTATGTTGCATTCTGCACCTTTTATTATTAAGTCATTGAAAATTTATCAATCTTCTTTTCCAAATAGGCCCAAAGAATGCACTATAAATTCTTTTTTGAATCCTGAGATAAACGGATTTTCAAGGAAACAAGATGTTCGCAATTTGATTAAAGCGTCTTTAGGTGAGTTTCAAGAAAGGCTAGCAGGATTAAAATGCTTGAAAAAAAGTAATGGGGATAGCACAGCTACTTTTAAAGCATTTAATTTATTTAGTGGAGATACTATAAGTGTACCCGCTGATTTTATTATTTTAAATCATCATCAACCACTATTTAAAGATAATGTTTCTACGAATTTTACTGATAGTAGTGGAACTGCTGCACATTTGAGAAGTGACTTTGCGATCGAAAAGGGATATTTGGAGTTTATTGAGAGACAATCGTTGGTTCATTCTTGGCTAAGCCAGAACCCAGGAAGAAGAATATCATCCGATCACATTGAAAGTATAATAAAAAAAATAAATTCTACTGTTGAACATATATCTTTTCATAATATTTCAATTACAAAAGACATTTTCGTAATATTAACTTTAGGGTATGGCGAGAAGGCTTTTTCAGTTGGACTTGGTTCGAGTTGGAGTCTTGAGGAAGCAATTAAATCCAGCTTTGATGAATTTATAATGATCTATGATGGAGTGATAAATTTTAAAATTAATAATGGTGAGTATAACACGGAAAATTTGTATATAAATCTTTTTTATTCAAAAGACGTTCGTGATTTTATAAAAGATTACACATACCTAATTGAAAATTTAAAATATGAGAATTTAGATGAGATAGATGAACGTGATATTTATAGTGAAAACAAACAAATATTATTACGCGAATCTATAAGTACATTAAGAGAAAACTTGAATATCGAAGTTTATGTTACACAAGTCCCCTCCCCTTTTTACAAAAATCAGAGTAAAATAGTAAAGGTTTTTTCGCCTGATGCTTTCCCGCATATTAATACATCTTTGTATGATCCGCATGATTATAAAATATCTAAAAAATTAGCTATTCAAGAATTTCCTAATTTATATAAAATGATACCATTTGCATAGAATAGAGGACCAAAAATGTTGAAAAAGGCGTATGAATTTTTTCTGTTTTATAATAAAATTATTTTCAGAGAAGGTTTAGGCAATTATGCATGGTCATTGATAATGCCTTTACTAATTTTTGTTTCTATTAAAATTAATTGGTTTTTTGAAAAGCCTTCTTTTAATGAGGCTATTGTTTTTTTTAGTGCAATTTGGTCCTATAATATCGTTAATACATATTTGTTTGGGTTTGCGGGAAGAATTTCAATATTTCGAGAAAATGGTTTTTTAAGGTCTTTTACATATGTAGCAGGTGATAAAAAGCCAATAATACTAAGCTTGTTTTTTACTCAAATTTTGCATGGGCTTATAACTATTATAATTTCCACCTCGGTCTCTGCAGTGCTATTTAATATAGATATATTTAAGTTGCTTTTCATAAGTGTCTTGTCTTTCTTCATCGTAAGTGTACCTATTTCAATGTTAATGTTAGTTTTAGTTTCCTTACCTATAACGACTGCTACGCTTAATTCGGTAGGTAGCATAATAATGCTTCCAGCGTTATTCATCACTATGTTTAGGGATGGGGGAGGGAATGAGATAGTCAATGCACTTTTCTTGATTAGTCCGGTAGAATATGTATCGTTAGTTTGTAGAGCTTTGACTGATATGGTCATTTATGGAAATACAAGAGCTGATATATCTCTACTTTTATGGATTAGTTTAATTTATATCATACTTGGAGCATTCTTTTGGCGATTTATAAAAATAAGCTCTAAGACGGTAAGAACTTAAGATACTATAGTGGAATGAATAAGGTGGAGGGAAATATGATATTATTAAAGAATATTTCATTTTCATATCCAAAATCTAGTATAAATGTTTTGGAAAATTTAAATGTTACTTTTGAAAAAGGAATAGCTAATATTCTGATTGGACTAAATGGTGCAGGTAAAACTACAATGTTTGACATACTTATTGGTGAAACAAAACCATTAAAAGGTGAAATAATAAATTTCCCAATACTAAGCGAAGTTCTTTATCATGTTCAAGGTGCATATATCTCATATTTAGTTACTGGAAAAGATTATATAAAGTTGGTTTTTACTATATCAGGAAAAAAATTCATCAAAGAAATAGATGTTTTAATTGAAGATATGGGTTTGGTAAATACAAGAGAAAAAGATTTATTGAAAGGTTTATGGAATAAACGAATTGGACAAATGTCTGTTGGTGAGAGAAGATGGTTATATATTACAACATTATGTCAAATAAAGAAAAAGGTTTATATTTTTGATGAACCAACAGCTGGAGTTGACCCATCATCTAGAATCATTATATATAAGCGTTTGGAAGAACTCGTTGAAAATAATGAAGCAACATTAATTGTTTCTACTCATCATTTACATGAACTAAAAAATATGAGATGTAAGATTATATTATTGCATAAAGGAAAATTATTGTTTGAAGGTAGTTATAGCCAGTTTATTGGCCAGCATAACACGATTAACCCAGATGAAGCTTTTGATAAATTTATTACCTCAAGTTACGATGGTATTGTTGCAGCTAACGCAAAATAACAAATTAATATGATATTAAGTTCTAAACGTGTGAAGATTGAAGTGATGTAAATTTTTTCAAAAATTATTTCCTGATTTTTATTCTAAATATTAAACTCTTAATTGAAGGGTGCCCAAAATTTATATTCATGAAACCACTCTGTACTAAAGTGGAGGCCCCTGAAAAACTAGCCTTTCTTAGAAAAAGTAAAAAAACGTATTTAAAAGACGACGCTATTCGGTTTCTCCGAATGGACGTCGTCTTTTTCTTACCTATTTCTTCAACTTTGGTTACTCCATGAGTTTCAATATTCGTTTTAAATTAACAGTGAATATCGCTATGGCTCCTTGAATCTCCATGCCAACTAAACCCATGGAAGATGCAACATCGTACCCGTGTCTGTGTTTGAATTCGCTATTCGTGGCTTCTATTTTTGTAGCGCTCTTTCGCTTTGACCTTAAAGAGTTCACTTTCCTGAAACACAGCTTGCTTGGCATGTTCGTTGCTCTTTATACTTACCGAGTAGGTCTTACTCTGAGCACCTTCTGTGTAGTACCCTTCCTTTAATGGACATCGTTTACACTTTTCAATATCATAAAAGTAGGTGTCTTTTTGGTTTTTGCCCTGTCCCTTCTTGCCTTGCCGTGCTCTTCGAATGGCCAGATGCCCGGCTCTACAAACATACATACCTGCATCTTTATTAAAATCGAATTCGTCTTCTTTCCTAAACATTCCGACCGGGTCTACCGCGGTTCGTCCATTATCTTGGCAATACCTTTCGTTTAGTTCCTCATAAACAAAGCTGAAGTCCACCAACTCGTCCATGCGTCGCAACAAGTTACCTTTTGGGATGAGTATATTGTAAAGTTCGATATACGGGCTCAAGATAAAACTTTGCTGCTTAGGAAGCATGAATACCACCAGCCTTTGATTTAATTTTTTAATTGTATCGAAAAAAGGTTACTACTTAGGTCCCCTTGAAAAATTTTCGACCATTCTCCACGTAAAAAAAGGAATTTCACTCTCCCCTATCGAAAGAAAAAAGACAAAACCCGGGAGGTGAATGAGGTATGGATGTTAGCCCACAGCAAGTCCTTCAGATCAGTAAAAGGGATCCTGAAATTGCAGGCTTCATCCAAATGCTCCTCGACCAAAATCGGGTCTTAGCCGAACAGAATCAGCGCCTTCAACAAATCGTAGACACACAGGCGAAAGAGATTCGAACGCTGAAAAAACGCGTGCATGAGTTGGAACGGCAACTCCAGTAGCAAAGTCATAACAGCAGTGAACCCCATCCAGTGACGGACTTCGCAAGCCTCCAAATTTGCGGACTCCTGGCGGCCCCAAAGGCGCACCGAAGGGCCATCCCGGGACTACGCTCCATGTCATCGACAATCCCGATGAAGTCGTGGTCTGCGAATTAACCACCTGCCCGGACTGCTTGGGCTCGCTCGCAGATGCCCCTTGTGTGGGGGAAGAACGGCGCCAAGAATTCGACCTTCCGGTGTCCCGCATCTGGACCACCGAGTTTCGTGCCGAGCAGCGCTACTGCGCTTGCTGCCAAAAAGTCCAGCGTGCAGCCTTTCCGTCCCACATCACCGCTCCGGCCCAATATGGCCCCCGGATGGCGGCGTGGACGGTCTATTTTTATGCCTTTCACTTTCTTCCGCTTCAGCGGATGGCTCAGCTCTTCGAGGACTGGACTACGTATCGGCCCAGCGAAGGTACCTTGCTTTCCTTTTTAGAGACCGCCCATGATCGGTTCGCTCCTATCGAAGAGCATATCCGTACCCAGTTGCATCAGAAAGTTAAAGTCCATGCGGATGAAACCGAGGGAGCGCCCGCGATGAAGGATATCGGATTTTTACCTACTTATACGGGAACCGTCGTCCATGACTGCATGAAAGGATACTTTAATGAGAAGCATAGCTATTCCCATGCCTTGTGTAATGCCCATTTGCTCCGGGAATGCATTGGAATCGCCGAGCATGACGGGACATAAATGGGCGAAAAAGATGAAGGATCTGCTGACGGAGGGAGGGGCCCAGGCACTGCGTTCCCGCCAAGCCGGGGTTCCTTTGGAGCCGGAGGTCCTTCAATCGTTTAGGGAACGGTACGACGCGATTCTCCAAACGGGTGAAGGGGAATGGTCGAAAGACTGGGTACGGGCCAAAACGTGTAAAAAAGGGCGTGCCATTAAGAGCAGGGCCGGCAACTTGGGAGAACCTTTTCGGTTTACAAAGAGGCGATTCTCAAGTTTCTTTGGTGTCCCGAGATTCCGTTTGATAACAACCAAGCCGAACGTGATCTCCGAATGGTTAAGGTGAAGCAAAAAGTCTCCGGTTCTTTTCGTACAGAAGCCGCGGCGCAATGGTTTGCCCGCTTACGGAGCGTCGTCTCCACCTACATTAAACAACAACTCCCTATCCTTTCCTCGCTATCTCTTGCCTTTTCTGGTAACCCTGTTTTGAAGTGACCTAAGTAGTAACAAAAAAAGAGACATTCTTTGTGTCGAATGTCTCTTTCAGTTCTTTATGGACTTTTTCAGTGGCCTCACTATAGTGCAAGGTGGTTTCATGATCAGAATTCATTATTGCTGGTTCATGAACAAGTCAGATGCCAATGGGTCCAAGCAGATGTGTTCGGTTCAGTAAATGCTTTTTATTGTATAATGCTTGCCGATTTATAGTCGGATGCCGAAAAAATATAATTATAGTGGAAATACAACTATCCCTCTAGCGAATTGTTAAAACCCAGTGCATCTTGTTACGAATACTCTGATGAATTCATCTTATTAAAAGCAGTTGTTCTACCGTTTTAAAGATGAAATAGCTTGTTTCCATGGTATGCTCTTCTTTGGTATTTTCAAGCCATTTTTACTTTTATTTTTAAATTTTTTCTATATTTATATGTTTCTAGATTTATTTTGTAAGTGATCAGACTGATATCTACGTTTCTTTCTTTGACGCCACACCCAACATTGGATACAATCATAAAGGGTTTACCGATTTATGAATTACATATAGCAGCAGGTTATTGCAGAACAAGGAGGCCACTATCCATGAATGTTGTACAGGAACCACTGCCGGGCGGACCAGCGCTCGCCAGTGACTATATACATCAATACGAAGCAGTAGGACATTTGTATAGCGGGGATTTCCGCAGTCAGGAGAGCCGGGCTGAACGTGCAGCATGGCTAGATCGTACAGGAAGCCTGCGGGCAGACCGCGCAGAGGTTGTCTCATACTTGCGCAGCTATAACAAGAAGCACAATACCCATGAGGCAGTTCTACGTTCGCTTGAATTGCTGGAACAGCCAGAGACTCTTGTTGTGACAGGCGGCCAGCAGAGCGGCTTGTTCACAGGCCCTCTATTCGTGGTCTATAAGGCCGTTACTACCATTCAGGCAGCACAGGAGGCAGCGGCCCAGCTTGGGCGGCCGGTCGTTCCGTTGTTCTGGATTGCAGGAGAGGATCATGACTGGGATGAGGTCAATCATACCTATGTGCTTAACCGGACAGGCGAAATTACCCGCATTAAGCTGGATAAAGGCGAAGGACCCCGGTCCTCGGTCAGCGAGATCAAGGTGGATGCCGAGAGCTGGCTTCAGGCGGTTGCGCAGCTGGACGGCTTATTACAGGACAGTGAATTCAAACCGCTGCTGATGGAGCTGGTTACGGCTGCATCTACGGGCGCCGGGAATATGACGGAGGCGTTCGCCAAGCTGATGGGATCTTTGTTCGGTAAATTCGGGCTGATTCTGCTGGATTCTGCCGATCCTGCCCTGCGTAGGCTGGAAGCGCCCATGTTCGCTTCCATGATTGAGCGGAATGACGAGCTGGAGGCAGCTTATCTTGCCGCAGCTGAACGGATTACGGCCAGCGGATATGAGCTTCAGGCCGATGTGACGCCCGGTAATGCGAATCTTTTCTATATTCATGAGGGTGCACGGCTTCTGCTCCATAAGGTGGAGGGGCGGTTCGCAGACCGGAAAGCTACTGTATCGTTCTCCCGTTCCGAGCTGCTGGAGCTGCTGGAGAGCCATCCCGAACGGTTCAGCAACAATGTGCTAACGCGCCCGCTAATGCAGGACTATGTACTTCCTGTACTTGCTACGGTGCTTGGACAAGGGGAAATGGCTTACTGGGCCATTCCGCATCAAGCGTTCAAGATCATGGACGGACAGATGCCGCTGATTATTCCGCGCATGTCTTTTACAGTTATTGAGGGAACGCTTCGCAAGCATATGGATAAATACGGTTTATCCTTCACGGATGTGCAGACGGGTCTGGATGATAAACGAAAGGCTTGGCTGCACGCTCAGGATGAGCTGAAGCTCGAAGACAAATTCGAAGAGATTAAGACGGCATTCTCCGGGATGTATGAGCCGCTGATCGAGCAGCTTGGCAGCATTCAGGCGGGTCTGCTGAAGCTGGGGAGCAATAACAAGGATAAGATTATCGACCAGATCTCCTTCCTGCAGGGCAAAGCTCTGGATGCGATGGAGAAGCAGAATGAGGCTGCACTTCGCCAGTGGGAACGGATCGAGTTGTCGCTTATGCCGCTGGGTAAGCTTCAGGAGCGGGTCTATAATATGATGTATTATCTGAACCGGTACGGGCTGGAATGGCTGGAGGAATTGATGGCTGTGCCTGCTGACTACAGCGGAACACACCGTATTATTTATATGTAAGCAAATTATTCTAGGGGGTCCTACCATGAGTTCATTATCCAAGCAAAACAGTATTGTTGCCGATATGTCGCTTGCACCCGAGGGGCATCTCAAAATCGACTGGGTTCGCCAGCATATGCCGGTACTGAACCGTATCCGTGAGCAGTTCGAAGCCGAGCAGCCGTTCAAGGGGCTCAAGGTATCGATCACCCTTCACCTGGAAGCCAAGACCGCTTATCTGGCCAAGGTAGTACAGGCTGGTGGTGCTGAGGTAACGATTACAGGCTCCAACCCTTTATCTACCCAGGATGATGTGTGTGCTGCACTCGTTGAGGACGGCATTACCGTATTTGCCAAGTACAATCCTTCTCCAGAAGAGTTCAAGGCACTGAACATCCGGGCACTGGAGAGCAAGCCGGATCTCATTATCGATGACGGCGGCGATTTCGCCACACTGCTGCACTCCGAACGCCCCGATCTGATGGAGAATGTCCGCGGGGGAGCGGAGGAGACGACGACAGGCATCATCCGGCTGAAGGCACTGCAGAAGCAGGGCATGCTGAAATTCCCGATGGTGGCGGTAAATGACGCTTATTGCAAATATTTGTTTGATAACCGCTACGGTACAGGACAGTCGGCATGGGACGGCATTGTCCGCACCACCAACCTGATTGTGGCCGGCAAAACGGTGGTTGTGGTCGGCTACGGCTGGTGCGGTAAAGGTGTAGCGATGCGGGCCAAGGGGCTTGGGGCGAACGTGATCGTTACGGAAGTGGATGCGATTAAGGCAGTAGAGGCGCATATGGACGGATTCCATGTCATGCCGATGCTGGAAGCTGCGAAGCAAGGTGATTTCTTCGTTACAGTCACAGGTAACCGCTATGTGATCCGCGGTGAGCATTATGATGTGATGAAGGATGGCGCGATTCTCTGCAATGCCGGACATTTCGATGTGGAGGTCAATAAGCCGGAGCTGGCCGAGCGCTCGGTGTCCCAGCGGACGGTGCGCAAGAACATCGAAGAGTATCAGCTGAAGGACGGACGCAAGCTCTATCTCTTGGCTGAAGGACGTCTGGTTAATCTTGGCGCGGCTGATGGTCATCCGGCAGAGATTATGGATACCACCTTCGCACTCCAGGCCTTGTCCCTTAAATATGTGAATGATAATTATAAGAGTATTGGCGTCAAAGTGGAGAATGTTCCCTATGAGCTGGATGAGCAGGTAGCGCGTTACAAGCTGGAAAGTCTGGGGATATCCATCGACAGCCTGACACAGGCGCAAGTCGAGTATCTGGACAGCTGGAATCTGAACGACTAAGGATATGGATCTGCACGAGCCCGGAGCCAATCACATTGGCCCGGGCTTTTGCGTGTCTGCAGGGGATGCAAGAATAGCCTCTTGACAAATAAGAAAAAATTACCTTGCTCCGGAAAAAGGTTTTTGATTTTTAATGGCGAATCTATTATGCTTAGGTGGTGAAAAGTGGGGCAAAGTGGGGAATCGGGATTCAGGGGTGGGGTACAAGCATGTTTATGGGGGAATACCAGCACAGCATTGACGATAAAGGCCGGATCATTATCCCTGCCAAGTTCCGTGATATGCTCGGAACCTCCTTCGTGGCGACCCGCGGCCTGGACTCATGCCTGTTTGTTTATCCCATGGAAGAATGGGGAATCATGGAGCAAAAGCTTAAAAGCCTTTCACTGATGAAATCGGATGCCCGTGCCTTCAGCCGCTTTTTTTTCTCGGGAGCGACGGAGTGTGTATGGGACAAGCAAGGCAGGGTGAATCTGCCGGGAAATCTGCGGCAATATGCCAAGCTGGACAAGGACTGTGTTATTCTGGGCGTTTCGAACCGGGTGGAGATCTGGAACAAGGAGCTATGGGAGCAGTACTTCGAACAGTCAGAGGAATCGTTCAACGAAATCGCCGAGAAATTGGTGGATTTCAATTTTGATCTATAAAACATAACATTTCGAATTACTGCCTTGGAGGGATGCAGCTTGTTTCACCACATCACGGTACTAAAAGAAGAAGCGACAGAAGGGCTGCACATCAAGAAGGATGGCCTATATGTAGATTGTACGCTCGGGGGAGCCGGGCACAGCGCCCTTATCGCATCCAAGCTGAGCGGCGGGGGACGGCTGATTTGTCTGGATCAGGATGACTGGGCACTGAACAATGCGAAGGAGAGATTGTCCGGATACGGCGACAAGGTGGTGACCGTCAAGACCAACTTCCGCGATCTGGAGCAGGTGCTGAAGGGACTGCCGTTTGTTCCGCAAAAGGACGGAGTTCCCCAAGTAGACGGGATTCTCTTTGATCTGGGGGTATCATCTCCGCAGTTTGATGAAGGGGAACGAGGCTTCAGCTACAACCACGACGCCCCGCTGGATATGCGGATGGACCAGTCGGCACAGCTGAGTGCGGCAGATATTATCAACACCTGGAGTGAGCAGGAGATTGCCAGGGTGCTTTTCCAGTATGGAGAAGAGAAATTCTCACGGCGGATTGCCCGGAAAATTGTAGAGCGCAGGGAAGAACGCCCGGTGGAGACAACCGGAGAACTGGCCGAGCTGATCAAGGAAGGCATTCCTGCGGCTGCAAGAAGGACCGGAGGACATCCGGCCAAACGGAGTTTTCAGGGGCTGCGGATTGCCGTCAATGATGAGCTGGGTGCTTTTGAGGAAGGGCTGCATGCGGCTGTACGCTGTCTGGCGCCTGAGGGAAGGGTATCCGTAATTACCTTTCACTCGCTGGAGGACCGGATCTGCAAGCAGATTTTCAGCAGCTATCTGAGCCGTTGCACTTGTCCGCCTGACCTTCCGTACTGCGTGTGCGGTGCTGAGGGCACCCTGAAGCTGATCAACCGCAAGCCTATTGTGCCGGGGGAAGAAGAGCTGGAGCTTAACTCGCGTGCCCGTTCAGCCAAGCTGCGTATCGCAGAGAAATTGTAGATGACGATAAAGGAGAATCAGAGATGGCTTATACCCGCGGAAATTTAGCAGTTCAACCTAAGAGAAAACAAGAGGCAAACCCGCTGTACCGTGAGAAAACGAAAGTTGTCACCAAGCGCAGAGTGCTGCCGCTGCAGGAGAAGCTTTTGTACATGCTGACACTGGGAGCCTTTATTCTGGTAGCAGCCTCCCTGATCTGGCGTTACGTCCATATTTACGATTTGAATATGCAGGCCCAGCAGCTGGACAGCAAAATCGCGAGCAACAAAAAGCTAATTGCCACGTACAAAATGGAGAAGCAGACGCTGGAGCAGACGATTGTCCCGCGGGCGAAGGAAATGGGCTTTGGGGTCCCTTCTGAGGAATCTACTATCTATGTTCCGCTTAGCAGCCAGGCTACTGACAAAGCCGGTATAAAATAGCGATGTACGGCAATCGCAATAATAGAGGTTGTGAGGTACCTTATGGTTAAGAGAATCAAACTTCGCACGCTGTTTATAGGAGGGTGTATTACCCTCTTTTTTCTTGTTTTAGTTGCCAGAGTATTCTGGATTCAGGTTCTGCAAGGCAAGGAGTGGCAGGAGACTGCCGCTAAGCAGTGGGCCCATACTTCAACCATTAAGGCCGTCCGCGGGGTGATCGAAGACCGTAACGGCAATGTTCTGGCCAGTGATGTGCCTGCCTACACGGTGGTGGTTAACCCTGAGGTCATTGCCGAGAAAAAAATCGGTGAAGAGGTAATTCAGGGTTTGCATGAGCTGCTGAACAAACCGGTGGATGAGCTGAAGAAGCTGGTGGAGGCGAAGGATAAAGACGGGAAATACCTGAAAAACCGCGAGATCCGTAATGAAGGCTGGAAGATTGACCAGGATATGGCCGATAAAGTGACGGCTTTCGTTGAGAAGCTCAAGAAGGAGCATGATACGCTGGAAACCGGTGTCGGGCTCGTCAGAGAGCAGAAGCGCTATTATCCGAAGGGTTCGCTCGCTGCGCATATTCTGGGTTACACCGACAGGGATGGCAAAGCGGCCATGGGACTGGAAAAGTATCTGGACAAACAGCTCTCTGGTACGGACGGCGAGTTGAACTACCAGAGTGACGGCAAGGGCATCAAGCTGCCCGATTCGAAGGATACATTCCAGCCTGTGGTGAATGGAAGCAACTACAAGCTGACGATTGACAGCACGATTCAGTTCTATATTGAAGAGGCTATGAAAAAGGCGTATGCGGAGTATAAGCCGAAGTCGATCAGTGTGATTGCGGCCGACCCGAAGACGATGGAAATTCTGGGTCTGGCGAATATGCCTACTTTTAACCCGAATGAATACTTTGATCTGAATCAGGATGCGGCCGGCTTCTATAATCATGCTATCATGACGAGATTCGAGCCGGGTTCAACGTTCAAGATTGTACCTCTGGCAGGTGCTGTGCAAGAGAAGCTGTTCAATCCGAATGCCACCTTCCAGTCCGGTTCTGTCCGGATTAAGGGATACAGCAAGCCTATCTTTGATATGAACAGAGCCGGTTACGGAACGATCAGCTTCCTGGAAGGGGTTAAGCGGTCGAGTAACGTTGCGTTCGTTAAGCTCGGTTACGAGATGCTGGGCAAGGAGAAGCTGCTGCAGTATATCACGGATTTCGGGTTCACGGAAAAGACAGGCATTGACCTCCCGGGAGAGGTTAAGGGTATTGTCAACCCTGATCCGAACAGGGCGGTAGAGAATGCAACGCTTGCCTATGGACACGGTAAGCTGTTGGTGACCCCGATTCAACAGCTCACAGCCGTCGCTGCGATTGCGAACGGCGGCAAGCTACTGGTACCGCATGTGGTGAAGGAGGTTACCGATCCGAACACCGGCAAGACCACGGTTACTCAGCCTGAGGTTGTACGGCAGGTGCTCTCCGAAGCAAGTGCAAGGGAGACAGGCAGCTATCTGGAGCAGGTAGTGGCAGATCAGCAGCACGGAACCGGCCGGCATGCCTACATTGAGGGTTACCGGGTGGCCGGCAAGACAGGTACGGCGATTAAGCCAGACGGTAAAGGAGGGTATGACCGCGACAAAGTTCGCTCCTCCTTCCTCGGTTATGCACCGGCCAATGACCCCAAGATCGCAGTCTTCGTCATTATTGACGAGCCTGCCGATGCGGCCGGCGGCGGTGCTGCTGCGGGTCCGGTCTTCAAGGATATCGTCTCACAGGCGCTTCCTTATATGGGCGTACCCAAAGCGGGAGATGTCACGGGCCCTGCCGACAAGAAGACGGTGAAGGTCGAGGCCGCCATCCAGCGTAAAGCGCCGGATCTGACCGGCAAGACGGTGAAGGCGGCAAGACAGCAGCTCATTAATCAGGGCTTTGATTTTGAAGCTGTAGGCCAAGGAGCGAATGTAGTCAGCCAGTACCCTGAGAAGGGCACTGCACTGACCGCCGGGCAGCGGATCTATCTGTTAAGCGAGCAGGGAGAGAACCTGACGCTTCCAGATCTGCGCGGGCAGTCTCTGCGCGATGCTCTGGAGATTCTGAACCTGCTGAAGGTGGGGATCTCCGTCAATGGAGAAGGTTATGTCACGGAGCAGACGCAGACCAAGAATAACGGTAAAACCCAGGTTGCGCTGACGCTTAGTCCTCTCAATGAATACGGCGAGAATATCCCTGTTGCCTTAGCCAGTGATGCCGATAAGGAAGAAGCTGCTAAGTAACACCCATATAGGCTTGTTCTAACCTCTGTTTGTCCCGAATAGTCATGAAGATAAGAGATCATGTCTATGAGTGAAAGCGGGGAGAACACTATGAAGGTATCAAAAGTCGTTAGCCGGCGGAGAATGCTGTGGACGCTGCTGGGACTGGCCGTGTTGTTCGGCGCGCTGGCTGTGCGTCTTGCCTATGTACAGTTAACTCAGGGTGAGAAGCTGAGCGAGAAAGCCGAGGATTTATGGCGGCGGAATATCCCCTTCACCGCCAAACGCGGTGAGATATTGGACAGGGAGGGTGTGGCGCTGGCTTATAACATCAGCTCACCGACGATTTATGCCATTCCTGTACAGGTGAAGGAGAAGGAACAGACCGCGAAGCAGCTGGCTCCGCTGCTCGGGATGACCGAGGAGAAGCTGGCCCAGCTGCTGACCCAAAAGAAAGCCTCAGTGAAACTGCAGCCCGGCGGCCGCAAAATTACGATGGAGCTTGCCGCGAGCATCCGTAATTTGCAGCTGCCGGGCATCGTTGTCGCTGAGGATAACAAACGGTATTATCCCTTCGGGGATCTGGCCGCACATATTCTGGGTTTCACTGGTATCGATAATCAGGGGATTACCGGGATAGAGAGCATCTATGATAAGCTGCTTCAGGGGAGCGCGGGCAATATCTCCTATCTCTCCGATGCGGGAGGCCGGCTGATGCCCGGGTCCTCCGAGAAGTACACTGAGCCGCAGGATGGACTAAGCCTGCAGCTGACCATCGACAAGCAGATTCAATCCATTATGGAACGCGAGCTGGACCAGGCCATGGTGAAATATCAGGCGCAGGGGGCCTGGTCTATCGCCATGGACCCCCGTAACGGTGAGATTCTGGCGATGGCGAGCCGGCCGGGGTATGAGCCGGGGGCTTACCAGGAATACGATGCCGAGGTATATAACCGGAATCTTCCGATCTGGATGACGTATGAGCCGGGTTCCACCTTCAAGATCATCACGCTGGCTGCGGCTTTGCAGGAGGGGAAGGTTGATCTCCAGCATGAGCATTTTTTCGATCCGGGCTACATTGAGGTCGGCGGAGCTAAGCTGCGCTGCTGGAAGAAGGGCGGGCATGGAAGTCAGACCTTCCTTGAAGTGGTCGAGAACTCCTGCAACCCGGGATTTGTAGCCTTGGGACAGCGTCTGGGTAAGGATACGCTGTTCAAGTACATCCGGGATTTCGGCTTCGGGAGCAAGACGGGCATCGATCTGAACGGTGAGGCGAACGGAATTCTGTTCAAGCCGGCACAGGTGGGTCCAGTGGAACTGGCGACCACTGCATTCGGCCAGGGGGTATCCGTCACGCCGATCCAGCAGATTGCTGCGGTATCGGCAGCCATCAACGGCGGCAAGCTGTATACTCCGCATGTGGCCAAGGCCTGGATTAACCCGGATACCGGGAACATTGTCTCCGAGACTGAGCCGGAGGAAGTGCGGCAGGTGATCTCGGAGGAGACCTCGAAGAAAGTGCGGGCTGCCCTTGAGAGCGTGGTTGCCAAAGGCACGGGCCGGCCGGCATTTATTGACGGCTACCGTGTGGGCGGCAAGACGGGGACAGCTCAGAAAGTAATCAACGGCCGGTATTCTCCTACGGAGCATATTGTTTCCTTTATCGGCTTTGCGCCAGCGGATGATCCGCAGATCGTGGTCTATACGGCGGTCGATAACCCGAAGGGAATTCAGTTCGGGGGTGTAGTAGCCGCTCCAATTGTCCAGAATATTCTTGAGGATTCTCTTCTGTATCTGAAGGTTCCAGAGCGTAAGGATCAGCTGCCGAGAACCTATAAATACGGAGAGACCCCCATAGTGACGGTCCCTGATCTTACGGGGGCAACTGTTCAGGATATCTATGAGGATCTGAATATGAATTTCATGCTGGTCCGTTCCGGCACCGGCAACACCGTGATCAATCAGGCTCCGAAGGCGGGGGCAAGAGTGCAGCAGGGCTCAACCATCCGGATTTACATGGGAACGCCAAATGAACCGTAAGCTTTGTTATATACTAAAAAACTTACAAGTGCTATTTAATAAAAGTGGATAATATAACCAAAATATAAGGATTTTATGCAGAGTGAGGGATAGGTATGTTAATTAAAGAACTCTCTTCTTGTCTGGCTGCTGCCCGTCTATACGGGGACGGAGACATAGAAATTTCGGATTTGCAGGTCGATTCTCGCAAGGTGGGTCAAGGCGATATGTTCATCTGTCTGCCCGGACATACAGTGGACGGACATGATTACGCACCTCAGGCTGCCGCTAAGGGCGCGGCTGCCCTGGTCTGCGAACGGAAGCTGGACATTGACCTGCCGCAGATCGTGGTGGATGATTGCCGGTATGCCATGTCTGTGCTGTCGAATGCCTTCTTCGGTTCACCGAGCAGCCGGATGAAGCTGATCGGCATTACCGGTACTAACGGCAAGACGACCACCACCTATCTGATTGAACGGATCATGCAGGATCATGGGGTGAAGACCGGCCTGATCGGTACGATCCAGATGCGGTATGACGGTCAGAGCTATCCGATGTCCGGTACGACACAGGAATCGCTGGAGCTTCAGCGCACTCTGAATCATATGGCGCTTAAGGGTGTACAGTGCTGTGTGATGGAAGTATCCTCTCATGCGCTCCAGCAGGGCCGGGTAAAGGGGACAGACTACCGCACCGCGATCTTTACGAATCTGACCCAGGATCACCTGGATTACCACCATACGATGGAGGAGTACCGCGCAGTGAAGGGCTTGTTCTTCTCACGGCTCGGCAACGTGATCTCGCCGTGGAAGGAAGAACGCAAATATGCTGTGCTGAATGCAGACGATGAAGCCAGCGCCTATTTTGCCGCCCAGACCGCAGCCGAGGTCATTACATATGGTATCGACAAGGCTGCCAATGTCCGGGCCTCGCAAATATCGATCACCGCCAAAGGAACTTTTTTCCACGTGGAGTCGTTTAAGGGTGAGACGGATATTTCGCTTCGCATGGTCGGCAAGTTCAACGTCTATAATGCGCTTGCGGCCATTACGGCTGCATTGCTGGAGGATGTGCCGCTTGAAGGCATCAAGGCCAGTCTGGAGTCGGTTGCCGGTGTGGACGGCCGTGTCGAATCGGTGGATGCCGGGCAGGATTTCGCAGTAATCGTTGACTATGCGCATACACCGGATGGTCTGGAGAATGTACTGAAGGCGGTATGTGAATTCGCAGCAGGCAAAGTGCTCACTGTCTTCGGCTGCGGCGGGGACCGCGATACGACCAAACGGCCTCTCATGGGCAAAATAGCTGCCAAATACAGCGACCATGTGCTGGTCACCTCCGACAATCCCCGGACGGAGGACCCGCTGCAGATTCTGGCTGATATTGAGGCGGGTCTGCGCGAGGATGGCGTGGAGCGCGAGCGCTACGAGATGATTCCGGACCGGCGGGAAGCCATCACAAAAGCTGTTGAAATGGCAAGCCCCGGCGATGTAGTATTGATTGCGGGGAAAGGTCATGAGACCTATCAGCTGATCAAGGGAGTCGTTCATGATTTCGATGACCGCATCGTTGCCAAAGAAGTGATAAGGGGCCGAAGCTATTGATTATTAGAACATTGCATAATGTCGCGGAAATGTGCGGAGGAGAGCTGTCCTCATCCGAAGCTAAGGATATAGAGATTCAGGGAGTTGTAACCGATTCGCGGAAAATATCGCCGGACTGCCTGTTCGTCCCGCTGGTTGGAGAGAACTTCGACGGCCATCACTATGCGGCCGCTTCCCTGGCGGCGGGAGCTGCCGCTACCCTCTGGCAGAAGGATAAGGGGCCTGCACCCGCAGGCGGCGCGGTTATTCTGGTAGAGGACACTTTAGCGGCACTGCAGAAGCTGTCCTCCGCCTACTTGGCCGAAGTTGCCCCCCGTGTAGTTGCTGTTACGGGAAGCAACGGCAAGACGACAACCAAGGATATGATTACGGCACTGCTGGAAGTGCAGTACAAGGTGCACAAGACCCAAGGGAACTTCAACAATCATATCGGCCTGCCGCTTACGATTCTCTCTATGGACAGCGATGTTGAGATCGCTGTGCTGGAGATGGGCATGAGCTCAAGGGGAGAGATCGCTCTGCTGTCTCTGCTCGCTTCTCCTGACGTAGCGGTGATTACCAATGTTGGCGAATCCCATCTGCTGCAGCTTGGCTCCCGCAAGGAGATTGCCAGAGCGAAGCTTGAGATTGTGGACGGACTTCAGCCGGGCGGGCTGCTGATCTATAACGGGGATGAGCCGCTGCTTGCCGAGGTTCTGGCAGAGCCAGGGTTCCGCGCGCCTGAAGGGCTGAAGACCTTCCGCTTCGGGCAGTCGGCTGACAATGATGATTATCCGACCGGGCTCATGACACACAGCGGGAGGATGACCTTCACCTCGCTGCAGCATGGGGAGCGTGCCTTCACCCTTCCGCTGCCGGGACAGCATAATGTAATTAATGCGCTCGCTGCGCTTGCAGTGGCACGTCATTATAAGGTGACCGATGAGAATATGGCAGAAGGACTAAGCGGCCTCAAGCTGACTGGGATGCGGATTGAGGTTATTCAGGCGGCCAGCGGGCTGGTTCTGCTGAATGACGCCTACAATGCCAGTCCGACCTCCATGAGGGCGGCGATTGATGTGCTGCAGTCTATGAAATGCAGCGGCCGCAGAATCGCAGTGCTGGGAGACATGTTGGAACTCGGGCCGGAGGAGCTTCAGTTCCACCGGCAGATCGGCAGCTATCTCGACCCGGAGCTGACGGATGACGTATTCACCTTCGGCCCGCTGGCGGTACAGCTGGCGGCGGCGGCCTCGGAGCGGTTCGAGGCCGGGCATATCTATGCTTTTACAGATAAAGAAGACTTGATCAATGCCTTGAATGCAAAGTGCGGCAATAATGATGTTGTGTTGTTCAAAGCATCCAGAGGAATGCGGCTGGAGGAAGTGCTCCACCGCTTGAAAGAACATTCTGAAGCGAATTCTAACTAAAGGAGGGGTGTACCCATGGATTATCAATTGCTTCTGCTGACTATTGCTGTGTCCTTTATCCTTGCGGTCATTGCCGCTCCGCTGATCATACCGCTGCTGCGCCGGCTCAAGCTGGGACAGCAGGTTCGTGACGACGGGCCCCAGACCCATCTGAAAAAGGCGGGAACCCCTACCATGGGCGGCGTAATCATCATGGTCGCGTTCACGCTGTCTTTTCTGAAATTCTCGGTAATTAATTCGGATTTCTATGTACTGCTGGCTGCTACGCTGGGCTATGGACTCATTGGATTCCTGGATGATTATATCAAAATTGTGTTCAAGCGCTCCCTCGGCCTTACGGCGCGCCAGAAGCTGATAGGCCAGCTGCTGGTTGGCGTCGTGCTCAGCGTTCTGCTGATCTCGGCCGGGCATAATACCAATATCAGCGTTCCGGGAACCTCCTTCAGCTTCGACTGGGGCCCCTGGTTCTATTATCCGTTCATTGTGCTGATGATGATGGCAGTCACGAATGCCGTTAACTTCACGGACGGTGTGGATGGTCTGCTGTCAGGCGTAAGTGCGATTGCGCTGGCTGCCTTCGCGGTGGTAGCCATGCAGGCAACCTCGATTGCCGCTGGTGTCTGTGCGGCTGCGATGATTGGCGCAGTGCTTGGGTTTCTCGTATTCAATGCCCATCCTGCCAAGGTGTTCATGGGCGATTTCGGCTCCTTCGGGATTGGCGGGGCGATTGGCGCGATTGCTATTGTCACCAAGACCGAGCTGCTCTTTGTGGTGATCGGCGGAATCTTCGTGGTTGAAATGCTGTCCGTAATTATTCAGGTCGCTTCGTTTAAGACACGCGGCAAACGGGTATTCAGAATGAGCCCGATCCATCATCACTTTGAGCTGGGCGGCTGGTCGGAGTGGCGCGTAGTCGTCTCCTTCTGGGCGGTGGGCCTTGTGCTGGCGGCAGCTGGACTATATCTCATCAAGGGGTTGTAACGAATGAAACATCCGGATCTGTACCGTGGTCAAAAGGTGGTCGTCCTGGGGCTCGCCAAAAGCGGCGTCCAGGTGGCCAAGGTGCTGCATGAACACGGCGCTGTGGTGACGGTCAATGATAAAAAGGAAAGAGATCAGAGTCCCGAAGCTTCCGAACTGGAATCTTTGGGAATTTCTGTTATATGTGGCGGACATCCGGAGAACTTGATCCACGAGGGTGTGGAGCTGGTTGTGAAGAATCCGGGGATTCCCTATTCGGTCGCTCCCGTACAGCAGGCGCTGGAGCTGGGGATTGAGGTGGTGACCGAGGTAGAGGTAGCTTACCATCTCTGCGCTGCCCCGATGATCGGCATTACCGGTTCCAACGGCAAGACCACTACAACGACCTGGGTAGGCCTTATGCTGGAGGCGGCAGGGATGCGCCCTATTGTGGCCGGGAACATAGGAACGCCGCTCTCTCAGGCCGCACAGGAGGCTGACGCGGACAACTGGATGGTGGTCGAGCTAAGCAGCTTCCAGCTGAAGGGCACGGAAACGTTCCGGCCCAAGATTGCTGCCTTGCTGAATGTCGCGGAGACCCACCTGGACTACCATGGAGGCATGGAGGACTATGTAGCCTCTAAGTCCAAGCTGTTCGCCAATCAGGGACCGGAGGATACCGCTGTGCTGAACTGGGATGATCCGGTCTGCCGCGAGCTGGTGCCCTATCTGAAGGCGGGAATTCTGCCCTTCTCCATGAATGAGGAGCTGGTGCAGGGCATCTTCGTCCGCCCGTCCTATGTGGCGGATACGGTAGACGAGCTGAAGCGGGTTATTATCTACCGCGATTACACCGAGAGCGAGACCGAAATAGCTGATGTCGATTCTATCGGACTTCCCGGCCGCTTCAATGTGGGGAATGCGCTGGCTGCCTGCGGCATTGCCATTGCCGCAGGGGCGGACCCGGCGGTGCTGGGTCCGGTGCTGGCTTCCTTCCGCGGGGTGGAGCACAGGCTGGAGTATGTAACAGATAACGCAGGTGCGGCCTATTATAACAATTCCAAGGCTACCAATTCCAAAGCTACCTCCATGGCGCTGGCCTCCTTCCTTAAGCCGGTCATTCTTATTGCCGGGGGCCTGGACCGCGGCTCGGATTATATGGAGCTGCTGCCTGTCCTCGGGGAGAATGTCAAAGCCCTGGTGACGCTTGGACAGACCCGGGACAAGCTGGCGGCTGTAGCCCGGCTGGCAGGAGTAAAGACGGTCATCTCCGTCGATAATGGGGAGAGTGCCGCTGCCGTGCTGGAGCAGGCTGTGCGGGAGGCTTCCGCCCTGGCGGAAGCTGGGGATGTAGTTCTCCTGTCCCCTGCCTGTGCCAGCTGGGATATGTTTACCTCCTATGAGGAGCGCGGGCGTATTTTTAAAGAGGCGGTGCATAACCTTTAAGTAGGGGGGTGGATAAGCCCCTACTACGGATGCAAGAGGTGTGCTCCTGATGAACAAATCCCGTCATGCGCCCGATATCTGGCTGCTGCTTCCGATACTGGCCTTACTGGCTATCGGTATGGTAATGGTATACAGTGCCGGGTCCGTTCTGGGCTTCCGCAATTATGGCGATTCGTTTTACTTTGTCAAAAGACAGATGCTGTTCGCAGGCCTGGGCCTCATCGCGATGTTCATTACGGCGAACACCGATTATCTGGTGCTGAAAAGGTTCGCCCGGCCGCTCCTGATCGTGTGCTTCGCCCTGCTGGTGCTGGTGCTGATACCCGGCATCGGAGTGGTGCGCGGCGGGGCACGCAGCTGGATCGGCATCAGCTCCTTCGGCATTCAGCCCTCGGAATTCATGAAGATGGGGATGATCCTCTTCCTGGCCAAATGGCTCGGAACCGAGGAGTATGACATTTCCAGCTTCATGCGCGGGCTGCTTCCGCCGCTTGCGTTGATCGGCTCCGCGTTCGCGCTGATTATGCTTCAGCCGGATCTCGGCACAGGCACTGTCATGTTCGGCGCGGCCCTGATGATGGTCTTCACAGCGGGGGCGCGGATGAAGCATCTGCTCTCCCTTGGTGCGCTGGGGCTGGCCGGGTTCGCCGGACTCATTGCAGCGGCGCCTTACCGACTGCAGCGGATCACCGCCTTTCTGGACCCCTGGTCCGATCCGCTGGGCGCCGGTTATCAGATCATCCAGTCACTCTATGCGGTGGGTCCCGGCGGGCTGGGCGGACTGGGCTTCGGGATGAGCCGGCAAAAATACAGCTACGTCCCGGAGCCGCAGACTGATTTTATTTTCTCAATTTTGGCCGAGGAGCTGGGGTTTATCGGGGGGCTGGCCGTACTGCTGCTGTTCCTGCTGCTGATCTGGCGCGGAATGAAGGTCGCTATGAGCCTGCCGGACCGCTTCGGAAGCTATCTTGCTGTAGGTATTGTATGTATGGTAGCGGTTCAGGTTGTCATCAACATCGGTGTGGTGATCGGCCTGATTCCGGTAACCGGCATCACGCTTCCGCTGATCAGCTACGGCGGCTCATCGCTGACCCTGATGCTCACAGCTCTTGGCATTCTGCTTAATTTATCACGTTATGCGAGGTGAAAGACATGCGTATTGTACTTAGCGGCGGCGGCACGGGAGGACATATTTATCCTGCCGTAGCCGTAGCCAGACAACTGGAATCCGAAGATACGGATTCTGTCTTCCTGTATATCGGAGGCAAGCGAGGTCTGGAGAGCAAGCTGGTTCCCCAGGAGAATCTGCCTTTCCAGTCCATTGATATTACAGGCTTCCGCCGCAAGCTGTCGATGGATAATGTGAAGACGGTTATGCGGTTCCTGAAGGGGGTCAAAGCCTCCAAAGCCATGCTGCGCGAGTTCAAGCCTGATGTGGTTGTCGGTACCGGGGGGTATGTCTGCGGGCCTGTAGTGTATGCAGCCTCGCGGCTCGGCATCCCGACCCTGATCCATGAACAGAATGCGATTCCGGGACTGACCAACCGTTTTCTCAGCCGGTATGCCAGCACGGTCGCGGTGAGCTTTGAAGGCACAGAGGCGGCTTTTTCCGGGGCCAAGAATGTAATCTATACGGGCAATCCCCGGGCCACTACGGTCATGACAGCGAACCCGCAGCGCGGCTTTGCTTCACTAGGAGTTCCTGAAGGTAGTACGGTGGTGCTGGTTGTCGGAGGAAGCGGGGGGGCCAAGGCGATTAACCGTGCCATGATTGAAATGGCACCATTTGTGGGTAAGGGGAATGGTGTTCACTATGTGTATGTCACCGGAGAGTCTTACTTCGAGGATACCCGCAAAGCGGTACGCGAGCAGCTCGGCGGTATTCCGAATTGGCTGCATGTCCTCCCTTATGTTCACAATATGCCTGAGGTGCTGGCCTGCACTTCCCTGATCGTGAACCGGGCAGGCGCCTCTTTTCTTGCAGAGATTACCGCGCTTGGCATACCCTCTGTCCTCATTCCGTCTCCTAATGTAACGAACAACCATCAGGAAGCCAACGCCAGAGCGCTGGAAGGTGAAGGTGCGGCAGTGGTGCTTCTGGAGAAGGATCTGAGCGGAGAGGCGCTGTTCACAGCGGTTCAGAAGATCATCGGAGCGGATACGCTGCATCGCAGCATGTCGGAGGCCTCAAGACGCCTCGGCAAAAGAGATTCCGCTTCCCTGGTAGTCAGTGAGCTGCACAGGCTGGCTGCAGGCCGGGGACGCTAGAATCCGGGCTTACATTGTCACACACACGGAGCTCCGAACATAGGATGATCCTATAATCGTGACAATCACCCAGAGCGCTTCTTGATGTCTGAGATTCGGAGACGGAATTCGTTCTGACCCATTTCGCAGGACGGCGGGGCCAGGAAGTGCTTATGGTGGGTGAGCGGTAATCTCGGAGGTGATACATTGGACAAATTGGTGATTGAGGGTGGAACCCCCCTGTCAGGCACCATACGTATCCATGGAGCAAAAAATGCGGCACTGCCGATTCTGGCAGCGAGCCTGCTGGCCGAAGGAGTTCACTCACTGCATAATGTGCCGAAGCTGCTGGACATCGAAACGATGCTGCATATTCTGCAGCGGCTGGGCTGCAGGACAGTGCATGAAGAGGAGACGGTCACCGTCGATACATCCTTTCTCTTGACCTCTCATGTGCCGGAGGACCTGATGCGGCAGATGAGATCCTCCATATTCCTGATGGGGCCTCTTCTGGCCAAGTTCGGGGAAGTGACGATCTATCAGCCGGGAGGCTGTGCGATCGGGGAGCGCAAGATTGATCTCCACCTGCAGAGCCTCAAGCTGCTCGGGGCAGAGATTGAGGAGACGGGCGGCAGGATCTGCTGCCGGGCTGCTAGCTTGAGAGGCTGTGATATCCATCTGGATTATCCCAGCGTGGGCGCCACGGAGAATATCATGATGGCCGCCGCCATGGCCGAGGGCACGACTACCGTCTCCGGGGCAGCGAGAGAACCGGAAATCCAGGACCTACAGAACTTCCTCAATGCGATGGGGGCACAGATTATCGGGGCAGGGACCGATACGATCACCATTCAGGGTGTCCGCAAGCTCCATGCCTGCAGCTATGAGGTGATCCCCGACCGGATTGTTGCCGGAACCGTGATGATTGCTGCCGCCGCCACGCGGGGCAATGTAACGCTGACCCACACCAATGCAGGACATTTGACCTCCCTGATCCACATCCTGAGGCGCGCCGGTGTTCAAATTACAGTGTGCAATGATATAATTAATATCAGCTGTATGGGACGTCCCCGTGCGGTTGAGCGTATTGTTACCTCTCCGTATCCGTCCTTTCCTACGGACCTGCAGTCCCAGGTAATGGTTCTATTGTCCCTGGCGGACGGGTTCAGTGTAATTAAGGAGACGGTCTTTGAAGGGCGCTTCAAGCATGTGGAGGAGATGGCCCGGATGGGAGCGGATATCTCTATTGATCTTAACAGGGCCTTCATACGCGGCGTTCAGCGGTTGTATGGAGCAACGGTTGAGGCCACTGACCTGCGGGCAGGAGCTGCCCTAGTAATCGCCGGACTGGCTGCTCAGGGAACGACTGTTGTAGAGCAGGCTCATCATATAGACCGGGGATATGACGGCATCGAATTACTGTTTCAAAAGCTGGGGGCGCGCATTAGCCGCAAGGTGCCTGTGCCTGACCCGCTGGATTTGGCCAATTAAAGCTCCCTGTCTCCTTCGGCGAAGCCGTGAGGAAGGAGACAGGGCCTTATTACGGAGATATGAGAATGCCAAAAACGCGAATACCTCTTTTGAAAGAGGACAAGCCTAGCAAGAGAAAAAACCGTAAAATTATCATCATCCTGGCACTGCTGTTCACTGCACTGCTGGCTGTAATCTTCTTCCGTTCGTCGATCAGCAAGATTACAGCCATTGAAATGCAGGGGGATAAATATACGTCCCGTGAGCAGCTGCTGGCAGCAAGCGGCCTGAAGATCGGAGGACAGTTCTTTGCAGTCTCCGGAGATTCCGTGGGGAAGGCGCTGGAGGAGCTGAAAACAGTTCAGGAGGCGCAGGTCAGCAAGAAGTTCCCCGGTGTGGTTACGATCACTGTGAAGGAGTACCCGGCGGTTGCCTATGAACTGGACCAGGCAGGCGTGCTGGAAGCTATTCTGTCGAGCGGGGCCGCCGTCTCTGTGACGGATACCGGAATTGCTGTAGAGAAGCCGATATTGACCAACTGGAAGGCTGACGATCCTTATAAGACCAAGCTGTGCCAGGCGCTGGCCGGAATTCCGAATGAGCTGACCAGTGATATATCGGAGATTGTACCTTCCCCGACGTTGTCTTTTCCGGACCGGATCAAGCTCTACACACGTTCACGCTTTGAGGTCATAACGGCCATTTCGCTGCTCAAGGATAAAGTAGGCTATTTGAATCAGGTGATTCAGACGGAGGAGCCGGGACTTATCAAAATGCTGGAGGCGGATTCCTATGTTCCATTCCATTCTGAAGCCGGGGACAACGGAGAAGACGCAGATGCACAAGAGTAAATAGTCCCTACTAATGAAGCGGAATAAATGCTACAATCTGTTTTACGGGTAATAAGCAATATCCCTCTTTTTTCTGCGGATTTTTTGAGATGCAATTCAGGATATAGCCGCTGTTCTCTTGTTTTTCTTGTTTGAAGGTCAGGTGCTGATCCCGCTTAGCGGAGGGCGCCTGCCGGTACGTGAATACCTTGTCATATTATTCCTCTCAAAAAATTTGTTGAAAAAAGAGGGAAAGGATTAGGGATGTTGAATATGTACAGAGATGTTTCCCGCGACCGGGATCAAAAGCTTGTTTATTATGATTATAACAGGAGGTGCCATAGGGCTTGAGCAACAATGACATCATTGTTAGTTTGGACATCGGTACATCCAAAGTTCGGGCAATAATCGGGGAAGTTACTAGTGGAACCTTCAATATTATTGGCGTTGGATCTGCTGATTCGGAAGGGATACGCAAGGGTGCGATTGTAGACATCGATCAGACTGTGCAATCGATCAGGAGTGCCGTAGAGCATGCGGAGCAAATGGTCGGTATTCAAATATCCGAGGTGTATGTCGGCATATCCGGCAACCATATCGGCCTGCAATCCAGCCACGGCGTAGTTGCCGTTCAGAATGAGGACCGTGAGATCGGCGAAGATGACATCGACCGTGTAATCAAGGCAGCGGAGGTTATTGCACTCCCGCCGGAACGCGAGGTCATTGATGTTGTCGCCAAGCAGTATATCGTCGACGGCCTTGAAGGTATTCAGGACCCGCGCGGAATGATCGGCGTCCGCCTGGAAGTGGAAGCTACGATCATTACCGGTGCCAAGACCCCCATACATAATCTGCTCCGCTGCGTGGAGAAATCAGGTCTGAAGGTTAAAGATCTTGTCCTTATGTCTCTCGGGGCTGGCGGATTAGCGCTCTCCAAAGATGAGAAATCAATGGGGGCTGTACTGGTGGATATCGGTGCCGGACAAGCCACGATAGCCGTATATGAAGAAGGTTCCCTTAGTGCAACCTCCACGATTCCGATCGGAGGAGAATTCATAACCAATGATATTGCGTACGGACTTCGGACACTTACCGACCAGGCCGAGAAGGTCAAGCTGAAATACGGCTGTGCCTGGATCGATGATGCTGCTTCGGAGGTCGTCTTCAAGGTCCTGCGTATCGGCAGCAATGTGGAGAAGGAATTCAACCAGGAGGATTTGGCAGCGATTATCGAGCCAAGAGTCCAGGAAATCTTCCACCTGATCCGTCAGGAAGTGAAGCGGCTTGGTTATACGGAGCTCCCGGGAGGTTATATACTTACGGGTGGCACAGTTTCGATGCCAGGGGTGCTTAAGGTAGCCCAGAACGAGCTCGCAGCCTCCGTACGGATCGCTGTACCGGATTATATCGGAGTGCGTGACCCCGGCTTCACCGGCGGCGTAGGCATCCTTCATAATGTGGTACGCAACTACCGCGGACGGAGCAGCGGCGGAAGTGCCAACAAGAAGACCGTTAACCGCAGCAAGCAGAGCGCAGCGCCGGTTCAGGATTCTTCCAAGAAGCCAGGTCTGGTGGAACGACTAAAGAATATGTTTAGCGAGTTCATATAAGTGTAATCCAGATATACTTGGATTGGCCATCCAAGCACTACTCGAGGGGGAGATGGAAACAATATGTTGGAATTTGATTTTGAAATGGAGAGCTTGGCGCAAATAAAAGTCATCGGCGTCGGCGGTGGCGGAAGCAACGCTGTGAACCGGATGATTGAAAATGGCGTTCAGGGTGTTGAGTTCATCACGGTTAATACAGACGCCCAAGCGCTGCATATGGCCAAATCGGAGCATAAATTACAAATCGGGGATAAATTGACCCGCGGACTTGGCGCAGGAGCGAATCCTGAGGTTGGCAAGAAGGCGGCAGAGGAATCCCGCGATCTGATCTCGAATACGCTGAAGGGCGCGGACATGGTCTTCGTTACCGCAGGTATGGGCGGCGGTACCGGAACAGGCGCAGCGCCTGTCATTGCCGAAATCGCTAGAGAATGCGGAGCATTGACGGTAGGCGTCGTGACCCGCCCGTTCACTTTTGAAGGCAGAAAACGTGCCAACCAGGCAGAGCTTGGAATCGAAGCGCTCAAGGAAAAGGTTGATACGCTGATTGTGATTCCAAATGACCGCCTCCTAGAAATTGTGGATAAGAAAACTCCAATGCTGGAAGCGTTCCGTGAAGCGGACAATGTACTCCGGCAGGCGGTACAAGGCATCTCCGACCTTATTCAGGTTCCCGGACTGATCAACCTTGACTTTGCTGATGTGAAGACGATTATGACGGAGCGCGGTTCAGCGCTTATGGGCATCGGGATTGCCACCGGTGAGAACCGGGCGTCTGAGGCGGCCCGCAAAGCGATTATGAGCCCGCTGCTTGAAACCTCCATCGAAGGTGCACGCGGTGTCATTATGAACATTACAGGCGGCTCTAACCTCTCCCTGTACGAAGTGAATGAAGCTGCAGAGATCGTTACTTCGGCTTCGGACCCTGAAGTGAATATGATCTTCGGTGCCATTATCGAAGAGAGTATGAAGGACGAGATCAAGGTTACTGTTATTGCGACCGGCTTTGAACACAAGCCTTCTCCAATAGCTCCTGTACGCCGTCCCGCGGCAAACAGCGAACCGGCTGCTGATAATAAGAGCAAGAGTGAGAATCTTCGTCCGTTCGGGAATCAGACAAGCTCTGATCAGCTGGATATTCCAACCTTCCTGCGCAACCGGACACGCGGTAATAATGATTAAGATTAAGAGCCATTAATAGCATAGACTGTTACGGAAGCACCGTATCACGCAGCTTTGAACTGCGGGGTATGGTGTTTTTTTGCTTTTCAGGCTGTATAATTACGTTAACGGGAGACGATACCATGGAAATGCTGGACCCCCGGGTGGATTTTGTATTTAAGCGAATTTTTGCAAGCGAGGGCAACAAGGATGTACTGCTCGCCTTTTTGAACCAGATATTCTTGGATGCGGGCGATCTTCCGCTGGAGGAAGTGGTGCTGCTCAATCCTTATACGGATAAGGATGATCCGCTGGATAAGCAGGCGATATTTGATATATGGGCCAAGACGGTGGACGGCAAGCTGATTAACATTGAGATGCAGCTGTTCAACAAATATGATATTGAGAAACGCACGCTGTATTATTGGAGCAAGCGTTATGCCGGGCAGCTTCAAGTCAGCGGGAAATATACCGAGCTTAAGAAATGCGTGACGATTAACATTCTGAATTACAAGGTGCTCCCTAATGAACATACACATAGTGTATTTCATTTGCGGGAGGACAGCAGCGGAGCGCCGCTGACAGATGATATAGAGATTCATTTCCTGGAGCTGCCCAAGCTGAACCAGCCGGTTACGCCCGGCGAGGGCGGCCTTGTGAACTGGCTGTTGTTCCTGAAAGGCATTGACTACTCTGAATGGGAGGTGCTGCAAATGAATGAGCCAGCCTTGAAGAAGGCGATGGAGACGCTGGAATTTCTGAGCCAGGATTCGGAGGCCCGCCGCAAATATGAGGACCGCCAGAAATTTCTGATGGACGAAGCCTCGCAGCGGGATGGTGCGCTTAGAGAAGGCTTCGCTAAGGGAACTGCTGCGGGTGAACTGGAGGCCAAGCGGGTAATAGCAAAGAATCTCCTGTCGATGGGAATGGATCGTGCTTCAGTGCAGAAAGCAACCGGACTCTCCGAAGAAGAGCTGAAATCTATCAATAACTAAATACGTTTCTCATGAAGCCAGCCGCTTAGGGCTGGCTTTTGTGTTGTGCACTGAAGTTCCTCTCAATGCCCATAAGTCGACAAAAAAACTGCAAGAACGCCCCCCATGTTTAGACAGACTTTGGATACAGGAGTTTCTATACTAATCTTATCGTCTAAAAAGAGAGCCTGCACCGAGGCCTCCGGATAGATATCCGCTTGCAGGCAGGTGAGAGCGATGGTTGTCTATATTGACTTGATTTTTGCCGCCAATCTGCTGATCGACGGAGTCCTGCTGTGGCTGACAAGCTGGCTGGTTAAGCACAAGGTATCCTGGTGGCGGCTGACTCTCTCAGCGCTGGCGGGTGCACTCTATGTCGTCATGATGTTCGTACCGGAGCTGTCCTTTCTGTATACCTTTCTCATCAAATTCGGGTTATCGGTTTTGATGATCTGGATAGCCTTTGGATTTAGAAGTCTGCAAAGCTATCTTCGGGCATTTGGGGCGTTTTATATCATTAATTTTGCGGCGGCGGGAGGGATCATAGGCGTTCATTATCTGCTGCAAAGCTCTGGTGACCTCTGGAAGGGCATGATCTTCACCTCATCGGGAGGCCAAGCTTACCGGCTGAAGATCGGGTTCTGGTTCGTGCTTGCCCTGCTTCCGCTGGTGCTGTTGCTCTTCAAGCTGATCCAATCCTCCCGCCGGCACAGAGAACAACTGGATTCCTATATTGGGGAAGTGACGGTGGAGATCGACGGAGTGTCGGTTACCTGCCCCGGACTGCTGGATACCGGGAACCGGCTCAGCGATCCGCTGACGAGGATTCCGGTCATGGTGATGGAAGCCTCGCTGTGGGAGGGCCATTTGCCGGCTTCCTGGAAAGGAAGGCTGACCCAGACGGGTGCAGATACACTTGTACTGGAAACGGACGGGCAGTCGTTCGCCTGGCAGGACAGGATACGGCTGGTGCCGTACAGAGGCGTCAATCGCGGGGCATCCTTCATGCTCGCGCTGAAGCCGGATAAGGTGAGTATAGAACTTGGCGGTGATACCTTTTGCAGCACAAGGGTACTCATCGGGCTGGATGGCGGGACACTGTCGGGAGACGGCGCGTACCGGGCGGTCATACATCCTGACCTGACCCACAAAGAGAGTGCTCCAGAAGCGCCGGCTGACAAGGTGATGGGCTAAGTAACCTATAGGAGGAACAATAATGGTCAAATTCAAGCTTGTGCTGCAACTGCAGTATTACCGCATGCTGTTTCTGCTCGGTCTGAAGAGCCAGGAGATTTATTATATCGGAGGAAGTGAAGCGCTGCCGCCGCCGTTGACACGCGAGGAGGAGGAATTCCTGCTCCAGCGGCTCTCCAGCGGGGATGCAGCAGTCCGGGCTATGCTGATTGAGCGCAACCTGCGGCTGGTGGTCTACATCGCCCGAAAATTCGAGAACACCGGCATTAACATCGAGGATCTGGTATCCATTGGCGCGATCGGACTGATTAAGGCGGTCAACACCTTTGATCCGGAGAAAAAAATCAAACTCGCGACCTACGCCTCACGCTGCATCGAGAATGAAATTCTGATGTATCTGCGGCGTAACAGCAAGACCAGAAGCGAGGTTTCTTTTGATGAACCGCTGAATATTGATTGGGACGGCAACGAGCTGCTGCTCTCGGATGTGCTGGGCACGGAGAACGATACGATCTACCGGAACATTGAGGAGCAGGTCGACCGCAAGCTGCTGCAGAAGGCGCTGGAGAAGCTCAGCGAGCGGGAACGGCTGATTATGGAGCTGCGGTTCGGGCTGCGGGGCGGCGAGGAAAAAACGCAAAAGGATGTAGCTGATCTGCTGGGCATCTCCCAATCTTATATTTCGCGCCTGGAAAAAAGAATTATCAAGCGGCTGCGCAAGGAGTTCAACAAGATGGTGTAAGTGATAAACGCTGAGGAATAAAATGCCGGGCCGGGGAGATAATGTACAGTAATGTTTCTCCTTGGGAGGTTAATCATCATGACCCGAAATAAAGTCGAGATTTGCGGTGTGGACACCGCCAAGCTGCCTGTTCTCACGAACGTGGAAATGCGGGCATTGTTCACTTCGCTGCAGCAGCAGGGCGAGCGATCCGCCAGAGAGAAATTGGTAAATGGCAACCTCAGGCTTGTGCTAAGCGTGATTCAAAGGTTCAATAATCGTGGAGAGTTCGTGGATGATTTGTTTCAGGTAGGCTGCATCGGACTCATGAAAGCCATCGATAATTTCGATTTATCGCAGAATGTCAAGTTCTCCACCTATGCGGTGCCGATGATCATCGGAGAGATCCGCCGCTACTTGCGCGACAACAACCCGATCCGGGTATCCCGCTCCCTGCGCGACATTGCCTATAAGGCGCTGCAGGTGCGTGACAGCCTGACGAACCAGAATTCGCGGGAGCCGACGATCTTCGAAATATCCGAAGCGCTCGGTGTTCCGAAGGAGGATGTTGTCTTCGCCCTTGATGCGATCCAGGACCCGGTCTCTCTGTTCGAGCCGATCTATCATGACGGCGGGGACCCGATCTATGTGATGGATCAGATCAGTGACGACAAGAACAAGGATGTCTCCTGGATTGAGGAGATTGCGCTGCGGGAGGCCATGCAGCGGCTGGGGCAGCGTGAGAAACGCATTTTGTCGATGCGCTTCTTCGAAGGTAAGACCCAGATGGAGGTCGCCGACGAGATTGGCATCTCCCAGGCTCAGGTCTCACGGCTTGAGAAATCAGCAATCCAGCAAATGCAAAAGCATGTAAAGTCCTGACCACAGTCTATAAATGAGCGGAGGATATTCCGGATGGCGGCAACTAGCGGCTAGCCGGGATATCCTTTTATATGTCCGGGGCACAGAGGATCTGGAATACAGTCATGCGGCCAAGCCTTAAGGACATATACTGAGCTATAGGTCTGAATGTACAGGGGTGGCAGGATGATTGAGGAAACGTCAGCTTCGGGTAAAAAGATGAAAATCTCCGATTTTCAAACCAAAGATGTAATCAATATTGTCGACGGTAAACGGCTGGGCCAGATCAGCGATCTGGAGCTGGATTTGCGTAGAGGCGTCATTGACGCTGTGATTGTCCCGGGCTATACCAGATTCATGGGGTTGTTCGGCGGCGGTGCTGATCTGGTGATTCCATGGCGGAATATCGTGAAGATCGGTGCGGATGTCGTGCTCGTGAAGCTGGAGGAGCCCCGCATACCGCAGGGACAGGAAGACCGCGAGATGATGTACCTGGAACGGCCGGACCGCAGTGAACGGCGCACTTATTAATGAGGTGCGTCTTTTTTCTGCGGATATGGGTAAAGTCATAGGAGAATGTTTTCGGGGCTGAGTGTGGTACACTTAAGCGGAGGTGAAGAGATGGAACCGTTTATGCAAAATGGCACAGCGAGCATGCTGCTGCATCTGGAGCCGTGGCGTGAGCCGTATAGGAGCATTACTGCAGGCTTCACCGGCAGAGCAGGCGGCAGCGGCAAAGAACCGTATGACAGCTTCAATTGTGCTTTTCATGTAGGCGATGATCCGGCGGATGTGCTGGCTAACCGCAGCCTGCTGGCTGCGAGTCTGGGCTTCCGGCTTGCCGATTGGACCTGCGGGGAACAGACCCATGGCAAAGAGATCGCTGTCATTACAGAACAGGATCGCGGCCGGGGCAGCCTGGACCGGGCCTCTGCCTTTCAAGCCACTGACGGGCTGCTGACGAATGTGCCCGGGGTGCTGTTGACTTCTTTTTACGCTGATTGTGTGCCGCTGTTCTTCCATGATCCACTGAACCAGGTGGTGGGGCTGGCGCATGCAGGCTGGAAGGGGACCGTGGCGGAAATCGCGGCCGCGATGGTGGAGCGCATGGGACAGACGTACGGGAGCCGTCCTGAGGACATACAGGCTGCTATAGGGCCTTCCATCGGAGACTGCTGCTATGAGGTGGATGATTATGTAATGGACCCTGTCCGGCGCCTGGAGGCCAGGCTCAACCTGCCGGCTGTGGCGGAAGGCGCGCGGGCTGTATATAGACCATCGGAGACAGACAGCAGCAAAATGATGCTGAACTTGAAAGAATTGAATCAACGCATTATGATAAAAGCAGGAATATTGCCGACTCATATCGAATGTACAACTTGGTGTACAAGCTGTAACAGTGATCTGTTCTTTTCGTACCGGAAGGAAAACGGGGTCACTGGGAGAATGACGAGCTGGATCGGAATAAAGGAGAGTTGAAATTTTGGCCTCGCTACAAGAAAGAATAGCCACTACCCGGGAACGTGTCGCACGGGCCTGCGCGGCCAGCGGCCGGGATGCCAGTGAAGTCAAGCTGATTGCGGTAACGAAATACGTATCGCTGAATACGGTTGCCGCTGTGCTGGAGGCAGGTCTTGAGGAGATCGCCGAGAGCCGCTGGCAGGATGCGGAGCCGAAATGGAATGCGCTTGGGCATAAGGGAATATGGCACTTTATCGGGCATCTGCAGACGAATAAGGTGAAGGACGTTATCGGTAAATTTCAATATATTCACTCTCTGGACCGGCTGTCGCTGGCCAGGGAGCTGCATAAGAAGGCGGAAGCTGCGGGACTTGCTGTGAAGGTGTTCCTGCAGGTGAATATTTCAGGCGAGGATACCAAGTTCGGCCTGGCGCCGGAAGCGGTGGAGGACTTCCTGCGGGAGATCGCTCCGCTTGACCGGGTGAAGGTCATCGGCCTGATGACGATGGCCCCTCACGAAGAAGACCCCGAGGCGACCCGGCCGGTATTCCGCGGACTCCGTGAGCTGCGTGACCGCTTGAATCTGTTGGGTTTGACACCTGAGCCAATACAAGAGCTGTCGATGGGCATGTCGAATGACTTTGAAGTGGCGATACAGGAAGGAGCCACCCGGGTACGCCTGGGAACGGTATTAGTAGGTCATGAGGAGGGAGAATGATGGGCGTGATGAACCGATTTATGAGTTTCTTGGGTTTGCAGGAGGAAGAGGAGATTGTGGAACGGGAGCAAATCTCCCGTGATGAGGATGAATACGAACCCGCCCCTGTAGAAACACGCAAGAATCAGAGGGCCAACGTCGTCAGCATTCATTCCCAAAAAAATGTGAAGGTTGTGCTCTACGAGCCGCGCTCGTATGACGAGGCGCAGGAGATTGCCGACCATCTGCGTTCACACCGCACGGTAGTAATTAACCTGCAGCGGGTGCGCAATGACCAGGCGATGCGGATCATCGATTTTCTCAGCGGAACTGTTTATGCTCTGGGTGGAGGAATATCCAAAATTGGGGGCAATATATTTATGTGCACACCGGACACCGTGGAGATTCAAGGCTCCATTACCGAGATCCTGGGTGACGAGCAAGATTACAACAGAATGAGGTGAGCAGGTTTTGAACGAAGTATCTTCAATTATATACATCCTATTCCAGATTTACTATTACATGATTCTCGTATACATTCTAATGTCCTGGCTGCCAAATCTGCGTGAGAACTTTATCGGCGAGCTGCTGGGCAAGCTGGTGGAGCCGTATCTGGCACCGTTCCGGAGGATTATCCCTCCGCTGTTTGGAACGCTGGATATTTCCCCGATTGTCGCGATTATCATGCTGCGTTTTGCCGCAGTCGGGCTTCAGTCTATCGTAACCTCGGTCTTCGGCTGAGTCCCATGAAGAATGAAATCTACGGGCATTTCCACCCGGACGAGCGGCCATTTGTGGACAAGGCCTGGGAGTGGGTCACGAATGCCGGGGAGTATCATGAGACGAAGCTGACCGAATTTCTGGACCCCCGTCAGAGCTATATTCTGCAGAGTCTGGTGAACCGCCACCCTGATGTGATTGTGCGCTGGGAGGGCGGTTCTTCGGATGCCGAGCGGAAGCGCGGGCTGGTGGCTCCGGATTATCGTGACCTCACGGATGAGGATATGGAATTAAGCGTGCTGGCGATCACCTCAGGCGAACAGAAATTTCTCTCGCTGGAGCATGGGGATTATATGGGAGCAATCCTGGGACTTGGCATCAAAAGAGGCAAGATCGGTGATATTCATGTGCTGGAAGACGGCTGTCACGTAGTGGTGGCTGCTGATATCGCAGATTACCTGTCCATTCATTTGACCGGTGTACACCGGATTAACGTCAGTACGGAGATCTTGCCGTTATCCGGGCTGCGCAGCAGTGAGGTCAAGCTGGAGGCGATGGAGTTCACAGTGGCATCCCTCCGGCTTGACGGGATTGCAGCGGATGTGACGCGGCTGAGCCGGAGCAAGATTCTGGCCCCGATCAAGGCCGGGCGCGTCCGCGTGAACTGGAAGGTCGAGGAAGATCCGTCCTGTTCGCTGAAGGACGGGGACATGGTCTCGATCCAGGGCTTCGGACGGTTCAAGGTGCTGGAGATCGGCAGCTTGACGAAGAAGGGCCGTTACCGGATTTTGGTAGGCAAATTTGTCTGAAGTCTTTGCAGGATTACAGCTGTGCTTGTCGAAATTGATAATCTCAGGGAAATATGGACATTTAGCAGGCCGTGCGCCGGTAATTGTCTTTCATCTATAATCTTCACCGAAATTTCTAGGAGGTGCACAGCATGCCATTAACACCGCTCGACATACATAACAAGGAATTCTCCCGGAGAATCCGCGGTTATGACGAAGATGAGGTCAATGAATTTCTGGATCAGGTGATTAAGGATTACGAGAGCGTGATCCGCGAGAATAAGGAACTGCACAACCAGCTGTTAACCCTTCAGGAACGCCTGGATCATTTCGTCAATATTGAAGAAAGTCTGTCCAAGACCATTCTTGTAGCCCAGGAGGCTGCAGATGATGTGAAGAACAACTCCAAGAAGGAATCCCAGCTGATCCTCAAGGAAGCGGAGAAGAATGCGGACCGGATTATCAACGAAGCGTTGTCCAAATCCCGCAAGGTGGCGATCGAGACCGAGGAGCTGCGCAAGCAGGCTTCGATCTATCGTACCCGGTTCCGGACGCTGCTGGAAGCCCAGCTGGAGCTGCTGTCCCAGGATGACTGGAATGCGCTGGAGAGCCGTGAGGTTAGCGAGAACGCGCTCTGAGCCTAAGATGACGGTTAGCTTGTACCCTAATACACAAAAACTCCTTAGCAGCAGGTCAATCAAGACCTCTGCCAAGGAGTTTTTTTGTGCATTTTAAGCGGGAACGATAACTTTGCCTGTAATGTGGATGGGGCCCCTAAGGTTAATTTCGCCTTGAAGATCTTCCACATTGGAGGCAAAGATCTGAAATGCATAATAACCTTCGGGAAAATCGGTAAGGATCGTCTGAAACATGGTTGTCATTCGAATCGGATCTCCATCCGCCGGGATAGCAGCTTGTTCGGCACTGCCTACGAGAATTCCATTCACAAGCAATTCCAGCAGGAGGGTGGGTTGAACGGGCGGTGTGGCAAAGACGTTAACAGCCTCCCAGCCAACAGTTGTAGCAAGCTCAACGAAATTGCTTGGAGCAGGAGGAACAGGCATACCGAATTCCAAGATCAGGTGGGGTGTTCCATCGATTGGAATCGGAGGTCCAAAGGATAGATTGGTGCTGACACTCCGCGCAAATTCTACTAGGGTATGCGACATTTTTTCACCTCCATATTATGGCATAGTTCCATCCTATGTTTTGAGTGAATATTATGTTAGAGACAACATCCTATGGACTTTGAAAAATATCGGTAATTATGGTGGTGATAGCTATGAATATCCTATTGATAACATCAGGCTTCCAGGGCGTCTATTCTTTCTTCGAGCAGCGTATCGCAGAGGCTTTACAGAAAGCGGGGCATCATTGCAGAGCTTTGCAGCCTGGCAGTGTGTTGAATGAAATAAAGCTTAACCAGCATTTTTGGCAGCCGGAGCTGATTCTGCTTATGGCCGGTGTGAAGGTTCCAGAGCCTGTGCTGGAGTACATCAGACAATCCGGGGTGAAGTCGGCGGTGTGGATGACAGAGGACCCCTATTACATGGATTGGACGGCTCCGCTGATTGCTTATTTTGATTATATTTTCACGATTGACCAGGCTGCAATGGAGCATTATCGGGCGCTGGGTCATCCCCGGGTCTATCATCTGCCGCTGGGTACAGACCCTGATCTGTTTCACCCCGCAGCCGTATCCGATGAGTATAGAAGTGATATCTGCTTAGTAGGCGTGCCTTACAGTAACCGGATTGAGCTTATAGAAGCCTTACTTGCAGGCACAGCCTATCGCATCCAGCTGGTGGGGCGGGGGTGGGGCCGGCACTATCATGAATGGAAGCATGGCGCTAACCGCAATGTGGAGCTGGTGAATGCCTGGGTCCAGCCGGAGACGGCTGCCAAGTTTTACAACGGGGCGAAGATTGTGCTGAATATTCACCGCCCTTCCGCTGAGAAGTACAACCGTAACCGGGCAGGGATTATCGCCACAAGCATCAACAACCGTACCTTTGATGCAGCCAGCTGTGAAGCGTTTCAGCTTACCGATTATAAAAGCGGGCTCCGCCATCAGTTTGACGAGGGCACTCAGGTGGTTTCTTATCAGGATAAGCATGATTTGCTGCAAAAGATCCATTACTACATGGCGCATGACGAGGAGCGCAAGTGGATTGCTGAAGCAGCAAGACAGCAGGTGCTGGCAGCCCATACCTTTGAGCACCGGCTGCATGATTTGTTGATGAACGTGCAAGCTTAATAGACGGATTCACCGGACCTGATAGACGCTCCGCAGTTAATCTGCCGGGCGTTTATTCAGGTTTGCCCATAGACTAAGTCCGCTATTTTGTCCTCCATTTGAAAATTTAGTCTTCTAACCTATAACGTTTCGAAGAAGGATACATATGATAGCGAGTAAACAGCGGGGGAGGTATTCGATTGCCAAAGGTTACGATCATTATGACCAGCTACAATAAGGCCGCATATGTCGCAAAGTCCATTGAATCCATTCTGAATCAGACGCTTACAGACTTTGAATTCTACTTGATGGATGATAACTCGAATGAAGAAACTCTGAAAGTGATTGAGCCCTATCTCAAGGATAAGAGAATCAAATTCTTCAGAAGTGATACGGAAACCCTGGAGCAGAGAGTAGCGAAGGTCAGATATTCCGCGCTGATCAATCAAGCCCTCGCTCAAGCACAGGGGGAGTATATTTCCTATGCTACCGATGATAACCGTTACAGAAATACTAGACTTGAGCAGATGGTGAACTATCTGGAGGAGAATCCCGAAGTCATGATTGCCTACTCTGCGTCGCTGGTCAACTACTTGAACGAACAGGATGAAGTAACCCGCAGCCAGCTAAGACCAGCCAAAAAAGTCGTTTCGGTGGCCCCTTGCGTCATCGATCATTGCTCCATCCTGCACAGAAGCTCCATTCTTCCGGTCATTCATGACAAGTTCGGGTCTTACTGGGATGAGAATCCGGAGTTCTATCGAATAGGTGACGGCCGGTTCTTCTGGCGGCTGAACCAGTTCTGGGACTTCTACCCGGTGGATGAGATTCTGGATGATAACTATATCACCGAGCTGTCTATTCACTATCAATTACAGCATCAGGAGAAGAGCCAGTTCATTCAGATGCTTCCCCCGCAGCGAACCTGCAAGGAGCTGAGAGAAGAACTGAAATGTATCCGGCAGCACAAGAAATAAGGCCATTGTATAGAAAGGCACCACGAGGAGGGAAAACGGATTGTCCATCTATCTGTCCAATTACTGGTCGCTCTATAGTGAATTTATCCATACTGCGCAGGAGCTGAAGTACAGGAATATCCCTCTGGCCCTGATGACGAACTTCTATCAACAAATCAACGATGAGCTTAGGAGCGAAATGGGGAGCAGCGATTTTAAGCTGAAGCTGGAGCATTCCGGTATTCATGAGCAGCACCAGATTCAGCCTTTCTTTGACAATAGGGTTGCGCCGCTCTATCAGCCTGTGAAGTCCAATCTGAAGGGCAAAATACTGATTAATCTGGACTATATCAGAATGTCGGAGCAAACGATCAGCGAGCATTTCAGCGGAGATTCAGCCATGATTCTGTCCCGCTCCAGAGCCACCGAGCTCTATGGAATCCCGAATGTATACAGCCTGGGCTACAAGCGGGACACCAAGGCAGAGGCAGAAGAGCTGGTCCGGCGCGCTGCTGACCTTTTCGCGAAGGCCGAAGGACATCCTGCGTTCAGCAATGAATTTTTTACCCAGACCTTCCTGAGCCGGATTCCTTCCATTGTAGATACCATTGAAATGGTATTTAATCTCTACAATGACCTGCCGGTAGCCTCTGTAATGGTAGGTACGACAGAAGATGTAGCCAGCCGGGCGCTTGCCGTCGTTGCAGGGATCAAGGGGATTCCCAGTGTATGTCTGCAGCACGGAATTCTGATGGGAGAGGAAGCCTTCATTCCTGTATTCTCCAGCCATATCGCAATCTACGGGCAATATGAACATGATTGGTACGTGCGCAGAGGGCTGGAAGCCGGGCGGATCGTGATTACCGGCCATGCCCGTTACGATGATATCTTTACTTCGAAGATTACGTCTACAGAGTCTTTTAGAGAAACCTACCAGCTTGATCCTCATAAAATCACCTTACTAATCGCTACAGGACCGACGCTGGATGAATCCAAGATCCGCACCCTGCTCACCCAATTGGCCTCACATCCGCAGTTTCAGCTGATCATCAAGCCCCATCCCTGGGAGCTGTCCAAGAAGCTGATTTCGCTGTATACCGGGTACGAAGAAGAATATAGCAATGTTCATGTGGTTACCGACCGCAAGGCAGACACCCGTGAGCTGATTATGAAATCGGACGCTGTGGTCGCCACCCTCTCTACGGTTGCCCTTGAAGGCCTTTTATTCGGCAAGCCTGTATTTGTCTACAAATTCATTCAGGCTAACCGTGAATATGATTACTATGATGCCCTTGACCGCTATATTCAAAAAGAACCCTCTGACTTAACCAGTATCATCGCCCGCTATTATTCCAGCAGCAATATAGAGAAATTAAACTACAAGACTGTAAAAGAGAAATTCTTGCAGCAAGCCTATCAGATTCCTGACTCCGGCAAAGCGCTTGCGGATCTCATGGACCGCCTGATCCATGGAAGCGGGAATCGATGAAGCGGGAGGTGGAGAGCATGTTCTTCCGGAATAAAAGCATTCTGATCATCGGCGGTACCGGCACCATCGGGAAAAGTATTGCGAAGCTCCTTCTGAAGCAGGAGCCAGAGATCATCCGGATTCTCAGCAGAGACGAGTATAAGCAGTTCGAGCTGCAGGATGAGCTACATGGGAACGCAAGACTTAGCTACCTGATCGGCGATGTCCGGGATTATGACCGTGTGCTGGCTGCCATGGAGGGAATAGATTATGTGTTCCATACAGCTGCTATGAAGCATGTATCCTTCTGTGAATATAACCCGTTGGAGGCTGTACTTACGAATATTATCGGCACTCATAACGTGATTCAGGCAGCGAAGCAGCAGAAGGTAGGTAAGGTCGTTTTTACAAGTACAGATAAGGCCATTTCGCCGACCAACAACTACGGGGCCACCAAGCTGTCTGCTGAGAAGCTGATTTCCTCTGCCGTCACCTCGGGCGGCTCCGGCCAAACGGTGTTCTGCACCGTACGGTTCGGGAATGTGATGGGCTCCAGAGGGTCTGTCATTCCCTTGTTTGTGAAGCAGGCGAGAGAAGGCAGGGCGATCACCGTAACAGATCTGTCCATGACAAGGTTCATGATGACGCTGGAGCAGGCAACCCGGCTGACCGTTCAGTCCCTGCAGCTGGCGAAGGGTGGTGAGACTTTTATTCTGAAGATGCCGGTGATCAGGCTGAAGGATCTGGCTGAGGTTGTAGCCGAGGAGGCGCCGAAGAAATATGGGACCCTCCCGACTACAGTGAAGATCCTGGAGATCGGCCTGAAGCCAGGCGAGAAGAGATATGAAGAACTGATGACCCACGAGGAATCCTTAAGTGCTTATGAATTAAAGGATGTATATATTGTCCCTTCCCCCTATGCTGCACCGCAGTCCTACCGGGAAGCAAGCAGGCCGAAGCCGGGCACTTACAGCTCCGAAGGAGAGATTCCGCTGACCAAGGAGCAGGTTAAGAAGCTGGCATCGGAACAAAATCTAATCTAGTGGAGGCTACTATGAATATACTCGTAACCGGAGGCGCCGGCTTCATCGGCAGATGGGTGGTCGGACGTTTGTTAAAGGATGGACAAAGGGTATGGGTCATCGATAATCTGGTGAATTCATCGCTGGATAATCTGAAGGAGTATGAAGATCACGAGCATTTGCAGAAGGTACAGGTCATGGACCTCAAGGACAGAGAAGCTCTGAAGGAGCTTTTCCGGGAGAATTCCTTCGACCTGTGCTACCATCTGGCGGCAAGCATTAATGTGCAAGACAGCATTGATGATCCTGAGACCACGTTCAATAATGATACGCTGGCCACCTTCTATCTTCTTGAGGAATGCCGCAAGCAGCAGGTGAAGATGGTCTTCATGAGTACCTGCATGGTCTACGCCCGGGCGGCGGATGAACAGGGAATTGACGAGCAATCCCCTATCAAACCAGCCTCTCCCTATGCAGGGGCCAAGATTGCTGCGGAGAACATGGTGCTATCCTATTTCTATGCCTATGATCTGCCAGTGGTGGTCGTAAGGCCGTTTAACACGTATGGTCCCTATCAGAAAACCGGAGGCGAAGGCGTCGTCGTGGCGATCTTCATCCACAGCAAATTAGAAGGCCAGCCGCTGAATATCTACGGGGACGGCACCCAGTCACGGGATCTATTATATGTCTTGGACTGTGCAGATTTCGTAGTGGAGGCGGGCTACAGCGACAAGCTGCACGGAGAAATTGTCAATGCAGGCACGGGTGAGGATATCACCGTCAATCAATTGGCTGAGCTGATTGCAGACGGGCAGGCACCGGTCCAGCATGTTCCCCATATTCACCCGCAGAGTGAGATCCAGAAGCTGTTATGCAATTACAACAAGGCAGAGAAGCAATTGTCCTGGACACCTAAGGTTACCATCCAAGAGGGCATCCGGCAGACAGAGCAATGGATTCTGGAGACCTTTCACCGAAAGGAGCCGAACCAATCATGAGTAAGAGCAAACTGGCCATTGACGGCGGGAAGCCTGTACGTGCCCACTACTTGCCGTATGGGAGACAGATGATCGATGACGAGGATATTGAGTCCGTGGTCAAGGTGCTGCAAAGTGATTATTTGACCAGTGGCCCGGCTATTGAGCAATTCGAAGCAGAGATCGCAGCATTTACCGGGGCAAAATATGCGGTGGCCTTCTCCAGCGGAACTGCGGCCCTGCACGGGGCCTGTTATGCCGCCGGGATCGGCGAAGGGGATGAGGTGATTACGACGCCCATGACGTTTGCCGCTACTGCGAACTGTGTGCTGTATCAGGGGGGCGTACCGGTATTTGCCGATATCGATCCGCGGACATATAATCTTGATCCGCAGCGGATTAGGGAGAGAATTACGGCCAGAACAAAAGCCATTATTCCCGTCCACTTCACGGGTCAGCCGGCAGAGCTTGATGAGATCCTGCAGATTGCCAGGGAGCATAATCTGATCGTGATTGAGGATGCCGCCCATGCGCTGGGTGCGAGATATAAGGATAGAAGCATTGGGGCTATCGGGGACATGACTATGTTCAGCTTCCATCCTGTAAAGCATATAACAACGGGAGAAGGCGGAATGATTACGACCAATAACCCGTTATATTATGAGAAGCTGCTGCAGTTCCGCACCCACGGCATCACCAGGGATGAGCGCAAGTTAAGGGAGAACCACGGGCCCTGGTATTATGAGATGCAATTCCTCGGGTACAACTACCGGATCACAGACATACAGACCTCACTCGGCATTTCCCAGCTGCGCAGAATCGGGGGCTTCATCGAGAAGCGCAAACAGCTTGCCGCCTTGTATCTGCAGGAGCTGGGCGCGACCAAGGAGCTTATTCTGCCGCATCAGCTTCCAGAGGCGGAGTCAAGCTGGCATCTGTTCATTGTCAGACTTCAGCTCGCAAGGCTGAAGGCCACACGCAAGACGGTCTTTCAGGCGCTGCAAAAGGAGAACATCGGCGTAAACGTCCACTACATCCCCGCCTATCTGCATCCGTACTACGAAAGTCTGGGGTTCCGCAAGGGAATCTGTCCGGTCGCTGAAAGCTGCTACGAGGAATTCATTACACTCCCGCTATATGCGGGCATGGAACCTGAAGATGTGCTGGATGTGGTCGCCGCGGTCAAGAAGGTGATCTGCCACTACTCCAAGTAAAAATAGAGAAGGGAGTGATTATTGTGGCCAAAGTGAAGGTGATTGCTGAAATTGCCAATGCCCATTGGGGCGACCCCGGCCGGCTGCGGGAGCTGATCCTCGCAGCCGCACGCAGCGGCGCTGACGGGGTGAAATTTCAATGGTTCCATTACGACAGCCTGGCGGTGCCGGATTTCATCCATTATCAGACGTATATCGATTTGTTCATCGGCAAGCAGCAATGGGCGGAGGCTGTCCAGCTTGCCAAGGCTGAGGGACTGGAGGTCTGGGTAGACCTCTATGATGAATGGGGCGCTCAGCTGCTCGCGGAGCTTGAATCGCAGATAGACGGCTTGAAATTACCCACAACCGTACTCCAGTCGATCCCCTTGACTCTAGCCCTGCACAGGTTCAATAAGCCCTTACTCATCGGCGTAAGCGGCTGGCTGGAGGAAGAGATGGATTCCCAATTATCCTACATTCGGAGCCATTTCAAAGGTCCAATCGTGCTGATGCACGGCTTCCAGGGCTATCCGACCCGGACAGAGGATTCTAACCTGAGCCGCATCGCCCATATCAAGCAGACCTATCAGCTGGAGGTGGGCTTCGCGGATCATGAGGATGCTGATCATGAAATGGCGGTCGATCTTCCGGTCTATGCCTATCTGCTGGGGGCTAGTGTCATTGAGAAGCACATTACCCTGAACCGTGCGGAGAAAGGCATTGACTATTATTCCGCGCTTGAGCCGGAGGAATTCGGGCGGATGGTGGAGAAGCTGCGCCGGGCAGAGTGTGTACAGGGCAGTCTCGAAATTAAGGAATCGGAAAGAAGGTATCTGGAGGATTCCTCTCTGAGGATCGTCTCCCGCAGAGAGCTGCGCCCGGGTGAAATGATCACGCCTGAGAACATATGCTATAAACGTTCATCTATGCCGGATGCCCTCATGGCAAGCAATGCTTCCCTACCATTTCCTATGATTGCCACCTCGGCCATTCCTGCGAACACACCCATCACGCCCGGGAAGGTAAAAGCACCCAAAGTCTGCATTGCTGTCATCTGCAGATTGAAATCCACCCGGCTCCGCCGCAAGGCGCTGCGCGAGATTCACGGCATTCCAGCCATTGAGAGATGCCTGATGAATTGTCTGGCTGTGCCGGGCGGCCATGAGGTAATGCTGGCCACCTCGGATCTGCCGGACGACCAGCCGCTTACGGCGTTCACCCTGAACGGTCAGGTGAAGGTGGTCACCGGCGATCCGGACAATGTGGCTGCAAGAATGCTGAGCGTGGCAGAAGCGGCCCAGGCGGATATCGTAGTCCGGGTGACCGGCGACAATCCGGCGGTCTCCCCGGAGATGCTTAAGCTTCTGATCGACCGGCATCTGGCAAGCGGTGCCGACTTCACCTACGCCAAGGAGTCGACCATAGGGACGGTGGGGGATGTTTTTACCGTTGAAGCGCTGAGCAGGCTGCTGCACTATTCCAATCCGCTTACGCATGCGGAGTATCTGTCCTTTTACTTTTTCAACAATCCGCATCTCTTCAAGATCAATGCTGTGGACCTTCCTGCGGAGTGGGTGCATCCCAAGTGGCGGTTAACCATGGATGAAATTCAGGATCTGGAGCTGTTCGAGTCGGTCTACCAGGCACTGGATGTGGGGGCAAGACCGCTATTCTTCGAGGAATTGAAGGCATTCCTGCAGGAACACCCTGAGGTGGCTGAGCACAACCGGGGCATTCAGGTGAAATGGCGGGATGATACGGAGCTGGTTAAGGAGCTGAATGCAGCAACCACCCTGAACAAGAAATTATAACGTTAGCGAGGCATCGGATGATGATAAATAAAGCGAGCCTTGTGCTGGGGACGGCCCAGCTGGGCGGAAATTACGGGATTGCGAATGCAGCTGCGAACCCCTCTGTTCAACAGAGGAACGAACTGCTCCAATATGCCCTCTCTTCAGGGATCGGTTATTTGGATACCGCGCCGGGATACGGGGACAGCGAGTCTATCATCGGAGATTGCCTGGAGCACACTGAGCCGCAGAGCCGGCCGCAGATTGTGACGAAGCTCCCTTCCGTCCAGCGGCTGCGGCTGCACACGGAGGAAGCGCGGAGAAGGTTCGTCATCGCTTCCGTGCATGCTTCCCTGGACCGGCTGAAGTGTTCTGCGCTGGATATCTGTCTCTTGCATGATCCGCTGGATATGATTTACCAGGACGGCGAAATTCTGCGAGTGCTTCAGGAACTGAAGCGGCAGCACACGATCCGCAGAATCGGCGTATCCGTGTATGATGCGGAGGATATTGCGAACTTTATGCGCGTGGAGAGGCTGGACAGTATTCAAATTCCGCTGAATGTCCTGGACCAGAGATGGCTCGCGAATGGAATGCTGGAGCGGCTCGCCCGGAAGGGAACAGAAATCTTCGTCCGCAGTGTCTATCTGCAGGGCCTGCTGCTGATGGCACCGGAGCAGCTTCCGGCGGGGCTGAAGCAAGCGGAGCAGCCGTTGTTACGATTAATCAGATACAGCAAGGAAACCGGGATACCGGTTAAAGAGCTGTGCTTCCTCTATGTGAGGGATCTTCCGGGGGTAACCGGGCTGGTGATTGGCTGTGAGACGGCGGAGCAGGTGCAGGAGAATCTGCGGATGATGGCATTGCCCCTACTAAGCCCGGCGGTGAGACAGACGCTTGGTGAATCCTTTACGGATATTCCTGTAGAGATCATTGACCCCAGGAGGTGGAAGTAACCGGATGCGTACTCTTCAGGAATTATTTAATCTGCAAGGCAAGGCAGCGGTTGTGACCGGAGGGGCTGGTTATCTGGGCAGAGCCATAGCGGAGGGGCTGGCTGAGGCTGGTGCGGCAGTCTATCTGGTAAGCTCAAGCGGGCAGCGCTGCAAGGAGACCGCTGAAGCAATCGCCCGCACCACTGGAGCAGCCTGCTTCGGCAAGGCGATGGATATCCGGCAGGAAGCCTCTGTCAGACAATGTATTCAGAGCATCGCTGAATCGGCCGGAAGCATTGATATCCTGGTGAATAATGCCGCGTTCAGCTCAGCGGCCAGCTTGGAGGCCATGAATGAAGAGCAGTGGCTGACAGGGTTGGACGGGACGATCAACGGAACCTTCAGATGTGTCAAGGCTGTCCTTCCCTATATGGTTAAGCAAAAGGGGGGCTCGATCATTAACGTCTCCTCGATGTACGGGCTGGTCTCGCCTAACCCGGAGGTCTACGGAGACAGCGGGATGAATAATCCCGCCAATTACGGGGCGGGTAAAGCGGCGATTGGCCAGTTTACCCGCTACATTGCCTGCCACTTCGGGCCACACGGAATCCGAGCGAATACGGTATCGCCGGGGCCTTTTCCCAATGCAGCGGTTCAAACTGCCGATCCCCAGTTCATCCGCCAGCTGGAAAGGAAGAACCCGCTGGGCAGAATCGGCACCCCAGAAGATTTGAAGGGAGTGATGGTGTTCCTCGCTTCCGCTGCCTCAAGCTATGTTACAGGTGAGAATATCTCTGTCGACGGAGGCTGGACTGCATGGTAAGCACAGCAGCTAATCCAATGAATATATGGATTCGGGCCGATTCCTCGTATTCTATGGGCACGGGCCATATCATGCGCTGCCTGACACTTGCAGGCGGGCTTGCCGCCAGAGGCGGGCAGATCACGTTCGTTTGCCGCGAGCTGCCGGGGAATTTGGCCGACTATATCAGGGGTCAGGGCTATACGGTGGAGCTGCTGCCGCCGCCGGATAATCCGTCGTACGCCGCATTCTGGCTACAGGTGGATTGGCGGACCGATGTCATGGAGACGGTGCAGCGGCTGGAGGGGGCTGCTCTTGCGGATTGCCTCATTATCGACCATTACGGGATTGATAAGCGGTGGGAGATATGGGTACAGGGGAAAGTGAAGAAGATAGTAGCCATCGACGATTTAGCGGACCGCCTGCATCAATGTGATCTGCTGCTGGACTCCAATCCATCCGCTGCCAGGGACCGTTACCAGGGGCTGCTTCCTGCTTACTGCACGAAATTGACAGGCACCTGCTATACGCTGCTGCGGCCGGAATTCCGTGCGGCTAAGCTGGGGCTGGCTGAACGGAACGGAAGCATAAACCGGGTTCTGGTGTTTTTTGGCGGCACCGATCCTACAGGGGAGACTCTCAAAACCTTGCAGGCCCTCCAACATCCCGCCTTCGGTAATCTGCAGCTGGATGTCGTAGTTGGCGGAATGAACCGCCGCAAAGAAGAGATTGCAGCGTTATGTAGCTCGATGCCGCAGGCCAGCTTCCATTGTCAGATCGATTACATGGCTGACTTAATGCAGAAGGCAGACCTCTCCATCGGAGCAGGCGGAAGTACGACCTGGGAGCGTTGTTACCTGGGCCTCCCTTCGCTGTGCATTATTACGGCGGATAATCAGCGGGAGATCACGGCCTTGGTTCATGCGCAGGGGGCTGCATTAAGCCTGGGGAAGAGTAATGAGGTGACTGCCCACGGGATTGAGCAGGGGCTTAGGACTATGCTGGCTGACCCGGCGAGGGTACGGGGCATGTCGGAGCAGGCGCTCTGCCTGATGGGCGAGGATAAATGGGATGAGGTCATAGACAGGATTATGGGAGGAGACTATGGCAGACCTACGGGACTATAGGCTTGAGAAGCTGAGCCAGGAGCATAGCCGGCTAATATGGGAATGGCGCAATGCCGATCACATCCGGCCCTATATGAATCATGACGGGATCATTCCACTTGAAGAGCATCTTAGCTGGATGCATGCCATAGCGGAGGATGCCAGCCGGGTGGTCCGGATCTGTTGCTATCTGGACACACCGGTGGGCTTCGTGCAGTTCTCGCAGATCGACAGGGTCCACAAGACCTGTGAATGGGGCTTTTATATAGGGGAGAGGAGCTGTCCTCCCGGATCCGGCACCATGATGGGAATCTTGGCGCTGGAGCATATTTTCCGGGAGGAGCAGTTAAGTAAGGTATGCGCGCAAATTCTTGATTTCAATCAGAGAAGCTTGTCCTATCACCGCAAACTAGGCTTCGTGGAGGAAGGCAGGCTAGGCAGGCAACGGATCAGAAATCATCAGCCTGTGGATGTGGTCTTGATGTCCCTGTTCCGGGAGCAATGGGAGAGCCGCAGGCTACGGCTGACAGAGGAGGCAACGACAGGCCATGAAGGAAATCAAGATCGGTAACCGCACCATTGGCAGCGGGCATCCGCCTTTTGTCATCGCAGAGATGTCCGGTAATCATAATAAGTCCTTGGACCGTGCGCTCGAAATCGTTAAGGCCGCAGCCCGGGCTGGCGCACATGCGTTCAAAATCCAGACCTATACGCCGGACACCATGACGCTTAATCTGCAGAATAAGGATTTCATGATTGGGGAAACGAACGGACTGTGGAAAGGGAAGTCACTGTATGAGCTGTATGCTGAAGCATATACGCCCTGGGAGTGGCATGAGCCTATCTTTGCTTCGTGCAGGGCGCTTGGGATGATTCCATTCAGTACCCCGTTCGATGAATCCTCGCTCGAATTCCTGGAGACCCTCGGCGTCGACTGCTACAAGATCGCTTCCTTCGAAAATAATGATATTCCCTTATTGCGGAAGGTGGCCTCCAAAGGGAAACCAATGATTATTTCCACCGGGATGGCCTCGCTCGGCGATATTGAACAGGCTATCGGTACCATAACTGCGGCTGGCTGCCGGGAATATATACTGCTCAAATGCACCAGCAGCTATCCGACTTCGCCCGAGAATACCAACCTTAACACCATTCCGTATCTGCGCGACGTCTTCCGTGCTCAGGTGGGCCTGTCCGACCATACCCTGGGCGTAGGGGCAGCAGTAGCAAGCGTGGCGCTGGGCAGCACCGTGATTGAAAAGCACTTCACCCTGAGCCGTGCGGAAGGCGGGGTGGATGCTGGATTCTCCCTGGAGCCGGCAGAATTCGCTTCCCTGGTCCGGGAGACAGATACGGCCTGGAGGTCGCTCGGCGGCGTATCCATCGGTCCGACCCCCGAAGAAGAGAAATCCCTGCAATTCAGACGGTCCGTCTATACCGCCAAGGGCATCAAGGCCGGGGACCTGCTGACTGCGGATAACCTCAAAGTCATCCGGCCCGGCTACGGCCTCGCGCCAAAGTATTATGACTTGCTTCTCGGCAAACGCTTGAGAACCGATCTGCCCGCCGGCACTCCGCTGAGCTGGGACCTGCTGCTGTAATCCGCCTTGACAATTGGGGCGAAAACGTCTATAACTAGAACATATCTGTATCCATTGAATCTAAATTCGATGACGGGACAAGTACGATAAGGTAACGTTCTCCAGAGAGTCGGTGCTTGCTGCGAGCCGATCGTTCACGCCTTACCCGAAGATCCTCCCTTAGAAGCTAAGCTGAAGCGTGTATACGTGTCTAGGCTCCGCCGTCTGCCGGACGTTATCCCGGACCCGCAAGGTTGTCTATTGCCTGCGGACTGAGATTGTACTGAATTCACACCCCTTAGGATGTGCGTGCAGTGCAAATTAGGGTGGTATCGCGAGCGTCGTCTCGCCCCTTTGGGGGCGGGGCGGCGTTTATTTGTGTGGTGGGCATCCCCCTAAATCGGCTTAGATCCCCCTAAATCCCCCTTCCAAGGGGGACCCCAAGGGCTGGCCGCCCTCTGGACACCCGCAGGCAAGTGCATCGAGGTTGGGCGGGCGTCCGCGGAAGGGGAAAAATTTGTTCGGCGTAGGACCGGCCCTTCTTAGGCTGCCCTATCGGGTACGCCTGCGGGGCCTCAACAGCGCTAAAGGCAGGGTGTAACCCGTCCAGTGCTGCCCTCCGGGATCGCGGGCCGGGTGGCTCAAGAGCTAACGGCAAGCCCCCCGTCCAGTGCTGCCCTCCGGGATCGCGGGCCGGGTGGCTCAAGAGCTAACGGCAAGCCCCCCGTCCAAGTAGCTGCCCTCCGGGATCGCGGGCCGGGTGGCTCAAGAGCTAACGGCAAGCCCCCCGTCCAAGTAGCTGCCCTTCGGGTTCGCGGGCCGGGAGGCCCAAGAGCTAACGGCAAGCCCCCCGTCCAAGTAGCTGCCCTCCGGGATCGCGGGCCGGGAGGCCAAGAACGAACGGCAAGGACCCCGGGCGGAAGCCCGGTGGTGCACTAGCGCAGTTAAGGCCCCGCAGGCGTACCCGTCAGGGGAGCCTAAGAAGGGCCGAGGACTCCACCGAAGTAATCCTTCCCGTCCACTGACCCTGCTCCTTACGCGATGCACTTATTTCGGGTGTCCAGAGGGCGGCGCCCTTGGGGCCCTCCCTTGGCGAAGGGAGGGTTTGGGAGGGATCGAAAAGCTTTTATAAAAGGTTAAAGGTTTTGAAATATTTTTTTAAACGAAGGGATTGACCATCATGCATAAGGTAGACGTCAAAGAAAAAGCCCGGGCCAGAGATGTCCGGATCTTGAAAAAGTGGAGCGAGGAGGACACGTTCCGCCGATCCATGGAGAACCGTGAGGGACGACCGAACTATGTGTTCTATGAAGGGCCGCCGACGGCGAACGGAGTGCCGCATATCGGGCACGTGCTGGGCCGGGTCATCAAGGATTTTATCGGCCGCTACCAGACCATGAAGGGCTTCCGCGTCATCCGCAAAGCGGGCTGGGATACGCACGGCCTGCCGGTAGAGCTCGGGGTGCAGAAGAAGCTCGGCATCTCCGGCAAGCAGGATATCGAAGAATACGGCGTGGAGAAGTTCATCAAGGAATGTAAGGAAAGTGTCTTCGGCTATGAGAAGCAGTGGCGGGAATTCACAGAAGCGATCGGCTATTGGACGGACCTGGATCATCCGTATGTAACGCTGGACAATACGTATATCGAGAGCGTGTGGAACATCCTGGCTACGGTTCATGAGAAGGGCCTGATGTACCGGGGGCACCGCGTTAGCCCTTACTGCCCGAGCTGCCAGACGACCCTCAGCTCCCATGAAGTTGCCCAGGGGTATAAGACAGTTAAGGATCTGAGTGCTACCGCCAAGTTCAAGCTGGACGGCAGCGGTGACTATGTGCTGGCCTGGACGACTACGCCTTGGACGCTTCCGGCACATATGGCGCTGGCGATGAATCCGGCGATGGAATATGTGCGTGCGCAGCAGGAAGACGGCGTATATGTACTGGCCAAGAATCTGGTGGACGAAGTGCTGAAGGGCGAGTACACCATCCTGTCTACACACACTGGCGCTGACTTTATCGGCCAGAGCTATACACCGCCGTTCGGTTATATCAAGGCGGAGAAGCATAATGTGATCGTCGGAGCCTCTTTTGTAACGGATTCCAGCGGTACCGGGATCGTACATATGGCTCCGGCACACGGGGAAGACGACTATAAAAGCTGCCGCGAGAATGGGATCAGCTTTGTGAATGTAGTAGATACTTCCGGGAAATACACAGATGTAGTGAGTGATTTTGCCGGACGGTTCGTGAAGGACTGTGATCTGGATATCGTGAAGGTGCTGTCTGAACGCGGACTGCTCTACCACAAAGAGAAATACGAGCACAGCTATCCGTTCTGCTGGCGCTGCGACACCCCGCTGCTCTATTACGCAACAGACAGCTGGTTCATCCAGACGACAGCGATCAAGGATCAGCTGATTGCCAACAATAACAGTGTAGACTGGTACCCAGACCATGTACGTGAAGGCCGCTTCGGCAAGTTCCTGGAAGAGCTGGTGGACTGGAATATCAGCCGTAACCGCTACTGGGGTACGCCGCTTAACGTATGGGTATGCCAGGATACAGGCAAGGAATTTGCACCGCACAGCATCGCCGAGCTGAGAGCAATGGCGATCGGAGAGGTCGCTGAGGATATCGAGCTGCATAAGCCGTACGTGGATAATATCCAGCTGCGCAGCCCGTTCAGCGAAGGCGGCATCATGATCCGCACTCCGGAAGTGATCGACGTCTGGTTCGACAGCGGCTCGATGCCATTCGCCCAGAGTCATTATCCGTTTGAGAATCAAGACCGGTTCGAGGACCAGTATCCGGCAGATATGATCTGCGAAGGGATCGACCAGACGCGCGGCTGGTTCTACAGCCTGCTGGCGGTATCAACCCTGTTCACAGGCAAGGCGCCATACAAGGCGGTTATCGCCCACGGCCATATTTTCGATGAGAACGGTCAGAAGATGTCCAAATCCAAAGGCAATGTCATCGACCCTTGGGAAATCATGAACGAATACGGTACGGATGCCTTCCGCTGGGCTATTCTGTCTGACAGTGCGCCGTGGAACAACAAGCGGTTCTCGCGTGGTCTGGTCGGGGAGACGAAGTCTAAGGTAGTGGATACGCTGGTGAACACGCATGCCTTCCTTACGCTGTATGCCGGGATCGACGGCTATGATCCTGCAGATCACCCGTTCAAGTTGTCTGAGCATAAGCTCGACCGCTGGATTCTCTCCCGCCTGAACAGCCTGATCGTGCTGCTCGATAAGGGGCTGGCCGTGAATGATTTCGTGAACACCTCCAAGGCCATTGAGAACTTCGTGGATGAGCTAAGCAACTGGTACATCCGCCGGTCCCGTGACCGTTTCTGGGGCAGCGGGCTGGGTGAAGAGAAGCTGGATGCTTACCGCACCCTTACGCATGTCCTGCTGACCACAGCTAAGCTGATGGCTCCATTCACCCCGATGCTATCCGAGGATATCTTCACCAACCTGGGCGGCGGGGAGAGTGTGCATCTGGCAGACTATCCGGCAGCAGATGAGAACCTGATCGATCTTGCCCTGGAAAAAGATATGGAGTACGCCCGCGGCATCGTCGAACTGGCCCGTAACGTCCGCAACGAGAGCGGCATCAAGACCCGCCAGCCGTTATCCGAGCTGATCGCGTCTACTCCGGACGACTTCAACGTGGCGGATTATGAAGAACTGATCAAAGAAGAGATCAACGTCAAAAATATCGTCATCGAGCACAGCGACAGCGGCTTCGTAGACTTCACCCTGAAGCTGAACCTGAAGGTGGCAGGCAAGAAATATGGCAAGAGCGTCGGCTTCCTGCAAGGCTTCCTCAAAGCAATGGACAGTGACGCTACCCGCAAAGCGGTGCAAGAAGGCGTTATCGCCATTGTGTCACCGGACGGAGAAGAGCTGCAGATTACGTCTGAGGAGCTGCTGGTTGAGAAGCAGGCCAAGCCAGGCTTTGCCTCCGCTTCCGGCTATGGACTGACTGTGGCCTTGAACACAGAAATCACGCCGGAGCTGGTCCAGGAAGGCTGGGTACGCGAAGTTGTACGTGCGGTGCAGGATTACCGCAAACGTCTGGATCTGCCGATCGACAAGCGGATTGCCCTGACCCTGCATGTCGATGATGAGCTGAAGGCGGCGGTGACTGCATTCGAGCATGTGCTGCGTGAGAATGTACTGGTGACTACGGTGGATTTTGACGGAGGTTATACCTATGAGACAGTGGATGCCGGCGGCAAGAGCATCGGTATTCATATCGGCGCTTAACTCCGGAGCGGCCGCGCATTTCCTGTATTACTTGTCCCTATCTGGCATATACTAGCCGCAAAGGAAAAGTTTCCACGGGTTAGAATGCAAATGACGAGCCCTGTGCTTGAAGAGAGAATTCTCTTCGACCGGGCTCGTTTGTTTTGCGGCGTATAGACAACCAGGAGGTGCAGGGGCATGGGGGGATGGAAAGGCGGGAAGAATCCTGCAGAGCAGCCGAAGCAGCCGGAAGAGCCGGAAGAGCCGGAAGAGCCAGGCAGAATTTTGATCAGAACTACGGACAGCGGGAACAACAGGGAGGACGCACCGCATGAGGAGCAGCCCCCGCATTCTGGAGCAGGCTCATCGGGCAAGACAGATCCGGGCACAGAATATCCTGAGAAAAGTCAGCCAGCCGCTTCTTCCCATCCTAAGCCTAAGGTGGCTGTCACAGCAGCCGTTGATCCGGCCGATCTTCCCCCGGAAGAGAAGCTGAATGCCCTGTACCGGATGACCACGAGTCTGGCCCAGCAGATGGAGAAGTCAAGGATCTCGGAATATACCGAGCTGCTGTATTCCCCCTTCCGGCTGATCTGGCTGAACATCCTCTCCGGAGTAGCCAGGGGGCTGGGGATTGCGCTCGGGTTTACTTTTTTTGCGGCGACGATTATTTATGTGCTTCAGGTGCTGGGTGCGCTCAACCTGCCGATTATCGGCGACTATATCGCGGATATTGTGCGGATTGTCCAGCATCAGCTGGAGCTGAAGACGTTCTGAGCGGCGCTGAACCTGAAAGAACCCCACAATGGTGGGGCCTTGCGATTAGTAGGTAGTGGAACAGGGTTCCAAGACAAGCACAGGGACAGATAATTGTAGAATGTACAACTAAATGCAGCAAAATAGCCTGCTTTAAACGGATAACTGCAATCTGTACAACTAAATTCGCCTAAAGAGGCCTCAACTTAGAATTCGAGCCTTTTTAAATGTACGGAATGCAACTAAATAGGATAGAGCGTATGAATCAGATATTTTAGTTGTACAAAGTGCATTTTAGCCTTTCCAGCTCCCTCATCGGCTGCTGCGCTACTTCCGTTCTTTTCGAGTCGGGTCCAGCAGGTAGTCGCCTTCCTCGTCGTCCATGTAATGGCGGTAGCTGTTGCCTTTGATGATCGTCAGATGGTTGCCGGTGATGTCGGTAGCCACGAAGTTCTCCCAGGGCTCCACGAAGCCCTCGGTTTCGTCCGCTTCGATCTCCATATCATTGTAAGAGCCGATATTGCTGCCTTCAGCCATCGCAGGGGAATCCGAATTGCCCCAGCTCTCCACGATCTGCCAGGCATCCTCACCATCGAAGCCGTTCTGGTCATCCCGCTCATCCAGACTGGTGCGGCCAAACGGCGGAGTCAGCAGCTCCTCCTCGGCCGGACGGGTGAATGGAGCGCTCTGGCGGGGAGCATGCTCTTTCGTGTAGCGGGTGGAGGGAAGGGCGGCCAGGCGTTCATAAGGAATTGGTTCGCCGCTGGCGATGCAGATGCCGTAGGTTCCTTCGTCCATCGCCCGCAGGGCGGATTCAATATCGTCCAGCTCATGCTCATCGCGCTCCAGCAGGGAGATATCCATGGAACGGTTATACAGCTCTGTGGCGGCATCACCGGGATGGTTGTCGATTTCGGACAGCTCTCCAGTGTTGTCCCGCATTGCCTCCTGCAATCCGTATTGTCCGCTGCTCTTCAGCCTGTGCTCAATATCCTCCTGCTGCTGCAGGAGAGCAGTACGCAGCCCGGAGAGCTGCTTTGATGTCAGATGGCTCATTGCTGTGAGCTCCTTTCGGTAGCTAATCGCTGAAATGGGCTTAGCGCCGGCGCCAGGGAGGAAGGATGGAAGAGTACCCCGGCAGGAACCGGCGAAGCCGTTTTGTTCTAAAGATAGCTTGGCCTCCGGGGCCCTTTTTTAGCGCTGGCAAATAGTGCCCTGTCTTAACCGGTTTGCCAGGTCATGCAATAGACGGGTTCTTGAGGCCTGTGCTACAATATACAAGTCTTTATTCAGTATTCGTACCGCGTAGCCGCGGGAAAAATAAGAACGGAGTGACAACTTCTGTGGTGTACTTTCTGATTGCGCTAATTGTATTTCTGATTGACCAGGGTACCAAATATCTGATTGCCACCCGGCTGGAGCTCGCAGAGCAAATTCCGGTAATCAAGGATTTCTTCATTATTACGTCGCACCGCAATCGTGGAGCCGCCTTCGGAATTCTGGAGGGGCAGCAGTGGTTCTTCATTGTGATTACAGTAATCGTTGTATGCGGAATCGTCTGGTACCTGAACAAGGCCCGCAAGACCCGCAAGCTGCTGCCTACCGCGCTGGCGCTTGTCCTTGGCGGAGCAGTCGGCAACTTCCTGGACCGGATTCTTAACGGTGAGGTTGTGGATTTCCTCATGTTCAATTTCGGAAGCTATACGTTCCCGATCTTCAACGTGGCCGATTCCTGTATCGTGGTCGGGGTGGGTCTGATTATTCTGGACACGCTGCTGGAAGTGAAGGGTGAACAGGAAGTCACCGAGGTGAAGGAATCACAGGAAGTCAAAGAAGGGAATGAATGATTTGAACAAAGACGTCAAAGGGCTGGCGGATTCTGGCGCCCTCGAGGAAGAAAGAGACGTCACCGAATGGATCGTTGCCGAGGGCAATGCGCGGGAGCGGATTGATAAATATGTTACAGAGGCCATGGAAGACGAGATCTCGCGCTCCCAGGTTCAGCTATGGATCAGCAGCGGCCATGTAGTGGTCAACGGCTCGCCGGTCAAAGCGAACTACAAGCTGAATGAAGGCGATAAGGTAACTGTTACGGTGCCCGAGCCCGAGGTTACGGACCTGATCGCACAGGATATTCCGCTTGATGTGGCTTATGAGGACAGCGATGTGATTGTAGTGAACAAGGTGCGCGGCATGGTTGTGCATCCGGCAGTGGGACATCCCTCCGGCACCCTGGTCAATGCGCTGATGTATCATTGCAAGGACCTGTCTGGCATTAACGGCGAGATTCGTCCAGGCATTGTCCACCGGATCGACAAGGATACCTCCGGTCTGATTATGGCGGCCAAGAATGACGCCAGTCATGCTTCGCTGTCCGCCCAGCTTAAGGAGCACAGTGTGACCCGCCGCTATATCGCAGTGGTGCACGGCAATCTGTCTCATGACAAGGGAACCGTAGATGCTCCGATCGGCCGTGATCCGCATGACCGCAAGCTGTATACCGTAACCGAGAAGAACAGCAAGCGCTCCGTGACGCATTTTACCGTGCTGGAGCGGTTTGGTGACTGCACACTGCTGGAGCTTCAGCTGGAGACAGGGCGCACGCATCAGATCCGTGTTCACATGAAGTTCATCGGCCATCCGCTGGTGGGGGATCCGATCTACGGGCGCAGCAAGGGAACTACTATGAACGGACAAGCCCTGCATGCAGCGGTACTGGGTTTTGTACATCCTTCTACAGGCGAGTACAAGGAGTTCAGCGCGCCGATTCCGGCGGATATGGAAGAACTTCTATTTACGCTGCGCAGCAGATAAGTACAAATCAATAGATTATAAATCCATGGTACAGCGGCCGGATTTGCGTCATATTTAGAGCATAGATTCACAACATAGGCCCAGGAGATGAGTAGAAGATTATGAGTATTGAACACTATCAGGCTACATTCATTCAGACGAATTTTGCAGACCGCATCGGCGGCGAAGGATACGGCAAGGACACCTCCATCTACAAATTTGAGAAAATCAAACGCGCCAAAGCCTCGGCGAAGCAGGATTTTCCGAACATTGAACTGATCGACATGGGCGTCGGCGAGCCGGACGAAATGGCAGATGAAGGCATTGTGTCCAGACTTGCACTGGAAGCGGCCAAGGAAGAGAACCGCGGCTACTCCGATAACGGTATTCCTGAATTCAAGGACGCTGCGGCCGTGTATCTTAAGGAAGTTTTTCAGGTGGACGGAATTGACCCTGTAACGGAAATCGTGCATTCGATCGGCTCGAAGCCTGCGCTGGCTATGCTGCCATCCGTATTCATTAATCCGGGCGACATCACGATCATGACCATTCCGGGCTATCCGGTGCTGGGTACTCATACCAAGTATCTGGGGGGACAAGTCTACTCCGTGGAGCTTAAGAAGGAGAACAACTTCCTGCCTGACCTGAACTCCATTCCTGAGGATGTAGCCCGCAAGGCGAAGCTGCTCTACCTCAACTATCCGAACAACCCTACCGGTGCAAGTGCCACACCTGAATTCTTCACTGAAGTAGTGGCCTGGGCCAAAAAATATGATGTAGTCGTAATCCATGACGCTCCTTATGCTGCATTGACGTATGACGGCGTGAAGCCGCTGAGCTTCCTGTCCGTGCCTGGTGCCAAGGATGTCGGTGTTGAGCTGCACTCCCTGTCCAAGTCCTATAACATGACCGGCTGGAGAATCGGCTTCGTGGCCGGCAACCCGCTGATCGTGAAGGCGTTCAGTGATGTGAAGGACAACAATGATTCCGGCCAGTTCATCGCGATTCAAAAAGCTGCTGCTTACGGTCTCTCTCATCCTGAGATTACCGAAGCTATTGCCGTCAAGTACTCCCGCCGCCACAACATGCTGGTGGATGCGCTGAACAGCCTGGGCTTCAAGGCCGAGAAGCCGAAGGGCTCCTTCTTCCTCTATGTAGCCGCGCCAAAAGGCGTCAAGGGCGGACGCCGCTTCGAATCCGGCGAGGATTTCTCACAGTTCCTGATCCGCGAGAAGCTCATCTCCACCGTGCCTTGGGATGATGCCGGCGCGTTCGTGCGTTTCTCCGTGACCTTCGTCGCCAAGGGTGAGGAGGAGGAGAAGCGTGTCATCTCCGAAATCCAAAGACGTCTGAGCGACGTTGAATTTGAATTTTAAGTTTGGTTTATATGGGGCCGCTGCGGAGCAATCTGCGGCGGCTTTTTTGTGGTGCGCGTCGATCTACATAGCGGACTCCCGCTCAGCCCGGCTCGAATTGTTGCACAAATTGCAGCCTCGCACCGCTCAAACCAAGCTCGAACACACATATCCTGCACTTTTTGCAACAATCCATTCGGTGATGATTAATATCTGGCATGAATCCTGCAAAAACTGCAACAATTGGCCCAGCAGCACACAGGAGCGGAAGAATTCCTGCATAATGTGCAACATCAGAGCATTAGTAAAGCATCAGTGCAGTCTAACCCTTCCGGTAAGCCACCCGATGGAAAGCATTAATGTATAGAAACAGCGCTTCACCATCATCCGGCACATTCGCCGTTTCACCCAGCGGAAGCATCATGGCCTGATAAGGCTCCGGTACCATTCGATATTGATGCACATAGGAGGTCAGGACGAATCCGTTCCGCTCCCAGAAATGAATACGCTCCTTGTGCGACTCCGTAGCCCCCGATTCCGCTTCGATGATGACTCCCCGGATGCCATGTTCCTGCACCGCCCAAGCTTTGATCTGCTCCAGTATCCAGGTCCCCGTACCCTCCCCGCGCAATAGCTTATCTACTGCCAGGTAATCGATAATCAGGATCTTGTCCGCAGCTTGTCCCACTACACCGGTAACAGCCATCGCGACAACCACCCCCTGATGCACCCCCGCATGTAAGTAGCCAATCCCCCGGTTCAGCATACTGCGCAGAATCCCCTTAGTCTTAGCCCCGCTCGGAAAAGCCTCATGGTAGATCCGCTCCATCCGCCCCCACCACGCTTCATCCCACTCTTCTATAGTAATAAACTCCATGTTCATGATTGTATTCGCCTCCAGTTCCATTCCAGTTTTATCATAACAGAGCAGGGGCTGGAACGAAATCAGGGTAGATCGCTCGTGTAAAAAAATGGTATAATATGAGAGCTAATAATCAGACTCTTGGGCTATTGGATTTCGTACGACATTATATTTCCATTAGGAGAGAGCAGATGAACACAACACCCACACATGCTGAAACCCATAAGAAAGCTGATATTGCTGAAGACAGTGCCGGTTATATTGATGAACAATTGCTGCCTCAGCAGCTGATCGAAGGCGGGGGGCCTTTTCGGCGAGTTGATCTAACCAGCCTTCCCGGACCCGTGAAATATATAGGATACATGATTGTCTACGGTATCCCCGTGTTGTTAGTAGGTTTGATTGTGGCGGTTACTTTTTTTAAATGAGCCGGCCTATTGCCGCTGATGCGGTGTCTTGTGCCATTAGTGCAATTTCTGTATTCCGCAGTTGTGTAATTCGCACGATCAGCGCAGCGCCATAGTGCCCCTTCTGCCTGCCCCTCCCCAAAGGGGGGATGGCAAGTCCTTGTCCCTTGCACCGTTTAGGTGGAAGCGGCGGAGGGGATTTTGGAACTGCAGGAGCGATAGCGTTCGCCTTTGTCTCCGGATTTAATCCGCTAAGCGGTTAATTCAAATCAATCTGGAGACAACAGCGACCGAAAGTCCAAAATCACCGCAGCCGCGCACTTCACCTAAATGAAATGTCTGAGAAGAAAATTTGACATCCCCCCGTCCATCTGTCATAATTCCCTATAGTTGAATAGCGCCTTTAATTCAGTCCCGTGAGGCTGGCAAGGTAACGTGAATCGAGGTTCGCGTAAGAAAGCAGGAATCCGTAGGAGTACGGAGGGCCTTTTTCTGCGCGCGGACACGCCATCTTTTTGAATCTGCGGATTTCACTCCTTGCCTGTTTTGGGCAAGGAGTTTTTTTGTTTCCGGGGAACTTGAACAGGCGATCAAGCAGGAGGATGGCAAAGAGGATGGTTACTGAAAAAAATGTCATTATGGACGAAACGGCGATTCGCCGGGCACTGTCACGCATTGCACATGAGATTTTGGAGAAAAACAAGGGTATCGAGAATTGCCTGCTGGTCGGCATCCGGACCCGGGGGATCTACCTGGCTCAGCGGATCGCAGAGCGGATTAAGGAAATTGAAGGTGTGGACATCCCTTACGGGGAGCTGGACATTACCCATTACCGTGATGACCGCGAAGGCGGCGGGGACAACCGGGACGCGATGGATAAGACAGTTGTGAACAGCAACCTGATCCTGCCTCCGGGCTCGAGCGGCACCCGGGACAAGAAAGTGATCCTGTTCGACGATGTACTGTACACCGGAAGAACGATCCGCGCGGCAATGGATGCGCTGATGGATTGCGGACGGCCCCGGATGATCCAGCTGGCTGTACTGGCTGACCGCGGCCACCGGGAACTGCCGATCCGCCCCGATTATATCGGCAAGAACGTACCTACCTCCAGGCATGAGCAGATTGAAGTGTCCCTGAGCGAATATGACGGCAAGGACGAAGTGTACATTATTTCAAACCGGGAGGAACGATAACAATGATGACGGCAACCAAAGTGAAGGAACGCAGTCTGCTGGGGATGAAGGAGCTGGCGGGGTCGGAGATTAACCAGCTGTTAGACAGAACAGCCTACTGGGATAATCAGAGCGAGAAGCTCACGCCGGTGCTGAGAGCACATTTTGTTGCCAATATGTTCTTCGAGAATAGTACAAGAACCCGCTTTTCCTTCGAGATGGCCGAGAAACGCCTGGGTGTACAAGTACTGAACTTCACGGCTGCGGCCTCCAGTGTAGAGAAGGGCGAGTCCATCTACGACACAGTGCGCACACTGGAGTCAATGGGCATCGATGCCGGAGTGGTCCGGCTGAAGCCAGCCGGGGTACTGCAGCAGCTAGCCGAGAAGGTAGGCGTTCCGCTGATCAATGCCGGGGACGGCAACAACGAGCATCCGACGCAGGCGCTGCTGGACCTGTACACGATGCGCAAGCATTTTGGCGGACTGAAGGGCTTGAAGGTTTCGATTATTGGGGATATTATGCACAGCCGGGTAGCGCGGTCCAACCTCTGGGCACTCACCAAATTGGGGGCAAGCGTGCAGTTCTGCGCACCGGTGAATATGCAGGCTCCTGAGCTTGCGGCCTACGCTCCATATGTGTCTATGGAAGAAGCGCTGAAAGCGGATGTGGTCATGATGCTGAGAGTGCAGCTGGAGCGGCATGCCTCAGGTATTATTTTATCGGCTGAGCAGTACCGGGAGCACTTCGGGCTGACCGAGGAACGGGCGTCGAGACTGGACCCGGCAACGATCATCATGCACCCGGCGCCGGTGAACCGCAATGTGGAGATCGACGATGCGGTGGTGGAGAGCAGCCAGTCCCGGATTTTCCCGCAGATGGCGAACGGAGTGCCGGTACGGATGGCTGTTATGGAGCGGGCGCTGCAATAGCGCAGCAGAACTGCAACAGAAAAACCTCACATAAGAGTATTAATAAATATACACAAAGATGAATTTTTATTATATAATAACTACAGAGCTTACGGCTGCGGCTGGAAGGCACAAAGGAGAATCATAACCGTGATCATCAAAAATGCCAGTGTACTGAACGAAGAAGGCGTACTGGAGCGCAAGCATATTGTTGTGCAGGACGGAATTATCTCGAAGATTCAGGATGCCGCGGAAGCGGTAGAGGAAGCCGGAGAAACCGTTGAAGCGGAAGGTAAGCTGCTGATACCGGGACTGATCGATATGCATGTGCACCTGCGTGAGCCGGGCTTCGAGCATAAGGAAACCATTGAGACGGGTGCGCGTTCGGCGGCCAAGGGCGGATTCACTACAATAGCCTGTATGCCGAACACACGCCCGGTAACTGACAGTGCAGAGATCGTACAGCTGGTTAAGGATAAGGCGCGCGAAGCGGGACTTGTGAAGGTTCTGCCTTACGCGGCCATTACCAAGAATGAGCTGGGACGCGAGCTGACGGATTTTGCGGCACTGAAGGAAGCGGGAGCGATCGGCTTCACCGATGACGGCGTAGGCGTTCAGAGTGCGCAGATGATGAAGGATGCAATGAAGCTGGCGAAGGAACTGGATATGCCGGTGATTGCCCACTGTGAGGATAACTCGCTGGTAGAAGGAGCGCCGGTAGCTGAGGGCACTTTTGCCGACAAGCATGGCCTGAAGGGAATTCCGAATGAGTCGGAAGCCATTCATGTAGGCCGTGACATTCTGTTGTCTGAAGCAACGGGTGTTCACTATCATGTGTGCCATGTCAGCACCGAGCAATCGGTCCGGCTGATCCGCCAGGCGAAGCAAATCGGCATTAAGGTGACCGCCGAGGTATGCCCGCATCATCTGCTGCTCTCGGAGGAAGATATTCCGGGCATGGACGCCAATTGGAAAATGAACCCGCCGCTGCGCTCGCGACGCGACGTGGAAGCTTGCATCGAAGGGCTGCTGGACGGCACGCTGGATATCATCGTGACTGACCATGCCCCGCACAGCGAGGAAGAGAAAGCCAAAGGCATGCAGCTTGCACCGTTTGGCATCGTCGGCTTTGAGACGGCCTTCCCGCTGCTGTATACCGCTTTTGTGGCCACAGGCAAATGGGATCTGTCCCTGCTGGTGCAGCGGATGACCGCTGATCCGGCCCGGGTGTTCAGACTGAATACAGGCAGCCTTACAGTAGGGGCTCCTGCCGATCTGACCCTGATTGACTTGAATGAAGAGAAGGCAGTAGATCCTGCAACGTTTGCGAGCAAAGGCCGCAATACACCTTTTACCGGATGGAAGCTTAAGGGCTGGCCGGTGAAGACCTGGGTAGACGGCACAGCCGTATGGAGTGAGGCTTAACAGAAGTAAGCAGTAGCCCATGCAGCCCGGCTGCATGGCTGTGACATAAGAATCAGACTACAGAAACAAGAAGGAGTGGAAGGCATGCAGGCGAGATTGCTGCTTCAGGACGGAACACTGTTTACAGGCACCGCATTTGGCGCGGAAGGCGAGAAGACGGGCGAGGTTGTTTTTAACACAGGAATTACAGGCTATCAGGAGGTACTATCGGACCCTTCGTACTGCGGCCAGATCGTCACCATGACGTATCCGCTGATCGGGAATTACGGCATTACCCGTGATGACTTCGAGTCCGTGCGCCCTTTTGTACACGGCTTTGTTGTGCGGCGTCACGAATCCGTACCCAGCAACTGGCGTGCTGAATACAGTGTAGACGATCTGCTCAAGGAATATGATATTCCCGGCATCAGCGAGATTGATACCCGTATGCTTACCCGGATTATCCGCCACTACGGCACCATGAAGGCGATCCTCACCACTTCTAACAAGCGTGTGGAAGAACTGATGGAGATGATGGGTGATACTACTATTGAGGAGCTGCGCAATCAAGTGGCCCGTACCTCTACGACTAAAAGCTACACTAGCCCGGGCAATAAGGAGCGTATTGTGCTGGTCGATTACGGCGCGAAGACAGGCATCCTGCGCGAGCTGAACAGCCGTGGCTGTGATGTAGTGGTTGTGCCTCATGATGTTACAGCAGACGAGATCCGCCGACTGAACCCGGATGGCATTCAGCTCTCGAACGGCCCTGGGGACCCGAAGGATGTGCCTTATGCGGTACAGACCATCTCCGAGCTGCTCGGCGAATACCCGATCTTCGGCATCTGCCTGGGACACCAGCTGTTCGCACTGGCTTGCGGCGCTGATACAGAGAAGCTTAAGTTCGGCCATCGCGGCGGGAACCATCCGGTGAAGGAGCTGGAGAGCGGACGCTGCTTCATCACCTCCCAGAATCATGGCTACACCGTGAACGAGGAATCGATTGCCAGCACAGACCTGGAAGTTACCCATATCAATAACAATGACAAGACCGTTGAAGGACTGAAGCATACCCGCTACCCCGCTTTTTCGGTGCAGTATCATCCGGAAGCGGCGCCGGGACCGCATGACAGCAGTTATCTGTTCGACCGCTTCCTGCAGCTGATCGCAGATCACAAGGCGCAGCGGCCGGCCGGATCGCGCCAGGCACAGCTTGCGGCCAATGCCAGAATCACGGCACCGAAATCATCCGCACCCCAGCTTGAAGCCGTGAAAGGAGCTCTATAACATGCCTAAGAACAATAAACTCAAAAAAATTCTGGTTATCGGCTCCGGCCCGATCGTTATTGGTCAAGCTGCCGAATTCGACTATGCAGGCACACAGGCCTGTCAAGCCCTTAAAGAAGAGGGCGTCGAGGTCGTGCTGATCAACAGCAACCCGGCGACGATTATGACCGATACCAATATGGCTGACAAAGTATACATCGAGCCGATCACGCTGGAGTTCGTTACCGGCATTATCCGCCAGGAGCGCCCGGACGGGCTGCTGCCGACCCTCGGCGGACAGACCGGCCTGAACATGGCCGTAGAGCTGGCCCGTGCTGGAGTCCTGGAGCAGGAGAATGTGAAGCTGCTGGGGACCCAGCTCGAATCCATTGAGAAAGCAGAAGACCGTGATTTGTTCCGCGACCTGATGCGTGAGCTGGAACAGCCTGTGCCGGAAAGTGCGATCATTACCAGTGTGGAAGAAGCTCTTGGCTTCGCCGCAGGGATCGGCTATCCGCTGATCGTTCGTCCGGCCTACACGCTGGGCGGAACCGGCGGCGGGATCTGCGACAACGAAGAAGAGCTGCGCGAGACCGTTAAGGCAGGTATCCGTTACAGCCCGATCGGCCAATGTCTGGTCGAGAAGAGTATCGCCGGCATGAAGGAAGTCGAATATGAGGTTATGCGTGATGCGAATGACAACTGTATTGTAGTCTGCAACATGGAGAACTTTGATCCGGTTGGCGTACATACGGGCGACAGTATCGTTGTGGCGCCTAGCCAGACGCTGTCCGACCGTGAATATCAGATGCTGCGCAGTGCTTCCCTGAAGATTATCCGCGCGCTGAATATTGAAGGCGGCTGTAATGTTCAGTTCGCACTCGACCCGCAGAGCTATCAGTACTACGTCATTGAAGTGAACCCGCGTGTAAGCCGCTCGTCAGCGCTGGCCTCGAAGGCCACCGGTTATCCGATTGCCAAGATGGCGGCCAAGATTGCCCTCGGTTATACGCTGGATGAAATTGTCAACCCGGTAACCGGCCAGACGTATGCTTGCTTCGAGCCTACGCTGGACTATATCGTCAGCAAGATCCCACGCTGGCCGTTCGACAAGTTCATCTCGGCGAACCGCAAGCTGGGAACGCAGATGAAGGCGACCGGAGAGGTCATGGCGATTGGCCGGACTTTTGAAGAGTCGATTCACAAGGCGATCCGGTCGCTGGAGATCGGTGTCCACCGTTTCCGTCTGCCGGGAGCGGAGCTGCTTGAAGAGAGTGTGTTGCGCTATAGACTTGCCAAGCCGGATGATGAACGCCTGTTCCTGATCGCGGAAGCCTTCCGCCGCGGCTATGAACTGCAGGAGATTCAGGATATTACGAATGTGGACTGGTGGTTCCTCTCCAAGATCGAGGGGCTCGTGAGCTTCGAGGAGGAGATCCGTGCCGATGAGACCTTGTCTGCTGAGACGCTGTATCAGGCCAAGCGCAAGGGCTTCACAGACCGGGCGATTGCCGAGATCCGTGCCGAAGGCCGTCCAGGCGGAGCATTCACTAAGGAGTCAGAGGTACGTGTGCTGCGTCTGCAGCAGGGTCTGGTTCCGGTATTCAAAATGGTAGATACCTGCGCCGCTGAATTTGAGGCCACAACACCATATTACTACTCGACCTATGAGACGGAGAATGAGGTCATTCATTCCGACAAGCAGAAGGTTATTGTACTCGGCTCCGGCCCGATCCGTATCGGCCAGGGGATTGAATTTGACTACTCCACAGTGCATGCGGTGTGGGCGATTCAGAAGGCCGGCTATGAAGCTGTAATTATCAATAATAATCCAGAGACCGTATCGACGGATTTCAATACCTCGGACCGTCTGTACTTTGAGCCGCTGTTCTTCGAGGATGTCATGAACGTGATTGCTCAGGAGAATCCGATCGGAGTCATCGTACAGTTCGGCGGACAGACCGCGATTAACCTGGCTGCACCGCTTGCTGCTGCAGGCGTGAACATTCTGGGGACCAGCCTGGAGAGCATCGATGAAGCCGAGAACCGCAAGAAGTTCGAAGCGCTGCTGGCCCGTCTGGATATCGCACAACCTAAAGGCAAGACCGTAATCAACATCGATGAAGCCGTCGAAACCGCGCAATCCCTCGGTTATCCGGTGCTGGTTCGTCCATCGTATGTCCTGGGCGGACGCGCCATGGAGATTGTCTACAACGACACAGAGCTGCTGAGCTACATGGTTGAAGCGGTAAAAGTGAATCCGGAGCATCCGGTGCTGATCGACCGTTACATGCTGGGCAAGGAAGTGGAAGTGGACGCCATCTGCGACGGAGAGACAGTTGTCATTCCGGGCATCATGGAGCATGTGGAACGCGCAGGGGTTCACTCCGGCGACTCTATCGCTGTCTACCCGCCGCAATATCTGGATGAAGGTCTGAAGCAGAAGATTGCCGAGATTACCATCAAGATTGCCAAGGAGCTCAAGACCATCGGTCTGGTGAACATCCAGTTCGTCATTTATCAGAATGAAGTGTATGTCATTGAGGTCAACCCGCGCTCCTCACGTACGGTTCCGTTCCTGAGTAAAGTAACAGGTATTCCGATGGCGAACCTGGCGACCAAGATCATTCTCGGCGGCAAGCTGAAGGAAGATGGGTATACTGAAGGCTTATGGCCGGAGAGCGATTATGTGTCGGTAAAAGTACCGGTGTTCTCTTTTGCCAAGCTGCGCAGAGTAGAGCCTACGCTCGGACCGGAGATGAAATCTACCGGAGAAGTCATGGGCCGCGACAAACTGTATGCCAAGGCGCTCTACAAAGGCCTGATCGGTGCAGGAATGAAGATTCCCGCCACCGGCGCAATCATCGTAACCGTAGCCGACAAAGACAAGGCTGAAGCAGTTGAACTGATGAAGGGCTTCCATGCCATGGGCTACAAAATTATCGCCACCGGCGGTACAGCAGCGGCGCTGGAGCAGGCCGGGCTGAACGTAATGAATGTTAACAAGCTGGATGAAGGTGAGCCGACTATTCTGGATCTGATCCGCGGCGGTCAAGCGAACTTCGTCTTCAATACACTGACCAAGGGCAAAACGCCTGAGCGTGACGGATTCCGCATCCGCCGTGAAGCGGTAGAGAACGGAGTCGTATGTATGACCTCGCTCGATACGGTAACGGCGCTGCTGAGAATGCTGCAGACGATTAACTTCTCGTCCCAGCCGATGCCTGCTTTTGTTGGACAATAAGATAGAGGGTGAGGCAGCTGTAACAGGCTGCTACAGGAACGGTTTGCGTTAACGCAGACCGTTCCCCTATGCCCGGGACCTTGAAGCCAGAGGCGATGGATACGATAACTAAGAAAGAAGGTTGGCGAATGGAACGGACAGCAGCAGAGCAGCAGCACGGGCACGAGAATGTCGGACAGATTGAGAAGTGGAATGAAATGGCCGGACGGCTGATGGTTGCATTGGATTACCCGAATGCAGATCAGGCGCGGGCGCTGATCGAACAGCTCGAAGGAATCCCCTGTTATATGAAGGTGGGCATGCAGCTGTTCTATGCAGCCGGTCCTGACTTCATCCGGGAGCTGAAGGAGCGCGGATATTCGGTATTCCTAGATGTCAAAATGCATGATATCCCCAACACCGTACGGGGCGGGGCAGAGAGCTTGACCTTGCTCGGCGTGGATATGTTCAACGTACATGCCGCTGGAGGAGCCGCCATGATGGCGGCTGCACTGGAAGGAGCGGCCCAGGCGGTCAGCCTGAAGCCACCCTTGCACATGCCGCTGATCATTGCAGTAACACAGCTTACCAGCACCAGCCAGGAAGTGATGAACCGCGAAATCGGCATAGCCGGAACAGTGACTGATGCAGTGGTGCGTTACGCCAAGCTTGCAGCGGAAGCAGGCTTGCATGGAGTGGTAGCATCCCCGCAGGAATCCGTGGTGATTGCTGAAGCGTGCGGACCCGAGTTCCGTACGGTTACCCCTGGTATCCGGCCCGCCGGGGCGTCCCTGGACGACCAGTCCCGGGTCATGACGCCGAGGCAGGCTATCCGCCAAGGCAGCCACTACCTGGTAGTGGGCCGGCCGATTACAGCAGCGGCAGATCCGCGTGCAGCAGCACTGACTATTATTGAGGAGATGAGCCAAGCATGAGCATATTAGAGAATCGAAGTGAACAGGTCGCAAGTCATCTGCTGGAGATCGGAGCGGTAGCCCTGCGTCCGCAGGAGCCGTTCACCTGGACCTCCGGCATCAAATCGCCGATCTACTGCGACAACCGTCTGACCATGGCCTTCCCGGCCGTCCGCAACTACATTGCCGAGGCCTTCGCAGAGCTGATCAGAACCAGCTACCCGGACGCCGAGGTGATTGCCGGGACAGCAACCGCCGGTATCCCGCATGCGGCCTGGGTGGCCGATAAGCTCGGTCTCCCGATGGCTTACATCCGGGACAAGGCCAAAGGCCATGGCAAGCAGAACCAAATCGAAGGACTGATCACACCCGGCCAGAAGGTCGTCGTGATCGAGGACCTGATCTCCACCGGCGGCAGCTCCATCAAGGCTGCGCAGGCCGTACAAGAAGCAGGCGGCCTCCCGTTGGCCGTCTTGGCCATCTTCAGCTACGAGCTGGACCGCGCCGTAGAAGCCTTCGCCGCTGCACAGCTTCCGCTCCAGAGCCTGTCCAATTACAGCACACTGATTAATGTGGCGCTGGCCCAGGGCAAGATCGCGGAGAGCGATGTAGCGCTGCTGCAATCCTGGCGCCAGGACCCTGCCGCCTTCGGCGTGTAGAGAAGAGGACGTATAAAAGAAGCTCAGTCCCCTTTGAAGGGGATCGGGCTTCTTTTTGAGTACTTTCACATGATGGAACTCCTTTTTCGGTCGGGCGCCCGTTCACTCTCGAAACACCTTTTTAGGGGATAACTGGAAAAATAGCATTTATTCAATGGCTCAGCACATTTCTGGAGACTTTAGTTGGATAAAATACACTTGTTGAAACCTGAAATGGACAATAACGCAGATACCGCCAGAACTAGATGATCTAAATCCACTTATTTCCTTTTAAGAAGAGATTTCCACCAAATTAAGTGTACAAAATCCAACTGTTTCCCCCCAACTGCTCATTATCTCCACAGCCCCTAATTAGCTGCGCACTCTCTTCCTGTTTTCAACTCATTTTTTATAATCCATCCCCCCAGTAATCTGCTCCAGGCGAGCGTTATCCTTCAACCAGCCACCTAAGCTTTCGGGCAGAAATTGCCATCCGATCCGCTGAGCAATCCTCTAATTTTCTTGCAAAACTGGGCATGATAAATAGCACCGGGACATATATTATTGTGATGAAGGAGAAGAGGGTATCATGAATTGGATCTATTTTGCCAAGTTGTTCAGGACCAGATTTCAAGCGGGCTGCCTTGCCAAAAGACTGGAGCAGGACGGCTGGATCTATGGCTATCATGATCCGAGTTTTGTGGAAATATACCGTTCGCGTAAGGGCCGTTATGGTGTGCGTTTTCTGCCTTAGACAGAAAATCCAAAATCATCCTTGACTTTATCCATGGGTATATTGTATATTATCTATTGTCGCTGTTTAAATAATTATTAACTGACGCGGGGTGGAGCAGCCCGGTAGCTCGTCGGGCTCATAACCCGAAGGCCGCAGGTTCAAATCCTGCCCCCGCAATTACCTTATTACACCGGACAGCACTCGTATAATACGGATATCCTAGTCCGGGCCCTTAGCTCAGTTGGTTAGAGCGGTCGGCTCATAACCGATTGGTCACAGGTTCGAGTCCTGTAGGGCCCACTTCACTCAAACCCTTACTTTGTAAGGGTTTTTTGCTGTTTATAGGCTCATAGGAGCGAATATGCTTGAGTGGGGAAAGGCCATATTTTATAGCTTGCTAACGGATTTGCTAACGGAGACTTTTATTCCACAGGTTCAAGCTGCTTTTCTGCGAATTTATTGAGTTCATTTTCAATTCTGTCAACGGCTTCTTCCTGCATGATCGGGAGCAGATGTGAGTACTTCTCATTGAACATCGCTGGAGTCATGTCCAGGCGTTCGGCGGCAACCCACGCGTCCTGCAGTATTCATAAAGCACAATGGGCGGTCCACTGCATCCGGTCCAGTACAACCACAGGTACGACTGCGACTCAGCGGACTTTCCTGGCTCACGCAGCACCTGCAGCGTCGTCAGCCACTGATCTGCCCCATACATCATCCAATTCGCCATGGTCTGCCGCGAGAGTGTCAGCCCGAGCCGGGAAAACTGTTGCTCCTGGCGGTGTGAACGCGAAGCGATTTAGACGCCCATCGTTACGGCCCCCATGCCGAAATCGGTCTATTCCGGCAGTCTGGCTTCGCCTTCTATTCTAGCGCATGTCATGACCCAAAAATATGTGGAGAGCCAGCCTCTCTACCGCCAAAGTTGGAAGTTCAAAGGTAATTGCTGTGCCGCCAGGATCAGCAACTGTATTTTCACGAGGGATAGGCAGCCCAGTAAACGTTTGCCCGCTACTAACTGCATCATATGCAGCTGTGAATATGACATTGCTCTGATTTCCAGACTGTACTAACTGCGGACCATGTCCTAGTGCTAAGATATCAATTCCTCTTTGAGAGGGACTTATTACCCATTCAAATCGTAGGTTAAGCTGATAATCATTTGTCCCCACTTTAAAAGCTTGCATAGTATATTTCATATAGCCATCGTCAGTAACATAATCTACGCTTGAATTTTGAATGTTTACTTCTTGTTGTTTTATCATTCTTAACTTTGGCAGAGTTTGTTTTTCATTTTGTGCTACATTATATTCTGCTACTTCCTGGTAAAATTCATCTTCACTCAAAGGTACTACTTTTTCTGTACCTTCTATAGGTGTAATCGTCGGGGTCAATCGATAGGGCTGCTTGGCTGATGCACATATAGACATGGAGCAGGAATATTGACAGTGAAAAAAGAAGCAGCAGCGGCACTTAAAAGATTCGCCTCAGTAGCCAGCTAAGTGCAAAGACTTTTTATATAGGCTTTAGGAAGGAACTGTACAGTTTTCTTCTAGGGCGAAGTGCGTGAAGGAAAAAACTTGCTGGATGACGAAATATGATGTCGAAGGGAGGTTTATGAAATGGATGATTGGGATGAAAAAATAAAAAAGGCATTTGATGTTCATGTTGAGAAAAAAGTAAACATAACTAGTGCATTGAACTCACTTATGGTTGAACTAAGAGCTCGCCAGGGATTAAAACCTAATGTAGAACAAATAAATGAATATCCTTTGGTATGGAGGATATTGATTCAAGGCCGCTGTGTTGATATTAGCGAAGAAGAAATTGATGATATCCGGGATTCATTGCCTAGTTTCAATAGTTCAGGTGAGAAATTACCTTTACTTGATGGAATTAAAAAATTGTTAGTTGAAAAATTTAATTAAGCACCTTAGGATGACTTTTATGTCTTTAAATGGCCTTTTATAAGCTGTTCTCAAATACTTGCGAATAATAAACCCTTCTGGCTTAAGCCAGAAGGGTTATTTTATAGCGTTCGCAAAATCTAAATAATTGTGTTCATAATTATTAAGGGTTTTAATTTTTAATGCTTCTTACTTCCATTCTTTTGTTCTTTAGCTTTCTCACTGAAATGTAAGCTAATAATAGCAATTACCAATAAAGTCACACCAACTACATTAGAGTATACAGGCTCATTGTTTGAAAAAGATCGTATTAACAACCGAATATTAATAGCAAGAGCCCCGAACCAACATATGTAAACAAACCATTTGGTATTATTTTTCATTATTTTACCTTTCAAATACATTATTTTATAATTATACAATATATACCAACTAAGGAGGGATGCTTATGGAAGAATACACATCTAACCAAACATAGAAGGCAAAAAGAACAAGAAAAAGATAATTAGAACGATCACGCTGGTGATTCTGCTCATAATGAGGTAGGCTTCACTGGGGCCGGAGTCGCCTTTTACCATCCAGCCGTAACGCATACGCCAGCCCATGGCCGGGAAGAAGATATTCAATACTGCAATCAATACGAAAATAACAGCGAAAATAACAACCATTTTTACCAGCTCCTTTATCCATTTACGAAAGCCCATTGCATGAAGTTGCATATTTCTGGATGCGGGAAGTATGATTTTGACAAGAAGGAGGTCATTTATGAAGACGATATTCAAAAAACTAAGTTTCTGGCTACCTGTGTTGTCTTCGCTGGTCTGTCTCTATAATCTGTCAGGAGAAGACGACAAGAACTTATTGCTGTTCTTAACCAGTCCCTTGCTCCTAATCTTTAACCCCGAATTAACAAACCTGAATTCTTCTATGGAGAATGAGCAAGCTTTCCAGTACATTCTGTATGGCATTCATTTTGTCTCCTGGTTAGCCTTTGGCCTGATCATAGAGTGGGGGTTATCATGGGTATCACGTAAATCACAGGAACGTCCCCCAAACCACTAATTAAAGAGAGTCCAGTCCCACATGACAATTATGTCACACCACCCCCTATATTGTTAGCTCATTCGATGGGGAATTCCGTTTCTGCCTCTTATACTGGAAATATATTGATTCACTTCCGAGAGGGGTTATTCACCAGTGACTGAAGCTATCAAAGCAATACTATTAGGGATTATTGAGGGGTTGACTGAATTCTTGCCGGTCTCGTCTACCGGGCACCTTATCCTTGCAGGGGATCTGCTGGACTTCGAGGGGGAGGGTGCGGTTACCTTCAAAATCGTAATCCAGTTAGGTGCGGTAATGGCTGTATTGCTGCTGTATTGGAAAAAGTATGTGAACATCGGGATGAATATGCTGAAGCTGGATTTCTCCAAGAGCAAGGGACTGAATGCCATCCACATGATCCTGGCTATGGTTCCGGCACTAGTGGTGTATCTGCTCTTCAAAGACACGATCAAGAGCCAGTTATTCGGCCCCAAGCCGGTTCTCATTGGTCTGATTGCCGGTGGACTATTGATGATCTTCGCTGCACGCAGCAGGAGATCCGTTACGTCAGAGACGGTAGACGGGCTTAATTATACCCAAGCCTTCGGCATCGGGCTGTTCCAGTGTCTGGCGCTGTGGCCCGGGTTCTCAAGATCCGGCTCGACGATCTCAGGGGGCCTGCTGCTGGGAACCAGCCAGAAAGCCGCTGCGGACTTCACCTTCCTGATTTCAGTACCAGTAATGTTCGGAGCCAGCCTCCTGGACCTCTATGACAGCCGGAATGCGCTGAATTCGGATGATCTTGTGCTCATGCTGATCGGGTTCGTGACGTCCTTCCTCGTAGCCATGATTGCAGTAGTCACGTTCATCAAGATGATCAAGCGGCTTCGACTGGAATGGTTCGCGCTGTACCGGTTCGTGTTAGCAGGGCTGTTCTATGTAATTGTTATCCTGTAGAATCCTGCACTCAGTCGTATTCCTTAGGCTCCTGGAGCAGGATGGAGAAGGTCTGGGTCACGTGGTCCACTTCAATCGTCTCGATACCCACAAAATCCGGAATTTCAGGATGAACAGCATCGACGCTGTATTCAGGATGAGTCAGCAATAATTGAATGACTTTTAGGGCTTCCACGTTGATCTTGATCCCCTTTACAGTAGAATCTCTTGTTCTGATCTATAGTCTGTATTATCCCCGCAGCGCTTAGCGAATATGTCTGTGGATGATATTTCTGTCTTCGTTACGTTCCATAACAGCCATTAATTGCCCCTGAAAAATACGTCTCTGGATCTGGTCGATCCGCTGCAGCGCGAGAGGGACGGGAACCTGGAACGCTACAGCCAGTTCGGTAACGGCATCCTCACGGAGTTCGGGCAGCGTATTCGCGGAGATCATGACATAAGGCATGGAGGCATACAGGATGAACCGGTCGGATTCATCTCTCTGTGCCTGCGTGAACACTCCGGGCATAAGCGTAGACTTGCCGGCATGCCGCAGCAGATGACACAGCTCGTGAAGGAATTCCAGCCGCTGCAGCTCGGGAGGGAGACGGTTGTCGATGAACATGCTGTACATTCCGGCCGTAGCCTCAATCGCCTTGCTGCGGACATCCAGATAGTGTACCCAGATATTGAGCCGGTTCGCTATGTAATCGATGGAGATGTCGGACGGCTTGCGGACACCAATACGCTGGTATAGATCCTCTGTCCATTTCTCCAATGCGGTCATCTGATAATAGCCTTGCATAATCAATCACCCCATATATAAGATCGTATGTTCGTGTTATTGGCCAAAAGAAAAGCCCGAAAGGGCTAAGCAGCAGTTCAGCACGTAACTCATCACCGGCTGAAATATGGAACGGGTGTTCCTATGTATGTAAGCATAAAGGAATTACGCTCGAATATCAAGTGTTTTTCCCAAGGTGGGGTGCGTGGCCTGACTCAGCATCTGAACCATATCCTGGGCGCTGCTCTGCGCCTGCTCCTTGGCAAGGCTCATCACCTGCAGCCCTGCGGCCTGCTGTAAGGATGACTGGCTCATCACTACGGATAATGCAGCAATATCCATCCGGCATTCCTCCCTCCATATGTTGTGAAGCCATTGCTTCATACTCTATATCGACCACTGGACGCCTGTCCGTTAGGTGAATGGTATTTCTTTGCCAATTGGCCCATGCAACGGAGCGGAATTCCACATATTCTGTGCTGTATTCAATATTCAAGAGGAGGAATTAATCATGGGAGCAGAGTATGGTTGCGGTTGTGGAAATAACGTAGGTGGAGTGAATCAGGGACCTCCAATCGTTCCGGTAGTAAGCCCTTGGACTTCGACAGGTGCAATTCTGGTTCTGTTCATTCTGCTGGTTATCATCACAAAAGCCTGTTTGTTCTAGAACAGCCTATAGCCAGTGTAGCCCTGTCCGGCCTGTGCCGGATAGGGCTATTTCTTTTTTTTCTTCTTATGAGCACGGACCGTTGGCCCGATCTGGCGTGTGATTCTGCCTGTAGCTGCATCAGTTTCAATGATATAGAGCTCCTTAATTGTTCCTGCAAGCGCGAACCATTCCTGTAAGGCTTCAGCTTCGGACATAGGGCCGTACAGCCGTTTGCCCCGATAACAGATATAGAACACATCGGGCTCTCCATCTATGTTATATTATCCCATTTCATTCTACGCTTTATCGCAGTGAAATTGAATAACATCCCCCACATGCCGGCTTACTTGAAAATAAACTCCACACGCGTACCGTCTGCGAACGCCTCCAGCTGATTGCCGACCCAGCTTCCCGCTCCGCGGTTATCACTGGGGGTTATGTACTCAATATGGGCCCCGGCTCCGCCTTCCGCACACATGGCCATCGGCCATTCGTCCCGGTCATAGCCTTTCTTGGTGGGAACTCCCTTCAGCGACGCCTTGCGGTTCTCCTCAGCATCCTTGCGGTTGATGGTACAGATGGCTGACTCTCCCTTGCGGATGGCCTTTTGGATGTGCCTCGCGGTCTCCGGGTAGCGGTCTGCCGGGAACTTCAGCTTCACGATCTCCGAAGAATGACCGGAAGGGGTCTGCGGCAGCCATTGCCCGTTCTCCTCCAGCAGGTAGGCGGACAGACTGAGCAGGGCGATAATAATGAGACTGATGATGGATTTTTTGGCTTTCATATCTGCTCCTTTGGATGTGGGTATGGGTATAATGCCTGTGCCCTGAATAGTATAGCGTAAGAATAACGGATTGGGACAGCCCGAATTCTGTGCAGCAGCCGTGCTGAAGTTCCATAATTCGTCATAATATGTACAAACACAATGAAAAGGATGGTGGAAAATGTGGAACAGCGCAACCTCAGGGACCTGCTGGATTCGGCCTCGCGGCTGATTGGTGATGTGCAGTGGCAAGCGGCTTTTCGCAAAATACAGATGTCTCCCGCTGACGCGGAGATGGGGGCGCCCGCACGGAAGCTGCTGGAGACGCTGTACTGGCTGCAGGGCCAGGGAATGATCAGCGGCCAGCATGATTACCTGGAGAGCCCGGATGATATCAACAACAAGCTGAAGAATACGGCAGGCAGTTATGCCGGACTGCACGGCTATGAGATGGGGCCGATCAGCAACCAGACGGAGAAGCTCATCAGCAGTCAGCGGCAGGGTGTAACGGACAGTGCGATCCGCTGGCACAAGGCCAGGGGCATCGTAGCGATGACCTATCATGCCAACCTGCCGGGTACGGCACCAGCCTGGACGAATGTCTCCATGAGCCTCAGCGAAGCTAATTTCAGCAAGTACATCACACCGGGAACAACCGAGTATACGGCGATGATTGCCGAGCTGGATAAGGTCGCTGTTTTCCTGAAAAAACTGAATGACGCCGGTGTCCCCGTCCTCTGGAGACCTTACCACGAGATGAACGGCGGCTGGTTCTGGTGGGGGCAGAAATCCTCCTTCGTGACCCTCTGGGAGATCATGTTCGAGCGGTATACCGTCTATCATCAGCTGCACAATCTGCTGTGGGTGTGGAGTCCGAATGCCAAGAACAAGAATAGTGAGGAGCCGGCCAAGTATTATCCGGGCAGCGGCAGAGTGGATGTGCTGGCGGCGGATATTTTCGAGGGTGATTACAAGGGGGAACATCATGATACGCTCTGGGACCTGGGACGCGGCAAGCTGATCGCCATCGGCGAGAACGGGGAGCTTCCTCCGCCAGCTGTGCTGGCAGGCCCGCAGAACAAATGGAGCTACCAGATGACCTGGGGCAAGATGCTGTACGAGCGCAATAAGGATGCAGTGATTCAGGCTTTTATGAGGAATAGTGCCATATTCTCCAGAGACGACTATTCGGCCAAAGCGGCGGCGTATGCTTCTTCAGGAGGGGTACTCCCCAAACCGGGCCTCTATGGGCAGTATTACAACAATATTACGCTTACCGGCACGCCTGCCCTCACCCGGACAGATGCCAATATTAACTTCGCCTGGAGGCAGGCGGCGCCTGATCCGGCTGTTCACGCAGATCTGTTCTCGGTACGCTGGAGCGGCCGAATAAGCGCTGCCTACAGTGAGACCTACACGATCTATTCGTATTCAGATGACGGAATCCGGATATGGATCGACGGGAAGCTGGTTATTGACAGCTGGATCAAGCAGAGCGGGCAGGAGCGGCAAGGCACAGTGAGTCTGATTGCGGGGAAGCTGCATGAGCTGAAGGTGGAGTACTATGAGAACCAGGGGGATGCGCGGGCGGTACTGATGTGGGAGAGCCCCAGCCAGGCCAAAGGCGTAATTCCGGCAGGAGCTCTCTATCTTCCCTGAATAAAGTGTAACGAAGCCTCAGATATGCTCGCGGTAGCTGATATTGTTGGCGATTTTCTCGTCACGCACGGCTTGGCGCAGGATATCCTTGACAGATTGAACCTTACGGATTCTATAGAAGGGGAGCTGTGGTGATGAAGCATCATCCGACAAAATGATCAGCGTCCCGATGCCCAGCATACGCTGCATAACCGACTGGGTGACGGAGAAATCATTGACCCGCAGCAGCTCGATTTCTTCGACATCCTTGCCGATCAGCCCGCTCTTCACCATAATCCGCTGGGACGTAATCGTATACTTGGTGGTATTCAGCCCGATCAGCCCCTTGAGACGGTCAGAGATGCCGGCAGGCTTGCCCTGCCATAATTCTTGTTCAGGACCGGAGCTGTGGCCAGCCGCCGGACGACGTGCTGCTGCCGGAGAACCGGCCTCATCTGTACCTGCCCCGCATTCCCCGCAGAATTTGGCGCCTTGCTTGTATTCCGCACCACATGCTGTGCAATAAGCCATGATAGATCTTCCTCTCCTTGAACGGATAAATTCATTATAGTATAACAGGAATTGCCAGTCATCAACTGGGTTATTGGCCACCTTTTCTCCCTATGAATACGCTTAACCGCTGACATATGTTTCATTACGCCGAATTTTACATTAATTTCATTTGCACTTAACAAAAATCGATATTATTCTGTTAAGTGGAGGGATATTAACTATGAGACAAGCTTTACTTGCAGGACTGCTAATGGCTGTCATGATCCTCAGTGCCTGCGGCAATAACAGTGCTGAACCGGCTTCCCCGGAAGTGGTGCAGGAGACAGTACAGAACTTTTATAATGAAATTTCGAAATTCGACGAAATGGGCAAATCCTCGCTAGCGAACTTCAACACCACGCTAACCTCTTATTCCACCGGACAAGCGACGGACAAAGAATTTCAGAAGGCTGTAGACAGCTTCCAGGATACCGCCTCCGAGCTTGCAGATCATGTGAACGATATCAAGATTGCGGGCGGCCTGCCGGATACGATCGAGAAGCTGCTCAGAGATTCGGTGATCGCTTTCCAGAGCGCCTATCAGATCAAGGAGAAGGCTTCCAAGAGCGCAGTATCGCCCGATGTGACCGCAGAGGAATTCGACGCGATGAATCAGCAGGCAGACGTAGCCATGCTCTACGGCATCTCCAAGCTGAATGAAGCCAGAGAAGCTGCAGGACTGATCGATCCGGAGCAATCCGTACCAGGAACCGTGTCAGATGCAGGCACAGATGCCAAGCAGGAACCAGGTACCGGAAGCGCAGGGACTTCGTCAGTGAAATAAGCAGAGACAAGACTTGTTATTGTAAAAGGGTTCAGAGGAAGACGCTGTACAGCATAACTGTGGGCGTCTTTTTGCTGTGCCTGCTTCCCTAAATTTCTGCTTGCCTAACCTGCTGAAGCACAGATATAATACAAACATATGTTCTGCATGAAGAATAGGAGGAACGGCGAATGGGCAAGAAGCTTGAAGGGAACCGTCAACGGGAGTACAGCGGGAGGGTGCTTCCGGAGCAGATCGGGCGAATAGGGAGAGACGAACGGGAGATCTGGCATAGCCTGAGGCCGGTGCTGGATGAGCAGAAGCTGGAGGAGATAGAGCATACGCTGGCCTTATCGCTACGGAGTCATGTACGGGTAACGCTGGTGCTGTATAGTCCTCTGGAACAGGTGAAGCTAAGCGGATTCGTGACCTCCATCCACACCCACTCGCGGGAATTCAAGCTGCAGTGGGCGGAGGAATGGAAGTGGCTGCTTGTAGATGACATTGTGGAGGCATATATTGTCTGACAGATTCTACTTACTGCGGTGTCCGTCCGTCTTCTCATAGGCAATTAGCGTGACTTCCGGGTTCCCGGTCATCCGGGCAATCTCCGATTCCGCCTGGCGGATCACCTCCACCACATCCTCCTGGCCGCTAAACGGGGCTATTCTGTAGCTGTCGCTGTGAATATCCATGTTCATCCCCCTTTCCGTTAGAATGACCTGACGACAGGTCTGCATTCTTATTCTGGCCTATAGGTGCACTGTTCATCCGGGGTGATCGGGCGATGCATAGCTTCTTTTTGCGAAAAAAACGGTCATTGGTGCAAGCAACCCGGTCAAAGCGGGCATTTACTATACCAGGGGGTGAGTAGATGCTTACTTTGGAGCAGGTCAAGCAGAAGTCGGCCGCAAGGCTGGCGAAGCTGCATCCGGCTGTACTGGCCGGGGCGAACGAGCTGATTAGACGCAGTTATAACCGGGGGGTGCCAATCCTCATTACGCAGGGCATGCGCACGATAGCGCAGCAGAATGAGCTATATGCTCAAGGGAGAACTAAGAAGGGCGACATTGTAACCAATGCCCGGGGAGGCGACAGCTACCATAATTACGGACTGGCAATAGACTTCGCGCTGCTGCTGCCGGATGGCAGGAATGTATCCTGGGATATGAACCGTGACGGGGATGGCGACAAGGTGGCAGACTGGCAAGAGGTGGCGCAGGAGGGGAAGCAGCTGGGGTTCGAATGGGGCGGGGACTGGACCTCCTTCAAGGATTATGCTCATCTGCAGATGAGCTTCGGCCTTAGCATTCAGGACCTGAAGGCAGGCAGACGGCCGACCGCCCAGCAGAGTGCAGCCGCACTAAGCTGCATAACCGGAGGTGAGCCAGAGGTGAACAAGGATATCCCGGTAAATATTACGCTCAATGGTAAGAAGCTGACGACCGGCGTCATGGACGATGCGGTAACCTATGCGCCTGTACGTGCGATTGCCGAAGCGCTTGGAGCCAAAGTCACGTATAATGCGTCCAGCAAGACCGTGAACATTGTGAAGGAATAACTTCTCTGCATAGATGCTGTGCCGGATGGGGAAATTATCAGCGATTAACCACATCCATGAAGGGGGCACAACATTTTGAACAAGCTGATCACAAGTCTTGCCTGCGGTACGGTCCTGTCCATGAGTCTGCTCGGAGCAGGTGACATCTCCGCAGCACCCGGCGGTATGATGACTACGACTCCGGGCGTTATGAGCACCAGCGCTCCGGGCATGAACAGCACGACCACTGACGGCCGGATGGGCAATATGAACATGCGCGATATGGACGACCGGACGATGGATAATCGGGGAAATACTCTGATGAACGAGACCAGAGATTCCATGCATAAGACCGAATCCATCATGAAGGACAAAATCCGTACCGGCGACAACAGCTCCGTCTCCCCGCTGTCCAACAATAATACAACGGGCCGCTACCGGGCACAGAGCACCACCACCACAGCCACCAACAACGGCAACCGCTCTAACTGGGGCTGGCTCGGACTTGTCGGCCTCCTCGGCCTCGCAGGCATGCGCAGCAGAACCGGCGAGCGCGACCGCCACTAGCCGGAGCAGGGCACCGCGGTTCTGCGAGTAAGGAACAGCAGCGCCAAGCAGTAAGCCCGTGTCAGTCTCGGCTGAGCGGGCTATTTGCTGCTTATGCAGAAGAAAATTTGGAAAAAGGAATTGCGTATCCCCCGGATACGTGATATTATATCTCTTGTCGCGTATAACGCGCACACAACATGCCGGGGTGGCGGAACAGGCAGACGCACAGGACTTAAAATCCTGCGGTACGTGAGTACCGTACGGGTTCGACCCCCGTCCTCGGCATATATAGTAGTAGACAAAGACGCATTCTGCTGAATGCGTCTTTTCTGTATATACAGGTTAAGGGTGCTCTTTTCAGCATGATATATTATTAATTAAACCACATGTATATAGATCATTCAGCTTTAACATAGAATCAGTGAAGAGACAATTAAATGACTATATTAATGCTTCTGATTCATTTTCAAGTCTTGTAACCAGCCGTAACTATGATCCGAATATGGTTTATGGAGTAGATGTATACGATTATCTAATAAAAAATATTGTCACGAATCAAATTGGCATAAGACCGTTGAATCTGATATATGAACATAAAAAGCTAATGCTAATGAGACTGAATTACATGCGAAAGAGTGGTCTAATCAGTGAAGATATATTTGAGTTGCTCTTTCAGCAATTCAAATCACTTATGGATCTTGCATATACTACAAGACAGCAATATTTAAAGCATATATTGGCGTACAACATAAAGCTAATAAAAATAATTATTTCTAATTTAGAATCAATGAAAGCTAACGAGTTAGAATTGATACCTAAATTAATTGATTGCTTAGCAAATGAGGCTCAAATAAGTAATTAGCGGTACTCCTGCCAATCTCATTTCTATGGTGCAAAAACACCTCCAAGATTTTCTCCCTATCTTACGATAAGGATCCATTCTCTTGGGGGTGTTTTGATTTGTCTCACGTTACTATCGGCTTAGCTCAGATTGCCGCTCCAGTGGTCGATAAATGAATCACCTGGTCAGCCAGCGTAATAAACTCCGGATCGTGCGAGACATATACAATCGTACAATCGGAAGCAGAAAGGATGTCTTTAAGCCACTCTTTACCCTGGGCATCCAAATGATTAGACGGCTCATCCATGAAGATCAGCTGAGCCTTTTTCAGTAGTGCTCGGGCTATAGCAATTCGCTGCTTCTCACCGCCTGAACAGCTTTGCGGTTCAGTACCTTGCTTATGGATTTCGAACAAACCTGCCTCTTTGATAATTTGAAGCACCTCATCGGCTGCTGCTTCCGGATTTGCCAGTTGAATGTTGTCCAATAGTGAGACCTGAAACAGAAATGGTTCCTGCTCGATATACGCAATCTGGCGATAATAAGAAGAGGGAGAAATTGCAGATAAACTTTCTCCGTTCAAAAGAATGCTGCCGGCTGCTGGCGTCAGCATGCCGGAAAGAAGGTGTAGGAGAGTCGTTTTACCGGTACCGTTCGGTCCAACGATCGCCGTCTTTTCTCCAGGCTTAATCGTGATATTAATGTTGTCAAGCAGTGCGACTGATTCACTATAAACGAATTGCAAACCGTAGCATACAAGCGTCAGCGGGTCATCCGATAGCACGATTTGTCCTGAATCAGCAGAGTCAGCGGCAATTTCACTGATTTTTGGCATGAACTGCTTGTAAAGGGCATGGCTTTTGATGGCGGAAGCTAATTTCTGATACACATCGGTCAGGCTTGCGGATAATCCCAGAGCACTCATAATGGCTCCAGCCATGATTTCTTGATGTGCCGCAAGCCAGGCTCCAACCAGAAGAAGGAGCAGGTTACCGCAAGAGGATGAGATGAAGCTTACATTGCGGATAGCATACAGGATGCGCATACTCTTTTTTAGCGAGTGGTTCATGTGGTTCGTGAAAGAATCCCGGAAAAGGGCAATCCATTGATCTTTTATTCCATACAATTTAAAATAACCGGCGCCGCTGATGACGTCAAACTCCAGATTCCGCTGTTCCAGCTCAAAATCCCGGACTTGCATTTTGTACACAGCTTCGAGCCGTTTGGTGATACGAATGGCGGCAAGCGGAGTAGCTGCGGCTAAGATGCAAGTCAGAGCCAGCCAGATATGGGTTTCGAAAAGCTTTGTCAAAATAACAGTACCTACAATTAGAGCCACCGGCAGATCCGTCAGAACTCTCACGATAGCCATCCGGTATTCATGAGGGTCCTGCTCCAGCCTGTACTGAATCTCAGCTTCAGTGAATTTTTGTATGTCTGGTATCGATTTATGAATAAACTGATTGATGATATAGCGGTCATGCTGCAGGGCGTTGCGGAACATCAAGATATTTTTAACATATTGCAGTAAAGGGATTAACAGGATACTTGTAATCAAAGCCAAGACCAGCATTATCAACGATGTCGAAGGAAATGAACGGGAACCATAGAGGATGTCGTTGGTGACAGACCCAATAGTTTGGTAGATAAAAACAGAAAGAGCACCTATGGATGCCCCCTCCACAACACCCAGTACAATCGTCCAACGCAAAAAGTATACGGTCTGCAGCAATGGTGATCTAGACATAAGTACGATCCCTTTCTTGTCCTTCTGTAGGTTCTCTATTTAACTGGATGGCCAGATTTGAGCTTGCTTGGAACAGATCATCATGGCTGACTATGATTAAAGCACGTTTGTCATCCTGCAAACATTTCATCAGTGCCGCTTTGGAATTGTAATCCAGGGAGTTATCCGGTTCATCCAGAAGAATGAGTGAAGCCGAGGGTTTCATTAAAGCAGCGGCAAGATAGACTTTTTTTCGTTCTCCTCCCGACAATTCACTGATGGTATGCTTGCTCAATCTTTCATCATTTAAATTGAGGGTGCTGCACAGTTGAAGGGTTCTCTGAAGGATGTCCGGGTGGTCTGAATATAAAAGGCTGAATAATTGCATAGGTGTTATGGATAGCTTCAAATCCTCTTGAGGAAGCAGGGAGAGTTCATGGAAAAGTTCATCCTCTGGTATTGACGCCAGCTCCGTCCCCCGGAAATAGATCTGACCTTCAGCTAGCGGGACTTGTCTGGTCAGCAGCCGCAGAAGTGTGGATTTGCCTGATCCGTTTTTTCCTTGTACCAGCAAATGATCATGCCCCGTTAGTTGGAAATGCCATGATTGATTAGCTACAGCTGAGTCTATCTCCGCCTTTGCATCCATTACTTCGAGTAACAATGGGGGAGAAGACTCCCTTTTTGCAGCACCAGGCAAAGAATTGGATGATTCTGATTCTGTAACGTTGATCTTATGAAATAGACTTAATCTTTCATTTGCAGCAGTATAAACGGCTCTTTGAGAAAAATGTGAGCATAACGTGCTAACGGCTGAATAAAAGCTGGGGCTCAGCATCAGGAGGGCTAGGCCATTGGTCAGCGTAATTGCATCTATCCAAATCAGGTATCCGACAATGCCGTATGTGCCAAATTTGACGGCGTGTTCCACACCCTTCGTCAGCACTTCCTCCGAAGCTAACGTTTTTTCCGCCTTACTGCCTATTCCGTTGTACTCATTATGAATTTTCATTAGCTGCTGCATAAACCAATGGTGGCAGGAGTAGATCTGGAGAATCCGAAAAGCCTTGAAACCGGATATAAGATGATTAGTAAGCTCGGCTTCAATATCCCGTGTGTCCATATACTGGGTATACATATATTTTCTGATTACGATTGGCGGAATAACATGCAGTAAGGCTATGAATGCAAGGATCAGAGCGGATAGAGGATTGATTGACAGGAAATAACCCGAATATATAACGGCAGTGACGGAGGCGCTAATCAAGCCGGGGAGCACTGTGGTTTTATAATCTGCCAGTTCGTTCAGGTCATTCGAGAGATGTTCAATCATCTTGCCTTTGCCCATCCGTTCAATCTGTAGCATTTCCAGTGACAAGAAATGGTGAATCATGGACATTTTCAACTGGTTTTTTGTTCGTTCTACCGTGATTTGTAAAAGCAAATAAAAAAAGTAATCCATTGTATAATACACGATGACTATCGTAAGGAGCTCAAGACTCCCGGTTTGTAACGCTCTGAAATCGGTTTTAAGCGATGCCTCCAAAATATGGGCTAGCTTGAATGCTGTCAGCAAACCAAACGGAATAGCCAAAAGATTTCGTAACGTCAAACCGCAAATCAGTTTTGCAAACGGAACGTTGAACGTCATCAGGGAACCACACGCTTTCATTTTTGGAATATAACCATTCTATTGCAGGTGGAATTATGTTCACAATTATTCCTATACGAGTTCGTTACTTCATTCCAATCTATCTTTAAACTTCAACATACTCTTTCCAGCTTGTAAGATTTAAATTGTATAAATCTTTATAAATGATACAAGGAGTGAAATTAAAAGTTTCAGAAAGTCCCCAAGTACGATCCAAGGTAATATTTTTATTTGGTCAGTGTAATGTAATTGAGATTTCTGTATTGTTCTAAAAGCGGCGCTCCAATATTTAAAACATTGGCCCCTAAACTTATGGCACATTCAATATAACTATCTATTTTTTGAAGAACTTGTTTATTCATAGCTTGATATATGAGAACATCATAGATGATAAAAAAATAAAAAAACACCTGTTAAATTATACTATTATTGTAGATTTAAGCATGTTTCTTTATGGCCCATTTTATTGTAAAATACAGAATTAATATAAAAACGGAAGACTTCCTTGGAAACTGTAAAGTTGGAGACGCTAGTAGGTTATATGATACGTTTCAAAGCAAGCTGTCAGAAACTAACATTCTATTCTTTTCCCATTTATCAAAGAGGCCCATGCTCTCCCGCATGGGCCTCTTGCTCCATTCAATTCACTTCCCCCCACCCGGAATCGCAACCTCATGCCCAACAGTTGCGGCCATGCGGGCAATCGACTTCGGATCGGAATTTCTAACATTTACGTCGATGCGAGGGGTGTATGCAGCTTCCAGTCTTTCTGCTTCTTCGTCGGATAGCTTGATCGAGAGAGCTTTGATCGCATCGTCAATATGACTGGTTTTGAGGGCTCCAACGATTGGGGCGGCAACGACGGGATTGCGATACAGCCAGGCAAGCGAGATTTCGGCGCGGCTGACCCCGCGTTCCTCTGCCACTTGGCCGATAGCCTCGACAATTTGTTGGTCGGCTGCTGCAGTTGCCTGATAGTATTGGGCAGCACCGGATTCGGTATCGGAGCGGGCCGTTTGTGCACCCCAAGGCCGGGCCAGGACCCCACGCGATAGCGGACTGAAGACCATGGTCTGAATCTCTTCGTCGGCACAGAGCGGGATCATCTCGTTCTCTTCCTCGCGGGCGATCAAGTTGTAGTTGTGTTGCATGGTGAGGAAGCGGGCCCAACCGTTCGCTTTCTGGAGATGCAGAGCCTTTGCGAACTGCCAAGTTCTCATGGTGGAGGCGCCCAAATAGCGCACTTTGCCCATTTTTACGAGATCATGAAGGGCTTCAAGTGTCTCTTCCCACGGTGTAAAAGGGTCCGCCCGATGAATCTGGTACAGGTCGATATAATCTGTTCCAAGACGTCGCAAGCTGTCGTCAATTTCGGTCATAATCGCCTTGCGTGAGAGTCCGAATGAGTTAGGTCCTGAACGCATGGGAGCACCCAGTTTGGTGGCAATGACGACGTTCTCTCGTGTAGAGAAATCCTTGAGCGCTCTGCCGACACTTTCCTCGCTGGTTCCATGCGAATAGAGATTAGCGGTATCGAAGAAGTTGATCCCCGCCTCAAGCGCATGTCTGATCACAAGACGGCTGCCTTCCTCGCCCAGCGCCCAGCCAGGGTAACCACTAAGGGGATCTCCAAAGCCCATACAGCCGATGCAGATCGGTGAAACTTCGAGGCCGGAGTGGCCTAGCTTAATATATTGCATACATACCTCCTGAATATTTTTATTCTTATTGAACCTTATTGAAGGTATTCATAATATACAGCGAGTGCCCAAACCCCCGGTACTCCGATCCGATCAAAAAGTTGCCTAATCCTATTACGGACGACTTTTAAACTTCTTCATATCCTCTTTGGGTGGAGCGCCAAACATCCTGGAGTACTCCCGGCTGAATTGTGTCGGACTCTCATAACCCACCTGATAAGCAGCATCCGCTGCGTTCTCTGACCCGGATAGTAAGAGGCGGCGGGCTTCCTGAAGCCTTAGCTGTTTTTGAAATTGAATCGGGCTCATGCCGGTGATTTCCTTGAAATGCCTATGGAACGACGGAACGCTCATCTTCGCAAGTTGCGCCAGATCTTCAATGCGGAATGAATCTTGATAATGATTCAGAATGTGCTCGATTGCGTTTTTAATATGAACGCTTGGACTCCCCTCCGTTACAATTTGTCTTAAGGAGTCACCATGTTCACCGTACAGTACCTTGTATAGAATTTCTTTGGCAAAAAGCGGCGCCAGCCCAGGAATATCTTCGGGTGTATCGAGCAGACGAACCAGCCTCACCACAGCATCTAACAGGGGAACATCCAATTCGCCAACATTCATACCGCGTCTGGATGTTCCTCTGGAGTTCCCCTTGAGTGCATCATCGCCTACTAGTTCTAAAATATGGCCGGGCGTAAATTCAATTTTACAGGTTAAGTTGGGCACTTTGGGCGTTGCTTCCAGCACTTCGGCAATGATCGGCAGGTCCATAGAGGCTACAAGGTAGTGTGGCGGACCATACCGGTAGCGCTCTGTACCAATGACTATATCCTTTAGACCTTGAACGACGATACAGAGTGAAGGGTTGTTAAGCTTGTAGGGAGGTTCAGTCTCGGTGGAATGGTAAGGAATAGAACAACGGGAAAAGCTGAGGGACGAAATTAATGTAGAGTGAGGACCATCTATAGGAGTATGCCGATCCACGAGCTCCGCAAGCTCTTTTTGCAAATAATCATTAAGGTCAAACATACGGTTCCTCCTGTGAAGGCTTTATCTTTAGGTCTATGTAATGTTCATCATGATAACCATTCCTTGTTATTCGCGTACCTTATTTTAACATAGGAATGTGAAAAGCTAATAACAGAAACCCCGTCAACCTTTTGCCGCATCAACAACTGCTGTATGCAAAATAACCCCACAAAGTGGGGCTTTAGCGTAGGTGGTGACTCAGGTACTTTGCGGGGACCCCAAAACATATAGATTCTTATCTATCAAAAAAAGAGCTACTCTCGTAGCTCCCTCGCAAAAATTATTCTGGCATGATCCAGACAATCTCACAGATTCGTACGAAAAATTTCTGGCCCCTGATATCCAATACAACGTGGTCTGGCTTGACTTCCACTAAGCAGCCGCTTATCCCTCCGCGAGTGGTTTCGAGCACTACCTGTTTACCTTTTACAGACATTAAGGTTTCGACTACGTAGGGATCAATAGGATAGACCATGATTGCTTGCGGCATTTGTTGCTGCATTGGATACATTTGATTATTCAGCACTTTGTTACCTCCCAAATGGTTATACATCATCCTATGCTAATGCCCACTTCAAGAGCTGGGCGGATGCCCATACAATAGCGAATTCCTTAATCATTATTAAATGAAAAATGGAAGCAAGTACAAAGCTGTAATGGCACCAAAGGGTATTGGTCTTGGATAAAAGCGGCGGCGCGGGTAGAATCCCGGATAGTATCCGAATTGTCTGTAGGCTGTTGCGTTAGCAGGCATTCCGTTCATCTGGCCCATCATTTCATTTGTGGGAATGGCAAGTATAACGTTGTTCTGATCGATTTGAGCAATAAACCCGTCGTGAGACTGACCGTCCGTTGTCGTAATACCGACATACTTATTCATACAATTCCAGGCAACTTGTTGATAATTCGTTTCCATGGGGTAACCTCCTCAAATAATGTCTCGTCAACAGTCTATGGACTACAACCCATATCCATCACGGCATATGCCTATAGCACACAAAATTCTCACGGAAGGACCGGTACGGATATGAGCTGGTGGAGCAGATCTCGTAGAAATTTGCCATTGCAGAGGGTACGATCTATCCGTTGTTAAGAAGGCTGGCGGCAGATGGGTTATTCTCGACCTATTTATCCGAATCGGAGGAGGGGCCGCCCCGGAAGTACTATAAGATTACCGCTGAGGGAAGGAGAGTCATGCACGACATGATTGAGGAATGGAATGCTTTTGCCATAGGGGTCCAGGAGATTATTAAGGGGGGATCGGATTGAATAAAGAGGCCTATCTGAATGAATTGGCACGGTATCTGAAGCTGCTTCCTCCTGAGGAATGTGCTGAGCTAATGGGGGAATTCCGGGAGCATTTCGAGTGTGCCCGGTTAAGCGGACGGTCTGAGGCAGAAGTAATCTCCAGGCTGGGCCATCCCCGGTTGATCGCGCGCGAATTACTGACCCAGTCTCAGATTGAACAAGCAGACAAATTCCCAACGCTCTTAACTGTAACGAAGGCGGTTATGGCAACGGTGAGCTTAGGATTGTTCAACTTGGTTATCGTTCTGCTGCCTTTTATCACTTCCCTAACGGTGATTGCCGGGGTATTCGTCTTTGCCATTTGCCTGCTTATTTCTCCGATTCTCTTAATGCTTCAGTATCGGTCGGTTGCTCTGTCTATCAATAGTATATTTCTGATGCTGGGCCTGGTCGGTGCGGGACTACTGGTAGCGATTGGAACATTAAAGCTCACCCGGCTGTATTACCATCTTGTGATCCGGTATGCAGGGTTTCATTCCACCAGACGGGACTGTAGCGTCTGCAAGCAGTACTTACGGTGGGAAGACACCTGACAAGGCAATAGATTCGAATTTAGAAAGTTTTTGGAATAGTAATGGTTATCAGGGTACGCTGGAAATGAAATTTCCTGAAGAAATTCATCTTGATTTTGTTCAGTTAGCGGCTTCCGCAATGCCTAGGGCAAATATCTCTTATAAATTGTATGGTTTGCAATCTAACTCTTGGGTGGATATTTCTGGAAATGCAACTAGAAGTGTGGAGAATTATCTGAATAAAACCTACACAATCCTTGATCCATTTACAGTAACTCCCGGAAAGTATAGCGGTATTAGAATAGAATGTACTGGAAGTGGTACTTGGATTGCTATAAATGAAATTACTGTAGGTACTCTGACGCCTGAACCAACTGCTGTACCAACAGCGACTTCAGAGCCGACGCCTACCGTCACACCAGAACCAACCGTTGAGCCAACACCAACAGTAACACCGTCACCGACTCCAGAGCAGCCTACAGGTAACCGGGCAATCTTGGTCGTAACGATGAATACTGGGCTTGAAAAAGAATTTGATCTTCCAATGTCTGAGGTCAATGCCTTTTTAAGTTGGTACGACGCATCCTCAGGATCAGCCCGGTATGGAATTAATAAGCACGACAATAACAAAGGGCCATTTACTAGCCGCAAAGATTATGTAATCATTGATAGAATACTTACTTTCAGTGTAGATGAGTATTCAGCGGAATAATTTTTTCCCATAACAACCCTGTCAGTAATGGCAGGTTACTTTAAGGAAAGTTTTCCTTCCCATATACATAATGTTACAAACGGATTAATCTATTCTTATGAATAATGAAAAATATCAGTACAGAGATACTTACTTTACCGTAGGGAATCCAGTGTTTTTGTGGGTCGCCGTATTTGTTCTGTTGGTGCTAATTTTAATTTTGCTCCTGTTAATCAAGAAATATCGGAAGAAAAGGAAGTGAGGTTGCTTTAGTATAGGCGATATTGATTTGCTTTTAAAGCATACATAAAATAACCCGCCGGGCTTTTGCCTAATGGGTTATTTTCTTTTTTTAATTTATGAAAAGAGTTTGTAATCCTTCATCTCATCATACTCCCAAGGAAACAGCCTGTTAATTGACAATGCAGTTTGTGCCCAGTCATCCTTAGCACATTCCGAAATTCTAACTTGAATACAATCTTTAATGGCTTTTAAGTTGAATTCAGGAACTACCACAAAACCTCGACAAATTATAAATGGTCTGGTACTAAGAAAATCCGCGATCCCTTGAGCAGTCCCAACTGTAGCATAGAATTGATCAGCACCAGAGACATCTGCAGGACCAATGTCTAGAACTAAGGATATGCAGAAATCTCCGGTCACATCTCCTTCAGCAAAAACATGAACATTCTTTAGTTCTGGAATTATTGCCATTATAAACTCCTTTCAACCAAATACAGAACTAAGCTCTGTATAGCCGGTAGGGTAGATTTTCATTAATTTGCTCTCCATCTTGCAGGCCTTAGCTATCATTTCGTCTAACTCGCTTGCTGCAAAATCCTCATCAATGATAGATTCCATTAGATTAGTGTATTCCTCTGCTAATTCCTTATCTTCGTTTATTTGGTTAACAGTATCTTCGTAGTCAGACAACGACTTCTCTAACCGATCTCCAATATGGAGCAGGTCTTGACGATCACGTTCCTTTTTCGCGTCATACAGAATTTTCCGCCAATCCTACCACCAATTAACAAGACCACCACAAGTAGTACCCACCATTTCTTACTATTCATAGATCCCCCTAAATTTATGTAATTAACCAAAATCATTCTATCAAAATGTGGTAATATTTACTATGGGATTAAATAAACTTTAGTATATAGTGTGGACAACGAATCATGGGGTCGGGAGAAAAAATAAATATAAAAGTACCCTCTAAAATTGATACTAAGGAATTAAATAAAACATCTTATTATTTAGTGGTTTTCAATTCTAATATGATTCAAAAAAACAGATTGAAGAAAATAGAGGAATCAAAATAATCTTTGGATATTTAATGCTTGTGAAGGTCAGAGTGGTTGCAAAGCCGGGGTATGCTATTATAACGAAGAGTTAGGTAATGTTAAGTAATAAGAATTAATTTAGCGGATTTCTTGAAGATAGATCGTAATTCTTCAATTCATTATTATTAATTATTTGAGGTGGTTTCATGATTGTGTTGAAGAAAAAAACTTACTGGATCACTACTTTAATAATTCTGATACTCTCGTTAATGAAACCTATCTCTATTGAACACTCGAATACAGCGTACGAATATAAATTTGGAGCCTTGTTTCCATTTCTTAGCCTTAGACTAAATGATTTTTCTTCTGGATATCAAGATATTTTCAGTATATCTGCACAGGCTCAGAGTTATGAGTTGAACATTATTTCATTAGTTGGTGCTTGTTTAGTTTACTTTCTCATTTCCTATGTACTAATAAAAATTGCTATAGCACTTTTTGGAAAAAGAGCTAACTAGGATTAGTTACACTAGCCGCCAACTCCATCCCGTGAGTTTGACCATACAAGTCTAACAGCGCTTCTAATTCGTCGAATTGCTCTGCTGAAAGCCGGTCCTTCCAAACCTCTATGATGTCAGATGTCCTTTTTCTTAAAATAGAGTACTGAGGGTCATTGGGTATGATATTTTCATCGGGATGCAAGTTGCCGTGATACAGGCTCTCTAGAATACTGTCCACTTGCCCATCTCCTTCATTGTTAAAGTACTTTGTGTTCAACAATAAAAGATAAAAACTGGTAAATCTACGGAGTATACTTTACAGAAGGATGGAATTGTTTTCTGAATCTTTCAACATCAATATTTTTATAAGGAGGTGCCCATGAAAAAGAGAAACTTACTCCTTTCATTCATTCTTCTATTTGTTATTGCCTACATCGCGTTCGGGGCATGGATATCGCATGATACCAAGATCATATTAGAAGAAGCGATGAAGAAGGACGCTGATATGAATTACATGAGTCCATCAGCATACAGCAAAATAAATCCTGTTGAACGCGGGATGGCATCTGACGGTTTTGAGTATCATTCAAGCTCTCATCATATCGGTTTTGTATTGCCGCTGCACTACTTCGCAGGTGCAAAAGTATATGTGACTCAGAAATATGATGATGATAATTTTGCATTCAAAGAACCTGTTCAGCTAACGCTGAAATTGAAATCCGGGAAGTGGTACGCGACAGAGGTATCTATTCAGCCTTAACAGAAACAAGGGCTCCAGCTCATCAGAACTGGAACCCTTTTTGTTTTCCTCAGCACGGCAAAACAATCTCAAATTCAGTGCCTTGCCCGATTGTCGAATGTACCTTAATTTCCCCACCGTGTGCTTCGACGATGGTCTTGGCGATGCTCATGCCGATGCTCATGCCGAGCCCGGAGCCGTATGTGGATTCCTCGGTATTGGTTCCGCGGTAGTAGCGGTTGAATAAATGATGCAATGTCTCCTCGTCCATCCCTTTCCCATTGTCGAGTACCCGTATGCAAGCTTTGTCATTGACTCGGATAAGAGTGACAGTAATGGTTGTGCCCGGTGGACCACCATACCCGCCTCATAGTTATCTGGAGACTGCTGGATGGCCAGAATGTCCAGGGGCCGATATACCTTTTGTACATACGTCTGATCGCCAATGCCTTGTACAGTGTTACTCTCAGAATCAAGAACTTGCAGATAACGGCCAGTCTCCTGAAGCTGCTGTTCCAAGAGGGGAACGGCTTCACTCCTCACCATGCCCTGTTGTCCGTAAGCGTTGAACCACGCTGTGAGCTGGTCCAGGTCAGGGGTTGGATAGCCAAGCACATATAAAAGCGGGTCCGGGAATGAGAAGTTCAGTTGCGTCTGTACATCATAAGCCCCGAGTCTCCGTGTCTCTTGAATATCGAGCAATTGAGCGGTGGAGTAGGAGGCAGTCAGTGCAGGATAGGGTGCTGTGTTAATGCTGTAGACTACTTCTCCTTCTGCACTAACCACCTGCAGCCACATCCCTTTCTCCTCGATAAGCTTGTTCCACTGGGAGAAAATGCGAAGCTTCCCGTCTTTGTACTGGGCTTCTTGGGATATCTGCTCCAGGACGCCGAACAGAGCTCCAGCCCGCTGCCGTCGGGAAGCATAATGTCGAGCAGGACAATATCAGGGACCACACGTTGCACCAGGCTGATAGCTTCAGCACAAGTGGAAGCCCCATATAGTTGTTGAAAGCCTTCGCGGCGAAGCACCATTTGCAGCATGGTGATGATGGAAGGTTCGTCGTCAACGATAGCGATTTTAATCGCGGATAGATTTGGCATTTTATCACCCTAGTTCAAAATAGCATAGTTATCTTAACAGAACCTAAACAGCGGGCACAAAATTCAGCGAAAATTCAGTGGTTCGTTTAAGTTCCATTCCGGCGGGGTTGGTAGGATAGGTCTGAGCAACACATTCGAGCTTCGATGAGAAGATTAGGAGGAAAATAGCATGAGTAAAAAGGTCACGATCGGGGGAATGGCAATGAGTAGTCCATCTCTGTCTGAAAAACCTCACAGCCGGCCTGGTTGGCCGGAGATTAACTGCACTGTCCCTCTATATGATCGGCGTTGTTATCCTTGGGGTCTGGATGCTTCAAATTCCTGATGAACAAGCCATCTTACGGATTAATATCGGAGGTGCAGCCAATGGTCTGATTGGCTTCCTGGCTCTGTTCGCAGCCTACGCCCTGCGGATTCGCAATTTCCATGCTTTCGGGTTTCGGATGACGGAGCGGAAATGGCTGCTGGTGGCGGTTGTCATCGGGATTGCCGCGTTCGGGGGATGTTTTGTGATCGAAGGGATCTATTATCACTTTATTACCGAGATCAATACCCAGGCAGACTTCCAGACGGCAGCGCAAGGCGGTCCGCGCTCCATGTTTATTCTGCTTATCACCGGGGCCATTCTCACGCCGCTAAGCGAGGAATTTGTCTTCCGCGGCGTCATTGCCAATGCCCTGAACCGTTATGGCCCCTGGGCCGGAATAGCGGGCAGCGCTGCAATCTTCGGCTTGGTTCATGGATTCACCGTTATCCTGTTAGACGCATTCATGGTCGGCGTTCTGGTTGCATACCTGTTCCGCAAGACAGGTTCCATCTGGCCGGGAGTTGTGGTGCATATCGTGTATAACAGCCTCTATCTAATCTATTATGCTACGCTATCCCTATAATCTGACAGGTTATTCCTCCCGTATGGAAGTGATACTATGAATTGGGGCGTTCTTATAATTCATTCCAACAAGGAGACTACATGCTTACTTCAAGAAAATATACCGAATTTGATCTGATCAGGATTCCATTGCGGGTGATTCCGGTGCAGACGGTGGCGGCGGTGGGGTATATGCTGGTGGATGCCTTGATGCCTGCGTATCAGACGCTGGTGATGGCTTATTTCATTAATACGGCGACCCATATTGTGAATGGCCGGGCGGAGTATTCGTTAATCTATAGGCCGCTTGCGCTGATTATGGGGTATGTGATTGTCACTCATCTGCTCCCCAGCCTGATGCAGCTCATTGAGCTGACGGGGCGCAACCGGCTGAATGTGCGGCTGAAGCGGGAGATGGTGCTCAAGCGGGCGCGGCTTGCGTATCAGCATATTGAGAATAAGGAGACTTCGGATTTAATCCATAGGGTGTGCGGAGATCCGGTGGGTCATTTCATGGGCGGGTTCAACAATATGATGAGTGGGTTGAATCTGCTGATTGGGACCGCTTCGCTGCTTGTGATTGTGATGTCGTCCACGTTCATTACGGGGCTTGTGATTGTGCTGGTAGCGGTGCCTCTGTTCTATATCGCCATGAAGACGGGCAAGGCGAATTATGTGCTGGGGATGGAGGCGCAGCGGATACGGAGGAGGAGTGCGGATCTGGCGCATATTTTGACCAGCCGGGAGGATGCGGAGGAACGCACGTTATTCGGGTATAGTCCGGCGCTCAGGGATCGGTACGATAAGCTGTATGATCAGACGTACGCGGTGGAGAAGAAGATACAGATCCGAAGCTTCTTTCATCTGAAAAGCGGCTCGATCATTGCCCTGCTAATCGGCATCATTATAGTGGCCTTGCTGCTGCCTGCGCTGCACTTGGGCGAGCTAACAATTGGCCTGTACATTTCGCTGGTGACCGCGATCTTCAGCCTCGTGCAGAGGATGTCCTGGCAGTTAGCCGAGACGATGCAGGAGCATGCGCGGATGAAGGCGTATCTGAAGGACTTCTCTGCATTTGCCGGACTAAGTGAGAAGACGGATGCTGCTGCTCTACCTGTGGAGTTGGGCGGCTTCGTCTTTCAATCGCTGGAATTCAGGCAGGTGAGCTTCCGCTACCCGGATACGGAGAGATACATATTGAATCAATGCTCGTTCACCATGGTTAGCGGGAAGAGCTATGCCATTGTCGGGGAGAACGGGGCCGGTAAGTCCACCCTGATCAAACTGCTCACCGGGATGTACGATAACTACGAGGGAGAAATCTACATTAATAATAGGAATCTGCGGGAGTACAGCTACCCGGAGCTGAAAGGCATCATCGCGGTGGTCTTCCAGAATTACGCCAGGTATGCGCTGACGATTCAAGATAATGTCCGGCTGGGGAATATCCTGAGGCTGGATGAAGAGCGAATCCGTCACAGCATAAGCAAGATGAATCTGGATGGGATGGTCCAGGGTCTGGAAGCGGGTCTCGATACATATGTCGGCAAAATCCAAGAGAACAGCCTGGACCTCTCCGGCGGGCAGTGGCAAAGGTTGGCGATAGCCAGACTGTTGTACTCCAGCTCTGCCATCCATATCATGGATGAGCCTACGGCTGCCTTGGACCCCATCGAAGAGAGCCGGCTATATGAAATGTTCAGCAGCATCCGAGCAGACCGGTTCACCATATACATCACCCACAGGCTGGGTGCTGCGAGAATCTCGGATGAGATCCTGGTGGTGCATAGCGGGCGGATTGTGGAGCAGGGGTCTCATGAGCAATTGATGGACATTCCGGACGGGATATACGGGGAAATGTTCGCCAGCCAGAAGTCGTGGTATGAGGCAGAGGGTAAGGTGCAGCATGGATAGAATACAGGGGCAGGGATTCCTGAGGAACGGGGTCAGATGCTTACGGCTTTTATTCCAGGTTAATCCCGGGATGTCTTACACGTACATCGGTATTGCCTTGCTCCAGGCAGTCTCCTGGGTGCTGCAGGTGTTATTTATGCAGAGATTTTTGGATGCGGCTGCTGCCTATGCTACGGACCGAATAGACTTCAAGATGATTCTCTTTTCCTTGGGTACGCTGGCCCTTATGTATCTGTTCTATCATGTCATGGACGGACTCGGTAACTGTTATGAGGAGATTTACGGGCTAAGCGTGGGCAAGCACCTGAACCTGATGATTTTTAGGCGAGTAGATTCGTTACAGGTCTTTGAATTTGAGAATACGGGGCGGCTGGATTATATCCACAAGGCTGTGAACGGGAGCGGCAAGCTGATCTGGATCGGAACAACTTTACTGGATATTCTGTTCTACTATACGACTTACTTCGTGTTCATCGGGTGGTATCTGTTCACGCTCAAGCCAGTGCTTGCGCTAAGTATTGTCGTCGTATTTGTACCAGTGATGCTCTCTCAATGGGTGCTGATGTCAGCATTCAAGAATCTGGAGGCGGCATCTGCCCCGATCCGGCGGGAAAATGAGTACTATGAACAGTGCTTGACGGACAAAGTGTATCTATCAGAGACCCGGCTGCTGGGAGCTACTGCATTTTTCGAGAATTTGTATACCTCTGCCCTGCAACGGTTGAACGCTATTGTACTTCGGACGCAGGTACGCAAGCATCTCGTTCAGCTCATTCTGAATATAGTGACGGTTATGGGCTACGGCCTGATCGTGTATATGCTGTTTGTGTCTGTGATGAGGCAGGAGATTTCGATTGGAGCTTTTGCGGCGGTGCTGGCTTCGATTGGCAGTCTGTACCGGTTCATGAACAAGCTGATCACCGAGAGAATCGCCTGGGCTACGGAGAATATCGGCTCTACAGAGAATTTCCTGGATTTCATCGATGAGCCTGTTCAGAGGACCCACAACCTGCCAAGGCCCGCAGACAGTGATATTGAGCTAAAAGCTGTCCGGTTCCGCTATCCGCTGGCGACCCGCAATGCGGTGGAGGAGATCGATCTGATCATTCCGAACAAGCAGACGCTGGCGATTGTAGGAGAGAATGGAAGCGGGAAGACCACGCTGTGCCGCATCATTATGGGGTTATACCCGCCAACGGCAGGAGAAGTGTGGTACGGGAACGTGGAGGCTTCGCGGATTAGCTATGAGCGAACGTCGGCTGTTTTTCAACATTATCGTAAGTATAATGAGACCATCCGGGAGAATGTGCGGATCAGCCAATATTCGAAACCAGCAGATGTCGCAGTAGTATCCGTGTGTGTGGAGGCCGGGGTGCTTTTATCCGGTGAAGGGGTTAAGGAAGGGCTGGATACGATGCTGGGACGCGAGTTCGGCGGCACGGATCTATCCGGCGGTCAGTGGCAGCGTGTAGCGATTGCGCGCGGATTGTTCCGGGACAGCGACTGTATGATCTTGGATGAACCTACGGCGGCCATCGATCCTCTGGAGGAGACCCGTCTGTATAATGACTTCGCCGCCCTGTGCCGGGATAAAACCGCAATCCTCGTCTCCCACCGATTAGGCTCTGTGAAGCTCGCGGACCGAATTCTCGTGATGAAGGACGGACGGATCGTGCAAGACGGCACGCATGAGAAGCTCATGAGCACGGCGGGCGAGTACCGGACGATGTATGAGGCGCAGCGGAAGTGGTATGTGTAGGGGAAGGGGACACAGGCTTAACCCGTACTTTTTCAAAACCTCCCTTTTGGAGTTCGTTATAGTTCCCGTGTGTGTATTTTATGGTGTCTCCAGCGTTGTGTATAAGGGCCAGGGGCTCGATGATTTCAAGGGTCAGATCGTCTGTTCTAGCCGTATCTAACGCATCTGCATTTTCAAACTTTAGATAATTGGCATCTACTGAAACGGTTTCTATTAAATACGAATCGGGTTGTGAAGTTGCTGATTGGGAGTCTATTTGCCTCAAGTAGACACCAACCATAATAGGAAGAGCAGCCAGACCTGCAATTATGAAACTTCTTGTTCTACGGTTGATCATCACTTCATCTCCCTATTCAGATCCTTTATACTAAAATTATACCCTATCTCATGTATTATGCCTGTTACCTGCTTGATTAACTTGATAGTGAGTGCCATGGAATGAAACCGATTACATCAGAGTAAAGCCTGGATTCAAAGTGGGGAGGAATAGCAATAAATGGTTTACTAATACAGAGCTAAACGATAAGATGAAGCCAAAACCAGTTATTGCCGATGGGCAAAGAGAGGAAGCAGAATGAAGCCCGTTACCGTATATGATATCGCGAGGGAAGCCAACGTCTCGGTTGCCACTGTATCCAGAGTGCTTAATAATACCGCCCCCGTCAAAAAAGAAACGAGAGAGCGGATTACTGCGCTGATTGACAAGCACCAGTTTCAGCCCAACGCGCTTGCGCGAAGCCTGATCCGCAAAGAAACCGGGATGATCGGGTTCATCCTGCCAGATATAACCAACCCGTTTTTTCCGGAGGTTCTGGCCAGCTTTGACCGGGAGACGAGAAAACTGGGCTATACCTGTTTTTTGTGCGATACCGTCTCTTCGGACGAGGAGACAGACCGCCAGTATGCGCGGGAATCACAGTATCTGGGGATATTGATGGAGAAGCAGGTCGATGGCATCGTGATGATAGGCGGCAGGCTGGATTTGTCCAAGCCGGATGAATCGCTGGTGCGGGAGGTAGAAGAAGCGGCCAAACGTGTTCCGGTGCTGATGATTAACGGAAATCTGCCCAACACGAAGATTCACAGGGTGGCGGTCGACCAGAGGCTGGGGGCGGAGCTGGCTGCACAGCATTTAATCGATCTTGGACACCGGGATATCGCCGTCATTGGCGGTTTCGTGCATATGTCCAATACGCAGCAGCGGCTTCAAGGATTCCGGACGGCTATGCGAAACAACGGTCTGGAGGTCCGTAAAGAATGGATGGTTCATGGGGGATTCTCTGTCAATATGGGCTTCAAGTTTGCAGAACAGGTGCTGAATTTGCCGGATCGGCCTACAGCTATCATATGTATGAACGACCTGGTGGCCATCGGAGCACTGAAAGCGGCTGACCGGGCGGGACTTGCCGTGCCGGCAGAATTGTCCATTGTTGGTTATGATGATATTCCATTTGCGTCCTTCAGCATTCCTGAGCTGACTACGGTTTCACTGATGGCGAACGAAATCGGCCATCTTGCGGCAGAAATGCTGCACAAGCTGATTGCCGGCAAAAACGTGCCCCGTTTACATTCGGTTATTCCCGAGCTAAGGGTACGCCAAACGACAGCGCCTCCCCAGAAATAATGGATTTAGAAATATAAATTAATAGTTGACTTTGAAATAACGAGGGCTTATTCTGTTGGAGAAAGCCCTTACATTTTGATTTTTAATGAAACCCATTTCACCTATAATCCGATTACTTGCTGAATGAACAAGGAAACTCCCTGGGAAATTTGCGAGAAGAAGAGAGACAGGATGAATAACGGGTTTCATTTTTTTATTTTATTGTGAAATGGGTTTCATTAATTTAACAGTCGGTAGCTGCTATCTAATCAATTAAGGAGGGGTCTTATGTCCACTGCTTCACCTGCCCAATTGACAGAGAAGAGGTATACCAAACCCAAGCGCGGCCGCTGGAAACGTTTTAAGAACAACAAGACATTGCTGCTGATGTGCTTTCCGGCGATAGCGTTTTTTCTCATCTTTTCCTATATGCCTATGCCTGGGCTGTATCTGGCGTTTATCAAGTACAACTATTCTGACGGCATCTTCGGAAGCGCCTTTGCCGGGCTGGAGAATTTCCGGTTCCTTGTCATGACGGGTGATCTGTGGCGCCTGACCTTCAATACCATCGCTTATAACATCGCGTTTATCCTCCTTGGGAACATGCTTCAGATTACGGTCGCTGTACTGTTGAACGAGATGCGGTCCAAATGGTTCAAAAAAGTATCCCAAACCATGATGTTCCTGCCGTATTTCGTATCCGCCGTTCTGATCGGCCTCATCGCCTACAACATTCTGAGCTATGATTATGGCATTTTGAACTCGGTCCTGCACTCCTTGGGACTTGATCCGGTGAAGGCTTACTCGAGTCCGGGGGCGTGGCCTTTTATCATAGTCATCACGTATTTATGGCAAAGCACCGGATATGGCTCTATTGTGTATTTCGCCGCCATTATGGGGCTGGACAGTGAGATTGTGGAGGCTTCGGAGATCGACGGAGCCAATGCTTTTCAGCGTATCCGGTATATCGTACTGCCTTGGCTCAAACCGACCTTTATCATTCTGCTGCTGTTCTCGCTTGGCGGAATCCTTAAGGGGAACTTCGGATTATTCTTCAATCTGGTGGGGGCTAACAACACAGCGTTATACGCCTCTACGGATATTATCGAGACCTATGTGTTCCGCTCGCTGATGACCAACTTCAACTTCTCGATGGGCAGTGCGGTCAGCCTGTATCAGTCCTTGTTCGGATTCATCGTTGTTCTAACTGCTAACTGGCTGGTCAGAAAGGTATCGCCTGACAATTCACTTTTTTAGGAGGACTTGCCCATGGATGAGACTTTTGTAAGCGCACGCAAAAAAAAGGATACCAGCGGCCTTGTCGTTCAGTGGATCGGATATCTGTTTATCGGCTTGTTCGCCCTCTGCTGCCTGTTGCCGTTCTTGCTGGTGCTGGGCACCTCCTTCACCTCCGAGTCGGCCATCAAACTCTCCGGCTTCAACTTCTGGCCCAAAGAATTCAGTACGTTCGCTTATAAAATCGTGTTTGAGAATCCCGATCTGATCATCGGATCGTATATTGTAACCATAGTTATGACGATTGTAGGTACAGCGATCGGCCTGCTGCTGGTGGCTATGACGGGATATGCGCTGCAGCGGCCGGACTTCATGTACCGCAATAAAATTTCTTTCTTCATTTACTTCACTACACTGTTCTCTGGAGGTCTGGTGCCGTTCTACCTGCTCATCACCCAGTATCTTCATTTAAAAGATAACTATCTGGCGGTTCTGCTTCCTGGTCTGCTAAGTCCGTTCCTGATCATTATGATGAAAAGCTTCGTCCGCTCTATTCCTCATGCCATTACGGAATCGGCGAAGATCGACGGAGCGGGCGATTTTACGATTTTCCTCCGGCTGATTCTGCCCATGACCACGCCCGCCCTGGCCACAATCGGGCTGTTCATCGCCTTGGGTTACTGGAACGAATGGTATAACTCCATGCTGTTTCTGTCGCCGGATATGAAATATCGCACCTTGCAGCTTTTTTTGTATAACGTGATCACCAGTGCCGATTTTGTCCGTAATTCCGCTGCCGCCTCGAATGTGCAGCTTCGTGATGTGCCGCTCGAGTCCATGAAGATGGCGACAGCCGTAGTTGCCACGGGTCCAGTCATTTTGTTCTACCCGTTCGTACAGCGCTACTTCATTAAGGGTATCACTGTAGGGGCCGTAAAAGGCTGATCTTCCAGACCCTTCAATTCTACTGCAACGATGTGCCAAGGCAATCAAGCCTTCTCACATAAAGTAAATTAAATACAGGGAGGTTGTACAAGAATGGGGATCAAAAAAGCATCAGGCATGTTGTTGACACTCCTCTTACTGTTTACGCTGGCCGCCTGCGGTGGCGGGAATAATGCGGCTAACAATGGGGCAAATACGACGAATGACACTGGAAACAAAGACAGCTCGGCGCCGGACACCTCCAAGTTCGTAAAAATCAGTTATGTAGTGCTGGGTGATAAGCCGAAGAATGGACAATTCGAAAAGGTGCTGGCCAAGGTCAATGAAATTATGAAAGAAAAAATCAATGCCGAGCTGGAATGGAAATGGGTCGAATGGGCCGATTGGCAGACCAAATACAACTTGCTGCTGGCCTCTGGGGAGAAGGTTGATCTGATCACCATCGGAACAGATTGGCTCGATACCTGGGCCAATGCGCAGCGCGGAGCCTTCATGAATCTGGATGAGCTGCTGCCGAGGTATGCACCGGAAACCTGGAAATCCGTCCCGGAGAAGGATTGGAACGAGAGCCGTTACAACGGCAAAATTGTGCTGATTCCTGAGAATGATTACACGCAATGGGTCAACCATGGATTCTTCTACCGCGGCGACTGGGCGAAGGAGGCCGGGCTCAACGAACCGATCAAAAATTGGGAGGAAATTGGCCAGTATCTGCAATATATCAAAGACAACAAGCCGGATGTCATTCCATGGGATATGGCTTCCGGTGCGGTGACATGGGGAGGCTATATTCAGTCCTATACGGATAACCTGGACCTTCCGCTCTCTACAGGCTACATGCCCGTATTTACAGCGGTATCGAACGATGAGAAATATACCGTAGCTGAACCCATCTTCAGCGATCTCTTCCTGAATTATGCCAAGCTTATGAAAGAATGGGCTGATAAAGGATTCTGGCGCGAGGATGCGCTCAATAACAAAAATGACAACCGTATAGCCCTCAAGGCCGGGTTATCCGGTCTGGACCAGCATCACACACAGACCTTCTCCACGCTGCGAGTAGAGATGGACAAAGCAGAGCCAGGCTCTGAGCTGCAGATGTTCCCGTTCAACCGGACCGGCGGGAAGAATCTGATGGAGCTGTCGATTACGCACGGCGGTACCTCCCTAGGTGCCCACAGCAAAAATCCGGAGCGGGCGCTGATGGCGTATGATTTGATCCGCAACAACGAGGAAATCTATCATCTGATCAACTATGGTATTGAAGGCGTTCAATATGAGATCAAGGATGGAAAAAGAACATTGCCAGCCAACTACAATGAAGCTTCTGACAGCTTCTATGCAGATTTCTGGGGTGGCCGAATGGATAAATTCGAAATCCCAAGTGAGACGGTGTGGAGTGAAATCGGCACACTCTATGACGAATACGACAAAATCAAAATTCCGTATCCTTACGGTCAGTTTGTCTTCGACAAAACTCCTGTGGAAAGTGAACTGACTGCGATCTCGCAGGTGGCCGGGGAGCTTGGGCCGGCTATCAACTTCGGGAAGGTAAGTGATCCAGCCAAAGCAGTGGAGGAGTTCAGAGCCAAAATCAAGACTGCCGGATATGATAAAGTCAAGGCTGAATTGCAGAAGCAGCTGGATGCGTTCAAGCAAAAAATGGAAGATGCGAAATAAACGGCTATATAAATTGAACTGAAAAATTTAAGTTAAAGGAAAAGTGGCGGAGGGGAATTTTGGAACTGGAGGAGCGGGAGCGTCCGCCTTTGTCTGCGGATTTCAACCGTTAAAAACGGGATAAATCAAGAAATCTGCAGACAACAGCGGCCGGAAGTCCAAAACTTCTCTGGAGTCACGGTTAATCCTAAAACCTAAAAATCATTAGTTCAATTTATCTAATAACCTATTCTTAAGACCGGATAAAGGAGAAGCGCATGAACGAGTCCAGAAGCAAGATATGGCTTAATGCGGAGTGGTGTTTCAATCGCGGGGATGTACCTGAGGCATGGTACAAGGGATATGACGACAAAGATTGGCGTGAAGTCACACTTCCGCATGACTGGGCCATCGAGGCTGATTTTTCCAGAGATTATTCCAGCGGCAGCGGATATCTGCCCGGCGGAACCGGCTGGTACCGCAAGCATATTGTGTTGCCGGACCGGCTGGAGGGCAAGCGTGCGTACCTTACCTTTGAGGGCGTCTACAACCATTCACAGGTCTGGGTTAACAGCTATTATTTGGGCAAACGGCCTTATGGTTATAGCACGTTCACTTATGAAATCACGGATCTGCTGGTGTATGGCGGAGCCGTGAATACCATTGCGGTAAAGGTGAACCATGCGGAGACAGCAGACTCCCGCTGGTACACCGGTTCAGGGATCTACCGTGATGTATATCTGACATTTACGCATGACATTCATGTTGCAGAGTACGGTGTTTTTGCATCGACAACTGAAATTGGCCGGGAATGGGCGGAGCTGCAGGCCGAGACCCGGATTATGAACGAAACAGGGGAACCGGCAGAGATCTGTGTACGTCATACTCTTGTGGATGAGGAGGGTGTCGAATCGGGTACATCGGCCAATCTGCTCGCGGCGGCGGGCGGTACGGAATTCAGTCAACAGGTAATTCAAGTGAAGGAACCGAAGCTCTGGTCGCCGGAAGCCCCCAACATGTATACGCTTCTTACAGAAGTTATCTGGAAGGGTGCAACGGTTGATGAGGTCCGCACTCCCGTTGGCCTCCGGAGCATTCAGTTCGATCCGGCAGAAGGGTTCAAGCTGAATGGAGAGGCTCTTAAGATCAAGGGAGTCTGTGTGCATCATGACGCCGGTTGCCTCGGCGCTGCCGTTCCTGGCGATGTCTGGGTCCGGCGGCTGCGCTACCTTAAGGAAATGGGCTGCAATGCAATCCGCATGAGCCATAATCCGCCGGCTCCGGTTCTCCTGGATTTATGCGATCAAATGGGATTTATGGTGATGGACGAAGCTTTTGATGAATGGGAGGGCGTCAAAAACAAGTGGTCTACCGGACATAATGTATATCCTCCAAAGCACTTCGGCTATTATGAGGATTTCCCGGACTGGGGCATTACGGATATTCAGGAGATGGTGCAGCGTGACCGAAACCATCCTTCTATTATTATGTGGAGTATTGGCAATGAGGTAGACTATCCTAATGATCCGTACTGTCACCCCTACTTCCAGACGATGACCGGCAACAATGATGCCAACAAGCCTGCTGAAGAACGTGTATATGATCCGAACAAGCCGAATGCTGAACGTCTTGCTGTCATAGCCGGTAAATTGGTGGAGGCTGTGAAGGCATGTGACAAGACAAGGCCAGTAACGGCTGCGCTTGCTTATCCGGAACTAGCCAATCTTATCGGTTATTCCGATACGCTCGACGTGGTCGGCTATAACTACAGAGAGTCTTTATACCAAAAGGATAGGAGCTCTTACCCGGACCGTGTGCTCTATGGCAGCGAGAATTCTCCGGGACTGCAGGAGTGGCTGGCGGTCCGCGATAACACCGATATTTGCGCACAGTTTATATGGACTGGAATCGATTATCTGGGAGAAGCGTATGGCTGGCCGATACGGGCTTCGCAGGCAGGATTCATGGACCTTGCCGGCTTCCCGAAACCAAGCTATTACTACCGTCAGAGTCTGTGGAGCGATACGCCGATGGCTTATCTCGCAGTCCGCAGGGCAGATGAACCGGGAATATCTGACACTGGTGGACGGTCAGGTGGCGAGCCAAGCTGGAACTGGGAGCCGGGCGAGCGGTTGATCGTAGACGGCTATACCAATCTGGCGGCTGCGGAACTGTACCTTAACGGCAAGCTGCTGGGGCGAGGACATCCGGATGAGAGCGGGGAGCTGCTGCTGAGCTGGGAGGTGAACTTTGAACCGGGAACGCTGCTTTTAACGGGGAAAGACCAACAGGGCAGAACGGTCAAGCGGGAGTTGCATACGGCAGCAGCGCCGGAGCAGCTAAGGCTGACAGCCGATACCCTGCAGTTGCGGGCCAACCTGCGGGATATCGTCCATGTAGAGCTGGAAATTGTGGATTCGGCGGGCATTGGGGTATATAGCGCTGAGGTTCCTGTCACAGTGACCGTAGAGGGCGCGGGTAAATTACTGGGATTGGAGAATGGAAATGTGCAGGATCTGGAGCCTTACCGTTCCCATACCCGAAGTACCCATCACGGCAAGCTGCTGGCGTATATCAGGACCGGAGCAGTCTCCGGAACGATTAAGGTCACTGCGGTCACTCCAGGACTATCGCCGGCAGAGTTTGAAATAAGCTCTTTATAGATTGCAATTGCATTATGGAGGGCATGACGACGCTATTCGGTTTCTCCGAATGGTGTCGTCTTTTTCTCAATTTCCAAACTGATAATGATATAATCCTACATAAAAGCTTTACTAAGCTATCTAAAGTCACAACAAACAAGGAGAAAACCATGGCCATCCAACTCGTAAACGGCGATCTACTAGAAGCTAGTGAAGATATTCTGGGGCACCAGGTGAATTGCCAGGGGGTGATGGGTTCGGGAATTGCGAAGATCCTGCGGGACCGTTATCCGAATTTATATCCTGAGTATAAAAAGTATTGTGACCAGTACACACCTGACGGGTTGCTCGGACACTGCCAGCTGGTGCAGACGGGCGCGAAGTACACGGCGAATCTGTTCGGTCAGCTGAACTATGGAAGGAGCAAAACCCGGTATACGGATTATGCTGCGCTGGAGCAAGCGTTAACTACACTGAAGACAGAAGCGCAGGCCAAGGGGCTGTCTGTGGCGCTCCCGTACAATATTGGCTGTGGGCTGGCAAATGGGGAGTGGAGTGTGGTAGAGGAGATGATCGGGAAGGTTTTTGCAGACTATGAAGTTACTTTGTATAAGATTTAAATATCACTAAAAATAAAGCCAGATTGCTTACAAGCGGTCTGGCTTTATTTTGTGCTCCCTGTACTGGGTGGGCGTCTGCCCCGTCTGCTGCTTGAACTGGCGCATGAAGTGAATCTCGCTGGCGTAGCCGCTCATTTCGGCGATTTTTTTGACGGAGGTGTCTGTGGTGGTGAGCAGGTATTTCGCATGTTCGATCCGGCTGGTAATGACGTCGGCCATCGGGCTTACGCCGAAGAAGTCCTTGTACAAGTGCTGGAAGCAGGACCGGCTCATGGTCAGCTCGTGGGACAGTCCATCTATCGTCCAGTTCAGGAAGGGCTGGTTGTAGATTTTGGTGCGGATAATGGACATCTTGTTGTAATGCGTGTTGCCGACTTCCTTCTGGGTTGAATGAATCCGGTTGCTGAGCTTAATGAAGAATAATTGCAGATATAATTCAATGGTCTCGTCCTTATGCGGGTTCTCGGAATAAGCCTCATAGCACAAATTGTTAATGATAATCGACAGCTCGTTCAGGTCGCCAATCGGGATCACTTCATCCCTGGGGATCGCCAGCCGGTCCAGCAGCGCTTCATCCCCCGGCTTGTCCAGCCGGAAATGGAACCAGTCATTGGTGAACTGTGACCCGTATGCCCGGTAGAACTGGGGCGTATGTTCACTGTACAGAATGAAGGAATCTGGACCTGTCACCCGGCTCTCTCCCTCCAAAGTGAAGATGGCTGGGGTCTTCAGCAGCAGCAGCATATAGTCTCCTGACCCTTGGGGCCTGTTGATAATAAAATCCGCGTCATGGCTGTGATTGTAGCCGATATTGTGTATGTTCATATGAACCTCCTGCGCAGCAGATAGGTCTATTGTAGAAGCTAAGGGTGCCTTTTGTAAATGAGGATTGCACAATAAGTTAGTACTTACGCACGATGTGTAATTGTCCTGGGGCCAGGGTTTATCTATGCTTAAGGCAGGTAAGCAAGAGGAGTATACAATGAAGGCTGAGGCCGGAGAGGATGATCGAAATGAAAGAGTGGAAGGGTTATTCAAGAGGGGTGAATCTCGGAGGCTGGCTGTCCCAGTGTCCGTATCAGCATACACATTATGATAGCTTCATTACGGAGAAGGATATCGAGACGATTGCCTCCTGGGGTCTGGACCATGTCCGGCTGCCGGTGGATTATGAAGTGATAGAGGATACGGGGAATGCTGAGACTTACGCCGGGTTCAAGCATATCGACAATTGCATCCGCTGGTGTGCTGCCCATGGGCTGAATCTCATTATTGATCTGCATAAAACACCGGGCTTCTCCTTCAACAGCGTGGCCGAGAATTCCCTGTTCGATGATCCGGCGCTCCAGGAGCGGTTCCTGGATCTGTGGAAGGCGATTGCCAGCCGGTATGCCAGTTATAAGGATACTGTGGCTTTTGAATTGTTGAATGAGATTGTGGAGAAGGACAGCAGCCGCTGGAATGCGCTGGCTCACCGGACAATTGCCGAGATCCGCAAGCACGCCCCGGAGACCAAAATCGTTATCGGCGGCATTCAGTGGAACAGCGTGCACACCCTCGTGCTGCTAGATCAGCCGTATGACGAGAATATCGTGTACACCTTCCACTTCTACGAGCCGTTCCTGTTCACACACCAGCGTGCGGCTTGGGTGGAACAGATGCCTAAGAGCAGTATGGAGTATCCGGGTGACCTTGCGAACTACCGCAGTACTTCGGCGGCTATTGGCGCTTTTGGCTCCGGGCTGCATGCAGAAGGTATCCACGAGATGGGGCCGGCGTACATGACCAGTCTGATTCAGAACGCGATTGATGTCGCTGCCGAGCGGAATGTGTATTTGTACTGCGGGGAATATGGCGTTATTGAACAGGCCCCGTCACAGAGCGTAGTGAACTGGTACAAGGATGTGCATGGAGTGTTCGAGCAATACAAGATCGGCCGGGCCGCATGGACGTATAAAAAGATGGATTTCGGCATCTCCGACCGTTACGAGAGCAGCATTACGTCTGAGGTTATTTCTTATTTGTGAGCGGCTTAATACTCTTTATGAAGCGAGGTCTTATAAATGAAAATACAAATTACAGATAAACCCGGAGTATCGATCTCCAAGGGAATGATAGGGCTCTTCTTCGAGGATATCAACTATGGTCTGGACGGCGGGCTGCATGCCGAGATGATTGAGAACCGTTCCTTTGAGTTCATGAAGGCACAGGGCGACAGGGGGAGCTACAGCGAGAGCCATGACGGTCTTTATGGCTGGACAGCTTATCCCGCAGAGGCCAGCGGAGCCATGCTTCAGATTGGGGCGGAGCATCCGCAGAATGAGGTGAATCCCCATTACCTGGCGTTTACCGCCGGGGAGACGCAGAACGCTTTTACCAATAAGGCCTATGATGGCGTGTCTCTGAAGCCGGGACTTACGTATGAGGTATCCTTCTATGCCAGAGCGGAGGGGTATGCAGGGGGCATTGAAGTTTCGGTTGAGAAGAATAGCACAGTTATGGCGCAGGCTGTCATCGCGACAGCGGTAGGGGAAGAGTGGACACGCTATACAGCGCAGCTTAGCAGCATTGAGCCTGTATCGTATGGGGATTTCGTCATCCGGCTGGATGCGCCGGGCACGGTCTGCTTCGACTTCATCTCCATGATTCCCTCCGATGCGGTGCTGGCTCTGTTCCGCCGGGATCTGGTCGGGCTGCTGGAGGAGATGAAACCAGGCTTCCTGCGGTTCCCCGGAGGTTGTATTGTTGAGGGTTATAACCTGGAGAACCGCTACCAGTGGAAGCGGAGTGTAGGAGCCGCCGAGCAGCGCAAGAATAACAGCAGCCGCTGGGCGCTGCACGGGAATAATGAAGAGAATCAGTACACGAGCGAGTACAGCCACTATAATCAGAGCCTGGGGATTGGGTTCTATGAGTATTTTCTGCTGTGTGAATACCTGGGGGCGCGGCCGATTCCGGTGCTGAATGTCGGGCTGGCCTGCCAGTTCCAGTCTACTGAGCATGTGGGCGTACATGATGATGATTTCCAGGAGTATATTCAGGATGCGCTCGATTTGCTGGAATTCGCCAACGGACCGGTGGATTCACCTTGGGGCCGCCTGCGGAGTGAGATGGGCCACCCTGAGCCGTTCGGGCTGGAGATGATCGGGATCGGCAATGAACAGTGGGAGACGGAGCATGCGGACTTTTTCACCCGATACGATCTGTTCGAGCAGGCGATTCATGCAGCGTACCCGTCTGTGCAGCTGATCGGTTCTGCCGGGCCGGATGTCAGCTCAGATAACTACACCCGGGCGTGGGAATATTACCGGAAGCGGGCTGAGGGTAATCCGAATTTCGTCTACGCTATCGATGAGCATTACTATGTGAAGCCGGAATGGTTGTGCGAGAACGTGCATTTCTATGATGAGTATCCACGTAATATCAAGGTATTCGCCGGGGAGTATGCAGGCCATTATGGCAACGGGATGAATATGCCGCACTTCAACAGCTGGGGCGCTGCGCTGGCAGAAGCCGCATTCCTGACGGGCCTTGAGCGCAATGCCGATATCGTCGTGCTGGCCTCTTATGCGCCGTTGTTCGCCAGACTTGGCTACGCCCAGTGGTCGCCGGACATGATCTGGTTCGATGGCGAGAACAGCTATGGCACGCCAAGCTACTATGTGCAGCAACTGTATAGTACACTGATGGGAACGAAGGTGCTGCAGACGGAGCATGACCAGGAGGAGATTCCTTACACTGTTTCTTTTGATGAGGAGCAGCAGGTTCTGTATGTGAAGCTGGTGAATACTCTGGACCGCAAGGTTCAGGTGGAGCTGGAGACGGCGCTGGGCTTGAACGGACGCGGGGTGGCCTATGTGATGCAGGGCGAGGAGACGGAAGTGAACTCGATTGAGACTCCGCGCAACATCGCACCTGCCAGTGTGCCGCTTGAGACCGCAAGCCGGATGGTTTATACACTGGAGCCGAAGTCGTTCCATGTGCTGCGGATGGAGTGCGGGAAGAAGTAATCAGTAATCTGAGTTGCGACATTCTGACCTCTTAAGAAGCTTAATAGAGCTTTTTAAGGGGTCTTTTTATAATATTTAACACTGTGCATACTCAATTATTGACACGTACTGAAACACGTACTATCCTTACCTCATCCCAACTGCCGAAGAAAACCATCATAAGTATCCTCAAGCAGGCAGGACTTCAATAGTTTCATCGAAAGGAGATCATTCAAATGAAGGACAAAGTGAAATTTTACCGTTATTTTGCGACCTGGCTGGATGATCTTGCTGCGACAAATAATGTGAATTACTCACGGATTCTGCAGGATGCATTGAAGGAGCAGCTCGGTGTGAATGAAAGAAGATAATCCATAGATAACAAACCTCCCCTGTGGAGGAAAAGGTAACCCCCTTACGAAGCGTTCAGCTTTTCTTGAGGGGGTTTTTGCTTTGGCCTTGAAGAGTTTTACACCACCAACTTTCCGGTATAAAATAAACTTAAATGATAGATAATTGTATCATTATAGTAATTTAAATATCATTAAATTCACAAACCTATTACTCATTCTACAGCAGAGGCAGGCTTATATTCATGAAAACCAGTGTCAAAGATAACAAACGGAAGGCCATTCTTGATGCATCGACGGAGCTGCTGGCGCTCAAGCAGACGGCTACGCTGCAGGAGATAGCGGATCACGCAGGGGTTGGCATTGCGACGCTGCACCGGTATTTCTCTACCAGGGAGCTGCTGCTGGATGCGCTGGCGCTGAATGCGATCGGGCTGGTGGAAGAAGCGCTCGGAGGAGTTACCGCAGAGGAGCACGATATGCTCCCATTCCTGACGGAAGTGTTCGAGGTGCTGATTCCATTGGGCGGCAAGGTGTCTTTTCTCAGCAGCGCCGCCTCCGTGGACGAGAATCCGCATATTGTAGCCGAGGAAGCACGGATCAAGCAGCCGCTGCGGGAAGCGGTGGAGGGCTGGCAGGCACGCGGTTTGCTGAATACCGGAATGACCGCCCACTGGATCATAACGGTCATGTATAATCTGTTGTTCGTTGCCTGGCAGGAGATCCAGAAGGGGAATCTTGCGAAGAATGATGCTCCGAAGCTGCTGGTTCATACAGTCCTCCAAGGCTGCGGCAGAATAGGGCATGGGGACGACAGGTAACCGTGAAGAGGGCTCGTTCACCAAGACGAATAGAATCTGTAGTGGAACAATAAGGAGGGATCTGTATGACAACACTGCAAGTAGAGATCGTAGACCGCTTGGATGAAGAACAGAAACGCGAGGTCGCCAGGCTATTCTATCAGGCTTTTACCTTGAAATTCAGCGGAATATGGATCTTCTCCCGTAAAGAGCAGGATATTGTGGACGTGCTGAGCCGCTGCCTGCATTATGACAAAGCCTTGTATGCGGTGTATGAGGGAAGGGTTGTAGGCTTTGCCGGTCTGGAGACAGGAGATGGCTTCTTCATGACGCTGAGTTACCGTTCGCTCAGACAGACCTTCGGGCAGCTCGGCGGCGCTTGGCGCTATGCAGCCTATGGCATCTTCCGCCTGCTCCATGGCAATACCCCCTCTAATGCAGTACATATCGATCCGCTTGTAGTGTCTGAGCAGGCCAGAGGACTGGGCGTCGGAACCCGGCTGCTGGAGGCTGTCTTCGCGTGGTCCCGGGAGGCAGACCGCAGTAAGGTGCTGCTGGAGGTTGTCGATACCAATCCGCTGGCGAAGAAGCTGTATGAGCGGGTGGGCTTCCGGATCTTCAAGGTGCAGAATACCCGGTTGTTCTCCTCGCAGGCCGGCTTCCACAAAGTGCTGCATATGGAGAAAATGCTGAATTAGCCTGGCACTCATTCCCGGTCCGCAGGAGGATCGGGGATTTTTGTGTTTTGGGAGATGGGAAGATGATGACAAGAACAAGTTATTCAAATCCAGGTCTGGATAAATCGCCCGAAAGACTGTATATTAGACTTTATATTAAGTTAGTAAACTTAATTAACTATGTATAGAACGGAGTATGAATCTTGAAAATTCAAACGGCCGGGACCCCCAAGGTCATGCGCAATCTGAATGAATTTCTGATTCTGGACCGGATCATCAGCGGCGGACCGCAATCCAGAGCGGATCTTAGCCGGTATACGGGCTTAAGCAAGCCTACCGTATCCTCGGCCATTGCTCATCTTATAGAACGCGGACTGGTCAGAGAGACCGGCAGAGCGGAGAACACCCAGGGCCGCAAAGCGACTCTAGTGGAATTCAACCCGAAATGCTTCTTTACCTTAGGGGCAGAGGTGGGGGGAAGCAGCCTGCGGATAGCACTTGCGGATATGAGCGGAGAGATCTGCTATTACAAGCAGCTGTCTATGCCGGAGAGCGGACTGACAGAGGCGGTGTGCCAAGACTTTCTGGTGCAGAGCATAGAGGGAATGCTTGCGGATTCCGGGATTTCCCGGGAGAAGCTGCGGGCCGCGGCCTTCGGGATTCCAGGCGTAGTGGACCCGGCAGATGGCAGCGTATCTGACCTGGTTGCCCCGCTGCGCGGGTGTGAAGGGGTGCTCGCAAGGACTAATCTGGCCCAGCTGTTCCCCGTGCCTGTCGTGACGGAGAATGATGTCAACCTCGCGGCTCTGGCGGAGTATACCTCTTCGGGGATGGAGGTAAGCGGCTCTCTGCTGTACTTCTCCATCGGCGAAGGAACCGGGGGCGGTCTCATTATCCACGGGGAGATCTACCGGGGGCTTGGCGGCGGTGCAGGCGAACTTGCCAATCTGATGCTGAGCGCAGGCAGGCTGGAGGATGTACTGTCTACAGACGGATTAAGGCAACTGGCTAACCGGATGGCAAAAGAACACACAGGTGCAAGTGATACGGCGTATCTGCTGTCCATACCTGGAGAATTAGCGGAGCAGATATGGGATGATGTGCGCAGAGGTGAGCCTCTTGCACTGGCTATTATCGAAACTTACTGCAATCTGCTTGCAGAGGCAGTGGGCAGTATTTGTACAGTGATGGCTCCAACGACTGTGGTCCTTGGAGGCGAACTGGGCAGCCATGGTGAGATCCTGCTGGAGAGGCTGGAATCCCGGCTGGGCGGACTTCACCGGAAGCCCCGGCTGGCTGCTTCCAGCCACGGGGACAAGGATGTAGTTCATGGAGCGGTCCAGACCGCGGTCCAATTGGCTTTTCGTGAGATGCGGGCATAAGGAGCATAAGCTTATATTAAATAGAATGACGGGGGAATCCTAGATGAATATGTTAACTGCAGGAATTGATGTGGGCGGAACCAAAACACTGCTATGCCTCACAGATGAAGAAGGAACGGTGCTTGAACAGTACAAAGTAGAGACGCAGCTGAGCCGGGAGCCGGAGGTGTTCTTCCGCTGGTTATTCGCCGAACTGGAGCAGCTCTGCAAGCGTAACGGCACTACGCTCACTTCTCTGAAGGGAGTAGGCATCGGGTTCCCGGGAGTCATGAATGAGCGCACCGGCACACTGACCAGCGCACCGGCGCTCAATTGGCCTGGAGCCCTGGATATCCGTCAGGTAATTGCCGCTTATTATCCCGGACTGGTGGTGCTGGACAATGATGTGAATATGGCAGCTATGGGCGAGTATGCAGCGGGATCTGCTGCGGGGTCTGAGCATTTCATTATGATCACGGTCGGCACGGGGGTGGGCAGCGCCTTGTTCCTGAACGGGCAGCTCTACCGGGGAGCCAGCTTCGCTGCGGGTGAGATTGGCTATCTCATCGTTGAGCCGGGGGCGGTTCATGCTGCTGCTGATCCGGAGTACAGTGAGTTCGGTCCTTTTGAGATGGAGGTATCCGGCACGGGAATCGGGGCGAAGGCGGCTGCTAGGCTGCACGGGAATAACAGCAGTTCATTGATCCGGGAGCTGGCACAGGGCGATACAGTCCGGGCGGAGCATGTATTTGCAGCGGCGCAGCAGCAGGATGAGACAGCGCTGGCGCTGCTGGATCATGCGTATGAACAGATGGCGGCGGCGGTCAAGAATATTGCGATTACGCTGGATCTGGAGCTGGTGATTCTGGGCGGCGGTGTCGTGGAGAAGAACCCGGGCTATGTGCAGGAGGTTGCAGCACGGGTCAGCCGGTATACACCTGAGCAATCTTTATTGATCCGGCAGGCGGTGCTTGGTAATCAGGCGGGAGCGATAGGTGCTGCGGCCGCGGCCCGAAGCAGGCTGAACGCAGGAACCGGGCAGAATTGAGGGTATGAAAATGAGACGCGGAACAAGTATAATGAGATTCTCTGTAGGCAGCAAGGAGAGCGAGGTCCTGCTGAAGATGCGCGGGCTGTATCTGTTCACAGGTCTGGCCGGGGGCAGCTTCAACCCGTATGTCACCTCCCTTCTGGTTCATCAGGGCATGACGAGCCAGAGAATTGGAGTGATGATGGCCTTCGGCACCTTGCTGGCGATTCTGTTTCAGCCGTTATGGGGAATTTTGGTGGACCGCTATCAACGAACAAGACTGGTACTGATGCTTACCCTGATTGTTCCCGGCACCATAGTCTATCTCTACAATGTAAAATGGCTTGTCGTTATTGTGCTTGTATACAGCTTGTATACGATTTTTCAGAGCACCCAGACGCCGATTGCCGACTCTTATGCAGTGAATGCAGCTTCAGCCGCAGGTACCTCGTTCGGCACCATCCGGCTGTTCGGCAGTATCGGAACGGCGCTGGGAGGGTACTTCGGCGGACTGTATCTGAACTGGATGGGAGTTACAGAGCTGTGGATTCCCTTCCTGATCTTCAACCTGCTTGCCCTTCTGCTCGTGATTACCATCCCGGTGAATGTGGAGCGGCGGACGCAGCATGTAACCTTCACCAGCGGAATCAGGCAGCTGCTGGGCAACCGGGTCTTTCTGCTGTTTCTCGCCGGCTGTTTTCTGGTGAACCAGACGCTTACGGCCTTCAACTCCTTCTTTGTCCTGACCTTCCAGATGGCGGGCGGGAGCTTCGCATGGTCAGGCATCGCCCTGATGATTGCTTCCATTACCAGCGTTCCGGCAATGCTCGTGGCCGCAAGAGTCCTGAAGAAGTACGGTTATGAGAAAACATTGATGCTGGCATCCGTTGTCTACATGCTCCGCTGGGCGATCCAATGGCTCATTCCTGTTCCCGGTGTTATGATAGGTGTCCAGACGCTGCACGGCATGTCGTTTGGTTTCTTTTACATTGCAGCTGTGGAATATGTGGCCTCTATTACGGGCAAAGAGCTGCAAGCCACAGGGCAAAGCCTGTTCAATATGGTGTTTGTCGGTCTTGGCGGCATTGCCGGTAACCTGCTGAACGGGTATCTGCTGGAGACCGGCGGCCCGGGGCTGATGTATTTCTCCTGTACGGTCAGCGCCGCGTTAGGTGCATTGCTGCTGTACAAGGTAAGCTCTATTTCACGTAAGAAGCAGCAGTCTGAATAAGAAGAAGGGGGAAGCTCTATGAAGCGCAGTTGGTATAGTCGGATGCTATTCTCATACTTCCCTGTCTTCCTGCTTGTAGTCACTGTTCTAATCTTCCTGGCCTTCATGGTCATTACGGAGCTGTCCCGCAGCGAGACGGAGAAGGCCAACTACATATCCACCAGCTATGTGGCGGATACGGTGGAGCGGACCTTGAATGATATAGAGCTGGGGGTGCTGCAGGAGATCGGAAACAACTATTCCTATAATGACTTTCTGGATGCGCCCTCCGGCACGGATTCGCCCGCTGGCAGCTCGTATGAAATTGTGCAGAGTATGAACCGTCTATCTGAACGCTTCAGCCTGATTGATTCGATCTATGTCTACCGTAACAAGGACAAGCTGATGCTGGGCCAGAGCGGATACGTGAATCCTGGGCAGGGCCAGGGGCTGGAGGCGGAATATTTGCAGCAGCTCTCCGTGAATAAGGAGCAGCAGGGGTGGAGCGCTGTACGGATGGTTCAGCCCAGGAACTCTAAGGACTTGCGGCCGGTAATCAGCCTGGCCAGCAGGCTGCCGATTCCATGGGGCTCCGACGGCTATATTGTTATTAATGTCAGTGTGTATCGCTTACAGCGTCTGGTGGACAGCTTGACGAGTGGAGAACTGTCCTTCCTGCGGATCAAGGATGTCTCGGGGACGCCAATCTATGATTCTGCTCCCGCCGCAGACGGCGAGAATAACAGAACGCTCTCGAAGGTCGAGGCGAAGGATCTGGGCTGGACCTTCGAGAGCGGGCTCCGGGCCGGGCGCTTATTCGACTGGATCTCGGTGATCTCCTACGTCTGGTTCATTCTCGGGCTGCTGACGATTGCGCTGGGCGTAGTGTATATCATCTACATCACCCGGCGGAATTACCGGCCCATCCATCAGCTGATGGTGCGGATTCAAGGACTTCAGCCTGCGGCCAAGGATGCCGCTCCTGACGTAGCTTCCGATGAAATGGCCCTGATGCATAATGCGCTGGACCGGCTGGTGCAGATCACCACCGACTATGAGCGGGAACGCTATGAGAATCTGGTCATTCAGCGCCGGGAGCTGTTCCAGGATTTCCTTAGCGGGCAGCGGCTGGAGGATGCGGCAGAACGGCTGGAGTCGCTGGACCCTTTTGAGGGCACCAGGGAGTTCGCAGCCTTCGTTGTATTCGCAGCCGAGCTGAACCGGGAGAGGGACTGGCATGCGCTGCCTGCACAGGATCAGAACCTGCTGAAATTTGCCTTAACCAATGTACTGGGGGACCTGATAGCAGATAAGCCGCTTCAGGCCTGGGCCGAATGGATCAGCGGGGAGCGGCTGGGGATTATTATTGGCCTCCGGTTCCAGCCGGTGAAGGATGACAGCGATACGATGCTGGAGCTGGCAAGAGACTGCCACCGCTGGATTATGGATAATCTGCGGGTATCCCTGACCTTCGGATTGGGTACGGTCGTCCAGGACTGGCGGGAGATCCGGAATTCTTACGCGGCAGCGGCTGAGGTGCTGAGTCACCGGTTGGCACTGGGAACAGATATTGCAGCAGTCCAAATGAATCAGCAGGACGATTCCGGACTCCAGAGCTATAAATACTTCGGGAGCTTCACCCAGCTTGTCCGTGAATTCCGCCTGTCGGGCGAGAACTGGCGTATCCGGCTGGACGAAATCTTCGATTCCTTCCGCAAGGACCGTCTGAAGGACGAAGAGATCTATATGCTGCTGGAAGTGCTGCTCCAGGCACTGGAGCAGGAGCTTAAGGGCATAGCGGGGACGCTGGACCGTCAGCTTGCGGCAGCATGGAGCGGCGGTCTGCGGGAACGCATCCGGGGAAGCACCGATCTTGAAGAGATCCGGGAGCTGCTGACCGGCTGGCTGAATGAAACCTACCATGTCTATGTGTCGGTCAATGAGCTGAAGAGCCACCGGGTGATGATTACCGAGGTTAAGCATTATATTGAAGAGCATTATGCCAATCCGGATCTCTCCTTGAATCATCTGAGCGAACGGTTCCAGATCTCTGCGAAATACGCCAGCTACCTGTTCAAGGAAGAATTCAATATGAAGTTCGTGGACTTTCTCGCAGAGCTGCGGCTGATGAAGGCCAAGGAACTGCTGGATACGACTTCAGAGAGCATACAGGATATAGCACTGCAGATTGGATATGCTAATTCCATTACCTTCGGACGGGTCTTCAAACGTATTACGGGCATGACCCCGGGGGATTACCGCAAATTGAAGCTCCATAAAGATGAATAAGCACTGCGTAAATCCGGCTTCAGCTGATTCCGGGTTTGCGCTTTTTTTGATTAATGGGTGAGATATGGGGCAATGGGTGATATGTACATGACGTATTATGTTATATATAAGTTAGGTATTTAAGTTTAAAAATACAATTTTCGTGAAGGATTTCTACGATAATTGTATATTCGAAATGAAAAATGCTGCAATTTCATTGGGTTTTTCATGAAAATACAATAAGAAACATGTATATTGTCGAATTACGCAAACGATGTAATAATTCATCACATGGTCAAGCCGTAAGCATCATACAGAGACAACAGGCTGATTGAAATCAGAAATCGAAAGGGATAGGTGGTAGGAAATATGACAAATGTTAACGGTAAAAGAAAGTTGGCTCTCGGTCTCTCGGCGGTTCTTATGTCATCTATGGTATTGTCTGCATGCTCGTCTAAAGATTCCAGTGAAGCAAGCGGCAACGGTGCAGCAGCAGCCGGCAGCTTGAAGATCGAAATTTTTGACCGTGGCAATGCGCCCGCCGGTGTTACGGCATCCGATAACTTCCTCACTAATTATGTTAAAGAGAATTTCGGTAAGGCTAACAATATCGATGTGGAATTTGTCCCTATCCCCCGCTCAGAGGAAGTGACCAAGCTTAATGTCCTGATGGCCAGCGGAACCGATGTCCCTGATATCGTCTTCACCTATGACTCCGGGACCTTCAACAAATATGCCGAGCAAGGCGGGCTGACGGATCTGACTCCGCTGCTGAAGGAACACGGACAGAATCTGACCAAGTTCCTTGGCGAGGATACTCTGCGCTACGGTCAATACGATGGCGTCCAGTATAGCATTCCCGCCAAACGTTCAACGGTAGGTAAATATGCTTCCTTCATTCGTCAGGACTGGCTGGATAAGCTGGGGCTTCCCGTTCCGGCTACCTCAGAGGAGCTGTACAATACACTAACTGCCTTCAAGACCAAAGATCCGGGTGAAACCGGCGGCAAGGTGATTCCGCTGGGCATGACGATTGCTGCGGCGCAGTATGATTCGCTGGTCTGGTCCTTCATCAAGCCGGTCACTGAGCAGGAGCGCTACGAGCTTACACAGAACCTGAGCTCCCGGGACTACCCGATTCTGCTGCCTGGATTCAAGGATGCCATTCAATATATGAACAAGCTGTATAACGAAGGGCTGATCAGCAAGGATTTCGCCCTGGACGAGAATAAAGAAACCCTTACACAGAATATCGGGAACGGGCTTGTGGGCGCATTCAGCGATGATAACGATGCGATCTTCTACCCTGACGGTGCTTATGATGTGATGACGAAGAATAACCCGAAGGCTGTACTGAGCGCCATTGATCCGTTCACGAACAGCGAGGGGAAGACAGCCAAGCCGGTATCTGCTCCGAACGGGATGTATATTATGATTCCGAAGTCCAGCAAGCATGCGGTGGAAGCTATTAAGTATCTGGACTGGATGTCTGCAGATGGTCATCTGCAATATATCCAGAACGGGATTGAAGGCGAGCATTACACGCTGGAAGGCGGTGTGCCGGTCTCCATTCCGGATATGTCTGTCGAATCCTCCAACAAGCTGTCAGGCGGCGGGGATATCGGGATTATCGCGAACGGACGGATTTTTGAGAGCCAGGACAAGAATAATGAAGCCTTCGTGAAGAGCTTCCGCACCAAGTATCAGGACATCATCGCAAAATCACTCACAATTTCTACCACTAATCCGATTGAGCCGGTGTTCACCAGCCGTCCAATTGAGGCAGAGAGCAAATACGGCACGACACTTAGCGATAAAATCAAGCAGTTGATGGTGAAATCTACAATGGTCTCCCCTGGCGAATTCGAAGTCACCTATGAGAGTATGCTGAAGGACTACATGTCAAGCGGCGGACAGGCCATTCTGGATGAACGCAAGGCTGCCTACAGCGAGCAGAAATAATTGAATTAGCGGTCCGTGAGGGAGGGGGAGCGGCAGGGCTGCCGGTCTTGGCTGCTTCCCCTTACAGCTTCAGGGACACAGTGGAGGAGGAATCGTTGTGGGATACACCCGTTATTTCCGCAGAAATTGGCAGATGTACGCATTGCTGGTCTTACCTATCCTGTTCTTTATTATTTTCAAGTACGGTCCAATGTATGGTGTGCAGATTGCGTTCAAGGACTTCAACTTTTTCAAAGGCATCGGTGGCAGTGAATGGATTGGTCTTGACGGATTCCGCGAGGTATTTGCGAATCAGGACTTTTATATAACCTTACGCAACACGTTGATGCTGAACTTTCTGGATTTGATCGTTTCTTTTCCCGCCCCCCTAATTATTGCGATCATGCTGTTTGAGCTGAAGGTGGTCTGGTTCAAGAAGCTGTCTCAGACGATTCTGTATATTCCGCATTTTATTTCCTGGGTAATCATCGGCGGGATTGTATACCAGCTATTTGGCCAGCAGTCCGGGATGATTAACAACCTGTTAACAAGCCTGGGGCTGGATGCCATTCCTTTTCTCTCTGACAAAAATTATTGGCTGATCACTTACCTGCTGACCGGTGTCTGGCAGAGCGCAGGCTGGGGGACGATTCTCTATCTGGCGGCACTCGCGGGCATCAATAAAGAGCTGTTCGAAGCGGCGGAGGTCGATGGGGCCGGAAGAATCAAGCGCATTCTGCATATTACGATTCCAGGGATCAAGCCGACGATTGTTACGCTGCTGATCATTAATCTGGGCAACATGATCTCGATTGGCTTCGAGCGGCCGTTCGTAATCGGTAACCTTGCGGTTATGGAATACTCGGATGTGCTGAGTACCTTTGTCTACCGGATCGGTCTGGAATCGGGGCAGTATACGCTGGCTACGGTGGTTGGATTGTTCCAGGCGGTGGTCGGACTTCTATTCCTGCTGGTGGCGAACTATATTTCCAAGAAGCTTACAGACGAGAGCATCCTATAATCAACCTTTGGATCGGGAGTGTACATTATGAATGAAAGAGCAGCTAACAAGGCGTTTGATACATGGATTGTGATCTGCTTGACCTTATCGGTGCTGGCATGTCTGATTCCGTTCGTGCATATTCTCGCTGTATCCTTCAGCGGAACGGTCCCGATTGCTTCGGGCAAAGTTACTTTGTTCCCTATGGACTTCAATATTGAGGCGTATAAAAAAGTGTTCGGTGATGCCGCGATGATCCGCTCGCTGGCCTTCACGATATTCCTGACGGTGCTGTTCACAGCACTGTGCATGGTGATGACGGTTGCGGCGGGCTATGCCCTGTCGAAGAAGGATCTGAAGGGCCGTAAAATCTTCATGTTCATCATTGTTGTCACCATGTTCTTCAGCGGCGGTATTATTCCAGAGTATATTCTGACACGGGAGCTGCATTTGCTGAATACGATCTGGGCGCTGGTGCTGCCCGGACTTATTAGCCCCTTCTATATGATTATCCTGATTTCTTTTCTGGCCGGGATTCCGGACGCGCTCAAGGAGTCCGCTGAGATCGACGGCAGCAGCCAGTTCGGGACGCTAATCCGTATCATTCTGCCGTTATCCATGCCGGTGCTTGCTACTCTAAGCCTGTTCTATGCCGTCGGCAGATGGAACGGATTCCAGGATACGCTGATGTATATCACGAAGCCGGAGCTGTATCCGCTCCAGCTTAAGCTCTATCATATGATCCAGAACAGCCAGGTAACCGATATGATGAGAATGGAGGGGAATGCGATCAGCACGGTTGTGCCGGAGAGTCTGAAGGCGGCTACTGTAGTGTTCGCCACAGTGCCTATTCTACTCGTCTATCCATGGCTGCAAAGATACTTCGTCTCCGGTGTGATGACTGGAGCCGTGAAGGGCTGAGGCTATTGACTATTATAGTATTGTCTGTTGCAGGTTCAGTATAATTCACGCCCTAACAGGGCTGGCAGATAGGGGAGTCAATCAGATGTTCAAGAAGATAACGGACATTAATGATAAATGGACACAGGAATCCATGGAGCTGCAGATTAATGACCGGGAGAGCCGGTACTTCGGGGGTGTGCGTGATCCGCTGAGCGGCGTAGCCTGGCCGAATCACACCGGCACGGCCCAGTATCTGGCGGCATGGGCGGCTGCTCTGGTGAATGAGCAGTCCCGGTATTACCGGGATCTGGTGCTGCTGGAGCAGCTGTATGAGGGGATGGCGTTCATGCTGCGGTTCCAGCATGAGGACGGTACGATCTCGCCGGGCTGGACGAATTATCATTCACCGCCGGATACAGCGTTCGTGGTGGTCGGATTAGCCAATATCCTCACGCTGCTGGAGCGGCAGAGCTGGCCGCCGCTGAAGCCGGTAACGGATCAGATTAGAGTCTTCTTGGAGCGGACGATTCCGGCGATGCTGACCGGGGGTGTGCATACCCCGAATCACCGCTGGGTGCTGACTGCTGCGCTGGGGTCTTTGTACCGGATTTTTGCCCTGGAGGAGCTGCAGGCAAGAGCCGGAGAATGGCTGCAGGAGGGGATGGACATTACGCCGGACGGCGAGTGGACGGAGCGGAGTAACGGAATCTACAACACGGTCAGTGACATTATGCTCTATTACGCCGCGCAGGATCTGAACCGCCCAGAGCTGCTGGAGCCGGTCCGCCAGAATCTGCGGATGATGAAATATCTGGTTCACCCGGACGGTGAGGTGGTCACCGATTATTCGGGGCGGCAGGATTTCGGCAGCGTCTACTCGCTGGCTGACTATTATCTGTGCTATCAGCTGATGGCAGAGCAGGACCGCGACCCGGAGTTCGCAGCTCTTGCGGAGCTGGCAAGCCGCTCGGTGATGCATCCGGGCTCGCTGCCCAATCAGATTATGCTGGGATTCCTGCTCTATCCGCAGATGCAGGCGGCTTCAGTCGCGCCGGGAGAACTGCCGGACAGCTACCGCGAGGTAATAGATGGCGCGTTCAACCGTCAGGAGCTGATCGGACGGATCGGGCAGGACGGCTACGGCGGACCTGTCCGCCACAGCAAGCAGCATACGGAATTCGGCGCTCCGGTTGCCCGGGTGCGCAGCGGAGAGACCAGTGTAAGCGTGATGACCGAGGCTTCCTCGCTGTTCTCGCTGCGGCATGGCCGGGCAAGGCTGCTGGGGGTCCAGCTGGCTTCAAGCTTCGAGCCGGGACTGATTACGATGGATTCACTTACGGAGACAGCGGACGGATTCCAGCTGGAGTCAGCTGCCGATAAAGGCTACTATGGCACTATTCCCGCAGAAAAGCTGCCTCCGCGCACCGGCTTGCCTACCAGCCCGTGGTATCTGCTGCCGCATAGCGAGCGGCCGCTTACCCATAACCAGACCAGCAGTGTCTGCGTGAAGGTAAGCGAGTGGGAAGCAGGCTGGGATCTGCACTTCTCAGCACCGTCCCCGGCAGATGTGCTGACTCAGATTGTCCTGCTCTTCGGCAGCGAGGGCAGACTCGAAGGCTCCGCGCTGACGCCGGTACCGGGTATGAGCGAGACTTCCTTCTGGGCTGCCGGGACGCTGCGCTACAGCTCCGGGGAGGATTGGATGGAGCTTGAGCAGGGCTGTCATGAGCATCATCTGGCCGATATCCGCGGGATGAGCTATCCCGAAGGCTGCCAGAAAGTCCTCGTAACACTCATCACTCCGCTTGAGTATACTCTGCGGATTCGTCTTTCCTGACAGATGCCTATATAATGAGAGTGTTATCAGGATTTATCAGGATGGAAGGGTTCAGCCAGATTAGAAATTACGGTGTATGGAGGTAAGCTGCGCAATGAATATTTCATTTAATAGCCCTGCCACTTTTTGGGTGGAGGCGCTTCCAGTCGGGAATGGACGGCTGGGAGCCATGATTTTTGGCGGCATTGAGAAGGAGCGTCTGGCGCTGAATGAGGACACGCTGTGGTCCGGGTACAAGACAGACTGGAATAATCCGGGGGCTCTCGAGGTTCTTCCTAAGGTTAGGGCGCTGATTGCAGAAGGCAGGAATGAAGAAGCGGATGAACTATGCAAAAAAATGATGGGTCCCTACGCCCAGTCCTATCTGCCGTTCGGGGATCTGCTGCTTACGATGGAGCACGGGCAGACCACAGACGGAGAGTATAGCCGGAAGCTGGACTTGTCCACGGGTGTTGGTACCGTCTCCTATGTAATCGGCGGTGTCCGGTATACCCGGGAGGTCTTCGCTTCTCACCCGGACCAGGCGATCATTGTCCGCTTAACGGCCAGCGAGGAGCACCGGCTCAGCTTCCGGGCGAAGCTGGACAGTCCGCTCCGTCACCGTTCGGAAGCAGACGGAGAACACTACACAATTAGCGGACATGCTCCTGAATATGTGGCACCGAATTATTTCGAAGTCGATCAGCCGGTCCGTTACGGTGGAGAGTCCCCGCGGAGTCTGAAGTTCCACGGCCGTCTGGCTGCGGTCCAGACTGGAGGCCGTCTGGAAGCTAGTGCTGATGGCATCCAGGTTACCGGCGCAACGGAAGCGGTTCTATACTTCAGTGCGGCAACCTCCTTCGATGCGGAATCCGGCACAGTGAAGGCGGATTATGATGTAAGTCAGCAGACAGCTGGGGCTGTACAGCAGATCATCAATGAGCCTTATGCTGGGCTACTAAGCCGTCATGTTGACGACCACCGGGAGCTGTTTGACCGGGTAGAGCTGCATCTGGGAGAGAGCCTGGCTCCAGAGGGCATGCCAACGGATCAGAGAATTGCGGCCTACGGCAGCAATGATCCGGGGCTGGTAGAGCTTCTGTTCCATTACGGCCGTTATCTGCTGATTGCCAGCTCCCGCCCCGGCACTCAGCCGGCGAATCTCCAGGGCATCTGGAATCAGGATACCCGGGCACCTTGGAGCAGCAATTACACGCTGAATATCAATGCGGAGATGAATTACTGGCCGGCAGAGATCTGTAATCTGTCCGAGCTGCATCAGCCGCTGATTGACTATACCCGGAGGCTGGCGGTCAACGGCAGCGAGACGGCCCGGATTAACTATGGCGCACGCGGCTGGGTAGCCCATCATAACGCCGATCTCTGGGCGCAGTCGGCTCCCGTTGGCGGCTACGGCGACGGAGATCCGGTCTGGGCATCCTGGGCGATGGGCGGGGTATGGCTTACCCAGCATCTGTGGGAGCATTATGCCTTCAGCGGCGATCTGTCCTATCTGCGGGAGACCGCATATCCGGTAATGAAGGAAGCGGCCTTGTTCTGCCTGGATTGGCTGATCGAGAACCCGGACGGGTACCTGATTACCTCACCATCCACTTCTCCTGAGCATAAAATCGTAGACGGCGACAAGAAGTATGCCGTCAGCGAAGCGGCAACCATGGATCTGTCGCTGATCGCGGAGCTGTTCACGAACTGCAGCCTTGCTGCCGGATTGCTTGGGCTGGACGGCGAATTCGCGGCTGAGCTGGAAGCGGCACGCGCACGGCTGCTGCCACTCAAGATTGGTGCCGGAGGGCGGCTTCAGGAGTGGTCGGCGGATATGGAGGACGAGGATGTACATCATCGCCATGTCTCCCATCTGGTCGGGGTCTACCCCGGCAGATCGGTAACGGAGAAGTTAGCTCCCGAGCTGTATGAAGCTGCCAGAACCTCGCTTGAGATTCGCGGAGACGGCGGAACCGGCTGGAGCCTGGGCTGGAAAATCGGACTATGGGCCAGATTCAGACAGGGCGACCGCGCCAAGCAGCTGATCACTAACCTGCTGACGCTGGTTCAGCCGGAGGCCGTTAACAATGAACGCGGCGGCGTCTATCCGAACCTGTTCGACGCTCATCCGCCGTTCCAGATTGACGGGAACTTCGCGGCTACAGCCGGAATTGCCGAGATGCTGCTGCAATCCCACCAGGGAGTTCTGGAGCTTCTGCCCGCCCTGCCTTCAAGCTGGAGCGAAGGACGGGTGAAGGGACTGCGCGCCCGCGGCGGCTATGAAGTGAACCTGACCTGGAGTGCTGGCATTCTCGGGCAAGCGGAGGTTACCGCTCATCTTGGGGGAGAGTGCCGGGTTCTGGCAGAACGGCCTCTAGAGATTACGCGCGGAGAAGACCGGCTGTTGGTGGAGCCGGATTCGGACGGCCTGGTGAGTATTGAGATGCAGGCAGGGGAACGTATCATGGTGAGGTATGCGGAGTGAAGTGGGTAGAGTAAATAAAGAAGAGTAGATCAGAGACTGTATAGTTTGCAGCGCACTCGGAGGGATGGAGTGTGCTGCTTTTTTGCGTAGAAATAGGAAATCGGCCGGGTTCCGCCGGGGCACAGGCCAGGCGAGGTCGCATGTAACCGAAAAACCGAACCATTGGGCGTGGCGGCGTGCGGACCGAATGTAATCGAAAAACCTACTACAGCACAACATGTGCTGCGCAAGGGGGGGGCGGGAGCCGGGTGTAGCGGCTAATTTTTCCCGCTCCGCTTATCATTTTGTTATCAATACTATCAAATTGTTATTTGTAAACGATTTCCATAGAGCTATAATTCAATCTGTAAGCGCTTTATAAAGAAGATTCTTAGGAGGGTACAGATGCTCAATCGTAAACGAATGATGAGCTTAGGGCTGGCGCTGGCCGTCTTGGCAGCCTCGGTGCTGCCGATGCGGACACCGGTCTATGCTGCGGCTGAGGGAGATCCGGCAGTTGTTCTTGCTTCGGACTTTGAGGACGGCACCGCACAGGGCTGGACCAAGAAGGGAGACGAACAGCTTACAGTAACGAAGGAGGTCTATCATGGAGGCACATACAGTCTGTACGTGGATGGGCGCACCAAGGATTGGGAAGGGCCCAATCAGGTTCTGACGGATCATATGACTCCGAACACAGCCTACACTGTGGGAGCATGGGTGAAATCTCCGGCGCCGGTCAAATTCACAGTACATACCCAAATCGGCGAAAAAGAGGACTGGACGCTTGTAGCGGAACTTAGCGGAGCGAAGGGGCCGGGGGAATGGACGTATCTGGAAGGTACTTTTATTACAGGCGATAAGGTAGGCTTCACGGAGATTTATGCAGAAGCCGCAGCAGGAACATCCTTCTACGTGGATGATATCAAGATTACCACCGCAGCTGCTGAAGTCCCGGAAGGGGAGGAAGGGCTGCGCACGGATTTTGAAGACGGAACGCTTCAGGGCTGGAAGAACCGGATTGGACCGGAGTCGCTGTCCGTGAGCCAGGATACTGCCAATACCGGGACCAACAGTATGCTGGTCGAAGGAAGAGAGCGCAGCTTCCATGGGCCAAGCCTGAGTGTGAAGGAGCATCTGCGGCCGGGCAAGAGCTACCAGTTCTCGCTGTATGTCCGTCTGAAGGAGAAGCCGGAGGCCGACAAAAGCCTGCAGATGACGGTGTATAAGAAGGCCGGCTCCGAGAGCTGGAATGCAATTGATAAGGTTGACATTAAGGCTGATCAGTGGGATCAATGGCATCTGCTGAAGGGGACTTTCCAGTACAGCGACCAGCCGTCAGAGGTGAACCTGTTCGTGGAGACTCCTTATGTTACAGAGGAGACTGTGGATACGTTATCTTTTTATGTAGATGATGTGGTTGTTGAACCCGCACCTGAGATGAGCATTGAACAGGATATCCCTGCGCTAAAAGACATCTATGCGAACGACTTCGCCATTGGTGCCGCTGCGTACTCCTGGCAGATGGAAGGGGTCTATGGGGAACTGCTGAAGAAGCATTTCAACAGCATCACAGCCACCTATGAAATGAAGCCCAAATTCCTTGCTCCTTCCGAGGGCACTTATGTGTTCGACGGGGCGGATAAATATGTGAATTTCGCCCAGGCGAACGGAATGGGACTTCGCGGACACGCGCTGTTGTGGCATGTGGATGCTGCCGAGTGGATGTTCACGGGTCCTGACGGCCAGCCGGCAAGCAGAGAGCTGCTGCTTACGCGTCTACAGAGTTATATTGAGACCGTTATGCACCGCTATAAGGGAAAAATCTATGCCTGGGATGTAGTGAACGAAGCAATTGCCGACAATGGCGGCGGCCCGGACGGGATGAGACTGTCCCCTTGGTATAAGCTGATTGGTCCGGACTATATCGAGAAGGCTTTTGAATTCGCCCGTGCGGCGGACCCGGAAGCGAAGCTCTATTACAATGATTATTACACAGAGGTACCGGAAAAGCGTGAGCATATCTACAAGCTGCTGAAGACGCTCAAGGCGAAGAATCTGATTGACGGCGTGGGCCTCCAGTCTCATCACGGACTATTCTCCCCATCCATTTCGGAGATTGAAAAGACGATTCAGCAATTCTCGCAGCTTGGGTTGGACATTCAAATCACTGAGCTGGACGTAGATTCGGGCATCAGCCCTTCTGCTCCGCTGCCTGCGGATATTGCTGCGCAGCAGGGCAAACGCTATAATGATCTGTTCGAGCTCTACAAGAAGTACAAGGACACGATCTCCTCAGTCTCCATTTGGGGCGTGCAGGATGAGAAAAGCTACAACAACCATGCTATGTTGTTCGATGAGCAGCTGAAGGCGAAGCCTGCTTTCTGGGGGGCGGTGGACCCGTCCAAGCTGCCGGCCATTCACAATGTAGCCGTGGCGCTTGAGGGTACGCCTCAGGCAGGCGCAGCCGGGAAAGCCCTATGGAGCAAAACAGCAGGGATTCCACTTGAACAGGGCAGCACAGTATCTGCCAAGGTTCATACGCTGTGGGATACCGATAACCTGTATGTGAAGGTAGACGTAACCGATGCAAGTCAGAACGGGGAAGACAAGGTTGAGCTTTTCCTGGATGAGAACAATGGGAAGACTACGGCGTATCAGCCGGATGACCGCAAGATCAGCTTGCCGCGTTCGGGCTCCGGGACCGAAGGAGTCAGCTTCACCAGCACAGAACGCGAGGGCGGTTATATCATTGAAGCAAGAATTCCGCTCGTAACCGTCAAGGGTGCCGCAGGCGCGGAGCTGGGTCTTGATATCCGTGTCAGTGACGCCGGTGTTCCGGCTTCTGTTCCTGCCTACTGGAATGACAGAAGCCGGTCCCAGGACACAGATACCAGTCATTACGGTGTTCTCCGGCTCTCTGCCATGCCTAATTCGGCGGAATCGCTGATGGGTCAGGTGAAGATCGACGGACAGATGGATACGCAGTGGGAGAAGGCAAAGCCTTTTCAGGTGAAAATGACTGCCGCGCCTTACAGTACCACCGCAGAAGCCAGATCGATGTGGATGGAGGACAGCCTCTATCTGATCATTGATGTGAAGGACGCCTTGCTGAAGGCGGATGCTGCGAATCCATGGGACCAGGACTCCGTGGAGATCTTCATCGATGAGAATTTCAGCAGAACCCCGTATTATGAGGGGGATGACGGCCAATACCGGATTAACATTAATAATGTGGCATCCTTTGGCGGAGGAGCCTCGGATAGCAGATTGACCAGCGCGGTAGTCCATACGGACACCGGGTACCGCGTGGAAGCCAAGATACATTTCGGCACGATCAAGGGGGCGGCGGGAAGCTCCATCGGGCTTGATCTCCAGATCAATGATGACCGGGGCGACGGCACCCGCAGTACGAGTAAATGGAATGACAGGGGAGAGGATACGTGGCGGGATACCTCAAACTTCGGGATTTTGACCTTTGTGGCACCTGAGGCGGCACCGCCAACCCCTACAGATGGGACTTCTTCGTATCCATCGCCAGGCTCGTCACCACCTGTGAAATCACCGGCTCCGGCAGCGGTCTTCGCAGATGGCAAGCTGACCGTTCAGACTTCCCCGGATAAGGCTGGAGTGCTGAATGTTGATCTCACGCCGGATGTAGTAAGTCAGGCCGTGCTTCAGTCGCTGGACAGCGGCATTCTGAAGATTGCTGTCAAGCCTGCCTCCGGGACCGAAGTGCTGCAGCTGGGGCTTCCGCTTCAGGGTCTGGCCGCACAGCCGAAAATTAAGGAGATTCGTATTGAGAGCGGCTTCGGGGCAGTGCTGAGCCTGAACACACAGCTGCTGAAATTGCAGGATACGCAGGCTGGGGATGTTCTTCAGCTTCAAGTTAAGCGTGTGGGCCAGGACGGATGGCCGGCAGCAGTGAAGACCCGCTTGGATGGAGCGGCTGTACTGGACTTCTCGCTTGCGATCCGTGGAGCCAAGAACACAGCAGTGGACGCTGCTGCGCTTACCCTGCTGCTGCCTTATGAACTTAAGTCAGGCGAGCGGGCGCACCAGCTTGCAGTCTATCAAGTGCTGGAGAATGGTAAGCTTGCAGTTGTGAAGGATCGTCAATATGATCCGGCTACAGGCTATGTCTCCTTCCAGACCAAGGAGCTTGGACAGTATGCGGTTGCCACAGTGAAGCTGCCGGATCATAAGAGCAGCAAATGGGCTGCCGAGAGCGTTGAGGCTCTGGCTGCAAGCGGAATACTTCCTCTGGGAGCAGAGGCTTCCTATGAGACAGGGGTATTGATGAACCGGGCGGAATTTGCCCAGCTGCTGGTCGATGCTTTTGACCTTCAAGCTGGAGCAGCCGCTCCAGGCTTCAAGGATGTCAGTAAGGATTCCCCGTATGCCGAGGCTATCAACATTGCTGGAGCCTTAGGTATTGTAAAAGGTAGAGCAGACGGGCTCTACAGTCCGAGCGATACACTCAGCCGTCAGGAAATGGCGGTAATGCTGTATAGACTTGCCCAGCTAGAGCAGATCAAGTTGAAGGCCGATCCAGCAGCGGTTCCAGAATTCAAAGATCTGAACCTGTTGACACAGGAGGCAACCATCGCTATTGAGAAGCTACAGGCTGACGGAGTCATCCAAGGCGCACAAAACGGCTACTTCATGCCTAAGGCCCAGATGACCAAGGAGCAGGCTGCGGTGGTAGTGTACCGGATAATCAGTCTCAATCAGTAGATTAGCGAATTAGTAGATTAGTCTCAGCAAGTCTATAGCATTCATTCGAGCAGCGGTTCTCCCGATAAGGGGGCCGCTGCTTTTTGTGGTGGGATGGAGGGAGCGTATCATGCGGGAGGCCAATCGATGGATATAGAGTGTCGCTAGGGGCGAGTGGATGTCAATAGCGAGAGTGAGCCGCTTGGTGCGGTTGGACATTGATGAGTGGAGAGTAGTTTGGAGCGGGTGGATATTAGTGATGGGAGTAATAGGGCTGCGATGCTCATGTTGGACGACTGTTTTGTCTACCTTGCCTGCGTTGCTCCGATACTGCGTCAGGAAATAGTTGGATTTTGGGCACTTGTTCGCGCTTGGAATGCCCCTCGCCAGACAGTAGTTGGAAAAAAGGCACTTGTTACGCCGAGATTAGAACAAAAAGAAGATTTCCTCGAAAATAAATAGCATAAATCCACCTAATTTCCTCAAAAGCTCCAAACCGGCTAAATTAAGGTATGTTTATCCAATTAATTCTCTAGTAGGTTGTGCAACCATCGCTGGGGCGGCGGCTTAACTGGAAGTTACTCGATGGTGCCGGGCCATGTCATGACTAGGGGATAGTTTCTGTAATGGTTTGTCCTTTTTCAATGACCTTGCCCCCCGCTTAAACAGCGGAGAGAACGGAACGACCCGCGGAAAAGCGGCAGCGGTCGCCTTTGTGTCCGGATTTTCACCGCTAAGGTAAAAATACAATAAAATCTGGACACAACAGCGATTGTAACAACGGTCCGTTCGCGGAGCGTCCACCCAAGCGCCACCGTAATGCTATCTCCAAAACTGTTGTGGTTATCATTTTGTTATCAATGCTTTGTATTTATCATGTAACTGTCATGTCCGGCTAGGTATTATTAATTTATAAACAAAGTAAACGGATACACGTTGACCAGCAAAGGGGAGCAGGAGCATGAAAAACTTGGTTACGCCAGCCAGCGTAAAAGGCGAGAAACTGGATGTAAATGCGGGGAGTCCCCGGAAAAAATCGAAATGGAAATCGACGATTAGTCTCGATCTGATGGTTCTGCCGGCTTTGATCCTTACCTTGATCTTCGCCTATATTCCGATGACAGGACTTGCGATTGCCTTCAAGAATTACAAGCCGGGCTTAGGCTTTAGCGCCTCCAAATGGGTGGGGCTGGAGCATTTTGAATATCTGTTCAGTATTCCCGAGAACGTTCAGATCATCTGGAACACACTGATTATTGCCGGTCTGAAAATGATCGCCAACCTGATCGTTCCCTTCTTATTCGCACTGCTGCTGAATGAGATCCGCAAGATGGCATTCAAAAAAATGGTACAAACCATTGTCTATATGCCCCACTTCCTGTCATGGGTTATCCTGGGCGGTATCCTCTCCGACCTGCTGGCCAGAGATGGAGGCCTGATCAACCAGGTACTGGTCAGTGTATTCGGCATCCAGCCGATTTTCTTCCTGGGTGACGGGAACTGGTTCCGGTTTGTCGTAGTAGTGAGTGATGTCTGGAAAGAGTTCGGCTTCAACACCATCGTCTTCCTGGCCTCCCTGGCGGGAATTAACCCGGCACTCTATGAAGCTGCTGAGGTTGACGGAGCTGGACGCTGGCAGCAGACATGGTCTATTACAATGCCGGCCATGCTGCCGATTACCATCGTGGTAGGAACACTGGCGCTGGGTAACGTGCTTAACGGCGGCTTCGACCAGATCTTCAACCTGTATAACGCGCTTGTCTTCGATAAAGGGGACATCATCGATACATTTGTCTACAGACTAGGAATTGTTGACGGTAAGTTCAGCTTCTCCACAGCGGTCGGATTGTTCAAATCCGTTGTCAGCTTTGTCTTGATCGTAACAGCTTACCGCCTTTCGTATAAATTTGCTAACTACCGTATTTTCTAGAATGGAGGCCAATGTGGCATGTATCATAAAACAAAACCTTACCGCATCTTCACCGTGTTCAACTATATCCTGATGATCGCAGTCTCAGTCATGTGTGTTGTCCCACTGATTCACGTCCTTGCTGTATCGTTCAGCGGGAAATCGGCAGCCAATGCCAATCTGGTGGGTCTGTGGCCGGTAGATTTCACAGTGGACGCCTATACCAAGACCGTAGCCAATGAGAATTTCATCCGGTCCATCTGGGTGACCCTGCAGCGCACGGTGCTGGGAACGCTGTTCAGCATGGGGATAGTCATTCTGGCCGCCTATGCGCTGTCCAAAGAGAACGCCCGGTTCAGACGCCGGAACATGTATATCTGGCTGCTGGTCTTCACCATGCTGTTCAGCGGCGGTCTGGTGCCGATGTACATTCTGATTCAGAAGCTGCACCTCATGAACTCCATATGGGTACTGATTCTGCCGGGGGCCGTCTCGGTATGGAATGTCATTCTGCTGCTTAACTTCTTCCGGGCCGTGCCCAAAGAAATGGAAGAAGCCGCCTTCATCGACGGCGCAGGTCATTTCAGAACACTGTTCAGCGTGTATCTCCCGGTATCCATGCCGGCCATTGCTACGCTGTCGCTGTTCACGATTGTCGGTCACTGGAACTCCTGGTTCGACGGCCTGCTGTATATGACGGATCACCGCAACTATCCGCTGGCGACCTTCCTGCAGTCGGTCATTGTCCAGCAGGACTTCAGTAAGGTGACCGTACGGCCGGAGGATCTGGAGAATATCTCGCAAAGAACGGTCAAAGCCGCTCAAATCTTCATCGGAATGGCACCGATCCTCATCGTGTATCCATTCCTGCAGCGTTTCTTCGTGAAGGGAATTGTCCTCGGGGCGGTTAAGGAATAGCCGTCCTTCCTATTAAAGGGGGTGATGCACGCGCTGGAAGTGAAAAAAGATTGACTCATATAATTAATATGATTAAATTTTAATTAAAGGGGTGCAAGATTAAATGATAAAGAAAATGAAATTCTCTGCTGCGGCAGTGTTATCCACGGTCATGCTGGGCAGCTTGCTGGCTGGATGCGGCGGCAATGCTGACAACAAGAAGGCAGAAGGGGACAACAAGCCGGCGGCAAGCGAAGATGCTATGTATTCGGCTCCCTTTGAGAATGGTAAATATACAGAGCCGGTAACCATCTCAACCGTATTTCCCATCGCCAGCAGCCTGAAATTCAAGAACGGCGAGAACATCGAGAATAACGTGCACACCAAATGGGCCAAGGATACACTGGGCATTGACATCAAGTATCTCTGGACCGTAAGTGACCAGAACAACGCCTATGAAACCAAGCTGCGCCTGATGCTTACTTCTGGTGAGAAAATGCCGGATATCATCTCTTTCCGCGGCAGCCCTTCCCTGATCTCCGATCTGATTGACAGCGGCCAGTTCACCGATGCGGGCGAATTGTTCGACAAATATGCTTCCGATATCTACAAAAAAGCGATGGCCGAAGAGCCAACCGTATGGAATCCCTACATGAGAGACGGCAAACGTATGGGTATCCCGATTCTGGAAAACGCTTATAATAATGATCCGGTCATGTATATTCGTGAGGATTGGCTGAAGAAGCTGAACCTTAAGGCTCCGACGAATCTGGCTGAGCTGGAAACCGTGCTGGATGCGTTCACGAATCAGGACCCTGACGGCAACGGCAAGAAGGATACAACGGGACTGGCTGTAGGCTTCAAAAACAACCTGAACACATGGATGTCGGAAGCCGGATGGGTCTTCGGAATGTTCGGCGCTATGCCGAACCAGTGGAACAAGACAGCGGACAACCAGCTCGCTTACGGTTCTGTTCAGCCGGAGATGAAGGAAGGCCTGGCAACGATGCAGAAATGGATGAAGGCAGGCTACATCTCCTCCGAATCCGGTCTGTATGATGAGAACAAAGCAACAGAAGCTTTTACAGCAGGCAAATCCGGTATCATTGTCGGCCCTTACTGGATGACAGGCTGGCCGCTGCCGGATCTGCAGAAGAACGTTCCAGGTGCAGTGCATAAGGCTTATCCGCTTCCGGCAGGCCCGGACGGCAAGGTAGGCAGACACGGCACGAAGATCGCCTCCGGTGCTGTATTGATCAACAAGGATATGGAGCATAAAGACGCATTCTTCGTCTACCAGAACTATCTGTTTGATAACTGGGCCAACCCGGACAGCACAACCTTCGTGAACGGCTTCGCCAAAGGCTATGACTATGATATCGCTGAAGACGGAACCGTCCTGAAAGAGCAGGATACGGATAAGATTCCAGGCGGCTGGGTGGATGCGATCCGCTATACCCTAACTTACGATGGCGCTATTATTCCTAACCTGATGATGAACACGCTTGCTAAGCTCGCTGGCGGCGCAGAGCCTGCTAACCAGTATGAGAAGAATCTGTCCGAGCGTATTCCTGAGCAGATCTTAGCAGCCAAGATCATCATCGACCAGAAGGACAGTGTAATGCCTGAGATGTTCACAGGTACACCTACTGAAACTCAGCTCGCCCGCGGAGATATGCTGGAGAAGCTGGAGAAGGAAATTCTGAACAAAATTATTTATGACAAAGCATCGGTAGACGAATTCGATACCTTTGTAGAGAAATGGAAAACTACAGGCGGCGACAAAGTGACCACAGAGGTCAATGAATGGTATCAATCTCTGCAGAAATAAAGATATAAAGAATAAGGGCGGCCCCTAGGCCGTCCTTTCATTTGGAGGAGGGCAATGTGAAATATCGTCTGTCGATCTTTCAGTGGCTGTCGTTTGTCCTGATGCTGATGCTGCTGATCATTGTAGGTGCGTTTTGGCTCATCTACCGGCTGAACGTGAAGGACATTCAGAATGAGCTGAGAAAAAATAAAATGTACGAGGTTGAATTCATGACCTCCCAGCTATCCACGCAATTTGAACAGGTGCTGACAAATACCATTACTTTGTCACAGGACCAGTCTGTGCGTGGATATCCTTATATTCTGAAGTTCGGGGATCAATATTCCAAATATGAGATGAAGCTGACCATCATCGATAAGCTGGCTCTGAACACGGCCTCTACCTCCTGGAAGAATACAGTTATTCTGTACTATGAGGATGAGAAAGAGACGGTATCCTCGGATTCCTCCTTCTCCTTTAGCACTTTCAGTCCCCCGGAGCAGGTGCGGAACCGCTGGGTGCTGCACATGGATAAGGAAGGCAAGGGATATTACTCCAACATCATGCGCAGTCATATTAGCTCGCTGTTAATTGAGGTCAGGATTTCTCTGGATAATCTGGTGAAAATGATGGATCAGTATGTCTCCGGTATGCCGCTGCTGTACGATGCCTCTGAGCGGGCCTTTATTCAGCCGCGGGCAGCATTTCCGCAGGAGCTGTTACAGTCGATCAGTCCTGGGATTAACGGGGACAGGGGAACCATCTCCGCTACAGAGAACCGTACAGAATACCAGATTAACTATAAGAAGTCGGACATGCTGGATTTGTATTTCATAGACGCCTATCCCAAGCGACAGTATATCGAACCGATTAACCGCAATAACCGGCTGTTCCTCTATGCGGTACTGGTGGTGCTGGTTGGTATTATGTTCTACACACTGCTGCTCCGCAAGCAGGTCCAGAAACCTGTGATCATGCTGCGCAAGGCGATTGACCGGTTTGACCGGGGCGACTTTTCCAGCCGTGCCGTTGATCTGCAGGTCAATGAGTTCAAGGTGCTCGGCAATTCCTTTAACCGGATGGCGGAGAATACACAGACGTTGATTGAGCAAGTCCTGCTGGGCGAGATTGAAGTCAAGGAAGCGAAGCTGAAGCAGTATCAGGCGCAGATTAATCCGCATTTTCTCTATAACTGCCTGAATTTCATTCAGAGCAAAGCAAGCATCGAGGATTATCATGCGGTCACCGCGATGACGCTGCATCTGGCCTCCTACTGCCGGTACATTCACAAGATTGAACAGCTGGATTCGACGCTTCAGGATGAATTGGATTTCGTCGAGCATTATTTGCATATGATCCATTTGCGCAAAAAAGAAATCACTTTCGAGTTCGGTGTCACGGCAGAGGCGGGCAGATACCGGTTGCCAAGGATGATTCTGCAGCCGCTCGTGGAGAACTGCATTAAGCATGGCATTGAACCGAGCCTGAGGCCCGGCATCATCTCGGTTGCCGCCGAAGAAGATGCTTCGTATCTGCTGATTACCGTGAAGGATAACGGAATCGGCATGACGGAGGAACGGCTCGGCGCGGTCTGCCGCCATATCGAGGACAATATCATCAGTAATGAACAGCTCGGAACCGGACTAAGGAATGTGAATCAGCGGCTGCGCTTGTATTTTGGCAAGGACTCGGGGTTATCCGTAGACTCCGTGCTGTCCGAAGGCACCTGTTACCGGATTCGTATTGAAAAGGAGGGAGAAGCTCATTCTGCAAATTCTGCTGGTAGATGATGAACAATATGTCGTAGATGATCTGGAGCTTGCTTTTCCATGGCAGGACTTCGGGATTGAAAAAGTATACAAAGCCTACTCCGGCGCCCAGGCCATGCAGATGATCGGACAATACCCGGTGGATATAGTCATTACGGATATTGCCATGCCCGGGATGAGCGGGCTGGAGCTGGTGAAGCAGGTGCGGAAGACCCACCGGAGAATCAAGTGTATTCTGCTAACCGGCTATGCTGAGTTCGAATATGCCCGGGAAGCCCTTCAGTATGGGGTGGTAGAGTATCTTGTTAAGCCGCTGGATCACCAGAAGCTGCGTGCTGCTCTGGAGGGCACGATTAAGACCATCAAGAAGGAGCTCGACCGGACGGCATCCTATGAGCAGGCGATGCTGGCCTTCCGGGAGCATCTTCCGGCGCTGAAGGATAAGCTGCTGGCCGAGCTGGTTCAGGGCAAATCCTATCCGCAGGAACGGCTGAAGGACAAGCTTCGCGGATATCAGATTGATTTTCAGCTAAATGACCGGGTCTTCCTGATTCTGATCCGCCTGGAGGAGCATTTCACGAACTTCGGGCTGGATAGCCAATTGCTCTTTGAATACGCGGTGACGAACATTGCCTGCGAGCTGCTGGGCTCCGGCTTCGAGATGTGGCATGGCCGGGATGCGCATGAGAACCTGGTGTTTATTGTGAAGAGCAATGAAGCGGGGGCGGTTGACCCGGGCAAGATTCTGAAGCAGCTAACCCATAATACCCATCAGCTGCACAGCAGTGTGAATGAATATCTGAATGGCGGAATCTCGGTCATTCTGTCCTACCCGGGCGAATTCCCGCTGGATATCCGCGCCATGTATGAGGATTCCCAGTCGGCGTTAAGACAGCAAGTAGGCAATGACAAGGGCTATTTCATCTCCTTGACGGACAAGCAGAAGAGCTCACCGGTCCAGCCGCTCAAGGACTTATATGCTTCCCCGACACTGATGCATCTGCTGGAGACCGGCCAGTGGCAGGGGTATAAGGAACGGCTGCAGCAGATGAAGGAGTTCAGCAACAGCCTCCCGGCCTATAACGAAGAATATATTGAGGAGATCCGCACCATGATTCTCGGCTCCTTTCACTATATTGCCCATAAGAATCATAGTCTGCTGTCCGATCTGGTCGGGCGGGAGTTGCTGGATAAGACTCTATTCCGTTCCTTGTCCCAGCTGATCAGCTGGGGAGAAGCGCTGGTGGATACCTTGCACGGCAAGCTCGAACGGGATACACAGAATAACCGGATGGGCATCGTCAATGAGATGCAGAGCTGTATCGCGGCTAATCTGGCAGAGGCCAGCCAGCAATTCGTTGCGGATGCAGTCTCGCTTCATCCGGCATATGTCTCCAGACTGTTCAAGCAAGTCAGCGGGATCAGCATCAGCGAGTACATCCTGAATCTGAAAATGGAGCAGGCCGTAGCAAGCCTCCGTAACTCCGATCTGAAGATCTATGAGATCTCCGAGCAGCTCGGCTACGCCAACAGCCAATATTTTATCAAAGTGTTCAAGGAGCAATTCGGCATGACGCCCCAGGATTACCGGGGGAAATTGTAGGGGGATGCGTGGTCTCGTCCCGTAATATCAGAGGTCTCGGCTCATTTGGGCTGAGCCCTTTTTTTGTCGGATGTATGCGGAAAACCGAATACATTCAGCGGCAGCGGCGCGTGAGCCGAATGTAATCGAAAAACCGATTACAATTGGACTGGACGTGGCGCGTGTGGCGGATTTTATTAGCTAAAATTTAAATATGATAACCGATTGACATAAATATGTTAACCGGTTATCATAAAGTTGCATCCGAAATGTATGCGCATTCAAAACAATCATAAGTACGGGGGGAATTCATTTGAAATTGAGAAAAGCTGCAAGCTTCGCTATCGCTCTGACGGTGGTCACCGGATTACTCGCAGGCTGCTCCAAGGGGAATTCGGCAAACGGTGCTGTTAAGGAAGAAAAGGGAGAGACGCCAGCAGCAGAGCAAGCCGCCAAGGATGTTAAGCTCACCTTCTTCAATACCTCTGCAGAAGTCAATACCGTATTCGAGGAGCTGTTCAAGAAGTACCATGAGCAGAATCCGCAGGTGACGATTGAACTGATTCCTACACCGATCGGCGGCGCGCAGCTTGAGAAGTTCCAATCCCTGCTGGCCTCCGGCAATCCGGCGACAATCGTGAATCTGGATGCAGGCACCATACTTCAATATAAGGATGATTTTCTGGATTTAGAGCCGGAGAAGGCGAAGTATGAAGCCCTCACTAATCCGGGAGCCATCGATGGCGCATTGCTGGACGGACAATTCCTGGGTATTCCCTGGACTGCCCAAGGCTATGGCCTGCTGTACAACAAGCGTGCGGTAGAAGAGGGTATCGGCGGTGCCTTTGATCCCGCATCGGTGAAGACCCGTGATGATCTGGAAGCGGTCTTCAAGAAGATTGAAGCCTCCGGCAAAGCACCGGTCATGCTTCACGGGGCAGACTGGTCGCTTGGCGCCCACTATCTGGGATTGACCTATTCCCTGCAGTCGCAGAAGGTGGAGGACAACCGGAAGTTCGTGGAGGAGCTGAAGAACGGGCAGGTTAAGCTGACGGAGAATCCGGAGTTCACCGGACTGATGGATACCTTCGATCTGCTGAAAAAATACAACGCACGTAAGAGCGACCCGCTCGTTGCCGATTATAACCGCGACAGCGCAGATTTCGCCAAGGGAGCTGCCGCCTTCTACTTCATGGGGGACTGGAGCTGGGCGGTCATCGGAACGCTGGAAGGCCGCGATGCCGACTTCGGTATCCTGCCGCTGCCGGTGAGCAATAATCCGGAGGATTTCGGTAACACGCAAGTCGCTTACAGCGAGCCTAAGCTGTTCGCCATCGATGATTCGAAGTCTACGCCGGAGCAGCAGGAAGCCGCCAAAGCGTTCATCGAATGGATGGTCAGCAGCGAGGACGGGCAGAAGGCCATTATTACCGACATGGGGCTGTCCATGCCATACAAGGATCTTAAGGCGAAGAGCACGAACGTCATGTCCAACGCCGTTAGCGAATACGTGAAGCAAGGGAAGATTATCAACATCGGGGTCATCAATTACCTGCCGCAGGATTACTGGGCCAAGACCGGAGCTGCGATGCAGAAGTATCTGGTAGGCAATATCGACCGCCAGGGGCTTGCGCAGGAGGTTCAGGATTACTGGAAATCGTACGCAGGGAAATAGAGAATTTCTTCGTTTGTGCTAAAAGAACAGGCTGAACTGGGATATTCTCCAGTTCAGCCTGTTAAGAGGAAAGGGGGCAGCACTATGAACAAAAAGCTATCACTGAAGAATGCGGGGACGTTTCTGGTCTTCGGAGGTCCCTCAATCTTCGCTTTTGCCGCCGTAGTGATCATACCGTTCATCGTCGGCTTATATTTGACCTTCACGAATTGGGATGTCCGTACAGGCGACAGCAGCCTGATCGGCTTCACGAATTATCTGGAGGTGTTCAGGGATAAGGTGTTCCTTCAGCAGCTGTGGTTCACCCTGAAGTATGTCTTCTTCACCGTGGTGATTGCCAATGTCTTCGCTTTCTTCATCGCACTCGCCCTGACGAGAGGCGGGAGAGGCGAGCAATGGCTGCGCACAGGTTTCTTCACACCCAATCTGGTCGGCGGGATCGTACTCGGCTACCTGTGGCAGACGCTTTTCTCACAAGTGCTGCCTTACCTTGGCGCTAAATACGGCTGGGAGCTGTTTCAGACCTCATGGCTGACGAATACGGGGACGGCATTCTGGGCGCTGATCATTGCAACCGCCTGGCAGCTGGTCGGGTATCTGATGATCATCTATATCGCGGGCTTCACTGGCGTTCCGAATGATGTGCTGGAGGCAGCAAGCATCGACGGGGCAGGGCGGACTTCGGTGATCCGCAGAATTATTCTGCCGCTGACGGTTCCTGCAATCGTCATCTGTATTTTCATCTCCCTGTCCCGGTCCTTCTTAACGTATGACATTAACCTGGCCTTAACCAAGGGAGGACCGTTCAATTCAACGGAGCTGGCCACCTACCATATCGTGCAAAAAGCCTTCCTCTCCAATCAATACGGTGTCGGCCAGGCAGAGGCAGTTGTTCTGTTCGCTGTCGTAGCGATTATCGCGTTGACGCAATCCTATCTGCTGAAGAAGCTGGAGGTGGAATCTTAATGAATGCTAACCGGCGTATCCTCTCGGGCGTGCGGACAGGATTCCTGTACCTGCTGCTGTTTGCCTTTTTAACACCGTTCCTGCTGATTATTATGAACTCCTTCAAGACCACCCAGCAATTCTTCGAGAGCCCGCTGTCCCTGCCGGCAACGATTAATTTCAAGAACTACGCCAGCGCTTTTGACAATATGGACTTCATGCAGGGGTTCATGAACTCGCTGATCATTACGGGGATTTCCGTCACAATCATTATTATTTTCTCGGCGATGACCGGGTACTTGTTCGTCCGCTACAAATGGAAGGTGAATTCCATCTTCTTTTTCCTCATGCTGGCCTCCATGGCTCTGCCCTTCCAGGTGCTGATGATTCCAATGGTGATGCTGTACGGGAATATGGGCCTGCTGAATACCAAGCTGACGCTGCTGTTCATGTATCTCGGCTTCGGGGTGCCGTTTGGCGTCTTCACGTTCCACGGCTTTATCAAAGGGATTCCATACGAGCTGGAAGAATCGGCGTTTATCGAAGGGAGCACCACGCTGCGGACGTTTTTCAGTATAGTGCTGCCCTTGCTGAAGCCGGTGTTCGTCACCCTGCTGGTGCTCGATGTGCTCTGGATTTGGAATGACTATCTTCTGCCCAGTCTGGTGCTGCTGTCGCCGGATCAGAAGACACTGCCGCTGTCCACGTATACCTTCTTCTCCTCCTATTCTGTGGACTATGCGCCGCTGATGGCCGGGCTGATTATGACGATTATTCCCGTGCTGATCATCTACCTGTTCCTGCAAAAACAGATCATCAAGGGGATCACGGAAGGGGCGCTGAAATAAGGGGGAGTTGACGATATAGCTGAAATCTAACCCGAATTCCTCTATAATTGGAACTAAAAAGCAAGGTGGTTCCTATGGCGAATCTGAAGGATGTTGCGAAGCAGGCAGGACTTTCTGTGAATACAGTGTCCAGAGTCCTTAACAATAGAGGGTATATCAGTGACAAGACGAAGGAGAAGGTCTACCGGGTGATGAAGGAAATGAATTATCAGCCGAATGAAATGGCCAGGGCCTTGTTCCGCAAAAAATCCAATATGATCGGGCTGATCATCCCGGCGATTTCCCATCCTTTTTTTGCCGAGCTGACTGCCTATCTCGAATATTATGCAGACCTTAAGGGCTACAAGCTGCTGCTCTGCAATTCCAACCGCAACGTCTCCAAGGAAGTAGATTATATCGAGATGCTCAAAAAAAACCAGGTCGATGCCATCATCATGGGCAGTGCCGTGCTGGATGTGCAGCATTACCTTCACCTGGGCCTGCCGATCGTCTCCTTCGACCGTGTAATCTCTGAGGACATCCCCGTGGTCACCTCGGATAATCTGGAGGGCGGCCGGCTGGCTGCCCGGTTATTAACCGGCAAGGGTTGCCGGCACACGGTCTATATCCAGCGGGGCATCGACGGTCCCCAGCATCACTTCATGCTGGCCGGTCTGAGAAGGCAGGGGTACGAAGAGGAGATGAAGCTCGCCGGGCTTACGCCGCTGTATTTGCAGCTGGAGGTTGAGGAGGGGAGCTATACTGGAGGGGACACCGCCATTGCCGCCTTCCTTCAGGAGCATCCTGAGATTGACGGCGTATTTGCCAGCAGTGATGTGATTGCCGCCGAGGTGATTCATGCCTGTAACCTGCTGGACAAGGAGATTCCTTCAGCGATGCGCATTGTGGGCTATGATGATGTGCAGCTCGCCTCCATGATCTCACCGCGTCTAAGCACGGTCGGGCAGCCGATTCAGGAGATGAGCGAAGCTATTATGGAGCTGGCCGTCCAGCAGATCGAGGGACAGGCGGTGACGATGGTGAATACATTCCCGGTAACGGCTGTGGAGCGCGGCACGACCTGATACCCCGGGCGGGCAGCTTCCCTGCCAGCGTCTGCCCTATTAGAGCGTCAGATTTAAATTTATGGATTGGACCAGTAAGAGGAAACCACCTGAACTATTGGGTTCGGTTTTTCGCATAATCAGAGATAAGTGTATTCGGTGCAACTAAAACAGTGAAAAGGAAGGCATTCCTCCACTAACTGTATTCCATACAACTAAATTTGCTGGAATGGGTGAAAATCCAGGTATAGAGGTATTTTAATTGCACGAAATACAGCTAAATGGAGATATGGCAGCACACCAGACGATTTAGTTGTACGGATTGCAATTAAGCCATTCTTACAGTTTTAAAGCTGCTGCTGTCCTATTATATTAACCGGTTAACACAGAGCCATGCCCTGTTCCGCTGAACAGAGGAAGGTGGCTGACCCGGGTCAGGAGGTACGGATGGCTGTAACCATCAAAGATGTTGCCGAGAAGGTCGGCGTCTCCGTCACTACCGTCTCCCGTGTGCTTAATAACCGGGGATACCTCAGTGAGAGTCTGAAGCAAAAGGTGAACGATGCCATGGAGGAGCTGAATTACCATCCGAGTGAGGTGGCACGCTCCTTGCTGCGCAAGAAATCCAATATTATCGGCCTGATTCTGCCGGATATCTCCCATCCGTTCTTCGGAGAGGTAACCAAGCATATTGAGGCCTATGCCTATGAACAAGGCTATAAGCTTATGCTGTGCAATTCCCTGCATCACAAGAAAAAAGAGAAAGAGTACATCGATCTGCTGCGGGCCAGCCGGGTTGACGGCATTATCATGGGCAGCCATACGATGAGCGTGAACGATTACAAGTCGATCAACCTGCCGCTGGTGTCGCTGGACCGGCAGATCTCTAAGTCGATCCCGTTCATTGCCTCGGATAACTATCAGGGGGGAGTGCTGGCCACCCGGCTGCTGCTGCGCAAAAAATGCCGCAGCATCGCCTATCTTAGCGGGAATCTGCGCCTTAATCTGCTGGCCAAGCAAAGGCATGACGCCTTCCTGGAGCAGGTCAAAGGGCAAGATGTTGCGTACACTGTAAGGCAAACCGATCTGAACGGATTCAAGTATAAAGATTACGAGAAGCTGGTCAGCAGTCTTTTTGAGGAGCGTCCTGAGCTGGACGGCGTATTCGCGAGCAGTGATATGCTGGCATTGCAGGTGCTGAAGCAATGCAGAAGACTGGGCAGAGCTGTGCCGGGTCAAGTCAAGGTCGTAGGCTATGACGGAATTGCCGCCCTGGATGCGGAGGATCTGACTACCATCGTACAGCCGATTAAGAAAATGGGCGAGCTGGCCGTTCAATATCTGCTTCAGCAGATTGCCGGCGAGCCGGTCCCGCTGGAGACCATTCTTCCCGTCCGGTTATCGGAGAAGGGGACCACTTGAAGCACACAGGATTTATTCACATTCGAACGATATGGAGGGAAAATAGATGAATTTCATTCACCGCGTGGCTCCGGAATTAAGAGAGGGGATGGCCGGATTGCCGCCGCTGCATCTGCCGGGGGATCTTGCCGCAGCCCGGAATATGGTCCCGTTGCCTATTGAACCGTCGGGCCGCGTCCGCATTACGGAGCGGGTCCTGATTGCCGGTTCCGGGCCAGTGCGGATCAGAATCTATGAACCGGCGAAGCGGAGTAAGCATAAGCTGCCTGCCCTGCTCTGGACCCATGGGGGCGGCTATATTCTGGGCCAGCCGAGCGGCGATGATGCGTTATGTGAGAGCTTCGTCCTCGCGGCTAACTGTGTTGTCGTGTCGCCCGATTACCGCCTTGCCCCGGAGCATCCGTACCCGGCAGCGGTGGAAGACAGCTTCGCGGCATTGGTGTGGCTTGCAGATCCGGGGAATGATCTCCAGATTGACGGGGCCCGGATTGCTGTAGGCGGCGCGAGTGCGGGCGGCGGTCTGGCGGCTGCCTTGGCCCTGATGGCTAGAGATAAGGGAGGTCCTGCCCTCTGTTTCCAGCTTCCGCTGTATCCGATGCTGGACGACCGCAACATTACACCTTCCAGTTATGAGGTAACTCACCCTGCGGTGTGGAACCGGGCCAACAATCTGGTGGCATGGGAGATGTACCTGGGCGGTCCTGCCGGGGGCGCAGACACCTCCCCGTATGCGGCACCCGGCCGTGCGGATCAACTGGCGGGGCTTCCGCCCGCCTATACCTGCGTCGGACAGCTTGACCCGTTCCGGGATGAGACAATTGACTATGTGGCGCGGCTGGCACAAGCCGGTGTAGAAGTGGAATTTCATCTCTACCCGGGTGGCTATCATGGCTTCGAGCATGTCGTTCCTGCAGCCGAAGTCGCCCGCAGAGCCAGAGAAGGCTATATCCATGCGTTAGCAAGAGCCTTGAACTCTTAAATTGTAAAAAGAGGACGGGTTTTTGAAAGTATTGCGTACACAGAAACCATAGAATGAATAGGACGCAAGGATATTGGAGTGCCAAGGGGGAGTGCGGGTGTTTAGACTCGGAGAGACAATACGGTTTGAAAATAAGACGAACGATGTGCTAACAGTGGGCGAGCTGCTCGTGGATATGATCTCCAATGAGTATGGCGAGGACACGGTATGTGATGGATATACGCGGTATTTTGGCGGATCGCCTTCGAATATTGCCATTAATGCAGGGAAGCTGGGCATCCGGTCGCATGTGGCTTCGGCGGTGGGCAGGGATAGCCTCGGCAACTACTTGATGAACCGGCTGCAGAGCGCCGGAATGGCGACAAGCGGCATCCAGCAAGTCGATGATTCTACCAGTATGGTGGTGATTACGAAGAGTCAGGCTACGCCGGTTCCGATCTTTTACCGTGCGGCAGATTACCAGCTGGAATACAATGAGGCGCTGAAGCAAGCCTTGATTCATTCCAGCATTGTCCACTTCTCGTGCTGGCCGATCTCCAGGAACCCATCCCGTAGGGCGGTAGAGCGGGTGATCGAGACAGCAAGGAAGCATAAGGTGCTGATCGGCTTCGACCCCAACTATCATCCCTCGATTTGGCAGAAGGGGGAGGACGGGGTAGCCTATGTCAAAAGCATCATCCCGAAGGTCGATATCATCAAGCCTTCCGAGGATGACGCGGAGCGTCTGTTCGGACCCGGCACGCCGGAGGAGCAGATTGCCAGATTCCTTGCGCTTGGCGCGAAGCTGGTCATTCTGACGCTGGGCAAGGACGGGGCACTCGTCTCCACCGGCAGCGAAACGGTGTCGTTTGCCACCAAGGCTACGCAGATTGAAGATACGACGGGAGCAGGCGACGCCTTCTGGTCCGGATTCTATACAGCTATTATCAAAGGGTATACGCTCACAGAGGCGCTGGAGCTTGGATTTGCCGTCAGCGCGTACAAACTGAAATTCACCGGTGCGGTAGTCGATCTGCCTGCGCTTGAGGTCATTAAGCAACAATTCAATCTGTAGGAGGCTCTGAGATGACACTGAAGAATCAAGTACAGTTAATTACCTATCCCGATTCACTGGGCGGAGACCTGAAGCAGCTGCATCAGGTGCTGCGCGGTCCCTTCGCCGGGCTGTTTGCCGGGGGGATTCACATCCTTCCGCCCTTCCCCTCTTCAGGGGACCGCGGCTTTGCGCCGCTGACTTATCTGGAGATCGAGCCGGAATTCGGCACTTGGGAGGACATCCGCAGCCTCGGGAAAGAATTCGATGTGCTGGTGGATCTGATGGTCAATCATATCTCCAGGCAATCGCCGTATTTCCAGGACTTCCTGGAGCATGGCCGGGCTTCTGAATATGCGGATCTGTTCATTACCCTGGACAAAATCTGGGAGAATGGCGAGCCTGTGCGTGCGGATATCGGGAAGATGTTTCTGCGGCGGCCGCTGCCGTATTCTACCTTCAGAACCTCTGGAGGGGAGGAAGAGAAGGTATGGACCACTTTTGGCAAAACTGATCCTTCCGAGCAGATTGATCTGGATATCCATTCTCCGCTCACCCGCGACCTGCTGCGGCAGTTCTTCCTGAACTTCAAAGAGCAGAATGTCAAGATCGTCAGGCTGGATGCGGTCGGGTACGTGATCAAGAAGCTGGGCACCAGTTGTTTCTATGTGGAGCCGGAGATTTATGAATTCCTGGATTGGATCAAGGAGATGGCCGATTCGCTGGACATAGAGCTGCTGCCGGAGGTGCATGCACATCACAGTATCCAGACTAAGCTATCAGAATACGGCTGCTGGATATATGATTTCATTCTGCCTTACCGCGTGCTTGAGGCGCTTACCGGCAGATCCAATACGGCGCTGTACGACTATCTGCGGACCCGCCCGCATCAGCAGTTCACGATGCTGGACTGTCATGACGGTGTTCCGGTGAAGCCGGATCTGGATGATCTGATCGATACGAAGGAAGCGCGGGAGCTGGTGGATCTCTGCGTGGAGCGCGGGGCGAATCTGAGTCTGATTCTGTCCGAGGAGCATAAAGCGCCGGATGGCTTCGATGTCCATCAGATCCGCTGCACCTATTACAGTGCACTGAATGAAGATGACGATGCGTACCTGGCAGCCAGAGCGATTCAATTCTTCGCACCGGGTATTCCGCAGGTCTATTATGTAGGCTTGCTGGCTGGACGCAATGATCTGGAGCAGGTCGCCCTGACGGGGGAAGGCCGGGAGATTAACCGCCATAACTACACGCTGGAGGAGATTGAAGCGGAGAGTGAGCGGGAGGTCGTGCAGCGGCTGATGAAGCTGATCCGTTTCCGCAATGAATATAGCGCCTTCAATGGAACCTTCCGGGTACTTGAGGCAGAGGCGGATGAAATCAGGCTGATGTGGGAACATGGAACAGCATATTGCCGGCTGCATATTAACCTGCAGAATTATAAGTCTGTTATCGAATATATAGATCAGCAGGGACAAGAAGCGGTATACTGGGTCTGATTCTAATTCGTTAAGGGGGAATGATGATGGCTACAATGCAAATCAGCCTGTTCTCGGCAAGTCTGAAGCGGGAGGTCACGATCCAGGCCATATTGCCGGTGGATCTGCCGGAGGGCTGGGGACTGCCGGCCTGGTCCGGTCAGCCCTTGAGATCGCTCTATCTGCTGCACGGCTTCTCCGGCAGCCAGAACGACTGGCTGAACTTCTCCAGGATCAGGGAGCTGGCAGACAGGCATCAGGTGGCAGTATTCATGCCGGCCGGGGAGAACCGCTTCTATGTCAATGATGAGCTTAGGGAAGAATATTACGGTGAGTATATCGGCAGGGAGCTGGTAGACTTCACCCGCAAGCTGTTCCCGCTATCAGCAGCCAGAGAGGATACCTGGATCGGCGGCTTGTCGATGGGCGGGTACGGTGCGATCCGCAACGGCCTGAAATACGCGGAGCGCTTCGGCCGGATCATCGCCTTATCCTCGGCCTTAATTCCGTATAGAGTAGCCAATATTGCCCCAGACTATAAAGACGGAATCGCCAGTTATTCCTACTATGCCAGCGTCTTCGGCGATCTGAGTAAGCTGCTCGGCAGCGACAAGGACCCCGAGCAGCTGGTGCGTGATGTGAAGGCGCAGGGACTTGCCCTGCCGGAGCTGTACATGGCTTGCGGAACCGAGGATATGCTGCTGGATGTGAACCGCCGGTTCCATCAGTTCCTGGACAGCGAGCAGGCTGCCCATTACTATGAAGAGGGCCCGGGCGACCATAACTGGGTGTACTGGGATAAGCATATCGAAGCTGCGCTGGACTGGGCGGTTAATTGATTTTCTAAGAAGCGCTTAAGAAAATAACGAAAAGCAAAAAGAAGCGGAGGGGAATTTTGGAACTGTAGGAGCGTTAGCGTCCGCCTGAAAGCTTTCCGTAGGAAAGCTCGCTTCGGAAGCATCAGCTGTCACCGGATTTCTACCGCGATTAGCGGTTAAAATCAAGAAATCTGGGGACAACAGCGGCCGGAAGTCCAAATATTCACCGTAGTGACGACAGAGCTTTAAGTTCATTTTTTCAGCTTATATAACCGCAAATTGCATACTTATACGCCCCTGGGTCTGGCCTAAGAAGGTAACGGCTCAGGGGCGTGCTGAATTCCGGGGAAAGGAAGAGGCGGGGATGATCCGAACCAACAGTATCGTGTTCAAATTTTCGTTGCAGATGACAGTGATTCTTGCGATCCTGCTGTCCATCCTTGTTCTGAGTAATATCTACTCCCTGGAGGTTGTGCGGAGCAATGCTCTGACTAGCTCGCGTAATACACTGGCCCTCTATCAGGCCAATATTCATAATAATTTCAACAATTTCTCCAAGGACCTCATAGAGGTATTCGACCATAACGTGGATGCCGCCGTGAATTCGGCGGGGATGGATGAGAACAGCCGGTATTTCAGGGTCCAGCAGCTCAAGAATAGCCTGCAAGCAAAAATAGCAGGCGATAATTCGAGCGACGGCATGTTCATCAGGCTCTCGGATGAGCTGGTGCTGGAGCAGTTCAACCGCCGGATTCAATCGGAGGATAAGCTGGCTCTGGTGGATTTTATTAATATGCATACATTCAGTACGGCTCCGGCAGAACATAGCGGGGAATGGAAGGTCTTCCAGATCCGCGGCGAGTCGTACTTGTTCAAATATATTACTTATTCAGAGGTCAGCTTCGGAACGCTGGTGAAAGCGGACACGCTGCTGGCCATGGTCGACAGGGGAGGCAATGATCAGAACCGGTATGTGCTCAGTGATTCGAAGGGAACTATACTGGCAGCGAGTAATATCTCTCTGCAGGAGGGAGAGACGACGCTTGAGAGCTTAAGCAGGCAATATAAGCGGGATTACCTGATTGTATCTGAACCGATCGGCGAGTTCGGGCAGATGACCCAAATGGTTGCCAAGGGCAGTCTGTTCTCGGGTCTGAAGCTGATTCAGTGGGGGATCGCCCTGCTGGCAGTTCTCTCGGTCATTGTGGTACCGCTGGTGCTGAGATTCCTGACGAGGGATGTACTGAGGCCGATTCTGGAGCTGGTGAAGGCGGCGAAGGCGGTTGAACAGGGGCAGCTGGAATACCAGATTCCGCAGAATACCCCCTACTCTCTGGAATTCCTGAAGCTGTTCCATGCGCTGGAGTCCATGGTCAGTGAGATCAAGGATCTGAAGATTCAGTCCTATGAAGAACAGATCGAGATCAGCCGCGCCGAGATCAAGTATCTGCAGATGCAGATCCGGCCCCATTTTTTCCTGAATGCGATCTCAACGATCACCAGCTTAACCTATCAGAATAAAAACGAGGAGATTCGCCGGCTGATCCACTGCCTCTCCGAGCATCTCCGGTATATGTTCAGAGGGGGGCTGATGGAAGTGACGATGGAGGAGGAGATCCGGCATACTGAGAATTATATCCGGATGCAGGAGATCCGTTATCCTGAACAGATTTTTTTCATGATCGAGATCCAGGAGGAAGCGCGGCAGGTGCCGGTTCCGCAGTTCATGATTCAGACCTTTGTGGAGAATACGTTCAAGCATGCTATGTTCGTTCAGGAGCTGCTGTCTATTTTCATCAGGGTGCGGATGGAGCAGCGGGACGATAGTTCATTTGTCAGCATTGTAATAGAAGATAACGGGGCAGGCTTCGCTTCTGAATGGCTGGATCAGCCGGAGCGCGAAGAGGCAGGGGAGGATGGAGGCAGAGTGGGCATTGCCAATATCCGCAAGACCCTCAGACTGCTCTACAAACGGGAGGATCTGCTTAAGCTGTCCAACAACCAGTCTACAGGTGCCAGGGTTGAGCTGTGGATTCCAGTGAAGCCAACGGAATGGAGCCAGCCCGGCTTAGAGGGAGGATAATATGCGTTGTATGCTGATTGACGATGATATTCCTACAGTTGAAGCGCTGCGCAGCATCGTGAATTGGGAGGAATTCGGAATTACGGAAGTGCTCACCGCCCATAATATACAGGATGCGAAGCAACTATTCGAGAACGGTGAGCCGGATCTGATTATTTGCGATATTGAAATGCCGCGCGGGTCGGGCATTGATATGATCAAGTGGGCCAGAGACCGTCATTATGAAGGCGGATTCATCTTCCTGACCTGTCATGAGAGCTTCACCTTCGCCTCCAAGGCGATCTCGTATGACGCCGACTCGTATCTGGTCAAGCCGCTGGACAAGCAGGAGCTGGAGGCAGCGCTGCGTAAGTCTATGGATACGTTGAAGAACAAAATCATGCTAGGCGAATACAGCAAGCTGGGCCATGCGTGGCTGAAGAACCAGGATCTGATAGAACGCAGCTTCTGGAGTGATGTGCTGACGGCGACGATCTCTCCCCGGCCCCAGCTGATCCAGAGTGAGGTGCAGAAGCGGGAGCTGGCAGTTCAGGTGCATGCGGAGTATAAGCTTCTGCTGGTAAGCGTTCCCCGCTCCCAGATTGAACGGGAATGGGATGAGAGCATCTTTCATTACGCCCTCTCGAATCTGGTCTCTGAAATTCTTAGCAGCCGGGTGGGCAGCGGACGTATAATTGCTTATCAGGTCGATAAAGTATTCTACAATACGATCATTGCCGAGAGTCCGGCAGATATGAAGGAGCTGGAGGCGGGTGCCGGAGAGATCATCCGGCTGTCCAGGCTGTATCTGAAATGTACGGCTACCTGTTACTTCAGTGAGCCTGCGGCGATCTCCCGCCTGGCGCAGCTGAAGACGGAGCTGGAGCAGGCGGACGAGTCGAATATTATTTTCCGGGGCAAGCTGCATTTGCCGAATAAGCCCTTCCATGTGGATCTGACCGAGCGGTTCTCCCTGGATACGGAGCTGTTCACCTTGCTGTTCGTCCAGAAGGAGAAGGCGCAGATTGTGAACCGGCTCAAGAAAGAACTGGAGCTGCTGACGAGTCTGAACAAGCTGGATGCGGCCACGCTCCATTCGATCCGCGAGGACCTGCTTCAGGTGGTCTATTCGCTGCTTGCGCGGCACCACATTCAGGCGCACCGGCTCTTCGAGGGCGAGCTCAGCCAGCAATTGACACAGGATGCAGAGAGCAGTGTGTTCGACTTCATGAAATGGGCGCAAGCGCTGACGGACAAGACGGTGGATTCCATCAAGGAGGTGCTGCAGTCTGAAGGAGTGGTCGAGCGGGCCAAAAGGTTCATTCAAGAGCACTACACCCAGGATCTGAGCCGGGAGGATGTTGCAGCCAGCGTATATCTGACCGCGGATTATTTGGCCAAGGTGTTCAAGAACGGGACCGGCCAGACTGTGAAGGAGTACCTGAACGACTGCCGGATCAGAGCGGCGAAGCAGAGGCTGGTGGAGAGCACAGCGAGCATCGGAGAGATTGCGATGGATACCGGCTTCGATACCCTCTCTTATTTCTCCACGGTATTCAAAAAATGGACAGGCGAAACCCCGGCAGCCTATCGCTCCAAGCATAAATCCGCCCTATAGTTATGACAATGATACCATTAGGAAGCTCCGTATCTCCTACCGGAGGCGGGGCTTCTTGCTGAGCAGGCAGGTATCGTGCCTAAGGTGCGCAGCATCCTGCTGGTTGACTGACTGGAGGTGCTGGAAACTATGTTAAGGGAACTAGGAGAAGGTTGCTCCTGCGCAGAATTTAGTTGGATTTTATACACCTGTTGCCGAACGTATGAACGCTGACGGAGGATTAGTTGGATAAACAACACTTAATTAGACATAATTCCGGCAAAGCAGAGAAAATGCTAATATTAGATGCTATTTTTCCACTTGTTGAGGTAACTTTAGAAGAAATGGAGAAATTAGAATACGTTTTTCCACTTGTTTGTTTGCCAAGGCCGGGCGTTCTGCCGCCGTCCCCCAGAGAACTAATTAGCAATACAGAGCCGAGAATCCTCACCACCCGCCCAGTGCGGTTTTTTATAAAAACAGCCCGTATTATTGAAAGCCCGCCCCCCTCCAGGGCCGGTACAATGAGAGTGTAAATACAGAACAGGAGGCATGATGATAATGAAGAAAAAGGGGTTAGGTTCACTGCTGCTGTCCATGGTAATCTGCGGTTCGCTGCTCTCCGCCTGCGGCGGAAATTCCAATACATCGTCCAAGAATTCCGGGGATACGGAAGCTAAGGCCAAGGTGGCTGAGATTGTATTCGCACTGCCTTCCTTTAACCGGATTCCCGATGATCTCAGCAAGGTAACGAATGCGATCAACGCCATCACAACGGAGAAGATCGGGGTGAAGGTGGACTTCCGTCTCTTCGGCCCGGCAGATTACGCCCAGAAGGTCAATCTTGCGCTCCAGAGCGGGGAGAAGATGGATGTCTTCACCACCCTCGGACAATTCTCCAACTATGTATCCAAGAGCCAGGTGGCTCCGCTCGAAGAGCTGCTTCCTGAACACGGCAAAGAGCTGACAGCCATTCTGGATAAGGATTTCGGCCCGGATATTCTCAAAACCACCACGATGGACGGCCATATCTACGGCATTCCTGTGAATAAAGGGATGGCGCTGCCGACCAATATTATCTACAACGCGGATATGCTCGCAGAGGCGGGCGTAGCAGCAGACTCCATCCAATCGGCAGAGGATCTGCCAGCCGTGTTCGGTGCGGTGAAGCAGAAGCTGCCGGATGTGGTTCCCTTTGGCCCGATCAACGTGAATCCGACAGATACGGGACTTGTGAACTGGATGAAGGGCGCGAGCAAGGTGGATTATCTGACCGATACGACCGGAGTCGGTGTCGTGATCGGTGACAACGGCAAGGTCGTTAACTTCTACGAATCGGATGTCTTCAAGAACGGAATCCAGATGATGAGAGACTGGTTCGAGGCCGGGTATTTGCAGAAGGATACCGCAACCACAACCATTACAGCCATGGAGATGGTGTCCTCCGGGCGCGGCTTCTCTTTCCTGGGCGGCTACAGCGGCATGGAGGTTGGCAAGCAGCTGAGTGCGCAGGTCGGCAAAAATATTGAGACGAAGCGCATCGCCCCGTTCTATTTCGATACCAGTGCGGTGAACTCGGTAACCTGGATGGTCTCCAGCACCTCGAAGGAGACGGAGGCCGCGGTGAAGTTCCTGAACCTGCTCTACACCGACAAAGAGCTGATTAACACTATTCTCTTCGGAATCGAAGGGGAGGATTACCTCAAGGTAGATGAGCATCATGTGAAATTCCCGGAAGGCATGGACGCCAATACGGTGCCTTATACAGCCATGCTCAGCTCAGGGATCGTAGGCTCCGAATCGCTCCAGTATCAGCTGGAGGGAATTGACTGGTCGGATGTCGAGCTGAAGCTGAAGGAGAATAAGGATACCGCAAGATCGCCGTATTTCGGCTTCATTTTCGATCAGGGTCAAGTGAAGACGCAGATTAGCGCTGTGAATAACGTGGTCAGCCAGTTCCTGCCGGCACTCGTCAGCGGATCGGTGGACCCGGAGACCATCATCCCGAAATTCATCAGTGCGCTGAAGGATGCCGGTGCAGAGGCTATTATTGACAGCAAGCAGCAGCAACTGGATGCGTGGCTTGCCGCGCAAAAGCAATAATTATTATATGAATATGCTGTGGGCGGAGCGGTAACTGAGGCTCTGCCCCCGGCCATGGAGGTGAACCGGCATGACTGCCAGACGCAAGTCCCCATCCAAGCCGCTCAAAAAAACATTGCCGCTCCTCATACTCGCGGGTCCAGGCCTGCTGTATTTTCTCATTAACAGCTATTTCCCTATGTTCGGGGTGTTCATCGCCTTCAAGGATGTCAATTATGCCAAAGGCATCTTCGGCAGCGACTGGATCGGCTTCAAGAACTTCACCTTTCTCTTCCAGACCAGTGACGCCTGGATTATGACCCGCAATACGCTGCTGTACAACCTGGCGTTCATCGCGCTTGGAACCGTAGTCTCCATTATCATTGCCATTCTGATGTCGGAGCTGCTGAATAAGCTGTATTCGAAGCTGTTCATGACCGGGCTGATTCTGCCGAATCTGATCTCGATGATCGTGCTTTCGCTGCTCGTCTTCGCTTTTCTGAATGCCGACAGCGGGTTCGTGAACCATTCGATTCTGCGGCCGCTCGGCCTACCGGAGATCAACTGGTATTCGGAGGCGAAGTACTGGCCGTACCTGCTGGTCCTGATTCAGATCTGGAAGACGGCAGGCTACGGATCGATTGTTTATTTTGCCTCGATTGCCGGAATTGACAAGAGCATCTATGAGTCGGCCAAAATCGACGGTGCCGGGAAGCTGAAGCAGATCCGCATGATTACCCTGCCGCTGCTGAAGCCGACTATTATTGTGCTGGTGCTGATGTCGATGGGCCGGATTTTCAACTCCGACTTCGGCTTGTTCTATCAGGTGCCCATGAACTCCGGTGCGCTGTACAGCACTACCCAGACGATTGATACGTATGTCTACCGCGCCTTGATGCAGCTCAATGATATCGGAATGTCGGCCGCCGCCGGTCTGTATCAGTCACTGGTCGGCTTTGCGCTTGTGCTTACGGTCAATGCCATCGTCAAGAAGGTCAATCCAGAAAACGCATTGTTCTAGGAGGAAATTCAGATGATCCAAACAAGAGGAGAACGGGCGTTTACGGTATTTTCTGCGGTCGTGATGATCCTGCTGACGGTTTTTGCTTTTTTGCCCTTCCTGCTGATTGTAATTGCTTCGTTCACTGAGGAGACGGCCCTGATCCGCAACGGTTATAGCTTCTTCCCGGAGCATACCAGCCTGGAGGCGTACCGGTATATTAAGTCCTCGGCGTATATTTTCATCAGAGCATACGGGGTTTCCTTTCTGGTGACGATCCTTGGAACCGCGATTGGACTGCTTATAACAAGCATGCTGGCTTATCCGATGTCTCGGTCTGATTTCAAATATCATAATACGCTGGCCTTTGTCGTGTTTTTCACCATGCTGTTCAGCGGGGGGATTGTGCCTTCGTACATCATGTGGACCCAGTATTTCCATATCAAAAACACACTGTGGGCGCTGATCCTGCCCAATCTGCTGGCGAACGGGTTCAACGTCCTGCTGGTCCGTAACTACTTCAAGAATAATGTGCCGCTGGAGATTATCGAAGCCGCCCAGATCGACGGTGCTTCGGAGCTGCGGACCTTCTTCCGCATCATGCTTCCGCTGTCCATGCCGGTCATGGCAACGGTCGGGATGTTCATGGGCCTGGCCTATTGGAATGACTGGATCAATGCGTTATATTTTGTATCTAAGCCGCAATTGTACGGTATTCAGAATCTGCTGATGCAGCTTATGAGCAACATCCAGTTCCTCAATTCCGGCCAGGCCGGGAGTGTGCTCGGAGCCGACACAGTATCGCTGCCAAGTACAGCGGTGCGGATGGCGATGGCGGTGCTGGGTATTGTGCCGGTGCTGTTCGTCCTGCCGTTCATGCAGAAGTACCTGACCCGCGGCGTGGTTATCGGAGCTGTCAAAGGCTAAATATGAAAGGAGATGAGCGTATGAAAGTGCAAGAGGTGATTGACCGGATTCTGCTCGATTGCTGCGGGGGACGGAGGCTGGAGCAGACCTGCGATGTGCTGGCGAGCGGCAGTGAAGAGATGGAGGTCACGGGGATTGTCACAACGTTCATGGCGACGGTGGAGGTCATCAAGGAAGCTATTGCTGCTCGCGCCAACCTGATTATCACTCATGAGCCGACCTACTATACCGGCAACGATACGCTGGACTGGCTGCAGATGGACCCGGTATATCTGGCGAAAAAAAAGCTGATCGAGGAGCACGGCATTACGATCTGGCGCTTCCATGACCATATGCATCTGGCGGATACGGACCGGATCTATGACGGACTGCTGAAGGAGCTGGATTGGGCGGATAAGAAGCTGGACGACAAGGACGCCTGGGGATATCTGATCGAGGAGACTACCGTGGGCGAGCTGGCCGGCTTCCTGAAGCAGCGGCTGGGTATGAAGGTGATTCAGATTGTCGGCAACCCGGAAGCGCCCTGCTCCCGTATCGGCATTCTTGTCGGCGGCGGCAGCCTGGGACTGGGCCGGGAGCAGATGCCGATGGAGCTGATGCAGGAGAAGAACCTGGATGTGATGGTCTGCGGCGACATTACGGAGTGGACCTTATGTGCTTACATCAATGATGCTGCGATGCTGGGTATGAACAAGGCGATGATCGTGATCGGTCACGAGCGCTCCGAGGAATGGGGCATGAAGTATATGGCCGAGTGGCTGAGGCCTCTGGTCGACGGGCTTCCGGTTACATTCGTGGATGCGAGGGAGCCGTTTGTGTATTTGTGAGACAAAAGCAGCCATCCACCGGGAGGATGGCTGCTTTTTATACTACTGCAAGACGTAATTGCCAGTAGCTCTGTACTTACCTGCCTTGGCATCCCAGGTGAAGATCCCCTCTGCCAGATCCCAGCCGCCGCCCTCGTCCTTGAAGTCCTTCCAGTATTGGTGCAGGCGCCCCTTCTTATCGATCTCGGCTCCCTGATCCCCCATGAACTGAAGCTTCTTGGTCAGAGTACCATAGTTCAGGCGGTAGACCGAGACTTGGGTATTCGAGGGCAGATAATCCACGGTAACCGCCAGTTGCTTCTCCGTTGGAGAGACAGCGAAGATTTGCATATCCGCTTCATCCTCTTCGAACTCCATAATCTGCTTATCAATTAATACAACTACACCCTTGGAGTTCACCAGATACAGATTGCCCGACTCTGTGAGCAGGAAGCTCTCCTTCTTCTGATCGTTATTCAGGTCTGCGGTCTTCAGCAACCGTACCGTTTCCCCCGGGAACTTTTGCTTCAGCAGTGTCTTGGCATCCAGCGCTTCAGCATAGGCCGAAGGGGCGGAGGCTACCAGTAACAGGGAGGCTAGCGCTCCTATGAGCTTGTTCTTTTTTATTTTCATATGAAGAAGTCTCCTTTCTTCCGGTTCTCCAGTAAATGATCTACCGCCGCCTGTTCGATGGGCAGACCCCCGGTGTAACGCTCCATATAAAGGGCAAAGCCCTCCACATCAGTAGGGTTAGGCGCTACCTCCTGTCCTTCCATGTTACAGAACACCTTAGAGGTCAAGTAATCCGCCAGGCTCTCGTTCGGCTCCTTACGCATCATATAAGAGGCCAGAATAGCTATTCCCCATGCGCCGCCTTCACCAGCCGTAGACAGTACAGAGATCGGAACATTGAGTGCAGCAGCGCAGATCCGCTGGCCAACCTGCGGGGTGCGGAACAATCCGCCATGCGCTGAAATACGGTCAATAGTTACCCGTTCCTGCCCGGTCAGAATCTCCATTCCGAGTCTTAACGCAGCGAAGGCGCTATACAGATGCACTCTCATGAAGTTAGCCAGAGTGAAGCGGCTCTGCGGCGAACGGACGAATAGCGGACGTCCCTCAGCAAGTCCGGTGATGTTCTCGCCTGAATAGTAACCGTAGCTCAGCAAGCCGCCGCCATCCGCATCTGCTTCCAGTGCCTGGTTCAGCAGGACGCTGAATAACTGGTCCATGTCTGGCGTAAGGCCCATGGCCTCATAGAATTCACGGAACAAGCCGACCCAGGCATTCAGGTCGCTGGAGCAGTTATTGGCAAGTACCATAGCAACCGGGCTGCCTTCCGGTGTATTCACGATATCAATCTCAGGGTGGACCGCACTTAGATTCTGCTCCAGCACAAACATAGCAAAGACCGACGTCCCTACAGAAATATTGCCAGTTCGTTTCCTGACACTGCCTGTAGCCACCATACCTGTTCCGGCATCGCCCTCCGGCGGGCATAGCGGGATACCGGCCTGCAAACGGCCTGACGGGTCGATCAGGCGGGCACCTGCTTCACTGAGATTTCCTGCATTCATACCGGCTGTATACACTGTAGGCAGGATATCTTGCAGCTTCCAAGGATAGCCTCTCCCGGCAATTAGAGTCGTGAACTGCTTCACCATAACTTCATTGTACTGCTTCGTTGCTTCATCGATGGGGAACATCCCGGAGGCATCCCCGATCCCTAGAGCCCTGCAGCCGGTTAGCAGCAAGTGAACGTAACCCGATAGCGTCGTAAGATAATCTATTCTGGCCACATGCTCTTCACCGTTCAAAATAGCCTGATACAAGTGGGCGATACTCCAGCGCTCTGGAATTTTGAACTGGAATGTCCCGCTTAGCTCCGCAGCAGCAGTGCTTGTTGTAGCATTGCGCCAGGTACGGAATGGAACGAGCAGCTCTCCCGCTTGGTCCAGCGCAATATACCCCTGCATCATGGCCGAGCAGCCTATGGAGCCGACGGTTTGCAGAGTGACGCCATAGGTCTGCTGAACCGCTTGCTGTAATTGCTCGTAGGCTGCTTGCAGACCTTGAACTACTTCCCTGAGATCGTAAGTCCAGTAACCCTTAGTGAATTGATTCTCCCATTCATAGGTGCCGGAGGCGATCGTTTCAAAATGGTGATCGATCAGCACAGCCTTGATTCGCGTGGACCCGAACTCAATCCCAAGCGACGTTTCTCCCTGAACAATCGCCTGTTTGACGGAATGCGTCATGACAGCGTTCCCCCTCTAGCTAAAATTGTCCAGAATATAACATATACAAGGGATAGTGTCCAACCCTTCCGCTCATTTTTGAAAATATAAGAACTTATATGTTTCAGACGATAACTTATCCTTATATTTCTCGCTGAAACGGTACCGTCCTTTAAAAGGACAGCGAAGCCGTTTCTACTTGACCGGTTTTGCCCTGATCGGCTGTTGCAAATCTGCAATGCACCCCCCGTAAGAAAAATAATTTATTTTTTTTGGCCGCGCTAAAATGTCTTGAAGTCTTATCTCTGACCCTTTGACTGATCCGCCGGACAGGATATGCCTTGGACCGCTGGATTTAATATCCATCCAACCTGGCTGGAGAAAACAGTGTGGTCATTTTGCGACTGGCGGGTCCTGCCGGAATGCAGAAAATATAACCCAGATTGGGAGCAGTATTCCGGTATGTAAAAGAAGCACTAAAGATATTAACGAAAAGCAAAAAGAAGCGGAGGGGAAATTTGGAACTGTAGGAGCGGAAGCGACCGCCTGAAAGCTTTCCGTAGGAAAGCTAGCTATCTACAGCATCAGCTGTCACCGGATTTCAACCGCTATTAGCGGTACAAATCAAGAAATCTGGTGGCGGGCAGCGGCCGGAAGTCCAAATGTTCACCGCAGCGACGACGAAGCTTTGAGTTCGACCCTTAATAGGCTTGAATTTTAAGAGAACAGCTGCCCAACAATCTGCCCAATCCGCCAAGCCAGTCGCAAAAAAACAACAGAAAAATGCCTTGAATTCAAGGCATTTTGGAGCTATTGACCGGTCATATATTCTGTATTACGATGGCCTTGAGAAAACTTTCACAAATAAATTCAGTCTCGCAAATCAGCAAGAATGAGACACACAGAAGGGCCATCATTTTTTTTGACAAGTGTAGTGAAATAATTCACATAAAGAGGAGCAGATGAAATGACAAAAGTAATTTCAGCCGCCAAAGCAGCGGAACTCATCAAGGACGGGGACACAGTAGCAGCGAGCGGATTCGGATTATCCTGCTGGGCAGAAGAGATGGGGATCGCCATTGAAGAGCGCTTCGTGCAGACCGGACAACCGAAGAATCTGACCGTGATGCATGCCAGCGCCGTCGGCAACCGCCGCGATAAGGGCATGAGCCACCTGGGGCATGAAGGCCTCATCAAACGCTGGATTGGCGGTATCGCCATCGCTTCCCCGGGATTGGCCAAGCTGATTGAAGAGGATAAATGCGAAGCCTACAACCTGCCGCAAGGGGTCATTACCCAGCTCTACCGCGAGATTGCTGCCAAGCGTCCAGGTGTGATTACCAAGGTAGGCATGGAGACCTTTGTCGATCCTCGCGTTGAGGGCGGCAAGATGTCACCTTCTACGAAGGAAGACATTGTGAAGGTGATTGAACTAGAAGGCGAAGAGTGGCTGTTCTACAAGACCTTCCCGATTCAGATCGCCCTGATCCGTGGAACCGTAGCTGACGAGAATGGTAACCTCACCCTTGAAAAAGAAGGCCTGCACATGGAGGTTCTGCCGATCGCCCAGGCCGTCCGCAACTCTGGCGGTATCGTGATCGCTCAGGTAGAGACCGTGGCCAAGAATGGAACCTTGAATCCCAAGGATGTGAAGGTTCCGGGCATTCTGGTAGATTACCTCGTCGTGTCCACCCCGGAGAATCATTACCAGACCGAGAATACGCAGTATAATCCGGCGTTCTCGGGCCATGTCAAAGTACCGGTAGATTCGATTGAAATCCTGCCGCTGGATGAACGCAAAATCATCTCCCGCCGCACAGCCGTAGAGCTTCAGCCGAATACCATTCTGAATCTCGGTGTCGGCATCCCGGTGAATGTAGCGAACATCGCTGCTGAAGAGGGCGTGGACGACCAGCTGATTCTGACGACAGAGGCAGGCTCAATCGGCGGAGTTCCCGCAGGGCTGAAGGATTTCGGCCATGCGTACAACTCCGAGGCGATTGTAGATCATGATTCACAGTTTGACTTCTATGACGGCGGCGGCATTGACCTGTCGGTCCTTGGCCTGGCCCAGACGGATGAATCAGGGAACGTGAATGTCAGCAAATTCGGCACACGGGTTGCGGGCTGCGGCGGATTCATCAATATCTCTCAAGCGGCGAAAAAGCTGGTGTTCGCGGGTACTTTTACAGCGGGCGGGCTGCAGATTAAGGTAGAGAATGGCAAGCTGCACATCATTCAAGAGGGCAAAGCCAAGAAATTCATCTCAAAGGTACAGCAGATCACCTTCAGCGGATCTTATGCCGCTAAGGTCCAGCAGCCGGTTGTGTATGTTACGGAACGCGCCGTCTTTGAACTGCTGAACGGTAAAATGACCTTAACCGAAATCGCACCAGGCATCGACCTGCAGACAGAGATTCTGGATCAGATGGACTTCAAGCCGGTCATTTCACCGGACCTGAAGGAGATGGACGCGGCTATGTTCCAAGAGAACTGGGGCATGCTGAAGTCGATTATCGCCGATAAGAACCGGGTTTTGCAAGAAGTGTAGTCAATGTAAGTACCTTAAGCTGAACTTATAAACTAACTAAAAAAGGGATGATACCATGAACGTAGAGTTGAACCGCTGGAGGATCTTGATTGCCTCAACGATCATTAATATCTGTGTAGGCGCCATTTATGCTTTTAGTATTTTCGCACTTCCATTAACGAAGGTTTTCAGCGTGAGCATGCCGGATATTATGATTGCTTTTACCATTAATGCAGCGATTTCCCCGATTCCAATGATCCTAGGCGGTAAGCTGGTGGATAAAGGAGGAGCCAAGAAGGCGGTCTTCATCGGCGGTGCGATGTTCGGGATTGGTTTCATTCTCTCGGGCCTGGCTACTGCACCTTGGATGCTGTATATCACTTATGGTGTTATTACCGGGATTGGCCAGGGAATCGTGTATTCCTCGACCATCGGGAACAGCGTGAAGCTCTTTCCGGATAAAAGAGGTCTGGCAGCGGGGATCGTTACCGCCGGATATGGCGGCGGCACCATCGCTATCGCTCCTATCGCTAATGCGCTGATCACCAGCAATGGCGTACAGTCTGCCTTAATTACACTGGGTGTGGTTTTCCTGGTGATTATTCTAGGGCTTGGGTTGCTCGTCAAACCCGCCCCGGCCGGCTATGCTCCTGAAGGCTGGACCCCTCCGGTAACCGGAGCAGCCAAGGCTTCTGTGAATGTACCATGGAATGAGATGATCAAGAAGCCGTTATTCTATGTGATTGCCTGCCTGTTCCTGATCGGTGCCCTGTCTGGTATGATGGTAACCGCGAATGCTTCTGTAATCGGTCAAAAAATGTTTGGCTTAACCGCAGCCGCCGCAGCGCTCTACGTAAGCTTGTACTCGCTGAGCAACTGCCTGGGCCGTGTGTTCTGGGGCGCAGTGTCCGATAGAATCGGCCGCGTGAAATGCCTGCTCATGATCTATCTGGTCATTGCAGCTATGATGCTCACAATTGCTTTATCGTCTTCTGTCGCCGGATTTGCTGTCGCCATTGCCGGAATCGGCTTATGCTTCGGCGGAACAATGGGCATCTTCCCGTCCATTGTCGGTGAGAAGTTCGGGATGAAATATTACGGCGTGAACTACGGTGTCACCTTCATCGGCTACTCGGGAGCCGCATTCTTCGGACCGAGAATTGCCGGTAGTGTAGCGGCAGCCAATGACGGCAACTTCACGAATGCTTTTTACATCGCGCTGGTCATCTCCCTGGTCGGTTTCGCCTTAACCTTCGTCTACAAAGCGATGGAGAAGCAGAAGGCTGAGCCAGAAGTGGCTAAGGCGGCTTAAGAAACGGCCGGAAGTTCGTATAAACAACATTAATTAATATATGGAGGTCTTTTATAATGTCGATTACACAACTGTTAGGAATTAAATATCCAATTTTCCAGGGCGGTATGGCTCAGATTGCCGTGTCTCCGCTGGTAGGCGCTGTGTCCAATGCAGGCGGGCTGGGAATTATCGGCTCCGGCGGCTTCACCGCCGACCGTCTCCGTGACGAGATCCGCAAGGCCAAAGCAAGCACCGATAAGCCGTTTGCTGTCAACCTGATGCTGATGATGAACAATATCCCTGAGCTGATCCAGGTTATTATTGAAGAAGGCGTGAAGATCGTAACCACAGGCGCAGGCACCCCCGCTCCTTATATGCCGATTCTGAAGGAACATGGCATTATCGTGATTCCGGTAGTGCCTTCCGTCAAAATTGCCAAGAAAATGGAAGCGCTCGGTGTTGATGCGATTGTAGCTGAAGGAACGGAAGCTGGCGGACATGTAGGTGAAACTACGACGATGGCCTTGCTGCCGCAAGTTGCCAGCGCGGTATCGATTCCGGTAATCGGGGCCGGCGGGATTGCCGATGGACGCGGAATTGCCGCTGCTTTTGCACTCGGAGCTCAAGGTGTTCAGGTTGGAACCCGGTTCCTCGCGACTGTGGAATGCCCGACACATGAGAACTTCAAGCTGGCAGTCATCAACGCCGATGATACCAGCACAACTGTAACTGGCCGCAGCTTGGGCGGTCCGGTAAGAAGCATTAAGAACAGCATGATTGCCGAATTCCTCAGAATGGAGAATGAGAAGGCATCGCGTGAAGAGCTGGAGAGCTTAAGCCTGGGCTCGCTGCGCAGAGCTGTATTTGAAGGGGATACCGATACCGGCTCCGTGATGGCTGGACAGATCTGCGGGATGGTGAACAAGATTACTACCGTGGAAGAGATGATCACCACTATGTTCGCTGAAGCGCAGGAAGTCATGGACAAGATGGGCAAAGTAACCTTCGAAGCTGTAGCACATGCCTGATTAAAGTTTGCTCCGCACCAGCCAAATGGTATCATTGATCTAATGATGCTGTTTGGCTTTTTGTCTAGCCGGAATGTAAGCGTTCATATCAAGGGTTAGGACTGATGAATGTGACCAAAAAAAACAAAAACACCAATAAACCCTCAATCGACGAGTTCGTGGAAGAATATCCGTCTACGTTATTTGTTACCGATCAGAACGGAAATATCCTAATCTCCAATGAATTCACCGCACTAACCATCGGCATCCATCTGGAGGAGCTGCTTAAGGCGAACGTTCAGGATCTGGTCAAGGCGGGTTATTACACTCATTCCATTACTATGGAGGCTATTGCGACCAAGCAGAAGGTATCCCGGACCGTCAATACCTCCAGAGGCTTCCATGTCTTCTCGTCGGCGATTCCCATTCTGGACAAGGACGGGGAGGTTCAGCTGGTCGTTACCACCTCCAACGAATTCAGCCAGGAGCAGAACTATTATGAAGCCAATGTGCCTGTCGCCCAGCAGATCCATAAGCAGTTAGGCGGTATGGCAGCGGAGAAGAAGAAGGGCATCGTGGCCGAGAGTCTGGCGATGAAGCAGATTATTAAGGTCTGCAACCAGATTGCGTCTTATGACAGTAAGGTGCTGATCTACGGCGAATCCGGGACGGGCAAGGAAGTCATCGCCAAGTACATCCATCTGAAGAGCGAGAAGTGGAAGGGGCCGTTCATTCCGATTAACTGCGCTGCGATTGCTCCGGCTCTTTTTGAATACGAATTGTTCGGGTACGAGAAGGGCGTGCTTGAGGGCCAGACGGAGGTCAAGGCCGGTATGATTGAAATTGCGAGCGGCGGCGTACTGTTCCTTGATGAGATTGCCGATCTGCCGATGGAGATGCAGGCCAAGTTATTGCGTGTGCTTGAAAATAATGAAGTGAGACGCGTAGGCGGAATTACGAATATTCCGGTCCATTGCCGTGTGATCGCAGCCACCAACCGGGATCTGTGGAGTCTGGTCAAGAAGGGGCTATTCCGCGAAGATCTGTATTACCGGATCAATGTGATTCCGATTTATATTCCGCCGCTGCGCAACCGCAAGCTGGACCTGGTAGGGTTAATCTCCAGCTTCATCGCCAGCTTCAATAAGATGTACGGCAAGAAATATGTGCTCAGTGCCGAAGAGTTCGACAAGATGCTGAACGAGCCCTGGCATGGGAACGTGAGAGAATTAAGGAATTACATCGAGAGACTGGTCGTAACCGAGCATGTGGCCCTGAGTCCGCAGGAAGAGGAGCCGGCCTACGACTGGTTCTCCCTGGACCATTTTATCGAGAAGAATAAGCAGCAGCTCTCTACCCTGAAGGATTTCACTGCCATAGCGGAGGGCCATTATATCAAAAAAGTGCTTAAAGACTGCTCCGGAAATGGTACAGAAGCGGCCAAGCGGTTGAGTGTGGACCGGTCGGTGATTTACAGAAAGCTGAAGAAGATGGAAGAGGTATTGCGGAATTAGTTGAACCAATTCCCAGGATAAGGCGTATTACTTCTATGCCTATATTCTATGGAAATGGAGTGAATTGAATGAATTTGTCATTATTGCGCCGCCGCTCTGCCTTTTGGACAAGAACCGTACTTGCGGCTACCCTGGTGCTGACACTGACGGCTCCGGCTGTCCATGCCGCCGCTGTTCCCCCTGCTTCTTCGGCCGCTCCGGCTGCAGCGGCTGTAACGGGCAAGCCGCTGACTACTGAGAATGTGGATGCCTTCCTTAAGCCGTTCTTCAGCTCGAAGGAGGTGCAGGCACAGCTTGCCGGTGCTGTTGTGGTAGTTGTTAAGGACGGCAAGACCGTAGTGAAGGAAGGCTTCGGATATGCAGACAAGGCTGCCGCAAGCAAGGTAGACCCAGACAAGACCGTCTTTCGCCTGGCCTCCGTCTCCAAAACCTTCACCGCCACTGCTGCCATGCAGCTCGTGGAGCAGGGGAAGCTCGATTTGAAGGCGGATTTTCAAACCTATACCGGCAAGCTGGCCTTCGACAATCCCTTCGGCGTTCCGGTAACGGTTGCGGATCTGTTGACTCACACAACCGGCTTCCGTATCCAGGACCCGATGCCGGAGGATTTCAATCAGGATTTCACCACCAAGGTGTCGATTGAGGAATATGTGGTGAAGCATATGCCGCCGGTGGTGCGCAAGCCGGGCACCTCTTACATGTATGACAACTTCGCTTCGATGCTGCTCGGTCTGGTGGTAGAGAAGGCCAGCGGCATGCCGTATGAGGATTATATGCAGCAGCATGTATTCGCCCCGCTGAAGATGGATTCAAGCGGCTTCCTGCTGGAAGGTAAGCTGAAGGACAATCTTGCTACTGCTTATGATGCTACTGGCAAAGAGGTCGATCTGTACAATGTGACGCCAACCGTGATGCCTCAAGGCGGCATGCTGTCTACTGGCGATGATGTTGGGAGGTTCATGACGGCTTTTCTGAACGGGGGTGCGGTTGACAATACCCGTATTCTTAAGGAAGACACAGTACAATCTATGGAGGAATACCGCTCCGAGATTCATCCTTTGCTGCCGAATACCACCTACGGCTTTGAAGCGCCTATTCAGCTTCCGGGAGCCGGCAGCAGCTCCAAGATCATTACCAAGGCTGGTGATTTAGTCGGGTTCAGCACGTATATGGTTCTAATCCCCGAGCAGAACACCGGGGTGTTCATTGCCTATAATCAGCAGAGTGCACTGCGGGAGCAGTTCTATCCGGCCTTTATCCAGACATTCTTCCCGCAATATGCCTCTCCGGTGAAGCTGGATGCCTACAAGCCGAAGAGTGCTGAAGCGCTGAAGGCATTCACTGGCTACTATGCGGATCTTCGTATGAAGAGTCTGGTGTCTACAGTCTCTGTGCAGAATGGTGCGCTAATGATTAACGATACTTTTCTGGGTTCCCGCAAGCTGATCCAGGTAGATGATAATCTGTTCACGGATGAGCTGACCGGTAAGTTAACGGGCTTTGCTCTGGAGGCAGACGGACAAAGCGCTTATATGAAGGAGCCTTACCTCAATCCGTTCAGCTACGGGCAAAAGGGGCCGGATGGCGTCGGTTATGCCGATGTTCCCGCAAGCCATCCTTATGCAGCTCCGGTTCAGATGCTCCAATCGCTGGGGTATCTGACGAATGATGCCACGCTGAGCTTCCAGCCTGAGGCGGGCATTACGCGCGCCCAGTATGTGCGGCTGATGATGGAGAGCAGCGGACTCAAGGGAAGTTCGACTGAGAAGCTGGCCTTCCCGGATCTGCAGGGCCATCCCGATGCCGCTTTCATTCAGCAGGCAGTTGAGCTGGGAATGATTGAAGGAACAGCATGCGGAGAATTCCAGCCGGACCGGGTGATCTCCCGCCAGGAGGCTGCGGTCATGATATGGAGAGTATACAATAAGCAATACCCGGATAAAGTGTTCCAGAACGTGAAGCTATCCGGTACTACAGATAAATGGGCCGTTCCGGCCGTGAAGATGGCCGTTGCCCTGGGCCTGTACGGACCAGACTTCAAGCCGGATGCCAAGGGCGCCGTGGACTACAAGTCCACAGCCGCACTGAGCAAAAAGGAGAACGCCGCCATTCTGTACGCGCTGTTCACAAATCCGCTCAACCAGATCGTAACCCAGCTATCGCAGCAGGCGGCGGATGGCGGGAAGTAAGAACCTGCGGTTCGCAGCAGGTATGAATAAGTGCCGGAGCTTTGGGATGATGCTATTTATGAAGCTGTCTAGTCGAAGCTTCCGGCGACAATGAACACAGGACCGGCCTTGGGCTGGTCCTGTTTCGTTGTGGAACCGCCGTGCTGTATAAGGGCGGGTATGGGGGCGAGAGGAGTAAATGAGTAAATGAGTAAATGAGAGGGATAAATCCCTTTGGTGAGGGTGAAAGTGGGCAGGATGAGTAAATGAGAGGGAAAAATCCCTTTGGTGAGGGTGAAAGTGGGCAGAATGAGGGAATGAGAAGGATAAATCCCTTTGGTGAAGGTGAAAGTGGGCAGAATGAGGAACCGAAGAGCACTAGTGCACCTGATTCCGCCGAAAGCGGGTGATATGCTGAAATGAGGAGCACTAGTGCACCTGATTCCGCCGAAAGCGGGTGATATGCTGAAATGAGGAGCACTAGTGCACCTGATTCCGCAGAAAGCGGGTGATATGCTGAAATGAGGAGCACTAGTGCACCTGATTCCGCAGAAAGCGGGTGATATGAGGAAATGAAGAGCACTAGTGCACCTGATTCCGCAGAAAGCGGGCGATATGCTGAAATGAGGAGCACTAGTGCACCTGATTTTGCTGAAAGCGGGCGATATGAGGAAATGAAGAGCATTAGTGCACCTGATTCCGCCGAAAGCGGGTGATATGCTGAAATGAGGAGCACTAGTGCACCTGATTTTGCTGAAAGCGGGCGATATGAGGAAATGAAGAGCATTAGTGTACTCAGTCCGCCCAGCGCTACTTACTGATGTGCGGACTGAGCGCCCAGCCCCTCTAGCCATGCTGCTAGTTCAGTGGCATTGCTGCGCAGAGCTGCGTCCAGGGGAGAGAGGCAATCCCATGGGGAGGGCCAGCTTAGCTCGGCTCCCTGGCCGAGCAGGTATTCGGCGGCGGCGCGTTGTCCGCCGTGGCAGGCGCACCAGAACGCAACATTTACCTCGTCCGGTGCTGCTGAACCGGAGCTTGCGCCCCAAGGGAAGCGGCGGGAGAGCAAGTCTCCGGCGAAGTGGGCTTCCATCCTATCAAGCAGCCCGAGCGCCGCCGCATGCCAGAGCGCTGGACTGGCCCCGCGCTCCACCAGCCGCTGCGCTGCCCGCCACTGTGCGAATGCCACGGCATCGTCCAACGGGGTCCCGCCAGCGATGACGGCGCCCGAGGCCTCAATGTCAGCGCCGGCGTCAAGTAGAAGGTCCAGCACCTCGATGTCATCGCAGCTTGCTGCCCAGTGCAGCGGCGTCTCGCTGTGCGGTCCGCCGAACTGGGCATTCGCGTCTGCCCCAGCTTCTATCAGCGCCGTTACAACCGCTGCATTATTGGGATAATGCCCCGGCCAGTCGGTAGCAATATGCAGCAGTGTACGTGACATCCCTCGATCAGTGCCGCCGCCTGTGTTCTCGCTGTTTGCTCTTGTCCCAACGTCGCCACTATTAGCATTACCATTGCCTTCGTTACTAGCCCCAGTGTTACTAATGTCCTCGCCGACAGTCTCTGTAATCCCGGCATCGCCAGTCTCCCCGCTCCCGGTCCCTTCGTTACTTGCACGCCCCTCTTCAGCCCCAACAATCCGGGCTTTAGCGAGCCCCGGGTTTCCAGCCAGTAATTGTGTCAATCCCGGCACATTGCCGGTACGAATCGCCTGCACCGCCAATACTGCCAGTGGATCATCATATGCCAGCCAAGTCTGAGGATGCTCATTGTTCATCCGTTAACCCCTCCGTTTTCGGTTCGGCAGTGTCCCATAGTCATCACTGCATCTTCCAGCATCTATAGATTTCCTTCATTATAACAGAATAACAGATGCCTAATGATGGAGGCGACTTCATCCGAAGTGATCCATTCTCCAGGGTATGGTAGAATAATTCCAACGATCCGGGAGGGGGAGAACCATGCAATTTGAGATTAGCCTTGATTTCGCAGATGAACGTTTCCGGGAGTTTGTAAAGGAGAACTTCTGCGGTGAACGTGAATCGATACGTAAGAGTGACATAGACTCAGTGACCACATTAAACCTGGGAGGCCGGGGAATCTCAAGCCTTCAAGGGATTGAACATTTTACAGCCCTTCAGGAGCTGGATTGCAGCAGGAACAGCCTCCGTACCCTGGACCTCAGCCGGAACACCCTGCTGAAGAAGCTGGAGTGTCAGGAGAATATGATATCCACATTGGACTTAAGCAGTAATCCCGGACTCACGTTACTCCAATGTTGCTATAACTCGCTGCATGAACTTAACCTTGAGCACAATACAGCATTGGAGCAGCTCGATTGCAGCAGCAATTATATCATTACTCTGAATATCGCAGAGTGTAAGGAACTTGTGGAAATCCGCTGCAATCATAATCATCTGACCCGCCTGGAGACTAGCAATCATCCCAGACTTACGAGTCTGCGCTGCTTCAATAATCATGTTACGGGTCTGGACCTCAGCCATAATGTTAAGTTGACCAAGCTCTATTGTTCTGAGAACAAACTGACGGTACTGGATACGAGCCATAATCCGCAGCTTGTGGAGCTGGATTATGCCAATAATCTCATCACCCAGCCTGATCATGAGGTGGAGGGGGTAGGAACCTTGCTATATGACACTACCTTCACTTGCTATAGCGCAATTCTTTCCTATTTGGGCCATGAGCTTCCTGTGACAGCGGAGGTAAAGACCAAGACTGAAGCGGAGCATTTAACCTCTTGGATTCAAAAGGTATGGGGTGAATTGGACAAGCTGCTTGACCTTGTATTGCAACAGATTGCCGAGGCCCATCCGGATGAAGATGTGAATGAGCTAGAGCTGGCCGAGTTAATATTCACTGAAGATTATTCCTTCCGCATCGGCTATGATGCCGGGGATACACCTGCTGGCAGGCTCTGCATCTATGCAGCATTTGACCCTGAGGGAGAGCTTGATCCTGAGCTTATCTATGAAATGTATTAGGCAGGTATGCCATAGACAAGAGGCCCATGCGACTATGCATGGGCCTTGTGCTGCTGAGATATGACGGAGCTTTTACAGCTCAACCCTCCAGTTGCCCAGCCGCTTGGCGATTTCCGGGTCCTGGTGGGAGAAGAACAGGCTCTCGCCTGTGTCGAGCGTAGCAATCTGAGCCATATCCTCTGCACTTAGCGCAAAATCAAAAATATCAAAGTTCTCGGCAATCCGCTCTGTACGCACAGACTTCGGAATCGCCACGATATCACGCTGGATAAGCCAGCGCAGAACAACCTGCGCGACGGATTTATTGTGCGCAGCGGCTATCCCGGTCAGCATTTCGTTGCTGAACAGGTTGTTACGCCCTTCAGCGAACGGTCCCCAGGACTGAATCTGCACACCCTGTTCCTTCATAAAAGGAGCGTTATTCGTCTGCTGAAGGAACGGATGTGTCTCCACCTGATTGACGGCAGGCACAATCTCGTTGTGGACGATGAGGTCCATCAGGCGGTCTGGCATGAAGTTGCTGACCCCGATTGCCCGGATTTTGCCTTCACGGTACAGTTCTTCCATCGCACGCCATGCTCCGTAATAATCGCCGAACGGCTGGTGAATGAGGTACAGATCCAAGTAATCCAGCTGCAGCTTCTTCAGGGACTTGGCGAACGCGAGCTTGGCACTCTCATATCCGGCATCTTGAATCCATAGCTTAGTGGTGATGAACAGCTCTTCACGAGGTACACCGCTGCGCTTGATGGCGCGGCCGACCGCCTCTTCATTCAGGTAACCGGCAGCAGTATCGATCAGGCGATAGCCTGCCTTAAGTGCCTCATACACTGCATTCTCACATTCTTCAGCATCTGGAATCTGATAGACACCGAAGCCGAGGATCGGCATAGTCACTCCATTATTTAAGGTTACAGTCTGCATGGTCTTGTCCTCCTAAGGTATATTTAGTGTAATGGCAACCGGCCAGATTTCCCGGATAACAGGTCCGGACAGCAGGCACCTCTGCGGGGATTCCGCTGGCTGCCGATTTGCTATACAATAAGCCTATCGCCTTCGTGTAACACGAAGTCAAGCAGGGCTTATTATTATTTTCAGGGAGGCATATTATGTATACTGTCAAAGAAGCTGCCGCTATGACTGGACTTACTGAGCATGCTGTACGCTTTTATACGGATAAAGGTCTGGTACCAAGCATTCAGCGTGATAAGAATAACATCCGGCTGTTCGATGACGAATCGATCAACTGGTTGTACGGGATTAGGTGCCTCAAGCAGACCGGCCTCCCCATTGAAAGCATCAAAACCTATGTCGATCTCTGCCTCAAAGGGGATTCGACGATTGCACAGCGTTTTGCCATGATGATGGAATACAGGGAAGCGGCACTCCTTCAGCTGGAAGAGGCCAAGCAGCGCGTTGCCCATCTGGAAGAGAAGGCCCTTCAATATCAGGCCATTCTGGAGCAGCGCATTCCCGACCTGACCAATCCCGGCAACTGGGGAAAGCTGCTGGACCAGGACGTTAAGGTTCCGGCGCGCCGGAAGAGAATGGTGCGGTCTTCTTAGGAGCCAGAGAGTTAGGAGTAAATGGGGTAAGCGCATTAGTGCACCGCATTTAATGAACGTGAGCAGTTAACTAGCTATCCTAGCAGAAAGAGGCGATCTGCATGACTATTTGTTTCATTTGTGAGAAGCAGCTGGGGAATACTCCCCAGCCGCCTGGGGGATATATATATGAAGATGAGCACTGGAAGGTATGTCATTTTCCTGCGGAGCAGTCCGTGCCAGGGCAACTGGTGCTGGAGTCGAAACGGCATCTGCTCGATTTCGCTGAGATGACTGAGGATGAAGCGGGTTCTTACGGGATTGTGGTGAAAAAATTAATATCGGCGCTTAAGCAGGTGGCGGGGGCTGAACGAGTCTATACCGTCATCATGGTGGATGGGGTTCCCCATTTCCATGCCCACTTCATTCCGCGATTGAGCCACAGCGCCAAAGGGGTTGCACTGATTTCCCAGCAGAACTCGTGTACCGAGGCAGAGGCGGAGGAGTTGGCCGGAAGAGTACGGCTTTTAATGAATTAGATCCATGCCCACCCCAGCCTCCCAATCGACTTCGTTCGTCAGGATTCGCCAAATCCTTTGCCCGTTCACCTTGACACCGTGTATACCCCATGACATAATAATTCCAGACTAAATGACTATGATAAGTTGGACATCATAGGACAACAAGAGAGAGCTTTTACTAGACGAGGGGGAAGTTATAATGAAGAAGAAATTTGTGCCAGGCGTTCTGATTGTACTACTCGGATTGGTTATTGCAGGCTGCGGTAATGCAACAAAGAATAACGCAGGCTCCGCTGAGACAAACGGCGCGGGAACAGGTACGAAGACTATCGTTGCTGCAACGAGTGGGGTAAGCAACCCTTTTAGCTACGAGAAGGACGGGCAGTTGACAGGTTACGATGTGGAAGTAATGAAGGCGATTTTCAAAGACCTTCCGGAATATAAGCTAGAGGTGCAGGCTATTGAATTCGAAGGGATTCTGACCGGCCTGGATAATGGACGCTTCCAGCTGGGGGCGAACAATTTCAGCTCCAACCCCGAGAGACGCGGCAAGTACAATTTCTCTCTCCCGATTATTGAGAATGCGAATGTATTCGTAGTCCGCAAGGACGATAATACCCTTAAGGCGGTAGAAGACCTGAAGGACTATAAAGCCGTAACAGAAGTAGGCAACTCCGGTGCCACCCTGCTGGAGAATTATAATGAAGCGAACCCGGATGCCAAAGCAGAGATTATCTATACCGACGAGAATTTCGTGAAGCAGTTCGAAGGTATTGAAGCCGGCAAGTACGATGTGCGCATCATTTCCCGTGTCTCTGCCGAGAAGGCTATTAAGGAACATGGTTTCACCAACCTGAAGGTGGTTGCGTTCTCTACAGAGAATAGTGATCCAGGATCTTATATTCTGCTCTCCAAGTCTGCGGACAGCACCCTGCTGGATACCGTGAACAAGAGAATCAAGGAAATGTATGCAGACGGCACCCTGCTGAAGATTAGCCAAGAGCAGCTTGGCGGCGACTATTTGCCTAAAAAAGAGCTAATGGAGTAACCGGAGGAAGGTGATCGCATGAAATTTCTAGTCTCGGGAGATGCATTATTCTCCAGCAGTAATTTATATAAGACGATGGACCCGGAGCTGCTGGCTCTTTTGCAAGGGGCCGATGAAGCTTTTACCAATGCAGAGTTCGTGACTCCGCGTCTGAATACCGCTCCGGCGGCAGGGCGCGGCTACCAGACCAGTGTGCGCCCCAAGGCGCTGGACGAATTCGGGAAGCTTAATATCCGTTATGTGAGCTTTGCGAATAATCATACGGGGGACTACGGGACCCAAGGTCTTGTGGACACGATCGAAGAGGCGGAAGCCCGTGGTCTGACCCCGCTTGGCGTGGGCATGAGCCTGCATGAAGCGCGCAAGCCGGTGTTCGTGGATACGCCAGACGGGCGAATTGCGATCATCACCATCGATGTGACGAGAAGCGAAGTGTTCGCAGCCTCGAACCCGGGAAATGGCGTTCCGGCACGTCCGGGCGTCAACCCGCTCCGCTGGTCGCGCACGTATGTCGTGAATGATCAGGACTTCAGCACCTTGAAGGAGATCAGTGAACGCATCGGCATCGCCTCCAGTATGGAGGAAGGCAAGCGGATTGAGACATATAAAAGCAAGTCGGAGAACCACTATGAATTCGGCTCGCTGTTTGAAGGCTATTTAACCTTCGAGAAGGGGGAACAGTCCCGCGTCAAGACGGCAGCGCATGAGCAGGATCAGCAGGAAATCTACCGCAGCATCCAGGATGCGGCGGAGCGCAGTGATTATGTTTTTGTCAGCCTGCATACGCATGAAGGGGAGAATGAGAACTGGTACTCCGATTATCCGGCAGAGTTCATTGAGACCTTCGCGCGGGGTGCGGTGGATGCCGGGGCGAGCTGTGTCTTCGGACATGGTGCCCACTTCACCAGAGGGGTGGAGCTGTACAAGGGGCAACCCATTTTTTATAACATAGGCAGTCTGTTCATGGAGTTCGAAGCAGGAGAGTCGATTGTATCTCCGGAGATGTTTACCGCCTACGGGTATGCCGAGAATGAAGCTCCATCTACCCTGCACAAGAACAGAACCAAGGACAGCGAAGGGAACTGGCAGGGCTTCTACAGCGACCGCAAGTTCTCGGAGAACTTCCTGGTCATGTTCGATCTGAGTGTAGAGGACAAGCGGTTCAGTTATGAGCTGATTCCGATTGATCTCAGACTGACCTATGAGACAGTGACGAAGCGCGGGCTTCCGGTACTGGCTTCGGATGAAGCGGCGGCTTCCCTGGTGGAGCGGCTGAATGCGGTAAGCAACGAACGGTATCATACTGAAATTATCTATGAGGGCAGACGGTTGACCGTCAGACCGTGTTAGAGCGTCGCCCTGTAAATTGAACGTGGAAGGAAGTCAATCGGTATGGGAGAGATTTTTGATATCAACGCGGTGTTCTCAGCGATTCCTCGCCTGTTAGAGGTCCTTCCTGTGAGTCTGCAGATTACGGTCATCTCGATGATCGTCGGCCTTGTGTTTGCCCTGCTGTTCGCCATTATCCGTATGCGCCGAATTCCCGTGCTAAGCCAGCTAGTCACACTGTTCATCTCGTTCATTCGTGGAACGCCGATCATTGTGCAGCTGTATCTGACTTATAACGGAATTCCGTTGTTACTCAAATTCATTAATCAGCAGTACGGGACGGATTATAATATCAATGCCATTCCGGCGATGATCTTCGTGCTGGTCACCTTCGCGTTCAATGAAGCGGCGTACAACTCGGAGACGATCCGCGCTGCGCTGCAATCGGTGAACAAAGGCCAGATCGAGGCTGCTGAATCTCTGGGGATGACCTATCTTCAGGTGCTTAGAAGAGTCATTGTTCCGCAGGCACTGGTGGTGGCCATTCCGCCGCTGGGCAATGCACTGATCGGACTGCTGAAGGGAACCTCTCTGGCCTTCGTTGCGGGAGTGATTGAGATGACGGCCAAGGGGAAAATTATCTCCGGCAGCAACTTCCGCTTCTTCGAGGTATATCTCGCGCTGGCGATCATCTACTGGGTCATGACGATTCTGATTGAGCAGCTTCTCCGCTTCCTGGAGAAGCGGTTCTCGATTCCGGACTCCGCTGCCGGGGCGATGAACCGCGGCTGGTTCTCTTGGGGAAGGAGAGAGATCTGATGATTAAGGTAAGCCATTTATCCAAGTCTTTTCACGGTAATCTGATTCTGGACGATCTCTCCGTCGAGATTAACAAGGGAGATGTTGTGGCCATCATCGGTTCGTCCGGTGCAGGTAAGTCTACCTTCCTGCGTTCACTCAACTGCCTGGAGCAGGCGGACCGGGGGATGCTGGATCTCGAAGGCTTCAAGGTCGATTTCAGCACGATTACGAACAAGCAGCGGCTGGAGCTGCGGAAGCAGACAGCGATGGTATTCCAGCAATTCAATCTGTTCCAGCACCGGACGGCGCTGGATAATGTGAAGGAAGGCCTGAGGATTGTGAAGCGGATGAACGACCGCGAGGCCGCGCAGATTGCTCAGCAGCAGCTGGAGCAGGTAGGCCTTGCTGAGCGTGCTCATTATTATCCGAAGCATCTGTCCGGCGGCCAGCAGCAGCGGGTGGGCATTGCCCGCGCGCTCGCGATGAATCCGAAGCTGCTGCTGCTGGACGAGCCGACCTCAGCGCTTGACCCTGAGCTGGTGGGCGAGGTGCTGCAGACGATCAAGAAGACCGCCGCCACAGGTCAGACGATGATTCTCGTCTCGCATGAGATGAGCTTCGTATATGAAGTAGCCAACAAGGTGCTTTTCTTGGATAAGGGGAAAATTGTGGAGGAGGGCACGCCGGACCAGGTGTTCAATCACCCCACCTCCGAGCGGGCCAAGGAGTTCCTGCAGAACTACTTCCGCAATAAGTCGAGTATTTAAGAGCATATAGTAAAACCCCCGGAAAGGGCGCAGGTTTGCGCTTTTCCGGGGGTTTTTGGCTATGCTGTTCGATTCGATTTGAAAGAGTCAAGTTAAATACTATTTTTATATATGGTGATATTTTTCATGTGCAACAGTCTCCTTTTTTAGATATAATTTCCTTGAAACAAGGAGGGATTGTTATTTATGAGAAAAATTATCAAGATTGCAGTTGCATGTATATTTTTATTAAACCTAGCTTTTGCATCTACTATATTAGCAGCTCCAATCGAAAAAAGTAATTTGAAAGAAGTCCAAACGTTGGATGGAGGTAAGTCATGGGTAGGAGAATGGAATGGGGATGATACAATTATTGTTGACTCTCAGGGTAATGTTATGACCGTTAGAGATGTGAGAGAAACATCAAGCTCTAGACCCACTGTGAACCCGAATATTATTAGAGATAGATTGCTTGCACCAGAATCAATTCAACCCGAATTTGAAGTCCCAAACGAATCTTTTGCCGCCTTGGTATCCGCCTATGGTCATGCATGGTCATACCAAGCCGAAAATAGTAGTGGAGTGAACTGCTATGCCTATGCAACAAAATATCCGTATTGGATTAACCCTGGAGACGGTGACGGCGTATCCAATCAAGGTGATGCGCAATACTATACAAATGTCAATTATACCGCAAATCAAGTTATACAGGATGGAAATACTAATCCTCTTTATTTCAAATCAGGTTGGAGAATACTCTCAAGTAGAACTGCAGCCGTTAATAGTGATGAACATAGAATTGCTTTACGCATTGGCTGGGTTGATACAAATGGTAACGGCAAAGTTGATCTTCCTGATTACCTGGGTATGGGTGGCGACCTTGTTGACTATCATTTTATGTTACAGAATAGTAATGGTTTGTGGTCAGAAAAACATGGTGAACAACCTTCGCAAAACACTGCAATATCAGATCCAAGCAGTATAGTGTGGAATAATGGCCCTTACTATAATTTCTATACGAGTGCAACAGTTTATATTGCAGCAAAAGTTCATTGAAAAGTTTACTAATCAACTTTCGCAGCATGAAATCGGCAAGAAGAACTTGATGTAGTTGGGTAGCGGCCCCGAGAGTTCTTGCAGAATTATTTCCGTAATAAGACGAGGAATTAACCCGGATAGGTAAAACCCCCGAGAAAACGCTAAATGGCGCTTCTCCGGGGGTTTTTGGTGTGCAGAAGAAGTTAATAGCCTTACAAGTATGGTCCTATTTGAAGGTTGTATTGTACTTGTGCTTTCTCATCTGCTTGATCCCGATGTTTTCCAAACAGATCAGCGCATTTGATCGCTGTACTTTCGTTATTAATTCTAGCAGATGATTCTAGGCTTTGTATGATAAATTGGATGCCTTCTTTGCGCTTGTTGTGTAGATGATAAGCTGCTAATTCTGCAAGGAATTTGGTATGCTGATCTGACATAATCTGCTGGTTATAACCGCCAAACTCTGTAGCATATGTCTGATATGGGATAAAGTTAGCAAATCGTACCAGAATATAATCAACATTCCATCCGTAGCGGTTAGCCGATGTTAAGATATTAGATAAAGCAACGAATATCTCATCACTTTGAGGTGAGATATGATCGACATACTCTGAAAGAACTTCCTGTTGACCTGACATGACCTGATAGAGCAAAGTATTTGCTGTACCCCACTCCTGAAACTGAGCTACAGTCATTCTTGCATCTTCATCATCTTTGGATACCCAGCTTGCATCTGTGTAGAGCGTGACGAACTTTAGTGCTGATGTAAAGTCGCCATATTCCTCGCAGACACTTGCGCGCATAAGATGTGAATAGTAAATATAGAAACATAGTGGTTTTTCAGGTTTTTTCTCGTCAGTCATCCTGCGATTTGATTTACGTTGAAGATTATAACGAAGCATAGACAGATGGAGCATATCCTGAGCTAATTTATCTGCTTTTGCCCATTTATGTAGTGAATAATACACATTTACTAAGTTTTTAATCCCATCCAACTGATCCGCCTCATCCACCCTGTTCAAATAACATTCAAAGATATGCGCCGCCTGCAGATTCCGGGTCTGATCGTCGCCAAGGGCGATCCGGAAGAGGCGGTACTGGCACACCGCCAGCCGCTCAGAGTTCTGGTATTTCTCACAGTCGCTCACATTCTTGTAGAGCAGAGCCGCAGCTTGCCATTGCCCCTCCTGAAATAGCCCCTCAGCTACTTCAAACAACATGGGAGCGTAGGTCAGCTTCTCCAGCAATTGCTGAACCACCTGTTCAATGCAATCCAGACGCCCAAGCTCGGCTGAACGCAAAAGAAACGGCCTCAAACGCCGCCAGGTGGGGGGGAGTGAAGAAAACATTCGTCTACATATAAGCTGTAGAAGTGGTCCTCTGGCAGCTCCATCCCTTGGGTAATCCGTACCAGATGGTCCATAGCAATAGGCTGCTGACCCTTAAGCAACCGGCTAAGTGTTCCTGAATTAATACCCGTGTGAATGGAGAATTGATGAATGGACATCCCCTGCTGAGACAGATACATTGCCAATGCATCTCGAATTGTGGCAATCGTTGCGACCATGAATACACCACCTGACTGGATTCCAAAAAATATTTATAGTTGTAATAATATTCTATAATATTCCAATGGTCAATATTTCAAATGAGTACAAACAGTGAAATAGTGGCAATTGACAGAGAGAAACGCAGCAAAATGAAGAAAGCTTGAACAAAACTGAATTAGTTGCGACTTTTTTGTTTTATTACCGTATATATACCTTTATTACGACTAAAATACGCCAAAAGGAGCGATGCATCTTGAATTTCATGAACCAGAATGGCGATAATATCCCAGGGTTCAAGCTGCCGAAGTTGAAGCCGGGCATGTACAAAAGGATAGGGGTGGGGGTAGCGGCTGCGGCTGTACTTTTGTATATCGGCGCCACCTCATTTTATACGGTGCAGGAGCAGGAACGTGCGGCTATTCTGACCTTCGGCAAGTATACGAGTGAGAGCTCAGCCGGGCTTCATTTCAAGTGGCCCTATCCCATCCAGGATGTAATTACCGTGCCTGCGGAACTGACCCAGCGGATTCATATCGGATACCGCCAGGAGTCGGATGGAGCGGTGCCGGTGGATGATGAAGCCATGATGATTACGGGCGATGAGAATATTGTCTCTGCCGATGCGGTAGTCCAGTGGAAGATCAGCAATATCCGTGATTACCTGTATAACATTGATGACCCGGACAAATTCCTGCGTAACTCGGCCAGCTCCTCGATCCGTGCCGTGATTGGTTCTGAGAAGCTGGACTATGCGATTACCGACGGGAAGACGGTCATTCAGGATAAGGTCCGCGTGCTGCTGGTGGATCTGCAGAAGAAATACAACACCGGCATTCAGATCATCGATATCAAGTTCCAGGATATTGAGCCGCCAAGCGGCCAGGTGGAGGAAGCCTTCCGCGAGGTGACGAATGCCCGTGAAGAGAAGAATACGAAGATCAACAACGCCAAGAAGTATGAGAACGATATCATTCCGAAGGCGCGCGGTGAAGCGCAGGCCCTGCTGGAGAGGGCCGAAGGCGAGAAGAAGTCGCGTATCCTGAATGCGCAGGGGGATGTGGCGCGGTTTAATGCGATTTTTGCAGAATATGCCAATAATCAGAGTGTCACCGAGAGCCGGCTGGTCCTGGAGACACTGGAGACCATTCTGCCTAACGCCAGAATCTTCATTACGAACTCGAACAGTGACACTGTGAACTATCTGCCGCTGAATGAGCTGATGCGCAGTTCCAAGGATAGCACCTCTGCTCCTGCCGCTGTGAATCCGGCGCCTTCAGCCGCACCGCAAGGAGGAGATGCCAAGTGAAAAGAAACCCGATCATCCTATTGATATCATCTATCGTTCTAATTATTCTGCTGGCTGGCTCTATGTACATCGTGAAGGAGGGGGAATATAAGGTTGTTCTCCGTTTCGGTGAAGCGATGCGTGCGGTGGAGGAGCCTGGGCTGAAGTTCAAGCTTCCTTTTGTCGAGAATGTCTCGGAGCTTCCCAAGTATCAGATGACGTACGAGAGTTCGCCGACCAGCATTCTGACCAAGGACCAGAAGCCGATTGTGGTCGATAATTATACCGTCTGGAGAATCACCAACGCCTCGCAGTTCCTGAGAACCGTTCAATCGGTCAGCGGCGGGGTCCAGCGTATCGATGAAGCGGTCTACAACTCGGTGCGCCGTAAGCTGTCGGAGGTCAACTATGAGAATATCATCAGTGAGGATACCGGACGGGGCAATATTAACGATGAGATTACTAAGGACGTAGTAGCCGCTTTGACACGGGATAACTACGGTATAGAAGTCATTGATGTACGGATCAAGCGTACCGACCTGCCGGAAGAGAACAAGCAGAGCGTGTACAACCGGATGATCTCGGACCGTCAATCCATTGCTGCACGTTATCTGTCCGAAGGGGACGAGGAATCCCGGAAGATCACCTCCAAGGCGGACCGCGCCTCCCGGGAGCTGATGGCCCAGGCTGAAGCCGACTCGAAGAAGATTATCGCCGAAGGCGAAGGGGAAGCCGCCAAGATCTATAACCTGGCCTATGGCAAATCTCCTGAGTTCTATAGCTTCTACCGTACGTTGCAGAGTTATGTGACCACGCTGAAGAATGAGCCGGTCATCATGATCCCGATCGATTCGCCTTATGCGAAGATACTGATGGGACAACAATAGTGTAACAAATAGAAGAGCAGCACTCCTCCTATATGGAAGAAGTGCTGCTCTTTGGTTTGAGAGTATGTGCTTTTACATGAAAATCAGCAGCAACGTACCCGCTACGAAGCAGTAGTATGAAAAGTAAATCAGATTGCCCTTCGCCATAATGCCGATGAACCAGCGCATGGCATAGTAGGTGGCGACGAGGGTGGTGAGGAAGGCGATCAGGTAGGGCATCGCCAGCGCCGCACGGTTCGGATCATTCGCGATATCGGATGCGCCGAGGATCAGGCCCCCGATACTGATCGGAATGTACAGCATGAAGGAGAACTTCAGGGCGGTCTCCTGCTTCATCCCTACGGCAATCGAGGCAATCACGGTTGAACCGGAACGGCTGATCCCTGGAATCAGCGCTACGGCCTGGGCCAGCCCGACGATGATGGCATCCTTCACTTTGAGATTGCCGTCTCTTTTCTGGCCGCGCAGATTGCGGATCAGCCAGAGGGCAACCCCTGTAACAAGTAAGCTGATGGATACGGTATGTACAGAGGTGAAGACGCGTTCGATCGTATCCTTGAAGAATACGGCAGCAACCGCTGCAGGGATTGTGCCGATAACGATGTAGATACAGAACATGAATTCGGACCGGTACTTCGTATCGCGCGTCTTCAGATAACGGAAGAACCCTGTGATTAAGTCCATGATATCTTTGCGGAAAATAAAACAGATGGCGATCAATGAAGCCGTATTCGTTAAGATTTCAAAAGAGAGTCCATTCTGCTTCATCCCAAGCAGCCGCTGGGCAATGATTAAGTGCCCGCTGGAGGAGACGGGAATCGGTTCCGTCACCCCCTGTACGAGGCCTAACAGTAAGTAATTTAGCCAATTGTACCAGTTTTCCATGATTTCCTCCTGAATTTGAACTGCAAATAATGTGGATTAAGCCTGCCGTCTCCGGTACCGCTTGGAAAAGACGTACAGCCCGAAGCCGAGCAGGAACAGGGTTGCCGCCGGAAGAATGTAAGGCTTGACAATTTCGTCCACATGCTCCCACTGCGAACCGAGCTTGAAGCCCAGATAGACATAGATCGAAGTGATCGGAAGCATGGCCAGGAAGGTGTAGAGACTGAAGGCAAACACGTTCATCTTGGCAATCCCGCAAGGGATGGAGATGAGTGTTCTCACACCGGGGATGAAGCGCCCGTAAAAGGCCACACCGCTGCCGTATTTCTCAAAAAAACGGTCAGATGCTTCCAGATGATGCGGACGGATGAACAGATACTTGCCGTATTTATTCACCATAGGTCTGCCCCCGAACCGGCCAAGGGCATACAATGTCAGCGGACCGAGGGTGCCGCCGACCGTACCGGCCAGAATGGTCAGCAGAAGCTTCATATCCCCCAGATACACCCAATATCCGGCAAGCGGAAGCACGATTTCAGCAGGCACAAATTCAAAGGATAAGGCGATCATGATTCCGGCATACGACAAATCTTTGAAAAAAAGTATAAACTCCGTAATCCATTCTGTCATGCATTTCTCTCCCTTCTCAAACAAAAAGCCCCCTATTTAAAGGGGGCAGTCTCATCAACTGTCAGCACCCTCTCATCTTTGCAAGGCATCCGGGATGCCTCTAGTGCTGTGACTTATATGCTTATAGCATGCCGGTCACAGCGGTATCATCGGGCGAAGCCCTCCACCGAACTCTGGATAAGAGTATTATTCAATTTGATAACATTAAAACACAACTGTAACCCATTAAGCAAGTTTGGGAGAAGGGAGAAATTTTGGATGAAAAGTTGAAAGCGTTATCTCAGCTCGATCTTAAACACATCGCCCGCCTGCCCGCCGAAGACTGCCATTCCGCCTTGCGGCAATTGGACTGAAGGTTTTTTGCTAACTTTGGAGTGGCTTACAATCATCCCGTCCGCATCATAGACAACGTATCCGCCGCTTGGGGGAGCTGTAACGGTCATGGTTTTGCCGGCCGCCTTCTTATCGATCTTGAACCAGACGCTCTGGCCGCCCGCAGGAACGGTGCTGGTAGAGGCCGGCCCTCCGTAGATCGGCTTCACGGCATCCCCGCTGATATAAGCATTGCCGTCGATGGTTAAATATTCGGCACCGTTCTGCTTGGAAAAGGTCAGATCGAAGGCATCTCTACCGTTCATGACCGGGATTTCAGCCGCATTGACGGCGGTGTTCTCGTCCACAATCCGCGTCCCGGTGGCGTAGCCCTGTTCAATCTTCACAGTCTTCGTCAAGATGGAAGGGGAGAGGTAGAAGAAAGAATTGATTTTCTCATCCACAGCGTAGTAATGCTTCCCGTCTCTCTGTGCCCAAGCCTGCTTCGTAGAAGCTTTCAGCGGATTAGCATCCAGCTTCTGATACTCGTACGTGACCATCAGCATTTGACCGATACCGGGGATAGTTAAGTGGGTGTTCAGCTTCAGATAGGTTTTGCCGTTCTTCTGCTTATCGAAGCTCACAGCGGCACTGCCGTCCGGGCTCGTGAACTGTCCCTTGCCGGTATAGATATACTTCTGTGCAGGAATCAGACCGCCCTCCAGCTCAGGCAGGTTGAGTGCTCCATTCTTAATGGCTATGGCAGTGGTTGCGCCGACAGTACCGTATAATCCCGAATAGGCTTCCAGCTCGGCAGGCATAGCCGCTTTGACGGGAGGAGTGAAGGTGGCGTCCGGCAGAATCTGCTTAATCTTCCCGGTATCCTTCAGGTAGGCCAGCAACACATTGGTGGCGAAAATGGTGTTATAGATTGAGCTTCCTCCTGAAGAGAGCACCGCGATGGAGATATCGGATTCCGGCAGGGTAATCAGGTCAGCGTGATACATGATGGTATCTCCGCCTTTGGATAAGGCCTTGATTCCGTAATCACCGAATGGTGCCAGATCTACGGCATCCCAGCCCAGACCGTAATTGAAGCTGTTTCTCTCCTCAGGCACCCAGAGCCCGTTCTTGTATTCAGGCTGCTGCATCGCTGTAGCGGAGGCTTTTGACAGAACATCCGGGTGCTTGCCGTTCAGCATCTCGGCGAATGTAGTCAGATCCTCGGCTGTGGAATAGAGGCCGCCTGCTCCGAGGATATTGGCATTCTCGCTAGGCAATGCCTGCGTTAGACCAGGGAAGTAGGTCTTGGCGAGCTGCTGCCGGTTAAAGTTGTCCAGCGGCGTCTTGGTGGAGCTCAGCTTCAGCGGAGTGCTCATGTGCTTATCCAGGAACTCTGTATAGCTGCTGCCGGTCACCTGCTCAATCATCAGCTCCAGCAGTTGAAAGCCGTCATTGCAATATACGGAATATGCGCCGGGATCAGATTTGAGCCGCTCAGACTGAAGCCTTGTCAGCAGGTCATCATGATTCTGTGTATCGCTATCATCCATCAGAATGCTGTTCCCGTAGTGGCTGCCGTACAGGCCCGAGGAATGGTTCATTAACATGCGGGGTGTAATCTTCTTGTAGCGCTCATCGGCCATCTTGAACTGCGGCAGATACGTAGTCAGCGGCTGGTCGATGTCAATGATCTGATCTTCGGCAAGCATCATCGTGGCTGCGGAGACATGCATTTTGCTGACGGAGCCGATGCCGAACATGGTATCCTTCGTGATGGGAGTCCCGGCTGCCTTATCGGATACACCGAAGCCGCCCGATACCGCAATGGCACCTTGATCCCTAATCGCATACTGCATGCCGCTTACCCCGTAATCGGATACGATCTTCGAGCCCAGCAGACGGGCCGTTTCCTGCACCGGGCTCTCCTTCTCCTGCGCCGACACCTGGGCTGCGGGCATCACCAGCATGGCCGCCAATACGACTGAAGTTAACTTGTTCATCATGAATTCCTCCTCTTGTGTCTCTTAGGTAATCTTCCTGAAGTTATCATACAGGCAGAAGAGAGGAGCATGGCCTGAATAACCCTGAAACGCGGATTACGATCCCTTAACGTAGAAACTTACGATTAAGAAGCGCTATAAAAGGTAACAAAAAGTGAAAGAAGCGGAGGGGGAATTTGGAACTGTAGGAGCGGTAGCGACCGCCTTTGTCTTTGGATTTCTACCGCGAGGAGCGGTTACAATCAGGAAATCCAAAGACAACAGCGGCCGGAAGTCCAAATGTTCACCGCAGCGACGGCGAAACTTAAAGTTCAGCGCATTTTATATAGAAGCTTCGCGCGAGAAGGGGAGGACCACCATATTGTTGAATTCCCGATGCCCGGCCTCAATCGTCATATTGCCGCCGTACTTCTCGCAGATTCTGGATATATTGGTCAGACCGATGCCATGGTATTCCGGGTCCGGCTTCCGGCTCTGCAAAGAGGTAGTCTCCGGGGCGGTATGATTCAGGATGCGGATGAACAACGCGGATTCACTGGAGTGCATCTGGATAAGAATGTAGCGGTCCTCGGCCAGCCGTACTTTTTTGGAGGCTTCAATGGCATTATCCAGCATATTGCCCAGCACAACGCACAGGTCATAACGGTCGATGTGAAGCTCCCCAGGCAACAGCTTAAGCCGGGTATCGATGCGGATGCCGTTCGCTTGTCCGATATTCAACGTGTTCGTGACCAGCGCATCCACCGCCAGATGGCCGGTGTTGACCCGCTGGTAGGCATCCTCTACTTTATTCAGCGTAAGCTTGATATGCGCAAGAGCCGCCGCCGGATCATCCCGCCGGATACACTCTTCAATGTAGAGGAACTGCTGATGGGTATCGTGGATGATTCTTTTGATCGACTTGAAGCTGTGCACCGTCTTCTCATAGTTGGCGTCCTGATAGTTCATCTGGTGCTGGAGCTGGGCGTTCTCATGCATGAACTGGAATTTGTCCGTTATCGTATCGAAGATATAGACAATCATCACATTCAGGAACAGGAAGCCGAGAATCGCAAAGAAATAATAGAAATCCTTCGTGCTGTTAACCGTAAGAATGTTGATCTGATAGGTGCTGATGAGCGGGACGAGCAGGAACATCACATAATACCGGTAGGGCAGGGATACGCTTCGGCGCTTGGAGATCAGCCGGATGATCTGAATCACCGGGAACATAATAATGCAGCTCAGGATCAGCCCCTTGATGAAGGCCGGCCGGTCAATCCCCGTACCCCCGTCCATGCTGGTGTAGTCTACCGAATCTATCATTGAGAAAATATACAGCGAGATAAAGCTGACCACCGTCATCAGCACAGCGTACAGCATGGAGAAGATCACCTGCGTCTTCATCTCCACCTTATAGGCTTGCGCCATACTGAAGATCATCAGCAGGGCTACGCCGGAGGAGAATAGAGGGGACAGCGGGCTGACCAGGTAGAGGAAGCAGAGCACCCCGTAGATGAGGAAATAAATGATCCGGTTAGGCTTCCTGGCGGACTTATCAAATACAGAGGCAAAGAAGAATTGGGTCTGAAAGCACATCACCAGCACCACACAGACGACAAGGGTCAGATTATAGTGTGTCATAGGAGCTGCCCTTCATGATCATGAATTTGGTGTAGAAGTCCTTAACCTCTTTGATTTTGGACCGGCCGATCGGGAACTCCTGCCCGCCCGACATCAGCACGGAGCCGCCCGCGAACTTGTGGACATGCAGCAGATTGATAATAATCGAACGGTGGATATGCAGGAAATGGCTGTCCCGCAGTGCTGAAGCGTACTCTGCAATAATTCCTCTGGTCTCATAGATTCCCGTGGTGGTAATTACATTCAGCTTGCTCTTGACCGTCAGGCTCTTAGCCGCCTCAATCCCGATAATATCATCATGCCGCAAGACGACCTCCTCATACCCGGACTTAATGACCATGAACTTCTTATCCTGGGCCTGGAAGTAATCACACAGCTTAATAATTTTCTCCTCCAGGAGCTGCGGGGCGACGGGCTTGATCAGATACTGGAAGGTAATCACGTCGAAGCTCTCCACCATATATTCAGGGTAGCTGGTCAGGAAGATAATCTGTTCGTCAAAATGCTTCCGGCTTCTCAAACGGCGCGCCGCCTGAATCCCGTTCATACCTCCCATCTCCACATCCAGTATCAGGATATGGAAGGGGGCTCCGCCCCGTTCATAGTGGGAGATTAAGTCCTCTCCCGAGGGAAACAGCTCGATTTCAAATTCGGTATCCGTCTTGACGGACAAGCCGACCAGAATCTTCTTCACCAGCTCCCGCTGCTGTTCTTCATCCTCACATACCGCTACCCGATACATCCAAGAGTCCCCCTTCACTTCCGGCTCCATGCCTAAGCAGATATTTGTACACAACATTATATAGTATTGTCCAGGGGAATGAGCGGATCAGGGGCCAAACGCATAAGTTAATCCCTGGACTGCAAAAGCGGAGCGGTGAACATCCGGAGATCGAGGCGAACGCTACGCTTGGTACGCGGGTCGTTCCGCCCGCTCCGCTGTTTAAGCGTATGGCTCAGGCACTGCTGCTACTTCCACAGCCGCAGCAGCGGCCCTGCTTCGCCATAGACGGGATCACGCTCCGGCAGCGGGACTTCGCGGATCTCGAGGAGCGCCGCAGCGAAGTCGTCTGCATTGGCCTGGCGGGTGTTATAGTCCATGCCGCCGGGATATGCGCCTGCAATACGGAAGTCCGGCGTGGCCGAGAGCTTCTTGTGTGCCGTCCCGGCAGGCAGCGCCACAACATCACCGGCCTCAACTTCGGCGGTGTATCCGGCATCTCCGCCAAGCTGAAGGCTGGCGCTGCCGGAGATCACGCCCAGTACCTCATGTGCGTTGCTGTGATAGTGGTGGTAGGGGAAGACGCCATTCACCCAGCTATTCAGCCAGCCATTGTTATTGAAGATCTGTTCTGTGTCTTCCGGGTGGTCCCGGAGAACACCTTTGTACAGCACGGCGGCAAGCTGAGGATTGTTCGGGAGCAGGCCATCAGCGTGGAAGCTGAGCTTGATTATAGATTCGTTCTGCTCCCTGTTTGCAGAGTTATGTTCTGACATAACGGATCATCTCCTACGTTATTTTTGGTATATATAGAATTACCCTAAGGTTGGCAATGTATCTTCTGAAAATAAATTTCGTTAAAAGGTGAGAATCCCAGATATAGATGGCAGTTTAATTGTAACGAAATACAGCTAGCCGATTATTTGGCGGCACTAGTACAGCATCAGCTTTGAAACTGTAAGAATGAACCTCAGGGGTGTTAAAGGCTGCATGAACATCGAGCTGATATTAGGCTGATCCTGCACCCGTTACCGATTTCTGCTCTTACATTCAAGTAGGTGATTGTATTTCCTGCAATAGAAAATGCATAACTTGCGAATGAGACGCTGGCTCCTCAGCCTGTGATTGGTGAAATTATAAGTGCAATTAATATTGCGGAGCTATTTTCTACCTGCTTGTAAAAGGGTAATTGATGGCATACAGTGTAACGTAGCTGTTATAGATGGTTGCGAAAGGGAGGGAATATAGTGAGAATTATCCGAAAAATCAGTACCCTGCTGGCGGCCGCACTGCTGCTGCCTGCCATTCTGGTGCCGCCTGGGGCACTGGCTGCTCCCGCCGGGGCGAAGGCTGCGCCGTCCGGGACGGTGGCCGCTGCCGCTTCACCCGCCCAGAGTCTGGCCACGAACGGGCTGGTGCCGCTGACCGGCGCCATCAACGGTAATCTGCCGATTCACATGTCGGTTAAGGTAGAGAGCGGCGGGAAGCTGACCGGAAGTTATTATTATGATAAATACAAGAAGACGATCCGGCTCACCGGTACAGTCAGCGGCAAAACCGCAAATATGTATGAATACGATGCGAAGGGCAAGGAAACCGGCCATTTCGAGGGCTGGTGGATTCCCGGCACCGGCTTCGCGGGAGTATGGAGCAACCCGGACGGCACCCGCCAGCTTCCGGTAGAGGCATTGACGGCTACCGCCGCAGCCAGCGCCAAGGTACCGGCAGCAGCCGACTGGAGCGGAGAATGGTATATGAAGAGTGATTCGCCCTTCTTAGGATCATATGTTGAATTCAGCAACGTCAAGAGCGATAAGCTGGTCTTCTCGATGGATGCCTATGACGGCGCCCATTCCGGCCAGCTGTATGAAGAATCGGCAGTAGTCCGCAAACGGATGGCCGTCTATAAGGAAGAGGACGGTTCCGTAGTCTTTTTCTATCTGCTGAACGGCAATTTGTATGTCACCAGCCCTTCGCCGGTGTATTCTGCCGGGGCTAATGTAACCTACACCGGCCAGTACACAAGAAATTTGCAAGAGACCGTCTATACGCTGCGGGATACCGGTGTCTTCAAGACGGCAGCAGATGATAAGGCTTTCCGCAAGCTGGTAGGGGAAGATTATGATCTGTTCCTGTACAGTATGCAGCTGCTGGATGAGCCGAAGGATCTGGACGGCAAGGGGGCAAAGGTGATAGAGGGCGGCGTGAGAGGGTTGTTCACCCTTACAGAAGCTATCATCATGTATGATAAGCAGGGACATTTCTGGGCGGCTGCGCTCGATTCGGATGAAGCCTCTGATTCAGATGAGATTGCGGAGACCTTCGTGCGGTTCTATACGAATGTTCCGGGCACCAGCAAGCTGCCGAAGACTATTGTGAAATGGATGGAGGGTTTTCCCGATTACACGGTAGTCTACATGAATTTCTAAATCTTTCGCCAGAGCGTTTTAAGTTCCCCCTAACGGGTACATTGAAAGAGTGAGGGTCCGATTGGCATGGGTAGCTACTGCACAAGAATCATTGTACACCGGTTATGTCAGCGGATTCGCATGTCCTGCAGCCTTTCACCGAAAGGACGGGACAGCGCGCATGCGCAGGTCCTGCCGCTATAATGGAAGCTGCAGGTGCAACAAGAAACGGTATGCCTAACCCCTGACCGGGGGGCGGCATACCGTTTTTGTATGGACTCTGTAACGCCTGTGTTCCGGCACAGAATCAAGTATATAGACGCTTCCAGTTCGCATACCAGCGCTCGACCTTGGTGGAGGGAGTGAGCTTCAGGTCCTGCCAGAGCAGGCTGCGGAGCTTCTCATTTTGCTCCTGTACGAAGCTCAGCTCGCCCAGCCGGTTATAGAATTCCATGAGTGCCAGGTAACCCGGCTCGTGGTAGGGATGCAGCTCCACAATCCGCTGATAGGTGTTGACCGCCTTGGTGATGTTATCGTTGACGGTGCGAAATTGTCATTGTCGATACGGGCTCTACGGACCGGACCAAGGAGATTGCCGCAGAATATGGCGGAATGCCACGGGCATCTGAGCAATAAGGCCGAGAAGATGAACGCGTTGTACCGCACCCTGAATTATGATATTCCCCGTTCCGAATTCTGCTGCCGTCTGGGTAGTGAATTCGTGGAAGCTGGAGAGTTCACACCCAGGTATGCTGCATAACCGGAAATACTATAAAGAACTCCTGGGTGAATCCTTCAGCGAATTATTTAAAGTTTCTTAAGCAGGCAATCTGCCACTTCCAAGGCAGCTTAATAGACAGGCAACGTTCCCCGGAACGGGCCTGTCTATTATTTTTTCGCTATACATTTTTAAAAGGACGGTACCGTTTCCACTTGCGGGACGATAATTAGAGAAATAGGTATTTTTACACATTTATTGCGAGGCACATGAATACCATTAAAGTAAATAAGTCCACCTAAAATAGAGGAGCGATGTTATGGTACGCCATTACACTCAGCTGGAAATCATTAATTTATCGAAATTGCCTCCGACCACAGTGAAGAGATGGCTGGAGTATTTCTCTTACTTCGTACCGGTGACCCGGCAAGGAGATCAGGCGCTTTATCCCTATGAAACTCTGAAACTGTTAAAAAGAATCAGTGAGCTGCGCATGGAACGTTATCATCTAAGCACCATTGTGCGCCTGCTGATCGAGGAGAGATTCCCGATGTACAGCAAAAATGAACAAGAGCTTCCCGTACCGGAGCGAACGGACAGCCGTATGTCCGAGGCCCCGGAGATGGACAGACAACAGCAGCTTGTGGCTTCTCTCTCCTCGCTGGCCAATGAGCTGATCCGGATTGCGGATCATCTGAATCACTTGAAGGTGCAGTAGGTGGAGCTTACATGATTAGGGCTTGTCCATTTCTACGCGGAAGCGTACCGGTTGCATCTTATAGGCTAGATTGAGGGTTTCAACAAGCAGCGAACAGGACATTGCCCTGTACATAGCACCACTGTCCTTCCGGCTGTGCCGCCACCCTCACTATGTTGTTATGTCCGGTCTGGCGGCGGAACGGAAGCAGCCTAGGAGTAGGCAATCAATGAACAGCCAGCCGTCCGTTGACTATCAAGGGATCAGAACCTCGTCCAATCTGAAGTACTCTCTGTAATATACTTCTTATTCTACAATCAACAGCTACCCTCGCCGGGCAGCTGCCATACTCCCGCTTTGGGATCATAGGCATCCACCACTCTGGCGGGATTGCCTGCCGCGATACAGAAGTCCGGTAAATCCCGGGTCACCACACTGTTCGGTGTGACCCGGCAGCCCTTGCCAATTGTCACGTTGCCCACAATGACGCAGTGGGCGCCCAGCTCGCTGCCCGCACCGGTCCGCACCTGCTGGCTGGTGGAGGTGATCCACTGGTCACGGATGGGAATGCAATCTGTCGGTACTGGTGGTCTGTGTCGGCAATGTAGACAATGTAGACATCTGGCCCGGCGATGATATTCTCCTCAAGAATGACACTATCTACAGCAGTAATTATCAGATTGCGGCTGCAACTGCAGCCGTCTCCGATCGAAATGGCAGGCGGCTCCCCCTGACCGGCTGGTGCTTGGCCTGAATGGATTTGATATGTGCATAGAGATCATCAAAGTATAATTCGTTATGGTAAGCCTCCGTTAAGACCTCTTCAAAATCCCCGGGCTCCAGCTGCTTAAGATTATTCTCCAGCATATAGTTGTACCACCATAGCAGAAAGGTGTAGGCGCTATGCTTCTTCTCAGCGGCCATTACGGCTTCGCTCAATCCCTTGTCCAGGAACTCAAGCGATGTGTCCAACTATGAGCAGTAGTACTCAGACTATTACGCAGATGAAGATTATTACGAGGATGGCCTCATGAAGCTGCGGCAGATCTCGGAACGGCGGTCATGACTAACCACAAACGTAAGCCTATTGCCATACTGGGAGCCACAGGCCATATCTCCAAGAACCTGATTCTTGGTCTTGCAGCGGCGCAGGAATATGAGCTGTATTTATTCTCACGGTCCAGGGAAAGGATGACCCTTTTCCTGGAGGAGAACCAGCTTCAGGAAGGGGCCACGCTTTGTGAATACGATCAATTTGCTCATACAGCAGACTATGATGTGATTATTAACGGGGTGGGGATTGGAGATCCGCGTGATCTGATTCAGCATCCGTTCCAGGTCTTTCAGTCCCAACCATCTGTCAGCTCAGGAATTTTACGGAATTACCAAGTTGAATATGGAGGCCAAACACAGAAGTCTGGGCTCCTTCCGGATCGTGGACTTACGGATCTTCGGTTTTTTCAGCGCGTTCATTGATTTGGATTCCCGGTATTTACTGACGGATATTATTCAACACCTTAAGACGGAGCGACTCTGTACACCTCAGCGGACAACATCATCAGAGATTACGTCCACCCGGCGGACTTGGTCCGGTTGATCAAGCTGTGTATGCAGGGAGAGGTACAAAATGAAGCCTATGATGTATATTCTCTGAAGCCAGCGGCGAAATTCGAGATTCTGGATTACTTCGCAGAGTACCCTAGACCGGTTACGGGCATCTGGCCCGAAAACTAAATTCATGAATCCCCGCCCGCGGGGAATTATAAAGCCTGAGAGACCTCTCTAATTCTGACAAGACAAGGACGGAATTCATGAATCAGACTTCTGGCTCGGCAGAGAATGACAAGAAACTGAAGTGGTGGCAGCTCAGCCTGCTCGGCATTGCGGGGACGATAGGAACCGGGTATTTCCTCGGATCGGGTCTGGCGATATCCATGGGCGGGCCGGCGGTGCTGCTGGCTTATTTGCTTGCAGCGGTGGGAACGTATGTCGTCTTCGATGCGCTGGCACGGATGACGGCGGTGCAGCCGGAGCAAGGCTCCTTCCGCTCGTATGCCAAGCAGGCCTTCGGGAACTGGGCCGGCTTCGGCAGCGGCTGGCTGTACTGGTTCTCGGAGCTACTGATTATGGGCAGCCAGCTTACGGCGCTGTCGATCTTCTCTCGGTTCTGGTTCCCGGGCGTGCCGATGTGGATTTTTGCAGCGGGGTATGCGGTGGTCGCTCTGGGGATTGTATTCTTCGGCAACAAGGGCTTCGACCGGGTGGAGAATGTGCTGGCCGTCATCAAGGTGGCGGCTATTCTTATGTTCCTGGTGATTGCCGCCCTGCTTCTGGCAGGCTGGATTGGCGGCGGCAAGTTCACTCCGAAGGTGCCTATGAGCTATCAGGCGTTGTTCCCGTCAGGGGGCATCGGGTTGTGGTCAGCGTTTATTTTTGCCTTCTATGCTTATGGCGGGATCGAGGTACTGGGGATTATGTCTTACCGGCTTCAGAAGCCGGAGGAAGCGCCGAAGGCGGGGAAGGTGATGCTGCTTGGGCTGGGAACAGTGTATATTTTGTCCATTGGACTAGCGGTCATTATGGTGCCGCTTAGCGCTTTTAACCCCAAGGAGAGTCCCTTCGTTCTGGCTCTGCGCAGTGATCATCTCGCCTTCATACCGCATCTGTTCAACGGGGTGCTGATTATTGCCGGGTTCTCCACGATGACGGCGTCACTGTATGCGATTACCTCGATGATGCTTACGCTGGCCCAGGAGGGGGATGCGCCCAAGGTATTCGCTAAGAAGTGGAAGGACAAGTATCCGCTGCTGGCACTGTGCCTGATTGCGGGCGGTCTGACGGGGACTGTAATTATGGCCTTACTGCTGCCGGGAAAAGTGTACGAATACATCACCACCGCCGCCGGGCTGATGATTCTCTATAACTGGGCCTTCATCCTGCTCTCTTCCGCCAAGCTGCTGAGGCCAAGTCTGCTTAGCCGTGTGAAGCGCTGGAGCGGGCTGGTGCTGATTCTTGCTGCGGTCAGCGGGACGCTGTTCCATAAACTCAGCCGCCCGGGCTTCTATATCAGTCTCTTGATTGTAGCCCTGATAGCGCTAAGCGACTGGATACTCCAGCATTACCGCAGCAAGCACGGGCAGGAGGCAGCGGACAAGGAACAGCGTACGGAAGCGCATACAGGAAGCTTCCACTCGTTGCCGGGAGGCCCCGGATTCCGGATCAAGGGCATTCGGCTGCGGAAGAACAAAATCTAATGAAAGAACAGCAGCCGGGCCGCCTGAATCCCGAAATAGAAGCCGAAGCCGACCAGCGATAGGCCGGACAGGACGGAGATCGACTTCAGCACCCGCGAAGTCAGGAAGGAGCGGAACATGCTGGAGGCTGCCGCCATGGTCACATCCCAGAGCAGTATGCCGAGAACAATGGCGCCGCTGTAGATCAGGAGCTGCTGCATCGGGTATTCGTTAACTGCTTTGGCCAAGATGGAGCCGTAGATTCCGAGCCAGAACAGGATGGAGAGGGGATTGAACAGCGACATGAGGAAGCCCGACACGAACGATTTGGACAGGGAGACCCCACTGCCTCTCGTGTCTGCGGCTGCAATCTGCCCAGAATGCTGGATGCTCTCGATACCGGTATAGACCAGCACGAAGAAGCCGAATAGCCACAGAAAGGCCTTGACGAACGGAGCATCCAGCAGATGAATCATCCCCAGATAGACCAGTAGCATGTAGATAATATCGGCGCTGATGGCTCCGAGGCCCACTACCCAAGCCGGCATGAAGCCTCCGCGCAGCCCCTTGTCCAATTGGGCAGCATTAATAGGGCCGATAGGCGCTGACAGGGATAATCCCAGCACCATATAACCTATGAAAATGTTAATGATGTCCTCCTCCTTTATTCTATATAGATAGCTTATTCCACAGGATGGGAGAATAGGACAACCAGACCTGAAGAAGGCCCGCGAAGAATCGCGGGCCTCTTGCTGTATCAGATGCTGTAACCGGCTGCTTTACGCGTGGACCGGTTCCGGTCTCTTGACGAGCAGCGGCGGGGGAACCAGCCAGCCTTTTTTCTTCAGCAGATGCAGATTCTTCACACCGATAGCTGCCTTGGTGAGATGATATTTGGCGAACAATGCGCCGATATCCTCACGGATAGACATCCCCATCGCCTGGCTGCACGCCACCAGTCCAACCGCCAGAGTGGCTGCAACCATGGCTGCAATCTCAGGGTCCGTGAACCGTGCGCCGACCGGAATATCCTCCAGTCTCACTTCAGGCCGGTTTGGCAGTGCCGGGGCAGCAGCAATGCCCTGCTCAGCCAGCAGCGAGTCGCATTCGCTGATCTCCAGCTCCGCCTGGTCGATCATAGAGGCGATGATTTTCTTCAGGTCACTATCTCCGGCATGATACATGTAGGCTCTGTAAGACGATAAGGCGCCCTTGGCAGCCATCGAAGCCTCCCACACCGTAAAAATCTCTCCATAATGCATCGGCTCATCTTTGGGGTTGCCGCCTAGAATTCCTGTCATAAGTAATCAAGCTCCTTTGCGGTTGGTTTTGAACAAGGGGTAGCATGTCCTGGAGGAAACAGAGATATTACAGAGCAAGGTTGTAAATTTGTTGACACGGATAAAAGGCTGACTGTCATTCCATAATAAGCAGATGTGAAGTTAGGTAATCATCAGCTGGATCATTCCTGGGTATAAATACAGCCGTTAGACCGACAATAAGCAGGATGCGAAACTAAAAGAAGGTGGTTCGTCCATGAACGGGTCCGAAGAGTCCCAAGGGGGAAAAGGTACAAAAGGGGCACTAATTGCGCTCTCCTCCATCCCGCTGATTATGACACTGGGTAATTCAATGTTGTTGCCGATCCTGCCACAGATCTCGAAGGAGCTTGGGGTGAACGCTTTTGAGGTCAGTATGATCATCACTGTCTATGGCCTGATCGCCATCCTGATGATTCCCATCGCCGGCTATTTATCAGATCGCTTCGGGCGAAAAAAAGTAATTCTGCCCAGCCTGATCCTGGCCGCCCTGGGCGGAGCCGGATGTGTCGCCGCTGCCTGGTTCTTCACAGGAGTGAGCGCGTACTGGATCATTCTTGCCGGACGTTTCGTCCAGGGGATCGGTGCCGCAGGCGCTTTTCCCATCGTCATTCCCTTCGTGGGCGATCTGTTCAAGGACGAGAAGGAGGTGAGCAAGGGGCTCGGGATTATTGAAACCTCCAATACCTTCGGGAAAGTGGTCAGCCCGATCCTTGGAGCTTATCTGGGGATGCTGCTATGGTATGCGCCTTTTATCGCCATTCCTGTCCTGTGCCTGATCTCTTGCATTCTAGTGATCTTCCTGGTCAAGAAGCCTAAGGAGGAGGCGGAGAAGATCAGTCTTAAGGAATTCCTGGGCGGCATTAAGAACGTATTGCATGAGAAGGGCCGCTGGCTGTACGCCATCTTCGCCATCGGGGGCATCTGCATGTTCGCCACCTTCGGGGTGCTGTTCTACTTATCTGAGATCCTCGAATCGAGATATAACCTGCATGGGGCCTACAAAGGCTTCGTTCTGGCTATTCCGCTTGCTTTGCTATGTCTGGCCTCTTACGGAAGCGGCAAGATCATCGGCAAAAACAAGCCGCTCATGAAATGGCTCGGCTTCGGCGGCATGGCCTTACTGACTGCTGCCACGCTGATTACGGGCTTCAGCGAGAACATCTATTACATGGTCGGGTTCCTGAGTCTAAGCGGAATCGGGATCGGAGTGGTTCTGCCCTGCATGGATGCACTGATTACCGAAGGCATCGAGAAGGAGAACCGGGGCACGATAACTTCCCTCTACAGCAGCATGAGATTCATCGGGGTCGCGCTGGGCCCGCCGGTAGTGTCCCTTTTGATGAACCGGGGACATTGGACCTTGTTCTTCACCATGGCGGGCGTCGGGGCCGTAGGCGGCTTGCTGTCCTTCTTCGCGGTAACGCCCAGTAAGGACGATGCCGAAGGGGAAGGCCGGACAGAGCGGAATTCATTCAAGGCGAAGAAGGGAAGCCCGCTACGCCAGCGTGTCCGGTAGGGGTTGTATGCTTTTATGGTTGAAGGAGTGCCCCATATGAGGCGCTCCTTATTTGTATTTTATTAGAAACGTGTATTACAAGCAAAAACTGAATACAGTGGGTGCTGCCACGATGAGCGATGGGCTCTAGGCTTCACAGCCAGTAACAATTGTTGAGAAATTCTGCATGAAATGCAACAATCCTGCCCTATTGAAGCGGTCTATGCTGAAATCCTGCACAAAATGCAACAAATCCAGCGCAAACTTGCTCTAATCACAGAAATTTATGCAATTTATGCAACATTCCACTTCAGCCAGTAATAGGTATAGAGGATTCCTGCAATAATTGCAACAATTCTCAGGCGCTCCTTTTATCCGTATGCTTCACATTACTAATATAACATGGTATATTAGGTTGTGTCTTTCCAAGAGAAAGCGGTAATGGAGGTGCTTGATATGGCCAATGACTCAGGCTCGAAGCCGATGTACGAAATGATCTTTCATACGCTGCGTGAGCGAATTACGAATCATGAATATAAAGCGGGGGAGCGGGTTCCCTCAGAAAAAGAACTGTGCAGTGAATTTGGGGTGAGCCGGATTACCTCCAAGAAAGCACTGAAAATGCTGGCTGATGAACATCTAATCGTCCGTCAGCCAGGCAGAGGCTCCTTCGTAGCCGATGCGAACTCGCTGATCATGAAACCTTTTGACAGCCAGCAGACGGTCCGGACCACAGGCAAGAAACGGATCATCGGACTGGTGATTACACACTTCAGTGATATGTACGGCACAGAGCTGATATACGGGATGGAAGAGGCTTCGCGGGAGAATGACGCATTTCTGATCGTCCGGCGGTCGTTCGGGATTCCCGAGCTGGAGGAGCAAGCGATTCAACAGCTCCTGGGGCTTGGGGTGGACGGGCTGATTATCTTCCCGGCGCAAGGCGAATATTTCAGTGCCGAGATTCTGAAGCTGGTTATCCAGAAATTCCCGTTCGTCATGATTGACCGCTATCTGAAGGGGATTCCCGCCTCGTCTGTGAGTACCGATAATATCCAGGCGGCCAAGGAGGCCACGCACTATCTCTTCGGGCTGGGGCACCGGCATATCGGATTTCTCGCGCCGCCGCCTGCGAATACAACCGCAATAGAGGAACGGATCGACGGTATTCTTGAAGCTCACATGGAGCATAATCTGCTGGCGAACCGTGAATTATGGATGGAGACGATCACGTCTACCATGCCGAATGTATTTGACCCGGAGGCCCGGATCAGCGATGTGGACAAGCTGGCCGAGCATCTGCGGAAATATCCTCAGATCACAGCGCTGTTCGCAGCCGAATATAGTATCGCCTTGCTGGTCGAAGAGGCGGCGGGCAAGCTGGGACTGCGGATTCCCGAAGACTTGTCCCTGATTTGCTTCGACAGCCCGGAGTCCAATGAAGACTGTAGAGTGACGCATATGCGCCAGAATCAGTTCAGCATCGGCAAACAGGCGTATGAGAATGTGTTCACCATGCAAGGGAACGAGCAGCCCATTTCCCGGATTCTTTTACCGGCCGTATTGATTAAGGGCAAGTCAACAGCACCGGTCCGCAAGGACTGACCTGGCTGAGCAGCGTACCTGGAATTCTTGAAAGCCCAACCGTGGGAGTAAGATCAAAGCCTCCGTTGCGGGGGCTTTTTTTGTTATTCAGCTTCCGATCTGAATATACTATATATACCAATAGGTCATACAACTCTATAAATATACCATTATTATATTGACATATTAATATTATTTGTTTACTATGATGAAAGCGTTTGAAATACTGATATATACCATTTGGAGGTGCGACATACACCCGTGAAGCTACAGAATGAAATTCCGAAGTCTGTTTATGATTTGATCGGCAAGGTACAAGGGGAGTTGCCAGACTCTTCCAAGCTGGCCAAGATGTTCGAGGACTGCATTATCAATACTATTGGTACCACTATTTCGCAGAAAGCGGATGGCACCACCTTCGTTATAACAGGTGATATACCAGCTATGTGGCTGCGTGATTCCGCCGCCCAGGTTCGCCCGTATCTGCTGCTTGCCGCAGAAGATCCTAACATGGAAGCGATGATTGCGGGTCTTGTGAAGCGGCAGATGAATTATGTTCTGCTCGATCCGTATGCCAATGCCTTCAATGAAGAGGCGAACGGCCACGGGCATCAATCGGATCTTACCGACATGAGCCCATGGATCTGGGAACGCAAGTATGAGATTGATTCGCTGGCGTATCCGATCCAGCTCAGTTATCTGCTCTGGAAGAATAGCGGCTGCGTCACGCAGTTCGATGAGACCTTCCGCAAGGCAGCGCTCGAAATTATGAAGCTGTGGAGAGTGGAGCAGCATCATGAGACGGAGTCGGGCTACCGGTTCCAGCGGCTGGATGCACCGCTTACAGATACCTTGACCCGGGAGGGCAAAGGCAGCGAAACCGCTTATACCGGGATGACCTGGTCAGGCTTCCGGCCTAGTGATGATTGCTGTGAATATGGTTATCTCGTGCCGTCCAATATGTTCGCTGTGGTGGTCCTGCGCTATCTGGAAGAGATCGCTCAAGAGATCTACGGGGATCAGGAGCTTGCGACAGCGGCACAGAAGCTGGGCCAGGAGATTAATCAGGGGATTCAGGAGTATGGAATCTATAATCATCCGGTCTATGGGAGAATCTATGCTTATGAGACGGACGGGCTAGGTCATTACAATCTTATGGATGATGCCAATGTTCCAAGCCTGCTGTCCTTGCCTTACCTTGGCTACACCGACGAGAATGACGAGGTGTACCGCAATACCCGGAGATTTATCCTTAGCGAAGATAATCCTTATTACTATAAAGGACAGGTTGCGGAAGGCATCGGCAGTCCGCATACCCCGGAGGGTTACATCTGGCACATCGCCTTGTCCATGCAAGGACTTACGACACCGGAACGCAGCGAGAAAGAACGCTTACTGCAACTGATCCAGGATACGGATGGCGGCACAGGCTTGACCCATGAAGGCTTCTCGGTCAACGATGCCGCAGCATTCACCCGTCCATGGTTCTCCTGGTCGAATATGCTGTTCAGCGAACTGATTATGGATTATTGCGGATTACGGGTAGTGAAGTAGACCGGATAGTGAAGTAGAAAAGACGGCTTGTCCGTTCTTTTTGAAGCTTTAATGAAAGCGTTAAAATATAAGAATTTATATGTTGCACACGATAACTTATCCTTCTATTTCTCGCTGAAACGGGTGCCGTCCTTAAAAAGGACGGCAAAGACGTTTCCACTTGTCAAACTACAACCAAAGGGGCAAAGACAAATGAAAATGAATAAATTCAAAGTTTCGATGACTGCGGCAATGGCTTCTCTTCTTCTGTTGACTACAGCTTGTTCAAGCGGCAATTCGAACTCCGGTTCGGGAGCAGCCGAAGGGAAGAAGGAGGTCACCATTACCTTCCGTTCGTCGGGCTCCGAAGATACATTGACCAAGTATTTTGAATCGGGACTGATAAAGAAATTCGAAACGGACAACCCGGATATCAAGATCAAGATTGCTCCGGTGCTGGCCAGTGAAGGAGATTACACCTCCAAGATCGTTCTGCAGATGAAGTCGCCCGATACAGCGCCGGACATCGTAGCCGAAGATACCTCGATCATCAAGTCGGATGCCGCAGCCGGATATCTGGAGCCGCTGGATACGCAGGTTGCGGGCTGGAGTGACTGGAAGGATAAATTCATTGAGAACCTCAAAGCCGGTGTGACTGGTGAAGACGGCAAAATCTACGGCATTCCTGCCACCTCCGATACACGCGGTATCTGGTATAACAAAGAGCTGCTGGCACAAGCAGGATTACCGGTACCGTTCAAGCCTGCTACCTGGGATGAGGTGCTGGAAGCCGCACGTACCATCAAGGATAAGCTGCCGGGCGTAACTCCGCTGAATATGATCGTGGGCAAGTCGAGCGGAGAAGGCGTAACCATGCAGACGCTGGAGATGCTTCTGTACGGCACGAACGACACACTGTATAACGATGAAACCAAGAAATGGGTTGTAAGCAGCCCCGGACTATTAGACTCCTTCAAATTCATTAATCAATTGTTCAATGTAGATAAGACAGGCCCTTCGATGCAGGTAGCGCTTAACGGACAAGCCGGCAGCATTGCCTTCCAGCAGCTGTTCCCGCAAGGCAAGCTGGCGATGGCCGTGGACGGAAGCTGGGCAGGATCAACCTGGTTCGAGAACGGCGCGGCTCCGATTGAGAATGTAGCTGACAAGATGGGCTTCGCTCCATTCCCGACGCAGAAGGGTCAAGAGCCTGGAGCCATCACCATGTCCGGCGGATGGGCCTGGTCGATTCCGGCACAATCGCAGAACAAGGAAGCGGCGTGGAAGTTCCTGGAGTTCCTGATGAATCAGGAGAATGCAACAGGACGCGTAGTGGCAGAGGGCAACCTGAGCCCGCGTAATGATTCGGTGGACGTAGCAGGCTATACAGACCGTACGTATACAGCGGAGGCGCAAGCTTTACTGGAAGTGGCGAAATTCCGCCCGGCCAATGATCAGTATGCGACTGTATCTGCGCAGCTTCAGAGTATTGTAGAGAGCATTGCTTCAGGCAAGCTGTCGCCGGAAGATGCTGTGAAGCAGCTGAAGGATAATGTTACCCGCTCGCTTGGCGAAGATAAAGTAGAAGTCAAATAGAGGATTTGAGAATTCGAGCGCAGAGGAGAAGCCATTCTCCTCTTTCGGATTTGGAGGGGGAGTGACCTATGAAAAGGAAGTCGCGGGGCGCATTTTTATTTCTGACGCCTTCAGTCTTGCTGCTGCTGATATTCTTTATCGTACCGATTATATTGACCATTTGCTTTGCCTTTACCAATATGGCTCTGACGGGGAGTGCTGCCCGTAACCTGCAATTCATCGGCTTCCAGAACTTCACGAACATGTTCCAGGACCCGGATTTCCGGATCAGCGTCTGGAGAACCCTGGTGTTCCTGATTTTCTCAGCGGTCATCGGGCAGGTCGTGCTCGGCTTCATTCTGGCCCTGCTAATGAAAGAGAAGAATGTTACCTTCCGCCGGATCATCGGCATTATCGTCATTGCGGGTTGGGTTACACCGGAGATCGTTGTCGCCTTCTGTATGGTAGCGTTCTTCAGTGATAACGGGTCCCTCAATCAGATCATCGGCTGGTTTGGCATTAGCCCGGTCTCCTGGCTGTTCAGCTTCCCGATGGTGAGTGTCATCATTGCCAACATCTGGCACGGCACAGCGTTCTCGATGATGGTCTATCAATCTGCACTGGATGAGATTCCCAAGGATATTGAGGAGGCCGCCACGATTGATGGAGCGAGCAACTTCAAGATTCTTAGTTACATCACCATTCCTATGGTAAAAGGCTCGATCGTCACCAACATGATGCTTGTCACGCTCCAGACCCTGGGCGTATTCACACTGATCTATACCATGACCGGAGGGGGCCCGGGAACGGCCACTCAGACCTTGCCGGTATTTATGTACAATCAGGCCTTCGTCAATTATCAATTCGGATACGGCACCGCGATCTCACTCGTACTGCTGGTGATCGGGATTGTTGCAAGTTTGTTCTACATGAAATCTATGAAAGTCAAGGTCTAACCCTGAAGGAGGTGCATCACTGTGGTCAAGCATAGGCTTCAACGTAATATCCAATACGGGATACTGGTCGTTCTGGGACTCTGCTTCCTGCTGCCATTATTCTGGATTCTGCTCGCTTCGTTTGATACAAATGCCCAGCAGGGTATTAGATTCCCTAATTTCACGCTCGATAACTTCTCGGCAGTGCTCGGAGACAGCGGCAATCTGCGCTCATTCGGCGTAGGGATCATTCTCTCCGGAGGTCAGGCAACCCTTGTTGTGCTTGCATCCGTACTGGCTGCGTACCCGTTATCCCGTTATGAGATGCGATTCAAAAAAAGCTTCCTGCTCAGCATCCTCTTCATGACAGCTCTGCCGATTACGGCGGTGATGGTTCCGGTATTTCAAATGTTCCTGTTCTTCAAATTGCAGAACTCGATCTTCGCAACCATGCTCTTCCTCACTTCCTCCTCCCTGCCCTACGGGATCTGGATGATGAAGAGCTTCATGGACTCTGTACCGATTGACCTGGAGGAAGCGGCCTGGATTGACGGGGCTTCCGTCTGGGGCGGACTCCGGAGAATCGTTGCCCCGCTCATGCTTCCGGGTATCGCCACGATTGCGATCTTTACCTTCTCGGGCAGCTGGGGGAATTTCTTTGTACCGTATATTCTGCTCCAGACGCCGGAGAAGCTTCCGGCATCCGTTACCATCTATCAATTCTTCGGCAGCCACGGCATGGTCGAATACGGCAGACTGGCTGCTTTCTCACTGCTCTACACGATGCCTTCCGTAGTGCTGTATATGTTCTCCCAGCGGTATATGTCCAAAGGGTTCAGCATGGGCGGAGCAACCAAAGGATAATGGAGGGTTACCTACATGGCTAAGCACAAAACCGCACATATCATCTCGCACACCCACTGGGACCGTGAATGGTATATGCCTTATGAACATCATCATCTGTTATTGATTGAACTGATGGATAAGCTGCTCGACACGCTGGACCAAGATCCGGATTACCGCTATTTCCATCTGGACGGACAGACCATTATCCGCGAGGATTATCTCCAGGTCCGCCCGGAGCAGAGAGAGCGGCTGGACCGCTATATTCGTGAAGGACGTATTCATTTCGGGCCTTGGTACGTGCTCCAGGACGAGTTCCTGACCAGCGGGGAAGCGAATCTGCGCAACCTGTTGATCGGGCATATGGATGCGAGGCCGTTCGGAATCATCTCCAAAACTGGCTATTTCCCCGATTCCTTCGGCAACATGGGCCAGGCGCCGCAGATTCTTCAGCAGGCCGGAATTACGAATGCCATCTTCGGGCGCGGCGTGAAGCCGACAGGCTTCAATAATGAAGTCAGCGAGACGGATACCTATGAGTCTCCTTATTCCGAGATGGTCTGGCGTTCCCCGGACGGTTCGGAGGTGCTGGGTGTGCTGTTCGCCAACTGGTACTGCAACGGGATGGAGGTTCCGGCTGATCCGGTGGCCGCCAAAGCTTATTGGGACAAGAATCTCGCAGACGCCGAGAAGTTCGCTTCTACTCCGCATCTGCTGTTCATGAACGGCTGCGATCACCAGCCGATTCAGACCGATCTGTCAGAGGCGATCCGCACAGCTTCCAGCTTGTATCCCGATGTGGAGTTCGTACACTCCAATTTCGACGAGTACCTGAAGGCACTGGAAGCTGATCTTCCCGGCGATCTGGTGACGGTGGAAGGGGAGCTGCGCAGCCAGCATACGGATGGATGGGGCACATTGGTTAACACGGCATCTTCACGGGTGTATCTGAAGCAATTGAACCAATCCGGCCAGACTTTGCTGGAAAAGGTGGCTGAGCCATTGGCGGCGTTTGCCGCGCTGGCTGGAGTACAAGCCTATCCGCATGCTCTGCTGACCTATGCGTGGAAGACGCTCATGCAGAATCATCCGCATGACAGCATCTGCGGGTGCAGTGTGGATGAGGTGCACCGCGAGATGGTGACCCGGTTCGCCAAGAGCAGCCAGATGGCTGAGGCGATTGCCGCCCAGAGCGCGGCTGCACTAACTGAAGCCATTGATGTGGCCGGAGTAGCGGCCTGGGGACCGGATGCGGTTCCGTTCACCGTATTTAATACAAGCGGCTGGTCCAGAACTGGAACGGTTACGGTGGAGCTGATTACCGTCAAGAAATATTTCCCTGAGGGACTGAGTCCGCAGACTCTGGCCAGAGAGCTTGCGCAGGAGCCGCTCGGTGAATGGCGGGTTATGGACGAAGCGGGCAAGGTGTACCCGGCTGGCCTTGCGGATCTCGGGGTTCACTTCGGCTACGAGCTGCCCAAGGACCGCTTCCGCCAGCCTTATATGGCGCGTAAGGTCCGGGTGAGCTTCCCGGCAGCGGATGTGGCTGCGCTTGGGTACCGCACGTATGCATTGGTTCCGGCTGCTGCCGCTGCTGGAGCGGAAGCAGCGGTGCTGGATAGTGTACGTGTACAAGGCAACACGATGGAGAATGCCAAGCTGATCGTTGCGGTTGCAGACAACGGTACCGTGACTGTTACAGACAAGCAGTCAGGTGCGGTCTATGCCGGACTGAACGCATACGAGAATACCGGGGACATCGGCAATGAGTATGTGTACCGTCAGCCGGAAGGCAGCGAGGTGCTGACCACCGAAGGCTTGACGGCTGAGATCACATGCCTTGAGCAGTCCCCGACACGTGTGGTGATGCAGACGGTGCTGCGCTGGGAGGTTCCGGCCAGTGCAGACGAGACCTTCCTCACCGAGAAGCAGCAGATGGTACCGTTCACCGAGCGTACCGCGCAGCGTTCGGCCCAGATGGTGCCGCTTATGCTGACCACCCACTATACACTGGAAGCTGGAAGCGGAATGCTGCAACTAAGCACCAGCTTCAACAATCAGGCCAAGGATCAGCGGCTCAGAGCCTTGTTCCCTACAGGTCTTGAATCGGACCACCACTATGCGGACTCCGTGTTCGAGGTGGCCAGACGCAATAACCGGCCTGCGGCAGAGTGGATCAATCCGAGTAATGCCCAGCATCAGCAGGTCTTCGTTAGTGTAGCAGATGGAGTCCATGGACTTGCCGTTGCGAACAAGGGCCTGAATGAATACGAGGTGCTGCTGGACGGCAAAAACACCATTGCAGTAACTCTGCTGCGCTCGTCCTCTGAACTCGGTGACTGGGGTGTGTTCGAGACACCGGAGGCACAGTGCCTGGGCCAGCAAACCGTAGAATATGCGATCATCCCTTATACGGGTGACGGTGCGGTATCCGGTGCTTATGCACAAGCCTACCAATACCAGATTCCGTGGACGGTTCTTCAGACCCAAGGCCCGGCAACACGCGTCCCGGCCGTGAATGGACGTCCGCATTCAGGCGGAGTGACCCTGCCGGTATCCGGGCAATGGTTAAGCTGGAACTCCAGCGCTTCACCGCTGGCCTTCTCGACACTCAAGATGGCTGAGGAGACGGGTGATCTCGTGGCCCGCTGGTATAATCTGGGCGGCGAACCGGCAGCGCTCAAGGTTCAGCCTGCCTTCGGGGCAGAGGCTGTCTATGAGAGTGATGTGCTGGAGCGCCGTGTCTCGAAGCTTGCGGCAGCGGAGCAGCCTGTGGATGGCTACAAGATCGTCACGCAGGTATACCAGTTGGAGAAATAGGTTATACAATAGGCTATTCAGCATGTTCTTCAAGTAAATGGTAAGGAATTGTAAACGGTACAAACTGCAGTCTCATTGTAAGGTGAGCTGCGGTTTGTGCCGTTTTTTGGTGTACTTGCTGGCCGGAAGGTCCAGAGCATCCGGAGGATTGGATCAGGGGCTGGATACGGAATGTTATGCTGTCGATACCTAAATTGGCGATAAGCATTCCGGGTTCTACAAAGGTTCGATTTATGAATCGGTACTCACACTGGGAGAATAATTCTTTCCCGGCATCGCCAGCTTACTCCGAATGACTTTTGACGAGGCTGTAGGTACGTTTGAAGACAACAGCATTGACCTTCTGCATATTGACGGACTTCACACTTATGAAGCAATTAAGCATGATTATGAATGTTGGCTGCCCAAACTGGCCGATAATAGTGTCGTACTGTTCCATGATATTACGGTGCGAATGGATGACTTCGGCGTATACCAGCTCTAGGAGGAACTGCAGGAAATACACCCGGCGGCACAATTTGAACATTCCCATGGACTCGGCATTCTCATGCCCAAAGGCTGCACGACAATCATCTCGCACATGCTCTCGAAATGGGATGAAATCAAGCCCCTCTATGTATAAAGCCTGTTAATCTCTAAGCATACCCTGAATCGTCTGCACTACCAGCTCCGGCTGGTCATGAATAACCATATGGCCGCTCTTCCCGGCGACGATCAGTTCACTATTGGAAGAAAGCTTAAGCATACTGCGCTGGCCCTCCTGCCAAATCGCTTCCAGCTGCTGGCCTGTACCTTCGGAGACTCCGAAGGATGCATAGTCCTGAGGCAAGCCACGGGCGATCACTTTGACCGGGAGGGAGCCGAAGTTCTGTCCGCGGATCGCATCCTCGGTGGAGCTAGTTAATGTTGCTTCCTGCTCCTTGGCGGCAAAATAACTTGGCGTGGAAATAACGTTAATGAACGCCCCGCGGTCTTGTGGCGCAACGAGCCCCGCGAGTAGCTGATCCTGGAATAGCCGAAGCACACCGGAGCGCTTGAGCAGGCTCAGCAGGGAAGCGCTGGGGTTACCGGCAACATTCTCGGCGGCCAGAATCGGCTTCGTCTCGCGGTCGTCATTCTCGGGTCTGGCATCAATCAGCACCAGTCCGGTTACTTCGTCCAGGTAGGTCTGAGTGAAGAGCCGGGCGTACATGCCGCCAAGAGAGTGGCCGACCATCAAATAGGGGCCGGGAATCTCTGCATTCTTCAGTGCCGTATGCAGCTCACGCACGATATTGGCGCCTGAGCGTTCCGTATCCGCCTGTCCGCTCCAGGCATACCCGGCCCTATCATAAGTGACAACGGTAGCCTGTTCAGCTAACTGTTCAGGAATATCTCTCCACGACAGGCTGGTTTCGCCGCTGCCCGCTTCCAGAATGATAGTCGGGGCTCCCGCACCTAGCTGGCGAATGTGCAGGTTATAGCCTCCGGCATCGACCAGTTGACCCGGTGCAGGATAGCTTTTACGGGCGGAATGGGAGGCAATGGCTTCATATAAGAAACCTGATCCTATGAGAAATAGGATGGCAGATACAAGGATCAGCAGCAGCTTAAGCAGCCTGCTTCGCAGTTTCGGTGCAACAGGTTTCGGGTGACTTGAAGAGTGGGTCATGGTGGTGGGCTCGTCTCCTTTTTTACAATACAATTGTATTATTTAAAAGACAGTATAACAGCATGTCCCGCAATTAAGCAATGTCCTGAGGCCTCGAAATAGCGGTCTCCACAGCCGGATCTGACGGACCATCCGTTTGAATTCTCCTCCACAAGGGTAAAATACAAACAAATCAAACCGGAAGAGAAAGGCGGTAAGCTTATGCTGTGGGGATTAATCGGACTTGTAGTGGTGGTATGGCTGTTAGGCCTCATCTTTAATTTCATGGGCAACATGATTCATCTTCTGCTGTTTGTCGCAGCGGTCCTGTTCGTGATTAACCTGGTCAAGGGACGGTCGCGCAGATAAAGGGAAATGAGTGGATAGGATTAGGCCGATAAGCATGTGCCCCTGTGAAGGAGGCATGTGCTTTTTTATGTGGAGTCTGGCGGATGTCTGGACACTTATTCCCTCGTTGCCTATAATTAATGAAAATGAATGAAAATGTACATGGAGGAGATTCAATGCGCAAACCGATCATCGCCGTCGATATGGATGATACCATCTGCCATCTCGTGAAGCGTGCGATATACCACAATAACATTGAGTTTCCTACACATCCGCTTCGCTACGAAGATATGATGGATTGGAACACGGACCATCTGCGCCATCCGGACAGCACCATGGACCTGTTCTTCGGCCGACCCGGCCTCTACGAGGAGCTGGAGCTGTTCGACGAATATGTGGTGGAAGAGATGGAGAAGCTGCACAACGCTTATGACGTTATTATTGTGACGGCCGCTGTCCCGAAGACGGTGCTGGAGAAATGGAACTGGCTGCAAAAGCATATGCCGTACATCCCGGCCGACAATTTCTTCACCTGCAAGCGGAAGCATCTGATCGGCTACGATCTGCTGATTGATGACGGCCCGCATAACCTGCTGCCCGCCGTTCAGGCAGGGAAGAAGGTGCTCTGTATTCCGCATCCGTGGAACCTCAGGGTACGGGAGCAATACTCTTTTCCGCTGATGACCTCCTGGGAGGGTGCCAAGGAACGGGTGGATGAGATTTTGCAGGCGTAGGGTGAACGTGAACTTGAATAACGCTTGAAGATGAGCCTCGCTGCTGCGGGCTTATTCTGCTATGTCCGGGAGACTGAGCCGCCGCCTGTCCTGCCATAAATCCGCTGTCGAACATTATCAGTATTTGCGGTATGATGAATATATCATTGCGTTTTTTGCTCCAAGGAGGATTGCGGGTTTGTATATAAGGTTGAAGCGTAAGTTTCGTCAAATTCACAAGCTGAGTCTCACCACGCTGCTCACAGGTCTGGTGACATTGGTGGTTGTGCTAACCTCGAGCATTCTTCTGCTCGGTTCTTATGAGTCCAAGAAGCGGTCCTTAATGGAGACCACGCTTCATCTGAATTATCTCAATGCTGACCGGATGTCTAAGACGATGGATTCCTTATTTCAGTCTATGCACGGGACTCTGGAATACAACGCCGCCAGGCTGTCTGACATAGACGCTATGCCGCCGCAGGAAGTGAATGATTCCTTGGATCTGATGCGCAGCAGCAGCAATTTCTTCAATTCCATCACCGTGGTTGACGCCAGCGGACTCGTCCGCAATGTCTCACCTGCCAGCATAGGGACCACAGGCAAGCACGTCAGCTCAACGAGTAGCAAGGAAGCCTTAGCGCTCCGCAAGCCGTATATTTCTTCCCCTTATTTGACGGCCAATACCAAGCGGTTAATCGTATTTTTGAGCCAGCCCATTTTCGATGCTGCGGGTACCTATGCCGGAATTCTTAGCGGCACTATTTATCTTCAGGAGAATAACGTGCTGTCTGAGATTTTTGACAATGGGCAGGAGGATGATTCGGGGGCCTATTATTATATTGTGGATTCTGAAGGGCATCTGGTCTATCATCCGGATAAAGCGCGGATCGGCACGGATGTCAGCAGTAATGAGGTGGTGCAGCAGCTGATGAATAAGAAAAGCGGAGAACAGCCTGTTACGAGTACCCGGGGCATCGAGATGCTGGCGGGTTACTCCAGTGTGCCTGCCAATGGCTGGGGCATTGTGGTTGTCTCCCCGATTAGCCAGATTCATCAGGAGCTGATCGGGCATTTTCGTACCCTGATCGGGTATTCCGCCTTGCCATTCATCGTCCTGCTGCTGGGCGTAATTCTGCTGGCTCGCAAGTTTGCGCGTCCCTTCGTCTATCTGGCAGATGTCGTGAGCAGAATGGGCAAGGAACAGATAGAGTTGCAGGAAGCGAAGCGGTATTGGAGCCGGGAGGCGTATTTACTGACAGACGGCGTATCGCTTGCCCTGGCAAATATCCAGCAGCAGACCGAGCAGCTGACCCATGAAGCCGAGACGGATGTGCTGACCGGTCTGATGAACCGCAGGTCCCTGGAGCAGACGATCAGCCAGCGGATGAGTTCTGGTGTTCCCTTTTCACTGGTGCTGCTGGATATAGATAAGTTCAAGCAGGTCAATGACACGTACGGCCATAATCTGGGCGATGAAGTTCTGAAGCATGTCGTCCAGGTCATTGTAACCTCGCTTCGTCCGGATGATGTCTGTTACCGCTACGGCGGTGAGGAATTCGTTATTCTGCTGGCCCGGACTACGCCTGCGGAAGCCTTCAGCGCTGCTGAGCGAATCCGTCTTGCTGTCGAGCGAAGCCAGGCGCCGATTGCGGCGCAGCTTACGATTTCACAGGGAATTGCCCACTATCCATCGCATGCCGGCGACCTTACGGGACTGCTTGTGAAGGCGGATCAGGCCTTGTATCTGGCGAAAAGCAGAGGGCGGAACCAGTCGGTGATTACGGAGTCTTAGCCGAATTACTTTGAATTGTGATTATCGCGCTTTGAGTGCTTTTGCGTTATAATCGAGAAAAATTTCCTGAAGGTGGAGCATTGTGAGAATTGGTACCAAAAGATTACGCCTTCAGACCACCATCACTCTGATGATCTGCCTGATCGTCGTGCTGGTGCTGCTGATTGTGTATATGATGTTCGGCATGAGATTCTCCGAAGAGGCCCGGGCCTCTCTGGAGAACAAGGCCATTACCATTGCCCGTACGGTCTCCCGTACGCCGGGGGTGGTAGACGGGCTGCTTGCCAAGCCCGACTCCGGCAGTATTCAGCGGTATGCTATGGATATCAGCGCCATCAATGACGTGCAATTCGTGGTCGTGATGGATATGGGAGGCATTCGCCGCTCGCACCCAGATCCAGCCCTGATCGGCAAGCACTTCATGGGCGGGGATGAGACAGATGCGCTGCACGGCAAGGAGACCATATCCGTGGCTGAAGGCTCGCTCGGCTATTCTGTGAGAGCGTTCTCACCGGTCTTCGCCGCTGACGGCAAGCAGGTTGGAGCAGTTGCTGTAGGCATATCGCTGGGCAGCGTCCGTTCCGCCGTTCAGCAGAACCGCTGGATTATCTACTCGGGCATCCTGGTCGGCGGGCTGATGGGGATATTCGGTGCCATCCTGCTGGCCCGCAAAATCAAGCGGATGATGTTCGGCATGGAGCCGGGAGAAATCGCCAAATTGCTGGAGGAGCGCAGCGCTATGCTGCAATCGACCAAGGAGGGAATTCTGGCTGTCGATAAGGAATCGCGGATTACCCTGGTGAATGCCGAGGCCCGGAGGCTGATGGGCAGCGTTGGCTTGAACCAGGAACCGGTAGGCAGAGAGGCTGGACAGTTCTGGCCGCTGCTGCGGATGGAGAAGGTGCTGGAGACCGGGGAAGCCCTGCAGGATAAGGAAGTGGAGCAGAGCGGCATCACGCTGCTGGTGAATGTGGTTCCGGTCCGGGTGAACGGAATCATCGAAGGGGCGATTGCCACGTTCCGGGACAAGACCGAGATCAGTATTCTGATGGAGCGGCTCTCCGGTATCTCCTTGTACGCCGAGGCGCTGCGTGCCCAGACCCATGAGTTCATGAACAAGCTCCATGTCATCATGGGGCTGAATACGATGCGCAGATACGACCGGCTGGAGGAATATCTCACGGATATTGTGCAGAATATCCAGACAGAGGCGGACTCGGTGGTCCGGCAGGTCAAAGACCCGGTGATGGTCGGCTTCCTGCTCGGCAAGCTCAGCAGAATCAGGGAGGCCGATGTGCGGCTGGTGATCCGGGATGAGGGTATACTGCCTGAAGCAGCGGATCACCAGGTGGCGCGGGAGCTGGTGACGATTGCGGGCAACCTGCTGGACAATGCGCTGGAGGCGCTCCAAGGCGCGGACACTAAGCAGATCGAGATTGGATTCCGGCATAAGGACAACCAGCTTACCCTCAAGGTTAGCGATAACGGAACAGGCATATCTGCGGAGAATGGAGCCCACCTGTTTGAACAGGGCTATTCGACCAAAGGCGGCGACCGGGGCGTGGGACTGTATCTGGTGCGGCGAAGTGTAGATAAGCTGGGCGGGACGATTACGTATGGCAGCCGGAAAGGGGAAGGTACCGACTTCACGGTGCAGATTCCTTATAGCGCAAAGAATGATACCAACGCATGAAGCATATGAGAATGATGAAGAGTAAAGATATTTAATGAAAAGGGTGGAAAGCCCATGAAAAGTGGTGATAAGCCATTATGATCAAAGTACTAATCGTTGAAGATGATCCCATGGTGTCGGAGATGAACAAGTTCTATGTGCAGCAGGTGGAGGGCTTCCGAGCCGATGGCTGGGCCAGCTCGGCGGAAGAAGTGCTGGGTATGCTGGAGAAGCAGGCCTATGACCTGATCCTGCTGGATATCTACATGAAGGAGAGCAACGGGCTGGAGCTGCTGTCCGAGATCCGGCGCAGAGGTGTGAAGATCGATGTCATCGTCATCTCGGCGGCAAGCGACAAGGAGAGCATCCAGGAAGCGCTGCAGAACGGGGCGGTGGACTACTTAATCAAGCCGTTTGAGTTCTCCAGGCTCCGGGCCGCGCTGAACGGATACCGGGAGCAGAACAAGCTGTTCCGCAGCCAGGAGCGGCTGAACCAGTCGGAGCTAGACAGACTGTCCCGGTTCAAGCAGGAACGGACGACCTCGCAGGAGCTGGCGAAGGGCTTCACCCGTCAGACGCTCCAGACCATCTGGCGTGCCGTGGAGGCCTGCGGCAGCGAGCTGTTCTCCGCTGAGGATATCTCAGCGGTATCCGGCATCTCCCGCGTCTCCGCCGGCAAATACCTGATCGGGCTGACCGAGATGGGCGTGCTGGAGATGGACCTCGTCTACGGCAGCATCGGACGGCCGGTGCAGAAATACCGCATCGCGCCCAGCGGCAGAGGGCTGATTAGTAAGTATATCAACTAAGAAAGAATATTCTCAGCTTCAGAACGGAAATTGATAGCCCTGTGACTCCCACTGAGGAGCCTGAGGGCTATTTCTATATTATGTCCAATTTAATAGGTCTTGTCCATTTTTTGTGATTTTTTTTCACATTAATTCCCAAATATTAGATGTATTATTTGGGTGCAGTAATAATAAAATCCAATATTTAGGAGGGAATTCACGTGGGAAATCCAAGCTTTGAAACGCAAAAAAGTACTTGCCCTGCTTGTAGTGTTTGTGCATTGTGTCTGCTTGACGGTCCGATTCCCGATACTGAGGTCACTGCTGCTGTGAATGTATTTAATATTTGGGGTTAAGTTTTTATGGATGGGACTTAAAGAGCAGCTAATTCTTTAAGTCCTTTTCTTATTTTGTGAACAAATTCCGATGATTGGGGAGAAGTATATGTTATCTAAGTACATTGCACTGACTGAAAAAGCACACTTACATCTAAATCCGGGCAAAAATAATTTGATTTATATCCGAAATGAGACGAATGCTACCTCCTTACAAATGGATGATTCACTTCTCACCTTGAATAAGACAGCGGCGGAAATATTGACTCATTGTCACGGGATATATACAGGAAACGAAATTTTAACACTATTAGGTAATAAATATGATGTATCGGATCCTTTCATCTATAGTTCAGGTGCAGAGCATGTAATTGGTCAATTAGTAGAAGAAGGAGCTGCAGTATTACTTGACAGTCCTGAATACTACAAGATTAACATTACTGGAGATTTTGATTACGCTACACCCATTCATGCTACGGTTGAATTGCTTGCGCAATGCAATTTAAGATGTGCGCACTGTTATCGTGAAGCTAGTCCCGACATTGATGATACGATGTCTCTTGCCCATGTAAAGCATGTTTTCTCTACGTTAAGAGACCATGGAGTGATATCTGTTGAACTTACAGGCGGAGAAATTTCTATTCATCCTAATTTTTATGAGATTGTTGAACTGGCTGCAAAAATGTTTGATATTGTCGGGTTATTGACCAACGGTACCAAGATAACTCAAAAGCTTTTGTCAACGCTTGAACCTTACAAGCACAAAATTGTTTTCAGTGTATCGTTAGATGGACCTACTGCGGAAGTTCATGAAGAGTTAAGAAGAGTAGAGGGTTCCTTTCAGAAAACATGTAATGGAATCCGGATGATCAGTGAAGCAGGTTTTTTTGTCAGGGCAGCAATGTCTGTATATAACAAAAATGTATGGCATATTGAGGATACGCTTCTGCTTGCGAAAGAGCTGGGTGCTTCACTCTTCGGGTACTCCAAAGTGGATCCTTTTGGCAGGGGTGAACGATTAGAAATGGAGGTTGATGTCGGCAAACTTGAACAGATTATCAACTATGAAAAACGCATTATGGATCAATACTCAGATTTTATTGCTGTTTTAAGTGAAGAACAAATCCGGAATAATAATAAAACTCCAAATTGTGGAATGGGTTGGAAATCAGTGATTGTGGATCCATTTGGGAATGTTAGACCCTGTGTAATGTTAACTCCAGGGATGATGGATATGGGCAATTTACATCATCAAAGCTATCGGGAGGTTTTTGATTCACCACTGGCGCACCAGCTTCTTAATATGGTTTCACCTGTTAAAAGTGAGTTGTGCAGTTCTGATTGCAGTCAAAAATCGTATTGCAGAGGCTGTGCTTTACGTGCAATCGAAGCTAACTCCCATTCAGAAGAAGCCTGTCCTTGGGTTAAAGGTAATAATCTCCTGGAATATACACAAAAAAAGAAGGAGCTTCAACTGCAAACACATTAACTGCGGACTTATTCTTCGAGCGGGATTTGAAGAAAGGAATGCTATATGCGTACAAATAATACAGGGAATAAGAAGGTCTTGAAGTCCTTTGTTAAGGACTTGCGGTTTCTATACACATGGTGGGCAATATTAATTGTAATAACGCTATTTTCAAACCTGATAATAGCATTAAACCCGCTTATTGTCAGAGGAATAATAGACGTAGCCATTTCACAAAAAGATGTTGGCTTACTTTTCAAACTCATTATTCTGTTTGTCATCATTTTTCTGGTGCAGGTTGGAACTGACGGCTTTCAATCCTACATGCAAACGGTAATCGGTCAAAAGGCAACAGCCCGGTTTAGATTGAAGCTCATCCGAAAGCTTTTCCGGTTACCGCTGTCTTTTTTTCATAAGAATGATAAGGGTGATTTGTTAAATCGGATGGAGGTTGATATTAATTCAGTAGATTTATTATCGTCAAGGTTATTGCTCGTTATTATTTCACAAATCATATCGATGCTGTATTCGCTTATTATGATGGCATACTTGCATTTACCATTATTTGTTTATACAATAATTATTGTACCTGGGATTTATTTCTTTCAAAAGAGAACAGGTAAAAAATATAAAAGTAAGTCGATGGAGGGGAGAGAGAATATTTCAAAGCTTTTTCATATTGACAATGATATTCTGAATGGCATTGATTTTATTAAAAGTAACGGTAATTATCCCCGTCTTATTCATTGGTATAGTGAGGCTTTAAGAAAATGGTACCGGAATAATATCAGTTTATCGCTTATAAATCTCCAAAACACGTTTTTTTTAGGATCAGGTGCTCTAATCATAATGCTGCTGACATTTGGATTAGGAGGATATTATGTAATTGGTGGTACGATGACTGTCGGGGGGCTTGTAGCATATAAAACTTATATCGAGAGAATGTACAATTCCATGTTTACACTCTCGGCCACCTGGCTCCAATATCAGAAGTCTTTAACGGGAATGGAACGAATATACTGGGTATTGGATCAGCCATCTCCGGTTATTCATAATCCCGGCAGGACTAAACGGGAGATTAGCGGGAATTTTGTGTTTGAAAATGTCTCGTTTCATTACGATAACGGTACGCAGATTCTAAATCAGGCCAATTTCGAAATTATCCCCTATGTCCGAAATGTCATTGTAGGAGCAAACGGTGTTGGGAAAAGCACCCTTTTTCATCTAATCTCCAGACAATATCCTGTAACTGGCGGTCAGATTATAATGGATGAAGAAAGGTTAGAACACTATTCCGATTATCAGTTGCGTCAATACACGGGGGTGATTTTCCAGGAACAATTCTTTTTCTCTAATACATTGTTCGAAAATTTCAAATATGTGAAGGAGAATGTTAGTGAGGAGCAGGTATGGGGTGTTCTGGATAAGGTGGGCATGAAGGCCTGGGCCAGCGGTTTGCCGCAAGGGCTGGATTCCTTATTGGGGACGGGAGGAATTCAATTATCCGGAGGGCAGAAGCAGAAGCTATCATTGGCCCGATTAATTCTAAAAAAACCTAGCGTCTTATTACTTGATGAACCTTCTTCTTCATTCGATACATCTTCAAAAGAGATGTTGTATAAATGCCTGGAGGAAGAGTTTACAGGATGCACCATAATATTAATTTCACACGACTTAGAATCCATTAAGGAAGACGATCATGTTATCTTTGTCTATGATGCCAGTTGTGTTGAGGAGGGGACGCATTCAGAATTAATTCGCAATAGTTTTAATTATCGCAAGCTTTGGAGTATAGAAATTCAAGGTACTGTTTAGGAGGGAATAATGATGAGGAGAGTTATTATCTGTGCTGTAACCGCTTTGGTATTTGTGATAGCCGGAATTCAAAGAATAGATTCCAATAGCTCAACCAGCTCTTTATTTTTTATAGGTGCAGCACTTTGGGCAGTGGCTGCTTTCGCTAGCTACAAAAGGATGAAAAAGAATGGTTAGCTCACAAACAGCTTCACTCCATATACGTGCGCTCTCTAAGAAATATGGGAGTAATTTGGCTCTGTCTGAGCTCAATTTGTCTATCTATCCCCAACAAATTTGCGGCTTATTGGGGGAAAATGGTGCGGGTAAAACTACAACACTGAAGATTATTTCAGGCATTATCGAGAAAACATCGGGCTCAGTAGAAGTAGGCGGTATCTCTTTGGAACAACATCCTATTGAGGCCAAAAAAAATCTGTTTTTTATTCCGGACCATGCCGTCTTGTTTGAAAAAATGCGTGGGGACCGATACTTAAAATGGATGTGTCAACTTTATGATGTTGATTACAGCCTGGCTTGGCTTAAGATTAAAAGCTTTACGGAAGCCTTCGGACTTACTAAACATATAAACAAAGAAATAGGTGAAATGTCCTTAGGCAATAAACAAAAACTGCAATTAACTGCCGGACTAATGATTGATCCTGCCCTGTTAATATTAGATGAACCGATGGTCGGATTAGATCCCGGGTCCATCATTATGATGAAAGAATCTTTGCTTGAATTTACCCGCTCTGGAGGAGCCGTGTTGTTCTCTACGCATTTATTACATATCGCTCAAGAAATATGTTCTCATGTTGTAATCTTAAAGGAAGGCAAGCCTGCTTTAAATACAGCGATTGACACTCTTCCCCGGACCATTGATCTGGAACATCTATTTACGGATGTGGTATCGAAATGAGAATCACTAAACTTTGGCTGATGTTTAAATGGGTGATACAGTATGAACTAATACGTAATCATATTGTACGAAAAGCTGTTTTGGTATCATTCTTGGCGATGATTTGGGTCTATTTAAATGTAGTGTACAGCAGTGAATTAATGAATCTTTCGATTTTTTCTAATCCATTAATTGACTTACTGGTTTCGATTTTGGTAACGCAATTGTTTTTTTTGTATTTTACGATGAACTGGTTCACTGCCATTCTATATGATGGACAGAGTATAAATCAGCTTTTATCTACGCCATTATCTAAACAAGAGATCGCAGGAGCTTATTTTTGCGGATTATTGTTGCGTTTTTTACTATACAAGGCGTTCATCATATTTCCGCTGCTCTACCTGGCTTGGGTCAGCCATTCTCTTCTTTTATGGGACTATGTTGCTATTGGTGTATGCTTCGTTCTATTACCGGTTGTAACTCTTAACTTATCGCTGGCTATTTCTATTATTGGGGCCTATGTGTCACCTGGCGGAAAAAACTATCGTTGGTTGAATCTGAGTATTTTCTCAATTATTATTGTCTCTACCGGTTTTTATGTCAGATATAACATCGCGTTGAGAATGCAGATTGCCTCCTGGTTAAGCAGTCCCTTGTGCTGGTTGGGTATTTTGATTCTCGCATCTACACTTGCACTGGGAAATATGAGGCTTCTTGAACAATATTGGTTGAAGGGGAGAGAATTAAAAAGCCCCCGGAAACCTTCAAGGCATACCTGGCTGCCGGGACAATTCTATATGTTTGAGCGTGAAATAGCAAATTTTTTCAGAGTTCCGTCCTTTGCAGTCAATTACATCGTTATGATCTGTATGGGGGCATTTTTCTCTTTTGCCTTCAATCATAATATTAAGCTCGTTATGGCGAGTATTGTTCCTGAGAACATTTCTGCCATCCTTAGCGTATTTTTTATTACTCAATTGCTGAGTACTGGGATGTCCAGTTCAATAGTTGCATTCTCCCGCGAAGGGCGCGAATGGTTCGGCTTAAAAAGCTTGCCGCTAACCCTGCAATCAATCTTTAATACGAAATTATTGTTTAGCACAATATGTGATGTATTAGGTGTGCTGCCTTCCATTATCATCTTGCTTATATCCAACAAAATACAGGATTGGGTCACATTATGCTGGTTGATTCCATCAGTAGTGCTGGCCATAGGGGTTAATACACTTCTAAAGATCGGTATGGATCTTAAATTTCCTGACTTTACATGGAATAATCCGATTCAGGCGCTTCGTCATCCTAAGCGGTATGCTGCTTATGGCTGTAACCTGGCTTTTTTAGCTCTATTAATATCGAGTCTGATATTATCCGATAAAATTGCTGGTTCTGTTAGTATTTCAGGTGTGTTTGTTGTTGTAGTCTGGATTTCAATATACATCTTCATCATTCGTGAGTTAGCAAAATCTCAGGTCTATACCAGTAAGCTTATTCATTTGTAGTTGAACGAGAACACAAAACTTATTATTCATCTGGCTTCTTATATTGAGGAGCCGGATTTTTTTATATTCAGAGAGTACTTCCTTGTATGAGTACTTCCAGCGCTTTTAATTGATAGCGCTTACTTTAATAATTTACAAAACCCCTTTATTACTTTCATAAAAACAAAAGCGCTTTCAAAGCAGCTATGATGAATTTGTAAAAGAGTTAAGGAGGTAAGGTTAACATGCAAAAAGCAATTCAACCCCCACTTTCGGTACCGGAACAGCAGCCTGTTGTACTGAATCAAGGAGAACAGGGTTTTGTCCAGAAGGTTCTGCATTTAAAGGTAGGCGTTATTCCGCTCCCATTGTATGTGGTATTTGCACTCATTATTTTTGCGGCTTCTGTGCTTGGTGAACTGCCAAACGACATGATCGGCGGCTTTGCAGTAATTATTGTACTGGGGGTGCTGCTCAGTGATCTGGGCTTCAAGCTTCCGATTCTCAAGAATATCGGCGGTCCCGCGATCCTCTCGTTAATGATCCCATCGTTCCTGGTGTTCTGGAATGTGCTTGACCCTTCGGTGCTCGAATCGGTCAACACGCTGATGAAGACATCGAACTTCCTCTACCTGTACATCTCGATTCTGGTAGCCGGAAGTATTACCGGGATGAACCGGACCACGCTGATTAACGGCTTCATCCGTATTTTCATTCCGATGATGGCCGGAACGATCGCCGCAGTCGCTGCGGGGATGGGCGTAGGGATGCTGCTCGGCTATAGCGCACACCGGACGTTGTTCTACATCGTTGTGCCTATTATCGGCGGCGGCGTTGGTGAAGGGATTCTCCCGCTGTCCATCGCGTTCTCGCAGATCCTTGGCGGCGAATCCGGGTCATACGTGGCACAGATGATTCCAGCGGCGGTGATCGGCAACGTGTTTGCGATTATCGGAGCGGGACTGCTCAAGCGGATGGCTGACAAGAATCCGTCCATCACCGGGAACGGTGTACTGGTGAAATCGAAGGACGGCCAGAAGCTGGCGGGCAGCACGTATGACAGCGCGAAGCCGGACTTCCTGCTGATGGGCGCGGGCCTGCTGTTCGCCTGCGGATTGTTCATCACGGGACATCTGCTGTCGCCGTTCGTCGGTATTCCAGGTCCGATCCTGATGATCTTCGCAGCAGCACTACTGAAGATTTCCAAGCTGCTCCCGTCCAAAATCGAGCAGGGCGCTTATCAGCTCTACAAGCTGGTCTCCGGTACTTTAACCTGGCCGCTCATGGTCGGCCTGGGGATGCTGTACATTCCGCTGAAGGATGTTGCAGCCCTGATTTCGCTTCCCTATATTATTGTCTGCGCTACTGTTATCGTGGCGATGACGATCACCGGCTATTTTACCGGCAAATGGGTCAATATGTATCCGGTTGAGGCGGCTATTGTTACCGGCTGCCGCGGCGGCCTTGGCGGAACAGGCGATGTAGCCATTCTGTCTGCCTCAGGACGCATGGAGCTGATGCCGTTCGCACAGATCTCCACCCGTATCGGCGGTGCGATTACAGTAGTTGTAGCCACATTGCTCATCTCTGTGTGGGGCGGCTGATCAAGGCGCTCAATCCGCAGACGGTACGCCTGAATCACATGAGAACGTATCCAAACGTGTCTAAATCATGGACAATTCACAGATGTCAGCTTTTGTATTGCCAATCCATTCATTATCGCGGAGAATGGCTACAGGAGCCTATGAAACGCAGAGTTGACGGGCCTGCATACGGGTCTGGTAAGGTTCCCGGTGCAGGAAGATCCGCTATATATAGAAAGATCTGAGAATAGATGCAAGCAAACGGTTAACCAGTTGAATGGAGGAACTATTATGGAACTATTAGAAGAGATTATGCTGCTGCATAAAGGCGGTAAGCTTGAAACTACCCTGAAGCATCCGATTCTGTGCAAAGACGACCTGTCCAAAGTCTACACGCCGGGTGTAGCGAAGGTCTGTCAGGCGATTGCCGACGATCAGTCCCAGGCTTATGAGCTAACCACGAAGAAGAATACTGTAGCTGTCGTATCCGATGGCACGGCTGTACTGGGGCTTGGCGATATCGGGCCGAAGGCGGCCATGCCGGTTATGGAAGGTAAGGCAGCGCTGTTCAAGCAGTTCGCAGACGTAGACGCCGTGCCGATATGCCTGGACACCAAGAATACCGAAGAGATTATTGCGATTGTAAAAGCGCTTGCCCCGACGTTCGGCGGCATTAACCTGGAGGACATTTCCTCTCCGCGCTGCTTCGAGATTGAAGCCAGACTAAGAGCCGAGCTGGACATTCCGGTCTTCCATGATGATCAGCATGGTACGGCAATTGTCGTTACTGCCGGATTGCTGAATGCGCTCAAGGTATGCGGCAAGGATATTAAGGATGTCAAAATCGTAGTCAACGGAATAGGTGCGGCAGGCATCTCCGTCTCCAAAATGCTGCTGCATGCCGGAGCGGTGAACCTGATCGGCGTGGACCGGGAGGGCGCGATTAATCGGCTGGCGGATTATGAGCGCAGCCATTGGAGCGATTTTGCCCAGATTACGAACCCTTATCTTGAAATCGGCAGTCTGTCCGATGTGATCAAAGGCGCGGATGTCTTCATCGGAGTCTCTGCACCGGACGTGCTGAAGCTGGAAGATGTGCTGAACATGGCCACAGACCCGATTGTGTTCGCTATGGCGAACCCGATGCCGGAGATTGATCCCGCGATAGCTGCGCCGCATGTAAGAGTCATGGCGACCGGCCGTTCCGACTATCCGAACCAGATTAACAATGTACTATGCTTCCCTGGGATTTTCAGAGGGGCGCTTGATTGTGAAGCTACGGATATCAATGAAGACATGAAGCTGGCGGCAGCAGAGGCGATCTCTTCAGTGATTGACCCGTCTGAGCTGCATGAGAAATATATCATCCCAGACGCCTTCGATCCGCGGGTAGTAGAGAGAATCCGCATGGCTGTAGCCGAAGCGGCAGTTAAGAGCGGCGTAGCCCGCAAGAACCTGCTGGTCGGCATTAACTGATACCTATAATAATGAAGATATACCAAACGGCAAGCTCGTCAGATGAGCTTGCTGTTTTTATATGTTTTGGGGTACCTGCAAAGTATCTGAGTCATCATCGAAGCTATAGCCCCACTTGGTGGATTTTTTTGCAAGCTGGAGGTGTTATTCAGGCAGTGTACGGCTATAGGGGGAAAGAGCCGCCTGGCGCTGGTTATGATTGCGGAATTTGGGGTAATGAACGGGAGATTCTGGGCCGGATACGGGAGTTCCGGCTGTACATAAATATGATACCGGAGGGAACGAGATGAGTGAGCACGAAGTGGAAGCCATCGGCTGGGATGCCATAGAGGAACAGATGACAGGGCTATACGGACAACAGGAACCGAAGCATTATGCTGCAATGCTGCCGTATAGCCTGGGGGGCAATGACCCGCTGAACGGAATTAGCGCCTATGCAGCCGAGCAGCCATATCCGCATTGGCATTTCGTAACCTTCGGGTTCTCCGAGCTGTATGAGAAGGAGTCTGAAGACCTTGAATACAGCGGCTACGGCTTCGAGCTGACCTTCCGTCTGGCGCGTAGTAGCGGCGAGCAGGAGCCTCCAGCCTGGGCGATTAATCTGCTGCAGAACATGGCCCGATATGTATTCTCCAGCGGCAATATCTTTGCTTCGGGGCATCATCTGGATGCCAATGGCCCGATATGCCTGGGGGCTGCTACCCGGCTGACGGCGCTGGCGTTCACCGATGACCCGGAGCTTCCGGCTGTGGATACGCCGAACGGCCGTGTGGAATTCCTGCAGATGGTAGGGATCACAGCGGACGAGCTGGAAGCGATGATGTCCTGGAATACCAATGCCTTCCTGGAGGCCAGTCAGGAGGTGCTGCCTCTCTATATCACCGATCTAGCCCGGGATTCGCTGCTCCGGCTTCCGGTCATCCAGGAAGCGGTACGTCAGGGCATTGAACGTGACGGATCACAGACGGGCATTCTGTATGTAGATGAACTGAATTATGAGCCGGGCAAAAGCCGCCTGCTCGGCACTGCACCTGCTGTCCTGACCATAGGAGCAAGGCAGGCACCGACTATAGCCAAGCTGCTGCGCGGCCGTCTGCTGAAGGGGAAGCCGCTGACACTGAACAGTAAGCAGCGGCAGGTGATGCTGGAGTTGAAACCCGTTAACGGGACTGTGGTCAACGAGGATTTTGTCAGCATCGGTTTGACGGAAGAGGTGGTCCTGGAGCTGGAGGAGAAGCTCCAGCCTAAGGAAGGGGAGCTCCGGCTGTCTGCCGCCAAGGAATTGAAGGTGCAGATCCGCAAGACCTACATCAAAGACCAGGAAGGTAATGTGGTCGAAACTATTGGCTAACCGCGCGGACGGCAGCTTTTTTTCGGCAAATAGATACCCGTCTATCCCAGAGCCGTTTCATGAGGAAATTAAACATAGCTGTATTCAGCCTGAAGACCAAATCTTTAGCTTATCTTTAGACTTGGTTTAGTTTGAATTAAGAATACCCGGCTATATTTAAGTGAACAAGAAACGCTGCTCAAAATAACGGAACGGGAGTCCACTATGGCCAAATTGAATTTGTTTATCCGCGTGTGTATTGCCGTGCTGCTGGTGCTGGGAATAATCTACGTCAGCTCATTAGTAGACTTTATTTTTACCCCTATTATCTCGTTGTTCAAGGTTGTGATGGTGCCGTTAATGCTGGCAGTCTTCTTCTATTATCTGCTTCGGCCCTTGATTGACTTCCTGTCCTCCCGCAAAATGAAGCGGACGCTGGCAATCCTGCTGGTCTATCTGGTGATTGCTATTCTGCTGCTGGGCTTCATCGTGGGGGTCTGGCCTTCGCTGCAAAATCAGCTGCTGAACCTGGTCAACAATATGCCGGGTGTGCTGAGAGCCGTGGGAGAGCAGCTTAGCAAGCTGGAGAACACGGAGTTGCTATCGAATCTGATTCCCGAGAATATGAACCTGTCCAGCCAATTGATAGGTTATTTGAATACAGGCTTCTCACTGGCAACGGGCTATGTGACCGGGCTGTTCTCATTTGTCTCTAATTTTGCGATTGTGCTGTTCACCTTTCCGATCCTGCTGTTCTACATGCTGAAGGAGGGCGGGAAGTTCGGCGATAAGGTTGTAAGCTTCTTCCCCAAACGGTATCACGAGGAAGGCGCGGGGGTGGTTGCCGAGATTGATAACGTGATGGGGAGCTTCATCGTCGGCAGAGTGCTGGTCAATCTGGCGCTCGGCGTGCTCATGTACATAGGGTTCCTGATCATCGGGCTGCCGTATGCGCTGCTGCTGACACTGGTGGCGGTGCTGATGAACTTTATCCCGTTTATCGGAGCGATTCTGTCTACTGTGCCGATCTTCATCATCGGTCTGATCGAGTCTCCGTCTACGGCGGTCTGGTCGATTGTGGTCGTGCTCGTTGCGCAGCAGATTCAGGATAACCTGGTTGCCCCTTATATCTTTGGTAAAAGCATGGATATCCACCCGCTGACTACCATCATTCTCGTCCTGGCCGGCGGCGATTTCGGCGGCATCATCGGCATCCTGGTCATTATTCCGGTCTACATGATGCTCAAAATCATCATCGTCAAGCTCTATCAGCTCTTCCTCAGCAAGCGCTGGGATGAGGAGCCGGCAGCGCCAATGGGACCCGTGGAGCCGGTGCCCGGGGGCACGGTGTCTTCTGCGGCTACGGGGGAGTAAGTGGAAAAAGTACATCTAATCTGCCCAATTCTAAGGATTCGCCTAAAGTCGGCCCCAGTAAGTGTTGTTTATCCAACTAATGTGGAGAAGAGTATCTATAGCGCTAAATTAGATGGACTAAATCCATTTGCTTCTGTCAAAAGAAACTGACAATGTTTCTTTGAGCTAACGGGCAGGTTAGTTATAAAAGAACTATACATTGATAATACAATTTGTTCCAGCTACAATCATAGAGAATATAGCTCGCATAATCTCTTGGAGGGCGGCTATACTTTAACCCTCCCAAAAAATGGAGGATTAGTTTACTATGTCATTTAACTGGATAAACGCAGAAGAGTTTTCTTTTAACAGCTTCTTGTTAATGGACAGATGGATGGTTCGCATGATATGTAACAATTATGCCGGATGGGGCGAGTATTGTGATAACTTGAGCATAGCTTTAGCATATAACCCATCAGTAGCATGGTATTTTGCACATAAAAGCCCTGAAAGCAAGCCTTCGATTGAAAAAATGATCGCAGTGGCGCCCCAAAATCTTGCACCTCATGATATTCGAAAAGCAGAGGTATTTGTAATTCATGCAATGGAAACTTCGGTCGTTTATGTTTATCCCGATATTATGAACCAAAACTGTGATTATATTTACGACTGGGATAAACAGTTACTATTTGAACTTGCAGATTTTACGGATAAGGTAGTTCTCGACGTAGGAAGCGGTACAGGAAGGCTTGCATTTACCGCAGCAGAAAAGGCGAAAAGTGTGTATGCAAGCGAACCTACCGATATGCTAAGGGAGTACATGCGCGATAAAATCAAACGTGAGAACATTAATAATGTTGTAGTCGTAGACGGTACGATCGAGAAAATCCCTTATGAGGATAATTCCTTCGATATTGTGATGTCGGGGCATGTAGTCGGCGACAATTATGACGTTGAGATTGCTGAACTGTCTAGGATTGTTAAAAACGGTGGTTACATTATTGATTGCATCGGGGAAGATAATAGGAAAAGGGAACCCGATGAAGAATTAATAAAAAGAGGTTTTGAGTCGTTTTATCATGTTAGTAAATCTGGTGGCGATATATACAGGTATCGTAAGCTAGTTCGTAAATAAATGCGTGTCATTGATAACGTGTTAGCAGGCTCTGTATTTACTGACAGAGCCTTTTTACTTTTCAATCATTCCGAAAATTATAGAGCTTTCCTTGCATGAAAAAAAGGACTCGCGTTAAGCCAAGTCCTTATGACCTTCCAATCTGCTACTCCCGCATCAAAAACGTCCGCGTCCGCTCCAGCTTTGGACTGCCGAAGATCTCCTCCGGGGTGCCGGATTCGGCAATGTCCCCGTTGTCCATGAAGAAGACGCGGTCCGCGACATCGCGGGCGAAGCTCATTTCATGGGTGACGATCATCATCGTCATGTTCTCCTCAGCCAGCTGGCGGATGACGCGCAGCACCTCGCCGGTCAATTCAGGATCGAGCGCCGAGGTAGGCTCATCGAACAGAAGAATATCCGGGCTGAGCATCATCGCTCTGGCGATGGCGACCCGCTGCTTTTGCCCGCCTGACAGCGTGGAGGGGTAGACATCTGCTTTGTCAGCCAGACCTACCTTGGCGAGCAGCTCCCGGCTCTTGGCCGTGATCTGCTGGACACTTTCCCGCTTCAGTGTGCGCGGGGCAAGCTCCAGGTTGTCCCGCACACTGAGATGCGGAAACAGATTGAAATGCTGGAACACCATCCCCATGCTTGAGGTGATGTCTCTAATCGCCGCCGTACTGGCGTAGCGTCCGTCCTCAACCAGCGTTTTGCCGCAGATAGCGATGCTGCCCCCGGTGACCTCCTCCAGATGCACGAGACTGCGCAGCATGGTGCTTTTGCCGGAGCCAGAGGGTCCGATCACCGCAACGACTTCGCCAGGCTTCACGTCAAAGCTTATCTGGTTCAGCACGCTGAGGCTGCCGAAGTCCTTCTTCAATTGCCGTACTTCAATCATGCTACTCATAGCCATACAGCCCTTCTACTCAAATTTGAAACGTTTCTCCAGCAGCTTGAAGAACAAGGTCAGCACCAGGGTCATCAGCAGATAAATGACGCCCGCTACGACAAAAGGAGTGACCGTGAAATCACGGTTCACCGCCGTCTTGGCGAAATTCAGCAGCTCCGGCACGGCCACGGCATACAGCAGAGCGGTATCCTTGACCAGTGTAATAGACTCATTGGCAACCGCAGGCAGCGCCACGCGGAACATCTGAGCGAGAATAACCTTGCGCAGCGTCTGCCACCGGCTTAAGCCCAGAACCTTGGCCGCCTCATGCTGGCCTTTATCGATCGAGAGCAGCCCGCCCCGGAAAATCTCGGCGAAATAAGCGCCGTAATTCAGGATAAAGCCCAGGCTGGCCGCTACAAAACGGTCCATGACCAGATATTGCCCGATCACGGGAATCTGCGGCAGCCCGAAACAGAAGAAGAACAATTGCAGTAAGAGCGGCGTTCCGCGCATGACGTAGATATAAGTGTGTGCGATCCAAGCCAGCGGCTTGAGTGTGCTTTTGGCCATCAGCGTGACCACCATCCCGAGCGGAATGGACAGCACGATCACGATCAGGAACAGCAGCACCGTAGTCCGGGCGCCTTCCAGCATCGGTCCGGAAATTCTAATAATATAATCAATATCCATGGCTTAACCGGCTCCTAGTTCAATACTTTATTCTCTCCGAACCACTTGGTTGAGATCTCGGCGGCTGTTCCGTCACTGCTCAGTTCATCCAGCGCCTTCTGCAGCTCATCGAGCAGTGCTTCATTGCCTTTCTTAATTCCGATGCCATATTGCTCAGGGGCCAGCGATTCTTCCATCAGCTTGTACGTATCCGGTTCCTTAGCTATGTAATATCTGGCAACAACCTCATCGATGACTACCCCGTCCAGACGGCCCGACTTCAGGTCGGTCAGTGCCAGTACATTATCGGTGAATTCAGACACGCCGCTAAGTTCGGCCTTGATCGGATTCGCATCCAGGGCATCGGCGGCAGAGGAGAGGCTCTGCAGTCCGACCTCTTTGTCTGCCAGATCCTGAAGCTTCGTAAGCGCTGAGCCCGCCAGCACGACAACCACCTGGCTGTTCTCCAGATAAGGCTTCGTGAATAACACCTTGTCCTTGCGCTCGTCCGTGATCGTGTATCCGTTCCAGATCATATCGATCCGTCCGCTGTTCAGCTCAGACTCCTTGGCGGACCAGTCAATCGGCTGGAAGGTAACCTCCCGGCCCATCTTCGCGGCAGCCGCCTTCGCATAATCAATATCGAAGCCGACAATGTCATTGTTATCATCCCGGAAGCCCATCGGAGCGAACTTGTCGTCGATGCCGATCACCAGCTTCCCGTCCTTACCGCCTGAACTGGAGCAGCCAGTGACCACTGCAAGTGCCATAATTACGAGTAGAACCCATATTCCCTGTCTCTTCATCTCTCTAATCCCCCTAGTAGATTGCCTGCCGCATCCGTTGCTTTAGTTCGTTAATACGTTATCAGTGTATCATAATAACATATCATGTGAGTTCATGTCGATAGAGTTGAGAGAGGCAGATGTGTCCAAAATAAATCTAACTTCTCCTTCCCGGAGCTGATCGTGTTCATGTGTGCTTGGCTATCCGTTTGAACGGCCAACCGCCTCCATCCCGGCAGTGCCGGAATGAAGGCGGTTTCAGATAACAGCTATATGCGGTAAGGCTCAGACTGCCGTATTTACACCAGCTTCTCTACCTGTTGCTTCAGTATTGCGTGTTGCCTGATTGGCTGGTCTTGCCTGAGGCAAAGCCTTTGAACAGGGTGGGGACACTGCGGTAGCGGGTGTTGGTAATTTTGGCAGAGCTGCTGCTGCTGTCTGTGCGGAAGATGGAATCCTTGACGTTCGAGATGTCAGAGTTATCCAGAGTGAAGTTCACCGTGTACGAGGTTCCGCCATTCTGGCGGGCCAGCTTGCCGATGTCATTCGCTTTGAAATTCTTGATGTTGATCGTGCCCGCAGCGTTCGCCTGGAACACTTTATCGTAGGCTTTGTACGCACCCCCGCCTGTAATATTGACGGTGCCGGAGGCCTTCAGGGTCAGGGCATCCTCGCCGACATCCTGCCAGGTCACATTGGAGATGGTAGCATTCCCGTAACAGTGAACCCCGTCTGCGCCGGGAGCGCCGATAATTACATTTTTGAGTGTAGCATTCTTTTCCAGCCGGAAGATGGGCTTCTGGTTCTCTGCCTGACTGCCGTCTCCTAGCGTGCTCGGATTGGCGACAAACGTCTGGCCGCTGCCGTCATACGTCTGCCCGGCCGGTACGACAATCGTCGAATTCACCACAATCGGCGTTGCGGCAGATACCTCGGGGGGACTGGCAACATAGAACGAAGACAACAGTGCAACCGACAGGAGCAAGCCAACTACCTTTTTCAAAAACATTCCGCCCTTCAGCTGTAGAATTAGGTCCGGCGCACCGGTCCCTTGTGGCATACCAGCCAGATGTGCACCTCTGACGGCACCCGATATCTAGCCTATTCAGAACACGTGTGCATAGAACAAAATCCTTTTAATGAGAATGATTTACATATTTCAGACACAATTAGGCAAGGGTTGCAAGCTGAGAGATAAAGGATAACAATAGTAGAATAATAGAGCCGTAGAAACGGGGGAATTGAGAATGACTGAGGAAGAGCTTGACGCAATGTGGGAGAAGCAGATGCAAGAGGAGAAAGAAGAGAAGGTGAAGAAGTACAGCATTCTGAACACCTTGGCGCTACAAGGGCAGACTGTACTGGCGGGCTCCTCGCTGATGGAGTTTTTTCCGGTGAATGAATTGCAGCAGACGCTGGAGAAGCGGACCATCATCTATAACCGCGGGATTGCGGGCTATGTGACCAGGGAATTGCTCGATTCGCTGGAGGTATGTGTGCTGGCGCTTGCGCCTTCGCGGCTGTTCATTAATATCGGCACGAACGATATCAGTTCAGCGGACGGGGAGTATGAGCTAGGGAAGCTGCTTGCGAATTACAATGAAATTCTGGCCCGGATCGGGGCCAGGCTGCCGGAGTGCAAGGTGTACGTCATGGCCTACTACCCGGTCAACGCCAAGGCCGACTTTCCCGGCATGGATGAGGAGCTGCGGGCGAGCTACTTCCGGACGAGAACCAATGCGGCACTGCTGGAAGCGAACCGGGCCGTGGAGGAACTGGCGGTCAGGCACGGCTATGAGTTCATCAATGTGAATGAGGGACTGATGGACACCGAAGGAAATCTGAAGGAAGAGTACACGATGGATGGCGTTCATATGTATGCTAACGGGTATGCGGTGGTGCTGAATAATCTTAAGGGGTATTTGTAAAAGGCAGGCACAGAGACGTAAAAATAGCGCTGTCAGGTTGAAGTGCCATGCCTGTTTTGTCTACTTCTTTTTTTATGTCTTCATCGGTCATTGTTATTTTTAATATTTGCCTTTATTAAGGTTTTCTTTGTCTGTTGGGGATCGATAATAATCGATTTTTTATCTAAAGAAGTTTCATTCAGATCAATCCCTACATCAATAACCTTAATATCTCTCTGATCAACTACTTTGCCGGAACCATAGGAAGTTTGATAATGAGTAGTTTTTACAAATGAAAAATAGAGTTCCTTGTATAGTTACTGATGCTCCAATTTCAGAGCCGTCGCTGCCATCAGGTGTTCCGCATTGGCAGGTATTACTCCAATTGTTAATGCCAATAGTGCAGTGGAGAGTAAAGCAGCTATTCTTTTCATTGCATAGAATAGTACCTTGGCCAATGCATAGTCTATACCTTACATTAAATCCCTTAATAGCCCCGTCCCTCAAATCAACTCCCGCCGCCGCTTCAAATACACATACAGCACGATGCCCGACAGGGAGCAGACGGCGGCGCATAAGCCGATGAATCCGTACCCTGCCTGGAGTCCGCGGAGCAGGCCAAGCTCGGTAGTGGAGCCGTAGAATGCTTTTACGGCTTCAATCACCCAGCCGATAATGTAGTTGCCGATGACGCTGCCGAGACCCATCAGAGTCACGACGAAGGTAATTGCGGTGTCGCTCCCGTTCGGGTACCTGCGGGCAATGAAGGCCATAACGGTAGGATAGATAATAGCAATTCCGGCCCCGGAGAGGGCGAACAGAAAGGCGAGACGCTCCCCGCCGGCCAGGGCGGCGAAGGTGCAGACCGCTGAGAAGCAGGAGAAGATAATCAGCGAGAGTACGAAGCCGATCCGGTCTGTCAAAGCGCCGAGCAAGAGCCGGCCTAGAGAGAACACCAGGAAGAAAGCAGAGAGCAGGCCGGAAGCCCGGACGGTGTCCCAGGCATAGGCTTTTTCCAGAAAGTTAACCAGCCAGCCGCCCACTGCCAGCTCCGAGACCACGCCGAAGGACAGGATCATCACCATCATCCAGAGCGCGGGATCACGCGTCAGCGTGCGGAAGGAGGTGCGGTCCTCCTGCGGCAGATCATCCCCGGGATACGTGCTGCGCAGCGCCGAGAGTATCGGCAGCAGACAGAGCGACAGCATGACCAGATACATCCCCCGCCAGTCCAGCAGATGTCCGAACACGCTCAGCGACATCACTCCGGTTGCGAGCAGCGGCGCCACAGTTGAGCTTAATCCATAGAAGAAGTGGGATAGGTTCATCATCATCCCCGTGTTTTTGACGAAAATACGTGCCCCCAGAATCGCCAGTCCGATCTCCAGCATCCCGTTCCCGATATACATCAGGAAGTAGGAGGAAGCAAACAGCGGATAGCTGTGCGACAGGTAGATCAGCACCCCCGAGAGGACCATGGAAGCGAATGAAATGATAGTGACGGCCTTGATGCCCCATTTGCGGACAAGCACAGCGGTGAAGGAGCAGGCGATCAGATATCCCAGCGCATTCAGTGAGAGCAGGGTGCCGAGCTGGCCTTCGTCCAGATTGAACGACAGCTGAATCCGCGGAATGGCGGGCCCTTTAATATTCTCCGAGATGCCAAAGACGACAAAGCCCAGAAAGATTGTTACGAGCTGCATGATATAGACGGTGTTACGTTTACTGCGTGGTGCGCTGGCGGAATTGCCGGATTGAGCTTTCACAGTAAATAGCCTCCTGGATGATTCAAAATAGTTGTGCCTTACTTACGTTCAACCAGGCGGAAGCGGTAATTCAGGCTTTCCGTGGTTGTGGTAATTAGTCCGCTCATGTATTCCTGCCGGGTGTCCCGCTGAATCATAAGCTCAGGCATATGCTCAGGCGGAATAATGTCCAGGCATCCGCTGCGCAGATCCTCCAGCATCTCCGGCGAGATATTATCACCCGTGATAACGATGGTGGCCGGGTTGATGATGCTGATGATCGATACCAGTGCGTGCACAGCCAGCTTGCGGGGATCCCCCATTCCTTGGAGCAGCCGGAGCTGTTCTTCTCTGGGTATGCCGTAAGGCAGATAAGACACCTCACCGCTAAAAAAGCTGTTGCCGTTCAGCAAACGTCCGTTCACCATGAAGCCGGCCCCCGGATAATGATTCTTGGGGAAGGTCAGCACGGCAAAATGACTCTCTTCATCCAGCAGCAGCTTCTGGTACAAGCCATACACCGTCAGATTCATATCATTCTCAATAATGATCTCAACCTCTTCATATCGTTCCTTCAGGAAAAGTCCGAGCGGCTGCTCTGCAAGCGCAGGGACATCGCAGATGCCTATGCGGTCATGCTGCACTACCCCAGGAATGCCTATGCCGATCGCCTGCACATTCGGATGGTCCGCAATCATCTCATCCAGCCAGTCTCTAAGGGTATCTGGAGTAATCTCTTCACATTCCTTGACAGCTTCCTCTTTGATTTCACCGTTCAGATTGGCAAGCGCACAGGTAATGGATTGACGGCCGCCCTCCGAACGCACAATCATACAGATAATAGAAGAGTAATCTGCGTTGTACTGATATTTTCTCGCCGGTCTGCCGCCACTGGATTCTTCCCAGCCCAGCTCCAGAATTTCACCGGTCTGAACCAGTTCATTCAGAATGGTGCCGCAGGTAGCCACGCTCAGCCGCGTCTGCCCAGCGACAGAGGCTTTGGTGCCGGTACCGGAGGTGCGCAGCGCATTTTTCACCAGCTCTACGTTTATTTTCTTGACCAGTTGTGTATTATGAGACGGCTGTGTCATAGCGGATTTCCCCTCCCGGATGATTCTACCGATGTTATTAAAAGAGTTATAATAAGTGTATTGTAGTCAGTTTCCGGTGAAAGGGCAAGATATAATTGGTGGAGCAGATTGCTGCATTGTTTCATAACAAAAAAGCCTACTCCGCATGGAGTAAGGCTTCTTACCGAGTATTACCAATAATATAACCTGAAGCCCCTATGCCACTGTACCAGGAGGGCCGCTGATTCCAGGCCTCCTTGAAGTGGGGTTCTTCTATCATATTCCTGGAAAATCCGCGCTGAGACGGTAACAACCTAGGCGTATCCAATATTTCGCCAATCCTCTGTACAAGAGGCAGCACAGTACTAACGCAGCTCACTCGGTGTCCGCAGCTTGACCTGCTTGAACACCCGGTTGAAGGTGCGGATATTGGTGAAGCCGCATTCCAGGGCGATATCCAGAATGCTTTTATCGGTGCCCAGCAGCAGTCGTTCAGCCTGGTTGATACGGATGCTGTTCAGGTAGGCGATGTAGCTCATACCTGAGATGCTTTTGAAGAAGCGGGAGAAGTAGAACAGACTCATATTGGCATGCCGGGCGGCATCGGCCAGGGTGATAGGGTGCATGTAATGGACATCCAGGTACTCCAGCACCTCCTGCATAATCTTCATATTCGTAATGCGCCGCTTATCCTTATGCGGATTCACGACATCCAGCGGCATCTGCCGCAGAATCAGCGCACACAGCTCGTGCAGCAGGCCGGTCACCAGCTGTTCATGATGCGGGGGCTTCTCCAGATGCTCCTCCAGCAGCTCCTGCATAATTGCAGGCAGGCGGGGGTTAATCTGTTCTGAAGCAGACTGGCTCTGGTCCAGAAAAGGAGACATCAGCCGCTTATTCAGGAGCCAGCCTGCCGGATATCCGATCAGTGAAGGATTGAAAATAATCATCAGCAGCTTGGACTCGCTGTTCCTGCTGTCATAATAATGGATATCTCCGCTGCTGCATACGGCCAGATCCCCGGCGGTCAACACCCGTGTCTCGGAGTTGATCCCCATCCTTATCGACCCCTCCAGACAATAGACAATCTCCAGATCATTGTGCCAGTGGGCCAGGAAATTAATATTCCGGCTCACAAAGGCCGTGAAGGGAAACGCGTAGCCGTACGTCCGGTTCTCATGAAACGCTCTCATGGTTACTCCTGTTCTCGTCCTCCCGGCAGTTCGTCAGGAAGCGGTTTCAGTGATTAGATGCTTATCGCATCCTGCAGTCTTAAATTTAGCAAAAATTGACCATTCTCACAAGCAAAATGACGAGCAGAAACGCCAGCAATGGATTACAATTTCTTCAGGAAGACCTGATATTAATCGATCTATAACCCGAACTTGGATAAATAGGACAAAAAGGAGAGCTTGATATGGCAAAGAAGGCATTGATTGTAAAAGGTGGATGGGACGGGCATGAACCGAATGAGGTAGCGGCGATTTTTGCAGATATCCTTACGAATGAAGGCTTCAAGGTTGAAGTCTCGGATACGCTGGACAGCTTTAATGACGCGGAGGCGCTGAAGGCGCTGAACCTGATTGTACCGGTCTGGACCATGGGTGAAATCAAGGGTGAGCAGTGCTCGGCGGTTCTGGCGGCTGTGGCTTCCGGCGTAGGGATCGCGGGCTGTCACGGCGGGATGTGCGACTCCTTCCGTAACAATACGGAATGGCAATTTTTGACCGGATCGCAATGGGTGGCGCATCCCTTCAATGACGGGGTGGATTATGAAGTGAACATCGTGAAATCCGGCTCCAGCCCGATTGTGGAAGGCATGCAGGACTTCATGGTGAAGTCAGAGCAGTATTATCTGCATGTCGATCCGGCGGTGAATGTACTGGCTACCACCACTTTTGTCATGAGTGAAGGGGAGCATTCGGCTAATGGCGTCATCACGATGCCGGTGGTCTATACGAAGAAATGGGGCCAAGGCAAGGTATTCTATAATGCGCTTGGACATCATGCGGATGTGTTCGATATCCCGGAGGCCAAGGAACTGATGCGCCGGGGCTTCTTGTGGGCAGCCAAATAAACGAAGGACAAGGTGGGAAACAGCGTGCGTAAAGTAAAAATCGGGATTGTCGGCTGCGGGAATATCAGCGGCATTTATTTTGAGAATTTGACGGGAACCTTCAAGAATACTGAGGTCTACGCTTGCTCGGATCTGAATCTGGAGCGGGCGCAGCAGGCTGCAGAGCAGTACGGGGTTCCGAATGTATGGACGACAGCGGAGCTGCTGGCTTCGGAGGAGATTGAGATTGTCGTGAATCTGACGACGCCGAATTACCACTTCGAGGTGTGTAAGCAGGCGCTGCTGTCAGGCAAGCATGTATATGTAGAGAAGCCGCTGTCGCTGTCGCTTGAGCATGGGACTGAGCTGGTGGAGCTGGCTAAGGAAAAAGGATTGTTCATCGGCTGTGCGCCGGACACCTTCCTCGGAGCGGGCCTGCAGACCTGCGCGAAGCTGATCGCGGACGGGTATATCGGTGAGCCGGTAGCGGCGACAGCCTTCATGCTCTGCCACGGGCATGAGAGCTGGCACCCGGACCCTGAGTTCTATTACCAGGCCGGCGGCGGCCCGATGTTCGATATGGGACCTTATTATCTGACGGCTCTGGTATCCTTGCTGGGCCCGGCGGCTACGGTATGCGGCATGACCAAGACCTCGTTCCCTACCCGGACCATCACCAGTGAGAAGAAGTTCGGCAAAGTGGTGGAGGTCGAGGTGCCTACACATGTGGCCGGAACGATCCAGTTCGCCAGCGGTGCTGTTGCAACGATGATTACCAGCTTCGATGTCTGGCACAGCACACTGCCGCGCATCGAGATCTACGGCTCGCTGGGCACCCTGATTGTGCCGGACCCGAACACCTTCGGCGGCCCGATCCTCTTGCGCCCGGCGCATAGCGCAGAGTTCAAGGAGATTCCGGTGGTGCACAGCTATGAGGGCAACAGCCGGGGAATTGGCGTGGCAGACATGGCCCGCTGCACCCAGACCGGAGAGACCCCGCGCGCTAACGGTGAGCTGGCCAATCATGTACTGGAGATCATGCACGCCTTCCACACCAGCTCCGATTCGAAGCGTTATGCCGAGCTGACCACCACCTGCGAGCAGCCGAAGCCGCTGGCTCCGGGACTGATTAAGGGATATTTGGAGTAGCGGAAACATTTCAACAGGCAGCGTTCTGTCCCCGGTTGCGGGGAGGGGCGCTGTTTTTTTGTGAGGTTCCACTTTGTTTGAACTTGTATATACAAGTGTAATGTATGTCAACAAGTTCTTCATGGAGGTGCTTCAATTGAATCAAGAGAGTAAGGCCCGGCCAGCGGAATGGTGGCGGCGGTCCACCGTGTATCAGGTATATCCGAAGAGCTTCAAGGATACGACGGGGAATGGAACAGGCGATATCAGAGGTCTGACGGAGAAGCTGGATTATTTGCAGGAGCTGGGGATTGATATTGTCTGGCTCCAGCCGGTCTATGTCTCGCCCGGACATGATAACGGTTACGACGTGGCGGATTATGAGCGGATCAACCCGGAATTCGGTACGATGGAGGATTTCGACGAGCTGGTAGCGGAGCTGCACGGGCGCGGAATGAAGCTGATGACAGATATCGTAGTCAACCATACCTCGACAGAGCATGAGTGGTTCAAGCAGGCGATCTCCAGCCGGGACAATCCGTACCGTGATTATTATATCTGGAAGGACCCGGCGCCAGGCGGGGGAGTACCGAACAATTGGCAGTCGAAGTTCGGAGGTCCGGCCTGGCAGTTCGATGAGGCGTCAGGCCAATATTATCTTACTCTGTTTGACAAGACACAGGCGGATCTGAATTGGGAGAATGAACAGGTCCGCGGCGCGGTGAACGAGATGATGCTGTTCTGGGCCCGCAAGGGTGTAGATGGATTTCGGATGGACGTCATTAACCTGATCTCCAAGGACCAGCGCTTCCCGGATGATGACGGGAGTGTGCCGCCGGGAGACGGGCGGAAGTATTATACAGACGGTCCACGGGTCCACGAATACATCCGGGCGATGTACGATGAGGTGTTCGGCCCGCATGAGCTGATTACGGTCGGTGAGATGTCCTCTACGACACTTGAGCAATGCGTCCGTTATTCTAGTCCCGAGCGGCGGGAATTCTCAATGACCTTCAACTTCCATCATCTGAAGGTGGATTATCCGAACGGCCGGAAGTGGGAGCTCATGCCTTACGATTTCGAAGCGCTTAAGCGGCTGTTCAGCGAGTGGCAGACCGGGATGCAGGAGGGCGGGGGCTGGAACGCTTTATTTTTCAATAATCACGATCAGCCTCGCGCGCTCTCCCGGTTCACAGACGACACGGCGTACCGCGAGGAGAGCGCCAAGCTGCTGGCGACTACACTGCACGGATTACAGGGCACACCCTATGTCTATCAGGGAGAAGAGATCGGGATGCCGAATCCCAAATGGCGGGGAATTGAAGAATTCCGCGATATCGAGTCGCTCAATATGTACCGGATTCTGTGTGAGCAGGGAGCAAGCTCCGGGGAGGCGCTCGCGATCCTGCAGGAACGTTCAAGGGACAACTCCCGGACGCCGATGCAGTGGGATGACAGCGCGAATGCAGGCTTCACCACCGGAACGCCTTGGCTAAAAGTGGATGAGCGGTACCCGGACATCAATGTGCGTCAGGCGCTGGAACAGCCGGATTCGATCTTCCATCACTACCGCAAGCTGATCGCTCTGCGCAAATCGCACGCTATTTTCGTGGACGGATTATACCGCAGGCTGGACGAAGGACATCCCGAGGTGTTCGCTTATGCACGGACGGGGGATAATGAGGCGCTTGTCGTGGTCTCGAACTTCAGCAGCAAAGAGATTATGTTCCGGCTTCCGGATGATCACTGGGCGAACTTAAGCGCTAAGGGGAAGGGTAAGCTCCTGCTTGGCAATACCGGAGAGCATCCTGCACTTACGGAGGAGCTTCAGCTCCGTCCGTATGCTTCATATCTGTGGCTAGTCAGCCGGGACTAGAAGAGACCGAAATTGCGTGAATGTACGTTGAAATCGGAAAGGCTACTAGGCATTCATCAACTATGCGAGGAGTGACAATATGGCTATAGACCGCAAAAATGTTGAAGACATCGTCCGGGCGGTGGGAGGCAAGGAGAATATTGAGGTGGCTACGCATTGTGTAACGCGCCTGAGATTCTCGCTCTATGACGAGAGTAAGGTGGACGCGGCGGCGCTGGACCGCAATGACCTGGTGAAGGGTCAATTCTCTTCCCAGGGGCAGTTCCAGATTGTCATCGGACCGGGAACGGTAGATAAAGTCTATGATGAGATGATTCAGCTGACCGGCGGTGCCCGTTCCTCCAAGGATCAGGTGAAATCAGCCGCAGCCCGGAACCTGAATCCGCTTCAGCGGATCATCAAGACACTGGCGGATATCTTCATTCCCATTCTTCCGGCCATCGTTACTGCGGGTCTGCTTCTGGGGATCAATAACCTGCTGACCGGCCCGGGGATCTTCTTCAGCGATTCGCTGGTGGATGTCTATCCGCAGTGGAAGGACATTGCTGCTATCATTAATACGATTGCCAGTACGGCATTTACATTCTTGCCCGCACTGATAGGCTGGGCAGCCGTGACCCGCTTCGGGGGCAGCCCGCTGCTCGGGATTGTGCTGGGTCTGATTCTGGTGCATCCAGACTTATTAAGTGCTTACAGCTATGCTAACGCTTCTACGGAAGGTACAGTTCCAACCTGGAATCTGTTCGGCTGGCATCTGGAGCGGATCGGTTATCAGGGACAGGTGCTGCCGGTCCTGGTATCGGCCTATATCCTTGCCAGAATTGAGAAGTTCCTGGACAAGCGCGTCCATGATTCCGTCAAGCTGCTGGTGGTGGCACCGGTGACGCTGCTGATTACAGGCTTCCTGGCCTTCACAATTATCGGACCGGTTACGTTCGGCATTGCCAATGGCATCACCTCCGGCCTGGTGTATATCTTCGATCATTTTGCCATACTCGGCGGATTAATCTACGGCGGATTCTACTCGCTCCTGGTCATTACAGGCATGCATCACACCTTCCTGGCCGTTGACGTTCAACTGATCGGCAGCGAGAAAAGCACCTTCCTCTGGCCAATGCTGGCACTCTCCAATATTGCCCAGGGTGCGGCAGCACTGGCGATGATGTTCGTGGTCAGAGAGCAGAAGACCAAGGGTCTGGCTGCGACCTCCTCCGTCTCGGCCTTCCTCGGAGTTACCGAGCCGGCCATCTTCGGGGTGAATATCCGCTACCGCTATCCGTTCATCTTCGGGATGATCGGCTCCGCGATAGGCGGTGTGCTGCTCACTATGAATCAGATCCGGGCTACATCCATTGGGGTAGGGGGAATTCCCGGCTTCCTGTCGATCTTCCCTAACCAGTGGGGTGTGTTCTTCATCGGGATGGCGATCGTCCTGATTGTGCCTTTTGCCTCCACTGTACTGTATGGCCGGGCGATTGCGCAGCGTGCACTGAACAAATCGGAAGCAACAGCAGGCATAACAGCAGCCGATTCTTCCGTTACAGCCCCTGAGCTAAGCAGCCGCAGCTCCGTTCAAGGCTCGCAGGAGCAGGAACCGGTGAATATCCTGGAACTGGCGTCACCGCTTAACGGAACGGCGGTACCGCTTGCGCAGGTCCCTGATCCCGCTTTTGCTGAGCGGCAGATGGGGGATGGGATTGCCATTGAACCTTCCGAAGGCAAGGTATATGCTCCCTTCGATGCTACGGTAGCTCACGTGATTAAGAGCAAGCACGCGCTGATTCTGGAGCATGCCAGCGGAGTCCAGGTGCTGATCCATGTCGGAATTAACACTGTGTCGCTCAAAGGCGAAGGGTTCACGACAACTAAGCAGATCGGCGATAAGGTGCGTGCTGGCGAGCTTCTGCTGGAATTCGATATGGAGGCCATCCGTGCCGCCGGGTATCCATTAATTACACCTATTATCATCCCTGCCGGGCAGGAGATGGTGGAGCGGATCGAGGAGCAGAGCGGACCGTCCACGGCGAAGCAGACCCGTATTCTAACCGTTCATCTTAAGGGTTGACCCGTGCGGATCAGACATGCAATATAAGGAATGGAGGACAGCCCTGCGGGGCTGTTTTTCTACAATTTAGGGCGGCGGTGATGATCGATGAGAGAGAATATATTTTTGCAGATCTATACGGAATACAGCAGCCGTATCCAGGCTGGCCAGCTCGCGCCTGGAACCAAGCTGCCCTCTGAGAGTGAGCTGGCGGATGCTTATAAGACATCGCGGGAGACGGTGCGCAAGGCGCTGAATCTTTTGTTCCGCGACGGCTATATCAACAAAATCAAAGGCAGGGGCTCGTTCGTGCTGGACCTGACGCGGATGGATTTTCCCGTAACCGGACTAATCTCATTCCAGGAGCTGACCGGGACACTTGGGGTTCCCTCGCGGACACTGGTAGAAGAGACGGTCCTGGAGCCGGCAGGCTCCCTGCTGGCCCGGCAACTGCATATCACTGAAGAGATGCCGGTATGGAAGGTCATCCGCGCCAGAGAGATTGAAGCCGAGCGGATTATTCTGGATAAGGACTATTTCCGGTCAGATATCGTTCCCTTCCTCAGTAAGGAGATCGCAGCAGGCTCTATTTATGAATATCTGGAGGCTGAGCTGGGTCTGAAGATCAGTTATGCCAAAAAGCTGATCTCCATTGAGCCCGCGACTGAGGAGGATCAGCACCTGCTGGACCTGAAGCAATATCAGCACATTGTTGTGGTGCGGAACTATGTGTATCTGGAGAATACCGTGCTGTTCCAATACACCGAATCCCGGCACCGGCTGGACAAGTTTCAGTTTGTGGATTTTGCCAGAAGGGTTAGGCGGTGAACAGTCAGGATCGGGCTGCCAGAAGAGCATTCCTGACCTAGCTGAATATGAAGCACCATAAAGCAGGGCGTTCACGTATAATCGTGCGCTCTGCTTCTTTTTTTGGCTTTTTGCCTGTGTTATCGACATTTTTCGATCATTTGTGAGTATTTTGTGAGAATGATTTGCTTTTATTAGGGATAGGCTTGCATTTCTATGATGAAGAATGGAGTGAGACAATGAAGCGTAACAAGCTGCTTGCACTGCTAATGGTGCCCACAATGCTCCTGTCTATGTTTCCTGCACCCCTTGCTGTACATGCAGATTCAGCAGATTGGGGAGCACGGGCTGCCTATGGCGGAGAAGGTGGGACAGAGCTTTTCCTGGGAGGCAAATTCATTGAACTCGGGATAAGCAACTGGGGAAATTTCGGTACGAAGGGCGATAAGCCCGCTAACTTCCGTGGTACGAATTCAAGAACGAATCTGGGAATGAGTGCCGATCATGACGGTTATGGCACAGGCAAGAATCTGCCGGTCGATTATTATTTGCCGGGCAGACCGGAAGAACGTTTCGCGGTAGGCTACCAGATCGGCGGAAATACATATGCCAAGTCTAATTCGGCGTTGATGAATGTCATGGATATGCCGACCACCGTTGTAAATACCTCGCAGACCGATAAAGGCATTCTAAGTGCGGCTACGGTATCTACTTGGGCGGGCACGATGGAGATTAAGCAGATCATCAGCTTTGGGGAGAACCAGAAATTCTACCGCAATGATGTGACTATTACCAATCTTACCGATAAGAATTGGGACGGGGCGCGGTATATGAGATCGATGGACCCGGACAATACGGTGGATCAAGGAGGAGAATATGTCACTTCTAATATCGTGACCCACACCTTCGAAGAAGACCGCGTTGCAGTCGTGAAGGCAAGTACCTTTAGTGATAATGATCCGCTGTACAAGGCCTTTGGTTCTAGAGCCCCAATCTTCTTCTATTCCAGCGATCCACGGGCTAAGGCTTCCGTCTTCGGGTTCAGCAACAATAACCCCTATGCTCTGGAGGCTTACAACAGTCCGAAAGCGAAGAACGTGGAAGTCAAGGATGATGCGGGGATTACCATGACCTGGGATTCCGGTAAGCTGGCTCCGCATGCAAGCAAGACATTCACCTATTACACGAGTCTCGATGAGCGGGATTTCAGTGAAGTCATCTCAGACATTGAGCTGGATGAAGGCGCCAGCACCGAGCTGGTGGAAGCCAAGGCGAATAATGGGACAGTTGCCGGCAACCAGAAGGTGAATATAGTCGGTGCGACTCTTGCTAAGCCAATTGATCCAAGTCATATCCGCATCAATAATCTGCCGGAAGGACTTGGGTTCGCCGTAACCCGGCTGAGTGATACGGAGCTTAACTTCACGCTGACTGGTGCAGCCGTTGATCATGCTAAGGATGCGACCACGAAGAACCTGTCCGTTACCGTCGATAAAGAGAATCTGCTGGGGATCTCCTCCGGTCTGACGACCAAGACCTTCAGTGTAACGTTCAGAGACCCTGCCACGCTTAGTGTGAACAAAGGGATTGTATCCGAAGCCGTCTACGGCACAGGTGAGATCACCGAGACGCTTGGCGTAACGCTGACTGGCGGCAAGTTCGCCGAAACGGTTGGTGCAGAGGATGTGTTGATTCATGGTCTTCCAGCCGGTCTTGGCACGGAAGTGACCCGAGTTTCCGATACGGAGCTGGAGCTCAAATTCACCGGTGTAGCTACCGTGACCAGCGATGTCTATGGAGCTTATGTGAGCGTGGCTTCCGGGAAGCTTGAGGGAAGTCCGGCGGACTTAAGCACGAACACCTTCAAGTTCGACTTCATGGACAAAGAACCTTATCTCGTAGTCCGGACACCAGTGCTCTACGAATCTGAGGGGAACGACGGCACGATCGGGGATTCCCTTATCCTTGAGCTGAAAAACGGTTCCTTCGATGAATCGGTTATGGATGCCATTGATGCGGCGAATTGGCCGCCGGGCCTTATGCCGGGTAAGATTACCGTGGACAGCCCCACCCAGATTACTGTAGCGATTGCCGGACAGGCAGCCAGCCATAAATCTGCGGACAGCGTGGACCGGGCAGCGGTTACGGTAGCAGGCATTCCTTCAGGAACCTTCGCTATTCTATTCCGCTCTCCGCCTGCAGCGATTACGGCGTCTCCTGATGTGATTCACGATGCAGGTGACGGCTCGGCGGCAGAGACGCTGACGGTAACCCTGCGCAACGGCGCATTTACAGAAGAGGTTGAAGGCGGCGTAAGCGTTAATAATATGCCTGAAGGCTTAAGCTTCAACGTGGTGCGGGTTAGCGGCACGGTACTGGAGATTCATTTTACCGGTCAGGCGGCTGGAAAATACGAGGCTTCTGCTTTTGCTTCAGTCACAGTTGATCCTTCTATTATTGTTGACGGGGTTAAGCCGATGACCTCCAATAACGTTGATCTGCAGTTACCGGGTGCTGGCGCACTGGTGAAACGCGATATGGAAGCATTAACCTGGGATTTGATCCGTAAGGACAATATCGTGCAGAGCTCTGTGCTCAGCGGATTAGATTTACCGCGAACCGGAGCGAGCGGCAGCACGATCACCTGGACATCGACCAATGGAACGGCTGTTGCTACTGACGGCACGGTGACAAGACCGCCGTTCAAAACAGGCGATCAGCCGGTTACATTGACAGCGGTGCTGAAGAATGGGGCATCCGAGCTAACGAAGACCTTCGAGCTGATTGTCAAAAAACAGAACGGAACCAATGAGCAGTCGGTAGCAGAAGATACAGAACTGCTTATCTGGAATACGATCCGTGAGGAGAATATAAAGCAGGAATCCGTAACCTCTGCTGTGTATTTGCCGAAGAATGGCACAAATGGCAGTATAATTACCTGGACTTCCTCCGATGAAGGGGTTATCGGCACAGACGGTACCGTAACGGCACCATCCTATTCAAAGGGAGACCAGACGGTAACCCTGACAGCGGTCATCCGCAAGGGGGATAAGGTACAGAACAAAACCTTCGTGCTCACAGTTATCAAGCGTCCGATAACAGACGAAGAGGCTGTAAATGAGACCTTGGCTAAACTTAACTGGAACATGATTCGGAAAGATAACGAGAAGCAGGAGCAGGTCCTGACGAATCTGGACTTGATTACCGAGGACACGAGCGGCAGCACGATCACCTGGAGCTCCTCGAAGGAATCAGTTATTACTCCAGCCGGTGTTGTGAAGCGTCCTGCTTATACTGCTGGAGATCAGACGGTAACCCTGACAGCGGTCATCCGCAAGGGGGATAAGGTACAGAACAAAACCTTCGTGCTCACAGTTATCAAGCGTCCGATAACAGACGAAGAGGCTGTAAATGAGACCTTGGCTAAACTTAACTGGAACATGATTCGGAAAGATAACGAGAAGCAGGAGCAGGTCCTGACGAATCTGGACTTGATTACCGAAGACACGAGCGGCAGCACGATCACCTGGAGCTCTTCGGAGGAATCAGTTATTACTCCAGCCGGAGTTGTGAAGCGCCCTGCTTATACTGCTGGAGACCAGACGGTAACCCTGACAGCGGTCATCCGCAAGGGGGATAAGGTACAGACGAAAACCTTCGTGCTCACAGTTATCAAGCGTCCGATAACAGACGAAGAGGCTGTAAATGAGACCTTGGCTAAACTTAACTGGAACATGATTCGGAAAGATAACGAGAAGCAGGAGCAGGTCCTGACGAATCTGGACTTGATTACCGAAGACGCGAGCGGCAGCACGATCACCTGGAGCTCCTCGGAGGAATCAGTTATTACTCCGGATGGTAGCGTGAAGCGTCCCGCTCATGGTGATGGAGACCAGAAGGTTACTCTAACCGCTACAGTGACCAAAGGCGGTGTGTCCTATCAGAAAGAGTTCGTAGTGACCGTTAAAGCCCAGCAGGAGAGTATCAATGATCAGCTTGATGAAGCTATGAAACTGCTGAGAATCGGCTACAAAGGACAGGATACAGCCAAGAGCGTAACGCAGGACGTTGAGTTGATCTCGAAGGGCTACTATGACTCCGAGGTCGTATGGACAAGCCATCGCAGCGATATTGTCAGCAGCACCGGCGAGGTTCAGCGTCCGCTGAAGGATACGGTGGTAAGATTGACGGCTCGTGTTGCCAAGGAAGGCTTCTTCCGGGAGCAGGACTTCTACATTACGGTCAAAGGAACGGCCACAGTTGACCTTCCTCAGGATGAAGTCAATGTCAAGATCGGTTATGCTCCTGGAGATTCAGAGGAGTCAGTGACCCGCAATCTCTTCTTGCCGAAGACTGGTGACACCGGCTCAGTCCTGACCTGGACTTCGAGTAAACCGGAGGTTCTCACGAACACTGGCCGGATTAAGAGACCGGGACCCGATGAAGAGGAAGTGACGGTAGAGCTTACCGTGCAGCTGGCAGACCCGGACCATCCGGGCGAGATTTTAATCAAGAAGTTTACTGTAGTGATCAAAAAACTCAGTGACCAGGAAGCAGCAGAGGAAGCTGCAAGAACTACGGGAATCCATCCCGCTGCAACCTTCGCTGAGGGAGATACCTGGGAGAGTGTCACTGAAGCCTTCGTATTGCTTCAGACCGGCAAATACGACACGAAGATTACCTGGACCTCAAGCCTGCCTTCGGTGATTGCTGTCCAGCAGGATGCGGACCAGGCCAAGGGCAATGTAACGCCTCCGGCCCAGGATACGAATGTCATTCTGACCGCAACCTTTACACGGAATGGCAAGAGTGCTGTGAAGCAATATCTGCTGATTGTGAAGGCGAAGGGCGTAGTTAAGGAAGGCGCCGTCCGTGAGGCAACGTCCAGACAAGCCGGACTGTCTACCCCTAATGATGGTAATCCGCTAGAGCAGGGCGTGACCATTCTTAGAACGAACCTGTCGAACGGAACGAAGATTGACACTATTGTGATTGATGAGAATGAAGTGTACAACCTTGTGGAAGGCGTGAATCCGGACGACCCGGATGCAGCCAACCGGAGTGTAACGATCACCCACGTGGACGATCCTGCTGCACATGCGGATGAGATTGCAGTTGAAATTCCATCCACCGCCGTTTCAATTCTGGCCGGGCGCAAAGCTTCACTGGACATTGTAACTGCGCTGGGCTCGATCCATCTGGATGCTGCCAGCCTGGCACAGCTCGATGCCACCACTACCGACCTGTATTTCCGGATTGTACCCGTGAAGAACGCGCAGGCGAAAGCGAATGTCCAGAGCAATGCCATTCTGAACGGTACGTCCAAGCTGTCACTGGCCAGTGACAAGACGCTTCAGAATCTGGGGGCGCCACGCGAGATTGAGACGAACTATAGCAAGATCAATACCATGGTTCAGCTGCCGTTATCCGAGTTCGCGGATCAGATTCCGCTGCAAAGCTCCGGGGTGCGTGATGCTTTCCTGAACAGCTTAAGAGTATATGTTGAGCATAGCGATGGAGAGATTGCAATCTACACTCCAGAAATTGTGTATCATTCCAGCGGTGAACCTGTAGCGCTGGCGATCCAGATTAACAAATTCAGTACGTTCCAGATTGTGCGGATTACGGACAAGGCTCCTGAGCCGGTAAAACCAGCCGAACCCGCATCAACACCAGCACCAGCACCAACCTCTGCCCCTTCCGTCAAAGGTGAGGCGGTGCCATCAAGCACTGTTGAACTGACTGCGGAGCAAGTGAAGGACTTACAGAATAAGGGTGGAGAGATCGTAGTGGAGTCTGGCCTGGGAACAGTTAGACTAGATGCCGCTGCTATTGATCTGACAGAGGTCAGTAAGCAGTTTGGCCTTGCGGATGTGAAGACAGAAAACATTATCTTCTATGCTGAGCTGAGAGCTTCTGCTCCGGGCAACCTGGAGGCCTTCAAGCTTGCAGCCGCGAAGCAGAAGGTGCAGCCTGGTAATACTCTGGTGAACTTCTCCATTAAAGCGAAGTATCAGGGACAGACAGTACAGGTAACCAGCCACGGCTGGGCGAAGTACGAGCTTCAAGTACCGGCAGAGATGAAGATTACCACTGGGGTACTATACCGGGATGGTAGAATCTATCATCAGCCAACCTATGTAACCATCCAAGACGGATGTTATTACGCTACGATTAACAGTCTGGAGAACGGCGATTTCGGTCTGATCTGGAATCCGCTCGAATTCCATGATGTGGCGAAGCACTGGAGCAAGCCGGATGTGAATGACATGGGCTCAAGACTGGTGTCGAGCGGCACGAAGGAAGCGGTATTTGAACCGCAGCGGGCGATCACACGGGCTGAATTCACAGCTATGCTGGCAAGAGCGCTCGGTATTGTTACCCATGGGGAGCAGCCAGTCACGTTCAGTGATGTCTCTACAGGCGGATGGTACGGGCTGGAGCTTCAGGTTGCGACCCAGAACGGCCTGATCTCCGGCTATCCGGACGGAACCTTCAGACCGGACAATAACATCTCCAGACAGGAAGCTATGGCGATTGTCAGCAGAGCCTTAAGTATCACTGAGCTGAAGTCTTCACGCAGCGAAGAGCAGACTCAGCAGCTGCTGAAGTCCTTCGCCGATTCTGCATCCGTAGCCAAATGGGCAATTGCTAATGTGAAGGAGAATCTCTCAGCGGGCATTATTCTGGGCAGAGACGAGCAGCGTCTTGCGCCGAACGAGAATATTACGCGGGCCGAGGCATCGGCAGCGATCCGCAGACTGCTGATCCAATCGGATCTGATTAATCCGTAAGTACAAGCATCGCATAAGTACCATATAAGCAAGATCAGGGTCGTCCCTCAAGCCAGATTATGGCTGGGGGGCGGCTTTTTGCTGTGCGGAGAAGGACTGATATAAAAATCCGCAAAAAATGACCATTAACTCAAGCAAAATGACGAGCAAACGGTGTATTTTTCCAGTACAATCGGATGTAGGCGGGAATAATACATTTTTTCGGGGGAAATTCTTTAGTCTGCGCATAGGAAAGTTCAATTAGGGCTTGTACAATAACACTAGCGATTGTAAACGCTTGCTTTCATTCCAGAGGAGGGTATGATGCATTCTATGAATGTGCGGAATCCCGTAATTGCCGGGTATTATCCGGACCCCAGTGTGGTCCGTGTGAATGAAGATTTCTATCTGATTAACAGTACCTTTGAATATTTTCCGGGTGTGCCTATCTTCCATAGCAGGGACCTGATCGACTGGACCCCGATAGGGCATGTCCTTACCCGCCAGTCCCAGCTGGATCTGCGGACTACGAAGAGCTCGTCCGGCATCTATGCCGCCACGATCCGGTATCACGCCGGGCGTTTCTACATGATTACTACTGATGTGCGGGGCATCGGCAATTTCTACGTGACTGCGGATAAGCCCGAGGGTCCCTGGTCTGATCCGATTCTGCTGCCGCACGGGGGCATTGATCCTTCCCTGTTCTTCGATGATGACGGGCGTGCCTATGTCACGGTGCAGAACGGTGCAGGCTATGAATCGCATATTATCCAGTATGAGATTGATCCATTGTCCGGCGAAGTGCTGTCGGATCCGGTTAATATCTGGAGCGGCGATGACGGCCCTTGGGTCGAAGGCCCGCATCTGTACAAGATCAAGGGCGTCTACTACCTGATGACCGCCTCCGGCGGCACGGCGGGCGATCACCGGGAGATTATTGCCCGCAGCAGCAGCCCTTACGGCCCGTTCGAGGACAAGCCTGAGCCGATCCTGACCCACCGGGGACTGAAGGAGCATCCGGTACAATGCCTTGGACATGCCGATCTGGTGGAGGATACGTCTGGCCAGTGGTGGGCGGTCTTCCTGGGTATGCGTCCCGTGGAAGGCCGGTATTCCCCGCTGGGCCGGGAGACCTTCCTGGCTCCTGTCACCTGGACGGAGGACGGCTGGCCGATGATTGACAATAATGAAGGCACCGTTATTGCTGAGGGCGAGTCCAGCCTGGATGACCAGGTGCTGCACTTTACGCCGGAGGACGGCTTCGGGCCGGAGTGGGCCTTCCTCCGCGCCTATGAAGCGGAGCGTTATTCCTGGACTGAGCGCGCAGGAAGCCTCACCGTGCGCGGGAACAGCTACACGCTGGACGATGAGGCGCCCGCCGTGTTCGCATGCCTCCGCCAGCAGCATCACCGGATGGAGCTGGGCGTCAGCCTTGACTTCACGCCAGTGACCGAAGGCGAGCATGCCGGACTGGCTGCGCGGCTGAACAACCGTGGATATCTTTGCTGGGGACTTACTTGCCGCAGCGGCCGCCGGGTGATGGAGCTTGTAGTGAAGAACGGTGAGGAGCGGCAGGTTCACCAGTATGAGGTAAGCGGTCAAGGTCCCGTTCAGCTTCGCCTCCGTTGCGACGGCAGTTCCTACCTCTGCTCCTATTCGGCAGATGGCGTGTCTTGGAATGAAGTCCCGGAGACGGTTCATGTGTCGGTCCTGTCCCCGGAGGTCAACGGCGGCTTCACCGGTGTCTGCCTCGGCGTACATGCCTCGGGCAACGGTACAGAGGATACCAGCCCTGCTTACTATGAAGGATTCTATTATTCCAATATCAAAGGAGATGCCTTATGAATCAGCAACAACCCCCTAAGCCTAACCAACCGATCGTAACTCACATCTATACAGCGGACCCGTCCGCCCATGTCTATGAAGGCAAAATCTATATCTATCCTTCCCACGATCTAGATCATGATGAGCCTAGCAATGACAACGGCGACCAGTATAAAATGGAAGATTACCATGTTCTCTCGATGGACAGCATCGATTCCCCGGTGGTCGATCACGGCGAAGCGCTGCATGTGAGAGATATTCCATGGGCTTCCAAGCAGCTCTGGGCTCCAGATGCAGCTTATAAGAATAACACCTACTATCTGTTCTTCCCGGCCCGCGATCATGACGGAATCTTCCGCCTGGGTGTGGCAACGTCGGAATCTCCGGCAGGCCCGTTCACCCCGCAGCCGAATTATATGGAAGGCAGCTTCAGTATTGACCCGGCCGTACTAGTGGATGAAGACAACCAGGCGTATATCTATTTCGGCGGACTTTGGGGCGGCCAGCTGGAGAAATGGCAGACTGGCAGCTTCGTAGCGGATGCAGAAGGACCGGCACTTGATCAGCCTGCACTTGGACCGCAAGTTGCGCTGCTTAGCGACGACATGCTGTCCTTCCAGGGTAAGCCAGCCGAGATCTCCATTGTGGATGAAGAGGGGAATCCGATCCTCGCTGGAGATGAAGAACGCAGATATTTTGAAGGCCCGTGGATGCATAAATATAACGGAAATTACTACCTGTCCTACTCTACAGGAACCACGCATAAGCTCGTGTATGCGGTCGGCAAGAACCCGATGGGACCGTTCACGTTCAAGGGCGAGATCCTCTCACCCGTTATCGGCTGGACAACTCATCACTCCATTGTGCAAGTGGAAGACAAATGGTATCTGTTCTATCACGACAGCTCTTTGTCGGAAGGCGTCAACCACAAGCGCTGCGTGAAGTACACCGAACTGAAGTACAACGCCGACGGCACGATCCAGAGTATTAATCCTTATCCGGACGCGGAGTAAGCTGGCGGATAGATTGGCAAAGTAAATAGTGTTACGAGAATAGGCGTGAATAAGGAACATAGGTTGAAACATGAGGCAGCTCTTAACGGGGCTGCTTTTTGGCGTGGCAAGGGTGCGTGGACCGGATGTAATTGGAAACCGATCACAATTGGACTGGGGGCGCCGTGTAGGCCAAATATAATCGAAAAACCGATCACAATTGGACCGGATACGCTGCGTCGGCCAGTTGGAAAGTAGCAGATTGAGCAGACAGCAGGGGAAGAGGCACAGAATGTCCGCCATCTGAGTAACTGTCCAGCATAGCCTGCCGCCACCAGAATGAGCATCCCATCGAATAAGCACGCAGAAACAAATCCGTATCACCGTCCCGGGTCTATCTCACAGGACTTTTCTTTAATTTGACCAGCGAATCTTTAATTTCGCTTCTATCAGTCCCCGCAGGTGCTGCTATATAGTAACCTTGATCACTATCATCCAGTAGGAAGATTCATCCAGTTATTATGAATGCGTTCTCATCAATCTGAAGAATGAGGAGAGTGAACAATGGTAGCTACATCCCGGACACACAGAATTCGTAAGCTGACTTCAGCGGTATTAGGTACAGCGCTGCTGGTGACCCTGCTGCCGCAGACAGTGATGGCTGGAGACACCTGGCCGTTCAAAGGGGAAAGCGCACACGGTGCGAATCAGCCTAGCGTACACGGCTATACCAGCCAGCACATTGCGGACTGGAGTCCGCAGAGAGATCAGGACGCGGCACTGCTGCGCTCCCGGGTTCCCTTGCAGCAGCGGATTGCACCTTTCCAGCAGACTCAGGCCAATCCGGCGCTGAATCCGGCGGTGCAGATGATGAATGTTGCGGGCGATTACGGCAATGCTTTTATTGAGAATGCCCCGTACACTAACAAGTTCGCCCAATACCACTTCAACTTCTGGCAGTACATTGACTATTACTCCTACTGGCATGGAACGGCGACAGCTTATACACCGCCGGAATATTACGACGATCTGGCCCAGTCTGACTGGCAGCAGAAATGGTTCGAGTTCGGCATGCTGAATATTCCCAATCCGACCTATACCGATGCCGCCCACAAGAATGGGGTTATGTCACTGGCCGGGGTGTTCTTCTCGAACAATGACCGGGGACAGCAGACGTATAAGCAGATGATTGTGAAGGACGCGAACGGCAAGTTCCCGGTGGCTGAGAAAATGATTGAAATGGCCGAATACTTCGGGTATGACGGGTATTTCCTGAATCAGGAGGAGCAGAATCCGAATGTGGCGACGGCGGATCTTCCTGACTATATTGCTTTTATGAAAGCGCTACAGGATGGCGGGCTGTATGTGCAGTGGTATGATTCTCTGAATACCGCCACCGGAGCCAATGTCTTCGCCAGAACCTTCAATAACAACAATATCTCCATGCTCTACGATAAAACAGCTCACAAGCAGGTATCGAATTCGTTTTTCTTCGATTATGGCATGGGTAGCTCGCAGATTACCTCAGCAGCGAATTACTTGAATAGCCTCAACGCAGCTCAGGGGACGAGCTACAATCTCTTTGAGACTGGCTTCGCAGGACTGGAAGCAGGGCGCGACCGCTTCAAGAGCGTGCAGGGCTCAGCGCTGAGCAGCAAGCTGTCCGGGGGAATTCCCCGGACCAGCCTGGCGACACTGGGAGCGGACTTTGTACATGCCGGCCTGGATGAGGACATGAATAAGTCCTGGCCCGTCTCGAACCGTACGGATAACCAATACCAATGGATGACGAACCTGCGCGAGCAGCTATGGTGGTCAGGACCGCAGGTCAATCCGAAGAACACAGCGGTATCCTCAGTCAATACGGCAGCCGATGTATACGCCGATACCCGCTACTGGCCGGGGATCGCTTCGGTCATTGCTGAGCGCTCGGTGGTGAAGGATTCTAACTTCTATACCAGCTTCAATACCGGCCACGGCCTCTCCTATTACAAGGATGGAGCGGTATCCAGCGCAGCGGAGTGGTCGAACATGAGTCTTCAGGATGTTCCGGTCACCTGGCAATGGTGGCAGGATACTACCGGTAACCGCCTGAAAGTGGACTTCGATTATGGTCCGGGTTATGACCAGACCGCCAATTCGCGCATGAACTATCAGCAGCTCGGCGGTTACAACGGCGGCAGCTCGCTGGCAGTTAGCGGGAATCTGAACAGCGAGAACTTCCTGCGTCTCTACAAGAGCGATCTTGCCGTTAAGGCTGGTTCCAAGCTGTCCATCGTATACAATAAGCCGTCGGCAGACGACACCTCTGTGCTTAGCGCAGGACTCATCTTCCGCGACAACCCGAATCAAGTGGTGAAGGTGCCGGTTGCGAATAGCGGGAAGCATACCACGGGCTGGACTACGGCAGAGCTTAATCTTGGCGCGTATGCCGGACGGGAGATCGCGGCCTTCGGCCTGGTGTTCGCCCCTGGAGCCACTACAGCAGCCAATTACCAGATGAACATCGGCCAGCTGCGGATTCATGACGGCTCGGCGGTAAGACCATCGGCTCCTGCCGGTCTCTCCATTGTCCAGGCGCTGTCGGGCACGGATGAGATGATCGTGAAGTGGAGCATGGACACCGATTACTCCAAGGTAAAGCAATATAATGTCTACGTGAACGATATCTATATGGGCGGAAAATATGATGAGACCTTCTATATTAAGAAGCTTCCGGCCAAATCCGGCGTGCTGAAGGTGGCGGCAGTAGGTGCAGACGGGCTGGAGGGCGATGCGGCAACGCTGTCCTTCGACCTGAATGCGGCGGTATCCAAGGTGACTGCCGAATCCGCTGCGAATGGAGACTTCCTGGTGAAGTGGACGAATCCCGCCGCCGCTCAGGGCAGCATCAAGGTTACGGTCAAGTCGGTGAACTGGACGACCACGCCGCAGCCGGTATCCAGGGAAATGACCGTGCCGCAGGGGGCGGCCTCAGCGCTGTTCCAGAATATGCCCGTTAACGGAGATGAGTATACGGTTACCGTTCAAGCCGGAAATACCGATAAAATAACCTATAACGGAACGTTCACCGACAAGGTGTCCGAGCCTTATGCAGAGAACTGGTCCTGGAACAGCAATACGCTGAACCTGCCGATGCCAAGCTCCCGGGACTGGCGGTATATGTACATTAATGAAGACGGCCAGAACCGGTCGTTCCCGGTCACCTATCTGTCCGGTGCTGCGGGCATGAAGCCGATGATTATCCGCGGCCGCACGACCAAAGCCGCACTGAGCTTCACCTCTACCGCAGCAGTAGTTACCGTGGTCATGGAAGATTACAGCGGCAACAAGTCGCAGCCTGTATACCTTAAAGGCCAACCAACGCCGTAAGGCGCGGGTAGGGAATAAGTACCGCCCATTCTGCACAACATACACAAAGCGCTCACCCTCTGGCAAAATTAGCAGGGGGGAGCGCTTCTTGTGTATCCCGGCTAGCCGTGCCTGCAAGGCTAGCAACTATGTTAGGAGGTGAATGATGCGAAGCCTTTCGCTGTACCGCAAGTATTTTAAAGACAATATGTTCCTGCGCTTCACGCTGATCGTGTCCTGTATCTTCATAGCCACCATTATCGCCTTCTCCATTCTGGTGCTGATGCTAATCTCGGATTCGGCAGTGCAGCGCCAGATGGATATCCAGCGCAAGAGCATGGAGAGCGTCAGCAATTATGTGGAGAACAAATATCAATCTGTTCAGGACATGCTCCGTGATGTGTACAGGGACGCGAGTCTGGCCAGTAATACGACCTTCCTGCTGGAGAATCCCTTAAGGGATTATATCGAGCACCGGCTGGACCGCTTTCTGCTGGGGGAACAGTCCACCTCGAACGCCATCCAGTATTTCCAGAACAAGATTGACGATGATCCCGATATCCGCGGCCTGATCCTGTACAGCGCCAACCAGCAGGTGATGTATTATTACGACAACCGCCGGCAGTTCGAGCGGATCTCGACCAATGCGGCGCATTCTTTTGTGCCCGATTCGATGGTGCTGGGTGAGGAGAGTGTCGTCTCTGTTCCGAATATCTGGGTGCTGAAAAGTATAGGGATGCCGGCAGCCCCGCTGTTCTCGGTAAAGCTGCCGATCAATAATAAGTCCTCGCTGCTCAATATCGGTCAGCTGCTGGTCTACTTCGATTCTGAGGCTATCTGGCAGGCCATGAATAATTATAAGCAGGACTTCAAAGGCGACCTCCTCGTACTCTCGGCCCAGAATGAAGTCATCTTCGATTCCTCAGGGAAGGGATACGGCCGGAAGCAGCCGAAGCTGCAGGGAATGAACGCTGGCGAGGAGGTTACCGTGGATGGAATGGTTGTCACCAGCCAGACGCAGAGTCAGGCGGGGTATACGGTGGTCAGCCTGATCTCGAAGAAGGAGCTGGCTGAGACTTACAGCAGTGCGCGGAGCACCATTGTGTCCATCGCCCTCGTCTGTATTCTATTTGCCGTGCTGCTGCCGGCGATGTTCATTTCTAATTTTGCCAAACGGACCCACCGCATTATCCGCTTCACCCGCAAAGTCAAGAACGGGGATCTGAACACCCGGATTGTGGACGGCAAGGAAGATGAGTTAGGCCAGATTGCCAAGAGCTTCAACAGCATGCTGGATGAACTGAACCAATATATCGACCAGGTCTATAAGGCGGAAATCAAACAGAAGCATACGGAGATCGCTACGCTGGAGGCCAGGGTGAATCCGCATTTTCTGTATAATACATTAGAGGTTATCCGGATGCGGGCGATTTCGAGCGGGGCGAAGGATGTGGGGGAAATGATCTACAGCCTGTCCATGCTGTTCAAGTCGTACGTCCGTCCGAAGCTGAAATATACGTTCAAGGATGAGCTGGAGGCCTGCCGCCTGTATCTGGAATTATTCCGTATCCGGTACAAGGACAGGTTCGCGTATACCATCGAATGCAGCCCGGAGCTGGAAGAGCTCCCTGTACTCAAAATGTCGCTGCAGCCGGTCATCGAGAACTATGTTCTGCACGGCATGCGGACAGGGCAGACTGATAATGTGATCCGTATTGTGATCACAGCGGAGCTGGAGAATATCCGGGTCAAGGTTACGGATAACGGCAAGGGGATTGCGGAAGAGCGGCTGGCCCGGCTCCGCGAGGTGCTGGAGGATCACGGCGAATTGTCCGGGTCCGAGTCGTTCGGGCTGCGCAGTATTCATGAGCGGCTGAGACTGATGTACGGGAAGCCCTACGGCGTAGAGCTGGAGAGTGAGGAGGGGACTGGAACAGTGGTTACGATTACTTTTCCATACCCGCTGAAGGAGGAGAGCGCAGATGTATAAGGTGTTTATTGTGGATGATGAGCCGTTCATTCTGAGCGGTCTGCAGGATATACTCAATTGGGAGGAGCTGGGCCTCACAATTGCGGGGCAGGCGGAGAACGGGCAGGAAGCGCTGGAGCAGCTGCGGGAGATTCCCGCCGATATTCTGATTACCGATATCTCCATGCCGGTGATGACCGGTCTTGAGCTGATCCGTGCCGTCCGGGAATTCCGCCCGGATCTGAAGGTGGTGGTGCTGAGCGGCTTCGATGAATTCATGTATGTGAAGGAAGGCCTGTCGCTCGGGATCGAGAACTATCTGCTGAAGCCGATTAATCTGGAGGAGTTCCAGCAGACGCTGGAGACGATTGTGGAGAAGCTGAACGTCTCCAGGCTGGATATGCAGTGGTGGGAATATACGAATTCTGTGCTGAAGGATAATGTGCTGCTGCGCTGGCTGCGGGGGCAGATTGATCCGCAGGAGCGCTCCGAACGGCTGAATCTGATCGGCCTGCCGCTCACCAGCCGTTATGTGCAGGTTGCCCTGCTGCAGGTAGAGCCGGCAACGGATGCCTTCAGGAAGAGGGTGTCCGATCTGGCCGGGGCAGAGGCTTCGTTCTTCATGTTCTGGGATTCGGATAATGATCTGGTGCTGATACATAACTATGAAGAAGCCTCTGCCGGTGCGGCGGAGATGGCGTTCATGCTGGAGGAGATTAACGGCTTATGCACCAGCAGTGAGAAGCTGCGCTCGGCAGTGGGCTCGCCTGTGTACGGGGTGGACGCCGCTCCCGCAAGCTACGAACAGGCGAAGCAGGCACAGGAGTTCCTGGAGATTCACCCGGAGCGCAGCAGTATCTATTATGAGCAGCTGAGGGACCGGAAGGAGGATCTGCAATCGGTCCTGCCCGAAGACTGGAGCGATTACGCCAAGCTCATTATGTCTAAGAATGTGGCGGGGCTGTCGGAGCAACTGGATCTATATTTTGCAGCCCCAAGTATGGACGGGTTAACGCCAGCGATGCTGGAGGAGATCTCGCTGGAATGGATTCTTTTCTTCCGGGTGCTGATCAAGGATATCCGCAGTGAAACGGAGCGGGAATGTATTGCCGAGGCCTTGACGGCGATCCGCCGGGCGAACTCGCTGCCTGCACTGTCCGCTGCACTCCGGCAGACCTCAGAGAGTATCATCGAACTGCTGGACCGGGAGCTGAAGAGTCCGGTGGTGAACCAGGTGCTGAATTATATCGCGAAATCGTACAGTGAGGATCTGTCGCTGAAGAAGCTGGGCTTCATGTTCAACATTCATCCGGTGTATCTGGGACAGCTGTTCCATAAGATGACTGGCGAATCGTTTGCGGAGTATATGAACCGCTACCGGATCGATAAGGCCAAGGAGCAGCTCCGTTCGACGAACCTGAAGGTTCAGGAGATCGCCAGGAATGTGGGATACTGGGAAATGGGCTATTTCTACAAGCAATTCAAGAAATATGTCGGCATCTCGCCGACGGAATTCAAGGGGCTGCTGTGAGGCAGCCCTCTTGTGCGTTACAGGAAAGAAGAGTATTCACGTTGATAACGTATTCATTGATTTCTCGCCAGAACATTACAGCCCTTGTAAAAGATCAATAACCTGCCTTTGCAGGTAAGCTTATTTTCTTTATTTCATACCTGAAAAACTATAGTTTCTCTTCTATTTGAAACTGCTTTCATCTTATAAAGTTAAGGTATAGCTCAAGGAAAGCAGCAGCCGGAAAGATCCGGTAAGCCTGAAAGACCAGACAGCTAATTAAAAGGGGGTACGGCAAATGAGTAAGAAAAAGAAACACTTCTCCTTGTTGTTGACAACGCTTTTAACCGTTTCACTGGCGCTAACGGCGTGCGGGGGAAACAGTAAGAACAATGCAGGCGGAGAAGCAGCTTCAGGCGGCAACAAAGCCTCGGAGGCTACAGAGAAACCTGTGGAACTGATCTGGTACACGATCGGGCCACCGCAGAAAGATATGGACAAGGTGCTCACAGAAGTCAATAAATACACACTTGAGAAAATCAACGCAACACTGGATATCAAAATGCTCGACTTCGGCGACTATACGCAAAAAATGCAGGTTATGGCAGCTTCCGGTGAGCCGATGGATATCCTGTTCACCTCCTCCTGGGCCTTCGATTATGTGCAGAATGCACGTAAGGGTGCCTTCCTGCAGCTCGATGATCTGCTGAAGAATCAGGGCAAGGGCATTGTGGATACGATTGACCCGGCCTTCCTGGAAGGCTCCAAGGTAGACGGCCACAATTATGCGATTCCTGCGAACAAAGAGCTTCCGGCTCAAGAGGTCTTCCGCTTCAATAAAGAGCTGCTCGACAAATACAAGCTGGATCTGACCAGCGTGAAGACGATGGCGGATCTGGAGCCGCTGCTCAAAACGATCAAAGAAAACGAGCCTGGAGTCACTCCTTACGCGATGGTCAAGGACTTCATGCCAGTTATGCCTTTTGACTATGTGATTGAGAAGATGCCGATGGCTGTCTATATGGACACCAAGGACTACAAAGTGGTTAACATCCTGGAAACTCCAGACATCAAGGAAGCGCTTAAGACGGTCCGCAAATTCTATCAGGCGGGTTATATCTCCCCTGAAGTAGCGACTACCTCGTCGGTAGATGACTTGTACAAAGCCGGCAAATGGTTCACTGACCGTGCATCCACCCAGCCGATGGCTGACAATCTGTGGTCCGCAAGCTACGGGTATCCGGTCGTGTCCACACCAGCCAGCCAGCCTTATATCTACAACTGGTCCGTAATGGGCTCCATGCAGGCCATCTCCGCTAACTCCGCGTATCCTGAGAAAGCGATGGAGTTCCTGAACCTGCTGAACACAGATCCTAAGCTGCGCAACATGATTGACTCCGGGATCGAAGGCGTGCATTACGAGAAGATCAGCGACAACATGATCAAGAACCTCCCGGATGCGAAGAACTACGATATGCCTACCTTCTCCCTGGGTAACATCATGATCAACTATCTGAATGAAGGCGACCCTGAGAACAAATGGGAAGAATTCAAGAAATTCAATGATGCTGGTATCAACGCACCGCTGCTCGGCTTCAACTTCGATACGTCCAAGGTGACGAATGAAATCGCCGCTGTTCAGAACGTGAAGGAAGAATTCTGGGCACCGCTGATGACCGGATCTGTAGATTCGGAAGAGTACCTGACCAAGGCTAACGAGAAATTAAAGGCTGCTGGTCTGGATAAAATTATTGCCGAAGCTCAAACACAGATCGACGCCTGGAAAGCAGCGAATAATAAGTAGCATTCTATTCAAGATCGGGCGGGTTGATTTAGACTTGGCCCGATCTTTTTGTGAATATAAGAATTTTCCGGCATAGGAGGAACTAGAAGTATGGGGAAAATAGGAAAGTCCGCCAAGGATATATTGAGAAATAAAGTGCTGCTGTTTATGGTTTTGCCGGGCACACTGTGGTTTTTGTTCTTCTCCTACCTGCCGATGGTGGGTACGGTCATTGCTTTTAAGGAGTACCGCTTCAGCCGGGATGGCTTCTGGGCCAGCATCATCAACAGCAAATGGGTCGGCTGGGATAATTTCAAATTCCTGTTCAGCACCAATGATGCCTATCTGATCACACGTAATACTCTTTTGTATAACATAGCCTTCATTGGCCTGGGCCTGATTCTGTCAGTGCTGATGGCGGTGGTGCTGTCCGAGATTGCTAATAAGAAGCTGGCCAAGTTCTATCAGACAGGCATGTTCCTGCCGTACTTCCTGTCCTGGGTCGTTGTGGGATATTTCGCATTCAGCTTCCTGAGCTCGGAGCGGGGACTGCTTAACGCCATGTTCGGCAGCAATATCTCCTGGTATTCGGAATCGAAATATTGGCCGTTCATTATTATATTTGTATTCCTATGGAAGGCCGTCGGCTATAACAGCGTGGTCTATCTAGCCGCAATTATGGGTATCGACAAGTCCCTCTACGAAGCGGCGATGATCGACGGAGCCAGCAAGCTCCAGCAGATCCGCAGTATCACACTGCCGATGCTGAAGCCGATCATTATCATTATGACGCTGCTTGCGATCGGGAAGATTTTCTATGCGGACTTCGGGCTGTTCTATCAGGTGCCGAGAGATTCGGGGACGCTCTACAGCGTGACCAACGTTATCGATACGTATGTATACCGTGGACTCAAGACTACCGGCGAGATCGGAATGAGTACGGCTGCGGGCTTGTATCAATCAGTGGTCGGGTTCGTGCTGGTTCTTACCTCCAATTACATCGTGCGCAAATTCGATAAGGACAGTGCATTATTCTAGGGAAAAAGAAGGAAAGTGAGGTCATCCAAATGTCTGCTAACGCTGCGAAATCGCGCGATTTCCATCGGCTGTCGCCGGTGCTCAATACCATCTTCAACTGTATCGCCGGGGGCTTTGCCATCCTGTGTATCTTCCCGTTCCTGTTCGTTGTTCTCATCTCGTTCACGGACGAAGGGGCGCTTGCGCGGGACGGCTATCGGTTAATCCCGGCCAAATGGAGTCTTGAAGCCTACAAATATGTATTTAGCTCAGGGGACACGCTGCTCCGTTCCTACGGGGTGACGATTGCTGTAACAGTCATCGGTACGATTGTCAGCCTGCTTATTATTTCACTTTACGCCTATGCCATTTCACGTAAAAGCTTCAAATACCGTAATTTCTTCGCGTTTTTTTCCTTTTTCACCATGCTGTTTAACGGCGGGCTGGTTCCGACCTATATTGTCGTGACACAGATGCTGGGCCTGAAGGACAGCATTTGGGCGCTGGTGCTGCCGCTGGCGGTGAATGCTTTTTACATTATGATTCTGCGAACCTTCTATATCACAAGTGTGCCGGATGCGCTGATCGAGTCGGCCAAAATCGACGGCGCCGGAGAGTTCCGAACCTTCCTCGGAATTGTGCTGCCGCTGTCCTTACCGGGTCTCGCTACAATTGGCCTGTTCAGCACCCTGGGGTACTGGAATGACTGGTTCAACGCGCTGCTCTATATTGATAATCCGAACCTGGTGCCGCTGCAGTCGATGCTGATGCGGATCGAGACCAGCATGCAGTTCATTCTGCAGAACTCGCAGAACAGCTCGCTAAGTCTGGAAGCGCTCCGCTCCATGCCGCAGGATACCTCGCGTATGGCGATGGTGGTGCTGGCAACCGGACCGATTATCTTCGCATATCCGTTCTTCCAGCGTTACTTCATTCAGGGTCTTACTGTTGGGGCGGTTAAGGAGTAAGAGATATATAGATTAAGATCAAAGGAGAGGGTGGAGCCAGGATGTTATATAGAGACCGTACACAGCCCGTCAAGGAGCGGACAAAGCATCTGCTCGGGCTGATGACGCCGGAAGAGAAGGTCGGCCAGCTGGTGCAGCTGTTCGGATGGCAGACCTATAATCATACAGATGGAACGATAGAGCTGACCGAAGACTTCAAGCGCCAGATCCGCGAAGGCGGCGTTGGCGCATTATACGGAACCCTGCGGGCCGATCCCTGGACAGGAGTTACACTGGAGAGCGGGCTGGATGCGCGGGCCGGAGCAGAGGCTGTGAATTCGATTCAGCGTTATGTGCTGGAGCATTCGAGACTGGGTATTCCTCTCCTGATCGGTGAGGAATGCTCGCATGGACACATGGCCATCGGGGCCACGGTATTCCCGGTTCCGCTGCTGATCGGCAGCACCTGGAATGTGGACCTCTACCGGGAGATGTCCCGGGCAGTAGCGCGTGAGACCCGGGCGCAGGGCGGAGCCGTGACCTATTCCCCTGTGCTGGATGTGGTACGTGATCCGCGCTGGGGCCGGACCGAGGAATGCTTCGGGGAAGACCCGTATCTCATCGGCGAATATGCCGTAGCTTCTGTAGAAGGACTACAGGGCGAGCGGCTGGACAGCGCGTCCAGTGTGGGCGCAACCCTCAAGCACTTCGTAGCCTATGGCAGCTCAGAGGGCGGCCGGAATGCCGGTCCGGCGCATATCGGCAAGCGCGAGCTGCTGGAAGTCGATATGTACCCGTTCCGCAAAGCGGTGGAAGCGGGAGCGGTCTCCATTATGCCAGCCTATAACGAGATTGACGGCGTGCCTTGTACCACGAACCGGGAGCTGCTTGAAGAGATTCTGCGCGGCGAATGGGGCTTCAAGGGCATGGTCATTACCGATTGCGGTGCCATCGATATGCTGGCCTCGGGTCATGATACAGCGGACAGCGGAGAGGATGCTGCGGTGCAGGCGCTTACTGCCGGAATTGATATGGAGATGTCCGGCGTCATGTTCGGCGGATATCTGCTGGAGGCGCTGCGCTCCGGGCGGCTGGACGAGCAGCTCGTGGATCAGGCGGCGGCGCGTGTGCTGGAGCTGAAGTTCCGGCTGGGCCTGTTTGAACAGCCGTATGCCGATCCCGATGTGGCAGAGCAGGTGATTGGCAGCGCAGAGCATGCAGAGCTGGCGCGCAGTGTGGCGGCAGAGGGAATTGTACTGCTGAAGAATAACGGAGTGCTTCCGTTGTCTAAGGACAAGGGGACAGTTGCGGTTATCGGGCCAAATGCGGATATTGGCTACAATCAGCTTGGCGATTACACCTCTCCGCAGCCGCGAGACCGTGTGGTTACAGTGTTGGCCGGAATACGGGCCAAGCTTGCCGCGCAGCCGGAGCGGGTAGGTTATGCGCCGGGCTGCCGGATCAAGGACAGCTCCACAGAGGGCTTTGAGCTTGCACGTAAGGTAGCTGCCGAAGCAGATATCGTTGTACTGGCTCTGGGCGGGTCAAGCGCCCGTGACTTCGGTGAAGGCAGCATCGATCTGCGGACCGGAGCCTCGAAGGTGACAGAGAATGCGCTTAGCGATATGGACTGCGGCGAAGGCATCGACCGCATGTCGCTTCATTTGTCCGGTGTTCAGCTGGAGCTGATGAAGGAGCTGAAGGCACTCGGTAAGCCGGTAGTCGTCGTGTATATCAACGGGCGTCCCATTGCTGAACCTTGGATCGATGAGCAGGCAGATGCCATTCTCGAAGCCTGGTATCCAGGGCAGGAAGGCGGCCACGCCATTGCGGATATTCTGTTCGGCGATGTCAATCCGTCCGGCAGGCTGACTCTCTCTCTCCCTGAGGATGTAGGACAATTGCCAGTGTATTACTTAGGCAAACGTTCCCGGGGAGTCCGCTATCTGGAAGGGAATTCGCAGCCGCGTTATCCGTTCGGCTTTGGACTCAGCTACACCGAATTCAGCTATAGCGGACTACAGGTCGAGCCTGCGGTGATCGGGACTGACGGAACGGCTGAGGTTACAGTGGAAGTGGAGAATACAGGCTCCCGCAGCGGTGCGGAGGTCGTGCAGTTATATATTTCCGATCTGGTCAGCAAGGTGACTAGACCGGCCAAGGAACTCAAGGGCTTCCGCAAAATCGTACTGGAGCCGGGAGAGAAGCAGAAGGTGAGCTTCACACTGAATGCAGAGCATCTGAGCTATATCGGGACAGACTACAAGCTGGTGGACGAGCCGGGAACCTTCCGCATCGGTGTCGGCAGGAATGTGAATGACACGCTGAATATAGATCTTACGGTTACGGAGGACTAAAGATGGAGCAGATAAACATCGAACGGATTAACCGGTTCATTCGTGAATGCTCGCAGCAGCAGTGGCTGGAATACCGGGTGCTTGATGACTGGAAGGTCTTCTCCACCATCTACCGGCAGCCGGGACACTATGACGAAGCACAGCCTTATTCGGGCAGCGAGTCGTTCGGATTGTTTCCGAGCGTGCAAGGCACCACCTATTACTTCCGCACCACCCTGGATATCCCGGCGGACTGGACCGATAAGGATACCGGGCTGATCTTCCACTCCGGCGGCGAAGGGCTGCTGCGTGTGAACGGAGCCTCCCAGCAGGGGATTGACCGCAATCATACCTATGCTTCCCTGAATCCGGAGACGGGCGGCAGACACCCGGAGATTGAGATTGAGCTCTATGATCCGATCCCTGAGCCGGATGACCCATTGAATAAACAAGCGGTCATTCAGCCGCCGGTCCGGTCGATTACCGCAGCGCTGGTCAGAGTGAACCTGCCTGTACAATCGCTGATGTACACAGTTACCGTCGTCCGGGATTCGATGCTGCTATTGCCGGAGCAGGACTTCCGGCGCGTTCGCATGCTGGAGGCACTGCATCAGGCGATGGATGCTTATGTGAATTTGGGGACTGACGTTTCGCAGGCTGGCAAGGGGATAGAGGCGATTGAGCAGGAGCTGGTGGCAAAAGTGAAGGCCATCGGCGGCAACAGCGAAGGATTCATTCATATGATCGGGCAGTCGCATATCGACATCGCCTGGTTATGGCCTGCCCGGGAGACGGTGCGCAAGACCAGCCGGACCTTCTCGAGCGTACATGCGCTGATGGAGGAGTACCCGGAATACCGCTATGCCCAGAGCCAGCCGCAGCTGTTCGCTTATCTGAAGGACAATGATCCTGAGCTGTACGCGAAGGTGAAGGCACGGATTCAGGAAGGCCGCTGGGAGCTGGTCGGGGGCATGTGGGTCGAGCCGGATCTGAATATCCCGAGCGGGGAATCGCTGATGCGGCAGATGCTGTACGGACAGCGCTTCTACCAGGAGGAGTTCGGCCAGCAGTCCGAGATTGAATGGCTGCCGGACACCTTCGGTTATTGCGCCTCCCTGCCGCAGATTCTGAAGCACGGCAAGGTCCGTTACTTCATGACCACGAAGCTTGGATGGAATGACACGAACCTGTTCCCGTATGATCTGTTCCACTGGGTCGGAATCGACGGGACAGCGCTATTATCCTATATGAACCATGGCGTGAATGAGAATACGCTGCCGAAGGATATCCATGAGCACTGGCAGTCCTACCGCCAAAAAGCCGTTCACAGCGAGCAAATGCTGCTCTACGGACACGGCGACGGCGGTGGCGGCGTGACGCGGGAGATGCTGGAATACCTGTCGCGTTCAGAGCTGATGGTAGGTCAACCTGCCTCTAGCTACAGCACGGCGGCAGATTTCTTCGCAGGCATCGAGCAGGCTGCACCTGAGCTGCCGGTCTGGCAGGGCGATCTATACCTTGAGCTGCACCGGGGGACCTATACGACCCATGCACGGAACAAGCGCAATAACCGCAAGGCCGAGATTCTGTACCGGGAAGCTGAGCTATGGCAGACGCTGGCTGGACACGGGCTGACACCGCAGCGGAGGGAAGAGGTAGGGGAAGCCCTGCATGAAGGCTGGAAGATGATTTTGCTGAACCAGTTCCATGATATTATCCCCGGCTCGTCGATTCCTGAGGTCTATGAGACTTCGGACAAGGAATACAAGAATATCTTCATCCTTGGGGAGAGCTGCCTGAAGTCCGTCATGGAGGCTGCCGTATCGGCTATTGATACCCGTGGAGAGGGACAGCCTTATGTCATCCTGAACGGTCTGGGCTGGACCCGGGATATGGTAACCGAGCTTGCGGTTGGCTCTGAAGTGGTGCCTGCTACTGTCGCCGTCTATGACGGAAACGGAACACGGCTTCCGGCAGAGCTGACTACAGAAGGCAAGCAAACGGTCCTGCGTGTGCGGGTGCCGGAGGTTCCGGCATTCGGGTATGCAACCGTGTGGCTGCGGGAAGAGGCGCAGGGGGCAGACGCATCGGATGCAGGCAATAACTCAATCTCTGCGGCGAACTCCGATACGTTCGAAGATCGTTGGGAGACCGGTTACTACCAGCTCCAGTTCAACGAGCTGGGCGAGATCATCAGCCTGTATGACAAAGAAGCCGGGCGCGAGATTGTGAAGTCCGGGGAAGCGCTGAACCGGCTGCATTTCTTCCATGACCGTCCGATTCTCTGGGATGCCTGGGATATCGACAGCCGTTATGAGGAGCAACCTGCCGGAGCAGCGGTACTGCTGGAGAAGCGGCTGCTGTCCACAGGTCCTGTCTGCGATGTATTGTTCTTCCGCTGGAGTCTAGGCCAATCGGAAATCCAGCAGGAGCTGATCCTGTACCACACCGACAAGCGGATTGACTTCAAGACGAAGGTCGAGTGGCACGAAGCCCACAAGCTGCTGAAGGTTGGCTTCCCGATTGATGTAGTGACCAGCAAGGCTACGTATGAGATTCCGTTCGGCGCACTGGAGCGGACTACGCACCGTAACACCAGCTGGGAGCAGGCGCAGTATGAGGTCTGCGGGCACCGCTATGCCGATGTGTCGGAGCATGATTACGGTGTCAGCCTGCTGAACGACTGCAAATACGGCTATGACACGCAGGGTAGCACCATCCGTTTGTCCCTGCTGCGCGCACCGCGCTGGCCGGATCATTCGGCCGATCAGGGAGAGCATGAATTCACCTATTCGCTCTACCCGCATACCGGAGACTGGCGTTCGGCGCATACCCAGCGCAAGGCCGCTGAGTTGAATCATGCTTCCTACGCGGTAGCCTGCGAGGCGAGTGCGGGACAGCATCCGTCCACCGGCTCCTTCCTTCCCTATGAAGGGAAGCAGGTGGTGCTGGATACCGTCAAGCTGGCGGAAGATGGTAAGGGCAGTATCCTGCGGCTGTATGAATCAGCCGGGGGACGCGAGACCGTTCGGATCAGCTGGCCGCTGCCGCACTCCGCTATCTATCTGTCCAATGCACTGGAGGAAGAGACAGAGTTGCTGCCGGATGAAGACGGCGTGCTGACGCTAGACTTCCATCCATTCGAGATTAAGACGATTAAGATTATTCATCCTACTATAGATTAAGCGAGAAGGAGACTACTACCTTGGAACAATTCAGACTTCCCCGCATTGAGATGCCGGAGCTTACGCTGCCGTCATCCATTCAGGCCGTGCTGGCCGACGCCGAAGCGAAGCTGGCCCACCGGCCTAAGCTGCAGCGCCTGTTCCGCAACTGCTTCCCGAATACACTGGAGACCACTACCAAGCTGCTTGATGACGGAACTACCTTTGTCATTACGGGGGACATTCCTGCTTGCTGGCTGCGCGATTCGGTGGAGCAGGTCATTCATTATGTGCCTTTTGCCGCAGAAGATACTGATCTGCAGCGGATTATCGGCGGGCTGATCAAGCGCCATACGGAGTATGTGCTGATCGATCCTTACGCCAACGCGTTCAATGAATCGGCCAATGACTGGCACTGGAATGCCGCCGATGTGACCGAGATGTCGCCCTGGGTGTGGGAGCGCAAATTCGAGATCGACTCGCTGTGCTTCGTCATCCGCCTGGCCCATGCTTATTGGGAAGAGACGAAGCAGACTGATTTCTTCACCGCCGATTTCAAAAAAATGCTGCGCGTCATCACCGACCTGTTCAAGCGCGAGCAGCATCATGCCGAAGAGTCCCCGTACCGTTTCACGCGGAATAACGGGATTATAGAGGATTCCATCCGTAACGGCGGCCTTGGGATGCCTGTGAATTACACCGGCATGATCTGGTCCGGCTTCCGCTCCAGCGATGACGCCTGCGATTTCCACTACAACATTCCGGGGAACATGTTCGCTGTGGTGGCGCTGCGGCAGATGCAGGATTTTGCCGAATGGGTCTTCCGGGATCTGGATTTCCTCGCCGAATTGAAGGAATTGGAGCTGGAGGTCGATCACGGCATCAAGCTGTACGGCACCTACCGCCATCCGGAATTCGGACCGATCTACGCGTACGAGACAGACGGTTATGGCAATTACAGCCTGATGGATGATGCCGGAACACCGGGCCTAATGTCCATTCCGTACCTGGGTTATTTGAACAATGACGATCCGGTCTACCAGAATACGAGACGCTTCGCGCTGAGCAAGGAGAATCCGTTCTACTTCGAGGGCAAGGCCGCCAAGGGAATCGGCAGTCCTCATACCCCTGCGGGCTACATCTGGCATATGGCACTGTCGATGCAGGGCATTACTGCAAACAGCAAGGAAGAGCGGCTGGCGGTCATCGCCATGCTGGAAGCAACCGATGCCGATACCGGCTATATGCATGAGGGCTTCCACGCTGACGATCCGTCCGTGTTCACCCGCAAGTGGTTCGCCTGGTCGAACAGCTTGTTCTCGCAGTTGATCCTGCGGGCGCTGAAGGAAGGCATTCTCTAACACAAACATACTTTTACACAGATAAAGGAGACCAGATCATGAGTACAATTATTGGAGAAGCACTACCGAACATCCCTTGGCAGGAGAAGCCTGAGGGCACGAATTCCCCAGTATGGAGATATTCCGCCAACCCGATCATTCCGCGCAACGCCATTCCGAACTCGAACAGTGTGTTCAACTCGGCAGTCATTCCGTTTGAAGGCGGCTTCGCAGGGGTGTTCCGCTGTGACTCGCGGTCGGTCAGCATGGATATCTTCGCGGGCTTCAGTGAAGACGGCGTGAATTGGAAAATCAACCATGAGCCAATCGTATTCGAGGGTGATGAAGAGATCACCAAGCGCGAGTACCGCTATGATCCACGCGTCTGCAAGATTGACGACCGTTATTATGTGTCCTGGTGCAACGGGTATCACGGGCCGACGATTGGCCTGGCGTATACATTCGATTTCAAAACCTTCCACCAGCTGGAGAATGCCTTCCTGCCGTACAACCGCAACGGGGTGCTGCTTCCGCGCAAGATCGGCGGCAACTATGCGATGCTTAGCCGTCCTAGTGATACGGGGCATACGCCGTTTGGCGATATTTTTTACAGTGAGAGTCCTGACCTGACCTTCTGGGGTAAGCACCGCTATGTGATGGGTACGGTTGACGGTGATGCTTCCGCGTGGCAGTCCAAGAAGATTGGTCCTGGACCGATTCCGATTGAAACGGACAAGGGCTGGCTGCTGATCTATCACGGCGTTATCAACACCTGCAACGGGTTCGTCTACCGCATGGGGGTAGCGCTGCTGGATCTGGAACAGCCTTGGAAGGTAAAAGCGCGTTCGCGCAACTACATCCTCGGCCCGGAAGAGCTATATGAATGTGTGGGCGATGTGCCGAACGTGACGTTCCCTTGCGCGGCACTGACCGATGCGGCTACCGGACGGATTGCCATCTACTACGGCTGTGCGGATACGGTGACGGGTCTGGCGTTCACAACCGTGGATGAGCTGATCAGCTATATGGATGAATATCCGCTGGAGATTGAGGGGTAACCGGTTATGACCAAACAACAGACGGCACATATTATCTCGCATACGCACTGGGACCGGGAATGGTATCTGCCTTATGAGCGCCATCACATCCGGCTGATTCAGCTCGTGGATACGCTGCTGGACACGCTGGAGCAGAACCCGGACTTCCGCAGCTTTTTCTTCGACGGGCAGACGATTATCATCGAGGATTATCTGCAGGTCCGCCCGGAGAACCGGGAGCGGCTGATACGGCATATCCGGGAGGGCCGGATATTTATCGGACCTTGGTACATTCTTCAGGATGCGTTCCTGACCAGCCCGGAAGCCAATGTGCGTAACTTACAGCTGGGACATCAGGATGCGGCAGTCTATGGTGAAGTGTCCAAAATTGGTTATTTCCCGGACACCTTCGGCCTGACCGGACAGATTCCGCAGCTTATGCAGCAGGCCGGCATTACCAACGCGTTCTTCGGACGCGGCGTGAAGCCGACGGGCTTCAACAATATGGTCTCGGATGACGGCTATGAATCCTCGTTCTCGGAGCTGGTCTGGGAAGGGCCGGACGGCTCGCAGGTGCTGGGCATCCTGTTCGCCAACTGGTATTCCAACGGGAATGAGGTTCCGGTGGAGCTTGAGGAGGCCCGCCGCTTCTGGGAGCGTAAGCTGGGCGATGCCCGGCAGTATGCAGCGACCGATCAGCTGCTGTTCATGAACGGCTGCGATCACCAGCCGCTGCAGACTGACCTGCCGGAGGCGATCCGCACAGCAGAGAAGCTGCACCCGGAGGTCGCCTTCGTTCACTCGAACTTCCCGGACTATATCAAGGCAGTGGAAGCTTCATTGGCTGGCCGCAGCCTGTCTACAGTGAAGGGAGAACTTCGGAGCCAGCGCACGGACGGCTGGGGAACGCTGGTTAATACCGCTTCTGCCCGCGTGTACCTGAAGCAGCTCAACCAGCGCGGTCAGGCCATGCTGGAAAAGGTGGCTGAGCCGCTGGCAGTTATCGCTAAGCTGCATGGCGGGGAGTATCCGCAGCATCTGCTGGATTATGCGTGGAAGACGCTGCTGCAGAACCATCCGCATGATTCCATCTGCGGCTGCAGCGTGGATGAGGTGCACCGCGAGATGGTCACCCGCTTCGACAAGAGCTATCACACGGCCGAAGGCATCGTAGCGGATAGTATGCAGGCGATCACCGCAGCGGTCGACACCACCGGATTCGCCGCTTACGGCGAAGAGGCGCTTCCGCTCGTGGTGACGAATACCAGCGGCTGGAGCCGCACCGGTACGGTTACCGTTGAGCTGGACGCAGCCCGCCAATATCTGCGCGATGGGCTGCCTCTTGAAGAGAATGCCCGGTTGATGAAAGCCGTGGACCTGGCCGGACGGGTTCTGGTCGATGAACAAGGCCAGCCGGTTCCTTGTACAGTAGAGGATCTCGGCCTGTCCTTCGGCTACGACCTGCCGGATGACCGCTTCCGCCAGCCGTATAGCTGCCGCAAGGTGCGGCTGACCTTCGAGGCGGCGGATGTGCCTGCCCTGGGGCTGCGCACCTATGCCTGGGTTCGCCCTGTTGGGGCGGCTGCCGCGGAAGCCGATGCTGCCAGAAGCGCTTCGGAGGGGAACCTGCAAGCTGTGGCTTCCGTCACGGCATCGCTGATTCAAGGCGCGCGCGTATTGGAGAACGACACGCTGCGGGTCGAGGTTATGGCTGACGGTTCCTTCACGCTGGAGCATAAGCCTAGCGGCAAAGTCTACCGAGACCTCGGTGTCTACGAGAATACTGGTGACATAGGAAATGAGTATATGTACAGACAGCCTACGGGTGAAGTACCGCTGACGACTCTGGGGCTTGACGCGCAGATCGCTGTCATTGAAGATACGCCATACCGCGCTTCCATCGAAATCACCCATGCCTGGGAGATCCCGGCTTCGGCCGATGCCTTGCTGGAAGAAGAGCAACGGGCACTGGTCTATTACCCGGAACGGCAGGCTAAACGTAGTGCCGCTACAGTAACCCTTAAGCTGCGGACGGTCTTGAGACTGGAGCGTAGCGGCAAGGGATTGGAAGTAAAGAGCTTCATAGATAACACGGCTAAAGACCACCGTCTGCGGATGCTGTTCCCTGCGGATCTGGCCGCAGCCTCGCACCGCGTGGATTCGATGTTCGAGCTGGCGGAACGTCCGAATGAGCCGGCACCGGAATGGCAGAACCCGAGCAATGCCCAGCATCAGCAGTGCTTCGTGGATGTTGCCGGGGACAATGCAGGCCTGACAGTCGCTAATCTCGGATTACACGAATACGAGATTCTGCGGGATGGCCGTGGTACAATCGCCGTGACGCTGCTCCGCAGTGTCGGCGAGATGGGCGACTGGGGCTGGTTCCCTACACCGGAAGCCCAGTGTCTGGGAGAGCAAACAGCAGATCTGCTGCTCCTGCCACATAGCGGGGATGCCGTAACTTCCGGTACCGCTGCGGCTGCATACCAATTCCAGATTCCTTGGACCTTTGCGCAGGCAGAGGTTCATGCGGGGACAATTCCCGCTGTGTATTCGGCTGTTCGCTGGAGTAGCAAGACCGCTGCCTTCTCCTCTATGAAGCTGAACAAGGAACGCGGCGATGTGTTGCTCCGCTGGTTCAACCTGACGGCTGAGCCTTGCGAGCTGGAGCTGGAATCCGCGCTGCCGGTTGCTGCCTTCTATACTTCGAATGTGCTGGAAGCAGAAGGTGAAGAGCTTCAGACTGAAGGAGATGCTTCGCTCAAGCTGCCGCTTGGCGGACATCAGATTACAACGGTCGGCCTCCGGCTGCGCTGATCCACGCGAAGAAGGGAGAGTTGGGAGGTATGGATATGGATAAGAATGAACCATTAGAGCGGCGCACCTCCAATAACGGCCCGCTCACCAGTGTACAGCAGCAGATTGCGGCAGCATCCGGGGGACAATGGCGGCTGTCTGCCGGGTCCAAAACCCGGATTGTGGACAATGCCAGATCGGATAATAACAGTGTTCTGAACGAAACGGTCTTCATTGTTCTGGGGGAATACGCGGGTATTCTGACACCTGCTGACAGGATCATGACGGTTGCTTACGGGCAAATGGAGGACATGGCTCCCGGGGATATCGTCATTGAGCTGTTGGAGCATGAAGCAGCGGAAGAGATGAATAGCAACGAAGCTTATGTCATTGAGGTCGGGAGTGTGGCTAAGCTCACCGCGCCAAGTGAACGGGCTGTGATGTATGGCCTGCGGACGCTGCTGCAGAGGCTGGCGAATGACGGCTCCTTGCCGTACGGAACCATCACGGATGAGCCGGTCATTGGAGAGCGGGCGCTGCATATTGACATCGGCCGCAAGTTCTACAGCGAAGATTGGCTCCTGGAGCGGATCAGAGAGATGTCCCGGCTGCGGCTGAATACGCTGCAGCTGCATTTCTCCGAGAACGAGGGCTTCCGGCTGATGAGCGAGAGCCATCCTGAGGTGGTATCGGAGCAGGCTTTGACCAAGCAGGAGATAAAGGCGATTATTCTTGAGGCACAGCGTTATCATGTGGATATCATCCCTTCATTGGATTCACCGGGGCATCTGGGACAGGCCCTCCGGATGCATCCGGAGTGGCTGCTCAAGGATGCAGCGGGCAACCCGGCCCCGGGTGCGCTGGATATTACGAATCCGGCAGCCCGCCGGTTCGTGCTGGAACTGATCGACGAATATGCCGAGTTATTTGCCGGCAGCCGCTTTTTTCATATCGGCGGGGATGAATTCATCAACTTCGCGGAGTTCGATAAGTATCCGCAGCTCGCGGAGTATGCCCGGAATGTGTTGAACATCAGCGGCGGCACGGGTGTGGACACGTATATTGATTACCTTAATGAAGTCGCTGAACATTTGGAGTCGATGGGCTGGACGGTCCGCGCCTGGAATGATGGCCTGTACCGTGCGGATCAGACCCAGCGGGTCGCGCCCAAGCCGTCTATTCAGATCACATATTGGACGAAGTGGCACCCGATGATGGCCCCGGTGGAAGACATTCTGGCCAAGGGACATCAGGTGATCAACTACAACGACGGCTACTTGTATTACGTGCTGGGCGAACATGCGGGCTACACTTATCCGACAGCTGAGAAAATCCGCGCCTCCTGGCATCCCGGACTGTTCCCGAACCGTACCGGGGAAGCCAAACAGGAATACACGGGAGCCTATCCGCATGAAATCATCGGCACCACCTTCTCCATCTGGAGCGACAAGCCGGAAGCACAGACCGAAGCGGAAGTGGCCGCAGGCATCCGCGGCCCGCTGCGGGCGATGGCGGAGTTAGCTTGGCTGGGGAAGCAAGATGCGGCTGAGTAGATGGCTGAATAAGCAGCAGAGTAGACAAATCGTATATTCTTGATGATTGCAGCAACGGATACCGTCCGCTTAGGGGGAGGTCCGTTGCTGTTTTTTTTGTATGTAATCGAAAAACCGACCACATTGGGCACGCATAGCATCCATGCACCGGGTGTATGCGTTTTGATTAAGGTAGCATAAATTGAACATGCCATCACGATGTGTAATGATAATGGCGGGTGATAAATGATGGAGGATAACCAAGTGTCAACCGGCGTGAATAAGGTAAGCAAACAGGGCGGGGCACGCAGAGGTGCCGGCCGCAAACCAATCGGTGTTACGCGCAAAATCTCGCTGACGTTGCCGCAGGAAGTTTGGAATGAAATTGACCGTAGCTGCGGCAGAGGTGACTATTCCGTCTCTGAGGTGCTGCGTTCCATCATTGAAGATAATTTGCAGAAGGCAGATCTCCTATAAGGAAGGAGTGGAAGCAATTGTTCAAACCGGGATACATAGAGGTAGAAGGCGGAGCTCTGTTTCATGAGAGAAAAGGTAGCGGCGAGCCTGTTGTTTTCATCCATGGCAATTATAATGACCACCGGATATGGGAGGAGCAGATGGAGAGGTTCTGCACCAGCCACGATGTTATCGGCTATGATCTGCGGGGCTACGGACATTCGGACACTCCCCGCGCTTCGTTCTCTCATGTAGAGGACCTGAAGCTGCTGCTGGACACCCTTGGCCTCACAAAAGTAACTCTAGTTGGTTCATCCCTGGGCGGCAGCGTAGCCACCGATTTCACGCTGGTCTATCCAGGCTATGTGGACCGCCTCATTCTGGCAGCCCCTTCGGTCAGCGGCCGCAGCTATCCCGCCAGGATGCTATGGCAGGGGATCAAACAGCATATTCAGGTCAGGCTGAAGGGTGCTGAACAAGCTATTGACCATTTTATCGCTAATTCTTATTGGGACTATTACTTCCCTGCGGCAACAAAAGAAAAGGCCAGACAGAAAACGATAGACAATGTGCGGAATCCCGGCAACTTCTGTCGGTTCCCTCCAAGCCTATCGCGCGTCCCCAAGCCTTATGCCATTCATAGATTAGCGGAGATTGCTCAACCAGTTCTTATCCTCATTGGCGCATTGGACCACCCATACAATAGAGAGACCGCAGAAATTCTGCACAAAGGCATCAGACGTTCCACGAAAATAATATTCCCGGACGGCCGCCACCTGCCTTTTATAGAAGAACCTGAGAAGTTCTCTGCGCTGACTGTAGAATTTCTGCGGGATAATCATAATGCCTAAATATCTTAAATTCACATTCTATTAATTTATGCTAACATAATACTCAAAAAAGACAGGCGGTGCAGGTGTGCAGAACATCAAAGTCTATCATTACGATGCATTCAGCAGTATTCCGAACAAAGGGAACCCGGCAGGGGTTGTCCTGGACAGCGAGGGTCTTACAGAGCAGCAAATGCAGGAGATTACAGCGAAGGTGGGTTTCAATGAGACGGCGTTTCCGTTAAAATCCAACCAGGCGGATCTCAGAATCCGTTATTTCACGCCGGGGCATGAGATTAATCTCTGCGGTCACGGGACCATGGCGTTGTTGTATGCCCTGAAGACCAAGGGGATGCTGGGGGACAAAAAAGAGTTAACCATCGAGACCAAGGCAGGAGTTTTGCCTATCCGCATCACAGAAGATAGCGGCGAACTCTATATGACGATGAGGCAGGCCAGTCCGCAGTTTGAAGCTTTTAAAGGATCACTTGAGGACTTGGCCCGCTCGATCGGCCTTGAGCCCGGTGATATTGATCAGACCCTGCCGACCATGTACGGCAGCACTGGAACGTGGACCTTACTGGTCCCGATTACAAGCCTTGATGCCTTCACCCGGATGCAGCCTGACAACAAGCGGTTTCCAGAGGTGCTGAAGGAGATGCCCCGCTCGTCCATTCACCCGTTCTGCCTGGAGACGAATGATCCTGAGGCGCATATGCATGCCCGCCATTTCTCCTCCCCCTTCTCAGGGACTATTGAGGACCCGGTTACAGGCACAGCCTCTGGGGTGATGGGGGCTTATTATTCCAGGTACATCGGCGGACAAGCCCCCTCCTTCGAGCTGCTGATCGAGCAGGGCCAAGAGATCGGCAGGGACGGCAGAGTCAGAGTGTCCGTGTCGGACAACGGCAATACTATAGAAGTGACGGGCAACGCCGTTTATGTGAATGAATTTGATGTGACTCTGTGATCTCCCTTATTCCTGCGATTTGTCAGTTTTCCCCTTGCCATAATGTAATCCCGCCTGATAGGCCTGTTCGAGCAATGCCTCACGATGTCCGGGTGCGGAACTAGCAGTATCGTAGAGGAATTCTACTCTGGAGTCCGTGATTCCGCAATAATCGGCAATTCCCACGTTAAGCAGACGGGCGGTTGCTTCATCATAGCTGCGCTTTTTCATCTGCGCCTCTGTTACGCCTGCCAGCGCCAGCCACAGTGCACGATAACCATGCAGATTATTTGTACCGTAGGCAACCCTGTTGTTCACCACCCGGTCGATATACCCCTTCAGCATGGCCGGCAGATGCCACCACCACAGTGGAAACACAAATGCCAGACCGTCATGCTGCCGCACCCGCTCCATTTCCCGCTCTAGTTCAGGTGAATAGGGTTGTTCCTGTTCACCTGCGGTCATATGGAGTTCTTCCCTTCCCTGCAGGACAGGGTCAAACCCTATCCCATGCAAATCCAATATTTCATAGCCGTGTCCGGCTGCGGTAAGTCCCTCTGCGAAACGGCGGGCGACCTGGAAGGTCAGGGAATCCTGTCTCGGGTGTGATACGACGATTAATATGCTCATGCTGGTATCTTCACTACCTTTCTTAACAGCAGGTTTGTAGCCATGTTCCTTGGCTGATGCTATTATATACAGGAATAAAATAATGCGGAAGTACGCACTTTGCTGTTCTATAGGAAGGTGTATGTTCCATAGGAACATTGAGGTACCCTACATAACGGAGGCAGAAGCAATGACTGAACAGAGTGGCGATAGCGTTCCCAAAAAGTATAGAGTCGGCGTGGAGGCAGCGCTCGAAGTGATGGGCGGCAAGTGGAAGCCGCTAATTATCTACCATCTGATGACCGGACAGAAGCGCACCTCCGAGCTGCTGCGGCTCATTCCCGGCTTAACCCAGAAGGTGCTGACCGCCCAGTTAAGGGGTCTGGAGAGCGATGAGATTATCTCGCGGACCATTTACCAGGAGATTCCGCCCAGAGTGGAGTATGAGCTGACTTCCTACGGCTGGGGGCTGAAGCCCTCGCTGGATCTGTTATGCTACTGGGGAGAGGAGCACCTGGACAGGATTCATGGCGACAGGTCCAAGGTGCTGGAGGACTTTTAGGCAGCAGAGAGAGACAGAGAGGAAAGGGGAAAGAGCATGGAGTTTGCAAGTCTAACCACAGTCGTCACCCTCATTAACATCATTCTGGCCCTGGGCTTTCTGTTCATTGAGCGCAGGGAGGCCGGGTATACCTGGGCCTGGCTGATGGTGCTGTTTTTCATCCCGATACTGGGATTTGTCTTGTATATCTTTTTCGGGCGCAATCTCAAAAAGAAGAATTTCTACAAGCTCTTCATCGAAGAGCAGGAATATGTCCAGGCTGAAGCGGACAAGCAGCTGGCAGCTTTTGCGGAAGGGGCGGATGACAGGTCGCAGCTGCTGCAGAACTATGCCCAGCTCATCAACATGAATATCCGCTCGTCGCACGGCTTGTTATCTAACGATAATGATATTGTCATTTACAGTGACGGCCACCAGAAGTTCGCCGCGTTGTTCGCGGATATCCGCTCAGCCCGCGCAGAAATCAATATTCAGTACTACATCATTCAGCCGGACGCTCTGGGCAAGCAGCTGAGGGATGAATTAACCCGAAAGGCGCGGGAAGGCGTGAAGGTGCGGCTGCTATATGACGAGGTCGGCTCGAAGCGGATTTCGCGGCATTTTTTCAGAGAGTTGCGTGCAGCAGGGGGCGAGGTTGAAGTGTTCTTCCCGTCCCTGATCAAGCCGCTGAACTTCCGGATCAACAACAGGAATCACCGCAAGCTGTGCATTATTGACGGAAGCATTGCCTATATAGGCGGGTTCAATGTGGGAGATGAGTATCTGGGGCAGGTTAAGAAGTTCGGCTATTGGCGGGACACGCATCTTCGAATCACCGGAAATGCGGTCAGCCATATCCAGGGCAGATTCATCCTCGACTGGCATCAGGCCGGGAAGCATGAGCGCGGGGATTACGGGGAATTCGTCTTCAACATGGAGCAGCATACAGGGACAAGCCCGGTCCAGATCATTACCAGCGGCCCCAATTCGTCGACGGAGCATCTTAAGAACATGTATATTAAGCTGATTTTGTCAGCCAAGGAGAGCGTGTATATCCAGACCCCATACTTCATACCGGACACAAGCTTCATGGATGCCTGCAAAATCGCCCTGCTCTCCGGGGTGGATCTGCAGATCATGATCCCTAACAAGCCTGACCATCCGTTCGTATATTGGGCCACCTGGGCCTATGCCGGGGATCTGCTGAATTACGGGGCCAAAATCCTGCTCTACGAGAACGGCTTCCTGCACGCCAAAACGATTGTCGCAGACGGGGAGGTTGCCTCTGTCGGGACGATGAATATCGATTCACGCAGCTTCCGGCTGAACTTCGAGGTCAATGCCATTGTGTATGACCGGGCGATTGCCGAACAGCTCCAGGACATTTTCCTAAATGATGTCAGGCTGTGCTCTGAGCTTACCGTGGAGCGTTATGCGCAGCGCTCGCTGGTAATTAAGCTGAAAGAGGGGATTTCCCGGCTGCTGTCACCTATTCTGTAAGGAGAGTGGAGCGCGGGCAGTTGTATTTTATTGAGGGAGGGTATATGAACTATGGTTTGAATATGCAGACCCTTCATCAAACCGACAGCAGATGCCTGAATCTCTGACACCTGCCTGGGGGATTCACGAGAGCTGATAGTTTATGTCTGGTATCGGGTCGCAGGCAAGAACTGTAAGCAGATGGCCCCCTACTGCTTGACAGATGTCCGTTTTTACCGGATCCTTGGGAATTCCATCATTCTTCCTTGATTATTGCTGTTACATTCATACGATGGCTTTTACTAATGCCACTCACTGTGCTCAGAAGATCTTATCCACTGATCCTGATCAATCATGGCCTCGGTACCTCCAGTCTGCTGCTTACCTCGCTTACAAAGAATCAGGAAACAAATAGTTATAATGTAGCGGCTGTAGTTCATACCTACAGTATAACAGCAACTCTATTTTCAGAGGGCACAGTTACCAGATTTTAAGCAACGATTATTTCAAAGCAGTAGATACGCAACTGGGCAAAGTATGAAACGAAGATAATCGCTTTGTCCTGGGCCAATTGAAGTAACGAATTTGTGAATCAACTTGTGCTGGATTTCTTCAACGGGAATTTAAAAGAAAATTCATGAGGAGGGAGAGGATTTCGGGACTGGCAGGCAAGAGGAGGAGGTCACAGCCACAAATATTAAGATCATTACATAATGCTTAAAAAAAAGGGAAGTGATCTTCCGGTGAAATACCAGGAAAGATCACTTCATATTTCAGACTTTTTTATTTATTATTTTTTAACTTAAACTTTCTTAATAATGCACCGACAGCTTTAACGATTGAAAACACCAATATCCCTAAAATAATTAAAGATAATATGAGATTGGGCCATATTATTTCCAAAGTTTTCACTCCGTCTCAGCGATTAAGTTTTTTATTCATTATATTCCATTATCTTCGCTAAATGAACAACTTCATACAAATCATTAATATATAGAGTAGAGTTTTCGTAATTGGACTTATTATTTTTTTTAAGATAGTTATCTATAAATTCTAGCGTTTTCTCTGTGCTCTTAGAATTATTAATTCCATTGATATCTATCAATACTTCATTTGCAAAACTTGTAGAAAAAATATCTCCATATTCGCTGCCATTTATTTCTATCTTTTTCTGCTCTTTAACTGGTAGAAAGAGATAACTGCCGTCAGCAAGTCTTAACTGATTGAGCTTTTCAACTATATCTTTCTCATTTATCGGTATCTCCAGCCATTTTTTTATAAAATAAGTATAATAGATGGCTTTCATACTTTTTTGCTCTATTTGTGTTAAATTATTTTCAACTTTTATTAAATTATCTTCAATAAGATTCATAATAGGTGGAGATATTTTCATATTCAATATCTTGTTAATGAATAAGTAATTGTAGTGGATTTGTAGTTTATATTGATGATTAATATTTATTGTTGTTTGATCAGATTCAGGGGTTTGCTTTAATTCGTTTTTTAAATGTTCTTCTAAGGAATTATTAATTTTATTTTTTAAATCACTATCCAATTGAACCTTTAATTCTTCTGCAAGAGAAATCGTGTTTTTTTCTTCTGCGAGTGACCTAGTAAGATTTTTTTCTTCTGTCATGTTTAATATTTTAGACAACACTACTAACTTGAGTTTTTCTTCATCTATCTTTATTAAATTTCCAAAAAACTGATTGATTTCGAAAGAATAGTATGTCGTAGTAATATCAATTTGATTTGTAAATGTATTTAAAAATCCGGCTACTTGATCATTTTCAAAATAAGTTTCTTGGAGTGATTCAACAAGTCCATTATTGCGACTTGTAGAACTACAGGCAAAAGTAAAGAGCATAAATATAAAGGTTAAAGCGACTAGTAAAATTTTTCTACTCAAAGCATTCATCCTTCTTTAGATAAAGTAGCTATGTCAGAAAATTCGTTCTGACATAGCTCTTTATATAATAATTGTTCAGATTACTATTGTTTTGTCGCTGTTCCAGTTACATTTAGTATCCCACCAGCATGAGTAAAAACAGCTTCGGGATACATCATATAAACAGAAACATTTGCGTATGTGAGTTTTGAAATGCCTACGCTTGCTGATGTACTACCACTTGCTGTCTGAGTCCAGTCTGCAACTTTACCAACATACGGAGACTGCGTTGATAATAAACCGTATGCTACAAACTTGTATTGAGCTACGGTGTTTGTAACAGCCCCACGAACTCTATTCGCTGACAAATTTCCATATACATTTACTGATATTAATCCAACATCAACCGTAACACTCCCTCCAACTTCACCCTCAACTGAGTTATCTCCACTTCGTTTCATACCATATATACTCCAACTATCTGCTGAAGCTATTGAGTATTCTGACTTAGCAGCAGTACTTTCTACCGAATAGCCATTATCAAGAATGAATTTCAGATCAGTTTCAGAGAGTTTATCACCCACATTATATTTATCTGCTATTTTTTTACCTTCAATTTGAATGTTCTCATCTTTAGGAGTTAGAGAATTTGCATACGCCGAAAATGGAAAAACCATTGAAGCGCATAAAAGAACGGATGTGAATAATTTAATTTTTTTCATAATAAAACCTCCTCTCAATAATTTATACTAACTTATTCTGTCTACACAGCAGCATTCGACTGTGAATCCATATATGCAATTAGTATCAATCACCTCCATTATTTTCCTGAATAATATGTTACCCTATATTTTTATTAAAGACAACTTTTTCCATTTAACTTCTATTAATTGTCACATAAAGTGTGCTTCTGAAGATAAATGCCTATGAATATATTTGATATATTACTTTTCATATAGAAATAAGATCTTCCTCTACTCTTCCATATGAGAGAGAATGACTGGAAATGAACATCGATTTTCTCATAAATAAGCTTCTATGCGCTTGGCGTCTGCATTACAGAGACTCTGTTACTGCTAACCCATTGGGGGTATTAATTTCTAGTTGCCTTCTCTTATGGGGAGCTTTCGCCCATACATGTGGATGAAGCCGGTGCGAAGTGCAATGATGCTCTGTTGGGAGAAGCATTTGCAGATTGTGACTACACTTTTGTACAGAATCCGGCGTATGGGGAAATTAGTAGGGATCAATATGTGCTCCATGGCTAGTCCATTTGTGATTTGCTTTAAAGACAATCTCCATTAGTGAAATAGCGGAAACTGAAGTGATCGGCAAAAGGAGGAACTAATATTATACGTGATACTACTTTTTATATTGGTCAGAGTAAATGTCAATTAGCTAAACGCCACAGGGTCGTAGAATTTGAAAATAAGCGGGGAGAAGTTGTGTGGGTCGTGATAGATTTTAGAAAAGAGTTGCTCATGTGATTGCTGAAATCTACAAGGAACGCTGGGAAATTAAAGTTCTTTTCCACTGGATAAAACAGCATCTGAATATGCCATGTTTATTTGGAACTTCAGAAAATGCAGTATACAGCCAGTTACCAGCTATATGTGGCCTTTTGTGACTATGTCCTCTTAAAGTCCCTAAACGATACTGTTCGCCTAAGCTTAAGGTGTCTACAGTTGTTCAACTAAACTTTTGGGAACATGCAGTATTGGCGTATGTTTAATCTTTCGCTGCTGAGAAACTTGTACATTGTTTGTTAATGTATTAGTAAACGAACTATTAAAATAGAATCAAACGTATGTCGTCAAAACACTAAGATAATGATACTCAATGATTAAATTTCAACCTAAATCAACCTTTCCCCAGGCTCAGTTGGTTAGAGTTCCCTGAATAGTGAATATACCATGGATTTCTCCAGGATTTATTAGTCACATATTTGGTTACTAACTCTTTATAATCCAATGCATCTTATATTCCCATACCCCCATAAAATCAACGATTCACTAACAGAGTTTAAGGCGTTTATCCCTTTCCTCTATATTGGTTAGAGCGGTAAGTTTGTAACCGATAGGTCACAGGTTCGAGTCCTGTAGGGCCTAAGTTACTTAACCCCCTTGCCTAGCAAAAGGTTTTTAATTATAGACTCATCGTAGCTCGCAAACGCTTATTATTTCCATTATTTTTTTCTTTAGCTGTCATACTGAAATTTAAGCGACTAATAGTTGTATATTAATTCCTAGAGCCCCGAACCAACATAAGTAAACAAACCATTTAGTAGCGTTTTTCATTATTTTATAATTATTCTATAATAGAATGAGCATGTATCACTTTCAAAAGCATTAGAAACTTGTGCTGAAGTTGCAACCCATTGATGCATGTCAACTTGAACTTTAGAAATCCTTTATTTCACTTATGGAGGAATGACAGATGGGGATGCTGGGTCAATATGTGATGGTCAATGAGGATACGCTGGAGCAGATGATGGAGATGGACGGGGCGGAGCTGTTGGGAACGTTGGAGAAGCTGATTGAAGGCGGAAGTGAACATTACGATATCGACAAGCTGTGGGAGGAGCTGCATGTTGCGCTAACCGGGGTTTCGGCGAGTGAACCTATAGATGGTGACCCGTTAAGCGAAGCAGTTGTTGGCGTCCATGTGTTCGAGGTCGAGGAAGAGGATGGGTTCTTCGCCTGCACGGAGCAGGATGAGCTGGAGGGCATTATTACGGCGATGCAGCAGGTGGACCTAGACAAGCTGGAGATGGGGGGCGTGGCGGAGGCGCTGAGGCAGCAGGTGAAAAGTGAGTTTAGCGGACTATTGGACTTCTACAGGAAGGCAGCGGCTGCCGGGATGCATGTTATTTTCAGCGTAGTATAAGAATTGACGCGCGAAGCGCCGGGCCTTCTCAGGAAGGAGAGGACCCGGTCCTCAGGCGTTTCTGGAGATAGTATTTCGTCTGGCCTTCACTCGGGCAGTCCTTGATTTCACCGAAGATCTCATACCCCTGCTTCTGATAAAAATGCGGTGCCTGCCAGCTCATCGTGGTTAATTCGCTAACCTTACAGCCGCGCCACGAGGCTCTGTGCTCCAGCTCTTCCAGCAGGGCCTTGCCGAGTCCATGGCCTCTGTAGGCGGGGTCAACGGCAAGCAGGTGCACATTCAGAATATTCCAGACGAGGTCTCCGGTAATCCCGCCAACGAAGATGCCGTTCTCGTAGGCGGCGAGGGAGATCACCTCGCGCTGATAGGGCGGAATGCTGCTGTCCATGCGGCGGCTGTGTTCCTCCAGCAAGCGCGAGATTTCCTGCTGATTCTGCGCAAGTTCCAGTTCAATGATGTTCATGGGTATGCCTCCTTAGGATCTGAATTCAATTATAGCCATTATATCAAAATAGAGCCTGCGGACGATGCCGCAGGCTCTATTGAATTTAACCTTCTATTTCTCGCTGAAACGGTACCGTCCTTACTAGGACGGCAATGCCGTTTCTACTTGTTATGTCTGCTCTCGGCGTTCAGCTTGGCAATCAGCTTATCGCCTTCAACGTCAAGGTTCGGCAGCAGGCGGTCCAGCCATTTCGGCAGCCACCAGGCCTTGTCGCCGAAGACGGCCATGACGGCCGGAACGAGCGTCATGCGGATGATGAAGGCATCGATCAGGATGCCGAAGGCCAGGGCGAAGCCAATCTGCTTAATCATCGCATCCGGGGCGAAGATGAATCCTGCGAAGACGGACACCATAATCACACCTGCGGCCAGTACGACCCGGCTGGCAAGATCATAGCCATGCACGACGCTGTCACTGCCATGGCGGCCGTGGACATAAGACTCGCGCATAGAGCTGACCAGAAACACCTGATAATCCATAGCAAGTCCGTACAGAATACCCGTGACCAGGATCGGCATGAAGCTGAGCAGCGGGCCGCCGGTATCGAAGCCGAACAGCGAATGCAGCCAGCCCCATTGATAGACGGCAGTGGTCACGCCGAAGGTAGCAATAATACTTAACACGAAGCCGACGGTTGCTTTGATCGGCACGATAATGGACCGGAACACGAGCAGCAGTATGATCAGCGACAGAATAACAATAATCCCGATGTATACAGGGAAGGCATCGGACAGCTTGGAGGACATATCAATATTGATGGCGGTGAAGCCGGTCACGCCCAGATTAATATTGTTCCCGTCTGCCAGAGCGGAGGCCGGATCACGCAGCTCCTGCACAAGGTCTCTGGTTGCGGTGTCAGTGGGACCCGTCTTCGGAATCAGGCTGATAATAGCGATATCGCCGGTGGGACTGACACCGAGCGGAGAGACCAGGGTCACATTATCGTGCATTTGCAGCTCCTGAACCAGCTTGCCCAGGACCGGCATGGAGATCTTCTCAGACGGATTCTTCGTCTCAGCGACCAGCAGGAGCGGGCCGTTGAAGCCTTCGCCGAACCCTTTGGAGATGACATCATAGCTCTGGCGGGCCGGAGTATCCAGGTTCGCCGAGGCGCCGGATGGAATACCCAGCTCCATCTTGGTCACCGGAATTGCGGCTGTGCCAAGCACCAGCACTACGAGTACAATGATGGCCCAGCGGTATTTCACTGTGGCATTCGCCCAGCGATGGGAGAAGCTGTGCTGTGATTTATTGGCTGCGGTGCTGTGCTTGGTCCGGGCTTTGGCGGTTACGATCCGTTCACCGACCAGTCCGAGCAGCGCAGGCAGCAGGGATAAGGCCAGCAGGACGTTGATCAGAACACTGGCCGCAGCCACAAGTGCCATTGTCGATAAGAAGCCGATGCCAATGACGAGCATGCCGCACAGGGCGATAATAACGGTCAGACCCGCGAAGAATACAGCACTGCCTGCGGTGCCCAGAGCACGGCTGGCTGCTTCGGCTGCGCTTAATTTCTCATCCAGGATCAGACGGCGCTGGCGGTTCACAATGAACAGCGAGTAGTCGATCCCCACGGCGAGACCGATCATCACGGCAAGAACCGGTGTAATATCGTTCATCTGGATCAGGCTGCCGAGGGCAAAGGCACCTCCGACGCTAATGCCGACTCCGAGAAGCGCGGTCAGCAGCGGCAGGCCTGCGGCTACGACTGAGCCCAGCGTCAGGAACAATACGACGGCAGCAACGGCCACGCCGATCGCTTCCGTGGAGCCGATGGCCGGCATGCTTTTGAGCGAGTCGCTTGGAATCGCTGTAATTCCTGAACCGGACTGTTCCACTTCAGTTACAGTATTGATGATGTTATCCGGTACATCCGATGGCAGCGATGTCTGCTGCACAGTGAACTGGAACTGGAACAGGGCAATGCTGCCGTTAGCCGACAGCATCACGCCGGGAACCGGAATGCCGTCAACGATCAGCGGACCGAACGGTGCTGCCTGAGCGGCGGCGGAAGGATCAGCGGCAGCTTGGCCCGCAGCGGCGGAAGGATCAGCGGCAGCTTGGCCCGCAGCGGCGGAAGGATCGGCAGCGGCTTGGCCCGCAGCAGCGGAAGGATCAGCGGCAGCTTGGCCCGCAGTGGCGGAAGGATCAGCGGCAGCTTGGCCCGCAGCAGCGGAAGGATCAGCGGCAGCTTGGCCGGCCGCGGCTGCCGCTGCTTGTGCTGCCAGTTCGGCAGGGTTAATGACATATTCCATGTTGTATACATCATTAATAGCCTTCAGCAGCAGCGCTGTACGCTCAGGCGTATCAAGGCGCTCCCCGTCCGGTACAGTGAAGGCGATACTAGCCTGGCCGCCGGCTGCAGCGGGCAGCTCTTTTGTCAGCTTATCCAGCACTTTTTGCGACTCTGTGCCTTCAATTTTCATCTCGGAGCTGGATTGAATGCCGTTGACTCCAATCAGGGTGCCTACAACTCCGAGTACAATGATCCAGACTGCAATGAAGGCCCAAGGCTTGGCATAAGCCGATTTTCCTAAGCGGTATAGAAAGGTAGACATGTAATGGTTTCTCCTCTTTATCTGTGAATTTAGAAGCCGTTGCGTAAATAAGCAAACATGGAATTCAGGTATTGTTCAAACGGCATGGCATCGGAGCCTTCACTCAGCTGTTCGCCCGGCAGCATGACATTCAGCCGTCCGTCCAAGATAGGCACGAAGGCCCCATAGACGGCACCTACCAGCAGGTGGGTATATCCATCGGCATACCGTCCACGGGTGAACTGCTGCAGCGTCTCCTGGGCGGTGATCTGCAAATGCCGGAAGACATTGAGAATGTAAGGCTCCAGGGACGGATACTGATTCGCCAGGGAGACGAACTGCCGCAGCTTATGCAGGAACTCCGAGGTGAATTGCAGCTTCAGCAGATTGTACAGGGCATCGAGCGGTGTAGCATCCGGCGGCAGAGCAGCCAGCGGGTTATTCTCTTTCTCTTGGACAGCAATAATGCCAATGAAGTAGGCAGCGACTGCTTCTTCTTTACAGGAGAAGTAATTCGCAAAAGTCCGCCGGGAATACCCGGCCTTCTGAACAACATCGTCGACAATGAAGCCGTCCATGCCATGCTCAAGCGCAAGCTCGAAAGCCGCTACGGCTAAGGCGTAGGAGGTGGCTTCCTTTTTTTTGTCCCGCAGATTCAGTTTCGAATTCAAATTTCAACGTTCCTCCTTTCCCTAAGATCTATAAGCTCTATGGAATCTATAGGTTCTATTATTGCTCAAAGGGAAAGATTGCACAATGAGCATTGAGTGGCGGAAATATGAATATTTTAAATTTGTAATAATGAGCTGGAGAAAAAAGGTGGGGGATGAGGGATGAGTTAGGTGGAAGTCATTGTGAGGATAATGAGAAATGGGGGAGTAGGCGAGTAGGCGAGTAGGTGAGTAGGTGAGTAGGCGAGTAGGTGAGTAGGTGAGTAGGCGAGTAAGTGAGTAAGTGAGTAAGTGAGTAAGTGAGTAAGTGAGTAAGTGAGTAAGTGAGTAAGTGAGTAAGTGAGAGGATGAGTAATGTTGGTGTAAACAGACGATAGCGCGAGCAAATTCCCGGGCGGATAAGAGCAGAGCTTAAGAATGCGCCTTCATTCGCGAAGGGACAGCAATTTTGGCTTCTTTTGTCATCTGTGAGGTTTTACATTAAATGGCTGCAGGCGTAAGATTCAATCAACAACCGAATGAAATGACACTGTTCTTGAAATGGCTGAATTCCGTAACGGGAACGGGGGAACCAACTGGTGCAGGCGGCTTAAGGATGGGCTGCTGAGTACCCGGGGTGAATCCTTGCCAGCGTGCTACTATGGCTCTGGTGAGGTAGGGCAATCTCGCTGTCCGAATCCGTCAGCTAACCCCGTAAGCCTCGAAGAGAGAGGATGAGCGCCATGATCGATTAACCGACCACGGAGAGCCCTGCTGCTGCTGTGGTCTTTTTGTTGTGCAGGAGAGGGATAAATCCCTCTGAATGCGCTGAAAGTGAGCTGGAGGTGGAAATGAGAGGGATAAGTCCCTCAGATGCAGCCGAAAGTGGGAGGATGAAGAGCACAAGTGCACCTGAATCCCGGCAATGTTGGCTAAACGAGCAAATGAAGAGCACAAGTGCACCTGAATCCCGGCAATGTTGGCTAAACGAGCAAATGAAGAGCACAAGTGCACCTGAATCCCAGCAATGCCAAGTTGCGTCTCAGCCCCTACTAACCAAGCAGCCTAAAGTGAAAATTAAAGGAAATAGTGGCGGAGAGGAGCACATTTAAATCATATAACAACATTAATTAGTCAATTTAAATACGAATTAGTCTTGTATGTACCACATTAGTCTGTTTCCGCATCGCCACAATAGTCCATTACCGCATCACCCAAATAGTCAGCTAATGCATCATCACATCACATTACATCGAAAGGAGGGGTTACCATCGCTACTGTATTTATCGTCTGCTTCTGGGTGGGTCTCGTGCTTATCCTCAGTGGCAGCATTCATGGGCACGGTCTGGCAGGCCACCTGCATGTCGGGGGAGGTGATAGCGGAGGGCCGGGCTTTCTGCCGATTCTTCCGTTGATGGTGTTTGTTACCGTCTGGGGCGGCACGGGGTATATGCTTGTCAAATACAGCGGGATGCAGCTGCTTGCCGTAGTGCTGGTCTGTACCTTGATAGCCCTGCTGCCGGGCATTCTGCTCTACACCGTGCTGGCCCGGGTGATGACCCGGTATGACAGCAGTATGAGTGAACTGGATTATGATCCGGCCGGCCAGCTCGGCTATATCAGCATCGCCGCAGCGGATGGGGCAGTGGGAGAGATGAAGTATGTGCTGCACGGGACCATGCGCTCCATCGGCGTACGGGCCTACTCCGGTCAGTCGCTGCTGCGGGGCGATCGGGTGATTATTGTGAAGACAGATAAGGGGATCGCAGCGGTCACTCTGTTCGAACGGGCAATGGAACAAAACTAATGGGGAGTGTCGGAGGAATGTTAATTTTATATGTAACCGGAGCTATTGTTGTTGTGATTCTGCTGGCGTTAACCAGTATTGTGACCGCGTATAAAAAGGTTCCGCCCAATCAGGCTATGATCGTATACGGCCTCGGCGGCAAAAGAGTCGTCCAGGGCGGTGGGACGTTCGTCACCCCCGGCTTCCAGAACAATAAAACCATCTCTATGATGCTGATGAGCTTCGATGTTATCCCGGCACAGGCAATGTTTTCCCGCCAGGGCATCAAGCTCAACTTGGAGGCAGTCGCCCAGATTAAGATTAAAAGCGATCCAACCGCTATTCTCACAGCCAGTGAACAGTTCATTGACCGGCCGGAAGAGGACCGTGAGACGATTATTTTGCATTCGGTGGAGGGTCATCTGCGCGGTCTGATCGGCCAGCTCACCGTAGAATCTATCCTGAAGACCCCTGATGAGATCAACAGCAAGATGCGGGAGACCTGCTCGGAGGACCTCGACAAAATGGGGCTGGAGGTGGTCAGCTTCACCATCAAGAAGATTACCGACGACAAAGGGTACATCGATAATATGGGGGTGCCCGAGATTGAGCGTATCCGCCGAGACGCCAGTATTGCCAAGGCCGAAGCCGAACGCGACATACAGATCAAACAGGCCGAAGCGGAGAAGGAGTCCTCCATTGCCAAAGCCAATGCCCATCAGGCGACCATAGAAGCGGGAACCGCCGCCCGTGCGAAGGAATCCCTGTTCGAGAAGGAGCTGAATATTAAGCAGGCGGACTTCAAGCTGGAGACAGAAGTGAAGAAGGCGCAGGCGGATCTGGCGTACGAATTGCAGCAGAATAAGATCAAGCAGTCACTGGTTACGGAACAGGTGAAAATCACTCAGATGGAGGCGGAAGCCAACCGCACAGTCCGGGAGATCGAGGTCGAGCTTAGACAGCGGGAGCTGGAGGCAACGGTAATCAAGCCTGCCCAGGCGGAGAATCAAGCGACGATTATGAGAGCGGAAGCCGCCAAGCAGCGGCAGATTCTGGAGGCGGAAGCCGAAGCTGCTACGACGACTAAGCGCGGGCTGGCAACAGCAGAAGCTGATCTGGCAAAAGGGAAGGCGAATGCGGAGATCGTCCAGCTCGCCGGAGCGGCGGAAGCGGGAGCGCTGCAGAAGAAGGCTGAAGCCTACAAACAGTTCACTCAAGCGGCCTTGACTGTGGAATTCCTGAAAATCCTGCCCGAGCTGGCTGAGAAAATCGCCTCCCCGCTGGCCAAGGTAGACAAGATTACCGTCATCTCTCAGGATGGGGCTTCCGCAGGCGTGAATAAAATTACCGGCGATATCGCCAAAATCATGGCCCAGGTGCCTGAGCTGACCAAGACACTTACCGGCATGAATGTAACAGAGGCGCTCAGCGGGTTACTTGGCCGGGAGCATGAACAAGAACAGGAGTAGGAGAGGAGAGCAGTAGAGTTAGGCAGTAAGTAGGCAGTGAGTAGGCAGTGAGTAGGCAGTAAGTAGGCAGTGAGTAGGCAGTGAGTAGTTAATAAACCGGCAGCAAAGCCGCCTGCCTGACTGCATCTCTCCACAAAAAAACAGGCGTCAATCTCCAAAAGGAGGCTGACGCCTGTGGTATGTCTTAAGCTGTAGATCAGCGCTGCACCGCTCTCAGGCGGTAAGTGCAGCTTGCGTAATCTCCGCGCAGGTCAGAGACTATCAGGCCCATGCGCATCAGGCGGTCGCCGCCGAGCGGTGTGCCGTCAAAGGCTGTCTGGAACGGACCGGAGCTGTCGCCTCCAGCGGCCGCAGAAGCTTCTGCACCGCCATGGACATGCTCGTTGCTGCCGGCAGCCCCGGTCTCGATGACGTAATCCAGCTCCGGGTTCAGTCCCTTGAGCGTAAGGCGCAAGATTGGCGGATTAGGTCTCGCGAGTACACGGAAGTAAGCGACGAAGGCTTCAGTCTTGTCCCCGCTGACGAACATCCAGGCGGTCTCACCGCTGCCCTCGAACGGACTCAGCAGACGGTACATATCTCCTTGCTGTACCAGTGTGCGGATCTCCTTGTACTGTGCAATCTGCCGCGCGGCCAGGTCCTTCTCGGCTTCGGTGAACTTGGTGAGGTCCAGCTCGTAGCCGAAGTTACCGCTCATCGCCACATCGCCGCGCGTAGCGAAGGAGGTAATGCGGTCTACCTGATGGTTCGGAACGTCAGATACATGCGCGCCCATGCTGCTGGCCGGATAGACGATGCTTGTGCCGTACTGAATCGCCAGGCGTTCCACCGCATCGGTGTTGTCGCTGGTCCAGGTCTGCGGCATGTAGAACAGCATGCCCGGATCGAACCGGCCGCCGCCGCCGGAGCAGCTCTCGAACAGAATGTCAGGGAAGCGCGAGGTCAGGCGTTCCAGCAGATGATACAGGCCGAGCATATAGCGGTGGGCGGTTTCTTTTTGCCGCTCCGGGGCAGCCTTCACCGATGCAATCTCAGTCATATTGCGGTTCATGTCCCACTTGATATAGCGGATCGGTGCACTGGAAAAGACAGCGCTTAGCGTCTCATACAGATAGTCACAGACCTCTGGACGGGAGAGATCCAGGATCAGCTGGTTGCGGCCTTCCGTGCGGCGGCGTCCTTCGGCATGCAGGCACCAGTCCGGGTGCTTGCGGTATAGCTCACTGTCCGGCGAGACCATCTCCGGCTCTACCCATAGACCGAACTGTACGCCTTCCTTATTGACCCGGCCTGCCAGATCCGCCAGACCTTCAGGCAGCTTGCGGCGGTCCTCGAACCAGTCGCCGAGCGAGCTGTTATCCTTGTCGCGTCTGCCGAACCAGCCGTCGTCAAGGACGAATAGCTCAATGCCGAGCGGGCCTGCTGCTTTGGCGATGGTCGCGATTTTGTCCGCATTGAAGTCGAAGTAAGTCGCCTCCCAGTTGTTGACCAGAATCGGGCGGGCCTGATCACGGTGAACACCGCGGCAGAGCCGGGTACGGTACAGCCGGTGATAGGTGCGCGACATGCCGCCGATGCCTTCGCTGGAATAGACAAGCACGGCCTCCGGGGTCTGGAAGGATTGGCCCGGCTCCAGCAGCCAGGAGAAGTCGAACGGATTAATCCCGATGCTTACACGGGTCTGGCCGAACTGCTCCACCTCAGCAGTTGCACTGAAGCTGCCGCTGTAGACGAGGCTGAAGCCATAGACGTCACCCTGATCTTCATCTGCACCCGGGCGCAGCAGCGCGAGGAACGGGTTGACCTGATGGCTGCTTGATCCGCGGCGGCTCTCCAGGGACAGCGCGGCTCCGGGGTTAAGCGGGTGGCGCTGAACATGGCGTTCTCTCGCCCATGCGCCACTCAGGTGTAGTGTGTCATAGGCGGAATCGGCAAAATCCACCGAGGCGCTAAGCGCCTGCTCCAGCCGGAGCGGGGCTTCGCCGTTATGCTCAAAGCGGACAGAGCGGGTAATCGCCTGATGGTCAGCGAACACCGTATAGAGCAGTCTGACCGTCAGACCGGCGTAGTCATCCTTCAAGGTGAGTTCAAGCGTGAGCGCTTCTGCTTCGTTCTCTGTATAGACCGCAGGCAGTCCATCCAGTGCCGGTTTGCCCGGTGTAATTACATAGCCTGCATATTGCAGCTCTGAGATTCGCGTGCCGTCCGCAAGCTGAACCTGATAAGCCGGCCGGCGAAAATCACTCGTACCATACTGCGGATACTCCTGCGGGAGGGCATCCAGCGATAGGGAGGGCTTCTGCGGGAGCGGGGTTGGTGAGAAGGAGGCGCGTTCACGCAGCTCCAGTGCTCCGGCCAGTTTGTCATCATGACGGAGCCGTGCGCCCCAGTAGACATGGGCAGGATAACCCTCTACCAGTTGGATGATGTAGCTGGTGTCCTTGGACTGAAGGTGAAACAGCCCTTGCGATTCGTCTGCAAAAATGTTCATGATCATAACACTCCTTGTGTATTGGAATAAGGTCCGGATATCTGGACCAACTTGAGCCTTACTTCTACGGATACCTTGGAAAAAGCAATCTACGATTGCTGTGCAGCCGGGCTGCGTTAATCCGTTGTCCCGCCGCTGGTCTCGCGGACAATCAGCTTCGTGCCGATCATCGTATGCGAAGGGGCTTCGCGTCCTTCGAACCGCTCGGCGAGCAGCTGAACTGCTGCTTTGCCCATCTGCTCGGGATAGGCGCGGACCGTTGTCAGCGGAGGCTGGACATAGGCCGCCATCTCGATATCATCGAAGCCGACGACTGCCATCCCCGCAGGCACCTGTATCCCGTGATCATGCAGGGCGCGCAGGGCGCCGACTGCCAGCGGATCACTGGCAGCGAAGCAGGCCGTAGGCCGCTTTACACCTGACAGCAGCTCGCTCATCATCCGGTAGCCGTCAGCACTGGTCCAGCTTCCCGTGCGGATCAGCGCCGGATCATAACAGCCCTGACTCTGCATGATCCGGGTGTAATGATGCCTGCGGCGCTCTTCCCCGCTGCCGCCTCCGATGAAGGCGATCTCGCGGTGGCCCAGCTCCAGCAGATGGCCCAGCGCCTGATCGACAGCCTGCCGGAAATGCGTGCGCACGGAGTCATATTCCGTGCGCTCGGAGTAATGGTCGACTAGCACGGTGGTGCATGGGTCCTGGTGCAGCTTCGCAAGCTCTCCCGGCTGGAAGCTTCCGCCGACTACAATAAGTCCGTCACCGGCGGAGCGCAGCGGGGCTGGCGAGCTATGTCCGCGCAGCGTCTGGCCCAGCCGGATGCCCAGCTCCTCACAGCGCATCTCCACGCCGCGCCGGATGGAGCCGTAATAAGGGTCGTCCCGTTCCTCTTCGGCTGTACACCAGAGCAGGAGCGAGATCGTCTTACTGCCCAACTCATTCTCCCGCTTCAGCTGCCGTACTCGTGAGGGCTTGTAGCCCAGTTGCCCGGCCACGGTGAATACGCGGCTGCGTGTCTCCTCGCTGACAGCCAGGGACAGGTCATTATTTAGCACTCTGGATACGGTTGCGGCCGATACGCCGGCCTCCCGGGCGATATCTTTAATCGTTGCCAAGCAGATCACGCCTTTTTAGTTAATAAATTTACTAAATTTTCACCTTAATCCTATCATCCCTTAAGGGTTCTTTCAAGCAGATTTTGAAGAGCGCTTACATGGGAAGGGAATTAACTCAGAATCACCGCCGTATCCCCCGCCCCAACATTCTCGCGGACTGGAAAGACCTTATCAGCGCCAGAATACACCATTAAGCAGGCTAGGCGGACTCAGAAGCAGTTAACCAACCCATTACTCCTCATTTATAGCTGCAAATGGAAACATAAGCGCTTCTGAGTCCGCAAACACAAGAAAAGTTGGTTTTTTCGCATAATAGCGTCATCTGAGTCCGCCAGATGCCAAATAAGCCTAAGAGGAGTTTGGAACAAGCTCCAGGTAAGTCTTGCTTTGTTGTTCGGCTCTTTCTCTTCGTAAACGAAAGCCACAGCCCGTTATTCCGTTTGTACGCAAACAAAAAGGCTGCCTATAACGGCAGCCTCTCCACTTTTCCACATTATTACTCTATCTCATCCCTATCATTCTGCGGTACGCTCACCGAATAAATGCCCCACAATCAGATCCGCACACTCCTCAGAAGTGTTCTCATGCGTGTTCACCTTGAAGCTATACCCGATACCATGGGCCATCAGCTTGTCCTGCTCCTCCGACTGGTCTTCACTCCGGTGCTCCCGGGCCAGGTTGCGCTGGCGGCAGATGTCCAGAGGACAGAATACTTCAACAATGGATAACGGGTATCCGCTGAAAATCTCCTTTACCTTCTCATAATGAGGCGCAAGTCCGGGACGTTCCACGATAATGCCGTCAATCAGCACATGCTTGCCATGATCCGAGAATACTTTCGCAGTGTGGTACATCATGATAATCGCTTCGCTAAGGTACTTCCAGTAATCTTCACGCAGGTAGCGTTCCCCGATCGTTTCTTCAAACAGATCATTCGCTACCACATAAAAGAATTCCGGTGATCTCGCTTGTATGGCTTCGACTATTGAGGTTTTGCCGGAGCTGGTCACTCCGTTTAGAAATACGATTTGTCCTTTGTTCATTTGACTTTTCTTCCTTTCGTCCTTCGTTTAGTTGCTTTCTGTATTCCCTTCAATCTGCTGCATATAATCCCGGGGAGAGAGCCCGGTGACCTTCTTGAACACCTTGCTGAAATAGAAGGCGCTCTCATAGCCGAGCTTCTGGGAGATCTCGTAGATCCGGCCTTCGCCGCGGACCATCATCTCCTTGGCGGCGGTGATTTTGGTCTCTGTGATATACTCAACATAGTTTACTTTGGCGACCTTGGAGAACAGGTGGCTCAGATAGTTGGGGCTGAAGTTGAACACATCCGCCACCTGGTTGAGCGAGAGCTTGGTACCGAGATTTCTTTTGATATACTCCTGGACATTCTTGACCACCTGCTCCTTATAGCTCTGTCTGCGGGTGGCGAGCATCCGGACGCAGCCATCCCGGAACTGGACGAGCCAGCCGATAATCTCCTCAATCGTATGCATCTGGTAGATCGCCCGGTAGCCCTCCGGCTCCTGCTCGAAGATCTGCTCCACCATGTTCTCGCCGTCCGCTAGCAGGGAGGTCGCCATGTACAGAATGTTGCAGGCAGCATCGGTGGCGGGAACGAGCAGGTCGTCCCGTCCGTCGAAGCTCTCGATCATCCGGGAGATAATACTGTGCAGGGCGCGGGTATCCATTTCTTCAAAAGCTCTGCGGATCTCCAGCCGAGACTCCGAGAAATCAAACAGAAGCTGCTCCTGCAGCGGGGCTTCGCCTTCCGTGAAGAAGACGAAGGAGCGCTCCTTCACGGCGGCGGGCAGCGCCTTCCGGGCAGCGAGATAGCTCCCCTGCAGCAAAAACGGATCTTCCGCCGCGAAGCCGATCGCCCCGATAATGGTCACATTGAAATAATTATGCAGCACGGAAGCCATATCCGCCAGCAAATTCTGGATGTCAGGCATCCAGAGCTGCGGATCGGGTCCAGCAACCGGCAGAATCAGCGCGAAGTTACGCAGATCCAGACTGGTTACATAGCAGGCGCTAAGCGAAGAGAGCGTATCCTTCGCCATCTGTACCGTGCTTGAGCATAAGGCTACCAGCTTATCCCCGCGCGGCGGGACGGTGTCCGGCCCGAGAATACGGCAGGTACAGACCAGATAGGCCGGCGCGGAGAGGTCCACCTCCAGATCCTCCTTTTGCAGCAGATACTGGTTCTTGTTCTCGAACAGACCGCTTAACAGCCGGATGAAGAATTTATCCCGCTGGGCCTGGAGATTGCCGCGGTGGACCAGCTTCGGATAGCTCTCCATGGTCTGGTACTCCTCCAGCATACTAATGGCCCGGCGGATCGATTCGGCCAGCGCCTCCGGGGTCAGCTCCAGCTTCACCAGGTAATCGGTGGCCTGGACCTCAATCGCTCCGCGCGCATACTGGAATTCCTCATAGCTGGTCAGCATGATGAACAGCGGAAGCCGCCCGTACTTGCGGCGGACCGAGCCGGCGACCTCGAGGCCGCTTTTGATCGGCATTTTGATATCGCTGATTACAATATCCGGGCGGAGGGTGTCGATCATCTCTTCCTCCTGCGCACCGTTGTGGGCGATGCCGACGATTTCAATGTTATATTGCTCCCATTTCAGCATGGACTGGAGTCCGATGCAGACCAGGGCTTCATCATCTGCGATTAATAATTTGATCAAGCTCATCACATCCTTGCTCAGTTTGCAGGGCGCCGGGGGCTATTCTCTCTGCCGGAAGGGCAGCAGCAGCTTCATCCTGGTGTAACGGCCGACCTCGCTCTCAATCGACAAGCCGTACTCCCCGCCAAAAGCAAGCTGCAGCCGCTCGTTCACACTGCGCAGCCCGATATTCTCCAGCATTCCCTTAGCCTCGTCCCCGGGAACGGTTAGGATGGTGGAGATCTGCTCCTCCTTCATCCCGACCCCATTGTCCTCGATCGTGATGAGCAGATCCGCGAAGCCGCTCTTCGTGACCCGGACCACAATATCGCCCCGGCCTTTGGGCTCGATGCCGTGGAAGATCGCATTCTCGACCAGCGGCTGGAGGGTGAAGCGCGGAATAAGCCCGGCGAGCAGCGCTTCCTCTTCAATCTCTGTGACCATGGTAACCGTGCTGCCGTACCGGTATTTCTGAATCAGGAAATAATCATCCAGCAGGCTCAGCTCATCCTTCAGCGGCATCAGCCGCCGGTTGTCCTTGGCGATGCTGCGGAGCAGCCGGGACAGGGAGGTCGTCATCTCTGCAATGCCGGTGGCGTTCTGGATCGTAGCCATCCATTTGATCGAATTCAGGGTATTGTACAGGAAATGCGGATTAATCTGGTTCTGGAGCATCCGGTACTCCAGCTCCTGCTTCTGCTTCTCGTCTGCGAGCCGGCTGTCCATGAGGGCCACGATATCCTGGGACAGCCGGTTAATGCCCCGGCCGACATCGCCCAGCTCGCTGTTCCATTCAATACCCGAGTCCAGCAGGAAGTTGCCTTGGGCAATCTTGTCCATGCGCTTCTTCAACTTCTCCACCGGAAGGCTGATTGTGCGGGTCAAATACAGCGTAATGATCGCGCTTAAGACAAGCACGAGCAGACAGACACCGAGCAGGACGAGAATCCATATATTGCTCCGGGGCGCGAACTGGTCGCTGGACAAGGTCTGCGAGAGCATGACACCGCTGCGTACCGGATACGATACCACGATATGGCTTTCCCCATCATTCTGCATTTTCACCATGGACAGCTCGGTACCCGGGCCGACAGGCTTGTCACTGGTATAGGCTACCGGCTCATACGGCTCTTCAATGGCTTTGACCTGATCGCCGGTAAGCTGATAATGATGCTCGCCGAGCGTGAGGAGCAGCCGGGAATGCTCCGGCAGGGCATAGCCCTTCAGCTTGTCCGTAATGACGGAGGTATTCGCGAGCAGGTAGACGGTGCCCATCCGGGTGGCCCCCCGGCCGTAGATCGGGAACACAAAGGGAATTCCGTAGGAATTGGAGAGCGGGTCCTTAATGACCCGGTCCCATTGCTCTTCGGCCTCATTCGTCAGACCGGTGACTTGACCGATATTATGGATCGTTAGCGGAACGGAGGTGCCGAAATTCTCCACCTGCAGGAACTTTCCGCTGTTATCCGTGGCAATCAGGCGGCGTACATAGCTGTAGGAACGGTTGATCCGCACATCGTCCTGCATCGCGTTGAACACATTCAGCGCCTGCTTGGGGCTAGCCTCCGCCGACCCGAAATATTCGGTAAGCAGGGTGTTCGTAGACGAGTTAGTGCTGCTGGTCATCGCCAGCGTAGTCAGATCAATCAGATCCTGTTCAATAATATGGGAGACGAGCTGGAGGTTGAATTCCGTCGCCTGGATCGTCGTTTTGCGCTGGTAATACGTAATCAGTTCGTAGCTGAACCAGGACAGCAGCGTGGCAATCAGCAGTGCAAAGGCGGTCATGAGCAGAATAATGCGGCTTTTAATAGTAGATTTACGTACCGTGGTGAACACTCCTTCATCTATAACTGGACCTATATAAAGCGTTTTCAACTACCATAGCATATTCCTGCGTTTCATTATAGAGTCAGGGGGAGAAGCTGAGAATTTTACAGGTTTCGGATAAGAAATTACAGGTTCGGGGCAGGCCGTGCGGAGAAAAGCACAGAATAGTGAATGAACTGTGTTTGATTTTGCATCCCCATCGGGTCTGAAAAGGCTTACACTTTGAACTAAGGCCGGATAAGCAAACGTGCCGGCTATGATAGACCATAAGAAGATAAAGGGGATACTTACATGAACTTGAAAAGATTCTACGGCATGACCCTTGCCACTGCGCTCTCCGTGAGCATGCTGGCCGGATGCTCCGGCAATAACAATACGAAAGACGCCGCTGCAACGGCCTCACCTGCTTCGGGCAACGCTGCAACCGCTTCCTCCGAACCAAGCCAGGAGCCGGTAACACTGAAATGGGCGCTGTGGGACTGGGAAGCGACTGCATACTACAAACCGCTGATCGATGCTTACAAGACTGCACATCCGAACGTAACCATTGAATACGTCGATCTGGGCTCCACCGACTATATGACCATGCTCAGCACACAGCTCTCGGGCGGGGCGGATCTGGATGTCCTGACAATCAAAGACATTCCGGGCTACTCAAACCTTGTGAAGCAGAATCATCTGGAGCCGCTGAAGACCTACATGGGTGACAAATCCATCGATCCTTCGGTATACGGCGGTACGGTCGAGCAAATTGAAGTGAACGGCGAGGTGTATGCGCTTCCGTTCCGCAGTGACTTTTGGCTGATCTACTACAACAAAGCCTTGTTCGACAAAGCGGGTGTAGATTATCCGACCAACGATATGACCTTCGACCAATATGATGAGCTGGCCCGCAAGATGACCTCCGGCAGCGGCTCCGAAAAGGTATACGGCGCCCACTACCACACCTGGCGCAGCGCGGTTCAACTGTTCGGTATCCTGGACGGCAAGAACACTGTGGTCGGCGGCAACTATGACTTCCTGAAGCCTACCTATGAGCGGATTCTGAAGGAGCAGGAAGATGGCATCGTTATGGATTACGCTACCCTTAAGACCTCCAGCACGCATTACTCCGGCGTATTCTACAACAACTCTGTTGCGATGATGAACATGGGCAGCTGGTTCATTGCCACCCAGATTGAGAAGGTGAAGAGCGGGGAATCCCAGTCGAAGGAATGGGGTATCGTGAAGTATCCTCATCCGGACGGCGTTGAAGCTGGGACGACTCTGGGAACGATTACTTCCCTGGCCGTTAACCAGAAGTCGAAGCATAAGGAAGCAGCTCTTGATTTCATGAACTTCGTAACGGGTGCGGAAGGCGCTAAGGTGATCGCTTCTACCGGTACGATTCCGGCGATTAAGAATGACGAAGTTATCAATTCCATCACCTCCATCGACGGCTTCCCGGCAGATGATAACAGTAAGGCTGCACTGAATACCGTTCAGACTTATCTGGAAATGCCGATTCATGAGAAGAGTGCGGACATTGAGGTTATTCTGAATGAAGCGCATGACAACATCATGACCAAGAACGCTACGATTGACGAAGGCTTGAAGGATATGAATGACCGTGTAGGCCAGCTTTTGAACAATTAAGGTGAACGTGTAACGTTAGTGTCCTGAAGGAAGGGCGGGCGGAGGCCCGCCTTCCATATAAATAGCGGACCTCACAGCACTCACATTAACAGGCATCGATGTAAATCCCACTTTACGGGGATGTTAGATAAGGTTTGGAGGAGAACGAATGCAGAACGAAACCATATTGCGTACAAATAAGAGCCCAAAAAGCCGGTTGTCGCGCGGACTCCGGGATAACCTGGTCGCGTATAGCTTTATTGCGCCGAACTTTATCGGATTTGCCCTGTTCACCCTGGTACCGATGATTTTTGCCTTTATTCTGGCGTTTGTGAAATGGGACGGGGCCAATCCGATGAAGTTCATCGGGCTGGACAACTTCTCCCGGCTGATCTCGGATACCACCTTCCACAAAGCCTTGTGGAATACGATTGTCTACACCATTGGTGTCGTGCCGCTGACCATGATCGTAGCGCTGGCGCTGGCGATTCTGCTCAATCAGAAGATCATGGGCCGTAATTTCATGAGAACGGTCTTCTTCTTCCCTTACGTGGCTTCGCTGGTAGCGGTTGCGGCGGTATGGAACTTCATCTTCAGCCCGACCATGGGTCCGGTGAACAACATCCTGCACCTGATTACCGGCATTCCGCTGGAGGACCTGCCCCGCTGGGCGGCGGATAAGCAGTGGGCGATGTTTACGGTAGTGCTTTTCACCGTGTGGAAAAATATGGGCTACTACATGGTCATCTATCTGGCCGGTCTCCAGGGGATTAACCCGGAGCTGTATGAGGCTGCTGAGCTGGACGGCGCAGGCCCGTGGAGAAGATTCCGCAACGTGACTGTGCCGCAGCTGGCACCAACCACCTTCTTTGTCCTGATGATTCTGGTCATCAACTCGTTCAAGGTCTACGATATCTTCATCAACCTGTTCGCCGGCGCGGATAACCAGCTCAACAATGCTACACGGGTCATGGTCTATCAGATCTACAACACGGCGTTCCGCTCGCTTGATTACGGATATGCCAGTGCCATGGCGATTGTACTCTTTCTGCTGGTACTCGGCATCACCATCGTCCAGTTCCGCGGCGAGAAGAAATACGGACAATAGGGGGATCTATAAGATATGGTTGGTAAAAGTAAAGGACTTAAAATCAGCTTAATGGTGCTTGTATATGCCCTGTTAATTCTGACCGTGCTGGCGATGCTGGTGCCGTATATCTGGATGCTGTCGTCTTCACTCAAGTTGAATAAGGATGTCTTCTCCTTCCCGATGCAGTGGATTCCGGCGAATCCGCGCTGGGAGAATTTCCAGGATATCTGGACCCGGATTCCACTCGGACGCTTCATCTACAATACAGCGAAATTATCCATTATTGTTACGATCCTGCAGCTGCTGACTTCCAGCTTCGCGGCGTATGCTTTCTCCAAGCTGCATTTTAGAGGCAAAAATGTGATCTTCCTGGGATACATCGCGACGATTGCGATTCCTTGGCAGGCTTACATGGTGCCGCAGTTCATTCTGATGCGCTATATGGGCTTGAACAATACCCACCTGGCAATCATTCTGCTGCAAGCCTTCTCGGCCTTCGGGGTGTTCATGATGCGCCAGTTCTATCAAGGGGTGCCGGATGAATTATGTGAAGCCGCCCGGATTGACGGACTGAGCGAATATGGAATTTGGGCGAGAATTATGCTTCCGCTATCCAAACCTGCGCTGTCCACGCTGACTATCTTCACCTTTGTCGCCACCTGGAATGACTTCCTCGGGCCAATGATCTATCTGACCGATACGAAGCTCAAGACCATCCAGATCGGTCTGCGGATGTTCATCTCACAGTACTCCGCGGAATACGGATTAATTATGGCGGCGAGTGTGGTGTCAATCATTCCGGTAGTGATTGTGTTCCTGGCGCTTCAGAAGTACTTTGTGCAGGGCGTTGCTGCTTCGGGAATTAAGGGATAGTGGATTGAGGTTAGTTGAGTAACAGCCTGGCAGTTGCAGCTTTTTGCAGTTTGCCAGGTATTTTTATACCCGAGGAGATGAGATAGTGAATAGAAAGAACCGCGTTAAGAAAAGGCTATTTTCCGTGCTGTTATCGACTGCACTTGTAGCCGGAATGTTCCCTGCACTTGGTATGCCTGTAGCCTCTGCGGCTGCCGCTGATCCGGTCTATGCTGCGGCTTATATGGGCGCGAAGTCGGCAGCAGGGACCACACTGCCAGCCAGTGTCCGTATTGGAGGACAGGAGGCGCCGGTGAGCTGGAATATCGGAGAAGATACCTTCGATGTGCCGTATGATACGGTGGCAGTTACCGGAACTGCAAATGGCGGCCCGGTTACCGCAAGTGTGGAAGTCATTCCGCCAGCGGACAGTCCGCTCGTCTACTTCGTGGACAGCGGCAGAGGAGGCGATTCTTTTGGCTATGGACCGGCTCCCTCACCACTGTATGAAGCGGTCAGAACACTGACTGGCAGTGAACTGCTTAACTCGTCGCCGGACCAGAAATATGTCGCTGGAACCACTGACTGGGGATTCGATGATTCCATCCATAAAGTAAAAAATTCTAAGAATGGCAACCTCACCGATCCCGCCACTGATCCAAGCCTATGGGTGGTAGGACTGCGCGCAGACCCTGCCAGCAACGATATTATCTATAAATTGAAAGCGCTTCAATCCGGAGTATATACCCTTAGCAGCGGTTTCTATGACTGGTACGGCACCCGTGACCGGGCCATTCAGCCACGGCTGGAATATGTGAATACGGCAGGAGTCGCCCAGACGATTTCTTTTACACCGTTCAACACGAACAAGACGAAGTTCATCTCCGGTGAATTTACCGTTCCGGGAGATATTGACACCAGCAGTTCGATGACACTAACCTATGCCAATGTCGGCGGGGAGAAGCCGATCCTTAGCTGGTTCGCTGTTGCCAAGGGCGCGATCAAGCAGAAGTTAGACAATGCCCGCGAGACGGCTGCTTCTACGGTCCGAATTCAGCTGGACGGCAAGGACATCAAGGACGGGAATGTTAACGGGCTGACCTTCAAGGGCTTCGGCGTACTTAGCGGCAACAGTACCAGCGCCCTGCTGATGGACTATAAGTCCGAGCAGCCGGAGGCCTATGCGCAGCTGCTCCAGATTCTGTTCGGGGGCGACCGCCCCTTGATCGACCATGTCAAGATTGAGATGGGCAATGACCGCAATAACTCTACTGGTCCCGACCCTTCAACGATGCGCACGGAAGATGAAGAGGCCAATGTAGCCCGGCACCCCGGCTTCCAGCTTGCGGCCGATGCCAAGGCTGTCAATCCGGCGGTCAAGGTAAGCTTCCTGCGCTGGAATGCTCCGGCTTGGGCTAACAATAACGACAAGATTTATACCTGGTACAAGAAGACCATACTGGCTGCTTACCGCCAGTACGGCTATATGGTGGATTATGTGAATCCCCATATCAATGAGCACGCGCCGGATCTGGCCTGGACGAAGGAGTATGGCGAGAGGGTCAAAGCGGATGCGTCAGACTTCAAGGATGAGCAGGAAAAGGAACTGTATCACAGCATCAAGCTGGTTATTTCCGATGAAGTAGGCATCGGTTCCTTCGGCGATGCGCTGGTGAATGACCTGTCACTGCGGGAAGCTGTGGCCGCTGCCGGGTATCATTACAACACCGATGACGACAGCCAAGGCAATTTCAAGCGGCTGGCGGATGAGTTCGACAAGGAGATCTGGAATAGTGAAGCACAGGCCACCTTCAGTAATTCGGCCTTCCGTCCTCACAATAATATGAAGGACCCTTCTGTGCCCGGGACGGGGATCGGCGGCACCGGCGGACCGCTGGAGATGGGCAATACCATTATTAAGGGCTTTGTGAATTCGCGCCGGACGCATTTCATCTATCAGCCGGCGATCGGCTCCTTCTATGAAGGCGGGCAGTACTCGTTCAAGGAGCTGCTCAGCGCACGCGACCCGTGGTCGGGCTTCATTCATTATGACGCGGGACTGCTGGTCCTGAAGCATTTTGGCGGGTTCGCCAAGACCGGCTGGGAGAACGAAGACAATACGGCAGGAATCTGGCGGGCCGTTCCCCAGGCGAGCTACACCGGAGCAACCGGCACGAACCCGGTAAGCGGGCGCAACGGAACACCGAGCTATATGACCCTGGCTTCACCTGACAAGCAGGATTTCTCGACGGTGATTATCAATGACAGCGAGGTTGAGAAGATCTACAAGCTTAAGGCTGTCAACATGGCCTATACCGGCAATCCTTCCTTGGAGATGTGGGAGACCCGTGCGGCGGAGTCAGGTCAGGCCTTTAACAGCAACTATATGAAAGATCTTGGAGATGTTCAGGCAGACGGCAGCGGTGTGTATACCATCCGTGTGAAGCCGTTCTCTATTGTCACTGTCACCACGCTGGATAACCGCAATAAGGAAGGGTTCAGTACACCGCTTCCGGTGGAAGGTGAACGCACAGTGCTGGATACCGATGTCACCGGGTCGGTTCAGAATACAGAGGATCAGACGCTGTATGCGGATGACTTCAATTATGGCGGCCGGAGTGTTCCTGTGATCGGAGAGGGCGGACAGATCACTGGCGTGCAGAGCTATGCCAGCTCGCGCGGTGGCCCATATAGCGTCATGCCGCGTTATACGCAGGACCTCAACGGGGCATTCGAGGGCTATCTGGTCGATGGCACGGATAACTATGTGCTGCGGCAGCAGCTGGACCAGACGACCACCGGAGTAGGAGGGGCCTGGAACGGTGGTGACCCGGTTACTGCTATCGGGGATTACCGCTGGACCAATTATAAGGCGAGTGCCGATGTGTCTTTTGATCAGAATAGCACGTATGGAGGGAACAATTACGCAGCGGTTGGAGCCAGATACCAGGGCGGACCGCAGACGATTAACGGCACCCCTTATGCGTTCAAGTTCTGGTTCGATGGCGGTTGGCAGCTACTGTCCAGCGGGACCGTTGTGGCCAGCGGCAATGCAGCAACCGGCACCGGCGGTGTGAAGATTCCTGATTTCAATACGGCATATGACGCGTGGCATAACATTGCCATTCAGGTAGCTGGTGACACGGTCACTGCATATCTGGATCAGGTGGAGCTTGCCTCCTATACCGATTCGAATGCGAAGCTATCCGGGCGCGTGCAGCTCGCCAGCGGCTTCTATCATGTCCGCTTCGATAATCTGAAGGTAGAGAAAGTAGACGGTCACACCCCTTATTACTCCGAGCAACTGGATAATCTGGAGATGACTGATCTGGCAGAAGTCCCTCGGGCGAAGCTGGTCTATGAAGGCAATTGGGCCCATGAGAATGGAAAAGGCATGTATGTCTATCAGCGTTCTCTCTCTACCAGCCAAGGCGCTGGTGCGGTGCTGAAGTATACTTTTACCGGCACGGGCCTTGATATTCTGGGGCCGAACGACGGATCAGCGAAGCTGGAAGCCGTGGTGGACGGTGAGACGCTGGTAGTCTCGGGCGCTGCGGGCGCAGCGAAGGAGCTGTACCAGACTTTCACGCTCCGTGGACTGAATTACGGTGAGCATACGGTTCAGATCAAGGTGCTGAGCGGAACCCTCGCTGTGGATTCCGTAGCGGTCATTGGCGGGGAAGGCGCAGGCAACCCGGATACAGCGGAGCTTAAGCAGGCGGTGAGTGCTGCTGTTGCGGTCAGCAGGGAAGACGACTACCCGGAGCAAGACTGGAGGATGTTCAAGAATGCCCTGGATACCTCCCAAGCAGCACTGAATGATCCGGTTCTCTACCGGCTGGACCAGGAAGGGGCAACGCAGCTGGCGGAACGTCTGTCTTCTGCCCTTAATCTTCTGCTGTTGGGAGATGTGAGAGAGCTTGCGTCCATTCCAGATAGGGCTACCTACGCAGGTCAAGTGCCGGAGCTTCCGGCCAAGGTAGAGGCCACACTTGCAGACGGTACGACCACACAGGTGGCGGTGAAGTGGAATCTCGATGCGGTCAGCTTTGATACTCCATATGAACGGGTAGCGGTCACCGGCACCTATGGAAGCCTGAAGACCATTGCCTATGTTGAAGTGGTTCCAGCGGGGCTGGTGTACTTCCTGGACATGGGTCTTGCCGGAGATAGCGACACCCCGCCGTATACAGCCATCCGGGATCTCGCAGGCGACAGCCTGCTGAATCACAAGGCGGATCAACTGTCCACAGGGGATACTGTATGGGGACATACGAATACAGGCACAAACTATAGTGTCAAAGGGCTGGGCGGGGATGTAGTCACCACCAATAAAGCCCAGACCGGAGTGTACAGCTCGAATACGAAGAATACGCCGCTGGTCTATAATCTGCCTCTGAGTGCTGGCAAATACACGGTTACTTCCTATCATCTGGACTGGTGGAATAACCTGAACCGGACGATGGATATTACACTCAGCTATCCTGACGCTGAGGGAGAGATTGTGACCGAGACGGTGAAGACAGGCCTTGTTGCCGGTGCGGGCGGGGCGGGTGTTCAATACAATTTCACACTGCCGGTCAACGGTACGGTGAAATACTCGGTGAACAATACGTTCAGCCAAGCCTCGCTAATCAGCTATCTGGCTGTAGCAAGAGATAAGACCAGTGTGGACAATGAGCAAGCTGTTGCTGAAGCGAAGAGCATAATTGAAGGAGCGTCTTACAGCGTCAAGAAGGCGCAAGCGAATAGTGAAGAAGCTGTACGGAGCTGGCTGGCGCAGACCATTAGCGGGATGCCGGGCTTCAAGGGCACCGGGGTTACCCTGGGGGACATTACCTTGTCTGCCTTCCAGGCAGCCACTGAGGATACAGAGGGCAGCTTCACTTTCTCGGTAACCCTAAGCAAGGGAGAAGCAGCGGCAGAAGCCACTGCCAGCGGAACAATCACACTGCCGGTAACGGATACGGTTCCGCCGGTTATTACCCTCATCGGCGAGGCGACAGTCAATCTGCCAATCGGTGCAGAATACACCGATGCCGGAGCTACGGCCTATGATGATCAGGACGGAGATATCACTGGCCGTATTACGACAACGGTGACTAGTGAAGTATATGGCTTGACGGAGCTGGATACGTCCAAGGAAGATATCTATACCTTCCATTATAATGTCACTGATAAGGCAGGCAACACAGCTGCTGAGGTAACCAGACGGGTCGTAGTTGCGCTGGACCCGGATGTAACGAAGCCGGTAATTACTCTGCTGGGTGAAGCAACTGTTCAATTGGAAAAGGGTGCAAGCTATGCAGATGCCGGAGCTACAGCGGCGGATGATCGAGACGGTGATATTACAGAGCGTATCGTCGCAACGATTACGCAGGGTGGGGAGACAGTGCCGGCGCTGGACACTTCGGCCTCAGGCAGCTATGTCTATCACTATAATGTGACTGATACAGCAGGCAATGCGGCTGCTGAAGTGACAAGAACGGTCACAGTAAGAGAAGAGGAGCTGCCGCCGGAAGTGAATCCAACCAAGGCGCCAACTCCGGTACCGACAGCAACACCGGCTCCTGCAGAAGTGCCAGTATGGATATCAGCACCGGCTGCAACGCCTTCGCCAACAGTAGCACCATCCCCTTCGCCGCAGAAGGAGAAGGTTCTTACAGCGGCTGATTTCCCGGCACCGGCTGGTGGGGCTATAACCGTTCAGCTTACAGATGCTACAGAATCGGTACTGCTTCCAGCCGGTTTAGCCGGAATTATAGGAGAGAACACCCTGCATCTTGCCTGGCACACATTTACTGTTGATCTGAGTCCGGAAGTGCTGAAGAGCATCCGGGAAAAGACAGCCGGTGCTGGAGGACAGCCAGAGGGAATGGCAATCCGGCTCTCCGCAGTGAAGACAGCGAGAACAGCTGCGGAGCAGCTGATCAATAACCCTGCGCTGAGCGGGTCCGTCCGGTTATCGGCGGCAAGTGATGTGATCCGCTTTGGCCTGGAAACTGTTGCTGCGGATGGAACTGCCGTACCGGTCGCAACGTTCAATGAGCCGTTGACGCTTACCTTCACGGTTGATCCTGGTGCTAACCGCAGCGTACTGGGTATCTACTATATTGCTGCCAATGGTGCCCTTGAATACATGGGCGGCAGGCTGACAGACAGTAAGCTTAGCGCCGGAATAAGTCATTTCAGCCAGTATGCGGTACTCGAATATGACAAGACATTCTCGGATGTCAGCAGCAACAGCTGGGCCAGCGGCGTTATTAAATCTATGGCTGCGAAACATATTATTGAAGGCATCTCCAGCTCCGAGTTCCAGCCGCTAGGGGAAGTCACAAGGGCACAATTCGCCGCGATGATTGCACGTGCGCTTGGGCTGAAGACGGGAAGCCCATCCATATTTGCTGATGTGGACTCGGGGCTGTGGTATGCCGAATCCGTAGCGGCAGTGAATGAGGCGGGCATCGTACTTGGACGCAGCAAGGACGCCTTCGCTCCGAATGAACTCATTACCCGTGAGGAGATGGCAGTAATGATAGTCCGGGCATATGAACATTTGAAGGGAAGCAAGAGCAGCAGTGAATCAGCTTCCAGTTCGTTCAGTGATCATACCCTGATTCGTGACTGGGCTAAGAATGCTGTAAGCACCGCTGATCAGGCAGGGCTGATCAAGGGACGCGGCAATCAGCAATTTGCGCCGCAGGCGACTATGACCCGCGCCGAGAGCGCACAGGTCATCTTCAATCTGCTGGAGCATATGTAATTTCAAACTAACTATAAAGTAAAAAAGAGCAGCGGTTCTCCGGCTATGGGAGGACCGCTGCTCTGTGTTTAGAGGAATTCATTATCCCTTCACCGCTCCAGCCGTAAGTCCGCTAACAATGTACTTTTGGCAGAAAATATACAGGATTAGCACGGGAAGGGAAGTTAACACCAGGTCTGCGAAGATCAGATTCCAGTCCCGGCTGTACTTGCCGTAGAAATTGTACACTGAGAGCGGCATCGTCCAGTCTGAGCTGTCGGTCAGGAAATAGAGCGGAATGGTAATGTCGTTCCAGACAGACATGAAGACCATAATCGCTACGGTGGCGTTCACTGGGACGATCAGCGGGGTAACGATCTTGAAGAACACATCGAATGTATTCGCCCCCTCCAGAAAAGCTACCTCATCCAGCGCCTTCGGAATAGACCGGATGAATCCGCTGTACAGAAACACGCTGAACGCCGTATTCAGCGAGGCGTAGATCAGGATGACGCTGGTGATGCTGCCGTAGAAGCCCATCCACTGCACGACACGGATCGTGGTGATCGTGGACATCGGCGCGATCAAGCCCATGAAGAAGAACATGTACAGGAAATTCGACCACTTGGTCTCCCGGCGCACCAGAATGAAGGAGGCCGCTGACGAGGTGAAGATATTCAGAATAGAGGATACGCCGGTAATCAGCATCCCGTTCAGGAACGCGCGTCCCAGTCCCCCTTCACGGAAGACCGTTGTATAGTTGGAGAAGTTCCACTTCTCCGGGAGCCGCAGGGAGAACTTCAGCACCTCAGAGCTGGTCATGAAGCTGCCGAACAGCATAATCAGCAGCGGCAGGATAATCAGCAGGGAGGCTAGCAGCAGCAGCCCTTCTACCACATAGTTACGCCAGGCCAATTTGCGAGAAAAGCTCATTATTCCGAGACCTCCTTGCGCCGCATGAAGATCAGCAGGGGAATAGCGATGACCGTTACGGCTGCGAACAGCAGGGTGTTGACGGCTGTGCCCAGCCCCCAGCTGCCTTCCCCGAAGGAGCGGAGGATGATCGTGCCAACCACCTGGGAGGCATTGCCGGGCCCCCCGCCGGTGAGTACGAACACCTCGGAGAATACCTTGAGGCCGCCGATCAGCGTCAGCATTAGGTTGATGTTGATCGCAGGGAGCAGCAGCGGAATCGTGATGCTGCGGAAGCTCCGCCAGGAGCCGGCGCCGTCAATGGTGGCGGCTTCATAGTATTCCTTGGAGATGGACTGCAGCCCGGCCAGGTAGATCGCCATCTGGAAGCCGGTATGCTGCCAGATGGAGACGGCGGCAACGGTCCAGATGACGATAGCCGGATTGGTCAGCCAGGCCTGGCTCAGTGACGGCAGGCCCACGGCTTCGAAGATGCGGTTAATCGTTCCGTCAGAGCGCAGCATCGGCGTGAACACTATGCTGATGACCAGTACGCTCAGGATCGACGGAGAATAGAAAATCGCGCGCAGCAGGTTTTTGGACTTCAGCTTCATGTTCAGGCCGACCGCAAGCGCGATGCCGAGCAGATTTTTGCCCAGTACGGTAACGATGGCGAAGATAGCGGTGTTTTTCATCGCAAGCAATAGGGTTCTATCCGTGAAAATCCGCTCGAAGTTGTCCCAGCCGATGAACTTAATGGCTTCCCGGTCCAGCCGCCAGTCCGTGAAGGAATAGAAGAGTCCGATCAGCGCCGGCAGCACGAAGAAGATAGAGTAGATGAGCAGTGCAGGCCAGATCAGGTAATACGAGTATAACTTCTTGGTTACATTCATTTCTTCACACTCCTAAAAGCCTTCTACGCCTTTGTCCTTCATCAGCTGGCTAAATTTCTCATCCCAGGCCTTGAGTACGCCCTTGGCGTCCAGTCCGCCGGCGAATTCATCCTGAAGCAGACGGTACAGCTCGCTGCGGTCCACGATCATGTAGGCATCGGTGGTCAGCGTAGTCTTTTTAGGCGTGATATATTGATCGACAATCTCTTGCTTGTAGTCCGGGAGCTTCGGTGTCGTCACATCGCTGAAGTTGGATACGGAGCCTTGGCTGTCGACCATTTTCTGGGCAACCTCTTTGCTGGCGAGGAACTCCAGGAATTTCTTCGCTTCATCCATGTGCTTGGCTTTCTTCGGAATGAACAACTGGCCGCCCAGCGGGCTTGCGCCCAGATTTGCATCCTCAGAGGAAGGGATGGCGAACAGGCCCAGATGCACATTCGGATCTTTCTCCGCCACGTTCACAATCAGCCAGTCGCCCATGAACATCATCGCCGTTTCCTTGTTCAGGAATTTGCCCACGGCCATATCGTAGCTGTCGCTGAGGATGTCAGTGTTGGTGTAGCCTTTCTTGTAGACCTCATACTGCTGGTCCAGGAAGGTGGCGAACTCGGGAACATCGGACCACTTTTTGCGGCCGGCATTAATGTCCTCGAACAGGGAAGGCTCGTTTTTGGAAGCCCAATCGGCAAAAGCAGCTGCAGGCCAGATATTCGCCGCCCAGTTATCCTTGAACGGCATGAAGACCGGCGTGATGCCACTGGCCTTAATTTTCTCGCAGACAGCCAGGAATTCCTCATAATTCTTCGGTATGGCAAGACCCAGGTCTGCGAATATATCCTTGTTATAGACGACTCCCTGCATCCCTGTATCCTGGCTGTAATGGAAGCTGTAGACATGATCGTAAGCCGAGAGCACATCCTTATTCAGCAGCCGGCTCACCCAAGGCTCGTTATCCAGAATCTCGAAATTGCGCTCCAAATTCAGGTCCGTAGTCGCACTGGCGAGATTGTATTGAATCAGATCAGGCACCTCGTCGACAGCCAGCTTGGTCTGAAGTACGGTGGCGGTCTGCTCTGCCGGAAGCAGCTGCAGATTTATTTTGATATTGGTTTTCTGCTCGAACTCATCCAGCACATCCTGGGCCACGAACGCCGAATCCTGCGAGCTTTTGGAGATGGCCAGCTCAATGGTTACCTTTTTGCCGCTGCTGCTGCCACTGCCGCTGTTTCCGTTTCCGCCGCTGTTGGTAGCCGCAGCATTGCCGGAGCCTGAATTGTCAGACCCGCATGCCGCCAGCGTGAAGGTCATGATTCCAGCAAGCAGGCCTGTTGCGATTTTCCTCATTTGCTTACTCATGTGATCGCCCCCGTAGTGAATTTTCCGTGAACTGAATCCGTTTACATTGCCCATTATAGAATGAGGACGGCGCAAGGTACATGTTTGTACTTGACACTTTCTGTGTAATATTCTGAACTCCGGGACGGCTTGTCAATTCGCCCGATTGGTTGTAAAGTAGGCAGCATCCTAAGGTTCAGGGGGGCTTTAGCTTGGCAACTTTTTACGACAGACTACGCAAGGGCAGGGTTCAGGCCAGTCTGCAAACGAAGTTCTTCTTCACCTTCATGCTGCTGCTGCTGATTGTGCTGGGCTGCTTCCTGGTCTATGTGAATTATATGGTGATCCAGCCGCTCAAGGACAAGACGGAGAACGAAATGAAGCTGGCGGCTGTCCAGGTCAGCGACCAGCTGAACCTCTATATCAATAACCAGAACCAGCTCTCCCAGCGGATTCTGTCGAACAAAGAGGTGTTCACGCTGCTGTCCGCAGGTGATTACTCACAGCTTACCCTTGAAGGGCTGACCCGAAGCCGCAGGCTTAAAGACATCATGTTCCAGGCACTGGGGCCGAGTCTGAACATTGAGGATATGATGATCTATGATCTGACAGGGGAGCGGGTTGCCTCTTATATCGGGTACGCGGATAGCCCGGCGTCGCTCAGGCCGTTTCTGGAAGAGAGCAGCAAGCTGCCGACCTGGAATGCAAGCGGTTACGCACTGTACCGGCAGGGGGCGGATACCCTATCTTTTGTGCGGGCGATCAGGAACCAGAATGGTCAGGTGTTCGGCTATCTGGCGGTGCAGCTGGACCAGCGGTACTTGAACAGATCTGCTGCGGGCCTGGCGGGCGGCAAGGTCTATATTATGGATCAGGAGCAGCGGCTGGTCTCCAGCTCTCCGGCACTACGTGAAGGGGAGAAGGTCCCGGAATTCGCAGCGTCTCCCTCTGAATCTGCAGCAGCTAACGGAATCTATCTGAGCAGCGGCCAGAACTATGTGGCTTACCACCGCTCTGCCGAGACGGGCTGGACTACCTTTGTGGTTAATCCGAGGAGTGTGGTGCTGGGCCCGGTCAATTCCGTAAAATACATTTCCATTCTGCTGATCACCGCGCTAATTCTGTTCTCGTTCATTTTCATTTACTTCTCGACCCGGAACCTGCTGCTTCCGATCCGCAAGCTGCGCAGCCAGATTCTGCGGATGAACTACAGCAACCTGAATATGAAGGCGGGCCCGCGTACCCACAACAATGAGCTGATTCAACTGAATAGCGCTTTTCAGGAGCTGCTGGAACGGTTACAGGAATCTATCGAACGGGAAAAGCTTGCGCTGCACGAAGAAGTGAAGTCGCGGAATTCCGCCCTGCAGGCCCAGATCGCGCCCCATTTTATCCACAATGTCCTGTATCTGATCAGTATTGCCGCCCAGGAAGGGAAGAATAGCGTGGTGACCGAAATGTGCAAGCATCTCTCGGACAGCCTGCGTTATATTGTGTCCTCCCCTTATCAGCATGTGGCGTTGACGGAGGAGCTGAAGCATACCCGGCATTATTTGTCCCTGATTCAGCATAATTTCGAGGACGATCTGGAGTGGGAGATTGACGGGGACGGGGGGCTTGAGCAGATTGAGCTGCCCCGGCTGGTGATCCAGCCGTTCGTGGAGAATTGTATTGAACATGCATTTAAAAATACGGACCCTCCTTGGAGGATTGAGGTGCGGGTGAAGGTATATAACGGCCTGTGGGCCATCGAAATCCGGGATAACGGAGAAGGCTTCGCGCCGGGCAGGATCAGGGACATTCTGGATAACATTGAGAGCTCCGATTCCGGGGTTAACGAGCTTAGGCATGATACCTCAGGGATTGGCAATATGGGGATTGTGAATACGGTGAACCGGCTGAAGCTGATGTACAGGAACCGGCTGTTCTTCAACATCTACAACCACTTAGGCGGGGAAAAGGGTGCTACGGTCCAGATTATCGCATCTATGAGTAAAGACTTCTACTAGAACCGGGGAGGGACCGCTATGTATACCGCTATCATTGCCGAGGACAGCAAGCCGATTCTGCGGAATATCGAGGCTCTTATGCAGTCCATGGAGCTGCCTGTCCGCATCGCCGCCACCGCACCGAACGGACTGGATGCATTGGAATACATCAAGGCTAACCCAGTGGACATTCTGCTGACCGATATCCGTATGCCTAAGCTGGACGGGCTTGCGCTGATCGCGGAGTGCAGGCTGGTGAATCCGGCGCTCAAGGCGGTGCTGATCAGCGGGTACAGCGATTTCGAGTATACGCGCAAGGCGCTGAATCTGCAGGTGTTCGATTATCTGCTGAAGCCCGTGGAGCGGCAGCAGCTTGCTGAAGTGATGCAGCGGCTGGTAGCCCATCTGCAGGAGCAGGAGGGCAGCAGAACAGGATTGCCGGAGGGATTGCCCTCACCTGGGCAGCAGCGGCCGAAGAGCAGCGAGGAGTTGTTCCGGCAGCTGGAGCAATATTTGCAGGAGCAGCTCTACGCTCCGCTCTCTATTACGGAAGTCGCGCTTAAGTTCCACGTAAGCCCTTCCTATGTCAGCCGGATCTTCAAGCGGTACTCACACCAGACCTTCGTGCATTACAGCATGCGGCTGAAGATAGCCGAAGCCTGCCGGCTGATTACGCTGAGGCCGGAGCTGAAGGTGAAGGAGCTATCTGAGCTGCTATCCTTCGGCGACCAGCACTATTTCTCCAAGGTGTTCAAGGATTATACGGGCGTAAGTCCTACGGAGTATAGGGGAGGGGAACGGTAGCGCTGCGGATAGGCGTTGCCGTTTTTATTTGCCGTATTTTCCCGGAGGAATGCCCGTGATGTTCTTGAAGGTGCGGATGAAGTTGGCATAATCATTGAAGCCGGACAGGTAGCAGGTATCAGACACGGAGTTGCCGGCGGACAGGAGCTGCTTGGATAACGCGATCTTTTTGAGCAGGACATAACGGTAGATGGTGCCTCCGGTCTGCTGCTTGAACAGATGGCTGAGATAATATTTATCCAGATTCAGCTCCCCGGCGATGTGCGCCAGCGACAGATTCAGGTGCAGGTGGTTGTCGATATAGCTCATAGCAGATTGAATATGGGAGGAGATAATGCTGGGCACTGCGGAACGGGTGCGGCTGTACAGCTCGTTGATCAGCACCAGAATCTGAATGAGATACGTCAGGGCCAGCACCTCGCTGCCGTACTGCTTGCGCTCCAGGGCTGTGATCAGCTGAGAGGAGAGGGCGGTATACTCCGAGAGCAGCGGCTCCTCCATCCGGGCCAGGTTATTCTCCCCGGGCTGGCGGTTCTGGAAGCAGGCCAGCAGATTCGTGGTCGCCGTACAGAACGGGTAGACCAGCGGTGCTTTGAAATGAATGGTCAGCCGTTCATAAGGCTCGGGGGAGCGGTTGATGATTTTATGAATCTCATGATTGTTGAATAACAGGACGTCGCCGCGCTCCAGCGGATAGCTGTACTGGTCCACGAAGCCGTTCACGCTGCCGCCAAGGAACAGGAAGATTTCATAGTGGTCATGGATATGGAAATCCCTCGTCGGAGAGATCGGAGAATTGCCGATACCGGCCAGAATATCTCCGTCGAACGTTTCATAATACCGGGCATGCTTCATCGTCACAGCCCCTTTCATGTTGATCACAACATATGCAATAAATCATCATTATTCGCAAAGACATTGCAATAATACCACAATACACTAGAGAAGAAGAATACCTGAGAGGGTGGAATGATGGATGAGTGGGATAGAACAGCGTAAATACTGGCTGGATACAATGCTGCGGATTGGAACGCCGGTCCTGGAGGCGCTCGCTGCACGGAAACTGAAAGAGCGGTTACCTGCGGAGTTTCATAGCGGGCGCAGCCAGTTTGCGCATCTGGAAGCTTTTGCGAGGCTGGCCTGCGGGATGGCTCCCTGGCTGGAGCTTGAGGGATTAGATGGTGAAGAAGAGCGCTTAAGAGCCCGTTATGCAGGGCTGCTGCTGGAAGCGATTGATGCGGCGGTCGATCCGCAGTCGCCTGACTATATGGAATTCAAGACCGAAGGCCAGCCGCTGGTCGATGCGGCATTTCTGGCCCATGCGCTGGTGCGTGCACCGAGAGCGGTTACAGCCCGGCTGGACGCACGGGTCACAGGCAATCTAATTGCAGCGCTCAAGCAGACGCGGCGGACTGCTCCGAGCGGCAGCAACTGGCTGCTGTTCAGTGCGATGGTGGAAGCAGCCTTATATCTGCTGGGCGACCCGGATTATGACCGGATGCGGGTGGGCTATGCGGTCCACATGTTCATGGACTGGTACAAGGGTGACGGAGTCTACGGGGACGGGAAGGATTTTCACTGGGATTATTACAACAGCTTTGTCATTCAGCCGATGCTGGTGGATGTTGTTACCCTTTTCGAGCAGGAGAATGAGGAGTATGCCCGGCTTAGACCCTTGGTCCTGCAGCGGGCGCAGAGATATGCCTCCGTGCTGGAGCGCAGCATCGCTACGGACGGGACGTATCCGTTCCTCGGGCGTTCGATTGTCTACCGGTTCGGGGCGTTTCAGCTGCTGTCGCAGGCGGCGCTCCAGCATTTCCTGGAAGACTCGCTGCCTCCGGCCCAGGTGCGCTGCGCATTAACCGCTGTCATTAGCCGTATTATGCAATACCCAGGCACGCTGGATGAGAACGGCTGGCTGCAGCCGGGGATCTACGGCTATCAGCCGGAGCTGGCCGAGAGCTACATTAATACGGGCAGTCTGTATCTGTGCGCCGCTGTTTTTCTGCCGCTGGGCCTGCCTCCTGCTGACCCCTTCTGGTCGGGCGAGGACATGAAATGGACGGCAAGGAGAATCGCAGACGGCGAGAACGTGATGCGGGACCATGCTTTGGAATAAGGGATAGAGACAGACTGAACCAGAGAGGAAGCTCAGGCATGAACATACAGGAACTTAAGGCAATCGTAGAGAACATGAAGCCGGCAGATCTCAGCTTATATTATCCGCAAGGGGATTCGGCTGCTTTTTGGAGTGAGTCGGCATCTTCTGAAGTCTTGCAGGCCAGTATCAGTGAGATTCGTGCAGAGGCACAGCGGCTGGAAGGGCAGCCTATACAGCTGCTGACGTATCGTTTGTTTACCCTTTTCCGGCAGACGGGGTCGAGACTAGAGTATGAGCGGCCTTATTTTGAACGGAGAAGAAGGCTGAATACGTATGTATTCCTTAGTCTGCTGGAGCCGGAGAACGCCGCAGCTCTGGAGCAGCTTACAGATATTCTATGGGCGATCTGCGATGAGTACACGTGGTGTGTTCCCGCTCATCTTCCTGAGAAGCATGATGCTGCTGAGATCAACCGGCATATCGATCTGTTCTCCTCCGAGACAGGCTTTACCTTAAGCGAATGTCTGCTGCTGCTCGGGGAGCGTCTCCCGCTGCTGCTCCGCTCCCGGATACGCAGTGAGGTGGAGCGCAGAATCTTCCAGCCGTTCCTTGCGCATGGCCCTTATTTCTGGGAGACCTCGACTCACAATTGGGCAGCGGTCTGTGCGGGCTCTGTGGGTGCGGCTGCACTGCTCCTTGTGAAGGACAAGGACATGCTGGCGGAGATTCTCCTTAAGACAGAGAGAAGCATGAATTATTATCTGCAGGGCTTCGGGGCAGACGGGGCCTGCCAGGAGGGGCTGGGCTACTGGAATTACGGGTTCGGCTATTTCACTTATTACAGCGATCTGCTCCGTGCAAGAAGCGGAGGCAGGCTGGACTGGTTCAAGCAGGAGAAGGTGGCACAGATCGCCCGCTTCCAGCAGCAATGCTTCATTGACGGCAGCTATGTCGCCAATTTCTCTGATTCCGTCCCCCGCGTACGGGTGCATATGGGACTCTCCCATTATCTGGCGGACGTCTATCCGGATGTCCTGCGCCCGCCGTCTGCGCTGCGCGCCCCGTTCACGGAAGATCACTGCAGCCGCTTCGCACCGGCGCTGCGCAATCTGATCTGGACAAGAGCCGGGCAGGAGAAGGAGTCCTGGGAGGCAGGCAGCAGCTATCTGCCCGATGCTGCTTGGCTCATCTCCCGGCATATCTCTGCTGCGGGCGCCTTCGGCTTCGCGGCCAAGGGCGGCCACAACGACGAGCCTCATAACCATAATGATCTGGGCCAATTCATTCTGAGCGGCCGGGGGGAGATCTTCGCGGCCGATCTGGGCAGCGGAGAGTATACGGCGGACTATTTCGGTGCCGGCCGTTACGGTTATGACTGCAACGGGTCGCAGGGCCATAACGTGCCGATTATTGACGGCCAGTTCCAGGGAGCCGGACGGGAGTTCCAGGCTACGGTGCTGCATGCATCGGCAGCATCGGCGAAGGATGAGCTGACGCTGGAGCTGACGCTGGAGCTGGCCCGGGCGTACCCGGTAGCCGGACTGCAATCCCTGGTCCGTTCGCTGGTCTGGCATAAGGAAGAGCTGCCCCGTCTGGAGCTGACAGACACCTATCAGTATGATGGGACCCCGGCAAGCTGGACGGAACGGTTCATAACGTGGTGCAGACCGGAGCTGTCGGGTTCAGGGCGAGTATTGCTCCCAGGGACTGAAGGACGCGGTGTCCAGGTAACCTACGATCCGCAGATCGTCCGGCCGGAGATTACTGCACATGTGTATCAGGACCATTATGGCCAGGATACGGTGTGGCATAGTCTGGACTTCCAGGTTCTCCAGCCCGGGGCAGAGGGCGTATTGGTGTTTACTTTTGAGTTTATGTAAGACGCACGGCACGGGTACTACATTCACATAAAGGCGGGATTCAAATGAACAGAACTATAGATCAGACATGGGTAGATGAGGCTTGGAGTAAGGCGCTGGAGAAAACTAGAACGAACAGCATCAGCATCGGGGCTGAGTTCCCGCATGCCAGTCAAGGCGGTAAGTATGTACTGGAAGTGCCGAGCTGGTGGACTGCCGGCTTCTGGCCGGGAATGCTCTGGCAGCTCTATGCCGGGAGCGGAGAGGAGAGCCTGAAAGCGGTAGCTGAGCGCTGCGAGGAGCGGCTGGATGAGGTGCTGGACGGCTATGTGAAGCTGGACCATGACCTTGGCTTCATGTGGCTGCTGACCAGTGTTGCCAACTACAAGCTGACGGGCAGAGAAGAATCCCGCGTCCGCGGGCTGAAGGCCGCCAACTATCTGGCCGCCCGTTTCAACCTGAAGGGCCGCTATATCCGGGCCTGGAATCCCTGGAGAGAAGGCGAGGACAACAGTGGGGTCGCCATTATCGACTGCAGCATGAACACGAGCCTGCTGTTCTGGGCCTCCGAAGTCACCGGAGACCCGCGTTACCGGCATATTGCGGAGGCACATATGGATACGGTGCTGGAGCATTTTATCCGTCCGGACGGCTCCGTCTATCATATTGTCAACTTCAACCCGGAGACGGGCGAAGTGGCAGAGAAGCTGGGCGGACAGGGCTATGCGCCGGAATCGGCCTGGTCGCGCGGCGCGGCTTGGGCACTATACGGGCTGGCGCTGGCCTATCATCATACCGGCAAGCTGAGCTACCTGCATGCGTCCAAGCAAGTCGCGCATTTCTTCCTGACCCGTCTGCCTGAGGATCAGGTGCCGCAGTGGGATTTCCGCGCTCCCGGCGATGTTGGGGAGATCCGCGATACTTCTGCCGGTTCCTGCGCGGCAAGCGGTCTACTGCTGCTGGCTGGGCTGGTGGAAGAATCAGAGGCTCATATCTACCGGAATGGGGCGCTTAGAATCACGGAATCTCTCTACCGCAATTACGGAACTTGGGATAATCCCGGCGAACAGGGGCTGCTGCTTCACGGCACCAGCAACTATCCTGAGGACCGGAATATCGATGTGCCGCTGATCTACGGGGATTTCTTCTATGTCGAGGCACTGGCCCGGATCAAGGGAGCAGGCCCGTTCTATTGGGAGTAGGAGGAGTATGACAATGACGAACAATAAGAGGAATCCGGGGATTCAAAGCAATCCGCTGAAGACACGCGGCGACCTGCTGGCTGCCCTTGACCAGCTGACAGAGCCGCTTCGGCCGCTCTATAGCAGAGGAAGCGCCAGACTTGAGATAGGGATTACGGGAGCGAGCTATCCCGCAGCCACCGCCGGAATGGAGGGCTTCTCCCGGGTGCTATGGGGACTGATCCCGTTGCTTGCCGGAGGCGGGAACAATGAGCTATGGGCCACTGTGCTGGACGGCATCCGGCACGGCACCGATCCGGCCCATGAGGAGTATTGGGGTGATGTAAGGGACTATGACCAGCGTCTGGTCGAGATGGCTGCCTTCGGCTTCGCGCTGGCGGCTGTGCCGGAGCATATCTGGTCGCCGCTTGCTCCGCAGGAGCAAGAGCATCTATACAACTGGCTGAATCAGATCAATTCCCGTCCCTGCTACGACTGCAACTGGCTGTTCTTCAATGTGCTGGTGAATGTCGGCTTCCGCACAGTAGGACGGCCTTATGATGCGTTACAGCTGGAGAGGAACCTGACACGGATGGATGCGTTCTATCTGGAGGATGGCTGGTACAGCGACGGCGTTAACGGCCACTGTGATTATTATGGGCCCTTCGCCATCCATTACTATTCGCTGCTGTATGCGAAGCTGATGGAACGGGAAGACCCGGAGCGTTCCCGGCTGTTCAAAGAACGCGCCCGGCTGTTCGCCGCTGAATTCATAGGCTGGTTCGCCCCGGACGGCGCTGCACTTCCTTACGGCCGCAGTCTGGCCTACCGGTTCGCCCAGTCTGCATTCTGGAGCGCACTGGCTTATGCAGAGGTTGAGGGCTTCCCTGCCGGAGTGGTTAAAGGCATCATCCTGCGCAACCTGCGCTGGTGGTTCCGCCAGCCCATCTTCGATGCTGCAGGTGTGCTGACGATCGGATACACGTATCCGAATCTGGTCATGGCGGAGAATTATAATGCTCCCGGTTCGCCTTACTGGGCGATGAAGACCTTTCTGCCGCTCGCCCTCGGCGCGGAGCATCCGTTCTGGAGCGAACCGGAGCTGCAGCTGCCGGGGCTTCCGGCGGTGAGTGTACAGCATCCGCCGCATCTTGTTCTAGTCCGCGAGCCGGCTTCCGGTCATGTGGCCGCCTTCAATAGCGGACATCTATCTACCAATGAGCATACGCATACCTCAGCCAAATACGAGAAATTCGTCTATTCCACGGGCTTCGGGTTCAGCGTTCCCCGCTCAGAATGGGGATTGTCACAGGGAGCCTATGATTCTATGCTTGCGCTAAGCGAAAGAGGAGATAACCTCTACCGGGTACGGCGCCGGAATCTGGAATCGGAGATTACGGACAACGTCCTGCGGTCGGTCTGGAAGCCTTGGGCGGACGTTGAGGTGCGCACCTGGGTAATTGCGGGTCTGCCCTGGCATATTCGCATTCACCGGCTGGAGACAGGGCGCGCGCTGGATGCTGCCGAGGGCGGGTTCGCGCTGGGACAGGAAGCGGAGCCTTCGCAGCAGCTCAGCGGAATTGGCGCAGCGGCAGCTACAGCATGGGGAACGAGCGGCATCAAGGGGCTAACAGGCTACTCGAAGGCCGAGCTGATCTGGCCGAATGCGAATACGAATCTGCTTCGTCCCCGTACGGTACTGCCAACCTTAACAGCCACTATAGAACCTGGGGTTCATTGGCTGGCCTCCGCCGTGTACGGTGATCCTTCGGCGGATTCTCCAGCGGATGTGATCCGCACTCCCGGTCCGATTCTGGACCAATCGCCTGAAGACCTGCTGAGGGTTAAGTTCAGCGGGGAGCGCATTTCAATTACCACTACTGGCGGGTCAGAGATTATAATTCCGTTACAATAAGAACATTAGCTGCATCTTCAATAGGACGTCGGCTTTGGATTTAATATAGTGGAAATAGCAAGTGGTTTCGTCTCTGAACCCATTCATTAGTCTAATCAAGCTCTATGTATAAGTGCCATCTGTACAACTAAATCGTCTGATGTATAGCCGAATAACCGTTTAGGTGTATTTCGTACAATTAAACTGCCCCAATAATCGGGTTTTCACATATTGGGGCAGTTTTAGCTGTACAGAATACAACTAGATGAGTAATTCCGTCCTTTTCACTGTTTTTAAATGTACAGAATACAACTATCACCGAATATTCGCTTCGAACGCCCCTATTTACCCGAACCTCCCCAACACCCCCAAGCTCCCCTATCTCTTTCATCCACCTGAACGTCTCAAGCCGCCCAACCTCCCCAAGCCCGCCTCCTTTACAAATTACAAACTCTTGCTAGTTAGACCATGGAGTCTGTAACCGCTCTCCCGATATAATGTGATAAGTATGCGAAGACGAAAGAAGCGGAGGATATGAGAGCATGACATCGAACGAGGAATTTATCATTGCCGCCCCGGAAGGGGCGGTTCAGCTATATCTGGACCCGATGGGGACTGACTATAAAGGGCTGCGCCGGGTGGCGGAGTCTTTGTGTACGGATATCAGACTGGTTAGCGGGATAGCGCCTGCAATACTCACCCAAGCGGAGCAGCTCACGGGCACTGTTATTATCGCCGGGCCGGTCGGCGGGAATGGGCTGATCGGCAGGCTGATTGCAGAGCGCCGTCTCGATGTCGCTGCTATTGAAGGCAAGCGGGAATGTTACCGGCTGCAAATCATAGAGCAGCCTCTGCCGGGAGTCGAGCGGGCGCTGGTCGTTGCGGGCAGCGATAAACGCGGGACGATTTACGGTATGTACGCTATTTCTGAGCTGATCGGAGTGAGTCCGTGGGTGTATTTTGCCGATGTGGTTCCGCAGCAGGTGGAGCGTCTGGCCCTTCCCGCAAGCAGGCTGAACAGCAGCTCGAGAGAGCCGTCTGTGAAATACCGGGGAATCTTCCTCAACGATGACTGGCCTTCGCTCGGCTCCTGGGCGACTCATGCCTTCGGGGACTTCAATGAGCATTTCTATGATAAGGTATTCGAGCTGATCCTCAGGCTGAAGGGGAATTTCATGTGGCCGGCGATGTGGAGCGCGGAGTTCAGCCTGAACGGGGCAAGCAGTCCTATCGCAAATGCGGTGCATGCGGATGAATATGGTATTGTGATGGGCACCTCGCATCATGAGCCGCTGTTCCGGGCCGGCAGTGAATGGCAGAAGGTCTATGCGCAGTTCGGGACAAGTAACCTGTGGGATTTCCGCCGGAATTCCCAGGCGATTACCGCGTTCTGGGAGGATGGGCTCAAGCGCAATGGGGCGTATGAGAGTCTGGTGACGCTCGGCATGCGGGGCGAGAGCGACTCGGCACTGGAAGGCTCGGACCAGGAGAACATTGAGCTGTTGAAGCAGATTATACTGACCCAGAAGGCGCTGCTGAAACAGTATAACCTGGAGCATCTGCCGCAGGTTCTGGCCGTCTACAAGGAGGTTGAGACCTACTGGTACGGTACATCCGAAGCGGAGGGGCTTAAGGACTGGGATGTTCTGCAGGATGTGATCATTCTGCTGTCGGACGACAACTTCGGCAATCTGCGCAAAATCCCGGAAAAGCATGAGCAAAAGCGCTCTCCCGGCTGGGGGATCTACTACCATTTCGACTATCACGGCGGTCCCCACTCCTATGAATGGGTGAATACCACTCCGCTGGAGAAGGTGTGGGAGCAGATGACGATGGCGTTCGATTATGGCATCCGTGAGCTCTGGGTGGTGAATGTAGGTGATCTGAAGCCGATGGAGTTGCCGGTCTCTTATTTCCTGGACCTGGCTTATGATTACGAGGCTTGGGGAACAGATGCGGTTAACCGGACGGCGGAGTATACGGAGCACTGGACCCGGCAGCAGTTCGGGGCGGGAGCCCAGCCGGAGATGGTTGCCGGAATCGCCCAAGTACTTGCAGATTATACCCGGATGAACGGGCGCCGCAAGCCGGAGATTATCAGGCCGGACACCTTCAGCCTGCTGCATCATCAGGAGGCGCAGAGAATGCTTGCAGAGGCGCTCCGTCTGGAGCGGGCAGCGGCAGCGTATGAGCTGGAGCTGCCTGAAGCGCTCAGGGATGCATATTACCAGCTGGTGTATTATCCGGCAGCCGCTTCTGCCAATGTGAACGCCATGCAGATCTATGCCGGACTGAGCAGGCTGCATGCAAGGCGCGGGAGTGTATTTGCGAACAGCTATGCCGTTCTTGCAGAGGAGGCCATTCAGCGCGACAAGCAGCTGGAGCAGCGCTATAACACAGGAATTTCGAATGGCAAATGGCAGGGCATGATGAGCTCTCCGCATGTCGGCTATGTCCGCTGGGACGCGGAAGGGTGGAGCTATCCCGAGGTCAGTAGGATCATTCCCGGCCCGAAGGCCGCAATGATTGTAGGGGTGGAGGGAGTAGAGCAGGGGTACACCGCAGGGACCGCCGCGCTCCCGCCGTTCACCAATCTGCTGCAAGAGCGATACCTGATTACCGTCAGCACGGGCGGAGCAGGGTTCCAGTATCAGGCGGTAAGCAGCGCAGACTGGATCAGGCTGGAGCAGGAGCAGGGCTGGATAGGCAGCGGGGCGGAGATTGGCGTAACTGTGGACTGGACGAAGGTAACGGGAGCGGTAACAGGCGAGATTATCCTGACAGGTGCCGGAGGAAGCGTAACGGTTACTGTTGCTGTGGACTGGACAGATATTGAGGGATTCGAGCCGGCGACTTTTATTGAGGCTCATGGAGTGGTGTCTATAGAAGCGGAGCATGCCATCAGCCGCGTATCGCGCAGCGGGGTGGAATGGAAGATTATAGAGAACTACGGACGGACGCTGTCAGCTGTCAAAATGCTCCCGGCCGGCGTCTCCTTCGGCCAGCCGGAGAAGGCCCCTTACCTGGAGTACCGTCTGTTCGTCCGGCATGAGGGTGAATACCTGCTTAGCGTCTTCCTGGCGCCGACGAATCATTTGTCGCCGGTCAGCGGACTGAGGTATGCTGCCGGGTTCGACGGGGAAGCGCCGGTCACCGCCGATGCGCTGCCGCCGGATTACGAAGGCGGCAATCACAGCAACGGGCCATGGTGCCGCGCAGTAATGGACAATGCCCATGTCTCCGTGACCCGTCACCCTCTGACTGCGGGGCAGCATACCTTGCGCTTTTACGGCCTGGATGCCGGGCTGGTCCTGCAGAAGCTGGTGCTGTCCCGCGGGCCGCTGCCGGCATCCTGTCTGGGGCCGCCGGAGAGCTTCCTGACCCCTCACTCCGTATTGCTGCGGAACTGATTGGGCGTGAGCCCTTTATACTTTTTGAACACCTGATAGAAATATTTCGTATCATTATACCCGGACTGCAGAGCGATATCCTCGATCCGCATTCCGGGATCTTTAAATAGCTGGCAGGCATGCTCGATGCGGACCTTGTGCAGATAATCGATGAAGCTGATCTTAAGCTGCTGCTTGAACAGCAGGCTTAAATATCCGGGGGTAATATAGATCTCCCTGGCGACGATCTCGCGGTTGATATCCTTCATGAAGTGCTCCCCGATATAGCTCTTGGCCGCTTCGAGCAGCTTGTTGCTGTTCTTCTTGGACGTCAGATGCTCACTGACCCGCTGGGCTGTCTCCAGCAGCGACTGGAACAGGTTATCCAGACTGGAGCGGGACAGGACATGGATCAGCTCGGTCAGATTCTGCCCGAAGACTTTATTTACATTGACATTGTTCTCAATACATAATTTATACAGGGCGAAGAACAGGGCGAAGCTCGACTTGATCACCTGGTCCCTGGACACGGTCTCGGGCTGCAGGGCTACATTGAACAGTGTGAGCTTATCGGCAATGTCGCCGGGAGAACCGCCGCGTACCGCCTTCAGCACCTCCTGCTCCTCATGCAGAGGATAGGAGGATTGAGAGGACTCGGCATCGAATTCCCCGCTGTACTCCACGATTTTAGCAATGCCGGTGTAGTTGGTTGTATTCAAAGCCTGGCAGGCCTCCACGAAGGAGTGGCGCAGATGCTCAATATTCTTGTCAATACTTCCGATCCCGGCGGACACAGTGAACTTCAAGAAGCTGGCGATATTCTCCTGAATAATCCGGATATAACCGCTTAATTCCTCCTGATCCGGCAGCTCATCCGTATTCAGAATCAGCACAATATCGTCCTGATGCTCGAAGGCAACACATAGCACAGCCTCTGGCAGCGACTCCTCGCAAATATTCTTCAGCCCGTACTTCAGCAGTTCCGTATCCTCATGCATATACTTCTCATGCAGCAGCTGGAAATTGTCGATCCGCAGCAGAATGATGCCATACAGCAGATAAGGGAAAACCAGCTGGTTCATCTTCAGATTAGCCAGCAGCCTGGAATACGAGGGACTCTCGGTAAGAATGAGCTGGCTTAACGTCTTCTCCTTCAGCAGGGGCAGACTCTCCCGGAAGCCTTGCCGCAGATGCTCAAGCGAAGTAATCTCCAGCTTCTCCGATTGAATCTGCTCCGTGATGGCCAGAACAGTGCTTAGAATCTCCTGCCGGCGGCTCGGCTTCAGCAGATAATTGCTGACTCCCGACCTTATGGCTTGCTGGGCATAGCCGAAATCATCGTATCCGCTCATAATGACTGATTTGACGCTGGGGTATTTCTCAGAGACAACCTTGATTAACTCCAAGCCGTCCATTTGCGGCATCCGGATATCCGTTAGCATGATATCGACGGCATAGGTATCCAGGAGTTCAAGGGCCTCGAGTCCGTCTCTGGCTTCTCCTGCAATATGGATGCCGTGCGAATGCCAGTCAATCAGGGTCGTTATGCCTACCCGCGCCCGCTCTTCATCGTCCACAATAATCATATTATACAAGGGACATCCCCTCCGATCTGTCTTCGTATTCTTTATCCGCCCGGCTTTGTCTATTCTTGCATGTCATTTATAATCACCGGAATCACAATTTCCACACGCGTGCCCTCTCCGGGAACACTGGTATAATTCAAGGCATAGTCACCTTTATAAAAATGCTTCAGCCGTGCCTGTACATTCTGCACCGCATAGCCGCCGACATCCCGGGCAGTGTACACATCTGTCTCGTCAGGCATGGCAAGAATCTTCAGCAGTGTCTCGCTGCTCATCCCGCCCCCGTTATCCTCAATCACGAACCTCAGCTGGTCTCCGGTACGCTGTCCGCTGATGCTTACCCGTCCGCCGCCGCGCTTGCGTTCAATGCCGTGGATCAGCGCGTTCTCAATGAACGGCTGCAGGCTGAGCTTCAGAATGACATAGGAGTACAGCTCCTCAGGTATGTCGATCACATACTCGAGCGATTCCTGGAACCGCATCTTCTGGAGCGTCAGATACAGCTCAATCAGCTCTTTTTCCTTGGCTACACTGGTGAAGCTCTTGCCCTGGTTAAGACTTAACCGGAACAGCCGGGAGAGGTTGATGACCATCTCGCTGATCTTATCCTGTCCTGCCGCCTCCGCTTCCCAGAAGATCGTGTCGAGCATGTTGTAGAGAAAATGGGGGTTAATCTGGGATTGCAGCGCCTTCAGCTCCGCTTCCTGCTCCTTCAGCTTCAGCAGATAGGCATCGTCTACAAGCGTCTTGATGTTGCTGACCATATTATTGTAGCCCCGGCTCAATTGGCCGATCTCATCCCAATATTTGATGTCCACCTTCTCCTCGAACTGTCCGTTCTGGAAGCGCCGCATGGACAACAGCAGCGTCTTGATCGGCGCTGTCAGGAAGGAGGAGAAGAACATGAGCAGAGGAATACTAAGCACCAGGCTGGCTAATACCATCACGAGCACTGCCGATTTGATGGAATTCAGCTCCCCAGTCAGCGAAGAGAGCGGAACACTGTACAGGGTGATCCAGCCATCCTGGTTGATGTTGTAATTGAGCAGCGTATCCTTGCCCTCCAGGCTGACGATGGTGTTGCCGGAGCGAATGCCGGCCTTGGCTTGCTTCATTACGAACTGTGCGGCTTCTGGGCTATAAGTCTCTTTGCCTGCCGACAGAAGCTGTGTACCTTGTTCGCTCAGAATGAGGATGCCGTGATCCTTGTCATACAGATTCGTCAGATAGGTTCTGCGGATCGTCTCCAGATTAATGCCGACGAATACGAAGCCGATCCGGTTCCCGTTCACAATATCGCGGATAATCCGGGTCATGCCAAGCTTGTCATTGCGGTTGCTCTGAATGAATACATTGTTCTCTTCCGTCAGCGGGAACCAGTAGGAGGCACCGTTTAAGGCAACGGTCTGTTTATAAGTATCATTTGAGGTAATTTTGCTCAAACTATACGCACCGCTGCTGTCATCGGTGGCAACCTGAAACAGCGGCTCGGACAAGCTGCCGTACAGAGCCAGATAGTCGAAGCTTCCGGTCACCAGCATCTGGTTCATGATCGACGCAGTGGGTCCGTTATAGAGCTGGTTCTCGATCTTCGCCGAATCCGGGGTATTGCTCCTCAGGGTATCCTGAACGACTGGAGCGAGGCTGAATACCGTGACCCAGTCGGCTAAGGTCTTTTGCATACGGGCGAGATTACTGTCAATCTGCTTGAGCACACTCTGGTTGGAGTTGCTCACCTTATTGATGATCTGCTGCTTGGAGATGTTATAGGAATATGCGCCCAGCGTGCAGGCCACCCCGGTAATCAGCAGGAAGATCAGTATGGTTATCTTGTATCGCAGGTTCATATTCAAGTAGTAGCGCAGCACAGGATCACTAACCTTTTTGTTTTTTATCTTATGCGCAATGCCGAATATACACAAGGGAGCTGACATTCGAAGTCGACAATTTTCAACATTACTCTCTTTTTCTCTACTGACCCTGGCTCTGGTACTCTGGTACGATGTGTTCAGAAACAAAGAAAGCAACCCACGATCCATAACAAATAGGGGGAATTGACATGGTTATGAATTCAAAATCCACACGTAATATACTGCTGGTTACGGCCCTTGCGGCAGTCTCGGTGCTTAGCGCATGCGGAGGCGGTAATGACAAGAACAATAATGCAGGCAGCAGCACGAACGGCGGTACAGCCGGATCTGCGGACAAGGAAGTGACGCTGCGTCTGTTCTCGAACCTTCCCGACCGTAAATCCGGCCAGGGGCTGGCAGAGCAAATGGTAATCGACAACTATATCAAAGCGAATCCCAATGTCAAGATCGATATCGAAACCCTCGCCGAGGAGCCGTTCAAAAACAAGCTGAAGGCGTACATGGCTTCCAACGAATCGCTGGACGTCACGATGGTTCACGGCGGAGCAGAGCTGAATACGCTGGTACAAGCCGGCTATGTGAAAGAGCTGAACCCTGCGGAATACGAAGGAGACACTTACAAATTCCTGCCGGGCGTGTACAAATCCTTCACCTTCAATGACAAGCTCTATGGCTTGCCCCGCAACAGTGACTATGAAGTGATCTATTATAACAAAAAGCTGTTCGATGACAATGGCATCAAGATTCCTACCACCTACGCCGAATTGCTGGAAGCGGGCAAGCAGTTCCGTGCCAAAGGCATTGAGCCGATGTCGATGAACGGTAAGGACCTGTGGAGCTTCGCGGCCTTCTTCCAGGATCTTGTCGTACGCCTCACCGGCGATCAGAACCTGATGCTGGATGCGGTAGCGAAGAAGAAGAATTTCACCGGCGATGAGAACTTCCTGGCTGCGGCCAAGCTGCTGGCAGAAGCCAGAGACACCAAGCTGTTCCAGGAATCGTTCATGACAGCGGACTATGGCGCTTCCCAGAACCTGTTCACGCAAGGCCGTGCAGCCATGTGGTATATGGGCTCCTGGGAAGCGGGTATGGCTACCAATGACAAGCTGCCGGAAGACTTCCGCAACAATGTGAATGTACTGAAATTCCCGGTTGTTGATGGCGGTAAAGGCAAGAACACCGACCTTCTGGCCTGGAACGGCGGCGGATACTCGCTGGTCAGCAGCTCCAAGCATCCTGAAGAAGCCAAGAAGTTCTTCGACTATATGATGTCCGCCGATCAATGGGCCAAGATTGTATGGGATACCGGAGCGGCTGTACCGGCACAGAAATATGAGCTTAGCGGCAAAGAGAGCGAACTGCAGAAGCAACTGACTGAGGTTCTGACAGGGGCTACCAGCACAGCAGGTTCTATCGCCCTTGACTCCGGTACACCTAAGTTCAAGGATGATGCACAGAATGCCTTCGGCAAGTTCTTCGCCGGCGGATCAACACCTGAGCAGCTGCTGGCCGATCTTCAAAAGGCTGCGGAAACTCAATAACAGATCACCACTATAGAGAGTGAAAGGAGACGGGGCGGGAAGCATTCTTGCCCCTCTCTAATCTTAAGGATGGAGTTGGAGTTCCATGCAAAAAGTATTTAACAACAAAATGGCAATCTTTCTGTTCGTCTTTCCGGGGATTCTCCTGTTCTCCCTGACCTTTCTCGTGCCGATTGTACTCAGCGCGTATTACTCTTTCAGAGACACCCTGTCTCCGGGAACGCCCTCGGCATTCATCGGATTCGCCAACTATACGGAGCTGTTGTTCCACGATTCACGGTTCTGGCTGGCACTTAGAAATGCCGTACTGCTCGGTTTGGGCTTTATCCTGATCCAACATCCGATTGCTATCTTTTTTGCCATTATGCTGGACCGCCTGGGCGGTAAGGCAGAGAAGTGGTTTAGAACGATTTTCTTCATCCCATGTGTCATTTCTGTAGTCGTTATTTCAAAAATGTGGCTGTCCCTGCTGGACCCTACCTTCGGCGCCTTCAACAAAATGCTTGATTCCCTGGGGCTTGGAATGCTAAAGCATGCCTGGCTGGGGGATAGCAGCACCGCGCTGATCTCCATGCTGTTCATCCTGATCTGGGCCGGCTTCGGCTGGGGATTGCTGTTCTATTATGCAGGACTCAAAGGCATTCCCGATGATTTGTATGAAGCCGCTTCACTGGACGGAGCCTCCGGCTTCCGATTGCACTGGCGGATTACAGTTCCGCTGCTGTCACCGGTTATTACGGTGCAGATTACTTTGGCTATGATTACCGCCTTGAAACAGATGGAAACCGTGTTCCTGACCACTAACGGCGGTCCCGGCGATTCCACCCAATTCCTGGCCGTGTATCTCTATAACAAGGCGTTCTCGGCCAGCCAATATGGTTATGCCAACGCCATCTCGATTCTGTTCATCATTGTCTGCCTGCTTGCCACCTATCTCAGCAACAAACTGACCCGCAGTGATGCGACGGAATTCTAAGGAGGAATCACCATGACAAAAAGCACAAAAACCATACTATGGGTGTTCTTCCTGATCGTCGCCCTGGTCCAGCTGTTCCCGCTCATCTGGCTGATTGATTTCTCATTCTTAAGCAGCAATGAGTTCTACTCCTCCAGCGTCCTGAAATGGCCAAGTGACCCGCAGTGGCAGAACTATATCAATGCCTGGGTGGACGGTAAATTCCTGCGCTACTTCATTAACAGTGCCTTCGTTACCTCAGTAACCATTCTGTTAACGGTGATTCTGTCCCTTACGCTGGGCTATGCCTTTACCCGTATGCAGTGGAAGCTGCGCCCCATCTTCTTCACCATTATCCTGCTGGGGATTATGATTCCGATTCATGCGACTCTTCTGCCTAACTTTGCCATCTTCAAGGCGCTGGGCTTAACGAATTCCTATCTAGGGCTTATTCTGCCATACACCGCAGTGTCTGTACCGCTGGGAACCTTCATCCTGACCGGCTTCATGCGGAGTATTCCGAAGGCGATGGAGGAGTCCGCAGTAGTAGACGGCGCGAATATTTACCGGATTGTCTTCCAGATCATTGCTCCGCTTACTGCGCCTGCTCTGGTTACGGTCATCGTTACAACATTCCTGAACTGCTGGAATGAATTCATTATGGCATCGACCTTCCTCAGTAAAGATGCGCTGAAGACGCTGCCCTTCTCGGTCATGAACTTCGCCGGCCAGTATTCCTCAGACTACGGCTCACAATTTGCGGTCATGGTGCTGACATCGATCCCGGCCATTGTCATCTACGCTATTTTCAACGAACAGATCACCAAGGGCGTGACAGCGGGTGCGGTAAAAGGCTAAACTCAAATTATCAAAACTTTCAGGAGGACTATAATGGATCACTTGTTATACGGCGTTGCTTATTATGATGAATACATGCCTTATGACCGTCTTACGCAGGACATCCAAATGATGAAGGATGCGGGTATTAATACCGTCCGGATTGCGGAATCCACCTGGAGCACGCATGAGCCGCAGAACGGGGTATTCGACTTCTCTTCTGTACAGAGAGTGCTGGATGCGATGCATGAGGCCGGAATTCATGTCATTGTGGGAACACCTACGTATGCGGTACCGGCCTGGATGGTCAAGGAGCACCCGGAGGTGCTGGCCGTGACTGTGAAAGGGGAAGGGAAATATGGCGCCCGACAGATTATGGATATCACTAGTCCGGCGTATCTGTTCTACTCGGAGCGGATCATCCGCAAGCTGATGGCTGTGGTACATAAGCATCCGGCAGTCATCGGCTACCAGATCGATAATGAGACTAAGCATTATGAGACAGCCGGACCGAACGTCCAGCTAAGATTCGTCAAATACATGAGGGAGACCTACGGAACGCTCGAAGCCATCAACCACCAGTTCGGTCTGGATTACTGGAGTAACCGGATCGACAGCTGGGAGGACTTCCCGTCCGTGGTGGGGACGATCAACGGCAGCCTGGGGGCTGAATTCGCCCGGTTCCAGCGGGGGCTGGTGAATGAGTTCCTGGCGTGGCAGGTCGGAATTGTGAATGAGTATAAGCAGCCGGGACAGTTCACCACCCATAATTTCGATTTCGAGTGGCGGGGCTATTCGTTCGGCGTTCAGCCTTCGGTGGATCATTTTGCGGCGTCGCAGCCTTTTGACATTGCCGGTACAGATATTTATCACCCGTCCCAGGATCAGCTTACAGGTGCAGAGATTGCCTTCGGGGGAGATATGACCCGCTCGCTGAAGCAGGATAACTACTTCGTGCTGGAGACCCAGGCGCAAGCATTCCCCGAATGGACGCCATATCCCGGCCAGCTGCGGCAGCTGGCGTTCAGTCATCTGGGCTCAGGCGCTTCGATGGTCGCTTACTGGCATTGGCATTCGATTCATAATTCCTTCGAGACCTATTGGAAGGGCTTGCTCAGCCATGATTTCCTGCCGAATCCGGTATATAAGGAAGCCCAGACTATCGGCGCGGACTTCAAGCGGCTAAGCGATCAGCTTATTGGACTGAAGAAGACCAGCAAGGTAGCCGTTATGGTTAGCAATGAAGCGCTGTCGGCGATCGAATGGTTCAAGCTGCCCGGCGGATTGATCTATAACGATGTAGTCCGCTGGATGTACGACGAACTCTATAAGATGAACATTGCTTGCGATTTCATCCAGCCGGGAAGCCCCCGTCTGAAGGAGTATGAGCTGGTTGTAGTGCCGGCCCTGTATGCCGCCTCGGACGAAGCGCTCCAGCAGTTGAATGACTATGTCCGCAGCGGCGGCCATGTGGTCTATTCCTTCAAGAGCGGGTTCACCGATGAGCAGGTGAAGGTTCGTCATACGGCACAACCTGGGGTCATTCATGAGGCCTGCGGGATTGCTTACAGTCATTTTGCCACGCCGAATGCGGTTACGGGACTTACGGGCAAGCTGTTCCCTGAGGGAGCTGAAGCAGGCGTTCACACCGTCCGCACCTGGATGGAGATGATTGTTCCCGGTTCAGCGGAGGTGCTGGCCAGCTACGATCATCCCCAGTGGGGCGAATATGCTGCCGTCACCCGCAATACCTTCGGCGAAGGAACAGCCACCTACATCGGTTGTATGACCGGACCTGACGCACTTGCGGAAATCCTGCGCGATACGCTCCAGGTGGCCGGGTTATGGGGAGCGGACCAGCAGCTGTCGTTCCCGCTCATCGTGAAGTCCGGTATGAACCGGCAGGGCCATACCATCCGTTACTACTATAATTACTCAGCCCAGCCGGTCAGCTTCAAATATTCGTATGAAGCCGGCCAGGAGCTATTGTCCGGCAATGCGGTAGAGCAGGATCAGGAACTGACGCTTGATGCTTGGGGCGTTATGATTATTAAATAGACTGGGCACTTTTGCTATACAATAGCTCCACCATGCCGCCGTCATCCCTTCAGAGCCGATGACGGCGGATATCCCTTCAGGCTCTTGAACACATTGCTGAAATACGCCACATCGTGATACCCGCAATGCTCAGCCACCTCCGATACATTGAAGCCCCCCGCAGACAGAATCATTTCGGCGTTGTTCACCCGGATCTTGTTCAGGAACTCCTTGCAGGTGTACCCCGTATTCTGCTTGAATAGTTTGCCGAGATAGACCGGACTCAGTCCGATGCCTTCCGCCAGATCCCTGATCGTAACCTCCTCCGAATAGTGATCCATGATATAGGCCATTACCTTATGGATTCGCGGATCAAGCAGCGGGGCCTCCTGATGATAGGCAATGTTAAGCAGACGATAGATAATCAGCTGAAAAATCGCCCGGGCCTTCATCCGGAAGAGCGGCTGTGAGCCCATCCAGATATGCGAGAACTCCCTGATATCCTCCAGGATTTCTTTGGTCATCCAGCCCCTGGTTACGGCCGCAAACGGCAGATGTACCGGATTGTCCGCTCCTTCCCAAAAGAAGTTGAATGCATAGGAATGGATAGGTGCCTCTGCGAACGTATGGGCTTCCCGGATACTGCCGGAAGGGACGTAGAGAATATCACCGGCTTCCACCGGGAACTGCTCCCCGTTAATGGAATAGACCGCTTTGCCTTCCACAATGAACGTCAGATCATGGAAATCGATAGGGCTGCTGACAATCTCCCACTCTGCAAAAGACCTGCGGTCCACGAACAGCACGATGTTCGGCACAAGCGGTTCGTATGTATGAATGTCCATACCGGACCTTCCTCCTCACTGCTGTAACGCTGATGCACACCACATTATTTTACCACCGGGCTTATGCTCTGCACACCTGTCATATCATAGTACCTTGAGAATCATTCAGGGAAATGGAATTGTTCCGTCCGTATTTTCCTGCTATACTTTTGACAAGTTAGTTTGATAGGGGGTTACACGGATGGCTACGAATTGCTCATTAGCTAGGCAGTCCTCATGCAGAGCCTGATCCGGGGCGATACTTTGCGTGGGGTGCGGCAGGACAATCTTGATCGCCCAAACAGATATTATCGTTTCTAATCGCAGGCTCTGCACCTTATTGCTGTAATCAATCATAATAAGGGGCTGAAGAGCTGTGAAACCAACATTTATTAGAAACCATCAATATAATTATATTAAGAAACAAGCAGATTTTGTGCTGAAAACACTTCGTTCGGTAGCGGACCGCCGTGTCCTGGAGACTGTAAGATACAGCGCCGAGCTCAACGTGACGGGGGCCTTTGCTTCACTGACCGAGGGTCAGGAGCAGATGCTGCGGGCAATCTCCACCTTCGAGAAGGCCGAGGACTTCCAGCAGTATACCAGCGGGCTGGAGCCTTATCTGGAGCCGTTTCCGCCGATTACGCTGAAGCAGATTCAGAAGCTGTTTCCCAAGAATAAAAAGATGAAGCTGCCTGACCTGCAGTCATTTGATTTCCGCTATGTCACGTATCTGGCCTGGATGGACATCGCAGCGAACAAGCTGTTCATCGTCTATCCGCATGAAGGGCAGTTCATTGGTGTGGAAGGCCGGATGCTGCCGTTGCACAAGAAGGGCTACTGCCTGTTCTGCAACCGGCAGCAGGAGCTAGCCTTTCTGAACGTCAAGACCAAGCCGGAGCTTGCGGCGGCAGATAATCTTGCTTCCGTGGGCCAGTACGTATGTATGGATAGTCAGGGCTGCAATCAGAGCATTACGGATATAGGTGCGCTGGAGCGGTTCATCCTCTCGGTGCGCAAATAGCAGAATAAATAGTTAGTTTAACAAAAGCAGAGCAGCGGTTCCCGGTTGGGGACCGCTGCTCTGTTTGTTTTGTATTGTAGAGAATCTATCTGCTAGGTTGCGTCATCCTCGTCAAATCTGCCAGCTCCTCCAAAAGCTGCTCCTCCAGGCGGATGATCTCACACATATTCCTGTGAAGCTTCACCCGCGCGGCGGGCTTGTTACCCGAGCACATCCCCTTAATCATGAACTGATTCACCAGATCCCACTTCTCGCCTGCCTTACGGTAGCCTTCAGCTGCCCGGGAGAGAGCAGGCGCCGGACCTTCGCGCTCAAGCAGCTGCAGGAACTGGCTGAACCGGATTCGGCTGATCGGCAGGGCGTTGGCATAGATTTTGAAGGCCGAACTGGCTGCAGCAGTGTTATCAGGCTGTATCCCGGTCTCCAGATAGGCCTGGGCATACGCCCTGAGCTGGACACCCACCTGATCTGGACGAATCTGAGGGGCTGGGCTGGCAAGCACCTCTTGAAGGATCGTCTGCCAATCTGAGCAGGAGCGGGAGGTTTCGCACCGCCCGAATAAAGCATAGAAATGACAGGCTCCTTCAAGGATGCTGAAATCCACTACCTCAAGTTCCCTTCCATAGTAAGCATCGGTCAGATAGATCAGGTTCTTCTCCCGGTCCAGACCTACGGCAAGACAAGCATGGCTCGTATGCAGACTGCGGTAGGCTACACACCAGGGACAGTCATAGGAATCGAAGCCGACCAGCACCGGCATGCCTGAGGACAGCTGATTCTCCAGTAAGTCAAGCATGTAGCTTCGATCCATCGCCGGTTCAGTCCGTTCGATATAACTGAAGGTAAGGCCATGGTACGCAGACAGGTAGCTGGTATTGATCCGGGGCAGACGTATCCGCTCAATCAGCGGCTGGTCCGGGGCTTGCGGCTCATCCAGGGACATCTGCCAGGCATCGCCGTACATGCCTTTGCTGTCCAGGCCCTGCCACTGCGCTACAGACTGGATGCAGTCATCAATACAGCTGCGCAGCTTAGGGTATGGGGTACTCTTAACAGGAGCAATGTTCAACACTGCTCATCATCTCCTTCGCCGAGCAGAAGTGGCTGTGCAGCCGGTCGCGATAAGAAGCGGGAGTCATGCCGCTGAATTCGCGGAAGAGCCGGTAGAAATATTTCATGTCGTAAATGCCTACCTCAAGGGCCACGGACTGCACGCCAAGCTTCGTGAACAGGAGCAGGATGCAGCTGTATTTCATCCGGATTTCCTGGTAGATCTGGATGTAAGATCTGCCGGTCTTATTCTTGAGCAGACGCTGGAACTGGCGGGAGCTCATCGCAAGCTGGCGGCTCATTTCATTCAGCGTGATCCGCTCACTATAGTTACTGATCATATATAGGAGGACATCATGCAGCGGGTCATACTGAAGGACCGGGCGTTCTTCGAAGGGAAGGTCTGCTGCGGTCATAATCAGCTTCGCCAGCTCCAGCAGCGGCGGGTATAGCCGCTGCTCATCTATGAGCAGGCCAGAGTTCAGCATCCCGTGCAGCCGGCCTAGCAGGAAGAGGATTTCCTTGTTCTTCTCCATGTATCCGAACCAATGCTGAACCTCCAGAAGCTTCAGCAGCGGCAAGAGGACCTCTTCGGACAAGGTCCCGGGCAGCTCTCTAAGCACCTTGTCAAGTCCGGGCCTGAGCATACAATTCAGGATCAGCAGCGGCTCGGTACCGCTCAGATCCTGCGGATGAAAGACATGGGACACCCCCGGCGGAATCACCAGCACATCCCCCTGCGTCACCTGCATTTTATCCTCACCAGCCAGATGAATGCCTGTCCCTTGAACCACGTAGGCCAGCTCTACGAAGTCGTGCTGATGACGTACGGAAGTGACCGTTTTTTGAGTCAGGAGCATTTGAACGGGTGAACAGGAGTCGAATACATAATCCCCCCTGAATACCGGAAAAGCTTCCATAAACAAACCTCCGTTTCCTGTTTCCTTATGTTGGCAACTGGAATCCATCCTAGTATATCTCAATATTTTGGCGTATTCAACCATATATTAACAACTTAAAATTTGGTATATTCATGCTATTCATTCCAATTATGCAACCTGAAAGGGGTAGACACATGCAGCATAAAGTCATTGAGATTATCGCCGAAATCAAGGAGGAACCAGGCCTGCTTCAGACGCTCAGCGGAGCTTCTGACCTGACCCTGGACGCCGCACTTGACTCCCTGCAGATCATTAATTTTATTCTGAGAGTCGAGGATGAATTCAATATAGAGGTAGATTTCGACACCTTTGATCTGGAGCACCTGAAATCAGTGGACCGGTTCTCCGCTTATGTCGCCGGGCTTGCCGTACAATGAGGAATGCTGTGCACTGCGGCAGCCTGGAGTCGGAGCGGTACTGGCGGGAGGAGGATCTGGCCTCCTTGCCGGCCATTCCCGATGCGAAGGCGCTGGCTATCGTGCAGGCGATGGATGAAATGCTGTTTGTCTTTTGCGGGAGCGGCGATGTTCTCTTAACCCGCCAGGGGATGAACCGGGCACAATATGACTATCTGCAATCGCTCGGTTATGCATTCAGCACCAATATGGATACGCTCAGTCTGGAGGCAAAGGAATCTGTTCCCGCACAGGCGGCGCTGAATGTATTTGAACTGCTGGGCCGGATGGACGCCGGGCAGGAACCGGACCGCTTAATACCGGAAGGAGCGCTGCTGGAGCCCTTCGCCGTGCTTCCCGGGACACAGGAGGCGGTTAGCCGGTACAAGCTTTTGCCTACGTTGCCTAATGAAGATATTGTACGGGCAGTGAATACCAAGAGCTATTCAACGGCGATGCGGGACCGGCTGGGGCTGCCGAATATTGCGTTAGTGGTCAACAGTATGGAGGAGCTGCTGCAATCGGGACAAGCGCTGCTGGAGAAGGGAGCTTTTCTGATCAAGGACGAGTATGGGGTATCCGGTAAAGGGAATCAGCTGGTGGATTCAGAGCGTATGCTGCGCCGGATGGCCGGGCATCTGGAGTCGAGCCGCAATCAGGGGAAAAGAATCCGGTTTGTCCTTGAGCCTCTGCTGGACCGGGAGACAGACTTCTCCTGCCAGTTTCAGATTGAACCGGAAGGCCGGATCAACCTGTTGTCTGTTCAGCAGCTGGTGAACCAGGGCTTCGCTTTTGGAGAATCTCACTCCCCGCAGCCGTCTCTGCTGGACAAGCTGGACAAGGAAGGCTATTGGGAGACCATGCGCAGCATAGGACGGGAGCTGTACTCTGACGGATATTACGGTGAGGTGTGTGTCGATTCGATGCTGCTGCGTGACGGAAGTCTGGCGCCTCTGGTAGAGATCAATGCCCGCAAGTCGATGAGTCTGATTAAGCATTATGTGGACCGCCGGTTCAAGCAGGAGGGTATGCACACCTGCCTGATACAGGTGCCGCTGGCAGCTATGGGCAAGGTTCATTATGAGGAGCTGCTGGAGAGGATGGAGGCAACCGGGATTTTATTCTCGCTGGAGACGGGGGAAGGTGTGATGCCCTTGACCTCTAGCGCGCTCCAGCCGCTGGACCCCGCCCGTACTGCCGGTTCCGTGAAGGGCAAGCTGTATGCGGCCCTGACTTACCGGAGTGAAGACAGCAAGCACATGCTTATCCGTACGCTGGACGAGTCTCTCGTGCGCACGGGCTATACTATCCTGCGATAAAGAAAGGAACCCTCCAATGAATAACACCGTGACGATTCTATGCTCAGGCTTTGGCCTGGGCTTCTATGTCCCTGGTCTGCTGCTGGAACGCAAGTTAACCGCGCTGGGCCTTCAGGCGGAGATTGAGGTGTTCGAGACCTTAATGCCTGAGCACAAAAAAGAACAGACAGACAACAGCCGCAGGGCATACCAGCATAGCTTCGCCGTTGCCCTGACTTCACAAAAAATACCGTCCGATATCAGAAGCAGCCTTGATCCCGCAGCCGTTGAGCATTTGCTGCAGCAATGGAAGCAGGAGGAACGGCAGCACTTCATCGTCTTGTCCGGGCACTGGGTGCATGTCATGGACCAGTACCGTGAGCTGGCGGGGGTAAGCGTGTATGCTGACCTGCTGTATATTGACGCTGACCTGTCGCCATCGTGGAAGAATCTGCGCAAGCTGAATCCGGCTTACGCGGAAGGCTACCGTGAAGTAAGCCTGTATGATCCCGGGAAGCAGGAGATTCTGTTCAGCATCGATGCCGGATCTGGGGAAGCACTGCCTGCTGCGGCGAGAAACGGGCGGCTGGTCGTTCATGGGGGCGGCTGGGGGATCGGAACCTTCCGCGAGAAATTTGACGCGCTGGAGTCGGCGGGGTTCGAGCTGGATATTGCCGCTTACAGCACTCAGGAGATCGGCGGGCCGGTCCGCGGCAGACGTTATTATATGAATGATCCGCAGTGGAGGACCTGGACGAAGGACGGCAGCGGGCAGTATACCTTCCCGCCATTTGCAGAGGTAACCGGTAACCGGACGGAGCGTTTCCCGCCCTGCAAGAGCTACGGGGAGGGGATGTACGGAGTCATCCGGCAGGCGTCCGCTGTCATCAGCAAGCCGGGCGGCGGCGCTTTGATAGATTCCCTGGCTTCGGGTACACCGCTTGTGCTGCTCGACCCCTTCGGCCCGCATGAGAAGATCAACAGTAATCTGTGGGTCGGGCTTGGTTACGGCATCACTTACGGGGAGTGGGCCGCGTCAGGATATGATGATGATAAACTGCGCAAGCTGGCGAATAATCTCAGAGCCGCTAGAGCTCAATACCCGGACTATGCGGCAAGCTATGCCGGACAATTATCCACAGCAGGAGGGAGAAGCTAATGCAACCTACCAGTAGAGTGAGCCTGGACGCTAAGTCCTTCGAGGCTTTGAAGCGTACGATTCGAAATGTCGTGGTACCGCATAGAGAGCGCAAGCTTGATCCGGGATTCCGGACCGTAATGCCGGAGATTATGTCCCTCAAGCTGACCAACCGCTGTAATCTGCGGTGCAAGCATTGCTATCAATGGAATGAAGATGGCTACCATCATGATATGGATACCGCCGAGCAGAATCTGGATATGGATCTGGGAATGATCCAGAGGCTGCTGGAGGAGACGGACGAAGCGCAGTCCCGCCTGTATTTATGGGGAGGGGAGCCGCTGTTTCACCGGCAGGCCAAGGAGATTCTGGAGCTGCTGAAGGAGCATCCCCGGGACACGACCATCTGCACCAATGCCTATATGATCCCGAAGTTTGAAGAGGAGCTGTGCGCGATCTCCGACAACCTGGAGCTGCTGATTCCAATCGAGGGCTTCCAGGAGGAGCATGATTTCCTGCGCGGCAAAGGGTCCTTTCAGAAGGTGGTCCAATGTGTCGAACGGCTGCTGGAGCTGCGCGAGCAGGGCCGCTTCCGGGGCCGGATCTCTGTGCACAATGTCATTAATGATAATATGATCGGCCGATTGTATGAGCTGGTGGAGTTTTTTGAGCGCAAGGGTGTAGATCTGGTTCTGCTCTGCTTCCCCTGGTATATCTCGGAAAACACCAGTCTTGCGATGGACCGCTTCTACGATGAACACTTCCAGTGGCTGGCCGAGCTTCCGCCGGATCACCGGAGCAGCTGGCATGCGTTCAAATACCATATTAAGCCGGAGAATATCACCAGATTGACCGAAGACCTGAAGCGGATCAACAGCAACACTTGGCGCAATACCCGAATCCGCTATCAGCCGGGGCTGGACTTTGATGAGATTGAGGATTTCGTGGCCGGGAAGCCGATGCTGTCCCGCAGTACCTCCAAATGTCTGGCGCTCAGCACCCGGGTGGATATTGCCCCGAACGGGATGGTGAGTGCGTGTAAATTTTTTGGCGAGCTGGCCATTGGCAATGTGGAAGAGCAGACGCTGACAGACATATGGAATTCTGCGCGTTACGACCGGCTGCGGCGGATTCTGGATGAAGGCTTATCCCCCGCCTGCTCCAAATGTAATGTGCTGTACTTGAACACCTATGCTGCGCTGGCTCAGGTATGAGCAGTATGGTAGAGCAGGTAACCTATAAGCTAGGCATTCTGGGCGCCTCGAATATTGCGGTTCCAGCAATGCTGGAACCGTCACGGATAGTGGACAAGGTGAAGATTACGGCGATTGCCAACCGTACCTTGGCGAAAGCAGAGGCCATGGCCGAGGCGTACCAGATTCCCTATGTGGCTGGTAGTCTGGAGGAGCTGCTGGAGCTTGATGGGCTGGATGGAGTGTATATTGCGCTCAGCAATGAGTTACATGCTCAGTGGGCGATCCGGGCCTTGAATGCGGGCAAACATGTCTTGGTGGAAAAGCCGATCTGTCTCCATCCTGAAGAAGCGGAGCAGTTAAGGCTGGCGAAGAACAACCCTGCTGCTCCGAAGCTCGCCGAGGGGATGATGATTGCCTGTCACCCATGGCAGCAGACGCTGAAGGGCATCGTCGATTCGGGCGAGTTCGGCGCGCTGCGCAGGATCAGCACCCGGATCTCCATTCCTGCCAAGAACGGGCATGCCGGGAATTACCGGAGTGTCAAGGGGAAGGGCGGAGGTGTTTTTGCCGATCTGGGCTGCTATTGGCTGCAGTTCGTGCAGACCCTTGCCGGTCTTCAGCCGGAGGAGATCCTGGCGCAGTCTGCCTTTGACGGGCCGGATGGCTGCGACTGGACCTTTCAGGCAGCGCTGCAATACAAGAACGGGCTGAGGGCCGAGTGCCTCACTTCCTTCGAGCTGCCATACCGGGCCTCGCACACCCTGTATTTCGACCAAACGGTGCTGACGGTTCCGGATTTCTTCCGGCCGATCAAAGGGTTCTACAAGCTCAAAATCCGGCATGATCTGCCGGACAACCGCACCACCCTATGTGAATTCGAACCGCTGAACTATTATGTAGGCCAGCTGGAGGCTTTTGCGGCGATCATGAGCGGGCAACAAGCCGAGGGTCTGGGCGCTACCTGGGAACGGGTGCAGCTGCAAGCCCGGATCATGGCCGGGGCTCAGCGGTGCCGGGTTTAGCTGTGAAGCAGACCGACGATGACCGAAACAAACGCCACAGCAGCGCCCCCCTAACCGGAGAGTCGCTGCTAGTGGCATGATTACCTGATAGGACAGGAGCCATCCAGACATCCGGGGCTGGTGGCAGATTCGGTATTATCATCGGATACAGTCTCCACCTTGGACCATGCCTGATCCAGCACCTCTTTGAATACTGATTGATCCCGGGCACCCGATATGGAATATGTTTCATTAAACAGAAAATACGGCATTCCCCGTACGGAGGCAAGGCGGCTATCTTTTTCATCCTTATGCACTTCTGTTGTGTATTGGTTACACTCCAGGACCGCCAGTGATTTCGTCCCATCCAGACCCGCTTCTGCTGCCAGTAAGGCAAGGGTACTAGGGTCGTTTATGTTGAGTCCTTCTGTAAAATAGGCTCTGAAGATACGTTCCGAGAGTGCATAAGCTTTCCCATGGGCGGCCGCATAATGCGTTAGGCGGTGTGCGTTAAAGGTGTTTGCCGGGATGGTCTGATCAAATCGATAATTGAGGCCTGTCATTCTTGCCATATCAGTAACCTGCATATAGGCATGCTTTGCCTGGGAGACACTCATCCCTGCATGTTTGGAAGCCGTTTCGTAAATCGATTCTCCTGCTTGCGGATAATAACCAGGCACCATTTCAAAGCTGTGGAGCACGATTTCTACCTCATTTTTATAATCAAACTGTTCCAAGGCGGCTTCAAACTTTTTTTTCCCAATATAGCAAAACGGACAAGTATAATCGAACCATATTTCTACTCTCATCTTCATCTCACCCTCATTTCTTAATCACGATTTTCCCGCGTTTAGGCTGCATCTCACTTTTACGGTATGCCTGGTATAGGCCTTGGGCGGTAAATGGGTATATTTCATCTACATGAATGCGCAATTTCTCATCCTGTATATTACGGATTATAGTCTCCAGATCGGCACGGTTAGGTCTTGTTTGAAAAAAAACCGAGTCTATGTCCCGGACCTTTGGAGTTTGTCCAATCCCAAAGGCAACGATTGAAATATATTTTCCTCCATTCTTCAGAACAGCATAGCTTTCATTTCCAGTATCTCCTGGCAATCCTGTTTCAAATGTGGATGGGTCCGCGATGGTATCCAAAACGATATCTACAGGCTCGGAAATTTTGTTTACGAATTCATCTGTTGTATAATCAATAACTTCATCCGCACCTAATTCCATGACGAATGGACGATTGGAATCCCTCGCCGTCGTAATTACATACGCTCCGTGTTGCTTCGCTAATTGAATTGCGGCATGCCCTACGCCCCCTGCGCCTCCATGAATAAGAATACGCTGACCCTGCTGAAGTCTGCCATGCTCAACCAGGGCTTGCCAGGCCGTCAATGTAACCGTAGGTATGGCTCCAGCCTCTTCGAAGGAAAGACTCTCCGGGATAACAGCAAGATGATCCTCTTCTACAGCTACATAATCCGTGTAAGAACCAGTGGGGACCATCCCCATCACACGGTCACCTGGTTTGAGATGCTGCACCAATGTGCCAACTTCCTTTACAATACCCGCCACATCGAAACCAAGAATATACGGAAACTGGACTTGAAACATTGCCCCCATCGGACCCTGCTCAATTGCACCTGAGCGTAAATGAGCATCTCCAGGATTTATGGATGAGGCGTGCATCTCCACGAGTACCTGGGTGTCTTTAATTACAGGAACAGACACTTCCTGCTCCTCCAACGATTCAGGAATTCCGAAGCCGGTTAAAGCTATTGCTTTCATTGTTATATCCATTCCTTCCTTTGTAAATAAGTAGTCACAAGTTGTTTAGGCAACACTTGTTTGATATGATATTAGTACGATATTCCCATGAATACAACCAGCAGATATTCACGAAACGTATGTTAAGCAACAGATTATGAAATTTGATGCTTTAAGATAAATTTGCTTTTCTGGAAGAAATTACAGCTCTGGCCTTTGACAACATGATCCCTGAACAAATGGTTGCCGCACAAGTTGATAGTACAATGAAGCGGACTTTACATCGGAGCATTGAATCTCTTTTGAGAAGAAGCGGGGATTCGGTCCATGCAGCTATCAACGCGGCCATGATAAGTGCGGCCATTTACAATGCTGCTTACTACTGGTATGAGACAAACGAGGATGATAATATTGAGCAGCTCACTATTGCGGTTATCCATTTCATTAATCACGGCTTACAAATGAAGAGCTCCTGAATCTGGGCCGAGGCGCAGCAGCGCCGGGTCTATCTGTGAAGCAAACCCGCCAATAGTCTAAACACACAAGCAGCGACTTCCGGTACCGGAGAGCCGCTGCTTGTGTGTTATCGGTTCTGCAACGAAGGCGGCTGCTCTGTCCAGGAGCGTTCGTTGTTCAGCACATATATTCCCAGCGCCTGCTCGAAGGAAAGGCCGTGATTATAGAATGTCAGCATCTTCGCGGCGAAGCGTACACTCTTATCTGCGCTGGGCGACTGCAGCAGATCTGTTGCCAGCGTACGGAAATTCTTCGGCTGGGCTTCCGCAGCACCGACGGCATCCAGCAGCCCCTTGTGGCTTGGAAAAAGCATGCGGTTATAAGCCAGGATCATTCTTCCGCTGAAGAAGACCAGATTGCTGGCAGTATGGGCGAGCAGGTAGGCGTCGTCCTTCCGGGTTGCCTCTTTGGCGAAATACAGCCCGAATAGATAGATCTGGGCGCAAAAGTCCTGCAAATTGCGCTCGCGGTTCTCCTCAGGATAGACGGGAATCCGGGCCACCAGCTCATCCAGCTCCGGGATTCTGGAGAAGAGCACCTCTGCACCAGTAAAAGCATACCTTGTCGGCTCATTGGCCTGCCGGGCTGCAAGCTCCAGAAACCGCCGGTTAATTACCTTGATATCGGCGTATCCGCCTTCATAGGTGCTGACTTCGCGGTCCACATAGGAGAGCCTGTCGTTCCGCTCATATTCCGCATAGGCTTCATCGGTGAAGACCAGATGGACATCCACATCCGAGGTCTCGCTGGCGGTTCCCTTGGCTACTGATCCGCTGGTGATTGCCGCCAGACAAGAAGGGTCTTGCTCCAGCTTCTCCGCCAGCTTCTCCAGTGTCTGTCTGTGGTGCGCGTACATATTGCGTTCAGCCTCCTTGAATGAATTCTGCTGCGTTAAGCGTATCAATAGGAAAGCTTGCCAGCTATGGTCAATTCAGACATTCAGGCTCCCGCCTGCTCTGTCTTCCCCTGAGTCGCCTGCTGCTCTGCGGCACCGCTGCGGATGAGGCTTCTCCGTCCGGCGAGGGTGACCGCCAGAATAGCTGCACCGGAGACGAGCAGAATGAGTGAGCCGGGAAGCCGGTCGAGGAGGACTCCATAGAGCAGCATTCCGAGCGGAGCGATGGAACCGGCGGTGCCCTCTACCAGACCGAATACGCGTCCACGGTACTTTTCCTCGGTAGTCTGCTGCAGATAGACCTGAACCGGAATGTTAATGACCATAATCATGACGCCGATAAGGATCAGCAGCGGCAGGAAGAGAAGGAAGGTGGCATTCGGGGTGAAATCAAGCAGCAGCGGCACTGCCAGCGCGAGGAATAACACTCCCAGTGCGCTTAAGCCTCCGAGGATCGGCTTCACTGGACTCTTGCTCTGGGGAAGTACAGCAAGCAGCAGCGACATCAGAAGTACGCCTGCCGCCAGCATCGCTTCGAGAACTCCATATTGCTTCGAGGAGAGTCCGAGTGTCTGTACTGCAACGTAGGGCAGCACAACATTCAGGGCGACGACGAAGAAATTAATCCAGAACACAATCCCCATCAGGGAGCGGAGGACCGGACGGCGGATCACATAAGCGAAGCCTTCCTTCAGATTCGTGCGGACCCCGTTAACAGCAGTGCCCAGACGTTCGCGGAGCGGCTGGGGGCCTGAGGCTTCGGCAGGTTCACCGGCAGCTTGAAGCCGTGGAGTCGGCTTGTATCTCAGCATGCAGCCCATCACGGTCGAAAAGGTGAAGCCTGCTGCGTTCAGCAGCATGAAATCCTGAAGGGGAAGGAAGGCATACAGAAGACCGGCGAGAATCGGAGCCAGCAGGTGGCCAGCCGATCCGGCAATCTGATTCAGAGATCCGGCCCGCTGGACGGAGCCGCTGTCTACAAGCATCATCATCGAGGAAGAGACTGAAATACTATAGAAGGTAGAGCAGATAGATAATAGAATGAGCGACAGATAGATAGTCCATAGGAACAATCCCTCCAGCGAGACGAACAGAAAGGCTAGGGACATAATCAGGGCACTGGCCAGGTCCGAGCCGATCAGCAGTCTGCGGCGGTTAACTCTGTCGGCGAGCACACCGGCGAAGGGGGACAGCAGGATTCCGGGCAGCAGCCCGCAGAGCAGTGTAACGGCGAAGCTGCTCCCTGAGCCAGTCTCGTTCAGAATGTACAGACCGGCTACGAAGGTATACATACTGGAGCCGAGAACAGAGATCAGCTTGCTGCCGAAGAAGAGGAATATGTTACGGTTAGTCGCTGCCTTATCATGGGTTGCGGATGTTATTTGAGACATAATAGCACTCCCTTAGTCAAAAGTTAAATTTTATTAAACTTATTGTATGAGTAAAAGTTCAGGAATGCAATAAAAAGTTTAATTAAATTTAACTTTACCGTATTTCCAGCTTTCTCTTAGAGTATAGGTAAGCTATACTGAAAAGAAAAGCATCCTGGAAAGTTGGCAAGCAGATGACCACCAAACAAACTATCGGAGAGAAAGTCAAGCAATTGCGCAAGTCTAAGGGACTTACGCAGACGGACCTTGCCGGAGACCATATGACCAAGAGCATGCTGAGCCAAATCGAGAATGGACGCGCCTTGCCCTCGATGAACAGCCTGCAAGTTCTGGCCGGCCGGCTGGGAGTTGACCCGGGCTACTTCCTCGAAGGCGAGGAGGAGGCTGAGCTGGCTCCGCTTGTCCGGGAGATGGAGGCCAAGTTCAAGGCGAAGAATTACAGGGAGGTCATCCAGCGGCTCCAGCCGCTCACGGAGCGTATGCTTCCGATGACGATTGACGCTGCGCGTCTGCTGGAGTTCTATGTAAGCTCCCTTTTCTATACAGGAGACGGAGGCGGAGAAGCGGAGCTGGAGCGGGCAGCGCTAATCTATGAACGCTTCGGCTTATTCGTGGAGCGGGCGAAGGTGCAGTATATTTCCTATGCCCTAAATTTCGCACAGAGCAGGTACGCTGAAGGGCTGGAGCTGATCCGCCGGGTCCGCAAGGAGTACGAGGCTAACAAGGTGGGGAATGATTTTATCTTTGAAATCGATCTTCATTATGCCGAGAGCGTTAGCTTGTCTGCCCTGGGGGATTATGCGGGAAGCCGTGAAGTTACATTGGCGGCGCTTCAGGTGTCGCGGGAAGAGGGGATCTACTATATGACGGATCATCTCTACCGGGTGCTCGGGATTCTGGCGCTGACCGAAGGAGAGACCTTGGCGGCAGAGGAGGCCTTGAAGAAGGCCAGAGCATTCGCAGAATTCACCGAATCTCAGGATTCACTGAAGCTGGTGTTGATCGGAGAGATCAGACTCGCGGTAGCTAAGGGAGAGTACAGTAAGGTTCTTGCGCTGGCAGAGCAGTATCCGCAGGAGGATGAACAGTACGCGCCAAGCGTTCAGCTCATGTCCGGCATCGCCTGGTATCATCTTGGGCAGGACGATGAAGCGCTGATCTGCCTGTCCAAGGCCGAGCCGGGTGATCAGGTCTACCACCCGCTTGACCGCGGCAACCTGTTGACAGCTTTTGCTTACCGGGCACAGATCTGTATGCGCCGGGGTATGAAGGAGGAAGCACTGCGGCTGTCCCAGTTCGCCTATGATCAGGTGAAGGAATACCCGCCTTCCATATACACCGAAATGATCAACAAAACTTACCGCGAGCTGCATAACAAACTATCCTTATAGCGCAGCAAAAAACACCCGTGCGATTTTCCCGCACGGGTGTCCTTCTGCAATGAAATATAGGTGGAACTATAAATCCTCAGATAAAGGAGGGAGCGACGGAGGAGATTTTGAAACTGTAGGAGCGCTAGCGCCCGCCTTTGTTTCCGGATTTCTACCGCTTAGAGCGGCATAAATCAAGAAATTTGGAAACAACAGCGGCCGGAAGTCCAAAATCTCCGCAGTGGCGACTGCTCCTTTATCTGTGCATTTAAGCTCAAGCTATCTGAATAGCTTATTTGCTGCTCCACAGCTCCACACGGTCCTGCACATACTTCGTATAGCCAGCTTCCATTTTCTTAACGCCGGCTTTTTCCAGATCGGCCATGTAATCATCCCAGATTTTATCGAATTCAGCCGGTTTGGCCAGAATCGCCTGCGGGATGCGCTTCCACGTAATATCCTTCATTTTATTGCCCAAGATGGCGACTTCATCCTCGCCAGGGATAGCAATGTTCCAGGCAGCGCCGTATGCTTTTTCCTTGAATTCTTCCTCTTTCGGGAACAGATCCTTCCAAGTCGTAGCTTTGTAGGCTGCCAGCGTCTCTTTCTCAACATCGCTATAGCCCAGCACCAGCTGCTCAGGGAAGTTCTTAGTGTAGTAGTTGCCCGTGGAATCCTTGGCACCGTCACCATAGTGAACCATCATGTTCCAGTAGAAGCCAATGCCTGTTTCCTTCGTGAAGGCGGTATTATCGTTGTTGATGCGGTCCTGGACTTCCTGCGGAACTACGCGTTTGCCGTTCTCCACTTTATAGTGCTTGCCTTCAATTCCCCAGTTGTTCAGGATCTGACCTTCATCGGAGGCCAGGAAATCCAGGAACTTGATCGTCCGGACCGGATCGGGGTTGGTTGTGGAGATGGAGATACCGTAGCCGCCCATGAAGCCGGTAGGCCAGAAGCTGGTTTCCTTGAATTCATCCGTCAGTGTGACCGGATAGTGTCCGTAAGTCTGATCGAATTTGCCGGCCGTTTTGAGGGCTTGCTGCGCGTCATTGTAGTCCCAGTCCTGGTCAATCAGGCCGAGCACGCGTCCAGTGGCTACTTTGGCTTTATACTGGTCGTATTTTTGCACGAAGCTTTCTTTGTCAAGCAGGCCGATATCATTCATGTGGTTCAGCCAGCGGAAATATTCCTTTTCTTCCGGACGGCGGAAGTGGTAGATCGCTTCGTGAGTCTCCTGATCGACGTAATATTCACCATCATCGGAGCCGCCGGTAGTGGCTACCGCAGGGTTAGTAACGGAAATGTACATATGCCAGTCGTCTGCGTTCAGGGAGACACCGATGTTCTTGTTGCCGTTCTCATCGGTAGGGTGCTTATCCAGATACGCCTTAATGACATTTTCATAATCCTTGACCGTCTTAATCTCAGGGTATCCGGCTTCCTTCAGTACGCGGTGCTGCAGCTCGAAGCCGCCGCCCGCTACGAATTTCTTCTCATCCACCGCTGCCCAGGTCGGGATTGCGTAGATCGATTGGTCTTCGTTCGTATACTTGGCCCGGGCGAGATTATCACCGAGCACGCGCTTGATGTTAGGGGCATGCTTATCGATCAGATCGGTCAGATCCAGGACCGCGCCGGCATCCACCAGCTTGCCGATATCACCTTTAGCCGAGATAATGTCGGGATATTCACCGCCTGCTGCAATCAGGGCAATCTTCTGCTGCGGATCACCGACAGCGAATTCGGCATCGAGGGTGACGCCGGTTTTTTGCGTAATGACAGTGCTGACCTCATCCTTCATATTGTTCCAGTTCGGATTGGGGTCTTCCGCGAAGAAGGATAGTGTCAGGGGACTTAAGTCCTCAGCCGCAGCCGTAGCCTCAGCCGTTGCCGTGGCATTGGCGCTGTTCGTAGCCTTGGCCCCGTTATTCTCAGCCGTATTCTTGTTGCCGTTATTATTGCCTCCGCCGCAGCCTGCCAGCACACTGAGCAGCAAGGTCAGCACCATCAGCGCCACAACCGGTTTCGCCGTCTTTCTTGTCATGAATAGAAACCCTCCCTTTGTCTGGTGAAAATCATATTGTATTCACAGGCGTCAGCCTGAAGATACCGCTTTAGCAGATTAGCTTTTAACCGAACCCAGCGTCATGCCTTTGACGAAATAGCGCTGCAGGAACGGATAGACAATCAGAATGGGAACGGTGACGACAATGGTGATTGCCATTTTGACTGATTCCGGGGAGATCTGGGCCATGACCTCAGTCATATTGCGCCCGCGGAAATTATCCGCGTTGGTCGTGGTGCTCTGAATGACCTTCATCAGCTCGAATTGCAGCGTGGTCAGCGAGTCCTTCGAGCCGTTATACAGATAGGTGTCAATCCACGCATTCCACTGGCCGACGGCCAGGAACAGGGCGATGGTTGCCAAGGCTGGCTTGGTCAGCGGCAGAATAACACGCCAGTAGATGGTGAAGTCATTGGCTCCGTCCAGCTTGGCGGATTCCTGCAGGGCGTACGGCAGACCGTCGATGAAGGAGCGGATCACGAACACATTGAAGGCGCTCACCAGACCGGGCAGGACATACACGCCGAAGGTGCCCATCATATGCAGATCCTTGATCAGAATGTAAAAGGGGATCAGACCTCCCGATACATACATCGTCAGTGCCAGGAAGGTGGAGACGAACTTACGGGCCTGGAAGTCTACCCGGCTTAAGGTGAAGGCCAGCATGGACGCACTGACCAGTCCGAGCAGAGTCCCGATAATCGTCCGCAGCACCGAAATTTTGAACCCGGTAATCAGGCCGGAGAAGGCGAAGATCGTCTCATAATTCTTGAAGGTGAACACCCGGGGGTAGATCGTAATCCCGCCCTTGATGCTGTCCGTCGAGTCATTGAAGGAGATCGCCAGCACGTTCAGAAAAGGGTACAGCGTAGCAACAGTTACGACCGTAATCGCCAGATAGACAACCAAATCGAAGATGCGGTCCGACCAGGAGGCCGCAGCCAGTTTTTTAATCATGAGCAGGGCCTCCTATATGATGCTTTCCTTGGTTATTTTTTTGAAGATGCCGTTGGCGGTAAAGAGCAGAATCACACTCACCACGGAGTTGAAAATATTAATCGCCGTCCCGAAGGAGAACCGGCCCATTCCCAGCCCGTAATTCAGCGCATACAGGTCAAGGGTTTGCGAGTAGTCACGCACCAGATTGTTGCCGAGCAGGAACTGCTTCTCGAACCCGATGCTGATCAGATGGCCGATGGACATAATCAGCAGGATCACGATGGTACCCCGTATGCCCGGAAACGTAATATGACGCACCTGCTGGAGCCGGCTGGCCCCGTCCACCCTGGCTGCCTCGTACAGCTCCGGCCCGATGCCCGAGATGGCGGCGAGATAGATAATGGTATTCCAGCCCGTCTCCTTCCACACATCCGATGCGGTGACAATGCCCCAGAACAGATTGCCTTTGGCCATGAACTGAATCGGTTCACTGATGATATGAAGGCCCATTAGCAGGTCATTGACTGCGCCGTTGTCTGTGGAGAGCATCTTGGTAATGATCCCGGCAGCAACCACCCAGGACACAAAGTGCGGCAGATACGACACCGTCTGAACGAAGCGCTTCAGCACCTGCAGCCGTACCTCATTCAGCAGAATAGCGAAGATAATCGGAATGATAAAGCCTGCCAGCAGTCCCATGATACTCATGGCCAGCGTATTGCGCAGGGCGTTGAAGAATTGCTCATCCTGGAACAGCTCCCGGAAGTACTGGAGGCCGACCCATTTTTGCTCGAAAAAGGATTTGCCCGGCTTATACTTCTGGAAGGCCATCATCCACCCCCATAACGGAAGATAGCTGAAGACAAAGGCCCAGAGGACAAAAGGAACAGCCATCATATAGAGGTATTTCTGCTGCCGGAATTTCCCCCAGAAGCTGAAGGAGGATTTCTTCGGCTCCGGCTTCATCGCGGTGGTAATCGCTTTCATTTATGTCCCTCCTTCGATATAGCTTTATCATAATCTGCCGCCTGGCCGGGAAACACCCGAAGATTTAAGTGTAAAAACAGGGGAAAATCAGTCCTTTTCGTAAGCGCTTTCTGAAAAAGCGTTCTCAGGCTCCTTTCTCCGGTAAGCGGAGGGGGAGATGCCTGCGATTTTTTTGAACTTCTCGCGGAAATAATCGACATCGCTGAAGCCGACGCTGCTGGCCGCCTGATGGATTTTGCAGCCCTGGTCCAGCAGCTCCTTGGCCTTCTCAATGCGGATCGTATCCAGATAAGTATTGAAGGAGCAGCCCATGGTGTTCTTGAACAGCTTCCCAAGATACGCACTGCTATAGGTGAACACATCGGCCAGCGTCTCCAGCTTCAGATTCTCGTCATAGTGCCGGTGGATCAGATCGACCATCCGCTTCATCAGGACATCTATATCATCGCGGATAATCCCGGCAGCATATTCCTCCAGCAGACCTGAGATATAGCGCTGGAGCTGGGGGAGGGAGGTATGCCTGTAGATCTGCTGAATCTGCTCCTCCATCCGGCTCTGTGCAGCGCTAAGCTCCTTATAATGAACGGACAGCTTGCCTGACATGGAGGTGACGGCCCGGACATAGTAGGATTTCACCGCCATCTCGGATGAGCCGGCAGCAGCCATGAGGTCCCCTGCTTCCTGGATCAGGGCAGTGATTACACGGAGATTGCCGGTATCCAGGGCAAAATACAGTCGGTCCATTACGGGAGTGAGCCTGCTCTCCGTATCCTGGGGATTCGCAGGCATCCCCTGCTTTAGCTTGAGGGAATCCGGGCCGATCATCCCCGGCTCATCGTAGAAAAAGTGATCCTTCATCCGCGCCAGCGCGGACTGATGAGAGACCTGCAGCTCAGTCAGACTGTCCACCATATCCCCGGCGGTGATGATGCATTCCAGTCCCTCAGCGGCAGCGGCTTCGCGGATCTGCCCGGCCATCCGTTTGCTTACCAGCTCCTTCTGGTACGAGGGCTGCAGCAGCACCCCGAGATAAGAATCGAGCGCGAAAACGATGCCAGAGCGGTTGTCCTCGAAGCTTGAGGTCAGCCGGGACTTGACGCTGCTGGAAGGCCCGTTGTCCGCAGAATCCTGCAGCAGCAGCCGGATCAGCACGATCTGGTAGGAATCCCAGAGCAGCCCCGCTTCCAGCGCCGACTCCATCAGCGCGGGGGCGGGATGCAGACTGCTCTCCATCAGCAGGGATTGCACCAGCATCTCCCGGCTCCAGACCTTAACAGCCTCATGATTCTTGCGGTGCGCCTGCCGCGCATTCAGTACGGTGGACAGGCCGGTAAGATACAGCTGCAATTCCTCCTCATCAACCGGCTTAAGCAGATAGTTATCGATATTGTAAGACAGCGCCCGCTTGGCATAACTGAAGTCGGCATAGCCGCTCAATATGAGAATATGCAGCTCCTCATGATCCTCCCGCAGTTCGCCGATCAGCTCCAGCCCATCCTTCCCGGGCATACGGATATCCACAATCATCAGATCCGGGGAATACAGCTTAGCCTTATGCCTGGCTTCAACCGCATTGGCTGCTGTATCTACCACCCGGTAGCCGAGGCTCTCCCAATCCAGCAGAGTGACTAGTCCTTCGCGGATCGACAATTCATCATCAACAATTAACACACTATACATAGGAATCACTCCTTAAAGGGATGGCGAAGCTGATCTGTGTGCCGTATCCGCTCTGGCTGGCCAGAACCAGGCCGCATTCCGGGCCATAGGTCAGCTTCAGCCGCAGATGGATGTTACGCATTCCGATACTGTGGGTCTCATAGTCATCGTTGTTGTCCAGCATCTGCCGCAGCTCTGCGAGCCGGTCAGGTGAGATTCCGGTACCGTTATCGGAGACCTGCACCTTAAGAAGGCCATCCTCCACCCGGATATCTACCCGGACCATTCCGCCGTCGATCCGGTCCTCCAGGCCGTGAATGACACAATTCTCCACCAGCGGCTGAATAATAAGCGGCGGAATCCTTAGGGTATTCGCTGCCGGATCTACGTATAGCTCGTAGGCCAGCCGGTCATTGTAGCGGAATTTCTGGATAACCAGGTAACAGTTCACGGTCTCCAGCTCACTTTGCAGGGTGATTCTGCCTCCGCCGACCTCTAAGTTTTTGCGCATCATCTTGCCCAGCAGCCGGACAACCTGCGCAATATCGGTCTGGCCGCGGGTGTGGGCCTTCATCCGGATAGACTCCAGGGCATTGAACAGGAAATGGGGATTGATCTGGCTGGCCATCATTTTGAATTTGATTTCATTCTGCTTCAGCAGGATGGCATTCTTCTGCTGGTTGGATTCCTGCACCTCGCTCATCAGGTCATTGACATTGCGGACCATGTGGTTGAACTGCCGGGCCAGCTGGCCGATCTCATCTTTGCCGTCGATCACGAGCCGGGCTTCCAGATTGCCGGAGGCAACCTTGGAGATATGCTTGCTGAGATGCAGCATGCGTCCGGTGAGCAGGCGGGAGAAGTAGTAGATTAGGATGATTGCAAGAAATAGGGAGGAGATAATGACGGAAGAAGCCAGGGAAATAATCCGGTTGGGCTCACTCACAATACTCTCTACCGAGAAAATAGAGATAATCCGCAGGCTGTTCAAGCTGCCCTCGGGCTGCCAGTCGTCGATCAGCATTTTGAAGGACTGCCCGTCAATCGTGATATCCGCAGGCCCGTGCCCCGCAAGGGTGGACAGCGGCTTAAGGTTGATTTCGCGCAGCGACTTGCCGAGAGTGCCCGCCCGGTTGGAGGCGACAACGTTGTCATTCTCATCAACGATAAAGGTCTCGAAGCTCTCCTGCTTCAGAATACTGCTGAGCTGATCCGAATTAACATTCACGACCAGTACACCGGTTGTGCGCTGCTTGAGGAAGTCGACCTTGCGGATCAGGCTGAGATAGTACTGGCCGTTCCGGCTGTCAGGAATATAACTCCAGAACGCCAGCCCCTTCTGGGCGAGGGCGAGCTGGTACCACGGCTCCCTGGTAACCGCTTCGTCAGCCTGGAGGAATTCCCAGTTGTTAAGCACCGTCGGGTTGTCGATATACAGCCGGATGCTGGAGACCTCTTTGTACAGGCGGACGAAATCCCGGAAGTCGGGATAATCCCAGTAGGCCTGCACCACATCATAGACCGATTCGTACTGGTGATTCGCGGCCTCCTCCAGCCGGCTGTCATTGGACAGGCGGTAGACGATATCCACCGGAACGTTCAGCATCTCGCTGGTCCGCTTTTTCACACGGTCGACATTCGCCGTAATCTGCTTCAGCGCATTATTCATCGCCATATTCCGCAATTCACTGGTCAGGAACACCCCCACAATAAGCACCGGAATCAGGACAACACTGCCGAAGGAGAGGAAGAGCTTGGTCCTGAGCTTCAGGTTGTTCATGAAGGTGATGATACGGGTATACACGAATGAAATCCCCTCCGTTAGCACATTTGTAATAACGCTTACAATAGAGTATAGCGCGAAACTGTGAGCCAATATATGTCATGAAAATATTTTTTTGATAAACATTATGGAAAGTCCCATCCCCTCCCAATACGCAATATACCTAAAATCCTGCAACCCTGGCTGAACTTTGAAGCCTTATGATGAGGTAACTAATGAAATATAATAATGATATTAGAACAGTTGGAGGAAAAGAGGGCAGGAGATGGCCAGCATCAGGAGCTCGGCAGGGAAGTGGAAAAGGTGGTTTGCTGATTTATCCATTCATATGAAGTTGATCGGGGCGTATATCGTCATTATTCTGGTCCCGGTCATTGTGATCTCCAACTATTTGTTTGCTGGTTTCTATCAGGATACCGTCAATGACATTATTAAGGAGAACCGCTATCAGCTCAAGAACGAGAGACAAGAGATCATGAGCAAGATTGAAGTAATGGAAAAGTCATTCTTTATGCTTATTTCAGACAGGAGTCTGGGGGAGTATGTGACCGCTGAAGTGGAGCCCGGAGTGAATGAGATTAAGCAATTTCAGGACTATTCGTTAAATTACTTACAGAGCGTGTTGTTTAATAATCCCAATATTGCGAGTGTCCGTTTCTTCGTCAACAATCCGCGGGTCAGTGAGCTATGGCCGATTATTTATCAGGAAGAACGGATTAAAGACAGCCCCATGTACACGAAATTGATGAATCAGAAGGATAATGCCTTATGGGAGATCCAGCCAGAGGATTCTAAATTCGAGAATAGCAGTACAATGGTGGACGAACGGTCAAGCTCCATGGTCGCCTTGGCGGTCAGACTTAACCTGCCCAACCAGCAACATATTGGCATTGTCAAAGTTGAAATGCGGATTGAGGATCTTTTTGACAAGGCGTATAACAACAGCGGGGAACGCGATTCAAGGTTCTTCATTATAGATCAGCAAAGCAAATTGTACACCAACAGTATGGAGCCGCTCCCAGGTTTGAATCAAGCTCAAATCTTGAAGGCTGCCGTTAAGGTTAAGCAGGAAGGTGAGGCATCCTTGCAATTTTCAGCGGGGGGTGAAGATTTCCTGTATCTCCTTGAGCCCATCGACCGCTTACATGTGGATCTGGTTAACGTTATCTCTCTGCAGAGCACCTACTCCAAAATTGACAGCACCAGAAACAGGGTTATTCTGATCATCAGTCTTCTGCTGGTTCTGCTTGCGGTCATTACTTACTGGATTCAATCTATTGTTCTAAAAAAGCTGCATGTACTGAGGGAGTCGATGCAGAAGGTAGGCAAAGGTGACTTTCATGTGGAGATCGATGTGCAGGGCGGTGATGAGATCGGTGAGCTGGCGCGCCACTTCAGGGAGATGCTGGGCACCATCAATGGCTTGATTGCGGAAGCTGTACAGCGCAGCGCTGCCACTAAAGAAGCGGAGCTTCAAGCCTTACGCAATCAGATCGATGCCCATTTCCTGTACAACACCCTGGAGAATTTGAAAATGCTCGCTGAGGTTGAGGGCCAATACACCGTATCGGATGCACTTACTTCACTCGGCAGCATTATGCGTTACAATCTTAGATGGACTGGCGATACCGTGCAGCTGGCAGACGAGTTGAAGCATATTCAGCATTACATCTCGATTATGAACATCCGTTACGATGAGAAGCTTAAGGTTGAGATTCAAGCAGAAGACAGATTCCATGCTCATGAATTATTAAAAATGTCGCTGCAGCCCATCGTTGAGAATGCGTTGAAGCACGGGATGTATTCCGCTCTGATGAGGGGGGACGGGCTGATAATCAATGTGCAAGCGTATGCGGATGATCAATTCTTTTACATAGAGGTAACTGACAACGGGATCGGAATTCCAGCGGATGGGCTACAGCAGTTGAATCACAAGTTGATCATGAGTGACGAAGAATTCAATCAATTAACGCAGGAGACTGCCGGGTATAGCACAGGACATAACGGAATCGGCTTGCGTAATGTGAATCAGCGCATCCGGCTGCATTATGGAGAGGATTATGGAATTTGCATAGAGAGCAGACAGAGAAGTTATACCACAGTGAGGGTGAAGCTACCTTTGTTGACATCAGTTAGAGGAGGAATGCAGAGCCTATGAGACAGCTGCTGATTGTAGATGATGAGAAGAATATCCGGTGCGGGCTCCGGGCCATGATTGAGCGGGAGGTTGCAGGGCGCTATGATATCCACTTGGCTTGTGATGCCTTTGAGGCCCTGGACATGATCGCATCAATGAAAATAGAAATTCTGATTACGGACATTCGTATGCCCGAGTTGGATGGAATTGGCTTGATTAAGAAGCTTCAGGAGTTCAGGCCCAGGCCCGCCATTGTAATTGTGAGCGGGTATGATGATTTCTCGTATGCCAGAGCCGCTATCCGCTATGAAGTGAATGAGTACCTGCTTAAGCCGGTCATTCGTGAGGAATTAGCTGAAGTGCTGGAGCGGATTGAAGAGGAGCTTAACGTTTCGGCAAGCAATCTTCACCTGGGCATGGAGCAGTTTCATACGGCCTGTGAGCAAGCGGAAGTTACAGTGGAAGATTCATTTCTGCAGCCTACTCCCTATACCATACCCATACAGAAGGAGAATAAGGGAATAGAGCATGCCCTGCAATACATCCACGACAATTATTCGCATAACATCAACATGATGATGGTTTCAAGCAAAGTGTCTTTTAACTACTCCTACTTCAGCCAGGCTTTCCGGGACTACACCGGAGAGAATTTTGTAAGCTATCTGAAGCGGCTGCGGATCAATAAGGCGAAGGAGCTGCTGCGGGATACGGAGGATAGAATCTATGAAATAGCCGGTAGGTCAGGCTTCGGGAACACCAAGAATTTTAACAGAGTATTCAGAGAAAGCGAAGGCGTAAGCCCGCTGGAGTACCGCAATCAGCAAAAGCTGTTAACCACACTGATGGAGCAATGATCCCATACAACCCCAAATCCGTTGGTCACTTGCACAATGCATTTCGTCCGTTCATCAATATTCTTTTCCTCCCCCGAGACCTTATAATGAGAGCGTGTTCAACAAGTTCTTAGGGGGATATTTGAAATGGAAGGATTAATCATTGGTTGGTATGGAGCGCTTGCAGGACTGGCAATTGCCATTATTCTGATCCTAAAGAAATTAAATCCGGTCTACGCTCTGTTCCTGGGTGCCATTGTAGGTGCGCTGATCGGCGGAGCCAATCTCGAACAGACCGTGAGCGTTCTTGTAAGCGGTACACAAAGTGTAATGGGCACGGTTCTGCGGGTGCTGGCCGCCGGTGTGCTGGCTGGTGTGATGATGGAGTCGGGTGCGGCTGAAGCCATAGCCCAGGCTATTGTCCGAAAGTTCGGCGGAAGTAAGGCCATTCTGGCCCTCGCGCTGGCCACGATGGTCATTACGGCAATGGGCGTATTCATCTCGGTAGCGGTGCTGATTGTGGCTCCGATCGCTTTATCCGTAGGTAACAAAATGGAGATCTCGAAGCTGGCGCTGCTGCTGGCCTTGTCGGGCGGGGGGAAGGCAGGTAATATTATCTCACCGAATCCGAATACGATTGCTGCTGCGCGCGGCTTTGATCTTGATCTGAGCCATGTCATGCTGGCAGGTGTAATCCCGGCAATCTGCGGATTAATTGTAACCGTTATCTTAGCAACCCTGCTGAAGAAAAAAGGTGTCATGGTTACCCCGGGCGAAGCTGCGAACGGGACAGACAACGCGAATACGGCCGCTTACCCGCCGCTCAGCAGAGCTATTGTGGCTCCGCTTGTGGCCATCGTCCTGCTCATGATTAACCCGATCGGCTCCATCTCCGGGATCGAAGCGTTGACCAAGCTTAAGGTGGATGCGCTCTATATTCTGCCGCTGGCGGGGATCATCGGGATGCTGGCGATGGGGCAAGGCAACAAGGTGCTGCAGTATACATCCTCCGGCCTTAGCAAAATGACCGCAACTGTACTGATCCTAATTGGGGCAGGCGGCATCGCCGGTCTGATCTCCGCTTCCGATCTGTCCGCCCAGGTCGTGCATCTGATTGAGCTGTCCGGGATTTCCGGGACGTTCCTGGCACCGATCTCCGGAATACTGATGGCTGCGGCTACCGCCTCTACATCTACGGGTGTTATTGTCGCTACCGGCTCCTTCGGGCAGGCCATCCTGAATATGGGCACCGCTCCGCTGGCTGCCGCTGTGATGGTTCATACCGGAGCTACGGTCATCGACTCGCTGCCGCAAGGCACTTACTTCCATGTCACGGCCGATAGTATGAAAATGTCGATCAAGCAGCGCATGGGGCTCATCCCGTATGAGGCCATCGTTGGCGGCACGATGACGATTGTGGCTACGCTGGTTTACGGATTTTTACTCTAAGATCAATCATATAGATGAGGTGTGGAAATGAGAGAGAGAACCTTTGTACTGGCGCCGGATTCCTTCAAGGAGAGCATGACCGCGAAAGAAGTATGTGCAGCGATGGAGACCGGGCTCCGCAAGATATACCCTGAAGCAACCTACATTCATGTTCCGATGGCTGACGGCGGGGAGGGAACCGTACAGTCCCTTGTCGACGCTTCCGGCGGAGAGATTCATTATTTAGAAGTCGCAGGACCGCTGGGACATCCGGTAACGGCACAATTCGGCATTCTCGGTGACGGCCAGGCGGCGGCCATCGAGATGGCTTCAGCCAGCGGCATTCAGCGGGTGGACAAGGCGGAGCGGAATCCGCTGATCACCACCACCTATGGTACGGGCGAGCTGATTCTGGAATGTCTGAACCGTGGTATCCGCAAAATCATCATCGGCATCGGCGGCAGCGCCACCAATGACGGCGGTGCCGGAATGGCCGAAGCGCTCGGCGCCCGATTCCTGGATGAAGCTGGGAACTTGCTCCCTCGCGGCGGCGGCAGCCTGGGGCGGCTGGCGAGTGTTGACGTTAGCGGGCTTGATGCGAGACTGCAGCAGGTTCAGCTCATCGTTGCCTGCGATGTGACCAATCCGCTCTGCGGGGAGCAGGGGGCTTCAGCCGTATTCGGTCCGCAAAAAGGGGCTACACCCGATATGGTGCAGCAGCTTGACACCAATCTGGCCCATTATGCAGCGGTTGTGAAGCAGCAGCTTCACAAGGATGTACGTGATCTTCCCGGAGCTGGTGCCGCCGGAGGACTGGGCGCGGGTCTGATGATCTTCACGCAGGCCACGCTGCAGAAGGGAATTGAGATCGTGATTGAATACACAGGGCTTCAGCAGAAGCTGGAGCAGGCGGACTTCGTCTTCACCGGAGAAGGCGGGATTGACTTCCAGACCAAATTCGGCAAAACTCCGTACGGCGTAGCCCGCACCGCCAAGGCCAGCGGCAAAAAAGTCATCGCCCTGGCCGGTTACATCGGCGAGGGAATCGAGACGCTCTACGCCGAAGGAATCGACGCCGTCTTCGGCATCGTTCCCGGCGCTTCGAGCCTGGAGAAGCTGCTGGCTGACGGTCCCGCCAACGTCGAGCGCACCTGCGAGAATATCGCCAGGCTGCTGAAGCTTAGCGGGCAGTAAGGTTAGTTAAGTGAATGGAGCAGCGGAGTTTAATGTAGCGGAATCCAGTGAATAGCGTAGGTAAGTAGATATTAGAATGTAGCTAATAGTTGCGTTGCATAGAATTGCCCCGGTGGATATGATCCTCCTGGGCAATTGTTTTTATTGACGGGATGCTGTAACTCTACTCCCAAATAAGAAGTGGAAAAAGGGCATTTAATTTCTCTGATATCTTATATTGAGGGATTTTAGATGGAAAAAGTACAACTGCTGAGCTGGAAACCTGCGTTTGGCAGGGAGCTGGGTTGAATTAAATGCCCTTTTTCCAATTAAATCCCTAAGCTTGCCTATCAGCCGGAAGTTAGATGTACTTAATCCACCTATCGTCATGCGATAAGCGCCCCATCTTCCCATTGAATAGATTTGCTACGTCGCTCTTCCGGTTCTGTCACCCATCTAACATCCATCCCAACGCTCATCTCAACCCCAGCCTCCAGCATAAGTGTCTACTTTTATACAACACAAACTGTTATTTATACAGCGCCAGCAGCTCATGCGTAAGCTCGAAGAGCTGCAGCAGGTTCCTCGGGTCCTTGCCGGTGATGCTCTCGATCCGCTTCAGGCGGTATTGCAGTGTATTGCGGTGGATATTCAGCTGCTCAGCCGTCTGCGAGACGCTGCAATTGTGATTGATGAAGCTGCGGAGCGTCTCCAGCAGATCGGCGGTATCCTCCAGCTTAATCGCCGTGCCGGGCTTGTCTGACAGCTTCGCCTGACTGAGCTTCACCATGAATTCCGCATCCTCGTAGCGGATCGATTGTTCAGCAGGGCGGAGTGCCAGAAGAACGCCGAGGGCAGCTTTGGCCTGGCGGTAGCCCTCCGCGATACTGGCCTCCAGCCGGCCCGAAGCCAGCAGGAGCTGCGGCTGATTATGCAGCAGCTCCGCAATTAGCCGGCTGCAGTCCGGCCGGTTCTGGACCAGGATTACCCATGTATCCCCGTCGAGCTGGAAGGACGGATGCAGGAACAAGAGCTTTGCCTCATCAAGCTCCGGCTGCACATGCTTGAGATACAGCACGGTGGTCTTCTGCAGAAGGTCGATCTGATAGGCCGCGGCTTCTTTTCGCAGCTTCTGGGAGTATGCTCCCTGATGGTCAAGGAGCATCTCCAGCAGAGCCTTCTTGCGGCTGGCTTCGCTGGCCAGATGCTCCAGCGTGTTTCTTTGTTCAATGAGCAGCGATACCGTGGTCCTCACGATATTGCAGAAGGGCCGGACCTCTTCCGGGCTGCCGGAGATTCCGATTACACCTACGCGGGTGTTGCCTATGACAATCGGTTCGTTGGTGCCTTTTTTCTCATATCGCCCGTCCTCCATGACTTCAACCCTGTGCCCGGTGGACAGCGCTTCAACAGCCCCCTGATGAACGGTGCCTACCCTTGCCTTATGCCCGCTGCCGATGATGATCCCCTGATCGTTCATGATGTTGATGTTATAGGGGATGTCCATCATCATCTTGTCTACAATTTCCTGCGCCTGCTTCTCCGATAGCTGAAACAACCGGAATTCCCTCCTCGTCTTGAGCGGGTAACCGCCAATATTGTCTCTCAATTGCTCATTGTGCATCTGAACAAAATTATAGACCAACCTTCACAGCGAAGAAAGGAGGAACCTCACTCATAGCCTTGCAAGGAACCTCACGAGGAATTTTACGAGGAAGCCTTATAAGAAGCGCTGCTAGGAATAGCACAAAGTATCGCCCAGCACCAAAAAAGCCAGCCCCAACTCGGGCTGACCTTGAAAAATAAGAATAGATGAGTCCGCGCAATAAATATCGCTTACCCTTGGGCAATACCCGCCCGGCTGAAAATCAGCTTCAGCTTCTCCTCATGCTCCGCACTCCATACCCCAGGTGAAGCCAGGCTGAAGGTGGATACTGGAACACCCGACAAGCGGACAGCTTCCTTGATCGAAGCGATGAACGGGTCATCAATGGCATACAGGGCCGGAATTTCAACGATCTGCCGGTTGAACTGAAGGACGCCTGCCAGATCTCCCTTTTTGAAGCTGTCATACACGCCAAGCATCAGCTGAGGAGCGAAGTTCGCACTGGCAGCGATCGCCCCGTCTCCTCCGGCAGCCAGTGTAGGCAGCAAATATTCATCGAAGCCGCAGAAGACGGAGAAGTCCGGACTAACCGCCTTAACCTGCATGATCATCTGGCGGATGTGGCTAAGCTGGTCCACGGTATCCTTGATGCCGAGTACATTCGGATAATGTGCGGCAAGGCGGGCCACGAAGGCCGGGGTCAGATCCTGGCCCGTCATGGCCGGGAAGTTGTACAGCATGAGCGGCACATCGACGGCTTCCAGAACAGCAGCATAATGCGCGAACAGGGCGTCCCCGCTCAGCTTGTAGTAATACGGATTCATAATGACAATGCCGGTAGCTCCATGCTCAGCGGCATGACGGGAGAGGCGAAGGGTCTCAGCAACCGTGTTGCTGCCGGTGCCGATCCAGGCCGGAAGACGGCCATTCGTATACTCCAGGCATAGCTCTGCGATCTCTTCACGCTGCTCTGCGGTGAACAGGGTGAATTCTCCGGCCGTTCCAAGGAAGAACAGACCGTGAACCCCTTTGGCGATCAGGCTGTCGATCAGCAGCTTCATTCCGTCACGGTCGAATTTTCCGGCTGAATCCAGAATGGTTGGAACGGGAGGAATGACACCTGCATTCGGGTGGCTAAGTTTCATTTTATTTTTGCCTCCTGGTTTGGTATTATAAACATATGATTATTATAGTGAACTTGAAAGGCTTAATCAATGGATTTATGAGAGGGGAATGAAGGTGTGGACCAGAAGTATTGGGTTCCGGCATTGGAACGGGCAGATCTGATTCTTAAGGCCATCTCAAGACAGACCGGAGCGCTCAAAATGACAGATCTCTGCGAGGAGACCGGTATTAACAAAAGCTCGATGTTCTCGCTGCTGCGCACAATGGAGACTCTGGGGTGGGTGGTGAAGGATGCGGGTGAGCGGTATGTGCTTGGCGCCGGGATCTCCTACTATAATACCGTCTACAATGATTCGCTTAAGCAAAATATGAATCTGGTAGAGCGGTTCCTGGCAGAATCGGCGCAGAGTGTCGGGGCGGTGGGGGAGACCTTTCAGCTGTCGGTACTGGACCGCGATGAGATTATTTACTTGGCCAAGCAGGAGGGGCAGTCCCTGGTAAGGCTGGAGTCCAGCCCCGGGATGCGGTTCCCGGCACATGCGACGGCGATGGGTAAGATGATGCTGGCGCTGCTGCCGGAGGGAGAGCTGCAGCGGCGTTATTCCGGCAAAAGCTTATCCGCAGTCACCTCACACACGCTGACGGATTGGGCTGAATTCACAGCGGCTTTGGCCGATATTCGCAGGACTGGCTATGCCGTGGACCGTGAAGAGATCATCCAAGGCATCAGCTGCGTGGCTGCACCGGTTCTGGATGCCGCAGGCAAGGCGGTTGCCGCTGTCAGTACTTCGATGCTTCAGCATGCCTTCACCGCGAAGCAGGAGGCGGCGATCCGGGAGGTAACCCTACTTGCGGGGAAGCTCTCGTTGTCATAGACATCCGGGCACATTCATTCTGAGGGAGAGAAGGGATTCATATGAAATTGACCGTAGAAGAGATTATGAAGGAAGACATCATTGAAGCTGTTCCGGTACATACCGCTGCGGAAGGGCCGGCCGGCAGGCTGCCGATCACCGGGGAGGTGCTGAGAAATGCGCCGAGCGGAGAGATTTTTGGCATGACACAGAATGCCGGCATGGGCTGGAATCCGCTGCTGCTGAACCGGCCCCAGTACCTGATTCTCGGAACGATGGGCGGTATCCGGCGTGAGGACGGCACTCCGCTGGCGCTCGGATACCATACCGGTCACTGGGAGATCGGCGTGATGATGGAGGAGATTGCGGAGGAGCTTACCGCGAATGAGGGAATTCCGTTCGCCGGTTATGTCAGCGATCCCTGTGACGGCCGTTCCCAGGGAACCACAGGCATGTTCGATTCCCTGCCTTACCGCAATGATGCGGCCATCGTGCTGCGGCGGCTGATTCGTTCACTCCCTACCCGTAAGGGTGTGCTTGGCGTAGCTACCTGCGACAAAGGCCTGCCGGCCATGCTGCTGGCTCTTGCCGGGATGCACAAGCTGCCGGGAATTATCGTCCCCGGCGGCGTGACCCTGCCGCCAGTGGAGGGGGAAGACGCGGGCAAGGTTCAGAGTATCGGGGCAAGGTACAGCAACGGAGAATTGTCTCTCGAAGAAGCGGCAGATCTCGGCTGCCGGGCCTGCGCGACGCCGGGCGGCGGCTGTCAGTTTCTCGGCACCGCCGCAACCGCCCAGGTAATTGCGGAGGCATTGGGTATGGCACTACCGCATTCGGCCCTGTCTCCTTCGGGGCAGCCGATCTGGAAGAATATCGGCCGCCAGTCGGCCCGGGCCCTTCAGCATCTGGATCAGAACGGAATCGTCATGAGTGACATTTTGACAGATCAGTCGATCCAGAATGCGATGGTGCTGCATGCTGCCTTCGGCGGCTCAACGAATCTGCTGCTGCATCTGCCGGCCATTGCCCATGCCGCCGGGCTGAAGGTCCCAACCGTCGAGGACTGGAACCGGGTGAACCGGATGGTACCGCGCCTCGTTAGCGTACTGCCGAACGGTCCGGTACCGCATCCGACAATTCGCGTGTTCCTGGCAGGGGGCGTTCCTGAGGTGATGCTGCATCTGCGGAAGCTGGGGCTGCTTGACGAATCTGTACTCACGGTTACAGGCCGGACACTGGGCGAGAATCTGGACTGGTGGGAGAGCTCACAGCGGCGGACTGATCTGCGGCAGCGGCTGCTGGAAGCAGACGGCGTAGATCCCGATTCCGTGATCATGAGCCCGGAAGAGGCCAAGCGCCAGGGCATGGCGTCTACTATGACGTTCCCTATCGGCAATCTCTGCCCCGAAGGTGCAGTCATCAAATCGGCAGCCATTGATCCTGCCGTTCTGGACAGTGAGGGCGTCTATCGCCATACCGGACGAGTGAAGGTGTTCACCACCGAGAGAGCCGCCATCCGCAGCATCAAGCTGGGTATGGTCCAAGCGGGGGATATTCTGGCCGTTATCGGCAGGGGGCCAAGCGGAACGGGGATGGAGGAGACCTACCAGCTCACCTCGGCGCTTAAGCATCTGCCTTACGGCAAATATGTCACGCTGATCACAGATGCCCGCTTCTCCGGCGTATCCACCGGTGCCTGCATCGGCCATATGGGGCCGGAAGCGCTGGCAGGCGGCCCGCTCGGCAAGCTTCGCGACAATGACTGGGTGGAAGTTCGCATTGATACCGTGAACCTGGAAGGAAGCGTCAATCTGGTGGGTGAGGGAGATGAGCCGCTGAACAAGGAAGCGGGGACGCTGATCCTTGCTGCACGGACACCGCATCCGGGCCTGGCGGTAGACCCGGGCCTGCCGGAGGACACCCGGTTGTGGGCTGCGCTTCAAGCGGCCAGCGGCGGAACCTGGAAGGGCTGCATTTACGATACTGACAAAATTATTGCCTTACTGGAAGCAGGACGGCAAGCATTGGAGGAGAAACTATGAGCCGAAATCTGATTCATAATCCGATTCTGCGCGGATTTCATCCCGACCCGTCGATCTGCCGGGCTGGAGATGACTATTACATTGCTACTTCAACCTTTGAGTGGTTCCCCGGCGTGCGGATTCATCATTCGCGCGATCTGGTGAACTGGCGGCCGCTGACCTATGCGCTGACCCGCAACTCGCAGCTCAATATGGAGGGGGACCCCGATTCCGGGGGTATCTGGGCACCTTGCCTCACGTACGACAATGGACTCTTTTATCTAATCTATACCGATGTCAAAAGCCGCCAGGGTGCCTTCAAGGATACGCCTAACTATCTGGTGACTGCGGAGAATATCGAAGGCCCCTGGTCTGAGCCTGTCTACCTGAATAGCAGCGGCTTCGACCCTTCACTGTTCCATGATGAAGACGGGCGCAAATGGCTGGTCAATATGTTGTGGGATCACCGCACTGGCCGCAACAGCTTTGCCGGGATTGTGCTCCAGGAATATTCGGCGGAAGAGCAGCGCCTGGTCGGACCGGTTACTAACATCTATAAGGGAACGGAGCTGGCGCTGACTGAAGGCCCGCACCTATATCGCAAGGACGGCTGGTATTACCTGATTACGGCTGAGGGCGGTACGCAGTATGATCATGCGGTAACCGTAGCCCGCGCGAAGCAGATTGAAGGTCCTTATGAGACCGCTCCGGTTAATCCGCTGCTGACCTCTGCAGGCCACCCCGAGCTTGTGCTGCAAAAAGCAGGCCATGCCAGCCTGGTCGAGACGCAGACCGGCGAATGGTACATGGTGCATCTATGCGGCCGTCCTGTGAAGGACAACTACTGCAACCTCGGCCGGGAGACAGCGATTCAGCGCGTCGAATTCACCGCTGACGGCTGGCTGGCCCTGTCTGGGGGAGGGAATGCTCCCGCGCTGACCGTGGAAGGCCCGGATCTTCCGGCGCATCCTTTTGCCGCAGCCGATCCGCGCGACCACTTCGAGGCTCCACAGCTGGATGTCCGCTGGAGCACCTTGCGGGTGCCTGCGGATGAGTCCTGGCTCTCGCTTCAGGAGCGTCCGGGATACCTGCGCCTGCGTGGCAGGGAATCCATGAGCTCCATGCACCGTCAGAGCCTGGTCGCCTTGCGCCAGCAAGCCTTCCGGTGCAGCGCTGAGACGTCAGTGGACTTCGAACCGGAGCATTTCCAGCAGATGGCCGGCCTGATCGTCTATTACGATACGATGGATTACCTCTATCTGCGGATTACGCACGATGAAGTCCTCGGCCGAACTCTGGGACTCATCCGTTCCAAGGATGGAGTCTATGAAGACACTCTGACGCCTGAAGTCCTGCTGCCAGCCGGAGCAAGTGTAGCACTCAAGGTCGTCATCGACGGCGAACTCGCCCAGTTCTATTACAAGGTTGGTGAATCCTCCTGGGAGAAGATCGGCCCGGCCCTGGAAATTTATCATCTGTCCGATGATTTCCCGGCCTACATCCGGTTTACCGGCACCTTTATCGGCATGTGCGCCCAGGACCTCAGCGGCACGCTGCATCCGGCGGATTTTGATTACTTTGAGTATCTGGAGCAGGAGTAGTATCGGCCTATACCTGGAGCATCGAAAAGGATGCTCCCATGAGGCTAAGGCAATAAAGGAAAACTAGGGGAATGAACAATTGAAAGGGATAAATCCCGCTGAATCCGCCAAAAGTGGGCGGAAGGAGGAAATGAAGGGGATAAATCCCTTTCAATTCACCAAAAGTGGGCGGGAGGAGGAAATGAAAGGGATAAATCCCTTTGAATCCGCCGAAAGTGGGCGGAAGGAGAAAATGAAGGGGATAAATCCCACTGATTATCCAGATGCGCGCCAAGTGAGCAAATGAAGAGCACAAGTGCTCCTGAATTTCAGAAAAGTTGGCTAAACGAGCAAATGAAGAGCACGAGTGCTCCTGAATTTCAGAAAAATTGGCTAAACGAGCAAATGAAGAGCACAAGTGCCCCTGAGTCCCGGGAAAGTTGGCTAAACGAGCAAATGAAGAGCACAAGTGCCCCTGAATCCCGGGAAAGTTGCCTAAACGAGCAAATGAGGAGCAGAGTACCTACGCTTCCGCCGCAAGCGCGGGCCAACTCCGCAGTCTAATGTGATTGGTGCCGCAGAAACGCAACACTCAGCTAAGCAGACCGGTTTATACTCTGTCTTCTCCGCCACCGGCCATCCTTACAACACTCACCACACAAAAAAAGGCTAGGCCCTCCTTTTTCAAGGAGAGCCTAGCCTTTCTACTTATGTTCGTGTGTTCGCGCACACCCGCCCACAACTCAGGCGGTGTACTTCTCCAGTGTAGCTCTTACTGCGCCCGGACCAGCCAGCATCTCGGTGAACATGCCCTCGATCGTCCCGCCCAGTCCGGCGGTGTACAGGTCTACGCCGAAGATGGCCTGATCCTCCAGCACTGCGCGCACGCCAGCGGCCGTAGCAGCATCTGCGCCCAGAGCAACGCCTTTAAGCCGCGCTTGCAGCGATTCCAGCAGCGGGTCGGGGCTCAGCGTGAAGGCAGCGCCTTCATCGTTCACGCCGAGCAGATACCGGCACCATGCTGCAATCGCCAGCGGGATGGCCGTTAACTGCGCCGGGTCAAGCTCCTCACGGCGGATATACGACTTGATCGTCTCGCCGAAGCGGATGCCGACCTTCTGCGAGGTATCCGTAGCAATCCGCTGCGGAGTGTCAGGGATGAACGGGTTGGCGAACCGTTCCTGCAGCACCTCGTCCAGGAATTGCTTCGGACTCAGGATGCCCGGATCGACAACCACCGGCAGGCCTTCCTTGTAGCCGATAGTCTCGACCAGCTTCCGCAGCGTGGCATCCTGCATCTCGTCGGCGATGAGTGTGTAACCGAGTAGACAGCCGGTGACTGCCAGCGCTGTATGCAGCGGGTTGAGGCAGGTGGTTACCTTCATGGTCTCCACCTTGTTGACTGTATCGCGGTCTGTGAAGATCACACTGGCTGCTTCAAGCGCCGGGCGTCCGTTCGTGAACTTATCCTCAATGACCAGATACTCGCTGATCTCCGCGTTAACGAAGGGAGCGGTGTACGTGTTCTTGGAGGTGACGATCACATCCATGCCGCCGATCCCCTGCGCAAGCAATGCTGCCTGGACGGATTCAGACGGGCGCGGCGTGATTTTGTCAATCATGGACAGCGGGAAGGTGATCTTCTGCTCATCCTCAAGGTAGGCTACGAACCCTTCTTCTACAAGACCCTTGGCAGCCCATTCCTTGGCGATCGTAACCATGCCGTTCTTCAGCTTGTCACCGTTATGCGAGCAGTTGTCCATGCTGACGAAGGTCATCGGGAACTGGCCCTTCAGGTAACGCTTGTAGGCGAAGGAAGCCACGATGCTCATGGCATGAACCGGACGCTCCGGCCCGCCGGCGATGTCCTTCTCCACGATGCCCAGATACTGTCCGTCCGGTCCCGTGAGGGAGTAGCCCTTCTCCGTAATCGTAAAGCTCGCCATTTGCAGGCTGGGATTCTCAAAAATCTCAGTCAGGCGGCTGTAATCCGCTTCCCGCGTCTTATCTGCAGTGATGCCTTCGACGATGCTGCTGACGATCCGCTTCTGGAAGTCACCCGCCGCATTCATCAGCACCAATAGAGTCAGATTGTCATAAGGCTTGTAGACCTTGTCAATCATCTCGAAGTCAAAGGTCTCGGCGGCGATAATGCCAGTATCGGCCTTGCCGCTGTCCAGCAGCTTCTGGTGCGCATTCGCCACGAAGCCTCTGAAAATATTCCCCGCCCCGAAGTGAACCCACTCTGGCTTCTCCAGCGTATTCGCCGCAACTGCCTCGTAATCAAACTGCGGCAGCTCTACCCCTGCGGCTTCCCAAGCTGCCCGATCAGCAATGCTGCTTCTGTTCAGACTCAGCATTTATTTTGCCCCCTTAACATTCTCCAGGCTGTCCCATACGCCGAGCAGGTACATGATGCCCATCGCTCTGTCGTAGAGGCCATACCCAGGACGGCAGTTCTTTTCTTCACCCCAGAGATGTCTGCCATGGTCCGGACGCACATAACCGGTGAAGCCGCTCTCATGATACGCCTTAACAACCTCCGCAACATCTACACTGCCATCGCGTCCGCGGTGGGATACTTCAATGAAGTCTCCATTATCGAACACCTTCACATTACGGATATGGGCAAAATAAATCCGGTCATGGAACTCGCGGATCATCGCCGGCAGATCATTCTCCGGGTTCGTGCCGAGCGAGCCGGTGCAGAAGGTCAGGCCATTATACGGGCTGTCCACCATGTCCAGGAAGCGGCGGATGGAGTCGCGGCTGCGGATAATGCGAGGCAGTCCGAAGATCGGCCAGGCCGGATCGTCCGGATGAATCGCCATTTTGATATCCACTTCTTCACACACCGGAATGATGCGCTCCAGGAAATACTTCAGGTTGTCGAACAGCTTATCCTCAGTAACGTCAGCATAGGACGCGAATAGCTCATCCAGCTTGGCCAGACGCTCCGGCTCCCAGCCGGGCATCGTGAATTGTCCGGCACCCTTCAGGATGCGGTCCACCATCTCGCGCGGATTATCGGTAATGGCAGCCTTTTCATAAAAGAGAGCGTTCGAACCGTCCGGCAGCTCCTTGTACAGCTCGGTACGGGTCCAGTCGAATACTGGCATGAAGTTATAGCAGATGACCTTGACGCCAACCTTGGCGAGCTTGCGGATCGTATCGATATAGATGTCAATATATTTGTCGCGGGACGGCAGTCCGATCTTAATATCATCATGAACGTTGACGCTTTCAACAACTGCTGTGCTGAAGCCCTTGGCTGTGATCTGATCGGCAACCTTCTGGATGTCTTCCATCTCCCAGACCTCACCGGCCACCTTGTGGTGCAGCGACCAGACGATGCCCATAACGCCCGGGATTTGACGGATGTGGTCAAGAGTGATGTTGTCGTTGCCCTCGCCGTACCATCTCCAAGTCATATTCATTGTCATTTCCTCCTTAGTAGATAAGCATAAATACAAATGTTAACCATCCGAAGCCTTGTGACAATTGACCTTACAGAAACATCGGTTCATATGCGATAATCTTGTATACAAGATTCGATTCGTAATGATCATAGAATATGCGTTCATCTTTGTCAATGAAATTCATATCCCTTTTCTATATAATGGGGGAAGAAGAATCCCGAACAGAAAGTTGGTCTATTCCATGACTTCCAAAAAAGAAATAATGGCCTACCTCAAGCAGGAGATTCTCTCCCTTGAGCTGAAGCCGGGGGCGATGATCAGTGAGACGGCTCTATCCGAGCGCTTCCAGCTGTCGAGAACGCCGATCCGTGATGTGCTGAAGCAATTGTCCCTGGAGCAATACGTCGATATCTATCCCAAAAAAGGCAACCTCGTATCGTACATAGATCTGGAGTCGGTGGAGCAGATCATCTATCTGCGCAATGTGCTGGAGAAGGAGATTATGAAGTCGCTGGCCGGGAATATCCCGCTAAAAGGGCTGCATGAGCTGAGGGATAACCTCGCACAGCAGCAGAAGTGTATCGAGCAGGCGGAGGGGGCGGAGGTGTTCCTGCAGCTCGATGACCAGTTCCACCGCACGATGTTCGGCCTGGCCGGGCGTGAGTTCCTGTGGGGTGTACTCCAGCAGTTCAATGTGCACTACATCCGCTACCGCAAGCTGCATATGCTGAAGGACGAGAAGCTGGCGGCAATTCAGCAGGAGCATCAGCAGCTTCTGGATTATATCGTGCAGGGCGACACCGCGGGGATCGACGAACTGCTGCATCATCATCTGCGGGCAGATATCGACTCCAAGAACCTCCAGGAGCATTTCGCCACGTATATCAAAAAATAGGGCAAGCCTTCATCAAGCCCCGCCCGTGATAGCGCAAAAAGCCCGCCCTCATCATTCATGAGGGCAGGCTTTTACTAAATATAAGGCTGTTCGGGCTTCGAGCTCTGCCTAGCTCCTGCCCTCGCGGTATTCCCGCGGCGACTTGCCGCTCCAGCGCTTGAACTGTCTGCTGAAATGGGCGATATCGCGGTAGCCGAGCAGGCCGGATATCTGGCTGACCGTAAGGCTGTGGTCATCCAGCAGCACCTTGGCTTCATGCAGCATCTGTTCAGACAGGTAGACGCGGGGGGAGAGGCCGAAGACCTGGCGGAAGACCCTGTAGCAGTGCGAGGGGCTGATCCCCAGCTCAGCGGCGATGTCGTCAACGCCATAATGGCTGTCATAAGGCACCTCCTGCTTGAACTGCTGATAGACCAGGCTCTGGAGGCGGCTGCGGATCTGGTGGGCCAGCTCGATTCGCTCATAAGTGCCCGGGGAGGAATTGTCAGCCTCCAGGGAGAAGACCTCCCAGAGCTGGGCGAACAGCTCGAAGACGGCGGACTGCAGCCTCATGCGCTGGGAGATCGTGATGCTGCCGGAGCCGGAGGTGGAAATCTCCACCAGTCTGCTGAGGAGCGGTCCTAATCTGTGGGCAACATTGCTCTCTGAGGTGAATAATACATGATTCAGCCGGCTGAGAAGTGAGATGAACAGCTTGTCATCGATATCGAAATGGATGCAGAAATAGGTGAAGGGCCCGCCGTTTCCGCTGCGGCTGGAATGGATATCGCCCGGCCTCAAGAGGACCAGATCCCCGGCGCGCTGGAGGTAGCTGTGGTTGTTGACCGTGAGCTGCTGCTCCCCTTCAAGCACATAATTGAATTCATATTGGGGATGGGCGTGCTGCGGATAATCCCATTCCCCGCTCACCTTACGCAGATGCATGCCGAACAGGTTGAGCGTGGTTTTCACATCCGGGATGATAGTTTCACTAAGGCTTTGCCCCGGGACCGGCGGTTCAAAAGCTGCAACCAATAGGATCGCCCCCTGATACTTTGCGTTCTCGTGATAGGTATGTATAGGCTGTACACATGTTCTTAGTATACAGGATTCTGCTTGATTTGGGTAAATATTAGCGTGATTTGACAATGTTCCGGGGCTGCGGCTGCGTGGTAGGATGAACCTGAATGAAATCTAGTATACAAGATGTATGCAGAGGAGATATGGACATGAGACAACAATCCGGAAATGAGTATGCTGCACAATATGACAGCGGATACAATGCGTGGTTAAGCTATCCTAAGCTTCAACAAGGCTCCCTATATAAGCAATATGCGAAATGGTGCGGAGCAGTATCCGTTACGGAAGGCGGGGAGACCATCCAGGCTGCACTTCAGGAATGGACAAGAGGCATTGCCTCGCTATTGGAGCTTGAGGCTGTCTCCAAGCCGCAGCCGGAAGAATTCGGTGTGGCCTTCGGCACCTTCGCGGGTGATCATCCGCTGATCCAGGGCTTGTTCGAGGACAAGACGGTCCAAGCTGTGGGAGCAGAAGGATTCGCCATTCGTACCAGCCAGTCCCGTAAATGCATTGCTGTAGGGGCTTCCACCCAGGCAGGTGTGTTATACGGCGTCTTCCATCTTCTACGCCTGATTGCCAGCGGCAAGGACATTGAGAATCTGGATGAAGTAGTGAATCCTGTGAATTCGCTGCGGATGATTAATCACTGGGATAATTTCGACGGAAGTGTGGAGCGCGGCTATTCCGGCAGATCCTTCCTGTATGAGAATAACCAGTTCACGAAGGATATGGACCGGATTACAGACTATGCGCGGCTGATGTCTACCGCCGGCATTAACGCAATAGCGATCAACAATGTTAACGTTCATGCACTTGAGACGCTGTTTATCTCTACCTATCTGCCGGATGTGGCGGGAATCGCCGATATCTTCCGTATCTATGGCATCCGCCTGTACCTGTGCGTGAACTTCGCCGGACCTATGCATGAAGGGGAAGTCGGCAGTGCAGACCCGCTGGATGAAGGTGTACGGGAATGGTGGAAGTCGAGAGCGGCCGACATCTATGCAGCTATCCCTGATTTCGGCGGCTTCGTGGTCAAGGCTGATTCGGAGAATCGTCCCGGCCCGTTCACTTACGGGCGGAACCATGCAGACGGGGCCAACATGCTGGCGGAAGCCCTGGAGCCTTATGGCGGCATCGTGATCTGGCGCTGCTTTGTATACAACTGCAAGCAGGACTGGCGTGACCGCAAGACGGACCGGGCCAGAGCGGCTTATGACCATTTCAAGCCGCTGGACGGCCAGTTCCATGATAACGTCATTCTGCAGATCAAGAACGGCCCGATGGATTTCCAGGTCAGAGAGCCGGTATCTCCGCTCTTCGGCGCACTGGAACGGACTAACCATGTGATCGAATTCCAGATCGCCCAGGAATATACCGGACAGCAGCGCCATGTCTGCTATCTCGTTCCGCAGTGGAAAGAGATTATGGAGTTCGACACACAGGCTAAGGGCGGAACAGCGCCGGTGAAGCGGATCGTTGACGGATCGCTGTGGGGCAACCGCCTTAGCGGCATTGCGGCGGTATCCAATGTGGGTAATGACCGGAACTGGACGGGCCATCTGCTATCCCAGGCGAATCTCTACGGCTTCGGCCGGCTGGCCTGGAATCCTGAGCTGAGCGCGGAGGAGATTGCGGCCGAGTGGATCGCTTTGACGTTCGGCACAGACACAGCGGTGGCCGGGGTAATCAGCCGGATCCTGCTGGATTCATGGGAGATCTATGAGTCTTATACATCGCCGCTTGGCGTAGGCTGGATGATCAATCCCGAGCATCACTACGGCCCGAATGTGGACGGCTATGAATATTCGATGTGGGGTACCTACCACTATGCCGATCATCAGGGCATCGGGGTAGACCGTACCGTGAATACCGGTACCGGCTACAGCGCGCAGTACATGGGCAGCAACGCCGTGCGTTATGATTCACTGGAGGAATGCCCGGATGAGCTGCTGCTGTTCTTCCATCATGTACCGTACACTCATGTGCTGCATTCCGGCAAAACCGTGATCCAGCATATCTACGATACGCATTTCGAAGGTGCAGAGCGTGCCGAAGGGCTGCTGGACGCCTGGGGCGGACTGAAGGGGAGCATCGCAGACGGCCTGTACACTCAGGTGGAGGAACGCCTTAAGGGGCAGGCGGCTCATGCCAAGGAATGGCGTGACCAGATTAATACGTATTTCTACCGCAAGAGCGGAATTGCAGATGCATTAGGCCGGACCATCTACTAAGGGAGCATCTGCGTACCGGACGGCCCTGTCCTGTCTTTTGACAGGCTGTGCCGGGAACTCATTTGAGTAACACCGAGGAGGATAAGATCTCATGGCACTGACTTTCAGTGATTTGATGGAGCACTTGAATGCAGGGGTACAGCTGCCCGTGAATACGGTGGATAAGCTTGCGCCGGACGCTGCGGCAACAGAAGTGCAGGGAATCGTGACTGCCTTCGCCGCTTCGCAATATGTAGTGGAGCAGGCTGTCCGGCTTGGCGCCAACCTGGTGATCACGCATGAAGGTGTATTTTATAGCCACCAAGGACACGGGAGTGCGCTGGAGCAGGATTCCGTCTACCGGCAGAAGTCTGCACTGATTACAAGCAGCGGGGTAGGTATCTACCGCTTCCATGACACGATACACCGTTATACGCTGGACGGAATCGTCGAAGGGCTGCTGCATGAGCTGGAATGGGAAGCGTATGTGGAGCGGCATCTGCCTGAGGTATCGATCCTCACCATCCCTGAGATGACCGTTTCGGAAGTGGCCGCCTATGTGAAGCAGAAGCTGAACATCCCTTATGTCCGTGCTGCCGGGAACCTCTCTGCTACATGCTCCAGGGTGGGGGTGCTGGTGGGTTTCCGGGGGAACGGCAGTACGGTCATCCCGATGTATGAGCAGGAGTCGCTTGATCTGGTCATCGCCGGTGAAGGCTTCGAATGGGAGGTGCCTGAGTATATCCGGGATGCGGTCAGACAGGGCAAGGACAGGGCACTCATCATGCTCGGCCATGCCGAGAGCGAAGCGCCGGGAATGAAGCTGCTGGCAGAGCGGCTGAGCCGGCAGTTCCCCGAGGTGCCGGTGCGCTTTATTCCGGAGCAGCCAGTGTTTCAAATTGTATAGATAGCGCAGCCTCTTTGAAGGTTGAAGACCCGGGGATAATGGCTTTCCCCTAAGGTCTTCTGCCGGCAAAGAGGTTTTGTTTGTCCAGCCGGATGGCATAGTATAGCGGACTTGTTTACAAATTGACGATCTGGTTCATATTGCGGATTGCCCCCTCGGGCACAACTATCATATAGTGGAATTCTATATGAGGTAAGGAGCGTAGAAGATGAAGTACAAGCACCTGAGGTTCAGCAGAAGTGTAGCCTTTAAATGGATCCTCTCCTATTCAGTAATCATGATTATCCCGCTTATTGTTAGCGCTATCATCTACTTGCAGACCAAACAGATTGTCGAATATGAGATTGAGCGTGCAGGCAACGCCATACTTAAGCAGATGCAGAATACTGTAGACAGCGAGATTAATCAAGCTGAGAAATTGGCGATGCAGTTATCGATTCATAGCGGTGTGAACAAATACTTATCCCTCACACCCGGCGCAGAGAGGGCCAGCTCCTTTCAGATCTATCAGATCCGGCAGGAGCTCAGCAAATACAAATCCGCCAATGATTTCATCGATGGGATCTATCTCTATTCAAGCAATCTGGACCGTGTGCTGACGGATGAGACGTATACGGACAGTGAAACCTTTTATGCAATGAACAATAAGATGATCGGATTGTCTTATCAGGAGTGGCTGTCACAGCTGAACGGTGAGACTGCAGGGCGGGAAGCCTCTCTTCCGTTTATTGAGTTTAAGCGCTGGGAGCAGAAGGTTGTGATGATGAAGCCCTTCGCCAGTGCCACTGCAAGCAATGGACAGAAGGGGATGTTGGTTCTTCCGCTGAACGGCAGTAAGATTCATAGCATGCTTAAGAACGTAGACTGGGTAAATAACGGTGATGTGTACATTACCGATGATCATAATCAGGTGTTATTTCGTAATAATGAGGCTTCTCCGCAGCAGCCAATGCCTGACGCTGAGGCTGGCGGTGAGACTGCGGGTACTTCTTTCCAGGATATTGCCGGCACGGAGAATATGGTCTCCTTCATTGATTCCGATAACACGAACTGGAAGTATATCAGCGTATTTCCTTCAAGCGTGTTCTGGGAAAAAGCGCGGCAAATCCGCAATTTGAACCTGCTTGGGCTGTTCATCAGCTTTTTGATCGGGGCGGTGGTTATCTCTTACTTTGCCCGCAAGAACTATAATCCTGTCCGTGAGCTGGTCCATATGTTCTCGCCCTCCGCCGATGAACAGACGCAGCGGGTGCTGGATGAATTCTCCTTCATTCGGGAGAGTGCGCTGGCTACCATCCGGGAGAGGGATGATGTGAACAGCCGACAGTTCAGGCAGCTCCGTGTGCTCCAGACCTATTACTTGTCGCAGCTGCTCAGAGGGCAGGCGGAGAACGGATTATCGCTGGAGGAAGTGGCCAGAGTGCATCATTTCCAGTGGGATTCCGGGGATTTTGCGGTGCTTCTATTCTATATTCAGTCCGGCGGGGAAGAGGGGCCTTCGCCAAGCCTGTCCAATTTCATCGTATCCAATATCATCATGGATTTCACCGGACCGAATCACGGCTTGAGCTTCACCGAGATGGATGGCATGCTGGCGGCAGTGATGAACATTAACACCGGGCGTTCCGGCAGATGGAAAGAGGATATTGAAGAAGCGCTCAGCCAAACCCTGGAGTTCATTCAGCGGAAATACGGCCTGCAGATCGCCATGGCCGGCAGTGAGCTGCTCTCGGGCATGGGAAGTTTGCATCAGGGGTATCTGCAGGCGCTGGAGGCTCAGGAATACCGGCTGGTGCTGGAAGAGGATACGACGGTCTGGTACGGGGATATTGAGCAGCAGCAGACGGATTATTACCTGACGATCAATGACGAGGTTGTTTTTATTAATCTGGTCAAAAGCGGTGACTTCGGGAAGGCATCAGCGATGGTGGAGGAGATTCTGGGCCGCTTCTTCGGCTCCCAGGTGTCTATTGAGCTTGTGAGATATGCCATGATTGATTTAAGCAGCTCTATTATGAAGGCAGTCCCCCAGGAGATGAAGCGCTCGAAGCTATGGGAAGAATGGCGTCCGATGAAAAGGCTTCTGGCCTGCTCAACGCGCGCAGATTTCCGTAACGAGCTGACCGAGCTGATCCAGCTGGCCTGCAGCCAAGCCTCGGAAAAGCTTGCTTCAAATTCTGGAATCGGAGACCAGGTATCTGCCTATGTGCAGGATCATTATGCGGATATCAACCTTAGCGTGTCTATGATTGGTGCCCATTTCGGGATCACGCCGCAGTATGTATCACGGTTGTTCAAAGAACAGAGCGGGCAGGGACTGCATGATTACATCAGTCAGGTTCGTACAGCCGAAGCCAAGAAACTGCTTCAGCAAGGCGTCACCATTGAGGAGATATCCTCCCGTGTAGGATTTTCCAGCAGCAGTGCGTTCATTCGGGTATTCAAAAAGTATGAAGGCATCACGCCGGGGCGGTTCAAAGCTCTGCAATAAACAAACAGAATATACAATTTCCTGACAGGAGGATAGAAGCAGGCCGGATCTATCCTTCTTTTGCGTTTTTGACAATGAATTACGCATTTTGAATATTGTTTGTATACAAGATTCAGCATACATTGTAGAGGCATTAAGTCGTCAACTACACAAATTACGGAGGTCATACTAGTGATCAAATTATCTGGAATGAAAAGGCTCCACAAACCGCTTGCCGTTTTGTTAGGTTTCACCATGCTGGCTGCCGGCTGCACTAGTTCCAAGAATGCAAATGATGAGAGTGTCCCTAACAACCCTGCGGGGAACGGCCCGGCTTCCAATGAAGCCGCAGCAGCTTTTGCTTATCCGATGAAAGGCGGAATAGAGCTGACCTATATGAATGAACAACTGGGAGGCACACCGGAGCGGCTGCCGGTCGATGACGAATATGAGAAACGTACAGGCATCGCCATCAAGCAGCTGGGCGGAACCCCCATGACCGATCAGAAATTCAGTCTGCTGCTGGCATCGGGCGATCTGCCGGATATCTTCCTCAATACCTGGCTGCAATACCCTGGCGGTCCCGATAAAGCCGTTGAGCAGGGGTATATTCTGAAGCTCAATGACCTCATGGATCAATACGCGCCGAACCTGAAGAGAACGCTTCAGGAAAATCCGGATATCGACAAAATGATTAAAACGGATGACGGCACTTATTACGCCTTCCCGTTCATCCGCTCGGAGGCCGGACGGGTCTACGGCGGGCCGATTATCCGCAAGGATTGGCTTGATGAACTGAAGCTCAGTGTCCCGGAGACGATTGACGAATGGCACACCGTACTGACTGCTTTTAAAGAGAAGAAAAAGGCGGCCTCCCCTGTAACCTTCCGCACGATGTTCCTGGGGGAACGGACCGGCGGATTCGCCGGAGCCTTCGGTGTGATGGGGAACTTCTACGTCAACGACGGCAAAGTAGTCTACGGCTATCTGGAGCCTGGCTATAAGGAATATCTGAAAACGATGAGCCAGTGGTACAAAGAAGGCCTGATCGATAAGGATTTCGCTTCGATTGATTCAGCTACAGTGGATAAGAAAATGACCTCTAATGTCAGCGGAGCAACAATCGGCTGGCAGTATTATATTGAGAAATATAATTCAGCCGTACAGGAAGCAGATCCGAAGGCCGACTTCGTAGCCGCTCCATACCCGGCTGCCGTCAAGGGCGGGCTTCCGGAGTTCGGACAGCTGGATAATGCCTATGCGGGGACAAGCTCGGCGGCGATCTCAGCGACAACCAAGAATATCGAGGCTGCTATGCGCTGGCTGGATTACGCTTTTACCGAAGAAGGCAAAATGCTGAATACCTATGGGGTTGAAGGCACTACCTACACGCTCAAAGACGGTAAGCCCGCGTATACCGATCTTGTGGTGCAGAACCCGGATGGCCTCGGCAGCGACCAGGTAATGGGCAAATATTCTCATGGCACCAACTTCCCGATGATTCAGCAGGACAATAATCTGCCGGCGAAGTATCCGGCTACGGCCGAATCCATCGGCATCTGGAAACGAACCAATCATGAGAGCCACCTGCTTCCTCCGGTCACACCGACTGCCGAAGAAGCAGATGAAATGAGCAGTATTATGAACGACATTAACGCTTTTGTGAAAGAGGCTGAGCTCAAGATCATCCTGGGCACTGATTCCGTAGACAATTACGATAAATATGTGCAGCAGATGAAGGACCTCGGTATCGAACGCGCACTGGAAATTCAACAAGCGGCGTATGAACGTTATCTGAACCGTTAATTTGGGCGGGCAGGGGCTGCAACACATACAACAGGTACCGGCAGCCCCGGCCTAAGACCATGAAGTTGCAGCAAAGGAGAGAGGAATATGCTTAAAACCAGACTGGGGAAAGACATCCTGCGTAATAAATGGCTGTATCTGATGGTGCTGCCAGTTATCCTATACTATGTATTGTTCCACTATGTTCCGCTCTACGGGACCATTATCGCCTTTAAGCAATTTGTCCCTTCCCAAGGGATCTGGGGCAGCGAATGGGTCGGATTCAAGCATTTTGAAGCTTTTTTCTCCAGTATCTACTTCATCCGCGTCATTAAGAACACTGTTCTGCTAAGCTTCTTCAATCTGCTGATCGGCTTCCCGGCACCCATTATTCTGGCCTTGCTGCTTAATGAATTGAAAAGCCCGCTTTTCCGCCGGATCACGCAAACGATTACGTATATGCCGCATTTTATAACACTCGTGGTGGTAGCAGGAATCGTGCGTTATTTCACTTTATCGGATGGTTTGATCAACGATGTTATTGCCTTTTTTGGCGGGGCCCGGATTTCGTTCCTGCAACAGCCTGAATTTTTCCGCCCCATTTATATCATCAGTGAGATCTGGCAGCAGATCGGCTGGGGCACAATCATCTATCTGGCAGCCATTACTGGCATTGACCAGCAGCAGTATGAGGCTGCCAAAATTGACGGAGCCACCAAGGTACAGCAGATCCGCCACGTTACCCTGCCCGGTATCCTGCCGACGATTATGATTATGCTGATTCTGGCACTCGGAAATATTATGAATGTCGGATTTGAGAAAATCATTCTGTTATACAGCGCCAGTATTTATGAGACGGCTGATGTCATATCCACTTTTGTATACCGGAAAGGGATTCTGGAATTCAGCTACAGCTACAGTGCAGCGGTAGGCCTGTTCAACTCCGTCATCAATTTCACCATTCTGCTGCTCGCCAACTCATTCAGTAAACGCGCAAGTAAGAACAGTCTCTGGTAAGGAGTGCACACCTATGATTAAAGCGTCGCTCGGCGAACGTATCTTCGATATCTGCAATTCTATTATTATGGTTCTTATGATTATTCTTACACTCTATCCTATGCTATATATCTTGTTCTCCTCCTTAAGCAATGGGAACCGGCTGGTCTCCTTCAACGGCATCCTGCTGTGGCCGCAAGGCTTCTCGCTGGCAGCTTACAAGGCGGTGCTGAACAACCCCGTAATTCTGACCGGCTTCAAGAATACACTGTTCATCCTGGCGGTAGGACTTGTCATTAATATGACGCTTACTGCCCTGGGTGCCTATTTCCTGTCCAGAGAAGGGGTTATGCTGCAAAAGCCGATTATGTTCTTCATCGTATTCACTATGTTCTTCCAGGGAGGACTGGTGCCATTCTACCTGATCGTGAAGTCCTACGGCCTGCTCGACAGCTTGTGGGCGTTGATTCTGCCAACGGCGGTGAGTACGTTCAACTTAATCATTATGCGCACTTATTTCATGGCGATACCGAAGGAACTGGAGGAGTCCGCCTTCCTGGACGGTGCAGGCCATTTCACCATTCTGTTCCGCATCTTTATTCCGCTGTCCATGCCGGTGGTTGCGGTGCTGATTCTGTATTACGGCGTAGGCCACTGGAACAGCTGGTTCAACGCCATGCTTTTCCTGCGTGACCAGAGCCTGTTCCCGATCCAGCTCGTGGTCCGAAACATCATTCTTGAGAATGATAATGCCAGTATGCTGGGGACTACAACACTGCTCCATAGCCGTGATGTGACCGAAACGCTGAAATATGCGGCAATTATCGTAAGCACAGCGCCGATCCTGCTGCTGTATCCGTTCCTGCAGAAGTATTTCGTCAAGGGCGTAATGGTTGGCGCATTGAAGGGATGAGGCATGAAGTCATTCAGGAAGCTTAGCTGTAGTGAGGATAAGGAGGACGTATAGCCATGAGTCTAAAAAGGAAACTCAGCAACGGCTGGCAATTCAGCAAGCAGCCGCTTCATTCGGAGCTTGCCAAGGTGGCCGCAGATGCGGACTGGATTGCTGTTACGCTGCCGCATGATTGGCTGATCTATGATACCCGCAACCTCTACGAGAATGGAGAGGGCTGGTACCGCACCCGCCTCCGGTTCGATGCAGTGCCGGTGAATGAGCTTGTGTTCCTGCGTTTCGAGGGAGTGTATATGAACTCGACACTATATGTGAACGGACAGGTAGCGGGGGAGTGGAAATATGGTTACTCTACCTTTGAATTCGAGATAACTCCGCACCTGGTCGCCGGAGAGAATGAAATCTATATGCGCGTGATCCACGAATCGCCCAATTCCCGCTGGTACTCCGGTGCCGGAATTTACCGGCCCGTCTGGCTAAAGACGGTGCCGAAGACGCATATCGCCGCTGACGGGCTGTATATTGCAGCCAGGACAACGGAAGGTCAGGCCTGGACTGTAGATGTGGATGCTGAGCTGCATACCGCTGAAGCTGCGGGCTCAGGGACGAAGATGAAGCTGCGGCATAGCATTCTGGATGCAGCAGGAACCTTAGTTGCCGGGCAAGTTACTGAGGTGACGGTGCAGGGTGAATTAACCGTACATACCCACAGCCGCCTGACTGTTGACCAGCCCTTGCTATGGGATATTTCAAGTCCCAATCTCTACTGGCTGCAGACCGAACTGCTGGTTGAGGATGAAGTGATCGAAGTGGAGAGGGAGAGGTTCGGCTTCCGGACCCTGGAGCTGGACAGTAACGTGGGCTTCTCCCTCAACGGGCGTCATGTCAAAATATATGGAGTCTGCCAGCATCATGACCTGGGCGCTCTGGGGGCTGCAGTGAACAGAGCGGCGCTGCGCCGCCAGCTCGTCCTGCTGCAGGAGATGGGAGTCAACGCCATCCGTACCGCGCATAATATGCCGGCGGTAGAGCTTATGGAGCTGGCCGACGAAATGGGCCTGCTGATTGTGACGGAAGCCTTCGATATGTGGGAGCGCAGCAAAACGCCTTATGACTATGCACGGTTCTATCCGCAGTGGTGGAAGCGCGATATCGCCAGCTGGGTGCGGCGGGACCGCAATCGTCCAAGTCTGCTGATGTGGAGTATCGGCAATGAGATATACGATACCCATGCAGACAGCCGCGGCCAGGAGCTCACCCGGGAGCTGCAGGAGGAAGTGCTGATTCATGATCCGCGGGGCAATGCCTTCGTTACCATCGGCTCGAACTATATGCCTTGGAAGAATGCGCAGAAATGCGCGGATATCGTCAAGGTGGCAGGCTACAACTATGCGGAGAAATATTATGAGCAGCATCACAAGGAGCATCCGGACTGGATCATCTACGGCAGTGAGACCTGCTCGACAGTGCAGAGCCGGGGAGTCTATCATTTCCCGCTGGCTCAATCTGTGCTTGCCGATGATGACCAGCAGTGCTCATCGTTAGGGAACAGCTCTACCAGCTGGGGCGCCAAAAGCACGGAGGCCTGTATCACCGCAGACCGGGATGCATCCTTCTCGCTGGGACAATTTCTGTGGACGGGCTTTGACTATATCGGGGAGCCTACCCCGTATCACACCAAGAACTCATATTTCGGACAGCTGGATACCGCCGGCTTCCCTAAGGATTCCTATTATATCTATCAGGCGGAATGGACAGATTACCGTACGCATCCGATGATTCATATCTTCCCGTACTGGGATTTCTCGCAGGGCCAGCTGATAGATGTGCGTGTATGTTCGAATGCTCCGCGCATCGAGCTGTTCTTGAATGAAGTCTCGCAGGGCAGCGTGGATATCGACCATGCTCATGGACACAAGCTGCTTGGCGAATGGCAGCTGCCTTATGCGGACGGTGTCCTGCGGGCGGTGGCTTATGATGGGAAGGGGGAGGTCGTTGCTGTAGAGCAAATTTCCTCGTTCGGAGATGCGGCTTCGCTTGTCCTTGCTCCCGACAAGCAAGTAATTACAGCAGACGGTACGGACCTTAACTTCGTAACGATCAGCACTCTGGATCAGGAGGGACGTCCGGTAGCGAATGCCAATAACCGCGTTCACCTCAGTATGGAGGGTCCCGGACGATTGATCGGTCTGGATAACGGGGACAGCACGGACTATGATTCTTACCAGGACGTAAGCCGCCGCCTATTCAGCGGCAAGCTGCTGGCAGTGATTGCCGGAACACTGGAGGCCGGAACGATTACGCTGCGTGCGGCTTCGGCGGGTCTGGCTTCAACTGAGCTTACGCTGCAATCGGTGCTTCCGGCAGCGGGAACGAACGCTGAAGATGAGCTGTACCTGTATGCACATTATCCGCTGGAGGCGGATGCGTCCTCCGGTCATCCGGAGAGCGGCAGCGAAGAGGAGATCCCGGTCCGCAAGCTGGAGATCGTCTGCCCCGGGGGTAATATTCTGACGCCTGATCGCCCGTCGCTTCCAGTCCGTGTTAAGCTTCATCCTCAGGGGGCCACTTGGCAGGATGTCGAGTGGCGGATTACGAATGCCGCCGGAATTGATGCCAATATCGCCACTCTTGAGACGAACGGCCATGAAGCCGTAATCACGGCCTTAGGTGACGGAGAGGTATACATCCGCTGCGGGACAGCCAATGGCGCTGACGGGATTCGGCTCTATTCGCAGATGGAATTCAAGCTTACGGGCTTCGGGCAGGCTTATCTGAATCCCTATGAGTTTGTTTCATCAGGATTTAACAGCAGCCACAGCCGGAATCTGACCAACGGCAATGAGCGGGGGGTTGCCACCGCCCGCGAAGGGGAGAGCCTGATCTGCTTCGAACGGATCGACTTCGGCGGATATGGGGCCGATGAGATTATTCTGCCGATCTTCTCGCTGGATGATCAGGAATTTCCGGTAGAGATATGGGAAGGCGTGCCCGGGCAGCCCGGTGCCGTGCGGCTCACAACCGTGACTTACCAGAAGCCTTCCCTCTGGAATGTCTACCAGGAGGAACGGTATACGCTGCCCAGACGGCTGACGGGGATTACCTCGCTGTTCTTCGTTCTGCGCAAGAAGATTCATTTGAAGGGCTTCACGTTTGTCAGCAAGACCAAGGCGTTCGAGCGTCTGGATGCACTGGCCAACACTGCAGTCTACGGCGATACCTTCACCATAACGGAGGAGGCCGTCGAGGGCATCGGCAACAATGTGTCGCTTATATTTGCCGGAATGGACTTCGGCGCAACGGAATGCTCACGGATCCTCATCTGCGGACGCTCAGCGCTTGCGAACAATACAATGCAAATTCTGTTCAGCGGTCCTGCCGGTGAATCGAAGCAGCTGATTGAATTTGCCGGCAGCGCCAGCTATATGGAGCGTGAATTCACGTTGGAGCCGCCGGTAAGCGGCAGCCAGACCGTCACCTTCCTGTTCCTGCCGGGCAGCCGGTTTGACTTCAAGTGGTTCCGGTTCCTGCCCTCTGTCTAGCCATCAGGGATATCCCGAACAGCCATCATCCGGTGTTTGAGATTTCCCTTTTTGTTTATGGCGGTCAGACGCCAGAATATCCTTGATCATGTTAGCGTTCTTCTTATCTGCGATTAGAATGCCTTCGGGACCGGCTATGGCGACTATACCGGAGACCCCAATGACATGCAGCGGCACCTCCAGCTCATTAATAAGGTGACTGTCCCCGCATTCTCCCCATAGCCCGCCTACTCCAATGACCTGTGATGGCAGCTTGGCCGTCAGCGTATCCCAGCTTCCCAGGTCGGACCATTCCCCTTCATGCCTTACGACAACAGCTTTGGTGCTGCGTTCTGCCACTTCCTTGTCGAAGCTGCGGACCGGAAGTCCTGGATACTGCGCGGTCAATGCTGCGAATTCCACAGGCAGCCCCAGCCTCTCCAGATGCTCCAGCAGGAAGCTCAGCCGCGAAGCGAACACCCCGCAATTCCATAAGGCCTTCTCCCGCATCAGCTCCAGGGCTTTAACCTTATCCGGCTTCTCTGCAAAAGATAACACCTGAGCATACCCGCCAGAGTCTTCCTGTGCCGGGACGATATAGCCGTATTGCTCCGAGGGATAAGAAGGCCTCGTTCCAAGCAGGAGGAGTTCGGCCTCAGAATCGGCCAGAAGTGCCTCGAATTGATGGAACTGGCGGAAGAAATCATCATCTGCGTACATGTCGGCCGGAGCGATACAGATGATGTCCTCCGGCTGTGCCTTTCCGGCTGCAAGCAAGTGCAGCGCCCCAAACGCGGCAGCAGTGAAGGTCCCGCGCTTGCACGGCTCTCCGATTACCGGATAATTGCTTCCGGTATACCGCTGGGTAAGGGCCACCTGCTCCTGATGGGCCACGAGCAACAGGGATTCATCCAGTCCGGCCTGACCGAGCTGACGGCATACCCGCCCGATCATGGATTCTGTGCCCCCGTCCGGTGCAGGCAGCAGCGGCAGGAACATCTTGGAGCGGATGCTGCCGGACAGGGGCCACAGCCGCTGGCCGGAGCCGCCGCACAGAAGAATAGTATGCATCAATATCTTGCCTCCTTAAGGCTTGCCCGGAGTGGAGTATCCCTTGCGCTGATGGAAAGAGAGCGAACGGTAAGTCCCGGCGTACTTGCGGATTTGCGCCTCAGTCAGCGAGCCCGCCGGGGTCTTCAGCGCTTTATTATTGGCATTTTTGAGCAGCACAGAGGTGCGATTGGTGCTGTACACGTAGTTGGCATAGGTCTCGAATTCAGAGAAGCCGAACTGCCGCTTCTTGTCGATGGAGTGCAGAATAGCCGCATGCCAGGACATGCCGTGACGGGCTTCAATTTTTCTTTTGAGACTGGCCAGCTTCGCGGACTCAAACAGCATGTAGTGGGTCACGAACGACTTGGGCGAAGGCGCAGGTACACCGAGCAGCTTGCGGTAGGTGCGGAAATACTCCGGCTGGCTCCAGCTGCGGCAATAGAAGATGCTTTTCCCGCCGGAGCGGAAGCGATGGGGACGGATGAGCATCGTATCTGCATCAATGACCAGGAAGTATTTCTCGCGGCATACCTGATCCCCATTCATCTTGAGCAGCTGCTGATACAGCCAGCCAGACCGGTTCCAGCGGGAGGAGGAATAACGGATTGCTTTTTTGGTGAATGGGAGGACGGTGGTTTCATTGACAAAGACGCAAGCTTTCCGGGAGCACAGCTGTCTGATTCTACTATTCTCCGGCGAGATAATATAGATATTACTGATAGGGTGCTGGACATAACGGCGAAGACTATCAATCACATAAGGGAGGGTGGCGAGGTCCTTTTCGATAGCAGGAATCAGGATGTCGATCGGTGGAGCGCTTGAGGTTACACTTACGGCAGGAAAGGACATGGATTCATCTCCATACACATATTGACATTTGAACGTCTTCACTAGGGTATGCCTGCGCAGCTGTGGTGGAGAGGGCAATTATCCTGCACTAAGTTAATCTTTTCATACGGGGCAAATGATATATTCCATGGCATCTCTACCGGCATAGGATGCAGTGAATATGTTTTTTTATGTAAAAATGGAGCGGAGTCTCCCAGCCCGGACAGGAGAGTGCATAAGTGACAGCCAAACAAGTTCATTCAGGACTGAGCAAATGGTATAAGACACAACTGCTGCTTAAGAACGAGACAATCAAGGGGTTCATCCCCGATACCCGGAGATTTAACAGGCGTAATCTGGAGCAGATGATGCACAGCTATGGAATGATCTATATCAAGCCGGAACGGGGAACGTATGGCATGGGCGTGATCCGCGCAGAGCGGAAGGACCGGCAGGGATATATCTATCAGTATGAGGAGACCGTGCGCCGGTTCGCTACGTTTGATGCTTTTCACCACAGTCTGGCGGCAAGAATCGGCAAGAGGAGCTATCTGCTGCAAAAAGGTATCCACCTGCTGAAGCATCACGGGCGCCGCTTCGATATCCGGGTGATGGTGCAGCTCAGTCCCAAGGGCGTATGGGAAGCTACCGGGATTATCGGGCGGCTCGGGCACCCGCGCAAAATTGTGACCAATTACCACAGCGGCGGCAAACCGACCGCAGTGGAGCATTTGCTCTCCACCCATCTGTCTGCGCAGCAGCTTGTGCAGCTTAAGGGGGACATGAACCGGCTGGGCACACGCATAGCGCAGCAGTTGAAGAAGACTTATCCGCACCACCGGCAGTTCGGTGTAGATGTCGGACTAGACCACTCACTGAAGCCGTGGATTATTGAAGTAAATATGAATCCTGATCCATACATTTTTAATCAGCTGAAGGATAAATCCATGTACCGCAGAGTAATGCGTTACCGGCGTTTGGGCTTGACCAAATAATACGATATGCCAAAGGAAGGCCTGCCAAGCTAAGGAAGGCCTTTCTTTGAAATATAAAAATGTATAGGGTTCACGCTATACATTATCTTTCTATTTCTCGCCGAAACGGTACCGTCCTTTGAAAGGACGGCAAAGCCGTTTCCACTTGGCATAAGTCTGCTGTGCACCCTCACTCCCGCATAGCTAAATCCCGCTGTCTTATAGTAAAATAAGATGAATTTAATGACATAGAAGTTATTGTATGCTAGACAGAGGTTAGGCCTCACGTCCGGCGGGCAATAATGAGCGGAAAAGGTGGATGGACAAGAAAATGAGAAAAAGTGTTGTGTTTAAAGCGGTTTCATGTTACTTTATAGTCAATAAAAACGTTTTTATCAAAAAGGAACATTGATATGGCTAAGATAACGATCAAGGATGTCGCACGGGAAGCCGGGGTCTCCATCTCGACGGTCTCCAACGCCCTGAATGATGTAGATGTGCTGAGCCCGGAGACCAAAGCCCATATTCTGAAGGTGGCCCAGCGCCTGAATTACGTTCCGAATCTGAACGGCAAGCTGCTGAAATCGGGGACCACGAAGATGCTGGGATTCTTCACGACAAGTGTGTCCGGTCCGTACTTCTACAAGCTGGTAGAATCCATGTCCCGTCAGTGCGACCGCATGGGCTATGGCCTGAATGTATTCGTCACCAAGGACAAACAAGTTATTATGAGCAATATCCTCGGACGGCGGGTGGATGGCGTCATTATCTATGAGGAGCTGGGCATTGACGAACAGGACATTGCCGCTATGAAGAAAGACAAGATTAAGGCGGTGTTTCTGGACCGGGTGCTGGAGGATGAAGGGATGGGCAGCATTATCTTTGATTCCTACGAATCAGGCTATGAGGCTACGAAGTATTTAATCAGCCTGGGGCATAAGCGGATTGCCTATATCTCCGGCGTGGATACGATGTTCGACAGCGTGCAGCGGAAGGAAGGCTATCTGGCCGCGCTGCGTGAATACCAGCTTCCGGTGGAGGAGGATTTTATCCTTCAGGGGTATTTTGAAGAGGATAGCACCTATAATGCCGTGAAGTCTTACCTCCGTCTGCATCCCGCGAGAGTCCCTGACGCCTTCCTGGCCGGCAATGATATCAGTGCAATGGGCTGTATTCAAGCGCTCAAGAGCTACGGTTATGAAGTGCCGCAGGATGTCAGCGTGATGGGCTTCGATGATATTGATATCGCCCCTTATTATTCGCCGCCGCTCACGACGGTAAGGAATCAGATTGCAAGACAGGGCATGCTGGCGATTGATCATCTGGTCCGCATGATTCAAGACAAGGAGCAGGGAGCAGCACAGAAGCTGCAGGGCGAGCTTGTCGTAAGAGGCTCAAGTCATGTGAAGCTGGAGCGGAAGGACCGCAGATAGAGGGCAGCTTGTGAAACTGATTTTACAGGAGGGGGATTTTTTGCGCCAAAATAAAAACGTTTTTATTGCCTTGAGCACCAATTTGAGCACCATCCGGATATCTCAATGGAGAGGGGGACAAGATCATGAATAAAACATCAGCGTCTGCTGCATCAGCTTCCATCCCGCCAGCGATCCCGCCGTCCGCCAAGAAGCCCATGGGGCAGCGGATCAAGGATTTTGTAACCGATTACAAAAGGCAGTGGGAGATTCAGTCGATGGTGCTGCCGGGCATTATTTTTATGATTATTTTCTGCTACATACCCATCTACGGGCTAACGATTGCTTTTAAGAATTACACGGTCATCGATACCTTATCCACTGCACCCTGGGTGGGGCTGGACAACTTCAGGATTATTCTGTCGGACGAATATTTCTGGGATGCGGTCGTCAATACGCTGGGCATCAGCTTCCTGAAGCTTGGGATCGGGTTCATCATTCCGATTATTCTCGCCATTATGATCTATGAGCTGAACATGGGCCGCTTCAAAAAATTCGTCCAGACGATCTCCTATCTGCCGCATTTCCTGTCGTGGATCGTACTGGGCGGGATGCTGATCACCTGGTTCTCTACGTCCGGCTTGTTCAATGAGCTGCTGTTGAATCTCGGGCTGATCTCGAAGCCGTCCAACATCCTGCTGGATGCAGGCAAGTACTGGTGGATTGCCACACTGTCGGATATCTGGAAGGAAGCCGGATGGGGCACGATTCTGTATCTGGCCATTATGGCTAAAATTGACCCCACTTACTACGAAGCGGCCCGGATTGATGGAGCTGGCCGGCTGCGTCAGATATGGAATATCACCCTTCCGAACATGAAGGCGATCATCAGCCTGAATCTGATTTTGACGGTAAGCGGCTTACTCGGCTCGAATCTGGATCAGACGCTGGTCTTGATGAACTCGCAGAACCGGGCCAAGGCTGAAGTCATCAATTCCTATGTCTACCGGATGGGGATGACGCAGGGCGATTTCTCTTATGCTACGGCTGTCGGCCTCGGTGTCTCCATTGTGTCGGTAATCCTGCTGCTTATGGCCAACAAGGTCACCAGTAAATTGAACGATAATCAATCCGTGTTGTAGAGGGGGCGCTAGAGTGAATCGGAAGGTCATACGGGAAGGTCTCGACAGCCGGATCTTTGATGCGGTGAATAAGATGCTGTTGATCTGCTTCATGGTTATTATCCTCGTTCCCTTATGGAACGTAATTATTTCTTCCCTTAGTTCAGGCAGGGCGCTTGCCGAGGGCGGATTCATCTTCTGGTCCAAAGAATTCTCGCTGGAGAATTACCGGGCGGTCTTCAATGACAGCACGATCGGTCAATCCTTCGTTGTCTCGGTCGCCAAGACGTTCCTCGGGGTAATCACTCACGTGTTCTTTTGCGCAATGATCGGCTACGGTCTCAGCAAAAGATACATCCGCGGCCGCAAGCTGTATGTGGCGATGGGCGTGATCACAATGTTTTTCTCCGGTGGAATGATTCCGACGTATCTGCTTATCAAATCGCTCGGGCTGCTGAACAGCTTCTGGGTGTATATTATCCCAGCCTTATTCAGCTATTACGATGTGGTGATTCTGATGAACTTTTTCCGGAACGTGCCGGATTCGCTGGAAGAGTCGGCCAAGATTGACGGCGCAGGCGACTGGCATATTTTCCTCAAAATCTTCATCCCGCTGTCCATGCCCGCGATGGCAACCATCGCCCTGTTCAACGGGGTGGGACAATGGAACGACTTCATGACCACGAAGCTGTATATCACCGATCAGGCGCTCTACCCGCTGCAGATGAAGCTGTATGAGATTATAGTGCAGTCGCAGACCCAGTCCATGCAGAATATCGGCGGCTCCGTCGTCATTGAGACCACCACCAAAGGGGTTCAGCTGGCAACTATTGTCATTACCACACTGCCGATTGTTGCGATGTATCCCATTCTTCAGCGGTACTTCATCTCCGGCATGATGCTGGGAGCGGTCAAGGAGTAGAAGAGGTTCAATACATTATAGGAGGTCACGAATATGATCAAGATGACAAAAGTTCTCGGCACAAAAACGCTTAAACCCGCGCTGCTCCTGATGGCAGCTATGCTGGTAGCGGCAGGCTGCAGCTCAGGCGGCGGCAACACTAAGGCGGTAGAGGTGTCCCTGGACAACCGGTATACGGTAGACCCCGAGACTCCGGCCTGGCAGCTGGATAAGAAGAGCGAGACTACGGACTTAACCTGGTATGTGAACGCGGACTGGTGGAATACAGACTTCGGCAAGGATGTAGTCACCAAGAAGATCAAAGAGGATCTGAACATCAACATCAAGTTCATTACCGGGGACGATACGAAGCTGAATACGTTCTTCGCGGGCGGCGATATGCCGGATCTGTTGACGATCTTCGACTCCAATTCCCCGGTTGTGCAAAAGGCCGCGACCTGGGCGCTTCCGCTCAATGAGCTGGCGGAGAAGTATGATCCGTATTTCAACAAGGTGGCCGCTGCCGACACGCTGAACTGGTTCCAGCTGAAGGACGGCAAAACCTACGGTTATCCGAACTATTCCAATACACAAGCGGATTATGACAGCGGTAATATTCCGGCGAAGACGGCTTTTGTCATCCGCAAGGATGTGTATGAAGCGCTGGGCAGCCCTGACTTCGGGACCCCGGAGGCCTTCAGGAAGTCTATGAGCGAGATTAAGGCCAAGTTCCCGGACATGATCCCCTTCGGGTTCAATGCCATCGGGGAAGGGACCGGTTCACTCGGGGATGCGCTGCAGGATTTCATCGGCGTTCCGCTGGAGACAGAGGACGGCAAGTTCTACAACCGCAATCTGGATGAGGATTATCTGACCTGGCTGCGGACGCTGAATGCCGTGTACAGAGATGGGGCGATCAGTGATGATAGCTTCGCGGATGACGGAACCGGCTTTGAGGAAAAGGTAAAGTCCGGCAAATATGCGGCCATGCTGCTCGATGGTACGCCACAGCAGGGCGGCAATCTGCAGATTTTCATGAGCGCCAATCCCGGTAAGGAGTATATGGCTGTTGACGGGCCGCAGAGCACCGTAGGTCATCAGCCGACATTGAATCAATCCGGGATTACCGGCTGGATGATCAATTATATCACCAAGAACTGCAAGGACCCGGCCAAAGCGATTCAGATCTTCACCTATCTGTTGAGCGAAGAAGGGCAGAAGCTGATGAACTACGGGATTGAAGGCGTAACTTATAAATCCAACCCGGACGGTACGGTTGAGCTGCTGCCGGAAGTGAAGGACCTGCAGCTTAATAATGCGGATAAGTTCAAGAAGGACTACCGCATGGGCGAATTCATGTTCTTCGGACATGACCGCCACAAAGCGCTGAGCAAGGACGCGTTCCCAGAGTCGATTAAGCAGATGCAGGAATGGGGCAAAGGCAAGCTGAAGCCGCATTTCATCCTGGAGAATATTAACCCTGATCAGGGGACGCCGGAGGCCCGTGGCCAGACGGCCATTAATACGAACTGGAACACCACGCTGGTCAGCATGATCCGTGCCAAGGACGAGGCTACTTTTGACAGTACGCTGGCCGATCATGAAGCATTCCTCGACAAGAACAACTGGAGCAAGATTGTTGAGGTTCGCAGCGAGAAGATGAAGGCCAACAAGGAAAAGCTGGGCATTAAGTAAGCAAGGTGCAGGGGGAAGGCCCGCTTAAGTAACAGGATGGAGGGAAAGAATATGCGTGAAATTATCATATACCGGTCCAGCGGGGAGAACAGCCTGTTCGTGAAGCAGCCTGCTGCGGCGTTGCCGCAGGCTCCTGCTGGCAGAGTTACGGTTACTGTAGACATTGATGCAAGTAAGACCTATCAGGAGATGGATGGCTTCGGGGCTTCCTTCACTGATTCGTCCGCCTACCTGATTCATCAGGTGCTTGACGCCGGGCAGCGGACAGAGGTTATGCAGAAGCTGTTCGATCCGCAGGAGGGCATCGGCCTGTCCTTCCTGCGGAATCCCATGGGGGCCTCGGATTATGCAAGAACGGTCTATAGTTATAACGACCTGCCTGAAGGCGGGAGCGATCCGGAGTTAGCCGGATTCTCCATCGCCCACGATGAAGCGGACATCATTCCTCTGGTGCAGGAGGCATGGAGGCTGAATCCTGAGCTGAAGCTGATGGCCTCCCCCTGGAGTGCGCCGGGATGGATGAAGACTAGCGGCTCGATGATCGCCGGGCGGCTGAAGCCGGAGTATTACGGAGTCTATGCGGATTATTTTGTCCGCTATATTCAGGCCTATGCCGCTCATGGCTTACCTATCTATGCTGTTACTGTGCAGAACGAGCCGCTCTATGAGCCGCAGCATTATCCCAGTATGCTGATGCTGCCGGAGGAGCAGCGGGAGTTCATCCGCGACTATCTGAAGCCTGCCTTCCGGCAGCACGGGCTGGCCGCCAAAATCTTCTGCTACGACCATAACTGGGACCGGCCGGATTATCCGCTGTCTGTGCTGGAGGAAGCCGCAGCAGATGTCGACGGCGTAGCCTGGCACTGGTATGGCGGTGCGGCGTCCGCGCAGTCGGAGGTGCTGTCGGCTTACCCGGATCATGAGGTCCATTTCACCGAAGGCTCCGGCGGGGAATGGATTCCTCCGTTCGAGGAGGCCTTCTCCAATGTGATGCGCACGGGAATTGAGATTCTGCGGAATCACAGCAAGTCATTCGTGCTATGGAATATGGCCTTGGATGAGCAGAACGGCCCTACGGTGCCCGGCTTCGGCGAGAGCACCTGCCGCGGGGTAGTGACGGTCAACCAGCAGACCCGGGAGCTGACTTATACCCTGGACTACTATGCACTGGCACATTTCAGTAAAGTAATCCGCCCGGGGGCAGTGCGCCTAGAATCTGTCGCCAGCCATGAACCGGTGCGCTCCGTAGCCTTCCGCAACCGCGACGGGTCCATCGCAGTCGTCCTGTTCAACGACGGGGAGACGCCGGAGACCGTGGCTGTGCGGCTGGAGGGGAAAGAATTACTGACCTTTGATATCGCTGCGAAGGGTGCGGTTTCAGTGAGGGCGGGCAGGTAAGAGGGAGTGGAAATATAGGCTGGACGAAGACTTAGGCTGCCGGGATTTTCCCGGGCAGCCTAAGTCTTTTTGACGAGGAGTAGTGCGATGGTACATGGGCGGAATGTATGCGGAAAAGCGAACACATTCGGCGCTGCATGGGTACGCGGGCCAATTGTAATCGGAAAACCGATTACAATGCGCTGTCGCGGGGCATGTGGACCGAATGTAATCGGAAAACCGATTACAATGAGCACACTGGGGTACGTGGGCCAAATGCATGTGAAAAACTGAACATAATAAATGTAGCGTATCCATGTTGCGCATGGTTAATGCCGAACGCTGTGGAGTTGCCCGGAAGGGGCCTGCCAACTCTATAATCTTTTATCAAAATATCTTAAGGCTGCTAGTTCGATAGCATCCCGCATAAAGAGTATAAGCAGTAAATAGGTTAGTAAATTGCTAATAGACATTGTAAATTGAATGTCGGTGAATAGGGTGACAATTAATCCGATACAAACTACCAGATTGAGTAAGTTATTGTAGTGCATTGCTGCATTATTGGCCTTACTCTGGACCAATTTCCACCGTTCATCATTTTTATATTTCGTTATTTTTACAGCCTTGAAGAGTTGTAGGGAAATAGTGCATACCACTACAAACACTATTACTATAATCATTACGATTTGGTAAATCATTCTTCTTCCTCCCCTGGTATAAATACTTGATCAATGGATACATTGAACGCCTTCGCTATATTGAAAGCCAGCTCCAGCGATGGGGTATATTTATATTTCTCAATGGATATTACGGCTTGCCGGGAAATTCCGACCTGCTCTGCCAGATCGGCTTGTGTCCAGTTTCGTTCAGCTCTCAACACCTTAATGCGATTTCGGATCAATGTAACGGACTCCTTTCTTAATGTAATCAACCAGTTACATTATTAGTGTAATCAACCCGTTACATTTTGTCAATAAAAGGATGATGTTCCTCCTACTAAACCTGTCGACAAAGATAAAGGGATGTTTCGCTGTAGCCATTGAAATGGCTGCGGAACATCCCTTTTTTTGGTGCAGAGAATTAGTCGTACGAGTTTGTCTGATAAGCTTACTTAGCACCCTTGCTGCCAAAAATCTCAACGATCTCATCCAGCAGCCGGTCTAGGGTAATCGGGTCATCGAAGTTATATTTGCTGTCGAAGGTGTATACACGGCCTTCCTTAACGGCAGGAATCGCTTTCCATAAACCGCTGTCCATAAGTGCGTTCTGTCTCGCAACTGTTTTGCTGCTGGTGTCGGTAAGGAGGAACATATGCTTTCCGATATACTGTGGCAGCACCTCGTCGGATATGGTTACGAACCGTTCGTCGGCATCGACAAGCTTCTGTACGCCTTCTGCCGGCTTGAAGCCAAGTTGTCCGTACAACGTTTCGTTCAGACCTTTACTGCCCATAATGTACAGCTCCGAGCCAAGCACAAGCAGGGAGGTGGCTGTATCGCCTTCGGTCAGGTTGAGCTGCTTCTTCACGGAGGCAACCTTCGTCTTATAATCATTGAACCAGCGGTCCGCAGCTTCCGTGCGGCCGAACAAGTCAGCGAGTTGCCGGACACGCTCCTCCGTCGGGAAGGTGCCGTCAAGGCCCACCACCACGGTTGGCGCGATTTTACTTAACGCTTCAATCCCGGTCTCGTCCCAATCGTCGAAGATAATCAGGTCCGGGGATAAGGCCAGAATCTTCTCAGCAGAGAACGGATAACCGATGTCCTCAATCCCTTCGAGCAGATCGGGGTAAGCCACCTGAGTACCGATGACGCTTAGCGAAGCACCTGCAGGCTTAATGCCTAGTGCAAGCAAGTCACCCGGATTACTGCCTACATACACAATCTTCTGGGGCTGGGTTGGAATTTCAACCTCCCGTTTCTTGTAATCGGTATACATCCGTGTTGCAGCAGCGGCTCCCGTGACAGCCGCCTTGCTGGCCTCAGGCGCTGTGGTTGCCTGACTTGTGGCGGCGGCTGTAGGAACTGACGCAGTAGTTGTATTATCTGGCTTGCCGCAGGAAGCCAGGATCAAGGTGAAGAGAAGCAGTGTTAACGGGAGTACTAATTTTTTGAGGCTTGGCATGTGCAATGCTCCTTAAGAGAGTATGTATTTTAATGATTATGATAATCATTATCACTTAATTATGATAGAGACGAATAGCTGCGTTGTCAATCCTTAAGCTGCTTTTAGCTCATTTGGAAAAATAACTGAAGGCTGTTTTCTGCTGATGAGAAGCACCCGACGCAATAAAATGATAGAATAATAGTCATAGTCTTATACAGGGAGTGAATTTCTTATGAAAAAGATTGCTGCCGGAGTCATTGCCGGAGCGATACTGATGGTGGGTGCGCAGGCGCTGGGCGCTTCTGCAACACTGGTAGGAAAGGCCATTCAGGCGGAGTATACGATAAATGTGTATGGGAAGAAGCTGGCCGATCCGGCTATTGTTATTGACGGCAAGAGCTATGCGCCCGTGCGCGCCATCGGCGAACTGGCCGGATTCCAAGTGACAGTGAAGGGTAAAACGATCAGTCTGGACGATAAAGGGCGGGCGGCTCCTCCTTTGTCTGACGAGAGAAGCTCGCTGGTTGGTCCTGTGCCGGTTAGCCCCCCTGATCCTGCCATAACTGCGGCCAAGAGTAAAATTGATATTATTGACGACAAAATCGATACCGTGGTTACTAACATCCTGACCACCAGCAGCCTGTTGAAAACGAGTCCCGGCAATGCCGAGCTCAAGCAGAAGCTGGAACAGTACAAGGAAGAGTACGCCGACCTGCTGAAGCAAAAGGACCAGGAACTGCAGAAATGAATAAGTTGCCCCGTAGCCATGAGTGACGTTGATTATGGACTGCGGGGCTTTTTGCTCAGAAATACATGTTCTAGCTAGCACGCTCAGCCGCCGAATTGTCACCCTTATTTAAGGAAAGTCTGTGGACCAGCGGCGGCAGAGCGAAAGCGTAATATACACTAACCAGCAGCGTACATACCGCCAGAAGATAGTGCAGCCAAGTGATGGATACAATAGCCGGAAAAGCAAAGGCAACCAGCCCAAGCGCCAGCGAATGGCCGAGCATCATAATGGGCTCAATTAGAGCATTAACACGCCCCATATTCCTCGGGATGACCAGCTCCGGCAGCCAGCTGCCGATAGCGATATTCACAGGAGCAATGCAGAAGCCTTCTATGAGAACGAGCGGAAGATAGACCCAGACGCTATTCGCCGAGCCCAGCGCAACAATGAGCAGGCTGGACAGCAGCAGTCCGGTGATCAGCACCCGGCTCCGTGTGAACCGGCGGATCAGCGGGGAGGCTGCCAGGCTTCCGGCCAGATACCCGATGCCCAGGCACAGATTAATGAGAGAGGCATGAAGCATGTAGGAACCGGGACTGAGCTTGTATTTCATTGTAAAAATAGGGAGAACCGCAAACACCCCATTGACGATCCCGAAGAACAGGAAGCCGGAGATGAGCGTCAGGAGCAGCCTGTGACTGAGGATATAACGAAGACCTTCCAGGAAATCCCCGATGAGCCGGGGAAAACGGATATCCCTCAGAGCGTGGTGACCGCCGGGCATCCGTACATCCTCATGGAACCGGCAGCTTAGAATGAGCAGTCCGGAGAGGAGGAAGCTGATGCCGTCGATTAGAATGGCACCCTCAATTCCAAGGAAGCGGTAGGCGAATGCGCCAAGGCTCATGCCGAACAGCATGAACAGTCCCATAATCATCTGGTTCAGGCCAACAGCCTGCACATATTGCTCCTGGCCGATGCTACCCTGCAGCAATCCCATCTCGGCAGGACCGAAGAACTTCGCTACGGCACTGCGCAGGAAGAGCAACAGGAAGCATAAGGTCAACAGCTCGAAATGTAAGGCAACGAGGAGCAGCAGAGTTAATCCCGCCCTGATCCAATCGCTGTATACAGCGATACGGGCGCGGTCAAGCAGATCGGCGATAACCCCTACCAGCCAGAACACGGCCAGGGTAGGCAGAGAATACATCAGTTCAGCAGTTGCCGCCAGCGCCGGACGGGTACTGAAGTGATCGACCAGATAGTAGGCAAAGGCCATATTTCCGACCACTGTTCCGAGCTGGGAAGCAAAGTTGGCCAAGAACAGCCTGGTGAAGACAGGGTTGCGAAAAAGCGCAGACATAAGTTGCCTCCTATTCCAGAGCCGGACGGGGCCCGGGGTTCAGCAGCTGCTTCAGATAATCTAGCAGCGCTTCGATCTGCAATTCCGTATGGGCAAGCTCGGCTCCTACAGCCAGGGTATGCGTTGCTATCCCTTCCTGATAAGAAGCTGTAATTCTTGCAATCTGGTCGAGTGGCAGCACAGGGCTGAATTCCCCGCGTTCCACTCCTGTGCGAAGCAGTGCTTCTAAGCGAGAAAGACCTGTCTCGTAGCGTTTCAACAGGAGGCTTCGCCGCTGCTTATCCCTTGAGCCGCCAAGAAAATACTCATAGAAGGCCGGCAGAAAGCTTCCGCCCGGCATCTGCATTAGGTCAGCCTGCTGATCGGCATACATCTGCCGGATAACATTCCAGATCATAGGTTGTCTAGCTGCCAGTTCTTCCAGGTAAGCCTCATGCTCTATGTCCTGCTGATCCAGCAGCGCCTCGAAGATTTCCGCCTTGGTTTGAAAATACAGATAGATCCAGCCGCGGCTCATCCCGGTTTCATCCAGGATATCCTTGAAGGTAGCGGCTTCATAGCCTTTGGCGGTGAACACCAGCTTCGCAGCATTCAGGATTTTGGAGCGCCTTTCTTCCTTCTGCTGATCGGAGATTCTCGGTGACATTCGGATTCCTCCTTGTTTATAATGACACGTGCGTCATTTTTATTATAATGACACGGTTGTCATTTTTCAAGCGGTAGTTTGACTCAGATATCAATAATTAGCTATAAGAAGCTATACAGGTTTTTATAACACGTGTTATACTTCCCTTGAGGTGCTGAAAAGTATGAGTAAAAAAAGAGTGACCAGCTTCGATGTAGCTAAACGGGCGGGCGTGTCCCGCAGCGTAGTCTCTGCGGTGCTTAATGATACGCCTGGCATTGGTGTTGGAGCCGATACGCGTGAGGCTGTGCTGGAAGCCATCCGTGAGCTGAATTATCATGTGGATGCTGGAGCACGCAGCATGAAGACGGGAAGAAGCATGACACTTGCCGCTTATGGGGATACGCGCCATCCGCTGTTCATCCGGCTGCTGGAAGGGATGCAGCGGGAGTGTGAGCTGGGCGGGTATCACATCCTGCTCTGTTCTCCGCGCCCCAAGGGGAATGCGGGCGGCAGGGCCGAGCTGCTAGAATTGTATCACCAGCGGAAGATTGACGGGATAGTCACCCTGGACCACACCAGCTACAAGGATGAGGAGTGGGCGTCCCTTGTCAGCGCTGCCGGAGTCCCCTACGTCTCCGTGGAAGGGTATGCGGAAGTGCCGGGTGTATGTTCTGTACTGGCTGATTATTCAGGCAGTGTGGAGACCGCAATGAATTATTTGATGCGGAAAGGCACGGCACAGCAGCCGGGGCCGGTCTACGCCGAGGTATATCATGCGCTTGACACGGATAACTGGGCGGAACGGAACCGCCGGGAGGCCTACACAAGCTGGTGTACATCGCGTGGGATGGAGCCGGTAATCATTCGTTTGGAGGAGCATGGCGGCGAGTGGGCTGATTGTCTCCAGAGGCTTGCGGCGGTCAGCGGTCAGCCGTCTGCGCCGCTCCTGGTTAACTGGTCGAGCGCGATCCCCGATCTGTATCGGGCTGCTCATAAGCTGGGCCTGCGGATCGGCGAAGACCTGCGTATTATGGCAGCAGACAACACGATTCAAGGCGACCGGCTCAGCCTGCCCTCCTTAAGCTGCGTAGAGATCCCCTATGTGAGTATGGGGGAAGAGGCCGTACGCTGCCTGCTCGCGCAGATGAGCGGAGGGAGTGCAGCAGGGCAGGCCGAGAAAATCTGGCTCCCGGCCGTGTTGAAGGCGGGGGAAAGCGCATAAATGGTGGTGCAAGTAAAACTAAAGTGTTAGCTGCTGGAGGTATTGGAGATAGTCCGGTTGGTGGCGTGGAGTGCGCCGGGTGGGCTGGAGGCAGGAATGAGAGGGATAAATCCCTCTGAGTCGGCTGAAAGTGGGCTGGAAGCGGGAGTGAGAGGGATAAATCCCTTTGAGTTCGCTGAAAGTAGGCTGGATGCGGGAATGAGAGGGATAAATCCCCTTGAATTGACTGGAAGTAGGCTAGACGCTGGAATAAGAGGGATAAATCCCTCTAAGTTGACTGGAAGTAAACTAGATGAGCTAGTGGAGATGGGCTAGGTGAGCGAATGAGGAGCACAAGTGCCCCTGAATTTGCTGAAAGTGAGCCAGATGAGCGAATGAGGAGCACAAATGCACCTGAATTTGCTGAAAGTGAGCCAGGTGAGCGAATGAGGAGCACAAGTGCACCTGAATTTGCCGAAAGTTGGCTAGGTGAGCGAATGAGGAGCACAAGTGCCCCTGAATTTGCTGAAAGTGAGCCAGATGAGCGAATGAGGAGCACAAGTGCCCCTGAATTTGCCGAAAGTTGGCTAGACGAGCGAATGAGGAGCACAAGTGCCCCTGAATTTGCTGAAAGTGAGCCAGATGAGCGAATGAGGAGCACAAGTGCCCCTGAATTTGCTGAAAGTGGGCTAGGTGAGCGAATGAGGAGCACAAGTGCCCCTGAATTTGCTGAAAGTGGGCTAGGTGAGCGAATGAGGAGCACAAGTGCCCCTGAATTTGCTGAAAGTGAGCCAGATGAGCGAATGAGGAGCATAAGTGCCCCTGATCTCAGCCCGCTCCCCCCCACTTTTTGCCCGCTTAATAACACGTGTTATAACTAAGGAGGAGAACGATTATGTTCTGGACAGAAGAGAAGCTTGGTGCGCGGTTGAGAGAGCTGGAGAGTTACAGGTACCGTGAGGGGATTACACTTGAGGAATGGCAGGTTACTGAGGATCTGGAGGGGGCCAACGGTGCTTATCCGCCCGTACTTGACGGAGACAGGAAGCTGCGGACCGGGGAGCATTGGACCGGCTATGATGCCTATCTGTGGCTGCACCGCAAGGTAACCGTACCTGCCGAATGGCAGGGAAAACGTGTTGTCGGGTTGTTCGATTTTGGGCGCACCGGCGGAGGCAATAACGGCGGGTTCGAATCGCTGCTGTACCTGGACGGGAAGCCTTATCAGGGGGTGGACTCCAACCATCAGGAGGTATTCCTGGAAGACGGCGCGGCCGGCCGGGAGCTGGAGCTCACGTTCCGCTTATGGTCGGGACTGAACGGTGACGGTCAGCTGATCCCTCAGGAGCACAAGATCATGCGGGCGGAGCTGGCCTATCTGGATGAGTCCACTGACAATCTCTATTATACCGGCCGGGCTGCGCTGGGTACGATCAAGCAGCTACAAGACAGCCAGATTCAGAAACATGAGCTGCTAACCGCCTTGAACAAGGCCTTCAACCTGCTGGACTGGTCCAGACCCGGAAGCGCCGCATTCTATGCTTCAGTCCAGGAGGCGGAAGCGCTGCTTCAAGAGGCGCTCGCCCGAATGGAGCAGGAGCATCCGGTAACGGTGACCGCCATCGGCCATACACATATCGATGTGGCCTGGTTATGGCGGCTTACCCACACCCGGGAGAAAGCAGCCCGTTCCTTCTCTACCGTACTGCGGCTGATGAAGCAGTTCCCGGAGTACATTTTTTTGCAGACGCAGCCTCAGCTCTATGCGTATATCAAGCAGGACTACCCGGAGATCTATCAGGAGATTAAGGAGCGTGTGGAAGAGGGCCGCTGGGAAGCCGGAGGGGCAATGTGGCTGGAAGCGGATTGTAATCTGACGAGCGGCGAGTCGCTGGTGCGGCAGATTTTGTACGGGACCAAGTTTTTCCGAGAAGAGTTCGGGGTGGATTGCAAATACTTATGGTTGCCGGATGTGTTCGGGTATAGCTGGGCGCTGCCGCAGATTCTGCGCAAGTCAGGGATTGATACCTTCATGACCACCAAGATCAGCTGGAGCCAGTACAACCGGATGCCGCATGATACGTTCCAGTGGAGAGGGATTGACGGCAGCGAAGTGCTGACCCACTTCATCACGACGCCGGAGGGCCCGGAATCGGGTGCTTGGTATTACACTTATAACGGTCTGATCGAGCCGTTCTCTGTGCAGGGAATTTGGGAACAGTACCGGGACAAGAACCTGAACCGTGAGCTGCTGTTGTCCTATGGTTACGGAGACGGGGGCGGCGGTGTCAACCGCGAGATGCTGGAGATGCGGCGGCGGCTGGATACGATGCCAGGTCTTCCGCAGGTGAAGACGGGCCGGGCAGCGGAATACTTCGAGCGGCTTCATGAGACGATAGATGCTACGGAGGAGTATGTGCATACCTGGGATGGGGAGCTATACCTGGAGTACCACCGGGGAACCTATACAAGCCAAGCTTATAATAAAAAAATGAACCGCAAACTAGAGCTTCTATACCGTGAAGCGGAATGGCTGCAGATGCTCTGGGCGGCGGAGAGCGGCGGATTCAGCCAGTATCCGGCGGGCTCGCTCCTCGAAGGCTGGCAGATCATTCTGCGTAATCAGTTCCACGATATTATTCCCGGCTCCTCGATTCATGAGGTGTATCAGGATTCCCGGGTGGAATATGCCGAAGCAGAGCAGCTTGGCCTGGCGGCGCGGGCGGCGGCTGTGGAGGGACTCGTCGGCTTAACTCCTGCGCCTGCTGAGGATTCATCTGCGGCGCAATCCGGTCTCGCATCTGTCCCTGCCGAGGATTCTTCTGCCGTGCATGTCGGCCTTCCTCCGGCGTCTGCCGAGGGTTCGCTTGCGGCACATGACGCTCTCCCGCCTGCGGCGCAAGCTGACCTCCCACCGGCGAAAACTCCGGTGCAGACAGAATATACGCTCTTTAACAGCGCATTCTACACCGCTCCCCGGCTTGCAACCGTGCCACATGATGCCGAGAATGCTGTCTGGACAGATGCCGAAGGTAACCGGCTGACTGCCCAGCGCTCCGGCGGGCAGTGGCTGGTGGAGACGGCGGCGGTTCCGGCGATGGGCAGTGCAGTGATTGTTGCCGCTGAGCCTGGCGGTTCCGAAGCCGCTCAGCCAGAACCCACCGTTCCTTTCCGCTGGCAGGATTCCACACTAACCACTCCTTATTATATTCTGGAGTGGAATGCATCTGGACAGCTCAGCCGGATCTTCGACCGCAGCGCAGAACGTGAGGTGCTGGCAACGGGCGAATGCGGCAATGTGCTGCAGGTCTTCGAGGATAAGCCCAAGATGTTCGATGCCTGGGATATCGATCTGTTCTACCAGGAGAAGATGCGGATCATCAGCGATCTGCGCTCTGTCAAGCTGACCGAGTGTGGGCCACTTCAGGCGGTGCTGGAATTCGTCTGGAGCTACATGGATTCCACCATTGTCCAGAAGGTTAAGGTCTATGCCGGAAGCGCGCGGATTGATTTCGAGACCTATGTAGACTGGCATGAGCAGCAGCAGCTGCTGAAGGCGGCCTTCCCTGTGGCTGTGCGGGCTACGGAAGCGACCTATGATATCCAGTTCGGCAATGTGAAGCGGCCGACTCACTGGAATACAAGCTGGGATTATGCGCGATTCGAGAGCGTGGGTCATCAGTGGGCCGATCTGTCGGAGCGGGGCTACGGGGTCAGCCTGCTGAACGACTGCAAATACGGCTATGACATCAAGGATCATACGATGCGGCTGTCGCTGATCAAATCGGCAACCAGCCCGGACCGGCTGGCGGATCAGGGCGAGCACAGCTTTACGTATGCCCTGCTTCCGCATGAAGGGGATTGGGTGGCTGCGGGCACGGTACAGGAAGCGTGGGCGCTGAACCAGCCGCTTCTGGCCGTGGAAGGCGCCTACACCGCCGGAGCCGGCAAATCCCTGATCACCTGCGATGCCCCGAACATTGCGATCGATGCCGTGAAGCTGGCGGAAGACGGCAGCGGCTGTATTGTCCGGCTGCATGAGTTCACCGGAACACGCTGCACGGCGAATGTCAGCAGCGATTATGCGGTCTCCTCCTGGCAGCTGCGCGATCTGATGGAGCGGCCTCTGGAGGCTGAGACGGTGGATGGACCCGCTATAAGGCTTGATTTCAAGCCTTATGAGATCCATACGGTTCATGTAGCTTTTCCTAATGCTTAAGCCGGATCTGCCCGCCCAGGCAGGTTAATGCACATCTAAAAGACCGTCATTCCGGCAGGGGGAGTTTTCACACACCCTGCCGGAATTGGCGGCCTTTTTATTAATACTGTTCCTGTACACTTACATCAGCTTAATCAGTTCTTCCAGCTCAGCAACCAGACTTTTGGCAAGCTCGAAATTGTTATCCTTCAGCGCCAGTTCTACCCGGGTTTCGGCTGCTTTCTTCTTCTGCTCCAGCTCCAGATAATCTTTATCGAAATGCCGGGCATAGATCATCTTCTTGAATTTCTTGATCGTCATCTTGCGGACCGTTTTATCGTCAATAATCAGTACATAGTCCATCCCGTTAACCACGGAATAGAAGTCATGCGAGATCATAAGAATCGCGCCCTTGTACTCCTGGATGGCTTGGTCCAGAGCGATTTGCGTGTAGGTGTCCAGATGGCTGGTCGGCTCATCGAGCAGCAGGACATTGGCCTTCAGGGCAGACACTTTGGCCAGTTGGAGCAGATTTTTTTCGCCGCCGGACAGGGATTCTATTCTCTGGTTCACGATCTCGCCTTCAAAGCCGTAGCCTGCCAGATGGGAACGGATCTCATCATACGTAGCCATTCCGGCCTCGATGAATTCTTCGAGCAGGGTGCTCGCATCCGTCAGCACTTCACCTTGAAGCTGGGACAGATAAGCTACCGTAGCCTCCGGGCTCAGAGTTATAGAGTCGTGCTGGCCCCGCGCGATATCGCGCAGCAGGGTTGTTTTGCCGGTACCGTTCGGACCGATCAGGGCGACTTTATCACCAGCATTCATCTCGAAGCTAACCTTGTCCAGCAGCAGCTCATCGAAGGCCGCCCGGTACTCTTGAACTGTCACAACAGGAGCATCGGCGTCCTGCAGCTCATGCACCATCCCCAAATGAATCTGCGGCTGCTTAATGTCCACGAACGGCGCTTTGATTCTGCGGGCTTCCAGTCTTTCCTGGAACCTTACTCTCGCTTTCAGTGCTCTCCCTCTGGAGGCTTCTGAATTATACGTGGCGATCGCCCGGAGGTTGTCGATGATGTTCTCGTTGCGCTCAATCTCTTCCTGTTCGGCAAGGGCCAGCTCCTGCAGCTCTATTTTGGTCTGAAGCAGGGAGAGGTTGTATTCCAGATACCGGCCGTCAAACTCTTGAAGCTCCTTATTTTCCAGATGAATAATCTTATTAAAACAATGGTTAAGCAGATAACGGTTGTGCGTAACCACCAGCAGAATTCCCTTATGGGAGTTAATCAGCTGCCGGAGCGCATTGAGGTTCTCGAAGTCCAGGAATACATCCGGTTCATCCATAATCAGGAAGTCAGGACGGTTCAGCATTTCCTTCATGACCTGAACGAGCTTGAATTCCCCGCCGCTCAGCTCGGATACCTTAAGATCCCTGCGCTTCATGAGGTCTGCCAGATTCAGCTTTTTGTGAATGAGGCTCTCGTAATCATCTCCGCCCAAGGCCTCAAAAGCGTCCAGAGCCAGTTGATACTTCTCCAGCAGCGGCTCAATATCCGCCGAGGTCTCCATCTCTGTGCAGATGAGCTGTATTTCCTCCTGTAGCTTAAGGAAGGGTCCGGCTATATATTCAAACACGGTGGTGTCGGCAGACAGGTCCGGCTTGGCGAACTGGCTGACATACCCGATGCTGCAATCAGGCTCCATCTCAATGCTGCCGTCGAACAAATATCTGTCCCGGTCCATCAGGATGTCGATCAGGGTGCTTTTTCCGCTGCCGCTGGTTCCGATAAAAGCGCAATGCTGCGCCTCTTCGAGCGTAAACGAAATGTCAGTGTAGAGCTCTTTTTGCGGGAAGGAGAAGGACAGGTGTTGAACTTTAATCATAGGACTACCTTTCTGTGTAGCTGGAATGGAGTTTACCGTTGATAGCCTAACACTATTTCCTAATAACATCAATCATTCCACGTTAAAGTTGTTCCTCCGGGTTCACCGCTTTCATCTGTTTCCTTCCCGGTGTTTGTCGGTAGATCCCCGGTGTTGTGCCGATGATCCGCTTGAAAACCAGATTGAACGTTGACGGATCGCGGTAGCCTACCTGCTCTGCAATGAGGTGAACAGGCGACTTGGGCTGCTGGACCAGCAGCAGACAGCTTTTCTGAATCCGGACGTTCTGCAGGTACCGGTAGAAGGTCTGCCCGGTATGCGCCTTGAACAGCCGCTGAAGATGCCGTTCACTCCAGTCGAAGCTGCGTGACAGATGCGTCAGGGTAATCTCCTGCACATAGTTCAGGTGGACGTAATTCAGAATCTGCAAAAATTGCGTCTGCTTGCCCAGCGGAAACTGAATCTCGTCATGCTCCAGCCTGTAGATACTGATCAGAAGTTGAATGAACAGGGTCAGCAAATAGCTGTCGGAGCCGCTCTGCGGCAGGTGAAACTCACGGTGAAGCGCCAGAAACAGGTTCTCTATGGAACCATTCAGATCCGTCAGGGAGAAGGAATGCAGACGGTGTTCTCTGATCTGCTCCAGGTAGGAGGCGATCGGCGGGTCTTGAATCACGGAGGCAAGCCGGTCCAGTAGCTCCGGTTTAAACAAACAATTGTACACGACGAGCGGCTCACGCAGAGAGCTGGGTGATGACGGACGGAAGACATGAGACACGCCGACAGGAATGAAGTGCAGCTGGCCCTTGCCGGTCGGGTGAGCCTTCTGGCCGATATAATGAAATCCTTTGCCCTCGGCTACGAAGGTCAGCTCTATGAAGTCATGGGAGTGAAGTGGAAGATCATAGGCCTCGTTAGCGCGGTTCACATATAACAGGAGATTGCCCCGGAAGAAATACTCCCCTTTTAGCGTATGGTTGGCCGAATCCATCAGTTCCCTCCTCCAGATGGCAGAAAGTCCTTTTTACCCCGGTGAAATGTCCATATTGCAGGTCATGCAAACCACGCGGAATCCTATAATTGTAATAGAAAGCGCATCATATATACAGGATTAATCCTATAAAGGTGAGGTGTATTCAATGATAGCTATCCAAAAACCGCGAGTGGAGTACCAGGAGAATCCGCTGGGGCTGGATATTCGTAATCCAAGAATCAGCTGGCAGGTGAGTGCGGATGAGCGGGATGTGAGGCAGCAGGCGTATCAATTACAGGTGGCAGGCGCGGCGGATTTCGGGAGCGTATGGTGGGATTCGGGCAGAGTGGAGTCCGGGGACTCCCTTCACATTGAGCTGAAGGAGCTGGAGCTGCAGTCCAGGACGCGTTATTATTACCGGGTGAAAATATGGGATCAGCACCATCGTCCCACAGAGTGGTCCGGGGCGGCCTGGTGGGAGATGGGGCTGCTCTCGCCGGAGGAGTGGACTGCAGAATGGATTACGGCTCCGCTGGCCTGCCTTGCGGAAGAAGCAGAGCAAAGCCCGCTGCTGCGCGGAAGCTTCCATGTGGACCGGCCGGTCGCCCGCGCCAGAATCTATGTGACCAGTCTCGGGTTGTATGAGCTGGAGCTGAACGGAGTGCGGGTAGGCGATACTTATCTCAATCCCGGGTGGACCAGTTACAGCCAGCGTCTGCAATACCAGACATATGATGTGACCCCGCTGCTTAACCTTGGGGACAATGCGGCTGGTGCCTGGCTCGGGAACGGCTGGTACAAAGGAATTCTAGGCTGGGAGCACAGGAAGTATATCTATGGCAGCCGTACAGCGCTGCTGATGCAGCTTCATCTCACCTTTGAGGACGGCACGGAGCAGATCATAGGAACCGGCCCGCAGTGGAAGGTGATGCCCGGCCCGCTGCAGATGTCGGAGCTGTATCACGGGGAGACCTATGACGCCCGGCTGGTGCAGCGCGGCTTCAGCACGCCGGGGTATGACGACACGCTGTGGACACCGGCGGAGATTCTTCCGTATACCAAGAAAATTCTGCTTGCGCAGGAGAATGATCCGGTCCGGGCAGTCCAGGAATTGGCTCCTGTGGCCCTCATCCGCACTCCGGCGGGGGAGATGGTGCTCGATATGGGCCAGAATATGGTCGGCTGGCTGCGGTTCACCGTAGAAGGCGCGGCGGGACAGGAATATCAGCTGCGGCATTTCGAGGTGCTGGACCAGGGGGGCAATGTGTATACAGAGAACCTGCGGGCAGCCCGGCAGACTGTTACTTATATCGCCGGCAGCGGGGGCCGGGAGAGCTTCCAGCCGCGTTTTACCTTCCAGGGCTTCCGGTATGTGCAACTGATCGGGTTCCCGGACCCGCTGGATCTGCAGGACTTCACAGGCGTGGTGCTGCATTCGGATATGGAGCCGACGGGCACCTTTACCTGTTCCAATGCACTGCTGAATCAGCTCCAGCACAACATCCTGTGGGGGCAAAAGGGCAATTTCGTCGATGTGCCGACCGACTGCCCCCAGCGCGATGAACGGCTCGGGTGGACCGGAGACGCGCAGATGTTCATCCGCACCTCGGCGTATCTGATGAATGTGGCACCTTTTTTCAGCAAATGGCTGAGGGATCTGTCTGCCGATCAGCGGGAGGATGGAGGAGTTCCTTACGTGATTCCGCATGTATTGGGGGAGGAGGCACATTCCTCTGCGGCGTGGGGAGATGCGGCGGTCATCTGTCCGTGGACGATCTACCAGTGTTATGGCGATAAGCGGATTCTGGAGCAGCAGTACAGCAGTATGCAGGGCTGGGTGGAGTATATCCGCCGCCAGGGGACTAATGAGTTCCTGTGGAATACCGGCGACCATTTCGGAGATTGGCTGGGTCTGGATGCCAAGGCAGACAGTCTTGTGGGTGCTACGGACCGGAATTATATCGCAACGGCCTTCTATGCCTATTCGGTTCAGCTGATGGAGAAGACGGCGAAGGTGCTGGGCCGGACCGAAGATGTGGAGAAATACTCGCAGCTTCATCACCGGATCAAGGATGCGTTCAACCAAGCGTATATTCTACCAGCGGGGCAGGAAGCTACGGCTACCCAAACAGCCTGTGTGCTGGCGTTAATGTTCGGACTAGTGGAGGGGAATGCAAAGGACCGCACGCTAGCGAGACTTATCGGGCTGCTGGAAGCGAGCGGGTATCACCTTACGACAGGCTTCGTCGGAACGCCTTATCTGAATTTGGTGCTGGCGGATGGGGGCCGTTATGACGCTGCCTACAAGCTCTTACTACAGACGGATTACCCATCCTGGCTGTACCAGATTACCCGCGGGGCCACTACGATCTGGGAGCATTGGGACGGGATTAAGGAGGACGGCAGCTTTTGGAGCAAGGATATGAATTCCTTCAACCACTATGCTTACGGGGCGGTAGGGGACTTCCTGTACCGCTATGTGGCCGGGATCGGGCAGACAGAGGAAGGGCCGGGCTATAAGCAGTTTCTGATCCAGCCACATCCGGGAGGCGGACTGACCTCGGCTGCTGCCGGACTGGAGTCGATGTACGGAATGATCCGCTCTGAATGGAAGATAGATTCCGGGAAAATGGGGCTGACCGCCGTGGTTCCGCCGAATACTTCGGCTACGGTGCTGTTGCCGGACGCCTTGCTGGCGGAGGTGTCGGAGACAGGCATGGCGGCTGGACAGCCGCTTGAGCAAGCCTCCGGTATTCATTCCGCTGAGCAGCTGGCACGGGCGGTGAAGGTTACGCTCGGCTCCGGGGAATACAGATTCCAGTACCCTTTGCGGAAGTAAGCGGATTGTAGCCGGGGCTATTTCAGCCACTGATAATACTGCGATGCAGGGCCCTCGGGAGTATAGGGCTCTGTTTTTTGTTGCAATCTCCCCACATAAGGGCTATCATAGATAAATAAAGTCTGTAATTTCAGACATAGTCCTTATGTAAGGTGGAATAAGACATGAAATACTCCAAAGCAACGAACTACGCCCTGCACACAATGCTGTTTCTGGTGGCGCACACTCCCGATAAGCCAATGGGCGTGCAGCAGCTTGCCAAGCGGCAGAATGTATCGCCAACGTATTTGTCCAAGATTCTAACCAAGCTGGTGAAGGCCGGGCTTATCGAATCCGCATCTGGGGCCAATGGCGGGTATCGTCTGCGGCGCAAGGGGGACGAAATCTCGTTCCTGGATATCATCCATGCCATTGAAGGCACGGCATCGCTGTTCGACTGCACCCTGGACCATCCCAGTGAGTGTCTGATTCAGCAGGAGATGGTTAAGGCTGAAGGGCAGATGGAGGATTATCTGCGTAACAAAATGATGTCCGAGCTTGCCGAGAAGATGCTGGCCAGCCATTAAGCTGTGGCATCATGCTGTCGCATACTGTGTGCTGCTATTTCCCGCTGCAACGGATACCGTCCCTTCAGGGGCGGTATAGCCGTTGTAACTTAGCGGGTATTATAGATATTCAAAATCTTTTAAGTCTTCGTAATTGTCGTGTGATGAATACATTCAGAGAGGATGAATTAGTAATGAATAACGGATTATTCGATGCAAGCGTATGGGAGAAGGCTTGGAAGGAAGATCCCAAGGCGATGGCTAACAAGTTCAAAGCGATGGGTATGAACCCGCACACGAGCTTCGATCATAAAGCGGATGTGTTCAATGAAGAGGTATTCAGCAGTGCCGGGCGGGACCGGAGCGAGCGGATTATCGGCTGGATGGAAGGCCAGGGCGTGGACTTTAAAGGGTTGACTGTTCTCGATGTAGGCGCGGCTTCGGGCGGGTTCACAGTTCCTTTTATCGAGCGGGGGGCCAAGGTTACAGCAGTAGAGCCTAATGTTCCGTTAGCGGAGCTGTTTCTGAAGAACACTGCCGGAGCGGCTCCGGGTCAGGTGGAGCTGGTGCATGAAGCGTTCGAGAATATCGATATTGCGTCACGCGGCTGGCTGGGTGCCTTCGATCTGGTCTTCGTGTCCATGTGTCCGGCGGTGTTCGACTGGGAGAGCACGGAGAAGGTGATCAGCTGTGCCCGGCAATACTGCTATATCAGCACCTCGGCAGGTGTGCAGGAGCATAGTCTGATGAATGAAGTGCTGCCGCTGCTGACGGGCCGGGAGGTTCATGCGGAGTCTTCGGATATGGCTTATCTGACTCAATTATTATATTTGAAGGGCTATTCCTATGAGACGATTATTACCCGCGAAGCGAAAAGCAAGGAGCTGACCTTGGAAGCAGCAGCCGCTGAGGTGATGGAAATGCTGCCGCTGCATCATCTGGACGGGGGAGAGGCTACCCGCAAGGTAGTTACAGACTATCTGCACACGGCCTACCCGCAGCAGCAAGTCGTTGTCCGCCAAGGCGGGCGGTTCGGCAAAGTGCTGATTAAGCTGCAAGACCTGAATATGTACAGCCGGGCCGCTGCCGGAACGTCCGGGAAATCTGCCGATTCTGTGAAGCGTTGAACCGGAGCGCGCCATCCCCTGCACATGAGATTGTCTTTCCCGGGAAAGATGCTATCATAGAGAATAGGTCCCTGCGCGGGATCTATTTTCTTATATAGGAGGACTGAGGGCTATGAGCAGGAACAAGCGTATTTTCGAGCATGACCTGATGAAGAAGGTAGGTGAAATCTACTATGAGCCATAGTCTCAGAACAGTTTCCTTGCGCAAGGAGCTGGTGCAGCAACTGGTCTATCTTGATGAGCATAAATTCTCCATTCTGGACAGGGGAACATGGGAGTCACCGGCTGAGCGGTCAGAGGTACAGGCGATGATCAAAAGCTATCAGGAGACGGTGGAGCGGATTCTGTCCGGTGACAACGATGCGCTAGAACGTTCTATGGTGCTGGTCGGTTCCCGGGTGTCGTTGCGTATCGGGCAGGAGACGCTGAAGGATATGTACCGGATTGTAATTCCTGGTGAAGCTGAGCTGGATGAATTCTGCATTTCCCTCTGGTCGCCTATGGGCAGAGGGCTGATTCTGGCGTGTCCGGGCGAGACGGTAACGATTCAGACCCCATTCGGCAGCGACGAAGTCCTGATTCTTGATAACAGGTACGAGTGAAGCCGATTGCTGACAAAAAAGAGGCGTCCCTGATCATCCTGCGATGATGGGGGACGCCTCTTTGTCTTCGGCCTTATTGCTGCGGCCGGGAGTTACAGTTCTTCGATTTCCTGCAGCCAGAGCGCGGCAGAAGCATCGCTTGGCATACGCCAGTCGCCGCGCGGCGAGAGGCTGACCGTACCGACCTTCGGTCCGTCCGGCAGGCAGGAGCGCTTGAACTGCTGGGTGAAGAAGCGGGTGACGAACACCTTCAGCCAGGCGGTCAGCTGCTCCTTGGGATAAGCACCGCCGAAGGCGTGCTGGGCGAGATAGAGCATTTTGCCGGGAGAAGCGCCATTACGCAGCATGTAATAGAGGAAGAAGTCATGCACAATGTAAGGCCCCAGGATATTCTCGGTCAGCTGGACAATCTCTCCGGTTGCAGAAGGCGGAAGGAGTTCCGGGCTGATTCCGGTCTCGATTATGCTATAGAGGTACTTGTTCACCGTCTCGTCTGCTTCATGGTCCGCATACCAGGCGACAACATATTGGATCAGCGTCTTCGGAATGCCCGAATTCACGCTGTACATCGACATATGGTCGCCGTTATAGGTACACCAGCCCAGCGCAAGCTCGGACAGGTCGCCTGTACCGATGACAATCCCGCCGTTCTTGTTGGCGAGGTCCATCAGAATCTGGGTGCGCTCGCGGGCTTGTACGTTCTCGTAAGTCAGGTCATGCACCTCGGGGTCGTGGCCGATGTCAGCGAAGTGCTGGAGGCAGGCCGCCTTGATGTCAACGACCTTCATCGTGGCGCCGAGCGCTTTGATCAAGCCTACAGCATTGTCGTAGGTGCGGCTGGTCGTGCCGAAGCCCGGCATCGTGACCGCCAGCACATCGCTGGCCGGACGCCCGAGCAGCTCCATGGCCCGCACGGCAACCAGCAGCGCAAGCGTAGAGTCGAGGCCGCCGGAGATGCCGATCACAGCCTGCTTGGTGCCGATGTGACGGATACGCTTCATCAGGCCGGAGGTCTGGATCGAGAGAATCTCCTGGCACCGTTCGTCCCGCTGGAGCGGATTGCCCGGCACGAACGGGTTGACGCCTACGTTCCGTTTCAGCTCCCGCCGGGTGCCGCTGCTGAGCGGCGCGGCGTAGAGAATCTCGCGGTAATTGCGTCCGCCCTTGCCTGCACGGAACGTTCCCATCACGGTGCGGGAATACTGCAGCCGCGGCAAGTCAATGTCGGCGGTAATCATCCGGCTCTCATGAGTGAAGCGTTCCGATTCGGCCAGCAGCTGGCCGTTCTCCGCGATCAGGGAATGTCCGCCGAAGACAACGTCTGTTGTCGATTCGCCGGTATTGCAGCCGGCATAGACATAACCGGCCACACACGAGGCAGACTGGCCCCCGACCAGCTGGCGGCGGTAATCGGCCTTGCCGACCAGCTCGTTGCTGGCCGACGGGTTGAACAGCAGCGTCGCCCCGGCTTGGGCCAGCAGGCTGCTTGGCGGCACCGGCACCCAGAGATCCTCGCAGATCTCCACACCGAACGACAGATTTCCGTCACTCTCACAGGCAAAAATCAAATCATTGCCCACCGGCACCACCGATCCGCCGATCCGCAGCTCGGACACCTCCAGCTCCTCGGCTCCCGCGAACCAGCGCGGCTCGTAGAATTCACTGTATCCGGGAATGCAGGTCTTGACCACAATCCCGAGAATCCGGCCCTGCTGTAGGACAGCGGCACAGTTAAACAGCCTGCTCTTGATGGAGACCGGCAGACCGGCAATAATAATCATCCGGTGCTCTGCCGTCGCGGCCGTAATCCGCAGCAGCGCCTGCATCGCGGATTCCAGCAGCCTGGGCTGGAGGAACAGATCCGCACAGCTGTAGCCGGTGATGCACAGCTCCGGGAGTACCAGGTACTCCACCTCCTGGGTGCTGGCTGTATTGATGGCTTCAATAATCTGGTCTGCATTGAATACGCAGTCAGCCACCCGGAGTTCCGGGGAAGCGGCGGCGACTCTTGCGAATCCGTAATTCTGCATTCATTTCACCTGTCCTTTACTGTCCTGTAGTTGAAGTACCTACCCTAATAATTGTACCCATCAATCGGCACCGGTAACAAGGCCTGGCGGGGTCTCTTTCTCAAAGCCATAATCCCGTTCAACCTTGCACACCCTCGTTTTATAAGTCAGGTACCATTCCCCGATTCCTTTGCTTTGGGCGACCAGATGCCGCTCATTCTGTTTCCATTGCCGTATGGCTTCAGGAGAATCCCAATAGGATACAGTGATCCCGAGGCCCTCCCTGGCGCTCTCCATTCCGAGGAATCCAGGCTGGGCGGCGGCGAGCTGGGCCATTTCCTCTGCCATTTCCGCATAGTGGTGATCACCGTCCGTTCGTTCCGATGTAAAAATGACTGCATAATAAGGCGGTGCGGGGGTGTTCACAATCCTGCTCATCAGGGTTCCTCCAGTGTCTAGATATAAATTTCCTATCCATACTACCTCTATTATGAATCTGTTGTATAGGGGTATGGGGGCTGAATACAGCAGCGCAGCCAATCCTCTTGGGCAGAGCGCTGTGATATAGGAGGCGCGCTGAAAGACTTCATTTGCGGACAAGACGGTAATACGTTAGAGTTTGGTAGAGAAGAGAGGAAGGGAGCAACCCATCATGCCATTAGCAGGCCAAGAACTGATCGAAGAAATCCGCAGCACTGAGGTGCCTTACGGCTGCCTGGCGGTCTGGTTCCTCGGACAAGCCAGCATTATTGTCAAGGGGGCGGGGGTGACCGTCTATATTGATCCATATGTATCCCCGAACCCGGACCGCACTTTCCCGCCGCCGGTAGGGCCTGGAGAGATTACGAATATGGAGGTCTGCCTGATTACCCACGACCATTCAGATCATCTGGATGAGGAGGCCCTCCCCGTGCTTGCCGGACTGAATCCGCAGGCGCAGTTCATGGCCCCGGCGGTCTGCCTGGAGCGTCTGCAGGCGCTGGGCATCCGCAAGGAGCAGTTGACTGCTGCCTTGCCTGCCAGTGAAACAGAGCCTGCAAGCGGGCTGAAGGTCATACCCGTTGCAGCGGCGCACGAACAGCCCGAACGCGATGAACAGGGTCATCCTAAGTACGTTGGCTACATTCTGGAGCTTAACGGGGTGACGCTTTATCATGCCGGGGATACCGTGCTGTTCCCTGAGCTGATTGAGGAGGTAGGCAGCCGCAAGATCGATCTGGCGCTGCTGCCGATTAATGGACGCGATTATTACCGGGGCAGCCGCAATATCGTGGGCAATATGAATTACCGGGAAGCGGCGGAGTTCGCGGCGACCTCAGGCTTTGAGACCGTGGTACCGCTGCATTATGACCTGTTCGCCGGCAACGCCGAGAATCCGGGCTATTTCGTAGATCACCTGTACCGCCACTTCCCGGAGCAGAAGTTCCATATGATGGCCAGAGCGGAACGGTTCGTGTACGTGTCGGCGCAGGCTTTTAAGCGTGAACGTTAAGACTTATTGTGAATCAGCAGGGTAGAGCAGGGAGACCTGATATTTGGCAAGGAACTCGATCCATTCCTCGGACGGCCGCTGATCGGTGACGATATAATCGACCTTGTCGAAGCTGAACAGCCGGATGAAGGCGATCCGGTCGAACTTGGAATGGTCAGCCAGCAGGACCACCTTGCTCGCTTGCTGCTGCATCAGCACCTTAAGTTCGGTCTCCGCTTCGTTGGAATCAGAGAGTCCGCCGGTCATGGAGAGTGCCTTGCAGCTGAAAATCGCCACATCCACATTATATTTCAGAATGGTCTGCGAGGCCGTAGGCCCTACGAAAGAGCTGGTCTCCGGTCCGAGCAGGCCCCCCGTGGAGATGAGTTTTTGCCCGGAATGCTGGAATTCTGACAATACCGCCAGGGAATTGGTGATGATTGTCAGATTTTTTTTGTCCTCCACGATTCTCCGTAATCCTTCAAAAGCCGTAGTGCTGGTGTCCGTCATCACACTGTCCCCGTCATTAATCAGCTCCAGCAGCCTTACCGCAATCATCCGCTTCGCTTCAATGTTGACCTGATGCCTGTGCGAGTAGGAAGGGTCCTCGTTGGTGTGAGCGTTCAGAATCGCCCCGCCGTAATTCTTCTTGGCAATACCCTCCTTGTCCAGCCGGTCAAGATCGCGCCGGATCGTCTCCTCCGATACACCAAATTTCTGTGCCAGATCCGCAACATGAACCTTCTTATGCCTGTAGAGCTCATTAATGACCAGATCCCGCCGTTCAAAAGCTTTCATATCATGCCCACCCTTACGTTATGTAGTTAAGTACAGTTTACTATAACCTGCTGCATAACATAAATCCCACAATCACAAACGATTCCACAGTTTATCGCAATTATATCACACAAAACCACACAATAACCAAATTTAAAGTGTGGAATAGTGTTGACTTTGAAGGTGGGTGATTCTATGATGTAGAAGAAATGGAAAGCCTGCGGCGAAAGACAAAAGTGTGCAGACCGCAGAGGCTGTATTTGGTAGCGCTTACTAATCGGAGCTAGCGCTCCAGTGTAATGTTCTCATACTATCAACTTACGATTCCGGGGAGGAACAGCAGTGACAGCAAATTATCCGAAGATTGGAATCCGGCCGACGATTGACGGCAGAAGACGCGGGGTGCGCGAATCGCTGGAGGTACAGACGATGGGCATGGCGCAGCGCGTGGCGGCATTTTTGCAGGAGAATGTAAGGTATCCGGATGGTTCACAGGTGGAGTGTATCATTGCCGATTCTACGATTGGCGGCGTGAAGGAGGCTGCTGCGGCGGCGCAGAAGTTCGCGGGTGCAGGTGTAGGCGTATCCATTACAGTCACCCCGTGCTGGTGCTATGGATCGGAAACGATGGATATGGATGCGACCATCCCGCATGCGGTATGGGGATTCAATGGAACGGAGCGCCCCGGCGCAGTGTATCTGGCGGCAGTTCTGTCTGCTTATGCGCAAAAAGGCATTCCGGCCTTCGGTATCTACGGAGAGGATGTCCAGGAATCCAGCAGCGAGGAAATCCCGGCGGATGTTCAGGTGAAGCTGCTGCAGTTCGCGAGGTCCGCGCTGGCGGCCGCTCTGATGAAGGGGAAGTCCTATCTGTCGATGGGTTCTGTGTCGATGGGAATCGCCGGCTCCATTGTGAACGAGCAGTTCTTCCAGGAATATCTCGGCATGCGCAATGAATATATCGATATGTCTGAATTTGTACGCAGATTGGAGGAAGGGATCTATGATCCCGAGGAGTTCGCGCGGGCGCTGGCCTGGGTGAAGGACAACTGCCGTGTGGGGGCGGATAATAATCCGCAGCATCTGCAGCTCAGTGAAGAGGTTAAGGAAGAGCAGTGGGAGACGGTTGTCTTAATGACGCTGATTGCCCGTGATCTCATGACCGGCAATCCGCAGCTTGCAAAGCTTGGCTTCGAAGAAGAAGCGAGTGGTCACAATGCCCTGCTGGGCGGCTTCCAGGGCCAGCGGCAATGGACCGACCATTTCCCGAACGGCGACTTCATGGAGACGATTCTGAACTCCTCGTTCGACTGGAACGGCAGACGGGCGCCTTACATCGTCGCCACTGAGAATGACAGCCTGAACGGGGTGACGATGCTGTTCAATTATCTGCTGACGAATACGGCGCAGATTTTTGCCGATGTGCGCACCTTCTGGAGTCCGGCGGCCGTGAAGCGCGTGACCGGGTATGAGCTGGAGGGAGCAGCGGCAGGCGGCCTGCTGCATCTGATCAATTCCGGCTCGGCAGCGCTGGACGGCACCGGCGAGCAGAGTATTGACGGCAAGCCGGCAATCAAACCGTTCTGGGACATCACGGATGAAGAGGCGGCTGCCTGTATCGCGCAGACTCAGTTCCGCCCGGCTTCCCAGGAATATTTCCGGGGGGGCGGCTTCTCCACGGACTATCTGACCCGGGGCGGCATGCCGGTCACCATGGCCCGGCTTAATCTGGTCAAGGGGCTGGGGCCTGTCCTCCAGCTGGTAGAGGGCTACACTGTAGAGCTTCCGGCAGAGGTCCATGACACGCTCGACCAGCGCACAGACCCTACCTGGCCGACAACTTGGTTTGCTCCGAACCTGACCGGTCATGGCTCCTTCCAGTCTGTGTACGATGTGATGAACAATTGGGGCGCCAATCACGGGGCGATCAGCTACGGGCATATCGGTGCGGATCTCATTACGCTGGCCTCGATCCTGCGGATACCGGTCAGTATGCATAACGTGGAGGAAGCGCGTATTTTCCGTCCGCGCGTCTGGTCGCTGTTCGGCACGGAGAATCTGGAGAGTGCCGATTACAGAGCCTGCCGCAATTTCGGTCCGCTCTACTAATCCTCCAGGTGAAGAGGTGGGAAGATGACAGAGGCGAAGACGCAAGCTATGGACATAACCGGTGACCCGGAAATCCGGCTGCTGGCTATCGATCTGGGAGCCAGCTCCGGCAGAGTGATGCTGGGAAGCTACAGGGACGGGAAGGTGACGGTGGAGGAGATTCACCGCTTCCCTAACGGGCCGGTAGAGGTGAACGGACATTTGCACTGGGATGTGCAGCGGCTGCTTCAGGAGATCAAGCAAGGGATTGCGGCGGCTGCGGCAAGCTATGGACCGCTGCACTCGCTGAGCGTCGATACCTGGGGAGTCGACTACGGCCTGCTGGATGAGCAGGGTGAACTGCTGGACGTTCCGCATCATTACAGGGATCAGCGGATGACGGACATCGCTTCAGTACTGGAGGCTGCGTTGCCTCCAGCAGAGCAATTCAAGCTGACGGGCAACCAGTCCAGCCCGATTAATACGGTGTATCAATTGTTTGCCGATCTTATGGCGAAGCCGGAGCTGCGGACAACCGCCAGACAGCTGCTGATGATGCCGGATCTGTTCAATTATATGCTCAGCGGCGTGGCCGTGGCCGAGCAGACCATCTGGAGCACCAGCGGCCTGCTGAATCCGCAGTCCACAGCGCCTTCAGCCGAAGTGCTGCGCAGGCTGGAGCTGCCGGCTGCGCTGCTGCCCCGGCTGGTTCCGGCAGGCACGGTGCTGGGGGAGCTCCGGACCACACTCCAGGAAGAGCTGGGCAGCGGCCCGCTCCAGATCATTGCCGGAGCTTCGCATGATACGGCCTCCGCTGTGGCCTCTATTCCTTATGGCGGTTTCGGCTCTAGCTACGCTGAGTCCAGCAATGCCGATTCTGGTTGCGTTGATCCTGGCTGTGGCGATCCAGACCGGATCGACGGATTCAGCGATCCGCTGCCATCCGCTGCATTCATCAGCTGCGGAACCTGGTCGCTGGTCGGCCTGGAGACGGCCGAGCCTGTATTAAGCGATGCCGCCCGGGCCAGCGGCTTCACTAACGAGAGCTGCTTCGGCGGCACCAACCGGCTGCTGAAGAATATCACTGGCCTCTGGCTGCTCCAGGAGACCCAGAGGAGCTGGGCTGAAGCGGGGGAACCGCTCAGCCATCAGGAAGCCACCGAGCTTGCCGGGCAGCTGGACCGGCAGGGTGCGTGCATAGCGGAGCTGGACCCAAACGATCCGCTCTTCAGCACACCGGGCGATATGCCGCTGCGGATTGAATCCTACTGCATCCGCACCGGACAGCCGGTGCCGCAGACCCGGGCAGAGATCATCCGTTCAATACTGGAGAGCCTGGCCCGGTCTTACGCGGATACGATCCGCGAGCTGGAGGCGCTCACCGGCCGTCCGGTGCGCTGCATTCACATGGTCGGCGGCGGCATTCAGAACAAGCTGCTGTGCCAGCTGACGGCAGATGCTACCGGCAAATACGTTATTGCCGGACCGGTAGAAGCGAGCGCGATCGGCAACATTTTGGTGCAATTGACGGCGCTTGGAACTATAGATCCCGCAGAGGTCCGCAGGGTGGCAGCCCGGTCTTGCTCAACGCTCCGGTACCAGCCGTCTTTATCACATCAGAACTGACAAACTTCAAGCAGCAATCAAGCAGCAATCAAGGAGGCAATTATGAATAATCATGAAGAAGAATTACGGCGCCAGATCTGCGATATCGGCCGTAATCTGTTCAACAAGGACTTCATCGCGGCCAACGACGGTAATATCTCAGCCCGCTTGTCGGCCACCGAGGTCATTACTTCGCCCACAGGAGTCAGCAAAGGGTATCTGCAGCCGCATATGCTGGTCAAGGTCAATCTGCAGGGAGAGATCCTGGATGCAGCGGAGGGCTACCGCCCCTCCACGGAGGTGAAAATGCACCTGAAGATTTACAATGAGCTGCCGGAGATGGGCGGGGTGGTTCATGCGCATCCGCCGTATGCTACCGCTTTTGCCATCAAGGGGGAAGCTCTGGACAAAATGATGATGCCGGAATCTGTCATTGCCATGGGCGACATTCCACTGGCGGTATACGGGACGCCTTCGACCGAAGAGATCCCGGATTCGCTGACTCCCTTCCTGGGCAAGAAGACGGCTGTGCTGCTGGAGAGCCACGGAGCCCTGACCTGGGGCAAGGATGTAATGGCTGCTTATATGAATATGGAGCGGCTTGAATATACGGCGAAGCTGACCTTCCTGACCCGCATGATCGGGGGAGAGCGCGAGCTGCCGCCACACCGGATTGAGGAACTTGTGGCTCTGAGATCATTCTACGGAATGTAATGAAGCCGGAGAGGAGACGAAGGCTATGCTCAAAAAAATACCCAAACTGCTCTCCCCCGAGCTTGTCCGCACCCTGATGGAGATGGGCCACGGTGATGAGCTGGTGCTGGCGGATGCCAATTATCCGGGACATGCGCTGCATTCCCGGGTGCTGCGGGCTGACGGGATCGGTATCCCCCGGCTGCTTGACGCGATCCTGGAGCTGCTCCCGCTGGATCATTATGCTCCGGCTCAGGCGGCCTTCATGGCCGTAGTGGAGGGGGACCCCACCGTTCCGGTGATATGGGACACGTACAAGGAGATTCTCACCCGGCATGATCCTGCGGTGCAGGTGGAGTATGAAGAGCGTTTTGACTTCTATGACCGCTCCAAGCACAGCTACGCCATCCTAATTACAGGGGAAGAAGCGCTCTACGGGAATATTATTCTCAAAAAAGGTGTGATTTCCCCCGAGGCCGGGGAATAGCGGCACCAAGCAACGGACCGCCCGGTTAGGCTATGGGCGGTCTTATTGCCTTGCATATAGCGCCAGCTTAGTCGACCGCTCGTTTAGAGGACGCTCATTTAGAGCGAATACCCTCAGATGTTGCAAGTTATGCAACCTGGCTACCCCAAAACCGGAGCCAGCCTGAGGATTGTTGCAGGAAATGCAGGAATGTACAGGCTTGTCTGCTTTGGTAGAGGAGGAATCCTGCTTTTTGTACAACAATACTAGCAATGAGTGTATATGTTGGGGGAGAAGCTGCAGTTTGTGCAAGATTATTGGTGTTAGTTTGTAAGTTATGATGCTAAGGCTATATAGCTATAAGTCTATTACTCTATTACTCTGTTACTCATACGTATATTGTATCTGTCCCTCTGTACGTTGCTGCACGGAAATACAGCACAAGAATGCAGCACAAGTACCCCATGCATCGATACGGCGGGGTACTTTTTGTACTGTACAGTAATCGTAATATCTGTCTGTCGTAGTTAAAGGGAGTGTGTCGCTGGGAAGTATGTGTTGGCGCGAAGGTGAGTGAAGCAAATGTGTGTGGAAAACCGAATACGTTGGGCAGCAGTGAGGCATGTAGAGCAAATGTGTGTGGAAAATCGAATACACTGGGCAGGCTCGAGGATGCGTAAATCAGATACACCCAAAGTGAGCAACTCAGGAGCACAAGTGCCCCTGAATTCAGCAAACGCAGGCCAATTGAGCAAATGAAGAGCACAAGTGCCCCTGAATGCCCCCGATGCCCCAAAAGTGGGCGGATGGGTAAGACATAGTTAGTGACACAAGCTGTATGGACCGCACAAGTCCGTACCGCATCCCTCATTAATTACATCTCATTCATCACAAATCATCTCTAATCCAACATCCATTATTGAGCATCTCTTACCCAGCCACCTAACCTCCATCCGCAGGGCACTTTTGTTAAACCTCGTTATACATGTTCCGCAGGAATTGCGCACTGGCCTGGAGATGTTCCTCAGGAGTGCTCTCCAGCAGGCCCTGGATATGCGGGCGTTTATATTTCATGTAGCGGAGCAGCGGGGCGAAGTTCAGCATGCCTTGTCCGGCAGGAACGATGTCGATGGCGCCGTTCTTAACTGTGAAATCCTTCAGATGCAGGACCGCGATCCGGTTGCCGAGCAACTCCAGCGCTTCTGCCACAATCTGCTCCTGCTGAAGATAATTGTCCGGGGTCATCAGATTCGCGGCATCCAGTATAATTTGCAGGTTATTAGACGGCACAGTATCCAGCAGACGCCGGGCTAACGGGGCCGTGTAGAGCGGGTGGTTGACGCCTGCCTCGATGCCTACAGTTACTCCGAAGCGTTCGGCCTCAGTAACCATGGCACTAACGGAGTCAACCACTTGTCCAAAAGCCTCCTCCGTGAAATTATCCGGCGTATATCCCTGACCTACGCTGCCGGTCTCCGTACCAACCAGACTTGCGCCGAAGTCACGGGCCAGCCGCAGATGAGTGTTGAAGTCGCTCAGCGCCTGAGTACGCTTGCCAGGGTCGGCATCAATAATGTTCACATAACAGCCGAGGACAGCAATCTTGATACCCGCTTGTCTGAAGGAATCGCAATAGTACGCAGCAACACCCGGACTAAGTGCGCCAAGCTCAGTCACACTCTCCGGAAAAGACTTATGCAGCGCCAACTGAATTGCCGGGAAGCCATGCTCCTTCAGCTTATCTATTAATTGCGGCAGCGGACACCGCTTGAAGTCATGGGCACGGACGCCCAGGTGAAATGGAACGGTCATAGGGTTAGACTCCTTTATATTCAGAGGTAAGAGTTCGTATGGAACCCGCAGGGCTGGTTCCCGCAAATCAGGCCGCCTATGTCCAAAAGTGGTCACAGGCGGCCTGGTCATGCTGACTGAGGATTGAAGCAACATCTAAGCATGGCGAATAATGTGCGGTATGTTTGCGATGACCTACAGGCGGATGCACAACCTAATCCGCACGACACACTCGTCTGCATCCCTCGCCTACACCCGCAGATCGGCTGCAGCAGCTTCAGCTCCATAGACTATGCGAGCGCTTCTGCTACCTTGTCTGCAACCCCCGCCTACACCCGCAGATACGGGTGCAGCAGCTTCAGCTCCGCACACTGTGCGAGCGCTTCGGCTACCAGCGATGCGATTTGCTGCGCCCCGGATCTGGAGAAATGCGTGTCATCCGTAATGCCGTCCGGATAGTTGGGGCGGGCACCCGGCGGCAGGTGCATGAACAGCCCGGCTGATGCTTCGGCTCCCAGTCTGCGGTAGAGCTGCTGGGAGGCGGCAAAAACATCAAGCAGAGGCGTTCCGGTCTCCCCGGCAACCTCCCGCATGACCTGCGGATAGAGTCCGACCGCCAGCGGATCAGGTTCACCATCCGGGGTGAACCTGCGGCGGCTGACCGAGGTCAGCAGCAGAGGCGTACAGTCCCGGCTGCAGGCGGAATCGATGAATACCTTCAGATTCTCGCGGTAATCGGTATGCGGTTCTGTATAACGGAGAGGGTCCTCCAGCTTCTGGTCATTATGGCCGAACTGGATCAGCAGGAAGTCTTCGGGGAGGAAGTCCCGCTCCATGTCTGCCAGTCTGCCCTCAGCCAGGAAGGAGCGTGTGCTCCGTCCGTTGATGGCCCGGTTCTCAATCCGCACCTTCCTGCTGACATACTGCTGCAGGTATTCACCCCATCCGGCCATCGGCCATTCCCCGCCGCCCTTCTGGGCGGCGGTAGAGTCTCCGGCGATATAGATTGTCGGCATCTTCAGCATTCCTCCATCTAGACGGAGATCCCGGCTGCACTGCCTGCAGTCTGGAACCCGAAATATCCGGCTGCGTTATTGTAAGAAATATCTTCGACCATAGCCCCCAGGACGCTGAGGTCATCCGGCGCTTCCCCGCGTTCGGAGAGTTCACCGAGCAGCCCGCACAGGACGCGGCGGAAATATTCATGCCGGGTATAGGAGAGGAAGCTGCGCGAATCGGTCAGCATGCCGACGAAGTTGCCGAGCAGGCTGCCTTCGGCCAGCAGGGTCAGCTGCTGGCGCATGCCGCTGCGCGTATCGTTGTACCACCAGCCGGAGCCAAGCTGGAGCTTGCCGGGGGTGTCCTTCTGGTAACAGCCCAGCAGAGCCAGCAGGGCAGGGTAGTCGCCGGGATTCAGCGAGTAGAGGATCGTCTTCGGCAGGCCGCTGCCGCTCTCGGCCCGGTCAAGCAGCTGCGACAGTGCTGTGGTCAGCGGCAGATCGTTGATGCCGTCATAGCCGGTATCCGGTCCAAGCCGCTGGAACATCGGCGTATTGTTGTTGCGGTAAGCATGCAGGTGAAGCTGCATAGTCCAGTCCTTGTCATGATAGAAGCCGATCAGCGCGGTCAGCAGCTCAGTGCGGTAGCGGGTGATTTCCTCCGGCGACAGCGCAGCTCCCTGCATTCTTTTGGCAAAAATAGCTTCAACCGCTTCAGGTTCACCCGCTTCATAACGCAGAACATCCAGCGCATGGTCCGACAGGCGGCAGCCCTGCTCGTGGAAGAAGGCAACACGGTTACGCAGGGCATCCAGCAGCCCGGCATAGCTCTTGACCGGCAGGCCGGAGGCCGACTCCAGCTTCCCGATCCAGGCGGCGAAGCCTTCGGCATCGATGTTCAGCGCCTTGTCAGGACGGAAGGTCGGGAACACCTGGAAGGCAGTCTCACTCTCACTCAGCAGCTTGTGATACTCCAGGGAATCTGCCGGATCATCGGTGGTGCAGATCACCTTGACACCGCTGCTGCGGATCAGTCCGCGCCGGGTGAAGCCCGGTTCAGCCAGCTTACGGTTGACCTTCTCCCAGATGGCCGGCGCCGTGGCTTCATTCAGCATCTCCTCTACACCGAAGAAACGGCGGAGCTCCAGATGAGTCCAGCTGTACAGAGGGTTGCCTACTGCCTTAGGCAGTGTACGGGCCCAGGCCAGAAATTTATCATAATCAGAGGCGTCACCGGTAATATGCGATTCAGGCACGCCGTTCGCGCGCATCAGCCGCCACTTGTAATGATCGCCGTACAGCCAGGCTGCGGTCAGATTCTCAAATGGCTGGTCCTCATAGATTTCGCGCGGGTCCAGATGGCAGTGGTAATCGATAATGGGCATGGTTTTGGCGTAATTATGAAAGAGTAGCCGTGCTGTTTCGCCGGACAACATGAAGTCCTCGTTTAGGAACATGAATAGGATCTCCCTTTGAATGGATTGGAATAAGTTCTACTACAAAGTAACGCCTGTTTTGAAAATAGCCAGCTCACGCACTTCATTCTGCTCGTTCCGTGTTTTTTGGCCGCTGGCGACATCAATGATATACGTGATGAATTCCTCCAGTACATCGGCCATCGGTGTTTCCAGCAGGGGACCGGCGTTGAAGTCCATCCAGTGGCCTTTTTTGGCAAAAAGGTCGTTGTTCGTTGCTATCTTAACCGTAGGCACAAAGCTGCCGAAAGGCGTGCCGCGGCCCGTTGTGAACAGCACGAGCTGGCAATCCGAAGCGGCAAGCGCGGAGGCAGCGACCAGATCGTTGCCGGGAGCCTGCAAGAGGCTCAGTCCTTTTTTGCGCAGCTTCACGCCATACTGCAATACATCCACCACTGGTGACGATCCGGCCTTCTGGGTGCAGCCGAGCGATTTGTCCTCCAGCGTGCTGATGCCGCCGGCCTTGTTGCCCGGAGACGGATTCTCATAGACAGGCTCACCGTAAGAGAGGAAATACTGCTTGAAGTTATTGATCAGCGAGACGATATCATCATAGACCTCCTTACTCTCCGCGCGGGCCATCAGCACCTTCTCCGCACCGAACATTTCCGGTACCTCCGTCAGCACCGAGGTCCCGCCCTGGGAGATAATGAAGTCGGAGAATGCGCCTAGCAGCGGGTTGGCTGTAATACCGGAGAACCCGTCAGAGCCGCCGCATTTCAGCCCGATGTTCAGCTCACTGAGCGGAACCGGCTCACGAACGTCGTTCGCAGCGGCTTCATACAGCTCCTCCAGCAGCACAAGACCGGCCTCAAGCTCATTGCCTACCTCCTGAGCCACCAGGAATTTAACCCGGGATTCGTCATGATCGCCCAGCATGCTGCGGAACTCGGAGACGATATTATTCTCGCAGCCCAGGCCGAAGACGAGTACACCGCCTGCATTGGGATGATTGACGGCATCGAGCAGAATGCTGCGGGTCATGCGGTGGTCATCGCCCAGCTGGGAGCAGCCGTAAGGATGCTTCAGCACGGTCAGGTTATCGAATCCGCCAAGATCGGGATGCTCGGCCTTGAACTCCTGAAGCATCTGCTCGGCCACGCCGTTCACACAGCCCACAGTCGGAATAATGAACAGATCATTACGGATGCCCACCTTGCCGTTACTCCGCCGGTACCCCTGGAAGGTCAGATCACGGCGCGGATAGATTACCGGATGGACATCAGGCACATACTCGTATTCTTCCTCGCCGGACAGATTGGTTTTGATGTTATGCGTATGAATCCAGTCGCCTGCGGCAATTGGAACTGTGGCATGACCGATCGGAGCTCCGTATTTGGTAATCGTATCTCCGCTGCTGAAGCCGGTCAGGGCAATCTTATGACCCTGCGGAATCTCCTGGGCGGCCTGAACCGTCAGTCCGTCTATCGTCAGTTCTTCTCCGGCAGCAATCGGCCTCAAGGCTACAGCTACCGTATCTCGCGGGTTCATTTTCATTAAGTTTTTCATGTTGACCCTCCTAAAAGTTTGTAAGCTGCGCTTCCCTGAAATTCTTCGTACAAACTCGCTTCGGAAGCATATGCCAAGTTTGTAAGTCTGCGCTTCCCTGAAATTCTTCATACAAACAAGCGGGTTCAGCCGACGAGTTCCTGTAATGCTGCGCGGGAATCTTCACGCTCCAGCTGCTGCAAGTGGGCGGCAACCGCAGCAGCCAGTCCAGGCAGCTGGGTCAGATCCTGTCCCCACAGGCTGGTGTCGGCAAGAATAGTGTTCACGAAGCTAGCCGGCTGGCTCCAGGCCTGATCGAACACTGCCAGTACCTCTGCGCCGTCCTGCCGGGGAATACGGTCTCCACGGTAGCTGAGCAGCAGGGCGGCGAAGGCGAGAGTCATCCGCTCCGGAAGCTTACCGCGTTCCTGTTGGTAGCGAAGCAGGACCGGGAGCAGGCGGGCCTTGAATTTGGAAATGCTGTTGAGCGAGATGGAGGTCAGCTCATGGCGGATGAACGGATTGCGGAAGCGCTCCTGTACGGCATCGGCGTAGGACAATAGCTGATCAGCAGGCAGATCCAGCATAGGAATCAGTTCCTCTTCGATCAACTGCTTCACGAACCGGGAGAAGGTACCGTCATTCATGACGTCTTCAACCGTCTCAAGCCCGGCGAGCAGGCCCAGAGGAACCATAGCAGTATGCGGTCCGTTCAGCAGATGAACCTTGCGTTCGCGGTAAGGCGTCATATCCGGTGTCACCACCACATTCAGTCCGGCCTTGGCCAGCGGCAGGCGCTCTGCCAGAGACTCCGGTCCTTCAATAACCCAAAAGAGGAAAGGTTCTGCGGTTACCATCACGTTATCGAGATAGCCCAGCTCAGCTTCCAGGGCAGCAGCCTGGTCACGCGGATAACCAGGAACAATCCGGTCGACCAGACTGCAGCAGAAGGTGTTCTCGGACTTCAGCCATTGCAGGAATTCTGCGCCAAGGTTCCAGTCAGCCGCATAACGTTCTACGATCTCCTGCAATTTCTCGCCGTTACGGTCAATCAGCTCGCAGGGGATAATGACGAAGCCTTTCTTGCCAAGCTCGAAGCGGCGGTGGAGCAGCGCAGTCAGCTTGCCCGGGAAGCTCTTAGGGGGAGCATCATCTGCGTGGTCGCCTGGAAGATAGGCAATACCAGCTTCGGTAGTATTGGAGGTAATGAACTCCAGATCATCATTCTCGGCGAGCGCGAGATAAGCTTCATAATCGGTATATGGGTTAATCACCCGGCTGACCGAGCTGATAATTTCGCGGGAATTGACGGTCTCGTTGTCCATGATGCCATTCAGCAGTACGGTGTAGAGGTTGTCTTGAGCGGCCATCAGTTCAGCTACTCCGCCTGGTCCCTGCGCAATAGGCTGAATGAGGACGGCGCTGCCGTTGAACAGACCCTGATTGTTCATTTGCTGCAGCTGCCAGTCCACGAACGCACGCATGAAGTTGCCTTCGCCGAACTGAATCATCCGTTCAGGATGGAGGGTTAGCTCCGGGTGAGTGCTTCTGGATAAACGGTTTGTCATAGTGGTCATGATCTCCTTTAGAATACAGTGATAAATTGCACACGTTAACATTTTATTTTAAGCAAGATACGGAATTCCTTCACTTCTCCAGGAAGGCTCCGTATCTGCAGAAAATAGCGTCTGGGGTTCTGGTAGAGTTATTCTGCGGCCACCGTATCCCGCACAACCAGCGAAGTCTTGACGAACAGCTGCTGCGGCGGGGTCTCCGGCTGCTGAAGCAGCTGGATCAGCATGGTGATGCCCAGTTCACTGATCTCAGCAATCGGCTTGCGGACGGTGGTCAGGGCAGGATTCGTATAGCGGGCGAACATCATATCGTCGAAGCCGATCAGTGAGATCTGCTCCGGTACCCGGACCTTGTGGGCATAGCAGGCATTCATGGCGCCAATCGCCATATCATCATTGGAGCAGAACACAGCCGTAGGCCGGTCCTCCAGGCTAAGCAGCTTGCTCATCGCGGCATATCCGCTCTCAATGCTATAATCTCCTGCGGCAAAATAATCGGGATTCAGCGGAAGCCGGCCTGCAATCAGACTGTCCAGGAAGCCCTGCTTACGTTCGCTTGAGGACTTGAAGCCGGGCTTTCCTTCAATAATAGCCAGCTTGCAGTGACCCTGCTGCACAGCATAATCAATCGCTTCCTTCACGCCTTCGCGGTCATTGGCCACCACGTTCATGATGCCCGGGTCCTCGAGCTGGCGGTTCAGCACCACTAGCGGAATGCCCATCTTCTTCACATGATAGATGAAGGCATTGTCTTCATCGCTCTGGCTCATGACCAGAATACCGTCGAAGCGCTGCGGCTGAATATTGCTGAAATGCTGTACACCGTCGATCCCGTTTACCGTCAGATTATAGTTCTCATCGAGGCTATGCGTAATGCCTTTGATCGCATCCACCAGGAAGCTTGCGGATGTCCCCTGCTCAATACTGGAGAAGAACAGGCCAATGATGAACGATCTCTTGGTGACCAGGCTCTTGGCGCTGTAATTGGGCACATAATTCATTTCGGAGGCGATCCGTTCAATCTTATCCCGGGTGGCTTTCTTGATCAGCGGGTTGCCGTTCAAAGCCCTCGATACGGTAGTATGGGACACACCGGCAACACGGGCAATATCTTTGATGGTAATCATAGGTTCTCCCCGGGTACATGGAATTGTTAACGATTTCAGTTTAGTTCTCCAGCAGCGTCAAGTCAATAGTTTATTGGAATGCACACGTTAATATTTTGTGAAAAGTGAACGCAAAAACAGACCCGGATCAGGGTCCAGGGTCTGCGTTTGAAGAGGGGAGGGAGGATCAAGGGCGAGCGCTGTTTCTCCTCTGTTTCTCCTTTGATGAAGAGACCCCGAAGCCTTCTCAGGCATGGTTGTGCTGGAATTTCGTAATGTCGCGGGCGTAATGCGAGGTGGTGCCGTCGAATCTTTTCAGCCGGACGTACTCATCAGAGAATTTCTCAACGACTCCGCTGCCTACCTGGGAATACATTCCGTCAGGGTCAAGCTGGAGGGCAGATACGAAGGTCTGTGACAGTGCGGCTACGAAAAAATCAATATTTTTAACAAGTGTCTGTGGCAAAAAGTCCCAGTCCTTTCATCGGATAAATTCAACATCAGCGGGAAAAAACTTAAATCTTATTGTACGACAGGCTGCCGGTTTTGAACATAGGCTATACTTTGTGTATATATATCCAGCCGGAAGTTGACACAGGGATGTCCGGTTCGTATGTTATGCTCTCATTATAAGAGAATCCAATCACAGCAGGAGGAATTCAAGAATGGCCGAACCCCTGAAAGCAATGTACAACCAAGAATTCCTGCACAGCCTGGGAATGAAAATTAAAGCTGTCTACGGTTCGTTTGAGCTAGGCCGCTTCATTGCTGAGGCGATGAAGGAGCCGTGGGAGGAGCTGGAGCTGAAGGCAAGGATGCGGCGGATTACAGAGACGCTGGGCAGCTGCCTGCCCCCGGCCTATGAGGAAGCGCTGAAGATATTGTATGCGATAGATAAGGACTGTGTCGGCTTCCCGTATCTGATCTTCCCGGATTTCGTGGAGGTGTATGGCGGAAGCGGGGAGCACTGGGAGCTATCGATGGAGGCGCTGGAGCGGTTCACCCCGGGGTCCTCGGCGGAATTTGCCGTCAGGCCGTTCCTGCTGCGTGATCCGCAGCGGATGATGGACCAGATGCTGGTCTGGGCGGAGCATCCGGGGGAGCATGTACGGCGGCTCGCCAGCGAGGGCAGCCGTCCCCGACTGCCTTGGGGCCAGGCATTGCCGGTGTTCAAGCGCGACCCGTCTCCGCTATTGCCGCTACTGGAGAAGCTGAAGGCTGACCCGTCACTCTATGTGCGCAAAAGTGTAGCCAACAACCTGAACGATATCGCGAAGGATCACCCCGATATCGTCATAGCCACTGCCCGCAACTGGCTGGGCAGTGATGTGAATACAAACTGGATTGTGCGGCATGGCTGCCGCTCGCTGATCCGCAAAGCCGACCCTGAGATCATGGAGCTGTTCGGATATGCCCAGGAGGAGAGCGGCACCCCGCTGGTCAGCTCGGCTGCCTTGGCGGCTGACTCGGCCGTGCTGCGGATCGGAGAGCACTGTGAGCTGCAATACGCTCTGACGATCCGGGAGGGCGGTCCGGTGCGCATCCGTATTGAATACGGGATCAACTTCGTCAAGGCCGGCGGCAAGACCTCACGCAAGCTGTTTCTTTTATCCGACAAAACCGTGCCCGGCGGCACCAGACTCTCCGGTACGCGGACCCACCGCTGGGCCAACCTGACCACACGCAAGCACTATCCCGGTGAGCATACGATTGTGCTGCTTGTGAATGGACAGGCTGTTGCCGATACCTCACTGCTGCTTGAGCCTGAGTGATAAGGCGGAGATCTTTGAAGCATCCATACCCAAACAAAGCGGATGTTCCGGCAGCCAGTTCATGGCTTTCAGGACATCCGCTTCTCTATGGGTGCTATTATTCGCTAGGCTTGGCTCTGGCTGCTAGTCATGAATATTCCCGGCCATTTTCAGCCGTTTGGCAATCTCCTTGAATTCCTCGGCGGAGATGCCCGGTGCGAATTCTTCCTTCAATTCCGGGGCTTCGGGGATAGGGAAGCCTTTCGGTACACCCTGAATGACCTCCAGTGGAAGCCCGTCTTCAGGATGGGTACCCTTCCAGATCTGGTCAATGGAGCTGAAATCCTTATCGCTCCACGTGTAGAGCTTCGTATGGACGCCTTTTTCTTCATACTTCCTGGCTTCATTGAACGCCTTGTTGTCCAGGGAAGGAATCGGCACGAGCTTGGTGACATTGACGCCTGTGGCAATCTCCAGCGCCTTGGCGTAAGCGACTACGTGAACGCCCCCACGGACAAGCAGGAAGCCGACTACCGCCCGGGCTGCAGGGTGGTCGGTCATTTCGTAGACCTTCATTTTATGGGTTCTGGCCCCGCACTCCAGGAAGAAGTTATGCAGCAGATCCTCTACCAGGTTACCGCTGTTGAACACATTGGCTCCGGTCCATGGATTGCCCATAGAGTCGAATGGCATGGCTCCCTGTGCGCCCGCCAAGAAGTGATAAGACAGCCGTGCGTCTTTGACATCCCCCAGCGGCGTGGAATCCGGCTTCTTATAGGCTGTGGAACCTCTTAGACATTTATTCACGGCGTGGGAGACCAGCTCAACATGGCCCAGTTCCTCGGCGGTAATACTCATCACCAGGTCGTAGAAGGGCTTCAGCTTGTCCTTGGAGCGGAAGTTGAAGGACTGGTACAAGTAGTTATTGAGTGTTGACATTTCACCGAATTTGCCACCGAGCAGCTCTTGAACGGCTGCTGCAGCATTAGGATCTGGTTTCTCGACGTCCGGGATTTCAATCATAATCTCATCCATACGTGTGAACATGGTGATCATCATCTCCTCAGCAATAGGTGTAAGCATACGTGTCTATCTTGCACCTATTTCCAGTTCTTCAAACATCACCGCTGAGGAAGCTGGACATGCAGTTCATGATTGCTTTTCGGCTGCTGCGAGGCCATCTTCAGAACATAGCTTCTCGTTCCGCCCGCTGGGGCGTCCTGCCAGAGCCGGTAGCCTGCTGTGGCGGTCAAGGCTGCATTGTCCGTACTTGCAGAGCCTGCAAAGTAATTCTCGTTCAGCCTTCCGACAACGTCAGCCATTTGCTTCAGCTCAGCCTCCGTATAGCTGGCGTAAGCGGGATCTTCAGCCAGACGGGAATAACTCCGGGTGGCAGACCGCTTGCGGAAGTTGGCTTCACTGTAGGCCCTGAAGCCCAGCAGATTCGGATCTGTATTGCCGGTGGCTGTTGCCCATTGCTCCATCCCTAATCTTGCAGTGCTGTAATCCAGAGTCTGACGGGCGGAGGAAAAGGTTAAGAGTCCGTATTGATGGGGATAAACGGATAAAGCACTGCTGGCAATGTCATAGATGCGCTCCCCGTCATGACTGTATTCACTGATATCCTGAATGTGTATATGCCCGCTGAGAACCGTCTGCACGCCGCTCTTCATCAAGGCATCTGTAACCTTGGCATGGTCCTCTACAGTGAAGCCCTCTTGAATGAATTCACTGTGGTTCAGCAGGCTGTGATGCATGACCGTCACAAGCTGCGCGCCTGCGGCAGCGGCCTTCGCACCGCAGGCGGCGATCCATTCCAGGGTCCGGTCACTGACCCGGCCCTCCAGCTGGGGATGGCCCAGCGCTTTATTGTCTCCGTACTGTGCAGTATCCAGCATGAGCAGCCATAGCTCCTCCGACGGGGCAGCCAGGTAGCTGAGCGAATCTTCGTCTCTCAGCAGGGCCTCATCATAACCGAAGCTGCCATAGATTTTGCGGAACGCTGTGGCGCTCACGGAATCTGTGGCGTATTGGCGCTTATCGCGGAAGCTCCGGGCCCAGGGATTCCGGATATCATGATTGCCCGGGATCACATAGATCCGGGTTCCGGTGTCTTGCTCAATGCGCTTCAGATGCCCGGCCAGCTCCTTATGGCTGGCTTCTTCCCCGTTGTTGCTGAGATCCCCGCTGATAATCACCACATCCGGCTTGCGGATTCCGATATCATAGCCCAGAGTCTCCATCATCTCCTTGCTGTAGCCGAGCTGCTTGCCGTCACCGGCAGCCAGAAACTGCTGGAAGGCAGGCCCGAGATCTCTAAGCTCCTGCGCTAAATAATGGGTATCGCTCGTTGTCAGGATACTCAGATCATGACCGGACTGAATCCGGTATTGCGGCTCCGTCTCGGCCGCATCCTGTCCGTTACAGGAGGAGAGCATCAGGAGCAGAAGAGGAAGGATAGCATACTTACGGATGAATTTCATTAGGCCAGCACCTCTTTTCCAGGGTAACAATGCAAAAAAAGGGTGTTCTCCCCGGCTGATTGCCCGAAGAGAAACACCCCGCACCCTGCCGCATTATTTTTTCACTTCAGTGACGCCGGTTACCTTCCCTTGATCTGCTGCGGAATAGGTAGCCTGGTATTTGTCATCGGAGAAATAGACATTGCCTTCAATGGTGGCATTCACGACAGCGAAGCCGTCAGCCTCCACATAGACATCACCCACAAACGTCCCTCCCTGAATCCGGGCATTCTCACTGCGGATCGTCAATTTCGGAGCGGTGAGCTTGAAGGAGTTCGTGATGTTGTGATCAGCATCCTGGGTATAGAGCGCGATTTTGCGGGCAGGCTCTTCCTTATGGATGAACTGTCCGCCCATCACAAGCTCCTCGGAGAAGCTCAGGTCCTTCAGTGTAGCTGCAATCCAGGTGCCGTCTTTGCTGATCGCCTTCTTGAAGGCTTCTCCGTTATCGACTACCGAAGCCGAAGTGACCGCATCCGGTGCAGCGGTAGCCGCCGTATTGCCCGCGTTCTCTGCTGTGCTGGTGTTCCCTGCATTTTTGTTTGCGTTGCCGCAGCCAATGAGCAGGGTCAGGGTGAATGCCGCAAGTATTACTGCGAACTTTCTCATGTGATAACCTCCTTGGGGTGTGAAATGCTGATGGTATTTTCCTTAAAATTAATATAGAATGATTGGTACGGAATTGATGTGATCTAGTTAACAGGGCTACAATAATATTTACCGATCGTTCTATAAATGGTAAAATAGACCGCGAAAGGAGCATGATCATGGCGCGTAGCAAAGAGTTTGACATTGATGATGTATTGCTCAAGGCAATGACGATTTTCTGGCAGCAGGGCTATGAGAAGACCTCCATGCAGGATCTTGTAACCGGTATGGGAATTCATAAGCGGAGCATGTATGACACCTTTGGAGACAAGCATACCTTATATATAAAAGCGCTGGAGCGCTTTGCATCCCTTCAAAGCTCCCGGATGGAGAGCCGGATCGAGGGTATCACCTCCGCCAAGGCAGCCATCCGTCTATTATTCGAAGCCATAATTCACAGAAGTGAAGAGGAGCCGAAGGGCTGCATGCTGGTGAATACGGCAGTGGAGCTGTCGGGTCATGATCCGGAAGCTGCTGGCCGGGCGAATGAGGCTTTTCTGAATACAGAGAGATTAATTGAGCGGCTGATCCTGCATGGTCAGGAGACCGGAGAGCTATCCTCCCGGCATGCGGCCCCGGCGCTTGCTGCTTATCTGCATAATGCCCTGGTAGGTCTGCGGGTTATGGTCAAGGCAACACAGGATACAAGCAAGCTCCAGACCATTGCTGATACTACGCTTGCTGTGCTGGACTAAGCTGCCGTATTAGTATGAACGCGCCTGCCGGTAATTATCCAACATATATTCGGCCGGTAGCAGGTGTACGAGTGTAATCAGGCTTCAATATGAACGCGGTATGCATTACAATATGAATCTGGATAAGGTTACACCGGCAGGAGGGAGCAATAGGAATGGCGAAACAGAAATACTACGTAGTATGGGAAGGTAAGAAGCCTGGAGTCTACAATACATGGGCGGAATGCCAAGCGCAGACGGATCATTATACTGGAGCGAAATATAAGTCCTATGAGAGCAAGGCGGCGGCTGACACAGCCTTCAAGGCAGGCTGGAAGGGCAACTGGGGAACAGGTGCGGCATCAGGAGCATCCGGCAAAAGCAAGTCAGGCAAGACTTGGAGCCGCAGTGCCAGCGTGGAGACGTCTGAGGAGATCGATTATGATAGCATCTCCGTGGATGTAGGCACCCGGGGCAATCCCGGACCGGTCGAATACAAAGGCGTGGATACCCAGACCGGGGATGTGATTTTCTCCTGCGGTCCGATCCGTAAAGGGACTAATAACCTCGGAGAGTTCCTGGCGATTGTGCATGCGCTGGCTCATCTTAAGCAGGAGGGCAGCAGCAAGACAGTCTATAGTGATTCTGTCAATGCAATGAAATGGGTCAAGCAGAAAAAGGTAGCCACGACCTTGCCCCGCGATGCCTCCACGGAGGAGATCTGGCAACTGATTGACCGGGCGGAGAGCTGGCTGCGGAACCATACCTATGATAACAAGGTGCTGAAATGGCAGACGAAGTCATGGGGCGAAATCAAAGCGGACTATGGCCGCAAATAAGTTCCTGTTATTCTGGTTAATAACAGGTAATGAAACAATACTAATAGCAGGGAATTGGGAGGAGAACAGGATGTTTGGCAACGATTGGGATGAAGTGCTGCAGGAAGAGACGCAGAAGCCTTACTTTGAGGAATTGCGCTATGCCCTGGCACGCGAGTACAAGCAGTATACAGTCTATCCCCCGAAGGACAAGCTGTTCTCGGCGCTGAAGCTGACGCCTTACAGTAAGACCCGGGTAGTCATTCTTGGACAGGACCCGTATCACGGCGCAGGACAGGCCCATGGCCTTAGCTTCTCGGTCGAGCCGGGTGTAAGGATTCCGCCGTCTTTGCGGAACATCTACGCTGAGCTGCATAGTGATCTCGGTCTAGAGGTGCCGGGTCACGGATCGCTGCTGCACTGGGCGGAAGAGGGCGTGCTGATGCTCAATGCCGTACTGACAGTACGTGAGGGCCAGCCGAATTCGCATAAGGGGCTGGGCTGGGAGACCTTCACGGATGCCATTATGGCGAAGCTGAACGAACGGACTGAACCGATGGTATTCATCCTGTGGGGCAGTCATGCCCAGCTCAAGGGCGCGGTCGTGGACCGCAGCAGACATAAGGTGATCCAGTCTCCGCACCCGAGCCCGTTCTCTGCACACCGCGGATTTCTCGGCAGCCGCCCCTTCTCTCAGGCCAACCAGTATCTGGAGCAGCATGGGCTTAAGGGCATTGACTGGTCCATACCGGAGGTATAAGTAGTTCAGGCACAGGGAAGGGCGTGGAGCCATGAAGCATTGGGTTGGCAGACCGGTCATTATGTACTGCGGTGAGCAGCCATATACGATCATGAAAGGCGTTCTGCGCAGATGGGATCTTGCAGCTTCGGTAGCCGTCATCGGGCATCAGGAGATTGCTGTCCCTTTCCGCGATATTGTGTACATCAAAGCCCTGGCTCCCAAAGAGAGGGCTTTGCCCCCGGTTCTCCATTCGGTCGGCTATATCATGAGAGAACGTCTGCAGTTTGATAATGCCGTCTATTTCAAATCAGCGGTTACCGTCTGGAAAGGGGACCAGCTGGTGGCGTTCAATGCGACGATCATCGCACATACCAAAGGCTCCGTGACGCTGCATGGCGGGCAGAACCTGCCTAAGGGCAACCATACTTTTGTGGTCCGCTCGCTGCGGGGCTGAAGTCTGAATACATCCAGGCGTGTACATTGAAAAGCCCTCCGGCGCGGAGATCATCGGGACTGCACCCTGTTTGTGAGACAGGGGTCAAAACACCTTGCAAGTTTAAGCAGCCAGTCGCCGAAAATCCACCGGCGACTGGTTATTTAGTTTCGCCTGAATCCGAATTGAGTTATAGTAGGTGATGTAGTCTCGAACGGTCCGTTCAACGATTGCTGTCGTTGTACACATGAGATCTTCGAGGTAGAACGTTTCAGACTTTAGGGTGGAATGAAACGATTCGATGGGGGCATTATCCGCGGGCGTTCCTTTACGGGACATGCTCATGGTAATGCCTTTTTCTTTGACTGCCGCCTGGTACGCCTGAGACGTATACACACTGCCCTGATCGCTGTGGAGCAGCATGTTGGCCCGCTCTGGAAGTTGGCCCAGCGTATCCAATACAAAGGACGTGTCCTGCTTGTCCGCTATACTGTAAGCGACAATTTCTCCGTTGTACAGATCCAAAATACTTGAAAGGTACAACATCTTGCCGCCAAACGGCAAATACGTAATATCTGTGACCAGTTTTTGCAAGGGAGCTGCTGCATGAAATTGCCGCTTTAACAGATGTTCTGCAGGTTGTGCCGGTTGCCCCGTAGTCTTTCGTTTCTTCATCCTCACACGGCACTGTAATCCCTCACGCTGCATGATACGCTGGACCCGTTTATGGTTTATAGGCTCTTCTGCCCGAAGGAGTGCCGTGATTTTACGGTAACCGTACCGGAATTTGTGCAGAGTGCAAAGCTGCCTTATCTTTTCCACCATCCGATCTGTACGTTGAGTCCTGGCAGCCTTCCAGCGGTAGTAGGTAGCTCTCGCGACCCCAAGCCACGCACAAGCCTCCGACACCTTCACTTCTGCCCGAATGGATTCGATCCAGGCAACGACAACTTCTGGTTCCACCCCCTTTCCAGTTCCTTGTACTTTTTTAGCAGGTCCAATTGTTGCTTCAGGAATCGATTCTCTGCCTTTAGTCTCTCCAGCTCCGTAGTGGCTTCCGGACCTTTTCCAAGGCTGTATTGCTTACCTACAGGTTGCTCCATGCGATGAATTTCGCCTTCGCGATACCATTTCATCCAGACTTTTAGTTGTGTCCTATTTCGTATGCCCAACTGTCTCATAACATCGCTCACGGGTACTCCTGCCAATCTCATTTCTATAGCTTTCATCTTTATTTCTACGGGGTAACTCACTCTGGTTGCCAACGCAAAAAACACCTCCAAGGATATCTCCCTATCTTACGACAGAGTTTCATTCTCTTGAAGGTGTTTTGATTTGTCTCACATTAGGGGGTCAGTCCCCATCTGCGCCGGAGGGCTTTTTGTCCAACTATAGCTGATCGTCCTTGACAATCTCGATCTCAATCCCTGGCGGAGCACCGGACTCAGGGACGGGTTGATCCACCCGTTCGGCGACAATGATCTCGTAAATGCGCAGGAAGATGATTTTGATAATCATATAGACCGGAAGCGCAATGAGGACGCCGATCAGGCCGTAGAAGTCGCCCCCCACAAGTACAAGCAGCACCGTGGTCAGCGGATGCACGTCCAGCGACTTGCCGTAGATGACCGGAGACAGCACGTTATCCTGAATCTGCTGCGCGATCAGAATGACAACGGCTGACCAGATCGCCAGTGAAGGCGATTCGATGAACCCCACGATAATAACCGGAACCGCCGCCAGCAGCGAGCCCACATAAGGAATGAAATTTAGCGGGATGGAGATCAAGGCGAGCAGCAGGGAATAGGGCAGACCGATCAGCAAAAATCCGATATACAGCAAGATGCCGAGCACCACATTAAGCAGGACGCGCGTAACGATGAAGCCGCTGAGTGCAGAGTCGATATCCTTGAACATCTCCTGGCCTTCCTTGCGGTACTTTCTCGGGATCAGGCCCTGAAGAATCGGAGACAGCTTGTTGCCGTCTTTCAGCATATAGTAGAGAATGATCGGCAGGGTGGCGATTACCACGACAATACTGGAGATCACTGCGATCAGATTAGACATTGAATTCGTTACCCAGGTAATGACATTGTTCAGATACTCCGTCAGGCGTGTGGTCACATCTGTATCACCCTTGAAGAAGCGGGAGAGCGACGGATCATTCTGGAGCTTGTTGAACTGATTCTGTATACCCTCGACCAGATATGGCGTATTGTCGATGAAGTTCTGGATCTGCTCACGCAGTGTAGGCCAGACCAGTACCCAGAATAGGACGAACAGTCCGGCGAACACAAGATAGATCAGCAGCACGGACAGCCCGCGGTTTACATTTTTGGTACCCAGATAGTTGACGATCGGCCGCAGCAGATAATACATGAAGCCCGACAGCATCATCGGTACGAGTAATAGTTGAATAATAGATACCAGCGGTGTGAACAGAAAAATGACCTTAGAGCCCAGGTACAGGATCGTCAAAAAGGCGATAATGGCCAGGCAGGTCCGGAAATACTTGCTTTGAAGCATAGGCAGTCCCCCTAATCTCTTAAGTTATGTTTATATTTATGTATACGTATCTTTATAACCGAATTAGAAGAGATTGATTCACGGCCGGCAGTAGCCGTTGCTGTTAGCGGAGTTCAAGGCAGGTTCAACCCCCAGGCAGGGTGGTAATATCGCAGTAACAGGAGGGATGCCGCATGCCAACATTGGTATTGGGGATTTTTGGACACCGGAGTGATGCGGTGCTGGCGATCGAAGAATTGAAGGAGAACGGGATCAAGGCGAAGCATATCTCAGCTTTCACAAAGCAGAAGAACACGCTGGAGATGATCAGCCAGGATGCCGGAATCGGGGATGTGGAGACAGGGCAGGGGAATAAAGGCTTGTTCGGCACAGCCCGCGGACTGGGGGTAGGTCTGGATATGGTGTCCGATTCAGCGGTCGCAGCAGGTCCGGCAGCCCGCAAGCTGGCAGGAGCGGATCTGGAGACAGACGGGCTTGAGGTCAGCCTGATCGGGATGGGAATTCCGCAAGAAGATGCGCAGGCGTATGCGAAGCATGCCGATCTGGAGCATATTATTGTCATTGTCCTTCTGCCCGAAGAGGAGCTGCAGGAGAAGGTGCAGGCCATATTTGCGAAGCATGAGGTCATATCTTTGAAGTAAATGACGGGTTTGGACAAAATAAACGTTCAACGCAGCCGGCGGGACTTTCGTCTGGCTGCTTTTTTTTTGCGGTTCTGTACGAACAGCACCGGGTCGATAACCGGACCTACCTTTCCGCCTGTTTCCTGGGTTACCTGCTTGGCTTTTACCAGAGAGAAAAAAGTGAACAGTTCCCCGAGAACGCCGAAGCCGGCAGCAATAATCGCATAATCCTCTGCACTAAGCTCCTCTGTTTCAACAGGGCCGTTACTGCCTCCCGCTCCGTGGCCGTTAATGCCGCTGCTACTGCCGTTCCCGCCGTTCCCGCCCGCGCTGCCATATCCGTTGTTATTGTAATAGGCCATCTCCTGTTCACCCGCTTTTCCCCATATGTAATATAAATATGTTGCTCGCTGCCATTGTGAAATGGGCAATCGGGAGGTAATTTGCCGAAACAGATGATATAGTGACAGGCTGAAATGAGCAGAAATGAGCAGGGAATGATCCGATTCTTAAAGCAGCGGTGAATTCGGTTGGAATAACTGGGTTAAACTCATGATTTTATGGCGAAAAATAAGCAGAGAAAGCCTCTTTACAGTTCATGAAAACGCTGTTACAATCATAAATGAGCACAAATGATCAACATCGATCACAAATGATTTAGGTCCAGTCATCTTTTCTTTCAATTCAGTAGTTACTGTATATATAGGAATCCGGCAGCGGGTAGCTGCACATCCTAAAGGAGTGAGCTGCATGTTTGAAGAAGAACGCAAACGGATGATTCTGCTGTTTGTCGAGAAGCATACAAGAGCCTCGGTTCAAGAGCTGGGCCAGGAGCTGTCCGTCTCGGAATCGACCATCCGCCGGGACCTCAAAGAGCTGGAGGAAGCGCGGCTGCTGAAGCGTACGCATGGCGGGGCAGTGTCCCTGCAGAGTGTGAATTTTGAAGCGGCGGTTTCAGACAAGGAAGACCGGTTTCTGGAGGAGAAGCTGCGGATTGCCGGGAAGGCTGTGGAGATGATTGAGGATGGCGATGCCATTCTCCTTGACGGCGGTACCACCACCCTGCAGATTGCCCGGGCGCTGAAATCGTTCCGTAATCTCAAGGTCATTACCAACTCGATCATGGCGCTGAACGAGCTGAAGGACTGCCGTCATATTGAGGTGTCTATTACAGGCGGGATGCTAAGGCCGGACACTATGGCTTTTGTCGGGCCGATGACTGAACGTTCGCTGGACATGGTACGGGTGGATAAGGCTTTCCTTGGCACCAACGGGCTGGATATCCGCGAAGGGATTACGACGCCGAATATGCTGGAAGCGGCCACGAAGCGCAAAATGATCGCAGTAGCGAAGCAGACGATCCTGCTGGCCGACCACAGCAAAATCGGGCAGATATCCTTCTGTAAGGTCGCAGATCTGCAGGAGATGGACCACTGCATTCTGGATACGGGGATACCGGATAGCTTCCGGAGACAGCTTGAGAAGCTGGATGTGGATTATACACTGGTGTGATGGGATGGGAAGACAAACATTATAAATGAGGGATGAATGATGATCTATACGGTGACACTCAATCCTTCCGTCGATTATATCGTGGAGGTAGAAGAGTTAACATTAGGCGGACTCAACCGGATGAAGCGGGATATGAAGCTGCCTGGCGGCAAGGGCATTAACGTATCCCGTGTACTGAAGCAGCTGGGCGTTGAGAATACGGCCACGGGATTTCTTGGCGGTTTCACCGGAGGCTACATTGACACCTGGCTGGGCCAGGAAGGGATATCCCGCGACTTCGTTCCTATTGCGGACGATACCCGGATCAATATCAAGCTTAAGGCAGGCCAGGAGACGGAGATTAACGGTGCTGGTCCTGTCATTACGGAGACCGAGACGGCTTCGCTGCTGCACAAGCTGGAAGCCCTGAAGCCGGGTGACATTGTGATTCTGTCAGGCAGCACGCCACCTTCGCTGGGCGGAGATTTCTACAGCAGGCTGATTGCAGTATGCAAGCAGAAGGGCGCGGAGTTTGTTATTGATACGACCGGGCAGGCCTTGCAGGACGCATTATCCCAGGGACCGCTGCTGGTCAAGCCGAATCACCATGAGCTGGCAGAGCTGTTCGGTGTTCAGATCAGTACCCGGGAGGAGATTATCACTTACGGACGCAAGTTGCTTACGGGCGGCGCCAAGCATGTGCTGGTCTCCATGGCTGGAAAGGGCGCATTGTTCATTACAGGGCAAGAGGTCTACCATGCCAGCGCTCCTAAGGGCCAGGTGAGGAATTCAGTAGGTGCGGGAGATTCGATGATTGCCGGATTCGTGGGCACCTTGTCGCTGACAGGGAATGTGCTGGAAGCCTTCCGTGCCGGTGTGGCATCAGGAAGTGCCACAGCATTCTCCGATGATCTGGCAGACCGGGCATTGATTGAAGAGCTTCGTCCGCTTATTGCCATATCTCAGCTATGAATAACAGAGGTAAGAGGTTCAAGTACATTCGGGGAGTTGAGATTAGATGAAAATTACAGATTTAATGATACAGGAAACGATGATTATGGAGCTGCAGGCTACCACGAAGGAAGGGGCCATTGACGAGCTGATTGCCAGTCTCGCGGCCAGCGGACGCATCACGGATGCGAAGCTGTTCAAAGAGAAGATTCTGGAGCGTGAAGCCCAGTCCAGCACAGGCATCGGCGGAGGCATTGCCATGCCGCATGCCAAGACCAAGGCCGTTAAGGAAGCCACGGTGGTATTTGCGAAGAGCAGCGCCGGAATTGATTTTGCCTCCTTGGATGAAGCCCCGGCCCATATATTCTTCATGATTGCCGCGCCGGACGGAGCTGGAAATATGCACCTGCGAACACTCGCTGCACTGTCCAGGTTGCTCATTGAAAGCGAATTCATCGAACAGCTCATGGGTGCCAAGACACCTGCCGAGGTGTCCGCCTTATTCGATGCCAAGCAAGCGGAGGCTGAGGCCCAGGCAGAAGCGGAAGCCAAGGCAGCGGAAGTGAAGGCTGCTCCGAAGGCAGCCGCACCGCAAGCTGAACCGGCACGGATCATTACCGGGAACCCGGATTCACAGAGCTTCGTAGTTGCTGTAACAGCCTGTCCCACTGGAATCGCCCATACTTACATGGCCGAGGATGCCCTCAAGAAAAAGGCCAAGGAGATGGGCATTAATATCCGCGTTGAAACCAACGGCTCGGAGGGTGCGCAGAATGTGCTGACTGCAGACGAAATCGCCCGGGCCAGCGGGGTCATTATTGCCGCTGATAAAAATGTAGAGATGGAGCGCTTCAGCGGCAAACCAGTGCTTCAGCGTCCGGTTAGCGACGGTATCCGCAAGTCAGAGGAACTGATCCGGATCGCAGTTGCAGGAGATGCGCCTATCTACCGCGGCTCTGAACGCAATGACGAAGGGGCAGCGCCTGTAAAGTCCGGTTCTATTGGAAGCAAAATTTACAAAGACCTGATGAACGGCATCTCGCATATGCTGCCGTTCGTAGTCGGTGGAGGTATTCTGCTGGCGATCTCCTTCCTGATTGAACAGGTGGCCAGTCCCGACAATCCGCTGGTTAAGCTGCTGCAGAGCATTGGCGGCGGTGACGGAGCCTTCCACTTCCTGATTCCGATCCTGGCCGGATTTATCGCGATGAGCATCGGCGACCGGCCTGCGCTTATGCCAGGTATGGTCGGCGGTCTAATGGCACTCAACTCCAATTCAGGCTTCCTCGGCGGTCTGGCGGCAGGGTTCCTGGCCGGTTACGTTGTGGTTATGCTCCGCAGAGCCTTCTCGGGCCTGCCGCGCACACTGGACGGACTGAAGCCGATTCTGCTCTATCCCGTATTCAGTCTGCTGATTACCGGCGCGATTATGTTCTTCCTGTTCGATCCGTTATTCAGCTGGATCAATGGGGGACTGACCGATGTGCTTAATAATCTGGGCACAGGCAACAAGATTCTGCTGGGCTTGGTGCTTGGCGGAATGATGGCCATTGATATGGGCGGCCCGTTCAACAAAGCAGCTTATACCTTTGCCATCGGCGTGTTTACGTCCAGCGGCAATACGAATGGAATGATGATGGCCGCAGTCATGGCTGGAGGGATGGTACCTCCGCTGGCGATTGCCCTGGCCACCTCATTCTTCAAGAATAAATTCACGGAGACCGAACGTAAATCCGGTGTAACCAACTATGTGCTGGGCTTATCCTTCATCACCGAAGGAGCCATTCCATTCGCTGCGGCTGATCCGCTGCGGGTGCTTACCTCCTGTATCCTGGGCTCTGCCGTAGCCGGCGGACTTACCCAGCTGTGGAACCTCAACGTTCCCGCACCGCATGGCGGTGTGTTCGTAGCCTTCCTGTCCAGCAATGCCGCGCTGTTCCTGTTATCTGTGCTGATCGGCTCCGTGATTTCCGGGCTGATCCTTGGGCTCTGGAAGAAGCCGATTGAAGCGAAATAACCTATTTTACCTTTCCCTGAAACCGCCTGGGAGCAGAGACCATTCTCTGCCCCCGGACGGTTTCTTTACCATTGAACTCGTGAATAATGGCTGTTTTACGCTTGCCCCTCCATTTTGGTGTCTTATTTCGGTATAATTAACAATAGATATACAGAGAAGGCAAAGGAGAATGCGAAATGATTTTGCACAGAGGTGAGGTCTTATTCCGCCAGGGAGACGGCGGCCAGAACCTGTTCAAGGTGAAGAGCGGACTCTTCAAGGTCACGAGACTGCATGAGAACGGGAACATGGTACTATTCAACCTGTTATATCCGGGAGAGACTGTTCCGCATCATTCCCTCATTTCGCCGAAGGAGGCGCATGGAACCGCAGTGGCGATGATGAAAAGTGAGGTAGAGCTGATCCCGGCTGCAGAATGGTACCGGGAGCTGAAGGAGAAGCCTGAGAAGGTGATGGAGATCGCCCTTTTGCTTCAGGAGAAGGTGCGGTTCATGCAGACGAGGCTTGATCATCTCACTGTTGGGACGCCGGGGGAGCGGATGGCTCTGCTGACCCGCTGGCTGACCGAATATTCTCATGGCGCACAGCTCACAGATCTGCTGACACAGGAAGAGATCGGACAATTGATCGGCGTCCGCCGCGAGACCGTCAACCGTCTGCTGAGAAATCAGGGCTGATTGCTTATTTTTGATGGAAACTGTTTAGAGTGGCCCTTCCGCGTGGTATAATCTATTCAGAACATATCAAACTAAAGAAAGGATCAGGATACCATGTGTCCCCGAAGGACGATTCCCCAAAGGACGATTTGGAAACGTTATGATCTGTCTTATACTTAGCTTCCCTGTAGAATGTGCGCGAACCGTTGTTCATTGACGAAGCCGCTTCTGCGAAGGGAAGGGAGTATTGTATGCGAAGGAGCAACATCTCCTCAGGTATAACCCATCGTAGAGGCTGGCACGAACGTCTAGCCGCCATATACGATAAGGGGAGACCGAGTAATGAGGAAACAAGACAGTGGCATGAGTTTGCCGCTCCGGTTAGCCATTATTTTGACCGGAACACTATTGCTTGCATTTACGTATTATCACATTAATTATCAGAACCACTTGACCGAAGGCGGATTCGTAGGATTGTCGCTGCTCGGCAAGTATGTACTGGGGATTTCACCATCACTAAGCATCCTGATTTTGGACATTCCGGTACTCATCATCGCAATCATTTTCAAAGGAAAATCATTCGTAGTGAACACCTTCATATCCGTAGTGGCTTTCACGGTATTCTACGGGCTGATGGAACGCTATTCCGGCTGGGTTATTGACCTGCAGGATAACTTGCCCGTTGCGGCATTGTTGTCCGGGGTATTGACAGGTCTGGGCGCAGGAATGGTCCTGCTGGGCGGCGGGGCGAGCGGCGGGGACGATATTTTGTCCGTGCTGATCAGTGAATGGAAAGGTATTAAGGTAGGAACCGTATTTATCCTGATGGATGTAATCGTTCTGGCTTTTTCCCTCTTCTATATGCCGTTAAGAGAAACGCTGTATACGGTGATGGCTGTAGTTGTAGCCGGTTATGTAATCACTTTTACAACCTCTCTGGGCAGACGGAAGCTGGTTCAGGCACCTAAGATTCCGTCTGCACTTGCCAAGACTCAGGAAGGCACAGTGAATGTGAATAATGCAATGTGAACTCCGTGAACCACGGGGATGATAAAAGGTCAGCGGACTACCGTCCGGCTGGTCTTTTTTTTGTGATTTTTTTAAAATATAAGAATATATATGTTTCACACGATAATTTAGCCTTCTATTTCTCGCTGAAACGGTACCGTCTTTTAAAAGGACGGCAAAGCCGTTTCTACTTGTGAAATAAGGTCCGGCTATTCCTGCTTCACCGCTGACAGCAACAGGAACATCGGACGCCGTGTCTCCTCCTGCCAGGCCGGATTCTTCTCCAGCATCTCAGGGGTCGGCTGCAGCTCAGATAGCTGCTTCAAGCCGAAGCCTGATTCGAGCAGTGTACCCAGATAGGTGGCGGTGGTCCGGTGGTATTTTGCAACCTTGTATTCGAGAAAATCAGCCAACCTTAGCCCTTCCAGATGATAGTTGTCTACGGGCCAATGCTGCTTCTCCCCGTCCGGACTGTAATGCCAATCCTGCGCGGCGAGCGCGGTGAAGATCGGATGCTCTACAGAGAAGACGAAGGCTCCCCCGGGCTTCAGGCAATGCCGGACCTGGCGGCAGAGGCTGCCGAAATCTTCAATATAGTGGATCGCCAGCGAGCTGATTACGGTATCAAATTGTTCTGCCCCGAATGCGGCATCCTCAATCGCGAGCTGGAGATACTCAATCTTCGGGTCGTCCGTCATCGCACGGGCACGTTCCAGCATATTGGCGGAGAGATCTATGCCTACGACGGAAGCCGCCCCTTGCTCCCGGGCATACCGGCAATGCCAGCCGAACCCGCAGCCCAGATCAAGCACCCGCTGGCCCGCCAGATCAGGCAGCAGGGTACGGAAGACCTCCCATTCTCCGGCAGCCTCCAGTCCGCCCGTAGAGCGGGGCATCTGGCTGTAATTCGCAAAAAAACCCGCGTCGTCATACTTATTTTGCTTCATTCACTGAACCTCCTACATCCATTTGTTACAGAAAGTATAACGCAGATTGGACAGAGGTGCAGCCTTAAGAGTACTTTGTTACCCTTCTGGACGGTAGCGGATAATCAGCAGGACAACCGTTGTTACAACGGCCAGTGACAAGGTATTGGTGATCAGAAAAGCAAGTCCGACCCCCTGCGCGGCCAGGTTAACCGCATAAGCCTCCATTAGAAGGATGCCCAGCAGCATCAGCAGATAAGCTTTCAGACTGAGATCTGCAACCGAACGGGTCCTGAAGATCTGCACAATCTGCGGAATCCAGCCTACCGCGAGAATGAGACCGCCAACCAGCTGCATAGCTGTGAATAACATACGTTGCACCCCGCTATTCTTATATTCTTAATAGTATGGTGTATGCTCAGGGGGAGAGGGAGGTTCAGACAAAAACCCGCCGCCCCTCGGGAGGGACGGCGGGTTCACCCGGCGGGCGTCTGCCCGGGTCTAGGATTGCTTCAGCTGGATAAGCTGCTCCAGCAGCTGCTGCGTGTCGTCTACAGGAAAGGCTTCCTGCAGCACTTCATTAACGGTCTGCTTCGCCCGGTCAACCTTGTCTTGACCAATAGCAGTCAAGGACGTATAGATGCTTCTGCGGTCTGCCTCGCAAGACTTGCGCTCCAGCGCTCCGCAGCCCTTGGCTTCGAAGCGGCTGACCAGCCGGGACACAGCACTCTGGCTAAGTCCGACCATCGATTCCAGCTGTTGGAGCTTCAGCTTTTGCTCAGGGGCTTCGGACAGAAACAGTAATACGTAGAATTCCTTAAGCGATAACTCATAGTTCTCGGTCAGCTTCGCTTCAAGGACTGCGGCCACCTTCATCTGTATCAGAGAGAGTGATAACCAGCTGTTAATCAGATCATTTGAAGGGGGGTTAGTCATGTCTTCCATCCTCCCGGTGTGTACCTGTAATGAAAAGTAGTTGTTATACAGTATACCATCACCATAGGCAAGCTGCTGACGAATTGTCCTTAACGCGGGAATCCCAAAGCATACTGCTTAGGGATATCTGCGTCTTTGCGCAGCGCCACACTGGCTTCCAGCGTCCAGTAAGGATTACGGAGCATTCCCCGGCCCACTGCCACCAGGTCAGCTTCTTCATTGCCGATGACGGCATTGGCAAGAACCGCTTCATCCAACCGGCCGACAGCAATCACCGGTACGTTCAGCTCCTGGCGGATGGTTCTTGCCAACGGTAACTGATAGGCTGCATGGTTGCCCGGTCCATTCTCTGCGTCAACTGCTCCCTCACCGCCTGAACTGATATGGAAAATATCGGCCCCTGCTTCCATATAAGCTCTGCTGATCTCCAGACCCTCTTGAAGGCCGTAGCCGCCTTCCACATATTCTCTGGCGGAAATCCGCATGATTAGCGGCATATCCTCAGGCATCACGCTCTTGGCGGCAGCGATAACCTCCCGGCCGAACAAGGTCAGATCCTGTCCGTACTCATCAGTCCGCTGGTTGGTCAGCGGCGAGTGGAACTGGTGAATCAGATAGCCATGGGCGCCGTGCAGCTCAATAGTGTCGAACCCGGCCTGAACCGCACGCTCTACGCCCCGTTTGAATTTCTGGACCATGTCTTTAACCTCCTCTGTCGTCAAGGCATGGGGAGTCTTGGACTTGCCGTCAAAAGGAATAGCAGAAGAGGAGACGGGAACCTTGGCATCCTCCGCCTTGCGACCGGCATGGGCTACCTGAATTCCAATTTTGGATCCATGGGCATGACTGGCTTCCACAATCCGCGCCAGTGAAGGAATCTGCTTATCAGACCAGAGGCCCAGATCATAATCGGTAATCCGGCCGTCCGGGTCCACATCAGCCATCTCGACAATGATCAGTCCGGTGCCGCCGACAGCGCGGCTTACATAGTGGTTGTAATGCCAGTCGTTAGCGATTCCATCTTTATTGGTAACTGAATATTGGCACATGGGCGGCATAACAACCCGGTTCTTCAATTTTAAGCTTTTATACTCATAGGGGGTGAACAGATCTTTCGTCATCCTTCTCGCTCCTTCGGTTTGCTTGGGATAGTTAATTATAAATGCATGCGCATGCATATAAATATAAAGGGTACCTTCCGTCCTGTCAAGTCAGCGTTATGAATTAAAATTTGCAATACTGCAAGGGACTTGTAAGTTTCAGAAATAGCTGTGTGAGTTTACAATTATTATATTGAAAACAATAAAGGGGGATCGCCATGGAGCTGCTGACCATTGTGAAAGCAATCATCCTGGGAATTGTGGAAGGGCTGACCGAATTTGCTCCGGTATCCTCGACAGGCCATATGATCATCGTTGATGATATGTGGCTTACATCGCAGGAGTTCCTGGGGAAGTATACGGCCAACTCCTTCAAGGTAGTGATTCAATTAGGCTCCATTCTTGCGGTCGTCATTATTTTCCGTAACCGGTTCATTGATCTGCTGGGCTTCGGGAAGCTCAGCCGCAAGGACTTGGCCGTAGTGCCGGAAGGGCAGCGGCAGGCTCCGGCGGAAGGACGGTTGAAGCTGACACATATCCTTGTCGGATTGCTACCGGCCGGAATCTTTGGATTTCTGCTGGAGGATTACATCGATGAGCATCTGTTCTCTACCTTTACTGTGCTGATTGGACTTGTGGTTGGAGCATTATTTATGATCTGTGCCGACCGTTTTGCGCCTGCGAATGCCCGGACTGAGAGTGTGGATCAAATTACATATAGGCAGGCGCTATCAGTCGGATTGATCCAATGTATCTCCCTGTGGCCGGGCTTCTCGCGGTCGGGTTCGACGATATCCGGCGGGGTTCTGCTGGGCATGAGCCATCGTGCGGCAGCCGACTTCACCTTCATCATGGCGGTGCCGATTATGGCTGGGGCGAGCCTGATTTCACTGCTGAAGAACTGGCAGTATTTTACGCTGGATGCCTTGCCGTTCTTCATTGCCGGGTTCATCAGTGCCTTCGTATTCGCACTGGTATCGATGCGTTTCTTCCTGAAGTTGATTAACCGGATTAAGCTGCTGCCCTTCGCGATCTACCGGATTGTACTTGCGGGTGTGGTCTATCTGATCTGGTTTTGATTTCGTCGTGACCCAATGTCTAAGCTGCTCCTTGATCATGGGGGGCGGCTTTTTTTGGCGTTCTGCTATAGGGAATCTGTATAGCCGGATTGCTTGGAATCTGTTGCGGGGCGCGGGAGGCGTGCAGTAAGATGGCATCAGATTAAGGCTTGGAGACAAAAGCGACAGACAATTATACAGAGGAGTGGACACCTATGAGTAAAGGAATCAAGACAAGCAGCCTCGGTTATCCGAGAATCGGGAAGAATCGTGAATGGAAGAAATTATTGGAGGCTTATTGGGCCGGGAAACTCGATGAGCAGAGCTTCCGCTCGCAGATGGAGGATATTCAGCTTCAGCATCTTCAGACCCAGCAGCAGGCCGGAATTGATCTGATTCCGGTGGGCGATTTCACCTTCTATGACCATGTGCTGGATACCGCCGCCATGTTCGGAATCGTACCGGCGCGTTATGGATATAAGGGCGGAGAGATTCCGCTGGATCTGTATTTTGCAATGGCGCGCGGCAATGCAGAGGCCCCGGCCTGCGAGATGACCAAATGGTTCAATACGAATTACCATTACATTGTGCCTGAGATCGGCAGCCTGTCCCCGGTATTGACAGCGAATAAACCGCTGGAGGCTTACCGCTTCGCCAAGGAGCGGGCAGGCATTGAGGGCAAGCCGGTTATAGTCGGACTGTATACCTTCCTGAAGCTGTCCAAGGGCTTCCCGGCAGCAGACATCGCCGCCGTTGCCGCACGCTTCCTCCCGCTGTATGTCCAGCTGCTGCAGGAGTTGCAGGCGGAAGGAGTAGTCTGGGTACAGATCGATGAACCGGCGATTGTTACCGGCTTAACGGCTGAGGATACCGCACTGCTCCAGAACATTTACAGTGAGATTGCTGCTGCCGTACCAGGACTGAACCTGATGCTGCAGACGTACTTCGAAGCTGCGGAGCCGCTTGAAGCACTTCTGGCGCTGCCTGTGCAGGGTCTAGGTCTTGACTTCGTGCATGACGGCGGCAAGAATCTGGAGTCGGTTGCACGCCTGGGCTGGCCGCAGGATAAGGTACTCGGCGCCGGTATCCTTGACGGACGCAACATCTGGCGCGCCGATACCGATGCCAAGCTGGAGCTGGTAGCGAAGCTGCTGACCTATGTGCCCCAGGAGCAGCTGATTCTCCAGCCTGCCTCAAGCCTGCTGCATGTGCCTGTAACGGTTGAGGGCGAGGTCAAGCTGAAGGCTGCGGTCAAGAATGCCTTGGCATTCGCCAATGAGAAGCTGGCCGAGCTGGTTCTGATTGCGGCAGCCGTGAACGAAGGAAGAGGGCGTTATGCCGCTGAGCTGGAGCGCAGCCGTGAGGTGCTGGCCGTATTCCGTGCCCTGCCGGAGCGCGGGCGTGAGGATGTAGCGGAGCAGGTGCGTGCCCTTGCCCAGCTGCCGGACCACCGCAGTCTTCCGTTCGCCGAACGTGTGAAGGTACAGCAGGAGAAGTGGCGTCTGCCGCTGCTGCCGACCACGACCATCGGCAGCTTCCCGCAGACGGCTGAAGTCCGCCAGGCCCGTCTGAAATGGCGCAAGGGAGTCTGGAACCAGGAGCGTTATGACTTGTTCATCAAGCGGCAGATCGCTGAAGCCATTACGCTTCAGGAGGAGCTTGGTCTGGATGTGCTGGTTCACGGGGAATTCGAGCGTACGGATATGGTGGAATTCTTCGGGGAGAAACTGGCGGGCTATCTGTTCACCGCAGGCGGCTGGGTTCAGTCGTATGGCTCACGCTGCGTGAAGCCTCCAGTAATCTATGCCGATGTTGCCTTTATAGAGCCGATGACCGTCAAGGAGAGTGTGTATGCCCAGTCACTGACGAAGCTGCCTGTTAAGGGAATGCTGACCGGACCGGTCACGATCCTGAACTGGTCCTTTGTCCGCGATGATCTCAGCCGGGAAGCGGTGGCGGGACAAATCGCCCTCGCCCTGCGTCATGAAGTATCCGCACTTGAGGAGGCTGGTATCGAGATGATTCAGGTCGATGAGCCGGCGATCCGCGAAGGTCTGCCGCTGAAAGCGAGAGATCATGAGTATTACCTGAACTGGGCGGTGAAATCCTTCCGGACCGCGACGAATCATGTCAAGGCCACTACACAGGTGCATACGCATATGTGCTACAGTGAATTTAATGACATGATCGGTTCGATCTCGGCGATGGATGCGGATGTCATCTCCATTGAGACCTCGCGCAGCCATGGTGAGCTGATCGTCAGCTTCGAGGAGCAGGAATACGACAAGGGGATTGGACTGGGTGTGTATGATATCCACAGTCCGCGTGTACCGGTGGTAGAGGAGATGACTTCGGCCATCGAACGTGCGCTGCGCGTGCTGGATGTCCAGCAGTTCTGGATTAATCCCGACTGCGGACTGAAGACACGGGGCTGGGAAGAGACCACAGGCGCACTGCGCAATATGGTGAAGGCGGCGGTACTGGTAAGAGAGCAGCACGGCGCAGTGACCCGTTAAATGGCGGAGCTGTTCCGCTTAAGATTCTTAGATTTGCACAGAAAAACCACTGCAAGCGGGAGAGTACAGTCTCCGGCCCGCAGTGGTTTTGTTTTAAAGGAAACACTTGATAATAATTCTCATTCTTGATAGAATGAGAAAAGAAAGAAGGAACCTGTGGAGGGCTCCTTCATATTCTGCAATGATTCATTATTTACTTTCGAAGGTTTTGCAATCTGTTTCCTCAGATTGTGTAGGCTGCTTGGAGCTGTGGTAAGCAACGAAGATGGAATCAGCGTTGCATTTGTTCTCTTCAGCCCAGTAGGTGCAAGAATTAACTGCGCACAATACGTCTTTTGCCATGAGGGTTCACCTCCTCTTGTAGTAGTAGGCAACATAAATCGGCAAGAAATCAATTGCAGCTGCCCGGGCAAGGTGGAGCTTGTCCGAATAGCGCCATAACCTTATTCTATGCGAATAGGGTTTTTGGTGTTTTTTTGCCGTTTTATCATCGTAATTGTAACAAATAAAGAGTTATTACGCAAACAGGACCACACAGGGCAATTCATCGCTGAATGGTCTTTTTTGTTATTTTCCGTAAATGACTGCAACCTTCCAGCTTTTGGAACGTCAAGAGGGATAGGCGCGGAACGGACCGATACAGATAACGGCCTTTCGCTACAGAAGCTGAAACACCGTAAGCAGTATACAATTACACTTTATGGAGGAATGAGCATGCGAAAATGGGGTCTGCATTACTTATTGTATCTAGTGGTTGTAGCCTTAGTCCTGGCGGGATGTGGCGCGTCGAGTAATAACTCAGATTCGGCAGCGAATACAGAAAGCGCGTTCAGAAATGAAGCAGCATCAGACGGATCAGCGGAGAGTGCGCCTGCTGCGGTAGAGGGTAAGAAGGATAGTCTAGCTAACACGGCGATGGCTGTCAATGATCAGGCTGCAGTGAAGGGCGGCGGCGGAAATTCGGCACTCCCTGGGACGGATGCTGGGCAAGGAGCAGATGCTTCTGCCGGATTCACCGGCACCGATGTGGTGGCAGGGCTGAACAAGAAGCTGATCTACAAGGCGAACCTCAATATGGAGGTAAGCGACTACGGGGCAGCCCAGACCGAAGTGCGGAATATGGTTACTCTGGCCGGCGGCTACATTATCGAATTCTCAGAGAATATGTCTGAATATGAACAGGGCGGAACCTTTATCCTGAAAGTGCCTGCGGCGGGCTTCTCACCGTTCCTGAACAATCTGGAGAAGATTAAGCATGAGAAGCTCCAGAGAAGCATACAGGGGCAGGATGTGTCGGAGGAATATGTGGACCTGGAGTCACGCCTTAAGGCGAAGCAGATGATGGAGGCACAGTATATTGATTTTATGAAAAAAGCGACCAAACCGGCTGATCTCGTCCAGTTCGCCAACCAGCTTGGGGAAATCCAGGAGCAAATCGAACAGATCAAGGGCAGAATGCGGTATATCGATCAGAACGTATCGTTCTCTACAGTGGAGCTTCGCCTCTACCAGACTGAGAAGAGTCTTGCCCTTACACAGACTAATTCCGAGGGGCCGCTGGGTGAACGGGCTTCGGAAGCGCTTAAGAGCAGCATGAAGGCGTTGTCTGTGATGTTCCAGTGGCTTGTTGTTGTATTGGCGGCCGCGCTCCCCGTCCTGCTGGTAGCTGGAGTCGTGGTGGCACTGGTGCTCTGGTTACGGAAAAGCTTCAAGCGGCGGCAACCTGCGCATCCTGAACAGGCACGCCTGGGCAGCAACCGTCTGCCGGACCGGGAAGCGCAGCCTCATTCTGAAGCGGCACCTCTAGCACCGGCCGCACCGGAAGAGGAGAATACGGATAAGCAGAACAAATAGAATAAAGCCTCCATACCCGTGAATCCGGGCTGGAGGCTTTGTTCTTGGCCGAATGTATGCGAAAAACAGCATACATTGTGCAGGTACGCAGGCGTGTGGCCCTAATGTATGCGGAAAACAGCATACATTCGGGCCACAGGTAAGTTATGCAATATATGAAGCTATAGCTTGAGGCAAGCCGGATCTCCAGCCTTAAGCATGCTGGAAGAGCACGCGATACTCGCCGTAGCCTTCCTTTTCCAGATCCTCTTTGGGAACAAAGCGCAGAGCTGCCGAGTTGATACAGTACCGCAGTCCATTCGCACCGGGGCCGTCATTGAACACATGGCCCAAGTGGGAATCTGCTGTCTTGCTGCGTACCTCGGTGCGGATCATGAGGTGGCTGAGATCGCTTTTCTCCTTGACCGCGTAGTCCCGGATCGGACGCGTGAAGCTCGGCCAGCCGCAGCCGGAATCATACTTGTCCTCTGAGCTGAACAGCGGCTCCCCGGAGACAATATCCACATAGATCCCGTCCCCATGGTGATCCCAGAATTCGTTGCGGAACGGAGATTCCGTTGCGCTGTTCTGTGTCACTTCATATTGAAGCGGAGTCAGGCGCTCCTTCAGGCTCTGCGGGTCCTCCTTGTGCGTCCAGTGGGCTTCGATGAACGCTTCCCGGCCCGAGCCCTTGCGGTAACGCTTGTAATGGCCGGGATTCTTGTGATGATAGCCCTGATGATATTCTTCAGCGGGATAGAAGGGCTTAGCCGGAAGAATAGGCGTCACAATGGGAGCGGAGAATCGTCCGCTGGCCTGAAGGGCCGCCTTGGAAGCCTCTGCCTGCTGGCGCTGCTCCTCCGAATGGGTGAAGATGGCCGTTCCGTAAGAGGTGCCGCGGTCATGGAATTGCCCTCCGGCATCGGTGGGGTCAATCTGCTGCCAGAACAGCTCAAGCAGCTTGCTATATGGAAAAATATCCGGATTAAACGTAATTTGCACCGCCTCAACATGTCCGGTCGTTTCCGAGCATACTTCCTCGTAGGTCGGATTCACGGTATGTCCGCCTGTATAGCCGGATATAATCTTGACAATGCCGGGAAGCTCTTCAAAAGGGGATACCATACACCAGAAGCATCCACCGGCGAAGGTGGCTTGCTCGGTCTTGAAATTTATAGAATCAGCTTGAAATTCACTCATTGTTATCCCTCCATCTGTAGAATGCAATTAAATAGATCACAATTTAATTATAAATCAAATAGAGGCTTACTGCCAGCATACCAGAAATTCTTGAAGCGTTAGCGGCCCGCAGTAGGACGGCGGCGCATGGACAATCCGGCCACAGCCAGTACGGCAATATACACGATTATAGCTACAGCCGCACTTCGCGGGTGCTGGAACATCTGTCCTCCGAGGAAGGCGTAGAGGGCGATGCCGGGGATTTTGCCAAGTGCGGTGGCTCCAAGATAGCTCCAGAAAGGCAGTCCGGCGGCACCGGCGTAGATATTCACAGCCATCTGCGGGATAAACGGTGCCAGCCGGGCAATCACTACGGATGCAAAAGGACGCTGCTCCACAGCGGACACAAATCTGTCCAGCGCCGAAATTCTGCTTAGATAGGCCATAGATTTGCTCCGGAACATGGATGCAACGACTCCATAGACAAGGGCTGCCGCTATTGTAGTTGCACTCCAGCAGATTAACGCTCCTGCGAAGCTTCCATAAGCATATCCGAACAGACCGATAATCAGCTTATAGGGCAGGACCGGAAACAAGGCCAGCACTGTGGCGGCGAGCATGGACAAATACAAAGGATGATCCTCTCTAAGCCAGGCCAGAAGTTCATACCTGTAGATAAACGCGAGGATTATGCACGAAACATATAGAATAACCGTTAGCCATTTTCTCATTATACTATGCCCCTTCTTCACTCCATCCATTTCATCATACTGAAAAAAAAGCAATTAATGCAATTATTGAAGCAAAGATCATTGTTCCCGCAGCATGACACGGTATAATACATCTATAAGGGAATAGAAATTCCCCCGAGTATGTAAGGAGAGATGCTGTTAATGAAACTACCTGTCCGCAAAAGAGTGGCAATGATCGGCATTGGCGATATTGCCCGTAAAGTCTATTTGCCGCTGCTCTCCCGGCATGATCAGGCCGAGGTGGTGGGTGTGCTCAGCCATTCCTCTGCTACGGTCGAGCGGGCAGTTCAGGCTTATCGCCTTCAGCGGGGCACAACCGAGCTTACGGAGCTGCTGTCCTGGGATCTGGATGCTGTGTTCATACATAGTCCAACAACTACGCACTATGAGCTGGTTACCTCTTGCCTGAAGCATGGGGTGTCCGTGTATGTGGACAAGCCGCTCTCCTATGATCTTGAGGAATCCCGCCGGATGGCAGAGCTTGCTGAGAACAAGGGGCTGCTGCTGGGGGTGGGCTTCAACCGCCGCTATGCCCCAATGTATGTTGCCGCCAAATCCTGGCTGCATAAGGCCGGAGGCATCAGTCAATCCACCGCAGTCAAACACCGTACGAAGCTGCAGCAGGGCAGCAGCCATGAGACGATCCATGATGACCTGATCCATATGCTGGATCTGCTGCTCTGGCTGTCCGGCGGAGATTATGAGCTGCTGCACAGCAGCCTGAGGGCGGATGCGGAGGGACGGCTTCTGCAGGCTTCGGGAATGCTGGGTTGGGAGAACGGCACCACCGGCCATTACAGCATGGTCCGGGATGCCGGGGCTGATCTGGAGAAGCTGGAGCTGCACGGACATGGCAGATCGGTTGAGGTGACGGATATGGAACGGGTTATATTATATGAGCAGGGCTCGTTGCCGCGCACGCAGAACTTCGGCAGCTGGGATACCGTGCTGGAGCGCAGAGGCTTCAGCGGAACGGTCAGCCATTATCTCAGTAATATAGCGACACCGGAGCAGTGCGGGATTTCCGCTTCGGCTGTATTGCCGAGCCATGAATTAGCAGCAAGACTAAGCCGCTGAGCAGTCAGAATCGCAGCAGAGAGGAGAACAACATGGAGGATTACGACAACAAGTCGATGGAAGAGCGGATCATCGAGAGCTATAAGCGGGACGAGGAAATGATGATTCTCGTATTTGCCCAGTGGTGTGTGAATAATAAGCTGGACCCGCATGCCCTGTATCTGCAGGCTTATCCGCAGCAGGAGGGCAATCAGGCGCTGGCCAATGCGCTGGCCCTGACGGTATCCGCAGAGGAGGCGGGGTTCATCTCCGATGATACGGTGCTGGGTGTACTCTCTCTCTATAGCAACGATGATCTTGCCTATGTGGTTACAGAGGCCATCCAGCTTAGACGCAAGGCAGAAGACACCAAAGATTGAGAGTGGAAATATAATAATAGTGGTTAATGAACTTTTTTTTGGCAAACGATGTTCATTCCAGAATAAATGTGGTAAAATTATATATACTAACTAATTGTAAGCTTCATAAGTGAGAGGTGATAACCATGGAAGAACATCAATTGACGATGTGCCCGAGATTTGAGACGGCTTTTTCGTTTCTGGGCAAGCGTTGGAACGGACTCATTATTCAGACCTTGATGAGCGGCCCCAAGCGGTTCAAGGATATTTCCGGACTGATTCCGTCAATGAGCGATAAGATGCTGTCCGAGCGCATGAAGGATCTGGAATGCGAGGGCATTCTGGTACGACATGTGTACCCGGAAACACCGGTGCGCATTGAGTATGAATTAACAGTGAAGGGCCGTGCGCTTGAGCCGGTCATGCAGCAAATCCAGTCCTGGGCCGAGAGCTGGGTGGAGTAGCAGTACCGTAATATATATTTGATGACAGCCTCTTGCCGATTATCGGGTAAGGGGCTTTTCATATGCTGTTTTACTTGTTTATGCAGATTTTGCCCAAATAAACCTTGCACTTAGGCCCTACCTGTGTAATATAATAGAACATACTAAATATTACGGATGTGTGGAAGCGTTAACAAAAGTAGGAAAAGCTCAGGGTTATATGGCAGCGCGGATGCTTACGGGATGTGTTTTGGACGATGCTGATGGAAGGAAGCGGAGGGCTTACACAACTTTTAGGAGGCGAAGACCATGACCATTACCTTGTTTTCCCGGGAAATAACCTATGGAAAAAAGGATGTCGCCGAACTGGAGACTGCTTCGATTAAAGTACAGCTGATCTATGACAAGGTGCTGTTCATGCTTCATAACCATCTCCCGGATTCTCTGTGGGATGCGTGGATCGGCGTGCCGTATGAGATCATTTCTTCTCTATATAAAGGGGATAATGACAGCGGGAGTGTGTTTCAGAAATGGATTCAAGGCCCGTCCGGATGGAAATGCATCGGCTGTGAACGGCATTGTCTGGAGCCGGTAACGGCTAAGGAAGGGAGTGGCTCAAATGTACAGCGCCGTTTTACTTTTCATAATGGAATCAGCCAGAGCATGGTACTTCAAGCTGTGATCTGGTCCATGTATGAGAATACCCGGCTGCTCCAGCCTTACTTGGGGGAGGAGGCTTTTCTGAGCGAGGAGGATATGGAGCTAATCTCTGTATATTTCGTGCCAACCTATCTGACCCCGGTACCACTGAGCGAATTGAACAAACCAGCCAAAGAATATAAGGACAAGAACATCAGAGTGTATCAGGAATGGATCTCTGCCCCCGATCTGGTGCTGCAGTGGAACGGCGGCCTGACCGAAGGCAGATGGATGACGGGTGTATATGTGGATCATTCAAGGTTCGCCGGACTTGGCCCCTATCTGAAGGATGCGCAGGGCAAGCGGACTTATATGCAGGCGACGGTTCAATAAAAAAAGTGGAATTCGAAAAAAAGAGTTGAACTTGAAGCCAGGTCGTCGCTGCGGCGAACATTTGGACTTCCGGCCGCTGCCCAGTTTGGATTTCTTGATATTAACCGCTCTACTCCGCCCGGTTATTCCTCCGTCGGATCAAGTACACAGTGCTTAAGATGACCAGTCCAGCTGTAACAGAAATGATTAGAATGACTGTCCCGTTCGCACCGCTGTCAGCTGCTGATTGGGCGGCGGTTGGATTCACGAAGGTAACGATAAGGATACAGGCCGCCACCACAATGGCCAGAATTGCACCCGCAATGCTTCTCCCGCCCACTCCGCTCTGCCTGCTGCCCGGTCCCACATACGCACCGCTCCAGATCAAGCGTACCAGATAGAAACCCACACCCAGCATGAAAATTGTGTAATTGCCCAGCGGATACTCCAGCCACTTCATTCCGTAGTTTTGCAGCCCCATATCTGCCAGCAATAAGAATGCCATCAAAAGAAATGCCTGATTCCCCGCCTTATGCCGCTTCTGCAGTTGTCTCTCATCCAGGTTCGTTCTGCTCATCCTTCGTTCCCTCCCAAAATAGTTGATCCAGTGTCTTCCCCAGTGTTACACAAATGTCAATGCACAACCTCAGGGTGGGGTTGTAATCACCGTTCTCAATCGCGATAATCGTCTGCCTTGTGACCCCCACGGCATCTGCGAGCTGTTTTTGCGACATGTCTTTTGCCGCTCGGGAAGCTTTGAGCCTCAGATTTTTCCCCATTCCCTCACCTCACTCATAGTGTAAAATATATAAAACAAAAAGTCTAGTATATTTTACATTTGGAGTACTGTATTTCTCGTTCAATAAAATTTTATATATTCAGTGCGTACAATCACAAGTTCCGCCTAATGCCAGTGATAAGGTGTAGAAGTGAAAAGAAGCACAAACCTACATCTTAACCTGAGGAGGGGCCAACATGGCGTCCAATCAATTAAACGATACAACAATTCATCCCGGGTTCACCCCGGAAGCAATGGTCAGAGATATTGTTCTGCAGTTCCCCAAAGCAGCAGATTATTTCAAAGCACAGCGGATCGATTTCTGCTGCGGAGGCGCAAAGCCGCTGGCTGAAGCCGCTGCTGAGAAGGGTCTTGACCCGGCAGCAATGGTACAGGAGCTGAACAAGCTGCAGGAACAGCATCCGGTGCTGGAAGAGGATACCGCCTGGAACGAGGCTTCGTCAGAGGAGCTGGTGGATTATATTGTGAACAAGCATCACCGTTATCTGCGTGAAGAGCTTCCGCTTATCAGTCAAAATGTAACCAAGGTGTTCCGCGTTCATGGTGAGGATTCACCGCATCTGGGAGAAATGCACCGTCTGTTCAATATGCTGCGTGAAGAGCTGTTGCAGCATACGGCGAAGGAAGAAGAGAGCGAATTCCCTAAGATGCTAGCCTACACCCAGAACCCGACTGAAGAAGGACTTACTGAGCTGCGCGGATTGCTGCATAATCTGGAAGCTGAGCATGACGGGGCGGGAGAGATTCTGCGTGAGCTGCGTAGAGTTACTAATGACTATACACCGCCCGCGCATGCCTGCACGACTTATCGCCTGACCTATGCCCGTCTTGAAGAACTGGAAGGCATGACCTTCGAGCATGTGCATCTGGAGAACAACATTCTGTTCCTGCGTTATCAATAGGACCGGCTGCAATGGATAAGTCCCTTCGGGGACTTTTTACTTTTTATACCGGCAGAAATGATTTGAGAACCCTTCCTCTATGCGTTATCCTTAAAGAGTCCGGGAAATACATATGAAGGCGGTGCCGTGGGATGTCCACGAAATGGATGCGCTTAATGCTGTGCCTTCTCTTGCTGGCCGCGGCAAGCGGTTGTGGCTTGGGATCAGGGAATGGCGGCAGCAGTAACGGAGGCCAGGGACTAACCTTTTCAGTCAAGGTGGGTGACAGCGAAATGGCCGGAAGCTCAGCCAGATTGCTTAACGAAGCTTACGTGCCTGGGAATTCAATAATAGAGCTGTTTAGGAAGAGTGGCGTTGTTACATTTTCAGCGGATGGAACTAATATTCTTGAGGTGAATAAGGTTTCCCTGGGTCAGGATATGAGCTGGGAGATTCAGGTGAACGGCAAGAAGGTTCAAGAGCTGAATACGACCCTGGAACCGGGTTCGGCCATTACGATGTCAGCAGGGCCTGCCGGAGCCGGAAAGATGTTTCAGCCTGTCATCATCACTGTGAACGGGGGGAGCGAGCAGCCGGAGCTGACACATTCGAATGTGCTTTCTTTTATGCAGGATATGTCCGTCAAGGGATTGCTCCAGAACAGCGGTATGGTCCAGCTTGCCGAAGATAACCGGACGGTGCTTACTGTGATGGAATATACCCCGCTCAGCAGCGAGGAATGGAGACTGAAGGTCAACGATAAAGGACTGCTCGGCAATGGAGTGGACATGAAGCTCAGTCCACAGGACAAGCTGGAGATCTCTCTGGTACTGAAATAAGTGAATGAAGTAGATGAGTGAGATTGTGTACCCGATGAACGGATATCTGTGCGAAACTGCATGGGTATCCGTTTTTTTGAATAATAAATCTCTATGCTTCACGCCAGAAATTGTCCTATATAAGAACGGCGAAGTCATTTTCAGTTGTGTGAAAAAATTCACATAAGATGTGACTGTGGTCACACTTGCCATGGAATGGGGGACAGTATAATTTCTCTATCAGGTAAGTTATTGAAGAAATCAGAGTTTCTGAAGGAGGGTCTACCAATGGCAGCGGAAAGAGAAAAGTTAGTGCTGATTGGAAATGGCATGGCGGGAGTAGGCACTATTGAGCAGATTCTGAAGCTGGGCGGCGCTTATGATATTTCGGTCTTCGGCAGTGAGCCGCATCCCAACTATAACCGGATTATGTTGTCCTATGTACTTGAAGGCAGCAAATCGATTGAAGACATCATTCTTAACGATCTCGGGTGGTATGAAGATAATCATATTACACTGCATACCGGTACGACGGTCACCAGGATCGATGATCAGAACAAACTAATATTGACCGATAATGGACTGGCGGTTCCTTACGATAAAGCAATTATTGCAACGGGTTCGAATTCTTTCATTCTCCCCGTACCCGGCAGCACCAAGGATGGAGTAGTCGGCTTCCGCGATATCGCGGATTGTGATGCAATGCTGGCAGCGGCGAAGCAGTACCGCACGGCGGCTGTGATCGGCGGAGGACTGCTGGGTCTGGAAGCTGCGAAGGGCCTGGTCAATCTGGGCATGGATGTTACCGTTGTGCATCTGCTGGAGGATCTGATGGAGCGCCAGCTGGACCGTACCGCTTCTTCAATGCTACAGGCAGAGCTTACGCGTCAAGGTGTGAGATTCGCCATGGGCAAGCAGACGGTTGAATTGACCGGAGAAGAACGGGTGACTGGTCTACGATTCAGTGATGGCAGTGTGCTGCCGGCAGAGTTTGTAGTGATGGCTGTTGGAATCAAGCCGAATGTCCAGCTTGCGAAGGACAGCGGAATCACCGTTAACCGCGGGATTGTAGTTGACGATTATATGCAGACTTCCATGGCAGATGTGTATTCTGTCGGTGAATGTACAGAGCACCGGGGAACCTGCTACGGACTCGTAGCACCGCTATTCGAGCAGGGCATGGTTCTCGCCAAGCATCTGTCCGGTGTACAGACTCCGGGCTATGAAGGCTCAGTTGTAGCAACCAAGCTCAAAATTTCCGGGGTAGATGTATTCTCCGCCGGTGAATTCACCGAAACGCCGGAGCATACCGTCATTTCTGCCAAGGATGAATGGAAGCGAACCTACAAGAAGATTTTGCTTAAGAATAATGTGATTGTCGGTGCTGTTCTGTTCGGTGATGTAACGGAATCTGCCAACCTGCAGAAGCTTGTGAAAAACAGCACAGAGATGACCAATGAAATCTATGATGAGGTTATGGGCACAAGCTGCTGTGGCGGAGGCGGAGCCAAGAAAGGCATGTCTGTTGAAGCGATGGCCGATGAAGAAATCGTCTGCGGCTGCAACGGCGTAACCAAAAAAGCGATTGTTGATGCTGTTACGGAGAACGGCTTCACTACGGTAGATGAGATCAAAGCCTGCACGGGTGCAACCCGCTCCTGCGGCGGCTGTAAGCCAGTGGTGGAGCAGATTCTGCAATTCGTTCTCGGAGACAGCTTCCAGCAGAGCGCCAAGCAGGGAATCTGCAGCTGCACCTCGCTTAGCCGGGATGAGATCGTTGCCGAGATTACGGCAAAAGGCCTCCGGACTACCAAGGAAGTCATGCATGTCCTGGACTGGAAGCAGGCAGAAGGCTGTTCCAAATGCCGCCCGGCTGTGAACTATTATCTGGGGATGATCTACCCTGACACTCATGAAGACGAGAAGGAATCCCGGTTCGTCAATGAACGGATGAGCGCCAATATTCAGAAGGACGGAACTTATACAGTTATCCCGCGGATGTATGGCGGGGTGACCACTCCTGAGGATTTGAAGCGGATTGCCGATGTGTCCCTGAAGTATGATGTGAAGGTTGTGAAGGTAACGGGCGGCCAACGTCTTGACCTGATCGGTGTCAAAAAAGAAGATGTACCTAAGGTGTGGGAGGAGCTGGATATGCCGTCCGGCTATGGGTATGCGAAGTCGCTGCGTACAGTAAAAACTTGCGTGGGTTCGCAGTTCTGCCGCTTCGGCACACAGGATTCCATGGGCATGGGCGCTATGCTTGAGCGTAAATATGAGCGGCTGGATATGCCGGCCAAGTTCAAGATGGCGGTTAACGGCTGTCCGCGTAACTGTGCAGAATCGTGCACGAAGGATATCGGAATTGTCGGCAACGACGGCGGCTGGGAAGTGTTCATCGGCGGTAACGGCGGGATTAAGCCGCGCATCGCAGATGCCTTCTGCAAGGTGAAGACCGACGAGGAACTGGTTGAGGTCTGCTCGGCTGTCATCCAGTACTACCGTGAGACCGGTAATTACCTGGAGAGAACCTCCGAATGGGTAGAGCGTATGGGTCTTGAGCATATCCAGACTGTGGTTATGGGCAATGACGACAACCGTAAAGAGCTTGCGGCACGTATTGACTTTGCCCTGGCCCAGGTGAGTGATCCTTGGCGGAAAATGCTGGATGACAAAAACACCCGCACCGCGCTGTTCGAAGAGACACAGGTATAGTCTAAAGGGAGAGGGAGAGAGCATAATGGAACGGAGTAATCGGGAATATACGATAGGCGCAGTGGAAGATTTCATGCTGCAGATCGGCCGGGTAGTTCATGCAGGAGAGGTCGAATTAGCGATATTCCGCACATCGGACGGCGCAATCTATGCGGTCCGTAACCACAGTCCCCATCCGAAGGGTGGTCCGCTCGCAGAAGGAATCGTATCGGGCTATTATTTATATGATCCGCTGCATGACTGGAAGATCGACCTTCGCACCGGAGAGGTTCAGGCACCGGACCGGGGGCAGGCAGAAGTCTATCCGGTTACAGTAGAGGGCGGAGTTGTTATGGTCACTCTGCCTGCGGCAGTAACAACTCTAAATTAAAGGAAGAGCAGGTGCGGATATGTTTACGCAGAGCGTAGAGAATATCGTTGAGACAGCCGTAGGGAAACGCGACAAAATGAATGAGAGCCTGCCCAAATATTTTTTGGCGGCCCTCCTGGCAGGAGCATATGTGGGTATCGGTATTATTCTGATCTTCTCACTGGGGGCACCGCTGGCGGCGATCAAATCACCGTTCCAGCCGTTGATTATGGGAGCATCCTTCGGGATTGCCTTGACCTTGGTTGTCTTCGCAGGCTCAGAGCTGTTTACAGGTAATAATATGTTCTTCACGGTAAGCACGCTTGCCGGGAGAACAACAGTCTGGGATACGGTGAAGAACTGGGTCCTGGTATTCCTCGGCAATGTGGCCGGTGCTGTGGTGCTGGCGCTGCTGATTCAGGGATCGGGCCTCTTCAAGGCAGCGCCTGCCGAGCATCTGATCTTCGCGGCGGCTGCCAAAAAGATGAGCCTGCCGTTCTCAGAGCTGTTCTTCCGCGGTATTCTCTGTAACTGGCTGGTCTGCCTGGCACTGTGGATGTCCTCCCGTGCCAAGAGTGAAGCGGCGAAGCTGGTGCTGATCTGGTGGTGTCTGTTCGCCTTCATCGCGAGCGGCTATGAACACAGTGTAGCGAATATGACGCTCCTCAGCGTAGCCGTGCTGCTGCCGAATCATCCAGAGACAGTGAGCATCGCCGGCTGGTTCCACAACATGATTCCTGTTACGCTTGGCAACATCATCGGCGGCGGTGTCTTTGTCGGAATGGCCTACTGGCTAATTTCACCTGTGCGTACTCCGCGTAACGTATCTGTCCCTCCTCAGACTAAGAAAGCAAGCTAGATTCAATATCAAGCCCCGCAGCTGCTACATGGCTGCGGGGCTTTTTTGCCGCTCAATCCCTGCTATAATACACTTCAGGAGGTTATTCTCATATGAATATATTGATTCTTGGTGCCACCGGCCGGGTGGGGAGCCATATTGTTACCCATGCTCTTCAGGATGGACATCATGTGACCGTGCTGGTCCGCACGCCGGAGAAGGTTCAGCCTCTCCATGCCAACCTGACGATCATCGAAGGTAATGTTCTTAATCAAGATGATGTCGCCCGGGCAGTGCAGGGAAATGATGTAGTGATTAGTGCGTTGAACACCGATGGGACAACCACACTTACAGACAGTATGCCTTTTATCATCGGAGCCATGTACGAGGAAGAGATAGAGCGCATTATTACCGTAGGAACTGCGGGCATTCTTCAAAGTGAGTTTTCTCCGGAACTCCTGCGTTACCAATCCAGCGAATCTAAACGCAGGTCCACCCGTGCTGCAGAAGAACATGAACAAGCCTATCGCTTGTTGGAGCGGTCGACTCTGAAATGGACCATTGTGTGCCCAACCGCTCTGCTGAACGGAGAACGCTTGGGGACCTATCGTGTGAGACAAGATATTCTGCCCGAAGGAGGCAGTGAAATATCTGTAGCAGATACAGCGGAATTCACGTATAGTCAAATTGATGCTAGCGATTTCATAAGAACCCGTGTAGGTATAGCTTACTGATACAGGTGATCTATTTAGAAGACGAACGGAGGGGAGGGGTGCGATGGCAAGCTTTAACCATTTTGGCGTATATGGAATTTGTCAGCGTGACGGCAGGCTGCTGGTGATCCATAAAGGAAGGGGCCCTTATAGCGGAAGATACGATCTGCCGGGGGGGAGACTGGAGACTGGTGAATCCCTGGTTGACGGCTTGATCAGAGAGTTTGTTGAAGAGACTGGTTATACAGTAAAGGTACAACAAAACCTGGGCACCTTCGATTTCTTTATCCCGCATAACGAAGATCACTTTACACAAATGCATCATATGGCAGCCTTGTATCAGGTTGAATTGGCCGGGGAAGAAGAGCCTGTTGCCATTTCAATGTTCGATGAACAGGATTCCCGTGGGGCGGAATGGGTGGATTACACTAGAATAACACTCGACTCAGCTTCTCCGTTAGCCGTATATGCTGCTAAGTTCCTTAGGGGTGAGGAGCTGCCTGTAACACCAGAATATTATGATGATTGGGAAGTAAAAGGTTCATAGGATGTGCCGCCAGTACGGTGAATACATCGCCGGACAAGAAAAAAAGACGCCGGACAGGGCGCCTTGACCACTCTATTAAATTTATCGGGTCAGATATGTTTCAATGAGGTAAATAGAGGGTATTATTGATAGGAAATTAAATTCGGCAAATTTCATTGGGACATAATTCGCAATGGCAGATTTCCTGAAGCATCGCCAGATCCTTGATGACAATCATACCATTCTCATACTCCACTGCATCTTTTTTGCGCAGATCACTCAGCATGCGGTTAACGCTCTCACGGGTAGCGCCGATCATGTTGGACAGATCTGTATGCGTGATTTTTTTGTTAATCAGAATGCTGTCGCCGGTCTTCTCACCATAGGTGTTGCCAAGACGGATCAGTGTGGAGCAGAGTGCGCCCGGTTTGCCGTACATCATCAGATCGCGGAATTTCGTCTGTGTGAGACGGTGATGAATCCCCATCCATTTCATGAAGTCAATAGCGAAATCGCAGTGCTGGCAGATCAGAATCTCCAGATCCTTCTGCTCGATCACGCCAACTTCACTCTCTTCAATCACTTCGGCCGTGAAGCTGTGCTTCGTGCTGAAGAACGGGTCAGCCTGACCCACCATATCACCAGCCTGATACATATACAGAATCAGTTCTTTGCCTTCGTCTGTAGATTTGGTTAATTTCACACGTCCACGCTTGATATAAAACAATTTATCCGAAAAGTCGCCTTCCCAGAAGAGGTGAGAACCCTCAGGGACCATGCGTTCCTTCATTGTGACCAACAGGCGGTTAAAGTTCTGTTCGGAGAAACAGTTTGTATTGCCGCGGGCTTCGATAACATTATAATGTTCCTTTATCATAATCGACATCCCCTTTATTCCCTCAGTTTTTCAGTAAATTTTAAATTAATTATACCTTGAAATTCCTCTTTATGGTTAAATATTTTCGTATAAAAGTGTCGAATTTTTAACATTGTGATAATTTTCACTTCATTTGTGTGAGATTGGTTACGTTTTTGCCCTGAAAAGGGTTCCTTTCCCTGTGTTATAGGATATTATAGCAGCTCCCCCCTGTTCTGGATAGTTCTAGGGAGGGAACGGCTTTTTTTGGTTTTCCCGCATGTTAATGATGTCCGTACAAATGCACATAACTCGCTTACGAGCTGACCTTGGTCCTGTGCGGGCTTAGAGATATTCTGAAACTGAGCGTCCGAACCTCCGCATAGGGCGGCGGGGCAGGCCGAGTATTCTCTTAGCGAAGGAGAGTTCCAAGATGGCAAAGGTAGCAGATCCCTATCTGAAGGTCGATCCATGGGCAATTATTGAAGAGGGCTTCGATCCGGAACGAAACCGGACTTCAGAATCGATTTTTTCACTGGGCAATGAGTACATGGGGGTGCGGGGGTATGCGGACGAGGGCTACAGCGGGGATTCCTTGCCGGGCAGCTATTTCAATGGACTAAATGAGCAAATGGGGGTCGGCAACCACTATAAGGGTATTATCCGGTCGCTGCGATATATGGTGAATACGGTAGACTGGCTGCATACCCGGATCTCGGTAGATGGTGAACCGCTGGATCTGGCCCATTCCCGTATTGACAAGTACACCCGCAGACTGGATTTCCGAACCGGGACCTATACACGGGAGTTCATCTGGCTGCTGGCGGACGGGAAAAAGCTGAAGCTCTGCTTCACGCGGCTGGTTAGTATGACCACATCTCATCTGGGAATGCAGCAAATCACCTTCACGCCGCTTAATTTCACGGGTACGGTGGATGTTCGCACAGGGCTTGACTTCGGCATGATCCATGAGGAACACGGCCAGAGCATGTGGAGGGAGCTGCGCAGCGGAGAGGAGGGTGCGGTGACTGCCATTATGGCCCGTACGCTAACGACCGGGAATCAGCTGTTCTCAGGCTGTGTCCTGAAGTCTTCGCAGGAGCTGAATACGGAGCTTGTGGATGAGGACCGCTATATCGGGCAACAATTCTCGCTTATGCTGGCTGAAGGCGAGCCTGCTTCCTTCACGAAGCTGGTAGTCAATGTGACAGGCAGTAATACTTCACGAGCAGCAGACCATCTCTGGACAAAAGGCATGGAGCTTGCAGCAGCAGCGGACGGGCTGGTAGAGGAAGAGGTGCTTGCTGACCAGGCCGCCTATTGGAGCGGTATCTGGGCTGTCAGTGATATCCGGATTGAAGGAGACCCGGAGAATCAACAGGGCATCCGTTTTTGTATTTTTCAGCTGTATCAGACGTATCACGGGGACCATCCCGGGTACAACATCGGTGCCAAAGGGTTGACCGGTGAAGCCTACCGGGGCCTTGCCTTTTGGGATACGGAGTCTTATTGCCTGCCGTTCTATCTGTTCAATAATCCGAAGGCGGCCCGCAGCCTGCTGGAATTCCGCTACAAGACGTTGCCGGAGGCGCTGCAGCGCGGGCACGAGGTGGATTGCGAAGGGGCTTTTTACCCGATTGCCACAATAGACGGAACAGAGAGCTGTGACCTGTGGCAGCACTCCAACCTGCAGCTTCATGTCGGGACGGCCGTCTCCTACGGAATCTGGCATTATATGAATAATACAGGCGACCGGGAATTCCTTTACAGCAAAGGGGCCGAGATGCTGATTCAGATCAGCCGGTTCTATGCATCACGCGGCCAATGGGGGCAGCGCACCGGGGAATACGGATATTATGGTGTGATGGGACCTGACGAATTCCAGCTCATGGTAAACAATAACTGCTACATCAATCTGATGGCCCAGAAGTTATTCGAATATACGCTCGAAACGGTAGCCTTAATGAAGGCGGAGACGCCGGAGAAATATGCGGCGGTTATAGCGGCTACTGCGCTCCGTGAGGAGGAACTGGCTGACTGGGATTACAAGCGTGCACATATGAAAATCCCGTTCGACCCCGGCAGCGGCCTATATGAGGAGCATGACGGATTCTTCGATATGCCGCATCTCGACATTCACTCCATTCCGGTGTCCGAGTTCCCGCTCTACGCTCACTGGTCTTATGATCGCCTGTACCGTTACGATATGATCAAGCAGCCGGATGTGCTGATGTTCATGTTCCTGTATAACGGGCAATTCTCCCGCGAGGCCAAGCTGGCGAATTACGAATATTATGAACCGAGATGTATTCATGAGTCCTCGCTCTCGCCGTCCATTCACTCGATTCTGGCCAATGAACTTGGCAAGCCGGAGGAAGCGTACCGGTTCTTCGAGTTCGCCACGCGTCTGGATCTGGACAATTATAATCGCAATACCCGGGAAGGGCTGCACACCACATCAATCGCCGCAGCGTGGATGAACATCGTCTATGGCTTCGGCGGGATGCGCTCGGATGGAGATTGCCTGTCCTTCTGGCCGGTGCTGCCGCAGCAGTGGACCGTCTACAGCTTCCAGGTGATCTGCAGGGGCGTACTGCTGGGCATTACGGTAAATGCGGAGGCGGTTTCCTTCAGAGCGGTAAATGGCGGAAGCGCAGAGGTGCTGATCTATGATCAGCGGGTGACCGTAGATGAAGCTGGGATTGAGCTTCCGCTTGCTGAAGGGATGGCTGTGTAATGGACTGGACGGTTAGCGAGCACAGCTTCGAGCCCTGGCGGATTACGGCGAACGGCAACAAATATATGACCGGCAATGGTTATATGGGCTTCCGGGGAGTGCTTGAAGAGTTCGGAAAGGAGCAGCTTGCGGCGGTTACGTTAGCCGGAGTATATGACCGGGCGGGCGAGAAATGGCGCGAGCCGGTGAACGCCCCGAATGGACTGTATACGTTAATCACCTGTGACGGCATAAAGCTAAGCGTATTGGAAATAGAACCCCTGGAGCATACACAACGTCTGGATCTCCGTTCCGCAGTTCATCGTAGGGAGACGGTGTTCGGTGTCCGCGAGGGCGGCAGACTGACCCTGACCGCAGAGCGGTTCGCCAGCATGGACCAGCTCCATCTGCTGGCCGCCAGATGGACTCTGCACTGCACTGCCGATTGCCGGATAGAGATTACGACGGGAATCGATGGCGCGGTGTGGGATATCAACGGCCCCCATCTGCTGGAGCAGCAGAGCCGCTCTGCCGGCGGGGGGCTGCTGTCAACAGCGGTTACCGGGGAGCTGGGGCTGCCGGTGGCGGTGGCGGAGCATACAGAGTTCAGCTTAGCAGAACAAGGTACAGTGATGGACATAGACATAATCACAGACATGGGGAGGGCGCTCCGTCATATTTCTTTTGATGCCAAGGCCGGAGAGACTTATGAGTGGTACAAATATGCAGCAGTATTCACAGGTCTGGATGCCGAAGACGGCACTGGTGAGGGCTCCCCTGATGATTGGGCGGTGCAGACCGTCCAGGCAGCAGCCGCTACAGGATATGCTGGACTGCTGGAGGCGCACCGGTGCAAGTGGGCGGAGCGATGGTCACGCAGCGATTGTGTCATTGAAGGCGATGAAGAAGCGCAGTTCGCACTGCGCTACAGTATGTATCAGCTGCTGATTATTGCACCGACGAAGTCGGAGAAGGTCTCGATTCCGGCGCGCGGCTTATCCGGGCAGGTCTATAAGGGTGCGGTATTCTGGGATACAGAAATGTTCATGCTTCCCTTTTTCCTGCACAGCGACCCGGGGATTGCGCGTAATCTGATGATGTACCGTATCCACACGCTGGACGGTGCGCGGCGGAAGGCGGCAGAGTACGGATATTTGGGCGCTTTTTATGCCTGGGAGAGTCAGGATACGGGGGATGATGCCTGCACTCTGTTCAATGTGAACGATGTATTTACCGGGCGGCCCATGCGGACCTATTTCCGCGATAAGCAGATTCATATCAGTGCAGATGTCGTGCATGGAATCTGGCAATACGTGACCTTCACGGGAGATGACAGCATCCTGGCGGACGGCGGGGCGGAGGTCATCTGGGAATGTGCGCGTTTCTTCTATTCCTATGCTCACTATAATCCTGTGAAGCGGCGTTATGAGCTGCTGGATGTTACCGGCCCGGATGAATACCATGAGCGGGTGAATAATAATGCATTTACGAGTGCCATGGTTCAGGAGACACTGAAGATTGCCTTGCGGACAGCAGAACGGTTGCAGGACAAATATCCGGCCGTGTATAACGGTCTTGCTGAACCTTATTCTGACGGGCCGTTCCTGGATGAATTCACTGCAATGCTGGCACAGCTCTACGTCCCGCAGCCGGACCCGGATACGCTGGTGATTGAACAATTCGACCGTTATTTGCAACTGGAGGATGTGTCTCTGGCTGAGCTGAAGGCACGGGTCATTCACCCGAATGAGTACTGGGGCGGAGGCAATGGGCTGGCTGCAACCACAAGAATCCTGAAGCAGGCCGATGTGGTGCTGATGTTACATCTGTTCAAGAGCCGGTTCAGCAGGGAAGTGAAGCAGGCCAATTGGGAATTCTATGAGCCGCGAACCGAGCATGGTTCCAGCCTCAGCGCCTGTATCTACGCGCTGGCTGCAACGGATATCGGCTTGCCGGACTGGGGATATCCGTATTTCATGCGCACTGCCACCGTAGATCTTACCGGTGAGTCGAAGCAGTATGTCGGCGATCTCTATATTGGCGGGACCCATCCGGCTGCAAATGGGGGCGCGTGGATGGCTGCGGTTCTTGGCTTCGCGGGTGTGCGCTTTGATGGACAGATCGTCACCCTTAAGCCGTCTCTGCCGGAGACCTGGAGTTCCATTGAGCTGCCGGTAATCCTGCGCGGAGGCAGCTTCCGGCTGCAGATTGGCCGCGAAGAGATCACGGTTACGGCGGCGCCGGGCAACAGCGAATCGATAAGCTTCGCCGGATTCGGCAGTGAGGCGGTGCCATGCCCGCCCGGTGCAATCCTGGAGTTAGCGTCACAGTCCAATCAGAGAGGAGTATGACAATGATGCTGGAGCATATGAAGGGCGCTATCTTCGATCTGGATGGCGTGATTGTAGACACGGCGAAGTATCACTATCTGGCCTGGCACTCACTCGCCGGGGAGCTGGGCTTCCCGTTCACGGAGACGGACAATGAGCGGCTGAAGGGCGTCAGCCGGATGCGGTCGCTGGATATTCTGCTTGAGATCGGCGGCCTGAGTTTCGGTGAAGCTGAGAAGCTGGCGATGGCGGAGAGGAAGAACCGCCTCTATGTTGAATACATTTCCGGACTGGACGAATCGGAGCTGCTGCCCGGTGTTAGAGTCTATCTAAGTGCGCTCAGAGCACGCGGCGTAGCTATTGCCCTCGGCTCTGCCAGCAAGAATGCAGCCTTCATCCTGGATAAGCTGAATATTGCTGGGCTGTTCGATACGGTGGTAGATGGCAACAAGGTCTCGCAGGCGAAGCCGGACCCTGAGGTGTTCCTGACCGCCTGCCGGGAGCTGGGGCTGGGGCCTCAGGACTGTGTGGTGTTCGAGGATGCAGAGGCCGGAGTAGCCGCCGGGAAGGCGGCCGGCATGAACGTTGTCGGGATTGGCCGGCCGGAGCTGCTGAAGACAGCGGATCTGGTGATATCCGGATTGCATGAACTGTAAGAGCTTGATAGAATGGCCCTTGAGGAACTTTTTTCCTCTATTATCTAATCTAATATAGAAGGAAAGCTTGAGGGATGATAATGGAAACGTTGTTGCTATGGCCTGAAGGTGCGCCTGGAGCGCTGGGAACCAGTGAAGAGGATCAGCCTGCGATTACACCTTATTTAGTTGAAGGCAAGGGGAATGCCGCTGTTCTGGTCTGTCCGGGAGGCGGGTATGCGATGCGTGCCGACCATGAAGGCGGTCCGGTTGCGGAGTGGCTGAATACCCTCGGAATTTCAGCATTCGTGCTGCGTTACCGTGTTGCGCCTTACCAATACCCGAGTGCGCTGCTGGATGCTCAGAGAGCGCTGCGCACGATCCGCTTCCGGGCGGATGAATATGGAATTGACCCGGGCCGTCTCGGCATTCTGGGCTTCTCGGCGGGCGGACATCTTGCTTCTACCGCCGGGGTATCTTATGATCTGGGCAATCCTGATCACCCTGAGCCATTGGAGCGGCTGTCCAGCCGTCCTGACCGCCTCATTCTATGCTACCCGGTCATCTCAATGACCGAAGGGGTGACCCATCAAGGCTCGAAGGAGAATCTGCTGGGAGCCGTTCCCGATGCAGAGCTGTCGCTTAAGCTCAGCAGTGAGTTCCAAGTGACCCCGGACACACCGGCAACGTTCCTCTGGCATACCTCTGATGATGATTATGTCCCGGTAGAGAACAGTCTGTTGTTCGCCGCAGCACTTAGCCGCCATCATGTTCCGTTCGATCTGCATATCTATGCACACGGCGTACACGGTTTGGGTTTAGCTCCTGAAGAACAGCACACTAAGACTTGGGCGGATGCCTGTGCCTCGTGGCTGCAGTTGAACGGGTATACGAGAGCGTGAACTTCTGTATCTAAGCCCGCGTCCAAGGGGACGGTGATAAATCAGCTGAAATGAAGAGCGTCCCACGCTGCCGGTCGGCAGCAGGACGTTCTTTTTTTGCAGGGGTAGAGACTTTAGGCAGCCGGTTATGCTGACTATGTTTCTATATTAATATATATTATTCTATAGATAAGGTGATACGAGAGATCCAGGAAGGCAGGTACATATTATGAGTCTTATGTTTTCACGCGTGCATACAGCGGAAGAAACCGCTGAGGTTGCCCAATTGGCGGCAGAGATATGGAGTGAATATTATATCACCATTATTACCGCAGGGCAGATCGAGTATATGCTTGGCAAGTACCAGTCGGTTCCAGCGATTACGCAGCAGATCCATGAGCAGGGTTACGAATATTACTTAATCCATAGCGTGGAAGGCTCCACGGTGGGGTATATGTCAGCCAGACAAGAGGAAGGGAAGCTCTTCCTGAGCAAGCTCTATATAGGCAAGGAGTACAGGGGGCGCAGCTATGCCAGCCAAGCGTTGGTCTTCCTGGAGAAGCTGTGCCAGGAGCGGAACCTGACTCATATTTGGCTAACGGTCAATCGTGATAATGAATCAAGTATTGCGGTCTATACAAGAAAGGGCTTTCGGACCCTTAGGGAACAAGTGGCAGATATCGGGAACGGATTCGTCATGGATGATTACATTATGGAAAAAGAAATCCCGGTCCCCTGAGAGAGGAACAGCTTATTCATGAACAAGGATTCATCCTATAATCAATCAGTGACCTATTGGAAGCAATATCAGAAGTTTTTCCCGGATGACATGCAGATCAATGAAGCCCATTTACCCGCCGAAGAATGGATGACCTGGAACCATGCTCATATTCATCTGGATCGTATGCCAGCTCCTGACGCACCTTTAAAAATCATTTTCATTCATGGAGCTGGCGGCAATGGCAGGTTGCTCGCTCCATATGCACGAATGCTCCAAACCTACGGTTATGAAGTAGTGTCGCCGGATCTGCCGCCTTATGGTCTAAGCTATACCGATTCAGCGGAATCAATAGATTATCAGTTCTGGATTGACATCCTTAATGAATTGATCGAACAGGAGCTTAGAAGGGACGGCAAGCCTATTATTCTGCTGGGCTCCAGTATTGGAGGCATGTTAGCTTATCATACTGCTGTACAAAGTAAGCGGGTCAAAGGGTTAATAGCAACGACATTTGTAGATACGAGTGATCCGAAGGTTCGTGATCAGTTAGCTCCTAACAAACTCATCAGCCGGTTAGGGGGATGGTGTATGAATCAATTCCCTTCCCTGCTAGACTCCTTGCAGATCTCTGTGAATAGAGTATCCCGGATGAAATGGATCACGAACAACGCCGAGCTGACCAGACTCATTATGAATGATCCCCATGCGGCAGGTACAAGAATCCCTTTACGCTTATTAAGAACCTTTCTAAATATGAAACCGGTCCTGAAACCTCAGCAGTTTGACTTGTGTCCGGTATTACTCGTTCATCCTCAATTAGACCCTATGACTCCTTACTGCTTCAGTAAACCGTTTTATGACCATCTTAAAAGCAGAAAAGAATCTGTGATTTTAGAGGGTGCAGGTCATTTTCCGATTGAACAACAGGGGCTGGAGCAGATGATTGCTGCTGTGCTTGCTTTTTTGAGAACAGTAGAGGAAGAATTACAGCTAACATAAACCGTCCCGCTCAATGTACTCAGGATGAAACACTATAAAACCAGTCCAACACGGGATGTTCGTGTGTGGGCTGGTTTTTGCTTGCTTAGCTGAAAAACTCCATACAAATGGACATAAAGAACTTTGAAATAAACCTGTGTAAGCGCTTGTAGGTTTGTTAAAATATAAGAAATTATAGGTTGCACACGATAACTTATCCTTCTATTTCTCGCTGAAACGGTACCGTCCTTTAAAAGGACGGCAACGCCGTTTCCCCTTGTATTATTGAAACTGGAGGTGAATCCAGGGTGTTGTCCACGCTTGTGAAACCCATTGTCAGGCTCAGTGTTAAGCAGCAGTTGATTCTGCTGTTCCTGATCATGATTACGCCTATTCTGATTCTGAACAGCTACGGAAACTACAAGGCAGAGGAGATTCTGAAGCACCATGTGACCAATGCCTATGTGGAGCTGAACAAGCAGAATCTCGCCATTATTAACAGAGACATCGATACGGTGAACAAAATCACGACCACCGTCATCCAGAATCCGGTCCTGCAGCAGCTCAACATGAGCGGGAATGATACAGTGCTGGAGCGCGTGGAACGTTATGAGACCATCGAGAAGCTGCTCGGCAGCTATTCGCAGGGAGCGGAGCGGGGTGACGGCATCTACTACTCGCTATACGTATATGATCCCGATAACTACTACTTTTTCGCTCCCAATTTCCCGCAGGTGAAGAAGGCGGGGGTTTATTTTTTCTCCAAGGAGGAACGGCCATACTGGTTCGAACAGGTGGTACAGCAGAAGGGCCGCGGATACCTGATGTTCGCCGAGAAGCTGAGCCCGCAGGCCGAAGATCTGAAGACGCTTACGTATGTCAGGGCCGTCAATAATATCTACCGGGGGGTAGGGACGCTCGGCGTGCTGGTGGTGACTAAGATGGAATCGAAGATCGGTGAATCGCTAAGGTCCATCTCACTGCCGGACGGGGAAATCTATCTGACCGATATGAGCAACCGTGTACTGGCCTCGACCACGAATTCAACCGGAGAGGTGATCGTCCTGCCGGACGGCTCGGAGGCGGGAGATCCGGAAGGGACCGAGGATATCATCACTGATGACTTCATCTATGTGGTGAACAACAATCATGCCTTTGAGCAAAAGCTGGTCTACAAGGTGCCCGTCAAATCCCTGCTCCAGCAGCAGAACGAAATGAAACGCGTCATTCAATACATAACAGTGGCTTACGCGCTGTTCGGACTGATCATCATTACCTACTTCTGGCGTTCGCTGATGACTCCTTTGCAGAAGCTGGCTTTTTTTGTACGCAAGTATGAGCCGGGCAACCGTGTGCCCGAGACTCCCCGCAGAGGAAGCAACGATGAGGTCAGTGTGCTGATTACCGCCACGTATGATATGGCCCGCAGACTCAACAGCCTGATTATGTACAAATACCAGATGGAGCTGAAGCAGAAGGAATCGCAGCTGCAGCTGCTCTACCAGCAGATCAACCCCCATCTGCTGTACAACACCCTGGAGAGTATTTATTGGAAAAGCTCGCTCGAAGGCAACGTGGAATCCGCGGAAATGATCAAGGAATTATCCAAGCTGATGAAGATCAGCTTAAGCCGGGGCCGGGAGCTGATCTCGCTCGAAGAGGAGCTTGAACATGCCAGTGCCTACATCAAGCTCCAGCAGCACCGGCATGATTATGTGTTCGCCGTTATCTGGAATATCGCTCCCGGGACCACCAGGAATCTGATTCCCAAGATCACCCTGCAGCCCCTGATCGAGAATGCCATTATCCACGGGGTTAAGCATATGGAGGAGGACGGTGAAATCATCATCACCTCTGTGCTGGAGGATGGCCGGATTCGGATTACCATTGAGGATAACGGCTATAGGCAGGTCGATTATAAGGCTATCGAACAGATCCTCAATGATGACAGCCAGAACCCGGTTAACGGATACGGTATCCGCAATATCCATCAGCGTGTGCAGCTGCATTTCGGCGGGGATTACGGGATCAGCTACGGACCGCGTGAGTGCGGAGGCACGACAGTAAGTGTGATCCTTCCGAAGTCAGAGACTATAGAGTAGAGGAGAGAATACGGTGTTCAATATACTGGTTGTTGATGATGAGCCGCTCATTTGCAAAGGACTGAGCAGCCTGCTGGCTGCTTCCGGGTTGGATATTGACCATATCTATACGGCCGGCAGCGGGTATGAGGCACTGGATTGTATCCGTATGGAGGAGATCGATCTGCTTGTGACCGATATCCAGATGGGGGCGATGAGCGGGATTGAACTGATGCAGCATGCCAAAATGACCAAGCCCTGGGTGCAGACGATCGTCATCTCTGCGCATGAGACCTTTCAATACGCCCAGATGGCGGTCCGGCTGGGGGCGAGAGACTATCTGATCAAGCCGCTGAACAGCGAGCAGTTCCTGGATTCGGTGCGCAGTGTTGTCCTGAAGATGAATAGACCGTCGCCGGAGCTGGCTACATATATGGATGGTAATGGAGACCGCTTCCGGCTGGAGGAGCCGCTTCCCGAGTACAGCGAACTGCTGAACAGTCTGCTTACGGAGACTGCGGAGGTGCTAGAGGCAGAGGAGAAGCTGCGCAAGCTGGATGAGCTAAGGCTGCGGGGGCCGTTTTTTGCGGTGATCAAAATCAAGATCCCCCTGCCGCAAGACCGGCCTGAGCAGAGGTACACTACCCGTGATCACAGCCTGCTGCGTTACGCTGCCTTGAATATCGCCAAGGAGTTGCTGGATCAGGAGTGGAATTCCACTGCCTTCTATTCGCCGGACCAGGAAATCACCATAATCATCCAGTGGGATGAGGAGAGCTACGAGGAGCCGTCCACCGGCCAGTTGAGCAGGTTGGAGGTGCTGGGACGCAGCCTGCATTTTAATATTCACCGCTATCTGCAGCTGAGTGCCGTTATCGGCATCAGCCAGATTCTGAAGGGGCTGAGCTTCATGGATGTGCTGAACCGGCAAGCCTCGAAGGCGATCCTCTGGAACAACGAGCATGTAGATCATTATGTGTTCTATTATGGAGATTTCAACTGGAGTAACTATGCCGCTGATCCGTCGCCCGAGGAGCTACATACGCACAGTAATCTGATCGTGCAGAAGGCGAAGGAATACATTGACGGGAATTATGCCCAGAAGGGGCTAACGATCCATGAAGTAGCGAAGAAGAATCATGTCAGCCCTAATTACCTGAGCTATTTGTTCAAGAAGAATACAGGCTATAACCTGTGGGAATATGTGATTAAGCTGCGGATGGAGGACGGCCGGGAGATGATTCTGAACACCGATCTGCGCCGGTATGAGATAGCGGAGCGGGTGGGATACGAGTCGCCGGAGCATTTCAGCAAAATTTTCAAAAAATACTTTGGACTCAGTCCCAGCGAGCTGAAGAAGTAAGAACGCTTACGATTGCCATAGATATAGACATGTTAAGTCTCTCCCTCATTTCCTACAATGAAGACAGGAGGCGCTTTCCCATAAAGTGCTGAAAGACGACAGGAATGAGGGAGCCGGAATGAATCAGTCTGCTGCGTTACACGATCACCTTCCAGCGGAGCTGGAGAGCAAGCCGTACAAGCAGAACCGTTGGAAAAAGAATTATTGGGGCGTGATGTTTCTTGTCCCCGCATTGATCATCTTCATTATGTTTATGTGGGTGCCTATCTTCAAAGGGTTCCTGTACAGCTTCTACACCGTTGATTTCGTCAAAGGGAATACCTTCGCCGGCCTGGACAATTATGCCAGGGCACTTACCGACCCCGATGTGCTGATTGCTGTCCAAAACACCCTGTACTATATGCTGCTGTGCCTGGTGATCGGCTTCTGGGTTCCGATTGCCTTTGCCATTGCGATCTCCGAGCTGCGGAAATTCGGCGGATTCGTGCGCGTTGCCGCGTATTTGCCATATGTCATGCCTGCTGTAGTCCTATACGGGCTGTGGCGCTGGCTGTATGATCCGGTTGGACCGATTAATGCCTTAATCGGCAGCACCGGAGCGGAGCAGATCGCCTTCCTGACCGATACCCGTTGGTCGATGATCTCGCTGGTCTTCATGGAGACCTGGCAGCAGTTCGGCTCGGGGATGCTGATCTATCTTGCTGCGGTGCTTAGTATTCCCCGGGACTGGTATGAGGCCGCCGAGATTGACGGAGCGGGAGTATGGGCGCGTATCCGCCACATCACCTTGCCTTCGCTGCGCAATCTGATCCTGCTGATGCTGATTCTTCAAGTCATCGCCACCTCTCAGGGCTACCAGTCACAGATGGCCTTGCTGGACGGGGGGCCGAACAATGCAACGCTGACGTATGCTCTGCTTATTGTGAAGTATGCTTTTACCAGACTGGATTATGGTACGGCGACTGCGCTGGGGATGCTGATGTTTGTTGTTCTGGGCGGTTTGGGCATTCTTCAGTTCAAGCTTAACAAGGAGGACAACTAGGATGAAGAGCGCAGACAGAGGGATTCTCTCGGAGCATGATCTTAAGAAAACCAGCAACCGGGTGGTATATGGAATTATGGTTTTGTTCATCGTCCTGATGATCTTCAGCATGCTGTACCCCATCCTCATGACGATGTTCAACGGGCTGAAGTCGAATATCGAGGTCAATTCCTTTCCGCCGCATTTTTTCCCGCAGGAATGGCATTTCGGCAATTTGAAGGATGCGCTGGATTATATCGATCTGGCCATGTTTCTTCGGAACACCCTGTATATTTTTGCAGGAAATATGGCCGCTACCTTAATTGTGCTGGGACTCGCGTCCTTTAGTATCTCCCGGATGCATGTGCCTTACCGCAAGGCCTTCTATTTCTTCTTCCTGATGACACTGTTCATTCCAGCCACGAGCTATATGATTCCGAACTTTGTCAATCTGAAGGAGCTGGGCCTGCTCAATCAATATGCGGCATTCTGGCTGCCGGCAGGCGCGAACACGTTCTTCTTCCTGCTGCTTAAGAATTTCTTCGACGGGATTCATCCCGAGATACTGGAAGCGGCGCGGATGGACGGGGCCTCGGAGCCGAGAAGCTTCTTCACCATCGCGGTGCCGCTGTCGATTCCGATTTTTGCAACACTGGCGATCTTCATCTTCTCCACAGCCTGGAATGACTGGTTCTGGCCGTCACTGGTCATGCACAGTGAAGAGAAGTATACGCTCGCTACCGCCATCTATAAGTACGTTATCAATGTAAAAGCGCTGAATACGAACATCAAATTTGCGATTCTGTTCATTGTCTCTCTGCCGCCGATCCTGGTGTTCCTGGTCTTCCAGAAGTTCATTATGCGCGGGGTTTCATTGTCAGCGGTCAAAGGGTGAGCAGAAGAATCCTTACAGAAGATACGGATCGTATACCTGCACATGAAAGCAATATAATCACACCTCGTTTGTAAGCGGTCTCTCTTTTAAGATGAAAGGGTAAGCTCATTATGAATGGAAAAGGGGAGTTACAATGCGTAAAGTTTCCAGCGTATTCGCCTGTCTCCTGGTAACGGGGACCTTATTGTCCGCTTGCGGGGGCAATAACAACGGCAACAAGCCGGCGGCTGACGGGGGAGAAGCGACACCTGCACCAGCGGCGACCCAGGCGGCAGAAGAGTCGGCAACCCCGTCACAGTCACCGGCAGATGATATCAACCAGAAGAAGGTAACGATCAAAATCCACTATCCTACGCCTGACCTGACCGAGGTGAGAGCGCAGGAGGATGATAAAATCAAGCGGTTCCAGGAAGTCTATCCGAACGTGGAGATCGTCAAGGATGACTGGCAGTATAATGTAAGCGAGATCGGAGTGAAGATGGCTGCGAACGAAGCGCCTACCTTCTTCAACACATATGCTACCGAAGCCAAATTCCTGATTGAGAAGGGCTGGGTAGCCGACATCACCGATCTGTGGAACAACTATGAGTTCAAGGATCAGATCAATCCAGTGCTGCAGAATCAGTTCATTATCGGCGGCAAGGTGTATGGGGTAACGCAGAAGGGTTACGTCACTACAACGATGATCAATAAGAAAATGCTCGATGACAAAGGTGTAGCCGTACCTCCAATGGATTGGACCTGGGACGACATGCTGAACACAGCCAAAGGAGTGGCCGACCCCAAGAAAGGTATCTCCGGGATTGCCCCGATGGGCAAAGGCAATGAAGCCGGCTGGAACTGGACCAACTTCCTGTTTGAAGCAGGCGGGGAGATTCAGAAGATTGAAGGCGGCAAGGTAGTGGCAACCTTCAATTCCGAAGCCGGAATCAAAGCGCTGGATTTCTACAAGAAGCTGAGATGGGAAGCCAAAGCGGTTCCCCAGGATTGGGCACTTGGCTGGGGGGATGCTGTAGGCGCCTTCCAGCAGGGCCGCACAGCGATGGTTATGGCCGGGTCTGACGGTGTCATCGAACAGGCGCTCAACCAGGGCGGGTTCAAGCCTGAGGATGTGCTGACCTATCCGATGCCAGCGGCAGAGAAGGGCGGCAAGCATACCGGCGTACTCGGCGGCGACTATCTGGTCATCAACCCGAATGCCAGCAAGGATGAACAGGAGATGGCCTTCCGTTATATTACCTTCGACTATTTCTCAGATAAAGGACTGGAAGCGCTCGACGCCATTATCAGCCAGCGTAAAACGGACGGCAAATATTATATCCCGCCGCTTCTGGATTACTATGCTGCGGATTCCGACTTCGGCAAGAAGACCAAGGCCGTCTATGACAAGTACGATATTGTATATCAGTACAGTCCTGAAATCATGGCGCTGCTGGATGGCAAGCCTGAAGCCCAGTACAACACTCAGGACTATTATGCCACGATGTCCAACGTGATCCAGGAGCTGTTCGCCAAGGAAGGCACAGACTCGAAGGTCCAGCTTGATGCGGCGGCCGCAACGGTCCAGCAGAAATTCTTCGATACGATTAAGGTGGAGTAGATTTAGATGTCCTCCTAGTGGGGGAAGAGGTGGATAAAAGGAGACAGCAGAGATGCTGTCTCCTTTTTTTAAAATATAAGAATTTATATGTTTCACACGATAACTTATCCTTCTATTTCTCGCTGAAACGGAACCGTCCTTTAAAAGGACGGCAAAGCCGTTTCCACTTGTAAAGTTGAGATTTATATTTATATTTATATTCACACCGTCAGAGTTATTCTATAGAAGAGCAGCGGATGAACTGAAGTGACGGCTTGGCATTCATGAGCAGAATTACCGATGCCCAACTGGCATTGCAAGGCAAGATGGGCCATCAACGCTGCAGACTACCGTATTGCGTTCGCAGAATAGACAAATATTAATTAAATAATGCATATAATATGGAAAAAATACCGGTAAATGATCGAATGAAAGCGCTTTGAAAACAACTCAAAAAAAACTTTAAACTTTGTGAAAGATTTCACTATACAAGGTGAAAAGGATGTGCTAAGATAAATGTATAGAAAGAAACAACCTAAAAATTGACAGGAGGACGAGGGAGATGGCAGTTAAAAACGAAGTCGCCGCCCAAGTGAAACAAACCACCGCTGAAGAGTATATTCAGGTTTTGGTGGATAAAGCAAAGAAAGCCCACGAAGCGTTCATGGGCCTGGATCAAGAGCAGACAAACACAATCGTTCATGCAATGGCGCTGGCCGGACTCGACAAGCATATGTACCTGGCAAAACTGGCAGTTGAAGAAACAGGACGCGGAGTATACGAAGACAAAATTACGAAGAACATCTTCTCCACTGAATATATCTGGCACGGAATTAAGTACGACAAGACTGTAGGCGTTATTGAGGATAACGCTTATGACAGCTTCCAGAAAATTGCTGAACCAGTCGGAATCATTATGGGTATCACACCGGTTACCAACCCAACATCCACCACAATGTTTAAAGCTTTGATTTCCGCGAAGACACGTAACCCTATTATATTCGGTTTCCACCCGTCAGCGCAAGAGTGTAGTGCGGCAGCAGCCAAAATTCTGCATGATGCAGGCGTAGCAGCCGGCGCACCAGAGAACTTCATCCAATGGATTGAGCTTCCTACAATGGACAAAACAAACGCATTGATGAACAATCCGGACGTTGCACTGATTCTGGCAACCGGCGGATCGGCAATGGTCAAAGCAGCTTACAGCTGCGGCAAACCGGCACTTGGCGTAGGTCCTGGTAACGTGCCTGCCTTCATTGAGAAGAGTGCTGACATTGATCAGGCTGTAACTGACCTTATCCTGTCGAAGACTTTCGATAATGGTATGATCTGTGCTTCCGAGCAGGCTGTCATCATTGAAGAAGCTATCTTCGATCAAGTGAAGAAGAAAATGATTGCAAACGGCTGTTACTTTGTGAACAAAGAAGAAGCAGCCAAGCTGACCAGCGGCGCAATGAACGTAGAGAAATGTGCGGTTAACCCGGCTATCGTTGGCCAATCCGCTGTGAAGATCGCTGAAATGTGCGGCATTCAGGTTCCTGCCGGAACGAAGATCCTGGTAGCTGAGCTTGAAGGTGTAGGTACTAAATATCCATTGTCCGCTGAGAAGTTGAGCCCGGTTCTGGCTTGCTACAAAGTGAAGAATGCTGACCAGGGTATCGAACGCGCAGCTCAAATCGTTGAATTTGGCGGCATGGGCCACAGCTCGGCTATCCATTCCAACAACGAAGAAGTTATCATGAAGTTCTCCAACCGTCTGCAGACCGGACGTATTCTCGTCAACTCGCCATCCACACACGGCGCAATCGGTGATATTTATAACACTAATATCCCTTCATTGACACTGGGCTGCGGATCTTACGGACGCAACTCGGTATCGCAGAACGTGACTGCCATCAATCTGATCAACGTGAAAAGGGTGAACCGTCGTACCGTGAATATGCAATGGTTTAAAGTACCTGACAAGATTTACTTCGAGAAGGGGTCCACTCAGTACCTGGCCAAAATGCCTGATATTACACGCGTAGCTATTATCACTGACCCTATGATGGTGAAGCTCGGATATGTTGAAAGAGTTGAGCATTATCTGCGTCAACGTCAGACTCCTGTAGCCATCGAAGTGTTCTCTGAAGTTGAACCAGATCCATCGACAACTACTGTAGAAAAAGGTGCGGCAATGATGAACAGATTCCAGCCGGACTGCATCATCGCACTCGGCGGCGGTTCCCCTATGGATGCTGCCAAAGGAATGTGGCTGTTCTATGAACATCCGGATGCAGACTTCAACGGCCTGAAGCAGAAGTTCATGGATATCCGCAAACGGGTATACAAATTCCCTAAGCTCGGCAACAAAGCGAAATTCGTTGCGATTCCTACAACTTCCGGTACAGGTTCCGAAGTAACCTCGTTCGCAGTTATCACAGATAAGACAACGGGTAATAATACTAAGTATCCGCTGGCTGACTATGAGCTGACTCCAGACGTAGCTATTATCGATCCTGAGTTTGTATACAGCTTGCCAAGAACAGCAGTTGCCGATACAGGTATGGACGTATTGACACATGCAATCGAAGCTTATGTATCTGTAATGGCCAGTGACTATTCCGATGGTCTGGCAATCAAAGCTATTCAGCTGGTATTCCAGTGGCTGGAGAAATCCGCACTGCAAGGCGACAAACTGGCCCGTGAGAAAATGCACAACGCATCGACACTTGCCGGTATGGCCTTTGCCAATGCATTCCTGGGGATTAACCACAGCTTGGCGCACAAATGGGGCGGACAGTACCACACCGCGCATGGCCGCACCAATGCAATCCTGATGCCGCATGTTATCCGTTACAATGCCAAGAAGCCTACGAAGTTCGCTTCGTTCCCTAAATATTCGCACTTTGTAGCTGACGAACGGTATGCTGAAATTGCCCGTATTCTGGGATTGCCAGCACGCACTACCGAAGAAGGCGTAACCAGCCTGATCAATGCGATCCGCGACATGAACAAAAAACTTGGCATCGAAGAATCCTTCTCGGCTCTTGGTTTCGATCCTAAGGACTTCGAATCCCGTGTAGACTATCTGGCTGACCGTGCATTTGAAGACCAATGTACAACTGCCAACCCTAAAATGCCGCTGGTATCCGAGCTTGCTGATGTTTACCGCAACGCATTCTACGGCAAATTCGATAATTAATTAACGGTTGCCTGACAAAGAATAAGGTTAAAGGTTAATATGGGACTGGATGGAAGTGACAAATATCACCGAAAGAGTGATATTTGTCACAGTCCTTTTTCAGAAAATAAACTAAAATGTTTATATAAACAACGGTCCCGGTTATGAAGATGCGATTGTGAATTTTATAACAACCATAGCTCATGGGATCACGAGACACGGGATTAACCTTCAAGCCCGCGATCTCTACAAATATACTAAATATAAATGGAGGGATTTAGCATGTCGGTGATTGAAAAAGAAGTACAAGAGGTTAAGTCTGGCTGGAGAAATTTCACAAAAGGCACATGGTCCAAGAAAGTTGACGTTAATAACTTTATTGCCAAGAACATCAAGCCTTATGAAGGAAATGAAGATTTCCTCGTAGGTCCTACCAGCAATACTACTGAACTGTGGAAGATTATCTCCCAGCTGAGTAAGGAAGAAAGAGAAAGAGGCGGCGTATGGGACGTTTCCCTCGATACTGTCTCCACTATCACTTCCCATGCTCCTGGTTACATTGACAAGGACAAGGAACAGATTGTCGGCGTTCAGACTGATGCGCCTTTCAGACGTTCCATCCAACCGTTCGGCGGTATCAAGATGATGATCGATGCTACTAAGGCTTACGGCTTCGAGCTTCCGCAGAATATCGTTGACATGTTCACGAACATCCGCAAAACGCATAACCAAGGCGTATTTGATGCATATACACCAGATATGAGAGCTGTGCGTAAATCCGGCGTAATCACAGGTCTTCCTGATGCTTATGGCCGCGGACGTATCATCGGCGACTATCGCCGTATTGCTCTGTATGGTATTGATTTCCTGATTAAAGACAAGAAGCAGCAACTGGCTGAACTCGAAGTAGACTCCATGACAGAAGATGTTATCCGTCTGCGTGAAGAGCTGTCCGAGCAAATGCGTGCTCTGGGCGAACTGAAACAAATGGCTGCAGCTCATGGTATGGACATCTCCAAACCGGCTGTCAACTTCAAAGAAGCTACACAATGGGTATACTTCGGTTATCTGGCAGCTGTTAAAGAACAGAATGGTGCGGCAATGTCCTTGGGACGCGTATCTTCCTTCCTTGACATCTATGTTCAACGCGACGTTGAAGAAGGTACTCTGACTGAAGAGCAAGCACAAGAAATCGTTGACCATTTCGTAATGAAGCTGCGTATTGTGAAATTCCTGCGTACGCCTGACTATAACGACCTGTTCTCCGGTGACCCTACTTGGGTGACAGAATCCATCGGTGGTATGGCCGAAGACGGTACAACTCGCGTAACCAAGAACAGCTTCCGCTTCCTGCATACCCTGTACAATCTGGGACCAGCACCAGAACCAAACCTGACTGTACTGTGGTCCGAGAAGCTTCCTGAAGGCTTCAAAAAATATTGTGCCAAGGTATCTATTGAAACCAGCGCCATCCAATATGAGAACGATGATGTAATGCGTCCATACTGGGGTGAAGATTATGCAATTGCCTGCTGCGTATCCCCAATGCGTATCGGTAAGCAAATGCAGTTCTTCGGTGCCCGTGCCAACCTGGCTAAGGCTCTGCTGTATGCAATCAATGGTGGTAAAGATGAGAAATCCGGTGCTCAGGTAGGTCCTGAATATCCTGCGATCACTTCTGAATATCTGGATTACAACGAAGTAATGAAACGCTTCAAACCAATGATGGAATGGCTCGCTAAGACTTATGTCAACACGCTGAACATCATTCACTATATGCATGACAAATATTCCTACGAACGTATCGAAATGGCGCTGCATGACCGCGACATTCTGCGTACGATGGCTTGCGGTATCGCCGGACTGTCCGTTGCTGCTGACTCCCTGAGTGCAATCAAATACGCTAAGGTTAAGCCAATCCGTAACGAAGAAGGCATTGCTATCGACTTTGAAACTGAGGGTGAATTCCCTTGCTACGGTAACAACGACGACGCTGTTGACGGCATCGCAGTTGAACTGGTTGAAACCTTCATGTCGATGATCCGCAAAAACAAAACGTATCGTGACGCTGTGCCGACTCAATCGGTACTGACTATCACTTCGAACGTTGTATATGGTAAAAAGACTGGTACTACTCCTGACGGACGTAAAAAAGGCGAACCATTCGCTCCTGGTGCTAACCCAATGCACGGACGCGACAAGAAGGGTGCCCTGGCATCCCTGAACTCTGTTGCCAAACTTCCTTACTCCGATGCACAGGATGGTATCTCGAATACCTTCTCTATCGTTCCTAAGGCACTGGGTAAAGACGAAGATTCCCGTAAGTCCAACCTGGTCTTCATGATGGACGGATACTTCCACAATAACGCTCAGCACTTGAACGTTAACGTATTTAACCGTGAGCAGCTGCTCGACGCTATGGATCACCCAGAGAACTATCCACAGTTGACCATTCGCGTATCCGGCTATGCTGTTAACTTCATCAAGCTGACCCGTGAACAACAGATGGATGTTATCAACCGTACATTCCACGATTCCATGTAAGATGCATTCTTGTTCTACAAGAACTGAAATGAATTAAGAGCTGCCGCCCTTGCAAGAGGGCGGTACACTCTTGTCTGAAAGTGGTTAAAATTTTAAGTTTTTTTGAAAGGATGACATCTCATGCTTAAAGGACATATCCACTCTTTGGAAACGTTTGGTACGGTGGATGGCCCGGGTATCCGCTTCGTGCTTTTTATGCAGGGCTGCCTGCTCAAGTGTCAGTATTGCCACAACCCGGATACATGGGAATTGAATGAAGGCAAGGAAATGACCGTCGAGGAAGTGCTGGCGGAAATTGAGCCTTACCTGAATTATTATAAATCGTCCGGCGGCGGGCTAACCGTATCCGGCGGTGAACCAACCCTCCAGGCGCAATTCGTGAAGCAACTGTTCACCGAGGTGAAGAAACGCTGGAATCTGCATACCACGCTTGATACTAACGGCTATAATGATGGATCGAAAATCAGCGATCTGCTGGATGTTACCGACTTGGTGCTCTTGGATCTGAAGCATATTGATGATGAAGCGCACATCAAACTGACCGGCAAGTCCAACGACCGTACTTTGAAGCTGGCCCGCTGGTTATCTGATAATAACCGTAAAATGTGGATTCGCCATGTTTATGTTCCCGGCATTCATAATAAAGAAGAGGATTTACAGAATCTCGGCCGGTTCATTGGCACCTTAAATGGAGTGGAGAAGTTTGAAATTCTGCCTTATCACGTAATGGGAATCTACAAATGGAAAGAGCTTGGCCGTCCCTATGAGCTTGAAGGGGTGGAGTCACCTTCCGATGAAGAAGTGCAGCGTGCGTACCGGCTGATTGAAGAGGGGCGTAAAGAGTCTGCATTGGTCTAAATAAATATAATAATTATCGAAAGCGGAGCTTCTATTCTGAGGAGTTTCGCTTTTTTGTATGTCAGAAAACCTGACTGAATTCGCTTTCATTAGAGGATTTTATCCCTATTGAAGATAAATCTTAACCTTACGATTACAAATATGTTTTTCTATAATTAGAATTGTAAGGGAAATCATTAAATAGGGAGGGTCACCCGTAATGAGAAAAAGTCTAACACTGCTGTTGTCCCTGATGTTCGTAAGCTCAGCGCTGCTGGCAGGCTGTGGAGGCAACAAGAACAATGCGGCTGCAACGACAGAGCCGGCGGCGACGAAAGAGGCGGCAGCCACCAACGCGGCAGCCACTGAAGAACCTGCCAGTGCGGAGCCTTTCGAGATGACGATTCGTCATACTCAGGTTGGGGCAGACAAGCAGAAACGACTGGCTATTCTGGAGGATGTGGTGGGTAAGGTACAGGCGGATGTGCCTGGACTGACCTTCAAGCTTGATGGTGTAGATTCGGATGTGAACCGTAAGGAGAAGCTGCGCGGTGAAATGGCGGCCGGTAACCCTCCTGAGATCTTCGACCTGTTCGGTAGCCCAGACTCCAAGATCTATGCCAAAGAAGGTAAGCTGCTGGACCTGACCCCGATCCTTGATGAATTAGGCATCAAAGATAAGTTCTCCAATCTGGACCCGTTTACTTATGAAGGCAAAATCTACGGTCTGCCGATCGGCGGCTCCGGTGAAGGTTTCTTCTATAATAAAGAATACTATACAAGTAAGGGATGGAAGGCTCCGACGACCTTTGCCGAACTGGAGAAGCAGCTGGCCGATATTAAAGCGGATGGTAAAGTGCCGATGGCGGGTGCTTCCAAAGCAGGCTGGGTACCGCTGATGCTGGCCAATCATCTCTGGTCCCGTTATGCCGGACCGGATGTGACTGCGAAGTTCGCTACCGGTGAAGCGAAGTGGAATGATCCGAATGTAATCAAGGGCTTGGCGAAATATAAGGAATGGGTGGATAAAGGCTACTTCAAGAAGGGTGAGCTGGGCTTCGAGTATGCTGAATATACTACCCAGTTCACCAGCGCAGAAGCAATCCTGATGTATGACGGGACCTGGAAATCTTCCGTATTCAAGGCCGGACAATCCGGCGAAGGCCTAATCGGTAAGGTCGGGTTCTTCAATATTCCGGCAGTAGAAGGCGGAGTGGGGGATCAGACAGCGCTGATGCGCGATGTGAACAACGGTTATGGCTTCTCCGCTTCGGCGGGTGAAGACGAGCGGCAGCTTGCAGCAGTGAAATCCTTCATTAAAAATATGTTCAATGAAGAGATGCAGCTGCGTGGTCTGGTAGAGGACGGAGTCCTGCCTGCCATGAAGATCGATCCGGCTGTGCTGAATAAGAATATTACGGATGATCTGATGAGTGAGATTGTCGCGGTATTGAACAGCTCCCAGTCGTCCTTCCCGGCCTTTGACTCGCTGGTGCAGGCGGATGTCACCACTGAGATCAGTAATATCCAGATTCAAAGCCTGATCGGCGGGCAGACGACTCCTGAGAAGATGGGTGAAGCGCTTCAGAAGATACAGGAAGAGGCCAATGCGACAGTGGAATAAGAAGCGGTGAACTACATGTACCCTGGTGCTTGCTCCAGGGTGCATTTTTCAAAAGAAAAGCAATATGGAGGTAGCTATGAATAAGGCACTGAGAAATCCTCTGGTGTTCATTCTGTTCGTTATTCCGGCACTGGTTCTGTTCATTATGTTCTTCGTCTATCCCATCTTCAGCTCGATCTATTATAGCTTCACCAGCTGGAACGGTGTATCCGATACGGTCAAATATGCCGGAGTGGACAACTTCAAGAAAGCTCTTGGAGATGAACGCTTCTGGATTTCTGTGAAAAATAACGGTTGGTTTATTCTGTTCTCCGTAGGCATACAGGTGCCGCTGATTGTGTTCTTCTCCTTACTGATCGCCAATGTGAAGAAGCTGAAGGGGCTGTACAAGACGGCGGTCTTCATGCCATCCATTATGTCTACCGCAGTAATAGGCATTCTCTGGGGCTTCATCTACGAGCCGAACATTGGATTGTTCAACAAAGTGCTGGGTCTGGTCGGAATTGAACCAGTCTACTGGCTGTCGGACGAACGGTTCGCCATGCTGTCGATTCTGATTACAAATGCCTGGCAGTGGACCGGATTCTACATTGTGATGGTGCTGGCGGCGATTCTCTCCATTCCCGGGGAGCTGGATGAAGCAGCGGCCATTGATGGCGCTACGGGGTTCCAGCGGGCTACACGCATCACTCTGCCGCTGATCGTACCGATCATCTCGGTCGTGATTATGCTCTCGATTGCCGGAGCGATGAAGGCTGCCGATATCGTTATCGTAATGACCAAGGGAGGCCCGGCGGGTTCAACTGAGGTAATGGCCACCTATATGATTAAGTATGCGATTACCAATTTCAAATACGGGTACGGCAATACGATCGCTGTTCTGATTTTCTTGTTCACGCTTGTGGTAACCGCCCTCTACCAGCTGGTGTTTGCCCGCCGTACGGAAAGGATTGAATACTGATGCCGCGCCTGCTGAAGAAAAGTCTGCCGCACATCGCTTTGCTGGGTTATCTGTTAATTGTGCTGTTCCCGTTTCTCTTCGTCCTCTTCTCCTCGGTGAAGAAGGATAACAATGCGATTGCCCTCCATCCCTTCGGTATTCCGAAGAGCTTCGAATGGTCCAACTATGTGGAAGCCTGGGTGAATGCCAAGATCAGTACTTATTTTTTCAATAGCTTATATATATCGATTCTTGCTTCTGTGGTGTCTATTCTGCTGGCGTCTATGTTCGCCTTCGCGGTCACACGGATGCGCCAGGGGAAGTGGAATAAGATTCTGTTCTCGCTGGTTCTGATCGGGATGCTGATTCCGAACAACGCGCTGATGCTGCCTATCTATACGATTGTCCGTAAGCTGCATATTCTCAATACTCACTGGGCGCTAATTATTCCTTACATTGCCAATGCAATCCCGTTCACGATTATTATTCTGGCGGCATTTATGCGTTCGCTGCCCAGTGAAATTGAAGAAGCTGCAGTCATTGATGGCTTGAAGGCTCAGGGTATCTTTGCTAAAATTATTGTACCTTTGACAGTTCCGGCGATGGTTACGGTATTCATTGTTAATTTCCTGGGAAATTGGAATGAATTCCTGCTAGCTAACTATTTCCTCTCCAATGACGAGCTGCGTACGCTCCCCGTGGGGATGGTTCAGTTCCGCGATCAGTACCAGATGAATTACGCACAGATGTCAGCGGGGATCGTCTTCAGCGTGGTTCCGGTCATAGTGATCTATGCGATTCTGCAGGAGAAGATTATTGAAGGTGTTACCGCAGGCAGTGTAAAAGGATAACATTAATCATGTCAGGAGCAACAGCCGATGAATCTGCGCTACAAATTGTTTACGGCATTCTTAGGCCTGATTATCATTCCGCTGTTCATTCTTGGCATGATTATGTTCTTCGTGACTTATAATTCCATTGAGAAGAAATACAGCCAGCAGTCTGAATATTCGCTCAAAGCGATCAGCTACAGCATTTCTAACGTGTTCAAGGATATGGACAATGTGACTGACAATGGAATTGCCACCTCGGTCTTTCATATGGCGCTCAGCGCGGATGATCCCTCCAAGCAGGATTTAACTGATGCCGAGCAGCTCAGCCTGAATGCCAGCCAACGTAATTTCCGCAGTCTGCTCTATAATCATCCATCGATCAGCTATGCCTTCCTGTATAATTTTAACGGAAAAGGCAGTTCGGAGATTGTATCGGTCTTCAACAAGGAGAACTTCCGCACCCTGCCCTATGATAAGTTCAAAGGCAGTGAGCTGTACCAGGAGGTAATGAAGCTGAACGGGGTTCCGAAATGGGTGGCCCCGCATGAGTACCCTGAGCTGACCGGGACAGAGGCTGTATTTACGCAAATCCGGTTGATTAAGGAGCTAAGCTTTTTTCAGAATATCGGCATTCTGGTTGTTCAGATCAAGAACTGGGAGTTTGAGTCGATTTTCCGCAATCTTAAGATCGGGGGCACGGACCAGAAGGTGTCCTTCATGCTGGTTAACGATGACGGGATGATTCTGCTGGACCCGGACAGGAAGCTGGACGGACAGGATTTCCGTGACTTCACGACGAAGGATATGACCTTCAAACCTGGTTTTCAGAGCTTCAAGACACAGTTCGGCGGCGAGAAAAGCATTCTGTCGGTCTACCATCTCAAGGAGTATCCCTGGAGTCTCGTCTCGGTCACTTCTTGGGATACTTTGTCTCATGAGGTGACGGTGTTCGCCCGCTGGTTCGTTATTGTGATGTTCCTGTGCCTGCTGGGGGCGGTAATCTTCAATCTGTTCTTCATGAACCGGATTACAGGCGGGATTGCTGTAATTGTGCGCTTCATGCGCCGGGTGGAGGACGGAGACCTTACTACCCGTGTCGAGGAGAAGGGCAACGATGAGATGACGCTGCTGGCCAGAGGCTTCAATGATCTTATGGACAAAATCAACTCGTTGTTCAGCCGGGTTCATCTGGAACAGCAGCGCAAGAATCAAGCGGAAATGCGTGTGCTGCAGGCACAGATCAAGCCGCATTTTCTGTTCAATACCCTGGAATCGATCAATGTGCTGGCTGTGCAGAATGAAGGCCGCAAGGTCAGTGAGATGGTCTACCGGCTGGCGAGTATTCTGCGGATCAGCATTCAGGACAGGGATGAGATTACGCTGGAGGAAGAGGTTAAGCATCTGCGCAATTATCTGGATATCCAGAAGTTCCGTTTCGAGGATCTGTTCGATTATGAGCTTGAGATTCCGCCAGAGCTGCTGGGCTGCGGGATTCTGAAGCTTACGCTCCAGCCGCTGGTGGAGAACAGCATTCAGCATGGTTTTGAGGGGATCGGGTATAAGGGTCTGGTGAGTGTCAAAGTATGGGAGACCCAAGGCAATCTGGTACTGCGGATACAGGATAACGGAATCGGGATGACCCCGTCCCAGCTGTCTATGTTCCAATATATGGTGAATGATGCGGCAGAGCATCAGCCGGAAGCTAAGCCGGGGCAGGGCATTCATTTGGAGCGGCGGGGGCTGGGTGTACGCAGTGTCGCAGACCGGATACGGATCGAATACGGCGACAGATATGGGATTTTCATATGTGCAAGTCCTGAGGAAGGAACGATCATCCAGTGCGTCATTCCGAAATACGGGCAGGGGGAAGGCCATTATGCTAAAAGTATTATTGGTTGACGATGAAGCGCCCATTCTGAGCAATCTCAACACCGTACTGCCCTGGCAGGACATGGGGATGGAGGTTACGGGGATGGCACGAAGCGGGGTGGAGGCGCTGCGCATGGCCGAGGAATCGCCGCCAGATCTGGTGCTCTGCGATATCCGCATGCCGGTGATGGATGGGCTGACGTTCATCGGCAAGCTGCGGGAGATGGGGCTTACGAGTGAGGTACTGCTGCTCAGCGGCTACCAGGAATTCGATTACGCGCGTGAAGCAATCAGGCTCGGGGTGAAGGAGTATATCTGCAAACCGATTCATTACGGGGACCTTGGCGACAAGGTGCGGGAGATCGGCTCGCGGATCCGCAGCAGGCAGTATAAGGATAAATTGTACAACAGCATCCCGTTGTTTCAGGAAGTGCCTGCGGCTGGCGAGCCTGTCAAAAAAACACCGGAGCAGCTGATGAATCAAGCCGCACAGTTCATCTCGGAGCGCCTCCATGCGGATCTCGGCATTGATGAGGTGGCGAATACTATAGGCATTAGCAGCAGTTATTTCTGCCTGTTGTTCAAGAACCGCTTCGCGATGACCTTCGTGGAGTATGTCACCCAGCAGCGAATTGAAGCTGCCAAATTCATGCTCGCCAGCAGCGATAAGAGCATCACTGCCATCAGCTCAGGTATCGGCTATCAGGAACGCCGTTATTTCACTAAGGTGTTCCTGAAGCAGACGGGAATGACCCCCAAGGAATACCGCAGCAGGTTCAGGACGGCCGATGCCCGTATCTAGCAGGTTGCCGGCCATAGCGATTGCCCAGGTACAGGGGGCGGTCGTTATTTTTTTGTTTTCTTTTTACACAGAATGAAACTTTTCGCTATAACATGCGTCTAATACTATGTTTTGTAAAATGAACGTGGCAAAATATTCTGCCGTCCTGAAGAGGACGGCTCCCGTTTTTACGGGGAATATAAGGTGGAGAGAAAGTAATGAAGATACCTGCCTTATACACTACAATGGGAGCAGAAGGAGTCGTACAATGAATTTGAAAAAAGTATTTTTAGTGGCAGTATTGGCTGTATCGCAAGTCGCTGCAGCCATTCCGGCTTGGGCCGCGCCTGTCAGCACAGAGAGTACAACACCTCAGAGTGTTAACGAAGCGGCAAACACCGCTGACACACAGCTTCAGCCCGAGTCAACGGATCCGCTGCCGCCGCTGGTAACCGAGCCGCCAGCAGGCACAGTAATACCGACTCCAACACCGGCACCAGTTCCTACAGCATCACCGGTTCAAGGCATTCCGGCAGTGACAGCGACACCGGTTCCGGCCGCTACTGTTGTTCCAGGTGCAACAGCAGCTCCTGTGGACGGTACTGTTCCGACCGATGCGGTTATGCCTACAGCAACTCCGCTTACGGATACTCCTATGAATCCAAGCATGACTACCTCTGCTACAGGAGGAGGCCAGCTTATTCTGATGATGAACAGCAACAAGATGTTCAGAAATGGTACGCCTTACACGGCCAATCAGCCGATGGCAGTCAAGAACGGCGTGTCTTACGTATCCATTCGCGCAATGGTGGAAATGGTTGGCGTTGCCTTCACGTATGATGCCAAAACCAAAGAGGTCATTGTGACTAAGGGAACCAGCATTATGCGCTTCAAAACAGACAGCAAAATCTATACGGTCAATGGTACTAAGTTCACCATGAAGGGACCGGCTTACCAGTTCAAAGGTACCTTCATGATTCCGTTAACCTCGATTACCTATGCACTTAATATTCCTTATACTGTAGATAATGTACAAAAGCGGGTTATTCTTACGCTGAATACGAAGCCGACGGCTTCCTTCACAGTTCAGCCTAAGGAAATCTATGCCGGTGAGACTACCGTGAATTATGTGACCTCCAGCTCTTCGCCGAACGGTACGCCGATTGTTGAAGAACGGTGGAGCGACAATAAGCGGGATATCTATGATCAGGCGGGCTTCTATACGGTTACCTACTCGGTGCGGGATGCCAATAACATGTGGAGTGATCCTTATCCGGTCACAATCCAGGTACTGCAGCCTAATCAGCCGCCAGTGGCCCAATTCACAACAGATAAAGAAGAATACAAAATGGGTGAGCCGGTAACGCTGACCGATACCAGCTATGATCCTGAGAATGAAGAGCTGACTGCCGTCTGGAACAATCGTTCTCTGGCGTACTTTAACCCGGGACCGCTATCCATTCAGCTGACGGTTACGGACAAGCGCGGTCTTAGCAGTACTTTTGAGAAGACGATTACAATCACCAATGAACAACTGTATACACAGGATGAAGTAACGAAGCTGTTCACCATTCCGGGGGATATCATCAGCATGGACGGCGGGATGATTCCGTCGCTTCCGAATCTGCCGTATACGCTGTCGTCCGAAGGTTACACCCTGATCCGCAGCAACAGCCCAGAGACCGTTAATACGGAAGGTGTACTGTACCGTGAAAGCTCTGTGGGCAATACACGCTTCCTTGTGCATCATATGAACAATATGGCTACCAGACAGAAGCTCTATGTGATTGCTACGAACAACAACCTGTATCCGACAACCATTACTACCCAGTATCTGGGGGTTGCCGGTCCCGTGACATTACCGGAATATACGGGCAAAGTATCGATGGAGAAATACTTTAACTCCATGATTACCGGCTCGGCTCAATCGCAAATTACCCTGCAGCCGGGGCAAAGTCTTCCGATTATGACTGACCTGAACAAAAATGCAATGAAGCCTAAAGACGTAATGTCGCTGAGCGCAGACCTGTTCAGTGATCTGCCGGTTCAGTATAACGTAGTCATAGTGGAGGAGAGCAAAGATCCGGTTGCTGAGCTTCCTTATCTGCCTATTCTTGACAGCGATGGTGTGCATACCCGCGGAACATTTCCAGATTCTACGCGAATCATGAACGTCACCGATCTGGTGGGTGCCACGCAAAGCAAGCTGCTTCTGGGGGACAATAAACTTGACAAGAACCTGGACGGTATTGATCCAATGAAGGGAACGGTTGTTTCCAATGCTGGTAACTTCGGGGTACTTTACAAAATCGTACTGGAGCGTGTTGCAGCAAACACGCTGATCACCTTCAACCCGCGCGGGGGTCCTTATCTGGGACCGTTGCTTGTAAACGGCACAATGGTGAACCTGCCCAATAAGGGCACATTAGGCAAATCATCAGACACGAATGCTGTCATCTACCGTACCGGAGAGTATGAAGGGCGTGTAGAGATTGTGTTCTCCGTCGCTTCCGGCAGCAACCTGCCCGTTAACTTTGTCTTCACCCCGCTTCCGGCGAAAAAATAATTTTTCTACAATACAAACGGCAGCGCTCCTAATGGAGCGGCTGCCGTTTTGTATTCTGCCGCAAGTCTGCTGATGCGGGCAGGTAACGGGCACATTTATTGACTGGGCAGTGCTTTTGGGGCATTATAAAGAGAGTGCAACACAAACGACCTATGTTATGGGAGATGAGCGAATGCTGTCGACAGATCAAATCCTGGAAGCCATGTCGGGGCAGGGGCTGCGAATCACCGATCAGCGCAAGACGCTTGCCAAATTATTCGGCGAGAATACGGGATATTTGTCTGCGAAGGATGTATATGAGCATATGGGCCGCAAGTATAGCGGGCTGAGCTTCGATACAGTCTACCGCAACCTGCGCGTTATGGAGGAGCTTGGGGTACTGGAGCAGATTGTGTTTGAAGAAGGCGTCAAATTCAAGGCAAGCTGCAGTCAGGACCACCACCATCATCATATGATTTGTCTTCAATGTATGAAGACTTACCCGATTCAGTTCTGCCCGATGAATCTGACCGATCCGCCGGATCAGTTCCGGGTAGTCAAGCATAAATTCGAGGTGTTCGGCTACTGTAAAGATTGTGAGCAGGGAAGAGAAGAAGAGCCGGCCGGGGCCGCCCGCAGCAAAGAGGGGCGCTGAATATGGCTACCCTACGAAGAACGGTACAGGTCCCTATCCGGGTCTACCGCAAGTTCATTTCACCGCTCAAGCCCGCCACCTGCCGGTTCTACCCGACTTGTTCGGCGTACGCGCTGGAAGCCATAGAGGTCCATGGGGCGCTGAAGGGTTCGTGGCTGGCTGCCAGGCGGATTGCCCGCTGCCATCCCTTCCATCCGGGTGGTCTTGACCCGGTGCCGCCGCGCGAAGAGCATCCTTCCGGAGACAAGCCGCTGCATACGACTTGACATGGACAGCCGGGATGGGTATATTTTGAATAATAAGTGATATTCCGAGGAACGGATAAGTAAATGTGGACACCATTACAGAGAGCCGGGGCTGCTGGGAGCCGGTATGGGACGCCAGATTGAATATGGTCCGGGAGGAACTGTGTTCGAGCGGAAGGCCTGAAGCCGGGTCTGCGTAAGCGCACGGCGTGTTCCAGCGTTAATGGACAGTTCCATTTGGGAACTGACGAAGCCTGTGCTCTGTGAGGAGCCGGGGAATGTTGGGTGGTATCGCGTGAGTTTACTCTCGCCCCATATAGGGGGCGGGAGTTTTTTGTGTGAAATGGACGATTAGGGATAACGAAGGGATGATGAAGTAATGAGTGAGAACAAAACCTTTTATCTGACAACACCGATCTATTATCCGAGCGATAAGCTGCATATCGGGCATGCGTATTCCACGGTAGCCGGTGACGCGATGGCCCGCTACAAGCGGCTGCGCGGCTATGAGGTGCGCTATCTGACGGGAACGGACGAACATGGGCAGAAGATTGAAGAGAAGGCCGGGAAGGCCGGGAAGACCCCGCAGGAGTTCGTGGACGGGATTGTAGTCGGCATTAAGGATCTGTGGAAGAAGCTGGACATCTCGAATGATGATTTCATCCGTACCACAGAGGAGCGCCATAAGAAGGTGGTCGCGGATATTTTTGACCGTCTACTGAAGCAGGGGGATATCTACAAAGGGGAATACGAAGGCTGGTACTGTATTTCGGATGAGACCTTCTACACCGAAACCCAACTGGTGGATATTGAACGTGATGCTGACGGCAAGATTACCGGAGGGAAAAGTCCGGACAGCGGACACCCGGTGGAACTGGTCAAGGAGGAGAGCTACTTCTTCCGCATGAGCAAGTATGCTGACCGTCTGCTGAAGTTCTACGAGGAGAACCCTGAGTTTATCCTGCCGGAATCCCGCAAGAACGAGATGATTAACAACTTCATCAAGCCGGGTCTGGAGGATCTGGCGGTATCCCGTACGACTTTTGACTGGGGCGTTAAGGTAAAAGGCGACGAGAAGCATGTAGTGTATGTATGGATCGATGCGCTTACTAACTACATTACGGCCCTTGGCTATGGCTCGGAGGACCGCAGCCTGTATGACAAGTACTGGCCTGCGGATGTACATATCGTCGGGAAGGAAATTGTCCGCTTCCATACGATCTACTGGCCGATCATTCTGATGGCACTTGGCGAACCGCTGCCGAAGAAGGTGTTCGCGCACGGTTGGCTGCTGATGAAGGATGGCAAGATGTCCAAATCCAAGGGCAATGTGGTTGATCCGGTGACGCTGATTGACCGTTACGGCCTGGATGCTCTGCGCTATTATCTGCTGCGCGAGGTTCCCTTCGGCTCGGACGGAACCTTCACGCCGGAGAGCTTCGTGGATCGTATTAACTACGATCTGGCCAATGACCTGGGTAACCTGCTGAACCGGACTGGCGCAATGGTGGAGAAATACTTCGGCGGCGAGCTTCCGGCTTATGCCGGCCAGGTGACCGCATTTGACGGTGAGCTTGAGGCGGTAGTACAGAGTACTTACGCCAAGGTGGAAGAAGCGATGGAGAAGATGGAATTCTCCGTAGCCCTGACTGCCATCGGCGCGCTGATCAGCCGGACGAACAAATACATTGATGAGACTCAGCCTTGGGTGCTCGCCAAGGACGAGAGCCGCAGCGCTGAGCTGGCTTCGGTAATGAGACACCTTGTCGAGGGACTGCGCACCGCGTCCATCCTGCTCCAGCCGTTCCTGACCGGCGCTCCGGCGAAGATCTGGGAGCAGCTGGGCATTCAGCCGGGCGAGCTGACCACCTGGGAGAGCGGCCGATCCTTCGGCCTGATTCCAGCGGGCACCCGGCTGGTGAAGGGCGACCCGATCTTCCCGCGCCTGGATGTGGCGCAGGAGGTAGCGTACATCGCCGAAGCGATGGGAGCCGGGAAGCCGGCCGCTGCAGAGGCGGCGCCGGCAGCGGCTGCTGTGACTCCGGAAGCGGCGGGTGCCGATCCGGAGGAAGAGGAGCATAAGGAAGAAATCGGCATCGACGATTTCGCCAAGGCGGAGCTGCGCGTAGCCCAGGTTATCGCCTGCGAGCCAGTGAAGAAGGCGGATAAGCTGCTGAAGCTGCAGCTGGATCTTGGCTATGAGCAGCGCCAGGTGGTATCCGGCATTGCGAAGTTCTACACACCGGAGGAGCTGGTGGGACGCAAGGTGATCTGCATTGTGAACCTGAAGCCGGTGAAGCTGCGCGGTGAGCTGTCTCAGGGCATGATTCTGGCCGCCTCCAAGGGCGAGCAGCTGACCATTGCTACCGTGCCGGACAGCATGCCGAACGGAGCGATTGTGAAATAAGAATGCCAAGAAGGGCATTCACATAATGACCGTACAGCAATCTCCGCAAGCCACAGGCAGCGGGGATTGCTTCTTTTTGCTCCAAGATAACGGGGTACAGGGCGCCTTGCAGACTACGAAATGCAGATCGGAGTTGACTTATCGTAACCATTACTATTATAATTCTAATAGTAAATTTTACGATTTAAGGGGTCGATAGAGAAATGGTAACAAAAAGCTTGCAAAAAGGGCTGCTGCTTGCTGCTGTGCTGCTGCTTACGCTGTCGCTGGCGGCATGCGGACCGAAGAGCAACGGAAGCATTATTGAAGGAAAAGTGAACGTTATAACTACTTTTTATCCTATATATGAATTCACTGCCGAAATCGGTGGCGACGAAGCCAATGTAATCAACCTGCTTCCTGTAGGGGTCGAGCCGCATGATTGGACACCGCGCAGCCAGGATATCATAAGTACTTCTAAGGCGCAGCTGTTCCTCTATAATGGAGCCGGTCTGGAAGGTTGGGTACCCAATTTCCTTAAGAGCCTTGATGGTGACAGTAAGACCAAGGCTGTAGAGGTTAGCCAAGGGGTGAAGCTGATTACAACGGATGAAGACGATGGGCATGATCATGGTCATGAAGGTGAAGAAGCTGAAGCAGACGGGCATGGCGACAGCCTGCACACCGACCCGCATACCTGGGTAAGTCCAAAATCGGCGCTTGTGATGGCTAAGAATATCAAGGAAAGTCTTCAAGCCGTTGATCCTGCGCATACCGCAGGCTATGAAGAGCGTTATCTGAAGCTCGTGGACCGCCTGAACGCACTGGATCTGAAGTTCACTGAAGAGCTGGGCAAGCTGCCTAACAAGGAGATTGTCGTATCTCATCAGGCGTTCTCGTATCTGGCACGTGACTACGGCCTGTCGCAGCATGCCATTATGGGGCTGTCGCCGGACGCTGAACCGCGCGGGCAGGATTTGGTGAAGCTGGCGGCGCTGGTTAAGGCAGAGGGCATCCGTTATATTTTCTTCGAGGAGCTTGTATCCGATAAGCTGGCTAAGACACTGGCAAGTGAGACCGGTGTATCCACGATGGTGCTGAACCCGGTAGAAGGACTGACCGAGGCCCAGCAGAAGAACGGGGACAACTATTTCACGTTAATGGAGAAAAATTTGCAAAATCTCATTCTGGCCTTACAATAATAAGGAAAGTATAAGTGAAAGGCGGTACTTCACATGCAACCGGTATCCCTGGACTGCCATCAGCATATGATCGAAATACAGGATTTGTCCTTCTCCTACGGGGAACAGAAGGTCATTTCGAACTTGAATTATACGGTAAAAGAACGTGATTTCCTCGGTATCCTCGGTTCTAACGGTGCAGGCAAGACGACACTGCTTAAGATGATCGTCGGCCTGCTGCCGGCCACCAGCGGGGAGATCAAATTATTCGGCCAGCCGGTGCGGAGGTTCAAGGACTGGGAGCGGATCGGCTATGTGCCGCAGAAGAATGCGTTCAACCCGCTGTTCCCCGCAACCGTCCGTGAGGTCGTATTGTCCGGTCTGTACAACAACAAGAATCTGATCCGGCGGGTCTCGAAGGCCCAGCACCGGCAGTGTGAGGATGCACTGGAAGTGATGCGGATTCAGGACATCGCCGAGAAAAGAGTCGGCCAGCTGTCCGGCGGCCAGCAGCAGCGTGTCTTCCTGGCCCGCGCGCTGATCAACCACCCGGATCTGCTGATTCTGGATGAGCCTACCGTCGGCATTGACGCCGAGACCCAGGCCGGATTCTTCGAGCTGATCATGCACATGCATGCCCATCACCATATGACCTTCCTGATGGTCTCGCATGATATCGACATGATGAAGAATTACCTGGGCAGTGAGCCGGTACAGAAGAATGGTAAAATCAACTTCTACTGCCGCCACTCGCACGAGGCGCAGAACTGCGAAGTCGATAATCTGCAGCACACATTGTCCTAATTGGTGCTGGTAATTGTATTTTGTACATCAGTTAGCCCGCATTTTAGCCTCAATCCCAGTTCTGTTGCAGTTTGTACATTAGTTTTTTTGAAATCGGCCGTTTTCCAGCCCTTCTGACAATATCCATTGTACGAAATACAACAGAATCAGATTATATGCTCAAAAGTGATGATTCTGTTGTACGTTCTGCAATTAAGGGGTGGGGTGCTTTCCGGATCGTCAATTGTACAACATAGGACGACCTATTCAGTATTCGGATCGTCCATTGTGCAACATAAGACGATCCCTTAATCTTTTGATCTTAGTCTTTTGATCTTAGTCTTTTGATCTTAGTCTTTTGATCTTAGTCTTTTGATCTTTAGTATTGTAACGTAAGTAGATCCCTCCCCCTGTAAAGCGTATCCCGCAGGGAGGCAAAGCGATCCTTCCGCAAACGTTCCTAAGCGCCGCAAGTCGGTCCCCCCACGCCAATTGCACTTAGCGGGTGTCCAGAGGGCAGAGCCCTTGGGGCCCTCCCTTCGGGAAGGGAGGGTTTGGGAGGGATCGAACAAGGATTTGAAAAAGGGTTCGATAAAGCTTTCCCATTGAAAGGTTTCACATTTGAAAGGTAGGAGAACATCATCTTGGAAATCCTGTTTAGTGATTTTTTCCAGCGGGCGCTGGCCGGAGGGCTGATGATTGGCATTACGGCACCGCTGATCGGCGTTTTTCTGGTGCTGCGGCGCCTGTCCATGATCGGAGATACACTGGCGCATGTTACGATTGCCGGGGTCGCGCTGGGCTTTCTGACCGGCTTTTACCCGCTGGGTGCGGGGCTGATCTTTGCAGTCGTGGCCTCATTTGCCATTGAGAAGCTGCGCAAAGCCTACAAAAGCTACGCTGAACTGTCCATTGCGATCATTATGTCGGGCGGTGTTGCGCTGGCCTCGCTTTTTTTCACCTTGGGCAAAGGGTATAATGCAGATGTAATGAGCTATCTGTTCGGCAGCATCTATACGCTGAATACTACCGATCTAATTGTGGTGGGAATCGTAACGATTGCGGTTGTGGTGGTCGTAACCTTATTCTTCAAAGAATTCTTCCTGCTCAGCTTCGAGGAGGATGCGGCCAGTGTCAGCGGACTTCCGGTGAAACTGCTCAATATGCTGATCACGGTGTTAACGGCCCTGGTGATCAGTACGGCGATCAAGATTGTCGGCTCGCTGCTGGTCTCTGCGCTGTTAACCATTCCTGTTGCGATTAGTCTGCTGCTGTCTCGGAGCTTCAAGTCCTCGGTCATTCTGTCCGTGGCGATTGCCGAGATTGCCGTCACTTCCGGATTAGTCATTGCAGGGGTATGGAACCTGGCTCCGGGAGCAACAATTGTCCTGCTGCTGATTGCACTGTTGACCCTAACCCTCATCGGCAAAAAAGGGCTGCCGGCCTAACAAACAAGCGTAACCGGCCGTCCTCAGCACCAACTACATAACAGAATCTGTACTGCTGCTACATGAAGTGACCCGAGTGACCCCGAGTATGGAAGGAGATGCGCCCGTGTCCAACCTGAATGCAGGAATCGCTTTTGCCGCCGGAGTGGCATCATTCATATCGCCTTGTTGCCTGCCGCTGTATCCTTCTTATCTATCTTATATTACCGGTTTATCGGTGCAGGAACTGAAGAGCGGCAGTAACAGCAAAGAGGTCCGTCTCCGGACCCTCTCGCATACACTGGCGTTTATTCTGGGCTTCTCTGCAGTGTTCTACACCCTCGGCTTTGGAGCAGGCTTGTTCGGTGAATTCTTCAACGGCCAGCGGGATTTGATTCGTCAATTATCGGCGATCCTAATCATTGTCATGGGGCTCTTCCTGCTGGGCGTATTCCAGCCGCAGTTCCTGCTCCGGGAACGCAAGCTGGAGCTGAGATGGAAGCCTGCCGGTTACCTTGGCTCCTTCATCTTCGGCATCGGGTTCTCGGCAGGCTGGTCGCCCTGCATAGGCCCTATTCTAACCGCCATAATTGCGCTATCGGCCAGTGATCCGGGAACGTGGTTTACGATGATAACGGCATACAGTATCGGCTTTGCACTTCCGTTCTTCGGACTGGCCTTTTTCCTGGGCGGAGCCCGCAAGATTCTGAAATACTCCAACCTGCTGATGAAGCTGGGCGGCGGGCTGATGGTATTCATGGGCATCCTGCTGTTCACCGACCAGATGTTCCGTATTACGATTTGGCTGCAGGGCATCACGCCGCGCTGGCTGATTTTCTAATTAGGTGACTTAAGTGAAATAATCAATAGCCGCTTCCGGAAAATGTTCAAAAATCCGCTCTGTGATGAATTCGCGCAGGGCGGTTTGCTGTTCGTCCGGGTAGACGTATTTGTTCTGTCCCCATTTGCCCCATTTCTTCTTGCGCTTCTCGATGTCCATCTCCAGCTTCGACTTTGGATAACGCTTCTCGATGACAGTCTTAGCTGTCTTGGTGAAGCGGTGCTGGATCATTTCAAAGGTTAGCCCCTTGCCAATCCCCGGCGGCAGGGCATGCGCCAGCTTCTCCAGCAGCTCGCTGTAGCCTTCTTCCCAGCCATCGTGCCAGATAATAGGGGCAATGATGAAGCCCAGCGGATATCCGGCACGGGCGATCTGTCCGGCGGCCTCAATCCGCTCTTCGAAGCGTGAGGTGGCCGGCTCGAAGTTCTTAATCACATAGTCGGCGTTCACGCTGAAGCGTACACGGGTATGGCCGTTATGCTTCAGCTTAAGCAGCGGCTCGACATGCTGGTATTTGGTCACGAAGCGCAGCCGCCCGAGCGGCTCCTCCGCCATGAATTCGATCAGTTCCGTCAGCGAACCCGTAATATGCTCAAGGCCAAGCGGGTCTGAGGTACAGGCCGCTTCGAACGTCGTGATTTCCGGGGAACGCTCGGTGATATATTTTTTGGCGGCATCGATGATGTCCCCGGTGTTGACATAGACGCGGATGTAGGGCTTCGCTCCCAGCGTGGTCTGCAGGTAACAATAATGGCAATGGCCCATGCACCCGGTGGCAATCGGAATCGCATAATCGGCAGACGGCTTCGACTGGTCAAAAGTGAGTGTCTTGCGCAAGCCGACCACAAGCGTCCGTTTGGCGATTTTGTATTGTTCGACTTCCGTCTCGCCCGGCAGATTGGTAATCCGGTTATGCGAGGTGGTCATGCGGTAGGGAATATTGCGGGACTTGACCCACTCCATAATCCGCTCCCCTTTGGGATAATTCAGCGCATCAGGTTCAAAGAACACAAGCTCCGGGATGAAGAGTCCGGTGGGCTTGCGCGTTCTTTTGGCAGGAGGGCGTTCGGGTGTGATTAAGCTCATGATTTCACGCTCCTTAGGAATGAGGATAACGTTATTGTGCCAATCTGCGGGCGAATGGAATCATGGTAAACATCACTAAGCGGGGAAGCGGATGACCGGCAGGACTTGCCAAGGAGCGGCAGAAGCATGTATCATTGTTAGAGCAAGGCCCGGTCCCACCGTTACGCTCATTATAGAAAAGAGGTAAGCTAGAATGCCAACACCCAGCATGGAGGATTATTTGGAGCGCATATATAAGCTCATCGACGAGAAGGGTTATGCGCGGGTCTCGGATATTGCCGAGGGGCTGGAAGTCCATCCCTCCTCTGTGACCAAGATGATCCAAAAACTGGATAAGGACGAATATCTCATCTATGAGAAATATCGTGGGCTTGTCCTAACAAGCAAAGGAAAAAAAGTGGGGAAACGTCTTGTGGACCGCCATCAGCTGCTGGAGGAGTTCCTCGGGATTATTGGGGTACAGCAAGAGCATATTTATAAGGATGTTGAAGGCATTGAGCATCACTTGAGCTGGGATTCCATCACCCGGATCGAAACGCTGGTGGAATATTTCCGCCGGGATGAAGCGCGTGTGCAGACCTTGTACGATATTCACCATGAGATAGCCAGCGATTCATAAACGTGGCTTTTTTTGTTTGATTAGCGCAACCTTTCCAGTTTTTTTACGTCAAAACGGGTACCGTTCCTTTTTCACCTAAGGAAGGATTCCGTTTACACCAAAGAGCGGCCTTCTCCCTTATTTAAGGATGAGAGGGTCATTTTTTATATATACAACTTCAACACCTGGGAGGAATTATGAATTACCGTAAATGGATCGTAGGACTGCTCGTAATTATGCTATGTCTGCCTGTGTGGACGCCGGGTGCACGTGCAGCTTCTGTGCAGATCACCATTGAACTGGATGGGGAGACGCTTAGCCCGGATGTGCCGCCGTATATTACACGTACTAACGTTACGATGGTGCCGGCTGGAGTGATTAGCCAGGGACTGGGTGCCGGTGTGAAATGGGATCAGGCCAGTAAGACAGCAACCATCAGCAAGGATAATAATGTACTGCAGCTGACCAGCGGCAAAACAAGCGCCATCGTTAACGGTGCTACCGTCCGTCTGGATACTTCTGTACAGATCACGCAGGGGCGGGTGATGGTACCGCTTCGCTTTGTAAGCGAGCAGCTTGGGCTGCAGGTACTCTGGGTTCAGGCTACGAAGCATATTTCCTTATACTCCGGCATGGAAATCGGCGGGCCTTCTACACCTGTGACGCCATCAGTTCCGTCAGTGCCTACACCAACTGTACCTACGCCATCTGTGACAATACCAACGGTACCGTCACCAACCGTACCTTCGATTCCTGGTGCCAAGACCGCAAAGGCCATGAAGGGGGCTTGGGTATCCACTGTGTATAATCTGGATTGGCCCTCAACGTCTTCGGCAGGCAATCCGGACAAGCAGAAGAAGGAGTTCGACAGCCTGCTGGATAAGCTGAAGGCAGCCGGGTTCAATAGTGTATTCGTTCAGGTCAGACCGTCTGGTGATGCGCTTTATCCTTCACAGATCGTGCCCTGGTCCAAGGTGCTTAGCGGGACTCAGGGTAAGGAGCCCGGCTACGACCCGCTGGCCTATATGGTTAGCAGTGCCCACAGCCGGGGAATGCAGCTGCACGCCTGGTTCAATCCATTCCGGGCTACAACCGATGCTTCTACCAGCAGCCTAGCCCCTAACCATGTAGCCAAGCTTCATCCGGACTGGATCGTCAAGGCGGAGAATAAGCTGTACATCAACCCGGGGATTCCGGAAGCGCGGCAGCATATTATTGACACGGTGATGGAGGTGGTCAGAGGGTATGATATCGACGGGGTGCATTTGGATGATTATTTCTATCCGTCCAATGTAGCTTTTGCCGATGATACGGCCTTCAAGACCTTCAATGCACAAGGAATTGCTGGCAAAGGAGATTGGCGGCGGGATAATATCAACCAGTTCATTCGTCAGCTGGGGCAGGAGATTCATGCAGCGAAGCCGTCCGTCTCATATGGGGTCAGCCCGTTCGGGGTATGGCGTAACAAAAAGGCAGACAGCACCGGCTCGGATACTTCAGCAGGGGTGTCAGCCTATGATGACATGTATGCGGATGTGCGTACCTGGATTCAGAACGGCTGGATCGATTATGTTGCCCCGCAGGTCTATTGGAGCCTCTCCTTCAGCGCTGCCCGTTATGATAAGCTGGTGGACTGGTGGGTGAATGAGGTTAAGGGAACGAAGGTTAAGCTGTATATCGGTCTGGCCTCCTACAAGGTAGGGGATACCAAGCAGACAGCGGAATGGCAGAGCGGAGATCAGATTATCAACCAGCTCAAATATAATGAGAAGTACGATGAGGTGACAGGCAGCATCCTGTTCCGGGCGAATGATATTGTAGTCCGTGACCCGTATGGACTGGCCAGCCTGCTCAGCTTCTATTTCAAGAATTAAGTCATGAATACTCCCCCGTGCTCATAGATAACAATACATTCTATGGAACGGGGGATTGCCATGTATGGAGATTAACGCTGTATTTGAAGGCGGTGGAGTTAAAGGAATTGCTCTTGCAGGTGCGGTGCAGGCAACGGAACGCGCGGGCCGGACCTTCGGGCGGGTAGCAGGTACCTCTTCCGGCTCGATCATTGCCTCGCTGCTGGCAGCGGGGTACTGCGGTGAGACCATGAGCCGGATTATCCGGCGTACGCCGTTCACCTCCTTCCTGACAAGGGCAGCGCTCTACAACACCGCCTTCGTCGGGCCGGCCTTACGTGTGCTGCTCAAGAAGGGGCTGTACTCAGGCCAGGCGCTGGAAGCGTGGATTCGCGGCCTCCTGCTGGAGCAGGGGGTAGTTACGTTCCGGGATCTGCCGCGCGGCAAGCTGCGGGTGATTACATCAGACATCACCAACGGGCGGATTGTGGTGCTGCCCGATGATTTGGTGCAGTACGGGATAGAGCCTGACAGCTTCGAAGTTGCCAAGGCGGTGCGGATGAGCTGCAGTATTCCGTACTTCTTCGATCCGGTGATCCTGCGGCTGGCCGGAGAGGCGGCCCGGGGGAAATCGTTCAGCGGGCAGCTGATCTATATGGTGGACGGCGGGGTGCTCAGTAATTTTCCGCTCTGGCTGTTCGATGAGAAGAAAGATGGCTTCCAATCACCAGAGCGCAGAACGCCAACCATTGGCTACCAGCTGATCGGAAAGGCATCCCCGCAGCCGCATCATATTACGGGGCCGTTCAGCATGCTGGAGGCGATGGTGGAGACGATGCTCTCCGCACATGATGAACGGTATATTGAGACGGATAAATTCGTTCGTACGGTCAAAATCCCTACGCTGGGCATCTCCACCACCGAGTTTCATATCACGGAGACACAGACCGACGCCTTGTATACGGCGGGGATCGCAGCCGGAGAAGAGTTCTTCGCTAACTATCGTCCAGCACCGCCTTCCTATACCTGGAAGGCACCCCTTCAGACTGCAGGTCCAAGGCGGTAATGACTCAAGTACTTTGCGGGGCCCCCAAAAACAAAAAAAAGGCATCCCGCACGTTATTCCAATAACGTGGGGATGCCTTTTGCAGTTATGCTTGAATGGTTCAGTGATATTTGGGCAACTGATCGTCATTCTTACCCTTACTGCCTTCGATGACCTGGAAGGGATAACTTTTGCGCTTACCGGGTGAGCCTGTGGTCTTGCGGATGCCGGCAACCTTGGACATCGTCTTGACCGAAGGCTTAACCTTGGTGCGCGGACGTCCGGGTCCGCCTCCCATTCTGCCGGGGGCTATCTTGTAGGCGTAATACAACAGTCCCAGCAGAATCAGGGGTAAGATGAAGATGGACAGGGCCATCAGGCCGCGCGCCATAATATCCATCACTAGGCCCCATACGGCAAGAGCTGTCGTAATCCAAAATATCAAAGCATGTCTGATCATTGGCTAATCATCCTTTCGCAGGATCCAAAATGCCGCCTGACACACTTGCCTCCGAATATCCTTTTGCTTCAATTGCAGCGTCCAGCTCCCGCATCCGGTTGAAGGAAGCGATAGACACCTCTACCATATCGTCCTTAGGTTCCTTGGTAGTCAACAGCTGCAGCCACAGGCCAGGGTACCCCAGATACTTAAGGCCGGGAATATCTCTTACCGCATTCGTGCCCTTTAGTACCTCGAACGAGATTCCGATGACCACCGGCAAAAGAACGATACGCTGCAGTACCCGTTCCATCAGGGAATTCCATGGGACGACCGAGTAGATAATCACACCGAGGATAATCGTCAGCATCATGAAGCTGCTTCCGCAGCGGTAATGCAGACGGCTGTATTTCTGTACGTTCGCTACTGTCAGCTCTTCACCAGCTTCAAAGGCGCTGATGACCTTATGCTCAGCTCCATGGTACTGGAAGAGCCGCTTGATCACTGGTGTCTGCGAGATCGCCCAGAGATAGACGAGCAGGAGAATGAGCTTGATGCCGCCTTCCACAAGGTTGTGCAGAATATAGTTGTCAAATACATTCTTGAACAAAAAATCTTCTACGAATACCGGGACCAGCGTGAAAATCAGCTTGCCGAACAGGAAAGAAAGAATACCCATTACAGCTACGCCGAAGATCATCCCGAGACTCCAGCCTTCGTCCTTCTTCTTGTCCTTGCCCTTCGCCTGCTGCTTAGCAAGCTCTTCCGGCTCCGTCTCATCCTCGGCATAGGATTCTGCCGAATAGTTCAGATGCTTCGAGCCTTTGGCGCTGGAATCTATAATACTGACAATGCCGCGAAGCAGCGGAATCTTGCGCAGTTTAAGGACCCAGCTCTTATCGCTCTTCGGCACCTCCAAAAATGTAATCTCCTGATTCTTTCGTCTTACGGCTGTTACGTTGACATGCTTGCCGCCGAACATGACGCCTTCGATGACGGCTTGGCCGCCGTAACTGGGAGTTTCCTGGGACAACCAATTCACCTTCCCGTATATTGATATGATTTATATAATACATTGTAACTAATTTTTAACCACATTACTAGTTGGATTGCCGTTAGCTGTACATACTAGCTATAGAGAGCGGAGTGGAAACCGGATTAACCCCATACCGAAAGAGAGGCAACTCTATGAGTTCTTCAAGCAAGGCCAAGACCGTCCAGACGAATCCTTTTTATTTCTCCATTGAACTGGGTTATTTCGCCGGTTTAATCTGGGGAGGATTGCACTGGCTGATGTACGTTTTGCACTTTACCAAGGTCATTCCGGGATTTTTGGCGGAGCCCTTTTTCAAGCATGGATTTCTGGTGACCCCTGCCGGGCATCTGCTTGGATATTTGTTTTTTATTGTATTCTCAGTATTGGCGTCCCTGATCTACGTATTAATTTTCCGGAAGCTTAACGGGCCTTGGCCCGGGATGATATACGGAGTGCTGTGGTGGTCGGTCCTGTTCCTTGCGTGTTCGCGCCTATTCCTGCTCCAGCCGCCGTTCAAGCTGTCGTGGAACACGGTCATCAGCGAATTCTGCCTTTTCCTGCTCTGGGGATTATTCATCGGATATACGGCGGCAATCGAGTATACGGATGAACGCAAACGCGAACAGCAGACGAAGCTGGCCTAGGTCCTTCGAAAAAACTTCTCAGTTGGCCTGCGGCTATGGTAAAATACAATGTGGCTATTTCGAGAGGAGAATGAAAATGGGCAACAAGCGCGTCTCCAAGCTGCGTAAGGTTCTGCAGGAACTGGGACTGGATGCGATGTTAATTACCAGCGGATATAACCGCCGCTATTTGAGTGGGTTCACCGGCTCCTCCGGGTACGTGCTGGTTACCGGTGATGACAGTTATCTGCTGACGGACTTCCGGTATATGACACAGGCCTCGGAACAGGTGAATGGCCTCAAGGTGGTACAGCATGACTCGAAATTCATTGACACCGTGCGGGAACTGCTGCCGAAGGGCGGACAAGTCCGTGTCGGCTTCGAGCAGGATGATGTGACCTTCAGTGCATACACCGCTTATGCGGAGGCTCTTGCCCCGGCAGCTATGGTACCGGTATCGAAGGCTGTTGAGAACCTGCGCATGTTCAAGGACGAGGAAGAGCTGGCTGTTATGCAGCGGGCTGCCGATCTGGCAGACGCCACGTTCAGTCATATCCTGAATGTGATCAAGCCGGGCATGACGGAACGCGATGTCGATCTGGAAATGGAATTCTACATGCGTACGCATGGTGCAACTTCGTCTTCATTCGATACGATCGTCGCTTCCGGTGAGCGTTCAGCTATGCCGCATGGAGTAGCGAGCAGCAAGGTTATCGGGAACAACGAATTCGTCACTTTCGATTTCGGCGCTCTCCTTGACGGTTACTGCTCCGATGTGACCCGTACAATTGCTCTGGGATCACCGGACCCTAAGTTGAAGGAGATCTATGATATTGTGCTTGAAGCGCAGCTTCATACGCTGGCGCATATCAAGCCCGGCATGACCGGCCGTGAATGTGATGCCCTGGCCCGTGATATCATCACCCGCTACGGGTATGGTGAATATTTCGGCCACAGCACAGGCCATGGTCTCGGGATGGAAGTACATGAATGGCCGCGGTTGTCCAAGCTGGCGGATGAAGTCATCCAGCCGGGGATGGTTGTCACTGTGGAGCCGGGAATCTATCTCTCAGGTCTTGGCGGCGTACGGATTGAAGATGATATTGTCATTACCGAGAGCGGCATCACGCTGCTGACACATTCATCTAAGGATTACATGGTACTGTAAGACACTATTATTCAGTTCATTTATGGATTCCAGGAGGGATTTTTTGTGATTTCAGTTAACGATTTTAAGACAGGCTTGACCGTAGAAGTAGAAGGGGACATCTTCACCGTCCTAGATTTCCAGCACGTGAAGCCGGGTAAAGGCGCAGCCTTCGTCCGCTCCAAGCTAAAGAACCTGCGTAACGGCAATACGGTTGAACGCACGTTCCGTGCCGGTGAAACCATTGGCCGTGCCATCATCGAGAACCGTGGCGTACAATACCTATATGCAAGCGGCTCTGAGCATGTGTTCATGGACAACGAGACTTACGACCAGTTCGAATTGACAGCCAAGCAGCTCGAATGGGAGCTTAACTTCCTTAGAGAGAACATGACAGTGAATATCGTCAGCTACCAGGGTGAAATCCTCGGGATCAACCTGCCGACCAGCGTAGAGCTGAAGGTTACCGAGACCGAACCAGGCGTGAAGGGTAACACGGCTCAAGGTGCAACCAAAGCCGCTATTCTAGAGACCGGTCATACGGTTCAGGTACCGCTGTTCATTAATGAAGGAGATGTTCTCCTGGTCGATACCCGCGAAGGTAAATATATCTCCCGCGCGTAGGAGCCTTTTTGGATTCCAGTTGTAACTTGAGGGCCTCCCCGCTTGATGCGGTGGAGGTCTTTTTGCTGTGGCAGGCTGGGCGAGAGGGAAGAAGTGATGGAAAAGGGGCTGAAAAGGATGAAAGGGATAAATCCCTCAGATTTAGCGGGAAGTTAGCTGAATGGGGGGATTAGGGGTATTAATCCCTTTAATTAAACTAAAAGTGGACAGGCCGGGGAAATCAAAGGGATAAATCCCTCAGATCCGCAGAAAGCGGGAGGCACATTAGGACTCAAAGGGATAAATCCCTCTAACGGACGTCTCCGGTGGGGCTGAATGTGGAGTGAATGAGCGAATGAGGAGCACTAGTGCTCCTGAATGGAGCCGAAGCGGGCTGGATGAGAGTAATGAGGAGCACTAGTGCTCCTGAATGGAGCCGAAGCGGGCTGGATGAGAGTAATGAGGAGCACTAGTGCTCCTGAATTGGGCTAAAGCGGGCTGAATGAGCGAATGAGGAGCACTAGTGCACCAGAATGGAGCCGAAGCGGGCTGGATGAGAGTAATGAGGAGCACTAGTGCTCCTGAATGGAGCCAAGCGGGCTGGATGAGCGAATGAGGAGCATTAGTGCACCTGAATGAAGCCTGAGCAGGCCGCGGCGGGTTCGGGGTTAAGGCCGGGTTCATCAAAAATGGGCATTTTATTTTGTGAAACCATTAACGCATGTTATGATTTTCGTATTATACTGTGTTAAAGCGTTAACCAAAATTTAAGCTACTTTAGAGCGAAATAGGGAGTGAATGGAACTTTGTCACTTTATGTCATGAAATTCGGGGGCAGCTCCGTCGGCGACGTTGAACGCATGAAGCGTGTTGCAGGGCGGATCGCAGCCAAGCAGGATGAAGGGCAGCGCTGCGTTGTGGTGGTCTCCGCTATGGGAGATACCACAGATGATCTGATCGATCAGGCGAATCAGCTGAACGGTCAGCCCCCCGCACGCGAGATGGATATGCTGATGACTACCGGAGAGCAGATCTCCGTTGCGCTTCTGTCGATTGCGCTTCACGGAATCGGCCGGAATGCCGTATCCTATACAGGCTGGCAGGCCGGGTTCCGTACCGATGAGACCCACGGCCGGGCACGGATCAGTGAGATTGTTCCACGCCGGGTGCTGGAGTCGCTGGAGCGTGAGCAGATTGTGATTGTAGCCGGATTCCAGGGCATGACGCTGGATGGCGAGATCACTACACTGGGCCGCGGAGGCTCGGATACGACAGCGGTTGCGCTGGCTGCAGCGATCAAAGCGGATGTCTGCGAGATCTACACCGACGTAGATGGCATCTACTCGACTGACCCGCGTATTGTGAAGACGGCGCGCAAGTTGAAGGAAATCTCCTACGACGAGATGCTGGAACTGGCGAATCTCGGGGCAGCCGTGCTGCATCCGCGTGCTGTGGAATATGCCAAACGATATCAAGTGAAGCTGGTCGTAAGATCAAGCTTTAACCATAATGAAGGTACTGTGGTGAAGGAGGAAGCAAGCATGGAGCAGGGTGTAGCAGTAAGCGGAATTGCCTATGACAAGAATGTGGCCCGGATCAGTATTCTGGGAGTTCCTGATGTGCCGGGTGTACTCGCCCAGGTATTCGGCAAGCTGGCCGATGAGGGCGTGGATGTTGACATTATCGTGCAGAGCGGAGTGCAGAAAGGGGAGGCAGACTTCTCCTTTACTGTAGCGCTTGGCGATCTTGAGAAGGCCAAAGAGGTCATCCAGGGGCTGCACAGCGTATTGCCTTACCGTGAAGTGACTTCCGAGGACAGTCTGGTCAAGGTATCGATTGTCGGCGCCGGGATGGTTAGCCACCCGGGGGTTGCCGCCAAGATGTTCGAGGTCATCTCGAATGAAGGCGTGAGCATCAAGATGGTCAGCACCTCCGAGATCAAGGTATCGTGTGTGATTGAATCCGGCAACCTGCAGCAGATTATTCAGGCGCTGCATACCGCTTATAACTTAGATACAGAAGAGCAAGCCTTCGTTGGAGGTCCACAGGACCGCCGCTAAGCCTGCCGGAAGGTATCGTAATTACAGAAGAGTGCTATTCCCCGCAGATGCGGAGAACAGCACTCTTTTTGTGTGTCATACATTAGTTAAGAATGGCCCGCACCATGCACTCGCTAGCTCAGCCGCCGGAACCTGCCCATAATCTCCACGGTCTCCAGTACGTTAACGAAGGATTTCGGATCGGTCTCCAGAATCGTTTTGCGCAGATCTGCCAGCTCATAGCGGGTGGTTACGGTCATCAGCATCGTGTTGCCCTCGTGACTGTACCCGCCCTCCGCGTTCACAACGGTGATGCCGTGGGGCAGGCTGGTCAGCCGGTTCAGCATTTTCTCGCGCTCCTTGGTGACGATGAAGCAGGTCAGCTTGACATGGCGGATGTGAATCATATCCACCACCCGGCTTTTGACGAAGATACAGAGCATCGCGTAGAGTGCGGAATCCCAGCTTTTGAAGAAGCCGAGACATAAGATAACCAGGCCGTCCATGACGAACAACACGGTGCCCATGGGAATATCCCGCTTACGGGTAATGATAGAACCGAGAATGTCGAAGCCCCCGGAAGAACCGCCCGCCCGCAGCGAGAAGCCCACCCCTCCCGCAATAATTACCCCGCCGAAGATACTGGCCAGAATCGGGTCCTTGGTGAGCTTCACCACAGGGATGACGTTCAGAAACCAGGTAGTGCACAGGACAGACAGCATGCTATAGCAGATGTACTTTTTACCCACGGCGACGAAGCCCCAGATCAGGATCGGGAGATTGATGGCGAAATAGTACAGCGAGATAAATTTTGGATGAGTCAAATACCCGATGATGGAAGCTGTCCCGGCTACACCGCCGCTGAGCAATTGGTGCGGAATCAGGAACAGGCGGAGCCCTGCTGCTACCAGAAAGGCTGAAAATACAATAATAGCTACCTCTTTTACCTGTCTGGCTATCGTTCCTGATACAAGCGGTATTACGAAATTACGAACTTGCATGACTGTGGTCCCCTTCTTTGCTCAGTTATCTTTGGATACGGCAAAATTAATTTTATCATACCGATGATATTTTTTTATAGAAGGCGGGACTATGATTTCTTTCACACCTCCTGAATATTCCGCTAGTATCCCCATTTCTCCTTGTCTAAAGTCGCGCCCTTCCGCATATCCATGGATAACAGCTTGTTTGATGTGCAGGGATTGTGTACGATCCATAGATTTGAACGAAGGAGTTGAGAACATTGGACAAGTATGTAAGCTGGATGTCTGGCCTGCGGCTGCTGTCCGGCACTGTGGAGATTGCGGCGGCCTTGATTATGCTGAAGCTGAATCAGGTGGATAAGGCGCTGGCTGTCAATTCGGGACTGGCGCTTGTCGGCCCTACGATCCTCATTCTGACCACGGCTGTCGGCCTTACAGGGATGGCAGAGCAGCTGTCCTGGGGCAAGCTTGGCTGGATTGGCTGCGGGGTGGCTATTCTCTTATTCGGGATTCTCAAGAAATGATAGATGATAGGCATAAAGCATAAGTACAAGCATAAATATGAAATAAAGCTATTAATAGAGGACAGCTTGGGGGTACCTGGTATGGCAAATGACTGGCTTCTGTTGTTTCCCGAAAAAGTAAGAGCGCTGCTCGGCGGCCTCCCCGCTGCGCTCCTGGACAAGGTGGAGGAGATTCGCGTCCGTGAGGGACGGCCGCTGGAGATCAACTATTCCGGCAAGTATCATTTCATCGGCGCCGGCGGCACCCTGACCCAGCTACCCGGCGAGGCGTACCGGCCGGACCGGGAGGATACGCACCGGCTGCTGGACCTCATCAGCAATCATTCCCTCTATACGATGGAGGAGGAGCTGCGCAAGGGCTTCATCACCATTCCGGGCGGACACCGGATCGGCCTCTGCGGCCGGACGGTTCTGAGCGGGGGCGGTGTGGAACATCTGCGTGATATTACCGGCTTCAACGTGCGGATTGCCCGTGAGGTGCACGGCATCGCCGATGGCGTGCTGCCTTATCTGCTGGACCGGGGGCGGCAGCGGGTCATGCATACGCTGATCCTGTCCCCGCCGCAGCATGGCAAGACCACACTGCTGCGCGATCTGGCCAGGCAGCTGTCGGCAGGTACAAGCGGGGGCCGGGAAGGCAGCCGGCCGGGGCTGAAGGTCGGCATCGTCGACGAACGCTCCGAGATTGCGGGCAGCCGCCGGGGAATTCCGGCTTTCGATGTCGGGCCGCGCACGGATATTCTGGACGGCTGCCCCAAGGCGGAAGGCATGATGATGATGATCCGCTCCCTGTCGCCCGATGTGCTGATCGCCGATGAAATCGGCCGCATGGAGGACGCGGATGCGGTGACCGAGGCGCTGCACGCCGGGATCTCGGTGGTCGCTTCCGCGCACGGCAAGGAAGTGTCCGAGCTGGCCCGGCGGCCGGGCCTCGGCGGGCTGCTGGAGCACCGGATGTTCGAGCGGTATGTGATTCTGCACCGCGGAGCCTCCGGCTTGTCCTTCCGCATTCTGGATGCCCAGAAGCGCGGGCTGCTGCTGGTCTCGCCGGAGGAGCAGCCGGTGTCAGGGGGTGACCGCCATGCTTAAACTGCTTGGCGCGGTACTGATCGTGCTGGCCGGAACACTGGCCGGCTTCAAGCGGGCGGCCCAGTATGCCGACCGGCCAAGGCATATCCGGGCCTTGATTGCAGCGCTCCAGCGGCTGGAGACCGAGATCCAGTACGGCTACACGCCGCTGCCGGAGGCGCTGCGCCGGATCGGGCTGCAGACGAAGGAGCCGCTGCGGGCCTTCTTTCTTACGGCGGCGGACGAGATGAATCCGCCGCATAACTACAGTGCGGAAGAGGCCATCCGGCGGGCGGTGGAAGCCCACTGGAGCAGCGCATCGCTGCGGGGCACGGAGAAGGAGATCATCCGGCAGCTCAGCTGCACGCTCGGAACCAGTGACCGGCCGAATCAGAGCACGCATATTGCACTAGCTTTACAGCAATTGAAGCAGGAGGAGACAGCGGCCAGAGAAGATCAGGGCAAGTATGAGAAGGTGAGTAAAAGCCTGGGTCTGCTGCTTGGAGCATTGATCGTCATTTTGATCTTTTAGCGAGGTGCCAGGAATGAATATTGAAGTCAACGCGATCTTTCAGATTGCCGGCATCGGCATCATTATCGCCATGATCCACACGGTGCTTAAGCAGATGGGCAAAGAGGATATCGCCCACTGGGTAACGATTGTCGGCTTTATCATCGTCCTGTTCATGGTCATCCGCATGCTGGATGGGCTGCTGCAGGAAATCAAAACGATTTTTCTTTTTCAGTAGGCTGAAGTTATGGAAATCATTCAGATTGTGGGAATTGGCATCTTGGCGACGGTCCTTATCCTCGTCCTGAAGGAGCAAAAGCCGGTATTCGCCTTCCTGCTGACTACTGCGGCCGGCATTCTGATCTTCCTGTTCCTGATCGGCAAGATCGGAACGATTCTCGGTACGCTGGAGCGGGTCGCGGAATCCTCCGGGATGGAAATGATCCATATCAAAACCGTGTTCAAAATCATCGGCATCTCCTATATCGCGGAATTCGGGGCGCAGATCGTGAGGGATGCCGGGCAGGAATCGATTGCTTCCAAGATTGAGCTGGCCGGCAAGGTGCTGATCATGGTACTGGCTGTTCCGATTATCAGCATTATTATTGAAACGGTCATGAAGCTGCTGCCAGCCTGATACAGCGGACATGCCGGACAAGTTGGAGTAAAGCGGAGGTGAGGGGAATGCAGGAGTATAGTATTTTTCGGCCGCCAAAAGGGGTAAAAGCGCTCCTGCTTCTGCCAGCCCTGCTGCTGGTGCTCCAGTTGCTTCTGCTGTGTGGAAGCACGGCAAGTGCCGCAAGTTCTGCAAGTGTTGCAGATGCTGCAAGTACGGCTCCGGTTCCTTCGTCCCCGGCTACAGGCGGCAGCGGAGGCCCGGCGTCTCCTGTTGACCAGTGGGTGAAAGGGCAGGTGGAGCATCTGCCAAAGGACAAAGTGGAGTCTTACTGGGACCAGCTAATGAAGGACTACGGTGGATTTTTCCCGGAGGGCCGGACACCTTCCTTGATGGATATGCTGCTGCCGGGGGATAAGGGCTTAAGCTTCAAAAGCGTATTGTCCGGCCTGATGAATTTCATGTGGCACGAGGTGCTCTACAACGGCAAGCTGCTGGTCACGATAGTGATGATCAGTGTGCTGAGCATGATTCTGGAGACACTGCAGACCGCTTTTGAACGGAAATCCGTCAGTAAGATCGCTTATATGCTCTGCTACATGGTGGTGCTTGTCATCGCCGTCAACAGCTTCAACGTTGCTATCGGGTATGCCAAGGATGCCATCGACCGGATGATCGACTTCATGATGGCTATGATTCCGCTGCTGTTCGCGCTGCTGGCCTCGATGGGCAATATCGTCACGGTGTCGGTAACCCACCCGCTGATTGTATTCATGATCCATACCGTAGGCACGCTGATTCATACGCTGGTCTTCCCGCTGCTGTTCTTCTCGGCGGTGCTGCATCTGGTGAGCGCCATGTCGGAGAAATACAAGCTGACCCATCTGGCCAACCTGCTGCGCAATATCGGGGCCGGGCTGCTGGGGGTGCTGCTGACGGTGTTTCTCGGCGTGATCTCCGTCCGGGGGATTACCAGCTCGGTTACAGACGGAGTGACTATACGCGCGGCCAAATATATAACAGGGAATTTCGTACCGGTGATCGGTAAAATGTTCGCGGATGCTACGGACACAGTCATCTCGGCCTCACTGCTGGTGAAGAACGCCATCGGGCTGTCGGGAGTGATCATTATCCTCTTCCTGTGCGCGTTCCCGGCAATCAAAATTCTGATCCTCGCCCTGATTTACAATCTTGCTGCCGCTGTCATGCAGCCGCTGGGCGAGACACCGATCGTGACCTGCCTGCAGACAATTGGCAAAAGCATGGTTTACGTCTTCGCAGCGCTGGCCGCCGTCTCGCTGATGTTCTTCCTGGCGGTAACCATTATGCTGACTGCGGGCAATGTGACCGTGATGATGCGATAGAACGAAATGACAAGGAGGTGCGCCATGTCCTGGCTCAGCAGTTGGCTCCATGAGCTGATTCTCGTCGTGCTGATGGCTGCATTCGTGGAGATGCTGCTGCCCAGTAAATCCATGGAACGCTACGCCAGGCTGGTGCTCAGCCTGCTGGTTCTGCTAACGATGCTCAGCCCGATAATCTCTCTGCTGAAGGGGGATGCGAGCAAGGAGTTGACCGTGGCGATGCAGCAGCAGGAACGAAGCGGAGGGCTACTAAGCGGAACGGGCGGCGCACCGGATTCGCTGGACAAGATTCTGGCAGACGGGCGGATGCTTGCTGCCGGAGCACGTGACCAGAGCCTGAAGCTGGCTGCCGAGGAAATCGCCGGCCAGATGCGCGACCAGATTGCCGGGAGCACCGGGCTCGGCGGGGTGAAGGTGACGGTGGCCCTGGCCATGGGCCCGAACCCAAATGCGCCGCTGGGCGAGGAGGTGCCGCTGATCTCCTCGGTCACGGTAGCTCTCCCGCCGGAGCAGAGCGCCTCTGGAGGCGCTGTCCCGGGCGCTGGTACTGCAGCCCACCCGTCAGCCGGGCCGATCCAGATTAACCCTGTGGAACCGGTCCAGGTCAGCCTGGAGGGCAGCGGCGGGGATGGTGAAGCGCAGGAAGCTGCTTCCTCAGGGGGTTCGGCTCCGGCGTCATCCTCTTCCGGGAGTGGAACGGAGGGGACGCAGGAGCCCCTGGCGGAGGAAGCCGGAACAATTATCAAGTTGCTGGAGCAGAACTGGAACCTGGACCCCACCCTGATCAAGGTGCAGAGCAGCGGGGCCGGTACCGTGAAATCATAAGAGGAGGCGGGCAATCAATGGGCAATTGGCTGAAAAAGCTGGAGCAGTGGGCCGGAGGCGGCAGCGGCAGCCCGAAGCGCAGCCACACCTTCCGCTGGCTTATCATTATCGGCCTGCTGGGTGTTGCGATCATGCTGTTCAACTCCTTCGTGAATGTGAAGAAGCTGGACAACGAGAACACGGGGCGTGAACCGCCGGACAGCGGGACCTCGCAGACCGTCCTGCAGCAGGAGGCCGGGAGCGCGAATTCTTTTGACAGCATCGAACTGGCGATGGAGAACCGCACGAAGGGGATTCTGGAGAAAATCGTGGGGGTCGGTACTGTAGATATCATGGTCACCGTAGATTCCACAGAGGAGATTATCGTGCAGCGCAATATGAATGACTCGCAGCAGCAAAGTGAAGAAACAGATGCCAGCGGCGGTAAACGCCATACCACCCAGTACACCAGGGACGGCCAGATCGTCACTTACAGCCAGTCAGGGAACGAGGCCCCGATCATCACCAAGCGGGTGAAGCCTCAGGTACGGGGAGTGCTGGTGGTCGCCAAAGGGGCAGAGAACAAGGTCGTGCGCAGTCTGATTGAGCAGGCGGTTGAAAAAGGGCTTAACGTTCCGGTCTACCGGATTTCTGTTGTCCCGCGCAAGCAGGAATAGGCATGTCTCAGGCAACCCCGGCATATGCTTTAACAGAAGAGGCTTGTACGATACACACGCGACACACACGACAAGAGGGCTGGCAACAAAATTATAGGAGGTATAAACAATGAAGGGCAAAAGACAAACGATTTGGCTGGTTTCTATGCTCAGTTTGATGGTAGTGCTCTCTGCATATTATCTGTTCACGGAAGATACGGGGGCTCCCATCCCCAAAGAAACCGCAGGCAGCATCCAGGTGGACACTATAAAAGACGGGACGGGCGGCGGAACCGCCACTACGCTTGACAGCGGACTTGTCATCAAAGAGGTCAGCACAGACAAAGGTATTGCAGTAGGAACCGTGGATGACAGCAGCAAGACCGTCAAGGATGAAGCAGCATCAACAGTGGCAACTGAAGACAGTACGACTCCGGCCGTGATAGATGACAGCAGTGTGGTTGCTGACAGCAGCAATACCGCTAAGGATACAACTGCTACAACGGATAAGGCAGCCACTACTACGGCTGATAAAGGCAAGGATACGGCTGGCAGCAAGGATACCAAGGAAAATAAGGACACTAAGGATACCAAGGACAGCAAAGACAGCAAAGACAGCAAAGATACGTCAGCCGCTGTAGACAAGACTTCGGCGAAGGATGATAAGGAAATCCTGGATGAAGTGGCTTCGCAGAGCGTATCGGCCAGCAGCCTGTTCACGAACTATCTGTACGAACGCGAGCAGAAGAACCTGAAGGACCACAATGATCTTATGGCACTGATTAACAATATGGATAAGACACCAGCCGAGAGTGCGGTTGCCCAGGAACAGCTTAACAAGCTGGAAGAGAAGGAATCCAAAATCACCGGGATTGAAGAAAAGCTTCAACAAAAATACGGTGAGGCCATTGTGAAAGAAGAAGCGGGTGACGCCTATACAATCGTGGTGCTCAGCGATAAGCTGGATGTGAAGCAGGCGGTTGGCATCGTGGATTTTGTAATGAAGGAACTGAGCGTTACCCAAGACAAGATTAAGGTCCAATACGTCTCGGAGCAGTAAGCCTGCTGAATATAATCAGGGAAAATAGAATAAAATGCCGAAAGAGCCCGGGCGCGTCCCAGGCTCTTTCCATTTCTAGCGTTTGTGATATAATACATAAAGTTATCGATGCATAGAAAAAGAAGATTACGCAGGTAGCGGTTACACAAGGTAGCGATTCAAGAGAATTACAGAGCAGACCCGCCTTACAGGTATGCTTGTCAGAACGGATATCGTATCCTGCTCAGCCTGCGTCCCAAAATGGCTTCGAGAGAAAGCTGAAGGAGTGAACTACCCAATGTTCAAGTTAAGTGAGATTAAGGAATTAATTCAATTGCTGGACCAGACTTCCTCCGTGCACGAGCTGGAGATTGAAAGCGAAGGTATGAAGCTGGCTATCCGTAAACCGGATCGCTCTGAAGCTGAAGGAACAGTAATTCAGGCGGTTCCTTATAACTACCCCTTTACGCCAGCCCCGCAGCCGCAAAGTCCGCAGTTCATTGCCCCTCCGGCTGTCAGTGAAGCTCCTGCTGCGGCGCAGCAGCCCGCAACCTCCGCTGAAGGCGCATTACATAAAATCGTCTCGCCGATGGTCGGGACCTTCTACAGTGCCGCTTCACCGGAGACGCCTTCCTTTGTTAATGTCGGAGACCGGGTAAATGAGAAATCCACGGTCTGCATCATTGAAGCGATGAAGCTGATGAATGAGCTGGAAGCCGAAGTGAAGGGCGAGATTGTCTCTGTCCTGGTTGAGAACGGGCAACTGGTGGAATACGGCCAGCCGCTGTTTCTGGTGAGAGCGGAATAATTGCCGCGAGAATGAGGAGGAGCTTGCAAGCTTCGCTAAACTTTGGGAGGAAATGCATGAACATTCAAAAAGTGTTGATTGCCAACCGCGGCGAGATTGCGGTCCGCATTATCCGGGCCTGCCGCGAGCTGGGTATTGCCACCGTGGCTGTCTATTCGGAACCGGACCGTGATTCCCTGCATGTCCGTCTTGCGGATGAGGCGTACTGTATCGGACCGATGCCCGCCAAGGACAGCTATTTGAACTTTACTAATATTATGAGCGTTGCTACGCTGACGGAATGCGATGCCGTTCACCCCGGCTATGGCTTCCTGGCGGAGAACGCAGATTTCGCCGAGATCTGTGAATCCTGCAACATTACCTTCATCGGTCCGTCGCCGGATGCAATTACGCGGATGGGCGACAAGGCCGTAGCCAAGGAGACGATGAAGCAGGCTGGGGTTCCGATTATACCGGGCTCCGAGGGGCTTGTCGGCGACATAGAAGAAGCGGTGATGCTGGGCCGGGATATCGGGTATCCGATCATCGTCAAGGCTACCGCAGGCGGCGGAGGCAAGGGCATCCGTATTGCCGAGGATGAAGAGTCACTGGTGAAGCAGATTACCGCAGCCCAGCAGGAGGCTCAGAAGGCCTTCGGCAATGCCGGGGTCTACCTGGAGAAATTCCTGACCGGCATGAAGCATGTGGAGATTCAGATCATCGCCGATAATCACGGCAACGTAGTCCATCTGGGTGAACGTGACTGCTCTGTGCAGCGCCGCCGCCAGAAGCTGTTGGAGGAAGCACCTTGCTCCATCCTGACACCGGAAACCCGTGAGGCGATGGGCCAAGCGGCTGTCCGTGCCGCGCATGCAGTTAATTACTCGGGGGCGGGCACACTTGAATTCCTGCTCGGGCCTGACGGCCAGTTCTATTTCATGGAGATGAATACCCGTATCCAGGTGGAGCATCCAGTGACAGAGATGGTTACCGGAGTAGATCTGATCAAGGAAATGATCTCTGTGGCGGAAGGTAACACTCTCTCCTTCACCCAAGAGGATATTGTCATCAACGGGTGGTCGATCGAGTGCCGGATCAATGCGGAGGACCCTGAACGTAATTTCATGCCGTCTCCCGGCAAAATAGGCTTCTATCTGCCTCCGGGCGGACTCGGTGTACGGGTGGACAGCGCAGCTTACCCCGGCTATACCATTTCACCTTTTTATGACTCCATGATTGCCAAGCTGATCGTCTGGGCACCGACCCGGGAAGAGGCTGTCGCCAAGATGAAGCGTGCACTGGCTGAATTTGCGGTGGAGGGCATACATACCACCATTTCATTCCACCAGAGACTGCTGGAGCATCCGGTGTTTTTGGACGGGAACTTCGATATCAAGTTCCTTGAGGAGTATGAAGTTTAGGACGGCTTCTCATGGTTTGTCATAAAGTTCGTCAAATGATATAGTATGTTTAATAATAGGCGTACTGCCCGCTTGAAGTGCCCCTACAACTTTTTTGCTGGAAAGGTGTGAAGTCCAAATGAGTACATTGCCGACAGAATTTGAACGTACGGAAATCGGTGAAATCCAGATCGCTCCAGAAGTGATCGAGGTTATCGCCGGTTTGGCAACCGTTGAGGTGAAAGGTGTGGCCGGAATGAGCGGCGGTTTCGCCGGCGGAATCGTGGAGCTTCTCGGACGCAAGAACCTGTCCAAAGGGGTTAAGGTTGAGGTTGGACAGCGCGAGGCTGCGGTGGATGTGTCCGTAATTATCGAATACGGCTACCGTCTTCCGGAAGTGGCTGCTGAAATTCAGCGCAATGTTAAGCGCTCCATCGAAACCATGACCGGTCTGACCGTTGTGGAAGTGAATGTGCATATTCATGATGTGCAGTTCAAAAGCAATACAAGCATTGACAAGAGCGAGGACACGGATGCGGTTATCCGCGTGAAGTAAGGGTTCAGTTCTTCCATAAACCCCCGACAGTGCGTCGAGGGTTTACCTTAATTTAAGGAGGTTGTGAGACTCGTGGCCAAAATTCTGGACAGGCTTCTGCTGTTCCTCTACAGCTTAAGCATTGGAATACTATCTGTAACTGCCATCCTCCTCTTAAGCGGTATCATCCCGGACAAGTATGAGATTTCGGACGGACCGGCGGTCTATATCGCTGCAATCTCGGTGGCGGTCATTCTGTTCCTGCTGAGCATCCGCTTCTTCTACATCTCCCTGCGCCGCGACCGCGCATCCCTGCCGTCTGTGGATCAGCGAACAGAATACGGGGATATTCAGATCTCGATGGAGACCATTGAGAACCTGAGTCTGAAGGCTGCGGGCAAAGTGAAGGGCATCCGCGACCTGAAATCACGCATCCGTGTCTCACAGGCGGGTCTTGAGATTATGATCCGGGCGGTCGTCGACGGCGAGCATTCGCTGCCGCTGCTAACTACGGATGTACAGCGCCAGGTACATGATTTCGTGCAGGAGACAACCGGAATTCCGGTTGCAGATGTGTCTGTATACATTGCTAACCTCACACAGGCACCAAGCTTCAAAAGTCGAGTGGAATAGAGGTGAGTTTCCCTTATGTCCTGGAGAGAAGTATGGGAAAGTCACGGGGGTAGAATTACCGGAGTTGCCTTCGGTGTCTTTCTCGGATTGATTTATCTGATTAGCGGTTTTTGGGATATGCTGTTCTTTGCACTGGTAGTGTTCATCGGATATACGTTCGGCAAACGAAAGGATACCGCGCAGGGTCCCCTGGTTCAATGGCAGGAGATCGCAGAGCGGCTGTCCGGACGCTGGCGTCCCTTCAAGTGAACCGCGATAGTCTTTCTCCCGGAAGCCTGGAACCCGTTACTTTGAGTTGCTGACCTGCGGAAGAAAGGCTGCGCGGTTTTTTTGCGGCTTAGGAAGCTGAATTCGTTTGAAATCCGCATTTAGGGAAATGTAAGTACTAGTATGGTCCGATTTCCGATGATTGTAGTTGAATTGCGTAACATCAAAAACAACAAAATAAACGAAAACAAGAATGAAAGTTAGTTCGTAGGAGGAACACATGAAGAGACGTTTAGCGAGAGAAATTATTGTACAAAGCCTGTATCAGATGGAAATGAACGATGTTGAGGTAACTGAAGCGGTTGAGATGCTGATTGAAGAAGCGGCGGATGAGAACGAAACCGAGCGCGTCATTACAGATGAGATTGAACTTAAGGCTTATGTAGTTACCCATGTTAACGGCGTGTGGGAGCACAAAATGGCGATTGACGATATGCTGGAGCATTACCTTAAGGGCTGGCAGATGAGCCGCCTGTCACGCGTAGACCGTCAGATTCTGCGTCTGGCTACCTTCGAGATGATCTTCGCCAGCGATGTGCCAGCCAAGGTGTCTGTCAATGAGGCGATTGATCTGGCCAAGCATTTCGGCACAGAAGATTCCGGTAAATTCGTGAACGGTGTCCTCGGTAAAATGATTCAGGATGTGGACACGCTTAGAGCTGAGCTGTAGTTCAGCTTCAGATTCGATTCAGATTGAGCAGCAAGCGGCAGTAACAGGCTTATAAGCCTTCAATAGACAATAGGGGAGAGACCTACATGACAGCAGCGATTATCAGCGGTAAACAGGTATCGGACGACATTCGGATCGGAATTGCCCGGGAGGTTGCAGACTTAGCAGAGCGCGGCGTGAAGCCGGGTCTGGCTGTCGTTCTGGTCGGTGAAGATCCGGCTTCCCAGGTCTATGTGCGCAACAAGGAGAAGTCCTGTATTGAACTGGGCTTCCATTCCGAAGTGCACCGGCTCGATGCTGCTACCACCCAGCAGGAGCTGCTGGCACTGGTGGCAGACCTGAACGGCCGCAGCGATATTGACGGCATCCTCGTTCAGCTGCCGCTTCCGAAGCATATTGAAGAGAAGGCTGTGATTGACGCCATTTCGGTGGAGAAGGATGTAGACGGCTTCCACCCGGTCAATGTGGGGAACCTCGTCATCGGGGATGACAGTCTGCTTCCCTGTACGCCTGCCGGGGTCATTGAACTGATCAAGCGGACAGGTACGGACATCTCCGGTAAGCATGCTGTTGTAATCGGCCGTAGTAATATTGTCGGCAAGCCTGTATCCCTGCTGTTACAGCGTGAGAATGCCACAGTAACCATGTGCCACTCGCGCACAGCGAATATGGCTGAGCTTAGCCGTCAGGCAGATATCCTGGTGGTAGCGATTGGCCGGGCTAACTTCATCGATGCCTCGTTCGTGAAGCCGGGGGCGATTGTGATTGATGTCGGCATGAACCGTCTGGATACAGGCAAGCTCGCCGGGGATGTGGATTATGAGAGTGCCCGGGAAGTGGCCGGGTTCATTACGCCGGTGCCGGGCGGAGTGGGACCGATGACGATCACTATGCTGATGAGCAACACGCTGATCGCGGCCAAACGCCGCCGCGGCCTGAAGTAGGCCGGACTTATGGCGGCAGAGCGGCAGATCTACTCCATCAAGGAGCTTAACAAATATATCCGCATGAAGCTGGATTCGGATGCGCTGCTGTCCGATGTATGGATTCGCGGTGAAATCTCGAATTTCACCCATCACGGAAGCGGGCATATGTATTTCACGCTGAAGGATGAGAGCAGCCGGATCAAAGCTATCATGTTCGCTTCGCATAACTCGCGGCTGCCGTTCGTGCCGAAGGAAGGCACGAAGGTAATCGCCAGGGGGAATGTGACCGTATATGAACGGGACGGGCAATACCAGTTCTATGCGACACATATGCAGCCTGACGGGATCGGCAGCCTGTATCTGGCTTACGAGCAGCTGAAAAGCAAGCTGGAGAAGGAAGGCCTGTTCGCAGCGGAGCGCAAGCGCCCGCTGCCGCAATTCCCGCGTTGCATCGGGGTTGTGACCTCCCCGACAGGAGCTGCTGTGAGGGACATCATCATCACCCTGCAGCGCCGTTATCCGCAGGTTGCGATTGTGCTCTACCCTGTACTAGTGCAGGGTAAGGGGGCTGGCCCGTCCATTGTACAGGCCATCCAGAACCTGAATGCTATGGGAGAGGCCGATGTGCTGATTGTCGGGCGCGGCGGCGGCTCCCTGGAGGAGCTGTGGGCCTTCAATGAAGAGGCCGTCGCCCGGGCGATAGCGGCCTCCGGGATTCCGGTCATCTCGGCTGTGGGCCACGAGACCGACTTCACGATCGCCGATTTCGCCGCCGATCTCCGGGCGGCCACCCCTACGGCAGCGGCAGAGCTCGCTGTGCCGAGCGCAGCCGAGCTGGCCGGGCAGCTGCGCATGGCCCGGCAGCGGCTGCGCCAAGCGCTGCTGCGCCGCTCGCAGCGCGGCGGCGAACGCCTCGCTGCGCTGCAGCGCTCGCTGGCGCTGGCCGGCCCCCGCCGGCAGCTGGCCCAGCACGCGCAGCGGCTGGATATGCTGCGCGCGGCCCTGCTCCGCGCAGCAGAGACAAGGCACAGCCGCGCGCAGGGGCGCAGTGCGCTGCTGCACCAGAGCTTGCAGCGCTTCCATCCGCTGAGCAGCGTCAGCGCTGCCCGCCGGCGCACGGATGGCCTCACCCGTGAGCTGACGGCGGCCATGCAGGCGCGCCTTGCAGATAAGCGTGCGCGGTTCGGGGCGGAGCTGCGCCATCTGGATGCGCTCAGCCCGCTTAAGGTCATGTCGCGGGGCTACAGCCTCGTGTATGACGAGAAGGAACAGCGTGTAATCAAATCGCTGAAGGAAGTAGAGCTTGGCGATGTGGTCAACATAAAGCTTAATGACGGACAACTAAACTGCCACGTATGGGGAATGAAGGAGGATGGCAAAGCGAATGGCGAAGGAAGCTGAACTGGATTTTGAGGGAGCCATGGAGCGCCTGGAGGGTATCGTGCGTGAGCTTGAACATGGTGACGTTCCCCTGGAGAAGGCGATTGATTTATTCCAGCAGGGAATGAAGCTCTCGCAGCTATGCGGCAGCAAGCTGGAGCAGGTAGAGCGCAAGATTGAGATGATCACCGTGGAGGATGGCGAACTGCGCAAGAAGCCGTTCGGCAGCCGGCTGGAAGGCGATAGCGATGAGTCATTCTGAGCTTGAGCCATCCGGCGGGGCGGCGGGGCCGCAGGGCCGCGAACCGCTGGAGCAGTATATAGCTGACGTTAGCAGCTGGGTTGCTGCTGCTCTAAGCGGGGTCGTACCAGAGCAGTGGGACGTCCCCCAGGTCCTAAGAGAGTCGATGGAATACTCGCTGCAAGCTGGTGGTAAGCGCCTGCGGCCGCTGCTCGTCACCGCCGCGTGCGAAGCGCTGGGCGGCAGCCGTGAAGCTGCGCTGCCTGTAGCAGCTGCGATTGAAATGGTGCACACCTATTCTCTGATTCATGACGATCTTCCGGCGATGGATAATGATGATTACCGACGCGGCAAGCTGACGAACCATAAGGTCTTCGGGGAAGCGATGGCCATTCTGGCAGGGGATTCGCTGCTGACCCATGCGTTCTACAGTGTGGTACAAGCCTCCCGTAAGCATGGGGTTCCGGCAGAGCGCGTGTTGTCCATCGTGGAGGATCTGGCTGAGATGGCAGGCCCGCGCGGTATGGTCGGCGGTCAGGTAGCCGATATGGAAGGCGAGCAGGGAATGACCGACCTGCAGCAGCTCCAGTATATTCATCTGCACAAGACTGGCGATCTGATGATCTTCTCCTTGCTTGCGGGCGGCAGAATCGCCGGTGCGAATGAGGGGCAGCTGGAGGCCCTGCGCCGGTTCGGCACACAGATCGGTCTGGCCTTCCAGATTCAGGATGATATTCTGGACCTCATAGGTGATGAGAGCAAGCTGGGCAAAAAGACCGGCAGTGATATCAAACAGCAGAAGGTGACCTATCCGTATTTCATCGGCCTTGAAGCTTCGCGCGAAGAGGTGAAGCAACTTACGGCTGCTGCGCATCTGGCGATCCTAAAAGGAGGGTTCCAGGACCCGTCCCGGCTGCTGGAAATTGCAGATTATTTGATGTCACGTGACCACTAAATGAAGATTCGGCAAACGGCTGTGTTTCAGCAGCCGTTTCGTTTGTGTTATAATGGGGTTTATATTTTACAACATCTAGGAAAGCGGGGAATACTCGTGCTGCTTCCACAAATAAATGATCCTCAGGAGCTAAAATCTTTATCAGTCGGGGAACTGGCTGCCCTTGCGGAGGAAATCCGCCAGTTTCTGATCGAGAAGCTGTCAGTAACAGGGGGACATCTCGCATCCAATCTGGGAGTCGTGGAGCTCACGCTGGCCCTGCATTACTGCTATGACAGTCCCCGGGATAAGATGATCTATGATGTAGGGCATCAAGCGTATGTCCACAAGATATTGACCGGCCGTCAGGACCGGTTCGATTCCCTGCGCAAGCAGGGCGGACTCTGCGGCTTCGTCAAACGTTCGGAGAGTGAGCATGATGTCTGGGAAGCCGGACACAGCAGCACTTCTCTGTCGGCGGCAATGGGCATGGCGATGGCCCGTGACCTCAAGGGTGAAGACAATAAGGTAATTGCCGTTATCGGCGATGGCGCCCTCACCGGCGGAATGGCCTTTGAAGCGCTGAACCATATCGGGCATGAGCGCCGCAAGCTCATGGTGATCCTGAACGACAATGAAATGTCCATTGCACCGAATGTAGGAGCGATGCATAACTATCTGAGCAAGATCCGTTCGGACCGTCATTATCTGCGGGCTAAGGACGAGGTCGAAGGCCTGCTGAAGAAAATCCCGGCCATCGGCGGACGTCTGGCGAAGACTGCGCAGAATGTGAAGGACGGTCTGAAGAACATGCTGGTACCCGGTGTTCTGTTCGAAGAACTCGGATTTACCTATCTTGGACCCGTGGACGGTCATGATCTGGAGAAGATGATCGACACCTTCCATCAGGCGGATAATGTATCCGGGCCTGTCCTGGTGCATGTCCTTACCACCAAAGGCAAGGGCTACAAACCGGCGGAAGTCGATTCCTATAAATGGCACGGAATTTCCCCTTACAAAATCGAATCCGGTCAGGTTCTTAAAGCAGTCGGCAATCCGATGTACACGGAAGTCTTCGGACAGACGTTAATCGAGCTGGGGCATCAGGATAAGCGGCTGGTTGCCGTAACACCGGCGATGCCGGGCGGCTCTGGACTATTCCCGTTCGCCAAGGAATTTCCGGACCGGATGATTGATGTCGGGATTGCGGAGCAGCATGCCGCCACCTTATGTGCGGCCTTGGCTATGGAAGGCATGAAGCCGGTATTTGCCGTCTACTCCACCTTCATGCAGCGCGCTTATGATCAGATCGTTCACGACATTTGCCGCCATAATGCTAATGTTATGTTCGCCATTGACCGTGCGGGCTTTGTCGGCGCAGACGGGGAGACCCATCAGGGCGTGTACGATATCGCTTTTATGCGTCATATTCCGAACATGGTGCTTATGATGCCGAAGGATGAGAATGAGCTGCGCCACATGATGAAGACGGCGCTGGACTATAATGAAGGACCGATTGCTTACCGTTATCCGCGGATTAACGGCACGGGTGTGGCTCTGGATGCTGAGCTGCACAGTCTGCCTATCGGCACCTGGGAACGTCTGCGTCCCGGAGAAGATTATGCCGTGCTTGCCTGCGGCCCGATGGTTCAGGTGGCCGAAGAGGCGGCGGAAGTGCTGAAGCGTGAAGGTATTCAGATCGGTGTAGTCAATGCGCGCTTCCTGAAGCCGCTGGATAATACCATGCTGCTTGATCTGGCACATGCCGGAACGGGTATGGTGGTGCTGGAAGAAGCGAGCCAGGCCGGCGGCCTTGGCAGTGCGGTGCTGGAGTTCTTTGCAGAGCATGAAATATATGATGCACATGTTCACCTGATGGGAGTGCCGGATATTTTCGTCGAGCATGGGTCCATCAAGGAGCAGCGGCAGGAGACCGGGCTTACCGTTGAAGCCGTATGCGCACGTATTAAGTCAATGAAGGGGCTCAGCACTTATACCTATAAGTCAACCTCTACCTCGTAAGGGCAGGGGCGGAGGGCTGACCGAAGTGATCGGGAGATGAACATGGAACACCCTAAGGAACGAATTGATGTGCTGTTAGTGGAGCAAGGCTTCTACGACAGCCGTGAGAAGGCCAAGGCTGCCATCATGGCGGGCCTGGTGCTTGCGAACGAAGAACGGATTGAAAAGCCGGGGATGAAGGTGCTCCGCAGCTCTGTCCTCAGAGTCAAGGGAGCACTACACCCCTATGTCAGCCGCGGCGGCTTGAAGCTGGAGAAGGCCTTACGGCAGTTCGGCATCGGGCTGACCGGCCGCAACATGCTGGATATCGGCTCCTCAACAGGAGGCTTCACCGATTGTGCGCTTCAGAACGGCGTGGCCCATGTGTACGCGATCGATGTGGGACATAACCAGCTCGACTGGAGCCTGCGTAATGATGATCGGGTAACCGTAATGGAGCAGACCAACTTCCGTTACATGACCCCGCCAGATTTGAAGGGACCGGTACCTGACTTTGCAAGTATCGATGTCTCCTTCATTTCACTGAGAATCATCCTGCCGCCGCTTATGGCGCTGCTGAACCGTCCTGCTGATATCGCTGCGCTGATTAAGCCGCAGTTCGAAGCCGGCCGCGAGAAGGTGGGCAAGTCTGGAGTCGTGCGCGAACCGGCTGTTCACCGGGAGGTGCTGTTAAACGTACTGACCATGGCAGCCGAACTGGGCTACACGCTTGCAGGACTGACGTATTCCCCTATTACCGGGGGGGAAGGTAATATCGAATTTCTGGCACACTGGAAGCTGCTGCCTGCTGAGGCTGCGGAGCAGCCTTCAGCGCAGGAGACTTCTGCGGCTGAAGCACAGCCGAATAATTTCGCCGCGCTTGCCGACTCCGTCATTAAGGAAGCGAATGCAACCTTCAGCGCTGCGGGCCATGGAAACTCATCGAAGAGATGAGTTTCTTTTGCTGCAAAGATAACAATTTTATAGGTCTCCCCGAACCGGAATTAGCGGCAGATTGTCGGCCAGAAGCAGGATTTTACCCGCCGGCACGCGAATAGATTCACCGAGGTGATGGGAGTGGCGAGCTCGGACAAGGCTGTAGTGGCACTTATAGGACTGGCGGCGGCAATCTTTATCCTTTATAGAATCTATATTTGGCTGCAGGGGTCCCCGGGTTCCTTCATGAAGGACCGGGTGCCGATCAACAAGGTCATTCAGTCCCATCCATCCATCGCTCTGCTGGAGGATGCAGGGTATGAGGTCATCGGCGGGAAGCTGAAGATTCCGCTGTCTTTTCAGGTGAATGGGGCACCGATGTACAGCAGGCTGTTCATTGATTACGTAGCCACCAGGAATGAGGAGCATTACTATCTGGTCATCCTGTCCCGCCCCCGCAAGGAGCTTGAATTCACCGGCAGCGGACTCCGGGACTACATCCTCCCCTATCTGCTGATCTACCCGGATTGCAGCGGGGTACTCTATGTGGATACGGTGACTTCCAACATTCATGTAATTAATTTCGGCAAGGACGACGGAGAATCCAGTTAAGCACTATATAAATACGGGAGGCAACAATGAAGGGACACAGGCATATCAAGATTAGAGAAATTATCTCGCAAAAGGAAATCGAAACCCAGGATGATCTGGTGGAGGCGCTGCGGGAATCGGGTTTTCAAGTCACCCAGGCTACCGTATCCCGAGATATCAAAGAATTGCTGCTGATTAAGGTACCGATGGATGACGGACGTTACAAGTATTCCCTGCCCACCGACCAGCGTTACAACCCCACCCAGAAGCTGAAGCGGGTGCTGGTGGACAACTTTGTACAAATCGACTATTCCGCGAATCTTGTGGTCATGAAATGTCTGCCGGGAACGGCCAATTCTGTGGCTGCGCTGATTGACAATATCGACTGGCCGCAAATTATGGGTACGATCTCCGGAGACGACACCATCCTGATTATCTGCCGCCAGCCGGAGGACAGCAAGGACGTCATTTCACAAATTATGGGCTATATATCGTAGTTCTGCCTGCGGGCAGACAGGCAATCATCTTGTCGGAGGTGCTGTATTCGTGTTAGAGACATTGTCTATACGCAATCTGGCCGTGGTTGAGGCGGTGGATGTGCATTTTTATCCGGGGTTCCATGTCCTTACAGGGGAGACCGGTGCCGGGAAATCAATTATCATCGATGCGCTCGCACTTATTGCCGGGGGACGCGGTTCTGCTGACTCCATCCGGTACGGGTGTGAGAAGGCCGAAATGGAAGCGCTTTTCAGTCTGCCGGGAAGCCATCCGGTCTGGGATACGCTGGAGCGGCTGGGCATTGGGGCAGAACGTGAGGAGCATCTGGTGATCCGCCGGGAGATTACCTCCCAGGGCAAGAGTACTTCGCGCGTGAACGGTCAGATGGTCAATCTGAGCATGCTGCGCGAAATCGGGGAGCAACTGGTCAATATTCATGGACAGCATGAGCATCAGAACCTGTTGAAGGCTGAACGTCACCTGGGCCTGCTGGATACCTATGGGGAAGCGGTGATCGGACCGCTCAAGGCAGATTATCAGGAGAAATATACAGCCTTCGCCAAAGTGGAAAAAGAACTTCGGGAACTTCAGGAATCCAGCCAAAAGGCGTATCAGATGCTGGATTTGTACCGTTTTCAGCTGGAGGAAATTTCTGCTGCGGGACTAAAACCGGGAGAAGATGAATTACTTGCCGAAGAACGGGTAAAACTATCCCACAGCGAGAAAATGATGGATTCAGTATCCGGCGCATACGAGCTGCTGTATGACAGGCAAGGGCTGGAGTCCATTGGTAATGTAATCTCCAGGCTTGAAGATGCGGTGCGGTATGACGAAAAAGGTCTGCGGGCAGTCTTCGAGCAATTGCAGTCGGCGTATTACCAGCTGGAGGATGCGGCGTTTCAGCTGCGCGACTACCGTGAAGAGATCGAATTCAATCCGGCGCGGCTGGATGATATTGAGAACCGTCTGGACCAGATTACTGGCTTGCGTCGTAAATACGGGGATAGCGTAGAGCAGATTCTGGAGTATTATCAGCAGATTGAGCGGGAGACGGATCTTCTGGAGAATAAAGACGAATATATCCTGAAATTAACGGCCAAACGCGATGGTCTGCTTCATATCTTAATGGAGTCAGCCGAAGCTCTGAGCGGAGCGCGGCGGCAGTGTGCGACGGATCTTGCTTCACAGGTCGAGGGAGAGCTGAAGGATCTGCAGATGGAACGGACCTCACTCCAGGTGAAGATGGAGACGCTCGAAGATCCGCGCGGCATGGAGTATCAGGGACGGCGGTACCGTCTGACCCGGCAGGGGATCGACAGCGCTGAATTCATGATCTCCCCGAATCCCGGCGAGCCGCTGCGTCCGCTAGGCAAGATCGCCTCCGGTGGAGAGCTATCGCGGATTATGCTGGCAATGAAGAGTATTTTTGCGCGGCATGATGCGATTCCAGTCCTTATCTTCGATGAGGTGGATACCGGGGTCAGCGGACGTGCGGCCCAGTCCATCGCGGACAAGCTGTATAAGCTGTCCTCCACCTGCCAGGTGTTCTCCATTACCCACCTGCCGCAGGTGGCCTGTATGGCGGATCATCAATACCTGATTGCCAAAAAAGTCGAAGACGGACGCACGATGACTGAGGTGGACTCCCTCTCGGCCGAAGGCCGCGTAATGGAGCTGGCCCGGATGCTGGGCGGTGTGGAAATTACCGAAAAAACATTGCATCACGCACAGGAGATGCTGGGTCTGGCCGAGGCCAGCAAGGCAGCTGCAAGCTAAGCGGGACAATGATTGACAGTAATAAAAGCCTGGGGGCAAGGTTATCTTATAGGTACGCAATTGGCGACCACCTTTTTCGTCAAGCGAAAGAAGCAAAAGGGAGTGTGACAGCCATTGAAGCCTAACCTCAGGAAGTTAATGCCCGGCCTTTTATTTGCCTTCTTTCTCAGTTTATCAGGCATAACGGGACCCTCACAGATCCACGCAGCACCGCTTGAACATCAGCCGCTTACGGCGGTACAGGGAACCGAGAATGAACTTAAGGTCATCCCCGGAGGTCAGACGATTGGCGTGAAGGTGAAGTCGGCAGGCGTGCTGGTTGTAGGTCATCATCTGATTGAAGTATCGGAGCAGTCCAAGATTTCACCCGGCGAGAATAGCGGCATCCTGCCCGGCGATCTCATGATCTCCATCAACGGGGTGAAGCTGGACGAGGTATCGAAGGTAGCAAGGCTGGTCGAAGAGGCCGGCAAAAGCAATGATTCCTTAAGCATCATCTACAAACGCGACGGTAAAGAGCACACAGCTCAGCTGAAGCCCGCGTATGACCGCACAGACAAGGTATGGCGGCTCGGGCTCTACATCCGTGATTCCGCAGCAGGTGTAGGGACACTCACTTTCTATGCCCCGAAGCAGGGTGTGTACGGGGCCCTTGGGCATGTCATCACTGACATGAACACAGGTACGCCGATTGTGGTCGGCAGCGGGCATATCGTGCAGTCCAGCGTCACTTCGATCTCCAAGAGCCAGGATGGCGATCCGGGGGAGAAACGGGCTCGTTTTCTGAAAGAAAGCCAGGTTCTCGGGAATGTGGAGAGTAACACGGATTTCGGAATATTCGGTAAAATGACCCGTAATCCTGAGCACAGCCTGTATCAGGAGCCGATTCCGGTGGCCATGAGCACTGAAGTGAAGGAAGGTCCCGCACAGATTCTTACTGTCGTCGATGGTCAACAGGTCGAACGCTTCAACGTAGAGATCATCCATGTCGCCCGTCAGCAGACCCCTGCTACGAAGGGCATGGTGCTGCGCATCACCGACCCCCGTCTGCTCGATAAGACCGGAGGGATTGTCCAGGGGATGAGCGGTAGCCCGATTGTCCAGAACGGCCGTCTGATCGGTGCAGTGACCCATGTATTCGTCAATGATCCCAAGTCAGGGTATGGCTGCTTCATTGAGTGGATGCTTAGGGACTCCGGTGTGGTTCAACAGGATCAGGAGCTTCAATACAATCTTAAGGCGGTTTAGCCTTAAGATTTTTTTGTCGAAGGGCAGCGATTATCCTCGAAACCTGAAATAAAATATTCAATTATAAATCAACACCGAAAAAAAATAAAGAAAAATAATTTTCGACAGAAGGATATTCAAATCTGATGTCGAAAGTTATAGGGAGAGAAGATGATCATTATTTTCTGAATAGCAGATATATAAGGAGGAAGCAGCCAGTGCAGAATATTGAAGTGTTGTTGGCCGATGATAACAGGGAGTTCACGAACTTGCTCGCAGAGTACATTACTGAACAAGAAGATATGACCGTGACAGGCATTGCCTATAATGGGGAAGAGGTACTACAGATGCTCAGCGGAGCACGCAAGATCCCTGATGTCCTTATTCTTGATATCATTATGCCGCATCTGGACGGCCTCGGCGTACTTGAACGCCTGCGTGATATGGATCTGAACCCGCAGCCCAAGATCATTATGCTGACCGCTTTCGGCCAGGAGAATATTACGCAGAGAGCCGTTCAGCTTGGAGCCTCTTATTATATTCTGAAACCGTTTGACATGGAGGTTCTGGCGAACCGTGTGCGCCAGCTGGTCGGTACGCAGGGCAGCATGAGCACTTCCGGTAACATGTCCGGCTATTCTTCTTCCAGATCTTCCAGTAATGTGGTTCCGCTGTCCAAGGGCAAGAACCTGGATGCGAATATTACGTCAATCATTCATGAAATCGGCGTCCCTGCACATATCAAAGGCTACCAGTACCTGCGTGAAGCCATCACCATGGTCTATAACAACATTGAGATCCTTGGTGCCATCACCAAGACGCTGTATCCGGCTATAGCCGAGAAGTTCAAGACCACGCCTTCCCGCGTAGAACGCGCCATCCGCCACGCGATTGAAGTCGCCTGGACCCGTGGCAATATCGACAGCATCTCCCACCTGTTCGGCTATACCATTAATATCTCCAAATCCAAGCCAACTAACTCGGAATTTATTGCCATGGTCGCCGACAAGCTGCGGATTGAGCATAAGGTGTCTTGAAAGGGTTAGGGGTAGGAATAGCATAATAATAAATACCACTTGCTAATGGGAAATTGTATTCCCCAATAGCAAGTGGTATTTTGTTTCACTGAACCCAGGTCCGATATACACGAAAAGCCGATCATATTCGGCGCTGCTGCGATGATGTAGAGGCCTAACTCCACAGCCCGTAAGATTTCAGGGAAATCCTTCAAGAAGTGCAGCAATGCTGCCTAATCGAAGCAACCTTTGTTGAAATCCTGCATGAATAGCAACAAACCGAGCACTAACGTGCTTTAAACACCAGATTTCCTGCAAATGATGCAACAATGTGCGGTAGCCAGTAACATTTTATAGAGGAATCCTGCAAGAAGTGCAACAATGAGGCTCCATACAGTGGTCGGTGAGAAAAACTCTCAGAAATGGATATTGTTCTTCTTCACAAAAATATAGAAGCCCATCGCGGGCTTCAGTTATATTGTTACGTTGTATTTGTCTAGGATGATCCTGAGGCAGTCGCCATTGAGTAACAGCCTCGTTTGCGGTCATGACTTGCGTGTGAGTCTGTAAACGCCTGTTAAAAGCGAATACAGTGCAACGAACGAGATAATAGCTATATAGTAAGGATTGGATTGAACCACGAAAATCAAAGGTATCATGATGATGAATATTGACAATCGTAATGTGCCTTCACGTTTAGATTTAGACATTGAATACACATCCTTCTAAGCTATAGTGAAATAAATGAATTGGTCTTTTAGATTGACTATATGCAACGTTACTTTAAACAGTATCAGCTGGAAAGTATTATATATCAATGCTAGTGAAGCTCGTCAACTGAATAAATAACAAATCAAGCCACTCCTTCATTCGAATGGCTTTTTTAGTTTATAATGAAGGGATAAGCAAAGGGGGTGGGAGAAATCATAGCGCAGATTCTTTTAGGGATCTGGATGCTCACACAGGCAGTTTGTCATTTTTTTGGACTTGATGTGTTCCTTCGGCAATCCGTTAGGAATAGTTTGAGTAAGGAGGAGCGGGCATCTTTCCAAAGAGGGATGGTCTTGCCCTATCTCGTATTAGGGATGACTTTTATTGGAATGGGGATTGTTGAGCGTAAGGCGATCCTGTCCATGCCGCTTTTCCTGGGACTCTATATTATATTGTGTGCGGCGTCCTTGGCCGGGGTATTGAGGAATAACAAAAAGCACTTGGGCTATTATATGTGGTGAATCTATAGCAGCTAGTACCTTATCGGATTTAACATCTTTTTTCCAAGCGGGCCTTGTTCTTCAGGGGGGGTTGGCTTAGCGTAACGGACTGAGGTGCTCTTCTTTGGGAAGAAAGTCGCCAATTGGGCGAGTAACGGACTCCATGCAATTAGAATAAAAAGTGGACGCCACGTTAAGAGACACTGGATAATAGGCTTAACGAAGGAAGGTGTCCAATGTGGGGGAACGACGGCAACGATACAATGAAGAATTTAAGAAGCAGACGGTGAAATATGTGCAGGAGCAGACCAAGAGTATAGGGGATATCTGTGAGGAGCTGAATATCCCCAAGAGTACAATTCACCAATGGATCTCTCAGTACCGCCAATTCGAGCAGGAGGCCATTCACCATCCGGAGAAAATGCGTCAGATTGAACAGACGCTTAAGGATGCCGAAGCGGAGAATCACCGCAAAGAACGTGAAATCGAGGACCTGAAAGAAGAACTGGCCATTCTAAAAAAGGCGCTGCACATCTTCAGCAAAGAAAAGAACTAAGGTTCCAGTTTATCGAAGATCACCGCTCGGATTTTCGATTGGAGAAGATGTGCAAGGTCCTAAAGGTATCCCGAAGCGGGTACTACAAATGGCGTGCGGCAGAGCAGCCGGTACGCCTCGAGCGAAAAGAGAAGCTGATTCAGCGTATTCGGTGGTATCACCAGGATTCAGGGGGCACCTACGGCAGCCCAAGGATTCATCGGGAACTCCAAAAGGAGGGCTGGAAGGTCTCCGAGCGTACCGTCGGCCTGTTCATGCGCGAGCAAGGGATACGTTCGTGTATGGCCCGTAAATATCGGGTCACGACCACGGATTCGAATCACAATCTGCCGATCGCGCCCAATGAACTGAAGCAAGACTTTTCGGCCACAAGGCCAAATGAAAAATGGGTGGCCGATATTACGTACATTCCATGTCGCCAAGGCAAACTCTATTTGGCGAGTATTCTGGACCTGTATACGAAACAGATTGTGGGGTGGAAGCTCAGTGACCGGATGACCACAGATCTGGTTCTAGACGCCCTCAAGCAGGCCTACAAGGCGAAAAAGCCTGGGAAGGACCTGATACACCACTCCGACCGAGGATCTCAGTATGCCTCCAAGGATTACCGGAAACAGCTCCAAACCTATCGTATGAAAGCGAGTATGAGCCGCAGGGGCAACTGCTACGATAATGCTTGTATAGAAGCGTTCCACAGCATTCTGAAGCGCGAGTTGATTTACAGTCATCCAAAGTTTAAAACCATGGAAGAGGCATACCAAAAGCTATACTGGTATTTGGAGTTGTTTTACAACCGTAAGCGTTCCAACAGTACTCTGGGATACATGTCGCCAGTGCGTTTTGAGCAACTTTACTACCAGACAGTCGTTTAATTGGGCGTCCACTTTATTGACAGAAGAGCACCACAGGCCTTATCCTTTGCATTTCAGCTCCGAAACGTCTCCTAGAGAGACTATAAGGTCCACTGAGTCCGTTAAGCTGCAAAAAGTGGCGATTTCGCGGGGATAAGATCTCTCCGGTCCATTAGATTTTGGGTGGATAGGGTTTAACAAGCGTATCCATCCTTTTTAATCTGATGCTCTACTGGTAGTTCAGCAGTTTTAAACGTGTGAAAATTACTTTGTCGGAGACTGCGGTGCAGCTCCGGCTCTTTGCTTGTGACAGCAGCAGAATCGTTTCTGCTTCAGCTCCTGTATTGATTCGATAATTCCTGCAGCAGTCTTCCTATTTGTCCTCGCAGAGCCGCAGGCTGGCGTACATGGGCCTCCAATCCGAATCCCAGAAAAAAATGGGCTGCCCAATTCAGATAGGACTCACTTATGTGCGTATCTATAATGCCTGAACCATCCTCATGCACTTCAATCGACTGGGACAGCCATATCTCAGATTGACAGCGTCTAACGCCCTCAGGTGTCAGCTCCACTACGAGCTCCACCAGATCCCTATCCTCCATCTGCATCACCCAATGGCGAATATTGGCCTCCTCGGACGTAATATTGTAGGTCAGATTGTTATCTGCCGCTGGTTGACACGTTTTCACCCGATCTACACGAAAGACCCGCATATCCTTGGCTACCCCGCAATACGCCCGGCAATACCACAACCCATTCACTGTATACACACCAAGAGGTAGAATGTCTCGCTCACTCCGTTCCTTGGCTTCATAAACAATATGGACGGTCTGTTGCTCCAAAGCCGCTTCCAGTAAGTCTATTAGACAAGGAAGGTCCAGATCATGGGGAGGTATCCAGAACACCAGACGCTCTTGCATCCGCTGAATCGCTGCTTTCCTGTCCGCTGTCATGTAATGCATGAATTTTTGCAGTGCGGTGTTGACCTCATCGTCGAACGGGAGGGATTTATAGTTCTGAAGTGACTGGCAGGCAAAAAACAAAGCCATCGCCTCATGCTCAGTGAAGCTGATCGGCGGAAGTACCTTTTCGCGCAGGACGCGGTAGCCCCCGTGAGCCCCCGGTTGGGAATACAGAGGCACTCCCAGCTCACTCAACTCCGTCAGATCGCGGATCATGGTCCGCCGGGATACGCCGCACTCGTCAGCTAACTCCTGTATTGTAAATTTCCTGCGTTCATTCACCAGCATAATTAATTGGATGAGGCGTTGTGCTTTGTTCACTTTCATACTCCCTTGGGAATTAAGTTTGGAATAGTGCCATGGTTTGGCACTATTCTTCTTTATACTAAACCATATTAGTGAAGTCAAGCCTACGACACAGCTAACAATAACCTTAGAGGAGCAACGGACATGACACAAGCAACAATGCCTTATGTACTGGAATTGGTTGTATTTCATTTAAAGGAAGACACAAACGAGGCCAGTTTCCTCGAAGCTTCACGGACCTTAACCCAATTTCTGCACACCCAGATTCCCGGTTTCCAGTCCCGGAATCTGATGCATACGGCAGACCATAACCAATGGACCGATATGATCTGCTGGTCGACAATGGAAACGGCGCTGGCAGCGATGGAAGAGCTTCATTCTTCACCGGAGTTTCGGGATTTTGCCGGGATGATCGACTCACAGAGTATTCAAATGCTGCATCTCACTGCGGCAGAGTCCGCTTCGGGAAATCCTGAGGAGGGCTCAGCTCATGCATAAAGTTACTGTGATTGGCCTCGGAGCCATGGGAGCAGCCATTGCCGCAGTACTGGTAGAGCAGAATTACCAGGTTACGGTATGGAACCGCACTCCCTCAAGAGCAGATTCACTTATCCGTCGCGGAGCTGTTCTCGCTTCCAGTGCAGCTTCAGCCGTAGCTGCCAGTCCGATCACGATCATCTGTTTAGCCGATTACGGAGTATCCACAAGTATCTTGAACCAGGAGTCGGTAAAGTCCGCTCTGGCCGGCCGTGTGCTCATTCAGCTCAGTACCGGAAGTCCGCAGCAAGCCCGTGACCTTGAAGCGTGGACCACTAGACTGGGGGCGGCTTATCTGGATGGAGCTATTGTGGCCTCACCACCGCAAATGGGTAGCGCAGGAGCTACAATCTTCGTCTCGGGGAGCATGAGTACTTGGCGACAAAGTGAGTCGCTTTTACAAAAGCTAGCCGGAAACGTTTCTTATCACGGTGAACAAGTCAGCGCAGCAGCTTCCACCGACTTGGCCTTCCTGGCCTATCTATTCGGCTCTTATCTGGGTTTTTTCCACGCGGCACGCATTCTAGAAACGGATGAATTATCTGTTGAGGCTTTTGGTGCAATGATTGCCCAGGTATCGCCGGTGATCGGTGAGGTGATGAAATATCAGGGCACGGTCATCCAGAACAACGCCTACAGTCAACCCTTAAGCTCGCTTCAAATGTCCATGACAAGCATTGAACTGCTTACGCTGCAGGCACGTGAATCAGGCATCAATAACGAATTCCCGAGGTTTGCAGAGAATCTCTTCCACAAGGCCCTTCATGCTGGCTATGGGAGCGAGGAAGTCGCAGCTTTGGTTAAGGTACTACGCCAAGAATAATTATGTAAAAGAAACCGACCAAGCCATTCCTTGGTCGGTTTTGTTATAAATATAAGCTTATATTTCATATACCTTAATTAACGGACTGGTTGCCCAGGCTGCTAAGGTAAGCATCGGCTTCTTGATATGTAGGGTAATGCACGGCGAATTTGCCGAACAGTCTTTTCATTTGCATTTTCCAGACCGGGGAGTCTGCAACGTATACCCAGCCGCCTACCCCTGCTTCTATCGCTCGGTCACCGGTCGGGGCGAGCATTGCGGCTACTTCAGGCGCTAGCACAGTTGGGGAACCTGTCACATCGGTTACTCCGGTAAAGCCCGGCTTCAGCTGCTTCAGAGCATTTTCAAAATCTGCTATGTAGGCGGGTACATCACTCTCAGTCAGGCCGTAGGCTTTGACGATTACCTGGTTTTTTGCAATATTGACTTCCATTGTGTAAGACATGAACATTCCTCCAATTGTGGTATTAAGTTTACATTAGTTAATATCGGATAAGATCGGGGTGTATTTGAGAGAATAAGGAAAACGGATCGGAACGGCTCTCATTTATGGGAATTAACTCCAGAAATTAAGAGGATGTGGAGGTTTTTACGATTCTGATCCAAAGAATTTACACAAACAATTGTTATTATGAAACACAAATTGTTGTCTTGTGTTATGATATAGGTAGAGGTGGCTCTTATGAACGATTTCGATAATTACCCCGATGAGCTGGGGAATTTCATCCGGCACTTCAGGAAGGCCCGCGGGTTAACCCTCAGGGGGCTGGAAGAGAAGAGCGGCATCAGCTATTCACAGCTCAGCAAGATTGAACGGGGAGAGAGTATCCCGCTTAAGGATAACCTGGATAAGATCATTGAAGCACTCGGAGGGGATCTCAAGAACCGGATGTATCATTTGGCCGACTATATGCCTGATATTGAGTACATCAAGACCCTGAAACAGGGCTACAAGCTACCTAAGCATAATCAGTCCCAAGACTACATTTACGAGACGGCGTTCAACAAGCTGAAGGAATTCCGGGCGAAGGAAGACAAAGAAACGTCATATGTTTCCTTTGATTCTGAAGAGGTAATCGTTTATGAGACGGAATATGGGGCAGGAATGGTTATAGAGAAGATCGAGAAGTACAACCTGACCGATGTGCTGAACGATATATTCGAGGGAAGTCTGGATAGCCTCCGCAGGCAGCCGCGCCAGGGGCGTCAGGCATACTTGTTCGGAGAATGGCTGCGTGAAGGTATTTATGAGCTGAAGGAAGAGGAACAAGACCAGGTTATTCAGGCCTTGAAGGAATTCACCCAGTTCAAAGTACAACAGATCAAGGGCGTGTACAAGTAAAGAAGGGCCCGGCATAACGTGCTTCCAAAATGAATAATGTTGCCCTTTCTTGCAGCCATCTATTCATCTTGATCCATAAACAAACTACAAATGGTTAGACAGAAAAGGGGATAAGAAACATGAGAATCAATATGAAGTTTACCAGTAAAGGAAAAGCTGCGATCGAGAATTTCAACAACGAAGAGCTGTTGGAGATTTTTGCACGATACATCAAGACACTGACCAAAAAATACGATATCGAAGTAGATGTGCCGCTAGAAGTGAATCAGAATATCGTTGCCGATGGAACCGTCATTGCCATGGCTCAGAACGTCAAATGTGACGCAGAGACCTTCTTCAAAGAGCTGGGACGCGACATCAAGGTTCCCCTGAAAAAGCGCCTCGGCGGTAAGCTGGAGAACGTGTTCAAGACCGAAATTATCGAGTAGACAGAAGTTTGTTACACACCAAAAACCATCCCCGCACTGTCTGTGGAGGATGGTTTTTTGGCGTCTGTGCAAGTATATCTTATGGAAGGAGAGCTTCGCATGCTAATGATGTTGGGTTTTTGAAATATTCCGCGTAGTGAGGACGTTCCTGATTATCTGGATAAAATCTGGCGAAGCCTTGGCTTCCAGCGCCAATTCGTAGATGTTCATTAATTGTTCGTCAGACAATTGCTCAAGTGATGAGGGGCGCGGAGAAGGATGAAAGTAAGTTTCCATTGTATTCCTCCATCATGGTTGAGAGTGTTGGGAAAGATAATTAAGATATTAATGAAATGCTTCTATGTAAATGGTACCATCTGGAATATAATCCGTCTGCTGGTATTCGCCCTGTGAATTTTACTTTACATATGTTGGATAATATGTGATAATGATTGAATTTGTAGCCGTATATGATTATAAAAAAGCAGCGACCCTCTATTTGGAGGATCGCTGCTCTCTTTACATTCTACGACGGTGATTCGTTTTTCCTTGAAGCTAGAAATCTGCGGATACGTGTTTCATTGGACTCTGATACAGTAGCAAATTGTTCCCCTTGATTGAACAGAACAATCTTCCGTTCCGGATCATAACCGTCAATATTGCCAATGTTGACTACATTGCTGCGGTCAAGACGTTCAAAGCCCATGCCTCCGTAAGCTGCATACAAATCGGAAAGAGTGGTAGGGAGAACAAATTCGCCTTCTTTCGTATGGACGAATATCGTATTCTTGTGGTTAGAGAAATACAATATCTCCTCCTCCCGGATACTGCGGGAAGAGCCGTCGTTTAGTAAGACACGCATGTACTCCCCATCCTTGTGTAATTACTTACGTAATTCTTTTGGTGCTTCCGGACTGTGAATCCAAGATTTTAGTACTGAAGCAAATACATGGGCTGATGATGTCAGGGCTTTGGATGCAATGCGTGCTAGTTTCTGTTTCAATTCAGACCCTCCTTTTAGGTAAAGATATTACTGTTAAGGATTGAGCAAAGAAAGCCAATCCGAGGACAGACGAACAAATGAAGAAATTTGATGTTACCATCATTAAGGAAATCACCTTCAAGAATGGATAAATGCGTAGAGGGATTCTTACATTGGCATCAGGATTAGGTGCAAAAATAAGCATAATAATAAATGAGGATAAATTAATTATCCACAATTGATTCTCGATTAAAAAAGAAAGGTGTGGTAGGGATGAACATAATGTGATAGATATGGCATTACAGGCTGTTGCAGTCTTAAGATGCTTACCGCCAGACATAAATCTTAGAAAGGCAAAGCCAAAAAGAACAGTTGCGGTTTCTCCAACACTTCCTGTAAACCATCCAATGAGCAAGGATGATATGATAATGACCAAGCTGTTTAAAATTATATTAAGGGAATATTGCATAATTTCAATAGAGCTAGTCTCCTGAGGATTCGTTTGTTTAATAATTGAAGCAATTTTATTGCTTAATATATTCATGACCGCTTCTGTCCTTCGTATAAGATAAGTAAATATAACAAAACATAAGGGTGAAATATATAACTGGTAGAGCCAGAAAGTAACCAGAATCAAATAGATGCATAATAGAAATTACAACTGCTACAGTTGGTAAATTTAGAATGAAAAGTATTTTTTCGCGTTTGCTAATTATGACAATCCCATTGGGTTTATCTGGAACATAATCAAATCCTTTACGCTTATATCCAACATAATAACCTGTTATTATAGCAGTCAAAGCTGTGAGGAATTGCAAAAAATACGTAGTAATATCTAAGCCGTAGAATGTTTGACTTGATAATAAACCGAATTTATTAAATATTAGTGCGTAAATTAACTGAATAAATGTGTAAGCTTGGTAGGTCATGCCTGTAAGTATTGCTGAATAAAATATATGAATTCTAAAAAGTAGCCATAAGAAACAAAAAATTAAGAGATATTGTACAATTATGTCTAACTCTACCCAAGAATAGTTCACACGAATTACAAATGAAAGGAATGCCATTATAAAACTTGCAAATATCATTTCTATATGGAAAACATCAATTTTAAAAACTTTGAAAGCTAAATAAAACATTGCGTACGTTTCCAATATTGAAAATATCATAAATAGCACAAAATCCAGCATGCTTACACTCCCGGGAAATAGATTAACAAATCTGTAATCCTGGTGATATTATACATAATAGGCTAGGATACAACAACAGGTTTTGACACAATCCGGCAAATATTTCTTAAAAATTGGATTGGAGAGGGGTTTTTACCATGAATCAGCGTCCTGCGCAAGGAGAGTACACCGAATTTCAGTCCAGATATATTACATTGGTGCCGCCGGAAGGAGAACTGCGCGTCATTCTAAGAGAGCAGACTCAGCAGGTGCTGGCTCTGCTTGGCGGGCTGACAGAGGAGCAAGGAGCCTACCGCTATGCCCCCGGGAAGTGGAGTATCAAGGAAATGCTAGGGCATCTGACGGATAATGACCGCATCATGTCTTACCGGTTGCTTTGTTTTGCGAGGGGGGAACAGGCGCCGTTGCCTGGTTATGAGGAGAATGATTATGCGGCTGCCGGGGCGTTCGACCGCTTCACGCTGCAGGAGATGATTGCGCACTACCGGATCGTCCGGGAGTCCACCTTGGCGCTGGCAGATAGTCTTGCGGAGGACGTCTATGCCCGTACAGGGAATTTTGGCGGGATTGCCATGTCTGTGCGTGCGCAGCTCTGTCTGATCATCGGACATGAACAGCACCATCTGCGGATTCTACTTGAACGTTATCTGAACTAAAGGGAGGTGACGCATGTGGGCTTACTTAGAGGCATCTGGCATTTCTTCGTCCCGCGGGAGCGCACATTAGTGTACACTACTTTTGATCAGGGACAATATTTCCGGGTCAAAAGCCGCCTTGCGGCAGCAGGCATCCCTCACCGTTCCAGGATTAACGGCGGCATGAGAGAGACCACACGGCGTGCTAACTTCGGAGGGAAGAGTACGATGCAGCATGATTTGTTCGTCCGCAAGGAGGATGAGCACAAGGCGCTTCAAGCGGTTCAATAGACGGGAGAACAAACAACGCATTCCGGCCGGATTAGGGCTGGAGTGCGTTTTAATGTTGTATATTAGGGTATTTTACAATGGGGGATTCTTGTGGCATTTACGGCAGACCGGGTAATAGGCTTCATTGCCGCCGATCTGGATCTGTTTGCCGCTGTATACCGGCTTGCCGTTCTCAACCCGCAGTGCCATGGTGGCTTTCCGTGCGCAGAACCAGCAGATGGTCTTCATTTCTTCAATCTTGTCGGCGTAGATCAGCATATATTTGCTGCCTTCGAACAGATTGTTCTGGAAATCGTTTTTGAGGCCGAAGGCCATCACCGGAATGTCTAGCTCATCCACAATGCGCACCAGCTGCAGGATGCAGTCCTTGCTCAGGAACTGGCACTCGTCGATCAGCACACAGTGGGGCTTCGGCAGACTATTTTTGACGATGCTGTACATATCTGTATGCTCATCAATCGGAATGGCCTGCTTGCGCAGTCCGATCCGGGAGGAGATGTATCCTACTTCATCCCGGTTATCAATGGAAGGTGTGAAGAGGAGCACCGACTTGCCCTGCTCTTCATAATTATGTGCAACCTTGAGAATCTCAATGGATTTGCCGCTGTTCATAGCTCCATACCTGAAAAATAATTGTGCCACGTCCATCTATCCTTTCACTGTTCAGCTAATCTGCTACACGACCAAAAAATCGACCTTACTAGAGTATCATACTCGGGGCCGGAGTAGCCAGTGCAAACATTGTTTCCGCCCGGGATGTGCTATAATGAACGCAATTGTGTCTTCAACAGGAGAATATAGTGAACAGAAGGGAAGTTAGTCAGGTGACAGAGAAATTGGAGCAATACAAGGAACGGATCCATGCACTGCGGGAGAAGGGGGAGCTTATCCCGGGTACGGAGAATTTACTGGAAGACATGCTGGCCGAGCTCACTGAGCTGAACCGCAGCAACAAGGCACTGCGCCGGGTCATTTTGAAGTCGGGACAGGGCTCTGCCATGTCTACCCGCCTGCGGGATGCGCTCTACGAATAAGCAAATGGGGTATCTTCGATGAAGCTAATGTTGACTTTTCTTAAAAAATACCGGGTCGCCGCCATTGCCGCGCTGGTCATGATGCTGATTGAGCTGGCCGTGGAGCTGTCGCAGCCGCTGCTGATCTCCAAAATCATTGATGACGGTATCCGGCAACAGGACACGGCTGTCGTCTGGCTGTGGGGCGGTGTGCTGGTTGGGAGCGCCGCTGTGGCATTTGTGGCGGGAATACTCAGCTCCTTTTTTGCATCGCATACCAGTCAGGGGTTCGCGTTCGACCTGCGTGACAAATTGTATGAAAAGGTACAGTCGTTCTCTTACGATATTTTTAGCCGCTTCCCTACCTCATCCCTGATCACCCGCCTTACTGGGGATGTAACACAAATACAGGATACGATATTCATGGGGCTGCGGTTCATGACCCGTATTCCGCTGGTTGTGATCGGAAGCGTGATTATGGCGCTTGTTGTACATATCAAGCTGGGATTGCTGCTGACCGTGACCCTGCCGTTCTTGGTGATATTTATGATCTGGCTGATGCGCAGGGCGTCCGAGCTGTTCCGCAATGTGCAGACGAGGCTTGACGGCGTGAATGGGGTTATTCAGGAGAATCTGACCGGAATCCGGCTGATCCGTGTATTTGTGCGGATGGGCCATGAGATCGGGCGGTTCGCAACGTTCAGCGGAGAGCTGATGAGATCGACTGTTGCTGCGCTGAGGCTCACCGAGACCTCAACACCGTTCATTATGATCATCGTCAATGCCGGGATTCTGGCCGTGCTGTGGTTTGGGCGTATTGAGATCTCTACAGGGGATGCTACGCTGGGGCAGACGGTTGCCGTCATTAACTACTCGCTGCGTACGATGGGAGCGCTGTCAGCACTATCCTGGATCATGGTAAGCTTCTCCCGCGCACGGGCATCATCCGGACGGATCGCTGAAGTGATGGCGGCAAGCGAAGGTCCGGGCGAGCTGGGCATGACTTCAGGAGAAGGTCTAACGTCGGCTGCCCAAGGCAAGGTTGAATTCCAGCAGGTCAGCTTCAGCTATCCCGGCAGTGACATTAAGGTTCTGGAGGACATCTCCTTCTCGGTGCAGCCGGGTGAACGTGTGGCAATTATGGGCGCGACCGGCTCCGGCAAAACCTCTCTGGTAACGCTGATTCCCCGGCTGTATGAATGCGGCAGCGGCAGCATCCTGGTGGACGGACAGAAGCATACGGAGATGGATATGCAGACCTTACGGGGCTCTATTGGCTATGTACCGCAGGAGGTGCTCCTGTTCACCGGCTCAATCCGGGAGAATATAGCCTGGGGAAATGCAGCGGCGAGTCAGGCAGAGATTGAGCAGGCAGCGGCGGCAGCCCAGATTCATGACACAGTTGCAGCGCTGCCGCAGGGCTACGATACTGCCCTCGGGCAACGCGGAGTTAATCTGTCGGGCGGGCAGAAGCAGCGTCTGAGCATTGCGCGGGCGCTGGTGCGCAGACCGGCGATTCTGATTCTGGATGACAGTACCAGTGCGCTTGATGCGGTGACGGAGGGACTTTTGCTGGCAGAATTGAAGAAGTTGTCCTGCACGACCTTCCTGATCACACAGAAAATCAGCTCAACCGCCTCAGCGGATCTGATTCTGCTGCTGGACGAAGGCCGGCTGATTGCGCAGGGGACCCATTCCGAGCTAATGGATGAGTCCGCACTGTACCGCAAAATCTATCAATCGCAGACAGGGGAGGCGCAGCATGTTCAAAGCACTCATTGAGCCGTTCCGCTATCCGAAGCTGGAGGTAGGCCACGGCGAAGCCAAAATCTTCGGGGCGATGGGCAGCCGGAAGCCGAAGGCGAAGGCCAAGAACTGGTCGGGCACACTAGGCCGCATATGGACGTATCTCGCCGAACGCCGGACAAAGCTGATCTTAGTGCTGTTCATGGTTCTGCTAAGCTCAGCCTTGTCACTCCTTGGACCTTACCTGATCAGCCGGGCAGTGGACGATTATCTCGGCGGGGAGGGCGGCAGAACGTGGGCTGTCTTCCTGCTGGTTCTGGCGCTCGTCTACCTGCTGAATTCTTTGGTCTCCTGGCTGCAAAATGTCTGGATGATCGAGGTGGCCCAGGAGACGGTCTACCGGATGCGGACCGATCTGTTCTCGCACCTGCACCGTCTGCCGATCTCCTTCTTCAACCGCAGGCAGCAGGGGGAGATTATGAGCCGTCTGACCAATGATATTGAGAATATCAGCTCGACGCTGAACAGCTCGGCCATTCAGATCTTTTCCAGTATTCTGACGCTGGTGGGAACGGTAGGCGTGATGCTGTGGCTCAGCCCGTTGCTAACGCTGCTGACCTTCATTGTGGTACCGCTGATGATGCTGGGCATGCGCTGGATTACCCGGCGGACCGGACCGCTGTTCAAAGAGCGGCAGCGCAATATGGGTGAGCTGAACGGGTTCATCGAAGAGACCTTGTCCGGGCAACGGATTATCAAAGCCTTCTCGCAGGAGGAGCGGGTGATCACCGGCTTCAGAGAGCGTAATACACGGATTATGCTGTCGGGGTATTGGGCACAATCGATTTCGGGCTTTATTCCTAAGCTGATGAATGGTCTGAACAATCTGAGCTTTGCCATCGTGGCCGGAGTCGGGGGGCTGCTTGCCATCCGCGGGCTCGTGACGGTGGGGATTATTATTGCTTTTGCCGAATATGCGCGTCAGTTCACCCGGCCGCTGAATGATCTGGCGAACCAGTGGAACACTTTGCTGTCGGCTATCGCCGGGGCGGAGCGTGTTTTCGAGGTGCTGGATGAGGAGACGGAGGCCCGGGATGAAGGCGAGGCGGTGAAGCTGGAACATGTGGAGGGAGCCGTAAAGTTCACGGATGTGTCCTTCTCTTATGAAGGTGGAGCCGATACGCTCCAGGGAATTACGTTCGAGGCGAAGCCAGGGGAGATGATTGCGCTGGTCGGACCTACCGGTGCTGGCAAAACGACACTAATCGGCCTGCTGTCCCGCTTCTACGATCCGAGCCGGGGCAGCATTACGCTGGACGGGCGGGAGCTGTCAACGGTCACCCGTGAAAGTCTGCGCAGTCATATGGCCTTCGTCCTGCAGGATTCCTTCCTGTTCAAAGGTACGATCCGCGATAATATCCGCTACGGCAGGCTGGATGCAACCGATGAAGAGGTGGAGGAGGCCGCGAAGCTGGCCAATGCCCATGCCTTCATTATGCGACTCCAGGACGGCTACGACCGGATGCTGTCTGTAGATGGCAGCGGTATCAGCCAGGGGCAGAAGCAACTCTTGGCTATTGCCCGGGCAATTTTGGCGAATCCGTCCATGCTGGTACTGGATGAGGCGACGAGCAGCATCGATACGGTGACTGAGATCAAGATTCAGGAAGGGCTCCAGGCGCTGATGCGCGGCCGGACCAGCTTCGTGATCGCCCACCGGCTGGGCACGATCCGCGCTGCTGACCGCATTCTGGTGCTTGAGGGCGGACGTCTGCTTCAGCAGGGCTCGCATGAGGAGCTGCTGAAGCAGGGCGGTCTTTACAGCGAGCTGGTGCGGGGGAGCAAGGAAGCGGCTGGGGAGTGAATGAGCGCTGAGTGAGCGGAGAACGGACGTGTGCTGGAGCTTTTGAGGGAGTAGGATGTTTGCCGAATGGGGTGAACGAAGGCTGCGCTGAGGCTAATGCTAATGCGTACAGACTAATGAAGTAAAGGCTACTGCGGCTAATTAGCTAAGGTAACTGTATATTGTGCAATAGAAATCCGATTTTTGAGTGGTAAATGGCATTCTGCTGTATTTGGTACATTAGATTTTGCCAGTTTGGGGCTAATAGCGGGTTTGAGCGAAATTCTGTTGTACAAAGTACAATAGCTCTTTATTTCTGCTGGATATTGCCCAACTCTGTTGTACCATATGCAATTGCTCTATCGTATGGTTCTAGTGTGATCAATAACCAACAAGGGGATGCTTCAGCAGCCGATTCGTTCATGGCTTGAGACATCCCCTGTTTCAATTATTAGGATTAGGAGCGGGCTTCGGAAGACGGGGGCTGCTGTGCTTGCTGCTTCTCCCGGAAGCGGGGGCCTACGTAGTTCTTTTTGCGGTCACGGGTCAGAATCCAGCCGCCCAGGAAGGTCATGCCCGCCAGGAACAAGAGCAGTCCGCCGCCGAAATGCAGCCACGCAAATTTGGGAATAGCAGTCTCATCGCCATGCATGGCAAAATAATTGAACAGATCATCTTTCATCATCAGGAAGCCCGTCATTGCCAGGAGGCCGGGAATCACTAGAATAAGGATGGCAATGAAGCGTGAAATCAGCAGTTTCATCACAGTCGCTCCTCTTCGCAGCCGTTTGAATTCACCCATATGATAACGCTTTAGCCTGCAAAAGTCCATGAATACATGACGTTTGTATGTTTTGTATTACTCCCGAAAGAGAGTACAATATAAGAGATTGAACTGAATTCAAGAGGAATGACTGGAGGATACATATCATGACAATGACCTGTGATGTAGCGATACTTGGCGGAGGCACCGGCGGTTATGTGGCAGCGATTCGCGCTGCGCAGCTGGGCAAATCTGTTGTCGTTATTGAAATGGACAAGCTGGGCGGAACCTGCCTGCACCGCGGCTGTATTCCCAGCAAATCACTGCTGCGCAGTGCAGAGGTATTGGCTGAAATCAACGAGAGCGAAAGCTACGGTATAGAGACTACGGGCACCAAGCTGGTGTTCCCCAAAGTGCAGCAGCGCAAGGAAGCGGTAGTGGAGCAGCTTCATCAAGGGGTGCAGTATCTGATGCGCAAGCACAAGATTCAGGTGCTGAAGGGCAAAGGCCGGATCATTGGTCCTTCGATCTTCTCCCCGCGAAGCGGCGCAGTGGCTGTTGAGCTGGAGAATGGTGAGATGGAGACCGTGGTCTCTACGAATCTCATCATCGCTACCGGCTCGCGCCCGCGCATTCTGCCGGGCCTGGTGCCTGACGGCAAGGTGATTCTGAGCAGTGAAGAAGCGCTGACGCTTGAGGAGCTGCCGGCCTCAATAATAATTGTGGGCGGCGGGGTAATCGGAGTGGAGTGGGCGTCCATGCTGGCTGATTTCGGAGTGCAGGTGACTGTTGTAGAGACAGCCGGACAGCTTTTGCCGCAGGAGGATGAAGAGGTGGCACGGGAGCTGCTGCGCCTGCTGAAGAAACGAGGAGTCCGGGTGCTCACTGGAACAACGGTAGATGCAGAGACCTGCACGGTGTCAGAGACAGGGATTACGATTGAAGCCCGCAAGGGAGAGCAGAGCCAGAGTCTGTCGGCTGACAAACTGCTCGTATCTGTGGGGCGCGTCGCGAATATTGAGAATCTCGGACTTGAAAATACAGATATCCGCTTCGATACAGGTGTCATTGCGGTAAATGCCAATATGCAGACGGGTGAACCGCATATCTATGCGATTGGCGATTGTATCGGCGGACTGCAGCTGGCTCATGCTGCCAGCCATGAGGGCATCCGTGCCGTCAATCATCTGGCCGGTGAAGCGCTCCATCCGTATGAAGCCCATCTGGTTCCGCGCTGTGTCTATACACGGCCGGAAGTGGCTAGTGTCGGCTACACGGAGAAGGAAGCGAAGCAGCTCGGCCGCGAGACGGTGACCGGGAAGTTCCCGTTCTCGGCCATCGGCAAAGCCATTGTCTACGGAATGAAGGATGGCTTCGTGAAGGTAGTGGCTGACGCGAAGAACGGGGATATCCTCGGCGTGCAGATGATCGGCCCGCATGTGACCGACCTGATCGGCGAAGCGGCGCTGGCACAGATCTTGGATGCCACACCTTGGGAGGTCGGGGAGGCTGTACATGCCCATCCGACACTATCGGAGGTACTGGGCGAGGCCATGCTGGCGGTGGATGGAAGAGCAATCGGATTCTAGCGTGCGATAGAGAGCTTAACAAGAAGGCCGGAGGGAGCGGAAGGCGCGTACTGCGCTAATATCGCTCCATACCGGCTATATTTGTTCGTTTCCAGAGCTTCTGCATGGCGGAGGGATTTTGGCTTTTCTTTTTGCCGGGAAAACGGATATAATGAATTTAGTACCTGGTGATAGGATCAGGGCACATATAACAATATTAAGGTCAATCTGCCTGGCGGACGCATCCTGAACCGCTTAGAGATAGCGGGGGCTGGAAGCTGGCGCCGGCAATACTTTCAAGGAGGTACCTCTTATATGGAATCCCAAGGTACTGTAGACACGGTTAACAGACATAAGCAGCTTGGACTCACAGACGGCCAGGTTATCGATATGTACAGATTCATGCAGCTCGGACGGAAATATGATGAGCGCAGTCTGCTGTTGCAGCGCGCGGGCAAGATCAATTTCCATGTATCCGGTATCGGGCAGGAGGCGGCACAGGTCGCGGCGGCATTTGCACTGGACCGGGAGAATGACTATTTCCTGCCCTACTACCGGGACTATGCGTTTGTCCTCTCTGTTGGAATGACCACGCGCGAGCTGATGCTGTCCGTCTTCGCCAAGGCGGAAGATCCGAACAGCGGCGGCCGGCAGATGCCGGGCCACTTCGGCAGTAAGCGCCTGCGGATTGTAACGGGCTCTAGCCCGGTCACGACCCAGGTTCCGCATGCAGCAGGCTTCGCGCTGGCGGCGAAGATGCAGAAGAAGAAGTTCGTCTCCTTCGTCACCTTCGGGGAAGGCTCCAGCAATCAGGGGGATTTCCATGAAGCGTGTAACTTTGCCGGTGTAAATAAGCTGCCTATGATTATTTTTTGCCAGAACAATCAGTATGCGATCTCGATTCCGGCCCATAAGCAGCTTGGCGGCAAGGTCAGCGACCGTGCGCTTGGCTACGGCTTCCCAGGCATCCGGGTGGACGGCAATGATCCGCTGGAGGTCTACCGCGTGGTCAAGGAGGCCCGGGACCGTGCGCTTGCCGGTGAAGGCCCGACCTTGATTGAAGCGATGATGTACCGCCTGTCGCCGCATTCCACCTCGGATAACGATCTGGCCTACCGGACCCAGGAGGAAGTCGATGAGAACTGGAAAAAAGACGGCATCGCCGCGTTCCGCACCTATCTGACCGGACTCGGTCTATGGAGTGACGAGCAGGAGCATGATCTGGCTGCCGAATATAATCTTGAACTGAAAGAAGCTATAACCTACGCGGAGAATGCGCCGTTCCCGAAACCGGAAGATACGCTGCTGCATGTCTACGATGAATCCGGCCTGAAGGGGGGCGCTTAAGCCATGGCGATGATGGAATATATCGATGCAATCCGGCTGGCGATGAAGGAAGAGATGGAACGTGACGAGTCGGTGTTCGTGCTGGGTGAGGATGTCGGCGTGAAGGGCGGCGTCTTCACAACAACCAAAGGCTTGCAGGAGCAGTTCGGCGCAGAACGGGTGCTGGACACGCCGCTTGCGGAATCTGCCATTGCAGGGGTGGCTATCGGTGCTGCGATGTACGGCATGAAGCCGATTGCCGAGATGCAGTACTCTGATTTCATGCTGCCCGCAACGAACCAGATTATCAGCGAAGCAGCCAAAATCCGCTACCGTTCCAACAACGACTGGAACTGTCCGGTCGTCATCCGTGCGCCGATCGGCGGCGGCATCTTCGGCGGGTTGTACCACTCGCAGTGTCCGGAGTCGATCTTCTTCGGCACGCCGGGGCTTAAGATTGTGGCGCCTTATTCGGCAGCAGATGCCAAGGGCCTGCTCAAGGCCGCTGTCCGTGATCCTGATCCGGTGCTGTTCTTCGAGAACAAGAAATGCTACAAGCTGATCAAGGGCGATGTGCCGGAAGGCGACTACACGGTGCCGATTGGTGAAGCGAATCTGCTGCGTGAAGGCAGTGATATTACGGTGATCGGGTATAGCTTGCCGCTGCATTTTGCGATGCAGGCAGCGGAGGAGCTGGAGAAGGAGCATGGCGTCACCGCACATATCCTGGATCTGCGTACCCTCCAGCCGCTGGACCGCGAGGCGATTATTGCCGCTGTCCGGCAGACCGGCAAGGTGCTGATTGTCCATGAGGATAACAAGACCGGAGGCATCGGCGCTGAAGTCGCGGCGATCATCGCCGAGCATTGTCTGTTTGACCTCGATGCGCCAATCTTCCGCCTGTGCGGACCCGATGTACCGGCGATGCCGATCTCGCCGCCGATGGAGAAATTCTTCCTGCTTAGCAAGGACAAGGTTAAGGCTGAAATGCTGCGTCTGGCGCAGTATTAATATATAAGAGAAACCGGCGGGATAAGTAAGTGAAGCTGCCTGTGCCGACTTAGGGCGATAATGTTGCAGAAAGTGCAGCTTGTGGGTACTAGGTAAACAGAGGTTAAGGACAGGTTGTTGCAGGAAATGCAGCATTATGTCCGCTCAGCCGCCTGAATGAAGAGAATTGCTGCATTTTGAGCAACATTTTTGATTTTGGGCAGATTTGTCTGGGCGAATATTGTATTAAGTGCAGGATTTCGTGGCTGAATCGCCACCTGAGCGAAGAAAATGGTAAATTTCGTTTAGAACACTTTGAGTCTATGCTTCCGAAGACAGTTGTGTACGAAGCAAATTCAAGAAGTCGACGCTTTCAAAACTAAGCGCATGCTTCCGAAGACAATTGTGTACCAAGTTCTTCAGGATGCCTGTGCTTACCAAACATTAAGGAGTGACATTATGTCTGACAATACAACGCTGACGGATGTAATTATGCCGCAGCTGGCTGAATCGCTGGTATCGGCGACCATCGGGAAATGGCTGAAGCAGCCGGGCGATTCAATAGAGCAATATGAGCCGATCTGCGAGCTGATCACGGATAAAGTGAACGCGGAGCTGCCTGCAACGGTAGACGGCACGCTGGTCGAGCTGCTGGCCGAAGAGGGCCAGACGGTCAGCGTCGGCGAGATCATCGCCCGCATCGCTGTGGCTGGCTCCGCCGCGCCAGCTGCTGCGGCCCCGTCACCGGCAGCTTCCGGTGACGCCCCAGCCCCTGCCGCTGCCCCGGCTGCGGCATCCGGCACCGCCCCGCAGGCGGCTCACGCCGCCGCGCGGCCGCCTGTGCCCGCTGCGGCTTATGACGCCGCAGCGCCAATGCGCTCCCGTTACTCTCCGGCTGTGCAGTCGCTGGCCGCCGAGCACGGCATCAACCTGGCGGCCGTGCCTGGCACCGGCCTGGGCGGACGTATCACACGCAAGGATGTGCTCACTTTCCTTACGAGCGGCGCCGCAGCCGTTCAGCCGCCGGCACCCGCTGTAGCCCCAGCCGCAGCGCCGGTGCCTGACACGGCCCCTGCTGCCGCTGTACCCGCAGCGCAGCAGCCTGTGCTCCAGCCTGTGCCGGACGCACTTCAGCCGGTCCGTAACTCCGGCCTGCACCTTAGCGAATCGCCGAAGATTCCGACGATTGAGATCGAAGGCGGACGGGGCAGCAGCTCGGAATATCTGATCGACGTTACACCGATCCGTAATACGATCGCTACCAGAATGCGCCAGAGTGTCTCGGAGATCCCGCACGCCTGGACAATGATCGAGGTCGATGTGACCAATCTGGTGGTGCTGCGCAACAAGCTGAAGGATGAGTTCAAGCGCAAAGAGGGCATTAACCTGACCTATCTCGCTTTTCTGATGAAGGCTGTGGTCAGTGCGATCAAGGATTACCCGATCATGAACTCCGTCTGGGCCGTTGACAAAATCATCGTCAAACGCGACATCAACATCTCGCTGGCCGTAGGCACAGAGGATTCCGTCATGACGCCGGTCATCAAAAAAGCCGATCAAAAGAATGTCGCTGGGCTGGCCCGCGAGATCGACGAATTGGCTTTGAAGACACGGGAACGCAAACTGCGCTTGGACGATACGCAGGGCGGCACGTTCACGGTGAACAACACCGGCTCGTTTGGCTCGATTCTGTCTTATCCGATTATCAACTATCCGCAGGCGGCGATCCTGACCTTTGAATCCATTGTCAAAAGACCTGTCGTCATCAATGATATGATTGCCGTGCGTTCGATGGCGAATATCTGTCTGTCGCTGGATCACCGGATTCTGGACGGAGTCATCAGCGGACGGTTCCTGCAGCGCGTGAAGGATAATGTGGAAGGCTACACCCCGGAAACGAAGCTCTACTAAGTAAGACGGCTGCGGACCCCTGGGACAGGGAGAATGAGAAGCAAAGGGGAACTTACGATCATGGAGAACCTGAACCTAAGGAAACTTACAGTTACCATTCTTCCAGTGATGGAGTACGGGGCGGCCTGGGAGCTGCAAAAGGAAGCGGTGCATGCGATTGATGCGGGCTCTGCTTCCGAGCAGCTGATTCTGCTGCAGCATCCGCCCACGTACACCATCGGTTCGCAGAATCATCCGGAGCATCTGCTCCTCAGCGGGGAACAACTCAGGCAGCAGGGCATTGCGCTGTTTGAGATTGACCGCGGGGGAGATATTACATATCACGGGCCCGGCCAGCTGGTCGGTTACCCGCTTTTGAAGCTGGGCGAGAACGGCAAGGTTGATCTGCACGGCTATCTGCGCAGGCTGGAGTCAGTGATTATTGCGTACCTGGAGGCCTATGGAATTACGGGAACCCGCAAGCAGGGGTATACCGGGGTGTGGGTCGGTGATGAGAAAATCTGTGCTATCGGCGTCAAGTTCAACAAGTGTAAATTCCGCCGGGGTTTTGTCACCAGTCATGGCTTCGCCTTCAACGTATCGGCCGGGATCGGGCAAAGCGGCTTCACGGGCATTATCCCTTGCGGTATTGCGGAATACGGAGTGACCTCGCTTGAGGAATGCACGGGGCGCGCTTTTGACATCGGGACGGTTGCTGAAGAGCTGGTGCCTTATTTCCTGGAGCAGTTTCCGTATAACCAAACAGCGCCCGGGGAACCCGGACGCAGTTACTTAAGTGCTAAGCGTGATTAACCGGCCAAAAACGGCTCGATGACGAACAGCACCGTAGAGGCGATCATAGCGAACAGCATGATGTAGATAATTATGCGAAACCATTTTTGTCGTTGCATGAGTGACTCCTTTGAGATTAGTTTAAGTTATGAGCATGAGCCCACAATTGAACGCAGTACCACCATTGTAACGTATCTGAGAAAGAGAGGGAAGTCCATATGATATCAGAAGACCGATTGATCCATGAGTTCATGGAGCTTGTCCAGATTGACAGTGAGACCCGGAATGAACGGCAGATTGCCGATGTGCTTAAGGAGAAGTTCAGCAGCCTGGGGCTGACTGCGCTGGAAGACGATTCGCAGGAGAGAACGGGACACGGAGCCGGCAATCTGTTCGTGACCTGGCCTGCGGACAGCGGAGTGAGCGCGCCGAAGCTGCTGTTCACCTGTCATATGGATACTGTAGTGCCCGGCCAGAAGATCAAGCCAACCCTTGGGGAAGACGGCTGGATTCGAAGCGATGGCAGCACGATTCTTGGGGCGGATAACAAAGCAGGACTGGCTGCCCTGTTCGAAGCGATCCGGGTGATTCAGGAGCAGAAGCTGCCGCACGGCCAGATTCAGTTCGTCATTACGGCAGGCGAAGAGTCGGGGCTGATGGGCGCACGTGCCATGGACCCGGCATCTCTGGATGCTGACATGGGCTTCGCGCTGGATTCCAACGGAGAAGTGGGAGCTATTGCTACCGCCGCACCAGGCGTGGCCCGGATCTCGATGCAGATCTTCGGGAAATCCGCCCATGCAGGCGTAAACCCGGAGGACGGCATCAGCGCCATCCAGGTAGCGAGCAAAGCTATTTCGGCCATGAAGCTGGGACGGATCGACAACGAAACGACAGCGAATATCGGCAAGTTCGCCGGCGGCGGGCCGACGAATGTGGTCTGCGACCATGTGCAGCTGGATGCGGAGGCCCGCAGTATTGTGCAGGAGAAGGTTGACCTTCAGGTGGCCTCCATGCGGGAGGCACTGGAGACAACAGCCCGCGAACACGGGGCGCAGAGTGAATTCCGCAGCGAGACTATCTATCCGGCGTTCAGCTTTGGTGCGGGTGATCCGGTCGTTCAACTGGCGGCCCGTGCGGTCACTGCGCAGGGCCTGACACCCCGCCTGTTCGCTTCCGGCGGCGGCAGTGATGCCAATGTGTTCAACGGCCTGAACGTTCCGGTTGTGAACCTGGCAGTTGGCTACGAGGATATCCATACCACGAAGGAGCGGATCAAGGCCGCAGACATCGTCAAGGTGGCCAGTCTGGTTGTAGCCATTGTGGCCGAGAGCCAGAAGGGCTAAGCCGATAAGAGGCTGTGCAGGGACCCGGCCAGGGCAAGGCTTTTGCTAAAAATATAAGAAGTTAAATGTTGCACACGATAACTTATCCTTCTATTTCTCGCTGAAACGGTAGCGTCCTTTAAAAGGACGGCAAAGCCGTTTCCACTTAGGCGGTCTGCTGCCGCTTATGAATAACAATAAAGGAGCTGCTTCCGGGATGATCCGGGAGACAGCTCCTTCTTATACCCTGGAATATCATAGACGCTGACCGGAAGAACGAAGCGGCATTATCCAGCCTTGGAAGCTTTGATCCGCGAATCTGCCTGGAGCAGCAGGATGTAAGAGAGGGGCATATCGCGCCCGTATTGCTTCATCCACCCGGCCATTACGGCCATAATCTGTTCCGGTTTACCTACCATTGTTACTGCGGATGAGCTTGCTTGGACAAGGATGTCATTCATGCCTGCATTCCTTCTTTCTTCATAAGTTTGCTATAATACACCCTATGCATAACGATGCCAAAGGAGACCACAAATCTATGAAAAAAGATGAAATAAACCGCAACCCCGCATTGGATGAAGAAACATTGTCGACGAAGCCGATTTTTGCAGGCCACATTATTTCGCTTCAGGTGGATACTGTGAGACTGCCTGACGGCAACACCGCAACCCGTGAGGTTGTGAAGCACCCTGGAGCTGTAGCTGTGCTCGCTTTGAATCAAGGTAAAATGCTGGTCGTGGAGCAGTACCGTCAGCCGATGCACCGTACCGAGGTGGAGATTCCGGCAGGGAAGCTGGACCCGGGCGAAGATCCGCTGGCGGCTGCGGGCCGTGAGCTTCAGGAGGAGACCGGCTTTCATAGCGGGGGGCTGAAGCTGCTGAAGTCGTTCTATACCTCTCCCGGCTTCGCCGACGAGATCATTCACCTCTATGTGACCGAGGATGCCCAGCCGGGCGAGATGGCGCTGGATGAGGATGAGTTCCTGGAGGTCTCCGAGCTGACGCTGGAGGAAGCCTACCAGTACATTGCGGACGGACGTATTGCCGATGCCAAGACGATGATGGCGGTCTATGCCTGGCATCTGTATACGCTGACAGGCCAATGGCACTAGCGGCGGAGCTCAGCAGTGTCTACTGTGATCTGCATGTGCATATCGGACGGACTTCGGAGGGCCAGGCGGTCAAAATCAGCGGCAGCCGTGATCTGACCTTTGCCGGGATTGCCAGGGAGGCAGCGGAGCGCAAGGGGATTGGTCTGATTGGCATTATCGACAGCCACTCTCCGGGTGTGCTGCGGGATATTCATACTTCGCTGGATTCCGGTGAGATGACGATAGCCGCAGGCGGCGGAATTGCTTACCGGGGGACGACGATCCTGCTGGGAACCGAGATTGAGATCCGCGAGCCCGGGCGGCGGGAGTGCCATGTCCTGGCTTTCATGCCGGACCTCGGGACGATGGAGGATTTCAGCACCTGGATGAGCGCCCATATGCGTAATGTGAATCTCAGCTCCCAGCGTCTGTACGCCCCTTCCAGGGTGCTTCAGGACGAGATTACCGGGCGGGGCGGGCTGCTGATCCCGGCCCATATTTTCACGCCCCACAAGGGGCTCTATGGCTGTGCGGCCGAGCGGATGGCTGAGTTATTCGATCTGGACCGCATCGCAGCAGTGGAGCTTGGCCTTAGTGCGGATTCAGAGATGGCAGGGTATATCTCCGAGCTTGACCGTTACAGCTTCCTGACCAATTCCGATGCCCATTCCCTCGGCAAAATCGGCCGCGAGTATAATGTCATCGAGATGCGGGAGCCCTCCTTCCGAGAGCTGAAGCTGGCGCTCCAGCGCTCGGAAGGACGCAGGGTCAGCGCCAACTTCGGGCTGAATCCCCGGCTGGGTAAATATCACCGGACCTACTGCGGCGGTTGTGGCAGCATCATCGATGAAGCCTACAGCACCTCGGAGCGCTGCCCGTATTGCGGTAGTCCGAAGCTGGTCCAGGGTGTGCTGGACCGGATTCTGCACATTGCCGACCGTTCGCTGCCGCAGGTTCCGGATTACCGGCCTCCGTACCATTACCAGGTGCCGCTGGAGTTCATTCCCGGTCTGGGCAAGCGTAAGCTGAACCTGCTGCTGGAGGCTTTTGGCACAGAGATGAACATTCTGCACCGGGCTGCGGAAGCCGAGCTTGCCGCTGTAGCGGGAGCAGAGCTGGCGGGGCTGATCGTGCTGGCCCGCAGCGGGCAGCTCGTCCTCTCCTCGGGAGGCGGCGGGACCTACGGCAAGGTGGTCAAGAGCTAAGGACAAGTCATAGATTAGGACATTCCCTCATATGGTGTAACATGTGACCGGAAAGGGGAATGTCAGGGTGCGCAGTTTAAAGCTGATGGTGAAGGAACAGACGCCTCTTTATATTTTTGTCGCGGTATTATTTCTGGTCGGAGTGGTATTCGGAGCGCTTATCGTCACTGCGCTTACGCTGGATCAGCAGCAGGAGCTGGGCGATTACTTAAGCAATTTCTTCGTGACAGTCGATCAGCAGGGATTGCCTGACGCGCAGGATTCATACTGGAGCATCGCCGCTTTTCATCTGAAGTGGGTCGGCCTGATCTGGGTACTCGGCTTGTCCGTAATCGGCCTCCCGGGCATTCTGATTCTGGATTTCCTCAAAGGCGTGCTGATCGGCTTCACCGTCGGCACGCTGGTCAGCCAATATTCCTGGCACGGCATGCTGTTCGCCCTGGTCTCCGTCGCTCCGCATAATCTGGTGCTGATTCCAGTGCTGCTGGTGTGCAGTGCGGCCGCGCTCGGATTCTCCCTGCTGATGATCCGCAGCCGTGTGCTGGGACAGCAGCGCCGCACGCAGATTACCCATCCGTTCATGATGTATACGCTGCTCTCCCTTGGGATGGCGCTGCTGGTGATGGGAATCTCGGGCTTCGAGGCTTACGTGACTCCGGTGATGATGCGCTGGGTGACGCCGCTGCTGGTGTCAGCCGGGTGAAAGTGAGAAGCAGACAGGGGCAGGGAATCGGCGCCGGTGCTGCGGAGAGAGAATGGAAGATTTCACTAATATGGAGTATTTGTGAATGTGCGGGTCAGCTCCCTCCAGATGCTAAAACCGTTTGACTTCTCAAAGGAAATCCCCCTATAATGGAAGAAGTGGCTTGAAGCCCGGTGTGGTAATTTTCCAAGGGGGAGGCAGACAATGGAAGCCCGAATAGACAAGATTAAGCAACAACTACAATCCCAAGGATACAAGCTTACACCTCAACGGGAAGCGACCTTAAGAGTTCTCCTGGAGAACGAGGATGATCATTTAAGTGCGGAAGATGTATTCATGCTTGTGAAAGAAAAGGCGCCTGAGATCGGTCTTGCCACCGTGTATCGTACCCTGGAACTGCTTAGCGAGCTTCATGTCGTGGAGAAGATCAATTTCGGAGACGGTGTGGCCCGCTATGATCTGCGTACGGATACGGCGAAGCATCATCACCATCATTTGATTTGTGTGCAGTGCGGAACGATGGATGAGATTCGTGAGGATTGGCTGGGACCGCTGGAAGAGCGGCTGGAGCAGGAATACAACTTCACGGTGGTTGATCATAGACTTGATTTTCACGGAATATGCCACCGCTGCAAGGATAAGAATCCTGCAGAGGACAATACTCCCGAATAAGCGTATATAGAATGTGGACTTAAGAATGCTTCATAGCGAATTTCCTAAGTTCATCTTCAGATGAAGAAGGACCGCGCAAGCTCTCCCCCGGCTGAATGGCTGGAGGGGAGCTTTTTGATTGCGTGGAGAGCCGCTGAAGGCGGGCTACGGCGGGGGGATGAAAGGGATAAATCCCTTTGAATCGGCTGAAAGTGGGCTGGGTGAGGAAATGAAGGGGATAAATCCCTTTGAATTGGCTGAAAGTGTGCTGGATGAGGAGATGAAAGGGATAAATCCCTTTGAATTGGCTGAAAGTGGGCAGGACGAAAAAAAGAAAGGGATAAATCCCACTAAATTCATCAAAAGTGTGCTGGACGGGCAGTTGAAGGTGAGCAATGAAGAGCACAAGTGCCCCTGAATCCTGCCAAAGTCGGCTAAACGGGCAAATGAAGAGCACAAGTGCCCCTGAATCCTGCCAAAGTCGGCTAAACGGGCAAATGAAGAGCACAAGTGCACCTGATTCCAGCCAAAGACGGCTAAATGAGCAAATGAAGAGCATAAGTGCTCCTGATTCCAGCCAAAGTAGGCTGAACGGGCAAATGAAGAGCACAAGTACACCTGATTTCGGCAGAGCCGTCTCAGTGAGAGCGGCCAGGGAGCCCAATATTACTTAACATACATAACATGAGCCTCCGGCGCATAAAGTGAAGGACGAGTTCTGCTCACGCTCCTTTTGTCCGCTCTCCTTCTGCTGCACTTACCCAAGCGCAGCAGAAGGAGAGCATGTGCAGGATGCTGATGCAGACGCTGATATCATTTTGAGGAGGCTGCCTGGATGATTATTTCTCTGCCCCGCACGGTGCGCCGGCTGTATTTCATGACGATGCTTGTGGCGGTAAGCTGTGTGCTGTATTATGTTTTGAGCTGGGTCAGCGCATGGATCAGTCCGGCCCGTAATGTTGAGATTCCTGAAGGCACCGCCGTCCGGGCGTTTCAAGATGTAGAGTACGGTGAACAGGGGCTAAGTGCGGGAGATCGACTGCGCCTTTTTTACTGGTACGGGGAGTAACGGGACGGATTGCAGGATTAAGGGAGAAGTATGTCGAATCAATCTATAGCATGTCATGGAACAACGCTGTTCCGGCTGCTGGACCCCATCCGCTGCGAAGCCGCATGAAGCAGCCTGAGTCTGACAGGAGCGTGAATTGATGAAGTCATACTTACAGCCGTTTATGCAGTATTTGTCCGGGGACAAAGGATTGTCTCCTAGTACGCTGGAATCCTATGGACGGGATATATCGCAGTTTCTGGAGTTTGCGGAAGAGCGCGGCCTGGACGCGGCAGAAGAGATTAGAAGAACACATATTATGCTTTATCTGGGTGCCCTGCGCGGGGCAGGGAAGGCAGCAGCCACGGTGAACCGGAATACGGTATCGCTGCGTGCCTATTTTCATTTTTTGCTGAAGGAACGGCTGATTGTCCAAGATCCTACGCTGGATATGGAAGCCATCAAGCCGATTCACAAACCGCCGATCATTCTTAGTATTGAGGAGATAGAGCGCCTGCTGGCGGCTCCGGATGAAGCTGCTCCCCAGGGGATGCGCGATAAGGCTATGCTGGAGCTGCTCTATGCGACGGGTATCCGTGTGACGGAGCTGATCTCGCTGAATGTGGAGGATGTGAACACCGGCCTGCGGTTTGCGCGCTGCAGCGGCGCCTCCGGCAAGGAGCGTGTGGTCCCGATCGGCGTGATTGCTGCGGACTGCGTTGCCCGTTATGCCTCTGGGATGCGGGACAAGCTGCTGCGTGCAAGCCGGGAGGAGCCTGCGCTGTTCTTGAACAGTCTGGGGGGACGGCTGACCCGTCAGGGCTTTTGGAAAATCGTCAAAAAATACGCGCGTGAAGCTCAGATTGACCAGGACATCACGCCGCATACCCTGCGCCACTCCTTCGCTGCCCATCTGCTGGAGGGCGGAGCGGACCTGCGCTCTGTGCAGCAGATGCTGGGCCATTCCGATAGTTCGACCACTCAGATTTACAGCGGAATTGCCCGCAAGAATATGAAGGAGGTCTACGAGAATCATCATCCCCGGGCGAAATAGCCGGCTGTACAGGGATGAGGGACCTTAGGAATAACGGGCAGGCGGACTTGGATTGGGCCGAAAAGATGCTTTTTGTGAGTAAGAAAGTTATGATGGAATCATACTGAAGAAATCGCTCCCGGGAGAGGTTCTCCCGGAGTTTCTTCATGCTTAGAGCACAGGGCAGAATTATGCAAACTATAAAAGGAGTGAAGACGGCAATGTCCTCATTTAAACGCATCGGATTTATTGTTCTGGACAGTGTAGGTATCGGTGAAGCGCCGGATGCTGCTAATTTCGGAGATACAGGCTCCCATACGCTCGGACATATTCTGGAACGGGTTCCGGGTCTTAAGCTTCCGAATCTGCAGCAGCTCGGGTTGGCGAATATTGCGCCGCTGCCACCACTTGAACCGGTAACGGCCCCTACAGGCTACTACGGTAAAATGCAGGAGGTATCTGTAGGCAAGGACACGATGACCGGCCACTGGGAGCTGATGGGGCTGAAGATCGAGGTTCCTTTTAACACCTACTTCGACGGCTTCCCGGCGGAGCTGATTGAGAAGTTCGAAGCGGCTACCGGACGCAAGGTCATCGGCAACAAGCCGGCTTCCGGCACCGAGATTCTCGTGGAATACGGCGAGGAGCAGATGAAGACGGGGGCGTGGATTGTCTATACCTCGGCGGACAGCGTGTTCCAGCTTGCGGCGCATGAAGATATTATCCCTCTGGAGGAGCTATACAGCGCCTGCCGGATCGCCCGTGAGCTGACGATGGCTCCCGAGTTCTCCGTAGGCCGCGTGATTGCCCGCCCTTATGTCGGCGAGCCGGGAAATTTCGTGCGTACACCTAACCGTCATGATTATGCGGTGAAGCCGCCGGAGCCAACGGTGATGAACGCGCTGGAGGATATCGGCAAGGATGTGATTGCTGTCGGCAAGATCAATGATATTTTTACCGGCGAAGGGGTAACCGCAACCTATCCGACCAAAAGCAATGAACATGGCATCCAGATTACCATCGACGAGCTGCGCAAGCCGTTTAACGGCTTCCTGTTCACCAATCTGGTGGACTTCGATTCCCTCTACGGCCACCGCCGTGATCCGGAAGGCTACGGCCGTGCGCTGGAGGTATTCGATCAGGCGCTGCCTGAGCTGCTCAGTACTCTTGGTGAGGATGATCTGCTGATCATCTCCGCAGACCATGGTAATGACCCGGTTCACGCCGGAACGGACCACACGCGCGAGTATGTGCCGCTCTTGGTCTACAGCCCGAGATTCAAGACTCCCGGCAGCCTCGGCATCCGCCAGACCTTCTCGGATGTAGCCGCCACAATCGCCGATAACTTCGGAGCGAAGGCTCCGCAGTATGGGACAAGCTTCCTAGCTCAACTAATCTAATTCTGGAGGAAACCAAACCATGACCACCATAACCTCAAGCAAAATTCAAGAAGCAGCTGTATACATCAAAGATAAATGCACCGTCGCCCCCGAAATCGGGCTGATCCTGGGCTCCGGCCTCGGCGTTCTGGCGGATCTGATCACAGATGAAGTGGTTATTCCTTATCATGAGATTCCTCATTTCCCGGTGTCTACAGTAGAAGGACATGAAGGCGAGCTGCTGATCGGCATGATCGAAGGCCGCCGCGTGGTCATGATGAAGGGCCGCTTCCACATGTATGAAGGCTACGGCCCTGAGGTTACAGCCTTCCCGGTACGGGTGATGAAGGAGCTGGGCGTAACCAGCCTGCTGGTCACCAACGCGGCCGGTGGCGTCAACACCGAATACACACCGGGCGATCTCATGCTGATCACGGACCACCTGAACCTGACCGGACGCAATCCGCTGAGCGGACCGAATGACAATGCGCTGGGCGTACGGTTCCCGGATATGTCTTCGGCATACAGCCCGCGTCTGATTGCAGCTGCCAAGGAAGCTGCCGCAGCCCTGAACTTCGAGTTCAAGGAAGGCGTATACGCGGGTCTGCTCGGACCGAACTATGAGACCCCTGCTGAGATCGTCATGCTGCGCCGCCAAGGAGCAGATGCTGTAGGCATGTCGACTGTATCTGAGACCATCGTTGCCCGTCATGCCGGAATTGAAGTACTGGGCATTTCCTGTATCACCAACATGGCGGCCGGTATTCTGCCGCAGCCGCTGAATCATGCAGAGGTGATGGAGACCGCTGAGCGTGTGCGTGAGCAGTTCCTGAAGCTTGTGCTCTCTTTTATTCCCAAAATGTAGGTACTGCTTCACATACGCGTTATTCTATACACAATTCATATCCGGGAGGATCAACCTATGACAACACCAACAACAGTCCCATACGGCACTCAAGTGAAGGAAGCCGCTGCTTATATTCAGTCCAAATTCGGCGGTTATACACCGGCTATCGGCCTTATTCTGGGTTCAGGTCTTGGCGATCTGGGCGATCAGATCGAAGATGCAGTCTACCTGCCTTATGAAGAAATTCCGCATTTCCCCCATTCAACAGTAGAAGGCCATGCCGGACGGTTCGTGATCGGGAAGCTGGAAGGCAAGGATGTAATGATCATGCAGGGCCGTTTTCACTACTATGAAGGTTATGAGATGCGCAAGGTAGTTCTTCCGGTCTATGTAATGGCTAAGCTGGGCATCGGCACTCTTGTCATTACCAACGCTGGCGGCGGGATGAACAGAGCGTTCAAGGCAGGCGACCTGATGCTGATTACCGACCACCTCAATATGACTGGCGACAACCCGCTGATCGGACCGAATGATCCGGAGCTTGGCGTAAGATTCCCTGATATGTCCAGTGCGTATGACCCTGAATATATCGAACTTGCGAAAAAGCTTGCAGGCGGAGTTACAGGTGTGGATGGTGAAGCGCTTGTCCTGCAGGAAGGCGTATATGCCGGCATCAGCGGCCCGACATATGAGACACCGGCTGAGCTGAAAATGCTGGCCTATCTCGGCGGCGATGCCGTGGGAATGTCCACCGTGCCGGAGGTTATCGTTGCCAGCCACAGCAAGCTGCGCGTGCTCGGCATTACCTGTATCACCGACATGGCGATCGGCGATGAGCTAGAGCCGCTCACCCATGAGCAGGTGGTAAAAGTGGCGAACCTGACCAAGCCTAAATTCATCGGATTGGTGCGTGCCTTCGTCCGTGAGGTGCAGGTCTAATGCGTGCCGTTGATCTCATTCAGAAGAAAAGAGACGGCGGTGAGCTGAGCCGTGAAGAAATCGCTTTTCTGATTCAAGGCTACAGCAAGGGGGAGATCCCGGATTACCAGATTTCCGCCTGGGCGATGGCTGTGTATTTCCGCGGTATGAATGCGCGGGAGACCGGCGACCTGACCCTGGAGATGGCGATGTCCGGCGACCAGGTGGATCTTAGCCCGATTGCGGGCATCAAGGTGGACAAGCATTCTACCGGAGGCGTGGGCGATAAGACGACGGTTGTGCTTGCACCATTGGTTGCAGCGGCCGGAGTTCCGGTAGCCAAAATGTCCGGGCGCGGCCTAGGCCATACCGGAGGCACGCTGGATAAGCTGGAGTCGATTACTGGCTTCTCGGTGGAGATGGACCGGGAACGGTTCTTCGCCCAGGTGGGCGAGATCGGCGCGGCTGTGATCGGCCAATCCGGCAACATCACGCCGGCAGACAAGAAGCTGTATGCTCTGCGTGATGTGACAGCCACGGTGGAATCCATTCCGCTCATTGCCAGCTCCGTCATGAGTAAAAAGATTGCCGCAGGTGCGGACGCCATCGTGCTGGATGTGAAGACCGGCAGCGGTGCGTTCATGAAGACGCTTGACGATTCCATTGCGCTCGCCCAGGCGATGGTAGATATCGGCACTCACCTTGGCCGCAACACGGTAGCGGTCATCAGCGACATGGACCAGCCGCTGGGCTTCGGCATCGGTAATGCCCTGGAGATCAAGGAGGGCATCGAGACCTTGAACGGCCACGGGCCGAAGGATCTGCAGGAGGTCTGCCTGATCCTGGGCAGCCAGATGCTCGTACTTGGCGGCAAGGCAAAGGACGAAGAAGAAGCACGTTCCATACTGCTGTCCCATATCGGGGACGGCAGTGCGCTGGATAAGTTCAAGCAGATGGTATCGGCCCAAGGCGGCGATGCCTCACAGATTGATTCTCCTGATACCTTGCCCGCTGCCCGCCGATTCATCGAGGTCAAGGCGGAGGCCGCAGGTTATGTGGAGAGCATCCAGGCTGAAGAGATCGGTGTGGCCGCGATGCTGCTCGGTGCGGGACGCGAGACGAAGGAGTCTGTGATCGATCTGGCGGTCGGCATTCAGCTCTCGCTGAAGGTGGGCGACGCCGTGGCCGCAGGCGATACGCTGGCAGTGCTGCATGTGAACGATGCCAGCGAGGGCAAGGTGAAGGAGGCCGAAGCCAAAGTGCTGGAAGCCTACCGCATCTCTGCCCAGCCGGTTCCGCCGCAGCCGCTGGTTTTTGCGCTGGTGACCAAGGATGGGGTAACGCGTTACTAGCCGGAAACAGAGTAAATACGCTGGAATCCAGTTCATACAAACAAGCCGTACGAATCAGCATATTGCTGGCGTACGGCTTGTTTTATTTGAAGCGATCCGGCTGACCTTGGGGCCCCTCTGTCTACCCCACCGGCAGATAGTCCTCCATAGCAGACATCATCACATAAGCCCCGTTACTTTTGTTACAGAGAGCAGTAACGGTTGTGCCACGTTCGGGATAGAAGGCGGAATGGAAGCTGATCCCGGGATCGTAGCCCATGATATGGTACTTCAGGACCTTTTCGCTGCGGCCGGCCTGTATCCACACGCCATAACCGTAATAGCTATCCTTCTGCTCATGAATATGCGGTGTCAGCAGCAGAGCCGTGTTCTCTGCCCGTAACAGCTTGTGTTCAAGCAAGCCGCTCCACAGCTTATGCATATCCGCCGCCGTAACAAATGCCCCTCCGTCCCCGCCTCCGACTACCGGAATGGAGTAAATGTTGCTGGTCTTGCGCCCGTTGGTGCTGTCAATGTACCCTTGCGCAGTGTGGGCCGGAAGCGCATCAAGCGTGAAATAGCCGGAATCTTTCATCCCGCAAGTCAGAAAAATATGCTGTTCTACATATTCCGTGAACGGCTGTCCGCTGACGGCTTCTACAAGCATTGCAAGCATAATATATCCTGCATTGTTATAGTGAAAACGCCCGCCTGGGGCGAATTTCATAGGAAGCCTAGCGAACAGCGGGAGGAAATCAGCAGGCCGCCTAAGCGTGTACATCGGGGTCTCCTTCCACAGTGCCGCGAAATCCTCCATCTCCTCTTCATCGAAGTAATCCGGTATGCCCGAGCTGTGAGTCAATAGCTGATGCACTGTGACCGCTGGGTCGAACAATGGAAATTCCTGCTTCGGCAGGATGTCCAGTATTTTGGCGTCAAAAGAAAACAAACCCTGCTCTGCGAGCTGGCAGACGGCAATGGCGGTAAATAGCTTGCTGCCGGAAGCGATAGCGAAGCGGGTGTGGACCTGATTGAGCCGTAGATCCCCGATATTAGCCAGTCCAAAAGCTGCCGCTGCAAGGACATGCTCCCGTTCCGCCACTTGTACGACCCCTGAGAATCCCGTCCGCCGGGCCTCTTCACTGATGATTTGGGCCAGCTTGCCCGTATTAATCTGATGTGCAGGCTTCATTGGATGAAGCACCTCCTGTCTGAAATAAGCATCAGTCTCCTGTTACATTTCGCTACTTGGGAGAATTAACCTTTATTTATTGATGGTGAACCGCAAGAGTGTACGCTACACGTAAGGTTTATCTGCAAAGCACAAGAAATGCTGTTCCAGTTTGGCAGGGCGGTACATTGTGGACATTTTGCCGGATGAGATAGTATAAATGCAAACATGACAAACATGAGCATGCATCCGGGGAGGAATTAGAATGGCACTTCATCAAACGATTACAGTCTTGAACGCACTGGACAGCGCTTATGTTAACGGTAAGCAGGTCAAGCAGTTATTCGCAGAATATCCTGCGGTTAAGGTTGAGATTCAGAAGGTGGAAGGGGAAAAGGGCAGCACGGAATTCGTCAAAATCACGATTCCGGGCAGCGAAGGCAAGCTTGGCGGCGGCTCTGCCCCAACGTTCGGCATTGTCGGCAGACTGGGTGGTATCGGGGCGCGCCCGAGCCGGATTGGCCTGGTCTCTGATGCAGACGGTGCGGTAGCGGCGATTGCTTCTGCGCTGAAGCTGGCAGACATGCAGACCAAAGGGGATGTGCTGCTGGGGGATGTGCTGGTGACCACTCATATTTGCCCGGGTGCTCCGACCCTGCCGCACGAGCCGGTGGATTTCATGGATTCCCCTGTGGATATTCTGCAGATGAATGAACATGAAGTGCTGCCGGAGATGGAAGCGGTTCTATCGATTGATACGACCAAAGGCAACCGTGTGATTAACCACAAAGGAATCGCTATCTCGCCGACTGTCAAAGAAGGGTACATTCTGCGGGTCAGTGAAGATTTGCTGCGGATCAAGGAAATGACGACAGGGCAGTATCCGGTTACCTTTCCAGTAACGACTCAGGATATTACCCCTTACGGCAACGGGCTGTATCATATCAATTCCATTCTTCAGCCTGCGGTAGCTACCTCTGCTCCGGTGGTGGGCCTTGCGATTACTGCCCAGTCTATGGTTCCGGGCTGCGGTACTGGTGCCAGCCATGAGGTGGATATTGCTCAAGCGGTGCGTTTTGCTATCGAGACGGCCAAGGAAGTAACGCAGGGCACATGCGCTTTCTACAACGAAGCAGAGTTTGCCAAAATTACTGAGCTGTACGGCTCCATGAGTGTGCTGCAAACGCTTGGTAAACCGGCAGTCATTTCTCACTAACAAGATAACAGATGTACATGTACAGTCAGGCGCTGAGCTTTCTTCAGCGCCTGCTCTGTTAGCACAGGTTAACACAGCTTGGCTGTAACCCATAGCGTCTGGAGGGATAAGGATGAAGAATATCGGGCTGATTACAATTGGGCAAGCTCCCAGGCAGGATGTCGCGCCTATCATTGAGAAATACCTGGAAGGCAAGGCGGGACTGGTACAATCCGGGGTGCTGGACGGGTTCACGGCTGAACAGGTTAAGGAGTACTACAATCCGGCCCCGGGGGAGTATGTGCTGACCACCCGTATGACAGACGGGTCTGCTGCGGTGATCTCCCGGGAGCGGATACAGTCTGTTCTGCAAGGGAAGATTGATGCTATGGAAGCCGCTGGGATTCGGACGATCCTGCTGGCTTGCACAGGAGTTTTTCCGGGGCTGCATACATCTGTTGCCCATCTGATTGAGCCGGATCGGATCATCCCGCCGGTCGTGCAGGCAATGCTGGACGGGCGCCGTCTGGGATTGATTGGCCCTTTGCCCGAGCAGGAGGACGCAATGATTGAGAAATTCGCAGGAGCCGGAGTGCGGCTTCCGTTCGCAGCGGCTTCACCTTATACGGGTACGGAAGCGGATTTTCGCGCCGCAGCAGAGCGTCTGCAGGATCATGCGGACGTGATCGTACTTGACTGTATGGGATATGTGGAGCAGCATAGACAGTGGGCGGCCTCCGCAGGAGTGCCCGCCGTGCTGTCCAATGCCCTGATGGGCAAGCTGGTAGCAGAAATGGTGTAATTCGGGAGGAAATGAAGATGAGTGAAGCAAGAATCGGAATTAGCATGAATGTTCTTAAGGATTGTCTCGGGCTTGCCAGCGGAGAACTGCTGGCTGTAGTAGCCGACGATGATAAGCGTGATCTGGCCGAGTCGGTCTATGAGGCAGGCAAGCGGCTGGGAGCGGAATCGATGCTGCTGGTCATGCAGCCGCGGAGCAGATCGGGGGAGGAGCCACCGGCTCCGGTTGCCGAAGCTATGGCTAAGGCAGATGTGGCCGTATGTATTACGACCCACTCGATGACACATACGGCGGCGCGCAAGCAGGCAGCCGCAGCGGGAACCCGGGTAGCGACCATGCCGGGAATCACCGATGATATGTTCAGCCACGGGGCGATTACTGCGGATTATGGGCAGGTTAAGGCACTGACCGAGCAGGTTGCTGCGCTATTGTCTGCGGGCAGCCGGGTGCGTGTGGAGAAGGAAGGTCTGGTTCTTAGTTTCTCTATTGACGGCCGGGATGGTATTCTCAGTACCGGATTATATCTAAATCCGGGAGAGTCCGGCAATCTGCCCTCCGGTGAAGCTTATATTGCGCCGCTGGAAGGCACTGCTACGGGCCAGATTAAAGTGGATGGCTCGGTTGCAGGGATCGGTGCTTTGGACGGCCCGATGGTGTTGACCGTGGAGCATGGCCGGCTGGTTCATGCCGACGGGGAGCATGGCGGGAAGCTGCTGGACATGCTTGGAGATGGCGATGGCAGGCTGCTTGGCGAATTCGGGATCGGGACCAACAACAAGGCCCGGATCACGGGCGTGGTGCTGGAGGATGAGAAGGTGTACGGGACGATCCATGTGGCTTTTGGCAGCAATAATACGTTCGGCGGAGTTGTGGCGGCTGGCGTACATATTGACGCTGTAGTCATGAAGCCGGATGTGTACATCGACGACAAGCTGATTATGCAGGCTGGGGAATTGCTGTAATTGCTGTTATTGCTACAAGAGGCATTCATGCACTTTACTGGAGTAGGGGGAGACAGGATGCTTGGAATCATACGTGTTATTACATTGCAGGAGAGCTCTGCAATTCAGTTACATGGGGATCTTATTGAGCGGCGGTACGGTCTGCCGGTGATAAGCCGCTGCATCCCGGATCAGCCTCAGGGTGTGTATGATGCGCAGACAGAGGCGGAATCCATTCCGAAGATTATCTCACTTGCGCGGGAACTGGAGCAGCAGGGCTGCACGGCAATCGGCATCAGCTGTGCTGCTGATCCGGCCTTGGCAGAAGCCAGAGAGGCGGTGAATGTTCCTGTGCTGGGAGCAGGCTCCTGCGCGGCCCATATGGCTATGGCGTACAGCAACCGGGTGGGCGTGCTGACGATTCTGGAAGAGGTGCCGCCGCTCATCCGCGGCATTCTCGGCGGGGCTTATATTGGCATGGACCGCCCCGACGGCGTGACGACCACGCTGGATCTGGGCACGCCCGCCGGACGGGCAGGCGCGCTGGCCGGTGCCGCCCGGCTCGTGGAGCGCGGCGCCGAAGTTCTGGTGCTGGCGTGCACCGGCTTCGCCACCATCGGGCTGGCGGCGGAGCTGGAAGAACGGCTGGGCATTCGCGCGTTCGATCCGATTCTTTGCCTCGGTGCGGCTGCCTCAGCGTCAGCTTCTGCTTCAGGAACTTCTGCTGCGGGAGATGTGCGCCGCTCGTAGTTAGCCTTGTGTTGGACGGTTTGTTGAAACTCGCTTTTCCTGTAAGTGTGGGGCAGAGTACGTATGTAGGCAATGTGTGGCAAATAATGCGTGAAAATCAATGTGTGGCAAACTAATAGCTGATCTCTTCAAAGCGTTCCTCCTGGCTCAGGGCAGGGGACGCTTCTTTGTGGTTAGGGGATTAGAGGAGCACAAGTGCCCCTGAATTCGGCGTATGCGGGCAAAAGGAGCGAATGAGAAGCATTAGTGCCCCTGAATTCGGCGTATGCGGGCAAAAGGAGCGAATGAGAAGCATTAAGTGCCCCTGAATTCGGCGTAAGCGGGCAAAGGGAGAGAATGAGAAGCACAAGTGCCCCTGAATTCGGCGTATGCGGGCAAAAGGAGCGAATGAGGAGCACAAGTGCCCCTGAATTCGGCGTATGCGGGCAAAAGGAGCGAATGAGAAGCATTAGTGCCCCTGAATTGGGCAGATTGACTATGAGGGGAGTATTGGCGGGGGAGAGCTTTGGGGAAGCAGGAGAGTGGGGCGGCGTGGATGAGTATCTTTTGAGTAACATTTGGCATTTCATGTGTTCAGTGAATGGGAGGGGAGACAAATTAGGGAACGGTTACTTACAGATCCGTCGAATTGTTGAGCTTAGCTGTGCTGAATAGAACAGCTAGTTAGGAGAGTAACCTAGTGAGTTATAGTTGGTCAGGTACATAGAGAGTATGGACAATAGCTATAGGATGGGAAAGAGCCAGAAGATGTTGAGTAACTAAATGGGTTAGAGCACTTTGCCATAGGTAACATATCTGCATACATCTGCCGTCCGTAACCAAAGGGATAAATCCCTCCGAATCCGGCGAAACGTGCTCCACGCTCGTAATTGGTGGGGGAGGGGGCAGAGACGTAGGGACTATAGGAGCGGCCATTTGGGAGTTGGTGAGAGATAGATCCTTTTGATCCACTCCGCCTCTTGCAATCGCTTCTCATTCTTCCGCCCTCATCCAATTTATTCCTAATGCGTTTTCACACCGAAAATATCGCCAACTGGATATGATTTTCCTGTGGCTCGGCGGGAATCTCTGATAAACTAGCGGGAACGCAAAAAGTGGCTGGCGGCAGAGATGTGGCATATTTCAGGAAAAATCATGAAATACTGAAGACAGCAGAGGGAGGCGGAAGGGTGAATACACGAGGAATTACGCTGCGGGAGCTAATGGAGCTCTCGGTTCTAGGGAAAGCGAAGGTCATCAGCGGGAAGCAGGGGCTGGACCGGGTGGTGCGGTTCGTCGATATTATGGAGGTTCCGGATCTGAAGGGCTGGATCAGCGAAGGGGTGATGCTGCTGACGACAGCCTATTCGATCCGGCATGATCCTTCACTGCTGACCGAGGTGATCTACACGCTCGATAATCTGGGCGCAGCGGCGCTGGCGATCAAGCCGGCCCGCTTCCTGAAGGAGATCCCGCAGGGAGCCATCGAGGCCAGCAATGCCTGCGGTCTGCCTATTGTGGAAATTCCGCCCGAGATTCCCTACACGGATATCACCCAGCCGGTGATGGAGCTGCTGCTGGGGCGGCAGGCGATGCTGCTGCGCCGGGCGGAGGAGGTCTACCGCACGCTGACCACCATGGTGCTGGAGAACAGCGGCATTCAGGCGGTCAGCGATAGTGTGGCGGAGTTCCTTAAGGCCCCGGTGGCACTCGTGGATACGGAGCGGAAGATTATTGTATCCTCACCGGCAGATTATGACTGGACTCAGAGCGCCGCACCGCTGAGCTGGAACATCCATGTGGACCGCCGGACGGTTGCCCGACTGCTCGTCCACAAGGAGCGGCTCGATGATATGGAAGAGGTGGGCATCGAGCAGGCCCGGCTTGTCTTTGCCCTTGAACTGATGCGGCGTAAGGTAGCCGAGGATACGGAATTCCGGCTGCGCGGCAACTTCATCGATGAGCTGCTGACTCCACCGCTGCCGTCGAGACATGAGGTCCAGCGGCGGGCCCGCCAGCTCGGGATGAACCCGGAGCACAAGTGGGAGGTGGCCGTCATTGAAGGGGAGACGGCGCCGAGCGAGGAGACGGTGAACCGGCTGCTGGAGCGGGAGGCGAAGAAGCGCGGGGTCACACCGCACGCAGAGTACCGTTCGAGCCGGGCGGTGCTGTTCCTGCCTACGCAGGAGGGGCGCAGGTTCACGCCGGGCGGTGACGCAGAGGAGCCGTGGGAGAATACGCTGCGCGGCTGGCTGGAGGACAAGACAGAAGGCTTAAGCACCTACCGCTGCGGCATCGGCACCTCGGAATATCTGTGGGACATCCACACCAGCTACAACGAGGCGCGCAAAGCGCTGTCCATCTCCAGAAGGCTGGGGCAAGGTCCCGGCGGGATCACCCGCTATGAAGAGATGGAGGTCTATCATCTGCTGGAGGGGCTTGGCGGTCCCGGATTCGAGCGGCTGTTCGAGCGTAAGCTGGGCAAGCTGCTGCAATACGACCAGGAGCATGACAGCAATATGCTGCTGACCTTCTATCATTATCTGGAATGCCGGGGCAGTCTGATTGAGACAGCGAACAGCCTCTATATCCACCGCAACTCCGTTAAATACCGGCTGGAGCGGATTCGGGATATCACCGGCTTCGATCTGAATGATCCGCGCGAGCAGTTCGTCTGTCATTTGTGCCTGATTTACTACTACCTCCAGGAAAAATAGGCGTCGTTGGAAGAATTCTGGAATGTCATGTGAGTAAATGTAACATTCGTAGTCCTTGATAGTGCACAACCGACAAACGGTTGTGCATTTTTTTAGCTGAACGGGACGTAGAGGGGCTGTGAAATTCTATGTAGAATTAGCTCAACACTTTAATAAGGCAAAGGAAACACGCAGTACCTGACATGAGAGCGGAAGTTGTTCGAAAGCTAAGGCGCAGCATCATTGGCACAGAAGTCGTAAGGGGGTTGATTCATTGTTTGCTTATACATTAAAAAGATTGGTGCAGATGATTCCAGCCTTGCTCGGCATTATCGTCATTACCTTCATCCTGTCGAGAGTCCTGCCGGGCGATCCTGCGATTATGCTGGCCGGAGAGCAGGCTCCAGAGGAGATTGTGAACAAGATCCGCCAGGATATGGGGCTGGACAAGCCGCTGTATATCCAGTTCTTCGCTTACATCGGGCAGCTGCTGCAAGGCGATATCGGCTATGCCTATCACACCGGACATTCGGTCGCAAGTGACCTGACCTCGCGCTTCCCGGCTACGATTGAGCTGACTCTGGCCAGCATCCTGATTGCGGTTCTAATCGCCATTCCGGTAGGCATTGTGGCTGCTACCCGTAAGGAATCCCTGCTGGATCATATCTCGCGTGTGTTCTCCCTGATAGGTGCTTGTGTGCCGATCTTCTGGCTCGGACTGATGTTCATCTATATCTTCTACTCCATTCTGGGCTGGGCACCGGCGCCGATGGGACGGATCAGCGGGGATCTTAACCCGCCGGTGCATATCACCGGGCTGTACGTACTGGACAGTCTGCTCTCCGCAGATACCGCCGCATTCAAAAGCAGTCTCGCGCATCTGCTGCTTCCGGCGATCTGCCTTAGTACCGGCACGATGGCGATCATCGCCCGGATGACCCGCTCCAGCATGCTGGAGGTGGTCGATCAGGATTTCGTCCGCACCGCCCGGGCCAAGGGTCTGCGGGAATCGGCCGTCATCTACAAGCACGCACTGGTCAATGCGCTGATTCCCACGCTAACAGTGCTCGGACTCCAGTTCGGCTTCCTGATGGGCGGCGCGGTCATCACGGAGACGATCTTCTCCTGGCCGGGAATCGGCGGCTATGTCACCGACTCCATACTCGCGGCGGATTACGCGCCGATCCAGGCGTTCACCCTGGTCAGTGCCGTGCTCTACTGCGGAATTAACCTGGCGGTCGACCTGATCTACGGGCTCATCGACCCGAGAATCCGTTATGAATAGAACAGCTTGTGTGAAAGGAGGAGATTGCTTGTGAGCACTGCAGCACATTCAGCACAGGGCAGCCCGGCGAAGCCCGCACAGGCTAAGCCCCGGACCCTATTATCTCTGCTGCTGCACAACCGCTTGGCGGCCATCGGGCTGACCTTCATCCTGATCTGGACTATGGTAGCCATCTTCGCCCCTTGGCTGGCTCCGCATGATCCGTTCGTCACGGATATGGCGAGCAAGCTGCAGCCGCCCTCCGGCAGCCACTGGTTCGGAACCGACAACTTCGGCCGGGATATTCTCAGCCGGGTGCTGTACGGCGCACGGATCAGTATCTGGACCGGCCTGATCGCGGTCTCGATCTCCTTTCTGATCGGGATGCCGCTGGGCGGGATTGCCGCTTACTACGGCGGCCGGACCGGAACCATCATCATGCGGGTGATGGATGTATTGTTGTCCTTCCCGTCACTGGTCTTGTCGATGGCGATTGCCGCCTCGATCGGCGCCGGACTCAGCAGCGCAATGATCGCCGTCGGCATTGTCGGCATTCCCGAATTCGCCCGGCTGATGTTCGGCCAGACGGTCTCGCTGCGGGAGAAGGAGTATATCGAGGCCAGCCGCGCCATTGGAGTGAAGGATAGAGTCATTCTGTACCGCCACATTCTGCCGAATGCCTTGGCTCCGCTAATGGTGCAGGCTACGCTCGGGATGGGCTTCGCCATCCTGACCGCGTCCAGTCTCAGCTTCCTGGGGCTGGGGGTCAGACCCCCGATTGCCGAATGGGGCGCGATGATCTCTGAAGGCCGGGAATATATCATTTCCGGGCAATGGTGGCTGGTTACTTTTCCAGGCCTCGGCATTGCCACCTCTATCTTAGGCTTCAACTTACTCGGAGACGGCTTCCGGGATGTGCTTGACCCGCGGTTGCGTTCGGGGAAATGAGGCGTAGCAGGGGAATCCCCCAAGGCTGCCCCATCCCTGATATAGATAGATAGATTAATGTCAGCTGGAACGCAGGGCGGCAGACAATCATCAGCAGCACAAGTAGTTGTTATGCAGGCAGGATATAGAAAAGGGAGGAATTACCGATGAAAAAAGTTAAACTGTTGTCCACACTCGTCGCTTTTTCAATCATGCTTGCCGGATGCGCCAGCAGCGCCAATCCGCAGACCCCTGCTGCCACTTCGGCGGGAACAGATACGGCAGCAACCGCAGCCCCGGTCAAAAAGAACCTGACGGTGGCCTATTCCGAGGGCGGCACCACGCTCGACCCGGCGGAAGCCAATGATCTGACCTCCGATACGCTTGTGCTGGCCGCTTATGATCAGCTGGTCACCTACGGCATCAAGACCGAGAATGGCGCCAGCATCGCCAATACCGAAGATATCAAGCCCATGCTCGCAGAGAGCTGGGAAGTGAATGCTGACAACACGGTGTATACGTTCAAGCTGAAATCCGGCGTGAGCTTCCAGAGCGGCAATCCGGTGGATGCCGAGGCGGTGGCGTACTCTTTTGAACGTGTGGCGAAGTCCAGCTCCGGCAGCTTCCTCTACGGTATGGCATCCATTAAATCGGTTGCGGTAAAAGACCCTTCGACGGTTGAAGTAACTCTGACCAATGCCAATCATAATTTCCTGCAGATTCTGGCAATGTACACTTTCTCCATCGTGGACCAGAAGACGGTAGAAGCGCAGGGGGCAGACTACCTGAAGACGAATGCGGCCGGCTCCGGCCCGTTCAAGCTTACGAAGTGGGACCCGGCTACCGAAGCTGTTTTCACCGCTAATGATAGCTACTGGCAGGGTGCGCCAAGCCTCGGCAAGGTAACTCTGAAGTTCACCAAGGAAGCCTCGAACCGCGTGCTGCTGCTGGGTAAGGGCGATGTAGACATGGCGATTGAGATTCCTCCGAAGGATGTATCCACGCTCGAGAGCAATTCGGCGCTGACGGTCGCTTCCAATGCGAGTAACCGGATTCTGTTCTTCGCCATGAACAACAAGGTTAAGCCATTCGATAATGTAAAAGTCCGTCAGGCGATCAACTATGCGATTCCTTACGATCAGCTGCTGAGCGGGGTCATGTACGGCCAGGCCAAGCAGATGAAGAGTGCGGTAGCGAGCAACACACCAGGCTTCACTGATGCAGGCTATGTGTATGAGTACAATCTCGACAAGGCCAAGGCGCTGCTGAAGGAAGCAGGCTATGAGAAGGGCTTTGACTTCGACTTCACGCTGGGCTCCGGCTTCGATGACTGGGAAGATGATGCGGTCCTGATCCAGGCCGAGCTGGCCAAAATCGGAGTCAACATGAAGATCAACAAGCTGGCCCGTGCCCAGTTCCTGGAGCAGCAGAAGACCAATAATCTGACCTCTTATATCTCTAAATGGACTTCATTCGTCAATGATCCCGGCTATCACCTCGGCTTCCTGCTGTACGGCAAGGGCTCTTCCAACTATATCAACTACCAGAACGCTGAAGTAGACAAGCTGTGGGAGCAGGCGAACCTGGAGACAGATACGGCGAAGCGCACAGAGCTCTACAAGCAGGCTCAGGAGATCATCACGACAGAAGCACCTTGGGCGTATCTCTACGAATATAACCGCATTGTCGGTATGAGCAACAAGATCAGCGGCTACGCCTTCTACCCGGATGAAGTGATCCGTTTCTATCCGCTGTCGATTACAGAATAAGCAGGTTTGGCTAAAAGAGAGCGGACAAGCCCTGGGCTTCGTCCCTCTTCTTGTCACAAATTCAAGCGGTCCCCTGCGAGGGGAACAAAAAGGAGAATTCGTAACCCATGACGGACTGGAAAAGCAAGGTGCTGGAGGCCATAGATGCCGGGCAGGAGGAGCTGCTGGAGTTGTGCTCTAAGCTGATCCAATTCCCTTCGGAGAATCCGCCGGGCGATTCGCGGGAGATCAGCGCTTATATTATTAGTTATCTGAAGGAAGCCGGGATCGACACTTCGATCTATCCGGCGACTGAAACCATGTTCAATCTGGTGTCCACCCTGGGCGCTGGAGCAGAAGAGCGTACCGGCAAAAAGCTGATCTACTGCGGACATACCGATGTCGTTCCGGCGGGAGACCGCTCGCGCTGGGATTTCGATCCGTTCTGCGGCGATATCGTGGACGGCTATCTGCTGGGCAGAGGCGCTTCGGATATGAAGGCGGGTCTGGCCGGGTTAATCTACGTCACTGCACTGCTGTCGAAGCTGGGCGTTCCGCTGCAAGGGGATCTGTCCCTGCTGATCGTGCCTGATGAAGAGACCGGAGGTCATCTTGGAGTTCCCTGGGTGCTGGAGCGCGGCCTGATTACCGGAACCGCTGCGGTGATTGCCGAGCCTTCCGGCCCGCTGAACCCGACCATCGGGCAAAAGGGCAGCTGCTGGTTCGAATTCACCGTCGAAGGCACACCGGGTCACGGCAGCCTGTCGCCAGTGGTTGGAGACAGCGCCATTGTGAAGGCAGCCAAGGGCATTGAAGCCTTACAGCGGCTATGGGATATCAAAGTGGACATTCCCGAAGAAGTCCGGGAGATTATCCGCATCTCGCAGGAGTATGTGAAAGGCAGCGAAGAAAGAGATTCCCTCGCCTATCAGGTATTCGACCATGTGACGGTGAACATCGGAACGATTCAGGGCGGAACCAAGGTGAACGTAGTAGCAGACCGCTGCAGCATTCAGGTCGATTCCCGTGTACCGTTCGGGGTAGACTACCGGGATGTGCTGGACCGTGCCCGCTCCCTGCTGCTTGAAGCCGGCATTGAATCCGAGGTGAAGGGCTTCGGCTTCCAGGGCAATGCCAACTGGACCCCGAGTGAGGAGCCGGTGGTCAAGGATCTGGTTGAGAGTATCTGTGAGGTGAGCGGGGAAGAAGCCTACGGGGTGCTGCAATGGGCCTCCAGCGATGCGCGCCATTTCCGCACGCATAACATTCCTGTGCTGCAATATGGCCCGGCCGAGCTGTCTACGATTCATAATTTTAACGAGAAGGCTCCCGTCTGGCAGATTATCCAGTGTGCGAAGGTGTATGCTTTGACGGCGCTTAAATATCTGGGTGTGGAAGAAGAGGAATAAGAAGAGGAATAATAAATTGGGGTAGGAGGAGGGGCAATCATGACAGAACTGCTGGAGGTATCAGGGCTATGCACCGAATTCCAGACAGCGGCGGGTACGATCCGTGCGGTGGACGGCATCAGTCTGTCAGTGCGCAAGGGAGAGACGCTGGGCATTGTCGGTGAATCCGGCTGCGGCAAAAGCATCACCTCACTCTCGATCATGCAGCTGCTGCCTAAGCGGATCAGCCGGATTGCTTCCGGCCACATCCGCTTTGAGGGCAAGGATATGCTGGAGATGTCGGTAAAAGAGGTACGGAGCATCCGTGGGAACCGGATTGCGATGATTTTTCAGGAGCCGATGACCTCGCTGAATCCGGTGTTCAAAATCGGGCGCCAGATCTCCGAATCCGCCCGTTATCATCTGAAGCTGAGCAAGAAGGAAGCCGACGCTCGGGCGGTGGAGATGCTGCGCAAGGTGGGAATTCCCCGCCCGGAGAAGATTGCCCAGCAGTATGCCCATCAGCTCTCCGGCGGGATGCGGCAGCGGGTAATGATTGCGATGGCGATGGTCTGTAGTCCCCAATTGCTCATTGCCGATGAGCCGACGACAGCGCTGGATGTGACCATTCAGGCCCAGATCCTTGATCTGATGCGGGACCTGCAAAAGAATGAGGGCATGTCGATCCTGATGATCACACATGATCTGGGAGTCGTTGCCGAGATGTGCGACCGGGTCGTTATCATGTACGCGGGTCAGATTGTCGAGGAGACAGATGTGGCTACTCTGTACAGCCAGCCGCTGCACCCGTATACGCAAGGGCTGCTGGCTTCCCTGCCCCAGCTGGCGGGGGATGAGGACCGTCTCAGCTCGATTCCGGGCCAGGTGCCGAATCCGGCCAGCCTGCCGCCCGGCTGCCGGTTCGCGCCGCGTTGTCCTGTAGCGGTGGACCGCTGCCGGGAGCAGCTCCCGGAGCTGCTTGAGGTGCAGCCAGGCCATACATGCCGCTGTATCCTGCAGCAGGAGGGGGTTCTATGACCACATTACTGGAAGTCCGCAATCTGAAAAAGCATTATCCGATCCGCAAAGGCTTCTTCTCTAAGCAGGTCGGAGCAGTCAAAGCCGTTGACGGCATTACCCTATCCGTTGAGCAGGGAGAGACCCTGGCTGTGGTTGGAGAATCCGGCTGCGGGAAATCGACCACCGGACGGGCTATTCTGCGGCTGATTGAGCCGACAGAAGGCGAGATTGTGTTCGCCGGTACCGATGTGCGCAGCCTGAATACCGAGCAGCTCCGCAAGTTCCGTACCGATATGCAAATGGTGTTCCAGGACCCTTATGCTTCGCTCGACCCCCGCTGGACTGTCCAGCGCATTCTGGAGGAACCGCTCCGTACCCACGGATCGGCTCCCGCCGGCGAGCTGCGAGGCAGGGTTGAGCAGCTGATGGAGGTGGTGGGTCTGTCCCCCTATCAGGCTCACCGTTTTCCCCATGAATTCTCCGGCGGCCAGCGGCAGCGGATCGGGATTGCCCGTGCGCTTGCGCTGAATCCGAAGTTCATTGTCTGCGATGAGCCGGTATCGGCACTGGATGTCTCCATCCAGGCCCAGGTGCTGAATCTGATGCAGGATCTGCAGGAGCAATACGGCCTTACTTATATGTTCATTTCGCATGACCTGTCGGTTGTGAAGTTCATCAGCGACCGGGTGGCGGTCATGTACCTGGGGCGGATTGTCGAGCTTGCGCCGACCAAGGCGCTCTTCGCAAAGCCGCTGCATCCTTATACGCAGGCGCTGATGTCTGCCGTTCCGGTACCGAATCCGGGACTGAAAAAGCAGCGCATCATCCTGACCGGGGATGTTCCGAACCCGGAGACACCGCCCACGGGCTGTGCCTTTCACCCCCGTTGTCCGCATGCGATGGACCGCTGCAAGTCGGAAGCGCCGCTGCTGCGGGAGCTGGATTCAGGCCATCAGGTGGCTTGTCATTTGTATTAAGTAATGTGTGAGGAGGGGCCATCCGGCAGCGGGTGGCCCTTGCGCTGTCTGCCAGGCTACTGATGCCATGTACTGCACGCTACTGATGCCACGCCATTCTAACGCACGAACCACGCAATTCAATTCCGGACTAACCACACTCCGCCAGCTTAACGCTTCCTCCGGCACTAAGTGCTCAGCGCTCCCCACCTTCCAATCAACACTCCTGGTACTCATTAATCAGCATCTCCAGTACCAAATTGAAAAACCGATTACATTCGCTACGGAGGCGCGTGGTCCAAATGTAATCGAAAAACCGATTACATTTGGCATCCCGCCTCCTACTTCTTGCACCCTACCAGCCGTTTTTCCTGCCCGCTAAGTCACCGGCAACACCGCCGGACTTTAGCCCTATTTGTGGGCCCGGAGGGGACATCGTCCCCCGCCTAGGCAGAAGGACTTATTTTTACAGAGTCTGCTCCGTTGTTAAGGGAATATCCTTTCAGAAATAACGCTGAAATATTTCACTGAAGTTTGAAAATAAAAACAAACCCTCTTATAATTACTTTAAATTACAACTTATTTGGGAGGAGATGGGAGTAGACAGTGAACAAACCACGCGAATTATGGATTGATGCCGCCAAGGGATTCAGTATTATATTTGTCGTTATGGGCCACTCGGGCGATGCGGCAGCGAACCATTATTTGTCCTGGTTCCGGATGCCTTTGTTCTTCATGCTTAGCGGGCTGCTGTTTAAGCCGGTCGAACCCGGACGTTATCTGCGCTGGGCAGTGAAGCGGACACGGGGGCTGATGACTCCCTATTTTGCCTACGGACTCCTGATTGCGGCAGTGCTGCTGGTGTTCAACCTGAATCTTAAGGGGTTCGCAGAGAATGTAGCGAGGCTGCTCTACGGGGGATTGTCGCTCACGGGGCCTTACGGGGTGTTCTGGTTCATCACCTGCCTGCTGTTCACCCAGTTGCTGTTCGGATATATCGTCCGTTTTTCCCGCAGTATCCAATTTCTAATAATTGCCTCTGCTTACCTCCTCTCTCATGTGATCTCCCTGACCTCGCTCAAGAACTTCAACCTTCCCTGGAACATTGATGTGTCGCTGCTCGCCATCACTTATTATGCCATTGGCTTCTACGGCAAAAAGTTGATCCCTGCGCTGATCCGCCGCTATTCGGCGCTCCTGGTGCTGCTCCCGTTGTGCGGCCTTGTGCTGCTGCTGGAACGGAGGGGAATTATTCAGTACAGCTTGAATATGAAATACAAGGAATATACGTCACTCGTGCTGGATCTCGCAGTACCGCTGCTGGTCTCGTTGACCATTTGCGCCGGGGTGTACCGGCTGGTGCAGCTTGTTCCGCTGGATTGGATGGGCAGCCTGGGGCGCAACTCTATTGCGATCATGTACCTGCATCTGCCACTGAATTACAGCCTGAAATATCTGCTCGGCGCGGATTACGGGTTGATCCCCTTTACGCTGATCGGTGTGGGCGTGCCGCTGCTAGTGGCCATGTGGGCTGTACGCTCTCCGGTACTCTCCAGACTCTATCTCGGGCATGGGCATAAGGGCGGGAGGCGTCCGGCAGTAAACTCTAGCAACGCACGTTAACGCGCGGACAGGTGCACAAGCTCTTTTTCATATTTTACATATACTTTAGTAGAATATGAAAAGGAGTGATACACTTTGGCCAAAATACTGTTAGATTATAACGCCTCTGTAGTTACACCTATTACTAACGGGGTTTCCATACCCGTCCCTATTTCTCCGGCAGGTATACAGATTGCAGGAACGTCGGTTCATATCGATCCGGCAGTTCCAGGACATTTTCCCAATAAGGTTGAACTGAAAGCCACCATCGGCGTGGATGTTACTCTGGATACTCCTAATGTGCTGGTCCGCATCTGGCGGGCAGGCACCGAAATATTCTATGCTCGGGTAGAGCTTGAAGAGAACTTCAATGACGACGGTATTATTTCGCTGCATATGGTAGATATCAACGTCCCGTCCGGTGTGCAGAACTATCAGCTGATTGTAGAGAACCAGGATGCGGACTCCATTGCTACAGTGGTGGGACCTGTTATATTCAGCGCTCTGGCTATCGGCGGATAGGCCATTCTTAGCACCACTTAAAGAGGCTTTCTCAAGTATCTTTGAAGATACCTGGGAAAGCCTTTTTTTGAAATCTATATATTGAACTAATGTTTTTTATGTTTTGGAATAAAACTTGACTCCAGAGAAGTTTTGGGCTTCCGGCCGCTGTTGTTTACAGATTTCATGATTTTATACCGTTTTGAACGGTTGAAATCCGTAGACAAAGGCGGTCGCTAGCGCTCCTACAGTTCCAAAATTCCCCTCCGCCACTTTTCCTTAGCTAAAATTATTAGTTCAATCTATATAGTTTGAATTACAGTATGTATCTGTTTCACTAGATAGCTAATCCTTCTATTTCTCGCTGAACTGGAATAATTTCCTGCCATTCTGACGAAACTGGAACACAGTACCTGTGAAATGAAGGTTAAGTTCAGGAGGGGAACCATTGTGAGGAAAATTCGTTATGTAACGCTTGTGCTGTGCATTGCTGTGTCGGTTCTGGGAGGCGCTACAGGTGCCTGGGCCGAGGAAAAAGCCAAAGGCACCGCAAATTCCGGCAATGCCGGAGGGGCGGCTGCGGAGCTGGCGCCGGGGGCGCGTTCTGCCATTCTTATGGATGCAAGCACGGGCACGGTCATCTATGAGAAGAACAGCCATGATAAACTTCCGCCGGCCAGTATTACCAAGATTATGACCATGCTGCTGACCGTGGAGGCGCTGGACGAGGGCAAACTGCAGCTGACCGACAAGGTGCGGACCAGCGAGTATGCGGCATCGATGGGCGGTTCGCAGATTTTCTTAGAGCCGGGTGAGGAAATGACGGTGGACGATATGCTGAAGGGCATCGCGATGGCCTCCGGCAATGATGCTTCCGTAGCTATGGCGGAGAAAATCGCCGGCTCGGAGAGCGCCTTCGTCGATCTCATGAACCAGAGGGCGCAGAACCTGGGCCTGAAGGATACTCATTTCGCCAACTGCAACGGCCTGCCGGCTGCGAATCATTATTCCTCCGCGCATGATATTGCCGTCATTAGCCGGGAGCTGCTGAAGCATGAGCAGATTATCAAATACACCGGCTCTTATCAGGATTACCTGCGCAAAGATTCCACCAAGCCGTTCTGGCTGGTCAACACCAACAAGCTGGTGCGGTTCTACACAGGGGCTGACGGACTGAAGACGGGATATACGTCCGAAGCGAAGTTCTGTCTGTCGGCGACGGCGGCCAGAGACGGCCTGCGTGCTGTAGCGGTAGTGCTGGGCGAGCCGAACACCAAGACCCGTAACAGCGAGGTCTCAGCGATGTTCGACTACCTCTTTTCCCAATATAAATTGCATACGATTCACAAGGCAGGCGACACCATCGGCACGGTAAGGATTGAGAAGGGCGTGAAGTCGCAGCTGCCGCTGGTGGCGAAGGAAGACTATAGTGTGCTGCTCCGTAAAGGAGTGACTCAGGAGGGCATCCGCCACGAGCTGGTGCTGAATGAGCAGGTGAAGGCTCCGGTGGCTGAAGGCCAGACGGTCGGCAAGCTGGTGGTCTATCAGGGGAACGATGTGTTGAAGGAATATGAGCTGAAGGCAGGCGAAACGATCCCGAAGGCGGGCTGGTGGAAGCTGTTCAAGCGGGCCACGGGCGCTATGTTCACGAAGGATTAGAGGCTGCCGATCCATTTGATCTGCCAACCGCCGCACATGCTCCAGTATTTCACCTGTTCGTGATTTGTTCCTTTTTGTAGATTGAACTAGGGGCTTTGTGTAAGTTCTTAGGAGTTTTCTTCTAGTTTTGTCGTGAGGCAGGAATCCTCAATTGCGGTGTAGAAACCTTGTCCTTGTAGGGGAAAGAAATGGTTACAGGGCGGTTGTCCAAGCAACGAAGAGGAGAGTGGCAAGCATGAATTCTCATGTGGAGATGGAGCATCACCGGGGTGTGCTGATTGTCCGGTTGTCCGGGGAACTGGATCATCACGCAGCCGATTATGTACGTATGGATATGGATGAAGCAATTATGCGGGGCCAGGTGGAGCATCTGATCCTGAGTCTGAAGGAGCTGCAGTTCATGGACAGCTCGGGTCTCGGAGTGATTCTGGGACGGTACAAGCTGATCCGCAGTAAGGGCGGCAAAATGGCAGTCTGCGATGCCACAGCGCCTGTGAAGCGCCTGCTGGAAATGTCGGGCCTGTTCAAAATCATGCCCCTATATGACGACGAGAGCTCTGCACTCTCGGATTTGGAGGTCGCGTTATGACTAGTAGCGAAGCCCGTAACTTCATGAGTGTCCAATTTGCTGCGCTGTCTGAGAATGAATCTTTCGCGCGTGTCGTAGTGGCGGCCTTTGTCTCCCGGCTCGATCCGACGATGGAGGAGCTGAATGACCTGAAGACGGTAGTCTCGGAGGCTGTCACCAATTGTATTATTCACGGTTATGACAGTGATCCCGCTGGCGTTGTCAGTATATCCGCTTCGCTCGACAATGAGACCGTGCACCTGACGATTGAGGATAAGGGCCGGGGCATTGAGGATCTGGAGCTGGCCCAGCAGCCGCTGTATACCTCGAAGCCGGAGCTGGAGCGGTCAGGTATGGGCTTCACCATTATGGAGAATTTCATGGATGAATTCGAGGTTATCAGCGAACCGGGACGCGGAACCTCAATCTCCATGAAGAAAACCATTGTCTCGAAAAAAGCTTTATACAATTAGGGGTTGGAGCCATGGAAGCAGAATCAAAAAAAGCTCCGCCGACCTATTTGGACGATGCGGAGGTCAAACGTCTAATCGCGCTCAGTCAAGCAGGGGACCATACGGCCCGCGACACGCTGGTCAACTGCAATATCCGCCTCGTCTGGTCGGTGGTGCAGCGGTTTATGAACCGTGGATACGAACCGGATGATTTGTTCCAGATCGGCTGTATCGGACTGCTGAAGTCCGTTGATAAATTCGACCTCAGCTATGAGGTCAAGTTCTCCACCTATGCGGTGCCGATGATTATCGGCGAGATCCAGCGGTTCCTCCGCGATGACGGCACGCTTAAGGTCAGCCGCTCGCTGAAGGAGATGGCCAACAAGGTGCGCAAGATGAAGGATGAGATGTCCAAAACGCTCGACCGCCTCCCGACCATCGGTGAAGTGGCCGAAGCGCTGGGCGTCACGCCCGAAGAAATCGTCTTCGCCCAGGAAGCCAACAAGCCGCCGACTTCGATCCACGAGACCGTCTTCGAGAACGACGGCGATCCGATCACGCTGATCGACCAGATCGCCGACGAGTCGCAGGAGCGCTGGTTCGACAAGCTGGCCTTGAACGAGGCCATCGGCGCTCTAAGCGAGCGCGAGCGTCTGATCGTGTATCTGCGCTATTACCGCGATCAGACCCAGTCCGAAGTCGCCAGCCGCCTCGGTATCTCGCAGGTGCAGGTGTCGAGGCTGGAGAAGAAGATCCTCGCGAACATCCGCGAGCAGATTGCGCAGTAAGGGTGGAAGTTACAGCGCGTCTCGGCTGATACGCCCGTTGATAAGCAGCAGCGGGTGGCGTATACCGTAGAGTGGCATCGGTTGCAACGGGTATGTTGAAACATTAGGTAGAGGCAACAGTTCAGTACGTCCGATACAGCAGTCGGGTTAACTGTAGTGCTTAGCAAGAGTTAAGTATGTGATGTACAGTGACGGGTGCAAGGCGGGCCGCCCCTTAGAGGGGCGGCTTTTTGCGTGCGCTCACAGTGAGACTAAGTACCACCACGATCATTGTGCTACCCGGACTCAGATTCCCTTATTCGGCCCAAATGTCTCTTTTTAGAGCTGAAACGGACTCAGTGGAGCTTATCTTGTCTATCCAGCTCCTAATCAAGCGAACTGCAGCCACATAGCGGCATCTGAGTCCGCGCATTTCATATATCCGCCGGATTAGGCTAAACTCGTAACAATCGATGATTTTGACAACTTACAAGACAAAATAACTATGGAGGACTAAAGCCAATGGATTATGCGAAGCTCAGCAAAGAGGTTTCCTACGCCCTGCGTCACGCGCCGTGGGAATATGAACTGGAATTGGATGAACAGGGGTGGGTGGATATTGAACAGCTGCTTCACTCGCTGCATCAGGACAAGAAGTGGGAAGCAGTCGGTGCAGAGGATCTGGACAAAATGATCGCAGCATCGGATAAGCAGCGGCATGAGCTTGCGGAGGGTAGAATAAGGGCGCTGTATGGTCACTCGGTCCCGCGAAAAATAATCAAGCAGGCTGAAACGCCGCCCCCTATTCTGTACCATGGAACAGCCAGGCAATGGGTAGAGACGATTCTGCACGAAGGACTGAAACCAATGAAGAGGCAGTATGTTCATTTCTCGGTGGATACGGATACAGCCAAGCTGGTGGGAGGTCGCAAGGATTCAAGTCCTGTAATCTTAACCATAGATGCCGGGCGGGCCGCACAGGAAGGAATTAAGTTCTACCACGGAAATCATAATATCTGGCTGGCGGACCCTATTCCACCTCAATTTATTGCTGGTTTGTAACCTGCTCTAAGCAATCAATGCACTACAATAAAAGCGCCCCAGCCAGCCAGTTCACGGCTCGCGGGACGCTTTTATTAATACCATGTGATCACAGATCTCTGCTTAAGGCGCTACAATCGCACCTGTTGAAATCATATAATTACCGGGTGTCAAATAGTTGCCGGCATCTTCGCCGGATAAGGTGTAGACAACAGTGATGAGTTTGCCGCTGCCGACAGCAGCATCGCTGTATGTTGCTGTTGCACTGACTGTGACATCATCGCCAGGAATGACTCCGATCAGGGTGCCGGGGGTGAACTGGACCGATGTATTTCCATCATAGATCTTGGATTCTGTAATCACTGGTGTTGTAATGTTGAGCTGTAAAGCAGTGATAATACCTGTATTAATGGTGTAGCTAACTGGTGGAATATAGTTACCCGCATCTGCTCCTGTTAAGGTGTAGGAGATGGTGATGATTTTGTTCACTCCCACGTTAGGAGTGTCATAGGTACCGGCGGCATGCACGGTCACATCATCCCCTTCAATAATATCGGTTACAGCACCGACAATCACTGCCGCTGTTGTAGTTCCGTCATAGACTCTGGAGCGTGTGATCTGATCCCGGTCAATCTCGCCATTGGTAACGATGTAGCTCACAGGTGCAATATAATTGCCTGCATCTGCTCCGCTAAGCGTATAGACTACAGTTATGGTCTTGCCCGTCCCAATGGCAGATGTATCATAGTTGGCAACGGCGCTCACAGTGACATCTTCCCCGGGAACTACCCCTAGAAGCTGTCCGGGAGTCACCGCTGCTGCTGTTGTTCCGTCCTTGAACTTCGCCAAGGTCAAATTCGTAGCTTTGATGGTTAACGGATGGAGTGCGATGCTGCCCGTATTCACGATATAGGGAGCGGGTGCAAGATAGCTGGCTGCTTGCGCTCCGCTTAATGTGTAGGTAACGGTTATAGTCTTGTTCACCCCAAGCGCTGCGCTGTTGTAGGCAGCAGAGGCCTGCACATTAACATCGTCACCGCTCAGCACACCGGTCAGCGAATTTGCGGTTACTGCTGCTGAGGCAGTGCCGTCATAGGTTTTGGACTCCGTCAAGGAGGCGGGAAGCCCTATGGTCAGCTCAATCACTCTAACCTCAATCGTGCTGGAAGGGGCCGAGATATTGCCGGAGCCATCTACAGCATACACAACATAATGACCGGCAGGCAGACCTTGCGTATTCAGCGGGGAATAGACGGAGGCGGTTACCGCCAGCTTTTTACCCAGAGCAGCATGAACAGAATCATCCAGACCGGTTGCAGTTCCGGCCACTGTGGAGGGGACCAGATACAAGTAACCCGCTTCGTTGCTTGTTCCGTATACATTATCTCCTACAGTAACCGCTCCAAGGGTCACACTGGTAAGTAAAGGGGCTGACGTATCGCCTGGATTAGGAGTAGGTGCTGGTGTAGGAATTGGCGTAGGAACTGGTGTAGGAACTGGTGTAGGAACTGGTGTAGGAACTGGTGTAGGGACTGGTGTAGGAACTGGTGTGGGAACTGGTGTGGGAACTGGTGTAGGAACTGGTGTGGGTTCTGGTGTAGGAACTGGTGTAGGAATTGGTGTGGGTTCTGGTGTAGGAATTGGTGTAGGGACTGGTGTAGGTATTACTGTAGGTGTAGGTGTCGCTACTGGTGTAGCTGTAGGCGCAGCCGTTGGATCGGAAGGGACATAGGTGCTCCGAACCGGCGTAGGTGTAGCAGTTGGTGTGGCTGTTGGACTAGCTGCCGGTGAGGTGGTTGCTGAAGGTGTGTCTCCACCATTTCCAGGAGTACTGGCTGGAGCCTCCTCAATAACTTTGGTGCGTGTTAAGGACACTACGGCTTCCGCACGGGTAATATCCCTGCCGGGTCTGAAGCTGTTATCTTCCGAGTAACCCTTCATGACTCCTGACGCAGCCACGGCATTGACAGAATCCAGTGCCCAGGCGGCAATATCCTTGGAATCGCTGAAAAGAGCACCGGTCTTAGCGGCATCCAGCTTCAACAACCGGTTGATGATCACTGCGGCTTCCTGTCTGCTGATCGTCTTGCCGGTACCGATGGTACCATCTGAATATCCGCTGATATATCCGGCTTTCACCGCTTTGGCAACCTCGGTGTAGGCCCAGTTGCTTGCAGAGAGATCCTTATAGGCCACAGGTGCCGTCTCGGTGAATCCGAAGGCGCGGTTGATGAGCGCCATGAATTCTGATCTTTTCAGACTATTGTCCGGTTTGAAGCTGCCGTCGGCATATCCCTGAATGAAGCCTTTTTCAACCCAATCTGTAACCTCGCCTTGTGCCCAGTGGCCTGTGATGCCTGTTAAAGAAGGTGCCGAAGCACCTAGAGCTGTCTCCAGGGGAGTAAATAGTGTGGTTGCTATCATTAGTGTGGAAAGAAGAAGCATGCCGGGTCTATGGTTCAATGTGACGCCTCCTGAAAGTGTATTATCTTCGCTAACATAGGCCAGGGGGTATTGCTAGACATCCTCCGGTGCAACAGTTTTGGCCTTCATGATGGGTTAAATGAAATAATAGTAACATATATTATTAAAAATTAATTAAAATAAATATAATCTTTGGAAATTTAATTTTTCAAAATTTAAACCTAACATTGGTCAATTAATTCAGGCTATGAAATAGGTGGATTTGTTCCTTTCTGGAGCCTTATTTGTAACCTTTCTCCCCCTTAATGGCACTTAGTAGTGTAACGTGATCAAGACATACAGAAATGAGGTTCGGTAGACAGATGCAACAGTGGATTGAACGAGTGCAGCAGGGCGATGCCGAAGCCTTCCGGGAGCTTAGCGGGCATGTGCGGGGGATGGCTTACGTAGTGGCCTACGATATGCTCAGCGATGTACAGCTCGCGGAAGACGCGGTGCAGGAAGCCTTGCTGGAGGCGTATATGAATCTTGGCAGCCTTCAGGAGCCGGCCGCGTTCCCGGGATGGTTCAAAACGATCGTGGTCAGGCAATGCCACCGGCTGCTGCGGCGTAAGACAGAGACAACCCTGCCTCTGGAGGCAGCGGAGCAAGTGCCCGGGTCATCCCCCGGTGCAGCGGAGATTGTTGAATACCGGGAATGGACACAGGTGCTGCACAATTCAGTGTCGGAATTGTCCGCCAAGCTGCGGGTACCGCTGCAATTGTTCTACTTCTACGGGTACTCGCTTCAGGAGATTTCCGTGTATCTGGGTCTTCCCGTCGCTACGCTGAAGAAAAGGCTGTATGACGGCAGACGCAAGCTGAAGGGCGCTTTACCTGTTGCCGATCTGGCTGCTGCATTTCATCTGTTACATGAAGGGGGAGCACGTATGCTGCATATTGTGAATGGTGACACGGTGGGAGATAAGCTGAAACGGGGAATTGTCCAGGGAGAGGTGCTGGTGTGGAGAGAGATCTATTCGGCAGGGCCGATCTTCACCGATCCGGCGGCAGAGAAGAATCGGCTGCTGCGGGCTGAGGTACTACAGGGCACGATGGGTATTCCGGCGGCTGAATATCTGGCGGGCTGTGCGGAGCAGGAGCGCAGAATTAGCGGATTCCGCCAGTATGATGAGGTGGTGCTGTGGTTTGAGCATGATCTCTTCGACCAGAGTATGTTGGCCTACCTATTACACTGGTTCAATGGGCAAAATCTGGGCAATACGAAGCTGAGCCTGCTCTGCATCGGAGAATTCCCCGGGATTGAGCTGTTCCATGGTCTGGGACAGCTGACGGAAGCCCAGCTTAGCACCCTGCCGGGAACCTGGCGGAAAATTGGCCGCAAGGAGCTGCAACTGGGGAGCCTGCTGTGGGAGGCATACGCGGCTGCCGATCCAAGCGAGCTGGCTGATCTGCTTGCAGCGAAGCGGGAGGAGCTGGCGGGGGGCACGCTTGTTTTTGCCTATGATGCCTTCATGGCCCATCTCTCCCGCCTGCCTTCCGTAGAGAATGGACTCGGCATTGTCGAACAGACCACTCTCCAAGCTGTAGCTGGCGGTATGGATACGCCGCTTAAGCTGTTCCGTCAGGTTACGGATCAGCTCCACCGGCTTGGCATGGGCGATACGGAATACTGGAAGATCCTGCGCACACTTACAGCCGGAAAACAGCCGCTGCTTGAAATCGAGGGTGCGTCAGAGCTAACAGATTACAGGGAAGTACCGGAATTCCTGCACCGCAGCGTTACGCTGACTGGATGGGGGGAGCAACTGTTGGCCGGAGCAGCCGACCGCTTACAGCTGCAAAGTATCGATGAATGGTTCGGCGGCCTGCATCTGAAGGGTCATGACGTCTCTTGGCGCTGGGACCGCGCTGCGGGACAGCCTGTAAGCACCCGTCATCCGCACGGACGGAATAGAATGTAATCAGGAGGTTTCCCTGCTAAGCTGAACGCTTGGCGGGTGAACCTCTTTTTGTTTTTTTAGAAAATTATTAATTCAGTTTGTTGTGGAGCAGGAGTGTTAAAACCAATGTATGTCAAAAACCGAATACAATCGGTCAGTGTGAGGCGCGTGGGCCAAATGTTCACCGCAGCGCCGACCATGCTGCAAGTTCAGCTCTGGAGTGCGCCTGATGCTCTATATAGTATAATAGTTTCAACTGAAAAAGGAGGAGAGCGGCATCAGAACATTAGTAATCAGTGACATCCACGGCTGTATAGAGGAATTCAACCTGCTGCTCCGCCGGGCGGAGTATAACCCCTCCAGGGATCAATTGATCCTGCTGGGCGATTATGTGGACAGAGGACCGGACAGTAGGGCGGTCGTGGAACAGGTGAAGCGGCTTGCCGAGGCAGAGGGGGTTATTGTGCTGCGGGGCAACCATGATCAGATGGCCTGCGATGCGTTGGCGGGAGAGGATGATAAGCGGGATACCCACTGGATTACGAATGGGGGATTCCACACCCTGCTAAGCTATTGCGGAGGCCGGGATTCGGTCCTGCTGCACCCGGATTCAGGCTGGAGGGACTATACAGAGATGAAGCGGTTCATGCGTACGGAGTATAAGGAGCACCTGGATTTCTTGGGTTCGCTGCCCTATTACTATGAGACGCAGACCCATCTGTTCGTTCATGCGGGCATTGATCCTTCCCTTGCCGACTGGCGGACCCAGCGGGAGTATGATTTTATCTGGATTCGGGAGCCTTTCTACAATCATCCTGTTACTTCTACGGAGAAGACGGTCGTATTCGGTCATACCTCTACGGTAGATCTGCAGGACGGGGCAGGAGTCTGGTTCAGTCTGCTGGGTGACAAAATAGGCATCGACGGCGGCTGTGTGTACGGGGAGCAATTGAATTGTCTGGAGATTAGTGAAGAAGGATATAAGACCTATGCGGTCAGGCTTGGCGAGCGCGAGTAATAAGGGCTGCGAAGCAGACGGGGTGAAAACAAACTCATAAATGGTTATAATTGGAATATCAAATCCGAATGTTTAGGAGGAAGAAATGTCCAATTCACTTTTAACGAAGAACGCGTTAGCCCGGTCCCTGAAGAAGCTTATGCTCACAAGGCCGCTGAATAAAATAACGATCCAGCAGCTCACAGCGGATTGCGGGGTGACCCGCCATACGTTCTATAATCATTTTCAGGATATCTATGAGCTGCTCGGCTGGATCTACAAGTCAGAAGTAATTGAAGGACTGGATCAATACTGCTGCTGGGCGGGCTGGAAGCAAGGGTTCTTAAGCGTCCTGCGCTATACCGTAAATAACAAAACCATCTGTCTGAATACCTTCCATTCGCTGGGACGCGAGCATCTGGAGCAATTCCTGTACGGAGTGATTTACCGCGTCATGATCAGCGTAGTGGAGGAGCTGGACAGGCAGGCGTGGCCTGGACAGGAGCAGATCCCAGAACCTGTAAGAGTACAGGCCAGACTCGATATAGCCGATTTCTACACGCTGGCCATCCTTGAACAGGTGATCCACTGGCTCAGAGCAGGAGCGAATACAGATCCGGCCGGAGTGGTGGACAAGGTATCGCGGATTATGGACGGATGCATTGCCCGGGGGCTTGAGCATTATCAGTCTGCGGTGCACCCGGCGAAGTAATGACACAATGTCCGGCGGATGTGTAATCCCTAGACAGTAGCGTCCGGCTGTCCATAGAATCCCTGATTCACGGCGGGTATAGTGAAGGCAGTTAGCAGGCACTTATCCCCTGATCAAGGAAGGAAGAGGACACATGGGTACATATCAAAGAATTCATCCGCAGGTACAGGAAGGCATCGCTTCACGCAAGGCTTATCTCGTCGGAGGAGGAATCGGCTCCCTGTCGGCGGCGGCATTCCTGATCCGTGACGGGCAGATGCCCGGCCGGAATATTCATATTCTGGAGCAATCATCTATATACGGCGGTTCCATGGACGGGGCGGGCAATGCCAAGGACGGCTACAGCGCCCGGGGCGGACGCGAGATTGAAGAGCACTTCGAATGCTTCATGGAGCTGTTCGGCTTCATCCCTTCCTTGAGCAATCCGGACCGGACGGTGCTGGATGCATTCCGGGAGCTGAACCTGGCAGAACCGATTGAATCGCATTGCCGTCTGGTTGAAAAGCAAGGCACCCCCGCCGACTTCTCCTCGCTTGGACTTTCAACCGCACATGCGCTGCAGTTAGGCAAGCTGACGCTGGCTACCGAAGAGAGACTGGGCGCGGTGACGATTGAGCAGTTTTTTGATCCGAGCTTCCTGGAGACGAATTTCTGGTATTTCTGGCGCTCCATGTTCGCCTTCGAGAACTGGCATAGTGTGGTTGAGGTCAAGCGTTATATGGAACGGTTCATGCACCTGATCTCCGGGATGAACCAGCTGAAGGGGATTCTGCACACCGAATACAACCAGTTCGACTCGCTGATCCTGCCGCTGATGAAGTGGCTGGAGCGTGAGGGCGTTCAGTTTGACAAAGGGCACCAGGTCACGGATCTGGAGCTTGATATCAAGGGGGATGAGAAGGTTGTAACCGCGATTCAGGTGCTGGTGAACGGTTCGCCGAAGACGATTCCGGTGACACGCGGGGATCTGGTCATGGTCACGAACGGCTCAATGACAGAGAATTCTACCGTTGGCGATCTGGACCATCCGGCGGTGCTGAACCGCTCCGTTACAGAACGCGGCTGCTGGAGCCTCTGGGGCAAGCTTGCTGCTAAGTCCCCGGATTTCGGCCGTCCCGAGGTGTTCTGCGGGGATATCGACAAGTCCAAATGGCTGTCATTCACGATGACTTTTACCGATGATGAGATTGTATTCCCTTATCTGCTGGAACTGACGGGAGATGCTCCCGGCATGGGTGGGGTGGTGACGATCAAAGACTCCAGCTGGATGATGTCCTGGACCGCACCCAAGCAGCCGCATTTCATCAACCAGCCGGACAATGTGAAGGTGCTGTGGGCGTATGGCCTGTTCCCGGATGCCGAGGGCGACTATATTAAGAAAAAAATGAGCGACTGCACCGGACGTGAGCTGCTGGAGGAACTGTGCTACCATATGGGGCTTGCGGACCGCATTCCCGAGATTCTGGAGCATACCACGAATGTCATCCCATGTATGATGCCTTATATCACTGCCCAGTTCATGCCGCGTGTTCTTGGCGACCGTCCGCAGGTCGTGCCGCAGGGGAGTGTGAATCTGGCCTTCCTCGGCCAGTTCGCCGAAGTCCCGGATGACTGTGTGTTCACGGTGGAGTATTCGGTCCGCTCCGCGATGATGGCTGTATATGAGCTTTTGAAGCTGGAAAAAGAAGTGATTCCCGTCCATCCGAGTAAATATGATGTCCGTGTGCTGCTGACCGCGCTCCGCACCTGTCTGGGCAACAAGCCGCTGCCGCTCGATAAGACGCTCGGTGAGCTGCTGGCGGGAACGGTACTCTCGAAATTGATCTAGCTTCCAGGATTCGACAGGATTCGTACGCAGATTATGATACATTTAGATTAAAACTTTCTGCGGAGGAACCCTGATGAAGAGAATTTTGAGCCGGATCGCACTTGTACTGCTGCTTATGACCTTTGCAGCCATTGTATTGTGCTTCTATTTCAACCAGTTTACCTATGCCTATGGTCTGATTGTAGTGCTGCTGTTGATCTTTGGTGCCATGGGCCAGCTCTATAAGCTGAAGAATGATGAATATATGTACTCCAAGCTGAACAAGAGAGACGTATACGAGGATTACACGAGGTAGCTGATTCCGCTGTACAGGCATGCGAGGGGACCGGCAGACATAGGATGGTAATAAGCAAGCGCTTAACCATTCAGTCACTGCAGGAGGAGAATCGAGTGAACGAGAGACTGGCGGCTGTTATTCTGCGGATTGATGGAATTGCTACGGATATTCTTGTACCGCTGCGCCGTAAGACCATTAATGAAGCGGCTGTGCTTCAGCTCTATGAGGCGCTGGATGAGACGTATGCTCTGATGGAGCATGAGCGGCAGATTGACCGGGAACTCGCTGCCATCCTCTTCCAGCTCTATTCACAGCTGGTAACCCAATCTAATTACGTATATGACAAAAGCCTCTTCGTGCCGCATATCGGCAAGCTGCAAGGGTACATCCGCAAAATATTTGGCGGTACGCTTCAGAATGTATAGAAATCAAATAACAGCCAATCTGACAGCCTATGCTCCAGCTACATCTCTAACAGGATGGAACCGGGAGGATAGGCTGTTTTAAAAATATAAGCGTATTTATATGTTTCACATGATAAATTATCCATCTATTTCTCGCTGAAACGGTACCGTCCTTTAAAAGGACGGTAAAGCGTTTCCACTTGTTTATTTTTTTTGTCCATTGCCAAACCTTGACCTGTTCCTTTACAATATTATAATGATAATGAGAATCAATTTCAAAGAAACAGGTGACATTCATGAATCATCAGGAAGTGTCCGGGAGCGGGCTGGATCAGAAGGCAGAGCGGCTGAAGCTGCGGTCCCGTCCCTGGGCGGCAACACTAATTCTTATTGGCGGCTTGATTGCGTTGGCGCTTGGTATTGCTATATCCGTATCGTTCGGGGCCGCAGATATTAAGCTGTCGGTCGTATGGACCGCAGTCTTTCATTTCAATCCCGATATTACCGACCATCAGATCATCCGCGAGCTTAGGCTGCCGCGTGTGCTGGGCGGTGTAATGGTGGGAGCCGGCCTCGCTGTGGCAGGAGCTATTATGCAAGGGATGACCCGCAATCCGCTGGCGGATTCGGGATTGATGGGCATTAACTCTGGAGCGGGCTTTGCGCTGGCGGTCTGCTTTGCATTTTTTCCGGGATTGCCGTTCATGTATCTCATTCTTTATTCCTTCGTTGGCGCCGGAGCGGGAGCGGGAATTGTCTATGGAGTAGGCTCACTGGCGAAGGGAGGGCTAACCCCGGCCAGGCTCGTATTGGCAGGTGCTGCCCTCAGTGCGCTGCTCTCGGCGCTAAGTGAAGGCATCGCTCTGTATTTCCGGATCGGACAAGATCTCGCTTTCTGGTACGCCGGCGGTCTGGCCGGAACGAAGTGGTTCCAGCTGCAGATCATGTCTCCATGGGTCATAGCGGCTATCCTCGGAGCCATTGTGCTGTCCCGTTCGATTACAATGCTCAGCCTGGGTGAGGATATTGCCAAGGGGCTTGGGCAGCGTACAGGGCTGGTGAAATTGGCAGGAACGCTGATTGTCCTGATTCTGGCCGGAGCCTCTGTAGCTGTAGTAGGAGCTGTAGGGTTCGTCGGCCTGATCATCCCCCATCTGACCCGCTATCTGGTCGGTGTGGATTACCGCTGGATTATTCCCTGCTCTGCGGTGCTGGGTGCGCTGCTGGTGGTCGGGGGCGATCTCACCGCCCGGATGATCAATCCGCCGCATGAAACGCCGGTGGGTGCGATTATAGCGCTGATTGGGGTACCGTTCTTCCTGTATCTGGCCCGAAAAGAAAGAAGGGAGCTGTAAAGATGCAGAGCCATAAGATAATTTCTTCAGAAGATGCAAGGCGTAAGCATGGCCTCAGGGTGATCGGCGTGCTGGCTGTTCTGATTGTGATCATGTTCATTATAAGTGTGAATACAGGATACATAAGACTTACTCCGCTTGAACTGCTGGATACGCTGGTCGGCAAGGGAACGGAGAAGCAGGAGCTGATTCTGTTCCAGTTCCGCCTGCCGCGGATTGTCATTTCTCTGTTAATTGGTACCGCACTTGCCGTATCCGGCGCGGTGATGCAGGGGGTCTTCCGCAATGATCTGGCCGATCCGGGCATTCTCGGCATTAATGCCGGGGCCGGACTGATGGTCATGCTGCTGATTTCCTTCTACCCGACGACCTCGGCGGCACCGGTCTATCTGCTGCCCGTGGTGGCCTTTGCCGGGGCGGCCTGTACTGCCGCTCTGATCTACAGTCTTGCCTACAAGCGGCATCAGGGCATCTCGCCGATCCGGCTGCTGCTTACAGGGGTCGCTGTGGCGGCGGGCATGAGTGCGGCGATGATTGTGCTGACGCTTCGCCTTGACCCGGACAAGTATCAGTTCGTTGCCACCTGGCTGGCGGGCAGCATCTGGGGCACAAGCTGGAAGTTTGTCTTGTCCCTGCTGCCCTGGATTGTGATTCTGCTGCCTTATGTCATCTACAAGGCACGGGTGATGAATGTACTTAATCTGGGCGAGCAGACAGCGACAGGACTCGGTGCTAATGTGACCAGAGAGCAGTTCCGACTGCTGGCAGCGGCGGTCGGACTTGCGGCCTCCAGCGTAGCGGTCAGCGGCGGCATCGGCTTCGTCGGGCTGGTCGGTCCGCATCTGGCACGGCGGCTGGTCGGACCGAAGCATCAGCTGATGCTGCCCGCCTCAGCGCTGATCGGCGCGCTGCTTGTTATTGCGGCGGATACGATCGGGCGGCGAATACTGCAGCCGTCCGAGATTCCTACCGGCATTGTGGTAGCTGTCATCGGCGCTCCATACTTTCTGTATCTTCTGGCCCGTACCAAATCTTAAATACAACCAGACTTTGGAGGGATATCAATGAATGAATCAATGGAATTATACGATGTGACGATTATTGGCGGCGGCCCCGCAGGCATGTATACAGCGTTCTATAGCGGAATGAGGGATTTGAAGACCAAGCTGATTGAAGCGAAGGATGAGCTGGGCGGCAGAATGCTGATCTATCCCGAGAAGATGATCTGGGATGTCGGAGGAGTAACACCTATTCTCTGCCGCCAGTTAATTGACCAGCTGGCAGAGCAGGCACGCACCTTCGATCCTACCATTGTATTTGGACAGCAGATTGTTCACCAGGCCCGCCAGGAGGACGGAACGTATATCCTGACCTCAGCCACAGGCGAGCAGCACTGGACCCGTACCGTTATTCTCACCATCGGATACGGTATTCTGCAGATGGCGAAGCTGGAGATTGAAGGCGCGGACCGCTATGAGGTGACGAACCTGCACTACACGGTACAGGAGCTGGAGCCCTTCCGCGGCAAACGGGTGCTGATCTCGGGCGGCGGGGATTCCGCAGTGGACTGGGCGAATGAGCTGGAAGGGATTGCCGCCAGTGTAACCGTGGTACACCGCCGGGAGCAGTTCGGCGGGCATGAGAAGAATATTGCCCGGATGAAGGCCTCCTCGGTGGATGTGCGTGTGCCTTGTGCGGTAAGCCAGCTGCACAGCAGTGACGGAGAGCAGATCGATCAGGTGACCGTCTGCCATATTCAGACCGGGGAGCATGAGCAGCTTGCGGTCGATGCCGTCATTGTCAACCACGGGCTGAGAAGCGACTTCGGTCCGCTGAAGGACTGGGGGCTGGATATGGGAGAGTGGTGTGCGAACGTCAGCGGGAAGCTGGAGACGAATCTCCCGGGTATCTTCGCTGCCGGAGATTTCGTGGATCATGAGAGCAAGGTAAGGCTCATTGCCGGAACGTTCACCGATGCGGTGCTTGCCCTGAACAGCGCGAAGCTGTACATGGACCCTACCGCTGAGAAGGTAGCCTACGTCTCCTCCCATAATGACCGGTTCAAGGAGAAGAACAAGGCACTTGGCGTAGCAGATAACCACTAGCATTCCTCCATCAGAGATAACAGCCGGTGTATCGGCGTTATATCATAAGCTATATTTGTACAAGCTGTCCCTAATACGGATTATTCCGTACCGGGGACAGCTTGTTCTGCTTTTACATATTCCATATGCTGTATAAAAAAAGGATAGCGGGCGAATAGTAAGAGCCAGGAGGTGCGGATATGGAGAATATAAATTCGCCGGTCTCCCCTAAGCTGGAAGACAACATCAGTACCATTCAAGCAAGGCTCGGGAACAGCCCCGATTTGGTTATACGCACCTATGAATTAATTAATAGAACAGCCCATGTGGCTGCAGTATATATCGCTGGCATAACAGACAGAGTGATGGTCGATGACTATATCTCGCATGTCATGTCCTTTCAAGCTCTGAATGACCGTGCGCGGCTTGCGGTAACTCCAGAAGAAGTCTACAGCTATATTAAAGAGAATGCCCTTAGTATCGGCAAGGAGAAGCTGGTTACAGATATTAACGGGCTGCTGGAGGCGCTGCTCTCGGGTGATACAGTTATTCTGGTGAACGGAGTGGGGGGAGGCATTAGTGGAAGTACCTGCGGCGGGGAATCCCGCGCGGTTACGGAGGCAGGCACCCAGGTCGCTATCCGCGGCTCCAAAGAAAGCTTCACGGAGACCATCAGCACGAATATTGCCCTGGTCCGCAAAATCATCAAGAACCCGGACCTCTGGACTGAAACGATGAAGCTGGGTGATGTCACCCACACTGATATCACGATTATGTATATCCGCGGCATTGCTGATGAAGAGACGATTCAAGCGTTCAAGGACAAGCTTCAGGAGATTAAGGTCGATATGATTCTGGAGTCGGGATATATCGAACAGATCATAGAGGACAATAAATATTCCCCGTTCCCCACCATATTCAATACGGAGCGCCCGGATAGTGTGGCAGCCAATCTGCTGGATGGACGGATAGCTATCTTCGTGGACGGTACCCCGTTTGTCCTGATTGCCCCTACCACCTTCTTCATGTTCTTTCATACGGTGGAGGATTACTACCAGCGGTATGATATCTCCTCGCTGATCCGGATGCTCCGGTTTGTGTGTCTGGTCATTTCGATGTATGGTCCGGCGATCTTCGTCGCTGCGCTGAACTTCCATCAGGAGATGATTCCAACCCCGCTGCTGATCAATCTGGCATCACAGCGGGAGGGGGTGCCGTTCCCTGCCTTTGTTGAAGCGGTTCTCATGGAGGTAACCTTCGAGATTATCCGGGAAGCAGGGATCCGTATGCCTTCGCCGATCGGCCAGACTGTGTCCATCATCGGCGGTCTCGTGCTCGGGACAGCAGCGGTTCAAGCAGGGATCGTCTCGCCGGCGATGGTAATTGTGGTCTCTCTCACAGGAATTTCCAGCTTTGCTACACCTGCCTTCAACATGGCGCTCTCCATCCGCATGCTGCGGTTTTTTATCATGGCAATCGCCGCATTTATGGGGCTGTATGGCATTGCCATATTCACTATTATGCTGATTGCCCATCTGTGCAGTCTGCGCTCGCTCGGGGTTCCTTACATGACTCCTATCGGTCCCTTCGTTCCGGGGAATCTGAAGGATACCTTCATCCGCTCCCCACAGAGCTTCACGAGGCTCAGAAAGCGGCTGGTCAACAATAGCAGCCGTTCTTCAGCCTCTCCCGCAGGGAAAGAGGCCGCCGGGAGGGAATCTGATGAAGGGTAAGGGGCTGCTGCGCCTGATTGCCGTAGCGGTGCTGATCCTGCCGCTTGGCGGCTGCTGGAACAGCCGGGAATTGAATGAGCTGGCCATCGTAAGCGGCATAGGGATGGATCTTGTCCCGGAGACAGATGAATACCGGGTCACCTTTCAATTGGTCAATCCGTCTTCAACATCTACAAGTAACTCTCCCGGAAGCGGCAAGCCTGCTGTAGTGGTGGTGTCGGCAACCGACAAAACGATGTTCGGCGCATTGCGGCGGGCGTCGAAGCATGTGACCCGCCAGCTTTTTTTTGCCCACACCCAGCTTATTGTGCTTGGAGAGTCCCTGGCGCGGGATGGGATTAACGATATCTTCGACATCTTCGAGCGGTCCCATGAGCTGCGGCTCAATTCAGAAATACTGGTCGCCCGCGGCAGCGATGCCGCGTCCGTCCTGAAGCTGCTGACCCCTGTAGAGAGTCTCCCGGCTCTGGGGCTGGTCAAAAAAGCGCAGAATACCTCCAGAGTCTGGGGGGAGAACCGGCCGATCAGCGTATTCGATGTCATTCACGGCATTACAGGAGAAGGCGATCTGACGATCAATGCGGTGAAGATCAAGGGGGACGCTGAGGAAGGGAAGAAGAAAAGTAATCTGGAAGGGTCTGAGACCCTGACCGAGACGGTGATGAACGGGCTAGGGGTGTTTAGGCAGGGGAAGCTGCTTTATTGGATGAAGGACTCAGAAGCACGGGGAACCGAGTGGCTGCTTAACCAGATAGAAGAAACAGTGATCAATATTGATGCGGATGATAAAAAAGAGTCCGTAGCCGTCAATATCATCTATTCCAGAACGGAAGTAAAGATCACGATGGAGGGGGGGCTTCCGGTCTTTCATGTGACAATTGCGGAGGAGGGGAGCGTCAATGAAACGGACAGCTACGTGGATCTTAGCAAGCGGGAAGAAATCATGAAGCTTGAACGGGGGCTGGAGAAGAAGACGAGGATCGACGTCACGCAGGCTTTTCAGAAGGGGCAGCAGCTTGAGAGTGATATTTTCAATTTCGGCAATGAGCTGAAAAGGACGAATCCGCAGGAATGGGCGGCACTGGACGGGGACTGGGGCCCAATCTTTGCTAAAGGAAGGCTGGACCTTAAGATCATGGCTTACATCCGCAGTACCGGCATGAGTCTGAAACCCTATATTCCCGAAGGTAAATAATTGGCTTAACCGCAGAAACCAGGTGATTTATGTTATGAAAAAAGAATTGATCGGCCCCAATCAGCTGCTTGCATTGATCATTTTGTTTGAGCTGGGGACTGCCGTGCTTGTCCCCATCGGCTTAGAGAGCGGCCATTCAGTCTGGCTCGCTATTCTGTTTGCCCTTCCCGGAGGCATCCTGCTGTATCTGGTGTTCGCACATCTCTATCTTCAGTTCCCGAACCAGATTATAAGCGGTTATATACGCACCATTCTAGGGCCATGGCTGGGCTGGCCGGTAAGTCTGCTGTTCCTGCCGGTGATTCTCTATAACGGATCGAGAAACCTGCGGGAGGCGGGGGATCTGCTGATCTCGGCGTCCTATGACAAAACCCCGATTCTGATTATTAATTCCATCATGATTATTGCTGTGATGTATATTCTGAGAAAAGGGATAGAAGTGTTCGCCAGGACCGCCGAAATTGTCCTGTGGATCGTGATCATAATGGGGTGCATCTGTATTTCCGCTGTAATCTCAGCCGGGCTGGTGGAGTACAGAAATCTGTTTCCGCTTCATATGGGCGATTATAAGCAAGCCTTGAAATCAGCCTATCCCAGCATCCTGATCTTTCCGTTCGGCGAGCTAATGTGCTTCACCACCATTCTGCCCCACTTCAACAAATCCCGGAAAATCAAGAAAACAGGTATCGCAGCGATTATTGTCAGCGCCTGCCTGCTGAGCTTCACCCATGCCATTGAGATGGCAGTGCTGGGAGAGAACCTCTACAGCCGGACCGCCTTTCCCATGTTTACGACCATTACCCTTGTGAATTTGGCCAATTTCATCCAGCGGCTGGATGCCCTTGTCGTCCTTACACTGATTATCGGGGCATTCTTCAAGCTGACCGTCTACTGTTATGCTGCTGTCGCGATAGCAAATGATCTGTTCAAGGTGAACGATACAAGCAGGCTGGTTATTCCGGCAGCCGTGATTATGCTGTTCAGCTCTTTTGTCAGCGCACAGAATTATCCCGAGCATATGAATGACGGGAAGACCTTTCTGATGACGATTCTGCCGGTATTCTGTGCGGTGATTCCCATCCTGCTGCTGCTGATTCATCGAGTCCGGCGTAAGTTCGGCTTGTACCGTCAGCAGAATTAAGACGATTTGCGGCGGGAGTGACGGTCCTTAGTGGCATGGACGGCGACCTGGATGAACGGGAGGAGCAGGAAGATCGTGATACATATCCCTTCCTGCAGTGTAGTTGTGGCAAAGACGGTCGCGAGCGAATGAATGGAGGCAGGCAGGCTGATACCGGACATCACATCAATGATGACTATTAACGTAAGTGTAAGAACAGCGAACAGGACATAGATGCTGATAATCTTCATGGCGGGTCTCCTTATGCACCGCAAAATGATTTGCCGGTTCCGGCGAGGCGGGCTACAGATATTATCTCCGAGTAATGGATAGGGTAAACGCCAAAAGCTGCCGGAAGCCATTCAAGGCTCCAGGCAGCTTGATCATTACTCTATTATTGTGGTGTCGAGGTCAGCCAATCGGCCAGCTCCTCCGTCTGGGCCAGAACGGCAATCGGATCATAATACCAGGAGCGCTCTTCTTTCCATACATAGATCTTCCCGTTCTTGACCGCCGGCAGACTGCCCCAGATCGGGTCTGCCTGGAAGTCTTGAGCAGTCCAGGTATTGTCGGTGATGACCAGATAATCACCCGCATACTTGCTCAGAGTCTCGGCGGATAATTCAGCCCACTGCTTCTCCATAATTTCAGCAGCCACTCCAGCCGGCGGCTTGCGCCCCAGCGCCTGATAGATGGGTTGGCCTCCGCGTCCGAAGTTGTCCCCATAGACCCAGGTGGATTTGTCTGCATGCTCGAGAATGCTGAAGGTGGCCCCGGCAGGAACGGCTGCATCTACACGGGCCTTGGCGTCAGCAATCCGCTTATCGTAATCAGCCAGCCATGCTGCTGCCTCCTGCTCCTTGCCCAGTAGCTTGCCGAAATAGGTCAGCTCTTCATGTGCATTCTTCAAATCACCGTACGGCACAATAACCGTTGGGGCAATCTGGCTGAGTGCGGCATAGCTGTCTGCATTGCCTGAGATAATTAAGTCGGGATTCAGCGCGAGGATATTCTCCGGTGACATTTTACCGTATGTGCCGGTATCGGCGACTCCTGTCAGGAATTCCTTGAAGTACACATTCTCCAGTGTAAGCCCCGGAGCACCGACCGGAATCGTATCCAGTGCAATCAAGCTGCCCAGATATTCCTCGGCCACAATCCGCTGCGGTGCTGCCGGCACCTCAATATCTCCATTCACAGTTGTCACAGTATGGAAAGCCGGAGCTGTGGTGGCAGCAGCCTTCTCCGGCTGAGGAGTGGAGTCGGGTGCTCCAGTAGCATTAGCTGAAGCAGCACCACTGCTGGTAGTAGAGGTGTTGTTTCCACAAGCCGAGGCCATAAGAGTCAATGCCAGAAGCAGAGTTACTACGATCCAATGCTTCAGGTGGATGTTGCGTGAACGTAAATACGGGATCTTCAAGAGGTTGCCTCCTTAATGTAGAACGATTATCATTCTCAATAACACTTTACAGAGTTTGCCCGGATTAGACTATGGCTGAATGTGATGTCCGGCTATGTAAATTTATGATGTCAGCGCCTGCACCAGGACCTTCAATTGCGCTTCGGAGGAGAGGGGGTCGAAGCCGTAGAACATGCAGGGCTGATTCAGGAAATAGATTCTTCCGCCTGGAGAATCATCGGTATGATGTTGGTGTACAGGGTGAAGTAAGCTCTGCAGCGGCTCCAGCGCTTCAGCAGCCTCCCTGCTTGAGGTAATGAAGATATGGTCAGCGGGGTAGCGGGCAATGTTATGGAAGGCGATCTCCAGGTAGCCCTTCTCCAGCAGTCCCTCGGCAACGAGGCCAAGCGGCGGGCGGAAGCCAAGATCATGATACAGAATCTGTGCTCCGCGGCCGTAACTGCTGCTGAAGCAGTAGGCCGCCTCTGTGCCAAGCTCCAGGACTATGGCGGTCCCCCGGTCACCGATCCGCCGGTCCAGCATCTGGTTAGCCTGGTGACAATGCCAGTCATAGAGGCTTAGCCAGGCCTCTGCCTGCGGCTGGCGTCCGGTCACCTCGGCAATCAGGCGGAATTGCTCCCGCCAGTCCATTTGCATGAAGGGAATCTCAATCACCGGTGCGACGGACAGGAGCTGCTTGCTCTTGTCAGGCAAGGAGTAGCTGATAATGACATCCGGCCGGGCGGACGATAGACGTTCATAAAGACCTGAGGAGCTGATTCCTTCATCCAGCAGTTTCTTCCTGGAAGGAACGGGCTGCAGGCTCTCCATCCAGGCCGAATAGACTCCCAGCCTGGGAACGACTTCGAGCGCATGGAGACTGGCCGTATGATTGAAGTTCAGCGAGACTACGGATTTGCTCTTACGGTGATAGGATGATGGCGAAATTCCTACGACCTGCTTGAATTTGCGGCTTAAATAGGTACCTTCGCTGTACCCTACCTCAAGCGCCAGCGTACTCAGATTCGGGGCTCCTGTAAGGATACGCTGCTGGGCCTTGCGGATGCGCAACAGCGTTATGTATTGGTTGAAGGTCTGTCCGGTGAACTTGCGGAAGCTCCGGGAGAAATGCTCCGGAGTGATTCCGGCAAGCCCGGCAGCCTGTTCTCTCGTCAAATCTTCATTATAATGGGATTCTATATATTGCAGGATACGGTCAATCCACTGAGAGGGCGGCTCTGCGTACTCCGCAGAACTGTCATATAGCTCACTGAGCAGCTCCGTGAACAGAGCTTGCAAGGCAAACGGCTTGCGCTGCTCCGGCTGGTTCCAGTCGCTAAGAAGCTGCACAGCAAGCGTGCTTACGTGGGACGGACAGCTTCGGACCGGCTGACGATGGTTCAGCGGGCTGAACGTCCGGATGTTGCCGGAGATCGCCGCATATTCAATCCATACACCCTGCAGCTTATGGCTGCGGGGCAGCGTGATATCCACCGAACTGTCACTGTACAGAATATGACCGCCGGATAGACGGATGCGTTCGCCATCCAGCTCGATGACTTCGCTTCCTCTGGTGATCACCACCAGGAATGAGGTGAAGGGCTGAGTGGGATTGTCCCCGTTAAAGGAGGCTTGATCCAGTGCCATTACACGTACCGGAATATAAAAGCTGTGAGGATTAGGCAATGAACGGCCGGCATTTCGCGTCTGCATATTTTGAGTCACTCTTTTCATGGGTGATAATCATTCTCAATGATAGTATAACAGCCTTTCCTTCTATTGACGATCCCCGAAAAGGGGGTTAGAGTTTAGGGTTATAGGGCAAGCAGGGTATTGTTGTAATTGAAGGGGGCGGAACTGTCATGACAACCTGGAATCTGCAAGGAACGGTCAGCCATCTGCTGATTTGTAACGGAAGTGACTGCAAGAAGCACAAGGGCGAAGAGGTAGCGGAAGCGATTGAGGATGAGATTACGAAACAAGGGGCAGACGCGCTGATACATACAACAGTAACCCGCTGCAACGGAAGATGCTCGGATGCCTGTGTGGTGATCTCCTACCCCGAAGGCGTATGGTACAGGGATGTCACCCCTAAGTCTGCCAAAAGCCTGGTGCGCAAGGTGCTGAAGGGAGAACAGCTCGAAGAGAATCTGCTCTATACCTATGAAGAAGGCTTCAAGGCCGCTACCCCCAAGGGTGCCAAAGGTAAGAAGAAGAAATGACATAAGAGGCTTAGTACAGCCCGCTGCCGGAATTCTCCGGCTCCGGGCTGTTTATTTTTTCCAAGAGGAGCATTACAATAGATAGAAAAGTCTAAGAGGGGGATGTTAAATGTTTGTGAGCTTCGGTCCGGAGGATGAGGTGCTGCACAACAATCCGTTCATGCAGGAAGAGGTGGAATATAACCTGATTCATCAGATCGCGGGGGATCAGGAAGCGATGCGGCTAAAGACGGAGGAGAATGATCTGATCTTCGCCCATAACGGCGGGTACAACTCGTGGTTATGGTTATCGCCGGAGCTGGATGAAGAGAGGCGCTGTTCCCTTGTCCGGCAGCTGGCGGAAATGCTGGAGGACCGCGGATTACCGGGGGTTAACGGAACGCCGGAGACAGGGAAGCTGTTCGCCGATGCGTACGGCGAGCTTACAGGAAAGACCTACCAGGTACGGATGATGATGGAAGCCTATCACTGCCCGCAGGTGCAGCTGCCGCATGGTGTCAGCGGGAAGCTGCATCAGGCGGAGCCAGGCGATATTCCGCTCATCGCCGGGTATTTAGCCGGATTCGTGCAGGATTGCTTCGGTATGGAGAGTGCACCGGAGGATCATCTGGACTATGCCGGGGCGGTCACGGAGTCCGGCAAGCTCCGTCTGTGGATCGACAAGGACCAGCCGGTGTCCATGGTTAATCTGGCTCATCAGTCTGCCAGACATGCACGGATTAATGAGGTGTACACTCCGCATGAATTCCGCAAGCACGGGTATGCCAGTGCGGCCGTAGCTGCCCTGTGTGCTGAGCTGCTCAGCAGGGACATAACGCCCATGCTCTATGCCGATGCGGCGAATCCCGATTCCAATAAGGTCTATCAGTCGGTGGGCTTCAAGAGGACCGGAAGTATTGTTGATTTGCGCTTTCAGTAAGCTGTCCCGGTTCGCTGTAAAAGAAGGCCTCCCTGATTTGACTTGCAGCCACAGGGTTACTATGCTTATACATAGTGCAAATAATCACACTTAACAGGTAAGAGTTGCAGCTAGGGGGCGGCAGGATATGGATAAACGGCAGGTATGGCCGGATAAATTCAAGAAGTTTTTTCTGAACAACAAGTTTGTGGTAGGTCTGCTGATTGCGCTGCTGGTGGGCTTAACGATACTCGTATTCTCAAAGATTCCGTTTGTGTTCAAGCCGCTGTCTGTGCTTCTGCATACGGTGGCAGCGCCGCTGCTGCTCTCAGGGATCGCCTATTATCTGCTGAATCCGCTGGTGGACCGTCTGGAGAAGAGAAGCCGGGTGAAGCGGGCGTACGGCATTGTCATTCTGTATCTGATTATTATCGGGATCATTACGCTGGTGCTGCTTATGGTCATCCCGATCATCCGCACCCAGCTCATGGGCCTGATTGACAACTTCCCCGTCTACAGTGATCAGATTCAGGAGGAGTTCGTCCAGCTTACCGGCAGTGAATTGTTCAATAAGATTCAGTCGAGTGTAGGTACGGACCTTAGTGATATCACCAGCAAGGTGACGACCTGGGCCACCACCTTCCTGAATAATGCCGTCAGCGGTGTGGGAAGCTTCGTTGGGACACTGACCGAAATTGTGCTGGCTGTAGTGACTACACCGTTCATTCTCTTCTATCTCCTTCGCGACGGCAAAAGATTGCCCGACTATCTCATGAGACTCATCCCTACCGCATTGCGGCCGCAGTCCCGGATGGTTATGCAGGAAATGAACAATCAGATCGCATCGTATATCCGCGGCCAGATTATTGTCAGCTGTTGTATCGGAGCGCTGCTCTATATCGGCTATCTGATTATAGGGCTGGAGTATTCGCTGGTTCTGGCGATCGTTGCCGCTTGTACGGCTGTAGTTCCTTATCTGGGGCCGGCTATTGCGATTACCCCTGCGCTGATTGTGGCGATGGTTACCTCACCGTTCATGCTGCTGAAGATGGTCATTGTCTGGACAGCGGTCCAGTTGATCGAAGGGAAGTTCATCTCGCCGCAGATTATGGGGAAATCGCTGAAGATTCACCCGATTACAATTATTTTTGTGATTATTTTTGCCGGAAAAATGTTCGGTGTGCTCGGTATCATTCTGGCGGTTCCGGGCTATGCCGTGCTTAAGGTGGTAGTGACCCATATCTTCCAGTGGTTCCGCTTCCGCTCCGGGCTCTACAGAGTCATTGAAGAAAAGACTGAGGAATAAAGCGAAAAGGAATGAGTGCAATGACAGGACAACTGGTGAATACAGCTTATGGGCAACTGCAGGGAGAAGCGGGAAACGGCATGAACGTATGGCGCGGCATCCCGTTCGCTGCTCCGCCGCTTGGAGAGCTGCGCTTCCGGGCACCGCAGCCGCCGCAGTCCTGGAGCGGCGTGCGGGAGGCTGTCAAGTTCGGACCGGTCAGCCTGCAGCCGGTCAGCACCAGCGGGACGCGGTTCGGAGGCACCACCCCTATCTATGATGAAGACTGTCTATATCTGAATGTCTGGTCCCCGGCAGTTGCGGAGGAGACCGAAGCGCTGCCGGTGATGGTGTGGATTCACGGCGGTACCTTCGTTACCGGCGCAGGCAGCCAGCCCATGTTCGAAGGCAGCAAGCTGGCCGTCTCCGGGAATGTCGTGGTGGTTACTGTGAATTACCGGCTGGGTCCGCTCGGCTTCCTGCATCTGTCTCCGCTGGGCAGAGGGCTGGGCAGTAATCTGGGCCTCCTGGATCAGATTGCTGCGCTGGAATGGGTGCAGCAGAATATCGCTGCCTTCGGCGGTGATCCGGGGCGCGTCACGGTCTTCGGGGAATCGGCAGGGAGCATGAGTATTGCCGCGCTGCTGGCGATGCCTGCGGCGAAGGGGCTATTCGCCCGGGCCATTATGGAGAGCGGGGCGGCGCAGACGCTGAATGAAGAGCTGGGCGGCCAGATTGCCGCCGCATTCCTGGCAGAGCTGGGCCTTCAGCCCGGCGGGGATACACAGCTTCTGCATACGCTGTCAGCCGGAGAGATCATGGAAGCCGCAGGCCGGATGGCGTACAAGCTGTCCGGAGACTCGATGAATATGTTTTTCCAGCCGGTTGTTGAGCCGGGCACCTTGCCGGTTGAGCCGGTACAGGCCATAGCAGCGGGAGCTGCCAGCGGCATTCCCGTGCTGATCGGAACGAATCTGCATGAAGGGAATCTGTTCTTCCGCGAGGGGCAGAAGACGGATAACTTCGAGCAATCGCTCAAAGCGCTGGAGCAGCTGATGGGCGTGGACGACCTCTCCGAGCTGACCTCGGATTACAGCCATACCTGGGAAGGACAGGCGGAGGTGCTGACTGACCTGTTCTTCTGGGCCAGCTCGATTTCGTTCGCGGAGAAGCAGCAGGGACATGCCCCCGTCTGGATGTACCGCTTCGACTGGACGGTGCCCGGGCATCCGCTGCTGGAGAAGGCCATTCACGGGGCGGAGATTCTGTATGTTTTCAACAACCTCCCGCTGCTGAAGCAGTATGGCCTGAACGTGACGCCGGAGATGGAGGCAGTGGCCGAGGCGATGCAGACCGCCTGGACTGCCTTCGCCCATAGTGGGGATCCGGCAGCGCCTGGACTGGATTGGCCGCAGTACACGCCGAAGACGCGGGCAACGATGATATTTGACCAATCCTCGCTTGTGGTGAATGACCCGGACGGGGAGAAGCGCAGACGGATTTTCGAACATTATAAGGGATAAGTTCAAAAATGCAGCCCTCGCCGGAGGAAGAACTCCGGGAGGGCTGCTGTCTGTATGCGGGCCGAATATATTCGAAAAAGCGAATACAATGGGCGGGTACAGTGGTTTGCGGGCGAATGTATGCGGGCGAATGTATGCGAAAAAGCAAATACAATGGGTGCTGCGATAAGGGAAGGGTCCATTGCTCCACAGCCAGTAACATTAATTGAGAAATCCTGCACGAATTGCAGCAATACTGTTCGATAGGAACGGTTTATGTTGAAATCTTGCATGAATTGCAACAAATCCAGCGCTAACTGACTCTAAACACCATAATTCCTGCAAATGATGCAACAATGTACCCCAGCCAGTAACAGTAATAGAGAAGTCCTGCAAAAAGTGCAACAATGCTGCCCTATACAAGCGGTGGGTGTGAGATAAAACTCTTAAATTGGCCAGACTTAGGCGGAGCGCCGGCTGAGAGGGAGAACACTTCAGAACGTATGCGGAAAACCGCACACATTGGGCAATGGCGGTGGTGTGTGGACCGAATGTATGTGGAAAACCGATTACAATGGGCAGGCGCGGGGTGTGTTGGCTGTATGTTATGCCATCAGAAAGCGATGAGGCACCAGCATCCTCTTATCTCTTTAGGATGCTGGTGTTCTGCCTATTTCACTGGAGTGTAGCCGGTCTTCTCAACCAGCTCCTGGCCCTCGGCGGACAGAATCCAGTCCAGGAACGGCTCGATGTTTGGGTTCGTGCTGCCGGCCGTTACGGCGTAGAACTCAGTCGTGAACGGATATTCTCCACTGCGGATGCTCTCCTTGGACGGTGGCACATCATCGATGGCCAGCAGCTTAATCTCATCACTGGCATTCATCTGTGAGGCGTAAAACAGGAAGCTGAAGCCCAGCGCATTCTTGTAATTGCGGTAGCTGGCGGTCAGGCTGATAATGCCGCTCATGACGTCTGCCACATTCTCCTTCGGCGGAGCCATAAGCTGGCGGTCCTCCATGATTTTTTGCAGCTTGGTCTGGCTGCCGCTGTCCTCTGACCGCTGGAATGCCCGGATCGGGTCATCCTTACCGCCGACCTGCTCCCAGTTGGTCAGGGTGCCGGAATAGATATCCTTAATCTGCTCCGTAGTCATGCTGTTGACCGGATTGCGCTTGTTGACGAAGAAGACGAACGCTTCGCGCCCGATCGGGGTAAGCTTCAGCTGGGCGCCTGCAAGCTTCGCCTGCTTTGTCTGGGCCAGCGAAGGCGCCGCAGCGAAGATGATATCGGCCTCTCCCGTAATCAACCGTTTGTAAGCCTCGGAGGTGCTGGTGCACACCACGAAATCTGTCCCTTCCTTCTGGACGAAGGGGGAATAATTATCCTGCGGGTAGACCGCTTGGGCAAAAGCCGAATACAGCGGGTACAGCGCTGTTGCTCCATCCAAGCGTGGCAGGTTCTCCGTGAGCTGGTAGGAAGCCTTACGGTTCAGGGATGCGGCTTTGGTATTTGCTGCAAAAGGGGCATACTGATTCAGATTAACCTCCTGCTCGCTAACCTCGGTCAAGCTGTTGATATAAGCTTGTCTAATCTCATGGCCTGCGGCTGCCAGCACACAGATTCCGGCAAAAGCGGCCAGGATCACCCGGCGTACCTTGCTGCTGAACAGGCCAAAGATGCTGAGCACGGAGAGTATAGCAAGCCCTGAAGCGACGACGAGGGCCAGCGGACCATAGAAGAGCATCCCTCCTGTAAAAGCGGCGATAACATAAGCCATGAAGCCGATGATGGCAAGGCCGGCCAGAGCTAGGATGGAATACAGCAGATTGGTCGGAAAACTTCTTTTCATAATAACCTCCAAATAGATCTCTATATTAGGGATGATAAATGTTCATACTATAGTGTAGCGCACACTGCCGTTTCTGCCAAATGAACCAGAACCTGGATGCGGCACGCAGATTGCGTTAGCAGAATGATGGTTTGAATGAATACTTAATGAAATATAATGATTATTTTCATAAAAAGCTGGACGAAATCAAAAATCAGAGGTATTCTGAGATTGTGAAAATAATAACAGAATACAAGATTCTCGGGGTAAGGTGAAATTCCTGACCGGCGGTGATGTTCGTGAGAACTAAGCCCGCGACTCGTTACTCTATCACAAGAGGAAGCGACTGATCTGGTGACAATCCAGAGCCGACGGTAAAGTCCGGATGGGAGAGGATCATAAGATAAAGGCGGCGGGTCTATTCCGTATGTCTTTATTGATAACAACCCCCGATGTTTGTCCTGTTTACAGGAGACACGGGGGTTTTTGGTCTCTATCGAGGGTTTGTATCGACAAGGAGAATGAAAGATGAGTAATGTATCTGCTTCATCCCAAGGCTTGCGTACCGCACCGGTGCGCAGCGGATTCTGGCTGGTGGTTATGGGGGCGGCCTTATGGGGCGTTGACCCGCTGTTCCGCATTATCCTGCTGAAATCCCTGACTTCGTCCCAGATTGTACTGCTTGAGCATGTTGTGCTCTTCCTGGTTGCCACTCCGGTAATGTGGCGTAACCGCGCAGAGCTGAAGGGTGTACGTCTGCGTCAGGCCGCAGCACTGCTAGTGGTATCGTGGGGCGGCTCAGCCGTAGCGACCATTCTGTTCACCAAAGCCTTATCCAACGGAGACTTCAATGCCGTGCTGCTGCTCCAGAAGCTTCAGCCCTTGTTCGCCATTGGTCTTGCCGCTGTTATTCTAAAAGAACGCTTGCCGCGCCATTTCGCACCGCTGCTTATCGTTGCCCTGGCCGGGACGTACCTGCTGACCTTCGGCTGGACGATTCCCTTCGGCCATGTGAACAGCTTCATGGGTGTAGGAAGCCTGATGGCGTTGGGCGCTGCAGCTTTGTGGGGCGGATCTACAGTTATGGGCCGCTATCTGCTGGGCTCAATGAAATATGAGACGGTAACCTCACTGCGCTTCATTCTGGCGCTCCCGTTGCTGTTCGTAATTACAAGTATGGAAGGCGCCCCGTGGCAGTTGAGCGGCGGAGTCAGCGGCTCGGCGGCAGTTGCCGTTAACCTGCTGCTGCAGGCGCTGCTGCCCGGACTGCTCAGCATGCTGCTCTACTACAAGGGACTGAATACGACCAAAGCTTCGGTAGCAACCCTGGCCGAACTCAGCTTCCCGATGACCGGTATTCTGATTAACTGGGTGGTCTATCAGCAGCTTGTAACCCTGCCGCAGATTGTCGGCTTCGCGCTGATCTGGACGGCGCTCTTCTTCATCTCCAGTCAGCAGCGGGATCAGCTGCAGCCGGCCAAACAGAATTAACTTCATAGCGCTACAGTCTGAGGGGACATACCCCAGGACCCAGCGCATCATAGTCAAAGAGGATGTTCCTACACGGCCGCGCCGTCCGGGAACATCCTCTTTGTTGTACTGCAGACGCAAGGCAAGAGTGCCGCCGCTGGAGTAATTTTATTTCAGATATGGAGTGACTTTGACACTCTTGTACTCAAGCTCCTTGATCTGTGCTGGTGCGATATACAGCCGGCTTGCCGAATTGAAGCTGTTAACAGGTGTAAGAACCGTGTGATTGCTACCATTTGTGATTTTATAGATATAGGCCGCGGAAGGGTCGCCTGTTGCGCTAATGTTCATGACTTCGATCTTCCAGCCGAGTGCCGCAGCAAGCGGCTTCACCGGTATCCACTCTTGTCCGCCCTTAGTGAATACGGTGGGTACATCGACACTTTTTCCGTCCAGATTCACATTGTATTCGTAGGCTAAGGTGATAGGCATGTCAGCGGCAGGCAGGTCTTTCAGCACCATATTCTTAGGGAAATTGACTTCCGGTCTGGAGGATGGAGGAGCAGGGAACAAGGCTTCAAGCTCGCGGTTGTCCTTGACCAGCCGTGATGATCCGTCCTTCAGATTATAGATCCATGGGAGGCGTTTGGGCTCGTTTTTGACATATTGCAGCAAACCCTTCGACAGGTTCAAGTTGTTCAAGGTCCCTTTCAGCAGCTCCTGCCGCTTCCCGGTGGACGGATCGAACGTACTGATCACATTCTGCCTGGCAGCCTCATTATATCCGCTTTCAAGCAGCGTATGCTGGTTGATCCACCGTGCATTGTAGTACCGCTGAGTAGAATAATAGACGGATACCTTGCCGGTCGCCGAGTTTCTCAGATACTGATCACCAAATTTCGCGACATAGCCCTCCGGCTGCCGTTCATAGCGGGAACGCTCCAGAACACCCCAGCTGCCGTCAGGGGAGAGGGTGTATTCGCTTTTGCGCACAATGGACTGGCTCTGCGTATCGTATACATAGGCTTGCTCCGGATCATCCATCCCCGTCAACTGTAAGTTCCCGCTGTCATACTTCCAGAAATGTTGAAAAGCCTCCGGCCATTTGGCATAAGTCCCGTCCGGCTGCCGGGCAATGACGGCATTGATGAACTGGTTCCCGTCCAATTGGCTCACAGAATATAGCTGTACGTTGCTGCTTTTGCTGGTATAGGAATCGTATACCTCGATCTTCTCGGCTGCATGTGCTGTGAGGGGTGCAGCGAATGCCAGAAGCATTGATGCAGACAGAGCCATCCGTAACGATTGGTGCAATGCTTTTTTCATATGAACTTCCTTCCTTTCTGTGTAAATAACTGTAACTATAGACGGCCCTGAGGCAGGAAAAGTTTCGGTGGTCCTGCGTAAGTCCCGATGAATTGCGGAGGGGAAGAGTAAAAATAAGCCTTTTTTCCCATACTACCCTTATTCTTGCCGTAGGACGGCATCACACCTGAGCTTAAGGAGGCCCCGCAGATGAACACTGATTCCCCGGCTACAGCCGTATATATCCAGCTTAAGAACCGGGTGACGGTGCCCAAGGGCAAGGGGGTGCTGCTGCGCGATGTCGCTTATCTGATCACTGAGCCAGCGTGGCGGGAGGCACTGTATACCCTGCTTGTGCTTCAGCCGAAGGAGAGTGACGGCAATCTGATCCTGGTTGATCTGCTGACCGTCATTCCCCGGATTCAGGAAGTGTACCCTGATGCGGAGATTCAGCCGATTGGCGAAGGCCGTACCATTGTACAGATTGAAGGTCCGTCTACGGCTGCTAAACCTTCTATAGCCCTGTTCGTGCTGGTCTGGCTGCTGCTGTTCTTCGGCTCTGCGCTGACGATTATGAATTTCCATGCCGATGTCAGCATGCTGGAGGTACAGATCCGGATTGTGGAGATGCTGACCGGCCGCAGGGACGAGCATCCTTATCTGTTTCAGATTGCCTATTCGCTGGGCATCGGGCTTGGGATGGTCATTTTTTTCAATCATTTGTTCAAAAAGAAATGGAATGAGGAGCCGACTCCCCTTGAGGTGGAAATGTTCCTGTATCAGAAGAATATCGATCAATATGTAATCAACGAGGAGTACCGCAAAATGAAACGCCGCAGTGACGAAGCACCCGGCAGCCGGGAGGGGGGCGCATGACGGCACCACTGTCGCTTGGACTTCATCTGCTGCTCGGGATTGCCGGGGGAATCGCGGTAGGCGGCGGGGTGATTGCGCTATTCGTAGTGCTGGACATCATCCCCCGGCTGGCGCAGCTCACCTCTTCCTATGACAAGGTTCACTGGTATGAGGGAGCGATGGTTGGCGGTTCCCTGCTGGGGACGGTGAGCGACTTCTGGAACTGGAAAATGGCGGCGGGCCCGCTGATTGAGCTGGGGGTCGGCCTGTTCAACGGCATATTCATCGGGATGCTGGCGGCGGCTCTGACCGAGGTGCTGAATGTACTGCCGATCCTGGCCAAACGTCTGCATATGACCCATCTGCTGCTTGGTCTCTTAATGGCGATGGTATGCGGCAAGGTGGCAGGCTCGTTGTTCGACTGGTTAGTATATCAACAGTAAAGGGGGCTAGGGCGTGAGGTACATTCACAGCGGTGATCAGGTAGAGACGGATAAAAAGAAAGACCGTTCTGCGCAGCAGAGCAGTGAGCAAAAATCACCGGAGCAAGCAGAGCAACCGGCTGCGTCCCAGAGCGGCAAGGGTCAGGAGCTGGAGGCGTCGGCGGAGTTGGGTGCGGTGACACGCCCGATTGAGGGCGGGCAGGAGAGCCCATCGGGCTTGGATACTCCGTCAGATACCGGTGGGGAGGATAGCGGCGGGAAGAATGCTGCAGCTGGAGAAGGTGCGGATGACGGCGGTCAGAGTGCTGTGTCTGGGGATGATGAAGCAAGCGGTGATGAGAACGCTGCACCTGGAGACACTGGGGCTGTTAGCGGGAAAGATGCTGCGTCTGGAGAAAGTGTGGCTGACGGCGCTCAGAGTGCTGCGGCTACAGATGATGAGACCAGCACCGAGGATGATCCCGCATCCGATAACGGAGACGATCAGGAATCGTCCGGCGGAGGGATCAAAGGGTTCTTCAGCAGTCTGTTTGGCGACGATGCCGGGCCGGAGGAGCAGGGCGGGGACGGCTCCGGTAATACGGATGGATCCAATCAGGAGATGGAAGCTGCGGATGAGCTGGGCAAGTCTGGTCAGCCGGAGGAAGCGTCTGCGGAATCCGGGAGCGGAGACCAGACAAAGGACCATTCGCAGCAGGGCGCGCATTTTGCAGGAGATTCTGCCTCCGCCGGTTTTGCTGGCCCGGAATCAGCAGATTCCGAAGGTGCGGGTACACCGGAGCAGACCGGAGCAGCACAGACAGTGACAAATAATTCAGGAACGGATAATTCCACTGCGGAGTCCGGCGTGGGACAAGGAACTCATGAGGACGGCAGAGACAAGTCACAGGACCTGGAAACCTCGGACGAGCTGGGGGCGCAGACGCAGGATAAGGGCCATAAAGGCTTTTTTGCCCGATTATTTGGAGATGATGAAGAGTCTGAGGATCAGGAGAACGGTCAGGAAGCTGATCAGCCACAGCAGCCGAAGCAGTCCGCCCCCAAGAAGGCCAAAGCCGGTCAGGGAGCGGATTCTGCAAGCAAACCCAAGGACCCCCTGCAGCAAAAAAGGGACAATGAACGCTCTGACTCCCTGGAGCAGTCGATTACGTATTGGCAAGGCAATGACAAGATTCCACAATCGCTTGCGGATGCCAAGAATACACTGACCGAAGTGCTTGGGCTGGGCTCATCCTTCGATATCGTGTTCAGGGAAATGTCCTTCGGCGGAAAACGCGCGGCCCTGCTCTGCATTAGCGGCTTCGCCAAGGATACGATTATCGATGAAATTCTGAAGCGCCTGACGTATCTGACCCCGGAAAATGTATCGACCGATGTGGTCGCCAGCTTCATGAGTGAGTATATTCCCCATGTTCAGGTGGAGAAAGGCGAGCTGTTCAGCGAGAGCATCAACAAAGTGTTAGCTGGCATGAGCGCGTTCTTCATTGAAGGGGAATCGCAGGTTATCATCATGGATACCCGTTCGTACCCTTCCCGCAGCCCGGATGAGCCGTCTATTGAGCGGGTGGTCCGCGGATCGAGGGACGGCTTCACAGAGACGCTGCTAAGCAACGTGGCTCTGGTTAGAAGACGTATCCGCGACCCCGGGCTGAAGCTGGAGATGCATCAGATTGGACGGCGGACCCGGACAGATGTCTGCTTAGCTTACATCGATGATATCGTGGATAAGACCCAGGTTCAGGCCGTTACGGACAAGCTGAAAAGCGTCAATCTCGACGGCATTCCCCTGGCGGACAAGCAGCTGGAGGAAGCGATTGTCGGCGGCGGCTGGAACCCTTATCCGCTGGTCCGTTATTCGGAACGGCCGGATATTGTCGCTTCCCATCTGCTGGAGGGCCGGGTGGTTGTGTTTGTCGATACTTCCCCGAGTGTCATGGTGCTGCCGACGACGTTTTTTGATTTGTGCCAGCATGCGGAAGAGAACCGCCAGACGCCTTTTATGGGGACTTATCTCCGCTGGGTCCGCTTCATCGGGATCTTTGCATCGATGTTCCTGCTTCCGCTGTGGATGCTGATGGTGCTCCATCCGGAGCTGAAGCCCGGCATGCTTGATTTCATCGGTCCGCAAAAATCAGCCAATCTCCCGCTCATTGCCCAGTTCCTGATCGTTGAGCTGGGGGTGGACCTGCTGCGGATGGCTGCGGTGCATACACCGACTCCGCTCGGCTCCGCGATGGGGCTGATCGCTGCCATTCTGGTCGGTGATATCGCCGTACAGACCGGGCTTTTTGTCAATGAAGTGGTGCTCTATATGGCGGTGGCCTCCATCGGGATGTTCGCGACGCCGAGCTACGAGCTGGGGCTGGCCAACCGGATTGTCCGGCTTGCGCTTCTGCTGGCGGTGGCTGCTTATGGCATCCCCGGCTTCATGATCGGGACGACGCTGCTGGTGGTGCTGCTGACCACACACCGTTCGTATAACTCTCCATACATGTGGCCGTTTATACCATTTAATGCAAAAGCTATGGCGGAGATCCTTCTGCGTCAGCCGGTGCTCAGCTCCAAAACAAGGCCATCCTTCAACAAAACAAGAGATAACACCCGGATGCCTGAGAATAAGGACGCCCCGCGCAAGTCGTAGGAAAATACAAATCAACTGCAAAAAAGTCCATTCAACGGTGTTCCCTCTGTCTGTTATACTGAGTATACTGAATAGCCCCGCAATAAGCCGGATTTGTATTCTGAGCATCTTTTACAGGAACGCATCGGGGCCCCAAATCATATACTAGACAGGGTGGATCGGATGATTCCACAGAAATTGGAGGACTGCGCAATGTTTTTACACGGGACGAGCCGAATCAATGATGCAGGGCATTTGGAGATCGGCGGATGTGATGTAACCGAATTGAAGGCGGAATATGGAACACCGCTATATATAGTGGACGAGCAATTGGTCCGCCGCCGCTGCCGTGAGTACATGGAGGCATTCACAGCTTCCGGTCTCGGGTTCCAGGTGGCTTATGCCAGCAAGGCGTTCTCGACGATGGCGATGTGCCGGCTTGCGGATGAGGAAGGACTGTCGCTGGATGTGGTCTCCGATGGAGAGCTGTATACTGCGCTGCAAGCCGGTTTCCCGGCGGAACGCATTCATTTCCACGGCAATAATAAGACACCGGATGAGATTGAGATGGCGATTGATGCTGGGATTGGCTGCTTTGTTGCCGATAATTTAGTAGAGCTTCGTCTGCTTCAGGCTATTGCTTCACGCAGAGAAGTGACCGTTAATATTCTGCTGCGCGTTACGCCTGGGGTAGAAGCCCATGCCCATCATGCCTACGCTTCTACAGGACAGACCGACTCCAAATTCGGCTTCGATATCGGCAACGGCTCGGCCCGTGAAGCGGTCAGCCTTGCTGACAGCCTGACGAATCTGAACCTGCTCGGCGTACATTCGCATATCGGGTCGCAGATTTTTGAGACCGAAGGCTTCCAACTTGCAGTTGAACGGATTGCCGAGTTCACCCGTACTATTAAGGAAGAGCTGGGAATCAGCTTCCCTGTAGTCAACCTGGGCGGAGGCTTCGGAATCCGTTATGTGGACGGCGATACGCCGCTGCAGGTCTCCGAATATGTCGCAGCCATCACAGATGCAGTGAAGACCCACTTCACCGGCATTAACGATTCGCTGCCGCAGATCTGGGTGGAACCGGGCCGCAGCATCGTAGGAGATGCCGGTACGACCCTATACACGGTTGGAACCAGCAAGGAAATTCCGGGTGTGCGCAAATATGTAGCTGTTGATGGCGGCATGACAGACAATCCGCGTCCGGCCCTGTATGAATCCAAGTACGAAGCGCTGCTGGCAAGCCGTGCGACTGAGCCTAACGTGGAGAAGGTATCCATCGCCGGCAAATGCTGCGAGAGCGGCGATATGCTGATCTGGGATGTTGAGCTGCCTAAGGTGGAGAGCGGCGATTTGCTGGCTGTGGCCTGCACAGGTGCCTACAATTACTCCATGGCCAGCAACTACAACCGTATCCGCCGTCCGGCAGTAGTATTCGTGCAGAACGGGCAGAGTGATCTGGTCGTACGCCGTGAGTCCCATCAGGACATTGTTGCCAATGATATCGTGCCTGCAAGGATTGCCAAACAGGCCGTTACGAAATAAGACCATAAGGCTGTACTATAGCAGCAGGCGGGAGGACTTCCCGCTTGCTTTGCTTTGTGCCACGTTTCATAGTAAACTAATAAAAGTGTTCTATATTTGTCATTTCGAAAGGGGTCATTTACATATGACTAAGCAAGCGAAAGTTACACTCGAAAACGGCGGCGTCGTGCTGATCGACTTGTTCGACCAGGATGCGCCTAATACAGTAGCTAACTTTGAGAAGCTGGCAAAAGAAGGCTTCTACAACGGATTGTTGTTCCACCGCGTGATTCCAGGCTTCGTAGCACAAGGCGGCTGCCCGAATGGAACAGGCACCGGCGGTCCTGGATACACCATCAACTGCGAGATCAACCCGAACAAGCACGAGCGCGGCTCCCTGGCTATGGCCCATGCCGGCAAGAACACAGGCGGAAGCCAGTTCTATATCGCTTACGCTCCACAACCGCACCTGGACGGAGTACACACTGTATTCGGTAAAGTGGTTGAAGGCATGGACCTGGTTGACGCTTTCAAAGGCCGCGACAAGATGACGACCGTTGAAATTGTAGAAGCTTAATACAAGCATTCCATAGACGCTATAGGGCGAGGTTCCTCTTTCTATGGCATCGCCGAAGCACCCGGCTGGGTTATCCAGCCGGGTGCTTTTTGCCGTGCGGGGAATTATACAATCGCAGTTGGATTCTCCACTTACTCATGAGCGGAGGCAGCCTTTTCAGGCAACAGGTGGAAAAATAGCACAAGTGCCCCTCATTTTCCTCCCCTGAATTTACCTGCCAAGTTTCCGGCTGGCTGCGGCGCGGCGGGCCATGTACAGCTCCGGCAGCTTGAAGAAGAGCAGGAACATCAGGAGGAAGATGACGAAGGCGAAGGCTTCTTCAACCAGCAGATAGTAGGGATAAGGGCCGAAATAGTCCAGTACCGAGAACGTGCTGGGCTTGCGCATCAGGAACATATAGTTGGAGTCCAGCAGTACATTGGCGGCGTACACGCATGCTGCGACAAGGTTCAGGCAGAGCATGGTGAAGAATAGGGAGCGCCAGGTGGGCTTATATCCTTCGACCCAGGTCATGTAGAGAGACGCGAGTATGATCGATCCGTGGGCGATGAAGAACAGCAGGAAGCGGAAATGCGGAAACGGATAGACCAGATTAGGAGTAAGCAGGGCGATGAATGCACCGCCGATCCCGGCAAAATAAAGAAAGCTGTACAGCAGCCTGCTGCGCGTGAGCAGCATCACGATGGACAGGAGCAGGGAAATTCCGCATAGTTCCAGCGGCAGGGAAGAGCTGCGGCTCCAGCTGTCATGGGACAGATACCAGACATGCAGGCCGCCCTCGGAAGCAGCCAGCAGCAGGATCAGCAGCAGGCGTATGCCTAACCGCAGGCCAGAGCGGCTGCGCAGGGCGAAGCGGGCCCCAAAGAGCGCCAGGCAGCATAGGGCGATGACAGACAGAGTAACGAGATGGGAGGCGGAGAGCATGACGAGATCGCTGTCGCGGGCACGGTCCCAGAATAAAGTTCGGTTCACTTGAAATCTCTCCTTGAATCCTGAAATATGAGTAACATAATAATTTCTTTAATTTTAACCATTTCTGATTCTAAAGTTCTACTCTTAGGTGATATAAGTATATATCGTCTGTTGTGGGCAGAAAAGTCAGGTTTACAAGTTTATTTACATAAGATGGACTCTTAGCCCGTATACATAACGAAACTTCAGGTGGAGTGTGTCCTTACCGGTGCGTTCAGCAGCCATCTTTTTAGCAGGTATGCTTCAAATCATTCAATCGGAAGAACGGGGGCTTATGGGAAATGGTGAAAAAAAGAACAAGCCTGGCAGTGATCCTCGCCATGTTATTTGTGCAATTGGTCTCAGGGCTGGGCTTCACCCAGCAGGCTACAGCGGCGGCCATTGAGCAGGACCAGGACATTATTACCAGCGTATCCATGGCGGTATATGGTCCGGATGGACAGACGGTGACAGGCAGTGTGTATGATGTGGACTCCACCGTGAAGCTGGAATATACCTGGTCGCTTCCTAACGGCCACGGCTATAGTCAGGGAGACAGCTTTACTTTCCAGCTTCCCGAGCAATTCCAGCTCTTCAATGACATTCAAGGCGGACTGGAATCGGACGATGGAACGGTAGGCACATTCACAGTCAGCCAGGCTACCCATCAGGTAGTGATGACGTTTGGCGATTATATCGAGAGTCATGCCAATGTGCAGGGGACCCTACGTATTAATACCCAATTTGACAAAAAAGTGATCAGCGGCAGCACCGTCCAGCAGATTCTGTTCCCGGTGAACGGCGGAGTCCAGACGATTACGGTATCGTTCAAGCCTACTGTAGGCTCGACGATTACCAAGAAGGGAATCTCTAGCGGCTTCAACGCGGATCATATTGACTGGACCGTTGATGTGAACAAAAAACTGGAGCCGGTAAGCGGCGCTGCTGTGACCGACCCGATTCCTGCCGGGCTCGCACTGGACAGCACGGTTACACTTGCCGTATATCAGCTGAATGTTCAGCTTGACGGCACAGTCACGCAAGGGCAGCTGGTAGACAGCAGCAAATATACAGCCGGCGTCTCCGGCGGGACACTGAAGCTTCAGTTCACGGACCCAGTGATTACAGGGGCATACCGTATCGCGTATACAACGCAGGTAGTAAGCGACAACTTGTCCAGCTTCACCAACACGGCAACCTTCACAGGGGACGGCCGTGACCCGGTAAGCGCTTCGGATACAGTGGTCATTGAACGCGGAGGCAGCCTTAACAAAAAAGCCGTCCGTTATGACTGGGGCACCCAGACCATCAACTGGGCTATCGAATACAACTACAATAACCGGACGATCTCCCCGGAGAACGCGGTGTTGACGGATGTGTTCAACAGCTCCCAGGTGCTCTTGGAGAACTCGGTGAGGATCTATCCGGTTACCCTGAATGCAGCCGGAGAAGCTACGAAGGGCACGGCTCTTAATGCAGGCAGTGATTACACAGTAACACCAGTCAGCAACGAATCCGGCAACGGATTCAGACTGGAGTTCAAGAATACAGTGAAATCGGCTTATCTGATCGAATATACGACCAAAGCCGCAGATCGTGTGTTCAAAGATACGAAGATTACCAACACTGTCTCTGACAGTACCTATAGCAGCAACGCTACTCAACTGATTCGGCCCATTATTATCTATAAGAATCTGTCCGGGGTGGATTACAACAAGCATACGACCGACTGGAAAATCACGTTCAATGGTGACAATTACCCAATGAACGAAGTGGTAGTTACAGACAGCTTCCCGCAGGGAGGACAGAAATACATCTCAGGTTCTCTGGTGGTCCGTACACTATCCGGCACAGTGATCCCTTCATCGGCTTATACCCTGATTGTGAATTCACCGGCTCAGCCGAATGAAGGCTTCAAGGTGAAATTCAACTCACCTGTTACAGGTACTTATACCATTAGTTATCACACGGAATTCAGCAATGACTGGCTTACCGGCAATACGGATGATTTCATCAACGTGGCCCGGATTGACTGGAAGGACAGCCAGAACAAGGCACAGTGGACGGAAGCCAGCGGTAAGTTTATTCCTAATTTTGAGGTGAAGACCAACGGGTTCAAATCCGGGGCATATGATGCTTCGGCCAAAGAACTGACCTGGACCGTAGGCGTCAATTACAACAGCAAATTCATTGCCGATCCTGTAGTGACGGATGTACTGAGTGACGGACAGTCTCTGGTACCCGGCTCACTGAAGGTATACAAGATGAATATTGCCAAGGATGGAAAACATAGCTTTGGCGCTGAGGTTGCCGGCAATGAGTTCAGCTATAGCGTGGGCAGCGGCAATGAGTTGAAGGTTGATTTTGTCACAGCCATTAATTCGCCCTATTATATCGTGTTCAAAACGAGTCTGTCTGGAAAGCTGATTGGAACCAAGGTTCTCAATACAGCCAAGCTGCTGGATGGCATGATGAAGGTCTCCAAGGATTTGAATGCCAGGGTAGATATCCCGCATGGGGACGAATATGTGTTCAAAGACGGTGCGCAGAATGGAGATAAGCTGAACTGGACCATTGCGATCAACCGCACCCAGTCCCATGTAAAAGATGCCGTGATCACCGATGTGCCAAGCACGAATCAGATCCTGCTGCCGGACAGCTTCCAGCTCTACCGTACGGTTACGGCTGTGAACGGCGAAGTCACGAAGAGCGGCACGCCGCTTGTGAAGGATACCGATTACACCTTAACGATCAGCGCCGATGCACAGGGCAGACAGTCCTTCGTTTTAAGCTTCCTTGGTGACATCCATTCCGCCTATGTGCTGGAATATCAGTCGTTGATCGTTGCGAATACTGGCGATAAGCTCGTCAATTCGGTAAGGTTCAGCGGCAATAACGTCAAACTTATCACCAAGGAGACGACTAAGGAGATTATCGTTGGGGTCTCCAGCGGTTCGGGAACAGGCAGCGGCGTCAGAGGGACGCTTAATGTCTTCAAGCTGGAAGCAGGCAATGGTGCCAAACCGCTGGCGGGAGCTACCTATGAGCTATACCGCCTGAACGGAAGTGACCGGGTGCTGGTGAATACCCGCACCACAGATGCAGCAGGCATCGCGGCGTTTAACAATCTGTGGCTGGGCAGCTATGTCCTGATTGAAACGGTTGCACCGCAAGGCTATGTGCTTGATTCCACGGAGCATCCGGTGACAATCGGCTCATCGGCCGTGCTGAATCTTACCCTGTATAATAAGCTGGCGGAGCAGCCAACGCCGACAGTAACACCAACGCCGACTGTAACTCCGGTGCCAACTGAGACACCTGTAGAGACTACAGTTCCGACTACAGTTCCATCGCCGGTGCCTACAGATTCTACGGGGCCAGAGGCTACACCTGTTCCGACATCGCCTGGTGGAGGACCGGTATTTACTCCGGTGCCAACACCAGCTGGCACCTTCGAACCGGGAGTGATTATCGATGATTCGCAGATTCCTGCAGGCCCAGGATTACCTGGAACCCCGCAGCCATCTGCACCGACATCAACCGCTACTCCGGGACCGGCAGCGCCTGAAGTGGTGACGCCGATCGACGATAATATCCCGCTGGGCAATCCGGAAGTAGATGTTGAAGACGATGCGGTACCGCAGGGAACGGTCTCCAGTACGAATGACGGCAACGGCAGACTGCCGCAGACCGGAGAGAACAGCCCGCTGCCGATCTACTTGACGGGTGCCGGCCTCATTCTGGGCGGCTTTATCCTCAGCCGGGTATTCCGCAGAACACGCAAGCAGGATTAGGCTGAATTAGAGCAGCAGGATAGGGCTACAGCAGGGGCTGTACCAAAAGTAAATATTCCATAGGTGGCAACAAAACCTATATCTTCTTCGAAGCTGAATATGAAAAAAGGAGCGTTTCTCCCTTATTGGAGAAACGCTCCTTTGTGCTTCTGGTTATACACTACATTTGCTCGTTTTGGTAGCGTCAAGAAGTTTGTGTAAATGAGTAGAAGTACCTCCCCGGGGTTACGGGTTGGGGGTGTAGTGTTTCTGGGGGGAGGGGGAACCCTGACTCCCAGAAACTGGATTCATTAGTTACTCTTCTTCAGCTGTCGGCAACGAAGGGTAGCGGGCTTCATAGAGCTGGCTGAGCTTCTTTTTCACCGTGTCCACCCCAAAGCCAGGTGTGACTCGCTGCCCAAACCTTTCGTTGTAGCCCAACATTTCCAGATATACGATTTTTTCTGCCGCATCCATGTTGGTCAGACTGTTCATCGGCTTCAGACGTTTGCGGATTTCCTTGTTCATTCGCTCAATTGGATTGGACGTGTAAATCGCTTTACGCATCGGTTCCGGGTACTTGTAGAACGTCAGTAACGTCGAAAGCTGCTCTTCCCAAGACCGCATTTCCTTCGGGTATAACGCATTCCACTTTGCTTTCACCGTGTCAAAGTTCGCCCGGGCCACGACCTCATCCGGTGCATCATACACGGTCTTCAGGGCTTTAATCACATCGGTTTTGTGCTCCACCCGGATTTTGGGTAACGTAGCTCGTACTTTGTGCACCACACACACACAATGCTGCACATCCGCCTGCGGGTAGGTTTCTTTAAAAGCCGCATCTAGCCCAGGCAGTCCGTCAAATACACCTAACAGCACTTCCTGGGCCCCGCGCGCGTACAGATCTTTGAGCACCTCCCGCCAGCCATTCGAGCTCTCTTGACCCCCCACGTAAAACCCCAGGATTTGACGCTGACCTTCTTCGTCGATTCCCATGGCAAAATAGACGACTTCGCCCCGGACCGTGCCCCGTTTGAGCTTCACGTATAACCCATCCAGGTAAATCACAGAGTAGCGCTTGCTCAGCGGACGTTTCTGCCACTGGTGGATATCCTCCAGCACCGTAGCGGTGATGTTACTGATGGTGGTGGGCGAGTAATGGCTGCCGAACATGCTTTCAATAAATCGGGCCACATCCCGGGTGCCCATGCCGCTTTTGTACATCTGGATTACCGCTTCCTCCAGCCAGCCCTCCCGCCGCTGGTAGGGTTCAAACATCTGAGTTTGAAAGAGACCCTGGCGGTCCCGGGGAACCTGAAGATCCTCGATATGGCCGTATCTCGTATGCAGATCCCGTGTATAGTATCCGTTACGGCTATTGCTGGCACCGGCTTCTTCACTCGCCATAAATCCTTGGATTTCGGCACGCAGGAGCGATTCCATATTCTCTTTCATGAAGTCTTTAACAAGTTTTTCAAATAGATTATTTAGCATATGTTCGGGTACAATAGTCATCGAGTAGGGCTCCTTCTTGGTGTTGTGGTAAACCCGAGGATACCCTACTTTTTTGGTGCCTGGCTAGGCTCCAAATTGTGGTACACAACTTACTTTACGCCATCCTCGTTTTGGTAGCTTCTGATGAATTCAGGTGTACTTATGCACTTCATTCGCTCGTTTTGCTCATTGCTGATGAATTCAAGTGTACTTTTGCACTTCATTCGCTCGTTTTGCTCAATTCGTGGGAATTCAAGTGTATTAATGCACTACATTCGCTCCTTTTGCTCCCTTCTGATAAATTTAAGTGTACTTATGCACTTCATTCGCTCATTTGGGCTGCATTCCGTAGATTCAGAGTCAATTGGTCCATGCTAAAATTGAGCGTACTAAGCTCACTCTTTTGAGATGAATGGGTTTTGAGCTAGTTAGAATATTAGGTATTTCGTACCCCGCTTAAACAGCGGAGCGGACGGAACGACCCGCGGAAAAGCGGCAGCGTTCACCTGAAAGCTTTCCACAGGAAAGCTCGCTTCGGAAGCATCAGCGGTCTCCGGATTTTCACCGCTCAGGGGAATGAAAAAAATTCTTACGACCACAGCGATTGGAATAACGGTCCGTTTGCGGAGCGTTATTCCAAGGGCACACGTTAATCCTACTCCACTTATATATTTTTCTGCTTACAGGTTGCTATACGTGTTGATATAAATGCTATAATAATTTCAAATTCAAAGTTTCGGAGGGATGGTTCGTCATGTGGAAGGAATTCAAAAGCTTCGCCATGAAAGGCAATGTACTTGATCTGGCGGTTGCCGTAATCATTGGAGCGGCATTCGGCAAAATTGTTACCTCGCTGGTGGGAGACATTATTATGCCGCTTATCGGTCTGATCAGCGGAGGTATTGATCTGAAGGAACTAAGCTTCGGAACCGGAGAAGCTGAGGTGAAATACGGTATGTTTCTCCAGACCGTAGTCGACTTCTTCATTATTTCCTTCTCCATCTTCCTGGTGGTGAAGCTGAGCAGCCGGTTCAGACGCAAGGAGACCGTTAAGGTTGAGGTGGTTGAGACACCCGCCCCGGCACCGGATGTGGTCCTGCTGACGGAAATCCGCGATCTGCTGAGAACGGACAAGCATCGCGAGAAGGGTGTATAAGGGAATTAAGTTACATAAATATAGTAAATTTCTGAAGCACACTTGCTTTTCCCGCAGTGAAGTGATAATTTTGTTGTAGGCGTAACTTAGTATTGAACTGAATAGATCAATCCTTCAGGGCAGGGTGTGATTCCCTACCGGCGGTGATGCTGACGGATCTGGCTGAATATAGCTGGTTCCGGCGCTTAGTCCGCTACCCGCTTCGTATGATATTGCTACGGACGGTGGACCCGGTGTAATTCCGGGACCGACAGTATAGTCTGGATGGAAGAAGGAGAGATTCACGTGCCGTGCTTGCAGCAGGCGGCCGAGCAGCAATGTTTTCGGATATTATGTGCGAACTTTCACAATGGTGGAGGTCCGGCGTTTATTTACGCATATATTCTTTGCTGTGATCACCTCTCGTATATCCCGTCTTGAACTCCTCCTGGAGATTGAGACGGGTTTTTCTGTTTAGGGTTGGGTACACATGAAGACTATAGCCTTGGGATAGGAGACAAGACATGGATAAGATGAACGATGAGTTTTACATGTCCCTTGCGCTGGATATGGCGGAGCGGGCACAGGGCCAGACCGGAATTAATCCTGTGGTTGGCTGCGTAGTCGTGAAGGACGGTGCCATGATCGGGATTGGAACTCATCTGCAGCGCGGGACCGGACACGCCGAGGTGCATGCGCTCAATATGGCAGCAGGCAAAGCACAAGGCAGTACGGCCTATGTTACGCTGGAGCCTTGCAGCCATTATGGCATTACGCCTCCATGCAGTCAGCGTCTGATCGACGAAGGGGTGGCCAGAGTGGTCGTCGCCTGTGAGGACCCCAATCCTCAGGTGGCAGGCCGGGGAATTGCGATGCTGCGCGAGCAGGGAATTGATGTTGAAGTAGGTCTGCTGCGGGGCCGGGCGCTGCGGCTGAACGAGAAGTTCATCAAGTATATTTTGACGAAGCAGCCGTTCGTAACCCTCAAGAGCGCCAGCACATTGGACGGCAAAATCGCCACCCGGACCGGAGACAGCAAGTGGATCTCGAATGCTGAGGCACGGGAGATTGTACATACCCTGCGTCACCGCCATCAGGGAATTATGGTCGGGGTGAATACGGTGATTGCCGATAACCCTTCGCTGACGACCAGACTGAATGTGCCCGGGCGGAATCCGCTGCGGATTATCATTGACTCCTCGCTGCGGCTTCCGCCAGGCAGCGCGGTGGTCAAGGATGGACTCGCGCCTACGGTGGTCGTAACGACAGAAGCAGCCGATCCTGACCGCAGAGCAGCGCTGCTGGCTGCAGGGGTAGAGGTCATTGCTGCGGGCAGCGGTCCGCGTGTGGATCTGCAGGCGGCTATGGCTGCGCTCGGTGCAATGGAGATTGGGTCTATTCTGCTGGAAGGCGGCGGGACGCTGAATGGGGCGATGCTTGCGGAGGGACTGGTTGACCGTGTGGTCCTCTTCTTCGCTCCCAAGATTGTCGGCGGCGGCGCGGAAGCAGCGGGGACCTTCGACTTCGGGGGTGTGGAGCTGATGCGTGATGCCATCCAGCTTGAAGGATTGGAAGTGGAAGTGCTCGGGGATAATGTGTGTATCAGCGGAACCCCGGTTCCTCAGCATTAACCGACTATTCAGGAAGGAGGGATGGTATGTTTACCGGCTTGATTGAAGAGGTGGGAGTTCTGCGTAGCGTCACCAGCGGCGGGGAGATGATGGTGCTGAATATCGGCGCATCGCTCATTATGGGAGATCTCAAGATCGGCGACAGTGTGGCGGTCAATGGGGTCTGTCTCACGGCAACCTCACTCGGAGACCATCATTTCACGGTTGACGTTATGCCCGAGACCTACCGCAACAGTACGCTCAAGGAGCTGCGCACCGGGTCCGCAATGAATCTGGAACGCGCTATGGCTGCCGGCGGACGCTTCGGAGGGCATATTGTCCAAGGGCATGTGGATGGAACCGGTGAGATCCGCAGCGTCAGGCGCGATCAGAATGCAGTGGTGTTCGAGATTGCACCGGACCGCAAATCCCTGTTCAAATTCATCATTCCCAAAGGCTCCATTACCATAGACGGCATTAGCCTTACGGTTGTGAGGACGGAAGCCGCAACCTTCACCGTGTCGATTATCCCGCACACGCTGGGAGAGACGGTACTGGCCCACAAGCGGGCGGGAGACCGGGTGAATATCGAATGTGATGTGCTCGGTAAATACGTGGACCATCTGCTCCATTACGGTTCGCGCGCGGGCAATGAAGAGGATGGAGGAAGCTCGAAGATCAGCCATGATTTTTTGGCGGCCAACGGGTTCGTATAATCTATTGATCAGGCATACGGCAAGCCGTCAGGTAAGCGTATAGCTATTTAGGAGGACAGTAGTATGAGCCAGCAAGCTGATAAAGACAGTGTTCTAGACCCGATTGAAGATGCGATTTATGACTTAATGCGCGGTAAGGTCGTTATCGTTGTAGATGATGAGGACCGTGAGAATGAAGGAGACTTCGTTGCTCTGGCGGAACGGGCTACCCCGGAAGTGATTAACTTCATGATTACCGAAGGACGCGGCCTGGTCTGCGTACCGATCACAGCGGAGCGTGCAGAGGAGCTAGACCTGCACCCGATGGTATCCCAGAATACCGATAACCATGGTACGGCGTTCACGGTATCGATTGACCACGCGGATACGACGACCGGGATCTCAGCCGGCGAACGCTCCCAGACGATTAAGGCCATGCTGGACCCCAAGGCCAAGCCGGCCGACTTCCGCAGACCGGGGCATATGTTCCCGCTGATCGCCAAGAAGGGCGGAGTCCTGCGGCGTTCCGGGCATACGGAGGCTGCTGTCGATCTGGCCCGCATGTGCGGGGCTTACCCGGCAGGTGTCATCTGTGAAGTCGTGAAGGTGGACGGTACCATGGCCCGCCTGCCTGACCTGATTGAAATCTCCAAGAAGCATGATCTTAAGCTGATCAGTATCAAGGACCTTATTCACTACCGTAACGAGAAGGAGCATCTGGTCACCCGTGAGGTAGCGGTGAATCTGCCGACGGATTTCGGTGATTTTCAGACCATTGCCTATACGAACGAGGTGGACGACAAGGAGCATGTTGCCCTGGTTAAAGGTGATATCTCCGGGGATGAGCCGGTGCTCGTGCGTGTGCATTCAGAGTGCCTGACCGGCGATGTGTTCCATTCGCACCGCTGCGACTGCGGTCCGCAGTTCGAAGCGGCGCTGCGCCAGATTGAAGAAGCAGGCAGGGGTGTACTCCTCTATATGCGCCAGGAGGGCCGTGGAATTGGCCTGATTAACAAGCTGCGCGCTTATAAGCTGCAGGAAGAAGGGCTGGATACTGTGGATGCCAACCTGAAGCTGGGCTTCGCGGCAGATCTGCGGGATTATGGCATCGGGGCTCAGATTCTTAAGGATCTCGGCATCCGCCAGATCCGGCTGCTGACCAACAATCCTCGCAAGATCAAGGGGCTGGAAGGCTACGGCCTTGAGGTGGTGGAGCGCGTAGCGATCCAGATGCCGGAGAACAAGGACAATAGCAATTATCTGCATACGAAGCAGGCCAAGCTTGGCCATCTGCTGAAGTTTGACGACATCGAACAGAATGAGGATTCCAAAATTTAATCATAGATTACCTATCCTATACACGAAGGGTTGATGAGTAGCATGCCGAATTATTTTGAAGGACACTTAGTATCTGAGGGTTTGAAATATGGGGTGGTCGTAGGACGTTTCAATGAGTTCATTACCAGCAAGCTGCTCTCCGGGGCACTCGATGCCTTCAAGCGCCATGGCGCCGCCGATGATGAAGTGGATGTTGCCTGGGTACCGGGCGTATTCGAAATTCCGCTGATCGCCCAGAAAATGGCCGAAAGCGGCAAATATGACGCCGTTATCACACTGGGCACAGTCATTCGCGGATCTACAACACACTATGATTATGTGTGCAACGAGGTGGCCAAGGGCGTGGCGGCGATTAACCTTAAGACCGGTGTTCCGACTATTTTCGGTGTGGTTACGACGGAGAATATTGAACAGGCCATTGAGCGCTCGGGGACCAAAGCCGGCAATAAGGGCTGGGATGCAGCGACGGCTGCTATTGAAATGGCTAACCTGAATAAGCTGTTCAAATAATACGCCTCTTGACGAAAGACCGTAAGTCGTGCTTATTTATAAGTATGAGAAGAAAGCATGAACATAGATCTTTCTACTTGTGTAGCGTCCTTGCGGCGCTGCACTTTACTTTTTTTGGGCTGGAGGAAACCGCGTGACTGTATTGTACAAGCTGGAGACGTTCGAAGGTCCGCTCGATCTGCTCTTGCATCTGATTGACAAGGCGGAAATCGACATCCAGGACATTCCGGTCAGCGAGATCACCGAGCAGTATATGGAATTCCTACAGGGAATGAAGGAGCTGGAGCTGGATATTACCAGTGAATTTCTGGTGATGGCTGCCACTCTCCTGTCGATTAAGAGCAAAATGCTGCTGCCGAAGCCGCCCGTCATTGAAATCGAGGACTTCGATTATTATGAGGATGACGGCTATGATCCGCGCGCAGAGCTGGTGCAGCGCCTGATTGAATACCGTAAGTTCAAGAGCATCGCGGTGCATCTGCTGGATATGGAGAGCGAGCGCAGCCTGATTTTTACGAAGGAGCCTGAGGATCTGGGCCCCTTCGTTCCTGCGCAGACGGACAATACACTGAAGGGCCTGCATACCGCCGACCTGATCGCTGCGTTCCGCAAGGCGCTAAGCAAGGCTGCCCGGCGCACCTCGTACCAGCGGATCACCCGGGATGAGATCTCGGTCAAGGACCGGATTCGTGAGGTGTCTGAAGCCTTGCAGCGCAAAGGGACCGGCGGCAGAATGCGGTTCTCGTCCCTGCTGCATGAGGAGATGGACCGGCAGGAGATCGTCGCCACCTTCCTGGCTATTCTGGAGCTGATGAAGATGAAGGCCATTTACTGCTACCAGGAGAAATTATTTGAGGATATTGTTATGGAGTGGAGAGGGGGAGAGGATGCCAGTGGACTACAACACGCTGAAATCAATTATTGAAGGCCTGCTGTTTCTCTCAGGGGATGAAGGGCTGTCGGTCCGGCAGATTGCCGAGATTACCGAGCAGCGGCCCGATCTGGCGACAAGAGCGCTGGATGATTTAAAAGAGGACTACCACTCGCAGAGCCGGGGTCTTCAGGTGGTCCAGATTGCCGGGAATTACCGGCTGGCGACACTCCCGGAGCATGCGCAGTATTTCGAGCGATTGGCTTATTCGCCCTCCAGATCCTCCCTGTCCCAGGCGGCGCTGGAGACACTCGCGATTGTGGCTTACCGCCAGCCGATCACGAGAGTGGAGATCGAGGAGATCCGGGGTGTCAAATCCGAACGGGCCATCCACACGCTGGGCAACAAGGATCTGATCCACGAGGTGGGCCGGGCGGAGGCTGTCGGGCGTCCAATTCTGTACGGCACCACCAAGTCCTTCCTGGACAGCTTCGGGCTGGCCAGCCTGAAGGAGCTGCCGGAGCCGTCGAGCTTCGATACCTCCGAGGGTCTGGAAGAGGAGACCCAGCTGCTGTTCAGTAAGCTGGACAGCCAGATGACCTTCGATGAGGTCGAATAACTGCAGCGTACCACTGCTGTGATAGAGATGCCGTTGTCCCTTCGGGGGCAGCGGCATTTTTTCGTGGAAAATGGAGAAGTTTGCGAAATCACCGAATGTTATCCAGCCGTAATTGCCATACTAATCCAGAGGCTCCATGTTTATTATTCTAAAGTCTGCTTGGAGGTTAACCGTGTGACGTTATGGCTGGCAATACCCTTAATCCTGCTGCTGCTCGTTGTTCTGCTGTTCCTGCTGGTTCTGGCGTCATCGATTCATTTTCACTTTCGTGTGCGCAGACTGGGTAAGGATGACCGCATCGAATTCGACATCAAAGCTGTATATGGCCTCGTTAAAATTCATTATGAGGTGCCTGCGCTAGTCTTCCAGAGCCTCGAACAGGGAATTAAGCTCAAAGTGGAGAAGAGCGGAATCGCACCAGTGAAGCTGGATAGCGACAAGGAAGGGCAGGTCGATAAGGAATCTGTGACGCAATGGCTAAAGAATGTACGTACTGCGTTACATGCCACCCGCGGGCTGAAAAAATGGCTGAATGACACCCTGTCTCATATTCAGATCACCAAGCTGGACTGGTCCACAGACTTCTCGCTGGGGGAGGCTGCAACGACCGCCACGGCGGTAGGGGCCTTATGGGGACTGAAGTGGACGATGATCGGCGTGCTCTCCCGCATGGTCAGACTGGTGCATAAGCCGGGAATATTTGTGGCTCCTGTCTTCCGGGATCAGCCGTCTTTTGCAACAGAAGCCGTCTGTAGCGGCAAGTTGTCCGCCGGATATGCGCTCTATGCAGGGCTTCTGCTGCTGCGCCGAGTGTCGAAGGTGGAAGGCGGTCTGGGCCGGTGGAAGAAATTGCTCAGACGTGAACGCTCCTAAATAATCTACATACTCCAATCTATAGTGGGCAAGATAAATACTGCAGGTACATTTATATACACTCGAGGAGGAGACAAACAATGTCAGATCATCCGATTCAGGGTCTCATGCAGACCGCAATGGAGAATATTAAAGGCATGGTTGATGTAAATACAATTGTTGGAGATCCGGTTGAAACGCCCGATGGCACCGTCATTCTGCCAATTAGCAAGGTGACGTTCGGTTTCGCAGCAGGCGGCAGTGACTTCAGGGTGGAGGATGACGGTCCGGGCGTGAACAGCAGCGGGTCCGGCGTCAAAATGCTTCCCTTCGGGGGCGGCAGCGGGGGCGGCGTGTCTATTCGTCCGATTGCTTTTCTAGTCGTTGGCAGGGAAGGGGTACATATTGTGCCGCTGGATAATCAGACTCATCTGTTCGAGAAAATTATTGATGCCACGCCTACCCTGCTCGACAAAATTCAGAATATGTTCCAGCCCGGCATGGTTCCCGAAGCTTCGGACATTCCCGGCTCTAAGGTAACCAAAACCGTTGTAGAGACCGGGTCCGGCTCGTCTGACCATTCGTCAACACATTAGGGTACGTCAACGCATTAGAATACGTCAACACATTAGGATACAAGGAAATAACAAATTAGCCCCGGGATATCACCTTAGAAGGTGATATCCCTTTTTTGCCGGATGATGGAGGATAGGACATACCTGCCCTATGCCCCGCATACACTTGTACAACCAGGCAAGACTGATGAACCGTTGCGTAAGGAACGGATAAGAAGCCGGAGGATGAACATGAAGACATTAACCCGAAAATCTATGCTGTCCTTACTGTTGTGTGCACTGCTGCTTGCGCTGGTGCCGGTGTCTGCCGTTAGTGCAGAGAACCGTTCGATCACTACCCATGCCAGGGCGGCGGCGCTGATTGATGTGACATCCGGAAGAATACTGTACAGCAGCCGCGGGGATGAACCGATGCTGATTGCCAGTCTGACCAAAATTATGACCGCCCTTGTGGCGATAGAGAACAGCGATATCATGTCGAAGGTCAAGGTCGGCAAAAATGCTTTTGCCAAAGAGGGTTCCTCCCTGTACCTGAAGCTGGGCGAGGAAATGACGCTGAAGGATATGCTGTACGGGCTGATGCTGCGCTCCGGTAATGATGCGGCAACGGCAATCGCCGAGCATGTCGGCGGCTCGGAGCAAGGGTTTGTCTACCTGATGAACGCGAAGGCGCAGGAGCTGAATTTGAAAAATACGCATTTTGCCAATCCGCATGGATTAGATGCAGAAGGCCACTTTTCCAGCGCGAATGATCTGGCTGTATTGACCGCATATGCGATGCATAATCCGGTGTTCAAGGAGATCGTAGCCACCAAAGAGAAGGCAGCGGACAATCCTTATGAGAAATGGGACTATAAATGGAGCAACAAGAATAAGATGCTGCGCCTCTACGAAGGAGCGGATGGGGTCAAGACGGGGTATACCAAAAAAGCGCTGCGCTGCCTGGTAAGCTCCGCTACAAGGGACGGGCAGCAGCTCGTGGCTGTTACGCTGAACGACGGAAATGACTGGAACGACCATGCCTCGCTGCTGGACTTCGGCTTCAACCATTATCCTCTGAAGACGCTGGTCGAGCGGGGCGAGGCCGTCAAAGGCTACAGTCTGGTGACCGGCAAGGCCTTCGCCTATCCGCTTGGTCAGGGGGAGGAAGCTAGGCTCGTCAACAAGCTGGTGCTTAGTGCAGATCCGCAGACTTCTGCGAATGGCAATGCTGCGGGTACGGGGAGTGCAAGTGCTGGTTCCAGTGTAAGTACGGGTGCGGGCAGGGCAGGTGTAAATGCCAGCGGGAGTGAGGGCGATGTTAACTTCGGGCTCAGAGGTGTGATTATTTTACGGCTGGGAGATCAGGAGATCGGGCGGGTTCCGGTGTACACGCCTGGCCAGCTCCCGCCGGAGACCTCGCCGTATGTGAAAAAATATACCGCTGCGCGTGCCTCCGCCTACCCGGCGGGCAACTGGCTGCAGGCCTTCGGCAGTGCGCTGCGGGCGCTGTTTCACACGGGGGAATAGCGAAACCATTCTGTAAGATAGAGTATAAAAAATGAAGCGGGGGAGGGGATACCCATGTTAAATGGAATCTGGCTGGGGATGATTCTGATCGGGTTTGGCTTTGCGGCAGTTAACGGAAGGATGAACGAGTTCACCGCCGCCGTATTCGATGGTGCGAAGAGCGGGGTGACCGTCAGCTTCGGGCTGATCAGTGTGCTGGTGTTCTGGCTGGGCATAATGCGGATTGCGGAGGATGCCGACCTGCTGAAGAAAATCTCCAGAGTGCTGGGTCCGGTAGTCTCCTTTCTGTTCCCGGATGTGCCCAAAGGGCACCCCGCCATCGGCTACATTCTCTCCAATATGAGCGCCAACCTGCTGGGTCTGGGGAATGCGGCCACTCCGATGGGCATTAAGGCGATGCAGGAGCTGCAGACACTGAACCCGGATAAGGAGACCGCAACGCCGGCCATGTGTACCCTGCTTGCGCTGAATACCGCCAGCATCACCCTGATTCCGGCGACCCTGATTGCGATCCGGCTGAATTACGGATCGGCGGACCCGGCGGCCATTGTCGGAACCACTCTGGCGGCGACGGCGGTGGCGACCCTGGCGGCGATTGCTGCGGACAGGCTGTTCCGCCGCCTGACTCTGCTCCGCAGGCCGCCCGGACCGCCGCCGGTCCTCAACACCGGGACAGGCCCGGCGAACGGGAGCGGGGTGCTCCCACAATCTTCGGTGAAGGGGTGAGCGTCCGTGTTACAACTGATCAGTCTGATCTCTGCCTGGGCGATCCCGGTCATGGTTACCTTTATTCCGCTGTATGCCTTCACGCGTAAGGTTCCGGTCTATGAATCTTTCGTGGAGGGTGCGAAAGACGGGTTCGGCACCGCCATTGCGATTATCCCCCATCTGGTGGGCATGCTGGTGGCCATCAGTGTGTTCCGCGCGTCTGGCGCGCTGGACTTCCTCATGGGCTTTGTAAGCCCTCTGCTGAAGGGGCTGGGTATTCCGTCAGAGGTGCTTCCGCTCGGTCTCCTGCGCCCGCTGACGGGCACTGGATCACTTGCCTATACTACAGACCTGATCCGCGTCCACGGCCCGGACTCCCTCATCGGTATGATTGCTTCTACTATACAGGGGAGCACAGACACCACGTTGTATGTGCTGACTGTGTATTTCGGCGCCGTAGGCATCCGCAACGGCCGCTATGCACTAAAGGTGGGCCTGTTCTCGGACATCGTCGGCTTTATTGCTGCGATTGCTGTTTGTCTGCTGGTGTTCGGGTAATCAGCAGGTTGATAGATGGATTTCCTCCACTTGTTGCTAGACGGATGAACGTTGTGGAGACAATAGTTGGAAAAATGCTGCTAGTTATACTCATTCTCGCCAACATGGTGAAATCAAACCAATTAAACGCCCTTTTTCCACCTGCTTCAGCCAATTTCCCCGAAACTCATAAATTAAGATACGTTTATCTAACAGCTTGCCTTCAGGAGAGAGCAAATGAAGGGTATTAATGCACCTGATTTCAGCAATAGTCGGCTGGATAAGCGAATGAAGGGTATTAATGCACCTGATTTCAGGAAAAGTTGGCTGTATGAGCGAATGAGGGGTATTAATGCACCTTATCACTTCCCTGGCAATCTGCCGCCGGTGGTGGTGGTCCCCAAGCGCTGACCCGCAGCCGCTTGCCGCTTGTCCTACAGTCCTCACCCCCTTCCGGGAGGTGAGGACTGTTTGTTATTAGGTTTGCCCGTGCGTAGAAGGAGTAACGGAGAGGAATTTTGGAACTGTAGGAGCGCCAGCGTCCGCCTGAAAGCTTTCCTAGGGAAAGCTCGCATCGTAAGCATAAGCTGTGTTGGAATTCTACTGCCGCATGGCAGTCTAATCAAGGAAATCCAACTTTAACAGCGGCCGGAAGTCCAAACATTCCTAGGAGTTACGAATAGTCAACGCCTTTACCCTCTCTGGCCCCGCTCAAGCCCTGCTCTCACATCGCTCCCCAAACATTCTAACAAACATTCCTCACCGCCCGCCCCCCCACTTCATATGCTATTTCAGCAATACGGAGGGAGGACGACAAGGGTGGAGTACAAAGGCTTTATTCTGCATCATTCCCGCTGTCCGTCTATTAACGGCAAAGGCTTTGACTTCTGGGTCGGGCTGAACGGCTCAGTCTATGCGGCGCCGCTGCTGACAGACCCGGAGCATATTCATATATGCCTTGAGGGCAACTATGGGGAGGCGGAACAATTGCCCCAGTTGCCGGAGCGCCAGCAGCAGCTGTTCGCGGCGGGGAAGCTTATACTGGAGCTGTCCGGGCGCTATGAAATATCGCCGCTTACGGTGGAATCGCATAGCGAGACTTGCCCCGGCGCATTTTTTCCGTGGAATGATCTTGTGATTTATGCCTCTGATGGTTATCATTAACCTGAGGTGAGTAGTCGAAAATGGAAAGATTACAGAAAATATTGGCGCAAGCAGGTGTTGCGTCCAGACGCAAATGTGAAGAAATGATTTTGGCCGGTAAAGTGGAAGTCAACGGGGAACTCGTAACTACGCTTGGCACGAAGGTGGACCCCGCAACTGATATTATTAAAGTCTCGGGCAGACTGATCCGGGGCGAGAATAAAATCTATATTATGTTCAACAAGCCCAAAGGTGTAATTACAAGCGCCTCGGATGACAAGGGCCGCAAGGTAGTAACGGATTACCTGAAAGGAATTACAGAGCGTGTATACCCTGTAGGCCGCTTGGACTACGATACCGAAGGGCTGCTGCTGCTGACGAATGACGGTGAGTTTGCCAACCTGCTCACGCATCCGAAGCATCATGTGCCGAAGACGTATCTGGCCACGGTCAAGGGTGTGCCGCACGGCACAGCGCTGGACAAGCTGAAGGCCGGCATTAAGCTGGAGGACGGCATGACCGCTCCGGCGGAAGTCGAATACAAGGATATCGATGAAGCCAATAAGGAAGCGGTAATCAGCATCACCATCCATGAAGGCCGCAACCGCCAAGTCCGGCGGATGTTCGAGGCTGTGTCACATCCGGTTATCCGTCTGAAGCGCATTTCTTTCGGGGATATCATGCTCCAGAATCTCAAGCGCGGCTCTTACCGCCATTTGACCAAGGATGAGATCAATCATCTGCAGCAAATTGCCAAAGCGGGAATGCTTCGGGATAATCAGACACGCAAAGACACATAAAGTTCACAATTCCCCCTCCTAAAACTGTGACAATATTCGTTATAATGTTCATAGGATGTTCACACCTTACAACTAAAGTAATGAGTTGCGTCACAGAAGGGGGTACCCCTGTATGGGCAAAGCCAGGAAGCCAATCCAAATCGTGATACTATTACTAATCGTTCTGCTTGGGGCTTATGCCATCAGCTCCTCTGTGTTCGGGGGAGACGGCAAGCCTCAAGAAGGCGGGAAAGCGCCTAATTTTGAATTGCTTGGGCTGGACGGTGCGACCCATACGCTGGAGGAATTCAGAGGGAAGTCGGTTGTACTGAACTTTTGGGGCTCCTGGTGCGCACCATGCGTGAAGGAAATGCCTGCCCTCCAGGCGCAGTGGGAGAAATGGAAGGACCAGGGTGTTGTAGTTTTAGGCGTGAATGTGGGCGAGGATCAGATGACGGTGGACAATTTCGTGAAGCTCGTGGATATTGATTTTCCGGTTGTGATGGATAAGGGACGTGATGCGGTCCGCAGCTATGGGGTCTCCCCGCTGCCTACCACCTTCTTCATTAATACAAAGGGCAGGGTGGACAGCATTCATATCGGCCAGCTGGATCTGAGCTCGCTTGACGAGCAAATCGGGAAGCTGGTGGAACCATGAGTAAGCATGAGCCGCTGATCAGCAACACCAAATGCGAATGCGGTCATCAGAATCCGGTAGGAACGGTTCTCTGTGAAGCCTGCGGCAAGCCGCAGGATGAGAAGGAAGAGAACGCCTCGGGGAATCTGGAGATGCGCTACGATGGGGTGGCCCGCCGTTCGGAGCGGGTAAGTCCGGGAGTGATCGATAAGGTCTGGAACTTTTTTTCCTCAGTCAAAATCGCCATCTACCTGATTGTATTGACGCTGCTGGGTGCGATGCTCGGTACGATTTTTCCGCAAGAAAGCACCTTTCTGAATATTGATGCTTCAACCTATTATGAACAAACGTATGGAACAGCCGGGAATATATATTATAGACTCGGCCTTTCGCATACCTATGAATCCTGGTGGTTCGTGACGCTGCTGGTCATGATCGGAGCTTCTCTGGTTATCTGCAGCCTGGACCGCGTGCTTCCGCTCTACAAGGCGCTAACCCGGCAGAAGATCCGCAAGCACCGCCAATTCCTTACCCGTCAAAAGCTTACGCTGAATACAGAGGTGGAAGGGGAGCCGGAGGAATGGGTGGCACGGATCGTTCAGCCGCTTCAGAAGAAAGGATACCGCGTGCGGACGGAGGGCGGCGCATTACTGGCCGAGAAACACCGTTTCAGCCGCTGGGGTCCTTATGTAATACATATCGGCCTGATTATATTTTTACTTGCTGTGCTTGCCAGGGGACTTCCGGGTCTGAATATGGATCAGCATCTTGCCTTCCCGCAGGGAGAGGCAGTACGGATACCGGACACCAGCATGTACCTGAAGAATGAGAAGTTCACAGTAGAATTCTATAGTGAAGAAGAGATGCCCGAGGAATTCCGGGGCAAGAAGGTTCTCCCTAAGCTTTATGAGACTAAGGCGGTTCTTTATGAATGTACGGCGGACTGCAGCGATCCCTCCAAGGAGCCTCAGCTTGCGGAAGTTGCCCGGCACGACATTCAGGTAAATTCTCCGCTGAGCTACCAAGGAATGAAAGCGTATCAGTTTGACTATGATCTTACGCCTGTGCTGCGTTCCGTGCAGCCTGATCTCGTCAATGCTTCAACCGGTGAGAGCTACGGCAAGTTCAGACTGGATATGAAGAATCCGCAGCGCAGCTTCAAGGCGGGACCCTACACCCTTGAGCTGAAGGAGAAGTATATGGATTTCGGATTGAATGAGGAAGGCCGTCCGGTCTCTACCTCCCCTTATCCGAACGCTCCGGCGTTTCTCTTCCTGATCCGTGGTCCGGATCTGCCGGCAGAGGGGCAGCAATATTTCTATTTCCCGAAGCAGGTGGACAAGGAGCGCTTCCAGCAGGCGGCCATCAACGATAAGCTTGGAGGCGGCACACGGTTTCTGGAACTTGAGGTGGGGAGTATGACGGATGTGGATTTCTCGGAATCCACCACCTATCTTAATATCCGTGTGGACCGGGCAATGCCGTTCGTCTGGGTGGGTGCGGGTATTGTCATGCTGGGGCTGATACTCGGCTTCTATTGGCAGCATAGACGCATCTGGCTGATCGTTGAGGGCGGACAGCTGGTGCTTGGAGGCCATACGAACAAGAACTGGTTCGGCTTCCGCCGTGAGCTCGTTTCTATTCTGGAGCAGATAGACATGACAGTCGATGACAAATCATTGGACAACGGAGGAGGCATGGCATGAGCTTGCTCGATTTCAGCAGTGACGTCTTTATAGCCGCATTCTTCTTATACAGCGGTGCCTTCATGTTGTTCACCATTGCCATTATGGGCCGCAAATGGTCAGGCAGGAAGCCGGAGGAGCATACGGCACGGTGGGGCAGGGTTGCTTTTATCACCTCTTCACTCGGGCTGCTCTGCCATCTGGCCTACTTCATTACCCGCTGGATGGGGGCCGGTCATATTCCGGTCAGCAATATGTATGAGTTCATGACCTTCCTATCGATGATGGTGATGGTTGCCTTTACGGTGATCTTCGCCATCTACCGCAAGATCATTCTCGGGGTATTTGCGGTTCCGATCTCCATTGTTGTGATGGCCTATGCAGCGGTATTTCCGCAGGAAGTACAGCCGCTCATTCCTTCGCTGAAATCGATCTATCTGAATATTCATGTCACACTTGCTGCGCTTGGGGAGTCCTTCTTCGCGGTAGGCTTTGCCGCCGGGCTGATGTATCTGCTGCGGACAGTGAAATTTGACAGCAAGGAACGGAGTGACCGTAAGCAACAGCGGCTGATCGAATTTACTCTGTTCTCGATCATTGTTATAATTGGGTTTCTTGGATCTGTATTTGCCTTCCGCGGTGCGGGCTATGAATCTGTTTTTGTCCGTTCGAACGTTACGATTGACAGCCCCGGGCAGGAAGATAGTACAATAGAGAAAGTGAGTTATAAAATGCCGCCGATTGTGGCACCGTACCATAGCGAAATTGAGAGCTTCCAGCCGTTTCTTGGGCTTCAGAAGCCTTTGTTTCAAGCACCTTCCTGGATGAATGGCGTCAATGCAGGACGCAAGTTCAACACCGTGATCTGGTCACTGCTGTCCGGACTGCTCTTGTATGGACTTCTTCGGCTGGCCGTGCGTAAGCCGCTTGGGAAGGCCCTACATCCGGTGCTTGATGGAATCGACGAGAATGATCTGGATGAGATTACCTACAGGGCAATCGCCATCGGGTTCCCGATTTTCACACTGGGGGCTTTGATTTTTGCAATGATATGGGCCGAGGTGGCATGGGGCAGATTCTGGGGATGGGACCCCAAGGAAGTCTGGGCACTCGTCACCTGGCTGTTCTACAGTGCTTATCTCCATTTGCGGCTGGCCCGCGGATGGCAGGGACGCAAATCCGCTTGGCTCGCTGTACTCGGCTTTCTAATCGTAATGTTTACCCTGGTCGGCGTTAACCTGGTTATTGCCGGACTTCATTCATACGCGGGAACAGACTGATAAGTTCGGGTTTCTCCGGGCGCGTATGATCCAAGGTGACGTTCTACTGTAATTGATGAAGGGGTTGTTGTGTAAATGGCTGATCACTTGAATAGAATTCTGGTGGTGGATGACGAAGAACGCATCCGCCGCCTGCTCAAAATGTATCTTGAAAAAGAAGGCTATGAGATTGATGAGGCAGAGGACGGGGAAATTGCCCTGCGCAAAGCAACCGCTAATGACTACGGCCTGATCCTGCTGGATGTGATGTTGCCGGGAATCGACGGCATTGAAGTGCTGACCAGACTCAGAGGAGTGAAGTCCACACCGGTCTTAATGCTTACCGCTAAGGGTGAGGAGATCAACCGGGTGCAGGGCTTTGAGATGGGGGCAGACGATTATGTCGTCAAGCCATTCAGTCCGCGCGAAGTAATCTACCGGGTCAAGGCGATTATGCGCCGTTCCTCTGCGACAGCATTTCTGTCTAAAGAGAGCAATTCGAGCAACAATATCGTGTTCCCGTTCCTGATTATTGAGCATGATGCACACCGTGTAAGCGCAGGCGGCCAAGAGGTAAGTCTGACACCCAAGGAATACGAGTTGCTGCATTATCTGGCGATCTCACCGGACAAGGTATTCTCGCGTGAGGAGCTGCTGAAGGATGTATGGAATTACGAGTTCTTCGGGGATCTGCGCACCGTGGATACCCATGTCAAGCGTCTGCGTGAAAAACTGAATAAGGTATCCCCGGAATCGGCAGCGATGATTACAACGGTATGGGGAGTAGGCTATAAGCTTGAGGTGCCTAAATAAGTGAACTTCTGGAGAAGTCTTGTCGGTAAGCTGTGGATCACGATCATCTTTCTGGTTGCTGTCGTGCTCATTACACTCGGGCTGTTCCTGCTGCCTTACATCGACAGTAATTTCACCAATTCCGGGGCAATCAAGCGCTTGTTCATGTATACGTGCATGATCGGATTCTCTCTGACCACATTCTTTGCCCTATTCCTGTTCACGAAGATCACTCAGCCGATGCAGCAGGTTATTGAAGCAGCGAATGATATCCGCCGCGGCGAATATGGAACAAGACTGACCCTGGTCACGAGCGATGAGATCGGCCAGCTTGCCACATCGTTTAACCACATGGCGGAAGAGCTGGAAGAGAATATACGCAGTCTGAATAATGAAAAAGGGCATTTATCCAGCGTCCTGCGCAGCATGAGCGATGCGGTGATCACCTTCGATATCGAAGGCCGGATCATCCTCACCAATCCGCATGGGCAGACCCTCCTCGAAACCTGGAGTGATCTTACCTGGGAGGAAGAAGAGGATAACGGACTTGTTCCGAAGGCCTCTTCTTCCAATGAAGTGCCGCCGCCGCTGCGTCCACTATTCTTCAGCACCCTTGAGGACGGGGGCGATCAGCGCTCCAATGTTCATGTCCGGCAGGGGGTATGGTCGGTGCACATGGCACCGCTATATTCCGAAGATCATCTGCGCGGAGCCGTTGCCGTTCTGCGTGATGTGACGGAGGAGGTGCGTCTGGAGAAGATGCGGCGAGATTTCGTAGCCAATGTATCTCATGAGATCCGCACCCCGCTCTCGATGATGCAGGGCTACAGTGAGGCTTTGCTGGACGGAATGGCCTCCTCACCGGAGGAGAGCAGCGAGCTGGTTCAGGTTATTCATGATGAATCCTTGCGTATGGGCCGTCTGGTGAAGGATCTGCTGGACCTGGCACGCATGGAAGCTGGGCATACGGATATGCTTAAGGCTCAGGTCGATGTGGGAGAATTGCTGGAGCGGGTATACCGCAAATTCTCCGTCAGAGCCAAGGAACGAGATATTATGCTTGAACTGAAGCGGCCCGAGCAAGAGCTGCTGCTGGGGGCTGCCGATGAAGATAAGCTGGAGCAGGTACTGACCAATCTGCTGGATAATGCCTTCCGCCACACTCCGGCTGACCGGAGAATCTCCATTCTGGCAGGCACGGTAGTGCTGGAAGGCAGAAGTCTGGTGGAGATCGCGATCAGAGACCAGGGGGCCGGAATCAATCCCGAGGATCTGCCGTTTATCTTCGAACGCTTCTACAAAGCGGATAAAGCCCGCCTGCGTGGAGAATCGGGCGGTACGGGACTAGGGCTGGCGATCGTGAAGAATATCGTCGAATCGCATCACGGCAGCATTTATGCCTCCAGCAAGCTAGGAGAAGGCACCACATTTACCCTGCGGCTTCCTGTCGAAAAACAGTAAACTAAGAGCATGCATGACAGCGCCTCTGAGAGCAGAGGTGCTTTTTGTTGAAATCACCACATTAATATTGTTCATCGTGAAACATATATTTCAAGCTAAGGCTTGCAGGAGGCTGGGCATTATGATCTTATCCTTGGACCAAGGTACTACCAGCTCACGGGCAATTCTCTTTGATGCAGAAGCGGAAGTGATCTCGCAGGGGCAATATGAGATCAAGCAATCCTTTCCCCGCCCAGGCTGGGTTGAGCATGACCCGGAGCAGATTTGGGAGAGCCAGCTTGCAGCAGCCAGAGATGCCATTGCAGCGAGCTCCGTTCCAGCTGATCACATAACGGCTATCGGTATTACCAACCAGCGTGAGACTGCACTGATATGGGATAAAATTACAGGTAAGCCGATCTATCCGGCAATTGTCTGGCAGGACCGGCGGACAGCAGACCAATGTGAGGAGCTGAAGGCATGCGGGATGGCCGGAGTCATTGCGGACAAGACGGGGCTTGTCATCGACGCGTATTTCTCTGCGACCAAGCTGGCGTGGATTCTGGATCATGTGCCGGGAGCAAGAGACCGGGCAGCCAAGGGAGAGCTCCTGGCGGGGACGATAGACACCTGGCTGATCTGGAAGCTTACCGGGGGCGCTATACACGCTACAGACGTTACCAATGCTTCAAGAACGATGATGTATAACCTGCATGAGCGCCAATGGGACGAAGAACTGATGGACACGCTGTGTATTCCGCCGTCCATTCTGCCAGAGGTAAGGATGTCGGGCGGAGACTTCGGTGTCTGTGACCAGCAGTGGTTCGGTCTCATGATTCCCATCCGGTCGGTGCTGGGGGACCAGCAGGCAGCACTCTTTGGGCATACCTGCCTGGAAGCAGGTAGTGCCAAGAATACCTATGGCACGGGCTGCTTCATTCTCATGAATACAGGTACTGAAGCTGTGGCATCCAGTCACGGTCTGTTGACCACGGTAGCCTGGGGTATGGGCGATGAGCTCTATTATGCGCTGGAGGGCAGTGTGTTTGTGGCTGGAGCGGCTGTGCAGTGGCTGCAGGAGGGACTGGGGCTGATTGTCGCGCCCGCTGACTCGGAAGAGAAGGCCAGTGAAGTGGATGAGAGTGAAGGAGTTGTGGTTGTGCCAGCATTTACCGGACTGGGTGCGCCTTACTGGGATATGTATGCGCGGGGCGCTATATTCGGCTTGACGCGGGGCACCACCTCCGCACATCTGGTACGGGCGACGCTGGAATCCCTGGCCTTCCAGTCCCGTGATGTCATCGACGCGATGCAGAAGGATGCCGGCATGCCGCTTATCGGCCTCAGAGTGGACGGCGGTGCGGTGCGTAACAATCTGCTGATGCAGTTCCAAGCCGATATTCTGGGTAGCGAAGTGACACGAACAACCTATGCGGAGACTACGGCACTTGGTGCCGCGCTGCTCGCCGGGCTCACCTCTGGGGTATGGACCCGTGAGCAGCTGGAGAGCTTCAACACCGCCGAGAAGGTCTTCTCGCCGCAGATGGAGCCAGAGGAGCGGGAACGCAGATATGGCGTCTGGCAGGATGCTGTGTCGCGCACGATGGGCTGGGAGAAGCATGAGGGCAAGCACGAAGGCAGACTTTAGAGCAGGATATAGGTAGAAGAACAGAAACGGCCCGCAGTCAGAAACTCTGCTGCGGGCCGTTTGTTTACTATAGAACAGAATGAACGTTATGATTAGTACTCCATTACAAATGCGACATTCTGCCATCCGGCGCCAACGGTCCAGAACAGGACTTTGTCGCCGCGTTCAAGCTGCCCGGTAGTGACGGCTTTGTGAAGGGCGATGAACGGGCTGCTGGTCGAGGTATAGCCGAACTCATCGCCTATGTAGACTGCGGCCTCAGGGGCAATGCCGATCTTGCCGGAGACGGCCTGGATGTTCGGAAGGGACAGCTGTGAGAAGCAGGCGGCCTTGATTGACTGAGGATCAATACCGTTGTTGCTCAGCAGGGTGTTGATCGATTCGGAAGCGGCGTCCACACAGATGGAATCATCGAACGGTATGAATTTCACATTGAACTCTCCTGCGGCAACACCGGTGCGCCCGAGCTTAGCCAGACCTTCTGCAGGGAACAGTGAGTTGCCGTACACACAGGTGTCTGTCTGGTAGATAGAGTCAATGAAGCCGACCGAATGCTCGTCGCGCTCCAGAATGACAGCGGCAGCGGCATCACCGAAGTTCGCGTAATACACCGGATCATTCTTGTCCGCATGCGGCGCCACATAATCGGAGCCGATCACCAGGGCGCGGCGGATTCTCGGGTTCGCCATCATCTGGCGGCTGACCTGCTCAACCGAAGCCGTCATTCCGGCACAGTTGGCATTGCTGTCAATACAGATGGTATGCGAAGCCCCGTTAATCAGGCGGTGAATCATCAGTGAGTTCGTAGGAAATATATATTCAGGGGTCTGGCTTGCATAAGCAATCAGGTCAATGTCAGGACCGGTAAGACCGGTCTTCTCCAGAACATTACTTGCGGCTTCATAAGCCATTGTCAGGGAGTTCTCATCCGGGCTGTCGATGCTGTAGCGGTTTTCACGGCCCAGAGTAGCCAGCAGTCCGCGGATATCAATACCTTTGTCATCAAAATGCTGAATGAAAAATTCATTGCCGATTCTTTTGTCTGGATGGTAGATATCAATGTCCTTAATGCGAATCCCCGCCATAGTGCAGACCTCCTAAAAGTTGTCTTAGTTGTACTTCTCACTTCTCACGAATCTGCTCCGGTTCATTAAGCTTGTACGGTTGAAGTAATCTCCAGATTCTCAAGTCCGGCTTTGCGGCCCAGGCGTGCCAGCTGCATTTTGAGGATCGGGTTATTTTCCAGAGTAAGACTCACTTTCTGGAAGCCATCAGCCTTGAACATGATGAAGCAGTTTTCAAGCAGCGGCACGACATCAGGAGCTGTTACATTCAGCTTGCGGCAGTCGATATCCAGGGCATATTCAGCAGGGCTAATGGGGTTGATGGTCTGCTGGTAAGCCTGTATGGATTTGAGTCCGTCCTCGTTAGAGAAGGTTCCCTCCAGCTCGATATTGATTACTTTCTTCGCAGTGTCTGTCTTCAAAATAAATTGTCCCATGTTGATCTCTCCCTAAGTGTAATTTGAAATACCCCCAAAACATGATATTTGTGACTATATTCGACAAATTGCATTCGAATTTGGGATATTTTGCCTTCATTATAACCGGAGCATGCTGAAATGCGCAATCGAAAAGTCGAAATTTGTAGATTTATGAAGATTTTTCTTTGATTTCCTCCAGGGTATCCAGCAGCACATTAAAGGCCGAAATTACCCGGGGAGCACCGACGCAAGGGACCAGATGAAGCAGCACGCCCTTGATCTGCTCAACAGTCATGCCAACACGGAGCGCCATTACATAATGAACACCTAACTGCTCATACTGCCCCATCGTAATCAGAGACGAGATCACCGCGATCTCTTTCCAGTCAGAGCCAATCGTGGTCCGTTGAAAAATATCGCCATAAGCATTGCCCATGATATATTCGGCTAGTTCCGGAAAATGCTCTTTGATCGGAGCTAGGGCCTTGGCCCCATAATCTCCAGAGAGATTAGTGAAATGATCGAGTCCGCTGTTCGTGTTCTTGTTCACGCTATGGCCTCCTGATAGTAGGTTAGAAACGGTGTGCAATAAGGCTTGCTTACGTAAGATCCAGCGTGCGGTGAGCCGTAGGTGGCATTTCATCGCGGTCAGTCAGCAATTCAATGACAGCTGGCTTGTTAAGCGCTACAGCTTCGCGGATGGCAGCGGCGAACTCCTCCTGCGTCTCACAGCGGAAGCCGGCTGCACCCAGAGATTCAGCGAATTTCACGGCATTCATTGGAACCTCGAAGATCGTACCGTCAATCCGGCCGGTGGTCTTCTCCATCCCCTTAAGCGCCATATCCAGCTGCATATTATTCACCACGATGAAAATCACCGGAATGTCCTTGCAAACAGCTGTGTTTATTTCAGTTCCGAGCATCATAAAACAGCCGTCCCCGGTAATGCAGAAGACCGTCTCACCGGGAGAGGCCGTCTTGGCGCCGATCGCCATGCCAATTGAATTGCCCATGCAGGCAAAGTAGGCATCGAATATGAAGCTGCCGGGCCTGCGCACATTGAACCATTTCACAGCATTGAATCCATGGCTGCCGTCATCTACAAACACGCTGCTGTTGTAAGGAATCAATTCGCTCATCGTGCTCATTACCGAAGCCAGAGAGAGCCCCGCCAGTACGGGAAGCTCATCATTGTAATCATTCGAGACTGTGATTTCATGCTTGGTAACCGCTGAGAAGTCCAGCTTCTGGAGATACAGAGCCAGGTTGTCCCTTAAGTCTCCGCCGACAGCAATAGTAGATGAGGTGAGTATTTTACCGACAAAGGTCGGGTCTACATCGAACTGGATCAGCTGCCGCGGATGATTCTCCGGCTTCAGGTTGCAGATGGTCATATCGCTGAGGCGGGACCCCAGAACGATGAAGAGGTCGCTGTTGTTCATCAGTTCATCTCCATGCGAGGAGCCGCCGACGCCTATTGGACCATGGTAGAGCGGATGATCGTAAGCTATAGCGCCTTTGCCGCCTGGAGAGGTGACCACAGGTATGTTAAAGGTCTCGGCCAGCTGGACCAGTTCCTGATGTGCTCCTGAGCGGTTGACGCCCTTACCGGCAATGATCAGGGGTCTAGCGGATTCATTGATCGCCGAGCTGACCCGTTCATAGTTCTGATAGCTGACCAGCCCTTCACGTTCCGGCAGAACAATCCGGCATTCCGCAAGCCGCTCTGTCTGCACATCAAACGGAATGCAGAGATGAACCGGACCTTTTTGGTCACCGAGGGCGATGGATAGGGCATGATTGAAAATGGTGCTGAAATGATCCCCGCGTTCAACGAGCTTGCTGAAGAGGGTGGCCGGCCGGAACATATCCGCCAAATCAGCCAGATAGGAAGTGGAATCCTGACATTGGGGAATGCCCAGCTCCTTGATGGACTGGTGGCCGGTGATGAAGAGGACGGGAAGATTATTGGCCTTGGCATGCGCTGCTGCGGTGAGCAGATTCGTTCCGCCCGGACCGGAAGTGCCGAAGGCTACTCCGAGGCTGCCGGTCTTCAGAGCATAACCGCCGGCAGCGAAGCCGGAGCTAGACTCGTGCCGGCCGGGGATGAACTCAATACCATAGTCAACCAGTTTCAAAGCGATGGGGCAAATAGATTTGCCTATGATTCCAAAAGAATGTGTGACTCCCAAATTGCGTAATGCTTCCGCCATATAATCTGCAACTGTCTTCAGAACATCCACCCCGCAAGTTGTTATTTGTATTAGTCAGCAATAGAAAACCTGTACTCAACATAGGAGCACAGGTCTGTTGCACGAATCACCATAATCAAACGCATAACCTAAGGCGTTTACAGTTTTTCAGCAACCTGGCTGTCATGATCCCACTTCATAAATGAGACTGTAGATCCATGGCTTTGCGTCATTCCCTTTCGGTGAATTTTGCCGGTATGCGATTATAAATGAATCTGTGAAGAATTTTCCTTTACAATATATTCCTCACTCCTCTTTTGTCAATAACCCCGATGAGAAGAAACTCGGAATTTGACGAATATTCAGGAGTGAAAATGGATGAATATTTGGATTTTCAAACTTTTGAAAATGGTTCCCTTTGGAAGGCTAAAGTCTTAAAATGCAAATGGATATTTAGGGCTATTATTATGAGGAGTAAGCATAAAGCCTCATTACATTCCTGATCTACTGTAAAATGTTAAGAATTCACTAGATATACAGCAATGTAAAATCCACTTATAGGACTTAAGTAGTGTATGTGTGCGGTGATGCCTTATAGACAAGCTATGCCTATAGAACGACTATAGTAAAGAAGTGCAAAGCGGATTTTTTACCCTTATGCACAATTTCAACAATTTGTGAATATTACATAACAATCTTAGTTTTGCACAGAAAAAGAGACACCATCTGCAGGAAATCCCGCAGATGTGTCTCTTTTGGCTAAGGTTAGAATTTGAAAATATGAATTGTTTTTTGCAGGTTAAAGACAGCGGAAGTCATCTTCTCTGTCTCCTCAGCTACGGATTGCAGAGCGTGAATCTGTTCGTTCATCGCTGCGGATACCTCTTCGGTCCCTGCGGCGGTCTCCTGGGTGATGGCTGAGATATTCTCGATCGCCCCGGAGATCTTAAGCGCGCTCTCCAGCATAAGGTCACTCTCTGCGGAGAAGGAGGCGATCTGCTCGGTTATGTATTGGACACTATGTACGATCTGAGCAAAAATATTGGCCGTCTCTGTAATCATCTTATTCTGTACCTGGACTACCTCTTCGTTGATGGCGATATTATCAATGGCCTGCTTGATATCTGATTCAATGCTGCGTACCAGCCCGAATACCTCTTTGGTTGAAGCGGTGGATTCCTCAGCCAGCTTGCGGACCTCCTGGGCAACGACAGCGAAGCCACGGCCATGCTCGCCTGCACGCGCTGCTTCAATAGAGGCATTGAGCGACAGCAGATTGGTCTGTTCGGCAATTTCGGTAATCGTCTTGGTAATCATCGTAATGCCGCGCGCGTTCTGTGACAGGGCTTCAATGGTATCCGCCACCTTCTGGGTCGCCTGGATGTTCTTGCGCATGCCTTCGGCCTGGGTATCCACCGATTGCCGTCCCTGTTCAACCAATTCCAGCGTATGTACAGATCGTCTATTCATTTCCTTGGTGGAATTCGTATAATTGGAGACTTTGATTTCGATATCCTTGATCGATTCGGTCATATCAGCAATATCCACTGAGATTTCGTTAGCGCCGAGAGCCAGTTCATTGGAGGAGGAGGCCACCTGCGCCATGACAAATTTCAGATTCTGATTCTTGTCTTCAATCCCGCGGCTGGCGTCCATAACCTGCCGGGTAATCTGTGAGGCATCGGTGAGGATTTTTTTGAGCTTGTCAATCATGGTGTTGAAGGACCGGCTAATGTCACCCATAGAGCCGCTCTCGTCGGCACGGCTGGTGAAGTCTCCTTTGGCAATGGTGTGCGTCACATTGGAGATATCCTCAAATGAAGATGTAAGCGTTCTCTCAATGAAGCGCGCAAGCGGGTAAGTCAGCGCTGCCAGAACGGCGACAAGAATAATGCCGATGAGCAGCCTGTCCATAAGGATTAGTGTGATTAAAACAGGGACAGCGAATAAAGCGGCAACCAGGTAACATCCGGTGACGATTTTTTGTTTCAACGGCAGCTTGTTCATCCAGTCCATAATGTAGAGTCCCCCTATAAATAATAATGTGTATTGTAATATTATAGGGGATACTAGTGCATTTGGTCTATTATTAAAAATCGTATAATGCTGCCGCTTCACGCAGAGCTGAAGCAACAGTATCTACAAGCTCAGGCGGTGCGGTCACCTTGATGCCCTGACCCAGGGAGAGGATGATCCGGCGTGCAGACTCCGGCGTGTTGAATTCGGCCTCGGCCCTGATCCAGCCAGGGGCCTCAGAAGGCTCCTGGTGCAACAGGGCGACGTATCGTTCCCTCTGGAGCTCCTTCATCGTGTGATTCCTGACAAGCAGGCTGGCGGGGTACCGGGGCAAGGCAGACTTGAACGCTGCGGTGGAGGTCTCCCAGTACTCAGACAGGACGAAATCCTCCGGCTGCTCAAAAGACTCAGCTGTGACTTTGGCCTCAGTAATTCTGGAGACCCTGTAGGTCCGCATCTCGCCGTCATGCCCCGCGACCAAGTACCAGACGCCGCGCTTGACTACCAGCCCCAGCGGTGCAACCAGCCGCTCGGTAGTATCCTCCCCGCGCAGATAGGTGATGCTCACCTTGCGGTTCTCCCATAAGGCTCCCTGTAAAGCGGCTAGGCAGGGATAGGTCTCCCCGGAGGGATGCCATCCGGCTCCATCGATGTGAATCCGCTGGCTGAGGAAGCTGAAAGCAGAGACGGGCTGCCTGGTAGCGGCAGCCTGCAGCTTACGGGCGGCCGAGGAGAACTCCTCCTGAATGCCCAGAGCGTGCAGAATCGCCGGATCAGCGGGCACCAGCAGCGCGGCAATCTCCTTGGTGTTCATTCCGCTGAGGGAATTCCGGAGAAGCTGAGTGCCTCCATATCCCGGAAGATTGTACGTTCGGATACCTCCAGCGTTTGCGCCAGCTCCTTGGAGCTGATTTTGCCGCGGCTCTGTAAAAGTTGAACGATAGTGATCAGACGGTCTGCTCTCATTCGGATGCCTCCCTAACTTTATTATTAAATTATATATGTCAGTGGTTGTCATGTATAAGGTATATATTAGACAAGAGTACGGATTAGCGCAAATGATCTTCTAATCCGGGCATGATAGATGTAAGGGAGCGGATCAAATGACAAATCTGCAAGGGAAAGTGGCATTGGTAACAGGAGGGAGCAGGGGAGCGGGCAGAGGCATTGCGCTGGAGCTGGCGAAGGCAGGCGCCTATGTATACATTACGGGCAGGAATGCTGGTACACCGCAGGAGCAACATGCAAGGACGCTTGAAGGTGTGCTGGCTGAGATTCGCCGGTCAGGCGGGGAAGGAGCTGTAATCCGCTGTGATCATACCAGTGACAGTGAGACAGAAGCTGTAATCCGGCAGATTAGCGCAGAGCAGGGCAGACTGGATATTCTGGTCAATAACGTCTGGGGAGGCAATAGTCTCTTTATCGGGAATGAACCGTTCTGGGAGCAGCCGGTGGAGCATTGGGATCATATGTTCACTGCCGGGGTCCGGGCGCAGCTCAAGACTAATTATTATGCCATACCACTGATGCGCAGCGAAGGAGCTGGGGCGGGTAAATTAATCGTCCATACGACCTTCTGGGATGAGTATAAATACACCGGAAACTTCTATTATGATTTGTCCAAAAATGCGCTGGTGCGCATGGCCTACGGATTATCCCTTGAACTGGCTGTGGATGGCATCGCGGTGATCCCCGTCTCTCCCGGCTGGATGCGGACCGAGCTGGTCCTGGACAGCTTCGGCACAGATGAGGAGCACTGGCAGGAGGAGGAGGGGCTAAGGACGACCGAGTCAACAGCCTATGTCGGACGCGCAGTTGCAGCGCTTGCTGCTGATCCAGAAGTGATATCCATGACTGGTACTCCCCAGAAGGTAGGGGACCTGGCACGGAAATACGGCTTTACGGACACCGACGGCAGGCAGGTGCCGGCCTACCGGATTTCATAGAAATATAAGAATTTATAGGTTGCACACGATATATTATCCTTCTATTTCTCGCTGAAACGGTACCGTCCTTTCAAAGGACGGCAATGCCGTTTCCACTTGTTAAATGCAAAAACACTCTTTGGAAGTGCGCAGCCTGGGGCCTGCACTCCCGAAGAGTGTTTTATTGTGGAGAAATAAGAATTAGTTCAGAGTGATCTCCTCAGCGGTGTTGATCTCCGGCAGTCCGGCCAGCTTCACCAGGACCTCCTTCGGCACAGCCTTATCAACGGTCAGGAGCATTATGGCGGCTCCACCGATGATGGTACGGCCAACCTGCATGGATGCGATATTGACGCCATTCTCGCCGAGCAGGGTGCCGACGAGTCCGATGATACCCGGCTTATCGTTATGCGAGATTACAAGCTGATGGCCTTCCGGAGCAATATCGACTGGGAACTTGTTGACTTTAACGATACGTTCGCCGTAGCCCTGCAGCAGGGTACCGGCAACCAGACGCTCTTCGTCATGCTCAGCCTTGAGTGTTACTGTGATGAGGTTGGTGAAGCCTTTGGTTTTGGAAGCCTTGGTCACCACTACGTTCACATCACGGGTCTTCGCCAGATGCATTGAGTTGACGATGTTCACATCTCCCGCGAAGTGGCGGGTGAGCACGCCTTTGACCACATAGCGGGTAAGCGGCTGGGTATCCACATCCGAGAGATCACCGGCATACTCCACATGGATCTCGCGGATCGCGCCGTCCGTAATCTGAGTTGCGAAGCTGCCCAGCTTCTCGCCGAGGGTGAAGTAAGGCTGCAGCTTGTTCATAACGCTAGGCGCAACCGGCGGAATGTTCACCGCGTTGATGAACGGTTCGTTACGCAGGATATGGAGGACCTGCTCCGATACATCGATGGCCACGTTCTCCTGGGCTTCAATCGTCGAAGCACCCAGATGCGGAGTCACGATAATCTTCGGATGTGTAAGGAACGGGTGGTCTGCCTCAGGCGGCTCCTTCTCGAAGACGTCGAACGCAGCGCCGGCCACAATGCCGCTGTCAATTGCTTCTACGAGCGCCATTTCATCGATGACACCGCCGCGTGCACAGTTGATGATACGCATGCCTTTTTTCATGACTTCGAATTGCGGACGGGAGATCATGTGGCGGGTCTCCGGGGTGAGTGGTGTGTGAACCGTGATGAAGTCTGCACCGCGCACAATGTCGTCTACCGAAGCCAGCTTCACTTCCATTTTCTCTGCACGGTCAGCCGTCAGGAACGGGTCATAGGCCAGGATGCTCATGCCAAAGGCTTTGGCGCGCTTGGCCACCTCGCTGCCGATCCGGCCCATGCCGAGTACGCCCAGTGTCTTGCCGCGCAGCTCTACGCCGAGGAAGGTCTTTCTGTCCCATACGCCAGAAATCGTCTTCGCATAGGCTTGAGGAATATGACGGGCCAAGGCCATCATCATGGCAAAAGCATGTTCACAGGTCGTAATGGTGTTGCCGTCCGGAGCGTTGATAACTACTACACCGCGCTGCGTGGCTGACTCCAGCTTGATGTTGTCCACGCCGACTCCGGCCCGGCCGATAACCTTGAGATTAGTACCGGCTGCGATAATTTTGTCTGTCACGGTAGTCTGGCTGCGAACGAGTAAGCCGTCATATTCGCCAATGATTGCAACTAGCTCATCTTCACTTAGTCCTGTTTTCTTGTCTACAGTCACATCGCTTGCGTCCATCAATTGCTGAATGCCCAAATCGCTGATCGGGTCCGATACTAATACTTTAAACATGGTCTCTTGTCCTCCTTCAAATGGGAAAGCTATTATATATGCCAAGGATCACCGGGTAAGGCAATCCGCAGTACCAGAACTTACAAGAGCATAACGAGCAGCTTGACACCGGGGTAACGCGCTGTCGCACAAAAGAGACAGTGTGCAGAGGCACCAGATTCATAGGGATATGGCAATAAAAAAACTCCCAACCCCATACTACTGCCGTAGTAAGGGACGAGAGTTGTCGTGGTACCACCCTAATTCACTGCAACGGTTAAGAAGCAGCCTCATTGGCCTGCAAAGGCCACACTGGTAACGGAGTGATCCGATTGTATCTACTCTTGTGTTCAATACAATATCTCAGGAGCGCTAAAGATTAATGTCTGCCACCGGTTTCCACCACCCACCGGCTCTCTGAAGGCTGCAAGTAATCTTTGTTCCATCATCGGTTTTGCTTGATTAATTTTTCATAATGTAACATGGTGATGCCAAGTGTGTCAATAGGATTCTTCTGCACGGGTCCGCCTTGAAGTGGACCGTATTTTTCGTTATGATGCAATAACTGGTCCTACTCATAGAAGAAAGGGAGCTGCGGCATGATCTCCTTGCCGTAATATTGTTCGCGCCACTTGATGAAGTCCTGCTCCTGCACCGCACCGGTGGAGATGAGCAGGGTCACGGAGGACTGAATATTATTCAGCTTCAGCGAGCTGGCGGTCCCAGAATAGATCATATCGTCAATCTTGGCGGTGATATCCTGCGGATCATAGCCGGCATAGATGCCGCGGTTCAGCATCATATCGGCTATGGAAGCATTCTTGAGTAAGAGCGGCATTTTTTTCCACTGAATGAAAGAGATTGTCTTCAGCTCACCGGACTGCTGCGGAATGGACGAATGGGTCTTCGACCCCCATTTCAGCATGGAATCATAGAAGTTCTTCTGGGCCAGCAGCCCGAATCTTACGGCACTGGTTGTGAAGTTGTCACTTCTCAGCACTTTGGCGGCTTCGGCGCCGGAAGCACCCGCAGTCACCTTGCCGGAGGCTTGGGAGAAGAGTGTGAGACTCTTAAGAATATTGAGCTGAGATTCATAGAGCATCGGTGAATTAGTGAAGAGCGAATCCTGGGTAACCTTATCATACTGCTTGTCCGCCAGAATACTCAGATTCTTCAGCGTTGCCGCGTTCTGGCGAGCATCCGTGCTGCGGGCAAGACCGTCCAGCTGTTCGTTCCAATTGCGCTTGAATTCCCGGTAGGGCAAAAATACGTTATGATAAAAGGTGACAAGATCCTGCTGCTGGTAGGAGCCGGAGAATTCCTGGGCGCTTGGGTGGTCCTTCAGCTGTGAATACTTGGCCTCTGTCTTGTCAGCTCCAACCTTGACTCCCGTGAAAAATGAAGCGAATGCGGATATTAGAAAAAACAAAAAACCTAGTGTGTACATCATTTGAGTGCGGGAGGTACGGCTGTTCATGATTAGGTGCTCCTTCGTATAGGTGAATTAACTTATGTAAAAACATTTATAGAACAGGCAGGTTATAATGAAAAAATTCAAATTGGGTGACATCAAAATTAAAAAGGCCGATCCACAGCAGTTAACAGACAAGCTGTTACTCATTAATCTGTATATTACTCAGGGCCTTACCTTATTTATCGGTTTGATATGGATATTATTGCAGAAAAGAAATCCTATTCACATATTAAATTTTCCGGATAGTGTACATTTCGTGTACTGGGGCCTTGGCCTAGCAGTCATTATGCTTGCTGTTGACTTCCTGCTGACCCATATTGTTCCTGAAGACAGCATGGATGACGGGGGGATCAACGAGCTACTGTTCGGCAAACGGCCGCTGTGGCATATTGTGGTTATTTCAGCGGTGGTTGCGGTGTGTGAGGAGCTGTTGTTCCGCGGAGCGATCCAGCATTCTCTTGGGCCGTATTGGACGAGTATACTATTTGCCGTTATTCATGTCCGTTATCTGCGGCACTGGATTCCTACGGGCTGGGTCTTCCTCAGCAGCTATGGTCTTGGGCTTATCTACATCCATTCGGGCAGTCTGTGGGCACCTATATTGTGCCATTTCCTTATAGATTTGTTCTCCGGTATGGTTATTCGTTACAGGAGGGTATCATGACAGAACAATTAAGCCGGGTAAGGTCCCGCCAGAAACAGCAGAAGAGAGAACAACAGTCTCCGGTCAGAGCGGGCAAGCATCAGCCGTCTTCCGGGGCAGCAGAAGAGAGTGCGGGAAGTCCGGTGCCGGTAGCAGGGACCCTGTCCAGAAAGGAACGCTTATCGGGGCGCAGGGCCGCCGGAAGGCCGGAACGTGATGCGGCACAGGAGGAAGGGGCGCAGACTCCGTCGCGTGCAGAGAGTTATCCGTCAGAACGAATCCGGTTCAGCAAAATGTTCATCAATTCGCTGATTGTCTTATTTCTGATGCTGCTGGGCTTCCTGCTGTGGTGGGGAATAAACGGGGCACCGGATCTGGATAGCCTATGGAGTTGACTACGGTGCTCCTGAGTCTGCTTGTTGTGTGTCTTGGGGGAGCAGGGGTCATAGGCCTTCTGATGGTTGTTGCTGCCTTCAAGAAACGGTTGAATAATCAAGATATTGTACTGGAGCGGCTTCCTGCCGTGTTCGACCACTACCGGATACTGCTCATTACGGATATTCACCGCCGCCGTCTGCCGGAGGCGATGCTGACCCCGCTGCGGGGGAAGGTGGACGCTGTCTTCCTAGGCGGTGATATGACGGAGAAGGGCGCTTCTATAGAACGTCTGCTGGAGAATATGACACTGGTAACCTCCATTGCGCCTGTGTATGCCGTTCACGGTAATCATGATTACCGGGCGAACATCACGCTGGTGGATAATATCATCCGGGGAAGCGGAGCCAGTCTGCTGGTGGATGAGAACTGCGTCATTGAACGGGACGGTGAGCAGTTTATTCTGACCGGGGTGGATTTCCCGAGGAAAGGCGGCAAAAAGGCCTACGGACCTCTGCCCGCCGTGGATGAAGCGGATACGGAAGCCTTCCGGATCATCCTCGTGCATGATCCGCTCTGGCTGTCCCGGCAGCAGGAAGTTCCGGCTGACTTGATTCTGGCCGGGCATACCCATGGCGGCCAGGTTGTGCTGCCCTTGATCGGGAACCGGCATACCGATGAGTTCTACCGCCAATATAATGCGGGGATGTATGAGATTCCCCGGAGCTATAAAGCGGGTCTCCCGCCGCTGAAGATGCTGATCAGCCGGGGGTTCGGTACTGCGCATCTGCCGCTGCGCTGGCGCAGTCCGGCTGAGATGCATGTACTGACCCTGCGCTGCGGAGGGCAGCATTCAGGTTTTTAGGGAGTAATGAGATAGATACTTAACACGACAAAAAAACGGTTGCCTACATTTGTGGGACAACCGCTTTTTGATGTATTCAGAGTTCAGCGCATCTTCAGCTCAATGCTGCGCGGATCTACAAAGCTGTAGCCCTTGCCCTCAAGCGTAGTGAGCAGAGTGTCAAGTGCCTCTACCGTCCAAGGCAGCTCATGCATCAGGATATTGCTACCGGAATGCAGCTGACCAGTGACATTGCTGATCAGCTTGCTGGTCTTATCCGTATCCTTGGCCTTCATCTCCCAATCGAGGGAGCCATTGGACCAGGTCATATAGAGCATGCCGTTTGCAGCAGCGATTTTTTTGCCTACGTCACCTCCGGCACCGTGCGGCGGACGGAAAAAGTGAGGGGTCTCACCTGTGATATCCTTGACGATCTTCTGAACATCTTCAATCTGCTTCTTCACTTCGGCTTCCGGCTTGTCCTTCAGTACAATATGATCCCAGCTATGATTGCCGAGCACGCCGCCCCGTTTGTGGATCAGCTCCAGCAGCTCGGGATGCTCCTTCACCCGGTAACCGTTGACGAAGAAGATCGCTTTGGCCTTGTGCTTGTCCAGCGTATCCATTAGCGGATTGATTAATTCCGCTTCCTTTGGCCCATCGTCGAAGGTCAGCAGGACTACCTTCTTGTTCGTCGCCGGATCATTAGGGACAATGTCATAATTCTTGTTCATATGGTACAGCAGCGGCACCTGCGCATCGCTGGCTGCCGCAGGCGTGGCCTCCGGTGATGCAGTTGCCTCAGGTGCAGCTGATGCTGTTACCTCAGGTGTAGGAGATGCGGCTGTCTCCGCCGCGGCTGTTGCTGCCGCAGACTGCGGCGTCTTCTCCGCTGCCTGACTGCCTGTATTTCCGCCGCTAGTGCAAGCTGACAGCAGACAAGCCGCCAGGAGTAGCGTTATTGTTGCTTTACCCACTTTTTTCATCTCGCTTTCTTGTTGTTTGGCTGTATGAGCGGCTACCTTTCCGCGAACACTAAGCATGATTTTACCATACAAGGAGGTTGGAGATATGAATACTTCGTCATTTCTGTGCGGGGTGCTGATTGGTGCAGCCGCCAGTATGATTATGTCCAAAAAACGCAGTGCCATGATGTCTGCCTTAATGCATTCGAATGGTTCTTCCTACAATGCGGGTGACAAGGCCAAGGACAAAATTATGGGGATGGCCATGACCGGCTTCGGCAGCACGGCAGCGGGCAGCAGCCATGAACACTCAGGCTCTCATGTATCCGGTGGTGGCGATCATAAAGAGGACTCCCCGTTAAAGTCCAAAGAATCAAATTTGAACATGCTGAAGGATTTCATCCGCAGCAACCCTGATGTGAAACATGAAGTCGAGCAGATTCTCAAAGATACTCATACCGCCATACCGGGTTTGTAACCGGATCTAACCGCTGCAGAATCATTTTGGCGATGCCGGCATCGCTGAAGTGATTCTTTTTTAATATGGCTTTACATATAATGGGCAGCAAATTGGGCTGAATCTATATTTATTTACGTGCATTTGTAGCTTCAAAATGATAACATACGTATATAGTAACCATTTTTGGCTCATTACTCGGGACTCATCATACATTAATATTAAATGAGCTTGCAAAAGGAGGATCCTGTCATGAGAATAGAGCGATTAAGTCAAGATAAGATACGGATTTTCCTCACTTTTGACGACCTGAGCGAGCGGGGCATCCAGAAGGAAGATATGTGGCAGGAGGTTCCCAAGGTACACGACCTCTTTACGGAAATGATGGATCAGGCATACAGCGAGCTTGGTTTTGATGCTACGGGTCCGCTTGCCGTGGAAGTGTTCGCATTGCCCGCGCAAGGCATGGTCGTTATTGTGACCCGGGGGAAATATGATCACCATCAGTACGGTGGGGCCGGGGAAGATGAATTGCCTGAAGAGATTTATGAAATGGAAGTTACTCTTGAACAAAGCGACTCCATTGTATATGCGTTCCGCGATTTCGAGGTTCTGGTGGAAGCGGCTCATGTGCTCATCGGCAATATTACTTCTCAAGGACAACTGTATTCTTATAATGATAAATGGTACCTCTACTTCGATCCAAAGGAGTTTGAAGAGGCTGCACTGTCAGGGTTGGTAGGTGTGCTCGCTGAATTCGGAGATTCCTCTCCGGTAACTCAGGCTGTTCTGGCTGAATACGGCAAGACAGTTATGGCGGAGAATGCGATTCAGACGCTGTGCAATCATTTTAAACGCCAGGAATAAGAGAGTATGGTAAGGTACGGTTCCTTTTATAACATCTTCAGCAGGGATTAGGTTTAAGCGCAAGGGAGGCTATTCGGTGCTATTGTTATCGGTCATTTCGTCAGCAGTTGCACCGGGACTTGCGCTGCTGACTTTTTTCTATCTGAAAGACAAGTATGATCAGGAACCGCTCCATATGGTGCTTAAGGTGTTCCTGCTTGGCCTGTTGATCGTGCTGCCGGTGATGATTATCCAGAGGGGGCTTGTGCTGGGGCTGGGCGGTGGTCCTTATGTGGATTCCTTTCTGATCTCAGCCGGGGTGGAAGAGGCCCTGAAGTGGTTTGTGCTGTACCATATGATTTACAATCATACCGAATTTGACGAGCCCTATGATGGAATACTATACGCCGTAGCGATTTCGCTCGGCTTCGCAACAATAGAGAATGTAATGTATGCGTGGTACAGCAATGCTTCATTCGGCACCATGATTCTAAGGGCACTGCTTCCAGTCTCCGGACATGCCATGTTCGGCGTAATTATGGGCTACCATATGGGCAGAGCCAAGTTCTCCGGCGGGATCAAGACCCGGAAGATTCTACTGATTTCATTGCTCCTGCCCTGGCTGTGGCATGGAATCTATGATTTTCTGATCGCCACGACAGCTAACTATTGGATCTGGTTTATCGTGCCCCTGATGGCAGTATTATGGTATAGAGGCATGGGGAAGGTAGCGCGGGCCAACAGCCGGTCCCCGTTTCGCTTTTTGAAGCGTGAGGAAGAGGTTAACCTATAATCGAGATGGACACACTTAATCCTACAGGGCAGTTCCTTAAGGCAAGGAATTCCAGAAAGGAGAGAGAGGTGTCTTTTTTTGCGAGTAAAAGTTCGGATTGTCTGCAAGCAGTGCGGCGAAACCTACATATTAAGAGGGAACAAGGAGCAGGGGGTTGTCCAGACCGGCTTCAAGCAATGTCTGTGCAGCTGTGTAAGCGGCTTTGAGATTGAGGAACGGGCCTGAAGACCGGATTCTTGAAATAGTGCATAAGACTTCTCAGTTATTGTCAAACTAACGGCAATAAGCTACTGAAAGGAGCTATGCGGACCTATGTACAAAAGATTAAGTGCCATAATGTTCCCGCTTACCGCACTCTTGCTGCTTGGAGCGCTCGTCTGGGGGTATCAGGAGAATCAGGAGAAGAATTCGATTCTGATCAAGGCGGAGAATCAGTATCAGCGCGCGTTCCATGATCTGTCCTTCCATGTGGAGCGGCTTCATGGTGAGCTGGGCAATACGCTTGCCGTGAACACCACCTCTAACGGAATGCACCGCAAGGGGCTGGTTAATGTATGGCGGATTACCAGCGAGGCGCAGAACGAGATTAATCAGCTGCCGCTGATGCTGCTGCCGTTCAGTGAGACGGAGGAGTTCCTCTCCAAGATCGCCAATTTCTCCTACAAGGCTGCGGTGCGTGACTTCACCAAGAAGCCGCTAACAGAGGGGGAGATGGCGAATCTGAAGACGCTCTACCAGAATTCGTCTGAAATCTCCAGGGACCTGCAAAAGGTTCAGGACAAGGTCATCGGCAAAAAGCTGCGCTGGATGGATGTAGAGACTGCACTGGCTACAGAACAGAAGGCCGAAGACAACACAATCATCGACGGGTTCAAAACCGTGGATAAACGCGTAGCGGCATACCCGGAGCTGGACTACGGCCCTTCGGTTGCAAGCATCTATGATAAGCGGTCGGTGAAAAAGCTGGGCGGCAAGCCGGTTACCGCTGACCAGATCAAAGGCAAGGCGATGCAGTTCGCCGGGCTGGGCGGGAAGGCACAGGTGAAGATTCAGGAGAACGGGAAGGGAACCGAGTGGGCCTCTTATACAGCCACTGTGACTTCCGCAGAGCATAAAGAGCCGGTCTCGATGGACTTCACGGCGGAAGGCGGACTGCTGATCTCTTACAATGATAACCGCGAGGTTGGACCGGCCAAAGTATCCATGAAGCAGGCTGTGGAGAAGGCGGGCAAGTTCCTGGAGAAGAAGGGATATCCCGGCATGACTGCAGTGAGTGCGGACCGGTATGATAATCTGGGCAATCTGACCTTCGTCAGCAGCCAGGACGGCGTGCTCATCTATCCTGAGAAAATGACGGTTCGTGTCGGGCTGGATACGGGGGAAGCTGTAGGGTTTCAGGCAAGCGACTATGTGAATGAGCATAAGGAGAAGCGCGTGCTGCCGAAACCGAAGCTGTCCCTGGATGAAGTCAGAGCGATGCTTAACCCGGAGTTCAAGGAGCTGTATAACCGGCTGGCCTGGATTGAGAATGAAGATGCAGTGGAGCTGCTGACATACGAATTCGGCGGCAAAATCAACGGCTCACAGTTCAGAATTTATCTGAATGCCGCAGACGGCAATGAGGAAGCGGTGGAACAGATCCGCACCTCCTCGGGAGCACAGGATAAATAGCCGGACTTCCTAATTTGGGACGGATAGGATAAGCCCTGCTATAATATAGAGAAGACGCATTTCCGGAAACGGAGGGCGTCTTTTTTTTGAAATATAAGAATTTATATGTTTCACACGATAACTTATCCTTCTATTTCTCGTTGAAACGGTACCGTCCTATAAAAGGACGGCATAGCCGTTTCTACTTAGCAATGAAATGTAGTTATGCTAATGCCTAATAATATTTCTGACCGGCTATGAAGGGGCGTGCTATAATCGGTTTAGCATTTATTACTAACTCAAGCGGCGGTGACATGTTTGTATCCCAAAATCAATGAATATCTATACCTCCAGGTAGCATCCAGCGATGCGGCAGAGTCTGAGATCCAGTATCGGGCAAGGATTGCTGATATGGAGGACGAGAGCATACTGATAGAAATACCCATGCAGGAGAGCAACGGCCGGCTTAAGAAGCTGTTCGTCGGTGACGAGCTGTCGGTCTATTTTCTCACAGAGGGCGGCATCAAAAATTACTTCAATACTCATGTGCTCGGATTCAAAGAAGATGTCATCCGGATGGTTCGGCTGCGCAAGCCTGATGCAGAATCCATCTTCAAAATTCAGCGCCGCAGCTTCTTCCGCGTCAATGCAGAGCTGGAGCTGGCTGTTAAGGATGCCTTGGGCAGCCGTTTTCTGGTGCGCACCGAGGATATCGGCGGCGGCGGGACGTCATTCTTAAGCGATGCCAAGATTACATTGGGGGTGGCCGACAAGCTGGCCTGCTGGCTGCTCGTATCCTACCGCAACGGAAGCACGGAGCATGTTAATTTCGAAGGCGAGATTGTACGGATCAAAGTGCTGGAGACCGGGCGGAATCTGGTCATGGTTAAATTCTCGGCCATTTCCGATGCGGAACGGCAAAAAATTATCCGGTACTGCTTTGAACGCCAATTCGATTTCCGCAACCGCTGATTCCCTGCCAGGAATCTTCAAACGGGCCCTAAATTGGCTTTTTTCTCCCTAAAAAACCTCAATGTCATTTTGCACTGGGGTTCAAACTGTGGTATAATTTTATAAGTCGCAGGCAATGCCTGCTTTTTTCTTGAGAATATCAGCAAGTTCCTAGAGAGATATGTCGATAGGCATATTTCTGCGGAAGAGTGTTTGAGGAGGAATGCCCCGTTGGACAGGCAGGGTACACATACTAACGACCGAATTAACGTCGCCATCGACGGACCTGCCGGGGCAGGCAAGAGCACTGTAGCCCGATTGGTCGCACGGGAGCTGTCTTACATTTATGTGGACACGGGTGCCATGTACCGGGCAATCACCTGGTATATGCTTCGTGAAGGCATAGCTGCAGAGGAGCATGAGCTGGTGGACCAGAAGGTCCAGAATATGGCGATTGAGCTTCTGCCGGAGAAAGATGTGCAGAAAGTGCTGATTAATGGGGAAGACATGACCCCGCATATCCGCAGTCTTCAGGTCAGCGGCCAGGTGTCGCAGTATTCGAAGATTGAGGGTGTTAGATCCAGACTCAGCCACTTGCAGCGTCAGATGGCGCTCCGCAAGGGAGTCGTAATGGATGGCCGGGATATCGGTACAACCGTACTGCCGGATGCCGAAGTGAAGATTTTCATGACGGCAAGTGTGGAGGAGCGTGCTCTCCGTCGTTACAAGGAACTGAAGGATACGGAAACAGTGACTCTCCAGCAGCTTGAATATGATATTGCAGCGCGGGACCGGCTTGATGAAGGCCGGGAGATTTCACCGCTGCGGCGTGCCGAGGATGCTATTCTTCTCGATACGACGCATATGGATATCCTTCAGGCCGTGGAAGCCATCGTCTCCCACTGCAGAACCTATGTTAACGGGGAGAGAAATCATCTATGATTTATGCATTTTGCGTGGCCTTGCTTCGTATGATTTATGCCATACTGTTCCCGCTCAAGATTGTGGGAAGAGAGAATGTGCCGAAGGAGGGTGGAGTCCTGCTCTGCGCGAATCACATCAGCCTGCTTGATCCCATGACGATCGGCATTAAGCTGAAGCGACAGGTTAGGTATATGGCCAAGGCGGAATTATTCAATGTTCCGGTGCTGGGCTGGCTCATTAAGCAATTGGGCGCATTTCCTGTCAAACGTGGCGGCGTAAGCAAAGAATCCATTAAGACGTCCCTCAATACGCTCCGCAGCGGACATGTGATGGGCATCTTCCCGGAAGGGACGCGGAACTCCGATTCCGGTTCAGCCAAGAAGGGTGCGGCAAGCTTCGCGCTCCGCAGCGGCGCAGCCGTTGTACCGGCAGCTATTATCGGGTCCTACAAGCCGTTCCGCCGGATGACTGTTGTCTATGGGGCACCCATAGATCTCAGCGCATTTGAAGGTGCGGGAAGTGATTCTCTGGAAGCTGTAACCGATGTTATTATGGGACGCATCCATGAAATGATCAGTACCGGCAAGCCCAGTTCGCGGTAAGTCCGGGAGTCAAATCTCCTGCTTCCGTGAATAGCTTATAAATTACAGCATAACCGCTATTTTTTGGAACATACTAATCAACAAAGAGAAATGGTTTAACGATGTAATGATTGTTTTGAACTCTGCTCTACGCGGGTTTAAATAAATGGGGTTTTGAATCGAGGAGGGTAATCACATGTCTGAAGAAATTAAGAATCAAGAAGCTGCGGATAACGTTGAGAATAACGAGACCGTAGAAGGGGCAGAAGCTGTGGAATCCGCTGTAACCGAATCTGCAGAAGTTGTTGCCAGCAATGAAGAAGAAGTGACAAGCCAGGAAGGTCTGGAAATCATTTCTCTGAAAAAAGGCGATACCGTGAAAGGAACAATCGTCAAAATCGAAGATAACCAAGCTTATGTAAGCATTGGATATAAATACGACGGCGTTATTCCTATTCGCGAATTGTCTTCCGTACAGCTCGACAATGCCGCAGCAGCGGTAGAAGTTGGCCAAGAAGTGGAATGCAAGGTTGTCAGCATCAACGACAACAAGGAAAGCCTGGTGCTTTCCAAGCGTGCCATCGACAGCGAAAAATCATGGGAAGATCTGGAGAAGTATTTCGCTTCCCAGGAATCCTTCGAAGTTACTGTAGCTGATGTTGTCAAAGGCGGCCTTGTGGCTGACGTTGGCGCACGCGGCTTCATCCCGGCTTCCATGGTTGAGCGTCACTTCGTTGAAGATTTCAGCGACTACAAGGGCCGCACACTGCGTGTCAAAGTGAAAGAGCTTGACCGTGAGAACAGCAAGGTAATTCTCTCTGCCAAAGAAGTTCTGGAGGAAGAATTCGAAGCTAACAAGCTGAAGATTATGGCTGAGCTGTCCGAAGGTCAAATCATCGAAGGTACTGTTCAACGCCTGACTCAATTCGGCGCATTCGTTGATGTTGGCGGCGTAGACGGACTGGTTCACGTATCCGAGATCGCTTGGAACCACGTGGAGAAGCCATCCGATGTAGTATCCGAAGGCGACAAGGTTCGCGTTAAAGTACTTAAGGTTGATCCTGAAAAGGGTAAAATCAGCCTCAGCATCAAAGCAGCTGCTCCGGGTCCTTGGGATTCCGCAGCAGGTCAGATCAACATCGGCGATGTGGTTACAGGCGAAGTTAAGCGCCTTGTAAACTTCGGCGCATTCGTTGAACTGCTGCCAGGCGTTGAAGGCCTTGTGCATATCTCCCAGATCTCCCACAAGCACATTGGTACTCCGCACGAAGTACTCAAGGAAGGACAGGAAGTACAAGTGAAAGTACTTGACTTCAACCCATCCGAGAAGCGCGTCAGCCTGAGCATCAAGGAAACGGAAGAAGCTCCGGCTCCTTCGGCCAGACCAGAACGCAGCAACAGCAGAGACAGAGCGCCTAAAGAAGTGCTGAACAATCCTAACGTATCGCTCAGCAACGAAGGCCTCAGCTTCACACTGGCTGAACGTTTCGGCGACAAGCTGGACAAATTCAAGGGTAACAATTAATCCCTTTGTTATCTCATCATAACGGGTAAAGTAATCGGCGAGCCCTCGATCAGAGGGTTCGCCGATTGTCTTTTCACGGTTAGCCAATTGGAATGTTTTTTGCTATGATGAGTAACGTAAGGAAGACAGGAGGAATGAAAATGGCAAGACCCGTAGTGGCCATTGTCGGCAGGCCTAACGTCGGAAAGTCGACGATCTTTAACCGGCTGATTGGCGATAGACTGGCCATCGTAGAAGATAAACCGGGGATTACACGTGACCGGATTTATGGAGTCTCCGACTGGAACGGCAAATCTTTCAGTGTCATTGATACTGGAGGGATTGAGATTGACGGAGAAGACGCTATTCTAAAATCCATCCGCGTTCAGGCGGAGTTGGCGATTGAGGAAGCGGATGTGATCGTCTTCATGTGCGAGGCGAAGAGCGGACTCACAAGTTCGGATGAGGAAGTGGCGCAGATTCTGTTCCGCTCCGGCAAGCCGATCGTTCTAGCTATCAATAAAGTGGATAACATGAAGCGTACCGAAGATATTTATGAATTTTACACCCTTGGAATTGGTGATCCGATCGGAATTTCAGGAAGTCACGGAACCGGAATCGGCGATCTGCTGGATGCGGTTGTTGAGCGTCTGCCAGACAAGGTTGACGAGGAATATGATGAAGATGTCATCCGTGTGGCCTTGATCGGACGTCCGAATGTGGGTAAATCCTCACTGGTCAATGCGATTCTGGGCGAAGAACGCGTTATTGTCAGTGATGTTGCGGGGACTACACGCGATGCGATTGATACGCCGTTCGAACGGGATGGACAGCGTTATGTGCTGATCGATACAGCGGGCATGCGCAAACGCGGCAAGGTCTATGAGAACACAGAAAAATACAGTGTAATGAGAGCTATGAAGGCGATTGAGCGCGCTGATGTTGTACTCGTTGTAATCAACGGCGAAGAAGGCATCATCGACCAGGACAAGCATATTGCCGGGTATGCCCATGATGCGGGCAAGGCTTCGGTCTTTGTCGTCAACAAATGGGATGCCATTGAGAAAGACGACAAGACGATGCAGAACTTCGAACGCAACATCCGCGATCACTTCCTGTTCATGAGCTATGCTCCGGTGGTATTCCTGTCTGCGCTTACGAAACAGCGTCTGCAGAAGCTGCTGCCTGTCGTACAGCATGTGGCCCAACAGCATGCCCTGCGGATTACCACCCATCTTGTGAATGATGTGGTTTCTGATGCCGTGGCAATTAATCCTCCGCCTACGGACAAAGGCCGTCGTCTGCGCATTAACTATGTCACCCAGGTGGCAACGAAGCCGCCGACCATCGTGGTATTTGTCAATGATCCTTCGCTGATGCACTTCTCCTATGAACGTTACCTGGAGAACAAGCTGCGTGCAGCGTTCAATTTCGAGGGGACACCGATCCGCCTCTTTACACGGCGCAAATCCGAGAACGAAGGTTAGGGGAGAAGAGTAGTGGCGTTTGAACTTCTGGTTATCGTTATAAGCTATCTGCTTGGCTCCATCAGCTTCAGTGTATTGCTCGCCCGGCTGCTTAAGGGGATTGATATCCGCCAATATGGAAGCGGCAATGCGGGAGCGACCAATACACTGCGTGTGATGGGGAAGGGACCGGCCATACTGGTGCTGTTTCTGGACGTACTGAAGGGAATTGCCGCAGTCTGGCTTGGCACATGGGCCGGTGGATGGGGAAGCTGGGTCGCAGTGGTCTGCGGACTCGCTGCCATCATCGGGCATAACTGGCCGGTCTATTTTCACTTTCGCGGGGGGAAAGGGATCGCAACGACGATTGGCGTGATGGCTACACTGGTATTCTGGCCTGCAGTGATTGCCGGGGCGATTGCCATTCTTGCTATTGTTCTTACACGGTATGTCTCGCTGGGCTCGCTGATCTTTGTGGCTCTGACTCCAGTGTGTCTGCTCTTCACGGAGCATACGACCCCGGAGCTATGGGGAAGCCTGATCATTGTAGTGTTCGCCTTCTGGCGTCACCGCAGCAATATCGTGAAGATCTCGCAGGGCCGTGAGAACAAAATCGGCTCCAAAGCCAAGGAGGGGAATCGCGTTGTCTGATAAAGTAACCGTGCTGGTCGCGGGCAGTTGGGGAACTGCGCTGGCTACTGTGCTGGCGGCTAACCACTCGGAGGTTTATCTGTGGACGCGAAAGCCTGAGCAGGCTGCCGAGATTAACGAAGCACATACGAATCATCATTTCCTGCCGGGGATCAAGCTCCCCGGGAATATTATTGCCACCACGAACATGGAGACTGCCGTCTCCGGTTCGAAGGCGGTAGTCATTGTGGCGCCTTCTTCCGGAATGCGCCAGGTGGCGCATAGCCTTAAGCCGTTCTGGAAGGAAGATATGCTCTGCATTCATGCCACGAAGGGCTTCGAGACCGAGACCATGAAGCGGATGTCCACAGTGATCTCCGAAGAGCTGGGCTGCGGTGAAGGAGATATTGTGGTGCTCTCCGGACCGAGTCACGCTGAAGAAGTGGTGCGGCTCTGTCCGACCACGGTCGTAGTGGCTTCGCCGGATGAGGGCCGTGCCAAGGCGGCACAGGGGCTGTTCATTAACAATGACTTCCGTGTGTATACCAACAGGGATCAGCTAGGGGTAGAGCTGGCTGGTGCACTGAAGAATATTATCGCGCTGGGTGCCGGGCTATCTGACGGGCTGGGCTTCGGGGACAACGCGAAGGCAGCATTGCTTACCCGCGGCCTGGCCGAGATCTCCCGGGTCGGTGTGGAAATGGGAGCGAATCCCTTAACCTTCTCCGGCCTTGCCGGACTCGGTGACCTGGTCGTAACGGCAACGAGCCAGCATAGCCGGAACTGGCGTGCGGGCTCCATGCTGGGCCAGGGCCAGCCGCTGAATGAGGTGCTGGACTCGATGGGGATGGTTGTCGAAGGCATCCGGACGACTGAGGTTGCTTATGCGATCTCGCTGAAGCTGGGCGTACAGATGCCGATTACCGACCAGATCTATCATGTGCTATTCAAGGGCAGAACACCGCGTAATGCTGTGGAAGCTCTTATGGGCCGTGACCGCAAGACGGAAATGGAGGCCATTTCCCAGGAGACCTGGGAGCAGTGGCATTCCTGATCACGTTCACCTTTTGCCGGAATATCTCATATGTTGTTAATGGGGATTGACGGAGGAGGGATGAACAGTGAGCAGAGATTTTTCCAAGGATGCTTTGAACGCCATCAACAAGAAGACGGGCAAAAACATTTCAGAAGGTGCCATCAAAAAGCTGGCCGGTACGGTTAAGCCGGGCACCACACAGAATGAAGCCCAGCTCCGCCAGTTAATTAAACAGGTATCCGCTATGGCTAAAGTGCCGGTCAGCGAGGCTACCGTGCAGGAGATCGTCAATGCTGTTAAAAAAGGCGGCGCCGGTTCCGGTACGATGGAGTCTTTAATGAAAATGATGCTGAAAAAATAGAATATCCTTGAAGTAAGCCATTCCTGCCGGGATGGCTCCTTTTCAGACTGGGCATAACTCCGGAAGGTAAGCTGATTCCGCGGTTGATGCCCTTTTTTAATCCACGGGGTCTAATCTGTAAATTAATACTTAAAAAATGCCGCGTTTCACGCTATAATAATCGCAATCCGGATAAAGTGAATGGGAGGCGCATGACCTATGGACCCGATGACAAAAATGTGGCTATCACTGATTGCGGTACTGATTATGGGCTTATCCGTTTTTTTGATTACTTTTGCACGCAGTAAGACGAAGGGGCTGCTTAGAGCTGTTTTATCGGTCATTGCTTTTGTCATCCTGCTGATCGGAGTTCTTGGCGGGGCCGCTTCAATTATGTAAGCATTTACATTATACTCAGGCAGACGTATTTCTGACAGAATCATTAACTGATTTTACAGGGATGGGGCGTGTGTAAATCGATGGCCGGTTCAGGAATTCCCTATGTGGTTGAGACGGCACTTGGCAGAATAGCGGAAGAACTAGATAGTATGGGGTCTGGCAAGCCGCCGGTGTGGCTGCTGGGGGGGAGCTGCGGCCTGCTGCTGCACGGGGTTCAGCTCAGTGCTGCTCCGCGCGATATTGACCTCTATTGTGATCTGGAGGATACCGCGAAGCTTCATCAGGCACTGCTGAGGTACACTGTCTGCGCACCGGAAGAGGATCATAGCGGAGGCTGTTACTCCCTGCGCGGACTCTACTTCATCGGGGAGGTGAAGGTTGAGCTGGTGGGCGGATTCAGGATCGGCGGCGGCTCCGGGCAATATTCAGTGGATATCAGGACGTTGCAGCCCAATGCCCCGAAATGTACGTACGAAGGGGTTGGCAGGCTGGCCTTGATGCCGCTTGTCCATGAGCTGATCTTCAATCTCCTGCGCGGCAGGGACGAACGCTGCCATGCTATTGCGGAGCTGATCAAACGGGATGCAGCAGGCCATCTGCCGCTCCTGGAGCAGCTCATTGAGGAGAACCATCTGAAGGCCGGTCTGCAGCCGAGGCTGGACGAGCTGCTGGGGATATCTGAATCACTGCGTATATAACCTGAATCCAAGGAAGGAGGCTGTATGATGAATGCTAAATCACGAATAACGGTCACTTTCCTTCCGGAACAACGCACAGCTTCCGTCAAGCCTGGGATTTCGTTGCTGGAGGCTGTGCGCAAAGCCGGAATCGTTCTGCCTACCCGCTGCGGGGGCAAGGCAGGGTGCATGATGTGCAAAGTGTCCGTAGAGAATGCGGATGGAGCACTTAGACCTCCTGCAGAGGCAGAGAAACGCAAGCTTGGCAGCCTGCTGGATGAAGGTGTCCGCTTGGCCTGTCAGGCCGCTGTATGGAGCGATGTCCGGGTGCATATTCCCGAGGACCCTCTGAAGGCGGCCGTCCGCCGCAGACTGGAAGCGGCGCGCCGTGGAGAAGCGGAGGAGCTATGGTAGCTGAGACCCCTGGTGCATATGCGCACAGAAGTGAACAGAGAGGAGCCCTGCGGATGGACTCGATGCACACGGTGAAGCTCCGGCAGGGGCGGAAGAGGGTGTCAATGCTGCTGCTGCTTGTCCTGCTGGTCTTATCTCTAGGCGGCTGCATGTATCCCAAGGAACAGCAGCATCCCGGCAGCGGGTACCGCGAGAGTGTGAAGCGGGTGCAGGCGGCGGTAGATGATTATCAGAAGCAGAAAGGGCTTCTGCCGATCTTGACCAGTGATCAGGCCACGCCCAGATACGAGAAATTTGTGATTGACCTGCATAAGCTCCAGCAGGAAGGATACCTGGATGAGATCCCGGCGGCGGCGTTCGAGAAGGGCGGGAGCGCCCATTTTCTGGTGCTGGATGAGGAGACCGACCCTCAGGTCAAATTGATGGATCTGGTGACTGTGCAGAAGGTTAACGATATCCAGCGTAAGGTGAACCTCTATAAGTCTGCACACGGCGGGAAGCTTCCGGCGGGGGAGGAGCTGTATCCGGGCCTTGCATCCATTGACGGCAAACAGGCAGGGACCGGAACGATCAAGCTAATTAGCGTATATTCGGGCCAGCCGCTAGAATTCCTGATGGATAGCAGCGGGACGGTCTACGTGGATTACGGCGCGGATATCTCCTCGGCTATCGATAAGAACGGCAGTGTGCCTAAGGCAGAGCGCGATCTGCGTCTGGAGCTGGAGCAAGCCTCCTACTATGTCCCCGTCAAGTCTCTGCCTTATCTGTGGGCCCAGGGCCGTCCTGTCCCCCAGGCTCCGCAGGAATAGCGGTACACTATTATAAACTTAAAGCAGCAATTCTCCGAGGGCGGGGATTGCTGCTTTTTTGCTATTTTTTAGTATGCGGGGTCTCAGAAAGGATAGTAGTTCTAGGCTGCGGGCCGCTCTCATAGACTTGATGAGAAGACTTCCGGGCGTCTTGACGCGTTGGTGAGCTAGATAGGATATACGAAATTTCAGATGCAAAAATGCGCGGACGCTTGTCATAAATCCGTTAAGGATACATATGATGATACTAGTCCAAATGCATGTCCGAGCATTCGGAGTTTAGCGCGGGGCAACCTTGCTTCGCCTCAGGCAAGTAAGCTAGGCTTCGGGCGGGCAAAGCTTAGTCCGGTGGTTGTCCTGCAAGGGTCAGTTTGCCGGCGGAACGCGAAGTCGATGCTCTTCAGGCATTTTTTCTTCGGAGTAATATGAGGAGGGGATCTCTTTTGGAAAAAGTGGATATTTTCAAGGACATTGCCGAGCGTACCGGCGGAGACATTTATCTTGGCGTCGTCGGCGCGGTTCGCACGGGGAAATCGACATTCATCAAACGCTTCATGGAAACGATTGTTCTGCCGAACATCACCAGTGAAGCAGACCGGGTAAGAGCGGTTGATGAGCTGCCGCAAAGTGCGGCAGGCAAAACTATTATGACTACCGAGCCTAAATTCGTACCCAACAATGCGGTGCAGATTAAGGTGGCCGAAGGACTGGAGGTTAACGTCCGGCTGGTCGATTGTGTAGGCTATGCAGTGGAAGGCGCAAAAGGATATGAGGATGAGAATGGTCCGCGGATGATCTCGACCCCATGGTTTGAGGAACCGATTCCTTTCCAGGAAGCGGCTGAAATCGGGACACGCAAGGTAATTCAGGAGCACTCTACTCTGGGTGTGGTAGTCACTACCGATGGTACGATTGCCGAGATTCCGCGGAACTCTTATGTAGATTCAGAAGAGCGCGTGATCGCCGAGTTGAAGGAGGTCGGCAAGCCGTTCGTGCTGGTTATCAACTCCACCCGGCCGCGCAGCGAGGAAGCCCAGCAGCTCCGCAGTGAGCTTGCCCTCAAATATGATATTCCGGTGATGACGCTCAGCGCTGCCAATATGACCGAGGATGATGTGACTGGTGTACTGCGTGAAGTGCTGTATGAATTCCCTGTACATGAAGTTAATGTTAATCTGCCGAGCTGGGTGATGGTGCTGGGCGAGAATCACTGGCTGCGCAGCAGCTATGAGAACTCTGTCCGTGATACCGTGAAAGATATCCGCCGTCTGCGCGATGTGGACCGCCTGGTCTCCCAGTTTACTGAATATGATTTCATCGACCGGGCAGGCCTCAGCGGGATGAACATGGGCCAGGGGGTAGCCGAGATCGACCTCTACGCTCCCGAAGAGCTGTATGATCAGGTGCTGATGGAGGTAGTCGGGGTCGAGATTCGCGGCAAGGATCACCTGCTTCAGCTGATGCAGGACTTCTCCCACGCCAAGCGTGAATATGACCGCTTCTCAGAAGCGCTGGAAATGGTCAAAACCACGGGGTATGGTATCGCCGCACCTTCTCTGGCTGAGATGGCGCTGGATGAGCCTGAGCTGATCCGTCAAGGCTCCCGCTTCGGAGTCCGGCTGAAGGCTACGGCACCGTCGATCCATATGATCCGGGTGGATGTCGAGTCGGAGTTCTCGCCGATCATCGGTACGGAGAAACAGAGTGAAGAGCTGGTGCGCTATCTGATGCAGGACTTTGAGAATGACCCGATCAAAATCTGGGAATCCGATATCTTCGGCCGGTCCCTGCATTCCATAGTCCGTGAGGGTATTCAGGGCAAGATCGCGATGATGCCGGATAATGCCCGCTACAAGCTGCAGGAAACGCTGGGCCGGATTATCAACGAGGGCTCGGGCGGACTGATCGCCATCATCCTTTAAATGAAATGAGCTTGTCCTTTGGAGCGGGAGTATTTCCCGCTCTTTTGCTATTTCCGGGCCCTTTCGCTGCTAGCGAGAAAAAAGGGGGGATTTCCCTGGAAAGCTTCCGCTTTTACGGCATAACTGGTAGTAATAGACTGCGCAATTGCAGCGGAATGAAGGGGAACCTGCTACTTTCTGCTCCTTTTTTGAGGAACGCCTTGATATTATGGTTGGGCTGTATTACTATAAGTTTGTTGCGCTTCTAGAAGAGAGGTGCCAGTATCTAGTATTAAACGGGATTATCACGTATATTTTACGTTGAAACGGAAACAGTGTATGATACCGGAACTTTTAACCAGGGAGGTGAGAAGACATGAATAAATCAGATTTGATCAACGTAGTTACAGAAGCAACTGAACTTCCCAAAAAAGACGCTACGAAAGCGGTAGATGCTGTTTTTGAAGCAATCACAGGTGCACTGCAAAGCGGCGATAAGGTTCAGCTGGTTGGCTTCGGAAACTTTGAAGTGCGCGAACGTTCCGCACGTAAAGGTCGCAACCCGCAGACTGGTGAAGAAATCGAAATTCCTTCAAGCAAAGTACCGGCATTCAAACCCGGTAAAGCGCTGAAAGACGGAATCAAATAAAGATTTCTACATATCTGCCCCATAGTCCTTGAATACCAACGATGCCGCCTTCCAGGGCGGCATTTGTTTTTGAAAGGCTCATAAACTTTGAGGAGGATTACAATGACTGAGAAGAAGAATGAAGTGAATCCTGCACCGTCCGGCAGCGACTATATCGTAGTCAAGGCCAAGGAGAACGGTGTTCAGGTCATCGGGCTGACCCGGGGGCTGGACACACGGTTTCACCATACGGAGAAGCTGGACAAAGGCGAGGTGCTCATTGCCCAATTCACCGATCACACCTCAGCAATGAAAATCCGCGGCAAGGCTGAAATTTGGAGCAAACACGGACAATTAGAGAGTGAAAGCTGAAAAGCAGGCATAGCCTGCTTTTTTTCAAAATATAACTAGGTAAGGGCCGATCCGCGGCGCCGTATAATCCTGCATAGCAGCGGAAACTATGAGTAGGGGGCATGTTATGAACCGGAGCTGGCTGATCGGAACGGCGTTGCTGCTTAGTGCGGCTACTACCTTGCTGTTGCCGCAACTGGCCGGCAACGTTATAACTGCCCAGAGCAAGTATAGCGCAGTACAGACGATAGGTCCGGATGGCCTCATACTGGAGAATGACAATCTGGTAGATGCGCTGAGTGAGATTCCGCTGAGTCTGATGATTGACAAGGCAGGCTGGGAGAACCGGGTATTGTCTCTCGATCTCAAGGTGAACGGTGATGCCCACGAACCGCAGGAGCTGTACCGCAATATGGCTCTGGCTATCGGGTTCGCAATTCAGGAGACCTCGAACGTGGACCAGCTGCTGCTGCGTGTGGTGGCAGAGGACAGGTGGCTGGATACCCGCCGCCTGCTCCTCGCCGGTGATATCCGCCGCAGCGAGTGGACTCCCCTGATGCAGGAGGCGCTGGAGAACGCAGGCAATTCGCCTCTTCCCGATTCGCTGAAGAACGGCTTCCGCATTAGCGAAAGTGAGCTGTGGAAAAAACAGTTCATTTATCCCTGAACCGGGTAATTGAAACTAGAAGGCTCCACCCGTGCGTGACAAAAAAACATGTGATATAATAGACAAGATTGTGAACAATGAGTTTGACAAACGTCAATGGCTTCGGAGGCTAAAATGAAACCGTACCGCATACCGCAACTGGCTAAACCCTACACCGACTACGATATGATTCAGCGGCATACGGAACTGCCGCCGTTCTCAGACGGGCGGGGTCATTTGTTATATATTTTTCTCGGCAGAGGCCGGGGGGCAGACTTCCAGCAGGCAGAACTGTTCACCCTGGTGACTGGACTCGTCCAGCTTGGACTGGATACACATGAGAGCATTGACCGGAATCATGAAGAACCCGGCGGCGATATTATGCGCACCCGCCAGCTGAAGGTTCTGGCCGGTGATTATTTCAGCAGCTGGTTCTACCATCTGCTCGCGAAGCAAGGTCAGATTGAAATGGTGGGCACGCTCAGCGCGGCTATCGCTGATTTCAATGTGATGAAGGCCAATCTTTACGGCAAGATGAGCGGAACGCTTGTCCCGGCCGAACAATACTTGAAGCACACGGTACAGCTCAATATGCGGCTGTTTCTTTCTTTTACACCGCTGATTGAAGAGTCCCTGAGAGACGTCTGGCAGAAGCTGCTGGCCGAATTCAGCCAGTGTGAGACTGCAGCCCAGGAATTGCGCCGGGGGGCAGCTCCGGGAAGTGCGCTTACGGGCTATGCTTACTGGAAGGTGATGGAGTCGGCGACCGAAGAGGAGCGTCAGCGTCTTAAGGGGCAGACTCTGGACCCCAAGGACTGGCAGAAGCTGAAGCTGAGGTGCAAATGTGATACACTGCTGACGGACAAGCTACATAGTTCGCTTGCGTCCATTCAGTCGTTATTGCAGAGCATCAGGGATGAGGAACTGGCGGGTCAGCTTAGATCAGCACTGGACCGCCTGCTTCTGCAAATGAAAATTTCCGGACAAGCTGCCGTGGAGGGTTAGAGAATGACAGTAGATAAAGCTACCGTAACAGGCGGGCAAGGCGAGAAGCCGAAGGAGCAATTTGTCCATTCGGTATTTGAGAGCATTGCCGGCAAATATGATCTGATGAATGATATTCTGAGCTTCCGGCGCCATAAGGCCTGGCGGAAGTTCACCATGCGCAAGATGGGCATGAAGCGGGGGGACTCGGCAGTGGACCTGTGCTGCGGTACCTGCGACTGGAGCATTGCCCTAGCTGATGCGAGCGAGAACGGAAATGTTATGGGACTGGACTTCAGCGCAGGCATGCTGGAGGTGGGACGGCGCAAGGTGGAGGCGCGCGGACTGCAGGACCGTATCTCCCTGATTCAGGGGAATGCGATGGAGCTGCCATTCGGTGATAATTCCTTCGATTACGCGACGATCGGCTTTGGACTTCGTAATGTGCCTGATCCTGTTCAGGTACTAAACGAGATGAAGCGCGTGGTGAAGCCAGGCGGTATGGTGGTATGCCTGGAGCTGTCGAAGCCGATGAAGCAGCCGTTCAAAGGTATTTATTATTTTTATTTCCAGCGTGTGCTTCCTCTGCTCGGCAGGCTGTTCGCCAAGCGGTATGAGCAATATAAATGGCTTCCTGAATCACTGGCACTCTTCCCGGACAGGAAGCAATTAGAGGAGATCTTCCGGGATACCGGACTTACAAAAGTGGAATCGTTCCCCTTGAATGGTGGCATCGCGGCGTTACATCTTGGACTCAAGGAGAACTGTAATGTTTAAGAAAATCGGTATTTTTCTACAAATGATTAAATTTGAGCACACGGTTTTTGCTTTACCCTTTGCCTTTATGGGGGCTTTGCTTGGTTCAGTAGTTATGTTCGGGGAACTGCCCTCCTGGAGCCAGATCGGATGGGTAGTTGTTGCTATGTTCGGCGCACGCAGCGCGGCTATGGGGCTTAACCGGCTGATCGACCGGATCAGTGATGCGAAGAATCCCCGGACAGCGGGTAGAGCCATTCCGGCAGGATTATTGAAGGTTGGAGAGGTATCGCTGTTCATCGCTTTCTCGTTCTTTTTGCTGTTCTGGGCAGCCTTGAGGCTCAATCCGCTGTCAGCGAAGCTGCTGCCGATTGCTGTTTTTCTGCTGGTCATCTATTCCTTCACCAAACGCTTTACCTGGGCCTGTCATCTGATTCTCGGGCTTACGATTGCCCTTGCGCCTCTCGGCGGTTGGGTTGCGGTTACAGGAACGGTAGACTCGACTGCTATGATTTTCTATTTCACGATCGTATTTTGGACAGCAGGCTTTGATATCATCTACTCCTGCCAGGATGTGGACTTCGACCGCAAGGAAGGTCTGTATTCGATTCCGGTGCGCTTCGGGGTGGCCCGTGCGCTGGGCATTGCCAAGGTTTTTCATCTGCTGACAGCCCTGGGCTTCATCTCCCTGTTGTTCATCACGGATCTGAGCTGGTGGTATGTGGCCGGCATGGTGATTGCTTACATTATACTTTTCTATGAGCACTACATTGTGTCTCCGGGTGATCTTAGCAAGCTGCAGACCGCCTTCTTTACCATGAACGGCGTGCTTAGCATTGTGGTCTTTTCCTTTACTCTGATTGACCTGGTGGTGCAGTTCTACAAATGACCGAACTTAAGCCTAAGAACTTAGTGGTTGGCATTACCGGTGCGAGCGGGGCAATCTACGGCATCCGGCTGACAGAGACCCTGCTGTCCCTCGGTTATACAGTACATCTGGTTGTCAGTAATGCAGGCTGGCGTGTTTTCAAAGAGGAGTTGGGCTATGCCGTAACTGACCGGGAAGGACTGCTGAACGAGCAGTTCGGCAGCTATCCCGGTTCTCTTGTGTACCACCCGGTACAGGATATCGGCGCTTCGATTGCCAGCGGCTCCTTCCGGACAGAGGGGATGATTATTATGCCCTGCTCGATGGGAACACTGTCTGCTGTAGCGCATGGCAGCTCGGACAATCTGATGACGCGGGCTGCGGATGTCATGCTGAAGGAGGGGCGTCCGCTGGTTCTGGTTCCCCGGGAGACACCACTGCACGCGATTCACCTGGAGAATATGCTGAAGCTGTCGCGAATGGGTGTCAAGTTGATTCCGGCAATGCCGGCGTTCTATTACGGTCCTGCCACGATGGATGATCTGATCAATTTCATGGTGGGCAAGGTACTCGATAGCTTCGGAATTGAGCATACTTTATTTCGCAGATGGGGGGAATGAAGGATGACAGACCTGGAACACACCGTCATCGGCAAAATCAGCTATACCAATTCATGGCCGGTCTATCATTATTTCGATCCCTCTGCTTTAAGCTTTCCTGCTGAAATGGTGAGTGAGGTGCCTGCTGTGCTTAACCAGGGCATGGCAGCAGGAGATATTCATGTCGGGGCTTTATCCTCCTTTGCTTACGCAGCGGCCAGCGACCGGCTGCTGCTGCTGCCTGGTCTGTCTGTCAGCGCGGATGGTCCGGTGCGGTCGATATTTCTTTTCTCCAAAAAGCCGCTACAGCAGATTGGCAGCGGAACGATAGCCGTGACGAACACCTCGGCTACCTCGGTCAATCTGCTGAAGATCCTGATGCACAAGGCCTTTAGGGCCAGCCCGGAGTACATCAGCAGCAATCCCGATCTGAATACCATGATGCAGCAGGCGGATGCTGGTCTCCTGATCGGCGACCATGCCATCCGCGCCTCCTGGCAGGATCAGGGCTATGAAGTGACGGATCTGGGTGAGCTGTGGAAGGAATGGACCGGCCACAGTATGACCTTTGCTGTATGGGCGGTTAACCGCAAGGCTGCAGCCCGGAATCCTGAGGCTATTGCTGAGATTGCTGAAGCCTTCGAGCGGAGCAAGAGACGCGGCCTGAATGATCTGGGACCGGTAATTCACGAAGCCTGCTGTACGATCGGGGGCACGGCCTCCTATTGGAGAGATTACTTCCGTAATTTATGTTATGACTTTGGGGAAAGGCAGCAGGAAGGTCTGAACCTCTATTTCCGCTATGCCTATGAAATGGGCCTGCTGCCGCAGGAAGTGAAGATGGAGCTTTGGAGCCACAATCTGCTGACACGGGTGAAAGAATGAAGCGACTGCAAATATTCGGCTTGCTGAACAAAGATATGGATCAGATTGAGAAAGAGCTGTACCGCAGTGTCCAGGGGGATGATGACCTGCTGAGCGAGACTTCGCTGCATCTGCTGAGAGCAGGGGGCAAGCGGCTCCGGCCGGTATTCGTTCTGATGGGCGGCAAATTCGGGACCTATGATCTCGATAAGCTGAAGCGTGTCGCTATTCCGCTGGAGCTGATTCACAGCGCCTCGCTGGTCCACGATGATGTCATTGACGATGCGGAGCTCCGGCGGGGAGAGCCTACCGTCAAGGCGAAATGGGGCGACAAGATCGCCATGTACACCGGTGACTATATTTATGCCAAGGCACTTGTGATGACTTCAGGGCTGAAGAATCCCCTGATTCATCAGATTCTCTCCAAAGCCATGGTAGAGATGTCCATCGGAGAGATGGAGCAGATCCGCGACTTCTTCAACAGCGGACAGAGCGTGCGCCATTACCTGCGGAGAATCCGCCGGAAGACAGCACTGCTGATTGCTGTCAGCTGTCAGCTTGGCGCTCTGGCTGCAGATGCGGAGCCGGGAACTGCCAGGCTCCTCTATAATTACGGATATAACGTTGGGATGGCGTTTCAAATCCGTGATGATCTGCTCGATCTCTCCGGAACGGAGAAGCAAATTGGCAAGCCGCCCGGAAGCGATATGCGGCAGGGGAACATCACTTTGCCTGTCATCTACAGTCTGCAGGATGAGCGGCTCCGCGGCCGCCTGCTGGAAGAGCTTGAAGCGATTCGTGAAGGGAAGAGCGGGGTCGGGCGCGCGATTGATCTGATTCTCTCCGGCGACGGGATCTCCCGTGCAGAGGAGCTGGCTTCCCGTTATATCGCCAAGGCACTTGATGCGCTGGAGCAGCTGCCCAGCAACCGGACGAAGCGCAATTTGCGCGATATCGCCTTTTTCGTGACCGGCCGGGCTTATTGAAAATATAAGAGCCGTTTCTACTTGTCTTATAACACACCTGCAAATTTACGTTCACAGATGCCGGGGTTTCTGATAATATCAGACCATAAACCGCCCATTCATTTAGAATAAGGGAAATTGGAGAGTGACTCTATGGAACAAACGTATCTGATGATCAAACCGGATGGTGTACAGCGCGGACTAATCGGACGCATCGTTGCCCGTCTGGAAGACAAGGGATTCAAGCTGGTCGCTGCCAAGCTGATTACCGTTACTGAGGAGCAGGCCAAGAAGCATTATGCGGAGCATGACGGCAAGAATTTTTTCCCGGAGCTGGTAAGCTTCATCACTTCCGGCCCTGTGTTCGCCATGGTATGGGAAGGGGATGATGTCATCGCATTATCCCGTCTCCTGATCGGCAAAACTAAAGTCGGTGAGGCCCTGCCGGGCACCATCCGCGGGGATTATGCCAGCCACACTCCGCTTAATCTGATCCACGGATCGGATTCACCGGACAGTGCAGCACGTGAAATCGCCAATTTCTTCGCTCCGGATGAGCTGGCACAGTATCATAAAGACATCGCGGCCTGGATGTAAGATCCAGGCAGGAGACAGGAGAAAATTATGGCTGAACGAGACGAATCCTCATTAACCCCAGACCCTGATTACACCGGATTTATTCATAATATCAAACAAAGCACCGGCATTGATCTTGCGCAGTATAAGGAAGCACAGATGAAGCGTCGGCTGACGACGCTCCGTATGAAGAACGGGTTCAACACCTTTAACGAATTCTATGCGGCCATGATGAAGGACAAGACACTATTCTATGAGTTTCTGGACCGCATGACGATCAATGTCTCTGAATTCTGGCGGAATCCGAACCGCTGGGAAGTATTGAGGGATGTGATTCTGCCGGATCTTCAGCGTTCCGGCCGCAGACTGAAGCTATGGAGTGCTGCCTGTTCGACGGGGGAAGAGCCCTATACACTGGCGATGATTCTCTCGGACAAGAATATTCTGGCCCAGACCGGAATTCTGGCAACAGATATTGATGACGGGGCGCTGGCCAAAGCGAAACAGGGAATCTATCTGGAGCGCTCCTTGAAGGATGTGCCCAAAGATGTGGCAGACCGGTATTTCACCCCAGAAGGCCCAGTCTTCAAGGTCAGTGAAGGACTGAAGAAAAATATCGATTTCCGCAAGCAGAATTTGCTGTTGGATAAATTCGACGAAGGCTTCGATCTGATTATCTGCCGCAATGTCATGATCTACTTCACCGAAGAAGCCAAGAATAAGCTGTATCACAAATTCTCGGCCAGTCTGCGGCCCGGAGGCTATCTGTTCGTAGGCAGTACGGAGCAGATCTTCACACCAGCGCAGTATGGCTTTGAATCGACTGAAACCTTCTTCTACCGCAAGAAATAGCATCTGTCTTCTGGAAATATAAGGAATTATACGTTTCACTCGATAACTTATCCTTCTATTTCTCGCTGAAACGAACCGTCCCTGAAAAGGACGGTATATCCGTTTCCACTTGTGTCTCCCTTGGTGCAGGGTATACTTTTGGTGTTTTTCAGTGATACTGGGAAGTAGCAAGAAACCTAACGCCAAGTGAAAGGTCGTTAACCCAGATGGACAAAAGCAAGGTCATCACCGCGTACCGGCGGGGGTTCCTCACCGTCCGCGAATGCGGGCAGATTCTCGGCATTGAGGAGCTGCAGCTCCAGAGCCTGCTCACTGCGGAAGAGGGCAGAACCGGCGGCCGCCTTCCGGCACCAGGCAGCGACAGTCTGGAGACAGGCTCCTGAACGGAGGAGAACAGCAGCGCCGCTTCTACTCGAAAGAGCAGGAGCGGCGCTTGTTTTGTATAGCAGGCAGCGGCTGTTCCGTCTATTGCTTTCTTGTCAAAGCGGGGAGCCTATACTATAATAAGCAAAGACATTTAACATTTTAGCGGTTTACAGTCTAAAAGTGTGAAGGGGGAACGCAGCATGAGTTTACGCTACTTAACAGCGGGGGAAACGCACGGCCCCCAGCTTACAGCCATTATTGAGGGATTGCCCAGTAATTTGACACTTGATTTTGAAGAGCTTAATTTCCAGCTGCACCGGAGACAGAAGGGCTACGGCCGCGGACGCCGGATGCAGATTGAGAAGGATACTGCCCAGATTGCCGGCGGTGTACGCCACGGCTATACTACCGGAGCTCCTGTAGCGCTCATTGTGGAGAACAAGGACTGGACACACTGGAAGAACATTATGAACATTGAGCCGATTCCGGGCAGTGACGAAGAGAAGCGCCGGGTAAACCGTCCGCGTCCCGGTCATGCGGACCTGAACGGCGGACTTAAGTATAATCATACCGATCTGCGTAACGTGCTGGAGCGCTCCAGCGCCCGTGAGACGGCAGCAAGAGTAGCCGTAGGCGGAGTAGCCCGTCAGCTGCTTGCAGCCTTCGGAGTGAAGATTGCCGGACAAGTCATCCGGATCGGAGAGATTGAAGCACCTGCTAACGATCTGCCTATCGATGAGCTGATTGCCCGGACTGAAGAATCCTCTGTGCGGGTAGTGGACAAGGAAACGGAGCAGAAGATGGAGGCTTACATAGACAAGATCAAGGAAGAGGGCGACTCCATCGGCGGGATTGTGGAATGTATTGTCGAAGGTCTGCCTATTGGCCTTGGCAGTTATGTACAGTCCGACCGCAAGCTGGATGGTGCCATCGCCGGAGCCGTGATGTCGATCAATGCCTTCAAGGGCGTGGAGATCGGGATCGGCTTCGAAGCCGGGAGGCTGCGCGGCTCACAGGTCCATGACGAGATTATGTATGAAGCCTCTCAGGGTTACTACCGGGCGAGCAACCGGCTGGGCGGGTTCGAAGGTGGAATGACCAATGGAATGCCAGTGGTCGTTAGAGGGGTAATGAAGCCGATCCCGACGCTGTACAAACCGCTGCAGAGTGTGGATATCGATACGAAGGAGCCGTTCACAGCCCAGGTGGAGCGCTCAGACGCCTGTGCAGTTCCGGCGGCTTGTGTCGTACTGGAGAGTGTAGTAGCCTGGGAGATTGCCAAGGCGTTCCTGGACAAATTCGGCGGGGACTCTCTGGAAGAGATCCGCGCGAACTATAATAATTACCTGGCTCAGCTGGAGAGCTACTAAGATGCGCAGCATTACTGTGGATTTAGGCGAACGTTCTTATCCGATTTATATCGGCAGCGGTCTGCTGCAGAGTATCGGCGAACGCTGCACCGAAGCCGGGTTCGCGCAGCGAAGCCCGCTCCTGGTGGTGAGTGATACAGAAGTAGCCCCGCGTTATCTGGAGCAGGTGGAGGCCTCTCTCCGCAGCAGCGGATATACGGTGGTCAGCCATGTCATTCAGGCGGGTGAAGCTTCGAAGTCACTAGCCGTCTATGAAGAAGTGATTACCACTGCCATTCAAGGCGGTCTGGACCGCAGCTCAGCCGTGATGGCGCTTGGCGGGGGAGTTGTTGGCGATTTGGCCGGCTTCGTTGCCGCATCTTATATGCGGGGAATCGGGTTCATGCAGATTCCAACGACCATTCTCGCCCATGACAGCAGTGTAGGCGGGAAGGTGGCCGTTAACCATCCGCTGGCCAAGAATATGCTGGGTGCCTTTTATCAGCCGTCTATGGTGGTATATGATCTGGACACCTTAACTACGCTTCCACCCCGGCAGGTCGCTTCAGGCCTGGCTGAGGTGGTCAAGCACGGGCTGATCCTGGACCGTGAGTTCGCTTACTGGTGCCAGGCGAATGCGGACGAGTTGTTGGCACTGGACCCCGGGGCGCTGGGATATGCGCTGGAACGCGGTTGTGCCATCAAGGCGGATGTAATCGGCGGTGATGAACGCGAGCACGGACAGCGAGCGATTCTGAATCTGGGGCATACCATCGGACATGCCATCGAAGCTGTCGGCGGCTATGGAACCTTCCTGCATGGAGAGGCGATTGCCATCGGGATGGCCGGATCTGCTCTGCTCGCAGCGAAGCTGGGCCGGGACAGACAGATCTACGAAGATACCGTATCCATGCTCACCGCCCTGTCGCTGCCCACCCGGCTGCCTTTGCAGTATAGCGGGGAAGAGCTGATGGAAGCGATGATGCATGACAAGAAATTCAAGGAAGGCCGAATGACTTTTATCGTGCCGGAGGCCATTGGTGAAGTTAGCATCATCAGTGATGTGCAGGCAAGCGATGTATCAGAGGTCATAGCCCAGCTTAAGAAGGAGGGGAGCCCATGGTGAACCGGGGCATACGCGGTGCAACGACCGTAACCCAGAATGAAGAGACAGAAATTCTACGTGAAACGGTGATCCTGCTGAGGGAAATTGTGGAGCGTAATGATGTGATCGCAGAGGATATCTGCAGTGTGTGGATTACGATGACTACGGATCTGGATGCGACCTTCCCGGCACGGGCGATCCGCGAGATTGAAGGCTGGGAGATGGTTCCGCTGATGTGTTCCGTGGAGATCCCTGTGAAGGGCAGCCTGCCGAATTGCATCCGCCTGATGGTGCAGGTGAACACCGACAAATCCCAGCGCGATATCCGGCATGTCTATCTGAATGAAGCCCAGCGGCTTCGCCCGGATCTCTCACAGAGCAAGTAATAAATTATAGTTACGGGGTTGTCAATGACTACCGTCATCATGTATAGTGAAGTTAGCCGAGTAAAGCAGAGTTTAGAATGAGTTGAGTAGAGTATAGTTGAGCAGAGTGTAGGACTTATAGCAGAACAGACCCTTAATTGTCAGTGTTCTTTTTTGGCATACCTGTATAGCCGTAACTTATGATAAGTTGCATCTGCGCTATCCCTGTATCCATCGAGGAATCTCTTGCATTCGGCTTTGTTCATGCCGGTCCGAGGCGCTAATTCACATACTGACTATCAACAAACCTCTACTCCGGTAGAGGTTTTTCTGTATTTCGGACAATATCCGTTATCCCCCTAGGAGGTTACCCAAGTGACGAATCCGAGCATTGAAGAAGTGGTGTCGCTGTCGCGCGAATATAATCTGATCCCGGTCGTAACAAGATTGCTGGCTGATATGGAAACGCCGATCCGGCTGTTCCAGCGGTTTGCAGAGCAGGATCGCGCATTTTTGCTGGAGAGTGTAGAGGGCGGCATTCAATGGGCGCGTTATTCTTTTATCGGCAGTGATCCGTTCCTGATGATCTCCGGCAAAAAGGGGCAGATCCAGGTGGAGGTTGGCGGCGAGAAAAAACAGCTGTCCGGCAAACCTGTCGAGGAGCTGAAAGCGCTACTCCGTTCCTACCGCAGTCCCAAGCTGGACGGCATGCCGCCGTTCACGGGCGGAGCCATCGGATTCTTCGGCTATGATCTGCTGCAGTATTATGAGAAGCTGTCCGCACATGCGGTAGATGACCTGAATATGGATGACATCCGTTTTATGTTCTGTGACCGTATTATCGTCTTCGATCATGTGAAGCAGCAGATCCTGCTGGTGGGTAATCTTCATATTAAGGATGGCGATACGGATTCGGATATCCGGGCTAACTACGAGGAACTGAGCAATCGCTTAGTGAATCTGGCAGAAGAGCTGCAAAAGGAAGGCCCGAAGGAGAACGTCAACCGCCGCAGCATTCCGCAGGATATTGAGCTTGGAGAGATTCACTCGAATCTCACAAAGGAGCAGTATATAAGCAACGTAGAGCAGGCCAAAGAATACATCCGTGCCGGAGATATCTTCCAGGTGGTGCTGTCACAGCGGATGCACATCGAGACAGAGGTCTCTCCGCTGCATGTGTACCGGATGCTGCGCATTCTGAACCCTTCTCCCTATATGTATTATCTGAAAATGGATGAAGAGATCATCGTCGGCACCTCGCCGGAAGCGCTGGTCAAGGTGGATGGCGGACGGGTGGAGACCCGGCCGATTGCCGGTACCCGGCCGCGCGGAGCGACGGCGGCAGAGGATCATCAGCTCGCCGCAGAGCTGATGGAGGACGAGAAGGAACGTGCGGAGCATCTGATGCTTGTAGACCTGGGCCGCAATGATCTGGGGCGGGTCTCGAAATTCGGCAGTGTGAAATGCAATACATTCATGGAGATCGAGAAATACTCGCATGTCATGCATCTGGTCTCGAATGTGACCGGAACGCTGGCCGAGGATAAGGATTTCTTCGATGCCTTCCTCTCCTGCCTTCCGGCAGGTACGGTATCGGGAGCGCCGAAGCTGCGGGCGATGGAGATTATTGCTGAGCTGGAGCGGGAAGCCCGCGGCGCTTATGCCGGGGCAATCGGATATCTAGGCTTCTCCGGGAACATGGATTCCTGCATCACGATCCGCACGATTATCTTCCGCAAGGGCCGTGCTTATGTGCAGGCCGGAGCAGGGATTGTCTGGGATTCCGTGCCGGAGAAGGAATATGAGGAGACGGTGAACAAGGCCAAAGGAATGCTGAAGGCAATCCGTATGGCGGAAGCGATGTTCCCCGCTGAGGTGAAGGAGAAGCAAGTCATTAACCAGGATTATATGTACGAATATACCCCGTGAACCGGGAATTAGCAGAGATGAGATCAGAAGAGCAGAGAATGCTCCATAAAACTTAAAACTTTTAGGAGGACATCCACTATGGACGCAAGCCAGTTACTACAATCAGGAATTGCCGGTTTAATCGAGGGTAAGGATCTTACCCGTACGCAGGCCCGGGAGATTATGGGCACGATTATGGAAGGTGCAGCTTCACCAGCGCAGATCGGGTCGCTGCTGACCGCGCTGCGGATCAAAGGGGAGACCGTTGAAGAAATCACCGGCTTCGCAGAGGCGATGCGCGGTTTCGGCACACAGGTGCTTACAGAGCGGAGCCAACTGCTGGATACCTGCGGCACGGGCGGCTCCGGCATTCATAAATTCAATATCTCCACAGCTTCGGCAATCATCTCTTCCGCTGCTTCTGTAAGAGTGGCGAAGCATGGCAACCGTTCGGCATCCGGCAGAGCGGGCAGTGCAGATGTGCTGGAGGCGCTTGGTGTTAATATTCATCTGAATGCGGAGCAGGCGCGGCAATGTCTGGATAGTATCGGCATCTGCTTCCTGTTCGCACAAATCTATCATCCGTCCATGAAGCATGCCGCTGCTCCCCGCCGTGAGCTGGGTGTGCGGACGGTCTTCAATATGCTGGGCCCGCTGACCAATCCGGCCGGAGCAGACCGGCAGCTGATGGGCATCTACGACCGTAACAAGACAGAGACGGTTGCCAAGGTCCTGGGTGAGCTCGGCTCCAAGCGGGCGATGATTGTCAGCAGCCTGGACGGCCTGGATGAGATCAGCATCTCGGCACCGACTCAGGTCTCCGAGCTGAAGCAGGGCGTAGTCAGCACCTACGTAATTACACCGCAGGAGCTTGGCCTCAGCCAGCATCCGCTGGAGGATGTCATGGGCGGTGATGCCGCAGAGAATGCGGCGATTATCACTACAGTGCTGGAGGGTAATATCAATCCGTACCGTGATATCGTACTCGCGAATGCCGGAGCTTGCATCTATGTCGCCGGTCTAGCGGATACACTTAAGGAAGGCGTGGACCGTGCCAGAGAGGTTGTGGATTCAGGGGCGGCCCTGAGCAAGCTGGAACAGTTAAAAGCGATGACAAAGGAGCTTGATTATGTATCTTGACCGGATTGTTGCCACGAAGGTAAAAGAGGTAGAAGCGTTAAGCGTGCAATTCTCGCTCGCTGCGGCGGAGCGCTCCATTGCAGGTTTGCCTGCTACCAGAGGCTTCCGCAGTGCCCTGACTGAACGCCGGAACCGGGAGATGGGGCTGATCGCCGAAGTGAAGAAGGCCTCGCCGTCCAAGGGGCTGATCCGGGCCGATTTTGATCCGGTGACGATTGCCCGGGGTTATGTAGCGGGAGGGGCCGATTGTCTGTCCGTGCTGACGGACAAGGATTATTTTCAGGGCAGCGGCGTGTATCTCCAGCAAGTAAGAGAGGCGGTGAAGCTTCCGCTACTACGTAAGGACTTCATTATCGATGAAAAGCAGATCTATGAGGCCCGCCTGCTTGGAGCAGATGCCATTCTGCTGATTGCGGCCATTCTGACCCCGCAGCAGCTCGCCGCGTTCACTGACTCTGCTGCCGCGCTTGGGCTCGATATCCTGATTGAGGTCCATGACCGCAGCGAACTGGAGACGGTGTTGTCTACAGGTAAGGCCGAACATCCCGGGGTTCTGCTGGGCATCAATAACCGGAATCTCAAGACGTTCGAAACGTCGCTCTCCGCTACGGAGGAGCTGGCAGCCCTTCTACCCGCTGGTCTTCCCGTAATCAGCGAGAGCGGGATTACCGGGCCGGAGGATATTGCGTATCTCCGCAAGACACGGGCAACCGGTGTGCTGGTCGGAGAATACCTTATGCGCCAGCCGGATGTAGAGCAGGCAGTCTATCAGCTGCTCGGTCCGCTTCCTGCCGGGAAGGATCGTGTGCAGCGTGACTGAACCTCTCGTAAAAATCTGTGGACTTCAGGGCGTTGAAGTGCTAAAATCTATGAATAGTTTGCCGCTCGATTATATAGGCCTGGTATTTGCACCCAGCCGCCGAAGGGTTACCGCGGGTGTGGCTGCGGAGCTGATTGCAGAGCTGGGCAACTGGAAGTCTGAGCCTGTGCCCCGACCGGTGGGCGTATTCGTTAACCCCGGCCTTTCTGAGCTGGCAGAGCTGCTTCAAACGGTACGGCTGGATGTTGTGCAGCTTCATGGACAAGAGAGTCCGCAGTTCTGCGCGGAGGTCAAGGCGGCTTTTCCCCAGGTTAAGGTCTGGAAGGCTCTTTCGGTTGCCGGACGTAATACTGATACAGGGGATGAGATTCAACCTCTGCTGGACAGCTATGCGGGCATCATTGATGCACTGCTGCTGGATACCTATGATCCGCAGGACAGCGGCGGAACGGGCCGTACATTTGATTGGGAGCAGATCCCCTTATACCAGCAAGCGGCGGCGAAGCATGCGCTGCCTTTATTTATAGCCGGAGGCTTGCATCCGGACAATGTGAACGAGCTGTTGGACGGCTACGCCCCTTATGGCGTGGATGTCTCCAGCGGAGTAGAGAGTAACGGCAGTAAGGACATTGCCAAAATGACAGCTTTCGTAGAAAGGGTGAAGCAATCATGATACAAGTACCGGACAAAAATGGACGTTTTGGTTCTTTTGGAGGCCGCTTCGTTCCTGAGACCTTGATGACTGCACTGATTGAGCTGGAAGAGGCTTACCATAAATTCTCGGCAGACCCGTCCTTTCAGGAGGAAATAGATTATCTGCTCAAGCAATATTCGGGGCGCGAAACCCCGCTATATTATGCAGAGCGGCTAAGTAAACAGCTTGGCGAGGCCAAGATCTATCTGAAGCGGGAGGACCTCAATCATACAGGCGCCCACAAGATCAACAACGCTATCGGACAAGGCATCCTGGCCAAAATGATGGGTAAAACCAAGGTGATTGCCGAAACCGGCGCAGGCCAGCACGGAGTAGCTACAGCTACGGTAGCCGCCTTGCTCGGTATGGAATGTAAGGTGTTCATGGGCGAAGAGGATACCCGCCGCCAGGCGCTGAATGTCTTCCGGATGAAGCTGCTCGGGGCAGAGGTTATTCCGGTGACCTCCGGCTCCAGAACGCTGAAGGATGCCGGGAATGAGGCGCTCCGCTACTGGGTGAGCAATGTGGAAGATACGTTCTACGTGCTTGGCTCTGCGGTAGGCCCCCATCCGTATCCGATGATGGTCCGCAACTTCCAGCGGATTATCGGGGATGAGACCCGCCGCCAGATTCTCGAGGCCGAAGGGCGTTTGCCGGATCTGCTGGTTGCCGCAGTAGGCGGAGGCAGCAATGCCATCGGTATGTTCTATCCGTTCATGGAGGATGAGCAGGTGGCGATGATTGGTGTTGAAGCTGCCGGTAAAGGCGTAGACACTCCGTTCCATGCAGCAACCATGAGCAAGGGAAGCCATGGCGTGTTCCAGGGCTCGATGAGCTATCTGCTGCAGGATGAGCATGGACAGGTCATCGAGGCCCATTCCATATCGGCCGGACTCGATTATCCGGGCGTGGGGCCTGAGCATTCCTATCTCAAGGACATTCAACGTGCCCAGTATGTACCGGTGACCGATGCGGAAGCGCTGGATGCGCTCAAGCTGCTCTGCGTGACGGAAGGTATTATTCCCGCCTTGGAGTCGGCTCATGCCATTGCCCATGTGGTGAAGCTCGGCAAGACGCTGACCAAGGAAGATATTGTGGTGATCTGCCTGTCGGGACGCGGCGACAAAGATGTCGAATCCATTATGGCTTATACGGAAGGGGCGGAGCAGCAATGACAACTGAGACGACAAACCGGATGGACCTGACGTTTAACCGATTGAAGGCGGAAGGCCGTACTGCCCTAATTCCGTTCCTTACCGTAGGCGATCCTGATCTCGAGACTACACTGGATATTATCGCTGAGTTGGAGGCAGCCGGAGCGGATATTCTGGAGCTTGGTGTTCCTTACTCCGATCCGCTTGCCGACGGTCCGGTAATCCAGCGTGCGTCCGCAAGAGCGCTGCGCAGCAAGGTTCATCTGCGCACCTGTATGGAGACGGCGCTGAAAGCAAGGCAGGCAGGCAGCGGGCTGCCGTTCATCCTGTTCACGTATTATAATCCGGTGCTGCAGATGGGGCTGGATACGTTTTTTGCGGAGCTGAATACCCATGAGATCAGCGGGCTGATTATTCCAGACCTGCCGGTTGAGGAATCAGAAGATATGCGTGCACGCAGCCGTGCCGCCGGAGTGAATCTCATTCCGCTCGTGGCCCCGACCTCCAGCGAACGGATTGCCCGGATCGTATCCGGCGCAAGCGGCTTTGTCTATTGCGTATCCTCGCTCGGTGTAACCGGGGAACGCTCAAGCTTCCACAGCGGAGTAGATGAGTTCATTGCGTCCGTCCGCCGGTCTACGGACCTGCCGGTCGCTGTAGGATTCGGAATTTCTACTGGAGAGCAGGTATCCCGTTTTGCCAAGATCTGTGATGGTGTAGTAGTGGGTAGCGCCATTGTCCGCAAGGTCGAGGAGGTTATTCCCCTGCTGTCCCAGCCTCAGACGAGAAGCGCCGGACTGTTGCAAATTCGTGAATTTGTGGCACAATTAAGACCTAATTAACTTTTGGAGAGCGAGGATCACCCATGAATCCAAAACCGAATATTGTTGACCTTCCTGTCTACAAGCCCGGGAAACCAATTGAAGAAGTCAAGAAAGAGCTGGGCTTAAGCGAAGTCATTAAGCTGGCATCCAATGAGAACCCTTACGGGGCTGCACCAAGTGCAAAGGCCGCTATTGTAGCGGAGCTGGATAACCTCTTTTTATACCCGGACGGCTCTGCCGCTGAGCTGACGGCAGCGCTGGCTAAGCATCTGGGCGTGGCGGGTGACCGTATTATTTTTGGATGCGGATCGGATGAGATTATTGCTCTGATTGCCCGTGCCTTCTTCCTGCCCGGTGACGAGACGATTATGGCCGATCAGACCTTCTCTGTATATAAGAGCAATGCCGATATAGAAGGGGCAGTAACCACAGAAGTCCCGCTTAAGGACGGAACGCATGATCTGGATGCGATGCTGGCGAAGATTACTGACCGGACCAAGATCGTCTGGATCTGCAATCCGAACAATCCGACCGGTACCATTGTGCCCGAGGATGCTCTGATTTCGTTCCTGGATGCAGTACCTGCTGGCGTTATGGTAGTTCTGGATGAGGCCTATTACGAATATGTGACCGATCTCAGCTACACCGACGGCATTAAACTGATCGACAAATATCCTAATTTGGTAGTCCTTCGTACCTTCTCCAAGATCTATGGTCTTGCTGCGCTCCGTATCGGCTATGGTGTAGCCAGCCAGCAGGTGATTTCTCTGATTAATCAGGTGCGTGAGCCGTTCAATACGACCCGCCTGGCTCAGGTGGCAGCAGTGGCAGCACTTTCCGATCAGGAATATGTGCAGCAGTGCCGTGCGCTTAACAGTGCAGGGATTGTGCAGCTTGAGGCGGAATTCGCGCGTCTCGGGCTTACGTCGTTCCCGGCTCACGGCAACTTCATTATGGTGGATGTACGCAAGCCTGCTAGTGAAGTCTTCGATACGTTGCTGCGCCAAGGAATCATCGTCAGAACAGGCTTCCACCGGTATCCGACCTACCTGCGGGTGACCATCGGCTCCGCCGAGCAGAACACAGCCTTCGTAGCTGCCCTGGAGCAAGCGCTGAAGGAGCAGGAAGTTCGCGCATAACCGTGAGGGCTCAGAAGCTGGATTGACGATACCACAGAAGGCAGGTAGTACTAAGAACATGACGACAAAAATAGCAATTTTCGGTGTCGGCCTGATCGGCGGCTCACTGGCCCTTTGCTTCAAAGGCAAGGAGGGTCTGACCGTTGTAGGCCATGCCCACCGGCCTGAATCTGCGACTAAATATGTGAGCAGAGGTGTGGTTGATCAAGCAACATTATCACTTGAAGAAGCAGCACTGGATGCGGATTATATTTTTCTGTGTGTGCCGGTTGGAATGCTTGAGGACTATCTTCAGCGGTTAAGCAGGTTGCCGCTGAAGCCGGGCTGCATCATTACAGATGTCGGCAGCACCAAGGCCAGCATCGCCGCGTGTGCCCTTACACTGGATATTCCCGGTGTACATTTCATTGGAGGCCATCCCATGGCCGGATCAGAGCGTTCAGGCGTAGAGGCAGCCTCCTCCTTACTGTTCGAGAATGCGTACTACGTGCTCACGCCCCCGCCAGGCGTACCTGAAGAGGCATACCAGGCTCTGGAGTCGCTCCTGCTACATACGAGAGCCCAGATTGTCCGGCTTGATCCAGAGCGCCACGATGAGATTGTTGGAGCGATCAGCCATCTGCCGCATATTATTGCGGTAGCCCTAGTGAATCAGATTCATGCATATGACCATTCGGATTCCTTGTACAGCACACTTGCTGCGGGGGGCTTCCGTGATATTACCCGCATTGCTTCGAGCGATCCGATCATCTGGCGCGATATTCTGCTGAATAACCGCTCTGTGATGCTGCGGCTGCTGAAGGATTGGAACGATGAAGTGTCCTCATTCATTCATCTGCTGGAGAGCGGGGATGGTGCAGGGATCGAGTCGGCCTTCCAGGAGGCGAATCAATTTCGCAGCCAGCTTCCTGAGCGGCGCAAGGGAATGATCACTCCGCTGTTCGATCTGCATATTGATGTACCCGATCATCCCGGCATTATCGGCCGCATTGCTACGGAGCTGGGCGACCAGGGCATCAACCTTAGCAATGTGCAGATTATTGAGAGCCGCGAGGATGTTCCCGGGATCATGCGCTTGTCCTTCCGCCAGGAGAACGATATGGAGCGGGCCAGAATTTTGCTGCAGGAGAATGATTATACCGTATATATGTAAAAGTAGGGCCGGGGCCGGATGCTCCGGCTCTTATTTATAAATGGAGGAAATCCAACTGCTATCAGAGGATGCCCCGGCTCCCGCAACAAACAAGCGCTCAGTAAATACCCAAATGTTCGTAAAAATGGACAAAAAAAAGACCGCTTACATAATAAGCGGTTACAGTTCACAATTTCTTGGAACCGTGTAGTGTTTGGATAGGAGTGGAGAGAAACCATACTGTACTTTTATTATATGTATCCGTTTACATTTTGTCAACACTTTATTCAAAGAAAAAAAAGACCGCTTTCATCGGTCTGTCTGTGCTTCTCTCAAAGTCTATTAATTTCCTCCTGTTAGAAACTGTGCTATACTGGGTTAAGTATGTTTATAGATTCCTTCCAAGTATAGGTAACCGCTTGCTGAACAAGTGGTGACGGGCTGTGTTGTCCTTTAGGGAGAATGCTGCCATTCTTCTGTCTAGAAAATGAATTGAAGGTTGGAAGCCTTAAATAACGGTAAGTTGAATATACATAGGAAGATTGGATTTTTGTGCTGCAAATTTGAAGGAATGCCGCAACTTTTTGTTACCTGCCCGGTATAAGTAGATACGGACCGGACGGGATTACACGTGCAAGGGCGAGGAGGGCCGACTCACCATGACGGATTCCCAGTTGATCCAGCTAATCAAGCAAGGCGATACAGAATTATACTCGGAACTCATGCGACGATATCAACGCAAGATATTGGCGTTTGTGTACCACATGCTGAAGAACTCCCATATGGAGCTGATTGCCGAAGACCTCTGTTCAGAGACCTTCTACAAAGCCTTCCGGAGTCTTCATTCCTTCAGGGAAGTGGATGCTTCGTTCTCCACATGGCTGTACACGATTGCCCGCAATACAGTGCTGAGTGAACTTCGTAAGAACCGTGCCGGGAATGTATCGCTCGAAGAGAGCGGATATACGCCTGTGGCACCGCTTGATGTTGCCCCGGAACAGGCAGCATTACGCAAGGAACGGATGGAACTCGTCCGCGAAGCAATTAACAATCTCCCGGAGAAACAGCGTTCCGCGCTGATTCTGCGTGAATATGATCAGATGGATTACCAGGAAATTGCCGTGATTTTGGATCAGAGCGTTAGCTCAGTGAAGTCACTGCTGTTCCGGGCAAGGAGCAGTGTGAAGCTGCAGCTCGAATCCTATTTCTATGAGCCTGAAGTTGAAGAGCAGGCTGAGAGGGTGTAAGGCCTATGAATTGCAGGGAAGCGCAGGATTCCATTCCACAATTGTGGGACGCTCCCCCCACAGATCCCAGGCGGATTAGACTTGAGAGACATATCGCAACCTGCTCCTACTGCAGTGCTGAATGGGCGCTGTGGCAGGAGACCAGTGAGCTTATGCAGGATACAAGATTTGATGTCAGCGACGAGCGGGCAGAAGCGATTAACAGTAAGGTAATGGAGCGGATCTATCTGGAGAGCCCCTGGCTTATGCCCGGTGACGGGAAGTCTGCGGGGAGTTCGGCCGTATTCCGGCATCGCTTAACCCTCTGGATTGCCTGTTTCTTAGCGGTGTTTATCTCCAGCTTCTTATATTTCACCGTGTTCAAGACTCCCTCGAATACGACGGCGGCACAGAGCGGAATCGTTGAGACAGGTGTGGCAGGCTTAACGCTGGACTGGTCTTCTTCATATCCGGTGGAGTCTGAGGGCGGGATCATTGAGCCGCTGGTGGCCAATATGGGCCCTGCACATCCGCAGTACTGGATGGTATTGTCGACGCTGGGCGTCGGATTATCCATATTCCTGCTGGTCCGTCTGAACCGGTACCGCAGACAATGAGAACCCCCTTCCCGAGTATGGAGAAGAGGGTTTTTGATTTGAATATAAGAATTTATATGTTGCACACTATAAATTATCCTTCTATTTCTCGCTGAAATGGTACCATCCTTTAAAAGGACGGCAATGCCGTTTCCACTTGTGTTAAAAAAGAAGACATTTGTTTTCATTCGTGTTACATTATTAAGCAAACATCAAAGGGAAGGGAACGGTGATAGGCGATGCTGATCGGCTTAATACGCCATGGGCTGACGGATTGGAATGCGGTAGGTAAAATTCAGGGACAAAGTGATATTCCGCTGAATGATGAAGGCAGGCTGCAGGCTGAGATGCTGGGTGACCGGCTGCTGCGTGAGCCTTACCACTGGGACTATTGTATTACCAGCAGCTTGTCGCGTGCAGCAGAGACCGGCAAGATCGTAGCGGCCAAGCTGGGTATTCCTCTGCTTGAGCCGGATGACCGTATCCGTGAGCGTGCCTACGGCCAGGTGGAGGGCATGACAGCTGAAGCCCGTGAAGCCAAATGGGGCAAGGATTGGAAGCTGCTGTCTTTGGGGCAGGAGAGCGATGAGGCACTTCAGGTCCGGGGTCTTGCATTCCTGGAGGATATTACGGCCCGCTTCCCGGGTAAGAATGTTCTGGTCATCTCCCATGGAGGATTCCTTGCGCAGCTCTACACCGCGCTTTACAAAGACAAATATTCGGAACGGCTCGGCAATCTCTCACTCACGATTCTGGAGAAGAACGAGCAGGAATGGAATCCTTTAGTGTACAACTGTACCCGTCATATATTACAAAAACAGCATTAACCCGACCCTTCGGGTTATTTTTTTTGCGCAAAAGGAATAAAAAGGGCTGTATTTCCCATAATGGTAGTAAAACAGTGAGGCGATGAGAGATGAATCTGGCGGATATGCTCACTTATGCAGACATTGGTCAGCTGACCGCCATTGCGGGACGCTATCAGTGTGAGTGCAAACGGAATTCCAAACATGATTTGATTCAGAGTATATTGATCACCTTGGGCAGCCGGGAGTTCATGGAGTCTCATATTAAGGGGAGTTCCTCGGGAGAGCTGCGTTTGCTGAACAGCCTGCTCTTCGATGAACGCAGTCACTTCAGCCTGGAGGATCTGCTGGCTGCCGCCAGGCAGGCTTCCTTCGATGTCCCGCCCGGCAAAAGCGGTGACTACCGCGAGCTGGTCAGCCGGCTTAAGAACAGCGGCTGGCTATTCAGCGGAGCCTCCCAGCAGAGCCGGTATCTGTTCCAGGTCCCGCTGGATCTGAAGAAGCGCTTCCGTGAGCAGATGGGCCAGTATTTGCAGCAGCGAATTGTTCCTGTCCCGGAGCCGGCGGTGTATAGGGGGGAGGGGGATTTGCTGGCCGGAGATCTGCTGCTGTTCCTGCGGTATGTGAAGGAGAATGAGCCTGAGCTGAACCAGGAAGGCGCGCTCTATAAGCGCAATCAGCAGGGAGTGATGAACGCGCTGCAGATTGCGGAGCCCTTGCTCGGCAAGGGTGGCTGGAGGTTCGGCTACGGCAGGGCTTGTGAGCATTATCCGCCCAGATTTGCCCTGCTGTATGATTATGCCCGCCACCGCCGCTTTATCTCTGAGGAAGGCTACAGGCTTCAGCTTACAGCCGCAGGCGAGTACTTTCTGGCGGAGGGAAAATCCGAGAAGCTGATGCAGTTATTCTCCTTTTGGTTAAGACTGTATAAAGGGGCTATTCCCAATTTGCCTTCGCTGGTCTACTGGATCAGTCTAAGTGCCGGCAGATGGGTGACCACAGCCTCGCTGTCAGAAGGGATCGGCTGGCTGATCAAGCCCTTTTATTACGATGACGCCGCTTCCATTCTCGAACAGCGCATCTTGCGGATGATGCTGCATCTGGGCATGCTTAAGCTTGGTGAGGAACCCGCAGGAACAGTGGTCATGATGACACCCTGGGGATGTGAGGCGGCAGTGCCGAAGCATCTGCTCAGGTAAGGGGGAGAGAGATGCGGATTGCCTATGGGAGTTACATACCGCAGCTTGACGAATCAGTATATGTGGCGGAAGGCGCAAAGCTCGTTGGCGATGTAAGAATAAGCAAACAATCCAGTGTCTGGTTCAACGCCGTACTTCGCGGTGACCTGGCACCGGTGATTATCGGGGAGCGCTGCAATATCCAGGACGGCGTGGTCGGCCATGTGGCGGAAGGATTGCCGCTGGTGCTGGAGGATGACATCTCGGTCGGGCATTCAGCAATCATCCACGGCTGCCGGATAGGCAAGGGCACATTAATCGGAATGGGTGCAATTGTACTGAACGGAGCAGAGATTGGTGAATATGCTTTAGTAGGAGCCGGCTCCATTGTAACCGAGAACAAAATCATTCCTCCGTACACGCTCTCCTTGGGCACACCGGCCAAAGTGGTCCGTGAATTGACTGAGCAGGATCTGCTGAGGATGGCACGCACAAGTGAAAGCTATGTAAAAAAAGCATTGGAATACGGAATTTCTTAAACAGCGGAGGTGTATCGAATGGACAAAATGAAGGCTACTTATGAAGTGATGCTGGGGCTGGCCGCGGAAATGGTGTGGGATGAAGCGTTAAGAAAGCGTCGTACCGACATGTTGTACCGGAAGATCGACACGGCGCTGGCTGCTGGTGATGAGGCGGCTTTCCGGAATCTGACTGAAGAACTGAAAAGTTTGGCATAGGAAATGCGCCTGGCGCATTTCTTTTTTTCTGTAATAGGGATTGCCAAGCCGTATACACTTGTTTATGATGCTTTTAAAGTAACAATGCATGCTGCGGGATGCGGCTAGAGGGGGCGAATCTATGAAATTCAGTGATTTTGACAGAAGAGCCTGGGAGATTGACGGTCAATATTATGATACCTGCATCATTCCGTATAGCGGACTTCAGGGTACGGAGAATCCGCCTGAGACCGCCACGTTACTTGAACGGCAGCGTGATTTCCTGGAATTGGCCGAACAACCGTACAAGGGGCGGGTCGTGACTTATCCGGCGGTACAGTATGCAGGGACCGGAATGACAGCTATTGTGAATGAACTTTGCCGAAAAGTCAAATCCAGCGGCTTCCAGTACGTAATCGTGATGTCTGCTAATGCAGGGCTGCGTAAGGAGGATGTTTTTGAAAGCGATTTACTCCTTTGCCTGCCTGAGATAATGTCTGATTCCAGAGCCTCGGTAAGCGCTTATGTACGTAGTGAAATCCAGGCCTTATGGCAGAATGGGAAATGAGTTAAATGTGACGGAAAATCAACAATTTACTAAAAAAGCACCGGAAACGCCTGTCACAATTTAGACAATATTCTTGACGGGTTTTGGACCCTAAGCTATGATTAGGATGAACTTATATGAACTGTGATATTTTTCATTGAAAACGGATTTTTTACCTAAAATACCTATGCAACAACTCTGCAGGTGCCTTCTCACATTTTGAAAAGGGGGTTACATACAGTATGAGCAGCCTTAATGAAGAAGAAGAGTCACTTCCGCAAGAACCGCCCAGCCGAAACGAGATGTCACGCAGACAGTTTTTGACCTATACGCTAGGAGGGGCTACCGCCTTTATGGGTGCCGGAGTTCTTTTGCCGATGGTCCGGTTTGCTGTAGATCCGATTCTGCAGAAAAAAGGCGAGGGAGAATTCATCAAGGTAGCGGAAGCGTCCAAAATTACAGAGGAGCCCCAGGAGTTCACTTTCGAGCTTCCGCAGCAGGACGGATGGTATGCCAGTACAGCGATGCTTACGGCGTGGATTCGTAAAGACGCGAACGGAGATATTTATGCGCTTTCACCCATCTGCAAGCATCTGGGCTGCACGGTAGGCTGGAATAATGACAAGGCGTTTCCAGATGAATATCATTGCCCTTGCCATGGCGCCCGCTATACGAAGCAGGGCCGGCAACTGGCGGTGGCTGCCAAGCCGCTGGACCAATACACCACCAAGATTGACGGAGGCTGGGTATATCTCGGTGAAATCGTCCCTAATACTGTTTCGGCGAAGGAGGCGTGAACGGCGTGTTCAAAAACGTATATAACTGGATTGACGAACGTCTGGATATTACACCGATCTGGAGAGATGTTGCCGACCACGAGGTCCCCGAGCATGTCAATCCCGCACACCACTTTTCAGCCTTTGTATACTGCTTCGGCGGACTAACGTTCTTCATCACTGTAATACAGATACTCTCTGGAATGTTTCTGACCATGTATTATGTCCCGGATATCATTAATGCCTACGCCAGTGTGGAATATCTGCAGACCAAGGTCGCCTTCGGTAAAATCGTCCGCGGCATGCACCACTGGGGCGCGAGCCTCGTCATTGTCATGATGTTCCTTCATACGATGCGTGTGTTCTTCACCGGTTCGTATAAGGCTCCGCGCGAGATGAACTGGGTAGTGGGGATGCTGATTTTCTTCGTCATGCTGGGACTGGGACTGACCGGTTACCTGCTTCCGTGGGACAATAAGGCGTACTTCGCCACCAAGGTTACGCTGGAGATCGCCAATTCGGTTCCGTTCATGGGGCCGGTGCTCAAGGAGCTGATGCAGGGCGGCAATATTGCCGGCGCCGAGACGCTGACTCGGTTCTTCGCCTTACATGTATTCTTCCTCCCGGCGGTTCTGCTTATACTGCTTGTCGGGCACTTCATTATGATCCGCAGACAAGGCATATCCGGTCCGCTATAAAATAACGTATAGGAGGCACGGTCATGGCACACGGAGACGACTCCAAAGAGAAGGTGGTATTCGTCGGGGATTCCCGGGTCCGCAGAGGAAACGGATTCATTACCCCGCCGGATTATACGGCGTATCCGGGCAAATCGGAAGCCTTTATCCCTAACTTTCTGCTCAAGGAATGGATGGTTGGCGTAGTGGTGCTAGTGGGAATTCTGGTTCTGACCATCTCGGAGCCGGCTCCGCTCGGGTTCCCTGCCAATCCGGCAGCATCGGTTATTCCGATTCCCGACTGGTATTTCCTGTTCCTCTATCAGTATTTGAAGCTTCCTTATGCTTCAGGTGATTATATCGTGCTCGGAACGCTGGGCGTGACAGGCGTGGCCTTCGGGGCCCTGCTATTGGCTCCTTTCCTGGATACCGGCCCGGAGCGGCGGTTCTACCGCAGACCGATTGCATCCTCGCTGATGTTCCTGTCCCTCGCTGCAATCGTCTATTTAACCAACACAGCCTGGACAGAATACAAGCATGAGATGGCTGAAACCGGCCAGATTCCAGAGGATGTTCAGCGCGAAGAAAAGGCCGCCGAGAACAAGGCCGCGGGCTTGCCAACCACAAGTGCCGTCAAACCGAAAGCTATTGCCATTGTGGACAAGGATGATCCGGCCATGGAGCTCTATAAGAAGGCTACCTGCATCTCCTGCCATGCGGCAGAGCTAAAGGGAGCGAATGGTCCCTCACTTCGCGGTGTAGGCGATAAGCATGATCAGGCGGCGATCCTTGCTATTATAAAAGAAGGTAAGGGCCAGATGCCGCCAATGGTTGAGACAGCTATGGGGGCAGGACTGACCGAGCAGGATATCGATGAGCTGGCCGGCTGGCTTGCCAAACAAAAAAGCGGACAGTAAAATAACAGTAACGCAGGACCTGATCGTATATGCGCTCAGGTTTTTGTTATGTCATGAGTGTTGTAATGAGATCAGTCTTGTAATGAAATGAAGCTGCTACAGTCGGGGGGAAGTTGTTCGTATGCCGGGTCATTGGTTTGAGAAGTTATTTAGGGACCGAAGAATAATATGGCTGCTGTTTATCGTGAATCTGCTGGGGACGGTCTACGGATATATGTGGTATGGCAATCAGCTCACGTTCACAGCGCAGACTGATCCGCTCTGGCTGCTGCCGTTCGTTCCCGACAGCCCTACGGCTAGTCTGTTCTTCACAGCTGCACTGCTGCTGTTGCTCTATCCGCCAAGAGGGCTTACAGGAACGCTGGTGCGTGAGCTGATTGAAGCGTTGGCTGTGTTAACATCGGTGAAGTACGGGATATGGGCGGTCAGTATCATTGTGGCCGGTGGTTATCAGGGGGATTCCATTACCTGGAAGGACTGGATGCTGATGATCTCCCATACCGGAATGGCTGTGGAAGCCCTGATCTATGCCCGGTTCTTCACCTTCCGGAGGATGCTGCCAGTGGCGCTTGCGTGGACGTTCGCTAATGATATAGTGGATTATTCACAAGGCGTGTATCCATGGCTGCCCTCAGTGCTTGATGATGATCTTATCGTTGTTCAGTACTCCACCATGGGGCTTACGCTGTTCAGTACGGCCGCTGCCTGGCTGTTCTGCGGCCGGACAAGGCGTCCGGCACTTCCGCACAGAACTGCCGTGAAGCGCTGAGCCTCCGTTCTAACTCTTGTCCTTCCGCCATACATTAAGGTGGGAGGGATGTCTTATGCCGCGCAGAAAAGTATTCATAATGTCAGGAATCCTGCTGTGCTGGCTGCTCGCCGGTATTAGCGGAGGCCGCGTTCAGGCTGAAGCAGGGGATGCCGCTGCAGACCAGGGAAGTACAGCTTACATAGAAGCAGCCGCAAGTGTACCCAGTGATCCCGCTGCGCTTACGGCCAGAAGCGGAGCGCAGCGGCTGGAGCAGTCGGCGGAAGCTCTGTACGGCTATGTGCTTGAAGGCGATGTGCTGAAGGCCCGCCAGGAAGCAGAGGAGATTTCACAGATCTTCATCTCTTCATCCTTTGAAGGGATGACCTCAGTAGAGGGGGTCAATGCTCTATCATCTGTGATCCTGGATATGAAGTCGGCACTGGCTGCGGCCCAGCCGTCCCCGGAGAGATGGGAAGCGGCTGCGGCGAAGCTGCGGCTTGCCGCTAACAGCCTGAATCATCCCCGCCAGCCCATGTGGCTGCAGTATTATAAGCTGGTCCGTGAGGATCTGAACGATATGGAGCAAAGCGCCGCCGCGAATGACATGAAGCGCTGGACAGCGGCGCTGGCAAGACTTCAGAGCCGGTATGCGAATATCCGGCCTGCGGTCATCATCTCCCGGCCTGCTGAAGCGGTGAACGCCTTTGATTCCTGGCTGTCTTACGCAGGAGGGGTGGCAGGTTCGGAGCAGCCAGTGGAACGGGCCCGCCTGCTCGAGATTGTATCCTATGGGCAGGATGCAGCAAGAGTAATGTTCGGCAAGGAGCGGAACGAGCCGGTTCTGTCGCTGCCGCTGGCTCCGCAGCAATACGGGGGCTGGGCTCTGCTGGCAGGCGCGTTCATCTTTACGGTGCTGGTGTATACGGCTTATCGTAAGTACCGCGGCCAAAAGCGGGATTTGAAGACCGTGTAGCGTTAAGCTGAGGTAACAGAGGATACAAAAGAGGGCGGACTCCACTAGCAGCTATTGCCTGCTTGCGGGGGGCCGCCCTTATGTGTGTGTAGATCAGGTCTCCCGGAAGCCTTCGCCATGAACATCATGAACGTCACTGATTATTACGAAGGCTTTAGGGTCCACAGACTTCACCAGCAGGCTGAGCCGGCGGATCTCCTGTCTGGAGACCACACAGTAGACCATGTGCTTGGCCTGCTTAGAATAGGCGCCGATTGCCGGGATCAGCGTCACGCCGCGTTCCAGCTCTGCGGTGATCAGCTCGGCAATCTGCGGAGCCTCGTCGCTGATAATGGTGAAGGCTTTGGCGGCGTAGGCCCCCTCCTGAATGAAATCAATTACACGTGAGGCGATGAAGACTGCCACGAGAGTGTATAGTATTTTTTCGCGGGGAATGTAGAGCAGGGAAGCCCCGATAATGATGATATCTACGGCCAGAATAATCTGACCCATACTCCAGCCGAACTTGCGTCCGAGTATCCGTGCAACAATATCTACACCCCCGGTGGTGCCCCCGAAGCGGAAGACAATCCCCAGACCCAGACCCAGGGTAACCCCTGCATATAATGAAGCAAGAATAAAATCATGCTCGGTACTGAACGTCACAATCCACCCTGCCTTGATCATCCGCTCAAATAACCAGAGGAAAAAAGACAGGGCGCCGATGCCTAGTCCCGTATAGACGATCTGATTCGCCCCGAGCACCCTCCAGCCGAGCAGAAAGAGCGGGAGGTTCAGCAGCAGTGTGGTTAAGAAGATCGGGATGTTAAAGGCGTAATTGAGCAGGATGGTAATCCCGGTAACTCCGCCCTCCATCAGCTGGTTGGGAATAATGAAATACAGTAGTCCGAATGCGTATATGGCCGTGCCCAGCATGATGGGGGCCACTGTTTTGCTGACTGTGCTGATTTTAACGGTTGAACTCATAACATCCCTCGCCTACGCCTCTAAATGGGCAATTTATATGTAATGATCCCCCCGGAGAGCACGTAAGCTCCAGGCGTCATTGCAAAAAAGATTTGTCTTCAAAACGTCTTTACGATAACATAGGGGCAAACAGAAGGCAAGAATACACGGGGGTGAAAGGGAAATTTATGGATAAAAGTCTTGGTGACATTCAGCGTGAGGTGGATGCCTATATCTCACAGTTTAAAGAAGGCTACTTCAGTCCGCTGTCGATGCTGGCCCGGATGTCCGAGGAAGTCGGAGAGCTGGCGCGCGAAGTGAACCATCAATTCGGCGAGAAGCCGAAAAAAGCGGATGAAGCTGATAATTCGATTGAGCTGGAGCTGGGCGACATTCTCTTCATTACCGTTTGCTTCGCCAATTCACTCGGTATAGATTTAACTGAGGCACATAATAAGGTTATGCATAAATTCAATACGCGTGATGCCGGGCGCTGGACACCCAAAAACACCGATTAGGCCTATGCTACATATGCTGTACCAAACGAACGGGATTTAGCCGTAAGGATGGTGAGGATATGGATCATAATGATTATGTAAAAGCGGCCTACCGCTCGATACTGCGCAGTGACTTTGCTGAGGCCATCATCTTGTTCGAGGCGGCCATTGCTGCTAGTCCTGATGATGCAGAAGTCAGATACCGCTGCTCTATTACCTATGCCCGCAGTGGCATGCTGGATAAAGCACTTGAACATGCTATAGCCGCACGCAGGCTGGATGGGACCAAACCGGACTATCAGCTGCATCTTCAGCATCTGCAGGCCCTTAAGCTTGTACAGGAAGCGAAGCGGCTGCTGGAGGATGAAGCAGCGGACAGTGTGAATCCGTACCATCCGATTACACTGCTGAAGGAAGCTGTATCGCTTGACCCTCTCTACGGGGATGCTTATGTATGGCTGGCGATTGCGCACAGCCGGATGAATGAACATCTGCAGGCGATTGCAGTATTGAAAGAAGTCATGTCGCTGCACCCGGATGACAGCGGACTGCGTCTGCTGATGAAGGATCTGCAGAAATCGCTGCAACACTATATACAATAATAACAGAGCCAGGGAAAGCGGGGAGAATTCATTTGAGTGACAAGATCAGGATTGTTGTTTCCGGAGCCGGAGGCAGAATGGGCAAAGAGGTTGTGAAGCTGGTATTGCAGGATGATGAACTCGAGCTGGCAGCAGCGGTTGACCGCTCTGCACATGGCAGAGATGCGGGACGGCTGGTTGGCCTTGAGGATTGCGGTGTACTTGTGACTTCGGATCTGGAGACTGCGCTTGCAGATACAGAGGCTGATGTGATGGTAGATTTTACCATTCCACAGTCGGCATATAGCAATACTGCACTGGCGGTCAAGTACGGCGTCCGTCCGGTTATCGGTACCACCGGCTTCACGCCGGAGCAGATCGCCGGGCTGGACAAGCAATGCCAGGAGCAGGGAATCGGCGGATTAATTGCGCCTAACTTCTCCATCGGTGCGATCCTGCTGATGAAATTCGCTGCCCAGGCCGCCAAGTATTTCCCTCATCTCGAAATTATCGAATATCACGGAGACCAGAAGCTGGATGCTCCTTCAGGAACAGCGATTAAGACGGCAGAGATGATCTCTGAGGCGCGGCAGGAGCTCCGCCAGGGACATCCGGAGGAAGAAGAGACTATTGAAGGCTCGCGCGGCGGGTATTATAACGGCTTCCGTATTCACAGTGTGCGTCTTCCGGGTGTTTTTGCCCAGGAGGAGGTTGTGTTTGGCGGGTTCGGACAGTCGCTGAAGATCCGTCATGACTCCTATGAGCGTGCGGGTTATATGCCTGGAGTCAAGCTCGGGATTCAAAAGGTGATGGGCTATACCGGCATGATTTATGGTTTTGAGCATTTTATAGAATAGACGGGGAGAGAAACAGAATGTTGAAAATTGCTTTTATCGCACATGACCGCAAAAAAGATGAAATAGTTAATTTCGTAACCGCTTATGAGCATGTCTTCGAAGGGCATAAATTATTCTCCACCGGAACTACGGGCCAGCGCATCATGGAAGTGACCAAGCTCTCCATTCACCGGTACATGTCCGGGCCGCTTGGCGGCGACCAGCAGATCGGCTCGATGGTCGCTACGGATGAGCTGGATTTGATTATTTTCCTGCGGGATCCGCTGATGGCCCAGCCGCATGAACCGGATATTACGGCGCTGCTCCGGCTGTGTGATGTGTACGGGATTCCAGTTGCCACGAATATTGCTACAGCAGAAATCCTGGTGAAGGCTATTGACCGGGGAGATTTCGGCTGGCGTGAGCTGGTACATAAATATAAGCCGGGTGTGGACGAGTCATGAAGCTTGACATCCTGGTATTCGGTGCGCATGCGGATGATGCCGAGATCGGCATGGCAGGTACGATTGCCAAGCATACTGCCTCCGGCTTCAAGGTGGGAATGTGCGATCTGACCCGGGCAGAGATGTCTTCGAACGGAACGGTGGAGCTTCGGGAACAGGAGGCACAGCAGGCTGCCGTAGTGCTGGGCGCGGCGGTGCGAACGAATCTGGGGCTGCCTGACCGTGGCCTGTATATGACAGAGGGCCATTTGGCGGCTGTAACAGCGGAAATCCGCCGTTATGCTCCGTCCATCGTATTTGCTCCTTACTGGGAAGACCGCCATCCCGATCATATTGCCTGCAGTAAGCTGGTGGAGGAAGCGGTTTTTAATGCCAAGCTGCGCAAATATATGCCGGACAAGCCTGCCATTCCGGAGCCTGAGTTATATTTCTACTTCATTAATGATCTCGGGCGGACGGATCTGATTGTCGATGTGACTGCGCAGTATCCGCTGAAGGAGCAGGCATTGTCCTGCTACCGTTCCCAGTTCGGACTCGCTCCGGGTGAAGATGCCGTTGCAACGCCATTGACGGAAGGGTATATCGAGCGCGTCCGTTCAAGAGATATGCTGCTCGGCCAGCGCAGGCTCATTCCTTATGCCGAAGGGTTCGCTGGTAAGGTTCCGTATACTGTAGATCTGTTCAGCGCTGCACGCGGATAAGGCGCAACTCGACAAAGCCCGGAAAACAACTATAATTAATTCATATCGTTACTTGAAGTAATAGAGCTAAGTTAAATGAAGGGGCGGAGCTATGGAGCGGCTAAAGATAGGCATCACTTGTTATCCTTCTCTTGGCGGCTCGGGTGTGGTGGCAACTGAACTGGGCAAGCTATTGGCTGAAAAAGGCCATGAGGTTCACTTTATTACCCACAGCATCCCGTTTCGGCTGGGAACATTTCAGAAAAACATCTTTTACCATGAGGTAGAGGTTAACGATTATTATGTATTCCGCTATCCGCCATACGATCTGGCGCTGGCAACCAAGATGGCGCAGGTAGCCAAAATGCAGAATCTGGATCTGTTTCATGTCCATTATGCGGTCCCGCATGCGGTATGTGCTTATCTGGCCAAGCAGATCCTTGGCAATGATATCAAAGTGGTTACCACGCTGCACGGCACGGATATTACAGTGCTGGGCCAGGATGAATCCCTGAAGGATCTGATCCGGCTGGGCATTAACGAGAGCGATGCGGTAACCGCAGTCTCCCGTGATCTGATCAAGGAGACCCGCAAGGCGCTTGATATCACGCGTGAAATTGATCTGACTTATAATTTCGTGGATAAGCGTGTCTATTATCCCCGGGATGTAACGGATCTGCGCGGCGACTTCGCAGCCCCGGATGAGAAGATTCTTATGCATATCAGCAATTTCCGCCCGGTCAAGCGGGTAAGTGATGTGGTGGATGTGTTCGCCAAGGTGAACCGGCAGGTGCCTTCCAAGCTGCTGCTGGTTGGCGAAGGCCCTGACCTGCCTAAGATTCAAGCCAAGATCAGCGAGATGGGTCTCGACGATCATGTCCGCTTCCTGGGTAAGCAGGATGAGATTGCCCAGGTGATCTCTCTGGCGGACCTGCTTCTGCTGCCTTCTGAGAAGGAGAGCTTCGGGCTGGTCGCTCTGGAAGCGATGGCTTGCGGCGTTCCGACCATTGGCTCGCAGGCCGGGGGAATTCCGGAGCTGATTCAGCATGGCAAGACCGGATTCCTTGCACCGGTCGGCGATACGGAATCGATGGCAGAATATGCCGTCCGGCTTCTCTCGGATGAGGCGATGGCTGAGAGCTTCCGGCGCGCCTGCCTGGAGCGGTCCTGCAATGATTTCAGCAGAGATATGATCACCAATCAATATGAAGATATTTATTACCGTGTGCTCGGGCGCAAGGTATCCGGATTAGACCCGATCCTGGGGTAAGGAGTACGATATGGAATGGAGAATGGCACCACCCGGCATGGCTGAAGCCGCCGGGACTGTTATTGCAGGCCTAGCGGCAGGCGGCCATGAAGCTTATTTCGTCGGCGGCTGCCTGCGCGATGAGCTGCTGGGCCGTCCGGTGCATGATATAGACATCACTACCTCCGCACTGCCGGAGGAGGTGATGGCCCTGTTTCCGCGCTGTGTTCCTACCGGACTGGCGCATGGCACGATCACTGTGCTGCAGGAGGGCTACAGCTTAGAGGTTACGACCTACCGGACGGAGAGCGGCTATGCCGATCACCGCCGTCCGGAGCATGTTGTATTCGTCAGGGATGTGCGGGACGATCTCCGCCGCCGTGACTTCACGATCAACGCTATCTGCTGCGGTCTCGACGGCGGGCGGATTGACCCTTTCGGGGGGGAGCGTGATCTCAAGCTCCGCGTGATCCGTTGTGTAGGCGAAGCGGAGGAACGCTTCGAGGAGGATGCGCTGCGGATGCTGCGCTGCGTACGTTTTGCTTCTGTGCTGGATTTCGCGATCGCGAAGAATACCTGGCGCGGTCTGCTGCGCCAGCGTGACAAGCTGGCGCATATTGCTGTGGAGCGGGTGCGCGCCGAGGTGGAGCGCATCTTGGAAGGCCCGCACCCGCAGCGCGGGCTGGGGCTCCTGCTGCGCAGCGGCCTGCTGCCGCGCGGCAAAGCGCCGTTCCCTTGGACCGGCCGTGACCTGGCGGCTGCCGCCGCCTGCCTTGCCGGTCTCGGGAACCTGGAGAGCGCCCGCCTGCGCTGGGCGCTCCTGCTGCATGCCCTGGGATCATCGGCGGCTTCCGCCGATGAGCTCCTGCGGGCATGGACGTTCCCGGGGGCGACGCGCACTGGCGTCGTCGCCGTGCTCCGCGTCCGCGAAGCTTGGGACGCGGCGTTGTCCTCGGCGCGGCCGGAGGCTTCCGGCGCCGGGGAGTTGCTGCGGCGGCGGTGGATCGCCGCCGTGCTGGGCCATGGCCAGTCAGCCGCCGAAGGGTGGCTGACGCTGCTTGAGGCGGCGGGGGCTGACGCCGCGCCCGCTGTTGGCGCAGGGGCGCGCAGCCCGGCCACAGCCGCAATTGCGCGAGGCACGTCGGCAGATGTCCATGACTTTCTCGCTGACGCACCCGCCACGTCGGATGACGTCCCTGCCACAGTCGAACCCTCCACAGCGGAGGATGTGCCTGTTGCATACGCTGCCGCACCTGCCACATCGGCAGCCGTCCCTGAAGCGCCTACAATGGCAAGCTCCATCCCCCCTGTCACCACCAGCCTCCTGCGGTCCTGGACCGCAGAGATAAAGGTCCGCACGCTCGCTGAGCTGGCGGTGAGCGGCCATGAGGTGACAGCGGCGCTGGAGAAGCGTCCCGGCCCTTGGCTGGGCGTATTGCTGCACCAGCTTCTTCTGGCTGTCGCGGCAGGCGACCTTGCTAATGACACCCAATTACTGCTGCAAGCAGCGCAAAGGATGGATAGCGATGAATAGCGGTCATGCGCAGCGTTCCGGCGTGCTGAAGCGGGAGGCGTTCGTTCCCGGCTGGTCCAAGGGAATTCAGCGGCTGGATACAGTCGGTTCGACACAGGAGGAAGCCAAAAAACTTGCCGAGGGCGGCGCCCCGGAAGGAACAACGGTCATGGCCGAAGCGCAGACCGGCGGGCGCGGGCGGATGGGCCGCAAATGGCATTCCCCTCACGGCAAAGGAATCTGGATGAGCCTGGTGCTGCGTCCGGATCTGCCGCTGGCCGTGACTCCGCAGCTGACGCTGCTGGCCGGAGTGGCTGTCTGCACAGCGATCCGTGAGGTTACCGGGGTGCCTGCCGGCATCAAGTGGCCGAATGACCTGCTGGCCGGCGGCCGCAAAATCTGCGGAATTCTGCTGGAATCCTCACTTCGGGAAGGCGGGCTGCATTACTGTATCGCAGGTATCGGCATCGCTGCCAATCTGACCGGAGAAGATTACCCGGAGGAGCTGCGCGGGATTGGTACATCGCTGCTGATCGAAGGCGGCGGCATTCCTGTAGACCGCACGAGGCTTGCGGAAGCTGTGCTTGCGGAACTCGAATATTTATATCATGTCTATCTGGAGCAAGGCTTCCAGCCCGTGAAGGAGCTGTGGGAGTCGATGTCGGTAACACTGGGCCGTCAGGTAAGCTTGAACACTCCCCAGGGCCGCACCGAGGCCACTGCTGTCGGACTGAACGACAACGGCGGGCTGCTGCTGCGTAACGAATCCGGTGAGGTAGTGAGCGTACTGTCCGGCGAAATTGAAATGATTTAGAAGAGCATCAGATTTAACTAGTACCTCATCAGATTTAAATTAGTGGAGCAGAAACAGTTCTCCTTCAATTCACATCACATCTTTTCCAAGCGGGGGTTGTTCTTTAGGGCGTTTGGCTTAGCATAACGGACTGAGGTGCTCTTATGCATAAAGAAAGTCGTCACTTGGGCGGTTAACGGACCGCAAGGACCTTATCCCCTGCAATTCAGCTCCAAAACGTCTCGCACAAAGATGATAAGATCTCCTGAGTCCGTTACGCTGCAAAAGGGGCGTTATCGTGGGAATAAGGTCTCTTCAGTCCGTTAGATTTTTTGGGGTGAAAGGGTTTCATTACACGAACCCCTGAATCTCTGTTTTTAGCTGCGAATGCAGCCTTCTATTTCTCGCCGAAACGGTACCGTCCTTTAAAAGAACGGCTAAGCCGTTTCCACTTGAGGTGTTTATTTTTGTGTTTTTTTGGTATACTGTGCTCATGAGGCGGCATCGCATGGCGAGCTGTACTCACGTAAGTTGTATCTTTGAACAGGACATTGTTTACCGGATGTACCTTCATAACTGGATGTAACGGTTACGTTGGATTCTGCTCTGAGCCGTAAGGACCGAGACAGAAGGGACGATCGCGAGTGACTCTTTTTTGCCCTTCGGACCTTTTTAGCGGACCATGCTAAAAGGTTTTTTTGTTTGCGCGGAGAACGCGTATTTTATGGAAAAGGGGAATGAGAGTAACATGGCAGACAAACACGCACTGAATATTATCAAGATGAAAAAAATGAAAACGGACGGTGTGCCCCTGAGCATGCTGACCGCTTATGACTACCCTTCAGCCCAGTTGGCGGAAGAAGCCGGCATTGATCTGATTCTGGTCGGTGATTCTTTGGGGAACGTCGTGCTTGGTTATGATACCACGCTGCCGGTTACCATAGAGGATATGGTCTACCATACCCGGTCGGTGAAGCGCGGGGCGCCTAATACTTTTATAGTGGCAGATATGCCGTTCATGACCTACCACGGAAGCGTGGATGAGACCTTGCGCGGTGTGCGCAGACTGATGCAGGAAGGCCAGGCCCATGCGGTCAAAATGGAAGGCGGCCTCGAAATCTGCTCCGCAGTATCCGCTGTTGTCGCTGCCGGAGTTCCGGTGCTCGGCCATATCGGCCTGACCCCGCAGTCGGTCAATATGATCGGCGGCTACCGGATTCAGGGTAAGGATGCCAAGGATGCACAGCGGCTGATGGACGAAGCGAAGGCGCTGGAAGCCGCAGGGGCCTTCGGCATTGTGCTGGAGCTGGTGACAGAAGAGGTGGCTGAGGCGATCTCCCGGGCGGTCAGCATACCGACCATAGGCATTGGTGCCGGGCGTTACTGTGACGGACAGGTTCTGGTTTTCCATGATGTCCTGCGGTATGCCTCCCCTTACCGGGAGAAAAAATTCGTCAAAACCTACGCCGATGTAGGCTCCCTGATCCGTGAAGGCATCACCAGCTATGTTCAGGAAGTGAAGGACCGCTCGTTCCCTGCGGAAGAGCATGTGTTCAGCGCGGACGAGACGGTTCTGGAATCTTTATACGGCAATGCCGGCAAAGGAGCGAAATAACATGAGAGTCATCCGAACGATTGCTGAACTGCGCGAAGCGCTTGAATATATGCGTCAGGGGGGCCATGGCCCTGTTGGTTTTGTACCCACCATGGGATATTTGCACGAAGGACATGCCAGTCTGCTGCGTAAGGCAGGGGAGAAGAGCGGCACGGTGGTGATGAGTATTTTTGTCAATCCGCTGCAGTTTGGCCCGAATGAGGACTTCGCTTCCTATCCACGGGATGAACAGCGGGATCTGGAGCTGGCTGAACGTGAAGGTGCGGACCTGGTGTTCATCCCTAGTGTTGAAGAGATGTATCCGCAGCCGATCCGTACAGGCGTATCGGTCTCCGCGCTTACCACACAGCTCTGCGGCGCTTCGCGTCCGGGACATTTTGACGGGGTAACTACTGTGGTCAGCAAGCTGTTCCATATCGTGCAGCCGGATTACGCCTTTTTCGGACTGAAGGATGCCCAGCAGGTAGCTGTTCTCCGCCGGATGGTGTCTGATCTTAACATGAACGTGGACATCATCGCCTGTCCTATTGTGCGCGAGGAAGACGGGCTGGCGCTCAGCTCCCGTAATGTCTATCTGAGCAGCGAGGAGCGCAGACAGGCGCTGGTATTATCGCGTTCCCTGCGCGAAGTGCGCCAGGCTATGGAAGAGGGCGGCATCCGTACGGTAGATGAAGCACGCGGTCTGCTGGTCTCGGTCATTTCTGAATCGCCGTTTGCGGTCATTGATTATGCGGAGATTCTAACCTTCCCTGATCTGGAAAAGCTGGAAGGCGCCAGCAGGCTGACGGAAGCGGGCGGAGAGGTTATAATGGCTCTGGCTGTGAAGTTCGGCAGAACCCGTCTGATTGATAATAATGTATTTATTCCTAAGGAGGCGCACGCTCTTGTTTAGACATATGATGAAATCCAAGATCCACCGGGCAACGGTCACCGAAGCCAATCTCAATTATGTGGGCAGCATTACCATTGATGAGGATCTGATGGAAGCCGCAGACCTGCTGGAGAACGAGAAGGTGCAGATCGTGGATAATAATAATGGTTCCCGTCTGGAGACTTATGTCATTCCAGGTCCGCGCGGCAGCGGCGTCATTTGTCTGAACGGGGCAGCAGCTCGTCTGGTACAGCCCGGCGATACCGTGATTATTATTTCCTACGCTGTGGTGTCCTCAGAAGAGCTGGCAGCGCATAAGCCGACGGTGGTGTTCGTTGATGAAGGCAACAAGCCGGTGAAGCTGGCGGATCATGAGATTCACGCTACAATTGCCTGAAGTCCGCGCTTTGAGCCATGTAATCAATGGCAGGGATGAAGACACCTGTACTTGCTAAAAATGAAGGAAGGCAAGCTTAAGCTGACTTCATTATCAGTAAGGGTGGGATGTCCGGTGTTTCAACATTTATTTGCTGAGATGAACAAGATGCTCCAGGAGATCAAAACCGACTATCCTACTGCGGAGGGTGCCCGCCGAAGCGATCTTTTATCCAAGTATAATATGCTCCACCGAATCAGTGATAATGTAATGGATGAGTGGCTGCTCTTCGCTGAGAAGCTGAGCGAGTTCCGGGAACAGGCCGATTTCCAGGGTCCGCCAGAGGAGTTGCCGGAAGAGGAAGCGCCCGAGCTTGGGATGGATGCTTTTGTCAGGGGCCAGGGCTATTACAAGCTGCTGATGTACCGCAAGTGCATTGAACAGTTCAGGGAGGTTACGGCACAATATCCGGATAGCCTCGCTGCCCGCCTGTATCTGGCCATGGCTTATCTGCAGGAAGGTGAAGGCGAGATTGCCTGGGGACATCTGGATCACATGCTGGGCCTGATCCGTGAGGTGAAGCTGAAGGCGATGATCTATAATGCGCTGGGCTGTATCCGTGCTTCCCAGGAACGCTTTAATGAAGCCAGTGAGCTGTTTAGCCTGTCGCTGCTGCATGACCCGGATCTGCCGGAGCCGAATGTGAATCTGGAGGTATGCCGCAGACGGGGCGGGAAGCTGGAGTTTGGCCATCAGCTGGTTTCGCTTTTATAACTTTTTCCCGGTTCCTTTAGGCGATGCGCCCCACCACTTTCTGGGGTGTGCATCGCCTTTTTTCGTAACTTCTGTTATGCTGATAAAGAGTCTCAAGTGAAAGGGAATAGAACTTATAATGAAATTTGCCGTGCTTGATTTTGAAACTACGGGAACCCAATCTGTGGGAGAAATCATCCAGGTTGGCCTTGCCATTATAGAAGAAGACGGGACGATCTCCCGGGTGTATGGTTCCTACGTCAAGCCCGGAGCACCCATTCCTCCTTTTATTACGGGCCTGACCGGAATTACAGACAGTGATGTACAGGATGCGCCAGAGCTTGATGAGATGATGATGGAGCTGGTGCCGCTGCTGGATGATGTCGTCCTCGTCGGACACAATGTAGCGTTTGATTTTCATTTTTTGCAGAATGCGCTGGACCGCTGCGGCTACCTGCCGTTTCAGGGGCGGATTCTGGATACCATCGATTTTCTCAAAATATGCTTTCCCTCGCTGAGCACCTATCAGCTAGGCGCGGTAAGCAGCCACTTCGGCATTACGCATGACCGTCCCCATCAGGCTGACAGTGATGCGCTTGCCACGGCTATTGTGCTGCTTAAATGTCTGGAAGAGCTGCACAGTCTGCCGCTGTTGACTATTCAGCGGCTGAATGAGCTGTTCGCAGACGAAGACAGTGATTTGGCCTGGTATTTCGACGGTCTGCTGCGGGAGCGGGAGATGGAGACCTTTCAGCCGGAAGGAGAGCTGAGCTTCTACCGCCAGCTTGCGCTGGCTGTGGGGGATTGGGCAGAGTTGGCAACGCCCCGGGAGGAAGGAAACGTCAATCCGCTGGAGAATATTACCTTTGAAGAGTATATGGATGAGGTAACGAAGCGGCTGAAGGCTGTTCTTCCACAGTATGAGAGCCGTGAGGCCCAGGAGCTGATGATCCATGAGGTCATTACAGCGCTTGAGCAGGACAAGCATCTGCTGATTGAAGCGGGAACCGGCACCGGCAAGTCGCTGGGTTACCTGCTTCCGGCCATCTACCATAGTGTGAAAAGTGATCAAAAGGTGATGGTCAGCACTCATACCATTAACCTTCAGGACCAGTTGCGTGAGCGGGATATCCCACTCTTAACCAGCGTTGTGCCGTTCCCGTTCAAGGCCTCCATCTTTAAGGGAAGAGGGCACTATTTGTGTCTGCGCAAGTTCGAACATAGAATGAATAAAAAGGACTTTACGAGTCCAAGAGAAGAAGCGCTCACCGCTGCGCAAATGCTTGTCTGGCTGACCCAGACGACGACCGGCGATGATGAGGAGCTTAACTTAAGCGGACGGGGCGGCGATTTCTGGGAGACTGTAGCCAGTGATACCGACTCCTGCCTGGGACGGGCTTGTCCCTGGTTTCGCAAATGCTATTACCACCGGGCCAAGCATGAAGCCGGGATCTCTGATGTGGTGGTCACCAATCACTCCAAGCTGTTCGCAGATGTCAAAGCCGGGCATCAGCTACTTCCGGCTTACGATCATCTTGTGATTGATGAAGCCCATCATCTGGAAGATATTGCCGGCAAGCATCTTGGCATGCAGATGAAATATTTCACATTCGCCCATACCCTCACCCGCCTCTATAAGGATAGCCGGAGCGGGCAGCTGCCTGCCCTCCGCCAGAGTCTGCAGTCTTCGGGCAGTGAGCAGGCTTCCGAATGGAGCGGCGTGATCGACCGGATCTATCCCGATCTGCTGACGGTGAAGGAATCTTGGGATGCGCTCAGCGACCGGCTCTTCAGCCTGCTGCCCGAGCGCAGCGATGCCGGAGCCGGTGAAGCAGGCCAACTGGTGGCCCGCCTGCAGCCGGGCAAGAAGCCGAAGGATTGGGAGGAGTTGGCGGCCCTTGAGAATACGCTGAACCTCAGTCTGAGCGATATCATCCGCAAGGGTGACAAGATGCTCAGTGAGATGCGTGACACGGACAGCCAATCCTCCTCGGACAGTCTTGTGACCGATATCGGCGGGTTATTTAAGGATCTGGCATCCATTAGAGAGCAGATCCGCTTCTTCATGAGCCTGAACGATGAGAATATCGTGTATTGGCTGGAGGGAAGCGGTAATTATAAAGGCAAGTCGCTGCAAATGTATGCCGTTCCTGTAGATGTCAGTACCCAGCTCAGGGAGCTGTTCTTCGACAAGAAGAAGAGTATTGTCCTGACCTCGGCCACCTTATCCGTGGATAAGTCCTTCCAGTTCATGATCGATAACCTGGGCCTTGGTGAAGCTGCGGAGCAGGGGCGTCTGATGACAGCGCTGCTTCCGTCGCCGTTTAAATACCGGGAGCAGGCTCTGCTGGTCATTCCCCGCGACTTCCCGAGCGTCAAGGGAAGTATAGGGGATGCCCGTTTTGTGGACACGCTTGTTCATTCCCTCGCCGAGACTGCTGTAACTACACGAGGGCGAATGCTGGTGCTGTTCACCTCCTACAAGATGCTGCGCCAGGTCTATGACCCGCTGAAGGAGGCGCTTGCCTCCCAGGATATCGCGGTGCTCGGACAAGGTGTGGAGGGCGGCAGCCGGAGCAAGCTGATCCGCCGCTTCCAGGACAGCCCGGCTTCGGTCCTGCTCGGTACCAGCAGTTTCTGGGAAGGGGTAGATATTCCGGGAGAAGCATTGACCTGCCTGGCGATTGTCAGACTGCCGTTCCAGCCGCCGAATCACCCGCTGGCAGAAGCGAAGTCGGAGCTGCTTCAGGCACAGAAGAAGAACCCGTTCATGAAGCTGTCCGTGCCGCAGGCAGTCATCCGCTTCAAGCAGGGCTTCGGGCGGCTGGTCCGCACGGCGCAGGACCGGGGCATCGTAATTGTGTACGATACTAGAGTAATTGAATCGCATTACGGAAAGTACTTCCTGTATTCACTCCCCGGTCCCAAGATGGAGCATATGCTCACCGAGCAGATGGTCCCGAGAATTGCCGAATGGCTGGAAGACGGCGGGGTTTCCTAATTCATCTGCTATTGCTATTATTAATAAGTCATGATTAACCTGAAGATCCGTTCCCGCCCTGTCCTGCCGATCCGGCAGGCGGGGGGCACGGTTGCTATAATTGAACGGGTATAACACAACTATTAAGGAGGAGAATACATGAAATCGGATAAAATATCGGAGGCCGTCGTGCGCAGGCTCCCAGTGTACCTGCGTTTCCTGAACGATCTCCAAAAACGTGAAATCTCCACAGTCTCTTCTCAGGAGCTGGGCCAGAAGCTTGATCTGAATCCCGCCCAGATCCGTAAGGATTTGGCTTACTTCGGTGATTTTGGCAGGAAGGGTATCGGCTACGATGTATCCTATCTAATTGAGAAGATTCGCCATATCCTGAAGCTTGACCAGCAAATTAATGTTGCACTGGTTGGAGCCGGTAATCTCGGTCATGCCTTGTCTAACTACAACGCTTACTTGAAGGATACGATGAAGATTACTGCGATCTTCGATGCCTACCCGCCGAAGGTGGGCCAGCAGATCAACTCGCTGGTTGTGCAGCCGATGGAGGAGTTAAGCAGCACAATCCGCTCGCAGGGCATCCGCATCGGGATTATTACCGTACCTGACAGCGAAGCCCAGAATGTAGCTGATATTCTTGTGGACTCCGGCATTGAGGCGATTCTGAACTTCGCACCGGTTATTCTCAGGACGCCTGCCAATATCCGGATTCATGCCGCAGATTTCACCACAGATCTGCAGAGCCTGGCCTATTATTTGCATGATGGAAAGGATGAGGCAGAAGATGAGCAGTAAGATCACGATAATCAAGAACGGGCACTTCCTGGTTCCGGGCAGCGACAAGCCGGTTCTAAGCGGGTATATGACCCTGGAGAATGATCTGATTACTTACATAGGTGAAGCTGAGCCGGTAGTGGAGGATGGCGCTCAGGTCGTAGACGGCAGCCGTCTGCTGTTCATGCCGGGTCTGGTCAATACCCATGGGCATACGGCCATGTCACTGCTGCGCGGATACGGCGACGATATGGTGCTTCAGACTTGGCTGCAGGAGAAGATGTGGCCGATGGAAGAGAAATTCACTGGTGATGATGTATATTGGGGAACCTCGTTGTCCGTACTGGAAATGCTGAAGGGCGGCACAACCACCTTCCTCGATATGTATGATCATATGGACCGGGTAGCGGAAGTAACGGAGCAGTCCGGTATTCGTGCGGTGCTGATGCGCGGCGTAATTGGGCTGTGCCCGGAAGAGGTACAGCAAGCAAAGCTCGCTGAGGCGGTTGCTTTTGCCCGTAACTGGCACTGCAAGGCTGACGGCAGAATTACAACTATGCTCTCACCGCACGCTCCGTACACCTGTCCTCCAGAGTTTTTCATGAAGTTTGTGCAGGCTGCCCATGATCTGGACCTGCCGATGCATACCCATATGTCCGAGACGCGCCATGAAGTGGAGCAGAACGTTGCTGACTACGGCCTTCGTCCGGTCGCACATCTGGAGAAGCTGGGGATGTTCACCCGTCCTTCGCTCATTGCCCACGGGGTTCATCTGAACGATGAAGAGATCGGGATTCTGGCCAGCTATAACGTTGGCGTGTCGCATAACCCCGGCAGTAACCTGAAGCTGGCCAGCGGGGTTGCACGTGTTCCTGAGCTGCTGCGAGCCGGGGTTAAGGTCTCCCTGGGTACAGACGGCGCGGCAAGCAACAACAATCTGGATATGTTCGAAGAGATGAGGCTGGCGGCTCTGATCCACAAGGGCGTAAGCGGTGATCCTACAGCGGTACCGGCTCCTGAAGCGCTACTGATGGCCACGGAATACGGGGCGCAGTCTATTTTCCTAAGCGGGGTAGGCCGGCTTGCAGCAGGAATGAAGGCCGACTTCATCGCGCTTGATATTGACCAGCCGCATTTGCTGCCGCATACCGATCTGCTCTCCCATGCCGTCTATTCGGCAAGTGCCAAGGATGTGGAGCATGTATGGGTGAACGGCCAGCAGGTTGTGAAGCATGGACAATGCCTGACACTGGATGAAGAAGCTATCCGCCGCAAAGCACAGGAGACGTTCGAGAGCCTGCTTAAACGGTAATTCAGGAGAACGGGAAAGGAAGCAGCGTTGTGAAGAAGAAGAGGAGAAAATGGATCTGGCTGGGGCTTACCGTGGTGCTGCTCCTTCTGTTCGGATTAAGCCAGTTCTATGCCTACATTATGAAGGACCAGTGGAACGAGCGGAATGAGGCCAAGGAGCTGGCCCGGACGCGTGCCGGACTAACGGAGGTAACCAAGGCTCAGAAATCCGTCTGGAATGAGAATGAGATCTACTGGGTGCTAACCGGCAAAAATGAAGCCGGGATCGATCTGATGGTGTGGGTCCGTTTCACCTTGGAGGGCAAGCCTGCCGGAGGCGACAACGACCTGTATGCTGAAGAGCTGAGCAAAGGCACTTCCGAAGAGAAAATGCGCGGAATCATAGCCGATCAGTTACCGGACGTGAAGATCGAACGGCTGCTGCCCGGTGTATATAACGGGGAATATGCCTGGCAGCTATTTTACAAAAAAGACGGGCGATTCTATTACAACTTCTACCGCTTCAAGGATGGCAGCGCCATCGGTGAGGGGTACAGTTTGCCCAACCGTTAAGCTAAGCGCTCAGCAGAATAACATGCGGGGGAACAGATTATCTGTTCTTCCGTTTTTTTGTATCCATCATGTCGAAAATAATCTGGAACTGTTCTGGGACTGGTGGCAGACGGGGAACTGTGGCTTAATGGAGATATATGGTTTGAGATACATCGATTAATATACTTGAATTGATATACTGATTGTATTCCTCGAATGCTATCGCCAACCTGCATATATGTCTCTCAAGGAGGATGATGAAATTGGAAGTTTTAGCATATTTGGATCAGGCGGTGGATTTGTTTAAGGAAGAGCTGGGGGATAATCTGTCGGGGATTTATCTGCACGGTTCCCTGGCCATGGGCTGTTTTCAACCGGATTCAAGCGATATTGATCTGCTCATTGTCGTAGAGGACAAGCTACCCGCAGAGGTCAGTCATAGCCTTGCCGGTCGTATCGTAGCCTTTCATGACAGTCTGCCGAATAAGCGCGGAATTGAACTGTCTATCGTCCTGAAGACATACCTGCATAACTTTGTGTATCCTACGCCATTTGAATTTCACTTTTCAGAAGCTCATTTAGAGCGGTATAGAACCGATAAGAATTATCTGTGCGGCGGCTTTGAGGATGCTGATCTGGCGGCACATTTTGCAGTAGTCTACCATCGCGGGTTTATCTTGTACGGGGAGCCGATACGCGAGGCCTTTGCGCCGGTAGACCAGAGGTACTATCTGGATTCCATTATCAGGGATGTTGATGATGCGCCGCAGAATATTGGGAATGCTCCACTCTATTACACACTGAATCTATGCAGGGTACTCTACTATGTGCAGGAAGGTCATGTCTCTTCCAAGAAGGAAGGCGGGGAGTGGGGACTTCAGCATTTGCCGGAACGCTTCCACGGGCTGCTTAGACGGTGTCTTAAGGAATATAGCGGTGCTCGCGCCGAAGGCTATGAACTGGAGCTATTAACTGATTTTGCGGAATATATGATGGCTGAAATTGAGCGTTAGCCGGATGTAGTGTACGCCGGAATATGAAAGTAGCAGCGGCATTTCAGGATATAAATCTGAGCTGCCGTTTTTTCATGGTTCATGAAACATCCAGAAATTAGTATCAAAAATTTTAAATATATTCACAACTTTATGTAAAATCGTATATACACCTATGATATACTACTACTTGTATCAAGACATGCTTAAGAGCATGTCAGTCTCGGATTGGCGCTAGACACGCTGGCTGGTCTTTATTATAGAGTTAAGCTTGGTCATTATTGAGAGGAGGACGTTTCTTGAAACTTCGTCTTATGCCTGTGCTGCTAACGTCTCTGCTGTCTGCTGCATTATTGTTTGGTGGCTGGTATTCTTACCGTCAATTCGCGGTGCAGAAGCCGCTGCAGAAGCTGGTATCATCCTACCAGGGTGTGAAGGATTCCCATATTACTATTAAACGCAATGAAGTCACTTTGAAACTGGATTTGCAGCCGGGCACGAAATTACGTGAGCTGGTGCAGTATGTATCACGAGAAGGCAGCACCGCTATTGACGGCAGGACCCTTAAGCTGGATGTGGAACAGAAGCCGAGTGAACTGCTGGATGAGTATTGGGATAAAGCGATGTTCTCTGTAGCAGAAGCTATGGAGAGCCGGAAATATACATTGATACCAGCGAAGCTGGACGGACTGAAGGAGCAGGACAGTAAGTACAGCGGCGTTACAGCTACCACAGAGATTGACGACAACAATGTCTATGTAAGCCTGAGCAACGGCACAGAGAGCAAATTCATCATTCTGCCGCGTGCAGCAGCCAAGATGGGAGTGTGGAACAATGCCTAAGTACTGGAAAGAGGTTGTAGCCGGATTTGTTCCGGTCATGCTGATTTTTATGGCTTTTGTGGGAATTAATATCTTTCCTGTAATTATAGCGATGGGCATGGTTGCCGCGCTCCTGTTCATTGCCCATGCCCGCGGCGGTCTGACGGTCAATGCAGGTGCAGATAAGAAGCGTAAGAAGAACGGTCCCTCCAAGCTAACCTTTGAAGAGATCGGCGGACAGGACAATGCCAAGCAGGAGCTGCGTGAAGCGCTGGACTTCCTGATCCGGCATGAAGAAATCAGCAAGTTCGGGATTCGTCCGCTCAAAGGAATTCTGTTAACCGGCCCTCCAGGAACCGGGAAGACGCTGATGGCCAAGGCTGCGGCGCATTACACCGATTCTGTGTTTGTAGCTGCTTCAGGCAGTGAATTCGTCGAGATGTATGTCGGCGTCGGAGCCGGACGCGTGCGCGATTTGTTCAAGGATGCCCGCACACGCGCACTCAAGGAGAATAAGCAAAGTGCGATTATTTTCATCGATGAAATTGACGTTATCGGCGGGAAACGCGAAGGCGGACAGCAGCGTGAATACGATCAGACCCTCAATCAGCTGCTGACGGAGATGGACGGGATTTATAACAATGATACCCCGCGCATTCTGCTGGTAGCCGCAACGAACCGCAAGGAGATGCTTGATTCTGCGCTGCTGCGCCCGGGGCGTTTTGACCGCCATATTCAGGTGGATATGCCTGACAAGAAGGGCCGCAAGTCGATTCTCGACCTGCATGCCAAGAACAAGCCGCTGCATGACACCGTGAATCTGGATAAAATCGCCGAAGAAGCTTACGGCTTCTCGGGTGCGCAGCTGGAGAGCGTGATGAATGAAGCCGCGATCTACATGATGCGCGAGAATCTGACCCTGGTGGAGCAGCGTCATCTGTCGATGGCGATCGACAAGGTCATGATGGGTGAGAAGACCGACCGTGAGACCAACCATGAAGAGAAGAAGCGGGTAGCGATCCATGAGCTTGGACATGCTATTATGGCTGAGCTGCTGCGCCCCGGAAGCGTTAGCCAGGTAACACTGACCCCGCGCGGCCAGGCTCTAGGGTATGTCCGGCATAATCCGCAGACCGAGCAGTATCTGTACACGAAGGATTACCTGGAGAACCAGATCATGATTGCCCTGGGCGGAGCGGCTGCCGAAGAGATGTATTACGGAGGACGCAGTACCGGTTCCCGTGGAGACTTCGATCAGGCGCTGAATATCGTTGAGACCATGATGAAGTCAGGGCTCACCTCGCTCGGCATTGCGAATCTGCAAATGGTTACCACTGAAGAATTAATGAAGGAAAATAGTAAAATACTGGACGAGTTGATGATCCGCACGAATGACCTGCTGGAGAAGCAGAGAAATATATTTGATTACTCCCTTGACATTTTAATGAAGGAAGAAGTTCTCTCCGGAGAGCAATTTCGTTGTCAATTTCGTGACAGTGTCCTTTTACCGGCATAATTCTTTATGCCGGTTATTTTTTTTTACTTTTCAGACATGCTAAGATATCATTATATGTCGGGCTACTTATTTTTTCGACAGACAAGGTACAATACAGAAGTATAGATACCTGAAAGGATGGAGACTTTTACATGAATTTTAAGAAGATCGGTGTCATCGGCGGAGGCACAATGGGACAAGGGATTGCCGAAATGCTGGCAGCCAAGGGCCTGGATGTCATGCTGGTGGAAAAAACTGCAGAACGGTTGAACTACTCCTACGAAATGATCGAGACCAGTCTCGACAAGCAGCTGGAGAAATGGGCGATTACCCAGGCGGAGAAGAAGCTGATCCTGGCCCGTATCCAGAAGGTTACACACTTCGCTGAACTGAGCTCATGCGATATGGTCATTGAGACCATCGTTGAAGATCTGGAAGCCAAGCAAAAGGTATTCAATCAGCTCGATCAGGTGTGTCCGAGCCACATTATTCTTGCCAGCAACACGTCAACGCTTAGCTTGACTGAGCTTGCAAGCTCTACAATGTATCCGGAACGCGTTATCGGCATGCACTTCATACACCCTGTAGGTAAGGTGGATCTGGTTGAAATCGTGCGCGGTCTGAAAACCTCGGACAGCACATTTGAAGATACCAAAGCCTTTGTCGATGAGATTGTTGAGAAAAAAGGCGTTATGATCTACGAATCCCCCGGATTTGTATCTTCACGCCTCATTTGCCTGTTCATTAACGAGGCTATGCATGTGCTCCAGGAAGGGGTTGCCTCTCCTGAAGATATTGATGATGCTATGCGCATCGGCTACCAGTTCCAGAACGGGCCGCTTGAAATGGCAGACCGCTTCGGTCTGGATTCCGTTCTTGCCGCACTGGAGAACATGTTCCGTGAATACGGCGAGCTTAAGTACCGTCCTTCGACCATTCTCAAGAAGATGGTGCGTGCAGGACAACTGGGTGCGAAATCGGGCGAAGGCTTCTTCAAGTATGACAAGGATGGTGACCGTATATGAATATCTTAGTAATTAACTCCGGCAGTTCCTCATTGAAATACCAGTTGTACAATATGACAGATGAATCTGTACTCGCCAAAGGGCTGGTAGAACGTATCGGTATGGATTCCTCCATTCTGAACCACAAGCCGACCGGCAAGCAGGAAGTAACCGAAGTAAGCGAAATTCTGGAGCACAATACGGCAATCCGTAAAGTGCTTGCTTGTTTGACAGACAAAGAGCATGGCGTTATCGCATCCACCGATGAGATTAATGCAGTGGGCCACCGTGTAGTGCACGGGGGGGAATTCTTCAAATCCTCCGCGCTGGTCGATGCCGATGCGAAGACCAAGATCCGCCAGCTGTTCGACCTTGCGCCGCTGCATAACCCGGCTGCGATGATGGGGATTACCGCATCCGAGAATAATATGCCCGGTGTGCCGCAGGTCGTTGTGTTCGATACCGCCTTCCACCAGACGATGCCTGAGAAGGCTTATATGTATGCCATTCCGAGAGTGCTTTACAACAAATACAAAGTACGCCGTTATGGCGCGCACGGAACCTCCCATGATTTCGTCAGTAAAGCAGCTGCTGATTATCTGGACCGTCCGCTTGGCGAGCTTAAGATCATCACCTGCCACATCGGCAACGGTGCCAGTGTAACTGCAGTGGACGGCGGAATTTCAGTTGACACTTCGATGGGGATGACTCCGCTGGAAGGCCTGATGATGGGTACGCGCAGTGGCGACCTTGACCCGGCAATTGTTCCTTATGTGATGAACAAGGAAGAGCTGTCCGTCGGTGAAGTGAACTCCATGCTGAACAAGCACAGCGGACTTCTGGCCATCTCTGGCGTGAGCAGTGACATGCGTGATATTATTGACGGTGCGGAGAAAGGCGAGCCTAATTCGACGCTTGCTTTTGAAATGTACGAGTATCGTCTGCGTAAATATATCGGTTCTTATGCAGCTGCCATGAATGGGGTAGACGTAATTGTATTCACCGCTGGTGTAGGCGAGAATGCTTCCCTGCTGCGTGAAAAAGTACTGAACAATCTTACGTTCCTCGGAATCGAGCTGGATGCAGAAGCCAACAAGGTCCGTTCGGGTGATCCGCGGCGTATCTCTACTGCCAATTCCAAGGTACAGGTGCTTGTGGTTCCAACGAACGAAGAGCTGGTGATCGCACGCGATACCTATCGTATTGTGCAAGGTGTTAACGGCTAAATTAGAGGAGAGATAGTAGGCATGGCTAACAAAAGTGTAATCAAGAACGTGAATGAGCATGTCGGAGAGACTGTTGTCATCGGATGTTGGGTGAACAACAAGCGCTCCAGCGGTAAAATTCAGTTCCTGCAGCTTCGCGACGGTACCGGTTATATCCAGGGGGTTGTGGTGAAATCAGAAGTCCCTGAGCAGGTCTGGGATGATGCCAAGAGCCTCACCCAGGAAAGCTCGCTGTATGTGACCGGAATCATCCGTGAGGAGCCCCGCAGCCAGTCAGGCTACGAGCTGACGGTTACGGGCATTGAAGTTCTGCATCTTACCGAGAATTATCCAATCACACCTAAGGAGCATGGCGTCGATTTCCTGATGGATCACCGTCATCTCTGGCTGCGTTCCTCCAAGCAGCGGGCGGTAATGGTGATTCGTGCGGAGATTATCCGCGCGGTTCAGCAGTTCTTCAATGAGCGCGACTTCACGAAGGTGGACCCGCCGATTCTGACACCAACGTCAGCAGAAGGCACGACCAACCTGTTCCACACCAAGTACTTCGAAGAGGATGCGTATCTTACCCAAAGCGGACAGCTGTATATGGAAGCCGCAGCCATGGCTCTGGGACGCGTCTATTCGTTCGGGCCTACCTTCCGTGCAGAGAAATCCAAGACCCGCCGCCACTTGATTGAGTTCTGGATGATTGAGCCAGAAATGGCCTTCACCGATCATGAAGAAAGCCTGTGCGTGCAGGAGGATTTCATCAGCTTCGTGGTACAATCTGTACTTACGAATTGCCGGGCTGAACTGGAAGCGGTGGGCCGCGATGTCTCGAAGCTTGAGAACATCAAAGCACCATTCCCGCGTATCAGCTATGACGATGCGATTAAGTTCCTGAATGAAAAGGGCTATGAAATTGCCTGGGGCGATGATTTCGGGGCTCCTCATGAGACGGCGATTGCCGAGATGAGCGACAGACCGGTCTTCATTACCCACTATCCGGCTTCCTTCAAGGCTTTCTATATGAAGCCGCATCCTGATCGTCCGGAAGTGGTGTTGTGTGCGGATATGATCGCTCCTGAAGGCTACGGGGAGATCATCGGCGGATCACAGCGTATTGATGATCCGGCGCTGCTGGAAGCCCGCTTCAAGGAACATAACCTGTCGATGGACACCTACAAATGGTACATGGATCTGCGCACCTACGGCACGGTTCCGCACTCCGGCTTCGGTCTGGGGCTGGAGCGCACAGTAGCCTGGATCTGCGGTCTGGACCATGTCCGTGAGACGATTGCCTTCCCTCGTACACTGTACCGTCTTTACCCTTAAAGAATAGGGAAAGGGGGCTTAAGTATGGACGGAAAAGGTTGGAATACCTGGGGCGAGGGCGTAGCCTTCGGCCTGGAGAACGGAATGGCCGTCATTCCTTATGCACTCCTGAAATATTACCGGAAGCTGAATCTGACCGGCAGTGAATCCATGCTGCTGATTCATCTGCTCTCCTTCAGACAGGTGGAGGGGATTGACTTCCCTTCCCTGGAGGAGCTTCAGGCAGTAACCGGGCGCAGTATTCCGGTGATTGCCGGAGAACTGCAGAAGCTGATGAAGGAAGGGTTCATCAGCATCGACGGAGATAACGACGAGCTGAGGGACATCCATTATGAGCGTTATAATTTCTCCGGCCTATACGCGAAGCTGGGCGCTTATCTGGCAGAACTCTCACGGGAGAATGCCCAGGGGAAGCCCAGCCAGAGCGGGCGGGAGCCGGGGGCCCGGGCAGTGGCTCATTACTCCGGGGCTACTGCACCAGATGGTGGCTATGGCCGCCCGGCTGTGCCGGGTGACAAGGAGTCGGAGGACGGACGCAGTCTGTTCAGCATTTTCGAGAAGGAATTCGGGCGTCCGCTATCCCCCATGGAATGTGAAACTATTTCCGGCTGGGTGGATGAAGACCGTTATCCCGAGGAACTGATCCTGCTCGCCCTGAAGGAGTCGGTCTTTGCAGGAAAGGTCCATTTCCGTTACATTGACCGCATTCTGCTGGAATGGGCCCGCAACCGGGTGAAGAATGCCCAGGATGTCAAAGCCTATTCCCAGAAATTCCGGAGCGGCGGCAGATGAGCGAAGCGAGGTAGATATATGCCGGTCCAGGGCAAGGCCCCGCTGGTAAAGGTGTCCTTTAAGTCATATATATGGCTTAAGGGGCACTTTTTTTCATTTTTTGCTTGGAATTGGGAGTTAGCTGAAAGTGTGCGGGGAGCGGGGGTGAAGAGCAGAAGTGCCCCTGAAATTAGGAAAAGTTTGTTTAATGAGTAGATGAAGGGTACAAATACACTTGATTCAAGCAAAAGTGGCCGGATGAGCAAAATGAAAGGTATAAATGCACCTGATTTCGCCGCTCCCATCACACAGCCCGCAGTCCCTTCACGTGGAAGGAACTGCGGGCTGATGTGTTGTAGTAAGAATATCAAAAACTAGGACAAGAATTAGTGCAGCTCCTGCTCCAGAGCCGAGCCCATCTCGCGGGAACGTTCCGCACACCGGTTGACGGCGGCAATAACGGTCTCGAAGAAATCGCCGCGCTCCAGCACTTCAATCGCCGCCTGGGTAGATCCATTCGGCGAGGTGACCTTCTTGCGCAGAGAAGCAGGCTCTTCACCAGTCTGCTGAACCATTCGTGCTGCGCCCAGCACGGTCTGGACAGTCAGCTCACGGCTTTGCTCCAGCGGAAGCCCTCCGCGGATGCCGGCGGCAATCATCGCTTCCATCATGTAGTAGATGTAGGCTGGTCCGCTGCCGGAGATCCCGGTTAAGGTCTCCATCCGTTCTTCGTCAATAACCGCCGTCATTCCGACCGCTTCGAAGATATTAAGCGCTGTACGTCGGCTGTCCTCGCCAACTTCCTTAGAGAAGGCAATCCCGGTAGCACCGAGGCCGATGGAGCTAGAGGTGTTCGGCATGGTGCGGACCACAGGCTGCGGATTACCCAGTAAGCCTTGTATCGTACGGATGGTCAACCCGGCAATCACGGAGATCACGAGCTGATCCGGCGACAGCAGCGGCCCCAGGGAACGGAGCGCTTCGGCAGCGTCTTTGGGCTTCATGGCTAGAACGATGACCGGCGCAGACCGCAGAGCCTCGAGCTTGGACTCAGGAGCATTATAGCCGAGCACGCCGTATCGGCTGCGGAGTTCAGCCAGGCGCTCGCTGCTGCTGCGGTTCAGCATAATAATTCGGCCCGATTCCACTACATTCCGGGCAATCAATCCCCGCACAATGGCCTCAGCCATCGAGCCTGCGCCATAAAAAACGATATTATGATTGATGAGCGGAATTGCTGGTTGCTGGCACATGGCTGGCAGTCCCCCTATAAGTTGAGTGAGTTAACCCCTGATTTGGCCGGAGCCGTGAATCATATATTTGCTTGAAGTCAATGCAGGAAGTCCCATAGGCCCGCGGGCATGGAGCTTCTGGGTGCTGATGCCGATCTCGGCGCCGAAGCCGAATTCAAAGCCGTCCGTGAACCGGGTAGATGCATTGTGATATACAGCCGCAGCATCAATCTCCTGCAGGAAGCGTGCAGCATTCGCCAAGTCCTCTGTCACAATACATTCGGAATGCTTGGTGCCAAACTCCGCGATATGTCCGAGAGCCTCTTCTAGCGTGTCCACGATACGAATATTTAAAATATAATCGTTGTATTCTGTAGCGAAGTCCTCTGGCGTGGCAGGCACAGCCCAAGGGATAAGAGCAACAGTATCCTGGCAGCCGCGCAGCTCCACACGGGCCTCGCGGAAGGCTTCAGCGAGTGCGGCGAGATGCTCTTCGGCGTAAGCGCGGTGAACCAGCAGCGTCTCCATTGAATTGCAGACCGAAGGCCGCTGGGCCTTCGCATTCACGCTAATGCGCCGGGCCATTTCCGGATTAGCACTTGCATCCAGATAAGTATGGCATATGCCTGCCCCTGTTTCAATAACCGGTACGGTGGCATTTAGAACCACATTCTGAATTAGGGAGCTTCCTCCGCGCGGGATGATGACATCCAGCAGTCCGTTCAGCTTCAGCATTTCATCCACGGAGGAGCGGTTAGGATCTTCGATCAGCTGCAAGGCATCCGGCGGAAGGGCGGTACCTGCAAGTGCGCGGTGAAGCACCTCGGCGATGGCGCGGTTGGAGGAGAGGGCGGAGGAGCCGCCGCGCAGCACCACAGCATTGCCGGTCTTGAGGCACAGTCCGGCAGCGTCAACGGTGACGTTGGGGCGTGCTTCATAGATAATGCCAATCACCCCAAGCGGAACCCGTACCTTCTCGATGTGCAGGCCGTTTGGCCGTTCGATCGTCTCCAGATTGTCCCCTACCGGATCAGGCAGTGCGGCAATCTGCTGCAAGCCTTCGGCTATACTGTCAATCCGTTCCGCATCCAGGGCCAGCCGGTCGAGCATCGACTCCGGTGTCCCGTTTAGGCGGCCGCGTTCCAGGTCTTCGGCGTTGGCGGCAATAATGTAACCAGCTTCGGCACGCAGGGCAGCAGCCATTACCAGCAGAGCATCATTCTTCTGGGCGGTAGTCAAGCTTGCAAGTACCCCTGTGGTTGCTTTGGCCAGTGTTGTCTTGTTAACCACTTCACTCATGGCAATTCCTCCTAAAAGTTATGTTGGCAGATGAAAATACAGTAGGTTGTGTAAGATTAACGCAGCGTGATCCATTCGTCCCGGTGAATAACTTCCAGCCGGTGTACTTCACCGAGCTTGGGCACAATCTCGCGGCTGGGAAGCCCCTGAATGCTGCGGAGCTGGGTGTCATCGTAATTGACGATGCCCCGTCCAAGCAGCTTCGCATCCGGGCCGAGCACTTCGACGACATCCCCTGAATGGAAGCTTCCCTCAATACGTCTAACCCCGACCGGCAATAGGCTATGGCCTCCGTGGAGCAGCGCTTCAACAGCACCATCATCGATATATAGTGATCCGAGCGGGGTGGACATGAAGCCCAGCCATTGCTTTTTGACCGGCAGAGAAGCGAGTGTGGTGGCAAAATAAGTGCCTTTGCCCGTTCCGGCTGCGGCCTGTAATAAATCCCCTGGCTTCTTAACCTGGCCCACGAAGACAGGAACGCCGCCCCGCGTGGCAATCTTGGCCGCGTCGATCTTGGAGCGCATGCCGCCGGTGCCCACGCTTGAGCCTGCACCGCCTGCAATGGCATAGATCTCAGGCGTAATCTCTTCTATGTGCTCATACCGCACAGCATCCGGGTGCTTGCGGGGATCGCCGCTGTAGACGCCATCCATGTCGGTCAGGATCAGCAGGTGCGATGCCTTCAGAAGATTGGCAACCAGCGCCGATAAGGTATCGTTATCACCGAACTTCAGCTCATCCACCGATACGGTATCGTTCTCGTTGAACACGGGCACTGCGCCTTGCCGGAGTAATTCTTCAACCGTCATCATGGCGTTGTTCATGGCCCGGCGGCTGCAGAAGTCCGTACGGGTCAGGAGGATCTGAGCAGTAGGAATGCCGTGGCCTGCAAATGCCTCCTGATAAGCCTGCATCAGCATAACCTGTCCTACTGCTGCTGCCGCCTGCTTCTCATGCAGCAGCCTTGGGCGGGAATCATAGCCGATGCCCCGGAATCCCGCTGCGACCGCCCCTGAGGTGACCAGCAGCACTTCACAGCCGTCCTTGCGGAGCGCTGCAATCTCTGCGGCGAAGAAGGCGACCGCCTCACGATTGAGGCCGCCTTCGGGACCTGTGAGCGAGCTGCTGCCGATTTTGACCACAATTCTTGTCGTCATTGTCTTTCACTTTCCTCTCGAATTGAAATACCTGTAACGCCCGAAAATGACAAAAAGCCCCCATCCTTAGCTTAGCAAAGGACGAAAGCTTGATTAACTTCCGCGGTACCACCTTCATTGATGAGGGTTCATCCGACTTCATTCTCATAACGGGAGTATCCGTCCTGCAGGGCAGGCCGCTCAGGGGTAGGATTCAGAATGACCTTCGCGGTAAATTCTCCCAGCCTTCAGGAATTTACTCTCTGCACACGAATATACGTCCATTCTTACTGGTCCCGTCAGCACGTTTCACTATTTGACACTTAGGATACCATGGGGCAGCGGGGTTTGCAAAGAGGCGCAGACAAATTTTTTCATGCAGCGCAGGCAGCGCGATTTATGTTTATCCTGTGGGGCAGAGGACCTGTAGATGAGAGCACCGCCCGTATGCGTGCTAAGGCTAGTTATCGGTCAGACCGGCCACGGTAGCCTTGAATGTCTCGATAAAAGCTTCGGCGGCACGGGATAAGTACCGTCCGCGCCGGTAGGCAATGACCAGCGTCCGGCCTGGCACTGGCTCAGCCAGCGGAAGGTAGACCGGTACGAATTCACTCCTGGCAGCCCGTGCAATAAAATGGGGCACCAGGGTAACGCCCATCCCGGCAGCAACCAGCGACTGGACCGTCTCCATATTGTTGCTCTCGAAGACAATCCGCGGCTCAAATCCGGCCTCGCGGCATAACTCCACGGTCATTTTACGGAAGCCCTGGCCTTCCTTAAGCACGATAAACGATTCATCTTTAAGCTCGGCCAGGCTGGTACGGATGCCTAGCGGTTCACGGCCGGCTAACAGATGCCCCGGTGGAACGGCAAGATCGATCCGCTCCTCACCGAGCACCTCGTAGGCCAGGGTTGGAATTTCGAGTGGCAGGGAGAGTAGGCTGAGATCGGTCTGGCCGCTGGCTGTCAGCTTCTCCAGATTCATGGATGAGTCCTCCAGCAGGGTGATTTCAACCTCGGAGTATTTGCTCTTGAATACAGGCAGTACATGCGGGAGCAGATGTGCTCCGGTAATCGGCATGCTGCCGACCATTACGCGTCCTGTGCGAAGCTGGGAGATATCGGACATCTCCTGCCGCAGCAGTTCAACGGCATCGATGATCCCCTGGGCCTGTTCAACGAATTTCTCACCGGCATAGGTCAGCTCCACCGAGCTGGTATTACGCTGGAAGAGCAGCACGCCAAGCTCCTTCTCCAGCTTCGACAGCTGCTGGCTGAGCGAGGGCTGGGCGATATGCAGCTTCTCCGCCGCGCGGGAGAAGTTCCGTTCTGCTGCAATCTGCAGCGTGTATTGCAATTGTCTTAGTTCCATACATAAGCTCCTTTAATGAGTGGATCATCTGTTTATAAGTATAACCTATAAACCCTATAGAAATCATATCTTGGAATTATAAACGCACCGATGTTATATTTAGAACATTCAAGAGAGACTCCACGCTCTCTTCATAGGAACGATTCTACTATATGAGGTGAAATTCATGGGCAATAAGACAATGTTTGAGAAGATTTGGGACAATCACGTTATTCATCAGGAAGAAGGCAAGCCGAGCATTATTTATATCGATCTTCATCTGGTTCATGAAGTGACTTCCCCGCAGGCGTTTGAAGGACTTCGCCTGAGCGGCCGTCCGGTCCGCCGTCCGGGACTTACCTTTGCCACAATGGATCATAACGTGCCTACCAAGGACCGTTTCAATATTACTGATCCGATCTCCAAGCAGCAGATTGATACGCTTTCGCAGAACTGCCGTGATTTCGGCGTAAGATTGTTTGACCTGAATGATATTGACCAAGGTGTCGTTCACGTCATGGGTCCTGAGATTGGCCTGACCCATCCCGGCAAGACGATTGTCTGCGGAGACAGCCATACCTCCACACACGGAGCCTTCGGTGCACTGGCCTTCGGGATCGGCACCAGCGAAGTTGAGCATGTGCTGGCCACCCAGTGTCTGCAGCAGTCCAAGGCAAAGACCATGGAGGTTCGCTTCACCGGCAGCCGTAATCCGGGAGTGACCGCCAAGGATATGATTCTCGGCGTAATTGCCAAATACGGAACGGACTTTGCGACTGGCTATGTTATCGAATATACCGGCGAAGCGATCCGTGAGCTGTCGATGGAAGAGCGTATGACCGTCTGCAACATGTCGATCGAAGGCGGAGCCAGAGCGGGCCTGATTGCACCGGATGAGACCACCTTCAGTTATCTGCGCGGACGCCAATATGTGCCGCAGGGTGAAGCGTATGATGCCGCCGTTGAGACCTGGAAGGGCCTTGTTAGTGACGAAGGTGCCCAGTATGATACTGTGGTGGAATTCGATGTAGAAACACTTATCCCGCAGGTTACCTGGGGCACCAGCCCTGGTATGGGAACGGATATCAACTCCACCGTGCCGAATCCTGCTGATTTCACTACCGAGAATGAACGCAAAGCCGCCGAGAAGGCGCTTGAATATATGGATCTGGCTCCGGGTACGCCGATCTCCGAGATTGGAATTGATTATGTCTTCATCGGCTCCTGCACTAACGGCCGGATTGAGGATCTGCGGGCCGCGGCTGAAGTAGCCAAAGGCCATAAGGTATCTGACAAGGTTACAGCGATCGTGGTGCCAGGCTCCGGGCGCGTGAAGATGCAGGCCGAGAAGGAAGGTCTGGACAAAGTATTCACCGAAGCAGGATTTGAATGGCGTGAAGCTGGATGCAGTATGTGCCTGGCGATGAATCCGGATGTTCTGCAGCCGGGACAGCGCTGCGCCTCTACCTCCAACCGTAACTTCGAAGGACGCCAGGGACGCGGCGGACGCACACATCTGGTCTCTCCTGCCATGGCGGCTGCGGCAGCCATCAAAGGACGCTTCACGGATGTGCGTGACTGGAACTACAAGACGGAAGCCGTCAACTCATAATTGAGAGAGCAGGAGGATACAGCAAATGGAAGAATTCAAGAAGTTAACAGGAATTGTAGCCCCGGTAGACCGGGTTAATGTAGATACGGATGCGATTATTCCCAAGCAGTTTCTGAAACGGATCGAGCGCACAGGCTTTGGCCAATTTCTCTTCTACGAATGGCGTTTTGATGAAGCGGGAAATGACAATCCGGCATTTGAGATGAACAAACCGCGTTATGAGGGAGCTTCTGTACTGATCTCCCGCGCGAATTTCGGCTGCGGCTCCTCCCGGGAGCATGCTCCTTGGGCCATCATGGATTACGGGTTCAGAGTGGTCATAGCACCATCCTATGCCGACATCTTCTATAATAACTGCTTCAAGAACGGCATTTTGCCGATCAAGCTCTCGGAGACCCAGGTAGACGATCTGTTCAGCCGCACGGCCGAGCATGAAAGCTACACGCTTACTGTGGATCTGGAGAACAATAAGCTGAGTGATGAGTATGGTCTTGCTATCACCTTTGAACTGGATGAGCACCGCCGGCAGTTCTTGCTGCAGGGGCTGGATGATATCGGCTTGACACTTCAGCATGCCGATGAGATTGCCGCTTATGAAGAGCGACATGCAGCTAAGCTTTTTGCCTAAGAGATAAGATAAGTTAACGGGTGAAGCATATTTATTCTTATATTTACACAAAACTTCTATTTCCGGGTGTCGGAAATAGAAGTTTTTTTGCTATAATCGAGATATTATTGCCTGCGAAGGCAACTTTTGGGGGTTAGTGTCGTCTTAATCTTATCTGCAAATCTATCAATGGACCAAAGGAGAGGAAAGGATGAAGAAAGTCGGACAACGGGTGTTGCTTCTACTGCTGCTGCCACTGCTCCTCCTGTCATTCGCCGGCCACAAAGCTGCGGCAGCCGGAACAAACCCCGGTAAGATCGTGATGGACAGCAAGGAGCTTGCATTGCCTAAGGGGGTAATCCTCGAGAATGTGAATGGAAGCGTTATGATTCCGGTCCGTGTAGTGGTGGAGAATCTGGGCTTCAAAGTGCTGTGGGAACAAAGCAGCCGCAAGGTAACTCTCCAGCAGGACGGCAAGTCTGTACAGCTTGCAGTCGGCAGCACCACCGCTCAAGCTGATGGTGCTAACCTGACACTTAATGCTGCACCCAAGCAGAACGGCGGGACGGTACTGGTGCCTGTCCGCTTTGTCAGCGAGCAATTCGGTCTTAGCGTCGGCTGGGACAATACAGATAAGACAGTGTACTTGAGCGGAGGGGCAACGGAGGCTGCGCCAGTCACTTCAGATCCGCTGCCGTCAGCTACCGCAGCTCCATCCGTGTCAACCGGAGCGGATCCAGTGGCTGTTCAGTCTCCGGTACCGACCACTCCGCCTCAGACGGGCACAGAGACTGCGGAGGAAGTGAACGGAAGTATTATGGCTACTCCGACTCCTGCTGCTACATCACCTGTAGTGAAGGGGGCGGTATTCAGCGAGAACCGGCTGATTGTAGCCGCTGCTGGAGGGGCCAAAGCTACGGTTACAAGAGTTACCGGACCCGACCGGATTGTGGTGGATTTTGCCGGAGCGGCATTTGCCCCTGATTTCAGCGGGAGCTTCCCGGGCGTCTCTACAGGAGGAAGTCCGCAGGGTAAGCTGGATGTGAGCGGCTACCCGCTTGTGTCTGAAATACGCTATGCGTTGTTCAGCACCAGTCCCTCGACGGTCAGGTTCGTAATCCAGACTACAGGTTACCAGAATTATCAGGTAAGTACGGATGAGAGTACGGGATTAGTCACAATAGATCTCAATGCAACGGGTAGCGGGACCGGAACACCCGTGAATCCTGTGTTTTCCGGAAGACCGATTATTGCGCTGGATGCCGGACATGGGGGCAAGCAATCGGGTGCGGTCAGTCTTACCGGCAAGCTGGAAAAAACCTTTAATCTCGCAGTTATCCTGAAAGCCGGAGCTATTCTGACACAGGAAGGCTGGGCCGATGTCATCTACACCCGTACTTCGGATATCACTCTGGGTCTCCAGGATCGTGTGAACATTGCCCAAGCAGCGAATGCCACGCTGTTCGTATCTCTTCATGCCAATTCATTAGATGTATCCTATCCAAACAGGAGCAAAGTGAATGGCAGTGAGACGTACTATAGCCGCAGTGAGAGCCTGCCGCTTGCCGAGATTATGCAAAAGCATCTGGTCACGGGAACCGGCCTCAAAGACAATGGAGTGCGCTCAAAGAGCCTGCATGTTACCCGGGAGACCCGGATGCCTGCAATTCTGCTGGAGGCGGGGTATCTGACCAATCCGGGAGATGAAGCAGCCCTGTACAGCGAACAGATGCAGGATAACCTCGCGCGGGAGATTGTAGCAGGAATTAAGGAATATCTTGGTTTGTAACATTGCATGAGCGTGGTTGTCTGTAACCGCACTACATACCTTTTAGCTATAGGGAATACACAGACATTTCCGCGTTAGTTGGGATTTATTCGCAACTTTTAAGTTCTACGAACGTCTACACTATGTCGAAGGTTGTCAGTTGGCATGCCATCAAGAACGCCCGATTGGGGGCGGAATACTAGAGTCTTAGAGGTGAAGAATGAAGAAATTTGCTTTTATGCTGTTGCTGCTGCTCTTTGTTGTGGTACTGCCAGGGCATGGACAAGCCGCTGCTGGCCAGAACAAGATCTTCCTGGATGGCCAGGAACTGAATGCAGGACAAGACGTTCCGGTGGAAAATGTAAATAACTCCATCATGGTGCCGCTAAGAATGATCGCTGAGAACCTTGGATACAAGGTGGATTGGAATCAGACAAGCAAGACCATCAAGATTGAACAGCAAGGAAAGACCATTCAGCTGATCGTAGATCAGACTGCGGCATCCGTCGACGGTAAGACGGTAATTATGTCAACAGCCCCTCTCCTGCGGAACGGTACGACACTCGTACCGATACGGTTCATTGGAGAGCAATTCGGTCTTACGGTCAAATGGGATAACACGAAGAAGGTTGTAGATCTTATTACCCCGCCCATTCCCGAGCCTAACATTGACCCGGGACTAAGTAATGGGGACGGAGGGACGGTTGTAGTGCCGCCGGGAGAACCCTCAAGCAGCCTGAGCATGATCAATGGGATCAGCTTCAATGAGAACCGGTTCACGATTGCCATAGACGGATATGCCGAGCCGAAGATCTCCAAGATCAGCGGACCGGACCGCATCATCATTGATCTGCCGAATGCCACGTTCTCGGATATATTCGGAACAGGACAAATACTTGACCCTGACCTGAACGGGAACCTGACAGTTACGGATTATCCGGATGTCTCCGGTATCCGCTATTCGCTGTATAGCACTAATCCTTATACTGTCCGATTTGTAATTGATCTTAAAACTCCCAAAAATTATAGCGTAGAGGTATCGGGAGATTCCTCAAAGCTCATTGTCATTGATTTGAACGCACAGGCTCCAGGCGATACTTCAACGCAGCCGGGCAACAGCGGGCGCAAGCTGGTTGTACTTGATGCCGGACATGGCGCGAAGGATTCAGGGGCTGTAGGCATTACCGGCAAATACGAGAAGAATTTCAACCTGGCCGTAATTCTGAAGGCGGCTGCGCTGCTAAAGCAGGAGAACAAAATTGACGTGGTGCTGACGCGCAGCGACGATACCTTCCTTGAACTGAAGGAAAGGGCGGCAATTGCCAATAACCTCGGTGCAGATTTGTTCATATCCGTCCATGCCAACAGCAGCGGATCAGCGGCTTCCAGCGGAACGGAGACCTACTATCAGCGGGACGCGAGCAAGGCTCTGGCCAATGTGATGCACAAGTATCTTGTGCAGGCTACCGGGCTTAGCAACAGGGGAGTTCGTTACGGCAACTTCCATGTGATACGCGAGACAAAGATGCCTGCGGTACTGCTGGAGGTTGGCTATCTCAGCAATCAGAAAGACGAGGCTCTGCTGTTCACTGAAGCACTGCAGAACAATGTGGCCGCATCAATGGTCAGCGGAATTAAAGAGTATCTCGGGATTCAATAACAACGGGCGGCAGCAGGGGCCGCAGAGTCGGATGCAGACCCTATAATGCGGTCAAAAGGACTTTGCGGTCCCTCCTGCCCATATTCATCTGAGGGGGTTAATCAAATGAACAAGAAATTGACATATGCAGGGATCGCTGCAATGCTGCTTCTCGTAATTTCGGGCTGCGGCGATAAACCTACTGCTGCACCGGCCGATGCGTCCGGTCAGGATTCAACCTCGGTATCCAGCGGTGCTGAAGGAAACAATGCCGGGAATGACACTCCCACTGCCACACCGGCAGCTACAAGTACGCCTGAGCCTACAGCAACTGTGACTCCAGCGGCTACGGAGGCACCGGCAGTGCCTGAGAAGCAGAGCCTTAAGATCAAGACGTATTATACTGACCTGCAACAGAACGACTTAATTCCGGCTGAAGTCTCTATCAGCTTCAAGGATGCTAAGGAGAAATATACGGAAGCCTTCAAAACACTCCAGAAGAGCGATAAGGCTGACCAAATTCCTCTATGGAGCAAGATTGAACTGAAATCACTGGAATTCTCCAATGGACAGATTGTGATGGATATTCATAAGCCGGATGAGGCACAGCTTGGTGCAGGCGGCGAGTCTCTGGCGATTGGCGCGTTGTCACAGATGTTCTTCCAGTTCGATGAAGTGAAGAATATCGATGTGCTGGTAGATGGAGAACAGGTAGAGAGCCTGATGGGGCATGTGGATCTTGTGCATCCAATTACCCGCGAGAACAACGGATTGTAGGCATTAGGCAGGAATAAGCCGGATGGCTGACGAAATTACCAACATAGAAATCCAGATGAGCCATAGAGAGGGGAATATCGAATTGTCCGGTCCAAAACAATTAAAGCGTACGGTTCAATCTTATTCTGTAAAAGCGGTATCTGCCGTTCTGGCCGGTGCGATGGTGCTTGGCGGGGCAGGGGCTGCCTTTGCCGATAATTCTTCAACCGGAGCAGCCGTTGCTGCTGTAACTCCGCAGACGGCTGCAACTGGTTCAGGGATCTTCAGTGATGTCAAGACGGGCTTCTGGGCCGAAAAGCATATCTACAAGCTGGCAACTCAGGGCATTGTGGTTGGCAATAACGGCCTGTTCCGTCCTGGCGATTCTGTGACCCAGCAGGAAGCAGTGCTGATGGCGCTGCGCTTCATGAAGCTGCAGGGAAATGTGAACACCAGTACCGAAGTTGCGCTGCCTAATGATTTTGTGGTTACGAACTATTATAAGCCATATGTAATCCTGGCCTTCCAGCACGGACTGCTGGATAAGACCACGGAGATGGCTGCAGATAACCTCAAAAGCTCGTGGGGCGAGCGGAAGGCCAGCCGTGAATGGGTTGCGGAGCTGCTGATCCGCGCGCTTGGCCAGAGTGCATCGGCGTCAGCGGCTGCAAGCCGGCCGACAGGCTTTGCCGATGATGCCAAAGTGTCCGCGAACAAACGCGGCTACATTAATACAGCGGTGGAGCTGGGACTGGCGAATGGGTTAACCGGCAACCGCTTCGATCCGCAAGGCGCTGTGACCCGTGCGCAGCTGGCTACCTTCTTTAGCCGTGCTGAAGCGCATAATAGCCTGGAATACGACAATACGTTCAAAGGAACGGTCAGTTCACTCAAGGACAGCAAGCTGGGATTGTACACTAACGGCAGTACGCTGGAATTCACTCTGAATGCCAATACCGCCTACTACACCAGTACCTCCGAGAATCGCATCTCATTGAACGAGATCCAGCCCTATACGAAGGTGACTGTAATTGGAGCTACCTATAGCGCAGCTTATGTAGAACTCACAGATCCGGCAGTCCAGGTTGAGCAGGCTGAAGGTGTGTTCACCAAGCATACACCGGGTATCATCTGGGTCGATTCCGCGAACGGATACGATCAGTATCCCTACGATTCAGACACGGCTTTCCTGGATGTGAACGGAGCGGTTATTCAGCCCGCTTCCATCACCGCCGGCAGCAAGCTTACGCTGCTGCGTGAAACCTTCACCGGTTCCCGCAAGGTTGTGAAGGTGCAGGTCACCTCCGGTATTGTGAACAAGACGGCTAAAGGCACGGTTCAAAGCGTTGACACTGCAGCCAAGAGCATCACATTTAAGAATGCCGACGGCACAGTAGAAACCTTCAAATGGGAAGATGGGACTACGCTGTTCAGCTCCCCGAACTCTATCATTCAGCCCGCAGAGCTGAATGCCGGTGCTGCTGTCTCTTATACCATCAAGGACAATACGATCCGTTCGGTGGAAGTAACCTCTGGTGTTGAACGCGTAGTGAAGGGCTTCATTTATGAGCTGACAGATTCAACGATTGTCTACCAGAAGAGCAATGGCACCCGTGAGGTCAATCTGCTGGCTGCCACACCGGCTATTGTGATTCCTAACGCCGTAAGTCCGGTAATCGCAGACCTGATCGCTGACAAAACATCCGGAGACAATGTGCAGCTAACGCTGAACGGCAATGATCAGGTGACCAAGATTGAGGTGCTCAGTCGCCAGATTGAACAATATGTGGCTGCTAGCGTTGTGGATTATAACACCAAGACCCAGTATCTGACCTTCACGGACAATAACGGCAAGGCTCATGTGGTCAAAATGGATGAGAAAACTAAGATGTCGTACGGCGGAATGCTTACCTCTTCACTGTCCACCATGGGGCCCAGATTGGTTGAGAACCGCAAGATTGATGTGACCTCTATTAATGAGCGTGCAATGTCTGTTGAACTCACAACCAAATATTCCGGCACCCTGACGGCTATCAATACTTCAACCAAAACGATTGTGTTCAAGCTGGGCAACGGACAATTGCTGACGATGTCTTATCCGCAGGCCATTGAAATGTTTGGCAAAAGCGGCGCCGTCATCACCGATGTTCCGCTCAATGTGCCGGTTACGGCAGTGCTTGCCAGCAACCAGGAGCTCATCTCTGTGCTGCGTGTGAATGGGTCGTCCCAGTTCGAGATTGCTACCATCAATGCGGGCACTAACAAGATGACCGTGAAGCTGGAGGGTGGCAGCAACAGCAGCGAGTTAAACCTGGTGAATGTGCCGCTTACCAACGAAGCAGGCCAGAAGATCGCACTGACTGAGCTGAAGGCCGGAGATTTCGTGAATCTCAGCTTCGACGGTTCCACACCGCTGTCCCTGCAGACGGTTAAACAGGTTGCCGGACAGGTAACGGCAGTGGATGCCGCAGCAGGTACATTCACTGTGAAGGATTATACGGGAGCCTCCCAGCCTTATACTGCGGGCAGCGGAGTAAGAATCCTCCGGGATGGTGTTGCAACGAACGCTCTGAGCGGTCTTACCACAGCAGACCGGGTATTGGTGCGTAAGGATGCGACTGGTGTAGTGATCATCTCCGTGTTCAGTCAGTTGAACCGGACGTTCGCCCGTTATGAGAGCGCGACGAATGAAATATACACTAAACGTGCCACGCTGAATGAGAATAATAAGTTTGGACTTGCCCTGAATGCATATATTCATCAAGGTGACACGACTTTACCCGTGCAATCTCTCAAAGAAAATGATAATATTATAATGTATTTCAATAACGACAAGGTTGTAGAGATTGTGAAACAATAATCGTTTTGGTGATTTTCCGTGTGAAACACCGTCTTGATCCTTGAATTTTCCCTGGATCAAGGCGTTTTTTTTGAAATATAAGGGCAGTACGGTGTTCGCTTGAACGCTACGAAAGTATACGATATAATGTATCTTTGCTTATATTTCTTCAGACTTGAGTAGATATGCTGCAAGAGGACTTGCAGTCATACCTGCTCCGTGGAGGGGACGCTATGAAAGCTGCAGAGGTCCGCCACATCCTGGACACTATCGGTGGCATGTTCCCTGATGCACATTGCGAGCTGAATCACAGCAATGCTTTTGAGCTTACCATAGCGGTGCTGCTTTCAGCCCAATGTACGGATGCAACAGTGAACAAGGTGACCGAGGACCTGTTTCAGAAGTACAAGGCTCCGATCGACTATATCTCAGTACCGCTGGAAGAGCTGGAGCTGGATATCCGGCGGATTGGTCTATTCCGCAACAAGGCCAAGCATATTCAGAACCTCTGCGCAATCCTGATTGAGCAGTACGGGGGTGAGGTGCCTCAGGCCCATGATTTGCTGGTAACTCTGCCTGGTGTCGGACGCAAGACTGCGAATGTGGTCGTATCGAATGCGTTCGGAGTGCCAGCGATTGCCGTGGATACTCATGTGGAACGGGTAGCCAAACGGCTCGCACTTGCGGGCTGGAAAGATTCCGTGCTGGAAGTGGAGAAGAAGCTGATGAAGGCGGTGCCGCGTGACGAATGGACGCTGACGCACCACCGGCTGATCTTTTTCGGGCGATATCACTGTAAGGCTCAGAATCCCGGGTGCCAGATCTGCCCGCTGCTGGATGTATGCCGGGAGGGCAAGAAACGTATGAAAACTGCTGTAATCAGGAAAGCTAAGGATCATACGAAAGCTAACCAAGAATTAGAGAAGAAGAGGATGGGATAGAGATGAAGTGCATTTCTGTATACACCGATAATTTTGAAGCATTTTCCGATATTTTTGACCGCGTAGTGGACAGCCCGATGGAAGAGAACGAAGAACAGGAAGTGGAAGGTATCACAATCAGCCATTCCGGCGATGTGCCTGAGTTCTACCTGGAGCGTATGTCCGCGAAGCCAGAGGTTGTAGTAATGAAAGACAAATCCCGTGGTTTGACCATCCTGCAGCACGGCAAAGTCTTTGAAATCCTGCTTCCAGTGCTGGAAACAGCTTAATTTGGTTAGAGTTAGGTAGAGAGCCGGCCCTTTGGGCCGGCTCTCTTTGCGTTTCACGAAGCTCTAGTGCGGCTGACTATTCTAAGTAATGTCTAAGCCTCAGAGTATACGCGATATAGACCATAATAGAAGGGAGAAAGAGCATGGCGCACAGCAACATAGACACACTCGTCAGATGATGAAGCAGCTCAAGATTCCATACGTGAATGGACAGGTATCTCATTAGAAAGGTAATTAACATCAGCAGGGTGACTGTGCCAGCTATAATTTTACTGGTATGAGTAATTGTGCGGTATTTCTCATAGAGAGTAGAACGGTCAGTATGAATGGGAACTGTGCCGGGTTCCGCAGCAAATATATGCATATTTCCGGCAGAACATACATACGCCCAGCCGCTGTCGGCAAAAAGCTCATGGTATTCCTGCACCTCCTGCTGAAGTACATGCTGGATATCCAGACAATAAATCCGTCTTCGGGCTGTTCCTCTACGGACAATGTAACCAGACCCTAAGCGGGAAAAACGCTCCAGTATCCAGCCCTGTTCCGACAATCTGCTTAATTTATCCATTTCCTCTTGCTCGGCAAAAGCCAAGCCCCAAGACATAATATAGCGTGTCTGCTTATTGTTTCCCCTCATTGTAGCTCCTCCTTCGCATTTAGCTGTGCCAATCTCCCGTGTTTTGACATTCTTAACCGTCGTTCAATCTCAGCTTCTACCATAGCCGTTCCCGCTTGAGTAAGCTGATAGGTCTTGCGCCGTTCATCGTCGTCTTCGTGTAAAAGGATGTAACCGGATTTCTGCAGCTTCTTGATGAGTGTATATAATGTCGCAGGACCCATGGTGATCTCGCCTTCGGTAAGCTCTTCGATGTATTTCATAATTGCATAGCCATGCTTAGGTAAGAGTAAAGCGAGCAGGATGTAGTAAGCAGAATCGGACATTTGCTCAGTTTTCAAGGGGGTATTCTTAGGCATACCATTCCTCCTATCAAAAATATTGAGATCGAATGATATATCCATAATGGATATATCCGTCATGGATATAGTATATGATTATGGTATTATCTGTCAAGCGATATATGGCATCTGCGAAATCTAGTTTTTCGTGAAGGTTTATAGGTGATTTTGTAAATGTGGATATTTGATTTGTGACGATCTGATGATAAAATATAATTATTCTATTCTTGCAGTGAAATAAATCATACAAATGTAATAATTATGAAAGAAGCTATAGAACGCAGCAAAGGCGGGGATGTCGTGGGAGCAGAACGGGAAAGAGTGGAGCAGGTTACAGCGGGATCATCAGCGCTTAGGCTGCTGGAGGAGCGCATGAGGCAATGGGGAGAACAGAAGAGTGCGCAGATTGTAGCAGATCTAAGGGTTAAAGAGCACGCAGATGAGCTGACGCTGGCATTCTGCGGACATTTCTCGGCAGGGAAGTCAAGCATGATTAACAAGCTCTGTGGTAAGCCTGTGCTGCCTTCGGGTCCGGTTCCAACCAGTGCGAATATTGTATCGATCCGCAGCGGAGCACCGCAGGTGCTGCTGCATCCGGTGGACGGAAGTTCCGGAGGGAATCTTGGGGTGATCAAGACTACGCCTGACCGGCTTCAGGATTACTGCCGCCAGGGGACTGAATATTCAGCGATAGAGGTGTGGGAGGATGTCCCGGTGCTGGGGGCTCACGGTGTGCTGATGGACACTCCCGGCGTAGATTCGACAGATGAGGGCCATCAGGCGGCGACGCGCTCGGCGCTGCATCTGGCGGATGCCGTGTTCTATGTGATGGATTACAATCATGTGCAGTCGGAGAATAATCTGGCGTTTGCCAAAAGCCTTAGTGACTGGGGAAAGCCGCTCTACCTGATCATCAATCAGATCGACAAGCACAGGGAGCAGGAAATCCCGCTGGAGGAATACCGGGGGCAAGTGGAAAACGCTTTCCGGGAATGGGGGGTTCATTCTGCGGGGCTGTTGTTCACTTCACTTAAGGTGGAGGGGCATCCGCTGAATCAGTGGAAGGATCTGCTGTCGTTGATCTCCGGTCTGCTGGAGCAGCGGCAGGTACTGCTTGAATATAGCTTGTCCCGTTCCATGCATCATACGGCGGATGCTGTAATTGCGGATTATCGTGAGCAGCAGCAGGAGGAGCGGGCTGCGCTGCTCGAAGAGGCAGACGGTGCAGCGGCTGAAGCTGTGGAAGCAGAGCTCCTGGCAACGATGCAGGAGGAAGCGTCGCTGGAGAAATTGCCTGAACAGTCGTGGGTCGATCTGCGCAGCAGGCTGGACGCTCTGCTGGGCAACACGAATCTGATGCCGGCCGATCTGCGGGATGCAGCGGGCGCATACATCGAGAGCCTCCAGCCTGGCTTCCGGCGCGGCCTGCTCTTCACCGCTGCGAAGCGGGAGAAGGAGCAGGGAGCGCGGCTGCTGCACTGGCATAGCCTTCAGCAGAGAGAGATCACTGCCCAGCTGGAGTGGCACACTCTCGAGCTCGTGCGCGAATGGGCGGAAGGCCTGGAGCTATGGCAGGAGGAAGCGGAGCCTATGCTGAAGCAGGCCTTCCCGGCGGTGAGCCAGCAGTGGCTGGCGGATCAGGTGAAGCCGGGAACCGGGGCTTCGGGCGAGGCGCTGCTTAATTTCTGCCGCACGCTTGCGGCAGAGATTAAGGCGCAGTTCCGCCGCGCGGTCCTTGCCTTCGGCGAGCCGCTGCTGGATGCGCTGCCGCCGCTGGTGGAGGAGCGGCGCGCGGAGCTCACGCGCCGCGGGGCGGCCCTGCAGCGGCAGGCGCATGCGCTCGCCGCGCTGGCCGCTCTGGACCGCGCGGCTGCCGCTCGCGCGGACGCCCTCGCGGCGCTGCTGCCGCCGCGCCGCACCCTCACCCCCGGCGCGCTGCCGGGGGTGCCGCCCCTGGCGGCTGGCGCGCCTAGCGCCGCCAGCCTGGAACCGCCGCCGCGCGTGGCAGCGGCGGCAAGCTAGCGCCGCCCCGGCTTGGGCGGCGGGCACGACACAGCCGGCGGGCGGGCGCGCCGCCGGCTGACACAGGCCGCAGCGGCGCTGCACGCGGCGGCCGGGGTGCTGCGGAGCGAGCCGGCTATGGCCTCGGCGGCGCGCAGCCTGGCGGCGCGGGCGGAGGATCTCGCCGGCGGCCGCTTCACGATGGCGCTGTTCGGAGCGTTCAGCGCCGGCAAATCCTCCTTCGCCAACGCCCTGCTGGGCGAAGAGGTGCTGCCCGTGTCGCCGCATCCGGCAACAGCTGCCGTCGGGCGGATTCTGGCGCCGGAGGGCGGCTTCGCCCATGGGGCGGCGGCCATCACCATGAAGCGGGCGGAGGAGGTCTGGGAGGACATCCTCCATTCCTTCAGTGTGCTGCAGCTGGCACCGCCGCAGCACCACTCGTGGACCGCAGCCGTAGCCCGGCTGCAGACCGGCGGGCTTCATCCGTCCGCGCTGCCGCATGCCGGCTTCCTGCGGGCAGCTGCCGCCGGATGGGAGGAATCCCGTCCGCTGCTCGGGACAGAGCGGACCGTCAGCCTGGCGGAATACCGCAGCCTGGTTGCAGACGAGAAGCGCGCCTGCTTCGTGCAGAGTACTGATCTGTATTATGACAGTCCGCTGACACGGAGCGGCATTGTATTAGTGGATACGCCGGGTGCGGATTCCTTACATGCCCGGCACACCGGTGTTACCTTCGGCTACATGAAGAACGCCGATGCCATCTGCTTCGTGACCTACTATAACCACGCCTTTTCCAAGGCTGACCGCAGCCTGCTTGCCCAGTTGGGTAGAATCAAGGACAGCTTCGCGCTCGACAAAATGTTCTTCATCATCAACGCCGCAGACCTCGCAGCGGACGAGGCTGAGCTTGAAGAGGTGAAGCAGCATGTGGCGCAAAATCTGCGGGCCGGAGGCCTGACCTCACCGCGGATTTACAGCGTGTCCAGCCTGCTTGCGCTGAAGGGCAAGACAAGCGGAGCGGGGGAGGCTTACGAGGCCTCCGGGTTCGGCAGCTTTGAAGCCGCACTCTCCGCGTTCGCCGGTGATGAACTGCCGGGACTGTCTTTGGCAGCAGCCAAGGACAGCCTAAGCTCGGTGCGCGGGCGCGCCGAAGAATGGCAACGCCTTGCGCTGATGGAAGCAGACCAGCAGGCGGAAGGAATGAAGCAGTTCCGGCAGCGCCGGGAAGCGGCGAATCTGCGGCTGGCTGCGCTTGCGCAGGAAGACCGGCCGCTCCGGGACCTGCGCCGTGAAGGTGCAGAGCTTCTCTATCATGTCCGGCAGCGGATTGCTTTTTCGTTCGGGCGTTCCTTCCAGGAGTCCTTCCATCCATCCATTCTCCGGGAAGACGGAGGGAACCTGAAGGACATCTTCATCGCCTGCGGGCGGGAGCTGGAGCGCAGTCTTCTGCGTGAACTGGAGCAGGAGCTGTGGGCAACGACCCTGCGGCTGGAGTCGGCAGGGCGCAGATTCGTGACCCAGGCGGCCACAGCGGCTGCAGCCGAGCTGTCCATCCCGGATCAGGAGCTTCAGCTGCTGGAGAATCCGGATGAGCGCTGGCCCGCACCTGCGAAGCTGAACTGCGTTCTGGCTCCGCTGGACTGGGCCGGACTGTGGAGCCGCTTCAAATCTCCGCGCCACTTCTTCGAGGGACCGGGCCGGGCAGAGATCCGCGCGGCTGCCGAGCCGTGGTTCAAAGAAGCGGTGGCTGCGGCGGCGCAAGGACAGGAGGACTCTCTGTTGACATTCTACACCGATGCAGCGGCAGCGGCCTTATCCCAGGCCGCAGACCAGCTGCGTGAAGGCCTGTCCGAACAGGAGGCAGCCATGTCAGCGCTGCTGAAAGGGGGTGATGGTGCGGAGCATTGGGGCCGGATCGCCCAAGAATTACGGCTCCAGGAGCAGACTTTCGTTGAAATATAAAAAATTATAGGTTTTTCACTTGATAAACCGTTTTTAATTGTCTGTTGAACAGCGATCTGTGAAGTTTGTAGGAAAATGTCGAAGAACACTTGCAATCTGGTGGATGATGGATGAAAATAAAGAAGACTGAAAATTTACAATCAAACTGCGACATTTTACAGAAACAGAGAAGTCAGCAGACAAATTTGCGAAAAGAGGTTGGAGTCGACAATGTGGGGAGCTCCTTTATCAGCCCGGAGTAAAAAGCTGCTGCTGCTCGGCAGCGGTGAACTGGGTAAGGAAGTCATTATCGAAGCTCAGCGCCTTGGCGTAGAGACCGTAGCTGTGGATCGTTATGAAGCGGCACCCGCGATGGGCGTGGCCCACCGCTCTTATGTACTGGACATGCTGGATGCAGAGGCACTCAAGCAGCTTATCCGTACTGAGAAGCCGGATTTGATTGTACCGGAGATTGAAGCCATTGCTACAGGGGCGCTGGTGGAGCTGGAGGAAGAAGGATTCCTCGTTGTTCCTACCGCCCGTGCTGCTCGGCTGACCATGGACCGCGAAGGCATCCGCCGTCTGGCGGCAGAAGAGCTGGGCCTGCCTACAGCGGCCTACCGGTTCGCTGACAGTCTGGATGAACTTCGTCAGGCCGTGTCAGAGCTGGGAACGCCTTGTGTGATTAAGCCGATCATGAGCTCATCAGGCAAAGGCCAGAGCGTGTGCAGAACACCAGGCGATGCGGAAGGCTGCTGGAATACGGCGCTTGAAGGCGCACGTGCGAAGGGGACACGCGTCATCGTGGAGGCTTTTGTTACCTTTGAGAGCGAGATTACACTGCTTACCGTCCGTTCGGTTAGCGGAACCGTATTCTGTCCGCCGATCGGCCACATTCAGCAGGATGGCGATTATGTAGAGTCCTGGCAGCCGCATCAGATGAGCGGGGCGCAGCTGGAAGAGGCTGAGGCTATCGCCCGGGCGGTTACCGATCAGCTTGGCGGTTATGGAATTTTTGGTGTGGAGCTGTTCCTCACCGCGGATGGGGTTCTGTTCAGTGAAGTGTCCCCCCGGCCGCATGACACAGGTATGGTTACAATGATTACGCAAGATTTGTCGGAATTTGCTCTGCATGTCAGAGCCATTCTTGGATTTCCGCTGGAAGCGGTACGTTTGTTGACACCGGGAGCTTCGGCCACCCTGAAGACGGATGGAACCGGACAAGCTTTTGCGGTGACCGGGATTGAAGAGGCATTGGCCCTTCCCCGCACGCAGGTCCGGATATTCGGTAAGCCGGAGATCCGCCCAGGGCGGCGGATGGCAGTAACACTCAGTTCAGCGGAAGATGTTGAAATCGCGCGGATGACGGCCAAGCAGGCTGCGTCTAAGCTACAAGTGGAGGTATACAAGGATGAACAGTAGTACTCAGGAGCAGGTACTGCAAATTCGCAAATGCGGCATGAATGATCTGGAGAGAGTGACAGCCCTTTTGCGTGAATTCGGCTATCCGACAACGCTTAGCGTGATGAAAGAGAGAATGGAAGGCATGGAGCATGATCCGTTCCACTGCACACTGGTCGCAGAGCTCAATAACGAAGTTGTGGGAATGATCGGTTTACGGCAGGTGAAGTCCTACTACAAGCATGCCGATTGTATTACGGAGATTACCGCGCTGATCGTATCAGAGGAGCTTAGAGGACAAGGCCTTGGCAAAAGACTCGTGAGCGCAGCGGAAGAATGGGCACGCCATCAGGGCTGCTGCCAGCTGTTCCTGCGGAGCGGCAACCGCGTTGAACGTGCACCTGCACATGCGTTTTACCGCCATATCGGCTTTGAAAAGACAACTGGCTACCGCTTCAACAAAGCCCTGCTATAATCCTATACGTGTAACCGAACATCCCCATCCCGGCGTAATCGGGATGGTTTTTTTTTGGAGATAGCGTGACAACCCCGCCACTGCTGGTCTGGAATGCTCCCCGCTCCGCCTTTTCCCCGAGGTCGCCCCAGGAATTTAGTGGGAAAAGAGCATCTATTTCGCCCGAAATCCCCCTATCTAGAACAGCAGTTGGAAAAAGTACATCTATTCGTCGGTAACCCCAGCGTTATGAGCAAATCCGCAGAAATAAATGTCATTTATCTACTGAAATTAGCCTTAATGGTTAATATGATCAAATTAAGTGCGCGAAATCCACTTGTTGATTAAAAAGAGTACAACTCAAAGCTTGGTCGTCGCTGCGGTGAACATTTGGCCCTCCGGCCGCTATCGCTCCTATAGTTCCAAATTTCCCCTCCGCTTCTTTTGCTTTTTGTTAACTTCTTAAGTGCTCTAACCTATGTACATAATTTCCGCTTGCGTTATATCAGGACACGCTATATAGTAAATTGCTCCTTCTATATAAACATAGATCGGACCATTTGAATCAGCTATTATAGTTCTGTGAACCTCCATATCCTATGCCGAAGAGGGATGAAGCATGTACAAATTAATACTCGCCGAAGACGAGGAAGATGTAAGAGAAGGAATTATTGCCCAGATTGACTGGGAGCAGTACGGCTTCGAGGTTGTTGAGCAGGCCGAGAACGGGCGGGAGGCGGCGGATGCGATCGACCGGCTGCTGCCGGATGTGGTCGTTACCGATATCCAGATGCCTTTTATGAACGGGTTGCAGCTCGCAGAATGGATACGCAGCCGCCATCCGAATACGAAGATTATCATTCTGACCGGCTATGATGAATTCGAATACGCCCAGAAGGCGATCAAGCTGCAGATTGATGAATATATCCTGAAGCCCTTCTCGTCCCAGGAGCTGATTGATGTTCTGCTTAAGGTTCGCGCGACGATCGAGACCGAGATCGCCGAGAAGGAGAATGTGTTCGTACTGAGCGAGCATTACCGTAAGAGCCTGCCGCTTCTGCGTGAGCAGTTCCTCTCTACCCTGGTGTCCCGCCGTTTGCGTTCTGCAGAGATCGCTGAGAAAAGCACTGAGTACGGCATCCCCCTTACCGGTGAATTGTTCCAGTCCTCGGTGATCAGCATCGATTATATCCGTCCGGACCGTTCCCCCGGGCTTCAGGAAGGGCGGCCCGTGTCCCTGCGGGATACCGGAGACCGTAATCTCCAGCTCTATGCTGTGCTGAACATCGCGGAGGAGATCTGCCAGAAGCATGACTTCGGCAAGGTATTCATCCACCGGGATGATGTTGTGCTGCTCTCGGTCAGCCAGAGCCCGGAGGAGAGCGACATCACCGCCAGAACCTTTGCCATTCTCGAAGAGATCTGCCAGAATGTGCAGCGCTTCCTGAAGCTGACGGTAACTGCCGGGGCCGGCACTGTCTGCAAGGCACCGTCCATGCTGTTCCATTCCTTCGGGGATGCGCTGCAAGCGCTTGATTACCGGCTGATCCTCGGCAACAACCGGGTCATCTGGATTGAGGATGTGGAGTCACGGTCCAGCCGGATGCTGGACTATGATGAGCTGACCCAGCAGTCGCTGATCCGCACGATCAAGCTGGGCACCGTCCAGGAGCTGCGCGAAGTCGTGGACGAGCTGTTTCGGGGACTGGATACGGAGCAGGTGTCGGCGCAGGATTATCAGATCTTCCTGCTGGAGATCATCACCTCCATTCTGCGGGTGGCGAAGGAATCCGGGAGCGGAACGAATGATTTTATCGGACCCGGCCTGACCTCGCTAAGCGATATGAACAAATTCAACAACCTGGAAGAAGCCCGGCAGTGGATTATTACCGTATGTACCCGGCTGATGGATTCCATTGCATCGGGGCGCCAGTCGAGCTACAAGCAGCTCATAGACCAGGCTAAGGAATATATCCGCAGCCACTATGAAGAATCCGATATGTCCATCGGCAGGGTATGCCAGCATCTGCATATCAGCACGGGCTATTTCAGCAGCATTTTCAAAAAAGAAATGAAGATGACCTTCGTCAGCTATCTGCTGCAAATCCGGCTGGAGGCCGCGAAGGAGCTGCTTCGTTCCACCGAGCTGAAGGCGTTCGAGATCGCCGAGCGGATCGGCTTTGCCGACCCGAATTATTTCAGCTTCTGCTTCCGCAAGAAATACGGACAATCCCCTAAAGAGTATAAGAACAGCGCGCGGGGAGAATAGTCATGAACAAGCCGAAGGGTTATTTCTTCCCGCTGCGGCCTGGGCCTGGCAAGAGCGGCAGGCTGCGCCTGTCCTCGAAGCTGCGGAGCATTCAGCTGATTATCACGCTGACGTTCATGGCGGTGACTGCGGCGGTGGCCGTGATCGTCAGTGTGATGCTGTACGGCAAATTCGCCAACACGGCGGAGGAGAATGCCAATCTCAACATGCAGCAGATCATTGAACAGGTGAACTATAACCTGGAGCTTTACGTGAAGGGGATGGGCAGTATTTTTGCGACCGCCGAGAAGCAGATTACCTCTACGCCCTCCATCGATTCCCCGCTGCTCTATGAACGGATGGATACACTGATGAGCAGCCGCGAGGATCTGGTGTCTGTGGCTGTTTTTACCCCGCAGGGACAGTACGTCGTAGGGACGCCGGGGCAGACGATGCGCATGAACACGGGGCTGGAGAGCCAGAGCTGGTTCACTACAGCCAAGCGCACCTCGGAGATCTCCTATTCCGCCCCGCATATCCAGAATCTGTTCAAGGGCAGGTATACCTGGGTGGTCTCCATCTCCAAGCTGATTCAGTACAGAGAGAACGGGGAACTGAGAACCGGGGTGCTGCTGCTTGACTTCAACTTTAGAACGATTGACGAACTCAGCAAGCAGGTCAAGCTGGGCAAAAGAGGCTACGCCTACATCCTCGATCCGCTTGGCAATATCGTCTACCACCCGCAGCAGCAGCTCATCTACGCCGGGCTGAAGTATGAGAATGTGGAGCCGGTGCTGGAATACGCCTACCGCAGCTATCTGGACGAATCAACCGGGGAGAAGCGGTTTATTACCGTACGCACACTGGCGCAGACCGGCTGGAAGATTGTCGGGGTAGCCTATTACGATGAGATTGTCACTACCAAGCGGGATCTGAACCAGTTCCTGGCGTGGTTTCTTGGTGTTGTGCTCGTCTGTGTTATTGCGGTCTCGGTCTTCCTGTCCTGGCTGATTGCAAGCCCCATCCGCAAGCTGGAGCGTACCGTGAAGCAGGTGGCGGAGGGGGATTTGAATACGCCGATTAATGTCAGCGGAGCCTATGAGGTAGAGCAGCTGTCGAGGCGCTTCAACATGATGCTCCAGCGTATCCGCCAGCTGATGGAGCAGATTATTTATGAGCAGGAGACGAAGCGTAAGGGCGAGCTTGAGGTGCTGCAATCGCAGATCAACCCGCATTTTCTGTACAATACGCTGAATTCGGTTATCCGGCTGGCCGAACGCGGCAAAACGGATGAAGTCGTCACCATGATCCAGTCACTCTCAAGATTCTTCCGTATCAGCCTCAGCAAAGGCAAGAATATTATTACCATCCAGGAAGAGCTGGACCACATCCGCCATTACCTGGTGATTCAGAGCTTCCGCTTCAAGAATAAATTCCGTTATGAGATCACGGCGCAGGAGGAGGTCCTGGAGTGCCAGACGATCAAGCTGATCCTGCAGCCTATCGTGGAGAACGCGCTCTATCACGGGATCGAAATGCTGCCGGACGAGGGGCTGATCTCGATCACCGCCGGGCTTCAGGACGGGCTAATTATCATCAAGGTCAGCGACAACGGCCTTGGCATGTCCAGGGAGACGGTGAACGGCATTCTAAGCGGAAGCGTCAAAAGCACCAGCGGATCAGGGGTCGGCGTCCGGAATGTGCATGAACGGATCGGCCTGTATTACGGGCGGGAGTACGGGCTTGCTTTTGAGAGTGAGCTGGAAGAGGGGACGGTTGTTACGATTGTGTTCCCGGCCCGCCCGGCGGGAGAGGCTACGGATGAGCAGAAGGAGGAGACGAACCTGTGAAAAGCCTGCGTGTATGGCTCACCGTGCTGCTGTGCGGTGTGCTGTGGATCTTTGTGTCCTCTTGCTTCAATGCCTCGCCAGCTTATATCAGCACCAGCAAGACGCGGAATATCCACCTGATTGTCAAGATGAACCAAGGGGACTACTGGAACACCTTGAAGCTGGGAGCAGAGGCTGCGGCGAAGGAATTCAATGTCAATCTCACCTTTAAGGCACCGGATTCGGAGAGTGATATTGAGGAGCAGGTCGTCATGGTGGAGGAGTCCATTAAGGAGAAGGCGGATGTGATTATTCTCGCGGCCAGCAGCTATATGGGACTGGCACAGGTAGTGGACCAGGCGGCGTATTCCAGAATTCCGGTCATCTCAGTCGATGCGGAGGTCGGCTCGGCCAAGGTTCGGACTTACGTGGGATCGAACGGCTACGAGGCCGGACAGAAGTCCGCCGAGCGTCTGATCCAGCTGCTGGGGGGCTACGGCGAGATCGGGATCATTAACTTCACCAATTCGTCGCTTACCCCGGACTCCGGCAAGAATGGCAGTATCGACTATGGTGCGCGGGATGCAGATGAGCGGGAAAAGGGTTTTCTGAATTACGCCGCCCGCTTCCCGAATGTTAAGGTCGTACCGATCGCCTACACCTCCTCCAGCACCTCCGACGCCGAGAATCTGACCCGGGAGATGCTGAACAAGTATCCCGAGCTGCGTGGTATTGCCACCCTGAATGAGATTGCTTCACAAGGCGCGGCCAGGGTGATTCAGGGCCTGAAGAGGGATAGTGTGCAAATGATTGCTTTTGACAGCTCGCCCTCCATGATGGAATCGCTTCAGGATGGCACTGTGCAGGCTACCGTCATCCAGAATCCGTTCAGCAACGGGTATCTGGCAGTGAAATATGCTGTGGAGGCACTCGAAGGGATGGATATTCCCGAACGCGTGGACACCGGCACCAAGCTTATCGATCTGGAGAATATGCTGTGGCCGGAGAATCAGAAGCTGCTGTTCCCGTTTGTAAGATAGCAGAATTTTCATGAAACTGAGTAGGATTTTATATTCGCAACCGTTTTCACGTAGGGCATAATAAGGATGTACCCGGGACACACCGGGTTCATCCAAATAAAGAAATATCCTCAGGAGGTCAATTAGACATGAAAAAAATCACTTCCGTTTTACTTGCCAGTGCATTGCTGGGTGCTGCTCTCGCAGGCTGCGGCGGCAACAATAACAAGGCGTCTGATGCTGCTAACACAGGAACTGCGGCTAACACAGCGAATTCGGGTTCAACTGAGACTCCAAAGGTCGGCGTAGCGATCTACAAATTCGACGACACGTTCATGACGGGTGTCCGCAACGCCATCGATGCTGCTGCTAAGGGTATTGCCACGGTTGATATCGTAGACAGCCAGAATTCCCAGCCAACACAGAACGATAAGGTGGATCTGTTCATCACCAAGAAATATAACGGCATGCTGATCAACCCGGTAGACCGCACTGCTGCTGGCGTCATCATTGACAAGGCCAAGACAGCGAACATTCCAGTGGTTTTCCTGAACCGCGAGCCGCTGCCGGAAGATATGAAGAAATGGGATAAAGTCTACTACGTAGGCGCCAAGGCTGAAGAGTCCGGCACCATGTCCGGCCAGCTGATCGTGGATTACTGGAAGGCACACCCTGAAGCCGACAAGAACGGTGATGGCGTACTGCAATATGTCATGCTGAAGGGCGAACCGGGACACCAGGATGCCGAGCTGCGCACCACGTACTCCATCCAGGCGATTGAAGATGCTGGCATCAAGGTAGAGAAGCTGGCTGAAGATACCGCGATGTGGGATCGTGTAAAAGGCCAGGAGAAAATGGCAGCCTTCCTCGGCTCCCACGGCGACAAGATTGAAGCCGTACTGGCCAACAACGATGACATGGCACTCGGCGCCATCGAAGCTCTGAAGGCTCAAGGCTACTTCAGCGGCGATAAGTACATGCCGGTTGTAGGCGTGGATGCCACAGCTCCTGCGGTTCAGGCTTTGCAGGATGGAACGATGCTGGGTACTGTACTGAACGATGCCAACAACCAAGGTAAAGCAGCGATTACCCTGGCCGCTCTGCTGGCCAAAGGCGAAACACCAACCAAAGAGAACGTAGGCTTCGACATCACAGACAACCAGTTTGTATGGATCTCCTACAAAAAAATCACCAAAGACAACGTAGCAGACGCGAAATAATTCGTTAACAGGTGCAAGGATACAGATACAGATACATTTCATAGATACCAGTCCCGGAGGGCGCTGTACCGCGCTCTCCGGAATTCCTTACGGGTAGGGAGCAGGATGGAACCGCTGTGCCTCTCATGGAAAAAGAAAAAAAGCGTAGGGGGCGTAACAACATGGCAAATACGGAATTTTTGCTGGAAATGAACGGTATTACCAAAGAATTTCCCGGCGTTAAGGCGCTGGATGGAGTCAGCATTAAGGTTCGTCCGGGCTCGGTTCATGCACTTATGGGCGAGAACGGGGCAGGCAAGTCCACACTGATGAAATGTCTTTTTGGAATCTATTCACCGGATGCCGGTGAGATCTTCCTGGATGGCCAGAAGGCCTCCATCACAAGTTCGAGCGAAGCACTGAAGCACGGCATCTCGATGATCCATCAGGAGCTGCACCCTGTACCTTTCCGCAGTGTGATGGAGAATATCTGGCTGGGGCGTTTTCCGACCAAGGGCATCGGGCCGCTTCAGTTCATTGACCACAAAAAAATGTTCACAGACACAGAAAACTTATTTAAAGATCTGGATATCGACCTGAATCCCGAAACGCTGGTGGGCAAGCTGTCTGTATCCAAGATCCAATCTATCGAAATCGCGAAGGCGGTCTCTTTTCACTCCCGCGTTATTGTCATGGATGAGCCAACCTCGTCCTTAACGAGCGTGGAAGTGGAGCATTTGTTCCGGATCATCCGGGACCTGCAAAAAAGAGGCGTAGCTATTATCTATATATCTCACAAAATGGAAGAAATCCTGGAGATCTCCGATGAAGTGACGATTATGCGTGATGGTAAAAAGATCGGTACCTGGCCTTCGGCCGAGCTGACCACGGACCTGATTATCTCCAAGATGGTCGGGCGCGATCTGACGAACCGTTTCCCGGAGCGCACCAATGTTCCAGGCAAGGTGTTCATGAAGGTAGAAGGCCTGACCTCACCGGAGCCCAGATCCTTCAAGGATGTCTCCTTCGAATTAAGACGCGGGGAGATTCTGGGGGTCGGCGGTCTGGTCGGCGCACAGCGAACCGAGGTCATGGAAGCGTTGTTTGGACTTCGCGCGGTGAAATCCGGCTCCATCTCGATAGACGGCAAGAAGGTGAAGATTAGCTCTCCGCAGGATGCCAAAAAACACGGGCTGGCCTTGTTGACCGAGGAGCGCCGCGTGACGGGGATTTTCCCGGTGCTGTCTGTGCATGAGAACGGCGCCATCGCCAACCTGGACCGCTACAAGACGCCTTATCTGCTGCTGAACGGCCGCAAGAAGAAGGTTGAAGTCGATAAAATGATTGAAAAGCTGCGCACCAAAACACCAACGACCAAGACGCAGATTATGAACCTCTCCGGCGGGAATCAGCAAAAGGTGCTGCTGGCCAGATGGCTGCTCACTGAGCCTGAGGTGCTGCTGCTCGATGAGCCGACACGCGGAATTGACGTCGGTGCGAAGTTCGAGATCTATACGATCATTGCCGACCTGGCGAAGCAGGGGAAGAGTATCATCATGATCTCCTCGGAAATGCCCGAGCTGCTGGGGATGTCTGACCGTGTCATGGTAATGTCGGAAGGACGGCTGACAGGAATATTAGAAGGTACGCAGGCTACAGAAACCGAAGTGATGCGTCTCGCTGCACAGCATTAATCAGGAGCTACAGCTCACAGGACGGCGAAGGCAATAGGGCTGCTGCAAGGCTGAAGAAGCTCAGCAACGAATGCTTAAACTTCGCGTAACAATTAAGGAGGAACACAATTATGACTATTAAAAGAGCGCAGTCCTTCGTGACTCAAAACGCTATCTACATCGTGCTGGTACTGCTGATCATGGGGATTATCATATACGAGCCAAGCTTCATGTCCATTAACACCTTGCGGGATGTACTGATCCAGTCCTCCACACGCGTTATTATTGCTCTCGGGGTGGCCTTTATCCTGATCACCGCCGGGACCGACTTGTCGGCAGGCCGGGTGGTCGGCTTCACAGCGGTGATCTCAGCTTCCATGCTGCAGATACCCGACTACTCCCGCCGTTTCTTCCCTGATCTGCCGCAGGTGCAGGTCTGGCTGCCGATTCTAATCGCCATTGTGGCCGGTCTGCTCTGCGGGCTCGTCAACGGGATTATTGTCTCCAAGCTGAACGTTCCGCCATTTATCGCCACTCTGGGTACGATGCTGATCGTATACGGCCTGAACTCCCTGTACTTCGATATGGACCCTAACCAATCCCAGCCGATCGGCGGCCTGCGCCGGGACTTCACCGATATCGGCTCCGGCTTCATCGGCAGCGGCCAATATTCCATCCCGTACATCGTACTCATAGCCCTCGGAGTCGCGGCGATCGTCTGGGTGCTGTTCAACAAAACCAAGCTGGGCAAAAACATGTACGCCATCGGCGGCAACATGCAGGCAGCCAAGGTATCCGGGATCAACGTCTCCAAGAACCTGATCTACATCTACGCCATCGCTGGTGCCCTGTACGGTCTGGCCGGTGTGCTTGAAGCTGCAAGAACAGGCGGCGCTACCAACAACTACGGGAACATGTACGAGCTTGACGCCATCGCAGCCTGCGTCGTCGGCGGCGTATCCACCACCGGCGGGATCGGCACCGTACCGGGTGTCCTGGTCGGGGTTATTATCTTCACCCTGATCAACTACGGCCTGACCTTCATCGGCATCAGCCCGTACTACCAGCTGATCATCAAGGGCTTGATCATCATCGCTGCGGTATCGTTTGATATGCGTAAGTATTCTTCGAAGAAGTAGCTTGGGGTTCGGTGATTAGTCGTAACTGCGGGGATTTTGGACTTTCGGCCGCTGCTGTCCCCAGATTTCTTGATTTAAACCGCTAATCGCGGTAGAAATCCGGAGACAAAGGCGGACGCTCCCGCTCCTACAGTTCCAAAATCCCCTCCGATACTCCTATCACCTCACCAAGGGTGGGGTAGGCAGCCAAAGAGCGTTTGCGGTACCCTCGCAAACGTTTTTTGGCTTGTCCCGATTTGTCGCAGCGTTGCTCCAAATCATCTGATTATACGTGCCTGCGGTGGTGAGTATTGGACCTCCAGATGCTACCGCTCCTCCAGCTCTCGAATTCCCTCCGCTACTCGGAACAGGTGATCATGATTTGTTGCAATAAATGCAACTCCGGCGAGCTGGAACAGGGGACTCGGGGGGATTGCTGCACGAATTACAACATTTTCTCTTCTAAGTGGGGTGTGGGCGAGCAAATGCTGCATTTCATACAACAATGTTAGTTTAAAGTCGGTGCAGGGAGTCGAATGTTGCATTTTGGGCAGAATTGTGCAGCTTCCCGTAACTAATTATTAGTTTTTATTCTGTTCCAGAGGCGAAGAGGTTAGCGGTAGACAGCAGCTGTTAGTGCCCAGGTGGCAGACAGTTAGCAGTCAGACGGCGGACAGCGAGTGGCAAGAGGTTAGAAGTCAGGCAGCGGTTAGGTTCGACATGTATGCACATTTACTTATTTATCCAATCCATAGAATAGAGTTTTATACTTTTATCTTTTATAGAGTTTTACTAATCCTTTGCCAGCCCAGCAGAAAGATTAGTCTCATATTTCAAGGGCAGGCACAGCAGCCCTTGTATCCCCGGCACACACCCTCCGAAAGGGTGTGTTTGTGTTGCCCTTAAGGTTCACCAACAGAAAGGCAGCAGTAACGGAGGGGATTTTGGAACTGGAGGAGCGGGAGCGTCCGCCTTTAGGTTTGGATTTCTACCGCGAGCAGCGGTCCGAATCAGGAAATCCAAACTGGGCAGCGGCCGGAAGTCCAAAACTCACCGCAGTTACGACATCGCCTTTCTGTTTTATTAACGTTTTATTACCGCTTTATTATCGCCCAAGCACAGACACACCCTTTCCCCCTCACGTTCATATTCTATAGGCAAAAGCCTTTGTAAAGGAGAAATACAGCATGCTGAGGATTAAGCTGAACGAGCTGGGAAAAGGGAATGACAATGGTCTGATTGTGGCGGAGGTATGGCGGTGGGACGGTATCGGCTGGAATGAGTGTATTCCGCAGCAGGAGGAGGATTTCATCCGGGCGGAAGAGGATTTGTTCGCGACGATCCCGGCAGAGGCGGGCTTATACCGTGTAGACTACTCCAAAAAGCCGCTGGAGGCGCTCATTGTGCTCCCGGATGACGGCGGAGGCCTGCGGGCAGAGCTGCTGCATCCGGCTCCTTTTAACCTTAAGGACGGGACGCTGTGGGGATATATCAACAACGACGGCCGGATTGTGATTGAGCCGAGATATGACTATGCAGAGGAGTTTCAGCAGAATGGCCTGGCGGTGGTGCAGCGGGGAAATGTCAGCGGTCTGATTGACAGCTCCGGGCGGGAGCGGGTCAAACCGGTCTATTCTTTTATTGGTCCTTTTTCCGAGGGGCGGGCCGTGGTGTCGGATGCGAAGGGCTACACTTTTATTGATGAAAAAGGCAAAGAAGTGACGTCCGCGCGCTATGACTATCTGAATTCGCTGCACGAAGGCCGCGCACTGTTCTCCAAGCAGAATACTACCGGAGGGAACTCGCTGTATGGCTATCTGGATGCCCAGGGCAAACAGGTGCTGCCAGCCATCTATCTGGACGCCGGGGATTTCTCGAATGGGACTGCACTAGTCAAAATAGCCGAAGGGGAATATGCGCTGATTGATGTTCATGGCGCGATGCTGCATACGTACAAACATCCTTTTGTCGGGTATCCGGGGGATGGGCTGCTGGCCTTTCAGGCAACGCAGGATGGAAAATACGGTTATCTCCACACGGACGGTACGATTGCTATCCAGCCGCAGTATACGGCAGCATTGCCGTTCTCGGAGGGCCGGGCGGTGATTAACACAGCTGCGGATTACGGCAACGCCTACGGTCTGATCGATAAGCAGGGTAAAATGATTATTCCCGCCGTCTACTATGAGGTGCAGCAGCTGGGAGAGAACCGTGTGGCGCTGGGGACCCCGCTGTATGCGGATCAGCCCTACAGAGGCTCCAGCTATGTTATAGCCGATGCGCTGACCGGACGGATTCTCAGCACCCACCCGCTGCTGGGCGTGAACAATTATCAGCAGGGACTCGCGTCGGTGTACGATGCCAAGGATACGTATTTTATTGATACCAGCGGGAAAAAATCCGCCCAGCCTCCGGTCATCCCTGGCTCAGGGTCACTGTCCTTCAGCGGCAGCCTGATCCGTGCGGATATTGATCTGCGGACCTCCTATTATGACCGTAAAGGCAAGCAGGTCTGGCGTCAAAACGGGGTCATACCGCTCAGACCGCCATACTCTGTGCTGGAGAAGAAATACAAGCCGAACCGGGATTATCTGGTCTATTATCCGGTCGTGGAAGGGATCGCGGTTGCCGAGATCTCGAAGGCAGTAAATGACAAGCTGCGCATCCTGTCGCTCCCATACGGCGCGGGGACGGGTGGAGGCACACAGGATTTCAGCTATACGGGAGATTTCGCCGTATCCTTCTTCCGCAAGAATCTGCTGGTGCTGGAGCTTAGCGGTTATCATTTTCCGTTCGGCGCTGCGCACGGCATGCCTACCCGGATCTACGAGCATATCAACCTGCGCACCGGCAAATTCTACACGCTCAGCGATCTATTCAAGCCCGGCAGCAAATATGTGCAGAAGCTCAGTGACATTGTCGGCAAGCAGATTGCGAATGATCCGCAGTATTCCTATGTTTTCCCTGATACGTATAAAGGTATCACAGCGGATCAGCCCTTTTATGTGGATGCGGAGGCGCTGTATCTGTATTTTGCCCCTTATGAGATTGCTCCTTATTCGGCAGGATTCCCAACCTTCCGCATTCCGTATGCAGAGATTATGGGCCTGATTTCGACCGAAGGGGAGTTCTGGCAGTCTTTTCATTAAAATAAATATTATATCGATTGTACTTTGAAGTTTTCTTATAGGGGTGGGCGTGACTCCAGAGAATGTTTGGTCCTCCGGCCGCTGTTGTCCCCAGATTTCTTAATTTGTACCGCAATTTGCGGTGCAAATCCGGTGACAAAGGCGGACGCTATCGCTCCTACAGTTCCAAAATTTTCCTTCACCACTTCCCCTTTAAGTATTTTCTATGCTCAATCTCTATAGAAGCGCCGATATATAGGGTAGACACAGCCGTCCTGAAAAGGACGGCAATGCTGTTTCATATGCCGCTGCTGGAGGGGACAAGCCTCTTTATCTATAAAATTACAAAATTTAGAAGCGCACAGCTGATAGTTTTGTGTTACAATGACTTAGGAACAGATTACAACTTTGTAACATTTGTGGACCGACACCCCTGGCAGCACGAGATACCACAACAAAGATTAAGGAGATGGCAGAATGAAAAGCAATACTTTGAGAAGAGTGATAGGTGGAAGCGTAGCCGCAGTTATGGCGCTTGGTATTTCTCTTCCATTACAAGCAAACGCAGCAGCAGCCGGTGCCCCTACGGCAGCCGGATCAGATATGAATTTCACACAGCTCATGGAATATTTCACGCAGAACAATTCGAAGACTTTTGTACTGGGTGGTAATACTTACACTGTCACTAAAACCTTTGTATACACAACGCCAGTTGCAGCTTCCCCGGCAGCACAGCCGGTAGCTCCGGCTAAGCCGGTTGTCACAGCTGCACCAGCGGCTACAGCAGCCCCGGCAGCAACAGCTAAGCCAGCACCGGCACCCGTTGCCACTGCAAAACCTGTGGTAACCCCGGCTCCGGCTCCATCTGCAGTTCCTGCGGTTGGTACTAACGCCTCAAGTTACACACAGCAAGTAGTTGCTCTGGTGAACAAAGAGCGCGCTGCAGCTGGACTAGCCCCTGTCTCTGCATTGGACAGCCTGAACAAAGTGGCTGCGGCGAAGGCAGCGGACATGCGCTCGAACAACTATTTCTCACACACTTCTCCAACCTACGGATCACCTTTCGATATGATGTCGGCCTTCGGCATTACGTATAAGGCGGCTGGTGAGAATATCGCTATGGGCCAGAAGACCCCTCAGGAAGTTATGACGGCGTGGATGAACAGTCCGGGTCATAAGGCTAACATCCTGAGCGCGAATTTCAACTATATCGGCGTTGGTTTCGATAATAACTACTGGGTCCAGGAATTTATCGGTAAATAATCCGAAGTATCTCAAAGTAACGTTAACTCCGCCCTCCGGCACTGCCGGGGGGCGTTTTTATGTTTTTTAGGATATGGAAGTAATATTGGTCTTTGCACGATCAGCGCAGCGCTATCGTGCCGCCCTACTGCTTTCACCGTTTAGGTGTGAAGCGGCGGAGGGGATTTTGGAACTGTAGGAGCGAATGCGTCCGCCTTTGTCTTTGGATTTCTACCGCGAGGAGCGGTTTGAATCAGGAAATCCAAAGACAACAGCGGCCGTAAGTCCAAAATCACCGCAGCCGTGCCCCCCACCTAAACTCACCTCTTTCGTTTGCAAATTGTGCAAAGAAGAATTATGTTTATCTACATAGTTAATAATGCTGTGAATAATGGGCTAAGCAGAAGAGTACGGCAGATGGAGGGATAGCATTGAATGATTCCAAATGGACCTGGAGGACAGTGAGCCTGGTGTCCATCCTGGCAACTTTACTGTTGATTACAGGATTTGTGTATGCAGTGGGCGATATCATGAACCCGAAGGGGGAGCAATTCCTCTCCTCCCTTCCGCAGGAGACGGCTGCAAAGGCAGCCGCGGTAAGTGACGAATACAAGATCCTGGCGCTTGGCGATTCTCTGGCCAAAGGGACCGGCGACAACTCTGGGCAGGGCTTTGTTAAGCGGACCGTGGATGCCTTGTCGGCCAATGGAGGAAAGGCAGAATTGCTGGGCAATATGGGCATTAACGGCCTGACCACAGCTGCCTTGCAGAGCAAGCTTCAAGAGGAAGGGGTGCAGTACGCGCTGCGTCAGGCGAATGTGATCCTGATCTCCATTGGCGGGAACGATCTGTTCCGGGGCTCGGATATTCTGGGCACAGGCGGGAGCAGCGGACAAGCAGCCGCTTCAGCGAAGCCTTCGGAGCAAACGGCACCTCAGAGCACAGCCCCTGCGAATAACAAGGTAGAAGGCGTAGCGCCGGTTCCAACCGCATCTGCGGGTGATCTGACCCCGGAATCGCTCCTCTCCGCTCTGCCCGGGGCCGCTAAACGGCTGGGCAGCATACTGGATACAGTTGCAGAAGTGAATCCGCAGGCCCAGGTCTATTACATCGGACTGTATAATCCCTTCGGAGATATCGAGGGGCTGCTAATTCCCGGTAATCAGGCGGTAACGGCGTGGAATAATGCGGCGATGGATATGATCAACAGACATCAGAACATGACGCTGGTCCCGACCTTTGACCTGTTTGACCGCCATTTGGCGAAATACCTGTCGAGCGATCATTTTCACCCGAACGGGGACGGTTATCAGCGGATGAGCGAGCGGATTGTACAAGCAGTTCGTTGATCAAGAGATTATTCGAACAGAAATGACTGTGGCAAGGAGCTGTATAAAATGGCGAGAACTATTCATGAGGCACCGGGGGAAGAAGTCGTCCTGTCCGCCCGGGGTGTCCGCAAAAAAATCGGCCGCAAATGGATTATAGATGATGTCACGTTTGATGTGAAAAAAGGCGAGATTTTCGGCTTTCTCGGTCCGAATGGAGCCGGCAAAACCACAACCATCCGCATGCTGGTGGATCTGATCCGCCCGAGTGAAGGGATGATTACCGTCTGCGGCTACAATGTGAACCGGAATCCGGAAAAAGCGCTGCAATACGTCGGCTCGATCGTCGAGAATCCCGAGGTCTATACGTATCTGACGGGCTGGGAGAACCTGCAGCATTTCGCCCGTATGCAACCCGGAGTAGACGCGCAGCGGATTAACGAGGTCGTTGAAATCGTGCGGCTCGATCAGCGCATTCAGGATAAAGTCAGCACGTATTCGCTCGGGATGCGCCAGCGGCTCGGTATTGCCCAAGCCCTGCTCGGCCGTCCCCGGCTGCTGATTCTCGATGAGCCGACCAACGGCCTTGACCCCAAGGGGATCAAGGAGCTGCGCGAATTCATCCGTAAGCTGGCAGACGAAGGACTGGCGGTCTTTGTGTCCAGTCATTTACTGAGCGAAATTCAGCTGCTGTGCGACCGGGTAGCCATTATCAGTAAAGGCCGCGTACTCGCTGTAGGCGCTGTAGACGAGCTGGTTGCCCGTAACTCACCGTATGTCCTGTGGGAGCTGGAGCCGCTTCAGCGGGCAAGAGACATCATGGCTAGTCGGCCGGATATCGCTCTGCTTCATCTGGACGAGGTTACCCTGGATGACTCGGTCATCGCAGGCATGGGCGTGAATTCCCTGGTTACGGTGATGGACGAGGAGCTGATCCCGGAGATTGTCGCCGTGCTGGTTGCACAAGAGGTGGAAGTCCGGGCTGTGCATAAAATCAACCCTACACTGGAACAGCTATTCTTGAAGCTAACGGAAGGTGAAGCCATTGACTAACCTGCTGCCGCTCATCCGAAATGAGTGTCTGAAGATTATTAAAAAGAAACGTTTCTATGTCATCTTGCTCATCTTGCTCGTGCTGGTCCCAATGTTTACCTATGCACAAATGCGTATAGCCGAACGCAGCCGTGACAAATTTAACTCTGACTGGAGACTGGAGATCCAGCAGCAGATTACCGACAACCAGAACTCACTCGGCAGCGACCGGATACCGGAGGAATGGAAATCGTACCGGCGGATTTTCCTCCAGCAATTACAGTATTATCTGGATCATGATGTGAATCCGAATGAGCCGAGCGGAGTGACGTTCACCCGGGAGTTTGTCAATAATTCCGTCTCTCTGTTTATTCCGCTGCTGATCATGGCGGTTGCTTCCGACCTGGTCTCCGGGGAGCGGACGACAGGCACGATCAAAATGCTGCTGACCCGCCCGGTCAGACGCTGGAAGGTGCTGTTCAGCAAAATGGCGGCGCTGCTGATGTTCGTCTCGCTAATAGTCCTGTCCGTATTCGTAATCAGCTATCTGATCTCGGGGCTGGCTTTTGGCTATAAGGGGTTCAATGTTCCGGTCTTCACAGGCTTCCAGCTAAACGGTGATACTGTGGATATGACTAAGGTTCATGCCGTAGAGCAGTGGAAGTACCTGCTGATGCAGGGCGGTCTGATCTGGTATGTCAGCATCGTAGTGGCCCTGCTGGCCTTCATGGTATCGGTGCTGGTCCGCAGCACGGCAGCGAGCATTGTAGTGATGATGGCTGCGCTGATTGCTGGAACCATCCTGACCAACATGGCTTCCGCCTGGACGGCGGCCAAATATTTATTTATGGTCAACATGGAGCTGACTACTTATTTAGCGGGCACTCCTGCGCCGATTGAGGGCATGACACTGGGCTTTTCGATGGCGGTTCTGGGCATTTGGGGGCTTGCGGCCGTAATCATTTCATTCGCCGTCTTTACGAAACGGGATATTTTGAATTAGAATGTACAAAGTGAACGAAAACGTTTGTTTGCATTTTAGAGAGATAGGAAGACAAGAGAAGGAGGAGCATGAATGCTCGAACAGATCGATATGTTTGCAAAAGTCTCTAAGAACGGCGAAGCAGCCCGGACTGGATACGATGCTGACGACATTCAGGTGCTCGAAGGTCTGGTTGCGGTCCGCAAACGGCCCGGCATGTATATTGGCAGTACGAGTTCCTCGGGTCTGCACCATTTAGTATGGGAAATAGTAGATAATGCCGTAGATGAGCATTTGGCGAAGTTTTGCTCGAAGATTGATATCACCCTCCGCAAAGACGGATCGGTAACCGTGATTGACAACGGACGCGGAATACCAACCGGAATGCACAAGACAGGAGTCCCAACGCCGCAGGTGGTATTCACTATTCTGCATGCAGGCGGCAAATTCGGAGGCTCTGGCTACAAGAAGTCGGGCGGCCTGCACGGTGTCGGGGCTTCGGTAACCAATGCGTTGTCCGAGTGGCTGGAAGTAGAGATCTACCGGGAAGGCAAAATTCACCGCCAGCGCTTTGAATACTGGATCGACAAGAGTGGCAAAGAGCATGTCGGTGAGCCTGTAACCGGTCTTGAGATACTGGGGAATACGAATAAAACCGGTTCGAAGATTACCTTCAAGCCGGATATTCGCGTCTTCTCCGCAGGGATATCGTTTAACTATGATACGCTGGCGGAACGGGTGCAGGAGATTGCCTTCCTGAACTCAGGGCTGCGGATCAATCTGAGCGACGAGCGCAGCGGGCGTCAGGATGAATTCTTTTATGAAGGCGGCGCCAGCCAGTTCGTGCAATTCCTCAATGAAGGCAAGGATGTCCTGCACGATGTGATCCATTTCAGCTCCGAGAAGGACGAGATCGAAGTGGAAATCGCGCTGCAGTATAATGCGGGATATACGGAGACCATTGCTTCATTCGTGAACTCCATACCTACACGCAGCGGGGGGACACACGAGACAGGCTTCAAGACAGCCTATACCCGTGTGCTGAATGATTACGCCCGCCGGACGCAGCTGCTCAAGGAGAAGGACAAGAATCTGGAGGGCAATGATCTGCGCGAAGGCATGATGGCGGTCATCAGCATCAAGATGTCGGATGTGGAATTTGTCGGACAGACGAAGGATCAGCTGGGGAGTGCTTCTGCCCGCAGTGCCGTGGACTTCATTGTCTCGGAGAAAATGGCCCGCTTCCTGGAAGAAAACCCCCAGGTGGCGCAGAGCCTGCTGAAGAAATCGATTCAGGCCTCCAAGGCCCGTGAAGCGGCCCGTAAGGCCCGTGATGAGATCCGCAGCGGCAAGAAACGCAGCGAGAGCTCGAACCTGGGCGGCAAGCTGTCGCCTGCACAGTCCAAGGACGTTACACGTACCGAGATCTTCATCGTGGAGGGCGATTCGGCCGGAGGCTCTGCGAAGCAGGGCCGGGATTCCAAGATTCAGGCGATCCTGCCGCTGAAGGGCAAGCCGATGAACCCGGAGAAGGCCAAACTGCTGGATATCCTGAAGAACGATGAATACAAGGCGATTATTTCGGCAATCGGTGCGGGAATCGGGCCTGATTTTGCCGTGGAGGACAGCAATTATTCCAAAATCATTATTATGACCGATGCCGACACGGACGGAGCGCATATCCAGGTGCTGCTGCTGACCTTCTTCTACCGCTACATGAAGCCTCTGATCGATGCCGGTAAAGTCTATATCGCTCAGCCGCCGCTGTATAAGCTGACGCGTAAATCGGGTAAGCTGGAGACGGTCCGCTATGCCTGGAGCGATGAGGAATTGCAGAATTATCTGAAGGAATTCGGGAAGAATTTCGAGCTGCAGCGGTACAAAGGACTGGGTGAGATGAACCCGGACCAGCTGTGGGAGACCACGATGAATCCCGATTCGCGTACGCTGCTTCAGGTGCAGATCGAGGATGCCGCCAAAGCCGAACGCCGCGTCTCCACTCTGATGGGTGATAAAGTCGATCCGCGCAAGCGCTGGATTGTCGAGAACGTCGACTTCACGGAGATCGTGGAGTAAATGTAAGAGAGTAATGGGAAGTGACGATTACTTCCGCGTTTTTAATTTTTTGATGATTGGTTTACGCGCAGCGGTTGGTTCTTGAATTCAATGGATTGTGAACTATGTTTTGTTAAACTGATACAAGGGAAAGTAACGGAGGGGATTTTGGAACTGTAGGAGCGTCAGCGTCCGCCTTTGTCTCCGGATTTTTACCGCGATCAGCGGTTCTAAATCAGAAAATCTGGAGACAACAGCGGCCGGAAGTCCAAAATCACCGCAGTTACGGTCTTACCTGTTATCAAAATATTGTTTGGTTTTTGAATTTAATAACGCAAGAGCGCAGCGGTTAGATCATCAATCTTTAAAAAAGCGGACAGAATGAGGAACAGAAGGTGAAGAGGATATGAGCAGTTTATCAGAGCAATTTTTGCCGGCTTTTCTGGAAGAGGTCGTCGGTGACCGGTTTGGCCGGTATTCCAAATATATCATTCAGGACCGGGCGATCCCCGATGTGCGCGACGGGCTGAAGCCCGTGCAGCGCCGGATTCTGTATGCCATGTACGATTCCGGCAATACGCCGGATAAGCCATACCGCAAGTCAGCCAAAACCGTCGGTGATGTCATGGGTAACTACCATCCCCACGGGGACTCCTCGATCTACGACGGGATGGTGCGGATGGCACAGCCGTGGAAGATGGGGCATGTGCTGGTAGATGGACATGGCAACTGGGGTTCCATGGATGATGACCCGGCAGCGGCAATGCGTTACACAGAAGCGCGTCTGTCTCCGATTGCCATGGAGATGATGCGCGATATTGAGAAGCGCACCGTTCTGTTCAAGGACAACTTCGATAATACGGCCAAGGAGCCGGTGGTGGTTCCCTCCCGTTATCCGAACCTGCTGGTGAACGGGACCAGCGGGATCTCAGCCGGATTCGCCACGGAGATTCCCCCGCATAACCTGCGGGAAGTCATTGACGCTTGTATTGCTGTCATGCAGAAGCCGGACATTGCACTGGAGGATATCATGACCTTCATCAAAGGGCCGGATTTCCCGACAGGCGGAACCATTATGGGCGGAGACGGCATTATGGATGCTTACCGAAGCGGTAAAGGCCGTATCTATCTGCGTTCCAAGACGGAGATTGAGAACCTGCGCGGCGGGAAGCAGCAGATCGTAATCACCGAGGTGCCTTTCCAGATCGTGAAGTCACGGCTGGTGACCTCCATGGAGAACATCCGTCTGGAGAAAAAAATCGAAGGAATCGCCGAGGTCCGCGATGAGAGCGGCCGTGAGGGCCTGCGCATCGTGGTGGAGCTGAAGAAGGAGGCAGATGCACAAGGCGTCTTAGCCTACCTGCTCAAAAAAACCGACCTCCAAGTCACCTACAACTTCAATATGGTTGCCATAGTTAATAAGGCTCCGCAGCAGCTGGGGCTCAAAGCGATCCTTGAAGCCTACATTGCCCATCAGCGTGAAGTGGTCACCCACCGTACCCGGTTCGATCTGGAACGGGCGGAGGACCGTGCCCATGTCCTGGAGGGACTGGTCAAGGCGCTGAATATTCTGGATGAAGTCATCGCTGCCATCAAGGCTTCGAAGAACCGTCAGGATGCCCAGAATAATCTGGTATGGATGTTTGGCTTCAGCGAACGGCAGGCGGATTCCATCCTTACCTTGCAGCTCTACCGCCTCACTAATCTGGAGATTAACTCCCTTCAGAAGGAACTGGATGAGATGCTGGCCCGGATTGCTGTGCTTCAGGGGATTCTGGATAGCGACAAGAAGCTGATTACCGTTATCCGCAAGGAGCTGCTGGAGATCCGTGACAAATACGGAATCGACCGCCGTTCCCTGATTCAGGGAGAGGTAGAGGAGCTTAAGGTCAACATGGAGGTTCTGGTTAATGCGGAGGATGTGCTGGTTGCACTCTCTGCGGACGGTTATATCAAGCGGACCGGTATGCTGTCATTCACCCGTTCGGGCGGGGAGCGCCACTCTTCAGGTGTGAAGGATGGCGATCATATCGTCAAGCTGCTGGATCTGAATACCCGGGAGAGCCTGCTGGTCTTCACCCGCAAGGGTCAATACTTCCTGCTTCCCGTTCATCAGATTCCAGAGTTCAAATGGAAAGATCCGGGGACGGCCATCGTTAACGTGCTCGGACTGGCGAAGGGAGACGGTGTCGTCAGTGTGCTGCCAGTCGGCAACCTGGAGGATCCGCAGGCAAGTCTGGTCTTCATCACCCGCAAGGGCCAGGTGAAGCGTACAGAGCTTAAGGAGTACTCTACAAGCCGTTCCGGAGCCGTTGCCGCCTGCAAGGTGGCCGAAGGCGATGAGATCATTACAGTCGCGCAGAGCAGGGGTGACAAGGACATCGTGCTGGTTACCCGTGACGGTATGAGCATCCGTTTCCGTGAGAATGAAGTGAATCCTATGGGCCGGGTGGCCACAGGAGTTAGGGGAATACAGCTCCGTGAAGGAGATGAAGTGGTCTCCTGCTTCTGGGTCAGTGAGGATGAAGGCGAGATTCTGGCTATATCCGACATCGGCTATGCCAAGCGTTCCCTGATGGTGGATTATCCTTCCCAGAGCCGCGGAGGCAAAGGGATGCCAACCTTCGAGTTCAAGGAAGGCAAGCGTGTCCGCCCGAATGGCAGCAGGCTGGCAGGCGCATTCTATTGCAAGGAGCCGCTGGAGCTGACCGCTATCACCCAGAGCGGCGTTGTACATTCGTTCTCCTCCGAGTCGGCACCGATTGCTGAGCGCCGTTCTACAGGCAAGCAGCTGGTTGCTGTCGAGAAGAAGGACGAGATCTCTATTCTTTTTCAGGCCGTCAAGTAAGAATATAAGACCGCATGGAATGGTGCGGGCAGCTCAGGATTAACGGGTTGCCTGCGCTTTTAATTTGGGGGCAACAGTTGCAGATAAGATTTTATTTTTCGTCCTTGAAGGATTTGGAATTTTTCTGGCGAAAAAGTTAATATACCGGATAGAGATCCGCAGGAAAGGAAGGAATAAGTGTGCACTCCACTGAATTCAGTAAAATCTGGCATAAGATATTAAAGGACTATAAGCTACATATGGACAGCAAGCTTGCCCCTACACTGACTGATGCCCAGCTAACCGTACTGGAATTGCTGCAGGAGCGTGATGCGATGAAGCCTTCTGATTTGGCCCCTCATCTGGCGACCAGCCCGGCGGCCGTGACGATGCTGCTTGACCGGATGGAGAAGCATAATCTGATTGTTCGTGAACGCGATGCCGCGGACCGCAGAATTGTCTGGGTGAGCATCACCGAGACAGGCCAGCAGGAGACGCTGCGCGGACTGAAGGTCCGCAGTGACTTTTTTGCAGAAGCGCTGGACCCCATTTCCTCCCATAACCAGCAGCTGCTGCTCTACCTTATGGGAAAGATGGCGGTTGCCCCGGCAGTGGACGCCGCAGCTTCGGTACAGTCCGTATAAGCACCAACTGAGAACCTATTCATTTAATAATGTAAAAAAGCAGGCTGTCCGTTAAAGGATAGCCTGCTTTTGAATTTGCGGAGTCCATAGATTCCAGGGATAGGACCGGGGAGGCAGGGAGAGCAGCTCCACTTCCTCTTTGGTCACCGGATGCGGGAACCGGGTGAGAGCGGACCATAAGGCAATCTGCTGTCCCGGTCTGTTCACGGCCGCGCCGTACTTCTGATCTCCATAGAGCGGACAGCCAATGTTGCTGAGCTGAACGCGGATCTGGTGGGAGCGGCCGGTCAGCAGGTCAATCCTCACCAGAGAATAGCCTTCTGCGGTACCGATCACGGTATAATCAAGGATGGCTTGCTTGCCGCCCGGCGTCCCCTCCCGGACAGCCTGGACGGTATTGCTCTTAGGGTCCTTCAGCAGCGTATGCTCCAGCCGGCCCTCTGCGCCCGGAAGCTGACCATGCACCACTGTCAGATACACCTTCTGGAAGGCATGGGTGCGGACACTCGCAGATAGCCGGGAGGCTGCCTTCGAGGTCTTGGCGAAGATCATCGCCCCGCCTACAGGCCGGTCAAGCCGGTGAACCAGTCCCATGAAGACGTTGCCCGGCTTCGCGTAGCGTTCCTTCACATCTTCCTTCAGCAGGGTCAGGAGATCCGGGTCGCCTGTAGCATCCTCCTGAACGGGAATGTTGACCGGCTTAACAATGCCTAGCAGATGGTTGTCCTCATAGAGAATCTCGAACCGGGAGGGGCTGCTGCCGGACTCTCCTGCTGTACCGTTATTCGTTCCGGTCATGGCTTACGCCTCCCAGCGGCCCAGAATTCCGCAAGGCAGATTCATGCCGGAGGCTGTAATCGGCAAGCCGATCTCACCGGAATTCAGCTTGCCGCCATAGCGCTTACCCATGGTCATCGACAGCATGTTGCGCAGTACGGTTGGCGAGATACCGGTCGTGTAGGAGTTAATCAGCATGAATAACGGACGGTCGCTCATTATCTCCATGCAGCTCTCCAGGAAGGGATAGAGACTGGATTCGAGCTTCCACATTTCTCCGCCCGGCCCTCTTCCGTAGGACGGAGGGTCCATAATAATAGCATCGTATTTGCTGCCGCGGCGCTGTTCGCGCTGGACGAATTTGAATACATCATCGGTAATGAAGCGGAGCGGCTTGTCAGCAAGACCGGACAGGGCTACATTCTCCTTGGCCCATTGCACCATTCCTTTGGCCGCATCAACATGCACGACGGAGGCTCCGGCACTTGCTGCCGCAACAGTGGCTCCGCCGGTATATGCGAACAGGTTGAGGACGGAGATCGGGCGGTTAGCCGCTGCGATCTTGTCCATCATCCAGCGCCAGTTGGCCGCCTGCTCCGGGAACAGCCCGGTGTGCTTGAAGTTCGTCGGGCGGAGGTTGAACTTCAGCTTGCCGTAGCTGATTTTCCAGTCCTCCGGTATCGTCTTCTTCATCTCCCACTGTCCGCCTCCGGCGGAGCTGCGGTGATAATGTCCGTGCACATCCCGCCATTTGGCGCTCTCGCTGGCCAGCGGCCAGATGATCTGCGGGTCCGGCCGGCGCAGGATAATATCGCCCCAGCGTTCGAGCTTCTCCCCGCCCCCGGTATCGATCACTTCATAGTCTTTCCAATCACTGGCTATATACATTATTAATCCATCCTTCAAAAAGTCATTTAGCCTTTATTGTACAACATTTAAGCCCGCAGCTACAAACAAAATGGTTGCAAAGCTGCGACTATTCCCAGTGTAGCCAACAAGCAGCAGGCGTATAATATTACCAGGAAATGCAGGACAGATCCGTTTACAAGATAATCATTCGATAAGCAGAGCGCTTATTCCATCGAAAAGCTGGCGTTCTGGCGCTTCGTACAGGGATTGTGTATGATCTGAATACAAGGTTACAGCAAGGGAAGGAGGCTGCACTCAGTTGTATAATCTTTCGGCGCTGTATCATCCGATTACAGCCAATCCGGCCGGGGGCGGCGAGTATCTGCCGGGCAGGCTGCTTCAGCCGTATATCCGCTGCTTCTGGGAATCAGGAGCACAGCCCCCGCCGCCGCAGCGGACGGAGACCGTTATACCTGACAGTTGCATGGATATTATATGGGAATGGGATGAGCGGACAGGGGAGTCGGGCGGTATTTTTTGCGGGATTAATGACAGTCCGTTCGAGACAGGACAAGCAGCACAGCCTATGTCGGCGCAGCGTTTCGCTATCCGGTTTCATTTCTGGGCTGTTCATCTCTTCGCAGACGAGCCGCTGACAGAGGTACTGAATGTGCATGTTCCGGTAGAGCATTATTTCCGGACCTTCCGTAAGGAACTGGGAGACAGGCTCCAGCATATCCGTACAATGACTGAGCGCATTGCTGCTGCTGAAGTCTTCCTTCTGCGTAGACTGGAACGGGGAAATCGGAGCAGTGACGGGATGATGAACGCGGTTCATAGGCTGCTTACTTCACGCGGGATCATGACGGCAGGGGCACTGGAGAGCAGCTCGGGCTTAAGCAGCCGCCAGCTTGAACGGCTGTTCCGGCAGCATATAGGTCTTCCGCCCAAAAAAGTGGCCGATCTGATCCGCTTCCAGAATGTCTGGCTGGATCTGTACCGTTCTGAGCAGACCCAAGGTGTAATGCAGGATCTAGTGTTCACCTACGGGTACAGCCATCAGTCGCATTTGATCAACAACTTCAAGAAATTCGCAGGCAAGACCCCGCTGGATGCGCTGAGCCATGCCCGGAGCTGATGTCGCTTTTTTGCAATACAAGCCATGCAGGCAGAAGTACAATGAGCATAGAACGGCTGACACCAGCCCGATCACATCACAAGCAATGAAGGGAAGGATATCATTATGATCACAACATTTGACGGCATCAATCTGTACAGTAAAGACCCCGCAGCTCTGGTAGCATTCTACTCGGAGGTACTCGGCATTCCTGTTCCATTCGAGGGCTATGGAGAAGCTGGCGGGGCCAAAATTGCGATAGACGCCAGCCAGCCCGGCATCATTATATGGAACGCTGACAAGTGGGAGAACCTTACTACCGGAACCGTTAATTTGGTATTCTCCTGCGGGAGTCTGGATGAAACGTACGAGCAGCTGAAGGCGAAAGGACTGGATTGCCAGCCTCCGGCAACCATGGAGTACGGCGGTAAAGAGATGAATTTCCGTGATCCCGACGGCAACGCAATTACCTTGCTGGAAGGCGGGTATTAATCGTTCCACACTTCATATGACAATAGCAATAATGAGCAGCGTCAGCTCCGGGCAGCAGTTATGTCCTGAGCTGGCGCTGTTTGTGTTGTGCGGGAAGGATGACCAGGATAAGAGCAGAAGCGCTTTTTAATTGTTGACAATGATAATCATTATCAAATAGAATGAGATTAGCACAGCGTGAAGTAAGCAAGACGAGGTTGGCTTAGGAGACCGGATATAGAGAATAATTTCATTTGTACCTTGGGAGGATTAAAGTCATGGCTAAAGTGCTAGTGGCATATGCCAGCTTAACTGGCAATACGGAGGAAATCGCTGAACTGATCGTGGAAGGAATACGCGCGGCAGGCGGAGAGGCGGTACTGAAATCGGTCACCGACTGTAATGCGGATGAGATAAAAGCTTATGAGGCTGTACTGCTGGGAGCATACACATGGGGAGACGGCGAGCTGCCGGATGAATTCCTGGATTTCTATGAAGAGCTGGATGGGCTTGATCTTAGCGCCTGTAAGGCGGCGGCCTTCGGAAGCGGAGATACCGGGTACGAGATCTACTGCGGAGCGGTGGATCAGATTGAAGAGAAGCTGAAGGAGCGCGGAGCCGAGATTGTGCAGCCCAGCCTGAAGATTGAATACGGTCCGAATGCAGCGGAGAAAGAGGCTTGCCGCACCTACGGGCGCCAGTTCATCGAGACCTGCGCGGCGGTCTCTTAAGGATGGGCGCGGCGGCAGGAGACTTCACAGGAACGAAGCCGGATACTGAAGCTGGCCGGTATAGACGCCTGAATGATTACCGCATGGAGCACATCATGCTGGGCGGGGCCGAGGTGGCCGGCAGCGGAGCTCCTGCTACCGGCCTTCCCCGCTGGAGACAGCAGGTTCAATATGCAGTCGGACATACGCTTAATGACTTCTACAGTCTCCGGCCCGAGGTGCGCCGGGAGACGCCGGTCCAGTTTCTGCTGGAGCGCCGCTGGCCGCCGAAGGGCAACGCTTTTCCTTCCCTAATGCAATACTGGGATGTCAAGCAGGCAGTGGCCGATGAGTTGATGCGGATTGTCACGGGCAGTTTCGCCCGGGAGATTCCGGTGATGCGTTTCGAGCAGTGGCATGTTCCTGTCCGGGAGCTTGAGATTGAGCTGGCGGTGATTTTTCAGCTGGCCTGGAATTCGGAGCTTACGGGACGCAGTCTGAATATCCAGAAATTCATGGTACACGCTGACCAGCAGGTGATTACCGGATTTCTGCATATGGCGAATGTATTCTGCCATAAGGCTTACGGGAAGCCGGCGGAGACGATCGCCATCTACTCGCTGCTGGATGGCCGCAGGCAGCTGTATGACGGGGCAGACATGCCCCTGCAGGAATCGCTGGATTATGTGCGCTTGCTGTCTGTCTTCCTGGAGCGGGAAGAGCAGGCAGCAGGCTGCGTGAAATGCAGCAACCGCCGCAGTGACCGGGATGAAGCCCAGGTGCGGGGCTATGGACTGATGTAGAAGCAGACGCTGAAATGAAGACGACACAAAAAGCATCTCCTTCCGGGTCATTTGACCGTGAGGGGATGCTTTTTGCTTGTTTAGGAATTGTATGCGAAAAACAGCATACATTGTGCTCGCGCGCAGGTATATGGGCCCAATGTATGCTTCTTGAAATAATCGCTGCGAGGCTAACTGTTTAAAGGAAAGGTGTAATAATCCTGCTGGTTAAGCACGACGAATCCGCAGCTCTCATAGAGCTTCAGCGCATTCGGGTTATCCAGCGCAACCTCCAGATTCACTCCGTTATAATTCCGCTGCTCCCGCTCGATGGTCTGCTGGAGGGCACTCCGGCCGATGCCGAGACCGCGCAGCTTTTTGTCCACCACAAATCCGTAGATCCAGGTCTCGTTGTCCTCGGACCACAGGCGCATTTTCCCGGCGGGCTGGCCGCTTAGCTCAATGATAATGTGCTCCTGTGAGCCTTCCTGTTCATTTAGCTCATACATTTCAGCGGCGTCCTCTTCGGTCATCTGGAATCCGTCGCAGTCGAAGGCGATGAGCAGAGGCGTCTCCTCAGGGCGAGCAGGCCGGAGCAGCACATTGCCGGAGGCTGAACTGACCTCTGAGGCTCTGACTTTGCTGCCCTTACCCTCCCATTTCATCTGAAACTCCGAATGGCTGAGGGCAACCGGCAAGGTCTTCAGATAGGCATTGCCTGAAGCCGAAGCCGCAGGGGTGTTCAGCAGCAGTGTCTTCACTTTGTCCTGCCGGATGATGGTCTCTGCCTGCTTCCAGAGGGAGCTGAAGATCCCCCGGCGGCGGTAGCCCGGCCGGACCATACCGCAGACCTCCATATCACCGCTGATCCCGTACAGGCCGATGAATCCGGTCAGCACATCATTGTCATAGGTCACCAGGTATTGCGCACCGCCTGCTTCTCCGGGATGCCGAAGCATGTCCCAGTTCAGCTTCAAGGCAATGCCCTCATATTGCTCGCAGCGCCGCTGCAGCTCTTCAATCTGTGTCAGTGTATCTGTATTCGTCAAACGATCTTCCTCCTATTTGAGCACATCCTTGTATTCCGTGTGCTTCTCGAATTGATGGGCCGCATACGGGCACACCGGTACAATCTTGACATTCTGCTCACGGGCCAGGTCTACAACCGCCCGAACAAGCTTCTCTCCCGCACCCTGGCCGCGCAGATCTTCGGAGACAAAGGTATGATCAATCACCAAATTCCCTGTGTTCTCTTCGGTTCTGTATGTAATCTCGGCCAGGTCTTTTCCGTCACCAGCGATATAGAAACGTCCTTCTCCCTTAGGAATCAGTTCCATGTATCTTCACTCCATTCAGGATATAGTGCTTTTATTTTACTACCCTGTGCTGCAAAAAGCGAGAAAGGAGAAGAGCGGCACCGGAGGCCATTTTTAGTCTGTTATTTAGCATAATCATTTTTAAATATGGATTGGATTTGAAAAATACCCTATTTTGACTTGTTTATTTCCCGGTGCTATACTGATTCCATAGCAGGCAAATATGGTTAATAAGAGACTGATTAGACATAAGGGCTAATTGGTCTTGTTTTTTATTGCAGCTATGCTGACACTACTTGGCGTACGCCGCCCCCGGGCGATTTGCCCGGCTTTACGAACGAAGGGCGTAGCGCTCAAAAAACTATTAGGAGGAAATATCATGAATACCACAGTACGCTTGACTGAAAGATCCGGATCGAATTCTTCCCAGCGCAGTAAAGGTTTTGTACCGGTTGTAGTATACGGTGCAGGTTCAGATACCCAGTCCTTCTCAGCAGATGCCAAAACACTTAATGATATTCTCGGCAAAAACCCGCGTGCCATCCTGAAGGTCGAATTCCCGGGCTCCGGCTCGAAGAATGCAGTTATTCAGGAAGTGCAGCGCCAGCCGTTATCCCGTACACTGCTTCATGTAGATTTGCAGCAGATTGATATGAAGGCGGAGCTGGATACCAAGGTAGCCTTCAACTTCACCGGTGACCCTGCCGGCGTCAAGAGCGGCGGCGTGCAGCAGATCGAGCTGTATGAGCTGGACATCCGTACCCTGCCGGACAAGCTGGAAGCTTCCTTTGATGTAGATATTAGCAGCCTGGAGATCGGTGATCAATTGCTGGTATCCGATCTGCCGAAGCATGAAGGCTGGGAGATTCTTACCCCTGAAGATACGTTGATTGTACGGATCTCGCCTCCGCTCGTGATGGAAGAGCCGGCTGATGAAGCTGCTGTCGCTCCAGCCGAGGGAGCAGCCGAAGCTGAGAAGTCTGAAGAATAAGACTTTTCTGGCTGCAGCCATCGAATCGCTATAAGCAGAGCACTCCGCAGATAGCCTGAGATAACGGCTGTATGGAGAGTCATAGTCTTTGATCAACCAGGAGCAGACATATCCTTAGCAGGGAATGGTCTGCTCCTTTTTGCAGAACGCGATCTGGTACATCCTGGAATTACATATGAGAGAGTAGGAGAGTGCATTCATGAATCCTAATATAATCAAGCTGGTAAGCGGCTCCAATGCGAAGCTGGACGAGGCTTCCACCCAGGCAACCGTGAAGATATCCTGCAGCAGTTCTCCGGCTATTCTGGATATCAGCTGCTTCATGGTGGGCGAGAACGGGAAGGTACCGTCCGATGATTTCTTTATCTTTTATAATCAGCCGGCTGACCCCAAGCACACGGTCGTATTCAATTCTATTGATAAATACAGCGGGGAGTTCGCAATTGATCTAAGTGCGCTTAGCGCCTCGGGCATCGATAAATGTGTCTTCGCGGCTACGCTGGACGGCCCCGGAACCTTCGCCGATGTCAGAGGTTGCAGGATCAGCGCGGCAGGGAAGGACACGGAGCTGGTGTATGAGATTGTGGAAGGCAATGCCGAGACCTCGCTCGTGCTGGCAGAGCTGTACCGCCACGGCGGGGGCTTCAAGCTGCGCGCGGTCGGACGGGGCTTCCATGGCGGACTGAAGCCGCTGGCGGAAGCGCACGGGGTTGAGGTAGAAGACGAGGCGCCGGATAACGGCAGCGGAGCAGAGGCTGGGCCGGTATCAGGCCATACCGAAGCAGCGGCTACATACAGCGGACCCCCTAAGGATGCAGTCCAGGAGGAGGCTCCCCGGCCAGCACTGAATTTGACGAAGATTGATCTTCTGAAGCAGCAGGTTGGAATTTCACTGCGCAAGAAGAATCTCGACCAGGAGAAGGCAAGGGTGGCCGTGGTGTTCGATGCATCTGGCTCTATGGCGCAATTATATGCGAAGGGAGTCGTGCAGCGGGCTTTTGAACGGGTGCTGGCTGTGGCGGCTAAGATGGATGATGACGGGATGCTGGATGTCTGGTTCTTCGCCACCAAGAGTAAGAGAATGCCGAGCGTGAATGAACACGGCTATGAGGATTATGTGAAGCGGACCTATCCGGGACCGAAGATGTTCGGGGGACTGGGCATCGGGAACAACGAGCCGGTGGTTATGGCGGATCTGATCAAGAAATATACGAAGGAGGAGCCGGGCGACCTGCCGGTCTATGTGGTGTTCTTCAGCGACGGGGGCATCTATGAGACGCCCAAAATATCGAAGCTGCTGATCCAGAGCTCGAAGCATAATATCTTCTGGCAGTTTGTAGGGCTGGGCAATGCCGATTATGGCGTACTCCGTGAGCTTGATGATCTGCAGGGCCGTTATGTGGATAATGCCGACTTCTTCGCGCTGGATGATCTGGACGAGGTGAGCGATGAGGACCTGTATGACCGGCTGTTCAACGAGTACCCGAAATGGCTGCGGGAAGCGCGGCAGAAGGGCGTTGTGCGTTCTTAGAATGGAGTATAGAGGGCAGATCCGAAGCCGGGGAAGGGCTGGGGTCTGCCCTGTTTTTTAAAAATATAAGTATTTATATGTTTCACACGATAAGTTATCCTTCTATTTCTCGCTGAAACGGTACCGTCCTTTAAAAGGACGGCTATGCCGTTTCTACTTGTGCATGAGTGGAGAGGAGAAGTCGCCTTTGAACAGGAGGGGGCAGTTTCAGGCTGCTTGTTAGTTTACAACGTAACAGTGTTATGTTACGATAGATGCAAGGAGTGGTGATATGGAAGAGGATTTAATCTCCAAAAAAGAGCTGCTCGATGAGACGGGAATCTCTTACGGGCAATTGTACCGCTGGAAGCGGAAGCAGCTGATTCCTGAGGAATGGTTCATCCGCAAATCTACCTTTACGGGACAGGAAACCTTTTTTCCGCGTGCGCGGATTTTGGGGCGGGTGCAGCATATTTTACAAAAGAAGGATGATCTCTCCCTGGATGAATTGGCAGATAAGCTGTCAGAGCCGGCATCCCCGTACAGAATAAGGTTAACCGTATCCCAGCTAAAAGAACGTAACATTGTTACGGTTAGCAGTCTGGAGCGGTTCGGTAGACCGGAGGCTGAGGATTTACCGTTGACCTTCGAGCAGATTCTGAATGTATTCGCGGCAGATGGTCTGCTCAGCAAGGGGGAGCTAAGCTGGGAGGAAGCAGACCGGCTCTATCAGACGCTGGAGAGTCATGCGCCGGGATACGGGGAGAAGGGGTGGGAGCTGTTTTTTGTGCGGAAGATGGGGGTTAGCTTCTTCATTATGGCATTGCCGGGCGCGGGGTTGGCCTTCGATGAGGGGGTACGGGTGGTGAGCAGGCTTCGTTCTGCCGATCTGGCGGAACTACTGAATGGGCGCTTGAGTGAAGGCGGCTTATAGAGCAAGGAATAGTAAACTAGAGGAGGCTGGACCATGGAGAAGAGTGAACTGCCGGATCTGGTGATGGATGGGGTCAACACGGCTGCCGGGGGCAGATATCACAGCGTGAATATCAACGGCGTCAGTAAAATTAACGGAGCGCTCCACGCACATACCTATAGCTGCGACGGCGTGATGAAACAGAAGGGCGACCTCACGGCCGATGAGCTGGAGATGAACGGAACCCTCAATCTGAAGGGCAATCTGCAGGTTGGTGAAATGAAGCTGAATGGAGTGGTGAATGCAGAGGGTAGTCTGCGGGGAGAGCGCTGTGTAATGGACGGGATGCTGAAGCTGAAGGGCGATTGTGAACTGGAGGAGCTGACCGGTGAAGGGGTATTCACGGTGGGGGGCCTGCTCAGTGCGGGCCGGATTGAGTTCGGGCTACAGGGGCAGTCTGAGGCGGGGGAGATTGGCGTAGAGAGCCTGGTGATCCGCAAAAAAGGCAATGCAGCCTGGGGCAGACTATTAGGCGGGATGATTCCTAAGCTCAAAATCGGGCTGCGGGCCAAGCTCATCGAGGGCGATACGCTAGATCTGGAATACGCGAGTGCAGATGTAGTTAGAGGCGGGACGGTTATTATCGGAGAGGGCTGCTCGATTGGCCGGGTGGAGTATAGATCGGGACTGACTGTACATCCCGGTGCCCAGGTGGGAGAGGAGGAGAAGATCGGTGAATGAAGCGGTAGAACGTCATGATCTGAAGATACTTGGGACTTCGAGCTCTGTCGGCGGAGTTTTTAAGGATGTGAAGGTGACGGGAGAATGTACCTTTGGCGGAGATGTGGATTGCCATAAGCTGGCGCAGACCGGAGAGGTTGCGATTAAGGGCAATCTTCGGGCGCAGGATATCAAAATCACCGGAGAGTGTGAGGTCAAGGGCAGGGTGGACGCAGCCAGCCTGCGCGGACAAGGAGAGCTTACGGCAGGCGGCGGGCTGCGGATTGAGGATATCAAGCTGACCGGCGGGATTATAGTTACGGGCGATTGTGAAGCAGAGCAGGTGCAGCTTACCGGAATCCTGGAGGTCAGCGGACTGCTCAATGCGGAGAAGCTCGACCTGACGTTGTTCGGCCCCTGTAGAGCGGATACGGTCGGCGGCGGCAGGATCTCGATCAAGCGCAGCCGTTCCGGCGCGTTGCTCAGACCCGGGAAGAAGCTGAGCTTCACGGCCCGGCTGATCGAAGGGGATCAGATTGAGCTTCAGCATACACAGGCGCAGACTGTCCGGGGCGGAAGTATTGTGATCGGCCCCGGCTGCGAGATTGAGACGGTGGAGTACCGGGAGGTGCTGGAGGTTCATAAGAGCTCAATAGTACGGAACACGGTGAAAATGTAGCGTTAATCCTGCCGGGCGGCCTTGAACCGCAGCACGGTTCGCAGCTTCTCCGGGCTGGCACGCCGGGCATCCGAGATATAGATTTCGCGGTGCAGGAGAGACTCCCGCAGCAGTCCCTGGGCAGCGCAGAACTGCTCCATTCTGGTAAAGCTGTGCGGTTCATCATCATAGGAGCCGATATGCGTCATTTGTACACTGAGGCCGTCTTCGCAGCGGGCGAAGACAGCCTTGTCCAGCAGCGGATGCGGCTTACTGCGCTTGACCTGCTCCAGGACTACAGCGGCCAGCGCCGGGGTCATGAAATCCGGCTGGCGGATCATTAAGGTGTATACCAGCTCGTTCTTATCAAGAACGGCTAAGCGGCGTCCGGCTTCGCTGAGATCCCATACCCCTTCCAGCGGGAAGACGGTGTAGTCGTAGTAGCCTTCGGGTGCGGGGCCTTTTTTCGGCAGCATTTTGACTGCGTAGGATAAGGAATACAGCACAGCGACTGCTTCCGCGAATGCGCTGCCGTTGGGATTACCTTCACCCTGCAGGGTGAAATAAGGGAAGGCGGGTACCTGAATCAGTCCCGGTTCGGCAGGAGGCAGGTATAGGGCTTTGTCTTGTTTTCTCCATTCGAACTTCATATGGGTCACCTCATTCATAGGATTGTGCTGCATTTAGCATATCATGCGAACCGGACAGGTGTATGTCAGGTTGGAGGCTGGAGGGGCAGTAGTACATAGAAAGTATATATTCGAGGAGGGTTTATATTGAGCGGAACGATGGAATGCGTGGTTGCTGCGAAGGCGGCACTCGGAGAAGGTCCTCATTGGGATCACAGGAAGGGCAGATTGTATTGGATGGATGTTGACAGCAATGAATTACATCTCTATGACCCTGGCAAGGGTACAGATGATATTCATTCCTTTGAGCGAAAGGTAAGTGCAGCCGTACCGGCGGAGCGAGGCGGCTGGATTCTGACGATGGAGGACGGGATCTACAGATATATGGAGCATCAGCCTGTGGAGCTGCTGGCAGTGGTGGAGTCCGGAATTCCCGGGAACCGGCTGAATGATGCCAAATGCGACAGCCGTGGACGGTTGTGGTTCGGCTCGATGAACAGAAGGTTTGCGGGAAGAGACGGCAGCCTGTATGTAATGGAATCCGCTGGTAAGGTCCGGCAGGTGTTGACTGGAATCGGCATCTCCAACGGCTTGGCCTGGAACGACAGCTTAGGGGTCATGTATTACATTGACACGTTGACCAAGGGGATCGATGTGATGGATTATTCGCTGGCAGACGGCTCGGTAAGCGGGCGCCGGACGGTCATCCAGTTGGCGGAAGGCGAAGGCTGGCCGGATGGAATGACGATCGACAGTGAAGGCATGCTCTGGGTCGCCCACTGGCGCGGGGGCTGTATCTCGCGGTGGAATCCCCATACAGGCGAGCAACTGGAGAGAATTGAGGTTCCGTCGCATTACGTAACCTCCTGCACATTCGGCGGCGAGAATCTGGACGAGCTGTACATCACTACAGCATGCGGATACATGAGTGCAGAAGAGCTTGAACGCTGGCCGCAGGCGGGCGGATTGTTCCGGTTCAAGCCGGGAGTGAGGGGCCGTGAGGCTAATCGGGCGGCTTTTTAGGGAGGACAGCGGGAGAGAAGTCGGGCGGGTAGTCTTGCCTAGCACCTAATAGCAGAAGTGGAGTTGTTTCTACGGCGGATATTCTGCCTGTGAGCAGCTCTTTTTATGTTCCGCCTTTTTATTTTCAGAATAAACAAAATATGGTATTGTATCTATATATTGAAACGCTTCCACGAAGAGCGGTGAGAAAAGCGGAACCCAGTATCAATCATTATTCCTATCAAAAGCAAGGAGGACTTCGATGATTAAGGCTGTTGTCGTAGATGATGAGCGTCTGGTGCGCAGGGGTTTCATCTCACTGCTGGATTGGCCGTCCCTCGGGGTGGTGATTACCGGAGAGGCCGGGGACGGGCAAGCAGCGCTGGAGCTGCTGCGCGAGCAGGAGACAGATCTGCTGTTCGTGGATCTGTCGATGCCGGGTATGACCGGGTTCGAGCTGATCCGAGAGGTGAGGCTGCGGTATCCCGCGGTACGCTGCGTAGTGCTGACCTGCCATCATGAATTCGATGAGGTGCAGGAGGCGCTGCGGCTGGGAGCGGTGGATTACATTGTCAAGACGCTGCTGGAGCCGGAGAATGCCGATGAAATCATCCGCAGACTGGTGGAGCGGATCAGGTGGGAGGACGGGAACAAAAGCACCCCTGCAAAGGCAGAGCATAGGGTGATCGCTGAGGACAAGGCGCTGCTCTATGTGCCGCTTACGGCGGAACTAAAGGAAGAGCAGCTGTATGCGCTGTCTCTGGTGAGAAATTCCACACTACATGCTATGCAGGGGATGTGGCTGTCTCCGCTGCCGTATCCTGTGGATGCAGCGCGGATCGGAGGAGAGGTGGGAGCGGTGCTTGGGACAAGCTGGACAGCGGCGCTGCTGGAGGGGGTGCGCGGTCAGCCGCTGAAGAGAATCGCTGCGGTGCTGGAACAGTCGGCCCGTCAGGCGCTGTTCTATGCTGCGGGCGGCCAGGCGGTCCCGAGGCTGCACTATGGTGAACTGCAGGCGCTGGCCGTGCGGCAACGGCCGGAGACGGGCGGCCCTTCCGCGCTGGGACAGGCGCAGAATCTCCGCTGGACGCTGGAGCGGAGAGAATGGGACCTGTTCCTCAGCGGGGTTGCGATGCAGCAGCCGGACCCTGAGGCAGTGGCGGACTTTGGCCAGGAGCTGCTGCGGAGCTGGAGCCGGCTGCTGCTTACAGCGGAGGAAGCGCAGCAGCTTGCGCTGGCGGCAGAGTGCAACCGGCACTGGCGGCACTGGCAAGTCTGGCTGAATCAGTTCGCGGGGCATGTCCAGCGCCGGATGATTGAGCTGGGCCTGAGCCAAGAGGTGATGCTCTGCCTGATCACCGCTGTGCGTTATATGAGGAGCCATGCCGGGGATAAAATCAATCAAGGCGATGTTGCCGCTGCCATCCATATGAGCCGCGGCTATTTCAGCCGGTGCTTCGCCCGCTTTGCCGGTGAGACTTTCGGGGAGTGCCTGCGGCGCATGCGGCTGGAGCTGGCGAAAGCGCTGCTGCTGGAGACCCCTGTCCCGGTGTGTGAAATTGCCTGCCGGTCCGGCTTCGGAGATGAGCGTTATTTCAGCAAGCTGTTCCGGGAGCATGTCGGCAAGCTGCCGAGTGAATACCGCGCTGAGGGCAGGCTTCAAGATGCACGCTTCGCAGCTGAACCCGGGGACAGCAAGGACAGCCTGATTTTCTCCACTTAATTAATACACTCAACCCTGCCCGTTCAGCCGGTCTGAGTTGCGGGTGACCTTGCGGAGCAGATCTAACAGCACATCCAGCTCACTCTCGGTGAGATCCATGGACAGCTCGCGGTTGAAATCGTCCAGCAGCGCCTGGAAGACAGGGGCGAAGTCGAGCGCCTGGGGAGTTGGATACAGCAGGAAGGAGCGGCGGTCATTCGGGTCCGTCCGGCGTTCGATATATCCCGAGGCCTCCAACAGCTTGACGGAGCGGGTAGTTGTTGCTTTATCGCATTTAATCCGGCTGGTCATCTGATCCTGGGTGATCCCTGGATGACTCAGCACCAGCTTCAAGAAGCTATGCTGGCCACCGCTGCCGATTCCGTAGGGAAGCAGCTCCTTGGCCAGTATTTTTTGGTTCTGACGGTGGAGATGGGAGATCAGCTTCCCGATGGGTTCTCTGATCGGTTCACTGTTTGGTTCTCTGTTTGGTTCAATGACCGGTTCTTTATTTGAAGTCACAATGGACACCTCGCTGAGGATTATAACGGTAGCCTGCCTAAGAAAACCGTATGCCTCAGATCTTACCGTAATTTTGTTGCGTACGCAACTAATTTGCAGTACACTGTGTAGGATTAGTTTGTTGCGTGTGCAACTATATTACATTGGATACAAGAGGTGTTATAGGATGAGCAGCTTAGAGGCGACCTATCAGGAGGATGCCGGGATACAGAAGAAGCGCTGGCTGATTCTGATCGTTCTTAATTTGTTTACTTTTATGTCTACACTGGATGGAAGTATTGTGAATATTGCGCTGCCGGTGCTGGTGAAGGAGCTGGGGCTGCCGGTAGCCCAGGTGGAGTGGGTGACAACCGGATATCTGATGGCGATCTGTTCAGTGATTCTGTTCTTCGGGAAGCTGGGCGACATCGCCGGCAAAATCAAGATGTTCAAGCTGGGCATGGTCGTCTTCACCCTCGGCTCGCTGCTCTGCGGATTAAGCCACAACTTGCCGTTACTCATTGCTTCGCGTGTAGTGCAGGCGGTCGGCGCTTCGATGACCATGGCGAACAGCCAGGGCATTGTTACGGATATTTTCCCGTCAACGGAACGCGGCAAGGCTCTCGGCTTGATTGGAACCTTCGTGTCCCTCGGCAGTATAGCGGGGCCCAGCCTGGGCGGAATTATCGTATCATCGATGGGCTGGGAGTATATTTTCTGGGTTAATGTGCCGATTGGAATTCTGGCGATTGCGCTGGGCTGGAAGGTGCTGCCGAAGGATCTGGTACGTGTGAAGTCAGGGATTGATGTTCCCGGCAGCCTGCTGTTTGCCGTCTTCATTGTTTCTCTGTTCGCAGGACTACTGCTCGGCCAGCAGCTTGGATACGGGGATACGCGGATTCTTGCCGCACTCACCGCTGCGGTAATTACCTTCATCGTCTTCCTGATCGTGGAGCAGCGCAGTGCTCAGCCGCTGCTTCAACTTACCCTGTTCAAGAATCCCTTGTTTTCATTGAGCATATTCTGTGCCTTTCTGGTGTTCGTCTCGAACTTCTGCTTCAATATTATCGCACCGTTCTATGCGCAGAATATGCTGAACATGTCTCCCTTCGATGCAGGGTTCCTGCTTATGCTGTACCCGATCTGTATGGTGATAGTTGCTCCGTTAAGCGGGGCGTTGTCCGACAAAATCGGTTCGGAGCTGCTCACCTTCGCAGGGCTGATCGTGATGGTGGTAGCCCAGTTCGGGCTGGCCCGGCTGCATGAGGGCAGCCCGGTTATGCTGGTCGGTGTCTGGATCGCCATGCTCGGCATCGGCAGCGGGATGTTCGGCTCACCGAACAACTCGCTGATTATGTCCACAGTGCCGCGAACACAGCTGGGCTCGGCAGGCAGCGTGAATTCGCTGGTCCGTAATGTGGGGATGGTTGTCGGAATTACCGTAGCCACTTCGATCCTGTTCAATGTAATGAGCAGTAAGGCCGGCTACCGGGTAACCGGGCTGGTGGAAGGACATCCGGAGCTGTTTCTCTCGGGGATGCATGTAGTCTTCCTGACTTCGTCCGGAATCTGCCTGTTATCGGCGCTGCTTACCGGTTGGCGGCTATTCTCTTCGAGAAGGGCTAAGAACCTGAGCGTATAGAGTGTATACAAGAGCAGGGCTGCGGAATTTCGCTGTTCTGCTTTTTTTTGAAAAAAATCAGAGTTTTGGGGCCCCCGCAAAGACCTGATTCATCATCGAGCTAAAGCTTCACTTTGTGTAATGTTTTCGGGGTCCCCGCAAAGTATTTGAATTCACTCCGAAGCATTACTTCACTTTGTGGGGAGAGTTTGTGGGGATGTTTTGTCACAACATCCGGCTCCATCTTGTCTACAGTTATGAAGAGCAACACAACCACAATGGAGGCGACCCAATATGAGTCTACGAATGAATTATCGTGAGGTTAACGGTCCGGCGTTCCGGGCAATGATGGCGCTGGAGCAGCATGCAGGAAGCCGCAGCAAGGATAAAGTGCTGTATGAACTGGTTAAAATACGGGTCTCCCAGATCAACGGCTGTGCGTTCTGTCTGGATATGCATGGCAAGGATCTGATGAAGCTGGGCAACTATGCCGATCATATTCTGCTGCTGAGTGTGTGGCGCGAAGCGCCGTTGTTCAGTGCGAAGGAACGTGTGCTGCTGGAATTCGCCGAGCAGGTCACGCTGATCAGTGAAGCGGGCGTTCCGTTGGAGCTGTATAATAAGATGCTTACGCATTTTAGCGAAGAGGAACTGGTAGACTGGATTATGGCGATCAATACGATCAACAGCTGGAACCGGATTGCCATTACGACCGGGATGTTCCCGGGCTGCTTCGGCTAAGGATAATGACAGGAGTGTAAGGAAGGAGAGCTGCGTGAAGTGGACAGGGGTAAAATAACGGCTCAGGCCCAGACACCTGCGGCTGAGAATTCGGGTATGGAGGAGCTGTACCGGAATTATAAAAGCTATGCCTTCTCCATTGCGTACCGGATGTTAGGCGTGGTTGCCGATGCGGAGGATGCGGTGCAGGATATGTTCGCCGAGCTGCAGCACCGGGACCGGAGCGGCATTCAGAATATCAAAGCCTATGTGGCCAAAGGCGTGACGAACCGCTGCCTCAATATGCTGAACTCGGCTCGCAGCCGCAGAGAGACTTATATCGGGGAGTGGCTGCCGGAGCCGGTAAGCGAGGGATACGATGGCCCGGAAGCGGCGGCAGAACGTAAGGATAATTTGTCGTATGCCTTTCTGGTGCTGCTGGAGCGCCTGTCTCCCACGGAGCGTGCGGTATTCGTACTGCGGGAAGCCTTCGAATACGACTATGAAGCCATTGCCGGAATGGTAGGCAAATCGGGCAGCAACTGCCGGCAGATCTTCAGCCGGGCCAAGCGAATCCTGCAGACAGAGCCGGCTTCCCGGTTACCCTCGCTCCGATATGGAGCAGTCACCGAGAAACTGCTGGTCCGCTTCACTGCCGCGTTCACCTCCTATGATGTGGGCAGCATGCTGGAGCTGCTGGGCGAGCATCCGGTCCTGGTTGCCGACGGCGGGGGCCGCGAGGTGCATACGATTCTCCGGCCGATGACCGGCCGCCGGGGAGTTACTGCACTGCTGACCTCGAAGCGGGTTATGCACTATTTGCGGGAATGGAAGCCTTCCAGCGGGCTTCTGAACGGTGAGCCGGGTCTGATCTTCACGGATCAGGGAGTCGTGAAGTGCGTGCTCTGCCTGAGCACGGATTCCAGCGGAGAACGGATTCAGAACCTGTATCTCTTAATGGACCCTGCGAAGCTGTCCCACATTACCGTACCGCCAGAGCCGCCGCAGCGCTGATGCCCGGTAACAACTAATAAAGACACGTTACTCTCCCTGATCGGGAAGGCAACGTGTCTTATTAGTTGTTAGGGGTGATATGAAGAATAATTCAAATCACATCATCCGCGATGTAAGTCTTCAGCTCCCAGTGAAATTTAGAGATAGTTGTAGAACGTACACTTAAAAACAGCGAAAATTCACACATGCCACGTTTAAATGTAGTCTGTACAACTAAATCTGCCTAAAAGTGTGAGTAGTAAAAATAAACGGCCTTATAGATGTACTATATACAACTAAACTCAGAATGGGTCGAAAATCAGTAGGTTTAGATGTACAGAATGCATTTAAGCCTGCACGCCCACTTAGTTCTTGAAGCTATGGATTGGCGCGGGAATCCGTCCGCCGCGGTTGACGAAGCCCGCACAACTGAACGGATTGACAGCCATGACTGGAGCGTATCCGAGCAAGCCGCCGAATTCGACCATCTCACCGACGTCCTTGCCGATAACCGGAATGACGCGAACCGCCGTGGTCTTGTTGTTGACCATACCGATGGCGGCTTCATCGGCAATGATGCCTGCGAGGGTCTCTTTGCTGGTGCTGCCGGGAATGGCAATCATGTCAAGGCCTACCGAGCAGACACAAGTCATAGCTTCAAGCTTCTCCAGAGTCAACGCCCCGCGCTGGACCGCCTGGATCATGCCGTGGTCTTCACTGACCGGGATGAAAGCGCCGCTTAAGCCGCCGACATAGGAGGAGGCCATGACTCCGCCTTTTTTGACATTATCGTTAAGGATGGCCAGTGCAGCAGTGGTGCCTGGAGCACCGGCTTCCTCCAAGCCCATGACCTGGAAAATCTCTGCTATAGAATCGCCGATCTCAGGCGTAGGCGCCAGCGACAGGTCGATGATGCCGAAGGGCACATTGAGGCGCTTGGAGGCTTCCTGGGCGACCAGCTGGCCGACACGTGTGACCTTGAAGGCGGTACGCTTGATTGTCTCGCACAGTGTCTCGAAGTCCTGTCCCTTCACTTCTTCCAGCGCCCGCTTGATCACACCCGGGCCGCTTACGCCCACGTTAATCACACACTCCCGCTCGCCCACCCCGTGGAAGGCGCCGGCCATGAACGGGTTATCCTCGACTGCGTTACAGAATACAACCAGCTTGGCACAGCCGATGGAGTCGCGGTCCTTCGTGCGCTCCGCCGTCTGGAGAATGATGTCACCCATCAGCTTCACTGCGTCCATGTTGATGCCGCTGCGTGAGGAGCCGACGTTGACGGAGGAGCAGACTCTCTCGGTTACCGCCAGCGCTTCCGGGATACTGTCAATCAGAATCCGGTCGCCCTTGGTACAGCCCTTCTGCACCAGCGCGGAATACCCGCCGATGAAGTTGACGCCTACCTCCTTGGCAGCCTTGTCCAGAATCTGGGCGACAGGCACGTAGGTATCGGTATGTACAGCCCCCGCAGCTATCGAAATCGGCGTCACGGAGATCCGTTTGTTGACAATCGGCACCCCGAATTGGCGCTCCAGATCCTCACCGGTCTTCACGAGCTTCTCGGCAGAGCGGGTAATTTTGTCATACACCTTCTGGTTGAACACCTTCATGTCGGTATGGGCACAGTCCATCAGGCTGATACCCATCGTAATGGTGCGGACATCCAGATTCATTTCCCGGATCATTTTATTCGTCTCCTGAACTTCTACAATCGAGATCACTAGCGCTCACTCCTCTCCTCGCCGGTTAAATCCGGTGCATAATATTGAAGATATCCTCATGCTGCAGCTTGATTTCCACACCGATGTCTTCCCCTACCTGCTGAAGCTCCTCCACAATCTCCTCGAACGACTTACTGGGGGCAGAGATGTCCACGATCATCATCATGTTGAAATAATCCTGCACAATCGTCTGGGAGATGTCCAGAATGTTCAGATTGTGCTCTGCGAGGTATGTACATACTTTGGCGATAATGCCTACCTTGTCTTTCCCGAGTACAGTAATAATCCCCTTCAATTGAAAAGCCTCCCGTTATCCATGATCTATAATCTTCGCTCATTGCCGCATTAACGGAATGAACGATTTTAATTATTATGTCAAATCAAGGATAGGTTATCAACCAAAGCTTTTGTGTCGGGCTGATCAGAGATTTGAGCTTGCATTTTCCTGAGGTTATAATAACATTGACACTTGATGTAAAATATGATTTATTGGATTTTTGTAGGATAAGCTGGACTGAAGGAGCTATTATGACAACGAGAAAATATAAAGAGCTGGTTGAAGAGCGTACCAGAGAAACGCTGCACAAATGGTCGGAACAGTCAGCAGTCGAGGAGAGGGATATCTACCGTTTCCTGCATAACTTGAAGGGCACCTCGGGCACTGTGGGTCTCGATGCTGTAGAGAGATTCTCCGGCAATGCGCTGCTCTATTTCTCGGATGATAACCATAGAAGCTGGACGGAAGCAGAGTGGGGCGATTATATTTATCCGCTGCTGGAGCTGTTTAAGGAGCCGGAGCCTGTGGGTGCGGTGCCTCCGCTGACTCCGGGGATCGCATTGTCCCATGGCAATGTCCATCAGCAGTTCGAGATTTTGATCGTGGACGATGATGTGGAGCTGGTTTCTATTTTGCGGGAATCGCTGGAGCGTAAGTCCTATTATGTCAGCATTGCGCTGTCGGCCGGACGCGGACTGAAGCTTTTTTATGAGACGAAGCCGGATTTGATTCTGCTTGATATTCTGCTGCCGGACCGCAGCGGGATTGATGTACTGAAGCAGATTATCGGCAAAGCCAAGAAAGAGCGGATTCCGATCATTATTATCAGCGGCGAGCATTCGATTGAGGTTCAGAAGTATGCCTATTCGCTGGGTGTCATGGATTACATACAAAAGCCGGTAGACATCGAGCTGTTCCTGGTCTTGATCAAGAACCGCTTTGAGCTGAAAAAAGAATGGCAGGAATCCATTATTGTTGACGAACTGACCGGGGCGTTCAACCGCAAGTACTTCAACCAGACAATGAAGCAGCTGATCGCCGATTTCAGACGGACAGGCCGGACCTTCTCCCTCGCTCTGCTGGATCTGGACCTGTTCAAGCAGGTTAATGATACTTACGGGCATCTGATGGGAGACGAGGTGCTGCAGAGCTTCTCGGAGCTGGTGAAGCAGTCCATCCGCACGGAGGATACCTTCTGCCGCTATGGCGGGGAGGAGTTTGCCCTGTTCATGCCCAATACTCCTGCGGAGCAGGCGCTGCTTGTGATGGAGCGGATTCAGGAAGTCTTCGCTGCCCGGGAATTCCAGGCCAAGCGTGAGAGCTTTCATGTAACGTTCTCCTGCGGAGTGACCGAGATCACCGGAGCGGTGCAGGATGCCGATATATTGGTAGAGGAAGCCGATCTGGCGCTATATGCCAGCAAGCATAACGGCAGAAACCAGAGCACTCTGTACAGCGAGGAACTGCTGCTGGGCCAGCGCGAGACGCTGCTGAATGTCATTATTGTGGATGATGATCCGCTGATCCGCAGAATCGTGACGACCCAATTCGCTGCCTGGCAGCCCGGGGCTAACGCAAGAGTGAAGGTTACGAGTTATGCGGACGGTGCGCTTCTGCTGGAATCGGACTGGTATGCTCCTGAAGAGAAGTATGTTATTCTGCTGGACGGTGTCATGCCGGGGCTTGACGGGCTGGAGGTGCTGGAGAAGATCCGCAGCAGTTATCCTGAGCTGAACATCCTAGTGATTATGCTTACCGGCCGTAATAACCAGCGGGATATTATCCATGCTCTGCAGATGGGGGCGGACGATTATGTCATTAAGCCGTTCCATCTGCCGGAGCTGCTGACCCGGATTGAGCGCCTGTCCCACCGGTTTCTGTTCTAAATGTCTAAATGCAATGCATCCCAAGCAGGGATGACTGAAAGGTGAGAGTGGGCTATGGTACAAAAGGTACTGATTGTAGATGATGAAGAGGTTCTGCGCATGCTGATTGAGGATACGCTGGAGGATCTGGAGAATGTGGAGGTTCATACCGCCGAGAATGGGGGCGAGGCGCTCGCCAGGCTGGCGGCAGAACCTTATGATCTGGTCATTCTGGATTACATGATGCCTGTAATGACCGGCATTGAAGTGCTGTGCGAGCTGGACGGGGAGCTGAAGAGCCGGACGCCGATTATGATGCTGACCGCCAAGGCACAGGAGATGGACCGTAACCGGGCCAGAGAGGCGGGAGCCCGATATTTTATGCCCAAGCCTTTCAGCCCGATGGAGCTGTTGCAGCTCGTGGAGGACATTCTGAGTGAGAAACCTTAAGCTTAAGCTTGCCGACCGGAGCATCAAAACGAAATATTACCGGATTCTTCTGCTCCTGTTCGTTGCCATCATGGCGGGAGGAATCGGGCTTGTCTTCTATATCAATGTCCAGCAGGAACAGCTGGATCACAAACGTGAAGTGCTGCAACATAAGACGGGGACGATCAACGAGCTGGCGGTGACGCTGAACGAGGTCTTTTTCCGGGCGAGAGGTTATGTGGCTACTCAGAGTGACAATGAGCTTGCGCTGCTGAACGCTGCGCTTAAGAGGCTTGACGGTATTCTGGAGCAGTACTCCTCCCTGAAGCTGTCAGCTGAAGAAATCCGGTACAGAGATGACCTTAAGGTGTTCTATGAACAGTACAAAAGCCAGACCTTGCCCGAAGTGATGCGGCTGGTGAAAAATAATGATTACGTGGGAATCCGGAGCTTGTCCCAGAGCGGCAGCACCAAGGCTGTGAACGAATACCTGGGCTATACCAAGCAATTCGAAACCAATTCGGATGCGCTGCTGAATGAGCTGAACTCCCGCTCCATCAGGCAGGCGGATACATTCACCTTCATTGCTTTTCTGCTTAGTACCTTGTTGCTGCTGTTCTTCACCCTGCTGATCTGGCGGATGCTCAAAATTATCATCGATCCGATTGTGAAGCTGGAGGAAGCAACGAATTCGCTGGCTGCCGGGGATGCGGTTCTGCTCGGTAAGCTGCATAAGCAGGATGAGATCGGGCGGCTCTATGACGCCTTCCTGAATATGGCCCATAGCATCCAGGACAAAGAGGAAGAGCTGATGATGCAGAATGAAGAGCTGCACGCCCAGCAGGACGAGCTGCAGGACCAGCAGTACAGGCTGGAGCGGTCACTCAGTGAAATCGAGAGCATGATGAAGGCGCTGAATCAGACCTCTGCCGTCGGCATTCTGTCGAACAAAGGCGTGTTCACTTACACGAATGATAATCTGAGCGTCTATACAGGGTACAAGAGCTCCGAGGTTATCGGATACACCTACCGGTTGTTTGAGCTGCATAATATTTCGGATTCCCAGGTGGAGCAGATGATCCGCAAGCTGTCGACCGGCGGAGTGTGGAGCGGGGAGACGAAGCTTGCGGCGAAGGACGGTTCGCCGCTCTGGCTGCAGCTGACAATCATGCCTTACTTGAACGATGAAGGCCAGATATACCAGTATATCCTGATTGCCAATAATATTACTTCAATGAAGAATGTGCAGCAGGAGCTGGCGGAGACGCTGAAAAGCACGGAGCAGACGTCCATGATGCTGGAGCTTAACAATCAGCTGAATCATGAAATTACCTATACGCTCGACAAGCATGAATTCGCCGAAAAGTTCAACAAATTCATGAACCGTCTGTTCTCGTTCGACTCCAGTCTTTTCCTGCTGGTCAAGGATAAGATAGCGGTGGTCAAAGGGGTACCGCCGGAGAATGTGGAGCGGTACATCGGTGAGGGCAGCAAGGAGATTCTGTACCGCCTGAGCGTGGAAAAGTCGTATGTGGTGAAGCGGGTAGGCTCGGTCAGAGAGCAGGGGATCTCCGCCAATGAGGTATATTGTTACGACTACTATACAACTGTAGTGAATGCGGAGGATGAGATTCTGGCGGTCTTCTGCGGAACCCGCATCGGACATCCGTTCACAGAGGAAGAGACCAGTGAAATTCAGGGGATAATGAACCGGGTCGCCCTGGCCATTGAACGCCTGTTCATGTACGAGGAGATTGAGAATGGCCGCAAGCTGAATCAGGATATTGTCAACAACGTCAATGAGGGCATCCAGTTTGTCAGCACGGACGGCGTCATTCAGCACATCAACAAGGCGCTGAGCCAATTGTTCAGCTATGAGGACTGGACGGAAGGCATGCTGATTCCCAAGGAGCGCTGGATGGAGCACTTCACCCTCAGGGTGAATGAATCCGAAGAGCTGGGGCGCTTTTACCTGAAAGCGATGTCCGAGCATACCGTTGACTCCAGTGCGATGAAGTATTCTATCGGCAAGGAAGACTTGAAGCATGTGGATGCCTATGCCATACCGGTCTTCCGCCGGGAGGTCCGGGTGGGGACGCTATTTGTCCACCGTGACATTACCCGCGAATATGAGCTCGATCTGATGAAGTCGGAACTGGTCAGCACGGTCAGCCATGAGCTGCGGACTCCGCTGTCGAGTGTACTAGGCTTCACGGAGCTGCTGCTGTCCAAAACGATGAAGCCGGAGAAGCAGCTGAAATATCTGGAGACGATTCATAAGGAAGCCAAGCGTCTGACGGAGCTGATTAACGACTTCCTGGACCTGCAGCGGATGGAGTCCGGCACACAGCTGTACAATGTGGAGAAGGTCAACCTTAGTGAAACGGTCCTGAGTGTCATAGATCAGTACAAGCTGAGCGGTACCCACCATATTCTGCTGGAGGATGAGGCTCTGAATCCAGAGGTTGAAGTAGACAAGGATAAAATTATCCAGGTGCTGACCAACCTGCTGAGCAATGCGATCAAGTTCTCGCCGGGCGCAAGTGAAGTGAAGGTCATGCTTCATAACGAACCGGGCAACATTATGGTGAGGATTCAGGACCATGGACTCGGGATTCCGAAGAATCAGATCGGGCAGCTGTTCCAGAAATTCCGCAGAGTGGACAATAGTGCATCCAAGCGGATTGGCGGTACGGGGCTCGGCCTGGCTATCTGCAAGGAAATTATTGAGAAGCAGAAGGGAACAATCGGGATTGAGTCTGTTGAAGGCGAAGGTTCGACGGTATGGTTCCGTCTTCCGTTGATGCAGGCCGAGACCGGCCACCCGGAGGAGGAGCCTTCCCATAGATGGAACGCCAGCAAGGAGCAGAAGCCGAATGTAATGATTGTGGAGGATGATTACAGCCTGTCGCTGCTGCTCTCGGAGGAGCTGAAGGGCAAGGGCTTCCGGGTCACCCATCACTATCATCCGCAAAAAGCTTTTGACCAGGCCGTCAAAACGCCCTTCGTAGCGATTATTGTGGATCTGATGCTGGGCGATGAGCTGGACGGCTGGGATCTGATCTGCATGCTCAAGAATGATCCCCGGACCGAGAAGGTGCCGATTGTCATCTCCTCGGCGCTGGATAAGGACAATAAGAGCATGATGGATAACGTGCGGAAATATCTGACCAAGCCCTATCCGCCTGGCGAGCTGTCGGGTACGCTTCAGGAGATTGTGGACATTCAGCTGAAGACAGGCGAGGTGCTGTTCCCGGATAACGGTGAGGCCGGACATGGTTCGGCGCTTGGCGAAAGCTAGAGTGAGTATCGAGTAGTGCTGAGTATCTGCTTAGTGAGTATATGGGTAATGCAATAATATGATGGAATATAGTTATAGCGGAACAAGTCTCTTTCGGGGGGCTTGTTTTTTTGTATGCTTATTCGGTTCCCGGCAAAACTTGCTTTAGAGTAGACTCTAAGGGTTATAGTGAATATGAAGCAGCCAATCTAGCAGGAGTGAAAGGGAGGAATTGCGATGAAGTACAGTTATTTGGGTAAATCGGGGCTGAAGGTGAGCCAGTTGTGTCTGGGGACAATGAATTTCGGGCCGGAGACGGAGGAGAAGGAAGCCTTCAGAATTATGGATGCGGCCCTCGATGCGGGAATTAATTTCTTCGATACAGCGAATGTATACGGCGGCCAGGACCGGCGGGGCTGGACGGAGGAAATTATCGGCCGCTGGTTTCAGCAGGGCGGCGGACGGCGCGAGAAGGTAGTGCTGGCCACCAAGGTCTACAATGACATGTTCGACGAGCAGGACGGTCCTAATTCCGGCTCAGGCTTGTCTGCCTACAAGATCAGACGGCATTTCGAGGGCTCGCTGCGGCGCCTGCAGACCGATCATATTGAATTATATCAGATGCATCATATCGACCGGAACGTATCGTGGGACGAGCTGTGGGGAGCATTCGAGATCCTCGTGTCCCAGGGTAAAGCCGACTATATCGGGTCCAGCAACTTTGCGGGCTGGCATATCGCTGCTGCCCAGGCGAAGGCGAAGGAGCGCCATTTCCTCGGCCTTGTCTCCGAGCAGCATCTCTACAACCTGCTGGAACGGACGCCGGAGCTGGAAGTGCTGCCCGCCTCACAGGAGCTGGGCCTGGGTGTCATTCCGTGGAGTCCGCTGGCCGGAGGCCTGCTGGGACGTAATGCACTCGCCAAGACCGGGGTGCGCAGCGCCCGTTCAGCCAAGCTGGAGCAGCACCGCAGCCAGCTGGAACAGTTCTCCGCGCTCTGCAAAGAGCTGGGGGAGCATGAAGATCAGGTTGCTCTGGCCTGGGTACTGGCGAATCCGGCTGTGACCGCACCGATTATCGGGCCGCGCACGATCCAGCAGTTCGAGGACTCTCTGCGGGTGACCGAGATTACGCTGGATGAGGCCACGCTGAAGAAGCTGGATGAGATTTTTCCGGGACCGGGCAAGCCGGCACCGGAAGCGTATGCCTGGTAAGCAAAGTCAACGAATGTTAACCATGCCTAAGGTAAGCAGGGTTTGGAACCCGGCATATCCCGCAGCAGGTGTATGATACGGAATCATCTGACCAATTACGGCCGGACTGTCCCTGATGGGATGGTCCGGCTATATTTTTGTAAGTATCCAGATAAATGTGGTAGACTGATCCTGTGAGTTGAACAACTAGAGAAGATAGGGGAACTGCCGATGCTTTTTTATCTGATAGCTGTCCTCGTTCTGATGCTTGATCAGGCAACGAAATGGATAGTGCGTACCCATATGGAGCTTGGGGAGATGCTTCCCTCCTGGACACCGCATTTGCGGTTTGTATACTATGAGAACAGCGGCGCGGCCTTTAGCTCATTTCAGGGGTTTGGCAAATATTTTGCGATTGTTGCCGTGATTTTTGTAGCAGCAATCTTCTATTACCGGCGTCAGGGTAAAATCCGCGGCCCCTTGCTCGAAGCAGCCAGCGGCTTCCTGGTAGGCGGGGCCATCGGTAATGCCATCGACCGGGTACTCTATCACCAGGTGACTGATTTCCTGGTCTTCGGGGACCGGGGAGGGATTCTTAATCTGGCCGATCTGGCGATCAATGCCGGAGGCCTTCTGATCCTGGTGTACCTGCTTGTGGACCATTTCCGGCAACCCGCAGCCCGCAGACCGTTATAAATTCCAGCCTCTTAGCACTCCGGTCTATCATTTTATCTAATGCAACTTATCATAATTAGTAATGAACCCGGCTAAATCAGAGCGTTTTACTATGATTTAGCCGGGTTTTGTGCATTTTATGCAAGTATTTACCTTTTTAAGAACATGATGGCTGTTATAAGATTCGTTGATCGTTTGCCGGTATTGTGTTAGCCTGAGTTCATGATATTAAGAGGAAAGAAGATTGCACGCTAAGGAGAGGTCGATATTGTTGCAACTACAAGTTACGAACAGTCCTTTTAATGAGAACCAGGCAGAGCTGCTGAACCAGCTTCTGCCTACGCTGACACCTTCACAACAGGTATGGTTAAGCGGGTATTTATCTGCGCTGTCGGTGCAGGGCAACCAGGGATCAAGCGTCCAAGCAGTATCCGCTGCTCCAGCAGTAGTAGTAGAGTCAGCAACAGCCGCTTCGCAGCAAGCATCGCGTGAAGTGACCGTATTGTTCGGCTCCCAGACCGGCAACTGCCAGCGGCTCGCGGTGAGCCTCTCCCGCAAGCTGGAGGAGCAGGGATTTAAGGTCACAGTCTCTGCAATGAACAGCTTCAAGCCGAATGGACTGAAGAAGACAGAGAACCTGCTGCTGCTGGTTAGCACCCATGGCGAGGGGGAACCGCCGGATAATGCCCGTGCCTTCCATGAATTCCTCTACAGCAAAAGAGCACCGCAGCTTCCAGGCCTGCGCTTCTCGGTACTCGCGCTAGGCGATACCTCCTATGAATTCTTCTGCCAGACCGGCAAAGACTTCGATCAGAAGCTGGAGGAACTGGGCGCTCAAAGGTTAAGCCCGCGTGTAGATTGCGACCTCGATTACGATGAGCCAGTGGCCGAGTGGTTCGGCCAGGTCATCAGCTCGCTTAACGGCGCACAGAACGTTTCAGGAATTGCGGATGCAGCGGTTCAGGCTGCTGAGAGCGCGGAGTCGCTGGAATCAGGCTTTTCACGAAATCATCCTTTCCATGCCGAAGTACTGGAGAATCTTAATCTGAACGGCCGCGGCTCAGACCGCGAGACCCGTCATCTGGAGCTGTCGCTTGCCGGATCGAATATCACCTTTGAGCCGGGGGATTCGCTTGGCGTCTATCCCGAGAACCATCCGCAGCTGGTAGAAGAGATCATTGCCGCTATGGGCTGGGATGCGAATGAACGTGTTCCGCTGAACAAGAAGGGCGAAGAAGGCACGCTACAGGAAGCGCTGCTGCGGCATTATGAAATTACGGTGCTGACGAAGCCGCTCCTGGAGCAGGCTGCCACGCTTAACTCGGCACCTGCCCTGAAGGACCTGCTGGCCTCCGGGCGGGAACAGGAACTGAAGGAATATATCCAGGGCCGTGATCTGCTGGATCTTATGCAAGACTATGGACCCTGGAATGCTCCGGCCAGCATCTTCGTGACCATCCTGCGCAAGCTTCCGGCCCGCTTGTATTCCATTGCCAGCAGCTACAATGCCAACCCGGATGAAGTACACTTCACGGTGCGGGCTGTGCGTTACGAGTCACATGGCCGTGAGCGTTACGGTGTCTGCTCGGTACACTGTGCTGAGCGTGTACAGCCGGGTGCTACTTTGCCGGTATATATCCAGAACAATCCGAACTTCAAGCTGCCCGCTGATTCCAGTGTACCGGTAATTATGATCGGTCCGGGCACAGGCGTTGCCCCGTTCCGTTCCTTCCTGGAGGAGCGTGAGGAGCAGGGTGCTGAGGGTCCGAGCTGGCTGTTCTATGGAGACCGTCATTTCGTTACAGACTTCCTCTACCAGACGGATTGGCAGCGGATGCTGAAGGACGGTGTCCTCAGCAGGCTGGATGTGGCCTTCTCACGCGACACTGAGGAGAAGGTGTATGTACAGCACCGTATCCTGGAGCAGAGCAAGGAGCTGTACCGCTGGCTGCAGGAAGGGGCACATATCTATGTGTGCGGCGATGAGAAGCATATGGCTCATGATGTGCATTCCGCACTGCTTACAGTGATCCAGGAGGAAGGCGGACTAAGTGCAGAAGCGGCTGCCGCCTATCTGGAGACCCTTCAGCAGGAGCAGCGTTACCAGCGGGATGTTTATTAAGCGGGACTTAAGCGGAAGAGGAGAGAATCAGCAATGGCAAACAATGAACCAGCGGTGAAGCCGATTGGCGGACCGCCGAGTGATGTTGAACATATTAAGCTGGAGAGTAATTATCTGCGCGGTGCGCTTGTCGAGACCCTTAGCAATCCGATTACAGGAGGTCTGCCGGAGGATGACAACCGGCTGCTGAAATTCCACGGCAGCTATATGCAGGATGACCGGGATCTGCGCAGTGAGCGGGAACGCTCCAAGCTGGAGCCGGCGTTCCAGTTCATGCTGCGGGTAGTAGCGCCCGGTGGTGTGGCGTCTGCTGCACAGTGGCTGGTCATGGATGAGCTGGCCCATAAGTACGGCAACGGGACACTGCGCCTGACGACACGGCAGGCTTTTCAGATGCATGGGGTGCTGAAGTGGAACCTCAAGAAGACGATCAGAACGATCAACGACACCCTGATGACCACGCTTGCGGCCTGCGGAGATGTTAACCGTAATGTGATGAGCGGTCCGAACCCGTATCAGTCGGAGGTTCATGCCGAGGTCCAGGAGTGGGCCCACAAAATCAGTGATCATCTTGCCCCGCGTACCCGTGCGTATCATGAGATCTGGCTGGACGGCGAAAAGGTTGTGGACAGCAAGGTGGTTGAGCCGATCTACGGCCCGGTCTACCTGCCCCGCAAATTCAAGATTGGCCTGGCGGTGCCCCCATCCAATGATGTAGATGTGTTCTCCCAGGATCTGGGCTTCATCGCCATTCTGGAGGACGGCAAGCTGGCTGGCTTCAACGTCTCGGTCGGCGGCGGTATGGGAATGACGCATGGCGATACGAATACGTATCCCCAATTGGGACGGATCATTGGCTTCTGCCGTCCGGAGCAGATGATTGATCTGGCCGAGAAGACAGTTACGATTCAGCGTGATTACGGCAACCGTTCAGTCCGCAAGAACGCCCGCTTCAAGTATACGATCGACCGGCACGGGCTGGAGTGGTTCAAGGGAGAGCTGCACGAACGGCTGGGCTGGACACTGGAGCCGGCGCGCGACTATCACTTCGATCATAATGGCGACCGCTATGGTTGGGTGAAGGGGATGGACGGCAAATGGAACCTGACGCTCTATATCCAGAGCGGACGGATTCAGGATCAGGAGGGCTACCTGCTGATGACCGGCCTGCGCGAGATTGCCAAGATTCACAGCGGAGACTTCCGGCTGACCCCGAACCAGAATCTGATTATCGGCGGAGTGACCCAGGCGAAGAAGCGCAAGATTACAGAGCTTGCCAAGCAGTACGTGCTGACGGACGGGGCCCATCATTCTGCACTGCGCAGAAGTGCGATGTCCTGTGTAGCCCTGCCGACCTGCGGGCTGGCTATGGCGGAAGCAGAGCGTTATCTGCCGCACCTGCTGGATAAGCTGGAGGTTATCATAGATGAAGCCGGGCTGCGCAATGAAGAGATTATCATCCGTATGACCGGCTGCCCTAACGGCTGTGCCAGACCGGCGCTGGGCGAGATTGCTTTTATCGGGAAAGGTCCGGGCAGATATAATATGTACCTGGGTGCAGGCTTTACCGGAGACCGGCTGAACAAGCTGTATAAGGAGAACATTGACGAGCGGGAGATTCTGGACACTCTTGGGCCGATTATTCATGGTTATGCCAGAGAGCGCCTTGCCGGTGAGCACTTCGGCGATTATGTGATCCGAAGCGGGTATGTCAAGGCAGTTACTTCGGGGCTCAACTTCCACGACTAACAGCTGATGCCTGGCGGTCTGTATATGCTATAACTACCAGTAACTTGTACGGAATAGCCATCATAGGAAGGTTAGTTATGAGCCTGTTTTCTGGTGTTTTTGCGGAAGACAGGTTTATTTTGTTTGTTTATTTGGATTTTCGGCAGTTTTCTTACATAATATAGAGTAGCAATACCCCATTATAACCAAGAGCCATTATATATAGTGAGTAATGGATTCTGTACAGAAGAGGCGAATTGAATGATCATTATGAAATCAATGGAAGAGATTGAGAAGATGCGGGCAGCCGGCAAAATCCTGGCGGAATGCCACCGGCAGATTGCCGGGTTGATTAAGCCGGGAATTACGACCTGGGAGATCGACCAGTTTGCCGAGAAGTTCATCCTCTCCCAAGGGGCGACCCCGGAGCAAAAAGGCTATCACGGTTACCCATATGCCACCTGCGCATCTGTGAATGATGTCATCTGCCATGGCTTCCCGAAGCATGAGGAGCTGAAGGATGGAGATATTGTAACGATTGATATGGTAGTCAACCTGAACGGCTGGCTGGCGGATTCGGCCTGGTCCTACGGAGTGGGTACAATTAGTGAGCAAGCGGAGAAGCTGCTCGCGACGACCAAGGAATCTCTGTTCAAAGGCATCGAGCAGGCTGTAGCCGGCAATCGAATAGGCGATGTAGCACATGCTATCCAGGTATATGCCGAATCTAACGGCTATTCTGTCGTCCGGGACTTCATCGGTCACGGGATTGGCTCTGAGATGCACGAAGCACCTGAAGTGCCTCATTACGGCCCGGCCGGTAAAGGCCCGCGGATTAAGGAAGGCATGGTGTTCACCATTGAGCCGATGCTCAATACAGGCAGCTACCGGACCAAGGTGGATGCAGACGGCTGGACAGCGCGCACCATTGACGGAGGCCTGTCGGCCCAGTATGAGCATACGCTGGCGGTCACCCCGCAGGGCACGATTATTTTGACAGAGCTATAGAAGAATTAAGGGGTTAAAGACCCGCATCACGCAGCAAAGGCAGGGCCGTCCATGTAGGACAGTCCTGCCTTTGCTGCAGCTGCATCTGAGTTAATCTGTAATATTCCGTGTGTAATACTCGATGATATCCTTGCGGCGGATGATGCCGAGGAAGATTCCGCTGTCGTCCACTACCGGGACGAAGTTCTGGTCTGCTGCCAGGGTCAGCATATCCTCCATCTGCGCGTGGATCTCTACGCTCTCGTTATGCACATGACGCTGAATGGAGCCAACAGTCACCTCGTTCATATTCGCGAAGCTCAGACCATCGGTGTTCTTCAGTTTCCATAGCAGATCGCCCTCCGACAAGGTCCCAACATATTTACCGGCATCGTCAATAATTGGAATGGCCGAATAATAATGATTCTCCAGCTGATCCAGCGCTTCCCGCATAGAAATCGAGGAGGTGATGAATGCCACTTGATCCTTGGGCAGCAAAAATGAGGATATTTCCATAAGTTAGTCTCCTTTACAGTAGGATGAAATACATAACGTTATTACAATTAAAACATAGAACAGGATGTAAGCGCATTAAAAATCAGGTTACAACTTTGAAATGTTACGTTTACGCTGGGATTATGAGGCCGCAGAAAAAAAGGATATGCTGTCCTTCCAAGGGAAGAACCGTCATATCCTAAGCGCTTTTGTGAATAGGAAACTACTAAGGGAGTTAGCCGTTCTGGCCGTTGTCGTGGCTAATCTGCCAGTGAATGCCGAATTTGTCCTTCAGGTTCCCGTAGGCCTTGCTCCAGAAGGTCTCCTGCAGCTCCATGTGTACAGTTCCGCCTTCCTTCAGCTTGTTGAACCAGAGACGAATCTTCTCTTCATCGGTATCCGTCACCGTTAGGCTGATATTATTCCCTTCCGTGAACGGCATGCCGGGGAATACGTCAGAGAACATGACCGGGCTGCCGGCAATCATCAGATTGGCGTGCATGACAAGATGTTTAGCTTCTTCCGGTATGGGATGGGACGGATCGGGCGGAGCCTCGCCGAAGGTCATGATATGCGGAGGTTCGGTCCCGAATACTTCAGCGTAATATTCTACAGCCTCCCGGGTATTGCCATTGAAATTCAGGTACACATTAATTGCCACATCTGTCACTCCTCTTGTGTTAAATTAAGGCAAGGACGTTACGGTCCCATTGTATCATGTGCCTGTGTAATCACAAATATTCGGGGCAGGCTGTGCCATCATCGCGGAGGAGAAGCCGGAGGATTCTCGGGGACTCCGTTTAGGATATGATCTACCCATGCATAACAACGGTCCAGATCTTGTGCGGAGATGAGGTCAGAGCGGTGCTCGAACATGATTTTCACTTCACTGTTCTCCTCACGGATAATGGTGAGATAGTCTTCGATAGGGGCCCAGCCCTCCCCGGTGCTTAACTCCGGCAGGACCGGGTAATGGCCGTGCTGGATAGTTTCGTTAATCTGAACATTGGACAAATGGATCAATGCCGCATATTTGGTGTATTTTCTCAGAAGGGCTCGGGCATTGAAATTAGGGTCAAGCTTATCCTGCTGATACAACCGGCCCGTATCCAGACATAGCTTAATATCCGGATAGGCAAGCAAGAGCTGTTCCAGAAAATTATGCTGGCAGATATAACTGTTCAGTCCGTCGAACTCCAAAATGGGCTGGAACCGGTACTCCCGGCCCTTCCGGCTAAGCCAGTCGAAGAGAACTTTGCTGTGCTGTATCAGTTCATTCAGAGAGAGGTCATTCTCATAAATATATTCTTTCCTGTCAGCAAATCGCCAGGAGCTCCAGTCCAACTGAGGATCTAGGATAACCGGCTTGGGATAATGAAATAATACGTAATCGGGTTGTAGCCTCACCATATAATCCAGCTCTTCCTGGATCTGCTGGAATGCTTCAGAACGCACGTAATCATCCGGTGAGAGAAATAGGGCATCTCTTAGTCTGGCAGGATTGGCCCGGAGCGGGTAATGGACTCCTGTGTGGAATCCGTACTTCTGTGCTGCATCAATCAGCGTCTGGCAAGCTTCATCGGACGGGAAAGAACAAGCCTCAATGCCATAGAATTCGGCTTTGAAATCCCTGTGGAACTTGCCATAATCAAATCCTCCATATTGACCTATCATAAATCGCTTCATTTATACACCCCGCATATAATAATTGATCCTAAGGATAAAGAATTCGCCGAAATCCCGTGTTCACCTGCAACTATTAATGGGCAAATTTCCCTGATTTATGCTATTATTATAGAGTTATCGCTAGCCAGTCACACTAAAGGAGAAATGCCGCATGAAAGGGATCAGACAGTTGCTGCCGGGTGAGGAGAAGCTGATTACTCCCTTGATCCGGGAGGCGTTTGATATACATATTGCCGCCAATTATTCGGCGCAGGGTGTTATTGAATTCTACAGGTACATTGAGCTTGCCGCCATTATTAGGCGGATGCAGGAGGATCACGAGATCTACATCGCGCTTAGCGGGCAAGAGGTTACAGGAATCATAGAGCTGCGCAATCATCAGCATATCTCTCTGCTGTTCGTGAAGAATGCTTATAAGGGAACCGGAATCGGCAAGACCCTGCTGCGGTATGCGGTAGACCGGATGAGGACGGGAGGGAGCACGCAAATTACGGTGAACTCTTCCCCGAATTCTACTGGCTTCTATGCCTCCCAGGGATTCGTATCGCTTGGTGAAGAGGAAGAAGAACACGGGATACGTTCACTGAGCATGAAGCTGGATTTGAAGGAATAATGGGTTCTGTTGCCCCGCACAGATGCTCCATACGTCATGGAAATGGACGGTGGGGCATTTTTTTGTGTGCGGCCAGCAGGAATAAACTGGAGTGTTATCGAATATTAGCGATTATCAACAAAATTCGACTTTCAACTACATACATACGCGGGGGTTTGCGCAATGAAAACATGGAAAAAGACAGCATTCTTGATCGTTACCTTCGGACTGATCTTTCTGCTCCCGTTATTCGGAAGTCTTGCGAAATGGAAGGGGATGCCGCCGGGTTACGGGGATTTCCCGGCCCAGAAGGTCGAAGCGGACCCCGGATTCAGCCTGCTGTATTTCTCGCTCGCCTGCGTCGTGGCCCTGATCATCACACTGGTTCTGGTATTCCCCGGATGGTTCGGCTTCAAGAAGACGGAGGAGGCACCCCGGAAGGCGGGGGCGGCCACTCCTTTTCCTGTCTGGTTCTGGTGGAGTCTGCCGGTGCTTGCGCTTAGCTGGTTCCTGATGTGGGCACGGGTGAAGCTATTTATCTCTCTGGAGCATTACACCTTTGTTCCCCTCTGGTGGTCTTTTATCCTGATTCTGGACGGGCTGGTCTACCGGAGAAATCACGGAGCCTCGATCATCTCGCGCAAGCCTCATGTCATGCAGCTGCTGGCGGTGGTGTCCTGCTTCAGCTGGTTTGCTTTTGAATACCTGAATTTCTTCGTGCTGGAGAATTGGTATTACCCTAATAATGAAGTGTTCTCTAACTTCGGCAATGTGTTCTGGTTCTCCTTATCCTATACCACCGTCCTTCCGGCCATCTTCGAATGGTACTTACTCCTCAAGACCTTCCGTCTGCTGCGCAACCGTTATAGTCATGGGCCTAAGCTGAAGGTGTCACGCATGTGGCTGATCATCTATTATATTCTCGGGCTGATTCTGGCCTTCGGCATGGGCTATTATCCGTACCTGCTGTTCTGGGTACTGTGGGTTGCGCTGGTTCCGATGCTGTCCGCAGCGATGGCGCTTGCCGGTTACTGGACTCCCTTCACCCCGGTGAAGAACGGGGACTGGTCCAAGGTGATTCTGGTGGGACTGGCTACGGTGTTCAACGGCTTCTTCTGGGAGTTCTGGAACTTTGGCAGTGAGTGGTTCCATGATGATGCCCCTACCAATCCGAATTACTGGAAATACTCGGTGCCGTATCTGGACAAATTTCATATTTTCTCCGAGATGCCGGTTCTGGGCTATTTCGGTTATCTGTTCTTTGGGCTGAATTGCTGGATTATCTGGCTGATCGCTGCCTATGTATTTAAATTCGATGCCGATATTGAGGTTACGGGAGAACAAGGCTAAAGGTGGAGTACAATGATTGCTAATGACCATTACCAGGTCCTGGAGACCATTTCAGATAATCCTATAAAAGCCGTGTACCGGTGCACAGAGGCTTCCTCCGCAGAAACGGTCATTCTCAAGGTGTTAAAATCGGAGTTTGCCGGCACCGAAGCGGTGATGCGCTTCAAGCAGGAATATAAGCTGCTTACAGAGCTTAGCACTAGCACAGAAGGGGTTATCCGTCCCCTGCGGCTTGAGGAGCAGAACGGCCTGTACGTCATGGTCCTTGAGGATATAGCCGGACGTTCGCTGAAGCGGATTCTGGCGGAAGAGCAGCCGGGGGAGGAGGCGTTACTGAAGCTGGCGGTCAAGGTTGTGGATATTCTGGGCTCCATTCATGAGCAGAACGTGATTCATAAGGATATCAAGCCGTCGAATATCATCTGGAACCGGGAGCGGGATATTGTTCAGGTGATTGATTTCGACCTTGCGGTGAAGCTCTCCAAGGAGAGACGGGATTTCCAGAACAGCGGCGTGCTGGAGGGCAGTCTGCCGTACATCTCACCGGAACAGACCGGCCGGATGAACCGCAATATTGATTACCGGAGTGACTACTATTCACTGGGCGCCGTCCTGTATGAGATGATGACCGGCATCATGCCGTATCCATCATCCGAGATGCTGGAGCAGATCTACTCCATTATTGCGAAGGAGGCACTCTCTCCCTACAATGCAACCGGAGGCAGGGTTAGCAGCGGCTTGTCGGCTGTCATTATGAAGCTGATGGAGAAATCGTCAGAGGACCGGTACCGGAGTGCTCACGGCATCAAGGCCGATCTGAAGAAATGCCTGGCCGGGCAGGAGGATTTCGAGATTGGAACGGAGGACCTCCTGAACACCTTCCGCATTCCGCAAAAGATAGTCGGCAGACAGCAGGAGCTGTCCTGTCTGGAAGCGGCCTTCCGCAGCAGCGTTAATTCGAATTCCCAGCTTATGCTGGTCTCCGGTGATGCGGGTGCAGGCAAAACCGCACTGGTCCATGAGCTGCACCGGACGATTAGCCGGGAGAAGGGGCTGTTCGCGGAAGGGAAGTTCGATCAGTACAATAAGAACATTCCGTACAGTGCGCTCATCCAGGCCTTCCGCAGGCTGGTCAGCCAGCTGCTGGAGAGTCTGGATGAGGACTACAAGAGTGAGGTCAGCCGCTCGCTGACCCGGCTGCTTGACGGCAACGGCGGTGTGATTACGGGATTAATCCCTGAGCTTGCCGCCTGGATCGGGACCCAGCCGGAGCCTGAGCCGCTGAGTCCGGCCGAGGAGACGAACCGGTTCTTCCTGACCTTTGCCAAGTTCGTACAGGGAGTGACGCATCCGGACCGGCCGCTGGTCCTCTTCCTGGATGATGTCCAGTGGGCAGATTACTCCAGCCTGCAGCTCGTGGAGAAGCTGGTGCTGGATAACCATCTGCAGCGGATGTTTGTGATTTGCTCCTTCCGGCAGAATGAGATCCACGAAGGTCATCCGCTGTTCGCCGCGATGGTTAAGATCGGCAAAAATCGTGAAGTTGGACGTATTCATCTTCAGCCGCTGCAAGAGACGGATGTGCAAAGCCTTGTGGCTGACACGCTGTACAGCAGCATGGAACGGGTCGAAGGGATTACTGGATGGTTATACAAGCGGTCGAAGGGGAATTCCTTTTTCCTGACGGAAATGCTGAAGGATCTTCACCGGCGGGGGATTATCTATTTCGACAAGCAGAACGGGGAATGGAGCTGGAGCCTGGAGCGGCTGGAGGCGCTGCCGGTCCATGACAGTGTGGTGGATTTCCTGGTTGGACAGCTACAGCATCTCCCGGGGGAGGTCCGCCATATCCTGATGCTTAGCTCGGCGGCCGGCAGTGTGTTCGATTACGGGATGCTGATGCTGATCGGAGAAGAAGCGCCGGAGGTGATTGCTGCTGCGATTACACGGGCGGTCCAGGAAGAATATATCGTGCCTGCCGATCATAAATACGCCATATTCTCGGCTACACTTGCTGAATCCGGGCGCGAGGCTGCCCAGATGGGCATCCGGCTGAAATTCGCCCATGACCGGATTCAGCAGGCCTTCTATCAGCTGCTTGATCCTGAACGGGGGAAGAGGCTTCATCTTAGTATCGGCAGGCTGCTGCTGCGGAATCTCGGAGCGGAGGAAATCGAGGACAAGCTGGTCGATATCGCCACCCATATTAATAAAGGGCTGGAGTTAGTCACCGATAGCTCGGAGGCGCGTGAGATCGTCGCTCTGAATCTGCGGGCAGCCTACAAGGCCAAGGCAGGGTACGGGTATGATTCGGCCTTCCTGCTGCTTGAAGCGGCAATGGAGTTGCTCCCGGAGCAGATCTGGAGCACAGATCCGGGGCAGGCGGCGGAGATCTACAGGTTGTATGCGGAATGCAGCTATCTCACTCATCACATCGATCAGGGGGACCAGGCTTGCCGTCTGCTGCTGGAGCAAACTACGGAGCGGATGGCTATTGCGGAAATCTATGAGATGCAGACCAATCATTATATGTACCTTGGCATGATGCCTGAGTCAATTGCTTCGGGGAGACGGGGGCTGAAGGCGCTCGGAATTAAGATTCCGGCCAAGGTTGGAATACCGGCCGTCCTTAAGGAACTGCTGGCCGTTAAGGCTGCGCTGCGGGGGAGAACACCAGAGACGATTTTTGCACTGCCGGAGATGCAGGACCCGGAGATGAAGCTGGTGATGCGGCTGCTGGTTAACTTTATACCGCCTGCATTTATCTCCGGAGAGACCTCGCTGTTTGGTCTGGTGGTGCTGAAGAAGGTGGGCTTGACGCTGAAATACGGGAATTCGCCTGAGTCGGCGCTTGCTTTTATCGGCTATGCCATGCTCTTGTCCGGCTTCGGGGATACCCGGGGGGCCTTCGCTTATGGACGTCTCGGGATCAGAATTAACGACAAATTCAATGATCTGCAGTGGAAAGGCGCGGCGCATGTTCTGTATACGCTGTTCAGTCACGCCTGGACCGAGCCTTGGGATACGCTGCAGGACTGGTTCGGCACCTCCATTGAAGCCAGTCTGCGGACAGGAGATCTGCTCTACTTGGCCCATTCCGCCTTCTATGTGAATCTCTGGAATCCGACGATGGACATCCCGGCTTTGCTTCAGGAAAGTGCCCGTACGATCTCTATGATCGAGAATACGAAATACAGGGAGTCGCTTGCCACAGCGCAGCTGGCCCGCCAGTATTATCTCAGTCTTGCCGGAGAGCTGCATGAGCGTACCTCATTTAACAATGAAGACTTCAGTGAAGAGGTCTACCTGCACGAATTGCAGGAAGCGAGGTATTACTCGGGAATTGCCATCTATTATATCTACAAAATGAAGCTGCTGTTTCTCTACGAGAAGCATGATGAAGCGCTGGAGTATATCGAGCGGGCGTATCCGATTATCGGGACGCTGGCCGGATCGGCTTTTATGGAGGAGTTCGCACTGTACACCTTCCTGAATCTGGCTTATGCTTACAAGGATTTGGGTGTGAACGACAAGTGGAAGGCCAGGTCCAAAATGCGCAAGGAACTCAGCCGGGTACGCAAATGGGCCAGCAATGCACCGGGAACCTTCCGCCAGCATGAATATCTGATGAGAGCCGAATGGGCCCGGATCTCCGGGAACAGTACCCGCGCAGGCTATTATTATGATCTGGCGATTGAGGCCAGCGAGCAGGGAAGCTTCGTCCGTTATAAGGCACTCTGCAACGAGCTGGCGGCCCGGTTCTATATGGACAAGGGCTTCAACGAGTTCGCCGCTTATCTACTCAGACAATCCGAATACTATTATTCGGTCTGGGGGGCCAAGGAGAAGATCGCGTTCATCAAAGAGCGATACCCCGCTCTTGCCCAGAAAATCAGCACCAAGGAGTTCATGCACGGCAGGACGGTGACCGATTATACCGAGAGTATTGATCTGAATTCCATTATTCTGGCTTCACAGGCCATCTCCAAAGAAATTGAGCTGAACCACCTGCTGGAAGCGCTGATGGAGATTGTAATCATGAATGCCGGGGCGCAGCGGGGCTGCATCCTGATGACTTCCAAGGCGAATCTTCTGGTCGAAGGGGAATATAAAGCGGACACGGACCGGATCTCCGTGGCCATTCATGAGTCGCATCAGCTGGACAATTTGCCTGCCGCGATCATCAGACAAGTGGAGAAGAGCCGGGAGAGCCTGATCTACAATGATGCCTATTCCGAGACTCCGTTTGTGAATGATCCCTATATTGTGAGGCAGCAGCCGAAATCGATGGTCTGTATGCCGCTGATTAACCAGAATAAGACGATTGCCATCATCTATCTGGAGAATAATCTGGTGACCGGCGTATTCACCGAGGAACGGATGAAGATTATTAATCTGCTGTCCAGAGAGATGGTCTTCTCGCTTGAGAACGCCAGTCTGTATACGGAGCTTGAGCGTTCAGAGGAGAAATACCGCCAATTGGTCAACAACCTGCAGGACGGGGTGTTCGTGGTCCAAGATATGCGGTGTGTCTATGTTAATGAGGCGCTGGAGCAGATGCTCGGCTATAAGGCGGGCGAGATGCTGGAGCAGCCCTTCGGGAATTTCATTACGCCCCCGGAGCGGGAGAAGGTGATGCATTATTATGCCAGACGAGTCGAGGGCAAGCAGGCACCGGAAGAGTACGAGACAAGGCTTGTGCATAAGGATAAGTCCCTTGAAGTCATCGCCATTCACAAGGTCGTCAGAATCATGTATCAGGATAAGCCGGCGATTCAGGGAACGATCAAGGATATCACTGAGCGAAAGAAGGCGGAGGAGGAGCTACGGCGGCACAAGGAGCATCTGGAGGAACTGGTGGCCGAGCGGACGAAGGAGCTGGAATTCAACAACGGAGAGCTGAGCAAGTATATCGGGCTAATTGAACGGATCTCCATCACCGATGAATTAACCGGCCTGTACAACCGCAGATACTTCAATAAGCTGTTCCTGGATAAGGTGGATAAGGCTGCTGCCGGCAAACAGTATTTAACCTACTTGATGCTGGATATTGATTATTTCAAAAAATTCAATGACACCTACGGGCATTATGAAGGCGATACGGTACTGCGCAGAATAGGCGGGGTACTGAAGGAGCTGGCTGAACAGGCGGACGGAACCGCGTTCCGGCTGGGCGGGGAGGAATTCGGGATTGTGGCCGCCGGACTGACCCCGCCAGAGTCCAGCGCGTACGCCGAATTGATTAGCCGAAGCATCGCGGAGCTGGGGATACAGCATGATCTCAGTCCGGAATACGGCAGAATTACTGTCTCTATTGGCGTAGCCGCCGTACTTGTGGACGGTCTGCGCGAGGAGGATATCTATAAGCTGGGTGACGATGCGCTGTACCAATCCAAGGCGCAAGGCCGCAACTGTGTTACTTTGTTCGAGCGATAAGCGATGTACATAAATAAATAGGATTAGGGAGCTGTTGAAGCAATGAGTACAGAATATGAATTAGAACACGAATCCGAACAGGAAATAGGACAAGAATCAGAAATGGAGCAGCTGCGGAAGGCGCTTGAAGTATCTTTGCCCCTGGTGCAGCGGCTGTTCCCGCTGGATGTAATGTTTGCCTTGGCAGATCGGGACAAGTTCATTTATTATCTGCAAGGGAAGGAATTGATAGCCAAGATTGAACTGGGTTCTCCGGTACCGCCCAGCGGGGGAATCCGGGCTGCGCTGGAGAGCGGGGAAGAAGTTAGCACTACGATTCCAAGAGAAATCTACGGAATCCCTTTTAAATCGTCATCCATGCCTATCCGGGACCGGAACGGGGTTGTGACAGGGGTATTCACGATCGGAATCAGCCTCAGTAATCAGGTAACGCTCAGCGATGCAGCGAATGCGCTGGCAGTGACCTCTGATGAGATCAGCTCGACTTCGGTAGAGATTGCGGGCACGGCCTCGGATCTGGCGAATACCGTCGGCGATCTGAAGGAGCTGGGCCAGAAGGTGGTTGAGGACCTGCAGCAGACGGACGAGATTCTCGATTTCATCCGCAAGGTAGCAGATAATTCCAACCTGCTCGGGCTCAATGCAGCGATTGAAGCGGCGCATGCCGCTGAGCATGGACGGGGCTTCGGTATCGTGGCCCAGGAAATCCGCAAAATGTCAGTGTCCAGTGCTTCATCGGCGAAGGATATTGCCGGCATTCTGCAGATGATCAAGCAGAAGATTAACCAGATGGATGCCGTGCTTACGGATTGTCTGGCGCAAAGCGAACGTCAGGCCGCAGCCACAGAGGAGATTACCGCCTCCATGCAGCAGCTCGCAGCTTCCGCCGTGGAGATTGAGAGTATCGCTCGTCTGATCTAGTCCGCACCTGTCTTTAGTGTCAAAGAGTTCCTCCCCTGCATACAGTATCTGGACGAATGCCCAGTGTTACTTAAGGCTACAATCCAGTCTGAGGAGGAACTAATCATGCTAGATCCAGTATTGCAGGCACCGGACCTGAAGCTTGCCGCCGATTCTAATCAGGTGCTTAATTATAAGCGGGATGCGAACAATTATATTACGCAGCTTTTTGGCGAACAGCTTCCGGCGATACGCAACGGGTTCTTCAATGCCCATATGAGCAGAGGCTTCATTGTTCAGCCGCACTGGCACACGAATGTGACGGAGATGATCTTCGTGATTAGCGGGGAGCTAATTGCCTCCGTGTTCGATCCGTTCACCCAGAAGCTAATGACCTATCATCTGAAGGCCGGACAAATTGCTGTCTTCCCGAAGGGCTGGTTCCACTGGATTCTGGCCGAGAGCGAACAAGCCCATTTCCTGGCGATCTTCGATGCGCCGACACCGGATATTGTGTATGGTTCAGACTTCCTGCGGGCTGTGCCCAAAGAGGTCATCCAGCGCGCTTATTGTATTAATGAAGAGGAGTACGCCATGGCTGTGGCTCCGCTGAAGGAATCGATTATTCTTGGACCCCCTCCGGGCTGCGCCGCCCCAGGATCTGCCGGGGAAATGAATATGGGCCCGCCCGCCAAAAGTATGCCCGCCTACGCAGCCCAACAACCGGCTGCTGCATTCTACCCTTATCCGATGTATCCCCGCCGTTAGGCGGCGGCTACGCTATACGAATTGTTCTGAACAGAAAAAGCAGGCCAGGGAGGAATTCCTTGGCCTGCTTTTCTAATGGATACAGGGTATGCGCGGTTTATTTCGCTTCTTCCAGCTTGTAGTTAAGGTCCTTATATTGTTTCAGCAGTGCGGACAGTGCCTGCTTAATTGCTGCTGCATCTGTGGCTTGTGCAGCCTCTGCCAGGGCAGCCTGCTCTTTGAATACGCCGTCGATATATGCCACATGTATGGTTACCGCATTGGCAAGCTTGCCGGATTCCAGATGGTTAAGCCCCGCTAATGTGAGGTTAACAGCTCCTGAGGCAGACAGGGCTGCCTCAGCGTGGCCCCCGGCTGTCCCGTATTCCGGTATAGTGGCAAGCGGAACCGTTTCGGCATCTGTCAACGTTCCAGTCGTTGCTAATTGCACCTCCATAATGCCGGTTTTGTCTGTCCATGGAGTGGCAGACATTGACGTGGTGATATCCACGCTAAGCGCCTTCGTGCTTGTTAAGGCATGGTAGCGGCTGAGTGTATCCTGCCAGTCCTGGGATGTGTCCGGTGCATAGCTGTCCACCAGCGCCAGAACCTGCGGTTCAAGCAAGGGGAGCAGATTACTGCCAGTTGTGGCTGCAGCGGCCGTGCTTATGGTGGCAGTGGGTCCCTGTGCGGGGGGCGAAGCGGTTCCCGTATCCGCGAAGACCGGGGTGGCGATACTGGACAGCAGCAGGGTGGATAGAGCCATTCTTTTCACGATTAGACGATTCATGTACGAACACTCCTTCAGGTGGTTTGTCTTACAGCTCTCACTATAGCGGGCTTCTGTGGCAGGAGAGGGTCAGTAATGTGGAAAAACAATGTCATTGCCCTATCCCGCTTAGCCGCTTGCTATAATGGTGAAGAGACAAATCACGGAGGTTACCTGGATGAACAATCAAACGGTCATTGCCGTTGTGGACGATGACGAGAATATACGCAATCTGGTGGAAGCTTATTTACATAAGGAGAATTACCGGACGGTTGGACTTGGAAGTGCCGAGGAGGCGTGGGATTTATGGAGGAATGATCCTCCCGGCATGTGGGTGCTCGATATTATGCTTCCGGGAATGGACGGCTATGAGCTGTGCAGGCGTATCCGCGATGAGGCGGAGGTGCCGATTATTATGATCTCTGCCAAGGATAATGAAGTGGATAAAATCCTGGGTCTGGAGCTTGGCAGCGACGATTATCTGGTCAAGCCCTTCAGTCCCCGTGAGCTGGTAGCCCGGATTAACCGCCAGTTGAAAAGGTGGGAACGCCTTCACCCCTCTCCGTCTGCGGCTGCTCTGCCTGCAGTGCATTCAGGGATAGAGCTGGGAAGTCTGCTGCTGCATCCTGCGGAGAGAAGATCCTTCTGGCAAGGAGCTGAAGTGGAGCTGACCAGCAAGGAATTCCTGATGCTGATGGTCTTTGCGGGAAGTCCGAACCGGGCCTTTACGCGCGAAGAGCTGCTGGGCCATGTCTGGGGAGAGGATTATTTCGGCAGCGACCGCGCTGTCGACCATCTGATCAAGCGTATCCGCAAAAAAATGGACGGCCTGCCGCTGGAATCGGTCTGGGGACACGGCTACCGTATGAGAGAGGTGCAGGAATGATGGGGATGGCGGAAAGGCTAAACCTGCGGATGAAAAAGCTGAAGCTGGTGCATCAGATCAACTTTGCTTTTGGGCTGTCTCTGCTGCTGGTCCTGTCCATCACGGGAGTGATGATCCATTATGTGCTGATGGACCATTTCATTGGCACGGAGCAAGAGGGATTAAGGACGCTGGGTGCTTCCCTTACCGCGAGTCTGGAGCAGGCTCCATTCACCGAAGGAGGTGCATTCACATTGGGGAAAAGCGAGCCGCTTACGGCTCCATATCCTACGCTCTCCAGCGGAGTACAGGCCATCGTGAGCGACCAGCAGGGGAATGTGGTCTCGGGAAATCTCCCGGCTCTGCCCGTGCAGTCCGGGGTAACGGTGGATGTCACAGCTATGAAGCAGGGGAGCCTGCAGAGCTTATGGGATGGCAATGATCCGCGTTATCTGGTGCAGGTCAACACGCTTCCCCAAGGTAAGCTCACCCTGCTGACGCCTGTCAGCAGAATCAAGGTCATCGAGCAGTCACTCTTGAAACGGCTGATTCTTGTCTTTGCTGCGGGAGCGGCAGTAATGCTTCTGTTCAGCCTGTTCATTACGCGGAAGCTGATTCATCCGCTGATCAACCTGCGTCAGGAGCTGGGGAAAGTGAAAAACCGCCGGTTTGCCGAGGTGAATCTGATCCGGGCAGGCGGTGAAATCGGATCTGTCGCCAGGGCGGTATACGAGATGGCCGGTGAGCTGCACCGGTTCAACCGGGTGCAGAAGCAGTTTTTCCAGAATGCTTCGCATGAGCTGAAATCTCCGCTGATGTCGATAGCCGGTTATGCGGAGGGTATTAGGGATGGGGTATTTGAAGGAGAGGCCGTCCGTAAAGGACTGGATATTATTCTGAGTGAAAGCGGGCGCTTACGTGACCTGGTCAGCGAAATGACTCTTCTGGCGAAGCTGGACAGTGAAGAGGATATTTATAAGGCGGAGGATACGGACCTGGAGGCGCTGCTGAGCGAGGCGGTGGAGCGGGTCAATCCGCTGCTGGCGGCAAGGAAGCTGTCGCTGCATCCGGCAGTCTCCGGGGACCACGGGGGGACGGTAAGAGCGGACCGGGATAAGCTGCTGCAAGCTCTGCTGAACGTATTGTCCAATGCGGCCCGATATGCCGGGAAGCGTATTGAAGTAGAGGTGCATACAAGCAGGGGGAGGATTGTATTAACGGTTGCTGACGATGGTCCGGGCATTGCAGAGGAGCTGCTGCCCAGCCTGTTTCACAGGTTCGTCAAAGGGAAAAATGGCGAATCCGGGCTGGGACTCGCCATCGCACGTGCTATTGTGGAACGCTGCGGCGGAGAGCTTAGTGCCCGGAACCGCCCGGAGGGCGGCGCAGTCTTCACCTTTGAGTTCCCGCCATCTGCGGGCAGGGTTTAGTACTCGTTGAACATTGCGGCTATTTCATCGTAGCCGGTGGTTTGCGTCAGGGCGAGGGAGAGCAGGATTCTGGCTTTTTGCGGGACCAGGCTGTTGCAGGGAATAGAATTGGCAGACAAATCAATGTAGGAATCCTTGAGTGTAATTCCGCTGGAAATCCGCGAGCAGCGGACTACCGGGATGTTATTGTTCTTCAGCTCCCCCACCTTGTCAATCCAAGGCTTGCTGTAGATCCCTCCGCCTGCTCCGGCAATGACAATCCCCTTGGAGACCGTAGCCAGATAATCCAGAATTCCGGGATTGGCATCCACATGGAAATAAGCTACGGACACTTCGGGCAGCTCCTGGATTACAGATACATCGAACTGGGTTGCGGTGGTATGCCGCTTCAGGGTGCGCGTATAGAAGAAGGCATGGCTGTCACGCATATATCCCAGGCAGCCGAAATCGCGCTCATCGAAGGCGTTGGCCTTGAAGGTGTTCACCTTTTGCACATCCCGCCCGCTATAAATGCCCTCAGCAAAGACAACCATCACGCCTTGGCCGGAGGCCTCAGGATTCGCTGCCAGCGCTACGGACTGATACAGATTCAGAGGGCCATCGGCGCTGATTGCGGTAGCCGGGCGCATAGAGCCGGTAATAATTACCGGCTTGTCAGTCTTGATCACCAGATTCAGGAAGTAGGACGTCTCATCCAGGGTATCGGTGCCGTGGGTGATGACGAAGCCGTGCACATCCTCCCTGAGCGCAAGCGTGTTAATGTAGGTTGCCAGGGTAAGCCAGTGTTCGCTGGTAATATCAGCGCTGCACAGATTGCTGACCTGTACCCCGGCGCAGTTCGCCAGCCGTTCCAGATGCGGCACACTATCCAGCAGGTCCTGCACGGGCAGGGCGCCGGGCTCGTAATTCAAGGTTTTATGGGCTTCGCCGCTGCCGGCAATCGTACCGCCGGTGGCGAGGATGACTACATTTTTGAGGCCGGGATTATAGTAAGGGGAAGCCTCGAAATTCACTTCAGGAATAGTATTAATCATAGGTCGTTTCCTTTCAGGTTGAGCCAGGATTCAAGTCATTCGCATGACAATGAGTGTATTATAACATTCATTTATTCATGCGTGACATAGTAAGGTATAATAAGTAGAAAAATATAGATGGGAAGATCTGTATGTTCAGGGTAGAGGAAGTAGCGCAGGGAGTGTGGGCCGCAATTGTTATTCCGGGCCGGGGCGCGGTAGGCAATGCGTCGATCATCGATCTTGGGGATTGTACAGTCGTAGTAGATACCTTCAGCCTGCCGGCAGCAGCCAGGCTTCTGCGGGAAACGGCCGAGAATCTGACAGGGAAGCCGGTCAAGTACATAATTAATACTCATTATCACGGGGATCATCATTACGGTAATCAGGAGTTTCCAGGCAGCATCATTCTATCAACAGAGCTCACCCGTGAGGTGCTGACAACCCATGCACCACCTGCTCTGGAGGAATGGCAGGAAGGTCTGCAGAAGCAGATCACAGGATTACAGGAGATAAGCAATGCTGCTACGGATTCCCGTCTACAGCAAGCGCTCGTTAATGAAATATCCGACAAACAGGCGTTGTTGGAGGCCACGCCAACAATCCGCAGACTGAGAGCAGGGATGACCTTCAGGGATAGTCTGGATATTCACGGATCATCGCGTTCCCTGCATCTGTTCACGTATGGCGGCGGTCATACCCTCAGCGATGCTATGGTGTACGTTACAGATGTTCAGGTGCTGATCGCAGGAGATCTGGTTCTGAACAGATTCCACCCGGCGATGCTCCATGGATTCCCGGAAGCATGGACAACTATTGTAGAGCGGATTGGCAGGGAGATTGATTTCAAACGGCTGATTCCCGGTCATGGGGAGGTTGCCGGACGGGAGAGCATCCCTGAAATGCTACGCTATCTCACAGAGATCCAGGAGTATGCTGCAGCAGCAGCCCGAAGCGGGGAAAGTGCAGAGCACTGGATGGCCAAGGGAATCCCGGAGCCTTTTAATACATGGGAGGGCTCTCATATCTTCGAGTGGAATTTCCGCTGGCTGTTCAATATCTATACTAATTCCTAAGAAAAGAGGAGATAAGCATGCTGAAGCTAGATAGCCGGGATTACGCCCTTGCCTGGACGCTGTTAAAGGAAGTGAAGATTAACACCCTGTTCGCTGAAGGCGTTCTGAGCGGGCAGACGACAGGTAGTGTGTATGTGGACTCGCTCCATAACCCCCGTACCTTCTACGTGGCTCATGAATACGGGATGTCGCTGGTCTATGGGGATTCGGTGAATGAGGAGTTTAACCGGAGCTTGTCGGACTATATTACGAACAAGACGGGGCACCGGCATTCAGCAGAATGGCTGCAGGCTGATCCGGCAGGGGGCTGGGACCCGCTGATTGAAGCAATGCTTACTGAGCATAATTCACGGCTTGATGCGGCGGATTCACGCAGAATGTACATACAGACCCGGGTGAATTTTACGTTCGAACCGGAGGTCTATAACCGTGCGAAGGCGCAATGGTTCCGGCAGGATGCGGAGATTGTCCAGATGGACGGAGAAGGATTCGGCGAGCAGGAGGGTGCAGTGATTCCCAGGTATTTCTGGCTTGACGCAGAGCGCTTCCTGGCTTCAGGCAAAGGATACACTTTATGGTGGGAGGGAGAGCAGGCCTCCAGCGCATTCTCGGCTTACCGGACAACGAATCAACTGGAGATTGGAATTGAATCGGCACCGGGTCACCGGGGAAATCATTTTGCCTTCTCAGTGTGCTGCAAGTTAATTGACTACTGTCTGGAGCAGGGACTGGAGCCGGTGTGGGGCTGCCGCCAAGAGAATGTGGGCTCTTACAGACTGGCGCAAAAGCTGGGCTTCAAGCCGCTATTGAACATACCCTACTACCGTTTGGCCGAGCTTCCCGCCTAACAAAGAGCAGCAACTCCCCTTATGGATGGGGGATTGCTGCTCTTTTGCATTAAATGGGAAAATCGTCAAATCCGCCGTGCATCCACAAAGCAATGCAGGTGCAGCGGTGACAGCACCTTCAGCCCTTCACCCAGCCCAAAGCCTCTGCCTTCGGCCAGCTGGCGGCCTTGCTCGCCGAAATAGATCCGGTACATGGCGAGCTGCTCTTCATTGAACTGGCTGACGTGCAGGGCCATGGCCGCGAACTTGCGCTCGAAGTGGTCCGTAATGTCGATGACCGTATTAGGCTCAGCGGTGAAGTAGAAGCCGATGGCCTTCGGCTGCCATGGCCGGGTAAGGGTACCCCTCGGATACAGGGGAAGCCCGGAAGACAAGACAGCCTGGGCTGCGGCTCTGCCTGTAACGATATGATCATAATGCGCCTCATAGCTCAGCCAAGGATCAGGACACAGTATCGCATCCGGCTGGACCGTCCGGATGATCTCGGCAATCTCGCCCGCGAGGGCGGGGATATGCTCCAGTGTTCCGTCGCCATGGTCCAATTGGTGGAAAACTGTCGCTCCCAGCAATCTCCCGGCTGCTTCTAGTTCGCTTGCTCGGATGGCGGCGATACCGGCGGAAGACAACTGCTCATCCAGCGCGCCCAGATCTCCGTTCGTGACGGTAAGATAATGAATCTCGCAGCCCTGCTGCGCGAATGAGGCAATGGTGCCGCCGATGCCTACCTCATTATCGTCCGGGTGCGGCTGTATGCATAATACCGTCCGGCACCCGCTAAGATCTGGAGGAGACATCAACGCTGCTAGTGTGGATATATCCATAATCCAAATACCTCCCTATTAATCTGTGGCAAGGGTATAGTTAGTCCCTCTAAAGGTTGGATGAAGAGAAATTACTCAACCGGGCCTACTCCTTATGGACCGGAAGCCGTTATTTACAAGAAACAGACTTATTTGGTTGCCTTGCGGACTAAGGCGCCCTTATTTGCTCCATAATCAATGTTATGGCGCGGAAAATCCGGCAATAAGGGCCGTAGTCCCTTACTTGCTCCAATCTTGCCTTTTGGCAGAAATAAGCGCAGCTGAGTCCGTTACACCCAGCCGCACCCCTGACCATGAACGATTCAATCAGGGAAAAGTAAATCCCCGCCATCATCTCTCCTCCATCCGCTCATCTCCCCACCAGCCCCACTACAGGGACCGGCTATGATTCAGATCGCTCAGGATCTGCACCCGCTGCTTCTCCGTTATATTGTAGAACAGAATCGGCAGAATAGCGGCCAGGAAGCAGAGAGCAGGCAACAGGAACATCACGAAACTAAGGCCGTGCTGGAGCTGCGGAGTCGCCGGCTGATTCTCCACGTAGCTGAGCAGACCGAGACTGGCTCCAATAATCATCCGCGACACCGCTCCGCTGAACTTGGTAATGAAGGTGTTCGTGGAGAACACAATGCCCTCGCCCCGGAAGCCCAGCTTCCATTCCGAATAATCAATCGTATCGAGCAGCATTGAGGTACTGGCAATCGTTGTCATGCCGGAGAAGAAGAAGCTGACCCCGAAGAACACTAGCGTGTTCAATACGTTATGGTCACCCAGCAGATAAGGCAGAATGCAGGCTACACTCCCCAGAATACAGGAGATAATGAATACCTTCTTTTTGGCGAAGCGGCGCAGCAGCGGCGGCGTAGCGATCATCCCCAGCAGCATACCGGCCACCAGAGCGATCCCGACCTGTGTGGCATACCCCGCATCTCCCCAGACATAGACCACATAATAGAGCTGAATACTCTGCCGGATGCCGTTCACCAGGTTGATAATCAAGAGAGAGGCGAGTAGGGTGAGCAGCGGCTTGTTTTTGTATACCGTTTGCAGGTTCTGGCGGAATGAGATCTTCTCAGCGGAAGGGACGACCCGTTCCTTGGTGAGCATCCCGGTCAGGACAATCGACAGCGCCGCGATGACCCCGATAATGATTGCCGAGTACAGGTAAGCCTGCGTATTCCGTTCACCGCCGAAGGCGAGGAGAAGCTGGATACCTCCGATGGTGATAACGACCGCGCCGAGTGTTCCGCCGATTTTGCCCAATGTGACGAATAAGGTCCGTTCTCCCGGATCAGTGGAGACTACGGATGACAAGGCCCAGAGCGGTGTGTCACAGACCGTGTACAGCATTCCCCAGAGCAGATACGAGACGGTAGCGATTACAAGGGTCACCGTCCGGGAACCGCCGAAGTCCCAGAAACAGAGGATGGTCGCCAGCGCGATCAGGCAAGGGGCAAACAGCAGATAAGGCCGGAATTTCCCCCATCTGGAGCGTGTTTTATCGGTAATCATGCCCATGAGCGGATCAAGACAAGCATCGATAATGCTTGCTGCTACCAGAATGACACTGGCGGTGGTTGCCGGAATTCCCAGCAGATCCGTATAGAAGAACAGGATGTACATCGACATGAAGCTGTAGAGCATATTCTGGCCCAGCAGACCGCCTGAGAACACCAGTTTTTCGGCCACAGGTACTTTTGATGACATGGCAGGCCTCTTTTCGCGGAGGATAAAATTGGATTGAATCAATTGCTAATTATGTTTATTTATAACTTATTTCTATGTTCTGTCAAGCGGATTCTGCATCAAACTACGGAATAGTGAAGATTTCGATTTGTAAAGGGTAGGATTAAACTGAGTTTTATGAAAAAAATATGAAAAACTCAAATTGGAATATAAATTTTTTGATATAAAATGTCGAAATATAGCTAATGATGTCCCGCCGGCTGATAGGGGAGTGTAAGATTAACGCCGACAAGAAGGACGCTATGATGTAACCACAGGGGGAAGCCACATGAAATGGTTCGGGAATTTGAAAACAGCTACAAAGATCGTCACCGCTTTTTTGATCGTCTCTTTAATCCTGGCAGGACTTGGAGTCTATTCGGTCTTATCCCTGCGCACCAGCAATCAGAATATGAAAGAAATGTACAGCAACAATCTGATCTCGGTCAGAGATCTGTCTGCCGCCCAGATTAGCTATCAGCTTAACCGGGTGTATATCCGTGATATGAGCAATACAACAGATACGGTGAAGATTGCTGAGTTTAAACAAAAAATTGCTGATGGCCGCGAGGAAATCACCCGGAAGGTGGATAACTACCGTCCACTGGCGACGACTCCCCGCGAAGTTGAGCTGCTGGCCTCTTTTGACCAGGAGTATGCAGGCTATGAGAAGCTGTTCGAGCAGGCGCTGGTTCTGGCGGAGCAGGATGATGTCGCTGCCTTCAATACATTTGTGAGCACACAGTTGGCCGTCCAGGGGCAGACCGTGCTGAACAATCTGGATGGCCTGATCAAGGTGAACGTTGAGCTGGCAGAGACGGCAAACAACCTTTCACAGTCTGCGTATTCCTCGGCGTTCATCCTTACGATCTCAGTGGTCATCGCGGCGGTTATCCTTAGTATTATAATCGGCTACCTGATCGCAAGATCGATTTCCAGACCCCTGATGCAGATGCTGCATGTGGCTACTGAAGTGGCTAATGGTAATCTGACGCAGCAAGCGGATATATCAACTAAGGATGAAGTCGGACAGCTTGCCACAGCCCTCAACCGGATGGTTCATAACCTGAAGGAATTAATCAACGGGATTGTGATGAATTCACAGAGCGTTGCGGCCTCTTCCGAACAGATCTCAGCAAGCACCCAGGAGATTGCCAGCACCAGCACGAACCAGTCGGCGGCGGCGACCAATATCACCGAGCTGTTCAAGGAGCTGTCGCTGGCGATTGATTCTGTAGCCTCCAGTGCTGAGGAAGCGGCAGAGCTGTCCAATGATACGGTGCGGACCGCCCGCGAAGGCGGATATGTGGTGGAGACTTCGCTGCAGGGGATGCAGAGCGTCAATCACCAGATGAAGCAGCTTGAAGACGACTCCAGCAAAATCGGGGATATCATCGAAGTGATCGACGATATCGCCGAGCAGACCAATCTCCTGGCCCTGAACGCAGCGATTGAAGCGGCACGTGCCGGAGAACAGGGACGCGGCTTCGCCGTGGTGGCGGACGAGGTCCGCAAGCTTGCTGAACGCAGCAGCGATGCCACGAAGGAGATTACAAAGATTATCAAGGTCATCCAGGAGAATACCAAGCAGAGTGTCCGGGCGGTGGCTGAGAGTGTCGAGCAGGCCTCGATGACCAGCCAGGCCTTCGAGCAAATTATTCAGATGGTCAATACCTCCGCACTCAAGGTTAACGAGATTGCTGCCGCCTGCGAAGAGGAATCCGCCCAGGCTGCGGAAGTAATGGACTCGGTTCAGTCCATTGCGGCTTCCAGCGAGGAGTCGGCAGCGGCTTCTGAGGAGACGGCGACAACCTGCCAGGCTCTAGCCCTGCTGTCTGAGGATCTGGCCCAATCGGCAGCCGCATTCAAGACCCATTAATTCAATAGACGGAAGGTGAAGCCATGTCATCCTTACAGAAGGAACAATACATCGAGCTTGCGGTAGGAGCCGAGACCTGTGCCATTCGTATTGAAGAGATTCATGAGATTATCAAAATGCTCAGTATTACAGATATCCCCTTTAGCCGGAATGAAGTCAAAGGTGTAGTCAATCTGCGCGGCAAGGTGGTCTGTGTCATGAGCCTGCGCAATCTGCTGGGAATGGCTGATGAGCCGTATACCCGGAGCACAAGAATTATTGTGGTCAACTACCGCGAGGAATTCGTCGGACTGATTGTAGATAAGGTGAACAAGGTGACTACGTACGCCGAGATTCATCCGCCGGCCGGCGGACATAACCGCAGCCGCGATGCGGTGTTCCACGGAGTGGGGCAGCGGGATGATCAGCTGATCGGTATTCTGAAGCTCGAAGAAATATTGGGCGGGTAAAAAGGGGAACAAGCAATGATGATGGAACTGTCGGCTTACCGCGATATATTCATAGAAGAGCTGAACGAGCAATTAGAGCGGATCGACCAGTCCCTGCTTGCGTTGGAGCATGCTCCAACCGCTGAGTTGATTCAGACGATCTTCCGTGCAGCCCATACGATCAAGGGCTCAGCCTCCACAATGGGCTTCCGTGAGATGAGCGATCTCACGCATGAGGTGGAGTATGCGCTCGAGTGGGTGCGGGAGAAGAAGCCGGAGATTACCGGCAATCTGATTGATACGCTCTTCCGGGCACTGGACGCGATGAAGCTGCTGCGTACTCAGTATGTTCGCGGAGAGGGCTTCACAGATTGCTCCGCTGTGGTGGCGGAGATCAAAGCGCTGATTAATAAGCCGGCTGAACTTCAGCCGGTCCGGCTTCCGGTCTTAAATGCAGCGGAGCTGCTTCAGGCGGATGAGGCTGTGGCAGCAGGATACTTGCTGCTGGCTCTTGTAGTCACCTTGAGAGAGGACTGCCAGATGAAGGCGGCCCGGCATTATATTCTCTTACAGCGTATGGAAGAGGTCTGCGGGCCGGTGATTGCTGCTGCCTTGGCGCCACCGGCGGCGCCTGGAGCCGATGAAGACGCCCGCTACAGCCAATTTGCTGTAGTCGCTGCTTCCCCGCGCGAGATCCGGCAGGTGTCCGAGCAACTGGCAGGGGAGACAGATGTCGAAAGTATTGTCATTACACCGTTCGTGCCCGCACCTGTTGCCGGGACTGACATCCAGACTACGGCCGAACCGGTGCCTGCTGAATCTTCGTCCTCTGCTCCGGGCAAAGGTAAATCCCATGAGGTACAGTCAACGGTCCGGGTGAGTGTGGAGCGGCTGGATCATTTAATGAATCTGGTGGGAGAGCTGCTGATTGAGCAGACCTCTCTGGCCGATCTGAGCGCTACGGGACAACGTACTGATCCCGCCAAGGTTCTGCCTGATATCGGCTCGATATCGGATCATATGGGCGGAATTATCAAAGAGCTTCAGGAAGGGGTCATGAAGACCCGGATGCTGCCGATGGATCAGCTGTTTAACCGTTTTCCGCGGCTGGTCAGGGATTTGGCCCAGAAGCTGGGCAAGGATATTGAACTGCAGATTCAGGGAGGCGAGACCGAGCTGGACCGGATGATCATTGAAGAGCTAAGTGATCCGCTAATCCACTTGATCCGTAACAGCGCCGATCACGGAATAGAGAGTCCAGAGGTGCGTGTGCAGCAGGGCAAGGCTCCGAAGGGCAGAATTACGCTTACTTCTTTTCATGAGGAGAATCAGGTCGTGATTCGCCTGGAGGATGATGGGCAGGGCATCGATGCCGCCCGGATTACAGCCTCTGCGCTCAGCAAAGGGATCATTACAGAAGAGCAGGCAGGGTACTTAACCGCGCAGGAAGCCGTTAGCCTGATCTTCGAGCCGGGCTTCTCCACAGCCTCCGAAGTCAGTGAAGTGTCAGGGCGGGGCGTGGGAATGGATATTGTCCGCAGTCAGATTGGACGTCTCAACGGAATCATAGATATTCAGACCGAGCCGGGGGCAGGCACTCTGTTTACGATCCGCCTGCCGCTTACACTGGCCATTATCAAGGGACTGCTGGTCAAGGTCTCCGGGCGTGTGCTGATCCTCCCGATGTATAATGTGGCCGAGATTGTGCGGATCGCTCCCGAAGAGATTCAGGTCGTTCAAGGGGAGCAGGCGATTATCAACCACGGGCGGATTGTTCCGCTCTCCTGGCTCAGAGACAAGCTGCATTATCCGCGTACAGAGCGCCGCTCCAAGACGATTCCGCTTGTGATTGTAAGATCTGTTGACCGGATCGCTGCGTTCGCTGTTGATGAAATCATCGGCAACCAGGAGGTCGTCATCAAGTCCCTGGGCGCGTATCTGGGGACGATGAACCATCTGTCCGGGGCAACCATCCTGGGCAACGGCCGGGTCGCCCTGATTCTGGATGCCTCTTATCTCGTTAGCCACTGATTACTTTCCGAGTGCCGCAAGCTGGTATAGAACTGGCAGTAATGGTGAAAAATATGGAAAGAAACACCGGAAAGGGGTGAAGAGTTGGATATTACAATGGCTTCAGATGAAGTTATCAGTAGGATCAAGCAGCTTCAATCTGGTGGGGGCAACATGAACAAAAAGCAGATCAAGCAGCAGGAGCCCGAGCTGATGAGAAGTGCGCTGTATTATTTTCCAAGCTGGGAACACGCCATGAAGAACGCAGGACTGCTGTAAGGGAATAAGCAAAGCCAAAAAACCGGAACAGTCGCAGCAAGTATTGCGGCCCTTCCGGTTTTTTTGAAAATATAAGAATTTATATGTTTCACACGATAACTTATCCTTCTATTTCTCGCTGAAACGGTGCTGTCTTATTAAAGGACGGCAAAGCCGTTTCCACTTGTGTTACAGTCTAAGGTTATAGAGGTCTACTTCCGGTTACTCATAGGCCCCGGGCTCTTGAACTGCAGCTCGATGGCCTGCTGGTTCAAATGAAGCTCAGCCATATACGCCTTGATCTTAACCTGCAGCTTATGCAGCATTTCAGTATGCATATCATCAATACGGTCCTCTATACAGAACGCTGAACAAGCCAGAAAGCCGTCTGTATAGGTTTTGGTGTCATCCACTACCGTATTCAGTTTTTCTTTGTAGATCCGTTTTACCGGTCCGCTCTCCGGCTTGATCTCATAATAGCGGTTCGTTTCCACCAGCAGCCGCCAATGGCTTACCTCAAGGCCATATTCATCCTTTTCCAGCTGCACGGTCACTTTGAAGATTTTGATAGGATTGTTCATGTTGTTGTTCCATTCTTATTGTGGGATTGAGAGATTATAGCATGTACAGACCGCGATGCCCACTGGAAGATTATAATAGTATAATTCCGCAAAATGGCTTACAATTAATCCATTATTGTCCTGAAGCGGCAATACGTTAGTCTACTATAAAGGAGATCAGAAATGAAGAACACTGCTGCACAAGGACGTCCTATCGTTTACTCGCTGGTATGGGGAGTAGTCCTGACCCTGGCTGTATCCGTTGCCTCCGCTGTATCCATGGTTATGGAGTTCGGCGACATGGGGATAAGGAATGCCCAAGCCTGCGCCTTTCTGGTTATGGGTATTATTGTAACCCTCTATATGAAAAGAAAGGATTCCACGCTCGTCAGCTTCGGCTTCCGCAAGCTGGAGGCCAAGCCGTCCAGAGCGGTACTGTTCTACATCCCGCTGCTCATAATTGCGGTGGCCCAGCCGCTGATGAATGGAATCAATGTCGAGCTTGGAGCGCCTGAAGTGATCAGCATTGTTATTATGACGCTGCTGGTGGGCTACACTGAGGAATCTATTTTTAGAGGAGTGATCTGGAATTATCTTAGATCTAAAGGCCCTCTGTTCTATATTGTGTTCTCATCCATCTTCTTCGGAGTTCTACATATGGCTAATGCCTTTGGCGGAAATAATCTTATACATACGCTTCTCCAGGTTATCAATGCGCTGCTGCTGGGTTGTGTGCTCGCCTTGCTAATGGAGACAGGCCGGAATATTGTTCCGCTGATCGCGTTCCACTTTATCTACGATGCGCTGGCTATGGTCAGCAATGAGAATCTGGAGCATGAGGTACTAATCGTCTCTATTCTTAATATTCTGTATCTCCTCTATGGAATTTATCTGCTCATGGTATTAAGCCGCAAGTCCAGAAATCATAGTCTCACTCTGTAGATGCACCGGCCTGTCTGGAGAGAAAATCATCAGTCTGGCCGGTATTGTTCTGACAAAATGATAGCGCATACATGATAATGAGCAGCTAACTGGAGTAAATAATCCGTAAACGAAGCAATTTATAGAGATAGGCACTTTATTTACAATTCTCCTGAAATATCGCAGATTCTGCGGGGATATGCAGGTTTTTGAAAGTTTAAATTTAAGCATTCCTGAGGTATAATGTAGACATCACCACAGGAACCACAGCAACAAGAGCCCCAAGCATTACAAGTGGTACCGCAGGTGATGGTCTCATTCCTAAATTTAGCAATGAATGAAGGAAAGGAGAGAGCCCCGATGTACTAGCGTTAGCGAAGCATGCCGGAATCGGCTGCTGATGAAGAAGGTGGATGATAACATCTTCTGGCAGATCGTGGGTATGCGGGAACCCAAGAAGCAAATCTTTATTGGAAGAAGAACGAAGCTAATTATTCAAGCAAGAGAAGGTTCTTGCGGAAGAAAGAGCGTGATTCCAATGAAAAAGGTTAGCGAAGCGTACAACTGCGATTCATCACAGTAGGGAAAACGTCCGTGAAAACGTTTTTCGTGAAATCGTGTACGCGGGAATCCACCCCATATGCAGGACATGGAGCAATACTCCGAAATGGAGCGAACGGGCAACACGGAAGCATGAAGGAAACATGATATTGAGAACAATCACCATGTCAGGGATATGGCTTTTGTTACTTGGAGGAAATGATTGAATTGAATAGCGTAATCAACACATGAATCCCCGGGCCTTAAGCAATAGGCAGCGGGGATTTGTGCGTATGTACATAAAAACCCCCTTCTCTCCTACCCGGAGGGAAGGGGATTTTTTGATGGGAAAGCCGCTGCTGCTTGGTTTTGAAATAAACCAACTTAGGCAACACTGGATTACATAACTATGCCGATACGCAGCAGGGAGAGGCACACATGAAATTTCATGAACAACATCCCAGTCACTTGCACAATGAGCATCCTCAGCAGCTGAGCCGGGAAGCTCACATCAATACGGAGCTGATCTGCCGCAGACTGGGGAACAGCTCGGATATAAGCGTCCGTTCGCTTCGTCTGGATTGGACCCATGCACAGCAGGAATGCGTCATTCAATTAATCTTCCTGGACGGAATGGTGAATAACCAGGTCCTGGAGGAGTCATTTATTCCGGCGATTCAATCGGCACCGCCCGCCCCGGACGGGCACAGCCTGCTGGACTATTTCAGCAACCACATCCTGAGTGCGGGACAGGTTAGAACGGCTGGGGACCTGAGCGGAGCGGTCAAGGATATTTTATCCGGCTGTGTCCTCGTGTTGATTGATGGCTGCGAAGAGGCCCTTGCGCTTGCCATCCAGGGCTATGAGAAGAAGAATATTGATGAAACCAAGACGGAAACGGTGATTCGTGGGCCGCAGGAAGGCTTCACCGATGATCTGCGCACTAATATTACGATGATCCGCAGGAAGATGAAGGATGAGCGGCTGAGAATTGTAACCCGTTCGGTGGGGCAAGTCACGCAGACGGATATTTCAATCCTCTATATCGAGGGGCTGGCCGATCAGCAGGTGCTGAACCGGATAACGGAGATGTTCGATCAGATCGGGCTGAAGACTGTCCTGGAAGGCGAATTCATCGAGGAGTATCTGCAGAGCAACAAATACACGGTGTTTCCGACAGTGCTGAACACGGAGCGGCCGGATAGCATCACGGCAGGCCTGGCTGAAGGCAGAGTTGCCATTATAGTGGATGGGACACCCTTTGTCATGATTATTCCCTCTCTGTTCCTGGATTTCATCCAGTCGGCGGAGGACAGCTATCAGCCTTATCTGTTCTCCAGTCTGATTCGGATCTTGCGGCTTACCGCTGTAATTATCAGCATCTTTGCTCCCGGACTATACATTGCCATTACAACCTTCCATCAGGATCTGCTGCCTACCCGGCTGCTGCTGAGCATTATGTTTCAGCGCGAGGGCGTGCCGTTCCCGGCTTTTGTTGAAGCCACGCTCATGGAGATCACCTTCGAAATCATACGTGAAGCCGGAATCCGTATGCCCCGTAACATCGGTCAGGCGGTATCCATTGTGGGTACTCTGATTGTAGGGCAGGCGGCGGTAGACGCCGGAATTGTCTCGGCAGGGATGGTTATCGTGGTGGCGATCACCGGAATTTCAAGCTTCGTCATTCCGGCCTATAATATGTCGATCCCCATCCGGCTCATCCGGTTTCTATTCATGGGGGCGGCGGCTTCCTTCGGAATATACGGGATCACTGTGGGGTTCGTCATTCTGACTGTGCATATCTGCAGCCTGGAGTCTGCGGGTGTCCCTTACATGCGGCCTTATGCGCCTTATTTGAAGAGCGAGCAGGGAGATGGTGTCTTCCGCAGTCCTTACTGGTCCGGTTCGCGGAATAAACGCACCAGGAACGGGGCTTAGCCATGAGAAGGATGGTAATCCTGATCTGTGTGCTGGTCCTGATGAGTACGCCGTTAACGGGCTGCTGGAGCCGCAAAGAGCTTAGCGATTTGGCAGTCGCCATCGGTCTTGGCATTGATCGTACGGACAAGGGCTACCGGGTAACCGTGCAGATTGTCGCGCCCAGTCTGGCGGCTGCCAGCAGCGGTGGTTCGGGAGGACCTCCGGCCCTTGTGGTTGCTACGGAGTCAGCAACGATTATGGAAGCTCTGCGCAAATTGACCACTATGCTGCCGCGTAAGATATATCTATCCCATCTGAGCATGCTGCTGCTGGACGAGGCCATGGCCAGGGAGGGCATCCGCAAGCCGCTGGATTTTCTGTTCAGGGATCACGAAGTCCGGCCGGATTTCGATGTGGCCATCGTCCGGGAAGGGACGGCTTACGATGCCTTATCCATCATGACCCCGCTGGAACGGCTGCCGGCCAGAGATCTATATGATTCACTTAATGGGTCTCAGCGGAACTGGGCACCAACCTCGGCGGTACGTCTGCTTGATCTGATGAAATGGTTCGATCTGGACGGCCAGGAGGCCGTATTGACCGGTCTGCATCTGGTGGGGGATCTGGAGAAGGGAAAGACGAAGGAAAACGTCGATTCCATTAACAGCCCGCTCAAATTTGAGTACCGGGGCATCGGAGTGATGAAGGATGATGTTCTGCTCGGCTGGCTGAATGAATCGGACAGTAAGGCTTACAACTATGTGACCGGAAAGGTTAAATCGACTGTAGGCAAGGTGGATTGTCCGGACCTGGATGGAAATTTTGTAATGGAGGTACTGGATGCCAAGACCTCGATTAAGCCTGAAGTGCGAAACGACGAGCCTTCGGCCACTGTCAAGGTGAGAATTGAGGCTAATGTGGGTGAGGTGGAGTGTAACCTTGATTTGAACAGCCGGGAGACGCTGGGGAAGATGAAGGAGATGGCCATAGTACGGACGGAGGCGCTAATTGCTACTGGAATAAGGGATGTGCAGAACCAATTTGGCGTAGATATCTTTGGCTTTGGCAACAAATTTCATCAGAAGCATCCCCGGTACTGGAGTAAATGGAAGGATCAATGGAATGAGAAATTCAGCAGGATGGATGTGAAGGTGGTTGTGGAATACATCATTAAGGGTCGAGGAAGAATCGTAAATCCGCCATTAAAGGAACCGGACGCATGAATGCTTGTCTAATCTCAATCAATGTGCTGTTATGGATGTGGCAATTCAGCCGGTACCGCAAGAGACGGGGCAGACTCCGGGAGAGAACGCTTGTGTACGCTCTGTACGCGCTAGCACTGGGCTTAAATATTGTGTCGGCCAAAGACGGGTTCACTCCGGATCTGCTGCGGCCGTTCATTAACCTGCTGCAATTCTTGAAGCCATGGGACATTCTAGGCTAAATGGAAGTAGATTCAACAAAGGAGGGGATGTACAGATGAGCTCCCGGCAGTTAATGATGCTGCTGACGCTGCATTATTGGGGAAGTGCCTTGCTGGGGCTGCCTTCCATGATCATCGGATTGTCCGGTAAAGATTCCTGGGCGCCGATTCTGCTGGGTATGCTGATTCAGCTGCTGATCATCCGGTTATTTGTGGCGCTGTATTCCGAGATGAACGGCGATACCCTGGGGCAATTTCTAAGCCGTGTTCTGGGGAAGGCGGGCGGTAAAATCATGCTGGCCCTGTATATATTCTGTGTGCCTTTTCTCATCTTCATCTTGACACTCCGCAGCCTTGGCGACTTTACCAGCAACGACCTGTTTGTAGAGACTCCGCCATCAGCGATCTATGTCCTGATCCTGTTCGCCTTGGTCTATTGCCTGTATAAAGGTATTATTGCGGTCGGCCGGTCTGCTGAGATTACTTTCCCGGTTGCCATGGCCCTCCTATTGCTGTTCTTACTGTCCCTGCTGCACGGTGCGGAATGGACGAACTTCCTGCCCGTCTTTGAGAAGGGGGTGCAGCCGGTATTTCAGGGCACGGTTATGTTCCTGAGTTATCCGAGCAGCGAGGTGGCCTTAAGCCTGTTCCTGGTTTCCTTCATCAAGGACAAAGCTTCTTATCGAAAAGCGCTCGTCCACAGCACCTGGATTACCAGTATCGCCCTGCTCCTGCTGACGGTGCTGATTATTGCGGTGCTGGGCGAAAGCCTGCCGCCGAACATGCCTTATGTCAGCCAGTTTGCGGCCAAGACAGTAACGATAGGCGGATTCTATGAGCGGATTGAGACCATAGTCACGGTCATCTGGTTCATCGTTATTTTTTACCGGCTGATTCTTACCCTCTTCATCGCTGCCTATGGCTGTGCTGAGTTATTCGGAATTAAGCAATACAAGGGACTGCTGATTCCGCTGGCCTTGGTCACCATTCCCTTGGCGATGAATATCTGGGATAATCCCTCGGTGATTGCCGAGTTAAATGATGTCTGGTATCTCAATGTATTCTTCTTCAACCTGCTGTGTCCGCTATTATGGTATGCTGCCAGCAAGCTCAGGAGCAGGCTTAAGTAGACCCCAATAAAGGCACGATATAGTCACGGAACACATCCGCTGGAGGATTATTCTTCCCGCGCTTGTTATCCTGGGTCAGCACAGCGATAAGCTGAAGCTCCGGCACTACATATATGAATTGTCCGGCGTACCCGCGGGCGTAATAGTAGTCTACCAGACTGAATTCTCCGGCTGCTGTGCTGCGGGACAGGGCATCTGTCCACCAGTGCCAGCCGTATCCCCCGTGACGGGGAGGCTCCGTGTGCATGACTGGCTGTACCGAACGTACGGCCCAACTGCCGGATATGATCTGCGAATTCTTCCATACTCCCTGCTGCAAATAGAGCTGTCCAAAATTTAGCAGGTCTGCCGGACGCAGCTTCAGCCCGAAGCCGCCGGTATGGATTCCCTGGGGGTCCGATTCCCAGTCATAGTCCCGGATACCGAGCGGTCCGAAGAGAACCTGTTCGGCATAGCTGGCTGTGCTCTGTCCTGTGGCTTGTACCAGAATCGAAGACAGTAACTGCGAGATTCCAGAATTGTATTCCATCCGGGTGCCCGGCTCATCCGCAAGCGGCTGCTCCAGCACATAATTCACCCAATGCGGGGTACGGGTCATCTTCGGGAAGGAGTTGGCCCCGCCGAACTCCGTCCAGCGAAAGCCTGCGGACATGGTCAGCAGCTGCTCGAGCGTAATGTCCTGCTTCCGTGCGTCCTTATCGCGAAGAACCTGCGGGAAAAAGCCGCTTAGCGGGGCCGAAGGGCCGGGCAGCAGCCCCTGGTCTATGGCGATGCAGATCAGCGCGGAGAGGATGCTCTTGGTGCAGGAGTTGATCTTGGCCAGCTCGGAGGCTGTGCGCTGATCTCTATAATGCTCGAAGATCAGCCTGCCTTGCTGCTGAATCAGACAGCTGCGAAGATTCAGGGGTGCAAGTGAGGCGGATAGGGTGGACAGGTTCATTGGGATTATCCTTTCTGCATATACATATATAGGCACGACCACCGAGTGAATGGTGGCCGTGCGCCGAAAGATTATGCGGGACATGTTGGAGCTTTAAGTGTAATTGGTACAACTCAGACGTCTGGTTTACCACGAATGGAGTAACAAAGTGCAGTTAGGCCGCCCCCAACTCCCTCTACTGTTCTAAACCGAAATGTGTCTCAATTCTGGCAAGCATCTCTTCGGTAGTGGTCTGGGCATTTCGTATATAATACTGGACATGCTGCTGTCGTGCTTGCTGTAAAGATTTGCGGCTATTCGCAATAATTCCATCCATAGTCTCGCGCTTAGCGCGTTCCGGGTCTGAGAGGGCCGGGAAGAGATCCAGCATTCCCCGCACATGATCACGGTTGAAATAATCCCTGTGGATGAGTTCATCCTCTGCATATAAGTATACGATCCGGTTATCATCGGCAATCCCCCGAAGAAACTCTGGAGCAATATCTGTATCAATGATTATAGGCTTGCTGTTGCCCATCTGTAGCAGCTCCAGCAGGATGAATTCTACACTTTCTTCCGCTGCCGAGACCAGCCATTGATTCCTGTCATTGCCTTGCCCGAGGAAATACCATTCCCAATTGACGAAATACCTTAGAATGGCCGGATGGTCCTGCGGATTAGCGAGTTGCTTATATTCAAACGCATGATCATCAGATGAATAGTAGTTCATTCCCCGCTTAGTGGAGATTAGCCCGGCCATAGTACTTTTCCCCCCGCAAGGTCCGCCGCAAATCCAGTATACGTGCTTCAAATATTGTTTTATTAACCGGTCAGACATTCTCATTGTTCATTCCCCCTGTAGATGATTAGTTAACAGTAAGGGATACTCTGATTCTGCTTGCATGAAATGTCCAGGTTGCTGGCATCTGCGTACACCACCTTTGATGAATTCCCCTGTATTATCTCAATCTGACGCCGGGAAGTCCAATTTGTTTATACACATTTATTACCAGCCGCGGCTTGCCATAGTCAGTTATTATAAGAAGTACGTCAGGCATACAGGAGCGGAGGAGATTTATGGTTCAGGATCATGAATTGCGGATACGTCCAATAGCTGAAGGGGATCTGCCCAGGCTGTGGGAGCTCGCTTATAAAGAGGAAGCGCCGGAATGGAAGAAATGGGATGCGCCTTATTATGAACATAAGCGGGTTACATGGGAGACGTATTACGGGAAGCGAGCCGAAATTATTGGATGTGGGAACAATTGGGTTATAGAAGTAGAGGGTGTTATTATAGGCGACGTCAGCTACTACTGGGAGCATGAGCCGTCATACTGGCTGGAGATGGGGATTGACATCTATGATCCTGCTTTTTGGAGCAGCGGTTACGGGACTAGAGCGCTCAAGCTGTGGATCAGCCATTTATTCACTACCCTTCCGCTCGTCCGTGTCGGCTATACCACCTGGTCCGGGAATGAGCGCATGATGAAAGCAGGAATGAAGCTGGGTATGACAATGGAGGCCAGGCTGAGAAAATGCCGATATTATAACGGAATATTCTATGATTCTATCCGGATGGGGCTGCTTAGAGAGGAGTGGGAGGATACTTTGAAAGAGTAAATATGAATGTTTGTGAAAAAAGACACAATTTCGTGAAAATTATCACGTTGTATTCATAAAATTTTAATATATAATAAGATTAACTTAAAGAAACAGGGGGAATTAAAATGAAATTATTTAAAGTATTAGTAGTAGCAGGCGTATCGGTAGCTTTGTTGTCGGGTTGTGGATCGGATAAAAACAATGCAGACAAAGGGGCAGCAGCAACAACTGCACCAGCAACAGAGCAGACAGATGCAGTTACCTCCGCTTCAATCGTGAACCAGGCAGATGCTTTCATTAGTGCAGTAAGCGACAAGGGAACCTGGATCGTTGCTATTCTGAATGATCTGACTGTGGACAAGGATGTAGTGGTAGCAGGCGAATTCCACGACAAGAACGATACAGCAAAGCCAATCTACCGTAAGCTGGCCCTGTACGCACAGGATGCAGACCACAAAGTTACAGCTACTTACACTCTTACAGCACCGAAAGTAACTGTACAGAGCGAGAACTTCCGCGTTCAAGGCGGTACGATCAAAGGTGATGTCTACGTAGAAGCTAACGGCTTCAACGTGTACAAGGATGCTACTATCGACGGCAACCTGTATTTCTCCAGCGAAGATGTAAAGGCAACGGCTGTACTTGAAGGTAAAGTAACCGGAGCTACTGAAGTTAAATAATATCATTCATAGCATAAATGTGAATGACATAAGCCAGCAGATGAAGGCCCACTTGGAGCCTGGTCTGCTGGCTTTTTGCAAATATAAGAATGTATATGTTTCAAGCTATACATTATCCTTCTATTTCTCGCCGAAACGGTACCGTCCTTTAAAGGGACGGCAAAGCCGTTTCCACTTGATGAATAAATATATGTTTACAGCTTGCTGCAGGGGTAATTTTGTAATCTGACCGGAAATATTCTATAGTTAGATGGAAGCCTTTGTAAGCGTAAACACTTGGGATTGGGGATGTATAAAGAGATGAAAACTACCCGTAGATGGGGGATAGCAGCCGGAGTGATTCTTGCTTCGGTAGCGGTACTCTATATCTTATTATATATGTATGAAAAACCAGGCGGCTGGTCTGACCGGCGGATGTCGCAATCCTTAGGGCTGAAGCAGACCCTCCAGATTCCGCTTGGCGGCAGTCCGGAGGAAGCGGTGCGGTTGTTCCGTGAGTCGGATTCCATGACGGTGGTACATGAGGAGACTGTCGGCAGGGGAGAGCTTGTGTTCCTTACCCGGTCAGGCCAGCAAGAAGGCGGCGATCTTCAGGTAGAGTATGTCCGCAAAACCTGGCTTGGATGGAAATGGGTCTGGGGAGCAGGGTATGGACAGGGCGAAGCTCCTTCCCCAGCGGCTATGAATTATATGAGGGTGCCTGAAATAGAGCAGGTCTCCACGCCGTTTCCTATGGTATTCGGAGAGGTGCTGGACCCAGCCATTAAGCAGATCGTTGTTCAGCAGAAGGAAGCCGGGACGGACAAATCCGAAGCGAAGCTGATTACAGCGGCTTCCGGCCGGATGATCTGGTTCGCTTTTCAACCGGCGACGGCGGGCGTTCCGTTCGAGATCGAAGGACTGGATCAGGCCGGGAAAATAATCGCAACCAAGGTTATTACAGATGTCCGGGGGAGCGGGACAATTGTGCCCCCGGTAAATAGATAAATTTCCGAAGGAGGAATGTCGATAGACTCCAAGTCATCCTGCAGTAAGTGATTCCGTTAGTAGTGCCGATCCCATGGTTCCAGCCTCTAAAGAGCTGAATTGTAGATGGTAGAGTTCAGCATAGAGTCCGTTTCGCTCCAGAAGTTCATCATGAGTCCCTTCCTCGGCGATTGTCCCCTGGTCAAGAACTATAATCCGTGAGGCATCCCGTACCGTTGACAGTCTGTGGGCTATCACGAGGGTGGTTCTGTCTGTCATTAGCCGTTCGAGTGATTGCTGCACCAGCCGTTCGGACTCATTATCAAGTGCTGATGTAGCTTCATCCAGCAGCAGGAGCGGTGCATTACGCAGGAATGCTCTGGCGATGGCCAGGCGTTGCCTTTGACCACCGGATAAGGAGGAGCCATGTTCACCAATCATTGTGTCATAGCCTTCCGGCAGGCGCATGATAAATTCATCTGCACCTGCCAACCGGGCGGCTTCTCGTATCTCCCCGTCACTTGCCTCAGCTGCGCTGAATGCAATATTCTCCCGGATACTGCCGGAGAATAAGCAGGGGTTCTGCGGCACATAGGAGATCATCCGGCGGGCCTCTTCCAGCTGACCGTTTATGTCATTACCGCACACACTAATACTGCCGGCTTGCGGTTCGTACAGTCCGCAGCATAATCGCACCAGCGTTGTTTTACCCGAGCCGCTGGGTCCGACAACAGCGACGGTCTCGCCATGCTGTAGCTGGAGATTAATCTCAGATAAGCCGGTCTTCTCCTTGGACTGAGGCCCAGCGAAGCTATAGCACAGCCCTTGTATTCTTAATACATTTCCCTCAGTAGTGGCAACTTCTCCAGGGGAAGAGAAGCGGCCGCTGTATGCTTCTCCTTCCAAAGCAGCATCAAGAACTTCAAATACACGATCAGCTGCACCGAGTGATTCCTGTACCCCGCCCCAGGTCTGCGACATTTCGACGAACGGCCATTGAACTCGTCCCATCAGGAGGATGAAGGCAAGCACTTCACCTGCCGTGGTCTCTCCCCGCATCGCTGATCTTGCAATAAGTACAGCACAGCCGATCATTACAGCGTTGTTGATGAAAGCGGAAGAATGCCAGAGCAGGGCATTCAGCAAGGTTCTTTGCTTTTGAAGCTGGTTCAGCTTTCTGCGTTCAGTGGCATACCTGCTCAGCAGCATATTCTCCAGTGAAAATGAACGGACGACCTTCATCCCTTGGGTAGTCTCCTGCAGAATTCCCCGTAACAGAGCTTCCTGGGCATAGATCTGCGTGAACAGCTTGCGTAGTCTGCGGTCAAAGAAACGTCCTGACAGAAAGACCACGGGTCCCGTGCCAAGGGCAAGCAGTGCGAGCCATACATCCATACTGGCTAAATACAGAAATGCTACCAAGCAGAGCAATAGATTATAACCCAGATCGTAAACCAGACTACTGATCATTCCCATGGCTGTTCCCGCATCCTTAGTATTACGCGAGGTCAGATCGCCGGAGTGCATAGCTTGCAGCTGGCTATAGGGCAGCCGGTGACTGGTGTCAAAGAGCTTTGCCCGGAAATCCCAGGACATACGGCTGTGAACGGTGAAGCGGAGGTAATGCTGCAGCATAAGACAGATGATAGTCACTAGACAAGCCAGAGAACAAATGACGGTTATCCTTGTCAAGGACTGCATATCGGTATTGTTAATAGTATCAATGAAAACCTGCTGAATCGTTGCAAACCCTACATCCAGAGCAAGCTTGGCTGTGAGCAATACTACAGCTGTCAGAAATCCGAGCCGGTATGGCTTGATATAAGGGAGTAGCCGCTTGAGCGCTTCCCGAAGCCGGATTCGCCCAGTTGAAGATAAATTAGCATTCATTTTGTAATCCTCCTCCGGCAATTGCCTCTGTCTGGACACCTGCCTGGGCCATAGCGTGGTACTTGCCCTGCATGGCCATCAGTTCTCCATGTGTCCCTTGTTCAGCAATCGCTCCTGCTTCCATGAAGTAAATATGATCCGCATGCCTGATGGTTGACAGCCGGTGAGCAATCACCACCGTGGTCCGGTTCATCATCAGCACCTGCAAAGCCTGCTGAACAACCTCCTCATTATGGCTGTCAAGGGCAGCAGTAGGCTCATCAAGCAGCAACAGCCCCGGTTCGCGGACGAAGGCCCGGGCAATGGATAGCCGCTGACGTTCACCTCCTGATAAAGTAAGCCCCCTTTCACCGATGATCGTCTCATATTGCAGGGGAGTTCCCATAATGAACTCGTGAATACCCGCATTATTGGCAGCGGATATAACTTCTTCACGGGATGCCCTGGGTCGTCCCCAGGCAATATTCTCGTATAGCGTACCGGAGAATAGATAAGGCTCCTGGGATACGTAGGCGATATGTCTGCGCCAGCTATGCGGTGGAATCGTATGTAAAGGCATGCCGCCATGATGAATGCTCCCTCCATCAGGCACATAAGCTGCAAGCATTAGCTGAAGAATGGTGCTTTTGCCGCTGCCGCTCGCACCTGCAAAGGCAGTTACCTTTCCGGGCTCAATCCGCAGATGGATGCCGGCTAATACGTTGTGTTGTCCGTACCCGAAGGTGATATTACGGAATATAAGGGGCAGCTGACCGGCTACAGGCTGATTATCTTCAGTCCATGCTTCAGAGTGCTGTTCTGCAGCGTCTGTATTAGCCGGGCTCTCACCTTCCAAGGGCAGATCCATAATCTCAAATAAACGTTTACCTTGTGCCAGTGAAGCTTGTAATTCAGTCCATAGATTGGCAAGCTTGGATATCGGGTTAGAAATTTGCTCAAAACAGATAAGAAAAGCGGCAACGGCCCCTACATCAAGCCGGCCTCCGACTACCAGATAGCCACCATAAGATAGAACATAGAGCAATCCGCCGAGGGTAACAGCCAGAGGCATATTGTATCCTACGGCTTCAACCCGTGATACTGACAAATGAACAGTGTTAAACTGACGGACTCTATGGTTGAACTGCCCTAGCAGGCGGGAAGCAAGGGAGAAAGCACGCACGACCTCTGCGCCCTGTATCGAATCTTGAACGAATGCCTGTTGTTCACTCTCAATACTCTGGCGCTGCTCATTCATCCTGCGAAGCCTGGAGGTAAAGGGGAGCATGACCAGCGGGACTAGCGAACAGATAAGTATAGTACCTAGGGTTAGAACAAACTGCAGAGACAGAAGATAAGTCAGCAGAAAAGCGATTTGCAATAGATTGCTGATCAGTTCGATGGTCTTCCTGTTAATTCCTTGCTGGGCGGCTGGCGCAGAATCGTTCATCCGGCTGATCAGATCGGCGGAATGATAACGGTCTAGCTCTTTCATCTGAATGTTCATTAATCTTGTCAGCAGGGAGACCTGAAGCCTGGAGGTGGATTTGATCTCCAGCAGTCCTGAGAGATAGGTATTCAGAAAGTGGACTCCAGCATCGATAACTATAATGACAACGGCAAAAGTCATCGCGGCTGCAAGACCGGAAGTGTCATGGTGTGTAGCCGCATTAATAATACGCCGTAGAATTTCAGCAATACCTACGCTTGTAAGTGAGGTGATGGCTGCAAAAAAACAAAGGATGATATACCAGCCAGTATAAGGTTTGCCTAGCTTCAGCAAACGGATAAAGATATTCTGGGCAGCGGCGGGCTGTTTATCTAGTGGTACTGCTCCGGTATTAGTGGTCCGATTCAAGGGGAACCCCTCCAGTTAATAATTGAGTCTTAGTCCAGCATGACTTTTGTTGTTAAGGCAAGCAGATTGCGCAAAGTATCGGTTCTGAGCACATAATACAGGCGGTGATCCACCCGTTCGATGTCTAGAAGATCCAGGAAAAACAGGAAGTTGGCATGATAATTCACAGCAGCAGGTGTGATACCGAGCGCAGTCGCAATTTCCTTACCATAGTGCGGCCGCTGTTTGAGTAGAAGCAGGAGATCCAGGCGCCGTTTATCCGAGAAGGCTTTGAGGAACAGCTCTGTCTTCTCCCGGTCGGCAACGGGTCCGTATACGCGGTCATTGTGTACGCCGAAGATGACCCAGCCTATCAGCCCGGTTTCCGTATGGAAATTGTAGAAGCTGTTGTTCACCTGTGAAACAAAGCTGACATGGAAGGTAGCAGGGAAGTCAAAGAGTGCAGGCTCATTCTTATGAAGTTCACGAATAAAAACCTCCGGATTACTACGGAACTGGGCCTCATAACGAAGTGAGGCCTGTTCAGAGATTGCTTGAATCCGGTCTTTCCAGTGAATGAAAACATCCTGATGGAATTGACGCAGAAGCTGTATGTAACGCAGCTTGGTTTCTTGCGGACGAGCAAGGCATTCAAGCAGCGGACCATGGGCTTCTATCACTTCAGGCTGAGGTTGCGTGTCGGAAGCAAGTTCCAAGAGCTTATTGAGATCCTTTTTGACCACCTCCCAATCGTTGCCCTTCAACAATGCCTCCATATTATCGTGGTAGACACCATAGACCATCTCTGAAACGATGTGCTCAGCAGGGCTGTCCGCTAGTCTGTTGATCCATTCTTCGGCAGTCTGCGCTTCTGGATAGGAACAGGCGGATTCAAATAACGGGAAATCCAGTGCATTGTGAAAAAAGTTGTGACGGAAAAAAAACATCAGCTCACGAGTGAAATGAGGTGACAATAACTTTCGGGCATCTTCAAAATAGGTCCCCAGCAGCTCATCAATTTCGATTTTATATTCCGCTGCCAGATCTGCCAGCTGATCCTCACAGGCCAACATTCCCATGGAAACAATAAACTCAATAGCCTCGTTATACGCAAAACGGATATTTTTCATCAGTGTCTCTTGCAAAGAATAGTTCATTTGTTCCTCCTGTTTAAACTCTTTGTTATAAATATTGAATATTAATTATTAATGATCAACATTTAATATTTACTTAATGTTAAAATAAGCTAAAAACAGGAGTTTGTAAAGTAGGAATTATGTTCGGATGAGAATTGTATGGATGGTGAGCCTTTCAGTTTACGGGTGGAACGCCAAATAACTGCCTCACCGGAAGCCCTAAACAGGACTTTGATGAGCCAGTTCGACCGCTGAATTGCGGCTTTTGGAAGAATTTTAATGGAGGAGACCGGAAATAGTTATGCTAGAGTTACCAGAATATACACCCGGCGTGACAAGGACTATAGTACATTATTGCAGCTTGAACTACTTGAAATGGTCATCCCATTAGAGCAAAAGCAAGATCCCCATGATGATAAAAAATGATCCAATCCACAAGAGTACGGCTCCGGTGAAGCGTCTGGAGCTAAGATAGGCCTCGCTCGGTTCGGCATCCCCCTTCATCTTCCAGCCTTCATTCATCCGCCAGAAGGCGTCGGGATTTCTACGAACAAATAAACCTCCTGCATTCAGTAACAATCCCATCAGTATGGTGAAAACTCCGTTAAATATTTCGATGATAATCAGCTCCTTAGTTAGTGTTATTTCCTCTGGAGATCGATAGTCCTTTAATAAACTACGTACATATTGAGTCATCCGTTGCGGAGAATGCGGCCTTTTCTATGAACAGATCGTGATTTGAGGTAGAATGAAGGGAATATGCGGATTAACGAAATACCTGCTGAGGGAGAGTCCTTTGTGTTCAAAATTATGCTGATTGAAGACGATATTACGCTGTTCGGGGAGATCCGGGAGCGTCTGGCCCAATGGTCGTATGAGGTGTACGGGGTTACGGACTTCGGTAAGGTCCTGCAGGAGTTCTCTGAGGTGAAGCCCGACCTGGTGGTGATTGATATCCAGCTGCCGCGCTTCGATGGCTTCCACTGGTGCCGGATTCTGCGCAGCCACTCCAAGGTGCCGATTATTTTCCTCTCTTCCCGGGACCATCCGAGCGATATGGTGATGTCCATGCAGCTGGGTGCCGATGATTTCATTCAGAAGCCCTTCCATTTCGAAGTGCTGATTGCTAAGATTCAGGCCATTCTGCGCCGTGTCTATAATTACAGCATGGAAGGCACAGAGCTGAAGACCTGGCGCGGAGCGGCGATTGAGTTCGTGAAGAATACGGTTACGGGGAGCGGGGGAACGGCGGTGCTCACGAAGAATGAGATGCTGATTCTCAAAATCCTGCTGGAGCGCAAAAACACCATTGTAGAGCGTGAGGAGATCATCACCAGCCTGTGGGACAATGAGCATTTTGTCAGCGATAATACGCTGACTGTGAATGTGAACCGGCTGCGCAAAAAGCTGGAGCCGCTCGGCCTGGATGCCTATATTGAGACCAAGGTCGGTCAAGGGTATATGGCGACAGAAGAGGCGGAACAATGATAAGGAAATATCTGAGCGAGAAACGGAGCTGGCTGCTCCTGCTGGCCGCCTTCCAGCTGATTATTATGTTCGTAGCCTACATTGACTCTGCCATCCCGCTGCTGCCGATCCTGTACATTGTACTCCTGAATACGCTGCTCTGTCTGGCCTTCGTTTTCCTGCGCTATTCCCGGGAGACCCGGTTCTATAAGAGCCTTGCCTCTTGGGATCAGATCTATGAGCTGCAGGCGGTCCTCGAGCCGGGTAGTCCGATGGAGCGGCTGGTCCATGAGGCGGTAAGCGCCCAGACGGACCGCTACAAGCGCGAATCCTCCATGAATGTCCAGCTGCTGGAATCGGAGAAGGACGAGCTGCTCAGCTGGATACATGAGGTTAAGACTCCGCTGACTGCTATGCAGCTCATGATAGAACGCCTGCCGGATGAGACTCTGCGGAGACAGATGATGTACGAATGGCTGCGCATCCACCATCTGCTTGACCAGCAGCTGCATCAGAAGCGCATTCCCTTCATCCGTAATGATCTGTTCATTGAGAAGGTCGGTCTTGCTCCTATTCTTAATAAAGAGATCCGGGCACTGAAATCCTGGTGCATCTCCAAACGCATCGGGTTCGACATGGAGCTTGAAGCTGAAACGGTACTGACAGACGGCAAATGGCTGGCCTTCATGCTTCGGCAGCTCTTGACCAATGCTGTGAAATACAGCGAAGCCTCCGATATCGTCATCCGGAGCCGTGAAGAGGGCGGCCATGTTGTGCTTATGATTGAAGACAGCGGCCAGGGGATTGATCCCAGGGATCTGCCGCGGATCTACGATAAGGGCTTCACCTCATCGCGCTTCCGCCAGGAGGGGGCAGCTACCGGCATGGGGCTGTACCTGACCCGGCAGGTTGCGGAGCCGCTGCTGATCAGACTTCACGCTGCTTCCGTGCTTGGGCAGGGGAGTGTATTTACGCTGACCTTTCCAAGGGAAAATGACTTTCAGCGCCTGACAGGCATGTGACAATAGTGTCACATGCCTATTCCGTTTGTTCGGCGAAGCGCAGGAAAATGATCATCCACCCGCTTATGATAGAAATATAGAAAAGGAGTGGGGAACAGATGCTTATTATGCAGGCTAACAAAATCTATAAAACCTATGGCAACAAATTCAATAAACAGGAAGTTCTGAGGGGCATTGATCTTCAGGTGGACAAGGGTGAGTTCGTAGGAATCATGGGACCCTCGGGTTCAGGCAAAACGACGCTGCTGAACGTTCTCTCCTCGATTGACCGGGTAAGCAAAGGCACGATCGAAATTGAGGGCAAGGAATTCACGGGGATGAAGGAGAAGCAGCTCGCCGAGTTCCGCAAGCATCATCTCGGGTTTATTTTCCAGGATTATAATCTGCTCGACACCTTGACGGTCAAGGAGAATATCATGCTGCCGCTGTCGATTACAGGCATCTCCAAGAAGGAGGCGCATCAGAAATTCGACCAAGTGGCCGGTGAGCTGGGAATCCATGAGCTGAAGGACAAATATCCGGCGGAAATCTCCGGCGGGCAGAAGCAGCGTACGTCGGCGGCGCGGGCGTTCGTGCATGATCCGAGCATTATTTTTGCCGATGAGCCTACAGGAGCCCTGGATTCCAAATCTGCGTCCGATCTGCTGAACAAGCTGGCCGCCATGAACAGCAAACGTGAAGCTACCATTGTCATGGTTACGCATGATGCCGTTGCCGCAAGCTACTGCAGCCGCGTGGTCTTCATCCGGGACGGGCAAATCTACACTCAGCTGAACAAGGGGGAGGAATCGCGGCAATCCTTTTTGGGTGATATTATCAGCACGCAGGGCGTACTTGGTGGTGTCGCGCAATGAGTCTGAATTATATTATCCTGCGGAACCTTAAAAAGAATGTTAAGAACTATTATCTCTACGTCTTCGCCCTTATTTTCAGTGTGGCCCTGTACTTCTCCTTCGTGACTCTTCAGTTCGATCCTTCTATGGATGAGGTCAAAGGCTCCGTCAAAGGCGGGGCTGCCATCGGCGCATCCTCCGTCCTGCTGGTTGCGATTGTAGCCATCTTCCTGCTCTATGCGAACACGATCTTCATCAAGCGCCGAAGTAAGGAGATCGGGCTGTTCCAGCTGATCGGACTGACCAAGAGCCGAATCTTCGTGCTGCTGAGTGCGGAGAATCTGATTCTGTATTTCGGGTCGATGTTCGCTGGAATCGGCGCAGGGTTCGTGATGTCAAGGCTGATCCTGATGATTCTGTTCAAAATCCTGGAGGTTGACCAGCTGGCAGCTCTTCACTTCTCACCCGAGGCCTTGCAGCGGACGGTGCTGGTGTTTGCCGCCGTGTACGTACTGATTATGATCATGAATTACACCTTCATCCGTGCCCAGAGCATTCTGTCGCTGTTCAAGGCAACGGCCACTTCCCAGACACGTATTCAGCGAATGTCGCTGTGGGAGGTTGTGATCGGCGTCCTTGGAATCGGCAGTATTTTGGGGGGATATTATATCTCCGGGGAGCTGTTCAGCGGCAAATTCACGGGCATGAACGGATTGATGTATGCGATGATTGCCATCCTCACACTGGTGATTATCGGAACTTATCTGTTCTACAAAGGCTCGGTCAGCTTCCTCTTTAATCTCATCCGCCGCAGCAAAAAAGGCTACCTGTCCATTCGGGAGGTATTATCGCTCTCTTCCATTATGTTCCGAATGAAATCGAACGCCCTGCTGCTGACGGTCATCACTACAGTATCTGCGCTGGCCATCGGCCTGCTCTCCCTAAGCTATATCTCTTATTATTCGGTGGGGGCCTCTGCCAGAGAGAGTTCACCGCATGATTACGGTTTTCTGCAGAAGGCGGATGAGACGGCATTCCGGAAGGTGCTGGATCAGGCTGGCATTGGGTATGCTACTCTGGAAATTCCAACGGTCCAGGTAGAAGTCGATCTTAAGAATGTTTTGGATACTAGAAATACCCCGGGTAATGAAACCATTCTCTCAGCAACTGTGATCAGTGACAGCAGTCTGAAGGACATGGATTTGCAGCCGGGCGAGGTACAGATTAAAGGGTATACGACTACAAAGCAAACTATGCTGAGGCTCAAGAAGGAGGGGGAGCTCTATTTCTCCACCAAGGATGGTGTGATGAAGCAGCAGCTCGCGGGTTTATCAGAGGAGACTGTGCTGCCGTTCTATTTTGGCGGGGGAGTCTTGGGGGTGTTCGTGGTGGATGATTCTGTCTTCCAGGAATTACTCCAGCATAAAGACCCGGATGAGCAAAAAAGAGTGAAAGGCGGAGGAATCTACTACGGTATCAATCTTACGGGATCTTCGCAGGCCAAGCAGGCGTATGAGATGTATAAGCAGCAAAAGCCAGAGCTGCAAAGCTTCTCACAATATGAGTTTGAGTTCAACCAGCGGACCAATATGGGCCTCATTATGTTCATTGTCGGCTTCTTGGGCCTGACGTTCCTGATTACCTCCGGCTGTATTCTCTATTTCAAGCAGATGGATGAAGGCGAGGAGGAGCGGGAAGGATATACGATCCTGCGCAAGCTGGGCTTCACTCAAGGAGATCTTCTGCGCGGCATCCAGTTCAAGCAGCTGTTCAATTTCGGTATACCGCTGATTGTCGGCCTGTGCCACAGTTATTTTGCGGTAAAATCCGGCTGGTTCCTGTTTGGAACCGAGATGCTGACCCCGATGTTCGTAGTGATGGGACTATATACCGTGCTGTATTCGATCTTCGGCCTCCTGTCGGTCCTGTATTACAAGCGGGTAATCCGGGAATCACTGTAATTATATGCAACGATGAGGATGGCCTTCGGGCTGTCCTTTTCTATTTTGCTGTCCGGCTCTTGCCTTACGCAAAACAGGCAGAGATAATGGTATAATAAGACTGAATTGGAGGCTGGACTGGCTGAAGCTTTCTACTGAATCCTTACACCGACAAGGACTCTCCTCGGGATAAGCAGTCTATTCTCGACATTCGGGCCAAGACGACTGAGGGCGAAATTATCAATGTAGAGATGCAGCTGTTCAACAAATACGACACCGAGAAAAGGACCCTTTACTATTGGAGCAAACAAAAGTAGCAGACTATCAGATTATAGACAGAAGAGGTGGGGGCGTGTCAGTTACAGTTGGGGAGATTAAATCGATTAACCGTTATCCGGTGAAATCCTTTGCGGGGGAGGCGCTGGAGTCCTGTAAGGTTGTAACTTACGGAGTGGAGGGGGACCGGTATTGTTCCTTTTATGATATGACCAAAAAAGACTGGTCGCAGTATATCACTGCCCGGAAGATTCCCAAAATGATGTCCTATAAGGCTGAATATACGGGGGAAGATATTCGCGTGACGGCTGCAGATGGCCGGGTATTCGGCTGGAATCAGGAGCTGCTGGATGAAATTCAAAGTCTGACTTCCACAGAAATTACCATGTCTGAGTTCATGGCACCACACCCGGAAGAGAAGCACCCGGAGCTGTTATCGGTAGATGGAGCGAGTATTCTGCTGGTGACGGATAAGAGCCTGAAGAAGCTGGAAGCCCTGTGGGGCAAGCCGGTCGATCAGCGCCGCTTCCGGGGCAACTTCCTCGTGGAAGTGACTGAGGACTCGCTCGGGGAGGAAGAGTGGCTCGGCCGCCGTCTGTCGATAGGCAGTACAGTGCTGCAAGTGGATAGCTATTGTGAGCGCTGCGTGATGATTACCACGAACCCGGATACCCTCGAACGGGACAGCTCCCTGCTTAAGCAAGTCTACAAAGAGCTGAAGCAGCAGTTCGGCGTCTATGCTTCCGTCATCACTCCGGGAGAGGTCCGGCTCGGTGATCAGATTGTGATGCTGGATAACTAAGCTGGACAGACGTCCTACGTTCCTGTCAAAGGTGAGCGGTCACCTACATAATGACTTTTGCGACTATAATGTTGTAAGTTTTACAACTTTGATATCTCAGCAGCGGCACCGTTGGGAGAATTGTTGCACAGATTGCAGGAATTGTCCGGAATAGCTGCCTTATGCGAAGGAATTGCTGCATTTTATGCAATATTCTCGGGTTAGCGGGTGTTCGATCCGGGGAATGTTGCAATTAGTGCAGGATTGCAGGATATGTAATTACGGACAGTTAAAGGGGGTGAGCGAGATACTGGAACTATCCATGGAACATGCGGATGAGCTGGTGAAGGTGACACATGCATTGTCTACGGAGCTTAGGTTAAGAATGCTTGCGCTGCTCAACAGCCGGCGGATGAATGTGGCGGAGCTGGCGGAAGCGCTGGAGGTCCCGGTATCCACGGCAGCCTCCAATGTGAAGGTGCTGGAGCAGGCAAGGCTGATTGAGACGGAGCTGTTGCCAGCGTCACGCGGCGCAATGAAGGTGTGTAGCCGGATCTATGATGATATTAAGATCACGATCAATGCCCCGCAGCGCCGCCTGCAAGCCGATCAAGGCGAATATTGCTATGAGATATCCATGCCGATCGGCAATTTCACAGCCTGTGAAGTGGCACCTACCTGCGGGATGGTCAGTGAGAACGGACCGATTATTACGGAGGATTCACCGGCGGGATTTTTTCATCCGGACAGAGTGCAAGCCCAATTACTCTGGCTGCGCAAAGGTTATCTCGAATACCGCTATCCGCTGGAGATTCCGCAAGGAGCGGTGCTTCACCGGATTCAGTTCTCCATGGAGATCTGCTCGGAGGCACCGAATTACGAGAATGAGTGGCCTTCGGATATCACACTGTGGATTAACCAGGTGGAGGTGGGGACCTGGACCTCGCCCGGTGACTTCGGCGGCAGACGCGGGAAGCTGAATCCCTCGTGGTGGATCGATACGGGTACCCAGTTCGGCGCACTCAAGACCTGGAGCGTAGACAACATCCGCAGCACGATCGACCATCAGGAGCTATCCGCTGTTAATCTGGAGCAACTGCAGCTCACAGGCCAGAACCACGTGGATCTGCGGCTGGGCGTGAAGGAGGATGCCAGGTACAAGGGCGGAATGAACTTGTTCGGCAAGAAGTTCGGCGACCATGAGCAGGACCTGGTGATGAAGATTTTTTATAGTGTGAAGGCCTAACGGGAACACGAATTGGGCTTATTGTGAAGAACCTGCTGCTTCCGGTGGGTTCTTTTTCGTTTTTGATTAGAAATTGGCGATGGCGCAGGCATTTTGTTCTGATAAGCATTGTGCATTGACATTTCGGCGGATTCTGCAATAATCGATACATAATTATTGTATTAAAACAAAATTATTGTTTATAAGGAGCGTGCGCATTTCCATGACAACCCGGCATTATATCAAGGATTATCCGCGGCCGCAGTTCGTACGTGACGCCTGGCAGAGTCTGAATGGGGAATGGGATTTCCGGTATGACGATGACAACACGGGGGAACGGGAGAGATGGCATGAGGAGCTGCACGGCGAGCTGAAGATTCAGGTTCCGTTCACGTACGAAACGGAGGCGAGCGGAATCGGCGAGACTGTGTTCCATCCGTATGTGTGGTATGAGCGGGAGGTACAACTACCTGACAGCTTGGGCAACAAGCGGGTGCTGCTGAATTTCCAGGCGGTGGATTATATCGCAAAGGTGTGGGTGAACGGCAGCTATGCCGGGGGCCACCAAGGCGGGTACGCGGCTTTTACACTGGATATTACCGATGATCTCAACACGGGAGCCGGAGCAGTGAACCGTCTGACGGTCAAGGCAGAGGATAGCCAGAGCTGTACACAACCACGGGGCAAGCAGCGCTGGGTGGATGAGAATTTCGAGTGCTTCTATGTGCAGACCACGGGAATCTGGCAAAGTGTGTGGCTGGAGTATGTATCCCCTTCGTATCTTAAGTCTGTCAAAATCACCCCGGATCTCGATAACCGCTCGGTACATTTTGAATACAATACCCATGGAGCGAGCCCTGATCTCCGGTTGGAGACGCGGATCAGCACCGGGGAGAAGACCTTCAAGCAGGTCTCGCTGCAGGTAGACCGGGCCTCACTACAGCTGGATGTCGAGCTGACGCATGAAGCGAACGGGCCATGGAAGCTCCAGTCCTGGTCGCCTGCCGCACCGGTGCTGTACGAGGTAGAGTTCGTTCTGTACCAGGCGGAGCAGGTAATAGACCGGATCTACTCTTACTTCGGACTCCGCAAAATCTCCATCGAACAGGGCAAGGTGCTGCTCAACAATACGCCAGTGTATCAGAAGCTGATTCTGGACCAAGGCTATTGGCCGGACAGCCATCTGACCCCGCCATCGGAGGAGGCGCTGATTGCTGACATTGACGCGATTCTCGCAATGGGCTACAACGGGGTCCGCAAGCATATGAAGATTGAGGATGCGCGCTTCCTGTACTGGTGTGATGTGAAGGGGCTGCTGGTCTGGTCGGAGATGGCGGCCACCTATGAGTTCAATGATGAAGCAGTGGAGCAGTTCACGAAGGAGTGGACAGAGATTGTCCGGCAGCAATATAATCATCCCTCGGTGATCACCTGGGTGCCTTTTAATGAATCCTGGGGCATTCCGCAGGTCTACACGAACAAGCGTCAGCAGCAATTCACTGAGGGCATCTATCATCTGACCAAAGCGATGGACCCGGATCGTCCAGTGATCGTCAATGACGGCTGGGAGCATACCATCAGCGATATTATTACCCTCCATGACTATGAGGAGAGCGGTGCTGCGCTGCTTGCGCGTTATGCAGATTCGGACAGTGTGCTTGGCGGCAGTTCCTCGTTCAATAACTGGAAATACGCAATGGCCCAGGGATACGAATACCGGGGTCAGCCTGTCATAGTCAGTGAATTCGGGGGCATTGCCTTCGACACCGGCGAAGGGTGGGGCTATGGGGAGCAGGTGAGCAGCACTGGGGCGTTTATTGAACGATTCCGCAGCATCACACAGGCGATCAAGGATACCCCGTACATCTGCGGGTACTGCTACACTCAGATTACGGATGTCCAGCAGGAAGTGAACGGACTATTGACGGCGGACCGGACACCGAAGATTTCGCTCGAAGAGATTCGTAAGATCAACCGCTAGCAAGGTCTATCCGCAGAGCGGAGATTAAGTGACCAGCTCCGGGACCGGACAGAACCCGGGGTTCGCAGCGCACAGAGCTGTGGTGAAGTCCGGCCGGGTTAACCTCAGCACAGCGAAATAACTACGGATGACATGGTTCAGCTCAGGGCTGCCATTCTGAAAGGACAGGGATTTCAAAGTCTGTACATGGGTGTAATAGTATTTGGTCTTCTGCTTAGGCAGCTTGTAGACGGTTGGCGGAACATACGTTGTGATGTCAAAAAGATTGGCATAGCGGTAGCTGCTGCGCACATACCGGCTGAAGGCCTTGGAGAAATCCGGGTCCCCGACACGCGGAGACCCGTAGGTATACAGCCGCGGAGCGGTGAAGGCAGAATTGGCGGCAACATCCAGCGCACATAGGGTGGCCAGTGCCCCGCCAAGGCTATGGCCTGTTACATATAGCGTCTTCTCCGGGGTCAGAGTACCAAGCACAGAGAGAATGGCATCCCGAGCGGATGCATAGATATCGGTGAAGCCCCGATGAGTCATGCAGGGCTCTTGAATGTATTTGAATTTCTTTTGCGCGGCATTCATGTTCGAGAGCCAGTCATTGGTGGAGATGCTTCCGCGCCAGGCTATAATGATCTCCTGCGGAGATTCCAGAATGAAGCCGAACAGCTCCCAGACATTGCCCATCGATTTCGCCTGGAAGCTGTGCACGGCCGTGAAGCCATCCGGCACCACGAACGCACCCTCCACATTGGCAAATTGGGTATAGGTCTGTCCGCAGACAGCCGCCAGCACAATCGCCCATTCTTCTTCATTTCTACTGTTACGCATTCCGCATCCCGCCCTTCTTTTCTATCTGTGTATGATTAGAAGGCGGGATTGGTGCAGCCCTAACTCCACCTCAAGCATAAATAAGCCCGGTTCAGGAGATATCTCCCGAACCGGGCTTTGTCCATTTACTCGCTCAGTTCCGTCTCTTCCACCGGGCGGTCCGGCAATTGCGTCACATAACTGTCGGACATGCGCAGCAGCTCCAGCGCCCGGGTAAATTCATCCTCCGTCGATTGAAGCAGATCCATTCCGTCACCGGACAGGGTGTAATGCTGGCCGTCCTCGAACCCGCTGCCTGACAGAAACAGCTCTTCATTATTAACGAAGGACCCCGTAGGGAGATAATAGCGCTGCGGCAGCAGGTTGTATGCTGTCTGATTAAGCAAATCCTGTCCGAAGTGGATATGATAGTCCAGCGGGACCCCAAGCAGATTCGCAACGGTCGGCAGGATGTCTACCTGGCCGCCTAATTGCTCCTTCAGTGCCGGTGTCGTAACACCGGTGGCTGAGATGATCAGCGGAACATTAATCAGATCACGCTCAGTATAATCATGCTCCAGGATTTCCTGCAGCAGGACTTTATCCCCATCCTTCAGTGAGAAGATCGGAAGCCCCCGGTGATCGCCGTAGAGGACTACTACGCTGTTATCCCACACACCGCTGCTCTTCAGCTCGTCGATGAATTGGCCCAGTGCATAATCCGCATAGTTCTCGGCCCGGATGTAGTCGCCGACCAGCGTTCCCTCGTAACGCTCCGGCAAGGTCATCTTGTATTTGCTCTCCGGGATGGAGAACGGATTATGTGACGACATTGAGATGACATGCGCATAGAAGGGCTGTTCACGCTGATCCATCCGCGCAAGCTCCGCAGAGGTCTTCCTGTACAGGACTTCATCCGAGGAGCCGTAGAAGACCGCATCCTCTTCGCCGAAGTAGGCTTTGTCGTAATATTGATTGAAGCCCAGTGCCTTGTACAGCTCCCCGCGGTTCCAGAACTCTACATTATTGGTATGAAAAGTTGCGGTGTCGTAGCCCTGGGCCTCCAGCAGCTTCGGCAGACTGGGCAGAACCTTCGGAGCATACTTATCTGTGGCCGGACCGTCCGGCGGCACATAAAAGGAAGTGTTGACGATGAATTCGGCATCTGAAGTATTGCCCTGGCCTACCTGCTGAAAGAACCGGGGGAAGTAGTAGCTCTCGCCAGCCAGCTTATTCAGGTTAGGCGTAATTTCGGTTCCGTCCACCGACAGGTTGATCAGGAAGGTCTGCAGAGATTCCATTTGCAGGATGATCAGATTCTTGCCCTTGGCAGCCCCGAACAGGACCCGACCCGCCTTCTGCTGGATGCCCTTCGTCATGTCGATGCCGGCCTGGGAGATCTGTGCAGGGTCCATAGGCTCTTCTGCGGGTTCACGCAGCAGGGCGTAGGCTTCATAATTGAGAATGCCCATTTGCTCTGCCTTGACGTTCTCATTCATACTGGCTTTGTTGGGGAAAATATTCATCATGCACAGCATAAGCGAGATGCAGAACAGGACAGCCACCGCCTTGCGGTTGCTGGGGCGGGACATGGAATGCTTCCAGGCGAGTGCTTTTTTGCGTCTGAGCATGATCAGGCTGATGATAATGATGTCTACGAAGATAAGCATATATTGCGGATGCACGACGGCGAATATACTTTTTTTGACGGCGCCTACCTGCTTGACCTGACCGAAGACTTGGGACGTAGCAATCATTCCAAAATGATTATGATAGACGATGAGAGAGAAGAACAGGACGGTAATGAGCAGATTGACGATCAGATAGATGGCGACCTTATGCTTGGTGGCGAACCATTCGATGAGGCAGAACAGCAGCAGCACGAACGGGATTTCCTTCAGCCAGGTGGTCCAGGTCGGACCGTCCTCGAACAGGTAATACCAGGCGAAATAACTCTTCACGAGCATAATCAGCGAGAAGAACAGAATCGACCTTTTTCGTAGAGAACGTGATTCCTTGTAAGGCATTGCGTATGCGCATCCTTTTCTATATAATCCATTAATTTTATTACAAGGCCGAGTTCAAAATCAATCGGATTTAAGGGCAGTTTGGTGAAAAATAAAGGTGAAAATTCGCCGCATATACGTTATTCTCTAAGAAGCATCCGGGAAGTTGAGCCGTTGATAAACGAAGCAGGAGGAACAACCATGACCAAAGAATTCTCGCGCCAATATACAGACAGTGTGAAGCAGGAACTATTGAACAGACTCGGCCTGAAGCAGGTGTATTTCAAGGGACAGCAGGGCGAGGACCTGTTATATGAAGCAACGGGCTTTGACCGCGGAACCTCGCATAAGTTCTGTGTTAGAACGCGGAAGGGCACCGTTGACGAATGGGTAGGCGGGAAGTGGATGAAGGTCCGCAGCTTCTCGATTGCCAGCAAACAGGAGGGATCTGAATGAGCAGCCATTCCCATTTGCAGTTACAGGTACAGCCTTTGACAGAGATCAAGCATCTGAAGATTCATGGCAGAACGACTGGAGCGCTCAACCCCCTGACGTTATTCTGGACGGGCAGTGCGATAGAGGTGAACCTCAGGGCCTCCGAGCTGTGGCTTGAAGTGGAGTCCGGTTACGATTATCACGAGTCCTGGATCAGTATAGTGATCAACTCCGTTCCCGTCAGCAGACAGATGGCGAATGCCGGAAGGCACTGGATCTGCGTATTCAGAGGGATGAACCCTGAGACTGTGAAGAATATCCGGATTGTAAAAGAGGTCCAGGCGATGAGCGGCGACCCCGGCGCCTATCTTCAGTTCCATGCGGTCCGCACAGACGGCAGCTTCCTGCCTGTTGAAGCGAAGCCGTACCGGCTGGAGTTCATCGGTGACAGTATCACCTCAGGTGAGGGCGTCATTGGTGCCAAAAGTGAAGAGGACTGGATTCCCGCCTGGTTCAGCGGCGTTCATAACTACACAGCGATAACTGCCGAGGCCGTGCAGGCCGAATTCCGGGTGATCTCACAGAGCGGATGGGGCGTGCTCTCCAGTTGGGACAACAATCCTGGAGGCAATATCCCTGACATCTACGAGCAGGTCTGTGGTCTGCTGACAGGTCCCCGTAATGAGGCACTTGGGGCACATCAGGTGAATGATTTTGCTGCCTGGCAACCGGATGTGGTTGTAGTTAACCTGGGCACCAACGATGACGGCGCGTTCAACTCCCCGGAGTGGCTGGAGGAGGACACCGGGCGCATCTATAAGCAGCGGCTGAATGAAGATGGAAGCTATCATGAGGAGGATCTGGCCGCCTTCGAGGCCGCGGTTACGAGGTTCTTGGCGAAGCTGAGAAGCTATAACCCCGGGGCGCATCTTCTCTGGGTGTATGGTATGCTGGGCCTCTCCCTGATGCCGGCGATCTACCGGGCGGTGGATGGATACATGAGGTCTACGGGCGACAAGAACGTGTCGGTGTTCCAGCTGCCTAATGTGACGTATGAAACAATGGGAGCACGGACCCATCCGGGCCTGCCGGCGCACGAGCAGACTGCCGGGGAGTTAAGCGGCTATATCCGGGGACTTTTGTCAGAAGCTTAAGGATGGCAGCATATCCTTTCAATAGGATAGATTACAGGAGCGCTCATCAGCTGATGGGCGTTTTGTGCTGCAATCTGCTTGACAAAAAAACCGTCTGGACGGTATAGTAAATGATGAGGTGATGATTGTGAACAGTAATTCCAAACGCAGCCTGATTCTGGCTGCAGCTTCAACGGTTGTTAGGAATAGCGGAATTGAGAAGCTTACACTTGAAGCGGTGGCTGCTGAAGCAGGAGTGAGCAAGGGCGGTCTGCTGCACCATTTTCCGAATAAGGACGCATTAATCCAGAGCATGGTCTCGGGCATAACGAGTGGTTTCTCAGCCGATGTTCAGAAGAGGGCGGCCCAGGATACACGGGAGCAAGGGAAGTGGAGCCGTGCTTATTTGCAGTCTACCGTAGAAGCTGATCAGGACGGGCAGGACATGAATGTTGCTCTTAACGCAGCGCTTTTTACAAACGGGGTTCTGCTGGATGAACTAAGGGAACAGTATTCTGTATGGCAACAGAACATAGAGAATGATGGTATTGATCCCGTGATGTCTTCGATTGTCCGGCTGGCAGTAGACGGCCTGTGGTTGTCGGAGGTGTTCGGAATCGGCGAGATCGGTGATGAAATGCGTGGCAAGGTGATCCGTAAATTACTGGAAATGATTGATTAGGAGGCAACCCCATTGAATTCTTATGTGTTATTATCGTTAGCTATTGTAAGTGAAGTCTTCGGCAGCTCCATGCTTAAGGCCTCGAACGGCTTCAAGAAGCTACTTCCTTCCATTGCGGTGGTCGCTGGCATGGGCCTGGCGTTCTTCAATCTGTCACTGGCGCTGAAGGACATCCCTCTCGGGACAGCTTATGCCATCTGGTCTGGCGTGGGAACGGCGTTAACCGCATTGGTTGGAGTGCTGGTCTATAAGGAACGTCTGAATGTGCGAAAAATAGCAGGCTTAATCCTCATCATTGGCGGTGTGGTTCTGCTGAAGCTGTCAACGGGGGTGTAGAGATGAGAGGTTACTTAGCGCTAAGCATCGCCATTATCTCGGAAATCTTCGGAACGACGATGCTCAAGCTCTCTGACGGATTCAGCAGCCTGCTGCCATCCATCGGCGTGGTGATTGGAATGGGCCTGGCTTTTTACTGCTTATCGATCAGTCTTCGTACCATACCTCTGAGCCTGGCTTATGCCGTCTGGTCTGGCGTAGGTACAGCGCTGACGGCACTGATCGGCATCCTGATCTGGAATGATCCGTTCAATCTGCTCACCGGCATCAGTCTGCTGATCATCATCGGAGGGCTGGTGCTGCTGAATTCATCGGATAAAGCCGGCCGGGAGAGTGCCTCTTAAGCTGAGGAGAATTAGTTCTTGCTTATCAAGCCTTCGGTATGCTGAAATGGAAGTAGGCAACGTGTAGGAAGTGAGCGAGAAGGAGCAACCGGAATGAGGAAAATGTACCTGATAGCCGCCGTATGGCTCAGCCTATTGCTGCTGGCGGCATGCAGCGATGGCGCCGGGAAGGGTTCAGGCGGGAAGATTGCCGATACAGGTCTAAGTGCGGCCCCGGCTGAGGATTCGGCCATTCGTGTACCCCGAAGTACGAGTCAACCGCAAAGCAGCAGCCAGCCCTACCTGGGCAGGGTCTATAAGGTTGTGGTAGATCCGGGGCACGGCGGGGATGATCCCGGGGCTGTCTCTGTCAGCGGACGTATGGAGAAGGATTTCAATCTGGGCCTGTCAGAGAAAATCGCAGCCAATGTGGAGCAGGACCCGCAGCTTGAGATCCTGCTTACCCGGACCGGAGATGCTTTTATCTCCTCACAAGAGCTGTTCCGGCCCCAGTTCGCCAATAATTTGCCCGCAGACCTGTTCATCTCCATTCATGGCAATACCTATGAGGATGCATCGGCATCGGGTACAGAAACCTTTTATTATCATGAAGAATCCTTGGCTTGGGCCGAGACAATACATAAGCATGTCATTCAAGCTACCGGCCTCAAAGACCGCGGCGTGAAAAAAGGGAATTTCTTCGTCCTGCGCGATACGGTAATGCCGTCGGTGCTGCTGGAGCTGGGCTACCTGACGAATCCCGGCGACGAGGCGAAGATGTGGACCTCCGGGTTCCAGGAGAGCGTGGCCTCCGCTGTTGTAGATGGGATTAGGGAGTATCTGGGGCTGGAATGATGGATCACTATGATGTCAAAATGCATAAGGAGAAGCCTATGAACCGGAGTTTAATTCTCGGATCAGGAGGATCAGGCAAGTCTACCCTGGCCCGTCAGCTTGGTGCTCTTCTACATCGGAGAGCAGACTGAGGCGTGCGGATGTCATTATTTTTCTGGATTTACCCCGGATGTTATGTATGTACCGGATTGTGAAGCGTCGTGTCATGTACCGTAACCAGACCCGCCCGGATATGAACGAAGGCTGCCCGGAGAAGCTGGATTGGGCTAAGGAGTTGCTTCATCATTTCGCAGAATGCTGATCAGCGCCGCACATACAATCCCTTGCGGTCCAGCTGCAGCTCACTTGAGATCAGAAGCAGGATCAGTTCCTCGATTGCAGATAGAGTGGCTATTAAGCATACAGCTATTGTCCAGATCGCCTGATTCACATAGGGAAGCAGCAACGGTGTAAGGAATAGCAGCAATCCGGCCAGCTTGTTCCCGTAGGTATGAATGCTGCCGTAGGTGCTGAATTTGCGCAGCGCGGTCAGGATGGAGGCTCCCCGGATAACGGCAATCAGCACGATCCACAGGAGGAGGCCGAAGGTCAGACCAAGGAACGGATATAAGGTATAGAGTGCAGTGCCTGCCAGCGTCATATCGGCCACGGAATCGAGCTTGGCACCGAGGCTGCTAACTGTACCGGACATTCGGGCAATAGGGCCATCCAGCAGATCGGTAATTCCGCACAGGAGGTAGACTACAGTGAAGCCCGTGCCCAGCGGCGCCAGGTACAGCAGCAGAAGAGCCAGCCCGATCCGGCTGAGCGTGATGCAGTTGGGGACAAGCTTCATGGCAACCTCCCTTTTTAACCGCGTAATAGGGACTTCCTGTCTCGCTTATTCGTATATATTCTATGCTTCATTATGCCTCTAAATTAGCGGATTGTCTTGAATGATTATGGATTTGGGAATTATTCATGCGGCTATGAAAGTATCCGTTAATATGGTGCAGGAACTGTCGGATGCTGTCCCGGTACAGCTGTTAATCTGATGGTGAGGAAAGGGAGGTACACAATGAATCTGCTGGAAGATATGAATGCTGCACTCTTCTACATTGAAGAGCACCTGGACGACGAGATCGATGTAAAAGTGGCAGCGGGCTACGCGTTATGCTCGGAGTATCATTTTACACGGATGTTCTCCTTCCTGGCCGGTATCCCGCTCTCCGAATATATCCGCCGCAGACGTCTCACGCTGGCTGCCTTCAAGCTGCAGGGGAGCCAGCACCGGATAATTGATGTTGCCTTGGAGTATGGATATACTTCGCCGGATGCATTCACCAAAGCCTTTCAGCAGCTTCACGGCGTAACGCCTTCAGAAGCAAGAACGGCAGGGACACCCCTGAAGGCCTTTCCTCGAATGACTTTTCAGTTGACCATCAGAGGAGGCAGTGAAATGAATTACCGTATTGAGGAGAAAGAGGCTTTCCGGATCGTTGGGCTCAAGAAAAGGGTAGCCATCCAGTTCAGCGGGGTGAACCCGGAGATCGCTGCCATGTGGCAGAGTCTGAGCATGGAGATGATAGGCGAGCTGAAGGGGCTGTCGAATATCATTCCGGCGGGAATGATCAGCGCATCGGTGAATTTCTCGGAAGGACGGATGGAGGAACGCGGGGAGCTGGATCATTATATTGGTGTTGCCACCACTCTGGAAGCTCCGCCATCCTACGCCAAGCTTGAGGTTCCTGTGTCTACGTGGGCTGTATTTGAAGCAGTGGGGCCATTCCCGGACACACTTCAGAATATCTGGGGTCGGATCTACTCCGAATGGTTCCCTTCTTCCAATTATGAGCAGGTCGAGGGGCCGGAGCTTCTGTGGAATGAAGGCAAGGATACCGGTTCGCCAACTTTTAAAAGTGAAATATGGATTCCGGTGCGGGAAGCAGGGCGCTCTTAACGGTGCAGGTATCCAGCAGGACCGGGCGCCGCTTGGGTAGAGGTGAAAAATTGGCGGTAGGCATGATATACTAGGCTGGCGGACACAGGTTACTGTGGCCCCGGCTTTTTTGCCAAGTAAGAATTTATATATGTTTTGGGGTCCCTGCAAAGTACCTGAGTCATCACCTACGCTAAAGCCTCACTTTGTGGGGGTACTTTGCCAGGAGAAGGGCAGGTATACATAACAGGTAATTAACTGAGAGGAAGGATTAGAATGATTGAATTACAGTCTAGTGAGTATAGTAGAATCAAGCATCTTCTAGCGCATAGAGAAGGAGAATTCATCTTTGTATTTGTTCATGGGGTCATAGATCTTGATCAGCCAGGCAGAATATTTGTGAATAACTTAGATCAGCCGACTGCGGGGCTTGTCACAAGCCGAGGCGGAAAATATTATCTGTTCGGGCAGGAAGATGATGAGCAGTTCAATCGAAGCCTGCTTGATTTCTTAGCCAATCCGGCCAATCACGCGAATTTCTATGATTTGTACTTCTCCTCCAGTCAATGGCTAGCGCTGCTGAAAGAACCTTTGAAAGACAACACAGTGGAGCTCAGTAGAACTCATTATAAGATGAACAGTAACGCTAAAGCGCCTGCTGACATTCAGGAGGATTCTGGAGAATTTGTTTTAACTAGAATTGATGAGCAGTTGTTTGAACGCTACATTCAGGAGATGGATGATAGTTACCGGTTACTGTGGACTTCGGCTGAGAGCTATCTGGACAGGGCCTTTGGTTATTGTTATTTGAATGAGAGCGGATTTGTAAGCGCTTGTAATACTTTTTATGTGGGTGGCGGCTATATTGAACCGGATATCATCACGCACAAGGAATACCGTAATCAAGGGTTGGCGTTCAGACTGTGTCAAGAATTCATAGCGCTTGGCCGTCAGCGGCAGCTAACAACATATTGGGATTGTGATACCGGCAATACTGGCTCCAATCATCTGGCCGCTAAGTTAGGTCTGGTGAAGGTAGGCGAAGTTCCTATTCTGTGGTGGCATGAGAGTAAGGAAGTCATTGCGAAATATTTAGCCACCTACAACTATACTACCTAAGGAACGGGGAGACAGACAATTCATGGGAGGAACGAATGTATGGGATGCGGAGTGGGAGGTTAGCGAAGAACAGGCGCGGACGCTGATCGGCAGACAATTCCCTCAGCTGTCTTCGAAGCAAGTGAAGCGACTAGGCTGGGGCTGGGACAATACGGTTTTTCTCATCGGTGACGAGTACGTGTTCCGGTTTCCAAGAAGGACGTTTGCAGTTGGCGCGATTCGTATGGAGGGGAAGCTGCTGCCGAAGCTGGAGGCCTATTTGACTATCCCCTATCCGAAACCGTTGTTTTATGGCGAAGCAAGTGACGAATACCCGGCACCATTTCTTGGCTATGCTCACGTGCCAGGCGATTTCCCCATCGGTTTGACGGAAGAACGCCGGGCTTTATCGGCAGAGACGCTGGCGAAATTTTTGCGGAGATTGCATGAGTTCCCGGTGCAGGCGGCGCTGAAGTGCGGAGTTCAGCAAGATCATCGAAGCTTGACGGACATAGCATCGCGCAAAGTGAAATTGGAGGGCTTTCTATCGAAGGTGGTTGGACACTTGTCGCCGGAGGAGTCAGGTAGGATCGAAGCGTATATTAGCAGGCTGCAAAAGGACCGTGTCGAGGCGGTGAATGTACTGCTGCATGGCGATCTTCATTTCAAAAATATGCTTGTGAATGAGAACGGAATCGTCTCCGGCATCATTGATTGGGGAGATCTGAGCGTAGGCCATCCGGCTTGCGATTTGAGCGTTGCTTATAGCTTTTTACCACCTTACGCCCGCGGCGTGTTTTTCGAAACGTACGGAGGAGCGGACGAGGAAACGAAGCTGCTGGCGCGGCTGATCGCGGTATACATCCCCATGCTGATCCTAATGCAAGCGGTCGATGACGGAAATGAAGCGATTGCGGCAGAGGCGAAATCCAACATCATGCGGGCACTGTCGGATTAGGCTCATTATTTCGTTGCGGCTAGAATTCACCATAGCTCTTTGAAGATAGACATTGTGGAGGTGACCACCCTGAGGCCTATATATTACTTGCTGCTGGCCGTACTGCTCATAGCTGGCTGTAGCACGAATAAGGATGCACAACCCGCTCCGGAACAGCCGGAGGTATTGGGAGAGATGCCTGAGGACATGCCTGCTGATTTCGATTTTTTCGTCCGGTACGGGTATGGGGAGGTCACCAAGAATGAGATTAATACGTATCAGGATACCGTGGTAAAAGATCTGATTATGAACGGAACAGCCACAGCGGATATTACATTGACCGAAGATGAAATGCGTAGCATTTATGAGCGGATGAGAGGCATCGGCATCATGGGGAAGCTTGCGCTTGTGCCCCTCAAGCAGGGCTGTGCGGTGGTTCCTTACCAGGAAGATAGCTGGAGGATCACTGTCAACGGGTTCACACGGAATTGGTCCTGGTCCGGCGGGAAATGTGAGCTTACGGAAGATGCAGAGCAGCTGCTGGAGCTGCGGACCTTCATCGCGGAGATTGTAGCCGGTAAAGAAGAGTACCAGGCATTGCCCGAAGCTGAAGGCGGCTATGACTAAGGAGAACAGCATATAGAGTGTACGACTGCAAGCGTACTCCGCAAGTCCGATCCCAAGGGATCGGATTTTTGGTTTAATGGGATAGGGAAACAGCAACCGGATAGTGGAGGAGGGGGTTTAAATTCAGTTTAAATATGCCGGTTACTATCCTTATAGATTCAGCAATCAAGGAGGAATGAAGCATGAAGCAGACACAATCAGCAGGGCAGAGCAGCAGCTACGCCATTGAAGCGCAGGGATTGGTCAAAATCTACGGGAGCAACCGGGCCGTGGATGGGGTGGATCTCAAGGTGGGCACAGGAATGATCTATGGGGTGCTGGGTCCCAATGGTGCCGGGAAGACAACCGTAATTCGCATGCTGGCGACCCTACTGCGGCCTGACGCAGGTTCGGCGCGTATCTTCGGACATGATGTGGCAAAAGAACCGCAGATCGTGCGTCAGTTAATCGGAGTGACGGGTCAATATGCATCGGTGGATGAATCGCTTAGCGCAACGGAGAATCTGGTGATCTTCTCCAGGCTTCATGGCCTGGGGCGTGCGGAGTCGCGCAGCAAGGCCTCTGAGCTGCTGGAGGAATTCGGCTTGACGGAAGCAGCGAAGCGCCCGCTGAAGAATTTCTCCGGAGGGATGCGCCGGCGGCTGGATCTGGCGGCCAGTCTAATTGCGCAACCGCCGCTCATTTTCCTGGATGAGCCGACAACGGGACTTGATCCCCGGACGCGCAATCAGATGTGGGAGACGATCCGCAGGCTGGTGAATACGGGATCAACGGTCCTGCTGACGACCCAATATCTTGAAGAAGCGGATCAACTGGCGGACCGGATTGCCGTGATTGATACCGGTAAGGTGGTTGCAGAGGGAACCGTTGATGAACTCAAGAGCTCGGTTGGCAGCTCCTCGCTTCACCTGAAGGTGGTCCAACCGCAGCAGTTGCTGAAGGCGCAGCAGATTGTGGAGCAGGTGCTTCAGGTACGCTCTAACCTGTCCGCAGAAGCAGCCAAAATTATTGCACCGATGGGGAACGTGGACCGGGTAACCGATCTGCTGATCGCCCTTCGCGAGGCCAGCATACCGCTCCTTGAGATGAGTGTGCAGAAGCCGACGCTGGATGAAGTATTCTTGACCTTAACCGGTCATGGCGTCAAGGAAGATGCGGGGCTTGTCACGGATAGCGCACAGAAGAAGGGGGTACTAGCATGAGTACTTTAATCAAGCCGGGTGTAGACCGTAATTTAAAAAACCATACCAGCTTCGGCCAAGTGGTACGTAATTCCTTAACGATGGCCTACAGAGGACTGCTCAAGATCCGGCGTACACCGGAGCAATTGTTTGACGTCACGTTTCAGCCGATTATATTCACCTTGATGTTTACATATATCTTCGGCGGGGCGATTGCCGGTGATGTGGCAAGTTATCTGCCGGTAATCATTCCGGGAATCTTGGTGCAGACCGTAATTACGACCTCTGTCGTCACCGGTGTCCAGCTGCGGGAGGACATGGAGAAAGGGGTGTTCGACCGCTTCAAATCGCTGCCGATTGCCCGGATTGCCCCTCTCGCAGGAGCGCTGTTAGCAGATACTATACGTTATACGATTGCTACGGTACTCACCTTCGTAATGGGCTACATCATGGGCTTGCGGCCGGAAGGCGGCATCGGCGGGGTTGCCCTGGCGGCGGTTCTGGTCATCGGCTGCTCCTGGGCCATCAGCTGGATCTTTGCCTTTTTCGGTGTAATCGCCCGCACGGCATCCAGTGTACAGGGGATTTCAATGATCGTGTTATTCCCGCTAACGTTCCTCTCGAATGCCTTCGTGCCGGTTGAAACGATGCCGAAATGGCTTCAGTGGTTCGTGAATAACAATCCGATCTCGCATCTGGTCACTGCTGTCCGTGAACTGGTCAACCATGGAACGGTAGGCAGTGATCTGGTCTACTCCCTGATCGGAGCCGCTGTGATTGTGGCGGTCTTCGCTCCAATTACCGTGCGTGCGTATATGCGCCGGACGTAAGCCTGGTTTAGTAAGACGTCAACGAATGCAGGGATGCATCGGTTGGCGTTTTTTTTGTTGTATAGAAAATTATAGTTTCCTGCTGCTGTGGAAAAGGTGAGTGTAAATTTGTGGATAAGAGTTCTTTGAATGATTTGTAGAATAAATAAGATGCTGAATATAATTTAGTGAAAACCCTGTGCTTCAAATAGATAACGGATCAGCATTTTTAAACACTGTGTGCCTTGCCCCATAGTTGCATCCCGGATAATCAAGTTCCCTTGTTCCATATACATTTTGTACACCTCCAAGACTCCAGATCAGCATAGCTTCATCTTAACATGCCATGATTTCTACGAGAATGGAGAGCATTGTTTTATGGAAATTGTACAAGGGTTAAGAGCACTAGCAGCGATAGATTCAGCAACAGCCCCAGTATAGATAATTTGTTCCGCTTAACAATTCCAAGCACGCTGATGCAAATAGCGATCAGCAGAAGGAAGTATACCAGGTAGAGGGAAGTATCGGCGTAGAGCGTCAAGACCTTGTACCCTACGTCATTTACAAACTCACCATCATACAGATTCTTATATCTGCTGTTAGCATAAATGAATACACTGGTGATACAAACTGAGGAGAATAACACAGGAATAGCCGTTAGACCTCTTGTCTTTTTCTCATATCTGCCTGCTGTAATGGACCATACTCCATAGATGACAAATCCCGCAAGCAGGCAGATGAAGTACATCTGATAGAACATCAGCCCTTCCTCCCGGTCCCCGGTTCCGCCTCCATCCGGTCCTGAAGCATATAATAATAAGTTTGTAATGACCAGCATGAAATTCAGGAGTGCGTATTTAACAGTACTGATTCCTATTCCCTTAAGTTCTCTCATCTTACCTCCGCTAACTTGGGTTACTCTTCAGATGTCTCATTGTCGGTTTGTTTATTAATAGTGACTTCATTTCTATCGATTTCTACTTGATAGTTAATTACTTTGCCTTGTTCGAATTTTTCACTGACCTCTTTACTTACTGAGTAGTTCTTTTTCGGATTGAGCGTAATCTTAAGACTATGATTTCCATTCTTGATCCTGAACTTTGCGACTTCTCCAAATTTGATATTACTATCAATTTGAGAATTAATGTGAATATCGTCTTTTTGATCTACAGTCACAACTACACTTTTCAAAAATAATGGGCTGTTATTAGTAATTGTCAAATTATACTCTTCATTATCTGCTGCCGTGAGATTATTGGAAGGTTCGCCTTCGCACCCGGATAATAAGGTGACTGAAAGTATTAAGAGTATAGTTGGAATTCTGAACGGTTTAAAAGTCATAGGTACCTTCTCCAAATCTGTAATTTATAAATCTGCCGATATCTTTCTAATCAATATAATACAAAATATAGGATATAGTAAGTTTAAGATCCAAAATATTACTTTCCAGAAAATCGAACTCTATGAAAAATTGTTGCCATACATGAATGAACAGCTGAAGGCAGCCTATTTCAGTCTTTTGACCACAACGCCTCAGTTGTATCCTTATCTGGTTCAAGTAGAGCAGGTAGAGAGGTTGAACGGCTTCCGCAGCTTTGACTTTCAGATTACGCTGAGAGCCTTCCCTACGGTGGGACCGCATATCAGCGTGGGCGAGGATCTGTTTACCTATAGAATCTCATCATCACAAGTTAAGCTAGTAGAATACAAACACCTAAAGGGACCGGAGCGGCATCCATTTTCCGCCAAATTACCTGGATATTTTAAGGTGAAATACAAATGAAGCAGGCTTTTTTCAGAAACCTTCTGGAGTTGTTGCGCGTTAGCCTTTATAATATGACGAGAATATAGAATAAAGGAAAAGGTGTAACTTCATGAGCATATTAAATGTAGAAAAGCTTAGTCACGGCTTCGGCGACCGGGCCATCTTCACGGATGTCTCTTTCCGTCTGCTGAAAGGTGAGCATATCGGTCTGATCGGCGCCAATGGTGAAGGGAAATCGACCTTCATGAACATCATTACCGGTAAGCTGCAGCCGGACGAAGGCAAGGTGGAATGGGCGAAGCGGATGCGCGCCGGTTATCTGGATCAGCATGCGGTGCTTCAGCAGGGGCAATCCATCCGGGATGTGCTGCGCGGGGCCTTCCAATATCTGTTCGATATGGAACAAGAGATGAACGACATGTACGGCAGGATGGGAGATGTGACCCCTGAGGAACTGGAGCAACTGCTGGAGGATGTCGGAACGATTCAGGACATGCTGACCAGCCAGGACTTCTATATGATCGATGCCAAAATCGATGAAACCGCACGCGGGCTCGGTCTGACCGATATCGGTCTGGACAAGGATGTCAACGACCTCAGCGGCGGTCAGCGGACCAAGGTGCTGCTGGCGAAGCTGCTGCTGGAGAAGCCGGATATTCTGTTGCTCGATGAGCCTACGAACTATCTGGATGAACAGCATATCAACTGGCTGAAGCGCTACCTGCTGGATTATGAGAATGCCTTCATCCTGATCTCGCATGACATTCCGTTCCTTAATAGTGTGATCAACCTGATCTACCATATGGAGAACCAGTCGCTGTCGCGTTACGTGGGCGATTACGAGTATTTCCAGCAGGTGTACGAAGCGAAGAAGTCGCAGCTGGAATCCGCGTTCAAGCGCCAACAGCAGGAGATATCAGAACTAAAGGACTTCGTTGCCCGCAACAAGGCCAGCGTAGCTACCCGCAATATGGCGATGTCCCGGCAGAAGAAGCTGGATAAGATGGAAGTCATCGAGATTGCCAAGGAGAAGCCGAAGCCGCAGTTCAATTTCAAGCAGGGGCGGACCTCCGGCAAAATGGTTTTTGAGACCAAGGATCTGGTCATCGGATATGATTCCCCATTGTCGCGTCCGCTGGACCTCAGCATGGAGCGGGGGCAGAAGATTGCCCTCGTCGGTGCGAACGGTATTGGTAAAACCACGCTGTTGCGCAGCATTCTCGGACAGATTCAGCCTATCTCAGGCACAGCCCGTCTTGGCGATCTGCTGGAGATCGGGTATTTCGAACAGGAAATGAAGGAATCGAATTACAACACCTGTATCGAGGAGATCTGGAACGAATTCCCGTCCTACTCCCAATTCGAGATTCGTGCAGCGCTGGCGAAGTGTGGTCTGACCACCAAGCATATTGAGAGTAAAATTGCTGTCCTGAGCGGCGGCGAGAAGGCCAAGGTACGTCTGTGCAAGCTGATTAACCGGGAGAGCAATTTGCTGGTACTCGATGAGCCTACCAACCATCTCGATGTCGATGCGAAGGAAGAATTGCAGCGTGCGCTCAAAGCCTATAAAGGCAGCATTCTGCTGATCTCCCATGAGCCTGAATTCTACCGGGATATCGTGACCGATACCTGGAACTGCGAATCATGGACGACTAAAGTCTTCTAGAGAACCGAACCGGCAATAACGCCGGTGTTGAGCTTGACCCGTAGGAGGGGCACTTTGCAAAAAGTGACTCTTACGGGTCATTCGTATTACAGTGGAGTAAGAATGCAGGGGGATCCTATGAACGCAGTGAATGAGGAGACAGTCGTGAAGCCATCCAAACGCAGTCTGGTCAATATTATTATTGACGGCATTTCTGGTATTTTTCTTCCCATAGTTAATATATTGAGCGCGGCAGGAATCATGAAGGGGCTGCTCGCGGGTGCGGTTGCACTGGAGCTCGTCAGCAAGACGGAAGGGACCTACACGGTGCTGAATGCCATGGCGGACAGCCTGTTCCATTACCTTCCGCTGCTGCTGGCGTTTACGGCAGCCCGTAAATTCGGGGCCAATCCTTTTACGGCGGTCGTGATAGGCGGGGTTATGCTGTATCCCAGTCTGACTACATTATTCGCGAACAACGAAATCATTGAGTTTATGGGCATGAGCATTAGGCCGGTGAATTATCCTGCAAGCGCTATTCCCATCATTCTGGCGGTAGGCCTGCTGGTCTATGTCGAGCGATTCTGTGTCAAAATATTGCCGGAGGTCATCAGCGGCTTCTTCACTCCGCTGATCTCTGTGGTTGTGGTCTCATCGGTGACGCTGCTGGTATTCGGACCGATGGGGGCGCTGGCCGGGGATGCCCTGGCAGACGGGTACCGTACAGTGTACAATTTCAGTTCAGTCGGCGCTGGAATGGTACTGGGGGCGGTCATTCAGCCGATGGTGATCTTCGGACTGCACTGGAGTCTGGTGCCGCTGGCGATCAACAATATCAGCACAGGCGGATCAGACACGATCCTTGCGCTGATGGGTCCTGCTGCCTTCGCCCAGGCGGGAGCCGCGCTGGCGGTATTTATCAAAGCCAAAGACAAGCAGTTCCGTACCCTAAGCCTGTCGGCATCCATATCGGCCTTGTTCGGTGTAACGGAGCCTGCCATGTTCGGGGTCAATCTGCCGCTGCGTAAGCCGATGATTATTGTCTGCTGCGCAGGCTCGATTGGCGGCGGGATGGTCGGGATGTTCGGCTCGTCTGCGATTTCATTCGCTTTTCCGGGGCTGGCGACGCTGCCTGCTTATCTGGGGGACGGATTCGGCGGCTTCCTGATCGCATGTACCACCGGATTCCTGATTGCCCTGATAGCCACGCTGTGTGTAAAGCTTGGACCCGAGCCGGCCATCGAACCCCTTGCCAAATCCTAGCTAAGGAGGATTACATATGAGAGCCATTAGAAGAACTAAGACGGTGGAGGGGACTTCCATTCCCGGAATCATCCATAACGGAGGAAGTTACTTCTATATTAATGTAGATGTGTACGAAGACGGCATGGTCAACTGCTGGGAGCTTATAGATCTTAAGGGCTTATCCGGCAAAATACAATCGGGCTGGCTGACGCCGGCAGCCCCGGCAGGAGAGCAGCTGTCCATTCATGGTCTGGGGGCGTATACCATGGAGTCGGCGAAGTGGACTTATAATGAAGCAAGCTATTATCAGCATATTCAGGATACGGTGGCCCGTCTGAATCCTGAGCTTACGAATATCTATGACATTTCGGAGCGGGAGCAGGAGCGCAATGAGGCGCGCCGGATTGCCCATTCACCTTCCGCTACGGAATTCTATGTCAACAGCGAAATGTTCTACCAGACGACGGAGGGCAAAAGTGTCCATCTGTTCATGAAGTATGGCGGTAAGAATTATTTAGCCGATGTCGTGGTGTACATGGACGGGCGGGTAGCCATTTATAACCTGCCGGATGAAGTGGAGTACAAGCTGGAGGAGCTGGATGCTCTTGTTGCAGATAAGACCTTTTTCACGACAATGGATACTCCTGTAACGGTACACATTCTGCAATTGGGCGAGGTTATGTTAGGCGAAGCCCTATACTCTGCCGATGTGGAAGAGAAGCTCAAAGAGCTGCACAACCTCCACAAGAAGCTAAACGGCGAACAAACGGCCCATGAAGCGTGCCGGGCAGCCTATTATGCTTATCTGGAGAATCCAGGTGAATACTACCGGGAGCAGCTTAGAATCAAATATGAGCTAGTGCCGGAGCATGAACGGATGTATCTGGGCGATATGGATTCGAAGGATTGGGATTACCAGCGAATTCTGTATCATCCTGAAGAGACAAGGGAAGTATGAACGGATTAAAGTAAAGAGATAGAGGTGGCAGGATGGAGACAATCAGCTTTCATTATGGACGGCATATTTCCAAGGTGGCGAGGGCCCTATATTTCCACTCGTGGAAATCTATATTGGCCATTGGAGTTCAAGCGGTATTTATAGCGGTGTGTATGATTCTGTATATTCAGAACCAATCGGTCATTCTGCTCGGCATATCGATCACGCTGATTCTGACCATGGGGATGTCGATCGTGATGCGAACCTTGCTTTTACCGAAGATTTTGTCGGCAGATACAAGGTACAATAAGGAATTTGAATATCTTTTCGATGCAGAGGGAATCAATTTCAGTCCGGAAAAGGATGCGTCCGTGATGACATGGGACTCCTTCACCCGGGTATGGGAGAACCAGAGTTATTATCTGCTGTTCCATGGGCCACAGGAGTATTGGTTCGTTGCGAAGCAATCGTTCGAGGATGCTGCACAGGAGAATAAGTTCAGAGCGTATGTGTCAGATCACCGTAAGATTGTCAGTGGCGTGATTTGGTGACAAGTAGAAACGGCCTTGCCGTCCTTTTAAAGGACGGTACCGTTTCAGTGAGAAATAGAAGGACATGCTACCCGCGCATGTCCTTTTCTGTACCTGGAAGCGTGGGAGCGGATGACTAGCCGCAGCTATACCCGCCAAAAGCTTGTGCAATCCGCCTTGTCGGCGATATTGAACTCGATTAACTGTCTCAGCAGGCCGTAATCCACCGGATTCGTCCATTTCATGCGGATCAGCAGCTTGGTGTGATCTACTCCGCCTTGCTTCAGGACCTCCTCGAAATGATCCATGCCCGCTTTTTCCGGGGCGACGGCCATATGCCCTTTGGCTACACTGAAGCCGATAATGTACGTTCCGTGATCGGTGAACATCGGCTGGTTCCAGGCGATTCTAGGTTCAAGTTGCGGGAATTCCTGCAATACCCAAGCGAGTACTTCCTCCACCGTAGCCCGGTGCACCGGATCATCAATCTTCGCCAGATACTCTGCAAACACATCCATGGTTCATCCTCCTGATCTCTGTGAGCCCTTATGCCATCCATGATATCTTCTAGCTGCTGGATAGTCAAAAATTTTAATGAATAAATTTGATTAAGGGGTTAACGGAGTAGGAGATCAATGATTTGCAAAAATAGAGAATGAATGAGGGAGCATCCTTTGGGGGACAGTCCTCTTTCATTGTTGTTTAGAAATTTGCTGCAAGAAGTGCAACAATGCTGTCTATTATAAGCGCCCCATACTGAAATCCTGCATAAAAGGCAACAAAACCAGCTCTAGTTTGCTCTGAATACTGGAATTCCTGCAAATGATGCAATAATGTACCAAATATAGTAATTATTCTTAAGTAATCTTGCAAGAAGTGCAACAATGTTGCTTAATACAAGCGGTCGATGGGAGAATAAACACTTAGACTCAGAACATGTTGCTAAAAAAGCACATGGGCCGGTTAAATGTCGTCAGACCCTCATCCCTTCCTCATTCCAGCATTTCCCTGTATGATAGAAGAAGCTTGTTGTTCTTAAGGATAATTAGAAGGGGGTTATAGGATGGATAAGATGATCGTGTTAAAGGGTAAACGTCCTGCTGAATTGCTGGCCACTATAAGCGTGATTGCCCTGATGTTATTCTGGATATGGTATATCCTTGGGTTTGACCGAACTACTCCGCTGGAGCATTTTTTGGTCTATCTCGTCGTCGGAATCGCAATCGCCGTTGCGGGAATTATGATATATCGTTTGTTTACCTTTAGCAGGGCGTTCAACATTGAAATAAGGCCGGAAGCTCTACAGATCAAGGATATAGAGATTGAAGCCTCTACTGTTAAGCGGATTTACATCAAAGGCTACTTCATGCCCGTGATCGCAGTTAAGCCCAGAGCCTATCTGCTGGTTGCTTATAAATATTGTTTTCACTTCCCCGAGCAGGAAGACCAGGGGATACGGGCGCTAACGGAATGGGCAGAGCATCATCAGATCGAAGTGGTACATAAGAAGTTTGTGAGATGGTTGTAGTTAACTAAGGGACGGAGAACAGGAGGAGCTGCTCACATGAAAGTCGCCGGATTCAGTCACATCACCCTTCTGGTACAGGATCTTCAGTCTTCATTGAAATTCTATGAAGGGATTCTTGGGATGAGCGTTAGACACCGCGGGAGGTCGGATGCTTATTTGGAGTGGGGCAGCGCCTGGGTATGTCTGGTGGAACGGACGGAGGCCGGGCAGCAGCCGGGAGGATATCCCGGGATGGATCACGTAGCTTTTTATATCGCAGAGGAGGATTTCAAGGAAGCTGTCGGCATCTTGCAGAAGCATCACGTTGAGATCGTCAGAGGACCTGTTGAGCGGGGAACCGGCTGGTCGGTGAATTTCCTGGACCCGGACGGAATTCAGCTGGAGCTGCATACTTCCACTCTGGATGAACGGATGAAGGTCTGGCGTTAGGCGGAGTACAGTCAACATAATAATCAGAATCGGGGATGCGGGATGAATAAACCTTTTCATGAAATGCTGACATCGGAAAATGAGCTGAGAGAGCTTCTGGGCTATCCGAGTGAAGTGGTGAAGCGCAAATCGATCCATTATCTGGATCATCACTGCCGTGATTATATAGCGATGTCCCCTCTATTATTCTTGTCCACAGCAGATGAACACGGGTCTTGCGATGTCTCTCCGCGCGGGGATGCGCCCGGTTCGGTGCTGGTGCTGGATGAAGGGCATCTGGTCATTCCGGAGCGGCCGGGGAACCGCAGACTGGACTCTTTGCTGAATATCCTGGCTAATCCGCAGATTGGTCTGATTTTTATTATCCCGGGACTGGAAGAGACCCTGCGGGTTAACGGGCAAGCTTATATCATTAAGGATGAGCCTATCCTGGATCGGATGCGAGCCAGAGGCAAGCGGCCTGCGCTGGGAATTGGAGTGAAGGTGGAGGAATGTTATATGCACTGTGCCAAGGCCTTCAAAAGATCGCAGGTCTGGGACCCCGGCACATGGCCTGCTGAAGCCCTGCTCCCATCTGCTCCGGCCATCATTGCGGCGCATGTGAATACAGCGGAGTTCACGGAGGATGTGGTGCGGCGCGGTATAGAGGAGAGCTACGAGAAGCGGCTGTATTAAGAAGGGGAGGGAATAGCGGGAATGGATACAGAGCGGCTGATACGGATTTTTGACAGGCAGGCCACGGACTATGACCGTAAAAGAGAAGATCCGAAGCAGCGGCGCTGGCGCCAGAAGCTAATCGGTTCTGCGAGGGGTGAGGTGCTGGAGCTTGCCGTCGGAGCCGGGGCGAACTTCCCGTTCTATCCTCATGGCGTCAAGATCACAGCTGCGGACTTCAGTGGAGCTATGGTTGAGAAGGCCAGACGGGCCGCCGGACAGTACCGCCTGGATGCCGAGTGTATATGTGCGGATATCGAAGATATGAGCTTTGCTGCGCATTCGTTCGATACCATTGTCTCTACGCTGTCCTTATGCAGCTATAAGAACCCGCTGAACCTGCTGGAGAAGCTTAACCGCTGGTGTAAGCCGGACGGCACCATCCTGCTCCTGGAGCATGGAATTGGTTCTAACCTTGTGGTCACTACGCTGCAACGGGCGCTGAATCCGCTGCTCTATCGAATATACGGCTGCCATCAGACCCGGGATATTCTCGGACTGATCCGGGAGTCGGGGCTGCAAATCACTAGAGTGGAGAGCTCTTCGCTGAATATGGTGCATTTGATCTGGGCGGGGCCGCAGCAGCTTTAAAAGCTGTTGGAAGCGATTGCTGTATTCACACAACTAGAGCTGTCCTCCAGCCATTCCATGGCTAGGAAGACAGCTCTTTAGGCTAGAATCAGACGGCTGTCCAGCCCCCGTCCACATATAGCGTCTGGCCTGTCGTGTAGCTGGAAGCATCCGAGGCGAAGTAGAGGACAGCGCCGTTCAATTCATCGGGGTTGCCGGGACGTCCCATGGGGCATAGCGTATTATACTGCTCCAGGAAGTGGTCCTGATAGAGTGCGCGGGTCATCCCGCTGGGGAACAGGCTGGGTCCGACCGCATTCACCGTGATCCCGTAAGGAGCAAGGGTCGCACCCATGCCGCGGGTCAGATTCACGACTGCGCCTTTGGAGGCATTATAGGCATGCAGAGCGGCCAGCTTGCTGCCCTTCACACCACAGATGGAAGCAAGGTTGATAATGCGGCCTTGCTGGCGTTCTTTCATGGCCGGGATCACTGCTTTGGACATGAGGAAAATACTTTTCACATTGGTACCCATCACCCGGTCCCATTCCGCTTCGTCCAGTTCCTCGACAGAGCCTGCGGAGGCGACTCCGGCATTATTCACCAGGATATCTAGCTGTCCGAAATGCTCCAGAATGCTTGCTACCGCCGATTCAATCTCTGTTCCGCGGGTTACGTCACATTGGACCGGAAGCACCCGGCGGCCCTGGGCTTCAATCTGTTGCCGCGCCGGTTCCAGCTTGTCTACTCTTACATCCAGCAGGGCGACGTCCGCGCCTTGCCCGGCCAGAGCTTGAGCCAATTCTGCGCCTATCCCCCCGGCTGCTCCTGTCACCACCGCTACTTTTCCACTCAAATCAAATGGATTTCTCACTGGCACACCTCCATTAATTCCACCAGTCCCAGCGCAAGTTGGAGTAAGGAAGGAACTGTACAGGATCTACAGCAGTCAGGACCTCACCGCGTTCAAGGACGGTATTGCTGACCGTGTAGATGCCGCCCAGCATACGAACGACTTCCAGTTCAGCCCAAGGGTCATGCGGAGAGTCATGCAGGTGAATCTCTACTTCTGCCGCTGTGCGCACGCTGACATCCATAGAGGCTGTCTGCCGGATCAGCAGCGGTCCAAGATCGAAGCCTCGGCCATCCGGAGACTTGGAATACTTCATGTTGAAGACAGGCAGTCCGTCACCATAATGCTCGGAGATGATGCGCTGTCCGTTCCCGGCATTCATTTTCCCGCTAAGCGCGGCCTCTACATGGAAGAATTCAGTGCCCCGCCGGGAGACGCTGCCTGCCACATGCTGATCCTCCTTCTGCAGGCTGATGTCGGCCATCTTCTTGGGGAAGCCGTAAATCTCACGCCCCAGGCCCATCGCGATATCATCGCTGATCGGCATGGAGAGGCAGTAGGTGCCCGGTTGCCCATTGTAGGCTGCCAGGACGAAGACCGCGGCTTCCCGGTAAGGCTCGCAGAAGCTGGTGCGGGGATAGTTAGCTACAAAAGCGTGCACAAGCGGCCTTGGACCCGGCGTAAGCGGGGCGGGCAGAATGCTGCGGATCACTTCGGGCGAAGTCTCCCAATAGACGGTTAGGGTCTCGGCATTATAGAAGGTCGTAGGTGTATTGATTCTTTTGGTAATTTCATTCACATCTTTTACGAAGCTGCTCATCTGAATCTCCTCCTGTGTTATAGGGTCACGAATAATGTAACATGACTATTCCAGTGATTATATATATGGAAAATATAAAAATAAATGGGAATCTTGTGCGCGGCGCACTATAATAAGCAGGGGGTGAGAGCGATGAGTGTTACCTTTGAACAGATTAGCAGACATTTTAGTAAGCACGCCGTACATATCCAGTGGAACAAAGCATTAACGACTGCCTATTCAGATACGATGCTGATCACGAAGAGCCTGACGCATTTTGCACCTGAATATATCTATGTGGGCTACCAGTCCGGATTACCGGATGATGCTGAGGGGGTGGATCAAGCCAGCCTGATGCTAATTAATGACATGGTGGAGCCAGCATCAGGCCAGCAGCAGATATATAGCGGACAGAACCGTATGGAATTCGGGGCGGAGGAAGATGTGTTTGAGCTCTATAATCAGATCCGGGAGCTGTTCCTGGAAGAAGCTGAACGGGAGCAGGCTAAGAGCAGGATGCTTGCGGCCTGTGTCGCCGGCAAAGGATTGGATGTAATCGTGTGTGCTGCGGCAGAGCTGATGGGCAATCCGGTGATTATCATCGATGTAAGCTATAAGGTTCTGGCTGCTTCGGATTGTAGCGGGGTTACCGACCCCATCTGGAGCGATAATCTGCACAAAGGCTATTGCTCCTATGATTTCATTGCTGCCGTCCACCAACTGAAGAGCGTGCAGACCGGCATAGAGTCGCTGGAGGCTTATGAAGTGGAATGCAGCGGAAGCCAGGTGACCAAGCTGGTCGCCAAGATTAGGATCGGCAGCAAGCCTGTCGGAAATGTAATTGTGCTGGGCGACACACGCCCGATTGAACAGAGGGATCATGAGCTGGCGGGTTTTACGGCCGGGCTGGTGGCGGCGGAGCTGGCGAAGAACAGCTTTTACCGGAACTCCAGCCAGGCGGAATATGAAGAGCTAATCTATGGATTACTGGAGAATGAAGAGAACGGACCGCTGCTTATTCAGGAGAGTCTGCGGAGCGGTATGCATCTGCCCAAGGGCAGATTGTCCGTTCTGGTGCTGGATCTTGCGGGGTATGATGCTTCGGTTTCCGGCAAACACACCGGTTATTTAAGAGATCAGCTGCACCTGCATTTCGGGGAGGAGCGGCTGATCTTTTACCATGAGCATATGGTGGGGGTGAGTGATGGTGAGTGTGTATCTTCCAGGTCAAAAGAGGTTGATCCAAGCTTGCGCGAATTTCTCGTCAGCCATCAGATCCGCCTGGGGATCAGCCGGGAATTCAGCGATCTCACGGACTGCCGCAAATATTATCTGCAGGCGCTCAAGGCGCTGGAGATCGGGCGAATTGTCTGGCCTGCGGAGCCGCGTGTGCTATATGCTGATGTGCAGCTGTATGACCTGTTATCCCCGCATGCGCAGCATGATTCCCGGGATGTCAGCCATCCGGCGCTCACAGTCCTGCGTGAATTCGATGAGAAGCATCATGCGGACCTGTATCATACCCTCTATTCCTATTTGAAGAATAACCAGCAGCTGCAAAAGACCGCCGACGAACTATTCGTACACCGCAACACTTTGCGGTACCGCTTACGTCAGATCGACGAACTGATTCAGCTTGATTTGAGCCAAATCGATCATGTTCTGAGGCTGTATATGTCCTATCAAATGACAGATTATTTGGAAAAGCTCGGTGGGAGAGGGAGCCCTTGTTGCTCCTGATTCAGGCGTGTTACTTACCCATATTATGGGAATGCATCTTTTTGAATTTTATTTGGAGCAAATGATAAAATATAACAAAATATTAGAAGAATATGCTAAAATAGTTCTATCTTAAAAAAGAGGTGGAAAATAATGATACATCAGATTAGTGGCGGAACATCATCTCTAGAACTCTATGAGGATTATCTAGTAATTAAGCCAAGTAACATACAAAAATTAGGAGGGCATACTCAAACAATTCCATTGGATTCTGTGGTAACAATCAGCATAGTTAAGCCTTTTCTAAAAGTGCCTTATTTACAAGTTATTACACCGGGTCTTCAAACATCCAAATCTGATAATACAAAAGGAGCAAGTGCAAACGTTGTATTGATTCAGCCTGGAAAAATGAAAACCGCCGAAAAAATTCGTGAATATATAGCAAGCTATAAATCTGAGAGAAGCAATCGCCAAGCGCCGCCTGCATCTACTGGTTCGATTGATGATCTGAGACAGCTTGCAGAGCTTCGAGATTCTGGTATCATAACTCCAGAAGAATTTGAAGCCAAGAAAAAACAGATACTTGGTCTATAAAAACAACATTCCTTAGCAAGGTACCTCTTTTAATAATGGTACCTTGTTTTTATTTAACTCGATGATAAAACAAACAAAGATTTCGACTCCGGATTAACCACACCATTTATTACGCATCAGCTTCATACACACCAGAGGCTCTTCCTCCACTTCCCTGCAAGGCTCACACCCCTCAAACCCGAACTTTCGCACCGTTGCCATCGAAGCAGCGTTCTGCGGATGGGTCAGGATATAGATACAGTCCACGTCAAGCTGTGTGAAGCACGTATTGAGAAGAATGGGCAGGGTCTCCGACATATAACCCAGTCCCCAATAGTCCTTCCAGATGTCATACCCAATCTCCACTTGCTTCCGCTCTGCGTCCCAATAATGATAGCCGCAAGTGCCAATGAAGGCCTGGGTCTCCCGGTCAAACATTCCATAACGGTGATGGCCTTTGCCCTCAGGCTGGGAGTAATGCTCAATGATCTCCACAGCTTCGTTGTAATCACAGGGCGGCTCACTGAAGTATCTGCACATGTCCGGGTCCGAGAATTGCCGGTAGACAGCAGCGATGTCGGACTGATTCAGTAGGCGGAAGTGTAGACGTCCGGTTGTAAAAGGTTCGGATAGATTCATTTATGTTCACTCCTATTTATGACAAACTGGCACATACCGTAATTATGTGTATTTGAAATGATATTGTCTATGTAGCAAACTCTTTAATAGACAAATGTATATATGTGGAATAATATGTTTTTATATGGATAATAAGGAGGGTTTGAAGTGGGAGAGTTGAAACTAGATAACATAGATAACCTTGATTCACTTGCAAACATGTTAAGACTAACCTTTGCGAATGAAGATTGGCACAATATGATTGGAGTTGCTGACAGGCTCTACGAAGCGTCTAGTGTTTTGTACTACTATCAGCTTACGCAGTCATCCCGCAAATCATCTCAAGACAGGCCCTTAATCTACTACCTTGGATATTCACAGTTATGTAAGGGCGTAGCTTATCAGAAGCTGAAACGATATTCAGAATCATGAGATTGCATCCTGAAATATAAAGATCTTTCATGGGTCAAGGGCGTAGAGGAGAAAGACAAGTTTATTATACAAGATTTTAGTGTATTTGCCTAGGAAACAAATACACCATTGACTTGATGGAAGGCAAAGAGGAAGTGCTGAAAGAGTATGTTCAGTATTTAAAACAGTATCCTAGAGAAATAATTGCCGGAATGGTCACAATATTCGAAAGTGCTATTAAAAACAATTTATCCATTGAGTGGGCTCTAACAGATTTGTCAGACGAGTTGAACGCTATAGAGACTTATCCGGATAATAAAATAACAGCAAGATATTTGATGAGATATTTGTGCTTATTTTCACTATATAAATTTTATCAGGAAGATTATAAGGATGCGATTGATAAGAACCTGGAAGCTCTGGCTTCAAGTGTAGTTCTTGGAGATAACATATCAATAAAAAAATTGATAGCTCTTTTTGAGTCGTTTAGAGAATTTGCTAATAGTGAGCAGGTTAAACGGTATCAAAAGCAAATGAAAAAATTTCTAGAATGCTGATGATTTAAAGAGACAATTAACAGCTCGCCTTGCAGAGATGCAGGGTTTTTTGCATGAAGTGGATTGTTAATGTATGGTAAAATATAAGCACTACGTCAACTTATTGAAAGGGGTGTACCTATGAGGCCAACCAGATGGACAAGAAGCCTGGCAGCCGCGCTTGCCTCCGCACTATTATTGACAAGTACCGGGATTACCGTTCTTGGCGCTTTCCCGCAGAAGATTGAGGCAGCGGCGGTGAAGCCTACAACAGCCTTTATTTTATTTGAACAGAGATTGCAAAAGCCGTCTTCACTTGGCCTGGCCCAGGCTACGCTGGTTAACCGGATCGGCCAGATGACGCAGACAGAGGCGAATCTGGCTGTGCTGCATCTGGAGAATGCACTGAAGGCTTACCTGCCTGTGGCAACCAAACGTATGAATGCGCCTGTCGTCCAACTGAATATCAAGAACATATATACGGCAGGCATGCCTATGGCGCTGGCACGCTCTAAGGTGAGACAGGCCGAGGTGCGTATGGTCCTCCAGGATCTGGAGGGCATGGGCTACAAGCTGGTGGAGGATGGGGGATTCGTACCAGCCATTCCTTATAAGAGCTTCAAAGTCTTCAAACCTTATGTCAGTAAGGATCTGCAGGTCTATATTGACCTGATGGCGACAGAGTCGGAGCAGCCGATGGTAGCTGGCGAAAGATTGATGGTGGACTGGTACCAGGTCATTGAGCGGGCCGTGCAATATGAGGATTTTGTGCAGATATATAAGACTTCTAACCGTGCTGCGGCGATGACGGAAGTGCTGGAACGCGCCAAGAGAATTGTGTTTAATGGTGCGCCCAAGACCCCGCTGTTCGACAAGAAGACACAGGTCATTCTTGAAAAGGCAGCGATCGCTTATGAAAATACACTGTCGGAGGCTGGCCCGGAGAGAATTGAGGGCAGCAGACTGCTGACCCAGCTTGATGATTTCCTGCTGCTTGTAATGAAGAATGGCGATAAGCGCACACAGGCTATTATTGATTATCTGAAAGCGATGTAAGAGGGACGAACCCTATATACTGTAGTAGAGGAACCGGGCTGCTTACCCATGCAGCTACGGTTTTTTTTGGTTATTTAGGAAATTGTGATTTACGTCTGCCAGTGGATAAGAGCTCTTTACGGAGGAGGGGACTGGTATGTAATCGGAAAACCGATTAGAATCGGCACCCGCGAGTTGTGAGGACCAAATGTAATCGAAAAACCGATTACAATTTAATGCTCCTCATGGCTACTGCTCCCTCCAGCTAGCAAATTGGCAAATATAAGTGAGGTAAAACTTAAGATGATCAAAGGACAAGTAACCTATCATCCCAAGGGTAATTTATGTGTGTGGTCTGGCTGAATAGACCCTGAGTACATATGATCCTATAGGCCTGAAGCATCATTAATCACAGAAAAGGAAAACGATTACAATTATAATGTAAGCGTTATCTAATGATCTTGTTCATTTATACGCAAAAGGAGGAAGACGGCTTGAGTGTCCCGAAGGTTTCCTTTAACATGCTTGTCTTTATCGGTTTTAGCCTTCAGTATGCATTGATGCATCTCTTGTCTGCAGGTGAGGTGATTGTGATTTCATCCGCTGAGCTTATCATTTATATGCTGCTTACCTTTGCCGGGCTCGGCAGGTTCTTTCGGCGCAGGAGGAGGGTTCTGAATGAGAGGGGCTGCGGAAGCACCGGACTTTTTTTCAGCGTGTTATGGACGGTGTCACTTTGCTCCCAGTTCCGTAAGGAGAACTACCCGGATGCGCTGACTATTATTAATTCACTGGGCGTGTCAGCGGCCGGGCTGATTCTGCTTACTGAGATTATTATTCTGTTCAAGGTGTAAGCCAGCTGTACATGAAGAAGCCCCTGTCCTAGGTGAAGGATAGGGGCTTCTTCATGTAACAACGGATAGGATTAATAGATATAATCATGCTTCATCAAGTAGGTGAGAATGAGCTCGGTGGACTGATCCTCGCTATGCTGCTCGGTATCCACAATTATCTCGGGCCGGAGCGGTTCCTCATAGGGGGCAGTCAGGCCGGTGAAATGCGGAATCTCTCCGGAAAGCGCTCTACGGTATAAGCCTTTGACATCCCGTCTTGCACATTCCTCGAAGGAGCATTTGACGTAGATTTCCACGAAAGGCTGGATGCTCTGCCGGATTTGCTCCCTCATGTCCCGGTAAGGGGAGATGAAGGAGGCCAGGACGATGATATCGTTGCGGGTCAGGAGCTGCGCCAGATAGGCTGCGGTTCTTACATTCAGCGACCGGTCTTCTTTAGAGAAGCCTAACCCGCGGAACAGTTGATTCCTCAAAACATCACCGTCGAGCAGTTCTGTCCTCACGTTCATTTGCTGCAATCTCTGACTCAGGCAGCGGCAGAGTGTGGTTTTTCCAGAGCCGGACAGGCCGGTGAACCATAGTGTTACTCCGGTATGCAATGTGCAGCCCCACCTTCCATGTCAAACGATTAGGTTACCAGTTGTAATCTGTCTCATAGCCCATGGGGAAGAGCAGATGGCCTGCCACCTCTTTGAAGCAAGTCTTCACCTCTTCATTGAACTCGGTCCGCCAGTTCCCGGTTGTGCCGGTGCGGAAGGTATAGGAGGCCTTAGGGTTAATGTTCTGCACCATAGCGTCCAGAATTGTGTCTAGCGGTAATGGCAGCGGCTTGTCAGCCCAGAGATAATGAATCAGCTGCTCCATCGTCCGGCGGCGTGAGCTGTGGCTGTCTACCAAATGTTCAAAGGCGATCTGTAAACAGTCCGCTTCCCCGCTCCATCCGGTGAACTGCCCATACCAAGCGGCAATACTCGGGTAATGAAGCTCTGGTATTCCCTGGATTAAAGCAAGAAATTGCTGATTCCTGTCCGGCAGAGAGAGCAGATAGGGGCGCAGCGGATGATTAGGGTATTTGTCTGTTATGAAATACGTATACGAGATTACAATATCTCTTAGGTCACGGTTTAGGAATATCGGCTTGATCTTCAGCTCCCGAAGCATACCTGACCACCGGGGTGAATAGTACACATGCCCTGCTGTGAAATGTCCGCTGCGGACGAACTGCAGCCGCTGGTAGTGTAGGCCGGAATCTTCCGGATAGCCTTCATAGAATTCATGAGGGTTCTGCGTCATTCCCGGAATGCCTTCTAAGATCTGCTTCATCAGATGGGTACCGCTCTTGGGGACCGAGTTCAAAAATACTATAGGATATTCACCCGAAGGAACGAATGTATTCATATTCTTGTGCGTTCCTTTCTCTTAAATAGCTGCTAGTCATACTCCTCTGTTTATCATATGAAGCTCCGACTATTACTGACTAGACATTGTACATAAAAAGTTAGGAAAAATATGTATGTCCAAGCGTTGCTCCTGCTGAATTTACAAGTCCTGATAAACTATATTTATGAGTTCAATCTTTAAGGTCTGAATCGCCTCTTCCCGCGGCAGCATAATGAACCGGGATAAATATTCGATGTCCACCGAGAACAGGCTAAGGATATCCTCCATGGACGCTTTATCGCCGCTTTGCGCCTTTTTTACAGTCTCGATGAAAGGGTAAGATTTTCCTTCAGGACTTCCAGTCCCTTGCGCTTCCATTTACTAACCCCCTGTTGAGTCATTTGCAGCTCGGCTGCTACTTCTTGTTCGGGCATTCCTTCTATGACTGTTTTTTGGATGATATATCTGCATTTCTCCCAAGGCAGCATATCCAGAAGCTCATCGACGAACAACTCAGATACGACCATACTTTCAAAGCTGTTGTCGTAGACCTCATTATCGTAGAGCGGATTACTTTCCCGTATCAGCTGAATACGCGTCTTATACTGAATTCTCCATGCTGAGCGTTTTAATAATTTCCTGCAGGTTTCAACTAGCTCGTCATCACAGGTAACCATGAATTTTCCTCCCCATGTTCAATAGTACCTTCATTCTCGGGTCTAGCGGAGCCTGTTCCCCCAGGCCTGACCTAACTCTTCGCTGATCCCCTCACATAACAAGTAAAATATTCCATAGATTCCACAACTGACAAAAACAAAAATTTACATGATTACTATATTTCTAGCGAAAGTTGTAAAAATTAATTCCCGGTTACCTAGTATTACGAGAATAAAGAATAATAGATTGTCGAATTATCCATTTAGGAGGCGATGACGATGAGTGACTATGTAACACCTCAGATGATGAGCACCCTGATGACCGTGCTGATTATTCCATTGCTGGGGCTGCTGGCGAGGTCTGTAATTGCTTATATTAAGCGGGAAATTGCCGGGCTTGAGCAGAGAATCGAGAGTGAGGCATTGAACAGCCTGCTTCAGCGGGCGGGGGATGCTGTTGAATCCGCCGTGATTGCCGTCAATCAGACGTTCGTGGAGACGCTCAAGCAACAAGGTGACTTCGACACGGAGGCGATGAAGAAATCTTTTCTGCTGGCCAAAGAGAAGGCGTTAGCGATCCTCGGAGAATCCGCACGGAAGGAGCTGAGTCTTGTGATCGGGGACCTCGAAGCATGGCTCGAAACGAAAATCGAAGTTTGTGTGAACCGGAATAAACAGTTGTAAAATCCCGTCCGCGGTTCCCTTTGATTAGTAAAGGAGGGCCAGGCTTCACCATGATCAGTATGCTCATTACTAAAAAGTTAGGGGATGTATGATGAAACATTCAAAAAGGAAATGCAAGCTTATGCAGCAAGGACGGTTGGGCATAATCAGCAGATGGCTGTGTCTCTCGCTTCTAATTCTGATGCTGGCGCCGGGCGCTGTATTCGGGTCGGGGAAAATAGTCCATAACATTCTTCCAGGGCCTGAAGCGGACACTGCCTCTGCAGCAGTGTATGAGGCAGAGCCGCCTATACCGCAGCCGCAGCTTCATCGGGGGGCAACGGTTAAGGATTCGGTCTATAGCTCCGTCTATCAATCGGTGTATGAGATAGACCCTACCTTGGGAGTCATCCTAAATCCTGGAGCCTATCAGATGAGTCTGATGGCGCTCAGTAATGTCGAGGGGTCGATGAGCCCGGTATCGCCGCTGCTGCAGCAGATCCGGTTGTCGCAAGCCTCGGGTGTAGTTCCAGGGGGGCGCGGCTTCATGCTTCCGCAGGTAGTGGCGGTCAAGGATCTGGCGGGTAATCCGCTGCCGGGTATTCCCGTTACCTTCACCGTCTCGGAGGACAGTACAATTACTGCGGTCATGCGCGGGCTTAACAGTACTGGAATTACAGTGGTGTCGGATGCAAACGGATATGCATCTGCGGCTAACAACTATACAGGTTATATAGGCGAAGGCTATCAGGTCTATTCGAAGGGAACCGGGGTCATTAAGACCATGGAGGTAAAAGCTGCCGTTCCCGGTCTTCAGCCGGTTACCTTCAAGGTAGAGGTCGGTGCCGTAGGCTCTAACCTGATCGATACGACGCCACCTTCCATTAAGGCCACAGCGGTTACGGATAACGGTACTCTTTACATTGCCGGGACCTGGACCAGTCAATCCGTGATTGTACATTATACGGCAGAGGATACGTTGTCAGCGATCAAATCACTGACCCCGGATCAGAAATTCACCGCTGAAGGAGCAGGCCAGACAGCAACGGGCAAGGCTGTTGACAGTGCGGCTACCAGTGATGAGGATAAGAACCATTATTCCATCGCAACCTTCGGTCCCATCCATATTGATAAAAGCGCTCCGGTTACAGAAGTAGCTGTAACAGGCGCTGAATCCGGCAGCTGGAGCCGGGGGAAGGTAGCACTGCATTTTACCGCTGAAGATCCATATTCCGGTGTGGATGCTGTGTATTACAAGCTGGGTGAGAATGCAGCAGTGAGAACTTCCGGCTCCAGCGCGGCGCTGGAGCTGGAACAGGAAGGAGCGACGACCGTCAGCTACTGGGCAGTGGACAGAACCGGGAATGCAGAAGCTCCCCGCACGGTAGTGGTGCAAATTGACAAGAGTGGTCCGCTGATCGCCAGTATTCTCAGTCCTGAAGCGAATGAGAAGGGCTGGAACAGCACGGATGTTACGGTCTCTATTACCGCATCAGATGTCCATTCCGGAGTGAAGGAGATCCACTATAGACTCGGAGCGGATGGCGAAGAACAGAGTGTGGCAGGCAGCACGGCTGCTTTTGACGTCTCGGTGGAGGGAATTATCCCTCTGGAGTTCTGGGCCGTTGATCATGCAGGCAACCTGACCGCTATACAGAAGACCGAAGTGAAGATTGACAAGACGGTCCCGGTCATTACCGTTCCGGCGAATATTATAATGGAGGCGAAGGCGGTACGTACCCCTGCCGATATTGGAAAAGCCTCCGTTCGGGATATCTCGATTGCGGATGTTCTCCTGACGAATGATGCACCTGCAGACTATCCAATCGGGACAACTACCGTAAAATGGACGGCGGTGGACCCGGTAGGACTGACTTCCTCACAGGTTCAGAGAATTACTGTAAAAGACACTACAAAGCCGGTACTAACCGTGCAGGGAGATATGGTTGTGGAAGCTACAGCGGTTAAGACGCCGCTTGTGGTCACCGGAGCGTCGGCTACGGATATTTTCCCGGTTATTGTGGTGAGTGACGCGCCGAAGGAATTCCCCATTGGTCCGACTACCGTTACTTGGACGGCGACCGATGCCAACAGCAATGTGACTACAGCAACACAGAAGGTCACCGTAGTAGACAGAACTAAGCCGTTACTGACGGTTCCAGCGGACATTACAAAAGAAGCTGTAGGCCGAAGAACTGTGGCAGATCCGGGGAAGGCCGCCGCCACAGATATTTTTAAGGTGAATGTTACGAATAACGCGCCTGAGGATTACCCGGTGGGCGTAACCAAGGTAAGCTGGACGGCTAAGGATGAGAATGGAAATATCTCTACAGCAGATCAGCTGATCCGCATTACCGATACCACCAAGCCTGTACTGACAATTCCGAAGGATATTACCGTAGAAGCTACGGCTAGACGGACGAAGGTGAATATTGGGCAAGCCGAAGCCAGCGATCTGTTCGATGTACTGCTAACCAAGGATGCCCCGGCGGATTATCCGGTGGGTGTAACCATGGTTACCTGGACCGCCACAGATGAACATGGCAACGTCACCGAGAAAGTGCAGAAGATTACAGTTACAGATACAACGCCTCCACAGTTAACTGTGCCTGGAGACATCACCGCCGAGGCAACCGGCATTAAGACTCCAGTGGAGCTGGGGGAAGCGTCTGCCAAGGATATTTTCAGTGTTACTGTAACCAATAACGCCCCGGAACGCTTCATCTTCGGGACAACAGTCGTTACCTGGACGGCTACAGATGAGAATGGCAATACCACCAAGACCACGCAGACCGTTAAGATCGTAGACACGACGAAGCCGCTGGTCACACTGCCAGGAGGGATAACGGCAGAAGCTACGGGAGCAAAAACGAAGGTAGACATCGGCCAGCCGGTGGTTACAGAAATTTTTGCCGTGACAATCAAGAATGATGCTCCGGCGGAATTCCCGCTTGGAACCACCAAAGTGACATGGACGATAACGGACGAGCATGGCAATGCAACTAAGGGAACGCAAGAGGTCAAGATCGTAGATACGACCAAACCGGTCATTACAGCACCGGAGGATCTAACGGTAGAGGCCACAGCGGTCAGATCCAAGGTCGCTCTGGGCGAGCCGGTGGTCTTCGATCTGTTCGAGACTGAGATTATTAACGATACTCCGGCTGATTTCCCGGTCGGCACCACGCTGGTTACCTGGATGGCCAGTGATCCAAGCGGAAATGTGGCAATTGCGAAGCAGAAGGTGACGGTTGTAGATACGACTGCGCCTAAGCTGTCTGTCCCGGTAGACGTCAAGGCAGAGGCTACAGGAATCAGAACTCCGGTTGTGACTGGAGAGGCCACGGCTACGGATATTTTTCCGGTTTCTATAACGAGCAATGCTCCCGAGAATTATGCCGTGGGCGTTACCGAGGTGATCTGGACGGCGAAGGATGCCAACGGTCTGGTAACTACCGGCAAGCAAAAGGTGACTGTAGTGGATACCACCTTGCCGATTCTGACGGTTCCGCAGGATATCAGTGTGGAAGCTACCGCAGTGAACACTCCGGTTCAAATCGGCAAGGCTACGGCAACGGATCTGTTCCCGGTCACGGTGGTCAGCAATGCTCCGGCCAGCTACCCGCTGGGTAAGACCATTGTCACCTGGAAGGCGACAGATGCGAACGGCAACTTCAGCACCGGCACGCAGACGATTACGGTAAAAGATACAACGGCCCCGGTAATCGCTGATATTCCGGACTACATTGCAGAAGCTACCGGACAGACGATGCAGATTAAGCTGCCGGTGCCAGCGGTCACCGATATCTTCGGGATTGCCGCAGTGAGCAGCAATGCCCCGGCTTCCTATCCGCTTGGCGTGACTGAAGTCACCTGGACAGCGAAGGATGTGAACGGCAACGTATCCATGCGTAAGCAAAAGGTTACTATCTTGGATACCACGAAGCCTGTACTTACAGTACCGGAAGATATTAATGTAGAAGCGGCGGCGGTAGAGACTCCGGTGGAGATCGGAGAGGCCACGGCTACAGATATTTTCAAGGTGACGGTGAAGAACAATGCCCCGGAAGCTTATCCGCTTGGGGTAACAGAAGTGATCTGGACGGCAACCGATGCGAACGGCAATGTGACCACGAAGGTGCAGAAGATTAAGGTTGTGGACACGACGAATCCGACACTTACTGTGCCGGAGGATCTGACAGTGGAAGCAGCGGCTGTTGAGACTCCGGTGGAGATCGGTCAAGCGTCTGCTACAGATATTTTCAAGGTGACGGTGAAGAATAATGCTCCGGAAGCGTATCCGCTGGGCGTAACAGAAGTGATCTGGACGGCAACGGATGCGAACGGCAATGTGACTACGAAGGTGCAGAAGATTAAGGTCATGGACACGACGAAGCCTGTGCTTGCTGTACCGGAAGATATTACTGTAGAAGCGGCGGCGGTAGAGACTCCGGTGGAGATCGGCGAGGCCACGGCGACAGATATTTTCAAGGTGACGGTGAAGAATAATGCCCCTGAAGCGTATCCGCTGGGCGTAACAGAAGTAGTGTGGACGGCAACGGATGCGAACGGCAATGTGACTACGAAGGTGCAGAAGATTAAGGTCGTGGACACGGCAAAGCCGGCACTTACTGTGCCCGAGGATCGGTCCGTAGAAGCAACGGCGGTAGAGACTCCAGTGGAGATCGGTCAAGCGTCTGCCACGGATATTTTCAAGGTGACGGTGAAGAATAATGCCCCCGAAGCGTATCCGCTGGGCGTAACAGAAGTAGTGTGGACGGCAACGGATGCGAATGGGAATGTGACTACGAAGGTACAGAAGATTAAGGTCGTGGACACGACGAAGCCTGTGCTTGCTGTACCGGAAGATCTGTCCGTAGAAGCAACGGCAGTGAAGACTCCGGTGGAGATCGGCGTGGCAAAGGCTACGGATATTTTCAAGGTGACGGTGACATCGGATGCTCCAGCTGCTTATCCGCTGGGAACAACGACAGTTACCTGGAAGGCCAAAGATATCAATGGTAACGAGGTAACCGGGGTTCAGCGGATTACCGTAGTGGATACGACACAGCCCTTGCTGAAGTTCGAAGGACCACTGCAGCTGACCAAGGAAGCAACAGCTCTGGAAACGCCGGTAGAACTGGAAGTGCCAGTGGCACTGGATTTCTTCCCGGTTACTCTAACGACAGATGCTCCGGGAGAGCATGGCGCAATCACCTCAGAGGAGAGCTTAACCGCGAATTTCCCTATCGGTACTACGATTGTAAAATGGACTGCTATAGATAGCAGCGGAAACTCCGCAGTGGGCATCGTGAAGGTGACCATTGTCGATACGGTCAAGCCTGCTCTTAAGCTTCCCGCTGACATTACTCTAGAAGCATCAGCCCTAAAGACGCCGGTGGAGATCGGCGTGGCAACAGGAACTGACATTTTCAAGGTAACAGTAACTAGTAATGCCCTTGAGAGCTATGCGCTAGGAATCACTGAGGTTACTTGGACCGCTACGGATGCGAACGGCAATGTTAGCACGGGTGTGCAGAAGATCACGGTGGTGGATACCACGAAGCCGGTATTGAAGCTTCCGGCGGACAAGACGGTGGAGGCAACGGCGCTGAAAACTCCGGTGGAGACCGGCGTGTCAACAGGAACTGACATCTTCAAAGTAACGGTAACCAGTAATGCCCCTGAGAGCTATGGATTGGGAGTGACCGAAGTGGTCTGGACCGCTACGGATGCGAACGGCAATGTTAGCACAGGCGTGCAGAAGATTACGGTGGTGGATACGACGAAGCCGGTATTGAAGCTTCCGGCTGACAAGACGGTAGAAGCAACGGCGCTGAAAACTCCGGTGGAGATCGGCGTGGCAACGGGGACTGACATTTTCAAGGTAACAGTAACAAGTAATGCCCCTGAGAGCTATGGATTGGGAGTAACCGAAGTGGTCTGGACCGCTACGGATGCGAACGGCAATGTTAGCACTGGCGTGCAGAAGATTAAGGTGGTGGATACGACGAAGCCAGTGTTGAAGCTTCCGGCTGACAAGACGGTGGAGGCATCGGCGCTGAAAACTCCAGTGGAGATTGGCGTGGCAACAGGGACGGACATTTTCAAGGTAACAGTAACAAGTAATGCCCCTGAGAGCTATGCGCTAGGAACCACTGAGGTCACTTGGACCGCTACGGATGCGAACGGCAATGTTAGCACAGGCGTGCAGAAGATTAAGGTGGTGGATACGACGAAGCCAGTGTTGAAGCTTCCGGCTGACAAGACGGTGGAGGCAACGGCGCTGAAAACTCCGGTGGAGATCGGCGTGGCAACGGGGACTGACATTTTCAAGGTAACAGTAATAAGTAATGCCCCTGAGAGCTATGCGCTAGGAATTACTGAGGTCACTTGGACCGCTACGGATGCGAACGGCAATGTTAGCACAGGCGTGCAGAAGATTACGGTGGTGGATACCACGAAGCCTGTGTTGAAGCTTCCGGCGGACAAGACGGTAGAGGCAACGGCGCTGAAAACTCCGGTGGAGATCGGCGTGGCAACGGGGACTGACATTTTCAAGGTAACAGTAATAAGTAATGCCCCTGAGAGCTATGCGCTAGGAATTACTGAGGTCACTTGGACCGCTACGGATGCGAACGGCAATGTTAGCACGGGTGTGCAGAAGATCACGGTGGTCGACACCACCAAGCCAGTGTTAAAAGCTCCAGCAGATGTTGCTGTTCCGGCAACCGGAACCAAAACGCTTGTGAACCTGGGCCAAGCTACAGCGAGCGACATCTTCGGAGTTGTGCTGAAGAATGATGCTCCGGCTGACGGCTTCCCGTTAGGGAAAACAGTGGTCACCTGGACGGCTACGGATGTGAATGGCAATGTATCGACGGCGGTACAGAATGTAACTGTCACTCAGACGTTCAAGGTTCAATCGTTTAATGCGAGCCGAAGCAGCGTGACGAATACGATTTTCCCGAGAATATCCTTTGAGAATACCAGCAAGTCGACCCTGCAGCTCTCCAGCATCAAGCTTAGATATTACTACACCATCGATGGAGAGAGATACCAGAGCTTCTATACGGATTATGCCAGAGTATCAGGCTCAAATACCAGGGTGATTCAATCGTATGTCACAGGAAGCTTCCAGAAGACAACAGGCAAAACCGGCAGTGATTATTACCTGGAAATCGGCTTCACCAGCGGTGCGGGAAGTCTTAAGCCTGGAGAAAGTGTAGAAATTCAGTGCAGATTCTGGAAATCGGATTTCTCTAATTACTATCAGACTAATGATTATTCCTTCAATGGACTGGCCACGGGCTTCACAGATACCAGCAAAATTACGGCCTACTCCTATGGCAATCTGATTGCAGGAATGGAACCGTAAGCGGCTAAGTACAGCATTGCACGGCCTCCAGGCTGCTTCCAGATCAGAGGTTGCAGCTTGGAGCTATTCATTAACGGGAGATCAACCAGCTCCATTAGCGGGGGTACGATATGCCAGACGACATGAATGAAATCCTTCAACGGTTGACCCGGGTGGAAACCAAGCTCGACATCATGAACAGTGCAAGGGATATTGCGCTTGAGGCTATGCAGAGCAGCAAATCAGCGCATTTGCGGATGGATGAGATGCGGGATGAGCTGTCCAGATTGAAGCTCAGGCAAGGGGAGAATCAGCGCTGGCTGGTGGGCACGATCATTAGCAGCGTGGGGATGTGTATTGCCGCAGCGGGACTTTTGATGAAAATATTAATCGGGTAGCAGACAGGAAGAAGGAGATGGGGGAATGGCCAAAGGCTTTGATTGCGCAGCACCGCTAACACGCACACTGGCGAAGAAATTCAAGGAGGATGGCTACGAATTCGTATGCCGTTACCTCGTGCCCTCCGGCTGGAAAAGGTTAACCCAGGCGGAGGCGGTTGCTATCAGCGCTGCGGGGCTGCAAATTGTCTCTGTGTATGAAACGACCGCCAGCCGTGCGCTGGGAGGCCGTGCAGCCGGTCTGACAGACGGGGCGATTGCCGCACAGACAGCCCTTGCGGTTGGACAACCTGCCGGGAGCCGGATCTACTTTGCCGTTGATTTCGACGCTTCTGCGAAGCAGATGGACACGGTGATCCAGTATATTACGGCAGCGGGAGAAGCCGCCCGGAATTACCAGTCGGGTGTCTACGGGAGCGTTACGGTTATTGAAGCTGCAATGGCCGCTAAGGCCTGCACCGGTTTTTGGCAGACGTATGCCTGGAGTAAAGGCCGGAAAGCGGAGGGTATCCACATTTATCAATACGACAACGGTCCCAAGGGACTAGGTCAACCGGTTCACGGAGTGAATGTAGACCTCAACCAATCCAGCGGAGAAGCCGGCTGGTGGAGTACGCAGTCTGCCACGGTTCCTGCACCAGGCAATGCAATCGGAGAGGGGAAAGACTATATGATGAAGAAAGAGGATGCGGGTAAGATCATTGCTTTTCTTCAAGCAGCCTATATGGCAGCAGGTAATGCAGAGTCTGGAAAAGAATTTCACCGTCTGGCGAATGAGCTGCGCAAAGCCTCGGGCCAAGCGGCAGACCCGAATAATCGTTAATCCGCAGCAAGGGTTACAGGCTGCCTTAGGGCGGCCTTTTTGACATGTGAATATACATAAATATTAGAAATATTGGATTTATTTATAATTCCGGCTGTAAAAAGTGCTATGGATTTTACTTTATCTATAGGATCGATTTTTTACAGAGGGGGGACTCCATTGCAGACCCAAGCAACCGTAAGTAAGGAGAAAGATAAAGCGTCCGGCGGCCATAAACCATACAGCAATCCGCAGGTATTCATTCGTCCGGCAGCCGCGAAACAACCGGACCCGGTAGAGATTATCCGGCGTGTCCGCCAGAATCCGGATTCCTTAAGCCGTGAAGACAAGCTGGCGCTCCAGCGAACACTCGGCAACCGGGCCGTGGTTCAATTGTTATCGAGTCTGAAGGAGGATGGCAAGAAGAAAGAGCAGGCAGATCAGGGAACCCAGGCGGCTGGAGCAAGTAAGAGCTTGGCCGCAGAAGCTCAAGTGGAAGAGCATACGGATTCACCGGAACCGGTGCAAGCAGAAGCAGAGCAAGCCAGCACTCCGGCTGAATCCAAGATGCAGCGTAAGGAGGAGCCGGAGGGGCAGGCAGCAGACGCTATTGCGTCTGTCACACAAACTAAGCCTGCTAGTGGCGGCAGTTCTTCAGGTCCCGTAGCCGTCAAAAAGACGCCAGCGCCTGCCCGGACGAAGGGGAGAGCAGAGGCCACTGTAGAGGGGCAAGCTAAAACGGCAGAACGAGAGGAAAACGCTCCGTTTGCGGAAGAAGCAAGAGGAGAGCCGTCTGGGGAACCGTTGAATTCCGGGAAGGCGGAGGAGTCCGCAGCAGCTCAGGGAGAGGATGCGCTGGAGCCAGCCAAGAAGTCCGCCGCCTCCAAAGGAGCAGATGCACCGAAGAAAGCGGCCAAGGAGCCATCGTTTGGAGCAGCACTCGGTGCCTTAGCGGGAGATGGGAAGGAGAAGCCGGCGAAGGGCAAGACGGTGAAGATCAGCGGTGAAGATCCGGGGCAGATTCTGGATCAGCTGACACAGGTTCAGCCCACAGAGCTGGGGGATGCCTATGCCCAGGCTGTGAATGTATCCTCCGGTGCCTTCACGAAGCAGACGCAGAAGACCAAGCAAGGGCTGCCTGCTGTTCCGGTACCGACCGGCTTGAAAGGGAAGGTCCTGCAGGCCCGGAAGAAACCGGCAGCGCTGAAGCACACTGTGAAGGAAGGCTTCAAAAGCGAGCGTACCGGCGGGGCTGTTAGTGCAGGCAAGCTGGATAAAATGAACATTAGTTCATCCGGTTCCGGGGGCAATCCGGAGGCGATGTTAAGCGAGATCCGCTCCGCAGCCGCCCAGCCGCCGGGAATCAGCATGACCGGGGAGGCAGATCCCTCCCAGCTGGAGGGTTTTCATCAGGAGGCCTCCCAGCAGGTGAGCGCAGCCAAGCAGGCGGAGATGGGCCAGATCAAACAGCCGTTCGGGGAGAATGAGATCTATCCCGAGCCGGATGGCACCGTGGTGAAGGCTGATGCAGGGCTGAAAGGCGGGCAGGCACCCGGGGCCAAAAAACTGCCTGCGCTGGCACTGCCTGCAGATATGACTGCCGGACTGAACCGTAGTCTGGCACCAGAGATGAAGAAGCAGCTTGGTACCAAGCAGGCGGAATATAAGAAGGAACAAGCCAAATTCGATAGTAAAGTGCTGAGCTCCAAGGCCGACAGCCAGGCGCAAATCCGGCAGGCCGAGACCGAGGCGAAGAACAAGCAGATTAGCCAGCAGACTGGAGCCAAAGCAGAAGTCACCCAATTGCAGGGCGAGTGGAAAAAGGAGCTGGATGCTGCCGAGACGGACTATACCAAACAGGCCGGGTCAGCCGCCCAGCAGAAGAAGCAGGAGATCAACAGCGTCCGCACAGACAAAGAGCGGGAAGCTCAGAAGAAGCAGTCTGAAGCGGAGCGGGAAGCGACGCAGGCCTACAGTAAAGCTAAGAAGGAAGCAGACGGCAAGCATGAACAGGAGAAGGCCAAGGAAGAGAAGAAGGGCGGCTTCCTCGGCTGGGTGAAGGATAAGCTGGAAGCTGTCGTCGAAGTCGTTAAGAAAGCAGTCAACTTCATTTTTGAGGGTCTCCGCAAAGCAGTTAAGTTTATTTTTGACAAAGCGAAGCAGGCTGTGCTGGGCATCATTGAACTGGGCCGCAAGCTGATTACAACCCTGATCAAGGGACTGGGTGTGCTGCTTAAAAAGCTGGTGTCTGTTGTATTTGCCAAGTTCCCTGGTATCGCCGCAAAAATATGCAGCAAAATTGACGGAGTTGTCAATAAGGCCATTAAAGCGGTCAACCAGCTAGCCCAGAAGCTCAAGACCAAGGTCACTCAAGTTATGGATTTCCTGGCCGCTAAGGTGGATCAGGCGCTGGCAGCAGTGCAGAACTTCTATTCCAAGCTGATCTCCACCCTAGGCAGTCTGCTGATTGCCACGTTCCTGGATGTGTTGTCCCGGATTGGAGCGCTCGGCCAGGCGGCGAAGCGTTCCTTCAGCCATCTGGAAGGAAAGATGTGGGAGTATCTGCTTGGGGTAGATATCTCCAAGCCAATGGGCGCTGGAGCAGCTGAAGGCGGAGCTGTAGAGCAGGCTGAGGGAGCTGGCGCTGGTGCGGCAGCGGGCGAGAAGCTGACCGCTGAAGATATCGAGATGGAATCGGTGGAGCAGGGCGAGATGGACCCTGCACTGGTGCAGGAGGCAAACCTGAAAGACGGAGAAACCAAAGAGATGTCCGGCAGCCGCGACCCGGCTACAATGGACAGCATAATGGCGGAATTCGACACCGGAGCAGCCAACCAGAGCCTTGGCGGCAAAATTGCAGACGGTGCGAAGCTGCGCGCAGGCAATGCGAAAATGTTGTTTGACCAAATTAAATCATTTGTAATAAAATGGATGAAGGCCCATGGATTACAGCTGCTTGCGGGCATAGCGGGAGTATTGGTTGCTGTTGGCGCAGCTTTTGTCATCAGTGGCGGTGCCATTACTGTTCTTATTCCCCCTATTATTAATATTATCACGGTTGTGATGCAGGCTCAGGCAATTGTTTCTATTGCGCAAGCCTTAGCGCAAGCCGCCGGCTACATCGGAACTTACCTGAGCCAGGGCTGGCAGAAGATGATCGAACCTGCCGCGATTGCGCTCGCTACTGCATTGGCGATGGGACTGGTTGAACTGGCGATGGCGGGTGGCTTCAAAGCTGTCGGAGCCGACCTCAAGAAAGCCGGACAAGCTGTCAAGAAGGGCGTCGGAGCGGCAGCCAGCGGGGTGAAGAACGTTGTAGGCGCAGGAGCCAAAGGCATCAAGAGCCTGCTGAAATCCGGGGCCAAGCTGGCCTCCAAGAGCGGCAGCATGATTATACGTAATGGTAAAATCGTGATCAAGAGCCTGCAAAAGGGGCTCGTGAAGGGGGCCAAAAATCTCCGGGGCCTGCTGGACCGGATTCTGCAGAAATTCAAGTTCAAGAAGTTTAAGCTGGTGCGCAAGGGCAAGCATATCCGTCTGTATGGCGAGGTTAATCCTTGGGTGTTGCTGGCTGATGGAACGATATTAGAAGTAGATGAAAAGCAATTAAAAGAGCTTAAACGTAGTCGAAAGAAACCAATTACTCTTACTAAATATGAGAGTACTAAACTTAAAAAATTTGATGCTAAAGATCTGGAGGAAATTGCTCAGTTTGCGGATGGAAACAAAGCCCGGCTAAAAAGAGCTGTTCGTAAAAAGAGCAAGCTAGCAAACAAACTTGATACTGTTGGAGAAATTAGCGATAAATTTGACCTTAGGGTTGCAAAAGAATACGAAAGAAAAATTGCCTATAAAGATTTCAATCATGACAAGGGAGACTTTGGCGAAGAGGTTGCGAGGATTGTTGCCAAAGAAAATAACCTAGGTAAGGATATTTCATCAATGTTTCAAAAAGGTAGGAACGGAATTGATGGAACATTTTTATCCCAAGGTCCACCACCAAAATTGACAATGATTGAATCTAAAGCATCAGAAATGGGAAGCTTTTCATATTCTAAAGCTCAACTATCAGGCGGCAAAGAGTATTTTAAGCAGATGCTACATGGGGGCACCAGGTATGATGGTTTTCTTGAGAAATTTGAGCAATTAATTGAAGAAAATCCTGAATTGAAATTTGAGTTTATTAGAGTTGAAACAGATATTAAGAGAACCTCAATGGGTTTTGGTGTAGATGTATTGAAAATAAAAGTTTGGAACAAACAGTAGGGGAGGAAATCATGTTTAATCAAAAAAAGGCGGAGTTGGCGTATAAGAAATATGTTAAAAATTTTGAAGATAGGGATATTTATGAAAAAAGTATAGTTAAATACAATGGATTGAAAGATGGAATTGAACAAATCATTAAAACTAATGAAAAAGAGAAAGATCATATTCTACTAGTTAGGATTGGTTCGATTTTTGCGCATTACCATTTATTGTGGAAGAAGGATATATTAATCGATGGAAGTCATTCAATAGATAGTTTAAAGCAACTACAAATAGCTTTATTTTATCAGTGTCTGTCGCGAGATATATATATAATTCGTTATCCAAATATGATGGTAACTTACAGTTTTAAGGATATCATTTCATGCTTAATACACTTTACAATGTTCGGTTGGGAACAAGAGGAGCATATCTTGTTTAACTTTATAGCAGAACATATAGGAGATAGCTCCATTTCAGCTAATAATTTAAACAGGCACACCTGGTTTCTATTAGAGCTTTATTTGCTGTATAGAAATCAATTGATTATGGATACCAATGAAGATGTGTTTATTGCTGTAGAAGAAGAACTTATAGAACGGGAGGCCCCACACGATCTGATACCGGATGATCTGGGAATTTACGATGAAGTACTGAAAAGCTGGTCAACTCCCGTAGAAGAAGAAATAACTGCTTTGATAGGACAAATGATCAATTATCATTCCGAGCTGGCCTCTGAACTGGGGAAATCTATTGAATTTGGTGACTACCGATATGGATTCTATCCATATGAAATCTTGTTCCTAATTCATGTAAGGAAAAAGAGTGGGCTGCCAGTTCCTCAACACTTTGAGGATATATTGATGAATACTCCAGAAGCGAAAATGGTGTTTAAAGATCCTGAGCCATATCCGGAGAAAGATCCTCTACTGGTGCAAATTGATAGCTTTTATCGTAAAAATTATCCGGATTATTTCTTGAATCAATATGGGGAAGAGCTGTTTCAATAATGCATAACGGAGGATAAGCAGATGTTGGATAAAGGAATACTGGAAGTCCTATTTCCGGGCCAGGAGGATGCAGTAGCGATTCTGGAAGGGGAGGATCGTACAAGCCATTATGAAAGAGTATTAAAATATGGCTTGTCGAGCGGAGCCTTTCTCTTTCTGGATTACAAAGGAGAGGAAGACAATGAAATTGTAAATTATATTTTGGATTATGAGTTTGAGCGTGGAATAGAGCTTGCAACACAAGATGAACTGGAAGCGCTCGGTGAACTGGAGTATGAATTCTTGCCTGATAAGATCCGGGAAACGAACAGCCTATTAAAAAATAGAAATTACGGTTTATTTGTCTTCCCATCATTAGGAGATTATTATGCATTGTTCATCTCCCGGTTAGAGAATAAAGCGGTACTAACCAGTGCAGAACTGCTAGATGTTGAGATGGTTCCTCCAAGGGAAAGATATATCCAATACTACACGGGGACGGAGGTATAGCTGATACTCCGCTTCCAAGAACATTAGGATAACATAATGGGGAAAGGTTAATCTAAAGGATTTTGTATCCGGTGATTAACCTGTTTTTTTTCTCCCCAAGTTGTACTCCCCCGGCTAAAACTCACTAAAATCATATGTAATAAAACTATTAAAAGAAAATGTTTTAAACTTTCAGGGCAGTCATCGGGATCTTGGCAGGGATCGTGGTCGCAGACCATTGTCCAGGCCTCCGTTTACGTCGGTACCTACCTGAGCCAGGGCTGGCAGAAGATGATCGAACCTGCCGCGATTGCGCTCGCTACAGCACTGGCGATGGGATTGGTTGAGCTGGCAATGGAGCTGGGCTTCAAGGCCATCGGAGCAGGAGTCAAGAAAGCCGGACAAGCAGCGAAAAAGGGTATTGATGCAGCCGCGAAGGGTGCCAAGAACTTAGCGGGTGCTGGAGCCAAGGGCATCAAGAGCTTGCTGAAATCCGGAGCCAAGCTTGCATCCAAGAGCGGCAGCATGATTATACGTAATGGTAAAATCGTGATTAAGAGCCTGCAAAAGGGGCTCATGAAGGGGGCCAAAAATCTCCGGGGCCTGCTGGACCGGATTCTGCAGAAATTCAAGTTCAAGAAGTTTAAGCTGGTGCGCAAGGGAGATAACGTACTTCTCTATGGAGAAGTTAATCCTTGGGTTTTGCTAGCTAATGGAAGCATCAAAAAAGTAAAGGATATTGACGGTAAAAAAGCTGGGATCAGTACTCAGGCTGAGTATGACAAAATCAAGAATCTTAAATCTTCTGAGAGAATAGAAGTCTACAATAAAGCAATAGCTAAAGAAGATGGTAAGATTGATTTTGATAGTCTTTCTAAGACAATTGATTCACAACAGTGGTCTGCTGATAAAAAAAATTATTCAGTTGCCTACGAAATGAACTTACCTAAACACATGTATCCAGAGATGAGTGATGCTAGACATTTTCAAGAAGCAAATAAGAGACTGCATGAAGCTTTCCAAATTGATTCTAATTTTGCTCGAGAAATGGAGGAGCTTTATCCAGGAATAATTGAGGGTGTCAAACCAGGAAAAAGAGGAGCTTTCCCAAGAAAAGCACCGACTCCGGAAGTTACTTGGCATCATGAGCCATACAGAGAAGGTATATTGCAATTAATCCCCTTTGATCAACATACATCAAAGGGGGAGATACAATCAGTGCTGCATCCTGATGGAAAAGGGGGGGGGGAAATTTGGGGGGGAGGAAGAAAAAGAAAAAAATAATATCTGGAATTTGATATAGCACTTTTCTCTATGAGAATGGGAATAGTTGAAAGGAGATAAAATGGAATTTATCGATTTACGAAAAGTACTAAGCAATATTAAAGAGTACAATTGGTCTGATGCATTATATCTTCCTGAAGATGAGACTTGGGATTTGGAAACAAAAGCTGCTATCATAGATCCAGATGATGTAGAAGATGATTCTGACGAAGTACCTTTATTTGCAAAACATAATTACTTAATGTACGCATTAGATATTCAAACTATAAAAGGAATTATTAATAATGCACTAATGCAAAAAAACGATTGCACACATTCAGATCTACTTGAAGCCTTTTTGTACTATTATGATAATGATGCTTTTATAGTAATTAATAAACATCATAAATAAATTAATTTAGTTATTTTAAACTTGATGGGCTTTAAGCCTATCAAGTTTTTTAGCTATTAGTTCCTTTTTCACCTCGCATTAAAACTTCTAAATCCCCCCAGTTGTATTCCCCCTCCCAAAACTAACTTTATATATGAAGTAGAAATATAGAGTGAGGACAAAAGTGCCGATGAAATTCAAAAAAATGGCTAAAAACTTTCGACAGGAAACAGCGGAAGCCACCGGTGATGTGGAGCTAGAAGAAGCATTCGTTCTAGAAATCACCTCTGCTCATACTGAAACTTTTCCTGAAGAATCGTCCAAGCAAGAAAGCACCGAACCTGCACCGACTTAAACCTCCAACCAGGAGCAACTGGTCGAAAAACAGGTACTGCTGGAGCCACGACTCAAGCTCAGGTGCTTGAAACACCGCATCCGTACGCAGATCTGGCTCTATGTACGAAGAAATCCGCAGCTGATCTCAACGCTCGGCAATCTGCTGATTGCGACTTTCCTGGATGTGCTTGTCCGTAAAGGAGCGCTCGGGAAGGCGGCGAAGCGTTTGTTCAGCCATCTGGAAGGGAAGATGTGGGAGTATCTGCTCGGAGTAGATATTTCGGGGCCAATGGGGGCTGGAGCAGCAGGAAGCGAACCTGAAAGACGGAGAAGAGAGGGAGATGTCCGGCAGCCGCGACCCGGCTACAATGGACAGCATTATGGCGGAATTCGACACCGGAGCAGCCAATAAGAGCCTTGGCGGCAAAATAGCCGATGGTGTCAAGCTACGTGCGAATAATGCGAAAATGTTGTTTGACCAAATTAAATCATTTGTAATAAAATGGATGAAGGCCCATGGATTACAGCTGCTTGCGGGCATAGCGGGAGTATTGGTTGCTGTTGGCGCAGCTTTTGTCATCAGTGGCGGTGCCATTACTGTTCTTATTCCCCCTATTATTAATATTATCACGGTTGTGATGCAGGCTCAGGCAATTGTTTCTATTGCGCAAGCCTTAGCGCAAGCCGCCGGCTACATCGGAACTTACCTGAGCCAGGGCTGGCAGAAGATGATCGAACCTGCCGCGATTGCGCTCGCTACTGCATTGGCGATGGGACTGGTTGAACTGGCGATGGCGGGTGGCTTCAAAGCTGTCGGAGCCGACCTCAAGAAAGCCGGACAAGCTGTCAAGAAGGGCGTCGGAGCGGCAGCCAGCGGGGTGAAGAACGTTGTAGGCGCAGGAGCCAAAGGCATCAAGAGCCTGCTGAAATCCGGGGCCAAGCTGGCCTCCAAGAGCGGCAGCATGATTATACGTAATGGTAAAATCGTGATCAAGAGCCTGCAAAAGGGGCTCATGAAGGGGGCCAAAAATCTCCGGGGCCTGCTGGACCGGATTCTGCAGAAGTTCAAGTTCAAGAAGTTTAAGCTGGTGCGCAAGGGAGATCACGTACTTCTCTATGGAGAAGTTAATCCTTGGGTTTTGCTGGCTAATGGAAGAATCAAAAAAGTTGACGATATTGACGGTAAAAAGGCTGGGATCAGTACCCAGGCTGAGTATGACAAAATTAAGAGTCTAAAGCCTTCTGAGAGAAAAGAAGTCTATAATAAAGCAGTAGCGAATGAAGACGGCAAGATTGATTTTGATAGTATTAAAGAACCGTATCAGAAGTTTACAAAAGAATAACTTTCGACTAAACCTCGGAATTCTCGCGATCCGAAAAAATGGAAAGATGCTGGTGGTAGCATAACAATTGATGAGTATGGGACATGGACCTATGTTAATAGTGAAGGGGTATCTGTTAGTTATCCAGGAGGTTACCCAGATTTCAAACCTTATGCACACCCTGATGTAGCACCGGTTAAAGTTAAAATTGCGAGCCCAACAAATCGACCAGCGGATTATAGGGCAGCGAATTTAGAAGCTCACTTAAGCAAAACTTCTAATCCACCAGTCCCAGCTTTAGATGAACCACCTAAAGGCTATGTGTGGCACCACGTCGAGGATGGAGAAACAATGATATTAGTAGACGAGAGAGTCCATCAAGAATTCACCCACAGTGGAGGAGTTTCAAAAGTTAACGGGAAAAAGTAAAAATATAGATAGGAGAGTGCAATCATGACGCGGATTATTGATTCTAATGGACCTTTATCTTTTGAGCAAATTGAGAAGTTTGAGTCGAAACATGGAATAAGTCTCTCAGAACAGTACAGAGGTTTTCTACATGAATATAACGGGGGGCGCCCTATACCGAAAATGTTCAAAATATCGGATGAACAGGGACCAGACATAGTGAGGATTTTTTTTGGTATCGGTGACATGTCTAATAGTTTAGATAAAAACATAAAAATATATGAAGATAGACTCCCAATAGGATTTGTTCCTATTGGTTGCGATCCTGGAGGCAATGTAATCTGTATTGGAACAGATGAAGAATTTACAGGTAGAATTTATTTCTGGGATCATGAGGAAGAGTCTGAAGATCCTGATGATATGAGTAATGTTCATTTGATTGCCGATTCATTTTCTGAGTTCCTTGATCAATTGTATGGGGATTCCTGCGATTACTAATAATTATAAAATAGGCCGATTACAGTTCATTGACTGAATAATCGGCCTATTTTTTCACTGTGGGCTCTCACAAAATCGGGTTTGAATTCTCTTGAAGGCTCTGTAGAAGTTCAAGAAGTTTAAGCTGGAGCGCAAGGGTAAGCATTCAAGAAGTTGACAGTTTGGATGGAAGAAAAGCTGGGATTAGTACTCAGGCCGAACTGGATAAGATTAAAAGTCTGAAACCATCTGAAAGAATTGATGTTTATAATAGAGCAGTCGCCAAACCAGATGGTAAGATTGATTTTGATAGTATTAAAGTGCCTGATGAAAATATGCTGTCTCCTAATGGGAAATTTAAAGATGCAGAATTAGAGACAGACTATGAAAAATATGTGAAACGCAAAAAGAAAGAACGAAAAAAACCAAGAGATCGAACGGAGTGGAAAGAAGCAAGAGATTACTGGTTAAATGATTCTCCAATGGCGAGAGGAAATTCATTTAATAAAAAATCAGTTCTTGAAGAGTGGTACCCGTGCAATGAGGTGCATTTAAGTAATGGGAAACGTTTAGACTCTTATGATCCTGAGAAGGGGTTAATCGTTTCTAGAAAGGCCACCGATTTGGATGAAATAGAAATCGCAACTTTTGAGTCTTACCTTAAAGAACTAAAGGATAAGTATAAACCGGGTACTATTATTAGAAGTAATAAATATGCCGATTTTAAAATTCCAATTGATGGGAAACCTCTTGTTGGTAAGCAAATACTTGAGATACCCGCTTCTAATCTTAGTTCACCGAATATAAAATCCTATATTGATTTGGCTAAAAAATACAACATTGAATTAAATTTTAGGGGGGAATAAAAGTTGCTCGATACAAACATTAAAAAAGTTTTGAATAACATCAATTTCATTGAACGTTACAAAAATTTATCTGAAAAATATCAATTCGATTACAAAGATAGTTTTGAAAGTTATGATTACAATCATGTCCTAGAAATTTTAAGCGAATTAGGGTATGCGTTTAAATTTGATAAAAAGGAGAAATTTTTCAGATTAATTGAAACTGTAGCTGAAAATAAATTTCAATTTACTATTTCGCTTAAATATGGTGCAATGGAATTTATTTGGTCGGCATGGAAGAATACAGATCTTTTGGTTGGTGGAACTTGGGGAATAATAAAAGAACAGCTGAATGCCCAAGATAATGAAAAGTTTAAAAAACCGATTTTTCGAAACTACTATGAGTTAAAAGAAATACTTGCTGAAGGGCTTCGTATCTATGAGGATTTTAAACGAGAGTTTGGACTAATACAAAGCTAAGGTCTGACAGTCAGAAAAAAATGCTATTAAGATAATTTTCTATCTTTGTAGGCTGAATCCGGAGCCAAGCTGGTCTCCAAGAGCGGCAGCATGATCATGCGTAACGGTAAAATCGTGATTATGAGCCTGCAAAAGGGGCTCATGAAGGGGGCCAAAAAGCTCCGGGGCCTGCTGGACCGGATTCTGCAGAAGTTCAAGTTCAAGAAGTTTGAGTTGGAACGCATAAAGAATCATATTATTCTCTATGGGATATTTAATCCGCGTATTAAGCTAATAGACCTTAAAACGAAAGATCCTGATAAATTTCAAAGCGCTTATGATAATGCGATGGAGGATGCTGCCAGAAAACAATCTAAGTATAATAAGAAACCTAACAAACCGAGAAATTATAAAAAAATGGAGCCTCATGAAGATGGAACCACTACCTATACTTTTCTTTCTAAAAAAAGTGGTAAGGAGTATAGAGTTAAATATGATGCTGAAGGATATCCAATACTTGATTCCAAGCATGATATAACTTTACCTGAAAAATATTACCTTGAGTCTGATAAAGTTCAATTCGATTACCTTTCAAAGGAGTTATATAAAGAAATATTAGAAAACCCAGAACTCGCAAAAAAATTTACTGCAGCTGAAAGAAATCTACTAAAAGAAGGCAAAGTACCGGATACTTTTACCTGGCATCATCATCAGGAAGCAGGGCGGATGCAAATTATAGATTATTTTGAGCATCAAGTTTCTGGTCATACAGGAGGCAGAGCCATTTGGGGGGGGGGACGAAAAGGAAGAAAAGGTAAGATAAAAAAGAATATATTGGAGATGATGGTATGGGAGTGAATAAGTGGATTAATGGCGAAGAATTACACGATGAAACACTAATAAAATTAGTTGAAAATAATTTTGGAGTAAAGTTTCCAGAAGATTATAAGAGATGCATTCAACTGTATAACGGAGGTTACCCAGAACCGAATTGCTTCGATATGAACGACGGTGAACAGGGAGTATTAAATAATTTATTAAGCTTCACAAATGATAATTTAAATATAACAATGTTTTATGATTTTGAAGAAGAGACTTCAATTGCCGGACTTGTACCTATTGCAAGAGATCCGTTTGGAAATTTATTATGTTTCGATTATCGCTTAAAGGTTCAGTCACCTGAAATAATATTTTATGATCATGAGGAGATTGGGGAGGATGCAATAATTCCTGTTTGTAGTACATTTACAGAATTACTAAATGGATTATATTCTGCAGAATAGAGGGGTTGTATCTATGGAAATTGAATTTGAGTTTTCATTTGAACCGGTTTTAGAGCAGGAGCTAGTTGTTTTTGAATCAAAGTACAATCTCATTTTGCCAAGTGATTATAAGAGATTTATAAAAAAATATAATGGTGGTAAAAGCGTTTTGAGAAGATTTCAAACGTTGGATGAAGTCGTAACTTCTTCAATTATGCTTTTCTTTCCATTTGATGTAAGAGAAGAGCATAATATCGAAGGATTCTATCAAAAATATAATCTAACTAATATAATTCCTTCAAATTTTCTCCCTATTGGTAGAGACCCTATGAACAACATCATATGTTTGGCTGTTAGCGGAGAAGATATAGGAAGAGTATATTATTGTGATCTAACCCATTTGGATGAAGATAAAGGTTTAATCAAAGAGTTAGTAAGATTAACAGCATTGAGCTTTACAGAATTTATACAATCACTATATAAAACAGAATAATATTCATACAGAGGCTGTCCCAAAAGTAGTCTTTCTACGAGTAAAGACAAACTCTTCACATTTTTCACACAACCTCTAACTATCAATCCATCAGGTCGATTTCAGTTTAATAACTGAATAATCGACCTTCTTTTTTCTTTATTCTCTCAGTAACTTTTTGGAAAGCTTCCGATGACTATTAAAATCATCACCGTATACCTGCAGGCAGATGCGATTAAATCCGTGGCGCAGACCCTTGTCCAGGCCTCCGGCTATATTGGTACCTACCTGAGCCAGGGCTGGCAGAAGATGATTGAACCTGCGGCCATCGCGCTCGCAACGGCACTGGCCATGGGACTCGTTGAGCTCGCAATGGAGCTGGGCTTCAAGGCCATAGGAACAGGAGTCAAGAAAGCCGGACAAGCTGTCAAGAAGGGCGTCGGAGCGGCAGCCAGCGGGGTGAAGAACGTTGTAGGCGCAGGAGCCAAAGGCATCAAGAGCCTGCTGAAATCCGGGGCCAAGCTGGCCTCCAAGAGCGGCAGCATGATTATACGTAATGGTAAAATCGTGATTAAGAGCCTGCAAAAGGGGCTCATGAAGGGGGCCAAAAATCTCCGGGGCCTGCTGGACCGGATTCTGCAGAAATTCAAGTTCAAGAAGTTTAAGCTGGTGCGTAAGGGCAAGCATATTCGTCTGTATGGCGAGGTTAATCCTTGGGTGTTGCTGGCTGATGGGACTATGAAGGACATCAAGGAGCAGGACTTCAATAAAGAATTTAAAAAATTAAAGAAAGATGGAATGAAGCCGGTTGAACTCGATCGCTTTGCTCATTCCAATCTTAAAAAGCTAGATGATATTGAAAGACTTAAGGTTGCCGAGCTTGCAGGGGGAAATAAAGCTAGCTTAAACAAAATCATTACTGCAAAAAGCAAGCTTGCCAATAAACTTGACGCAACGGATGATATAAGCGAAAAATTTGATCTCAAGCTGGCTAAAGAGCATGAAAGAAAAATTGGTACAACATCAACTGTTTATAATCATGACAAAGGAAACTTTGGTGAAGAGGTAGCGAGAATTGTCGCTAAGCAAAATAATCTCGGCGATGACGTCTCGTCACTATTTCAGAAGGGTAGGAACGGATTAGATGGTGCGTTTTTATCTAAAGGACCACCACCAAAGCTAACTATTATTGAAGCAAAGACTTCGGAGAGAGCCCACTTTGTTTACTCTGATGCTCAGAAGTCAGGTGGAGGACAGTATTTCGAGAAAATGCGATTTAGTAATGATCCCAGATATGCTGGTTTTAATGATAGGTATAAACAGTTAAAGGAGGAAAACTATGAATTAGAGATAGACTTTATCAGGGTTGAAGCTGATTTAAAGAAAACGGATATTGGTTTTGGAGTAGATGAGTTGAAAATCAGGGATTGGTCAAAAAGAATAGAATAATTTTTATGAAGGAGAATCTAATGCTAAATTCTAAAAAATTAAGCATGTCCTATAAAAAATATCGCAATAACTTTGTCAATGAAAGCTTTATTGAGCATGGGAAAACGGAGTATGAGAGGTGTATAAGTAAAATTGTTGATATTGTTGAATCCAATAATGTAGACAGGGATCATGTCTTGTTAATTAATCTTGGAACGATATACGATAACTATTTAATGACATGGAAGGAGGACGTATTAGTCCAAAATACAAATCGTATTGAAGGATTAAAAATGATGTATCCCGCTGTATTTTATCAATGTATATCGCAGGAGTTATATAGAATCCGATATCCTAATTCGACAGTGGATTATACATTTAAGGAAATAATTTCGACCTTAATTCATTTTACAATGTTCGGTTGGCAGAAAGAAGAAAGAATTCTTTTTGATTTTATTGCTGCATATATATCAGATCGTTTTATTTCATCTAATGATTGGAACAAGCACACGTGGTTTTTGCTGGAGCTATACTTACAGTATAGAAATAAAACTCTTTTAGGGGCTAGCCGGAATGTCTATACTTTTGTCAAAAAGGAGCTTGAGAGCAAAGACCTCAGAAATGATCTTCTACCTGACGATTTGGGGATTTACGATAAAGTACTGAAATGCTGGTCAACTCCTATAGAAGAAATAACCGCTTTGATAGGACAAATGATCAATTATCATTCCGAGCTGGCCTCTGAACTGGGGAAATCTATTGAATTTGGTGACTACCGGTATGGATTCTATCCATATGAAATCTTGTTTCTGCTCCATGTTAGGAAGAAGAAGGGGTTAGCGGTTCCACAACATTTTGAAGAGCTGTTGATGAATACACCTGAGGCGCAAATGGTGTTTCAGGAGCCAGAGCCATACCCGGAGAAAGATCCTCTACTGGTGCAAATTGATAGCTTTTATCGTAAAAATTATCCGGATTATTTCTTGAATCAATATGGGGAAGCGCTTTTCCAATAATGCATAACGGAGGATAAGCAGATGTTGGATAAAGGAATACTGGAAGTCCTATTTCCGGGCCAGGAGGATGCAGTAGCGATTCTGGAAGGGGAGGATCGTACAAGCCATTATGAAAGAGTCTTAAAATATGGCTTGTCGAGCGGAGCCTTTCTCTTTCTGGATTATAAAGGAGAGGAAGACAATGAAATTGTAAATTATATTTTGGATTATGAGTTTGAGCGTGGAATAGAGCTTGCAACACAAGGTGAACTGGAAGCGCTCGGTGAACTGGAGTATGAATTCTTGCCTGATAAGATACGGGAAACGAACAGACTATTAAAAAATAGCAACTACGCTCTATTTGTCTTACCATCCCTGGGAGATTATTATGTATTGTTCATATCCCGATTAGAGAATAAAGCGGTATTAACCAGTGCAGAACTGCTAGATGATGAGTTGGTTCCTCCAAGAGAAAGATATATCCAATACTACACGGGGACGGAGGTATAGCTGATACTCCGCTTCCAAGAATATTAGGATAACATAATGGGGAAAGGTTAATCTAAAGGATTTAGTATCCGGTGATTAACCTTTTTTTCCTCCCCAAGTTGTACTCCCCCGACTAAAACTCACTAAAATCATATGTAATAAAACAGATTAAATGAAAATATTTAAAACTTTCAGGGCAGTCATCGGGATCTTGGCAGGGATCGTGGTCGCAGACCATTGTCCAGGCCTCCGTTTACATCGGTACCTACCTGAGCCAGGGCTGGCAGAAGATGATCGAACCTGCCGCGATTGCGCTCGCTACAGCACTGGCGATGGGATTGGTTGAGCTGGCAATGGAGCTGGGCTTCAAGGCCATCGGAGCAGGAGTCAAGAAAGCCGGACAAGCAGCGAAAAAGGGTATTGATGCAGCCGCGAAGGGTGCCAAGAACTTAGCGGGTGCTGGAGCCAAGGGCATCAAGAGCTTGCTGAAATCCGGAGCCAAGCTTGCATCCAAGAGCGGCAGCATGATTATACGTAATGGTAAAATCGTGATTAAGAGCCTGCAAAAAGGGCTTATGAAGGGGGCCAAAAATCTCCGGGGCCTGCTGGACCGGATTCTGCAGAAGTTCAAGTTCAAGAAGTTTAAGCTGGTGCGCAAGGGCAAGCATATTCGTCTGTACGGCGAGGTTAATCCTTGGGTGTTGCTGATTGACGGGACTATGCAGGACATCCCAAAGAAAGACTTCGAACAGGAGTTTAAGCGATTAAAGCAAGAGGGTAAGCAACCGGTTAAGCTTAATGCTGCAGAACATAGCAAACTAAATAAATTAGATAGTGATAAGCGAATAGAAATCTCAAAGAATGCTGACGGAGATAAAAGTAAGATTGATTTTGATAGTATTAAAGAACCGACTCCTGAAAAAAATCTAGAAATAAGCCGAAAGAAAGACTTCCTAGAACAGGTGGTAAATGGGAAGGAGAACCTGGGAACGGGAAATGGTATTCTGATCATTCAGAAGTAAAGGAAGTAATAGGAGACGAGCCTATAATATTCAAAGATGGCAAGCCTGATTTTTCAAGATGGTCAAATTATGAATTAGAATTTGAATTGGGACAATTAAATGGAACTGATGCTGATTTTAAACTTGTTTATAATAGGCTCGTAGAACTGGGATTAGCTAAAAATAAAACTCAAGCCAAGGCACTATTAAAGTCTCAAGGATTGACGCCTCACCATTTAAGTAATACAGAAATACAAATGATTCCGTCAAAACTTCATGGAAATATACCACATAAGGGTTCGGCATCTGAAATGAGAAACGCAATGGATTAAACCACGTCAAAAAGATCTAAAGAGAAGAAAGTAGTAGCAAATATAAACTTAAAGGAGCTCAGATAACGAATGAAAGAGATAAACAAAACCTTTAATCGTATGGAAGAACATTTAAATGCTATAGGATTACCAAGTAGAGATATAGTTGATCCCATGGTTCGTGTTTCTAATATTGAAAATAAATACAATATTTCATTTCCTGAATTGTATAAGCTTTTTGTACTTAAATACGGAAATTCTATATTCAATGAAAGTGTTACCTATAAATCAATAGAATTATCTCCTTGTGTAGATAAGAATGGCCTTAGTACTTTTGATTCTTTTTTTGGTTTTGATGGTGGCGTGGATGACCTGGAAAATAAAATTAATCAGTATTATGAAAGAATTCCCAGCTCGTTAGTGCCTATTGCGGACGATGGGAATGGAAATCTTATATGTATCGGTGTAAAGGGTAATTACAATGAGAAAATTTATTTTTGGCATCACGAAGATGAATTGAGTGCAAATTTAATGCTTAATGAAAAAAAATATAGAAATATTGGTTTAGATGATTATTGGGATAATATATTTTTAATTTCAAATACTTTTACTGATTTTATTAATAGTCTTGAAATTGAACAGCCAGAAGAACAAAATGTTGAAGTGAAAATTGTAAGAGAAAGAATGAATAGTGACTTTATTGCTAATATGTTAGCCGCTAGAGCAGAATTGGAGGCAAAAGAAAAAGAAAGAAAAGACAAGAAAAAGGGCAAGGGCTGAATATGGAAGCTGTAGGGAGACTCTTTACTAATTAAATCACCAAAATCAGTAAATCTCTTTTCAGACACCTGCGGCAATCGCGCTCTCAGCAGCATTGGAGTCAAGGTCATCAAGAGCTAATGGGGAAGCGAATGAAAAAGATTTAGGAATTCTAAAAGAATAACAATATCAATTATTGAAGCTTATTCCCTTTAAAGTAATGGGTTAATAAGCTTCTTTTCTTAATATAGTTCATCATAATTTTAATTTCCCCCCTCCCTCCAGTTGTAATCCCCCTCCCAAAACTTACTTTATATATGAACAAGAAAATATAGAGTGAGGACAGAACTGCCGATGAAATTTATTAAATGGGCTAGAAGCTATCGAAAGGAAACAGCGGAGGCTGCTGATGGTGTGGAACGGGTCGAAGCTGCCGAGCTTGGCACAAGCGCTGCTCTTGCTTCCGCTCATGAACCAGCAGTTCCTGAAGCAAATTCCGAAGCAGCAGCTCCCCGAGAGGAGAGCGGCGAACCCGCTCCGCCCTACAGCTCGAACCAAGAGCATCTCGCAGAAGAGCTGCAACTGCTGGAGCTCCGGCTCAAGCTCAGGTACCTTGAAGGACCGCAGCCGCACGCAGAGCTGGAGCTTGTGGACGAGGAGATCCGCAGTTTGCTGGATGTCCAGCCGGAAGATGAGCGTTACATCAATCTCTTAACAGCGGAAATAGCTCAGCTGGAACGGAAGATCGCTGCCAGACTGAGGACTAATTTCCACCCATCAGCAGAGCATTCACCCAGTCCCGCGCCCAGGCTCATGCTCCCGGAGGTCGCTTCTGCACTTAACCTGTCAGGGCTGGAGGTAAGCATCCTGGTTGCTTGTCTGGCGCCTGAGCTGGACGGCAAGTACGGGCGAATCTATGCCTACCTGCAGAATGATATGTCGGACAAGCGCCCTTCGGTGGGTGGGGTCCTGGAGGTATTCGCCGGGGCAGAGGAGGAGCGGCAGGCGGCCCGCTTGCTGTTCGATGTCCGTGCACCGCTGATGAAGCTGCTGCTGGAACGAAGAGGGGAGTACGGCGACAGCCGCATTCCGTTAATCGCCCGGCCGCTGAAGCTGGAGGATTGGGCGGTGAATCTGCTGCTCGGCTATGAGGTGCTGGATGAGCGTCTGACGAAGGCGGCGAAGCTTAGCGCGGTGCCTCTTCCCCAGCAGATCCATTTTCCGGCTGAGCTGGAGCAGAAGCTGCTGCGGTTCGTGAAGCATTACAGCTGCTGCGGAGCCGGCAGCCCTGATAGCTCCAGCAGCCTGCTATACATTAGCGGGCCGGATGAGGCTCTGAAGCTGGGCGGTATCCGCGAGGTCTGCGGCACCCTGGGACTCTCTGTCCTGGTTGCCGATCTGGAGAAGCTGCTGCGCCCTGAGGCTGATTTCAGTGAAATGCTGAGACTGCTTGGACGGCATGCGCTGCTGATGAAGACGGCCCTCTGCTTCACTGGCTTCGACAGCCTGGTGACAGAGGATGACCGATACAGTCTGCAGATCCGGCTCCTTATGGAGATGCTGGCAGACTGTGCACCGCTGACGTTCATCCTTGGAGAAGCGCAGTGGGGAATCAGCTTCACCGGAATTCCGCTGAACTTCATGCAGATCGACTTGCCCTTTCCGGATGCGGCGGCCCGCAAGGCTGCGTGGACTGTCTTGGGTCAGGAGTATAAGCTGTCTCCGCAGATGGAACTGGATGAAGTCAGCGGCAGCTTCCGCTTCACGGCAAGCCAGATCCGGGCCGCTCTGAACGGCGGTGAGAACATCGCCGTCTGGAACGGCTTCAGGGAGAACGGGATCAGCACGAAGGATCTCTACGAAGCCTGTTACTTCCAGTCCAGCCGCAGAATCCAGGCACTGGCCTCGAAGGTCCAGGCCATGTATACCTGGGACATGCTGGTGCTTCCCGAAGAGCAGCTGAATCAGCTGGAGGAAATCTGCCGTCAGGTGAAATACCGCGCACTCGTCTATGGAGAGTGGGGCTTTGCAGGACGGCTGTCGCTCGGCAGAGGGCTGAACATCCTGTTCTCGGGGCCGCCAGGCTCCGGGAAGACGATGGCCGCTGAGGTGATTGCAACTGAGCTGAGTCTGGAACTCTACAAGATCGATGTCTCACAGATTGTGAGCAAGTACATCGGGGAGACCGAGAAGAATCTGTCGCGGATTTTTGATGAGGCGGAGACCTCGAACGCCATTCTCTTCTTCGACGAAGCGGATGCCTTGTTCGGCAAGCGCTCTGAGGTCAAGGATGCGCATGACCGGTATGCGAATGTGGAGATCAGCTACCTGCTGCAGAAGATGGAGGAGTATACGGGAATTGTGATTCTGGCGACCAACCTGAATCAGAACCTGGACGATGCCTTCGCCCGCAGGCTGCACTTCAAGCTGGAATTCCCGTTCCCGGAGCAGCAGCAGCGCGGCCGGATCTGGCGGGGAATGTTCCCGGCGGGAGCGCCGCTTGATCCTGATCTGGATTATGGCTTCATGGCAGAGAAGTTCATTCTGGCCGGAGGCAACATCAAGAACATTGCCTTGAATGCAGCCTTTTATGCGGCGCATGAAGGCTGTTCCATCGGGATGAAGCAGATCATGCTGGCAGCCAAGCGGGAGTATCTGAAGCTGGGCAGAACCTTTTTGCAATCGGATTATGCGCCCTATCACACACTGATCGAGGTGAAATAAGCATGGCCGTGGATACAGGTACGGTAATAAGAGATGTCAGCACCAGCCTGAAGGCACTATTGAAAGCACATGTACCTGAGCTGAACGATGACAGCTTCATCAGCTTCGGCTCTCCGAGTGACATTGACAGCTCAACGATGAAGCTGTCCATGTGTTTGTACTATTTGAGCCATAGCCCGAGTATGCGCAACAGTGAGAAGGAAGCGACCGGCGGCAAGAATGAGTTCATGTATCCGCCGGCTTATCTGGATTTGTACTATCTGCTCACGCCATACGCCAAGGACAGGGAGACCGAGCAGCTGATCCTGGGCCGGATCTTTCAGCTGTTCCATGAGCATCCGGTGCTTAGCGGCAGCGATCTGCGGGGGAACCTGGCCGAATGCGGCAATGAGAAGATCCGGATCTCCTATAACAACCTGACGATTCAGGATATCAAGCAGCTGTGGGAGGTGTTCCCCGGGAAGCCGGCTAAGGTGAGCCTGTCCTATCTGGTGTCGCCGGTGCGGCTGCCTGCGGATAAGACGATCCTGATCCCACGGGTTGAGGTGAAAGAGCTGGGCGTTCATCCCATGTAGACCAAGCTGGCAGAGACTGCTTCTGTGAAGGGAGTGATTCATGGAGGGAATGACATGCAAGGCACCCGTACCAGCGGATATTCCGCAGACAAAGGCAGCTGTGCCTAACCGGATTGTGTAAGCTGATCTAACTTTAGTTTATGCTTTCTCAGCCAGTTATGCCGAAGGTTTCTCTCAGAAGCAGAAGCTAATTAAACTTTTTTAGGAGGGTAAGAGATGGCAAATTATTTATCGCCAGGCGTATATGTGGAGGAAGTCTCAAGCGGGGTCAAGCCGATTGCCGGTGTGGGCACCTCAGTCGGGGCCTTCGTCGGAATCGCAGAAAAAGGGGTCATCGGCAAAGCGGTACTGGTCACCAACTGGAGCCAGTTCGTCAATGAGTTCGGTCAGTTTATCCCTAATGGCTATCTGGCTTATGCCGTGTATAACTTTTTTGCGGAAGGAGGCACCTCCTGCTACGTAGTGAGAGCGGCATCCACCGATATCCGGCCGGCTTCGCTTGCGGTTCGCGATACCGATAATCTGGATTTGTTCAAGGTAGTTGCACGTTCGGAAGGGGAGTGGGGCAACCGAATTTCGGTCAAGATCAGCCCGTCCTCCAACAAGCAGCAATTTGGCTTCAAGATGATTGTGCAGTATTTGCTGGACAGTGATTTCAATAATGAATACAGCGGAGAAGACGAAGAGGGCAAAATCGTCGAAATCTTCGACAACATGCTGCTGATCAATTTTGAAGAAAAGGTGAATCAGGTATCCGCCTTTGTCAGTGTGAAGCCGCTGGTGGACCTGACCATTCTGGAGAATATGGAGAAAACGCCGGCGTTCAATGAAGCAGCCCTGTCCCTCAGCGGCGGTGTGAACGGGATGTCCCCGATTGACTTCCTGGGGGATGCGGTCAAGCGGGCCGGTATCCACGCATTCGATACGATTGACGGCATCAACATTGTAGCGGCTCCAGACCTTGCAGATATGGCGTACAGCCGGGGCACCATCCTGGATATGCTGAATTACTGCAAGCTGAGAAAAGACTGCATCTTCATCGTAGATCCTCCGCATGGCTTAAGCCCGCTGGAGGTCAAGGATTTCAAGGAGGGGGCGGGCGATTATTCGGGCAATTCATTCAATACGTCGTACGGTGCCCTGTACTATCCTTGGGTCTACATTAATGATCCGCTGACCGGGAAGCAGAAGCTTGTGCCGCCGTCCGGGGCGATTGCCGGTACGTACGCTTATGTCGATGCTGTTCGCGGTGTCCACAAAGCACCGGCTGGCACCACCGACGGCTATCTGGATTCCGTAGTAGGGATTGAGAAGATCATCACGAAGGCGGAGCAGGAGCTGCTGAATCCCGGCGGCATCAACGTGATCCGCTCCTTGCCGGAAGGCATCTGTGTCTGGGGGGCCAGAACGTTGTCCGCCGATTCGGAGTGGAGTTACGTCAACGTCCGGCGGCTGATGATGTACATTGAAGAGTCGCTGGATGAGGGCAGCCAGTGGGTCGTGTTTGAACCGAATGATCCGAGCCTGTGGGGCAAGGTCAAACGCAATCTCACCGCCTTCCTGACCCGCGTATGGAGAGATGGTGCGCTCTACGGAACCACGCAGGAAGAGGCCTTTTTCGTCAAAGTGGACGAGGAGAACAATCCGCCTGCTGTAAGGGATGCCGGCCAGCTGATTATCGAAGTGGGCGTAGCCCCGGTCAAACCTGCTGAATTCGTAGTCATCCGGGTCAGCCAGAAGACCTTATCCAAATAAGAGATTGAGAGGAGATTTATGCTATGGCAACCGGCAAAAGATTGGATCCCTACCGCAATTACCGCTTCCGCGTTGTAATTGACGGCATTCAGACCGCAGCCTTTGCGGACGCAACGATTCCGGATACATCCACAGAGGCTGTAGATTACCGGGAGGGCATCGATGCCCCGCATGCGCGCAAGCTGTCGGGCTTGACCAAATTCGGGAACATTACCTTGAAAAAGGGACTGACAGACTCCTTGGAGCTCTACAACTGGCGCAAGTCGATTGAGGACAAAGGCGCGCTGAAAAACCGCAAGAGCTTGTCCATCATCCTGGTGGATGAAGAAGGCAATGACAAGGCGCAGTGGGATATCCTCGAAGCCTGGCCGATCAAGTATGATGTCAGCGCCCTTAGCGCTAAAGGCAACGAGGTCTCTGTCGAGTCGATGGAGCTGGTGCATGAAGGGGTTCGCAGAGTGAAATAGCCTTCCCGCTTATCGTCATCGTCACTGTGGATGTGATGCAATACGCCAAAACATAAGCTGGACGGTATGGACATCATATTCACGGCCGGGGACGCCGGAAGGAAGCGAAGGCATGAGGATGGTCTTGATGAGGAAGTGAGGGAGAACATGGAACTATTACAAACTGAATTCAGCTTCACCCTGCCCAAAGGGTACGTGGATGAAGCGGGCACGCTGCATAAGCAGGGCACCATGCGTCTGGCTACCGCAGCCGATGAGATTACACCGCTCCGGGATTCCCGGGTTCAGCAGAACCCCGCGTATCTGACAGTCATTCTGCTCTCCAGAGTGGTCACCGGACTAGGTGGACTGGGCATGATTACGCCGAGAGTCATCGAAGAATTGTATACGTCGGATTTTGCTTATCTGCAGGATCTGTACAACCGGATTAACCAGAACGGGAGCAATGCGGTTCATGCGCAGTGTCCCAAGTGTGAGCAGCGCTTCGAGCTTGAACTGGAACCGCCGGGGGAATAGTCGGCTACCCCCTTGACCGCCTCTACGAGGAGGTAGCCTTTCTGACCTACTATCTGCACTGGGACTATACGGCGGTGCTGAACCTGGAGCATGCTGAACGGGACCGCTGGTGCAGTGAAGTCAGCCGGATCAACCAGAAGCTGAGTGGCGGGGAAGAGAAGAAGAACTTCTTTGAGGCTTAGGAGAGGATAACATGAAGGCAAATATGCTAAATATCGGCGCCAAAAGAAGCTGGGTGCCCGGGTACCGGGAAGATCCCTTTCTTGCTTATAACTTCATCGTGGAAATTGACGGGATCTCCGTGGCGGGATTCTCAGAGGTCTCAGGCCTTAGCGTGGAGACACAGGTGGAGCGCAAAACCTTCGGCGGTGAGAATCATAAGGAATTTGTGTTCCTGGGACCGACCAAATACTCGGATCTGACGCTGAAAAACGGGGTCACGAATGATGAGTATCTGTGGAACTGGTATCAGAATGTGGTGAACGGGGTCATCCGGCGGCGCAGCGGGTCCATCTGTCTCTTGGATCATTCCGGCACGCCCAAGGTGTGGTGGAACTTCATCGAAGCCTGCCCCATCAAGTGGGAAGGACCGGCGTTCAACGCCAGCAGCAGCGCGGTAGCCGTTGAGAGCCTGGTTCTGACTCACAACGGGCTGTACAGGTACCGGTAATGAGCCGGAGTATTCGGATGGCGGCAGCTCCTGCGAATCAGAAGCAGACTGAGTTCATTCAATCGATTCTGGCAAAATACGGCTTGACCCGCTGGCGGAGCAAGCTGAAGAGTCTGATCCTGCGGCACGATCCGCTATATGCTGCGCAGCCGGAGACATTGCAGCGTACGGACCTGGTGACCAACCATATCCATCAGACATTCTATTATAAGGTAGTGCCAGAGAAGGTACAGCCGGGACCGGCAAGCCGCATCCTGTTGGTGACTCAAAGCGGCATCAGGCCTGGACTAAGCGCTCCATCTGCTTCTCCTGGTCAAGCTGAGGATCTGCGGAGCGGGCTTCATTCAGCAGCCGGACGACTTAACTCCGTACAGGTGCTGCAAGAGAGAGTCTGGCAGTATAGAAGTAATAAACATCAGGTAACAACGGAGTATCGCAAACAGAATGCAGCACTTCATCCGGCTGAACCTGTAACTGTTCAGCCTGCCGGATCAAGACCGGCGCAAGTCTCTGCACCGTCCGGGTTGTCTGTTCTGAAGCCACTGCCTTCAGGCGCTACTGGCGAAAGAAGCCAGAGAGACCGTCAGACCAGAGGCGATCTGCGGACTGCTTCTGTCCTTCCAGGGCAGCAAGACAGGATAACAGGCAGACCGGCACATGCAATTAATCATCATCATCAGCTGGTTCAGGTAATGCAGCTGCTGCGGAGCTATGGCCTTAAGCAAGAACGGGAGACCGGAGCGGAAGCACAGCCCTTGAGGCAGCAGCCAGGGCATCCGGTACGGGCACAAGCATTGAAGCATGAACGGGAGACCGTCCCAGGCTCAGCCGGGACCGCTGTGGAAGCACAGCTTAAGACTCCCACGCTAAGCTTCAAGCCCGGTAATCTGTCGCTTCCGCATTCAAGCGTAAGTACCAGCCTTCAGCTCGGCTTAGGTCAGCAGCTGACGGCAACGCTTGAGCAGCTGGAGAGCAGGCAGGAGCTTCTGAGCCCGCTGCCCGCTGCCGTTAGTACGGTTCATCAGAGGCAGCCGATGAAGTCATTTCAGCTGGCGCAGCCGCAGATCCTGCTGCCGATTGGGGGCGCGTCAGGTGCACCAGCTGCGGCCGGGCAGGCGGCTTCTGCGCGAACGGCTGGAGCCGCAGGACGGGCAGCTCCAAGAGGGCCGGGACCTGCGGCTCCGGTGGAGGCCAGCCTGATCTACGCTGCGGACCGGACAGTGCTTCCGTCCGCCCCGCAGCGAAGAAGGCCGGCCAGTCCGCTTAGGGCGGATGGCCCTGCTTATGAACCGGACCTTCAGCCTGCCGCCAGTCTTAGCCGCCTGGTATTGCGGAAGCCTGAAGCACCGCGCGCGGCTCTGCCGGAGCCCATGCAACAGCAGCTGGAGCGGGTGCTGCAGGAACATGCGGCAGAGCCTCCGGCGCAGACCTTCACCAAGGCCGTTCCGCCGCCGGTCATGAATGCAGCAGAGCTGAATCAGCTGGCTGAGCGGGTCTATCAGGTGCTGGAGAAGAGAATGGACATACGCAAGGATCGGAGGGGGCTAAGATAATGGCGGAGAAAGCGAAGATCATTCCTCTGGATATGCCCGTCGGAGCCATTGAGGTGATGTTTAACCCCAATGAGTACACCGTTTCTTTTGAAGGCAAATATACCGGGGAGAAGAATAACAAGCAATTCCAGATTACAGAGACACCGGAGTTCAAGGTCTCCTTGTTCTACGATACCTACGAGCAGCGCAAGGATGTCCGCAAGAAGACCCGGCAGCTGACCTCGCTGCTTGATCCTAAGGTCAGCGGCAAAAGCACGAAAAAACCGCCGGTGTGCATGTTCGTCTGGGGCGGCTTCACCTACCGCGGCTTGCTGAGCAAGATCGAGCAGAAGTTCACGATGTTCATGGATAACGGCACGCCTGTCCGCTCGCTGCTGGATGTGACCTTCATTACAGATGAGCCGGATAAGTCGGTGGAGGACAGCCAGGGCTTGAATGCCTGCCGGAAGCTGTGGGTGGTCAAAAGCGGGGACCGGCTCGACCTCATTGCGAATGAGGCGCTGAAGGAGCCGCTGGCCTGGCGCAGAATTGCCGAGCTGAACAGGATCGCCAATCCGGTTGGCTTTCCTGGCAAAAATGATATCGGGAGAACTCTGGTTATCCCGGATTAAGGCGGGGATTGCATGGGCACCAGTGTAGCGAATTACAAAATTGAGCTGAACGGAAGCAAGCTGTCCGCTGAACTGACAGCGGCAGTGGAAGGCGTCACGCTGGAGGATGAGCTTAATCTGCCGTCGGTATTCTCTATCCAGATGAATATGGTGAATGCCGGAAGCGGCATGTGGCGGGGAACAGATCTGACGAGCCTGAAGCCGGGCGACCAGCTGAAGCTCTCCCTTGGACTCGACCAGCCGGAGCCGATGATCAGCGGGGAGATTACCTCGCTGGATCTGAACTTTGCGGAGCACTCGGTGCTGGATATCCGCGGATATGATCTGCTGCACCGGCTGCGTATGGGGACGAGAAGCAAAGCTTTTCTGAAGAAGAAGGATAGTGATATTGCGGGGGAAATCGCCAAGGAGCATGGATTGACCCCTGTGGTGGAGGATACCGGAACGGTGTATCCCTACCTCTACCAGAATAATCAGAGCAACTATGAATTTCTGCTGGAGCGGGCAGCCCTGCTTGATTATGAGCTGTTCGCGGCAGATAAGAAGCTGCATTTCGTCAAGTCGCGGTCCGTGAAGGCCCCGGTGCTGCCGGAGATGAGCTTCAAGAAGGATTTTGAACGGCTGAACCTGGAGCTGAGGGCTCTTACCCGGGGGAGTAAGGTGACACTTAAGGGCTGGGATGTGAAGGAGAAGAAGGAGCTTGAGGCTATCGCTAAGAGCGGAGAAGAGACGACCAGAATGGGCGGGAAGGAAGGCGGCTTCACCATCAGCACAGCAGCGGTCGGGGAATCACCGATTGTCATTATGGCCGAGAATCTGCTGGATATGAACGAAGCCAAGGTGCTGGCCGCCGCTGCTTACAACAGCCGCCTGCGCGAGTTCATTGCCGGGGAAGGCATGTGCTGGGGGAACCCGAAGCTCCGGGCAGGACAGACGGTGAAGCTGATGGGTCTGGGCGAGCGCTTCAGCGGAATTTATTACATTGTTGCCACGGTTCACAAGATCGACAGCAAGGGCTATACCACGACGTTCAAGGTGAAGAGGACTGGCCTATGAGTGAAGGACCCGGAATTAGTAATTTTATGGACAGCATCATGAACGAGGGACGGATCTTCGGCGTAATGGTGGGGATTGTCATCAATAATGACTCTACGAACCATGCGGACAAGCCCGGCCCCGGATTGGTGAAGGTGAAGATCCCGCTGATGGGGATGCCGGAATCCAACTGGGCGCGCATGGCGTCCTGGATGGCCGGGAAGGAGCGGGGAGCGTTTTGCCTGCCGGAGGTGGAGGATGAGGTGCTGGTAGCTTTTGAGAACGGGGATGTCAACCGCCCCTATATCATTGGCTCCTTGTGGAATGGCAAAGACATACCGCCGGAGACCAACAAGGATGGCAAGAATAATATCCGCCTGTTCAAATCCCGCAGCGGGCATGTTCTGCAGTTCGCCGATACCAAGGGGGAAGAGAGCATCACGCTTACCTCCGCCAAGGGCCACGTAATCAAGCTGGATGACAAGGGCGGCGCGGAGCAGATCCATATTAGCGACAAGTCAGGCAAGAACCGGATCATCCTGGATACGAAGGCGAATAAGGTATCGGTATCCGCTGGTGCAGATATTGAAATCTCGGCGGGAGGCAAGCTGTCCCTGTCCGCCAAATCCATTGCAATGAAATCATCGGCGGGTACCGCTATCGAAGCTTCGGCCGGGATGGAGGTCAAAGCCGCCGCCAGTATGACGATCAAAGGATCTGTGGTCAACATTAATTAGAGAGGGGGTGCCCTCTATGGGCCAGCCAGCAGCGAAGCAAGGGGACCGGATTCTGGCGACCGATACGCATATCGTCATGCTTCCGGCCGGTGGAGGCCTGGTTCCCACCCCGTTGCCGCATCCCTTCACGGGGATTCTGGACGGTGCGCTGAGCACGAATGTCAAGATTATGGGGCAGCCGGCAGCCACTGTGGATTCTACGGCTACGAATACGCCGGCTCATGTTCCGCAGGGAGGCCCGTTTCAGAAGCCGCCGACCAATAAGGGGACCATCAGCGCCGGAAGCACAACAGTATTCATCAACGGGAAAAAGGCTGCCAGAAACGGTGATCCGGCGGTGACATGCAATGATCCGGCCGACCTTCCGGCAGGGAAAGTGTCTGCTGCGGGGACGGTCTTACTAGGAGGCTGAGAGATGGAAGTTGTAGATTTTTTGGGACGGGGCTGGACGTATCCGCTTGCTGTCCAGCGGGGCAGCGTCCGATCCTCCGGTGGAGAAGACTCCATCCGGGAATCCATTATTCTGATTCTGTCAACGGCCCGCGGCGAGCGGGTCATGCGGCCGGATTTCGGCTGCAGACTGAACGAGCTGGTGTTCTCGCCCAATACCATGAGCACTGCAACCTTGCTGCGAAGCTTCATTGAAGAAGCCTTGCAGAACTGGGAGCCGCGCATTGAAGTGGACGACATTACGGTCACCCCGCGCTCAGACCGCTCCGAGCTTGAGGTGTCCATTGACTATTCAATCAGGGCCAGCAACAGCAAATATAATCTGGTCTATCCATTCTTCCTTGAAAGCGTGGGGAAATAATGCCAAACCAAATGCCTATTATTGATAAACGGGAACAGGAACAGCTGGTTCCCGAGCTACGACGCTTAATCTACCAATACTGCAGCCGGGAATGGACGGATGTGACGGAGCTTGAGGCAGACAAGAAGGCAGATGCCCTGGTCCATATCTTCACCGGGATGATGGGCAAAGTAATCAGCCGGCTGAATCAGGCGCCTGCGAAGAATTTCACCTCCTTCCTGAATCTGATCGGCATTCATCCTACTCCGCCCCGTGCTGCCAAAGTTCCGCTGCTCTTCCGGCTGAAGCCGGATTCGGGCAGCTATAACACGGTTCCGGCCGGAACCCGGGTATCCGCCCAGCCGGAGCAGGGGGCGGAGGTAGTTTTTGAGACGGATAAGGATTTGACCGTCATTATGGCGCAGCCTGTCCGGGCGGTGAGTCTCGATCCGCAGGAGGACCAGTGGAGCAATCAGGATCATCTGCTAGCCGGGGGAGCTGCCGGCAGACCTGCCCGGCTGTTCAGGGGGGATTCGACAGTTGTCCACAGATTGTATCTGGGACATACAGAGTTGCTCGGATTCCAGGAAGCGGGCAGCAGCTTATCGGTCTATTTCAACAAGCCGGATGCAGCCGCGTTGAGCAAGGCCGCGCCGGAGCAGGATAGAACCGGAGATCTGCTGAACCATATCGACTGGTTCTGTTTCGATGATGAAGGGAATTCTGTGCAGCTGTATCCTTCCTCGATAGCCGAAGCACAAGAGGACGAAGATGCTCTGTGGAGGGCGGTGGTCCGGTTCGACCGGCTGACTGGCGTGCATACGAAGACGCTGGCCGGGTACGAACCGTCCGGGGTGCTGCGGGAATGGCCGGGCAAATGGATTTTCGCTGAGCTGAAGAGGCCCATAACTGCCGGTACGCAAATGCCGGATATCGAAGATATCCGCCTGGAGCTTAACGTGGTGAGTCCGCAGCCGCTCCCGCCGGATGTGACGGTGAATAATGGGAACCTGCTGGATATGGGCAAGGATTATTATCCGCTGGGGGACAAGCCCAGAATCAATGATACGTTCTATATCGCCTGCGGGGAGGCCTTCTCGAAGCCGGGTGCCCGAATTACGCTGAGGGTAGAGCTGTCAGAGCCGGAGATCAGCAAGCTGCCGGACACACCGTATGTGAGAATCGGCTGGGAATATTGGAACGGGCAGGAATGGCTTGCGATCACCGGTCTTGAGGAGAGAACGGACGAAGGCGGTGCAGCTTATGGCGGCGCTGCCCTCCGTGCGGTCAGCAGCCTTACTGCCAGCGGAACGCTGAGCTTCGTCTGTCCGGGTATCCAGAAGCTGACGCTGGGCGGTGAAGAGCAGTACTGGGTCCGGGCCCGCATCACCGGCGGGAATTACGGCGAGGATGCGAAATACGAATATCAGGATGAAGAGGTCAAGCTGGGAGAAGGCAGCATCAATGTAGCCAAGCTCAAGGTGACCCAGGCCACATACGCGCCGCCTTCCATCCGTAAGCTCAGTATAGCCTACAGCTACACACTGGAGGCGCACCCGCAGACCGTGCTTACAGAGAATAACTTCAGCTTCGCTGACAAGTCGGCGGCCTGCCGCAACGAAGGCGAATATTTCAAGCCCTTCTATCCGTGCACCGAGACGGAGCCGACCTTCTACCTGGGCTTTGACCGTGATATCAGCGATCTGCCCGTGTCGCTCTTCTTTCCGCTAACCGGTGAACAGCTGGGACGTCCGGTAGTGGCGTGGGAGTATTGGGACAGCAGAAGATGGCTGACGCTCAGCGTGAATGATGAGATCAGAGGCTTCACCCGCAGGGAGATTCTGCAGTTTGCCGTGCCGGGAGATATTGCGAGACGGCCGCTGTTCGGCACGGAGCAATACTGGATACGTGCCCGGCTGGATGAAGGCCGGTTCGAGATAGTCCCGCAGGTGGACGCTATTCTCGCTAACGCGGTCTGGGCCCGCAATTCCAATACCGCTGCGGGAGAGCTTCTGGGCTCCAGCAACGGTGAGGAGAATCAGACCGTTCAGTTGTCCAAAATACCCGTGCTGCCCGGCCAGCTTCTCAAGGTCCGGGAAGCCACAGGTCAGGGGACATGGATACCGTGGGAGGAAGTCAATACGTTCTCCGTATCCGGTTCAGATTCAAGGCACTATATGCTGGACAGAAGCACCGGAATGATCATGTTCGGGGATGGACGGAGCGGAATGATTCCGCCTATGGGCACAGACAACATCGTGTGTGACTACAAGCATGGCGGCGGAGCGTCCGGGAATGTAGCCGCAGGCTCGGTATCCCGGATATGGGACAGCTACAGCTGGCTGGATTCCGTAACTAATCCGGTGGCGGCGGACGGCGGCTTCGATCAGGAGGAAGCAGAGCAGGCTGAGCTTCGCGGGCCGCATACGCTGAAGAGCTGGAACAGGGGCGTAACCGCTGAGGACATGGAATGGCTGGTGCGCGAGGCGATGCCTCAGATCGCCAAGGTGAAATGTCTTAGTGCTATGAACCGGGAGCTGGATTTCACCCCGGGTAGAGCTACCCTGATCGTGGTGCCGGAGACGGACGATCCGAGGCCGGTCCCGAGCCAGGAATTGCGCAGTGAGATTGAAGCCTATCTGTGTGAACGGATCTCAGCCCCTCTAAACACCGCCGAGCCGCGGATTGAAGTCATTGGCCCGGACTATGTCCGTACTGCTGTGGAGGCAACCGTAGTCTTTACCTCTCTGGACCAGCGGAAGGTAGCTGAGGGACGGATCATTGACAACCTGAAGCAGTTTTTTCATCCGCTGAAGGGCGCAGACGGGAACAAGGGCTGGGAGCTGGGACAGAACCTGTATGTCTCCGAGGTCTATGCCGTGATTAAGAATACGCCGGGTGTTGACTATGTATCGGATGTGCTCGTCAAAGCTTCAGTGCAATGCTTCACGCTGAAGCTGGAGCCGCTTGAGAACGGGCCGTATAAGCCACAGGCCGCTTATCCGAAATACAGTCTGGTCCGTTCTGAGGACAACGCGCTTCAATTTGCTCTTGCCGAGGCGGTGGATGCCGGGGATGAAGTGAAATCGCTGGTGCTCAGAGGGTTCAAGGAGAACGGAATCATCAGGCTCCGCTACAGATCCCGGAAGCCGGTAGAGCTGATTGTCCTCACCATCGACGGTGACATGCTCGAATGCCAGACCCTTGACGAAGAACCGCTTGCAGAGAGCTATCCCGAGGGCAGCGATCTGGAATTTGATCTTACGGATGATCTGACGGTCCGGACGTATATCCTGAGTAGGCTGGATTCGGGGGCGGTAACCTTTGTTGTGAAGACCGCTGTATTCGAGGAGAAGGATATTGTCTTCCTGAGCCGGACGGATGAATACATCAACACCACACCGCTCAAGATCCGTACCCTCACCAGCGGCAATATTCATCTGGAAGAGGATGAGCTGATCTGCGGCGGGCTGCATCTGGTGAACAAGCCGGAGGAACATCCCTTTCCGTATCTTATGGATAAGCGGGCGGGCCTGCTGCATGATTTGACCGCAACCACGGCAGCGTGCGGGCTGGAGACTATCCGCAGGGAAGAGCGGAGGTATCTGACGGGGCTGTCCGGTATTCCGGACACAGTGGTGCGGTGTCCGCATTGTAATACTTTGGAGCCGTAACTACAGAAAGGAGGAAGAACTTATGCCGCTTCCAGTATTGAAGCTGGATGATCTTAGCTTTGACCAGCTTGTGGCCGATGCCACTGCGCTGATTCCGCTCTACGATCCGGATTGGACGAACTATAATCCCTCCGATCCCGGCATTACCCTGGTGGAGCTGTTCGCCTATTTCACGGAGATGGTTCTCTACAGGCTTGACCAGGTGACCGATGAGAGCAGGCAGCAGTTCCTCAAGCTGCTTGGTATCACCCTGGAGGACGGGGAGGAGCTCGCCAGCGGAATATCACGCGGGGCGAAGCAGTTCTCCGAATGCTATAGGGCTGTGACGGCAGAAGATTACCAGCTGCTGGCGAGGCAGAGCCTGCTGGATATCCCGGGGATTCGGACCACGTATCCAGACCTTGCAGTCCGTACGCTCTGTCTGATTAATACGGATATGGAGAACGGCACCGGGCGGGATAAAGAAGCCTTCGGGCATGTGTCCGTAGTTCTGGTGCTCCAGACCGCGAATCAGCAGGATCTGCGCAGAGACATGGCGGAGATCAAGCAACAGGTTAAAGCCATCCTGGAGCAGAGCAAGCTGCTGACGACCCGAGTCCATGTTGTTGAGCCAGATTACCGGGATGTTGTGATTGAGATGACGGTTGCCGCCGGGAATCAGAGCATCGGAAGCATCGTCCATGGCAGCATTGCACAGTTTCTGGACCCGGTTAACGGGGGGGAGCACGGACAGGGCTGGCTTCCGGGGAGGAAGCTGTACGCCTCGGATCTGTATCATCTGGTAGAGGGAATCGCCGGCATTGATCATGTGACCAGCGTGAACCTGGACTCGCCTGACCTGCTGCCGTTCCAGTTATTTAAGCTGAAGGACCTGAAGATTGAGGTGGAAGCATGAGCAAGACAGACGGATACAGTTATGTCGAGTATCTCCCCCGGGTGTTCCAGCAGAAATCGGGGGAGCCGGATGAACAGTTTTTTCTGGGACGGTTCCTGAAGGCCTTCGAAGCCATGCTCTCGGGCAATACGGGGACGGCAGGCGCGGAATCTGCGGGAATGGAAGCTTTGCTGGACGGATTGCAACAATACTTCGATCCGCAGACGGCTCCCTCGCAGTTTCTGCCCTGGCTTGCAGGCTGGGTAGGCCTCCAGTTGGCGGAAGGTGTGGAGTATGACGGTGAGGAGGATAACCAGGAGCGCACGCTTGCCCCTACGCAGATTCTTCCGCTTGCGGACACCCGCAGCACCGTTAACCGCAAGCTGATCAGCAGCATCGTCCAGCTCTATAAGAAACGCGGAACCCTGGGCGGTCTGGCCGAATATTTGCAGGTTCACGCCGGTGAAGAGGCGGCCATCCATATCTATAGCTACGAGGAGCCTGTCCGTCTCGGTAACGCCCGGCGTATAGGCATTAATACGATGGTCGGGGCGGCTGAGCCGAGCTACTTCTCCGTCCATATCATCCTCCCGGCGTACAGCCGGAGCCTGCTGCAGCAGAAGGTGCGGAATCTGCAGGAGGTGATCCGGAAGGAGCGGCCCTTTTACACCAATTCCAGCTTGAATATTGAAGTTCCGTCTATGCGTCTGGGGGTCTATGGGCGTGTGGGGATGGAGACCTTAGTCGGGGGTATGACAGAGCAATAGAGATTATAGACCGGGAGGCAAGCGAATCATGGGAAAAGAATTAAGAAGAATGCGCTACTTTGACGGGCTCTTCCTGAACGCTGAGGATTACATGCTCGATCAGGAATTTCATCTGCGCCTGCAGCGGTTGCATAACCGCTATCTGCATACCTGGGGGATTGTATGCGGGCTCAAGGTACTGCCCTCTGCGAAGCCGGGGGAATCCATGAAGGTGAATATTGCAGAGGGGCTGGCCCTGAATCTGGTGCTGGTCAAGAATGGTGACAAGTATGAGAGCATCAGCCAGGAAATCCTGATCTATGAGGGGCATCCGGATAATCCGGTCAACCTCTCCGAGTATAACGCCAATGAGAATATCTACATCTGGGTCAGCTATGAAGAGGTGAAGGCCGACTACAGCATCGAGCGTGGACAAGGGGAACAGATCCATATCTGGGAGCGGGGGAAAATCAGTTATGGGACCACCAAGCCTGAGGGTACGGACACGATCCTTCTGGCCCGGGTGGTTCCCCGTACCGATGGGGCGGGAGTGACCATCGACAGTACATGTATATACGATTACGACAGCGATGCGGCCCGGACGCCCTTAAGAACCTATGCCGGTGCCGCCGGCAAGAAGCTGGTCACGGAGAAGCTGGTAATCCCGGTTCAGAGTGAAGACAGCATGGACAGCGCGGGGCTGAGTGAAGCCGTTCTGGCAGCGATGCCGTCCATGTCTACACTGCAGGCTGGCAAAGTGCTGGAGATCAGAGCTCCCGAGACACGCTTCACCGGGGCTATGAGCGTAGCCGGAGCGCTAACGATTGAGGGCGAGCTGATTCTGAAGAGCAAGGACAAGGCCCAGAGCGAGATGCGGATTATGAACAGCTTCGTCGAGGTAAATAGCCCCAACACGGATGATCCGAACTATGTATTTCCCGGTGCGCGTGATGGCGGTCTGGAGGTATACCGGGGCGACGAGGGCAAGCATGATGCGCGGATTGTCTGGGTGGAGGAGGATAAATGCTTCAAGGCCGGGCTTGGCAACGATCTAAAGACCATTGCCTACGGCAACGAGTGGGACAGCCTGATCAAGTCTGAATTCGCTGATCTGCTGCACCGGCACAGTAAGCTGTCTTCGCCATCAGGCCTGAGCTTAGGCTTCACTGGAGCGGGCAAGCTGTACAGTGATGCTGATCTTGCCCTTCAGGATGACAGAATCCTGCTGCTGAAGGGGACGAACCCGGACACGGTTGACCATTCGCATGGCCTGGGCTGGTTCGGCGCCGGGAAGCCCTTCGCTGCGGCAGAGGTAGAGGGTCCGGTGTTATTCGGCGGCAGCGGCGGGGCACTCGGTACTCGGACGGTTAATGCTGATGGCTCCCGCACAGACAAGCAGGCATTATCCTGGAATAAGAACGGCTATGTCGGCATCGGCCCGCAGAAGGTACTGGAGGATTCGCTGGATGTCGAGGGCAGCGTACGCCTGCTCAGCGGCCGGAACCCGCTCCGCTTCACCTCGGCTTGGACGGGCTTTCCCGACAAACAGACGAACGGTGCGGAGATCTGTAACGATACTACAGACTACAAGGCCCTGATGATAGTCGGCAATAACTCTGCCGGGCAGAAGAGAAAGGTCGCTATCTGGGACCGGCTGGATGTGAACGGATTTCTGTATGTGAACGGGACAATGCAGGCCTCCCAGGAGATTATTCCTAGCGCGGGGAACGGGGAGCACAGCGGCATTATATTCCCGGCCAATCCGGGCGGAGGCGGGTATGATCAGGCTTGGATCAAGTACTATCCCCGTACAGGCGAGGATTGCACACTGGAGATCGGTACCTCCAATGACAGGAGTGACCATATCTCTCTGATAGCTTCCGGTAATGTGGGCATCGGCACACTGGAGCCTGCGGACAAGCTGGACGTGGCAGGGGAAATGCGTATTCTGAGCGGGCAGAATCCGGTTCGCTTCACCTCTGGATGGACAGGCTTCACGGGTCAATCCCCCAAGAATGCCGAGATCAGTAACGATACCACGAACTACAATTCATTGATGATCGCGGGTAACGGGATGTCGGGAGTCCGCAGAGTCTCCATCTGGGACAATCTCGATGTCAATGGCTCCCTGCAGGTGAAGGGGGGCGCCTATATTGGCGGTGATCTTGAGATCAAAGGCAGTATCAAGACAGACGTATTTAACTTCGCCGGCAAATTCAAAAAGCTGGATGTGGCTGAGGAATTCGCCGCCACTGTTCGCTGCGCTGATTTCTGCATCGGTTATCCCGGACGCCGGGGGGCTCCCGGCCGGGCGCTAGTTGATAATGGCAGCCATCTGGTGCTCAATTACGGCAACGACTGGTCTTATGCTTCTGTCCACAGCAGCCTGGAAGTGAGAAATGCCCTGATCCCGAGCGCGGGCAGCGGCAACAACGGGATTATCTTCCCGTCCGATCCCGGCGGAGGCAGCGGCGACTCGGCCTGGATCAAGTACTATCCGACCAGCGGGGAGAACTGCGTGCTGGACATCGGAGTCTCTAATGATGCCGGCGACCGCATCTATCTTCATGCCAGCGGCGGGGTCTATGCCAACGGCAGCATGTACTGGTGGTCCTCGCGCGAGCTGAAGGACAATATTGCGGATATTCCGGTCAAGGAAGCGAAGCAGCTGCTGGACGGGCTAAATCCGGTCTCTTTTAAATACAAAGGAGGCACCAAGCAAAAGACCCTCGGCTTCATTGCGGAAGAAGTACCTGCTGTTCTGGCCGATCCGGATCAGCGGGCGATCAGCGGGATGGATATCATTGCCGTTCTGACCAGCGTCATGAAGGATCAGCAGAAGGCAATTACAAGAATGCAAAAACAAATCGACACCCTGCAGGGTGCCTAAACCTTAGGAGGATGAACTTATGAAAGAACAATTGGAAGCACGTATGAATGAACTGAAGGCAGAGCTGGAATCCGGGCGGCAGATGATCCAGGAGCTGGACGAGAAGCGTACCAATCTGGGATATACCCTGACACGCATCAGCGGGGCCATACAGGTGCTGGAGGAGCTGGCTGCCGCTGAAGAGGAGTCCGTTCAGGCCTAAGCAAGCTGTAACTATGAAGAGCCGGGAGGAGTGGGATTGTGCCAAAGGATATGAAACGCATGAATTATTTCAACGGGCTGCTGCTGAAGGAAGAGGATCTGACGCTGGATCAGAATTACCATAAGCGTGTGCGGCAGCTGCATAACCGTCATTTCCATGATTGGGGAGTCGTGGATGGGCTTAAGGTCACCATGCGGGACGGGATAACCATTGAGATTGCTCCGGGCTTTGCTCTCAACCGTGTCACCGACCCGGAGCACAATGAGGAGATCAGCCAGGAAATTATGGTCAGTGACGCTCACCCTAATCGGGTGATTAACCTCTCGAGGTACAGCACTTCGGATCAGATCTATATTTACATCAGCTATCAGGAAGAGCTGACGGATAAAGATCTGCTCAAGGGAGGAAATAATCCCATCCATGTGCTGGAGCAGGCCAAAATAGAAGTAAGCTCCCGGAAGCCCGCAGATGTACACCAGAATATCCTGCTGGCCCGGGTGAATCTGAAGCATTCCCAGGACGGGTCCTTAACAATCGGCGGGATCTATGAGACGGATGTTGACGGGTCTCAGCTGGTGACGAAGGCCGCAGGCGGGACGGTGCTTAAGGCGGATCAGATCATTATCGGCAAAGAGAAGAAGCCTGAGACGCCTTTCCTCAGCAATTCGAAGGACCTCGATGGCGAGGAAGGGAGCCGGCTTAATGTTCACGCTTTGCTGACAGAGTTCACGGGTGACATCAAGGCGGGGGCCATCAGCACTTATGGATCAGTGGATATAGACGGCACGTTATCTGTAACCTCGGGCAGCGCAGCGGTGTTCAAGGTGAATGAGTCCGGCGATCTGGAGGTCTCCGGCGCATCGACCATGGAGGGGCCCTTCTCCGCGAAGCAAGGGATTGAAGTCAGCGGTGGGATGGCGATGCTGGATGTTCCCCAGGTTATCATTGGCGGCAGCAAAGTCACCCTGAATCAGAATGTGGCTGAAGATGACCGGATGGGCATCGAGATCCTGCGCAAGGATCATTCCAGCGCCAAGCTGCAATGGGATGAGAAGAATAAGAGCTGGATGATTGGAACCGAAGTGCAGGCAGGTGACGACGCCAGCGGAATGTCCAAGGTGGCTTATGGCGCAGACTGGGAGCAGCTGCATCACGGTGCGAATGCGGATAGTCTGCATAGCCACAGCCAGCTGAAGGCTGCGGATGGCAAGCCGTCACTTCGCACGGACAACGAGGGGACGGTCCTAGTTGACCGGGGGATGAGCGTATCCGGGACGCTGGTATCCCAGAAGGATGGCCTGGAGGTCTTCCGGGGAGCCACGCTGCCCAATGCCAAGATAGCCTGGAATGAAGCTGTGAAATCCTGGCAGACCGGCACCGCTAACGGGGATATGACCAATATTCCTGACGGGAAGCAGTGGGAGGAGCTGACTGGCGGCAACCGGAATGCAGATGCTCTGCATACCCACAGGCAGTTCCATAATGAAGACAAGAGCCTGCTTGCGCTGGAGATCGGTGCGGACGGCAATGTGAATATCCCCCATGAGCTGATGGTCGGCGAGACTCTGACCGTGAACAAGCTGATCGTCCGGGAAGAAGAGGTGGTCATCCGGAAGGTTGAGCAGGAGGTAGCAGACAGCTTCCTTACGGTCAATAAGGCGGAAGACCACTCAGTTCTGGGTAACAAGGGAGGGCTGGATGTCTACCGGGGCAGTCAGCTTCCGGCAGCACGCATGGAGTGGAACGAAGCAGACCGCAAGTGGAGAATCGGGCTTGAAGGCAGCATGTCCGACATTCCCTACGGGAACAAATGGGACACGCTGACCAGCGGGTCCGTGGCGGATGCTTCCCACAAGCACAGCACACTGAGTACACCGTCCGGCGGAACGATTCTCTCGGCAGACGGACAGGGACGGCTGTCGGCATCCGGGAATATGGAGCTCGGCGGTACGCTGCTGGCCAAGGGCAGTACAACGCTGAAGTCGGACCTGAGTGTCGGAGGATCGGCCACGATTGAAGGTAATCTGACGGTCAAGGGCACCACTACCTTCGTCAAAAAGGAAGATCTGGTGGTGGTCAGCAACCGGATTGAACTTAATAAATTCGAGGGGAACAGTTCCTCCCTGAAACAGAGCAGTATTGAGGTCTACCGGGGCAAGCTGAACCCGAGCGCCAAGCTGCTCTGGGACGAGACGGATGGCAGATGGAAGCTGGGACTCGGCGATGAACTGTCCAATATAGCCTACGGAAGTAATTGGGATGCGTTGACCGGAGGGGTCAGCTCGGATGCCGATGGATTGCACCGGCACAATTCCCTGAGCGATAGCGCGGGCAATACGGCTGTCCAGGTTACAGCAGATGGTGATTTTGAAATGATCAATGATGCTGAGGTACAGGGCTCCCTGACCGTCAATAACGGGGTGGAAGTCAGCGGCGGTCTGGCGGTTCAGGGTCTGGTTAAGGTAGACGGCAACCTGATCGTCAAAGGCACCACGACCACGCTTAACCGTGAGGATCTGGTCGTCACCAATAACGTCATTGAGATCAACAAATTCGCAGGGGATACCCCGCCAGCCGCCGAGAGCGGCATCGAAGTGTTCCGGGGCGAATCGCAGCCGCCTGCCCGGATGTTCTGGAACGAAAGCGAGCGGAAGTGGAAGGTGGGTATCGGAAATTCGCTGGAGAATGTCGCCAGCGGCAGCTCCTGGGACAAGCTGACACAGATGGCGAGTGCGGATGCTCTTCATCTTCATAGCCAGCTGTACAATCCGAAGAGTGACATTCTGGCACTGAGCGCCAGCGCCGAAGGGGATGTGGATATTCACCATGACTTGACGGTGGGCAGCAATCTGACGGTAGCCGGAGAGTTGGAGATCCGGGGAACCTCGGCCAAAATTGCCACGGATGAGCTAGATATCGGCAGTCCCTGGATTACCCTTAATAAGGATGCTGGAACAGTCAAGTCTCTTGCAGGCGGCGGACTGGAGATCTATCGCGGCCCGGATCAGAATCCGGTCAAGCTTGCCTGGGATGAGGTCAAGGACCAGTGGCAGCTGGCAACACCTGCGGATAGTGCGGCGGTTGTAGTCGATTCATCCGGCAATATCCAAGCCTCCGGTGCAGTGAAGGCTGCGGGTGCTGCAATTACAGGAGCAGTCACTGCCGCCAGCGCGGCAATTGCAGGAACAGTGACGGTCGGAGACGGCATTGAGGTGCTGCAAGGCACCGAGACTAACGCGCAGATCAAGTGGGCCAAGGACCGCTGGAAGCTGGGCACTGCCGGCAGAACGGTACTCAGCCTGACCCGCAGCGGCAAAATGGGTGTGGGCACGGATAATCCGACTGAAGTGCTGGATGTGGCAGGCAAGGCGGTCTTCCGGACGGAGACAGAGGTCTCTGGCGCGGCATCCTTCTCAGGTAAGCTGACCGCTCATAGTGATGCTGTATTCGAAGGCACGGCTTCTTTTAACAAAGGGATAAATGCAGCGGGTGCCGTAATTAGCAATCATGCGGTGGTGTCCGGGAATGTGACTGCCGGAGGGTTCGAAGCTCCTCGCGGTCTGAATAAAGATGGAATTCTCCTGCCGAATGCCCGGATCTACTGGAATAATGAGCTGAATTCCTGGTTCTATGGCGATGGGGAGAAGTTCGCTGAGTTCGGCACCGGGAAGGGCGGCCAGCATCAGCTGTTCAATCCGCTAGGCAATGCGGTTACCTTGTCTTCGGATGCAAAGGGTTATATCGGCATCGGAACTACGGCCCCGCTGGCCCTGCTGGATGTTAGAGCAACTGGCGGAGACAGCTTGTTCAGTGTTACCAAAAACGGAGAGGTCGGCATCGGAACCTTAAGCCCTGACCCTAAGTCCAAGCTTGATGTTCAAGGCAATACAGTAATCCGTGGGGAGCTTAGTGCAGTCAGCGCCTCCATCTCCAAGGATCTGACGGTGAACGGGAATCTGACGGTGAATGGCGATGTTGTGACGATCAATGCGGCTCAGCTTGAGGTTGAGGACAACATTATAAGAGTTAACAAATATGACCCTAAGAGTGATCACATTGTTCAAAATGCCGGTCTGGAGGTATTCCGCGGCGGCAGCGCTCTTCCAGCCCAGCTGCTATGGGATGAGACTGCAGATGAATGGCTGGCCGGAGTTTCAGATACCCTGAAGACCATAGAATTCAAGGGACATATCCACCCCGAGTATGCTGCTCTGGCGGAGGCAATCACTGTTGATGGAGGCAATGTCGGGATTGGTACGGATGCCCGGGCCGCTAAGCTGGAGGTCAAAGGGAATGCCGTGGTCAGCGGATCATTGACGGTCACAGAGGCTTCATTAAGCGGTGGCTTGGCAGCAGCAAGTGCAAAGATCAGCGGCCTGGCTGCGCTTAAGGAAGTCACCGTCAGCGGAGGTTTCACCGCTCAGGATGCTGCCATCACCGGCGATCTTACCCTCAGTAAGGGAATTGCAGTGGACAGAGGAACGGATCAGAAGGCACAGCTGCTCTGGGATGAAGCTCAGGATGTCTGGACGGCGGGAATTGCAGGAAGCATGAAGCAGCTCTCCTACAGCGGCCATACACACCAAGAGCTGTCGGAGCTGACCGGGGTGCTGAAGATCGCCTCCGGGAATGTCGGAATCGGCACCGCAGCGCCAACGTCCAAGCTTGAGGTGAACGGCAATGCGGCGGTATCCGGCCGTATGACTGTTACAGACGCGGCAGTCAGCGGCATGTTAACGGCTGCGGATACCGAATTTAGCGGAATGCTCCGCACGAAGGATGCTGATGTTACGGGCAGCCTTACGCTTAGCCGGGGGATTGATGTGGGTAGGGGTACAGGTGCCAAGGCACAGATTGTATGGAACGAAACGATGGCTGAATGGCAACTGGGACTTGCAGGCAGCCTGAAACAGCTCTCGTACAGCGGTCATACGCATAAGGAGCTTACAGATCTGAACGCTGTGCTTAAGGTGGCTTCCGGCAATATCGGAATCGGCACCGCTGCACCGGCCGCCAAGCTGGATGTGAACGGTAATGCGGCGGTATCCGGGAAGTTAACCGTCACTGATGCTGTTGTGAACGGATCGTTATCCGTGAAGAACGCAGTGATCGATACATTACTAAAGGCAGCGGATACCGAAATTACAGGAATGTTCACCGCGAAGGACGCCGCCTTCACAGGCACATTGTCAGCAAAGGAACTGAAGCTCAGTGATACACTGACAGTGAAGGATGCCAAGATCAGCGGCAGCCTGACGGTTACCCGGGGGATTGAGCTTGACCGGGGCAAGGATAAGAAGGCACAGATTCTCTGGGATACTACGGCAAACACATGGCAGGCGGGCATTGAGGGAAGTATGCAGAAGCTGGTCTGCCAGGATTCTGTCTATGATGAACTTGTCCAGGTGGCGGGCGCATTAACGCTAGATTCCAGCAGCAATGTCGGGATTGGCAAAGCGCCAGCAGATAACTACAAGCTGGATGTGAACGGCAACCTGCGGGCAACGAACTTCGCGCAGACCTCCTCCCGGACCTACAAGGAAAACATTGCCAGCCTGCCGGTGAAGAAGGCGCTGGAGCTGCTGAACAAGCTGAAGCCGGTGACCTTCAACTACAAGACGGAGAACGGCAAGCAGCAGAATATCGGCTTCATCGCCGAGGATGTGCCACAGATTTTCTCTACTGCGGATCACAAGTCTGTAGTATTGATGGACATTATCGGCGTACTGACTACGGTGGTTCAGAAGCAGCAGAAGGAAGCTCAAGACATGCGTAAGCAGGTAAATGAGCTCAAGGTTCAGGTTACGGCCTTGGCCGGCGCTTAATGGCAACAACTCCTCAGCACATAAGGTAACAAAACAGCTCCTGCCGCAAATATGCAGCAGGAGCTGTTTTGTTAGGCAGAGTACCATAGTCATTTCTTGCTGCATGCCATCCACCGGAATGTCTTTCGCTTCTGCAGTCCAGACGGCAATTTGCGGGCAAATCTGACAGAGGATGTCAATGAAATTTAAACCCCATCGTTCCTGTAATGTCTGCTAATCGCACAGGCCAATTCCTGAATCTGCTCCTTCAGCTCCAGAGGCTCATGAATACGTATGGAAGTGCCGAAGCTCAACAGATATTTGGGAAGGTATTTATTCATAGAGGGAGCATCCAGCAGGAACCTCGCCTCCCGGTCGGTCCGCTCCGTAAGGTAGTGCCGCAGATGCCAGTTGCCGCATAGCTTGTTCAGCGCATCCGGCTCTCCTTCGATACGGATCATGAGCTGAGGAGCATTTTCTTCCAGCTCCAGCTCCAGCTGGGTGCGGAAATAATCAGATACCGAGAAGGGCTCCGGCTTAGGGAAGCAGGCTTCCGTTAACGCAAGCTTGACAATGCGGTCCACACGATAGGTCCGCATGGCCTGTGACCGGTGACAGAACCCAACCATATACCATTCCGAACGGTCGTAAGCCAGGCCATACGGATCCACTACACGCTCCTCGTTCTGTGCTGCATTCACTTTCCGGTAGGTGAGGTGAACCGTCTGGCCCGCCTTCACAGCCTGCTCCAGCTCCCGCAGCAAAGGGACGACAGACGGGGGGCGGGACGGAGCGATCACATCGAGAATGCCTGTCTGCAGCGACAGGTCTTGGCGCTGTTCATCGTGCAGTCCGTTCTCTACCTTTTTGAGTGCGTTTTCCAGCTCCAGGGCGAAGGGATAGCCAGCGCTTTGCGCGAATTTATAGGCATCGAGCAGCGCTCTCAGCTCCATGGAGCTGAAGAACAGGGGCGTCTCACTGAAGCTCTCCAGAATATGTACCCCGCCGTCATGCCCCGATTCGGCGACTACCGGCACCCCACTGGCACATAAGGCATCGATATACCGGTACACCGTGCGGACACTGATCTCCAGCTGATCTGCAATCTGAGCGGCAGTAAGCTTCTTGCCGGACCTCAGCATCCACAGCATTGCGAGCATATTATCCCATTTGGCCATCGGGTTATTCTCTCCTAAGTTCTCAATTCGTTAACGGTTGAGTCGTGTATTTTCCTTATATTTCTCGCTGAAACGGTGCCGTCCCTAAAAGGACAGTAAAGCCGTTTCTGCTTAGTCTACCATTTAGTATTCGGCTGTACCATCTGTAATATGCTATGATAGGAAATATGGTATTTTCTGAGAAATGAAGGGGGTACGTTATGATTACATTCAAAAAGCTCATGCAGATCATTGGAATTAGTATTCTTGTCACGAGCGTGGCTCATTCTCCTGCCCCCGCTGTTGCTGCCTCCGGTACAACTCAGTCCGCCACTGCTGGGGCACCCGCGATCCAGGTCTATCTGAACAAAGAGCAGATTACTTCAACCGCTGGGGGCGCTACGCTAATCAACAATACAGTCATGCTCTCGCTGGATAAGCTGTATGTGAGAGGGGCGACTATTACATATGACGAGCATTCCAGAATGCTCACCATTCAGAATCTGCTCACGCAGGGCAGCATGAAGATCGGCAGCACTCACGCTTCTGTCAACGGGAAGCAGATCACCTATTCCGCTGCCTTCCAGCAGGTGAACAAGCAGCTCTATATCCCTCTACGCTTCGTGAATGATGCGATTGGCGGGTCACTGGAGTGGGATGCCGTCCACCGTGAAGCGTACATCAGCTATCCTGAATTCGCCGGTGAAGGCCTGACTAACAAGAACGCATATTTCTTGAATGGGGTAGACGGCACCTTGTACAAAAGAGATATCACGGGTAAGGTTCATACGGTGGGAGCTTCTACAGCAAAGCTTGATCCATATTATATTGCAGGCACCCGGATTACTGCCGAGAAGATATCTGATGATGCCGACTTGGTGACCATTCAATATAGCAGCGGGGAGCCATCCATAAACCTGACCGTATACAATCTGTTCGTGAGAAAAGGGGTTATCCTGCGCCAATCTAAAGCGAATTACTGGCAGTTCTCCCCTGAGGATATCAAGATCTATGAAGGAAATGCCGTGATGAATGACGGTCATTCTGTTCGCTTAATCGCCCCGGATGGTTCCGTCAAGCAGATCTGGAATCACTCCAAGCTGGCAGGGACACCAGAAGCAACCTATACTATTGAAGGGATAAGCGGCAGTATTCTGATTGTCCGTTCTTCACAAGACGGCATACTTACTCTAATTGATACAGTAGCTAAGCAGGCGGTTGTTCTTTATGAGGAATTCGGTATCGATCCTACAGAGCTGGCCGGGTTCACATATGACGGAATTCAGTTCACCGGAGTAAGTGCAGATCGGTCTGAATTACAGTTTATGTTCACCAATAACAAGAAGGCGAGCAGCGTATTTACGTATCGGTTGGAGACTTAGTGCTTATATTATCGGTACGGGAAGATTCCAAGTGATCCATCCAGAACTCCTTCAGATAGCCGATAAAAGTATGGGTTGCTTTGGTGATGTAACGGTCTGCCCGGTAGATTAAGCTGAGCTTGCGGATGGGCGGCGAATCCAGGATGGGAATGGAGCGGAGTCCGCTGTTCTTTATTGCGTCCATGAGACTGCCCGGCTGCACGGTACCGCCAATTCCGGCCTGCACCAGCTGGATCAGCGAGGTGGCCGATCCGGTCTCCATAATCGGTTCCAGCGCGAAGCCGGCTTCCCGGCAGGTGTTCTCGACCAGCTCTCTGCCGATAAAAGTCCGCGGGTACATCACAAGCTGGATACTCTGAAGCTCAGACAGCTCGATATGGCTCTTGGCAGCGTAAGGGTGATCCCCCCGGACAATCAGATGATACGGCTCCCAGCCCAGATCAACCTTGGTTAACAGTTCATCGCGCGGCCCCTGGAGACAGATCCCGATGTCCAGCTTGTTATCCAGCACCTCCTGTTGAATGACCGTCGAGGCGAATACCTGAAGCCGTATATTTGGATAATCCTCGTGGAATTTAACCAGCAGCGGTGTTAACTGGTAATCAAGGTCGGAAGGCAGCAGCCCGAGCCGGATGGTGCCGCGGTTGTCTAGACGCAGTTCATCCATGGCCGCCTTGGCGCTGTGTTCATTCTGTACCATCTGGACTGCGTACTCCTTCAGGAGTGCACCAGCCTCGGTAAGGGCAATTCTTTTGCCGATCCGGTCGAAGAGGGGGAGCCCCAGCTCACCTTCCAGCACCTTGATCTGCTGGCTTAACGTGGGTTGGCTGATTCCCAGCTTCTCAGCGGCCCGTGTGAAATGCAGTTCTTGACACACAGCCAGAAAATAATGCAAATGGCGGGTTTCCAAATGAATCACTCCGTTCAGAGAATAATCATAGTTATATACTATTATAATAATAGAAATAATAGTATTGAACAATGTATGGCGCATATTTATACTCGAGCTATACAAGAATGACACAAATTATACTACTTGGAGTTGATATCGTTGCCTTTCCTGTTATTATTCATCGCCCTACTGGCTGCCTCATTAAATATGCGTCCGGTTATTACGTCCGTCTCTCCGCTGCTTAGCAATATTCAGGGGGACCTGGCAATGAGCAGCCTGCAGGCGAGTCTGCTGACTACGCTGCCTGTTCTGTGTATGGGCCTGTTCGCACCGGTTGCAGTGAGCATCAGCCGCCGTTTCGGAATGGAACGTACAATCTTTGCATCCATGGTGCTCATCGGGGCGGCAACTGCCGCGCGGGGCGTGTTATCCTCGGCCTCTGGGCTCATTCTGACCGCACTCGCAGCAGGTGTGGGAATCGGAATCGCCGGTCCGCTGTTGTCAGGCTTCATTAAGCGTTATTTCCCAGGGCGTACTGCTATGGTAAGTGTGTATTCTGCCGCGTTGGTGCTGGGCGCATCGCTGGCGGCAGGGCTGTCTGTTCCCTTGTTCACCTGGTTGGACAGTTCCTGGCAGCTGTCGCTGGCAGTATGGGCGGTACTCTCCCTGGCAGCTCTCCCGGCTTGGTGGAGAATTACAGCAAAGTCGCTGCAGCCGGAGGCTCAGAGTGTGCACGCCAAGCTGCCCGTGGCGAACAAGCGGGCCTGGCTGCTGACCGTATTTTTCGGCCTGATGGCCAGTGTCTTCTATTCGCTGACAGCTTGGCTGGCCCCGATAGCCATGTCTATGGGCTACAGCCGTCATGATGCGGGTAACCTGCTCACATTGTTCACCCTGATTCAGATTCCGGTAAGTATTCTGGTGCCAATCCTTACGTCCAGATTCCAGCGGCGCACCTTATGGCTGGTGCTGTGCAGTCTGTTCGAGCTAAGCGGACTGCTGTTGCTCCTCGGATCAGGCTCTCCATTCCTGAGTGCAGTCCTGCTCGGGATCGGTGCCGGAGGATTGTTCCCGCTGGCGCTCATGCTGCCGCTGCTCATGACGCAGCGGGCGGAAGAGGCCAGCGCCTGGTCCTCACTGAGCCAGGGCGGCGGCTATATTCTCGGAGCCTTGGGTCCCCTCGCAGTAGGCCGCATCCTGGATGCTTCGGGTTCATTCCGGCTTGCCCTGACCGGCCTGGCTGTGGTCACTGTGCTTATGATCGCGGTACAGCTCATGATCGGCAGAAGCTCCCGTGAAGGGCAACGCGCTAAGGAACAGTTAAATTGAGGGTGTGGACTTCCTGATCCATATGCCTGCACGGCAACCTGTATTTAGCTTCCGGTCTTCGCATAAGGCAGAACAACAACCGTTTCGTACTTCCCGGGCTTGACCGTCGTTCTCAGATGCCCGCCGTATTTGCCCGTAACCTGCTGAATAGTACTTAAGCCGATTCCGTGCAGCTCCGGATGGGCCCGGCGGCATGGCGCTGCTGTGCTGGCGGGGGCGGCCATGGAGTTGCCGATATAGATAACGAGGGCATTGTTGTTCGCATGGATATGAAGCTGAATGGATCTGTTCTCAGCCGGCCGGACCTGTCTCGCAGCATCTATGGCATTATCCAGAAGGTTGCCAAGTAATATACACAGATCATAGCGTTCAATGTTAACAGGTGCACCGGTGAGCTGTACCTTATGCTGCATGGCAATATCCAGGCAAGAGGCGTGGTGAAGCGCATGGCTGACCAAGGCATCCACCGCCAGGTTGCCGGTAGTGATGGTGTTGCAGGAAGCCTCGATCTGGTGCAGAATTCCGTTAATATGATCTGCGCCTTTTGCCGCATGGCCTGCTTCAATACAGGTGCGTATGTATACCAATTGCTTATTCATATCATGAATGATTCGCTTGATGTCCATGAAGGAATGTAAGGTATCCTGATAGCTGAGCTCCTGGGCTTCGAGCTGTCTGTGCAGACGGCTATTCACCTCAGCCAGCCGCGCGGCCTCATTCCTCCTCCTGAACCATAAGACCATTGTTATCCTCTCCCTTGAATTTCTTCCAGCACATACCCCGCATAGACATCCTTGAAGGCCTTCGACTGGGAGCGTCCAATAGGATATTCTTCGTCACTTGACATGACCACAGAGTTCGTATTGAATCTGCGGACATGCTCCAGATTGACAATAATGGAACGGTGAATCAGCAGGAACGGATTGCCCAGCTTGTCCGCATAGCTCTGCAAGGTGCCATTAATGAGGTATTCCTGGGAGACAGTGATGAGCTTCAGCTTATTTTGAGCGAGCGAATGCTTGATTTTGACAATGGCAATAATATCGGGCCGCCGCAGCACCACCTGATCGTCCCCTACCTTAATGGTGAAGAAGCGGTTCTGGCTGGAATGAATATAGCTGCACAGCTTAAGTATTTTGTCTTGGAATAATTCATAAGGGACCGGCTTGAGCAGGTATTGGAAGGTCTGAACGTCAAAGCTGTCCATAATGTATTCAGGATAGCTGCTCAGGAAAATAATTTGCACATCGCGGTCGGGCAGGGACCGGATAGCCTGAGCGGTCTCAATTCCGCTGATTCCGGTCATTTCGACATCCAGAATCAACAGGTGATAGGTGTATTCTCCCTGCATGGCTTTGTAATCCTGCAGCAGCTGTTCGCCGGCCTTATCCAGAGCCAGGCTGGCGATGGAGCTGCACAATGTATCATTCTCATACGGCGGCGCTCCCGCAGTATTACAACATATTAATCTGCAAATCGGCAAAGGCGAGAGCATAGTCCTGGTCGGTGAGAACGGCAGCGGCAAGAGCACCCTGGCTAAAATTATGGCGGGCCTGCTGAAGCCGACGGAAGGAAGTGTTCACAGTTACTGTGATACAGCTACCGCAGCTTTTCAGGATTATGCCAAATTCGAATTCTCGGTCCGGGATAATGTTGGCCTTGGCGATGTAGCGAGTATCAACGACAACGATAGAATCAAAGAAGCAACGGTTAAAGGCCAGATTCACCAGGTCATTCAGCAATACCCCAAGGGACTGGACACGATTCTGGGCAAAAAGTTCGATGCGGACGGAATTGAGATGTCGGAAGGCCAGTGGCAGAAAGTGGCGATCATCCGGGCGTTCATGCCCGAGGCTGATTTTATTATCTTCGATGAACCGTCTGCTTCCCTGGATGCGTTGTCGGAGATTCAGCAGTTCCGCAATATCGGCAAATATTTTCGCGGCAAAAGTGTTGTGCTCATCTCGCACCGGATCGGAATTGCCAAGCTCGCCGACCGGATCATATTTATGAAGCAGGGGGAGATCGTGGAAACGGGCACCCATGCCGAGCTGATGCAGCAACAGGGTGAATATTGCAGCTTCTTCAGGGGTCAGGCCAAATGGTATGATACGGGAGATCAGGTCATATGACTACGAAAATACTGGTTCATGTCCGCAACCTCAAGATGATCGTCAAGCTGTTCTGCACCAAAGATTTGTACCTGTCACTGGTGCTCATGGCGCTCAGTGCACTGCTGGCCCCGCTGGGAGCCTGGCTCTACAAGCTCCTGATCGATGGCCTCGCCTTCGTCCAGTCTGCCTCCGCCGTAACACACAACTGTTAATCCTTGTCGCCGGATATACCGTGCTGAAGATTGTCCTGGAAGGGATAGAGCATATTACGGCGCATGTTAACAATCGTCTGAAATATAACATTAACCGTGAATTCATCAGACAGGTGAACAAGAAGCTGTCTGTTATTGATATGGAAGAGCTGGAGAATCCGGCTGTCTATGATCTGTTGGAGCGGGTCCAGTCCAAAGTGAACAAGGGGATTCTGGCCTACGTCAACAACTCCTTGTCTGTCGTACTTCCTATGTTCTCCATGTTCTCCTTTATCGTGCTGCTGTTGAAGATCAATCTGTATTTTCCCGTTATTGCGGTGCTTGCCACCATACCGTATTTGCTGCTGATGAATGCACAGGGCAAGCGGAGCTACTTCCAGGCGGTTGAACAGAGCAAGCCGCTGCGCCGGTTGAACTATATGTACGATGTGCTGACAAGCCGAAGATATGCCAAGGAGATCCGCATGTTCGGATTAATTGATTATTTCAATGACCGCACGGAAGAGATCCGCAGCGAGGTATGGAGAGAGAAGTTCGGGCTGCTGCTGCATTATACGCTGGGCGGAGCGCTCGTTGATCTCTTGCGGAATATTGCGCTGGGAATCTGTCTGCTCATCACCTGCTTAGGCGTCTTAGAGAATAGAATGAGTATAGGCGATGTTATGCTGGTGATCACAGCGATGCAGGCCATAACGGGCGCACTGAGCAGTATGGTGAATAAAATCAGTTCCATGAACAATTACACACTGTATATGGAAGATATGCAGAATTTCCTGGATCTCCCCGAGAATGCCGGCGGCGGGCATAAGACGCTTGCGGATGCTTCCACCCTTCAGTTCAAGCATGTGGATTTCAAATACCCGGGCAGCGGGAGCCTTACACTTAAGAATATTGAATTAACGATCAACAAAGGCGAGAAAATTGCCTTAGTGGGCGAGAACGGCAGCGGTAAAACGACCTTCATTCATGTGCTGCTCGGCCTGTACAAGCCGACTTCAGGGGAGGTGCTGATCGGTGGAGACCCGTTAGCGGATGTCATTGATTCGTTCAGAAGGAAGACGGTCTGTGTATTTCAGAATTTCATTAAATACCAGTTCTCGGTCGCGGATAATATCCGGGCGGGAAATTTCGGACAAGAGTTCCAGAAGGAGTCGCTGCGGATCTTCCATATGGAGGACTTCATCGATCAGCTGCCGCAAGGCCTGGATACCCAGCTAGGCCAGCTGGAGAACAATGATACAGAGCTGTCGGGCGGACAGTGGCAGCGGCTGGCGATTGCCAGAGCGCTCGGCCGGGCGGACAGCGAGATTCTGATTATGGACGAGCCGACAGCCAGCCTGGACCCCAAGGTGGAGACGCAGATCTATGAAGAATTCTCCGCGCTGTGTGAGAACAAGACGACAATCATGATCTCGCACCGGCTCGGAGTGACCCGGCTCTGCGATATCATCTATGTATTCGACCAGGGGGAGATCTGTGAAGCGGGCTCGCACACAGAATTGATGAACCGGCGCGGGAAATATTATCAGATGTATACGGCCCAGAGCTATTTGTATGCTTAATGACATGGAATAAATAAGGAGTAAAAGGATATAATTAACATCAGATGACTACTGGAGTAGTATTGGAGTATGACTACTACAGTAGTCAAACGAAGGGAGGCTGGTGCATGGAGATTAAGCTGTATGATTCCGAGCTTAAGGTCATGGAGATTCTATGGAGGGAAGGCAAGCTGCCCGCAGGGGATCTGGCCGCAATTCTGAATCAGGAGACAGGCTGGAACAGGAATACGACCTATACAGTGATTAAGAAGCTGATTGCCAAGGATGCTATAGAGCGGACAGACCCCGGCTTTGTCTGCACAGCCCTGATTGCCAAAGAGCAGGTGCAGACGTATGAGACCAAAGAGCTGATTAACAAAATGTATGGCGGTTCGGCGGAGATGTTCTTCTCTGCATTTCTTAATGAGAAGAACCTCAGCAAAGCCGATATCGACAAGCTCAGGCAAATCGTGGAAAGCTTGCGCTGAGGCGAGGGATGATGGATATCTTACAGATAAGTATCTCAGCAAGCGTGCTGATCGTTCTAGTGATCGCGCTGCGCTCTGTGACCCTGCACAAATTACCCAGACAGCTCTTTCTGGTCCTGTGGGGCATTGTCATCGCCAGACTGCTAATTCCGGGTTCTGTGCCGATTCTTCCGCTGCTGTCACCTCAGGCAGAGGTTGCTGCTGCGATTGATCAGGTTAGCACGCACACAGCAGCCGTAGTGCAGTTGCCGGAACGCTCAGCCCTGCACACAGGGATGTTCGCCCGGGATATAGCATTCACGGCCTTTGCGGGCGGGGAGCCGGAGCAGCCGTTCCTAAAGCCGGAGCAGCTGGGTGTCATATGGCTTGGCGGCGCTGCACTGCTGCTTATGATCCTTGCGGTGATCTTCTACAGAAGCAAGAGAGAGCTGCGGACAGCACTGCCTCTGCAGAGACAGGAGCCTGTAATTGAGGCCTGGCGTGCCCGGCATCCCTTGCGGCGTAAGCTTACCATCCTGACATTTGACCGGATGGATACACCGGTTACGTGCGGAACCTGGCGTCCGAAGATTATCCTGCCTGCGAACCTGAATACCGGGAACGCACAGGCTATGGATTATATTCTCACCCATGAATATATGCATATCCGGTATTTCGATACAGTATGGAAGCTAGCTGCGTCCGTGGCTCTATGCCTGCACTGGTTCAATCCGCTGGTCTGGCTGATGGTTTTCTATCTAAACCGGGAGCTGGAGATGGTCTGTGATGCCAGAGTCATCCGTAAGCTGGGTGCAGAGCACAAGGCGGATTATGCGTTATGTCTCTTGGAGGTGGCGGAGCAACAGAGGGGGTTCATGCCCCTGTATATAGGCTTCAGTACAAATGCGGCCAAGGAAAGGATCGTGTCGATCATGAAACTTCAGAAAATGACGGTATTGACAGCAGCCATATCAGTCATTCTGGTGGCCGGAGCGGTATCTGCGTTCGCAGAGCAGTCCAGCGGGGCCGTGAGCGGAGTGCAACCAGACAGCGGCGCTGCGCAAATGAGCGCAATGGAGACTGGTGACAGCAGCGGGCCGGATGTGGCCGCAGCATCGTCGGATGGAAGCGGAGCTCTCACCGATTTCAATTACGATGCATTGAAGGATTATGTAGCCTACGGCTTAACGTATGACAAGGCCCAGGACCGCTTCCTGTACAACAGCAAGCATATCCGCCTGTTCATGGACCCTGACCTTCAGCATGAAGGCAAGTTCAACAAATTCTACTATGACGGGAACGGCTCGGCTGATTTCCGGGTCATCAGAGACAAGGACAACGCTGTTAAGGAGATTAAGCTGCTGGAAGACAGTGAGCTTCAGGCTTTGGCCAAGGCGTATGGCTTTGAACTGGGCAAGGAGGGCCTGAAATTCAGCAACGCCAACTAAGCTTTCGTTAGGATGGCACCTGCAAGTGAGCGCGCTTCCTTGAGCTTCATCTGGGAGTGCGCTTTTGCTATAATAAGAGCGGATTACAGAAGAACAAGTGAAGAGGAGAGGAAACACATGACCACGAAGCAACCCTCCGAGCAACTGGTGGAAATGCTGGGCCAGCCGTATGATCCCAAGCGTATTCAGGCCCTGCTGAAGCCTTACGGTGTCCGGAGACTGCCCACACCAAAAAGCTATTTCAACGACGAAATCGTCTGGACAGCGAAATCATCACTACGCATGGATCTGTACCGCGGACCCAAGCTGGAGAATCTGACCGGACTCCGGCATCCAGACCCGCAAGAATGGATTATCGGTGCTGTTCAATTCCTCGCACCCGGAGCGGATGACCGGGTCAAGACTCCTTATCCCGGGCTGCTTCCCGGGAGCCTTGCAATGAGCTCCTCTCCGGTACAAGCGATGTCGGCATACGGCCAGCCCGCGATGGATGAGGAATGTGAGTGGCCCGGCTTCTCCGGCCGGATTCTCGCTTGGCGGGGGCAGGGCATCAATATCGTCTTAGAGTATGAGGACAGCCTGAGCGGGCGGTAGCTGAAAAGCTGCACAGCCTGCCTGATCGGCTGCATCGGTGCTTGGACGAGCGACAACCCGGAGGTTTTTGCTCCGTGAATAGCATAAGAGGCTCTTAATGCGGACAAGCTCCTGCGAAATCGCAGGGGCCTGCAGGATAGGGGCACAGAAGCCAATCAACAAGGAAACCTAGCTTCGAAAAAAGGCACTTGTTCCTGCCGAATTATACCCCTTTCAAGCACCCCGTTAGTGCTCGAATAGTTGTACTTTTTCCACTAGATTCCCTCCGTGCGCAATAAACAGAACATTCCTTCCACTCTGCAATTCATACCACTGGGCATACTTGCTAATTTGTATTTACAAATTATGGAATACATGCTATCTTTGCTATGAAAGCGCAACCATGATCTGATAGTTTAACCAAGGTTTTACCATTTTGTTCATGGGGAGGAAAGAAGAAAATGAAGAAATGGCTCAAAAGAACAGGAACAATGCTACTAGCGTGTACGCTGCTGCTTGGAGGGCTTACTGCACCGCCTGCGGCCCGCGCTGACCCTGCACTGATCACCATCGAAAGCGAGAATGCCCAGCTCACCCCGGATCTGCAAGTGACGACCCAGATTTACGGAACGCCGAAGCCCGGATATTCGGGAAGCGGTTTTGTCTGGATGCAGAACTCCGGTACGCTAACCTACACTGTAACTGTCCCGGCAACCGGGATGTATACGATCTCGACCCGTTATATGCAGGAGCTGAGCCCGGATGGCAGACAGCAGGCATTAATCGTTAACGGTGCTGCGAAGGGTTCGTATATGCTGCCCTACACCACTACGTGGAAGGAGTTCAACTTCGGCTATCACAAGCTGAATCAAGGCAGCAATACTATTCAGGTAAAAGCAGGCTGGGGATTCGCTTATTTCGACGCCTTAACGGTGGATCATGCGAACCTGGACCCCCTGATTGTACAGCCGGTTCTCTCTGATGCTCAGGCCACGCTCGAAACCCAGCTCCTGATGAATTATTTGACGGAGGTATACGGGAAGCATATGCTATCGGGCCAGCAGGAGATTTACGGCGGAGGGAATGACGGCAACTCCGAGCTGGAGTTCGACTGGATTCACAATCTGACCGGGAAATATCCGGCAGTCCGCGGGTTCGACCTTATGAACTATAATCCGCTGTATGGCTGGGAGGATGGCACTACCACCCGCATGATCGACTGGGTGAATACCAAGGGCGGGATTGCGACCAATAGCTGGCATCTTACGGTTCCCCGTGACTTCACCTCCTATCAGCTAGGGGAATTTGTGGATTGGAAGCAGGCGACCTACAAACCAACCGAGACCAATTTCAATACCGCTAATGCTGTGATTCCAGGGACCAAGGAGTACAAATACTTGAAGCTGGCGATCAAGGACTTGGCGGAGCAGCTGCAGATTCTGCAGGACAACAATGTGCCCGTGATCTTCCGTCCTTACCATGAGGCAGAAGGCAACGGCGGGCTGAATGGGGAAGGCGCGTGGTTCTGGTGGGCTTCAGCAGGTGCGGAGGTGTACAAGCAGCTCTGGGATCAGCTCTATACCGAGCTTACAGAGACCTACGGCCTGCACAACCTGATCTGGACCTATAACAGCTATGTGTACAGCACTTCTCCGGCCTGGTATCCAGGGGATGATCAGGTGGATATTGTCGGCTACGATAAATACAATACCATTTACAACCGTTATGACGGACTGTCCGGCGTGCCGAATGAGGACGCGATTAGCTCGACTTTTTATCAGCTGGTGGATCTGACTGGAGGCAAGAAGATGGTAGCCATGACCGAGAACGACACCGTTCCCAGCGTGCAGAATCTGACCGATGAAAAGGCGGGCTGGCTCTACTTCCTGCCATGGTACGGAGAGCATCTGATGAGCACGGCGTTCAATTTCCCGGCTACGCTGACCACTCTGTATCAGAGTGATTATGTCATTACGCTAGACGAGCTGCCTGATCTGAAGGGGAATAACCCTCATCCGAGTGCGTCTATTACGCCATCCATGGTGGAATTTGACAAAGCTCAGGCGCATCAGGCCGACCAGACCGTCACTATGAATCTGAACGGCAACACGTTAACGGCCCTTCGTTCCGGCACTACCGTGTTGACTGAGAACGAGGACTATACCTTAAGCGGGAACACACTGCTGCTCACTAAGGCGTTCCTGGCAACGCTGCCGGTTGGCGAGCATTCGATCGTCCTGGATTTCAATCAGGGCCAAGATCCCGTGTTAAAAGTAAAAGTCATCGATACAACGCCAGGTGCTGCCATCTCACCAGACCATGCGGTGTTTGACCGGGCGGCGAATCTTGCACAGGATATTTCCGTAGCGCTTACCTTACAGGGGCATCAGCTGACAAGCCTGAAGAGCGGCAATTACACCCTTATCTCCGGTCAGGACTATACGGCCACAGACACTGCGGTTGTTCTGAGAAAGGCTTATCTTGCCACGCTGCCGCTCGGCCAGCATGCGGTCACTTTTCATTTTAGCGGCGGAGCAGAGGTTGTGCTTACTGTGAACGTAGAGGATAGCAGCGTTCCGCTGCCTTCAGGTGACTTGACCATTCAGGCCTACAACGGCAGCACCGGTGCTTCAACCAATGGAATCGCACCCAAGTTCAAAGTAATCAACACCGGGAATGCACCGGTCCAGCTCAGCGATGTGAAGCTCCGCTATTACTATACAATCGACGGCGAGCAACAGCAGAGCTTCTGGACCGACTGGTCCAGCATCGGAAATGCGAACGTCACCGGGACCTTCGTGAAGCTGGACACCCCGGCCGCCGGTGCGGATTATGCTCTGGAGATTGGCTTCACCAGTGCTGCGGGCACCCTGAACCCCGGCCAGAGCGCCGAGATCCAGACCCGCTTCGCTAAGATCAACTGGTCGGGCTACAATCAGGCCAACGACTATTCCTTCAATGCCACCAGCACCCAGTTCGCCGATCATGAGCAGGTTACGGGTTATGTGAACGGACAGTTGGTGTGGGGGATTGAGCCTTAACTTTAACTGCGCGCAAACGTAGATGTTGACCCATTCTCCGGGTTTCGTTTCGGCTGGATTAACCAATACTCTGTTTTATAATGGATATATTTTGATGTTCGGAATATCTATAGCGATGCTTGTGTCTTGCCTGATAATAAGAATGCAATCCAAGCAATTTCGTCGTCCATAAATAAGCTTGTAACCGTTTTCGTGTGACGCAATTACTATAAGAACGGAGGTTCTAATATGTTAGCCAAAATCAAAAAGTACGGAGTATACAGCGTAGCTCTAGTATTACTGGCTTCCACCTTGCTCGGCAGCACGGGTTCCCGCGCCTCTGCGGAAGAAACGTCAGCTGCGCTGACTTCAGACTTCAGATCGCTGCAGGCTTCACAGATTGTCAGCGAGATGGGGGCCGGATGGAACCTGGGCAACTCGCTCGAAGCTTCGGTGAACGGGATTCCCAGCGAGACCGCCTGGAATAACCCGGCCATTACGCCGCAGCTGATCCAAAAGGTCAAAGCAGCAGGCTTCAAAACCATCCGCATCCCGGTCTCCTACCTGAATTATATCGGGAGCGCCCCCGGCTATACGATCAACTCAGCGTGGCTGGATCGTGTGAAAGCAGTCGTGGATTACGCCTATAATGAAGGCCTGTATGTCGTCATTAATATTCACGGGGACGGCTTCAATTCTGTTCAGGGCAGCTGGCTTCTGGTGAATAGCGGCAACCAGACAGCCATTAAGCAGAAGTATCAGAAGGTGTGGCAACAGATCGCGAATAAGTTCGCTAATTATAGCGAGCGGCTGATTTTGGAGTCGATGAACGAGGTGTTCGACGGCAGCTACAACAATCCGAATCCGGCGTACTACGCCAACCTGAATGCTTACAATCAGATCTTTGTGGATACGGTCAGACAGACAGGCGGCAACAATAACGCCAGATGGCTGTTGATTCCGGGGTGGAACACAAATATCGACTACACGGCGGGCAATTACGGGTTCGTGCTCCCAACTGACAATTACAGATCATCCACCATACCCGGCTCGGAAAAAAGAATCATGATCTCCGCCCACTACTATTCCCCTTGGGATTTTGCCGGTGAGGAATCGGGGAATATCACGCAGTGGGGAGCGTCAGCGACGAACCCTGCCAAAAAATCCACCTGGGGACAGGAGGATTACCTGAACTCGCAGCTCCAATCCATGTACAATAAATTCACGACTCAAGGTTACCCTGTAGTGATCGGTGAATTCGGTTCGATTGACAAATCATCCTACGATTCAAGCAATAATAACTACCGTGCCGCCTATGCCAAAGCCGTAACCGCAACCGCCAAGAAGTACAAGGCCGTACCGGTCTATTGGGACAATGGCTATAACGGCCAGCATGGCTTCGCCCTGTTCAACCGTTATAACAACACCGTCACCCAGCAAGGCATTATCAATGCTATTATGCAGGGGATGCAATAAAGAGGACTCCGCCGGTATACAAGCAAGAAGCTCTTGGGATCATCCCAAGAGCTTTTTGCTTGCGCGCTGTACACAAGCTTCCGGCTATGCCGATGCTGTGTACAGCTTAGTGCCATACTGTCGTGCGGTCAACCGCCAGGCGGGTGGAAGGGTGGCCGGCGGCCGCGGCTTTGCCAATGGAGATTAACATAACCGGCACATAACGCTGTGCATCCAGTCCGAAGGCACCGGCAATCTGGTTTTTATCGTATCCGCCTATGGGATTGGTGTCGTAGCCGTGCGCACGCGCAACCAGCATGAACTGCATGGACACCAGACCGGCGTCAATTAATACGGTATCGCGTTTTTGTTCCAACGACAAGCTTTGCAGGAGGGGCAAGTAGGCAGCCATGAACTGCTCCTTCACCTCTTGTGGCATGTAGCCAGATGCAACCGTGTCGCTGAAGATTTCGTCCATATACTCGGGGAAATTCAGGTCACCGAATACAGCCACTACCGCGGAAGATGTCTCCACCTGCTTGCTGTTGGAGCTGGCCAGCGGAAGTAGCTTGGCTTTGGCTTCAGGACTTTCGATCACGACAAAACGCCAAGGCTGCAAGTTGACGGAGGAGGGGGCCAGCGAAGCTTCTTCCAGCATTTGCGACATTTCCTCCCGGCTGATGGTAACGGAGGAATCATAAAGCTTGACCGACCGGCGGCTTTTAACCACTTCCATGAAATCTTGAACTTTTTGTATACTGCTCATATTAGACAGCTCCTTCGAGGGATTAGAGGTTCTGGGCATTATGGTGCATCCGTTCCAGCATGTCTGCCAAAGCCTGGCGTTCTTCGGGATTGAAGCCGGCAAACAGTCCTTCCACTACTTCTGAATTAGCCTGCAAAAAATGATTAACATGCTGCCGGCCATTCTCATTGAGACTTACGAGAGTAATGCGGTTATCGTCCGGGCAGGTACGCCGGTTGACAAATTGGAGTAACTCTAGCTGCTTTAAATGGCGGGTCACCGCGGCACCGTCAATGCCAAGGGATTTCTGCAGGGCGCTCTGGCTTACTTCCTCGGTAGCAAGAAGTTCTTGCAGCAAACGGAAGCGGGAGGCACTAAGGCCGGTACAGCCGGAAAAAGCGCTGCTGATCCGGGTATTCAAAGACTGCATCCTTTGCAAAATACACTTTTCAGTTAAGCCCTCATTCATCGGTTCCCTCCTTTTGAAATTTAGTTGACTCCTCAATGATTGATGGGTCAATGATTGATACATCAAATAATATAAGGGATGAGATATAAAAAAGCAAGCGCTAATTATCCGTGATTTTGTGCAAGAACCTCCCAGATAGCTCAATCATATATCATTCATGCAATCTTTCGGGTTGTGCCATTGCGGGCTATACAGGTTGTTGGGAAAGTACAGGATATGTTATCGTAGCAGGGGAATTGCTGATTGCTGAAGTGATGAACTATATGAATCTGTTGTCCGTGGAGAAATAGAACCTGGAAGACAAGGAGAGAAGCTATGCTATGAATCGTGCTACTGGGACCCCGCCACCAGGCAAAAAAGAATTCAATCCGAAAGACGCTGTACTGGTTTTCCTCGCCTTCGCTCTGATCAGCGCAGCCGTTATCTTTGCCCTTGTTATCTACGAAGTCCTGAACCTGAAGGACCTGTTATCCTTTGAAAATCCGCTGCAACTGGCAATGTATGTTGTCCTTCCCCCAATCAGCTTGCTGCTGTTCGGAATCATCCTGACTCTAATTACGCCTGCCAGCTATATTGACGAAACGAACAAGAGCTATCAGAATTACTCGCTCACGGCAATCCTTGCCTTCACTTTTGCCGGTGCGTTATTTGAGGAGCTGCTCTTCCGGGGAATTATACAAAATGTACTCACCCTCTACCTTCCCAACCTCCGGGTCGCTATCGTACTCACCACGGTTCTGTTTGTGGGAATGCATGTCCAGTACTATACTAAGCCGCTAATGCTGTTGAACATCACCATCCCGAGTCTGGTCTTCGGGTGGGTCTATGTGCAGACGGATAATTTGCTGGTTCCGATCCTTGTTCATTTTCTGATGAATCTGGGGATTACGCTGTTGTTCAAATATAAGGTGATTCAGATGAGAGGGGAGAAAAATAGTGAATAAACTGACAGGAATTTGGTCGGTGGACTGTATGTACGGGCCTGGGGCGCAAGGGGATGAACGGATTATTTTTCAGGACAATGGGTTTGGTTGGATTGAGATCATGAATTGGGACTCGATATTGATTGAGACCTTCCATTGGACGGCGGAAGGGAACCAGTTACAACTTCGGGGGGAGCGGGTCTTGAGTAATTATGAGGCACCCCAATCTTCTGATCTTAATCTGGAGGGAGTGGGATTTGTAATTGAAGATGGGGATACACCCTCAGGTCGAACAATGCCGCGCTTACGCTTTTCCATACCTCTAATTGTGGATATTACGACATTGGGGTTAATGGAGAATAAGGTTGCAGAGGACTACTATTCACAGCGGTTGAAATTCGTAGAGAACAAGGTGGGGGAGTAGAATGGATTCCCTATCTGTCCGCGCAGAGATCGAAGAATTAATCAAGTCGCTGAAGCTGGACCGGAGCGGGCTACATGAAGTTCGCAAAGACCAGTGGAGGCACATTTTGAGTGAAATTGAGGAACGGTTTCTGGTAAAGACCCATCATACGCAGGGCTTACACTGGGGCTGGAACCGGCTGCAGGAACCCCAGTATAGCGCCAGCTTCGTAGACAAAGACTATGCCAAGCTAAGAGACATCATCCAAGATGAATCCATCTGGTTCATTGCCGAGGATCGGTATGATAAGCTGTGGATTTATGAGGGGAAGACGGTGGCGATTCTCCAGGTGATCCCTGAGTTATGCCACCTGAATGAGTATTACCTGATCTCCAAAAAGCTTCAATGGCTCCTCTGCGAAGATCACCATGACATGCTCCACCTGAGCGGCCAGCCGGTCATTGACCGGTGTATGAGATATGAAAGCTCTAACCCTTAGGGGATAAAGCTTTCTTCATGCAGATTATAAATTCCCATCCCGCCAGGAATGGCATTTAACCAAGATTCTTCGATATGATGATTTTCCCCCGTTTGGTTGACTCTTCACTTTTGCGATACGCTTGAAGAAGGCCTTGGGCAGTGAAGGGATAGGCCTCATTTATATGGATATTCAATTTATTCTCTTGCATTTGGCGGACAATGGATTCAAAATCGGTACGGTTAGCTCTTGCCTGGAAGAAGTAGGCGTGAATACCGCGGACCTTCGGTTGTTGATTGAGCGCGAATGCCACCAGTGAAATATAGGTTCCGCCATCCTTGATGACCGAGTAGTTCTTCCTTCCGATGTCTCCCGGTAACCCGGTACCGAAAGTGGCGGGGTCCATAGCAGAATCCAATACAAAATCAACAGGCTCTGTGATTTGGGTGGTGAAGTCGGTTTTCGAGTAATCGATCACCTCGTCAGCACCGAGTCCTTTGACGAAATCGTGATTATAGTCCCTCGCAGTTGCGATTACATATGCTCCATGTTGCTTCGCTAACTGGACTGCAGCATGTCCTACTCCTCCAGCGCCAGCTTGAATAAGGATGCGTTGTCCCGGTTGAAGATGGCCATGCTCAAACAGCGCTTGCCAGGCTGGCAAGGCAACGGCAGGCGCAGCGCCGGCCTCTTCGAAGGAAAGGCTCTCAGGAATAACGGCCAGGAGATCTTCCTCCACGGCAACATAGTCCATGTAGGAACCTCTCGGAATCATTCCCATGACATGATCCCCCGGCTTGAAATGCCGGACTTTCCCGCCAACCTCTTTAACAATGCCGGCTACTTCATTACCAAGAACAAGCGGTAATTGAAATTGATCCTGGAATTTATCGGCCATCGGACTCTCAAGAATTGCGCCGCTGCGAAATAGAACATCTGCGGGATTGATGGATGAGGCGCGCATTTCGACGAGAACCTGTGTGTCGGTGAGTGCGGGAACGGGTACTTCCAGTTCTTCTAGCGCTTCGGGAATTCCAAAGCTTGTCAAAGCAATAGCTTTCACGATTAAATCCTCCTCTTAAATTAAACATAAGAATGATTCACACATTGTTTAAGCAACACCTGTTTGATATGATAATAATATTGCCTGCTTGAGAGTTCAACCGGCAGAGTTAGAGGAAAGTTGCATAGGCAACACATTAAGATAATTGATGTTTAACAAGGAGATACAGGGATGGTAAATCAGGAAGATCCGAGGGTATTGCGTACACGAGAGTTAATTAGAACAGCGTTCAGAGATTTGCTGCAGAGAAAAGGATTTGATGCAATCACCATCAAAGATATCGCTCAGGAAGCAACCATTAACCGCGCCACTTTTTATGCCCATTTTGAAGATAAATATGCTTTGCTGGACGAAGTCACAGAACAGGCTTTTCATGAGAGAATTCCAGAGCAAGTGGTGAATGCACAGGAGTTCACGGATGATATATGTGAACAGTTGATCATAATGACGCACCAATACATCGTGGATTTTTATCGGATCTGCAGAATAGATTCCAATCCGATGGCTAAGCTGGTCGATGACAAAATAAAAAAACTGCTGCAGCAAACCATAGAAAACATTTTTCTGCGAGGGGAGGACCGTTATAGGGCGGACGTTCATCATATCAAAATGATGGCGGCCATGACAGGTTCAGCCATCTATGGCGCTGCACATTATTGGTTAAATGCCGGGGAGAAGAGCGGGACCGGTGTGCTTACAGACATTGCTCGTCCCTATGTAATGAACGGTCTGGGCAGGGAAATATTCAGGAGGTGAACCATGGAATGGATCAGTTAAATCAACAACTATGGGCTGCTGTTCAGCAAGGCGATATGGATCTTGTGACCCGTTTACTGGAAGAGGGGGCTGATATCGACGCTACAGATTCCTCAGGCAGAACACCTGCAATGATCGCTGTACACACGAATCAATTAGAGCTTTTCAAATTGTTGATTGAACAAGGGGCGGACATCGATATTCGCGATAACCGCTTAGACAATCCGCTTCTTTATGCGGGAGCAGAAGGGATGCTTGATTTCGTTAAGGTGGCTATTGCCGCAGGTGCGGATACATCCATCCTGAACCGGTTTGGGGGAACGGCACTGATTCCTGCTGCTGAACGCGGTCATGTGGACGTTGTGGAAGAGCTGCTGACCACTTCTGACGTCGATGTGAATCATATCAACAATCTTGGCTGGACGGCACTGCTGGAGGCGGTTCTTCTGGGTGATGGTGGAGAGGCACATCAGGCTATTGTACAACTGCTGATCGATCATGGGGCAGACGTGAATCTTGCCGATTCCGAAGGCGCTAGTCCGATTGAGCATGCCCGAAGAAGCGGTTATCTGGAAATCCTGGAAATGTTGACGAAAAGAGCAGGGAAGAGCGGTTGAATACTTCGTATATAAGACATTCTAAAGCTCTAATAACCTGGCATCGAGACCCCGGCAAATTTTCAAGAAATGAATGGATACGTGATATCGTTGTTGACTATGGGGAGATCAGACGGGGTCATGCAAGGGGGTACCTGGACCGTATTGGTCTGGATTACTCTATAACGCTATTTTCATATACTTTACTCATACTTGTTCCACAGAATTCCCGCAATCGCCTGCTAAGATGAAGATACTTTCAAAGAAGAGGTGATTGAAATGATCAAATGGACAAGAAGAGTAATCGCAGTGTTGGCAGTAGTGAGTGTAGTGGGCGGCTCAACAAGCGCATTCGCAGCAACGGCACCTGTTGTGAAATCAGTGAAAGAGGTGAAGGTGACTGCACCAGTGGTGAAATCTTCCACTCCAGCCAAGATAACTCCAGTGAAAGCTTCGACTCCTGCTAAAGCAGTAACCTCTGTGAAGAGTACAGCAGCCACTAAAAGTCCGGTCAAGTCTACAACGCCAACCAAGCACAAAGCAGCAGGAAAGACAGTAGCCTCACATGCCAAACACAAAACAGTATCCAAAGCTGTGACACCTTCCAAATCGGCCGGCAAGATCATCGTGACACCAAAGAAGAAATAATGCTAATGCATCCATTGCAGTCTTCCGCAGCAACATACTTATAAACACAGAAGGCGGGGCTCATGAAGAGTCCCGTCTTTTGATCTATACATCTAACTAACTCTAACCTCCGTCTACGGCGTGTCCAAAAATAGCTTCAGACAAATGGTTGTCCTCGATGAACTGTAAGATAAGCTTCGAACTGGTGGCAAAGGAACGGGGTTCACCAAGGATCGTGGAGGAGATTACGCCGACTATTTTATCACTCGAATCCATGACAGCACTGCCGCTGTTTCCGGGCCAGGTCTGCACATTGAATTCCATGGAGTGCGTGTACACATCGGGTGTTGACGCATTTTTCGATTTGCGGATTACGGCCACATCATCGGCGGTGAATGTTCCGTAGAGCGGTGTCCAGGGGTACCTCTTGGTATTCCCAGTCTCCGAATTTCCTATTGGCTTAGTAGGGTGCCCGATGACCGTCACCTTTTCATTGGCTGTTGGCACAAGCTTGAACTCCTTGAAATAGCTGTCCTGATAGGTTTTTGGGATTTTGTTAGCGTCAATCTTCAGCAGGGAGAGGTCATCCTTAAGATTTGTTGCCACAAGTGTGCCTAGCAGATACCCGTCCGATTTTTGCGCATAAAAAGTGATTTGGAAGCGCAATTTCTTTCCATTATAGCTGGCGGGGGCCACGTGATTATTAGTGATAATGTATCCGCCGGGTAACATGAAGCCTGCACCAATACCAATCTTTGTCTTGCTCCCTTGACCGGACATTACATACTTGTCTATCATAACGACACGTGTCAGATTCTTATAATTACGATAGGCTTCGGCTTGCTCTTCTTTGGATAATGCGGCGTTGCTAGTGTAAGGCCCGACCTTGATCCCGGATTGGATGACCGTCGTGGATGTAATGGAGACTTTGCTGACAGCAGAAGCTGCGGCGATGTGGATGCCCAATGTTAGAACTGCAACAGCCAGTAGGCATGAGAGGAATCTGCTAACCCTGCGAGTCATAATCACTCCCCCTTTAGTTGTATACTATTGAGGAGTGAGACATGTTGTGACGGTCAGTCTGCGGATATGTAAGAACAGAGCTTCACATTTTTTCGAAAAAGGGGAAGGCGAGGATTAAGACGAGTCCTATCTTTAATCTACCTATATAACCCTGTATGATAGAGCTAGATTAGGACGGTAAAGGGGTATACATTATGGCCAAAATAGTAGTCGTAGACGACGATCTTTTCATTTTACAGCTGCTCTCTGAATATTTGCGTAAGGAAGGGTATGACGTAACTTCGTTCTCTAGCGGCCGCACTCTGATCGAGCATGTCCGTGTAGAGCACCCGGATTGCCTGATTCTCGATATTATGATGCCCGGGATTGACGGTCTGGCGCTGCTCACCGAACTACGTACCTTCACCGAACTCCCTATTATTATGATCTCTGCACGCGGCGAAGAGAGTGACCGGATTCAGGGGCTGGAGCTGGGCTGTAGTGACTTCCTGAGTAAGCCGTTCAATCCGCGTGAGCTGGTGGGCCGGGTGAAGTCTATGCTGCGTCTGGCTAGAGCGGGCAATGCTGCTGCGGAGGAGATCTCCCAGGTAGTGACGGCGAAGCAAGTCTGCAAATCCGGGAATGTGGAGATTGATGCGGATTACCGGACAGTGAAGGTGAATACGGAGGATGTGAGTCTGACCTCCCGTGAATTCGATCTCCTGCTCTTCCTGGCCTCTCACCTGGAACGGCCTTTCGGGCGCGAGCATCTGATTCAGCAGGTGTGGGAATACGACTTTTTCGGGGATGTCCGGGTTGTAGATGATGTGGTCAAAAGAATCCGTAAAAAGCTCGCCGAGCACCACTCCACGCTTCTAATTGATACGGTGTGGGGCTTCGGATACCGTGCATCCGTGCGGAAGGTGTAGCCATGCGGACCATTCGCGGTAAAATGTTGTTCTCGCTCTGCATTGCCATGCTCGTCACTGTAGCGATTACGGTGATGCTGTTCGTGCATCTGATCGACGACATCCTGATGAATCAGGTGAAGGCTGAGCTGCATGGACAGGTAGGGAGGGCGCAGAAGCTGCTAAGCGATGGTGACCTCAACAATCTGAACAGCACGCAGTTCAAGTATGTCGTCAAGGGACTGATGATGAACGCGGACTATATGATTCTGGATGCGGATCAGAAGATTATTGACGCCAGCAATGAGAAAGAAGAAGGGAAGCAGCTGCATTACACGCCTACGGGGAAAAATGGAATAGCCCTCCTGCACGGCAGGAAGGTATTATATGCGCAAGAAAAGCTTAGAGGGCTGTCCGATGAAATCTTCATCTATTCGCCGCTATCTTCGCTTAGAGCCTTATACGGCTCACTAATGCGAACTACTTTGCTGTCTATCGGAGTCAGCTTTGTGGTGATTCTTGCGATCGGGTTGTTCGCCGTCTCACGGGTGGTGCGGCCGCTGAACCGGTTGAAGGAAGCCGTTGGGCGATATGAACCTTCCTATGCGCAGGGCAATCCATTTCCGCAGGGAGACCGGACCGAGATCGGGGAGCTGATGACCACCTTCCAGTCCATGTCGGGGCGTATCCAGCAGCATCAGCGCAACCAGCTTGAATTCCTGCAGAATATCTCACATGAGCTAAAAACCCCCCTGATGTCCATCCACGGCTTCGTGTTCGCCATTCAGGATCAGGTGGTCACGCAGGAGGAAGGCCTGGAGGTAATCACCACCCAGTCGCAGCGCTTGATTGATATGGTAGACAAGCTGCTCCAGCTCTCCCGGCTGGAAGCCGTAGACGAGCATTGGCCTGCCGCCACCGTTGACCTGCGAACCATGGCCGAAGAAGCCGCCATGCTGCTCATGCCGGAGGCCAGCCGGCGGGACCTGAAGCTCACCGTGGAAGGGGAGAGCCTGCAGGTTACGATTCCCGGTGAGCAGCTGTTCCGTATCCTGGTCAATCTATTGCAGAATGCGGTTAGGCATACAAAGGATCGGGTGGTTATCCGGGTAGAGCCGGAGGTTCCGGGAGCTGCGTGGGCGGTCCATATTGAAGATAACGGCCCGGGTCTGGCCGAGGAGGAGCGTGAAGCCGTTTTCGGGCGTTTCTATACCGGAGCTAATGGAGTAACTGGCCTCGGGCTAGCCATCTGCCGCCAGATTGCGGCACGGCTGAACGGGGAGCTGACCTATTCCCGCTCGGAGCTGGGCGGGGCGCGGTTTAGTTTTAGAAAGAAGGTTGGGTAATAAGTTGCCGCGTGTGTAAAGTAACAGCAGCAGAATTAGACTAAATAAGTCTTAGACTGCTGCTGTTGTCGTTCAACTAACCTTACCTGTTTGCGTAATGTTTCGTTTGTAAATTATGATACGGTTCACCGCGCTGTCTGTAACGGCAAGTTTTAATTCTTTTCAGGCAGATTGACTTTTATGTTCAAAAGTCTGGTTGTTGTTATCATACCCGCGTTTTCCAAAGTTCTTTTGGAAGCCTCGTTATAATACCAGCATCCGCAAACCGGCGAAAGGTCATGGCTATAACACCATTTTTTTAATTTAAGAATAATACTTTTTCCAATTCCTTGCTTGCGATACGCCTCGTTTGTAAACATGCCAATACTCGCCAGGCCATGAAGCATTTTGCTCTTTTCCAAAACCCCAATTCCCATTAGGGTAGCGCCACGGTAATACGTAAAGAGTTCCCCGTTAACTATCCTTTTTTCATATTGATCAAGGAATTCCCCGCACATATGTTGAATGGGGAGGAGTTCGTCCAATGTTGCCGGAGCAAAAACGTCGCTTTTATAAGATTCATTTTCCGGAATTTTTAGCTGGCTATCCTGAAAGAAGTAAGCCTGTTTGGTGAGTTGAAAGTCTTTATCCAAAGCCAAACTAAGAAACAACTCATCACAAGTGGGAACAAAGAGAGACTTCACCCTATACTGTTCAATCACTTGGCTGAATAACGTTTGGGCATCCTTAACATATGAGGGCTGAATGTAAAATTGCGTAAGCAGTTGGCCATCATGAATCGCAAAATAGCCAATCTCTCTTATTTCATCACAGATTACGTAAAAATCAGATGCAAGAATGTGATCCTCCAAAAAAGAGTCAAATGGCGAGGATAAGGTATGAGTATAATCATGGATGAGATGCTGTACTTCGTGCAGCAGGCACTTTGTAAATATCACGTTAATCACCTTCTCGAAAATTGATCGACCTTTCTTCATTTTAGTTCCTTTTCGTTGGGTAACAGCATTATTTTCATCGGCACTCTTCATACCAACCATCTTCAAGATTTTGAATAGTATCCAATAAAAGATCTGAAAATGTTGGAGCTATAAAATAAACAAAATCAGGGTCATGTACATAAAAGATAACTTGCCCAACTGTACCATGTTCTGTTGGGTCAAAGTCTAACATTAAATACATTGCCCCACCTACAACCTGTGCAAAAGGAAACCAACGCTTGTTAAATAAATAGGGCTTAATACGAGAATCTAGCTTACTAATTTCCTCATCGCTGTAATATTCGCTCATTAAATTATCGCGATCGCAGAAAAACTTTTTCGTGTCTCTAATATCATCTAAGGAAAGCAAGGTGAATGGAATAACACTATCTCCATATGAAGTATATAAAAGATTAAGCGGATAACCGCTGCCATCCTTAATTGCATAAAACTCCTTAAAATCTGTTGGTAATAAAATGTTAAAATCTCTTTCAAAGTCGTCAATCTGTTTATCCATTACTCCAGTAATCTTCTTGTAATCTTCAAAGTACTCAATGTCTTCATCCACAACTTTTTCAGCTAATAAATCCTCTATTTTTGTGTGTAATTCATCGATTTGAGAAATCTTACTCACCTCCAAATAGATTACACCTTAGAATACTAATCGCCGGGCATGTGCCAACCTGTTTCCTCATCCCAAATAACATCCGTATCATCTAGATGCACATGCCAATCCCCATTAGAAATACTTCTTCTAATATCCGTCAAACAGGTCAACCAATAAAACAGCGCATGCAATGTATCTTCAAAATTGTCTGATAGGGGCAGTTTTGTTGCACCTGCAAAGATTACTGTTGGTTCATCCTGGTCATAGTCATACACATGAAATGTTTCTCCAATATCCTTCATCTCAAAACCCACATTGTATTTATCAATGATGGCCGTGATCTCTTGCTCCTCACTGTTGGTAAGGTTATGATTTCTCGTACATGTGTAATAAATAGAAATCCCCATGCTACATTCCTCCACTATAAAAAATAATCACTCAAGAACTTATATTCTCTTTATTATGCCATATTAATCCAATACAAGTAAATTCTCATTGCATTAAATAGCCCACTCTATCAAGTAGATTCCATTCGCAATAACATCAAGAGATCCTCGCAGATTCCAGGTGTCGTGAATACAACCTCTTCACCATAAAGTTCTACAGGGATGTTATCTGGCACCGCTTGTACATGGCAAGTCAATCCTCCCGCCTCCCGTGCAATCAAACCAGCAGCGGCTACGTCCCACGGTGAGAGACTTTCTGTATGAGCATCTAACTTTCCGGAAGCCACATAACATATGTCTATTGTTGGAGCGGCGAAACGCCTAATGTCACGACAGTTTTTTCTGAGCCGGTTCACTCTTTCAATTGCTGGCTGAACTTGAGCTGGATCATGCGGGAAACCTGTACCAATGACAGCATCTAGTAGTGAAGTGCATTCACGAATTCTTAAAAGCTCACCATTGCAATAGGAGCCTTCTCCTTTAATTCCTATATAGGTACTATTCAAATCGGGTGCATACACGGCTCCTGCCAGTACTACTCCATCAAGGGCAAAAGCCAATGATATGCCGTAATGCGGCAGGTTCCGGGCAAAATTAACGGTTCCATCTAAAGGGTCAACCACCCAAACCGGACCGTCAAAATTGAACTTATCCCAGTTATGCACTCCATCTTCTTCCGAAAGAATTCGATGACCTTGAAATGTCCCCTTTATGGCTTCTTGAATGACTCTTTCCGATAGCAGATCAGCTGATGTTACGAGCTCACCTGCATTCTTGTAATTCACTTCAATTTTTTCACGGCTGCGCAAATCGGAAATTCTGTCACCTGCTTTGGTTACGGTCTGTTCTGCAAACAACGCTAATTCTCGAAGGTCGAACTTCATTTCGTTCTCATTCCTCCTTACAGTGCGTAATTTTTTCAGACATAGATCATATTCGTTCGGTATCACATCCCTTCTTAAGGATTAAATCTCGTTTTTTACTGTTTGGAACTAGCATTTCGGGATCAGATGGTCACGCAGGAGGAGGGGGGGAGATAATCACCAGTTTCCGGCTAGTTGAACGCGGGCTTCGTTACATGCACATACAATACGGTAAACCTTGACGCAGGGGTAAGGTTTTTTTACCGAATAGGTACTGCTAAAATGACATGCAACAATCGATTTACTTTAAGATGTTTCGTGATGTATCCGCTATCCTCTAATAAATCAATGAGCTTGGGGAGTAGAATAGAATCCTCATCACTTTCATGGACTGTGCTTTCTTCCCCGTCAATCATCAAATCCGCGATGCAGATCCGTCCGTGAGGTTTTAATACCCTGCGAATCTCCTGAATAGCGAGCGGCATTTGGTCACTCGTCAAATGATGCAGAGCAAAGCTCGAAACAATAAAATCAAATTTCCCGTCAAGGTACGGCAATGCCAGGAAATTGCCAAGCTTGGTCTCCATCTCTGGAAATTTGCGCTGACACTCCTTTAACATTTCGTTGGACTGATCCACTCCAGCCATCACCGCGCCTTCATGGATCAGTCGGCCAGCCAAATTCCCCGTACCCGTTCCAATATCCAATCCTCTTTCTCCATGAATGGCTGATACCCACTTTACGACAAGGCGCAGTGCCTCATCATAGTCCCCATATTTCCGTGTGTCCACTTGAACCAACTGATCGTGAACGCCAGCCAAGCGGTCATACCCCCACTTATCCTTCCATGTCCGTTGTTCCCTCAGTCTTCTCGAACCCTCCGCCAGAATGTAAATGTCATCTAGTGGAAGTGCATGGTCCTGCTTGAGGGTTTCAATCATTTGGTCTGTTGTCTCAATAATCTGCTGCATTTCGACCCACTTAGTGAACATGACAGATCGCTGGAGTTCCAACAAATATCGTAATTGACTGTTTCCTTTGGCTTCAATATCCAATAGTGCAGTCCTAATGTCACTAACCGGCATTCCTAATTCCCGGAGTGCAATGATCGTCTGCAAGCGCCAAATATCTTCTTCGTCAAACATCCGATACTGATTGTCATCTTGTTTGGAAGGAGCAATAAGACCTTTTTCTTCGTAAAACCGAATCGCGCGCTGAGATATTTTCAGCATATCAGCGACTTCTTTTATTTTCATGAGATAGACCCCTTTATGTTCTTGACCCTCACTCAACGTCAAGGTTTAGTATAAACCCTAGAAAAGGAGGCTGTCACGATGAAGACATTAATCAAAGGAGCGACGATCTTAACCATGGGAAACGAGGAACCCTATATTGGAGATATTCTCATCGACGGAGACCGCATAGCGGATATTCAGTCCATCATATCCACTGGGGCAGATGTGGTCATTCATGGCGAGGGTATGGCAGCAATGCCTGGGCTAATCAACGCCCACCAACACACACCCATGAGCTTGTTGCGGGGGTTTTCCGACGATTTGAAACTTATGGATTGGTTGAACCAAAAAATGCTCCCTGCTGAAGCACGAATGACTCCAGAGGACATTTATTGGGGAGCGAAGCTCGCGATGGCGGAAATGATTAAATCGGGTACTACTGCTTTCGCCGACATGTACATCCACATGAATGAAATCGCTGCAGCGGTAGAAGAGGTTGGTATGCGGGCTTCTTTAACACGGGGGCTCACTTTCCTCGAAAATGACAAAGGTCGGCGAATGTCCGAGGCACTCCATCTCATCCGTCACTGGAACGGTAAAGCAGAAGGCAGAATTACGACGATGCTGGGCCCACATTCCCCTTACACAGTTCCTCCGCAGCCCTTTAGAGAGGTTATCGATTTGGCGGAGCAGGAGAACATTCCGTTACATACTCATTTGGCCGAAACGAAGGAGGAAGTCATTACGATTCGGGAAAAGTATAATCAGACCCCAACCGAATATTTGTATCACCTCGGTTTGTTTGAAAAGGCGCATGTGCTCCTCGCACATAGCGTGCATCTAAATCGTCGTGATATCGGTTATCTGAAGAGTATGCGGGGTGGCGTGTCCCATAATCCAGTAAGCAATCTCAAACTTGGCTGCGGCATAGCGCCGATTAAGGATATGGCTGAGCAAGGGATTACTATAGGTTTAGGCACGGATGGGGCGGGCAGCGCCACTACGTTAGACATGTTTGAGGAGATCCGGGCAGCAACATGGCTGCAAAAGTTGGATTACGGCGATCCTACGAAGCTTCCCGCAATGGATGCTCTTCGCATGGCGACGGCTGGAAGTGCGGAATTGCTCCGCATTGCCCATGAGGTGGGCACATTGGAAATTGGGAAGAAGGCAGATATCATCTTGATTGATATGAGAAAACCCCACTTGCAGCCAATACACAACCTCCATTCACTGCTCGCATACTGCGCTAATGGTGCAGACGTGGACACCACCATTGTTAACGGAAAAGTGTTAATGCAAGGCCGTCAACTGCTCACCATTGATGAAGACGAGTTATTGGAGCAAGTATCGCTGCGCTCTAAGCGTATCGTTAAAGACATCTAATATTCCTGAGTACTTTATTTTCTTTAACATCGCCACAGAGGCTTGTTTTTGTTGAGGTTGTGATCTATGCTAATACTGCATAAAAAACAATATATTCCAACTTTATCAGTTACACTTGATTGGTAGGGGGCACTATGCTCCACAAGTATACGGATCACATTCAAATGGAGGCCTGATAATCATGATTTTGGAGGATTTGTATTATGGGAGTTTGCATCCCAATGAGCGGATTAAACCAAACGATCCGGAATTGCAAAGCTACAAAGTGAATCCTGTTCGTTGCATTCGGCATTATCTTTTGTCCAAGACTACAAAATAGGTGCGTTAATGATGATTGAGGTTTTTGGTGGGGAGAGAAGTTAACTAAAATAAAAAGGAGGGCCACACGATGAAACTAGGAGCAACCTTATACATCAAAAATACCATTGAAGCTGTAGCATTTTATTCAGAAGCCTTCGGACTTACCTTGGGCTACCATGAGAAATTCCCGGATGGCACATTTATGCATGCGTCTTTACTTAGAGACGGACAAGAAATATTTGCTGTCAGCGAATCACACAATGATAACTTGGTTAGAATTATGCTCTCATCATCATTAGAGGGATCACGCCCAACGATGAGTTATGGGATTAATTTTGAGCGTGAAGAAGAAGTGAAGAGAGCTTACGAAATGCTAGCGAAGAGCGGTACGGTGTTATTTCCGTTAGGCTCCCTTCCATGGAGCTCCTGCTGTGCAGAAGTCGTAGATAAGTATGGTGTGTACTGGTATATCGCTGTATAGATCTAGCCTTCAAGCTCCCTCTGCTCAATGAAGCTCACCGTATTTCCATCCGGATCAAGGAACCAGAACGAATAGGCACCCCACGGTCTACGCTCAGGTGGAGAGGTAATCCCGATACCGGGGATGGCTTGCTTTAGTCGAGCATATTCAGCCAAGACATCATGGACGTAGAACATTAGAGACATATTCTTGTCATTGACTACGTTCACTTGGCCCGGATTATAGACCGCAAGCTGAGCACTGTCAAATCCGTAATGCTGTCCTTCAGCAACATTTTGGATGAAATGGGTTACGCTCATTATCCTAACGGGCCAGTTCTGTCCATGTCTCGTTCAACCACTGAGCAAACTTTTCTTTCTCTTCGAAATGCGGATAATGCGCCGATTCTTGGAACACTACAAATTCCTTTTGTGGTGCTTTCAGTTCATCCAGATATTTACGTGCCTCGTTCACCGAAGTTAATTGGTCATATTTCCCCATCACAAAATAGACAGGGATCTGAATAGTATCCACCAGTTCCGTGAGATCACGATGTGTTACTTCTGTCATAAGTATAGGTTCTGAAACCGAGATGCCTCTGAAAAAGCGGACGGCATCCAGTAAATTATATTCCGTCCCCCAAAACAAGCCTTTAACCAAATCCGCCTTATCGTCAATCTGCCTTACTGATCCTCCATATTTTCTAATGGTGTCACGGGGAGTGATCGAGTCTCCAGTCGTAATTGGCTCTCTCAATAGTTCCAGATTTTCCGCCTCAGTATTATTGCCGGCAAGCCTCGCTTGATCAATTGCAAACTTCAAACTCTCCAACTCGCTATTAACCCAATTCCCCATCTGCCCGATTCCAATGTAGGCACTGAACTTGTCAGGCGCCTTGTTTGCAGCCTGCGCCGCAATGTATGTTCCAAAGGAGTGACCGATCAGCAATACTTTCTTCTGCCCAAATTCCTTCTCAATATAATCCGTAAGAGCCAGCAGATCATTCACTAACGTATCAGATGATAGATTTGAATAAACCTCTGAGAAAAGATAAGATTTCCCGCTGCCCCTCTGGTCATACTGAACAATAGTGAAATTCTGTTCTAGTACATCCTGGTATTTCCTTACATATGGAGTCTCTGGTACCCCCGGCCCACCATGCACGAAAATCACTAGCGGATTTCTCCGATCCTTCCCCCGGATCATTACTTCCTGCTTCTTACCATTAATCTCAATCTGCTGCAAAGTACTTACACTGTTATTTCCATTAATGCTAGGGGTCCATGTTGGGAAAACCAGCCCCACTCCAACAAGCACCACCATCAGAAGTAGACACAACATGAACACCCGCAAGGCTATCTTTACTTTTGATCTCTTCTTCTTCACTTTCGTACTCCTATCTACACTTATTTCAATTGTTTGTGTCATTCGATCTCATAAAACCGTTTCGCTATATTCGTCGCATTCGTGTGCCAATCAATTGCACCATCAATATGTATTACAGGACACGTTAGAGTTTCCGCCCATTGTTCAATTCTTGACAGCGAACGCGAAGCCACGAAATCTGTAAATTTCAAATGTTGCTCGTACATATCACCGCCTTTGCGGATACGTTCTCCATGTTCGTTATACGCTCGTTGCTCTACACGTTCCATACGCAGTTCAATTGGTGTTGAGATAAATACAGCGAGGTCGTAATACTTAGGAATTGTGTCGCCAAAATCACCCGTGACAGCGGTGAGGACAAACGAACGATATTTCTCAATGTCGGAAAGTATTAAACTCAAACAGTCCTCATAAGGACGGACTACGGTATATGGAATTACTGATTTTTTAAAGTGGTAATCCTCGTGATCCATATGCTTAGAGTTCAATATGTGCGCCAGTTCACGTCCAAGTGTAGTCTTTCCGCTTCCATTTGCCCCGAACAAAATTATTCCATGAGTTTTATTCATTTTGCTGCCCTCCAACGCTAATCTAGTACTTTAGTTATAGGTGCGTTAATGATGATTGAGGTTTTTGGTGGGAGAGAAGTTAACTAAAATAAAAAGGAGGTCCACAGAATTAAACTAGGAGCAACCTTATACATTAAGGATACCATTGAAGCTGTAGCATTTTATTCAGAAGCCTTTGGACTTACCCTGGGGTACCATGAGAAATTCCCGGATGGCACATTTATGCATGCGTCCTCACTTAGAGACGGACAAGAAATATTTGCTGTCAGCGAATCACACAATGAAACCTTGGTTAATCTCATGCTCTCATCATCATTAGAGGGATCACGCCCAACTATGAATTATGGGATTAGCTTTGAGCGTGAAGAAGAAGTGAAAAAGGCATACGTAATGCTAGCGAAGGGCGGCACGGCGCTGTTTCCGTTAGGCGCCCTTCCATGGAGTTCCTGCTGTGCTGAAGTTGTCGATAAGTACGGCGTGTACTGGTAAATTACAGTAGATCCTTCTTCTCAATGAAGCTTACCGTATTGCCATCGGGATCAAGGAACCAGAAAGAATAAGCGCCCCACGGTCTGCGTTCAGGTGGAGAGGTAATCCCGATGCCGGGGATGGCTTGCCTTAGACGGTCATATTCAGCCAAGACATCATGGACATAGAACATTAGAGACATATTTTTGTCATTGACCACGTTCACTTGGCCCGGATTGTAGACTGCAAGCTGAGCGCTGTCGAATCCGTAATGCTGTCCTTCAACGACTGGAGACTCCTTGAGCACGATTTTATAAAAAGCAGCCAGGCGCGGCGCATTGTCAGTGAGGATACAGACACCACAAAGTTTCATATGTATACCTTCTTCCTTATTTTAGACGACATAGGTTACGCTCATTATCCCAAATCCTGTTAAGCATCACAAGTTATTCATGCGTTGCTCTTACTAATAACATAGTTACAGCAAATAACCGGGGGATAGTCAACTTCGGTTCTTTGTTGTTGAAATCACCAATCGTGCAGGGAAGGGCTGCTGCAAGCCGTCATACTAGATAAGTGTAAATTGATCCAGATGACCCAACTTGAAGGAGCATAACGATGAAGAGAACAACTTGGAGAAAAGAAATACTGCTGAAAGGCATAGCGGTGCTGCTGATCGTGATCCTTGCTACGGCTGCATGTTGGCATGAGATTGGAACTCTTTTGGCCTCAGGGAAGGTTGACAATGAGTCCGTTATGGTGCAGAGCATCATGGACAAGACAGCGACTCCAGGTATAGCGATTCTATCCGCCAGTCACGGTAAGACCGAATTCAAAACCTACGGCAATGCCGATAAGGAGCAGAGAAGGCCGGTTACGGCGGAGTCACTTTTTGAGCTAGGCTCAACGACTAAGGCATTCACGGCTCTGGCTGTGAGTATGCTGCAAAATCAAGGGGACTTGGCTTATACCGATGATGTCTCGCAATATCTGCCAGAGTTTGCTCCGGCCTACAAGGGGGAGAAGGTTGAGATCACGATTAACCAGCTACTCGCACATACCAGCGGAATTCCGTCCTGGAGCATCCGCCTGATCCCTGAAGGTTCAGGTAAAGAGCAGCTTGCAGCGACCATACATACGATGTCCAGTCTAGCGCTGGATACCCAGCCGGGCAGTGCCTATCAGTACGCAACAGTGAATTACGATATTCTGGCAGCAATTATTGAACAAGTTACAGGGATGAGCTATCAGGATTATGTGACGGAGCACATTTTGAAGCCGCTGGGGATGAACGACAGTTATTTCTCGACAGGACAGGAACGGAAGCCGGAGCAGCTTGCGCAGGGGTATCGGGTGTTTTTTGGCAAAAGCATGGCTTACGATGCCCCTAGATACTACGGAAATATAGCCGCAGGTTATCTGGTGACGAGTCTGAACGATTTACAGCACTGGGTCAACGCCCAGATGGGAAGCAGCGCGATCCCGGATGATCTGCAGAAGGCCATTCAGCAATCGCATGAGCCTGACCTCCGAACAGCGGGACATGAAAGTGAAGACTTACTCTATGCCTTCGGCTGGAGCCAAGACCCGGAGACGCGGGTAATCCGTCATAGCGGCAGCAACCCAAATTATTCTTCCCAGGCGATCATTGATCCAGCGCGGAAGGAGGGGGTGTTCGTACTGGCTAATCTTAACTCTACCGCACCTGCGCTGATTGCCCAGAATATCTATAACCAGATGCAAGGGAAGCCGATGAAGGCCTTCAAGTATGACGACACCTATATCCTAATGGACGGGATAGCTTCGTTGTTAGTTGTGTTCACTGTGATTGGTATTGTGTTTAAGCTCATTCGGTTGGCGGGAGGGAGAAGCACATACACCATGGAAGAGAAGGTCATTCGCCATCAAAAGATCAAGGCGCGTATTACGCTTCTAATCAGAGCGCTGTTGCTAATATTTATGCTGGGCTGGCCTTTTTTGGTAAATTACAATTACACTATGATTAGTGTATGGATGTCCTATTCCGTATTGCTGTGGATGGGGCTGGCTTCGCTTAGCTGCGTATTGTCCATGATTCTGGCAGGCAGACATTGGCGTTAATTATAGAGAGGGAGATGATCCTTATTAATCGCTGTACAAAAATAATATTGAGTATGCTTTTATGTTCATTACTTGTGGCACTTACCGCTTGTGATAGTAGTCCTAAGAGTACCGTTACCATTCTTGGCGGAAAAGAAAATATTAAATATGCGACTCTAAATAGTGATCCAAAGGCCTCTTTATCCGATCAGACAGCTTCACCGTTTTCCTTTGCGTTTGAGGAAGAGAATCCTTCAGACATTCAATATTTGAAAAATGGCGAAGAGATTTCAATTGATTTTGGATCGAATCCGCCTGACACACTTTCCATAAGCGATGGATTACTTGATGCTAATGGAGATTATTTATATACATCCAAATTAATAACCGACGTTCCCTATGTTATAAAGAAAGGCGTGTATAGTTTCAATTTAGAAACGAACATCGCTTCTTCCTTAAGCTCTTACTATGAACAAGATAAAAAGGAATTTAGAGGTTTTATCATCAATGCATTCTGGGAGAAGCAGGAAAAGAAATATGCTTTTGCGATCCAATCAAGCGCTTACTGAAAGGGGCAGATGATGCGGAGGCTCGTTTTTGGCTAAAATAATTGACCGTAGTCTATGTTTTACTAACTTTGATACTATTCTCGATCATATAGTTAATAACTTTATCGCTCACATTAAATTTATCCAATACAGGCAGCCCGCGTTTAACGTTTTCGTGGTGCTCATCAATCTCTTCTTTCCAACTTCAAGGACGATCCATTGCGATCTAAACTTTCGGGCGGTACCTGATGGAAAGTCCTTGATTTTTTGTCGTACCCTTGAAACACTTATATCCCACTTCTGTGCTGCTTCGGATAATGTCAGGATTGTTTCATCGTTAAGATTGATATCGTTCATACATACACTGCTCCTATTCGTGAGGGAATATGGCTTGTTCTTATTATCAACTGAACTCGCAGGCCAGGCAAGGGAATGGAGACAAAGGAAATTCTGACTTAGGAAATAACAGTCGGATACAAGTTTCAAAAGGGAGCAAACAGACATCATGGAAAAAATGTATACTATATTCAGAATATTTGGAGGAGAAGGCGGGTATCATAAAATATTTAAAACTTTTCGATCTTTATGACGATAATAGAGGAAACATATCCCAAAAGGGAGTGCTTACCTTGAACAAGTTTATATCTGGGTTTATCACAGGCGCGTTATTGTTTGGTGGGGTTTCTGCTTTTGCTGCCTCATCAGGACTTATCGGTCAGAAAGTACAAGGTCTCTTTACAATTGAAAAGGCGGGGGTAAAGGTAGCTGATGCTGTAGTTATAAAAGGTTCAGCTTAGGCTCCTGTACGTGCTGTGGCAACTGCGATAGGAGCGGGGGTGATAGTAGAAGAGAAAAAAATAATTATGGAAGACTCAGTGTCGCAATGGGAGAACACGAAAAAGGAAAGAATGGTTATGCTTGAACAACTTAAAGCTGAACTGAACACACTCCAACAACAACTTTCTGATTTAGATGCTCAAATCAAGGCGCTGCAAAAAAACATACCCTTTGGAGAATATTAAATGAACAAAATTTTAATTATCATCTTTTCGAGTGCTCTTCTATTCGGGGGAGTTCATGGTATTTCTTTAGACAGCCTATCTTCATCGACATCTGTATCAGATAAGGCTGGGTTGAATGATCGCTTAGAAATGTTAAAGATTGAGCGCGATGAAATGGAATCTCAGATTCTAACAACAGAAAGCTTCATTGATAGTTACAAGAAAAATCAGGTGGATAAATGGAAAATTCAAATAGAGAAAAATCCAAACTCTCCCATGGTTCCCCAATGGCAAGAAGCATTTACTGACACTAGTGAATATTTGGAAGAACTTAAAGCTGATCTTGCCGCGCTTCGACAACAACTCATCAAGCTAGATTCACAAATAGAAGCACTCAGCCAATAAACCGTAGTACCGGAGTATCCTTAATCAATTACATTATAGTCATAAGAAAGCCTCTCCAATTTTGGAGGGGTTTTTACTCATGCTTGGAATGAGGAAAACAGGTGGTAGTGATAAAGAAACTTGAGTTATCCATTAGCCTCACAAGACCGACTGAAGAAATTACTGAAGCTACCATTACAATAATGGAGTTCTTTCCAGGGCGGCAGCTTGGTATTTTGCAGCAGGTTGATCAGAATATCGGCGATATACTGGCCGCGATGCAGCCGAAGGAAGATCAAGGACCTGTAGAAACGGCTAAAGAATCAACGTAGAAAGAATAAATTATCACAGCGCCGATTTAGGCGTTTTTATTTTGCCCTTTAATTGTATTTTATGGTTTGGGGGCTACTTATTATTAGGGAGAACTCATAGAGAGGTCGGGGGAGAATGGATGACAAGGTTCACATGGTAAAAGCAATAGCTGCAACTGCTGGGGCAACTGTAGGCTACTTATGGGGAGGGTGGACCGTTATGTTACAAGCGCTGCTTGTGCTAGTCATTGTTGATTTTGTAACCGGATGAGCCGCCGTCTGGATTATTGGGGAGCTACGCTCTATGAAAGGTTATATCGGCGTAGCTAAGAAGATATCTATTTTTATGATTATTACCGTTGCACATGTCATCAATATGGGGCTCGGAGATATATAATCCAGGGAAAATAATTTGGGAACGTGATTCTGCACCAGCACAATCTCCTTCAAGTGGGCAGGCTCCGTCAGGAGCAGACGGGAATGGCCGCGGTGAAAATGGCGAGGGTGGCGTAACTGGTCAAACAGGAGTATCGGGAGTAATGGGAGCAACTGCGCCGAATTTAACCTTAATTATTGGAAAGGTTCCAGGAAGCGGAGTAATAGTTGATTTTCAAGGTCAGGTCGGCGGGGCTGGAGGTATGGGACAACAGGGAGGTAAAGGAGGACATGGGGGGCCGGGGAGAGATGCTAAACAAAACCTAGTTACGTGTCTCAGTGGAGCGGGAGATGGGGGAGATGGGGGCACAGGTGGAACTGGAGGAGCAGGCGGAAACGGTGGACAAGGCGGAAAAGGCGGCACAATCAATATACTGTCGGTGTCTGAGAACTCTAATTCAATAGGTCAGAAATTTAGATTTCTGATTTCTGGAGGCGTAGGTGGACCAGGAGGACCTGCCGGACCGGGAGGCGTAGGTGGTTCTGGCGGCGGCGGCGATGAGGCTTCCCCACATTGTCAAGGCGATGGAAGTGACGGAAATACTGGTGCTGTAGGTACTACAGGCGTTGTTGGTAAACCAGGAGAAAAAGGAGTTGACGGTGACTATTTGATTGCACAGATAGATTCAGTTGAACTAGATACGGTAATCAAAGGTCTTACTAATCAGCCAGTAACAGCAACATAGAATTTTCTGGATTCTGAGCAATAGGGCGTCGCATCCCTATTGCTCTTTTTTAATGCTTAGAAAAAGGCATTCTGTCATAAAAAATTACCTACCATTCATTAAATCTGTCAGATAAGTTAATATGATTCTTCAAGTAAATCCTTAGAATTGTTACGTACATTGCCGACAGCTGTTGGAACTTTATAAGCCCTCATCTTGGATGAATCATAAAGCTTCAGCAGTCTTAATAAGGCTTCAACATCGTTATTGTCCCTCCCCAGCCAATCAGCCTCATCCTCCGGCCGGAGAATGACTGGCATGCGGTCATGAATATCCTCCATCAAACTGTTCGGAGTAGTGGTGATGATGGTGCAGGTACTGAGTTTCTTTCCCTCCGGATCTTCCCAGGTGTCATACAATCCGGCAAAGGAGAAGAGGCCGCCATCACTCATGAGGATTCTATATGGCTGTTTGCTGCTCCCGTCCTTTTTCCATTCATAGAAACCATCAGCAGGAATAATACAGCGCTTGGATTTCACTAAGCGTTTAAAGGCGGGCTTTTCACCTACTGTTTCCGACCGGGCATTAATCATCTTGTTGCCTATCTTCTCATCCTTGGCCCATACCGGCACCAATCCCCAGCGAAGCTCCCCAAGGCGTTTCGCTTCGTCTGTGGCGATCACAGCAGGGATATTATGCATTGGTGCTACATTATAGTTAGGTTTTAGAACGGCTATTTTGCTGTCATCGATCAGGTAATGTGTAATCAGTTCTTCCAGGGTAACTGTTATAGTAAATCGTCCACACATATAATCAACCTCCAAATAAGGATGTCTCTATATTAATTATAAAATGATGCGTTTAAACTTAGAGTCTGTAATGGCGTAGATGAAGTGAACATAAAAAACTCCTCATCCAATTATAGCTCTTGGCTACTTTGGATAGAGGAGGTAAGTATTGGGACTACTTATTCGGTTGCTGTATACTCACTTACTTCAAAGGTTAAGATCTTATCATGTATTACGTATTCTGTTCGTTTAAAAAATGGACCTTTGTTATTATCGTGTTTATCAATACCATACCGACTAGATCCAGAAGACGAATCATACCATGACAGAAATTCATTTAATTCAGACATAGGAATGTCAAATTCTTTTTCAAACCCATTATCCAAAGTGATTGTTAAAATAGAATGCATTCCTGAAGAAGTATCGGGAGTTGGAGTAGCGATTGCAGTTGCAGCTGGAGAAACCATATTGGAGAATACATCGAACTCAAAAACTTTTATATCATAATTTTTCCCTTCATTCACAAGAGCAACATAGGACACATCATTAATAGGTGTGTTAGTTAGATTACCATTTACAACTGCAGCATTATCGAATAAAACATTTTTACTATTATCGTAAAATTTAACACGGAAATAAGTGTCGTCATTGCAGATCAATTTATAACTACTAATGTTAACTGGACTGCTAAACTTATACCAGAGTGTATCGTTTTGTGTGCCTGCTTTTTGAACTGTTACGGAAGGCGAAGAAGGGTAGGTATCATTATTATCTGTAGCTTGATTAACAGTACTTTGCGTGTCATCCAAATCAGAACCTAAATTGATAGCTAAACCATTTAGTAGGCCGCCTGAGTAAGCGTAGGTTGGTGAATGAGTGGTGATTGTGCTGACTAAAGCAAATAATAGAGCAATTGCTAGAGTGGATGCTAAAATTTTGATTTTTTTTGACATATTTGTTTTCTACCGCTTTTGTCTTATAGTGATTTAATGATAATAAGGGATGTAGTACCTGTCTAAACATAATTTCTTATATATGGGATATATAGATTGAAGACATTAAAAGTACATAATTATGGGAAGATAGGCATAAACGTTTGTTTGGTTGTAATACAAACAAACGTTCCTGTTATATCGGAGGCGATCAGCCATGAGAATGAGCAGCGGTCAGACTATTGAAATCATATATCTGGACAAAGCGTGCAAGATTACGCAGCGGAAGATTGAGGTACGTGGGATTTGGGACGGCCGTATCCAGGCCACATGTCTGACCACCGGCGCACCCCGGGTATTCCTGGCCGCCAATATTCTGTCGTGGATTCCGGTACCGGAGCGGCAGTATGCTTGATGATACCCCGCGTAAGCTGCTGCGGATCATCGTCCAGTTTAAATACCATTTTAAACGTATGCCCTCGATCCGGGAGCTGGGGAGGTTAAGCGGACGGCGACCAACGGAGATCATCAGGGGTTTTAAAGTTTTAGCTGAGAAAAGTATATAGAGTGGGATGCAGGCAAGCCCATTGAGAAAGTCGCAGTCATTGAGATGTGGGAGCGCAACGTACAACTAGATACAGGGCCGCAAGATGGCACACAGGGCGGCAGGCGTGGCGGTAATGCTGATTAATGGCTGTACCATTAAGAGGAAGTATTTATGAGTAAGCTAGATGGTAACGAGCGGTGGAAGACAAAGATGCTCATGACGGAGCATGTGGAAGAGTATGAGCAAGCGGAGCGGGCGGCCACGAGTGACAAAGATGATATTAGAATTGCTATCGCGGCATATCGCGACAAAAATATATGAAATCAACCGTCTCTAATTATATAACACTTGAGGAACTTATGAGGATTTTAAGCACCCAAGAAGAAAAGGAAAGGTTTAGTACGGAATTGTTGAACAAAACGATCCCATGTCTACGGATTGGGAAATCAATGCTTACCTAAACTTATTAATTCAATAACCCGATAGTAGCGCTACTTGCCCCAAACTAACCCATCCCACCTGAACTTCAACCCCTAACTTCATGTTAGTGTCTTTTTCGTATGTTCCTAAGCTTCGCCATACTTCCGCCATGTTCTGGTTCCATCTACTCTGACATAATACGGTAAAGAACAGAGGTTGGTTTAACATCAGCTCTTTAAGGAGGAATTGGCATGTTTCATAAAACAGTGACGCTGCAGCCTTTTGCTGATATTTCGGTGCATACCCAGGGGTTCGAGATCGTCTCAGCTCAATTAGGTGGAGATGGCTGCATATATGTCCTGCTGATTAACCAGATCCCGGAACGGAAACGAGGAATGTTCGTCCAACCGGCATTGAAGGAACCGCATACCTACAAGGTTTTGATGGTAGAAAGTCAACATTACATCGATGAAATTACATTTCCGGATCAGCATTTTAATTATCATTATGTTCAGCCGCTCCGCAGACATCTGCTGCTGGTTGGAGCACGCTGCTCGTATTATGGTGCAGGTAAATATGATCTGAACGCCAAAGTATGTGATTATACAGGACGTATCGTTCGTGAGTTCCTGCTTGGAGATGGGATTCAGAATGTTCAGGTGACGGAGAAAGGAACCATCTGGACCAGTTATTTTGACGAAGGCGTGTTCGGGAATAACGGGTGGGATCAGCCTGTCGGTGAACACGGCCTTGTGGCCTGGGATGAGCATGGAAACAAATTGTACGAAGATCATGTGTCTAATATTGCCGATTGTTATGCTTTGAATGTTGTCCGTGAAGAGCAGGTCTGGTTTAATTATTATACGGACTTTTTACTCGGCTGCATCTCAGGCGGACCCAGTCAGCCCAAGGTTACGTTTATGAATCCTGAGATTTCCGGTTCGGCCGGGTTCTGCACGGATGGTTATCACTTCCTGTTCGATGGCGGTTACGGCAAACACGGAGAATATGTTATCAAGAAGCTTGAACAATCCAGCTTGACCAAAGGGCATAAGGTAAAGTTTCTGAATGAAAAATCCGTGCCGCTTGAACTAAAGTCGCAAGATTTCCGGGAAGACCGCGTGCTGTTCTGTGCAGATGATACATTGTATCAGATTTCGGTTAGTGATTTGCTCTGAGGGTGCGGGGTGCGGGGAAGTGACACGTACCCCATAATATGGTAGGGTTATTGCATTACGCGGAAATTGAGGGTGGCATACATAATGAAGGTTAAGATTTTATTTATTTTATTGACAGTTTCCTTAACAGTAAATGTAGTAATATTTTATGGATTATCGAAGTTTGATTTAGTTGAGAAAGGAAGTACAATTTCGAGTATCAATAAGTCAGCTTCAACTTCTATTGATATGCCTAACACAAGTAGTACTGGAATAAGTAGAACTAACACAAGTAGGAAAGAAGATTCATTGACAATAATAGATCAAGATATAATAGCAGCAACAGTAAAATCGGGTTACGGATATATCTATAGCTTAACTAATGATCAAATTATGAAGGCGATCAATGAAGGAAAAAGAGATCCTGGCTATATCGGCGAAGACTTCAAATTGCCTGTATTTTCATCCGCCAATAGAGATAGTGCATTTGAATACATGGGCGTATTTATTGATACACCTTACAGATATGTAGCCATATATTCAAGCGACCTATACGAGAATTATGGCAGGACGTCGTCTATTAATGAAGTGTATAAATTTATCGGCTATGATCATATTTCATTCTCTGCTTACTTATTCGATGGATGGGCTCAGAGGTTAGCCATGGAATTGAAACAGGAGGGTGAAATCATCCAACCCTATAAAACCGAAGATAATGAGAACGGAGATATCAAGAGCATCAATTTTGATGTAAATGATATAGATTTTCGGGAGCCCGCTTATTTGAAAATATACGAAAAAAGTAATCCCGCAAAATATGCTGAGTATAAGATCGCTTTCGAGAATTATGTGAAATAATATCCATTAGATTGAGGTGAGTGATATAACGATCCTGCCTGTTATAATATTTATCTTAGTATTTGTACCTTCCATTGTACTCATTGTGAGTATGCCGTATTTAACAAAAGAGACGATTAGTTTTGGAGTCACCGTCAGTGCTGTACAATTCTACAGTGAGCAGCTGCGCCAGATGCGGAAGTCGTATGCCAGGATTAGTGCTTTTTTACATACCATCCTGTTCATTGTTGGCATCCTATGCTTAATCTACAGTGATGAACATTCGAGGCAAGTCAGTTGGATCATTATTACCTATGCACTCGCCATGCTCGTAATCTCTCTGGTCATTAACATTAGGTATCATTCGAAAATGAAAAGCGTACTGTCTATGCTGCCTCCTGCTCCCGAATCATCGGTCATGGAGATGAAATCTGCATTTCGGAAAGGAAATGTCGGACTATCGGTTCAATGGTTCCTTATTCATGCTGTTATTATTATGGTTAGTATTGTAACAGTGCTGCGCAACTACGATTTGATTCCTGACCAGCTACCTGTCCATTTCGACAGCAGTTGGACTGTAGACCGCTATGTAGATAAATCTTATAGTATCGTGTTTATACCTGCGATGATGCAGGTGTTAGGGACACTTCTGTTCATTTATGAATATTGGAGAATGCGCAGAGGGAAGCAGCAGGTTAGAGAAGACGTATCTTACCGCCGTGCCTGGTCCAATTTTATGATTACAGCAAGCTTCTTGTTCGTTATCCTGTTATCCGTCGTGCAGCTAAATATGATCTCTCTGCTTCACATTAATTTTGTTATCCCCGTTGTCCTAAGCATTATTGCCTTTATCATCCTATATGCCTGCACCTTAACGTACTGGGCTGGTCAGCGTGAAAGCCGCAACACTTAATTAATAGTTGAGCGCTAGATCAGCCACACCTCAAATTTTGAGTACAAGCTGATCTAACGCGCTACAACGCAACGAAGTTGCTTTTACCTACAGCCTAACGTTATTTCCACTTAGTGGAGTCCTCAATCTGCCTTCCGCTTCTTCACCGGCACCCATACTTCAACTTCGGCATCCATAGGATTGCCATTGGTCAGTACCTCCGCAATTGGGTGTCCGGTATACACGTACTCATAATTATCGTTCAGGATGGCACCGAATGCCTCATCCTCCAGCCGGTCAAACGCAAGACGCGACAACCCGCCCTGACCCGACAATACTAAATACTCTCCTCCCGGAAAAAGCACTTCACCCGCAGCATCCGGCTCGGGCCCCAACGACTGAACGCCTGCAACATACAGGATCTTCCCATCCTCCTGAGCAATCGCGGCGAAGCCGTAGGGACTCTCAGACAAGGGAAGCAGAGAGGCCATGGAGCCGTTCTCCAGCGTGCTTTTGAAAAAAGCCGTTTTGAGCGGAGAATACGCCGGATCGTGCACCGCCTCGCCTTCACTTATAGCCGTCTTGTACCCGATGATGCGGAATGCTTCTTTCGTTTCAATTCTGGTCGAAATCATGACAATGTACCTCCTGGATCGTGGGATTTGTGTATTCCAAGCAAGCATAATCTACCAACTGTGACATCTGTATGGCATACTTGATTAGAGGTGGTTAGAATGAAAATGGATCGCTTGATTGCGCTCATTATGATCCTGCTGGAGCATGAGCAGATTAGTGCGCGCGAGTTAGCAGAGCGTCTCGAAGTCAGCAGACGAACGATTTACCGCGATATTGATACGCTGAACAGAGCCGGCCTGCCGATCTATACGCTCATGGGAGCATGGGGCGGTATCGGCTTGATGAAATCCTACAAAGTGGGCAAAACCTTGTTCACCCCGCAAGAAATTCAGAACCTGCAGAATGGGATGCAGAGCTACAAGCAGCTTTTTGGGAGAAGGGAAATGGTGTATGCAGCGGAGAAGCTGAACGCTCTCTACCCGGACAACGCAGAGCGCCAGCCGAATGCGCCGTTCGTCATGGATCTGTCCTTGAATCAAGGGAACGAGTCGCTGCGCACTCTATTCGGGATGATTGAGACGGCGATGAATGAGCACGCTGTGCTGGCTTTTGCGTATACGGATGCGCGGGGGCAGATTAGTGAACGGCGGGTGGAGCCGTATCAGGTGGTTTTCAAGGAGAACAGCTGGTACCTGCAAGCCTATTGTCTGGATAAGCAGGACTACCGGGTCTTCAAGCTGGCCAGGATGAGTGGTCTCCAGGTGACGAAGGAGCAGTTCGTTCCGAGAGCGTTCACCCCTCTTCCCATGGACGGAGGAGATTGGCTAAGTCAGGGCTGGCTGGAGGTTACGATCCGGCTGGACCGCTCCGTCATGGATCGCGTGATTGAACGGTTCGGCGCTGACCATATTCTGCGGGTGGATGAACACCACTGCTGGGCCAAGTATCCCATTATTGCGAATGACTATGGCTATGACCGGCTGCTCGCTTTTGGAGATAAATGTGAAGTGCTGGGGCCGCCCGAGATCCGTAGCGGGTTTAAGGCATATGTGCGGAGGATTATGAGTAAGTATGAGGATTAATGTAAACTGGAGGTGCGGAAGATGGGAAACACAGTTAGGGAGAGAAAAAAATTGGAGCAAGCGATTATCTGGCTTTAGCATTGTATGCGTTTGCAGGGTTTGGACTTGAGATCGTGTTATCTATGCTGTTGCCTTCGATCCTGGGAGTTAGAAGCTCTGAATACACGCTCATTCATCATTGTATCCATTGGGGACTAACCTGCTTGCTATGGGGAAGCATGGCCCTATTCCTGATCAGGCTCTCCAAGCGCAAATACGATTTTGACATGATGAACTTGCACGCAGCGCCGGACGTGAAGGAATGGTTGCTCGCGGTGGTGGTGTCGGTGATCGCCATTGCAGCTACAACTATCGTATGGGAGGGGTTTAAGCCGGTTCAGGAATACAAGGATGCGGTGAGGTTCGTTTTTCAGAATATCTATTACTTGTTCGAAGCTGCGCTGATCCTGCTGACGATTGCTTTTGGACAGAAATTCGGTGAAACGCTCTTCAAAAGAGACGGGCTGCCCTACGGAGGGATGTTCCTCGCACTCACTTGGGGCCTGATCCACATTCTGCTCCAGGGCGGGGCAACGGGCGTTTATGCGTTCTTCATGTCACTACTTTACGGAACGATATACATAATGTTGAGAAAGAATGTGCGGTATTCGTATTTGGTGATTGCGGTTGTGTTTGTTTTGTGAGGCAGAATGGGGAGAGGCTAGGGTGAATGAAATGAAGTATTCGATATGGATTGAAGCTGAAGAATGGGTTGAAGGGGAATGGAACTAGACGAATGCAGTCGTAAGCGGATTGAAGAGGTAATTGCACATTTAGTAGTTAGTGGTGAGTTATGAACTATCTCATTCTGAAAAAGTACCACAAAAGTCAATCATAAAGTGACACTAGGTTGTGAAAAACTATTTTATGAGGAGTAGTCGCATGCTTACAGATCTTATTCACAGACTTGGCCTCACATTGCCTGTTGCATTAGTTGAGGAGTTGGAGCTGCACAAGGAGAAACAAAAGGATCAAAACTACTTTTTGAGATTAATGGAAGCTGACGAAATTGTTGAATTAGTTGATTATTTGTCCAAAATAGAGGCTTATCGGGATATGATTCCTTTGTGGAGTGACGATCATTCAAACTATATTGGCTTGTACGTACAAGGCACATGCAAATACAGGATATGTTATATCGATCATGAGGAAACGGATGTATCTCCGGCCTTTAGAAGTATACGTTCATTTATAACGAAAATCGAAGAATATCCTGATCTGGATTGGCATGATTTGAATAAAGACTATCCAGCAGAATTTGAAGTTAGTCAAACTGAAATGAATGAAGACCTCGCTTGTATTGACGAGTTGAATCGAATGATAAGCTCTGACCAACTTATAAGCGATGATATTCGCTGTCAGTATATTTTTTCGATTATGGCATTAACGCCAAAAGGAAATCTTAATTCCATCATAAAATATCTAGACGATGAAGATATGTTTGTTCAAGAAAGAGCATGTGAGATTATTGGATTTCATACTTATATACCAGCTAAGGAAAAGCTGGTGAAGATCTCCAAAAACGGAATGCATAATGGGAAAATAGCAGCCAAAAGAGCATTAGAAAGGATAAGGGAAGACCGAAAAAATGAAATTTAAAAGCTCTGAATTGCTCGTAAATCGACTCGAACTACTAGGAAATAGAGTACACAAAAGTGAATTTATAAATGAGATAAGAACTAGAATTATGGAATTTATTAAGGAGATTCAAGCGATAAACAGTGAACTTTTGAAATCTGTTTATTTTTCTAAGTTGTTGGGGTTTTGTGATAATCAGAATAAAGGAGAGACAACATGCTGCCATCACTAACGTTTCTGAAACATCAATTAGAGGGGATTCTGCGTAATAAATTTGCACAGGGACATCAAACCTCCGGTTATTTAGCCCGATTGGAACAGCTTCCCTCAAGCTACGATGCTTATCTGGAATTCGCCCATAGCTTGGCTGATATTCCAATGCGGGACAACTGGCCTTACTATGAGCCGGACGATTTGCAGGAGATATGGCGGGAATGCGACCCGGATAGACCTCTAGGCCAGATCGGAGTATTGAATCTGAAGGACAGTGCCAAGCGTGTAGAGGCAGGCTTCCTCGCTTCAGTCTGTGGTTCAATGCTGGGCAAGCCGATCGAGGTCAATCCCACGTTGCCAGAATTACGTCAAGCGTTAACCGCTATAGGGGAATGGCCGCTGAATGATTATATTTCTGAAAAAGCTCTCCATGCTTTGGATCGTCGCCATTGGTCCTGGTTCGAGACGACGCGGGGGCGGATTCGCTATGTGGCACCTGACGATGATATCAACTACACCTTAATGGGAATGATGGCGTTAGAGCAATTCGGTAAGGGTTTTACGAAAAGAAACCTAAGAGATTTATGGATCAATCATCTTCCGATAAGTACAACCTGGGGACCGGAGAGGGCCATCCTGGTTCGGTCGGGGATAAGCTATCTAGAGCATGACCAGGAATTATTCAATCATTCTGAGATGGAATCTTGGCCCGACTTCCTGGTGCAAGGTACAGAATTATGCGGTGCGGCAATTCGTGCAGATACTTACGGCTATGCCTGCCCCGGTCAACCTGCGCTTGCGGCCGAGCTGGCTTGGCGTGATGCCAGTTTTACACACCGCCGGACAGGAATTTATGCCACGATGTTCATTGCCGCTGCAATTGCCGCCGCACATGTGCTGCGCGATCCGCTTGAAATAATAAGTACTGCACTGCAATTCGTCCCTAGAAGGAGCCGGTTCTATGAGATTACTGCGGATTGCCTGCAGATCGTAGGGGATGCAGATAACTGGCTGGACGCTTATCAGGACATTCATCAGAAGTACGCGAATCATTCCCACTGCCAGGTATATCAGGAAATCGGCACCTTGATAAATACCTTTCGATTTGCTGAGAATACCGGAGACGGAATATGCAAGCAGGTCATGCAAGGCAATGATACCGACAGCTTCGGAGCAACAGCAGGCTCGCTGCTCGGAGTGTATTTCGGCCCAGACAGCTTGGAAGCGAGATGGCTTGAACCTTTCCAGGACCGGATTCATACGGGCTTATCTTATTTTCATGAGCAACAACTCTCCCGCTTGGCTGAGCGCGTAGGGCGTTTGCCAGAGCTATTGCACACCGGTCAGCACCGTATTCAACCCAGCGAGCTGTATTTATGAAAGAGGTGAGTAACATAGCGAATTTAAGAAATGAAATAGCAGAAGCCATTGGAATAACATCTCCTAATCCCATAACTAATATCGAATATAGAATACTGGATTCAACGAAGGAAGATGGATATACAAGGAAATTAATTGAATATGATTCTTACGGAGACAAAGTTATTGCCTATCTTTTGCTTCCGGAAGTACTTGATAAAAACCCAGCGATTCTCATCCATCACCAGCATAATAGGGAGCATCATTTTGGAAAGAGCGAAGTGTGTGGATTAGCAGGAAATCCGTTGCAAGCTTTCGGACCGGAATTGGTCAAAAAGGGATTTGTTGTGTTAGCTCCTGACTCCATATGCTTTGAGGACAGACGTACAAATGCACACGGAATTGAACCTCTCTCAGGCGACGCTGACTTTTGGCAACATTATAATGAAATGTGCTACCGTATAATACAAGGCGATTGTTTGATGAAAAAAGTGATAGATGATGCTATGAATGGTATAACATTGCTTTCTAATCTCTCTTTTGTTGACAATGAGTGTATTGGCACACTTGGACATTCATATGGAGGTAATACTGTTCTATTTCTATCTGCGTTAGATGAACGAATAGCTTTTAGCTGTGCAAGCGGCAGTGCGTGTACTTATGCAAATCGAATCAGTAACAATGTTGGGATCGAGATGGCGAGTGTAATTCCGAACTTCCACAGTAAATACGATATATATGATTTAGTATCTTGTATTGCACCAAGACGACTGCTTATTGTATCTGCGGATGATGATAAATATTCAAGAGATGCTGCATATATTGTTGAAAAAGCCAGTCCAGCCTATCTAGAACAGAAAGCTCTACATAATTTGCAACACAAAAGATTTCAAGGCAGTCATGGATTAACGGAAGAAAGATTCGATTATATTATTGGCTGGCTTAAATCAAATGGGAGACATTGTTAATCGCGTAATTTATATTCCCGCCATACGTTTTCATAGTCTTGGCTTTTTATGAAATAACGGTCTTCGAAGACATTGCTTTTGTAGATTTTAAGACCAAGTTGAATTCCGTCTTCCGTATCAGTTACGTTTCCCGTATCTACCAGTGTGGTCTCATCCATCTGGTCATAAGTAGTTGTATAAAAGTATTTGTTTCCATCAATTGTGAGCCAAGTCACGGGATCGCTATTGGACAAATTATTGTTGCTTGTAGCTTTGGTATTTGAACATCCTAATAAAAGAAAGCAAACAGATATAATAAACAGAAGTTTTTTCATTTAATTAAGTCCTCCGGAGTTTTTCGTAAGCGCTATAAACATAGTTTATGGCGCTTACGAAGATTAGTTTAACTTTTGGAGTAAGGTTTCTTTTGGTTCGTTTGGTTAAGTAAATAGTCAGTACTCGTCATATGAAAATCTGCCAGCTTGATCAGAATCGCTGTGGGAATATCGACATCACCGCGTTCATAATTACTATAATCCGCTGGCTGCATTGCAAAAACTCCGCCATTTGAGTTTGCGTCAAATCCTTATCTTCGCGTAAATCCCGGATATGTTGATACATATCAAACACCTCCATCGCAAGCATATCTTAGCGAATTATTCGCTAGTGTAAACCTTTGAAACATCCAATAAAACAAAACATGACAATAAAGTACAAAATATACTATTGACTAATAGATTTATGCTATCCTTTATAGGATGGAATAAGATGCATTTTGAAGGGACGATTGTTTATGAGGAAAGTAATAGGATTGCTTATTTTTTGCATGATATTTATTAGTTTTTCAGAGATGGGAATTTCAGAAGCCAGCCAGCAATCAAAATATTTAACAAAGGAACAGAGTATCGTACCCCCGGTAACATTTTATGATAGTTCTGGAGAGAAGACAAACACATCGTTGAATTTTCTGACCAACGGTACATATGAATGGAAATGGACGATTCGCAGTGCACACCAATTTAGCTTTGATAAATTTTCGGACAATATGGTTTATTATAAGGACTTTAATGACATTTATACAGCAGTTGATGGAGAGGGAAAGAGAAACTGGATGTTTTTTGACGAACGGGCAAATGTATCTCGCACTACGAAGGGGACGCTTATTTCTACATTTTATGATCAAACAAGCACCCTTCAGATTATAGATGAAGAACCAAGAACTATTACTCAGCATGGATATATAAAAATATACAATTCAGATGAAACAGTTCGGGCAACTCTAAACTTTGTAAAACCTAATAGTCCTTTCTCAGAAATTTATTGGTTGGATAATAATGAGAATATAATTGTATTGGAACAAACAGGAATAGTTTCTTACAATAAAACCGGAAAGAAAAATTGGACGTATGAAACAGATGTTTTGGTTTCGGAGGATCGTCTTTTGGGCACAACAACAAATGTAGACAATATTTATTTTTCTGATTTAAACGGATATCTCATTGTTGAAATAGGCAATAAGATGATTTTATTGGATGATCAAGGCAAACCGGTTAATAGCGAGAAAATAGCGGGGAATTTACAAAGCTCATTCACAAATAATGATGATACCAATCAATGGAAAGGTGGCTCTTATGAAGCTGGTGAAGGTGCAATTCTAATCGCAAAAAATTTATCGGGGAAAATAAAATGGAGCTATAAATTGAGGAAATATGGACCACCTGAAAATATTGTTGCGAATTCTAAAGGACATGTGTTTTTTTCGGATAGTAACGGTAATATTTATGGACTAGACGAGATGGGAAATGAGATGTTCTGTTTATTACGTAATAATTCAGGGCTGACCCTCACTGAATTACTTGTGAACAATGAGGGCGACTTAATCGGAATCACAGATAATATAGGCATGTTTAAAATAGGTCTGAGGAAAGCTTCAATGCGTATTAATGGAGAGTTATTTAAACTCTCTAACCTGCCTATTGTGAAAAGTGGAGTTGTATTGGTACCCTATCGCGATTTACTTGAAAGATTGGGGTTCAAAGTAGTAGAGAACCAGAAAACACACGAAATCATAGGGAAAATGGTAAGTAAGGAAATTCGGTTTAAGCCAGGGGATACCACTGTATATCTTAATGGTAAACAGCGGAAACTTGCAGTTGGGGCTGAGATTCACAATGGAACAACTTATATTCCACTTCAACTCATTGCAGAAGTATCAGGGTTGGCAATGGAATGGGACCCAAGTATAAAAGAAGCGCGATTAGGCACAGCGTCTAGTATTGCTCAAAACGCAGTTGAACGCTTCTTGCTTCAAGTTGAACAGGGGGATGAGATTAAGATAAAGAATTCCTTAGTTACAAGTAACAATTTGAATTTGAAAGTTGCCAAACTTCTTGGAACTCATCACAGTTTTAAACAAATATATGATCTAAAATCAATCTCTGTTAAAGCTGTTGGTGAAGATGAAATGATTGTGGAAACTGTACAACGAAATCAACAATATTTTCAAGAAAATCAAGCAATACTTGATAAAGTAATGACAAATCATTTTACAATTAATCGGATGAAAGACGGACAATGGAAGATCAGTGATTTCGATTTATAGGTTTATGTCGATGTAGTCGGAACCCTAATGATCATGAATTTCCGGTCCCTTACTAAATACTTGCGAACGAAAAATTACTTATGTAATCTGAATATTTAAAGGAGGTAGGTAATCTAATGGGTATTATAAAATTTGCACTTTTTACAGATTTACATCATGATGTTATTCCAGATGGGTTAGAAAGATTAAATAGTTTTATAACAAGGGCACGTGAAGCAGAGGTGGATTTTATAATTGAGCTTGGGGATTTCTGTCATCCATGCCATAATAATGAAGAATTGCTATCAATATTTAATGGTTTTGAAAAGCCACATTACCACGTAATAGGCAATCATGATACTGACCTGTATACTAAAAAAGATGTTATAAATTGGCTTGGTATGGAACACTCATACTATTCATTTGAATGTGGAAATATAAAGTTTATAGTGCTTGATGCAGCTTTTATTCGATACGGTAATGAATTTGAAGTATATCATAAGCGTAATTATGAAGTAACAGATGGTATATATCCATCAATACCTGATTTTGAATTAATTTGGCTACAGCGAGAAATTTCAGAAAGCTTGCTACCTATAGTTATATTTTCACATCACAGCTTAGAAAACAGCTTTAGAAAACGTGGTGTATCAAACCGAGAAGAAGTACAAAGTATCATTAATCAAGCAACGGCTAATGGGAAGAAAATATTACTTTGTGTTAATGGTCACGACCATACAGATTCAATAGAAAAAATTAACGAAACTTATTATTTTACCCTTAACTCAATATCTTATAAATGGTTTGGTCCAGAATTTGAACATTTTTGCCACTCCAGTGAAATTCACGACAAATATCCATATATGAAAGATATTGTATTACATAGTGAACCTTTATCTGCTATTATATCAATTGATGAACAATACAATATTGAGATACAAGGTATGGAAGGTGGCTATCAAAAAATTACACCAAAGGAGTTAGGGATTACTGGTCCTTGGGATGGAAGAATAATTTCTCCTAATGTATCTTCTATGCGGTTATTGTTTGAATAGTATAAATTAGCTTTATTAACTTTTCGCATAAAAAGACACTAACTCTCGTTAGTGTCTTCTCTCTTCTATTGGGTAATACTAAGAATGGTACATCCTGCTTAAGGAGGTTACACAAATGAAGATTGAAGAAAGCCGGCAGCCTAATCGATTGACAAATGAAAAGTCCTCATATCTATTACAACACGCCCACAACCCCGTGGATTGGTATCCATGGGGAGAGGAGGCTTTTGCCAAAGCGCAGGCGGAGAACAAGCCAATCTTCTTATCAGTCGGCTATTCGACTTGTCACTGGTGCCACGTAATGGAACGCGAATCATTCGAAGACACAGAGGTCGCACAGCTCCTCAACAATCACTACGTAGCCATCAAAGTAGACCGCGAGGAGCGGCCGGATATTGATGCGCTGTATATGTCGGTGTGTCAGGCGCTGACGGGGAGCGGGGGATGGCCGCTGACGGTGCTGTTGACGCCGGAGAAGAAGCCGTTCTATGCCGGGACGTACTTTCCGAAGCGGCAGATGTTCGGGCGGATCGGGCTGATGGAGGTGCTTGAGCAGATTCATGCGAAGTGGGAGCAGGATGGCGAAGCGCTGGATAAGCTGGGCGATGATCTGCTGGCTGAGCTGCACACGCTGGATCACAAGAATGCGTACAATCCTGAAACTTCGGGCGGTATTCCCGGAGCGGAGCTGCTGCATGAGGCGTATGAGCTGTACCGGCGGCAGTTCGATGAGGAATACGGCGGGTTCGGCAATGCGCCGAAGTTCCCTTCGCCGCATAATCTGTCCTTCCTGCTGGCGTATAGCCAGCTGCATGATCAGCCGGAAGCGCTGCGGATGGTGGAGCATACGCTGGAGTCGATGTATAAGGGCGGCATGTACGACCATGTGGGCTTCGGCTTCGCGCGGTATTCGACCGACCGGGAGTGGCTGGTGCCGCATTTTGAGAAAATGCTCTACGACAACGCTCTCCTGGCTAACGTCTATCTGGAAGCCTTCCAGCTTAAGGGGAAGCCGCTGTATGCGGAGATTGCCGAGCAGATCTTCACGTATGTGCTGCGCGATATGACTTCGCCGGAAGGTGCCTTCTACTCCGCAGAGGATGCGGATTCCGAAGGGGTGGAAGGGAAATTCTATGTCTTCTCCCGCGAGGAGATTGAGGAAGCTTTGGGGCTGGAGGATATGCATTCCTACTGCAATGTTTACGGGATTACGCCGGAGGGCAACTTCGAAGGGGAAAATATTCCGAATCTCCTTCACGGTCTGCCGGAAGAGATTGCGGAGCGTATGGGCATGAATCCGCTTGGTCTGCGGACCCGGATGGAGGAATGGCGTACGAAGCTGTTCGAGTACCGGGAGCAGCGCATTCATCCGCTTAAGGATGACAAGGTGCTGACCTCGTGGAACGGACTGATGATTGCTGCGCTGGCCCTGGGGGCCAAAGCCCTCCAGAAGCCGGAATATGCCAAGGCCGCCGAACGTGCAGCGGACTTTATCTGGGACAAGCTGAGGCGTGAAGATGGACGGCTGCTGGCCCGTTACCGTGACGGGGAGTCAGCGATTCCGGCGTATGTGGATGACTATGCTTTCCTGATCTGGGGCTTCAGCGAATTATATGAAGCTACAGGTCATGCGGTCTATCTGGAACGGGCGCTGGTGCTGAAGGACGGACTCTTGGAGCTGTTCCAAGATACGGATGGCGGCGGCTTCTTCTTCACGGGTCATGACGGGGAGAAGCTGCCGGTCCGCTCGAAGGAATTGTATGACGGGGCGATTCCGTCCGGGAATTCGGTGGCGGCGAAGCTCTTATGGAAGCTGTCAGTTATTACTCAGGATATGGAGTTAAAAGAGATCGCGGAGCGCACCGCTGCGGTGCTTGCTTCCGCTGCATCAGAGTATCCGCCGGGGTATGCGATGTATTTGCAGGCCCATCTGGGGATGGTCTCCGGGGGCAGAGAATGGGTCCTCTCCGGCAAAAAAGAAGATCCCGCACTGCACGCCATGCTCGCTCAGGTCCAGCAGACCTATCTGCCGGACGCAGCGCTCATCGTCAACTGGGAAGGGGACAGCGGAGAGATGCTCCGTCTGCTGCCGCATCTGGCTGACAAACCGGCCATCCGCGGCGAAGCAACTGCCTATGTCTGCCGCAACTTTGCTTGCCGGACTCCGCTTACGAATAAGGAAGCGGTTCGGGAGCTGCTGGCTTCCGGCAGCCTAGAAGAGTAGTTCATATACGAAGAGCAGCCCTTCATCCGGGCTGCTCTTTGCCATACCTTATTGAACGAAAGGAGCATAGAACGAATCTGCAGGTATCGCCTGAGCGGCTCTAACCATGTATTCTCTCATGTCTGAGAGGACCCGTTTGCCCGGCCAGTGGTCCGGCAGCAGCTCATCCGGGAGATAGGGGTCGGCCATGAACAGTCCGCTTAACTCTTCACCCATTTGCAAATATAGCAAGAACAGCTGTAACGGTTGCCCCGCCTGAAGTCTATCCGCTAATCTCGGAGCGAACTCTTCCTTCAGCCAGACTGCTTTCTTCCGGTATAAGGCTTCGATGTCGTCCAGGTGCCAGATGGTCTGCGCTTTGAGCGGTGTAATCGTGCCTTCCTGAAATTGGCCTTGCAGGATGGACACCTTGCCTTCCAGCTCCAGCTTCTGGATCTGGGCTAAGACTTCGTCCTGATAGTTCCACGGTGAGATGTACACACTGTTATATAAAAGCCCATAACCCAGCTGCCCGAGTGCTGAGCGGAACAGGTCACGCTTCTTGCGCTCGGATTCGGGCACCTCCAGCATCACGACATCCCAGGTATGGTCCCACTGCTCCTGGTAACGGGCGGGCTTGCTGTTTATTGCCTTAATGTAGGCGAGGCCCTCGGCAGTGACGTTATACCAGGAGCGGGCCGGGGATGCGATATAGCCCTCTTTTTTCAAGCGGGATAGGGCATTGCGGATATAGGTGGAGGTGTACCCCCTGTGTTCATAGATCTCGACAAACTGCTGGGCGCCCATCTGCTCCACCTTAGATAACAGAAACAGCATTGTTTTCTCAACGGACAGCAACTTCTTCACACCTCTCTTGACAGCTGGCAGGAATAGATATATCATAAAAACAAACGAACGTTATTATTTATGTTATATTCGTCAATCGCACTGCTGGATTTGGATGTAGAGCAACTTGGTGTCATTGTAACGTAAACCTTGGGTTTTTGCACGATTCATTCCTAAGGACTTATTAAAATCTAATCATGAAGAGGAGAGGAATTCTATGAAAATTACCTTCCACGGCCATTCCTGTGTTCAAATTGAGGTCAACGGCAAATCGCTGATCATCGACCCGTTCATTAGCGGTAATCCGGCGGCGGTGACGACTGTAGAGGAGATTAAGACCGATGCGGTGCTGCTGACGCATGCCCATATGGATCATATGCTGGATGCCGCACCGATTGCTAAGCGCAATGATGTGCCGATTGTAGCGATTGTGGAGCTGGCGGGTTACCTTGAATCCCAAGGCGCACAGACGATTGGCATGAACATCGGTGGAACGGTAGATCTGGGGTTCGCCAAGGCGACGATGATCCATGCTTTCCATACCTCAAGCATCACCCTCGAAGACGGACAGAGTATCTATGGCGGCACACCGGCGGGCTTCATTATTGAGGCGGACGGACACACGGTACTGCATGCAGGGGATACAGGGCTGTTCGGCGACTTGAAAATGTTCGGGGAGCTGTATGACATCGATCTCGCGATCCTGCCCATCGGTGGACATTTCACCATGGGGCCGGAGCATGCGCTTATCGCGGCGAAATGGCTGGGAGCAAGACAGGTACTTCCGGTTCACCATAATACCTTCCCGCCGATCCGCCAGGATGTAGGAGCCTTCGTTCAGGCGCTGGAAGAGGCGGGAATACGCGGCTCGGCGCTTGGCTATGGAGAGACGCTGGAGCTGTAGCGATCCCCTCTAGCCGCCGTATAATTTCTGCATTAACCACAGGGCTGCCCCAAATCGCTATTTCATGGCTTTTGGAGCAGTCCTGTTCAGGTTATGCATATAATCTACTGGGCGAACCGCGACAGCTCACGGTTGAACCGCTCCCGTTCGTCATAGAATAATCCGTGTCCGCTGTTCTCAAACGGAATAAGTACTGAATTCCTGATCCCTTGGTGCTGCGCTTCCGCAAGCGGGTACAAGCAGACCTGATCATGGATGCCGTGAAGAATCAGCGTAGGTACATGAATTTGGGGGAGATCCAGGAATAGCTCTTCTTGCAGCCAAGCCTCAGAGACAGCGATAGTGGACCAGCTAGCCGCCTCTAGTCCTAAGAGGAAGAACCAGTCCGAGAACGCCGGAGAGACTTGGTGATAGAAGAAAATCTTGCCGAAATCCTGCAGCATATTTGGCCGGTCCTCATAAGTTGACTTAATAATCTGCTCTATAACTTCTCTGGTTGTGCCGTAAGGGAAGCCCGGCCGCTGAATCAGACTGGGGGCTGCCGAAGCGAATAGGGCCAGCTTGGAGACTCCGTATCCCTTATGCCGTGCCATATAACGGATCGCGACAGCCCCGCCGGTAGAATGCCCGCCCAGCGTAATATTGCTCAGCCCTAAGGCGCCGATTACGCAGCGGATATCATCAGCGAGACGGTTGTAATCGTATCGGCCCAGCGGTTTATCTGATTTGCCGAAGCCCCTCATGTCAAGGCCAATACAGCGATACCCTTGAGGTACCAGCTGGTTGTATTGATACTCGAACATCTGGTGGTTCGCAGGCCAGCCGTGAATGAACAGGATGGTTTTACTGCCTCGTGGATTGATATCATTGACATAGATCTTCACGTTCGGTTCTACTCTGATCCAATGTTCCATTTCGCTTCCCTCATTTACTGGAGTTGTCTGTTTGCCTCATTGTATTCAGCATGCTGGGGAAAGTGCCTAGAAGACTGGCTTAGGCTGGTCATTCATACGAAAGGGGAATACAATATTATGAATAAGATTCTGAACGGTATCCGCTGGCAGGAGCAGGGCGCAGATAGTGAAGGCCTAATAGCAAGGCTGGAAGAGGCGGCCGTAACACAGATGAAGGGCGGGTTGGAAGCCGAAGTACATAGAATTACACTGCCGGATACGAAGCTTGTGCTGAAAATTTGGAACCGTGAGTCCCGGCCGGACATCTCGATCCAGTATCAAGTGCTGGAGCAGCTGTTCCGGCAGGGATGCGCGGTCTCACGGCCGTATGCTTGGGGGCTCGACGCTGAGGGTCATCAGGTGCTGTTAACCAGCTTCGATGGTATGCCCGTTAAGAAGGTGAATGCCGACAGCCTTACAGCCATAGCAGCCAATCTGCTCGATGTACATAAGCTGGAGATCGATTCTTCCAGCAGCTTGAGGGTTCCTGCATATGATTTCGCAGATTACTTTTTCCCTTCCTGGGCAGAGCAGCCGGAGATCCGATCGCTGGCGCAGGAGCTGGCGGAGCGGGGCAAACTGACTGCTCACCAGCTCATTCATGGCGATTATCATCTGGGCAATGTTCTGGAGTCTTCCGGGAAGTTCACTATCATCGACTGGACCAATGTCCAGCATGGCGATCCGAGGTATGATATTGCGTGGTCTATTCTGCTCTTTAGAGTGTATCTGGCGGAGCGGAATGCCAGCGTCTACCGGTCAGCCTTTGCCGCCAAATGCAATTATAGCCCGGCAGAGCTGGAGCTGTTCGAGGCACTGGCTGCTCTGCGCTGGCTTCAGCTGCACCGGACAACGGGTGTCCCGGTGCAGCGGAACACGCTGAAGGTGATGCGGACGCTAATACGGGAGAACCGGTATTTGCCGGATAGTCTGTCTGAATCGTTGTAGCTGATACCCCGCTTGGCTATTTCCCGTCCTCACAAGCACTACGTTCTCCAACCAACCAGTGCAAGCAGAAACGGCTACGCTATCCTCTTAAGGACGGCGTAGCCATTTCTGCTTGCATGATAAGAAAGGTTGAGGAGTAAATATGCTCCCATAGAATGAGAAGCATTTCAGCCATTAAGCTGCTTAATTCTTACGCTCCGGGTTCTGCGGCTTCACACGGGCGGGCCGGGTGACCCAGTTGCTGCGGTTCATCGGCTTGACCGTATCAATCCGCTCGTTAATAACCTCAGCTTGTGTCTCCTCTGCCGGAGCAGACTCTTCGCTGCTGTCCGTGTCCACGGCAGCCGGGGTTTTCTTGGACAGGCCGGCACCATTATGCTTGCCGCGGTTCCATACTCTATTCTTGCTCATCTAAGTACACTCCATTTCTGTAACCATATGCTTCAACCATATCACAACTAGGACTAAGCACAAAACTCTGATTTTGACAAGTTATAAATTGTACTATTGATCTCCGGAAAGGGTAACTATAATGGTATAGAATTGAAAGGAGAGCATTCTGATGCCCATCAAGATAATAACGGATAGCGGTTCGGATCTACCCCCTGAATACACGAAGCAGTATGACATCTCCATTGTTCATTTGCCGGTCCATTTCGGCCATGAGCTGATGCCGGATGATATGAATGCCAAGGATTTCTATGACAAAATGCATGAATCGAAGGAGTTGCCTACGACTGCAAGCCCGAGTCCGCAGACCTTCCTGGACAGCTTCAAGCAAGTGGAAGCAGGCACTGACATTCTGGTCATCTGCATGTCCTCTAATATTAGCAGTACTTATCAGACCGCAATGATTGCCAAGGAGATGTACGAGGAAGAAGGACATCCGAATGCGATTGAAATTATAGATTCCAAGCTCTTCTCCGGCGGCTTGACCCTGATTGTCGCTATGGCGGCCAAATGGTCACTCACCGCAGCAAGTCTGGCTGAACTGAAGGACAGAGTGCTAAGCAAGGTCGAAGAGACGACTGCGTACTTCACACTGGACACCCTGGAAAATGTGATCAAGGGCGGACGGCTGAGCCGGATCTCCGGCGCTGTGGCTTCCGTGCTGAACATTAAGCTGCTCCTGAAGATCAGCGACGAGGGTATCGTTGAAGTGGTCGAGAAGACGCGCGGACTGCCCAAGGCACTGACTCATCTGCTGGCCAAGCTGGACCAGAAGCAGCATGATTATGAGCAGGCGGTAATCGCAATTGTGCATAGCAATTGTGAGACGCTGGCGCTGGAGATCAAGCGGCGTATTCTGGAGAAGCATCCCTTCAAGGAGGTTCTTCTGTCCACGATGGGACCCGTGATGGGAACCTATGCCGGGCAGGGCGGAATCGGCGTGGCATTTTAATTATATTAGGAAACTATAGTTTCCTGCTGCTGTGGAAAAGGTGTGTGTTGAACCAAATGTATATCAAAAAAAGCATACATTGTGCTCGCAAGCAGGCATGCGGCCTGAATGTATGTTAAAAACAGCATACATTGTGCTCGCGCGAAGGTAATCTTACTCGCCCTCAGGGTGATTTTGTCCTTATTCCCAGAGTAAAGCACTTGTAGAGTATTAATAACTAAGCCGTATACCGGACTTTCCGGTGTACGGCTGTTTGGTCTGAGTATGCGGATAGTATGAACGGCGGGAAGCAGGCTAGGCACACCGGACTGGGCAGGTGCATAGTATGAAGCAAATCCAATTACACGGAGGTCAACCACTTATGTCGACAACTTCTTCCGGCCAGCAAACGTCGGTAATCTATCAGGCAGACCCGGCGGTGGTTCAGCATCTGAACGGGGTCCGCGATTCGCTTCACCAGTCTTGTAAGCCGTATCTGAATCACAAAGTGCAGGTGCAGACCCTTGACGGTCAGATGCATGAGGGTACGATTGCCGGTATGGACAGCAAGCATATGTACCTGGCTGTAACCATAGCCACGGATATGGGCCGCGGATATTACAACCCATACTATAAGCCTTATCCTGGTCCAGGATATCCTGGCCCGGGCTACCCGTACCCCGGTACGGTGAACAGCAATGTGATTATGCCGCTGGTCTTGTTCGAGCTGCTGGCGATTTCGTTACTCTAAGCAAGGCTCATAGCCCCAGGATGTGAAAGGACCGGATCAGCCTATCGCTGATCCGGTTTTTCAGCTGTGCGGATGATATTCACCGGGAGATCTGCAAATTGCACACGTGAAAATAATCATGGAACCGCATTCATGAAAACGCTATAATTTAATGGAGTCTATCAAATCAAAGGGGAAACACAATGAGCAAAGGAAGAATGTTCTACAGCATCTTTATTCCTATATTAATTCTGGGCGTGGGACTGGTGGTCGGCTTCGGAAGCTATATCTACATCAGTACCATCGATTCAGTGGTCGAGCGGTTCTCCAGCAGCAAGCAGAGCTATATCGAGCAGATCAAGAACAATCTGGAGCATAAGATCCAAACGATAGAATATGCGTTCAACACCTATAGCACCACCAGCTCTTTTCAGGAGGTTGTGACCCACCCCATTACTGAGCAAGACTTCATCGCTTACCGGAATGTGAACTCGCAGCTGAATTATATCGCCTCCATGGCGGCTGAAGGGACGGAATATTCGCTGATCAGTCTGGTGCAGAACTGGCAGATCCTGAATGAGAAGCTCAGCAATCTCAGTGCCGAAGAGGTCCAGCAGCTCCGGGAGCAGTATATTGAGAATCAGGAGCAGAGCCTCTTCTGGATGAAGACGGACAAGGGCATCCGGTTCGTGAATACACTGCCGGTGTTCTCCAGTAAGAAGCAGGCGATTGCCTTATCCGACATTTCATTACATACCCTGAATGCCACGATGAAGAGCGAGGAGGATGCCTACGTCTACATTTTGAACAAGCATGGAGAACTGATGTATGAATCCGATCCTGGCAAGGGGCTGTTAGCCCCGGAGCAATTCGGTCGGCTTGCCGGAACGATCAATTCCATGGAGGACAAGGGGACGGTCCAACAGGAGATCTCCGGCCGTGACAGCCTTAAGCTTATCTATGCCAAGTCCTCGTATAATAACTGGATTTATCTTACTGTACTGGATCAGGCGGAGATTACCCGCTCTCTGGAGATGACCAAGTTCGGGATCTCCGCGATGGGGCTGCTGTTGATTCTCCTGATCTGGGTGGTGGCTTATATGATCTCCCAATATTTCACCAAGCCGATTGAGCAGCTCAAGCGCAGTCTGCCGGTTATTCCGCAGATGAATTCCAGGAATGAGCTGGAATATATCCGGCATTCTATTGATACGATGATCTCGGAGAAGGCTTCGCTTGAGAGTCTGATCGAATCGGAAATGCCCCGGCTAGAGACACAGTTGATCCTTAATCTGTTCCGCAGCCGCGTCTCGGCAGAGGAGCTGGAGCAGAGTCTGCTCCGGTTCGGGTACAGCCTGTCAGAGAAGCGCCGATATGCGGCGATGCTGATTCAGCTGGATAGTATGGGCGGCCGGGAGGCTTCGGACAAGGATGTCCTGCTGCTTGCCGTCAATAAGATGGTGGAGGAGCTAATCCCGCCTGGGCACCGGCTGCTGCCTATTATCCTGAATGATGATACCCAGGCCACGATCCTGACCTTCGCCGGGTACAGTGATGCCGGGATGAACAAGGAAGTGACTGATTATGCGGCAGCCCTGCTGAAGGCGGTGCGCGATTATCTTAAGGTGTCGATCAGTATCGGCATCAGCAACTTTTACAGCAATCTGTTAGAGAGTAAGGAAGCCGGGGAGATGAGCAAGCAGGCCCTGCATCAGCGGCTGAATCTGGGTAAGGAATCGATTATCTTCTATGAGGATATATCCATGGTCGTCTCCGGTCCGGTGTCGCTGCATTATCCGGCAGAGCTGGAGACGCAATTGTTCAATGCCATCCGGCTGGGGGATAAGGAGCAGGTCACCGCTGCGCTCTATCCGTTCCTGGCGGAGCTGATGGGCAAGAACAAGAGCACTCTGAAATTCGAGGTCATGCTGGTGCGGCTCGTGAATAACCTGATCCAGCTCGAACAGCATCTGGGAGTTAGCGTCCTGTTGACACAGGATAATAATAAGCTGTATCACCGCCTGCTGGACATCCGGAATCCCGAAGAGATGGAGCGGATGCTGGTGCAGGAGGTTATTTACCCCATGATGTACAGCATGAAGGACAAGACCAGCCAGCAGTTCCGCTGTCTCTCGGATAAGATCACCGACATTGTGCACGCGGAATATGACCGTGAGCTTACGCTGGAGGGGATCGGCGAGCGGCTTCATTACAATCCGAATTATCTAAGCAGCATCTTCAAAAAAGAGTACGGCACCGCCTTCAGCGAATACCTCATGAACTACCGCCTGGAGATGGCCAAACGGTGGCTGACGGAGACGGATATGACGATCAAGGAGATTGCCGAACGGCTGCAGTATCATAATCCGCAGAATTTCATCCGTTCCTTCCGTAAGAAGGAGCAGGTTACGCCTGGCGCTTACCGGAAGCTGAAGCAGGGCGAGTAGTGGTTGATTTTAGCGGGAATAGGGGATATTGGCTTAGGAGCTTGTATCAGGGGTCATGCAGAAACGGTACCGTCCTTGCTTCAAGGCGGTACCGTTTCTGCATATGTTCTATATTTTTGGATGGAAGCTGAACGGCGGACCGTCAGCCTTTGACTGCTCCGAGCAGAGCGCCCTTGGTGAAATGCTTCTGAACAAAAGGATAAGCGGCCAGCATCGGCACGGTGGCGATGACAATGACCGCCATTTTGATCGTCTGGGCCGGCGGCACAATATCGACTGAGCTTCCTTCGGCCTGCATCCCGCTGGAGACAATGACGATCTGGCGCAGCAGCACCTGGATCGGCCATTTTGCCGAATCATTCATGTAGAGGATCGCGTTCATGTACGTGTTCCAGTAAGCAACCGCGTAGAACAGGGAGATGGTGGCGATGGAAGGCAGGGCCAGCGGCAGCATAATCCGCATGAAGATTCCGAAGTCATTGCTCCCGTCGATCTTGGCGGACTCCTCCAGACTGTCAGGCAGCGCCTGGAAGAAGTTGCGCATGATAATCATGTTGAAGGCATTGACGGCAACCGGGAAGATCAGGGACCCGTACGAGTTGATCAGGCCGACGCTTTTGACGACTAGGAAGGTGGGAATCATTCCGCCGCTGAACAGCATGGAGAAGACGACGATGAAGTTAATCGTATTGCGGGCAGGCAGGTATCTCCTGGACAAGCCGTAGGCCATCAGCGCGGTAAGCAGCATACTGACTACGGTTCCTGCAATAGTGACACCCACGGATACCCCGAGTCCCCGGAAGATGGTAGGCGTCGAGAGAATGTAGCGGTATGCATCCAGAGAGAAAGTGGTCGGGAATAAGATGAACCGCTTGGCCATGACCTCCTGGGTGGTAGCGAAGGAGCTGGCAATGATATTGATGAAGGGCAATAAGCAGACAAGCGCAATCAGAACGAGTATGGCTGCGTTAACGAAGGTGAAGATCCTTCCGCCGACTGATTCTTTTCTACGTGAGCTATGGTTCATTCTGTGATCCTCCTCGTATTTCAGTACCTCTTCACTGTAACAAGGGGCAGAAATTACGTATATAATCCGGGCATGAGGTGTTCGCAGACCAGCCCTGTGCAGCACGCCTCCGCAGAATAATCATTAGCCTAGGCAGATAATCCTCAGAGGAGATCTGACCGGCCTTAATCCCGCAGCCACGCGGGTTCTGTAAACGCTATCACATAATGATTATATACGTAATGTAAGAAATTTCTTACGCTGGGATCGTAACAGGAACGAGCAAAGGAGGCTGACATGTGAAAGCAACAAGCATCACCGCAACACCAAATCTGACCATAGAAAAGGGGAAAGGCGCACGCGCTCTTACGGCTCTGAACAAATACAAGCTGCTGTATCTGATGATCCTGCCCGGGCTGCTGTATTTCATCATCTTCAAATATCTGCCCATGGGCGGGCTGATCATTGCGTTCCAGAATTATCAGCCGTTCCAGGGAATTACCGGGAGTGAGTGGGTCGGCCTGAAGCATTTCATCCGGTTATTTACGGAGCCTACGTTCATGCAGCTGCTGCGCAATACCCTGATTCTGTTTGCCATGAACATTGTGATCTTCTTCCCTCTGCCGATTATTGTAGCTTTGATGCTGAACGAGTTGAAGGGACGCTATCTCAAAAACTGGATTCAGACGATTATCTATATCCCGCACTTCATGTCCTGGGTCATCATTGTCTCTATTACGTATGTGTTCCTGACGGTGGATGGCGGGGTCATCAATGAGCTGATCGCAAGTCTCGGCGGCAACAAAATCAGCTTCCTCACCTCCTCCGAGTGGCTGCGGACGATCTATATCTTGCAGATTATCTGGAAGGAGCTCGGGTGGTCGACCATTATCTATCTGGCAGCCATTACTGTAGTGGACCCGCAGCTCTATGAAGCTTCAGAGATGGACGGGGCAAGCCGTCTGCGTAAGACCTGGCATGTTACACTGCCGGCCATCCGTCCCGTGATTATTACTCTGCTGATTCTCAAAATCGGCAGCACGCTGGATCTCGGTTTCGAACATATGTATCTGCTGCTGAATTCGCTGAACCGCAGTGTCGCTGAGATTTTCGATACCTATATCTATACGGCGGGCCTGAAGAACGGGCAATTAAGCTTCAGCACCACGATAGGTTTGTTCAAGGGTGTTGTCGGGTTAATTCTCGTGATGCTCTCCAACAAGCTGGCCAAGAAGATGGGCGAAGACGGCGTGTATTAAGGCTAAGGCTAACTATTTCTATCTACCAAAGGAGAAGTGTTATGAACAAAAAATGGGTCACTCTAATTGCAATCGCTACAATGGCTACCACTATGCTCTCGGCTTGCGGCGGAGACAAGGAAGAGAAGAAGAATGCCGCTGAAGAGGATCTGAACTCGACACTCGAAGTAACCTGGCTGAATATTCTGCACACGGCGTCACCGCCGACCGATACGATCAAATCTCTGCTTGAGGAATATACCAACAGCAAAATCACCTTCAACTGGGTGCCCGATGCTTCCAAGGAAGAGCGGATCACTACGGCGCTGGCCTCCGGGGAGCTTGCAGACATTGTCACCCTGACCATGATGACCAATTCATCGGTTAGAAGCTCACTGAAATCAGGGCTGTTCTGGGATGTGGGGCCGTATCTCGCAGAGTTCAGTAATCTGGCGAAGATTGCTCCTGAGCTGAAGGAAGCGGCTTCGATTGAAGGCGTACTGTACGGCGTTCCTTTCCAGAAGAATCTGGCGCGTTCCGGTCTAATTTTCCGCAAGGACTGGCTGGATAAGCTGGGTCTGCCGGTTCCGAAGACGCTGGATGAGGTGTATGAAGTAGCCAGAGCGTTCACAGAGGACGACCCGGACGGCAACGGTGTGAAGGATACGACAGGCTTCGGGGACAGATCAGAGCTGAAATACAGCAGCTTCAAAACACTAAGCTCCTATTTCGGCACGCCGAATGGCTGGAAGGTGGATGATAGCGGCAAGTTTACCCCTGAATTCGATACACAAGAGTATATCGACACGATGAATTACTCCAGAAAGCTCTACGAGAACGGATATCTGGCGCAGGACTTCGCAGTTACAGCCAAATCAGACCAGCAGCAGCAATTCGCACAGGGTAAAACCGGGATTTATACCGGTATGGTGGACATCACCAGTCTTAGAACACTGGCGCAGGATCTGCAGCCGGGCATGGAGCTGGTGCCGGTGAACAAGATTTCGGGTGGAGATGAACAGTATCATATCTGGTCCGAGGGCAGCGGGATCGGCGGATTGATGGCTTTTCCGAAATCAGAGGTGAAGACCGAAGCAGAGCTCAAGCGGCTGCTGAAGTTCGTCAATGACCTGATCGATGAGAAGGCGTTCATGCTTATGACCGGCGGGATTGAAGGCACTCACTTTGAATACGATGAGAACGGCGCCTTCAAGATTCTGAACACCGAGCTGTGGCAGGCGGATGTGCAGCCTTTCTCCTCCAGCAGACCTAGTGAGATTGCCTATACGCTTAAGGATGCGAACCCTGAGAAGCAGCTGGCTAATGAGCTGATCCGCGAGAATGACAAGTTCGCTGTGCTTGACCCGACTGTTCCCCTAGATTCGGCAACCAACAATGAACAGGGAACGGAATTGCAAAAGATCATCACAGATGCTACCTTCAAATATATCATGGGCCAATCCGATGAGGCGACCTTCAAGAAAGACGTACAGACCTGGAAGGATTCCGGCGGAACCAAGATCACCGAAGAATATGAAGCTGCATACAAACTGACACAGAAGTAAGTAAGTAGGGTTTATGCGAAGGCTAGAGTCTGAGAGGGGATGGGAAAAGGGATGCTGGTGGGCAAGGAGGGCTTTTGCGATTACTCTACCATTCAAGCGGCAGTCGATGCCCTGGAACGGCTGGACCCGGACATAGAGGCTACGCTCTACATTATGCCGGGAGTGTATAAGGAGGAGGTGCGGGTCTACCGCTCCTGTCTCCGTATCATCGGCATCGGACAAGTGGAGATCACGATGAACCGCTATGCCCGGGAGCTGGATGAGAAGGGGGAAGAGATCGGGACCTTTGCCACTCCCACCCTGTTCCTGGGCGGCCAGAAGCTGGTGCTGGAGAATCTGACTATTTCTAATACAGCGGGACAAGGCAGTGAGGTAGGACAGGCTGTGGCGGTGTACGCCCATTGTGATGAGACGGTATTCCGAAATTGTACATTCAAGGGCCATCAGGACACACTGTTCACTGGTCCGCTGCCGCCGGCTCCCAGAGAGCGTCTGCTGTTCGGCGGGATTCCGCTCAGGGAGCAGCACGCGCAGTACCGCCAGCTGTACCAGCACTGTCACATTGAGGGAACGGTAGATTATATTTTTGGCGGAGCAACGGCCTACTTCGAGCATTGTACGCTGCACAGCCTGCGGGGTAGCGGAGGCCATGCAGGCTACATCACGGCAGCCTCCACTCCCGAAGGGCAGGCCTACGGCTACGTGTTCAGCCATTGTTATCTGAGCGCTGAGCCGGGCACAGCTCCTGTATTCCTGGGCCGCCCATGGCGGGAGCATGCCAAGACTGTCTTTGTGGATTGCCGGATGGGCCAGCATATCCACCCCCAAGGCTGGGCTCATTGGGGCGAGCCTGCCAATGAGCAGACGGTCAGGTATGCGGAGTACACTTCTGAAGGAACTGCGGCGATTCTGAGGCAGCAGCGTGTGCCTTGGGCTGAGCTGCACGGAAGCGGCGCATCGCGGGTTGGCAGGGACGATGTACTGGCCGGGTTCCATACGCCGGAAGGATAAATTATCTTGTGGATATAAGGCGCTGACAATAAAAGGTAGGGAAACTAAACAGCAGAAGAAAATAAAAGGGATGACCCCGCTACCCGGGGTCATCCCTTTATTCGATCAAGTCTTCAACGCTTACGTGTTCACAACTGCTGTAATCTCTTCGTCCAGCTCCAGCCGAACATCTTCACGGTAGGCTCGGATGCCGTATTCGCTGTGTACGTAGCGAAGAATGGACTCAATCATGTTGGACTCTACCAGGTACTGGCTGCGTCCTTGTATCCAGACCTCTGCGGTGTATCCGGTGTCCTCGTCCCAGCTCAGTTCCACCTGGACTTCCTCCACCCGAACAGCCTTGCGTTCCGCCATATGCAGGCAGATCGCATTGATAATCTCGTCCATACTGAGAACGGTAACACCCATTAGTAGCGTCCGTCTCTTTCCTGCATTCTGCGTCGTTCCTGTCTGCGCTTGAAGAAGGACATAATCAGCGTAATCACGAAGTAGATGGCCAGCATGTTAATCAGGAATCCTATGATATTTCCAAAAGCACCCATTCCGGCGAACATTCCGCCGAAGAGGAAGCCGGCGATCCCGCCGATCATCAGGCCTTTCATCAGTCCGCCGCCGCTGAAGAAGCCGCGGTTTGCATTCGCAGCAGTACCAGTGGTACTGCCTTTGGTGCTATCGCTTTGTTTCACATTATTCGTTGTTGATTTCTTCGGGGTCGTCGTGAACCCCCGGCTTCCTGATTTGAAGCCCCCGCCACGGCGGGCATCTGCGAAGTCAGGAACAGTGACGGCGAAGAACAGTGTGAAGGCCATGACAATCATCATTACACGTTTCATTGGTTTCATTTAGTACGAGAACCTCCTAGAAGTTTGGTAACACCCAGTTTACCTGGCGTATGCCTGATAATACGAAGAGTGGAGGTTAAGGTTTCAATTTTTAAAATATAAGAATTTATATGTTTCACACGATAACTTATCCTTCTATTTCTCGCTGAAACGGTATCGTCCTTAAAAGGACGGCAAAGCCGTTTCCACTTGTTATCACAAATATAAATGTTATCATCCGGCATTGGCCTATGAACCCGGACACAAAAAAAGCGCGGGTCCGGGACCCGCGCAAACAGCAGTATCAGAGAGTTGCCTTAGTCCGCGTAGCCGTCCGAGACAAGCTCAAGCGCTCCGGTAGCCGGATCGATGATCATGCCGTGAATAGGTACGTTTGGGGGGAGTAAGGGATGGCGCTTAATCAGCTCCACAGTCTGAATTACCCCTTCCTCGACATTGTCAAACCCGCGCAGCCATTTCGTCAGCTTAATTCCCGAATTCTCCAGGGTGCTGAGCACTTCATCAGACACTCCACGCTCCTTGATAGAGTTAATCATCTTGTCCGCGTTCAGGGAAGCCATGCCGCATTCATAATGCCCCACGACGATGACTTCGTCTGCATCCAGCTCGTATAGCGCAACCATGACGCTGCGCATAACGCTGCCGAACGGCTGGGAGATGACGGCTCCGGCGTTCTTGATGATTTTGACATCGCCGTTCTTGAAATTCATGGCCTTAGGCAGAAGCTCAACAAGCCGGGTGTCCATGCAGGTGATGATCAGCATTTTTTTATCCGGGAAGCGGCTGGTCAGATAGCTCTCATATGCCTTTTCCTCTACAAAATGCTTGTTGAACTCCATAATGTCTGTAATCTGACTCATGAGCATGCGCCTCCTTAATTGATTAAACTGTAATTCATTGTACTGCGTCTAGCCGTGAACATAAAGGGCTACCTGTAATCAAATATTGCAAAATCTAAGCGGAGTCTGTCTCCGTGCCTGTGAGCCGTTAACTGCTTCAAATTTGAAGAGAAACAGCCCGAATTTGATTATACCGATTATAAAAAGTATCATCAAGAGGAGTAGAAAAAAATGACAAGGCAGGTGCTCAGACATGGAACAGCAGGTCCGGGAACAATGGGATAAATTCAGCGAGCTATTATTTAAAATCAGAGGCTATTATGAAGCAATTGGACTTCTGGGCTGGGATCTGCGTACAGGCGCGCCCCGCAAAGGCGTAGAGACCCGTTCTGCCACGCTCGGTATGCTGAGTGGAGAGGCGTTCAGACTCCAGGTATCTGAGGAGATTGGAGCGTTCACAGAGTATCTCAGCCGCCCGGAAGTAGCGGAGCAGTTGGACGGCAATCAGAATAAGATTGTCAAGGATACGCGCAAGGAGTACCAGCGGAGCAAGAGCATTCCTTCCAAGACCTTCGAGGAATATTCGGTGCTCACCGCCCATGCGCAGACCGTGTGGGAAGAGGCTAAGGATGATAATGATTTCGCCTCCTTCGAGCCATATCTGACCAAGATTGTGGCCTTCAAACAAGAGTTCGTTGATTACTGGGGCGTACAAGGCTCGCGGTATGACACACTACTGGATATGTACGAGCCGGATTTGACGGTTGAGAAGGTGGATGCCATCTTCACCCGTCTGCGCAGCCGTCTTGTTCCGCTGGCCGAAGCGATCAATGCTTCGCCGAACAAGCCGGACACCGAATTCCTGAGCCAAATCTTCCCCAAGGAGCAACAGGAGAAGTTCGGCCTCTTCTTACTCGAACAGATGGGTTATGATTTCGAGGCAGGACGTCTGGATGAGAGTGTGCATCCGTTCGCAACGGGCCTGAACCCCGGCGATGTCCGAATTACAACGAACTATCTGCTCGACAATGTGACCAGCTCCATCTTCAGTTCGCTGCATGAGGGCGGACATGCTCTGTACGAGCAGAATTTCGGTGAAGAGCTGATCGGTACACCGTTGGCACAGGGCGCCTCCATGGGAATTCATGAATCCCAGTCCAGACTGTGGGAGAATATGATCGGCCGCAGCCGGGCCTTCTGGCAGCGTTACTATGGCGATCTGCAGCAGCATTTCCCGGAGCAGCTTGCGAACGTGGAGATGGAAGACTTTTACCGGGCAATCAACAGCGTAGGCAATTCCTTCATTCGGATCGAAGCCGATGAACTGACGTATAACCTGCATATTATTGTGCGTTATGAGATTGAGAAGCTGATTTTCAATGAAGGGCTTGAAGTCAAGGACTTGCCTAAGACCTGGAACGCGAAGTATCAGGAATACTTAGGTATTACACCGCCTACGGATGCGCTTGGCGTGCTGCAGGATGTTCATTGGTCCGGTGGAGATTTCGGCTATTTCGCTTCCTATTCCTTGGGTAACATGTATGCGGCCCAGATGCTGAACACTCTGCGCAAGGAGCTGCCGGAGTTCGAAGAGCTGATTGCTGCCGGTAACCTGCTGCCGATCAAAGAATGGCTGACGGGCAAGGTATACCGCTACGGCCAGAGCCTGACCCCTTCCCAGATTATCGAGCAAGTCACAGGCGAACCGCTGAATCCCGATTATCTGGCAGATTATCTGGAAGCGAAGTATACAGAGCTCTACAAGCTATAAGATTTGAATAAGCCTTGCTGCATCAGCAAATGATGGCTTCTTAAGCGATTAAATGATACAGCAGCAGCCTGCCCTGCGGCGTCCCTAAGCTGGAAGGACTTCGGAGAAACGGCTATAATAGAAGGAAACCGCAAACGGAAGGAATCGTGGTATGGCTAATACTCACACTTACAGCCGCAAGGAAGAAGTAGCTAATGCGGTTACTCACGGGATCGGCGCCGTCTTAAGCATTGCTGCGCTGGTGATGCTGGTCGTATATGCCGTTCAGAACGGCACGGCTTGGCATGTAGTCAGTTTCTCCATTTACGGCGCTACTATGCTGCTGCTGTATTTTAATTCAACCATGGTGCATAGTCTCAGGGAGGGGAAGGCGAAGGATTTCTTTGAATTCCTTGACCACTCCTCGATTTATTTATTCATTGCCGGAACGTACACCCCGTTTATGCTGGTGGCGATCCGCGGACCGCTGGGCTGGACCTTATTCGGTATCGCTTGGGGAGTGGCGGTGTTTGGTGTCTTCTTCAAGGCATTTTTCGTCAAAAAATTCCTGTTCATGTCCACCATCTTCTACATTGCGATGGGCTGGATGATCGTAATCGCCTGGAGCCCTCTGTCCCAGGCTGTCGCCAGTGGCGGGATGACACTGCTGGTAGCAGGGGGGTTGATGTACACCCTCGGCACCGTCTTTTATGTATGGCGGGGCTTCCCGTACCATCATGCAATCTGGCATTTATTCGTGCTTGCCGGAACCGTTCTGCACTTCTTCGTTGTATTGTTATACATTCTCCCTATTCATTAATGCGGGAAGTTAGGGCAGGTATGGCGCCTGATTTCAACACGGGAATGCCGGTATTGGGCAAAGTGAAAGATGACAAGTAAAAAGACTTGACATCTTTCTTTGTTTTCGGTATCATAAGGGACGTTGTGAAGCTGTAAAGTGTTTTTCCTTGACGAAGGGAGTGCCCTTAATGAGTCAGGAGAATAGGCTCGAGAAAACCAACCGGATTAACCTGTTATTTGCTTTCTATGAACGGCTGCTTACTGACAAGCAACAGACGTTTCTCAAATATTATTTCCATGATGATTTCTCCCTGGGGGAGATCGCAGCGGAATTTGAAATTAGCCGCCAGGCTGTGTACGAGCATATTAAGCGGGCGGAGCAAGTGCTTGAGAATTATGAAGAGAAGCTTGGACTCCTGTCCAAGCATGAAGACCGCAACAAATACTTAGAAGAACTGCGCAGATTGCAGGATACGGCAATGCTGCCTGAGCAATATAAACAGCAGTTCATGGAACTCATGGAACAGCTGCAGAAGTTAGAGTAGGAAGAAGGGAGCGAGCCGCCTATGGCATTTGAAGGATTAACCGGAAGATTGCAGAATGTGTTCAGCAAACTGCGCGGCAAAGGGAAAGTATCCGAAGATGACGTAAACGAAGCGATGCGTGAAGTGCGGCTGGCCCTTCTGGAAGCCGATGTTAACTTCAAGGTCGTCAAGGACTTTGTGTCTAAGGTGAAAGAGAAGTCTGTTGGCACGGAAGTGATGGACAGCTTCACGCCAGGCATGGTTATCATCGATATTGTGAACAAGGAACTGACTGAGCTGATGGGCGGAAGCCAGGCGAAGCTGGCTAAGTCGAACAAGCCGCCGACGGTCATCATGATGACGGGTCTGCAGGGCGCGGGGAAGACGACCACATCCGGTAAGCTGGCGAAGCTGCTGCAGAAGGGCAATCACCGCCCGCTGCTCGTAGCCGCCGATATCTACCGTCCGGCTGCAATCAAGCAGCTACAGGTGCTCGGAGAACAGATCAAGGTTCCTGTCTTCTCGCTGGGTGATCAGACCAGTCCGGTAGAGATTGCCAGACAAGGTGTTCAGCATGCGAAGGATAACAACCTGGATTATGTCATCATCGATACGGCAGGCCGCCTGCATATTGATGAAGAGCTGATGGAAGAGCTGAAGCAGATCCATAACGTGGTAACTCCAGACGAAGTGCTGCTTGTAGTCGATGCCATGACCGGTCAGGATGCCGTGAATGTGGCGGACAGCTTCAACAAGCAGCTGGAACTTACCGGCGTAGTGCTTACGAAGCTTGATGGTGACACCCGTGGTGGTGCTGCGTTATCCGTCAAGGCGGTCACCGGCTGCCCGATCAAATTCGCCGCTCTCGGCGAGAAGATCGATGCGCTGGAGCCGTTCCATCCGGAGCGGATGGCTTCACGGATACTCGGCATGGGCGACATGCTGTCGCTGATCGAGAAGGCTCAGGCCAACATCGATACCGAAAAAGCCAAGGAAATGGAACGTAAGATGCGCAATGCAGAGTTCACGTTCGATGATTTCCTGGAGCAGATGGATCAAGTGAAGAAGCTTGGACCGATCGATCAGATTCTTGATATGCTTCCCGGCATGAACAAGGCCAAGGGCATGAAGGACCTGAAGGTGGATGATAAGCAGATGGGCCGTGTCGAAGCCATTGTTCATTCCATGACCAAGGCCGAGAAAGCCCAGCCTGAGATTATCAACCACAACCGCCGCAAGCGTATTGCGGCAGGCAGCGGTACCAACGTCGCTGAGGTGAACCGGCTCATCAAGCAATTCGATGAAATGCGCAAGATGATGAAGCAGTTCTCCGGCATGATGGGCGGCGGAGGCGGCAAGGGTGGTAAGAAGAACGCCATGAAGCAGCTCAAGGGCCTTGCCGGCAAAGGCGGAATGAAGTTCCCGTTCCGCTGACCTTAATCTTTCAGGTTTAATGTTTAGGTTCTAGGTTTAAGATTTACCCCTAGATCTGAAATAGTACAACATCAGAAGATCGAATGATCTTTTGACCTTGACCTTTAGTCTTTCTAATAGATCTGAAATAGTACAACATCAGAAGATCGAGTAGTCTTTTGACCTTAATCTTTTGATCTTAAAATCTTTAAAACCTCGTTGCCAGGGAACGCCGCCAGTCAAGCGTATCCCGCAGGGAGGAAAAGCGGTCTCCGCTCGAACCCATCCAAGTCCCGCCAATCTGAACGCCTACGCTAGTTGCACTTAGCGGGTGTCCAGAGGGCAGAGCCCTTGGGGCCCTCCCTTCGGGAAGGGAGGGTTTGGGAGGGATCGAAAAAAGGTTTACCAAACTCTTTCCCTATATTTCGATATTCTTTTAAGGAGGTGAATTTCGTGGCAGTACGTATTCGTTTGAAAAGAATGGGAGCACATAAAGCGCCTTTCTACCGTGTAGTGGTTTCCGATTCCCGGTCTCCTCGTGACGGCCGTTTTATCGAGGAAATCGGTTATTATAATCCGATCGAAGTACCGGCAGTCGTTAAGATTGACGAAGAGAAGGCTCTTAAATGGCTTCAGACAGGTGCACAAGCATCTGATACCGTCCGCAACCTGCTTTCCAAAGCTGGCGTGATGAAGAAGTTCCATGAGTCAAAGCTTCAGAAATAATGACTGATTGCGAGGGTCCTCTATGGAAGAATTAGTTGGTGTTATTGCTAAGGCTTTAGTGGATCATCCGGAGGATGTGGCCGTACGGACCGTGGAGAAGGATCACCTGATTGTCTATGAGCTCTCCGTGCATCCTGATGATGTCGGTAAGGTCATCGGCAAGCAGGGACGGATCGCCAAAGCGCTTCGTACCGTAGTCACATCTGCAGCAGTCAAAAGTGATAAACGCGTTACCGTGGATATTTTATCTTAAGGATGCGCACAAGGAGGGGCTAGGGATAGTATATCCCGGCTCCTTTTTGTTGAAAATATAAGAATTTATTAGCTGTACGCAATCAACGTGAAGGAGATGAACACATGACAGAAGAGTTAACCGTAGGCAGACTGGTGAATACGCACGGCATTCGCGGAGAGGTCAAGATCCTGTCGCATACCGATTTCCCGGAAGTGCGGTTTGCACCCGGCAACAAGCTGCTGCTGATTCCCGCAGACGGAAGCCCGAAATTCGAGGTTACGATAGAATCGGCGAAAGAACATAAAGGAATGTATATCGCCAAGCTGAAGGGGTATACGAATATTAATGAGATCGAGAAATACAAAGGCAGTATGCTCAAGGTGCCTAGTGATAATCTGGTTGAGCTGCCGGAGAACGAGTATTACTTCCACCAGATCGTAGGCTGTGAAGTCTACACGGATGAAGATGCCAGCCAGCCGCTGGGAACGATTACAGAGATTCTGCAGCCCGGGGCCAACGATGTCTGGGTAGTGAAGCCGAAGAAGGGCCAGGATATTCTGATTCCGGTTATTAACGATGTAGTGCTGGACGTCAATATTGCAGACAAAAAAATCACCGTGCATCTCATGGAAGGGCTGCTCCCATGATCCGCATCGACGTGCTGACGCTGTTCCCGGATATGTGTGAAGGCGTCTTCGGCACCAGCATTCTCGGTAAGGCCCGTGATAAAGGCATTGCTTCACTGAACACTGTGAACTTCCGCGACTTCTCGGGCAACAAGCATAATAGCGTAGATGACACGCCTTATGGCGGAGGGGGAGGCATGGTGCTGAAGCCTGACCCTATCTTCGCAGCGGTGGAGCATGTGCTGGCTCAGAATAACGCTGGCGGGGAGCATGGGGACAACGGGGATACAGAGGCAGTGAAGCCGCGTATTATTCTGATGTGCCCCCAGGGCCGGACCTATAACCAGCAGATCGCCGAAGAGCTGGCACAGGAACAGCACCTGATCTTCATTTGCGGTCATTATGAGGGCTATGACGAGCGAATCCGTGAGCATCTGGTGACGGACGAGCTGTCGATTGGCGACTATGTGCTGACCGGCGGTGAGCTGCCTGCCTTGACCGTAATAGATTCGATCGTGCGGCTGCAGCCGGGGGCGCTGGGTAACGAGACCTCTGCAATCTCTGACTCCTTCAGCACCGGGCTGCTGGAGTACCCGCATTATACCCGGCCGGCAGAGTTCAGGGGCTGGAAGGTGCCGGACATGCTGCTCAGCGGACATCATGCCAATATCGAAGTGTGGCGGCGTGAGCAGGCGCTTCAGCGTACCCTCGAACGCAGACCGGATCTGCTGGAGACGGCTGAGCTGACAGTGAAGGACAAGCAGACGCTGAAGCGGCTGCAGGAGCAGGCAAGCCTTAAGAATAATTAACTGTAAATTTGGGCCTGAATAGAGTCATAGCTGGCGTCTTTTTAACGTATATTACGTTAGGGAGGCGTTTTTTGCTGTGTGCTGGGGATTGTAAGACATGTTTCATGAATGTGACAGGTAGGCAGGAAGAGTAGCTTTTTATTTGAAAATAGAAGCAGGGGTGTGTCGGTACCCATGTAGAGGGGTAATAATAAGAGGCGCCGCAAGAGTAGATGCAGCTTAAGACACAGCTAGCTTAACTATCGAAAGGAATGACTGAAGTGACTACGAATACGCATGAACCATTCAAGCCAGCCGTGGACACAGTCCACAACAAAGAAGCGGAGCCGCTCCGCACAGTAAGTGATATTATCGATTTCTATAAGAATCGTAAATCATAACTAAGATGTGCAAGGAATGAATTAGACCCTGGTATCAGGTTCCATAGCCTCAGTAATACAGCAGATTACACCAATAACCGCTTGAACAGAAGGACTTAAGGTCCTGATGGCTCAAGCGGTTATTTTTAGATAATAAGCAGGTAAATAAAAAAGACCGTCCGAAGACGGTCTCTCTACCCGAGGCGCTAGTTTGTAACTTTGATCCGTATCCCGCGCCACCAAGGCTAAACCATTCAGCCGTTGGTCCGGGTAAGGGATACGTTCAGCATGTCATGCTTGATGTGAACGCACCTCCTTTCCTTGTGCCAAGAGTATAGCACAGCCTTTACGGAAAATCCATTAAATTTTAATAACATCCGAAAAAATATTGAACTCCATAAAAACGCTGAACTCTATTTGAAACTACTGCACTAGTGAGGTATATTTATAGTATAAGTAGTTAGTAACCGCTTACAGTCATATTATGTATTAGATGAACGTATGTTAATCGTAGGTATGCGGCAGACGTAAGTATGAAGGAATGGATTGATTTGAAATGTCGGGGTATAGCGCAGCCTGGTAGCGCGCACCCTTGGGGTGGGTGAGGTCGCAGGTTCAAATCCTGTTACTCCGATTATTCCCGTTTTCGTTTAAAATAAAAAACACTTCCGTCAGCGCAGCACGCTCTGTAGGAAGTGTTTTTATTTAGGTGATAAGGCTATGTGCGGTTAAACTAGAACCTGCCCCTGTCTCTATCCCGGCGGGTAAGCATAATGACTCCCGTAACCAGTGAATACAAGGCAACAACCATAAGCAATACAATGGCCCAAGTATAATTGCGCACCGTGTAGGTGAGCGAAGCGAAAATGATAAACCAGGCGATCCGCAGTACTCCTTCATTAATAAAACGTCTGCCTGCTGTACTCATGATTCCTGCCTCCTTATGGATTGTAGAAGATTGTTCACAACCGTAAGCGGTTAATTGTTTTGTTACTTTAATATTACCCCTTTTTACACAAAATTGATACACAATGTTCACAAGTTATTCATTTCACAGCTAATTTAATTATAGACAGCTGCTGCGTGACGATAGCCGTTACCGGCTTATCCCTCCCCTCATAAGATACAGAACCACGATTAAGGAGGAAACAGCAGATGGAAGCTTATTATAATTGTCTCCATTGCAAGGATAAGCGTGTACGCATTATGACTTCTGACGGCAAACGTCATGAAGGAATTATTGTGGATGTGGACCGGAATAATGTGTATCTGAAAACAAAGGGCAATGGTAGAATGCAAACTTCGGCCTTCTATCCGGGCGGTGCAGGAAACTACTATGGCGGATACTATGGCTACGGCAGTCAGATCCTTACCTTGAGCCTGTTCACGCTTCTGGCGATTGCGCTAATCTGACGATGGCCTGAACAACACAAAAAAGTGGGCTCCTGGAAGTCAGGAAGGCCCACTTTTTGCGTGAATAAATTATAGGATGATATAGTATACGGGTAAAATGCGCTCAAGGTAGAGGCTGTTAATTAACGGATATAGCTCCGATCTGCGTGGTTAACGATAGCAGCGGACCGCCGCCATTATAATCCTTAGATGTACCGTTGTCAGCGCCGGAGATGTGGCCAAGTTCGCTGCGGGCTTTGACCGTACATGCGGTTGATGCTGACAGATCGGCGGAGATTCTTCCGATATCGCTCTTGGCCTTGAGGCTGCTGCCCTTGGTCATGCTGGATACTCCAAGCTCAATACTTCCCGTATTCGACTCCACACTGGACTTGCCTGTGAACACGGTGTCTTGAAGGATGATGCTGCCCACATTGCTGTTAATCTCAAAAGTCCCCTCGAGCCCGCGGAGCTGAACGGTGCCTACATTATTATCAATCTCAAACCGGTCAACGGTCTCTGGAATCCCGATTACATAATTAATGCTGAAGTTGGAATCGCCGTACTCATGCTGCGCCCATTCCCAGAGATCCTTCTTTGCATTGCCTTCACCATGAGCAGAGACGATGAGAGCGTCACCTTTATGTTCAATAGAAACTTCCGTATGATCCAGTACACCGGATACCAGCTTGTGGCCTGTCTGCTCATGGACAATGACGGTGGCCTGGACAGTAATCTCGTCACCTGAAGCGGGCGCCACTGCGACTTCCCCCACCGAATTATCTAACTTAAGGACAGAAGCCGAAGCAATAGGCAGGGAGGTGGAGAACTTCCGGCTGATTCCGCTAGTGTTCATTTGATCTTCAATCATGCCCGCTGTGTTCTCGATGGCGTCGCCTACAGCATCACTGGCATCGCTGAGACTCTGCTTCACGGCTTCTGCCGCTTCCTGGGTGAAGCTGCCGGAGATCGTCTGCTCCAGTTGGCTATCCGCTGCTTCCTTGCCGGGAAGCTCCCGGCAGCCGGTAAGTGCAATAGAAAATACGGCCATTGCTGCAATAATTGCTGTGCTGTGATGTTTCTTCATTATATAGGCCCTCCTAAAGGCATGATTATTTGCTTATGTATACTCAGTATTATATATTATGGGAAAACACTGGATAACAGCCTGGCGGCGGGTTGTTGTACTGGACTATAGTCCAGTAAGCCTGCGGCTACATTTCAACTCTGCATTATGGTACACTAGCGTTAGATTAAGGAACGGAAGAATGAAATGTGACAGCTGGAGGGCCGGCACGGAAGCAGACCCGGGAGACGGTCTGTTTACTATTTTGACTGAACAAGTCAGAGGGGCGGATGAGCCAAATGCAGTATGCAGCTTTCCTGATCGTTGTGTTGGTGGGCGCAGTTGTCTATACCGTGTACCGCAGCCGGATGAGCCAAGAACAGACTGAAGCGCCGAAGCAGGGGAAGGCCAGTAATGTGATTTCTATGGAAGGGCACCGTAAGGCCAAGCAGAATGCTGCGGATCAGCAGTGCTCCTCCTGTAAGAAGAAGAACGGCAAGCTGATTTTTTATGCCCAGGATGACGGAAGTGTGGTCGGACTCTGCAAGGATTGCAAGGTGAAGGCGAAGAAACGGGATATGCTGCCGCTTTAAAGAATAAATATATGTTGCATGAGCCTGTCTTTTATGATAAAATTACTTCTGTTGTGTGGAATACGGTGGTCCTCTGCGGATAATGAGGGAGAGCAACGGCTCTCCGGAAGAGGCAAGAACACCTGTACGGAAGGAGGAAGTCCTTAATGAATATCCTACAAGCAATTACACAAGAGCAACTTCGTAAAGATATCCCGAGTTTTCGCCCGGGTGACACTTTGAAGGTGCATGTAAAAGTTATCGAAGGAACTCGTGAGCGTATCCAGTTGTTCGAAGGCGTTGTAATCAAACGTCGCGGCGGCGGTATCGGTGAGACTTTTACGGTTCGTAAAATCTCTTATGGTGTTGGTGTGGAAAGAACATTCCCAGTTAACTCCCCTAAACTCGAGAAAATCGAAGTGGCTCGCCGCGGTAAAGTTCGTCGTGCGAAGCTGTACTATCTTCGTGACCTGCGCGGTAAAGCTGCAAGAATTAAAGAAATTCGTCGCTAGAATAGTGACAAAGGAAAGGGGCTTGAATTCAAGCCCCTTTCGTTTATTTCTTGTAATTAAAGAATTGTGCTCCCCGCAAAGTACCTGAGTAAGAATCGAAGTTCAAGCATCACTTTGTGGGTTTTTAGACATATGTGCCTTAGGAACAGCTTCTCCGAAAAGGCCTCCTGAAGGAGTAATCGCGGGGGAGTTTTTGGCAGGAGCTTTTTTGTATTGTATAGTGGAGATAACAATTATTGGAGAGGACGGTGAACTATGCAGCAGGATTTGCAGCAAGGGCAAGGCGAAGTGATTGATTCAAACGGCCAGAGCCCCCGGAAGCCAAAGAATGAAGTCCTGGAATGGATTAAAGCGATAGCGATTGCATTGGTTCTGGTTATTCTAATACGCTGGCTTTTGTTCAAACCGTTTATCGTAGACGGCCCTTCCATGAAGCCTAACTTCCATACCGGCGAAAGAGTGATTGTTAACGAAATTCTCTACGATATCCGCAAGCCGGAGCGCGGAGAAGTCATTGTGTTCCATGTGCCTTCAGAGGGCCGGGATTTCATTAAGCGTGTCATTGGTGTGGCAGGCGACACAGTCACAGTTGAAGGGGATGTCGTTACAGTTAACGGAGAGCCTGTGAACGAAACGTACATCCAAGGCGCGATTGATGATGCGCATAATAACAACATTTTGTACAACAATAAGAACTTCCCGAATGAGCAGTTTACGGACAATAAGGTGCCGGAAGGCCATGTGTTCGTAATGGGGGATAACCGCTCTGACAGCACGGACAGCCGGATGATCGGTTATGTGCCGCTGGGGGATATTGTCGGCCGTGCAGACCTTATTTTCTGGCCGGTGAAGAATATTTCATTAATAAATCATTAATTCATTACGAAGCTGACAGAAGTCAAAGGAGGTGACGGCATTGGCCATTCAATGGTTTCCTGGTCATATGACGAGGGCTAGACGGCAAATCGAGGATAAGCTGAAGCTAATTGATGTTGCAATAGAACTGCTTGATTCCCGTCTGCCGATTTCGAGCCGCAATCCGATGATTGACGATATTTTGCGGGACAAGCCAAGACTGATTATTCTAAATAAAGCAGATCTGGCCGATCCGGAAGCTACGCGCAAGTGGCTGGCTTATTTCAAGGAGCAGGGTCATGTTGCCTATCCGGTAGATGCTTCTACTGGCACTGGAATTAAAGAAATTCCGGAGCAGGTGAAGCTGCTGCTAAAGGACAAGATCGACCGGCAAATTGCCAAGGGCATGAATCCGCGTGCGATGCGGGCACTGATTGTGGGCATTCCCAACGTAGGCAAATCGACTCTCATTAACCGGATGGCAGGAAGAAATATTGCAATTACCGGTGACCGTCCGGGGGTTACCAAGGGCCAGCAATGGATTAAGACCGGCGGTAGTCTGGAACTATTGGATACGCCGGGGATTCTTTGGCCGAGGTTCGAGGACCAGGCGGTAGGCTATAAGCTGGCAGTAACCGGGGCCATTAAGGAAGAAATCCTGAATATTGAGGATATCGCTTATTATGCGGTGAAATATCTGGTGAAGGATTACGGAAGCCGGTTCAAGGAGCGCTTCGATATCAGTAAGCTGCCGGAGGACTTAGAGAACCCGGATGAAATCGTAGCCGTTATGGAAGCGGTAGGGCGTAAGCGCGGTTGTCTGATGAGCGGTGGCCGTGTAGATCTGGAGAAGGCTTCACGCGCGCTGCTGCATGAGCTTCGTGCCGGGAAGCTTGGACGCTTCACGCTGGAGACACCTGAATAGTAGAATGTAGTATGGAATGGAAGAGCCATCCGTGAATGTGGGGTGGTTCTTTTTTTGCGTATTAGAGGGTTGAGGAAGAATGGGCTGGAAGTCGTTAGTGCTGTGAAGTGTGAGAAGGAGCGCGAAAAGACATTGGGAGAGTTGGAGAGAACAAGGGTGGGGGTATGAGAAGATGCGTGAAGCAATCATGTAAGAATTGCAACTTTTCTCTATTAATATTGGACGGAGCAGCAGAAGTGTTGTTTTTCATACAACTTTTTTGGATTTGCGCAGTATTAATGAAGGGATTGTTGTATTCAGTGCAGAATTTTAAGATTCTGAGACTGGGATTGGATGGAAATGAGTGCAAGTTCGAAGCTCTTTTGGGATTCGCATTCTGTCATATATTCGTAGGAAGATCATAGATGTAGCTTATTTTAATTTTAGTGGGCAGGTGGAGAGACGATGAGTGAGATAGATATGCTTGGGTATGAAAAAGAAGGCTGGGGACAATCTTTCCGTCACATCGCAGGTGTGGATGAAGTGGGCCGGGGGTGTTTGTTCGGGGATGTGGTGGCTGCAGCGGTAATTTTGCCGGTGGGGCTGATTATTGAGGGTGTGGATGACTCTAAGAAGCTGACGGCCAAAAAGCGGGATGCTCTGTATGAGACCATTATGGAGCAGGCGCTGGCGGTAAGCTTAGGGCATGTGGGGGCAGCGGTGATCGATGAAATTAATATTAAGCAGGCTTCGCGTTTGGCGATGCGCCTGGCGGTAGAAGGTTTAAGCCAGCAGCCGGACTATATGCTGATTGATGCGGAGAAGGTGGAACTGCCCTTGCCGCAGCGCGCCATCATCAAAGGGGATGCCAACAGCCAGTCGATTGCTGCCGCCTCCATTATAGCCAAGGTGACCCGTGACCGGCTCTGTGAGGGCTTGTGGGAGGAATTATACCCGGATTATGGGATTAAAGTACATAAAGGATATGCTACCAAGCTGCATCGTGAACAGATCAAGCTACTTGGTGTAACTCCGATGCACCGGCGCAGCTTCATCGGCAATATTCTGGCGGAGCAGGAACAGCTGGCTTTATTCTAAGCGTGTGACCCAGATAATCACAAATGAAGGCGAAATACCGATATAAATAGAAAGAAGGGAGGCGGACAACATGAACATCGGATCACTGGTTCGCGGTTTGCTTGGCGACAGTAAGGCGGGAGAGGCCAAATCTGTAGAGCTTAAGGAAGGTCAGGTTGTTCGCGGCGTTGTGCTTAGCGTATCCGATTCCGGAAAAGAAGCGGTGGTGCAGATTCAGGGAACGCCGGTACGGGCTGAACTGGAAACACCGCTGGCAGCCGGTCAGACGCTGAACCTGCAGGTGGGTGCACCAGGAGAAGGCGGCTTGCCGGTGCTTAAGCCGGTATCTCTTGGGGAGGCGGCTATGGTCTCGCCGCAGAGTATGGGCGAGGCACTCGAGTCGCTTGGACTTGCCAATTCCAAGACGGGCCGGGAGATTGTTCAAGCGATGCAGGCTGGAGGACTGGCTTTCACTAAGGAGACTGCGGCGAAGCTGGATGCAGTAATGAATGCCAAACCTCCCGGTGTCCCTGCTTCAGAATGGCTGGAGGCGGCTGTAATCTCGGTGAAGCGAGGCTTGCCTGTAACGGCTGAGACGGTGAAGGGGCTGCAGCAGGCTGTATTCGGACCGAAGTTGCATGATCTGCTGGCGAAACTGGAGACTGCGCTGAACGTATGGGTGAAGCAAGGGGCGGAAGGCGACGGATCAGGTCAAGCTGCGGGGAATAGCAGACCTGCGGCAGGGCTGCTGACAGGCGGAGTGAATGCTGGGCTGGCTGGCAATGGAGGGACTGCCGGGGTGAATACTCAGGCGGGACAGAGCGGTAATGCGGGCACTTCGCAGGCTGTGGGTGCCAATGGACAAGCTGCATTGGTATCAGCGGGAGATGCAGAACCTGCAGGAAGCGGGGATGCGGTTGGAGTGCGTGAAGGTGCAGGGAACGCAGCTGGAGCACGTGGCGGAGGTGCGGGGAACGTAGCAGGAACGCATGGTGAAGGAGCGGGAAGCGTGGCTGGAGCGCGAGAAGGCGCGGGAATCGCGGCGGGAACGCGTAGTGAAGGTGCGGGAAATGCAGCCGGAGTGCGTGAAGGAGCGGGGAACGTAGCAGGAGCGCGTGGCGAAGTTGCGGGGAGCGTGGCAGGAACGCGAGAAGGAGCGGGGAATGTAGCTGGAGCGCGTGGCGAAGGAGCGGGAAGCGTGGCTGGAGCGCGAGAAGGCGCGGGAATCGCGGCGGGAACGCGTAGTGAAGGTGCGGGAAATGCAGCCGGAGTGCGTGAAGGAGCGGGGAACGTAGCAGGAGCGCGTGGCGAAGTTGCGGGGAGCGTGGCAGGAACGCGAGAAGGAGCGGGGAATGTAGCTGGAGCGCGTGGCGAAGTTGCGGGGAGCGTGGCAGGAACGCGAGAAGGCGCGGGGAATGTAGCTGGAGCACGTGGCGAAGTTGCGGGGAGCGTGGCTGGAGCGCGAGAAAGCGCAGCAATCGCGGCGGGAACGCGTGGCGAAGGTGCGGGTACCGCAGCTGGAGTGCGTGAGGGCGCAGGCGTTGCCGCGCAGACGCAGAGCGCTGCGGGGCCTGCCCTGCTTGCGAAGCTGCAGGGTGTGCTCTCCGAGCTGCGCGGCACTCTGCCGCAGCTCGCCGAAGCGCCGCCCGCCTCCGGCGCGGCGGGCGGCAGTGCAGCCCCTGCGGCTGCGCCGCCGCAGGGGGAACCCGCCGCCACCCAGGGGACTGACCCCTGGGTGGGGCGGATCTTGAAGCTGCTCGGTGCGGAGCACGAGCAGCAGATCCTGCGCGGCGGCGGGGCGCACACCGCCGCTGCGCAGGCAGCGTCCGGCGGCGCAGAAGATGCCGCCGGTACGCTCAAGGGCGTGCTGCTGCAGGTACTGGGCAGCAGTGAGGCCCCGCCCGCGGTGAAGGAAGCCGCGGGCCAGCTGGTTCAGCAGCTGACAGGCCAGCAGCTGCTGCTGAATACAGACCGCACCGCGCCGTTCGCGCAGGTGACGATGTTCCTGCCGCTTCACGGGCCGGATGGCCGGGAGACGGCCTCCGTCCAGATCCAGTCGCGGCGCGGCAGCAAAGGGGAGCTCGACGCGGCGAATTGCCGCTTGTGGTTCGATCTGGACATGAAGCAGCTCGGCCAGACGATGGTCGATGTGCAGGTGGTGGACCGCATCGTCAGCCTGAAGCTGCATAACGATGAACCTTGGGTACTGGAGCTGCTGGAGGGCCGCCGCGAGGAGATGAAAGCGGCGGTCGAAGGCATAGGCTATCAGCTGTCCAGCTTGCGCACGGAGGCATTGCCGGAACGGAGCGTGGCCGCTGCTGCGGTGAAGCCGTCCGATTATGCTCCTCAGGAGTACAAAGGAGTAGATTACCGCATATGAGTGAGTCTGAGCAGAAGGTTCCGCAGAATCTTAAGAAGGCAGTGGCGCTCAAATATATTCCAGGGCAGAGCGAAGCACCGGTGGTTGTTGCTAAGGGGCAAGGCTCGGTTGCGGACATCATCCTGCAAAAGGCAAAGGAAAACGGAGTGGCGGTCCAGGAGGATGCTGCGCTGGTAGAGGTGCTGTCGAAGCTGGATCTCGACCAGCAGATTCCGCCTCAGCTCTACCAGCTGGTGGCTGAGATTCTCAGCTATGTATACCAGAGTGACCGGACAGCCGGGGAACGGAGACAGAAGTGAGCCATAACGGGGATGGCAGAACCTACACCCGCCAGGAGAAAGGCGCTGCTGCCGAGCAGGCGGCCCGAATGTATCTGACTTCACGGGGCTACCTCATCCGGGATTATAACTGGCGCTGCCGTAGCGGAGAGCTGGATATTATCGCAGAGTATGAAGGCGCTCTGGTCTTCATTGAGGTGCGCAGCCGGAGCGGTTCAGCCGTGCAGGGCACTGCGGAGGAGTCGGTCGATGCGCGCAAAATCCGTCAGGTGAGAGAGACAGCCCGGGTCTATCTGCATATGCAGGGACTGCAGCCGGCTGCAATTGCCTTTGATGTGATTGCTGTACAGCTTCAGCCGGACTTAAGCATCGGCTCCCTGCGGCATCTCCGGGAAGCCTTTTAACGGTCTCTGTTTGCGAAAAACGGGTAGAATTTAACAATTATCCTTGACAGATGCCGGACTTCATGGGTCATTTCTCAAAAGAAGTGGGTAAACATTAGTGTAACTTTTAATGCCACCATGAGGAGGGCTGCCGGAATGAGGAATCAACCAATGAATATACAGGTAAGCTTTACTTGCCAAAATTGTGAGCATAATATAGTAACGGAACTTGGCGCAGAGCCCTTATCCGTTGTATGCTGCAGTAATTGTAATAAGACATTTACCGTTATGCGGCCTGCAATAGCGGAAGAGATATTGATTGACTGGGAGAATGAAGCGTTATTCCACAAGATGCGTGCTGAGAAAACTCAAGACAGCAACAGCAGCCTCTTGTCACTGGTCATCAATGTGATCGAGCTGCTGACCTGGCGCGACAAGGGCAACGGACAAGTGGAGGCTATTAAGGAAATGCGCAAATGGCTGATCGAGCATGAGGAAGCGCCGCCCGTGGCAGAATTAATACAAATGGATGTGAACCGGCGCGGAGCCAAACGGAAGTGGAATGAATAAGGAATCAGGCACTTAGCGAAAGCGGGGAGCGGTCTTGTCCAAAGTATTTTTTACCTCAGATCATCATTTTGGCCATAACCTGATCATTGATTTTGAATCGCGGCCTTTTGCCGGTGCGGAAGAGATGGACAAGGTGATGATTGCGAACTGGAATGCTGTCGTAGGCAAGGAGGACACAGTTTTTCATCTTGGGGACTTTTCCTTCAGGAATCAAGAGGATACCCGGAGCATTGTGGCTGCCCTGAACGGGTACAAGATATTGATTCTTGGCAATCATGACCGTGGACGCGGACGGAACTGGTGGCTGGAAGCCGGGTTTGATGAGGTCAGTGAGTATCCGATGATATACAAGGAGTTTTTTCTGCTCTCGCATGAGCCGATGTATATGAACAAGCATATGCCTTACGTGAATGTGCACGGACATATTCATGGACAGAAGTATGAAGGCAATCATCATTTTAATATCTGTGTGGAACACTGGAATTACACCCCGCTGTCCTTTGAGCAGATCAGGAATTCGGTGGTAGCCAGTGAAGAAGGCTGAATAAAATGATTCTTTGGTCATGATTGCGCAATTATGCAAGACTATTAAAAGCTGATTTTTGTGCAGCGTTATATGCGCAATAACCTTGCATCTTGTGTAGGGTTACGGCTATACTGAGTGTAATTAAGCTTACGGAAAAAGAGGAAGCACCTTTTTTCCTGGAAACGAACGCCCGCTGCGGGCGTATTTCTGGAGAAGAGGTGCTTATTTGTGTACGGAAAAATGCATAGCGCATGCCTGTATGGCATTGAAGGTGTAATGATTGGAGTAGAGGTGGATCTGGCTAACGGCTTGCCGCAGACCATTATTATCGGCCTGCCAGATTCGGCAGTCAGGGAAGCGGTCGAACGGGTGCGGGCCGCTGTCAAAAATTGCGGGTACAGCTATCCCCAGCAGCGGGTGACGATTAATCTGGCCCCGGCGGATCTGCGCAAGGAGGGCTCGGCGTTTGATCTGGCGATTGCCCTGGGGATACTGACGACCAGCGGCCAGCTTGTCATGCCGGAAGCCGGGCAGATGCTGCTGATTGGTGAGCTTGCGCTGGACGGAAGTCTGCGGCCGGTAAATGGGGTATTATCCATGGCCCAGGCTGCGCGGCAGGCCGGAATTCATGCTGTCCTGGTGCCACCCGGCAATGCGGCGGAAGCTGCGTTGATCGCGGGAATGAAGGTGTACACTGCCGGGCATCTGCGGGAGCTGCCTCAGCCCGGTCAGATTATTCCGCCGAATTCGGTTGAACGATCTGAAGTGGCCGGGTCTGAGCTGCTGCAGGCTGATTTACCGTTTCCAGTATCAGTATCTGTGAGTGCTGAAGCGTCTTCCAGGAAACGTCCGCCCGTTCTGGCTTTGTCCCTTGACCATTTGAGATATCGTTCTGAGCCAGCGGAGAAGATTCCTTCCCAGCTTGGGGTGAAGCAGCTAATGAATGAAGATTACAGCGATGTTATTGGCCAGAATCATGTGAAGCGGGCGCTTACGATTGCGGCTGCCGGGATGCACAATATTATTCTGATCGGCCCTCCAGGTACGGGGAAGACCATGTTGATTAAGCGGTTACCCGGAATTCTTCCCGATCTTACCGATCAAGAATCGCTTGAGGTGATGAAGATATTCAGTGCTGCCGGGAAGCTTAGAGACGGCGGAGGCGGCTTGCTGCGGGAACGTCCGTTTCGTTCACCGCATCATACCATCTCAGCAGCCGGATTGATCGGCGGGGGAGGAATTCCGAAGCCGGGGGAAGTTAGCCTTGCGCACCGCGGTATTCTCTTCCTGGACGAGCTGCCCGAGTTCTCCCGGACTGTGCTTGAAGTGCTCCGTCAGCCGCTGGAGGATGGGATTGTCACAATCAGCAGGGCACGGGCATCCTTCACCTTCCCGGCCCAGTTCCTGCTCGCTTGCTCCATGAATCCCTGCATGTGCGGATTTCTTGGTAATGGCAATGCGGAACAGAGGTGCAGCTGCAGTCCGGCCAAAATCGCTAAGTACCGGGGCAAAATCTCGGGTCCGCTGCTGGACCGGATGGATATGCAGGTTGATGTGCCGCGTCCAAGAGAAGGCGACAGAAGTGTACCTCCGGTCTCAACGGCACAGATGCGTTCTGCGGTTCTGCGGGCTCAAGCCATTCAGGCGAAGCGGTATAACACTCTGCCGATCTCCTGGAACAGCGAGCTGTCAGGGGCGGCGCTTCGCCGTTATGCTGCGCTGCGGCCGGAAGAGGAGATGCTGCTCAGCAGTATTCTGGAGAGTCTCGGGCTTAGCATGCGGGCGCATGACCGGATTATTAAGCTGGCCCGCACGATTGCCGATTTGGAAGGAACGGAGGAGATTAGCGCTGCGCATCTGGCCGAAGCAGTCCAATACCGCAATCTGGACAGGCAGGTCATGGTGGAGGAGGAAGCCTGACACGCCAAAACCCCCGTCCGGGGCCGCCGGGCAGGGGGATGGCATTCTGAAACGGTACCGTCCTTTAAAAGGACGGCAATGCCGTTTCCACTTGGGAAGCTATTCTTACAGCACGTTCAGTTCAACTTCGATATTGCCGCGGGTCGCGCGGGAGTAAGGACAAGCTCCGTGAGCTGCTTCTACGAGTTGCTTGGCGGTCTCACGGTCAACACCCTTGACAAGAACATCCATCTTTACGGCAATGCCGAAGCCGCCGTCTTCCACTTTACCGAAGCTGACAGTAGCCGTAACTTCTGAGCCTTCGATCTTTACCTTGCCCATACGTGCAACCATATTCAGCGCGCTGTCGAAGCAAGCGGAGTATCCGGCTGCGAACAGCTGCTCAGGATTGGTACCTTCACCGCCGGCGCCGCCCATTTCGCGTGGTGTGCTAATCGCAAGATTAAGCTTAGGGCTGTCGGATTCGATAGAACCTTGTCTGCCGCCTACGGCTTTTACTGTTGTTTCGTACATTTTCTGTTGGATGGTCATCATATTTAATCGCTCCCGTTCGTTTTCATAATGTATTGTACACAACTTAATTTAACACAATTAAAATAAAAGTCAATCTATTTCCCGCTATTAACATGATATTATGGATGAATTGTGATAAACTAATGTCACAAAGGCAGGTGAAGAAGAAATGCAAAAAGAATCTACTACAACCCCTGAGCTTATGCTGGAGAACCAGCTCTGCTTTACGATTTATGCCTGTTCGCGTGAATTTACGAAGCTATACCAGCCTCATCTGGATAAGATCGGATTAACGTATTCGCAGTATCTGGTTATGCTGGTCCTGTGGGAGAGACAGCAATGTACAGTCAAGGAGCTGGGTGAAGCTCTGTTCCTCGATTCAGGGACGCTGACTCCGCTGCTCAAGCGTCTGCAGGCTGCAGGACTAATTTTGCGTGAACGTTCTTTGCAGGATGAGCGGAAGGTGCTGATTTCATTAACAGCCCAAGGCTTAGCGCTGCGGCAGGATGCTATGGGCATTCCCGGCAAAATGGCAGAAGGCACGATGCTCTCCCCGGTAGAGTTCATAGACTTGCTGGGACAGTTCAAAAATCTCCTGAACCGGGTGCATGAAGCTAACGTTAGCAATTCGAAATCGTAGTCTCGCTCCCATATAAGAGTATAGGTTTCACCGTCCTGAATAAGGGCGGTAAAGCCGTTTCTGCATGGATGTCAATGCAATCGTTCGCATTCCGGCATGAAACCGAGCGAAAATGTATGTATAAATAGTGAAAGTTTTTAAGGAAAGCGTTTTTAAAACATGTTACAATATTCTGGGTTTCACATTCTGGCATATAGGTAATTATAGATATCACCTTGTGATAGGAACTATATGCTACTGGCAGAGAACTGTACCGTTTGCAGCGTATGCTTCAGGCGCCGGCGCTCTGCTTGTACCGGGATATTGCCGGTTAACAACCGGTCTGGACCCGGCTTTGGACAATCAAAACGGAATGCGGAATGACCGCAGGCTGCCTGCACAGGTCACCGCAACACTTTAGGAGGCTTCCGGAATGAATATCCACGAGTATCAGGGAAAAGAAGTACTTAAGAAGTATGGCGTAGCCGTACCGAACGGAAAAGTTGCTTATACAGTGGACGAAGCAGTGGAAGCTGCCGCAGCGCTGGGTACACCTGTGGTTGTAGTCAAAGCGCAGATTCATGCTGGCGGACGCGGCAAGGCCGGCGGCGTCAAGGTGGCGAAGAACAGTGATGAGGTTCGCGCGTATGCGTCCGAGATCCTTGGCAAGACACTGGTCACCCATCAGACGGGACCCGAAGGCAAGGTAGTGAAGCGGCTGCTGATTGAAGAGGGCTGTCAGATTGTCAAAGAATATTATATTGGTCTGGTTGTGGACCGCGCTTCCGGACGTGTCGTCATGATGGCATCCGAAGAGGGCGGTACGGAGATTGAAGAGGTGGCGGCTACACATCCCGAGAAGATTTTTAAGGAAATCGTGGATCCGGCGGTGGGGCTTCAGACCTTCCAGGCGCGCAAACTGGCTTACAGTATCGCTATTCCTCCCGAATTGGTGAACAAAGCAGTCAAGTTCATGCAAGCGCTATATCTGGCTTTTGTGGATAAAGATTGCTCAATTGCGGAGATCAACCCGCTGGTTGTTACTGCTGACGGTAATGTGATGGCGCTTGATGCTAAGCTTAACTTCGATTCCAACAGTCTGTTCCGCCACAAGGATATCCTGGAGCTGCGTGATCTGGACGAAGAGGATGCCAAAGAAATCGAAGCGTCCAAATTCGACCTCAGCTACATCGCACTGGACGGCAACATCGGCTGTATGGTGAACGGTGCGGGCCTGGCGATGGCAACTATGGATATCATTAAATATTATGGCGGCGAACCGGCCAACTTCCTCGATGTAGGGGGCGGTGCGACAACTGAGAAGGTAACGGAAGCTTTCAAAATCATCCTGTCCGATGACAAGGTGAACGGTATCTTTGTTAATATTTTCGGCGGAATTATGCGTTGTGATGTCATCGCTACCGGTGTAGTCGAAGCGGCAAGACAGCTTGGCTTAACCAAGCCGCTGGTCGTACGTCTTGAGGGCACGAATGTGGCACTGGGCAAGGAGATTCTCGCCGGCTCCGGACTGAATATCGTTGCTGCTGATTCCATGGCGGACGGTGCCCGCAAAATCGTTGCTCTTGTGTAAGCATAGCTGCCTTTGTGGGGAGCCAGTCTCGTATTCGACAATATAAGTGAGGATGTGACCTATCGCATGAGCATTCTTGTAGATAAAAATACGAAAGTCATCACCCAGGGAATTACCGGCGCTACGGGTTTATTTCATACAAAAGGCGCGCTGGACTACGGTACTCAGATGGTTGGCGGTGTAACACCGGGCAAGGGGGGCACTACGGTTAAGATTACCCTGGACAACGGCACCGAGAAGAGTCTGCCTGTCTTCGACACGGTTGTTGCAGCTAAGGCTGCCACTGGTGCAACTGCAAGTGTCATTTACGTACCGCCTGCTTTTGCCGCAGATTCGATTATGGAAGCGGTGGATGCAGAGATGGACCTGGTCATTTGTATCACAGAAGGCATTCCGGTGCTCGATATGGTCAAAGTGTCCAGATACATGGAGGGCCGCTCCACAGTGCTGATCGGTCCCAACTGTCCGGGTGTCATCACGCCTGGAGAATGCAAAATCGGCATTATGCCTGGTTATATTCATAAGCCGGGGTATGTCGGTGTAGTCTCCCGAAGCGGAACCTTGACCTATGAGGCCGTACATCAGCTGACGGAGCGCGGAATCGGCCAATCCTCAGCGGTGGGCATCGGGGGGGACCCGGTGAAGGGCTCGGAGTTCATCGACATCCTTAAGCTTTTCAATGAAGATCCGGGCACCAAAGCTGTTATTATGATCGGTGAGATCGGCGGCACAGCTGAGGAAGAAGCAGCTCTGTGGATCAAAGAGAACATGACCAAGCCTGTAGTGGGCTTCATCGGCGGGGTCACGGCACCTCCGGGCAAACGGATGGGTCACGCCGGGGCAATCATTTCTGGCGGTAAAGGGACGGCGAGCGAGAAGATCGCTGTGCTGGAGTCCTGCGGCATTAAGGTAGCGCCAACACCTGCTGAAATGGGCTCTACCCTCGTCAGTGTGCTTGAGGAACGCGGCATCCTGAATGCCTTCACAACCCACTAGAGCGCTTCTACGCTAGTTCGAAATGTTTTGGGGTCCCCGCAAAGTACCTGAGTTATCATCGAAGCTAAATCTTCACTTTGTGGGGTTGTTTGGTCACAGCTTTTCCTGCTGAAGCAGGTATAATGAATGTTGAAGGTAAGCAACCTTTTGTCCCGGATTATGCGGATGAAAGGTTGCTTTTTTTGGTTTAAGTCAGGTTGGGTTTAAGACAATAAGGAAGGCTGGCCCTTCCGCACGGGGAGAGAATACATATGGAACTTCGGGAGCTATTGTTCGGTCTGCATGAGATGGAGGGGATAGGGTGGAAAAGTATCGACAAGATCCGCCGGGCGGGTCTTTTGACGAATGCTGTCTTCTCCTGTTCTGCTGAGGAATGGGAGCGGGTTGGAATCAACGGTGTAATATCCGCGCGCCTGGCTGTAGACTTTAATGAAGCATGGGTGCTGAAGCGCCGCTCTTTAATGGAAGAAAGCGGTGTAGCGATGGTCACCATTCTGGACGATCACTATCCTATGCAGCTGCGGGAAACCCCTCAGCCGCCTTGGGTATTGTACTATCGTGGCCGTCTGGAGCTGGCTTCCCGTCCTTCTGTTGCTATGGTTGGGACCCGGGTGCCTACCGCTTATGGGCGCAAAGTGGGGGAGATACTGGCGGGACAGCTAAGTGCAGCCGGTCTCACGGTTGTAAGCGGCCTGGCGAGGGGGATTGACAGTGTCTGTCATGAAGCGGCGCTAGGCGGAGCAGGAGGGACTATTGCCGTGGTGGCAACCGGCCTCAATAAGGTCTATCCTCCGGATAACCGTGAGCTGGAGCGGCAGATTTCGCGGGAAGGGCTGGTTCTTAGCGAATATCCTATCGGAACTCCGAGTCATCCCGGATTATTCCCGCAGCGCAACCGGATTATCGCAGGTCTGTCACTGGGAACACTGGTAGTGGAAGCAGATAGCCGCAGCGGGTCCCTGATCACCGCTGATGCTGCGCTTGAAGCAGGTAGGGATGTGTTTGCCGTACCGGGGCCGCTGACCTCTCCCAAGAGCAGAGGGGCACTGGAGTTGATTAAGCAAGGTGCGAAGCTGGTAACCTGCGCCTCAGATATTGTGGAAGAATACGTCTCCTACCTTCCTTCCAAGGGGGCTGAATCAGCTTTAGCAGGAGCATTAGAGCAAGAGAGTCCAGCCGATCTGATGGAAAAGAAATTGACAAGTGAGGAGCTGCACCTTTACCATATACTGCATCAAGGCCCGTTTACACTCGATGAACTGCTGGCGTCAACGAGGTGGGATTTTGGACATTTGCATTCAGTTCTGTTATCTTTAATCATAAAAAAAGCGGTAACACAATTACCGGGTGCAATTTATAAGGTAATTTAATATAGAAGTAACTGTGGTAAGCATAGACATCCTGGTTCAGCCGGGTCCGAGGACTGGTTCAGGAGGTGATCTGCTTACGAACTTTTGGGAGGAAAACCTATGGCAGATGCGTTGGTTATTGTAGAATCACCATCAAAAGCAAAAACGATTGGTAAATATCTGGGCAGCAAATATATTGTTAAGGCATCAATGGGGCATATCATAGATTTGCCAAAAAGCCAGATCGGTGTGGATGTGGAGAATCAGTTTAATCCCAAATATATAACGATCCGGGGCAAGGGTTCTATCTTGAAGGAACTTAAGGATGCCAGCAAAAAAGTCAAAAAAGTTTATCTCGCAGCTGACCCGGACCGCGAAGGGGAAGCCATTGCCTGGCATTTGGCAAATGCACTGAATTTGGACAACACTCAGGAATGCCGGGTGGTCTTCAATGAAATTACCAAGCAGGCGGTGAAGGATGCCTTCAAGACACCGCGCAAGATAAATATGGATCTGGTGAACGCCCAGCAGGCGCGGCGGATTCTGGACCGGCTTGTCGGTTACAAGATTAGCCCTCTATTATGGAAGAAAGTCAAAAAAGGCCTCTCCGCCGGACGGGTACAATCGGTAGCGGTCAAGATTGTGATGGACCGGGAGAATGAAATTTCCGAATTCATTCCTACAGAATACTGGAGCATTACTGCTAAGCTAGCGATTCGGGATTCTGAATTCGAAGCCAAGTTCCACCGGCTGAACGGCGAGAAGAAGGAACTGGGCCAGGAGAGCGATGTGCAGGAAGTGCTGGAAGCGATTAAGAACGCGGCCTTCCAGGTCAAAGAAGTAAAGGAGAAAGAGAGACAGCGTCATCCATCCGCTCCGTTCACGACAAGCTCACTGCAGCAGGAGGCTGCCCGTAAGCTGGGCTTCCGCGCGTCCAAGACGATGTCTGTCGCACAGCAACTCTATGAGGGAGTTGAGCTGGGCAAGGAAGGCACTGTCGGATTAATCACTTATATGCGTACGGATTCCACGCGTCTATCCACTACAGCCCAGGATGAAGCCAAGGAGCTGATCCAAGCCAAATACGGTGAGAAGTTCATTCCCGAGACGCCGCGCCAATATTCCAAGAAGGCTGCGGGCGCCCAAGATGCGCATGAGGCGATCCGTCCGACTTCTGCACTGCGCGAGCCGGATATGGTCAAGGAATTCATGAGCCGTGATCAATTCCGGCTGTATAAGCTGGTATGGGAGCGTTTTGTGTCCAGTCAGATGTCTTCTGCGGTGCTGGATACATTGTCGGTAGACATAACAGCCGGTACAGCGATATTTAGAGCGGTAGGGTCCAAGGTCTCGTTCCCGGGCTTCATGAAGGTGTATGTGGAAGGCAATGATGACGGCACGACAGACGAAGAGAAATTTCTGCCGCAGCTGAAGGCAGGCGATGAGCTGGTGAAGCGCGAGATCGAGCCGAAGCAGCATTTCACCCAGCCGCCGCCAAGATATACAGAAGCCCGTCTCGTCAAGACGCTTGAGGAACTGGGCATAGGCCGTCCAAGTACCTATGCGCCGACCCTGGAGACGATCCAGAAGCGCGGGTACGTGGCGATTGAAGAGAAGAAGTTCATGCCGACTGAGCTTGGAGAGCTAATCATAGAGCAAATGGAAGAGTTCTTCCCAGAAATTCTCAATGTGGAATTCACCGCCCATATGGAAGGGGATCTTGACCATGTGGAGGAAGGTGCGGAGAATTGGGTGAAGGTACTCGCCCAGTTCTATGAATCCTTTGAGAAAAGACTCCTATATGCGGAAGAAGAAATGAAGGAAATTGAGATTGAAGATGAGGTCTCCGATGAACTGTGTGAGAAGTGCGGCAAGCCAATGGTCTATAAGCTGGGCCGGTTCGGCAAATTCCTGGCCTGCTCCGGATTTCCGGAATGCCGCAACACTAAGCCGATCATTAAGGATATCGGTGTAAGCTGTCCGAAATGCCATGAAGGCAAGGTAGTGGAGCGGCGCAGCAAGAAGGGGCGCGTCTTCTACGGCTGCGATCAATATCCGGGCTGTGACTTTGTCTCCTGGGATAAGCCGTCAGTGAAGCCTTGTCCTGCTTGCGGCTCCTGGATGATCGAGAAGCGCAACAAGCAGGGAACCAAGCTGCAGTGTACTTCATGCGATCATACAGAGGCTGTAATCGACAGCGATGAGTTAGCAGAATAATAGGGTTACAGGAGGAACGGAAATTGACAGAAAAAGCACAAGTAACCGTTATCGGCGCAGGTCTGGCCGGGAGTGAAGCCGCCTGGCAGATCGCTTCGCGCGGAGTTCCAGTCAGACTATATGAGATGCGCCCAGTGGTGAAGACACCGGCGCATCATACGGATCAGTTCGCCGAGCTGGTCTGCAGCAACTCACTGCGGGCCAATGGCCTTGGGAACGCGGTGGGTGTACTTAAGGAAGAAATGCGGCGTCTAGGCTCCCTGGTGCTGGGTGCAGCCGATAGGCATGCTGTTCCGGCAGGAGGCGCTCTTGCTGTTGACCGGGACGGCTTCTCCGGCGAAATCACGTCCACGCTGCATAACCACCCTCTGGTGGAAGTCATAAACGAAGAACTTACGCATATACCGGAGGAAGGGATTGTTGTTATTGCCACCGGGCCGCTGACTTCACCCTCCTTGTCTTCGGAGATTAAGGCACTGCTGGGTGAGGAATACTTCTATTTCTATGATGCAGCAGCGCCGATTGTAGAGAAAGACAGCATCGATATGAGCAAGGTCTATCTGGCCTCCCGCTATGATAAAGGCGAAGCCGCCTATCTCAACTGTCCAATGACAGAAGAGGAATTCGATGTTTTTTATGATGCGCTGATCTCGGCCGAGACGGCTGCACTCAAAGATTTTGAGAAAGAGATTTACTTTGAAGGCTGTATGCCGATTGAAATTATGATGAGACGCGGAAAGCAGACGGCACTGTTCGGCCCTATGAAGCCTGTAGGACTGCTCAATCCTCACACAGGCAAGCTGCCTTACGCGGTTGTGCAACTGCGCCAGGACAATGCTGCCGGTACGCTGTACAATCTGGTTGGTTTCCAGACTCATCTGAAGTGGGGCGAGCAAAAACGGGTATTCTCGCTTATTCCGGGCCTGGAGCAAGCTGAATATGTGCGTTATGGGGTTATGCACCGCAATACCTTTATTAATTCTCCCAAGCTGCTTCAGCCGACTTACCAGATGAAGGGACGGGAAAGACTGTTTTTTGCCGGCCAGATGACCGGGGTTGAAGGTTATGTAGAATCTGCGGCTTCCGGTATGATCGCCGGTATGAATGCAGCGAGAGCTGCGCTTGGCGAAGAGAGCCTGATCTTCCCTGAGGATACGGTGCTGGGCAGCATGCCCGCCTATATCACTTCGGCCGATCCTGAACATTTCCAGCCGATGAATGCCAACTTCGGCCTGCTGCCGAAGCTGGAGGCCCGGTTCCGCAGCAAAAAAGAGAAGAACGAACGTCTGGCTTACCGGGCGCTTGACAGCCTTGCTGCTTATGCTGCAGCCCATGAATTGACGTATACAGAGCCGGAGCCGGTGGATACTGATCCGGCAGAAGCGGATAGTCCGGCACAATAGGTTCAGACCTGTATCACCTAATCTGAGGAGGGTGTCCATCATGTTACCCAGCTTTCATGCAACTACGATTTGTGCGGTAAGACATAACGGCCATGCGGCGATTGCCGGTGATGGCCAGGTTACGTTCGGAGAGAGTGTCATTATGAAGACGACGGCCAAGAAGGTCCGCCGCTTGTACAGAGGCCAGGTTATTGCCGGGTTCGCAGGCTCCGTTGCTGATGCGATTACCCTGTTCGAGAAGTTCGAGGGGAAGCTCGAGGAGCATCACGGCAATCTTCAGCGGGCGGCGGTGGAGCTGGCCAAGGATTGGCGCCAGGACCGCATTCTGCGCAAGCTGGAAGCGCTCATGATCGTAATGGATAAGGAAGGCATGCTGCTGATCTCCGGCAACGGTGAAATTATCGAGCCGGATGATGATGTGCTGGCGATCGGCTCCGGCGGTAACTTTGCGCTGGCTTCCGGGCGGGCACTTAAGCGTCATGCTCCTCAAATGGGTGCCGGTGACATTGCCAGAGAAGCGCTGCAGATTGCATCCGAGATCTGTGTATATACCAATTCCAATATCATTGTCGAACAGTTATAGGCAAGGTGCCATATATAAAGGGAGGAAGTCACAATGGTGAATCAATCGCTTACGCCACGCCAGATCGTAACAGAGCTTGACAAATATATCGTAGGTCAAAAGCAGGCCAAGAAATCAGTGGCTGTTGCCCTCCGCAACCGGTATCGGCGGAGTCTGTTGTCCGAGGAGCTGCGGGATGAGGTTGTGCCTAAGAATATACTAATGATTGGACCTACCGGTGTAGGTAAAACAGAGATTGCCCGGCGTCTGGCCAAGCTTGTTAACGCCCCGTTCATCAAAGTTGAGGCCACCAAATTTACGGAAGTCGGCTACGTGGGGCGCGATGTGGAGTCGATGGTCCGCGATCTGGTTGAGACCTCTATCCGTATGGTGAAGCTGGAGCGCACCGAAAAGGTGAAGGACCGCGCAGAAGAGCTGGCGAATGACCGGATTGTGGCGATCCTGGTCCCGTCCTCCTCGAAGGGTAAATCGCAGCGCAATCCGTTTGAGATGATTTTTGGCGGAAACAACGGCGGGACGGAAGATACTAAGGAAGAGCCGGAGGACGGAAGCCTGAGCGAACGCCGCAGAGGGATCAAGTTCAAGCTGCTTGCCGGCCAGTTGGAAGATGATGTCATTGAGATTGATGTCGAGGACACGACGCCTTCGATGATGGATATGTTCGCGGGCCAGGGGAACGACCAGATGGGCATGAATATGCAGGAGATGTTCGGCAACCTGCTGCCTAAGCGTACGAAGAAGCGTAAGTTGCCGATCCGTGAGGCCCGCAAGGTGCTGATCCAGGATGAAGCGGCCAAGCTGATTGACACAGACGACATGATTCAGGAGTCAGTAGCCCGCGCAGAGCAATCCGGGATTATTTTCATCGATGAGATCGATAAGGTAGCCAGCCAAGGCAAGGGCTCAGGTCCCGATGTATCTCGTGAAGGCGTGCAGCGTGATATTCTGCCAATCGTCGAGGGATCAACAGTCATGACCAAATACGGGCCTGTGAAGACAGACTACGTGCTGTTCATCGCTGCAGGCGCTTTTCATATTGCCAAGCCTTCAGATCTGATCCCTGAGCTTCAGGGACGTTTCCCGATCCGTGTGGAGCTGAGCAGTCTTACACTTGAGGACTTTGTATCTATTCTTACGGAGCCTGAGAACGCACTTACGAAACAATATGTACATTTGCTGCAGACGGAGAACATTGAAATCCAGTTCCAGAAGGAAGCTATTCAGGAAATTGCCAAGATCGCGGCCTCCGTGAATCAGAATATGGAGAACATAGGGGCACGGCGTCTTCATACAATCCTGGAAAAGCTGCTGGAGGATCTATCATTTGAGGCGCCTGAGCTGACGCTCGACAGGGTGGTCATCACTCCGGAGTATGTTCGCGAAAAACTGGCAGGAATCGCGCAGGACCGCGACTTAAGCCAATATATCCTTTAAGATGACAGAGCCATAAAATCATCAATATAGGTAATTCGAATTATGGTTATGTAAATTTGATTCTAAATTCATGCATAAAAAGTTAAAAAATTCTATAATAAAGCAGTAAATGTAATATAAAAGGAAAATAATTGTAAAAACATGCTTTAAGCCCTCTCTTTTCTGAAAAGATAGGGCTTATTTCTTATTGTAATAATATACAAATTCTAAGAGAATCAATGTATGTGAGATTGATATAAGAATCATTCATCGACATGGTTCGACTTAATGACGAATATGTTGTGAAAAAAATGACTTTATTTGTCGAAAATAAGCAGGGATTTGAACAAAGTTGTGGAATTCTTTTCATTATGATAGGTTTGGAAGGGGGATTACTATGGGTTTGCTGAACAGTGTCAGTTTTCAAAGATTACAAGGAGGCCTTGATGCCGCCACCAAACGACAAAGTGTTCTGGCTAATAATGTAGCAAATAATGATACACCAAATTTTAAACGTTCAGATGTTAGCTTTGAGAGCTTCCTGAGAGATCAGGAGGGCGGACTTAAAGCTACTCTGGGTGCGAAGGTTTCAGACTCCCGCCATTTCCGCTTCGGGACAGTAACCGGCATGCCGGCTGCTGTGGTCAGTACCGATGAGACTACATCTATGAATAACAACGGCAATAATGTGGATATGGATCGTGAACAGGCGCTGAGCGCCGAGAACCAGCTGAGATACAACTCTTATGTAGAACAGCTGAACAGTCAGATCACAATGATGCGTACAGTTGTACAGGGAGGGTAATAAATAATGAACTTTGGCAGCAGCTTTGGTATTAGCGCCTCGGCTTTAACCGCCCAGCGTCTGCGGATGGATGTGATCTCCTCCAATATCGCCAACGCCGAGACCACAAGAGCCTCCGTGGTGGACGGCAAAGCCGTACCTTACCGCCGTAAGCTCACAGTTCTGGAAACTACCCAGGCTGACAGCTTCGCGAATATACTCGGCTCCAAGATGAGCGGCGGCAATGATGGCGTCAAGGTGAAATCGATTATCGAGGATTCTTCTCCGCTCAAGCCCGTATATAATCCGAGCCATCCTGATGCGGACGCTGACGGTTATGTATATATGCCGAATGTGGATGTGACCAAGGAAATGGTGGACATGCTGTCTGCCTCGCGTTCTTACGAAGCGAATGTTACGATGCTGAACGCATCCAAATCCATGGTGACCAAGGCGCTTGAAATCGGCCGGTAAAATGAATTGACTGTCTAGGAGGAGAAGAATTGATACAGAATTTATTGATCGGGAACCAGGCGGTTCAGCCGCTCGCTATGAAGTCCGTAGCTGCAGAATCCTCAGCCGTGCAAGAGCCGGGACAGAGCTTCGGTTCATACCTGGAGAATGCGCTTAACCAGGTAGCAGATCAGGAAGAACAGGCGAAAGACATGAGTAACAAATTTGTACTGGGAGAGGTCAACATTGATGAGGCTATGATTTCGTCCCAACAGGCATTGCTGAGTTTGCAGTTGACTACACAAGTCCGGAACAAAGTAATTGAAGCCTATCAGGAAATTATGAGAACTCAAATCTAAATGATCCTAGCTACGTTTCGGATGGGGTGACACTGTGAATGAAAGATTGGCCCAGTACCGGGAGAAGATAACCCAGTATTGGAACAGATTCAGCGGTAAACAGAAGATAATGTTTTTCTCCACTCTGTTTATTATCATTATAGTAATCGTAGTTACGACTATGCAGTTATCGAAGGTAGAATACGAGGTTGCTTTTCAGGACCTGGACAGTACCGATTCAGCGGGAGTTATGAGTTATTTGGATACATCAGGGGTGTCTTACCGTTTAAGCCCGGATGGCAAAAGTATCTCCGTTCCCAGCACGGATGCTGCACGTATCAAGATAGCTGTTGGTTCTCAGGGGATCGTTCAGCAAGGGTCAATCGGGTACAAGGTGTTCAATGAATCCTCGTCCATGATCGGCACTACAGACAGTGAATTCAATGTTAAATACAACAATGCGCTTAATGGTGAAGTTGAACAGCTGATGAGAAGGATGCAGGGGATTAAAGACGCCAAGGTTCTCATTACTCTGCCAAAGGAGACGGTATTCGCCTCACAGGAGGATCAGGAGAAAGCGCAGGCTTCCGTGGTGATGAGCTTTGATCCGGGATTCAGACCCTCCCAGGAGAATATTGACGGTTACTTCAATCTCGTGAAGACCGCTGTCCCGAATCTTCCCATCGACAACATTACGATCACTAACAACGAGGTGGAACTGAAACCGACGGCCAAGGGCGGCCAGGCGGGGATCTCCAGCCAGGTTGAAGAGAACTTCGCACTCAAGAAGAAATTCGAAGATGATGTCAAGAAAGATGTCAAACAATTCCTGAGTACCCTGACAGGTCCCGACAAGGTCGATGTCCTGGTGTTCTCCAAGCTTAATTTCGATAAGGAGAACAGAAAGGAAGATGTTGTAGTACCGGTGGATGCTGAGAATATGAAGGGGATTGAGATCAGCTCGCAGATTATCAGCAAAACGTTCTCGGGCCAAGGGAACACATCCGGAGGAGTCGCGGGTACAGGGTCTGAAGATGTTGCAGGTTATCCTGCTGGGGCTGACACAGGTGCTTCTTCTTCTGAGGAATCATCGGAGACAAGGAACTTTGAAGTTACGAGAATCACCAAAGATATTATCGCAAGTCCATATACTGTAAAAGATTTAACCATAAATGTCGCGGTTGAACCACCTGCAGGACAAACAACTTTGGACGAGGCTACTTCAGGAGCGATACAAAACATTCTGGTCAACATTGTCCGCGCCTCGCTGGCAGATTCAGGTATTACTTATACAGACGCGGACCTGACCAAAAAAGTTTCGGTATTCTCGCAACAATTTGGAGGTGCCACTGCCGAGAATACATCCGGAGGACTGGCAACTTGGATGATCTGGGCCATCGGTGCGGCTGCTCTGCTGGTCGGTGCAGGCGGAGGTTATCTGATCTACCGCAGCCGCAAGAACAAGCAGGAGGAAGAGGTGGAAGAAGATATTCCGCTGCAGGTTCCTACCGAGTTCCCTTCAATTAATATGGATAGCGTGACGAATGAAAGTCAGGTCCGCAAGCAGCTGGAAAGTCTGGCGAAGAAGAAGCCGGATGAATTCGTAAATCTGCTCCGCACTTGGCTTGCTGAAGAACAGAGGTGAAGAGATGGCAAAAGCTAGCCAGCAGGGACTCAGCGGCCGTCAAAAGGCGGCGATCCTGCTTATCACACTAGGGCCTGAAGTATCGGCACAAATATTCAAGCATCTGCGGGATGAGGAAATCGAACAGCTGACGCTGGAAATTGCGAATGTACGCAAAGTGGACAGCGGGGAAAAAGAGTCGATCATGTCCGAATTCCATCAGATCTGTCTCGCACAGGAATATATCTCTCAGGGTGGTATCAACTACGCCAAGGAGATCCTTGAAAAGGCGCTCGGCTCGGCAAAGGCGCTCGAAGTGATCAACCGCCTGACAGCAACACTGCAGGTAAGACCCTTCGATTTTGCCCGCAAGGCAGATCCGAATCAGATTCTCAACTTCATCCAGAACGAGAATGTGCAGACCATTGCACTTGTACTCTCTTATCTGCAATTTGAACAAGCGGCCTCTATCCTGTCTTCTCTGCCTCAGGAGAAGCAGGCCGAGGTAGCCAGAAGAATAGCGATTATGGACAGCACCTCTCCAGAGGTCGTAACCCAGATCGAACGTGTGCTGGAACAGAAGCTGTCTGCTACAGTCACCCAGGATTATACGAATGCAGGCGGTATCGAATCGATTGTACAGATTCTAAACGGTGTTGACCGCGGTACAGAACGGACTATTCTCGATTCCTTGGAAATTCAGGACCCGGAGCTGGCCGAAGAAATCAAGAAGCGGATGTTCGTCTTCGAAGATATCGTCAATGTGGATAACCGTTCCATTCAGCGGATTATCAAGGATATCGACAACGCGGACTTGCAGCTTGCGCTCAAAGTGGCCAGCGAGGAAGTGCGGGATGTTATCTTCCGCAATATGTCTAAGCGTATGGCTGAGACCTTCCGCGAGGAAATGGAGTATATGGGACCCGTGCGGCTGCGTGATGTGGAAGAAGCACAGACCCGCATCGTAGGCACGATCCGCAGACTCGAAGAGTCTGGTGAAATTATCATCGCCCGTGGCGGAGGAGATGACATTATTGTCTAAGCTGATCAAACATTCTCAATATATTCCCGTAGATGTGCTGAAGCGTCTTGAACAGGCCAGACATCATGCAGGCCTGACTGAAGAGCCGGCTCCAGAAGAGCCTTCAGGTGAAGTCCACTACCAGGACCCCGCCAGGGAGGCAGCGGAGCAGTCCCGCAAGCAAATGCTGAAGGATGCTCAGGAGTTCGCGGAGAGTCAAGTCCGCAGCGCTTCCGAGGAAGCGGAGAATATTGTGGAATCAGCACGGACTGAAGCTGAAGAATGGTGGCGCGAGCGTAGAGAACAGGATGAGCTGCTGATCGAAGCCGTCAAATCCGAGGGCTATCAACAGGGGTATCAAGAAGGTCTGGCCCAAGCAGAGCAGGAGATGTCCCGGCGTCTCGCCGAGATGATGGACGAAGCGCAGACCGTGCTTCAGGAAGCGTACCGGGCAAGAGATGTAATTATTCAGGAGGCGGAGCCGTTTCTTGTAGAGCTAAGCTGTGATATTGCTGAGAAAATCGTGGACAAGCAACTCACCGTTGAACCGCAATTTGCGATGGATCTGATCCGTAAGAATCTGGCCCGCAAACGTGAGCAGGGGCTGATCTCACTCTGTGTGTCTCCTGCACAGTTTGCTTTTGTCAATGCGGCCCGTGAAGAACTCTCGCTTGCTGTGGACTCTCAGGCTGAGCTGCAGATTCTCCCGGATTCAACGGTCAGAGATCTGGGGTGTGTGATCCGGTCTTCCTTCGGCAGCATCGATGCCCGGGTTGATACCCAGCTTGCCGAAATTAAAAAAGAACTGCTAAGAATCGCTCTGGACTCAGATGAACACAGAAATGGGGACGACGATGCTTGACAGCAGAAGATACAAAGATCAGCTGCGTAACTTCGATCCGGTAAGGATTAACGGTAAGGTTACTCAGGTTATCGGGCTGATGGTGGAGTCGGAAGGGCCAGACGCCAGCATCGGTGATGTGTGTTATATCTATCCTGCCAAAGGAAGTAAGCCGCTTCAGGCAGAGGTTGTAGGGTTCCGTGATAACAAGGTGTTGTTAATGCCGCTTGGCGAACTGCAGGCTATCGGGCCTGGTTGTGATGTAGTGGGCACCGGCAAGCCGCTTAGCGTTCAAGTCGGCTCGGAGCTGCTCGGGAAGGTTCTCGACGGTCTGGGACAGCCGCTGGATGGTTCACTGATACCGGCCAGAATGCCGCACAGCTCCACCTTCAACATTCCGTCCAATCCGCTTAACCGTCCGCGGGTCGCCGAACCGATCAGCATTGGAGTCCGGGCTATTGATGGACTTTTGACTATCGGTAAGGGGCAACGTGTAGGGATTTTTGCCGGCTCGGGTGTGGGGAAGAGTACCCTGATGGGCATGATTGCCCGAAACACCTCGGCAGATGTCAATGTGATTGCGCTGATCGGTGAACGGGGCAGAGAGGTGCTTGATTTCATTGAGCGCGATCTGGGACCCGAAGGTCTTCAGCGTTCGGTGGTCATTGTGGCCACTTCCGATCAGCCTGCACTGATCCGGATTAAGGGGGCGCTGATCGCCACTACGATTGCCGAGTACTTCCGCGACCGTGGTCTGAATGTCATGCTGATGATGGACTCGGTAACACGTTATGCGATGGCGCAGCGTGAGGTAGGGCTAGCAGTCGGCGAGCCTCCGGCGATGAGAGGGTATACACCTTCTGTATTCGCCAGTCTGCCTAAGCTGCTGGAACGTGCTGGGACGGGCCCTACAGGCTCAATCACCGCGTTCTACACGGTGCTGGTTGACGGTGACGATATGAACGAGCCGATAGCAGATGCTGTGCGCGGCATTCTGGACGGACATATTGTTCTGAACCGGAATATAGCCAATAAAGGACATTTTCCAGCGATCGACGTTCTCGCAAGCATCAGCCGGGTGATGAAGGATATCGCCCCGGAGGAACAGATTGCAGCGGCCGAGAATGTGAAGCGCTTGATGGCGGTGTATAAGGATTCCGAGGATCTGATTAACATCGGAGCCTACCAGAGGGGCTCTAACGCGCAAATCGATGAGTCGATGCATTACATCGACAGCATCTGGGATTTCACCAAGCAAAAGGTGAACGAGAAGGTAACCCTCAGCGAAGTGCAGCAGACTTTAATTTCACAGTTCTCGAGGAGTTGATTGATCATGAGATTCCATTATACTTTTCAAAAAGTGGTGGACTTGAAGGGTAACGAAAAAACACAGGCAGAGTGGATGCTCTCAAGCGCGCTCGGAGAACTGCAGGCACAGGAAAAAAGCCTTGATGAATTAACTGGTCAGCGCAGCACGCTGATGTTGTCCCTGCAAAGTGCAGCACAGCAGAAGACACCGATGGCTAAGCTTCGTGAAATGCAGGATTACGTGGATTATCTCGACAAATGCATTGCCCGTAAGCATTCCGACATTAGTAGGGCACATGTCGAGGTTCAGAATAAGCAGGATCACCTGAGTACGAAGGTTCTGGATGAGAAGGTATGGCTCAAAGCCAAAGACAAAGCACAAACCGCATTTCTGCAGAATATGAGTTTACGGGAACAAAACGAACTGGATGAGATGGCTACCGTCCGCTTCGCGATGAAATCCCTCTAACCCGGGAGGTTTCCGCTAGTGGCAAATAATCAGATGGAACTTGAAGATGAAGGGTCGGCAGGCAAATTAGAGCGTTTTTTGTTCTTGATGATTCCAATCATTTTCACGCTTGTACTGCTTGGGGTACTGCTCACCCTATTTAATATGGATATCCGCAATAACGTGTTGGCGATTGCCAACAAAATTCCTGTTATAGAGAAATGGGTGCCTGATCCGCCCGCGGACCCGGCAGCGCCGGGTGAAGCCGCAGAGGAGAATCCGCCCGCAGAGAGTAAAGAGCAGGCCGCGAGCTCCGCGAGCACGATCAAAGAACTCAAAGCTCAACTTACCGCTGGGGAGGAAAAACTGAAGAAGGCTGAAGAAGACAAGGCGGCGGAGACCACCAAGGCCGAAGCACTTCAAAAGCAGGTTGATGAGTTAAAGACCGCTGCTGAAACGGCCGCAGCCACCGAGGAAGAGGAAGATCCTTATCTGAAGAAAGTGACGGATCTGGCTAAGCTGTATGCCGGGATGAAGGCCTCCAAAGCGGCGCCGATTATGGAGAATTTGACTACCGATGAGATGGTTCAAATCTTCAGTGTGATGAACAATGCCAGCAAAACGGCCATCCTGGAAAAAATGGATGCCAAAAAAGCGGCAGATGTCTCCATAAAGCTAAAAGAAACCACAAATTCAACCGATATGGCTATTGCAGCCCTGCAATCCCGGCTAAAGCAGGAGGCTGGTACTGCTACTCCCAAGCCTTCAGCTAATCTGGATCAGGAGAAGCTAGGCCAGACCTTCACCAGCATGCCCGCTGCGGATGCGGCAGTGCTGCTTGGCTCCATGTACAGCCTGAGTCCGGATAAAGTCATCACGGTGCTGAATACGGTCAGTGACTCGGTCCGCTCCTCCATTTTGGGGGAGATGACCAAGAAAGACAGCAAGCAGACAGCCAAAATTGTCAACCGTCTGATGGGCGGGAAATAACTTTTGAAGGGAGGTGAAAAAGATGAGTATTATTCTACAAACCTTAACCGCAGGCAATCTGGCTGCTTCCGGCGGAACAACGCAGGGGACAACCGGGACAGTTAACCCGTCGATGCCATTTGCCCAGACGCTTGTGCAGAGCATGGGGGGAGTTACGACTGCCAAAGGCACTGAGACTCCCGTAGCCGGTAATTTAGCTTCATTATTGCAGGGACTCCTCAGTGCTGTTCAGGCTAAGGGAGAAGAGGCAGGTAGTACAGATGTTAAGCAAACGAAGCTGCTGGAAGGTCTTGTGCAGGATATAGAGAAGCTTGACACCAGTCTGGAGGCTGATCCGGCACTAATTGCTGCGCTTCAAAGTTGGCTGCTTCAAGTATCTGCTCTTGTGTCCGGCAATCCCTCTCCAGGTTCACAGGATGCCTCAGCTACTGTTGCTGACACATCCATCAGCTTGTCGCCACTTGCCAAGAACCCTGAAACCCTGCGCTTTGCCATTCAAGATGAACTGAACAGCCTGGTTCAACGGGTTCAGATAGCAGCTGTCAGCGGGGATCAGGAGACTGCTGCCAAAGGAGCTGCGCTTCTAAATCAATTCTCAGCTATTATGGCGGAGAGTGCACCTGTTAATCACAAGTCCATGGCTAACAAGACTCCAGCAGTTGTTGATGCTCCAGCGGTGTCGCTTAAGCAGGCAACGGAAAGCGAGCCTAGGGTGGGAATGTATAGCAAGGGAGATTTGGCAACGGATGTCCGTAGGTTATTGGGGGCTTCAGCGAGCACAGGTTTCATGTTGAATGCAGCAGCTGTGGCTGGCAATTCCGAAGCTGTAACTGCACCTGAGGGTTCCACTCCTATTGCCGCGGTAGTGACTGCCACATTGAAGGAGACAGTGTCTGCCGAAGATCCTTTACTATCTGGAGAAGGGACGACTCAGGAGCCGGAGGTTGTAACGGCCGGCCAATTATCGCTGCGGCACGGAATTACTGCACCGCTGAAGGCGGAAGCCGCGCCAGTGCCGGTCCAGCAATTCGCCCAGGAGATGAACACCTTCATCAGCGGTAAGCTTGAGATTGTCAAGAAGGGCGGAGTGGCTGAAGCTACGATCACCTTATTCCCAGAGAATCTTGGACAAGTGGATGTGAAGATTACCATGCAAAACGGAAATCTGGTGGCACAGTTCATGACCCAGCATGCCGGAACCAAGGATATGCTTGAGCAGCAGATGAGCCAGCTTCGATTGGCATTGCAGTCCCAGGGACTTCAGGTAGAGCGCCTCGAAGTGACGCAGAACAACAACTCCCCTCAGTCACAGTGGACCGGAGGGCAGGGTCAGCAGACAGGCGCGGGCGGACAGCAGCAAGGCAGACGTTCGCGGGAACACCAGGAAGAATCGGCAGATGCCGTGCTCGCCGCAGAGCTTAATGGCGAATGGAAGGATTGGGTTTCTGCTACCCAGCAAGATACCAACCAGAGCGGCGGATTCTCAACCAAGATTTGATGAACAGAACAAGCGAGGTGAAATAATATGGCAACGAATCCCGTGTCTAACAGCAACCAGTGGAATTATGTAGCGAATGATAAGACACCCAAGACCACAGGCACCTCTACACTGGGCAAGGATCAGTTCTTGAAAATACTGATTACCCAGCTGCAGAACCAGGACCCGATGCAGCCGATGGAGGATAAGGAATTCATCGCTCAAATGGCTCAATTCTCATCTGTAGAGCAGCTTATGAACATATCCACCCAGCTTACAGCACTGAATCAGTCTCTTGGCTCTGTGTCAGGATTGATCGGGAAGGATATCACCTGGACGGATGCTGAGACGAAATTGCCGAAATCAGGCAATGTTGAATCGATTGTTGTCAGCAGCGGGGTGCAATACGCAGTGGTAGGCAAGGAGCGTATTGCTCTAACAGATATTACGCAAATTCAGAATGCTGGTACTACACCTCCAGCGGGCAGTGAGACTCCAGCGGCTAGCGAGAGTCCAGCAACCAGTGAGACTCCGGCAGCCAGTGAGACTGCGACAAACGGGGAGAGCGGGGAGACATCATGAGTGACAGAATAACTATCGGACAATTATATCCGGCAGCTGTACATCCTTCCGCCTTGCAACGTCAGCAATCTGTTAAGGGCTCCTCAAGTCCTGAAGCGTCGTTCGAGAGTGTGCTGCAGAAGAATATGTTGAAGTTCAGTAACCATGCAGCCAAACGCCTGGAGCAGCGGGGAATCGAGCTTGGCAGCCGCCAACTGGATCAGATCTCCTCTGCGGTAGACAAAGCAGCCGCCAAGGGCAGCAAAGAATCTCTGATTCTTATGAAGGATATGGCACTTATTGTTAGTGTGAAGAACCGGACAGTTGTTACAGCGATGGATGGCAATTCAATGAAGGACAATGTATTCACGCAGATTGACAGTGCAGTAATTATATCTTGACATCGGCTGGTCCTTACTGGAGAGCCGATAGTGGCTGCCGACCGACTGACGCGGCCACCACTCCAGCTTCATCTTTCAATTCTTAAGAGTCAGAAGACTCTATAACCGGGAGGACGATTAATAATGTTAAGATCTATGTACTCAGGGGTTTCAGGTATGCGCGGATTCCAGACCAAGCTCGATGTCATTGGTAACAATATTGCGAATGTCAATACCATCGGCTTCAAGTCAGGACGCGTGATGTTCAAGGATATCATGAGCCAGACGGTCTCCGGGGTTACAGCACCCGTGGATGGCGGACAAGGCGGTGTCAATGCCAAGCAGATCGGTCTTGGGGTGTCCATCGGTTCCGTTGACACCCTGCATACTGGGGGGAGTGCGATGACTACCAACAACCCTACAGATCTTCGAATTGAAGGAGACGGATTTTTTCTGGTGAAGCTCTCGGGCGATCAGGATGTTCCCTTCCTGACCCGTGCCGGAGATTTCCATGTGGATGCCAGCCGCAATCTAGTGACCTCGGACGGACTGCATGTCCTTAATTCAAATTCAGAAGCTATTCAATTAGACGAGGGTGCTACATCATTCTCTATCTCCAGTGATGGTACGATTTTGCAAACGTTGGGGGATGGGACAATAAATTCAGATTTATTGATCGGTGTTGCCAAAGTCAGCAATCCGGGAGGCCTTGAGAAAATCGGCGGCAACTTGTACCGGATGACCTTAAATGCAAGTGCTGAAGGTGCGCTGGAGCCGACAACTGCCAACAATGCAGAAGTAGGGACAGGTACTATCGTTGCCGGCCAGCTGGAAATGTCCAATGTGGATCTGACCGGTGAGTTCACGGAAATGATTGTTACCCAGCGTGGATTCCAGGCGAATTCGCGGATTATCACCACTTCCGATGAAGTATTGCAGGAAGTAGTTAATCTGAAGCGTTAAGCTTGATTATTAATATGTAACTTGCTGAAAAATAACGTTTTGCCCGCAGCGGAAATGTTATTGCAGTCGTGGGGGAGGATCTCCTCCCCCTATTTAGGTTAGGAGGCCTGTCATGATTTCGGTAACAAGATTGAACGGGGCGGGGATGTGGCTGAATGCCCTGCTGGTTGAAATGGTTGAAGAATCACCGGACACGTATATTACGCTGGTAACCGGCAAAAGACTGATCGTGCTTGAAAAAGCCGATGAAGTCATTAGCAAGATTAAGGAATATAACAGGGACATAGGCACACACGCTGCCACCATTAAAGTCCAGTCAATGGAGGAGCTTTCATGAAAAAGATGCTGCCATGGCTCATCACGATATTGCTGGCCGTTACACTTATCGTAGTCGCTGCATTCTTACTAATGGACAAAATTTTCCCAGGTGATGGGAATGAAGTGAGCAAGGCTGTCCAGAACGTGGAGACGAAGAAGATGACTGCTGATCAAATTGTTGAGATGACAGCCGAAATCAAAGATATCAAAACTAATCTTGCCGATCCCGATTACATCCTTTCAGTTGACATCGCGCTTCAATTAGATTCGGCGTCGTCCAAGGAAGAATTCGAAAAGATAAAATCTATTAAAATAACACCGCTGATTATCAAAGCGATTGCCGATGCCAAACCCGAGGAGTTGAATGGGGCCAGCGGCAAAGATCAGTTCAGCAGCAAACTGGTGAATATCATCAATAAGAACCTGACAGAAGGTTCCATCACCCAGATTGAATTCACCAAATTCATACTGGCATCTATGTAGCTGCAGGCGGGTCTATTCTTTGATGGGGGGGTGATTGAATTGGTTGATGTACTATCACAAAACGAAATTGATGCTCTGCTTGCTGCACTTTCATCCGGTGAAATGGATGCCGACGAACTTAAAAAAGAAGAAACCACTAAAAAGATCCGCTCTTATGATTTCAAACGGGCCGTGCGTTTCTCCAAAGATCATATCCGCAGCCTTACCCGGATTCATGATAACTTTGCCCGCTATCTTACAACGTACTTTTCGGCCCAATTGCGCACCTTCGTGCAGATCAATGTCGTTCAAGTAGAGCAGCTCCCTTATGACGAGTTTATCCGCTCCATTCCCAAAATGACGATATTGAATATTTTTGAGGCCGAGCCGCTGGAGGGCCGGATGGTGATGGAGGTGCATCCGAATATTGCTTTTGCAATGCTGGACCGTCTGCTTGGCGGCTTCGGAACGGCACCCTCCAAAATCAATGCGTTGACTGAAATCGAAACGACCATTATGGAGAGGATTTTCAGCAGATGCTTTGAAAGTCTGCAGGAAGCCTGGAAGACAGTGCTTGATATCCATCCCAGGATGGAGGCGCTGGAAACGAATCCGCAGTTTATGCAAATTGTATCGCCAAATGAAACGATTGCCCTGATCTCCCTCAGTACCAAAATAGGAGACACGACGGGGATGATCAACCTTTGTATCCCGCACGTTGTGCTGGAGCCGATTATGTCAAGGCTCTCGGTGCACCAGTGGTTTGTCTCCGAGAAAAAGGTGCGGGATGAGGTAGAGCTCGAAGCCATCCGGGCACGGGTTCACCGGGCGCAGCTTCCGATCGTGGCGGAGCTTGGCGAATCGAATTTATCCATTGCTGAATTTCTCGGGCTCAGCATCGGCGACGTGATTTCTCTTAACAAGACGGTGGATTCCGGTCTGTCGATTAAGGTGGGGGACAAGCTGAAATTCATTGGAAGTCCGGGGATGATCAAAGAACGTGTGGCTGTGCAAATAGACGAGATTGTCAGCGAAGGGGTTGAAGAGTTTGACGAGTAAAGATTATTTGTCCCAGGAAGAGATAGATGCTCTTCTTAGACAGTCTGCGGAAGGCAACTTGGCTCCTTCACCGAAGACCGTGGATGATTACTTAACACCTTTTGAACAGGATGCACTGGGAGAAATTGGGAATATCACCTTCGGAAGTGCGGCAACCGCACTCTCCACCCTACTGGGTAAGAAGGTAGACATTACTACCCCTAAGGTTTCCATTATTACACGCGGAGAGTTCGAGGAAGCCTTTCCCAAACCTCATGTGGCTGTTCACGTACAGTATGTCGACGGTTTCCAGGGCATCAATTCTCTGGTTATCAAGATCAGGGATGCACAGGTCATTGCCGACTTGATGCTCGGTGGGGAAGGAGATCCTAAGGACGAGGAACTGAATGAGATTCATATCAGTGCCGTGCAGGAAGCGATGAACCAGATGATGGGTTCTTCCGCTACCTCAATGTCAACGATCTTCAACAGATTCGTCAATATTTCTCCGCCAGGCATTGACATTCTTAACATGTCGAGCGGAGAAGGTGTAGGAAGCCTGCCGGATGATGAGACGCTAATCCAGATTTCCTTCCGCCTCAAGATCGGCGATCTGATTGATTCCACCATTATGCAGCTGCTGCCTGTACAATTCGCCAAGGATATGGTGACCATGCTGCTAGGCGATGTCAGCCAGGCTGACCAGGAAGCGGCCGTCTCCTCTGCGGAAGCAACACCGCCTCCGGCTGCGGCAGCCGCACCAGCGCCTGCACCGGAACCGGCACAGGCTCCGCCTACAGCTCAGCAGCAAATGCCAGCGCCGGAGGCGGGAGGGTACCCTCCGCAATATCCGCCGCAGGGCCAGGGAATGCCGCCTTATCCGGGAATGCCGGAAGGGGGATATTATTATCCTCCGGCAGGGATGCCGGCGTATGGGATGCAGGGCATGCCGCCTTACGGAATGCCGCCGCAGGGCATGCCCTATCCGCAGCCTCAGGCGCAGAATCCTGCACAGGGCCGTAATGTAAATGTGCAGCCTGTGCAATTTGCGAATCTGAGTGCAGGGGCTTTTGGCAATATTGACGAAAATAATTTAAATTTATTGATGGACATACCACTGAAGGTAACCGTAGAATTAGGAAGGACCCAGAAGCAGATTAAAGATATTCTGGAAATGTCGCAAGGTTCAATTATTGAACTGGACAAGCTGGCAGGTGAGCCTGTTGACATTCTGGTTAACAACAAGCTCATTGCCAAGGGGGAAGTCGTAGTTATCGACGAGAACTTCGGTGTCCGCGTTACGGATATCGTCAGCCAGTGGGACCGTATACAAAAATTACAATAAGCATACTTAGGGAGGATTTTGTAAAAATGGCTAACCGAATTCTAATCGTGGACGATGCAGCATTTATGAGAATGATGATCCGGGACATTTTGTCGAAAAACGGATTTGAGGTAGTGGGTGAAGCCCAGGACGGTTCACAGGCTATAGAGAAATTTAAGGAACTGCGTCCGGATCTGATCACGATGGATATCACCATGCCTGAAATGGACGGAATTGCCGCCCTTAAGGAAATCAAAAAAGTAGATGCCAATGCCAAAGTCATTATGTGTTCAGCCATGGGTCAGCAGGCTATGGTTATTGATGCAATCCAGGCCGGTGCCAAAGACTTTATTGTGAAGCCGTTCCAGGCAGACCGTGTCATTGAAGCCATCAACAAAACGCTGGGTATATAGGAACGAGGTATGTTATTTGCTTCCGGAACGCTCGGAGACAGTAGTAATGCCCTGCTGAATTTATTGAAGGTTGTTTTTTTTCTGGCAGTCATTGTTATTCTTATCGTGCTGCTGATCCGTTTTCTGGGACGCCGCAATCAGACTCTGATGAGCGGCCGTTCCATCCGTACGCTGGGTGCGCTGGGGCTGGGTCCGAATAAGTCGATTCAGGTCATTGAGCTGGGCGGCAGCCTCTATCTGATCGGAGTGGGCGAGGACATCACTATGATGGATAAGATCACCGATCCGGCAGAGGTGGCGCTGATTATATCCGCTTTTGAAGACCAGGCCTCAGGAACAGACAACTTCATTGCACCGCTTATCGGCAAAATCAAGTCCAAGCTGCGCGGTGAGGTGCCGTCCCAGGAAATTGAGATTCATGAGACTTCGTCTTTCTATGAGACGCTGCAATCCAAGCTTGCCCTGTCGCCAGAGCGCAAGGAGAAGCTGGAGGAACTGCGCAGGGATGAGGATCTCAGGAAAGAGTCGGAGGATTTATGAAAAAAAAGCTGATTCTTTCTTTTTTGTTGCTTGGTATTTTCAGTGTGCTGCTCCTGCATCCGGTTCATGCTGACCCGATTCCTAATATCAATATCTCGGTGGGAGACAATGATGCTCCAAGCGGGGGTACGAGCTCCATCTCTATCCTGCTGCTGGTAACGGTGCTTAGCATTGCTCCTTCATTCCTGGTGCTGATGACCAGCTTCACGCGGATTGTGATCGTACTGGGGTTCGTGAGAACCTCACTGGGTACACAGCAGATGCCACCGAACCAGGTGCTTGTAGGACTGGCTCTGTTCCTAACCTTGTTCATTATGTCGCCGACACTGGCAACTGTGAACGAGACGGCCTTACAGCCCTATATGAAGGGCACTCTGACCCAGAGCGAAGCTCTGAACAAAGCGCAGGAGCCGATTAAGGAATTTATGTTCAAGCAGACGAATACGAAGGACCTGCTGCTGTTCATGAACTATACCGGCAATAACGCTACAGTGAAGCCAGCCAGCTATAATGATATTCCTTTAACAGTAATGGTACCTGCTTTTGCAATCGGCGAGATGAAAAAGGCGTTTACCATGGGCTTTATGATTTTTATTCCTTTTCTTATTATTGATATTGTGGTGTCCAGCACCCTGATGGCCATGGGGATGATGATGCTGCCGCCGGTAATGATATCGTTGCCTTTCAAAATTATGCTCTTTGTGCTGGTGGACGGCTGGTACCTAGTAGTCAAATCACTGCTGCTGAGTTTTAACACCTGACTTGTAAGAGGAGGTACATGGGATGAATGCGGAGTTTATTATCGGCCTGGCCGGCCAAGCCGTATATTTAGTGCTGGAGACCAGCGCCCCCATGCTGATTCTTGGTCTGGTGGTAGGACTGATCGTCAGTATTTTTCAAGCCACAACCCAGATTCAGGAGCAGACCCTGGCGTTTGTTCCCAAAATCGTTGCCGTACTGCTTGCTTTACTGCTGTTCGGTCCGTGGATTATAACGAAGCTGGTGGATTTCACCAGCCAAATTCTGGGCAGTCTCTATATGTATATCGGTTGAGTCTATGAATATAGAGACCCTGGTGCAAAGTTTTCCTGTCTTTCTGCTGATTTTTTGTCGAATTACCGCCTTTTTTGTTGTCGTTCCTGTCTTTTCGTCGCAAAGCGTGCCGACAACGTTCAAAATTGGTTTGTCTTTTTTTGTATCGATGGTCATCTTCAGCTCAGGCAGCATGAATATTACAGTTCCGCAGGATCTGGGGTTTATCCTCCTGATTATCAGGGAGGCATTAATCGGGCTGTTGCTTGGGTTTATCGCCTACCTGATGTTTATGACGATTCAGACTGCGGGCTCTTTTATCGATATTCAGATCGGGTTCGGGATTGCGAACGTCATTGACCCGATGACCGGGGCATCGGCACCGATTATCGGTAACTTCAAGTATATGATTGCACTGCTGCTGTTCCTGAGCATGAATGGCCACCATTACCTGCTGGATGCTATTGTATACAGCTATAAATGGGTGCCGATCGATAATGACCTGTTCCTCAAAATGATCGGCGGAAGCTTGTCAGAGTTTCTGATCCGCACCTTTGCTCAATCCTTTATGCTGGCCTTTCAAATGTCGGCTCCGCTGGTCGCTGCACTGTTCCTGACGGATGTAGGCCTGGCCTTCCTGGCGAGAACGGCTCCGCAATATAATGTGTTTGTCATCGGTGTCCCGCTCAAAATCATTATCGGTCTGGCGCTGCTTCTTATACTGATGCCGGGGATGGCTGCGCTGTTCCAGAATCTCTTCGAGATTATGTTCGAGTCCATGCACAACTTGCTTGGCCTCATTGGGAAGAGTCCTTAGGCTACGGTAAGGAGAGATTGTCTTGGCAAAACAGGCAAGATACAAACTGAACCTTCAGCTGTTCGGAGGAGATAAGACAGAGAAAGCCACTCCGAAGAAACGGCAGGACGCCCGCAAGAAGGGGCAGGTTGCCAAAAGTGCTGAAATGTCAGGCGCAGTGGTCCTCTTCTCGGCGCTGCTGTCACTGAGCGTCTTCGGCGGCTTCATGAAAGAACGGTTTATCAAGCTCTACACAGATGTGTTCCAGAACCGGATGATGCTTGAGGTAACACCGGAGAATATCACTACGCTGTTTAACCAGTACGGGCTGCAGATCCTCATTCTGCTTGCTCCGCTGCTGGGCATCACCTTCCTGCTGGCGCTCGTGGCTAACTTCGCACAGGTAGGCTTCATGGCTTCAGGCGAAGGAATTACGCCTAAGTTCAGCAAGATAAACCCCATCAAAGGCTTCAAAAATATTTTTTCCATGCGTTCCGTAGTAGAGTTCCTCAAATCTATCTTCAAGCTCATCCTGATTGCCTATCTGGTCTACAGTACGCTTTGGGGACAGAAGGAGAGTTTTGCACGCCTCTCGCATGTCGATGCGGAAGGGGCATACGCCTTCGTTGCGAAGCTGACCATGAGCCTGGGCATCAAGATTGCAGCGGCTCTTTTTATAATGGCGGTACTGGACTATATCTATCAGAAATACGAGCATGAGAAGAGTCTCAAGATGTCCAAGCAGGACATTAAGGATGAGTACAAAAAGATGGAGGGCGACCCCATCATCAAAGGCAAGATCAGGGAACGTCAGCGCAGAATGGCGATGCAGCGGATGATGCAGGAGGTCCCCAAGGCTGATGTTATCATCACGAACCCGACCCACTTTGCAGTCGCCCTGAAGTATGACGGTTCCACAATGGAGGCTCCTCAGATTATAGCCAAGGGCCAGGATTATGTGGCACTCCGCATCAGGGAACTGGCCAAGGAGCATGGTGTTGTAACGATGGAGAATAAGCCGCTGGCACGGGCATTGTTCCAGAGAGCGGAGATCGGTGATGTAGTGCCGGCCGATCTGTTCCAGGCAGTTGCCGAAGTGCTGGCCTATGTATATAAGCTTAAAGGCAAGAGGAGATAAGCCGGGGGAGGTTAAGGACATTGAAAGCTAAAGATTTAACAGTTCTACTGGGCATTATCGGTATTGTGCTTATGATGATTCTGCCCATCCCTGTCTGGCTTTTGGATGTACTGTTAATTGTCAATATCTCGATAGCCCTGACCATTATATTGGTCGCCATGAATACCAGAGATCCGTTGCAGTTCTCAATATTTCCTTCACTGCTCCTGATCACAACGCTGTTCCGCTTAGCGCTGAACCTGTCAACAACCAAGCTGATTCTGGCTGATGGCCATGCCGGGGAGGTCGTAGCGACCTTCGGAAGCTGGATTGCCAGGGGACAGATCGCTATCGGGTTCATTGTCTTTCTGATCCTGGTTGTGGTTCAGTTCATTGTTATCACCAAGGGTTCGGAGCGCGTGGCCGAGGTAGGCGCCCGCTTCACGCTGGATGCGATGCCCGGTAAGCAGATGAGTATTGACGCGGATCTGAATGCGGGGATGATTAATGAGCAGCAGGCACGGGAACGCCGCCGTAATGTCGAACGCGAGGCGGATTTCTTCGGAGCCATGGATGGTGCGAGTAAGTTCGTTAAAGGGGACGCCATTGCCAGTATCATCATCCTCATTATCAACCTGATCGGCGGCTTCATTATCGGTATGACCGTTCATGGTATGTCGTTCCAGACAGCACTCTCAACCTACTCTGTCCTGACCATCGGTGACGGTCTGGTCAGCCAGATTCCGGCCTTGCTGATCTCCACGGCTTCCGGTCTCATCGTTACCCGCGCGGCTTCGGAGGGCAATCTGGCCGAGGATCTGACCGGACAATTGCTGTCCTATCCGAAGCTTCTATACATAGTGGCTGCGACCATTGCGTTTCTGGGGTTCTTTACCCCGATTACGATTATGTCCACGCTTCCTTTGGCGGGGCTGATGGCTTATGCGGCTTACAGTATGGGACAGAAGGCCAGCAGGCAGCAGATTGCCGATGAACAACTGGTCGAGGAGAAGCAGATCGAAGAGGTGCGAAGTCCCGAAAGTGTTATCAATCTGCTTACGGTGGACCCGATCGAATTCGAATTTGGTTATGGTCTGATTCCTTTGGCGGATACGGGGCAGGGCGGCGATTTGCTCGACCGTATCATCATGATTCGACGGCAATGTGCACTGGAGATGGGTCTTGTCGTGCCGGTTATTCGTATACGCGACAATATTCAACTAAAACCGAATGAATATGTCATCAAAATTAAAGGAAATAACGTTGGCGGCGGTGAATTATTACTTAATCACTATCTTGCCATGAGTCCCGGGTATGATGACGAGTCGATTAGCGGGATTGAGACTATCGAACCATCCTTTGGTCTGCCTGCCTTATGGATCGATGAGTCGGTGAAGGAGCGGGCTGAGTTATCCGGTTATACCGTGGTTGACCCGCCTTCCGTTGTAGCCACGCATCTGACCGAGCTGATCAAACGGTATGGACACGAATTGCTGGGCCGTCAGGAGACGAAGCAACTGGTCGACAATCTCAGGGAGAATTACCCTGTGCTGGTGGACGAGCTCATTCCTTCCATTCTTGCTGTCGGGGATGTTCAGAAGGTGCTGGGCAAGCTGCTGCGGGAGAAAATATCCATCCGCGATCTCGTCACCATCTTCGAGACGCTTGCTGATTACGGCACTTATACTAAGGACCCTGATATTCTGACTGAATATGTACGGCAATCTCTCTCCAGACAGATTACCCAGCAGTTCTCTCAGACGGGGGAGACCCTGCGTGTCATTACCGTAGGTCCCGGGCTTGAGAAAAAGATTTCCGAGAGCGTACAGCAGACCGAGCAGGGCAGCTACTTGGCGCTTGATCCGGTATCTACCCAAACCGTCTATCAGCGGCTTACAGAGCAGATCAACCGTCTCCTGCAGTCCGGCCAGCAGCCGATTGTACTGACCTCTCCAACGATTCGCATGTATCTGCGACAGGTTATTGAGCGAACCATGCAGGATATCCCTGTGCTCTCCTACAGCGAGCTGGAGCCAAACATTGAAATTCAAAGCGTCGGGGTGGTGAACTTATGAGAGTGAAGCGTTATGTGGTCGATACGATGCCTGACGCCATGCATTCGATCCGCAGCGAGCTTGGAAGCGATGCCGTTATTTTAAGCACCAAAGAAATAAAGGTTGGCGGATTCATGGGTATGTTCACAAAAAAGAAGATTGAGGTTGTGGCTGCTGTGGAGAACGGTGCAAAGGCGGCTGCGCAGGAGAAGATTCCTGCACCGCCGATGAACGTACCGCGAAATGCAGTGCCAGAGGCCTATCAGAAGGCTGCCTCAGCCGCTGCTCCTCCTCTCCCGCCGCCTGTGACGGTAAGGGAGGCGGCAGCAGCCAAGTCGTTTGCCGAGATTGCCGCAGCACTGGCTGATCCACTGGAGCAGGGCGGAGGTGTCGCTGTGATGCCGCCTTTAGCCAAGACTGAGCCGCCGGTTATCCGCACTGAGGATATTGCAGCAGGCCAGCCGTCTGTACCGCAGCCGGAGGAGAGCCGGAAGAAGCTTGCAGCCATCTATGAATCGCTTGCAGCAGAACAGCCTGAACCTGAGAGTGCGAGTGCCTCTGCCACTGAGAGTGATGTCCTGCGGGAGATCCGGGATATGAAGCAATGGATGGAACGTATCGCACGTTATTCCTCAAGGGCTGCCGAGCTGCCGGATGCGCTGGAATCCTTACGTAGCCGCCTGATTGACCAGGAGACTGACGCTGTTCTCGTAGAGGAATGGATCGGATATGTTCTGGAGAGTTACCGTGAGGAAGGAAGCAGCTGGGGGCCGGAGCAATTCGAGGCTGTGCTTAGAGAGCAGATTGACGGTTTTCTGGCGGGACGAATTGCCGGCGGTATTGCCCCGGATACCCGGATTGTATATATTGCCGGGCCGACAGGGGTCGGCAAGACGACAACGATTGCCAAGCTGGCAGCGGAGCAGCTGTTCAAGCAGGGACGAAAGGTCGGGCTGATTACCTCGGATACTTACCGGATATCAGCCGTTGAACAGCTTAGAACCTACGCCTCCATTCTCAACGTACCGCTGGAGGTTGTCCAATCACCTGGAGATCTGCAGCGGGCGATGTTCCGGCTGGAGAGCTGTGATCTGGTGCTCATGGATACCGCCGGACGCAATTTCCGCAATGAAATGCTGGTGGCTGAACTACAGAGTCTGCTGGCCAAGGAGCTTAAGAGTGAGACCCTGCTGGTGCTGAGCCTGACCTCGAAGAGCCGTGACATGAAAAAGATCGCGGAGCACTTCGGCAGATACCAGCTGGATAAGGTTGTATTCACGAAGCTGGATGAAACTGGGAGCTATGGCCCGCTGTTCAATGTTCTGAATGATTACCCGCTAAAGCTCTCTTATATTACCAACGGACAAAATGTTCCTGATGATCTTCTAATGGCAACAGGGGAGCAGATTGGCGGCATGCTGCTGGGAACAGGGGGCGGGTGATGGACCAGGCGCAGGCGTTAAGACGGCTGGTCTCCAGTCAGGATACAAGGCAGGCTCCCGGAAGCGGTGCCTCTGCACGGATCATCACGGTATGCAGCGGGAAGGGGGGAGTCGGGAAGTCGAATTTCACCCTTAACTTCGCGCTTGCACTGAAGGCCATGGGACGGAGAGTTCTTCTGTTCGATGCCGATATCGGCATGGCTAATATTGATGTCCTTATGGGTGTCTCATCCAGATACAATCTGTACCACCTGCTCAAGCGGGAAGCAGATATCGGACAGATCATTCAGCTCGGACCGCAAGCGTTGCCCTTCATTGCAGGGGGTTCCGGGATGGACGAACTGTTCACACTCTCGGAGGCGGATCTGAATTACTTTACCACACAGATTGCAAGCATTGCCGATACCATGGATTTCATCCTGTTCGACACAGGGGCGGGGCTGTCCAAGGAAACGATGAAATTCATCACTTCTGCCGACGACTGCCTGGTGGTCACCACACCTGAGCCTACAGCAATTACAGATGCGTATGCACTGATGAAGGTTGTTCATAATTCGCATCCGGAGGTCTCGTTCAGACTGATTGTCAATCAGGCAGGGGATGAACGGGAGGCACGGGCTACCAGCGACAAAATCCGGATGGCGGCCAGCCGGTTCCTGCAGCTTGAGCTTCCCTTCCTTGGTTACATCAGCAGCGATCCGCATGTGGTACAGGCGGTTAAGAAACAAATTCCATTCTCAGTGGCTTTTCCGAACAGTATTGCAGCCAGGGATGTGCAGAGGCTTGCACAGAGTTATCTGGCTGTTGATTCAGTAGAAACCGCTAAAGTACAAGGCATCAAGGGATTCATCAGCAAGTGGTTGAAACGAAACAGATAATTGTTCTGAATTTGAGGGACAGAGGTGGAAAGCTATGAGGCCATATAAAGTTCTGGTTGTTGATGATTCTGCATTCATGCGCAAGATCATTTCCGATTTAATAGAGAATGATGCCGACTTTCAAGTCACAGCGACAGCTGCTAACGGACGTGAGGCGATTGAGAAGGTTAACGAGCTTTGTCCGGATCTCGTAACCATGGATGTGGAGATGCCTGAAATGAATGGCCTGGAGGCGCTAAAAAGTATCATGGCCCAGCGTCCGCTCCCGGTGATTATGCTGTCCGGTATCAATGAAGAGGGTATGAAGGAGACGATTCTGGCCTTGGAGTGGGGGGCTTTCGATTTCATCCGAAAGCCGTCCATTTCAAACTCCCAGGATATCATCGCTGTCGGAGAATCCCTCCGGGAGCAGATGAAGGAGGCGATGCTGGCGCGCGAGCGGCGTGAAGCCCGCGCTTCTGCCGTCAAATTGCCTGAGCCTCCTTCTCCTGCTGTTGAACTAACTGCTCCGCGGGCTAGTGTGGAACCGGTGAGACGAAAGCTGGAGCCCTCCAAGAGAGAGGCGGATAAAGCACCGCTTCAGGGCACGGAGAAGCCGAGGGTCAAGGCACCGATTGAACCGCCTGCTGACAAACGGAAGCCGGAGGCCGGAGCTGAGCCAGTTACTGCGAAGCGGGTAATCAAGCCCGCGCCAGTAGTGCCCAAATCGGCTCCCGAAAGGTTTAAAGGCCGTTCCAAGGAAGTGCAGGGCGCCGGATGGACTGGACAACGTGCAGCTGCTGAAATTGCTGCAGGTTCGTTCGTTGAACCTCCTGCAGCATCAGGAGGCCAGGTAAGCGGAAGCCGGGGCGTGCGTAAGCTGGTTGCTGTAGGCTGCTCAACAGGAGGTCCGAGAGCACTTAAGGCGTTCCTGGAGAACATCCCTGGAGACTTCCCGGCACCAATTGTCATTGTCCAGCATATGCCGCCTAACTTCACCAAATCGCTGGCCCAGCGCCTGAATACCTTTAGCGCGCTGGAGGTCGCGGAAGCGGAGCACGGTATGGTTCTCCGGCAGGGAGCAGCGTATATAGCCCCCGGGGGCTATCACCTGACAGTGGTTCCTGCGCCTGGCGGCCAATACATGATAGAGCTTACTAAGGAAGAGGTCCGCAATGGACATCGTCCTTCTGTAGATACACTGTTTGAATCGGTATTGAAGCTTACCTCGCTGGAACGTCATGCCGTCATTATGACGGGGATGGGCAGCGACGGGGCCCGTATGATGAAAGCACTCTACGATTCAGGGGTGACATCAACCTTTGCAGAGAGTGAAGAAACCTGTGTGGTTTACGGAATGCCGAGGTCTGCAGTAGAGTTGAAGTGTGTAAGACACATCCTGCCTTTGCAAGAAATTGCTCCAAGGCTGGTACAAGCCGTTAAATAATGGAATAGCGAACTCGAAGGGGAGGTACCCGCTCATGGACATGAACCAATACTTATCCATGTTTATTGATGAGTCAAATGATCATCTGCAGTCTTTGAACGAGAGCATGATGGGGCTGGAAGCGAATCCGGAGGATCTGAGTATTGTTCAGGTGATTTTCCGCTCCGCCCATACCTTGAAAGGTATGGCGGCTACAATGGGTTTTGAAGATTTGGCTTCGCTTACGCACCAAATGGAGAATGTGCTCGATTTGGTGCGCAATAACAAACTGCGGATGCAGGACTTCATTTTTGATACCCTGTTCAAAAGTATTGACGCTCTGGAATCCATGGTGGAGGATATCACCGGCGGGGGGGCGGGCAAGGCCGATGTAACAGCCATTGTCTCTTCCCTGCAGACTATCGTTCGCGGAGAGGTTCCTTCTGCCGGCAATGCTTCTGCTGAAGTCACTGCTGCTGCGTCCGGCAATGCCAGTGCGGCCCAGGTGTTCCTGGATGAATTCCAGTACTCTGTGCTGGAGCAGTCCCTTCAGGAAGGCCATCAGGTGCTGTATGTGGATGTGGCTATCCGCAAGGACTGTCAGCTCAAAGCCGTACGTGCCTACATGGTCTTCGACCTTTTGGAGCGTTCAGGAGAAGTCGTCAAATCCTTCCCTTCGGTTCAGGACATAGAGCAGGAGAAATTCGATTACGGATTCTCCCTCTACTACATAACCCAAAAGGATGCAAGTGAAATTCAGAAGATGATTCTGAATTTGTCGGAGATCGAAGCGGTTACTGCTGTGGCGCTTGATCAGGAGTCACTTCGCCAAATGGGACAAGACACTGCGGCAGCTACCGCCGAAGCGCCTGCCCCGGCTCCGGTGCAGGAGGCTGCTCCCACAGCTGCCGGTATTGCTTCACCTGCTGCTTCTGTGCACCCCAAGGAAGAGAACGGCAAAGCTGCCCCGGCCCGGGCAGGAGGAGCGCCGTCGCCTTCACGGACCATCCGTGTTGATATTGAGCGCCTGGATGTGCTGATGAATCTGTTCAGCGAGCTGCTTATTGACCGTGTCCGGCTGGAGCAGCTGGCCTCTGAGGTCCAGAACGGTGATCTTACCGAGACAGTCGAGCATATGGGCCGGGTCAGCGGAGATTTGCAGAATATTGTCATGAAGCTGCGCATGGTTCCGGTAGACACCGTATTTAACCGGTTCCCGCGTATGATCCGCGATCTGGCGAAATCGCTGGACAAGAAGGTGGATCTAATCATCACCGGCGCGGATACAGAGATGGACCGTACCGTAATTGATGAGATTGGTGATCCATTGGTGCATCTCCTGCGTAATGCGGTAGACCACGGGATTGAATCTATCACGGACCGTATCGCTGCCGGGAAGTCGGAGACAGGAACCGTTCATTTACGAGCATTCCATAGCGGCAATCATGTCTTCATTGAGATTGAAGAGGATGGTAAGGGCATCTATCCCAAGAATGTACTGGCCTCTGCCGTCAAAAAGGGTGCAATTACCCAGGAACAGGCTAATACGATGTCGGATGACGAAGCGTACCAGCTGCTCTTCGCGCCGGGCTTCAGTACGGCTGAGGTAATCTCTGACGTATCGGGACGTGGCGTGGGTCTGGATGTGGTCAAAGCCAAAATCTCTTCGCTGGGCGGCAATGTCACCATCTATTCAACACCGGGCAAAGGTACGAATTTCTCCGTTCAGCTTCCGCTGACCCTGTCGATCATTGCAGCAATGCTGGTTCGGCTTGGCTCAGAGAAATATGCCATTCCGCTCTCTTCCATCGTAGAGACTGGAATTGTGAAGCAATCCCAGATCCGCACCATTCACGGCAACCGGATGCTGGAGTTCCGGGGTAGCCATATTCCGCTGGTCTCCCTAAGCAAGATCTTCTCTATTCCGGACTATGATGAAAGCACGGAAGAGGAGACGGAGATCGTGGTTGTCCGCAAAGGAGAACGGCTGGTTGCCTTGGCCGTGCAGGACTTCATTGGCCAGAACGAAATTGTAATCAAGAACCTCGGCAAGTATTTGCCTGAGGTGCAGGGGATTTCCGGAGCCACCATTCTTGGAGACGGACAAGTAGCGCTTATTATCGATCCGAATGCTTTTATCAAATAATCAGGTTAGAACAGGGAGGGTCATTCCATGGCTGAAGATATTAAAGTAATTGTATTCAAGCTTGGCACTGAAGAATACGGCATTGAAGTAGAGAAGGTCCAGACGATTGAACGCATGATGCCGATTACCCGCGTACCGAAGACCTATTCATTTATCAAAGGTGTGATCAATCTGCGCGGTGTCGTGATTCCGGTTATTGATCTGCGCGGACGATTCGGCATCGAGGAAGCGGAGCACACCGACCAGACCCGAATCATTATCGTAAATGTGAATGAGATGGAAGTGGGCTTCATTGTCGATTCAGCCAACGATGTCATCGACTTGAACCGTGACATTATCGATGTACCGCCGGATGTTGTGGGCGGCATCAAGGCGAAGTATCTGGACGGAGTAGCTAAAATAGGGGATGACCGTCTGCTGATTATGCTTAACCTGTCTGAAGTGTTGAACAAGAGTGAAATCGTGCAGCTGGAAAGCCTGGAGGGCTAGCCTATGGAGCTATTCAAGAATTTCAAAGACTTCAAAATGGATGTGCTTAAGGAAGTTGGGAATATCGGTGCCGGCAATGCAGCCACGGCCTTGTCCCAGCTGCTCAATAAGCCGATTGACATGGCCGTGCCGAAGGTACAGCTACTCAGCTTCGAGGAGATCACCGATAAGGTGGGCGGAGCGGAGGAACTAGTATACGCGGTATTCCTGCGTGTGGAAGGTGAAGCCCCGGGCAACCTGTTCTTCATCCTTACCCCGGAAGCGGCAAGCAGTCTGCTCAGCCGGATTGCCGGAATAGAAGTCTCCGGCGGCGATGAGTTGAGTGAGATGGAGTTATCCGCACTAAGTGAGATCGGAAATATTCTGGCCGGCTCATATCTCTCTTCCCTGGCGGACTTCACTTCCCTGTCCATGTATCCGACAGTGCCGGCGCTTGCGATGGATATGGCTGGTGCCATTCTTGGCTACGGGCTGCTGCAGTTCGGTCAGATGGGTGACGATGCTCTGCTGATCGATACGACTTTTTTAGAAGGCCAAAATGAAATTGAAGGACAATTCTTCCTTATTCCCGATCCGGAATCGTTCCCCAAAATATTCAAGGCTTTAGGAGTACCGTTCGACAATGATTGAAGAGCAGAGCATCATTAAAGTAGGTATGGCGGATCTGAACGTAGGCAGCCAGGACAGCCTTATTCGTACGACCGGTCTTGGCTCCTGCGTAGGACTGACTCTGTTTGATCCCGGTAAAAAGCTGGCGGGGATGGCTCATGTTATGCTGCCCTCGTCAGAGATTGCCCGGGAGGGACAGCTGAATATCGCCAAGTTCGCAGATACTGCTGTACCTGAGCTTTTGGCCCGCCTGCTGGGGCTGGGGGCGGTTAGAAGCCGGATTGTGGCTAAGATGGCCGGGGGCTCGCAGATGTTTGCTTTTGCCGGAGGGAGTGACACCATGAGGATCGGGCCTCGGAATGTGGAATCCTGCAAGCTTGCTCTGGACAACCTTCGTATTCCTCTTATCGCGGAGGACACGGGCGGCAATTATGGGCGCACGATAGAAATCTCTTGCACCACAGGAGTGATTTTTATCCGCAGCGTTCAAAAAGGCCCGAAGGAAATTTAGCCATGAGCAGGAAACTATTGCTGAATATTGTGGCCGGACTGATCGGATTTCTACTAACCTTCCTTGCGAATAACGGACAGAACCTGCTGGGTACCAGCCTGATCCGTGGCATGTACGGATTTATTATCTGGTTTGTGCTTGCTTTCTTCCTGAGATGGGTATTGGGTTTTATTATCGGAAAAGAATCCTCAGACCCCGAAGCCAGTTTGTTCGATAACGAAGAGTCACTTGGCGTGAAGCTTGATATTAGTACACCTGAAGAGGATCAGGAGCTCAAGGACCTGCTAACCCCAAAACGGGAGGCGGTCAGTGAAGAGCCTGGGGGGTTCACGCCTTTGCAGCCTCCGAAGCTAGTCTCTATGAAAGATCCTGAAGAATTGGCCAAGGCCGTTCGTCACCTGAAAGAAGAATAAGCGAGTGTTGCGGCGAAAGTCCGTCATCTTGCGCCGCATGTTTGCCCGCTGACTAAACTTTGGGAAGGGTGAAAGCCGTTGAACGAGCGTAAAGCAGCTCAGTCGGAAACAGACCTGCTTTGGGAGCAGTGGAAAGAGCACGGCGATCCTGAAGCTAAAAAAAAGCTGATTGAGAGTTATCTCCATATTGTTGATTACGTGTCCAGCCGTCTGGCAGTAGGGTTGCCCAAAAACGTCTCCAAGGACGATTTGGCCAGCAACGGTGTCATGGGACTCATTGATGCCATCGAAAAATTCGACTACAAGCGGGGGCTTCAATTCCAGACCTATGCCTCGTGGCGGGTACGGGGAGCAATTCTCGATTCTCTGCGGCAAAGTGACTGGGTTCCCAGATCCGTACGCGAAAAAGCGAAAAAAATCGAGGATGCCTACCAGCAGCTGGAACAGAAGTATTTGAGATCGGTAAGTGACGATGAAATGAGCCAGTATCTGAATATTTCGGAAACGGAGTTTCAGACGATGCTGCAGGATGTTGCAGTAATGTCGCTCTGTTCATTGGAAGATCCTATACGTGAAGAAGAATCAGAGACACGAATGTCCATATTGGTAGATGACAAGGCCAAGAATCCGGACCGGAAAGTAAATGAGTTCTACCTGCGGGATACGCTAACCAAGGGCATCGAGAAACTAACAGTGAAAGAACGGACCGTCGTGTCCCTTTTATATTATGAAGATTTATCTTTAAGCGAGATTGCGGAAGTGATGTCACTGTCTCCTTCGCGAATCTCCCAGCTTCATTCCAAAGCTATTTTGCGGCTAAGAGGAACACTTGAGAAGAACCGGGACCTTCTAATGCAAAATGATTAACCGGGTGACGGTGACAAGGGGGAGCAGAAATTGATCGGTCAATATGTATTGAGCCAATACCTAAGCATTACTTTTTCGGAGGATAAGGGGATTGCTTACCTTCAGTTCACCAAGAAGGATGAGAATTTCACCTGTTCGGTCGAGGACCTTGAGAGCTTCCTGTTCAGTCACAATATTCGTTTTGGTATCCAGCATGATATTGTTCAGCGGATTAGCAGCAACCCGGAAGAATATTTCTGGAACCGGGTGCCCATCGCGATTGGACAGCCTGCTGTCAATGGTAAGGACGGCCGGGTTGTGCTGACCGTTGATATGGAGGAGGACCGCAAGCCTCTGGAGAAAGAGGATGGCAAGGTGGATTACAAAGAGCTGGTCCGTCTGCATAACGTGAGGAAGGGCCAGCTTATTGCCAAGGTTATTCCGGCAGAGAACGGCGTGAACGGCAAAATGGTAACAGGGGAAGAGCTTCCGTTCCGGGCAGGGAAGGAGGCTCATTTCAAGGTAGGCAAGAATGTGGTGGTGGATCAGGAAGAGACCTCCATGTATTCGGCGATTGACGGATTGGTTACGCTGACAGACAAAGGGAAAATCAATGTATTTCCAGTGTATGAAATCAATGGGGATGTGGATTACAGCACAGGGAATATTGATTTCGTAGGAACAGTGGTCATCCGCGGCAATGTGCTTACCGGTTTCACTGTCAAATCCGCAGGAGATATCCGGGTGGTCGGCGGGGTAGAGGGGGCCGAACTGATATCGGGCGGGTCCATCGAGATTACCGGCGGCATCATTGGATATAATAAAGGCCTTGTAAGCGCCGGTAAAAATGTTAAGGTCTCGTTCATCCAGGATGGCAATGTTGTGGCCGGGGAGGATATTGTAGTCTCCCAAAGTATTATGCATTCCAGCATCCGGGCAGGCCATGATGTGCTGTGTAACGGGGCCAAAGGCTTAATCGTAGGCGGTATCGTACAGGCAGGCGAACGCGTGATCGCCCGTACCATCGGCAATACCATGTCTACAGCTACAGCGATTGAAGTGGGCGTTGTTCCCGAGCTGAGAAATGAGATCAACGAACTGCGCCAAGAGCTCCGGCAGCTTCTCGAGAATGAGGACAAGACCAATAAAGCGCTGTATCTGCTTAATCAGCTGGCGAACAACGGCCAGCTATCGCCGGATAAGGTGGCACTTCGCGTCAAACTTAATGCAACCAAGCAATCCCATATGCGTGATGAAAAGAGAATTAAAGAGCGTGTGCTGGAGATCGAGCGCATGCTGGAGGACACCGGCAGAGCAAAGGTTGATGTGGTCAAGACGATCTATGGAGGCTCTAAGATCGTAATCGGCAGGTATACCAGGTTCGTCAAGGACCCGACAGAGCGGGTATCCTTCATTTATAGTGAAGGGGACATATCCATAATACCGTATGTGTAATGGCGGGCAGCCGAGGCGGCCTGCTATTCCTTGATTCTGAAACCAATGAGTGGAGAAGAGGGATCTTATGAGTCTGAAACCGGTGGAACTGCAAATTGCATTGCCCCGTACCCATGATGCGGGCAAAGTTCAGAACAACCTTCAGCAGCGTCCTGCACTCGACCAGCAGCAATTGGCAGGCCAGAATGTCAAGCATAGTCAAGAAATCTCTCTGCGCAGCACTGAGGTTGACGAGTCTGCCGAATCGGCGCTGCGGGACGGCGGTAAGGGGAATGGCTCTGGCAGTCAGCCTCATCCGCGAAAGCCGGACAAGCAGGAGAATACTCATGATGCTGAACATCCCTATAAGGGGCACCGTATAGATTTCAGTCTCTGATTGGGACCAGAATAACCGCAAATGCAGTTAAGACATCCTATGAATTAAACGCAGAAGGAGATTACACATTTGGAACCATGGGTATACATCGTGCTGGTAGGCGCAGTTGCTATTGTTTATGCCCTGCGGCTGCCGGCCAGGACGGGCAAGGAAGACTCGGAGAAGAAGAGCCTGAAGGAGACGGAGGCGGCTCTCGAGCTTTACATGGCTGATATCGAGCATGAGAATTCCGAGCTGCTGAAGCTGGTGGGCAGTATTAAGACACAGTCACAGAGCAATAAGGTGGCCCTTCAGGAAGAAATCGGTGTATTGCGTGAGCAGGTGGGCGAACTGCAGAGGAGCCTGCTGCTGATGGATACGCGGCTGACTGCGGAAGAGAAGGGACTGCTTCAGCTGGCTGCCACCTTCTCGCGGGAAGCTTCGTCCGGCCATACAGAGAAGCCCCAGAACATGGAGCAGGCGGCTGCGGCAGTACCTCCGGCTAAGCCAAGGCCCGTCAGCTCCATTAAGCTGCGGTATCCCCGGCTGTTCGAGCTGCATGAGCAGGGGAAATCAATCGATTCTATTGCCAAGACCGCCGGCCTGCAGCGGGGCGAAGTGCAGCTGATCCTGCAGCTTGCCCAGCAGGAGGAATCCGTATGATTAAGAACCGGTTCTTTATGCTGGGACTAGGGATCGGGCTGATAGCCGGCGCGCTGCTGCTGCAGCTGATGATAGCCGGGCGGGCTCTGCCTCTAACCAAAGAAGAGCTGATCCGGCAAGCTGCTAGTATGAACCTGACCATTGTAGATCCGGCAGAAGCTGCTGCAACAGCAACGCCATCCCCGGAGAAAGCGGTCGAGGCCAAGACCTCCGGGGCGCCAGCAGCAACACCAGCCTCTACGCCTGTTGTTCCGCCCAAGCCGGCCGCAGCGCCAAGCGTCGCAGCGACTCCGGGCAAGCCTTCAGCTCCTGCGCAGCCGCAGAGCACGGCATCGCCTGTTACCAAGACTCCGGTTACGCCTGAAGCGCCTGCGGCTGTGGTGGACGGGGTAATCTCTTTGAAGATTCCCACTGGAATTACTCTAGCCCAGACGGCAGATCTGCTTGCGGAAGCCGGGGTTATCGAGGACAAGAACAAGTTCCTCCAGACGGCCGACAGCCGTAAGGTGAACACTATCATTCAATACGGCAGTTACAGCTTCAACAAGGGAGAGAGCATCAACTCCATTATTGACAAGCTGATTACCGTAAAAAAGTAATCGTTGCATAGGTTGTTTTAATATGATATATTAATTGACGGTGTTAAAACACACGCCGGTTGATTTCGACAAGAGGTGCTTTCTTCTGAAGAAAGTCTTGCTGAAAGATGACGCGCGGCGGAGGAGACACACAATAAACCAAAACTAGGAGGTGTGTGAAGATGGCAGTAATCTCCATGAAGCAGCTTCTCGAAGCTGGGGTACACTTCGGTCATCAGACTCGTCGTTGGAATCCAAAGATGGATCGTTATATCTTCACTGAAAGAAACGGAATTTACATTATTGACTTGCAAAAAACAGTCAAGAAGGTAGAGGAAGCTTACAACTTTGTAAAGAGCGTCGCTGGCGACAACGGCACAATCCTATTCGTAGGAACAAAGAAGCAGGCACAGGATTCCGTAAAAGAAGAAGCTGAACGTTCGGGTATGTTCTTCATTAACCAGCGTTGGCTCGGTGGTACCCTGACTAACTTCCAGACCATTCAGAAGCGTATTGACCGCCTGAAGAAACTGGAAGCTTGGGAAGAAGACGGTACCTTTGCAGTATTGCCTAAGAAAGAAGTTATCCTTCTCCGCAAAGAGAAAGATCGTCTTGAGAAATTCCTGGGCGGTATCAAGAACATGAAAGGTCTTCCAAGCGCGCTGTTCATCATTGACCCGCGTAAAGAGCGCATTGCAGTGGCAGAAGCTCGCAAATTGGGTATTCCTATCGTAGCTATCGTTGATACTAACTGCGATCCGGATGAAATTGACTACGTAATCCCAGGCAATGACGACGCTATCCGCGCCGTGAAGCTCTTGACTGGTAAAATGGCTGATGCTGTTGTTGAAGCTCATCAGGGCGAAGACACAACTACAGCTTAAGGTAGTAGCCGGAACATAAAACATGAACTTAAATGAAAAGGGTGGTTGGCAGGTGGATAACCTCTCACTGCCCTTTTTTTAAAATGCAAGTAAGTATCGCTTGATGTCCTCGCATGACAACGACTATGACCCTGGAGGGAATAACAATGGCAGTAGATGCAAAAGCAGTGAAGGAACTTCGCGAAAGAACAGGGGCAGGAATGCTCGATTGTAAGAAAGCGCTGGAAGAAGCAAACAACGATATCACCAAAGCAGCAGAATTGCTTCGTGAAAAAGGATTGTCCGCAGCAGCCAACAAAGCAGGACGTATTGCTACTGAAGGTACTGTAGAATCCTATATCCACGCTGGCGGCCGTATTGGCGTTCTGGTAGAAATCAACTGCGAAACTGACTTCGTAGGTAAAACGGATTCCTTCAAAGAATTCGCACGCGATATCGCTATGCAAATCGCAGCAGCGAACCCGCTGTATGTTCGCCGTGAAGAAGTACCTTCTGCAGACGTAGAGAAGGAAAAAGAAATTCTTAAGGCACAAGCGCTGAACGAAGGCAAGCCTGAGAAGATCGTTGAAAAAATGGTGGAAGGCCGCATCAGCAAGTTCTATGAAGAATATTGCCTGATGGAGCAATCCTTCGTTAAAGACCCGGACAAGACAATCTCCCAGTTGCTGAATGAAAAAATCAGCACCATTGGCGAGAACATCACCATCCGCCGCTTTGTTCGTTTCGAACTGGGTGAAGGTCTTGAGAAGAAAGTCGATAACTTCGTAGAAGAAGTTATGGCACAAGTAAAACAATAATAACTGCATGTCATTGAATAAGAACTGAATACAGGCAAGCATCAAAAGAGCGGAACACATACAAGTAGTGTTCCGTCTTTTGTAGAAAGTGAGGGTATATAATTGGAACAACCGGTATTTAAGAGAGTAGTCCTTAAGGTAAGCGGTGAATCGCTCGCCGGACAGAATGGCTATGGCATCGATGCCGATACGATCATCTCTATTGCAGAGCAGGTCAAAGAAGTCGTGGAGCTTGGAGTTCAGGTTGCGATTGTGTGCGGCGGTGGCAACATCTGGCGCGGAATCGCCGGAAGTGCAAGCGGTATTGACCGGGCAACAGCCGATTATATGGGGATGTTGGCAACAGTGATGAACTCGCTGGCATTGCAGGACGCTTTGGAACAGATCGATGTCCCAACCCGGGTTCAGACCTCTATCGCCATGCAGCAGATTGCTGAGCCCTATATCCGCCGCCGGGCGATCCGGCATCTGGAGAAGGGCCGCGTAGTTATTTTTGCCGCAGGGACAGGGAATCCGTTCTTCTCGACCGATACTACGGCAGCGCTTAGAGCAGCCGAGATTGAAGCCGAGGTTATCCTCATGGCCAAGAATAAGGTTGACGGCGTCTACTCAGCAGATCCGTTCAAGGACAGCACAGCCGTGAAATACGAGCAGCTGACTTACATGGATATTCTGAACAAAAACCTGGGGGTTATGGATTCTACCGCTTCCTCACTCTGCATGGATAATAATATACCGCTCATTGTGTTTGCTATTACAGAGCAAGGCAATATCAAACGCGTCGTTCTCGGCGAAAAGATCGGAACGATCGTTAAAGGGAGTGTAAATTAAATGCCACAATCGGTTAAGAAAAATGCCGAAGAGCGTATGGAAAAAGCGATTCTCTCGCTGAAACGCGACTTGGCAACACTGCGGGCAGGACGCGCTTCGACGTCGCTGCTGGATCGCATCCAGGTTGAATATTACGGTGCTCCAACTCCAATCAATCAACTGGCTAACATCAGCACACCGGATTCCCGGACCCTGCTGATCCAGCCGTGGGACAAAACCTCAATGTCAGACATCGAGCGGGCAATTATGAAATCGGACATCGGGATTACACCTGCTAATGACGGTACAATCATCCGCCTGTCGATTCCTCCGCTTACCGAAGAACGCCGCAGCGAGCTGGTGAAATTCACCAAGAAGTTCGGGGAAGAAGCCAAGGTAGCGATCCGCAACATCCGCCGCGATGCCAACGATGACATCAAAAAGATGGAGAAAAACGGCATTTCAGAAGATGAATCACATGGACATCAGGAAGATATCCAGAAAACAACGGATAAGTTCATAGCTGAAGTCGACAAAGTGCTCTTGTCCAAAGAAAAAGAGATTATGGAAGTATAACGAAATTCATGAGACTTCAGGCCCCTCCGTTAATGGTGGGGTTTGTCTCTTTCTGATAAGAGCTTGGAGGAAACGGAAATGATCAAACGGATTCAAGAATGGCTGAGCCGTAAAGACAGGCAGGAGCCAGTCGAGATTTCACCGGATAATATTCCCCGGCACATAGCGATAATTATGGATGGCAACGGGCGCTGGGCGAAACGGCGCGGTATGCCTCGGGTTGTAGGCCATCAGAACGGGATGAAGGCGGTCAAACGTGCTACGATTGCAGCGAATGACCTGGGCGTTGAATTCTTGACCCTGTATGCTTTTTCTACGGAGAACTGGAGTCGGCCGAAGGATGAAGTGGATTTCCTGATGCGTCTCCCCGTTGAATTTCTGGCGATTGAATTGGACGAATTAATTGAAAAGAATGTACAGGTTCGCGTAATGGGCGATATCGACTCGCTGCCTTCCCATACGCGCAAAGCGATGGAAGAAGCGGTAGCCCGCACACAGAGCAATACCGGACTTATTCTGAATTTTGCACTCAATTACGGCGGGCGTAAGGAAATTGAGGATTGTATGCGCGGCATGGGCAAGGATATTCAGGCAGGAGTCCTGTCCCCTGAAGAGATTACTTCAGAGCTGATAGACAGCAGAATGTTATCCGGCGGATTACCTGATCCTGACCTGCTGATCCGTACCAGCGGTGAAATGCGGCTTAGTAACTTTATGCTGTGGCAGATCGCGTATAGTGAATTTTGGTTTACGGATGCATACTGGCCGGAGTTCGATAAGACGCATCTGATCCAGGCTGTTGCTGAATATCAGCGCCGCACACGCCGTTATGGTGGACTGAAGTAGCCTGATGGGAGAGGGATTCTTTGAAGCAGCGATTGATTACCGGAATTGTTGCCGGGGCCTTGTTTTTAGGGTTATGCTATTGGGGTGGCTGGCCGTATCAGCTGATGCTGACTGCCATGGCCCTCATCGGCTATTATGAATTTGTCAAAATGACGGGTACAGCAACCTTCGGACTGACTGCTGTATTGGGTTACGCCTCTGTAGTAGGCTTTATGATTCCTTGGGATCTTCTGGGGACGAATAAGTTATTCTCCTGGGAACAGGGGATATGGCTGGTATTGCTGCTGTTCCTGCTGGTCACTGTCTTCAGCAAGAATAAGCTGGATATCAAAATCACCGCGATGATGTTCACGGGCATTGTTTACATAGGAATGGGGTTCTCGTATATGGGAATCGCCCGCAGTGCGGGCGATAGCCATGGCCTCTTCTGGACGATCCTGCTGCTGTGCTGTATATGGGGCAGTGATGCCGGAGCCTATTTTGTCGGCAGAAGCTTCGGGAAGAACAAGCTGTGGCCTGCAATCAGTCCTAACAAGACTATTGAGGGCGCACTTGGCGGAGTATTGATTTCTGCTGTCATTTCGATTGTGTTTGCTTTACTGGTTCCTGATCTGCTGACTACGGGGCGCGCGCTGCTGATTGGAATTGCTTGCGCTGTGCTCGGTCAGCTCGGAGATCTTGTACAATCTGCCTATAAACGGGTGTACGGTATTAAGGATTCAGGCTCACTCTTGCCGGGTCACGGAGGCATCCTGGACCGCTGCGACAGCTGGATCATCGTATTTCCTTTCGTACATATCGTAATGCTGATGCCTTACTATTAACGACAGGGAGAAGGAAAGCAACTGTGAAAAGAATTAGTATTCTCGGCTCCACGGGTTCCATCGGTACCCAGACGTTGGATGTGGTAGCGATGCATCCGGAAGCTTTTGAAGTCGATGGACTGGCGGCGGGAAGCAATACTTCACTGCTGCTGGAACAGGTCCGCCGCTTCAAGCCGCGCCGTGTATCGGTATCCACGAAGGAGCTTGCAGAGGAGATCAGATCCAGTCTGCCTGCCGGTGTAGAGCTGTATAGCGGAAGTGAAGGTCTGGTGGAGATTGCTGCCGGAGGCGATGCACAGACGGTCGTAACTGCGCTTGTAGGAAGTGTAGGACTTCAGTCCACGCTTGCGGCGATTGAAGCCGGCAGACACATTGGACTGGCTAATAAGGAGACGCTGGTGACCGCCGGTCATCTGGTTACAGAACTGGCTGGACGCAAAGGCGTGAAGCTGCTGCCAGTGGACAGTGAGCATTCGGCGATTTTTCAATGCTTAAATGGGGAGAATCGTAAAGATGTGGCTTCAATTACCATCACTGCCTCGGGCGGCTCGTTCCGTGATTTTAAGCGTGAACAGCTTACGAATGTAACCGTAGCAGACGCACTGCGTCACCCTAACTGGAGCATGGGGGCCAAGATTACTATTGACTCGGCAACCATGGTTAACAAAGGTCTTGAGGTTATTGAAGCCCACCATTTGTTCGCCCTTCCGTATGAGCAGATTGATGTGGTGCTGCATCCGGAGAGCATTATTCACTCGTATGTGGAGTTCTGCGACAGCAGCATTATTGCTCAGCTCGGGACTCCTGATATGCGGGTTCCTATTCAATATGCGCTCACCTATCCCGACCGCTGGCCGTCTCCTGCGAAGCGCTTGTCTCTGGCTCAGGTAGCCAGCCTGACCTTCCGGGAGATGGATTATGAGCGCTATCCGGCGCTGAAGATGGCCATTGACTGCGGCTTAGCGGGTGGTACATTCACAACCGCCTTCAATGCAGCCAATGAGGTCGCCGTAGCCCGCTTCCTGCGCGGTGAGATTCCCTTCCTGCGGATTGATGAGATTATTGATGAAGTGCTTCAGCGTCATCACAATGAGGCGAACCCCGGTCTGGAACAGATTCACAGTAGCGATTTAGCCTCCCGGGAGCTTGCGGCTGTCCTGTAACGGGATAAGAGGCTTTTATAAACGGTGAATATGGCTGTACCCTGAAAAATAGGTGTGGACTGTTGATTCTCTTGTGCCCTGCCTTGGAATAATGATAAATTAAGAGGACATACTTCGGTCTTACACCTTAAGGGGGAATGTTGCGCTATGGAGATGGTAAGAGTTGTTTTTTTAACGGTGTTTATGTTCTTTGTTTTGGTGACTGTCCATGAATGGGGACATTATTATTTTGCCAAACGTGCCGGAATTCTTGTACGGGAATTTGCGATCGGTTTCGGTCCGAAACTGTTCTCTTATAAACGCGGTGAAACCCAGTTCACGCTTCGCCTGCTGCCCTTCGGGGGATACGCCCGGATGGCCGGTGAAGACCCCGAGATGGTTGAGATCGGCCCGGGGCAGACCATTGCCGTCCGGCTGGGCCAGGATAACAAGGTGAAGAATATATACATCGATTCACTGGATACGCGCAGAAATGTTATTCGCGGTGAAGCGCAGTTCACCGATCTGGAGAATGAACTGAAAATCCGCCTCGATGTAGACGGTGAAGTGACCACTTATGATGTGAATCCGCAGGCGATGATGATCAAGGGCACCCAGCAGACGCAAATTGCGCCTAGGGACCGCCAGTTCGGCGGCAAAACCGTCGGTCAGCGTGCGATAGCGATCCTGGCCGGTCCAGTGATGAACTTCATTCTGGCGTTTGTGCTATTTGCACTTCATCTGCAGATGGCCGGAATCCCGGTGGAGAATCCGACCTATGTGAAGATCGGTGACGTCAGCTTAGGAATGCCTGCGCAGGAAGCAGGTCTTCAGAAGGGCGATATCGTCGTCACTGTGGACGGGCAAGCCATCGGCGGAGATTACCAGAAGATGATCAAGCTGACCTCGGCCTCCAAAGGCAAAGAAATGAACTGGACGCTGAAGCGCGGCGAAGAGACCTTAAATGTAACCATGATTCCCCGCGGAATGGAAGGGGAGCAAGGCGGCAAGGTTGGAATTACGCCAGAGCTGCCTACCCGCAAGGCCGGAGTGGGGGAGACGATTACCAAGTCCGGTACAGCTATGGTCGACACCACCAAGCTGATTTTTATCGGCTTCAAGCAGTTGATCAATAAATTTAATATGGATGATATCTCGGGGCCAGTAGGCACATTCCAGTTGACCGGACAGATTGCCCAGCAGGGCATTCAGTATCTTACCTACTGGGCGGCTATTCTTAGCCTGTACTTAGGGATCTTCAACCTGTTGCCGATTCCTGCATTGGATGGCAGCCGGCTTGTCTTCCTTGGTGTTGAGGCACTGCGAGGCAAGCCGGTCGACCCGAGCAGGGAAGGCATGGTCCACTTTGTAGGCTTTGCCCTGCTGTTCCTGGTGATGATCGCTGTTACGTATAATGATATTTTACGCCTCATAAGCGGCTGACGGATGTCATATCATTTTTATCCCGTGATGCATTGGATTGGGCTTCACAGCTAATGTGCAATCTGAGGGGCGAATAATAGGAGGATTTCTTCACATGGCCAAAGACAAGCAGTTCGTTACAGAGATCACGCCGCAGGGCGAGGATTTCTCACGCTGGTATATCGATGTTATCAAAAAAGCGGACCTGATGGATTATTCACCGGTCCGCGGCTGTATCGTATTCAAACCGGACGGCTATGAAATCTGGGAGCATATCCAGGAGGAAATGAACCGCCGCCTGAAGGCTACCGGTCACCGGAACGCCTACTTCCCGCTATTCATTCCTGAGAGCTTTTTCCAGAAGGAGAAGGAACATGTGGAGGGCTTCAATCCGGAGCTGCCTTGGGTCACTGAGGCCGGAGGCGATGTGCTGGAAGAACGTCTGGCAATCCGTCCTACGTCCGAGACCATGTTCGGTCATATGTATTCCAAATGGATTCAGTCTTACCGCGATCTTCCGGTGCTAATCAACCAATGGGCCAACGTGGTCCGTTGGGAGAAACGTACCCTGCCGTTCATCCGCACGACGGAATTCCTCTGGCAGGAAGGCCATACCGCGCATGAGAATGAGACGGAAGCACGCGAAGAAACGATGAAGATGCTTGATAACTACCGCGACTTCGTGGAGACCTTTCTGGCTATTCCGGTAGTGACCGGACAGAAGACGCCATCCGAGCGGTTCGCCGGTGCTGTGGATACGTATTCCATTGAAGCGATGATGAAGGATGGACGGGCCGTTCAGGCCGCTACCTCACATTATTTGGGTACCAAGTTCGCGGTTGCTTTTGATATCCAATATCTGAACCGGGAGAATGTACTGGAACATGCGCACACCACCTCATGGGGCTCTACCACGCGTCTGATTGGTTCGCTCATCATGGTGCATGGTGACGACCGCGGATTGGCCCTGCCGCCGAAGGTAGCGCCTACGCAGGTCATTATGATTCCAATCGGACCGCCTAAGACCCGCGAAGCGGTCATCGGACGTACCGACGAACTGTTTGGTGAACTCAAAAGTGCCGGAATCCGTGTGCGTGTAGATGACCGTGCGGATGTAACCCCGGGCTGGAAGTTCAATGAATATGAAATGCGCGGCGTCCCTGTCCGTCTGGAGCTTGGACCGCGTGATATGGAGAATGGAGTCTGTGTGCTCGTATCCCGGATCAGCGGTGAGAAGAAGGTCATTCAGCAGGAGAACCTGGTTGAAGAAGTGAACGCCATGCTGGAGCAGGTCCATCGGGAGATGTATGAGCGGGCACTGAAATTCCGTGAGGATCATTTCTATTCCGTAGACACTCTTGAGCAGATGAAGAATTCTATGGAGGAGAAACGCGGCTTTGCGCTTGCAGGCTGGTGCGGCTCTGAAGAATGTGAGGATAAGGTCAAGGAAGAGACCGGCGCAGGCAGCCGTAATATTCCGTTCCATCCGTCAGAAACGAAAGAAACCTGTATCTGCTGCGGCAAGCCTGCCCAGCATACGGTTGTATTTGCCAAAGCGTATTAATCGGCAACCTTATAATTGTTAACTTTTTTATATCAGCTTCTGGCGAGAGGAGTCGGCGGGCCGCAAGTACCCAATGCTTTTCAAGCCGGAGGCTTTTTCTTACAATAGAATGACGTCGAAGTCTTACGCCAATTATTGCCGAGTTAGGTGGGGAATGCATGGAGCAGAACGTGGAGAGAAGAAAGAGATTTGAGCTGTTGATGAAGCAGGGGGAGATTCCGCCTGCCATGATTGATCCTTATTTTGTAGACGGACAGATTGAACGGGTGGAGATTAGCCGCGGCAACCATGACTGGCATATCGTGATTGCGAAGACAACCCTGATTCCCGCCCAGACCTACCGGGCCTTTATCCTAAGAATGCGTGAGAAGCTGCAGCATATTGCCAAGGTCAGCTTCTTGTTCCTATATGATGATACTGTAAGCAGAGCCGATATTGTGCAGGAGTACTGGGGCATGTTCCTCGAGTGGGTCCAGCGTGAGATTCCTTCCGTCAACGGTTGGCTGACGCGTTCCAGTCAGGAGCTGCGGGACGGAACGCTCATCCTTAGCCTGAATGATACCATGTCGCTCGAGCTGGCCCGTAAAAAGGGTATCGAAGCCGCCATTATTAAATATTATGATAAATATTTCGCACTTCCCCTCAAGGTCAAGCTGCAAATGGCCGAGGACGAGAGTAAGAGCAAGGCGGATGCCTATGAGGAATTCCAGCAGAAGCTCCAGCAGGAGCAGCGTGAGCTGGTAGAGCTGATGATGATGAATAGCGAGCCGGACGAGCCTGAAGAAGCCGGGGACCCGAATGAGGTCATTAAGCTTCAGGTAGGGAATGACATCAAAGAGCAGGCCGTCTCCATTCTGGAAATTCAGGATGAAGAGAAGAAGATTACGATCCAGGGGACGATCTTCGGGCTGGACCGCAAGGAACTGCGTAACGGAAATACGCTGTTCACCTTCTGCATCACAGATTTTACAGATTCCCTGCAGATGAAGATGTTCGCCAAGACCAAGGAAGAACTGAAGATCATGGGCCAGTTGGCTAACGGCAAATGGGTCCGGGCGCGCGGCAAAGTGGAATATGACCGGTTCATGCAGATTCCTGAGCTGGTGATGATTCCTTCGGATCTGACCGAGGTGTCGGCGCCGCCTGCCCGTAAGGACAATGCCAAGGAGAAGCGTGTGGAGTTCCACTTGCATACGACTATGAGCACGATGGATGCGGTAGCACCGATTGATGCCTATGTCAAAACAGCTGCGAAATGGGGCCACCCGGCACTTGCAGTTACCGACCACGGCAATGTTCAGAGCTTCCCGGATGCGAATCACGCCGCCCATAAGCATAAGCTCAAGATGCTCTACGGGGTGGAGGCTAATGTCGTCAATGATGCGGTCAATATCGTGGAGAATGCGCAGGCGCTCGAGCTCAAGACGGCAACCTATGTCGTCTTCGACATTGAGACCACGGGGCTGTCCATCACACGCAACAACATCACGGAGCTTGCGGCGATCAAGATGTGTGAAGGCAAGGAACTCGACCGTTACACCACCTTCGTCAATCCGCATGAGAAAATCCCCTACCACATCCAGCAGTTGACGAACATTACGGATGAAATGGTCAAGGATGCCCCGGATCTTGCGCCGGTACTGGGGGAGTTCGTGGAGTTCGTAGGAGACAGCATTCTCGTTGCGCACAATGCGCGGTTCGATATGGGCTTCATTCAAGCTTCTCTGAAGAAGCTGGGGCAGCCGGAGCTGCCAAATCCTTCACTGGATACGCTGGAGCTGGCGCGTCTGCTCTTCCCCAAAATGAAGAACCACCGGCTCAATACGCTTGCTGACAAGTACAAGGTACTGCTGGAGAGCCATCACCGTGCGGTGGATGATACGATTGCACTGGGCGGGATTCTGAACGGTCTGCTGTCCGATGCGGAGAAGATGAAGGGCATGACCCGGCTGGACCGGCTGAATGATTATGTAGGCAATGACTTGTCGAATGTACGGCCGTTTCACTGCGGAATCTATGCACTGAATCCGATCGGCAAAAAAAACCTCTACAAGCTGATCTCTATGTCGCATACCGAGTACTATAAGCGCGTACCCTGCATTCCCAAATCGAAGCTTGAAGAACATCGTGACGGACTGCTCGTCATATCCGGCTGTGAGCGGGGCGAGTTCTTCGAGGCTGTGCTGAACAAGACCGTGGAAGAGGCAATTGAGGTTGCCCAGTTCTATGATGTGCTGGAAATCCAGCCGCTGACCATGTACATGCATCTGGTGGATAAAGGGTTCGTAGCGAGTCCAGAGGACCTGCGGGGTGTTGTACGCAAAATTTGTGAGATCGGCGAACAGATGAATAAGCCGGTGATAGCCACTGGGAATGTGCACTATCTGGAGCCGCGCGATAAGCTGTTCCGCGATATTACGATCCACGGGATTACGGGGTTCAGTCCGCTAAAAGACCAGAACAAGCCGGATGCCCACTTCCGTACAACCGATGAGATGCTTGCCGAGTTCGAATACCTGGGTGCAGCCAAAGCGAAGGAAGTCGTGGTCACGAATACTGTTGAGCTGGCTGAGCGGTTCGAAGAATACGATCTGTTCCCAAGCGATCTCTTCACGCCTATTATTGAAGGTGCGGATGATGAGATCCGCAATACCTGCTATGAAACAGCCAAATCGATCTACGGCGAGGAACTGCCGGAGGTTGTGGTTGCCCGTCTGGAGAAGGAGCTTGCCCCTATTATTAAATACGGGTTCTCCGCCAACTATCTGATCTCGGAACGGCTTGTCAAAAAGTCGAACCAGGACGGTTATCTCGTCGGTTCCCGTGGCTCGGTAGGCTCGTCTGTAGTGGCAACATTCCTTGGAATCTCGGAGGTTAACCCGCTTCCGGCTCACTATATTTGTACCAATTCGGAATGCCGGCACAGCGAATGGTTCCTGGACGGAAGTGTGCCGAGCGGGTTCGACTTGCCGGATAAGGACTGTCCCGATTGTGGCGGGAAGCTGAAGGGAGAAGGTCAGGATATTCCGTTTGAGACCTTCCTGGGCTTCAAAGGGGACAAGGTTCCCGATATCGACCTTAACTTCTCCGGGGAGTATCAGCCGAACGCCCATAATTTCACCAAAACAATGTTCGGCCCGGACAATGTATTCCGCGCGGGAACCATTGGTACGGTAGCGGAGAAGACCGCCTTCGGCTTCACCAAGAAATATGAAGAACATCACCAGAAGCGCTGGCGCGGCGCAGAGGTCGGACGGCTTGCCGCCGGCTGTACCGGTGTGAAGCGCAGTACGGGGCAGCACCCCGGCGGTATCGTAGTTTTGCCGGATTACATGGAGATTGAAGATATCACTCCCGTGCAGTTTCCGGCGGATGATGTTACAGCCGAGTGGAAGACTACCCATTTCGACTATCACGCCTTCGATGCGAACCTGCTGAAGCTTGATATTCTCGGCCACGATGATCCGACCATGATGCGGATGCTGCAGGATCTGACCGGTGTGGACCCGACGACCATTCCAATGAATGATCCGAAGGTAATGAGCATGTTCAACTCCACGGATGCTCTCGGGGTAAGACCCGATCAGATTCGTACCCCGGTGGCCACTTATGGAGTGCCGGAGATGGGAACGAAGTTCGTCCGCCAGATGCTTGTTGAAGCCAAGCCTTCCAGCTTTGCCGACTTGCTGCAGATTTCCGGGCTGTCCCATGGAACCGGCGTGTGGCTGGGAAATGCGCAGGAGCTGATTAAGAACAATACCTGTAACATTAAGACGGTAATCGGCTGCCGTGATGATATCATGCTCTACCTGATTTATAAGACGGGGATGGATGCCAGTCTGGCCTTCAAAATTACAGAGAGCGTGCGTAAAGGGAAGGGCTTGCCGCCGGAATGGATTGAGGAGATGAAGAATTGCAAGGTGCCGCAGTGGTACATTGATTCCTGTCTCAAAATCCAGTACATGTTCCCGAAGGCCCATGCCGCGGCTTATGTTATTTCAGCGGTGCGCACAGCCTTCTTCAAGCTGTATCATCCGATAGAATACTATGCGACTTACTTCTCGGTCCGCGCGGCGGATTTCGATATCGAGCTGTGCTGTAAAGGCTACGAAGCCATTGCGCGCCAGCTTGTGGAGATCGAATCCAAGGGCTTCCAGGCGCTGCCTAAGGAAAAAGCCATGCTTCCGGTCCTGGAGATGGCCCTGGAGATGACCGCACGCGGCTTTACCTTCAAGAACATTGATCTGTACCGCTCGGATGCTACCAAATTTACGGTGGACGGCACCAGCCTGATTCCTCCGTTCTCCTCGCTTGCGGGAATCGGGGATAATGCTGCAATTAATATCGCCGCTGCCAAGGATGCAGGAGAATTCCTCTCCATTGAGGATTTCCAGCAGAAATCCAAGGCCAGTAAAACGGTGATTGAGCTGCTTACGGGAATGGGCTGCTTCCGGGGATTACCGGAGAGTAACCAGCTTTCACTGTTCTGACAACCGGCTCAAGTGATGGCATATACAGCCCTTTAATGTCCTCTTAGAAAGGGGAGTCAAGGGCTGGTACTTGTCAGTGCTGCCTCTCTATGGTATAATTTTTTTGGTAATAATGAGATAAGTCCGTTGTGTAAAGAGTGGGGAAACCCACTCTTTATCTTTGGTATATAGCAAAAGACAAGTTCGTGGAGGTAATCTTCTTTTGAGCACACCCAAATCCAAAATTAAACAAACGGTAGAGCAGCTGCTCGGGTCCTATCTCGAGGACAATGGTTTCGAACTGGTGGACGTTGAATACGTGAAGGAAGGCTCCAACTGGTTTCTGCGCGTATTCGTAGACAAAGAGGGCGGCATCGATATCGATGACTGCGGTACTATCAGCGAATATATCAGCCAGAAGCTGGATGAGAATGATCCGTTCTCTGAAGCGTATTTCCTTGAAGTCTCTTCGCCGGGAGCTGAGCGTCCGCTCAAGAAAGCTGCGGATGTCACCAAGGCGGTAGGCAAGGACGTATATGTAACGGTCTATGAGCCGATTCAAGGAATCAAAGAATTCGAAGGTCGTTTGCTCTCGTTCGAGAACGAGGAACTGCTCATCTCCGCGGGCAAAAAAGAACATGTGGTACCTTACGCCAAGGTCGCCAGTGCGAGGTTGGCCATTATTTTTTAACGTCTTGAAAGGGGGACCGGAATTTCATGAGTATGGAGTTTATTGAAGCTATGAATGAACTGGAAAGGGAGAAAGGCATCAGCAAGGATGTGCTGTTTGAAGCCATCGAAGCGGCGCTGATCTCCAGCTATAAACGCAATTTCAATGCGGCGCAGAATGTGCGTGTGGATATGAACCGTAACACAGGCGTAATCAAGGTGTTTGCCCGCAAGCTGATTGTGGAGGAGGTTCTCGATGCACGGACCGAGATCTCGCTCCTGGCTGCCCGGGAGATCAACCCGCATTTCCAGCTGGAGGATATCGCCGAGCAGGAAGTCACGCCGCGTGATTTCGGCCGCATTGCCGCCCAGACTGCGAAGCAGGTGGTTACCCAGCGTATCCGCGAAGCGGAACGTGGCCTGATCTATAACGCTTTTATCGACAAGGAAGATGATATTGTAACCGGCCTTGTACAGCGTCAGGATATGCGCAACATCTATGTGGATCTTGGCAAAATCGAGGCGGTTCTTCCGCTGAGCGAGCTGATGCCTGGAGAAAAGTTCAAGCAGAGCGAGCGTATCAAAGCTTATATCACTAAGGTGGAGAACACGACCAAAGGGCCGCAGATTATGCTGTCCCGCAGTCATCCAGGTCTCCTGAAGCGTCTGTTCGAGCTGGAGGTGCCGGAGATTTTTGACGGGGTGGTGGAGATTCGTTCCGTTGCCCGCGAAGCTGGCTTCCGCTCCAAGATCGCCGTGTTCTCACGCAATCCCGAAGTGGACCCGGTCGGCTCTTGCGTAGGGCCGAGAGGCACACGTGTACAGACCATTGTGACTGAGCTTCGCGGTGAGAAGATTGATATCGTCAGATATTCCGAGCTGGTGCAGGAGTACGTAGCCAATGCGCTTAGCCCGTCCAAGGTGCTTGAGGTTCAAGTCTTTGAACCTGAGAAAATGGCCCGCGTCATTGTTCCTGACTATCAGCTGTCACTGGCCATCGGCATCAAGGGGCAGAATGCCCGTCTTGCCGCTAAGCTGACCGGCTGGAAGATCGATATCAAGAGCGAGACGCAGGCGGAGCAGGAATACGGCAGACCCAGATCGTCCAATGATGAAATGCATCAGGATTCCGTCTCCATCGATTAATGAATGCTGACTGACGGGAGGTGCTTTGTTATGAAGCAAAGAAAGGTGCCGCTGCGTAAATGCGTTGCCAGCCAGGAGATGATGCCCAAGAAAGAGCTGATTCGCGTGGTGAGAACGCCTGAAGGCGAGGTGCTGATTGACCTGACAGGCAAGAAGTCGGGCCGTGGCGCTTATATCTGCGGTAAACTGGAATACTTTAAGCTAGCACAGAAGACCAAAGCACTTGACCGGGCATTGAAATGTCAGGTCAGTCCTGAAATCTATGCCCAGCTTGCCCGGGATTTTGCATCCGTGGAGGAGCAGTTTTTGGCAGCGAAGGATAGTGAGGACAATGAGTAAGACACTTTCTTATTTAGGGCTTGCGATGAGAGCAGGCAAGATTGTCACCGGCGATGAGGCTGTGCTTAAGGCAGTACGGTCTTCAGAGGCGAAGCTGGTCGTCCTGGCAGGTGACGCTTCAGATAATACCCAGAAGAAGTTCCGCGATAAATGCGGGACCTACGATATTCCACTAGTAATCGCATTTCACCGGGATGAACTCGGTGCAAGTATTGGTAAGGACCAGCGCGTAGTGCTGGCCGTTACGGATAAAGGATTCGCGGAAATGATCTCCAGAACGCTTGGAGATACTGTCGGAGGTGGAGTTATTGACTAAAGAAGATAATAAGGATAAGCTGCGCGTATACGAATATGCAAAGTCTTTGAACATGAGCAGTAAAGAAATTATTACCATTCTGAAGCGTTTGGATGTCCCGGTGAATAATCATATGAGTGTCATGGAGAATGGCTCCGTGAACAAAGTTGAACAGTTCTTCAAGGACATCAAGTCAAACGCTGCAGCCAAGCGGGACACCGGCACCAGCAGCCGTCCGGTAACTACCGGAACGGTAACCGCCGAAGTACGCAGTGCTCAGAATACCAACAAAATTCAATCGGAAAAGCAGGTAGGTATGAACAGTAACCAAAACAACAACCAATCGACGACGTCCCCAAGGCCCCAAAGCGGACAAGATTCCCGCAGAACACAAACATCAGGCTCCGCTCAGAATTCTCGCCCGCAGGGCAGTTCAAGCAGCAGCCGTCCACAAAGCAGTTCGACTGGCAGCCGCCCACAGGGCAGCTCCACTGGCAGCCGCCCACAGGGCAGCTCCACTGGCGGCAGCCGTCCACAAGGCAGCTCCACTGGCGGCAGCCGTCCACAAGGCAGCTCCACTGGCGGCAGCCGCCCACAGGGCAGCTCCACTGGCGGTAGCCGTCCACAAGGCAGCTCTACTGGCGGCAGCCGCCCACAAGGCAGCTCCACTGGCGGCAGCCGTCCGCAAGGACAAGGCGGCGCACCACGTACAGGTGACCGTCCGCAAGGTCAAGGCAATGCAGGCGGAGGTTTCTCACGCAGCGACGGCCCTAAGAAGAACACCACTGGCGGCAGACCTGGCGGCAACAACAGCGGCCAGAAACGTTACGACGACAACAAGGGCGGCAACTATCGCGGCCGTGGCGGCAAGAACAACCGCGGCAGAAACCAGCCGACCGTATATCGTGAGAAGATTGACAACACACCTAAGAAGATCATTGTCCGTGGCAGCATGACCGTGGGTGAAACCGCGAAGCTGCTTCACAAGGATGCTTCGGAAGTGATCAAGAAGCTGATCTCGATGGGGGTTATGGCCACAATCAATCAGGAGCTTGATATCGATACGATTCTGCTGCTGGCCGGCGAATTCGGCGTAGAAGTAGAAGTGAAGATTCCGGTTGATGAAGACAGCTTCGAGACCGTGGAAGAGAACGATTCCGAAGATGATCTGATGACCCGGCCACCGGTTGTAACGATCATGGGTCACGTTGACCATGGTAAAACAACCTTGCTCGATGCCATCCGTTCCACGAATGTATCCGGCGGCGAAGCAGGCGGAATTACGCAGCATATCGGTGCCTATCAGGTTGAGATTAATCATAAGAAAATCACATTCCTTGATACTCCGGGCCATGAAGCTTTCACCGCCATGCGTGCCCGTGGTGCCCAGGTTACAGATATGACGATTATCGTTGTAGCGGCAGATGACGGCGTAATGCCTCAGACTGTAGAAGCGATCAACCATGCCAAGGCAGCCGGACTTCCGATCATTGTGGCAGTTAACAAGATCGACAAGCCGGGCGCAGACCCTGACAAGGTGAAGCAGGAGCTTACAAGCTATGAGCTGGTGCCAGAAGAGTGGGGCGGCGATACAATCTTCGTCAACCTGTCGGCTAAGCAGCGCATTAACCTTGAAGAGCTGCTGGAAATGATCCTGCTCGTTGCCGAAGTAAATGAGTACAAGGCGAACCCGGACAAACGGGCACGCGGTACTGTTATAGAAGCTGAGCTTGACAAGAACCGCGGACCGGTTGCCCGTATTCTCGTGCAGAATGGTACGCTGAAGGTCGGAGACGCATTTGTAGCGGGTAACTGCTTCGGCCGCGTACGTGCCATGGTGAATGACAAGGGACGCAAAATCAAGGAAGCGGGACCTTCCACTCCAGTGGAAATTACCGGTCTGACCGAGGTGCCGCAGGCGGGCGATCCGTTTATGGCCTTCGAAGATGAGCGTAAAGCACGCGCGATCTCTGACAGACGTTCTACAACGCAGCGCCAGTCCGAGCTGAACACGAACACCCGCGTTACGCTGGATGATCTGTTCAAGCACATCAAGGACGGCGAGATCAAGGATCTCAACGTTATCATCAAGGGTGACGTTCAGGGTTCGGTAGAGGCGCTGAAGGGCTCCTTGGCCAAGATCGAAGTCGAAGGCGTACGCGTGAAGATCCTTCACAGCGGTGCCGGCGCGATTACGGAATCCGACATTACCCTGGCAGCAGCCTCCAATGCTATCGTGATCGGTTTCAACGTTCGTCCGGATGCCCAGACGAAAGCGGCGGCCGAGCAAGAGAAGGTGGATGTGCGACTGCATAACATCATCTACAATGTCATTGAAGAGATCGAAAGTGCCATGAAGGGCATGCTTGATCCTATATTTAAAGAAAACGTTATCGGTCATGCCGAAGTGCGCAACGTATTCAAAATCAGCAAAGTGGGCAGTGTCGCAGGTTGTATGGTTACCGACGGCAAAATTGCCCGCAATGCTGAAATGCGCCTGATCCGCAGCGGTATCGTTGTCTTCACAGGCAAAATCGACACCTTGAAGCGTTTCAAAGATGATGCAAAAGAAGTGGCACAGGGTTATGAATGTGGCATAACTTTGGAACGCTATAATGATGTCGTTGAAGGCGACATTATCGAAGCATTCATCATGGAAACGGTAGAGCGCTAAGCGAAGAGGTGAAATAAGATGTCTAAAATCAGAGCGGGACGGGTTGGCGAGCAGATTAAGAAAGAGCTGAGCCAGCTCATCCAAAGCGGACTGAAGGACCCGCGTGTCGGGTTCGTAACTGTAACTGGCGTAGATGTGACGAACGATCTGTCACAGGCCAAGGTATACCTGAGCGTATTCGGGGACGAGGAGCAGAAATCAGACTCACTTAGAGCGATTGAGAAGGCCAATGGCTTTCTCCGCTCGGAGCTTGGTAAAGCGATCCGCCTGCGCCATACGCCTGAGCTGATCTTCAAGATTGACGAATCCGTTGCTTACGGAAGTCACATTGAGAAGCTGCTCGGCGAAATCGGCAAAAACGAATAGGCCACGGAACATAAAGGAGACGGCGAATGCAGAGCTATGAACAAAGTCTCCAGCAGACGCGTAAGTTTCTGCTGGAACACGACGATTATCTTGTAGTGTCGCATGTTCAGCCGGACGGAGATGCAGTCAGCTCCACCCTTGCGGTGGGCTGGCTTCTCTCATGTCTGGGCAAAAAATATCTGATGCTGAATGAAGGCCAGATTCCGCAGCGAATGGAATACTTATGGCATGCCGATCAGATTGTCAATCTGTCTGAGGGTTCGTTGCCCCGCCAGTACAGCCATGTGATATGTGTTGACTGTGCGGATTTCCAGCGTGTAGGGCTGACCCAGCAGCATTTCACCAGTGATGCACTGATCTTGAATATTGACCATCATCCAACGAACAACGGCTACGGCGCGGTGAACCTCATCAAGCCGGATGCGGCAGCGACAGCAGAGATACTGTTCGATCTGCTGAAGACCTTTGAACTCAAGTGGGATATTGATATTGCCACAGCCATTTATACTGGACTGTTAACGGATACCGGCGGTTTCCGTTACAGCAATACTTCTCCTAAAGTGATGGCGGCGGTATCCGAACTGCTGACACTGGGTGTGAATGGACCGGACCTGGCTGAGACCCTGCTGGAAGAGATGACGCTTCCCCAGGTGAAGGTGCTAAACCGTGCACTTAGCACATTACAGCTCAGCTCTGAAGGAGATATAGCCTGGGTGTATGTTACACCTAAGGATATGCTGGACTCTGGAGCGGCCAATGAGGACCTTGAAGGGATTGTCAACTATCCGCGGAATATCCGCGGTGTAGAGGTAGGCATTCTGTTCAAGGTTATTGATGACCATGCGGTGAAGGCCAGTCTTCGTTCAGCAGGTAAGGTGGATGTGGCCGCACTTGCGCAAGCCTTCGGCGGCGGAGGACACACCCGGGCAGCAGGCGCGCGTATTAATGGAACTCTGGAAGAAGCTGTGACACAGGTGCTGGAGGAGGTCAAACGTCATTTATGAGTGAGCTTACAGGAGTTCTGGCTGTATATAAGCCGGCAGGGTTCACTTCACATGATGTTGTGGCCAAGGCGCGGCGCATTCTGGGCATGAAGCGGATTGGACATACCGGGACCCTTGATCCTCAGGTAACCGGAGTATTGCCGCTCTGTCTGGGCCGGGCTACTAGAGTAGTGGAGTATATTCAGGAGCTGCCCAAGGAATATGTCGCCACGCTGCGGCTGGGAATGGCCAGCGATACAGAGGATCTAACCGGGACGATTACGGAATCCGTGGAGGAGGTTCATGTCACAGAAGCCGAAGTGCTGGCTGTGCTGAACTCCTTCCAGGGCGTGATCTCACAGGTGCCGCCGATGTATTCCGCAGTGAAGGTGGACGGCAAGCGTCTGTACGAGCTGGCCCGGGAAGGCAAGACCGTAGAGCGCAAGAGCCGTGAAGTGGAGATTTATGAGATTGAGATGCAGCAGATGGTCTGGAATGGCAACTATCCGGAGATCACTTTCCGGGCGTTATGCTCCAAGGGGACCTATATCCGTACCCTCTGTGTAGATATCGGACGTAAGCTCGGTCTTCCTGGTGTAATGGTGAAGCTGGAGCGGACGATGTCTGCCGGGATCTCTGCCAGTCATTGCCTGACTCTGGAGCAAATTGCGCAGCACAAGGAAGGCGGCACACTGGATGAGCATCTGATTGCTGCTGACGAGGCGATTTCACATTTGCCCAGACATACCGTTGCCGCTGAGAAGAAGAAAGCAGCCCTGCAGGGGCAACGTCTGTCGACCCGGTTTGTAATGCCGGAAGTGAAGCAGGCCGGAGATTTCCGTCTCTATGATCAGCAAGGGGAGTTCCTCGGTATTTATGCTCTGGAGGCTAACGGAGCTATTGCACCTGTCAAGGTGTTTGCCCAGGTCTAAACTTTAATTTATTTGCGAATGTAGGTGAGAAACAGCGTGAGAACCGTAACGTTAAGCTATCCGATGCTGCCTGAGGCGGCAGCACAGTATGCGCAGCCTCAAGTAGTTGCCCTGGGACAGTTCGATGGACTGCACCTCGGGCATGCCAGTGTTATCACATCAGCTGTTGCTCTGGCCCGCGAGGCAGGTGTACCCGCAGCGGTGATGACCTTCTACCCCCATCCCAAGGATGTTATGGGCAAAGGGGATTATGAGGGATACTTGACCCCCTCTAAGGATAAGCAGGAGCTGCTTGCCGGGATGGGTGTTGAGCTTTTATATATAATTGAATTTAATGAAGAGCTCTCCCGGGTAAGTCCGGCGGACTTTGTCTCTGTGATGCTGCTGCCGCTGCAGATTGTAACTGCAGTTGTAGGGTTCGACTTCCGCTTCGGCTACAAAGGTGAGGGAGATGCGGACAGGCTCTCGGAGCTGGGACAAGGTGCGATGAAGGTAGAGACGGTCGCCCCGTTCCTGCTTGAAGGAGAGAAGGTCAGTAGCTCAGGTATCCGCAAGAGCTTGCTGAGCGGGGAACTGGGTAAGGCTAATGCCTGGTTTGGACGTTGTTATCACCTGCGCGGTACCGTAGGGCACGGGGAGAAGCGGGGCCGGACCATCGGCTTTCCGACAGCCAACCTGCAGCTCGAAGACCGCTATGTTATTCCGGCCAAGGGCGTATACGCCGTCAAGGTCTTTTACCGGAATGAGGTCTTGTACGGGGTGATGAATGTCGGCGTGAAGCCAACGTTTCACGAAGGCGTGACCACTCCGAGCTTTGAGGTACACCTGTTTGATTTTGCCTCAGATATCTATGGGCATGAGCTTAAGGTGGAGCTGGTTTCCTATATCCGGTCTGAACGCAAGTTCGGGTCCATCGATGCCTTGATTGCACAGATCGGTGCAGATGCTGAGACAGCCAAAGGGCTGCTGGGATATCATTCCTAATCTTTCCGGACAAGCCGTTTACTTTTGTCTGTGAAGGTGCTATACTGATTAACGTTGCTGGAATGACAGCATCAGAACCTTAGCTTGGTTACTTGTTCTCACCGACGGTGACGAGGCTATTGGCGATTATAATGAAGGAGGTGAACAGGATGGCATTGACTCAAGAACGTAAACACCAATTGATCGACGAGCACAAAACTCACGAATCCGATACTGGATCCCCTGAGGTGCAAGTTGCTATCCTTACGGAGAACATCGTTAATTTGACTGACCACTTGCGTACGCACAAGAAGGATCATCATTCCCGCCGCGGACTGCTGAAGATGGTTGGACAACGTCGTAAACTGCTGGCGTATTTGAAGAACAAAGACATCAGACGTTACAGCGCCCTGATCGAAAAACTGGGATTGCGTCGTTAATTTTCCATAAGCTCAGCCCAAAAGCAGCCTGGTTGTATACCGTATGTCCTTCTTACGAGCGACAGCGGGACAGCCGGGTTGCTTTTTGAAAATTTAGGGTAAACTTTTACAGCTGACAAGTTGATAGCATTCGCAAAAACGGCTATAGCACTTCTGCGGAGGACAAGCCGTTTTTGCTTGTAGAACATACAGGAACGTATTATTACCATTCAAGGAGGGGTTTTATGGAACAACGTGTGGAAATGCAGCTGGGCGGAAGACGCCTTGTGCTGGAAACAGGCCGTCTGGCCAAACAAGCGAACGCAGCCGTGATGGTGCGTTACGGGGATACTTCAGTATTGTGTACGGTTACAGCATCCAGTGAGCCTAAAGATCTGGATTTTTTCCCGCTTACAGTGAATTATGAGGAAAGATTATATGCAGTAGGCAAAATCCCGGGCGGATTCATCAAACGTGAAGGACGTCCGAGCGAGAAAGCAATTCTGTCCAGCCGTCTGACAGACCGTCCAATTCGTCCATTGTTCCCGGAAGGATTCCGCAATGACGTTCAAGTCTTGAACCTGGTAATGAGTGTGGATCAGGACTGTGCGCCTGATATTGCGGCCATGATCGGTACTTCCGCTGCGCTCAGTATCTCTGATGTGCCGTTCAACGGACCCATCGGCGGCGTGGCTGTCGGCCGGATTAACGGGGAATTCATCATCAATCCTGATCAAGCCCAGCAAGCAATCAGCGATATCTATGTGGTTGTGGCCGGTACGAAGGATGCCATCATGATGGTAGAAGCAGAAGCCAATGAAGTGACTGAAGAAGTAATGCTTGAGGCGATCATGTTCGGACATGACGAGGTCCGCAAGATTGTGGCAGTGATTGAACAACTCGTAGCCGTTGCCGGTAAAGAAAAGATGGCTGTGAAGCTGCATGCGGTTAATGCGGATGTGAATACAGAGGTTCGTGCTTTTGCGCAGAGCCGTCTGGTGGAAGCTGTAAGAATTGCCGAGAAGCATGCCCGTCAGGATGCTATTGATCTGGTGAACAACGAAGCGGTGGCGTATTTCGCAGAGAAATACATAGAAACTCCAGAGCTTCTTAAGGATGTTAAGGAAGCCCTGCATGATATCGTGAAGGATGAAGTTAGACGTCTGATCACACATGACAAGGTTCGTCCGGATGGACGGAAGCTGGACGAGATCCGTCCGATCGAATGTGATACAGCTCTTCTGCCGCGCACGCATGGTTCCGGTCTGTTCACACGCGGCCAGACACAGATCCTCAGCGTATGTACACTGGGCGCACTGGGCGATGTGCAGATTCTGGATGGTATTGATCCGGCTGAAACCAAGCGCTTCATGCACCACTACAACTTCCCTCCGTTCAGCGTAGGGGAAGCCCGTCCGCTAAGAGCACCGGGACGCCGCGAGATCGGGCACGGGGCACTCGGCGAACGCGCGTTGTCCAAGGTGATTCCAAGTGAGACTGAATTCCCGTACACTATCCGTTTGGTATCCGAAGCGATTGAATCCAATGGCTCCACCTCCCAGGCAAGTATCTGTGCCAGTATTCTGGCGATGATGGATGCAGGGGTACCTATCAAGGCGCCTGTAGCCGGTGTAGCGATGGGTCTGATCAAGGACGGGGAGCATGTATCCATCTTGACCGATATTCAAGGCATGGAAGATCACCTCGGCGATATGGACTTCAAGGTAGCGGGTACAGCAGAAGGCGTAACGGCGATTCAGATGGATATCAAAATCGACGGCATCGACCGCAAGATTCTGCAGGAGGCGCTTGAGCAGGCACGAGAAGGCCGGATGTTTATTCTGGGCAAAATGAATGAAGCGATCGCAGCTCCAAGAACGAGCCTGTCTAAATATGCTCCGAAGATCATTATCATCAATATCAATCCGGACAAGATCCGTGATGTAATCGGTGCCGGCGGTAAAATCATCAACAAGATCATTGAAGAAACCGGCGTGAAGATTGACATCGAACAGGATGGCCGCGTATTTATCGGTTCTTCTGATGAAGCTATGATCCAGAAGGCCCGTGGCATCATTGAGGGTATTGTAAAGGAAGTTGTGGTCGGTGAGATTTATGTGGGTACGGTTAGACGCATTGAGAAATTCGGCGCTTTTGTTGAATTGATCCCTGGCAAAGACGGCCTTGTGCATATTTCCCAGCTGTCCACAGACCGTGTGGCGAAGGTGGAAGATGTTGTGGCGATTGGCGACACGATCACCGTGAAGGTAACAGAGATCGACCAGCAGGGCCGCGTCAACTTGTCACGCAAAGCTGTACTGACTTCAGAGAGCGGAGCGAAGGCGTAAGAAGCATTACGCTGACGCTTCACCGTTATCCTTACTATAGATAAGAAGAAGAGACAGAAGCAGTACAGTTCTGGCTCTTTTTTTTGGAAAAGTATACGCTGCGTTACCGTCCTGACTGACGGTTATACCTTACCCGCTTGCAGGCGTCATAGATGCAGTATGCATAATTTGCACTCTGCATACATAGGCTGGGACAAAGCGTCCCCGCACGGCTTGACCCTGGTGCGGAGACGAAACAGACCGTTTGTGCCAGGGAGGTATAACGTCATGAAGACGGACAAGGCGGCGCTCGTGCTGGCTTGCATCGCAGTAGTAATTGGAATTGGCAGCACGAACGGACCCGTGAAAGAGATGATTGCCGGGCTTAAGCCTCAGGCGGATGCAGCCGTAATGAGCTATGCTCTGAATCAGACAGAGGATGATCTGCGCGCTCAGATTACCCGCCGGGCCGAGGCGCTGAATGCGCAGCCGGTGAATGCTGTTGTGGACCGGGTATGGAAAGCCATACCGGGGTATAACGGGCTGGAGGTCGATGTGGAGGCAACCTACCGGAGCGCGCTTTTACGGGGACCCGAAGCAGGGCTTAAGCTGATGTACCGCCAGATTAAGCCTAAGGTATCACTGGATGATCTGGGAGCACAGCCGATCTACCGGGGGAATCCGGCGAAGCCGATGGTCTCGCTGATGATTAATGTGGCCTGGGGGAATGAGTATATCCTTCCGATGCTGGACATTCTGGATGCGGAGAAGGTGAAGGTCACTTTTTTTCTGGACGGAAGCTGGTTAAGCCGCAACAAGGAGCTTGCAGCAGAGATGCTGAAGCGCGGGCATGAGGTAGAGAACCATGCGTATACGCATCCTAAGATGAGTATTCTAAGCCGGACGCGTGCCACTGCAGAGATTGAGAAAACGCAGAAGCTGCTGAAGGAAAGCCTGGGTGTGACGAATAAGTGGTTTGCTCCGCCGTCAGGAGACTTTAATCAGCAGACGGTGGAAATCGCCGCCTCACTGGGACTGAAGACGGTATTATGGACGCTGGATACGGTTGATTGGCGCAATCCGTCCCCGGAATCAGTTGTTGCCAAGATCAGCAGGCGGGTAGAGCCGGGAACCCTAATTTTAATGCATCCGACGGCATCCTCCTCGCAAGCGCTGAGAGGGATGATCCGGGGGATCAGAGCCAAGGGCCTGCAGCTGGGAACCGTCAGTCAGACGCTCTCCGCTGAGCGTATCGTGACTGCGGAAGTTGAGTGAACGCCCTATTTCTGATAGGATAAGAGGCGCGAATAACAAATACAGACAGAACAAGGCTGTGCCAGGAGGATTACACATTGGACAAAATATTATTATCAAACGGACTCCGGGTGGTTACCGAGAAGATCCCGACCGGCCGATCCGTATCTTTCGGAATCTGGGTTAAGACGGGCTCCCGCAATGAGAACCCGTTAAACAACGGGATTTCCCATTTCATCGAGCATATGCTCTTTAAGGGGACAGACCGCTATAGCGCCAAGGATATTGCCGAACAGTTCGATGCCATTGGCGGGAACGTCAATGCTTTTACCTCGAAGGAATATACATGCTTTTATGCTAAGGTGCTGGATGAGCATCTGCCGATTGCTGTGGATGTGCTGGCAGATATGTTCTTCCGTTCACGGATGGATGCCGAGGAACTGGCCAAGGAGAAGAATGTCATCCTGGAGGAAATCGCCATGTGCGAGGACACACCGGATGATCTTGTCCATGAGCTGATGTGTGCTGCCGCTTACGGCGAGCACCCGCTGGCCTATACGATCCTCGGGCTGAAGGACCGCTTGCTGGAGATGACGCCGGATGATCTGCGTGCTTACATGAAGGAGCAGTACACCATCGAGAACACAGTGATCAGCGTAGCCGGTAATATTAACGACGGGCTGATCCCGCTGCTGGAGCAGCATTTCGGTTCCTTCACGAATCATGGTGAAGCGCCGGAACTGACTGAGCCTGCATATCAGGGGGAGCTGGTATTCCACAAAAAGAAGACCGAGCAGAATCACATCTGCATCTCCCTGCCGGGTGTCCGCAGCGGCGGGCCGCTGCAATATCCGATGGCGCTCCTTAACAATGCGTTCGGCGGCGGCATGAGCTCCCGGCTGTTCCAGGAGATCCGTGAGAAGCGTGGTCTGGCCTATTCGGTCTTCTCGTACCACAGTGCCCAGGCTGACAGCGGCTTGTTCACGGTCTATGCCGGGACAGCGCCGAAGCAGACCAAGGAAGTAACGGAGCTGATCAAAGAGATGTTGCGTGATCTGGCTGTGAACGGTTTGAGCGAGGACGAACTGCGTAAAGGCAAGGAGCAGCTCAAGGGGAGCCTGATTCTCAGCCTGGAGAGCACGGGCAGCCGGATGAACCGGATGGGCAAAAATGAGCTGATGCTCGGCCGTCAGGATACGCTGGATGAAATGATAGCCAAAATCGGAGCTGTAACCATGGAGGATATCGATGCTCTGCTGGACTTTATGTTCGCACAGCCGTTGTCCCTGGCAATGGTTGGTTCCACAGATAAAGCGATAGCCAATGTTAGGAGAGATGATCTTGCCTCATTACGTACAAATTAACAAACTGCCAGGGAATGAGGATGTTCTGCTGCCCTGCAAAATGTCCGAGCAGGCCTCGGGGTATGACCTGTATGCCGCTGTAGGAGAGCCTGTAGTGCTTGCTCCGGGCGAGCGGACACTGATCCCCACTGGCATATCACTGGCGATGCCAGGCGGGCTGGAGGCGCAGATCCGTCCGCGCAGCGGGCTGGCCCTCAAGCATGGCATCACCTGCCTGAACACACCGGGTACCATCGATGCGGATTACCGGGGCGAAATTAAGGTGCTGCTGATCAATCTGGGACAGGAGCCGTTTGCGATTGCCCGCAACGAGCGGATCGCCCAGATGGTATTCCAGGCTGTGCCGGAAGTGACTCTGGCGGAAGTGGATGAGTTGTCCGACACGGCGCGCGGAGCCGGCGGCTTCGGGCATACTGGCAAATAAGCCCTCCTTAACTTATAGCTGTACTAATAAGCTTGCGGAAATGCACCTTCGGGTGCAGCCGCAGGCTTTTTTTAAATTTATATGTTTTGGGGTCCCCGCAAAGTACCTGAGTCATCTTCGAAGCTAAAGCCCCACTTTGTGGGGTTATTTTGTTAGCTTAGTTAAGCTATAGGTATTGCCAGGAATTAGAATTCTTCTCCGCTCTTCACCCATCGGCGGCTTCCGGCATAAGATGCTCTATAGTCGAATGTGGTTGTGGAAAGGAGCGTCATCCCTATGCTTACTGGCATCAGGATCGTGTTCCTGGGCGGGGACGCGAGACAAATTGAAGTGATTCGGAAATGTGTGGAATTGGATGCGGCCGTAAGCGTTGCCGGATTCGATACATGGGATGCCCCATGCCCGGGGGTAAGCCTGGAACTGCTGTCGACTGAGCTGCTTGGTCAAGCGGATGTGCTGGTGCTGCCGGCGGTCGGCTGCGATGAGGAGGGGTACATTAACGCGTTATATTCTTCGGAACGCCTCCAGCTGAAGGAGGAGCATATTGCGGCTCTGCCGTCCCGGGCAATCGTATACACCGGCATGGCTAAAAACTATTTGCGCGGCCTTTGTGCCGTTCATTCCCTGAAGCTGGTGGAACTGCTGAACAGGGACGATGTGGCGATCTATAACTCTATTCCGACAGCGGAGGGAGCTTTGGTGATGGCCATACAGAACACGGACTTTACCATACACGGCTCCACATCGATGGTGCTGGGAATGGGCCGGACCGGGTTCACCATGGCCAGAACGCTCCAGGGAATGGGAGCAACGGTCAAAGTAGGCGTCAGGAAGCAGGAGCACTTTGCAAGAGCGGCGGAAATGGGCTGGAAGCCTTTTATGACAGAGGATTTGCTGCTGCATGCACCAGAGGCGGATCTGATCTTCAACACCATACCCGCTATGATTATCAACGCTCAGGTCCTGTCCCGGCTTCAGCCGCACTGCGTGATCATTGATTTGGCGTCCGCACCGGGCGGATGCGACTTCCGTTATGCCGAGAAGCGCGGGATCAAGGCGATGCTGGCACCGGGCCTGCCCGGGATTGTTGCCCCCAAGAGCGCCGGAATCATTATGGCAGGTGCACTGGTACAGTCGATATCGGACGAGACTTTAATCAGGGGGGATGAATGAATGGATTGGCACGGAAAAACAGTAGGTTATGCCATTACCGGCTCACACTGCACCTTCGCTGAGGTGATGCCGCAGATTCAGCGGTTCATGGACTCAGGAGCGAATGTGGTGCCGATTGTGTCTGCTTCGGTACTGAATACGGACACCCGCTTTGGAACCTCGGAAAATTGGTTAAAACAGTTGAAAGATATAACAGGGAATGATATCATTTCTACAATTGTTGAAGCGGAGCCGCTGGGTCCTTCCAAGCTGCTGGATGTGCTGACGATTGCTCCCTGCACAGGGAACACAACAAGCAAGCTGGCGAATGCGATGACGGACAGTCCGGTGCTGATGGCAGCCAAATCACAGATGCGCAACGGGCGTCCGCTGGTGCTGGCGATCTCGACGAATGACGGACTCGGACTTAACGCGGCGAATATTGCGAAGCTACTGGTAGCCAAACATATTTATTTCGTCCCGTTCGGACAGGATAACCCGGAGGGGAAGCCGAATTCGCTGGTGGCGCAGATGGATCTCATTCCTGAGGCCTGCTACGCCGCCCTGCAGGGCAACCAGTTGCAGCCTATGCTGGTACAACGATTTCATTCTGCATAGCTTATATAATCAGCACAGGATTGGCCCGGAAGAGCGAATTTTAGCTGACGGACCCATAAGCTTCATTTCTGCCGTCCTCATCCCGGGGGCGGCACAAACAATTTTACGCTATAATAAGAGTCAGGTTATCGCGGCTACGAACACTTCTGCCTCGCGGGGTGATTTATTTCACGTAGGGTTCAGTAGTTCTGCTGAGAGAAGTAATGGAGGAATTATACATGGGTATTTTGGTGCAAAAATTCGGCGGAACCTCACTCTCCACAACAGTGGCCAGAGAACACGTAATCCGTCATGTCAAACGGGAGCTGGCCAGCGGGTTCAGCCTGGTGGTTGTAGTCTCGGCTATGGGCCGCAAGGGGGAACCCTATGCTACAGATACACTGCTTGATCTGGCGGTTCAGAGCGGGAATTCACTGCCGGACCGGGAACGGGATCTGCTGATGTGCTGCGGGGAGATCATCTCGGCGGCCAATCTGTGCGGTCTGCTAGAGCAGGAGGGCATTCGGTCGACGGTGCTGACAGGGGCGCAAGCCGGATTCCTGACCGACAACAGCTATGGCAATGCCAGAATCCTGGATGTGCGGACAGAACGCATTCTACGGGAACTGCGTGAGCATAAAGTAGTAATAGTAACCGGTTTCCAGGGCCAGACTGAAGCGGGTGATTTCACCACGCTGGGCCGCGGAGGAAGCGACACCTCAGCTACAGCCCTTGGGGCCGCGCTGCGTGCGGATATGGTAGATATCTATACGGATGTGGACGGAATTCTCACCGCTGATCCGCGGATTGTGGAAGATGCAAGGCAGCTTACTTATGTCAGCTACACCGAGATTTGTAACATGGCGTATCAGGGAGCCAAGGTCATTCATCCGCGGGCTGTGGAGATTGCCATGCAGGCCCAGATTCCGGTGCGTGTACGCTCGACCTTCTCCGAAGCGGAAGGGACGCTTGTGACCCATCCAGAGGGCTTCAGCGATGTATCCCATGGAGTCGTGGACCGGTTCGTCACTGGTGTTGCCTATGTCAGTAATATTACGCAGATCTCGGTGGAATGTCCGGAGGGTAACGGCACCGGCGTGCAACTGCAGATTTTCAAGAGTATGGCCGATAACGGAATCAGCGTGGACTTTATCAATGTGACACCGACCGAGGCCGTATATACAGTGTTCGATGACAAGTCGGAGCAGGCGATTGCCGCGCTTCAAGAGCTGGGCCTGCGTCCCAAGAGCTTGTCCGGCTGTGCCAAGGTCTCCGTCATCGGCGGAGGCATCAACGGCGTTCCGGGAATCATGGCGCATATCGTCGAGGCGCTCAGCTCGCAGAACATCCAGATTCTGCAGTCTGCCGATTCCAACACAACCATCTGGGTTCTCGTGAAAAAAGAAGATATGGTGCAGTCGGTTCGCGCCCTGCATGCCAAGTTTGAATTGCACCGCTGACAAGGAGGAATTCAAAGTGGATTTCGGAAGACTGATCACCGCAATGGTAACCCCGTTTGACGGGGAAGGAGAAATCAACTGGGAAGCAACTTCAAGGCTGGTCGATGTTCTGATCGAGGAACAAAAGTCTGCTGCGCTCGTAGTCTGCGGAACCACCGGCGAATCGCCGACCTTAACCGATAAGGAGAAGCTGAAGCTGTTCTCCTTCGTGAAGCAGCAGGCAGGCGGACGCTGTAAAATTATTGCCGGTACCGGCAGCAACAGCACCAGACATTCCATAGAGCTCACTAAGGAAGCCGAGAAAATCGGCGTGGACGGTGTGCTTCTGGTCGTCCCTTATTACAATAAACCGAATCAGGAAGGGCTCTATCAGCATTTCTCTACAATTGCTGCCGCGACTTCGCTGCCCTGCATCTTGTACAATGTGCCGGGACGAACGACAGTAAGCATGAGTGTAGCTACCACCCTGCGTCTGGCGGGGATTCCTAATATTGTGGCCACGAAGGAATGTGCTTCGGTAGACCAGATTACTTGGATTGCCTCAGCTTGTCCTGAAGACTTCCATGTCTACACCGGAGATGATTCCGCCGGCCTCGCGACGCTTGCTGTGGGGGGCCACGGTATCATCAGTGTGGCCAGCCATGTTGTGGGAGCGCAGATGTCGGAGATGATCGAGGCCTTCAACTCCGGCGATGTCCGCCGTGCAGGCGAGCTTCACCGGCAGCTGTTTCCGGTCTTCAAGGGGCTGTTCGAGTGTCCTCAGCCGCTGCCCAATCCCTCGGCAGTGAAGTATGCACTGGGGCTGCGCGGGATGGATGTCGGCTCGGTCCGTCTGCCGCTGGTTTCACCGACGGAAGAAGAGGGGGCTTTCATTGCGGCCTTACTAAGACAAGATAGTCCAGGCATGGATAAGTGAATTAGGTGAAGATAGTTACAAAGGCAACCGGTCGCTCTCATGGAGCGGCCGGTTTTTTGATAATAAGGACTTCATGCACCGCAGCTCATTTGGTATTTATTTCTCCTGCATTAACTCTATGTTAAAAAAGTCAGGTATTGCAGCGATTTTTGCTTGTCTTTTCCTCAAATATTGGCTGTTTGTTAAGGAAAGAATAGGACCAGGTACAGGGTGACTTGTCTTTTGCCAAAAAAATCATGTATAATGAACTTAAGTGACTTGGTGCGGTTAATTGAATATGCGGTAATCTTCCGGCAATGCGGATTTATTGCATTGTAAGACAGGATAGGTCCTTGAATAAGTCTGTGCTAAATATGCCGGATTTACGCGCGAGGGGCGCGGTGGTGGAATTTTGAGGGCATTTGCCCGCTTCAAGAGGATATTACTGCCCGGATTCGGGAGTTTAGACTTGCGCAAGTATACAGACTTACCGGGAATTCCTTGTCGAAATAAGGAGTTAACAGCAATTTGATGTATATTACAGCGCCGCTGAAATATTGAAGCTCATTGTTAACAAATAAAAAGTATGACGTCCAACATCATAGGAGGGTTAGATTCATTTGTCCAAAAAAAACAATAACAACAACGACAAACTGACGATATTCGCACTTGGCGGAGTCGGTGAAATTGGCAAGAACATGTACGTAGTTCAGTACGGTAACGACATTGTAGTCGTAGACGCCGGTCTGAAGTTCCCTGAAGAAGATATGCTGGGTATTGATATCGTAATACCGGATATCTCCTACCTCACTGAGAACCGTGACAAGGTAAGAGGAATTGTACTTACCCACGGACATGAGGATCACATTGGCGGATTGTCTTATGTGCTTAAGAACCTGAATGTTCCTGTATACGGAACAAGACTGACCCTGGGCCTTGTAGAGAACAAGCTCAAGGAAGCGAACCTGCTGGGTGAAACTAAGCGGATTCTGATTAACGAGGATTCCGAGGTTGAACTGGGCACATCGCTTAAGGTAACCTTCTTCAGAACGAATCACAGTATTCCGGATTCTGTCGGGGTATGCATTGAGACACCAGAGGGCAACGTTGTCCACACCGGTGACTTCAAGTTCGACCACACGCCAGTCAACGGTCAATTTGCCAATCTGCACCGCATGGCTGAGATCGGATCGAAGGGCGTTCTGGCCTTGCTGTCAGACAGCACCAATGCCGAGAAGCCGGGCTTCACACCTTCGGAGAAGAATGTCGGCATCGTGCTGGAGGATATTTTCCGCAAAGCTGAACAGCGTGTGGTGGTAGCAACCTTTGCTTCCAACGTGCATCGTATTCAACAGGTAGTGAACGCTTCTGAAGCAACCGGACGCAAAATTACCGTTATTGGACGAAGCATGGTTAACGTAGTATCCATTGCTTCCGAGCTTGGATATCTGCATATCCCTGACGGCATGCTCATTGAGCCTGAAGAGATGAACAGAATGGCAGGCAACCGTGTTGTAGTACTGTGTACAGGCAGCCAAGGCGAGCCGATGTCGGCGCTGACACGCATGGCGCGTTCCAGCCACCGCAAGGTAGATATTATGCCGGGCGACACCGTTATTATTGCGGCTACACCGGTACCGGGTAATGAGAAATATGTAGGCCGTACCATTGATGAATTGTTCCGTCTGGGTGCCAACGTTATATACAGCGGCTCCAACTCCGGCGTTCACGTATCCGGTCACGGCAGCCAGGAAGAGCTGAAGCTGATGCTCAACCTGATGAAGCCGAAATACTTCATGCCTATCCACGGTGAATACCGGATGCAGCGCAAGCATGCACTTCTGGCGGAGTCTGTTGGCGTAGAGCCAAGCAATATCTTCATCACCGAGCTGGGTGAAGTGATTGAGATCTCCGGTGGAGCTGCCCGCAGAGCGGGTAAGGTAACTGCCGGTAACGTACTGATCGACGGGCTGGGTGTCGGCGATGTAGGTAACATTGTGCTGCGTGACCGTAAGCTTTTGTCGCAGGATGGTATTCTGGTGGTTGTGGTTACCCTCAGCAAGCAGAACGGAGCGATTGTCTCCGGTCCTGACATCATCTCACGCGGATTCGTATATGTGCGGGAATCGGAAGGTCTCCTGGACGAAGCGAACCGCATTGTCTCGGGAACGCTGCAGCGTCTGATGAGTGAGAAGGTCAATGAATGGGCTTCCCTGAAGACTAGTGTCAAAGACTCTCTCGGCCGTTTCCTCTATGAGCAGACCCGCCGCAGACCGATGATCCTGCCGATTATTATGGAAGTATAAGAGAAGCATTTCTTAACAATATAGCTTTTTGGCAATAGCCTCTTTTCCCGGAAATATTGGACGGTTTCTGGGGAAAGGGGCTTTTTTATGTTTTTTTCGCTGCACAAAACAACATTTGGGCAACCTGACCGTTATACAGGCAAGGAGGTGCAGCATGGAGCCAAGAGACATGGAGAAGGTGCTCCAACCCAAACTGGCGGAGATCCGCCGCTACTTGATCCGCCTCGGCGCCGGAGCCTCAGATGCAGAAGATATTGTGCAGGACACGGTGTACAAGGCGCTGCTGTATCTGGATGCGATCGATGAGCGCAAATTCAGCGCATGGTTGTACAAGGTCGCAATTAACCGGTATTTTGACCATTGCCGCAGTCAGAAGAGATATCAGTATAGCGGCGAGGAAGTGGAGGAACATCCGGCCCATGAGCAGGAGTTGCCGGAAGTGGTGCTGCTGCGCAGGGAACGGAAGGAAGAGATTGAAGGAGTGTTGGCGCGGCTCCATCCGGTGAATAAGCAGCTGATTCTGCTGAAATATGAAATGGAGTTATCCTACAAGGAGATCTCCGCCATGCTCGGCATTTCTGAAGGAAGAGTGAAAGCTACTCTTTATAGGGCCAGACAGCAATTTCAACAATTATACGGAGGTGAGGGCGAATGACAGCCCCATGGGAAGAAGCAGAAGACCAGAATATTATCCAGACCCTGAAAAAAACCAAACGGAAGAGTATGATTCGCAGTATCCTGATTTCAGTTGTGGTCAGTGTGCTTATGCTGATTGTCGTATTCTACGGTGCAGCGCAACTGGTAGGCCGCCTGTCCTCCAATGCCCTGTACAGTGAGCAGCAGTATATGAGGATCAGCAGCCCTAATGAATTTAATTCAGGCACTAGGGACAATAGAGGTTTTCTATCAGGAGTCCTTGAACTTCAAACCTATAAAATCGTCGATGATGTGCCCGTTCCCTGGAAGAATAGATGGCTCAATTACAACGCCTGGTGGTTCCCTTTCACAACAGGTGCCTATGGAGGCTCTAATAATCTAACCGTACAGGATGCCAAGATGAAGCAGGAAGGTTATGAGTATTACCGGGCGTATAATTCCTATAACGGGCAGAGGGAGCTTGCATTCTATATTCCAGGCGTCGATTACGGCGGTAGCATTCTAAATGATCTTCCCGAGCTGGACAAGATGAACGCAGACAAACGGGTGGAACTGGCCGTATCCTTTGACAAGGATTATTCGTTTGAAGAGGTGAAAAGCCTGCTACCCGCAGGCGCAAAGCCAGTCTGGTACTGGGTCGATACGTATGATGACCGCGAGGGGTTCAACTTCAAGCCGTATCCAAATGAGAATGATCCCGCTAAAATGAACTATCCGGCCCCGATGAGTGCGAATTATGGAGTCTACGGATTTGGTGTTCAGCCGGATTGGGATCAGGCGAAGCCTGATGATTTCATTGGCTCAGTGGAGGTCGGTGTTAGCAAGAAAGACATTCATTATAGTGAATATCAGCGGATCTACAATTATTTGAAAAAGGATAAGGCGGCGCCGGAAGCCGGTGATGTCCGGATATTGGGCGTAGTTGTGACCGGCAAGGCTGACAGCTTGAAAAGTCTGAAAGGCCAGGCTTATGTGCATGGAGCAGTACTGGGAGCCGTGGTGGACAAATATTAACCGGCAATGACGGCGGACGTTCTGAGGAGCGCCCGCCGTCTCTATGTGATAGTTCAAGGTTATGGTGTATAAGGAAGTCCTCCGGAATGTCATACTAACAGAAATCAGAATCCTGAAGCACACGGGTGTTGCAGGCAGAAGGGGAGCGCTGTGTACGATGGAAATTACAGAAGCAAGCAAGGCGGGCGGAGGGCGTAACGAAGAAATCCTGCCAGGGGAGATAAAGCCCGCAGTGAATGAGCCGGTTCCTCCTGGAATACCGGGACCTGTGGGGGTGCTTAAGGAATTGGGGCAGACAGCGGTTCCGACAGGAGAGCCGGATATTTTTTGTATGACGATTATTGGACAGATTGAAGGGCATTTCGTCTTGCCGCCGCATAACAAGACCACGAAATACGAGCATATTATTCCCCAGCTTGTTGCCGCCGAGCAGAATAAGACCATCAAGGGGCTGCTGATTATTCTTAATACGGTTGGTGGGGATGTAGAGGCTGGGCTGGCTATAGCGGAGATGATCGCTTCCTTGTCGAAGCCTACGGTCACAGTTGTTATCGGCGGCGGTCACAGCATCGGCGTGCCTATAGCGGTATCCTCCACGTATTCTATTATTGCTGAAAGTGCAACCATGACGATCCATCCGATCCGGATGAACGGCCTGGTGATCGGCGTGCCGCAGACCTTCGAGTACATGGAGCGGATGCAGGAGCGGATGGTGAAATTCGTGACCTCTCATTCCCGCATCACGGAATCACAGTTCAAGGATCTGATGTTCAAGACCGGAGAGCTTAACCGGGACATCGGTACCGCAGTAGGTGGTCAGGATGCCGTCAGATTCGGCTTGATGGATGAAGTGGGCGGAATCGGCGCCGCGTTGGCCCACCTGAACCGGATGATTGCCGCTGTGCCAGCTATGACGAACGATTCGCTTCCGCAAGGGGGGCTGACCCAATGACTTTTTATACCATTCTGCCAATGGAGCAGGTGTTCGAGGGGGCGCTCAGTTATGCCACTCCCGTGCAGGAGATGACTATTCAGGGCATGCTGATGCAGGTTGAACTGCTGGATGGAGGCCAGGCGAAGGTGGTCCGGCTGCTGCAGTGTCCGCTGGATAAATATCTGGATGCGGCCTTCTCCCCGGGTGCTATCGTTCAACTGGACCGCTAAGTGCGAACAAACAGCCTAAAGATGCATATTCTGACAAAAGAGAACATAGGTACGCCACGCCATTATATGGTATAATGTTGACTCGGGGGTGGCTGGCGTGGCTAAACGGAGAAGAAAGAAGAAGAAAGCACTGCTGGGCAGTGTTTTAAAATATGAAATCTACGGAATTCTGCTGATTACGATTTCCGTCATTGCTTTGTCAGGGGAAGCGGCTGTCGGCCGTACGCTCTCAAGCATGGCGGGCTATTTGCTTGGGAGATTCTATTTTGTGCTGCCGCTGGCGGGTATTTTCTACGGCCTGATGGTAATGATTCACAGGAAATGGCCGTCCACCTGGAACAGCCGCTATACCGGCGGCCTGCTCCTGCTGTTGTCCATGTGCCTGATGAGTACCATATCGGCTATGCAGCAGAAGCTGGGTCCAATTGGGATGCTGCATCCGGGCAATGTACTGTCTCAAATACATAATGATTTATCCGGCGCCCTCTCACCGGGCGCCGGCGACAGCAGCGTATACATGCTGGGCAAGGATATCAGCGGGGGGTACATCGGCGCGCTTGAATACGCTGCGCTCCTATGGCTGTTCGGCAATCTGGGCGCTAAGCTGCTGATGATTGTATTGCTGGCCATCAGCTTCATGCTGATTACTAATCTCTCCTATGTAGAGCTGTTTACCTTACTCCGGGTAAGGGCCGTCAAGCTGATTGAAGGAATTAAGCTCCGGGCGGCTAACCGCCCTGCTGCTGTTCCGGTGGTGAACAGCAGACCGGCTAGAGCCAGCAGAGTTACAACGCCTGAACCTGCGGATGATGACGATTACTTCGAAGAGGATGACGGATCGGATCAGCAGCTGCCAAGACGCGGACAGTCGAAGCTGCTGGGTAGAATTACCGGATGGTTCAGCGGGTCTGCCCGCCAGAATCAGCCGGAAGTCATGGATGATCTGGAGGTAGAGCTGCCCGATATTATCATTACTGATCCGCGTACGGGTCCGGTCATCTCCGGAATGACAGCAGCGGGAGGTGCTCCTCTGGAGGAGTATGGCGAGGAGGACTTCCCGTATGAGGAGCTTGAGCCTGTTACGCCGATCATCCGGGACTTCTTCGAGCATATCCGCTCTGAAGGGCTGAATGCCGAGGACCGGGAGGAATGGAGCGAGTTCTCACCAGCGGCGCGTGGCGGTGCCGCCACTGGTACAGGCGCTGGTAACCTGACGAGAGCGGGAGCAGATCCTGCTCCGTCAGGGGGATCCGAGGAGGATATCCTGCCTGTGGAGCTGGACGGGCTGTTGGGAACGTCAGAGGAGGGGGCATCGGCTCCGGTTATACCGCCTCCACCTCCGCCCAAGCCGTACAAGCTGCCGTCGTTCCGTTTGCTGGCTAAGCCCAATAACGGGGCGAAGGCGGGCGATCAGAATGATTATATGCAGACGGCACGCAAGCTGGAGGCTACACTGGAGAGCTTCGGTGTAAGGGCGAAGGTGCTGGAAGTGGTTCGTGGACCAGCGGTGACCCGGTATGAGATTCAGCCGGATATCGGCGTGAAGGTCAGCCGGATTGTCAATCTCACCGATGACATCGCGCTGGCACTGGCTGCCAAGGATATCCGTATGGAAGCGCCGATTCCCGGCAAATCAGCCATCGGCATTGAAGTGCCGAATTCAGAAGTCTCGGTCGTCACCATGCGGGAAGTAATGGAGACACAGATTTTCCAGGAGGCGGATTCGCGGCTATCCATTGCTTTCGGACGGGATATCTCAGGCCAGACGATTATCGGCAATCTCGCCAAGATGCCCCATCTGCTGGTAGCAGGAGCAACCGGCTCCGGTAAATCGGTCTGCATTAATGGTATTATTACCAGCATTCTATATAAGGCTAAGCCGAATGAAGTGAAATTCCTTATGGTTGACCCTAAGATGGTTGAGCTGAATGTATATAACGGCATTCCGCATTTGCTCGCCCCTGTAGTTACAGACCCTAAGCGTGCCAGTCTGGCGTTGAAGAAGATTGTGGTGGAGATGGAGAAGCGGTATGAACTGTTCTCCAAATCCGGCACACGCAATATGGAAGGCTATAACAACTTGATGAAGGATAATCCGGCAGCAGTACTGCCGTATATCGTTGTCATCGTGGACGAGCTTGCCGATCTGATGATGGTTGCCGCCAATGATGTAGAGGATGCCATCTGCCGGCTTGCCCAGATGGCGCGGGCGGCGGGGATTCATCTGATTATCGCCACACAGCGTCCTTCGGTGGATGTTATTACCGGCCTGATTAAGGCGAATATTCCTTCGCGTATTGCCTTCGGAGTCTCCTCGAATGTGGACTCCCGGACCATTCTGGATATGCCGGGTGCCGAGAAGCTGCTCGGACGCGGCGATATGCTGTTCCTGCCGATGGGGGCTTCCAAGCCGATCCGTGTTCAGGGTGCTTTCATGAGCGATCAGGAAGTGGAGACGATTGTGCAGTATGTCAGCAGCCAGGGGGAAGCGAATTATGATGAATCGCTTGTGCCTGAGGTAGACGACACCTTGAGCGAGGATCAGGAGCCGCAGGATGAATTGTATGAACAGGCTGTCCAGATTGTTCTGGAAGCCAAGCAGGCCTCTGTATCGCTGCTTCAGCGGCGTATGCGCGTCGGTTACACCCGTGCCGCACGCTTGATCGACTCAATGGAGGCCAGAGGCGTAATCGGCCCTTACGAGGGCAGCAAGCCGCGTGAGGTGCTGATGTCGCTGGAGCAGTATCAGCATGGTAGACTGAGTTCATAAATGCAAAAAGCTGTCCCGCAAGCCATTTGCTGCTTGGGACAGCTTTTTATTTTAAGGTTCTTTTCGATAACATTGATGTTATGTGTCCCGAACAATCCCAGCATAAATTGGTGAGTTGTTCATTTTTTATCAGGCTTACGTTTGGAGTATATGTACAAGAATATCTTGATGTTGCTCTGAAAGCTGCAACAAGGTGAATTTCCCGTCTTTGATAAGGGAATTAATTAAGTCTGCCTCTTGTCTTGCGAGGTTATATAGAGAGCTGTCAATTCTGCCCTGAAGCAATGCTTCATCGAGTTCATCCGAATCCTTTTGGATTACTTCACCTGACGGCAAAACGACAATATCTAAGAACAAATCGTCCATCCAAGGCACGTTATCCTCACTTACACCATTCCTATAGCATATATCAATATACCACTGTACAATTTGCCCTTGCTCGTCAAACATTGTAGTCACTGAATGATGCTTATCAAGAGGGAATTGTTGAAGCCACGAATAACCATCATTTACAATGCAAACCTTTTGATCAAAGTATTTTACGTACAACGGCTCTTTAACTTTGGCAATCTTCAGAAGTGATAAGTAGCCTTTAAAATTATCCGTTTCAAGATATGACTGGGCGTATTCTCTTTCCAATACACGTTTCCAATCTGAACGGTCTCCATATTTTCTTTTCAAATGTACAACTCCCCTCTCCTAAGAAGTATTCTTTCCTCATTGTATCAAAGCGGAGAATCAGCAACAATATTTATATAAAAGACCTTATTATAGGATGTTTTACATCTAAAAACAGAGCAGCGATTCTCCAATATAAGGGGATCGCTGCTCTGTTTGATTTGTGCCTACGTTTATTTTGCGAATGATGCCATTGGTATTACTTCACCCGCGGTGCTGCAAGCAAATGCTCAACCATGTAATCCAGCTGTGCATTCAGGGAGTAGATATCATTATAGTAAGATAATCCGAAGTCGATATTCATCAGCCGGCCTTCCTTGACTGCCGGAATGCTGTTCCAGAGCGGGTCCCCCGTCAGATCAGTCATCCCGTCATAGGATGAACGGAAGATATAATCTCCGCTGTAATCGGAAATGACTTCAAAGGATACAGACTCGCCGCCTACATCAGTCTTGCTATCTATTTTTTGCTGAATTTTCTCCGGTGCCTTCATGCCAAGATATTCATATAAGACCTGTGAACCCCGGCCATACTGTTTGCTCATAATCACTAACATACTGCGGTTTTCGCCGCCTTCCATGATGGAGATCGTCGAATCCAGAATTCCCGCTTCCTGCAGCTTCTGCTTACTGTTCTCCACCTTGGCATTGAAGTCGTTTAAGAGGCTGGTGGCCTGATCTTCTTTGTTAAGAGTGTATCCAATGAAGCTGACCCGCTCAGCGGTAGTCATTTTCTCATAAGGCACCAGCACGGTGGGTGCAATGTCATGCAATGCATTGTAGGTCTCCTCGGATGGAACGATAATCAGATCGGGATCAAGTGATAAGACAGTTTCCGGGCTGGCCTCGAACCAACTTCCCAGCTTCTGTACATCCTTCAATTCGTTCTCGAACGCAGCGCCTTCATTTACACTAGACACACCTACGGGCATAATGCCCAGCGCCAGAACATCGCCCAGCAAGTACAGCACAACGACACGCTGAGGATCGGCGGGCACCTCGATGTCTCCTTTTACCGTAGCGATTGTCCGGGTCTGTGCCTCGACTGCGGTGTGGTCTGGAGAAGTTGTGGCGAGTGATGTGGCTGCAGGAGAAGAGGCCGGCGATGGGCTGGCATTGCCTGCTGCGTTAGAACCGGTATTCCCTGAGGCACAGGCACTTAATACTATGGTGAAGCATAACAACAAGGTAAACATTAGAGATGGCTTGGCCGTTCTGAACATGGATGACGCTCCTTTTAGTTCATATTGATAATGATTATCATCATCAATATATCGGAGAGTTCCTTCACGGGCAATGTCATATGCAGACAGCGCAGATGGCATATCCCGCCAAGGTAAAGCAGCCTGCATAGAATTTTTGTACCTCACCGGCGAGTTTCCGAAGTGCTTCTTGAACATTTTGCCAAAAGAATATGCATCCGGGTAGCCTACAGCAGCAGCAATATCATGCAGTGTGGACTCTGTGCCCAGCAACAGCTCACGGGCTTTGTCCATGCGAATCTGAACCAGATATTGGGCAGGGCTAGTCTGAAGCCGCTTGCGGAATAACCTTGATAATGTCCTCGGGCTGGTGCCCAGAGTGCCGGCAAATGTATCCAGGGTGAACGGCCTGTTGTAAGAATCGTGCATATAGCGTACAGCCTGGTCGAACACATCTGCTCTAAGCGGGTGCAGCTCCTGCCCCTGGATCTGATGAAGCAGCTCATGGACCCATTGATAGAACAGGGCTTTGACATGCAGATGTTCCAGGGTGCGGCGTGTCTGCCAATCACCATACATCCGGTCTAGAATCTCATACAGCGGAAGGGGATGGACAGGACTGAAGTGATAGGTTCCGGTAAAAGGTCTGCTGCGTTCCAGAAGCGCTGTTAGGTTGCGCCGGGCGGGCAGGGTTAACGTTGAACGGTACATAATAAGGTAATAATCCATTATTTCCTGTGTTTTCAGCAATTTGATAATGGTACCTTTGCCCCCGTGAAATACATTTGCGCCGCTTACTTCATAGGGGCTGTCATCTATAAGCACACTTGCGCTGCCGCGAACGATATAAAGGTATGTACTAGCCGGAAGGCGGTACTTCAGCGGAAGTTGTCCAGAAGTGAACGAGGCCTTGCGGATATCGATAACTTCTACAGTAGCATGATTCCACAGTACAATATGGTCCTTAAAATCCATGTTTCTTCTCAACTCCTGTTGTTTCTTAGCTCAAGTATAGTTGATAATCGTTCTCAGTTGCAATGGATTTACCGTTCCCTGCTTTGCGGTCATGCATAGGAAGTCCTGCCAGTCGTCATAATAACTTTAGCCATTCATGCAGAACTTCCAAGAGAAAGGTAGAGCGAATCCCATGACAAAACATAAGCAGTGGATCATTGCCGCAGTTACCCTTGCCCTTGCAGCTGCACCGTTTGCAGGTGCAGTCTTCAAAGATCATGATTTGATCTTTGCCAAGCCATATGCAGCAGAACAGGTTGCCGCAGACATCCCTGATGAAGAGGAGGAAGTCATGCCTGTGTTCGGCACAACTCCGCTTATGGTAGGCTCCTCGGGGCAGGATGTCTATGAGCTTCAGGGAAGATTGAAGCACCTGGGTTATTTTAACGGGAAGATTGACAGTCAGTTCGGGACCAAAACCAAAAATGCCGTCACCTGGTTCCAGTGGAAATTCGGCCTGAAGTCTGACGGGGTGGTCGGGGCCAAGACGAAGCTTAAGCTGTACAATGCGACTACAGCCTGGAAGCCGACAGCACCGGGGGCAACTACCGCCCAGAAAAAAGCGCCCTCCGGCGCAGCTGCGGCCAAATCCAATACGGCTGAGCTGGCCTCCGGCAATACGATGGGCCTGTCCGAAAATGACCTCAAGATCATGGCTAATGCGGTTTACGGTGAGTCACGCGGGGAGCCTTTTGAAGGTCAGGTGGCCGTAGCTGCAGTCATTCTCAACCGTGTGAAATCCCCAAGCTTCCCGAACACGCCTTCGGGCGTCATTTTCCAGCCGGGAGCCTTTACCGCCGTAGCTGACGGCCAGATCTATCTGGAGCCTAATGAACAGGCACGCAAAGCAGTACAGCAGGCACTGAGTGGCTGGGACCCGTCGGGCGGCTGTATCTATTACTTCAATCCCAAGACGGCGACCTCCAAGTGGATTTGGTCCCGTCCGCAGGTGAAGACAATCGGCCAACATATCTTCTGCATGTAGCTTAAAGTGTCTGTATACAACCCTCCGTAAGAGCAACCGGTACGCTGTCCTCCGGTTGCTTCCTTACTTTGGAATGGTTTAGAATGGATAATACTTCATAAACTTGTTATAGAGCATCAATCCACGCTGCAAAGGAGTTTTGGACTTGACTAATAATGGATTTCAACATGGCCATGCCGCAGGCATGCGTATACATGTTCTGCCGACCAAGGCGTTCAAGACGTTCGCCATCTCACTGTATGCAGGCGTTCCGCTTGAAGAAAGTACAGTAACCTCAACAGCACTGGTTCCGTTTGTACTCCGCCGGGGGACAGCGTCCTACCCGGAGACTACCCAATTCCGTGAGCGTCTGGAGGAGCTGTACGGTGCAGGCTTCGGCTTCGATATTTACAAACGCGGGGATTACCAGATTGTCCAGTTCCGGATGGATACCATCAATGATTCCTTTGTGCAGAGCAAGGAGAGCCTGCTTGGGGAATCCTTTGCCTTTCTGGGAGAAGTATTGACCCGTCCCCTGCTTGAGAGTGGAAGCTTCCGGGCTTCTTATGTAGCTACAGAACGCGAGACGATCCGCAAGAAGCTGGAATCCATTGTGAATGATAAAATCCGCTACGCGGCAGAACGCTGCATTGAGGAAATGTGCCACAACGAGCCTTACCGGCTTCATCCCCTCGGCCAACGGGCCGATCTGGATGCTATTACGCCTGAGACGCTGTACCAGAGCTATACCTCCTGGCTGAATGGAGCTACGCTCGATCTGTATGTAGTGGGCGACACCACACCTGAGGAAGTCGAGAAGCTGGTGACAGCTCATTTCGGCCGGGCCCATCACTCTGAAGCTGGAGGCTACACCTCGGACTTCACTCCAGTAAAGGTTACGGAAGTGCGGACGGTGGAGGAGAAGCTGGATGTGAATCAAGGCAAGCTGAATATGGGGCTGCGGACCTCTATTACCTACAAAGATGACCGGTACGCTTCCGCGCTGATGTACAACGGCATTCTTGGCGGTTACCCGCATTCGAAGCTGTTTGTCAACGTGCGTGAAAAGGAGAGTCTGGCGTATTACGCCTCCTCCCGTTATGACGGGCATAAAGGCATCGGGACGATTCAATCGGGGATTGAGACCCAGAACTACGGCAAAGCCGTTGATATTATCCGCAAGCAGCTGGATGAGCTGAAGGCCGGCAATATCACTGACCTGGAGCTTAGCCAGACCAAGGCGATGATCCGCAACCTGTTGTCCGAGATTCAGGATTCGGCGTTTGAGATGATCTCCTTTGATTTCAACCGCCAGCTATCCGGCAAAGACCGTTCTGCCCAGGAGCTGATGGAGCAGGTTGACGGTATGGGGGCAGCTGAAGTTAAGGCGGCTGCGGATACTTTTGAGCTGGATACGATTTATTTCCTGACAGGGAAGGAGGAATAGGAATGGAGAAGCTCCATTACGAACGGCTTCAAGAAACAATTTATCACGAGGTTATGGATAACGGACTGCAGGTGTATGTGCTGCCGAAGCCGGCTTTTCTCAAAACCTACGCCACCTTTGCCACGAAATATGGATCAGTAGACAATCACTTCAAGGTTGCAGGCGGCGAGGAGACTACAGTGCCGGACGGAATTGCCCACTTCCTGGAACATAAAATGTTCGAGGAGCCGGAAGGCGACATATTTGCTACCTTTGCGTCCAATGGCGCATCGGCGAACGCCTTCACAAGTTTCGACCAGACGGTCTATCTTTTCTCGGCCACAGAGAATATTGAACAGAATCTCAGCACCCTGGTTGATTTTGTGCAGCGTCCTTATTTCACCGATGAGAACGTGGAGAAGGAGAAGGGGATTATTGGGCAGGAAATCAATATGTATGCCGACAATCCAGACTGGCGCGTCTATTTCGGGCTGATTGAAGCGATGTATGCTACCCACCCGGTTCACATTGATATTGCCGGAACTATCGAATCCATCTCAACCATCACGAAGGAAACGCTGTACACCTGCTACAATTCCTTCTATCATCCCAGCAACATGCTGTTGTTCGTTGTCGGAGGGGTGGACCCCAAGCAGGTATTTGAACTGATCCGCAGCAATCAGCAGGGCAAGAGCTATGAGAAGCAGGGTGAAATTACTCGTATCTTCGCGGAGGAGCCTGATCAGGTAGCCTCAAAGCATGTGGAGAGCAGACTTGCTGTTTCCATTCCCAAAATGATGTTCGGATTCAAGGATAAGGTGGATGGTCTAAGCGGTGAAGCAGCGGTGCGCCGTGATCTGACCACGAAGCTGATGCTGGACCTGCTGTTTGGCAGCAGTACGGCATTGTATCAGAAGCTCTATGACGAGGAATTGATCTCGGACAGCTTCGGCCATGAATTTAACAGCTCTGCGGAGTATGCATTCTCGGCGATCGGCGGCGATACCAAAGATCCGGGACTGCTGCTTGAACGGATTAAGGAAGAGGTTCTACGTATTCTGGAGACGGGCTTCGCGGAGAAGGATTTCGAACGGGCCCGCAAAAAGAAAATCGGCGGCTTCCTGCGGATGCTGAATTCGCCGGAGAGCATTGCCCATGAGTTCACGCGGTACCAGTTCCGTGGAGGAGATCTGTTTGAAGTGCTTCCCCTGTATGAATCGATCACTCTGGATGAAGTCAATGTCCGGCTTCATGCCCATGTGAACTGGGAGCAGCTGGCCGTGTCGCTGGTGGTGAGTCCTTAATGATGTTACCGGGAGAGGACAGCAAACCGATTGGCGAAATGACAGTGCTCATTACCGGGGGCAGCGGGGGAATCGGCGGCGCGATCGCTGAGCGTTTTGCTTCGGTGGGAATGAACATTGTGATACATTATATGAATTCGCATGAAGCGGCAAATGATGTGGCCCGGCGCTGTCTGGCGCTGGGGGCAAAGGTAATGACCGTAGCGGCGGACATGAAAGACCGCAGTCAGCTCGTACGCATGGCCGAAAGGCTGGAGAGCAGCGGCATGATGCCGGATATCCTGGTCAATAATGCCGGGAAAGCTCATTATGGCATGTTAGCCGATCTGACCGAGGAGGAGTGGGACGATATCATGGCGGTGAATCTGAAGGGCACCTTCATGTGCAGCCAGATTTTCATGCCTTATATGGTCACGCAGCGTTACGGCCGGATCATTAATGTGTCTTCCGTATGGGGGATCTCGGGCGCATCCTGTGAAGTGGCTTATTCAGCAAGCAAGGGCGGAGTGAATGCTTTTACCAAGGCGCTCGCCAAGGAGCTGGCCCCCTCCAAGGTCACTGTGAACGCTGTTGCGCCTGGAGCGGTCCACACGGCCATGCTATCCAATTTGCAAGCGGATGAGCTGAAGATGCTGGAGGACGAGATCCCTGCGGGGAGACTGGCTACCCCTGAGGATATATCCTCGCTTGTTTATTTTCTGGCGCTGCCTGAATCGGGTTATATTACGGGGCAGGTCATCAGTCCGAACGGCGGCTGGATTACTTAATTACCGGTATAATGCCAGGAACCATGAACCTGCTCTGGAGAAATGCTCCAGCATAAGAACTTCCGGCTTGAGACATATTATAACTGTTGCTTCTAAATCTCAATATCATTACAAACCTGAGGAGGATTTAAGATGTCAACAGATTCCGTAGTGAAGAACTTTGATACCTGGAAAAGCTTTTTGGGAGACCGGGTCATTCAGGCCGAAAAAATGGGGATGAGCGACGAGACCATCACCAAGCTGGCGTTCGAAATCGGGGAATTCCTCGACAAGAAGGTCGATCCGGGCAACTATTCCAACCGGGCCATTAAAGAGCTGTGGGATGTCGGAACGGATGATGAGAAGCATACCATTGCCGGACTCATGGTCAAACTGGCGAAGAAAAACGCATAGTTACGCGGAAGAAGCTCCCCTTGCGGGAGCTTTTCTGCAATTATTACAATCGTGTCCTTGCCTTTCAATTTTTTTTTCTATATCATTAACATGACCCGTGTATCTGAAACAACATGCAGGGAAAAGGAATCTATGAGGTGCGCACAAGTGGAATATAAACAATGGTATATGGAGTATAAGATACATAAGAACAGACCCGGTCTGTTAGGCGACATCGCTTCTATGCTGGGTATGCTGGAAGTCAATATTCTGACGATTAACGGCGTAGAAGGCAAGACGCGCGGAATGCTGCTGGAAACAAGCGACGATGAGAAGATCATGCTGATGGGCGAGATGCTCAAGAAAGTTGATAATATAACGGTTACGGCACTCCGTACACCGCGGCTTGTAGACCGGTTGGCCGTCCGGCATGGGCGGTATATCGACCGTGATTCAGATGACCGTAAGACCTTCCGCTTCACCCGCGATGAGCTCGGGCTGCTGGTGGATTTCCTCGGTGAGGTGTTTAAAAAAGAAGGTAATCAGGTTATAGGACTACGTGGCATGCCGCGGGTAGGCAAGACGGAATCAATCATTGCCGGCAGCGTCTGTGCGATGAAGCGCTGGACGTTTGTCTCCTCAACACTTCTGCGCCAGACGGTCCGCAGCCAGCTCGCCGAAGACGAAATGAATCCGCATAATGTATTTATCATTGACGGGATCGTCAGCACTATCCGCTCGAACGAGAAGCATTATAACCTGCTGCAGAATGTCATGAGTATGGCAAGCACCAAGGTGATTGAGCATCCTGATATTTTTGTGCGGGAGTCCGAATTCACCTTCGATGACTTCGATATCATTATTGAGCTGCGCAACGCACCGAACGAAGAGATATTGTACGAGTCGTTTACGACAAGCTACAGTGAAGATCTTTAATATATTTAATCAGGAGCATTGCTCACACAACATTCAGGAGGTGATGGTATGTCGGAACTGGGCCGGCATTTGAAGGAGGCTCGTCTGCAAAAGGGGATGAGTCTTGATGATGTCCAGGAAGTAACAAAGATCCGGAAAAAATATTTGGAAGCCATCGAAGCAGGGGATTATAAAGTGCTTCCGGGCAGTTTTTATGTCCGGGCCTTTATTAAAACCTATGCCGAGGCGGTCGGGGTTAACCCGGATGAACTGATGGAGGAGCACGGCAATATGCCTGCCGCCCCCGTCGATACTACTATGGAGACCGTGATCCAGAAGCGGAGCCGCAAGCCTGAAACGGAGCGTAACGCCAAGTGGCTGCCGACCTTGCTTATGTGGACCTTTCCGATTTTAATTCTGGTGGTCATCTATTTATATGCTACTTCATCGAGTAATCAACAGGACCCGAAGCAGGCGGATACCGCAGACATGACTTCGGCAACGCAAGATCCGGCCAAGGTGAAGCCTTCACCTACTGCCGCTGGCGGAGGTGCAGTGCCTTCAGCGACAGCAGATGCGGCAGCTACACCTGATGCAGGAGCGGCGGCAACCACTGCGCCTGCTGCAACTCCAGAGCCGTCTCCATCGGCTGCTCCGGGGGCTGTTACCGTTACTCAAGACCGTAAATCGGGCAAGACGACGATCTATAAGGTCTCTGCGCCTGCCGGAAGCCAGGTTCAAGTAGTGATTGCCTCAACCGGAGTCAGCTGGCTTGAAGTGTACAAGGGCGAGAACTCCAAGGGGGAAAAGCTCAGCTTCGGGAACACCAAGGCCGGCGATAATCTCAGCTTCACGCTGGACAGCGAAGGCATGTATATCAAGTCGGGATATTCACCGGCTACGGCCATTTCGGTCAACGGACAGGCAATCACCGACGGCAAAACCTCCTCGCGTCTGCTGCTTGAACTGGATAGCGGGACGGATGGCGCTACTGGCGGGAGTACTACCGGAGAATAGTAGATCCAATGTATAGTCTTTGGCAGATTGGAGAACCTAGAAGTGTTTAACAGTTTTCTCGCCAAAGTGAGGTGTATTCTCTCATGACCGTCAGCTGGATTGTAACAGGGCTTGGTATTATTGTCAGTCTCCTGGGGTATTATTTGACACCGGGCGCCTGGGGATATGGTATTCTGGGCTTTGGACTGGCACATGTTCTGCTGGGGATTCTGGATATGTTCCGGGCTCCTGCACGCAGCAGATAATATTTAGGTGAGCGTCTCCCGGGCGGGTTCCGGGAGGCGTGTTTTTAGGTGCAAATTTAAGAATTTATATGTTCACACTATAAATTTTCCTTCTATTTCTCGCTGAAACGGTACCGTCCTTACAAAGGACGGAATGCCGTTTCCACTTGACTCTTTTCCAATATTAGACTTAGGAGCGCCTATCTCATATAATAGGAACAGACTAATTGTAACTAAAGGATGTGGAACCATGAGTTCAGAAAGTTCATTTGATATCGTATCCAAGATGGATATGCAGGAGCTGACCAATGCGGTTCATCAGACCGAGAAGGAAATTGAGAACCGGTTTGATTTCAAGAACAGCAAGAGCAGCCTGAAGCTGGAGAAGGATGCGCTTGTAGTCGCCTCAGAGGATGAATACAAGCTGAACGCAGTAATTGATATCCTCCAGACCAAGATGGTGAAGCGGGGAATCACGCTGAAGAATATGGATTTCGGCAAAGTGGAGCCGGCTTCGCTCGGCACGGTGCGCCAGCGGCTGGGGCTGCGGCAAGGGATAGACCAGGAGAACGCGAAGAAGATCAATATTCTGATCCGCGATTCCAAGCTGAAGGTCAAGAGCACCATTCAGGGTGATCAGATCCGTGTGACCGGCAAAAGCCGCGACGATCTCCAGCAGATTATCCAGCTTTTACGCAAGGCTGATTTGCCGCTTGACTTACAGTTTAACAATTTAAAGTAAGATCATGTGCCCCGCAGTGTATACTTACCTTACTTGCGGGGTGCTTTATGTTTTTTTGACACTTATTTATGGCTATAATATACTAGCTAAGCAGTTTTGAAGAACATGCTGTAATACCGGATTCGTATGGACTAGGGGAGGAACCTTCAGTGAATTTACCCAACCGTATCACATTAGCGCGTATTTGCCTTATCCCAATCATGATGTTTTTTCTGCTGGTGGACTTCAGCTTCTATCCGGAACCGATACATTGGGGCTCCTTTCAGCTTTCAATTAATCACTTGGTCGCGGCGGTTATTTTTCTGCTGGCAGCCAGTACCGATGGAATTGACGGTTACATAGCCAGAAAATATAACATGGTCACTAATCTGGGCAAGCTGCTCGATCCCCTAGCGGATAAGCTGCTGGTCTCGGCCGTGCTGATCTCATTGGTCGAGATGGGAAGATGCGATTCCTGGATTGCCATTGTTATCATCAGCCGTGAGTTTGCCGTGACCGGCCTGCGCCAGGTGGCACTGCTGGAAGGGAAGGTAGTGGCTGCAAGCAAATGGGGAAAGGTAAAAACAGTGATTCAGATTGTTGCCATTTCACTGCTGCTGCTTAACAATTTCCCGTTCCAGTTCGTCAGCATTCCTGTGGATGACATTGCCATCTGGGCGGCAGCCATCATTACCATTTACTCTGGCATTGATTATTTCGTGAAGAATAAGGAACTGCTGGATTTGAACAAAGCCTGAGATGCTGGAACAGGTTGAACCTTGCAGAATACCTACAATCAGGAGGAGAACGTCAGCTATGAAAGCAGAGATTATTGCCGTTGGAACAGAACTATTACTTGGACAAATCGTGAACAGCAATGCCCAGTTTCTTTCAGTAGAGCTGGCTGCATTAGGCATTGACGTTTATTTTCAGACCGTTGTGGGAGATAACAAAAGCCGCCTGCTGGAAGCGATCCGGATTGCTCAGAGCCGGGCGGATGTTATATTGTTCACCGGTGGCATCGGTCCGACCGAGGATGATCTGACCAAGGATGCGCTGGCTGCGGCGCTTGGCCGGACCCTGCACATTGACCAGCTGGCCATGGATCATGTGCAGCGCTTCTTTGATGACCGCAAGATTGTAATGACTGAGAATAACCGCAAGCAGGCGCTTGTCATTGAAGGGACGACTCCTCTGTCCAATGATACAGGCCTTGCGGTAGGGATTGCTTTTGCAGAAGAGGACAAATATTATATCGTGCTGCCGGGTCCGCCCCGGGAGATGAAGCCGATGTTCACGGATAAGGCCAAGCCATGGCTTCAGCAGCATGCACTTACTAGTGAAATGCCGCTCTACTCGAAGATGCTGAAGTTCGCCGGGATTGGCGAGTCGCTGCTGGAGGACAAGCTGATTGATCTGATCCGCAGCCAGAGTGATCCTACGATTGCCCCGTATGCCAAGGAAGGCGAAGTGACCGTGCGCATCTCTACCAAGGCGCCGTCCGAACGGGAGGCTATGGTCAAGCTCGATGCTCTGGAGAAGACGATTGCGGATATTCTGCCGGAGAATCTGTATGCCAACATCGATGTGCCGCTGGAGCAGCTGATTGTGGACTGGATGGCGGATGCGGGGCTCACTCTGAGTGCTGCCGAGAGCTGTACGGGCGGGCTGCTGATGGAGAGTATTACGAATATCCCGGGCAGCGCCTCCATGTTTGCCGGGGGGATCGTGTGTTATTCCAATGATATTAAGAAAAAACTGCTGAATGTGCCCTCCGCTATGCTTGAAGGCCCGGATGCCCCGGGAGCCGTGAGCCGCGAGGTTGCGGAGGTGCTGGCTGAGCAGGTGCGAATGATCGGTGACACGGACTTCGGCTTATCGGTTACCGGTGTAGCCGGACCGGGATATTCCGAGCGCAAGCCGGTGGGGCTTGTGTTCGTAGGACTGGCTGAGAGGGGCTGCAAGACAGAGGTATACGAGCTGAATCTGAAGGGCACCCGTGATAACATCCGCCTGCGCACCGTTAAGGCGCTGCTGTACCGCCTGTGGCGCCGGCTGGAAGAACGCAAGGTTGCCACTCCGCTGGAAGGCTCGGCCTTGCAATAACGGTTCAAGGCGGTATATAATTTATGTATGCGGAAGAACCGTGGCTTGAGCAATCATGCTGCGGTTTTTTGTTTTATATTATATATAACAAATTATCCTAAGGTTGTTCCTATTCACGTGATGAGCAGAAGAGAGGTACCTGCAAAAGTCTTGCATCCGGAAGGAGGCCTATGTCTTACAATAAAAGGGAGTATTATCCCTGTGAGTAAAAAAAACGAATGTATGTTCGAAAAAAGACTTGGCAAGACCTTCAATACACGTTATTATAATACTATAAACAGTGAAGGAAGTGGTCTGATTGTCAGATCGTCGTGCAGCGCTTGATATGGCGCTTCGTCAAATAGAAAAACAATTCGGTAAAGGTTCGGTAATGAAACTGGGAGAATCCACTCACATGAAAGTGGAAGTTGTACCTAGCGGATCTTTGGCACTTGATATTGCACTAGGTATTGGCGGACTTCCCAAGGGACGTATTATTGAAGTATATGGACCGGAATCTTCCGGTAAGACGACGGTTGCACTTCATGCGATCGCTGAAGTACAAAAGCAGGGCGGACAAGCTGCCTTCATCGATGCTGAGCATGCGCTTGATCCTAAGTATGCTAAGGCGCTTGGCGTTAACATTGATGAACTGCTGCTGTCCCAGCCTGATACAGGTGAACAGGCCCTCGAAATCGCTGAAGCGCTTGTACGCAGCGGAGCAGTAGACATCATTGTAGTTGACTCTGTAGCAGCATTGGTACCGAAGGCAGAAATTGAAGGCGACATGGGTGATTCTCACGTAGGCTTGCAGGCCCGTCTGATGTCTCAGGCATTGCGGAAGCTGTCAGGTGCCATCAACAAATCCAACACCATTGCGATCTTCATTAACCAGCTTCGCGAGAAGATCGGGGTAATGTTCGGTAACCCTGAGACCACTCCGGGTGGACGCGCTCTGAAATTCTACTCCTCCGTCCGTCTGGATGTGCGCCGGGTAGAGGGTATCAAGATGGGTAATGATGTCGTGGGTAACCGTACGAAGATCAAGGTTGTGAAGAACAAGGTAGCGCCTCCGTTCAAGCAAGCAGATGTAGATATCATGTACGGCGAAGGGATTTCCAGAGAGGGAAGCCTTGTGGATATCGGTACAGAGATGGATATCGTTAACAAGAGTGGTGCCTGGTATTCCTATGAAGGCGAACGTCTGGGTCAAGGACGTGAGAATTCCAAGCAGTTCCTGAAGGAACATCAGGATATTGCCCTGCTGATCGAGAACAAGATCCGTGAGGCAAGTAATCTCACGACTCTGGTAGAGGCACCATCCGAAGCGGCTGTGGCTGCGGAGCAAGAGGAAGAAGAGAAGCTGTTGCTTGAGATTGAGTAATTAAATCCCCCTCTACTTCTAATTGAATAATGAAGTCAAGATGGATAGGCGCCCTGTGAAGATGTAACAGGGTGCCTTTTCGCAAATATTTCAGCTTAAGTAGGTGATTGGCAGGATGGTTATACAATTGGATGAGGAATTCGAAGAACAGGATGAGCAGGTGCTGGCGGATTTCCCGGGAGATCAAGAGCTGGTAATTACACGGGTAGAGCGGCTCAAGAAGTCTAACTATCGTTATCTGATCCATTTCGGAGACTACAACATGACTGTTCATGAAGATGTCATGATTAAATACCGGATGATTACCGGGAGTACTTTTGTAAAAGCGGATCTGGAGGATATCGTTGCCGCAGACGAGCGCCAGCGGGCGTATGTGGAGGGGCTTAGGTATCTGGAGCGCAAGCCCAGAACGGGACAGGAGATGGCCCGCCGTTTAAGGGAGAAGGAAATAGGGGAGACTGTTATTGCCGAAGTTCTGCTCCGGCTGCAGGAGGAACGTCTGCTTGATGATCCCTTATACGCTAAGCAGTGGGCGGAGCAGCGGATTGTGAATCAGCGTAAGGGCAAAATGTGGATCAGGCAGGAGCTGCGCGAGAAGGGGATCGATAAGTCGCTGATTGCGGAAGCGCTGGATGAGATCACACCCGAGCAGGAGCTGGAGAGCGCACTGCAGACCGGACGGAAGAAATGGAATATGATCCGGGGAGATGTGAACGACAAACGCCGGAAGACAGGGGCGTTCCTGATGCGCCGGGGATTCTCAGGTGAAATGGTACGCCAGGTGATCGGGATTTTGCGGGATGAGCAGGATTCTGAGGGGGAAGAAGAGGAGTTTTACTTCCCGGATTGATTCTCTTGACTTTAATGCGGTTATCGACTCTCTTGACAAGGTCTTTTTATAAATAATAAAATATAACATGAATCGGCATAAACTAAGAATCCTTTTTCCTTCCCAAAAAGCAGACTCTTATGTTCCGGTTCGCGTACAACTCATATGAAATGTAATCGCCGGATAAGGCGGGCAATGTGCATGTGCAGCATGTGCAGTATGGCAATCGGTGTATTACCGGTTTTTTGTATGGTGATGAACGGATAGTTTAACAACTGCACAAATACCCAAGGGAAGAACCTTGGAGGATATCAACGAGGAGGTGAACAGATGGAACCATTGATCTGGGTCATTATCGTTCTCGTTGTAGCTGCAGCATTCTTTGGATTCGGTTATTTTATTCGTAAATCCCTTGCAGAAGCTAAGATTTCCAGCGCAGAGAAAGAAGCCGTAGTCATCGTGGAGAACGCGAAGAAAGAGGCGGAGGCGCTGAAGAAGGAAACGGTACTCGAAGCTAAGGATGAAGTTCATAGAATCCGTACCGAAGCTGAGAAAGAAACTCGTGAACGTCGGAATGAAATTCAACGGCAAGAGCGACGTTTGCTGCAAAAGGAAGAATCGCTGGATAAAAAAATGGAATCGCTTGAACGAAAAGAAGAACAAGTAGCTAACAAAGAGAAACGAATTGATGAAACCCAACAGCAAATTGATGTTATTTACAAGAATCAGGTTACTGAACTGGAGCGTATCTCCAATCTGAGCATCGATGATGCCAGAAGTATCATTCTCAGCAATGTAGAACAGGAAGTTCGCCATGAAACTGCTCAGATGATCAAGGAAATTGAACAGCAGGCCAAGGAAGAAGCGGACAAGAAAGCCCGCGAGATTATCACCTTGGCGATTCAACGCTGTGCGGCTGATCATGTGGCTGAAACTACGGTATCTGTCGTTACCTTGCCGAATGAAGAGATGAAGGGCCGGATTATCGGTCGTGAAGGACGTAACATCCGTGCGCTGGAGACTCTGACCGGCATTGATCTTATTATTGATGATACGCCGGAAGCCGTTATTCTGTCAGGATTTGATCCGATCCGCCGCGAAGTGGCCCGTACGGCACTCGAGAAGCTGGTGGCAGACGGACGTATCCATCCTGCACGTATTGAAGAAATGGTGGAGAAATCCCGTAAAGAAGTAGATGAACGGATTCGCGAATACGGTGAACAAGCTACCTTCGAGGTTGGCGTTCATGGTCTGCACCCGGATCTGATCAAAATTCTGGGCCGCCTGAAATTCCGCACGAGCTACGGTCAAAACGTACTTAAGCACTCCATGGAGGTTGCTTATTTGACTGGACTTATGGCCGGTGAGCTTGGGGAAGACATCGTGCTTGCAAAACGTGCCGGACTGCTGCATGATATCGGCAAAGCGCTTGATCATGAAGTGGAAGGTTCGCATGTTGAAATCGGCGTCGAACTGGCGAAGAAGTACAAGGAACATCCGGTGGTTATCAACAGTATCGCATCCCATCATGGAGATTGCGAAGCTACCTCGGTTATTGCTATGCTGGTTGGAGCTGCTGATGCTTTGTCGGCTGCCCGTCCAGGTGCACGCCGTGAGACCCTGGAAACGTACATCAAACGTCTGGAGAAGCTGGAGGAGATCTCGGAATCCTTCGAGGGTGTCGAGAAATCCTATGCCATTCAGGCGGGCCGCGAGGTTCGCGTAATGGTACAGCCTGAGAAGATTGATGATGCCGAAAGCTTCCGTCTGGCCCGCGATATTACGAAGATGATTGAGAGTGAGCTGGATTATCCGGGTCATATCAAGGTTACGGTAATCCGCGAGACACGCGCTGTAGAATATGCGAAATAAATAAGGAAATCGGCCCCCTTGCGGGGCCTTTTTTCTTGCGTGCACGCCGTGAGTTGCTGGTATATCCATTCACATTGGAGCCTGCTGAACAATCTAATAGGCTCTACCAGGCGCCACTCGCGCCGTGGAGTTTGGAATGAAGCAGAATAGGTGAAATTATACTTAAGCAGCGATTTATGGTTGGCAGAGCATACACAAACCAAAAATTTAGGAGGAGAAGATTATTAAAGTTTTATTTATCGGAGACATTGTAGGCAATACAGGCAGAAAAGCGCTGCGTGAAATGCTGCCATCCCTGAAAAGTAAATATCAGCCGCATATCATCATTGCCAATGGTGAGAATGCCGCTGCCGGAAGAGGAATCACCGCTGCCATCGCTAACGAATTTTTCAACTGGGGTGTCCACGGCATTACGATGGGCAACCACACCTGGGACAACAAGGATATCTTTGAGTTCATCGACGACGAGCCGCGGATTATCCGTCCGGCTAACTTCCCGCCGGGAACACCGGGTCGGGGGTACACCGTCGTTAAGGGAAATGGCAAGCAGCTGGCGATTGTGAATCTGCAGGGCCGCACTTTTCTTCCGGCGATCGATGATCCGTTCCGGGTAGGCGAGGAGATTGTGGAAGAGCTGCGCAGAGAGCATAAGTGCATTCTGGTGGATTTCCATGCGGAAGCAACCTCTGAGAAAATAGCGATGGGCTATTTTATGGATGGACTGGCTTCGATTGTAGTCGGCACACACACTCATGTGCAGAGCAACGATGATGTGATCCTGCCTGGAGGTACAGCGTATCTTACAGATGCGGGTATGGTTGGTTCAAGAGAAGGGATTCTGGGTATGGAAAAGGATGCGATCATCTATAAATTTACAACTCAGCTTCCCTCCCGGTTTGTAGTCGACGAAGGCAAATGGCAGCTGCATGGTCTATTCGCAGAACTTGATGAAGCTACAGGCAGAGCGACACGACTGGAGAAGATCCGGCTGCGTGAGGATGAATGGGTGATGAGCTAATTCGGTAAAACTCATTTTGTTTTGGGTAAAGTGTGATATTTATTATATCGAAAAAGAGTATCTTTTGAACTATTTTCTCCGGAGAGGTCCGCAAAAAGAAGGAATTAATTCTTCTGAAGCGAATAACATCTACTGTAGTGGAAGAAGAACACCATCATTTTCCCAGGGGAGGTACTTACTATGGATGTATTAAAAGTATCAGCTAAATCCAATCCAAATTCCGTTGCTGGCGCATTAGCAGGTGTTCTTCGCGAACGTGGATCGGCCGAGCTACAAGCTATTGGAGCAGGAGCACTGAACCAGGCCGTTAAGGCCGTTGCCATCGCCCGGGGATTTGTCGCACCTAGCGGAGTGGACTTGATCTGTATTCCGGCTTTTACGGATATAGTGATTGATGGGGAAGACCGGACGGCAATCAAACTTATTGTAGAACCTAGATAATCAAGTGAATGTGAATCATTTAGATTAAGCCTGTTTACACTGTAAACAGGCTTTTTGCTGTGCTGACTGCTGCTTCCTTTAGGCGCATATATATAAAATAGACACTGGGCCGTCAACGGTTCATTCAGATATTCATAAGGTGAAGGAAGAAGGAGAGCTGACCTATGATAGGAAACAGGAAGCTGCGGGTAGCGGATTTTCATTGTGATGCTCTGAGTAAGCTGCAGGCGACTCCAGGGATAGACTTCAGGAATGATCCCCGGCTGGATGTGACCGCAGAGCGGCTGGTGGAGGGAAATGTCGGACTGCAGGTTTTTGCCATCTATTTGTCTGCGGTGCGCGGAAGGGCCAAATTCGAGGATATTCTGGGGCAAATCGAGTGTTTTCATCAGAAGGTTGCTTGTCCTGGAGGGCTTCAGTGGCTGCGATGGAAGGAGGAAGTGCAGGAAGGCAGCTTAACTGCTTCAGCCTATGGAATGCTCTCTCTGGAGGGCGTAGACGGTCTGGAGGGCAATCTGTTCTATGCCCAGTTATGCTTCGAGCTGGGTGTGCGTTGCCTGGGGATTACCTGGAACTATGCTAACTGGGCCGCGGACGGCGTGCTGGAGCGGCGGAATGGCGGTTTCACCGAGCATGGCCGGAAGCTGATCGACTGGTGCAACCGGAGTGGAATGCTGCTGGATGTGTCGCATTTAGCCCCGACAGGCTTCTGGGAGCTGCAGGAGCTCAGTGCCCGTCCGTTCATTGCTTCGCATTCCAATTGCGCTGCGGTCTGCAGTCATCCCCGCAATCTGAGTGATGATCAGCTGAAGGCTTTGATTGCCAAGGACGGGCGAATTGGGCTTACCTTTGTCCCCTGGTTCGTGCGGGATGGAGGAGGGACCAAGCGGGAGGATATGCGGAGGCATATTGAGCATGTTTGTGGTCTTGGCGGGAGCGGACAGCTGATGTTCGGCTCGGATTTTGACGGGATTGACTCGTGGGTAGAAGGGCTGGAGCATCCGGGACAATATGCGGAGTTCGCCGATATGCTGTTGAAATACTATCCCGAAGCTGATGTACGGGGCTGGCTATATGAGAATGCGCTAGGGTTCTTGAGGGAACAACTGCCTTCTTCCGCAGATAGAGCCTCTGTTCTCGCCAGGAAGTGACTATGAATTGGAAAAACCAGGATGAAGCATTCACAGAATCGTAATATGCCCGGAAAAAAGCCTCGCATTGTGATGCGGGTCTTTTTATTTGTGGGTAAATAGATGTATAATGTTCAGTGGCTTGTACAGATACTAGAGAAAATACAAGGAGTGACTTAAAAATGAGCAAGACTGTACCCGTAGGTGTGTCGGCCCGGCATATTCACCTTACGCAGGAGCACGTAGAAGCATTGTTCGGCCCAGGTTACCAATTGACCGAGTTCAAACCTCTGTCCCAACCCGGACAATTCGCAGCGAATGAGCAAGTGGCTGTAATTGGTTCGAAAGGGAAGTTCGACAAAGTTAGAATCCTCGGACCTGCCCGTCCGGCTTCGCAGCTGGAAGTATCCCGCACAGACTCCTTCAGCCTCGGCGTGAAGGCACCTGTCCGTGAATCCGGCAATATTGAAGGAACACCAGGAATTACGATTAAAGGACCTGCCGGTGAAGTTGAGCTGGAGACTGGCGTTATTGTAGCAGCGCGCCACATCCACTTCCACACTTCCGAAGCAGAAGCTTGGGGCATTGCCGATAAGCAGCTCCTGAAGGTACGTCTGGGCGGCGAACGCGGCCTGGTGCTGGAGAACGTGATTGCACGCGTATCCGACAGCTTCAAGCTGGATATGCACATCGATACCGATGAAGCTAACGCTGCAGGTGCCAATAATGGCGATACCGCTGAAATCCTAGACTAGTATTTTATTATAGTGAAGACAAGAGCAGGGGACCCATCCTCTGCTTTTTTGTTATATATTTTTTTGAAAAGAAAGAAATGAAAGTTTTCATATTCGCTTTTCTGTGTTATCATTATGTGTTATAACTTTGCTGAGCGCTATGTGGAGACGCCGCAAAAGGAATACACAGTACTGGAATTAAGGATTCACCAATATATGTATGCACAATGAAGGAGATAAAATGACATTTAACGATTTGAACCTGATCCCCCCGATTCTTAAGGCGCTTAGCCTGGAAAACTATACATCCCCAACCCCTATTCAGGAAGAGTCTATTCCTGCGGCATTAGCCGGCAGAGACATCCTGGGCTGTGCACAGACCGGTACCGGTAAAACGGCGGCCTTCTCATTGCCGATTATTCAGCTGCTGAGCCAGCAGCCGGGCAGAACTGGCGGAGGCAAACGCATCCGTTCCCTGATTCTTACGCCTACCCGTGAGCTGGCGCTGCAAATTCAGGAGAACATTCAGGCCTACAGCAAGTTCACAACGATCCGTTCGACAGCCATTGTCGGTGGAGTATCACAGAAGGCGCAGGAGCGGGCGCTTGCCATCGGTGCCGACATTCTGATTGCTACACCGGGCCGACTGATTGACCTGATCAGCCAAAAGCGTGTGGATCTGCAGCATGTGCAGATTCTGGTGCTGGATGAAGCGGACCGCATGCTGGATATGGGCTTCATTCATGATGTGAAGCGGATTATCGCCAAGATGCCGCTCAAGAAGCAGACCTTGTTCTTCTCGGCGACCATGCCTACAGAGATTTCGCAGCTGGTCAAGACACTGCTGGTCAATCCGGTGAAAATCGAGATCACTCCGGTATCCTCCACAGTAGACAGAATTGAACAGTCGATTTATCTGCTGGAGAACGGAAATAAGCAGAATCAGCTGAACCGTCTGCTGCAGGACCCGTCGATTGTATCGGCACTGGTATTCACACGCACCAAACGCGGCGCGGACCGGGTAACCCGGGATTTAACCCGTATTAATATTACAGCACAGGCCATTCACGGCAACAAATCACAGAATGAGCGCCAGAATGCGCTGAGAAATTTCAAGAGCGGAGCGACCCGCGTGCTGGTAGCTACAGACATCGCTGCGCGCGGAATTGATATTGATGAGCTATCTCATGTTATCAACTTCAATCTGCCGAATATCCCGGAAACCTATGTTCACCGGATTGGCCGGACCGGCCGTGCGGGGATGAGCGGTATCGCCATCTCGCTGTGCGAAGCGGAGGAAATTCCGTATCTGAAGGATATCCAGAAGCTGATCGGCAAGACGATTCCGGAGGTCAAGGATCATGCGTACCCGATGTCTAAGAGCAATCTGGCATTGCTGGCAGACCGTCCCGGCAAAGCACCGGTCAAACCGTCGCAGAAAGCCAAGACGAATCCGCCCCGCAAGCCGAAGTCGGAATGGTTCGCACAAGGCAAACAGCAGGGCGGCAGTAACGCAGGTGGCGCTAAGGGTGCATCGGGCAGCGGTAATGCAGGCGGTGGAACTAGAAGTGCATCGGGCAGCGGGTATGCTGGCGGTGGAGCGAGAGGTGCTTCGGGGAGCCAGGCTAATGCCAGCGGCCGTCCTAGTGGCATCCAGAGTCAGAAATCACCCGGCGGCTCATATGGCCGTTCAAACCCATCAGGCAGCAGACCTGGCGGCAGCCAGAGCGGTCGTCCGTCCAGCCGTCCAGCGGCTAAAGCGGGCCGCTCGTAATCGACTTGCAACTTGCAGTAATACTAGACAGTAATGCTAAACCCGATCTAAAAAAACCCGCCATTCTCAGTATCTCACTGAAAATGGCGGGTTTTTGTCTGTTACATGACTCTTGTCTGTTACATCGCTTCTTGTCTGCCCATGACAGCTTCCCCTGCAAGGTAGGCGCCCAGCTCTTCGCGCAGCGCGGCGCTGATGGAAGTCATTGGCAGGCGCAGCGTATCCGAGGAGAGCTCTCCGAGTTCGCTGAGCAGCCATTTGATCGGGGCTGGGTTGGACTCCTTGAACAGCAGCTTCATCAGCGGCACCAGCTGATCATACGCAGCCTGTGCAGCCTCAACCTGACCGGCTCTGTACTGCTCGTAGATACTGAGGAAGCGGCCGGTATATACATTGGCTGAGGCCAGCATGCCTCCGGCGGCTCCATAGCCCAGCATCTCGAAGAAATGCAGATCGTCGCCGCAGAGCACAGGCTTGCCGCCGCTCCTCGACAGCTCGGAGACGAGCAGGGGGGAGCCGGAGCAGTCTTTTAAGCCTACGACATTATTCATCTCCAGGATCGTACGGGCGGTGTCCAACGTCATGCCGACTCCAGTGCGGCCCGGGATATCGTAAGCCATAATGGGCAGACCCACCTCTGCCGCCTTGCGGAAATGGGCGATGATGCCTTCCTGAGACGGACGGCTGTAATAAGGGACAACCACCAGTGCGGCATCGGCACCTGCGTTCGCCGCCAGCTCAGTACGGGCTACGGTAGAGTATGTATCATTCGTACCTGTGCCCACCACGAGCGGGATAGAGCTGGACTTCAAAAGTTCCCGTGAGGCATCCACGAGCGACTGTAATTCCTGTATATTGACTGTCGGCGATTCTCCAGTGGTTCCATTGACGACCAGACCATGAATATTGTTCTTGATGATGTTGTTCACATAACGCTGATACGATTCCAGATCAAGCTCACCAGCAGCATGGAACGGGGTGACCACGGGAACATAAATTCCATAAATCTGTTCTTCTGTTAACATGAATATCGTCCTCCAAAAATGTAAAATCCGTTTGTTCTACTGTACCATGGATTCTTGCATCGTTGTTAGCTATAATAAATGATGTGGGTTATCAATAATATCGATGTTAGGGTGAGAGACGATGGACTTAACGTATATGCGGACCTTCCGCGAAGTAGCCAAGCGGCAGAGCTTCACGCGCGCGGCTGAGGAGCTGGGCTATGCACAGTCCAGTGTCACAATGCAGATACAGAAGATTGAGAAGGAATACGGCGTGCCGCTTATCGAACGTCACGGCCGCGCCTTGCGCCTGACACCGCCGGGGGAGGAGCTGCTTAAGCTGTTCGTGGAGATTCTGGAGCTCTATGACCGCTCTAAGGAAACGATCGCCCAGCAGATCGGCGGAACGCTTACGATTGGAACGATTGATTCACTTGCGGCCTTCTATCTGCCGCCGTTCCTGCAGCAGCTGCGGACGATGTTCCCTGGTCTGAATATTCATCTGCAGACCGAGCAAGAGGCCAATCTGATCTCCAAGATCAGGGACGGCGAGGTCGATATCGGCCTTCTGCTGGACCGCAGCACGGTGGATAGCGCGCTTACGCGGACGATCATCCGCGAGGAGCCGCTTGTCCTTGTGGCACCAGCCAGCCATCCGCTGGCCCGGCTGGAGCAGGTGACCCTACAGGATCTGAATAACTGCGAGCTGATTGTCTCCGAGGAGAGCTGCATTTACCGCAGCCTGTTCGAGAACCTGCTCCGCGACCACGGGATCGTGTTCCGGATTGGTTTTGAGCTGTCGAATTTGGAGGCGATTAAGCGTTGTGTGCGCAATGGCCTGGGCATAGCGCTGCTGCCGCGGATTGTGGCTGAGGAGGAGATCGAGCGGGGGAACCTGTCCGAGCTGTCTTTTGCCCACCCGGAGATTCATTTCGATTTGCAACTGCTGCTGCATCCGAAGAAGTGGAAGTCCCTGCCGCTCCAGTCGCTGATTCAGATGCTGCTTGAGGATGCCAAGGCGAAGACTGTGGCGTTGTGAAAGTAACATACTGAAGCGGGGAGTCGCCTCGTACCAAATTCATACCACTAGAAGAGCACTGCCGTATCACCCTCAAGTAGGGTGCGGCAGTGCTCTTTTTCGAGTTATAAGCAAAATCGGTTGCTCCACGCTATGCATAAACGTTCTAGTTGTCGCGATGATGGTACTTAAGAACAGCAGGTTCCTTTGGTAAATATGTTGTAAGAATTACAACAGGGGGAATGCTGCCTTTCGTACAACAATTGACGATTACGATCGTTAGTATAAGGGGCAAGTTGCATTTTGTGCAGGATTCGAAATGGGAATTGCGTTAATCCTGCATAGACTTACTCAATGGCGGCTAACAGTTTTTGGTTGCCAGCAGGCTGCTCCGGAAGCTCTCCATCTGCACCGAAGGATGCCGGTCCTTGTTATGCACGGCATAGATATAACGCGGCGCCATTTCCCCTTGAATAGACAGCATCTGAATTAGTCCCTGCTGCTCCTCCCACTGTACCGCCATCCGGGACATCACAGAGATGTGCCCGCCGAGCCGCACAAGCTGCTTGATAGCCTCCAGCGAATCCACCTCAATCGTATTGCGCAGCCGAAGCCCTTGCTGCTCGAACCAGCGTTCGGTCAGGCTGCGTGTGGTGGACTCGCTCCCATGCAGAGCAAAGGGAGTCTTACTGATCTCCTCCATGCTAAGCTGAGTCTTGCAGGCGAACGGATGCCCGGGAGAGCAGATCAGGACAAGGTCATCTGTAATCAGTGGCTCAGCCTGCAGGGCAGGCTCCGCGAAAGGCTCTGAGGAGATGACGCCTAAGTCAATTTCGTGGCGGATCAGCATCTCCCGGATCACAGGGGCGGGCTTTACGGACAGAGCCATACGGATGCCGGGGAACTCCCGGGAGAACGCATGTAATAAGGACGGCAGCAGATAGGTTGCAGGTACATAGCTGGCCCCAATCAGCAGCGCTCCCCGGTAGAGGGTGTCGAATTCGCCTGCTACCCGGCGGGCCTCACGGGCAAGCGCATTAATTTTCACGGAATAATGAAGGAGGGCTGCTCCGGCCTCGGTGAGAAAGGTTTTGCCGCTGCGGGCTTCGAATAGCCGGACCCCAAGCTCTTCTTCAAGCGACTTCATATGAAAGGTTACGGTCGGCTGTTTGATCCCGAGTACCTCGGCTACGCTGGTCATATGGTGCAGCTGGTCGATCAGTTCAATGATTTGCAGTTTCATCAGATTCATAGATGTACCTCTTCTATGCGTTAGTGGGAGATCCCCCACCATAGATTTTATCTATGAACGTTAACAGAATTCATATATAAAGTTAATTACATGTTTACATGAAAAATAAACAACCTGCGAATACAGACGTTAGACTGAGGACAGCTCAAGAAGACAGGCAGGGATCGAAATGAATATTCAGATGAAGGGGATTCATAAAAGCTTTGGCGGACAACCGGCGCTGCTGCCTGCGGGGCTTGAATTGAAGCACGGTAAGTTCACCACCTTGCTGGGGCCTTCCGGTTGCGGAAAAACCACGCTGCTGCGGATGTTAGCTGGCCTTGAGCGCCCGGATGGCGGGGAATTATACGCTGACGGGAAATGTTATTTCTCCGCTGCGCAGCGGATCGATCTTCCGGTACACAAGCGGAATTTGGGGATGGTGTTTCAGGATTTTGCACTCTGGCCGCATATGACGGTGTATGAGAATGTTGCTTTCGGGCTAAAGGCCTCAGGGCAACGTGCGCAGTTGCGGAGCAAGGTGCTGGAGACACTGGAGATGGTCCGGTTGCAGGGGATGGAGAATCGGTATCCGCATCAGCTGTCGGGCGGTCAGCAGCAGAGGGTTGCTTTTGCCAGAGCGGTAGTTGTCCGTCCGGGTGTGGTGCTCTTCGATGAGCCGTTAAGCGCGCTGGATGCCGTACTCCGGGAAGAGATGAGAGTGGAGATGATGTCGCTGGTCCGGGACATGGGTCTAACTGCACTCTACGTGACCCACGATCAGATCGAAGCGATGTCGATGTCCGACGAGATTGTAGTTATGAAAAGCGGGCGGATATTGCAGACAGGAACTCCTGAAGCAGTATACGAGGCCCCGTCAGAGCCGTTCGTCGCTTCGTTTATCGGCAAGTCCAACTGGCTTACGCCGGAGCAGGAGATGGTGCGGCCTGAGCATATCGGATGGAGCCGTACGGCGGGCGATGACCTGTGTTATTCCGCTGTTGTACGAAGTGTTAGTTATGTTGGAGAGCGTTATGAGATCCGCGCGGAGGTGGAGGGGGCCGGACTATGGACAGTTTATCTGAACAACCGGATTCCCGTAGGAGAAAGGGTCCAGCTCTATGTCACACCACGGCAGATATGCCGGATGAACTCGAATTCAAATGAAGAAGAACCTAAAAGGAGCGAATCATAACCATGAAATGGAACAAATCACGTAAACAAGGGGCAATGCTGCTGTTATCTGCTGTGATGAGTATGAGTCTGGCGGGCTGCGGTACGGGCAACAGCACCAGTGCCGGCGGGGCCAGCACGAGTACACCTGAGGCAACGGGTGCAGCTGCGTCAACTCCTGAAGCTACAGAAGCTGCGTTAAGCGGCAAGCTGGTACTGTATTCCGCCGGCCCGCAGGGCTTAGCAGACGATATTGTGAATGGCTTCAAGGCCAAGACAGGCCTCACGGTGGAGATGTTCCAGGGAACGACCGGCAAAATTCTGGCCCGGATGGAGGCGGAGAAAGCAAATCCGGTGGCCGACGTGGTGATTCTGGCTTCTCTGCCTTCCGCACAGGCGCTTAAGGCGGACGGTCTGACGCTACCCTACCCGGAAGCGGCCAATAAGGAGAAGCTGAATCAGGACTGGTCGGATGCCGAAGGCAATTATTTCAGTTCAAGCGCCTCTGCGCTCGGGATTGTCTATAATACGAAGCTGGTAGCGAATCCGCCCAAGACCTGGGCAGAGCTGGCAGGTATGGAGTGGAAGGATGCCGTCAACATTCCTGATCCGACGCTGTCAGGCTCGGCGCTGGATTTCATTACAGGCTATCTCAGTGTGAACGGCGAGCAGGGCTGGGATCTGTTCAAGAATTACAAGGCGAACGGTGTTGCTATGGCTGGAGCAAACCAGGAAGCACTTGATCCGGTGATTACAGGAGCTAAGAGTATTGTGGCAGCAGGAGTAGATTATATGGCCTACAAGGCCAAAGCAAAGGGAGAGCCGCTGGATATTATCTATCCTGAGGAGGGCACCGTGGTTAGTCCGAGACCGGCAGCGATTCTGAAATCAAGCCCGAACGTGGCGAATGCCAAAGCGTTCATTGATTATCTGTTGTCCGACGAAGCCCAGCAGTTGGTAGCGGATGCGTATCTCATACCGGGCCGCGAGGATATTGAAGCTTCGAACCGGACCAATCTGAAGGACATCCCGCAGCTTAAAGTGGACTGGGCCTGGATGAGTGAGCACGGGAATGAGACGGCTTCGAAATTCGCAGAAATATACAAATAAAGGCTTAAGGTTGAGGTGAAAAGCAATGAGTCCAGTCTCCATGGACAGTAACCGGATACTTCGGAGAGCGGGCTTGCTGCTCTCCTTCTTTTTGCTGGCGGTCAGCATTGGCATTCCGCTCCTGCTCATCTTCTTGCAAAGCGTCACCCCGAATCAGAGCCTGGACTGGATGGCCCCGCTCCGTACGATCACCGGACAGAGTCTGTCCGGGGTGCTGCTGAATTCGGTATGGCTGGGAATATGTGTAGTAGCTGGAACCACGCTGCTTGCGATGCCGCTGGCCTGGATGATGGCTAAGACCCGTATGGGGCTGTACCGCTGGATTGACGTTATTCTGCTGATTCCGTTCATGACCCCGCCGTATATCGGCTCCATGGGCTGGATTCTATTCATGCAAAAAGGCGGCTATCTTCAGCAGTGGCTTCCGGGTGCGGGTGCGTTAAGTGATTCTTTCTTCAGCTTCTGGGGGATGGTCTTCATCATGAGTATGCATCTGTTCCCGTTCCTGTATCTGCTGCTTAGGGATGCGCTTATTCGTATAGGCGGCAATCTGGAGGAGGCGGGAGCGGTGCACGGGGCAAAGGCAGGCTACCGCTTCCGGCGGATCATCATGCCGCTGCTGCTGTCGGCCTATGGCATGGGGGTGATGCTCGTCTTCGTTAAGACGATTGCGGAGTTCGGGACACCGGCTACCTTCGGCCGCAAGATCGGCTATTATGTCATGACCTCGGAAATTCATAAATACATTTCCAGCTGGCCGATTGACTTCGGCAAGGCTACGTCGCTTGCATCCGTGCTGCTGTCGGTCTGTCTGGTGATCTGGTATATGCAGTCGGCGGTCAGCCGCCGGTTCACTTACCGTCTGGTGGGCGGCAAGGGACAGCGCTCCAAGACGTATTCGCTGCGCGGCGGCGCAGGCTGGCTCGCAGGCTTATATCTGGCTTCACTACTGCTATTATCCATAGGCATCCCTTACTTCTCGATTATCGCCGCCTCGCTGATGAAGCTGCGCGGTGCCGGGCTGTCGCTGGACAACCTGACGCTCGATCATTACAGGGAGCTGCTCTCCTGGGGATCGGTGAGTCTGAAGGCAATTGGGAACAGTCTGGGGCTGTCGCTTGCCGCAGCATCGGTGGCTGTCATACTTGGAGCCGGCCTTGCTCTGGCCATCGGCAGGTCTTCTACCCGGCTGCAGCGGATCATTGATCTGCTGAGTCTTTTGCCTAATACGGTTCCGGGTATTGTAATGGTGGTAGGGCTGATTCTGCTCTGGAATGCGCCATGGATGCCCTTCACGCTCTACAACACCTACGGCATGGTAGTACTAACGTATGTGGTGCTGTTTCTTCCTTATACGGTGCAGTATGTGAAGTCCAGCTTCTCACAAATTAACGGGTTGCTGTTTCAAGCGGCCCAGGTTAGCGGAGCAGGCCCGTTCTATATCTTATGGCGGATTCTGCTTCCGCTCATTATGCCCGGTATGCTGGCAGGCTGGATGATGACCTTCACCATATCTGTAAGGGAGCTGGTCGGATCGCTGTTGATTCTGCCGCCTTCGATGCAGACCTCGGCTACGTATATTTTTGCCCAGTTCGAACAGGGGCAAGTATCGCTTGGTATGGCAATGGCGGTGGTATCGGTCGGCTTGACGGTGCTGCTGCTGCTCGGTATTGAACTGCTGAATTCCAGAAGAAAGTGGACCGGATCATGACGAAACTGACCATATGGGGCGGGGCCGGTGAACACGGGCGTTCTGCTTACCTCCTGAGTGGCGGCGGCTACCGTCTGCTGCTTGATTGCGGGGTGAAAAAAGGCGGAGCCGGACAATATCCCCTTATCGATCCCGGGCAGGTAGCCCTGCTGGATGCGGTACTGCTCTCCCATGCCCATGAGGATCATTCGGTAGCACTACCGCTGCTGTATGCGCAGGGTTACAAGGGAGAGGTATGGACAACGCGGGAAACCAGGGCTCAACTGGATGCCTATTTCCGCTCCTGGCGTTCGAGTATTAGCCGTGAGGGGCATGAACTGCCATACACTGAAGCAGATGTACAAGCGATCCGTTACCGGTATCTGGAGGAGGAGGGCAGCTGCCTGTCCTGGTTCGGACTGGTTCCCGGGGTTCAGGTCATGTGGGGGCGAAGCGGGCATCTGGCGGGATCAGTATGGTTCCTGATCGCTGGGGAAGGGCAGTCGATCTTCTATTCCGGTGACTATACGGCGGAATCTCTGCTGCTTGCTGCTGATTCACCGGCTGAAGCAATACAGGCAGCCGGGGGCATCCCTGACCTTGAACAGAGACTGAGGGCATGGTCACGCGGCCAGCGTCTTGATCTGGCGGTTGCCGATGCGGCCTACGGAATGGACGAGGAGAGCCAGTCTGATAAGCAGAGGCAGCTGGAGCAGGCCATACGCAGGACTGCGGCACGGGGAGGCAAGGTACTGCTCCCGGTTCCGGCAGGCGGACGCGGCCAGGAGATGATACTGTGGGCCGCCAAGCTTTATGCGGATCTGCCAATGGTAGTGGAGAAGAAGCTGATAGAGGGGATGAGGCAGCTGGCAGACTCGCCGTTCTGGCTTAGGAGCGCTGAGCGAACGGGAGAGTATTCCGCACTGGAGAACATAGCAGACTTTCTTGCCGCCCGCCGCTGGACGATGCCGCAGTGTGAGACGGAGCGGGAGGCGCTGCTGTCAGGCTCCGGCCCTTCCCTGTGGTTCGTACCAGATGGCATGATGCAATCGTCCTTGTCGCGTTGGTACTATGCGAGGTGGGCGTCCCATTCAACCTATTCCGTGCTGATCACCGGTCATGTAGCCGCCGGAACCTTCGGGTACAGGCTGCTGCATGAACCCGGACAGCATGGAGTATGCGAGGTGCTTAAGCTGCGTTACAAGGTGCATCAGGGCCGGAAAGATGTGCAGCGTATGCTGAAGTCCCTCCCCGTCCGGCACGCCGTGCTGGTTCATGCCGCGAAGCCGGAGACCGACAAGCTCCGTGAAGCTTTGATCCAGGGTGGACAGCTGACCGGCTGCACGCTGCATTCTATGGCGCCTGGAGAAGAGTTGGATTTGGAAGGCCAAGGAAATAACGGATGAAAAGAGGCTGTCTTATAAGTGGAATTTCACTTATAGAGATGGCCTCTTTTTTGTTGGGGGGTGACGCGTAGGCCAAATGTATGCGAAAACCGAACACAATGTGCAGACACGAAGGTAATCGACCCAATGTATGCGGAAATCCGAATACAATCGGTGCTGCTGCAGTGAGGAACGCGCCCCATGCTCCGCAGTCCGTAACATTGTAGAGAAATCATGCAAGAAATGCAGCAATACTGCCCGGTAGAAGCGACTGCTGCTGAAATCCTGCATAAAATGCAACAAATCCGGCGCTAACTTGCTCCCAGCACCGGAATTCCTGCAAGTGATGCAACAATGTACCACACCCAGTAACTTCTTTAGTGAAGTCCTGCAAAATGTGCAACAATACTGCTTCATACAAGTGGTCGGTGAGAGAAAATTTCAGAACTGGCTAGAGATGAGGAGCACTTTTTCAAAGCGCCTTCGCGCTCTTAATCAAGCACAGGAAAACACAACTCACAAAGATGCCTGCTGACCATGACTTCCGTGTATCTCTCTATAACCGGCCGTCCGGGATCAAGCTTATAGCTGCTGCGTGACAGCGCCGGGAGAATCTCGGCCCATGCTTGTAGTACAGCCTCAGCCGTATGCTGGATGGTTACCACTGCGTAGGCTCCGCCGGGAAGCTCGCCGTAAGGTACTAAGGCCTCGGCTGGAGAATTCTCAGGCAGGCTGATGCAGGCATCATATCTGCACTCCGCAGGTGGGGTGGTCTCAGGGTTGTCCTGCGGAATACCGAACAGCACCGCCGAGCCTTGAAGCAAGCCTTGTTCCCGCGCCCACTCCTTCAATTGTTCCATCGCCTGGACGTTACCGGGTCCGTAGGGACCTGTCCGCCGTACATAAGCTATGCGTGTTGCCGGAATGCTCTCGAGCTGAAGATTCATCATTGTTCATGATCCTTTCTGTGGTCAAATGAAGTACATTTCGAATGCTAACATGGACTAAAATAGAATGCATATCATTTTTCGGCAGCCTATTATATGCAGCAAGATATTGACATGAAAAACGAGAATATGGTATATAAAAGGGAGTGTTAGCACTCAAGTGAGTGGAGTGCTAAACGATGCTCCGCAATCCGAAGGTTACTTTTGAAAGGAGATTTATTTATTCATGGCTAAAAAAGAGTTTAAAGCTGAATCCAAAAGACTGCTGGAAATGATGATTAACTCCATTTATACGCAGCGCGAGATTTTTCTGCGGGAACTGATCTCAAATGCAAGTGATGCCATCGATAAAATCTATTACAAGGCACTGGCCGATGATAATCTTGTGTTCAATAAAGAGGACTACTACATTAAAGTAACCGCTGACAAAGAAAGCCGCATGTTAACCATTGCCGATACCGGCATCGGGATGACACAGGAAGAACTGGAGAACAATCTGGGGATTATCGCGAACAGCGGCTCGTTTGCTTTTAAGAAGGATAATGAAGCCAAAGACGGACACAACATTATCGGACAATTCGGGGTCGGATTCTATTCCGCATTCATGGTGGCTGACGATGTGACCGTAATTAGTAAGGCGCTGGGCAGCGAGCAGGCGTTCAAATGGGAATCCCAGGGGGCGGACGGCTATACGATTGAGCCTTGTGAGAAGGATACGGTCGGTACCGAAATTACGCTGAAGATCAAAGAGAACACCGAAGACGATAACTACGATGAATTCCTCGAAGAATACCGTCTGAAATCGGTCATCAAGAAATATTCGGACTTCATCCGCTTCCCGATCAAGATGGATATTACCGGCAGACAGCCCAAAGAGGGCGCTGAGAATGAATTCATCGATACGATTGAAGAACAGACGGTCAACAGCATGGTGCCGATCTGGCGCAAGAACAAGAAAGAGCTGACCGATGAAGATTACAACAACTTCTATGCTGAGAAGCGTTACGGGTTCGACAAGCCGCTGAAGCATATCCACATCAGTGCTGACGGCGCAGTGGTCTACAACGCGATTCTGTTCATCCCGGAGAATACTCCGTTCGACTACTACACTAAGGAATATGAAAAAGGCCTGGAGCTCTACTCCAACGGCGTGCTGATTATGAACAAATGCGCCGACCTGTTGCCGGATTACTTCAGCTTCGTCAAGGGGATGGTCGATTCCGAGGACCTGTCGCTCAATATCTCCCGTGAGATGCTGCAGCATGACCGCCAGCTTACAATGATCGCCAAGAACATCAAGAGCAAGATTAAGAGCCAGCTCTTGAGCTTGCTGAAGGATGAGCGCGAGCAGTATGAGACGTTCTATAAGTCTTTTGGCAGACAGCTGAAATTTGGGGTCTATAACGACTACGGTATGGAAAAAGAAACGCTGCAGGATCTCCTCATGTTCCACTCCTCCAAGGAGAAGAAGCTGGTGACGCTGGCTGAATATGTAGAGAGAATGCCGGAAGACCAGAAGTATATCTACTACGCTTCGGGTGAATCGGTAGAGCGCATTGAGAAGCTGCCGCAGACTGAAATGGTGCTGGATAAGGGCTATGAGATTCTCTACTTCACCGACGATATCGATGAATTCGCAATCAAGATGATCATGGCGTACAAGGAGAAGGAGTTCAGAAATGTCTCCAGCGGTGACTTAGGGATTGAAGAGAGTGCCGAGGATAAGCCATCCGAAGAGGAAGAGAATGAGAACAAGGGATTGTTCGAAGCCATGCAGGGCATTCTCTCCGGCAAAGTGAAGGCGGTCAAAGCCTCCAAGCGGCTGAAATCCCATCCGGTCTGCCTGTCCACCGAAGGTGAGCTGACGATCGAGATGGAGAAAATCCTCAAGGCTATGCCTAACGGCGGCCAGGATGTGCAAGCGGACAAGGTGCTGGAAATCAACATTCACCATGATGTCTTCCAATCACTTAAAGCGGCGGCCGAGGGCGATAAGGAGAAGCTGGGCCTGTACACCAACCTCTTGTACAACCAGGCGCTCCTGATCGAAGGTCTGCAGGTTAATGATCCGGTGCAGTTCACGAACGATATTTGTAAAATCATGGTCTAACACCGGCGCTGCCGCCGGTCAGTTGACCTTGGCTTATTAAAAGACCCCGCGACTGGCTTATGCCGGCGCAGGGTCTTTTTGAATGTTTGTGGGGGTATTTAGTGCATATATGGAAAGCATCCAAGGGCAGGATGACTGGCGCAGATAATGGACATCCTCCAGAAGGGAGGAGCCTGAGCGTATTCATAGTGACTTGAAGGTCTCGATGAACTTGGTCGCCATGGACGACAAATACTTATCCTTCATCCATACGGCGGCCACCCGGGTGCGCAGGGTCTCGCAAAGGATTTCTTTGTAGATCAGGTTGCTGTGATTAGCCAGCTCAAACGCCGACCTCGGCACAATGCCGATCCCTAGTCCCGCATTGGCCCATAGCAGCGTGGTGCGGGCATCATCGTTCATACAGAAGATCTGTGGCTCAAAGCCGTGCTCTAGACAGGTCTCGCGGATGAGCTGCTCGAAACGGCGGTAGATAATCAGCGGTTTGTCCTGCAGCTCGCCCAGCTGGGCAGCATTCTGGCTCGGGGCCCAGTCATAATCAGCGGTCATCACCGCGATCATCGGCTCCGAATGGAAATACAGGCATTCCAGATTACTGGTGTTGAACGGGGTGCGGACAATGCCCACCTCAACAATGCCCTTGTTCAGCAGGTCGATAATCATGAACGTATTGCCTTCGTGAATTTCAAAGGTTACACCCGAATAGCTCTTATGGAATGCTGTGAGCGGCTCGTGCAGCAGAGTAGCACCTGAAGAAGAGACCGTTCCAATGATAAGGCTGCCCTTCAGCCCTTTGGCATAGTCACTGATCTCCCGGGCGGTGGAATCCGTCAGCTCCAGGATCTGCTGGGCCCGGTTACGCAGAATGATTCCGGCATCTGTCAGCTGTATGCTGCGCGGTCCGCGCTCCACCAGCTTGACCCCCAGTTCCTTCTCCAGCAGCTTCAGCTGCTGGCTGAGCGGCGGCTGGGCCATCCTCAGCTTCCTGGCTGCGGATGTAATTTGTCCTTCCTCGGCAATGGCCAGGAAATACTTTAATTGGCGAATATCCATGGTTGAGCCTCCATTTGTAAGGGTTATGACATACGTTATCCATATGGGATTGATACGAAACCAATATTATCAATATGTAAGCAGGTATGACATAATCATAACGGGTCTTTTGTTTTTTTCAAGAGGGATTACATACTACGCTAAGTTAGGTGAGGATGAATGTGCGCAAAATTGCAGTTTTCTTAAAACCGTACAAAAAAGAAGTGACGATAGGGCCGATTTTCAAGCTGCTGGAGGCGATTCTTGAGCTGCTCTTGCCGACCATTGTTGCCCTGATCATCAACAATGGAATTGCCAAGCAGGATAGCAGCTACGTCTACAAGATGGGCTCCCTAATGGTGGTAATGGCCATCCTGGGCTTCGGCTGCTCTCTGGTATGTCAATATTATGCGGCGCGGGCTTCGCAGGGGTTCGGGACCTCGCTGCGCAACAAAATGTTCAAGCATATCTCTTCGCTGTCGTATGCGGAGCTGGATGTTATCGGCACACCTTCGCTGATTAATCGGATCACTAACGATGTTAACCAGCTGCAGGTGGCAGTAGCCATGCTGATCCGGCTGGTCATCCGTGCGCCGTTCATCTGTATCGGTGCTATTATTATGGCGATGTTCCTGGATTTCCGTCTATCACTGATCCTGATTGCAGCAACGCCGGTATTTGGAGTGATCCTGTACTTCATCATTACCCGCAGCTCGCCAATGTACCGCAAATATCAGGCGAAGCTGGACCGTCTGGCGCTGGTGCTCAGCGAGAATCTCTCAGGGATCCGGGTGATCCGGGCCTTCGCCGAGAGCCGCCGCGAGAAGCAGCGCTTCAATGAAGCCTCTGAGGATCTGACGCAGACGGCCATCCGTGTCGGACGGATCTCCGCTTGGCTGGGACCGATGACGACACTGGTAGTGAACGCGGCAATTATTGCTATTCTTTGGGTAGGCGGCATTCATATTGAAGCCGGGAGTCTGTCGCAGGGTGAGATTATTGCATTCATTAACTATGTAACCCAGATCCTGCTGGCCCTGATCGTAGTCTCCAATCTGGTCATTCTGTTCACCAAAGCCTCGTCGTCTGCCAGCCGCATCAATGAGGTGCTGTCTATGACAGCTTCGGTTGCTGAAGTGCCTGCTCTTGCACCTGCTGCGAAGCCGGACGGTGCAGCGCCGGTGATTTCCTTCCGCAATGTGTCTTTCGGTTATAACACGACCGGAGAGCTGGCCCTGGAAAATATCTCTGTAGATATCCTTAAAGGGCAGACGGTTGGATTGATTGGCAGTACCGGTTCAGGTAAGAGCACCTTCGTAAATCTGATTCCGCGCTTTTATGACGCTGTAGAAGGGGAGATTAGAGTCGAGGGTGTAAATGTACGGGACTACCGGCTGGAGCAGCTGCGCAGCAGAATCGGCATTGTACCGCAAAAGGCGGTATTGTTCACCGGGACGATTGCCGAGAATATCCGCTGGGGAAAGGCGTCTGCTACCCGGGATGAGATTATGGCCGCAGCAGAGGTTGCCCAGGCTGAGGAGTTCATCACCCGGCTGCCTGAAGGGCTGGATACGCTGGTCGTACGCGGCGGGCATAACCTGTCCGGCGGACAAAAGCAGCGGCTGACCATTGCCCGGGCTGTAGTAGGACGTCCGCCGATCCTTATCCTGGATGATTCCTCCAGTGCGCTGGACTTCGCTACGGATGCGGCACTGCGCCGTGCACTAAGCAAGAACAGTACAGATATGACCGTGCTGCTTGTATCCCAGCGGGTAAGCACAGTTAGGCAGGCCGGTCAGATTATCGTCTTCGAGGAAGGCCGGATTGCAGGAATTGGTACGCATGAGGAACTGCTGGAGAGCTGCGCAGTCTATCAGGAAATCTGCATGTCACAGCTCTCAAGCGAGGAGGCACTACAATGACCAGTACAATGACCTGGAAACGTTTGTTTCAATATACCCGTGAGTACCGGAAAATAACGTATGGAGCTATCTTCTGCGCCATCCTGAGCGTGGTTGCCAGCCTGATCGGGCCGCTCCTGATTGGCCGTGCCATTGACCACATGATCGGGCCGGACCGGGTGGAGTTCCCGGAGATTCTGCGCCTGCTGCTGATTCTGGGCAGTGTGTATCTGGTCGGCAGCTTCTTCGGCTGGCTGCTCACTTATTATACGAATAAGCTGGCGTTCCGCACGGTCTATGACCTGCGCCGCGAGCTGTTTGACAAGCTGGACGCCCTGCCCCTGAAATTCCATGATAACCATCCCCAGGGCGACAGCATCAGCCGGTTCGTGAATGACATGGATGCCGTCTCTGACGGTCTGCTCCAGGGCTTCTCCACGCTCCTGACTGGGATCGTAACCATTGCCGGAGCTATAGGGCTGATGCTCTATATCAGCCCTATAATGACACTGGTGGTGCTGCTGTCTGCTCCGGCAACCTTCTTCGTTGCCCGCTTCATTACGATGCGCTCCCAGCAGCTGTTCCGTGAGCAGGCCAAGATTCTCGGGGGGCTGAACGGCTATGTCGAGGAAATCGTCGGCGGGCAGAAGGTGGTGCAGGCTTATCATTACGAGGACCGTTCCTTTGCAGGTTTTGCGGAGCGTAATAATGAGCTGTACAAGACAGGGACGAAATCGCAGTTCTATGGCTCGCTCTCGAACCCGACCACGCGGCTGGTCAATAATATCACCTTCTCGCTGATTGCGATGATCGGGAGTGTGCTTGTTATCGGAGACCTGTTCTCCGTAGGGGATCTTTCCAGCTTCCTGATCTACTCCAGTCTGTTCGCGAAGCCGTTCAATGAGATAACCGGTGTGATCACACAGCTGCAGTCAGCCACTGCTTCGGCACAGCGGATCTTCACCATTCTGGATCTTCCGCAGGAAGCCCCGGATCAGCCGGATGCCTATGTGATGGAGAACAGCCGGGGAACAATCACCTTCGATAAGGTAAGCTTCGCCTATACACCAGAGCGTCCGCTAATCAAGGACTTCAGTCTGGAGGTGAAGCCGGGCACACGCGTGGCGATCGTCGGCCAGACCGGGGCGGGCAAGACCACTCTGGTTAACCTTCTGATGCGTTTCTATGAGGTTGACAGCGGAACGATTCGAATTGACGGAGTAGATATTACCTCCATCACCCGTGACAGTCTGCGGCGTAATTTCGGAATGGTGCTTCAGGAGACCTGGCTGTACGGGGCTTCCATCCGCGACAATATTGCTTATGGCAAGCCGGAGGCTTCCGAAGCGGAGGTGATTGCGGCTGCTAAGGCTGCGAATGCGCACAGCTTCATCAAGCGCCTGCCTGAAGGCTATGACACCAAGATCAGCACCTCGGGAGATAATCTCTCCCAGGGCCAGAAGCAGCTGCTCACCATTGCCCGCGTCATGCTGGTTGATCCGCCGATGCTCATTCTGGACGAGGCGACCAGCAGCATTGATACGCTGACAGAGGCGCGGATACAGAAGGCCTTCCTGGCAATGATCACCGGCCGGACCAGCTTCGTGATTGCCCACCGGCTGTCCACGATCCGCGAGGCGGATCTCATCCTGTTCATGAAGGATGGGGATATCGTGGAGAGCGGAACGCATGATGAGCTGCTGGAGAGCGGAGGCTACTACGCCCGCTTGTACAACAGCCAGTTTACGGCGGTGTAGGAATACTCTAATTTATTTAGCTGAGGCATAACTTCTCCGGAAGTGTGCCGCAGCTATTTTTTTTGCCCAGCAAGCTCAAAGTTGATCCTTGCCCGGATGCAGCCTGCTGCGCATCACCCCGGGAGTCACTCCATGGGCCTTCCGGAAGACCCGGATGAAGTAATTGGTCTCCATGCCGAGGTTGAGGGCGATATCCTGCACGGGACGCTCCGGGTCCTCGGTCAGCATCTGCATGGCGCGCTGAAGCCGCAGGTTCTGCAGATATTTATGCGGAGTGACGCCGTATTCCTGCAGGAACAGACGCTGGAAATGCTGGACGGAATAACCGACAGCCGCCGCCAGATTGGTGATCAGCAGCGGCTCGGTGAAATGCTCGTTGATCAGGCTGACTGCTTTGTTCAGTGCATCGTTGCGGACGTTTTCGTTCTGCAGCCGGGTCGCTGCACCTGTGGAGACTTCACTTTTGCGCAGCATCAGCAGCAGCCGGTACAGCGTCACCGATAACTCCTGCATCGGCTGTTCCTCCTGACGCGCCGAGCTGTTCCCGTTCACCGTGTGCCAGATCCCGCCGAGCATGTCCCAGCATTCCTCGAACCGCTCGGGGCGGAACGGGGCCGAAGGCAGCAGGCCGAGACCCTCCAGAACGGAGGCAGACTGGCTGCCGTGGAACCCGATGAAGCCGACATGCCACGGTTCGTGGGATAACGGATAATATTCATGTCCGCGGTCGGGCGGAAATGCATAGGCCATCCCCGGCTGCAGCACCGTTTCGGTGCCGTCCTCCAGATCACGGAACCGCCCGCTGCCGCTGCGGATCAGAAAAATCTGATGCACCGGGAATCCGGCAGGACGCACATGGTGATACTGGATATGACGGCCGACAGAATACGGATAGAGGGGAAAAGCACTCAGGTCACGCGGCATTTCAATCAGAGAGAAGGGGAGCATACGAACACCTCATATTCATTTTGTGCTATTCAAACGCTATTATTATCCTACCATTGAATACAGATTATCCTTTATTATAAATAGTGTAAATCGATACAAGCAAGAGGGAAAGCGCTACTGAAGAAATTGTATCAGTGAAAAGTCCCATCCTGACATCTACTACCACACATAAACGAGAGGATGAAATCATATGAGCAGCAAAGTTCCTGCAATCAGCAGCAAGGCTCCTGTAATGCTTCACGGTGCCGACTATAATCCCGAGCAATGGCTGAAATATCCGGGGGTGCTTGAAGAAGATATCCGCATGATGAAGCTGGCAGGCTGTAATGTCATGTCTGTAGGAATTTTCTCCTGGGTATCCCTGGAGCGCGAAGAAGGGGTATTTAACTTTGAGTGGATGGATCAGCTCCTGGACCGTTTTGCAGAGAACGGAATTTACGCCTTCCTGGCGACTCCGAGCGGTGCGCGTCCGGCATGGATGTCCGAGAAGTATCCTGAAGTGCTGCGGGTGGAACGGAACCGGGTTCGCAACCTGCACGGCGTCCGTCATAATCACTGCTTCACTTCACCGGTCTACCGTGAAAAGACAGCGCTGATCAACTCCAAGCTGGCTGAGCGTTACGCGCATCATCCGGCAGTGATCGGCTGGCATATCTCTAATGAATTCGGCGGCGAATGTCACTGTAATTATTGTCAGGATGCCTTCAGAGACTGGCTCAAGGCGAAGTACAACAATGATCTGGATGAGGTGAACCACGCTTGGTGGGCTACCTTCTGGAGCCATACGTATACTTCCTGGGAACAGATTGAGTCCCCTGCTCCGCATGGTGAGACACAGGTTCACGGACTTAACCTGGACTGGCGCCGGTTCGTAAGTGATCAGACGATAAACTTCTGCCAGCATGAGATTGACGCCGTGCGCGGCTTCAACCCTGATCTGCCGGTGACCACCAACATGCATATGATTGACGGCGTGGACTACCGCAATATGGCTAAGATTCTTGATGTGGTATCGTGGGATGCTTACCCGGACTGGGGATATACCGAAGACGATGATGACGCCCGCTTGGCCGCTTGGACAGCGATGCACCATGATATGTACCGCAGCTTCAAAAAGAAGCCGTTCCTGCTCATGGAAAGCACGCCTTCCCTCACGAACTGGCAGATTGTCAGCAAGCTGAAGCGTCCGGGGATGCACAAGCTGTCCTCACTCCAGGCCGTTGCGCATGGTTCTGATTCTGTACAGTACTTCCAGTGGCGTAAAAGCCGCGGCTCCAGCGAGAAATTCCACGGCGCGGTGATCGACCATAGCGGACATACGGAGACCCGTGTCTTCAAGGATGTAGCTGAGGTGGGCCGTACCCTGGCAGGACTGGAGGAAGTTGTAGGTACTACAACCCCTGCTGAGACAGCCATTCTGTTCGACTGGGACAACCGCTGGGCGGTGAAGGATGCTCAAGGTATCCGCAATTCCGGCCTGAAATATGAAGAGACGGTGCTTCAGCATTACCGGGGACTGTGGGAGCTGGGAATTCCGGTAGATGTGGTAGGTTCGGGCGATGACCTGTCCGGCTATAAGCTGGTAATTGCTCCGATGCTGTACCTGATCAGCGAAGAGAACGGGAAGCGGATTGAGAAGTACGTAGAGCAGGGTGGAACCTTCCTGGCCACTTATTGGTCGGGAGTGGTCGGCGAGACCGATCTGTGTCACCTGGGCGGCTTCCCTGGACCGCTGCGCAGAACGCTGGGCATTTGGGCCGAAGAGACAGAAGGGCTGCATAGCCGCGACCTGAACGGTCTGGTGCTTGACCCCGGCAATAGCTTGAAGCTGAGCGGGGAATACGATGCGCATGAGATTGCCGAGCTGATTCATCTGGAAGGCGCTGAGGCGCTGGGTCATTACCGCAGCGACTTCTACGCCGGACGTCCTGCACTCACAGTGAACAAGCTGGGAGCAGGTAAGGCTTATCATCTGGCAACACGTGTGAAGGACGCGCAGTTCTATGTAGACCTGTACGCCGCAATTACCGGAAAAGAGCGGATCAGCCGCACCCTTAACACTGAGCTTCCGACCGGAGTAACCGCACAGCTGCGTTCCGATGGCGAGCATGACTATGTCTTCGTGCAGAATTTCAGCGGCACCGAGCAAGTTGTGGCGCTGGACGGACAAGCCTACACCGATGTAGAGTCCGGCGCAGCCGCTCCGGCCGAGCTGAAGCTGGCAGTGAACGGACTGGCAATTCTGAAGCGTGAAGCGGCTAAGGCATAAGTGAAGCGGCTTAATCGCGTAATATAGTACATGTATCGGCAAAGTTACATTGAGTTACAGAAGAAGGCAGAACCCCATCGACGGGTTCTGCCTTTTTAAGTATGACTTAGGTTGTGGCTGGACCGTACAACCGCTCAATCCCCTCAATCACCCGCCTAAAATATTCATGCTCATGCGGGACAAAGCGCGTGAAGTCCACCAGCTCATCGATGCCCGTTCGTTCACCGTTCCCGTTAATCTGGAAGCCCTGTACTTGAAGTTTGCTGTCTGCTCCCGAGATGAAGCTGCGGAAATCAGCGAAGCGGGCCTCTACGATGCCTGCCACCTCTTCCAGCTGTGGGGTGAATGCACTGAGCGCATAGCGGTTCTCATAGACATATACATGTGCCCGTTCACGGTCCATGAATCCGGCAGAATCCATCTGGTAGGGGATGACCCCCAGCGGCTGCAACTCGTCAAAAGCTATCGCAAGCCCCAGTTCCTCCTGGACCTCGCGGATACCGTCCAAGGCCGTCTCCTCTGCCAGCAGATGTCCGGCAGCGGTGATGTCTAGCAGCCCGGCATAATCTTTCTTTTGCTGACTGCGCAGCTGGAGGCAGATTCTCAGCCCGCTGTCAGCTTTACGGACAAACCAGCAGTGGAAGGTCTCATGCCAGAGGCCTTGGCGGTGCACCTCGTCCCGGGGAGCCGTCCCCGTCCGGTTCCCTTGTTCATCAAATGTAGCTAATAATTCTTCGTTCATACAGTTCGCCTCCAATGTCCGGTAAGTTAAATTTTCCGGGAGTAGTATGCCGATAGCAGAAGGTACAACGACAGAAGTGTAATCAACGTAACGGCAATCGTTAAGAACACAGTTTGGTTAATCAAAGAGGCGGCGACAGCAGAAAGAGACAATAAAAGAAAGAAAAGCCGTATAGCAGCCCTGCCCGTTTTTAAGGCGATCATCCGGTTTCGTTCATCTTGCGCGGCAATATGTAACGCTTCTAGTATTTCAGGGTTTTTGAGCGCCTTGCGGAGTCTGGCAATACGGAGAGCGGCAGAAATCCACGAACCGGACAATAAACCGGCGAGAATCCCTATATCCCAGCTGTCCAGCGCGTCGAGCCTGCCCCACACGAATGCTTTGAGTATAAACGCCACAATAACGGTTATCCCCATACTTACCGCGTAGAAGGAATTGATAACGATCCGCCGCCGCAGCTCCTGTTCAAAAGACTTCATAGTCGATATCCTCCACATCTGAAAAATCAAAAATATCCTCGATCGGCAAACCGAAAAATTTTGAAATTTTATAGGCAAGCGGGAGGGAGGCGATGTACTTTTCATTCTCGATTGAAGTGATGGTGTGCCGTGTGACACGCAGTGCCTTAGCCAATTCCTCTTGGGAAATCCGCCGCTCTTTTCGCAGCTCGCGTATTCTTGTCTTCAATAATCAGCCACCTCCCCTGAAGTAATGTTATCTGCACCTCAACTCTGTTATTATGTTGCACGGTTACGGGCTTAGTCAAGTTCACTATACCATTTATGTGTAGTTGACTACACTAAATATGTGCAGTAAGCTATACATAAGATAACCTAAAGGATGGTGCGGGGAGCATGGAGAATATACGGTTCGCAGGAGTCAGAAAGTCCTTTGGCGATGTCGCTGCCGTAAACGGCCTGGATCTGAGTATCGCGGAGGGCGAGGTCTACGCACTGCTTGGGCACAATGGAGCGGGAAAGACCACAACGCTTCGCCTGCTGCTTGGTCTGCTGGAGCCGGACGACGGGGAGGTCATTGTTTTTGGGAAGAATCCTATACAGGAGGGGGATAGTGTGCGCGGGCTGTGCGGTGTTTTATCTGAAGATACAGGGCTGTACGAGTCTTTGAGCGTCTGGGATAACCTGATGTATTACGCTGATATTTATGGTATGAGCCGTGTAGAATCCAGTCGCCGTATTGACGAGCTGCTGCGGACATTTGAACTGCATGACAAGAAACGAACGATGATTAAGGGCTTGTCTACCGGCATGAAGAAAAAGGTTGCCCTGATCCGGGCCATACTGCATAAACCGCGCCTTCTGATCCTGGATGAGCCTACGAATGGGCTAGATCCTGTCAGCATAACCGATCTAAGGAAGATGTTATCGCGGCTGGCGAAGGAAGAGGGGACCACCATCATTATGACCACGCATCATCTGGAAGAGGTCCAGAAGCTGTGCGATAGAATCACGATTCTGCGGCACGGGCGGAATATTTTTACCGATTCCATCTCAGCGCTCCAAGACAGCAAGCATTACATGGACAACGGGCAATTCAGTCTTGAGAAGCTGTACATGGATATGGAGCAGGGGGGAGGCCGATGAACAGATCCTATCCCGTTTTTCGTATTCAGTGCGCAGAGTTTGTAAGTGACAAAGGGATGCTCTTCTTTTACGGCCTGTCCATAGGCATTACCGGTATAATCCTTCCACTGTTCATGCACGGGGTAGAAGTCTCCTTAACCGCCGCAGCATTACTTACGGCAGTCTTACTAAGACCCATGTTATCCGGCAGCATTGCGGGAGAACGGGAGCACCGCACTTTGGAGACACTCCTGTCCAGTCCCATCCATGGGAAAAGCATGCTCTGGAGGAAGTTTGAGTTCTGCTTCTTATTTGCGCTGGGCTACTTCACTATAACCGTTCTCTGCTCTGCGTTAACGAGCTATCTTGCCGGCGGCGGAGCGGCGTTGATTCTTTGGCAATGGATGTGCATCATGGTTGTAGCTGCATTGAATTATAGTGCAATATGCATGGGCGGGGTGTATGTTTCCTCCAATTCAGGAGATTTGCGGGCTGCCAACCAGCGGGTGTCGATAATGGCTTATCCTCTGAGCTTTCTGTTTGTCGTCTGTCTGTCGGTTATAGAAACCGCGGATTTGTTGTCGGCGCTGATCACAAGTTGTATCTGTACATTGATTTACCTTGGGGTTATATCGATGTTCGCAGCGAAGATCCGGAGGATGAAGCAGCCGGATTTCTTCCAGCCCATAACCATCCAGAAGCCGGAGAGCGCACATCAGCAGCGTATATCATTAGCTCTCCCGAGATCTCAGTTTGGCATAGTGTTGAGATTGGAGTGGAAGGTGTTAATGTCCTTGAAAAGGATGCTCCTGAGCTTTGGATTTCTGTGCTTCTCGCCCGTTGCTATGATGTGTCTGCTGCTGTATTATACGGGAACGCTTGACCTCAACTATGCCGTTCTGCTAACCGTGCTAATAATACTGAGAGTACCGACCAACTTAATAGCGTACTCCATAGGCGGGGAAAAAGTATATAAGACAGGGGAAGCCTTATTGTCTACACCTCTGCAGATCCGTCCGGTCTTTCTGGCCAAATGTATGATTCCAGTGCTGGTAACGTCGGTCATGCTGACCGTCTCATCCCTGCTGACGTTAACAGGCGTAACTATTGCAGCGCTGATCAAGCCTGATCTTGTCTCCATCCAAGGCTATACGGCTGCCCAGCTTATCCTGCTGTTTCCCGTTGGTCTGCTCTCATCCATCGCCATGATGTTCATAGCAGCTATTCTTTCTCTGCGGCTCAGAACTCCGCGTCAGGGCTTGTATGCGACAAGCCTTCTGTCGGTTCTGTTTGTGTTCCCGGTATTAGCGATCATCTACTTGGCTCCGAACATGCTAATGGGGTCCATGATCTATCTCGCAGTTCTCGTAATTGGTAATCTATTCTGTCTCAAAAGAATTTCGGACAACATAACCCGGCCTCAGCTCATGAGCAGACTATAAGGAACATACAAAACCCCCGGCCATGCTTCATTAAGAAGCAACCAGGGGTTCGTTGTATAGGTGCCGTTCCTGTAAGGACGGCACCCGTTTCCACTTGTCGTTCCTTATCTAGCCAACCAGCCGCCGTCCACATTGAGAATGTGGCCGTTCAGGTAGTCGGAAGCGGCAGAGGCCAGGAATACGGCAGGGCCCTTCACATCTTCGGCAGTTCCCCAGCGTCCGGCTGGAATACGGTCAAGGATGGAGTCGGAGCGGCTCTGGTCCGCACGGATTGGAGCGGTGTTCTCAGTAGCCATGTAGCCTGGAGCAATCGCGTTGATGTTAAGGCCCGAGCCTGCCCATTCATTGGCGAAGGCTTTGGTCAGACCGGCTACGGCATGCTTACTTGCTGTGTAGCCCGGCACGTTGATGCCGCCCTGGTAGGAGAGCATGGAGGCGATGTTGATGATTTTGCCGCTTCCCCGTTCCAGGAAGTGACGTCCGACAATCTGCGACAGCAGGAAGACCGTGTTCTGGTTGAGGTTAATGACATCGAACCAGTCCTTCTCACTATGGTCCTTGGCCGGAGTGCGGCGGATCATGCCTGCACAGTTGACGAGGATATCCACTTTGCCGGTGAAGGCAACGGCTTCGTCGAACATGCCTTGAAGCTTGGAATGGTCGCTGAGGTCAGTGGCGATGCTCAGTGCTTTGACGCCAAAAGCTTCACAGGCTGCTACAGTCTCGTCACTGGAATTAAGAGATACGGAGACTACGTCTGCACCGGCTTCTGCGAAGGCGATGGCAATGCCTTGTCCAAGCCCTTGCGCTGCGCCTGTTACGATTGCTGTTTTACCTGCCAAGCTGAATAAAGATGACATATGATTAATCTCTCCTTTGAGCTAGTTGAATTATATAATTACCCGCATTCAATGTTGACGCCAGCCTTGCGGAACAGCCCGGCAGTCTCCGGGGCAAGCCCGCTGTCTGTCAGCAGCACATCGACCTCCTGCAGGGAAGCGAAGGTGCGAAGCGCGGTCTGACCGAACTTGTGATGATCGCATGCGGCGAACACTTGGCGGGCTGTGGAGACTAAGGCCTGTTTGAAATCGATGAAGTCGCCGGTGTATATGGACAGGCCGTGTTCAATATGAACGGCTGTGGCCGAGAGAAAGGCTTTTTGAATATTAAGCTTCTGTACATAGGACACGGCTTCAGGACCGGCCAGCATATTGCGGACACGGTAACCGCCGGGAACGACCAGCCGGATGTTATCTCTGGAAACCAGCTCACTGATGATGTAGACATCATTGGTAATGACCGTAAGGGGAATATTCGTAAGCCGCCGGGCAATCTCAAGCGTTGTGCTTCCGCCGTCCAAGGCAATGATGTCATCTGGAGCGATATGCGCCAGCGCACACCGGGCAATCTCCGTCTTCTCCTCGGCGTATTTATCCAGCGGATTGCGCAGGGGCAGAATGCCGAACTGATCGCTCTGTGCCAGCACGGCGCCGCCGTGGACGCGCATAATCAGTCCCTGTTCCTCCAGCTTGCTTAAATCCTCGCGGATCGTTTTGCCGGTAACCTGGAGCTTGTCGCTCAATTCATTCACGGTTACATCCTTCTGGTTCAGCATAACTTCCATAATCATCTCGTGCCGCCGTATCGGGTTCATCCGCCTGCCTCATCTTTCCGTAGTTGATTTGCTTCTATTGTAATTCTTTCATCCCTACGGGGTCCATATCATCATACCGCTTATTGTCTCCGGCCATGCTCCAGATGAAGGTATAGTTATGCGTGCCCACACCGCTGTGAATGGACCAGCTTGGCGAGATGACAGCCTGTTCATTGTGCATTACAATGTGGCGGGTCTCGGTCGGTTCGCCCATCAGGTGGAAGACGATAGAATCATCCGGCAGATCGAAATAGAAGTAGGCTTCCATCCGGCGCGGATGCGTGTGAGATGGCATGGTGTTCCACATGCTGCCCGGCTTCAGCTGAGTCATCCCCATTACAAGCTGTGCGCTCTGCACGCCGTTCGTGTGGATGAAGCGGTGAATCGTCCGTTCGTTGGAATTCTCCAGACCGCCCATAGCCCCGGATTCGGATTCAGCCAGCGTAGTTTTCGTAGTCGGGTAGGACTGGTGAGCCGGAGCGGAATTCAGATAGAATTTTGCCGGTTTTGCGCTGTCCGCACTCTTGAAAATAACATCCTTCGAGCCTTGGCCCACATACAGGCATTCCTTGAAATCGACCTCATATTCAGTTCCGTCCACAACAACCGAACCTGGTCCGCCGACATTGATGATCCCCAGCTCGCGGCGTTCCAGGAAGTAAGTTACGCCAAGTTCCTTGAGGTCCGTAGTCAGAGCCACCTCGCCGTTCACCGGATTCGCTCCGCCAACGATCATGCGGTCTTCATGTGTCAGGACAAGCTTCAACTCGTCTGGTGCAAAGATAACCGGAATATGGAATTCCTTGCGCAGGCGCTCAGTGTCAAACTGCTTCACTTCATTCGGATGTGATGCAAAACGTCTTTCCATCGAATATTCAGTCTCCTTAGAAAACATATTTTCGTTCGTATAGGTACAATTTAATCCATATACGTTCATTTATCAAGTATAATCTTTTTTAGTGCGTTTATTTTAGTTTATTTATTCCGCAATATGATTGCCATCTGAACTGAAAGCGTCCACAATAGAGCGGGAGAGAGTGGATTGTATTGTAAGTTAACGACAGAAATATCACTGTGGAGGGTGAGCGATATGACAGACCAGCCTAAGCATCAGCAGAAGACTTCTTATAAAATGCGCCAGCGGGAGATTATATATTCGGCCGCGATGGAGGCAGAGCGCCTTCCGCTGCAAGCCAGCGGGCTATGGTTCCATGATGATGTGCGCAACAACTTCTATTATGCTTCCTATTTATTTGCCGCTGCGGTGGACGATACCCTGGAGCTGCCGTTCAACCGGGAGGAAGCGCAGCGGAAGGCGGATGCCGTCCTGCTGGAGACCGTTCTTCTGCAGAACCGTCAGCCTGGCACGAAGCTGTACGGACACTGGCCGCTGGGGCTAAATCCTGTTCCGAGAGAAGCAGCACCGCATGAGCTGCCGGTCGAAATTATGGGCAGCCTGATGGTCTGGTTCTGCAAGCAATATTCCGCCAAGTTCAGCGCGGGACTGCGCGTGGCATTCCATACGGCACTCGGACATATCTACCGCAGCGGCTTCTTCCGGAAGCAGGTAGCGGAGTTCGGCCACCATGAAGCGAAATATACGGCGGCGAAGCTGATCTTCGGCCAGCTGTTTGAGGATGAGGAGCTCAGGGAAGACGGGCGGCACAGCCTGGAGATTACACTTGCGCATATCCGTGCGAAGGGCATGCCGGAGTATGGCAGCCTGCCGTGGTTCTGGCACTGGGTGCAGGCGTTCACTTGTGCCTGGGAGCTTGAAGCGGACAGCAGCGTCAGAGAGACGCTTGGCGAGATGCTGGACTTCCTGTGGGCTGAGCGGAGCCAGTGGTATCTTCAAGGAGCCTGGGCAGGCGCGCATTCCCGGGGCTGGCCGCATGATATTCCGGCAGACGGCAATGTGCTGCATGACTATGTGCAGTTCGGGGATTTCGCGCTGCCTCCGGAGATGCCCCGTACCGAATACGCAGGGTTCCTCTATTATGAAGCGCCGGGGGAGGTGTGCTCTGCTGCATTGAACCGCCAGTTACCGGTAGAGGTCTGCAAGAAGACCGAGAAGGTGGTTGCCGGTTCCATGGAGCGCCAGCCGGCGCTGCATTCCTACGCCTATATCTGCCAGGATTACGCAGCAGGCGGGATGTGGGAGCGGGTGGAGGAATTCGACAATGAGCAGCTGCGTTGGGCCTTCTCACTGCCTGTTCCGGCGGCTGAAGGCGTGAACCGGCTTTACTTTTTCCATCCGGGTCAAGGCTACCAGCCGGGCGATCCCCGGCACCAGAGTCCTTATATGGAGGTGCTGTATCATCGGAACACGATCCTGTCGCTGTTCCCGGTGCCCGAAGGAGAGGATACGGCCATTGTCGGGGTGCTTCCGCTGGGCGAATGGATCAGGCAGCCCAAGGCGCTGCTTGGCTATGCGGGCAATGTGTATTTTGCCGTCTATGTATCACAGGAATATGAACTGCTGGAGCGGCCATCCTATCTGGAGGTAACGTCCATGAACATGCCGGGAGGCGTCGTGGTCGAAGCGCTTAGCACAGATCAGGCGGCAGAGCTGGGGATACACAGTCTTGACGAATTCGCCGCAGCCGCTATGAAGCGGGCACCGGAATTTACGGAGGGAGAGAACCTCTCGGCAGCGTATACGGCCTGGAGCGGGAATGAACACCTGCAGCTCAGCATTGACAATAAGCATACGGGAATACGTTCGCAGATTAACGGCAAACCGGTATCATTTGAACATTATAAGGTCTAAACGGGACACTCCGCCCCCTGGGGATCTTAAGATTTTTTCAGATTGGAACTATCTCAAATTTTAAGCTACAATGACATAGAGCCCGGGGGTCAGCAATGGCTGCCGGGTTCTTTGCGCTACTCGCATAGGGCCTGAGCATGGAGCAGCAATGAAGGTAATATCTTTAGGGCTGCAAGGAAAGAATAAGTTGACTAATTAGCAGCTGAGGATCTACTACTGAAGACATGGGGGAGAGCAGGATGACAGAGACAGAATATCGGCTGGAGAAGGATTTTTTGGGCAGCAAGCAGGTGGAGCATCAGGCCTATTACGGGATACAGACCCTGCGGGCGGTGGAGAATTTCCCGATTACCGGCTACCGTGTGCATCATGAATTAATCAAGGCGATGGGGATTGTCAAAAAATCCGCTGCGCTCGCCAACATGGAAATCGGCCGCCTCTATAAGGGCCTGGGGGAGGTCATCGTCCAAGCGGCAGATGAAGTGATTGCGGGGAACTGGGATGAGCAGTTCATCGTGGATCCGATTCAAGGCGGCGCAGGCACCTCGCTCAATATGAATGCCAATGAAGTGATTGCGAACCGTGCGCTGGAGCTGCTGGGCAAGGCCAAGGGAGATTACCTGCAGCTTAGTCCGAACACTCATGTGAATATGGCGCAATCGACGAACGATGCTTTTCCGACGGCGATTCATATTGCCACACTATCGCTGCTGGAGCAGCTGCTGATCACGATGCGGACGATGCACGGTGTGTTTTTGCAGAAGGCGGCTGAATTCGATTCCGTCATCAAAATGGGGCGGACCCACCTGCAGGACGCGGTGCCGATCCGTCTCGGACAGGAATTCGAGGCGTATAGCCGGGTGCTGGAGCGTGACATTCAGCGGATCGAGCATACGCGGGGCCATCTCTATGAGGTGAACATGGGTGCGACCGCCGTGGGTACCGGACTGAACGCCGATCCCCGGTATATTACGCGGGTCGTCGAGCTGCTGGCTGAGATCAGCGGTCTGCCGCTGGTCAGCGCGGAGCATCTGGTGGATGCCACGCAGAATACGGATGCCTATACCGAAGTCTCGGCTTCCCTGAAGGTCTGCATGATGAATATGTCCAAAATTGCCAATGATCTGCGCCTGATGGCCTCCGGCCCGCGCTCCGGCTTCAATGAAATTACGCTGCCGGCCCGCCAGCCGGGATCGTCTATCATGCCCGGCAAGGTGAATCCGGTGATGGCCGAGGTGATTAACCAGGTAGCTTTTCAGGTGATTGGCAATGATCATACGATCTGTCTCGCCGCTCAGGCCGGTCAACTGGAGCTGAACGTTATGGAGCCGGTGATGGTGTTCAATCTGATTCAGTCGATCAGCATCATGAACAATTCCTTCCGGGTGTTCACCGACTATTGTCTGGCAGGAATTGAAGCCAACAAGGAGAAGCTTGCGCGTGAGGTGGAGCGAAGCGTCGGCATCATTACCGCCGTGAATCCGCATCTGGGCTATGAGGTCGTCTCGCGGATTGCCAGAGAAGCCATTCTGACCGGAGAATCGGTGCGGGCCTTATGTCTGAAGTACAATGTGCTGAGCGAAGAGGAGCTGAACCTGATTCTGGACCCGTATGAAATGACCCATCCGGGCATCGCGGGGGCTGCGCTTTTGCATAATGATTGAATAATAATCGTGATTTGTGTAAAATCAGGCTTCCTCTCATGGTATAATAGACAGGAGCATTTACACCGGACATTATCCTATATTCTGTAATGGCTTACTGGAGGCAAAGTGTGGCGAAGGCAAAAGTGGCAAAACGTCCAACCCGCGACGAATTCGTGCTTGAAGAGCTGGGCAACCAGCTGGTAGAGGCGAAGCAGGAGAATTCTGAGATTCTGCTGACGGTCTGGGGGAAGGAAGAAGAGGTGCGCGGGGTTATTGTAGAGATGGATTCGCGTACCGGCAGGGTGCATGTCAGAAATAATGAAGAGATTATCAAGGTCCCGTTCATGGACATTATGCAAATCAATTACCCCCGGGATTAGGGGGAGCGGCAAATGAACAAAACGAATGCCATGCGCATACTGGATGCAAGGAAGATAAGCTACACCATTCATAGCTACGACAATGAGGATGGGCTCATTCACGGAACAGCGGTTGCTGAGAAGATCGGTCTGCCTCCTGAGGTAGTATTCAAGACACTGGTCGCACACAGCGGACCGCAGCCGTATGTCTATGTGATCCCGGTTGCTGAGGAGCTGGATCTGAAGAGAGCTGCCAGAGCTGCCGGAGTGAAGAAGATCGAGCTGCTGCCGCTGAAGGAGCTGCTGAAGCACACGGGATATGTGCGCGGAGGCTGTTCCCCTGTCGGCATGAAGAAGCTTTACCCTACGTTCATTCACAGCAGTGGGGCGGAGCTTGAGGTCATCGCAGTCAGCGCAGGCCGGATAGGCGTTCAGATGGAGCTTGAGCCGAAGCTGCTGGGCGAAGCGGTGTCTGCGGTTTTTACAGATTTGATTAAAGAGTAGAGTAAGCGGGATGCGAAATTCACTCTTCATTAGCAAAAATAAAAGCAGCAACTCTCCCCGGTCATGTGAGAATTGCTGCTTTTTTACTTTTTGCGCTTTTTCAAAGAGAAGCAGTAGTCCATTCGCTATAATGGTCAGCTATGAATTGCAGCTCGCGCTCGTAGTGGGCCAGGTGCCCTTCTTCCACCATTTTGACAAAAGCCGGGTTGCCTGCCTCAGCCTCCTTCTTCAGCGTATCGCACATAGCTGTGAGCCGCCGGGTCAACCAGTCGTGCAGATCTTCCGGGACAGGGAGTCCATAGGCTTCAAAAAACAGCTCAATCCGCCGCTGCCGGTCCGCTGCATGCAGGGCTGCCTGGTAAGGTACCGTGGAGCCTGTCAGATAGTCGGGTGCAAAACCGGCGAGCGGAACTGAAGTGTAGAGGGTATAGGCAATATCCCATAGGCGCGGGCCCGGACCGGCCATGTCGAAATCAATCAGCGCCACGGGCGCACCATGCTGAAACACCACGTTGTACAATGCCGCGTCATTATGGCAGATCACTTCATGTGCCGCAGGATCGGCATAGGAGAGCTGCCACTTCGTATGTATACTATTCGTTACAAAACCCTCCGTTGCATCATGATAGCTGCGTAACAGGCGCGCTAGGCTAGTAAGGGTCTCTTCAGACCACATGTACGGCTCCAGCAAAGGATAAGCATTGCCCGGAACCTCACCGGGAAGAAAGGATAGAATCTCGCGCCCTGCTTCATCTACGCCTAGGAATCTGGGTGCTCCTGCGAAATTCTGCTGCTCCAAATGATGGAGCAGTGCATGAATACTCGTGCTCCAGCTCCCTGTGGGACGGCGGACGGTGTCTGCCTTGCGGATGATCTCATTTACATTTCCGCCGGTTAACTTCTCTTCATCGTACGGGTTCATTGGTTATGTTACCTCACTTTCTTTGCTTCTTCCCTTCTTCACATACAGGCTACTTAAGGCAGCAGCTTCGCGGCCATTAACCCCAGATACTCCTTCAGCGCAAGTCCGGTTGTGGAGACGGCTCCGGCAGATGGAGTGAATTTGCTTACATAGAGTGACATAGGACGGCTGGCTTGGAAATCTACCGGAAAAGCCTGCGGCGTAAGTCCGGCATGCTCGAACTGGACCATGCTGCGCGGCATATGGAAGCCGGAAGTTACCAGAACGGGACGGCTTAAGCCATGTTCCTGCATGAGCTTCGCGGTATTGACCGCATTCTGCTCCGTATTGAGCGAGCGGTTCTCCGGCAGGATGTCCTCTGCGGGGATGCCGAGGCCGATGAGCTGCCGCCGGGCGATATCCGCTTCATTGCCGCTGTCGGCGAATACCTGTCCCCCGGAGAAAATGATGGGCAGGCCAGTCTCGCGGTACAGCCGCGCAGCCGCCAGCAGCCGGTTCGCCGCTGGACCGGACATATTGCCCTGCCCGTCCAGATCCGGGGTGCCGGAGGTGGCCCCTCCGCCAAGGATTACGATCACATCGCCCTCTGCGGCAGCAGGCTGAGGGTACTTCCGTTCCAGGCTCCCGATCAGCGTATCGCTGACAGCAGAGGTCATCGACAGATAGAGCAGGAGCGTGACGCATAGCAGCACGACCGCAGGACGGCGGCTATTTTTCCACAGCCAGACCACCATGCCCAGCAGCAGCAGGACGAATATCCCGGGTGGCAGGATGAAGCTGTATACGAATTTAATGAGATAGATCATAGGGTCACCAACTTTTACAAATATGATATAAGACATTTAACAAAAAATTCAACCGCATAGCAGCTCAATTCTAGTTGTATGGTACCACGGGTCCGGCTGGAGTCCCCGGCTTCACCCGGCTGATTCCGCAATTCTGCGCTGCGCTACTTCGTGCTTCTCGTGTCCTCCGTGTGCGCTCTCGGTGAGCTTACAACTGAAGTGGACTGAGGTACCTTTATTTTGCCATAATCAAGCTTGCTCTTCTGTCAATAAAGTGGACGCCCAATTAAACGACTGTCTGGTAGTAAAGTTGCTCAAAACGCACTGGCGACATGTATCCCAGAGTACTGTTGGAACGCTTACGGTTGTAAAACAACTCCAAATACCAGTATAGCTTTTGGTATGCCTCTTCCATGGTTTTAAACTTTGGATGACTGTAAATCAACTCGCGCTTCAGAATGCTGTGGAACGCTTCTATACAAGCATTATCGTAGCAGTTGCCCCTGCGGCTCATACTCGCTTTCATACGATAGGTTTGGAGCTGTTTCCGGTAATCCTTGGAGGCATACTGAGATCCTCGGTCGGAGTGGTGTATCAGGTCCTTCCCAGGCTTTTTCGCCTTGTAGGCCTGCTTGAGGGCGTCTAGAACCAGATCTGTGGTCATCCGGTCACTGAGCTTCCACCCCACAATCTGTTTCGTATACAGGTCCAGAATACTCGCCAAATAGAGTTTGCCTTGGCGACATGGAATGTACGTAATATCGGCCACCCATTTTTCATTTGGCCTTGTGGCCGAAAAGTCTTGCTTCAGTTCATTGGGCGCGATCGGCAGATTGTGATTCGAATCCGTGGTCGTGACCCGATATTTACGGGCCATACACGAACGTATCCCTTGCTCGCGCATGAACAGGCCGACGGTACGCTCGGAGACCTTCCAGCCCTCCTTTTGGAGTTCCCGATGAATCCTTGGGCTGCCGTAGGTGCCCCCTGAATCCTGGTGATACCACCGAATACGCTGAATCAGCTTCTCTTTTCGCTCGAGGCGTACCGGCTGCTCTGCCGCACGCCATTTGTAGTACCCGCTTCGGGATACCTTTAGGACCTTGCACATCTTCTCCAATCGAAAATCCGAGCGGTGATCTTCGATAAACTGGAACCTTAGTTCTTTTCTTTGCTGAAGATGTGCAGCGCCTTTTTTAGAATGGCCAGTTCTTCTTTCAGGTCCTCGATTTCACGTTCTTTGCGGTGATTCTCCGCTTCGGCATCCTTAAGCGTCTGTTCAATCTGACGCATTTTCTCCGGATGGTGAATGGCCTCCTGCTCGAATTGGCGGTACTGAGAGATCCATTGGTGAATTGTACTCTTGGGGATATTCAGCTCCTCACAGATATCCCCTATACTCTTGGTCTGCTCCTGCACATATTTCACCGTCTGCTTCTTAAATTCTTCATTGTATCGTTGCCGTCGTTCCCCCACATTGGACACCTTCCTTCGTTAAGCCTATTATCCAGTGTCTCTTAACGTGGCGTCCACTTTTTATTCTAATTGCACTCTGTCCGCTTAGCCCGGATTTTCACCTAATTTGCTCATATGGCGGAATCTCAGTCCTCTTAATTGTCAGTTAGAGAGTCATGTAGGCGGCGGGGTATGGGTTTGCCGGATTCTGGTTTGAAATAGTATATCTTCATTATGTACCTCTCCCTGAGTGTGGGAGGGGCGCTCCGTCGCCTGTCTTGCCCGGCTCTTCCGTAAGCTGGCGGTAGCCCATGGGGGGCAGACCGGTCCAGCGCTTGAACTGCTTGCTGAAATGGGACACATCGCGGTAGCCCAGCCGGTAGGCGATGCTCTCTACAGACAGGCTGTTATCCAGCAGCAGCAGCTTGGCATGGCGGATAATGAGATCGGAGAGATACTGCCTGGGCGGCAGCCCGTAGATCTGCCGGAAGGCGCGGTTGCAGTGGCTCGTGCTATAGCCGAGTCTGGCTGCGATCTCTTCGATACTTCCGGCTCTGCTTCCTGATGCCGCAGCCGTGAAGACGGATTCCTGCAGCAGCCCTTCAATGGCATTCGCCAGCGCAACGGTCTTCTCCGTCACTCCCGGCAGGGTGCTCCGGGCAGGGGAAGGCAGGGCAGCCAGTACCCAGCCGCTAAGGGCGGCGAAGAACTGGAGCGAAGCGCTCAGCATCACAAGCCGGCCCCGCTGCGCATCACTGGCCTCCGGGAGAATGGTCGAGCGGATGATGTCGTCCAGGGAAGAACGGATCGCCTTCAGCTCCGGGGTGTCTCCGCTTAGACTGACGGTATCCATTGTCATTAAGGAGCGGCGCAGAACCAGATCGTCAATGTCGAAGTGCAGGCAGTAATAAGACATCTCGTCGCCTGAGGCTGCGCCCAGACTGGAGTGCAGCACACCGGGGCGGATGAACAGAATGTCGCCGCTCTCCTGGATGTAGGATTGTCCGCCTACGGCCATGCGCTGCGAGCCCTGCAGAACGATGTTGATCTCGAACATCGGGTGAGTGTGTGCCGGATATTGCCACTCCTTGTTCACCTTGCGCCAGTGGGCGGCAAAGAGATGGAAGGCAGCCTGAACATCCGGGGACATGCGTCCATCCATGGAATGCTGTGTGCCGGGATCTAATACGTTCATGTTCAACCTCTTCTTTGTTAAAAGATGGATCTATTATAGCATAGGCCGCTGTGTCCGATTGATTTGTCCAAATAATTGGCGGCTTTGCGCCTGTTGCCTGAGGGGAGGATAGCGCTAACATAGAGCTAGAGCCCGGCACTGCCGGGACATAGCTGGAGGGAGTGTATATACTGTATGCCAACGAACAAATTCTTCAATGCCCATCATTCACCGATAGGATCATTCTCAAGCTTCACCCTCGGATTTCAAGGAGCGTCCGGTGGCTTTGACCTGGAACTTGGCAGACCGCCGAGACAGAACATATATATCGGCCTTGCGCGTAAGGATGGCCATGGTTACGACACGTTTCCTTTCCATGAGCAGGGCAGCGACGATGAGAGCAAACGCTACGACATCGAGAACCCGGACCCGAGTCCGGACAAGCCGCAGATGCTGTTTCACTTCGGGGAAGATGAAATTACGCGCGATTTCCGGCTTACAACGGACAGCTGGCAGGCCGGCGATCTGACCTTCCGTATTCTGTCACCCGTCCGGCCCGTTCCGGACCCGGAGACGGCCTCGGACGCAGAGCTGAAGGAAGTGCTGCTGCCAGCAGTGCTGGTAGAGCTTGAAGTCGATAACACAGCGGGCAGCTCTACGCGCCGTGCTTTCTTCGGCTTCCAGGGGAATGACCCGTATAGCGCCCTGAGAAGATTCGATGGCGGCCAGGAGGATCTGACGGGTGTCGGTCAGGGCCGGTTCCTGGCGATTGCCGCGAAGCAGGGAAGTGTTAAGGCGGCAATGCATTTTACAATGGAGGATATTCTTGCAGCGGAGCTGGAGGAGAACTGGACGTTCGGGCTGGGGCAGGTTGGCGCGCTTATTATGGATGTGCCCGCCGGTGAACGCAAGGTGTACCAGTTCGCGGTCTGCTTCCACCGCTCCGGTTATGTGACTTCAGGAATGGATGCGAGCTATTACTATAACCGCTATTACAGCAATGTGGAAGCTGTTGCGGAATACGCGTTATCCCGGTTCGACACGCTGAAGCAGCAGGCTGAAGAGGCGAACGGGATGCTGGAGGGAACGGGCCTCAGTGACGACCAGACTTTCATGCTTGCTCACGCTATCCGTAGCTATTACGGCTCTACCGAGCTCTTGGAGTACAAAGGCCAGCCGTTCTGGGTTGTCAACGAAGGCGAATACCGGATGATGAACACGTTCGATCTTACGGTAGACCAGCTGTTCTACGAGCTCAAGATGAACCCGTGGACCGTCCGCAATGAGCTGGATATGTTCGTGGACCGGTTCAGTTATGTCGACACCGTCCGCTTCCCTGGGAACCCGGCCGAGTATCCGGGCGGACTTAGCTTCACGCATGATATGGGAGTAGCGAACGCCGTGTCGCGTCCGGAGTATTCCTCCTATGAGCTGTACGGCATTGACGGCTGCTTCTCGCATATGACCCACGAGCAATTGGTCAACTGGATTCTTACTGCGGCGACCTATGTGGAGCACACGGGCGACCGCAGCTGGATGGAGCGCAACCTTACCGTTCTGGAGAGCTGCCTGCAGAGCATGCTGAACCGGGATCATCCGGACCCGGCGAAGCGCAATGGTGTGATGGCACTCGACAGCTCACGGACCATGGGCGGTGCTGAGATTACGACCTATGACAGTCTGGATGTCTCTTTGGGCCAGGCACGCAACAATATTTATCTGGCAGGAAAATGCTGGGCTGCTTATCTGGCTATGGAGCGGATTTTCCGCGACAACGGCAATACGGAGCTGTCCCAGACTGCCGGCCGGCAAGCTGAACTGTGTGCGGCTACCATCGTGGCTAGTGTGACCGAAGGCGGCTACATTCCGGCGGTCATCGGCGAAGGCAATGATTCGAAGATTATCCCGGCCATTGAAGGCCTGGTATTCCCTTACTTCACAGGCTGCAAGGAAGCCTTGGAGCGTGGAGGACGGTTCGGCGAATATCTTGAGGCACTGGACACGCATCTGAAGGCTGTGCTTGTGGAGGGAGTCTGCCTGTTCGAGGACGGCGGCTGGAAAATCTCCTCCACCAGCAATAACAGCTGGCTGAGCAAAATCTATCTCTCCCAGTTCATCGCCAGAGAAATTCTCGGCCTGGAATGGGATGAGAAGGGGCGCGCAGCAGATCAGGCCCATACGGCCTGGCTTACGCATCCGCAGCTCTCGATCTGGAGCTGGAGCGACCAGATTATCTCCGGCGAAATCACCGGCAGTAAATATTACCCGCGCGGGGTAACGGCCATTCTGTGGCTGGAGGAGCAGAAGAAGTAGGCAGTAGAAGCCGGATATCCGGCGGTGTTAACTTAAACAGCGAATCTCCCATGGCGGGGATTCGCTGTTTGTTTTTTATTGTTATTTTTGTATAACTGCGGCGGAACTCACTTGAAGAAAACAGGTGAAGTCGGAGAAATGCGCCCACGCAGTGCCGAATGTGATCGGTTTTCCGATTACATTGGACTCGCGCATCCATGCAAGCTGTCTGAGCCTGCTTCCAGCCAGACTAGAACAACCGGTGCTTCCAGCCGTTCAGCTTCGCTACGGCTTCAACATAGTAGTAGTCGCCGTAGATCAGCGACACATTTGTGAGCGAATCCCCGCTGGCGGCTCCATGCAGCAGAATGGCTTCATGGTCCGGCTGGTCCCAGGTGGCATAATTCTCTGTAAGTGAACGCAGAATCCGCTCCGCGGCATCCGCATACACACGTTTCTCACCCGGCGGCACAAGCTCTGCCAGCTCAAGGAGGCCAGAGGCGGCAATCGCGGCGGCTGAGCTGTCTCTGAACATGCGCTTGTCATCTGCAAGCCGGAAGTCCCAGTGCGGCACGTGATCCTCCGGGAGAGCCGCGATGAAATAATGGGAGATACGTTTAGCAGTATTCAAGAAACGCACGTCCCCGGTGTTACGGTAGGTGTTCGTGAAGCCGTATAGCCCCCAGGCTGAACCCCGGCTCCAGCAGGATTCAGGGGAATATCCCTGACCGCCGAAGTTCTCCAGATAAGCGCCGGTCGCGGCATCGAAAGAGAGAATATGCTTGGTGGACCCGTCCTCGCGCACACCATAAGTCATAGCGGTCTCGGCATGGCTGACCGCAATAAGACGGTAGCGCGGATCACCAGTCACCCGGCTGGCCCAGAACAGCAGCGAGATGTTCATCATGCAGTCGATGATCACCCAGCCGTGCTTGTCCCCGTTCCAGGCGCGGATGAACTTACCTGCAGGATTATAACGCGCAGCGAGGTAGTTAGCCGCTTCAAGTCCCCGGCGCAAACCCTCTGCATCACCGATCAGCGTATGCTTAATCACCGCAGTGGCCAGGAACTGAAAGCCTACGTCATGATGCAGCTCTTCGGTCGGTTTCGCGAACCACTGTCCAATCGTTTCGTCCCAGGGCCAGGCTGCATCCTTATAAGCTTCCTTGCCGGTCATGTCATACATAACCCAGAGTATTCCCGGCCAGAAGCCGGAGGTCCACCAGTCGGTCCCGGGATTATCGAATCTGCCGTCTGCTCCCGCAGCATGAGGACTCCGCGTTCCGATCTGCTGGATCATGCCGTTCACTTTCGGTTCCAGACGGTTCATTACTTCCTGCCAATAAGCTATAGTCATCGCTGAAGCCTCCAAAGGAATTAGATTATGGCCTCAGTATAACGCCTCTATCGAACTGGAAGTTGTCTTTTGATATCACGAAATGTTGTTATATTGTCCTATTCCTCGCAAGTACCTCTCAGGTTCCCTTGCGGTATTGCAGCGGAGAAAGGCCAAGCACCCGTTTGAACAGTTGGTTGAAGTAGGAAGGATTCGGGAATCCGACAGCGCTGCCGATTCGCTCCACCGTAAGGTCTGTGGTCTCTAGCATCCGGCAGGCCTGCTTCAGCCGCCGGGCTGTAAGATAATCTACGAGCCGTCCGCCGGTCTCCTGATGAAAAATCCGCGACACATAAGATTTCGACAGATGAGTCTCTGCGGCCAGCTGCTCCAGACTAATCTCCTCGTGGTAATGGGCTTCAATCCAGTTCATGATCTGCTCTGAATAGCGAAGCTGCCGCTTGTCTCCGGTATGGATCAGCGACTGTTCTCCAGTTCCCAGACAGCTGAGGAGCTGTAGAAGGAGCATGGAGATATCCTCACTCTCTTCCCCGCTCTTACTCCGGCACTGGTTATAATTCGAGTAGATCCATTCCACAGTCTCCATGCGGTCACTGAGATCGAAGCCGCAGGAGGGATTGCTGCCCTGCCAGAGTGTAGAGAAGGCGGCCCTGCGTTTGGGGAAGCCCTGGAGCAGCTGCTCGGCAGTATGCGGGTCGAGATAGAAGATGGTGCGTACGAACGGACGCTCTGGGGAGACCTCTGAATAGATCCGGTGCAGCTGATAGGGCTGGAAAAAGAATAGCATCCCTGGACCGATATCATACATCTGCTGGTTGACCACAATACTGCCTTGTCCCCGGTGCACGAACATGATTTCACAGCATTGATGCCAGTGGTAATACCCCTTGTAATGATCATCGGTATAGATCCGGTAGTCCCAGATCAGCGACTGCCGGTTATCGAACAGTACAGGCTCGAATAGCTGTTTCATCATGCTGCAGTTCATCCCCCACAATGACAAAATAGAAACATTTCATTGCTTCCTATTATAGGGGACCTGCCGGGAGAACGCTACAGTAACAGCTCCTTCTTTTATCCTTGTGAGGCAGGTTTGCGTTTTCTAACCTTATAGACGATAAAGATCGTCATTGGGAGAACGAAGGAGAGTGTGAGGTTCCAGTCGACCCAATAGGCCGGAATTTCTTTTACATAAAAAACAATATCATTGGAGCTGAGCTGGGACAGTCCATAGATCAGGAAGGCAACCGGGAAGATCAGCGGACGGTGGCTTTTCAGCTTGAACATTTGTGCAGTCCCCAGGACGAAGGCATAGAAATACAGCGCTGTTTTGAAATAAGTGGTAATAATCCAGGCGGTGGCCATGAGCGCTTCCAGCCGTTGCAGGAAGTTGGCAACATTGATTTTTTGGGCCAGGATATAAGCGGCATAGAAATTATGCTCCGAGAAATAGACGCCCAGCACGGTCAGCGAGAGGAACAGAATCAGATTCAGCCCAACGGATCCCGCGAAGAGTGCAATGAAGATGTCACGATTGATCTTGCTGTTCTTGCGGGTAAAGGGATACACCATTAAGAAGACGCACAGCTCCCCGAACGGGTAAAAGACCCCAAACATAATGGTATGCAGCATCCCAGGCAGCGGCGTGGTCATCATCGGGTACAGCCGGTCTATCTGAACCTGCGGAAATAAGAGGACCATCAGCGAGACCAGGAATAGGGCAAACAGCGGAAAAAACACCTGTGCCGCCCTGCCCACCACCTCCAGTCCCAGACGCAGGCCATACACCAGGATGACAAGACTCATGAACCGGATGACTCCGCCCGGTGTCCCCTCATAGATCTGGGTGGTCAGGAAATCCTCCATTTCGCGCACATATGTCGAGGCGGCCAGGACGAAGAAATTCAGATAGAATAAGCCTACTGCAATGCCCGCCCATTTTCCCAGCACCTGCTGACTGATCTCAATTATGGTTTGGTTTGGACTGATGTTCGCTACATTGATTAGCAGATAAATAAGGGCCATGCCGAGCGGTATGCTGATCAGTGCGGCGATCCAGGCATCCTGATGGGCTTCAGCCGTCATGGTGGTCGGATAGACCAGAGCCATATCCCCGATGAAAGTGAACAGACCGAGAATGACCATCTGCGCGGTGCTGATTCGTTCTTTTTCAATACCCACCTAACGCTCCTCCTTTCCTTTAACAAGTCATAAGGTTGCTTTGCTGCAATCTTCTTAGTATGACAGCTCCTTCCAGAAATTATGTGCTCATTGTCTTGTGTTCAGCAGCGGAATAATTAACTAGCCTTTCAACCAAACTATCAACGTACCGTATTGCTCAAATGAAGAGGGTGAAGCTGCATGGAGGATGAAGCGAACGGCAAATTATCTGCACGCCTGGAGGCCAATGAGGAACAACTGTCCCGGCTGCTCGGCCAGAGCACAGATCTGGTCAGCAAACGGCTGCAACTGGGAGAACATACGGAGCTTAATGTATTCTATATAGATGGTCTTATTGACAATCAGCTGCTGCATAACTCCATTCTGTATTCGCTGCAGGAAGGTAGGATCTGTGATCTGCTGGAAGCGGAGAGTCCTGAGCGGAAAATAGAGCTTCTCAGCAAGCGCATATTATTGGCTGGAGATGTTACTATCGTCCGGGACTATGTCCGCTTCATTCATGATCTGCTATCCGGCAATGTGATGATCATGGTGGAGGGGTCGGCAGAAGCGCTGCGCATCGGCCTGCCCGGCTGGGAGGACCGTAATGTAAGTGAACCCAACTCGCAGTCTGTCGTGCGCGGGCCAATGGAGGGCTTCACGGAGAACCTGCGAACGAACACAGCCCTGATCCGCCGCAAAATCAAAGACAGCCAGCTATGGCTCGAAACGATGCAGATCGGGCGTGTAACCCAGACCAGCGTATCAATCATGTATTTGAAGCATATTGCCAACCCGGAGCTGGTCGAGGAGGTTAAGCGCCGGTTGGACGCGATTGATACCGACAGTATTCTGGAGAGCGGTTATATTGAGGAGTTCATTCAGGATACGGTGGCTACACCTTTTCCCACAATCTATAACAGTGACCGTCCCGATACGATAGCCGGAGGTATCCTGGAAGGGAAGGTAGCTATTCTCGTGGACGGCACCCCTTTTGTGCTGCTGGCTCCGACGGTGTTTGTCTCCTTTTTCCAGTCGGCAGAGGATTATTATCAACGGGCGGATATTTCCTCGCTGCTGCGATGGATACGGTTTCTGGCTTTTTTCCTAACGATGTTCGCTCCAGCCTTCTATGTAGCAATCACCACCTATCATCAGGAGATGATTCCAACCAATCTGGTTATCAGTCTGGCTGCCCAGCGGGAGACGGTGCCGTTTCCGGCCTTTGTCGAAGCAGTGATGATGGAGCTGACCTATGAAATTCTGCGGGAGGCGGGGGTGCGAATACCGAAGAATGTCGGCCAGGCGGTCTCTATCGTCGGCACGCTTGTCATCGGCCAAGCGGCGGTTGCTGCCGGGTTCATCTCCTCGGCCATGGTCATCATTGTATCGATTACAGCGATTTCAAGCTTTGTTATCCCTGAAGCTGGAATGTCAGTGGCCGCAAGAATGATACGGTTCGTGTTGATCATGCTGGCCGGGTTTATGGGATTGTACGGGATTCTATGCGGAGTGTTCGTGCTGGTGCTGCACCTCGTAAGCCTGCGTTCATTTGGTGTACCCTATATGAGTCCGATCGGCCCCTTCGTCCGCGAAGATCTCAAGGACTCCATCTTCAGGCTGACCTGGCCGCTCCTGCGCACCAGACCTAGGCAGAACCGCACCCAGAACCTTAGGCGGCAGGCTCCGCCCAAGCGCGGGGGGTCTTAACATGAGGAAGCGAATGGCGAAGGTGCTGGCCGCCTGTATTCCGTTGTTGCTGCTTCCTATGCTGCTTAGCGGGTGCTGGGAGCGCAAGGAGCTGAATGAGCTGGCTTTTGTGCTGGGATTGGGTCTGGACAAGGCGGAGGACGGCTACAAAGTCTCCATGCAGGTAGTTATTCCTTCCTCCATCATCTCACAGAGCGCGGGTGGGTCAGGGGGAAGCGGTGTACCTGTCGTGCTCTATACCTTCAAAGTCAAAACGATTTATGAATCGCTGCGCAAATTCAATCTGGTCAGTTCACGTTCGCCTTATATGGGTCATATCCGTGTGCTGGTCGTAGGTGAAGAGCTGGCCCGTGAAGGCCTTGCCGAGACGCTGGATGTGCTCAAAAGAAGCCGCGAGCCGCGTATGGATTTCTATGTTATGGTGGCGCGCAAGACGACCGCTGAGAATGTGCTTAAGGTGCTAACTCCGCTGGACCGGCTGCCGGCGAACAAGCTGTTCAATTCACTGGACAAATCCTACCAAATCTCTTCCAAGACAGTTGCGGTTACAGTGGACGATTTCATCGAAGATCTAATCTACGAAGGCACGAACCCCGTGCTGACCGGAGTAGAGTTGCTTGGGGACCCTGAGGCAGGCGGCGACAAGGCCAATGTGGAACGGACGAATCCGGACGCAAGGCTTCATTATAAAAGCGTAGCCATCTTCCGAAGGGACAAGCTGATCGGCTGGATGGATGATGTTGTCACAGTCGGCTACAACTATGTCATTGATAATGTCACCAAGAACACGGGATATTTCAAAGACAAGAATGGAAGCCTGGTCGTTATGGAGGCGCTGACAACCACAACCAAGCGCAAGGTAAAGTTTATTGACGGCAAGCCGCATATTTACTTGAGTGTGGAGGCTTTATGCAATGTGCAGGAAATTGAAGGTCCGGACAAGATAGATACCGAGAGTAAAATCCATGAGCTGGAGCTGAAGACGCAGGAGCGGATTGTTCAGCGGATGGAAGCGGCAGTGAAGAACATAACTGAGCGGTATAATGCTGATGTTTTTGGGTTCGGCCAGTTGATATACCGCAAGAGTCCAAAAATATGGTCCAGCGTGAAAGAAAATGATGAATATCTCAAAAGCCTGCCTGTGCATTACAAAGCCGCTGTAACCATTAACCGGATCGGAACGATCGATAATTCTTTCATCGATGAAATCAAGGAGTGATCCTGCATGCTGATGTTACTGGTATTCCTCATCCTGGCTATGGGCTGTATGGTGATTGATCTCCCTAACCTGAAGGGCAGGCAGAAGCGGCGGGACCGCTGGGTGTACTTCGCCCTCTGGATTGGCGGACTCGCTGCTGCGGGCTGCACTATTCTGAAAATTAAGGTGCCAAGCCCGCTGCTGATGATTATGGTGATCTACAAGCCATTCAATGATCTCGTAGCCTCATGGTTCTGAGTAACGCAGCAGGTCTTCTAATAGAAGGCCTGCTTTTTGGCATGTTTGGGTATTTATCGTAAATGTCGAATTGAGATTGACGAATTGAGTTTATAGTCGTATGATGTGTTATAAAGTTCCTGAGTATTAATTAGTAACTATATAATAAAATGATAACAACGGGAGGAATGAAAGTGGAATCATCTACATTTGTACTTTTTGGCGCAACCGGGGACTTGGCGAAGCGGAAAATCTTCCCCGCTCTATACAACCTGTTTACTGATGGCAAGCTTTCCGGTCCTCTCTCAGTCATAGGGCTGGGCAGACGGGAACTCACTAATGAGACGTTCCAGCGTCAGGTGCTGGATTCGCTGCGCACCTTTTCGCGCCGTCCGGTAGAGGATACAGCGGTGCTGCAGAATTTCCTGCAGGCTTTTGAATATAGTGTGCTGGATGTCGGACGTCCTGAGGATTATGTGAAGCTGCTTGGCCATGTACAGCGCCGGGAGGAAGAGCTGGGGCTTCCGCAGAACCGGATGTTCTATCTGTCGGTCGGTCCTGAATTCTTCGGGGAGATTGCCGGTAATATCAATGCCAGCGGGCTCGGGGATACCAAGGGCTGGAAACGTCTGATTATCGAGAAGCCTTTCGGACGGGATTTGCAGTCGGCACGGGTGCTGAATGAGAGCTTGAGCGCAGCTTTTGCAGAGGAGGAAATCTTCCGTATTGACCACTTCCTGGGCAAGCCGATGGTGCAGAATCTGGAGGTGCTGAAATACTCTAACCCTGTGCTGCGGGCCTTGTGGCAGAACCGGTATATCGCGAATGTTCAGATTACCGCCAGTGAAACGGTGGGTGTGGAAGAGCGGGCGGGTTACTATGATAAGGCTGGCGCGCTGCGCGACATGTTCCAGAACCATATGCTCCAATTGCTCATGATGATGGCGATGCAGCTTCCGAAGGGCAGTACACCAGAGGACGTCCGCAGCAAAAAGCGGCATGTCATCCGTTCCGTCCGCCCTCTGCTCGCTGAAGAGGTAACACAGCATGTTGTGCGAGGCCAATACGCAGCAGGGGAGATGCGCGGACAGCAAGTGCCTGCGTATACCGCTGAACCGGGGATCGCAGCCGCTTCACAGAATGAGACGTATATTGCTGCACGCCTGTGGATTGAAGATCCGCTGTGGAACGATGTGCCGTTCTATATACGTACAGGTAAGCGTATGAAGGAGAAATCCACGCGGATTGTTATAGAATTCAAAGAGCCGTTTAATGATGTGCATAACAAGAACCGTAACAAGCTGCCGCTTGACCCTAATCTGCTGGTGATTGATATTGGTCCGAATGAGGGCATCTCCCTGACTCTGAATACCAAAAACCCGCTTCAGCATGGGGAGCTTGAGCCGGTTAGCATTAAGCATGAGCCGGGTAATCCCGACGTGCCGGAGGCCTATGAGAATCTGATCTATGATGCGATTCTCGGCGATGCCACATTCTTCGCTCATTGGGAGGAAGTAGAGTTGTCCTGGCAATGGGTTCAGCCTATAATCGAAGCAACAGCAGAAGGCAGCCTGCCGCTGCACCTGTATCCTGCCGGTTCTAACGGCCCGGCGGCGGCAGAACAGCTCCTTGGCGAGTTCCACTGGTGGCTGGATGAACCGGAGAATACAGAGCCTGCACGCGTTCACCGGACAGCAGGGATAGAGCCGGAAGTTATCCGGCCTGGAGCCTAAGCGGCGGCGGTAACAGCAAGTGGACAGTGTTAGGTTATATATGACTACAATTCGGAGGGATTCGTAATGAAAGTCGGTTTAATTGGACTAGGCAAAATGGGCTTCAATCTCGGCCAGAACCTGCTGGAGCATGCCCATGAAGTGGTAGCGTATGATGTGAATCCTGCTGCGGTGCAGGAATTGGCCGAACGTGGTGCGTCAGGGGCAGCAAGCCTGGAGGAGCTTACGGGCCGGCTTGATTCCCCGCGAGTTCTCTGGATTATGGTTCCCCATACTTTTGTAGATTCGGTTATTGCTGAACTGACGCCGCTATTATCCAAGGGAGATATCATCATTGAAGCCGGTAACTCACATTATAAAGAGTCGATCCGCCGTCATGAAGAGCTGGGTGCCCATGGAATTCACTTCCTGGATGCGGGAACCTCCGGCGGAATGGAAGGTGCGCGGAGTGGGGCCTGCTACATGGTTGGCGGCGATGAGGAAGCGTGGACGGTCGTTGAACCGCTGTTCCGTGACACTGCGGTAGAGAACGGATACCTGTACGCCGGCAAATCCGGGAGCGGACATTTCCTCAAGATGGTGCATAACGGCATTGAATACGGCATGATGGCTGCGATCGGTGAGGGCTTCGAGGTGCTGGAGAAAAGCGGATATGACTTCGACTTCGAGCAGGTGGCCCGCGTCTGGAACAACGGCTCGGTCGTCCGCTCCTGGCTGATGGAGCTGATCGAACGCGCCTTCTCCAAGGATGCCAAGCTGGAAGACATCAAAGGCGTCATGCATTCCTCCGGGGAGGGACGCTGGACGCTGGAGACAGCCTTCGACCTTCAAGCAGCGACGCCGGTCATTGCCATGGCTCTGCTCATGCGTTACCGGTCGCTGGAGACCGACACCTTCACCGGCAAAGTCGTCGCCGCCTTGCGTAACGAATTCGGCGGCCATGCGGTGGAGTCGAAGTAAGCAGAAGTAACTAGACTGAAGCGTTGATATCAGGGGGCTGTCCATAGCCATGCAATGGCTGTTTGGGCAGCCTCTTTGTTTTGGATTTGGCCGGAAGCCGGGCTGCAAGTTGGCTGTACGGGAAGTGAAAGGGATACATCCCCTTGAATCGGCCGAATCCCCGCCAATCGTGCAAATGAAGAGCATTAGTGCACCTGAATCGGCCGAATCCCCGCCAATCGTGCAAATGAAGAGCACTAGTGCACCTGAATCGGCCGAATCCCCGCCAACTAAGCAATCTGGCACCAGAGCAGTACTTTTCCAGCAATGTAGCCCATTGGAGAAGTACTGCTCTTTCTTGTGCCTGGCACAGAGAATCAGACAACCCGCAGACAGCATATAAGTACAGAAACATATATGATAACGGTTTTGCCGTCCTTTTCAGGCGGCACCGTTTCAGCGAGAAATGGAAGGACAATTTGTAGCTTGAAACATATATGTTCTGGCGTAATATATAATCCTTATATTTTGAAATAGACAGAAGGGGTGACCGGTGACGCACAATCAGGAATTCAGAGTCTATCTGATCACGAAGCGGGATATCCTGCGGTTTATTGTGGTCGAGGTGATTGTTGGCAGTATGACGTATTCGCTGGCCTGGAGCTTATTTCATAATACGATTCTGGCGGGAGCGGGCGGCTGGGCCTGTACGGAAGGGCTGAAGCGGCTGGTGAAGCTGGGCGGGTGATGGGTAATAACGGGGATTCCCCGGACTGTCTATCTGATGTACTATATAAAGAAATAGATATAGATACAGACATAGATCGACAGACAGAGGGAATGGTGATGCACAGATGATTAACCTACTGGAAGTACTACACAAAGAAATTATGCCCGCAGAAGGCTGCACCGAACCGATTGCAGTGGCTTATGCCGTCTCGTTGGCCGCTGAACTGGTGGAAGAGGAGATTACGGCGATTCAGCTGCTGCTCAGCGGCAATATCATCAAGAATGCGATGGGCGTAGGGATTCCTGGTACAGGCCAGACGGGCTTGCCGATAGCGGCGGCCTTGGGTGCGGTGGTGCGCCGCTCGGAGCGGAAGCTTGAGATTCTGTCCGGGCTGACCCCGGCGGAGCTGGCAAGTGCAGAGGGACTGCTGGAGCGTAAGCTGCTGGAGGTTGAGCTGAAGGATACGCCGGAGAAGCTATATATAGAAGCGAGAGTACACAGCAAGAACCATACCGCCACAGCAATCCTGGTAAAAGAGCACACGAATGTGCATTATCTTGCGAAGGATGGCCAGCGGCTTGAGCCGAAAATGGACAAGGCCGACTGCGGCGACCCGCATAGTCTGGACCCTGAGGTATACTCGGTCTCACTCGAAGATATCTATGCCTTCGTTCAGAATACACCATTCGAGGATCTTCGTTTCCTGCTTGAGGGAGCGGTTATGAATAAGGCGATCTCGGAGGAAGGGCTGCGCGGGGAATATGGCCTCCAGGTGGGCCGGAAAATGAGCCAGCAATCCGCCCTCAATCTGTTCGGCGCGGATGTGGCGAACCGGATTATCGCCGCAACGGCAGCGGCATCCGATGCACGCATGGACGGCAGTGCCATGCCGGTAATGACTACGGCAGGCAGCGGCAATCAGGGGATTGCCTGCACTATGCCGGTCATTGCCCTGGCCGAGCTCCTCGGCAAGGATGAGGAGACTCTGGCCAGAGCGATGGCGCTCAGCAATCTGATTACCATTCATGTGAAGCATTACATTGGCCGTCTGTCCCCGCTCTGCGGCTCAGGCATTGCCGGCGGAGTAGGGGCGGGCAGCGGTATTGTTTATCTGATGGGCGGAACGCTGGCGCAGATCAAACACTCCATCCAGAATACGATTGCCTCTACTTCAGGCATGATTTGCGATGGTGCGAAGCCAACCTGTGCACTCAAAATCTCCACGGCCACCAACGCAGCCATTCAGTCTGCCACCCTGGCTATGAACAATATCTCCGCGAGTCTGAATGACGGTGTCATCTTCGAGAAGGTGGAGGATACGATCAAGAATATGGAGACCCTGGTCCAGGAGGGGCTTGCCGCCACAGACCAGGCCATTCTGAATATTATGCTCTCCAAGGGAGCCGCTTCTTCATAAGGATCAGGACAAGCACTGGAATGTCTCAGCGTTTAGCGTTTGTAATCTGGTTGCGGTAAGGAAACAGGCTGTGGATTGGCTAGCACCCAATTCACGGCCAATTCGCATAATCTGGCTGGTTCATCGTTGCCGTTGCCTTGGCGCAGGTAACCGGCTAATTCCGCAGCTTCCTTCAGTTGCGCAGGGTCCAGAGGTATGCCTGAGGCGAAGTGCAGAAGCAGCGCACTGAGCATTTTACGGAAATCCGCACCCCAGTTGCCTCCGCCGTTATTCATGATTTCATAAGAGATCCGCCCAGTGATGCGAATGACCTCCCCTTGTACGGTAAGTGCGGGTCCTGAGCCGGGGATGAGCGCCTCCCATAGCTCTTGATGCTGATCCTGCCACCTTGTGCTCTTAACCTCGATCTTAGAAACACCGTCATGCATCACTCTCGCGGCTACAGGCTCCACACCGAACAGCTTGTAGAGCTTGTCCAGGGCCGTTACAGTTTCATCCAGGTAGTCTTTATTGAAATTAGCTTTGCTGAATTCAAATGCTTTGCCGATTGATTGTACCGACTCTTTCATCTCTGGAGTAAGAGTTGCCCCCGCCTCCAGCATCACCTGGGCGATCTCAGCCATGGCGGTGATATCAGCATTCCGGCAATTGATCAAGGCCTTCGCCAGCGGGGTATTCCCGCGCTTGCTCACAGCATGGATGTTGGCACCGTGAGCGATAAGATCACGGATCGCCCCAGTCCGGTAGTAGTTGGCAGCGGCGTGCAGCGGGGTCTCGTCCTGATAATCCAGAGCTTCCAGCTCAGCACCAAGCTCAAGGAACAGCGGGATATTACCCGACCAGTGTCCGGCCTGCGAATGCAGCGGAGTGCGCTGATATTTATCCCTGGCGTTGATGTCAGCACCCTGCTCCACCAGCCAGCGGACCAGCTCATCCGGAATTTGCCGGATGCTGAGCGCGGGTTCTTTGTAGGATCCCAAGGTTGCATTCCAGTCACATTTCTCAAAAACAGCCTTAAGTTGATCGATATCCCCTGATTTCACCAGCTCGCGGAAGTCCGCGGGTAAGGTTATTCTCTTTTTGCCCATTTGATTAACTCTCCTCCCTAAGATGAATCTCCTATGATAGATCTCTCATGAACTTAGTACAGCACTTCCACATTCTTCTCTGACAACAGCATCAGCCACGCTTCTGAAGGCTTGCGGTCGGTAATCAGCACATCGATCCGGCTTAGCTCTGCGAGCCTGGCGAAGGCTGTCTGGTCGAACTTGGTATGGTCTGCGAGCAGCACAACCTTGTGTGCCTGGCGCAGCATATATTTCTTCAGCTCACATTCCGGTTCATTGGAGTCGGTGACCCCGCGGTCCATATCCAGAGCCTTGCAGCTGATTATGGCAGTGTCCACATTGTAGCGCTGGATGGTCTCATGGGCTACAGGGCCGACAAGCGACAGGGAACGGTGGCGGAGTGAGCCGCCTGTAGAAATAATGCTGTGGCTTGAGCTCGCGAACTCATGAAGAATGTTGATCGAATTGGTGATAATCGTCAGATTACTTTTATTACCCAGCAGCTTCAGGAATTCAAACGAGGTCGAGCTGGGGTCCACCATTAGCGTATCCCCGTCATTAATCAGATCCAGCGCCTGGATCGCTATTCTGCGTTTGATATCCGTATTGAGTGCTCCCCGGGTCAGAAAAGGCAGGTCCTCATTGGTATGCCTGTTCAGCATGGCTCCGCCGTAGGTCCGGCTTACAATGCCATCCTTCTCCAGCTTCTCCAGGTCTCTGCGGATCGTCTCCTCTGTCACCTCGAACATCCGGCTGAGATCGGACACCAGCACCCGTTTGTCCTGATGGACAAGGTCGATTATTTTTTTGCGTCTTTCGGCAGCGAGCATACGTATCACCTTTCCAGAGTTGATAGTCTTAATATAGACTGTAATTTCTGTGTTGTACAACATAATGAACCTTATTTGCTCTGAAACCCACAATAATAATCGTTTATTCTCCATAAAACAAACAATAAACAAATAAAAACAACTTAAATAGTGTTTAAAGTGTTGACAACACAGATTAACGGCGATACGATGAAAAGGTCAACAGGTTGAATGTATGCTTACAGTGTTCATTAACTATTTATGTGCCCGGGAGGCTGGTTAAGCAATGAGTACTCATGTCTATTATGTGCCGTCAATTAACATTATGGGAAAGGGCTGTCTGAAGGACATCGCCCCGTACATTCAAGAGCTGAATCTGCAGAAGGCGCTTGTGGTCACAGACAAATTCCTGATGAAGAGCGGAATCGCCGGAAGGCTGCTGGCTGTGCTGGATGAAGCGGGAATTCAGTATGTGGTATATGATGAAGTGAAGCCGAATCCTACCTGCAAAAATGTTCATGACGGCGTGGAATTTCTGAAGCAGCACGAATGTGACTATCTGATCTCTATCGGCGGCGGCTCGCCGCAGGATACGGCCAAGGCCATCGGCATTGTTGCCACTAACGGCGGGCATATTGCAGAGTATGAAGGCGTTCACAAATCAAAGAACAAATCTCTGCCGATTGTCGCGGTGAACACGACGGCCGGGACTTCAAGTGAAGTGACGATCAATTACGTGATTACGGATGAAGAGCGCAAGATCAAGATGGTCATGGTAGACAAGAACAGTATCGCCACCATCTCGGTGAATGATCCGGAGCTGATGGTTGATAAGCCCGCTGCACTTACGGCGGCTACGGGCATGGATGCCCTGACGCATGCAATTGAAGCGCTGGTCACTCCAGGCGCATATCCGGTAACCGATGCTACCGCTCTGGCTGCGGTGGAGCTGATCTTCGCCAATCTGGCGCGGACGGTGACGAATGGACACGATATTGAAGCGCGTGAGCAGATGGTCTATGCCATCTTCCTCGGCGGCCTCGCCTTCAATAACGCAGGCTTAGGCTACGTGCATGCCATGGCCCATCAGCTCGGCGGGGTCTATGATCTGCCGCACGGCGTGTGCAATGCGATGCTGCTGCCATACGTGGAAGAAGAGAATGCCAAGCATGTGCCGGAGAAATTCAGAGCGATCGCCAGAGCTGCCGGTATGCAGACCGAAGGGCGAAGCGACAAGGAATGTGCGGATTACGTCATCGAGTCGATCAAGGCCCTGTCTAAGGAGGTTGGCATTCCTGCCAAGCTGTCCGAGCTGGGTGTTGCTGAAGTAGATCTCGATCTGCTTGCTGAGAATGCAATGAAGGATGCCTGCGCACCTGGTAACCCTTTTATTCCTACCAAAGATGAAGTAATCGCGTTATTCCGCAAAATTCTGTAAATCACCTTTCATAGAATAGGAGATTCCCTATGACCTATCATATCGCCGTCGATATCGGCGCCTCCAGCGGACGGCTTGTACTTGGACAGCTCGTGGACGGGAGACTCCAGCTTGCGGAGCTTCACCGTTTCAGCAATGGCTTCACGGAGCAGGACGGCTCCTGCTTCTGGGATATGGATTATTTATTGGATGAAATTATTAAAGGTCTGCACCAGGCGAAGCTAAGAGGCATTCACGAATGCACCCTCGGCATTGACACCTGGGCGGTAGATTATGTGCTGCTGGATGCCGAAGGCAAGCGGATGAACGAGGTCTATGCCTACCGTGACCGCCGGACGGACGGGGTGATGGAGGAGGTCGCGAAGCAGCTTCCGCCGCATAAGGTATACGCCAAGACCGGAATACAGCAGCTTCCCTTCAATACACTCTATCAGCTATATGCGCATGACCAGGAAGAGCTGAAGGCAGCCGATCAGATTCTGCTAGTGCCGGATTATCTCTATTACCGGCTCGGCGGACGGAAGATGAACGAGGCTACCAATGCCTCAACGACGCAGCTATTGAATCTTGCGACCCGTGATTTCGATGCGGAGCTGCTGGAATTCCTGGGTCTGCGGCGTGAACAATTTGCTCCGTTGACCGAGCCTGGGGAAGAGCTTGGCTTCCTCTCAGCGGAGCTGGTGGAACAGTATGATCTGCCGGAATGCCGCCTGATCTGCGTGGCCACACATGACACAGCATCTGCGGTACTCGGTGTGCCTGCTCAGAAGGACCGTTCGTCAGCCTATCTTAGCAGCGGGACCTGGTCTCTGCTAGGAGTAGAGCTGGATCACCCGCTCAATGACAGCAGAGCGATGGCAGCCAATTATACCAACGAATGGGGCGCTTACGGGACTTACCGGTTCCTGAAGAATATTATGGGCCTCTGGCTGATCCAGGAAGTTCGCAGACTGGACGGCGAAAGGTATAGCTTCGCGGAACTGGCAGAGCAGGCCGCTGATTGCGCAGCCTTTCGCAGCCTGATTCCCTGCAATCATCCGCGGTTTCTTAAGCCCGGCGATATGATTCAGGAGATCCGCCAGGCCTGCCTGGAGAGCGGTCAGCCTGTGCCGCAGACGGCGGGCGAGCTGGCCCGTTGTATCTTCGACAGTCTGGCGTTATCCTACTGCAGCTATTTGGCTGAATTGGAAGACCTCACCGGGGATTGCATAGAAGTGCTGCAGATTGTAGGAGGTGGAGCTAACAACAGTCTGCTGTGCCAGCTGACAGCGGATGTTACCGGCAGGGAAGTGCTGGCCGGACCGACCGAATCCACAGCCTTGGGTAATCTGGCTGTGCAGATGATTGAGGCGGGCCGCATGGCTGATATCCATGAAGCCAGGCAGATCATCAGCCAGTCCTTCGCGATTCCGTCTTATCTGCCGCAACCGGTTCCTCAGCTGGCGGAGCTGCTGATCCGCTGGGAGCAGCTTCAACCGGGAGCGAATGTTCACAATACGTAATTAGGAGGCAACAGCATGGATCAGAGCATCATTAACAGCTACAACGAAGCCAAGAAATTATATGCAGCCCATGGGATTCATACGGATGAGGTACTGGAGAAGCTGGCGCAGATCAAAGTATCTCTGCACTGCTGGCAGGGCGACGATGTACGGGGCTTCTTGTTCAAGGATAAAGAGCTGAGCGGCGGCATTGCCGTGACTGGCAGCTACCCCGGCCGGGCCAGTACACCGGATGAGCTGCGTCAGGATCTGGAGAAGGCCCTCTCGCTGATTCCCGGCAAGCATAAGGTCAATCTGCATGCGATCTATGCCGATACGAAGGAACAGGTGGATCTGGATGAGCTGGCGCCGCGCCATTTCACGAACTGGGTAGAATGGGCCAAGGAGCAGGGATTAGGTCTTGATTTCAATCCGACCTGCTTCTCGCATCCCAAGGCGGCGGACGGCTTCACCCTCAGCCATGCGGACGAAGAGATCCGCAGCTTCTGGATTAAGCATTGCAAGGCCTCCCGCAGCATTGCCGAGCACTTCGGCCGCGAGCTGGGCCAGCCGTGTGTCACGAATTTCTGGGTGCCGGATGGCTACAAGGATACTCCGGTGGACCGGCTGGCACCGCGCATGCGCCTGAAGGAATCGCTGGATGAAATCTTCAGCGAGGAGATGGATCCGCAGTACACGATCGATGCCGTGGAGAGCAAGCTGTTCGGTATCGGCTCGGAGAGCTACGTGGTCGGATCGCATGAGTTCTACATGGGCTACGGCCTGACACGCGGCAAGGCCATCTGCCTGGATGCCGGACATTTCCATCCGACGGAAGTGATCTCGAACAAGCTCAGCTCCATCCTGATGTTCAGCGAGCAGCTGCTGCTGCATGTCAGCAGACCGGTCCGCTGGGACAGTGATCATGTAGTCACGATGGACGATGAGCTGCTGGAGATTGCCCGCGAGCTGGTTCGCGGGGATCTGCTGCCGCGCACGCATATCGGCCTCGACTTCTTCGACGGCAGTATCAATCATCTGGCGGCTTGGGTAATCGGCACGCGCAATACGATCAAGGCCCTGCTGCGCGCCATGCTGGAGCCGGTAGAGGAGCTTCGGGCCATTGAACGGGCTGGAGATTACACCTCGCGGCTGGCCTTGGTGGAAGAATTCAAGTCCTATCCGTTCGGTGCCGTCTGGGATTACTACTGCGCTTCGCAGGGAACCCCGGTCCGCGAGGGGTGGCTGGCTGAAGTGAAGAGCTATGAGCAGGAAGTATTGGCTCTAAGATAAGATCAAGCTGCTGAAAACACAAAATAACAAGTACCCGCACGCTGAAGGGGCATATAGAAGGAGAGAGCATATGAGTACATCCGTAATTGAATCCAAGGGGTATATATCCGGCGTCACTGCACCTTTTATCGAGGAAATGTCCGAAATTACCCATCACATGTGGTCGCTGGGCTGGGATGAGCTGAACGGGGGCAATGTAAGTTACCTCCTGGATGAAGAAGAGGTAGCCAAATATATCAATATCCGCGAGCCGCTGCGTACGATCAGCCTTACCTTCCCTGTCGCGGAGCTGGCGGGCAAATACTTCATCGTTACCGGATCAGGCAAGTATTTCCGTAATGTGATCAAGGACCCGGAAGCCAACCTTGGTGTACTGCGTGTCAGCAGCAGCGGCGAGAGTGTGGAGGTATTGTGGGGACTGCGCAGCGGCGCTGTTCCGACCAGTGAGCTTGCTTCCCACTTCATGAGCCACATCGAGCGGCTGAAGGTAGATCCCGCGCACCGGATTGTGCTGCATACTCATGCAACGAACGTGATTGCCATGACGTTCACCCATGATTTGGATGAGCTGAAATTCACCAAGACTCTGTGGGAGATGTGCACGGAATGTCTGGTGGTCTTCCCAGATGGCGTCAGCGTCATTCCCTGGATGGTTCCGGGCAGTAGTGAGATCGGGCGGGCCACCGCGGATAAAATGAAGGATTACCGCGTGGTCATCTGGCCGCAGCATGGCATCTTCGTGACCGGCCAGACTATGGATGCGACGTTCGGATTAGTAGAGACCATTGAGAAGGCCGCCATCGTCTATAATCTGATCGGCGGACGAGAAATTAAGCAGAAGATTACCGATCAGCAGCTGGCTGATCTGGCTGCAGCCTTCCGGGTGACTCCGAAAGCCGGCATTCTGGATGTATGACCTGATGCGGCACAGGGATAATTGTAGAATGTACACTTAAAAGCAGCGAAAAAGTTTAATTTCATCCTATACCTGTAAGTCTATTCTAACTCCCATGTTAACCTAAGCGAATTGGTACTAACGGACCGGAGAGACCTTATTCCCAGGAAAACACCGCTTTGTGCGGCGAAACGGACCGAGTGGACCTTATCGTCTCTCTAAACGATGTTTAGGAGCATACTATCGGTGAAAAAGGTCGATGGGGTCCGTTGCTTGCCCGAATTTTGATTTGCAACCGGAATAAGTGCTGCTTAGTCCGTTACGCCAAACCAAACGCCCACGAAGAATACGCCTGTCTAGTGAGGCTATTCCTGAAGGCGAATTGAGAGAGCTTTACAAAATTAAAGCTGCTGCACTACTACCCATAAATTCTTATCGAATCTATTTGATTGACAGTCATTTGCATTTGCCGCCAGGAACCGTCATACTATGCTTACTTTAAGTAATTATCAAGTAATCATCGTATGAAATGGAGGCTTATGGATTATGAATGTTGCTGCATTGTTTGAACCTTTTGAAAGCGGAGGCTTGTCCCTAAGCAACCGCGTAGTTATGGCACCGATGACCCGGGTGCATTCACCTGAGGGCGTACCTGGCCCTGAGGTGGCGGCGTATTACCGCCGCCGAGCGGAAGGCGGGGTGGGCCTGATCATTACCGAAGGCACGGCCATCGATCATCCGGCGGCGGTCAGCCATCAGGATATCCCGAACTTCCATGGCGAAGCCGCCCTGGAGGGCTGGGCGCAGGTCGTACGTGAGGTGCATGCCGCCGGGGGCAAGATCATGCCACAGCTCTGGCATGTCGGCATGGCCCGTAGCATCGGTGAAGGGCCTAACACTTCGGCGCTGCCGATTGGCCCATCCGGGCTGAGTCTGGCCGGAGAGCAGGTCACGGAGCCGATGACGAAGAGCGAGATTCAGGCCATCGTCAGTGCCTTTGCCAAGGCGGCGAAAGCTGCCAAGGCCATCGGCTTCGACGGAATTGAGCTGCACGGTGCCCACGGCTATCTGATCGACCAGTTCTTTTGGGAGAAGACCAACCGCCGGACCGATGAATACGGCGGCGATCTGGAAGCGCGCACCACCTTTGCGGTGGAAGTGGTCGATGCCTGCCGCCGCGCGGTAGGACCGGATTTCCCGATCATCCTACGTTTCTCGCAGTGGAAAGCCGGAGCCTATGACGCCAAGCTGGCTGAGACTCCTGAGGACCTGGCCCGCTTCCTGGCTCCGCTCAGCAATGCGGGCGTGGATATCTTCCACTGCTCGACCCGGCGGTTCTGGGAGCCGGAATTCGCAGGCTCGGAGCTTAACCTGGCAGGCTGGACGAAGAAGATTACAGGCAAGCCTGCGATTACAGTGGGTTCTGTCGGCCTGGACAGCGCTTTTCCAAGCCCGGTTACGGAGAAGAATCAGGGGGACAACATCGAACGCGTGCTGGAGCGGCTAGAGCAGGGTGAATTCGATCTGGTGGCGGTCGGCAGAGCCCTGATCAGCGATCCGGCTTGGCCTGCCAAGGTACAGGCGGGTGCGATTCATGAGATCAATCATTTCACCTCCGATGCCACGAAGAATTTGTATTAATAGATAGAGTTGGAGAATATAGCACTCTATGCATAGTCATTTGAGATAAACCCAGGTTTATCTGCTGATGGCTGTCCGCATAGAGTGTTTTTTTTGCAAATATAAGCGCCAGGCTGTATTGATTTTACTCCATGAATCATTCTTCTATTTCTCGCTGGAACGAATACCCTCGTTTGAAAGACCGCATATCCAGCCGTTTCCGGTACTTATTTCGTTATGACATCATTTCAGATCCTTTCTAACGAAGAAAATCAGCGGGTTGGAGCTAGAATAGAAAGTGGACACCCGTTAACGGACGGAGCGATAATAGGGGCAACGGAGGTGTGTTCACGTGGGAGAACAACGACAACGCTACAACGAAGAATACAAGAAGCAAACGGTAAAGTTCATTCAAGAACAGACGAAGAGCATTGGTGACATCGCGGAAGAGCTTGATATTCCGAAAAGTACACTGCATCAATGGATGGGGCAATATCGGGAGCTAAAGAATGAACCGGCCGCGAGTAAGGATCGGGTACGGGAACTTGAAGCAGAGCTCCAAGAGATGCGCCGCCAGCTCCAGGAAAAAGACGTCCAACTTGCCGATACAAAGGAAGAATTAGCGATCATAAAAAAAGCAGTGCACATCTTCAGCAAACCAAGGAATTAAGATTCCAGTTCATGAAGAAGCATCGCTCCGAGTTTCGCTTGGAGAAGATGTGCATCATTCTACAGGTGTCCAGGAGCGGATATTACAAGTGGTATAACGCCAAACCCAGCCCACAAGAACTCCACAAGGCTGCGGTGCAGAAGCGAATCCAATATCATTTTGACGACCACCAAAAGCGGTATGGGAGTCCGAAAATCACCCGTCTGTTGCATCAGGAAGGCTATACGGTCACGGAACGTACCGTGAGTGTGTACATGAGAGAAATGCAGCTGCGCTCGGTCGTGTCTAAGCCCTACCGTGTACAAACCACCGACTCTAAGCATAACAACCCTATTGCACCGAACACGCTGAATCAAAACTTTAAAGTACTGAAACCCAATACCGTATGGGTGACCGACATCACGTATATCCCTTGCCGGGGAGGGCGCTTGTACCTGGCCAGCGTGATGGATCTATGCACGCGTGAAATCGTAGGGTGGCGGTTGTACAACCACATGGAAACCCGTCTGGTTCTGGACGCCTTACAGGCAGCATACACTGCAAAGCAACCTGGCAAGGGGCTGCTGCACCACTCGGACCGTGGGTCTCAATATACCTCTAAAGAATATGTCGACCAGTTAAAGACGTACCATATGGAGTCCAGCATGAGCCGCAGAGGAAACTGCTACGATAACGCATGTATTGAGTCTTGGCATAGTCTTTTAAAGAAGGAACTCATTTACTGTAACCCGCGTTTCAAAGATCCGGAGCAAGCATACACAGCCATTTTTCAATACATTGAGTTTTATTACAACCGCAAGCGAATGCACAGCGCGCTGGGGTATCTTTCCCCCGCTCGTTTTGCAAAACAATTCACTACAAAATCTGTTGCGTGAGTGTCTACTTTCTTGACAGAGGTCCAGGTTTCAATATAATACGATTCAGGCAACGCGGAGAGTTTTCTTATATGGATTGGTATTTATGATTCCGGCCTTGTTCATATTTGGATTTAAGCCAACCCTGAATGAGCTGCTGACACCAAACCATCTATTTAACATTCTTTTTCTGGGGTTGGCAGCATCCGCGCTTTGCTTTGTAACATGGAACTCAGCGGTCAGAATATTGGGTGCTGTAAAAACAAGCGTATACATATATATGGTTCCTGTAATAACTGTTGTTACTTCTGTTATTGTTCTTCAGGAAATATTGACAGTAGCCTCCGTGATTGGAATTGTACTTACATTAACAGGATTGTTTATATCGGAGAGAAAAAAACATAAATAAAGGGACTGAGAGATTACATATGAAGATTGAGCAGAGAGATCTGGAACTGATCCAGTAAGCAATTAAGGTCATTGACCGCAACTTCGATGGAGTGAATGAACGTCATACGGTAGGGGCGGCGGTGCGCTGTAAGAATGGTGAAATCTACACCGGAGTCAATTTGTACTCGATTCACGGCTCATGTGCGGAGTTTATTGCCATCGGTGCTGCAATTACGGCAGGGGAAAGGGAATTTGAGACTATCGTTGCAACCAGAACGCAAAGCGAAGGAGGGATTCTGCTTCCTCCATGCGGCAATTGCCGGGAGATAATGGTACGTTTTGCCCCTGATATCTATGTACTGCTAGAGACGGTAAACGGAGTGGAGAAGATTAGTATCAAGGAACTTATGCCGCATCATTAAGCTATCCTTACAATAGAGTACCTCCGCCTTCCCGCAGGTTTCGACAACCTGTGGAACATCTGCGTTCAGATTCTCGTGTAGAAAGTGGAATATACGGGTCAATCAAGCGCAGCACGCTGCAGGAGAGACAGACCGCCCGTAGGTATAGCTCTCGTCATCTACGAATTTACGCTGAATCACGTGCCGCCGTCACTTACTTTATACTGCATGGGGAGTTTATGCTTGTCTTAGACCAGCGGCGGCTGAGCCATGGCAAGGATTAATTAAAAATCTGAAAATCGTTGAGGCTCCTAGCGATCATTTAAACATGCTTGAGCAACGATCAATTACTATCGTGAAAAAAGAAATTGAGAAATTTATTTGTCGCAATAGTAAAGTGATGCTGTAAAGATAAATATATGAAAGTATAGATTTTATACCTTATAATGTAATAAAAGGGAGGTTGACCTATGTTTGTCGATATACAAAATATCACAAAAGAATATGAATCGGGTAATGTGTTATTTAAAGCCCTAAATAATGTGAGTTTAACTTTAGAGCAGGGACGGATCGCCGTTATACTTGGGCCATCGGGTTCTGGGAAGTCTACCTTATTAAATATCCTCGGAGGAATGGATTTGGTTAATCAAGGGACTGTCGAAATAGACGGCCGGGATATCACCAAGTGTAATGATTCCCAATTGACCGAATACCGGAGAGAGTGTGTCGGTTTTGTATTTCAGTTCTACAATCTTATACCGAATTTGACGGTATATGAGAACGTAGAAGTGTCGGCAAACATTAGTAAGCAGCCTTTAAGCATTGATGAAATGCTTAAGGCTGTTGGAATGAATGAAATGAAGCATCGTTTTCCCCGGGAACTAAGCGGAGGACAGCAGCAAAGGGTATCCATTGCCAGAGCCTTGGTGAAAAATCCAAAACTACTTCTCTGTGACGAACCCACAGGCGCACTAGATTACAAGACCTCCAAAGATATATTGAAAATAATTGAGGAAATTAATGAACAATTCAATACGACGATACTACTGATTACGCACAATCAGGCGATTGCACATATGGCACATCGAATTATCCGTATCCGCAGCGGTGAAATTATCGAGGATGTGATTAATGAAAATAGATTACCAGCGGAGAGGATTGAATGGTAATGGTCTTAGTTCGTAAATTAAGGAGAACGATGTTCGAATATAAAACACGTTATTTGGGTTCATTTATTCTAATCGTTTTGGGATGTATGCTGTTTGTTGGTTTGAATTTCGCTGGTGCTAGTGTCGATAGAAGCGTTGATCGTTATTTAAACGAGCATGTGGTAGAAGATGCCCAATTCATTGTTAAGGACCCGGTATCTTCAGTTTCGGAAGTCGAAAAGGACTATCAAATTCAATTGGAGGAAAGAGTTTCCTATGATTATCAATTCACTCCATCCTCCACCTTGCGAATCCTAAATTCCACCGAAAAAATAGATACTTATTCTGTGGTCAAGGGACAAAAACTACAACAAAATGGGGAGATTTTATTGGACCCCAAATATGCTAGAGCCCATGATCTCCCTATTGGTAGTAGCATGGATATTGAAGGGGAAAATTATAAAATTGTGGGTTATGTAGCTTTACCTGACTATATCCTAATGTTAAAGTCTGAAACGGACTTGATTTTTGACGCGAATGCATTTGGAGTTGCAGTGGTTTCCAAGTCAGACATGAATCATTTTCCTAATGTTGTGTCTTTTTACAGTGTTAAGTTTCAAAAGGACAATAAATCAGAATTCCAAAATTATCTTACACAATCCAACTCTATCGTCAAATGGATGGATCAATCGGACAACCCTCGTATTAAAGACATTGATGGAACAATTGATAGCTTTATTTTGGTCGGTAAAGTAGTACCGATAGTCGTTCTAATCTTAACATGCGTGTTAATTTCAATTGTTCAGTGGAGGCTTCTCAAAAATGAGTTTGTTCAAATTGGGACTTTCTATGCACTCGGATACCGAAAAGGAGAAATCGCTCGGCACTATTTAATGTATTCTCTGATTTTATGTTTAGCGGGAAGTATGGCGGGAACAGCAGCAGGTTTTCTCATCGCAAATCCGATAGCCTCTTTGCTAGATTACAAATTCAATTTACCTATAGTTACAATGCACTACGATGTTAATTATATTTGGGTGAGCTTCTTGCTTCCTTTTGTAATTGTATTGCCGACAACTTACGTTGTATTAAGGAAAGGACTTCAGATGCCTCCCTTGTTATTAATAAGTGGGGGGAAACATCTCGCTAAGGTCAACTTTTTGGAGCGTAATCTTAAATTAGACAAATTCTCATTTAATGTGAAGTATCGGATTAGGGAGTTTGTACGAAATATTCCGGTTTCGCTACTCCTGGTATTTGGTATTACATTTTCTTCCTTACTTCTATTGTTCGGATTTGCCACAAAAGATTCGTTGAATTATTTTGTGAAAGATAGTTATGAAGAGACTTATCAATATAATTACAACTATATTTTTAAATCTCCTCAGTCCGGAAAACCGAAGATAGGGGAAATTCTCTCTGCTTCACCACATGTGATTGTAGCGCAGGAGCAAAACGAAACAAAAATAGCGGTGTATGGAATTGAACCTGACGCGGAATTCATTCGTCTAGTGGATGGAAAGGGAAATGAAATCAACAAAGATCAAGTGATTGTAACTAAACCCTTGGCGGATACGTTGAATTTACGTATAGGGGATGAATTGGCTGTCCAGAATAAGCTGAACGCAAAGCAGTATAAAGTGCGCGTTGATCAGATAGCAGATACCTACATTGGAAACGCTATTTTCATGCCAATTTCTCAGTTTAACATCTTAAATGGATATCCTGTAGGGAGTTATATGCAGATTATGTCCTACGAAAAGTTGAATCTGGAGAAAGGAACTTTACTTTCAGAAGTGAAAAAAGATGAATTGATTAATAGTTACCGTACAGTTATCCGCCCTATTGAGTCTATGATCGGTGTTGTAGCTGTTATAGCTTTTATAATAGGTCTGATAATTATCTATATAATCACTTCTATGATCATTGAAGAGAATCATAAAACCATTTCCTTGTTAAAAGTGTTGGGATATAGTCAGAAGAGAATTTACACTTTGTTATTAAGTGGAAACAGTTTTTTGGTGTTATTAGGCTATCTGTTGGCGTTGCCCCTAATAATGAAAGCGATGGAATTCTTTTTTAGTACTCTTGGTGCTCAAATGCAATTGACGATTCCCGTGCGCTTGAATACAATTCATATATTTATTGCGTTTCTCATCATTTTCATAACGTATCATATTTCAAGTCGGATCAGTCGTAGGAAGGTCATTGATATCTCTATGGTAGACACATTGAAGTCAAGAGCGGAGTGACTATTAACACGACTTATGAGGTATGCGTTTTTTATATTCAGTTATCAAAAGGAAGTGGACCTATGGCGAAAGATTTAGAAATTAAAGAGCTGAAATGGTTAAGTGGAGAAATGGTGGATTGTTACATAAATTGTAATCAGGGGGTGATTGAAAATGTATATTTTCAAACCAATGATTCTGCTGCATCAGTAGATCTTTATACTAAGCTAATAAAGATATTTGAGGGCGTTTCTATTGAGGATTTATACTCAGATTCTTTTATCAAGAGATTATCATTTGAATTCATACCAAAAAGTTGCGAATCTATTGATATTGGGGTAAATATGTCGGAGAGGATACTACATGCTTATTTTAATAAATATTATACTTGATTAAAAAATGCCGATTCTTTTGTTTGAACTGTGACTTGAAAGATGGACACTTTGAAGGGGAAGACTCCATCGGAAATCTTTAATAAAGGTGGTTCTGGAAAGAGCAGTCCCAGAATTGAGGCACGAATAAAGCTCTTAGAAGCAGAGAATAAGTTCCTAAAAAAGCTCGAAGTGCTCGAGAAACAAGCCAAGCAGAACAAACGCGGGCGCCCACAGAGCGCTTCGAGCTCATTAAAAGTAATGTCCGTAAATACCAATTAGAAAAGATGGTGGATTATCTTTGTAAAATAGCTAGTGTCAGTAAGAGTGGCTTTTCGTCAAACGCAATGGAACAGTGGGAACTCTAAAGACGTGTCTAGACACAGAGATTAGCTATATGCTTTATGAGAAGGGTAATGTGCTTGTATATCATGTGTTAATATGATAAATTCGTTGCTACTAAGCAGATCCTCGCTCTTTACTTGTCCTCATACTTCTATTACTAGCATAGTCCCCTTAATACTATAGAATTTGGTCCTATCATACATAGACAGGTTTTTTATGAGTTTTATTAACTACTTCTTACAATAATAAGCCGGATACTTCTAAGTTATCCCAGCGTTATGATATAATTTGACATTAGAAAAGCACGGAAAATATGGGGACATCAGCAGAGGATGTGACGTTAGCATGGCGAAGGGGAGCAAGGATTACGGGCAGTATTTCGATTTCACAGATGCCAAGATCATCAGCGAGACTGAAGGCAAGACCACTTACCGGATCAAAGGCAGAAACGTACAGATCAACAGCCAGCCCGATTACAAGGAGGGCAAGCGGCGGGGCAAGGAAGAGATCGAGGTGCACTATCATTTCGACATTCCACCGGAGATGGCAGATTTCGGTGCAGGCAAGAGCTATCATATTACCACCTACGGCTGCCAGATGAATGAGCATGACACGGAGACGATGAAGGGAATGCTGGAGCAGCTCGGTTACCAGGCGGCGGAAGAACGCAGCGAAGCTGATATTATTTTACTTAATACATGTGCGATCCGCGAGAATGCGGAGGATAAGGTATTCGGAGAACTGGGCCATCTCAAAACACTGAAGCTCGAGAAGCCCGGCCTGCTCCTGGGGATCTGCGGCTGTATGTCCCAGGAGGAGGGCGTGGTCAACCGGATCATGAGCCGGTACGGCTTCGTGGATCTGATCTTTGGCACACATAATATCCACCGCCTGCCGGAGCTGATCAAGGAAGCGGTGTTCAGCCGTGAGCTGGTCATTGAGGTCTGGTCCAAGGAAGGCGACATCATTGAGAATCTGCCGAAGAAGCGGGAGGGTCTGCGTGCCTGGGTGAACATTATGTACGGCTGCGACAAATTCTGTACCTACTGCATTGTGCCGTTCACCCGGGGGAAGGAGCGGAGCAGACGTCCGGAGGATGTCATTGCCGAGGTGCGGGAGCTGGCCCGCCAAGGGTTCAAGGAAGTAACGCTGCTGGGGCAGAATGTGAATGCCTACGGCAAGGATTTTACCGACATTGATTATACCTTCGGCGATCTGATGGACGAGATGCGGGGAATCGATATTCCGCGTATCCGGTTCATGACCTCGCATCCGCGTGATTTTGACGACAAATTGATTCATGTACTGGGCAAAGGCGGCAATCTGGTGGAGCATATCCATCTGCCGGTGCAGTCGGGAAGCACAGCTGTGCTGAAGCGCATGAGCCGCAAATATACCCGTGAAGCCTATCTGGAGCTGGTCAGTAAAATAAAGGAAAACGTGCCGGATGCGGTGCTGACTACCGATATTATTGTCGGCTTCCCCGGTGAGACGGAGGAGCAGTTCGAGGAGACACTGTCCCTGGTGCGCGAAGTAGGGTATGATATGGCGTATACCTTCATTTATTCTCCGCGTGAAGGGACTCCGGCAGCCGGCATGGACGATAATGTTCCGTCAGAGGTCAAGAGCGCGCGTCTCCAGCGTCTGAATGATCTGATCAAGGAGCAGAGCCGGCTGGGGAATGAACGGATGCTGGGCCGGCGGGTGGAGGTATTGGTGGAAGGCGAGAGCAAGAATAATGCCCGGATGCTGGCCGGACGTACCCGTGACAGTAAGCTGGTGCATTTTGAAGGCCCGTCCTCCCTGATCGGCACGCTGGTGCAGGTGAGCATTACCGGCGCGAAGACTTGGTACATCCAGGGGGACTATCTGGCGGAAGCCGCAGCGGTCCTCTAATTATAGAGAAATGGGGCGAGAAGAATGAGCCAGGAAGAAGCACGACTGAATGAATATGGCATGCAGACCCACAATACCCGTGATTTAATTGTCCGGGAGGATATTATGGGCAAGGCGAAGGACTTGGCTGCACTCATCTCCACCAGTGAGGAGGTCCGTCATTTCCAGCAGGCTGAGCAGAAGATTCTGAATCACGAGCGTGTGCAGGGACTCATTGCTACGATTAAGAAGAAGCAGAAGGAGATCGTGGCGTTCGAGAGCTTCAAGAACCAGGCCATGGTCGAGAAGATTGAACGTGAGATCGAAGAACTGCAGGATGAAATCGACAGTATCCCGGTTGTGAACGAGTTCCAGCAGAGCCAGAGCGATATCAATTATCTGCTGCAGATGGTGATTTCAGTGATCAGGGATACCGTTTCGGATAAAATCAATGTGGAAGCAGGCACCGAGGCGCCGCCGTCCACATGCGGAGATTAAGGCGAACACCCCGGGGGCGGATGTGAATCCGTCCCTTTTTACATAGCAAGCGGGCCGGCTCAGGTTGATTTTGGGCGGACAGGTTTGGTACATTAAAAGATACGAACAACAAACAATAGCACGGCAAAGGATGATCTATAGTGACTGAGAACGCGGAACAAACCTATAACGCCAAGAAGTACCGCACACCGGATGGCGTTCCGGCGGATATTGTCATGTTTACACTAACCAAGCGCGAGCGGAAGACCGTCACGAAGACGTTGCCGCTGCGCGAGCTGAAGGTGATGCTGGTCCGGCGCAAAAAATGGCCGTGTGCAGGCATGTGGGCCCTGCCGGGCGGCTTTTGCCAGGAGGATGAATCGATCTATGATGCCGCTACGCGCGAGTTGAAGGAAGAAACAGGCGTGGACGGCGGACATTTGGAATATCTCGGCGTCTACAGCCAGCCGGGCCGTGATCCGCGCGGCTGGATTATCAGCCATGCCTTCTTTGCACTGGTCGAGGAGTGGATGCTGGAGCAGCGGCAGGCTTCGGATGATGCAGGCGAGGTTGGCCTGTTCACACTGCAGGAAGCGCTGGAGGAGCTGGAGCTGGCTTTTGACCACCATGATATTATTACCGATGCCTACCTGCGGATTCAGCAGCAGATGCTGCAGACGACGATTGCCCGGCAGTTCCTGCCGCGCCATTTCACGCTGAGCGAGCTGTACCAGGTGATCCAGACGGTGGTGCCGGAATTCAAAGAACCGAATTTTATCCGCAAAATTACGTCAACACGCAGCCGTCAGGGTATATTAAAAGAAGTGAGCGATGAAGCGGGGAATCCGCTCAGCTCCAATCAATACTCCCAGCGCCCGGCACAGCTCTATATGTTCACGGACCATGAGCCGTTATTATCCATTTATACGTAAGCTGCCGGGAAGTGCAGGCCCATTACCTTTTAGGAGGCTATCCTACCATGAGAGCACTGATTGTAATTGATTTCACGAATGATTTCATTGACGGGAACCTGCCTGTCGGCCAGCCTGGCATCGATATTGCGCCCAGAGTCAGTGAATTGACGGAGCAATTCGTGCGCAGCGGGGACTATGTGGTGATGGCTGTAGATCTGCATGAAGCCGATGACCCGTACCACCCGGAGGCCAAGCTGTTTCCGCCGCATAATCTGCGGGGAAGCCAGGGGCGTGAGCTGTACGGCAGCCTGAAGGCTGTCTACGAGGAGAATCGGGAAGCTATCTACTGGATGGACAAAACACGTTACAGCGCCTTCTGCGGCACGGATCTTGCGTTGAAGCTGCGTGAGCGGGGGATTACCGAGGTGCATCTGATCGGGGTCTGCACGGATATCTGTGTGCTGCATACGGCAGTGGATGCCTACAACCACGGCTTCGGGATTACGGTCCATGAGGATGCCGTCGCCAGCTTCAATCCTGACGGTCATGTTTGGGCGCTTGGACATTTCCGCGGCAGTCTTGGCGCGAAGGTTGTCACGGCGTTAGGAGAGCAGTAACACATCATCTGGGACAGAACCCGAATAACAACAGTGTAACGACTAGGAGATGAGGACTTGAGGAGAGAACTTGCTCTACATACAGACAAATACCAGATTAATATGATGTATGCCCACTGGATGAATGGCACACACAAACGCCGGGCAGTATTCGAAGCTTACTTCCGCAGGCTGCCGTTCGGCAACGGGTTCGCTGTGTTCGCCGGGCTGGAGCGGATTGCCCAGTACATCGCGGAGCTGCGGTTCACGGAAGAGGATATCCGCTACCTGTCGGAACAGGAGGAGAATTATGCGCCGGCCTTCCTGGAGGAGCTGCTGCAGTTCCATTTCCAGGGCAGTCTCCATTCCATGAAGGAAGGGGCCCTGGTATTCCCGGATGAGCCGCTGATCCGGGTCGAAGGCACAATTATGGAGGCGCAGCTGGTCGAGACTGCGATCCTTAACTTCATGAACTATCAGACGCTGATCGCTACCAAGGCGTCGCGGATCAAGCAGGTGGCCCCTAACGACACGCTGCTGGAGTTCGGAACACGCCGCGCACAGGAAGCGGATGCCGCAGTCTGGGGCGCCCGTGCCGCTTATGTCGGCGGTTTCCACGCGACCTCTAATATGCTGGCCGGTAAGAAATTCGGCATCCCTACGAAGGGCACCCATGCCCATTCCTGGGTGCAGAGCTTCCCGAGCGAGCAGGAGGCGTTCGACGCTTATGCGAGAGTGATGCCGGACGGCGTGACGCTGCTGGTGGATACGTTCGATACCCTGCGCAGCGGTGTGCCGAATGCGATCAACACGGCGAAGAAGCTGGAGGCGCAAGGCAAGCGGATGAACGGCATCCGGCTGGACAGCGGTGACTTGGCTTATCTGTCCCGCAAGGCGCGCGAGATGCTGGATGAAGCCGGGCTGCAGTATGTGAAGATCGTGGCCTCCAATGATCTGGATGAGAACACCATCATGAACTTGAAGTCGCAAGGGGCGGCAATTGACACATGGGGAGTCGGAACCCAGCTGATTACCGCTTCGGATCAGCCTTCACTGGGCGGCGTCTACAAGCTGGTCGAGATTGAAGCACCCGGCGGCGAGATGATCCCTACGATCAAGATCTCTTCCAATCCCGAGAAGGTCTCTACGCCCGGCAAAAAGGAAGTCTACCGCATTATCGGCCAGAACGGCAAAGCGCTGGCTGATTATATCAGCTTCGCGGATGAGCCTGCGCCCCGCAGCGGTGTCCGGCTGAAGCTGTTCAACCCGCTGCATCCTTATATGAAGAAGCATGTGGAGCGTTACGACGCGGTGCGGATGCTGGAGCCGATTGTGGTGAACGGCTTCCAGGTCTATACCCTGCCGGATTTGGCGGAGATCCGCCGCTACCATCAGGAGCAGCTTGACCTGTTCTGGCCGGAGTATCTGCGTAAGCTGAACCCGGAAGTCTTCCGCGTGAATCTCAGCGAGCAGCTATGGAACCGCAAGCAGCAGCTGATTGCAGAGCATATGATTACCGATGTGGAGTAGAACCTGGTCGGCATTTCATTAGAACAAGAATATAGTCAGCCCTCTCAGGCCTGCCGTGCGAACCCGGCGGTTTGAGAGGGCTTTTTGTGTGAGCGGCCATCTGCTTATTGACAGCAAGTCTATGAAATCATATATTGAATATGTTACAAATGACAAAAATGGAAGAAAGAGATCGATTTTTGCGACAAAATTGTAAGCGCTCTACAATCCGCCCTCAATCTCATTATATCTGCTACGCTCATTCATGTAGCCGCCACTCTCGGTGTAGGAGGTGAGCTTTTCCTGCCATTGCCCATTTGTGAGACAAGCAATTCTATAACGTTATCAATCCACTAACTGTTAAGGAGTGAAAGAATTATGAACAAGCAAACCAAGCGCAAGCTGCACTGGGCAAGTCTGCTGCTTCTATGTCTGGCCATCTTCATCCTGCCTGCCGGATCTGCCTTCGCCGCTGTGAACAAGCCGTTCCCGCAGCATACGGTCTACACCAGCGGAACTATTAAGCCGAATCATGTAAGCCAGACTGCACTTGATAATGCGGTGAAGACCAAATGGGATGCCTGGAAGGGGACGTACCTCAAGCCGGCCGGCACCGGGAAGTATTATGTGAAGTATAATTCGAACGGGGAGACCGTATCTGAAGCACAGGGCTACGGGATGCTGTTCACCGTTCTGATGGCCGGCTATGACGGCAATGCGCAGACCTATTACAATGGACTCTATAATTATTACACCGAGCATCCCAGCTCTATTAATCCTTACCTGATGTCCTGGAAGCAGAACAGCAGCTTCCAGAATGTCGAAGGCCAGAACTCGGCCACAGACGGCGACTTGGATATCGCTTACTCTCTGCTGCTCGCTCATAAGCAATGGGGAAGCAGCGGAACTGTAAACTATTTGCAGGCTGCGACCAATATTATCAACGCTATCATGAATAATGACATCAATCAGTCCCAGTGGACAATCCGTCTCGGAGACTGGGCGAACAGCGGCTCTTATAACACAGCCACCCGCCCGTCGGATTTCATGGTGAATCATTTCAAAGCCTTCCAGGCCGCTACGGGGGATGCCCGCTGGCAGAACGTAACGAACAAGACTTATACCTTGATCAACAGCCTATATAGCGGCTATAGCTCCACAACCGGTCTGCTTCCTGACTTCGTAGTCTATTCTAACAATACGTATCAGCCAGCTGCCGCGAACTTCCTGGAATCTCAGCGTGACGGGGATTACAACTATAATTCGTGCCGGGTTTCATGGCGGATCACCACCGATTACCTGCTCACCGGCGACAATCGTGCCTTATCCCAGTTGACTCAGCTTAACACCTGGATTAAGACCAAGACAGGAGGCACACCAGGCAATATCAAGGATGGCTACAAGCTCGACGGAACCACCTTCGGCAGCTACAACAGCGGAGCCTTTTACGGCCCCTTCGGTGTGGGTGCAATGACCTCATCCGCGAACCAGAGCTGGCTGAACTCCCTCTGGAGCCATACAGCTAACAGCGCACCAGAGAATTATTATGAAGACAGCCTTAAGCTGTTCTCGATGATTGTCATGTCTGGAAATTGGTGGGCTTACTAAGCAGGAATAGTAATGAAGATGGAACTCCTTCCTTGAGCGGACAGGAGTTTCTTTCTTTTGGTACCAGGCACCTGTGATATATATCATTATTTCTGTGATATTTTTAACATCTTAATTTTTAATTTTATTGCTAAATTAAGGATGACATCTCATCCACAGCTTGCTTAGGAAAGTGCGGAATTACACAGAATTTTCACATTTTGCCGTTTTCATGGAAGCTTTCCTTCTATTGAAATAACACCGCACTGTCGCGTATAAAGAAACCTGCATAAATCTATAAAGAATTGTGATTTCCTGAGTGTGGAAAATGCAAGATATGTCACTTCGCGGCTTACAAAATCAAGTTACAATCGTTGAAAAAGTCAAAAGGATGTACTAAGAAAGGGGTTATGTCGGTGGTACAATTGCCAATAGTAAATGAGCTGGGATTCTTTGAGATTCGTCTGGAGTCCATTGGAGGCCTGGGCGCGAACCTGGCAGGTAAAATGCTGGCGGAAGCAGGAGTGGTCGGCGCAGGGCTTAACGGCGTCAGCTTCTCATCGTACGGTTCGGAGAAGAAGGGGTCTGCGGTTAAGGCTCACATTCGTTTCTGTGATATGGATACCCATATCCGTGATACTTCGCCGGTCGAGCGTCCGCATGTTGTAGGCGTGTTCCACGAAGCACTTGCCAAGACCGTTAATGTAACCAGCGGAATTCATGAACACAGCACCGTTCTTGTGAACTCGGCCAAGACGCCGGACGAACTCAGAGAACTGCTGAAGATGAAAGCCGGCACGATTGCGGTGATCGATGCTACCAGCATCGCGCTCAAGGAGAAGAACCGCGTTAATATGGCGATGCTTGGGGCGCTGTTCCGGCTCTGCCCGTTCCTTGACACGGATATTATGAAGGGCGTCATTGAGAAGTCTCTCGGCAAAAAATATCCGCAGGCCGTCCAGTCGGCCATCTCCACCTTTGAGCGCGGCTACAATGAAGTGAAATTCATGCAGTTCGAGCTGGCTGCCGGCGACACTATGCCGGAATATGTACGTTCGGATATCTCGGCTCTCGGTTATGAGACTCAGCCGATCGGCGGAACGATCACGAACCCGGGCAGCAGCTTCCTGAAGAACCTCAGTATCTCCCGTTCCGGTATGCTTCCGGCATTTGAGATCGAGTCCTGTATCAACTGTGCACAGTGTGACACGGTATGTCCCGACCAATGCTTCGTGTGGGAAGAGCGCCTGGACCGCAAGGGCCGTTCGCAGATGTTCCTGCTTGGTATTGATTACCAGTACTGTAAAGGCTGCCTGAAATGTATCGGTGCCTGCCCGACCTCAGCATTATCCAGCATGAGAGAGAAGGAAGGCTTCGCAGACAGCCATACCGTGAAGCATCAGTTCGATCTGGTAACTCCAGTCTAAAACCCGGAAGAAAGGTGGAATACATTGTGGCTATTGATTATGAAAAAGAACTAGGCTCCGCCAAGGTGGAGCAGAAATTCCTATACGAGTCCGGCAATGAAATGGCGGCCTATGCCGCGCATCAGATTAACTATCATGTCATGGGTTATTTCCCGATCTCCCCATCGACTGAGGTGGCCCAGTTCCTCGATACGATGAAGGCCAGCGGCCAGCATGATATTATGCTGGTACCGTCCGACGGCGAGCACAGCTCCGCCGGGATCTGCTACGGCGCTTCGACGGCAGGCGGCCGTGTGTTCAACGCAACCAGCGCTCAAGGGTATATGTTCATGCTGGAGCAATTGCCTGTACAAGCAGGTACACGGATGCCAATGGTCATGAACCTGGTGTGCCGTTCGATCTCGGGACCGCTGAATATTCACGGAGACCACTCGGATCTGTATTTTGCCCTGAACACCGGCTGGCCGATCCTGATGTGCCGTGATCCGCAGTCGGTCTATGATATGAACCTGATGGCGCTGAAGCTGGCAGAACACGCCAAGGTCCGGCTGCCGGTAATGGTGGCCTCTGACGGTTACTTCACTTCGCACCAGAAGCGCCGGGTGCAGGCTTTTGCCCACCGTGAGGATGTCCACAAGTTCGTTGGCGAACAGCCGCCTGCAGGCTTCACCGATACCCTTGACCGCAATAACCCGGTCACTGTGGGACCTTACATGAATGAACCGGATTACATCAACAACCGCTATCAGCAATCCGTTGCGATGTACAATGCGGGTGAAGTCTTTGAAGAAATTGCCCAGGAATTCGCAGAGCTGACCGGACGCCATTATGAGATGATCGAGCAGTACCGGATGGAGGATGCCGATGTCGCTGTCTTCCTGATGAACTCCGCTTCGGAGATCATTAAGGACGTAGTCGATCAGCTCCGCGAGCAGGGAATCAAGGCAGGAGCGATCTCCCCGAACATGATCCGCCCGTTCCCGCAGAAGCAGATTGCCGAAGCGCTGAAGAATGTCAAAGCCATCACTGTAGGTGACCGTGCAGATTCGGTTGGCGGACACGGCGGTAATATGGTGAACGAGATTAAGGCAGCACTGTTCACTTACGGTAATACAACGACTAAGGTTATCAGCCGGATCTACGGACTTGGCGGTAAAGACTTCTACGCCGAAGACGGACACCACTTCTTCCAGCTGGCTATGGATGCCGTTGTTGCAGACCGTGTAGAGATTCCGTTCGATTACTATGGCCACAATCCGGGAGCGCCGGAGAATGCGCCGAAGCGTCTCTTGAAGCCGATGGACTTCGATAAGCTGAAGACCGGCCTGATCACGGTAACCCAGAACGAAGAGACCGGCAAGCTGAGTGTACGGGTTCCGCCGGTCCGCTCGCTGATGAAGAAGCCAAGACGTCTGTCTCCAGGGCACGGCGCATGTCCGGGCTGCGGGATTTTCTCCGGGCTGGAGCTGTTCTTCAAAGGGATCGAAGGCGATATCGTAGCGCTCTACCACACCGGCTGCGCGATGGTAACGACTACCGGTTATCCGTATTCCTCCCATAAATCGACGTTCATCCACAATCTGTTCCAGAATGGTGCGGCTACACTGTCCGGTGTGGTTGAGATGTTCTGGGAACGCAAACGCCGCGGTGAGCTTGACGGGCTGGGGCTGAAGGAAGACTTCACGTTCGTTATGGTTACCGGCGACGGCGGGATGGACATCGGAATGGGTCCTGCGATTGGTGCAGCGCTGCGCGGCCACAAGATGATCATCGTAGAATACGATAACGAAGGGTACATGAATACGGGTGCACAGCAGTCCTATTCCACACCGCTCGGACACCGTACTTCTACTTCAAGCATCGGCAAAACCCAACAGGGCAAGCTGACCCAGCACAAGGATACAGCGCAGATTATGGCGGCTACTAACATTCCTTATGTCTTCACCGGCTGTGAAGCTTATCCGCAGGATATGCTGAAAAAAGCGGCAAAAGCCCAGTGGTACGCGCAAAATGAAGGTCTGGTCTACGGCAAGATTCTCATTGCTTGTCCGCTGAACTGGATGAGCGAAGACAAGGACGGCACAGATATCGTGTCCCTGGCTGTCGAATCCTGCTTCTTCCCGCTATATGAAGTTGAGCAGGGAATTACAAGTATCACTTACAACCCGGAAGATAAGGACAAACGGATTGAAGTATCCGCCTGGCTGAAGACGATGGGCAAGACCCGCCATCTGCTGAAGCCGGAGAATGAACCGGCTCTGCGCAGCTTCGAGGGTGAAGTTCAGCGCCGCTGGAGCCGCCTCAAAGCGAAGCATGAGCATCCTGACTTGTAAGGTGTAAGATCTATTGGAAGCTTAGCATTCATAAGCATACGCAACAGCTAAAGTTAGCACCCGCCCGGCAGAGTCACTCTGCCGGGTTATTTGCAGCTGCAAATAACCCGAAAAAACTATTTATTAAAATACTTTTATAAAGTAATATAGTAACGAGGCGAAAGACAGTTAAAAAAGTGGTTTCGAGGTCAAGCCGCCACGCTACAGGTGGGGGAGTTCAACGATCATTGAAGGTTAGGCGGGGATAACATGGCAACGGTATTCTTAATCATTATTTATCTGGCGTTCATCAGCCTGGGACTGCCGGATTCGATGCTTGGCGCAGCCTGGCCGATTATCCGGCTGGATTTCGGAGCGCCGGTCGAGCTTGCCGGACTGCTGTCGATGATAGTAGTCGCCGGGACGATTATCTCAAGCTTGGCCAGCAGTGTAGTTCTGAAGCGGCTCGGAACGGGAATGGTTACTTTTATCAGCGTGGCGGTAACCGCTCTGGCCCTGCTCGGTTTCTCTTATTCCTCCTCGGTCCTCTGGGTGGCTATGCTGGCCTTACCGCTAGGTCTTGGGGCTGGTTCGATCGATACAGGGTTGAATAATTATGTGGCGACTCATTACAAAGCGCATCATATGAGCTGGCTGCATTGCTTTTGGGGAATCGGGGCTATGCTGGGGCCGATCCTGATGTCGCGGTATATTGCGAATGGCGAGTCCTGGAGAACGGGGTTTTTCGCGGTCAGTATGATTCAGTTCGCCCTAGTCGTGGTACTGTTCTTCAGCCTCCCGCTGTGGACAAAGGTAAGCAAACGGGGCGGACAGCAGCCTGTAGAGATGTCTGAGAAGTTAGATTCCCGGCCTGCGGCCGTTCCCGCTGAGGGTAAGGTGCTGCGGATCAAAGGCGTAAAGCTGGCGATGCTCACCTTCCTGTTCTATTGCGGAGTGGAAGCCACGGTGGGGCTATGGGGCAGCAGTTACCTGGTGAACGTCAAGGAGGTATCCCCGGCAACGGCGGCCGGATGGGTCTCGCTCTATTATGGCGGAATCACGGCCGGGCGGCTGATTACCGGCTTTATTACCTTTCGGTTCAGCAACCGTACGCTGATTCGCGGCGGGCTGGTGATTTCACTCGCGGGTGCGCTGCTGCTGGCCTTGCCGCTTCCGGCGGTATATTCACTGGTCGCTTTTATTCTGATTGGCCTCGGCTCGGCACCGATCTTCCCCTGCATGCTGCATGAGACGCCCGCCCGGTTCGGAGCGGAACATTCGCAGAAGATTATGGGGTATCAGATGGCACTGGCATACACCGGCGGTGCATTTCTGCCTCCACTGTTGGGTTGGGCGGCGGCGCGGAGTACCTTCATGATTCTCCCGCCGGCAATGATTGGGTATATCATAGTGATGATAGTAAGCTCTGAAATCATTAACCGGATGATGAGCAAACGACAAGGAGAGGTGAGCCTGTAATGAGATTCATAGATTGGCAGGATGGAGCATGGAGCAATGAACCGGTGTCAAGCAGGACCGCGGACGGTCAACTGGTGGCCCATGCAGCGGAGGGCAGCGATTACTGGGAAAAAACGATGTACGGCTTCCAGCATGACAACGGTCATGCTCTGCTTGCCCCATGGGATAAGGCAGAGGCGGTAGAGATCAGCTTTGCGCTGGACGGGTTCACGGAGCTGTATGACCAGGCAGGCATCATGCTATGGCACAGTGGTGAGCAATGGATCAAGGCCGGTATTGAGCTGAATGACGGTGTTCCTCATATAGGTGCAGTTGTGACGGACGGTTACTCTGACTGGTCATTGTCCCCTGTTCCCGAGTGGAAGGGCGAGGTGATTACCCTCCGGGCTTCGCGGATGAAGGATGCGGTAATCCTCAGAGCGCGAACGGAGAATCATCCATGGCGGACCATCCGCGTTGCCCGGTTCCCTTATGAGACTGGCAGCCAAGCGGGACCGTTCCTGTGTGCTCCAACGCGTGCCGGCTTTCAGGTCACCTTCACCCGCTGGGCGGCTACAGCACCCGATGCAGACGTTCATACAGATCCGCCAATCGTATAGCTTTCCCCGACAAAGGCAAAACCGCCGATGTGCTTATCCTTCAAGCGCAGACGGCGGTTTTGCCTTTTGCAATATACTATCTTATAGACCGGAGAGGCAGACTAGACTATCTTCTTCTGCTGCGCACCATTGCGGTAGGACCGCACATTTCATCCCGGACGGAATAAGTGTAGATATGGTGAGGGACCGGAACACAGTGGTGGCGTCTGACGACCTCGACATGGTGGACCACCTGGACCACCTGGGGATGATAGTAATCTTCATATACAACCTGTGTGGGATCTGTAACCGTTTCAGCAGGACATTTCGCACAATTTCTCATTACACTCAGCTCCTTCGCAGTGGACTTATGCCAGTATACGCGTTATGCAGGAGCCTGCTTGTTCATTCGTCTATTTTCCGGCAAAATAGGTGTCCGTCCATGCTGCGCATCAGGAACGCTTGTAGATCTCGCGCATGACATGGCGCAGTTCGGGCAGGATCAGCCGTTCCATGGCCAGCTTGATCGCACCGGTGGAGCCGGGCATGGAGAAGACAGCAGTACTGCCGATCGTCCCGGCTATGGCCCGGCTGAGCATGGCGGCAGAGCCGATATCTTCGGTGAAGCTCAGCAGCCGGAAAATCTCTCCGAAGCCCGGCAGCGACTTGTCCAGCAGAGAGGCTACGGCCTCATAGGTGGTGTCACGGGGGGAAATGCCTGTCCCTCCGGTCAGAAGCACAGCTTCGATGCCGGAATGTACCGAGCTTTTGTAGACCAGCTCCCGGATATCCTCATAATCATCCTTGACAATGGTACGGCCGATTACGGTATAACCGGCGGCTTCCAGCAGACTCTGGATCAGCGGCCCTCCGGTGTCCGTATCGATGGTCCGGGTATCCGAGACCGTTATGATGTAGCAAGCGACTGAATCCGGGGCTTCGCTCCGGTGTTCTTCGACGGATGATATACGAACCAGCTCCTTTTCTTATCTGCTGTGCAGCTTATATTTCTCATGATAGGGGATGGAAGCAGCAATAACAAGCTCCGGGGGAAGCTGCTGTAAGCCTCCATAGGCAGTGCCGCCTTGCACAGAGGCGGTCATTGTAGTACACTCGCTACCATAACCGATTGAGGCAGGGAGAGAGCAAACTTGGAACAGTCATTACCAGTATATATCTTGTCGGGATTTCTCGGCAGCGGCAAGACCACATTACTACAGCGTCTCTTGGATCATTGGAACATTCAGGGCCTGCGGCCGGCTGTAATCATGAACGAGCTGGGTGAGGTGAATCTGGATGGCTTGCTGGTGGAGCAGTCTGTGCCGATGGCAGAGATGCTGGGCGGCTGCATCTGCTGCACGAGCAGGGGCGACTTAAGTACGGAGCTGACCACGCTGGTCAAGAAAGAATCGCCGGATGTAGTTATCATCGAGGCTACGGGCGCAGCCAACCCGCTGGAGATTGTGGATGCCGTAACGGAGACCTCTCTATATCAGCAGGTGGAGCTGAAGGGGCTGATTACCGTCGTCGATGCCGCCCATCTCCTGGAGCTCTACCGCTCCCAGCAAGGGGCTACCTACCGTCTGATGCAGGAGCAGATCCGCTGTGCATCCGTCCTGATCCTGAACAAGACAGACCGCATTCAAGCCGCAGAGATTGCAGAAATCTCGGAGGTATTGCGCAAGTGGAACGCCTACGCGGAGATTCTGCCGGCGGTACGTTGTGAACTGGAGCCGGAAGTGCTGCTCGGCAGTGTGGGAGCCGTTCATATGGAAGACCGGCCCGCCGGGGAAGCGGGGGACAACGGAACTGAGGGAGCGATACACGCCTCACATGATCATGTGATGGCTTATACCCATTATTTCCAGAATCCCGTGAACAGCGAGGAATTCGAACGGTTTGTGAAGGAGTTGCCGCGCGATGTGTACCGGGCCAAGGGGATCGTAACTTTTACCGATACCTCTAGCCGGTTTCTGTTTCAGTACGCCTACAGGGAGGCAGATTTCATGAGAATTACGCCTCAGGGCGAGGTGCCGGATGTTGCGGTATTCATCGGTGAGCATTTCTCCTCCGGTGAGCTGCGCAAGGAGCTTCTGCGCCTGGAGAGACGTCTGCTGACCAGACCCGCAGCGGTCAAACGAAGCCTATAGTTAACAATCTGCAGTTCCTTATGAATGGTTCGTTCTTATTCTTGCAGGTTAATACATAGGCATACCCTATACTAATTGCAGGAGGTTGTAAGGCTATGACCCGAATTCAATATCAGGAATGCATTAATGCTTTGATTAAATGTATGGATGCCTGTAACTATAGCTATGTCTCAAGCCTCAAGGAATATGATCTGGCCGATCTGCGGGAAAGCATCCAGCTGGACCGTGAATGCGCAGATATCTGCTCCTTCGCTATTCAAGCGATGACCCGCCGAAGCCCGTTCGTGGCCGAAATCCTCAAATTATGCGCTGACATCTGTGACCGCTGCGCGGACACGAGCAGCCGTCATAAGCATAACCATTGCCAGGATTGCATCGATACCTGCCGCAATGCAGCCATGGCCTGCAGAAGGGTCAGTGAAGCTGTTGAAGTCTACGCCTGACATCACCCTTTAGGACTAACATATACTGCATTGAATACTTAACAGGAACCAGAGCGGCTGCAGACTTTATTCTGCACAGTTCTGGTTTTTTTGATGTGAAATGGATGGAACCGGGAAATTAAAAAGGAGAATAAAGGCATTCCGGCGAATGTTACATAAGAGAATAATCAGGCTGCCGTTCAGTGCGGCCCATAGGCATGCACGAATGGAAGGAGGCCTGAAAGCCACGAATGCATCACCTCTAATTACAATTATCGAAGGAAGCAAGCGGTATGGAAGCCGCCCGGTACTGACCGGGATATCGATGACGGTTCTTCCTGGCACGGCCACGGCTCTGGTTGGCCGCAACGGGTCCGGCAAGAGTACGCTGTTGTCCATCCTCGCGGGACTGCTGAAGCTGTCCTCCGGCGCTCTAACCTGTGACCGTCAGGCGATAACCACAGGTTATGCACCGGAAGCATTTCCCGGCTTGAAGCTCACCGCCGAAGACTATCTGCACTTCATGGGCCGGATTGCCGGACTCTCCGAAGCGGCTTCGGCGTCCCGGATCAACGAACTGTTGCAGTTGTTCAGTCTCGAATCCTCCCGCAGCCGCAAGCTGGCAGGCTTCTCCAAGGGGATGCTGCAGAAGATTAACCTGATCCAGAGTCTGCTGATCCGGCCACAGCTGCTCCTGCTTGATGAGCCCATGTCGGGACTGGATCTGCCGGCACAAGATAAGCTTATCGATATTCTGCTGGAGTTGAAGGCGGAGGGGACAGCACTCGTCTTGTCCGTTCATGAACCGCAGATCATCGAAGCTGTCGCGGATACAGTATATGTATTACATGAAGGGCAGACCATCCGGACGATTCATGGAGCGGAGAAGCTGAAGAGTGCTCCAGTAGTGAATATCGTCTATACAGCTCTGCCGGGACAAGCCCAGCAGGCTCTGGAAGCCTTGCCTGGAGTCATCCACGTGCTGCCGGAGCCGGACTTCGCCAGTACAACTAGTAGAGGGTTGACTGTAGATCAGCAAATGTCAGATACCTGCCTGAAGCAGATTCTTGCAGCGGGCGGTTCTATAGTTTCGGTGAAGCCTCTCGGGGGATTAAATGACCTGGCCGAGTGGATGGAACCCAAGGATCAGAGCGGGAGTGAACGCGGGTGAAAGGGCTAATCGGTTATTTTTTGCACAGTTATACAGTCTCCCAGCGGTTCTTCGGACCCGTTGCCGGCATTATGATTGCGGTATTAATTCTGTATTCCTATAAGCCTAACCCGGTCATGAGCAGCTACTCGGCAACGGCAGTCCTTCTATTCGTAGCCTGTGCGTGGCTCGGCCTAAGCTTCCTTAACCATGAGCAGGCGGTGCAGAAGCAGGTGGTTATCGTTCAGCTCCGTAGTGCCCGCCGCTACAGTATGGGCGGTCTGCTTACAATGATCTTGCTTACGCTGCTGCTGGATGTAGTTATTGTTATCTATCCGGTGTTGGCCGGAAGCTTCCAAGAACCTGCCGGACTTCAGCGGATCTTGCTTGGTTTGGCCGGACATGCTCTAATGGGACTATTAGGGATCACTCTATCCTTGTACCTGCAATCCTCGTGGGTACCGCGGGCTGGATATGCGGCCGGAATGATGCTGATTCTCCTCATTCTATCGATTAGCGCCGGTAAAGTGGCTGAAGTGGTGCCTGGGCCTGTTGTGTCCATTCTCCTGCCGCCGGTATACCCGGTCATGGATCGAATGATGAATGCTGAGACTCTGCCGGTGTCCTCCGTGCTAGGAGCCTATGCCCACGCATTGGCGTACATAATATTGCTTGCCGGATTCTACATTTACCGTTCCGGCCGCATGGACTATAACAAAACAAACTGAGCTGTCTCCTTTGAACTTGAAGATCTACAATTTGAAAAAAGTGACGGAGGGGAAATTTGGAACTGTAGGAGCGGTAGCGTCCGCCTGAAAGCTTTCCGTAGGAAAGCTCGCATCGTAAGCATAGGCTTGGTTTGGATTTCTACTGCGGCCAGCAGCTTGAATCGGGAAATCCAAACATAACAGCGGCCGGAAGTCCAAATGTTCACCGCAGTAACGGCCATTCCAAAATAGAACGATAGTTATATCTACACAGATCAAATAACCAGATTAAGGACGGGAGGAACGATGAAGGATACACAAATACCGGAGAGTGAACAATCCAAAGAGCTATTTGCCTATTTCGGGCTGGCTGTGTACTATTGCCAGGCACTGGAGCAGCAATTAACGAATCTGCTGCTCCTGACGAAGCTGTCGCAGGGCAAGACGCCAACCGATGCCGAAATCGCAGAGTTGTATCAACGCAAGCTTAGCAATTCACTCGGCCAACTCATCAAAGAAATCCAGCATCACTTCCCCTTCTCTGAGGAAGAGACCAGTCAATTGCAGGCCGTATGGAAGGAACGCAACTATATTGTCCATGATTACTTCAAGGAACGGATTCAAGAGACCTTCACTCCAGCCGGCCGGGCCCATATGATCCGTGAACTGAAACGCTTCAAGAACAAGGCAAGCCGGCTCGAGATTAAGCTGCAGGGCTATTGTACAGAGATGTACAGCAAGCTTGGTCTAGAGGAAGAGCATATCCAATAAGGCATCCAATAAAAGATTGCTAACCTTATCAGAAGCCTCCCCCTATGGCAGCAAGACTGCGCCAGAGGGGGAGGTTTTTTTGGATATATAAGTTTATAGGCACTTTCATATGTTACCGCATTTGCTACGGTCCTGCTGAAACGGTAGCGTTCCTGAAATGTATGCGGAAACCGAACACAATGTGCTGGTGTGGAGGTACGTGGGGGGAGTTGCTGACGGAGAGCCGCGAGGGGGAGAAGTACCCCTGAATTCAGCGGATCTGGGCAAAATAAGCAATTAAGGGCACTAGTGCTCCTGAATTCAGCAGATACAAGCCAAACGTGCGAATGTAGAGCACTAGTGCCCCTGAATCAATCGGATACGAGCCAAACGCCCAAATGAGGGGCACTAGTGCCCCTGGATCAGTCGCATATGAATCATACGTGCGAATGAGGGGCAGTAATACCCCTCATTCGCAGATTGCCCCTGAAGTGGGTGGATGAGTAATGGTGAGAGGTAGTCCACACAAGCTGTGTGGACCGCATAAGTCCCGACATCCTCCACCCGCTAGGGTATCAGATGATTGTATTAATTAGACTTTACAGGCGTAGCAGACAGCGCCTCCTCCAGCTCCTGCAGCCCGCAGGAGTGAACGACATCCGGCGCGAAGCGGATCGCGCTGGCCCCGGTCGAGCGTTGCAGCGAGGAGAAGGCTCCGGTGAGCGCGGGGAGCATGGTGCGTTCAAGCGTCTTCCCGTCCTCCCACCACCAGCGGACGATAGTCAGAACACCGGTCTTCCTATTCATCACCGGCTCCAGCCGGCCGATGAAGCGGTCGCCGTAGAGGAGGGGGAGGACATAGTACCCGTATTCCCGTTCAAGCACTGGCTTATAGACCTCCCAGCGGTATTGGAAGCCGAACAACTGGAGGATCAGCTCTCTGTCCCACAGCAGATTGTCCAGCGGGGCCAGTGCCGCCGCGAAGGAGGCCGCTCCTTCAGCATGACCGGCCCCGCCCTCATTACCAGCCTGAGACCCTGCTGCGGACTCATCTGCACCCGTAGTATCATCTTCAAGCAATACGGCTTCAAGCTCAGGGACGTCTGCTGTGCGGATGTATAGCGGGAGCTTCAGTCCGTCCACCTGTACCTCGCGGAGCAGGTCCTTCTGCAGCAGCCGCTGCACAGCCGCAGTCCGCTCCTTGCTCTTCAGGCCTGCGATGCCAAGCCAGCCGTCCCCCGACCGGTTCCATTGCAGGCCGATACTGCCGATCCGGCGCAGCACATACCAATCGTGATGCTGCTCCAGCGTCTCGTTAGGATCGCTTGCGCTAAGCAGTTCAGGAGGAAGCAGCTTGGCCGTGAAGTCGTAATAACGGCGGGTGTGCACCCGGTGATGGATGGATAGCTCGCCCCAGAAAAACATGCTCTCCATAGCAGCCCGGGAGAGTCTTGCCGGAGCCCAGGACCAGTCGATCTTCTCTTTGCTCGCAAGGTCCAGTGAAGAGAGTGGTCCGCGTGCATCCAGCTCCGTGCGGACATGAGTAATCATGGCCGCCATGGCCTCGTTATGCTGATGCCTGGCGGCAGCTTCCCGGCGCCGCTGGAAATACGGCCAATCCTCTGTACAGTAAATCGACATGTTCTTATCCCAGCCATCAATCAGCAGTCTGTCCTTATATAGCAGCTCATTGGCCATCTCGGGCACGAAGCCGGGGATTCTCGCCTGAAGCACCAGCTCGTGGTTATGTCCGGCTATGCTTAGCGGATCATACTGAATACAGCCTACATGCCGGACGAAGTCATAGATGCTCTGCTTGCCGCCGGTCAATCCGCCGCTGACGAGCCGCTGATGGCGCAGCAGGAACAGGCGGGCTTGCCGGTTGCTAAGACTGTAGGTTATCATCATCTTCACTCCATCCATAATATGTATTGCTCTATTATACAGAACAAACGTTCTGATATCAAGTGAAAGACACCCCCTGCTGCATAGCTGCGTCAGGGGGTGTTCTTGTTTCAATGTATAAGTGGTATATGCGGTTGCCAGCCATTGAACTTAATTTGCTGTATTCAAGCAGCCGCCTAGATCTGTTCCAGCGATGGCCGGAGTCCGGCGGCAGAAGCGTGGCCCCCGGACTCCGGAGCCAGCTCGCCCGGGCCGTTCCCGGCACCTGCACCAAGCTGAAGCTGATACATGCGGAAGTATCTGCCGCCCTGCGCCATCAGCTCATCATGGCTGCCGCGTTCGACAATCTGACCCCGGTGCAGCACCAGAATCTGGTCCGCACTGCGGATGGTGGAGAGCCGGTGGGCGATGATGAAGGTGGTCCGGCCCTTTTTCAGCACCTCCAGCGCCTGCTGGATAATGCTCTCGGTCTCGGTATCGATGTTGGACGTTGCTTCATCCAGAATCAAGATCGCCGGATCGAAGGATAACGCTCTGGCGAAGGAGATCAGTTGCCGCTGTCCGGCGGACAGGGTGCTGCCCTTCTCGATGACAGGTTCATCGAATCCTTGCGGTAGATGGGCCAGCAGTTTATCGGCTCCTACCTCGCGCAAGGCACGTTCGACACGCTCTCTAGAGATCCGTTCGTCACCCAGACTGACATTGGAGGCAATGGTACCGGTGAAGAGGTAAGGGTCCTGAAGCACGATGCCCATATGACTGCGCAGCCATTGCTTCGGCAGATCCTTGACCTCTTGCCCATCGATCGTTATGCTTCCTTGCTGCGGATCATAGAAGCGGAACAGCAGGTTGATGATGGAGCTTTTGCCGGAGCCGGTATGGCCGACAAGGGCGACGGTCTCGCCCGGGCGCGCCTCGAAGGAGATATCGCGCAGGACGAAGTCCTTTTTATAAGCAAAGGAGACATCCTTGAATACGACATTTCCCTTGTAACGCGGCATCGATCCGTCTGTGACCGGCTCTCCAGGCTCATCCATCAGCGTGAAGACGCGGCCGGCGGAGACCATTGAGCTGTCCAGATTCGCCAGCTGGTTGACCATGCCCGTAATCGGCTGGAACATCCGGCCCAGTACATCGACGAAGGCATAGAGGACGCCAAGCGATACGAAGGTTGAACCGTCCAGGCTGCCGAAGCCGAAGTACCACAGTACCAGCACGAAGGAGAGGCTGCGCAGCGAGTTCACCAGGTTGTGGGAGGTGAAGGCGTTGAGGTTCAGCATTTTGTTCTGATATTTCAGATAGTCGTCGTTGAGTTGCTCGAATTCAGCACTACTCTGCTTCTGGCGGCGGAAAATCCGGATGATTGACATTCCTTGAATCGATTCGTTGATAATGGCATTAATCTCACTAAGCCGCGAGCGGATGATCGTGTTGTATTTGGTAGCGATTTTGCGGTACAGCACGATCCAGAGAATAATAATCGGTACGACGAACAAACTGACCAGTCCCAGCTTCACATCGAGCAGGAAGAGGGCCACATACACACCGGTGATATTGATGATACCTGTAGCGAAGTTGGATAATACGGCAATGAACAGATCCTTGACCGCTTCCGTATCGTTGGTTACCCGGGAGACTACCTTACCGGCAGGCAGATTATCGAAGAAATAGACCGGCAGGCGCTGGATATGGGCATAGACATCGGTCCGCAGCTTGCGGATGACCTGATTGGCAGACGATTGCAGCCAGTAGGTTTTGCCGAATTCTGCAATAATGGAGATCACAAGGAACATGGCGTATAGAGCAACTAACTGATAGATTCCCGGAAGCTCCGGTTTGTAAAAGGAAAACAGATCACCAGCCGACAGCTTGACGGCCGGATAGACCGTCGTCTGCTCGCCGTATTTGATCTGGAGCTTCCCGTCCGCGAAGCTGCGCTCGCCTTCGGCCTTCGGTACAGCTTCATTGATGAAGTAGAAGCTTCTGCCAGCCTGAAGCAGGCGGACTTCCTGGCCCTTGGCTTCACCTGTGGCAAAGCGGTCACCGCGTTTGTAATAAGTGTTGTTATATTCTGCAGCATCCTCCGGCGAGGCTGTCTGGAAGTAGGGCTTCTCAATCGCAAGCAGATGATTGTCAATCATGCTCTTGGCGATAAAAGGCCCTGCCAGCTCAGCCGCTACTCCGATGGTCAGGAGCAGAAGGGCGGCGATGAAGGTCTTTTTGGCGGTCAGTGCATATTGCAGCAGACGTTTGCCTGTACTCTGTGTCAACGGTGACACCTCCTGTATGGGGTTATTCATTCGTCAGATTATTCTCGACCTGCTGGCGGTCGAACTGCTCACGGTACCAGCCGCCGAGTTCCAGCAGCTCCTGGTGAGTTCCTTGTTCTGTAATATGTCCGTCTTCGAGGACAACGATCAGATCGGCATGCTCAATCGCCGAGAGGCGATGGGTGGAGATGAGGGTGGTTTTGCCGCTGCGTTCCTCGCGGATATTCTCGATAATCTTTGCTTCTGTGCGCGCATCAACGGCGGACAGGGCATCATCCAGAATCAAAATATCGGGATTCGAGATGAAGGCGCGCGAGATCGAGACCCGCTGCTTCTGTCCCCCGGACAGGGAGACGCCGCGTTCGCCAACCATCGTATCCAGCCCGTCGGACAAGGTGCCGAGGTCATTCTGGAAGGCAGCGGCGGTAATCGCCTGCATGATCCGCTCATCGCTGGCCCCGGAATGTCCGAACTGGATGTTCTCGCGTACCGATTTGGAGAAGAGGATCTGTTCCTGCGGAACGTAGCCCATCCAGCTATGAAGCTTGTCGAGGGCGATCTGGGTGATCGGCACACCGGAGATCAGAATCTCGCCTGTGCCAGCCGGGTATTCATGCAGCAGCTGCTTCAGCAGCGTCGATTTGCCGCTGCCGGTCCGTCCGACCACGCCAAGCGTCTGGCCCTGGGAGAGGGACAAGCTGACTCCGCTGAGATTATTGATGGTAGAGGTTGGATACCGGAAGGTTACATCTTTCAGCTCGATGGTGGTTGGCTGGGCTACGGGAACCGGATGAGGTACATCCTTAACATCAGGCTTCGCATTCAGCGTCTCGTCGATCCGCTCCAATGAAGCGCCGCCGCGCTGCATGATATTAATCAGCTCGCCGATGGCGAACATCGGCCACACGATCATCCCGAGATACATATTGAACGATACCAGATCGCCCAGCGTAATCTGATTGCGGAATACGAGATAAATTCCGTAGGTCAGAGCGATGATATAACTGAGGCCCACGAACAAGCGGATCGTCGGCTCGAAGAAGGCATCGACCCGGGCAACCGCCATATTTTTGCGGTACACATCATCTGTAATGTCAGAGAAACGCTTCTCATCGTGCCGCTCTTGCACATAAGCACGGATGACGCGGATGCCTGATACGGATTCCAGTACTTGGTCGTTCATGTCACCGAAGGCATCCTGCGCCAGACTGTAACGGTCGTGGATCGCTTTGCCGTAGAACACCATGGCTACCGCAATCATCGGGAGCGGGATGACGGCGGCCAGTGTCAGCTTCCAGCTGACCAGGAACCCCATGGCGAACAGGACAACCGTGAGATACACGGTGGAGTCGACAAGGGTGAGCATCCCGAAGCCCACGGTGGCGGATACCGCCCGGATATCATTGGTGGCACGGGCCATCAGATCCCCGGTGCGGTTACGCTCGAAGAAGGCAGGGGTCATCGTCATGAGATGATTCATGAAGCGCGAGCGGAGCAGACGCTCCACCAGATTCGATCCCCCGAACAGCTTGTGCATCCATATGTAGGTGATCCAGTAAATGATCAGCAGCATAAGTACGATCAGGCCAATGTATTTCATGAGTGAACCTGCGGTGATGGCACCGGTGACGATTTCGTCAATGGCGTTGCCGAGCAGGCGTGGAGGCAGGAGTTCTAACACACCTACCACAATAAGAAGGATGAGGCCAATAGTATAGCGCCTTTTTTCCCGGCGGAAGAACCAGCCGAGATTTCGGAGTACGGAGAACAAGGTAAATCCCTTCCTTTCGTGCTTGGAGTAATTACTAAGTTAGCTTGTTTAACGGAACATTCATGGACACTTTGCAGCGGATCATGACCTCACAGCACGCGAAAAAGCGTACCATCCGAAAACGGATGATACGCCTGTAATTGCGGTTATCATGTCCACGGTGCTATAAGCAGCACAGAGACATGTGAGAGATAAGTTAAGCCTGTTCTCATACGTTACGCGTAATACGCATGAACCTCAGGAATTCTCCACTGCTCGGGCTGCTTCGGTATTCAGTTGGGTATAGTTTTCTACAATAGTGGCGAGGTATACCATATCCATGTTTAGCACCGAGATCACCCTTTCTTCATTTTGGTAATTACTTGAAGACGTTTCGTTATGTTCCGAGTTTATCATCACACTTTAAGAATTGTCAAATTTAATTTTGCGGCGCGGCAGGAGTTCTGGCAGGAGTGCTGCAGTGATTTGGTGAATTGAAGTTTTTTGAGTATGATTGGGGTAGAGGGGAGGAGTGGAGAGATGAACATATTAATTAGTCCGGAAGCAGCCGCCTGGTTCAAAAGAGAACTGAGCCTCCAGGAGGGTGCATATATCCGGTTGTTTCCCCGGTACAGCTCAGGCGGGGGCCTGCATCCCGGCTTCTCACTGGGTATTGCCACCGAGCAGCCTGGACGTCCTGCTGTACAGTTCGGGGAAGGCGGCTTGACCTTCTACATGGAAGAGCAGGATCTGTGGTACATGGAGGGGTACAATCTGTCGATTGTCTATTCGCAGGCGGACGATGACATCGATTACAAGTATGAGCCTGTGCCGGTGGCATAAGGGGTGAACTGGCGCGAATGGCAGATCCCGGCACTGCCGGGAATGCTGAACAAGCCCTTGCCGTCAGGCAAGGGCTTGTTCCAAAATATAAGAATTTATAGGTTTCACACAATAACTTATCCTTCTATTTCTCGCTGAAACGGTACCGTCCTTTAAAAGGACGGCCAAGCCGTTTCCACTTGTACGCACCAGGAAAGCGAAGCTGCCCGCTGCTCAGGTGACGCGATTAGTGCGAGCTGCGGAAGTTTTCTTCCTCCATGGCGAACTCGAAATCATCAATATCATATACCTGGACGGGAACTCCGCCTTCGATGATGCGCTGGATCAGCTCGAACTGGTCGGTCAGAATCGGCACCTTCTCACGCTGGGAGGCCAGCAGCAGCTCTGTCTCAATCGGATCGAACGCTTCTCCGTAGGAGGCATTGTCGATACTGTTGATGATGGTAATCTGCGCGTGTCCGCCGAGGAGGATGCCAGAGCTTTTGGCCCAGGGGATATTTAGGCAGCGGTTGATCTTCTTGGCATTCAGCGGCTCCTCGAAATAGTTGATCAGCTCGCGGATTCTGAGTCTGACATGCTTGTCGTCATCCGCCTGGCTCATCACCGGCTCATCGCTGTCGCGCAGCTCGTATAACTCCATAATTGTGGTATAAGGGACTATATATTCTACAGGGCTCCGCGGGATGAGGAGCTGGCCGTAAATCGCCATCATGACGGCTTCCGTCACAAATTGTCTGGGCATCATTATCCTCCTGAATTTTGGTACTGCAACCGTAACTGTTTAAAAATAATAAAACACTGCAGCGCGCAAATGTCAACTGTACCCTGATGAAGAATGAATTGGAAAGGACCTGACAAGCCGTGAAATCTTGGAAATCTTATTATACCTTTGTTCGGCCTTATATGAAATGGATTGTGCTCACTCTCATCATCGGGATGGTCAAATTCAGCATTCCGCTGACGCTGCCGATGATTCTGAAATATGTAGTCGATGAGCTGCTGGGCAATCCGGCACTAACGATAGCGGAGCGGGTCTCAAAGCTGATGACCGTGATCGGCGGGGGCCTGATTCTGTTCGTGATTGTCCGCGGGCCGGTTGAGTATTACCGCCAATATTTCGCCCAGTTGATTACGAGCAAGGTGCTATTCGATATGCGCAATAAGCTCTATGGGCATCTGCAGCGGCTGTCACTGCGTTATTACCAGAATACGAAGGTGGGCGAGGCCATCTCCCGGTTTATTAACGATGTGGAGCAGTCGAAGAACCTGGTTGAGGTCGGAATGATGAATGTTTGGCTGGATATGTTCACCCTGCTCTTCGCCCTGGGCTTCATGCTCTATCTGAATCCGGTGCTGACGCTGGTGGCGATTGCGATTCTGCCGCTGTATGGCATTGCCGTCAATACGCTGTACAAACGCCTCAAGGTGCTGACCAAAGACCGGTCACAGGCACTTGCCGTCATTCAGGGCTATCTGCATGAACGGATTCAAGGGATTGCGGTCATCCGCAGCTTCACGATGGAACGGGTAGACCTGCAGCAATTCGAGGAGATCAACGGCAAGTTTCTGCAAAAAGCGCTGGCGCAAACACGGTGGAATGCCTTCACCTTCGCTATTATCAACACCTTGACCGATATTGCACCGCTGCTTGTCATCGGATACGGGGGATACCAGGTCATCCAAGGCAATCTGACGCTCGGAACCTTCGTGGCCTTCTTCGGCTACCTGGACCGGATGTATGCCCCGCTGCGCCGGCTGATTAACTCTTCGACGGTGCTTACCCAGGCCTCGGCCTCTCTGGAACGTGTGCTGGAGCTGCTGAATGAGCCGTATGATATTGTCGATGCTCCGGACGCGAAGCCGCTGCTGAAGGCAGCCGGGAAGATCGAGTTCAACAAGGTGTGGTTCAAGTATAGCGACGAGCATGAGTGGGTGCTGCGGGACATTAATCTGAGTATCGCTCCGGGCCAGACGGTGGCTTTTGTCGGGATGAGCGGGGGCGGCAAATCCTCGCTGATTAGCCTGATTCCCCGCTTCTACGACATCAGCGAAGGCAGTCTGCGCATGGACGGCCACGATATCCGCGGGCTGACGCAGGAGAGTCTGCGGCGGACGGTGGGCATGGTGCTGCAGGATAATTTCCTGTTCAGCGGCTCAGTACGCGACAACATCCGGTTCGGGAACCCGGAAGCGGGGGAAGAGGAGGTCATGAAGGCGGCGGTAGCCGCGAATGCCCACGACTTCATCATGCAGCTGCCGGAAGGTTATGATACCGAGGTGGGGGAGCGTGGGGTGAAGCTGTCCGGCGGACAGAAGCAGCGCGTGGCGATTGCACGGGTGTTCCTGAAGGACCCCAAGGTGCTGATTCTGGACGAAGCAACCTCCGCGCTGGATCTAGAGTCCGAGCATCTGATCCAGCAGGCGTTGCAGTCCCTCGCTTCCGAGCGGACGACGCTGATTGTGGCCCACCGGCTGTCTACGATTACCCATGCCGACCAGATTATCGTGCTGGAGAACGGTGAGATCACCGAACGCGGCACCCATGAGGAGCTGATGGGACTTGCGGGGAGCTACGCCCGGCTGTTCAACGTTCAGCGGCTGGATGCTTAGCGCGTCTATACTATTCTTATTCAAATCAAACAGGCTGCAGTTCCACCCGTATAGGTGGACTTGCAGCCTGTTTCGTCTTGCCTTGGTCTTGAGGTTGATCTGGACTTACATCCGGCCAATCAGCAGCGACAGGATGCCTGCAGCAATTAGCGGTCCCACGGGAACGCCTTTGAACAGAGCCACGCCAAGGACAGTTCCGATGAGTAACCCGGCGACGATGGTCGGTTGGCTGCCCATGAGCACGGCTCCGCGACCGCCCAGGTAAGCAACCAGGACACCAACTCCGATGGCGGCCAGGGATTTCCAGTGCAGGAACGACTGTCCGATGGTCTGGAGGGAGATCTTCCCGCTGGCGAGCGGCGTCATGACCCCGATGGTCAGGATGATAATGCCGACGGTCAGCCCGTATTTCTCCAGCCAGGGAAAAGCCTGCTGAAGTCCCAGCACACGGATCAGCAGCAGCACGACCATGGCAATGGTAATCGGCGAGTTGCTGCTGATGACACCGAGCGCTGCCAGACCCAGCAACAATAACGAGGTTATATCCATAGCTTGGATACACTCCTTCTCTTAAGTAAGCCTTGTGCTCACAATATGATCGGCAATCAGCTTGCCGTGCCCCCGCCCGCTCTCGATGAATACCTCGTTGGCATTCCGTCCGGAAGCGATAACCCCGGCGACATAGATGCCCGGTATATTACTCTCCATTGTAGCGGGGTTAAAGGCTGGCTTATCCATAGAGTCATCCATCTGCACCCCGGCAGAGGTGAGCAGGGCCCTGCTGGGGCGGAAGCCAGTCATCGCCAGCACAAAGTCATTATCCAGCTCGGTAGGTTCCCCGCTCACGGAGGAGGTTAGCAGGACCGAGGCCGGGGTGATCTCCGTGACGCGCGATTCGAGATGCAGCGTTATGCTCCCCTTTTGCACCATACTCTCGAAGATCGGGCGCACCCAAGGCTTGATGTTGTCCGAGATACTGCTTCCCCGGTAGACCATATCCACCTTGGCGCCTACCCGCAGCAGCTCCAGCGCAGCGTCCACCGCTGAATTACTGCCCCCGATTACAGCCACCTTCATACCGGAATAAGGATGTGCCTCGCCAAAATAATGCGTGACCTTCGGCAGCTCCTCCCCGGGAATCCCGATCAGATTAGGCTGGTCGAAGTAACCTGTAGAGATGACTACGTTCGCTGCTCTACGTTGCTGTTCCTCGCCGCGCTTGTTGACCGTATGTACAACGAAGCTGCCATCCTCCTGCGGCAGAACGGACAGCGCTTCTTCATAAGCGGCAATCTCTAGCTGATGCTGCGCGGCAGCACGGCGGTAGTAGACCAGCGCCTCATGGCGGTAGGGCTTGTCGTTCGGAGAGGTGAAGGGCACATCTCCAATCTCGAGCAGCGGGGTGGTGCTGAAGAACTGCATGTTGGTCGGATAGAGGTAGATGGAATGGACAATGAAGTTCTTTTCCACAATCAGGCTGGAAAGCCCTTGGCGCTGGCATTCGATGGCTGCAGACAGTCCGCAGGGACCGGCGCCGATAATAATAACGTCTAGCATAATATCTATGTCCTCCTAAGGTAGTATTCTATTCAGTAAATGGTACCTTATATTTTTGTTTTTTGCCATGGCCGGTGAATTCCGCAAATTGGGGATTGATCAGATGTCAAGATGGGTATATAATTAGATATATATCTAAAATGTAAATTGGCAGTCCCCCCAACTGCCTTACGAATATCCGTAGGAGTGTGATCCCGCTTGCAGTTAGACAAAATTGTCGCCTATCACAAAGCTTTATCCGATCCCACCCGGCTGCGCATTCTTCTACTCTTGTCCCGGGGCGAGGTTCACGGTCACGCCTTAGCCGAGAAGCTGAATCTGTCTCAGCCTACGGTGACCCACCATGCAGCCAAGCTGCGTGAAGCCGCTCTCATTCAGGAGCGCAGAGACAAGAACACTGTATATTTCAAGCTGAATCCCGAGTTTATCCAGTCAGGCTCTGAGGCCTCGCTGAAATTTATTTTTGCAAAGGGGGTGGAGGAGATGGAAGAAGAGTCGCCTGAACACAGTCTGAAGGAGTCGGTGCTCCGTAATTTTTTTGCCAAGGACGGACGCTTGCGCCAGATTCCCGCACAATACAAGAAGAAATTAATCGCGCTGCAATATATGGTGGAGAAGCTCGAACCGGGTGTGGTCTATTCGGAGAAAGAGATCAACGAGTTCATTAAGCCGTTCCATGATGATTATGCCACAATCCGCCGCGAGTTCATTATGCACCAATTCATGTACCGGGAGAATGAGCGATACGAGCTCAACCCGCCCGAACTCTGGACTCGCTGGGAAAATGTCAAATAATGAACTAATAAATGGGGATTTTTTATGACAAGTGCGAAACTGCTGATTAATTGTTCAAATAACGAATAAAATGGTATTGTAAGCGTTATCTGACAAAAGCTTCGAAAGGAGACCTTCAGTATGATATTCAAACGTGCCAAAAAAAACTTGCAACCCAATTATCCAACCGTTACCTTGCCGCAGATCAAGCAGGCTGTAAGGCAATTTGAAGAAGATATGCCCGCTCCCATTAACCGTACCGCTCTGATCCAGGAAGATAAGAGTATTGACCTGAACCGGCTCAAACGATATTTAGGCGGGGTCCCGCAGCAGAAATTCTATATGTCGAGCGAGACCTTTGAGATTTTTGAAGAATCTGACAAGCTGGTGCCGTACTACCTCGACATGGTTCAATCGGCGGTAGACAATTATATCAGTGACACCGGCAAGCTGCCGCTGCTCGAAGATGCCTGGCTCCCTGAGGTTCATTACCGGCTGTTGTCCACCGAGCGTTATCTGAAGGAGACACCGCCGTTCCCGCTATATATTACCGACGAGGAAATGATGCTGACGCACCGGGCAGAGCATTTTGAATCCTGAAAGCTCACGTACCTGATTCCCCCTATACAGGCCATTCTGACGAAGGAGAGGTTGTCTTTCCGGGCAGAATGGTCTTTATTTTGCGACACGGGGCGTAGTACAATAAGCATCTGGTGTTTTATCGCAGAAATGGACGACAGAAGGGGAGCGTATACATGAGAGAGGTACGAGCTTTGCTATTTGATCTGGACAACACCCTGATGGACCGTGATCAGACCTTCCGCAGCTTCAGCATGAAGTTTGTGCAGGATTTCCTGGAACATCTTAGCGAAGAGCAGGCCGTGCAGGTGGTGGAGGATATGATTATCAGGGATGCCGACGGATACCGGGATAAGGACGGGTTCTTCGCGGAGCTGAGCGAGGTTCTGCCTTGGGAGAAGGCATTGACCGCTGCGGACATCCGGGCCTATTATGACGAGACCTATATCCGCCACGGGGCGATGATGAAGCATGCGGTGGAGACGCTGGAGTATTGCCGGGACCGCGGATATCCGCTGGGACTGGTCACGAACGGCGGCACGGATATTCAATATGGCAAAATCGATCTGCTCGGACTCCGCGGCTACTTCCGCACGATCGTCATTTCGGGCGAAGCCGGGATCAGCAAGCCTGATCCTGCGATCTACCGGTTAGCCCTGGAACGTCTGGGTTCCACGGCGGAACAGACTATATTCATTGGGGATCATCCCGTGAATGATATCTGGGGGGCGGCGCAGAGCGGGATGGATACGATCTGGCTGAAGCGCAATCATGCCTGGGATGAATCACTGAATGTGAAGCCGGTTGCGGTCATTCAGGAGCTGGACGAGCTGCGGGGCATTATTTGAGAAAGTTAGGGCCTGCTGTTGACAAACGGCATTCGGGCCGTATATTATAACAGCATATTATTTCGGAAGGAGACGATGTCAAATGGCAGTTTATACTAGCGGTTCAGGATTGGTTGCAACTGTTGTGGATACGTGTCTTCCGGGAAATGCGGCTGTGGAGTAGTTATTAATCCCCAGCTTCACAAGCAAGCTCTATGATGCCTTCTAGAGCCGCCGGGAACCGTATCGGTTCCGGCGGCTTTTTTGCGTGTGCAGTTTTGCTGCATCACGCCCGAAATAGCGGTGTCTGCTCCTTCTCGCGAAGAGAGAGAGTAGCCTCCGCTATTCTGGAATGACTCTGCCCAGCGGGCGGTTCTTTGCTGTATAGCAGCATAGAACCGAATCGCAGCGGAGTCTGCCTCTGCCGCCGGAACCTTTGGGTTCCAGCGGTTTTTTTGTGTACGCATGTGGAGCCAATGCTGCCCGGAGATACATGGATTTGTAGTAAGCGGAGGTAGGAGACGCACTTAAGAAATTAACAAAAAGCAAAAAGAAACGGAGGGGAAATTTGGAACTGGAGGAGCGGTAGCGTCCGCCTTTGTGTTTGGATTTCTACCGCGAGGAGCGGTTTTAAACCAAGAAATCCAAACACAACAGCGGCTGGAAGTCCAAATGTTCACCGCAGTTACGACCATGCTTCGAGTTTTAATCTTAAGTGCGTCTTAATAAAGAAAGATAATAACCCATTCAGGAGGAAATACATGAATATCGATATCAAGCTTGAACAGTATGGCTGGAATGAAGAATGGAACAGAAAATGGACAGATAAGCTGCGGCTGCTGGACGACAGGAAGTATGCAGCGGGCCGGATTGCCGGAGATTTCGGCAGTAAATACAGAGTAATTACCACAACAGGTGAAATATGGGGTGAGCTGTCAGGCAAGTTCCGGCATTCACTGAGCGGTTCCGGCGAATATCCGGCGGTAGGCGACTGGGTGGTACTGGCGATGCAGGATGGGGGAGCGCATGCTGTGATCCATGGCGTGCTTCCCCGTCACAGCGTCATCTCGCGTAAGGTGGCGGGCCCGACGCAGGAGGAGCAGATTGTGGCTTCCAATGTGGATACCTTATTCCTGGTCAGTGCACTGAATGATGATTTCAATGTGCGGCGGATGGAGCGTTATCTGATTATGGCGTGGAACAGCGGGGCGAATCCCGTCATTCTATTGACTAAGGCAGATCTGTGCACTGATGCGGAGCTGAAAATGGCCGAAATGCAGCAGGCGGCTCCCGGTGTCCCGGTCCATGTGGTCAGCGCCTTGCTGGGCGACGGACGGGAGGAGCTCCAGCCCTACATCAGCAGCGGCCAGACGGTAGCACTGACCGGTTCGTCCGGCTGCGGTAAATCGACGATGGTCAACTGGCTCAGCGGCCGCAATCTGCAGCTTACCCAGGATGTGCGGGAAGGGGACAGCCGCGGACGTCATACGACTACACACCGCGAGCTGTTCGTCCTCCCGGACGGCGGAATCATCGTCGATACGCCGGGAATGCGCGAGCTGCAATTGTGGGAGGATGACGGCGGATTGGACCTGGCGTTCGGTGAGATCAGCACCCTTGCGGCGGAATGCCGCTTCAGTGACTGTACTCATACACGGGAGGAAGGCTGCGCCGTGCTTGCGGCGGCCGCAAACGGTGTGCTGGACGGAAAGCGGCTGCAGAATTACCACAAGACGCAGAAGGAGCTGCAATTCCAGAACAGCAAGGAAGCGCGACAGAAGCGCAAGACAGCCGCCGCCTCCACCAAAAGCACCCCGCCCCGTGCGAAGGGCAAAAGCTGGCAGCGGGTGCTGGACGAATATTAAGCGGCGATGAAATCCCAGGGCGTTGTAGAAGCATGGAAGCTAGCATGGGAACAGGTATTAAAGTTTGCATAACGGAATAAGCTTGTTGGATGCTGAGGATTGTGTAAGTAGGAGCTACGGCATCCGGAGATTAGTTAGAAAAACGTATCTTAATTTGGTGACTCATGAGCATTTTGGGAAATTAGGTGGATAAACGTCACTTGTTACACCGCTAATACCTCAATTGGGAAGAGTTGCAGGAGATCAAGTGTCTTTTATCCAACTGTTCCCTAGCTTGAGGCTACTTATTGAATAGCAAGTGGAAAAAATCCACCTGCTTCAGCAACTGTTATAGCAGTGGCAAAGCTTCAAACATTAAAAAAGCAGCGATTCCCGTTATTGGGAATCGCTGCTTTCCGTTTTTGGTTTTTTAAAAAGAATGTTCGCATCCCGCTTAAACAGCACAGCGATTGGAACATCGGTCCGTTCGCGGAGCGTCCACCCAAGTACTCACGTTGATCCAACTCCGAAATAAAGAGCTGCCCCAAGTATGGACAGCCCCTTTTACGTATTAATAGCAGATTAGAACGATGCTGCTGCTGTCTTAGCCAGTTGCAGGCCGGAAGCGATAATGTCAGCGGATTTGTCCGGGTTCTGGTTGTGTCCTTCGATGATTACCTGTGTAGTTTCCTTGAAGCCCCAGAAGTTCAGGTTGCCCATGATGAAGTTAACAGCCATTTCAGCACTTGCGGCCGGGCCTTCGGAGTACACGCCGCCTCTGGCGTTCAGAACAGCTGCTTTTTTACCAGTCAAGAGTCCTACAGGACCTTCAGCAGTATATTTGAAGGTAGTTCCAGCCTGGTTCAAGTAATCGATATAAGTGTGCAGTACAGCCGGAACGGTCATGTTCCAGAGCGGGAAGGCGAATACTACTTTGTCAGCAGCCAGGAACTGGTCCAGATATTTCTTCACAAGTGCGGCGCCTGCTGCTTCTTCAGGAGTAGCTTCGAAGCCTTGAGCGGCTTTGTATACACCAGTGATCAGAGTGTTATCGTAGTATGGAAGCTGTTCAGCGAACAGGTCGAGTTCAGTGATCTGGTCCTGCGGATGAGTCTCCTTGTAGCTGGACAGGAATTCGTTGTAGAGCTGAACACTTACGGATTGCTCGGCAGGGCGGTTATTAGCTTTGATAAACAGTACATTCGACATTATGATTTCTCCTTAGATATCTATTTAATATTAACTATCGATAATATAGCATTTAATTTTTAGTTTGTAAATATCCGTCGGATAAAATTTTTATTCTGCCTGCAGAAGCTGCTATCCTTCGCAAATGTACCATATCTTCTATAACAGCTCTCTAATACGCCCGAGAACGGTCTATATGTAGTATTCCTAATTTCGCAAGCGGTGCAGGCGCAGCCAGGGACAAGTTTAAGGTATCAGCGGCCCGGTTATATAGGTGATATAAGGAGAAGAGGAAATGATTCCCTCTCCAGATCACGGGACTAAGCCCCCATTTAAAGGAGCGATTGACATGTCCATAGACCGTTTCATCCTGAAGAAACTGGACAGCTGTCACGAAGAGCATACCCGGCGTAATCTGGTGAAGTTGTTCAAATTGCGAATTAAAAAGGCGGAGAAAGAGGAGAACCGGAACCTCCGGATTGGCTGAGTGCCGGTATAATGTTGAGTGTTAAGCCCCTGTAAACCATAGACTAAGCGCATCCCTCACTTGTAGGAATGTGCTTTTTTACATTATAGGGGGCTGTTTCAAAAGTGAATTCTTTGAGCGGCGACAGTCACTTGCAGAAATCTCCGGAACTCAAAGTGGTACCTCCATTTTACCAAAATGAGCGATTTTTTGTTTCTTTTTATAGATAGACAAGTCGTTTTTCGCTCAAACAGCGGAGCGGACGGAACGACCCGCGGAAAAGCGGCAGCGGTCGCCTTTGTGTCCGGATTTACACCGCTAAGGGGAATGAAAAAAATCTGGAAACAACAGCGATTGTAACAACGTTCCGTTTGCGGAGCGTCCATCCAAGTGCTCACGTTGATCCTACTCCGCAATAAAGAGCTGTCCTAAGTCTCCATTTCATGGCTTTAGACAGCCCCTCCTGCTGTGGAAAAGGTGAGCGTACATATGTAAATAAGAATTTTTGGAAAGAATCATAGAGTGACTTTGATACTGAATGTGACTGAAGGCTGAATGTATGTGAAAAACAGCATACATCGTACTCGCAAGCAGGCAGATGGAACAAACGTATGTGGAAAAAAGCATACATTGTCTTCGCGCGAAGGTAATCATATTCATCCGCAAAAAAAAAATATCCCTCTGTTTAATAGAGGGATAAGGCCAATGAATCATTTTCACTGTAACTGTGCAATATAGCTTCTGAGCCTTTAATTTCGATACTGATCAGGGAATTCAAACAGGTCTGCAGGGCGTTTTTGCCTTTTTGAATTTTGAGTTCAAGGGTGCTGTTTAGCAGTCGAAGTACTTTTTGGGTCGGCTGTTTGTTTTCTGTTGTGAAATATACAGGGACAAGCTTGTTTTGAAATGTGATGAGCATTCTCATTTTGAAAACCACCTCGCTAAAAGTATTTCATGGTATTGATCTTACCCTGTGTTTCTTAATTTTACCTTAAAATTAGCTTATGATAACATAAAGATTGCAAGTTTTATAGTTTTGCTGTTTTTTTGAAAGCCACTCATTTACATTAATACTTACATGTATGCCTAAATGGAAGGGATAAAGAATGTGAATAAGCAAGAGGTTATCTGTCTGGCACAGTATCTGTTCCCGGGTGAGACCCAGCGTCGGGTGGTGGCAGAGCTCCTGCACACAGCCTCCGGCTCCAAGCGGATCTGCAGAATGAAATTCAATGAGCGTGAATATGCGCAGGATGTATGCCTGCAAGTACATAAGGATAAGATCCTCATGACAGGGTTAACGGAAGAGGATGATTTCGCCTACGGGCTGAAGGAACCGGCAGAGATGAAGCGCGCCTGCTATTATCTGTTCAATTGCTTCGAGTGTGCGCAGCCCGGGAATCAGTCCGCTCCAGCGGTATTCCTGTCCAGACGGAGTTATGAGGAGATTCATGAGAAGGCCGGAACGTGGAACCTCTGTGTGCTGGCGGCTTCACTGGAAGCGGAGACGGGAGATCCCGACAGCTCTGTGGAATTGGCTAAAGTGTTGAAGAATAGGACAGCGTCCGGTGAACTGCGGTTATGTGCAAGGAATGATGAAGGCTGGACCCTGCAGCAGATCTCTTACATTGAAGCTTCTTCGGGCGGATGGCTTCTGCGCAGCAGCAGTGAGCAGGAAAACGGTTATATCATTGCGTTCCCGCTGACCCGGGCGGAGTTATGTCATGCTTTTGGGGAATGGCTGCTCTGTTAAGATTATTCTTGCAAAATAGCTTTGGCGGAAGCACCGCTCAACTCTGAAGAGTCTGGCTCGCTGGTCTGGTACAGCGTGAATACGGCGCTGCGATCGCTCATAATGTGGGCGGCGTTGACGAACCGAATAAAATGTAAGCGCTTTATACATTGTGCTTTAACCTTTCCATAGACTCCCGCATATGCATAGAGCAAGGGCGAATGACCCGGGAGGAAAGGAGTGGAAAGGATGAAAGGGTTCAAAAGACTGTCATTGCCATTCTTGGTGATGCTTGTGCTCGGCTCTGTTCTTGCAGGCTGCGGCAGTAAATCCGGTAATGTAAAGGTGAAGATCGGCGAAGTTACCCGTTCCGTGTTCTATGCGCCTGAATATGTGGCCTTATCGCAGGGCTTTTTCAAGGATGAAGGGCTGGATGTAGAGCTGCAGACGATACCGGGCGGAGATAAAACCATGACGGCCCTGCTCTCAGGAGCAATCGATGTGGCGCTGGTCGGTTCGGAGACCTCCATTTATGTGTACCAGCAGGGGGCGGATGATCCTGTAATCAATTTCGCCCAGCTTACGCAGCGGGATGGAACCTTCTTGTTCGCGCGTACACCGGACAGCCATTTTACATGGGACAAAGTGAAGGGCTCGACCTTCCTGGGTCAACGGCAAGGGGGCATGCCTCAGATGGCGGGCGCATTCACGCTGCGCAGCAAGGGGATTGATGCGGGGAAGGATCTGACGCTGATCCAGAACATTGATTTTGCTAATATTGCCGGCGCGTTTGCTTCAGGGACCGGGGATTATGTGCAGCTGTTCGAGCCTCAGGCATCGATCTTCGAGAGTGAAGGCCGGGGCCAGGTGGTTGCTTCCTTCGGGGTAGAGAGCGGTTATCTGCCGTATACGGTATTCATGTCCAAGCAGAGCTACATTACTAAGAATCAGGACACGGTGCAGAAATTCACCAATGCGGTCCAGCGTGCCCAGTTATGGGTGAAGGCTCATAGTCCTGAGGAGATTGCTGACGCGGTCATGCCTTATTTTGAAAAGATTGACCGGGGCATTGTGGTCTCTGCCATCAGCCGTTATAAGGAACAGGATACCTATGCGGTGAATCCGGTAATTGATGACAAGGAATGGAATAATCTGCTGGATGTTATTGACCATGCCGGTGAGCTGAAGGAACGAATCCCTGCCGCTAAAATAGTTAATAACAGCTTTGCAGAGCAGGCAGAGAGCACCATCAAGGAGTGAGGAGGCCGACCACTATGCTTCCAGTAGTCGAGTTGAAGGAAGTCACGCACGCCTATCTGGGAGACCGCGAGGCTTCGCTTGCTATAGAGGATCTGAATCTCAGCGTTGGCCAAGGCGAGTTCGTCAGTCTGGTCGGACCGAGCGGCTGCGGCAAAACAACGATTCTGTCGATCATCGCCGGGCTGCTGCAGGCTTCACGCGGTGAGGTGCTGCTCAGCGGACGTAAGGCCGCGGGACCTTCGCCGGAAGTCGGCTATATGCTCCAGCAGGACTATCTGTTTCCCTGGAGGACGATTGAGGATAACGCGCTGCTCGGGCTGGAGCTGACCGGAAGGCTCACCGGAAGCTCGCGTGCCAAATCCTTGCAGCTGCTGGCCGATATGGGGCTGGAAGGCAAGGAGCAAGCCTATCCGGCACAGCTCTCAGGAGGGATGCGCCAGCGTGTTGCCCTCGTGCGGACACTGGCTACCGACCCCAGCCTGCTGCTGCTCGATGAGCCATTCTCGGCGCTGGACTACCAGATTAAGCTGCAACTTGAGGATCTGGTCTCGGAGACGCTGATGCGCCGGGGAACCACGGCTATTCTGGTTACGCATGACCTGTCTGAAGCGATTGCGGTCAGCAGCCGGGTCATTCTGCTCCAGCCGAATCCGGGCAGAATCCGCAGAATTTTTGAGATTCCGGAAGCGATTCGCCGCACCCCGCCGCTGTATGCGCGGGACCTGCCGGGCTTCGCGGAGCTTTTTCACGAGGTATGGAAGGAAATGGAGCTGGCAGGGAGGGAAGAGATGTGAATACAGAAGTGCAGCCCCGTGAGACGGCCTCCCGTGCGCAGTGGCTGGAACAGAAGCATGCGGATTACAGGAAGAAGAAGCTGCGCCGCAAGAGTCAGGTGCTTATGGTCCGGAGCAGCCTGCTGCTGGTGTTCTTCGTGTTCTGGGAAGCCGGGGCCAGAATGGGCTGGATCGATGAGCTGCTGTTCAGCTATCCGACGAAGGTGTTCGGGCAGATCTGGGAGGACATGATCAGCGGCAGTCTGTGGCCGCATCTGGGAATGACCGTGGGCGAGACCGCGGTGGGCTTTATTCTGGGTACCTTAATCGGAACGCTGCTGGCTGTCGTCATTTGGTGGTCGCCTTTTCTGTCCGCCGTCCTGGACCCTTATATGGTTGTGTTCAACAGTATGCCGAAGGTGGCGCTCGGCCCAATCTTCATTGTAATGTTCGGGGCAGGCTTCACCGCCATCGTCATTACCACCTTATCGATTACCGTGATTATCACGACGCTGGTAGTGTACAACAGCTTTTGCAGCGTGGACCCGAATCTGGTCAAAGTGGTTCGCTCCTTCGGCGCTTCCAAGAGCCAGGAGTTCTGCAAAGTAATTCTCCCGGCGTCGTTCCCGGCTGTGGTCTCCACTCTCAAGGTGAATGTCGGTATGTCCTGGGTCGGCGTCATTGTCGGTGAATTTCTGGTTGCGAAATCGGGGCTGGGGTATCTGATTATTTACGGTTTTCAGGTGTTCAACTTCACCCTGGTCATGTCGAGCCTGCTCATTATTGCGGCTGTGGCTACGGCCATGTACCAGCTGGTGGTGTATGTGGAGAAGCTGCTGCTGTCGAGACGGTAAGAACCATGTCATATTGTGTCTCTTGGCAAAATCTTGTACCATGACTATATCTTTATCTGAATGTTGAAGCTTAACGGTGTAGGAGAGATATTCACATGGGATTTCGTATTATTAAAACGGCGGCTGCAACTCTGCTGTCTATTCTGCTGGCAGCCGCCGCTGGTATCCCTAATGCCCAAAGCGCGGGATTGCTGGCCATTCTCGGGGTGGAAACGACCCGTAAAAGGAGTCTACGCACGATTTCGGCGCGCTTTTTCGCCTCATTGGTGGGACTCTTTTTGGGCTGTATTCTGTTTTGGGCCCTAGGCTTTCATTATTGGGTACTAGGACTGTATGTATTGTTCGGCTTCCCGCTGATCGTCAAATCCGGCTTCAAGGAAGGGATCGTCACCAGCTCGGTCATTGTGTTCCGCGTGTTTGGACAAGCTGATATCACGGTTCATATCCTGCTGCAGCAGGTGGAGCTGCTGATTATCGGCCTCGGCTCCGCCGGACTTGTGAACTTCATCTACATGCCGCAGACCGGCGGGATCATTGCGGGCATCCGCAAAGAGGTGGACGGCTACTTCTCGGTCATCTTCCGGCAAATGGCCAGAACGCTCCGTGATCCCGGCTATATCTGGGACGGGAAAGAGCTGATCGGGGCAGGGGAGGCTGTGCAGAAGGGGCTGAGCGCAGCATCCAGGGAAATGGAGAATCATGTGATCCACCCGGATGAAGCCTGGAATGTGTACTTCTATATGCGTAAGGAGCAGCTGGAGTCTATCCAGAATATGATGCAGCTGCTCTCGCAGGTCTACCGGCAGCTGCCGCACGGAGATATGGTGGCAGAGCTTTTCGACCAGCTTAGCGGCGATGTGCTGGCTGAGGAATATACCGGCCGGACCGAACGGCTGCTGGAGGAGCTGCAGCAGGAGTTCCAGGAGATGGAGCTGCCGGATTCGCGTGAGGAATTCGAGATCCGCTCCGCGATTCTGCAATTATGCCGTGAGCTTGCGCTGTATCTTAAGATTGCCAAACGCTATAAAAGCCCGGTGGAGCTGCGTCCGGCGAAGGACAAGCAGCCTGCGAAGGGCAAAGCGTAAGCAAATCCATGTAATTTAGGTGTCAGGTATTCACAATCCGGTGTAAAATAACGATAAGAAACATAAGCACCGCAAGTGAGCTTGTCTCTTAAGTGATGTCCAAAACTCAAGAATCTTGGTCTGGCAGGTGAGGAATATGAATAACAGCAATGATCAATATATCGGCAAACAGCTGGTAGCGAACCTTTTCAATCATAGCGGTGTATTTGTCTTGCCGGCATTGACCCTGCTTACCGGAGAGCATATCCGCCTGATTACACAGCACAAGATCGTTCTGGAGCCGCAGGATGTGGTCCAGGTCGATAGCGCTGCATTCTATCAGTTGGCTGTGGATGACTGTACGGCGGCGATGGAGAGTATTTTTGAGCAGCTGCGCTATACGAAGACGAAGCGTCTGCCGATGATTGAGCTCAGGAATGAAGTGATCCCGTTCATTCAGCAGGTGAGCGAGAAGAATGATTTCTTTGGAATATTGTCTGCGCTGCAGACTAAGGATGACTATACATACAGGCATAATGTGGCGGTGGGCATCATCTCTACGCTGCTCGGCAAATGGCTGAAGCTGAAGCCGGACGAGCTGAGTATGCTGACGATTGCTGCGACGCTGCATGATATCGGCAAAATTATGATTCCGGCCGAGATCCTCACCAAACCGGGTCCGCTGAGTGAGGATGAATATGCCCTGATGAAGAAGCACACGACCTATGGCTATGAGATGATCCGCGATACGGTGGGCACCAATCATATGCAGGCGCTTGTGGCGCTGCAGCATCACGAACGGATGGACGGCAGCGGCTACCCCTTCGGCGTGCTGGGCCACCGGATTACGGATTTCAGCAAAATCGTGGCGGTGGCGGATATTTTCCACGCAATGACTTCAGACCGGTTCTACCGTACAGCTGCGCCGCTGTATGAGGTGCTTAAGCAGATGGATGAGAACGTCTACGGCAAGCTGGACCCGTATATCTGCAGTGTGTTCATTAATAAGCTGATGCAATCGATGATCGGCAATGAGGTGCTCCTGACGGACGGGCAGATCGGCAAAATCATTATGATTCTGGCCCATGACCCGCTGCGTCCGCTGGTGAACATCGGTGAGGATTTCATTGATCTCAGCCGCCACCGGCAGCTTGGCATCGTACGTGTACTTTCCTAGCAGGGAGCCTGGCCCCTTCCCGGCTTAAGATGTTGGCACAACAAAAAGTAGCGGTTTTCCCGGTTAGGGGGAGCCGCTACTTTTGTTTTTTTTCGGGTCAGGAGATTCATAATGGACTAAATCCGGCAATAAAATGAAGCAAAGGGCTTCAGTTACGGCATCTGAGGGCTTACCCAAATTTATTTCTACTCTAACAATCAACAAATGCCCAGAACGTGCATACACTTGATAGTGAATGATTGTATGGAGGAGGTTCAAAGATGTCATTAAGCCATAAACGTCAAACAAGGGAGATCATTACGAAGGCAATTTGCGGCAAAGGTCGTAAGTTCTCTACCGCAACCCATACCGTGACTCCGCCACATCATCCGACTAGTATTCTGGGGGCTTGGATCATTAACCACCAGTACGAAGCGGTTGCCGCCGGGAACGGAATCGAAGTAATCGGTACCTATGATGTGAACATCTGGTATTCGTACGACAAAAACAAGCAGACCGAGGTTGCCAAGGAAACGGTCTCCTATGTGGAGCTTATTCCATTGTCGTACCTCGACCCGAGACACCGTGCTTCCACGGCACAGGTCTCTGCGGAGGCAACGCAGGAACCCAATTGTGTGGAAGCCGGGGTATCGCCGGGCGGAGGCAGTGTGACACTCCGGGTGGAACGCGAGTTCGATGCGGAACTGGTGGCTGAGACCAAGCTCCGCGTGTTTGTCAGTGATCAGAGTGACGATCTGGAAGACAAGGATTATGATTTTGAAGGCGAGAATTATGATTACGATGATCTGGACCCTGACGCTCTGGATGATGAGTTGTAGGAAGGAATATGCCGCTGCCTGAAGTACTGTGTGGGTTATGATCCATTATATGATGAGAGGGCAGCGGCGTAGAGGGCGAATGCCCTCTTTTTTTTAAAATATTTTTTTAAATGGTAAGGATGTAGGCTTCATACTGTTAAGTATCCTTCAAGGCACAGAGATGCGTAGGGGAATGCTTGCGCTGGAGGCGCGGCATTCATCAGGAAAGTTAAACGGGGCAGCGTTTGAATGTCCAAGTATACACCGCAGCGGCGATCAAGCTTCGGGTGCAATTTTTGTGCTATTTCCACTTGAACATTTGGGGGTCAGGCTTCCTCAGCGGCTTATCGCTCAAAGGGTATTGTCCGGTATTAGGACGGTGCGCGAGGGGATACGGCTCTGAGGAATTTCGTATGGGCGGAGGCATTAGACATGAATGAAGGGCTGAACATATTCCGGCAGCTTGCGCCGGAGCAGATCGAACGCAGGCTCCGGCGCTGCGGGATTGAGGCCGACTCCAATTCTATCGCTAGAGGGGCACGGCGTGAAGATACAAGAGACACCCATGCTCATTCACATGGACAAGACCCCGCAAGCTACAGACAGCACTACCGCGTGCTTATTTTCAATCTGACCGTGTTGGACTGCCAGCCGCTCGGAGCTGGAGCGGCTATGGGCGGGGGGCGGGGGGTTGGAAGGTTGGGTAGGGATGATGGGGGAGTAGCTGGATGGCAAGGGGAGTATAGGAATGGTGTGGGAGGAGCTGGGGGGCAAGATGAGTATAGGAATGGTGTGGGAGGAGTTGGAAGTCAAGGCGGGAATGGGAGTGGTGGGGGCGTATCTGGAAGGCAAAGTGAGTATGGGAGTTTCGTGGATGAGCTTGGCAGTTTAGGTGGTGGGGTAAGGGGGCTGCGGGGGGCTGCAGGGGTTCTGCAGACTTCAGCGGTGCGGGCGCTGTATAGTCTGGGCCTGGATAGCGGCGAGGTGGAGCTGCGGGCCATGGGCGAGCGGCGGTACATGGTGACAGGGATCACTCCGGTGATGCCCGATCCCGCTGGAGCGCTGCCTGAGCCGTACGGGTCAGCTTCCGCAGCGCTTGCGCGGATGCTTGACAGTGAGCAGCCGGGCCGGCCTGGGCTGCTCATGGGCATGGACCCGGAGTTCCTGCTGCTCCGGGAATCCACGGGCCGCGTCGTGCCGGCGTCGCGGTACCTGCCCATGGACGGCGTCGCGGGCTGCGACGCCGGACCCCCGGGAACGCGCGGCGTGTTCCCGGTGGCGGAGCTGCGCCCTGCGCCGCGCGGGGAACCGCGCGCGCTGCTGGCGCAGCTGATGTCCGCCGCACGCGAGGCGGACCGGCTCATTGCCGACCGCTCGCTGCGCTGGCGGGCGGGAGGGATGCCGCTGCGGGGCTGGGCCCTCGGCGGCCACCTGCACTTCAGCGGCGTCACGCTGTGTGCGCCGCTCCTGCGTGCGCTAGATAACTATCTAGCGCTGCCCCTGTTCCTGCTGGAGGACATCCGGGCTGCGGCCCGGCGTCCCCGCTATGGCGTGCTCGGCGATTTCCGCCCTCAGCCGCATGGCGGCTTCGAGTACCGGACCCTGCCGAGCTTCCTGGTCTCCCCGGTCATCGCCAAAGGCGCGGTCTGCCTGGCTCACCTGATCGTGAGCCATTATGAAGACCTGCCACTGCGCCCGCTCGACCGGGAAGACCTGCATGCCGCCTTCTACAGCGGCGGCAAAGCTCCTCTGCGCACAGCCTGGCCTCCTCTGGAGGCGCAGCTGCGCACACTGGGCGGCTACGCAGCCGCCGCCCGGTGGATTGATCCGTTGCTGCGCGCCATAGCGGAGCAGCAGAGCTGGGATGAGTCGCGGGATATCCGCGGCTCCTGGGTACAGAGCGCCCCGCCGGATTCCGGGGCGCTGCCGTCCGGGCGGGCGGATGCTTATCAATAGAGTCCGCCGCCCGTCAAGTCCCGATAGCCGCCGGTTACAGCTTTTCTGCACCACTAGGTGTGGGAAGCTGCTGCTTTGGCGGCTATTTTTTAAAACAAACAATTCTTCATGAAATTTCGTTCTAGTTTGACACAGAAAACGGTGGCACTCTGAGGTTACTTTTGATCATTCACTCATGGCTCGCTTATACAGGAGACGGATGGTTAAACTGATTTTCACTACTTCCACGTAAAATCTGATATCTGCTACCAATACAAGTGACTATTCTAATCCCGCTATCGCAACTACATGGGTCTGTTGAAGTAATTAACGAAGTGAATATCAAAGTGGTTGTATTTACTGCAGCAGAATCGTCGTTTGCCAGCGCTGAGATACATTCTGATGTAGTTTGTACATTAGAATTCTGGAATTTGGTCCGAAAACTCTCCTTGTAAGGATTTCTAATGTACGAAGTGCAGCAGATCCCATTTATCAGCCAATTACAGGGCCATCTAATGTACAAACTACAATAGAATAAAAAGCCTGCCGGAAATCTCATCTCCTTCCCCCAAGTTACTCACGGCTGCCCCTACATCCTCGCCCAGCCCAGCATCCTGCCTCACCCGCTCCTCGCACTCGCATCCTGCCTCACAAGTTACTCACACCCGCCCCCCACATCCTCACACGCCCCAGCATCGACTTACACCTGCTCCAACATCTTCACATTCCTCCCACCCCCAAACCATATATCTCCCACACTCTCACCCCTCACTCCCCCCTATTCCTCTAAGTGACACCCCTCCCTCTACCGCCATGAACATCCGCCCCAACTTTTAGCAACCGCCGCAGGCGTGCCGGGGGTAACCCGGGGAGCGGAGTTTCTGCTATAATAGAGAACAGTATGAAGTAGGTATGGAGGTAGACGATGGCAAACTATACGCCGATGATTCAGCAGTATCTCAAAGTCAAGGAGGGGGCTAAAGACGCTTTCCTTTTCTTTCGTCTGGGCGATTTCTATGAAATGTTCTTCGAAGATGCACTGCTTGCATCCAAAGAGCTTGAGATTACATTAACAGGCCGTGACGGCGGGATCGGTGAGAAAATTCCGATGTGCGGGGTGCCGTATCATGCCGCCGAGGGGTACATACAGCGACTGATCGAGAAGGGCTACAAGGTCGCGATCTGCGAGCAGCTGGATGATCCTGCGGTGACCAAAGGGATGGTCCGCCGCGATATCGTCCGGGTCGTTACACCGGGTACAGTGATGGACGGCAAGATCATTTCGGACAAAAGCAACAACTACCTCGTCTGCGTAACAGAGGAAGACGGGATGATGGCGCTGGCCGCCTGCGATTTGACGACAGGTGAGCTGTATGTCACCTCGGTACTCGCAAGCACCGAGTGGCTGCGCGACGAGATTGGCATCTACGAGCCCGCAGAGATTATTGGGGATTCGGCCCTGCTGGAGGAGCTGCGCAGTGAAGCTTCCCTGCTGGCCAAGCCTGTGGTCTATACCCCGTGGGACAAGCAAGAGGAAGCGCTGGCCCGCCGCCAGTTCGGTGAAGCGGCCTGGGTCCGGCTGGAGAAGGAGCGCGGCCGTGCCCTGGCGCTGCTGATCTCCTATTTCAGCGAGACACAGCGCCGTTCACTAGGGCAACTTACCCAGATCTCGCCTTACGAACCAGGGAATTATATGATTCTCGATCCGTTCACCCGGCGTAATCTGGAGCTGACCGAGACCGTGCGGGAACGCTCCAAAAAAGGCTCGCTGCTCTGGCTCCTAGACCGTACCGAGACCTCCATGGGCGGCCGCCTGCTGCGCCGCCGGATTGATAAGCCGCTGCTGCAGCGCGCGCCGATTGAGCGCCGTCTGGAAGCCGTTGACTATCTGTATAACCAGTTTATTGTCCGCGAGGACCTGCGCGGGGCGCTGAAGGAGATCTATGATCTGGAACGGCTTGTCGGACGGATTGCCTTCGGCAGCGCCAACGGGCGGGATATGAACGCACTGAGGCTGTCCCTGGCCCAGATTCCTGCGCTGAAGGAGATGTGCCTGACCTCTGGTTCCTCTACCTTAAGGGAGATCGGCGCAACCATGGATGAATGCGCGGAGCTTCGTGAAGATATTGAACGGGCGATTGTGGAGGATGCACCGGTGTCCGTGCGTGACGGCGGAATTATCCGTGTGGGTTACCATGAGCGGCTGGACGAGCTGCGGGAAGCCAGCAGCAGCGGCAAACGCTGGATTGCCGAGCTTGAAGCGAAGGAACGCCAGGTGACCGGAATCAAATCCCTTAAGATCGGCTACAACAAAGTCTTCGGATATTATATAGAAATTACCCGCTCCAATCTGTCCTCGCTGCCGGAAGGCCGTTACGAGCGCAAGCAGACGCTGGCCAACGCCGAGCGTTATGTAACTCCTGAGCTGAAGGAGAAGGAAGCACTGATCCTGGAAGCCCAGGATAAGATGACAGATCTGGAATACAGTCTGTTCACCGAGCTGCGCGAGCGGATTAGCAGCCAGGTTCCGCGCCTGCAGGCGCTGGCCGAGAAGGTGGCGGAGATTGATGTGTATCAGTGCTTAGCAGCGGTCAGCGCCGAGCACCGGTTCGTGAAGCCTAAGCTATCCGACAGCTACGATCTGCGGGTTGAAGGCGGACGCCATCCGGTAGTAGAGGCAGTACTGAAGGATTCGGCGTTCATTGCCAACGGCAGCACACTCAGTAAGGACGAAGGCAATATCCTGCTGATCACAGGACCGAACATGGCCGGCAAAAGCACGTATATGCGCCAGGTGGCGCTCATCTGCATCATGGCCCAGATCGGCTGCTTCGTGCCTGCGGCCAGCGCCGAGGTGGCACTGATCGACCGCATCTTCACGCGGATCGGTGCAGCGGATGACCTGATCGGCGGCCAGAGCACGTTCATGGTCGAGATGGCTGACATTCAGGTCATGACCGAGAAAGCAACTGCCCGCAGCCTGATCATCATCGATGAGCTGGGCCGGGGGACCTCGACCAGCGAAGGGATGGCGATTGCCCAGGCGGTGATCGAATACGTGCATGATACCATTGCCTGCAAGGCACTGGTATCGACGCATTTCCATGAGCTGGCCCATCTGGAGCAGAGCCTTGAGGGGCTGCGGAATTATTCGATGGCAGTCCAGGAGAGCGGCGACAAGGTGAACTTCCTCCGTAAGCTTGTGCCGGGAGCTGCGGACAGCAGCTACGGGATTTATTGTGCAAGGCTGGCTGGATTGCCGGAAGGGATTATCGACCGGGCCTACGGACTGCTCCAGAGCATTGAGCAGGCTTCTCCGCCGGGCAGCGCAGCGCTGAATTACGGCACGGGTTACAGTGACCGGAGCGGGGGCGGAACAGTCATACAGGAGCATCAGGCTAGCGCTGCGCAGACGCCGGATGCCGGAGAAGGAGCTGCCACAGGCAGCCAATCCTATTCGGCTGAACGCACCACGCAAGCTTCAACTCATTCGGACCCGTCTTCCGAAGCAGCAGCTTCTATGGCTGCCGTACAGCGGGAAGCTGCCGTATCCCTTGCTTCTCCTGTAGAGGAAGAGGACAATGAAGTAGTGCAGCTGTCTATTTTTGGCGAGGAAGAGCCGCGTAAGAACCGTAAGGGCGGTGCAGCGGCACCGGCCGTCAAAGACAATCCGCTGCTCAAAGAGTTAATCAACGCCGTGCAAGGCGCCGATCTGATGAATATGACCCCGCTGCAGGCGATGGGCCTCTTGAATGAGCTGAAGCTGAAGGCAAGAGAGCTATAGTTCAGCGGTATATGGGCCAAATATATGTGAAAAACAGCATACATTGTACTCGCAAGCAGGCACACGGCCCGAATGTATGCGAAAAACAGTATACATTGTGTTCACAAGCAGGCACACGGCCCAAATGTATGTGAAAAACAGTATACATTGTGTTCGCAAGCAGGCACACGGCCCGAATATATGTGAAAAACAGCATACATTTTGTTCACAAGCAGGCACACAGCCTGAATGTATGTGAAAAACGGCATACATTGTGTTCGCAAGCTGGCACACGGCCTGAATGTATGTGGAAAACAGCACGCATTGTTGCTCGCACGAAGGTAATCTTAATCATCCGTTAGGATGATTATCTCGCTGAAACGGATGCTGTCCCCGAAAGGACTGCAAAGCCGTTTCTACTTGTCAGAATAAGGCTTTTACAGTCCGTTAATATTCAATACTATCTATAAAAATTAGTAAATGCGGGGTGAACGAATATGGCTAAAATTCATGTGCTGGATGAGCATATTGCCAACCAGATTGCGGCCGGGGAGGTAGTCGAGCGTCCTGCTTCCGTAGTGAAGGAGCTGGTGGAGAACGCGATCGATGCGGGCAGCACCCGTATTGAAGTCTCTGTGGAAGAGGGGGGACTGCAGAGCATCCGGGTGAAGGATAACGGCTCGGGAATCGAGCCGGAGGACTGCGAGACTGCCTTCTACCGCCATGCGACCAGCAAAATTGCCAGCGGCCGTGATCTCTTCCTGATCACCAGCCTCGGCTTCCGTGGAGAAGCGCTGGCGAGTATCGCGGCGGTCTCGAAGCTGACCCTGCTGACCGCAAGCGGAGACGACGGCAAGGGACGGGTGCTGGATATCGAGGGCGGCAGGCTGATCCGTAATGAAGATGCAGCTTCCGGCAAGGGAAGTGACCTTACCGTGCGCGAGCTGTTCTATAATACGCCTGCACGCCTGAAGTATATGAAGAGCATCCAGACTGAGCTGGGCCATATCTCGGATGCCATGTACCGGATGGCACTGGCCCACCCGGATATCTCCTTCACCCTCCAGCATAACAGCAATCAATTGCTGCATACGCTGGGCAACGGAGACCTGCTGCAGGTGATAGCTGCTGTATATGGTACCTCAGCGGCCAAGGCAATGCTCCCTGTGTCTGCGGAAGATCCGGACTTCCGGATCTCCGGCTATATCAGCCGCCCCGAGTGGACACGCTCGAATCGCAATGCGGTTACGACGCTGGTCGGGGGCCGTTACATCCGCAGCAACGGACTGAATGCAGCCATTATGCGCGCTTACCATACGCTGCTGCCGATCAACCGTTATCCGCTGCTGGTCCTGAAGCTGGAGATGCACCCGTCGCTCGTGGATGTCAACGTGCATCCAGCTAAGCTTGAAGTGCGCTTCAGCAAAGAACCCGAGCTGTACGGGTTCATAGAGCAGCAGCTCCGCTCGCTGCTGATGGGCCAGAGCCTGATTCCGCGCCCCACTAAGGAGATTATCGGCGGCAAGAACAGCAGCTCATTCATTCAGGAGCAATTTGCCTTCTCCAAAGGTGCAGCTCCGGGCAGTGTTCAGCAAGGTACGGAAGCAGGAGGCACAGATAAGTCTGTAGATCCGCGCAGCTACGGACAGGGATTACCTGGCGGTGCTGGCGCTGGAGGGGGCAGCCAGCTGCCTTCCAGCGGAGCGAACGGCGCTCTTTTCTCTGGCAGCGCTGGTCCATTAACTAACCCTGCCGCTGGAGGCCCTCACGCTGCTTCCCAAGCATTCGGGAATACCCAGCCATATAGCAGCAATACGCAGCAGGCCAGAGAGACGGCCGCTGCATACAGCGGCGGTAACGCCACCCAGGGTTCATACCGCCAGCCGTCCACCGGCCCCCGCGACAGCTACCGTCCTCAGGCAGCCATCGCTGGCCGGGGGCAGCAGCAGGCGGCCGGGGAGCTGTACGCACCTGCGGAGCAGACCGGCTCGGGTCTTCCTCAGTTTCCCGAGCTGAATTATATCGGCCAGCATCACGGAACCTATATCATCGCCCAGAATGACAGCGGGCTGTACCTGATTGACCAGCACGCTGCGCATGAGCGGGTGAATTATGAATTTTATTATGAGAAATTTGGCAAGCCGGAAGATGCCTCCCAGGAGCTTTTGCTGCCGATTACGCTGGAGTTCACGCCTTCGGAGAGCAGGCAGCTTAGCGAACGGCTGCACTGGTTCGAGCAGGCGGGGGTTGTGCTTGAGCATTTTGGCGGGCAGACCTTCCTGGTTCGTTCCCTGCCGTACTGGTTCCCGGAAGGGGACGAGAAGGCGGTCATTGAAGAGATGGCAGAGTGGGTCTTAAGCGAACGGTCGATTGACCTCGCCAAGCTGCGCGAGAAATCCTCCATTCTCTGCTCCTGTAAGGCTTCGATCAAGGCCAATCAGAAGCTTACAGAGCTGGAAGTGGAATCGCTCCTCACCAGGCTCGCGGCCTGCCGTCAGCCTTATACCTGTCCGCATGGACGTCCGATCGTTGTGTCGTTCTCGGCTTATGATTTGGAGAAGCTGTTTAAGCGCGTTATGTAGTGGCTATATTGTACATTTATAGAGTGCAGGATCGGAGGCAACATGATTATAACCACGGGCTTTGACCCGATACCGCAAGTGGTGGCCCGGGCCCGGGAGCTTGCGGAACGCACAGGCTGCGCCTATGCTCCGAGAGCGAAATTCTCGATGGGCAAGATGGTGGAGCATTATGGGGACGAACAGATTCTGGTAGTCCTCCAGGAGGCAGTCCGGCTGATTACACCGGCAATGCCGCCGATGGAATTCCATCCCAGCATGGGTTTTGTCCGCGCCAAAAGATTCTTAAGAGGTGAGCCGGACCCCATGATCGATGCCGCAGGCATGCTCCCCGGCGACAGTGTGCTGGACTGCACGGCCGGACTCGGAGCGGATTCGCTGCTGTTCGCAGTCACTGGAGGAGAGACCTCCAAGGTGACGGCGCTGGAGAGTTCGCTGCCGCTGTACGCCTTACTGCTGGAAGGGATGAGCGGGTATGTATCCGGCCAGGTGAAGGTGAATGAGGCGCTGCGCCGTATTGATGTGCAGCACGGGGACCATCTGGAATACCTGCGGGCCCAGCCGGACAAGAGCATCGACATTGTCTACTTCGACCCGATGTTCCGGGTGCCGCTGACGGATTCGGCGGCGATCTCGCCGCTGCGGCAATTCGCCAATCCTGCTGCGCTATCGGCTGACAGCGTGGCTGAGGCCACCAGGGTGGCACGCAAGACCGTGCTGCTCAAGGAGAAGGCGCTGAGCGGAGAATTCACCCGCCTCGGCTTCAAGGAGCTGCTGCGGGCCAATGCCAAAACATCGTACGGGGTGATTACCATTGACAACTGAGACGAAACGCAAAGTGCTTGTACTGCTGGGACCAACTGCGGTCGGAAAAACCAGACTGAGCCTGGAGCTGGCCGAAGCGCACGGAGCCGAGATCATCTCCGGGGACTCAATGCAGGTCTACCGAGGGATGGATATCGGTACGGCCAAGATTACGCCTGAGGAGATGAAGGGGATCCCCCATCATCTGATTGATATTCATGATCCGCAGGACGCGTATTCCACGGCTGAATTCCAGGAACAGGGGGCCCGGCTGATCGAGGAGATCAGCGCGAGAGGCAAGCTGCCTTTTATTGTGGGCGGAACAGGACTGTATATTGAATCGTTATGCTACGGCTTCCGCTTCTCTGAAGCAGTGGCTGACGAGGCATTCCGCGAGCAGCAGGAGGCTTACGCCGAAGAGCATGGGGCTGATGCCCTGCATGCCCGGCTGGCAGCGGTGGACCCGGCCAGCGCGGAGCGGCTGCACCCCAATGACCGCAGGCGGATCATCCGCGCGCTGGAGATTTTTCACCAGACGAACGTCCCGTTATCCGACTCCCTGGCCGGCCAGAACAAGGAGTCTCCCTATGATTTATGCCTGATCGGTTTGACAATGGACCGGAAAATACTATATAAACGTATTGAAGAGCGAATCGATCAGATGCTGGCGGATGGCCTCGTGCCTGAGGTGCAGCGGCTGCTGGATCAAGGCTACGGCAGGAGTCTTGTGTCTATGCAGGGTCTGGGCTACAAGGAAATTGCCGCCTACCTGGAAGGGGAGATGACGCTTGAGGAAGCCGTGGTGCTGCTGAAGCGTGATACCCGCCGGTTTGCCAAGCGGCAGTTGTCATGGTTTCGCCACATGAAGGAGATTCAGTGGATTGACGTCCTGGAGAGCCAAAACTTTTCTGAGAATTTTGCGAAATTAAATGGTATAATAGCAGGAAAGTTTCTTACAGGTCTTGAATATACTTCTGAACAATCTAATTGAACCATTGGGGGTACGTCATATGAACAAGTCCATTAACATTCAAGATACGTTCTTGAACCAGCTGCGCAAAGAGAATATCCCTGCTACAGTATATTTGACCAACGGCTTTCAAATCCGGGGAATTATCAAAGCGTTCGACAACTTCACCATTGTCATCGACAGTGACGGGCGCCAGCAGATGGTGTACAAGCATGCGATCTCCACGTTTACTCCGCAGCGAAGCGTATCACTGATGCAGGACAACAATAACGAGAATTAAGATTTTACTGTTTTGAAGCGAAACCTTTTTGTTTATAAATCGTTTGAATAGAGAGTGCGAGAGAGCAACCTGAGAAGGTTGTTCTTTTCATTCGTGAACATCATTTATGTTTTTTCCGTTAAGGGAGTCAGGAGGCAGCATGTCCAGAGACCAACTAACCCGGAGCGGCGGCAATAGAAACAGAGGAAGTCAGCCGTCTAGCTCCCAAGGGAAGCCGAAGAAAAAAAAGAAAAGGTTCTTAACCAAAAAACGTGTGCTGTGGAGTTTGTTTTTTTCAGTTGCGCTGGCTATTTTTTGTGCGCTGGGCGGGTATTTGTTCATCATGCTGAACGGGCAGAAGCTGCTGGATGAGAACCGGGATAAGCTGACGGTGAATCCGCCGACGCAGATTTTTGACCGGAACCGGAATCTGATCGGCGAGCTGTCGCTGGAGAAGAGCGACCCGGTGGAATACCAGGATATTCCCAAGCTGCTGATTGACGCATTCGTAGCCACCGAGGACAAAAGGTTCTTCGAGCACAACGGGGTGGATCTCTGGTCCATCGGACGCGCGGCTGTCAAGGATATTGCGGCGCGCAGCATGGTTGAAGGCGGCAGTACGATCACCCAGCAGCTGGCGAAGAATATCTTCCTGACCCGGGATAAGACCTTCTTCCGTAAGGCGACCGAGGTTTCGATTGCCGTGGCACTGGAGAAAACAGAAACCAAAGAAGAAATCATTAAGATGTACCTGAACCGGATTCCTTTCGGCGGAACGGTTTACGGGATTAAGGCTGCTTCCATCCGTTATTTCGGGGAAAGCAATCTGAATAAACTTGAGCTGTGGCAAATAGCGACCTTGGCTGCAATGCCCAAAGGGCCATCCCGTTATAATCCGCTGCGTAACCCCGAGCTGTCGAAGGAACGCCGCGGCGTAGTGCTTCAACTCATGTATGAGCAGAAGCTGATCACCAAGGAGCAGATGGACGAGGCGAAGGTAGTGGATTACAACTACAAGCCGCCTGAGAAGAAGCAGCGTTACCAGGCATTCATCGATTATGCGATTGGTGAGGCTGAGGACAAATTCGGGCTGACCGAGGATGATCTCAACATCGGCGGCTATAAGATTTATACAACCATGGATAAGCATGCCCAGGAGACGATTGAGGATGCTTTTGCCGACAGTGATAACTTCGAGAAGAGTGTGGACGATGAGCTGGTCCAGGGCTCAATGACTATTGTGAATCAGGAGAATGGCAGCGTTGTAGCCTTGATGGGCGGACGTAATTATGAGAAAAAAGGCTACAGCCGGATCGACGGCAGCCGCCGCTCACCGGGTTCTGCCTTCAAGCCCCTGGTATCCTATGCACCGGCACTGGAATCCGGCAAATTCACGAATGATTCCATGCTGAGTAATGAGAAGCAGTGCTTCGGCAAATATTGTCCGAACAATCTGCACGGGTACTCGAAATCGATCAGTATGAGTGATGCGCTGACGAAGTCGGAGAATATTCCGGCGGTCTGGCTGCTGAATGAGATCGGTGTGAATACCGGCTTCCAGTTCGCCAAGAAGCTGGGGATCAACCTGAAGGATGAAGACAAGAACCTGTCGCTCGCCCTCGGCGGGATGAGTGAGGGGACGAACACGATGGAGATGGCCCAGGCTTACAGCGCCTTCGCCAATGGCGGAGAGTTGCGGGAGGCATATGCTATCAAGTCGATAGCCGACAGTGATGATAAGACGGTCTACAAGGCGAACACCAAGCCAGACCGTGTAATGAGTGAACAGACGGCTTATCAGATGACAGAGATGATGCAGCGTGTTGTACAGGACGGTACGGGTAAAAAAGCGAAAATTAACCGTCCGGTAGCCGGTAAGACCGGTACAACGCAGAGCGGGTATAAGGGCATCAGCTCGAACCGTGATGTCTGGTTCGTCGGCTATACGCCGGAATGGACGGCTGCAGTATGGATGGGCTATGACAAGCCGAGCAAAACCCATCTGCTTAAGAACAGCAGTCCGCTGGCCGCTGCCTTCTGGGGCAAGGTGATGGAGAAGGCGCTAGAAGGTGTACCTGCCAAGCAGTTCCCGGTACCGAAGGGTGCTGCTCCAGAGGTAGAGGCTACACCGACACCTGAAGCGGTATCGGCGGTAGCGGGCTTCCAGGCTGCTTATGATCCATCCACGATGACGGTGAACATGAGCTGGAATCCTGCTGCGGCCAGCGGGGTAGAATACCGTATTTACCGCCGTGAGACCTCTGAGACGGACTTCACATCGATTATGAACACCATGGCCTCGAATATCGGAGACATCAGTGCGATGCCGGGACTGTCCTATGAATATTATGTGACTGCATATTATCAGGAGCTTGATCAGGAGAGCGAACCGTCCGAGACTGTAACTGTGTCCGTTCAGGATGAGCTTCAGACCCCTGAGCCAGAGATAACGCCTGACCCGAATATGCCTACGGATAACCCCGATAACGGCGGCGATTCAGGAAATGGCGATAACGGCGGCAATCCGCCGGATAATGGACCAGGAAATAACGGTTCTGGTAATAATGGACCGGGCAACCATGGTCCAGGTAATAACGGCAATGGTCAAGGAGGGGAGGGCGGCAGCGGAGCAGCCACATCCCCTCCTGAGATGACACCGCCGCCTGCCACGCCAGAGCCGTTACCGACACCGGCACCGGAGGCGACGAGCGGTACTGTCGATCCCGGAATCATCCCTGACCCGAATGCCGGAACCGATCCGGCAAGTGATCCGGGCAGCGGTTTTGTTGAAGGCCCCGGCAATGTGCATTAGACTGACATGAAGTCAAATTTATAGCATTAACGATTACCCTGACAGCTCCGGGAGCTCTGCACTATGCAGAATTGCCGGATGTCGGGGTTTTCTTGTTTTGAGTGTCTTTGCAAAATGTGTTAAGCTGAATGCACCATTATCAGAAGAGGGTTATTCATATGAAACGTAAATTCGGAGACCGGGCCAACTGGCGCAGGATTACCCGCCGCCATTTTGCCTGCCGCTATGTGGAGACCCGGGAGTTCAGCGGTTATATCACACTCTACACTATATACGGGCTGAAGGAGCCGCTGTGGAAGAGTTACGGCAGGCATACATACCGCATTGCGGACAAGGGATATTCATGGCTGCAGTATTTTCCCAAGGACAGCCACTATATTGTGACGGCCATGTTTGATGAACGGCAAAATATTGTGCAGTGGTATATTGACACCTGCAAGGTCCAGGGTGTGACGGATCAGGGGGTTCCCTGGTTCGACGATCTGTATCTGGACGTTGTAGTGCTGTGGAATGGCGAAGTGTTTTTGCTGGATGAGGATGAACTGGAGGAAGCGCTGGAGCGGGAAGATATCACGGAGAGTGATTATCAGTTAGCCTGGTCAACAGCCAATGCCATACTGCGTGCGGTAGACGCTCATGCCTTTCCGTATTTCTCCCTTTCACTGAAGCATCGCGCCGAATTGTTTCATCACGGAGAATTTAGGAGGAAGTAGATCATGGATTGGTATGTCTATCAGCGGGGCTCATCCCCGATCCGCAAAGTATCACGCAAGCGCCATCACCGTACGAAGAGGGTGGTTACGCTATCGCTGCTGGTTCTGATTGTGGCCGGATTCATCTGGTGCGGAGTAGTCTTTAACAGAATTAACAGTGCAGCAACTACCTCGCCCATGGTGAAGGCGGATGCCGGAGTCATTCTGGGCATGTCGATGTGGGGGGATGAACCGAGTCCGGGGCTGAAGGAACGGCTGGATTATGCGCTTGAGCTGTATAAATCTGGTGCATTCAGCCATTTTGTTGTCTCTGGAGGGCTGGATCAGCCGGACTACAAATACACGGAAGCCGAAGGTATGAAGAGGTATCTGGTTGCCCATGGAGTACCGGATAAGGTGATCTATCTGGAGGACCAGTCTACCAGCACTTACGAGAACCTGCTGTTCAGTAAGACAATCATGCAGCAGGAGGGATTGTCTTCAGCCGTCGTGATTACTCATGAATTCCATGGCCGCCGCGCCTTGGAGATTGCGCGTAAGCTGGGGTATAAGAACCCGGAGCTTGGTGTCACGGAGTCTAAAGTGATGTCGATGCTTAAGTATAAGCCCCGCGAGATTCTGGCCTACACCAAATGGAAATTGCAGGAGCTGTCGCTGTAAAACTGCTAATTTCCAAAACTGCTAATAACCCCTTTTATACTGGAATAGACTGGTTAGAGCAAGTCAGACCTGTATAATGAGGTGAACTAGGTGAACGGACATGTAGCGGCGGCAAGCAGCGGACGGGAAGAACGCAGACCGTCCAGGCAGATTAACATTGTGCTGAATAATCAGGCTCCGGCTCCGGTGTCCGGCTTGCCGGCTGATAACGCAAGCGGCACGGCAGCTCCCAAGCCCGGCAGCCATAGCGGACTGTTCCAGGAGCTGAGCCGGGAGCTGGATGCACTTGTAGGTCTGGATAACATCAAAGAGCTGGTCTTCGAGATCTATGCCCTGCTGCAGGTGGCCCAGATGCGCAGTGAAGCCGGACTTGCCACCGGAGGTCAGGCCTACCATATGGTATTTAAGGGCAATCCGGGAACAGGCAAAACCACGGTTGCACGGATTGTGGCGAAGCTGTTCCAGCGGATGGGTGTGCTCAGCAAAGGGCATCTTATTGAAGTAGAGCGCGCAGATCTGGTAGGCGAATATATCGGACATACTGCCCAGAAGACGCGTGATCTGGTTAAAAAAGCGCTTGGAGGCATTCTCTTCATCGATGAAGCTTACAGTCTGGCACGCGGCGGAGACAAGGACTTCGGCAAGGAGGCCATCGACACATTAGTCAAATCGATGGAGGACCACCGCAGCCAGTTTGTCCTGATTCTGGCCGGGTACTCCGGCGAGATTGATTATTTTCTGATGAGCAATCCGGGTCTGCCCTCGCGGTTTCCGATCCAGGTTGAATTTCCCGACTACACCATCGACCAGCTGTTGCAGATTGCCGAGCTGATGGCCAAGGACCGTGATTATATTCTGATGCCGCAGGCCATACTCAGACTCAAGCAGCATTTGCTTACAGAGAAGACAGAGAGTCTGCACGCTTTCAGCAATGCAAGGTATGTGCGCAACAGTATTGAGAAGGCCGTACGTGCACAGGCTGTACGTTTACTGAACCAATATGAGAGCACAAGTCCGGGCAAGCAAGAGCTGATGACGCTGCGGATTGAGGATTTCAAAGGATAGTATAGGAAGAATAGATAAGGAGCATGGAATGAATGGCAATCACAACACATGATACAGAGACCGAAGTACAGGACCGCGCGATCCTTGTCAGTCTGGTTACGGACAAAATCAAACGCACGGGCATAGACCCGGAGCTTTCGCTTCAGGAACTGGTACAATTAGCCGAGACCGCCGGGGTGGAGGTGCTGGATGTACTGCGGCAGAATAAGGAGACCCCGGATTCTAGATGGTTTATCGGTAAAGGCAAGGTGGAAGAGCTTCGGATGGCCGCTGACGGGCTTGGCGCGAATACCGCCATCTTCGATCAGGAGCTGTCCGGGGCGCAGGTGCGTAATCTGGAAGAGGCGCTGGATCTCAAAATCATTGACCGTACGCAGCTGATTCTCGATATCTTTGCCGGACGCGCGAAGACCCGTGAAGGGATTATCCAGGTAGAGCTGGCCCAGCTGTCTTATCTGCTGCCGCGTCTGTCCGGGCAAGGTAAGAATCTGTCGCGTCAGGGAGGCGGAATCGGTACGAGAGGCCCCGGAGAGAGCAAGCTGGAGACGGATCGCCGGCATATCCGGGACCGCATTACCGAGCTGAAGCGCCAGCTGGATGAGGTGGTCAAGACCCGCGAGCTGCACCGTGAACACCGCCGCAAGAGCGGTGCGGTTCAAGTGGCGCTGGTAGGATATACCAACGCTGGCAAATCCACGCTGCTGAAGCAGCTGACAGATGCCGATGTGTACATCGAGAACCAATTGTTCGCTACCCTTGACCCTACCTCACGTGTGCTTCAGCTTCCGGGCGGCAAGGAGGTCGTGCTTACGGACACCGTCGGCTTCATTCAGAATCTGCCGCATGATCTTGTAGCCTCCTTCCGTGCTACGCTGGAAGAAGTGAATGAAGCCAATCTGGTGCTGCATGTGGTGGATTCCTCTTCTCCGATGCGTGAGGAGCAGATGGAGGTCGTTCAGACGATTCTGCAGGATCTGGGCGCAGCAGGCAAGCCGCAGGTTGTATTGTTCAACAAAATTGATCTGTGTCAGCCGGAACAGCTGGAGATGCTTCCGACCGGTGAGGGCTTCCTGAAGATCAGTGCTTTTAATGAGGACGACCTCTCACGGATCACGGAGATCATCAGCGACCAGCTTGCCGGGGATACTCTAATCTTCCGCATCCCCGGAGACCGGGGGGATCTGTCTTCTCTGCTCTACCGGGTGGGCGAGGTGCTTGAACCGGATTATGACGGAAGCGATGTACTCTATAACGTGCGGCTGAACAAAGAGGACTACGATAAATGGAGCTACAAGCTGGCTGAATTCGTGGAGCCGCAATAATTGCTTATCTGACCCGTTTGAAGCTGACTTGGCTGGTTAGAGATGAAGCATCTATATCCCCGCATTGCAACAGTCTGCTTTGGAGATTGATCCAGGCAGGCTTTGCTGTGCGGGTTTTCCCGGAATTTGTGCCTATCAGGCAGCACTGGACTTGCATAAGCGGACATCATTATACAGAAATGTTAGGAGAGATGAAGGAGACATGGCAGGATTTGCAGAGGATTTATTACAGGCAGCGGAAGCTGCAGAGCTGGAAATCGAAGGAGCGGTCAAGGCGCTGGACCGGATTGTGGATCATAATCAGTGGAAGGTGATCGAAGCCTTTCAGCGCCAGCATGTGAGTGATTTTCACTTCGCAGGCTCTACCGGGTATGCTTACAATGACCGGGGACGTGAGGTGCTGGATCTGGTCTATGCCGAAGTATTCGGTGCGGAAGCTGCGCTGGTCCGGCCGCATTTCGCTTCAGGAACTCATACTATATCTACTGCTCTGTTCGGTGTGCTACGGCCCGGAGATGAGCTTCTGTACATTACAGGACGCCCCTATGATACGCTACATAAGGTAGTTGGCAAGCCTGGAGACGGAACAGGCTCTCTGGCAGATTTCGGCATCGGCTACCGTGAGACTGCACTGACAGAAGAGGGTAAGGTTGACTGGGATGAGGTCGCCTTGGCGATAAATGGAAACACTAAGGTGATCGGAATCCAGCGTTCGCGCGGCTATGACTGGCGTTCATCCTTCACGGTCGCTGAGATTGGCGAGATGGCAGCACGGGTAAAAGCCATTAAGCCGGATGTCATTGTATTCGTGGATAACTGCTACGGAGAGTTCACCGAGACACTGGAGCCGCCGCAGGTTGGCGCTGATCTGGTCGCCGGTTCGCTGATCAAGAATCCCGGCGGCGGGATCGCCGAGACCGGCGGTTATATCTGCGGCCGCGCAGATCTGGTGGAGCTGGCGGCCTACCGCCTGACTGCCCCTGGAATCGGCGGCGAGGTAGGGGCGATGCTGGGCACGACGCGCGGCCTGTATCAAGGTCTGTTCATGGCCCCGCATACGGTGGGACAAGCGGTGAAAGGCAGTATTTTCGCTGCGGCGGTGTTCCAGCGCTGCGGCTTCACCACCAAGCCTGTCTGGCATGAGCCGCGTACGGATCTGATCCAGGCGGTGGCTTTTGACGGACCCGAGCATCTGATAGCCTTCGTACAAGGCATCCAGCGCGCAGCAGCGGTAGACAGCCATGTCGTGCCTGAGCCTTGGGACATGCCGGGGTATGAGCATCCGGTCATCATGGCTGCCGGGACCTTCATCCAGGGCGGAAGCCTGGAGCTGTCTGCAGATGCGCCCATCCGAGCACCGTATATCGGGTATATGCAAGGCGGATTAACCTATTCTCATGTCAAATACGGGGTCTTAATGGCTTTGCAGAGTATGAGGGAGCGCAAGCTGCTGTAGTATCTGTGCGACATAGAAACCGTTATGTTCATATATCAGGCTTGGAGAGGAGGGCGGACTTTGGAGGAAGCAACAGCTATTGAAAGCTTGCTGCAGAGAAAGCAGGAGAATGAAGCTGCCGTCGCTGTAATGATGTGTGGAGTAGCGGGATCGGGCAAGACGACCTTTGCGCTCAAGCTGGAGCAGGAGGGATTCGCCCGGCTGTCCATCGATGAGGATATCTGGAGTACCCATGGCCGTTATGGCCTTGATTACCCGGAAGAGGCTTATGAATCCTTCAAGGAACAGTCGGAGCGCAAGCTGCGTAAGGAGCTAATAGAGCTGCTTGCCGGAAAGCGCCATGTCGTGGTTGATTTCAGCTTCTGGCAGAAGCGAAGACGTGACGAATACAAAGAGCTGATCGAGCAGCACGGAGGACAGTGGGTCTTGGTTCACCTGAAGGTAGAGCCGGTAGAGCTGCGCCGGAGGCTCCGCATCCGCAGCGCGCGGTTTGACGCCAATGCGGCATTCACCATTACCGGGGAGATTCTGACCCGTTTCCTGAACGGATTTGAGACGCCAACGGGCGAAGGGGAATGGATCATTGAAGCATAACATGACATGAAGCGGGACACCGGAGTTGTAAAGTCGAATACTGGCTTGCCGCAGCTTTCGCAGCAGCCTGTGATTTTGCGTGTGGATTGCTCTATGTGGTATACTTCGGGAAACCAAATCCCATGCATCTGACAGTTTGATCTCTTAATCTCACAATAGGTGAAAGAAATCTTGTGAGAAAAACTCACATACCATTGACACGCCATATAAGGAAATGTACAATGAGATGAGAAAAAGATCATTGGAAGGTTGGATGAGTCATGGGTGATGAAATCCGCAGAAATATGGCATTATTTCCTATTGGAATCGTAATGAAGTTAACTGATCTATCCGCCAGACAAATTCGTTATTATGAGCAGCACAGCCTGATCGTACCTGCGCGTACCTCCGGCAACCAGCGTTTGTTCTCCTTTAATGATGTGGAACGTCTGCTTGAGATTAAGGCGTTGATTGAGAAGGGTGTTAATATTGCCGGCATCAAGCAGGTGATGAACCCTGTCTCGAAGGAATCTGAAGAAGCTACGGTTATTACCCCTGATACAGAGGTGAGACGTAGAGAGTTGTCTGATTCGCAGCTTCACCGTCTGCTGAAGCAGGAGCTGGTTTCCGGTAAAAGACCGGGACAAGTGTCTCTAATCCAAGGTGAGCTATCCCGGTTTTTTAATAAATAATATAGAGCAGTTGAAAGGGAGAGGGTAACGTGAGCTTTACTAAAGAGGATATTCTGCGCATTTCCAAGGACGAGAACGTCCGGTTTATTCGCCTGCAATTCACCGATTTGCTGGGAACGATCAAAAATGTAGAGATTCCAGTAAGCCAGCTTGAAAAAGCACTCGACAATAAAATGATGTTCGATGGTTCTTCCATCGAAGGTTATGTGCGGATTGAAGAATCCGACATGTATCTGTATCCGGACCTGAGCACTTGGGTAATCTTCCCTTGGGTGACAGACAGCCGTGTGGCACGTTTGATTTGTGATGTGTACATGCCGGACGGAACACCGTTTGCCGGAGATCCGCGCGGTATCCTCAAACGTTGTCTGCAGGAAGCGGAAGAAATGGGCTTCACTGCTATGAACGTTGGACCTGAGCCGGAATTCTTCCTGTTTAGAACTGATGAGAAGGGCAATCCGACCACTGAGCTGAATGACCAGGGTGGATATTTCGATTTGGCGCCGATGGATCTTGGGGAGAACTGCCGTCGTGAGATCGTATTGACACTGGAGGAAATGGGTTTTGAGGTTGAGGCTTCCCACCATGAAGTGGCTTCCGGCCAGCATGAGATTGACTTCAAATACGCCGATGCCATCAAGGCAGCGGATCAGATTCAGACCTTCAAGCTTGTCGTGAAGACGATAGCCCGTCATCACGGCCTGCATGCAACCTTTATGCCTAAGCCTTTGTTCGGTATGAACGGATCGGGGATGCACGCCCACCAATCCCTGTTCAATGGCAGCGAGAATATGTTCTACGATGAGAGCGATAAGCTGGGTCTAAGCAAGACAGCCCGTTATTACATGGCAGGGATTCTGAAGCACGCACGTGCATTTGCTGCAATCACTAACCCGACGGTCAACTCCTACAAACGTCTGGTTCCTGGTTATGAAGCACCTTGCTACGTTGCATGGTCTGCAAGCAATCGCAGCCCGATGATCCGTATTCCGGCTTCGAGAGGGCTTAGCACACGCGTTGAGGTTCGTAATCCGGACCCGGCGGCTAACCCGTACCTTGCACTGGCTGTAATGTTGAAGGCAGGTCTTGATGGAATCAAGCGTAAGCTGGATCTTCCGGCTCCAATTGACCGTAACATCTATGTCATGTCCGAAGAAGAGCGGATTGAAGAAGGCATTCCAAGCCTGCCATCCGATCTGAAGGAAGCTCTGAACGAAATGATCCGCAGCCACGTGATCACAGAAGCCCTCGGCGAACATGCCCTGGCCCACTTCTACGAGCTGAAGGAAATCGAATGGGATATCTACCGTACCCAGGTCCACGAGTGGGAAAGAGATCAGTACATGACGCTTTACTAGGATACAGCAGCCCCTGGCGCTATACGCGCCGGGGGCTTTTTTGTGGTACGCCCAGCATGGGCGTCATCTTTAGGGTGAAAGTCCCGAGCGGGGGCTGGCAAGCGCCTACCGTTAGCCAAGGGCAAGGGTGTCTACCGTGAGGTGGAATCTGAAGGAAGCCGGAGGCAAAAGCACGGCCTGAGGTACACGAATCCAATTAGAGGCGGCTGCAGCCGGATGAGTCACCCACACATGACAAAATCCAAAGCTGCCAAGTGCTGTAGCCGTAGACTTGGGCAGGCGCGGGCGGAAAGATGACGTTCTTATCTGGGGAGGCCTGTCGGATATGCAAGGAAAAAAACTTGTAACCGTAGCTGAGAGGCTACGCTGAACTGGCAGGAGTCAGCAGAAGCCATAGTACGTAAACTGTTGCAACCGTTTACGGAAGGGCTGAACCGAAAGGAGAGAGGAAACCGATGCGTTCGCATGAAGAGCAACGACAGCAGAATATCTCGCAAGAGAGCTTGCGGCAAAGAGAAGCGGTGAAGCCGTCAGGGTATGCCGGAGCGCCGAGTTCTTCATCGGCACAAGTCGGCCTTTCCTCTCGCAAAGCAGAGAGCCACCTGCTGGAGCGAATGCTCGAAGGAGATAACCTTCGGCTCGCATACAAACGAGTGGTCCAGAACGGAGGAGCACCCGGTGTGGACAATGTAACGGTAGCGAATCTACAGGCTTATTTGAAAACACATTGGGAACCGGTGAAAGCCGAACTTCTTGCGGGTACCTATAAACCTGCACCCGTCAAACGGGTGGAAATCCCCAAACCCGGAGGCGGCGTACGGCTGCTAGGCATCCCGACGGTAATGGACCGCTTTCTCCAGCAGGCTCTTCTACAAGTCATGAATCCGGTCTTTGACGCAGGATTCTCGTGGTACAGCTACGGATTTCGGCCGGGAAAGAGCGCCCATGACGCCGTGAAACAAGCACAAAGATATATCCAAAGTGGTTTGAGATGGGTCGTAGACCTCGATCTCGAGAAATTCTTTGACCGGGTAAATCACGATAGGCTCATGGCAAGGGTTGCGCGGAAAGTAGCAGACAAGAGAGTACTAACACTGATTCGCGCGTATCTTAGCGCCGGAGTGATAGTCAATGGAAAGCTGGAGCATAGCCGGGAAGGAACGCCACAAGGCGGTCCGCTCAGTCCGCTTCTGGCAAACATTCTATTGGATGATCTGGATAAGGAATTGACCGGACGCGGACTGCGGTTTGTACGCTACGCGGACGACTGTAATATCTTTGTGGCGAGTAAACGAGCGGGCGAACGGGTCATGGAATCGGTCAGCCGATTTGTAGAAGGAAAGCTAAAACTGAAAGTGAACCGGGAGAAAAGTGCGGTAGCCAGACCCTGGCACCGGAAGTTCCTAGGATTCAGTTTCCTGAGCCAGAAACAGGCAACCATACGAATAGCGCCGAAGAGTCTTAAAGCATGCAAAGAGAGAATTCGAGAGCTAACGAACCGAACCTGGTCCATCTCAATGGAAGAACGAATAAGCCGATTAAATCAATATCTGATGGGCTGGCTAGGCTATTTCCATTTGGCATCGGCCAAGAAACACCTCCAAACGCTGGACCAGTGGATTCGAAGAAGGTTGCGAATGTGCCTGTGGAAACAGTGGAAACGAGTACGCACACGAATCCGCGAACTCCGGGCACTAGGAACGCCCGAGTGGGCCTGTTTCACAATGGCAAACTCACGGCGAGGCGCATGGGAAATGTCCCGGAATACAAATAATGCCCTTCCGACTTCCTACTGGGAAGGGAAAGGGCTGAAAAGTTTGCTTTCACGTTACTTAGAGCTTTGTTAACCTTTTGGAACCGCCGTATGCGGACCCGCATGTACGGTGGTGTGAGAGGACGGGGGTTTGCCGCCCCCTCCTACTCGATTTTTTTTAGAGAGTATGGTTTATATCTGAACGTGGATAAGTGCTCTTGCGTGTCGGCCGCGAAGGGTTAGTTAGATTGTGGTAAAGACATACCAAAAAAGTAGGCTTCCTAAAGCTAGCACAGCAGTCATACCAAGGAGCACACCAATAATGACTTTTTCAGATCTGTTATATTTCTTCACAATGCTCACCTCAATAAACTCTAATATAAAAACCAACAGCTTTCTTTTACCGAGAAATAAATCCCGGACTGCTGTTGGTTTATTGAACTGAACGTCTCTGATTAGGTTAATGCATGATTATTTATTGTGATGATCCTTATGATGAAGATCCCTATATTCATTCTTTGTTAAACCAAACAACATAGAATCATGATATTTACCATTGATATAGAAGATTTGACGTCGGACTCCTTCTTGAACGCATCCTACTTTTCTAAGCATAGCAGCCGATGCTTCATTTCCCTCCAGAACATAATCATTAAATTTATTAAGTCTGCGCTCGAAAAATGCATATTTTAAGAGCATGTGCACTGCCCTGGTACCGTAACCCTTCCCTCGATAGGGATGATCAATTACAATACCTATGCTGAACGTACCATTCCTCTCGTCAATACTGTTTAAATTAATACCACCTACCGTGTCACTGTTCATATTTTCAATAGTAAACATGATTCGGCCATTAGTGGATGTAAATTCAACATTCTCTTCAACGAATTTCTTCGCAACCGAGCTTGTGGGCGGCAATTCAATAGTACATTCCAGAAAACGACGGGCAGGGGTATCGAATGCAGATAAATATATATTTTCCCAATCCTCAGCCTCTATTGAACGCAATCTAATTTCATCATCTTGCCAATAATAGTTTGTATAATCTACATTTAGCATTAGTACACCTCCAAATAATATCACGATTCTATAAGTTTATCTCATGAAATATATATTTTGGAGGTGCTTTTTGATTATAAGTAATCTTAACATGATAATATTGGTTAGATGGTGTAGTTCTTAGATTATTCTTCAATGGAAACCGAGGACCGGAAGGCATACCATAGCAATCCATAAGCTAATCCGAAGTAAAGGAGTATACCGAGGATGGATATGGACAGAAGAATGATGATAACTTTATTTCCATTCATACATTTACCTCCTAAATAAAAAACTCTCCCAATATTAAAGTGTGGGGGAGAGACTGAAAATGAAGACTAAACAAAGCCTTTACATCATAATATAAAGGAATTACAATTCCAGATCAATCCAATTCATTTTACATACTATTCCATCTCCTATATACTTAACCAGAAGAGAATTCTAGTGGCAGACATGGGAGTGGATGATGAAGAATACATATAAGATTATGCTTTCGCTATTGCTTGTCCTGGCGTTGATAGGTCCGGTGGTGGCTGGAGCGGAAGGAGCGGCTGTGCCAGCGGAGACCCAAGAGAGGCTTATGGAGCAATATGGGCTGGATGCGCCGCCTCTGCCGGTATGGGATTGGAGTAGCGTTGATGTCGGGGGCAGTGGGATTGCAGGCGGGATGCTGTTCGTGTACCGGATGTTTGTGAATCCGCTGGGGTTCTTGTTGCAAGAGATACTGTATATTCTGTAGTTGAGGGGGAAAAGAATGAATTCGCGTTATGATATCCCAAGTCCTGCACGCAGAGTCCGTAGGAGATCGGGCGGTAAATCATTACTGGTCCTTATTCTTGTTCTGATTGTGATGGCTGTTACGAATCCGGGGAAGGAAGCCTTCAGTGAATATTCTGTGAAGAATCTTGAGAATACGCTAGATCAGGTAATAGGCGACGGAATTAGCAAGCTGGTGGCTCAGCCTGTAATTGAGTCTTTGACCGAGCGGGATAACTACATTTTGTTCTCAGTATTTAGCGTACCAGACCTTAAAAATACCAATTTTTTTACCAGGGATGGCGGGGCTACTAAGAAGTATATTGGATTGTTTAAAATCCTTTTTATCAAGCTGTAAATATGGTTTACATATTGTTCCATGACCCGGTATAATTAAATAGATGGTTGTCGGAATCTTTTATCATGGTTGTGGAACAAGGAGGAACGAAGTTGAATACGGCTTATAAAGTACTGTCCAGTGATGCTGATCTATTCGCTGCCGCACTGGCACAGGTACAGGTCTACGTCGTTCAGCTGGTTGATGGCAAACCGCATGTGATTGCTGATTATGCCGGACCTGTACAGAAATGGACACCGGAGTACATAGTGCTGGCCGGAATGACTTATAGACGCGATGAATTTGAATTCCGGGTACGGTTGAACAAAAAGTAAGCAGATTACCTGTCCGCTGCTTGCTGCTCTTACATTACTGCCGAATCACACAAGCTTTGGAGTCATTCTTGGCATCTCTTATACTATCCAAGTGTAAAAGAGGTGTAAAGATGAGCCAAAGAGAACGTAACCGGATTCGCAGAGCCATTAATGTCCTGCTGACACAGCGGGCTGTCCTGCTGGAGAGACTGGAAGAAATCAATGAGAATCTGCGCAGAGTGCCTAGAGGTTCGCGGGCCAGAAGAGAGCTGCTGGCAGCCAGAGAATCGATCCGCGAGGCTATCCGTTTGAATACGGTGGCTATCCGTCTGTTGAGAAGTGTGCTGTAGTCTGTATCCGCTCTAATTCATTTGAATCACTGGAACCCTTGGGGCGCAATCTGGCGTCTCAAGGGTTTTTGTGAGTTCCTATTCCCTGATGGTGACACGGGTACCTATGGGAACGAGGGCAGCCAGGGTGAGAACATCTGCGTTATACATGCGGATACAGCCATGGGAGACCATGTGGCCGATGGAAGCAGGGTTATTGGTTCCATGGATGCCATAATGCGGCTTGGATAGACCCATCCAGAAGGCTCCGAACGGGCCACCCGGATTGGGCTGCTTGTTAATGATGGTGTATTCGCCTACAGGCGAGACGGTTAACATTTTGCCGATGCCGACAGGGAAGCCTCTGGTGACGACGTCATTATCCAGCAGGTACAGCATGCGCTGTGACAGATCGACGATAATTCGGTAATTGGGCATACAGATCAGCACTCCTTTGTAACAGGATATGTGCGGAGCTATGCAGCGGTTCTCAGAAAAAGTGGCCAAAAAGCTTAGTGCGAACAAATGTTTGCATTCGGCTTTTTGGCCACTTTAATAAGTGAAATGAACAGAAAACAGGCTGCTTCGCATGGTGCGGAGCAGCCTGTTCTTAAGCGGGGAGTAGATTAGTGGATATCGCGGAATAATCCGATGACCCGTCCCAAAATCGTAACCCGGTTAAGGCGGAGAGGCTCGTATGCCGGATTCTCCGGCTGCAGCCTGATATGATCCCGTTCCTTGTAGAAGGTCTTGACAGTTGCTTCATCTTCTTCGGTCATCGCTACAACAATATCGCCATTGTCGGCAGTCTGCTGCTGGCGTACGATGACATAATCCCCGTTCATAATTCCGGCATCCACCATACTGTCACCAAGGACAGATAGCATAAATACCTTGTTATCGCCTACATAATGAGCAGGTAACGGGAAGTAATCCTCAATATTCTCTGTAGCTGTAATAGGAACACCAGCTGTAACCTTACCCACTACCGGGATGCGGGTAACGGTCTGGACGAATTGATGCACATTCTCTGAATCTTCCTGGCCGAGCAATTCAATCGCACGCGGCTTCGTAGGGTCACGGCGGATCAGGCCCTTCTTCTCAAGCCGGTCCAAGTGACCATGCACGGTAGAGCTGGAGGCCAGGCCGACAGCCTCGCCAATCTCGCGGACGGACGGAGGATAACCCTTGCTGCGGACTTCATTACGTATAAATTCCAGGATCGCCAGCTGACGACTAGAAATCTTTGACATCGGTATCAACCCCATATACTATGTTTGGGAAAATTATAACATAGAACTTCCGTTCGTACAAACATAAGTTCTAAAATGAGGAAAAAAAGAGAACGCAAATAAAGAGAACAGACGTTCCGAAAAAACTATTGATCGAAACACATGTTCGTGTTATATTATTTTCGAAAGCAAGAACATGTGTTTGGAGGATGATGATCATGTTAAAGTATAGTACATACAACAGCATCTACAATAATGAGGATATCAAGGTGTCCGCTCCCGGTAATCCAACTGCTCATAGTAATGTAACCAAGGTCAAGGATGCGATTCTTCATAGTCTCACTGCGCTATCATCACTATTCCGTCAGGTCAGCCTGATGAAGATGGTTTTGGTGCTGATGCTTGTTATTTCGGGATTCACTGTGGTGGGGAATGTTTTTGCCGGTTCGGTCTCTTCACTGAAGCCGGATAAGCGGATCGTAGTCGAACGCGGTGATACCTTATGGAGCATTGCGTTAAGTAACAAGCCTGAGGACATGAGGACAGCCGTATATATAGAAGGAATAATGAAGACGAATCATTTGGAGAACAGTGTCATTAAGGCCGGAGATATTCTGACTTTACCTTTATACTGAAGGATTGTGTCAGACTAATGATCGACTCGGAGAGCTTTCAGGGGGTAGACCTTGACAAGCTCTTTTTCTCATGGCAAAGTTAAAATGAATTTAGAGGGAGGGAAACGTATTGAATATTGACGAATTGGTCGCACGCATCAATGAATTGGCACGCAAAGCTAAGAACGGCGGCCTGAATGAAGAGGAACTGGCTGAACGTGCCAAGCTCCGCGAGATTTACCTGGGGAATATCCGCACTAACTTTCGGGCCCAGCTTGATACTATCGAAATTGTGGACAATCCGGAGCATGAAGAGGGCAATAACGGACTTAAGCATTAGCCTGTTGCCTTTTCATAGATAATACAGGATGACTAGGGGGAACTTACATGGCCCGTTCTTGGGAAAGAATGGTTCAACGCAATACCAAGCAAATTAACCAGCAAAGAAAGAAGCAGGGGAAGGATTCCATTTACACTTCCAGCACTAAGACTGCCGCGAAAAGCATTGATATTTTCAAAGGCCGGAATATTGTATTCCCCGTTGTACTGATGCTGCTTGGCATCATGTTCTGGGTGGTAGGCTCAATTGACGAGGCCAAAGGAAGCGGGATTCTGGCCAACTGGCTGGGTGTGGTGCTGTACTTCCTGCTTGCTGCGCTGCTGTTCTTCCGCCGTCCGTTCCTTAAGGTTGAGCGTGCGCGTATCTCTACTATTAAATACAACCGCGAACGCTTCCTCGCTGCGGCGGATATTGAGAAGATCACTTTATCACGCAGTGTAGTAACCATTAAGTATAAGGGTAAGCGCAAGCAGTGGATTTTCTCCAAGCTGATTAACCGTTATGACACCGCTGCGATGGGGGAACGTCTGGAACAGTTCGCGAAGAACAACAATATTGAACTAGTGCACGAATAGGAAGACAGACCAGCATATAGGGAGTGGGAGAAGAAATGCCGATTACCGCCGTACTATTTGACCTTGACGATACCCTGCTGTGGGATGACCGCAGCGTGGAAGAAGCCTTCCGCTATGCTTGTGAGGCTGCTGGAGATTCCGTTGATCCACAGGAGCTGGAAGCTGCTGTACGCAGAGAAGCCCGTGCCCTCTATGAATCCTATGAGACATATCCGTTCACCAAGCTGATCGGTATTAACCCGTTTGAAGCGCTATGGGCGAACTTCACTGCCGGTGAACAGCCGGAGTTCCGTCAACTGGAGCAGCTTGCCCCCGTCTACCGTAAGGAATCCTGGCGCCGCGGCCTCGCCTCACTCGGAGTAGAGGATGAAGCGCTGGCTGCACAACTGGCCGATAAGTTCGCCGCTGAGCGCCGCAGCCGTCCCTATATCTATGAAGAGACGCTTCAGGTGCTGGACGAGCTGCACGGCAAGGTGAAGCTGCTGCTGCTGACGAACGGCTGCCCGGCACTTCAGCAGGAGAAGCTGGATGGTGTACCGGAGCTTACCCCGTATTTTGACCATATTGTGATTTCGGGAAGCTTCGGCAAAGGCAAGCCGGACAAGGGAATCTTCGAGCATGCGCTCGGACTGCTGGATATTGCTCCAGAGCAAGGTATAATGGTGGGTGATAAGCTTACGACAGATATTCTAGGCGGCTTATCCGCCGGACTGACCACAGTCTGGATCAACCGGAATAGGAAAGCTTCGGACCCGGAGATTACGCCGGATTATCAGATCAGCCATCTCTCAGAGCTTCTGCCGCTGGTAGACTCCCTGTAAATTGAATTCCATGAAGCCAGTATCTTATTTATGTGGATATTGGCTTTTTTCTATCTGCTATATTGTTTGAACTTGAAATAATACTGTATAGGGAAAAGTGGCGGAGGAGAAATTTGGAACTGAAGGAGCGTTAGCGTCCGCCTGAAAGCTTTCCGAAGGAAAGCTCGCGTCGTAAGCATCAGCTGTTACCCGATTTCAACTGCTAGCAGCGGTTTAATTCAAGAAATCTGGGAACAACAGCGGCCGGAGGGCCAAACATTCTTTGGAGTCACGGCAATCCCAATACAAACACTTGAATCAAAGATATGACTATTCTCATATTCACGAGTGAATCATGCAGCTTCTTTAAGGCAAATTGAATAAAATGTGTATAATAAGGAGAGTAGCGATCTGACTTTCATTGTAATATAAAAATGATATGTTTCATGGATGAAGAAGAATCTACCTATGAACCGGGAGGACTTCAGATGATGAAGCCAAGGATACGCAGGGGACTGATGTGCATTGTGATGGGGATGACGCTAGCAGGATGCTCGGGGAATAAGGAAGACGAGATGCAGATGCAGATGCATGCTGCGGCCAACTCCTCCATGTCACCGATTAAGGTGGAGCTGAGCTGGAACCCGGAGGAAGTAACCGCAGGTACGGCAGTTAGCTTCAAGGCTGTCGTGACACAGGACGGTGAACCGGTAGATGATGCTAGAGAAGTTATGTTTGAGGTCAATGAGGCCGCGGATAAGACCAAGAAGGTTGAAATCAAGGGTGAAAGTGCCGGAGAAGGGGCTTATCTCGGGGAACATACTTTTGAAGAGGCGGGCGAATTCAGTGTCACTTCACATGTGACTGCCCGGACGCAGCATTCCATGCCAAGCAAGAAACTTATGGTAGCGCCGAAATAGAAATGAAATTAATGGAAATACAAATAATGCAGGGTGGAAAGGAAGGCTTTCCGAAATCCCTTTATTCTGCTAAAATTACTCTAATGTTTCACTGGGGGGATGGAAAGTGGCCAAATACACACTTGCTGAGAGCTTGCAGCAGCGCATATTGATACTGGATGGAGCTATGGGTACCATGATTCAACAGGTGCCGCTCACCGGCGAGGATTTCGGCGGGGATGACCTGGATGGCTGTAATGAAATGCTGGTGCTGACCCGTCCGGAGGTTATTCAGGACATTCATGAGAAATACCTGGAGGCCGGTGCGGATCTGATCGAGACAAATACCTTCGGTGCCACCTCAGTGGTGCTTGCTGAATATGATATTCAGGACCGTGCCCGGGAGATTAACCTTGCGGCCGCCAGACTTGCACGTAATGCCGCAGATAAATATGATACACCGCAGCGCCCGCGTTATGTTGTAGGAGCTATGGGACCAACCACGAAAACGCTCTCTGTCACCGGGGGAGTCACGTTCAAGGAGCTTGTAGACAGCTATGAAGAACAGGCGGTTGCACTGATCGACGGTAAGGTGGATGCACTGCTCCTGGAGACATCCCAGGACACCCTGAACGTGAAGGCTGGAAGCATTGGTATCCGTAACGCCTTCGAGAAGAGCGGAATTACGCTGCCGGTGATGATCTCGGGAACCATTGAACCTATGGGAACTACGCTGGCCGGACAGAATATCGAAGCCTTCTATATTTCACTGGAGCATCTGAAGCCGGTGTCCATCGGACTGAACTGTGCTACCGGACCGGAATTCATGCGGGATCATATCCGTTCGCTGTCAGCGATCTCTTCAGCAGCTGTCAGCTGTTACCCGAATGCGGGTCTGCCGGATGAGAACGGGAATTATCATGAATCCCCGGATTCCCTGGCCCGTAAGCTGGGCGGCTTCGCGGAGAAGGGCTGGCTGAACATTGCCGGTGGCTGCTGCGGAACCACTCCGGATCATATCCGTGCGATGGCTGAAGTCATGGCGGCTTACCCGCCGCGTAAGCTTGACGGCCAGCATCCTCCGGCCTTGTCGGGGATTGAGCCTGTGTATGTGGAGAGTGAGAACCGTCCGTATATGGTCGGTGAACGGACCAATGTCCTCGGTTCCCGGAAGTTCAAGCGTCTAATCGTCGAGGGGAAATACGAGGAAGCTTCGGAGATTGCCCGGGCCCAGGTAAAGAGCGGTGCACAGGTCATTGATGTCTGTGTCCAGGACCCGGACCGGGATGAGACGGAAGACATCATGCGGTTCCTGGAGCTGGTGGTGAAGAAGGTCAAGGTGCCGTTAATGATCGATACGACGGACCCGAAGGTCATTGATCTGGCCTTGCAGTATTGTCAGGGCAAAGCGATCATTAACTCCATTAACCTTGAAGATGGTGAAGAGAAGTTCGAGCATGTCACACCTCTTATTCATAAATACGGAGCAGCGATTGTTGTAGGAACTATCGACGAGACTGGTCAGGCTATCCTGGCAAAGGACAAGCTCGAGGTTGCCAGACGTTCCTATGATCTGCTGGTCAACAAATACGGTCTGGCTCCCGAGGATCTGATCTTCGATACCCTGGTGTTCCCTGTAGGTACCGGGGATGAGCAGTATATCGGCTCCGCGAAGGAGACGATTGACGGCATCCGTCTGATCAAGGAGGCTATGCCTGCTGTTCATACAATTCTTGGCATCAGCAATGTCTCCTTCGGTCTGCCTGAATCCGGCCGTGAGGTGTTGAACTCGGTATTCCTGTACGAGTGCACCAAGGCCGGTCTGGATTATGCCATTGTGAACACCGAGAAGGTGGAGCGGTACGCATCGATCCCTGAAGAGGAGCGCAAGCTCGCTGAAGAGCTGATCTATAATACGAATGATGACACCTTGTCTGCGTTCGTAGCAGCTTTTCGCGGCAAAAAGGTGGAGAAGAAGGAGAAGATCTCCAATCTCTCCCTGGAGGAGCGCCTAGCTTCCTATGTGGTAGAAGGCACCAAGGAGGGGCTGATCCCGGATCTGGATGAAGCGCTGAAGACCTCCGCTCCGCTGGAGATCATTAATGGACCGCTGATGGCAGGGATGTCTGAGGTCGGACGGCTGTTCAATAACAATGAATTAATCGTGGCCGAGGTGCTGCAGAGTGCGGAGGTTATGAAGGCCTCAGTGAACCATCTGGAGCAGTTCATGCAGAAGGATGAGACCTCGGTTAAGGGGAGAATCATGCTTGCGACCGTCAAGGGTGATGTGCATGATATCGGCAAAAACCTGGTCGAGATTATTCTCTCCAACAACGGTTATGAGATCGTCAATCTGGGGATCAAGGTTCCGCCAGAGAATATTATTGAGGCCTTCCGCAAGGAAAAGGCCGACGCCATCGGCTTGTCGGGACTGCTGGTGAAGTCGGCGCAGCAGATGGTGCTGACTGCGCAGGATCTGCGGTCCGCCGGGATTGATGTGCCGATTATGGTGGGCGGTGCAGCACTGACCCGCAAATTCACCAAGACCCGAATCCGTCCGGAGTATGACGGACTCGTCTTATATGCCAAGGATGCCATGGACGGTCTGGATATCGCCAACCGGCTGATGAACCCGCTGGAGCGGGTGAAGATTGAGGAGGAGGTCCGCCAGGAGGCTGAGGCTGCTGTAGCTGTCGCTCCGCAAGCGCCCCTTCCCGAGCTTACGCGCGCAGTCCGCTCCAAAATTTCGGGTGATGCCCCAGTGTTCATCCCGCCGGATATGGAGCGTCATGTCCTGCGTAATTATCCGCTGGGACATGTGATTCCTTATGTGAATATGCAGATGCTGCTCGGCCATCATCTCGGTCTGCGCGGTTCTGTAGAGGCGCAACTGGCAGCGCGAGATCCGCGTACCGTAGAATTGAAAGAGACCGTGGACGATATTCTGCATCAAGCGATGATCGAAGGCACGATCGTGCCGCATGCGATGTACCAGTTCTTCCCGGCCCAGTCACGCGGCAATGACATTCTGATCTATGATCCGCAGGATCAGGCTAAAGTGCTGCATACCTTCACCTTCCCGCGCCAGAATGTGGAGCCGTATCTCTGTCTTGCTGACTTCCTGAAGCCAGTGGAGAGCGGAGTCATGGACTATGTAGGCTTCCTGGTGGTTACTGCGGGCCATGGCGTCCGTGAATTATCGACTGTACTTAAAGATAAGGGAGATTATCTCCGTTCCCATGCTCTGCAGGCTGTCGCCCTTGAGGTCGCAGAAGGTCTGGCTGAACGTGTCCACCATATGATGCGCGACACCTGGGGGTTCCCGGACCCGGCAGATATGACCATGAAGCAAAGACACGGCGCACGTTACCAGGGTATCCGGGTATCCTTCGGCTACCCGGCCTGCCCGGATCTGGAGGATCAGGGGCCGTTATTCAAGCTCCTGAAGCCCGAGGATATCGGCGTGCAGCTTACCGAGGGCTTCATGATGGAGCCGGAGGCTTCGGTCTCGGCGATGGTCTTTGCCCATCCGGAAGCGCAATACTTCAATGTGGAGAAGCTCTAAGCCTTCCGCATGCTCACCGGCCAGAAGGGGCCATGCCCTGACTTTTCGGAACCTCCCGTTACCGGGAGGTTTTTTGTTGGAGTATAAGAATTACCTTCGAGGTGCTGTAAAAGATGCTTTTGCAGCCAAAACAGAGTAGAATTCTTGTCATAAGAACGGGCAAGATCACAAAAAGTAATCAAGACCTTAGAAGCGAGAGAGGAGGGGCATGATGGAAATCTATTTTTTGGGAACGAATGCCGGTGTGCCGACGCTGCAGCGCAATGTGACCTCGGTTGCGCTCCGGCTGCTTGAAGAACGGCGTACCTTCTGGATGTTCGACTGCGGGGAAGGGACACAGCATCAGGTTCTGCGCTCGCCGCTACGGCTGGGTAAGCTGGAGAAGCTGTTTATCACCCACCTGCACGGTGATCATCTGTTTGGCCTGCCCGGACTTATCTCCAGCAGGGGCTACCAGGGCGGGACTTCACCGCTTACGGTGTACGGACCTCCCGGGCTCAAGGCATATCTGGACATATCGCTGTCTGTCAGCCAGTCCCGCATTCCTTATAAGCTGGAGATTGTGGAGCACAGCGGCGGGCTGATTTTTGAGGATGAGACCTTCAAGGTAGAAGCGGGACTGCTGGAGCACCGGATTGACAGCTATGGTTACCGGGTCACGGAGAAGGACAGTCCGGGTAACCTGAATACAGAACTTCTCAAGAGCTATGGACTGAAGCCGGGACCGCTGTATGGCCGGTTAAAAAAAGGCGAGGATATCACTACCGATGATGGCGTGCTGATCCGGGCGGCCGAGGTGATTCATGCGCCCAAGCGCGGACGGATCGTAGTGATTCTGGGAGATACCCGGCCTTGCCCGGGTTCACTGCCGCTGGCGCAGGATGCCGATCTGATTATCCATGAGGCTACCTTTGCCCAGACCCTAGCGGAAATGGCTCATCAATATCATCACAGCACGGCACAGCAGGCTGCGGAACTGGCAAGGGATGCAGGCGGGGCTGAGCTGCTGCTGACTCACTTCAGCTCGCGTTACACTTCGCAGGAGGAGCTCGCTCCACTGCTGAAGGAAGCGCAGGAGATCTTCCCGAATACACTGCTGGCAGAGGAATTCTGCACCTTTCCGGTCTATCGGAGAACCCCGGGAAATGACGCTATTGACTGAATTATTTTCCGGGAAAGCGCAGGAAATGACAGGCCTGTGCCAAAAATAGCGGGGGGCTGCAGGAGTTCGCTAGCGTTCGACGAAGAACGTTAAATTTAAAGTAAAAGCTGAGGATTAAGCGTACGAAGCAGTAGAGAAAATGCCGAAACAAAGCGGCTAAAAATCGCTACAGGCGGGTAATAAATCCACTTGCAGCACGCTTCCCGCAGAAGCCGCTGCTGCTCTGAAATATAATTCATAGGATTAATAATAAATAGGATGAATCACTTAGTTCGAGTCTACAGGAGGAGTTATGAACAATATCGGAGGCTTGTTAATTGATCTGGATGGCACCTTGTATCATGGCGGCAGAATGATCCCCGGGGCCCAGCGGCTGATCGCGGCACTTCGTGCGGCGGAGATTCCGTTCCTGTATGTGACGAACAACTCTTCAAGAACACCTGCCAGTGTAGCTGCACATTTACGCGGAATGGGCATTGAAGCAAGGCCTGAGGAGGTCTGCACATCATCGCTGGCTGCCGCCCGTTACATTGCCGGAGAATCTCCGGGGGCTTCCGTGGCGATACTTGGAGAAGAGGGGCTGGTGGAAGCCTGCACAGAGGCAGGGTTAACCCTGGTCACCGAGCATCCCCAGGTTGTCGTGCAGGGGATCGACCGTTCTTTTACATATGAAGCACTGGCCCGCGCCTCGCGCTGGATTCGGGAAGGGGCGAGATTCGTCCTGACCAACCCCGACCTGATGCTTCCCTCTGATGACGGAGTGATGCCTGGTGCCGGTACGATAGGTGCAGCTATTGAAGCAGCCAGCGGTGTGGCGCCCGTGGTCATCGGCAAGCCCGAGCCGCATCTGGTAACGTATGCGACATCTCTGCTCGGCATCAAGCCGGAGGATGCGGTGATGGTGGGCGATAATATGAGAACGGATATCTTGGCTGGTGCTAATGCGGGCTGCCGGACTGTGCTGGTGCTTACGGGACTTACAACCCGGGATAATCTGGAGCATTACCAGCAGCTAACCGGAGTTAAGCCTGATGAAATTTGTGCTGATTTAGCTGAACTTATGGTACTGCTCGGTGTATAATGACAAAGGTGACCTTTTGACCATCCAAGAAGGGAAGATGACAATATGCCGGAATTGCCGGAAATGGAGAATTACAGAAAGCTGCTTAGCCAACATCTAATAAACGTACCCATTACAGGGGTAACCGTAAATAGAGAAAAAACCATTAATATGGAGACTGAAGAATTCGTGAAAGGTTTGGTCGGGGCTCGAATTGTATTCGTCGAACGCCGCGCCAAGCATATTCTTTTCCACCTGCATGACGGACGCAGACTGCTGCTGCATCTGATGCTGGGCGGGCTACTGTTCTATGGTACAGAAGAAGAACGTCCTGACCGTACTACACAGGTTGAGCTTGCGTTCGGTGATCATATCCTCTACTTCATGGGTCTGCGGCTGGGGTATCTCCATCTGTTGTCTGTCAAGGAAGGCGAAGCGGCAATGGGGAAGCTTGGACCCGAGCTGCTGGACCGCCGGATGACGGCCGATCGTTTCGCCGGACTGCTCAAGGGACGGCGCGGCGCGCTGAAGAGTCTGCTGGTTAACCAGCATGTAATGGCTGGAATTGGCAACTGCTATGCCGACGAGATTGCTTATGAAGCCCGTCTGCTTCCGTCTACGCTTGTTCAGAATCTGTCACCGGAAGCGGTGACCCGGCTGTACGACAGCGTGCGTAAGGTATTAACCGAAGCCACTGAAATCGGCGGGTATATGGAAATGCCGTTCATGACCGGCGACACCGTGACCGGTTCTTATAATGATGCCTGTAAAGTGTATGACCGTGAAGGCGAGCCTTGCCTGCGCGGCGGGGGAACCATAGTGAAGATAGAGCTGTCCGGACGCAAGGTATTCTATTGCCCGGATTGCCAGCATGACGCATAGACCCTTCATAGGGGCGCATGTCAGCATACGCGGCGGGTACGGGCAGGCTGCCCGGTCCGCTAGGGAGAGCGGTGCTACATGTTTTCAGTATTTTCCGAAGAATCCGCGCAGTCTGAAGCCGAAGCCGGTAGACTACCGCGATGCAAGAAGCTGCGCAGCATACTGCCGGGAGCAGGGGATGGCTTCCATTGCCCATACCCCGTATCCGACGAATCTGGCCGCTGGTCCGGGCGGCAGAGGGGTGATGATTGCCTCCCTGCGCAACGATCTGGAGATTGCCGAGGCGTGCGGATCGGTGGGCATTGTGGTGCATTTCGGACACTTTGCCGGGATGGAGCCATTGCAGGGTTATCAAAATATAATACAATGTATGAATGAGGTGCTGGCAGACTGGACGGGACATACCAAGCTGCTGCTTGAGAATATGGCAGGGAATCATGGTCATGAGGGTATGACGCCCGAAGAGCTGGTCAAGGTCCGTGAACTGTGCCGCTACCCGGAGAAGATCGGCTTTTGCTTTGATACCTGTCATGCTTTCGCTGCGGGGATCTGGAATCCGGTGCAGACGGAGGAGCTTATCGCACGCGGTGAGCGGCTGGGGTACTGGGCGGATCTGGCGGCTGTGCATTTGAATGACTCACGGTTCCCCTTCGGCTCCCGGCGGGACAGACATGCCGGAATCGGCAGCGGATATATCGGGGGAGCGGCGCTTAGCCGGCTTTTGAAGATGGAGGGCCTGGCTGATAAAGTGGTCGTTATGGAAACAGAAAAGGGACCGGATGGCACGCACAGAGCGGAAATTGCTGCTGTGAGGTCCTGGTTTGAGGCGGGGGATGGTGGAGGATGAAGGAAATGAATCAGCCGGAGCTGCTGGAGCTGCTGGCCACGCAGGGCGAGCCGCTTGTTCTGTTTCTGCATACCCCGCTGTGCGGAACCTGCAAGGCAGCCCGGCGGATGATTGAGGTGGCGGAGCATTTGCTTCCGCCTGGTCTTTTGATTGCGGAGGGGAATATTAATATGCTCCCTGAGCTGGTGAATACCTATCAAATCTCAAGTGTGCCCGCTCTGCTGGCCGTATCTGCTGACCGCAGCGCTGAACCGGACATCATCTATTCCATACACTCGGTTGAACGGGTGCTGGCATACATAAGGAGAGTGACATTATAATGATATCATTACAACATCTGTCCCTGCGCAGGGAGGAGAGCCTGATTCTTGACGATGTATCGCTTACCATGAAGCAGGGAGAGAACTGGGTCGTTCTCGGTCGTAACGGCTCCGGCAAAACCACCCTGCTGGAAATGATGACCGGTTACCTGTTCCCCAGCAAAGGCTCAGTTGAAGTGCTGGGATACAAATATGGTCAATGTGATCTGCGCGAGGTACGTAAGGAGATTGGTTATATCGGCCCGTCCCTGATGGAAAAGCTCTCGCTTACTGACCCTGTCTGGGAGGTTGTCGCTACGGGCGCCTATGCGTATTTGCGCTTCTACCAGGAGATTCCGCAAAGTGTGAAGGACCGGTCGCTTAAGCTGCTGGAGGAGATGAACCTCGGCGAACTGGCTTATCATCCGTTCGGCTTGTTATCCCAGGGGGAGCGCAAGAAGGCTATGCTGGCCCGCTGCCTGATCGCAGAGCCTAAGCTGCTTATTATGGACGAGCCTTGCGCCGGTCTTGATTTATATGAACGGGAGAAAATGCTCGCCGAGATCGACAAGCTGCGGCAGCATAATGTTGGAGTGGTGTATGTCACCCATCATGTGGAGGAGATTGTTCCGCTCTTCACTCATGTGGCGCTGATCCGTGACGGGAAGCTGGCAGGAGCCGGTCCCAAGGAAGAGGTGCTGTCTCAGGAGATGCTGATGGCTACCTTTGACATTCCGGTGACGGTTGAATGGGATAATGGACGTCCCTGGATTAAAATAAGTTCTGGAGGCACATCGATTTGAACGATTTCACAGAAGACATGCCGGAGCAGGATACTGCTCCCCAAGACAAGATTATTTCAAAATATATCTGCACGGCGAACCATGGCTTTGCCCCCTATGCACAGGAGGAGCTTAGACGACTGTTCGGAGCGGTGAAAAGCACCTTGCTGCTGCCGGGGGAAATCTTCCTGGCTACGCTTGAGGCGGAGCCGGAGGAGGTATCGCAGCGGCTGGCACAGAACCTGCCGATCTTCCTGCGCCACATCCAGCCTGTTGATTTCCAGGACACCGGCGATCTGCCGGCTCTGGAACGGCTGGCCGTATACTTAGGCCGGCGTTCGGAGCTGCAAGGCGAGAAGGTATCGCTGCATGTCCGCAAAGGCTCGTCCTCCTTCTGGGAGCAGAGTCCTGGCGAGCTGCGCGAGTGGCTTCAGAGCAGGCTTGACAGCCTGGACGCCGAGTTCACCGTACAGGAGCCTGCTTGGGTGATCTCCGTCTATGCGGACGGTGACGCGCTGTATGCCGGTGTATCCCGGCCGGAGGCGAACCTGTCCAGCTGGAATGGCGGCATGATCCGCTTCCGCAAGGAGGACGGGCAGATCTCGCGGGCCAAATTCAAGCTGATGGAGGCGGAGAAGGAATTCGCCATTCCGTTCTACAGCTTCAAGAATGCGGTCGATATCGGCGCTTCTCCGGGCGGCTGGACCTCGTTCCTGCTGGAGCGCGGCCTCAAGGTTACCGCTGTTGATCCGGCGCTGATGCACGAATCCTTACGTAAGCATCCGGCACTCAAGATTCTGCGCAAAAATGCCGGAGAGGTTAAATTCCGTGATAACGAATTTGATCTGCTGGTCTGCGATATGAGCTGGAGTCCCAAGCTGATGGCCAAGCTGGTCACAGAGCTGCTGCACAGCCTGACACCAGGCGGCAGCGCAATTGTTACGGTGAAGCTGATGCACAAGAAGCCAATGGCGATGATCAATGAGATTATCACACTGTTTGAAGGCCAGCGGATGCAGATTCAGCGCGCGAAGCAGCTGTTCCACAACCGTGACGAGATTACACTTTATATGATTAAGTATTAATTCATAGTTTCAGGATTAAGGGAAAGCATCCCGCAGTCTGCACCTCCGGCTTCGTGCCGGTTCCGGTGCGGGCAGTGGGGGCTTTTTTTGCGTGATTCATTATTCTATAAGAACAGGCGGGGAAGAGATGGAATTCAATGGAAAGCTACATCCCGGACAGATCCTGGGAGGGCGATATTATGTGACCGGTCTGATAGGAACAGGCGGAATGAGCCGGGTATATCTGGCGGAGGATGAACGGCTGCCGGGCATGCTGCGGGCCATTAAAGAGAGCGTAATCCGGGAGGGGAATTATGGTGCAGGCGCCATTCAGGCGGAAGCGGAGCTATTAATCTCGCTCCGTCATCCTCTGCTGCCGCAGATTGCGGATTTCTTCCCGCCGGATTCTGATGGCTACACCTACCTGGTGATGGATTATATTGAGGGCATCACCCTGCATCAGTATATGGCAGAGCAGCCTGCTGCAATGACGGGGGAGCGAATTCTAAGCTATGCGCGTCAGCTGCTGGAGGTGCTGCATTATTTGCACAGCCATCAGCCGCCAATCATATACCGGGATCTCAAGCCATCGAATATCATGCTGACTGGAGAGCATGAGCTGAAGGTCATTGACTTCGGGATTGCGCGCAGGCTGAGGAGCGGCTCCGGTGAGGACACAGAGAAGCTAGGAACAGCCGGATTCGCAGCCCCGGAGCAGTACGGCGACGGGCGCAGCAGCCAGGTGTCGGACCTGTACGGGCTTGGCGCGCTGCTGCTGTATATGGCCTCTGGCGGTGAGTTCAGCGCCTGGCAGCCAGGGATGGAGCGGAAGCTGCAGGGGCGTCTCCCGGGCCGGATGATTCCGGTCATCAGACGGCTGCTGCGGCATCACCCTGAGGAACGGTATGGAAGTGCTGAAGAGGTAAGAGCAGCCCTCTTGCAGCTGGAGGTTGGCGGAGCGGGGGAAGCTGGACATGGGCGGACGAACATGCGCAAGGTTGCGGATGACAAGGAGTGGCAGTCCTCTGTTGTGGTGGTGGCAGTATTAGGGGTGTCACCAGGGATTGGGACCACGCATACCTCGCTTGCTGTCAGCCGCTGCCTGTCGCCTGCAGGACGGACGGCATGGGTAGATTGTAATCCCGGTTCGCAGGTATTTAATCGCATGAAGGAAATGGCGGGGAGGCCTGAAATAAGCGGTGTTCAGGGGACACAGGAGCAACCGTTCACCTGGATGGGTGTAGACTACTGGAGGTTGCTCCCATCGGAGGGACTCCCGCAGGTGCCGGATCAGGCCTATGCTTACATCGTCCTGGATCTTGGAACCGGCGGCAGTGAGGGGGCGCTGGAAGCGTTCACCGGCAGCGGGTTTCCATTATTGATTGCCTCCGGTGCAGACTGGCGGCTGGAGGATACCCTGTACTGGCTGCGCCGCAGAGGTCTGACTCCCCGGCCCGAATGGCGGATCGGCCTGCCGCTGGCCGGGGAGCATACTGTGGCGCTGCTGGCTTCTCTGCTTGAACCTGCCAGCGTATGCAGCCTGCCGCTTCAGCAGGACCCTTTTCAGAGCAAAGGCAAGCTGGTTCAGGCCATCAGGGCAATGCTTGGACCGATGAAAGGTGGTCGTTTTCCTGCAAAATATATTGGAATATTTCAGAAAAAAGGTTAAACTCTCAGGTTCTTTTGGCTGTTTTTCAGAAATTAGGCTTAATTTCTATTTCGAAGCAGGGTGCAGGTGTGCTAAAATGTAGTGATATCTATAAGTTATGGACCTATTAGTATTTACAATATAGACAGGAGCTTGCGGAGAAATTATGAGTTTACTTAGTGTAGAAGACGTTTCCCATAATTTTGGGGACCGGGTGTTGTTCAAGGATGTGTCTTTCCGTCTGCTGGATGGAGAGCATGTAGGTATTGTAGGCGCGAACGGCGTAGGCAAATCGACGCTGATGAATATTTTGACCGGCAAATTATTGAAGGACAACGGCAAGGTGGAATGGACGCCGCGGGTCCGTTACGGATATCTGGATCAGCATACCCTGCTTACAGCAGGCAAAACCGTGCGCGATGTGCTTAAAGATGCTTTCCTGCCGCTGCTGGAGCTGGAGCATGAGATGCTGGCGATTACCGATAAAATGGGGGAGGCGACTCCCGAGGAGCTGGACCTGCTGCTTATGCAGATGGGCGACATTCAAGAGCAGCTTGATATTGGTGACTTTTACCTCATAGATGTGAAGGTTGAAGAAATGGCCAATGGGCTGGGGTTGACAGCGATCGGTCTGGACCGGGATGTCACTTCCCTCAGCGGGGGACAGCGGACCAAGGTACTGCTGGCGAAGCTGCTGCTGGAGAAACCGAATGTACTGCTGCTCGATGAGCCTACCAACTATCTCGATGTGGAGCATATTGACTGGCTGTCGAATTATCTTAAGCAATATCCGTATGCCTTCATGCTGATCTCCCATGATACGGAATTCATGAATAAAGTGGTTGATGTGATTTATCATCTGGAGTTCTCCAAGCTGACCCGCTATACGGCCAATTACGAGAAATTCCTGGAGATGGCGGGGATGAACAAGGCCCAGCATATTGATGCGTACGAGAAGCAGCAGGATTTCATCAAAAAGCAGGAGGATTTCATCCAGCGCAACAAAGCGCGTGCCTCCACTTCTGGCCGGGCGAAGAGCCGTGAGAAGCAGCTTGGCAAGATGGAGCGGATCGACAAGCCGGAAGAGGCGATGAAGCCTACGTTCCAGTTCAAGGAGAGCCGGGCCAGCGGAAAGACCGTGTTCGAGGGCGTTGATTTCGAGATCGGGTATGACCGCCCGCTGCTGCCAAGCAAGCTGAATATGATGATTGAACGCGGAGAGAAGATTGCGATTGTCGGCTACAATGGGGTCGGTAAATCTACGCTGCTCAAAACCATCCTGGGTGTTATCCCTACGTATAGCGGAAAAACCTACCTGGGAGATTACCTGAGTTCAGCGTATTTCCAGCAGGAAATGAAGGCGGAGAATATCACGCCGATTGAAGATGTGTGGAATGAATTCTCGAGTCTGACCCAGAATGAAGTGCGTGGGCATCTGGCGCGCTGCGGACTGAAAAACGAACATATTACCCGTCCGCTCAGCATGCTGAGCGGCGGCGAGCAGGCTAAGGTACGTCTATGCAAGCTGCTGATGCGTGAGAGCAACTGGATTCTTTTCGATGAGCCTACGAATCACCTTGATATTGTGGCCAAGGCTGAGCTTAAGCGGGCGCTGCAGGAATACAAAGGCACAATTCTGCTGGTATCCCATGAACCGGAATTTTACGAGGATTGGGTAACGAAGGTCTGGAATGTAGAGCAGTGGTCTGCGCAGACCGTATAACAATGGATTCCGGGAAAAGTGGAGGCTTGCGCGCTTTTCCCGGTTTTTTACCAATAACCTACGTACATAGGGGGCTGTTCAGAGATGGGTCCTGATCAAAAAACGCCGGTTCCTGCTTCATCAGCCGGCAGGGACGGCAGATATTCAAGACAGGTGCGCTTTACACCATTCGGCGCAGCTGGACAGCAGGGGCTGGCACGCTCCTGTGTGCTGGTCGTTGGCATGGGGGCGCTGGGGACTGGCATTGCCGAGACCTTAGCCCGCTGCGGGGTAGGACGGCTTATACTGGTGGACCGTGACTATGTGGAGTGGAGCAATTTGCAGCGCCAGCAGTTGTACACGGAAGAAGACGCCCGTGTGCGCACGCCCAAGGCGGCTGCAGCCCGTACCCGGCTGATGGCGGTCAATTCGGAGATTGTGATCGAGGCCCATGTGCTTGATGTGCGTGCAGAGGAGCTGGAGAGCTTGCTCCCCGGCGTGGATCTGATTATGGACGGAACGGATAACTTCGACACCCGGCTAATCATCAATGACCTGGCGCAAAAGCACGGCATCCCCTGGATCTACGGAGCCTGTGTCGGAAGTTACGGCATTACGTATACGATTCTGCCGGGTGAAACCCCTTGTCTGAATTGTCTGTTGGGCACGATTCCGCTGGGTGGGGATACCTGCGATACGGCGGGGATTCTTCCGCAAGCGGTACAGCTGGTTACAGCGAATGGAACTGCTGAGGCGCTGAAGCTGCTCGGCGGATTCAAGGACAAGCTGCGCAGCAAGCTGCTGACCTTCGACATCTGGCGTAATGAGCAGCAGGAGATTGGCGTGAGGGCGGCGAAGAAGCAGGGTTGTCCCTCATGCGGTGAATCACGGAGCTTTCCGTATCTGTCGGCCTCTAACACAGAGCGCAGCGATGTGCTGTGCGGCAGGGATACGGTGCAGATCCGTCCGGCACAACGCAGAAGTCTTAATTTGGAGGAGACGGCTGCCCGCTTGTCCAGGCTGAACAGCGGCAAGGTGGAGAGCAATCCGTATCTGGTTTCTTTTACAGAGGAGCCGTACCGGATGGTTGTGTTCGCAGACGGAAGAGCCTTAATACATGGAACCAGTGATATCGCTGCCGCCCGCAGCTATTATCACCGCTATTTCGGATAATGGAGGAGATCACAATGAACGAGGGAACCATCCGTCATATGGCTGTATTTACACTGAAATCCGCCCCGGATTCGGAGGAGACCAGAGCCTTCTTGCGGGATGGAGCTGAGATTCTTAGCGCTATTCCTATGGTCGGGAATTTCGAGGTGCTGCGACAGGTCAGTGTCAAATGTGAGCACCAGTACGGCTTCTCGATGGAGTTCGCCGATCAGGCGGCTTATGATGCCTACAACAATCATCCGGCGCATCAGGCTTTTGTCGCAGAGCGCTGGGACACCCAGGTGGCTGCATTCCAGGAGATCGATTTCGTTCAAATATAAGAAATTATAGGCTATAATTAGTACTGCAAAGAGACCATTCCCCTGAATGGTCTCTTTGTTTTGCGGGAATTCTAAGCATCATCTGCGGCGGCACAGCCGGTGCAAGACTGGTGGAGGGGGACGATCCCGGTGAATGAAAAGATCGCATGGTACATACCCGGGCCGCACCCGGATAGCCTTGAATCTGATGCAGACAGAGAGCAGAGGGCAGCCGGTCATGCCAGGCTGGAGGAAGCCATCCATAGCCTTGGGATGACAACAGCAATAAGCGAAGACCTGGATAGTCTTCGCTTATTGCTCTCAGGCGGTGAGCCTGTGCTTCTGCTCGCAGAGCTGGATGAACCCGGAGCCTGGGCGGGCTGGGAAGCCGTCTCGGAGATGCGGAAGGAGGGGATGATTCTGCCGGTAATGGTCCTATCCGGGGGGACACCTGAAGAGAGAGGGAAAGCGGCTGTCTCCGTATTCGATGCCGGAGGCAACGAATATATGGAGAAGCCTGTACATACCGGTGAGTTCAAACGCAGAATATTGAATATACTTAAGCTGACAGGCCGCCGTAGAGATACGGCCTCGCTGCTTAAGGTGGACGGATTGATTCTCGATCGCGGACGCCGGCAGGTCAGCCGGGATGGAGCCGAGCTGAAGATGACCCCCAAGGAATTCGACCTGCTATATTATCTGGCAGAGAATCTGAATGAAGTCTGTCCCCGGGCTGAGATATTGCAGCAGGTGTGGGGGTATCATTTTCATGCGGACACCAATGTGGTGGATGTGTACATCCGGCATCTGCGACTGAAGGTGGATAAAGGCCGCCGGAATAAACTGATTCATACGGTGCGTGGAACCGGATATGTACTGCGGACACCGGAGAGCGGGGCCACAAGCTGACGGCCGATGCAAGCAGCTCTCCGGCTAATAGGCATGTACTCTCTTGGTACAAGCTATAATAGATCTTTTGGCTGTTACAGTACGCGGCGCGACTTCAGGTAGGTTTTTTTCCAGTTCCCTGAATTCAGATCTGATATGGTTACGCCGGGTGAACCGTAAGTGTGAAGAATCTTGCCATTGCCGGCATATACAGCGACATGGGTGACGTTCTTGCCGTTGGCCCGGCTTCCGCTGGAGAAGAACACCAGATCGCCGACGCGCAGATTGGCCTTGCTGACCGATTTACCCACTTTAGATTGGGCTACGGACGTTCGGGGCAGATCTACACCATATTTTTTGAAAATATATTGAGTAAAGGAGGAGCAGTCAAAATAACGTGTAGTTGAAGTGGAGGCACCGAACTGGTAACGGGTACCCAGGTACTTTTTGCCGAAGCTGATCACTTTGGAGCCGGTGGAAGATGCGGATACGGAATCGGCACTTACAGCATCAGCGGATACAGCTGAAGCGGCGGCAGGGGCTGTTCCTGCTCCGGTTGCGAGTAAGGCGCTGAACCCGATTGTTGTGCACAGACCGATTGTCATTGCTTGCTTAAACCATTGTTGCTTATTCATGTTGTATACCTCCAAGTTTGTAATCTATTCTAGTAGTTTCGTTCTCTGATTCGTAGTATAGCAGGTTATGACAGACCTAAATTATGGAATAGATGGGCTAAAAGCAGGCGGGATATACAATGGAAGCGTTATATTAAAATCGCATTAAAAGTTACAAAATATTAATATTTAGATATTTTACTCGACGAAAAAAGCCGAAAATCCCTTGAACGTCAAGGGATTTTCGGCTTTATGATTTTGAAACAAAGGTTACAGCTATGTCTCCAAATAAATCTATGTATTCAGTCCTTGCTCTGAATAATCAGCAGCAGTCCGCTCTCGATATGAACGGTTCCCTTGTGCTCCTGCAGCACATTGCTCACGGCCAGGGACTGGCCTAATTTGAGGGTGGCGTTCTCCAGAGGATATTGGAAGCCCTGAAGGGTGATGCCTGTTACCTCAGGAGTCAGAGGCAGCAAGGAGACATAGGTATATCCCTGTTCCTCTACAACCGCCTGAGAGCCGGTAAGCGTAATGTAGTTGTTCGCATCCATAATGGAGCAGGCTACCTGCCGCTGTAGCGCTCTTGTCATCATCTGAATACTGGCCAGCGTATGGTCCATGCGTGTTCCCGTTACCCCGATCATCAGAATAGACTGCGGCTGGAGGTTCAGGGCAAGATCCAGGGCCATTTCACTGTCGGTAAGGTCTTTGTTGACCGGATCGCAGCTGATCGTCTCCTTGCTTCCCGCCTGAATCCGCTCCAATGCCTCAGGAGAGACAGAGTCGAAATCACCGACGGCAAGCTGGGGGGTGAAGCCATGGTCAATCAGGAACAGCGCTCCCCGGTCAGCGCCGATAATATAATCCTCTTCATCTAATAAGTGCAGGCATTCCGCTGTCAGTTTACCGCCTGCAACAATTACAATACGCCCGGATGGCAATAGCTCCCCCTCCTTGTAGTTGAATTAAGTTCATCATCCTGAACAGTATATAGCAGTTTCAAAAGTTGTACAATTGCCGCGCTGACGCTAAAATAGGGTTAGTGCGGCTGGCCGCACCTATCCATAGAGGATGATGAGGAATGCTTGAGCGCAGGAGGTGAGAGGGATCGTTAACGTGTTGTTTGTATGTCTGGGGAATATTTGCCGTTCTCCGATGGCGGAGGCTGTACTGCGCAGCAAGATTGAACAGCGTCAGCTTGCGGATCAGATTACAGTGGATTCTGCAGGAACGGGAGACTGGCATATCGGGAAAGCGCCGCATGAAGGAACAAGGCGTATCCTTGATCTGCATGGTATCAGCTATGAGAATATGAGAGCAAGACTGGTTGCCAGTGAGGATTTCGGGAGATTCGAATATTTCATCTGTATGGACAAGTCCAATGGGGAGAATGTGCGGAAAATTCCCGGCGGTGAGCAGTCCAAGCTGTTGTTCTTCATGGATCTGTTGCCGGATGAGGAGCTGCGTGAAGTGCCTGACCCGTATTTCACCGGTAATTTCGAGCAGGTCTATGATTTAATCAACGCCGGTTGTGATGTGCTGCTGGAACGGATCATTCAAGAGAAGCTACAGCAGGCATAGTGTTACAGCCGGACCGGTTGCCGTCCTTATTATGTAAGGAACGGCACCGTACATCCTCCTGAACATGAAAGCGTAGTCAATCGTGCTGCATACATAAGTTCGTAAGATGTTCACTTTTGGGGTTCTATTTGCTGTTTCAGGAGCTGAAGAAATAGAGTAATGATTCCGGGAGCTCTTTTTGCCAAAAACCCCAAAGATGCTGGCCATCCTTCTCGCGGTAGGATACGGTGGCTCCTTTGGATTCAAGCATAGCCCTGGTCTCCCGGTTCATTTCAACGAAATCATAGACTCCGGTATCTGTCTTGTAGTCTCTCTCTTGAAGCCCGACAACCATATTGATCTGAAGCCAGGAGAGATCCTCTTCTTGTGCTAACAGCTCACGGGTCTCTGGATAGTAAGCACCGGAGAGGCTGAGCACACGGCTGAATAATCCCGGATACGCCAACGCCAGGTGGAGGGAGACACTGCCGCCCAGGGAATCACCGGCTACGATCCGCTCCTCCGGTGTGCGCCGGACCGGATAATTATGTTCAATGAAGGGAATAATCTCTTCGGCGAAGCATGCAAGGTACTGCTTGAAGCGGCTGCCGAACGGAGCGTATTCAGCGGTGCGGACTGCCACGTTGACTTCGACGCCCACTATAATGAAGGGTTCCACATCCTGCTCCAGAATCAGCTGCCCGGCCAGGGTAGCAATCCGGCCGAAGTTGAAGAATTCTTCACCGTCCTGGCAGTAGATGACGGGATAGCTGAGTACTTCATTATATCCGGGGGGAAGATAGATACGCAGCTTGCGCTCTTCCTGCAGGTGTTCGCTCCACAGTGTTTGTTTCACAATTGTACGTTTCAGAAAAACAGGTTCGCTCATTGTCAAATCGTCGCCTTTCATGTCGAATTTTGCTTAAGACTTAGTGTTACGTTAAAATTACCCAAGCAGAGAATGTGGGATATATCATTTACTTGATAAATATCCTTTAATCTGTTATAGGATATTCAAACGCCTGTTATACATACAAAATTTATGGAAACATAAATTTTATGCGTATTTCTTTGACGAAACAGATACAACAGGTGTATAATAATTCTATAACAGAGACCACTGATATTCAAATTTTTTTATTGAGGTGAAGATAATGACTAGAGTTCCTTATGAAGTGTATACAGAGGACGTTGAAGCCCTTACGGTTCTTTCCCCGGATGGAGAAATTATCAATAAGGAAATGATGCCTGACCTTACCGATGATCAATTGAAAGAAATTATGTACCGTATGGTATTTACCCGTACCTGGGATGACCGTGCTGTCAACCTGGGCCGTCAAGGCCGTCTCGGCTTCTATGCGCCGGTATCCGGACAGGAAGCTACAATGATCGGCAGCGAGTACGCTTTGCAGAAGGAAGATTTCGTCTGCCCTGGCTACCGCGATATTCCACAGCTCGTATGGCATGGCCTTCCATTATATCAGGCATTCCTGTATTCCCGCGGACATCAGCATGGCGGACAGATTCCTGATGGCGTGAATGTACTTATGCCGCAGATCATTATCGGAGCACAAATCCTTCATGCTACCGGTATTGCTATGGGCTTCAAATTGAAGAAACAGCAGAACGTTGCAATCACATATACCGGTGACGGCGGTTCGTCTGAAGGCGACTTCTACGAAGGCCTTAACTATGCAGGAGTATTCAAGCTGCCAGTGATCTTCTTCGTTCAGAACAACGGCTATGCTATCACCACTCCGTTCTCGAAGCAGACGGCAGCGAAATCCATCGCCCACAAGGCGGTTGCCGCAGGGATTCCCGGAATCAAGATCGACGGCATGGACGTATTTGCAGTAATCTCTGCTGTACAGCAGGCTGCTGAACGTGCCCGCAAAGGCGAAGGCGCAACACTGATCGAAGCGGTAACCTACCGTTTCCGTCCGCATTCCCTGTCCGATGATGCCAGTAAGTACCGTACGAAGGAAGAAGAAGGTCAATGGAATGAGAAAGATCCGATTGCCCGTCTTGCCAAGTACCTGGAGAAGAAAGGCCTCTGGACTGAAGAGGACACTCTGCGCGTAAGAGAAGAAGCGAAAGCAACTGTGAACGAGCAGATTAAGAAAGCAGAACAGACCGAAAAAATGACCATTCCCGGCTTGATCGACAGCATGTTCGAGGTAACTCCGAAACATCTTGAAGAACAAAAAGCCGATTTTGAATAAGGGGGATATCAGGCAATGGCACAGATGAATATGAAAGAAGCAATTCGTGACGCAATGCGCGTTGAACTGACTCGTGACCCTAATGTTCTTATCTTCGGAGAAGACGTTGGTAATGTAGGCGGCGTATTCCGTGTAACGGAAGGGCTGCAGAAGGAATTTGGCGAGGAACGCATTTTCGATACACCGCTGGCTGAGTCCGCCATTGGCGGCTTGGCTTTCGGTCTCGGCATACAGGGCTTCCGCCCGATTGCTGAGATCCAGTTCGTAGGCTTCATCTTTGAAGCTCTTGATCAGATCGTTATTCAGGCAGCACGCCTGCGCTGGCGTTCCGGGGGCAAATACAATGCTCCTGTAGTCTTCCGCACTCCATTCGGCGGCGGCGTTAAGGCAGCCGAGCTGCATACCGATTCCCTGGAAGGTCTGATTGCCCAGAGTCCTGGTATCAAGGTAGTTATTCCTTCTAACCCATATGATGCGAAGGGACTGCTGATCGCTTCGATCCGCGACAACGACCCTGTATTCTTCATGGAGCACTTGAACCTGTACCACGCTTTCCGTGCAGAGGTGCCTGAAGGTGAATATACCATTGAACTTGGCAAAGCGAATGTAGTTCGCGAAGGTACGGATGTATCTATCATTACCTACGGTCTAATGGTACATACAGCGACCAAAGCGGCTGACCAGCTCGAAAAAGAAGGCATCAAAGTCGAAATTATCGACCTGCGTACCGTTAGCCCGATTGATATCGACACCATTGTGGCTTCCATCAAGAAGACTAACCGTGCGATTGTTGTACAAGAAGCTCAGAAGAGCTCGGGCGTAGCCGCTGAGGTTATTGCCCAGATTAACGAAAAAGCTCTGCTGCACCTGGAAGCCCCTGTGCTTCGTGTAGCAGGTCCTGATACGATTTTCCCGTTCGCTCAAATCGAAGATACCTGGATTCCTACCCCTGCACGCGTCATTGCGGCAGTTAAGAAAGTCATGGAATTCTAAGAAGTAACGACCTTGCCGTCCTTGTAAAAAGGGCGGCACCCGTTTCTGTCATCTATTGGACGGAGCTGTTGGAGTATCTCAACATAATTTATAGGAGGTTATCAAGGTGGCAAAATTTGAGTACCGGTTCCCTGAGCTGGGCGAAGGTCTGCATGAAGGCGAAATTATCAAAATGCATATCAAAGCCGGCGACAAAGTAACCGATGACGATATCGTAATGGAAGTTCAGAATGACAAGGCGGTAGTAGAGGTTCCTTGTCCGGTCAACGGCACAGTGCTTGAAGTCTTCACCAAGGACGGCCAAGTATGCCGTGTAGGCGAAGTTGTAGCAATTATTGATGCAGAAGGCGACATCCCTGAGCAAGAGGGCGGCCATCCGGCAGAGCATGCTTCCCAGGAAGCTGATGCAGCCAAAGGCGGAGCGGATACTACTTCTTCTCCGGCAACCAGCAGCCCGGCTACCGGCGGAGCAACGAACTTCGAATACAAGTTCCCTGAACTGGGCGAAGGCCTGCATGAAGGGGAAATCATCAAGATGCACATCAAGGTTGGAGACAAAATCACTGACGACGATATCATTATGGAAGTTCAGAATGATAAAGCAGTGGTGGAAGTTCCTTCTCCGGTCAACGGTACTGTAGTCGAAGTGTTCACCAAAGACGGCCAGGTCTGCCGCGTAGGTGAAGTTGTGGCTATCATTGCTGCAGAAGGTGATGTTCCTCATGAGGAGGGCGGCCATGCTGAAGCATCCGGTGCCCAGGCAGCAGCTCCTTCCCAAGGTACAGCTCCGGCAGCGGCAGCAGCTCCAGCTCCTGACCGTGAAGTGCTGGCAACACCAAGCGTACGCAAGTATGCCCGCGACAAGAGCGTAGATATCTCCAAGGTGAACGGCTCCGGCAAGAACGGCAAGATCACACTTGAAGATGTGGAAGCCTTCCTGAAAGGCGGCTCTACAGCTCCTGCGGCAGCGGCTCCTGCAGCTTCTGCACCAGCGGCGGCAGCACCGCAAGCCAAAGCCAAAGAAGCAGCACCGGCAGCAGCTTCCGGCAATGCAAACCTGGAAGAAGAACGCGTACCATTCAAGGGTATCCGTAAGGCGATTGCCAATGCTATGGTTAAATCGGCTTACACTGCACCGCATGTTACCATCATGGACGAGGTGGATGTTACGGAGCTTGTTGCCTTCCGTGCCCGCATGAAGCCGGTAGCCGAGAAGAAGGGCGTGAAGGTTACTTATCTTCCGTTTATCGTAAAGGCACTCGTTGCTGCTTCCCGTCAGTTCCCTGCGCTTAACGCGATGATTGACGAAGCTTCGAACGAAATTGTCTACAAGAAGTACTACAACATCGGTATCGCTACGGATACAGACAACGGTCTGATCGTTCCTGTCATCAAGGACGCTGACCGTAAGAGCATCTGGATGATCGCAAGCGCGATTACAGATCTGGCAGTACGCGGACGCGACGGCAAGCTGGCTCCTAATGAAATGAAGGGCAGCACGATCTCGATCAGCAATATCGGCTCTGCCGGCGGTATGTTCTTCACTCCGATTATCAACTTCCCTGAAGTAGCTATTCTCGGAACCGGACGTATCACTGAGAAGCCTGTCGTGAAGAACGGCGAAATCGTTGCCGCACCTGTAATGGCTCTGTCCCTGAGCTTTGACCACCGGATTATTGACGGCGCAACAGCACAGAATTTCATGAATTACATTAAGACCCTGCTTGCAAATCCTGATATGTTAGTTATGGAGGTGTAATTAATGGTAGTCGGAGACGCTTCAATCGAAATCGACACATTGGTAATTGGTGCAGGTCCCGGCGGGTATGTGGCGGCAATTCGTGCCGCCCAGCTCGGCCAAAAGGTCATCATTGTAGATAAATCGGAACTCGGCGGTGTGTGCTTGAACCGCGGCTGTATTCCTTCCAAGGCCCTGATCTCGGCCGCTCATCAATTCGAGGCTGCCCAGCACGGTGAAGTATTCGGTGTTACAGCCGAGAACGTGAAGGTAGACTGGTCCAAGACTCAGGCCTTCAAGAATGGCGTAGTCAAGAAAATGACTTCCGGCGTTACCAGCCTGATGAAGGGCAACAAGATCGAAGTATTCAGCGGAGAAGCTATGTTCATCAGCACAAACGAAGCCCGTCTGTTCAATGATCATGAATCCCCGCGTTACAAGTTCAATAACTGCATTATCGCAACGGGCTCCCGTCCGATTGAACTGAAGCCATTTCCGTTCGGCGGACGCATCCTGTCCTCCACGGAAGCGCTGGATCTGCCTGAGATCCCTAAGAGCATGATCGTTATCGGCGGCGGCTACATTGGTGCGGAGCTGGGTCAGATGTACTCCAAATTCGGCACCAAGGTTACCATCATTGAAGGTCTGGACACCGTTCTGCCTGGCTTCGACAAAGACATGACCCGTCTGGTTGCCAAGAATATGGCTAAGACTGGCATTGAAATTGTAACCAACGCCAAAGCAGAATCTGCGGTTCAGAACGACAAGGAAGTTACTGTGAAGTACTCCGTCGGCGGAGAATCCAAAGAAGTGACTGCTGAATACCTGCTGGTAACCGTAGGACGCCGTCCGAATACTGACGGCGAGCTGGGCCTGGATCTGATCGGCGTTGAGCTGGATGACCGCGGTCTGGTGAAGGTAGACCATCAGGGACGGACTAACATTCCTAACATTTTCGCAATCGGCGATATCGTTCCAGGTCTTGCCTTGGCGCACAAAGCTTCTTACGAAGGTAAGATTGCTGCGGAAGCCATTTCCGGACACAAATCGGTTGTGGATTACAAGGTAATGCCGGCTGTAGTATTCACAGATCCAGAATGCTCCAGCGTAGGCCTGACCGAGAAGGAAGCGAAGGATAAGGGCTATGCGGTCAAAGCCGGCAAGTTCCCGTTCGCAGGCAACGGCCGTGCCGTGTCCCTGAATGCTCCTGAAGGCTTCATCAAGATTGTAGCGAAGAGCGACAACAATCAGGTGCTTGGCGCACAAATCGTCGGTATCGAAGCTTCCAATCTGATCGCTGAGCTGGGTCTGGCGATTGAAATGGGCGCAACGCTTGAAGATATCGCACTGACCATCCATGCGCATCCAACCCTTGGCGAGATCGTCATGGAAGCGGCTGAGCTGGTAGAAGGCCACCCGATCCACGTAATGAAATAATAACCGCTTAAGCTTATGCGGTAAGAACATAGGAGGATGTTCCCGAAGCCATGCAGATGGTCAGGGAGCATCCTCTTTTAAATAATGTCACTGTCATGAACGTTCGGAAATAGCTGGAAGTCAGCCCAATTCAGGTAAAGAAAAGTATGCTTTTTTGCTTTTTTTTATCATTAGGGAAGTTACAACGACCGTCAGCTCATGGTAAACTGGTAGAAGAGAAAAGAGAGTGGGGTGCGATACGGCTTGCGTAATTACTTGGATTTATTACAGGATATTCTGGACACCGGTACAGCTAAGAGTGACCGGACAGGTACAGGTACTGTGTCCGTCTTCGGGCGTCAGCTCCGCTTCGATCTGGCGAAGGGCTTCCCGCTGATGACCACCAAGCGCATTCATCTGAAGTCGGTGGTACATGAGCTTCTATGGTTCCTCAAAGGGGATACCAATACAACTTATCTGAAGGAGAACGGCGTCTCGATCTGGGATGAATGGGCCGATGAGAACGGGGAGCTGGGACCGGTGTACGGTTCGCAGTGGCGGGCCTGGGAGAGCAAGGACGGGCAGCATATCGATCAGATTGCGAATGTTATTGAGTCGATCAAGCATAATCCCGATTCACGGCGTCATATTGTTAGTGCGTGGAATGTAGGCGAGATCGAGCAGATGAAGCTTCCGCCCTGCCATTTCGTATTTCAGTTCTACGTAGCGGGCGGCAAGCTCTCCTGCATGCTTACGATGCGTTCGGTGGATACGTTCCTTGGACTTCCGTTTAACATTGCCAGCTACGCGCTGCTTACGCATATGGTGGCGCAGCAGACGGGGCTAGAGGTCGGAGATTTCATCTGGTCCGGCGGAGATGTGCATATATATACAAATCATATGGAACAAGTGGCTACACAGCTTGCGCGGGAGCCTTATGCGCTGCCGAAGCTTAACATCCGTAGAGTACCGGACAGTATTTTTGATTATACCTTTGAGGATTTTGAATTTACTGACTATGTCTATCACCCGGGAATCAAGGCACCGGTTGCTATATGAGCATTACCATGATATGGGCGATGGCCTCGAATGGCGTAGTTGGAAAGAATAATGATATGCCCTGGCATTTGCCGCTGGATTTCGCTTATTTCAAAGCAGAGACACTCGGCAAGCGGATGCTGATGGGCCGCAAAACCTGGGAGTCGCTGGGCAGCAAGCCGCTGAAGGGCCGTACCAGCCTCATCCTGACCCGCGACAAGAGCTTCGCACCCGAAGGGGCTGAGGTCATCCATACGCTGGCTGAGGCGCTGGCTGAGGGGCGCAAGGAGGATGAGCTGATGGTGATCGGCGGAGCCGAGATCTATAGCCTGATGCTACCTTATGCCGACAAGCTGCGTGTTACACGGATAGAGGCGGAGATTGAAGGCGATACGAGATTCCCTGAGGTAGACTGGAGCCAGTGGAAGGAAGTTTCCAATACACCGGGACTCAAGAATGAGCAGAATCCCTATGATTATCGTTTTATGGTGTACGACCGCAAGGAGTGACAATGAAGCGTTTTCTCTGACACAAGATGTGAAATAGTACAAATAATCAGCAGATTAGTCCATTACAGTGCGAAAGTATTGAATGCTAATATAATTAAAATTAGAAATGGTGTACTATACATCAACACGAAGAGAACGGATGGGGGAAACGTATATATGTCTACACCTACTGGATTTATGGAGTATAAGCGCCAGCTCCCAGGGGACCGCGATCCCGAGCAGCGCGTGAAGGATTGGGAAGAATTCCACGAGCATCTGACCGAGGACGAGCTTCGGACCCAGGGTGCCCGTTGTATGGATTGCGGCACACCGTATTGCCACACCGGCATGGATATGAGCGGCGGTACTTCAGGCTGTCCCGTGCATAACCTGATCCCGGAGTGGAATAACCTGGTCTACCGCGGCTTGTGGAAGGAAGCGCTGGAGCGCCTGCACAAGACGAATAACTTCCCTGAATTCACCGGCAGCATCTGTCCTGCACCCTGCGAGGGCTCCTGTACCGTCGGTCTGATTGGACAGCCTGTTACGATTAAGACGATCGAGCTGGCCATTGTGGACAAGGGCTTTGAAGAGGGCTGGGTAGTCCCGAGTCCGCCGGAGAAGCGTACAGGCAAACGGATTGCCATTGTCGGCTCCGGTCCGGCAGGACTGGCCGCAGCAGCCCAGCTGAACAAAGCGGGTCACACGGTAACGGTCTTTGAGCGAAGTGACCGGATCGGCGGTCTTCTGATGTACGGTATCCCGACGATGAAGCTGGACAAACGTGTCGTACAGCGCCGTGTCGATCTGCTGGCTGCAGAAGGTATCGAGTTCGTGGTTAACACAGAGATTGGCAAAGACATTCCGGCGCAGCAGCTGGTGGATGAATATGATGCCGTTGTACTCTGCGGCGGTGCGACCAAGGCAAGACGCTTCAACGTGGAGGGCAATGACCTCAAAGGGGTTATGTATGCCATGGATTACCTGAACGGCACGATCAAGAGCTATCTGAATTCCAATCTGGAGGATGGCAATTATGTATCCGCCGCAGGCAAGGACGTAATCGTGCTGGGCGGGGGCGACACCGGCTCTGACTGTGTAGCAACTTCCCTGCGGCATGGCTGCAATAGCATCACCCAGTTCGGCACCCATGACAAAGCGCCGCTTACGCGTGATCCGATTGCTAACCCTTGGCCGCAGTTCCCGAATGTCTACACCCTGGATTATGCCCAGCAGGAAGCCAAAGCGGTCTTCGGTGAAGACCCGCGCGAATTCTCTATCATGACGACGAAATTCGTCGGCGATGAAGAGGGCAACCTCAAGGAGCTGCACACGGTGCAGATCCGCCGGACAGTGGACGAGACGGGACGGAAGATCTACCAGCCGGTTCCGGGAACCGAGGCTGTCTATCCGGCTCAGCTTGCGCTGATTGCCATTGGCTTTGACGGACCGGAGCAGGATATCATTGAGCAGCTTAAGCTGGATACGGACCGCCGTACCAATGTCAAGGCCCGTTATGGCAAATTCAATACGAATGTGGATAAAGTATTCGCAGCCGGAGATATGCGCCGCGGACAGAGTCTGGTCGTCTGGGCCATCAACGAGGGACGCGAAGCAGCGCGTGAAGTGGATAAATACCTGATGGGTTCGACTGTACTTGCTTAATCCTATATGCACCAAAAAGCCGTCCTCCAGCATTGCTGAGAGACGGCTTTTTATTAAAATATAAGAATTTATATGTTTCACGCTATACATTATCCTTCTATTTCTCGCTGAAACGGTACCGTCCTTAAAAGGACGGCAAAGCCGTTTCTACTTGTGCGCTATCGGATTATGCGGCAATGGAAATGAATGGCCTTCAATGTTCAAAAGATCACGGGGGCTAGTCTTCCAGCTTGAACCGTTCAATCTTAAGCTGCAGATCGCCTGCCATCCTGGACAACTCCGTAGAAGAGGCGGAGATTTCTTCCATGGAAGCGAGCTGTTCTTCTGTAGCTGCCGTTACACTCTGGAAGGTGTCTGAGGTAGACCGGGAGATGCCGGAGATCTCGTGTACGGAAGCGGCGACCTCCTGCGCTCCCGCTGACATCTGCTCGGTAATAGCCGAGATGTCATGCAGCTGGCTGTTGATTTTGGCCGTAGACTGTTCAATACTGATGAAGGATTCCTTGGCTTCCGCGGTAACCTGAATACCCAGCTCTACATCGGCTGCAACGGTATGGCGGATCGCTTCATAGGTCTGGTCGATCAACGAGGTCATCTGCTGGAGGGTATCTTGAATATCCCCGGCGGTATTCTTCGATTGATCGGCCAGCTTCCGAACCTCTGCCGCCACGACGGCGAAGCCCCGGCCCTGCTCTCCGGCCCGGGCCGCTTCAATACCAGCGTTCAGGGACAGGAGATTTGTCTGTACGGCAATGGCCGAAATTGCACTGCTCATCGCGGAGACTTCATCGTTCAGGCCGTTTAATTGCCCGATCAGCTGCGAAGAGTGGTGAGTAGAGGTCCGGATGGCATCCATTTGCTGGCTGACCTGTTCCATCTTCCGGCTGCCGCTGCGAACATCTGCTTCAGTGTTCGCGGAAGAATCGACGATGGAGGCGGCAGCTTCGGCAATCTTTTGAATCCCGGAGGACATTTCCTCCATCGCGCGCGAGGTTTCTGCCATGGCCGAGGTCTGTGTCTGCGCACTCTCAGAGGAGTCCTGCACCAGTTCTGCCACATAAGCGGTGGCTCTGGAGTTCTCTTCGGTTGTGGCATTCAATTGCTGGCTGGAGGCTGCCAGTTGTCCCGAGGTATCCGAAATATCCGAGACGATGCCGCGCAGAGAGCCAACCATCAGGTTGTAATTCTGTGCCAGCTGCCCGATCTCATCCACCCGGCTTATCTCAATCTGCTCATTCAGATAGCCTTCGCTTACCCGCTGTGCAGAACGGTTCAGACTGCGGATCGGCTTCGTGATGGAGCGGACAATCAGGTACATCAGGGTCAGGGCGACTAGCAGGGCAATGGCCAGAACCATCAGTCCTGTATAGATAATGGGCTGTGAGGCATCCGAGAATTCTTGGGTAGGCAGGATGCCGACAATTTTGAACCCGGTATTCGGATCGGTTGTATAATAACCCTGCATGTCCATCTCCGTATCCGGATTGGTATAGTGCAGGTCCCCGCTGTCGTTACCGAGCAGCTTCACTACATAGTCTGCTACATCCTCACCTGCTGCTTTGCTGGGATGAGAAACGAATTTATGATTACGGTCCACAATGTAGAAGTATCCGGTCTCACCTGGATGGGTGGTATTTATTCTTTCACTCATTGCCTTGAGATTGAGGCTGGTGGTGACTGCTCCTTTACCATCCTTCAGCGAATGGGAGATGAACAGCGTATAGTTGCCGGTTGTTAACGAGACAAAAGGATCAATGATTGTAGTTGTACCAGCATTTTGCATGGACGCCTTATACCAGTCCCGCGTACGCGGATCATAATCCTGTTTGCCGGGGTCCGGGGCCTTCATCCACGCTCCTTGTTCGTTGCCCACCGTAAGAACCTCAAGCTCGGGATGTGCCTTCATGAACTGATCGATCAGTGTACGTGTTGCGGGAGCCGTAACATCGACCTCGGAAGACTCAATCTGGCGGCTGAGTAAATCTACATTCCGCATAGCAGCGGATACATATTCTTGAATGGTCCCGGCGACCAGCTCGACACTGGAATGCGTGGCTTTCTGCATTTTAATCTCCAATTGCTGTTTAGCACTGGAATAGGAGAAATAACTGACCAAGAGGATCGGGATCACTAGCATAATGGTGAAAAGCATCATCATTTGTCTTTGCAGCGATCGTGATCTGAGCTTGCGGATGAAGCGGTTGACTGACTTGAACATTGGAATGGTTCCCCCTCTGGTACATAGAAATCGGCCGGTAGCATAGCTTGCCGTTTCTCTCTGAATATCTCAACTCATATTCGGTTTATCGACACATTCTGTTCATATCTGAAGGTATTTCATCCAAAATAATTAATTGCATTCATAAGCTATTTATCGCCAGCTTGACGCGGCCTGGAATATCGTATAGATTAAGTACCAACATTTATAACGTAACAGCGTTGACCAAGGACCTGGTATCTGTAAGCGCCGGAACAGCGAGGGGATTCACCGGCTGAAAGATCCCCCGAGTGCGTAAGACACCAATCCTGCCTTGGAAGCTGCAGCTTATGCTGAAGATGGGCATAATTCTGCCGGACCCGGCCGTTATCCGGATTAGAGGACCGCAGGCTTGGATAGTCTTGAGGTTGAAACAGGGTGGTAACACGGCGCATTCGTCCCTGACGGATGCGTCTTTTTTGCGTTCTCATTATGGCAGCGAAATGTTTTGGAGCTGTACACACTTATCTACGAAAGAGGCTGATCTGTATGCGTCAAACCAATCTATTAGTTACCACTCTGCGCGAAGCTCCTGCCGAAGCAGAGACAAGGAGCCACCAGCTGCTGCTGCGTGCGGGATATATCCGGCAGGTGGCCGCCGGGGTATACACCTATTTGCCGCTCGGACGGCGGGTGCTGCGCAGGATAGAGCAGATCGTGCGCCAGGAAATGGAGTCCGCCGGTGCGCAGGAGGTTCTTATGCCTTCCATGCAGCCAGCAGAGCTCTGGAGAGAATCGGAACGTTATGAGGTGTACGGCAAAGAGCTGATGAAGCTCCGCGACCGTCACGACCGTGAGTTCGTGCTGGGTCCGACCCATGAGGAAGTGGTTACGGCGCTAATGCGCGGAGAGATCAGCTCCTACCGTCGGCTGCAGGTGACCGTCTATCAGATCCAGACGAAGTTCCGGGATGAACGCCGTCCGCGCTCAGGACTTCTGCGTGGAAGAGAATTCCTGATGAAGGATGCTTATACGTTTGATACGGACTGGAATGGCCTGGATCTGGCCTATCAGGTGATGTACAGCGCTTATGAGCGGATATTTGACCGCTGCGGCCTGAAGTACCAGGCGGTGCAGGCGAATGCCGGAGCGATTGGCGGCAAAGGCCAGAACCATGAATTCATGGCTCTGTCAGAGATAGGCGAGGATACGATAGCTGTGTGCTCCCTGTGCGGATATGCTGCGAATCTGGAGCAGGCAGAAGTGCAGAGCGGGGCTGCGCCGCATAGACAAGATTATGCCGCACGGCCTGCTCCAGAGCGATTCCACACCCCTGCCCAGAAGACCATTCAGCAGCTGGAGCAGGAGAGTCAGCTCAGACCGCAGGATATCATCAAGACATTAATATACACAGGCGGCGGCAAGATATTTGCTGTGCTGGTCCGTGGAGATCATGAGGTGAATGAGCTGAAGGTGCAAAAGTACCTCGGCTGCGGTGACATTACACTGGCTGATGCCATGCATGTACAGGAGACCGCCGGAACCGTAAGCGGTTATGTCGGTCCTGCCGGATTGTCCATGCCTCTCCTGGTAGATGCTGCTGTTGCAGCCATGACAGAAGCAGTCACAGGCGCGGGGGAAGAGGATTACCATCTGCGCGGAGTGGTGCCCGGCCGGGACTTCCCGCTGATGCAGGTGGGGGATTTCCGCAATGCTGTTGCCGGCGACTGCTGTCCGCAGTGCAGCGAAGGGGAGCTGGATTTCCATCAGGGCATCGAGGTAGGGCATGTCTTCAAGCTGGGTACGGTCTACAGTGAGAAGCTGGGGGCAGATTATCTGGATGCGGACGGCCGCACCCGGCCTATGGTAATGGGCTGCTACGGTATTGGAATCTCCCGCTTGCTGGCCGCAGTGGCAGAGCAGAGCAACGATGACCAGGGGCTGATCTGGCCGCAGAGCCTGGCTCCATATACGGTTCATATTCTGCTGATGTCTGTCCAAGATACAGCGCAGCGTGAGCTTGCCGAAGCTCTGTATGTACGGCTGACCGCCTTGGGCATTGATACCCTGCTGGACGACCGCGATGAGCGGGCTGGGGTCAAATTCAAGGATGCCGGATTGATGGGTATACCGGTGGCGTTGGTTGTCGGTAAGCTGGCCGCAGAGCAAAGGGTTGAATACATGGACCGCAGAACGGGTAACAAGGAAGTAATCGATATGAGCGAGGCCGTGCTGCGCGTAAGCAGTCTGAAGTCCGCACCGGATTCTACTTTTGCTTGAATTGAGGATTTGGTAAAATAGGGCAATACCGCATAAATTGCCGCCCTGGAGAGGAGGGAGATGCATGTTTGGACGCTTGAGACGCCGTCTTGACAATGCCAGACAGATGCAGAAAATGCGTAAGGAGCATCCTGAGGAGATCCGCCGCTTACTGGAAGAGCGGGCCAGGGAACAGCAAGTCCCGGTAAAACCTGCACCCGCAAAGTCCGGGCCGTGGATTATCTTCTTCCGGTGTATTCTGTATATTCTGACGGTGCTGGTTGTGCTGATTACCTTCATCGGAGGCCCTCAGAGGAATGCCCCTATTTTCACCATACTTTCCTTTGGTCTGCTGCTGGCTGTTCTGTATCTGATAGCGGGGCTTGCCCAGCCTGCAGTCGTATTTTTCCGCAAGCACTGGCCCAGGGGAGATGTGCTCGAACTGTTCAGCCTGATTATCGGGGCACTGCTCATTATGATGGCTATCTTCCGCCCTTAGGTTACAGGCTTTAATAATGTGAAGCGGATTTTGGGGTCCGGGAATGGTATAATAGACTACTGGACAACTTTTGTAATGAACCGAGGGTAAGGAGCGATTATTGTTGAAGACACTCATTATTGCGGAGAAACCGGACATGGGGCGGAATATCGCCGCCGCAATAGAACCGAAGGCCAAAAACTACCGTTCCTATCTGGAAGGGGAGCAGTACATCATCACCTGGGCGATTGGGCATCTGATTGGCCTGGCAGAGCCCGAAGCCTACGACAATAAATATAAAAAATGGAACATTAATGATCTGCCGATCATCCCTGAGGAGTTCAAGCTGCTGCCTAACGCACGCACCATGGATCAGCTGAAGGTGATCGGGGAGCTGGCGAAGCGCAGTGATCTGCTGGTGAACTCCTGCGATGCCGGGCGTGAGGGCCAGCATATTTTCTCGCTGATCCAGCGTTACCTGGAGCTGAACCAGCCGGTGAAGCGGCTGTGGATCTCCGATCTGACACCGGAGACGATCCGCAAGGGCTTCCAGGAGCTGAAGGACGGGTCGGAATACGAGAATCTGACCAAAGCGGCCCGGGCACGCAGCGAGGCGGACTGGCTGATTGGGATGAACGGCTCGCGCGCGTTTACCACCAAGCATAATGTGCTGCTCTCCGTAGGACGAGTGCAGACGCCCGTGCTGGCGCTGATCTATGACCGTCAGAAGACCATTGAAGCGTTTTCCTCGCTGAAGTTCTTTGAGGTGGAAGGACATTTCACCCAGAATGAGCTGACGTATAAAGGAATGTGGCAGGGCGACCGGTTAACGGATGGTGCGAAGGCAGAGGCGCTTGCAGCCAAGGTCAAAGGCAAGCCCGCCCGGATTGTTCTCTATGAGGTTAAAGAGACCAAGGAATATCCGAACAAGCTGTACGATCTGACGCTGCTGCAGCGTGAGGCGAACGGGAAATATGCCTTCTCCGCCAAAAAAACACTGGATATCGCCCAGGCGCTGTATGAGAAGCACAAGGTAATCTCTTACCCGCGTACCAACTCCAACTATGTTACGGAGCAGAATATTCCTGAAATGCACAAGACGCTGTCGGCCCTTCAGGGCACGCAGTACGACGATTGGGTGAAGGGTGCAAACCGTAACCTGGTTCATAAAGGCAACAAGTTTATTTGTAATCCGTCCAAGGTCGAGGATCACCATGCGATTCTGCCTACGAACCGTAAGGCGAACGGGCTGAGTGCGGACGAGGCCAAGCTGTACGATCTGATTGTCCGCCGCTTCCTCTCCCAGTTCTATCCGGCTGCGGAATATAAGGTGCATACGGTGATGACCGAAGTGGAAGCTGAGAAGTTCAAGACTACGGTCAAGGAGCTGCTCAGCCTCGGCTGGAAGGTAATCTACGCTGACCAGAAGAAGGACAAGTCTAGACCGGCCAAGGGCAAAGGCAAGGAGGACGAGGAGGAAGAAGAGCTTGAGGTGAACGAGCCGTTCTCGGTTCAAGCGGAGGGTGAAGTGATCTGCAGCGATGCGATTGTGAAGGAGAAGGATACCCAGCCTCCGAAGCATTACACCGAAGGAACCTTGCTGAAGGCAATGGAGAGCGCAGGCAAGCAGATTGAGGACGAAGAGCTGCGCGATGCCATGAAGGATTCGGGGCTGGGCACTCCGGCGACCCGGGCCGCTACAATTGAACGGCTGAAGAATGTCGGCTATGTGGAGATGCAGGGGAAAAAGATCGCCATCACCCAAAAGGGGCGGACGGCGGTTGAGCTGATCCGCGGGGCAGGTGTGGAACTGCTGACCTCCCCGGAAATGACCGGGCAGTGGGAGCGCCGGCTCAATGAAATTGCCCGCGGCACCGCAGCGGACGGACAATTCATGGAGAATGTGAAGAGGTTCGCTTCCATGATTGTGGACAAGGTCCGTGTACAGTCGCGCGCTGCTAAGACCTCCTTCGAAGGGGATACGCCTTCGCTGAACAGCGGCGGCAAGGGCCGCGGTTCGGCTGCTGCGCCGCGCAAGGCGGCCGGCAGCAAAGCGGGTGATGGCCAAGCGACTGCCCGGCCGGCAGCAGCAAGACCGCGCAGTGCGGCGTCTGCCGCTGCCGGGAAGAACGGGGATACCGGGCCGAAGGTCATCGGCTCCTGCCCGCGTCCCGGTTGCGGCGGCATGATCTTCATGGGCCGCAAGGGCTACGGCTGCTCTCATTATAAGGAGGGCTGCGGCTTCGTGATCTGGAAGGAGAATCACGGGCGCACGCTCACCGACACCCAAGTGAAGGCCCTGATTGAGAAGGGCCGGACCGGGAAGCTGAAGCTGACCGGTGAGGACGGCGCACCGCTTGAAGGCAAGCTGGTGCTGCAGAATATGGATACCGGCCAGCTGGCCGTGGAATAATTCATTCATACAAGAGCGCCCCGGCCATCTCTTCCCGGCCGGGGCGCTCTTGTAATAGAGAATTTATACGTTGTGGGGTTAAATTATTTAGCTGCACTCAAGGTTGCTTCAACGGCGGCACTTAAGCCTTCATAAGAGGAATCCGGCAGCAGGACGCCGTTCACCATGAACTTTGGTGTGCCGTTGACGCCGTAAGCTCCGGCGATTTTGAAGTCTTCTTTGACATCGTACATATACGTATGGTTCTTCAGATCCTGTTCGAACTGCTCTTGGTCAATCCCTGCAATATTGTCCTTCACGAACTTAGTGATGAACTTCTGCGTTGCCCAGATCTTGCTCTCATCGCCCTGGCTCTCGTAGAGCTTGTGGAGATACTCCCAGAACTTCTCATTATTCTGCTGATAGATAGCTTCCCCGGCACTGGCGGCCAGGTAAGAATCCCGGTCAATGAAGGCGAAGTTCATGAAGTAGAACTGGACTTTCCCGCTGTCTACGTAGTCCTTGATGAACGTATCGAGGTAGGAGGCGGTCCAATTTTTGCAGGCAGGGCATTTGAAATCGGCGAATTCGATCACCTTCACCTTGGCGTCTTCGCTGCCCAAATGCGGCTGCTTCTCGTATTTCAGCCCGTCCACTACGATCTTGCCCTTCACATCAGTGTAGTTAGGGAGATTATCGAGCGCCTCGGTGCCGGACGATTTGCCCTGTGTAAGGAAGAAGGCAAGAAGGGCGATCAGCAGCACGGCAATCACTGCAAGCAGCATAGGGAGCAGTCGCCCGTGATTCGGGGTATTCTTGGAACGGTTAGCTTTGTTATTCATGGACAGCCTCCTGCGCGATGTAAAAATCTACTCAAATAGTATAATCTTACCGGTGGCAGGCTGCCTATGCCATTTGTAACAATTGCCTGATCCTGATGAAGCCGTCAATCAGCCGTGATGCTCCCGCAGCGCAGCGGTGCGGATCACCGGAGGCACCTCGTGAATGGCAGAGATGGTCATGACGGACTGCTGCATCTCCCGCTCCAGCTCAATCAGATTGTAGAGCCACTCCGTCGGCTGCTTCAGATAGATGCTGTTGATCCCGGCAGTCAGCGCGGGCAGTACATCCGTACGCAGGGAGTTGCCGATCATCCAGGTGATTTTGCGGTCGAACGGGTAGGTGGTCAGGATATTCTCAAGCGCCTCTACATTCTTGTGCTGGCGGATATAGATGCGGTCATCGAAATAGGCGTCCAGCTTCATTTGGGCGATTTTGCGCTGCTGGATGGTGTCGTCGCCGCCGGTATAGAGATAGAGGGAATGGCCGTCCTGCTTGAGGGTATCCAGCGTCTCCACCATACCTGGATAAGCCTCTACCTCTTGGTCGTATACGCTCAGGCCCAGCTTCATCAGCTGCCGCTCCTCGAAGGCATCAGGCTTGCGGCTATATTTGCTGCAGAAATAACGGTAGGTGGCAATCAGTGATTTCGGGAAATTGTCGCTGGCCAGGCCGCTTGTGCTAACGGTCTCGACATCAATCTCCACCTGCTTGCTGCGCAGTTCGCCGATGGTAGGCTGATAATCGCTGAACCAGTCTGACATCAGCTCGAAATACTGTCCAAGAATGAGGTCAAAATACTTATTGCAATGCACCAGGGTATCATCAAGATCAAAGATTACTTGTTGGGTCAAATACTTCATGAGGTTCACTCCTAAGTTGGTCTGTTAGATACGGATATAGGACTCCAGAAACATCTGGAGCTCCGAGGCCCCGTCCGGGCGTATGCTGTAGCGTTCGGTACCTTCACCACGCAGATGGACCCGCAGCAGCCCTGCGACCCGCAGACTAAGCAGATGATGCATCAGCATCTCCCTGGACAGGCTCAGTTCGGACTGCATCTCCCACAGCGTCTTCGGTTCGTTCGCCACGAAGCGCAGCAGTCTCAGCCGGGTGGAGTCAGAGAGAGCCTGTGTTAAACGAAGCAGCACTGTGGGCGGCTCCTCCTCATTGTCTGAAGGGACATCTACCGGATATTGCACCAGCATCAGATTCTTAAAGAAGCAATACGTGTTGATCGGCCGGTTATGCACGGTAGGCAGCAGCACGATCGTCTCCAGCCCGGGAATGTCCTCAATGACAATTCCGCCGGAAGCGTATTCGATTAGCGGGACCATATCCATTTTGCTCTCCAGCATTTTTTTCTCAGAAGCGTCTTCAATCAGCAGCGGCAGCAGGGTATGCTCCACATGGCGGAAATAATGCTCATACCATATCCGCAAAAGAGGCGTGTACCCGTTCTTGATCCGCGCGCATTCCCCGGCCGTGAAGTTATGGAAGAACGGCTCGGTCCGCCGGAGGCAATCCTCAAGTGAAGAGTTCTCCAGCTCAGCCAGGAACTGCAGCACCTTGGATGCCTCGCCCCGGCTGTAAGCCCAGGCATAGAGTACATCATAATCTTCGAACGGCCACTCGGCGGCCTGTTTCAGTGCAGCCAGCTGCGCGGGGGTGAAGCGGCCGTCCACATCCCGGATCCAGTCGGTGCCGATGTCCAGATTGGAGGTCCATTTCTTGGTTACATATAACATGAAACTGTCCAGCAGTTCGTATACGGGGGAAACATCAATGTTCAGTTCATACTTCATTTAAGCCGGGTCACCTCCAGAAAATCAGACACTTCTATATATTATCTCTTGTTTTGAAGAGGGTTGTCTACTATAATGTTCGGTGTTTGCCGTATGGACATCAGATTCCGCACATCAATGAATTACATAGGAGGATTTACTTGTGTCAGATTCTACACCGATGCCGCTTGGACAGAGCGGTAGAATGAATTATTCGATTTTGATTGCCGTGATTATTCTGGCAGGGCTTAGCCAGGGGATGCTGCTGCCGGTCTTATCCATTCTGCTTGAGCAGGAAGGCGTATCGTCCTCGTTGAACGGACTTAACGCGGCTGCCTTGTATGTAGGCTCATTTGCCATGACTCTGATTGCGGAACGGGTGCTTGGTGCCATCGGCTTCAAGAAGCTGATCGCCGCCGGTCTCGCGCTGGTTCTGGTATCACTGCTGCTGTTCCCGCTCCTTACCGGCGTGAAGGTCTGGTTCGTGCTCCGCGTGCTTGTCGGGATCGGCGATTCGGCGGTTAATTACGCTGCGCAGCTATGGGTGCTGCTCATGACACCAGCGGAGCACCGTGGACGGAACCTGTCACTCTACGGGATGTCCTATGGACTGGGCTTTAGCCTCGGTCCACTTGGCATCAGCCTGCTGCGGTTCGGGCAGCCCGCACCGTTCCTGATTACAGCTCTGCTGTTCGTAATCGTCCTGCTGATTGTCGGCTTCAAGCTGCCTGACTCGCGGCCGGAAGCTATGGATCATAACGAAGGCCAGGCTAGCAGGTTCGGCCGGAGCTACCGGCTTGCTTGGTATGCGCTGATTCCAGCGCTGCTATACGGCTATATGGAAGCCAGCCTGAACAGCAGCTTCCCGGTATACGGGCTGCGCACCGGGTTCAGTGCAGACCAGATTGCTGCTTTGCTGCCTTTTGCAGGCATCGGAGGCCTGGTGCTCCAGCTGCCGCTCGGCATATGGAGCGACCGCTTTGGCCGCAAGGCCATCCTGATTGCTGCGGGGACAGGAGGAGGCCTGGCCTTCACACTGCTTCCGCTTACCGGCGACCATTTCCTGCTCACCCTGCTGGTGCTGATGGTGGCCGGGGGACTTGTCGGCTCCTTTTTCTCACTAGGATTAAGCTATGCCGCCGATATTTTGCCGCGTAAGCTTCTTCCCGCTGCCAATGTAGTCGCTTCCTTCCATTATAGTCTGGGAAGTATAGCGGGGCCGGGCATCGGCGGGCTGCTGCTGCAATTCGGCTGGGGAGGCAGTGTGTTTGCCGTGATGGGCGGTCTGTACATTGTATTTGGGCTGGCAGGGTTATTGTTCTCGCCACGGAAGATGATATAAGGTAGAATAAGAACGAATGCTCGCATGGAATTTGATCCCGCTTTCAGAGTACACTATAGAGTAGAGTCGAAGACAGGAGAGGCTGACCTATGATTACAGTTGAACATTTGGCCAAAGCGGTCGGGGAAGATAAAACACCGGTGCTTCAGGATATCGGATTTCAGTTAGAACCGGGAGAATTTGTAGCGCTGTTGGGAGCCAGCGGCAGCGGGAAATCAACACTGCTGCGCTGCCTTGCCCTGCGTGAGAAGTGGGACAGAGGGAATTTCAGGGTAGATGGGCAGGATATTATGAAGAGCCCCTTCGCCGGAAAATCTAAAATCCGCCGGGAATGGGCCTATCTGGAGCAGAATGCGGAGCTGAATCCGAACCGCACTGCACTCAAGAATGTGCTGATTGGACAGGCCTCCCAGACGCCGCTGTGGCGGATGGCTACAGGCATGGTCCGCTCAGATGATTATATGGGGGCGATGGACCAGCTTGATCTGCTTGGATTGCTGGACAAGGCCAAGCTGAAGTCCGGCCAGCTCAGCGGCGGTGAACGTCAGCGTGTAGCCATTGCCCGGGCATTGGTCCATGGCGCCAAGGTCATCCTGGCGGATGAGCCGGTGACGGGCCTTGACCCCAAGACTGCGGATAATGTGCTGGAGACCCTCCGCAATCTGTGCAAGGAGACAGGACTTACCGTGCTTACGGTGCTGCCGATTGAGCTGGCCGAGCGTTACGCCAGCCGTCTGTGGGTGCTGGAGGACGGAAGAATCAAGCATGATGTCAAAGGACGCCGGCTGACCTCACAGGAGCGGCTGCACCTGTGAAGTAAGACAAGGCGTTCAGTAAGGAGAGCGTAAATGAAGTTGAATATGCGTATGCGTGTCCTGGGAGGACTTGCCGCAGCCGCCCTGTCGCTGTTTGCCCTGCCCGGCTGCACCTTCATCAGCGATCCTGTATCCCAGATGAGGGTGCCCCAGCTGCCTGCGGACAAGGCTTCGCTGATGGCAGCGATTAACTCTTCCTTGAAGGCGCTGGATGGTACCTTGACCCGTCCGGCCAATGATGATAACAGCTCTATTTTTACGGAGGACCTGGACCGGGATGGCGTGATGGAGACGCTTGTGTTCTACCAGACGAAGAATGAAGCCGTAGTTAATCACGGGATGATTCTGGAGAAGCAGGGGGATGCCTGGGTCAAGAAGCTTACGTTCGATGGTGTTGGCAACATTCTGGATTCTGTAGATCTTCAGGATGTTACTGGTGACGGTAAGCTCAACATTATTGCCGGGTATTCCCGCACCGAAGATAAGGGTGTGAAAGGTATGGTTGTCTACAGTTATTCCGGGGGAGTGCTGGAAGAGATTCTAACCAAGCCATATACTAAATATATCATCGATGATCTGAATGAAGACGGGATTGCGGATATTACCGTGGTATACTTCAAGCGCAATGAATTCGCTACAATAACAACCTACCAGTACAATGACAGCTTCAAGGTGCTGGATCAATTGGACGACTTAGACCCTTATTTCAATAGCTATTACAATATTGTCTCAGGAAAAGTTGCTGCGAACAAAGAAGGGATTGTACTGGATTCAGCCGTGGATTCTCACTCAGCGTATACAACAGTGGTTGTAATGGAAAATAACAAGCTGCGTGTCGCTATTCCAGGGAATGACCTAACCTTCAAGGACCGCAAAATTGTCAGCGAGGATATTGATTCGGACGGAATTATTGAGATTGGCATGCTGGTTCCCCCCAAGGGCTGGGAGTATTTCGACCCGGAGACCATTCCGTATTTCAATTCTTATTACAAATGGGACGGGAAAGACGGCCTGACCTTCAGTACCCAGCTCTATAATGATCCACTGGACCGGTTCACCATCAATTTTGCCCCCGAATGGCAGGAGCGTGTGACCGTGGACACGAAGTCGGTTCAGAACAAATCGCTCAAATTCATAATGACGGATACCGGAGAGACGGTCGCCGAAGTAACATTCTTCTCGCCTGCGGAATGGGACAATGTGAAGAACAACGGCTGGAAGCTGCTCGGACGCGATCTGGATAAAATGATCGGGTACCGGGGAGGACTGGAACAGAATACAATCGGAGGAGGGGATGGGCGAATCCAATCCACTATTGAAAGGAAGGGAATCAATGAGTAAAGTATTAATTCTGGAGGATGAAGAGTCCATCCGCAGTTTTATTGTGATTAATCTGAAGCGCAACGGTTTTGAGGTGCTGGAGGCGGCGGATGGCCATGAGGCGCTGCATAAGCTGACTACTATCCATGACATTGATATCGCCCTCTTGGATGTAATGGTACCTGGAATCGACGGCTTTGAGGTATGCAGACGTATCCGGGAGACCAATGAACGGCTGGGGATTATTTTCTTGACGGCCAAAGTACAGGAGCAGGATAAAGTTTATGCGCTGTCGGTGGGAGCAGATGACCATGTCAGCAAGCCGTTCAGTCCCACTGAGCTGATCGCCCGTATCCAGTCGCTGCTGCGCCGGGTCAATGTTCACCGCGAGCAGTCAGCCAAGGTATCGTTCCAGTCGGGTCCGTTCACCCTGGATCTGATCTCCAAGCAGTTCAAGCGGAGCGGGGAAGCCATTGAGCTTACCCCAACAGAGTTCTCACTGGTGCAATTCTTCCTGGAGAAGGAGAATACGCCGCTCAGCCGTGATTCCCTGCTCGATCATGTCTGGGGCAAGGAATATATGGGCGACCCTAAGATCGTTGACGTCAATATCCGTCGCTTGCGCCAAAAAATCGAGAATAATCCATCGGAGCCTGAATATCTGCAGACAGTGTGGGGACACGGCTATAAATGGAAAGGCCAGGTACAATGATCAAGAAGGGGATGCGCAGACAGATCGTACTGCACTATATTCTTGTAGTCTTTGTAGCGCTTCTCCTGGTTGAGACAACCTTTCTGCTGGCGATCCGCACCTATTATTACGACAGCATCTACACCAAGATCACTACACAGATTAGTGCAGCTGAAAGTATGGTTAAATATGGTAACTTAAACGGCGCATCGGCGAACCAGTTGCAGGGTTTACTCGAATTGTTCAATCTGGAAAATACAGAGCTTGAGGTCCTGACTCTTAAAGGAGATATTATCACCAGCTCGACCGGGTTTCAGCCGGACCGGACCATCACCACCAGTGATGTCCCAGAGGCGGTGGGCGGTAGTATAGGACGCTGGGTGGGGCGGCAGGCCGGCACGAATGAAAGTGTCATGGCCGTATCCAAGATGGTGCGGATCAACACTCATGATTCTTATGTCCTGCGGTATCTGTCCTCGATGGAAGGTATTAATAAAGATCTGCTTAATCTGACCTTGCTCTCCCTGGGCATCGGGGTGGCAGTCCTCACCATCGTGCTGTTGCTGAGCTTCGGGCTCGCCAATTCGATTGTGCGACCGCTGAATAATATTACGGCCGTATCGGCGCAAATGGCGAAGGGCAAGTTCACGACCCGGATCAAAGGCGATTACCGGTACGAGATCGGCGGACTCGCTTCAACGCTCAACTATATGGCGGACGAGATTGTCCGCAGCAATCAGATCAAGGATGATTTCATCTCCTCAATCTCTCATGAGCTGCGTACTCCGCTGACCAGCATCAAGGGTTGGAGCGAGACGCTGGTCTCCGGGGGCTATGACCCTGAAGAGACTAAGCTTGGGGTCGGAATTATCTCCAGAGAGAGTGACAGGCTGATTGGGCTGGTGGAAGAAATCCTCGACTTCTCGAAGCTTCAGCAGAATGAAATGAAGCTGTCGATGGGGCAGGTGGATATTAAGGTTCTGCTGCAGGAGACGCTGCTCAATATCTGGGCGAAGGCCGAGAAGAAACGGATTCATCTGCTGCTGGAATGCGAGGAGACGATCTTCATCAAGGGGGATGCCAACCGCCTCAAGCAGGTCTTCCTCAATCTGGTGGATAATGCGGTGAAGTTCTCGCCGGAGGATTCCAGTATTGTGCTGTCGGCGGAGCGTTTATCCGGTATCGAGATGGCTGTTACTGTTCGTGACAGTGGTATTGGAATCAGTGAAACGCATCTGTCCAGAGTGCGGGACCGCTTCTTCCAGGTCGATGCCCTTAACGGGGGAACGGGCCTCGGGCTAGCGATCTCCCAGCAGATCGTGGAGCTTCATAACGGCAAGCTGGAAATGGACAGCGAGCTGGGCAAGGGTACTCAGGTTACCGTCATTCTACCTCTGGATGACAGCCAGCAAGGGAATACCCGACCCGGCAACCCACAGTTAACTTCATAGCAAGATACAAAAGGGATACAGCTATCGTCCGGGCGGACCGGAGCTGTATCCCTTTGTATGTAGCAGCCCTTAGGGCTGAACTTTTGATTATGAAGGCATTCCTTCCGCGCGCAAACGGCCGGCCTTCTCATAGACCTCCTGAAGCAAGCGGGCAGGCTGAGTACGTACCAGCGGCTTAGCAGCTACAATCTCATGCGGGCCGACAACCACGATGTTGTCTGCACTGCCTTTGATTACAGCGCCGTCCTTGATCACAGCACCTTCACCGATAATGGCGTGTTCAATCAGAACACCGCGTCCAATGCGGGCACCCGGCATTACCACGCTCTGCTTGATTCTGCTCTGCTTGCCGATCTCCACACCGCTGAAGATGACCGAACGCTGCGGGCTGCCTTCGAGCTGGCAGGTTTCATGAATCAGGCAATTTGCTGAAGCAGATTGAGTGCGGGGTCTGATCGCAGCCAGCTTGGTGCGTTGTGCCCGGCTGTACATCGGCCAGCGGGAGTTATCTAGCTGGAAGCCATCCTCTTGCAGAAGATCCATATGAGCTTCCCAGAGGCTGCCAACGGTACCAACATCTCTCCAGTAACCTTCGAAGCGGTAAGCGAACAGTTCATCGCTCGCATCCAGCATGGACGGAATAACATCCTTACCGAAATCATGACCGGACTCCATATTCGTTGCATCCTGCAGTAAATGAGCCTTCAAGTAGGACCACTCGAACAGATAGATGCCCATAGACGCCAGGTTGCTCTTCGGAGCTTGTGGTTTTTCGGCAAATTCGGAGATCTTGAAATCTTCATCCACGTTCATCACGCCGAAGCGGCTCGCTTCATCCCAAGGAACCTCCATAACCGATATCGTTGCCTTCGCAGACTTGGCGATGTGATAATCGAGCATTTTGCGGTAATCCATGTGGTAGATATGGTCTCCCGACAGGATAAGTACATGCTCCGGGTTCTGACTGTCTATATATTCAATATTCTTATAAATAGCATCGGCGGTGCCTGTATAGCTGTCTCTGCCTTCAACACCTGAAGGGAGCAGCCTTACACCCCGGTCACTGCGGCTATGCAGCCCCCAGGGCTCGCCTTCACCGATATGCTGATGCAAGGATTCTGCTTCATACTGTGTCAGTACTCCGATGGTATCAATCTTGGAATTCACACAGTTGCTGAGGGGAAAATCAATAATCCGGTACTGTCCGCCGAAAGGGACTGCAGGCTTAGCCATACTGGAAGTCAAGGGGGCCAATCTGCGGCCTTCCCCGCCCGCCAGGAGCATGGCGATACATTCTTTCTTACTCATGTGTTATCCCTCCCATTTTTTTGTCAATGCTTGTAATATACACTCAGAACAAGCGCTTGAAACGACATAGGTGAATTATATTGCTGTATCTGTGGAAAAATTACATGTTTATTTTCAATATTCAGAAATTGCCCGGACTTCTCTCAAAATCATTTTCAAAATCTATATATTCGGGTAATGTAATAGGTGCATCATATATCCTAAGGTGGTGATGATTTGGCCGATTTACCAAAAACAGAAAACCTCCCGTCCGCTGAAGATATTTATCTGTTCCATGAGGGCACGAATTATCGCAGCTATACGATGCTTGGCGCGCACATTGCCGTCCAAGAAGGGCAGGCCGGCGTTCGTTTTACCGTGTGGGCTCCTCATGCGGCATATGTAGGACTGGCGGGAGATCATAACAGCTGGGATGGAACATCTGATCTGGATACGTTATATAAGATACCCGATTCAGGATTTTGGAGTCGTTTTTTCCCGGGAATGGAGCCGGGAACTTTTTACAAATACAGGATTACAGGAACAGATGGTACAAGCTTCCTCAAAGCAGACCCCTATGCCTTCCACGCTGAAGTGCGTCCGGCAACGGCATCCGTTGTGGCCAATCTGGACGGCTACAAATGGGGGGATGCCGCATGGCGGCGGAAGAGTAAAGGTCCGTATCAGGCACCCATGAACATTTATGAAATGCATTTGGGCACCTGGCGGCAAAAGGAAGACGGCGAACTCTATACTTATCGGGAGATCAGCAGCCTGCTGATTCCCTACCTGAGTGAAATGAGCTATACCCATGTGGAGTTCATGCCGCTGGCTGAACATCCTTATGATCTGTCCTGGGGCTACCAGGGAACCGGTTATTTTGCTGCTACCAGCCGTTTCGGAGAGCCGCAGGATCTGATGTACCTGATTGATCAGCTGCATCAGGCAGGCATTGGGGTCATTCTGGACTGGGTCCCAGCCCATTTTGCGAAGGATGCCCATGGTCTGCGCTTGTTCGACGGTTCGCCGCTGTATGAATATGCCGATCCGATGCTGGCGGAGAAGCCGGGCTGGGGCACCTTGTCCTTTGACTTCAGCAAGCCGGAAATCTCATCGTTCCTAATCTCCAATGCCTTGTTCTGGTTCGAGAAGTATCATATTGACGGCATGCGTGTGGATGCGGTTACGAGTATGTTGCGGCTTGATTTCGAGAAGGAACACCATCAGTACCGGACGAATGAGCATGGAGGGCTGGAGAATCTGGAAGCCATCCGGTTCATTCAGCAGCTCAACCAGACGATTTTCCAGTATTATCCGAAGGCGCTCATGATGGCGGAAGAATCCAGTGCCTGGCCGGGCGTAACCTCACCGGTGCATGAAGGCGGCTTGGGCTTCAACTACAAATGGAATATGGGCTGGATGAATGACACCTTGGGCTACATAGAACGGGATTTCGGATCACGCCCGTATCATCATAATTTGTTGACCTTCCCGATATGCTATGCTTATGCCGAGAACTATACGTTGCCGCTGTCACATGATGAGGTAGTGCACGGCAAGAAGTCGCTGCTGGACAAAATGCCCGGGTCCTATGAGCAGAAATTCGCCGGTCTGCGCCAGCTTCTCGGATATCAGATCAGCCATCCGGGCAAGAAGCTGCTGTTCATGGGCGGAGAGTTCGGACAATTCATTGAATGGAAGGATCAGGAGCAGCTTGACTGGCTGCTGCTGGATTATGAGAGCCACCGGCGGATGCAGGCCTATACGGCTGCGCTGAATCAGCTATACCTTGCCGAAAAATCGCTGTGGGAGCTGGACCATGACATGGCTGGCTACCAGTGGATTGATGCTGACGATAGCGGGCAGAGTATCGTATCCTATATCCGCAGAGGCAAACGCCCGGTGGACACGCTGCTGATTATCATCAACTTCCAGCCGGAGGAGCGCCGCCATTACCGTATCGGCGTGCCGCGTCCGGGCGTATATGAGGAATTATTCAGCTCGGAGAGCAACGAATACGGCGGATCGGGCTTCCATAATGAGCCGCTGAAGAGCACCAAGACCGAGTGGCATAATCAGGTGAATAGTATAGAGCTGACCCTGCCGCCGCTTAGCTTCTTGGTGCTTAAGAAGTCAGGCCGCAAGACCGTTTAAAGGCAGGAATTGTCCGAATAAGCAATTAAATAAGGGGGAGATGGAATGAAAGTACTATTTGCCGCGGCGGAAGCCCATCCATTTATCAAAACAGGCGGACTGGCCGATGTCATCGGCGCTTTGCCGAAGGCCCTCAAGGCGGCCGGGGTCGATGTCCGGGTGATTTTGCCCAAATACAAAGGAATTCCTGAGAAGTATTCCTCACTGATGGAGCCTGTCGCTACGCTGGAGGTTCCGATTGGCTGGCGCAATCAGTATTGCGGGATTGAAAAGGTCGTGTTTGAAGGGATTCCCGTCTATTTCGTTGACAATGAGTATTACTTCGGCCGTGACGGGATTTATGGCTATATGGATGACGGCGAGCGCTTCGCGTACTTCAACCGGGCGGTACTGGAATGCCTGCCGGCGATTAGCTTCCAGCCGGATGTGATCCATTGCCATGACTGGCATGCTGCGGTTGTTCCTCTGCTGCTGCAGGCGCACTACCGGCATAATCCGTTCTACAGTGAGATGCGTACGGTATTCACCATACATAATCTCCTGTACCAGGGAGTCTTTCCGTATACGGTGCTGGGTGAGCTGCTGGGTCTGGATGACAGCTATTTCCTGGGCGTGGAGTATTACGGGAATGTGAATTATATGAAGGGCGGGATTGTCTACAGTGATCATGTCACTACCGTTAGCCCGACCTATGCCGATGAGATTCGGACCCCATACTACGGCTATGGTCTCGATGGCCTCCTGACTTCGCGTTCTGATGCGCTGAGCGGCATTGTGAACGGAATTGATACCAAGAGCTATAATCCGTCCAGTGATACGGCAATCTTCACCAAGTACCGGTCCAACCTGGCCAAAAAAGCCGAGAACAAGCTGGGACTCCAACAGGAGCTGGGATTGCCGGTGGCTCCTTACATTCCAATGATAGCTATGGTCACGCGTCTGGTGGATTCCAAAGGACTGGATCTGCTGACCCGTGTGCTGGACGAGCTGCTATACTACGATGATATTCAGTTCGTGCTGCTGGGGACGGGGGATGAGGTATACGAACGCTGGTTCCGCGAGGCGCAGTGGCGTTACCCGACTAAGCTGTCGTCACAGATTACTTTCAGTGATGCCTTATCCCGCAAAATCTACGCCGCCAGCGACATTTTCCTGATGCCGTCCAAATTTGAGCCTTGCGGCATCAGCCAGCTTCTGGCGCTCCGTTACGGCAGCATTCCGGTGGTTCGTGAGACAGGCGGGCTGAACGATACCGTACAGGCATACAATGAATATACTGGGGAGGGAAATGGCTACACCTTCCAGGATTATAACGCCCACGATATGATGCATACGCTCCGCCGCGCCGTATCGTTCTACCATAAGCCCGAGCACTGGAAAAAGGTAGCCAAAAACGCATTCTCCGGCGACTACAGCTGGAACGTATCCGCACAGCAGTACATTGATATTTATAACAACATTACGGCCGCTCCAGCGGAATAGGAAATAGCAGGATCAGGATGGAAAAGGCACCCCTCAGTTCATCATGGACTAAGGGATGCCTTTTTCTGTTGCACTTGGTTCACTGGATACGAGGAACCATAATTACCAGGGGGATTTGTGCCGATTAGCTGGAGGGAATAGGTGTATTTCAGGCACTTGTTAACGGAAGGAAAAACACATCCTCAGCAGCAAATGGAAAAATGGCACTTAATTAGCCCAAACTTCCTCATATTAAGGAATTCAGCGAAAAGAGATGACGTTTATCCAACTAATTGCCTCTAACCATGAAAATTGGCTAAATTAAGATGCGTTTTTCCAACTAAACAAGTAGCATTAAAGAAATAAGAAAATTCAAGTCAGGTATAAGGATAAGAATGCGGTATTTTCGATTGAAATTCTTTTAGACTCACGATCTGGTTTCCGGGATTAAATTCGATTAAGGAGACCCCGTCAAAAGCATCGGTCACTGCATCATACTCACACTTAAAGTACCATTCCACCACAGTCATATGGCCCTGATGGATGAATTGCTTGATCGTCCAGTTCAATACCGTACCACGCGTATTCCAGTCCTCGAACCACAACAACAGGGTGTCAAATCCCCGATACTGAGGGCCGTAGCTTTCGGTATACACAATGTTGGGATCGAAGATGGTACTTAATATAGAGTTGTCCTTGTTAATCCATGAATCGAAATATTGTCTGATCTGCTGCTCGCGTTCAATCATTAGATGCCTCCTCCACAATATGCCGGAACAGAATCCGGTACTCGTACGGCTCAAGCGCCACGTTCATCATCCCGCGTTCTGGAACGACCGCCTCACCCGTAAGTGCATCCAGCCAGTCACTGGTCTCCATCGGGTGGCTGAGCGTGCGGGGCTGCGGCGAATTGTTCATCCAGACCGTGAAGTGGATCAGCTCATCGGCGCGCTCATAGACGATGCACGGGTCGTGCTCGCAGGACTGAAGAATCCGGAAGCGGCCTTCGCGGAGGACTTTATGCTCCTTGCGCAAACTAATCATCATCCGGTAAAAGTCATACAGCTCGCGGTCCTGCTTGCCCTGATCCCATTCCATACATTTGCGGCAATCCGGGTCCTCGTTGCCGGTCAGGCCAATCTCATCGCCGTAATAGATGCAGGGAGTGCCCATGAAGGTGAACAGGAAGACGACCGTCAGCTTCAGCTTCCGTTTATCTTCACCAAGCACGGTGAGCAGGCGGGGGGTGTCGTGACTGCCGAGCAGATTGAAGACCACCTCGTTCGTCTGCTGCGGATAACGCATGAGCAGGCCGCCGATCCGGTGACCGAAGGTGATGCCGTCCATCCCGCCATTGAAGAATTCCAGCACCGTCCCCGAGAAGGGATAGTTCATCACCGAATCGAACTGGTCGCCGAGCAGCCAGGTTAAGGAGTCGCTCCACACCTCGCCGACGATGTAGGCATCCGGGTTCGCGGCTTTGACCACCTTGCGGAAATCGCGCCAGAAGTGATGGTCCACCTCGTTGGCCACATCCAGCCGCCAGCCGTCCACCTTGATCTCCTTAATCCAGTATTCGGCTACCTCCAGCAGGTAAGATTTTACTTCATGATTGGCAGTGTTGAACTTCGGCATATTGCCGTAGAAGCCGAACGTGTCATAGGTGGGAATGCCGTCCACAATCTCAGCCGGAAAAGAGTTCACATGAAACCAATCCCGGTAGAGCGAGTACTCCCCCTTGGCCAGAACATCCTGGAAGGGCGGGAACTGATCGCTGCAATGGTTGAATACGGCGTCAAGCATGACGCGCAGGCCCCGTCTGTGGCATTCCTCGACGACCTGCTTCAGCAGCTCATTATCGCCGAAATGCGGGTCGACTCTCCGGTAATCCACGATGTCATATTTATGATTGGAAGAGGAGACGAACAGCGGGGTGAAGTAGAGGGCATTGACGCCCAGCTCCTGCAGATCATCCAGATGATCCAGCACGCCTTGAAGGTCGCCGCCGAAGAAATTATTCAGCTCGGGCTTACCGCCCCAGGGCTGCGTGCCTTCCGGATTAATCAGGGGATTGCCATTCGCGAACCGCTCGGTCATGATCTGGTAGAACACCGCATCCTTTGCCCAGGGAGGAACCCGGAACAAGTCGATCCCGTGGATATAGGGGAATTCGTAGAAGTGATTTGGAGCGGGCGGGCATTCGGAGCGGATACCATTATCGAGCAGATAGACCGTCTCCATACCTTTACTCACGCGAAAAGTATAGCTAAGCCGCTTATACTTGGGCCGGACCGCCGCTTCCCAGTAGTCGAATTTGTCATCGGAGGCGGCCTTCTCCATGATGATGTCATAAGAAGTATGCTGCCAATCGTACTTGTCGCCGGTAAGGGCGACTACATAGTCCACATCATCACGTTTGGTGCGCACACGCAGATGAATCGTTTCAGTATCATAGGCATAAGCCCATTTGTCACGGGGAACATGGTACATCGCTTCAAGCAGCATAGTAGCACCTCCTGTAAGTTGGGTGGAAACTGTAATGATTCATGAGGCAATTGGAGATAATCTATAGTAGGTAGTATTATATACCACCTCCATAGGATGTGCATTTTTTTGTCGCCGTAACAGGTTTTTGTCACAAAATTGTCTTTGCATATTCATGCGAAGTGATTTATAATAAATCGGTCAATGAGACGGAACAGTAGAGAGAACATAAATAGAATAGGGGAGACGGGACAAATGAACAAATGGGGTAAACTTTCTATGGGACTGCTGCTGGCAGCAGGACTGCTAGCCGGATGCGGCTCCAATAACGATAAGAACAATACCGCAGCAAGCGGGAATGGCGGTGCTGCAAGCACAGAAGCGCCGGCTAAGAAGCTGATTATGGGCACAAGCGCAGACTTTCCTCCATATGAATTCCACAAGATGGTTGAAGGCAATGATACGATTGTTGGTTTCGATATCGAGATTGCCAAGGAGATCGCCGCTGATCTGGGCCAGGAGCTGGAGATTAAGGATCTTCCGTTCGACTCTTTGCTGAATGAGCTGGCAAGCGGCCGGATCGATATGGTCATTTCGGGACTTAGCCCCACGCCGGAACGCGCTGAAGCCGTAGGCCTTTCGGACATCTACTATAAGGCAGAGCAGGCTGTCGTAGTGCGTGAAGCCGATAAGGACAAATTCGCTACCATGGACGCACTGAAGGGCGCCAAGATCGGAATTCAGACCGGTTCCATTCAGGAGGGTATCGCTAAGGGCATCGAAGGCGCACAGCTGACCTCCCTCAGCAAAATCTCCGAAATCGTCCTGCAGCTGCAGTCGAACCGGGTGGATGCTTCCATCATGGAAGGACCTGTGGCCAAGTCCTTTGTGAAGAACGTCAAGGGCCTCGTGATCACCGATGCCAAGCCGGAGGTTGAAGATGACGGTTATGTCATCGGCGTGAAGAAGGGCAACACCGAGCTGCTCGATCAAGTGAATAAGACACTCGGACGCCTGAACTCCGAAGGCAAGATTGATGAATTCGTAGCGGCAGCAAGCGAGCTTGCTGAGAGCAAATAACACGCGAACCGCATATACGGTTAGCAGAGATCAAGGATAGGCCCGCAGCTGGCTGCGGGATCATGCTCTACCATGCAGAAAATGGCGGTGATCCGCCGTTTTCTATTTTTTTGAGAAGAGGAGGGTCTGAGGGCAATGAATCTATTCGATATGGCTTATGAGTACCGCAATTTATTCTTATCCGGTCTGCAGTACACACTGCTGCTTGCAGTACTGGGGGTATTCTTCGGTTTCGTACTCGGCATCCTGGTGTCGCTCCTGCGGATGTCCAAATGGAGAATTCTGCGCTTTATCGCCACCGCATGGGTCGAATTCTTACGCGGGACGCCGATGCTGGTGCAGCTGTTTCTGATTCACTACGGGTTAACGGAGCTTGGACTTGAGTTTACGCCGATCCAGTCCGGTGCGATTACATTAACCATCAACAGTTCTGCTTATCTGGCGGAGATTTTCCGCGCCGGGATTCAAGGGGTGGACCGCGGTCAGGTTGAAGCGGCGCGTTCACTCGGAATGAAGCAGGGGATGACGCTGCGCTATATCGTGCTGCCACAGGCGATTAAGAATGTGCTGCCGGCCATCGGCAATGAATTTATTACCATCATCAAAGAATCTTCAATCGTGTCTATGATCGGGGTTGCAGACCTGTTCTTTCAGGCGAAGACCATTACAACGATTACGTATGAGGGCCTAACACCCTATGTTATTATTGCCATCATGTATTTCGTACTGACATTCATACTATCCAAGCTGCTGGGTATATTGGAACGGAGGCTGAACACGGATGATCGAGGTTAAGAACCTGCGGAAGAGCTTTGGGAAGCTGGAGATCCTGAAGGGCATTGATCTGAATATTCACAAGGGCGAGGTCGTTGTCGTCATCGGCCCCAGCGGATCGGGCAAAAGCACCTTTCTGCGCTGTCTGAACCTGCTGGAGCAGCCTACGGGCGGCGAGATCAGCTTCGAGGGTCAATCCATTACCGCGAAGCGCCATGACATCAACGTGACCCGCGAGAAAATGGGCATGGTGTTCCAGCAGTTCAACCTGTTCCCGCACAAATCGGTGCTGCAGAACATTATGCTCGCCCCGCTCAAGGTGAAGAAGCAGCAGGCTGCAGAAGCAGAGAAGTTCGCGATGGAGCTGCTGCGTACGGTAGGCCTTGAGGACAAGCGCGATGCTTATCCGGCCCAGCTCTCCGGCGGACAGAAGCAACGGATCGCAATCGCCCGGGCGCTGGCTATGCAGCCGCATGTTATGCTGTTTGATGAGCCAACCTCGGCGCTGGACCCGGAGATGGTCGGTGAAGTGCTGGAGGTTATGAAGCAACTGGCAGTGAACGGCATGACTATGGTGATTGTAACGCACGAAATGGGCTTCGCCCGTGAAGTGGGGGACCGTATCCTGTTCATGGACGGCGGAGTGGTTGTGGAGCAAGGGACACCGGCAGAGGTGTTCGGTCATCCCAAGCATGCCCGCACGCGTGATTTTCTCAGCAAGGTATTATAGAAGGCCGGCTAATAACCCCACCGCATGGGGTTATTTTATTTTGGCGGAGTGTACAATGTTTGATATAGTATACAAATGATCAATCTACTTGAAAAGGAGTACATACAGATGAGAGATGATCTTTGCCGGATCGGCATTATTGATATTGGTTCCAACTCCATACGACTTGTAATTTATGACACGACACAGGCAGGCGGCTACAAAATCATCAAGGAATGTAAGTACTCTGCCCGTTTGAGCGAGAAGATTACGAAGGAAGGCCGGCTGGAGAAGAAGGATATGAATACAATCATACCTGTTCTTCAGCAGTTCAAGGAGATTTGCGATGATTTTGAAGTAGAGAGAATCCGTGCAGGCGCCACCGCCGCCATCCGTAATGCAGCTAACTCTGCGGAGATCATCAGCTATCTGTCCGAGGGTTCGTCTATTCCGATTGAAGTGGTCAGCGGATATCAGGAGGCGTATTTCGGCTTCCTTGGGGTGATCAATGCTTTTGACGTCCAGGACGGCTTCGTGATTGATATCGGCGGAGGGAGTACCGAGGTTACCTTATTTCGAGGACGGCGTTATCAGCAGAGTATCTCGTTCCCGTTCGGTGCGGTCAACACGAATCAGATGTTCAGCCAGGGCGGCAACTGGAATGCGGAGCAGATCCGCAAGCTGCAATTATACGTAACCGGCAGGCTGGTGGAGCATGACTGGCTATCGACGGGCACCGGACTTCCGCTATACGGGCTGGGAGGAACACTTCGCTCACTGGCGAAGCTCGATCAGCGGAACCGCGATTATTCGCTGCCTAATTCCCATGGCTATGTTCTGGAGAACGAGACGATCGAACGGTTCATGGAGGTTCTGCCTGTTACCCCCTTTGAGAAGCGTAAGGACCTGGACGGGCTGTCCAAAAGCCGGGCGGATATCATCGTGTCCGGGCTGATTATTTTCCATACCGTCTATCATTACATTGGTGCCAGCCAGGCGCTGATCAGCGGGGAAGGCCTGCGTGAGGGCATGCTGCATGATCTGCTGGAGCCCGAGCAGCCGGTGCGTGACAGCGCGCTGGAATACAGCCTGGATACGATTATCCGCTTCGATATCCGTACCTCTAAGCGGCATCTCGACCATATCAACAAGCTGGCGCTGAGCCTGCTGGGGGCCTTTGAGCGGGAAGGGGACCGGGAGGAGCAGGAGATGCTGGTCTATGTGGCGATTATGCTGCACCGGACAGGCTCCAACATTAACTATTATCAATCTAAGCGGCACACCCACTACTGGCTCATGAATTCACCCATCCGCGGACTGACGCACCGCCAGCTGATTCTTAGCGCGTACATCGCTTCTTACAGCACAAAAAGCCGGAAGCAGAAATTATCCCTGATGCATAAGGACATTTTGCTGCCTTCCGACGAGGAATGGATTCATAAGCTGGGTACATTAGTGCAGTTAAGCATCGCGCTGGACAGCACCGAGATCGGCATTGTCAGCGGGCTGAAGTCCCGTCTGCATAATCATACGCTGGATCTGGAGCTTCAGGGCGGACAGGTGCTAATTGGCCTGGAGGACATTGAGAATGCGCTCAAAACCTTCAGGAATGCTTGGTCGGTGAAGGTAAAGCTCGGCTTCCCTTCCAGCGGGTAACATCCATAGCGGCGAACTGGCTCCGGAGCGGGGCCTTTTTGTCGTCGATCCGTTCATAATATCCGTTTGGCTGAAGGAAGCTGGATTTGATATTGTCCATCAGCGACAGCTCCAGAATTTTGACAATCTGATCGCGGATACCGCTATCCTTGACCGGACACATCAGCTCGATCCGCCGGGTCAGGTTACGCGTCATCCAGTCGGCACTGGACAGGTAGACCTCGGGATCGCCGCCGTTCTCGAAATAATAGATACGTGAGTGCTCCAGGAAGCGGTCCACTATGCTGCGTACCGTAATGCGCTCACTGAGGCCTTCAATTCCCGGACGCAGGCAGCAGACTCCCCGGACGATCAGGTCGATGGACACTCCCGCCTGGGCTGCGCTGTACAGATAATCAATAACCTCCTGGTTCGACAGGGAGTTCATCTTGGCGATAATCCGTGCAGGCCGGCCTGCGGCAGCATGTTCTGCCTCACGCAGAATCAGCTTCTGGAGCGACAGGCTCATGTTAGTCGGTGCTACGATGAAGGAGTTCCAATTGTAGTTGGCAGAGTAGCCTGTCATCTGATTGAACAGCTCGGACGCATCCAGGCCAATCTCGTGATTGGCGGTGAACAGGCTAAGGTCGGTATAGGCCTTGGCCGTGCTGTCATTGTAATTGCCTGTTCCCACATGAACATAGCGGCGCAGCTCCGAGCCTTCCTGGCGGACGATCAGCGTTACCTTCGCATGGGTCTTGAGGCCGACGAGACCGTAGACCACGTGGCAGCCGGACTGCTCCAGCTTACGCGCCCAGGCGATGTTGCGTTCCTCATCGAAGCGGGCCTTCAGCTCCACGACCACCGTAACCTGCTTGCCGGACTCGGCTGCATTGGCGAGCGCAGTAATCAGCGGAGAATTGCCGCTGACCCGGTACAGTGTCATTTTGATCGCCATCACCTGCTCATCCTCGGAGGCCTGGATAATGAAATCCGTCATCGCATCGAAGGATTCATACGGATGATAGACCAGCACATCACGCTGGCTCAGCACCTCGAAGAAATCTTCATTCTCATCGAATTCCGCCGGATACATCGGCTCAACAGGCGGATAGAGCAGATAGCTGAAGCCCTTCAGACTGCTGGTGAAGCTGCGCAAGAAGCCGAGATCAAGCGGGCCTTCGATTTCGAAGACGAAGTCCTCCAGCTCGAATTCAGCCTGCAGCTGCTCCAGCGCATACGGATGGATGCCTTTCTGGACTTCCAGACGGGCAGGCACACCGCGGCGGCGTTTGCGGAGCTCTTTCTCAATCTCCTCCAGCAGGTCTTCTGCGCCTTCTTCATCTATCGTCAGGTCAGAGTTGCGGGTCAGGCGGAATTCACTGACGGCTACCGGATCATAACCGCTGAACAAGGTCTGAATATGATGGCGGATCACATCTTCAATGAATACGAATTGCCGTTTCTTGCTGTTCGCGCGGTGCGGCAAGGGAATGCAGCGCGGCAGATTGGACGGAATCTGCAGAATGGCGAAGTAAGGTTCTTCCTCCTGGCTGTTCTTGCGTGTCAGTACGACAGCCAGATAGATGAACTGGCTGTGGACCAGCGGGAACGGACGGCTCTGGTCGACTGCCATTGGAGTCAGCACAGGGAAAATAATATCACGGTAGTATTCCTCAATCGACTGCTCCTGTGCCGGTGTTAAGTCTTCATAATCAACGAACACAATGCCCTCTTTATGCAGGCTGCGTGAAATATCCTTGAAGGTGCGATACTGGTCGGCGACGATTTTGGTGACCCGTTTGCTGAGGCGTTTATAGAGGCCGGAGGGCGTGTAGCCGGTGAAATCTTTTTTGGTATATCCCGCCCGGATCTGATCCTGGATGCCGGCTACCCGGACACTGATGAACTCATCCAGATTACTGGACACGATGGCCAGGAATTTAGCCCGCTCAATCAGCGGGTTCTCCGGGTCCTGTGCCTCGCCGAGCACCCGGCGGTTGAACTCGATCCAGCTGAGGTCACGGTTAAGATAGGCTGTTGCAGGACTGATGGTGTTGATTTTTTTCTCATCTGTATTCACGTTCATGGACCCTCCAAGGTTGCTTCAATGTCTAGTTAAGATATCGTATTCTTTCATTCTACTATTTGCTTGAGTGAGAAATGTTAAAACTGTGTAAAATTTTTGCGAATATTCAGGAAACATGGCATATTTATACCGGGTCCCTTAATAATGATTAAGAATATGTAATATTTACATTCGTGATAACGCTTTATTTAGGATAATTATTTCCAATTGCCACAAAAACATAGCCAATGGTTACAAAGTTGTGATATATTCATTACTGTTAGTTTACAAACCTGGCGTCACCATTGAAGGAGGCAATTCATGAAACTCAAGATCAGAGCCATCACCGCCCTGGCGGCCGTACTGGGACTCGGCACCTTGCTTCACGTAGCTCCCGTTCAAGCCGACAGCGTACATATCGCTGGAGATACTACTACCTATTATACTCTATCCAATCATTATGGCATAAGCGTTGATGAGCTTATGAATGCGAACCCGCAGATTTCAGCGCTAAATATCTATCCCGGGCTGAAATTCACCATTCCGGGTGATGTTCAAGCAAAGACTGTGGCAGTAGCCAATACTGCAGCAGCTTCAGTAGAAGCTGTGGACGCAGCAGAAGTTCAAGCCCTGAGTGTGCAGCCGGCAACCAACACAGTTCAAGCCTGGGGCAAAGAATTTAATTATGCCAAAGTGCTGCAGGTCAAAGCTTCCGCCTATTCCTCGGCAGCCAGCGAGAATGGCAAGTGGGGAGCGGTCGATTATTTCGGCAATGCGCTGAAGCTCGGAACCATCGCCGTTGACCCGAGCGTGATTCCGCTGGGAACGAAGGTGCTCGTGACCGGGTATACCCATCCGGGCCTTCCGAAGCAAGCCTTCGTAGCGACAGCGACGGATATGGGGAGTGCGATCAAGGGCAACCGGATCGATATCTTTATTCCGGGCAGCCAGAGCTTTGTAGCCGATTTCGGTTATCAGTATGTACATTTATATATTATTGAATAAACCGATAATGAATCTTTGCACCATAGTAAGCGCAATACGTAATCATGAAAAGGAAACAAAACCAGGCAGCTTCCGCCGGTTTTGTTTCCTTTTTTTAAAATATAAGAATTTATATGTTACACACGATAACTTATCCTTATATTTCTCGCTGAAACGATACCGTCCTTAAAAAGGACGGCAAAGCCGTTTCCGCTTGTTAGGACTCTAATGATCAAGCGGTTATTTGCTCTTGCTGACCTGGAGCATCTGGGGAACGGTCACGAAGCTGTATCCCCGCTGCCGCAGAATGCCGATGATCTCTGGCAGCGCCTGCAGCGTCCCTTGGAGGTTACTGCCTCTGCCGCCGCCCCCGTGCTGAAGGATAATAGCCCCTCTGCCGGCCCGGGAGAGGATATTGTGCTTGACCTGATTTTTGGACAGTCCTCTCCAGTCGAGCGAGTCAACGTTCCAGTTCACCAGCTTATAGCCATGTGACTTCGCCCACTTCACCTGCGGCTCGTTGATATCGCCATACGGCGGGCGAATCAGCTTCGGCTTGTATCCGGCCAGCAGCTGCAGAATATTCTCCGTGCGGATAATCTGGATGCGGAAGGCATTCATACTCAGCTTGCTGAACTGGGGGTGATTATAGGAGTGGTTGCCGATGGCATGGCCTTCGCGGATCATCCGTGCTACCAAGGCAGGGTGCTTCTCCGCACGGCTGCCGACCACGAAGAAGGTGGCTTTGACTTTATATTTACGCAGCACATCCAGGAGCTGCGGGGTGAAGCGCGGATCAGGCACATCATCGAAGGTAAGAGCGATCATTTTACGGCGGGGACCCTGGGTCTTGAGGGTCTCCGGGTATTTGCGCAGCAATTGGCTGAGGGAGAGGCCCTTGCTCTTTTTATGGCGGCTTACTGAAGATTGGGAGGCTGACGATCCGGCCGGCACCGCCGTTTCGTCTTCAATAGAAGCTCGGGGCCGGGAAGATGGCAGGATCTCTTGTGCCGGCACTGGCGCAGGACTATCTGCCGCTGCTGCTGCAGAGACAGATACTAGCTCAGCAGCAGGTGCAGACAGGGCCAAGGCAATGACAGATATAAACAGCACAATGCGGCGGAATATTGTCAGTTTCATCAGGACGATGCCTCCTCCAACCACGGGTCCGGTTAGTTTAGAATATAAGGGTTGTTATTTCCAAGCAGCCGTGAATTTATGCCGATGCCGTACCATCTGCAGAGTATTCAAAGATTTATCACTTTCCCAAATCGTTGTATACTGAGATGGATCATAGATACGGGAAGGATGAGACAAGCATGGCTGATTTGTTTACACCTTATGAACTTAAGGCTTTAACCCTGAAGAACCGCGTGGTTATGCCGCCGATGTGCCAGTATGCGGTTGAGAAGCAGGACGGTGTTCCCACAGACTGGCATCATGTGCATTATGTCAGCCGTGCTGTCGGCGGGACAGGCTTTATTATTGTAGAGATGAGTGGAGTTCACCCCGATGGACGGATCACCAATCAGGACACCGGGATCTGGGACGATGGACAGATTCCGGCGTACAAGCGGTTAACGGAGGCCGTTCATGCCTTTGGAGCGAAGATAGCGATTCAGCTCGGTCATGCCGGTCGCAAAGCTGTCGATGCCGCCCCGCCGGTTGCTCCTTCAGCGATTCCGTTCGACGGCAACTATGCTATGCCCAAGGCGCTTAGCCGTGAAGAGATTGCGGAGCTGATTATCGCCTTCCGGGAAGCGGCGCGGCGCGCGGTTGAAGCGGGATTCGATACTGTCGAGCTGCATGGAGCCCATGGATACCTCATCCACCAGTTCCATTCCCCGCTCTCCAACGTCCGGGATGATGAGTATGGCCAAGACCCCATCTTGTTCGGGGAACAGGTGGTAGAGGCAGTGCGTGAGGTACTGCCGGCTGAGATGCCGCTAATCATGCGGGTGTCCGCCAAGGAATATGTGGAGGGCGGTTATGATGAAGCTTATGCGCTGGAATTCTGCCGCCGCTATAAGGATGCAGGCGTAGACCTGTTCCATGTATCCTCGGGCGGGGAGGGGCCGATAGGCTCGAATGGCGGCCCTAATGCAGGATCAGCCTATCAGGTGGGGCTTGCCGAGTACATACGCAGTGGATTACAGGTCCCCGTTATCGCTGTAGGACGCCTGGAGTCCTATGAGGAAGCGCAGGCTGTGATAACGGAAGCGAAGGCAGAGCTTGTAGCTGTAGGCAGAGGCCTGCTCAGTGACCCGTACTGGACGCTTCATGCTGCTGAGGCGCTGGGCGGAATTGATTCGTCCGATCTGCCCGCACCCTATGTGCGCGGAATCTGGAACAAGAAATAGAGGGCATCATTTGTGAATAATGTCACAGATTTTAAGTTCCTTCTAAGGCATGGTTAATAAGATTAAATTTGAAGGAGCTTGATAACGTGGCGACGGTGATTAGTAATGAGCGGCTGGCTGAAGGAGTATACCACCTGGTAGTTGAAGGGGGGAACAGCGGGGAGATGGGTCAGTTCTACATGCTGCGGGCATGGGGAGCCTATCCGCTGCTGTCAAGACCCCTTAGCATACATCAGGTGAATGATAACGGTGTTGAATTCTTGTATCACATAGTAGGCGAGGGTACTGAGATCCTTGCCGGATTGAATCCGGGCGATCCGGTGGAGCTGGAGGGGCCGTTCGGTACAGGCTTCCCGCAGGTAGAAGGTAAGGTTGCGTTAGTGGGCGGGGGGATCGGAATTGCTCCGCTGTATTATTGTGCGCAGAAGCTTCCGCGAAGCGATATCTATCTCGGCTTCAGCCGTGAGCCATTCCGTACTGAAGCCTTCCGTCCTCTGGCTGCTGAGCTGACCGTCGATGTAGGCGGACTGATCCTGGACAGCGTGGATTTCTCGGCGTATGACCATATCTTCGTCTGCGGCCCGCATCCGATGCTGAAGGCTGCACAGCTCAAGGGCATAGCCCTAGATACCGCAGGTAAGCGCCCAGACGTCTATCTGTCCCTGGAGAACAGGATGGCCTGCGGCATCGGCGCTTGTCTGGTCTGCAGCGTCTCCTGCAAGGACGGGCAGCGCAAAGCCTGTGCAGACGGTCCTGTCTTCCTGGCTGAGGAGGTATTATTCCATGATTAATACAACTGCAACGATTGCCGGTGTATCCTTCAAGAACCCGATTGTGATGGCTTCCGGCACCTTCGGTTTCGGCCGTGAATATGGCCGGTTATATGATGTTTCACTGCTTGGCGGAATCTCCGGCAAAGGGCTTACGCTTCATGCCAAAGCCGGTAATCCCGGAATCCGCGTCTATGAGACCCCTTCCGGGATGCTGAACAGCGTAGGACTTGAGAATCCTGGTGTAGAAGCTTTTCTGGCCAAGGAACTTCCTTATTGGGAGACACTGGATACCGCACGTATCGTGAACCTTGGCGGCAACACGCTGGCGGATTACGTACTGGGTGCTGAACTGATTCAGCGTGATGCGGATGCCCGTCTTCTGGCCGGAAAGCCGGCCGTGGATATGATTGAGCTGAATATCTCCTGCCCGAACGTGAAGGAGGGCGGGATTGCTTTTGGCATCAAAACTCCGGCAGCCCAGGAAGTGGTTCGTGCGGTACGGGCGGCTACAAGCCTGCCGCTGGCCGTGAAGCTGTCGCCGAATGCCGAGGATATCGCAGAGATGGCAGTGATGTGCGAAGCAGAGGGCGCGGACGCCGTCTCTCTGATCAACACGATCTCCGGGATGAAGATTGATGTCCGCCGCCGCCGCAGTGTGTTCAATAACCTCTATGCGGGACTGTCCGGACCGGCGATTAAGCCGGTGGCTCTGCGTATGGTGCATCAGGTATCCCGCAGGGTAACCATTCCGGTAATCGGTATGGGCGGCATCACTTCGGCTACGGATATTATTGAATTTATTATGGCTGGGGCCACTATAATACAGGTTGGAACCTACAACTTCATGAATTTGCGGGCGGGCAGTACGCTTGTAGAAGAATTGCAGCAGTTTATGGAGGAAGAGAATATTTCCTCACTGGATGAGATCCGTGGTATTGTATAGGCAGCAAGCCGGTATACAATGATCTTTTTGCCGCAGAATGAGAGATCTCTACAGCCTATGGTTAATATAAAGGGAGGGGGGGTCAGCTTGCCAATGAATCCGGTGCATCCTGATGATATTGTGTTATCCGAGACCGAGGTGGGCCGTGATCTGCTGCTGCTGATTACCGGGGGTGTGCGCCATATCGGTGCCGCAAGTACAGCGTACATGGACGGAGACCTCGTGCGGGTGATGACCTCTGCCGTTCCCCATCATAAGGAGCATACGATCAGTGAAGCCATTGCGCTCAAGGCTGCTGCCGCATTGAACCGGACAGTCACGGTTGTGATGGGCATTCACTATGACGATCTGAGCAAAGAGGGCATCCTGGAGGTCGTAAATATTGTGAATGATAAGGTGGAGCAATATTTATTACAGAAGACCGGAACAAATTTTTGAAACGATCCTCTTCTCTCTGCGTAAAAGATACCATTGAACCACTAACTTTACTTTTGGAGGAATGAACCATGTCTATATTTAAAAGATTGCGTGATCTGACCATGTCCAATGTGAATGCGATTATTGATAAAGCAGAAGATCCGGTTAAAATGACCGACCAGTACATTCGTGACATGACGGAGGATCTGGAGGATGCCGAGAAAGCGGTAGCTGCCCAGATCGCTATTGAGAAGAAATTCAAACAATTGTACGAAGAGCAGGAAGCGCTGGTGAACAAGCGTAATCAGCAAGCTCATGCAGCCGCTCAAGCCGGTAACGCCGATCTGGCCCGCCGTGCTCTTGAAGAGAAGAAATCGGCTGAAGCCAAGCTTGTAGAGTACAAGGCCAGCTTCGACCAGAACAAGGCTTCCGCCGACAATCTGCGCGGCAAGCTCGACGAAATGCGCAAACAGCTTACCCAGATGAAGAACAAGCGGGAGACACTCGTTGCCCGTTACAACGCTGCGAAGGCGCAGACCGAAATCAACAAAGCGATGAGCGGCTTCAGCTCCGACTCTGCTTCTGCCGGACTCAAACGGATGGAAGACAAGATGCTGCAGGCCGAAGCACAGGCAGAAGCCAGCAACGAGATGAGCTCGGGCAACAAATCGCTGGATGATGAGTTCGAGAAGCTAGGCAAAGACCAGGCGGTTGAAGATGAGCTGGCTGCGCTGATGAAGCAATACGAGAAACAATAACATATTGGCATAAGCCGGACTTCAGGCAATTGTCCACAGGCGAAGGGGAGACAGAACCAGCGGTTTCTCCTTCGCTTTATGTTTGTCTTACCGGTTAGGAAATATGAACAAGCGGGGGCTGGAGTAATGGATTTCGATACCCTGGTGTCCATGGTAGTATGGACGGTCAGCGGCGCAGTGCTGCTGTGTGTGCTGATGCTCGTGGATTCGTTGTTTACCCGTTATAATGATATGGAAGAGCTGAAGGCGGGGAATATGGCCGTGACTACCCGGCTGGTGTTGAAGCTGCTGTCACAAGGCTATATTTTATCGGCATCCATTGCTGCGGCGAACCGGCTCGGGACCGCCCTTATAGTCTCTATAGTATCTTTTGTCCTGTTATTCGTGCTGGAGAAGACGGTAGAGCAGCTCCTGAGCCGGTGGGGGAATCTTGAACTGGATCATGGCACCCAGCTTGGCAAGGTCGGCTACGGCCTGATGGCAGGCTCGCTGCATGTGACCGGAGCATTGATTATTGCGGCCTTTATTCGCGGATAAGAAAGATTAGCGTACCAATCTGTAGGAGGATGATGGCTTTGGGTCTTTGGAAAAGAATCGGCAATCTGTTCTCGAAGCCGGAGGCGCCTAAAGCGCCCGCAAGCATGCTGACTCTGTCTCCCGGAGATATCTGTGAGGTCTCCCTGGTCACCTATGAAGTGACGGGCCGGACGAAGACGAGCGGCCGTAATGCAGTTGTACTGACACTGCGCGACGGGAGCCGGATCGCCTATCTGTATATAGAAGAGCGGGAAGAGCTGCAATACAGATTGTATCACCCGATAGACGGGCGTCTGGACAGTCCTTCCGAGGTCCCGGCTACCCTGGAGCTGGATGACCGGACCTTCTACCTGGAGGAAGAATATGAAGGGTATGCCGCCGTTACCGGGCAGACGCCTTATATGAACGGCGGGGAGCAGCATGTCTGGCAATACCAGTCGGATGATTCGCGGCTGCTGCGCGTGGAATGGCAGAATGGACGGTTCATGCTGTATGAGGGTGAAAGTGTCCTTTCGGCTGACGTAAGAGTGATCCGCGCATCTTAAGCTTGAACTGGAGCAGGGCAGGGCTGCTGGCAGCAGACAATTGAATAGAATCGGGATTGAATAAGGGGTGCATGCGCTTGTTACAGGCCAGTGCATCCCTTTTGCCATGTCTTCATGTTAGAATGGGGCATAATTGGCTTAATGAGCAGCAAACCACCGGATGGAACAGAAGGAGTGAATTCAACAGTGACAAACGAATACAGTAATGATAAATTTCAGCGCTCAGCGCTTCAAGTTACAGTGGCGCAAGGCAGGCTTAAGCCTTATGCTGCGCTGCTTGCGCTGGAAGCTGTACCCCTGGATCGCAGCAGCGGGCGGTATCTGGGTGAATCTATTGCTGCACCGCATCCTTTTCCGGCATTTGACCGCTCCAGCATGGACGGCTTCGCCGTGATTGCGGCAGATACTTTAGCGGCAGGGGACCCTGACACGGTCTGGCTTGAAGTCGTTGATGTCATTCCCTGCGGCGCAGTAGCCTCCAGAGAGATTACGGCTGGCACTGCTGCGCGCATTATGACTGGCGCTCAGATTCCAGGCGGCGCAGACACCGTGATTATGATGGAAGCTACGGAGAGCCGGATGGAGGGCGGAGTCACTTATGTCGGTATCCGTAAGCCGCAAGAGCGGGGGTTGCATATTACCCCTTGCGGTTTGGAGCTTAGAACAGGTGATCCAGTGCTTCCTGAAGGGACTCTAATCGGCGCTGGCGAAATTGCTGTTCTGGCAGCGCTCGGGGTGGCGGAGGTTCCTGTCCGCCGCAGACCCAAGGTGGCTGTCTTCGCTACCGGAACTGAACTGCTGGAGGTGGACGAGCCGTTAGTCCCGGGCAAAATCCGCAACAGCAACTCTCCCATGTTGGAGGCGCTAATCCGGGAAGCGGGCGGTGAGCCCGTGATGCTGGGTGCGATCATCGATGATCTGGAGCTGGCCCGCAGTAAGGTGCAGATGGCACTGGAGAGCTACGATTTGGTGATTACTACAGGCGGCGTATCTGTCGGGGATTATGATATTATGGGGGATTTGGTCCGTGAGCAGAGTGGAGAGATGCTGTTCAATAAAATAGCCATGCGCCCCGGCAGCGTCACTACGGCAGCCGTTCGCGGCGGGAGCATCCTGCTCGCCTTATCCGGCAATCCGGGCGCCTGCTTCGTAGGATTCCAGCTGTTTGCCCGTCCGGTCATCGGACTGATGCAGGGGGCAGCACAGCCGTATCTGCCGGAATGGACAGTAGTGCTGGGTGAAGATTATAAGAGAACCAACAGCTTCACCCGTTATGTCCGTGCCCGTCTGGAGATCCGCGAAGCAGTGCTCTATGCTTATCCAGCCGCTGTAGACGAGTCATCCGTCACGGTTACGATCAAAGACAGCGACTGCCTGATCGTCATCCCGCCGGACAGCGGACAATTATGTGCCGGGGACAAGGTAACTGTGCTGAAGCTGCCGGGTGAGATCTGGGGGTGAGTTTTGACTAAATGAATTGGGGAGCATCAGAACTTAAGAGGTGAGTTCATTTAGAAGTGAGATGAGGCGATGGATGGACGGATGAATGACTGAATGAATGACTGGAAGAGGTTCGCTTGAGGCGAGCTTTCAGGGATAGATGTATTCTGTACAATTAAAAACGGTAAAAGCAAGGAGTTCCTTGACTAATTGTAGTCTGTACAACTAAATTTGCCCGTATGGGCGAGAATCGAGCAAAGAACTAACCAACTAAATCTTTATTATTTAATTTCATCATATGAAAAATTCACAATAGTAAGTTCAAAACACTAACCAGCACCCAACAAGCAGAATCACCCAATCGCGCGACAGCATCCAACGCCGCCGTAACCGCAAAACCCGGTCACAAAGGTAACAAACAGAACCCTCCAGTATTCTATTAGGGGACAGTCCCTAGACAGAAACGGGAGGGCTTTTAGGATTCATAAGGGGACAATAAGGTCTAGCCTATGTGTTAAAGTCGACTACAATGATTACTGGGCCGTTAAAATCAGCGGTCCATCTGCGGTGATGGCAATGGTGTGCTCATACTGCGCGGATAGTTTGCCGTCAGCCGTTCTCGCGGTCCATTCATCATCGTCTATGGAGATCTGGTATGTGCCTTCGTTAATCATGGGCTCAATCGTAAACACCATGCCTTCTTTGAGGCGGATGCCTTTGCCTGCGGTGCCGATATGCACGTAGCTCGGCTCCTCATGCAGGCTTCGTCCGATGCCATGCGCCAGCAGATCACGCACAACCGAATAACCGTGTGCTTCGGCATGCTGCTGGATAGCCGATGTGATGTCACCCAGCCGTCCTCCCGGAACAGCCCGGGCGATGCCCAGGTCGAGGCATTCCTTCGTAACCTGCATTAATCTCTGCGCCTCCGGCCCGATCTCACCCACAGCGTAGCTCATGCATGAATCTCCGAACCAACCTCCGTATTGCGCCACAATGTCCAGCTTCAGCAAGTCACCTTCCTTCACGACCCGCTTGCTGGATGGAATCCCGTGAGCAACCACATCATTAATAGATATGCAGGTCTCGGCAGGGAAACCGTTGTAGCCTTTGGTAAACTGCTTGCCGCCGAGCTTGGTGATATGTTTGGCCACAAAATCATTAATTTCAAGCGTGGTGATACCGGGTACGATCCGTTTGGACACCTCACGGTAGCAGTCGGCAACAATTTGGCTGGCTTGCTTCATCTCTTCAATTTCTCTGGGGGATTTAAGAATAATCATGTTGTGTGTATCCGCTCCTTAATCTTTCAATAGTTTCAATATTTTATAGTTTAAGAATTCTGACGATCTCCGTTGCATCTTCATTAAGCTGCCCTCTGCGGAGGGACAATGCAGCACAGCCGACCAGAGCGGCTAACAGCATCTCCGTGTGCTGCAATTCATGCTGTGCATCGACAGTTGCTCGCTCATGAGACACTAAGACCTCCGTAAGTCCGGTGCCAAGCAACGTGGACAACGGGGTCAGCACCTCCCGGCGGAACTCGGCAATGAGCGGGGAAGAGCGGGCTTCAGGCAGAGTAGGGAATCCCTCACCCGCCTGCTTACACAACAGATAGATAGCGTGATCTTCCGCCCATAGCTGCAATAGCCGCACCCCGGCGGCAGAACTGTCAAGCGGTATCTTTAACGGCAGCTCCGGCTCTGCCATATGCAGGGACTTCAGCCATTCCCCGGCCCGGTCGAGCGCATCCCATAACAAGTCGTGAAGCAAATCGCCCTTGTTGCTGTAATAATGATAGACCGTACCATAACCGAGACCGGCCTCCGCAGCCACATCCCGGATTTCTAATAGAGGCCCTTTATTCAAAAATACGTCCGCTGCTGCCTTGCGGATCTGCACCAGCCGCCGCAGCCGGATATCTTCGTTCTGTTCCTTCGTGCGGGGAGTCATCTTATCCGTTCACCTCGTTTATTTTAGACCTGCTGTCATGTCAATATAAAACATCAGCAGGCAAATGGCAAGGGGAAAACGTTGAATAAATATGCTGAACATCACAAAAAAACCGGATAGAACATCATCCGGTTTATTCATCTCAAGCCCAGTGCTCTGGATGCCTTAAGGATTCTGGCAGCTTGGTGGACGGGCTGCCTTGCGCAGCTTGCAGCTGTGCCTGAGTCAGGAAGAGGCTGCCCCGCAGATCGGCTCCGCTTAGATTCGTGTCGCGGAAGTCCGCGCCAATCAGATCGGCGAACCGCAGGTCAGCGCCGCTGAGATCCGCAGCGATCAGATATGCGCCGCGTAAGCTGAGGCAACGGAGGTCGGCCCCGCGCAGCTTGGCCCCAATCAGATCGGCCCCGCGTCCATAGTTCTTCTGGCGCTTCGGAGCCGGGGCAAGCTGCTTGCGGGCAGCGGTGCGCGCTAGCTCGCTGGCACGCAGCAGCAGCTCGTTGACTTCAGCGCGGTGCACAGGCACTTCGAGCTGAAGCAGCTTTTCCGGACTGAGCAGGGTGAGAGCCTGTGTCTGATCCAACATTTTGATAAGTGAATCATGCAGGGTCTCGGTCCCGCGCAGCGCCAGTGCCTCGTGCAGATACCATAGCAACTCATGCAGCTGGCGCATAACAGGAAGAACCTCGAACATCTGTCCAGCAGTCTCGGGAGCCTGACGCCAGTCGCGTCCGCCATAGGTTAGATTGGAGATTTTCTGCCCGGCCCCGAAGCAGTCATATACCGTACATCCCCGGAAGCCGCGTTTTCTCAGCTCAGTATGAATGCCGCAGAGGAAGTCCTCCCGCAGATTGGGACAGGGCTGTCCGGCAGGCTTGTCTATGGCGAAGTCTGAGGAAGCAGAGAAATGAAGTGCTGCGCAGCATAGTCCGAAGCAGTTCAGACAATCCGATTGCAGCTCCGGCAGTCCGGGGTTCGTAGTATGGGATTCAGAAAATGAATGATTGTCTAACAAATGTATTCCTCCAAAAAATGAATAGGATTAACATAGCGGTTCATGCAGATTACTGCGGCGGTTCATTGTCCATACGGCGTTCAATCGCCTCAGACATCGTTTTATCCGTGAGATGGGCATAGATCTCGGTAGTCTCTGTAGAAGCATGGCCCAGTTGTTCCTTTGTCCGGTAGATGTCATTCTGCAGGTAATAATCGGTGGCAAAAGAGTGCCGCAGCTTATGCACCGTCAGATAAGGCTTGCCGAACCGTTTGGCGTATTTGATGATCATCTCCTGGATCGCCCGTTTGGTCATCCGTTTGCCTTCTTTGCTGCCGTTGGGCAGGGCAATGAAGAGGGCTTTTTCCCGTTTCGGCGTCTTATACCTATTCTGGCGGAGGCTTAGATACAAGCTGAGATCATCCTTCGACTGTTCCCGGAAATAGACCGGGGTCTTGAAGGTCTCGTCGTTATGACCCTTGCGGAATACATAGAGCAGCTTATTAGTGACATCTATATCATCCACGCTCAGATTAACCACCTCGGAGACGCGCAGGCCGGAATTCAGGATCAGACTGGCAATACAGGCATCCCGTTCACGGTTAAGCTGCCAAGAATAATAAGCCTGCTTATTGGCTTCCACATCTGTGCCATATCCTTCATAGATGTAGCCTACGAACTCCAGCAGCTCCTCGTCCTCCAGAATTTTACCTTTGAGCTTGGCGGCGGTATCCTTCGGTTTGTGAATGCGCTTGATCTCAACCTTGGCCATAATATTACGCTTCAGCAGCGGGTAAAAGTTCTCATCCTCAGCAATCTGGCTTAAGTAATGGAACAGGGAGCGCAGCGCAGACAGCTTACGGGATACGGTCACCCGCGAATTGGCATTCTCAGCCCGGGTGGTCAAGTGCAAACGGTAGCCGACAATGCTGTCCATATGCAGGGTCTCCAGCTCAAGGAGTGTGATGTCAGCATTGCTGGCCGCAACAGACAGACCTTCACCCCGCAGCCAGCCAAAAAAGGATTCATAGTCACGGATATACTCCAGCAGCGTGGAGGGGGACAAATCCGGCCGTTTATAGTCGATAAACTGCTGGACAAACCAGGGCATTTGCGGCAGCCGCTGATCCAGGTTTGCCCGGTCGGCCGCTTTTTGAATACTGATGTGCTTCACCTTCTTTATAGTTTCCCCAAGGGGGAGGGCTGTCCTTCTATCTTACCATGTTTCTGGCAAACCTTGCTCCTGATGAGACAAAGTTATATGATGGGTAGTAAACGAAAACGGCAGAGGTGAACCTTAATGGAACTTGGAATCGAGCTGGTTCCTAAAGAGCAGAAGCAGATGATAAGCAGATTGATGCAGTTCTATTTGTATGACTTTACCCGCTACCTGGAGCTGCAGGTGGACCGTGAAGGATTGTTCCCGTCCTATCCGGGACTTGAGGCTTACTGGAGCAGCGGTAAAAATAAATTCGTCTACCTGTTCACCGTAGACGGCAATGTCGCAGGCTTTGCCCTGATCGACCGTCTGCTGCGCGACCCGGAGGGCGAGTTCTATATGACGGAGTTTTTTGTGATGCAGCGCTACCGTCGCAGCGGTGTAGGAACCTGGGCGGCGCACCGGCTGTTCGACATGTTCCCGGGCAGCTGGAAGGTGTCGCAGATTCGTGCCAACATCCCTGCGCGGGATTTCTGGCACCGGGTCATCGGAGCTTATACCGGCGGTGATTTCCAGGAGCGGTTCAACTCCCGCCAAGGCAATCCCAGCCAATATTTCAGCACATTAAATACTAATAGAGTTAAGAAATAAATTCGCCTATTCCTGGAAGGATTTAGCGCAACTTTGGATCGTATCCGGCGTCTGGTAACTGAGGTGATTAAATTGTCCAAGCGAATGAGCTTATGGGGAGCGGGCTGTATAGCGGCTGCAATAGCAATCAGTACAGGCTGCAGTAATACTGCGGATCAGGGATCTTCGGTTGTTGAGCATACGGATCAGCCGTCAGCAACACCCTCAGCCGTTACGGCTACAATAGCTGCTCCTGCATCCGCGGTTCCGACTCCGTCTGCAACAGCCGCGCCTGCTGCTAAATCCGTGTCGCTGATTCCCGAAGAAGTACCGGAGTATTCAGGAAGCGGCAGTGGGTACGAGCTGGATGGCGTCAATGTCCAAGCAGATTACTCCGCAGACCAGACCTTACCGCTCGGGGTGTTTTTGCCGGAGACGATGATCCGTTTTGAACAGGATGGCAGAACGGCGTGGGGAACAGCGGACAAGCGTAATTATATTACGTTAATTAAGCTAAGCTCAGCGAAGGATGTAACTGGCGGGAAGCATGAACCGGGCACAGACCGGGGACTGCTGAAGTTCAAGGAATATGAAGGAAGCAGGGTGGAGGGGGACCGGAGGGTTGAGGTATTTATTTTCACAGCCCACAAGGATTCTTTCCGGGCCGAGATCCATATTCAGGACGAGCAACGGGATAAGCTGCTTCCCCTCTTCACATCTATGCTGAGTGGTATGGAATACATGGAGAAGCAACCGCCGATTAAGCCGGGAGTGTTCTTCAAGGTCCCTGATGTAGGCTCCAGTCCGGGCAATAAGCAAGCGCTCCAGGAGACACTGGACTGTATTGCAGCCTGGGCAGCTAAGGACAAAGAAAAGTTCGCTGCCACGATGTATTCACCGCTGCTTAATGACAACTTACAGTCCTTCTTACTGGACAATAAGAATGTCTACCGCTTCAATAAACTGACCCTAGTCGGAATTCCTATCGAGGGAACTAAGCGGGCAGGCTTCTATGTTGAGTTTACTCAGATGACCTCTGAGGGCTATATTACTGAGAGCACTTACGAGATTTCATTGCTGCCGAATAAGCAGGGGGAGTGGAAGATCGCTAATATTGATTAGGCAGAGCGCCTGCCGAAGCTCGAAAGCTTGAGACACCTATGGGGTTTCAGGCTTTTTTGCTGTATAAATAATCACAACCTTCCCAGGTCCTGACGTCTATAATCTATGTTGAACGGTGTTCAAAAACATTACAGTGTTCAATCAAGCGAACCAGCAGCACCTTAACAGAAGGAGTATAACGATCATGAGCAAAGCAGAGAGACAAGAGCAGGAGCGCGAAGCGATGCGTAATCTGATTCTCACTACGGCTGGCGAGCTGCTGGCAGAGAAGGGGATCAGGCAGCTGTCGATCCGCAAAATCGCTGAACGGATGGAGTATTCGGCAGGCATTATTTATCACTATTTTCAGGGAAAAGAAGACATTGTGGAACAGCTTCTTCAGCGGGGCTACCGGGAGCTAATGGGCGGACTGATTGCCGGATCGGAAGCTTCACCAGATGAAAACTCTCCAGAAGAGTGCTTAAGACGCTCGCTGAGACAGTTCATTAAGGTCACAACCGCAGAAGGCTCACAGTACCGGAGTATGATGCTGAATGATTCGCCGTCCGTGCTTAGCTATACCGGGGTTTTACATCAGGGAGCAGCCCTGGAACGCAGCGGGATCGCGGGTCTCTGTGATACGCTCCGTCAATTTAGCGGTATGGCCTCCTGTGATCAGAGGGAGCTTGAGCTCACCGCCCAAATTATCTGGAGCGCAGCTTTTGGGCTGATTATGAGGCTGATGGTGGAGGGGAATCTGCCTGAGGCGCAGAAGGAGGCTCTGATTAACCGGCACATAGAAGCGATGGTCCATATTGCACAAGGATCGGGGGATTAAGGTGAGACATAGACGAACCATTAGCTTGTTAACGTGGATGGTGATAGTGCTTGGGATTGTTGCGTCAGGAATCGGGCTCTTTTCAGGTGACGGGGCGGAGAAGGGGGGAAGTCATCCATTCTATACCTCCATCCGGGGAGAAAAGATTGAGTTGTACGGTACCGGCATCTACAAGGATGATTCTTTATCCGCAGCCTCTCAGGCGATCGCTCAAGATGGCATTACGCTAGTGGCGGGAATTCCTTTGTTGCTCGTATCTCTGCTCCTGAGTCTTAGAGGAACGATCAGAGGACGGCTATTGCTGGCCGGAGCGCTCGGATATTTCACCTATACCTATGCTTCATACTGTTTTCTGGCCATGTATAATGATCTGTTTCTGGTCTATGTCATGCTCTTCTCGGCAAGCTTATTTGCATTTATTATGGTTTTTCGCTCGGTGGAACGGGACGGGGTGTCGATGAAGACGCAGCTTCCCGCGGTAAGCATTGGCTTCATCCTGCTGCTGATTGCTTTCCTGATTATCATGTTATGGCTGGGCCGGATTGCCGGCGGCTGGCGGCAGGGTACTTCACCTGAGGGGCTGGAGCATTATACCACGCTGGTGATTCAGGCACTGGATTTAGCTGTATTGCTTCCGGTCATGGTGCTAACAGGGGTATTGCTCGTCCGTAGGCAGTCTTACGGTTACCTTCTGGCTCCTGTTGTCCTGGTAAAAGCGGCAACCCTGCTAACCTCTATCTCCTCCATGATGATTGGGATGCTGAGGGCAGGAGTTCATGTCTCCATGGTAGAGTTGATCCTGTTTCCAATCTTCAATCTGGCAGTCATCTGGTGTCTCATTCTTGTACTTCGCAACGCGCAGGAACCCGCACCACCTGCAATCCCATTACCTATAGAATAGAGGCGGACTTAAGTGAGCAATCGGATAATGATCGTGTATGCAAGCAAATACGGATGTACTGAAAAAGCCGCTTTACTGCTGCAAGCCAGGCTGGACGGGGCTGAGGTGGTGAATCTGAGATCTGGCAAGTTGCCCGATCTGACTGGCTACGACACAGTAATTTTAGGCGGCTCGATCTACTATGGAAGAATCCGTAAGGAGATGGCTGCATTTACAGCCCAGCACAAGCAAGAGCTTTTAACCAAACAGCTGGGATTGTACATCTGTGCAGGAATGACAGGGGAGAAGGGGGAGCAGGAGCTTAAGCAGGCATATCCCGGGATCATCTACAACAAGGCGCTTGCCAGGGAGATCATGGGCGATGAGATCTACCCGGACCGGATATCTGCCTTAGACAAGTGGATTCTGCGTATGGTAAAAGGCAAGGAGCACAAGACAGGAGGCGGGCTGTCCATGGATAAGCTGGAACGCTTCGCGCATACGATGGCGGCAGGCGAGTAGGGTAGAGGGGAACAAAAGTTAGCGGCGATGGAATGAAGTGGAGCATCAGCATTTTGAAGCGGCAATGCGTTAAATCGAAGGGTGAATTAGGTGACAAGAGTGATAGTAGGACATTGAGAAACATAACATAGATTATGTTAACTTATAGCCAATAACTATAGCGTATCAAAAAGAAAACTCTCAAAAAGAAAACTCTCAAAAAGAAACACACCAACTCTGCACACCTTAATTACTATATTTCATCATATGAAAAATTCATAATAGTAAAAGCAAAAATACAAGCTCCCCTTCATTACTACGCCTAAACCCAAACCTACATCTAACCTTAGTAACTAACTAAAGGAAAAAGAGAGCTGAACCCCTGCCAAAACAGATCATCGCTGTCAACCCATACGGGCGGGTTACGCATCTGGACTTGTCGTTGATCAGCCAGTACAGGGCTGCGGAGCGGAGCTAGTTGAAGGAAACACGTGGGAAAATGTATCTTTTTTCACCTGTATCAAGGTGGATCTCCTGAAGCAATTGGAAAAACAGCATCTACTGAAGGCGATGTTGCGTATTTGCCGGGAATGCGCCCGAAGAAGTGTCATTTTTCCAATTGTTATCTCAAAAGGGATAATTCGTTCATCAGCAAATGTAGAAAATCCAACTACTTTCGTTTCCCAAACTTCGCTTAGTACCGGGCGGCCCGATACGTGAAGCCTGCATTGGCCAGTTTCTGGCCGGCAGAATCACAAAGCTACTATACCCGCTGTAAGCTGATCTGTCATTTGGAAGGCCATGTTCAGAGACTTCAGCGCATGTCGCAGCGACAGCGTAGAATTTGTTCTGTCCCGGAGGCTCAGGAGGGCGTGGCGCAAGCTTTTGGCATAGGTATCACTCGGAATCAGCGGGATGGCCACTTGCCCCTCGGAAGTATACGCGGCAAGGCTCGCCTGGATCCCCCCATTCGCATCACTGCACTCACGGAACTCCAGCTTCGCCTGCTCGAAATAGGCTTCATACCCGATAGTAAAAGGATAACTCCCCGGCATCTGCGAAGAAACAGTGAGCTGTGCACTCCACTCAGGCTGCAGGAAGGAGGCCAGGACCAGCGCCTGTCCATCCTTGTCACCGGAGGTACCCCAGACCGCAGAAGGTACAGGTGAATCCATCAGCCAGGCGATGAAATCCAGCTCATGAATCATCAGATTGGCAGCGATGGCCGAGAGGCCCAGATCCCCCCAGAGCGGAGCGGTCTCTCGGCGCATACTCAGATGCAGAAGCTTCCCGTAGGTCTCCTCACGAACCGCCTGCTCCAGGTATTCATAGGCATAATCGAATTTGATGAATTGGTTAACGAGGATTCTGCGGCCATACCGCTGTTCAGCGTCCAGTAGCTCCCGCCCTTCTTCAGGCTCCAGAACAACTGGCGTCTCACAAAAAACATGTTTGCCCCGTCTCAGCGCCTCTAACGCATAGGTCTTATGTAGTGAAGACGGCAGACAGATATCCACTACGTCAATCGCGGGATCAGACAAAATGTCCTCAGCATTCATCGTGATCTCTACCCCTAGTTCTTCCTTCAGCTTCAGCAGCTTGGCCTCATTCCTCCCGAAGACCACGATCCGGTTCACGAACTCCATTTGCTTCAGCAGAGAGGCATGATACGCCCCGAATCCAGTTCCCAATATGCCAATATTCATTTGCAGCAGCTCCTTACATTTGATACATTCATCTTAACGCCCTATTGTTGACAACAGAGTGGCAAGAATAGACGAATAATGAGAATTGGGGGAGACACATGCGGCTGCACCGACTGATTGCTATACTTTTACTGCTTGAATCCCGGGGCAAAATGAAGGCCAAGGAGCTGGCCGAAGCACTGGAAACCTCTGTCCGTTCGATCTACAGGGATATTGATGTCCTGGCGGAATCGGGCCTTCCACTTGTGTCGGCCACCGGGCCGAACGGCGGGATTTCGCTCATGGAAGGCTATACGGTCAATCTGCGGAGGCTGCATGGGGAAGAGGTGGTACAGCTCTTTTTGACAGGGATGGGCATGCCGGCCAGCGGTTCAGGAGAGACGAGTCTGCTGCTCAAGAGTGTGCTTTTGAAGCTGGAAGCAAGTTTGCCCGCACCTTACCAGGAGGATATACGTACCGCGCAGCGCCGGTTCCTTTTCGATGCTACGCCGTGGTGGAGCGGTCAGGCAACAGTGCCGTATCTTGAGACTCTGCGCACTGCGGTGTGGCGGGAGCTGAAGATTACGGCAGATTATCTTAAGGTGAATGGGGAGAAATCACTGCGGAAGCTGCAGCCCTATGGACTGATCGTGAAGCAGGGGGAGTGGTATCTTGCGGCCTATTGCGAGCGGGCAGGTGATCTGCGAACATTCAAATGCGAAAGGTTCACAACCGTTACTTTATTGGACGAGACCTATGCCATCCCTGAGCAGTTCTCTCTCCAGGCATACTGGAGTCAAGCAGAGCAAGCCTTCGTTCAGACCAGCAGAGCGCGGGAGTTCTATCCGGTGGTCATCCGTACTCGCGTTAAGAATGAGCAGATATTGCAGGGGCTGGATGTTATGAATACTGAATCTGATGGAGAAGCAAGGCTTGTAACGGTGAATATGTATGATTATAGCTCGGCCTGTGCGAGGGTGCTGCCGCTATTGGTTCATGCTGAAATTGTGGGACCGCCGGAGCTGAGAGAGTATGTCAGCAATCAAGTACGAATGTGGGATAAAATGTATAATTGCAGTCAGGTGACATAAATAATATTATGTTAACTATTTAGCAATCTAAGAGTGACAATAATAAACCCCAGACCTTGCGTGTCAGCAGGTTTGGGGTTTATTGACTTTGTTGAACCGTACCTTTTCCAAACATAAGAGGATAGAATTCAATTACAGAACATTATACGATAAACTGTACAGAGGTTTAGATGTCAGCTTACTTAACAAAAGGAGGACTTGAGATGCTGCAAGGGCTGATCCTACGGTTGAGAAGAAGTAAAATGCGCACCAGACTGCTGCTCTTGTTCACCATGCTGACGCTGCTGCCGTTAAGTGTACAGGGGATGGTGACGTACCGTCATTTCTCCTCCACCTTGAACGAGAAAACAAAGCAATATACGGTAGATGTCGCCGGACAGGCCAACGCCAATCTGGATAGGCTGCTGAAGGATCTGGAGCGGTTGTCGCTGATGCCATTGTATGACGAGCAGGTGTTATCTATTCTGGCTAAATATGATGGTCCTATGGGCTCAGGCACATGGGCGCTGTCTGACGATTATCAGAAAATGAAGCTATATACCTCTGCACAGGCCTATGACCGACCGGAAATCCGGGGCATTCACCTGCTGAGCAACAGCGGAACCCTGTTCTCCAATGTAGAACCGCTTGCGGTCAACACCTCGTGGGATGCCAGGCATGACGAATGGTTCAGCGCCCTTACGCGGTCGGACGGCGAGTGGATCATTCTTCCTCCGCATCGTCCGTCTTATTATGCCGGAACCGACCCCTCATCTTATATTTCGGTGGCCAGAGTTATCAAGGAACCCAGGACGCTAAGGCGTCTGGGTTACATCCTTATTGACGCTAAGCAATCGGCCTTTGGCTCTGTTTTTGCGAAGCTGAAGATTGAAGAGTCCACGAATCTGATGATCATTGATGGAGATCAGCGGCTGCTGTATGAGCAAAAGCCGGATAACGGGCAGTCGGCCTACGGCCAGCTTATGGGCTCCGGGCGGATTAAAGAGCTGCGTGGCGGGGAGCGGGAGAGGCTGGGCGGCACAGATTATTTGTTTATCAGCCATAAGTCCCCGTATTCGGGCTTGTCCGTGATCGGCTTGACTCCGATCGGAGTCATTCAGAAGGAGTCGCGTGCGTTGATGATTTTCACGTTATGGCTTGCCCTCTTTTGCCTGGTGACGGTGCTGCTGCTCGCTTATGCGGTATCTTACCGGATTACCCTCCCGCTGGTGGAGCTCAAGAGCAATATGTCCAGGGTGGAGCGGGGCGATTTCAACATGCGGGTTAGTCCGCTGGGGGGAGATGAATTCGGGCAGCTAGGGCGCGGATTCAATAAGATGATGGACGAAATCAACCGCCTGTTTCATGAGGTGCTCGTGACCCGCCTCCGGGAAAAGGAGGCAGAGCTGTCCGCCCTGCAGAGTCAGATCAACCCGCATTTTATCTATAATACGCTGGAATCGATCAATATGATGGCCGTCCAGCGCAGGCATGATGAGGTATCGGATATGGTATCCGCACTGGGCAAGCTGCTTCGCTATACGATTGACAAGGCCGGCCGGCTCGTATCGCTGGGAGAGGAAATTGCGTTCGTAGACTCCTATGTGCGTATCCAGCAGATTCGTTTCGGCGGGAAGCTGACGGTGCATAACGAGATTGAAGAAGAAGTACTGCATTTGCGCATACCGAAGCTCACGATTCAGCCGCTGGTGGAGAACGCCATTGAGCACGGGATCGCGGGGCGCGAAGAAGGGACGATCTGGGTGTCAGCGCTGCGTTTTGACAACGAGCTATTAATTACGGTCCGCGACGACGGGAACGGATTAGAGGAGGAGGCACTCACGGAGCTGAACCGGGAGATCGAACAAGATCCCTCCATGGATTCGCTCCGGCGCAGCGAGGAGGAGAGTCTGGGGCTGCGCAATATCGGCCAGCGGATCAAGCTGCTGTACGGGGAAGGCGGGAGTCTCACGGTTGACGGAAGTCCGGGGCAAGGGCTGGCCGTGACCATTACAATAACGATACCGGAATCAGGGGGAGAAGAGGATGTATAAAGTGCTGCTCGTAGAGGACGAAATCGTAATTAGACAAGGGATGCGTGAGCTGATTAGCCGGTCGGCGCCCTTTTTTGAGGTGACGGCTGAAATGCCGGGTGGACGGGAAGCGCTGCTGTACTTAAAGTCTGAGCTGCCGGACGTAATGATTACCGATATCCGTATGAAGGAAATGGACGGTCTGGCGCTGGCCGAAAAGGTGAAGTCGATGTATCCCGGGCTGCTCGTCATCATTGTGAGTGGATACGGCGAATTCGAATACGCCCAAAAAGCCATTGAATACGGCGTTCTTCATTACCTGTTAAAGCCGGTAGAACGTCATGAACTGGTTAGTGTGATGGAAAAAGCACGGTTGCTGCTCGATAAGCGTCATGGCATATCTTCCCTGGAACATACGCCAGGCCCGCTGCGGGTGGAGAGCGGGGGAGATACGCGCAAGATCATACGGGATGTTAAGGAATATGTCAGACTGCATATTGACGGTGATCTGCGGCTGCAGACGGTAGCTTCCCATGTCAATCTGAACGCTACGTATCTGAGCCAGCTGTTCAAGGGGGAGGCGGGCTGCAATTATTCAGACTATGTAACCGATTCCCGGATGGAACGTGCGAAATGGCTGCTCAGCCATACCCAGCTCAAAATTTATGATGTCGCCCGGCTATCCGGCCATCAAAGCCCGAAGCATTTCATGCTGGTGTTCAAGCAGCAGACGGGGATGACGGGTGGAGAATACCGCAATCAATTTAATAGTCAAGAATGAAATGTTAGTTAATCTAACGTAAAAACATAAATATAACGAACCATTCCTGTATTTTGGATGATTTCTACACCGGATACGTCTCCTTTATACTAAAAGAGTCATTAAAACTAACATATCAAAGGGGGATATTCATGAAAAAAGCAGGAGCAGTGCTTCTTTCAGCCATGCTGCTGGGTTTAACGGCAGGTTGTGCCAAGCCCACAGCAAGCGGAAATGCTGAGAGTCCCGGGAAACAGGGAGATGTGGAGTTAAAGTTTCTGATGTGGGGCAATCAAGGGCATATGGATGTTTACAACAAGCTGATCAGCCAATTTGAAGCAGATAATCCGGGCATTAAGGTGACCATGGATTCGGTGCCATTCACGGATTATCAGCAGAAAATATCCGTGCTGGCCGCAGGGAAATCCCTTCCGGATATCGCCTGGGTATCGGAGCGGATGATCCCGCAGTTCAAGGCCAACGGGATTCTGGCGGATGTCTCCTCCTTCAAAGACGATGCTTCCTTTAACCTGGATGATTATATTCCGAGCACGCTAGATTTGTTCCGGGACGGGGATCAATTGCTTGGCCTGCCGTTCTCGACACCGCCGGTGGTCATGTTCTACAACAAGACGCTGTTCGATAAGGCGAACCTGACCGACCCGAATACACTGGCCTCCGAAGGGAAATGGACCTGGAAGACCTTCGAGGAATCCGCCAAAGCAATTGCTGTCAAAGACGCTGGGGGCCGGGTATATGGCGCGAACTTCTTCCGTGACTGGAAGACCTGGGCCATTCTGTCTTCGTACGCCTGGTCTTATGGAAGCGGCCCGTTCAATGAGGATCTGACCGCTTTCACCTGGAACGACCAGTACGGCGTGGAGACCCTGGAGCTGCTGGAGCGGATGATGTATAAGGACGAATCCCACCCGAAAGCAGGCGAGCAGATCAGCTTCGATGCGGGGAATCTGGGAATGTTCTTCGACAACTACAGCTATGTCTCGAAAGCGCGTGACATTAAAGGGTTTGAATGGAGCATTGCACCGATGCCGTCCGGCTCCGCAGGCAGTGTTCCGATGCTGGGCCAAGCAGGCTATACGCTGTTCAAGGACAGCAAGCATCCGGAGGAAGCCAAAAAACTGCTCAAGCTGTTCGCCAGCCAGTCAGGCATTGAGGCGACTTCCACTTATTTCGTACCTCCGCGCACATCGGTGCTGAGTTCCGATGCGTTCCTGAATCAGCCGAACAACCCGCCAGCCGAGCACATCGTGCAAGCTGTTATCGATGAAATGCCGAAGGCGCGCATCATTCCAGGCCACTTCCGCTGGCAGGATATCGACAATGCTGTGCTGCAAGGCTTTGACCGCCTGTTCGGCCAATCCGCGTCCGCCAAGGACAATATGGCGAAGATGCAGAGCGATGTCGAGGCTATTTTGAAATAAGACTCCGGGCAAGGGTCCGTCAACCGGCGTTCAACAGAGTGCAGCGTCCGGCTTGACGGACCGCCCGAAATGGGGAGCGAAATACAATGGGTAAATTGAAGCGCAGATTGGAGCAAAGCGGCCTGTCCTTGATCATCAGCCTTCCTGCCAATGATGTAAGACTGGCAAAGGCAGCGCTTGAGGAAGGCGCCGATGCTTTGAAGGTTCATTTTAATGTCGGCCACCGGGCCAGCGGTACGCATTTCGGTCCGCTTGAGGGCTATGAAGATATTTTTAGCGAGATCCGCTCTACCTTTGACGGTCCCTTTGGGGTAGTGCCCTCAGGCAGCTTAGGGGGTGTGTCGGAAGAAGAGATTAGGCGGCTTGCTCCGCTCGGGTTCGATTTCTATTCGATCTATGCCCATCATCTGCCGTCCTTTATGCTGGAGGATCACAGCTTGGACCGGACCTTTGCCATTAATGACACCTATGATCTCAGTCAGGTCCGGGAAGGGGCGCAGTTCGGGATCACAGCGCTTGAAGCTTCGATTGTACCTGGCAGCGAATACGGGACGGGTCTTAGCTTCGCAGATCTGCTGAAATACCGGTATTTGGCCGACCATTCCGGTCTTCCCGTCCTGGTGCCTTCCCAGCGTAAGCTGGTTACAGGAGATGTACCGTCCTTGCAGCGCGCGGGAGTGAAAGCGATCATGTTAGGTGCAGTGGTGACGGGCAAGACAGAAGATGAGCTGCGGCGTGCGGTTAGCTCGTTCCGTGGTGCCATAGACAAATTGAGCTAGGGGGCGGTGAATTCCGGCATGAACAGAAAGCTCAAGAGACGAAACAAGGGTCCGCTTGCCCGCGAGGCACAGGTGACCGGATGGCTTTTTATATCGCCAATGCTGCTTGGTTTCACGTTATTATTGTTATTTCCAATGGGGAAAGCGCTCTATATGAGCCTAAATGACTGGCCGCTGCTTGGCGAGCACCGGTTTGTCGGTCTGGAAAATTACAAGGATATTGCGGTGGACCCGCTGTTCTGGAAGGTCTTCGGCAACACGGCTTATTTCACACTGGGTCTGGTGCCGTTTAACATTGTGCTGGCTCTGATGCTGGCGCTGCTGTTATCCCGTAGCCTGAAGGGCATCGGCATCTTCCGTACCGCGATCTTCGTTCCCGTAATGACTTCGCTGATCGTCTGGTCCATCGTCTGGAAGTACATGTTCGCGACCGATTCCGGGCTGATCAATCAGCTCTTGATGCTCTTCAACATTAAAGGGGCAGCTTGGCTGTATGACGAGAGACTGGCAATGCCGGCTGTTATCGTGACAAGTGTACTGAAGAACGTGGGGCTAAATATGGTGCTCTTCATCGCTGCGATCCAGCAGGTATCGCGTTCGCTCTACGAGGCGGCTGAGCTGGACGGGGCAGGCAAGACCAAAACCTTTTTCAACGTGACCCTTCCCATGATTACGCCAACCGTATTTCTGACCGTGGTGATGACCGTAATTGGCTCGCTGAAGGTGTTCGGCCAGATCTATGTGATGACCCAGGGCGGGCCGAGTAACAGCACCAAGGTACTGGTCTATTACATCTGGGAAAAAGCGTTCAAGCTGTTCCAGATGGGCTACGCTTCGGCGCTTGCATTTGTGTTGTTCTTTGTGGTGTTGATCTTGACTCTGCTGCAGTGGCAGCTGCGAAAGAGGTGGGTATTCAATGAGAGCGATGCCTAGCGCCGGCAAAAAGTGGTCTGTAGCAGGAGTGTATGCTGCATTAACGGCGGTATCGCTGATTATGCTTATTCCGTTTCTGTGGATGCTGTCTACTTCCTTCAAACGGCCGCAGGATATTTTCACCTACCCGCCGCAGCTGATTCCGCCGGTATTTCAGTTTCAGAATTATGTGGATGTCTTTACGCTGATCCCGTTTCACCGCTTCTATTTTAACAGCATCTATATCTCATTTGTCGTCGTGGCGGGAACAGTGTTTTTCGCTTCGCTGGCCGGTTATGCGTTTGCCAAGATTCCCTTCACCGGAAGAAATGCCGTATTTCTGGTGCTGCTCAGTGCCATGATGATCCCGCATGAAGTGACGGCGATCCCGATGTTCCTGTTCATGCGCGACCTGGGCTGGATTGACACGCATCTGCCGTTGATTCTGTTGCCGATCTTCGGCGCAAGCGGTGTGTTCGGGATCTTCGTCATGCGCCAATTTTTCATCACTGTACCCACGGAGCTTGAGGAAGCGGCGATGATCGACGGCTGCAGCCGGTTCCGCATTTACTGGATGATCATGCTGCCGATTGCCCGTCCCGGGATGGCAACACTGACGATTTTCACGTTCGTGTCCATCTGGAATGAATTCTTCGACCCGCTTATTTTCATTAATACGCGTGAGCTGATGACCTTGCCGCTGGGATTATCGTTGTTTACAGATGAAGTGGGCACTTCCTGGCATTATCTGATGAGCGCCACCGTCATGGCAACCGTGCCGCTGCTGATCGTTTTCTTCCTGGCGCAGAAGCGGTTCATCGAGGGCGTAGCTATGACGGGGCTGAAGGAATAGCATACCAGGAAGGAATAACATACCAGAGAGGAGTAGATGATATGAATCCTGCAATAGAGGCAGAGGTCGTTGTTGTAGGGGGAGGCCCGGCAGGAATCACGGCGGCTATTGCCGCCGGACGGCTGGGGGCGCAGACGGTGCTCATTGAACGATACGGGTTCGTAGGCGGAATGTCTACCGCTGCTATGGTCTATCCTTGGATGACCTTTCACACAGACTCAGGTGAACAGGTCATTAAGGGCATCGCCCAGGAAATTGTAGACCGGCTGCAGGCCAGCGGCGGTTCGCCGGGCCATCTGCGGGATACGGTCGGCTTCGTGCATACGCTGACGCCGTACCATCCTGAGATTTATCAAGTGGTAGCTACAGATATGCTGCGCGAAGCCGGGGTGAAGCTGCTGCTGCACAGCTTTGTGGATGAGGTGATGACCCGTGACGGCGTCATTGAACATGTCGTCGTGACTAACAAATCTGGACGCACGCCTGTTACGGGGCGTATCTTCGTGGATTGCAGCGGAGATGCCGACGTAGCCAAGCTGTCCGGGGCCGAAACGCTGCAGGGCCGGGAGGGGGATAACCGTTCCCAGCCGATGACGATGAAGTTCAGAATGCGCGGCGTTGATTTGCATAAGGTCAAAGCATATATGATCAGTCATCCCGAGGAGTTCTACAGCAAAACGCCGATCGCCGAGCTGCCGGACCTGCCGCTGACCGGGGTAAGCGGGTTCTACTCGCAATGGAAGCGGGCCGAGGTGCCGATTAACCGTGACCAGGTATTGTTCTTTGCCGGTCCGGCAGACGACGAGGTGCTGATCAACTGTACCCGCGTTCAGGGTCTGGACGCAACGAGTGCAGAGGATCTGACCTTGGCCGAACAGGAGGGCCGCAAGCAGGTGCTGCTTATGGCCGAGTTCCTGAAGCGCGACATTCCGGGCTTCGAACGGGCCTCAATCTCAGCGGTAGCGCCGCAGATTGGCATCCGCGAATCACGGCGGATCAAAGGCTATTACCAGCTGACCAAGGAAGACGTCGTAGAAGGCCGGAAGTTCAGTGATGTCATTGCCCGCAGCGGCTACCCGATCGACATTCATGATCCGTCCGGCAAGGGGGTAACAGCCTCCTTCATCGCCGGAGACGGCGCATACGATATTCCGTACGGCTGTCTGCTATCCGCCAATGTGTCCAATCTGCTTGCCGCAGGCAGATGCATCTCGACTTCGCACGAAGCGCTGGCCACGACCCGCTTGACACCAAGCTGCATGGCTACGGGCCAGGCAGCCGGAACAGCGGCAGCGCTCGCGGCTGCCGCAGGGGTGAAGCCGCAGGCGCTCGATATTCCGCAGCTGCAGGAGCAGCTGAAGCGGGATGGGGTTGTATTGTAGAGCTATGGAGCGGGAATGTAATCGAAAAACCGACCACATTGGGCACTGGGAGAGTCCATGGGCGGAATGTAATCGGAAAACCGATTTCACTAGGACTGGGAGGGTCCATGGGCGCTTTAGTTGCAGTATAATCATTATTTATCAACATAACAAATATTATGTTAACTAATTGATTATTAGAGACGATCACAAGAGTTAAAAACAATGATAAGTATATATCAATAAACCCCACCCCCGCTTCACAGCAGGTCTGGGGTTTATCTTAGTCTCAAATACCTCAAGCACCAAGCTCACGCTGCGCACTTGTTTCAGCAAGCTCGCGGATGCGGAGTCTTTTATGTGCGGTAATCAGGAAAGGAAGACCGAGCGCCGTGGTCAGCGCAAGCGGCACGAACACAGCGGGCCCGTTCAGAACGCCGAAATGATCCAGCAGCAATCCTCCGAGAATAGGCGCCATGACGCTGCCTATATTATTGAAGCCAATCGTACCGAAGTAAGTGCCTTTCCACTCCGGCTTGGCAATCCGGTCGATCAGCATATCCATCATCGTGAAGAGCAGGACTTCCCCGACAGTGAACAGAACCACGCTGAACATCAGTAGGGGTACCCCTCCAGGCATCCCGAACAGCAGCAGACTAAGGGCTACGCAGACATTGCCCAGAATCAGCGGGATAATTGGCGGGAACTTGCTGGCTGTACGCACAATAGGATACTGAACGACCAGCACCGTCACTGCATTAAGCGACAGCATATAAGAGAAAACTTGGCTGCCATTGCTGAAATGGGGGTTCATCGCGAGGTACTGCGCCAGTGTAGAGCTGAAGTGGCCATATCCGAGTACGCAAAAGATGGTTCCCAGCAGAACGGGCAGAAATACCTTGTCCCGGCCGGTGACTGCGAGCGCATCCAGCAGCTTCGGGGTCCGGGCTTCTCCATGCACAGGCAGGCTGGCACGGTGGACCGAGAATTGCAGGAAGAGAACAAGGCCATAGGCGATATAGACGATCCCGGCGATCATGAACGGGAAGGTGGACTTGGCGGAGCCGAGCTGGAGGCCGATAATCGGGCCGAAGACCACACCCAGATTTACTGCCGCATACCGCAGATTGAAGACCAGCAGCTTCTGTTCCGGCGGGGTAATATCCGACAATAATGCCCGTGAAGTCGGTTCAAATACGGCGCGGCACAGTCCGTTAAGCGTGTTCACCAGGAAGAAGACCCACAGATGCTGCGCTGCGGCGAAGCCGAAGAATACGCAGGCCCAACCGAACACAGAGACCAGCATGACGATCCGGCGCCCGATCACATCCGAGATATAACCGCCGTAGAAGCTAATCATTACCCCTGCCAACGAGCTGACGGCCACCGTGAACCCGGTCTGGGTAGCGGACGCGCCAAGCACCTGCGTGAGATAAATAGAGAGAAAAGGAATACTCATTGAAGTAACCAGCCGGCCGAACATCGTTCCGATGATGATGGTCCAGGCCAGCGGGTGAATGTGGCGCAGATGTTGTTTCATTTGAATCCCCGTCTCCTAGTCCATGTTTTTGATTATGAAGCATGCTTCATATCGAATGATTATGTATAATTGTATAGAACAAAGGGGGAAGTAAAAGTGTAAGGTTTATATGTAACTTTTCACCTTTTAAAAGGAGATTGAGATTATGGACACCAGCAGCACGCATTATCTCTGTTTGGCCGCAGCCCTGGCTCCCGTATATAGCCTCCAGCAGCCGATTCCGGTGACGATTGAGCAGTTGACCGGTATCCTGTGCTGCACACCGCGCAATGTGAAGTTTATTCTGCGGAAGCTGGAGGAGCAGCAGCTGATTGCCTGGATACCTGGGAGAGGGAGAGGGAATCACTCGCTAATGACTTTTTTACGTCATGTGGATGAGGTGCTGGAGGAGAGATTTCAGGAGCTGGTCAACAAAGGCCGGATTAAGCCTGCCATCGAATTGATTGGTCAATACCCGGTTAACGAGCCGCTCAAAGAACGCCTGCTGGCGGTTCTAGATAAGCAAATGGGCTTCTGGAGCGAAACCGGCTCCACTTCCGGGCAGGAGGTGCTGCGGATCTCCCGTAACCGTGCGATGGAAAAGCTGGACCCGGCTACCGTATACACCGCTTTTGAGACCTATTTGCTGGGGCATATTTGCAGTACCTTGATTACCTATGATGCACAGAACGGGGTTTTCCTGCCGGGGCTGGCCCACACGTGGGAGGCTAACGAGAGCAGTACGAGTTACCTGTTCTATCTGCGCAAGGGGGTGCGCTTCCACCACGGCCGCATGATGACTTCCCGGGATGTAAAAGAAACCCTCCAGCGTCTGATCGGACTTAAAAGTCCGGCGATCTGTCATTTTGAGGATATCAAGCATGTGGAGCTGGAGGGGGATTACGTTATCCGGTTTGATCTGGTGCAGCCTAATTTCTTCTTCCTGCATCTGTTCAGCTCGATCTATATGTCGATTGTTCCGTACGATGTGGATTTCGCTGCGCATCCGGTCGGCACGGGGCCCTATCAGGTAGTGGATCTGAGCCAGGATGTGCTTGTACTCAGCGCTTACGATCTTTACTACGGAATCCGCCCACTGCTGGACCGGGTCGAGATCTGGTACCTGCCGCATTTGGCCTCGGGGGTACGTCAATATCAGCTGACGGGTGCCAGTACCAGTCTGAGCAGTGTGGCCGCAGCAGAGGAGGGGAGGAGCCACAGTATCGATTATCCGGCTGTCGGGTGCAGATACCTTCTGTTTAATTTTCGAAAAGAAGGCGTACACCATCATCCCGCAGTCCGGCAGGCCATGCGTATTCTCTACAATCAGCTTGCGCTGATCCGTGAGCTGGGAGGCAACCGGATTATGCCGGCAGACAGCTTCCTTCCCTGGCAGAGCAGTAAGCGGGAGTTCGTAGAAACGTTATTAGAGGAAGCGAAGGTGCTGCTTCAGGACGGCGGATACAGAGGAGAGGTAGTGAAGCTGGCCTACCGGCCCTGTAAAGAGGATCGGGATGAGGGAATTTGGCTGCAGGAGCGCAGCAGGAAGATTGGATTACAGCTTGAGCTGTATCCATTAGCAGATTATGAACTGCCGGACTTGGTGAACCATGCGGATCTTGTGATCTGCGAAGAAGTGCTGGAGGATGACTGGCAGTGGGGGATGATCAATTATTTTCGCAATGAGTCCAATTATCTGCATCACCTGCTGCTGGACAGCCAGAAATCTGAGCTCACAGAGGTGCTAAAGCCTTTCTCACGGTTGGCCGCCGGGGAGAGGGCAGAGGTGCTGGAGCTGGCCGAAGGCAAGCTGCGTGATAACGGATGGGTACTGTATGGCTGTCACATGAATAAAAAAGCGCAATTAAGTCAGAATCTGTTTGGTCTACAGGCTGGCTCCTTCGGATTTCTGGATATCTCCAAGCTGTGGGTGAAATCGGGGTTTCAGTAATTTGTCTCTAGCCGACTTGCTTAATTGTGAAACGGCTGCTGTCATGAAGGGCAAGGCAAGCAGCCGTTTCTTTGTGCTTTATGCTGGCGGTTAGCGTTATGCTAATGCCCCTGAATTCGCAGAAAGTCGGCGCGAGGCGGGAATGAGGGGCATTAGTTCAGACCGCTTGCTGCTGCTTGCCGTCACATTTTTTGCAGACCGTCAGCTTCTCACCCGCCGGGCCCTTGCCGAAATACAAAAGCTTGATTCGGGTGCTTCCGCAAATCGGACAGGTGCCCCTGGCCCGCGAGGGGGTAGTGTAAAGTGCTTTGCCACGCTTATTTTTGGACATGTGAGTTCCCACTTTCATCAGTAATACTCTATCCTATGCCTTATTTAGCTAAAAAATCATTCGAAGGAGGGCATTATGAAAAAGCTTGTCATCGTAAACGGAACCATGGGAGTCGGAAAAAGTACGATTGTCAGTAAGCTATATAAAGAATTACAACATTCGGTGTGGCTTGATGGAGATTGGTGCTGGCAAATGAACCCTTGGAAGGTTACCGAAGAGAACAAAACTATGGTAATGAATAACATTCATTATATGCTCAATCAGTACCTTGACAATTCTATGTTCGAGTACGTATTCTTCTCTTGGGTGATTCATAAGGAAAGTATATTAGAGGAAATTCTTGCAGGCTTAAAGGGAAAGGGATATGAGCTAATAAAAGTTACGCTAATGTGTTCTGAAGAAGAGTTAATAAAGCGTATGCGTCAGGATGGAAGAAGCGAGAGTGAAATCGAGAATAGCATCAACCGGTTAGAGAACTACAAAGAACTGAATACACATAAGCTGAATACGAATGGGAAGGATGTGGATGCAATCATAAAGGAATTTCTACCTATAATAAGAGATCTCAAATCAACAGAGGAGGACAAATGAATCCATTATCTTTTACCCTTTGGAATGATTTGGAGCGGTTTGAATGGGGAGACTATAGCGTCCGCACGGGAAGCTATAAGGGCCGTCAAGCGGCATATCTCGAACAAGCAGGTTCCGCCGTGTTTCTTCGCGAGGACATTACTTTTCCCTGCTATCGTCTTCAAGCTGAGGTTGCGATTCCTGGAGAAATAGGTTTTGTTGGACTTCTATTCGGTGCTAAAGATGCCTGTAATTATGAGCTGGTCTATCTGGCTCCAATCGAAATTCAATACGACCCCGTTATGAATGGCTCAATGACCTGGCAAATTCACAATGGCCCTAAGTATCAGAAGCCGTTACCCAATACGACGGGGAAATGGGTGAATTTTGCCGTGGAGGTGCAGCCGGAAGGTGCATGGGTCTATATGGGTGAAGATTCCGCTCCTCAACTGGTGATTCCTAATCTTCAGCACGGAGTTCCTGCCGGAAGGATAGGGTTCTGGGGATTCGCCCCTTGTTACATACGCAATCTTGTCATCGAAGAAATACAACCAGCCCCAATCCCGCGAAGGGAAACTGATCTAAAGCAGCTGTCCGCCGATACCTTTGTAACCGAATGGATGGTTTCTGCAACAACTGGGGACGACTGGAATAAAGCCGTTGTAGAAGAAAATGGAATCCTGAACTTCAATCGCCGCTTCACTGCTAAGCAAGGGAGTGTGGTGCGGGCAAGAAGTACCTTTCATCTTGCTGAAGAAGCAGAGAGTTATATAACGCTCAGTTTCAGTGACCAAGTGCATTTGTGGGTTAATGAAGAAGAAATCTACCAAGGAACCTGGTGTTGGAATCCTCCTGTGAGTGATGGGCGTATCTATTCAGATTATGCCAGGGTGCCTGTTCAGTGGAAAGCCGGAATGAACACCATTTACGCCGAAGTGATGAACACAGAGCAGTTTGGCTGGGGACTTTGTGTACGAACAGGACTGTCCAACATGGATTACATAACTGAAGAGGCTGAATGAATTCATACTGAATCAACAAATCATATTTGTTCAGCAGAAAAACGGCCCTTTCTACTCTAAAAAAACAGCGTATAACATAAATTATACGCTGTTTCACTTCAGATCGACTTTTATATGTCTTCTCGCACTAGTTGTCACCTTAAATAGAGTGCTTTTAGTAGAATAATATATTATTAATGGTATTATAATCCATGTAAAGAGTATTGCAGAGAATGTGCAATTAGAATAAAAAGTGGACGCCACGTTAAGAGACACTGGATAATAGGCTTAACGAAGGAAGGTGTCCAATGTGGGGGAACGACGGCAACGATACAATGAAGAATTTAAGAAGCAGACGGTGAAATATGTGCAGGAGCAGACCAAGAGTATAGGGGATATCTGTGAGGAGCTGAATATCCCCAAGAGTACAATTCACCAATGGATCTCTCAGTACCGCCAATTCGAGCAGGAGGCCATTCACCATCCGGAGAAAATGCGTCAGATTGAACAGACGCTTAAGGATGCCGAAGCGGAGAATCACCGCAAAGAACGTGAAATCGAGGACCTGAAAGAAGAACTGGCCATTCTAAAAAAGGCGCTGCACATCTTCAGCAAAGAAAAGAACTAAGGTTCCAGTTTATCGAAGATCACCGCTCGGATTTTCGATTGGAGAAGATGTGCAAGGTCCTAAAGGTATCCCGAAGCGGGTACTACAAATGGCGTGCGGCAGAGCAGCCGGTACGCCTCGAGCGAAAAGAGAAGCTGATTCAGCGTATTCGGTGGTATCACCAGGATTCAGGGGGCACCTACGGCAGCCCAAGGATTCATCGGGAACTCCAAAAGGAGGGCTGGAAGGTCTCCGAGCGTACCGTCGGCCTGTTCATGCGCGAGCAAGGGATACGTTCGTGTATGGCCCGTAAATATCGGGTCACGACCACGGATTCGAATCACAATCTGCCGATCGCGCCCAATGAACTGAAGCAAGACTTTTCGGCCACAAGGCCAAATGAAAAATGGGTGGCCGATATTACGTACATTCCATGTCGCCAAGGCAAACTCTATTTGGCGAGTATTCTGGACCTGTATACGAAACAGATTGTGGGGTGGAAGCTCAGTGACCGGATGACCACAGATCTGGTTCTAGACGCCCTCAAGCAGGCCTACAAGGCGAAAAAGCCTGGGAAGGACCTGATACACCACTCCGACCGAGGATCTCAGTATGCCTCCAAGGATTACCGGAAACAGCTCCAAACCTATCGTATGAAAGCGAGTATGAGCCGCAGGGGCAACTGCTACGATAATGCTTGTATAGAAGCGTTCCACAGCATTCTGAAGCGCGAGTTGATTTACAGTCATCCAAAGTTTAAAACCATGGAAGAGGCATACCAAAAGCTATACTGGTATTTGGAGTTGTTTTACAACCGTAAGCGTTCCAACAGTACTCTGGGATACATGTCGCCAGTGCGTTTTGAGCAACTTTACTACCAGACAGTCGTTTAATTGGGCGTCCACTTTATTGACAGAAGAGCAATGTGTCTGTTCTTTCTCCTCTTCGGATTGGAACCCATGCTATACTATTTAAAAAAACATTCGCTGGAGGGAGTCCATTGATTCATAGCAGCAAGCAGCATAAATGGAGATCAGACAAGCTGGCTCATCTGGGATCATCAATCTTTGCCGAGGTGGCTGCCTGGAAGTCGGAAGCCCGGCAATCGGGACTTAACATCATCGATCTTGGAATTGGCAGTCCGGACCGGGGGCCTCTGCCCGGGATTCGTCAGACATTAAGCGATGCGGTACTGCGGGAGGATAGCTATGCTTATCCGTCGTCCAAGGGAAGTGCGGCGTTCCGTAATCAGGCGGCGAGATGGATGAAGCGGCGATTTGGCGCGGAGGTAGATCCGGAGGAGGAAATCGTCTCCCTGATGGGATCGCAGGATGGACTCTCGCATCTGGCCCTGGCCATCTGTAATCCCGGCGATCTGGCGATTGTGCCGGACCCTGGTTATCCCATTTATTCAGGGGCGCTCGCCATAGCAGGGGTTAGGTCTTGGATGCTGCCTCTCTTGGAGGAGAATACGTTCCGGCCGGATCTGGACAGTATTCCTGAGGAGGTCTGGCGCGAAGCGGCTTTTATCCTGCTCAGTTTTCCCGGCAATCCGATTTCGGTTACGGTGGATATGGCTTATATGGAGCGGCTTGTGGAGCTTGCCCGTAAGTGGGATGTGCTGGTTGTGCATGATCTGGCGTATTCAGAGATGGGGTTCGATGGATATCAGCCGATCAGCATCCTCCAGGTGCCTGGGGCGCGGGACACCGCTGTTGAATTTCATTCCTTCTCCAAAAGCTTCAACATGGCCGGCTGCCGCATCGGCTTCATGACGGGTAATGCTCAGGCCGTCGGGGCGCTGCGGGAGCTGAAAAGCAATGTAGATTACGGCGTCTTCGAGCCGATTCAGGAAGCGGCGGTTGTCGCGCTGGAGCAAGCGATGGTCTCCGGGCCAGACCAAGGAGTGGCTTCGCTATATGAGCGGCGGCGGAATCTTGTGGTAGAGGCGCTACACATTGAAGGTTGGGCGGTACCCTCGCCGGAAGCTACTATGTTTATTTGGGCAAGACTGCCGGATGCCTATGGAAGTGCAGGAGAAGCCGGAAGTTCGCGCCGCTTCGCGCATGATCTGCTGCAGAGAACCGGAGTAGCGGTCATTCCGGGAGATGCTTTTGGCAGCCAAGGGGAAGGGTATGTGCGGATCGCACTGGTTGAGGAAGAAGAACGCCTGTTAGAAGCCACCCGGAGGATCGGGGAGTTTCTGCGTTCAGGCAAGTGAGGTTGAGAAGTGCCATAGAGTAACATAATCAATATTATGTCAACCTATATAATTCGCTGATCTGAATTCGGGGTAATAAGGATCAACTACAGTTATTCAGGAGGTTGACCTTATGGGATTTAACATTGGAGGCTTAGGCGATAAAATACAAGGAGTAGTCGGTTCCCTTAAAGAAGGACGTGCCTACGAGCTGCTGCAGAAATTACCGCTGGACAAGCTGCCTGTCGAGCAACTGCTGCAGAAGCTGCCGCTGGAGCAGCTGCTATCGAGTTCTTTTCTGCAAAAGTTCACTCCCTTCGAGTCCTTGAAGGATCTGCTGCATAAAGGAGGATTCTCTGCCGGCTCGGCAGAGGAGATAAAATCGCTCCCGCAGGGTCAGCTCGATGAGCATGTATCGAAGACTACTTCCTTCGGTTCACTGAAGGATATGCTGATCAAAGCAGCGGAGTTCTATTCCCAGCGGAAATAAACGGACCGCAGGTTGTTCTCAATCGGACTGCTGCCGGTTCCGGCAACCTCATATATGTAATCAAGCCCGCACTGGAATTCTCCGGTACGGGCTTGAATTTTTTGAAATATAAGAATTTATATGTTTCACACGATAAATTATCCTTCTATTTCTCGCCGAAACGGTACCGTCCTTTAAAAGGACGGTACCGTTTCGGCTTGGATAACGATATATTCTAGTAACTTAATGCTTCAACCAAGCTGTAGCCAGCAGCAAAGCTCCTTGGTTAGCCTTAGTATCTGCCAGAGCGTTCAGCATCACGAAATCGTGGATGATGCCCTGGAAGCGTACGGCTGTGACAGGGACTCCTGCTTCGCGGAGCTTATTCGCATAGGCCTCCCCTTCATCACGAAGCACGTCGGCTTCACCTGTGATAATCAGGGCTTCCGGCAGACCGCTAAGCTGGTCCAGACTGGCCCGTAGCGGAGAGGCCGTAATCTGTGCCCGCTCCTCAGGATCGGTGGTATATTGATCCCAGAACCATTTCATCCCTTCGCGCTGGAGGAAATAGCCTTCCGCGAACTGATGATACGATTCGGTATCGAAGGAAGCATCTGTAACCGGATAGAAAAGCAATTGCTTAGAGATAGCCGGACCGCTGCGTTCTTTGGCCATCAGGGTGATGGCAGCAGTCATGTTGCCGCCGACACTGTCTCCGGCCACACTCAGTCTGGTTGCATCCAGTCCGTACATGGAGCCTTCACGGGTAATCCATTCCAGGACCGCGTAGATTTCTTCAATGGCTGTAGGATATTTGGCTTCCGGGGACAGGCTGTATTCCGGGAATACCACGGCAGCGCCCGTACCCACAGTCAGCTCGCGGATGAGCCGGTCATGCGTGTGGCTGTTGCCGAATACCCAGCCTGCTCCATGAATATAGAGAATCACCGGCAGGGAAGTGCCGGAAGTTCCTACTGGACGAACAATGCGGACCTTCACTTCACCGCCGGGGCCGCCGGTTACGGTCAGATCCTGAAGATCTGCCTCGGGTTTTTCGATATCATCAGCCTGAACGGTGTTGACCGTTTCGCGGCCTTTTTCCGGACCCAGATCGGGCAGGAAGGGAGGCTTGGCATTATCATCGGCGAATTTCTGAGCTGCTGGTTCAAGAATCACTCTTTTATAATCAGACATAGGTTACAGTCTCCTTCTTCTAGCAGATTAGGTCTAGCTCTCCTCATCCATAACCGCCTGACAAGTTTCTGAAACGTAAAGCGAACGGATAGCCCGGGTCAAAGCGTATATCCAGTATGAAAGGGGGAAGCCAGCGTGAAGGATTATCCCATCACAGAACAACAGGCCAAGGACATGTTTGAAGTACACTCCTCTTATATTTATGGGATTGCCCTTATGATGACCAAGCAGCGGATGCTGGCCGATGATATTACCCAGGAGACTTTTCTGCGTGCTTTTGCAAAATACCATTTGTACGATCCCTCCAGGCCGCTTCGGCCTTGGCTGTACCGGATTGCCGTCAATACGTCCCGTAATCTGTTACGCAGGAAGACGTGGATACAACTGCTGGCGGGCGTTCCTATAGAGGGAAAAGAGCACTCCGCCGAGAGCTTCGCTCTGCATAGTGAGAATCAGCTGGAATTATGGCAGGCGGTCAGCCATCTGTCCGCGAAGCTGCGCGAAGTGATCACCCTGCACTATTATGCCGGATTATCGCTTCCAGAAACCGCAGAGGTATTAAGTATTCCGCTGGGAACCTGTAAATCCAGGCTTCATGCGGCACTGCGCAAGTTGAGAGAATGCGGTGAACTTGACCCCTGCGTGCTGATGATGAAGGAGGGTCTTAAATGACGACAGCTAAGGACAGGCTGGATGTTGAATCTGAGGCAGTAATCGTACAATTACAAAAGGAAGCTGAACACATGATACACAGTATGCCTTCTTCTGTTCATTTTGATGAATTGTGGCAACTACATACAGGAGGAGTAAAGCAAGCTCCAAGGGGCAGACACCAGTTATCATCGTACAAGAAGTGGATCATCAGTGTCACAGCTGCGCTGACGGTTACAGCCGGATCAATTATTGGGATCGGATTCATCTCGCCCACGGTAGCAGAGGCGCTACGCGTCATTCCGTTCTTCGATTATCTGTATGCCAAAGGTGCGGATCGAGACGAATTGAAGCCCATTGAAGAGAAGCAACTCAGTAATCCGGCAGGCGCCTTGGTTACCGATAAAGGCATTACCTTCAATCTGGTAGAGGAATACTATGACGGTATTTCATTGGTGCTTAATTATGAGGTGACCTACCCATCATCCTCAGAGCGCATTACCGGCAAGGAAGCGGCAGTTTTCTATAAGCTCAATTTCGAAGGACATCATCCGCAAAGAATCTCGAGCCACGATTTTACGATTACAGGAGATCATACCTTCGTAGGTACAACCCGTCTAAGCTTTGGGGACAAGGATCTGCCGGATCAACTTAGGCTTAATATGAGTATTGATTGTATCGGGACAACGAGGGGGAACTGGGATGTATCTGTCCTGCTGGATAGGGGGAAGAGTGCTGCGATAAGTACAACCGTCTATCCCAAGGACTTGAATTTCATGTACGATAACTCAATGTATACTGTAGACAAGCTGACTCTTGGTCCAGTAACTTCGCAAGTTATTGTGATGAAAAGATATCCTCATCCAATTCTTTATGCAATGCTTGAAGATGATATTGGGACCTTGTATATGAATCAAGGTGGAGATGGAGCGACTGAAGAGTACTATTATTTCAACTTCTCGCCGCTGACAGAATTTAATCCCAAACCGGAATATATGACACTGGTTATCGCTGAGACAGAGAAAAATAATCAAGTTAAATCGTATGAAGATCGTCAGCGCTTGAGCGGTTCACTCCCGCTGACTCTAAAGGGGAATGAGGGAGGAAACGTTACAATTACGGCTGTTGAATATGAGGAGAAGCAGACGGTTGTATACTATGAGGCCAGTCAGGTGATGAGCCAGTTAACTTCAATAACCCTACAGGAAGGACACGATCAGCCGATTTCACAGATAGGAACGCGGGTACGTATGAGCAAAGATAAACTGGCGTTTAAGCTGATTTTTCCGCCCGTACAGCCTTCTGATAAGCTTGAGATTATAACCGGGTACTTCTCATTTCCAGAGGATATGCAGCAATTCCGTCTGCGGATTCCGGTTCAGTGGACCCCATAGCTGCTGAAATTCATCGCCTATAAAAGAAATGCCGCGCCTGTCCTGCCATGGATGGGTGCGGCCTGTTTGTGTTGGAAGGAAGTGACTTTAAATTCCCCTCACGGCTCCCCCACACGCCTTACCCCGTATCTCAAATAGTCCACCCCGGCAAAGACCACCGTAATCAGCAGCGGGTAGAGGATTGCCCAGCCTGTAAACGGGAACACAGCCAGTGTGGCGGCAAAAGAAATGAAGCTGATCGTTACGCCCGTACGGCTGCCGCGCAAGAGGCGGATTCCGGCGGCGCAGCCTCCGATATAGGTAAGAATGAAGGTGGCGTTGGGGAAAGTGATCAGCGTGGTTATCGAGAGTGCTCCGCTGCCGTAGAGCGACAATATCAAGGTGAAGCAGAGCGTTAGGAAGCCGATTGCCCCCACAGGCGTCTGATAACGACTCGATAAAAGGCCCATCCAGCCCGGAGCATAGCCTTGCCGGGACAAGGCATAAGCCACGCGTGAAGCTGCGCCTGCATAGGCAATGATTGTCGCCGTGCAGATGAAGAGACCGGTAAGCCCGGCGATGAAGCCACCCCATGCCCCCAGCGGCTGGCTGATGATCCAGAGCAGGGAGCTATCTGCCCCGCCGTGCAGATAGCTCTGCGTACCTACGGTAGCAAGTGCCGAGAGGAAATACAGGATGCCGACAATGATGGCCGCGATGGTTACACCCTTGACCGCAGCCCGTTCAGGGTCCTTGAACTCTTCGGACAGATGCGAAACAGCTTCCCAGCCGATGAAGCACCAAAAGAGGATAGCCGCCGCCTGCCCGACACTCATCCAGCCATGCGGCGCAAATGGAGTGAAGTGAGCACGCTCCATCCCCGGAAGCGCAGCGGCAAAAGAGAAGACCAGTACGGCAATAATTGCAATCACCACAGCGATCTGTACTTTACCGGCGACCTGCATACCAATCCAGTTCGTTAGAAGTCCAATCATCAGCATCCCGGCGGCAAGAGCGATTCTCGTCGGATCGCCCCAGCCCATCGCTGCCGTCATATATCCTGCACCAGTCAATGCGGCGACTGGCGCGCCGATCGGAACGGACATCAGGAAGAACCAGCCGACCAGGGCCCCGGCCTTCGGCCCGAAGGCTAGTGTAACGAAGTGGGAGACGCCCCCGGCGTTAGGGAACTTGGCAGAGAGCAGGCCCATGGATAAGGCAAGCGGAAGAATGAGTAAGGTCATGAAGCCCCAGGCCAGCAGCGAAGCAGGGCCAGCTATCTCGGCTGCCAGTCCGGGTACAATCAATACCCCCGAGCCAAGGACGGCTCCGATGTATAAGGCGATTGCCTGAGGCATGCCGATGGTACGCCCTAAAGAAGTGTGTTTCTTCATATATATAATCCCGCTTTCCTTGTATTTAGTTATAGAGTATCAGATAATAGATCCATTGGAAAAACGGAATTATCAAATAACATCCATTCGAAAAACCGATGGATCAAAGGAGGTCCGCCATGGAATCTAAGCATCTGTTCACCTTTCTCGTTGTGGTAGAGACCGGCAGCTTCACCCGCGCTGCGCAGAAGCTGGATTATGCCCAGTCCAGCATTACCGCTCAGATACAGGCGCTGGAAGCAGAGCTGGGGCAACCCCTGTTCGACCGGATCAGCAAAAAGATTATGCTTACCGATGCAGGCCGCCGCCTGCTGCCATATGCTCAAGAAATCTCCAAAATGCACACGATGGCTGAGAATGCCCTCCGCTCTGACAGCGAAATTGCCGGTTCGCTGCGGATTGGCGCACCGGAATCCCTGGCGGCCTTCAGGCTTCCCGGCATTATTAAGGATTTCCGCAGCCGTTATCCGCAGGTGCAGATTACCCTGAAGCCGGGGGCCTGCTGGGAGCTGACCGAATTCATCCGCTCCGGGGAGCTGGATCTGGCCTTCCTGCTGCAGCCGGAAACAGAGTATAAGGATATGTACTGTGAGACGCTGATCCATGAAGCTATGGCTCTGGTGGCTCCGCTGGATCATCCGCTGCTGGAGCTTGCTGAAGTGGAGCCGCATCAGTTGAAGAACGTAACCATTCTGCATACCGAGGCGGGCTGCACCTACCGCACCTTGTTTGAACGTCATCTGAACAGCCACGGCGTCTTTCCTGATCCGAAGCTGGAGTTCTGGAGCATTGAAGCAATCAAGCAGTGCGTGATGGCCGGTCTCGGCCTCTCTTTTCTGCCGCAGATTACGGTGAAGCGCGAGCTGGCGGAAGGCAAGCTGGGCCGGCTGAACTGGAATGACCAGTCGCAGCGGGTAGCTACCCAGATCGCTTACCATAACAAGAAATGGAAGTCTCCTGCGCTCAGCGAGTTCCTCGGAATGGTAGAGAAGCATGCTGCCGGATGGAGAGAAGCTGCTGCGGAGGAATGATATAATAGTTGTACTTAAGAGGGAGGGGGACAGATCATGAACGAGCTGGAACTAACATACGAAGAAGAGCTGGAGGCTTTCCTGATCTGGATGAAGGATGCCGGTTATACAGCACACACCCAGAAATCCTACCTTGCCGATGTGCGGGAATTCTTGGACAGCCTGAACGGCAGGGAGCTGGGGACGGTCAAAAAGCTTCATGTGGTGTCCTACCTGACTTCGGTCCGTGAGCGGGGAGTCAGCGATTCCACCCGTAACCGCAAGCATGCCTCGGTCAACTGTCTGTTCAAGGCATTGTCGGAGCTGGAGCTGTTATCTATTAACCCGGCGGCAGGAATCAAGAAATCCAAGACCGACAAAAACCGTGAGCCGGTCTATCTGGAGGAGCAAGAGCTGGAGCGGTTCCTCTCGGCGGTTGACGGCAAGTACAGAAGCCGCAATCTGGCGGTCTTCCTCCTTATGTCCTACATGGGGTTGCGGGTAGGGGAAGTACATACGCTGAATTTGAGTGATTATAATGTAGACAGACGTTCCCTGCGGGTCTTCGGCAAAGGGCGCAAATGGCGGGGCATTCCGGTTCCGGAGGATGTAGCCCCTTATCTCGATCAGGCGATTGCCGACCGGCTGGTCCCTTGGCGCAGCCAAGAGGAGGCCATGTTCATCTCGCAGAAGGGCCGCAGACTGTCGATCCGGGGAATTCAAGGCATTGCTGCGGATACCTTCAGCCGCTTCCAGAGTGAACTGCCCTCTTCCCAGCAGCGTACCTATTCGAGCCATAAGCTGCGGCATTCATTTGCCACCATGCTGCTGCGAAAGGGTGCGGATCTGCGGACGGTGCAAGAGCTGCTGGGTCACTCGTCCATTCAGACAACTACAGTATATACGCATATCACGAGCCGGGAGAAGGAAGAGGCGATGTCCCGACTGCAAATCAGCAGCGCTGATAAGCTAAGCGGCAGCCTGTAATCTGCCTGTCCAGCATTCATATCACTTGAACTATGAACTTTTGTTCATACCCTAACGCATAAATTACATGGAATGTGCATTTTTAGGATGACAACTTGTCTATGAATTGCTACCATGAGAAAGGAAAAACGGATTGTGAAATCAACCGCATAATCACTTTAGTCGCTTAACGCGTCTTCGCGGCTTGTAAATGCTTGGATGCTTGGATGTCAAAAAAAGGCCGCCAATCCTGCGGATTGGCGGCCGGCTTGTTTCGGCTGAAATTATAGCTCCAGCTTGGCAATTTCACTCTTGAGCTTGTCAGCGGACTGCTGGAATAAGCTCTGTTCTTCTTCGCTGAGCGGAAGATCCAGTACCTCACGCACCCCGGAGCGGTCCACAACACACGGAGCGCCGAGGAACACATCGGAGACGCCGTTGTAGTTGTTCAGCAATGTGGATACATTCAGAACGGAGCCTTCATTGTTCAGGATGGACGCTACAATGCGGTCCAGTGCGAGCGCGATGGCGTAGGAGGTCGATCCTTTGGCATCGATAATCTCGTAAGCGGCATTCTTCGTATCCTCGAAGATTTCTTTGCGTTCGGCTTCATCGAAGCCCAGATCAATCCCGGCGACATTGGCGAGACTCCAGACCGGCAGCTCGGAATCGCCATGCTCCCCGATGATCTGTCCATGAATGCTGCGCGGATCAATCTCCTTATGCTTTCCGATCAGGTACCGGAAGCGGGCGCTGTCCAGTACCGTTCCTGAGCCGATAACCCGTCTGCGGTCGAAGCCGCTGATCTTCAGGGTAGCGTATGACAGGATATCGACCGGATTAGTCGCAATCAGCAGGATCGCATGATGGTTGTATTTCGTGATTTTCTGAATGATATCTTTGAAGATCGAGATGTTCTTGCGGAGCAGGTCGATCCGGGTTTCACCAGGCTTCTGGGAGGCTCCGGCTGTGACGATAATAATGTCGGCTTCGCGGCAATCCTCATAGGTACCGGCCCATAGCTTCACGCCTCCTACAAAAGGCATACCATGGTTCATATCCAGCGCTTCACCAAGCGCCTTCTGGTGGTTCACATCGATCAGAACAAGCTCGGGCATGCGCTTACGCAGCAGCAGCGTATAGGCTGTAGTGGTTCCGACTGCACCGGTACCGATGACTACAACACGATTGGGCTTAAATGGGGCCATGGTTAAATCTCCTCCAGCATTTGTATTTTGGTAGTATAAGGAAGGCAGAGCCATTCCACTTGCTGTCCAATCTAATCCATCATAATCGCTAGGGATAGTGTTTTCAAGCTGTCCGCTTTTCATCCATTACCCGAAATAGGGTAAGCTAACAAAAGTTTTTCTATTATCCACTCAACCACTTGACAGGAGCGAACTGAAGTATGGATTTATTCCGCAAAAAACCGCTGGCCATTCCCCAGAATGCCGGAGCGGAGAAGCTTAGCAAGACACTGGGCGCCATGGATTTGACGATGCTTGGAGTAGGAGCCATCATCGGCACCGGGATCTTTGTAATGACGGGTGTGGCTGCTGCGGAGCATGCCGGCCCGGGACTGGTGCTGTCCTTCATCATCGCAGGGATTGCCTGTGTGTTGTCCGCCTTGTGCTACTCTGAATTTGCTTCGACACTGCCGGTATCCGGCAGTGCTTATGCTTACAGCTATGTGGCCTTTGGTGAATTACTAGCCTGGCTGCTCGGCTGGGATCTTGTACTGGAATACGGGGTTGCTGCCGCGGCGGTAAGCAGCGGATGGTCCGGTTATTTCCAAGGGCTGCTGGAGGGCTTCGGTATACATTTGCCGACAGCTTTGTCTGGAGCGTATAATGCGGATAAGGGAACGTTTATCAATCTGCCTGCCGTCATCATTATCCTGCTGATTTCCTATCTGCTGACACGGGGAGTTAAGGAGACAGCCCGTTTTAACGCAGTGATGGTTGTAATCAAGATTTCCGTGGTGCTGTTATTCATCATCACCGGTATTTTCTATGTGAAGCCGGAGAACTGGACGCCGTTCCTGCCGTTCGGGATTCATGGCGTGATGAACGGCGCGGCTACTGTGTTTTTTGCCTATATCGGCTTTGATGCCATTTCAACCGCCGCAGAAGAAGTTAAGCGTCCGCAGCGCGATCTTCCGATCGGGATTATCTCATCCCTTGCTATCTGTACAATCTTATATATCGCCGTATCCTTGGTTCTGACGGGTATTGTGCCTTATCAGAGCCTTAACGTCAGTGATCCGGTGTCATTTGCACTGCGTTTCGTCGGGCAGGATAAGATTGCCGGGCTGATCTCGATCGGAGCTATAGCCGGGATGACCACCGTACTGCTCGTTCTGCTATTCGGCCAGACCCGGCTATTGTTCGCGATCTCGCGTGACGGGCTGCTGCCGCAGAGCTTGTCCAAGGTTAGCGCCAAGACGCATACTCCGGTGCGCAGCACCTGGATGGTCGGCAGCCTGATCGCTGTGCTTACCGGCCTCGTTCCCCTGGACAGGCTGGCAAATTTGACGAGTATCGGTACCTTATTTGCCTTCCTGGTTGTGTCACTCGGGGTCATTATGCTCCGCCGGACGAAGACAGATCTCAAGAGAGGCTTCCGGGTTCCTTGGGTTCCGCTGGTTCCACTCCTTAGTGCGGCAGCCTGTGGCTACTTAATGTATAATCTCGGCAGAGAGACCTGGATTGGCTTCATCATCTGGGTTGCAATCGGGCTGGTCATCTACGCACTGTACGGCTATAGACGCAGTAATCTGAATACGAAGAAATAATCTTTTAAACAATCATTATTATAGAAGAAAAGGAGAGAGCGCATTGTCAGCCAAAGCTTCATATTCCAAGGTTCTAAGAGTGGCATTGATGCTTCTTATGGCTCTGCTGGTTCTCTCGGCCTGCTCGTCCGCCCCTAAACCGGAGGCTACCCGGCCTCCTCAGCCGACTGAAGCGCCGGAAGAAGGGCAGATGATTACGGTCATCACCCCGGATAACAAGAATGTGGAACCCGAAAATGCAAAGAAATATCAGATTCAGACGCGGCTGACAGACTTCCGGCTGCTCACCTCCTCGGCAGGACTGGCCTGGGGGGTAACGCGCAACGAGCTGCGAATGTACATGACGCTCAATAACGGCAAGACCTGGGCGAATATCTCACCAGCTACGAATGTACAGTTTCTGAACAATCCGGTCTACGGCAAAGAGATTTTCTTCACCGACCCCGAACATGGCTGGATTATCCGCAGTTCGTTCGGCTCCACCGAGACCGTGGTGCTGCGTACCACAGACGGGGGACACAGCTGGCAGATCTCTGCGTTCCCCGATTCCAACAAGCTGTCCTCCATATACTTCAGCTCTGGTCTGAACGGCTGGCTTATGACCAAGTGGGATGCTAGTGCCACCAAAGAGAGCAAAGCCTTGTATGCTACCAAGGATGGCGGAGCCACCTGGAGTCTGATGATGCAGAATGAGCAGTATAATCCGAATCTGCCGAGTAATTCGATTCCGCATGCCGGGGTCACGACCGGGATGATCTTTAATGATGAGAGCCGCGGGTTTGTTATGCTGCAGACTGGCGCTCTGCCCAAGATCTATATGACCAGGGATGGAGGGGCGACCTGGGTACCCGGTTCGGAATTCCTGGTCAATGATAGCTTTGCCGGATGTGACCGGGTGGTTACGGGTGTCCCTGAATTCTTCGGGGAGAATGCGGCCGGGGGCTGGATGCCGGTCGGCTGTCAGAAGGACAAAGAAGACAGTATGAGCTTTAACGGTTATTTTACCGCCAATGGGGGAGAGAATTGGAAGTTCACCACATTCGGGCGGCCGGTGCTCTCTGGGATGAACCGGAAGGTGGCACCCGACTTCCTGAATGCCATGACGGGCTGGTCGCTGGAAGGCAACCTGCTCTATAAGACGGTGAACCAGGGAGTGACCTGGACGGCCCTCCCGGCCAGCACGGTGCTGCAGTCCAAGCTCCTGGAGTATCCGGAGGTAGTGAAGCTGCAATTCATCTCAAGTGATGTAGGCTGGCTGCTGATCTCTAAGGAAGAAGACCGCAGGTCGATCCTGCTTCAGACCACCAATGGCGGCGAGAGCTGGCGTGTAATGTAATACTCTGCAAGAGGTTATCCGTTCTGACGGATAGCCTCTTTTTTTCACATTAAATCCGCTTAAAGTCCTCTACAATATAAGGAAAAATCTTATTTAAAATTTTCTTTAAAAATGTGAAAAAAATCACATGACAAACTCTGATTCCTGTGATATATTTAACACATAGAAAGCAAGTTCATTTTTTCACAAACTTTCAAACAAACCTTCAACCCGAATAGGAGAGATTACAATGACAACTTTTGAAACGGATTATATGACTAGAAACCTGATGCAACTGTGCTACAACTGCGATGACGCTCACCTGTGCCAGACTGAAGAACAATGCAAAGCCTGCTGGGCAGAGAACGGCATGATGCCGGAAGAAACGAACGAAACCAGACAACTGTTAGACCTCGTACATGCTTAATGTAACCGCCACTCGGGTATTATAGAAGGCCATTTAAGTTCCCGGCAGTACTGGAACCTGAATGGTCTTTTTGCAAATATAAGAACTTATATGTTTAACACGATAACTTATCCTTCTATTTCTCGCTGAAACGGTACCATCCTTTCAAAGGACGGCGAAGCCGTTTCTACTTGCGTTTCTACCGGTGCTGTCTTGCAGACAAGGGGCATATACATGTAGAGAAGCCTATAGGGGCAGGTGTGCTAACTATTTGGGAATAAGGGGGAAGAGACAATGGGAACGGGGAGTGATCCATCCTGGCTGTTCGATTTTACAGGAACGGTATTGCCGGTCTTTCTCGCTCTGGTCGTGGGGATCATCGCTGTGTCTGCGGGCCGGGGATTGCTTCAGTGGAGCCGGAACAATAAAGCCCCCCTGCAGTCCATTCCCGCCCGTATCGTGAGCAAGCGGACCGAAGTGCGCCAGCAGCAGTCCCAGGAGGATAATCTCTCCAGCCGGACCAGCACCACCTACTATCTGACCTATGAAGCTGAGGATGGGGTGCGCAGGGAATTCAAGGTGGAGGGACAGGAATACGGGATGAGCGCTGAGGGAGACCAAGGTATACTGACGTATCAGGGGACCCGGTATCATGGCTTTCAACGGCGTCCTCATTACTCCACGGCGGAGTAGATAAGAAGATGGAAATGTAATATAGATGGTTATTGTGACCCCCCTAGTTCCCGTTGTGGAGCAAGGGGGTTTTTGGCGTGTCGCCAACATAGGGACGGATGAGGAAGCGGCAGAAAATTGGGTGCAGACTGTCACCTCCTGGGCGAATACACATACAATACAGCGAGCAGCAAAAGAACAACGGAGAAAACAATAGTCTGCATAGCCTCACCCGTCAATGAAATGTATGCAAGGAGGAGAACGCGTGGCTGTCATCAAAACAAACTCGGAGGACGTAAGAGTGCTTGCACGGCTGATGCGGGCAGAAGCTGAAGAGGATGGGGAGTCAGGCATGCTGATGGTCGGCAATGTCGGCGTGAACCGGATTCTCGGCAACTGTCTGGATTTCAACAACATCCGCAGTGTGAACGACATGGTGTACCAGAGCCCCGGGGGCTTCGAAGCCCCGCAAAAGGGATATTTCTATCAGCGGGCGCGGGAGGCTGATATCCGGCTGGCGAAACGAGCGATTAACGGGGAGCGAACCTGGCCGGCCTCGAATGCGCTCTGGTTCTTCCGCCCGGTCGGTGATTGCCCGGCGACCTGGTACAATCAGCAGAATACCGGACGCTACAAGGCCCACTGCTTCTTCACTCCAACACAGGGAGATTGTCCGGCAGTATACTAGGCAAGACAAGGCAATTATTACACTTTAGGAGGTATTCCGTACATGATCGTTCAACCGTACCGCCCAGTTCCTTATATGATGGGCAGCAATCCCGCAGGCAGCATGAACAATATGGATAACATGAACAACATGAATAACATGAGCAATATGAACAATATGAATAACATGGGACACATCGGGAATATGGGTAAAATGGGAAACATGGGAAACATGGGAAACATGGGGAATATGGGCACCATGGCCGCCATGCCGCCTCAGGTAAGCAGCGGAAGTCCCATGATGCCCGGCGGCACGGTGGTCTCCACAGCTGCACCCGTGTTTGAACAGTCCTATGTGGAGAATATTTTCCGCCTGAATCTTGGCAAGGTGGGCACCTTCTATTTCACATATGAGAATAACAAGGACTGGAATGCCAAGGTCTACACCGGGGTGCTTGAAGCTGCGGGCCGTGACCACCTGATTATCAGCGACCGGGCTACCGGACAGCGGGTGGTGCTGCTGATGGTTAACTTTGATTACGCCACTTTCGAAGAGCCGCTTGTCTATCAATATCCGGGTGTAATCGGGAATCCGCTGGGAGTACGCAACTGCTAAACCGCTTTTCCGGGCATTTATCCATAGAATCATCCAAAAACGGCTGTCCGCCTTGGTTTGAAGGCGGTCAGCCGTTACTTATGCTCCCGTACGTACATATGCTGTATTTTTCGAGGGGACACGCATGCTTGCTGTTTCACCTAATATATTTATATAATGAAAGTATTATTTATAATCCGTGATTTTGTATAGGAGATGAGGGCATTGGGGAATTGATACGCAAGGGTTCTCTTAGCGTAATCGAGTCTGACATTTTGAGCAAACGAAGGAGGTGGGCCTATCCAGCCGTACAGATTACGGTGGATAGGAGTATAAATTGAGCGACCCTTTACCCGGTATATTACATGTAGGACTTATTATTTTGCTTGTGCTGCTTAACGGTTTTTTTGTTTCGGTGGAGTACGCGATGGTGAAGGTGCGCAGCGGGCGCATTGAATCGCTGATTGAGGAAGGCAGCAAGAGAGCGCTGGCGGCAAGGAACATTGTCCATAATCTGGATGGATTTCTGTCGGCCTGCCAGCTTGGGGTAACCCTTGCTTCACTTGCACTGGGCTGGCTGGGAGAACCGGCCGTGGCCACGATTGTGGGGCCGCTGGTCAGAGGTCTGGGCTTTGATGAAACGACCGTATTTGTCATCTCCCTGATTATTGCCTTCATGTTCATCACGGTTCTCCATATCGTACTCGGCGAGCTTGCACCGAAGACCATTGCTGTGAATAAGGCTGAGGCGGTGCTTCTGTTAACTGCGGGACCGATGAATGTGTTCTACCGGATCATGTTTCCATTCATCTGGGTGGTTAACGGGCTTGCCCGGGGACTGCTGAGGATCTTCCGTCTGACACCGGCTTCCGAGCTGGCTACTGCGCATACGGAGGAAGAAATCCGCATTCTGATGCAGGAGAGTAACAAAAGCGGCTTGATCGACAACACAGAAATGACACTGGTGGATAATATTTTTGGATTTGCCGACACGATGGCCCGGGAGATTATGATTCCGCGTACCGAGATGATCTGTCTGAACACGCATCTGGAGACGGAGGAGAATCTGGAGATTGCCTTCGATGGCATGAGAACCCGTTATCCGGTCTGTGACGGTGACAAGGACCATATTCTTGGTTTCATTCATATCAAGGATATGATTCGGGAGAAGGCACCGAGCTATAATGAACTGATCCGTCCGATATTGACGGTACCGGAATCGATTCAGATCAGCAGCCTCCTGAAGGTCATGCAGCGTGCCAAGACCCAGATCGCCATTCTTATTGATGAATACGGCGGTACCTCGGGGATGGTTACACTGGAGGATATTATGGAAGAGATTGTCGGTGAGATTCAGGATGAGTTCGACGAGGAGCGGCCCGGCATTGAGCAGCTGGGAGAGGATGAGTTCTCTTTAGACGGACTGATGCTGATTGAAGAGATTAACGACAAGCTCGGAATCCATATGGAGACTGATGATTATGATACGATCGGCGGCTGGCTGTATTCCAAGCTGGAGGTCAATCCGCCGCAAAAGGGCCAGTCTATTGAGTTCGACAATCATTTATTCGTGGTCGAAGAAACCGATAATAAGCGGATTTCCCGGATTAAGCTGCTGAAGCTGCAGTTATTGACGGAAGAAGCCGGAGCATAAGCTGTTGCATATACTATAAGCATGGCGCTACTACAGCGCTGTGCTTTTTTGTCATTATAAGGTTATTTGTCATTATATGGATGAATGGTTCTGGCGTTATTGCGATTCGGCTGGATTTAAGGCGGGTAAGGGAGTGTAAATACATGTAATATATCCGACTCAAGAAAGGGGCGGGAGCGTTGGAGCATCCTTTGAACACTTACAATGATCTGCTTGTCCTCTTGTCGGTTGCGGTAGCCTTTCTCTCCTGCTTCACGGCGCTCGATCTGACGGAACGCCTGCTTCGCGGCCAGCGGAGCTCCCGGTTCATTCTACTCATCTCCCTGGTGCTTGGCACAGGCCTGTGGAGCATGCATTTCATCGGGATGCGGGCAATGGAAATGGGCGTTCCGGTATCGTATAATCTGCCTCTGCTGGCGTTCTCTCTAGTGATCCCCGTCGCAGCTTCTTATATGCTGTTAGTTATGCTGAATAACCCGCACACCCGCAGCAGGGTCTATCTGGCTCTGGGCGGCCTCTTGTTCAGCAGCGGCATCCTGATTATGCATTTCAGCGGCATTCTGTCGATGAGACTTACGGCAACGTATGAGCAAGGCGCCTTCTCTATTACACTGGCGGTGTTGTTCGCCCTGATCGTCCCGGTGGTCACCGCATCCTATGATCCGAAGTGGCTGGAGCAGGCCTACAATATGTTCAGCTTCAAAAAACTGCTGCTTGTCCTGACCCTGACCGGCGCGTTCACAGGCATCCATTACGCTGCCATGGCGGGCGCTTCATTCCCGATAAGAGAACAGACCAGTGCTGCCGGACAAGTGCTCTATTTGCAGGATTCCATACTGGGAATGATTCTCTGCGGCTCTTTCCTGTTCATTGTGTCGATCGTCCTTGCTCTGCTGTACAGGGACCGGCAGCGGATACTCCAGTCAGCAGCTTTTAATGAGCAGCGGTATACTGCGCTGTTTGAGCATAACCCTGATATGGTGATCTGTATTGATCCTGCACGCAAGAAGATTATCAGTGCTAATCCTGCTCTGCGGGACATTACCGGATATAGCAGAGAGGAACTGGGGAATTATAAGGCGATACTTTACAGCGAACGGGATGAAGCGGCTGTTCGGGATGCCGTAACACGTGCGTCACGGGGCCAGTCCTCAAAGCTTGAGCTGAAGGTCCGGAGCAAAGGCGGGGCGCAGCTGATTTGCAGTGTCACCGTCTTTCCTTTGCTACATCATACGGAGCAGTGGGTCTATATTGTGGCCGAGGATGTGACAGCCCTTATGAAGTATCAGTATGAGCTGCTGGAGGCCAGGGATGCCGCGGAGAGTGCTGTGACGATGAAGAGCGAGTTCCTTGCCACCATGAGCCATGAGATTCGCACACCGCTGAACGGCATTATCGGTGTCAACCAGCTGCTGGCCGAGGAGATCAGCAATCCCGAGCATCTGGAGCTCCTGCAGCTTCAGAGTACAAGCAGCCACGCTCTGCTGCATGTGATGAGCGATATTCTCGATATCTCCCGGCTGGAGGCGGATAGTCTCTCGTTGACCAAGGATACATTCGGGCTGAAGGCGCTTCTCCAGGGCTGTATGGATCTGTTCGTGGTGAGCACGCAAGACAAGCCGTTATCCCTGGAGCTTGTGATCGAAGAGGGGCTTCCCGACAAGTTCACCGGGGATGCTGTGCGTATCCGCCAGATTCTGATCAATCTGATCGGCAATGCGGTGAAATTCACGCCATCCGGCACGGTAACGGTTAAGGTGGAGTCCTATGGCGTCAGGGAGACCGCTCAGGCGCTGCAATTCATGGTGCGCGACACCGGCATTGGCATCTCCCCGGATAAGCTGCAGCTGCTCTTCCAGTCCTTCTCGCAGGTGGACGCGTCGCATACCCGCAAATACCCCGGAACGGGTCTGGGCCTTGCGATCTGCAAGAAGCTTGTAGACCTGATGCAAGGAGAGATCTGGGCAGAACCGGCAGAGGGAGGCGGTACACAATTCTTCTTCAGAATTAAGCTGCAGTCGCAGGAGCATTCCCCGGAGGTATTCTTCGGCAAGGATACAGGGGGCGGGGAGTCAGCAGAGGAGAACGAAGCCGTATAAGCAGCGATTGCCAACAAGAGAGTTAACATTATATAATTTGAAAGTAACTATTCTTTTATCACGACAGTCCTGAGGACGGAAAGGAACTCTCTTTGAGCAAAACAAAAAAGAACAATGTCATGGCTCCCCAAATGAGCAAGCAGGAGAAGCGCAGGGCAGAGCAGGAACAGCAGAAGCAGAAAACGAGAATTCTGATCGTGAGTACGGTGGCTATCGTCGTTATTATTTTTGTAGGCTTATTCATACTTGCTTCGAAGGACTCTTCTCCTGCCGGTACAGACAGTAAGCCGGTTGCCTTCAATTACAGCGAAATGATGCGGCTTGGCAAGGAGGATGCTCCGGTTAAAATTGTGGAATTCGGCGATTTCAAATGTCCGGCTTGCGCCCAGTTCACCGGTGTGATCAAACCGCAGATCGTTCAGGGTTATGTAGATCAGAATAAAGCAGCCTTCTATTTCGTGAATCTGGCCTTCATCGGCAAGGATTCCAGAACGGCCTCCCTGGCAGCGCTATCGGTGTATCATCAGAACCAGGAAGCGTTCTGGAAATACTTCGATGCGATCTATGCCAACCAGGGGAATGAAGATAAGGAGTGGGCTACGCCTGACTTCATGGTGAGTCTCGCCAAGCAGCTGGGGCTGCCGGTCGATTATGACCTGCTGCGCAAGGATATTGACGACCGCACCTATGCGAAGGAGCTGGACCGGGATATTCAGCTTGGCACGGATGCGGGCGTAACGAATACACCTTCCTTGTTCGTGAACGGCATCAAGGTGAAGGAGCCTTTCAATATGGAGGAGATTGACGCTCAGATTCAAGCAGCTACAGCAGCAGCGGGAGCTGCCCAATGACAGCCTTCTCTACCTTCTGCCGGCGTAATTGTCTCTACTTGGCCTGGTTCGTCTGTGTGGTGGCTGTAGCGGGAAGCCTGTATCTCAGTGAGGTCCTGCATTACGAGCCGTGCAAGCTGTGCTGGTTCCAGCGGATCTTCATGTACCCGCAGCTGTTCTTGCTGGGGATCGCCACCTACCGGGCGGACAAGCGGATCATTCCTTATGTGCTTCCCCTTAGTCTGATCGGCGGCTGTATCTCTATTTATCATTATGCAGAGCAGAAAATTCCGGCGCTCAGCAAGGTGCTTCCCTGCACCATCGGCGTACCGTGCAACAAGGATTATCTGAATTGGTTCGGATTTGTTACGATCCCTCTGCTTGCACTTATAGCCTTTGTCTTAATCTCCATTCTGCTCTGGACAGGACGGAAAGAGGAGACTGCAGAGTAAGAAGCTGACGGGCAGAAGGAAGAGAAGAGAATCCCCTTAATTTTAGCGAAAAATAATATACAAAAACCCTGTAAAATCACGCCATAAAGGGATAATGAAAGAGAATGAAAGATCAAGACATACCGGATGATGAATTTGGTTGTTTTGAGTGCTTTTCATTCTTTTTTCATTTGTTTCCACGCTTTACGGAAGACGTATTGTAGCTTAATATTAGTCCTTGTGAGAAGTTGAATATGCGCTGAATTTTCCGGAAGGAAAAACGGGGGAACCACACTTTGGCCAAGGCCAAAAGGGGTGAATCGGAGCAGGCCGCAAGGGCTGTAACCGTAGGGCTACCACAGTCCGAATCCGCCAGCTAACCTCGTAAGCCACTAGTGGGATAATGACCATGCACATTAGGCATGCGGATCATTTCCGTATGCTTATTTTGGTGCCTGCATTTATGAAATCCACTTATGAAAACAGCGCAGGGAAACCCCATTTTCAACTTAACCAAGAGAGGAACTGTTACTACAATGGTAAGCAAGGTAAAACGACTATTGATCGGGCGTCCGATGAAGTCGAACGAACTCGATCATGAAAAGTTATCCAAGGTGAAAGCACTGGCTGTCCTGTCTTCTGATGCGCTCTCGTCTGTAGCCTACGGAACAGAACAAATTCTAATCGTACTGGTGGCCGCCGGGTTCACCGCCATCTGGTACTCCTTGCCAATTGCATTAGCCGTACTGGGCTTGCTGGCTATTCTGATTCTGTCCTATCGGCAGACGATATTCGCTTATCCGCAGGGCGGAGGAGCTTATATTGTAGCCAAAACCAATCTTGGAGTGCATACTGGGCTTCTGGCTGGCGGCTCGCTGCTGGTGGATTACATTCTGACGGTGGCGGTAAGCGCCTCGGCGGGGACGGACGCGATCACTTCAGCTTTTCCAAATCTGCATAATCATAGTGTCCTCATAGCGGTATCTGTTATCGTACTCTTAACGATTGTTAATCTGCGCGGGGTGACCGAATCGGCTTCGTTCATCGCCATCCCGGTCTATCTGTTCGTCGTCTCCATCTTCGTGCTGATTATCGCAGGGATCTTCAAATATGCAACCGGCGGGGCTCATGCACACGTTCCTGAGATTGGTACGGCAGTCTCCAATGTCAGTATGTTCCTGCTGCTGAAGGCATTCAGCTCCGGTTGTTCGGCCCTAACCGGGGTAGAGGCGGTCTCCAATGCCATTCCTAACTTCAAAGCGCCGGCGGAGAAAAATGCAGCCAAAACGCTGATGCTCATGGGCCTCATTCTCGGAGCTATGTTCACAGGCATTACGCTGCTGGCTTACTGGTACGGCATCATGCCCGATGAGAAGGCCACCGTGGTCTCACAGATTACCGAGTCTACCTTCGGCCGTGGCGGGCTGTACTTCTTCATTCAGGGGATTACGGCGGTTATCCTGTTCCTGGCAGCCAATACGGCTTACTCGGCCTTCCCGCTGCTGGCGTTCATGTTCGCCAAAGACAAATATCTGCCCCATGCCTTCATGGTGCGCGGCGACCGGCTTGGCTTCTCCAACGGCATTATTTTCCTCGGCGTCATGTCGGCAGTGCTCGTAGCTGCATTTCACGGGAATACGGAAGGACTCATTCCATTATATGCAGTAGGGGTATTCATTCCGTTCACGCTGTCGCAGCTAGGAATGATGGTCCAATGGTACAGAACGAAGCCGCAAGGCTGGCAGAGCAAGTTCGCCGTGAATACGGTCGGGATGCTCACCACGTTAACGATCACCATGATCTTCATTATCACCAAATTCTCCAGCGTGTGGATGGCCTTCATCTTCCTGCCGGTCGTCATTATCGTGTTCCACCGGATTCACCGCCATTATATGAATATTGCCGATCAGCTGCGGATCTGTCCCGCTACCGATAAGCCTTGTATCAAAGGAAGCACCGTAGTCGTTCCGGTCGCCGGTGTGACCCGCGCAGTACTACATTCGATCAGCTATGCGAAGTCATTGACTGATAATGTGGTCGCTGTATATGTAGGCTTTGATGAAGAAGAGATTCACAAGATGGAGCAGAAGTGGGAGGAGTGGAACCCCGGAGTACGCCTGATCGTACTGCGCTCCCGCTACCGCAGTATTATCCGCCCGCTGGTGAAATTCATCGATACAGTAGAGTGGAAGACCTCTTCAACGGATCATATTACCGTCCTGATTCCGCAATTCGTTACCAAGCATTGGTGGCAGGCGGTGCTGCATAATCAGACCAGCTTGTTCATCCGCTCTTATCTGATGAATCAGAAGGATATTGTCATCGCCACGGTTCCTTTCCATCTGCATAAATAATATAGAAGATTATAGAAAGACGGCTGTTTCTGCTTCATGCGGAGGCGGCCGTTTTTACGTTTTAGTTGACAGAGATAATGAGAATCAATATCATCAATCTATAAGCAATAATTGAGCTTGTCTGTTTCATAGCCATATTTATAATAGAGGAGCCTTGCTCCATTACATTTATACGAGGAGTGTTATCATGTCGGAACGTTTAAATACAGAGCAGCTGAGCATCGGATATGCGGAGACAATGATTGTAAAGGGGCTGAATCTGTCGCTTCCGACAGGGAAGATTACGGCGCTCGTCGGAGCGAACGGCTCCGGGAAGTCCACGATTCTGAAGACGATGGCCCGGATCATGAAGCCTAAGAGCGGGAATGTCATGCTGGACGGGAAGTCCATTCATAATCTGTCTACCAAAGAGGTGGCCCGCCAGTTGGCGATTCTGCCGCAGAATCCTACTGCCCCGGACGGCTTAACGGTATCTGAGCTGGTAGGGTACGGCCGGTATCCGCATCAGAAGGGCTTCGGCAGCCTGACGCCTGAAGACCGCAGCATTATTGCCGAGGCGATTGAATTGACCGGTATGAATGAATTCCGTGACCGGCCGATTGACCGGCTCTCCGGCGGACAACGGCAGCGGGCCTGGATCGCTATGGCGCTGGCACAGCAGACGGAGATTCTGTTCCTTGATGAGCCGACGACTTTCCTGGATATGGCCCATCAGCTGGAGGTGCTTCAGCTGCTGCAGAAGCTGAATGAGCAGGAAGGCCGGACGATCATTATGGTTGTCCATGATTTGAACCATGCCTCCCGTTACGCGCAGCACATGGTAGCGATCAAATCCGGCAATGTGATCAGTGAAGGCGCTCCGAATGAGGTAATGACACCGGCAGTGCTGCGTGAGGTATTCGGCATTGAGGCGGATATTGTGCCTGATCCGCGTACAGGTGTGCCGCTCTGTCTGCCTTACGAGCTGGCTGCGTACAAAGTTGCCGGGCTGTAGGAGAGGAACATGAATGAATTCCTGAGGCAAGAATATAGTTCCAAGTTCGATCTCCATGCTAAGGTACCCGAAGGAGCCGTGTATTCCTTCGCCGTTGCAGAACTGGCAGAAGAGGCGGGGATGAGGACCTTCATGGAGGCTTACCGGCCGCTGATGAAGGCGCTTGACGATAAAGCGGCCGGTGCGTATTTCGGTGGTTATCTGAGCATTATTGCACTCGCGGTCCAGTATTCCGTGACCGGCTACCTATGTGTACCGGACTTCAGCTTACGGAACCTTCAGCTGCATCTCGTTCCGGCAGACGGCTACTGCCGTGTTGCCTTCTCGCTTCGTGAATGGGGGATGGGACAAGCTCCTGCGGATGAGCCTGAACGGAAGGCCTGGCGCAATGAGGTGCTCACCAGCTTCTACCAGAGCACAGCCGTGCCGCTGATCCGCATGGCTTCACAGGTGAGTGGCCTTTCGCTTGGGGAGATCTGGGGACAGATGCCGACCAAATTCAATTATTATGCGGAAGCCTTTGCTGCTGAGCTTACAGATCCGCTCCAGCTACGCCGGCTGGAGGAGGATTACGCCTATCTGAAGGATGAGCTGCCTGCTGCCGTATTCGGGATGCCGCGGAATCCGTTCCAGGTGAAGGTGCGGAGAATCGAATCGCTCGCGGACCCGCAGCAGACGGTTCAGATGCGTAACCGCTGCTGCATGTATTACAGGACTGAGGGCGGGCGGCTGTGTTATACCTGTCCCCGGATGAAGGAGGAGGAACGGTCCGCACGGCGGGTGGAATTCCGTTCCGAGAGCACGGCGGCTGTCAAATAGGGTATAATTAGGAATTTCGAAGCATAATATTGCTATATGCAGCTTCTTAACAGGCTCCTGTCATTGACAAGGGAGCCTGTTCGTTGTTAAAGTTGTGGTTGCTGAAGCCGTGATGGCCCGGCGATGAGCACCACCATTACCTTGTTCATAGAGTTAGGAGTATGAAGAATGAATATTGACAACATATATGAGGATTTACAGCCGCTAGTAACAGCAGGCTCGCTGAAGCGCCGTGAGAGCCTTAAGGATCTGGTCTATACCCGCATGGGCGGCGAAGCGGATATCTTGGCTGCCCCGGTTACATATGAAGAGATCCAGATCATCTCTGCCTATGCCCTTGATCATCAGATCCCGCTTACGATTCTCGGCAACGGCTCCAATGTCATTATCCGGGACGGAGGCATCCGCGGCATCGTGCTCCAGACCTCGGATCTGTCCGGGATGGGCATCCGTGACGGGCTGCTGTATGCGCAGTGCGGGGCGAAGATTATCGATGTCTCGCGCTATGCGCTGGAGCAGGAGCTGACCGGTCTGGAATTCGCCTGCGGCATCCCCGGCACGGTAGGCGGGGCTCTGTATATGAATGCCGGAGCCTACGGCGGTGAAGTGAAGGATGTCCTGCACAGTGCGCTTGTGATCGATCAGAATGGCCAGCTCCTCACCCTGCACAGCGATCAGCTGGAATGGGGATACCGCAGCAGCCTCTTCGCCAGCGGACAGTATATTGTACTGGAGGCGAGATTCAAGCTTCTTCCAGGCGATCCTGCCGCGATTAAGGCGTCCATGGATGAGTTAACCTATCTGCGGGAATCGAAGCAGCCGCTGGAGTATCCGTCCTGCGGCAGTGTCTTCAAGCGGCCGCCGGGCCGGTTCGCGGGGCAGCTGATTCAGGAGAGCGGACTCCAGGGTACGCGCATCGGAGGCGCAGAGGTCTCGCGTAAGCATGCGGGCTTCATTATCAACGCCGACAATGCAACGGCCAGTGATTATATCGGATTAATCCAGCATGTCCGCTCAGCGGTGAAGCACAAGTTCGATGTAGAGCTGGAGACGGAAGTGGAGATTATCGGGGAAGAATTATAGGCCATAGTTTTTGCCAAGTGGAAACGATTTTGCTGTCCTTTTATAGGACGGTGCCGTTTCGGCGAGAAATAGAAGGATAATTTATAGCGCAAAAAACATAAATTCTTATATTTGAAAAGAGGGTGCAGTCCTAAGCCGGTATGTTGGCTTAGAGCTGCACCCTCTTTAGATTCTTACGGCCGGAGCCGCCGGATAATCAGCTTACAGCCAGCGAATATATCGCCCGGCTCGTCTGCAGGTCCACCTTGGCTTCGGACACTTCATGAAGCTGTAGCCCGCTCACTGCCAGCTCATATCCCGGCTGCGGCAGGGGCACCAGCTCACCATCGGCATTCAGGGTACTGCCTGTACCGCGCAGAATGACCGCACTGTCCAGATAATCATCAATGACATCGTCAGCGTTCCGGTAGTCTACGGTCTCCAGCTTGAAATGGACAGTATCCAGATCCTCCAGCTCCCGTTTTTCGATGACCAGTGTTGTATCCTTGCGGGCTTCCAGCCAATCGATAAGCTTCTGTACGTTTGCTTCCATAGTATGATCCCATCCTTCGGTTAATAGAGATTGTTATTTCTAAGTTACCCCTTTCAATACAAATGAATCCGTGCAATTTAGTTGTACTATGCAGGGTGTTTGCCTTTCTTCATTCGTGTGTAAACTATTCTTATGCATTGTAATGATGCCAATATCTTATAAGAAGGTGAATCGAATGGGGAACGCATTATTATGGGGCGCAGTCTCCGGCTCGGCGGTCTTGATTGGCGCTCTCTTGGCCTTATTCCTGCGTATTCGAAGCAAGATGATCGGCTTCATTATGGCGTTCGGTACCGGGGTGTTGATCGGCGCGGCGGCGTATGAATTGTTAGAGGATTCTGCCAGTGACGGCGGGCTGGCCCCGACGATTATCGGGTTCACCGCCGGAGCACTGGTGTTCACGGTGTTCGACTGGCTGATCTCGCGCAAGGGCGGAGCCGGACGCAAGCGCTCAGCCAGAGCCTCATCAGGGAAGAGCGACGCCAAGGGCGGAGGTCTGGCTATTTTTGCCGGAACGGTACTGGATGCAATTCCTGAATCGATCATGATCGGCGCAAGTCTCATTGCGGGTCAGGGCGTTAGCGTACTGCTGGTCATTGCTATCTTCATCAGCAATATTCCTGAAGGCTTATCCAGCACAGCTGGACTGAAGCAGGACGGTTATGGCAAAGGCAAGATTATGCTGCTGTGGCTCGGCGTGCTCGCTATCTCCACACTGGCCTCAGGGGCAGGGTATGCGTTCATGGATCACGCAAGCAGTTATACGGAAGCGGTGATTGCCTCTTTTGCCGGAGGAGGAATTATTGCCATGGTGTCCTCCAGCATGATGCCCGAAGCCTACGAAGAAGGGGGGCCGCTCACGGGGTTCATCGCTGCGATGGGACTGCTGTGCTCGCTGATTCTGGATCAGCTGTGAGGGTTGTCAAGCCCGCTGCAATCATGGTATAGTTCAAGACGCACCAAGATAAAGAAGGAATCTGCGCCGCGCGCAGGAGAGGTTCGCGAACTCCCTCTATAAAAAACTAAGCTATCTTAGTAGAGCCAGGTTTTCGAAATCTCGTTCTTCTTTCCAGTTCAGGCCATGAGCCTAGGGAAAAGAGAGGGGTTTTTTGTCATGTCAGAAGGTAGAAGGCAAGAAGAAATGCAGGAGGTTACCCTGCTGGGCAACCAAGGCACGCAGTACAAGTTCGGCTATGATCCGGGGATTCTGGAGGCGTTCGATAACAAACATCCCGGCCGCGATTATTTTGTCAAATTCAACTGTCCCGAGTTCACCAGCTTGTGTCCCGTGACCGGTCAGCCGGATTTCGGGGTGATGTATATCTCGTACATTCCTGATATCCGAATGGTAGAATCGAAGTCACTGAAGCTCTATCTGTTCAGCTTCCGTAATCATGGGGATTTCCATGAGGACTGTGTCAACATTATTATGAATGATCTGATCTCGCTGATGGAGCCGCGTTATATCGAAGTGTGGGGCAAATTCACGCCGCGCGGCGGTATTTCCATCGATCCTTACTGCAACTGGGGGCGTCCGGGAACCAAATATGAGGCGATGGCCGAGCACCGGCTGATGAATCATGATCTGTATCCCGAGAAAGTGGACAACCGTTAATCCGCAGGAACCAACTTCACAGAGCCATCAGGAGGAGAGATCATTATGGTAAATAGAAAAGCATTAGTCGTCTTCAGCGGCGGCCAAGACAGCACGACCTGCCTGGCGTGGGCATTGCAGGAGTTCCAGGAGGTTCAGGTGGTCACGTTCAATTATAATCAGCGCCATGCGGCCGAGATTGAAGTCGCCAAGGCAATTGCCGCGAGGTTCGGTGTGAAGCAGCATATTCTGGACCTGGGGCTGCTGAACCAGCTTGCTCCCAACGCCTTGACCCGGGATGATATTGACATTACCGCAGGCGAGGGAGAAGAGCTGCCCAGTACGTTCGTGGATGGACGTAATCTGCTGTTCCTGTCCTTCGCGGCCATTCTGGCCAAGCAGCTTGGCTACTCCAACATTATCACCGGGGTCTGCCAAACGGACTTCAGCGGGTACCCGGACTGCCGTGATGTGTTCGTGAAGTCGCTGAATGTCACGCTTAATCTGTCGATGGATGTGGAGTTCGTCATTCATACCCCGCTGATGTGGCTGGACAAAAAGCAAACCTGGAAGCTGGCAGACGAGCTGGGCCAGTTCGATTATGTCCGGGAGCAGACCTTGACCTGCTATAACGGGATCATTGGCAGCGGCTGCGGCACCTGTCCGGCATGTCTCCTGCGTCAGCGCGGTCTGGAGCAATATGAGGCAGAGCGTCAGGAGGCGGGACTATAATGCGGGGCGAAGTAGCCGTCTGCAAGATCTTCACCTTCGACGCTGCCCATCAGCTCATCGGACACAAGGGGAAATGCAGCAATCTGCATGGGCATACCTACAAGCTGGAGGTAGTGCTGAAAGGAGTGCCGTCCGCTGAGGAAGGGCAGTCGGATGAAGGTTTCGTCATCGATTTCAGCGATATTAAGGCGGCTGTACAGGAGGCGGTGATTGAACGGCTGGATCATGCTTTTCTGGCGATGGGCAATGAACCTGTGCTGGAGACACTACTCTCGACAGGCTCCAAAGTCGCGCTGCTCTCCTTCCGTACCACAGCAGAGAATCTGTCTGCTTACATTGCCTATGAGCTGAAACGGGCGGCGCTGCCGGTGTACTCAGTCAAGCTATGGGAGACTCCTACCTCCTGGGCTGAGGTGCTGGCAGCAGATATTCCCGAGGAGGGACCGGCTTACCGGCTGTATGGTGGCTGCGATCATGAGTAAAATCCCTGTGATTGAAATGTTCGGCCCGACGATTCAGGGGGAAGGCGCGGTCATTGGCGTCAAAACGATGTTCGTCCGCACCTACGGCTGCGACTACCGCTGCGGCTGGTGTGATTCCGCCTTCACCTGGGACGGCTCGGCCAAGGATAAAGTAACGATGCTTACGCCGCAGGAGATTCTCTCCGGGCTGCTGGAGCTGGCCGGGGAGAATTTCAATTGTGTCACCATCTCCGGGGGGAACCCGGCACTGATCGGGGAGGCGATGGGAGAGTTCATCTCCTTACTCCACGAGCGGGGCATTCAGGCGGCGATTGAGACGCAGGGCAGCCGGTGGCAGGACTGGTTCCATGAGGTGGATGTGTTGACGATCAGCCCCAAGCCGCCCAGCTCCGGGATGCAGACGGACTGGGATAAGCTGGATGAGATTATGCATAGAGTCGCTGATAACGGCAAGGCTTCACATAGCCTGAAGGTGGTTGTTTTTAATCAGGAGGATTATGAATATGCCCGTAAGATACATTTCAGATACCCTGAGGTTCCGCTATTCCTGCAGCCGGGCAACGATAACGTCACCGAGGAAGGCGACATCTCAGGCCGTCTGCTGGGGCGGCTGGAATGGCTGTTCGGGCGGGTGATTGCCGATCCGCAGATGAACCGTGCACGGGTGCTGCCGCAGCTGCATGCCCTGATCTGGCATAATAAGCGGGGGAAGTAAGATTTTCTCATAAAAATTAGCTATACTTAAGACTGGGCTTCCTGAGCAGGGAGGCCCGGTCTTTTACTATTTGCAGGAAACAGAGGAGGAATTATAATGGAGAATGGTTATTACGCAGGCTGGGGTACACTGGCTCTGATTAATGCCGGACTGGCGCAAGGAAAGAACCGGAGCGGAATGAACTGGTTTCTGTTGTCGTTGCTGCTGGGACCGCTTGCTACATTTATTCTGGTAATCTCTGAGAAGCTTCCAGAGTAGAGGGTAATATAATTATAGAATCGGCACAATAGCTACACGGGGGAGGTAGAAGCAATGACGATGCAGGCTATGAAGCCCATCCGGCGGTCCAAGCTGCGATTGTTTGCAGGGAAGCGGTATTTCACCTGGAAAAGATACTGGAGATGGATCACAGCCAGCGGCCGCCTGGCTACAGAACAGCGCAGTGAAGCTCTGCCGTACGAAGCGGCCAGCCATGCTACACCGCTGCTGCGCAAATTGCGCAATGTCGATATGCAGCTTCAGCACAACAAAATCGTGAACCTGAGGCTCGCGGTGGCGAAGCTGGACGGGCTTGTCATACAACCAGGCGAGAGCTTCTCTTATTGGCGCAGGATCGGCAAACCGACGCGAAGAAAAGGCTACCTGGACGGAATGGTGCTACACTATGGCGGGTTCCGTTCCGGCACAGGCGGCGGGCTCTGCCAATTGTCCAATCTGATCTACTGGATGACGCTGCATACCCCGTTGACCGTTACCGAACGGCACCGGCACAGCTATGATGTCTTTCCCGATGAGCAGCGGACCCAGCCCTTTGGCAGCGGGGCTACCTGTGCCTATAATTATCTGGATCTTCAGCTGCGCAATGATACAGAGCATGCTTATCAGCTTAAGCTGCATCTGGATGAGACGCATCTGTACGGGGAATGGCGCTGTGCAGGACAGCAGCTCTACCATTATGAAGTCTATGAAGATGGGCACCGTATCAGCCTGGAGCCATGGGGCGGGTATATCCGGCGCAATGCAATCCGCCGCAGGGTGCTGACGCATAGCGGAGAGCTGGCCGGTGACGAAGCGGTGGCCGAGAACCACGCACTGATGATGTATTCCCCGCTGCTGCATGGATAAGGACAAGTGGAAACGGCTTTGCCGTCCTTTTAAAGGACGGTACCGTTTCAGCGAGAAATAGAAGGATAAGTTATGGTGTGAAACATATAATTTCTTATATTTGAACAAATATATGGCATGGAACCCGTCAGAGGCGGATTCTGCGCCTTTGTTTTGCGTTGGAAATGAAAAAATGCTGCATTTTTCTCCGATTTACGTTAAATTAACATAATGAGTCTTACATCCTATGAAGGGGCGTTCTGTTATGCGTACTAATAAACCGCCCGTTCCCGTGCCTCTCTTGATGGTAATCGGAATTGTGGCCATCTCTTTTTCTTCTATCTTCATTAAATGGTCCTCCGCGCCCGTATCGGTCCAAGGGATGTACCGGCTGCTGTTCACCTCGCTGCTGATGCTGCCGTTCGCCCGTCCCTATAGCGGGGCACTCTTTCAGCTGCGGCGGAAGGACTGGCTGCTGCTGGGAGTGTCCGGTGTCATGCTTGCCCTGCATTTTCTGCTGTGGATGGGTTCGCTGAGTTATACCTCGGTAGCCAGCTCGACGATGATTATGGCGCTGGAGCCGTTATTCATTATGTTCGGTGCGTACATACTGTATAAAGAGCGTAATTCGATCTTTGCCATTCTGGGGATGGCGATTGCCATCTTCGGCGTTACTTTTATCGGCTGGGGAGACATTGGCTTGTCTGCTGAGAATCTGAAGGGCGACATGCTGTCGGTTGGCGGAACCGTAGCGGTAGCCGCGCATATGCTGCTTGGACAAAAGCTGGTGGCGCGTATGCCGTCCTATCTGTACAGCCTGATTGTATTTATCGCTGCGGCCATCGTATTTGCCGTCTACAATCTCGTGACCGGCATACCGTTCTTCGATTATCCGGCCCGGGAATGGGGCATCTTCGTCCTGCTGGCGGTAGTGCCAACCGTCTTCGGCCATATCCTGTTCAACTGGCTACTGCAATATACGTCTGCGACTACTGTCTCGATGAATATCCTGGGAGAGCCTGTCGGCGCGAGCATTCTGGCATTCCTGCTGCTGGGTGAGCAGCTTAGCGGCCTGCAGTGGGCTGGCGGGGTGCTGGTCATGGCCGGGCTGGGCGTCTATCTGTATGCCGGGCGCAGGAAAGCGCTGAAGCTCCGGCAGTCTCTGCCGAATGCTTCCTAGGCGGTTTGATTACATTTTATAGAACATAGATAAAGGGGTAACGAAAGCAATGAATGAACCTAATCAGAATGAACCGGATGGCCTTAATAAGGAAGCGCCACCTACCAGCGAGGAGCTGTGGAATGAGGATACCTATGCGGCCTGGACCAGCCGGTTCGGAACCCCTGCCGAGGCTGCGGAGAAGCTGTCTAAGGACCCTGCGGGGAAGCTGTATCCGCTGAATACCTATCTCGGTGAAGTGAAGGGCCGGAGGATCATGAATCTGATGGGCTCTAACGGCATGAAAGCGGTGGCGCTGGGACTGCTGGGCGCTGAGGTGACTGTCGCGGATTTCTCGGAGGCCAATGCCCGTTATGCCGGTGAACTCGCGCAGGCGGCCGGGGTACAGCTTGATTATATCGTGTCGGATGTCCTGGAGCTGCCCGAAGTGTATCTTAACGGCTCTTATGATACGGTTTTTGCCGAAATGGGGATTGTTCATTATTTTACGGATTTGGCTCCGTTCATGGCTACGGCCTACCGCTTGCTGGCACCGGGCGGGACGTTCGTGCTGCGGGATTTCCATCCGGTAACGACCAAGCTGATCTCCTCCAAGGGGTCGACGGCCAAGGTGCGCAAGCATAAGGTGAGCGGGGATTATTTTGATACGGCGCTTGAAGAGAAGCAGGTGTCCTATTCCAAATATATGCCGTCCTCAGGAGCAGCGGCGGAGGCGGTCAAACCGAATGTCGTCTACTGGCGGCGCTGGACGCTGGGCGAGCTGGTTACTGCTGCCGCAGCCAGCGGACTGGTGATAAGAGAGCTGGTGGAGGAGCCTAATCTGTCGTCAGATGTGTACGATAAGGGAATTCCCAAGACCTTCACCCTGGTCGCTGTCAAAAGATAATAAGGTTCACCACTACACGGTATCCCCGTTAGCGCAGTTACACAGGCGCTCAGGGGATACCGTTTTTTCATACATAACCCGCCGCCATCCCGGCAAAAGCCTGCTGGAGCGGAGAGAGCGTATAATCCTTGCGCCAAGCCAGCACAAAGGACCCGTCAGCCGGAAGCATTCCCGGCAGCTTGGCGTAGGCCAGACGGCCCGCCGCAACTTCAGCCTCAATCCCGGAACGGGAGAACACCCCCACCATTTGGCCTGTGTACAGCATCCCCTTGACTGCCTCCGGCGAGCCCAGCACCGCATGGTTCCAGACCCTAACATTATTAAGCTGTGCCCACTGGTCAGAGATTCCGCGCAGGAAGGAGGCGGCTTCATGCTGCACCCAGGGCTCGCGGGCAACGGCTTGGGCGGTCAGCTCCTGCTCCCCGGCAAAGGGATGCTCCGGCGCAAAGACCAGCACCGTCTCCTCATCAGCAATCACTTGCGTATGGAAGGTATCGTCTTGCCCCTCTGCACTGTGCAGTACGGCGAGCTGGATCTCCCGGCTGCGCAGACGCTCCCGGATGACGTCATCCGGGAGCACGGACAGATAGATATCGATCCCGTCATGCTGCTGTGTGAATTGGGACAGCAGTTTGGGCACAAGATAACTGGCAGGGATATCGCTGGCGGTAAGCTCCAGATTTCCCGAGGCGAGCGAGGTGAACTGCTTGACCGTCCGCTCGGCCTCCGCGCTTAGCGAGACAATGCGGACCGCATATTGATACAAGGCCCGTCCGGCATCCGTCAGCAGGACCCGGCCGCTCCGGTACTGGAACAGGGAAGCGCCCAGCTCACTCTCCAGACTTTTCATATGGAAGGAGACAGTAGGCTGCTTAAGGTTCATCTCGGCAGCTACATCTGTTACTTTTTTATATTTTTCGATGAGAACTAAGATTTGCAGCTTTACAAGGTTCATGAAGATTCCTCCGGGGATGGGGCAAAAAAACCCCTATTGTTGTTTCGATATAGATTTTATCTATTTAACTATTTAATTTATATTATAACTTTTATCCTCCGGTTTACAAACTCAGTACTTTTATCTAACGAACGGGTCCTAGAATAAGAAGAGTCAGAAGAGACGCTGATAGACACACAATAATGCTTCCCGAGTGAGTTTTGTACGAAGCAGATGGAACGCAGCAGACACTCACAAAACCTTTAGGAGGAAAAAAAACAATGCAATTCAAAAAATCGTGGATCATGGCTTTGACTCTTACCAGCGTACTGGCACTTTCAGCATGCGGCAACGGAAACAACGGGGGAAATAAGGCAACAACCAATACCGGAGGAAATACACCAGCTGCCACAAACACAGAATCCAGCAGCGGTACGAAGCTAAGCGGTTCGGTTCTGGCGTCAGGCTCCACAGCACTTCAGCCGCTCGTAGAGCAGGTAGCTGAGGAGTTCATGAAGACTAATGCAGGCGTAGACATTCAGGTTCAAGGCGGCGGCAGCGGAACCGGCTTGACGCAGGTCTCTGAGAAGCAAGTCGATATCGGGAACTCAGATGTATTTGCTGAAGAGAAGCTGAAGGATGCGGCAAAAGCGGCTGAGCTTGTTGATCATCAGGTAGCGGTTGTAGCGATTGCAGCAGTTAGCAACCCGAAGGCAGGCGTAGACAGCTTGACCAAGCAGCAGCTGATAGATATTTTTACAGGTAAAATCACGAACTGGAAAGAGGTCGGCGGCGCAGACCAGGCCATCCAGATCATCAACCGTCCGGCAAGCTCAGGTACCCGTGCTACCTTCGAGAGCTTCGCTCTTGGCACCAAAACCGAGGATCTGAAGGGCTCGATTCAAGAGGATTCCTCCGGTACAGTTAAGAAAATGATCGGCGAAACACCGGGAGCGATCGGTTATCTGGCACTGTCCTACCTCGATGATTCTGTAAAAACCTTGAACTATGACGGCGTTGAGCCTTCTGTAGACAATGTAGTGGCCGGTAAATATCCGGTGTGGGCTTACGAGCACATGTACACTAACGGTGAACCTAATGAGACTGTAAAAGCGTTCCTGGATTACTTCCTGACGGATGAAGTACAGACTGGAGACGTTGTAGAGCTTGGCTACATCCCGGCTTCCAAAATGCAGGTATCGCGTGATGTGGCAGGTACTGTAACACCTAAATAAGCTTCACCGGTTCACAGTTAGGATTGGATTTAAACTTTAATGTGATTAGAGGCGGATCTCTTCTGCCTCTCTTTTCACTTTAGAAAGAGGGAGCATCTTGAGGGGACAACCAACTAACAAGCGGCTGGAAAAACATCATATAGAAAATTTAATCGGACGTATTTATATGTCCTTTTGCGTGCTGCTGCTCATTGTCATCATTGTATCCATGGTCTATTTCGTAGCCTCCAAAGGCGTGGCCAACTTCGTGAGCGGTGAGGTCAAGGTCTCAGAATTCCTGTTCGGCACGAAGTGGTCGCCTGAAGCAGACACGCCATCCTATGGAGCCTTCCCGTTCATCTCGGGTTCCTTCCTGGTTACCCTGCTGGCTGCGCTTATCGCAAGTCCGCTCAGCATCTGCGCGGCGCTCTTCATGACGGAGATTGTACCGGGCTGGGGTAAAAAGCTGCTGCAGCCGGTCATTGAGCTACTGTCAGGTATTCCATCCGTTGTCTACGGCTTCGTAGGCTTAAGCGTCATTGTTCCATTTCTGCGGGATACGCTGCCCGGACAGGGCATCGGGGTGGCTGCAGGCGCGCTAGTGCTGTCGGTCATGATTCTGCCGACGATTACCAGCGTGGCTGCAGACGCGCTTGCTTCATTGCCGCAAAACTTGAAAGAATCATCCTTTGCGCTCGGTGCCACACGCTGGCAGACGATCTCCCGGGTCATTCTCCCGACGACCTTCCCTGCGATTATGACGGGTGTAGTGCTTGGTATGGCCCGCGCCTTCGGCGAGGCTCTTGCTGTGCAGATGGTTATCGGTAACGCGCCGTTCGTGCCTCACTCACTATTCGAGTCTGCGTCCACACTTACCAGTGTCATCACGCTGGGTATGGGGAATACAACGATGGGTTCACCGCAGAACAATGCGCTGTGGAGTATGGCGCTGGTGCTGATGCTGATGACCTTTGTATTCGTCCTGCTGGTGAGAATGCTCGAAAGGAGAAATAAAATTTGAAGCCTAGAACTGCTGACAAAGTAGCCACTGCCGTTATAGTAACCCTGGCCTTGCTGATCGTAGCCATCCTGGTTAGCTTACTCGGATATATCCTGATCCGCGGTTTCAATCATATTAGCTGGGACTTCCTGACCTCGGCGCCGCAAAAGATCCGCGCAGGCGGAGGCGTCGGGCCGCAGCTGTTCAACTCCCTGTTCCTGCTGGTGCTGACCTTGATTATCACCGTGCCGCTGGGGCTGGGTGCCGGAATCTTCATGGCGGAGTATGCGCGTCCCGGCAAGCTGACCAACTTCATCCGTCTGGTCGTGGAGGTATTGTCTTCCTTCCCGTCGATCATCGTGGGTCTGTTCGGTCTCTTGCTGATCGTCAACACCTTCAATCTCGGCTTCTCCCTGATCTCGGGTGCGCTCGCGCTAACCTTCTTCAACCTTCCGCTGATGGTGCGTATTACGGAACAAGCCTTCCGCACAGTGCCTAAGCAGCAGAAGGAGGCGGGCTTCGCGCTCGGATTATCCAAGTGGAAAATCGTTACCTCGGTCTTGCTCCCGGTAGCGCTGCCGACTATCATCACCGGTACGATTCTGTCGGCTGGCCGTGTGTTCGGCGAAGCGGCTGCGCTGATGTTCACCGCAGGGATGAGCAGCCCGCGCCTGGACTTCAGCAACTGGAATCCGCTGAGCCCTTCCTCACCGCTCAACCCGTTCCGTCCGGCGGAGACGCTGGCGGTGCATATCTGGAAGGTCAACAGTGAAGGCCTGGCACCGGATGCGCTTCAGATCGCAGCGGGCGCTTCAGCCGTCCTGGTGCTGACCGTATTAATCTTCAATCTGGCTGCCCGTTATTTCGGCAGATTCATCTACCGCAAGCTTACTGCATCCAAGAGAATGAGCTAGGCTTGTTAGGCAGAGGGAGGACACAGGCTTCCGAAGCGGGTTTTGCGTAGAAGAGTCGGAACGTGTAAGCTATCAGAACTTTTAGGAGGAGTAAGAGATGGGAATAGCGGAACCAGTGGTGCGCGAATCATTTCAAACGGAGGATCTGAGTATTTATTATGGGACGTATGAGGCGGTGAAGGGGATTAGCCTTCCTTTTGCGCAGAATACGGTTACCGCATTGATCGGCCCGTCGGGCTGCGGGAAATCCACCTTTCTCCGTTCATTGAACCGGATGAATGACGATATCTCCGGCTCTACGACCAAGGGCAGCATCTGGATTGACGGTGTCGATATCAATGCTACAGGCACGGATGTAATCAAGCTGCGGCAAAAGATCGGCATGGTCTGGCAGAAGCCCAATCCGTTCTATAAATCAATCTACGACAATATCGCCTTCGGCCCGAAATATCATGGCATCAAGGGCAAACAGGCGCTGGATGAAATCGTGGAGAGCAGCCTGCGCCGCGCCGCCCTGTGGGACGAGGTCAAAGACCGCTTGAAGGATTCCGCTCTGGCGTTATCTGGCGGACAGCAGCAACGTCTGTGTATCGCCCGCGCGCTGTCGGTCAACCCGCAGATCCTGTTGCTCGATGAGCCGGCTTCGGCCCTTGACCCGGTATCAACCGGTAAGGTGGAGGAGCTGATCAAGGAGCTGAAGGAGGAGCTGCGCATCGTGATCGTCACCCATAACATGCAGCAGGCCGCGCGGATCTCGGACTACACCGCCTACTTCTATCTCGGCTCCCTGGTGGAATATGACAAGACCGAGAAGGTCTTCACGAACCCCGAGAACCAGATGACGCAGGAATACATTATGGGCCGGTTTGGCTGATCGGGAGACTGGTACAGACGGGCATAGACAAAATCGATAACACTGGTAATGCTGATAGTTCAAGACACCATCCATTGCGGATGGTGTTTTTGCTGTTTGAAGGATAATGGGCCGGAAAGGGATGGTCATACCCCTGTCAAGTAGACAGAAGAAAAAACTAAGCAGCCAGCGCGTGTCGATACTCAATCGGCGCGCGCTGTTTCAGTTTCGCCTGAAAACGTTGGTAATTGTAAAAGTAGATATACTCCTCAACTGCTTGATGAATCTCTGCTTCTGACTTACACTGGTGAAGGTACAACTTTTCTGTCTTCAGATGCGAAAAGAAGGATTCGATGCAGGCGTTATCCAGGCAGGTTGCTTTGCGAGAGTGGCTGCCCTTGACGCCGAATGCCTCTAATCGTGTGTTGTACGCCTGAGACGTGTACTGAAAGCCTTGGTCCGAATGGAGCACGGCCTCAGACACGTCTCTTTTCCGCGTCCACTGTTCAACCGTATCCATGACGAGGTTTACGTCGTTTCGCTCCGAGATCTGCCAAGCTACAATCTCATTGTTAAAGAGGTCCTGAATCGCAGACAGATCATAAAAGCGGGTGCCGTCTGAGATATACGTGATGTCCGTTACTAGCTTCTGCTGAGGTGCTGTCGCATGAAACTTACGCTTTAATCGGTTCGGGTAGACCACGGAAGGAGCAGAGCGCGCACGACTCCTTTTCTTGCGAATGACGGACTGGATCGATAGCTCTTTCATGAGCCTCCATACCTTCTTGTGGTTGACGAGGTAGCCTGCCTCCCGCAGGGCTGCCTGCATTCGAGGGTACCCGAAATAGGGATGAGCCAGGTGAATAGCTACCATATGCTCTTTCATGGCGTGCTCTTGCTCATAGGCATCCATTCGTCGAACCTGTGCACCTCGCCACTTGTAGTCATTTGCCCGCGATACCTCTGCAATGGCTAATAGGCGGGTGATGCGATGTTGGTCACGTAGTTCTTCAATGACGGCGTATTTGTCATGTAGTCCAAGCTTCCCTCCCTTTACAGATTTGGATACCGCTTTTTTAAGTAGTCCACCTGTGCCTTTAAGTAATCTCGTTCTTCTTCTATACTGGCAAATGTAGAACGTGGACGTCCTTTTAAAGGGCTTGTTGCCCCTTTTTGTGTATCGAGTGGCTCCCCATTCCGATATTTCTTTACCCATACTTTAAGCTGGGTACAGTTCACAATTCCCAACCTGTCGGAGACGACCTTATAGCTCTCACCTCCTGTACAATAGGCTTGAATGGCCTCTTTCTTGAATTCCTCTGTGTACGATTGAAATACTTGTCCCTTTTTGGCCATACCAAAATCCCCTCCAAGTTCACTCATTTCCTCATGTTAACACATGAGGTTTTTTTCGAGTGTCTACTTCAAGGGGATAATACCAGGGATGCGTGAGGTAAATGTAATCGAAAAACCGATCACATTGGGCGTGGCGTAGGCGTGTGTGCAGAATGTAATCGAAAAACCGACCACAACGTGCATGAGCAAAGATGTTCGCAACACCGCTGTCTAACCAGGTCACTTCGTATGAGTAAATATCTCTTGCTAAACTAATCTTATTAGTTTATATTTAAACTAATAAGATTAGTTTTGAGGAGGAAGTTACAATGAGAGTGACAAAAGAAGGCAGTTTGCATCAGCTTACGTGGCTGCCGCGTATTTTTCCAGTGAATTGCTATTTGATTGAAGAAGAACAGGAGCTTACCCTTATAGACGCGGGAATGTCCTACAGTCTGCAAGGCATTCTAAGTCAGGTCGCCAAGCTAGGTAAGCCACTGACCCGCATCATCCTGACTCATGGTCATATGGATCATGTCGGGGCGCTTGATGCCCTGAAGAAGCAGGTGCCGGAGGCTAAACTCTATATTTCGGAGCGGGATGCTGCATTGTTGGCTGGTGACCGCTCGTTAAGAGCAGGTGAGCTACAGACTCCTATTAAGGGCAGTGTACCCGCCAAAATAGTAACCAGGCCCGACATTCTGCTGCATGACGGCGATAGGATCGGTTCGCTGATGGCGTTCAGCACTCCTGGACATACGCCGGGATCGATGTCTTTTCAGGACCGGCGCAGTGGAGCGCTGATCGTTGGTGATGCATTCCAGACCTTCCGGGCCACGGCGGTGTCCGGCAAGAAGGTCGCTTGGTTTCCTTTTCCGGCCATGGCGACTTGGAGTCCCGAACAGGCCCTGGTCAGTGCTTACAGGCTGATTGATCTTGCCCCTTCTGTACTGGCGGTAGGACACGGTGATCTGCTTATAGCTCCGGTAGAGGCGATGCAGCGGGCGGCTGCGGAGGCTGAAGGGCAATTAAAGGGAGGAGAGAGGGTACATGGCTAGAGCAGGTCTGGACACACACACGCTGGTGCTGGCTGCCGCAGAACTGGCGGATGAATACGGGATTGAAGAAGTGACGCTGGCTGCACTTGCCGCAAAGCTGGGTGTCCGTTCCCCGTCACTCTATAATCACATCAACGGGCTGGCGGGGCTGCGTACACTGATGGCGGTATATGGTCTGGAGCAACTGTATGAGGTCATATCGGAGGCAACGGAGGGGCTTAGCGGAGAAGCTGCGGTACATGCGATGAGTCAGGCCTATATCAGATTCACCAGAGCACACCCGGGGCTGTACACGACGACGCTACAGGCACCCGAACCGGGAGACACCGCTCTGGAAGCGGCGGGCGGGAAGATCCTGTCGCTCATCATTCAATTGATATCCGCGTTCGGCTTGGATGAGGAAGGCAATCTGCATGCTGTCCGTGGACTGCGGAGTATTCTGCATGGATTGTCCACCCTGGAGCATCAAGGCGGATTTGGAATGCCGCTGGACCTGAATGTCACTCTTACCCGGCTGATCAACACCTATATTGCGGGAATCCGCTGTATGGGATCGGACGCAGCAAGCCTGAAATAACAACAAAGAGCAATCTCTGAGTGAGGTTGCTCTTTGTTGTTACGGCTGATTTGGCCTAACGGTGTAAATGCAGTTTCTTCCTCCTTTTAAAATGTATTCCCCCCGTTCAATATGAACATCATCCCCTAGAACGGTTTTAAATAAATGCAATTCATTCTTGCATAACCCGGTACATACAGCCGCCGCTTCACAGATCGGGCAATGTTTCTCGATGAATAAGAGACTGCCATCCTCCTGCTCCTTCACCTCGGCCATATAACCTTCATTCGTTCGAATCTCGGCCAGTTTCTCCAATTTCTCTCTAACATCCGATGCCGCACCAAGATGCTGGAGATATTGTGCCTGCATCTTTTTATTTCGAACATCCAGCAGCTTGTCCAACCCTTCGTTACCAAAAGCTTCTTTCATCGACTGAATGAGACTGATGGATAAATCCGAATAGCCGGTTGGAAAAAAACGATTAGCCGCGGGTGTTAATATCCATAGCTTGGTGGGCCGGCCCATGGGACGCGCTTCTTCCACATTCGTAACCAATCCTTCTTCCTTCAGCGCATTCAAATGTTGGCGAATAGCCATTCCAGACAGCGAAAATTGAGAGGAGAGGGTCATAACATCCAAGCCCCCACGCTCTTTTAACAGATTAATGATCGCTCTTCGGGTACTGGTGGAGACATCCTTTTTGATTTGATTCGGGCTCATGGTGCGCCTCCTTTTTGCAGCTATTGAAGCTGCATCACTCCCTACATTTTAAATAAAAATGTTGACAAAGTCAAAGGCGGACTGTAGCGTAGACATTATAAACAAAAATGTTTACTAAGTATCCGGATACGATGTATACATACCAAACTTTCTTGGAGGTCACCATTCATGCCGTCTAATCATCAAAGTATTTTCAGCCCGCGTTACTTTGCACTATCCATAGGAATTATCTTGTCAGTGATGGCCGTGGGATTCGAAGGTCTGTCCGTAACCACCATTGCTCCCTCGATTGCTGGAGACTTGAACGGTCTTAGCCTGTTCGGGTGGATATTCAGTACGTATCTGCTTGCGCAGATTATCGGAACGCTGGTCGTCGGTCGAATCATAGATAAAAGAGGCCCTGCTGCACCATTCACTTATGCACTTCTATTGTTTATCGCAGGACTGGTCGCTGCGGCAACAGCAGGAGATATGTATATCATGATTGGATCACGGGCCCTGCAAGGTTTGGGTGCCGGAGCTATGATGACTTGTGTGTATACGGCTATTTCCTTAAGTTACCCGGATGAATTACGTGCCAAAATACTTGGAGCCTTTGGAACAGCCTATGTTCTTCCGTCTATGCTCGGTCCATACGTAGCAGGTCTTATAGCAGATCAGTGGTCCTGGCGGTTTGTTTTCTGGGGGATTTTACCTGTACTGGTTGTTTCAGCGGTGCTTAGTTTACCGGCTTTCAGGAAATTGAAAGTGCAGCAGTCGGGAGGGGCTAGCGGATCTTCATCTACTTGGATGGCGTTACTCTTAACGATGGGTACTGGCCTTTTCCTGGTTGGTCTAAGTATGCTTCCGGGTATGAAGGGATTTGTCTTCGCCCTGATTGGCCTCGCAGGTATGATAGTACCGCTCCGTCAATTGCTGCCGAAGGGAACACTTACGCTGCGGAGAGGGATGCCGGCGATTCTGGCAACACGCGGATTGTTCTTCGCTGCCTATGCCAGCACACAGAATTTCCTGGTATTGGCCCTCATTGAGGTGAAAGGAATAACCCCTTCTCAGGCGGGTTTAATCGTAGCGAGTGCAGCATTAAGCTGGTGTATCATTTCGTATCTGCAAGGGCGTTGGGATGCGGCAGATCAGGGCCGGGGACGTCATATGAGAATCATTCTGGGGGTATTTCTGCTTGCCGTAGGGATTGCCATCGTTTTTTGGATACCGGTTGTTTCTGTTGCCGTTGCCGTTATGGGTCAGATTATCGCCGGGGTCGGTATTGGATTGGCACATCCGGTTAGCGGTGTTGTAGCCTTTTCCCAAGCCGGGGAAGGCGGTGCGGGCCAAACCTCGGCAAATCTGCAATTTGCGGATTCTTTTACACCCGGTGTAGTGATCGGGATTGGGGGTTCTATCCTTGTCGTATGTCAGGCTGCTGGAATGTCACTGCAATCCGGCTTAATTGTAGCCATGGGCTTCCATCTCTTGTTGATCGTCATAAGTATGATTGCCAGCACCCGGATCTCACCGCAATCTATCAGGAAAGCTGCTCCTAAGAAAGAGGGTGTAAATATCATTGTCCACTGAGGATACGGAGAAACTTTTTATAGCCTATGACATCATCGGGTCTAAATGGACTATCCATATCTTATTCACTCTTTCTTACGGTCCGAAGAAATTCAGCGAAATGACCCGGAGTATTCCTTCTATTACGCAAAGAATCCTTTCTCAGCGTTTAAAGGAGCTTCAACATCATAATCTGGTCAAGAGAACCAGTCCGCAGCGTCCTACACGAACCATGTATGAACTTACACCAAAAGGAGCGGCTCTCGCGACATTCATACCTTGTCTAATGGACTGGGGTAGCCAAGACTAAATTAAGCTTGTATAGGAGGAATGAAGATGAACATTGAGGTCAGTGAGATCGCAGCAGAGAAAATTGCCGAAATCTTGTTAAATGCTGATACAAGGCACTCTTTTCTTAGAGTAGGCGTTGAAGAAGGGGGATGCAGCGGATTATCTTATACCCTTGTTTTGGATGAGCAGCAAACAGAGGAGGATGTGGTGTTCAATAAAGATAAATTCCGTATATTAGTTCACACGAAGAGTATTCCATATATTAACGGTCTTGAAATTGACTATGAACAAAGCGGAATGATAGGCGGATTCACCATGAATAACCCTAATGCCAAAGCCTCTTGTGGATGCGGTGCCAGTTTTAGAATGGCTAACTATCGGGGGGAAGTTAAAAAATGTGATTAACCTTTCATTTCTTTGTTGAAAAAACAGATGCCTGGATTTTACAGGACCATCATTTCCAGATTGGCTGTGATGAGAATGGTATATTTTTAAAACAAATTACTTTGAAGTGAATTTGCTCGTCTATAGTGATAAGCTTAATTTGGTGTACAAGTCAGATTGATTTAGGAGGCTGAATTACGTGGGCGAAGCAGATAAGCAAGAGAATGTAACCACCTTTGAAGAGATGGCTGAGGTAGTCGCCAGACTGGGGATTGTGCCGCTAGCCCCTCTGATCCCGGAGCATCCGTCCGTGAACGGGCTGACGCTGGCGGAGAATTGGCATACCGATACAGAGCTGGACCCCTGGCGCTGGCGGGTCAGATTTCCCGGAGAAGGCTTAGCCGGCTACGGAAAATTCATCAAGAAAAAAGCCGTGCTCGTATCCCGCGAGTGGCTTCCGGCGTACTTGGCAGCGGCCGGGCCTCAGCAGTCTCTCGAGGAGCGGTATAAGAGCGGCCTGTCCACGAGAGAAGCGCTGACCCTGCTGGAGATTATCCGGGCGAACGAGGGAATAGAGACACGCCAGTTGCGCTCCATGGCGGATATGAAGGCCAAGGAGAAGAAGACGGCTTTTGACAATGCGGTGACGGAGCTGCAAGGGTCTCTGGATATCGTAATCTCCGGCGTGAAGCAGCGGGTGAATGCGGACGGAGAGCCGAATGGCTGGAACAGCACCTCTTTTGAAACCTCGGGGCACTGGATGCATGAAGCTGGCATTCCGCCCTTTGAGGGATCGAGAGAAGAGGCGATAGTCTGGCTGCGTTCACGTATGGAAGAGGCATGGGCATTGGAGGCGGTTGCCTGGATCAACAAGGCGCTGGGCTGGAAATAAGTAAAAATGCCTTTGCTATCCATTTAAAGAACGGTAGTCCTCTACGTGAAGAGGGCTGCCGTTTTTGACTTTTTATGATGGTGAACAAATAAAAACGGCTAATCTCATTCCCGCAGGAGCAGACCGGCCGTAAGCGCTTACGAATATATGTTTGTCCTGCATATCTTGTGTATATTGAAGCAGCCTTACAGCATAGGGCCAAGGTAGGCAACCAGGAAGTACAGGAATCCGAACAGCAGCATGATATAAGCGGTGTACTTGATGGCGTCGGAGGCGACGATACTTAAGTCTTTGGGAGTCTGGACTTCCAGACGTTCTGTTTCCGTAGAATCGGTGTTGTCATGATTGAAAGCTTCTTTCATCAGAATTCCCTCCTTAGATTTTTCATGGACTACAATCTTCCTCATTTGGCACTGTAAACACTATCTATAATTGTATTGTGACATATTTGTGAACTAATTTCAACAATATTGTGAAAATTCTTTGACGGAATGTTCACATTTGGGCTGTTTGGGTTGCTTTATCTCAGTTCAACTCAAAGACCCCGCCATTCCTCAAGAGGAAATAGCAGGGTCTCATTCATAGTACAATGATTAAGCTTACGCCCAGTCTCCATTACGGAAGATCGGGCCCTTGGAGCCGTCATCGGCAATTCCGTCGATGTTCATCTCCGGGGAGCCCATCATGAAGTCGACATGGGTGAGGCTTTGGTTCATGCCCTTGTCCACCAGCTGTTCCTTAGTCATGTTAATGCCGTCCTGCAGGGTGAAGGCGTAGGAAGCGCCAAGTGCCAGATGGCAGGAAGCATTCTCGTCATATAGGGTGGTGTAGTAGAGAATACCGCTCTCCGAGATCGGGGAGTGGAAGGGCACGAGAGCCACTTCACCGAAGTAGGCAGCACCTTCATCCATTGCCAGCAGGGAAGCGAGGGCTTCCTGGCCCACTTCAGCAGTAAAGTCTGTAACTTTACCATTCTCAAGAGTCAGGCTGAAGCGGTCGATGATGTTGCCGCCATAGCTAAGCGGCTTCGTGCTGCGGACTGTGCCGTTCGCACCACTCTTCAGCGGAGCGGTGAACACTTCCTCGGTCGGAATGTTCGCCAGGAAGGACATTCCGCGGCTGTTCACCGCACCGGCCTGACACCAGATATGGCCTTCAGGCAATTCGATCGTCAGATCAGTGCCCGGAGCCGTGTAGTGCAGCTTGCGGTATTTCTTGGTGTTCAGCAGCTCACAGCGCTGCTTCAGGCCCGCCAGATGGACACTCCAGGCCTGCACCGGATTCTCCTGGTCTGCGCGCACAGCCTTGAAGATGGCGTCCCAGAGCAATTCGATCTGCTGCTCAGGCGCAGCGTCCGGGAACACCTTTGCGGCCCAAGAGGCGGATGGGAAGGCTAGGCCGGTCCAGCTGACCTGATTAGCCATCAGCATCTCGCGGTAAGGAGCCATAGCTTGACCGGCGGTCTTCTGATGGTTCGCAATACGGCTTGCATCAACACCATTAAGCAAGTCCGGATTCGCGGAGATGATTGTCAGGAACGCCGCGCCGCCCCGTGCCAGATCCTCCAGCTCATCAGCCTGCCACTTCGGCGGCTCAAGGAAACTCTCGGACGGTGCGAGATCATAACGGGTACGGGTGACGAATTCATCGGAATAGTTAACCTTGACGAGCTTCGCACCTGCTTCATAGGCCTGGCGTACAATCAGGCGGACCAACTCAGCCGATACGATATCCGCATTCACGACAAGGGTCTGGCCGGGTTGAATATTAACGCCGATCTTTACAGCGAGCAGTGCATAATTCTCCAGCTTTTGGTTGAAATCCAGCAATAGCTTCAGCTCCATTCGTTATCTAATGAAATGCATTAGTCTATAAGGGGGTTTAAAAGGCCCAGTTGCCCTTCTGGAAGACCGGCTCGCGCGTACCATCAGCGGTAATTCCGTAGATATCCATCTCGGCTGAGCCGATCATGAAGTCCACGTGAGTCACACTGTTGTTGAGGCCGCGGGCGGTCAGTTCATCCTGGTTCATTTCTTTGCCGCCTTCCAGACAGAAGGCATAGGCGGTGCCGATAGCCAGATGGTTGGAGGCATTCTCGTCGAACAAGGTATTGAAGTAGAGAATGCCTGATTCCGAGATCGGCGACTTATGCGGCACCAGTGCGACTTCCCCCAGATATTTGGCACCTTCGTCCAGGCTGATCAGATATTCGAGAGCTTCCTGGCCCTGCTCAGCGCTTACACTGGTAATCCGGCCTTGCTCAAAAGTGATCGAGAAGCCATCAATCACATTCCCGCCGTAGCTAAGCGGCTTCGTACTGCGGACCGTACCATTCACGCCGGTTTTCAGCGGAGCTGTGAACACTTCTTCCGTCGGCATGTTGGCGACAAAAGAATGACCTTTGGCATTGATGCTGTCCCCTTGCGCCCATAAATGGCCTTCAGGCAGTTCAATGCTAAGGTCAGTTCCAGGTGCTATGTAATGCAGGCTGGCGTACTTTTTCGCGTTAAGAACATTTGCCTTCGACTCAAGTGTGTCGAGATGCTCCTGCCAGGCGGCAATAGGGTCCTCACGGTCCAGACGGACAGTATGGAAGATGGCCTCCCACAGCTTGTCTACACGCTGGTCAGCAGGGACTTCAGGGAAGACTTTGTCTGCCCAAGGCTGGGACGGGATCGCTACAATGCTCCAGCTAACCTTGTCGGACATCTGCAATTCACGGTATTTCGTAAGCGCTGCGCCCCGGGTCTTCTGGAAGTTCGCAATCCGCTCAGGATCAATGCCTTTGAGGGCATCCGGGTTCTCGGCAATGACCGACAAGAAGGCGGCTCCGTTCTCGGCAAACTCGGTCATTTCACCGGCAAACCAGGTTGGGGCCTTGGTAAATACTTCGGGTGCGGCATGTTCGAACTGCTGGCGGGTGATGAACTCGTCACTCCAGTTCACCTTAACCTGGCTGGCGCCGATGGCATACGCCTTGGCCGTAATCAGGCGGACGAACTCGGCTGCAGTGATCGGGGCGTTCACGACCAGGATTTGTCCCGGCTGAACATTCACACCGATTTGTACTGCTAAATCAGCGTATTTACTTAGCTTGTCCTGAAGCTCTGTTTCAGTCATTGACATTTCCTCCATTACCATTATTTTTAGCTCTATATAAGCATTGTACTAAATTATTAACCGCCGGATGAAAAAAGTCAATTACAGCGCAAAAGGAAAGAGAATTGCTGACATATCAATGTTATACTGGATATTGTGGGCATGATCAGATGAAAGGAAGGAAAGAGGATGAACCTGGAAATCACCAAAGCAGAAATGAAACGGGTAGAGGATAGAAGTTTTGTGGGGAGAACGGTATTTACATTAGAGAATCACCGTTCCCCTTATGAGATTACTTTCTACAGTTCCCGTGGAACCGAATGGGATTACAGCCTGAGCTTCGCCGGTGAGCCGGGGAGTGAGGAACAGTTCCTGGAAGTGGATGCGCTGCTGGAGAATGACGATGATCTGTACAATCAGCTGCTGGATGCAGCGCTGGATACCCAGGAGATCCCGGAAGAGGAAGCTTAAGCTTACTTGCGGATATAAAAATGCGACCCCCGTCCCGGCAGATTGCCTTGGACGAGCAGGGTCGCATTTTTTCAATAGTTACCGGCCCTTAGCCGATGGTGATATTGCCTTCGGGGTAACGGTACAGCTCCTTGCTGTTCTTCGGCTTGAGCGCATAGGCCAGGGTAAGCGGCCCGGTCCGGCCCACGAACATAAGAATGATCACCAGCACCTTGCCGATCGTGGTTAGCTCTGTGGTCAGTCCCATGGTGATGCCTGAGGTGCCAAAGGCGGACACTGCCTCGAACAGTACGCTCAGGAAATCTGCGCGCTCTGTTACGGACAGAAGCATCGTGGAGATAACCACCAGCATCAGTGAGAGCAGTGTCATGGTAATGGCTCTGTAGACATTCTCCTTCGAGATCCGGTGGCGGAACATGACGATATCCTCTTTGCCCCGCAGCTTGGCGTAGGCGGTGCTGGCCAGAATGGCAAAGGTGGTAATCTTGATTCCACCACCGGTGGATCCGGGAGCCGCCCCGATGAACATCAGCAGAATCATCAGGAACTGGGTAGATTCCCGCAGCAGCGGAATCTCGATGGTGGTCACGCCGCCAGAACGGGGCGTAATAGCCTGCAGGAAGGAGGCCATAATCTTGCCTCCGGCATGCAGCGGCTTCAGTGTAGCGTTCAGCTCCAGCCAGAAGAAGACAATGGCTCCGACCAGAATCAGCACGGCTGAGGTCGCCAGCACGACCTTCGAGTGCAGCATCAGCCGCTTGCGCTTAGGATAATCAATCACATCGGATAAGACGATGAAGCCAATTCCGCCAAGGAAGATCAGCAGCATGGAGGTAATATTCACAACAGGATCTTCTACATAGCGGGTTAAGCCGCTGAACGGCCCGTGAATATCGCCGAACAAATCGAAGCCCGCGTTGTTGAAGATAGAGATACTATGGAAAAGTCCATAATAAGCTGCTTTGCCTATCGGCATATCCACTACAAATCGGGCAGCCAGCAGAATGGCCCCGGTTAATTGAATCACCAGGGAATAGATCAGAACCCGGCGGATCAGCTTGACGATCCCCTGCATGGAGTTCTGGTTCATGGATTCCTGTAGCAAGAGGCGTTCCTTCAATGAAATTCGTTTGTTCAGCACCAGAGTGATCAGCGTCGCCATCGTTACGAAGCCGAGACCGCCGAACTGGAACAGTACGAGAAGCACAATCTGTCCGAAGGTCGAGAGCTGTGTTCCCGTGTCGATAACGGCAAGACCGGTTACGCAGGTCGCCGAGGTTGCCATGAACAGCGCATCAATGAATGAGATTCTTCCGCCGGTGGAAGCAGCGGGCAGCGATAACAGCAGGGTTCCGGCAGCGATTAGGACCACAAAGCCGAGAGATAGTATTTTGGGCGGCGTCAGCTTCAGATGCCCAAAGAAAAGGTTAGCCAAGTTCATTCTCCTGACAATAGGGATAGGATCTGACAAGATTATAGCATAACATCTATTCCCTTCACCAAGCAGGCAGGATATTGACATATTTTATCGAAATCATTATAGGCTATAGGATTCAACAACTTGCACTTATATGAGGAGGCTATACTGCTGTGACAAGTCCGATACGCAATCAGGTTGGCGCTGTCTTCATTCCGGTTAGTGATATCGAAAGGTCCAAAAACTGGTATTGCAGCCTGCTGGGGCTGCCGCTGGACGGCGAGGTATTATTCGGGCATCTGTATGATGTGCCGATGCAGGGACCGGGGATCGTGCTGGACAGCATTATTTTCACAGCCGAGGCCGTACTGAAGGTACCAACCTTCCATCTGCTTACAGAGGACATCGATGCCGCCTATGATTATGTCAAAGCCAGCGGAGCGGAGATCCTTACGGATATTGAGAATGACCATTGGTTTAACTTCAAGGACCCGGACGGAAATGTGCTGATGATCTGCCGCTCCGTCACTTAGTTAATCGGGTTAATTATATTTGTTAATCACGTTAATTATACAAAGATATGATTCGCTCTTTATTGCAGGAGGAAAGGGAATGAACGTAAAACTAAGGGAACTGCTCCCGGGGGATGCAGCGGCGCTGTTGACCCTCCAGCATCGTCTGGACGGGGAAACCTCCTTTATGCTCCTGGCCCCGGGCGAGAGGCAGAGCGCCATTCCCCAGGTGGAAGACATGATTAGAGGCTTACATCAAGCGGAGAACTCGCTTATTCTGGGAGCAGAAGCAGACGGTGAGCTTGCAGGATACCTGTCAGTCGAAGGAGGGAGCTTCAGCCGCAATAGACACAGTGCTTATATTATTACCGGTATCCTGAAGCAGTATCAGGGCAGGGGCATCGGCAGCGCATTGTTCAAAGAAATGGACCAATGGGCCAGGCAGTGCGGCTTGGTGCGTCTGGAGCTTACGGTGATGCAGCATAATGAACAGGCGGTTGCGCTGTATAAGGGGCAGGGCTTTGAAATCGAGGGCTTGAAGCAAAAATCGCTACTGGTAGACGGGCAATGGGTGGATGAATACTATATGGGTAAAGTATATAGTTAATTGCATTAACTATAAGAATGAAGTAAGGCGCTCCCCAGTAACTCAAGGGGAGCGCCTTACTTGTTGCAGCTTATCTGTACGCCTTAATCGTTGTGTACATCCGAATCTTCGGTGACCGGAAGATCGATCAGGATCTCCACCTTGCGGATACGGTGGCGGTTCATCTCACGGACAGTCAGGGTGACATGCTCGTATTGATGGCTTTTGCCGACCACAGGCTCTTCCAGGTGACTGTACAGCCATCCGCCGATTGTGGTGACTTCATCATCATGGAAATCAAGTCCCGTAAGATCCTTGACCTCCAGCAGAGAGACATTGCCGTCGAACAGATAATGAGTGTCGCTCAGCTTCTCTACATTTCTGCGTTCATCCTCGTCGAACTCATCGCGGATCTCACCGACGATCTCTTCCAGAATGTCCTCAATCGTAATCAGGCCGGAGGTGCCGCCGTATTCATCCAGCAGCAGGGCGATATGCACGCGCTCCTTCTGCATACGGGTCAGCAGGGTCTTCACTGGCGTAACTTCCGATACGGTCACTAGAGGCAGGATCAGGCTTTTGAAATCGAAATCAGGATTGTTATCGTATTGCAGGTAGAGCTGCTTGGTATTGATCATACCAATGATATTGTCTTTGCTGCCGTCAGCTACAGGGAAGCGGGTATACTGCTCCTTGCGGATAATATCGAAATTCTCCTGCAGCGAATGATCGGTGAACAGGCATACCATATCTGTCCGGGGAACCATAATTTCTTTGGCGAGCATCTCATCAAAGGTGAAAATCCGGTTAACATAACCGTATTCCGCTTTGTTGATTTTGCCGCTCTCATAGCTCTCGGACAGGATCAGGCGGATCTCGTCTTCGCTGTGCGCGTCGCCGTGTTCACTGGCAGGCTTCATGCCGAACATACGGACGAGCAGGTTGGCGGAACCGTTCATAATCCAAATCAAAGGGTACAATATTCTGTAGAACCAAATAATCAGCGGTGCGGTAATCTGACCAATTTTCTCCGGAATATTAATAGCGGCGGTCTTCGGTGCAAGCTCTCCGACCACGACGTGGAGGAAGGTGGCGATAATGAAGGCCAATGCAAAAGCAATGGGCTTACTAACGTTATGGCTCACACCAGCCAGATCAAACAATGGAATGAGCAGCTGCTCAAAAGCAGGCTCTGCCAATGCCCCGATCCCGAGTGCAGTAATCGTGATACCGAGCTGGCAGGCGGACAAATATCCATCCAGGTTAGCGGCTACCCGCTGTACTGCCAGTGCGTTCTTCTTGCCGTCCAGCACCATTTGGCTGACCTGGCTTCCCCGTAATCTCACTACTGCAAACTCCGTCGCTACAAAAAATGCGGTTAAAATAATCAAAATTGCCACGAGCGTCAAACTAAGTCCTATACCCATATAATCTTTACCATCCCTTTCGTCCCTAAAATAGGTTATACTCATATTATGAGTTCATATGAACCTATTGTACGAACTTTTCAGTGAAATATCAAATGGTGGAGGGTTGCCAGCTATGGAAGCTTTTACACTTAGCCGGATAGAGATGTCCGGACTATTACTGTCTCTAGGGCCAAACTCGGAGCGGAAGCCGCTCCATATTCTGCAGGAAGCCTGGACGAAGTTCCACCGTGACGAGGTGCGGGAGGGGACAAGTCTGCCCGCTTTTCTGTCTACGGATATCCCCCCGATTCTGCAAAAGCTGATCAAAGGCAGCGGCGTCAAAGGGCTGTCCCTGGGTGAAATTGCTTCGCTTGGCGGACTGATTGAGTATTCCACGTTATCCGTCTCTGCTATGCAGAATTGGGTGAAGCGGGATTTCAAGGAATATCTCGGGTCCCCGCGTGAAGGGAAGAAGTACTCCATTAATCAGGCGGCCATTCTATTTATAATAGATGATCTGAAGGCTGCGCTTGATTTCGAGAGCATCAGGCAGCTCTTCCGTATGCTGTTCCTGGCGCCTGAACGTGATGACGACGATCTGGTGGAGCCAGCCCAGCTGTATCACGGGTATGCCGAGCTGTTCGAGGAGATTAAGAGCCGTTCCCCGATGCCGGCTGAGGGACAGGCTTTGACCGGGAATCCCAAGGAATATCAGTGGAGATCGGACAGCGGAATCAAGTCGGCCATGGACGGAATGATGAAGCGGCTCAGCCACCTGAGCAGAGGGCAGCGGGATGCGGTGCAGAATATGCTGCTGATCGCTGCGATCTCGGTGCAGACCTGTTATTTTCAGGCGATGGCCCGGCAATATTTCAATGCGGTGTTATTCCTTGATTTTTGAACCATCCGCTTCTAGAATGTGTAAGTGATACTATTCAGGAATTATTGGATTAGCGGGAATCAGGGGAGAGGGGCCTTAAGTCATGTGGAATCAAATGTCGCTGCTGCAGAATCCGAAGCAGCGGAAGCTGCTCTTCAGTGCAGGTCTAAGCTGGATGTTCGACGCGATGGATGTAGGGATGATCTCGTTCGTCGTGGCTGCACTGGCCAAGGAATGGTCGCTGGGACCGGAAAAGATCGGCTATTTAACCAGCATTAACTCAGTGGGGATGGCCGTCGGTGCAGCTGCAGCCGGGATTATGGCGGACCGCTTCGGCCGCAAATCAGTGCTGCTCTGGACGCTGCTGATCTTCTCGATTGCAAGCGGACTGTCGGCCTTCGCCGCAGGCTATGCAGTACTGTGCGTGCTGCGCTTCATTGCCGGCTTCGGGCTGGGCGGAGAGCTGCCGGTGGCTTCGACACTGGTATCCGAGAGCATGCCGGTTAAGGAAAGAGGCAGGGCTGTTGTGCTGCTCGAGAGTTTCTGGGCGCTCGGCTGGATTCTGTCGGCGCTGATTGCGTACTTCGTCATTCCGGATTACGGCTGGCGGGTCGCCTTCGCCATTGGGGCGGTACCGGCGCTATATGCGCTCTATCTGCGCAGGGCAATCGATGACTCACCGAAGTTCGCGGAGATCAAGAAAGCTCCTCCAGTGCCGTTGAAGAAGCGTATAGCGGCAGTCTGGTCGGCAGAGCACCGCCGCTCGACCATCATGCTGTGGATTCTGTGGTTCACCGTGGTCTTCTCTTATTATGGAATGTTCCTGTGGCTGCCGACGGTGATGGTGCTGAAGGGCTTTAGTCTGGTCAAAAGCTTCGAGTATGTGCTGATCATGACACTCGCCCAATTACCGGGTTACTTCACCGCCGCCTATTTCATCGAGAAATACGGCCGCAAATTCGTACTGGTCATCTACCTGCTGCTGACAGCCGTCAGCGCGGCTTGGTTCGGGAATTCAACGACCGAGGGCATGCTGATGGCTGCCGGGATCTGCCTGTCGTTCTTCAATCTGGGAGCCTGGGGCGGGATGTACGCGTATACGCCTGAGCTGTATCCGACTAAGATCCGTTCCACAGGTGTGGGACTCGCCACCTCCTTTGGACGTATTGGCGGTATTATTGCTCCTACGCTGGTCGGCCTGATGGTCGGCAAGGCAGTCGGGATCGGCTCCATCTTCATGATTTTCTTCGTTACCATTGTAATCGGCGCCCTGGCGGTACTGTTCATGGGGAAAGAAACGAAGGGACTAGAGCTAGAGTAGACTGCTACGGAATAGATGCATACTTAACAGGACTACAGGCCAGCCGGAAGATTTCGGCTGGCTTTTGTCTTACTTATTTGATATAACCCCTTACTTTTCTGGATTTACCCTATGCAGGGCGTTCCGTATAATCATTTATGTAACCGCTTACTTCACAAATTTGAGGAGGCAACAGATGACAATCAAGGGGACCAAAGGACTTGTACTGCTTCTAAGCTCAATATTGCTGATGACTACGGCTGCATGCTCATCCGGCGGTGCGAATGCACCGGACGGAGCCAAGACTTCTTCCAAATCAGAGGGTTCGGCACCTGCAATTGAGCTGCGCATGACCTGGTGGGGCTCACAGACACGCCACGATCTGACCACCAAGATGATCAAGCGCTTCGAGGAGAAGAATCCGGGCATCACGATTAAGCCGGAATATTCCGGCTGGGACGGTTATTTCGATAAGCTGTCTACTCAGGTAGCAGGCTCGAATGCTCCGGATATCATTCAGATGGACTATGCGTTCCTGTCTGATTACGCCAAGCGCGGCACCTTGCTTGACCTGACGCCTTATACCCAGGATGGAACGCTGCGGACCGGGGACCATGACAGCAGCATGCTCTCGGCAGGAAGCATTGACAGCAAATTGTATGCCGTTACCCTTGGAGTGAACGCTCCCGGCGTCATCTATAATGCATCTGTGCTTCAGGAGCTGGGAATTGCGGAGCCGCAGGAGTCATGGACGTGGAAGGATTTTGCGGAGATGTCAAATGCGATTGCTAAGAAGAAGGGCGACGGCTACTATGGGACGCCGGATATTTCAGGCACCACGAACATCTTCGAGGTATTCGTCCGCCAGAACGGGAGCGGCCTGTTCGCCGGGAACAAGCTTGGTGTCTCACAGGAGGTCATCGATGAATGGTTCAATTACTGGCAGGGGCTGCGGGACAGCGGCGGTGCTACAACGGCAGAGGTGACTGCCGCGATGACGAATGCGCTGGAGACCCGGCCGCTGTCCGTTGGCCAGTCCGCCCTTGATTTCGCCTGGTCCAACCAGCTGATTACCTATCAGAATGTGCTGAAGGATCAGAGCCAGAAGCTGAAGATGCAGGTGATTCCCCATATGGAAGGCGAGCAGAAGATCGGCGAATATCTGAAGCCCGGCCAGTTCATCTCCGGGAATGCCAAGACCAAGTATCCCAAGGAGGTAGCGAAGCTCATCGACTTCATGGTCAATGACCCGGAAGGCACTGCTATTCTGGGGGCTGAACGGGGAGTGCCGGTCAATTCCGCAGTCCGGGAGCAGCTGAAGCCGTCGCTTACAGCAGAGGAGCAGTTAATCTTTGATTTTATCGATGTGGTCTCCAAGCATTCCAGTGATATTGACCCGCCGTACCCGCAGGGCTTCTCGGAGATTGATAAGAACTTCAAGAGTGCCAGCGAGCAGATCTCCTTCGGTCAGGCCGGCATTCCGCAGGTAAGCGAGCAGTTCATCTCCGGTGCTAACGCCATACTGGACAAGGCCAAATAAATATAGAGGAGCGAGAGAGCCATTGAGTGCAGATCTGATGACAGTAGATAGACCAGCAGGCATGAAGCGGCGTAAAACAAAGCTGCGCTATAACCAGAACGGGGTTGCCCTCCTGTTCCTGTCGCCCTGGCTGCTGGGGCTAGTGTGCCTGACACTGGGGCCGATGGCGGCCTCACTCTATTTTTCTTTTACAGATTACAGTATTCTGGAGAGCTCCAGATGGATCGGTCTGGACAACTTCAGGACGATGCTCACCGCAGATCCGTTATTTATCCAATCGCTGAAAGTCACCTTCATCTTCGTATTCGTGTCTGTGCCGCTGAAGCTGATGTTCGCCCTGGCCGTGGCCCTACTCCTTAACAAAGGAATACGGGGCCTCGGCATCTACCGGACGGTCTACTACATCCCTACACTGCTTGGAGGCAGTGTCGCTATTGCGATGCTGTGGCGCAAGATGCTTGGCGGCGGCGGGCTGCTGAATCAGCTATTGGCCATGGTGGGGATACAGGCGCCTGACTGGGTATCGAATCCCAAATACTCACTGTATTCGCTGATCCTGCTATCGGTATGGCAATTCGGCTCGTCGATGATCATCTTCCTGTCCGGGCTGAAGCAGGTGCCGCCGGAATATTATGACGCCTCTTCGGTGGACGGTGCAGGCAAAGTGGGGCAATTCCTGCATATTACGCTGCCGGTGCTGTCTCCGGTTATCTTTTTCAACGTCATCATGCAGACGATCACCGCCTTCCAGTCGTTCACCCAAGCCTTCATTATCAGTAACGGCAGCGGGGGACCGGTGAATTCCACCTTGATGTATTCCCTGTACCTGTACAAGAAGGGCTTCTCGTTCTTCCAGATGGGCTATGCTTCGGCGATGGCCTGGGTACTGGTGCTGCTGATCGGGATATTCACACTCCTGCTATTCGGCAGCAGCAAGCTGTGGGTGCATTATGAAGATGGGGGGAAATAAGCTATGGATACAGGCAGCACATCGAAAAGTGCCGTTTGGCTCAAGCACTTCATCATCTGTCTGATCGCCTTTGTTATGCTGTACCCGGTGCTGTGGCTGGTGGGCAGCTCGTTCAAGCCGGCGAATATGATTTTCTCGGAAATCTGGTTCTGGCCCCGGCAATGGAATTTCCATAATTATGTCAGCGGCTGGTTCGGCTTTCAGGGCAGCTCCTTCGCCAAATTCCTGCAGAATTCGGCTCTGGTCTCTCTGGGGGCAGTGCTCGGCAATGTGATCACCTGCTCCATGGCGGCTTATGCGTTCGCGCGGCTGAATTTCCGGTTCAAGGCAGTGGGCTTCGCATTGATGCTGATGACGATTATGCTGCCGCTGCATGTGACCCTTATCCCGCGCTACATCCTGTTTAACAGCCTGGGCTGGGTGAACACCTTCGCGCCGCTGATTCTGCCCAAGTGGATGGCGACGGATGGCTTCTTTATCTTCCTGACGGTACAGTTCATTCGCGGCTTACCGAAGGAGCTGGACGAAGCGGCAACGATTGACGGCTGCGGGCCTGTTCAAATCTTCAGCCGGATTATTATTCCGCTGGCGTTGCCTGCGCTGATTACTACGATGATTTTCACCTTTATGTGGACCTGGGATGATTTCTTCAGCCAGCTCATCTTCCTTAGCGATATCGGGAAATACACAGTACCGCTCGGGCTGCGCCTGTTCCTGGACTCCAGCTCGCAGTCGGATTGGGGTCCGATGTTCGCCATGTCGGTATTGTCGCTGGTGCCGTGCTTCATTCTCTTCATCACACTGCAAAAGTATTTCGTGGAAGGAATTGCGACATCCGGCCTGAAAGGATAGAATCGTGGGAAAAGCATAGGGATGGGGCAGATGCAAAAAAGAATGCTCGGCACCTGGCTTCTGCGGATCAGGCGGAGCAAGCTCTCCACGCTGATGGCGGCCAGTATTATTACGTTCAATCTGATTTTTCTCGGATTCATAGTCCTGCTAGCGTACCGGACCTTCTCGGACGTAACCTTCAGCGAGATCAGCACGACCAGGCTTGCCCTGCTGAATGAGAGCACGAAGCGCGGCTTCGACTTCATGACCAATGTGTCGGGCACCGCCTACTCCATTGCAGCGAACAAGAGCGTGATTGAGGGGCTGGAGAACACGCCTGCCTCCAAGTATCAGATGATCTCCAGAAGGCGGGAGATTACGGAGATTCTCCAGCATTCGCTGGTGCTGAACGAAGGGGTAAGCTCGATTGAGATTTATAGTGATTTGTTCAGCGGGGTGCCGCAAAGCTCCACGGACCTTGTCTTTCCGGTCTCTTCGATTAAGAACGAGAGCTGGTATCCCCAGCTGAAGCAGGCGGATTCGCTCTGGGTTCCCCTGGAGGGCAGCGGCGGCGAAGATGAGCCTTATCTGATTGGCCATATTCAGCATCTGTTCGGAAATGAAGGCAAAACGATCGGCTACCTCTATATCCGGCTGTCCGCAGACGATATCCTGAAGCAGTTCAAGGACATTCCTGCTGTGCTGGACGGCCAGATCCATCTGGTGGATACAAGCGGCAATCTCCTGCTGCTGGTGAACAAGGAGAATGGCTCTGCCGGTAAGGCTGTACTGGAGGCAGACTGGCTCTACCGGCATACGTATGAGGGCAATGAAGGCTATGAGCTGCTGAAAAAGGACGGGCAGTCCTATCTCGTCCTGTTCTCCAGACCGAGCACGATCTCCTGGCGGCTGGTCCAGGTCATCCCGACGCGTGAGCTGCTGCAGGAGGTTCGGAAGGCGGACAGGCAGGTAATCGGGATCGGCCTGCTCTGTCTGCTTCTGTCGGCGCTGCTGGCGTATTTCTTCATCCGCAATATGATCCGTCCGGTGCGCAGGCTGATTCAGGAGATGCGGAAGCTGGAGCGCGGAGATTTCCGGGCCAGTATGAGTGAGTCGCTGACGGAGGAATACACGCAGATGTCTTACGGCTTCAACCACATGGTGAACCGGCTGCAGGAGTTGGTGCAGAGTGAGCGGGAAGCGAGCGCCGCGAAGCGGGAGGCTCAGGCAGGGCTGCTGGAGGCCCAGATCAAGCCGCATTTCCTGTACAACACGCTGGATATGATTCACTGGAAGGCGATGGATTACGACGCCCAGGATATCAGCTACATGATCACCCAGCTGGGCAAAATGCTGCGCATCGGCCTGAGCGGCGGCAGAATGCTCATCCGTCTGCGCGACGAGCTGGAGCATGCGCGGTGTTATGTGAGCATCCAGCAGGAACGGCTGCCGATTGCCATCGAGTATACGGAGTCGATTGCGGACCCGGCGGTACGGAGTTATTTCATTCCGAAGGTTATTCTCCAGCCGCTGATTGAGAATTCTATTATTCATGGCAGCCGGGAGCCTGGCTCCGGCCCTTTGCAGATTCACTTGGAGGTGCGGGAGATCAAGACGCCGGGAAGCCAGCCTTACTTGCAAATCACACTGCTGGATAACGGCAGGGGCTTAGAGGAAGGCTGGTCGATGGAGCAGGTGAGCGGCATCGGCACCCGCAATGTGATGAGCCGGATTCAGCTGTATTGCGGAGAACCGTATGGACTATTCTTGGCCAACCGGCCGGAGAGAGGGGTTGCGGCTATGATTACGCTGCCAGTCATTGAGACAGAGGAGCAGCTGGAGCGGCTGCTGCGCGATCAGCTATGAGCCGCTCTATCCTGCTGGTGGATGACGACCCGCATATTCTGAAAGCCCTTACGAGACATGTGGGCTGGGAGAAGCTGGGCCTTACCCTGGCTGGAACAGCGGTCAACGGCCATGAAGCGCTGGAGTTGTTCCGCAGGCTCTCCCCCGATCTGGTGATGACCGATGTCTATATGCCGGGCATGGGCGGGCTGGAGCTTACAGAGGCGCTGAGGGAGCTGGCGCCGGAGCTGCCGGTTATTATACTGAGCGGCTATGAGGAATTCGAGAATGCCCGGCAGGCGATGCGCTGGGGCGTCAGCCATTTCCTGCTGAAGCCGGCCCGGGTAGACGAGATCGAAGCTGTGCTCCGCGCTGTGCTGCTGGATCTGGATGCCGGAGAGCAGAAGAAGCGGCTGGAGGAGCGTTATCAGCAGGAAATCGGCCGCACGCTTCCTTTTCTGCGGGAACGCCTGCTTATGGAGCTGCTGACCACCCGCTACAGTGCGGAGGAATGCTCCGAGGAACGACTCGGATATCTGCAGATTATCCGTCCGCAGCGGCTGGCGGCGGCCAGCATCCAGCTTAACCGGCCTTCGCCGCTGCATAAGCTGAAGGAGCGCGAATGGCAGCTGCTGCGCTTCGGAGCCGGTAATATCTGCCGGGAGACGCTGCAGCACAAGCTTGCAGGTCATCTCTCTGTGCAGGGGCATGTGCTGGACTACTCCGACGATCTGCTGGTGGTACTGGTGCTGGACCGTGAGGCTGGAGAGCCGATCCCCGTTCTGAAGGAAGTGGTTCAGGAGACGATGGATAAGATCCGGAATTACATTCAGCTTCAGGCCTATGCCGGCATTGGTTCGGTCAAGTCTGCCATCCATGAACTGATCGATTCGTATCTGGAGAGCAGAGAGGCGCTTGCTTCCGCAGAGTTTCAGGAGACCAGTCCCATCTACGCCTATGAGCCGTGTGCAAGCAGCAACCCGTGGACGCTGGAGGACTATTCCCGGCTGCTCCAAGAGTGGAATGAAGTGCTGCTGTGCCGGGATTCCTCAAAAATATGGGAGACCTGGGAGATCATCTTCGGCAGACTCCGGCAGGATGACCAGAATAACATTCAGGATATACAGACGGTGTGTGTCGGTCTGTTCACTACGCTGATGTATTACTGGAATGCCTGCTGCCCAGGCCGCACTCCCCCTATGAGCATGTCCGAATTCCTGCAGGCGGTGACGGGCTACTACACCTGGAGAAGCTTGACGGAGTGGATGGGCCAGATGATCCCGGCTTTCCTGACCGCAGCTTTTACCGAGATGAACGTCAAGAAGAACCGGCTGGTAGAGAGCGTCAAAAGCTATGTGGAAGCCCACTATACCCAGGAGATCAGCTTCATGGGCCTCGCGCAGGAGCTGCATGTGCATCCGAAATATCTAAGCCAGCTGTTCAAACGGATCAGCGGTGAGAATTTCGTCAGCTACCTGAACCAGTACCGGGTGGACCGGGCCATTGAATTCCTGCAATCCGGCCAGCATATGGTGTATGAGATCAGTGAGATGGTCGGCTTCAACAACCCTGCCTATTTCAGCCAGGTGTTTAAGATGATTACCGGGCGCAGCCCGAGTGATTATTTGAAGGGGTGAGGGTGGGGCGAAGGAACAGGTGTGAGTACAAGTACAAGTTAACCCCCAGCAGCCTTGCTCCGCTATTGCAGCCCGCAGGGTGAGTATAGTATATTCTTATGGAGACACAAACGAACGTTCTCATTGCCCGGCAGGCAACATTAAGCTGCGGTGCGGTGACAGGCGCTCTCATCCAAGATCTTGAGGAGTTAGTCTCTCAAGGTCTTTTTATTGATTTATGGCAGGACGCTGGAGGGTGGGCCTATTCCTGCACATGACTGGAACGCCTGCATCCGCTGCATAGGGTATATGATATAATGTGAGAATTACGAAGACATACGGGTGGGGCGATGAAGCATGGCTAAAGACAGGCAGGGGCTGCATTTCTCGGAGCTGGTCTGGGAGAGTACGGAGCAGAATGTGGCGATTCCGCCGCGCGGTACTGTAGATGAAGGCAGCCGGAAGCCTAAGTCAGAGCCGGTTAAGAAGAAGACGTCCGGTTCCGGTTACGATACAGTCCAGCTCCAGCTCTGGGATATGGAAGAGAGTGTGGAGCCGGTAACCACTACAGAGAGTGAGTTCGTCCAGCGTGCACGTGAGCTTGTAGAGCATAAGGAGCCTGCGGTGCTGTTCGTCCCGTTCAAAAGCTATTGGCCCACCTACGGGCATATGACCGGCGCGCAGAGCAGATGGTATTTTTTCTGGCGGGATGAAGTCCGGCAGGGGAGATACCCGAAGACCGATCTCTCTTATATCTTCCTGCATATCTATGAGCTGATTAACGGCGTGGGCTGGGATGAGCCTCAGGAAGGCTACCGTCAGCTCAATCTGTTGTGGGAGGCCTACCGCGATAGTTACAAACGTCTGGATCAGTACCTTGGCGGGTGGATTGCGGATTTCTCTTTTGTCCATAAGCTGGATATTCCGCTCTCGGAGATCGTGGCCCGTTCGCGCGGGCTGGCCGGGGATCTGGCGGAGCTTGAGCTGGTCCGTTGCCTGTCTACTGCCCCGGAGCAGCTTAGCATCGAGGTCCTGAGTGTGATGTCGGACTATGATATCAGCAAGTCGAAATTCTACACCGGCGAGGGTAAAATCGCTGCGGATCGTTACATTCCCCAGGTTGTAGCCTTAATCGATGCCTATGTCGCGCGGAAGCACGACTCTAATCTGATCACGATGTTCCCGCCCGCCCCGCCTGTTGTCCGTGAACGTTATTTGTTCCGCAGTGCGGTATACGATATCTCCCTGTATGGCTATTCTGTTCTTGTGCCTGTCATCCGGGTGAGCAAGTCCCCGCCGCTGCGCAGCCTGATTACCCGACTGTTCCGGCTGACCGAGAATAAGCTGCGGGCGCTGATGGGCTACCGGGGAAGACTGAAGGATATACGGGTCGATGCCGATATGGATGATCTCGTCACCCGGTTCCTGGAGCGTGAATTCCGCAAGGCGGAGCAGGAAGAGAAGGGACCGGCGGTGGTTATTGACCAGCAGAAGCTGGAGCAGCTGGCAAGCGACTCCGAGGTGGTGCGTTCCTTGCTTACGGTGGAAGACACCGGGGAACGGGGGCAGGAAGATGACGCAGAATGGATAATTGAGTCTGAAGGAGCACTTGGAGGAGCCGGATTGGCCGGTGCCGGAAGTGATGCGGATGTACATGAAAGCACCGGATCAGCAGATGTAACAAGTGATGCGGAAGTACTGGGAAGAGCTGAATCAGCGGGCGAGAAAAGTGTTGCGAACACGGATGCAAGAGTTGCACCAGCTGTATCAGCAAATGCGGAAAGTATTTCCGATAGCTCTGCAAGAGCTGAAGAGCAGGTGGTCGCGATGATTGGTGGTGAGCGAATAGAGCGGGGTCATGAAGAGCTTCCAGGTACCCACTTGTCAGCTGGTCAGAAGCTTACCGCTTCCCCACCGCCTTACTCTGATAGCGAAGCAGACCGCTGGATACTGTTCGCTTCAGAGCTGACTCCGCTGCAACGGCAGGCCGTGCTGGCTCTGGCAGAGGAGGACGGTTCTGTGAAGGTGCAGCGGCTGGCTGCGGGAGCAGGGACGATGGCAGAACTGCTCTACGATGAGATTAATGAGCTGGCAATGGACAGTCTGGGAGACCTCATCATTGACGGGGAAGAGCTGACCGAAGAATGTCTATCCATGCTGGACTATATAAAGAGGTGAAATTCGTAAAATGAACCCACTCAAAATACCGAAGCGGATGACCACCGCGCTCGTCAATTCGCTGACAGCGGGAGTTGTACCGCGGATCGGGCTTGAACATATCGCCGTCGGCCGCCGTCCGGAGGTGGAGGCGATTCTCCGCGATATGGAGAACATCGCTGATGGCGGAGCCGCCTTCAAGCTAATTACAGGCAAGTTCGGCAGCGGCAAAAGCTTCCTGCTCCAGATCATCCGCAACTATGCGATGGACCGTGACTTCGTGGTTGCTGATGCTGACCTGTCACCGGAGCGGCGGCTGGTCGGCACGAAGGGCCAAGGGCTCGCCACCTACCGCGAGCTGATGAGCCATCTCTCGACCCGGACCCGCCCGGATGGAGGGGCACTGGAGATTATGCTGCAGAAGTGGATCATGACGCTGCAGCAGGCGGTGATGCAGGAGAAGGGCTACGGCCCTGATGCGCAGGAGCTGGGCGATGAGGTTGAGCAGCGTATCTATTCGGTAGCTTCCGAGATGCGAGGGCTGGTGCATGGCTTCGACTTCGCCAAGGTGCTGGCTTCCTACTGGAACGGACATAAGTTGGCTGATGACGGACTGAAGCAGGATTCCCTGCGCTGGCTGCGGGGAGAGTTCCCAACCCGAACGGAAGCGCGGAAGGCGCTCGGCGTTGGTGTCATTATCGATGATGACAACTGGTATGACTATATGAAGCTGTGGGCGGAATTCACCGGAGCCATCGGCTATAAGGGCTTGCTGCTGTTCATCGATGAAGGGGTGAACCTCTACAAGATTACCAACAGCATCTCGCGGCAGAGCAATTACGAGAAGCTGCTGACCATGTTCAATGATACGATGCAAGGCAAGGCAGAGCGGCTGGGAATCTTCGTTGGCGGTACGCCGCAGTTCGTGGAGGACCACCGGCGCGGACTGTTCAGCTATGAGGCCTTGCGTTCCCGGCTGGTGGCCGGACGGTACGCAGGCAACGGTCTGAACAATTACACAGGGCCGATTATCGCGCTAGACATGCTCTCCCACGAAGAGATTCTGATTCTGCTCCAGAAGCTGCGGGATATCCACGCGCTGCACTACGGATATGAAGCAAGACTGACGCAGGAGCAGCTGGTGCATTTCATGGAAGAGGCGGTCAACCGGCTGGGAGCTGATGAACTGCTCACCGCACGCGAGGTGGTGCGTGATTTCATGGATCTGCTGCATACCCTGCACCAGCATCCGGAGCTTTCATTCGAGAAGCTGGTCGGAGAGCGGACTTCGCGGCCCGCTGAGACAGAGCAGAATGAGCTGGACGGCTTCCTGGCGGAGTTCGACCTATGAGTGATAACCCGTTCTACCGGCTGGCCCCGTTCATCAAGGAATTCATCTACAAGAACCGCTGGGATACGCTGCGCGAGGCACAGGTCGATGCCTGCCGGGTGCTGTTTGACACGCCGCATCATCTGCTGATCGCTTCAGGGACGGCCTCAGGCAAGACTGAAGCGGCCTTCTTCCCGGCACTCACGGAGCTGTACGAGCGTCCGTCTGCCTCTGTAGGCATCCTGTATATCGCGCCGCTGAAGGCGCTGATTAACGACCAGTTCACGCGGCTGAACGATCTGCTGCGTGAAGGGAACATTCCGGTCTGGCATTGGCATGGCGATGTGCCGCAGGCGGACAAGACCAAGCTGATGCAGAACCCTTCGGGGGTACTGCAGATTACCCCGGAATCCCTTGAGGGTCTGCTGATGAACCGCCCGAATGCGATCCCGGCCCTGTTCCATGATCTGCGCTTCATCGTCATCGATGAAGTACATGCCTTTATGGGTGCGGACCGCGGCATTCAGGTGCTGAGCCAGCTGGCGCGGATCTCGCGGATGGCGGGCTGTCATCCGCGGCGGGTCGGCCTCTCTGCGACCTTAAGCGACTACGCCTCCGTTACGGAGTGGCTGGCGGCAGGCACGCGCGAGAGCGTGGAGGTCAGCGCGCCGCAGGGTGGACGCAAGCTGCGGCTGAGCGTGGAGCATTTCTCGTTCCCGGATGCGCGGAATGAGGAGGAGGCTGAGCACCTGGAGCGGGCGCGACAGGCGTATTACGGGTTCATCTACGATCACACGCATGTTAAGAAAGCGTTGATCTTCACGAACAGCCGCAGCGATGCCGAAGAGGCCATCCTGGAGATGCGGCGCATTGCCGCTAAGCGCGGCGAGCGGGATGTCTTCCATGTGCATCATGGAAGCATCTCCGCTATGCTGCGCGAGGAGACCGAGGCCACGCTCCGTGAGGGCGCGGGGCCGGCAGTAGCTGCAGCGACGCTGACGCTGGAGCTGGGGATTGATCTGGGCGAGCTGGAGCGGGTACTCCAGCTCGGCGCGCCTTATAGCTGCGCGAGCTTCGTGCAGCGGCTGGGCCGCTCGGGCAGGCGCGGGGACGCCGCCTCCGAGATGATCTTCGTCACGCCCGAGGAGGAGGACGAGGAGGCGCAGCTCCCGGCGCGCATGCCGTGGACGCTGCTGCGGGCCATTGCCGTAATCGAGCTGTACGTGCGCGAGAAATGGGTGGAGCCTCTGGTCGTGCGCCAGCTGCCGGTCGGTCTGCTGTATCATCAGACGATGAGCATTCTGAAGAGCATGGGGGAAGCAGAGCCGGAGGACTTGAAGGAGGCTGTGCTGAGCCTGCCGTCCTTCCGCAGCATCGATCCCGCGGATTATGATGACTTCATGGAGTACATGCTGGGCATGGGCCATATCGAGCAGATGGATGAGGGCAGCCTGCTGATCGGAATGGCAGGCGAGAAGATCGTCAACAACTTCCGCTTCTATGCGGTATTCAAAGACGATGAAGAGCATGTTGTCTATAACGGGACGGAAGAGATTGGATCCATTACCACCGTGCCTCCTCCGGGCTACTGCTTCACACTGGCAGGCAAGCTGTGGAAGGTTGAAGAGGTGGACAATCGTCACAAGGCCGTCTATGTCAAAGGCTCACGCGGCAAAGTGGACACCTTATGGCTCGGTGCAGGCGGAGATGTCCATACCCGGATCATGACGAAGATCCGGGAAGTATTAGGATCTACGGCCCTATACCCTTACCTTGCGCCAAGCGCGGCCGCCAGACTGGAACGGGCGCGGAGGCTTGCCAAGGAGAGCGGCTTGCTGACGCGTTCAGTTCTGCCTGCGGGAGGAGACTCCATGTTCATCCTTCCGTGGGCTGGCAGCCGCCAGTTCCGTACGCTGGAGCGCCTGCTCAAGAACAATCTGAAGGAGCCACTGGGGTTGCGTTCAGTCGTGCCGATGGAACCATATTATATGGTGGTCGCCGGTAAAGTGGATGCAGAGAAGCTGGAGGATGAGATCATCGCCGAGACCGCTGCGGCTTCGGATGCACTCACGCTCCTGAAGCCGGATGAAGCCCCTTACCTCGGCAAATACGATGAGTTCATCCCGCATGACCTGCTGCGCAAAGCTTTTTCGCTCGATGGCCTTGATGTGCCGGGTCTGGTCCATGTCATCAAACAGTGGCGGCAGCCTCCGGCATAAATTGATATAGCGATAGCCAATATGCGGAGATGTATCCCGCTTATACAACAAGAAGCAGTCGATCCTATCGTGATCAGCTGCTTCTTGTTTATCCACGGAAGTTATTATAGGGTGGGTGAGGAATCTATGGAAGCAAATGCGTTAGAGCGTTTACCGGATCCAACAATTTTACAAAAGCTAATGAAAATCCAAGCTTCACTGAATATTATTCTTTGTCAGGAGGAATGGCTTCGTTACCATAGTTTCAATCAAGAGTGGAATGAGGGTGTGTCTATGGCGAAAATAGATAATGGATCAGGGGATCATTTATTTATTTTGTTTTCCAATGAAGGCTCCATCATAAAAGGTTTCGATCACGAATCTGAATTAAGTCCATACGCACAAGATGAACATAAAGTATGGCAAGGAATTTATGATGACGTCCCAAAGGGATTATTACCATTACTTGATGATGCTGCGATTGAAAAAGAAGATGTGACTTTTTGCATTTGGCGTAAAAGCAGTGACACTAGCTGGCACAAAGGAAACGTTGAGATTCCAGAAGGTGAAAGCGATGGTTCTGATTTTTTACTGGGCTGTATATTCCATACACCAGAGGATTTTGTGGAATTTGCAACAGATTATTTTGAATTATCCCTATCCTTAGAGGTTGTTGCAAAAATCTACGAGGATCTCCCCATTACGGAAGAGATGATCCATAGCTTGAATTCCAGCTGTGACGTAAAGGAAGTTCTTCAAGAATTAGAGCTATTACGCTTAAGAGGTTAGTAAGATTCGCTGGTATTACCCAGAATCGTGGAACCACACCTTCACTCTGACGTATAGACGTATAATCATTTTCAATTTATTCCATTATCACGCATACAGGCGGAGGTGAACCGGACTGGAGCATTTCTATGACTTGATTCAATTGGCATTCTCCATCGCTCTGATCTATTCGATAGTGTCGATTCCCTTTACCTACTTTTCTATGCAGGAGATCCACTGGGGTCATGAACTTACTGCACCCGGTTTAACTTGGTCGGTAGCGGTCAGACTGACGCAGCCGAGCAGTATTCAGCGCTGGATCGCACGAACCGCCAGGCGAAGAGAAGCACCTGATGACGAAGATAACCGTCCTTTCCCACATTGAGATCCATACATTCAATTAGGGAGGACAACAATGAACAAGATGAACCTGTATCCAAAATGGGCCAAGCCCATTCTCGTCCTAGCAATGGGACTTATTACGGCCATATTGCTTAGCGGCTGCTCAGCAGCCTCCCAGGCCAGCCCGATTCTGGCGGATTCACCGGGGATATTCAACCACTTCTTTATTTATCCGTTCTCGTACTTAATCCAATTCTTTGGAGATGCATTCCAAGGAAACTACGGCTTATCGATTGTGCTGATGACTCTCATCATCAGGCTTGCGATCCTGCCGCTAATGATGAAGCAGACGAAGAAGCAAATAGCCATGAAAGCCAAGATGGCCGTCCTCCAGCCGGAGTTAACGGAGCTGAAGGAACGGTATAAGAACAACGTCAGCGCCGATGCCGCAAAACAACAGCAGGCCGAAATGATGCAGCTCTACCAGAAGCATCAGTTCAACCCGTTAAGTATGGGGTGCTTGCCGATGCTGCTCCAATGGCCGATCACCCTGGCATTTTATTACGCCATCCGCCGTACCCCCGAGATTGCCGCACACGATTTCCTGTGGTTCAACCTGGGGACCGCAGATATGATTCTGCCGCTTATTGCCGCTGCGGTCTATTACGTGCAGTTCCGTGTATCGCAATCTGCAGCTGTACAGAATCAGCAAAGCCCGGGCAACCAAATGGCTTGGATGGGATGGTTGTCACCGGTCATGATGGGACTGTTCTCGTTTCAGGTACCCGCAGCCTTGCCGTTATATTGGGTGTTTGCGGGATATTCATTATCGTGCAGACAGCCATTCTGAATAAAATGTACGCGAAGCCAGACTTAGCAGGTAAGAATCTATCTGCCGGTGTAGAAGAATAATTTTGAATTTCGCTTAAACAGCGGAGCGTCCACCCAAGTGCTTACGTAAATCTTACTCCTATTTAAGAGCTGTCCCAAGCAGTCAATTCATGGCTTCTGGGACAGCTTCTTGTCGAGCAAACATAAATGACTATATATAAACAAACGAGGTGACTCCAAATGAATTCACTTATAAGTGTAAGGCTGGCGTCCATAGCAGATGCTGAGGCACTGTCGGGACTCAACCAAGAGTTCAACGGCGGCGTCCGCAGACCCCCGGCCCAAATTGTTGAACATCTACATACTAACCGTAACGAATGTATTGCCGTAGCCGAGTTGAACGGTGCCATCGTGGGTTTTGGCTGCGCCCAAAGCCTGTATTCCTTTTGCTATGAGGAGCCTTATGGAGAAATTACAGAGCTTTATGTGCAAGATACCGCCCGGAGAAAAGGAGCTGCCAGAGCCATCATCACTTGTCTGGAAGACGAGCTTAGAGTGCGCGGAGTGAAACGGGTCAAGGTATTGACGGGTAGAAAGAACGCTGCGGCCATTCAGACCTACGAAGATTGCGGCTATGTGAAAGACGATGAGCAGATGTTAGAGAAAGAGCTGACGGATGAAGCCTGCCCAAGCATACCCTAGAAAAAACAAACCTCATTTCTGCAGTTCCCACCTTGCCCGAAACGCTCCGCCTGATGATAATTAGCTTATCACGACAGAGGGGGCTTTAATGAATGGTCAACAGAAAAATGAAGCAAACCGCCACCGTCGCGTTCGCCGCGCTAATGGCAGTAAGCCTTGCCGCATGCGGGAACTCGGACAACAACGCCAATTCCAAGGCTAAGGACACCGCCGCACCGAACACCGCCACAGGCAGCGGCAATGCCGCAGCTACAGACGCACCGAAGGACAAAGCGGTAACGATTACCTTCCAGAACATCTACCCTGACCCTGCAACACCGTCTTACAAAATGATCCACGAGCTGACGGACCAGTATATGAAAGAGCATCCTAATGTAAAGATTGAGCTGGATACGCTGAACACGGACCAACAGAAGGTGAAGCTGAAAACACAAGCAGCCTCCAAAGAAATACCTGATATTACGATGGTTAACCCTGCTGCCCAAATGAAGCCCTTTGTAGATGCAGGATTATTAGCCCCGCTGAATGATGTACTCGATCAGAATGGACTAAAAGACACGTACCAATCGGGCCTGCTCGATTATTACAGCTTCGACAACAATGTGTATGCGCTTCCTGACGGCAACAATATCGAAGTGGTCTACTATAACAAAGACTTGTTCGCCCAAGCTGGAATTGCAGCGCCTCCGGCTACCTTTGAAGAATTACTCCAGGACGTTAAGCTCTTAAAAGACAAAGGGATTACTCCACTGGCCATCGGTGAGAAGGATTCCTGGACCGGCTCGTTCCTGTTCATGAACATTCTGCTGCGCACTAACGGTGGCCCCGGCTTCCTGAAAGACGTAGTTGACGGTAAGAAAACATTTGAAGATCCTGCCTTTGTTGAAGCGGTAGACGCGTTCCAGCAACTGGTAGCGGCAGGCGCATTCCCTGACGGGGCGACTTCCATCGATGCGAATGCCGGCGGGAATATTTTCAGATCCGGTAAGGCGGCCATGTGGGTTATCGGTACTTGGGAGACGGGAGCTAATGATGCTTCTTCTGTAGCCGGTAAAGTGGGAGCCTTCCAATTTCCTACCGTTAACGGTAAAGGCGATCCGAACGAATTCATGCTTGCACCTGGCAGTGCATTTGCCGTGTCTGCAAACAGCGAGCATCTGAAGGAAACGAAGGATTTCCTGAACTTCTTCGCTTCTGAATACCCTAAAAAACAGTTCGAGCTGAAGAATGCTGTAGGTATCGGGCAAAAGGTAGACGGTGACCTGAAAGCTGCCGGTTACTCCGAGCTGGCTATCACTGTTGCCGGTCTGTTCAACCAAGTAAAAGGCGGCGATCTGTCCTTCGACAACACGATGAATCCAGCAACTTCACAAGTCCACCTCAGCAGCATTCAGAACCTGTTCGTGCAGAAGATGGATTCCAAGGCGGTAGCCAAAGAGCATCAGGCCGCATTTGAAGCGAATAAATAAGCTTAAGTCCTTAGTGGTTTTGTCCAACCTAACGCATTTCCTGTAATCGTACAGCTGTTCTACTCGATGCGAAGCAAGCCGATCAGGCTACTTCGCATCGGGTTTATCATGCACTTTAATAAGTTAATAACATTAATTATTAATTGGATGAATTAATAGACAAAGAAGAATCTGCTTGATTAGGAGGCGGGAAAGATGAAAGTTCTTAAGGTGCCGGCATACACAATCGCCGTCTTCATAGTGCCATGTCTGCTGCTCTATGTGTGCCTGGTATTCGTTCCCATACTGGTCTCATTCTACACGGGCTTATTGAAGTGGGACGGTCTAACGACCGCTCAGTTCGTCGGCTTCGGCAACTTCAAGAATATGTTCTGGCATGACCCGGTGTTCTGGCCCTCTGTGCGGAGAACGCTGCTGTACGCCGTGGCATCCATGCTGGAAATCCCGCTCTGTCTGGGGATGGCGATCCTGCTTAACCGCTATCTGCGCAGAGCCAATACGCTGGTGTCGATCTACTTCACGCCGGTCATCTTATCAGTCGTTATTATTGGACAACTCTGGAAGACCATCTATAATCCTACTTCGATGGGGGGCATGCTGAACGGTGTGCTGGTGTCCCTGGGGCTGGAGAGCTGGACGCATAACTGGCTGACTGAGCCTAATATCGCCATGTATTCTCTGTATCTGGTCTCCCTGTGGCAGTATTTCGGCTACCATCTGCTGATCCAGTATACCGGGGTGCAGAACATTCCCGATGAGCTGTACGAAGCGGCCCGGATTGATGGAGCGGACGGCTTCAAGGCGGATCGTTACATTACGCTTCCGCTGATCATCCCGATTTTCAAAATCTCGATTATCCTGGCGTTTATCGGGTCCCTGCAAGCCTTCGATCTGGTCATGGTCATGACTGGCGGCGGTCCGGCTCATGCAACGGATGTCATCTCCACCCATATGTATAACAGCTCCTTCTTGTCCTTCAAGTATGGCTACGGCAGCGCGATTGCGACGTTCCTCGTGGTGGTCTGCCTCATTTTTACCGGCATCATCAACACGATATTTAACCGGCTTGAGCGAAAATTCGAGTAGGAAAGGAGTGCGCGGACCATGCGTATGTTTAAAAAAGGAATCGTGTATCTTCTTTTTGCCATTCCTGTCATTACCCAGCTCTACCCGCTGCTGTGGCTGTTGTTATATTCCCTGAAGACGAATGAGGAGATTCAGGACGGGAGCTTCTTTTCTTTTCCGCGAAAATTCCAGTGGCATAACTACTACGAGGCTTACACCTCGGGCAGCTATCTGAAGTACCTGTCGAACAGCGTGTTCGTTACCGGCCTTACGATGATATGTGTCATTCTGCTGGCTTCAATGGCGGCCTACGCGATCTCCCGGTTCCGGTGGAAATACGGCAATGTCGTGATGACCATTTTCCTGATGGGGATGATGATTCCGATGCAGGCCACGCTGCTGCCGCTGATGATTATTTTCAAAAACATGCATATCCTCAACACCCACTGGTCGCTGATTCTGCCGTACATCGCGTTCTCAACTCCCATCGCCGTGTTCATATTGAGCGGCTTCATGAGAGCTATTCCACATGAGATCGAAGAATCGGCGTTCATCGACGGGGCGAGTGTGTACCGGATCTTCCGCAGCATCATCCTACCGGTGTCCATTCCGCCGGTCATGACCGTATGTATCCTAACCTTCATCAACATCTGGAACGAATACATCCTGGCCGCCACGTTCATCTCGTCAGAGAGGCTCAAAACCCTTCCATTCGGGGTCTATACCTTCGTGAGCCAGTATTCGGTCAACTACGGCAATATTGGGGCTTTCCTGGTGATGGGCGCGCTGCCGGTGATTCTGATCTACTTCTTCCTGTCGAATCAGATTACCAAAGGGATGGTGGCCGGAGCGGTTAAGGGATAGGGGGCGGCATGCCGAATTCCCTCATTGCATAAAAATGGAAAAGTTCTATAATAGGAAACGGCAGAACAGGGTGCGTAAAGGGGAGAGGCTTATGAAGCTCGGCTTTCATTCCATACATCATCGGTTGTTCTTGCTGTTTCTTTTTTGCATGTCCAGTATTCTGCTTATTGTCAGCCTGCTGTACTATAACCGGACTACAGACCAATTGCATGAGAAGATCGGTGATTTGTCGCAAAAAAACGTCGCCCAGAGCGCAGGCTTATTCACGCTTCTCTATAAAGGGTATGACGCTTTGTCCAAATCGCTCAGCAATAACTTTGAGATGATCCGCTTAATCAATGAGAAGACGGACGGGCCGGCGGTCGCCTATATCAATGAGCAGACGGTGACGAATATCATTGGCTCGATTTTTTATTCGCGGGACGATCTGGTGGGCATCCATGTGATTACAGACCGCGGCAAGATCTATAACTATGGCAACTATATGAATGTGGTCGATCCGCATTACAGGCAGGAGGACTGGTACCGGCAATTGCAGGCTTCCTCGGGGAAAATGGTCTGGCTCGGGGTGTACCCGCACTCCCTGATCGACCAGGTGGAGGACAGCCCGGTCTTCGCCTTCGGGCGGCAGCTCTATGACCTGAATGAGCATAAGCCGATCGGCATCGTGCTGTATGAGACGGACCCGAAGCCGGTGCTGGATGCGCTGGAGAACCTGAAGCTGGGCGCGCACAGCCAGGTCTACCTGATGTCGCCGGATGGACGGTTTGTCACCTCGGCCACCGATCCGCAGCCAGACGCTGCCCATCTGCCTAAGCTCCCCACTACGGAGCATGTGATGGTTCAGCAGGAGCGCGGGCAACTGGTTGTGGCGTCCAAACTGTCTTTCTCGGGCTGGTGGGTGATGAGTATTACGCCGGACCAGGATCTAAATGTGGAACTGGTGGAGCTGAAGCAGTATCTCTTGATCGTGATCTCGGCGCTGATTCTGGTCTCTACGCTGATTGCGTCGATCGTATCGCAGACCATCTCTTCGCCGCTGAAGAAGCTGATCCGCGAGATGCGGCAGGTGGAGGTGGGGAATTTCGGGGGCATGGTCAAGGTCTCTTCCTATCAGGAGATTAACATTCTGGTCGCTTCCTTCAACCGGATGGTCCGGCGGATCGAGGAGCTGATTGAGCGGGTCAAGCTGTCCTCGGTCAGCGAAAAGAATGCGGAGCTGCATGCCCTGCAGTCCCAGGTGAACCCGCATTTTCTCTACAATACGCTGGATATGATCTACTGGATGCTGGATGAGGAGGGTAATGAACAGCTAGGGGAGCTGATACTCTCCCTGTCCTCGATGTTCCGTTACAGCAGCCAGTGGGAAGACGGAGCCGATGTAAGCCTAGGTGAGGAACTGGAGCAGATCAGGCATTACTTGAAGATTATCTCGATCCGGCTGGAGGGCCGCCTCGTAATCGTGACCGATATCGATGAACGCTGGCTGAACATCAGGGTCCCGAAGATGACGGTGCAGCCGGTCATTGAGAATGCGGTCAAGCATGGACTGGAGCCGCTCTTGCGTCAGGGGATTCTCAAGGTATACACCCGGCAAGAGAGCGATCATCTTGAGCTGATTGTGGAGGATAACGGGGCCGGAATGAACGGGGAGCAGCTTGCAAGGCTACAAGAATCGCTGCATGTGGAAGGTCCCGATCATTCTGGCGCTAGTGGCAGAGAAGGCGGCAAAAGCGGGATCGGACTCCAGAACCTGCACCGCCGCCTGCGGTTCATGTTTGGAGAGGGCTACGGTCTGCAGATTCAGAGCTTCCCCGGAGAGGGGACGCAGGTGGCTATCGTGCTGCCTATTCCAGTGGAAGGAGAGCTGCTGAAGTGAATATACTTATAGCCGATGATGAACGGGCCATCCGTGAAGGCATCAATCGCACGATTAAGCAGATTAGTGCAGAGCATCAGGTGTTCGTGGCTGACCGGGCGGAGGAAGCGGTGAAGATTCTGGAGGAGCAGCATATTCATATTGTGCTGACCGATATTCTGATGCCGGGCATGAACGGGCTGGAATTCATGAAGATCTCGAAGCGCCGGTATCCGTATGTGAAATGGATTGTCATCTCTGCCCACAGCGAATTCTCCTACGCCCAGGAAGCGGTCCGGCTGGGTGCGCGTGACTATCTGCTGAAGCCGATCGGCAAGCATAAGCTGACCGAGCTGATCGACAGCCTGACAACTGAAATTCAGCAGGATAACCAAATCTCGCGGCAAGGCGAGCGGCTGAAGGCCAGTCTGCGGTTTCTGCGCGAGGGTGTTTTTCAGCGGCTGGCCTCGGGGCTTGATATCGGGAATCTGGACATCGACGCGTTCATTGAAGATTATCATTCCTTCTATCTGGTCATGATTCAACTGGAGCCGGGGGATCAGAGTGCCCGTCTGGAGCATTTCATTGTGGAGAATGTTCTCTCCGAGCTAATCGAGCGGTATGGTCGGGGCTTCGTGGTCAGCTATGACCGCCAGCACCTGCTGGGCCTGATCACACCGGGCGAGACTGTGCGGGTAGAGCAGTTCCAGGAGGCGGTGAAGACGCATCTGACGCATTATTTGAAAATCCCTTTTCAGATGATCTATTCCGGGCTGAGCTGTGACTTCCATACGGTGCCGCAGATCGTGAAACGGATGCGTGAGGCTTCGGCCTTCCAGGGGCCGCCGCTTGAGCCGCTCCAAGGGAGTGGGGAGAAGGCGATTGAAGTGGCGCTGCACTACATTAAGGAGCATTTCTATGAGGAGCTGTCGCTGGAGAGAATTGCTTCGGTGGTGTTCCTGAACCCGGCGTATTTCAGCCAGCTGTTCAAACAGAAGACGGGGCAGGGGTACAAGGAATATGTCACATCGCTGCGGCTGGAACAGGCGAAGCTATTACTGCTGAATCCGGGGCTGAGGCTGGCCGAAATTGCGGAGCGGGTGGGATATCAGGACATGCGCCATTTTACCCAAATGTTCCGCAAGAAATACCAGCTCACCCCCACAGAATACCGCCAAGCGGAGAGCATCAGCATTCTTAGGAGCAGGGGTACTCTGTGATGATCTCTGCTACTTCGATTCTTCCGTTAATCAACAGCTCTGGAAGCGCATTATTGAGATTACCTTTCCAGTATTCTCTGGCTTGTTCGATTTTACGGGAGAATGGGGCCCCGTCTTCCTTGGGCAATAGACTGCCGTCCCCTTCAAAAATAGCTCCAGTGACTTTAAGTCTAACGATCTGCAGCACTTTCCGGTGGTACGAATCGAATATGCTTTTCCACATCAGGGCGTCTTCATAGCTCTTTGCTGCGTATAAGCAAGACAAACGTGAAGGGTACTCAGGATGTTGCTGTAGCCTTACCATTTCAACGATAACCTCTCGAACCGCTCTGATGGTCTGCTCCGCATACTTAACCGTAACATCCGCATCCTCTTTATCCAATTTCAAACCGTCATCAGTATAATTGCCGTGCAGAATCTGAATAACGTCTTCCCCTTTGGAATTCAACTGTTCTTGCTCAAAAAAGAAGCGATACAAGGTGTTTTTCTGCTGATTGTCAAAATTAATGATTTGATTCAGGGCCATCTTCTTTCGGGTTACAATGTGGTAAACGTACCTTTCGCTTGCTTGCATAATTTACCTACCTCCTAATACAGAATCAGAATAAAAATAGTAGATAATACTAAATATCCTTTTAAAATAAAAACTATTCTAGTAAGGAATTGTTCTTTAGGGGTCTTTGGCTTAGCGTAACGGACTGAGGTGCTCTTATTTGGGAAAGAAGTCGCCAATTGGGCGAGTAACGGACTACAGGCCTTATCCTTTACACTTCGGCTCCAAATCGTCTCGTAGAGAGATAATAAGGCCCACTGAGTCCGTTACGCTGCAAAAAGTGGCGTTTTCGTGGGGATAAGGTTACTCCGGTCCGTTAGTTTTTTGGATGGATAGGTTTCGCTACACGAACCACTGGGTTTAAAATGCTTATTTACCCTTTGAAATCTGATGCTGTACTAGATGCTACTTTGCAGATCAAGACTTAATCACTGACTATAATGCGCTTATAAGAAAGGGGCAGCAAATCTTTAACTTCCACTTTCACTGGATTTCCCGCTTCATCGTTCAAGATTATCTTAATATCAGGACAGTAATTAAGAAGCATCTGGCGGCAGTTTCCGCATGGAGCTAATAAGTGGTTATGTGCCTTATCGTGAGTGGCCACAATGGTCTCAAACTCTCTTTCGCCAGCAGTGATAGCTGCACCGATTGCTATGTACTCCGCACAAGAACCATGAATTTCATAACAATTAACTCCAAGATACACATTTCCATTTTTACAGCGTATTGCCCCGCCCACTGTATGGTTGTAGACCCCGTCATCAAAGTTCTTTTCCAGTACGTTCATTGCCATTTCTATTAGTTCAAAATCACTTTGGTCTAATTCATAGGTTCTCATATATTCCTCCAGCATAAACTTAGTTATAACCCATACCCCATCGTAGTCTGTGCACTATTGAATAACAGAATAGCTACAACAAACATAATGATGAGAATGGCGTAAATAAAAGTAGAGGCTATTCCGCAGACCAGTCCGGCAATCGCCAATCCCCGGCCTTGCTCATAGCTGTAACGGATCTCCTTGAAGGCAAGTGAAGCCAGAACGATTGCGGTAATCCCGAACAGGATGCCGACGTAAGGTATTACGATGGAGAGAATACCCAGGACCAGTGCTGCAACCGCTTTGCCGTTCGTCCGATCCTGCGGAGGCTTCGGGTACTGCTGGTAGTAATTCTGTTCGCCATAGGGCGGAGGGGGATTATTCATCATCTAACTCCTTCATGGGTAGTGAGCTAATGCTCCTATTCAACCATCAATAATTAACCCAGTGCTCCAGAGTGACAGCGCGGGTTAGGCCAATGGATTCGGCGAGGCGGATGGAGGCGAGATTGTTCTCCAGCACCTGATACCTGGGAACGTAGCCCCGCTTCTGGGTGTGGAAGACTGCTGTGCGGACTACGCGCTGTGCTAATCCTCGCTGTCTGGCAGTTTCTATGGTACGTACGCCGCCTATCTCCCAGATTCGCTCCTCATTGCGGTAGACGATACATGTACTGAGTGGCGTATCCCCATCCAATAACGTCACAGCGAACGCCCCGTCTTCAAAATACTGCGTGATCTCCTCTAGCGAATAATCATTTGCCATCCACAGCGGCAGCAGCCGTTCATCGATAGCTTCACTGACCGTGCAGGCTTCATCTGCGCTGAAGCTCTGGCCTTCGGCTGAAGAATAAGAGTAGAGACTACGGACCCTCCGCAGCGTGAAATACGGTTCCAGCGCCTCCCGGTACGCATCCTCCTGAAGCTTGAAGACGAGGTTGGCATCCTGCGGCAACCGCTTGAGCAGGGCTGGGAAGACCTCAGGACTGCTGTAGTCCATCAGCACAACGGTGTCAGCCTCCGGGTAGGTCCGGTGATCATAGCCGAAGGTGGCGGCAGGCATAAGCAGCAGCACGCCCCACTCCTCCTGTTGCTCAATCAGCACACTGTCGATCTGAGCATGATAAGCCGTCAACATTTTGAGCAGCGTTACATTTTTCAGCGGATTCCGGCGTAATCTCTCCATTATTGTTGAATAGTGACTCAAGTGAGATCACTCCCTTTGCTCAGATTAATTGATTGTTCAATGTCATCCAGACGTTTGAACAGGCGCTCATACTTGGATAACATTGCGGGATCATCTACCTGTACACCGGATCTGTAAAAAAGGATATCGCCCATCCCCTCATTGATCCGGCCCCCCGCTTGAAGGATCTGTTTCAGGTGTCTGGCGGTTCCAACACTGCCTGAGATGAAGTCAACCGTATCCGGGAATATCTTCCGCAGACCTTCCTCGAAGTAGGGGAAGTGGGTACATCCGAGAACCACCGTGCTGTATCGCTTAAGGTCCAGGTGTGCCAGCTCACTTCTCAAATAGGGAATAATTCTCTCTTCGTCAAAATCAAAGCGCTCCGCAAACTCGACCAGCCCGGGCAGCGGCAGACTGTCAACAATTTCCCCATGATCGATACGGTGCACCAAATCATGATACTTCTTCTCCTGCAGCGTTAAGCGGGTCGCAAGTACCAGCACCTTCTTCTGCTTACCCTCCGATTGTTCAACCGCAGGCTTCACTGCCGGCTCAATTCCGAGCACCGGAAAGTCATACCGCTGCCGCAGCTCTTCGATCACAATGCTGGTGGCTGTGTTACAAGCGACCACCAACGCTTTTATATGCTGCTTGGCCATGAAATCCACCGCTTGCAGGATGTATTCCCTGACTTCGTCTTTCGTCTTCTCCCCATAGGGTACATGGCTGGTATCTGCATAGAAGAGGTAGTCTTCTTGCGGCAAGAGCTTAAACGCCTGATGAAGCACGGTTAACCCGCCAATTCCGGAGTCAAAAAATCCAATTCGCATACTTCCACTCTTTCCGTCATTATTAAAAGGATTCTATTATTCTATCATTAGACTTATTGTATAACTATAGCGAATGGACAAAAACGAGGAGGAGAAGGATGATGGCTGAGAAGACCAAGGTTGTTGAAGTGGTTCCGTATGATCCGGCCTGGAAGGCGGAGTATAGCAGAATTGAGACGCGGATGCTGGAGATCACCGGGGATCTGATTATCCGGTCTGAGCATGTGGGCAGCACCTCGATTGAAGGACTGTGGGCTAAGCCTGTAATTGATATCGATCTGGTGATGGAGAGCTATGACCAGCTGCCGGGTATCATCCGCAGACTGCAGGCGTTCGGTTATGAGCATCAGGGAAATATGGGTATTGAGGGCAGGGAAGCCTTCAAGAGCAACCAGGAGGATGGATTCATGAAATACCATCTGTATGTATGTCCCAAGGACGGCAAAGGTTATGTGGAGCATATTCTCTTCCGTGATTATCTGCGCAGCCATCCCGCTGCCCGGGAGGAATATCAGGCGGTCAAGCAGCGGCTGGCTGAAGAGTACCGTAATGACATTGATGCGTATTGTGACGGGAAGACCGCTTTTGTGCAGTCTATCCTGCAGAAGGCGTCACAGCAGCAAGAGTGAGAGGGAGCTTACCTGGGACGGGTCCAGAATCCCTCTGCGGACGGCTTGTCCGGCAGCACTGCCTCGAATACACGCATTCCCGCCGGGTCATGGAACCCGAATGTTCTCCAGCCGTTCAGCTGCGGGGAACCGAAGCAGATATGCAGCTCGCGGGCTGTGTTGTCACACACCATGGACCATAAGGTGCCTAAGCCTTCGCTGTAATGGTGACAGCAGATTCCCTCAGGATATTCGCGTCCTGCGGCGGCTTTCATGGCTGCTACAGGATTGATAGGTGTGTTGTCGTCCATAAGTGCTGCCCGCAGCGCGTCATATCTTGTCCATGAGTTCTCCATGACTTGCTGATTATGTAGCTGCATGGAGGGCAGGGTGTAATGGTTCGCCGAGAGTACAAGCTGGCTTGCGCTTAAGCTGTCAGCAGCCGGGTGATACTGGATCGCTTTCTCGGTACCAGCTGTCTCTACGAGGGCGATGTTCCCTTGGGCGTCAGAGATCAGGAAGTTTCTGTAGTCAGCCACCGGTATGCTGCGCATGAGCTGGACCGATTCTTCCGCAGTAGTACATTGATCCAGCAGGGCCCGGACTACGCCTGGAAAAACAAAGCCCTCCCCGGTCATCTCCGGCCGGACTCTCCCCGAGGTGGTGGTTACGGTAAGTCCTGCCTCATTCATCCCGTCATAACGTCCGAACAGTTGCAGCGCAAAGCCGGTATGTGCCAGCTTGCCCTTCACCCGGGCCAGGCTGAGCAGCAGCTGATTATACGGCTCATCCTCCCAGCCAAAATCATAATTACGCATATGATAAATCTGTCCGCTCTGATCCGCACTTGCTCCAGTTAGGTAGGCTGCCTGTGTGCAGTGGCCCGGTGCCTGGAAATAGGAATAATAGAATACGACATGGGCAGCTTCAATACCGGTCTCATCGGCGAAGCCCTGAATTTCTTCATTCAAGCCAGGGCAGTAGCGCTCGAAGCTCTCCATGGCTTTGTCCGCTGCATACGGTGTCAGCGGGGAGCCTCCCATGAAGGGTGAGGACAAGAAGGATAGCATGGCGGAATTATTCTTATGATGGGCGCCCAAGGCGCGTCCGACCTCATAATGAGTGCCTTCGGTAACGAGATATGTAAATTGTGCGGTCTTACGCTGTGACAGGGGATTAGCATCCATGTGAATGTTCCTTCTTTTTCGTTATTCTCTGCGCAGAGTAGGTTCATTATAAGGGGCGTATAGATCAGGCGGCAAAGCCCGCTGCGCCTCAAATCCCCGGATGCGCAGCCAAGCGGCGAAACGCAGTTATGAATTAGACGCATTTTCACTGGTTTAGAAGGAAATACTTGTATTATTGAGGTTTTTAAGGTAAATTATTGGTAAGACTTTCGGATTAAAGTTCATCTGGAAGTGTAACCTAATACATGGTATATGCAAGCCGAAGAGGAGCATTTCCCCCAAATGCTCCTTTTTGCGTTGCGCAGATATTAAGGTGCGAATGAAACCGTCTGAAGCACATAACGGATGATGAAGAAGGCGATGATCATTATCGAGAAGGCGCTTAGCAGAAAAGAAACAATCTCCCTCCCAGAACGTTTAGTTCGCCGCATTATGGTCACCTCGAAGTATAGGAATGGATTAGCCGTCAAAGGTTATGCTTGATCTATCCATATTATACATAATTATTCCAAGACTGTAATGGAAGCCAAAACAGGCTGTGGAGACCAAACTTATGTTTGTTATTGCTGCCCAAAGTAAGATAGAATGAACCTACGCCATAACAGCTTAGAAATCATTTACTTCAATGGAGGCTTTACACATATGTCGGATTTTAAAACAGAGCATGAGAATCAGCCGCTGAACCGCACCCTGCTGAACGAAGCAGGATTGGACCCTAAGGAACCCGTAGATCTTAATAACTGCGAGAAGGAGCCGATCCATATTCCCGGGCTTATTCAGCCGCATGGCGTATTGCTGGCCGTAACTCAGGACACAGCCCATAAAATTGTCCAGGCCAGTCTGAATACGGATACGTTACTAGGAAAAGATTCCGAAGCCCTGTTAGGCACGCCTATGGCTGACCTGGTAGGCCCGGATCAGCTGGAGATGCTGCTTACACGCAGCGTGAATGCGAAAGAAACTGCTGATTTGCAATATATTGTAATACAGATTGAAGTCGCGGGTGAGCCGCAGGACTTCTTCTGCATCCTTCACGAAAGTGAAGGGTTGATGATCGTTGAACTGGAGCCTGCCTCTATCGATCAGAGCGACAGCACCAACGACTTCGACTGGATTCGCACCTTCTTCGGACGGCTGAAGCATGCGGCGAACCGGCTGGAAGCCAGCCAGGCCGCCGCAGAGCAGGTGAAGGAGATGCTTGGCTATGACCGGGTCATGATCTACGAGTTCGATGAGCAGTGGAACGGCAAGGTGATTGCCGAAGCCCGGGAAGCGGGGCTGGAGCCGTTCCTGGGCCATCATTATCCCGCCTCTGACATTCCGAAGCAGGCGCGTGAGCTGTATCTGCGCAACTGGCTGCGGACGATCGTGGATGTGAACTATGTTCCGGTTCCAATCACCCCGGTGCTGCAGCCGCTTACCGGTAAGCCCTTGAACCTCAGCTTGTCCATCCTCCGTAGTGTGTCTCCGCTCCATATCGAGTATTTGCAGAATATGGGGGTAGGCGCAACAACCACCATCTCGCTGATCAATAATAACAAGCTCTGGGGACTCATCACCTGTCATCACTATTCCCCCAAGTATGTCCCGCACCGTATCCGTAATCTGTGTAATTTCCTCGGGGCCTTCTTCTCTAGTGAACTGTACCAGCGTCAACAACTCGACAACTATCAGACGGAGCTCGAACTGCGGACCAAGGCGATGAGAATTGTCGATATTTTCACAAGTAACGTCAGCTCTTCCCGGATGATTGAACAGCTCGGCGATGAAGAACAGACACTGCTGGGTATGATGGAGGCTTCCGGTGCAGCCGTATGTTATCAGGACAAGCTGATGCTGTTCGGAGCCACGCCTTCCCAGGAGCAGGTGCGGGAGCTTGCCGGTTGGCTGGCAGGGAAGTCGAAGGATTACACCTACTGCACCTCCAGGCTCAGTCTGGAATATGAATCAGCCAAAGCTTACAAGAACAAGGCCTCTGGTTCCATCTATCTCGCCCTCACTCCAGGACATCAGAATTACATGATTTGGTTCAGGCCTGAGGTGGTGGAGATTGTGGACTGGGCCGGAGATCCGGCTAAGGCTGTCATTCAGGAGAATGACGGACAACGCCTGTCTCCCCGCAAATCCTTTGAGAAATGGCGGCAGGTGGTTCAGTCCACCTCACTTCCGTGGAGAGAGCAGCATCTTAACATTCTGCCGCAGCTCAAATCTATTCTGCGCGGACAGACCGAGAACCAGCTGCGTCAGGCGGAAGAGCAGGCCCTGCAGAACGCCCGCAGTCTGCGTCATAATGAACAGCGGTATCTGCAGTTGATGGATCTGTCTCCGGTAGCCTTCTTCATGATTACCGATGATGTGATTGCTTACTGCAATAACCGTGCAGTGGAGCTGATGGGTGAAGAGAAGGGCAAATCGCTGATCGGGCAGCCGTTCCTGAACTATGTGCAGGAGTCCTACCGGCCAGCCCTGAAGCAGCACTTCTCAGACCTGAGCCAGAATGTAACCCAGTTCGTATCTGATCAGGGCCAATTCCTGAGCGGAGACGGGCAACCGCTGGAGGTAAGCTTGAGTCTGGCTTCGGTTATTCATGGCGGCAGACCGTCCATTATGGCAGTGCTTAACACCGGAACAGGTACAGAGGCGAAGGGCGAAGCCTATGTCGATGCGGCCAACCAGATGCAAAGCTATCTGACCACGGATTCCCTGACCGATCTGCCGAACCGGCAGGCGCTTGAGCATGAGCTGGATCAGCGCTTGGAGGATACACTGAATACCCGGGAACCTTTGCTGCTGCTGTCGATTGATATCGATGATTTTCATGCTTACAATGCTGTACACGGGCTGAAAGGCGGCGATCTCTGTATTCAATCGGTAGCGGATGTGCTGAATATTATCAGCATAACGCACGGCACCTTCGTGGCCCGCTTCAGCGGGGCGAACTTCATCCTTACGATGGTGGGGGCGTCGACCTCCCAGGCAGAGCAATTAGCCGAATCCGTCCGTCAAGGCATCTCTGATCTGCAGATTCCCCGTGATCGGTTTGAAGAGGAAGGTGTGGTCACTGTAAGCATAGGCGGCCTGTTGAAGGTACCGGTTCCCTCTGACCGTCCGTCTGACTTCATTGCCAAGGCGGAAAAGGCTCTCTATGAGGCGAAGTCTGCCGGGAAGAACCAGGTCGCATTTTATTAAAATATAAGAATTTATATGTTTCACACGATAACTTACCCTTCTATTTCTCGCTGAAACGGTACCATCCTTTAAAAGGACTACGAAGCCGTTTCTACTTGACACCCGCTAGTACTATGGTGCATCCAGAGAAGAAGCCGGATGAGTCCATATTGGACTTGTCCGGCTTTTTTTGGGGGGGCCCCGCAAGGTACCTGAGCTATCACCTACGCTAAAGCTCCACTTTGTGGGGTTATTTTGCTGTCCTATTCGTCCAATCCTCCGCAGGTAATCCGCATACATTACATTACAGAGTAACCGTTGGTAATGTCCAGAATCTTGTATACCATCATCCACATGATCCACATCATCCAGAGCGAGGTGAACCACAGTGTCTGTAGAGAAGCATACGCTGGCGGCAGGAACGCCCTATGCCACACCTTATTATGTCATTAGCAGCGGTGTACCCGGACCTGTATTCATGATAATCTCCGGTGTTCACGGCAATGAGCCGGCGAGCAGCCGCGCAGCGCAGGGCATTGCCAGCCGGCTCAGCCGGGGTAATCTGATGCTGCGCTCAGGGAAGCTGCTTATCGTCCCGCTGGTGAACCAAATCGCACGGCGCAAGGGGATTCGCGGGAATCCTGACTTGAACCGTACCTTCCCGCGAGGACAAGGTGCCCCGGCCCGTCATCCGTTGTCGGCAGCCGTATGGCAGCTTGCCTTGCGCTACCGTCCCTCGTGGGTACTGGATCTGCATGAGGCAAACGGGCTGTCTGAGCTGAATCCGAAGCGGGTCGGCCAGACTCTGATCATCAGCCCGGTCAGCCGGGCGCATGGATTGGCGAAGCAAATTGTGATGCGGATGAATCAGACGATCACGAATAGAGCTTACCGCTTCAACATACGGCATAGGGAGCGTGCAGGGACTTCCCGGATGGCCTTCCAGCGTCTGCTCGGCGCCCGGGCGGTGACCGTAGAGACCTGCTGGAGCCTGGATTATGCCTTAAGAGTAAGGCTGCAGAGCGAGATCGTCTGTCACTTCCTGCGGTCTCAGGGGATGATTGGCTAATTAAGGGGATGACACTAAAGGATTGACACAACTGCGCATAGTGTATATATTAAATATATACACTAAATACATAATACACAAAGGAAGCTGATGCTGCTGCATGAATATCGTGATATCAAGTACATCTGGCGAACCGATCTACGCCCAGATTGTGGGACAGGTCCGCCAGATGATTCTCCAAGGCGAGCTGGTCTCGGGTACGCCGCTGCCATCGATCCGCTTACTGGCGAAAGAGCTGCAGATTAGCGTCATTACCACGAAGCGGGCTTATGAGGAGCTGGAGCGGGAGGGGCTGATCAACTCGATTGTCGGCAAGGGATCTTTTGTCTCCGGGGCCGATCAGGAATATATCCGGGAACAGCGGCTGCGGATGGTGGAGGGCAAGCTGAAGGAAATTATTGACGAGAGCAGACAGCTAGGCATGGAATACGCTGAACTCGCGGAGATGCTTAAGCTGCTCTATGAGGAGGAACAGGAATGAGTAATGTAATTGAGCTGGACCATGTGACCAAGCGCTACGACCGTTTTGAGCTGCGGGATATTTCGCTACCTATCAAGGAGGGCTACATTACCGGGCTGATCGGCCCGAATGGTGCAGGTAAGACCTCAATGATCAAGTTGATGATGGGGTTAATTTACCCGGACCAAGGCAACATTCTGATGTTCGGCCAGAACAACCAGCAGGACCTGGCGGCTATTAAGGCGCGTATCGGTTACGTCTCGGATGAGAATATCTATTATGAGCACTTGACCGTTAAGCAGATGAAGAGTATCATCGCCCCGTTCTATCCCGGGTGGAATAATGATACATATGTGAAGTTTCAGGAGCTGTTCAAGCTTCCGCCGGGTAAGAAGATCAAGGATCTGTCCAAGGGGATGAAGATCAAATTCTCCCTCGCTATCGCCCTGTCCCATGGTGCCGATCTGCTGATTATGGATGAGCCGACCTCGGGACTTGATCCGATTTTTCGCCGGGAGATGCTGGAGCTGCTCAGTGAGCATATCCAGGATGAGCACAAGTCGATTCTGTTCTCGACCCACAACACTACCGATCTGGACCGGATTGCCGACTATATTGCATTCATTAACGAAGGACGGATTATTTTCAATGAGATGAAGGAGAGTCTGGGCGAACGCTATCTGCTGGTCAAAGGCGGGAAGGAACTGCTGGACCGGGATGTCCGGCGGTGGTTCGTGGGGCTGCGGGAGAACGGGCTGGGCTTCGAAGGGCTGATCAGCAACCGTGCGGAAGGGGAACGTTATTTCAGGGACACCGCAATCTGCGAGACACCTACACTGGAAGAGATTATGTACTATACGGTAAAAGGAAGTGAAGCACATGTATAACTCCATAGCTCTGATCCGTAAAGACTTCATGCTTACCCGGAAGTTTATCCTCCTGCTGATTCCCTATTATCTGATAATGGGTTATATGAACGCTGAATCCTATACGGTGTTCTCGCTGTTTCCGGCTATGCTGCTGCTCATTAACTCCTGTACCATCGATATGCAGCATAACAATCAGAAGTTTCTGGTTACGCTCCCGGTCCCGAGACAGCGGCTGATTCAGGCTAAATATATGACGCTGATTCCATTCTCCTTGTTCAGCCTGACCTGTACGATTCTGCTGTATCTGGTTGCTTTTACGATGGGCAAGCTGGATGAACCGCTGCGCTGGAGAGAGCTGGGAATAGCTACTGCCGCGTTCCCTTTATTGGCCTCATTTTATCTGCCGCTGTATTACTGGCTGGGACAAAAAGGGATGCAGATCGTCAACTTCATCTTTATAATGGTGATCATGCTGAATTTCACGGCAATTACCAGCTTGTCTAAACGGTTTCCGGCACTTGCCGAATGGATTAGCACTGGCAGATTGGATGATGTCTTGCTTGTTGCCATCAGCGTCCTGGCCTATCTCGTGATTATCTATGCTTCTTATTTAGTCTCTTTGCGGATTTATATGCACAAAGATATCTAGCTACATTGCCGGTATAAGCTTCATCACAAGAATGACCTCAGCTTCCACACTCCAGTGGCAGTCTGAGGTCATTCTTGATTATTCATACATAATACACCTAGCGGAAGTTTCCGCCTTGTTCCAGGTTATCTACGAAGTCCTTGGCTTCCTTCAGGCCCAGATTCCGCGCTTCGCGCATGACCTTGACCGCCTGGATCTTCTTGCCTTCGGCCATCAGCAGGCGGATTCTCCGCTCCAGGTCCGGTGCCAGCTCCGGGTTCTGCACGAACAGGGGAGCCGGGATGTCAGTAGCTCTACTGCTCGCTGGGGGAGAGTACATTCCGCCGTAAGCATCTCTTTGCGCTAACCGGGACTCAAGCTCGTTCACACGTCTCTTCAGACTGAACACACTGAGCATAAGCAGTAGCGCCAGCACCAGAGCCAGAATGGCGATGAGATCGATCGTATCCATATGTTCCATAGGCATTGCTCCTTCCCTAATTATCTACTACCCGCCAGAGCGAAGAATGAACACTTCAGGCCTGATTGTTGATTGTATCCCCCTGGGCGGGAGCCTACAATGAGTTACAGGAACAGTACACTTATTGCTTCAACGGTACGCGGATTCCCAATTCATCTATAGGAGTGATCGGAAATGAACGAAGCTAGACATATGAAGGCGATTCGGATACATCAATTTGGAGGGCTAGAAGAGCTAAGGTATGAAGATGCACAGGTCCCCTCTCCAGCAGCGGACGAGATTCTGATTAAGGTGGCAGGGACAGCGTTCAATGCAGCAGATGTCAAAATCCGCAAGGGCTACCTGCAAGCCGTTTTCCCGCATGAATTCCCGTACATTCCTAACATTGAGGTGTCGGGTACGGTGGAGGCAGCAGGAGCAGAGGTTACGGACTTTCAGCCGGGGGACAGAGTCTATGCTGCGCTCGATATGTCCCGTGACGGCGCTGCCGCAGAGTATGTGGTCACCAAAGCGCAGTATGTTGCGCTGGCGCCAGTCTCCCTGGAGTTATCCGATGCTGCCGCGCTGCCGATTGGCGTCTTGACCGCATGGCAGGGGTTATTCGATCATGGCAACCTGCCGCAGGGTGGGCGGGTGCTGATTGCCGGAGCCGCTGGCGGGGTAGGCAGCTATGCAGTGCAATTCGCCAAGCAGCATGGAGCGTATGTCATAGGGACATCCTCTGCGGCCAGTATGCCAAAGCTTCGGGAGCTGGGGATTGACGAGATTATTGATTACACCAAGGATAGCGTCACGGACAAGCTGAAGGACAAGGTGGATCTGATCCTCAATCTGTCCCCTGAGAATACCGAGGTGCTCAACACATGGCTGCCGCTGCTAAAAGAGGGAGGAGCGCTGATCTCGGCGGTGAATCCTGCGGACGAAGAGCTGGCAGCGCAGCTTGGCGTTAAGGCACATCAGCTGTTTGCACGAGAGGATCGTACGCTGCTGACACGGGTTGCAGAGCTGGTGGATGCAGGCAAGCTGAAGCTGTGGATTACTGAGCGTCTGCCGCTGGCCGAGCTGGCTGCCTCCCATGCTATGAGCGAGGCAAGTAAGCTCCGTGGTAAGGTATTGATTACAATTTAAGCCTTAGCGATCAGAGTCGACTGCATAAATAAGACCTCATTATAGATCACCGCCAGCTCCTTCGGAGTATAAGGCATCCCGCTGTGCAGCCATTCTTCCGTAATTCCCAGAAAAATAGACGCGGAATGCGCAGCGAGATACTCTGGAGGAACCCCCGGGTGGTCGGCAAATACGCCATTCATCTCCAGCTTCCGGTAGAAGCTGCGCTTAATAACGTCCTTGAATTGTCCCGGAAATGCCGCCCCCCCTTTAGCCCCTAGAAATAAGCGGATTCGCCCGCCATGCTGCTGCAGATACTCAAGGATATGCACCAGGGGCGGATAGGGCAAGCCCTTCAGATAATGCTCGGACATCTCTTCACGTACGATTTTGACAACCATCACCTGCTCCAGACCTGTCAGTATTTCCCGCTGAAGCTGCTCCAGCAGATCGTATTTATCCGTAAAATGCAGATAGAACGTTCCCCTGTTAATATGTGTTCTAAGCGCCAGCTGGCGTACGCTCACCTTGTGAAATCCTTCCTGCTCCATGAGCTGGAGGAAAGTATCCTCGATTAAAGCCCGGGTTCCCGCTGACATCCTCTCATGTATATCGCCCATACTGTGTTCGCCTCTTCCGTTAACTGCTGAAACTCTATCTTTTTAAAATAGGATATTTCCAACCAAAATTCAAATGTAAGCTCTGCCAAAGTCTTTCGGGTTACCATAAATGAGATTAAATGGTGTATAATTGGGGGAAAGGGAGGCGATTCTTATGACTGAATTCTCTAATGGCGGTGGACCCCCTATCTATTCGAATGACCCCGGCGGGCACAAAGCCAACCATGACGTCAATGAACAGAAGCTTCATCGTGAAGGGCCTTTGGGATTATGGCGGCAGATCTCTGATATGGTTATTGCGGTGGGTGTAATTGCTTTGATTATTGTTGTGATCATGTGGATTTCTTAACCGAATAGATTGAACTTATGTTTTTTCTGCTATGGGACTGCCGTGACTCCAGAGAATGTTTGGCCCTCCGGCCGCTGTTGTATTTGGATTTCCTTGGTTACAACCGCTTCTCGCGGTAGAAATCCAAATACAGCCTATGCTTACGATGCGAGCTTTCCTGCGGAAAGCTTTCAGGCGTACGCTATCGCTCCTACAGTTCCAAATTTCCCCTCCACTTCTTTTGCTTTTTTGTTAACTTCTTAATTGCATCTTACATAACAACTCCAAATGAATTGATAGGGAGAGAAGTTAAATGATATATCACCGGGCCGAACGGGCGATTGAAACTGAACGGTTACTGCTGCGCCTATTCAAACCAACGGATGCAACAGATGTCAGCTATCATTGTAACAATTACAATATATACAAGAGTACTTTGACCCTTCCGTATCCTTATCCAATAGAGTGTGCGGTGGACTGGATCGCGAATCATGAACAGAACTTTGACCTGGACAAGATGTATGACTTCGCAATCACTGACAAGGCAGACGGCCAGCTATATGGAGCGATTGGGTTATCTAATCAACCGCCCCATCATAACGGTGAAATCGGGTATTGGATTGGCGAAGCCCATTGGGGGCACGGTTACGGAACAGAGGCTGCCAGGGCGGTTATTGAATTTGCTTTTGCAGAGAAGAAGTATCACAAGGTCTATGCACGGCATTTCGCTTCCAATCCGGCTTCAGGAAGAATTATGCAGAAATGCGGAATGACCTATGAAGGTACACTGAAAGATCAAGTACATAAGATTCATGCCTATGAGGATTTGGTGTATTACGGAATTGTGAATACGGAGGAGGCTTCGCCTAATGGTCTATGAATTCGAAGGTGAGATTAAGCTGCTGGAAGGTAAAATGAAATGGAAGGTCGTGTATTTTCCGTATTCCGTCCAAGAGGCATTCCATACTAATAGCAGAATACCTGTACATATCGACGTAGGCGGGCATGAGTTCGAGCATACGCTGTTGCCGTCCAGGAACGGGCATTATTTTGTGTACAATGAGTTCATCCGGAGGGCGGTCCGTAAAGAGCTGGGCGACATGCTGCATGTCACACTCACACAGAGCGTGGAACCCCGTGCAATTGTTGTACCCGCATACATTAAGGAGGTTCTTGAAGAACATCAGATGCTCAGCACATTCCTGGATCAGCCCGATTACCTGAAGCGGGAACAAATTAATTAAGCCTCTAACTCCGATAACTCCGAGCCACTCTTCCTTCGCCATCAGCCCTTCCCCCGATATTCACTCGGCGTTTGGCCGGTGAACTTCTTGAACTGCCGCATGAAATGGACATCATTCTCATAACCGCAACCCGCAGAGATCTGGCTGACGGTATACGTGGTGTTCTTCAGTAAATAGGAGGCATGGCCCACACGATTAAGGATGATGTCGCTGACGGCCGGAATGCCGAAGATTTGCTTATAGATCTGCTGAAAATAGGACGGGCTCATGTTCATCCGCTCCGCCAGCTGTTCGACAGAATACCAGGTGGAGGGGGAGCTGAGCACTTCATTTCTCAGGTTCAGGAACTCATCATAGTATTTGCTGACCGGCTGGCTGGCCTCCACGTGATGGCGCATATCGCTAAGCTTCATGAACAGGCAACGAACAATGGAGTCGATGATCTCCAGGCGGAAGCTGCCGTTCTGCAGATTCTCCCAGTGCAGCTCATTCACTTTTCTGGTGATATAGAGCGGGTCATGGGCCTTCATTAAGGTGTCCAGCGGCAGCTTCAAGCGGTCAAACCAAGCATCCGCCCCCTCCAGCTCAAAATGGAACCAGTCATGCACCAGCGGCAGCTCAGCGTCTCTGTAGAAGTAATGGCTATCTCTGTTATAGATGATGTAAGTATTCGGTTCAGCATACACGCTCCGCGTCTGAAGCCTCAGCTCCATCTTGCTCCGAAAGAATACGAAGACATAATCGCCGGAGCCTTCCGGGCGGTCAATTGTCATGCCCTCCGGATGAATTACATTCGAACCGCACCGTTTTAGGATGAACATATACATTTCCGCCTTTTTGAAGGATAGATCAGTCAATAGATAGGATAAATCATTTTCTTTCCCGGGACAAGGGAGTACTCTGTGGTAGTGAATATGGAGAATACTTCAGTAACGAGAGAGAGGGTTAATTCTAAGATGACTGGAACAACGACGAAAGCAGCGACGAAATTCTATACCCTGGGCTACCCGAGACCCCAATTTGTCCGCAGCCAGTGGCTGGATTTGAACGGAGAATGGGACTTTAGCTTCGATGATGACAATGCAGGCGTTGCGGCGCGCTGGATGGACCATTTTCCGGCCACACATACCATTAACGTTCCATTCACCTGCGAGACAGCGGCCAGCGGCATCGGTGAGGAGACCTTTCACCCCCGGATCTGGTACCGCAAGCATCTGGTTCTGTCCCATGCGCTAGAAGGGAAGCAGACGGTGCTGCATTTTGAAGGCGTGGATTATAAAGCGGTCTGCTGGGTGAACGGCGGGTACGCAGGAGAGCATGAGGGGGCGTATGCGCGGTTCTCCTTCGATATTACCGATCTGCTCAGTCAGGATGGCATGAACGAGATTGTGCTGATGGTGACCGACAGCGACAGCTGTCTACAGCCCCGGGGGAAGCAGCGCTGGGCGGGCCGAAACCATGATTCGTTCTATGTTCAGACCACCGGTATCTGGAAAAGCGTCTGGCTGGAGCATGTCCACGCTACCCGGCTGGATTCCGTGAAAATGACACCCGACATTAACCGCCAAATGCTCCGGCTGGATTACCGTGTACACGGCCTGACAGAAGCCCGGAATCTCAGGCTGGAGACCGAAATTACGTATCAAGGGGAGCGGGTAAATAAGCTTAGCCTGTCGGTGGACAGAGCATGGATGACGGTGGAAGTCAGCATGATGGAAGGCATTAACGGGCCTTGGCTGCAGAACCTGTGGTCACCGGGGAACCCGAACCTTTTTGACATCGAATTCGTGCTGTATGCGGGTGAGCAGGAGCTTGACCGGGTTGGCTCGTATGCCGGCATGCGCAGCATCTCAATCAAGGGCAGCCAGATCCTGCTGAACAACATCCCTCTGTATCAAAGACTGATCCTGGATCAGGGCTACTGGACCGACAGCCATCTGACTCCGCCGTCTGAAGAAGCGCTGATTCAAGATATTGAGGCAATTCTGGAGATGGGCTACAACGGTTTGCGTAAACATATGAAGGTGGAGGACGCCCGGTTCCTGTACTGGTGCGATGTCAAAGGCCTACTGGTCTGGTCAGAGATGGCGGCTGCTTACGAATATAACGACGAGGCGCTGGAGCGTTTCACCAACGAATGGCTGGAGGTCGTGCAGCAGCAGTATAACCATCCGTGCATTATCACCTGGGTGCCTTTTAACGAATCGTGGGGAGTGCAGAATATCCTTCATGACGTCCGGCAGCAGACATTCACGGAAGGGATCTATCATTTGACCAAATCTATTGATCCTTATCGCCCGGTGATTACGAATGACGGCTGGGAGCATACCGTGTCTGACATTCTGACGCTGCATGATTATGTGGAGCGGGGTGAAGCGCTATATGCAACTTACAAGGATAAAGACTCTATTACCGGCAGCAGCGGCACGTATAACGAATGGAAGTTTGCTTTTGCAGAAGGGTATAGCTATAAGGGGCAGCCGGTCATCATCAGCGAGTATGGGGGGATTGCCTTCCAGAGTGAGGACGGCTGGGGGTATGGCCATCAGGTGGATGGCGAGGAAGCTTTTCTGGAGCGGTTCGGCAGCTTAACCCGTGCGATTCAGGCCATTCCATTCATCTCCGGGTACTGTTATACGCAGGTTACGGACGTTCAGGATGAGGTCAACGGGTTAATGACTGCGGAGCGCGAGCCGAAGGTTCCACTTGCGCGGATACGCGAGATTAACCTGCGCCTGGGAATGTAAACTCTTTCAAAAAACACCGAAGGGGTTGACGAACGGAGAATATTACACTATCATTCATAATAGTTACAAAAAATTAATAACTGTCAGGCAGCATTAGCCGGCAAGAAAGGAGACTGAGTTCTTTTTGAAAAAAGGAATCGTGTGGCTACTGAGTATTGTACTATTGCTATCGTTTGGATCTGAAAAAGCATCTGCGGATGACAGCACCAGGCTTGACCAAGAGGTTAATGATGTTATGGGAACTCCATATAAATGGGGGGGCACCAAGGCATCTGAAGGGTTTGACTGTTCCGGATTTATAATATACATATTTGGCAAGTTCAACTTAGATCTTCCGAGAACATCCAAGTCGCAGGCAAGTGCAGGCGAATATGTAGCCAAGTCCGATTTACGTCCGGGAGATCTTGTCTTTTTCGACACCGGAGGCAACGGCATCTCGCATGCAGGCATCTATGTGGGCGACAACAAATTTGCACATTCCTCCAGCAATAACGGAGTGTCCATCACCAAGCTGTCTTCGAGCTACTACAAGGATAGATACGTAACCGCCAGAAGAACCATTTCGGAGAGCACGTATCAGAAGATGACTGGCAATTAATTCGATCACTAATCCTTATATTATAAACAAACGGCGACGTTGCCCTGGAATCTACCGGGGCGGGTCGCCGTTTTTGGTAGGGGTTTATGACTTGGCTGGCTCCTCGATATGCACCATCACCCGCACCAGATAGTCCTCAGGATGCTTCATAACGATCTCATCCAGCAGGAATTCCTCGTAAGCATCTCCTTTAATAACATAATGATTCTTGTCCATGTAATCAAAAATCTGCGGATAAATTTTCTCGCTATCCTCATAATCAGCCCGGGTGTAAGACACAAGATAGTAGCCTTCCGGCATATATTCTTGTTCGTGATGCTCTGTTGTGATGAAGCAGAACATATAGGAGATCATATCCCCGTCCCTCCTTAGCAGATCCTCTTTACAGATAATCGCTCCACCCGGATATCCGGCAGGTGCATGTTCGAGATGCAGACGTTCCTGGTAATCATCCCACAGCTCCTCGTTTAATTCCCGCCTCGAGTCATGGACACGGCGGCTTCGCAGAATCGGCTTGCGGGCCTGGTGGATGACAGATATCCGGCTGGTGTCCACATTCAGAGAGTGATCGATATTATCCGCGCGCTGGAGGATCATCTGTCTAGCCTGTGTGAGCTTCGCAATCTGTAGCTTCACAATCTCCTCCTGCTTCCGCAGCAGCTCCAGGGTGCTTGACGGAGAACGGTGCTCCAGATACTCCCGGATATCCTCCAGAGACATGCCCAGCTCCTTGAAGAGATAAATGACACCAATGGTATCCAACTGGGTGCGGATGTAGTACCGGTAGCCGTTGTCAGCCACGAAGGCAGGCTTAAATAAGCCGATCTGATCATAGAAAATGAGCGTTTTGCGCGGAACACGGGACAGCTTGGAAAAGGCGCTAATAGACATCAAATCATTCTTAGGTTTAGCCATCTTCATCTCCTTCTAAATGACGGGTTGACTGTATAGTTACTATACAGTTTATAATAACCTCTGTTCTTACGGTTAATCAACTTGTTCGTTACAAAGAAGGAGAATGCTTATGATCAGGAAGTTACTGCAAAGTGTGCGGGAGTATAAGAAGGATACATGGTTGACTCCTATATTCTTGCTTGGAGAGGTTGCCATGGAGGTGCTGATTCCCTTGCTCATGGCTGAGTTAATTGACCAGGGCATTACCGGGGGGCAGATGAACCAGATCGTGAAGTATGGTCTGATTCTTATCCTGTTCGCTCTGGTCTCCCTGGTATTCGGCGCACTTGCCGGTAAACATTCAGCCACCGCAATGTCCGGCTTCGGGCGAAATCTGCGGGAAGACCTGTTCCGTCATGTGCAGCGGCTGTCTTTTTCCAATATGGATAAATTTTCGACCTCAGGCATCGTCACCCGGCTGACTACAGATATCACGCATGTGCAGAATGCATTTCTGATGATTATACGGATTGCGTTCCGCAGCCCGGTGATGATTATATTTGCCACGATTATGACCTACCGGGTCAGTCCAACTATTGCTACCTGGTTCATCGTCGTTGTTCCGGTGCTTGCGGCAGGGATGATGCTCATCTTGAAGTATGCCTTTCCGGTCTTTGAACGGGCCTTCGACAGCTATGATTCGCTCAATAAGGTCGTTCAGGAGAATGTCCGCGGCATTCGGGTGGTCAAGTCTTATGTGCGGGAGGAGCATGAGATCTCCAAGTTCCAGGCAGTGTCGCTGAGGATCTTCGCACAGATGGCCAAAGCCGAACGCATCCTCGCCTATGAGCTGCCGCTTATGCAGGTGATTCTGTATGGGGTGATGCTAATCATCTCCTGGGTAGGAGCCAAGCTGGTGGTGGGCGGCAATATGACAACCGGAGAACTGACCAGTGTGTTCGCTTACTCCATGCAAATTCTGATGAGCCTGATGACGCTGGGGATCGTTGTAGTAATGGTTGCTATTGCCCGCGCGTCTGCCGGACGTATTCATGACCTGCTGGATGAACAGCCGGACATCACAAGTCCGGGTTCCCCGGTCACTGAACTGCATACAGGCGAGGTGGAGTTCCGCAACGTGTCCTTCCGTTACTCCAGTAAGGCCAAGAAGGATGCATTATCCGGGATCAACCTGCATATTCGCCCGGGACAGACGATTGGCATGATCGGCGGGTCGGGCAGTGCCAAGTCTACATTGGTGCAGCTCATTCCGCGTCTCTATGATGTTACCGAAGGTGAAGTACTCGTTAGCGGAACGAATGTGAAGGACTATGATCTGCATGTGCTGCGGAGTCAGGTCGCTATGGTGCTCCAGAAAAATGTACTGTTCGGCGGCTCCATCAAGGACAATCTGCGCTGGGGGAATGAAGCAGCTACCGACGAAGAGCTGATCGACGCCTGCAAGGCCGCACAAGCCCATGAGTTCATCACGTCCTTCCCTGACGGATATGATACCCGGCTGGATCAAGGGGGGACGAATGTATCCGGCGGGCAGAAGCAGCGGTTATGTATTGCCAGAGCTCTACTGAAGAAGCCCAAAATCCTGATTCTGGATGATTCGACCAGTGCAGTGGATACACGTACAGATGCATTAATCCGAACTGTATTCAAGGAGAGTATTCCGGATACGACCAAGATCATCATTGCCCAGCGCATCGCGTCTGTGGAAGATGCAGATCAGATTATTGTGCTGGATGACGGGGAGCTGGCGGATATCGGGACGCATCAGGAGCTTTTGAGCCGGAGTACGATCTATCAGGAAGCTTACAACACACAGACGAAGGGAGAGGAAGCACAGCATGAACAACATTAATTATGGCAGAACGATTAAGCGGCTCCTGGCCTACTTCAAGCTCTTCAAGTTCAGAACCTCACTGGCCCTTCTGCTGGTGCTGGTAAGTTCTGCGGTATTTGTAGCTTCCGCTACGTTCCTGAGACTGCTCATCGATGACTTCATCACACCGCTGCTGGGCGATCAGCATCCGGTATTTGACGCTTTGTTCCAGGCACTGGCCATTCTGGCTGTCATTTATGCCGCCGGTGTCATCAGCACATTTATCTCCAAGCGGCTGATGATTACGGTCTCACAGCTCATTATGAAAAGAATCCGTGACCATCTGTTCGCTCATATGCAGAAGCTGCCGATTAAGTACTTCGACCGCAAGGAGCACGGTGACATCATGAGTCACTACACGAATGACGTAGATACACTGAATATGATGCTCACAGACGGCTTGCCGCAATTGCTGTCTACGGTTGTGACGGTCATAGTGGTGCTGGGTACGATGCTGTATTTGGATGTCCCGCTGACGATTGTAGTGGTATTAGGCGCATTGGTGATGATATGGATTACCAAGAAGGTAGGTGGAAAAGCAACACACCACTTTTTCCGGCAGCAGGAATCTATCGGCGCACTGGACGGATATATCGAAGAAATGATTCACGGGCAAAAGGTAGTGCAGGTATTCGGCCGTGAAGAGCGATCCATCGAGCAGTTCGCACAGCTGAATCATCAGTTGTTCGAGAATTCCACGACAGCCAACAAGTATTCTAATATTCTGATGCCGGTGAATGCTAATCTGGCTACCTTAATCTATGTGCTGGTGGCAATAGCGGGTGGGGCCATGTCGATATCCGGCTGGAATGAAGGCTTGACGCTGGGAAGTATTACGGCGTTTCTGAGCCTGTCCCGTAACTTCACGATGCCGATTGCTGAAATCTCCTCCCAGATCAATATGTTCGTGGTGGCGCTTGCGGGCGCACAGCGGATTTTCAACCTGATGGATGAACAGCCGGAAGAGGACGAGGGACGCGTGACCCTGGAGCAAGACCCGCAAGGCACCGGATGGGCATGGAGGCTGGAGGATGGTTCCACAGTGCCGCTTGCCGGGAAGGTGGAGTTCAAGGATGTCTGCTTCACGTATGACGGGAAGAAGCAGGTGCTGCAGGAGATTACTTTATATGCAAAGCCTGGGCAGAAGCTTGCTTTTGTAGGCGCTACAGGTGCCGGAAAAACGACCGTGGCCAACCTGCTGAACCGTTTCTACGATATCACGCAAGGCGAGATCATCTATGACGGCATCAATATACAGCGTATCCGCAAAGCGGACCTGCGCCGGTCCCTTGGTATCGTTCTGCAAGACACGCATCTGTTCTCCGGCACGGTGGCCGATAATATCCGCTATGGACGGCTGGAGGCCACTGACGAGGAGGTTATGCAGGCCGCCAAGCTGTCTTATGCCGCGAGCTTCATCGAACGCTTGCCGGACGGATACCAGACTCAGCTGGACGGGAACGGGAATGGGCTGTCACAGGGCCAAAGCCAGCTGTTGGCGATTGCCAGGTCAGCCATTGCCAATCCTCCGGTGATGATTCTCGATGAAGCGACCTCATCCATTGATACCCGGACGGAAGCGCTGGTACAGAAGGGGATGGATAATCTAATGGATCACAGAACCGTGTTCGTCATCGCCCACCGCCTGTCCACCGTAAGGAATTCCGATGCCATCATGGTGATGGACATGGGGCGGATTAAGGAGCGGGGGGATCACGGGGAGTTGATTTCAGAGAAGGGGATATATTATCAGTTGTATACGGGAGCTTTTGAGTGGGATTGATGCAGGGGCGTTCTGACAAGGGAGTCTGCCGATGGGCAGGCTCTTTTTGCTGCTTCTAATAATTCTCAGAGACTGAACAAAAATGTGTTGACCAGACTAGGCAGGTTGGTTATAATTTACATTGATAATCGTAATCATTACAAATAAAATTCAAAACTGCAAGGGTGTGAGCGATGCGCAGAGAAATCTCCTTTGTTAAAGTAAGCCCTACTCAAAACATGACGATCTTGGTTAAGAGCAGCCATGAGGAAGATGAATACGCTCCGATCGCGGTAAGAATGATGTCTTACGACAACGTAAATGCCGAGCAGGTGGGGTTCATTCAGAAGAAATCCCGTCCGGATGCAGATGCTTCGCTCCAAATGGCCGGCGGCGAGTTTTGCGGAAATGCCTGTATGGCCTTGGCTGTACTGATGGCGAACCAGCAGGACCTTCACCCCTCCGGCTGCCAATCTATCACACTGGAGGCTTCAGGCACAGATCAACTGGTTGATTGCGTGGTGACGAGAACAGCAGAGAGTTACCTGTGTCAGGCCAGGATGCCCATCCCGCTGAAGCTGGAAACCAAGGTATTCAAGTATAGCGGCAATGAATATTTGGTGGGTCTGATCCAGTACTCCGATTTCCTTCATGTGGTAGTCGAGGTCCGTCAGTTTACGAACCCGTTCAAAAGAATGGCTCATAGCTTAGCCAAGCTGCTTGAAATTACATCGTCCAATCAGCTGATTGGCATCCTGCTGTTTAAGCCAAGCTCAAGCGAGCTTCTGCCGCTGATTTATATCCCAGCGCTGGATAGTATGATCTGGGAGAGAGGCTGCGGTTCAGGGACCTCTTCTCTTGGTGCCTATATGGCTTGGAAGAACAAGTCCTCCTTCGAAGGGGCCATTCAGCAGCCCGGAGGTATCATCAGTGTATCGGCACAGCTGGAGCAAGAACAACTTGTCGGCTTAAGTATTTCAGGCCATGTCAACATCGTGGCGGAAGGAACAGCCTATATCGACCTGTAATCATTGTAGAAGAGAAGGGGAGGTTTGAACATGCTTCTAACTACACTCTATGGATTTGCAGCCAGGTTCCGGAGAATCGCTGATGCGTATGATGGTACTTCCGCTGAAAGTCTGGAGCTCACGAAGATCATAGACGACTACACCGGATTCATTATGAATCCCCGCCATCAGGAAATCTGGGCAGAGATAGAACAACAAGATTCCAAGGAGGTGACGCAGCTAACAGCAGAATTAAGAGAAGTATCGGCACGGTGTGTTGCCATCATGGAGAAGTGTCGTGCCCTACTCGTCTTGAACGGCGTGGAAGAGCGAAACGGATATTTCACTAATATTGAATCCAGCATTGAGCGTGAATTCGGCAGCTTTCAGGTGGAATCCACATCCAGGGTAGTGATGGTTGGCTCGGGAGCTTTCCCGATGACGCCCATGCTGATAGGCAGGCGTACGAATGCCGAAGTTCTGGGAATAGACATTGACAAGGAAGCTGTGCAATTGAGCAATGAAGTGCTGAAGAAGATAGGGAATCATTCGCCATTACGTCTTTTAACAGGGGAAGTTATTCAGTTCAAGGCTGAGTTGAAGCAAGCGACACACATCATATTCAGCTCCACTGTGGCGGAGAAGTACGATCTGCTGGACCGGTTGTATGCATTAACCAGCGGGCAAGTGGTAGTAGCTATTAGGTATGGTAACCACCTAAAGTCACTGTTTAATTACCCGATGGAAGCTGTGGATGAGACCAAGTGGAAGCTATCTGAACAAATTCTGTGTCCTGATCAGGTCTTTGATGTCGCGCTATATTGCAAGGCTCAGCCAACATTGTAAGAGAGGAGGCTTCATGTGGACGAATTCAGACGTGTATTATTACTCGGGACCGGACCGGTGACCCTTCAGCTGGCGGTCTTGTTCAAGAAGCATTTCGACTCCTATCTAGGCATCGCCGGGAGAATCTCCCGCAGGTCTGAGTCATTGATGGCCGCGCTTCACGCAGACGGTAATCGGTTGTTCACTACCGCACAGAATGATTCACACCGCAGGATGGCAGGTGAATGCCGTGCAGATCAGGTTTTTCAGGACTATAGGGCGGTAAAGGGGACATGGGATACCCTCATTGTATCCGTCACCGCCGATGCCTATCTGGAGGTACTGCGCAGCCTGGATACACAACTGCTCACGCATGTGAAATGCGTCATTCTGGTGTCTCCGACGCTGGGTTCCAACCGTCTGGTTCACCATTACATACAGGAGACGGGCTCCAAGGCCGAAATTATAAGCTGTTCCACTTATCTGGGTGATACACGCTGGATTGACGGTGTACCTTCCAACCGTGCGATAACTACCGGGGTTAAGAAAAAAGTTTTCATTGGTTCATCACAGCCCGCGTCCCATCATCTCCACCTGCTGAAGCAGCTCTACGAACGTCTGGGAATTGCTCTGGTTGTCATGAAGTCTCCGCTGGAGGCGGAGAGCAGGAACATCTCCTTATTCGTTCATCCGCCGCTCTTCATGAATTCATTCTCACTTAAGGCCATATTTGGCCAAGATCACAGCCGGAAGTATGTATACAAGTTATTCCCGGAGGGGCCAATTACTCCCCAGTTAATTCACGAAATGGTGGAGTGCTGGAGAGAGTTGTCAGCGCTGCTTGATGCCCTCGACCTGCCAAGCGTCAATCTGCTGAAGTTCATGACGGTCGACAATTATCCGGTCAGAGCGGAGAGTCTGCCGCAGCACATGATTGAAAGCTTCGAGTCGCTGGAGCCGATCCATCAGGAATACCTCGTATATGTCCGTTACGCCTCTCTCCTGATTGACCCGTTCTCGGATCCGGACCCGGAGGGAAGATACTATGACTTCTCCGCTGTCCCCATTCAATCTGTATTCATGAACAAGGATGGAGCATGGGATATCCCGCGGATGCCCAAGGAGGATTATTACCGCATTAAGATCATTCAGGGCATCGCAGAGCATGTGAAGGTGAGTTGTCCCACGATTGATACATTTATTAAACGGTATGAGCAACAACTGAAGCGTTCAGCCAAGGTGCTCCAGGGACAGCCCGTTTCCGAAGCGTTCCATGTCCAGTCATTTGCCGGCGATATTGAGCGGATCTGCAGCAATACAAAACTATACTAATCATTCAACTTGGGGGAGTTCAGATGAGAAAGAGATCTACTATTTTTGTGGCAGCAGTTACGATAGTGATGCTGCTCGCCGGATGCGGCGCGGCAGAGAACAGGCAGACGGAAGCGGGTAAGCCCGGCCAGGAGCTGGTATACGCCACGGTGAAGGATATCAACGATATGAATCCGCATTTGTATCCCGGCTCCATGCCGGCTCAAGGAAAGGTCTACGAATCGCTGGTTGAGAATACACCGGGTGGTATCCAGCCCCTGCTTGCAGAATCCTGGGAGATCTCCCCGGACGGGACCGTCTATACGTTCCATCTGAGACAGGGTGTGACTTTCCACGACGGGCAGCCGTTTAATGCCAAAGCGGTGAAGCAGAATATAGATGCGGTGCAGCATAATGCCGCTAAGCATACCTGGATCAAGCTGTCAGACAAAATCAAAGAAACGAAGGTGACCGGTGAGCATACCTTTGAGTTGACCTTGTCAGAGTCGTATTACCCGACATTGCTTGAGCTATCCATGACAAGACCGTATGTCTTCCTGTCCCCGCAGGACTTCCTGAATGGAGAAACCAAGGATGGGGTGAAAGGCTATCATGGAACGGGCCCTTACCGTCTTGCTGAACACCGGACGGACCAATATGCGGTGTTTGAAGCGAATACTAAGTATTGGAACGGTACACCTGCCATCTCCAAAATCACGGCCAAGGTGCTGCCGACCGGGGAAACAACCTTCCTGGCCCTGCAAAAGGGGGAAGTCAACTTTGTGTTCACCGATGACCGCGGAACGGACAGTATCGATACGGAGGCTATGGACCGGCTGGCCGAATCCGGAGTCTATCAGGTCGTGAGAAGTGAGCCGATGAATACGAAAATGATTGTGGCCAATAGCGGCAAAGCAGACAGTCCCGTGCAGGATAGAGCCGTCCGCGAAGCGGTCTGGCACGCCATTGACCGGGATACGATCGCCGGGCAAATCTTCAGCGGCAAGGAAACTCCCGCCGGGACCTTGTTCTCTTCCAATGTGAACTATGCGGATATCGGACTGAAACCGCGGGCCTATGATTTGCAGGAAGCAGAGCGTCTCCTGGAAGAAGCCGGCTGGACCCGCTCCGGCGAAGAGACCCGCACGAAGGGGGGCAAACCTCTGTCCATGACATTATATTATGATGCCGCTTCGTTATCCCAGAAGACGGAGGCCGAGCTGATCCAGAATACCGTCAAAAGCATAGGCATGAAGCTGGAGCTGTTGGGTGAGGACTCCTCCTCCATTGCAAGCCGCAGAGCAGCGGGGAACTATGACCTCCTGTTCAACCAGACCTGGGGGCTTGCTTATGACCCGCAAAGCACAGTCTCTGCATTCACTTCGGAAACCGCGTATTACCATGCCATCAAAGGCATCGGCCGGGCCGAGCAGCTCAAGGGCAAAATTGAAGAAGTCATGGTAACCACGGATGAGGAGAAGCGCAAAGCTCTGTATGCAGATATTTTGACAACGGTTCATGAAGAGGCCCTATTCATTCCGTTAACGAACGGCAATCTTACCGTAGTCGCTCCCGGCAACCTGCAGGGCATCAGCTTCAAGCAAACGCAATTTGAGCTTCCCTTCGAGCGTATGAGCTTCAAATAAGCCGGAGGCGGAAAGGAAGGTCTGTATGAGCGGATATATTCTCAAAAGGACACTGCTGGCAGCGCCGCTGCTGATCATTATTTCGTTCATGACCTTTGCGCTGAATCATCTGTCCCCGCTGAATCCGGCTGAGGTGGTTCTGCGCTCTCAGGGGGTGCCGCAGATTACGGAGACGTTAATTGCGGAGACTGAAGCAGCACTCGGGATGGACAGGCCGTTTCTGATCCGTTATGCGGATTGGCTGGTCTCCTGCCTGCGGCTGGATTTCGGCGATTCCTATATTACGGGGACTCCGGTGTGGTCTTTGCTGGGCCCGGCTCTGCTTAATACGCTGAAGCTGACGATGGTATCCGTTATTGTCATCCTGGCATTATCTGTGGGTCTGGGAATTCTCTGTGCGCTGAAAGAAGGCCGGCTGCTGGACCGCTCGGTCCGCGGTGTCTCCTTCTTCCTGACATCTATGCCGTCTGCCTGGCTTGCAGCCATGATGATCTGGTATTTCTCCGTCAAGCTGGACTGGCTTCCGACCAGCGGCATGGACTCATCCGCCGGCTATATCCTGCCCGTGACGGTGCTGACTGTCAGTTATGCGGGAATCTACTTCCGTATCATCCGCAGCTCCATGCTGAGCCAGCTACATGAGGACTATACGCTATATGCAAGGGCATGCGGTTTGCCTGAGCGGAAGATTACACTTCGCATGCTTAAGAATTCCATGCAGGTCGCGGTGTCGGTGTTCTGCATGGCAGTTCCGGTTATCCTGGGAAGCACCGTTGTGGTAGAGAGCATCTTCGCCTGGCCGGGGCTTGGAGCCTTAACCGTGAACTCCATACTGGGGCGGGATTTCCCGGTTATTCAGGCTTATGTCCTGGTGCTCGCAGCGTCCTTCGTGCTGTTCAACACCTTGTCAGATCTTATCAATGCAGCGCTGAATCCAAGGCTGAGGAAGGAGTTCTAGATGACTGTCTATCGTAAAATGTGGAGCGACAAGCTGGCCGCCTTATCACTGACGGTCACTGCAATGGTCGCAATCCTTGGCATTTGCGCTCCTTGGTTTGCTCCTCACAGCCCGGAACAAGTCCATATGGAGCTGCGCTACGCATCCCCATCGTGGCAGTACCTGCTGGGCAATGATCATCTCGGACGCTGTGTGCTGTCCAGATTAATCTATGGTATTCGTCCCAGTGTGCTTTGGGTTTTTGCCGCGCTTCTGGTCTCCTTGTCCTTCGGGGGCGTTCTCGGAATTCTGGCAGGCTACTTCCGGGGGAAGACGGATCACATGATCATGAGAGTCTGCGACATCATGCTTTCCTTTCCCGGATACGTCATGTCGCTGGCTGTAGTCGGTATATTGGGGCCGGGAATCCAGAATATTCTGATTGCCTTCGTGATCATGAAATGGGCTTGGTTTGCCCGCGTCATCCGCACCTCCGTGATGCAGTTTGCTGAAGCTGATTATGTCAGATTTGCTAAGGCAATAGGGATGGGCAACGTTAAGATCATATGGAGGCACATCCTGCCTGTAGCGCTGCCGGATATTGCAGTGATCTCCAGCAGTGCTTTTGGAACCATGATCCTGCAGATTTCCGGGCTGTCCTTTCTCGGTCTGGGCATTCAGGCACCTCACGCGGAGTGGGGGATGATGCTGAATGAAGCAAGAGGGGTCATGTTCTCCCGGCCTGAGCTGATGCTGGCCCCGGGACTTGCGATCGTAATCGTGGTGTCGGCGGTTAATTTCTGCTCCGACGCCCTTCAAGCAGCACTCGACCCCAAGCTGCAAAGCAGCACCCGCAAATCACTCCGTGGCCTGGGGTTGTTCCCGGCCAAACCGAAGGGAGAAGAGGTGGCATAACGATAGTGAACATACTAGATGTTTCGAATTTGCGGATATGGGACGATACGACGGGCAAGGTGGTGGTCTCTGACAGCTCCTTTCAGGTGAGGCAGGGGCGCTGTCTGGCTATTGTCGGAGAGAGCGGCAGCGGCAAGTCTGTCACCTGCCGGGCGATCATGAGATTGAATACCTTCAACATGAGACAGTCAGGGAGTATTCGGCTGAACGGGGTTGACCTCGCAGAACTGTCCGAAGCGGATATGCGCAGGCACAGAGGCAAGCACTTGTGTCTGATTATGCAGCAAGGCATGCGGGCGTTCGATCCTTCAAGCCCGGTCGGAAGCCATTTCAGAGATACACTTCGGCAGCATTATGGCTGGGGCCGGACTGAGATCACGTCCAGAATGGCCAAGGCCATGGAGAGCGTCAGGCTGCATGATCCGGTTGCGCTAATGAACAAATACCCGCATCAGCTATCCGGAGGAATGCTGCAGCGGATGATGATTGCGCTGGCGATTGTTCTTGAGCCCACGCTGATTATTGCCGATGAGCCCACCTCGGCGCTGGACACGCTGTCGCAGTTTGAAGTGCTTGAGCAGCTGATAGTCCTGCGGGAGGAGACAGGCTGCGCCATGATCTTCGTCTCCCATGATCTGGGCATTGTGCAGCGGATCGCTGACGATATCGTGGTGATGAGAGACGGCGAAATTCTGGAGTGCGGAACAACGGCTGACATTTTCTCGGGGACCAGGCATGAATATACCAGACATCTCCTGGATGCGAAGCAGAGGCTGAACCGGCATTTCAGGCACAGGATGGGAGGGCATCAGCATGTTGACCGTTAGTCAGGTGGAGAAATCCTATGGAGGCGGGAGAGGGTCATCCCGCAGCCCCAAGAAGGTGTTACATAATATCAGCTTTGTCTTGGAGAATGATGAGGTGCTGGGCATTATCGGGGAGAGCGGCAGCGGCAAATCAACCTTGGGAAGGCTGCTGCTTGGCATCGAGAAGCCGGATAAGGGAAGCCTTCATTTCGAAGACAGAGATATAGCAGAGCGCTCAGGCCGAAGGAGGAGGATTAGTGCAGTATTTCAGGACTATACTTCTTCTATTCATCCCTACTATACGGTAGAGAAAGCCCTGGCCGAGCCGCTTAAGCTGTACGGGTGGAAGGACGGGGACATCAGGCTGAGAATAGACTTCCTGCTGCGCCAGGTTGGACTGGATTCCTCTTACCGCAGCAAGTATCCTCATGAATTGTCCGGGGGAGAAGCGCAGCGGGTGTGTATTGCCAGAGCCATTTCCACAGAACCGAAGTGCATTGTGCTGGATGAAGCCGTCAGTTCGCTTGACGCCTCCGTCCAATTTCAGGTGCTGGAGCTGCTGAAGGAGCTGAAGGCATCCTACGGCATGAGCTACATCTTCATCACACATGATATCCAGGCAGCCGTCTATTTGTGTGACCGCTTGATGTTTATCCGTGACGGGCAGATTGAAGAGATCGTGTCTGCCGGGCAGTTAACTGAAGTCCGCTCGGAATACGCCTCAATCATGCTGCACATGGCATTAGAACTGGCAGGCCAGGATGAAGGCTGCAATGCCGGCGGGGAGAAACGGAAGGAGAGAATATGGTGAAGGGAGCCCTCGCTTGGCCCTTTCTGCGCTTATATGCATTAACACTCTTGTATTTCAGTGCGAACTCCATTCTGAACGTAATCATTCCCTTAAAAGGAGAATCCCTGGGGGCCAGCAATTCGGCCATTGGTATCGTGATGGGGGCGTATTTATTCACCACCATGTTCCTCCGTCCCTGGGCGGGCCAGGTTATTCATCAGTGGGGGCCTGTTAAAGTACTGCGTGTCATTCTGGTGATTAACGCACTAGCCTTATCGTTATATACCTTTACCGGCTTAGGCGGCTTTTTTCTCGCCCGGATGCTGCAAGGGGTGTGCACAGCTTTTTTCTCGATGTCCCTGCAGTTGGGCATCATTGATGTTCTGCCGGAGAAGGATCGCTCACAAGGTATTTCTATGTATTCGCTTTGTGCATCAATGCCCGGTGTAATAGGCCCTTTACTCGCAGTGAACATCTGGGAAGCGGGGGAGATGAGCACTTTCACAGTGGTGTTGATTGGAATCGCTGTACTCACAGGAGCTGTAGGATTCAGCGCCACGATACAGACGGGGGCAGATCATCGGCCCATTGTTCAGAAATCCGGCATGCGGGGGTCGTTTGGGCAGCTATTGACGAATCCGGATTTATTCCGTTGCAGCGTGCTGATGCTGGCGGCATCCATTGTATTTGGCGCAGTGACCACCTTCATCCCTTTGTATGCAGCCCAGATTGATCATGGCAGTGCTGCCGTATATTTAATGCTGCAGGCAGCCATGATTGTTGCCGCACGATTTTTTTTGCGCAAAAAGATCCCCTCGGACGGACAATGGCATCCTGCATTTGTGGCATGGATTATGACTGCACTCACGGCAGCGTCTTTATGCACAGGCCTGTCTTCTATCAGCGGATTTGCCGTGTTTTATTGCGGCGCCTTATTCATGGGACTTGCCCAGGCGTTGCTGTACCCTACCTTAACGACCTACTTGACATTTGTACTCCCGGAGCTTAACCGTAACGTGTTGATCGGCCTGTTTATTGCTATGGCGGATCTCGGCGTATCGCTTGGCGGAGTAGTGATGGGCCCCGTTGCTGACTGGTTATCCTATGCTTGGACGTACTATATCTGTGCAGTATTGGGCGGTTTGTTATTGCTATTTGTATATTGTAAGAGGCTTAATGATTAACCCAATTTCAAGACCTTCACCAGCAGGAAGCCTAACACGGATAGCAGAACAGATCCAATGAATCCGGCTCCGAAGGCCTTTAGGCCCATGCGTCTAAAAGCAGCCAAATCTACGTTCAGACCCAGGCCTGCCATAGCCATTGCAATGAGGAAATACGCAGCAAGTATAAGCTTATCCGTGATTGCTTCAGGAATGATCTGCAAAGTATTGACGGTGCTCATTAGCAGGAACCCCAGGATGAACCACGGAACCGGTACAGACTTCCAATTGGATGGTCCGGACTCCGGGTTCTCCTGCCGCTCTTTGCGCTTGGCCCAGATTCCTATGATTACAGCGATCGGCACCAGCATGGTGACACGGGTTAATTTGACGATGACGGCCAGGTCAACCGCCTGCTTGCCGGCCGGCCCGGTTGCTGCAATGACATGAGCGATTTCATGGAGTGTGGCCCCTGAGAAGATGCCGTAGCCCAGTGGAGTCAGGGTAAGGAAAGGGTAGAGAAGGGTATACGTCAGTGTAAAAATGGTGCCTAAGATTGCAACGGTTGCCGCGCTGATCGCCGTCTCCTCGTCACTGGCTTTGAGCTGCGGAGCGATGGCTATTACCGCTGCTGCTCCGCAGATCGCCGTGCCGCAGGCCGTCAGCAGCCCCAGTCTGGATTCTACCTTGAACCATCTCGCCAGACCAAGCACCGTACAGATCGTGAACCCGATACACACCAAGGCGATTAGCACCACCTTGGGACCAGCCTGAAGGATATCCTTCAGGCTAAGTCTCATGCCCAGCAGAATGATGCCATACCGCAAAAGCTTTTTGGAGGTAAAGGAGATTCCGGGTGTTAAATAACTTGGAACGCCTAGCGTGGCTCTCCAGATCATTCCGAGCAGAATAGCTATGACTAATTGCCCCATAATGCACAGGAAGGGGAAGGCGGATACGTATTTGGCGAACAGGGCCAGCATTAGAGGCAAGGCGATACCGAGCGCAAAGCCCAGCTTCTTCTTTTCTTCCATGTGCACAGCTAAGTGTAGATTCATCGAAGTCACGTCCAATAGGTTGAATTTAGTTCCTTTAAACACTATATTCAGTTATGATTGATTAGGGAAATACGGATTTTAAATGTATATCATAATAAAATGTTATCTTAAAGGGGCGCGCGAACGATCATGCTTGAATCCTTGGTGGTCTATGTAACGGTTGTGGAGCAGCGGAACTTCTCCAGGGCGGCAGAGCTTCTGCATCTGTCACAGCCTGGGGTCAGTCTGCAGATCCGTAATCTGGAGAAGGAACTCGGCGTAAAGCTCATGAACCGTTCGCCCAAATGGGTGAAGCTGACGGAAGCAGGGGAGCTGTTCTATAGACGGGCGAAGGAAATGCTGAATCTCTATGAGTCTGTTAAGCTCGATCTGGCCCGGCTGCATGATACCGTGAGCGGAAGCTTACATATCGGGGCAAGCTTTACGATTGGCGAATATGTGTTGCCCCGGCTGTTCTCATCCTTCGCCAAGCAATATCCCGATGTGGACATGGGGATGACGATTGCGAATTCAACGGAGATTGTCTCTGCCTTGCGGGAGAATAAGATTGAAGTGGGGCTGATTGAAGGAAGCATCGAGGCGGCGGATCTGCAGGTTGTTCATTTTATGAAAGACGAACTGATTATCGTCGCTGCTGAGAATCACCCGCTCTCACGAACCGGCGCGGTGGAGGTGGGCGTACTCCAGGATCAGATATGGGTGCTGCGTGAGAGCGGTTCGGGGACGCGTTCGTTCAGCAATCATTTTTTGGCACAGGCTGGTCTAAGAATGAAGCGCTCGTATGAGATCAACAGCAGTCAGGGAGTGAAGGAGGCTGTCGCTAACGGACTGGGGATTTCTATTCTCTCGAAGTGGGTGGTCCGCAGGGAGATCGAGACCGGTAAGCTCATAGAAGTTCCTGTGCAAGGCCTGAGCCTTGAAAGAGACTTCTCGATTGTGCGGCTGACCGGTCATGTTCCCAGCAGAGCGAATGAGGTGTTTGTGGAGAGGTTGGTGAAGCTGGATAGTGCATTTGCCTGAACCGGAATAGTGACTATATAAATTGAACTAATGGTTTTTATGTTTTGGGATTACCGTGACTCCAGAGAAGTTTTGGACTTCCGGCCGCTGTTGTCTGCAGATTTCTTGATTTATCCCGTTTGTAACGGTAGAAATCCGCAGACAAAGGCGGTCGCTACCGCTCCTCCAGTTCCAAAATTCCCCTCCGCCACTTTTCCTTTAACTATAATTTTTTAGTTCAATCTATATATGTCATTTAATGGTCTGGTATACGAGGCCTAAGGCTCCAGAATCAAATGTCTTATTTTCAATAAGCTTCAGATTAGTCTTCTCCTGGATACCTTGGAATAACTTCAAGCCGCTGCCGATCAGGACGGGGGAGACCGTAATTTTATACTCATCGATTAAACCAAGCTGCATAAGAGTGTGGGCGAACCGGGGACTGCCGAGAATGATGATATCCTGGCCTGGCTGCTCTTTGAGACGCTTGATCTCTTCCTCGACGTTCTCTTTGACCAGTCTGGAATTATTCCATTCAACGTTCTCCAGGGTTGTGGAAAAGACCACTTTGGCTGTCTTCTCAATCCATTCCGCATGATCCCGTTCGTGCTGCGAAGCGGAGGGATCTGCTGGGACGGAAGGCCAATAACTATACATCATTTGATATGTACCACGACCCCAAATGACCGTGTCCGCAGTACTCAGAATTTCCCTCGCGTGGCTCTCCAGATCAGCATCATAGGCAACCCAGCTAATATCCATTGGGCCGTTCGGGCCTTCTACAAAACCGTCAAGCGAAGCGTGCAGAAATAGAACGAGTTTTCTCATCTTCATTAATCCTCCGATATCCAATTTGGTTATTGGATTTAGTATAACTCATTAAAATTAAAGATTGAAACAAGAGAAAAGTTGGATAATAATGATAATGTTAACTTTATCAAATTAATTGGAGGAAAAGCAATTGCGCAAACAGAGAGTAACCAGCACCTTTTTAATCACTATTTTTGCAGTATTCTATTTATTTAGTGGAGTATCGGCTGCTAACAGCATCTCACCAAGTAGTGACTTGAAACCATTATGGAACATCTCAAATGAATCTGAACTGGATATGTTCCTACAAGCACCGTACCATGTGCCTAATACCAATACAGTTTATATTCATACCAATACCTTTGTGAATTCTGAGACAAAAAGCTGGATGGTTAGTGTAGTTTCAGCCGTAGATAAGACTACAGGTAAGAAAAAATGGTCATTTGATTTTTATAAAAAAGGGATACCTTATCCATGGACTACTTCTGATTTCGCCTACAGTCAGAGCGGTTCTATCTATGCCTTGGTGAAAGACGGGGGTGGGTCAAGATTATATTCTGTTAACTCCTACGGAAAGCAAAATTGGGTGATAAACGTTCCGGATGCCCAGAACCTATACGCAATGAACAATGGTACAGTGTTGTTAATAAACTCCGATAAAGTAGATTCAAAAGGTAACCGCACACCATGGGCTTATGCATATAGTCAAAACGGAAAAAAGACGGGGGAGAAATCACTAACACAAATGTACTCGGTTATAGACGGCCAATATCTTGTCACGCAGACAGGGCCATTTGGAAAATCCAAACTTGAAGTGTTTGGCCCAACGTTAAATCGATTGTTTACTTATACGCCTCCTGCAGGAGCAGGGTTATACGTTGACGAAATGTCCTGGCGTATAAATAAAAGTAATATACTCCTGCGTATGAACTTACCAAAAACAGGGAATCGATTAATCGCGATAGATTCAAAAGGCAAGACTTTGTGGGGAAAAAATATAGCTGGAGACGCTTCGGTTCAATCCATAGGCGAGAATTATGCCATATATGAGAATAATGAGTTAAGTGTTTTTGGAGCAAAAGGACTCATTGTAAAAAAGCCAATTCAATTAGGTGATCCTATGAATGTAGTCTTAAATACTACAGATAATAAAATCAGAGTTCACTCTGAGAATTGGATGGATATTCTAGATCCAATTACACTCAACATTATGTATCATATTCCATATGATGATGATGAGAAACAATTGGAATATTATTATGCTGGAGATGGATATCTGTATTTATTAAAAAATGGTTACCAATTATCTCAGTTTAAATTAGACAAGGTCACAAATTCAAAATAACTAAAATGAAACTACCGCTGATGAAGCCGCGGTAGTTATTTTTGTAAGCAATTATAAAGTCACCTTTAACTTCTTCACAAAACCCGTATTTTGTACATATGTATATAGGTGTAGTTAACGCCTATTAACTACTACCTACAACACTTTTTCGCAACAAGAACATTTTAGTCTGTGCCAGGTCCGTGATCAAATTTAGTACCTTTTCCAATAGCATAAAATTGGCCGCCAGCAACATAGTGTATTGTTCGCAATTCATCAGGAGCATCATCAAAAATCCAATGTCCGTTGTTGAATACTCGATCATCACTCCAAGCACCGACAATTTCACCCATGAAAAGATCATGTTCTTGTTCATTTTCAGAATTTGGGATTACCTTGCATACTAGCCAGCCAGCGCAACCTTCCACTAGTGGTAAATCAAACCCTTCTTCGTAAAATAGCGGAATCTTATCAAGTTTATTGTCTACTTCTTTAGTGCTGTGCTCACCAACATACAAGACAGTTTCCATTTGTTTAACAGTTGGAACTTGTACTACATAATACCCACTCTTTTCAACGAGTTCACGTGTGAAAGCTTGTTTGCCGATAAATGCCATTACTTTGTTATTTCCTACCAGACCGACCCATGCGGCAGCCATTACATTTGCTATCCCATCGTGTTTAGCAGAAATCATGGTTGTTGGACCTACTTGCAATAAACGGTATGCTTTCTTTAAATCAACAGGCTTAATTGCCATTATCGTTCACCTTTTCAATTTTATTATTAAGAGTCATTGTTGTATAGTATAATAGCAACATTGAAAAAGACTAGTATGCACTTTTTAGTAAGATACTATCAAAAAGGAGAGTATTGCATGATTCACAGTAAAACAAGAAATGAAAAAGAAGACAGTAATGAATCATTTGTATATACCTTATCGCTAATTAGTGGTAAATGGAAATTACATATCTTATTCTTGCTATTGAAGGAAGAGATTATGCGTTACGGTGAGTTGAAAAGAGCGCTTCAAGGAATTACTCACAAAATGCTTAGTAATCAATTAAAAGAGCTAGAGGCTGATTCGCTCATTACACGCCATGAATACTCACAAGTACCTCCTAAAGTTGAATACAACCTTTCAGAGCGTGGCAAGTCCCTCATCCCTGCTCTGCAAGTGCTTTGCAAATGGGGAGCTGATCATATAGATGATGAACAATAAGTCACGAGGCATTCACTTAAGGCGCTATTATCGTAAAAATAAATAAGCTTGAGGTTCGCACGCGCATGGAGTATCATTCCACCATCTAACTTTCGGTATCGACAAAAACGGCAGCGTTCCAGATTTGGAATCACTGCCGCTATGGATAAAACCAAATTAGGCTTTGACTGTGTACATCAATTCTTGTGCATTGATTGTGGTACGACCAGCCGATTGGATATCCGTATATTGATACATGTTTGTAACAATGACCGGCGTAATCAAGTTGTAACCCGCTTTCTCGATCTCTACACGGTCAAATTCCATCAATAAATCGCCTACGGATACTTTAGCCCCTGCCTGTACCTTTGGCGAGAAGAATTGGCCCTTCAGCTTCACGGTATCAATTCCGATGTGAATCAGCATCTCTGCGCCAAGATCACTGACGAGGCCAATAGCATGTCCACTCTTGGACACAGATATTACTGTACCGTTAACTGGAGAAACTGCACGTCCTTCAGTAGGTAGAATAGCAAATCCTTTACCCATCATCTCTTCGGAAAACGCAGGATCTGGCACCAGGCTAAGCGGCTTAATTTCCCCATTCATGGGGCTAAATATGGGTTGATCCTGTAATGTAATGTCTTTCGTTCCTTCAGATGCTGTCGGGGAACTTGCTGATGGTGCAACCGTCTCTTCCTCGAAGCCCAGTATATAAGTAATTACGCTAGCTACAACGAATGCAATTAAAGCACCAATCAGTGCATAGAGCAGGTTGCTAATGTCTGGGCCGACATATGAGGCCGCTCCCGGAAGACCTACAGTGCTAATGAAATAGGCTTTAACAGAAAAGCTTCCCAAAAATGCCCCGGCAGCTGCTCCCCCAATGAGCGCTGCAATAAATGGTTTTTTGAATTTCATGTTAATTCCGTACATTGCAGGCTCCGTAATTCCCATAAGAGCAGTAAGTCCTGTAGAATAAGAAAGTGATTTGGTTTGGGTGTTTTTGGACTTGAAGCCCACACCAAATGCAGCACCACCCTGTGCCATATTAGCTGCGAACATTAGCGGAACGATAAAATCGTACCCAAGTGCTGCTATCGAACCAACTGCAAGCGGCAACAGCGCATAATGCATGCCAGTAATAATCAGTACAGACATCGTACCACCAATCAAAATACTCGCCAAAATGGATGCGTTATCAAATAACCATCTAATTCCCCCAGATAAACCGTTTCCAATAATCCCGCCAAGTGGCCCGATGGCTATCAAGGTTAGTGGTACCATGATAAGTAGCGTAACGGTTGGTACAACAATCATTTTCAGTGAAGAATGAGTGATGCGGTCAATAGCTCTTTCCACGTAAGCAGCAATCCAGATTGCAATGACGATAGGAATAACCGATGAGGCATAGGATGTGGCAATAACCTTAATGCCTGCAAATGATGTATCACCCTCTTTAAGCAAGGCTGTAATGGTTGGATGCATGAGGCCGGCCGCTAGTGCAGCTCCCACATAAGCATTGCTACCCATTTTCTTCGCGGCACTTATGGCCAAAATAATAGGCAGGAAGTAGAACGCTCCATCGCCAACGGCGGACAAAATGACATAGGTTGAACTTGTATTCGTCATCCAGCCAATAGCTACCAGAATGGATATGATCCCTTTGATCATCCCTGCTCCAGCAATTGCTGGCAGGATTGGTGTGAACATGCCCGAGATGAAATCAAATAACGCGCTGATCGGATTCCTTTGTTTCTTTCCTTGTTTTGAAGCGCTGTCTTTTTTAGTGGTCTTGCTCATGTTGTTCACTAGTGCTTGATACACATCGGATACTTCATTGCCAATGATCACCTGGAACTGTCCGCCGTTTTCCGTTACACCCATAACGCCAGGCGTGTTTTTTAATGCTGCTTTGTCTGCTTGATTGTTATCGTTAAGATTAAATCTCAGTCGAGTCATACAGTGAGTAACTTGATCAATATTTTCTTCGCCACCAACCAGCTTGAGAATATCCTTGGACAATTGTTGTTTATCCATAGTACTTGAGCCCCTTTATGTTTTTATTAGGAATATGTTATAAATTCATGATACTCAGATCAAAGCAGTAAATATATAGATTTTCGTGTTTTGTTTGCAGTGACACATAATGACTCTTGTAACAAAAATGTAACGTGTTGTTTTTTTAAAAAAGGTGATGTATACTGCCTAAGCAGATTACCTATTCTTATTATTATGGTCTAAGGGAGTGTATATCCATGTTCACCAGTGAGCAAATCTCGTCCTATAATGAATTGGAGCTATCCTTGTATAACTATATTACTCAAAACATGGAAAAGGTGGCGTACATGCGTATTAGAGAGCTGGCCGATGAAACTCATGTCTCTACAGCCACCATTCTTCGATTCTGCAGAAAGAATCAATGTGAGGGATTTTCGGAATTTAAAGTAAAACTGAAGATGCTTGTTTTCCAAAGGGATAAACTAACCAAGCAGGATTTGAAAAGTCCACATCATGCGGTCTATGAGTTTTTTGAACGTTCTCAAGCTCCTGAATTGGAGGAGAAAATTCGAATGGCAGCAAAGTTAATTGCTGAAGCCAGTAGCGTCATTTTTATTGGTATCGGGAGCTCAGGAATCATGGGCGAGTATGGAGCCAGATTTTTTTCAAATCTAGGGATCTGCTCCGTGTACATAAAAGATCCTCATTATCCTGTTCATACTCGAGTGCAAAAAAACAGCGTTACGATTGCATTATCTACGCGAGGTGAAAACCCGTATGTTCTCCCTTATCTCCAACGGATCAAGCAGGGGAATAATAAAATTGTTGCGATAACGAACAATCGCCAATCTACCATGGCTAAAATTTCAGATGTGAATATTCCTTATTATGTAAAAGAAGAGTATTACGAAACAACTAACATTACCACTCAGGTTCCTGTTACTTTCCTGTTAGAATGGCTCGGTCGAGAGGTTTTCAAAGAAATGGAGAATATAGAATGAGAGAGCACCAAAAAGAGAGTCATGTGGACTCTCTTTTTGGTGCGGGATGACTACGTTTGACTCTTTTCCGTTACTAGTTTTCCCCGTGTTGCTGCAATTTGCGTCATAATCATTAGGATAATGATCACAAGCATTCCAATCAAAGCTGGTGTGAAGCTATTGGAAGCATCATGAATCCAACCTAGCAGTATTGGACCCAGTGCTCCAATCACATACCCGGCCGATTGCTGCATCGCTGACCAGGAAGTCGCATCGTTAACATTGTTTGTAGAATCAATCGGTAACATCAGGTTTAAAGTGAACAAGCCCCCTGCTCCAACCCCAAAGAGCACAACAGAAACCATCGGTATGAAATTGATCATCAATAAAATCAACCCAACCATCATGAACAGTGATTCACCAACCATCCATACTCTTCTTGAAGGAAAGTTCTTCAATAATACAGGAAGTATAAAACTAATCGGAATTTGGATGACAACAAATATGGTCAGACAAAGCGTTGCATAGGATTTGCTATACCCCATCTCCTGAATCATTAATGGGAGCCAGGCTGTAAAAGAATAAAACAACATAGCCATTAATCCAAATGAAAGAGTAAGAGTCCATGCGCTTCTATTTCCCCAGGGAAGTTTAATTTGCGGGCGATTTTGTATTTCACTCCCATTAGCAGATTCAGATCGAGGCTTCACCATGATCCACCAAATAATCGCTGCCACGAAGGCAATGACTGCCCATCCCCCTACCGCCTTCTGCCAAGAATTGAAATATTCCTCTAAGGGAATAGATACCATTGAGCTAACCGCAGCACCTACAGTGATCGCAATACTATAGAGTGCAATCATGGATGGAACGTGATCGGGAAAATACTTTTTAATAAAACCTGATGTTAACGGGCCGATCGAAGCGATCCCGATACCTACGATCAATGCAGATACAAGTAAAACGAACGTTGAGTGTGTAAATAGACGAGTGGATATTCCGATTCCAACTACAAGCAGGGAATATCCAATCATTCGTTCTATCCCCCATCGTCCACTTACTTTGACGGCAAAAGGTGAAAATACTCCCATACATAGTACAGGTATTGAAGTTAACAAACTGGCAAGTGCCGCGCTCATCCCCAGATCTTCCCGAATCGTATCTAGCAGTGGGGATAGGGAATTAATGGCGGGGCGCAAATTCAATGTAGCAACAAATAATGCAATAACTAAAAATATATTTTTTCTCATCTTCTACTCCCTAATGTTCAGATATCAAATTGTAAAATAACAAAGAACCGCCCGTTCGCGGCCCTTTGTTATTTTTATTCTGTTTTCCAATATTAGCGCCTATCGCTATTCTCGAAACAAACTGCTCCCGTTGGTCTGAATGACATCCTTATACCAGTGGAAGGACTTCTTACGATAGCGTTCCAATGTTCCTGAACCATCATCATTACGATCCACATAGATGAATCCGTACCTTTTTTTCATTTCTGCAGTTGTTGCACTAACCAAGTCAATACAACCCCATGTTGCATAACCCATCAATTCAACACCATCTTGAATGGCTTCAGCGACTTGAAGCAAGTGCTCCTTCAAATACTTAATGCGATAATCATCAATAACTGTTTTGTGGCCATGCTCGTCCGTGATCAGTTCATCTACGGCTCCTAATCCATTTTCAACGATGAATAATGGTTTCTGATAACGGTCATACATCGCATTCATGATGTACCTCAGGCCTTGGGGATCGATCTGCCAACCCCACTCACTCGCTACCAAGAGCGGATTTGGAACACCTCCAATGAGATTTCCCTTCCCTTTAATTTGCTTAGCAGGATCAGCCGTTTCACAAGAACTTTGATAGTAGCTAAACGAAATAAAGTCCACGGTGTTTTTCAAAATATCTTCGTCGCCAGGTTCAAAATGAATCGTAATCCCGTTATCTTTCAAATAACGTTTCATATAGCCTGGGTAGTAACCACGCACATGGACATCCGTGAAACCTGTATTCTTATGATCAGCTTCCATCACTTTGATCATATCATTAGGGTCAGGAGTCAACGGGTAAATCGGCATAGCAATGACCATACAACCAATTTTGAACTCAGGGTTAATTTCATGGCCTATTTTAACCGCCAGCGCACTTCCAACAAACTCGTGGTGAACCGCTTGGTACAGATCCTGTTTGCTAAGTTGATCCGCATGTGTGTTAATCCCGCCGCCTACAAACGGATGTTCCAGAATCGAATTAATCTCGTTAAATGTGAGCCAATACTTCACTTTGTCTTTATATCTGTCGAAAATGGCTCGCACATAACGTTCATAGAAACCGATCATTTTTCGATTCGCCCAGCCATCATATTCCCTAACGAGATATAGAGGAGTCTCATAATGAGAGATCGTAACTAGAGGTTCAATCCCGTATTTCCGGCACTCGTCAAACAGGTTGTCGTAAAATTGGAGGCCTTTTTCGTTTGGCTCAAGTTCATCCCCTTTGGGGAAGATTCTGGACCAGGCGATAGACGTGCGGAAAACTTTGAAACCCATTTCGGCAAGGAGTTTAATGTCCTCCTTGTATCGATGATAGAAGTCAATTGCAATTAACTTCATATTATCCTCTGTTGGTTCTGTTGTTGGAGGTGTCTGAATACCGTGCGGCATGATATCTGAAATGGAGAGTCCTTTCCCGTCCTCTAGATATGCACCCTCAATTTGGTTCGCAGAGACGGAACCGCCCCATAAAAAACCATTAGGAAATTGAAATGTTTGATTCATTTGGTATGTCCACCTTTCTTATAAACCTTCAGCTGTTCACAACCTATGTTACAGAGATTATTTCATGAAATACATGTTATTTCGTATTTAGTTCAAGGTATCATAGATTCACATTTGTAACATAAAAGTAACGCTGTGTTTCAACAGTTATCTATACGCTGGCAAAACAAAAAAAGCCGCCAAAACGACGACTTCATCATGATAAGTTATTTCAATATTTTGCAGTTTGGCAATCGACTTCAACGCAGTGGGATGATCCAACGTGTGTTCGTCGTCAAAGGACAGAAGGTTTCCATCTTTTGAATTTAATGCATCGCCAGCAATTAACGTTTGGCTTGGAATATGATATAGCGACATGTGATCTGGCGTGTGTCCTGGTGTAAAGACGACTTGAATACCGCCTGCCAGGGGCAGAATGTCTCTATCCTTCAGTGCCTGATGAACGTGCACGGACGGTGCGAAGGTTTTACTTTTAAGAAGCGGAATGGCTCCCGTAAGATAGGGTACAGCCTCCTAATGTGCGAGTACCGTTACCTCGTTCCCCCTGGCCTGAAGTAGTTCCGGCAGACTGCCAATGTGATCGCCATCTTGATGCGTTATAATGACATGCGTCAGCTTATCTAGACCCAAACCTTCTGCTTCAAGTAACGTACTGATTTTATTTTTGAAATAGATCTCTTTCGTCTTAAGCTATGATTTGGGCATTGATGTTCAGGTATTTGACTAGCGCTTCAGCATCTTCTACAGTTGCAGCATGTCTATTCTCCTGTTTCAGCAAATCGTTTGATGCGCTCGCCCACTTGATCACGAACTCGTTGAAACACCGCCCATTTTTCCTCATCTGTTCCTTGGGCCTTCGCCGGATCGTCGAATCCCCAATGCTCCCGTTTCACCTGTGGCGGAGTAACCGGGCATTTATCTGCTGCATCTCCACATAATGTAATGACGAGATCAGAGCTATTCAGCAGCTGCGGATCAATAATATCTGATGTTTGACCTGAGATATCTATACCTACTTCACTCATCGCCTGAACGGCTTTCGGATTCAAACCATGAGCCTCAATGCCGGCACAGTAAACATTCCAGTCATTGCTCAAATATTTCTTGGCCCATCCTTCCGCCATCTGGCTCCGGCAGGAGTTTCCTGTACACAAAAAGTAAATGGTCTTCTTATCCATAAGTCTCAATCTCCTTCGAGTTTAAAATAGGGTCAATGTTATATATAAACCAAGCAGTGTGATGAACAGCGTAGGGATCGTCAAAATAATGCCTGTTTTAAAGTACGTTCCCCAGGATATCTTTACTCCTTTGGTGGAAAGCACATGCAGCCACAGTAAGGTAGCCAGCGAACCAATCGGTGTTATCTTCGGTCCTAAATCAGAACCAATAACATTCGCATAGATCAAAGCTTCCTTAATCAGTCCGGAAGTGTTCGTGGCATCAATGGCCAGCGCATCAATCATTACGGTAGGCATGTTATTCATTATCGAAGAGATCACCGCGGCAATAAAACCCATCCCCATCGTAGCGGCGAACAGCCCTTGATCTGCAAAGGCCTGGATAACATCAGCCAATACATTCGTTAGTCCAGCATTCCTCAGACCATATACGACAACATACATGCCGATGGAAAAGAACACAATGGCCCAAGGTGCCCCCTTCAACACTTCTATTGTGGGAACAGCAGGACTTCTCCTTGCCATGAGCAAGAAAAAGATCGCGATGATACCCGCCACTATGGATACCGGAATATTCAGGAATTCACTGACAAAGTATCCTGCAAGCAGAAGCGCAAGTACGAACCAGGATAACTTAAACATCTGCTTGTCTTTAACAGCCGCTTCAGGGTTCTTTAGCTGGGAGCTATCAAAGTTTCTTGGAATGCTTTTACGGAAAAAGAGATAGAGCACAAAGATGCTTGCCCCTAAAGAAAATAAGGTTGGCATTAACATCCGTCCGGCGTATTCCATAAAGGTTAGCCCGAAAAAGTCGGCCGATACGATATTCACCAGATTGCTTACAACCAGGGGCAAAGACGTAGTATCTGCTATAAACCCGCTGGCAATGATGAACGGAAAAACCTTTTTCTCATCAAAATTCAGCGCACGGACCATAGCCAGCACAATTGGTGTTAGAATGAGCGCTGCTCCGTCATTAGCAAAAAATGCCGCTACTACAGCACCAAGAATGATGACATAGATAAACATTAGGGTTCCATTCCCGCTAGCAGCTTTGGCCATATGTAAAGCAGCCCATTCGAAGAATCCAATTTTATCGAGGATTAGGGAGATCAAAATGATTGCTACAAAGGCCAGTGTGGCATTCCACACAATCAACGTAACATCCAGAACATCCTTCAAGCTGACGACACCGACAAGTAAGGCGAGTAACGCTCCGCCGCAGGCAGACCAGCCAATGGACAGATTTTTAGGTTGCCAAATAACAAAAACCATCGTGACTATAAATATCAGACTTGCCAGAGCTACCAATGGTATTCCCTCATTGTATGTCTAACTCCACGCATCAGAGCACTCCCTTCAAAGAGTTAAGTTTAATGTCACGAATCATTATATAATTATATGATTATATATTCAACGAAAAAGTGTTACTCGCAGCATGCAGTTTTAGAAGGTTTATTCAAATGCAAGAGAATGCCACTCGCATCCGGAGTGAGATTTAGGATCGCCTTAACATGGGGTTTATCTTCAATGTTTAAAGAATAGTACACCCACTGCCCCCTTTTCTGTTCCTTTACCAGTCCGCTGCTTTTTAATTTACGTAGATGCTGACTAACGGCTGGTTGAGAAATGTCAAAGAGATCCACGAATTCACATACACACCACTCTCGCTCTTTTAGAAGTGTAAGGATCGTGAGACGCGTCTTATCTCCAAGGAGCTTTAAGTCTTCTGCAAGATTATCAAGTGTATCCAATTTAAAATCTCCCCTCCCCGTATATAAGACAATACTTATATTCTAAGACCTTTAAGATGAATTATCAACTTTGCAAAATAATATTTGCAATTTGCAATTAATTGCGCTATAACTACATCAAGAGGTGAGAACAATGGAAACCCCAAGAGAACTATTCCAAATCATGACCCGGCGCTTAGGGCTTCTCAATAAGGACTGCTGCAGCGTAGGAGGGTGTACTCTTTCCGCAGCCCAAAGCCATCTTTTATATGAGATCGATCGGAGTCATAATCCTTCCATGCAACAAGTCGCCGAAACACTTGGCACTGATATTACAACCTTTAGCAGACAAGTCCAGTCTTTGGTAAAAATGAACTTGGTTAAAAAGACACCTAACCCCACAGATCGGAGAATTTTAACCCTGTCGCTTACAACTGAAGGAAAAATGGTAGCTACAACTATTGATCACCAAATGAATGAATACCTGAACGAAGCCTTTTCGCATATGAGTGAGTTTGAAGTAGAAACATTATTACGGTCCATTAAGCTTTTCAACGAATCTATGGGAAAACTCAGCAATTGCTGTGCACCTGTAAAAGGGTGATTTCTCTTCTTTTTTACTTGTATGTTGCAAATTATATCAACTAAGGAGTGTATAATCATGACCAAGCTTACGAATGATCAGATTCGCCAAAATGTACGGGGATGTTATCAAAAGATTGCTGTAAGAAACGTTGAGACTTCCTCTCCCAGCCGAACTTCTGCTGTCAGCAGTTGCTGTGACTCCCCATCTGATTTCAGTGCCATATCTGCTAAGTTGGGTACTCCAGTGAGGATATGACACCTGAGATGATCAGTCGAGCAAGAGATAATGCCCTTAAAGGTAAGTTTAGTAACACCGAATTCAGATTGGGCGAAATAGAGCATCTTCCTGTTGCAGATAATTCGATCAACGTCATTATCTCCAACTGCGTGATTAATCTCTCCCCTGACAAACAGCAAGTATTCCGTGAGGCTTATCGTGTTCTTCAGCCTGCCGGTCGTCTTGCCATATCTGATATAGTAACTACAGCCGAGCTTCCTCCTGAGATCAAAAATGACCTGGATGAATTATATTCGGGTTGTATCTCAGGCGCCTCTTCCATTGCCGATTTGGAATTTATGCTTCAGGAAAGCGGCTTTACTGAAATCAGCATTGAGCCAAAGGGAGAATCTAAAACATTCATCAAAGATTGGATTCCAGGTGCGAACGTTGACCAATACATCGTCTCTGCTGTAATTAAAGCGAGAAAGTAATCTTAAGGGGATGTTCATGTGATTAGTACATTAACTGTTCGTCAGGCCACACCTGAGGATATTCAAAGCATTCTTCGTATCTACAATCAGGGGATCGAGGACCGGATCGCTACACTTGAAACAGAAACGAAAGACTCTTCATATATGGAATCATGGTTCAACGATCACCAAGGCCGTTTCAGCGTTTGGGTTGCTGAACGCGAAGGTGAAGTCATGGGCTGGGCCTCACTGAACCCATATTCTCACCGGTGCGCTTATAACGGCGTCGCTGACCTTTCTGTATATATTGATCGAAGCTTTCGTGGGCAAGGTGTAGGCAGCTCCCTCCTGGAATCCTTACACAAGGTAGCAAAAGAAAATAGCTTTTATAAAATGGTTCTCTTTACCTTTCCGTTTAATGAGAGTGGTCAAGGATTGTATCGAAAAATGGGCTACCGGCAGGTTGGTGTATTTGAGAAGCAAGGATTGATGGACGGAGCGTTCATTGATGTGATGATTATGGAGAAGCTACTATAAAAATGAAGATTAAAAGGAGAAGTTCCACCCGCAAACGGAGGAACTTCTCCTTTTAATCTATACCTACAATCTCACTTCTTCTCTCCATAAATAACACATCTCTCCAGACTTCGTTCATTTCCCGGCCTTTTTTCTAAGAGTTACTAACCTCAGTTCCCATTTTCATCGTCTGGACCATGTTATATTCTTTCTTCACAATCTCTTCGAGTTTTACGATAGCTTGATCATGAACACGATTAGATACGATCATTTTAATAACTGTCGTTCTATAAATTTCCCATAAATGACTTAGTTCCATGCTTTGTTCTGCTAACTTCTTATAGAGATTTGTATGGGACGATTGATCTTCCAGTAACTTAAAAAGCCTGTTATTCTTCTTATGATTCTGTGCAAAAGAACTGCTTCTCAAGGCAAATATGCTGGTATCGTTCAAATGACCTACAAGTTCTTCGAATTCCTCTACATAATCGGTCAACGCTTGTAGTCCCAGCTGATAATGAAGACCATATTGCTCGAGGAAAACGACTTTATCATCCAATAGATTGCTTCTGAGTTCTGAGATAAACGAGTCCTGTACTGAAAATTCATGGTTAAAATTCCTTATCGATCCTTCATGCACAGAAACCGTTATGAATCTGACTTTTTTGCCGCTTTCCATTAGATATTGGGTAGATTCCTTAATGACTTCAAGTGGAGTTTGATAATCGTGCATTCGCCCTGGAGATAAGCAATCTTCAATTACTGTGTATGCATCCCCACTCGCACATTTTCCATGAATAAAGGTCGGATGGATAAAATGTATTTTTCCGGATTCTCTTCCACTGGAATAAAAAAAGCGGTCCACATCGAGAAAGACATATTTCTTCTTGTCTAAAGCGCCTTGAATCATCTCATCCAGGAAAGGGATATCAGATTGCTCAAGAAGCTGATCCTCAAAGCGAAGATAATGATAGAGCTGTTCCGTGTCATATTGAACCTTCGGCAGCATTAATCCTTGATGCAGCAAGCTTTCAAAATTGTCTTCGGGGAATGTCTGGTTGATGATTTTTTTCCAGTACTGCGTTTTAAAAGTCAGAGGCAGCTTCTCGAACGATGAATGATGACTAATGAGAATCGCCATCAAGTTATTATTAACACAATCAAGCCAAATGTCATTATAAGGCAATATCCGATGGGTAGGTGTCACATGGTCAACTCCCTATGATGAACTCACTTATTAGGTGGACAGCCAGCTCACATCATTTAAGGTACCGTCAGGGCGAAGCATAACTTCCTTCGGAAGAGCATGAGACAGAAAATGAACATTGCCGCAGGTTAAGCCATAGGCCCCCATATGGGGAAAAGCGATCCAATCCCCCGGCTCTAGAGGGGGGAGCATGACGCTGCCTTGCAGCACATCTGTGGGAGTGCACAATTTACCGCAAACATTGTAGGAGACTCGACCCTCTCCTTCACCGGATTGGTATAGCCTGCGCTCCCCCGCCTTCCAAAGCTGAAGCGGCAGAGGCTGCTTGAAGCTTCGTCCCATCAGGCTGGAAAAAGCCCGATGGTGGGTTCCCCCATCGACAATGGCGAAGGCTTTGCCTTTGGAGAGCTTGGTGTACAGCACTCTGACCGCATAAATCCCCATAGTTGCGGCAATTCGCCGCCCTGATTCTACGAATACCATTTTCAATTCCAGATCCCGGTTGCGCTCTAACTCCCCGGCAAGATACGCCCCGAAAGCTTCGACAGGAAACGGCTCATCGCCTTCAAACATGGGAACGCCGAAACCGCCGCCGAGCCCTAAGCATCGAAGCTGCAGGCCGAATTGGTTGCGCACCTGCCGGGTGAGACCGAACATCATCGGAACGCTCTCCCGATAAAAGTCGAGGTGAAAATTCTGCGTGCCCTGGTACGTATGCAATCCGATCAGCTCTAGCCCCTCAAGGTTAATGGCGGTTTGCACCGCTTCATTAATTTCACTGTCGTCGATGCCAAACTGGGAGGCAAGTCCGACCGATGACATACGCGAGCCTTTGGTTCCAGTAGACAAATTGACCCTTAACATAACGGGTGCGGCAATACCCAGCGCAACAGCTTCATCGTGAATGACAAATAGCTCCGGGATGGACTCCGCATTAATCGCGTAGATCCCATGGCGAAGCACATGATGAATCTCGTCCGCGCTTTTGCCCGGTCCGGTAAACACGATGCAGTTCGGATTTACCCCGTTAGAGCGGGCCATCTCATATTCCCCAACCGATGCGACTTCGATCGGCGAACCCCAGCCGTTAATGAGACGGCATACCTCCGGATTGGGATTGACCTTCATGGAATAATATAGCGTCACATCCTTGGGTAAAGCGTCCCGCAGCGAAAAATAATCGGAGGCCAGCTTTCCCTCGTCATATACATAAACGGGTGATCCAAACGGCTTGGCTGCTTCCAGCCAAAAGGGTTGGCCCACTTCCTGCGGATTAGACAGTCGTTGTGAAGCCATAGTCATACGACAGCTCCCCTCCATTCCATGATTGCTTCCTCCAGCCCTTGACGGGCAAGCTTCTCAGCTTCATCGTCCACACCCCAGCTCAGAGTCGAGACCCTGCAAGGCCGGATACGGTCTGCCGATTCCCCGTCATGGTGGAAACCATACACGAATACCCCGCCTTGTTCGGCAGAGATCCTTATCGATGCCACCTTTTCGGCAAATTCTGCAAATTTGGCTCCAGGGTGGAGCTTGAAATCATAGGATTGAGTCTCCATTCTAGGAAACCCGTGTTCGAGCAAGTGCTTGCGAATCTTCAGCAAATACGTGACCATGGTAAGACGGGCGTTGATCTCAATAACCGGTATTAAAGTTCCGTCTTCATCCAGTATGGAGTCTACCCCGAGAAAGCCCTCGTAGCCCCGGGAATGTAAAGATGTACCCAGCTGCTGCAGCTGTTCGGTATAAGCCGCGATCAAGGATTCAGGCAGGTCCGGGTGCAGACGGCTCCCTCTGTACACTCCTGCATCCGTAATCCTCTGCTCGGTCATAGCCAGGATCTCGCAATCTGTTTCCCCCAGCCAGAGTTGTGCCGTCAGATGGCGCTCGACCTGATGCCAGCGTTCCACCGTCACAACCGGTTGCCCGCCTCCCCGCGAGATCTGCCTCTCTAAATATCCAAGCAGCATCTCCAAATCCGGGCCTCGATGGATATGGAATAGCGCTTTACCGGAAGAACCGTAAGCGGTTTTGACAACCAGCCGGGCTCCAGGATGCCGTCCCTCCAACTCGGCGCAAGTATGGCGGATCGCGTCAAGCCCCTCGCATATCCTACCGTCGCTGACTGGAAAGCCGATTTCTTCGCATAATTTACGCGTTGCGATCTTGCTGTTCAGTTCCACGGACAATCGGGCTGGCGGGCCGATCCATCTCCCTCCGTTTTCCTTGAGAAACTGCTCCTCCTGCTCGTCCATCAAGTAAGGAACAGCAATCCGGTTGCGAAACTCACCCGTATATTCAGACCGTGCGCCAATCGCGATTGAGGGTATGGCTATCTTCTCTTCTTCCAAATAAGATAGGAATTCAGGATCCGGAGCCTCTTTCAGGAGAACAAGATCCTCCCGGTCAGCCAAATAAATTTGGTAGAGATCCATTTGCGATACGAGCCGGTCTCCGGACGCATTGTTAATATGGGGTAAGCGAATCTCTTGAGCGGCTTTTCCTTGTTCCCAATTAATATTGGAGTACCAGAGCTTCGGTGCGCGCGTTCCGGTCAGATGCTCCACATAAGGTAGGTTATTCATTATCCCGTCACCTCCACTTTCTCCGGCTTGAGATCGGACTCCAGCCCTTTAAGCCAGCCTAGCTCCGACTTTAAGATTTGAAAGGGTATGGCTCCGAACCATTCCAGAGATACCGGGGCTTGGATAGGGTCCAAGATAAGGCGCTTCATTATGGCTTGGCAGTCCATTTCTCCATCGGCCAAGGGTACGATACCTCTGCGGCTGCCGCTCGGAGAATATATATTGTTCGGAGAGAATACTTCGAGCCATTGCCGGGATTCCACATTCTTCAGATGGATATTGACAATCCATGGCTTCAAGCGTTCGTAGGCGGCAAGGGGATCAGCGCCCGATTCCCAAATGTGCAGAAAGTCCAAATTCAGCTTCAAGGCTGGGTGGCCGGTTTGCCTGAGCAGTTGAAGTGTGGAATCTAAGCCGTCGGCAGCGGTTCCCGGATGAGTCTCAACCACTGTATAGACCCCTTCCCTCTCTGCTACGGCGCACAGGATATTTAGACGTCCGGTGCAAAGCTCCCAGTCCTTCTCATCAAGAGATTGACTGCTCAGGTTTCCGGCGAAAATCCTCAGCTTATCTGTGTGGAACGCTTTGGCCGCCTGGACGGTTTCCTGCCATTCCTTAAGCAGAACGTCCGTTGGGATATTCCCCATGAGAGGGATATAATCGCTCAGCATGTTGATTTCGAGCCCGTAGCTGAACATTTCGTCCAGCATACCTCCCAGCTCCTGTCCCCGTTGGCGAAGCAAAGCCTTGGCATGCACGCCCCACAGTTCTATACCGTTGAAGCCCGTATCACGAGCATAACGGAGCAGCTCCCGGAAGGATACCAGCTCGTGCCGAAAAGAAATCGTGCATAGATTATACCGCAGTCAGATCACCGCCTATTCCATTCATCCAGGCCAGGAATTGAAGCTCCGCATCCTGAATGTCCCGCAGCCTGGCAAGAGCCGAGCGCAGCAACGCTTCGTCCCCGATGTTCTTGCGGTATTTCACCAGCAAGAAATTCAGTGTCGTCCATAACTTCACGATCCCGCTGATCCGGTTCGTCCCTTCTAGCGCCTGCCCCTTGTCCATCACGCCCAGCCGGGCAAAGCTATTCCATATGGAAGATCGGAGCTTGGTTAAGGAAGCAATGGCGATCGAGTTCTGGTTCAACCAGTTCGAGGTTTGTTCCGGGCTTAATGCTAGAGATTCCTGCAAATCCCGGGCAAAGCAGTCCAATGCGGCGGTACCCGAACTGTATTGAGAACGGACATACATTTCGTAGTTTCGCTTGGCTGCATAGGTGAAGATATCATGCTTGCCGGGAGACTCGAACACCTTCCCTTCTTGATCCGGCTGAAGCTCGTAGAAAATGATCTCCTCCTCTTCCGGCTCCGCTGATGCCCGCATAATCTCTTCTCCGGTCAGGAATCCGTTGAAACCGACAATGGGATCGAATACTCTGAAGGCGTTACGCGCTTCATCGAAGCTATCTGCGAGGATATAATGATCGAATCCACTCTCCGCCATGATCAGCATGTTGGGAGGGAAAAAATCCAGATCGGATGGGCGGCATTTCACTACCGCACGGTTCCCTGACTGAACAGACTGCTTCAGCGCCTCAGGTCCAGTTCCCTTGTAAACCAGATGGATGCCGTACAGAAAGGGCAAGCTTTTGTTCAACCGCACATGCTGGCTCGCCGTAATAATGCGCGAAACATAATTGACATTCCAGTAATCCAGCAGAAACAGATCAGGGTTGGCCCCGGACCGGTATAAGTGGGTCAAGATGCAGGAAGCTGCACATTCCATCGCCGCCAGCTTCAACATTTCCGGCTTGGCATCCGGCGTATCCGTATGAGACGTCATCTCTTCATTCTCCTTCTTCATTTGAGGAAATACGGCAAACAAAGGACGGTATTTTGCCGCTGACAGGATCGGCTTCGAGCCTTGAGACGGTTTCTATGGACAATTTCACCGGCTTGCCCGCCGCTCGGTGAAGAAAAGCGGATAGCTTGGCCTGCACGTCCTCGAACTCGCTTGGCGAGGCTTCAGTCGCCAGCCGGACGGAAAAAGAGGTGAATGTATTCTGCACGATCTGAAATTGGCGGACTCCTCTGGCTGCAGCAAGCTCCCAAAAAAACTTGTCCAAATACCGGAAGACGGCGGAATGCACCTGTGCTCCAGGCAGCCGAATCTGGGATGTTCGAACGGGAAGCAGTTGAAGAAGGAGACGGCCGGTTTCAGGGTCCCTGCGAATACTTCCGATATCCCCTGTCCGGTAACGGACATAAGGCAGACTCCTCATGATCAGCGAGGTGACCAACACTTCGCCGAATTCCCCCTCCTCTACATGGAGTCTTGAGGCCGGATCAATAATTTCCACATATACGGCGGACTCATCGATTTCCAATTGGCCGCTCTGGCCTGCGAACGCGATACACCAGAACTCTTCCAAACCGTAATAGTCTACGCATGGAACGCGGAACACCTCCTCGATCCGTTCTTTCTGAGAGCCATGCAGCGTTTCGCCCCAGTTTTGGGTAAACAGGAGGGAAGCCGGCAACGAATATCCCCCGTCACGCATATATTCGGCCAACGCGCAGAGAGCGGAAGCTCTCCCCTGGATAAAATGAGGATCTTCCCTGATTATCAGTTCTGCATAATGTCTAAGGGACCTGGGCTCCGCCAGCAGACGGTTGCTCAGCAGCAGCATCCGGTGCCTGGGCGGCAGCCCCCACTTTTTTCTATGCTTATACAGGGTCAGCGAGAGTGTCCATATCTCCTCCGTAGTTTTCACACAGCGGAACGGCACTCCGGTAGTTCCCGAGGTGAACGATTCGGTCACCCGCCTTGCATCAGGATGTTCGAAAAGGGCGCGGTTGTCTGCGATCAAGTGTTTGTCTGTCATCGGCAGCTGATGGAAATCAACGTCCGTATAAGGGTTATAAAACGGGTACGTCCTGCGCAATTCGTCAGCCAGCTCTTGCAAATGGCCCGGGGTGAACACCTTCATGAAGCCACCTTGCGTTCTACAAAATGCAATACGGCCTGGACGCTTCGGAACGATTCCGGGCGAATATCGTCCACATCCAGCTCAAAGCCGAATGTATCCTCCAGCGCCGACAGAAGCTCCAGTATTTGAATGGAGTCGATTCCCAGATCGTCTACCAAAGCATGATCCAGCTCGACCTCGCTGGTTAGCCTCTTGGCCACAGCGGCTATCGTTTCTCTCACCTTAAAGAATATATCTTCATGCTCTATGGACATGATCTTCCTCCTTCACCATAGATTTCAGGGCTTTGCGATCCAGCTTTCCGCTGGCTGTTCTGGGCAGAGCCGTAACGAAGCGGAAATCCCTGGGACGCAAGGCCGGGGATAACCGCTTAAGGCACCAGGCATGCAGCTCCGGGCTCTTGACAGGCTCTGTGGAAGCTTCGGATACTATCACGGCAATCAGACGATGTCCCCATTGAAGGTCTTCTACGGCCGACACAGCAGCGTCCGCCACCCCAGGCAAGCTTAATAGGACGCTTTCGACCGCTTCCGGGTACACCGTGTGTCCCCCGACAAGGAGAGCGTTATCGGTTCGCCCGGTCAAGTGCAAATATCCATCCTCGTCCAGATACCCGGTATCCCGGGTATGCAGGCCGAGGGGGCCTAGGATCTCGCGGGTGCGATCCGGATCGTCATAATAGCCGATCATCACATTCGGCCCCCGAACGACCACCTCACCACTCTCCCCTGTGGCCGCCTCCCTTCCGTCCTGAACGATGGCCAGCTCGATGCCGTTAATGGGTATCCCGGCGGATTGCGGTTTCGTCCTCAACTGAGCGTAGGGCAAATACGAGACGCGCGGAGAGGCTTCGGTCAGTCCATAGGAAGGCGTCAGCCGCACGTGAGGCAGACGGTCAGCCAAACGAAGCAGCATGACGGCAGGCATCGGGCCGCCGACAATGAGCATCTGCCGGAGCGGCATCAGATCCTCCGCCGCCCATTTGGCGGAATGGATTAGAGGCAGGATCGCAGACGGCACAGTGCATAAGAAGGTCACCTTGTTCGTACGGACGCACTGGATCATCTCGAAGGGATGCACGAAGCCCCCGCTTAGAACAAGATTGGCTCCAGAGGCCATGGCGGCAAACCATTCCCCAACAATGGTCGAGCAATACCCCAGTGACTTCGAGAGCAGAACGATGTCCCCGTCGCACAGAGCCGTGTAGTCCAGGATCGCGTCCACATTGGACAGCATGTTGTGGTCGCTCAGCATGATACCCTTCGGCTCTCCCGTCGAACCGGAGGAGAGGAATATCATACGCGCGGCCTCTGGCGGCGTGTACCGGCGTACCGGCCGCGGAGCGGCGCCGATTCCTGCAACCGGTCCGCTTGCCATACCTTCATACAGGCAGAATGGCAACTCTTCCCCTTGCATGTTCCATTCCTCAAGGGTGGGAAGCTTCTCTTCAGAGACGAACACAGCTTCGGGTTCAAATTTGCGGATGAGGCGAAGCATATCCTGTCCTGGCATGTAGCTGTGGATGGGAAGCGGAATGCCTCCCGCCAAAATGACGGCCCCGATGACAGCCAGACACTCCGGCGTCGGATTCATCCAGACGGCCCCGATAAAATTCGGACGCAGCTGCTCCTGCTTCAGCCGTTCAGCGAGAAGGTCCATGCGGTTTCCGAGTTCCGCATAGCTTGTCCAATCGGACTCGCCGCTTCGTGCCGCGTAAGTGATTCCCCGGTCATGCCTTCGTGCACGTTGAAACAATTCCCTGAGGGTGCCTGTGCCCTTCATGCCAGCACCCCCTCTTTAGGAGAGGCCTGTCCGGCCACAGATGTATCGCGCTCGAAGGTCGAGGCCATAGCATAATACTCAGCCGATTGTTTCATGAGCTCTTCGTGGTCGCCTTCCGCCACCAGACAACCGTTCTCCATCACCAGAATACGGTCCGCGTTCATAATGGTTTGCAGGCGATGGGTCGCTACCAGAACCGTCTTGCCCGCCATGGCGCGGCGTATGGAATCCATGAGTTCAATCTCCGTAAGCTGGTCCAAGGCGGAGGTCGGTTCGTCCAGGATAAGAATATCGGGATTGTGCAAGAGGACACGCGCAATAGCCAGCCTCTGCCGCTGTCCGCCAGATAGCTGGAAGCCTCTATGGTCAATCTTCGTGTTGAGTCCGTCCGGCAGTTGATCCAGCAGAGATCCTAGCCGCGCATTCAGGGCTGCTTGCATGACCATCTCCTCCGTCGCGTCCAGATTCCCGACAGCAATATTTTCCATAAGGGTACCCCGGAACAAGTAAGGCTCCTGGAACACGATGCCAACCTTGCGGCTGATCGCGCTGCGGGTCATCTCCTCCAGATTCTGTCCGCCGATTCGAATTTCACCTTCGAGCACGGGCATCATCCCAATAAGCGCCCGGAAAAGAGTGGATTTCCCGGACCCGCTTCGCCCGACGAAAGCATAAACCTTGCCCGGAGACAGCGACAGTGACAGATCCTTCAAGATTTCCGTTCCACCGTACCCGACGCGCAGATTGCACACTTCGATATCGGACGGCGTTGTTTCAAGCTGAGGCTCCCTTGCAGGCGAAGCCTGCTTCCTCTCGTTTTCCGAATAGGGATCGATCGGGGTCTGGATAAATTGCTCGATTCTGCCCATGGCAACTTCCGCGCCTTGAAGCTCTCTGAAAAAGTTGTTAATCTGCTGTACCGGATTCAGAGCGTTCTGCAGATAGGTTACGGAAGCAACCATCATACCGACGGTCATCATTTGGTGGAGCACCTGATCGCTGCCGATCCAATAGATGGCAGCCAGGATCAGGCTAATCACAAATCCACTGATTTGAAACGACATAACGGCATACAGCGTTTCCCGGGTGCTGGCCTTCACCAGCCCCTTGTACATCGTTTCATTCCGCTTCTGTTCCCATCCCTCCAGTCCTAAAGCCCGGATTTCTTGCGAACTTTCGATCGCTTCATAGAGATAGGTTCCGATCTCTTCATTATGGGTTCGAACGTCGGACGAATAACGCGCCACAGGGTTGCGGAACAGCCCTGGCACCCATAAGAGGAAGGGGATGCTAAGCGTCGCAACGATGCCAAGCCGCCAGTCCATATAGTACAGGATTCCGAGGGATATCAGCATCATAAACAGCTGTGAGGTAATCTCGACCAGGATGTGGTTGAGGAAATTTCCCATCGTAGCGGTATCCATCCCGAGCAAGGCCGAAAATTTCCCGGGGCCTTCCTTCTGAATTTCCGGAATGGGGATCTGCCGGACATGCTTCAACAGCTCGTTCCGGATATCCAGCATATTACAGATGCCCAAATAGCGGAACAGACCTACCCGGATAAACAGGAACACGATGGAGAGAACACCTATTCCCAAGGAAAGGCTAAGCAGCGGGACAATCAGTTTACGGTTTCCGCCAATCAGCACGTGGTCGATCAGATAGGCGAAGATTAAGGGCTGAAGCATGACGAGTCCCAATTGCAGGAACGTACAAACATAAGCGATCAAGGTTAAATTCCATTTGATCTTCACGTAGGGAGCAAGACGTCGGAACAGTTTAAACGTGTGCATGATGGTTCCTCCCGGCAAAATGTTGAATAAGCGGCTTCACCCTGCGCATCCATTCCCCCGTGTCACCCTGCGGCTGCCAATCCAGAACCGACAGCGGCGATTCATTCAAACAGCCTGTCGCTTCCAATAAGCTGCAATGATAGATTTCGTTCAGCGTTCTCATAGAAGATTCCAGCAGGGCGGTCTCCTCCGCCTCACCCGCTATCTGTCCAAGGGGAGCATTCAGGAGCCTCCTGATCTGCGGCATGATGGTGCGATAGTCGTACATTAGAGCGCCAAGCCGCGCTCCTTGCGAGAGGTTGTCGTGAAGCTTCTCATCCAGCAGGACCTCGGTGCAGCTTCGAACCAGCCCGCCCAGATCTATCTTCGGATGTTCACCGGTCCAATCTACCTGGACGAAGGAACCGTCCACGCCGTCAACAAGCAGCTCCCGGAAACCGTCCCAGTTGGTGCAGACCACAGGAAGACCGTGGGCTTTCGCTTCCAGGAGGTTGAAGCCAAACGTCTCCCCCGGATCGGTGGAGAGGTTGACCAGAAGCCTGGATTCTTGGAACAGGCGGTCTTTCTCACTCCCGTGGACGGGACCTGTAAACTCCACGGTTTGCTCCAGTCTATATTCCGCTACGATGGCTTCAAGCCGTTCTTTATATCGGTCCGCTTCCTGCAAAGACCCCGTATATTCTCCGGCAACCGTCAATACAGTGTCCGGGACACGCTGCTTGATTTCCGCCATAGCCTCTAAGAGCACATGAATGTTCTTCACCTCTTCCAGCCGGCCGATGGATAACAGACGTTTACCGGCAAGCGGCCGAACCGGCTCCGCAGCCAGCAAGGTGTCGATGCATAACGGGATCTTATGGGCATGTGCATACCGGGGTGAGAGATTAACCAGCGCCTGTCTGCAGGATTCCGTACTGGCAAGCAGCACATCCTGTTCTGTAATCCAAGGTGCACAGGACAGCCAGTTTGTCAGCCAACGGGCGGATGCGACGGAATGGGCGATAACCATGAAGCGAAGCGGAAGCTTGGAGAAGCTCCGAACCAGCATCAAGTAAGGCATGAAATAAGGAGCGTTCACATAAAGCGTATCGATTCCGTATTCCTCGCATAATCGGGCCAGCCGCTCCGATGCTTGCGGAAGCGAAGACATCGGCTGCTTGGAGAACTGGCGAAGCGAACCCCCGAAGATCTTGGCAAAGCGTACCGGCGGAATGCGGATGAGCTCCGTATATTCAGCCAGATACCCTGTCCACTTGTCATCAATCACCCGTTCGTTCAACCGGGGGGAATGGCCGTCGAAGCAGCCCACACTAGGTCTGCACTCCGCATGCAAATCGAAGTTTCCAGCGATGATAGACATCGATCAATTCCTCCTTCAGCTGTTGCTCCGTCCTGTGCAGCTGCTCCACCTTATCCACCAGCAGTCCGATTTCTCCGGTTCGTCCCGGCATAGACGTACGGATCGCCAGGTATGCGAGCGTACTCCACATTCTTATGAATCCTTCCAGCTGCTCCTGATACAGCTCCGTACCTTGATTAAGCGCTTCCGAAAAATATTGATACAGCAGCCCGTAGCTGTATTTGCGTTTGGCGAGGATGCCGAGCTGGGATACAGCATCCTTCAAGGCCCCGGGCGGATACATATCGGGCGATTCCACCGTCTGCATAATCCTCCGCCTCACCATGCCGGTTAGCGATCGTTCACCCGGATCGGTCTCTATCGTATCCTCGAAGATTCTCGCCACCTCGTGAGCGTCCGGCGCATGGAGCCATTCGGGATGAAGCAGCAGTCCCCCGCCCAGCTCATTGCTCAGAAAAGCATCGTGTACATGGCTCGTGGCCACTAACCCTTCCCATTCAAAATAGCGGTCGTATACCACGAATTGATTGCCCCGCATTCCGTGTAAGATGACAAAATGGGGCTGATGCATGGTTTGAAACGTTCTTTTTTGATAGGGCATATGAAACAGGTCGAGCTGTACCAAAACAGGAAGATCCGGATTACGCCGCAGGACCTCCAGAAACTTCTTCAGGTTGACGAGCTTGTCGGCCCCGTAATCATACCACTCCATGGCCCCTTCCCCGTACAGGCGGGTAAACAGCCGCAAATATTCGGACGGTGTGATGTCCGCTGAGAAATAGGTCAGCTTGCCGTCCTCCGTAACGCTGAATGGCGCGTCCCAAGCACCGATATAGAGCGGACGTTCATCCCATCCGGCTTGCTCCAAGCCATAACCGAGTCCGTTCAGAAAGCAATGGGCTTGTTTCACGTCAAACCTCGGTTTGAACGGCCCGTTTGGCCAATATGCGTTGTGAGATCAAACGCGCGGTAGCGAAGTTCTCCTGCAGAAGCTCGTCGTCCTCGTAAAAAATGTCGTACTGCTGTTCAATCTGCATCATCAGGTTGACCAGCAGCACTGAATCCACGCCTGCATCCTCTAGCGGTGCGTCCCCATTCAATTCCTCCGCCAGCTCCGGTCTGGAGGTCAAATCGGCCACCCGATCAATCACGAATTGTACGATATCCTGTGCATTCACGTTAATCATCATATCCATCCTTTTCTATGATCTTAAGATTTGATGTGCTCCCCCTTAAGGGCGTGGATGAAATCGACTAAAGAACCGACCGTTTGGAAGACGGCAGGATCCATCTCCTCCTCAGGCACAGTTACGTTGAACACTTCCTCGATGTATACCACCAATTGGAGTACCATGATCGAATCTACGTTTAAGTCTTCGTATAGCCGATCTTCCTCTTTAATGACGTCCGGGAGAGAGAGCTCCAATTGTTCGGACATGAGCTGCCTCAATTGAGATACCGTTTGTTCCTTATCCATGAATACCATACTCCTCTTCTACCAATTGTTTTCGCATTACCTTCCCTGTACTCGTCTTCGGAATGTCCTCCGTAAAAGCAATAAAGCCCGGAACTTTATAAGCAGGCAGAAACCGCGCGCACCACCTCTTCACATCCTCCTGAGACAGCGCATCGCCCTTCCGGACGATTCGAGCTTTGACAGCTTCCCCCCAGACGGGATGCGGAGCCTTGTGCACGACAGCTTCCTGAACGCCGCTGAGCCTCCGGATAACATCCTCCACCTCGGAGGGAGCTACTTTCAGTCCTGACACATTAATCAGATCATCCATCCGGCACTGAACATGAAGCCTGCCGCTGAGCCAATATCCCATATCTCCGGTATGAATCCGGCGTCCGCCTGTGGCAATGATTATTTCATCCGGCTGATCCCGGGTTCCGGCTCTTTCCATTGCCATATGCTCCAGCAACATCCCGGCATCCGTAGAACCGGAGGGCCGGTCGCCAAGCGAGATGCAGCCCGCCTCAGAGCACCCGTATTGCTGGATCACCTTCACACCTGCACCCCCAAGCCTGTTCAGCAGTTCTGCAGACATCGGGGAGCCAGAGGATACCATCTTTCTAAGCAGCACCTTCTCTCTCATGAGGCTGAGCAGAATTTGAAAGAGAAAGGGCACTGCATACACCACATGGCGATCATGCTGCTGCATGAGATGCAGGGCGAACTTGGGGTTCTTGTCCGTCACGATAACCGGCTTGACTCCGCGCTTAAGTGCGGAAAGCGTGCCTGTGATTAATCCGAAGGAATGAGACACGGGCACCAGAATGATTGGTTGATCCTCCCCGCTGCAGGGCAGCATCTTGTTGTAGGCCTCGATTTCCATTTGCACATGAGACCAAGACCGTTCAACTAACTTGGGAGCGCCGGTCGTGCCGGAGCTGAATTGAAGCAAGGACGGCTCACCATTCATCCGATCCAGGCGTGAGTGTAGAGGGTGAAAGACGGCGCTGCCTCCTGCATCTGTCAGCAGACCTGTACAGCCTGCGTCTTCAGATTGACGGAGAGCGCTTTCAATCGGGGTATCGCCGTTGATCAGAAGCACCGAGCCCTCACTCCTAATAATCAGCTCCGTGGCGGCCAGAATATTCGCCGGCTCCTTCATGCATACAGCTGTCCGCCGTTCCTTCCAAACAGAGGAACCCAATAATGCGTATATCGCGTTTATTCGACGTTCCAGTTCATGCTGGTCATAATGTTCTTTATTAACAATGAACATGGAGTCTCCTTTCCCGTGATATTTTTTTACTTCTTTAGATATTTTCTCCACATAACGACGCTTTTCCTTCTCTTGTAGTCAGGATTGCTGAAAAGAGACCCTTCCGGCTGGATCTTGCCCAGCCGAAAGGGTCCTCATGTTTCTGTTTACGCTTTTACTTAGCCAGATATTCGATGAACTTTATAAAGATAGTAGCTACTTCAGCGCGGGTGGCGGTGGCTTGGGGGGCAAAGAAGTTGTCCGGCTTGCCTGATACAATTCCGATGCCCTGCTGTGCCTGAACGGCCTTCAACGCCCATGGGCTGATCTGACTCTCGTCTGCGAAGGACTTAGAGTGGCTTGCAGGTATCTCATAGCCTTTGTACTTCATGTAATTGTACAGCATCACCAGCATCTGCTCGCGTGTCATCGGTGAATGGGGTTCAAACAGGTCTGCGTTTATACCGTTGACTATGCCGCTTTCGGCCGCCCACTCGACTGCCGCCGTGTACCACTGCCCATCCGGCACGTCTCTAAAGCGGGAATTCGTGTAGCCGGAGCGGTTAACGTTCTCTAGATTGGCCAGTACCTGCACGTACATCGCACGCGTCATTGAGGTGCCTGGTGAGAACATCGTGGACGTCGTGCCGTTGAAAAGACCGTATGTGTAAGCGGAGTTTACGTAGCTGTAGAACCAGTCGTCCATGTTGACATCCCTGAAAGGATTGCCAGACACCACGAGGAAGCCCAGCGGGGTGTCGTCATCGAACACAAATTCCGTACCCTCATGGATGTTCAGCGACATGCCTTTGTCTAAGCCGGCACTCGCGCCGCCGTGTAGTGTCACTTCGGCGCTCTTGCCCGCCGGAAGGGTCACCTTACCTTTTGAGTCTATAGTCGTACCTTCGGGTACCTTAATCTTCGTCCCGCCCTTGGTCACAATCTCGCCGCCGCCGGGTAGGGTGGTGTTGCCGTTCTTGTCCGTGACCGCGGGCTTATCCTTCGGTGTGTTCACTGTGTAGGTCGGCTTCAACGATCCAGTGACTGTCCCGGTGCTGGTATTGCCTGTATTGCCAGTATTGCCCGTATTGCTGGTGTTGCCCGTACTGCCGGTATTACCCGTATTGCCACCAGAAGGATTGGGTACGCTCGTTTTTCTCTGTGCGAACATCCAATCAAAGACGTCAGTGTAGTCATTGTTCCAAGTCGGCAACTTAGAGGACTGCGCAGTAGGTTTAAGGCTCCACTCCTTGTTGGAACCTACATTGGACAAAGTATCCTTGTACCCTGAAATATTGTTCCACAGAACTGAAGCTTCCATCTCATGGCCGGAAGGAATCCAATTGGTTCCATTAACAGGTGCTTCCGCCTTTGTCCATTGGTCATAAGGCCAAACGAATATTTCATTTCTGTCGATGAACGTGTGCCTGGCGTTTTCCAATAGGGGCATTATATTTGCAATATAAGTTTCCGCCCCTGTTTTTATTGTTGAAGAATCAGTTGTGTTAACGAATGACCAGTATGCAAAGTTTTTAAGAGTTTCGGCTTGTTTCGCGTTGATTGATGGCGGATAAGACATAGGCGCCGCGGCTGCGAGCAAATCGGGATATGCCGTCAAGAAAGTATTCGTATAAGCGGATCCCATAGAGAAGCCTGCCATGTAAATACGGTTGGGGTCAACAAGTCCCTTTCTTACCAGATCATCGATATAAGCCTTTAAGGTAGCGGGTGTTGCCTGAACGTTGTTTTGAGCCCGCAAAGCGATTATATGACTAGCATATTTAGAGTTCTTCTCCATTTTTTTCATAAGCGCGGTGGCTCCGTTGGCGGACCTGATGGGCGCAAAGGTATCCCCGTCCTGTGTACCGCCGCGGGTAGAACCGTGAGCGTAGATGTAAAGGGGAAGCCCTTTTACCGGAACGCCGTTACCGTCCTTATGAATATAGAGTCCATACTGCATCGCTTCCGCTTTGTCAATTTTGGGACCCACTTCAAATTTGTCGATGATTTCATTGACGGTACCTGACTGTGCGAAAGACGACTTAACAATGGCAGCCTTACCATCAAGCTTGATATCGCCACTAGATACAATGTTGTAATTCTGGATGGTGGATTTGGATGCTTCCAAAGTGGACTGTCCGCCGGTTAATGTCCAAAATTCCAATTCTACAACGATGTAGCGGCCTTTAGTAAGTCCAGCTTGATAATCCGGGGAGTTCTGGTTCACCCCCTTATACCCTCTGGGTCTAGGTTCGTCATTGACGTATACTCTATTGACGGTGCGTGTGCCTTGATATGCCAGGTTACCGTTCAGCAGAGTATTCCTCGCCGAGACTGTAAACAGGTTTGAACTAAGGTCGGCACCCACAGCTTCATTTCCCGCACCCAGATCGATGATAACGGCTGTGGTAAATTCACCGGTGGCAAAGTTATCGTTGTATACGATAAAGTTAAGTAACGTTGCGGCCGGATCGGGTTTGAATGTAACATGGATTACCTTGTCATCGGTGTTCACGTTTTTCAAGGTATAGGTATTGTTTGCAATCTCTACAGACGCACCATTTACAGTTACTGTATCCACGACATAACCGCTGATCGGAGTGAATGTAAAGGATTGGCTTCCGCCGTCAGCTACCCGAATCAAGCCGGATGGCGAGATGGTGCCGTTTAATCCTGCCGTGGCGTTAACGGGGTGCCTGGATACCGTGGAGCCCCCAAGCAGCAGCAAGCTATTCTTGAAGCTGTCAGAACTGCCATAACCCGCGTCGGGCTTACCTAAAGCGGATATAACCTCATAACGGTCATTCCCCGCACCAGTTGAGTTATTGATGTACACATCAAACGTAATCGGGGAATTGCTCGTGAATTCAATGGTTCCTCTAGGTATCTTCACTTCTGCGATATACCCGGTGTCCGTTCGTTTAACCGAACCGTCGCGGCCCGCAGCGGTTTGACCTGAGAAAATACCGCTTGCGCCAATACGCCACTGGTTTGAGCCGCTTCTTCCGTCACCGACATAAAATTCCACACTGTCGGTCATGTACTCAGTGCCAGGCGTGTGACCGACGCACACATTCGGATCGGTAACCACAACGCGTGCATACAGAAAGTCTTCGTCCCAAAATACTTTAGCTTTGCCGGTGGCCTTGGGACCTATCTTCTGGTCGGGTGCGCTACTGTTGTTTATGTCAAACTCCACAGCTTGTTCCCACAGTTTGTCGTTTGTGCCCAATACAGGTGAACCGTATCCGGTAACAGGCCGATTGTTTGCTGCGGTCTGCGCGAACATCCAATCAAAGACATCAGTGTAGTCATTGTTCCAAGCCGGCAAGTTAGAGGACTGCGCTGTTGGCGCTATGCTCCAAGTCCCCATCGTTATGTCGTTGTAAAGAACCGCCGCTTCAACTTCGTGGGCCACCGAATCACTCAGGACAGGTGAATGGTTCGGATTCGGTTTCTGATTCGGCTGATCAAATTGATTATAAGGCCATATTAGAGCCTCATTGCTCGCAAAGCGCGAAGCTCTCGCGTTGATCATTTTCGGCATATTGGCGGTTATGAAGTTAGCTAGGTTAGTCTGGTATCCTCCAACGTTATACTCATTGATAAACATCCAATAGGCCAGGTTGGTGTGAACGTAGTTGGCGTTCGCGTTCGGTGAGCCGCTTACCGGAGACATAGGTGCGGCGGACGCGAAGAAGCCGGGATAAGCGTTAACTAAGCTGTTCGTATACTGTCCGCCCCATGAGAAGCCCGCCGCATAAATACGGTTAGGGTCTACTGCACCGCTGCCAACCAGGTCGTCTATAACCTTCTTAACATTGGCTGTGGAGGGAGTACTCGTGCCATTATAGGAAATATTCAGTATATGGCTGGCGTATTTCCCGGGATCTATTTCCATTTTTTTCATCAGAGCGACCGAGCCGTTGGCTGATTTCATCGCCGCTTTTGGGTCAGTCGCAGCGCTTGTGCCGCCGCGTCCCATGCCGTGGGTATAGACATACAACGGCAAGCTCCGCGACACCTCACCGTTTCCATCCTTGTGAAGGTAGAGCGCGCGATTAACTGAATTGCCCGTAGGTGCTGTGAATTGGTCAAGGATCGGATTCGCAACTTTTTCCTGTTCAAAAACCGCGTAGTTAAGCGGCTCCCCTTCTGTCAGTATGATCCCGCCGTTTTGGACGACGCTGTAAACCTGTTTTGTTGAGTTCATGTTGCCATCCAGCGTTATATTGCCGCCGCTCTCAGAATAAAACTCAAACTCAACTACGATGTAACGGCCGCGTTCCAGTCCGTCCTGATAATCCGGTGAACGGCTTACCGTCCCCAGATAGCCGCGTACCTTCGGTTCGTCATTGGCGTATACCCTAGAGATCTTGCGCGTCCCTTCAAAGGTTACCGAGTCGCCGTTCAGGGTCGTGTTCCTAGCCGAGACGGTAAACAAGCCCGGATTAAGCTTGGAGCCTTCCGCCGCCTTCCCTTCGCCTAAGTCAATGATGACAGCCGTCGTGTACTCTCCACGGGCGAAGTTGTCATTCCATACAATAAAGGGAAGCAACTCCGCGGTCGAATCATTTTTGAATGTCACTTGAAGGGTATGGTTAGCGACAACATTTGAAAAGGTATAAGTGCCATCATCGGATAGAGCTGCGTCCTCTCCGTCTACCTTTACGGTATTTACAATTTTGCCGTAATCGGAGGTAACCGTAAAGGTTTTGTCTAAGCCGCTAGCAATTCTCAGAACATTGCCGGGTGCGTTCGGCGTTATCCGGCCGCCCGATTCCGCCGTGGCAGTGATTGAGAATCTGTCGTCCGCTCCACTAGCGTCAATGAGATTCAGGCTGTTTGTAAAAGAAGCAGCATTGTTGTAAGCCGCGTCCGGAGTTCCGAAACAGGAAACGACTTCATAGCGGTCACCGCCCTTTTCCGACGAGTTATTGATATACACTTCAAAGGTAAACGGGCCTGCCTGCAAGTTCAAGGTTCTTTTAGGTATTCTCATCTCCACGATATATCCTGTGTCCGTGATCTCAGTCCATGCAGCTCTTCCGGGAGCGTTTTGCCCTGAAAACACGCCTGTCGCGCTGATGCGCCATTGATTCGCGCCTTGGGTTCCAGCGCCGGCATAAAACTCCAGGCCGTCGTACTGATAATCATTGCCGGGTCCCTGATATAGATTGCTGTCCTCCACGACTACACGGGCATACAGGTAGTCTTGGTCCCAAAGGATCCTGGCTGTGCCTGTGGAATGGGGCCTGGGGTCGCCGGGCACAGTGCTTTTGTTGATGAGATGCTCCATGGTCAGGGCCCACAGCGGGTCGTCTGACCCGAGTTCGGGAGTTCCAAAAATGGCGGTCGGCATTTCATTTGTCTGCAAGCTTGTAAGAGCTGTAGAACTGCTGTCGCCATTAACTGCTTCTGTATACTCGTTGTTGTCAGTGGCGGCGGCAAAGCTGGTAGGCATTAGTGACGCCACCATTAGCAAGCAACAGAGGAACGCGAGCACTCTGCCAAATCGTTTTGACATCATTGAAAATCCTCCTTTTTTTCGATCCGTGCGCTCACGGCTTACCATATCGTATACACCAAGGCTTCAATAGCTTACTTCATCGCAACGGATATAATAGCGCTTTCATTATTTCCTCCTCCGTAAATTTGTTGTTATTTCACCCTATTCCTATGTAGAATTTCGCAATTTATTCAAGTATCAATCTACATGGGCGACATTCAAGATTTGTTTGAGATTGTCATTCAACTAACGTTTTCCGTTAGCGCAATGAAAAAGCAGCCATAGTTTGGCTGCCTCTGCTCAAATGGACTATTACAATTCCCTCAGAATCCCTTCTGGATGGAGTATTATCTGTAATGACCATATTCACTTGAAATGTCGCTCTACCTGCGTATTTTTGATCCGCTTTTATCAAAACTTCAATTGGTCAAAAATTTTAACGAATATTTTCGCAATGTTTTTGGCATCATCGATACCCCTATGGTGAGTACCTTCAAGCGGCAGTTTAAGCATAGTCAAAGCTCTCTCCATGCCTACGCCCCGCTCCTTGCCAATCATCCTCCCGTGCTGATGCTTGAGACTGATATGGTTATCCGTCCATTCACTTGCGATTTGATGGAGTGCACAATCCTTCTGCAACTGGTTTTTATCATAAAACCCCCAGGAGCAGAGGATATGAGGTTCAATACCTATCCACTCTCGAAATTGATAGATTGCCTGCGGAAAATATATTGAAGCATCCACATCCGTCTGAGAAATGGAGGTAAGCCGCTTACAAAAATCAGAAAGCTGTGGGCTTAATGCAGGCTTGACAAAAATTTGGAATTCGCTCACAGTCTTCAGCCTTTCATTGAGTTTTACGGCTCCGATTTCAATAATTTCGTTTTGCCTTTTGCGGTCATTTTCCCAACAAGTAGCTTCCAGATCAAAAATGATATAGTTCATATATACTCCTTTTGTAATTCGAATCGATAGACCCATCGCTCCGGGCTATGCCTAAATTTTCTTCCAATTGCGTTAGACCGCTTGCAGCAACAGCCTGGAAAACCGGTAATTACTGCAGCCTATAGCTCTTACTTTACCAGCTTTAACCAAACAATCAAAAGTCTCCAAGGTCTCCTCAAGTTCAGTTTTGTTATCGTCAACATGAGCTCTGTTTTTTCTTTCTTTCATCCATTCGCCAAGCAAAGACTCGCTTTCTCCGCCAACACAGCCTTCGTTCCATATCGCATAATTATTGGCTGTATCCAGAAAGTTTCCCCCTGTCTCAATTAAAACAAAAAAACCGCGCTGGGCGCGGATCTTATAGGACTGTGTTATTGTCCAGCGACAATAATTATTTTTCTGGATATAAGACTATTCACCCGTTTCAGCAAATTGTTTGATGCGCTCGCCCACTTGATCACGAACCCGCTGGAAGACCGCCCACTTCTCCTCATCAGTTCCTTGAGTCTTCGCCGGATCATCGAATCCCCAGTGCTCCCGTTTCACCTGAGGCGGGGTAACCGGGCATTTATCTGCTGCATCTCCACATAATGTAATAACGAGATCAGAGCTGTTCAGCAGCTGCGGATCAATAATATCTGATGTTTGACCTGAGATATCTATACCTACTTCACTCATCGCCTGAACGGCTTTCGGATTCAAACCATGAGCCTCAATGCCGGCACTGTAAACATTCCAGTCATTGCTCAAATATTTCTTGGCCCATCCTTCCGCCATCTGGCTCCGGCAGGAGTTTCCTGTACACAAAAAGTAAATGGTCTTCTTATCCATAAGTCTCAATCTCCTTCGAGTTTAAAATAGGGTCAATGTTATATATAAACCAAGCAGTGTGATGAACAGCGTAGGGATCGTCAAAATAATGCCTGTTTTAAAGTACGTTCCCCAGGATATCTTTACTCCTTTGGTGGAAAGCACGTGCAGCCACAGTAAGGTAGCCAGTGAACCAATGGGTGTTATCTTCGGACCTAAGTCAGAACCAATAACATTTGCATAAATCAAAGCTTCTTTAATCAGTCCGGAAGTGTTCGTGGCATCAATGGCCAGTGCATCAATCATTACAGTAGGCATGTTGTTCATTATGGAGGAGATCACCGCGGCAATAAAGCCCATCCCCATCGTTGCTGCGAACAGCCCTTGATCGGCAACGGCCTGGATGGCATCAGCTAACACATTCGTAAGACCCGCATTTCTTAGACCATATACGACAACATACATACCGATGGAAAAGAAAACAATCGCCCAAGGTGCTCCCTTCACCACTTCCATTGCAGGTACAGCTGGACTTCTCCTTGCCATAAGCAGGAAAAAGATTGCGATAACCCCGGCTACAACAGACACTGGGATATTCAGGAACTCACTCACGAAGTACCCTGCCAGCAGAACTGCTAATACCCACCAGGATAGCTTGAACATCTTCTTATCTTTGATAGCTTCCGCCGGATTTTTCAGCTGGGAGCTGTCAAAGTTTCTGGAAATGCTTTTGCGGAAGAAGAAATAAAGCACGAGAATACTTGCCCCTAAGGAGAATAAGGTAGGCATTAACATCCGTCCGGCATATTCCATAAAGGTTAGTCCGAAAAAGTCAGCCGATACGATATTCACCAGATTGCTTACAACCAGGGGCAAAGACGTAGTATCTGCTATAAACCCGCTAGCAATGATGAACGGAAAAACCTTTTTCTCATCAAAATTCAGCGCACGGACCATAGCCAGCACAATTGGTGTTAGAATGAGCGCTGCTCCGTCATTAGCAAAAAATGCCGCTACTACAGCACCCAGAATGATGACATAGATAAACATTAGGGTTCCATTCCCGCTAGCAGCTTTGGCCATATGTAAAGCAGCCCATTCGAAGAATCCAATTTTATCGAGGATTAGGGAGATCAAAATGATTGCTACAAAGGCCAGTGTGGCATTCCACACAATCAGCGTAACATCCAGAACATCATTCAAGCTGACGACACCGACAAGTAAGGCGAGTAACGCTCCGCCGCAGGCAGACCAGCCAATGGACAGATGTTTAGGCTGCCAAATGACAAAAATTAATGTGACGATAAATATAAGACTCGCTAAAACTACCAAATGATCTCCCCCATTATATGTCTATATAACACATTGCAGAGCACTCCCTTCAAATGCTTAAGTATAATAACGTACATCATTATATAATTATATGATTATATATTCAATATCAAAATATTACTCGCAGCAGGCAGCACCAGACGGCTTGTTTAAACTGGATAGAATGAAGCTGGTATCCGGTGTAAGCTGAAGAATGGCCGCAACATGAGGCTTATCTTCAATGCTTAAAGAGTAATACACCCACTGACCTTTTTTTTGTTCCTTAACCAATCCGCTGCTTTTCAATTTGCGCAGATGCTGGCTTACGGCTGGTTGGGAGATGTCAAAAAGATCCACGAATTCACATACACACCACTCCCGTTCTTTTAAAAGGGTTAGAATCGTGAGCCGTGTTTTATCTCCAAGGAGTTTTAAATCTTCCGCAAGTTCATTTAGTACATTCATTTAAAAGCTCCTCCCATCTATATAAGGCAATACTTATATTCTAAGACCTTAATGGCCAATTAGCAACCAGATGAAAATAATATTTGCATTTTGCAATCAATTGCGGTATAACCAGTTCAAGAGGTGAACACATGGAAACCCCACGAGAACTATTTCAAATCATGACCCGGCGCTTAGGGCTTCTCAATAAGGACTGCTGCAGTGTAAGGGGATGTAAACTATCCGCGGCCCAAAGCCATCTGCTTTATGAGATCGCCCGGAGCCACAATCCTTCCATGCAGCAAGTTGCCGAAGCACTGGGCACGGATATTACCACCTTCAGCAGACAAGTCCAGTCGTTGGTGAAAATGAATTTGGTAGAAAAGACACCTGAACCCAGCGATCGGAGAATCTATACCCTTTCCCTTACTTCCGAAGGAAAACTGGTGGCTGCAACTATTGATCAACAAATGAATGAATACCTGATTGAAGCCTTCTCGCATATGAGTGAGTTTGAAGTAGAAACATTGCTACGATCCATCAAGCTTTTCAACGATGCTATGGGGAAATCCAGCAATTGCTGCGCACCTGTTAAAGGGTGATTTCCCTTGGCTTTTATTTGTAACTTGCAAGTTATTTTAATGATAAGGAGTGTGTATTCATGAACAAACTTACGAATGACCAAATCCGCCAAAATGTACGGGGACGTTATCAAACCATTGCTGTACAAAAGGCCGAACCTGCCTCCTCCTGCTGCTCCTCTGCTGACAGCTGCTGTGACAGCCCAACTGATTATGATGCCATATCTGCTAAAATGGGATATTCAAGTGAGGATCTGGCCGCAGCTCCTGAAGGCGCAAATTTAGGTCTTGGTTGCGGTAATCCCCAGGCTATTGCTGAGCTGAAGCCTGGTGAACATGTTATGGATCTCGGGAGCGGCGGCGGGTTCGATTGCTTCCTCGCTTCCCGGCAGGTAGGTGAACAAGGCCATGTTATCGGTGTAGATATGACTCCTGAGATGATTAGCCGGGCAAGAGATAATGCCATTAAAGGTAAGTTTAATAATACCGAATTCAGGTTGGGAGAAATTGAACATCTTCCGGCGGCCGACAACTCGGTTAATGTCATAATCTCCAACTGTGTGATTAACCTCTCGCCTGATAAGCAGCAAGTATTCCGTGAAGCCTATCGCGTTCTTATGCCCGGAGGGCGTCTGGCCATCTCTGATATTGTAACTACAGCTGAGCTACCCCCCGAAATCAAAAATGACCTGGGCGAATTATATTCGGGTTGTATCTCCGGGGCCTCTTTCATTTCTGATCTGGAGATGATGCTTCAGGAAAGCGGCTTTACTGAGATCCATATTGAGCCCAAAGACGAATCCAGAACATTTATCAAAGATTGGGTTCCCGGTGCGAACGTTGAGCAATACATCGTCTCTGCTGTGATTAAAGCGAGAAAACAATCTTAAGGAGATGATCTAATGAGAGTGGTCAAGGGTTGTATCGGAAGATGGGCTACCGGCAGGTGGGTCTATTGGAGAAGCAGGGGATTATAGACAAAACGTTTATTGATGTGATGATTATGGAGAAGCTTCTACTATAAAAATGAAGATAAAAAAGGAGAAGTTCTACCCGTAAACGGAAGAACTTCTCCTTTTAATCAGTTCCAACTACTCCCTACTTACTAACCAATCAGCAACTTGTCCTCTGGGTAACGGTACTTCTGTTTAACACTTTTTTGTGCCAAGGCAAAGGCTAAGGTTAAAGGGCCCAGTCTCCCAATATACATTATAACTATGATGATACATTTACCAATCGGTGACAGATCAGGGGTTAAGCCCATGGACATGCCCACGGTTCCAAAGGCTGATGTAGCTTCAAATAAAAGAGCAAGAATATCCGTATGGCGGGTATATTCAGTAATTGTTAATAAAAAGGTTGCTCCAAGAACAAGGCCTAAGGAGATGGTCATTACAGCCAATGATCTGAAAATAAGATCTTGAGGTATCCGTTTTTTTAGCAGCTGCACATCAGCATTCCCCTTGATGGTTGAGAAGATGCTTAATATGAGTACCGCAAAGGTGGTCGTCTTGATCCCCCCGCCTGTCGAGCCTGATGAAGCTCCTATGAACATCAGAAAGATCATAAAGAACTGGGACGCCGGTAACATCGCACCAATATCAATGGAGTTGAACCCCGCTGTGCGGGTAACCACTCCCTGGAAATATCCACCCCAGATTCTTTCCCCCCATGTGAGTGTACCAAATGTTCTGGTATTAAAAAGCTCAAACACAAATATGACCAGAAACCCTGCAAAACAAAGCACTCCTGAAGTGATTAGCACGATTTTTGTGTGAAAAGACAGAGCCTTCCAGCTTCTCTTGCGGTATAGATCCAGAATCACAATAAATCCAATTCCACCAATGATAAATAAAAATGAAATGACAATATTGACTAACGGATCACCGACATACCGGCTCAGACTATCCGACCATAATGAAAAACCTGCGTTATTAAAGGCCGAGATGGAATGGAAAATTCCATAATATAAGGCTTTGGCAACACCCAGGTCATTTGCCCACCGGACGGTCAACAACAATGCCCCAAGAGTTTCGAAGATAAATGAGATCAGCACAATGCTTAGTGATAACCGGACGACCCCTTGTGTTTCAATGGAGTTCGAAGATTGTTGGATGAGTAAACGCTCCTTCAGCCCAATCTTCTTCCCCAGAATTACGGCAATTAGAACACTGAACGTCATGAATCCTAATCCTCCGATTTGAATGAGGAGCAGGATAATGATTTGTCCAAAGTTGGAGAAGTCGGTTCCTGTATCCAGCACCACCAGTCCAGTGACACACACAGCTGAAGTTGAGGTAAACAATGCATTTAGCCATCCCACACTAGTTCCGGTGGATGAAGATACCGGTAAGGACAACATAATTGTCCCCAGAATGATGGTTACAGCAAAACCTAAAAGAATAATTCTTGATGAGGTTAGACTGAGTTTTCGAGTAAACCAAAGGCACCTTTTTTTAAACATATCACTGGCTCCTGTAATGATTCTTTTCGTAAATAAACAGCGCTGCGTCACCTTCAAGGCTGTGTGTCCAGTGAGAGCATCAGCCAGGTAGCTCTTGTTGAAAACACTGTTGGTCCTTTAGATAATCGAGCAAAAGCCGGTTAAATAATTGCGGTTGACATAGGTGACTAGGATACATGGCATTCTCGATGATCGCTAAATGAGCTTTGGGATACTTAGCCGCTGTTTTTTTAACTTGCTCTAACACCCGCTCATTGTGATTACCTGACACGATCAGCACCGGAATTTGCAGCCGCAGCGCAAACCCGTAACCGTCCGAATACTTCAACGCCATGCGTTGCTTAATCCATTCTGTCGTCCGTTTATGCATAAGCTCTTTTCTCAAGATATGGTAAGCCAAGAGCCACCGGTGATAGGTGATACGTAAAGGCTTGATAAACATTTCAGCAGGGAGATAATGAGAAATCCAGGCACAGAACTGCAACGCTTCTTTCAACTTACTTCCACTAGCAGAGTAATCACCTTGAAAATAACTATCCACCCAAATCATGGTAATCACCCGCTCAGGGAACAGATAGGCGAACTTCTGGGCAAGTATAGCTCCAGTGGAGCAGGCTACAATTACAATCTTTTCTACATCCAGTTTATCTAATAATGCCTTTAGATCCTCAACTTGAGTGTCTAAGATCCGGCCAATCTCAACATTCATCTTCCCCGACAGCCCGTTTCCTCTTAGATCATAGACAATTACTTTCGCGCGCTTACTGAAATATTCCGCCTGTGGTTCAAAAAGATGGTGGGAGGTCGAATAATCATGGATAAAAACGATGGGCAGACCGCTACCCGATATCTCATAATACAAGGTTGTTCCGTTGACATCAACAATAGGCACTGCAGGATTCCCCTCTCATGAACGCTTACGGGGTTAGCTGACGGATTCGGACCTGAGTAGCCCTACTCGATATTCTCGAGATTCACCCCGGAACTTTTGGTTCCCCCGTTTCCTTTACAGGAATTCAGCGGCAAATATCATTTCTCAGATTGCTCCTTACTTCTTTCCGTATGGGTAAGCAGATCGTCTTGTATGCTGTTTTTCCACAAGGGAACGCCCGAACGGTAGGCCGCCCGGCCATTTAGATGGCCTGCGACCGGTGAAGTGATGAATACAAAAAGAATCGCCAGCAGCAGCTTGACACTGATCTCTCCATCTTTGAACCAAAAGTAAAGGAAGCCGCCGCCCAATAAACATAACACCCCGAACGTTGCACTTTTGGTGGCCGCATGTGAACGCAGATAGACATCGGGCAGCCGGATCAGACCAAAGGCACTAATGCCGCAAAAAATGGCGCCCAGCACTACTAGAATCGAGCTAAACAACTCACCTGTCATGCAGTTCCCCTCCTTCTTCCACAACAACCCCACGTTCGATATACCTTGCGAGTGCAGTGGTTCCAATAAACGTCAGAATACCGATAACCAGAATTACCTCAAGAAAATTGCGGGTATCCAGCAGCATACTAATGACAGTAATCATAGCCAGTACATGAATGCCTATCGTATCTAGGGCCGCCACCCTATCCGAACGGGTAGGTCCTTTCAGAAGCCGGTACAGGCACGCGAGTATGGCCATTCCCAGAATGGTCAATGCGGTAGTTAATAGTACGGAGACCATCAGCGGGTCACCTCCATGATCACTTGTTCGAAATTCCCCCGGATCTGCTTCACCATTTCCTCAGCATCTTTGATGTCAATAGCATGAATATATAAGGTCTTCCCATCCCTTGACACGTCGAGAGTTAGCGTGCCAGGAGTCAGACATATCAGACAAGACAACAGTGTAACTTCCCAGGCTGAGGTTAAGGCTGTCTCATAGGCGAATATTCCAGGGCGGATCGCCAGCTTCGGACGAAGAATATGATAAATCACCACAAAGTTCGAGATGGTCAATTCGCGGATAAAGATCAGCAGCAGCTTCAATATGGACCATAGACGTTTTAAATAAAATGGCCGGGCCTGGGGCTTGGATCTTCTGAATAACAGCAGCATCCCTATGCCGAGCAGAAACCCGATAAGAAAAGTGGCGCCGGAGCTGCTATTATTGATTGCCATCCACAATAAAGCAACTAACAGATTAAACAAGAATTGTAGAGTCATTATATCTACTCCTTCAGTATGGCTTGAATGTATTCCGCAGGTGAAGCCAGAACCTCTCCGGCCTGTGCTACATAGGCATATAGAGCATCTGCTCCAATACCCATTGCAATGACAAGCACAAGCAGTGCAGCGGCGACAGCAGAAGCTCTCTTCAGGTTCACAGCAGGCAGTTCTCTCTCAGGTTCATTTCCCCAGAAGGCCAGCCTGAACATCTTGATTAAGGAATACAGCACCATAAAGCTTGAGCCGAGACCGATAAGAGACAGTGTCAGCATACCGGCATCCAAAGCTCCGCGGATGATCAGCAGCTTTCCGGCAAAACCGCTCAGCGGCGGAATCCCCACCAGAGCAAGGGTCAATATAAAGAACATCCAGCCCAGGAGCGGGTATTTCTTAATCATGCCTCCCATTCCACTCAAACGATCTGTTCCTGCTGCGGAGATGATTAATCCGCCCAGTATAAACAGGAGCCCTTTAGCCAGCATATCGTGAAGCAGATAGAAGATGACTCCGTTCAGCGAATCCCCGGTACCTGCAGCAAGCCCGAAAGCCACAAATCCGACACTAATAATGACATTATAATTAAGAATCCGAGGGATATCCTTGTAGGCCACTGCCCCTATGCTGCCCAGAATCATGGTTGCCGCAGCCATCCAGGCGATCAAACTATGCGTGAGACTGGTATCATTCACAAACATCAGGGTGAACGTGCGGATAATGGCATATAGTCCTACTTTGGTAAGAAGAGCACCAAATAGTGCCCTGATCGCCGAAGGCGGTGCGCCGTACGATCCCGGGAGCCAATAGAACAGGAACAGCCCCGCTTTTAAGGAGAAGACGATTAAAAAAAGCACAGCAATTACGTTCAATATACCGCCTTGCCCCGCTTCAGCAATACGCTGTGACAAATGCGCCATATTCAGCGTCCCTACTGCCGCATACAGATACGCTACAGCTGCTACAAACAACGTTGACGACACAATATTGATCAGCAGGTATTTCGCTGTCTCCCGTAACTGCAGCTTGGTCCCTCCAAGGGAGATAAGGGCATATGAAGAAATCAGCATCACCTCAAAGAAGACGAACAAGTTGAAAATATCTCCCGTAAGGAAAGAGCCGTATACCCCGACCAGCAAAAAATGAAAGAAAGTATAATAATAATACCGCTCCCTCTGCTCTCCAATGCTGCTGAAGGAATAGAGCAATATGGCGAAGCTTACGATGGAAGCCATCATCACCATTAGTAAAGCGAACATATCTCCAACAAATACAATCCCGTAAGGGGGGACCCACCCTCCCATTTGTAAGGTCATAATGCCATCAGCATGTACACGTGTAACCAGCAAGGCTGTACTAAGGATAGTAAGGATACCGCTAACTACGCTAATCCCCCGCTGAAGGCGTATCTGCTCTTTGAATAGAATCAGAATCACCGCTGTACATAACGGAATCAGAATAGGCAGAACCAGAAGGTTATTCATTCTTTGACCTCCTTGATACTGTCGATTTCATCCGTACCTAAGGCCTGATAAGAGCGGTAAGCAAGCACGAAATAGAAGGCAGTTACGCCGAAGCTGATCACGATAGAGGTCAGGATCAGAGCCTGCGGCAGCGGGTCGACATAAGTCTCCTCATTACCCAGCACAGGAGCTGCCCCCCGCTTGAGTCCGGCCATGGTCAGAAGCAGCAGATGTACACCATGCGTCAGTAAGGAGGTTCCCAGGACAACCCGCAGGAGGATTTTGGACAAAATCAGGTACACCCCTATAGTAAACAGAATGCCTATTGCTATCGCCATTACTAGTTCCATCTTTTATCCCCTCCAATCGTTAAAATAATGTTCATCGCAACTCCTACCACTGCTAAATAGACGCCTAAGTCAAATAGCACAGCTGTTGCCAGTTCGACATCTCCAAGGATAGGAAGATGGAAGTGTCCGAAGGAATGACTCAGAAAAGGGACACCAAAGAGAAATGAGCCTGAAGCTGTAAGAATAGCCAGCATGAGCCCTGCTGCCGTGAGCAGGCGGTAGTTTACAGGAAACACTTTACGAATCTGATCCATGCCAAAAGCGATGGTTATCAGTATAAGCGCTGCGGAAGTCATCAATGCGCCAATGAAGCCTCCCCCCGGATGATTATGACCTGCAAAGAACAGATACAGGGAGAAGATCAGAATGATGATGACAATTCCTTTGGACATCGTCTGCAGAATCACATCATTACTGCGCAGAGGTACAGCCAGCTGCGGATCAATTCGCTTAGGCTCCTCTTCCATTCTCAGATGGACAAGGGCATAAATGCCCAGCGAAGCGATACCAAGCACCATGATCTCAAATAAAGTATCGAATCCGCGGAAGTCTACAAGAATGACGTTAACTACATTTTTTCCGCCTGCCAGAGCGTAGCTTTCTTGTAAGAAGTACTCGGAGATGGACGCGAACGGACTACTGCCCATTGCTGCCAGAGCGACCAGCGTCACTGTTACACCCACACCAAGCGAGATGATCAGGTTAGGCAGCTTGAAGCGCATGTTCTCCTTCTGCTTCTTCAGCTTCGGCAAGTACCGGAAACAGAGCAGGAACAGGATGACGGACACGGTCTCAATAATCATCTGGGTCAGCGCAAGATCAGGTGCCCGGAAAAGGACAAACAGCAGCGTCACCATGTACCCGACACCGCCGGTGAACAGGATGGCATTGACCCGTGATTTGGCAAAAGGAACAGCAAAGGCTGCCAGCAGCATCGTTACAATAACGGCCCATTCATAGAAGGATAAGTCCGCATACTGTTTCATGCCAAAGCTGATCCCGGGTTCCCGGAGGAGAACACTAAGCACAGCCACGATCAAAAAGCTGAAGATATACAGTAAATAATGGCGGTTAGAGCCGGTCATATAGGCATCTGTCAAACGCGCGGACCCCCGTTCCAGTAGACGGAGCGACGCATCATACACCCGGTTAAGCGTATTCCGCCCCCTGGCTTCACGGTCCAGCACCCGCAGCCGGGTATAGCTTTTGAACAGGAGAATTCCGGCTGCTACAACACCAAGTGTCATGAAGATCTCGGGTGTCCAGCCATGCCAGAAATGAATAGAAGTCTCAAAGCTCTCCCCCGGAGAGAGCATCCCCGTGTGTATGGAGGCCATTGCCGGCTCAATCAGCGTGACCGAGACCAGATCCGGGAAAAAGGCAAACACCAGTGTAAAAGAAATCAGAATGACGGGTGCCAGCAAGAGTCCTAGTGGAGCTTCATGCGGCGTTTTGTCCAGTTTGTCTGAATGCTTCTTGCCGCCGAAGGTCTTAAATACAAGAATCATACTGTATACAAAAGTAAATACACTCGCAATCCAGGCAATGACAGGAAAGAGCTGCAGCCAGAATCCAGAATTCAGAATATCGAACTCGCGGATATTCAGTACCGCAGTGAAGAACATCTCTTTGCTGAGAAATCCGCTGAATGGAGGCAGCCCGGCCATGGAGAACGCCCCCATTAGTGCGACCGAGAAGGTAATCGGCATAAGCGACATCAGTCCGCCAAGCTTGCGGAGATCGCGGGTGCCGGTCTCATGGTCGATGATGCCTACCACCATGAACAGGCTGCCTTTGAACACAGCATGATTGATGAGGTGGAACAGCGCGGCTGTAGTAGCCATCGTATAAAAAATCGCGTCTTGTCTTCCGCCGGCAAAGCCGGCTGCTGATCCCAGACCAAAGAGTGACATGATGAGGCCCAATTGGCTGATCGTAGAATAGGCCAGTAAGGCTTTGAGATCTGTTTGCCGGATCGCTTTGAACGACCCATAGATCAAAGTAAGCAGGCCGGTTACAGACACCAGCCAGAACCACTCCGATTGCCCCGCAAAGACAGGAGTAAGCCTGGCCACCAGATAAATCCCTGCCTTGACCATGGTAGCGGAGTGAAGATAGGCGCTGACCGGAGTCGGAGCTTCCATGGCGTCCGGCAGCCAGATATGGAACGGAAACTGAGCCGATTTCGTAAAGGCACCCAGCAGAATCAGCAGCATAGCCGGGATAAACATAGCGTGATCCGTGATGGTTCCTGCCAATGCAATAATCTCCCGGATACTATAAGTACCGGTCATCACATACAGCAGATTAAATCCGGCAAACATGGCAAGTCCGCCGAACACGGTGATCAGCATAGATTTGAGTGCCCCATAACCGGATCTTTCCCGCCCGTACCAGAAAGCAATAAGCAGGAATGAGGATATACTGGTAAGTTCCCAGAACCCGTATAGTACGATCAGATTATCGGACAGCACTACCCCCAGCATGGCGCCCATGAAGATGAGCAGGTACATATAGAACCGCCGGATTCCCTCCGTCTGTTTGTCGAGATAAAAAATGGAGTATAGCACAACGAGTGCCCCCATTCCCGAAATCAGCAGGACAAAGATCAGACTTAGCCCATCCAGGATCAAGGTGATATTTACTCCAAAAGACGGCATCCAGGCGAAGGTGTCTACTATAGAATCTCCTGCACGGATCACAGGAATCCTCGTCAGCAAATACAGGAATAGCGCCGCTGGCAGGGGCAGGACGAGCCATCCCAGATGGAAGCGCGCAGTTTGTCTGGTCAGCAGTAACAGCGCGGATAGTAGAAACGGAAGAAGAATTATGATATGCAGCACGGCTCAGTACCCCTTTCTATCTATAGTTATAGTGCTCACTTCGGCTTGACCCATTCATTCTGTACAATTCTTAAATATTGTGCCTCGCCATTGGTAACCATTTTAAAGAGACCTGTATTAAAATCCGTATCCAATTCCCGGAAGAAGGTGCCCTTTATCGCCTCGCTGCCAGTATTCTCCTCCATTAAAATATAGCGGTCGCCTTTTTTGGCCAGATAGGCAGTAAATCCCCGTTCATGTGTCTGCTCCAGAAGCTCGGGATACCTTTGAACGGCAACGATATGAAGATCAATGGTGCCGACCAGCTCCATCAGATCATTGATGAAATTGCCGCGTGTAATTTCCTGCCACAGGGTTTGGCTGGATTGCCCCAGCACAATCTGTGTCACTTGGTATTCTTGAGCAGTTTCCACGATGACCTGAGCTGTCTTTTTCCCGTTGCACTTACGGTTCAGAAATTGCCCTCCGGCATCCTGGGTCTGCTGCTCCCAAGCGGAGAGGTACAACTGCTTCTCGTGATTATATTCACCATCTCCGCTGGCATCAACAGTAAGAACAGTAAGCGGAGCCTGAAGCTTTCTGGCCAGCTCGCCGCCTCTCTGAATCAACCGTTGTCCATGGGGCCCGTAATGCACACACACCATAATACTCTCCAGCTTCATTTCCATTTCAAATCCTCCGTAAGTTAATTTTTTCCAGGTAAAAACACAAAAAGAGCCCACTGTTGGCAGGCTCCTCCGGGTACTTCAGTATACAATTGGCTTTATTATATAGTTCTCAAGAGAGAAAGTAAAGAATATTGACGGCGTATATTGTCCTCTCCATCCGGAGAACACTACTCTTTCTTGCCCAATACCCCATACAGAAATAGATTTCCTAACTCTTTTCTTAAGTCAACAGTTAAGTTCTCAGCAATGGACGGATTGCCTAGCATAGTGATAATTCCGTTCATAAAAATCATAATAGCTTCTGCAGATACGCCCCCAGTTACTTTCCCCTCAGCTTTCCCCTGTTCAATTAATTTCATGATTTCTGGGATGGCAACAGTATTGGCATACTGCTCAACATATGCTTTGAATGCCGGATCTGTAAAGATAAAGTTCTTCATCCCTTCGCTGGTTATGGATTCCTGATTGTTCACCGATACCTCATACATCTTATTCATCTTTTCTTCAAAGGGCAGGTCTGAGTTCATCATTTGGATGAAATCTTTACCCTCTTCCTCCATTTGATGGTAAAAAACTTCTTTGGCCAGCTCCTCTTTATTGCCAAAAAAATTATAGATGGATCCCGGAGAGACACCTGCATGCTGTGCAATCTCGCGCACGCCTATCTCTTTAAAGTTTCTCGTCATGACCATATCCGTTAACGATTCTAAAATTTGCTTTTTCTTCTGTTGTCTTCGTTTTTCAAAGCCATTCATGATATATTCCACCTAATTCCGGTATTTATGAAACAGTATACCCTTATGTTATATATTTATTGACTTCATAGCAAGATGAGAATATTATGTAACTGAAATCATTTTTGTTATATAACTTTGACGGGAGGCGTCAAGCTTTTGATTATAATCGAAGCATTAACCAAGCTCTATTCCAATGGCAAAGGAGTACGGGAGATTAGCTTTGAGGTGAAGGAAGGCGAGGTTTTCGGTTTTCTGGGACCTAATGGAGCCGGAAAAACAACAACGCTCCGCCAGTTGATGGGTTTCGTTCACCCAACGAGCGGGAGGGCAACGATCAAGGGCCTTGACTGCAGTAGAGACGCTGCACAGATCCAAAAGACTCTGGGGTATGTACCCGGGGAAATTGCGTTCTACGATTACATGACCGGACTTCAATTTCTGACCTTTATTGATGAGTTAAGGGGACGTAAAGATCATATACGCCGCAGTCAATTAATTGACAGATTCGAGCTGGAGCCTGGCGGGAAAATCCGTAAAATGTCCAAAGGAATGAAGCAAAAAGTAGGATTAATTGCGGCCTTTATGCATGATCCTGAGGTTATCATTCTGGATGAGCCGACAAGCGGACTGGACCCGCTTATGCAGAAACGTTTTATAGAATTGATTATTGAGGAACGCGGCCGGGGGAAAACTGTCCTGATGTCCTCTCACCTATTTGATGAGATCGATCAGACCTGTGAACGGGCAGCTATTATACGCGAGGGAGAACTTGTTGCCGTTGAGAGCATCCGCTTACTAAAAGCAGCGTTGCCGCAAAGCTTTGTTGTTACCATGGTGGATAAGGAAGGTATGGCTATTCTCCAAAACAGTACTCTGAATTATATACAAAGAGCTCCCCTTATCGTTGAGATCTTTATCAAAGAGGATTATGACCCTATGCTGCGCCTACTGGCTCAATGTAAAGTGGCTCATATGGTGTCAACTCCCCAGACGCTTGAACAGATTTTCATGGACTTTTATGGAAAGGGGCGCTGATTGTGATGTCTTGGGCTCTATTTAAAGCAAATATACGAGTTAACCGTTTTCTGTGGCTTCTGATTGTCGCCGTGTATTCTTTTTATTCCGTTGTATTATTAAGTATGTTCAACCCGGATAGCGCAGATGAATTGAAGGATATGCTAAATATGCTTCCTTCCGGGCTAATGAACGCCATGGGAATGAATTTCGGGTCAACCCTGCTCACGTTTCTGTCAGGGACGTTATACAGTATCCTTCTGTATCTATTCCCTATGATCTTGTCCATTGTTGTTAACCACCGGCTTATAGCCGTACATGTAGATAAAGGCAGTATGGCCTACCTGCTCTCAACTTCAAACTCAAGAATTCGGATCGCCGTGACTCAGGCCGTATTTAGTCTGACCTCTGTAACTGCAATCTTCAGCTGGATCACTATCCTGACGCTGATCACCTCTTCTGTCATGTTTCCCGGACTAATGGACACCAAGCAATTTATACTATTGAATCTTTACGCACTCCTGATGTATTACACGATTAATGGAATCTGTTTCCTGGCCTCCTGCCTGGCGAACGAAGCCAGATACAGCCTCGGACTGGGGGCCGGCCTCCCGATCACGTTTGTATTGCTGCAAATGCTCGGTGATTCCGGGGCAAGGCTGGAATGGCTCGGATATTTCTCATTATTCGCCTTGTTCGACCCGGAACGATTATTCGCCGGTGATAGTTTTGCATATATAGGGATGGCTGTATTTGCGGGACTGGCGGCTGTGCTGTATACTGTGGGAATTATTTGGTTTAATAAAAAAGACTTGCCTATTTAACTTATTTGGCAAGCTGGGGGAGTGGAATATGCCAAGAATTGCCCAAACATTCAAGCTGGAAACAGGAGCGGATATTGAGTATACAGTTGTCGGAAGAGGTGAACCTGTGTTCATTCTTCATGGCGGACATTCCAACTGCCAGGAGGATTTTGGCTATAAAATTCTCCTGGAGAACGGGTATTCCATTATTACACCATCGCGGCCCGGATATGGCCGGACAAGCAACGAGCTTGGAAGCTCATTAGATGCTGCCTGTAAAGCATATGAGCAATTACTGGATCATTTGAATCTTACTAAAGTGCATATTATCGCTGTATCTGCCGGAGGCCCCTCTGGCTTAACTTTTGCTGCCCGCTATCCCCATCGGGTTCACAGCCTTACGCTTCAGTCTGCTGTATCTAAGGCATGGCATAGCCATGAGGATACAACCTATAAAGCAGCCAAACGATTGTTTCATCCAAGAACAGAAAAGTATACTTGGAAACTCCTCTCCGTCTTCAGCCGCAGCTTTCCGAATTTTATCCTGAAGCAGATGGTGCCTTCCTTCAGTAGCCTTCCGGTCAGCCAAGTCATGCAACAATTCACTCAAGAAGATGTGAAACAATTTGCTGCCATGAATCAGCGCCAGCGCTCAGGGCATGGATTTATGCTAGATCTTGAGCAGCTAGCTTGGTTTGAACCTTCCGGTCTACCTGCAATATTATGTCCTACTCTGATTATACATAGTAAATATGACCAGGCCGTTTTACCTGCGCACGCTTATGCAGCCTTTGAACTCATTCCGCAAGCCGAGCTTTGTCTTTTTGAATCATGGGGACATTTGATCTGGCTCGGCAAGGATGCTGATACTATGAACAGGAAACTGATTGATTTTTTAAATATAACAGCCTAAACATTTTTCAAGACGTTCTTGCTCTCCTCCATCGTGACTATTCACCCGTTTCAGCAAATTGTTTGATGCGCTCGCCCACTTGATCACGAACCTGCTGGAAAACCTTCCACTTCTCCTCATCTGTTCCTTTAGCTTTCGCCGGATCATCAAATCCCCAATGCTCACGTTTCACTTGAGGAAGGGGAATGGGGCATTTATCTGCTGCATCTCCACATAATGTAATGACAAGATCAGAGCTATTCAGCAGCTGCGGATCAATAATATCTGACGTTTGACCTGAGATATCTATACCTGCTTCACTCATCGCCAGAACGGCTTTCGGATTCAAACCATGAGCCTCAATGCCGGCACTATACACATTCCATTCATTGCTCAGTTATTTTTTGGCCCATCCTTCCGCCATCTGGCTCCGGCAGGAGTTTCCTGTACACAAAAAATAAATCGTTTTCTTATCCATGAGCCGCATTCTCTTTTGAGTTTAAAATAGGGTCAATGTTATATTGGGTTTAATCTAAGGCATAATTATATAATTATCGTGGGCGTGGTCAAGGATTGTATCAGAAGATGGGCTGTCGGCAGGTTAGTGTATTTGAGAAGCAAGGATTGATGGACGGAGCGTTTATTGATGTGATGATTATGGAGAGGCTGCTATAATCTCCAAAATACGAAAAGGCCCAAGTGACTGTATCTGTTGTCAAATTGGGCTAATATGATCATTAAAGTTTAGCAAGGTTCATTTTCGGCGGGATATACCCGAGTTGCCTGCCTATTTTGACAATTTGTCCTCTATGATGAAATTCGTGGGTGATAGTGTGCGTAAATAACCAAAGTTCGGTTAACTCTACACTGTCACTCTGCCAGGATGCTAAATGGGTAGGATCCCCTTTGGTTTTAAAGTCATATAGAAATTCATAAACCAGTTCATCTATGTTCTTAAACATTTCACGCATTTTCTGTACTTTATCTATGGACTTCGGATTCACTTTGGGAAGTGATTTACCAAGGGCACGGCTCCCCTAACCATACCCGATAACAATCGGCTACATGAGCGTGCAGACTGCAAATAGAAGCTCCGCCAAAGCTTTCTACTTCTTTCACATAATCTGTGGGGGACATCGTTTCGCAATAACGAAATAATGATTCCCTTGTGCGTTGTATCATTTCATACTGGCTTTTGAATACATCCATCTTCTCGCTCTCCTTTAGCCTTTGAGAACCTCATTGATAATCATTTTAAACAAGGACTTTAGATATCTATAATAACTATTATGTTTCATAATGTCAAGGCTCATACGTAAAGTAAAGATATATTAAGTTCGCATTTGCTTCATGAAAAAGGTATAATTCACTTCAAGTTAGCTTTAAGTATGAAAGGAGCAATTTGGCATGTACAGTATTAGTGAAATTGAGAAGATCACAGGTTTACGCCCCTCCACTCTGCGCTATTATGAACAAGAAGGCATCTTGCCGCAGGTTGAACGGAATGCTTTAGGTCGGAGAGAATATTCGGATGAAGTCTTAGAGTGGCTTGAACTGGTAATCGCTCTCAAAGATACGGGAATGTCGATTGAAGATATTAAGGCTTATACAGAGCTGATCCGGCAAGGCGATCCTTCTCTGGAGGCCAGAAAACAATTTTTGCTTACGCATAAAGCTAAAGTGGAACGCAGTGTGGCCCAGACTCAATTTCATCTGGAGAAGATTATCCGCAAGATAGCGATCTACGATATTTTGATGTATAAGAAGATGGAATAGTCTATGAATATTCATATTGCAAAATCAGTATTGACTTCAAGTTAACTTTAAGATGTATAGTGAAGTTATACCCTTGAAGGAGTGATTACATTGTCTGAAGCAAAAGTATGGCTTATTACAGGATGTTCAACAGGATTTGGGCGGCATATCGCGCAGCAAGCGATTGAAGCCGGCTATAAAGTTGTGGTGACCGCACGGAATGTTGAGCAGGTAACCGGGCTTACCGCCGGACATGAGGATCAGGTGATTGCTCTCCCGCTGGACGTCACTAATCCAGAGCAGATCCGTAATGTGGTTGACCGCACGATGGAGAGGTTTAACCGTATAGATGTGCTTGTGAACAATGCAGGTATCGGTTATTTCAGCTCCGTTGAGGAAAGCGTAGAGGAAGAGACGCGTAAGATGTTCGAGGTTAACTTCTGGGGACTCATGCATGTAACCAATGCTGTTCTTCCTCATATGAGATCACAAAAGAGTGGTCACATTATAAACTTCTCATCCATTGGCGGTCTGACTTCATTTCCGACTCTTGGCTATTACCATGCTACAAAATACGCTGTGGAGGGCATATCCGAGAGTCTTGCCCAAGAATTGCAGCCTTTTAACATTCATGTGACTTTGATAGAGCCAAGCAGCTTCCGCACCGATTGGGGCGGCCGCTCTTCTGTCAAAACAGAGACAAGCATCCCTGAGCTGAAAGAATCTGCCGTCGGACAAATGCTGCAAGGAATCGGGCTCGGTGCCGGTCAAGAAGCCGGAGATCCTGCAAAGGCTGCTGAAGCAGTGATTAAAGTTGTGGAATCAGCGGAACCACCTCTTCGTTTGTTGCTTGGACAACAAGCCTATCAAGCAGCAACCTATAAATTTAACAATATGCTTGCCAGCATAGAACAATGGAAAGAAATAACGATAAACGCAGATTATAAACAATAAATGTATAGGTTGGCAGCTACTTTATTATTTAATAAAGTAGCTGCGAAGACCCTTGATCCAGTGTCCGTTGGCCACATCCACCAGCAGCTGAATTCGCTTGAACGTTAAGAACCCGGGACTGAGCAGCGCCATGGTCCGGATCGGATTATCACTGGCCGATGCCATCAGCATTTTGAAATGCACGTTGCTATAGTCGGGTTTCCCGTCTGCCGTAGTTGATTTGGCAATGACCCGTTCAATCGCCTTATAGAATTGCTTGAAGATAAAACTATGGTCCTTCATCTCAAAGACAGAGCATTCCACCGTAAACTTGCCTTTACCCCGCATGATAAACGGCTTGAAATCCCCATACACAGATTTGAAATCATTCACGGAAGGAATCCCTTCCAGCGTATAGTACCATTCATTCACTGCGCTTTTCTTCGGGGTAATCCCTTCAAGATGCACGGACGATTCCAGTCTGATATCGGCTGAGGAACTGCCGAGCAGTATTTTGTACTCTCCTTGTTCAATTTGCCAATCCCGGGAGTCGGGGTCATAAAAGGCAAAGCTGCGCTTATCCAACCGGAGAGTCACGCTCTGCCGTTCGCCGCTGGCGAGAAATACCTTGGCAAATCCTTTTAATTCTTTGAGTGGCCCGTAAGCTCCTTGTGTTTGCCTGGATACATACAACTGAACAACTTCCGCGCCGTCTGCTTGGCCATTATTCGTTATCTCAAGCCGAACCACAAATTCATTGTCCTTCAGACGTTCTACCTGGAGCTGGTCATAAACAAATGTGGTATAGCTTAGGCCAAAGCCGAAGGGAAAAGCCACATTCTTGTTAGCCTTGTCAAAATAGCGGTAACCGGCAAACATGCTTTCCCGGTACGGAACCTGTTTAGGATCTACACCATAATAGGAAGCATTCACCACATCGCTTAGCCGGAGCGGAAAGGTCTCTGTCAATTTCCCCGAAGGGTTGACCGTCCCATACAGAAGGTCTGCCGCAGCAAGCCCACCCGCCTGTCCGGACAACTGCATATGGAGGCAGGCTTTTACCTTTTCCATCCACGGTGTTTCTACTGCCGAACCTCCGACCATGATGGCGATCAGATTACTGGTTGTCTCCGCCAATCTGCCAAAAAGTCTGATCTGATTATTAGGAATAGACAGCGTGGTGCGGTCGAAGCCTTCGCTTTCATAAATCTCGGTCAGGCCAATGACCACGATGACTGTTGCATCCTGTTCGACTCCCGCAACGGCCGCCTCCAATAGCTCCTCATTCTCGGCATCCTCAAGCTCATACCCTGCGTAGAAGCTGAAGTCTGCACCATACTGCTCCAAGCCGTCCAGAAGGCTATGGATCTGAGTGGGATTAACCAATGAGGAGCCTGTACCCTGATACCGCGGCTGTTCGGCCAGTTTCCCGATGACAGTCAGTCGCTGCCCCTTGCTTAGCGGCAGGAAGTTATTCTCATTCTTCAGCAGGACACCGCCGCCTTGTGCGGCTTTGCGGGCAAGCTCATGATGCTGATTATACATATTCTGTGCATCTTTCTGCTTCTCCGCGCGATTAGTAGCTTGCTGTATTAGCTGCAGTAGACGCAGCACTGACTGATCAATATCAGCTTCGCTTAATTGACCGGAGAGCACAGCCTGATGGACAAGTTCATCGAAGGCTCCCTTGCTTCCCGGCATTTCCAAATCCAGGCCTGCTTTGAAACCTTCAATTCTGTTATTCATCGCACCCCAGTCGGTGATTACCGCACCTGTGAAGCCCCATTCCCCCCGTAATAGATCTGTCAGCAATTCCCGGTGATCACTGGCGTAGGTGCCATTAAGTTTATTGTAGGAACACATCACTGTAGCAGGCTGTGCTTCCTTAACCGCAATCTCAAAGGCCGGAAAATAAAATTCGCGGAGGGCCCGTTCATCAATCAAGGAATCGCTGCTCATTCGTTTGGCTTCCTGGCTATTGCCCGCGAAATGCTTGACAGACACCCCGGTCCCGGTGCTCTGGACACCCTGGATCCAGCTTGCGGCAAGCTTGCCCGACAGGTAGGGATCTTCACTGAAATACTCGAAATTCCGTCCGCTCAGCGGGCTGCGCTTCATATTCACACCCGGACCCAGAATTACATGTACATCCTCCTGAATAGCCTCCTGGCCGAGCGCTTCGCCGATCTCCATAAGCAACGCTTCATCCCAAGTTGCACCAAGCAGACTCGCCGTGGGGAAGCAGGTCGTTTGGACACTGGCGTTAAGTCCCAGATGGTCTGCTTCTCCCTCCTGTTTGCGGATGCCATGCGGGCCGTCACTCAGGAACAGTGCTGGGATCTCATATTGCGGAAATGCCTTGGTCATCCAGAAGGAGGCTCCTGAACACAAAGCTATTTTTTCTTCCAGACTCATTAATTGGATTATCGTATGGTGATTCATATAGCTCCTGCTTTCTTGTTAATGTAATGGTTGTGATGAATGGCGATCACGAATTTGTTGCTGCTTATGACCCAGGTTCTTCTCCACACTCAGGAATGCCAGCAGACCAATTAGTATCACACTGGTTATGGTCTCCAGACCTACGAAGGAGAAGGTGATTACCTGCTGAACAGCATCGTTTTGAGTGGAAATCAGGTCTCCTGCAGCATTGTAGTAAGGTGCGGCGTAGCCGGCCTTCGACAGCAGCCCGTTAAACATTCCGGTGCAGAGGCCCACCATCGTAACGGAAATTGTCGTGTAAATCGACATCGCAGTCCCGTCGCAGCGGAAGCCGTTCTTCCACTCCATATGGTCGAGTGTGTCAGCGAAAAGCGCCATGAAGATATATGCACTGGGCAATAGCCCCATGTTCTTGATGAACTGGCCGGTCAGTACCACGGGCATGCTGGCCGGGAATAGCCAACATAGTCCGCTGCCGATAGTGACCAGCATGAAGCCGATTGCGGTGATGTTCCGCTTGCCGAATTTTTTGGCAAGCGGCCAGACAATCACAATGCCAATCCCCAGCGGGATGCCACCGATCAGGGAAATCAGGGTCTGGGTTATACCGTCGTTATAGCTCCCAAGCACATAATTGCAATAATAGATTAGACTCAGGTTTTTTAGACAGACTGCAAAGGTATAAATTAGGAAGTACAGCAGAATAACCAGCATGTAGCGGTCAGATACAACCGCTTTCAATTGGGTGCTGAACGGAAGATTACCCCCGCCTTCCTGCTCTTCCCTTTCTGCGCTCTCGGCGGTGACTCTTTCCCTAGTGAAGAAATACTCCAGTAAGGTTAGCGGCAGCACCAGGATCGAGACGATGCACATCACGAGGATCCAGCGGCTCTTGTCCACCCCGATAACTGGCAGGATGAGCATCGGGAAGATCAGGGCCACAATGATTCCGCTCATCATGATCACCGAAATCTGGCTGAACACGGACAGCTTACCCCGCTGTGCGCTATCTCTTGTCGACAGCGGGACCATCAGATTGTGGCCCACATTATAGGAGGTGAAGGCAATCGAGTAATACAGGTTATAGGAGATAATAATCCAGATCACCTGAATCTTCGTATCTGCTTGAGGCACCAGGAACAGCAGCATTCCGGCAATCATCATCAGCGGAGCGGACAGAAGGAGCCATGGCCGGGCCTTGCCCTGTTTCGTCCGGGTCCGGTCAATGACATAGCCCATAACAATGTTGGCCACTGCGTCCAGAATCTTCGACAGCATCGGGAACAAGACCAGGAAGGCGCCGCCGGCAACGGAGGTTAAGCCTAGAACATCGGTATAATACACATTAAGATAAGAGGCCAGTACCGCATTTAGCAGGAGTGCTCCGGTAGGACCGATTAAATAACCGAACCAACGCTCCTTGGCTGTGGTTTCAGACTGGGTAATCCGTGAGTTCAGCCACCGGGACTGGAAGAACGCTTTCATATGATTCATTATGCTACTCCATTCTTTCTGTGATTTATCCTCAGTTTAGAGTAGTCGTATACCAATGTATTGTAGAAACGTGACCTTAATTTCGTTTTTCTGAACATGCTTAAAAAAGTCCCGCATTCCATTATGAACGCAGGACTTTGTGCTTGGACTTTGGGGGAACTGACTTTATCTAGCTGTTCGAGCTCATTCTTGATGATGCATAGCATTCCGATACTTGAGAGGAGTCAGCCCGGTTTCACTTTTGAACAAATTCTGAAAATAGCTCTGAGAAGAGAAGCAAAGATAGCTGCTGATCTCACTGAGCGGCTTGCCCGAAAAGGCCAGCAGACACTTGGATTCCTCGATTTTCTCACGGTTGATATAGTCGTTCAGGCTGACCCCCAGGTCGCGCTTAAAGATCCGGGAGAGATAGGAGACGCTGACACCTAGCTCGCGTGCCAGCTCCCGAACCAGAATGGCTGTGTTCATTCTTTTGCGAATCAGACGGATACAGCTCTCTGTTAATGAAGAGACATCTGCCGGATACTTATTCTCCTCCACTCTTTTGGCACAATCCAGCACCATCTGCTGCCTAAGAAGAGACAGCAGATCTAAGCGCGTCAGGCTTTCTGCCTGCTGAATGTACAGATCGCTGAGATGGTAGGCCATCTCCACATCCAGTCCGCCCTCGATAGCCGCCCGGGTTACAAGTGTTGCCGTGGAAATGAAAATATTCTTCTCCTGACGCAGCGCATCCTTCGACATTGTTCCTGCCCTAGCACGTACAGTATTCTCGAATAAGTCATTCAGCTTATCTGTAGAACCGCTTCGGACATAATATATGATCTGGCGCTCCAGATTGTAGGTGTCATGGACCGGAGGCTCTCCGTCAGCCTCATACAGCATCTCTGATAAATTAGAGCGAATGTCCGGTTCGAAGCGCTGGAACTTGTTGCCGGAGAGCAGCAGCGATTCGGCAGCGAGCCTTTTCTGGTTCAGTGCGAAATGAAGGAAGCAGAGCGCGCTCAAGAAATTCTCAAAGGTAATCACCGGGATACAGTTGATAAATGCAGTAAATTCTTCTGAATACTGCCGTGCAATCGCAGAGTTGATCATCGTTCGGGATAAGTGGCCCGCCGAGGGCTTCATGTGGAATCCGGGGCCAACGACGAACACCCCTCCTCCGTTCTCCTCCGATATTACACCGTAGAACATAATTTCGTCCGTCACACGGTAGTAAACTGCTTGCTGTTTTGGCAGGAGCTGCTGCTGCATCGGTACGGCAGGATCAATGAACGAAGGAACATCAGGCAGCATCCGTATAAGCGAATTACCAGTGTAGTAGCGAATCGGCAGACCGGTAAGATTATAGAAGGAATCCATTACAAAATGCACATTCTTCGAGAGCATGCCTTCTCCTCGTGTATGGTCACAGTTCCAGACTTTTAAGACAGTCATTCACCACTTTCTGGGAATAATAATACTGAAGCTTGCCGTATATGAATCCATATCTGTACGTCTCCACCGACATAATCAGAAAAATATACAATTTGTATAATTCAATTCGTCTTAAATCTTCGGAATCAAGCACTTTATTATCGTTTAGTCTGCCGGTATAGCTCTTCCAGAACCCCTGTTCCTCTCTAACATCTTTGAACAAAAGAAATGCGGGCGGAAAATCAGCGTACGGGTCCCCCCAAAAGGAGCGCTCAAAATCAATTATGGCTTCGATCTCATAGTCATTGCCGTTCGGAACCAGCATAATATTCCCCGGCCAAAGATCGAAGCTGACAAGACTAGGCGAAGTAACAGCTTCGAGCAAATGCTCCTGCTTACTAACTACCCTCTCAATGCGTTCATAAGGCAGTTTTACCTTCAGCCTCTCTCCGTCCGCAAGGATAGATTTCAGCATGTGACGATAGGCTTCCTTCCAGGAGGAGAACTGACATTCCGGTTTGTCCGTGAAATAGCCGAAGTAATTCCCTCTAATCTGGTGCAGCTGCGCAAAATAATCGCCTAACCTACTTTTTATGTTCTCCTTCTGAGTCTGGCTGAGCCTTTTTCTAAGACTGTGCATACTTTGACCCTTTAGCGCACTCATAAAGAAGTAATCGCTGGGGAGTAAGCTTCTGCTGAAATCAGAGCAAATTACACGTGGAGCCGGTATGGACGTTTCAGCGGATATTTTATGATATACTTCAACTTCCGTTTGCATGAGATGATGTTCATAAGAGAGCAGCACGGATTCAGGCGGCGATGATACTTTTAGAACAAACGGTTCCAGTCCAACCGTTCTTTCGATAAGATAGGCTGCGTTAAACATCCCGCCTTTTAACTCCTGAATAGAGCGCAGCTGACCTCCATCTTTAAAATTCACTTCAACCAGTTTAGCGATTTGCGTTTCAGACAATCTGAATTTTGTTGTACTCTTCATCGTCCCTCCACTTTTCCGCTGGTTGGCGTCAGTTCGCCTCTCCGGTGAAGTCAGATAGCTTCACAGTTGAACGTATAATATCCGCTTTCAAGCTTGTATTGCTCTCCATTCGGCATACTAAGGGTACATAGGGACGATACCGGCACTTCAATATGGATAGTAAACCTGTTATCCTGTATGCTCCACTCAGAAGATGCCCGTCCATAAGGGGTCTTAATACTGCCCTTGGCTGACGAAATTCCGCCTCCGAGGACGGGGGCAACCTTGAAGGTCCTATACCCTCCGCTGGTTGGCTCCATTCCAACCATTCGTCTGTATAACCAATCTCCCACTGCTCCATTAGCATAATGATTGAAGGAGACCATCCCTCCGCTGGATTCTTCATCCTTTTTGTTTCCGCTCAGATCACCTATATTTACTGTTCCATCCGGGCGTAGTGCATCCCAGCGTTCCCAGATGGTTGTTCCTCCAGCTTTCACTTCATACAGCCAGGACGGGCAGCCTTCCTGAAGCAGCAGCTCATATGCTTTATCGGGGTACCCATTATCCGATAGAGCGAATAATAGATAAGGGGTTCCTGTAAAACCAGTGGTCAGCTTATTGCCTGCCTCCCGGACAAGCCGGACAAGATTGTCCGCCATAACAGCCGTCTCTGTACCTTCTGTCATATTGAAATGAAGCGGAAGCACGTAGGCGGTCTGAAACTCTTTCTTTAGGTTGCCCCGGCTATCCGTAAAGACTTGGCGGTAAGCTTCATTAATCCTGGATCTTAGCTTCCGGTAATATGCTGCATCCTCTTCATAGCCAAGCAAGTCGGCGATCTGTGCGGCTAATCCGCAGGAGTTGGAGAAATAAGCTGTCCCCACCCACTTGCCCTTCTTAAGCCACTGCCTGGCCGTCTCGTCTGGTGCACACCAGTCTCCAAAGTGGAACGGAAAACGCCAGACGTGACGGCTGCTAGGTGTGAAGGAAAGAAATTCGGACCACCACTTCGCTGCTTTTAAAAATTTCTTAATCGTTGGATATTGCCGCTCCAAAAGCCGTTTGTCGCCACGGGCAAGGTATTCTGCCCAAGGTACAAGAATGCAGCTGTCGCCCCAAGCAGATGTAGCCATCCTTGGCCAATGGTCCCCTGCGCGGGGAATAACCATAGGAAGACCTCCACCTGGTGCTTGCTCCGCCCGCATATCTGCCAGCCATTTGTCCAGGAACCGGCTTAGATCAAAATTGTAGCAGGCAGTCCTGGCAAAAACGGCAAGATCACCGGTCCATCCCTGACGCTCATCACGCTGCGGGCAGTCTGTAGGAATATCAACAAAGTTAGATTTGCCGCCCCAGCGAATATTGCTGTGTAATTGATTAATTAGTTCATTGGAGCATTCAAATTCACCTATCTCTTCAAAATCGGAATGAAGCACCAGCGCAGATAATTGCAAGTCTTCCGCACTGATTCCCCGGACACCAACATAACGGAATCCCATATAGGTTAGACGTGGAGAGTAGGTTTGCGGACCCTCTTTACAGATATAGGTCGCTGTCGCTTTTGCAGTACGCAGCGATTTAACGAACAGCTCCCCCTCAACAAGTACCTCTGCATGACGAAAGATTATCTCCTGATTCTTTTTGCCAGACAGCTTGGCAGAGATGACTCCGGCAAAATTCTGACCGAAATCATAGATCACTTCACCGCCGGGTGAATGAGTACATGAAATCGGTTTCATCTCTTCCTGAGCACGGACCGGATCTCCGTACTGTGCCAATAATAGCGGACTATTACGTGGAGCTGTCAAGGTTGCCTGTTTCCAAGCGATTTGTCCCAAATCCACAGTAGCATCATAAGTCTCCCCGTCATACCATTCGGCCATCCGGTAATTACCCTCTTCGGAGACTTGCCAGGATTCATCAGTTACCACGATCTCATACGATCCGTCCGTATATTCGAGATGCAATTCGCACAGAAAGGCTTGCCGGTCTGCACTGATCTTGTTCTTACGGACGTAATTGAAGGAGCCGGCTGCCCAGCCCCCGGCTACGACAGCGATTAACATATTCTCAGACCCGATTAAGCCGCTAACGTCATACGTCTGATATTGTATTTGATGATCATAAGAGGTGAAGCCTGGAGCAAAATAGTCCGTCCCCACCTTGTCGCCATTCAACATCAGTTCGTAGACGCCGAGTGCCGTAGCATTAATCCAGGCACGGCGAACGGATTGCTTCGTTGTGAACGCACGCTTGAATGTCATTGGAACAGGTGACACTTTTTTGGGGAAATCATAACCTCCATCTGTAATCCACTTTCCCCGCCAAAGCATTCCCAAGCGTCCAGTTTCAAAAGAGGTTTCGGCAACAGCAATTTGTCCGCTTGAACCTGTTGCAGTGACATGGACATTATAGGTTGAGAAGGGTTCTAGTTCTCCGCTGTATAAATTATTGATTTGATCTGTGGTTTCATATTCCCAGTCCCCAATAGTTATCACTGCACTTAATAAGCTTTCGCTTTTCACATCGGAATCGAGCGCAAATGAAATATTAGGACTTCTGTCGGTAATACAGCCTTGTTCCATATTTTCTATCTTTAAATTTGTTATTCTAAGCACAATTGTGTTCCTCCCTGCGGTTTTCCTCCTTATTGTAATTCAGAAACAATTTTTGTATATTCCCGTCCATCCTCTTTGCCTTGAATAGGGTTCCACACTTGGGCGAAGAACGGTTCGCGTTTGGCACGTTCTTTGTAATTCCAGGTTTCGCGCTCACATTGCGGGCAGAAATGTCCTCCCTCCAAAATCAGCTTGGGGCTGGCATTAAAGGTATGGCCGAATGCACATTTGAAATCAAGCTTATCCGTCCAGTTCCCCGTCTCCATCTCTGCAGACAGGCATTCGCCACCGCGGAAGGCTGCCGCCCCTTTCATATCCTCAATATTTAACTCTGAGGCTGGCTTATTCTCATCGTAACCGTGGTCAAGCTTGATTACTTTATTCCAATCGGAGAATTTCTTCATTTCGGACAGCTTCTCCGGAATCGCCTCCCAGTTTGCCTTGCTTCCCCAATAAGCATCGATTTTCTCAAGATCATTATCCTCTATAAAACGTAGCGTTCCGCGTTCTTTCACAGCCTGCTTTTTCATTGTACGTTTAATCATAGCCCCCATGAATTTCTGCCCTCCCGGGAGCTTCGTGATGACCTTCGCTACGGGGACGAGTGCGCCAAGATTATCGAGGTAGCTCTGATAGAAGTATTCCATCGTATCCCGGCGGAAGTGGAAATAATCCTCCAGCTTGTCGGAATCCAAATAGTATTGTCCATGGAAATTCCGGGTGGCATACCATTTCGGATTGATGACATGATCCAGATTGGTAATGCCAAGCTTGCCGTACAGCACCTGGTACATCTCGAGTGTGCTCACTCTGCAGCTTTCGCCACCGCCAATGTTGTAAATATGCTGCCAGAATGCCTGATCAAGCTCACCGTCAATATCCTGGATGCACAGGTTACGCATTAATCGTCCTGAATCCCGGTCCGACACATACTCAAGCACATTCTCCAGACAGTTATGGAACATAATCGGGTCCTGAATCTTGCTCATCGCAGGTCCCATAATACCGGTCTGGCGGAGACTCACCCAATAGCTGAGCCCGGATTCAATCACCATACGCTCGGCAGCAATTTTAGAAACAGCATAATAATCGTACACACTTGGCTTCAGAGGATCGCCCACACGGCCCCAATGGATCGGCGGCATACGGTCACCTGTCTCAGCAATTGTACCAATGTTTACAAAGCGTGTTATCCCTGCCCGGCCGCTTTTCTTAATGGCGTCAACAATGTTTTGGGCTGAACCATAGTTAATCTGCATGGCCCGTTCGGGAAACTCATCAGCCGCAGGAGAAACAAAAGCAGCGATATGAAGAATAATGTCGGCATCCTTCACACATTCTTCCACCAGGCTGCGATCCAACAAATTACCATAGACTATTTTCACACTGTTCAGCCCTTCATATTGCTGAAGCTTCTCACGGCTGTTCGGATTGTCTAAATCGAAGAGCAGCAGCTCGCATTTCGCCAGATCGTTCATAAGCAGCTTTAAGGTCTCTCCACCCATATTGCCTGCTGCGCCTGTAATCATGATCCGTTTTTTCTTCATTATTGTTCACCTGCATCATTAGTTTATTGACAAGTCATTCGTCTACCTTCATACTACAGACACGGTGTCTATTTAACAACCATCAGTTGTTTTATGCTTTGATGTAATTTAGACATTTGAGATCACAGTGTCTATTTTTATAGAAATTTTATGGCTTGGAGATGATTTGACCATGAATCAACGGGAACGGTTAACCAAAATATTGTTGAAGCAGAGCTTGATCCGCTTGCTCAAAGAGAAGAATATAAGCCAAATCAGCGTTAAGGAATTGTGCACCTCAGCAGGAATCAACCGCTCCACGTTCTACTTACATTATGCCAATGCTTACGACCTGCTTGAACAAGTTGAACAGGAGATTATTAATAACACAAGTGCCTATCTGGATAAAATTGAAGCTGGAGACAGCGGTACTACCTATATCCTGGCATTTCTGGAGTACATTAAAAAGGATGAGGAGCTATTCACTGTCATGCTCCTCACCTCCAATGAAAACGTGTTATTTCCCAAACGCCTGCTGAATGAAATTCTCAAGAATATTGATAGCCAGCTTCAACTCAACGTACCTGAACGGTTGAAACGGTATACTTATTCCTACCTGGTCAATGGAAGCCTGGCGATCATTCAAGAATGGATACAAGAAGGATTTATCCTCTCCAGTCATGAACTGGCTGAGCTCATCTTCACTTTGGCTGACCAATCCTTAATGGCGATTATACCGGCAGAAGAGAACTGAGTTTCTTATTGATTGCTCTAAGCAGCATTACGCTCCAGCTCTTTCATTACTGATTCACCTTCAATGTCAAGGTTGGGCAAGATCCGGTCCAGCCATTTCGGCAGATACCATGCGGATTTACCCATTAGGGTCATAACAGCCGGAACGATGAGCAGTCTTACTACAAAGGCATCGAAGAGAATACCAAAGGCAAGTGCGAAGCCCATAGACTTGATAATCGGATCTTCGGCCAGCATGAAGCCGGTAAATACGGAGATCATAATCAGACCCGCTGCTGTTACTACACCGCCACTGTGCCCCATTCCCGCCAGCACGGCTTGTTTGGCATCCCCTGTATGTTTGAATTCTTCACGCATCCGGCTAACGAGGAAAACCTCATAATCCATCGCAAGGCCGAACAGAATGCCTACAACGATGATGGGAAGAAAGTTTAGAACCGGACCTGCACCATAGAAGCCAAAGACGCTGCCCAGATGACCATCCTGAACGACAAAGACTACAAATCCAAATGTTGCTGCAAGAGATAGAATAAAACCCAGCACCGCCTTCACTGGCACCAGCAGCGAACGGAATACGACCATCAGGAGTAGAAACGCCAGTCCGACGATGATGAGACAGAATTTAGGCAGCGCATCACTCAGATTCTGCGAAATCTCAAGATTAACGGCTGTGCCGCCTGTGACCATAAATTCCACATGGTTCTTCTCTAGAATATCAGGAGCCTGATCTCTGATTGCATCTATAAGCTTAGTCGTTTCCATATCATGCGGCCCCGTCGCCGGGATAATATTGATCAGTGCAACTTCTCCGGACGGTCCGGGAATAGCCGGTGATACCGTGCCTATATTGGGAATAGTCTCCAGTTCCTTTAACCCGCTTGATACATTGGTCATGAAATCTCCTTCACCTTCGGCAACGGCCAGAACAATGAGCGGACTGTGATAGCCTTCGCCGTACCCTTCCGAGAGCAGGTCATAAGCCCGGCGCTCCGTTTTTTCCGTTGATTTCAGCCCGTCGTCGGAACTCCCCAACTGCAGATGTGAGAACGGTAAGGCAATTACACCCAGCAAGATCATTCCTAGAATAACTATCGTCCAAGGCTTACTTGTTACAAAATGCCCCAGACGGTTACTTTTTGCGTTCATCCGTTTACGAGGCTTCAGCCACTTGTTTCCGCTTGAAGCAGTGACCTTGCTCCCCACCGCGCTGAGCACAGCAGGAACCAGGATGATCGAGGTCAGCATGGCTAACAATACACAGAATGCACCAGCCAGCCCCATAGCTGTCAGAAACGGAATGTTCACGACGGCCAGACCGGCCAGTCCGATGATCACCGTTATGGCTGCGAAGACTACGGAGCTGCCTGCTGTAGCATTTGCGATCGCTATTGATTCCCGGTTGCTATAGCCCGCGGCCAATTGTTGACGGAACCTGGAGACAATAAAGAGCGCGTAGTCTATGCCCACCGCCAGCCCAAGCATAGCGGCGAGCGCCATGGAGGTTGAGGGAATATCCAGCATATTGGAGCCAATTATTACACCAAGCAAGCCAATCCCGAGGCCTACCACTGCAGTTGCAATTGGCAATACTCCGAGCAGGAAGGAACTGAAGGTGATAGACAGAACCAGAAAAGCGATGAGTACACCGATGACTTCTGACGGACCCATGATTTTCATCTGGACGTAAGCAGACCCCGTCAGTTCAGCTTGCCAGTCTGAGAAGTGCAAGTTTTCAGCTACAGCTGTGATATGTTCTCTGGAAGCTTCTGTGACTTCACCAGCAGGTGTTTTGTAGGTGATGTCCATGTAGGCTATCGTCTTGTCCGTATTTAGCGACCGGTTATCATAAGGTCCGGCTACAGACTTCACTTGCGGATCTTCCATAATCTCTTTTTGTGTTTTCTGAATGACGGTCTGAGAGGCTTCTGAGGACAAGGTTTGACCTTGTGGTGCTTTCATGACGAACCGGGTTTGTCCCCCATCTTCCTGTGGTCCGGCGAATTCTTTGTTTAACAGATCAATCGCTGCTTGGGATTTCAGCCCTGGAATAGATGTGTTGTTACTGAACGCTGGCCCCAAGCTTAGCGCAAGTATTGCAAATGCCACTAAAACTGCAAATCCTCCATACATAACAGCTTTCGCATTGCTTGCTGACCAATGACCTAAACGGTATAAATATTTTGCCATTTCGTGTCCTCCCGACATCCTATTGTTGTGTATTCTCTATGTATTTAGTGTATAGGAAAAGCTTAAAGGGCGAATCGTACCAAGGGGAAGGTGTGGACATGTACTTTTGGGAAGTAACAAACAGCAAAAAAAGACACTATCCCGGCATATCCCAGGGTGGGAATAGCTAGATAATGTCGAGTGACTAGATATGAAGAATGCCCTGTTCTATGGCAGTAGCTACGGCCTGGGCACGTGATTCTACTCCAAGCTTACTGTAGATATTGGTCAAATGCGACTTAATTGTCCGCTCCGTAACGCCCATATCAAAGGCAATTTCTTTACTCTTAAATCCCCGGGCCACAAGCTGCAAAATGAGCAGTTCCTTATCCGTAAGGTTAACGGGTTCTGTATCCCTTGCCCCGGCAATTTTTGACCGTTCCTTTGCCGCGAATACTTTAGCTAGGATATCAGCCTGTAACAGGGTACTTCCCCGGATTACCGATTCAATGGTCCGGAATAATTCGTCCCGGCTTGTATCTTTGAGCAAATACCCTTTGGCCCCCAGGGCCAGCGCATTGATCATTAATCCATCCTCATTGTAGGTTGTCAAGATAATGACAGGAATCTCAGAATGTCTCGCTTTTAAGGCTTGTAGCGTCTCCTCCCCGCTCATTACCGGCATATTCAGGTCGAGAAGAACTACATCGGGTGACAGTTCATCGATTAAACGGAGAGCGGCCTGTCCATTTTCTGCCTCTCCTGCAATCTCAAAACGGTCATCTGTCTCCAAAATCATTTTTAATCCTTCTCGGACCACCATGTGATCATCTACAATAAGTATTTTATATGAGTTCATTTCCCTTCCCCTTCATGGATTGGAACTTCAATTTGGATGTGTGTCCCGGTTGGACGACTCTTAATGTCCAAGTTCCCTCCGATTAACCGTACGCGTTCTTGCATGCCCAATATGCCATAGTGTCCCGTTTTTTGTCCGATTAGGTTGGTGTCAAACCCAGCACCATTATCTCTGACCTCCAGGTGGAGGATACCTGGCCTTTCACTTACATTTACCCATACGCTATCCGCTTTAGCGTGCTTGGTTATATTCATCAAGCATTCACTGATGATCTGTAAGCTATGCTCTTTTATCGTTCCCGGCAAAAGAGAGACAATCTCAATTTGACTGTGAATATGGATGCCTGTCGCCAGGGTAAATCTGCGTATTTCATTGCCGACCGACTCCTCAAATTCAATGTTAGCCGCCGACTTCACTCTGAGGTTGTCTATCGCCAGCCGGGCTTCCGCCAATATTCTCCTGGCCTGTCCCATGGATATCTGAAGGAATTCCTGGGATCTGGAGGTATTTCCATTAGTAAGGTGAGCATTAACCGCTTCAAGCTGCATAATAATTCCCGCTACCCCCTGTGCCAGGGTATCATGCAGATCACGCGCAAGACGTTGACGTTCATTGGCGAGTGTCAATTCTTCCACTTTTTTATGAGCCTTTTCAAGATCTCTCAGAAACGTTTGTGTGCGGATTCGGGCATGGACCTGTTGGAAAAATAATGACGCATATGCAACTACTAGAATCAGCATTAATGAAAATAACGGCATTATAAGATAAAGGTCATAATGATTGCCCAAATATAACATGGTGTAAAAGAAGATAACCAAACAGTATAGTGCAACAAGTGAAATTTTTCGTTTTTGATAGTAGATCCCAATGCTTTGACCAATAAGAACAGGAAGCAGGCCAATAAGAATAGCCGGAGAACTATATGGCATTAATAAAGCGCATGTTAAAATCAGCAGTCCTTGAACTAAAAAGAAGATCCATACTTTAGTTTTGGGGATTTTGTACAAATTCCAATGAAGATAAAGATGGACTATATAGCATAAGGTGAAAATAAGAGTATTTACCCAGTTTAACCCGTATACCACTTGAAGGATCACTGAAGCTGCGTAGACTAATGAAACCCAGAGTAAAACAGGAAACCGGGCAACGATGATTTCATCATTTATTTCGTTTTGAAGGTTTTTATCATTCTTAAACATATTCAGGATATTCATACCCTTCCGCTTTCAATTATTGAAGTCATTGTATTCATCCTCCCCTGCTACATACGATTGTACTACAGTCATACAGTTGTTGAATCGTACAAAAGGGAGGTTTACCCTGTACGAAAGGGAACTTTGAGAATGTATACAAACAAAAAACCGCGTTACCACGGTTTTTTGAGATAGGTTCAGTTATTACAATTAGAATGTTACAGGGAATGCCTTGACTCCTCTTATAATCATGCCAGGTCTCCATTCCAGCTGCTCTTCTTCAACTTCCAGCCGGATATCCGGCATTCTTCGGAGCAGTGCACTAACGGCAATTTCTCCTTCGAGCCGGGCGAGAGGAGCACCGAGACAATAGTGAACCCCTTTACCAAAAGCGATATGGTCATTGACTTTCCTGGTAATATCAAAGGTATCCGGCTCTTGAAATTTAAGGCTATCACGATTTGCTGAGAGTAAGGACACGAACAGCATATCTCCTTGGCGAATTTGTTTGCCATCTAGCTCTAAATCTTCGGTTGCCCAGCGGATATTACTTACCTCAGCCGGCCCGTTGAAGCGTAACATTTCCTCAATAGCGGATTGAATGAACTCGGGCTGAGCAAGAAGCATTTGTTTCTGTTCCGGATGCTCCAACAGTGCCAGCACGCCATTTCCAATCAAGTTAACGGTTGTCTCATGACCAGCAATAATCAGCACAAATACAAGCGCGTACAATTCTTGCTCTGTCAGGGCTTCCCCTTCTTCCTCAACGCTGATTAAAGAACTGATAAGATCATTTTGTAAATGCTTGCGCCGCTCGGCAATAAGTTCCTGTAAATAATCCACGAAGGCCTTCATGACCTCATCGCTAGCCTGGTCAAGCTCCGGATTATTGAATCCTTCCATAATAACATCGGACCATCCTCTGAATCTATCCTGGTCCTCCAGAGGCACACCCAGCATTTCACAGATGACTATAATGGGGAGCGGGAAGGCATACTCTTCGATTAGATCCATTTTCCGGGTGCCTTTTCCAGCAATAGTATCCAACAACTCCTCGCTAATCTCCTCGATCCGCCCACGAAGTCCTTCAATCATCCGGGGTGTAAAAGCTTTTTGAATTAAACGCCGCAATCTGCGATGATCGTCAGGGCCAACGCTAATCAAATTTCGAGAAATAACTTCCTGGTGCGAAGGCAAAAAAGCTTCTTCATTACCGGCATTCGGGGGATTCGTCACAAAACGTGAGTCCTGCAAAACCTTAACCGCATCCTCATACCTGGAGACTAACCAGGCAAATTGCCCGCCCGGCAGCAGAAAACGATGTACCGGCTCCTCTTCGCGCAGCCGTTCATAAGCTGCAAAGGGCTGCTGGATAAAAGCCTTGTCCATAAAATCAACTTCAGGTCTGGTTGGGTTGGCATTCTCATTCATGGTCAATCGAGGCACCTCCAAAATGATAATATTGGTATCATTACAATAATAAGAAAATCGTTCGCGGCGAAGGAAACTGCTATGACAAGTTGAGCCGTATCTTTGACTCATTCATTTTTTTCGGTATTACCGGACACCAGCAGAGTTCAAAACTGATAGAAGCTTTTGAATGTTACGTGGCCTTATCAAAAGAGCCGTTGGAGGATATCGCTCTCTATCAAGCTCAATATAACCGGTTAGTCGCCTTGTTTAGCGAATTGGCTGACCTTGGAGTTAAGGAAGCGGAGCAGCTTAATATTCTGAAAAAGATGTTTTTAAGTCAGATAAAAGCATAAGAAGGACACCGTCCTCATTGGTTAACAGAACCAATTCAGTTTATTGTTGACTACGGCGTTCTTCCAGTTCCTTTACAATCTGAGGATACTTCGCATCCAGGTCATACTTGCGCAGGCAGAGATACGTAAGCACGAGTATTGCCACAGGAAGATATACAGTAAGAACAAGAATACTGGTTATTGCGGAATCCGGCTGTGTGGTTAATGTTCCATCATAATCCCCCATGGCCAGAATCCACCCAATCATCGCTGCGGCTAGGCCCATACCAATTTTAACGCCAAAGCTGTTTGCACTATTGACCATCCCCACCAGACGCTTACCTGTCTTCCATTCACCGTACTCTACAGTATTATTGACGAGCACCCCGCCCACAGCCATCATGGGGATGGTTGCCAGAGTTGTTATTCCACCGAGCACTAATGCAGCGACAAAGCTATATGGCATGAAACAGCGGATACCCAAGGCAGCGATTCCGACGATCAGCCCGATACGTGCAGTGCTGGAAAGGCCAAACTTTTTAATCATTGGTCCCACAAGAGCGAAGCCGAGAAATACCGGAATCAAACCAATAGCACCCATGATTCCGATCAGATCCTCATTACCTAAAATATATTTGGTATAATAGATCCCCGTTGAGCCGTTAAGCGTATACATCATATTAATAAATAATTGAGCAAACAACATGATGATCCAATATTTGTTCTGTAGCAGGAGCTTTATACTTTCCCAGAAGGGTACGTTATCGCTTTCATTCAAATTGACGTTAGCATTGTTCTCTTTGGAGGAAAGGAAGGTCAGGACCAGTGCAATGGCTGATAATAATCCAAGCACGACGGCAACGATGATCCAAGCCTTCTGATCTCCACCCAGCATATTGGTAACCGGAATTAATACAACAGAGACAACGATTCCAATCATGTATCCGAAGATGGTACGGGTAAGGCCCATCTTACCGCGTTCTTCTACGCTTTTCGTACGAATGGCCATTAAGCTTCCGTACGGAATAGCAATTCCCGTGTAGACAATGGCAGAAGCGAATATTACTGTAGCCAATGCATAGATCGTTTTCACCGTGTTAGATGCATCGGCAGGAACTGTAAATAGCAAAATGATAGCGGCCAGTGCCGGGAGAGCCATCCACAGCATCCAAGGCCGTGCTTTCCCGTACTTCGATTTAGTACCATCAACGATACGGCCCATTAGCAGGTCCGTGAATGCATTAACTAACTTGGTGATCAGCATAATTGTGCCTACTGTTGCAGCTGCAATACCCACCTTATCTGTATAAAAGTAAGTAACCATCCCAATAAGTCCGCTAATGGAGTTCAGTGCAATTTGTGCTACACCGTCACCTAAGTAATGATGAGGCCGCATCGTTTTCTGGATACCCTGGGCATCAGTACCTAATGGTTTCGATTTTTTGGTTGGTGTTACAACCTCTGTACTATAAAGATCCGTTGTTTCATTCATTATTTTACCCCCGTTTGCCTTATAATGATAACGCTTTCTATTCCTTATTTTAATCCTCTATTATAAATAGATATGGTATCGTAATTGTTTTTTTGGAAATATGATTGCTATCTCAACATTTATTTCAAGCGCTTTCATCCCTGCAGTTTCTAGGTTACATTAAAATAAAAAGGGCATTGCAGTTATCCTGCAACGCCCTCTTGTTTCAACGCATAGCCCCCTGCTTTTTCGGTTCATTTAATGTTTTCAAAACCAGTTTAAACAACATTGCTGTTTCCTCAGGGGTATTGGTCAACAATTCGCTTATAGAGAAATCATATGCATATTTAATCATCGGATGATCCAGCATACCGGGTGCGTGTTCTTCAATCATCAGAAGAGCTATCGGCTCTTCGATGACTTCCTTAAGCGTGGAGTCCAAAGTAAACCGCTCTATGTCCAGATTGGTCTGTGTAGGATATCTAAAACAGTAATCTCCAGAACCGACTTCAATCGGGTCTTCCTGCTCAGGCAATATAATGACCGCAGCAGTATTGGCAGGGATCGTCACATTGACGATAATTTCCCCATTCCGGCAAGACCATGAGCTCTTGATTTCTCCATATACTGAATGATAAATACCTTCTACTGCACTTATTCCTTTTATGAACTGAGGGTGTATCAGGATCTTTTTAAACCCGGGTTCGATCTGATTAATACCAGCCAGCTTCCTGTACATCCATTCCCCAATAGAACCATACGCATAATGATTTAAGGAGTTCATGCCTGATGTATCGAAATCTCCATTCGGGAGAATGGAGTTCCACCGTTCCCAGATGGTTGTAGCTCCCTTCTTAACTGCGTAGAGCCAGGACGGAAAATCTTCTTTCAGGAACAAGGTGCCCGCAAGCTCATGCATTTGATTCTCAGATAATACATGACACAGATATGGAGTGCCCACAAAACCGGTCGTAAGGTGATTCTTATGCTGGGCTATGCTAGACTCCAGGGTCTTGCGGACTCTCTCCCGGTGCTTGTCCTCCACCAGATTGAAATGAAGAGCTAATACGCAAGCCGTTTGAGTCTCACTGACTAATCTGCCGGTTGCGGAAATATACTCTTCCTGGAACGCTGATTTGATTTGGCTATGAAGCGTTTCGTATTTGGTGGCATCCTCAGATCTGTTTAACACGCTGGCAGTCTTGGCCAGCAGCTCTGTGGAATAGGCATAATAAGCGTTAGCCACCAGATACACATCCGTAGCCCCGGTCCGCTCATTACTGATCTCTTCCTTATCAAGTCCGAGCCAGTCTCCGTATTGAAATCCTGTCTGCCACAGCCCATTAATCCCGCAGCGTCCAGAGATGTAATCAACCCAGCCCTTCATGCTGTCGTACTGTTGCTCCAGCAGCCTAAGGTCGCCATACATCTGATACACGGTCCAAGGAACAATAACCGCAGCATCGCCCCATGCAGCAGCTCCTTCCTGATTCCCCAGGATATTTGGGATTACATGCGGAACGCCATATTCTTCAGTCTGCTCAGAAGCAAGATCACGCAGCCATTTCGTGAAGAAGGAGGCTACATTCATATTAAAGGCAGCCGTTCCGGCAAACACCTGAGCATCTCCTGTCCAGCCAAGACGTTCATCTCTTTGCGGGCAGTCCGTAGGGATGTCAAGGAAATTACCGCGCTGGCTCCATTGAATATTACTGAATAATTGGTTAACCATTTCACTCGAGGTGGTCAGACTGCCTGTTTCCTCCAGATGTGAATGCAGTACGCAGGCGGTGAACAGCTCCGGTTGAATGACCTCTAAGCCTTCGACCGCAATGTAACGGAACCCATGAAAAGTAAAATGCGGCCGGAAGACTTGCTCTTTCCCATTACAAATAAAACGGTCAATAGAGATTGCTTGCCGCAAGGTCTCAGGGTACAGGTTCCCTTCTTTATCAAGTACCTCGGCATGCCGGATAGTAATGACCTGGCCCTCACGCCCGGTAATCTGCAGCTCTACGAATCCGGTCAGAATCTGTCCGAAATCAATAACCTGCTCTCCTTTGGGTGTCGTAAAGAGCTTCACTGCGGGCAGCCTTTTGGTAATCCTGACCGGTTCACATTCCTGGGCGACAAGACGCTCGTTATTATAGGAGAATGGGACCACTTCATATTGAGTATCGTCTACATAACAGGAGTCATAGGTCTCTCCCATGTAGATTTCGCTGGAGCGGATCGGTCCCTTCGTCACCTTCCAGCTCTCATCTGTCACAATTACTTCTTTCGATCCGTCTGTATAGACGATGTGCAGTTCGGCGATAGCGGCCACTCTGTCCCCGTAATGATTCGGAGTACAGGTGAAGCCAAAGATCCCTTTATACCAGCCATTTCCAACTGTGATCTCTATTTTATTTTGCTGCTCCAAGAGTCCGTCTAAGTTATAGGTTTGATATTGCAGCCGCTCCTTGTAATTCGTCCAGCCAGGAGCAAAATAATGATCCCCTACCCGATTTCCATTAATAGAAATTTCATAAACTCCTAATGAGGATGCATAGAGACGGGCTGACTGTATATCCTTTTCTGCAGTGAAGATCTTTTGGAAAACGGGAGGTGCAGTTTCATCATCCGGGAAGGTATGCGTAATCCAATCTGCTGTAAAGTTACTTCCCTTCAGAAGACCTGTTTCGAAATGTCCTGCAATACTGGCTTGATTGCCTTGATTGTCCCATGCAGTGACATGAATCTGATACAAACTAGAGGCCTGAAGCGGGAGGCCAGCATACTCTACCAGAATTGAAGTGTCCGCCTCCACCTTACCTGAATTCCAAACCTCCTCAGTATCCTTGGTTACAGTGATCTGATAGGCAGTCTGCATGACTCCTTGCGCTGAAGAAACCAAATGCCATGAGAAGCGCGGGCTTGGTGTATCCAAGCCAAGGGGATTGTCCATGTATTCAATGCGAAGATTGTTTAACTCCATCTGTATCCGCCTTTCGATAATTCCAAAAATTTTATGATACCGCTTACTACTCTTATTGTAATGAAATAGCAGTGAATATTATGGTATTATGATTGTAATTTTAGAAGCTTAATACTATGAGGCAGTCATAGGAGGTTTTTATGGAACAAAGCGTTGCAAGCCATTGCAAGCTCATATCCGGGCTTTTTGAGCTGTCCGTGTTTTTTATTGGTCGTGCCGGTGACGTTCTTGTTGAATGCTTGGATGATCGGATGTTAAATCCTCTATATGGAAACGATAAACAATTATTCTTTAATGTTTTGGAATTAGAGCCTGCGATTTGTAAAGAGATGGGACTGACCCCCTAATGTGAGACAAATCAAAACACCTTCAAGAGAATGAAACTCTGTCGTAAGATAGGGAGATATCCTTGGAGGTGTTTTTTGCGTTGGCAACCAGAGTGAGTTACCCCGTAGAAATAAAGATGAAAGCTATAGAAATGAGATTGGCAGGAGTACCCGTGAGCGATGTTATGAGACAGTTGGGCATACGAAATAGGACACAACTAAAAGTCTGGATGAAATGGTATCGCGAAGGCGAAATTCATCGCATGGAGCAACCTGTAGGTAAGCAATACAGCCTTGGAAAAGGTCCGGAAGCCACTACGGAGCTGGAGAGACTAAAGGCAGAGAATCGATTCCTGAAGCAACAATTGGACCTGCTAAAAAAGTACAAGGAACTGGAAAGGGGGTGGAACCAGAAGTTGTCGTTGCCTGGATCGAATCCATTCGGGCAGAAGTGAAGGTGTCGGAGGCTTGTGCGTGGCTTGGGGTCGCGAGAGCTACCTACTACCGCTGGAAGGCTGCCAGGACTCAACGTACAGATCGGATGGTGGAAAAGATAAGGCAGCTTTGCACTCTGCACAAATTCCGGTACGGTTACCGTAAAATCACGGCACTCCTTCGGGCAGAAGAGCCTATAAACCATAAACGGGTCCAGCGTATCATGCAGCGTGAGGGATTACAGTGCCGTGTGAGGATGAAGAAACGAAAGACTACGGGGCAACCGGCACAACCTGCAGAACATCTGTTAAAGCGGCAATTTCATGCAGCAGCTCCCTTGCAAAAACTGGTCACAGATATTACGTATTTGCCGTTTGGCGGCAAGATGTTGTACCTTTCAAGTATTTTGGATCTGTACAACGGAGAAATTGTCGCTTACAGTATAGCGGACAAGCAGGACACGTCCTTTGTATTGGATACGCTGGGCCAACTTCCAGAGCGGGCCAACATGCTGCTCCACAGCGATCAGGGCAGTGTGTATACGTCTCAGGCGTACCAGGCGGCAGTCAAAGAAAAAGGCATTACCATGAGCATGTCCCGTAAAGGAACGCCCGCGGATAATGCCCCCATCGAATCGTTTCATTCCACCCTAAAGTCTGAAACGTTCTACCTCGAAGATCTCATGTGTACAACGACAGCAATCGTTGAACGGACCGTTCGAGACTACATCACCTACTATAACTCAATTCGGATTCAGGCGAAACTAAATAACCAGTCGCCGGTGGATTTTCGGCGACTGGCTGCTTAAACTTGCAAGGTGTTTTGACCCCTGTCTCACAAACAGGGTGCAGTCCCGATCCCTGTCATTAGAAAAACGCTCTTTTTTGAAAATTACATATCCATGAGTGTGGTCAGTAACCAGAGCTTTGAAGGAACCATTATTGTCGGCCCCTCTCTGCCCTTCACGCTATTCGACCACAAAATAAACGGGCTAATCAACGATACGAATCTCTTCGCCAACCGGGAGCAGGTGTTTCATTATTATCAGTCTCTTCCTGTCATCACCTACGGGAAGCTGGTGAACATTGCCGTTCTGATCTATCAGATGTTCAGCGGCAAGTTCATTGCAGCCGATCAGATACAAGATCAACTGGAGCTGCAGGTTGAAGAAACCAAGATGCCGGGTGCCATCCGCTTTGCACCAAACGATGAGCTGGCCCCTCATCATAATCCCCTTTATGAAAAGAAATTGTTAACGATCATAAGAGAAGGCCAAACGGAAGCGCTTAAGCGATTCTCGCAGCTTGGCAAGGAGAATACGGGGATACTGTCCAAATCAAGCCACATCCGCTCCAAAAAAAATCTAGGCATTATAGGCATTGCTCTAGCTGCCAGAGCGGCGATAGAGGGAGGGCTTCATTCAGAAATTTCCTTTTCGGTAAGCGATCTGTACATTCAACGCCTGGAGGAATTGCGGACGGAAAAAGAAATTGATCAGTTATGTTTAGTTGCATTTTTTGAGTTGACCGAAAAAGTAGCTCAGGTTAAGGAAGCCCGGTATTCTAAAACCGTTACCACATGCAAAAATTATATTTATGACCAGCGATTCTCCAGGATCACCCATGAATCCATTGCCGGTCACGCCGGCATCAGCCCGAATTATTTGTCGGTTATATTTAAAAAGGAGACGGGTGTACCGGTTAATGAGTATATCCAGCAGATTAAAATTGAAGAAGCCAAAAATATGATTCTGTTCTCGAATACACCTCTGTCCGAAATCGGGTCACTCCTGAGCTTTTCTGATCAGAGCTACTTTACTAAGGTTTTCAAAAAGCATACAGGGCTAACCCCGAAACAGTATCAGCAAACACAACACTTAAGCCAATAAGCCCGGTTCTACAGGGCTTATTGGACTTATACTCGAATTAGCTATTCACAGCGGCAAGAATGCTCTGAAGTGTCTCTTCAGTGAACAGCCCATTACTCATCATGGACGCGTTATGCAACGAAGTGTTCAGAATTAATTCGTCCATTCCTTCTCCCAAACCACTATCCTTAACATCATGTTGTCCCATTGCTTCCATAATAGCAGCGCCACGGGGATGCTGAAGCAGGTCCGCAAAGGTAGAATGCCTTGTGATGGTTTGGAGCAGAACAGTACTTGATTCCACCACTACCGTGTCTTTTAGTTCGATATTTCTGGAAGAGCTGCCGATGAGAATTTCGAATTCCCCCGTCTCAACAATCCAATCTTGATGCTTGGCATCGTAATACGCAAAGGATCGTTTATCCAGCTCAAATTGAACGGTTGTCTCTTCTCCTGGTTGAAGCGCAACCTTGGCATAGCCTTTTAACTCCTTTATTGGGCGGGGGAGTGTTGATTCAATATCACTTACATATAACTGAACGACCTCTTTTCCAGCCATACGTCCTATGTTCCTGATTTTAGCTGTAACGGACAAACGGTCTGTGTCCTGAATCGTATGATGACTGAGCTTAAGATCTGTATATTCGTATTGCGTATAGCTTAAGCCGAAACCAAAGGGAAATAGCGGTTCAACATCTCTAGTGTCGTAGTGGCGGTAGCCCACGAATATGCCTTCTCTGTATTCCGCTGTCTCCCCATCCCCCGGGAAGTTTAAGTAGGACGGGTTGTGAATTAGCTTTTTAGGGAAGGTCTCAGCCAGTTTGCCGCTCGGATTGACAAGCCCATAGAGCAGATCGGCTATGGCTCCTCCGGAAGCCTGACCGCCTAAATATGCCCCAAGCACAGCCTTAACGTTATCCAGCCAAGGCATTTCAAGCGGTCCTCCGTTGCTGAGTACAACTACAACATTGGCTTGTTCCGCAGCGACGGCTTCAATCATTCTCCGATGGTTATCCGGCAACTGAAGATGCTTTCGGTCAAACCCTTCCGATTCATAACGTTCAGGCAGACCGGCAACAATAACGGCAACTTGCGACTGTCTTGCAGCTTCAACCGCCTCCTGAATCAGTTCTTCGTCGATCGTATCGGTATCCAGCGGATAGCCGGCCGCATACCTTATACGGTCATCCGCTCCGGCAATCTTAACCATTTCTTCATATATCGTATCGAGCTTAGTAGGAAGAATGTGGGAGCTTCCCCCACCCTGATAACGCGCCTTCCGGGCAAAAGCACCGATTACCGCAACTGAATCCTTAATTCCGATAGGAAGGATAGCCTCTTCGTTCTTGAGCAGAACCATACATTCTCCGGCAATTTCACGGGCTTTAAGATGTTGAACCTCAGGATCAACTGTCCCCTTCTCTTTCCGGCTGTCGATCGCTTTAAAGATAAGTGTTAAAATTCTGTCTACCGTCTGATCAAGCGCAGCTTCACTCAGTCTGCCGGATTGGACAGCTTCAATAATCTTCTTGCTGCCGATTCCGTTACTGGATGGCATTTCAAGATCCATACCGGCAGCAACGCCCAGGTCCCGCTCGTTGACGGCTCCCCAGTCCGAGATCACTGCACCCTCAAAGCCCCATTCTTCGCGGAGGATGTCTGTTAATAGACGGGTGTTCTCTGAACAATACTCCCCGTTCACTTTGTTGTACGCAGCCATGACCGTCCAGGGCTGTCCTTGTTTAATGGCGTACTCAAAGCTGGCGAGATAAATCTCCCGCAAGGTTCGTTCGTCCACCTGGGCGTCGACTGACATTCTTTTAAATTCCTGATTGTTTACGGCAAAATGCTTAATGGAGGTTCCTACGCCCTGACTCTGTACACCTTGTATATAACTGGATGCCAGTGTTCCTGATAAATAGGGGTCCTCTGATAAATATTCGAAGTTCCGGCCGCATAACGGGGAGCGCTTGACGTTCACTCCTGGTCCAAGAACAATTGATATATCCTCAGCTGCCGCTTCAAGTCCAATCATGGAGCCCATTCTCTCTGCGAGCTCGGTATTCCATGAGGAGGCAAGACCGCTTCCGGAGGGATAGCAGGTAGCAGGAACACTTTGGTTCAAGCCAAGATGATCCACCTCCCCTTCTTGCTTCCGAAGTCCATGGGGGCCGTCTGTCATCATAATTGAAGGTATTCCAAGACGCTCGATGGGTATGGTATTCCAGAAATCTTGTCCAGAGCAGATTGCTGCTTTTTCTTCCAAGGTCATTTGGCTAATAATTTCTTTGATATTACGCTCCACGTGCTCTCCTCCAATGATAATCAAATCTAATGAGATCGCTTACTTTATTAGAATAAGGCAATTTCACCAAACAATATGGTAATTTGGTATCTTTTTTGGGAGCATAGTGTGGTGTTATTGCTTAGATCATTCTCGCCACTTCATGCGCTTCACTGACGGCGTTTAAGGCTCTGCGGGCACGCAAGGCATCACCGATCACATGGACAGGGATATCATGCTCGTTGCAAAAATGCTGGAGCCCCTCATAATTCCGTGACTTCGCCCCGATGGCAACAACAACAGAATCACATGGATACGATGAAACTTCACCGTTGCTCTCAATGACGACTCCATCCTCATTAATTTCAAGGCACTTGGTGTTGGTCATAATCTGGACCCCGGATTCATACAGGCTTTCCATGACACAGATCGAGCGTAGTTCGCCCAAGTCTTTTGCCACTTTATCCAGCATCTCAACTACAGTGATCTTAGAAGCCTTACCATGCAGGTATTCGGCAACCTCAAGACCAACGAGTCCCCCGCCGACAATAACGACTTCCCCGGACACCTCTGCTTCTCCTGACAATACATCATGCGAGTTCGTAACCTTGGTCAACTGGCTTCCGGGAATTCTCAGCTCCATGGGAGCTGCGCCTATAGCCACAATCACTTCGTCCGGTTGGAGTTCTTCCAGGAGCGATGCCGTAACCGGGCTATCGAGTCTGACCTCAATGCCCTCCCTGATTACCTGTTCTCCCCGGGATAGAGCGGCTGCTTTCATCTCTTCTTTTCTTGGCGCTTCCCCAGCCAGGGCAAACTGGCCGCCCAGCGCTCCTGCCGCCTCGCATACAATCGGCTGATGTCCTCTGCGTTTCAGCACCATGGCCGCTTCCAAACCGGCGATTCCGCCACCGGCAACTACAACCTTCTTGGGATGATCTGTTATCATCAGCTTGTATTCCGCTTCTCTGCCCAAAGCCGGGTTCCTTAAGCATGTAATGAATGGCACTTCACTTGAGACAAATCCGTCATAACAGCCCTGATTGCAAGCGACACACTCTATAATATCGTTGCTGTTGCCGGACTCTGACTTCAGGCAGAATTCAGGGTCAGCAAGCTGGGCGCGTCCGATCACCACCATATCTGCTTTGCCATCCGCCAGGATGTCCTCTGCCTGATCAGGAGCATTAATACGTCCTACCGCTACAGTCAGCATTCCGGTTTCCCGGCGGATTCTGGCTGCATTATCGACATTGAACCCTCTTGGCAGGTCGATAGGAGGCACCTCATATTTGATTGCCGCAGAAGAGAAATTACCTCTGGAGACGTCAAGCGCATCCACGCCGGCAGCTTGTGCCATTTTACAGAATGCGATAACATCCTCTATACTCAGTCCGCCCTCCAGATAATCATCGTGAGCATCAATACGCATAAACAACGGCATATCTGCCGGAATGTTACCGCGAATCGAAGTAATACATTCAATCAGGAATCTGGCTCTGTTCTCCAGGCTTCCCCCGTATTCATCGGTTCTCCGGTTAAAGAAGGGGCTCAGAAAAGAATGCGGAGTATAGTTATGGCCTGCATGAAATTCAATGGCGTCGAAGCCGGCTTCGACTGCCCGCCGTGCCCCTTCTCCGAAGGACTTAGCCGCAGCCTGTAAAGTCTCAATATCTGCTCCCGGTATGGTGTATTCTGTACCAGGCACAGGCACGGGACTTGGAATAATGATTATTTGCTCACTATCACTAGCAACGGCCAATCCACCCAGCCATAACTGAATTCCTGCCTTGCCGCCTGCATCATGGATGGCCTCTGTAAGCTGCTGTAGACCAGGGATATATTTATCATCAGAGATGGCCAGGAACTTCTTAGGCGCAGCTGGCCCATATACCGAACATACCTCAGTGAAATTTAAACCGCAGCCTCCTTCTGCTCTGGCTACATGGTAATCGATAAGCTGCTGGGTAACAAAGCGTTCCTCACTAGGCATTTTGGTGCCCATGGCCGGAAAGATAATACGGTTCTTCAACTCTAACCCTCTGATTTGAATAGGACTGAACAAAGCAGGATAAGCCATAATACATTCTCCTTCACATTCTTTTTCAAGACGCGAAACTTTGTTATATATTTCACATAATCAGTTCGACCTGATTACTGACACCTCAAATATACCTGAGCGAATGAGTTATGACAATATGTTTAAAACAAAATGTTTGAATTTTCTGCGGCGTTGTTCATACGATCTGTTAATCGGAAAATAACGAATCAATCAACAGGTTAAGGTATTCTATACGCGCTTCTTTGTCAGTCAGGAATAATCCATCTGTTTCCGTAATCCCTTCGTATTCCGTAGGATAATTAATAGATGAAGTGAAAATCAAATGCTTGAACCTGAAGTTATCATCATCTTCTGGTATTAGCTTACGTAAACACGCTTTGAGCAGGCTGCCAATCTCCTCTGACAGATCAATAACGCGTCTTGAAGTTTTATCATCATCTGAACACTCTAAGGAATGGGTGTAGATTACCCGGTTACCGGGAAAACGCAGCGAATATTCCATAATCTCGTTTGCTGCCAGCAGCAGCTTCTCTTTTGGACTGCAGGCTTCATCTCGTAAGATTGACAATACCGTAAGGATATTTTGAATATAGAATTCCTTAACCAGGTTGAGCATTTCGTCTTTACTTCGGAAATAATAATTGATGGCACTCACATTAACATCCGCTTCTTTGGCAATGGCGCGGATCGCGATATTACAGCTTTTGTTCTTCCCCATCAGATACAGCGCGCGGTCCAGGATACGTTCTTCAATATTTTTCAGCTCTCTCATATGATCCCCTCCATTACTTCTCTCTTAGCCATTATACTTTCACGGCTATCTGGCAGCAATTACGGCTTGTCGTTGAAATACAAAAGAAACCCAGAGTCTTTAAAAGACCTGGGTTTCTCCACGCTGCAGAAATTCATCAATCATCGTCTTGTATTTATCAAGACTGTACACGTTATACATCCGGGAAGTAAGCGCGCGGGTGTTTCCGAAGAAAAAGCGCTCAAACTGTCTTTGCCTGCCGCCGAAGGGGCCGATAGCCAGTTCCCAGCTTAGCCGGAAGAGCGAAATCCGGTCACAGGCTGATGAATCCTGTCCTTTAAGATAGAGACGGATAAAGCCGCCGGCATCAGATCCCAGGTCTGTCTCGGAAGGAAGCATCACCAGATTACTGGAGCTGATGTCCTGGAGCATACCCAGCATCTCCTGATAAAAAGAGGAATACTGCATCGTAGCCGCAATCAGCGGCTTGTGGGCCGGCACATAATAACCCTTGGCATCCGGTTCTGCCATCATTTCGGAAGCCAGGCGAAGAGCTTTTAAATTCTCAAGCATGGTCAAAATCCGGGATATCCGCTCCATCGTTACCGCTTCGAGAGCGATATTCTGTTCATCTGACAATTTAGAGATCAGGCCGAGCAGAAATTCCGTCTTGGCAATGTAGCGTGTAAGCACCTGATGGCCGGCATGGCTGTGAAAATTCCCTTCGCTGAACAGCCGCTCTCCAATCTCTTGATTCCCTAAGTAAAAGATACGGTTGCGTGGGATGAAGACGTGATCGAAGATCACCATGGCGTCCATTTCTTCAAATCTGCTGCTCAGCGGATGATCATATTGAGATGAGCCTGAGTAACTCTCACGACAAATGAAGGTCATCCCTTCCAGATCATTGGGAACGGCAAAAGCAAAGGCATATGGATTATCCTGTTCCATCATGGAAGGGAGAGGTGAAGGGATCACCAGTATTTCATCACAGGTTGCTGCCTGCGTAGCCATCATAAAAGCACCGTTTACCACAATTCCGTTCTCCTTGCGCTCGACAACTTTAGCTGTAATGGAATCCTCCACCTCGTCCACCACTTCGGACAACCGACTGGCAAACGGCTGAATGAATGCGTGGGATAAGGTAATGTCCTGGCTGCGGCAGTACTCATAGTACTTTTTAAGATTATCTTCATATTCCGGATTGTATTCTTGTAACAGATGCGCAGCGGTATATAAAGACATCAGCGTCGTGTTCATATAATCGGGTGATCTCCCTAAAAACCCGTGGTGCTTCCCAGCCCACAATTCCATCATGATCCTCCGGCGGACCAGGTCTTCCTTGCTTCTCGGGGCCAGGAAGGAAAGTCCGTAGCGCTCCCCATCCGTCCCGCTTTGAAAGGTCATTTGTTCGATGGTTTTCTGCTGATGCTGCATATCATACATTTCAGCTTGGGTCTTCATTAATCCGTTGAAGGCGGGATGGCTGGATAAAGGCCTTTGGATGGTTTTACCCTGGTACCATATTTTGATCTGCTGGCGGTCGATACGCTCGATATATTCCTTGCCGCTCTTAACTGCCATGGCCCACCACCCCATTCATGAACATTCAACGGTTTAGCCAAATTGACTAATACAGTTTCTGTAAAATATGTGGTGGTGTTAAAAGCAGTACATTGTCCTTGTTCAAACATTTACTTTTCTTCATCTATTTCAACGACTTGAGTAAGTTCTTTAGCGGACAATACTCAGACAGCCGCAGGGTAGCGGAGAGTATTGGTTGTTGCACATTTTGCAGGATTTCTCTATAAGAGTTACTGGCTGCGGTGCATTGTTGCATTAATTGCACAAATTCCGGTGTAGAGAGCCAGTTAGCGCTGGATTTGTTGCATTTCGTGCAGGATTTCAGCATAGGCCGCTTGTAGTAGGCGGGATTGTTGCATTTCGTGCATGATTTTTTTAAGAAAGTTACTGGCTGTTGAGCATGGGGACCCAATTTAAAAGACTCTATCACTTGACGATAGAGTCTTTCTTTAATATTCATTTCAGACAAATCAGTGGCCCATGCCGTGGCTATTGGTTGTCACTTTTGTGGTCTGAAGTGCAGTGATTTCCTCGGCGCTTGCGGCAGTCAAAATGGTTAATGAGCTAATCAGCAATACGGTTGTCAATAACAAAAGCTTCTTTTTCATAATTTTCATCATTGAACTCCCCTTCTAGAATATTTCGCATTATTGCATGATACTCTTGTAGCTGTGAAATATTGGCCTCAGCTCTAACAAGTTCATAAAAAGCAATAGCTTTTCTAAAGCCTGCTCTATCAAATAGTCTACCACTTAATACGATATTTTCCAGAGTTAGGGTTATTGCAATAGCTGACTTCTTCCGTTTAAACCAATAAATAGATAATAGATGAATATATTCTATGTAGTACCTAACATCTACAGCAGGTGAAGTATCATCAGGTTTCTCAACGTCACTCTGCAGTTCTTCCAATGCCCAGTCCACCTGGTAGTTGTATCTTAAAGCGGAGTCCAAGATATTTAGCAACCCAGCGGTCATTTCTTCCCTCGCACCCAGCTTTAAAAATTTCACGTATTCAGGCAATACCTCCTTCTTTCCCTCAAGTAAGTCAAGAACGAAGGCGTTTGCTCTAGCGGTATTTTTATAATATTCAATTTCTTCCAATGACTCTTCGTCAAAAAGCTGAACCCAGCTCAAATCTGAATACTTTTCTATACACTGTCGAGCACTTTTGTAATCGCCAAGTTTTTGAAGAGCAATGCCCTTCGCACAAAGACTAAACCCAAAGTAATAGACTATAGAACGCTTTAACCTCTGGGCCTCAAATCCTTTGGGGGCTGTAGCATGTATTACTGCGATCATTTCAATAAGCATGTCAGATATATCTATCATTGCTGTAAAATTGTCTAAGGTGAATGAAGCTTTTAGCATAGCTATTAAAGAGTCAGCATCCATACCGTCAAGTTCCAACAACTCCTATTTCACTCCTTACAAACCATTTTATAGAAATAATAAGTCTTTTCCATCCTTTGGTCAATTAATTTGTTGGCTCTTAAATTGCCATTCCCTCTTCTCAACCGAAAAAAACCTGCAATTTGCGCAGGTTTCAGAGAGTTCTATTATACAGACTGATGCATGGCGAAGTGTAAGGCCTGTTTAAAGATTGTTTGAAAGATTAAAAAGTGCCCTTTATTGGAGTGAAACCCAGATAAGGATTTTAAATCTTCCATTTTCCATTATGCGATATTATTGCGTGGAAACCTCAAACTTCGTGCCAGCATCTCCGGCGAAAACAATCGTTCCTCCCGCAGGCAGCGTGGTCTGATCCTTGCCGCCGATGACACTGAAGTAGAGGCATGTCCCCATGTCATCATAAACGGCGAAGGAACCATTCGAGGATACGCTCACCTTAAGCATTTTGCCCTCGTCTTTGTCGCTTATCGTATACCACCTGGCGTATCCGTTAGGCGGAATCGTAACAGTTGACTTCTTAGCATAGTTTAATGGCTTCAAGTTGTCCTCGTTCACTAAGACGAATCCACCATGATTCAAGTACTCAACGCCGTCTTGTGTAAAAAACGTAAGATTTGAGAGATCCCGTCCGTTCGATCCCGGAATTTGCAATTCGGAGACAGCCGTATTCGGGCCGGTTATTCGCTTATCCAATACGTACCCCGGCAATTGGTTAGACAGGTTCAATTGGGTGGGCGGGAACATCAAATAACCGAGCGATGTATACTTCTCATTCAGTAAATAATATTTCTTGCCGTCGCGCTGCATCCATGCTTCCCGGGTCTGCGCCGGAAGATCTCGGGGCTTGAGCTTCTCAGCGTTGTACATGGATATAGCTACCTGCCCAAGACCCGGCACCGAAGCGTATTGTCGAATCCATTCGTAAGTGCGTCCATTCTCCTCCGTCACAAAGCTGATCATCTCTTTTCCATCCGAACTATGGAACATGCCGTCCGCCGAATATTTGAGCATCCGGTTCGGATTAGCCGATGGCTGCTCCGAAGTGATGGACATGACACCGCCTGTGGATATTTTGATGTTCATTGTTGTACCAGTCGCGCCGTAGATTCCCGCATATTGCAACATGGACTCCGGCATATCAGCCTTTACCCGCACACCGTAAGATTTCTCTGGCTTGAATTCCGTAAGGGTCCCGTTCTCCTTCAGCGCCTGAAGCAGGATTTCGCTGGCCAGAAGCTGGTCGTATGTACTGCTTCCGCCGGAAGAGACGACAGCTGCCGCCATGTCCTGTTCGGGAAGCACAACGAGCGATGTGTGATAGAGAACCGTGTCCCCGCCTTTGGTCAGTGCCTTCATTCCGTATTCTCCGAAGGGATAGAGATCGACGCTGTCCCAGCCGAGACCGTATCCGATGGAGTTGTCCGCATCGTCAGGCCAGAGTGGCGTCTTGTACTCATCTTGCGCTGCGGCCTCAGCCGATTTACCAGACAAGACCTCTTCCTTTTCCCCTGTGAAAACTTGTGAGAAACGAACCAAATCTTCCGCGGTGGAATAAATGCCTCCGGTTCCGATCACGTTGACCGTCTCGTTAGGAAGTTGTCCTGTATAGGTAGGATAATAGAGCCCCGCCATCTTCGCCTCGTCCGGAGAATCGAGCGGCGTCTTCGTATTAACCATACCTAGAGGTTCCGTAATATATCGACGGATATAAGAGGTGAAGTCCATGCCGCTGACGCGCTCGACCACAATCTGGGCAAGTGAAAAGCCGTCATTGCAGTACACTGAATAAGCACCCGGATCAGCCTTTAAGGTCTCACCGGCTAGTTGTTCCAGCAGTGTGTCGTAGGCGTAAGTATCTTTATCATTGAATAAAAAGGCGTTAGTATACGAGGAACCCTGTAAACCGGAGGAATGATTCAGCAACATACGCGGTGTAATCTGATTGTAACGTTCATCCTTCATCGTAAACTCGGGGACATACTGGACGACCGGTGTGTCGAGACCGATATTCCCTTGCTCGACCAGTTGCATAACGGCAACCGTGGTAAACATTTTACTGGTTGAGCCGATTCCGTACATCGTGTCTTTCGTGAGCGGCCTCTGTCCCTCCTCATCATTCTTGCCGGCTTGGCCGGATACGGTGATGCGGCCATGATCGATAAGGGCGTATTGCACGCTGTTCGTGTCGTACGTATTTGTGAGGAGAGTTGCTTTCTCCTGTGCAGCTTTCAGGGTGAGTTCCACAGGTGGCTTGTCGTTGCAGGCGGTTAACAGCAGAAGCAGACACAACAATAGCATAGCTACATTTATCCAACGGTTTCTTAGCATTTGAACTTTCCCTTCACGATAATTCTTCATTTATTGAATAAAGGAAAAACTAGTATAGTTTCGATTATCGGAACAGCTATAATCGCGGCGGCTATGATCTTACTGCGCGGATTGGCCATATTGATCGCCCAGCCGAAACCGTGATTGTTAGGAATCATCAACGCCGGATCTTCAGGATTCACGTAAAAGAGGCCGAGCCACTTCCAGTGTCTTTCCTCCAACGATGGAACATCTCTTAGCTGATCCATACCCTTGATCCGTATGTAAAGTATTACGCCGATTAGTGCCACGAAAAGCAATGTGCAGAGCGCCATGCCGGAGAGAAAAAGCAGATTGCCCCTCCAGTCGTACAACGCTATGGCTTGCGCTACTCCATAGAATACAACCATTAGAAGTGAGGCTCCCCAAGCTAAGAGTGAATGGATTTTCTTGAGCTTCAACTGTTTTTGCAGCGAACCTTCCCGGTCCTGGGGATCCAGCGATGTTCTGGCACGGCTGATCAGTAGATTGCAGCAGACGAACACGGTGATATTCAGCGCTTGCACACTGTTCAGCATGAACACGGTCCACACGGATTTGTTGAAGTGGAAATTTCCGAGAATCAACAATTGCGGAATCGTATCCCATCTTGCAATAGCAAAGAAGATGCATAGCGCCATAACGGCAGCATTTGCCGAATACCACCAAGTGCGTAGCACCGGACTATGCATCCGGCTGAGTTTGAGACTTGCAGTGCGCTTCGTTTCCACGTCAACCTGCCAACCTCTGGCAGTCTTCAAGCGTTGCACGGACATCCGGCTGAGCCAAACTGCGAAGGATGAAGCAAACATTAAAAGCAAGATGGATGTTGTCAAAATCAGGAGACCCCGGGCCGGTTGATGGCGCAGCCATAACAAGCAAGCCCACCCGATGACGACCGCAAAACCACTGGTAAGCAAAGCGTAATTCCGGCGAATGGCACGGATGGATGGGTCATTCAGTACCTCTTCCGGCAGAGCAATGCCGAACAGAAAGGTCCTTAATCCGCGATAGGCCTGTAAGCTGAGCATCATAGTAATCATCAAATAACTGCCGAAAATAATAACCATCGGTTCTTGTGTCAATGTTGTTCCCCTCCGCGAATCCTGATTATATCCTGGTACACCGATCTGCTCTCTTGTGCGAATACCTCTTCCGCCATGCCCCGTACCGCAGCTGCAGCAGCAAGAGAACGCAGCTGCCGCCGGAGCTTCTCCGCGAACACCTCTGTCACACCAGGCATCCCGCCCGGCTGAACAATAACGCCCGTCTTCCTGTTCACTTGAAGCAAGCCCTCCTGCTTGAGCAAATTGTAGGCTTTATTGACGGTATGGAGATTGATCCCGAGGTTCTCGGCCAGGCTCCGAATCGACGGAAGCGAATCGCCGGGCTTCAGCTCGCCAGAGGCGATCCCTTCAACGATTTGGTCAACCAGTTGTGTGTAGATGGGGGTTTCCGATTGCAGATCAAGCTCTATGAACACGAATAACCCTCCTTCTTTATATGTTATATTACATGTATAACAAATATAATAATACTAATCAAGTTAAAGATGAAGATAATTCCATATTTTCTAGTATGGGTCCCTTTCTGGGTAGAAGGGATTGCGTATACACGCCAAAAAACAGCATCCTCTGTAACTGCAGAATGCTGTTCTTCAAGTGTTATATAATAAACTACAGTTCCTTCGTCATAAATCTGCTATTCGGGTCCGGGATATAATCTGCAAACGGCTCACAATACGTGAAGCCGAAATCTTCATACAGCTTGCGGGCGGGGATGAATGAATCCATGGAGCCAGTCTCGAGGCTGATCCGTTTGTATCCGCGTCTTACGGCTACTTCAATAATATGAGCAAGAATAGTTCTGGCTACACCTTTGCGCAAATGCTTCCTAGCGGTCCGCATGGATTTGAGCTCAGCATGCTCTTTGTTTAGTTCCTTGATCGCCCCGCAGCCCAGAAGCTCTTCATCCTCCCAAGCGCACCAGAAGGTAATTTCCGGCTGCTTCAACCCGTCCAGATTAAGGGCATGTATACTCTCTGGCGGAGAGTCCTCTGCCATTCCTTGCAGATGTTCTGCAATTAATCCAATCACTTGTGCCCTGCTCAAATCATCTACAAGAATCTTCACTGCAACCACTCCTAAGTTAATGTTAAGTATGAATTATACCTGTTATCCTACTGTATATCATATTACACCCATGGCAGGTTTTCTGACAAATCTATTATAATAACTGCAAATGAGGATGATTTAAGTACCACTCTACGCATTCTTTTGGCATACCAATGTTGACGATCCTCATTATCGTGCAAACTAGGTGGACACCAAAAAAGCCGCTACATTTAGCGGCTTTGATTGTAGTTTGTTTTTGACAACCTCAGCTATTGTTCCGCGTTCTGGAAATGACTGTTGATTACTCCTTTAATCCTTCTGACTCCCGCAGCAGAAGATTGTTCTTTTGTAATACGGAACGTTCCTAAGTTTGTGGTATCTTCTACATGAGGTCCTCCGCATACTTCCCGGCTCCACACCTTCCCTTCATGATCTTGGATGGTATACACCTTAACGATATCTGGGTATTTATCCCAAAAATTCCCTTCCACATTACTTTCTTTCGCTTCAAGCTTAGGCAGCTCCGAAATAGAGGTAACTGCTTTGGAGGAAATCGCCTCATTCACATACTTCTCCACCTCAGCTATTTGCTCGGGTGTAAGTTTGTCATCATGGTTGAAGTCAAACCGTAATCGTTCGGAAGTAATATTACTTCCTTGTTGGTGGACATGATCACCTAGCACTTCCCTTAAACCAGCAAGCAACAAATGAGATACCGTGTGCAGCGCGGTTGTTTCTGTGGAATGTTCAGCTAAGCCACCTTTAAATTTACCCGCAGAAGCAGTTCTGCTCATTTCAGCATGTTTTTTTGCCGCCTCAGTATAAGACGCCTTGTCTTCCATGCTATATCCACTTTCTGTTAGGTACTCTTCCGTCAACTCCAAGGGAAATCCATAGGTTTCGTAAAAATAAAAGGCATCTGCACCCGTAACGTTACCCTTATTCTTCAGATGTTTCTGTATTTCAAATTCTCCCTGCTGTAACGTTCTATAGAAAAGATTCTCTTCCTTATTTACGATTTCGATGACTTTCCTTTTATTGCGGATTAAATCTTCATAAGCTGTAGCTTCATCTATATAAACTTCAGACAACTGCCCCACAAAGCTTCCTTGTATCCCTATTTTTTTACCTGCACGAATAGCCCTTCTTAATAGCCTTCTTGTTATATATCCTGCATCACTATTAGCTGGCTCCGCACCGTCATTAATGAGAAAAGTAGCTGCTCTCACATGATCCAGTATGATTCTAAAGGACTTTAAGTCGTCCGTATAGGATTTACCGCTTAGCTCCATCAATTTGTTCTTGGGGTTATGGAAGAAAGCCGTATTATAAATATCCTTATCACCATTAAGAGCTGTTGCCACCCTTTCTAACCCGCCTCCATAATCCAGATTAGGCTTCTGCATTTTTACAAATCCTGTGTCTCCTTTGGTATAACACATAAATACGTTGTTCCCAATTTCCAGGAATCTGTCGCTTTCAGAAGCAGGATGGTCCAGTGAATCACCGCCCGGTTCAAGATCATAGAACATTTCACTATCAGGCCCACCCGGTTCACCAACCGGCATATGGAGCGGACTTCCGGCCCGGCTCCACCAGTTTTCTTGTTCATCGTATAAGAATATTTTCCCGCCTCTAGATGCCCCGTATTGCCAGGGATCATCTTCAATGATAGGGTCTATCCCGACGGATTTGAATTTTTCTGACCAGAGCTCAATGGCTTCTGTATCTTTCGGTATGTTCAATTCATCACTTCCTGCGAAAGCGCTGATATACAGCCTGCCTGGATCCATTCCTAATTCGATGATCTGCCAATGCCAAATAGCGTCGATTTGCTTCTGCTTATAGTTATGTTCATTTGCTTTGAACTCCCACCGGCCGATCATTTCGAAAAATGTCAGATGCGACGTATCCCCTACTTCCTCAATATCCACTGTCCTTAAGCACTTCTGAATATTAGCAATCTCATTACCTGTCGGATGCTTTTCTCCCAATAAATAGGGAACCATAGGTTGCATGCCACTTCCTGTAAACAACGTTGAGGGATCATTTTCTGGTAACAAGCTGGCAGAAGGCACTTGGCTAGCCCCAATTCCTTTCATAAAATCTACATACGATTGTCTCAACTCATCTGGTGTCATTCTAATACCTCCATCCAATATTATTTATGCTTAAAACAAAAAAGCCCTAAGCTGACATGTTTCTTGTCAACTTAGGGCGAACGATTATGTCCGTGTTACCACCTAACTTCAGATTGCTCTGCGCTCTATCAGTACGGGATTTCTCCGATACTGTTTCCTGAATAACGGTGGAACTCCGTTGAAGCCTACTAAGATTCCTCTGTTCGGTCCACAGCTCCGAGACTGCTTCACTATTAGATCAATGAAGATTCGCACCAACCATCTTCTCTCTGTGAGATCCTTAATAGTTACTATTTCTCATCATAGCCTTTTCGTTTTAAGTTAAAGCAATGCTAGCACAATCCGCTTGCTTCGTCAATTAATGAGTTACCTGGAGCCGGCGTTTACCATCTGCTTAGCCTGCATACGACTGGCCTGTAACAAAGCATCACTGAGCTTCGCATCACTAACTGCCCGTGCCAGTGCAACGGTACCCACCATACTGCTTACCAATGCATAACCATTAGAGGGATCGATCTCAGCCATATTTATAATAAACGCGATGAAACGTTGCAGCTCTTGTGTGTATGCTTGCCTGATATCTGCCGATAGCTGGGAGATCTCCCCCGATAAAGCAGGTAAGATACAACCGGCTTCCGTCTGATCCCGATGCAGGGGGCTTAAGTAAAAATCAATGACGGCCTCAATCGGCGTCTGATTTTCGTTTTTGTTATGGTCTGCAATTCTCTGCAGCATTTCAATGGTGTCACTAATGGCGAAATGACAGGTCTCCATCACAAGCTGATCTTTATTTTCAAAATGGGAGTAAAATCCTCCGTGCGTCAGTCCAGCACCTTTCATAATATGTGGAAGACTGATATTCCGCACGCCGTGGGTGCGAAATGCTTTGGCTGCGCTGGTAATGATATGGTTCCGAACCTTGAGCTTGTGCCCTTTCGGATAAGGCATCCTGCTCCCTCCCCTTTGTATAAGTCTGTATCTATTGAATGTCTTTTGAAATATTATAGTTATCATATTATTTAATGTCAATTGGTAATGGAGTGTTGACTCTTCTAAAATATGATGACTATAATATATTATGATTAACATATTATAACTTGGAGGTACCCATCATGAACTCATTAGAAGCTGTAGATACCCTGGTTATTGGATCGGGGCCTGGCGGTTATGTGGCTGCATTACGTTCGTCACAACTGGGCATGACAACAGTCCTTGTGGAACGCCACCAGATCGGAGGGGTATGTACGCATGTAGGCTGTATTCCGTCCAAAGCGCTGATTGCTGAAGCGGAGCGTATTCATTTGCGCAGACACTGGTATGCTGTTGACGAAGCTTCTTCTTTTCAGGAGGCTCAGTTGTTTAAGCAAGCTGTGGTGGATAAGCAGTCTGGAGGGGTTCGGTTTTTGCTTAAATCGGCAGGTGTGACTCTTATTGAAGGAGAAGCCAGCTTGATAGATGCGAATACCGTTGAAATTCATCACAATGAACAGATTGAGCGCCGAATGGGCTTTAAGCATCTCATCCTGGCAACCGGTTCCCGTCCGATTGAAATCAGCGCGCTTCCTTTCGGCGGACGGATTCTTTCATCCACGGAGGCGCTATCGCTGGCCGACATTCCTAAGAGCCTCGTTGTAGTTGGCGGCGGTTATATTGGTGTGGAACTGGGGCAGATGTTTGCGAGATTTGGAACCGCAGTTACGATACTCGAGGGGGGTGAACAGATTTTACCCGGATTTGAAGCAGAGAATGTTGCACCTGTCGTTCGTCAACTGAAGAAGGACGGGATAACAATCCTAACGGAAGCTAAGGTTACAGGAGCAGACCCATATACGAGTCACATTGATCTACAATATATGCGTCAGGATCAACTCCATGTTGTTCAAGCTGAATATGCATTAATTACGGTTGGCAGGAAACCGAATACAGATGGAACCTTGGGTCTTGAAAAGATTGGTTTGTCCCCTACTCCGCAAGGCTTGATCGAGATTGACAAGCAGTGCAGAACATCCATTCCGAATATCTATGCCATTGGAGATATTGTTCAAGGCCCTGCCTTGGCCCATAAAGCTTCATATGAAGCAAAAATTGCAGCAGAAGCGATTGCGGGTAAACCCTCTGTAATCGACTACAAAGCTCTTCCGCTGGTTGTGTTTTCTCACCCGGAGATTACGAGCGTTGGTCTTAGCGAAACGGATTGTAAACACAAATCCATTCCTGTTATCGTTGGAAAATCTATTTTCTCTATTAACGGCCGTGCGCTGGCTCTGAAGGAAACCGAAGGATTTGTCAAAATTGTTGCTCATGCTGCGTCTGGACTTGTATTAGGTGCACAGATTGTAGGCGCTGAAGCATCTACGCTTATATCGGAGCTTTCCCTTGCGATTGAGATGGGAGCAACCGTAGAAGATATAGCCATGACCATCCACCCGCATCCAACGTTAGGTGAAATTGTCATGGAGGCCGCAGAACAGGCCCAACGGAGGCTATAACAAACGAAACTGATTTCAAAAGAAACTAAACGTTCATTCTCCGGTATGTTGGCGAACAAAACGCAGCCGGACCTTTAGCCGGCTGCGTACAGCATCTCCAGCTTCGCGCCATGCACCATCAATAGAGCTCGCTGCTGGACTGGTCAGCGAGCTGACTTCAAACTGGCTTCCTCTCGCGTGATATCATCTTCCCAAGAACGGTAGTAGTCAATTTTACCCCGCAGAATATCCAAAGTCTGCTGAATCGTTTGAACCTGCTCAATTAATTTCTGCTCATGCTCTTCTAGAAGTTTCCTGCGCTTGGGGATGCCATCATTGCCAAGTCGCATCATATCAGCGAACTGTTGCATAAGAGCGATCGGCATTCCTGTAGTCTTAAGTTTTGCGAGTAATATAATCCATTCTGAATCATGCTCCCGATATATCCGATGACCATTCCCGGCACGGGGGATGGGGTCCATCAGACCGATCCTTTCGTAATAACGAAGGGTATGTACGCTTAACCCCGTCATCTCAGCTGCCTGCTGAATGGTCAGTTCTCTACTGGTCATAACGAGTCCGCTCCTTTCAACATCAGTTCAATGGATCAAGCTGTTCTGAGCTAATTTGTAGCTTAAGTGCCCCCAAATTTTCTTCTAATTGCGTTAGACCGCTCGCAGCAACAATGGGAAGAGCTCTCGGGTGCTTGTGCAGCATCCAAGCAAGGATAAGCTGATTCGGTGTCGCTCCCAGCTCTCCAGCAACTTTCCTTAGTGTATCCAATCGGGTCATCTGATCTTCTCTCCGGTATGCATCAGGTAGGACAGCATCCTTTTTGTTGTATAGGCCTCCAAGGAGGGGGGAATAAGCCATGAGCGTAAAATTATCGTGTTGCCTGCAGTAAGCAAGTAAATCCTCATCAGCACTGACCTGCACTCCGAAATTCGCATCCGCTCTAGGCTGCAAATACGTATATCGCTGCTGGATGCAGCAATAGGACTCCCATCCTTTTGACATACTGATTGCCTTGGCCTCAAGGAGCCTGGACACCCGGTAATTACTGCAGCCTATAGCCCTTACTTTGCCGGCTTTGACCAAGGAATCAAAGGTCTCCAAGGTTTCCTCGAGTTCAGTTTCGTTATCGTCAACATGAGCATAATATAAATCTACATAATCTGTACCAAGCCTCAGCAAGCTTTCGTCAATTCCCTTCTCAATCGCTTGGCGGCCTAAGCCTTCCATTTTTTCGCTTTTCGGCACTACCGGTTTCGCTCCCACTTTGGTGGCCAAAATGATCTGATGTCTGTTTTTTCTTTCTTTCATCCATTCGCCAAGCAAAGACTCGCTTTCTCCGCCAACACAGCCTTCGTTCCATATCGCATAATTATTGGCTGTATCCAGAAAGTTTCCACCTGCCTCAAAAAAATGATCCAGCAACTGGAATGAGGTTGTTTTATCAGTTCGCGATCCAAAATTCAGACAGCCTAAAGAATAAGCACTTACCTGCATTCCTGTATTCCCCAACGGAAAATGCTTCACACGATTTCCTCCCTTTAACAAACTGAATGAACTTTCGCTTGCTTGCATCGTACGTGACCAGTATAAGAGTTTAAGTGCACTCTAAGTCAATACTCCAAAACTTCGGATCTTTCGATACTAAGAACAGAATAACAGGCCAATGATCCTCAAGATCATTGGCCTGTGTGATGTAAATAAGCATTATAGTGAAGTATTGCCTGTTGTATTTACTATTTTTTGGAGACTTTCCTTAATTCGATGAGTAGCTTCGTTACCATGATAGGTGATTACTTTTTTAATATCCAGCTCTAGCAGCTTGGCAATCGACTTCAGCGCAGTAGAATGATCCAACGTGTAATAGTTGTCAAAGGGCAGGAGCTTATCATCCTTTGAGTTTAATGCATCGCCGGCAATTAACGTTTGCGTCGGGATATGATAGAGCGACATATGATCTGGCGTGTGTCCTGGGGTGAAAACGACTTGAATGCCACCGGCCAGGGGCAGAATGTCTCGATCCTTAAGTGCCGTATGAACGTGCACGGACGGTGCAAAAGTTCTACCTCTAACAAGCGGAATGGCTCCCGTCAAATAGGGTACAGTCTCCTCATGTGCGAGCACCCTCAACTCGTTCCCCCTGGCCTGAACTAGCTCCGGCAGACTGCCAATGTGATCGCTGTCTTGATGCGTAATGATGATATGCGTCAGCTGATCTAGTCCAAAGCCTTCCCTTTCAAGCAACGTTCGAATCCTATCCAATTGTCCGGGAATGCCAGTATCCACAAGTACAAGATTCCGTTCATCCCACAACAATGTCGGATATACAATAAAAGATCCCATTCGAAGCTCTATTGCTGTAATTCCGGTATTCGGCCGAGACGTGGACATTCCTTCATCTTCCTTTCCTATAAGTAGGTATATTATATTCCTTATAGGAAGCCGCAAGTCAACACTATTTTCACTCTTGAAAGAAGTAGCAATGTTGCACATTTTGCAGGATTTCTTTTATAAATGTTATGGGCAGTGAAGCATGGGACCCATCCCTCGGCGCAGCAGCACCTATTTACTTTGACCACGACAGCGCGCGGTTTGCGCTTGGGAAGGCCGAAGCACATGCACGTTACTTGGAACGGCAAAAACTGACGCAATTAATCGGGCAGTCCCTGAAAAGAATTCCCCCGTGTCAGCTTCTGACTCTGATCGGACCAACGGATCTGAACCGAACGGGAAGTGAAGAGGTCTGGCCCGTCCGATACCTGAAAATGCAAGTGTGCTTCGCTGGAATTCCCTGAATTACCGAGATGTCCGACGAGATCTCCCTGCTTAACGGTATCCCCTTTTTTGACGGCTACACTGCCTTTCTTGAGATGTGCTGTGATGCTGTGCTCCCCGTTTCCATGATCAATGACCACGACATTCCCTTCCGGTTCTTCAGCGTTCATCACGCCCGGCGTGTTATCCGGGATGTCATTTTTGACTTCAACCACCTTGCCATCTGCTGCTGCATAGAGCGGTTCACCAAAAGCATAATAGTCCTCGTTGTCCTTTCCCTCTCCTTGATAGCTTGCATCATTCTGAGTGCGGATAATGTCGAGTGCGTAACGCTGGGTTTCATGAGCATAATGATAGTTGGATAACACATCATTCCCGCCCCAGAACACAAACCATTCGCCCTTCAGCGGAAACTGGAATTCAGTTTTGGTCAACGCCTTATCCGTTGCTTCATGTGTTACAAGCGGCTGAATAAGGAGCCCCACAATCTGGTGATCTTCAGCAAAAGAGGCCTGAATCCCCTTAGTCCCCGTCTGATCCTTCCACGAACGATCAACCAGCTTGTTCAGTTTAACTTCCGTAACCTTGTTCCATGAAGTAACGCCTTCCATAAAGCTATCGGCAGTCGTCTTGAATTCGTCAAGCGTTATGATTTTCTGTAGCTCCGGACTCATCTGCTCGTAAATCTTCTCCTTCGGTCCATTCATTAAGGTATCCAAGAAATTATCAGGTGTAATCATTGCGTCCTCCCCGGCTCCATTTGCAGCTTCCTCTGATGGTGCTGCAGTGGCTGTCTGTGTTACCGGTAATTGCTCTTGTGGTTCAGCTGATTCCGGGGTGCCGCAGGCAGACAACATTATACACATACCAAGCACTGCGGCAAGCCCCTTCCAGCTTTTCGAATATACTCTAGTCATTTCCCTGCACTCCTTTGTTAGAACGGTATTTTTCTAGTTCAGTGTACGAAATCAATCTTACCTGCCGTCTAACCTACTCTTACGTCTATCTTAACTTTGCGGCCTGTTATATCTCCAAAATTAAGCATCCGTTAAGGTTGCCGGCACGCTGTCAGCGTTTCAGAATGGTATGATACTTATAAAAAAGCTGGGAGGCTCTATTTCGTCATGGATGAAGTTTCAATCCTGCTTGTTGATGATGAACAGGCGATTCTGCATATGCTCCGAACGGTATTGCTCAAAGAACAATTCCTGGATATCGATACGGTCACTAGCGGTGAAGATGCGATTGCTGCATGTAAAAAGAAAACCTATCACTGCATCGTGCTGGACGTGATGCTTCCAGGCCGAAGCGGGCTGGAAATCTGCCCTTTCCTGCGTCAAATGACCGATGCCCCTATTCTCTTTCTGACTGCAAAAACAACTGATTACGACAAGCTGACCGGCTTCGCGGTTGGCGGAGACGATTATGTCGTTAAACCCTTTAACCCGCTGGAAGTAGTTGCACGGATCAAATCCCTGCTGAGACGATATTTGCCCAGACAGACGGAAGCAGAAAGACTGCCTCAGGAAGGTATCTATGATTTTGGGCGCTTTCAGGTCATGGAGCCAGCCGGTGAGCTCAGAGTAGAAGGTGAACTGGTGTATTGTCCTGCTCTGGTATACCAGTTACTGCTATTTTTTTGCAAACATCCGAATCGTATCTTTACCAAGTCAGAATTATATGAGCGGGTATGGGGATCGGAGGCCATTTCGGATGACAACACCGTTATGGTACATATTCACCGGATTCGCGAGCGTATTGAGGCTGATCCCTCCGCGCCTGAGCTGTTGGTGAACGTTCGCGGGCTAGGGTATAAGCTCATTCAGTCCGGCATGGGTCCTGGGCGATGAGTGTAAGACGCAGATTGATGACGAGATTCATTGGCTTGCTTGCGGGTACGGTGGTTCTGATCCTGGTTATCGGCGGAAGTATAGCTTACTGGGTCATTCAGCAGTTGAATGAGGCCAGCCTTGTTGAAGATTTTGCCACTGTCGGGCTCGACCAGCTAATCAGTACAGCTGATATTTTGCCGGACGGCAGTGTTAAGTATGATCCCGATCTGCTGAAGCGAATCGAAGAGAACAACGGTTGGCTTCAGATTCTCGATGAGCAGGGCCGTGTGCTGGATGCTTTCCATACCCCTCCCGATGTGCCGGATCACTATAAACCTGGAGAGCTTATATCCTATTGGCAAGGAAAAAAGCCCTTTCCCTACGAGCTATATCTGCTTATCCGGGAACGGCAAGGGATCAATTTCACCCTGCTGTACGGAGAGAACAACCAGGCCGTAACCATGCTGGATCAAGCATATAACGGGGGACGTTATGCAAACAACAAGCTCGAATTGGCATCCAGGCAGCAGGACATCATCCGCGCGGCGGATGCCTATCTTCAGATTTTGGACGAACAGGGACAGGAGATGGCTTCTTTCAACAAACCCGCAAGCGGCATCCCGGACAGCTACAGCATCCAGGATCTGATTCTGCGTACACACTACCCCTCCCGGTATGGAATGACTACAGTGACCAGCTATGATGAGCAGAACCATTCCACCTGGATGCTAAGTGTTCCTCTTGCGGGCAATCCGGCGGGGAGCAACGTGAACCCCTTCGGGTTTATTTTTGGACCTGCCCTGATTGCACTTCTGGTATCCATTATCGGCTTGCTGATCCTGCTTGCTGTCTGGTATGCCAACCTGTTCGGTTATCCGATGCTCCATATGCTCCAATGGCTGCAGCGGCTTGAACGCGGACAATATGAGGAGCCGGCCGGACCCCGCGGCAGGCCGCTTAGCCGGAAGAAGAACGGGAAATGGCGGCGGAACTATCGGGTATATACGGAAGTGTTGCATTCTATCCAAACGTTATCCGATACCCTGAAGCAGGATAAGGAACTCCGCAAACAGACCGACTCTCTGCGGGAGGAATGGATTGCTGGAATTACCCATGATTTAAAGACACCCCTATCCTCGCTCCAGGGTTATGCACATATGCTGGAAGCAGAGAAATACGAGTGGGCTTCTAATGAAGTACGCGAATTTGCGGGCATTATGTTGGATAAGTCGATGTACATGGACAGGCTGGTAAGCGACCTGGCTATGACCTATCGTCTGCGCAGTGGCGGGTACCAGCCCCCTATTGAGTTAACGGATATCAATGCCCTGCTTCAGGATTTGGTACAGCGTGCTGAACGTAACCCGGCATATGGAGAGGGCCGCATTACGTTCCAGCCTGCCCCGGCTCAGGTACAGGGTTATGTACACATTCCCTCCTTTGAACGAATCGTTGATAATCTGACCGCCAACGCCCTGCTGCATAATCCGCCGGACACGCAGCTGATTGTAAGTGTGCAGCCAGGTAAAGAGGCAGGCGATTTCATCGTTCAATTTGCCGATAATGGACGCGGGATGGATCAGGAGACGGTGTGGAAGCTGTTCGAACGATACTATCGCGGCACAGATACAGGTGCGCCCGATGTCGGCTCAGGCCTGGGTATGGCGGTAACCAAAGGGCTAATTGAGGCGATGCAAGGGCGGATTGAGGTTCGCTCCAGTCCCGAAGAGGGAACGGAAATACGTCTGATATGGGATGTTCGTGCGAGGACTGGAACAGAATAATCCAAATGATATATTATTTGATATAATATGGCAAATAAGAACTGTATACCTTCTCAGTTGGCCATTGCACGACGATCTCCATCGGGGCGCTGCCGATCCTGGGTACAAAGCGTATCAAGTACCTGGAGGAAAATGCGGCCGCTGCTGATGAGCTGTCTACGTCCAAACACCTTTCTATTTTCGTGTCAACGTATTGTATGCTTGTTTCAACACCAGATATTTACCGATTGGAGCCTATGATTATGTGATTATGTTTCATTAATGCAGGACGGAAGCTCTCAACTATAATCAAAAACATCTATGGACATTTTGCGGAACATCTGGGAAACGATATTTGTGTCGGAGAAGACAGCATAATCCCCAATGTCCGGGGAAGTGCTTTCGTGGAGGATAATTCTTTTGGCACGCATGGATTCCTCGATCTCTGTGAGCAGGTCGGATGTTCGCCTTATATAGCCGCTAATGTCGGCTCCGGTACTCCCCGGGAGGTCAGCAAATGGATTGAATATATGACCTTCAGCAGCGACTCGCCTATGGCGGATTGGAGAAGGCAGAACGGCCGGGACAAGCTCTGCATCTCAGTGCCTCTGAACGGGCAGACGGCAGGATTCATGTCACTCTGGCTTACCTGTCCATGGATGAAGCTCAGCCAACCAATTGGAAGCTGGACGGTAAAAGTTTCTCGAATGCCTCCATCCACTGCATCAGTGGTGATATGAACAGTCATAATCAATTCGGGTAGCCGCCTCAGGTAGAAATCCAGGCGTTGCCGGACAGTAAGATACAGGATAATTCCCTGGAGCTTACCCTCCCTGCCTGCTGTGTTGCAGAGATTATTTTGGAATGAACTAAAGAAGAGCTAGACATGAGCTGTGCCTAAGCCATACTCCATAACTTAGGCTCAGTCTTTTCACGTTTTATTCTGATCCTTTAGGATTCGTGTGGTACTAACCAATAAGCAATTTATCCTCTGGATACCGATACTTCTGCTTTACACTTTTTTTGCGCCAATGCAGAGGTTTTTCATCTTGCTAATTGTAAATTTTAAATGAATGAAATATAATATTATTCATAAATTCATAATGAGGGGTCTGGCAAATGCCAAAAAAATTCAGCGAAATTGAAAAAACTCATATCAAACAAAAACTTCTTGAGTCTGCACGAAGCCTCTTTACCCGATATGGAATTAAGAAAACTAGTGTAGAGAAATTAACAAAAGGGGCAGGAATTGCAGTAGGTACCTTCTATGCCTTTTACCAGACTAAGGAAGAACTGTTTTTTGAGCTTCTGGAAGTTGAAGAAAGTAACATAAGGACCGTTCTTTTTAAGAAAACAGAAGAAAGACCTCTAAATAAAGAATCTTTTCAATTATTTTTGTTGGAGTCTTTCAAGCTCATGTCGGAAAATCCAATCATTCAGCAAATTTTATTGACTGATCAATTCGAAGCCTTGATTCGTAAAGTGCCTCCCGAACGATTAGAACGTAATTACAACCAAGATCAGGATTTCTTCTATCCGTTGATTCAGAAATGGCAAGCAGAAGGTTTGCTTAAAAAAAGTCCTCCCGAGCTAATCATTAGTATGATTCGTTCACTCGTATTGCTCTCTCTACACCGGCGGGAAATCGGGGAGAACGTGTATGAGGATACGCTTGAGATGCTTATATCTACTATTGCTGAGGGCTTATCCGTACGAGAGGAGCAAAATCCTAATGATTAAAGTGAAGGAACTATCATATACCTATCCAGGCAAAGACAGCCCTGTTTTAAAGGGGCTCAATTTTAACATCAGGAAAGGAGAAATTTTCGGTTTTTTAGGTCCATCAGGCGCCGGCAAAAGTACGACACAAAATATATTGATTGGCAAGCTAAAACAATATAGTGGTTCGGCTACCGTTTTAGATCAAGAAGTGAAATCGGTGGGTTCGGAATATTTTGAACGAATCGGCGTGGCATTTGAATTTCCCAATTTCTATAACCGTTTTACTGCCCTGGAGAATCTGAGACATTTCGGATCACTATACCGCGAGCGTTGTTCAGACCCTATGGATTTACTCCAGCAAGTAGGTTTGAAGGATGCTGCAAATATGAAAGTTGGAGATTTTTCAAAAGGAATGAAGATGAGACTGAATTATTGCCGTGCTGTGCAGAATAATCCGGACGTATTATTTCTGGATGAACCGACCTCCGGGCTGGATCCTACCAATGCCGATATGCTTAAAAAACTCATTAAACAGCGTAAAGACGCTGGGACGACAATCATTCTGACCACCCATAACATGCAGGCAGCTGAGCAAATATGCGACAGAGTTGCTTTTGTCGTGAACGGTGTAATCAAGTTAATTGACTCCCCAAAGAATCTGATGCTGCGAAGCGGAGAACGTAAACTCAGAATTGAATATCAGATGCAAGGAACAAAAAAAACGGCAGAGTTCCCTTTAACTAATATTGGGGATAACAAAGAATTCCTCTTGATTATTCGCTCATATCCCATTGTCACCATTCATTCCTTAGAGGCTACCTTGGATCAAATCTTTATGGATGTTACGGGGGAATGCTTAGTATGAGAATATGGAGATTATTTCTTTTTGATCTTCGCTTCCAATGGAAGCATGGACTGTATTTTGTATATTTCCTTGTATGTATGGTTTATATAGGAGGGCTCAGCATCGTTCCCGATGCTTACCTAGACAGCACATTGTTATTGCTTACTTTTTCAGATCCAAGCGCACTTGGTTTGATTCTGGCAGGAGGGATTCTGCTCTTGGAGAGAGATCAGGGTATTTTTGAGAATCTTTTTGTTACACCTGTTCATACGCTGGAGTACATTCTGGCCAAATGTTTTTCTTTAAGCTGCTTATCGCTTGCTGTCGCTTATGCTATACACCTGAGTTCTGCAGGATGGCCTGTGTCTGCGGTGCAATATGTTATAGCTATTGTTTTGACCTCTTCTTTTTTTACCTTAATCGGCTTAGCTGCGGCCATTAAAAGCCGTTCGATCAATAGCTTCATATTATTGTCCCAATTATACTCTCTCATCTTTATATTACCTGTACTGGGTTACTTGAATTTATTTATAACATCTCTCTATGCTATCCTGCCGGTTCAAGGAACGTTAATGCTTCTGCAAGGCGCCTCTCAACCTCTGGCCATATCAGATTTCTTATATGCGGTGTTTATCCTACTGTTTTGGATCGGTCTTGCAGTCTGGTGGGTCTATTCCCTAATACAAAGGACCGTGAGAAAACAGGACGGAGGTGGAAAATATGTTTAGGTATAGAACGATGCTCCGGCAAGATTCCCGAAATGCAATAAAAGATCCGATGCTTCTGCTCATTACGCTTGGTCCGCTTCTGCTTACCCTTGTTGTAAGATATGGCTTGCGTCCCTTAGCAGAGTGGATAGCTTTCCTCTCGTCCTTCGATCTTCTTTCCTACTCCAGTTTCATTACTGTTTTTCTAATGCTTCTTGTTCCTCAATTAGCGGGAATAGCAGCGGGCTTATTAATCCTGGATGAACGGGACGAACATTTGATTGGAATCTATGCAGTAACCCCCTTGATGAAAAGTGGGTATCTAGCTTACCGGCTGATTCTTCCGACCTCTATCAGCATAATCATGACAGCTGTTTTTCTACTTTTCAGCGGTGTTTCACGGTATGAACCAGCAAATATCGCAGTACTCCTGTTGCTCTTATTAGAGACACCTATCCTTGCAATGTTCTTGGCTACATTTGCGGCTAATAAAGTAGAAGGCCTTGCCTTATCCAAAATTATTGGACTAACTCTTCTGGGAGCAGTTTTCGCCTATTTTGTTCCTGCTCCCTGGCAGCTAATAGCAGGGGTGTTTCCAACATATTGGCCGGCTAAGCTATATCTTGAAGGCATAGCCGGTAATCCTTCTGCATCTACAATAACCGTGATTTTTATTGTAGGGCTCCTCTTTCACCTGCTGCTCTTACAGCAGATGTCTAAAGTTTTTTGGAAGAAAATTGAGCAATAAGTGTAAAGTTAAAAGCCGGTACCTAGGTCCTCAACCTGCTTCCGTCTTAGATTCCTCACCTTATTCGCAGATTTTGGGCTTATATTCCGAATAAGCATCCTTAAGATGAAAAGGCTTAAGCGGATTGTCATCGATAATTGCTTTTCACTTCGCCTGGAGAATGATCTGTTCCATATCAGTGAAGCTGCAGCCCGCAAACAAAGATGTTGTTAGCTCATGGAGGGGTTCAGCATGCTCAAAATCATCTTTATTTAGCTAGGAAAAAACGCTGGGGATCTTCCCCATCAGCTGATACGGCCCGGGCGAAGTTCGTGAACTGTCTCTTCTCTTCGTCCTGCTCGTGTTTAAGCTTCAGAAGCTCCTGCTGGTCCTGAGTTGTCATAGATTAACCTCTTGTGAAATCAAGTCATGCGGTGTATCTGCACTATAGAAGTTTTCCCATGAACCCGCGGTGCTTATGCAAGAAATCCAAGGTTATCAATCCTGCTGTTTGTGCATTATCCCCTGGAGTATCACTTCAATGGCCCAGAAGAACCTCTCCTTGGAGGCGCTATCCCCCGAGAATAAATCAGTCTTCAGACTGTTCATCAACGGAAAACGTACCGGATCTGCTTCATTATAATAACTCTGGGCGGTTTCCATCAACTCGCTTGCTCTTTTAGCCTTCTCCAACGCAACGGAAGACACGTACAAGAGCAACAGGTCCGTTCCCCAAGCAGCGGCCGTAGAGGTGATTCCGCCCTTTTGCAGGACGGTAAGTAAATACTCATTCAGACGAAAAGCATTATTCCCGATAGGAATCGTCTGTAGAGACAGCTCCGCTAATCCAGGTTGCTCGATAAGTAGCTCGGCATAAGCATGCAGCGCTTGAAATAACTGCTCCTTCCAATTATCGTCCGTATGCTCCGGCAGATTCAACTCACCGAGACCAAGGTCAAGCACATATGAACTCAATTCCTGCAGATTTTTAACGTAAACATAGAGGGAGGAAGGTCCGGTGTCCAGTTGCTTGGCTACCTTCCTCATGCTCATGCCGGAGGTCCCTTCCTGCTTCAGCAGCTCATACGCGGTCTTGACAATGATTTCATGACTAAGGGGTTCTTTGGCTGGCCGGTTACGGCGGCTCACAATTTCACGTTTAGGTTTCATCATAGTTTTCTTATAACATGCCGGAAGCCAATAGTAAATACATCGCGGAAGATAACCTCATCCTTGCTGCTCATACAGGTCTTGATAAGATTGCATGAGTGCTGCAAACTTTGGAGCCGCATTCTCTGAGAAGCTCAGGATGAGATTGTCGTTAGACACATGTGCTTTCTCTGAGGCATACTGGAACATTTTCTCCTCATATTCTTCAATGGCCACAGATGTCTCCTTGTTCCTTACTATGGCAAGGGCCAGCTCCAGCGCATCCAGCATTGCAAGATTCACCCCTTCTCCGGCAAAAGGAGACATGACATGTGCTGCATCTCCAATCAACGTCACACCAGCACTGCGTTCCCAGCGAAACCCGACGGGCAGCATGTAGATCCGTCTGGGCACAACCGCATCTTCCGCATACCGGATATAATTCTTGAGCGGTTCACTCCAATCATGAAACAGCTCAAGCAGCTTTGCCTTAATCTCCTGTGGCTTATCATTTCGAATTTCGTCTAACCAGTCCCGCTCTACCTTGAAGCTCGCATATACTTTGATCCGTCCGTTGCCGTTCAACTGGCCCAGAATCCCTTTGTGATCGTCCAGCGCGAACATCTTGCCACGTGCATTGAATGCGGCCAGATCCGGGTGATCGGCGGCAATAACGTTAAGCTCCAGCATAGTCAAACCTGAATATTCCACATCTGTATCCGTAAGCAGAGGACGAACCCGGGAAAAGGCACCATCCGCACCAATTACAAGATCAGCCACAACGATATGACCATTTTCAAAATGCAGCTCCGTCTTCCCCTCACCCAGAGACACAACCTTCTCCAGTTTATAGCCATACTGTATGGTAGACGGATCTAATTTGTTTATAAGCAAGTCACAAAGCACCCCACGGTCAATCTCCGGGCGTCTCTGCCCTTCCGAGCTCTCTTCGTCGGCCACTTCGTCCAGGTATAGGGTCCCCATCTTATCCATGAGCCGGAAGTCTTCGCCCTCAAACCGTGCTGCCTGCAGAAAAGCTTCATATAATCCGGCTTCCTTCAAAGCGAGTTGCCCGGATTCTTCATGGATATCTAAGGAACCTCCGCGTTCATGGCTTAGATCCACATGCTCACGTTCGTAGATCGTCGAGGAAATACCATGCTTTTGCAGAATCAGGGCAAGCGTTAGCCCCCCTGGTCCACCTCCAATAATTGCGATCCGGCGTTGTTCGGTAGAATTATTTGTTGTCATGTATAGACATCTCCTTCGTTTGAAAGTTAATAAGCGTATGAATTAGTTAAGGTGATACATTTATAACATAACGAACGGTGTTCGTCAAGAATGTCGTTCGTTATTGATTGTGCGTCCCCCCCCCTTCTTCAACGCCCCGAAAGCGAGGCTGCAAATCTAAGTATTGAGGCATCAGCAATGTCCAAGATGTGCTTTGTACCGACTCGTGTTTATCTGGCTTGGTTGCAATATTCAGACAGCAAGGAATACGAGAATACAATGTCGAATAAGAAACACATGTTGGTCAATTCTTGCTTGTTTACAGTAGCGGACACGAACACCAAACTTCGATGTTCAGCGTATTCTTTCTGAATATATTGACAGGTAGTCCTACTCTAAAAAAGTTGAGAAAGGAAGTGAACTAATGAATATTCGAAAAGCTACGATTGAAGAGCAGTTAACTCTGCAAAACTTACTTCAATTTTATATGTACGATTTTACTGAATACACTGAGGTCGATACTCTATCTAATGGTCTTTACCAAGAAATGCCAGATTTCAATTTGTATTGGAATGAGCCACAAAGCCGCCATCCTTTTTTAATAATGGTTAGTGATAAAATCGCTGGATTTGCCTTCGTGAAAAACAAAGAAACTGGTAAAGATATTCATATCCTGTCACATTTCTTTATATTGAGAAAGTACAGAATGAATGGATTGGGTACAGCGGCAGCCAAACAACTATTTACCCTCTTTAAAGGTAATTGGGAACTCTACCAACTTGAGAAGAATATACCAGCACAAAAATTTTGGCTACGGGTTATTTCTGAAATTACTGACGGCAATTTTGTAGATGAATTTGATAATGGAAAAAGATATCAATTCTTTTCTGTATAGAGGCAAATAAGCATTTTTTATAAGCCCTTCCATGGGCGGCTTTCCTTTTATCGAAAAATCAACATTCTATCTAGCATAGCCTAGAATAAAAAATAGAACCCTATAAGGGTTCTATCTTTTATTTATTTGATGTATTTTCTTATATAATTGTCTAAAAGAAGCTCCGCTTTATCCAATTGCTTGACTCCTTCTCCAACCTTATTGTAACCTGCTTCGAATTTGGAATAATTTATTTTGGTTGTCTTCAGACTGTCCCGCATTATAGTCATCCCCTCTAACTGGAGTTTTGCCCCTGCTAGATAATGGCTATGTATTTCTTTTATCTCCGCATTATTCACTTTTAGGTACTTCAATCCGGATACAAACTTAGTATAGTTCGGTACTACAGTGTTATTTAATGACAGAAAAAATGTTTTTCTTGTTGAGTCTTTTATTCCTAAATCAATTAGCTCATTATACGAAGTGATAGCTTTATTTTCATACTTTCCTATAAGCTGCAATTGCTTGCTATACTCTTCTATATCCTTACTCATGATTTATTCATGAGTAGGTTCCTTTATGACCACTGGACTTGTTGGTGCAGGAGTTGGTGCAGGAGTTGTTTCAGGTATAACGGTATAATCATCGACCACTTGAACAGTGAACACATAAGGTTCAAACTTTTCTCCAATATTGACAGTTAAGGTGGCAGTCCCTTTATTTAAGGCATGAAGTTCAGACACCCATTTCGTTTTCCGGATAACCTTTATAATATTCTCATCTGAAGAGACTGGAGTAAAATCATGGTCTGTAACGTCTCCATCTGTCCAGTCAGTGATGGCTATTTGGTATTCCTTCCACTCCCCAATTTTAATCTCCGTAGGCTTGGTCACTTTGACAATGTCGGTGATGTTCCGTGCAGCCGCACTTATATTACCAGCCCCTGATACGACCGATAATATAAGTGCTAATAATAGAGAATAAATCAAACTCTTTTGTTTCATAGATGCTTTCTCCCCGCTTGTATACACATAGTAAAGGCCTCAACCAATTTTGCCAGCATAGTTCCATGAGTAGGTTGCACGTAGCAAAAACAGAAAAGTTCTTTCCAAGCTTTATTATACAACTATCCTCTGCTTTGGAAATCCCATCCTCATGACATTTTTTTGTTTTCCCCTCCGCAATCAGTTATCATTATGTCAAAATCGTATAATCCACTAATGAGGTGTAGCCATGGATAAATTCGCCCTGGAGGTATTCTCTGATTTATCCGAAAGACTGAATTATAATCTGCCGGGTTTCCCTCTGTATGCTAAAAAAGGAGCGCTGCATCAATTCGACCGGTTCGCGGCCGCTTATCATTGGCATCCGGATCTAGAGTTCATTGTGGTGCTGGACGGGACAATGGAATTTTATGTGAACGGGCAAACGGTTCATCTCGATAAAGGGAATGGAATTTTCGTTAACAGTAAACGCCTCCACTATGGCTTCTCTGCTGCGAAGAGCGATTGTACTTTTCTGGTCATCGTCATTCATCCTGCACTTCTCGGCGAAAACACGCTTGCAGGGAAAGCATATCTGGAAGAAAAATTCGGTTCCGGCACCGGCGATTTTTTACTGTTATCTTCTCAAACGTCTTGGCAGCATGAGATTCTGCTCGCGCTAACTGAGTTATATGATGAGATGCATAGCCATGAAGGTAACCTGCTCCGCTTATTATCCCAGGCTGTGTCCATATGTGCGGGTATAGCTGATCATATACAGCAAGCACCGGGCAATCCGAATAATGAACAGATATGGATAACGATCCGTAAAATGACCGGGTATATTCACCAGCATTATGAATCTAAACTAACCATTGATGAGATTGCCGCCGCCGGTTCAGTATGCAGAAGCAGATGTTGTGAGCTATTCAAAAAGCATGTTGGCTGGTCACCCAATAATTATTTAACCCGCTATCGTCTTCAAAAAAGCTGTGAGATGCTGAAAGAGACAACGATGCCTGTGGGAGAGATCGCCATGGCCTGCGGGTTTCAAACGGCAAGTTATTTTTCGCATGTGTTCGGTAAACAATTAGGACAGATCCCGCAAGACTTCCGCAAGCAATCTGCTGCTGCCGGCAACGATTTCTAATCGCCGCCTTCTTTGCCGTCATCGTATTCTTGACTGATATAATAAGTGAACCGTTTATCCTGCTGTCTGGCTAGGTTGTCACACCATTTAGAATGTACTATTGCCCGTAGTCCAACGAACAGGAATGGAAGCAACAGAATTCCTATAGCAACTTGAAAGATCATAAGCAGCACCCCCTTCTTATTTCTATTCTCAGAATAGTATAAAGAAGGGGGTGCTGCTCCCGAAATCGTTTGTAATTATATCAAAATCGTATATTGTTTCATATTAAAGATCTTCCGGTTTTATAAATTTCACCTCGGGATAGCTGTCGTTTGGACCCTGAAGCAGTTGTCCCCCTTCTCCTTTCAATTCCTTATTAAAGAAATCGAGAACATATTGATTTACGACGTCTGATCCTCTTTTACCATTGATATCTCCTGTGATTCCAGTCAGTTTGATCAGCTCAGAATAGAACTGAAGGTCCGTGAAATTGAAGTGTTGGGTACCCTCAATATAAATCGCAGGCCCTCCCTGATTAATCACATTTTTAATAATGTGCAGCTCTTCTTCAAGCTGTTTAGTGACTTCGTTATCCAGATGGGTATCCTTCTTGAAATCGGTCAACCAGTCTTTAAAAACACCCGATCTTATGAACATAAACGGCTTGTCTAGATCATCTCTATTGTCCACTTCGATCAGTGACCCGTCCATATTGACTCCGGCCTTGATTCTAGGATCTAAATAAGTTGTGTTAAACGCTGTGGCCCCCCCGAAGGAATGCCCCATTACGCCTAGATGGTTTAGATCGATTTTTCCTTTAAATTGACTTTCGATTGCACCTGAATTTAGCCTTTCCATTTCGTTAATTACAAACTCCACATCTTTCGTCCATATATTTCCAATTATTCTGCGATCTTCTACGGTAGTCATCTTGGTGGTATAGTCCGTTACACGGCCATCCGGAAAAATAGTAGCAAAGGTGCTATACGTATGATCGATGGTGACCACGATATACCCGTGACTGGCGAGATTCTCGGCCTGTGATGCATGGAGAACTTTACTGGTTCCCATACCATGCGATAGCAGTACCACAGGATAAGGGATTGTAGAAGGCAATAGTTCTACATTTTCATAAGAGTTGGTTTTACTATATTCCCAGTAATCGAAGACAAAGTCTGGAAGGTTTAATGAATTAGAATAGGTCTGGATATACTTTTTGAACATTTCTTTATCTTTTGGAAAAAGAGCTTCACTCTTCTTGTTGCTGCTATTTGCTGTAGGGTACCACACTTGAACCATTAGTTCCCTCTTATCGCTTGGATCTGCAGTTAAGACTTCATCTCTGTTCTGATCCGTAAAATGAAAGGCTTGAGTACCCACTTTCTCCGGACCTTCAAGCTTCGGCAAATGAAAGACTGGCAAATATGCAGACAAGCCGGCAGATATAACAAGCAGAATGACGATGATGGAAGATGAACTATATTTCAACAGCTTCCCTGCTTTTATATTCTCTATATTCCCTATCTTACCTAAATGTCTGAGTATAACGATGAGTATAAGCAGCGCCGTCATCATATATACCAAAAGCAACTGCCATCTGTATCCCTCTACCCATAATTGAACTGTCAATATAACGCTGCTTTCTATCCCCAATACCAGCCCTGTTGTCTTTGCACCTCTTCTTATAAACAATAGATCTGCGAGCAGTGTGAAACAGGATAGAACTAAAAGTATCTCGAATAATCTCATTTTACTCCCTCTCTTTCTACTTCTTCTTTCGCTAAAATGAAATCTTAACCAATGAAAGTGTACTCCCCGTGACGTCAATATGAACTGAATATGAACGTACAAAAGAGATGAATCCAAAGCTAAAAACCCTCAGCACGCTAGGGTCGCGTTCCTGAGGGTTCTTCCATTGTCCAATGTCTAATCATCCATTATAAGGGCGGCTGCACCAGTAACAGCTTCCCGAGCCGGATCACCGTTTGCTCATACCACTCTGGATGCTGCCGGATATGCTCGATACTTCGCTCATTGCCGACTGCCTCGAACACGGCTGCTTTGTCTGTCTTCTCATGATCGATTTCAAAGCGAACCGTATGTTTCCCGTTCGGGAGCTCCGGCAAGAATACATACTGATTACGATTATGATCGTTGTAATGGGTGAACCGATCGATAATAAAGGGTTCCCCTCCATCCACCGACACCTTCAATCTGCCAGAATCCGGCCCCCCGATATCGAATAACCCGATACGGGTTCCTTCGAACTGAACCGTGACCGCCTCTCCAGGATCGGCAGCCAGCCATAGGCCCGGGAACAACCAATTGTACTCGCGTACTACAGCAGATTCCTCGGGCGTCAGGTAAGACCATCCTGCAGTAAAATGGGTATTAGGCAGACTATCCGGTGACAGCATGGTCGCATACTCCCAAGGGTTAGCCGGAACCAACGGATGCCGGGGCAAGTGATGGACTTGCCTTCCCGGATGACTTCTGAGTTCGCGTATGATCTCAAATGACCGGGTGATCGTATCCGTGTATATCTGGTGTCCTTCGGGAATGGTCGGATGGATCGAATCATGCGTGAAAATAACAGCTCCGGGAACGGATAGGTCCTCCCTTGAGGTGAACACGAGCTTCCCCTCAGCTACCAGGCGGCAGACCTCTACGCCCAAGTGAATTGAAGGAATACCATAATAGTCAGCCACTTCCTCTTGCATGATAGCCCCTTTCTGGTATTCTCCCGACTGAAATCCGGCCACATCCCGCTCCTTCACCGTATACACAAACAGGATATCGGTAAACCGGCTCCGCTTGCGGATCTGGCGGACAATTCCTTCGATCCGTGCCTTGGATTCGGGATCTCCGCCATCGTTACCTACAAATTCAACGAATACCAGATCGGGATGATGACGCAGTACATCGGTCTCCAGACGGGCACAGCCCAGATCCGAGCCGGTCCCGTTAATGCCTGCATTCACCGTACGGATCTCCGCCTGGGGGTATTGCTCACGAAGCCAATCCGCCGTCATGACTCTGTAGCCTTCAGAACGGGTATTGCTGCCGCCGAAATAAACGATGGTTACGGTATCGCCATTTTCCAATTTCTGAATGATATTGGGGAGCCCTCTACGAGGGTATAATTCCTTCATCGTGACTTCACCTTGCCTCATTTATCGATTTTCGGAGCAAACCATTTTACAGCAAACACTTCAAAATAAGGCGAACCATACGTTCTGCTGAAATTCATCCGGACTCGGGTTACACGTTCCGCGTCCACCTGATGCTTATTCAGCGTGAGATAATTCCCGCGTGTCAGGATGGTTCTCTCGGCTCCATCTTCTAGAGTCAAGGTCAATTCATAATCTTGCACAAGGGACTCGATCGGGTCGTTGAAATGCTCTAAATCAAGCTGTGAATTGAACACAAGATGAATTTCCTCTATATTTTTAGGGCCTGCAAAACAGAATTCCAGCCATTCCTGTCCTTCCGTACGCTCCGAAATCCAGCCGTTCGGCAGGCCATAAGGTCTGGAGAAGCCGTTGACAACATTCTCGGGAGTATACATACTCTGGGACGGGAGCAGGTCCTTGAAGCAAATGCTCTTATTCATTTTTTTCAGCCTGGACGGCTCTTCCGGCCGATAATGGAAGCTAACCGCACCTGTCAGTTTCTCTTCATTGCCGTATACGGCAAGACTAGCCGGGCCCTCCAAGACAATGTAGATTTTGTCGTCAGCCGGTGTCTTGCAGTCCAAGACCAGCGTAATCCAGTCGTCATGACTGGCAGCAATCTCCAAGCGATAATCTTTTAACCTGCTGGAGGGAATATAATTTTCCTTCCGTTCTCCTCCAAACAGCTTGACATGCATGGTTTCCGGATGACCGGACCTGTTTTTAATTTTGACCCGGACACTTTCCGCCGCGGATGTCTGAATCGGCAAGACCATGCATAACCCGTTCTCCAGAGAGAGCTCTCCGGTTGGCAGAGGATTGTCATAGCTGCGCTGAGACGAGGCACGAATCGTTAATCCATCAGCGAAGTAAGGACTTAGTTCCTCTTGAAGCCCTACAATCGTTTGGCCGTCCCGAAGCAGCAGCGCCTGCAGCTCCTCCATATGAGCTAGGGTGATGGCCGCAGGGTCTGCCTCATATTTCACGCATAACGAAGCAGCCGTTCCAACCGCCTGCCCCATACAACCGCAGGTGGCCATGACCCTTGTAGATCCGAAAGCCACATGTGTAGCGCTTATATTGCGTCCGGCAAACATGAGATTAGGAATATTGCTTGAATATAAACTGCGGAAAGGGATATTGTACAAGCCAGGTACGAAATTCCATGCCGTAGCCGGCCCCTCATCGTACACCCCCTTATTCGCATGTAAATCCATGTACCAGCCACCGACGGATACAGCATCTTCGAAATGCGGCTTGGCTGTAAGATCGTTCTGGGACAACATGTGGTCCCCTATGAACCGCCTCGACTCCCGCTTCCCCGGAATCGGGCATACATAATCCAAGATGAGATTTTCTACATCGTCAAATTCGCCGCTATTTTTGATATAATCCCAAATTCCGTACACCAATTTCCGCAGTTCCAAGGCGATGTCTTCATTATTCTTGACCGTATCCAGATGTCCGCCGTATTCCAGCCACCACAATCCGCCAAGTCCGTTGATTTTTCGGGGGAAAGCCCGATGGTTCAAGCCTTGTCTGATACTGTCGAAAAAATCCAGCTTCGTAATGTCATAGGCAAAGTCAGGCCTTGTGTATGGAACGGAATATTCTACGTCGCGGGCTTGAAACAGGATCGTATCGCCCATGGTGTAATGATCCGCCGCGTCAGGAGCCAATTCTTCATTGTATTCATGCTTCGCTTCTCTCCCCCGGCGGAAGTGCGCACCTGCCTGATATCCGACCACTCCATCACCAGAGCAATCGATGAAGGTTCGGCTTTCGAACCGGAATTTTCTCTCGGAAGCCAATTGAAGGCCCTCTACCCATTTAATTCTGCCGTTCTCCATGCCCGTATCATGCACGCATGTATTCAGAAATAGAGAAAGGTTAGGCTCCGCATAAACCATGTCGAGCAAGACCATATCCGACAACGACAGCATCAGCTTCTTGTTGTATAACGGGTTATAGTGAAAAATCTTCAGCTTGAGCTCTTCCACTAATCCACCCTCGCGTGCATAATAGGATGGACTGTTTCCGAGATATGCCGACCCGTTGATATGAACCCTGACCTCGCTGCTCGCATTTCCTCCCAGAACCGGCCGGTCATTAATAAGTGAGACCTGCAGCCCTTGGCGTGCGGCAGCAATGGCAGCGCATACCCCGGCAATCCCTCCGCCTACGACGGTTACATCTGCATTAATTAGCTCCATTTTGATAACCTCCATGATTTGATCCTGCTATCATGGTAAGCCATTAGATGTCCTTTTTTTTATAGGATTTCGCGAGGAATTTATACGTTTATTTGGATTCATACCGTGTCATTTTTATCCGGTATTGCTTAGGGGTAACACCTGTGTACTCTTTGAATAATTTGCAAAAGTAACCTTCGTTCACAATTCCCACTTCCTCACACAATTCCAATAAAGAATAATCCTGAATATTTAACAGCTCGAGAGCTAATTTGATTTTTTTACGGTTAATGTAGCTGATAACGCCTTCATTCATTGTTTTTTTGAACAAGCTGCTGAAATATGATGGGGCCAGATTCACTTCCTCGGCAATAGCCTCAAGCGTTATTCTCTGTTTCAGGTTGTGCTCTATATACCGCAAAGCACTCATAATTTCTATACGATGTAAAAGTTGGCCAGCTTGAACATATTCGAAGGTGAAGTCGCCAATATAGGCAAGCTGCTCCCGAAAGGTCATGAATTTTATGGGAAGCTCCGATACATCCGCGGTCACCGCGTTTCGGGATTTAAATTTCGCAGTAATACCTCTGTACAAGTCTTGGAGCATAGGTGCCATGACCGACTTATGAATTTTATAATTCTTCACCCATTGGTTCAGATCAGAGAGTCCTTGCTCCAGCTCTTCCTTGGATACTTGTCGTTGCACCCATCTGAGCCAATCATCCAGCTTCAGCTGAAAGTCCTCTTGTTTGTCATTATGATAATGTAAGCGATGCATGGGCGTTGTGACGACTCTCTCTTCATGATAATAGAAATCCTCACTCACGCTATTAGCTTCCATGTAAGCCTGTTTGATGGATTCCCAGCCCCGGTGGGGGCCTCCAAAAGCGACGGAAACCCTTTGATTCAAATATTGATGTAAATGGGAGATGATTTGAGTCCCCAATGAATGGCAAGCATATTCTGTGTCCATATCGCTGCGATGATTCTCCCAGGACAGAAAGCCGATAAAACGATTATCGGATAGATCCGCAGCTACGCCTCTGCCCCCATTCACCACCGTTTCTTCGATGATATTCGTAATCGCATATTTCAGGATGTTCTGATCTGACGCGGAATAATCGTTCCGGAAGCTCTCATACCGGTTCATTTCCACAATGAAGCAACAATAGCTTGCTTGAAAGAAATGGAATTGCATGCGATTGGCAAAATCCGATGCCCGGTGAGTAGGAATTTCCCCGCGGATAAGTTCATTAAAAAACTGCTTGCGGACTCTATATTTATTCTCAAGCACGGATATGTGTAACGATTGAAATTCCGCTTCTTTGGTCTTCACCTCATTTAGAATCCCGGCTGCCTTAGCTAAAGCGCGATCCAAATCCGCTTCCCTGAGCGGAACCTTAACAATGTACTCCAATACGTTGGCTTGAATGGCCCGCTGCGCGTATTCAAAGGATGAATAGGCAGTCAAAAGAATGTACTGGGTATGAGAAAGCGTTGGCTTTAGCTGCTCAATCATAGAAATTCCATCCATTCGCGGCATCACGATATCAGAGATCACGATATCCGGCTTAAGCTTTACGATCGCCTCTAACCCCTCCACCCCATTATTCGCTTTTCCCACTAACCGGAATCGTTTATCCCTATGGGAGAGCTCCTCAAAAAACAATTCCAACCGCTGAATGATTAGATCTTCATCGTCAACAATAAAACAGGTGTAGTCTCTCACCATCATGCATCTCCTTTAAACAAGCCTGCCGGGAATTCGGCGCGAACACGGGTGATTTCCTTCGGTATGCTTATGATTTGGAGCCCGAATTGTTCTCCGTAGTGAAGTCTTATCCGGTCATGAATATTATTTAATCCGATTCTTTTCCTTCTCACTTCCACATCACCCGGTTCTGAAACCAGAAGGTGTTCTATGATCCCGGTTGGAATTCCCTCGCCTTGATCAATTACTTCTATGATGACGGTGCTGCCCTCCCGGTAGGCATGAATAGTAATAGGGCCTTCGATCCCCCCTCCGTTATAGCCATGGAAGATACTATTCTCCACAAGGGGCTGCAGCAGCATCCGGAAAACAGGGAAATCTATTAATCCTGCTTCGATCTCTTCAATTAAGCGAAAGCTTCGGTTATAACGGATGTTCTGGATTGCGATATAGTCCGCTACATTTTGCAATTCCTGACGCAGGGAGACCTTCTCCGCAGCATCGGCCATCCCATACTCCAATATTGAAATGAGCGACTCGATGACCACATCTACTTTCTCTATTCGTCCGAGCCGGATGACGTTGCTGATCGAACCCAGCGTGTTATACAGAAAATGAGGGTTTATTTGCGACTGAAGCACTTGGATTTCCAGCTTCCGCTCCAGTTCATGATGAAGCTCCGCTCCCTGGATCAGCTCCACAATCTGCTGCAGCATACGATCAAATGTCCGGGAGAGATCTCCAAACTCATCGTTCCGGTTAATCGGGATTGGAGTTGTAAGAATACCTTGCTCCACCCGCTTCATTTTTGTTTTGAGCGCAAGGAGAGGGGTTCTTATATATTTGGCTATTAACAAAGAAATGAACAGACTTAACACAAAGCCTGCAGCCAGAAGCCCGATATAATAGGTTTCCAATCGGGACAACCCAGCTTTCAAGCGGGATTCATCGTTAATCGAGATCAGCGTCCAGTTGAATTTCTCCGTCGGTTTTTTCAGCAGGGAGACGGGCAGGCCTTCCTTGGTATGCAGTTGAAGGCTGGTTTCTGTAGTATCCAGAATTTGCTCCGCTGATGTATCACCGATTGAAAACGTATGATCTTGAATATTAATGGGTCCTTTATTTTCTGAGAATCCGGCAATGATTTTTCCCGAGGCAGTGAGCAGAGCCAGATTCATTTGTTCTTGGGTATTAATCTTGAACAAGGCTTCTTCAATGGCATTGAGATCCAGATCCACTGCAATGGCCATAGGAAACGGAGCGTTGTTCAGATAACGGACCATCGTAACGGTCCAGCCGGAATATTTAGATTTGTAAGGATCACTGACAAAGGTAATCCTTCTATTCTTGTCAGCCGCGTCAAACAATGGCTCTCTTTCCGCTAAAGATTCATCGAATATCCGGGTAGGCGCACTTCCGCCTAGAATGGATAAATCGCTTTTGATCAGATAAATATTACTGACGTAATTACTGTTGAGTTCATACAGCTCTCTTAATTGCTTTTTAATCACATCCAGATTGCCAATATTGGCTTTCACCGATGACTCGACCGAGAACAGGATCGTCTGGAAGGAGGAAAAATTAACAGTGAAATACTGATCCACCTTGTCAAGTATTTGGTTCGTGTAATACAGGTCAGAGGTTCTTATTTCCTTTTGGACATAGCGGTAAGACAATTGGCTGATCAGGATAATGCAGCTTAATACAAAAGCAAACACGAGTAAAAATAATTTTAAGGGCAAGCTGATTCTTCTTCGCATTGATCCTCTTCCTTTGAAATCCGGATGAAAGAAAGCATAGCCTATGACAATAAAGAGAGGGGCTAAGGATAGCCGCTCTCTTTTTAATAAGACAAGAATGTATATGCTTCGCGCGTTCTACTTGATTAAGCCCGCTTCTGTAAATTGCTTGATGACTGTGTCCTTATACTTCTGCATGTCAAACTTGGTCTCTAGCGTATGGAGGAACTTGTCCCAGTTGTCCAGCGGATCTTTGCCGGTCATAAATTTAACCAGGCTTTCATTAATGAAACGTTGGCGGTCTGTTGCCAATGTATCGTTCGGGTCCTCGGTCAATAAATTCCCGGGTAACGTAGGCGCTACGTATTGCTGATTGTTCTTAAAAGCTTCAGCCGTCTTAGGATTCTGGAAGCTGAAGTACTCAGCATCATCGCCATGACGCGGCATTCTGTAATGATCAACCCATAGATATTTTTCTTTCATTTCCTTCGATAATTCGGAGGTTTTATTCTTGATCTTACCATCTATCACATCCCAGTGAATCCCTTTAATTCCGTAGGCGAAGTTCGGATAGGCTTCCTCGTCCGTAAAGAGATAATTCAGCATGGCCAAGATCCGTATGATTTTGTCCTCATCCGCTTTTTTGGAGATGGCCCATGAATTACCCTGGAACGATTTTCTCTCTACAATCTGATCGCCATAAGGACCTGTCATTGGAGGAATGACGATCCATTCCGGGACTTCTCCGCTGATTTCTTTCATTTTCTGCTGATAATCCGGCTCCAGCCTGCGGGCATCTCTGATCATGAAGCCGACTTTGCCCTTAAATAACTTTTGGTCGAGCAAATCGGGAGTATTCATCGTCACCCAGTCGGGATCTACCACTTTGGCTTCCATCATTTTATGAATATAAGCGAGCGCTTCTTTCATTTTGGGATCGGTGAACAGGAACACCGGTTGATTATCCTTCACATCAATGGCTGAGGGAGGATTAACGCCGAACATCCACATCAGGCTATCGAAGCCGTAGGTTTGCAGATTGCCTTCTTTATTCATACCGCCGATGAATCCGTACGTATCGTTCTTGCCGTTACCGTCCGGGTCCTTTTCTGTAAAGGCTTTCATAACTTCAAATAACTCGTCCGGGGTCGTTGGCACTTCCATGTTCAGCTTTTTCAGCCAATCATTGCGGATAAAAAAGCTTCGGCTGATCCCATTTACGTTATCATAACCTGGAACGCCAATGGTTTTGCCTTGATAGGACATCGCTTCCCATGAGTCGCTGCTGAATCGTTTCTGTAATGCCGGAAATTGATCCAGATACGGTGTCAGATCGGCAAGGACGCCTTGGTCATAATATTGTGCGAGATCAGACCGGCTTTTTAAGAAGATCAAATCTGGAATATCTCCTCCGGCAATCAGCGTATTTAATTTAGTCGTTGCTTGCCCGGATTGCGGAATCATCATTTCAAGGTCGATATTCACTGCTTTTTCCAGCATTTGGCGCTGGATATCTTCATCACGGGGAGGAATCGGAGCAGCAGCGTTGAAGGTGCCTTGGTTAAACATCGAGATTTTTAATTTGGTTCCATAGGGATTAGACTCGTCTTGCGAATTATTCACGGCTGTCGATTTCACTTCTTTTTGTTCCCCGCATCCTGACAATACCGTTCCGACCCCCACGATTGCTGTCAGAATAGCTGATGTAATGACTCTACGCTTCATAATGACCTCTCCTTTGCTTCTATATTATCACGGTTTCCCCGTAACAACTCAGGTTGGAATGCTTTTACCCTTTAACCGATCCCAGGAGCACACCTTTAGTAAAATGCTTTTGCATGAATGGGTACACGATCAAAATTGGAATTGTCGTCACAACAACTGCGGCCATTTGCACAGCGAACGTACTAACCGCCCCGGAATTGGCAAGCGAATCAGCGCTTTGGGTTGCGACATTAAGCAGGATGTTGCGCAAGATCACTTGCAGCGGCATTAAGCTGGAATCATTGATATATACAATAGCGTCGAAATAACTGTTCCAGTGACCGACTGCGTAGAATAAGGAAATGGTGGAGAGAACGGGCAAGGACAAGGGTAAAATGATCCGCCATAACGACTGAAGCTCACTTGCACCGTCTACCCTTGCGGATTCCTCGATTTCAGCAGGCAATTGCTCGAAGAAGCCTTTGATGATCACCAGATTAAATGCACTGATGAGCTGCGGAATAATCAATACCCACGGACTGTTTAGCAAGCCCAGTGAGCGGATTAATAAATAGGTCGGAATTAAACCTCCTCCAAACATCATCGTAAAGACAATGAATAGTAAAAATGGGCTTCGTCCCGGTAAATATTTTTTGGATAACGGATAAGCCGCTATTACCGTAAAAAACACATTCAGCAGGGTGCCGACAATCGTTCGAAACAAGGTGATTTTATACGCCTGCCCGATCCCATGAGAAATGAATACTTCTTTATAGGCTAGAAAGGTAAAGGTCTCTGGAATAATAACAATGCCTCTTCTTAGCACTTCCGATTCTGGCGTCATAGACACAGCAACTACATAAAGAAAGGGAAGTAAGCAAAGTAAGGATAGCAAAATAAGAAGACAATAAACGACAGCTTGCCAGACCTTTTCCCCGGTTGTCATATGAATCATATTGAATACCACCTCACCAAATTTGCCCGTCGAATTTTTTTGCAAGCTTATTCGCTGCCAACACTAGACCAAATCCGATGACAGCTTTGAACAATCCCACAGCGGTAGCGAGCCCGATCTTAAGCCGCTCTAGCCCTTCACGGTATACCCAGGTGTCGATAATGTCGATCTTCTCTTGATTAAAGGTGTTAGCGAACATAAATATCTGATCAAAGCCTGCATCCAGAATATGGCTTAATTTAAGGATCAGCATCAGAATCATGACTCCGCGAATACCGGGAAGTGTGACATGCCATAACTGCCTCAGCTTGGAGGCGCCATCCATTCGTGCCGCTTCATATAGACTGGGATCGATTCCTGCTAATGCGGCAAGGTACAATATCGCTCCCCAGCCAATATCCTTCCATATTTCAGATAAGATGATCAGCAGTCTGCCCCAGGCAGGTTCCGTTAGAAAGGAGATGGGTTCAACACCGAAATCCTTCATAATCATGTTAATCAGACCATCGCCTGGGGCTAATAATGCCACCATCATTCCATAAACAATGACCCACGACAGAAAATGGGGCAAATACGTGATCGTTTGGACGATTTTCTTAAACCATTGGGTATAGACTTCATTAAGCAGCAAAGCGAGCAGGACAGGAGCGGAGAAGCCGAACAATAGCTTATACAGCGAGATGATAATCGTATTTCTCATGATGTCCCAGAAATAAACGCCGTTTATGAAATCTGTGAAGTTTCTAAATCCCACCCATGGGCTATCCCATAGACCCAATGCAAGATTGTAGTTTTTAAACGCAATCACGATTCCCGCCATAGGAATGTATTTGAATACGGCAAAGTACACTAATGCCGGGAACAAGAGCGCGTACATCACTCTATACTTTTTTATCGCCCTTATCCATGAATTCCGCTGTTTGGGGAGGGGAATGGCGTCCGCTGCCAATTTTGCTTGCATCTCATCACCTCGTCTTTGTTTATAGGGGTATAATAGCATCCCCCAGCCCGGGTGAATTTCTGTGATTTCAAGAATTTCTTATAAGATATTAATCTGAATTGTGAAGGAAGGCGGATTACGAAAAAACCCTCAGGACGCTAGAATCGCGTTCCTGAGGGTTCATGCATTGTTTATTGATCATATGGAATCAACATTAGGCTGGGTGACTTCATGTTCCTCCAGCAGCCGTTTGAGCTTTTGGCGTTGGTGTTTTTCCCGTTGACGGCGTTCTTTGTCCTCCTCCTTGAGTGCCTTAAGCAGGGAGAAGCACATGCCGATTAATACAATGGCAAAGGGCAACGCTGCTACAATAGAAGCGGTCTGAAGACCGCTTAATCCGCCGCTAAGCAGCAGTACTACAGCGATGGCGGATTGCAGAATGCCCCAGGTTAATTTCACTCTTGCACTTGGATTCAGCTTGCCGTCTGACGTCAGCATACCCAGTACAAAGGTAGCCGAATCGGCTGACGTGATAAAAAAAGTAATAATCAGAAGCGTAGCTATAAACGCTATAATAGTTCCTAAGGGGAGCTGCTGCAGTGTGATAAATAAAGCGGTAGTTGTATCTTGTTTAACAGCTGCTGCTATCTCGGCCGCATTAAACAATTCGAGATGCAGGCCCGTTCCGCCAAATACCGCAAACCAGATAAAACCGAACAAACTCGGTATCAGCAGGACGCAAATAACAAACTCCTTGATCGTCCTTCCCTTGGAAACTCTGGCAATGAATGTTCCCACAAAGGGCGCCCAGGCAATCCACCAGGCCCAATAGAATAATGTCCATGCTCCGATCCAGGTTTGCTTGGAAAAAGGCGTTAATCTTAAGCTCATGTTGATGATATTTTGCAGATAGCTGCCTAACGTGGTGGTAAATGTATCAAAAATAAATGAGGTTGGACCTGTGATCCATACGAACAGCATCAACAGAACGGCGATCACTAAGTTGGTGTTACTGAGGATTTTGATTCCTTTGTCCAGACCGGTAGTCGCAGAGATGAGGAACAGCACGGTCACTACAGCGATAATTACAATCTGAGCTGCTGTCGAGTTAGGAACTCCAAAGATATAATGCAATCCTCCATTAATCTGCAAGGCTCCAAGACCAAGTGAAGTCGCTACCCCGAAAATAGTGGCAATGACCGCCAAGATATCGATGGTCTTGCCCAGCCAGCCGGCAACTACCTGTTCCCCGAGTAAAGGGATAAAAGCTGAGCTGATCAAGCCCTTATATCCTTTGCGGAACTGGAAATAAGCAAGCGTCAAGCCGATGACGGCATAGATGGCCCATGGATGCAGTCCCCAGTGGAAAAAAGAATACCTCATGGAGATCCGCGCTGCAGCGGTCGTCCCTCCTTCTACGCCTTCTGGCGGAGATAAATAGTGGGACAGAGGCTCAGCAACTCCCCAGAAGACAAGCCCGATCCCCATCCCTGCGCTGAATAACATCGACAGCCAGGATATCGTGGAATATTCCGGTTCATCATCGTCGTCTCCCAGACGAATCCCCCCAAACCTGCTGAAGGCTAAGTAGAAAGTAAAGATTAAGAAGAATAAAGTCGCCAGCAAATAGAACCAGCCGAAATTATGAATGGAGAAATTGTACGCTGCATTAGCTGTAGTTGCCATCTGATCAGGCGCTAGAGCTCCCCATAATGCAAAAATGGCTACAATGGTAATTGAGATGATAAAAACCATAAATGAACCTCCAGTGATTATATATGTATAATGGGCAGAACGAAAACCCTCAGAACGCATTAGAGGCTTCCTGAGGGTCTATCCATTGTCTTTTCCTTCAGGGTCCTGCTCAGTTCTGTCTGTTCTCCACCGATTTCATCCGGTTCTGGTCGTCAGGCACCCGGTCATTGCTGAATTCCTGACCTGCTTCCACTTCCCCGCCTTCGGATACAGCCCGGGCAAAGTTAGTGAACTGTCTCTTCTCCTCATCCTGCTCATGCTTCAGCTTCAAAAGCTCCTTAGGGTCCTGAGTTGTCATTGTGCCAACCTCCTGAGAAATCAAATCTTCTTGTATACTTGCACTATATAAGTTTTTGCATTATACCCCTGTACTTATGCACGAAATTCTCCGAAAACTTAGACCCCGGATCTTTCCAATTATTCATTAACCCTATGAAGCAATAAGGAATCAGGAAGACCCAGTAAGAAAGAGCCCGCTCATTGCAGGCTCTCACTCCTTCAAGTGTTCGAGTATAGCACAAGGCCGGCCGTCAAATATAATATTCGATATGGGCTTCATCGTACTTCGTCGGATTGGGCTGCGGAATACAGGTAACGGCCAATGCTGCGAGCCCCATAACGCTTATACAGACGAACGACGCCCGAAACGCGGTAAGTAGTCCTGCCTCCGGGAAAATATTCTGGGCCAGACGGTATAGTGTCCCGCCCAGCGTGACGCCCATGCCCATGCCGATGGTCCGGCTCATATTAAGCGTTGCTCCAGCTACGCCAAGCCGTGCCGCCGGTACGTTGCCCATGACATTACTGTTGTTGGGCGGCGTAAACAGGCCCATGCCTCCGCCCACCAGCCCCAAACCGAGCAGGAGCCGGGCAATGTCGCCATCACTGCGAATCGACGCCAGAGCGGCACAGCCTATCAGTAGCGCAACAATACCGGTAATAGCGGGCAGCCGGATGCCGAACCGGTCCGCGAGATAGCCCGAGACCGGCGTCATTAGCGTCATCCCGATCGGAACAAACGACAGATACAGTCCCGCACGGATAGAATTGGCATGGAAGACAGCCTCCATCAGAAACGGACTGAGCAGCAGCACGCTATACATGACGGTAAAGGCTAAGAACCCTGTCAGATTTCCACGGATAAAGATGCTGCTGCGGAACAACGCCAGGTCCATCAGCGGAACGGGCGCATGCTGCTCTTCCCGGATGAATGAGGTCAAGGCCAGCAATGCACTGAATGACCCGATTAATATAACCGGTGAAGCCCAGCCGAGAGCGGTTCCGTTATTAAGGATATAGACCAGAAAAACCAGAAACGGAATGAGGAATATCATCCCCCAAAGATCGAACGATTCCCTCTTCTTGGCATTATCTTGCGGAAGCAGCAGAATCCCGAGAATCGTCCCGATGATCCCGATGGGAATGTTAATGTAGAATAGCCAGCGCCAATCTCCCATGGCCAAAAGTCCGCCGCCGATAACCGGCCCCAGACTGAGACCGATGCCCTGTGCACTGGCCTGGATTCCGATCGCTTTGCCCCGATGCTGCGGCGGGGTCGCGGCCGTAATGATCGCTACGCTGTTCGCCTGGAGCATCGCTGCGCCTACAGCCTGCAACACCCTGGCAAGCAAAAGAACGCCAAAGGTTGGCGCCAGCCCGCAGAGTAATGAACTGATCAGGAATACTGTGAATCCGCCGGTGTACATCCATTTGCGGCCCAGCATATCTGCTAACCGGCCGAAGGGAATGACAAGCGATGCTAGTGTGAGCAGATATACGAGGCTGATCCACTCCACCGTTGCCATGGATACATTCAACTGCGCAACCAAGGACGGCAGAGCCAGATTGATGATGCTTGCGTCAAGCGCCGCCATGAATGCGCCGATGCATACGGTTGAAACGACAAGCCAGTGATAGCCCTTGCGGGCCGACAGAGACTTAGGAGGGCTATTGTGGATGAACTGGGATGGACTGATCAAGCTGTTATCCTCCTTTTTGTAGTGAAAATACCACTTGGATTGTTTTCACACTTTAATGATTTTAACATGAATTACTTTGCATTAGGACTTAAGGAGGAACAAAAGATTGATTATTCCGTCACTTTTAACAGCACGCCATCTTTATTCTCATAGCTCCTCTTTTCATTTTTGACGATCTTATTCATAATCTCTTCTTCCAGGTTAATCCCCAGAATTTCCGCCAGCCCAATCAGGTAGATGGCAACATCCGCCAATTCTTCGCCGAGGTCGTCTTTCTTCTTCCGGTAAGCATCGCAGGCTTCTGACAGTTCGCCGTGGGTCAGGCAGAATTCCTGATAAATATCAGTTACATTGAACCCCTTCTCCAGCTTGTTCTGATACACTCTCTTTTGAAGTTGTAGTAAATCAATCATTGTACCCACTCCTATCTCCTGTCTTATTGAACTAACTTATTGAACTGATCCTATATGCTTGCGTAAATGCACTAACGACATGGGCTGGATTCGCTGAGCTTCGGCGATATTCTCATACAACAGGTGGCTCTTGCCTGCCTGGGCAAACGAATCACGTAAGGCTGCGATCCTTCCTTTTTTGAGATCAAGGAACTGGAAGTCCACCTGCTTCAGATGCTTCATTGCGGTCAAAGGCTCTAACTCCTTCGCAGTCACGGCTGCAGAAATCTCTCTTAGCTGTAACATTTCAAGCTGCGTTGCGGTCCATAAAGGGGCAATGTCATCCAGGGACTTCATCTGATCGAGTTCAAGCTGTATGAGCCCCGGCATATTCGAAAAGTCACACAGAGCCTCCAGCTTCGGCAAGGATAAGTTCAGGTATGTAAGGTTGCTCATGGACTCCAGGGCATCTATCTCTGTTAAGTGACGGATAGCCGCCAGACTCAGCATGGGGACTGTAGAATCTGCAAGCGCATCCAGTGACCCTTTCAAGATGGAGTCATGAATGAAGAGGCACAGCAGCTTCGGCAACCGGCGGACAAATTCCAGCTCATGAATCGTAGTCCGCAAGATTAAGGTATCCAGGCTGGAAGCATCACCTATCGGCGTTAAGTCCTTAAATTGCCCATGCACCGAGAGATATTGCAGCTGCTTGAAGCTTGCGAGGAAGCTTAGGTCAATTGGCTTTTTGGCCGAAATGGATAAAAACTGCAGCCGCGCTAACTTACCAAGTACACTCAGATCCACACTATGAAACAGATTCAACTCCATGGCTGTGATGTGCTGCAGTTCCGCTAGGGTCTGCAGCAATTCCTCCGGATAGCGCACTTTCTTGTCCGCTTGGTTAATCGACAAGACCAGATCCGGGCGTTCGGCAAATACATGCTGATCTAATTCCTGCAGATCCTGAAGCTTGTCCACATCGATGACATACGAAATAAGCGCCCGCTGTCTAAGCGCTTTCACCGCCTGATCCATTGTACCTCTTGTCCAAGGTGCTCCATTCATGGAGTTAGTCCATACTCCCATTCCCGTGATCCCCCGTTCCTTCGGATATAAAAAGTCCCGCCTGTTTGTGGCAGACGGGATTAAGACTAAGTCATACTTATTGAGCGGCTACCTCATAACTTGCGCACCACATAGATGAGATTCATTCCACAATCTAGCGTGCCGGGTAATTTGGTGAACGCAATTTCATGTTCGACAATCAGCTTCCAGAATTCCTGGTCACCCCGGGCATTCTCCAAGGCAGCGTCTCCAGCTTGCGTATATAGTCCGGCAGAGCTTCTCTCCAGAATATTAACCGGAAACTGGGCAAATAAAGCATCTAATTCAGAACTTCTCATCATATGGACGTAATGCTTGCTGGGAACGGGATAATGCTCTTCATCTTGAATCCCTGTGTTCATGATCCACTTGGTAGCCTCAATGCCGAACAGGTCTTTCTCATACCGGATGCCATCCAGATAATACATGGAAGCGCCGATGAAGCTCATCGATCCCAGGATCAATATCCCGCCCGGCTTCAGTACTCTCAGGAGCTCCCGGATGCCATCCGTCTCTCTGTCCAAGAGATAGTTAATGACACCGCCGATACATACCACAGTGTCGAACGTACCCTCTTCAAACACGCTCATATCCAGCACATCTAGTACATGGTATGCCTTGATTTTGTCCGCCAGGGACAGCTCTTGCATTTTGGACTTGTTGAATTCTATCTGATGGCTCGACAGATCAGCAACGGTCAACTCAGAACACATGGTCACCAGGTCCTTAGTATACCTGCCTGAACCTGCACCAATCTCCAGCACTCTATCTGCACTCTTAGTGTAACGCTGAAGAATATCCAGATGCACCTGATACAAAAGCTCGCCTGGCCCATCCTTCGTAAGCCGTGTCCATTCACGGTCACTATAGTTGTCGTACCGGGTTCTCGGGATTTCGGGGTTGTAACTCATGAAAGCCTCTCCTTTTCATATTCAATTGGAACATCGGAGTAATACCGCTAATGTCGCTAATGTCGCTAATATCGCTAATATCGCCTGCACTCATACAACCACCTCCTCCTTGGAATCCGTCTTCATCTATTATACTAGGCCTCGTTCCATTTGGCATCCTAAATTTCCCAGACCGATCAGCCGGATGATTATCGAAGTTACTACTAGAGCTATACCAGGGAACTGACATGGGCCACTTGCCGAACGGTATCCAGAATAATCGGGGAATGGCTGTCGTTGGTCAGAATGACCAGGGTATCCCCTGCCTGAAGCACGAGGCTTCCGGTAGGAATGATTTCGTCAGTTCCCCTTTTGACGGATACGATCAGGCAATAGTCCGGCCATTGGTATTGGCCTATGCCGGTTCCGTCCAGCATCGAGCCTTGATGCACAGGGATCTCCAGAATGATTTTATTTATTTCTGCATGATCCACAGCGTCCTTCCCGTGCAGGAATCTCTCCAACAGCACTTCATAGACGGGCAAGGAACGGAACCATTCGGCCGTCATATAAGCAGTGAGACATACAATACCGATCGGCAGCAGGTTCGTAAAGGAGCCGGTCATTTCCGTAATCAGAATGATGCCGGTGATCGGAGCCTTCAAGCTTGCCGTCAGCAGGCCGGCCATGGCGGCAATCAGCAAATAACCCTCATCCAGCGAATGTCCTCCCAGCAGGCCGTTGGCAATTTGACAGTATAGGGTGCCTATTAGCCCTCCGAGAACAAGCATTGGCAGGAAGATCCCTCCGGGTGCAGATGAACCGTAACTGACGAGGGTGAACAGGAATTTCACAACCAGCAGAAGCAGCAATACCTTTATAGGATAGGGGCTTTCGACCAAATCGTTGATTACGCCGTTTCCTCCCCCCAGAACTGCAGGGAATGTCAGTCCAAGCACACCGGCCAGCACGAAGGGAACTACCGGCCGGGCTTGTGCCGGAATCCACTTCACTCTGGCGTACAGATCCTGGAACAAGTATAGGCCCTTATTAAAGCCGATGCCTGAAATGCCAACCAACATCCCCAGCAGCACCAGATGATAATAACTGGACAGCGGCAGTGATCCCATCCCTGAGAAGTTGAACACGGGGGCGAGTCCGAAGAACTCTTTGGATATAAAATCAGCCACCAGCGACGAGGTTAAGGCGGAGATCATAATCAGCGGGGAGAAATTCATGTGCACTTCTTCCAGGGCGAAAATAACGCCCGCGATAGGCGCATTGAAGGCGGCTGCAAGTCCCGCGCTGGCTCCGCAGGTAATCAGGATATGTGCCTCCGTCTTAGACTTGTGGAACACCCGGCTGAAGCCTTCGGCCATCAGAGCACCGATCTGAATCGAAGGTCCTTCCCGTCCCAGAGAGAGGCCGGCTCCGATGCTGACCGCGCCGCCAACGAATTTGGCGGTGACCGCCTTCCACCAGTTAAGCTGGAGCCGGTTCTGGAGCACCGCCTTCACCTGAGGAATGCCGCTTCCCGAAATGCCGGGCTGCTTCTTAACAAGCATTCCCGTACACCAGCCGGCCAGAACCAGAACCGCCAGCCATAATGGGACCACCCATAGATGATTTCTCTGATACTGATAAAAGATTAAAGATTGCTTAAGTGACTCCTCCAGCACGAAGCGGAACATGACAACCACCGTACCTGATAGTATGCCTATGGCTATACCGCCTGCCAAAAGCCGGAATTTGAAATCAAACCAAGTATCCAGCTGTTTGCGGATTGAATGCTGATTCAATGCAAGTACCTTCTTTTCTTTTTTTGACATAGCTAATATGGTAACAGTATGAGCTTATAAAATCCATGATTTTTGTGGCGCGAGTCAAAAAAAGCCTGCTGTCAGCAGGCTTTTCCGGTTATCTATATTAGGCTATAACGCCGTATTGCGCTGAAAGCAGCTTACAGGCCATTATTCTGGATTACATCCTTATACCAATAAAAGCTGTCCTTCCGTCTGCGCTCCAGTGTGCCATTTCCGTCATTATCCTGATCCACATGGATCAGTCCATACCGCTTCTCCATCTCAGAGGAGGAGTAGCTGATCAGGTCAATGATTCCCCAGGCGGTATAGCCTATAACCTCTATCCCGTCCAGGATGGCTTCATGCATCTGTTCGATATGGGCGCGAAGGTATTCAATCCGGTAGGGGTCATGAATGGCACCGTCTTCCTCTACCTTATCGTAGGCACCTATTCCGTTCTCTACCACATACAGCGGAATCTGATACCGGTTGTACAGATTATTCATCGTCAGCCTTAGTCCGATCGGATCAATCTGCCAGCCCCATTCGCTAAGAGGGAGGTAAGGATTTTTGATGCCGCCCATCGTATTTCCGCTGACCTTCTCCAGACCTTCACTCTCCGCACTGGCCACGAAGGAATTGTAATAACTGAAGGAGATGAAATCTGCGGTATGATCGCGTAGCACCAGATCGTCCCCTTCGGCCTTCACAATGTCTATTCCCTTATCCTTGAAGAAGCGCTGAATATATCCCGGATAAGCCCCGCGAACCTGAACATCGGTGAAGAACAGGTTGAATTCATTATTCTTATGCGCCGCGAGCACATCCTGCGGATTACAGGTATGCGGGTAATGCAGCAGGCTTGTGAGCATACAGCCGATCTGTGCGCCTGGGATCATCTCATGACAATGCTTCACCGCAAGCGCGCTGGCCACAAATTGATGATGCAGCGCCTGATAGACTGCCTGCTCCACCTGCTCCGCTTCTCCGAACCGGTCTGGCACAATTCCCCCGTTCGTGAACGGATGGCGGACAATCCCGTCAATCTCATTGAAGGTAATCCAATACTTCACCTTGTCCTTGTAACGGTCAAAGACGGTGGTGCAGTAGCGCACGAAGAAATCGACCACCTCGCGGGAGGTCCAGCCGCCGTACTGGTTCACCAGATTCATAGGCATTTCATAATGCGACAGGGTTACCAGCGGCTCGATACCGCGCCCCAGCATTTCATCGAACAGCCGGTCATAGAATGCCAGGCCCGCCTCATTAGGCACTGTTTCATCACCATTTGGATAGATGCGTGTCCAGGCGATGGAGAGCCGCAAGGTCCGGAGGCCCATTTCCTGCATGTAGTCCAAATCCTCAGGGTACCGGTGATAGAAGTCTATGCCTCTTCTTTTGGGATAATCCTGGTCAGACTTGTCTTCCATGGCTTTCTTCAACTGCGCATCGCTTACCGCATTATGCTTTTTATAATCACCTTTGCCCAGGTTTCTCTTGTAAGTAGCCATGTCTGCCGTGGACAGCCCTTTGCCGTCTACGTCCCAGGCACCCTCTGCCTGATTGGCAGCGATGGCACCGCCCCATAAGAATCCGTCCGGAAAAATCCGCTGTGTACTCAATATGACCCCTCCACTATTCTTTTCTATTCATCACCCGGCTGATATGGATAATCAGATAGAGCATCTCCTCACTCGACATGAACCGGTGAAACCTGGCTCCAATGTAGGTATTAATGGATGATACACACTTTCCTTCTTCCGGGTATTTATTAGATATCTGGTCAAGCAGCTCGCTGTCTTGCGATTCAAGCATCTTGTTCTCGATCAGGCGCTGCACAAAAAACTGCAGATGAGTCAAAAAACGTGAATAGTTAATGCTCATCGTGTCAAAATCAACACCGTAATGGATTTTGATAATATTCAAAATATCGTTAACCGTCTTGGTCATCATCAGCACCTGGCTCATGTTGTCCTCGGTCTGCTGGGCATTCACCAGATGAAAGGCGATGTTCGCTGCTTCCTCTTCCGGCAGAGAGATTCCGATCTTGTCCCTGATCATCTCCAGCGCCTGCAGCCCGATCTGATATTCACGCGGGTAGAACTTCTGAACCTCCCACCGCATCCGGTTCTGGATCGTTATATTGGACTTGAAGCGTTTGGTTGCCATATATAAGTGATCGGTCAGAGATACATAGAGGTTCTCGCTAAGATGCCTGGATAGAACGCCTTTTGCATACGATATGATCTCATCGGCCAGAATCAGGTATTCCTTGGGGGTCTCGCGCATTAAGGCGGTCATATCGGAAGCCATGTCCTTGTTCTCGACGATGTAGACCTTCTCGATCTCGTGCTCATTAACGGTATCCCCCGGCTTGCTTTTGAAGCCGATTCCCTTCCCCATCACGATGACTTCCTTGCCATCCTCGCGGTCGGCCAGAACTATGTTTACATTGAGAATTTTCACTACTCTCATCGACCTATACCTCACGTTCTCCAGGGCATCTTAGACCCGATAATGTCTTATAAAACGGTAATTAACGGCATCTCCGGTCCGATCTTCGCGCTGTATTCATGTCCGAGAATCTCCAGGTAATCCGGAGTATTGGTGACGATCACTGGCGTAGTCATATCGAATCCGGCTTCCTCAATCGCCTGCATATCGAATTCAATAAGTAGTTGTCCATGCTTGATCGTATCACCTTCCTGCACCACAACATTGAAGTGCTTCCCCTTAAGCTTGACGGTATCCAGCCCCACATGAATGAGGATTTCTACTCCCTCCACCGATTTCAGACCAATGGAATGCTTCGTTCTGAATACAGTCTCTACGGTTCCGTCGAACGGGGCTACAACCTCGCCCTTGCTTGGCTTAATAGCCATCCCTTTGCCCATCGCCTCCTGTGCGAAGGCTTCATCCTTAACCTCTCTCAAAGGAATGGCTTCTCCCTCAATCGGTGCGAAGATAACCATCCGGGATTGTGGTCTTCCGGGTTCCTGCGGAGCTGCTGGTACATCGGCGGATTTCGTTACGGCAGCTGCTGGCTGCTGTCCGTCTGTGTCCTCTTTGAACCCGATGAAGTACACCGCAATTGGTGTAACGACCAGGGAGATCCCCAGCGTAATCAGGGCGTACATGAAGTTGTTCTTTTCTCCGATAAACATCGGCAGTGAAGCGATACCCGGACCCACAGCAGCGTAAGCCTTCAGATTGACGATCCCGGCGAACAGTCCGGCCGAACCGGCCCCGATCATACAGGCGACCATGGTTCTTTTCAGCTTAAGATGTATTCCGTATAATGCCGGCTCTGAGATCCCGAACAATCCGGAGATCCCTGCTGGTAAAGCGATCTGCTTCAGCTTCTTATCCTTAGCCAGGAACCATACCGCCAAAGCACCTGCGCCTTGTGCAATATTGGAGGAGAGCATGGCACTGTGAATCAGTGTTTCATAACCTGGCGACACCATAGCGGCAAAAATGACCGGGTAGAAGACTTTGTGCATTCCGAACATGACAATGAACGGGAGAATGACCGATAATATCACAACCGTCAGCCAGCCGAACTTCCCTTGAATCCAGAACAGCCCGTCGGACAAGCCTTGACCCAAGTAATTTCCAAGTGGTCCTAATACCACTAATGCAAGTGGAGCCATCACCAGAATGATAATCATGGGCTTCAGGAAGATCTTGACGGGTCCCGGCGATACCTTCTCGGCAAACCGTTCCACATAAGACATCAGCCAGACTGTCAGGATAATCGGAATGACGCTTGAAGCATACGAGACATTCGGCACCGGCAGTCCGGCGAACTGGACAGGCACTTCACCTGCCAGCAAGGCGATTAATTTAGGATGCAAGAGCACTCCGGCCAGAGTAACCGAGATGTACGGGTTGGTTTTGAACTTCTGGGAGCTGGAGAAGGCCAGCAGCACCGGCAAGAAGTAGAATGCGGCGTCTGCAATGAAGCTGAGCAGCAGGTAGAGCTGGCTCTCCTTGGTCAGCAGGTTCAGCGAGGTGCTGAGCAGCAGCAATGCCTTCAGCATCCCTGAGGCGGCAATCGCCGGAATGATCGGCTGGAAAATCCCGGTGATGATTCCCGCGAAGCTGTCGAACAGTCCTTTGAAGCTCAGGTCTCTTTTCTTCGGTTCCTCCTGGGCTGGCTTCTTCTTCGTATCTAGTAGTTTAATCAATTCATTGTACACATAACCGACATCGTTACCAACAATCACCTGGTATTGGCCGCCGCTGTATACGGCTCCCATGATGCCGTCTATAGATTTGATTTCATCGGTTTTGGCTTCTTTCGGATGCTTAAGATTCATACGCAGACGGGTAGAACAGTGAATGACTTCATTGATATTATCATTCCCGCCCACTTTGTCGAAAATAGTCTTCGCGGTTTGTTTGTAGTCCATGCTGAACACCTCACATTAGGAAATAGGAGCATAAAAAAAGGCCCAAATCGGGTAGGAATATCAAGCATTCCCACCCAATTCAAGCCTTGCCTGCCGAACAGTAACACGCTGTAATTGGATGATATGAAATTAATTTTTTGTTTTTCCGGAAATAAAAAATCAATTAACCGTTTACATTGCCACTTTAACATGTCGGGATGAAAAAGACAACACTAAATTTTCTGCTTCTCCACCATCTTGTAATACATTCCCTGTTGTGCCAGTAATTCAACCGGACTGCCCTGCTCTGCAATACGGCCCTTATCGACGACCAGGATCACATCTGCATTCTTGACAGTGGACAGCCGGTGTGCGATCACCAGGATCGTCTGCTTCCCCTTTAGGCTCAGCAAGGTATCGTTCAGGTCACTCTCCGTTAAGGCGTCCAGGGCAGAGGTGTATTCATCCAGCATGAGAATCCGGGGTTCACTCATGAATGCCCGTGCTAATAGAATCCGCTGGACCTCGCCGCCGGAGAGATTGTCTCCATGGTTCTCTACCTGCTTGTCATACCCTTCTGGCATGGCTTGTACGAATGAATTCACATGGGCAAGGTTAACAGCAGCATTGAATTTGCGCCATGTCTCTTCGTTCATGTCTTCCTTTTGCAGAGGATAAATGATGTTGTCCAGAATGGACTTATTCCATAACACTCCCTTCTGCGGGGAATAGCCAACATATCGTCTTAGTTCATGTATGTCCAGTTCTCGGATCGAGACCCCGTCCAGGCAGATCTCCCCTTCATCCGGCTCAATAAACCTGTGGATCAGCTCGAATATCGTAGATTTCCCTGAGCCGCTTAATCCAACAATCCCCACGAAGGCTCCGGGCTGAATGTCCAAAGTAAAGCCGGTGATCCCAAAAGAATCTGCCGGAGCATACCGGTACGAGACATTCCTCATCTGCAGGAGGGGGACACGGTGATAGTCGGGAGCTGTAGCTCCCGATGAAATTTTCTCCAGTTCAAGGATATCATTCAGGTTATTAATAATGACCGTCATGCGGCTCCTATCGATGTTCAGCGTAAACAGCGATTTGAATATGCTATACAGCCTTGGAAGAATTACAATGAAGGCCAGCAATGTGCCTGGTGAGATGTGCCCTTTCAGTATCAGGAACAGACTATAGCCGTAAATGATGCCTGTAATGATGGAAATGACCGTATCCGCGACCAGGTTTAACACCACATGATGAAATAGCCTGGACTGCCGGGATATCTTCCACGCCTCGTCATTCCACTCCCTCCAGCGCTTTTGCTCAACCTGATGTCCGTTACATCTGTGGACCGCCTTCAGATTCGTGAACAAATCATTCAAATAATTGATGCCCTTATCCAAAATACCATGATACTGCTTATCCAGGCGCTCCGTCTTGCTCCTGAAGCGCTTGAAGCCGTACATACATAGAGGAAATGAGAATATGGCCGCGAGTGTAAGCTCGGCACTCATTGAGAACATGATCCACAGGGTAGCGATCAGTAGAATAGCATTCGAGACCATAGACATCAGGGTGTCTACCACGAAAATTTCACACAGCATCCCCACCTGCAAGGTGATCCGGTTAATGATTTCCCCCTTGCCAATGCTGTCCACGTTTCTTGGCCGGGTCTGGAGTACGTCAGAGAACAGCCGCAGGCGCAGATTCTTGGATAAATGGTTGCCAAGCTCATTATTGTAATACGAGGTGACGCTGTTCAAGGCGGCGTAAATAACGGGAATTAGAATTAGCAAAAGCATATAGAATGCAGCCGTACCGATCTGCTTGTCTGGCAGGATGTCGTCGAACAGGTCTTTGAACAGGCGTGGCTGAAGAGTCGAGACAAATGCGGCTAAAATATTGAAGAGTAGGATCATAACAAGAATTCCCTTACTATTAGACAATATCTCCTTAATCAATACCCGGGTCGGATTCATAAGCCTGCAAAACCTCCTTCAAAGAGCAGAGCTTATGTAATCATAACGGATCGGGAAAATGAAATTAACCCGTCTAATAATAGGTGAATACCTGTCAGATTATAGGATTATCAAAACGGAACAAAATTACCCTGCGGATGAAGGGTGCGGGTGCCTTCTCTCACCGGCCGCTTGTAAGGAGCAGCATTGTTGCACTTTTGGCAGGATTCCTACCGAAAAGGTTACGGGTTACGCTACATTGTTGCATTATTTGCACAAATTTCAGTATTTAGAGCACGTTAGTGCTGGATTTGTTGCATTTTTTGCAGGATTTCAGCATAGACCGCTTCTACGTGGCAGGATTGTTGCACTTTTTGCAGGATTTCCTAAACAACCAAATAGGCCAGCGTCCGCTAGGAATCGCTGGCTTCTGACTAACAATATGAATGATTATGAATGATTGCAGAATTACTTCCAATACCCCCGGCTGAAGGCGATGGAACCGTCATAATCGATGTACACACCGGCAATCAGGGGATTGCGCAGAATATCGGCCACATAGTTATGCGACGGAAGCATGACCGCTTCACTCATCAGCAGCTTCTCTGCCTTGGCATACAGCTGAACCCGCTTCGCGGAGTCGAGGGTCTGCTCAGCCTGCTTAATGAATTCATCATACCGCTTATTCGACCAGCCGGAGTCGTTGTCGGCGCTATCCGTCCGGAAGTAATTCAGGAACGCCGCCGGATCGTTGTAATCTGCGGACCAGCCTGCACGGGCTACCTGGAAGCTGCCGCTTTGCCGGCTGGCCAGGACAGCCTGCCAGCTCTGCACCTTAATGGTGGTGGTTACGCCGAGCTTATCATTCCATTGCTTGACGAGCCTTTTCACCAATGCAGCATGGTCGTCCCCCTCATTGACAAGGACCGTGAATGGCGGCATCTTACTCAGTCCCTCTTGCCCCAGTCCTTTGGCCAGCAGCTCCTTGGCTTTACTCAGATTCTCCCTATAGTAAGCTGCATCGCTAACCTCTGTACGGTACTGTGCTCTGGAGCCAAAGATAGGCGAGGGTACGAATCCGTAAGCGGGTATGGCCATTCGCAGAGCTTTCCGGTCCACGGCCAGGGATAGCGCCTTGCGGATATTGATGTTGCTAAAGGGCTTCTGCCCCAGATTGAACTGATAATAGTAGGTGGAGGCATAAGGTGCTTGCAAGTAGTAATTCTCTGCTACTGTATCCTTGTATTTATAATCCATCATGGTATTGCCGCCGCCCGCCCAATCTACCTGTCCGTTGACAAAGGCTGCTGTCGCATTCTCCGAATTCAGGCCCAGCGGAGACAGCAGATCAACCTCGCTCAGACGGATGGACGCAGCATCGTAATAATGAGGATTTTTAATCAGCTTGATCTCCATGTTGCTCCGTGCTTGCAACTGAAAAGGTCCATTGGAGATGCTTGCCGCTTCCTTTGCCTCCTGCGACACCGGATAATATTCGGGCTCCGCCAGAAGTGTAGGGAAATAAGCGTATTTTCCCTTGAGTGTAACCTGGAGGGTATCGTCATTGATGGCCTTCACCCCAACCTTGGCAAAATCCTTCAGCTTGCCGGTATGATAGCTCTCTGCCCCGGCCACATAGTACATTCTGAATATATTCCCTGCCTTCAGTCCCGGTCTAAGCCCTCAATGCTGGCCGGGTCCAGCAGAACCGGCAGTTCATCCATACCAATGCGCAGCACCTGCTTCTCTGCCGCCGCAGCAACACCACTGCCAGGCACGCTCCCTAGCACAGTTAGCAGAATAACGAGCGTGGCTAACCAAACTTTTCTCATCTGAATTTCCCCTTAGCTATGTAATGTCACTCCCTCCCATATTAGCATATCCGGTAAATTTTACTAAGTGAACATTACTAGTCAGCTGCTCATAAGCGGAATGTGTTCCTTCGGATGAATGTGCTGCATTAAGGTAAAAATATAATTTCGTATTGACAAATGTACGACATGTAACTAATAAAATGACATGTAACAAATATGGTTACAAGACAAAAACTACATTACAAAGGATGGTACTAATTATGGCTAAAGTATTATATATCACCGCTCACCCGCATGATGAAACACAGTCCTACAGCATGGCTGTCGGCAACTCGTTCATTGAATCCTACAAGCAAGCACATCCGCAGGACGAAGTCGTGGCTGTTGATTTGTATAAAGAGCATATCCCTCATATTGATGCAGATATATTCAGCGGATGGGGAAAACTCCGTTCAGGTACAGAATTCAGCCAATTGTCTACAGAGGAACAGGCCAAAGTAACGCGTCTAGCTGAATTGTCTGATCAATTTATTCAGGCAGATAAATATGTATTTGTAACGCCTTTCTGGAACTTCTCCTACCCGCCTGTCATGAAAGCTTATATTGATGCAGTCTCGGTGGCCGGGAAATCGTTCCAATATACGGAACAAGGGCCTGTAGGGCTGTTGACAGACAAAAAAGCATTGCACATTCAGGCACGAGGCGGGTTCTACTCTGAATCACCAACAGCAGAGCTTGAAATGGGCCATCGTCATCTTGAGGTCATAATGAATTTCTTCGGCGTCCCTTCCTTTGAAGGCCTGTTCGTTGAAGGTCATAATCAAGTTCCGGCTGAGGCGCAAGAGATTAAAGAAGCTGCCATCCGCCGTGCACAAGATCTTGCCCAAACCTTCTAAGGATATGAATGGAGAACAAAGAAAAACTCTGATCTGCATGTATGCAGTCAGAGTTTTTTTTGGAATGCAGGATGTCAAGGAGCAGGCAAACCAGGGTCCACAAAACCTATTAGCTTAGCTGTGAATTCTTCAACTCTCGCTGGAACCGGTTCCCCGGCCCGGGTGATTCTTCCCAGAATGGCCTGATCCAGCGTAAGCTGCTGTAACGGAATAGTAACCAAGTGTTCATGGTAGACTGAAGATAAAGCATTCACTATAAAGTCCGGGGCGATGGTAATCGCGTTCGCTTTAACGACCATTTGGCATAAAGCATCTGTATTGTTGGTTACCAGCGCAATGCGGTTCGACGCATGTGCAGACATCAGATGGCGGGCGATCTTCCCGATATGCTCATCCTTGTAGAGTACAAACACTTCATTCTTCAAATCCTCCGGGGTGATAGTTGAATAGTAGCGCTAGGGAGAAGCGGCATTCACGATTAACACAGCAGTACCTTCTACAAGGGGCAGCCATTCAAAAACAGCATTCTGCTGGGCGCGGCTGTATGAGAGTATCCCCATATTCGCCTCCCCCTCCTGCACATGCTTCATGACGCTTTCAGTATCCCCTTCGATCATCTGCACCTTCAGGAACGGAGACTTGATCATCAGCTCCAGCGTGGCCTGAACCACCTGGTGAACCAGGCCGGGAATGGTCGATATGGTGATGCTCTCTACATGTTCTTCTTTAAGACCGGATAATTCGGTGTGCATCGATTCAATATTTTTAAGGATAGCTGCCGCATGCTGCAGGATGAGCACACCTTCTTTGGTGGGGGCAACTCCCTTTTTGGTGCGGTGAAAAATAACGGTATCCATCTCATCCTCAAGTTGCTTAATGGACTGGCTGATGGTCGGCACTGTCAGATGATGTACGCTGGCCGCTTTGGTAAATGAGCCCAGACTTGCCGCCGACATCAAATATTGCAGCTGTGAAATGTTCATGTGATCGGTCCTATCCTTAATTTTTTGTTTAGATAACTAAAATATATTTAAATATATTTTATCATAATCATCCTGTATTCTAAAGGAAGGAGGTCGATAACATGCGCAGTATACGAAGCTTCTTGGTAGAGCGGCTGCTATCCCTGAATAAAAAGAAAATTAATGCCGGGGAGTACATGGAGCAGCGCCGAGTGATAAACAGTCAACCCTATGAATTGCCCGTGAAGCTCCAGTCCAAATATAAGATCAGCCAGGACAACCGTTTTCCGGTAGACACCTATATCCTGAAATCCGCTTCCCAGGCGGACGCCAAGCAGATTCTCTTTATCCATGGCGGAGGATATGTTGAACAGCCGTTGGTATGGCACTGGCATTTTTTGCACAAGGTTACCCGGCAGTTAAATTGCACAGTGTATGTACCGGTATATCCGAAGGCTCCGAACTATCAGGTGATGGATGCAGTCCAGAGTGTTCTGAGTGTCTATAAGCATCTGCTGGAGAACGGGAAGCCTGAGAATATCGTGATTATGGGCGATTCCGCCGGCGGCGGGCTGTCCCTGGCCTTCGCTCAATATCTGTCTGAACAAGGCTTGCCGCAGCCGGGCAACATCATTCTGTTGTCTCCATGGCTTGACATTACTCTAAGCAATCCCGAAATCGCAGATATGCTGGACGCAGAACCCATGCTGGACTGGGAAACGTTAGTTGAAGCGGGGAAAAGCTACGCAGGGGATCTTCCGGGGACACACTATCTGGTTAGTCCCATCTATGGAAAACTTACGAATCTGGCAACCATTACGCTATTCATCGGGACCCATGAATTCTTCCTGCCGGATGCCCGGAAATTCAGAGAGCTGGCCTCCCTGAATTCCGTTAACATCCATTATTACGAGTATCCGAAGATGAATCATGTGTTCCCGGTGTTCCCTATTCCTGAAGCCAAGAAAGCCTTGAAGCAAATTGTAGACATCATCCAAAGATGAGTTCTAAATCTAAGCATCCCGCTTACGGTGTAACACAACCGCTGCTGTTATGAAGAGCATTGTCCATAATATGGATATGCCTGTCCCTTGCATTCGTGTAAGGACATTGTGGGGATCGGTGGAAGGCGGCGCATACATGTGATAACCAGCTACATCTGGAAGATAGTCAGGCAGATACGCTCCGGCCAATGGACTAATAATGAAATAATAACCAAGCAGGATCACCAGGGCGGGAGCAGTTCTTCGCAAAATAGCGCCTGCCGCTGCACCCAGCAGAGCGGTTAAGGTTAAATAGCCCGTGGCCCCTGCCAAGCTCGCGGCCATTAGATCTGGCTCAATGCCTGCGGAAGTGTCTCTGAGCATCGTTAAGGCATACAGTACACCAGATCCGGCCATAAGAAACGCCGCAGGCACCGCGATCATGGCCAATGCCAGATGCTTCACGGACAATTGCAGCCCGCGCCAGGGGAGTGCAGTGAGCGTCATCCTTATCTGTCCTCCTTTGTACTCTGAAGCTGTGGCTGTTATTCCAAGCATCATGAAGCCTGCTTGAAGATACCGCATGGAGGCCAGTCCTGCATTCAGCATCGTATACGTTCCACCTCCTTCCTGCAGAGCCACAGAAGTATAAGCCGCAGTCACCACGCACTGAGCAACGAATGTCCCTGCCAGAATGAGCCATACCGCGGGCAGGGTGACTAACTTCCCCCATTCTGCACCAAGTATTCTTGTGAACTTCCTGCCAGCCGGGATATTCATGCACCAACATCCCTTCTATGGAAGACAATCGCTGCGATGGCGAGAAGAACGGCTACCCAGGCCAGCATCACCAGCCCGCCTGCGAGCGGGGTGTGAAAGGCATCGCTCATAGACATGAACATATCGATGCCCGCCCTGTCCGGTAAGTAATAGGCCAGCTTTGTCACTTTGGCGAGCAGGACACTGAAGGATACCAGCGATGAATTGATCATAAGCACTGTGAGCGGGATCATGCCGTTCTTCGTCAGAACCGTGAAGCTGAAGGCGATCAGCGCAGTGAACATCCAGTAACCCATGGCTCCGGCCAGTCTGGTCCACTCCATGGCCGGGGCGAATTCTCCGAGAATCAGACGCGTTACCGGCACAATAGCCGCTATAGCCATGATGCACAGCAGGAGGGTGATTAGGCTCACCGCTGCGGCTTTTGCCAAGAGCACTTGAAGCCTGGAGGATACCGCCATTAAGCTTGTTATGATCTGCTGTCCGTGTCCGGCCTCGCTGCTCTCTGCCGCATACTCACTGCTGACCGCCAGCACCCCCAGAAGAATGACGCCCTGTACCCCGAAGCCTAAGCCAAGAAAACCAACTTCCGGCAGCCGGGTGGTAATACCAGCCAGAATATCCTCCTTCTGCGCGATACAGTCCAGAGCGGCAAAAGCCGCAGGACCCAAGACTCCTATTAGGCAGGCCAGCCAGATGCCCGGCAGCGAGAACAGCTTGGACAATTCCGCATGAACGGCTCTCATCGCAGCTCACCCGCTTGTCCCGAGGTCAGAGCGAAGAAAGCCTGCTCCAGCGTGGAGTACCTGCCGGTCACCTCTTCGATTGTGCCATCCGCAACGATTCTCCCCTGCTTAATGATCACCACATCGTCCACCGTCTCGGCCAGCTCGCCCATAAGATGACTGGAGAGCAGCACCGTATTCCCGGCCTCAGCCCGTTGCCGCAGAAATGTCCGAATCCAGCGGATACCTTCCGGGTCGAGTCCGTTCACGGGTTCGTCCAGAATCAGAATCTCCGGTTCTGCAAGCAGCGCTGCGGCGATCCCCAGTCTTCTCCCCATGCCGAGAGAATATCGCTTGACTCTAGTGCCGGCTGCCTTAGTAAGACCAACGATGTCCAGCACCTCCTCGACACGGGAGCGGGGGAGTCCGGCGGCGGAAGCAATCCAGCGCAGGTGTGCCCGTCCTGTCCGCATCGGATGGGCTCCAGATCCATCCAGTGCAGCACCTACGGTTCGCAGCGGATGCTGTAATTCTGCGAAGGGCTTGCCCTGAATCAAGGCGCTGCCGGAAGTGGCATGATCCAGTCCGAGCAGGATACGGAGTGTAGAGCTTTTGCCAGCCCCGTTCGGCCCTAGGAATCCCGTGACTCTTCCAGGTTTGGCTTCGAAGGTGATCCCGGATAGAATTTCCTCCTTGCCGCGGCGTTTGACTAAGTTATTGATGGTAAGCAACCATAACACATCCTTTCGTTATGGTGCTAAGTATACAGATGCAAGGTTACATCCCGGTGGGCAGGCCGTTTACTTCCGGGTTAACTTCAGGTTACATTCTGCCAATGACTACCCTCGTCCCCTGCCCGCTGGAGTTGAATTCAGCCTTCAGGTTCATTGTATTCAGCATGTATTCTACGGTCGACAGCCCTATTCCCGCCCCGCCGCCGTATGCGGAATGATCCATCCCTAAGCCTCTGTCAGCGACAAGAATCCGTTCCTGCTGTACATCCACGGCGATGAAAGCATATTTCCCGTCCGCTGCATGGCGGATGATATTCTGAAACAGATTATCCAGCACCCGGGTCATCCATTGGGGATCTGCTGTCCAGTGGAAGGTCTCTTCTGCGGGTAGATCAACATCAACCTGAATGTCATGTTCTTCAAAAACCGGATACCACGCAGCAACCGAGGCTCTTACCAGGCGCCCCATGTCTGTGGGTGCAGGCACGAAGGGATATTTTCCTGAAGTAAGCAGGGTATACGAGAGCAATTCATCCATCAGCTCGCCGGTACGGGTAATGGTCTGATTGATCTCGGCTAAGGAATTCTGTCCTTCTGGACTCATGGGCTCTTTGTTCAACCTGGTGACATGTCCCCGCATAATGGTCAGCGGCGTCCGCAGGTCATGGGACATGTTGGCAATGAGCCGTTGCCGCAGCCCGGCCTCTTCCTGCTCGCGCCTGCGGCTGTCTTCCAGCTGCCGGATCATCCGGTTGAAGGAACCGCCCAACTGGTCTATTTCATCCATGCGGTCCTTTTGAATCAGGACAGGCTCAGGCCGCGAATCCGCAGCAGCGGGAGTAGCGGACATAGCTTCCTGTAAGCGGGTCAGACGTTTGCGGAGTTTCCAGAAGAACAGCCAGGATAGAACAACGAACGCCACAATAATACCAGTGAACATAAGTATTGTAATGTAAAACAGGTTCAGCGTATTGAACCTTGCTTCTGGCCCGGATGTTCCGAAGAACGATGATAAGACGATCAGCGTGAGGGGCGGAAGAAGGATAAACAGAAAGTGCAGCTTCAGAAAATGCCGGAACAAGGAGCGGGGCTGCTTCATAGCTTCACCCGGTAGCCGATTCCCTTCAGCGTCTCAATAATCTCCGGGGTCTCCGGGTCACGCTCCAGCTTCTGCCGAAGCCGGTGGAGATGTACCAGTAAGGTCTTGTCGCCAGGGATATAGGCTTCCTCCCAGACGGCTTCATAGAGCTGTTCCTTCGGCAGAACCTGATTCGGATGGCGCAGGAAATACATCAGGATCTGATGCTGCTTCCCTGTCAATATAATCTCTTCTTCTGTGCGCTTGTCATAGAGGGTCTGGAGCTTCAAATCGACTTCAATATGAGTGCCCAGTGTAATACGGTCCGGGGAGACTCCGCCGCTCCGGCGGATTAATACCTCAAGCCTAGCCACTAATTCATCGGTATGGAAGGGCTTCGTGACATAGTCATCTGCGAATTGTAAGCCCTCTACCTTATCGTCAACGGAGGTTCGGGCGGTCAACAGCAGTACAGGAACGGCGGGTGCCGCCTTTTTTAACCTTTTGCCTATAGTGAATCCATCTAAGCCCGGTAACATGATATCCAGAATAACGACATCAACCTGCGTGACCTCAGCCTCGGCTCCTTCACCGGACAGCAGCCACTGTACCGAATATCCGCGCTGCTCCAGCTCCTCTTTGACCCAAGTGCCGATTTGCTCATTATCTTCAATATAAAGTATGCTAGTTCTCAAGTGATTTCCTGCTCTCTATTAATCTCTGCTGCTCTCCCTTCATATTATACTGGTTAATCAATTCATCCAATACCATGGATTGCTTAAGGACCGCAGGATGCTGAAGATCATGATGTTTCTCTGCCAGGATGTGAAGCCGGTTCCGGGCGCGTTCAATCCGGACTTGCACGAGCATGTCTCTACTCACCATAGAATCCTCCCTTTATGCTATCTTAGGGTTTTATGACAGATAATAGGATATCTATTTGATTGCACAGATAACCCCACGAAGTGAGGCTTTAGCTTGACGTTCAATCAGATACTTTGCGGGGACCCCGGAACATATAAAAAAGGCGCCCCCGAGATATCAGGAGCACCCTTGTATATTTTTACGAAAATGATTAAGTCCCCCAGCCATGTCCCATCGTAGTCACCAAGGTTAACGTCGTTGAAATAACAATTGAAATACTACAGAGCGTCAAGAAGAATAAGATCTTTTTTCGCATGGAGCTGATACACCTCACTTGATAGATTTTTGAATCTTTCCTGCAGTTCCTGATCTGCGAAATCCCTATATTCCTCAAAAAGTGTCATACAAGCAAGCATATTTTGGCTGCTATTCATGGAAATGGATATTTCCAAGCCTTTCAGCACAGTGTTCAATGCCTGCTCCTTACTCTTGTTGTGATTGAAAAGATAGATTGCCAGCTCGATGAGGAATTGCGCATAGCTCTCTTGCAGAATGGCCTGTTTGTAATCGCCTAACTCTGTCTTGTTGGATTCATAGGTTATGTATGGCGCGAACCGCTCTAAGATGCTGTCCACATTAAGCTTAAATACATTCGCCGCTTGAACGATATAACGCACTGCCACAAATATTTCATTCTCTTGAAGCGCTATATAGTCTGCATACTCATGTATGACATCCAATTCTCCGGACATTAACCGGTACAGATAGGTGTTCGCAACGGCCCATTCTGTAAATTGTGTAATGATCTGCCGGGATTGTTCATCGTTCTCCTGTACCCAGCGCTCGGGATTTGCATATAGCTGTACAAAAGATAAGGCCCGCTCGTAATCGCCGCACGCTTCGCTGGCTGTAGTTCTGGCTAAGTATGCATACAGGATATAATAGTAGAAAGGACGCTCAGGACGCTTCAACCCTTCTTCTAGGGTGTCTGACCGGCGGTTTTCCAGTTCATTTTGAACGGATGCAATCCGGTGCATTTCCTTAGCGAGTTCGTCCACTCTCTTCCACTTGTGTACCAGACCATAAATATGCATAAGCTGTTTCATTGCATCGAGCTGATCGGCTGCGTCTAAGCGGTTTACATACAACTCAAATTGTGCAGCTGCGCGTAATTTCTCTTCCAGATCGTGCTGTTCTTCTATTTCAATCCGAAATATCCGGTACTGGCATAACGCTAACCGTTCGGAATGCTGATACTTCTCGGCTTCGCTCACACCCCGATACAGGATCCTTGCAGCTTGGTGTTTATTGTCCCTATTCAAAAGTTCAGCGAATTCAAACAGTAAAGAGGCATAAGACAAATCCTCCAGCAGACGGTTCACAACCTGTTCAAGGCAATCCAGACGATCTAATTCAGCTGAGCGAAAAATAAAGGGCCGTATCCGCCGCATGGAGACTACAAAAGAAAAGCATTCCTCGATGTAGTCTTCAAAAAAATAGTCCTCCGGCAGCTTCATTCCAGCAGTAATCGCAGCAAGCTGTGCCATGGAGATTGGATGTTTACCTTTTAAGATCCGGCTGAGCGTACCTGAATTGAGACCCGATAACTCTGCAAAATGGGAATGTATCATTTGATTTCTGTTCATATATGTGAGCAGTTCTTCCCGGATAGAATTTACCGATCCCAAACCAACATACCTCCTTCCATATAATAGGATTAAAAGCATACGTATAGCTGATACTAAGGTTGAATCAAACGGCGGTCAATATAAAGGGATATTTTACTATTTAACCCGTTTACATCTATTATTATATCCTTAAAAAAAGTTTACACAATATATTTCGTGTATTATAAAACGTTAAATTAACGGGTCTCCTCCCCTATCATAAAAACATACCGAAAAGTTGAGGGAGATATTGCATTTTGAGGATAAAGGATGCACGTAAAGCCGCAGGATATACCCAAGAATCCATCGTACATCAGATTAATGACACCATGAAATGCACCTTGCGCAACTACCAGAATATTGAATACGGTGTGGTCCTCCCAAACGTTACATTGGCGCTTCTAATCAGTCATTTGTGTGGCATTGATCCCCGTGAAGTAGATGAATGGAAATACTCTAATCAGCGTGCAGATGCGCAAAAAAATGGCAATTGAATTTCCATGGCAGTCTGCAAAAAACCACCGGATAAGGGATAGCCCTTCAACGGTGGTTTTTCTTTACCTTTTATCAATACAACGCATTAATCCTTATAAATTCTCCTGTAGCTGTTTTAAACTGCATTGCCGGAACTCAAATTCCAGGCTGAGGCCGTGCTCACTTCTGTAGCTGGCTTGACAGTCAATTATAAGCTCCTGAAGCGTCCGTAAGCGATTCTCCGGGATTTCCATATACCCGCCGGATGTCATGAAATCGTCAAGCTGGTTGAAGCTACTTAACTTTCGGGATGGACTGATGTTCATCACCTCTCTCAGCATTAATCGATGGTTTCAATAAGTACAGTCTTTCCGAAATCCTCACTTACAAGAATTTCAATTAATTTAGACGCAGTATATTCCGGTGATTGCAGTTTCCCTTCCTCAGATAGCTGAATGAATTCATTAACATAGGGGAACAGCTCAGTGGAAACGGACCGTATTTCCGATTGCAAGCTTGTATCGATCATGCCGGGATATACTGCTGCTGCTTTTGCCGGATACGTAGCCAGCTTCTGTTCGATGTCTATACACTTGGTAAAAGAGTCTAAGCCAGCTTTGGCAGTACTGTAAGCGCTTTGTGAAGGTAGTATGTACTTTGCAGAAGCTGAGGATATATTCAGGATTCTTTTGTCCGCATTCATATGCTTAGTAAGCCGTAAAAAGTTGGAGGTAATCACCATCGGTGCTAACAGATTCAAGTGGAGGTTCTCTACGATCTGCTCCGTTTCTAACCGCTCAATCGGGCTTACAGGAGTCAACATGGCGGCATTATTGATCAGATAGATGGTTTCATCGCTGGAACGAAGCTTAATTCGGCTGAAAACATTTTCAACAAGCTGCTCGATACCACTGATATCCGTTAAATCATAATGGAAATAGTCCATTTGACAATCCAGTTCCTTCGCACGCGCCAGGAGTCCTTCGTTAGCCGTTCTGGATATGCATATCAAATGATGGGCCGGGTTGATTAATTGATTAGCGAGGGATTCGCCGATTCCTCTGGATGTTCCTGTAATAATAATATGTTTCAATTGTATCTGCCCCCTGTAAGTTACTGGTTATCTTCACGAAGAATCATTCGTCGGACAGCCTCTTCCCAAATCATCTGATATTCGAGATCCATCTTCATCATCTTGCATCTGGACAAATTATCTATAAGCAGGGCAAGAATCGCTGCATTAACCTCGACGGTTGAAGAAGCAATTAGCCCGAAATCAACGCCCTTGGACATAAGTTGAACAAAACCGTGTACAAAATCTTGTTGGATGCTCAAAAATGGAGCTCTAAATTGCTCATCCCGTTCAGCCAGCATCGCAAACTCACTGAGCACCCTTAATGTGGAGCGATACTCTTCCTCACCGCTTGGCAGCATCTTTAGACCGCCGCTGATTAATATTTCTGCAAAATTATCTTTATTGGCGGATTCCGTATCAAAGTATACTGAAAAATTATGGTCCCGGAAAATATGCTCAAAGGTCCGGCTGATCAGCTCTTCTTTCGTAGCAAAATGATAGTAAATAGAGGATTTGGTGATCCCCACTTTTTTGGAAATCAAGCCCAAACTCGTTTTCTCTATTCCATACTCAGCAAAAAGCTCAAATGCTGCCTGAATGATATAACTGGATGTAATCTCTTTTTTCTTAATAACCCTCAGGCTCCCTTCTATTGAATTAATGTCATTATAAGGATTAGTGTAATGAACTGTCAATATTTTAACGACCGATCGTTCAAAAAAATAATTGCGCATAAAATAACCACCTGCAAGAATGCAGGTGGCCGCTCTAACTTCTACTCGTTTCTCACCGGAAAATATACCTGATAAGGCTCGTACCCGATATCGCGGATTCTTCGGAGCTGGATGCCCGGGTCCTGACGGGTGGTCTTGAAGAAGTAACGCCAGCTTCCCCACTCCCGCTCGTTCTCCATGATAATCTCACCGGCTGCATCGGCTAACGGAGTGTATAGAATCCGCTCATTCTCCGTAATACCGGCCAGCACTTCCGGGCCATAGCGGAACGCGCCGGTCTGCTCATCGTCGGGCAGAGGAATGAAGCGGATGCCTACGGGAAGAATGATGCTGATCCGGTCGCTGTCCTGCCAGTTCCGCAGTATTGTATAGAAGGCGGAGTGATCCGCAGACTTCCCGTGCAGCTCGCCGTTCACATAGATCACAGCTTCTGACATGATCCAGTCTGGAATCCGCAGATGGACGGCAAACTCGCTGGCAGAGCCGGTATGAACGGTGAAGTCATATTTTCTGTAATCCGGCATGTTCTCATGAAGTGCAGTAATCTCATTCAATTCCTGCTGTCCTGCCGTGTTCGAGGAGTTCAGCATGCTTCCGCTCATATGGTCCTGGGATTGCTGAATCCGCACGCTCTCTCCGTGGATCTCGGTGGTCAGCTCCGAACGGAAATACTGGCAGACATAGATATCGTTCTGCTCCTGATAATAAATGCCTCTGTTCAGTGCCGCATTGGCCTGGACCATTGTTCCGTGACAGCAGAAGAAACTATCCGTCTCCGTACTCCAATCCTTGCGCAGCCCGGCCTTCATCGGCAGGAAGTAGGTGAGCAGCCCAGTTGCGGGGTCGCTGTGCTTATTGCCGGTCAGATGATATTCCTGGTAATAGGCCTGTGCCATAATCCCGTTGTACATATTATATTCAATATACTGCGCGTAGGCCGGATTCGAGGTGTGCCGGAAAAGGAATTCGGCCAGACGGATCATATTATATACCGTACAATGCTCCTGGTTCTTATCTCCGAGACGGGCCTTGATCTTCATCTTTGGCATCCACACTTCACCCGCTGTGTTGCCGCCTGTGGCCAGCATTCCGCGTTCAGTTACAGCACATTTCCAGTAAGCCGTGACAATATCCATCCAGCGCTGTTCGCCGGTGACCTCGTAAGCTCTGGCGCAGCCAAGTACCTCGGGTATGGTTGTGTTGGCGTGCATGTTAGTCAGCGGATCTTTATTTTCGAGTAACGGACGGAACAATCTGCTGCGGTAATACCTTTCCAGCAAAATATTGTATTTATCGTTCCCGGTAAGCTCCAGCAGATCGGCCCAAGCCTCCAGCATGCCGCCTGTCTCCATATCCAGAATGTCATCGAACTTCTCTCTGGTGAAGGTACTGCTCCAATCGACGAACCAGTCGGCGAATCGGTCCGCGATGTCAAGCGCCTTCTGGCTCCCGGTGAAATGATGCATATCGACAAGACCCATAAATAACTTATGAATATTATATTGCGGTGCCCAGATTGCCTTGCCTTGTGCCACCCAGTGCAGATATTTCTCGGGAATCGGCGCGGCCCATTGTCCTCCGTTGTCCTTCTGGCATTCAGCCAGCTCGTCCAGGATAAGGTCGGCCTTCACCTTGATTTCCAGATCCCCGGTCTCATGATACCGGATCGCTGCCGCAGACAGCCAGTGTCCCAGGAAATGTCCGCGGATCTGGCAGACCGGCGTCTCCCAGCCCCCATGTGCATCTTCCGGGATATCCCTGCCGTCATATCTTCCAGCTTCCACCTTATAGTTAAAAAGGAGATTGTCATTCGTCAGTTTCATCAGATAGCGGCGGTTGGCCTCTTCTCTGCGTTTCAAATCATGATCTTGAAGAATGACCTGTTTGCCCTTCAGTTCTCTCATTGCTGCAGCCCCTTAATGGAATGACATTGATTGCACAATGAAATTATAAAGAAGCCTGCGTCTTAATCCAATGATGGATACGAATATAAAGTTGATTCATACTGCTGAGTAGCCAGTGAACGATCATCTTGTGATATACATGTTCAAAAACGATACCTCATCCAGTTGATCAGCTGGTCTTCCGTTCGCTTTAACGATTGCTGGCGTGCCCTTGTAGAGAATATGGCCGTCAGCAGCATCGGCAACTGCCGCGATAGGCATGTTCTTATTCTTAAAATAGTCACCAGTCTGCAGCAGCAGATAAACCTGGCCATTCGCCACCTGTGCTTGACTGATCCTCCCTTTGGCTATTTGACTTGCCTCAATAGTCACTTGGGAATGAGCGAGGTTGGAGGACAGGTCATAGCGGTCTACGGTTACTGCTTTATCCGAGATATGCAAGGTGGTGAATATGTCTCCCTCCAGGACACGGGTTGTCGAAGTAACCGGTTCGTTTCTTAGGGTCCCCGTTACGGGCGGCAACTCCTTAAGGTCTTCAGAAGCGTAGCGATACTCAAATGTTTTTTCAGTAAATATTGTGACTTCGTTTGTTGAGACTGCTTTGCCAGACTGGCCCTCACTCTGCTCTGTCACCACAAACAACACCCGGGAGTTAGCTACAGTCGGCTTTGCTTCGGGTATACTTCTTATTCGCAGCTCCTGCCCGGTACCGGATGGTGCGCCTAATGGCAGTTCGACACTGCGAACGGGCTCTCCCCTCCCGATGTCAAACACCTTATCAATGACCTCATTGTTACGGTTTTCTCTGCTGACTTCGGTGAGGACATGCACTTCAGATCCGATTTTCTGTACATCTATCACATTAGCGTAGAATGCAGAGCTGGGCTGTTGATCCGTGTAACGGGTTTGCTCACCAGTTGTCAAATCCAGTGAATCTATACTCCAACGAATAGTCCCCTCATGAAGCGAATCTTTCGGTGTAGCATAACTAGCATTAGCAAAAATGAGTACGTCTTGATCTGAGTAAAAGCCATAAACATCCGACTTCCTTCTCATGAACCCCGAATGATCTTCATACAGCGCGTTTAGATCGGAATAAATATGTTCGAGCGGCCCTTTGTCTCTCATCCATTGATCGCTGAACGTTCGCTCGATTCTCTTGCTGCCTGATATTGACACCTCAATGGGATACGAGCCTTTGCCACCGATATAACTACCCGACAACGTTAACTTGGCTGCTATGGACGGGTCTCCTTCTATGGTCTGCAGCCGATATTCCGGCAGGCGCAATTCAGCTCCAAACGCATAATAGGTGCCAAGCGAAACTACTATCAACAAAATAAGCGCACACGTGATCGCATAACGTTTCATAAGTCATTCCCTCCTTACACAGTGATCTTCTTGGAGACTAGCCTGAAGCCCAGCGCAAGAGTTATGCCTAGCGCAGCAAGGTATACCACCAAACGGATGGCTGTGATCTCTCGCGGATAGAAAGAACTGTACGCATTAAGATGTACTGCGAACCCGATGACAGTCCCGCAGGCGGCAACATATAAGATAGCATAAACAACACCTGTCCAGCGGTAGCTTCGTTCTAACAAGATTGCCGTAAAGATAACGCAGACAGCTAGAATGCCGATACCATAATAGACAACAAATTGCATTCCATCCTGTGGTAGTAAGATTTGATTAAACACCAGGTTTGAAGCGACGGCTTCGGCAAACAAGGACGAGATGCGATATTCAGAGGGAACCATCCAGTTGAACAATTGGCGTTCTAACAGAAGGAGCAGCACCTGAAAAGCAACTAAGGCAAAAACGAACAGAAAGATAGCAGTAGCTTTGGCTATATATATGTTCCATCTTGCCGTCGGCAGGGTAAACACCCGGTAGGCAAATTTATCACGGCCGATCCAGTCCCGGTACCAAATCAGAAAGACGTACAGGCCCAATACCGTTATGCTGATCAAAATGGGGATGGTGAACAAGAACTGTGAATCCCCGATGATATCAGCAAATGAAAAGTTGCGCGGTGTTTGATTCTCCAAGCGGGCTGCCTCTATCCAGTGGTTAACTCTTATCTGTGCAGCATGCACAAGTCCGATGATTTGAATGACTGCCGTCAAGCTCATTAAGCCGAAAAGCACATACTGGAAGCGCTGGACTTCCAAATGGACAAGCTTAAGAAATCTGATCATGCGAGGTACACCTCTTTCATGACGTCTACGACGGATTTGTTCTCCTCGATGCGGAGCTGTTCGCACTCAAAGCTGCGGGCAACAGTCCCGTCACGCAGCAGCACCGCTTTGTCGATGAGATGCTCGATCTCTCCAACCTCGTGAGTGGTCAGCAGAACACCGCGGCTGCCGACCATTTCGCTGGAGAACACTTCCGCAATCCTCTCACGGCTGATCAAATCAATTCCGGAGAAGGGCTCGTCCATGATTACATAATCAGAGTCTTGAGCCAAGCCGAGCACCAGATTGAACTTGGCTGCTGTTCCCTTCGACAATCGGCGGATACGCTCCTGGAAATCCAGGTCAAAGAAGCGCATGAGTTCGTCCGCTCTATCCTTGTTCCAGCTGCAATAAAAGTCTTCCATGAACCGGAGAGCGTCAGCTAGCTTCATGGAAGCCGGAATAGACAGATGATCAGGAATATAGGAGACCCGCTCATAGGTATTCCGGTTAAGCGGTTTACCCTCAATCCGAATGGACCCTCCATGAATCGGCGTCAGTCCCATAATCGCTTTGAGTATAGTAGATTTGCCTACACCGTTAAGCCCGATCAGGCAAGTGATCTGTCCCATTTCAGCAGTGAACGTGACATCCTTTAGCACCTTTTTATAAGCGTATCTTTGGCTGACATGTTCAAGTTCAATCATCGCTGTTTCCTCCTTGCTCACTGCCGAGGGGCTCTCCCATTGGCTGCTTTATTTTTTTTACTTGAGCTTTCTCATATTTTCGTTGAACCACATCCAGGACCTCATCTAACGGAACGTCAATACTGCTGATGGAAGCGACAAACGCCTCAACGGCTGTACTGAGCAGCTCCGACCGAATCTGTCTCAACACCTTAAGCTCCATAGTGATGCGGCTTGGGGAGTTGCCTTCCGTTACAATCAACCGCTGATCCTCCATTTCTTTGTAAGCTCTCTGCGCAGTATTTGGATTAATCTTTAGCAGGGCAGCCAGCTCTCGCCTAGACGGTATGGTCTGGCCAGACTGGAGAACGCCGGTTACGATCTTCTCCTTAAACAGGCGAACGACTTGAAGATATACAGGATCACGACTATTGAAGGGGATTGCGGCCCATTCGTTGACTTTGCTCACAAGCGACACCCTCTTATCTTATCTTCACATGTGTGTGTACTAAGTGGTGCATACACTACAAGATGTATTATGTGGTTAATACACTCGTTTGTCAATCGGTTGTGGTTCAAAAAAAACCGTTGAATCTTTTCAGATCAACGGTTTCCCCAAAACTCAATTTTTGCCCTATACCTTTTAAAGTGGCGTAATTAACAATTGTGGCTTCTTCCCTGCAGAAACCGCGTTTCCTGGGCAACCTCCTCTGGCTTCGCGGTTACGGGAACTGTCGCTTCTACGCTCACTTCACACTTCAGCGGTACGAGCTGGCTGTTCACTTTACGGAGACGTTCTTCATTAACCAGCTGTTTCAGGCCTCTGAATAAGCACTTCCGCTAGAGCCTGAAGCGAATAATCGGAGGTGGAGCATAGCAGAATGCTTCCGGCGTTATGCGGCAGGTGAGCATCGTCATACGGGTTACGCAGCACCAGGTTCAGCAGCGGTCCTGCAGCGGCAAGCTGTGCGGCAAGTTCGAGCTGTCCCTGGAACAGATGGGCATTCAGCGTTCCTTGAATCACGAAATTTCCGGCGGCCTTGGCAGATAAGTCTGCAATCTCCGCAGCTTCAGGCTTCATGCTGCAATACGCAACCTGCACGGATAAGCCCCGGGCTTCCAGTAACGCAGCCAAGCCGATGTCACTACCGCCGGAGTTATCGGCGATGGTGAGCTGCTCCTGGCGCGGCAATATTAGCATATATTGATGCGTGGCAGTCAGCGGCAGCAATTGCTGCGGATCGCGGCTGATCTTGACCGTGCGGCGTGCATATTGCAGGGCCGCCTCATTCCAGCTCTCACGCGGGATGGGACGGGCCGCCGCTTGATACTGCTGGAATTTGGTATAGAGCTGGAGGATACGGTTGACCGATTCGTCAATTCTGGACTCTTCGATGACGCCGTCCAGAACAGCCTTGCGGATGGCGGCCATGACACGCTCCTGGAATTCCGGGGTATGACACATCAGAATCATGTCATTGCCGGCCAGCACCGCCAGCACTCCCACCTCATCTGGATTGAAGTTCTTCTTGATCGCTCCCATCTCGATGTCATCGGTGCAGATGACACCCGCGAAGCCCAGACGCCCCCGCAGCAGCTCTCCGGCGAAGAACGGGCTGAGCGAAGCAGGCAGCCCCTGCGACTCGGGAATAGCCGGAAAGACAAGATGGCCCATCATGATCGAATCGGCCCCTGCTTCGATGGCACCGATGAATGGCAGCAGCGGCCCGTTCATTAATTCCTCTATTGTGAGTTCGCATTCTGGCAGGACAACGTGGGAATCCCCGCTAACTTGTCCATGACCGGGGAAATGCTTGGCCGTCACGGCTACCCCCGCCTCATGCATTCCACGGATATATGCCTTACCGAAGGCGGCTACCGTTTCAGGGTCTTCGCCGAAGGAGCGCACGCCTACGACCGGATTATCTATATTCGTATTCACATCCAGCACCGGTGCCCAGTTCATCGGAATGCCGAGTGCGTGGAGCTGGCTGCCAATGATTTTACCCTGGAGATAAGCGCTCTCAGTATCCAGGCTTAATCCGGCGGCACGGTTGCCGGGGATGTAAGGATAAAAGGTCTTGAACTTGGAGAGCGTGCCTCCCTCCTCATCGATCGATACATAATAAGGCTGCGGAATGCCGGAGTCTCCGGCAATGGCCTGAACCTCCGCCATCAGCTTCAGCGTCTGCTGCTCATCCTTAACGTTATGGGGGAACAGGCCAATCCCGCCGAACCGGTTCTGGGACATCCGTTCACGGTACTCTGGCTCCGCCGCTGTGGAGGGGGTTCCGACCACACACATCAGGGATATTTTGTCCTCCAGACTCATGGCTGCCGGATCTTGTAGTGAATTTACTTCATTCAGCTGCATAACTGCTCCATCCTCCTGTCGGTTTGTTTGCTAACCCTCGCTGTGGACAAGTCCCAGCTCTTGATAGAGCGTCTGCTCCAGATAATCATGCAGATAAAAGCGTGATTTCACGAAGTGCTCGGCCATATCCCGTGGCTGGTATTGCAAAAGAGCCTCCAGCATCCGGGGCCGGACCGCTTCGCGTCCGTTATGGTTACGTGTGTAATTGTTCAGCAGGGAGCGCCATTCCGCGCTGTCGCCCGGGTACAGCTCCCAGCGGTAGGCATACTTGTGGATTGCCCTGGAGCGGTCGGTCGCTACCTCGAAATCGTGCATGATTGCGATTAGTTCGGCGTAATCCTTATTCTTCTGGACATTATCAATCAGCTTCCAGATGATATCGTAGTAATCCTCCAACAGGTAATTGCCAAGCTGTGCATGGCCTGTATCTGGAGTTATTCCATGGAACAGCTCCAGGAAGCGGTCGATGAACGTATCGGCATCCGCATGCCGGTTCCAGGTGAGATCGGCATGAAGGAGCATCGGGTACCAGGTGGTCTCGAACACGCCATAAGGAACGCCAAGGCTGAAGGGACCCGTCCAGTTCGTTGCCACCATACAGCGGATATCCAATTGCTCTGCGGTCTCTGCCCACTGAAGGAGATTGTCGGTCCGGTTATCAATCACCGGGTAGTTCTGATGCTCCGCCCAGTCGAAGCTGCGGACCGCAGGAGCACCCATCACCTCAATGCCCAGCGCCCTGAACTTATTGGTCAGGGAAGTGACTTCCGCTTGTATGTTGCGGCCGTTATAGATCCAGATCATCGCTGCACTGCGCGGATCAAGCTTCGCCAGCTCTTCAGGCGGACACTTATCCAGCATGTCATGCCAAAAGATCGCCTGCCGTCCCCGGCTGGCCGTGAATTCGATTAGGCGGTTCAGGAAGGAGATAAAAGCCCGTTCCCGCACGCCGCCGAAGGCTTCCCGGCACGCTTCACATTCACACAGGCTGTAGACCTCGTCACAGCCGAGATGGATATAACGCGATCCGGGATGGGCATCCATCATCTCCGCCAGCAGGCCGGTGATTAGTTCATAAGTCTGCGGATGGGACGGGCAGATCTCGCCGGTAGACTCCTCGGTCTCCCGCAGATGCTTCCAGGCATCATGGCGCAGCACATACTCGAGGTGGCCGAAGCTCTGCTGTAGCGGGATAATCTCGATATAATGCTCATGGGCCGCAGCCTTGAGCGCCTCCAGCTGTTCCCGGCTAAGCGAGTGCTGCGGATGAGCGAATTCCCGGTGCGTGCTGAACGGGAACTTGTCCTCGTATTCTATGAGCACCGCGTTCGTCTTGTAGCGGGAGAACTCAGCCAGATATAGGGTCAGCCGCCCCGGCTTCGAGAAGGTCTGGCGCAGATCGAAATTCATCACTCGCAGCTCCGTATCCGGCCAATCTGTAATAGACACCGCCGGAATATCGCTATCACCATGCAGGCTCTGCAATTGGAGGAGTGTCTGCAGGCCGTAATAGAGCCCAGAGGCGTCCAATGCGCGGATAATGGCTCCGTTTGCACTAACCTCTAGAATGTAGCCGTCCCTCCGGCCCTTCAGCGCGGACAGCTCCGCCTCAGCAAGATTAGAAGCCGAAGCCCCGCCGTTATTCAGACCAGCTTCTCCAGGCGCGGCCCAGGCGGCATCCTGCCTGGAAGCTCCGGGTTCAGTGTGCGTTGAAGTGCTCCCAGTGATCCCAGTGCTTTCAGTTTCCTTGCTTTCCGCAAACCCCTCAATCAGCAGCGAGTATCCCTCACCTGCTTCCGGAGCGGCGGAGGTGACTTCCCGGCCGGGAAAAGCCCGCCGGCAATGAAGCACCAGCCGGGGGTCTTCCACTTCCATAGCCAGCCGCAGAAGGACTTCCCCGCCTGCCCGCCACGGCTTCTTGTCTGTCATCCTTATCTGCTTCGGCTCGGGTATTAAGCTAAGCATCGCTCTCTCCTCCTAGTACCTCGTATGGTTAATCTTATGGATCGGATCAATAAGGCGAAGCTACCGCGCCACCCCGGTCCGACTGTAATCGATTTTTCGATTACATTTGGCGTATGCGTCGCCCCCGGTCCGATTGTAATCGGTTTTTCGATTACATTTGGCGTATGCGTCGCCCCCGGTCCGACTGTAATCGGTTTTCCGATTACATTGGGCTCACGCGTCGCCCCCGGTCCGACTGTAATCGGCTTTTCGATTACAATGGGCCTACGCGCCGCTCAGAGTCCGACTGTAATCGGTTTTTCGATTACATTTAGCCCATGCGCCGCTTAACCCTTACCGGCCGCTGCAAGCCGGCCGTTCTTCCATACCGCCTGGATCTCCAGGTCTCCGCCGCCGTTCTTGCGGAAGCCGATCAGATCCGCTGGCCTACCTGCGGTAAGTCCGGCAGCCTGCGGAAGTTCCAGCAGTTCGGCCGGGTGAACCGAGGCGCAATCGATGGCGTCCGCAAGCGGCACCAGCCCGGCCCGGGCCAGGTAGGCTACCTGGTCCGCCAGCATCATCGCCGATCCGGCCAGCAGCCGTGGATGGCCGGCCAGATGCAGCCGCCCTTCCGGCGTCAGCACTACGTCGCCGCCGATATGCAGCCGGTAGGCCCCCGGTGCCATGCCGCTCAGCGAGACGGCATCGCTGACGAGAATCGCCCGGCTCTGCTTGACCCGCAGAATCACCTTCAGCAGGGCATCCGGCAGATGGCAGCCGTCGGCAATCATGCAGCCATACAGCTCATCGGCAGCCAGCTGCTCCCACAGATAGTGAGGATGGCGCGGGAGTGTAAGGTGTGTGCCGTTGCCCAGATGAGTAGACATCACCGCGCCTGCGGCCACTGCTTGCCGGATCTGATCCGGCGAGGCGGCCGTGTGTCCGATGGAGACCCGGATGCCGGAGGCGCTACACCGGGAGATGAAGGCTGCGGCTCCCGGCCATTCGGGCGACACAGTAATGATCCGGATCAGTCCCTCCGCCGCTTCCTGCCAACGGCAGAGTGACTCCCAGTCAGGCGGGCAGATATGCTCCAGGGGATGCGCCCCGCGCGGACCATCCTCCGGCGACAAGAAAGGCCCCTCCAGATGGATGCCTGCGATCTGCCCGGCGATATCCGGCTGTATCTGCACGGCTTCAGCAATCGCGGACGCCGCCTGGGTAAGCTGGTCCGGCCCATTGGTTATCAGGGTCGGGCAATACGAGGTGACTCCCCGGGCCAGCAGGCGGCGTGAGAGTCCGGCTACAGTCTCTGGTACAAGCGGCAGCGTATTGAAGTCCAGGCCCCAGCCGCCGTTCACCTGCAAATCGACCAGCCCCGGCGCAAGCCAGGGCCAATCTGCCATATGCGGGTTCTCGGCCAGCGTATGAACCGCTTCAATGACTCCACCGTTAACGTGGACCTCAATCGGCAGTCCGGTTCTGTAATGTCTTCCCGAGATCACACCGTTCATGAGCTGAAGGCATCCCGGTCCGTGAACAGCGTAATGGCGGGATGTGTCCGCAGTACGCTCGCCGGACACGCGGTACTTATCGGACCATGAAGCGCAGCCTGAAGCGCGGCCCGCTTAGCCAAGCCGGGAACAATGGCGAACAGATGGCGGCCTGCCATCAGGGCAGGCACGGTTAGCGTCAGCGCATGGGTAGGTACATCGTCCAGGCTGGCGAAGCAGCCGTCATTTACCTGCTGTGACCGGCAGGCTTCGTCTAATTCGACCGCTTTAACAAGCAGCCGATCGGCGAAATCGGCTACAGGCGGATCATTGAACGCAATATGCCCGTTCTCCCCGATGCCGAGACAGACGATATCAATAGGAGCTTCATTCAGCAGCGCCGCGTATGTCCGGCACTCCTCTTCAATATTGCCCGTCCGGCCTAGCAGCTCGATCCGTCCGGGATTGACTCTGCTGAACAACCGTTCCTGCAGGTAGTTGCCGAACCGCTGTGGCGCATCTTCCGGCAGGCCGATATATTCATCCATATGAAAAGCGTGTACCCGGGACCAGTCAATCCCCTGTTCCTTCACCAGCCCTTCATACAACTCATTCTGTGACGGAGCCGCTGCAAATACGATACGGACCGGAGTCGTGGACTGCTTCTGCAAGTCTCTGATGCTATGCCCGACCGCTCCTGCGGCCGCTGCTCCCATCTGGCTGCGCTCGTTATAGACGAGAACACGAATACGCTCTACTAAATGCTCCTCTGCCGGAATGAACCTCTCTTCCATGATGAGCCCTCCTCCTTATGGGGGCGGGAAGACCGCCCCCTTTCTGTTACATTCCGCTATTAACCAACAAATAAGGCTTGTTATCCGAATTCTCTGAACTGGCCAGCGTTACAACGATTCCCGATGTATTAGGATCACTCCACTGGAAGGTTGGTGTAAGCCCCGCTGCCGTTGCCGTAAGCACATAAGAAGTTACATCCGCACTGTACCACCCAGCCCCGGTGACCCGGACCGTTCCGAGGTTAGTTCCGCCGCTGACGGGACGTTTATTCCACGTAATGCCGTTCTCGGTCCACTGCGCTCCGGTGTACCCTTTCAGTGCAAGGGTAACCGGAGAAGCCGGGGCAGCAGTGACATACACGTTCATAGTTACGGTCTGCACCGCCGTCCCGGAGAGATTCAGCTCAGCCTTCATGAAGGCGATGCGGTCCCCTCCGCCCTGTCCATTCGGCAGATCGGCAATCTCCAGCACAGGCTCCTGCCCGAAATTAACGGAGGGCTGATGCTCATGGACATAAGCATCCATGGTCACCGGAACCACCGGATCTGCCAGAGCACTTTTCTCGATACGCAGCAGATACAGATCCACGGTTCCATCCTCGTGATAGACTAAGACCGGCACATCAACAGGCTCTGACCCGATCGTAACGGACGCAGCCGTTCCCGATGCCACGGTCATCCCGTTAATCCGTACTGCATCCGTTGCCTTGGCGGTAACCGGGGTGACCTGTAACGAAGATACATTGCTTTTGACTGTTACGGTATAGGCCTTGTCACCCGCCGCGAAAGGCTTGTCCCACTCTCCTACAGATAACGTTAATCCGCTAAGCCCGCCATGCGGCAGCAGCGCCGTGGTGTGAGGCAGGTCATGGGCGCTGGCGTAGTAATAACCGGGAGCCTGAACTCTTCTCGGCTCGAGCCCGGCTTGACGGCCGGTCGGAATCGCCTCCGAGGTGAAGGCTGCCCGTCCATCCGCGCCCGTAACTGCCGCTGCATAACGGCCCGCCGAATACGTGAAGCGGCCTTCTATTGCAGCTCCTGTAAGCACTTCCCCTGTCGCATAGTCACGCACCTTCATCGAAGCTTCCGCAGCGGCTCCAGTGTAGGAGAGCTGCATATCCGTCACAATCATCGGCTTAAGCGCCGTACTGCCGGTGACAGCAGACACTTCACCAGATAACGGGCCGATATTGCCCGCCAGATCGCGGGCAGCCACCCGGTAATAGTAGGTGGTGTCCGGGAGCAGTCCCTTGTCCTGATAATTCAGGCCCCGGGCAAGTCCGGCGATATCCGCAGAGGTTGGCGTGAAGCCGGAGACCGTGCTGCGGTAGATGATGTAGCGATCTACCTCTAAGTTGTCAGTCGCCATTCCGTAATTCAGCCGGATGCTCTGATACTCACTGGCAACAGCGGTTGGAGTACCCGCAGGTGCAGATGGGGCTTCATGGTCTTCCGGCGCTGTCCAGAATACGCCGCCCGGTCCCCAATACGAAGGCAATGCCCGGTAGGAATCATAGTGATGGACAGCAATTCCGCCGAAGGAGCTGCTTAGCCCGGAAGCTGCATTGACCTTATCCAGCTCGGCTTCCATATGGGTGCGGCCTTCCTCCTGGAAGGTAATCGTCTCCGGGTCGCCGCTGTTTGCGATATCCAGCGTCTCCACTCCGATGACTACAGAATTCGGCTTGCCGATGGCCTCGGCATAGGCCAGCTCACCGGCAGCCCCGGCAATGATGCCTGCGGTTCCGTCTGCGGAATCGCGGTAATCCATGATCGAGATATAATCGGAGATGTCCTGGATATGCTCAGACAGCCATTTCGTTGTGCCGTTCCACTGGATATTCGCTCCCTGCTCGGAAGAATCGTACCATTTGGGTACAGCCGGGCCGAAGGGCAGCCGGATACCGGCTGTATCCCGACGGTCAATCATTTTGCGCAGACCATCCAGGTATTCGTTCTGCAGGAACTTGCTTGGAGCTTTGAAGTCCGGGGAAATATACGGCTCGATGTCCACGTTGATCCCGTCAAACTTCTCATCCTCCTCCGCCGCTAGATTGTAGTTGATAATCTGCTCAATCTCCCGCACGGCATGATGGTGGTAGCGCTCATAAGCGCCCATATAAGCCGGGGAGGTTCCGCCCGCCACAAGGGCATGAACACTTAAGTTCCGCTCATGCGCCCAGCGCATGAAGGAGCGCAGCTCGTCCTCCTGCTCCTCCAGCGCCCGGTATCCGGCATAATTGCCCACAGCCAGATACAGGGTCGTGACCGGCTCTGATCCAAAGGTCGCGGTGTCCGTTACGAAGGACTCCAGCACCTCACGCGAGCCCGGATTCAGCAGCAGCTTATAGCTCTCCGGCTCCCAAATCCACATGGCCCGGTCCTGATCCGGCAGAGGAACCGCAGGCTCATGGGTACCGGCACCGACCTGCGCATAGACGGTCGCACTGTAGCCGTAGCGTCCGGGCGCATTCGCGGCCCGGGCCTCCAGGCTGATCGTGCGGTCAACGATGCCTGCCGTACTCCATGAATATACATATTCCGTGCCGTTATAGGCGGCTTGCTGCCACGGTCCCCGGTTCACCCGGACCTGCACGTCCGAGACCGGCGTAGCCGATTCTGCCTGAACGGTGACCGCCACCTGTCCAGTCACAGCAATCCCTTCGTCCGGGCCGGTAATCGTCACCGCAGGCGCAACGCCTGCGGGGTTGTTCACCTCAAGGGTGACGGACGGACTCCACACCCCATAGCGGGTGGTGGTATCCAGCCCGCGGGCCACCAGCTCCACCGGACCGTTATTCCGGGAGGTGTCGAGCGTATAAGACCAGCTGCCGCTGTCATCCCCGTCCGGGTCATCCAGCAGCGCCTCGAACTGGACCGTCCCGTTCACATACAACCGGACATCATACAGTCCGGTATAAGTGCCGCTGACCTCCACCGGCCCGCCGGAGGATACATATCCCCCAGGCGGTTCATCCAGTGTAATGGTGCCTGCGGCCCGGGCTGTGCCCGGGACCGCCACTGCTGAGAGTACAACAATCAGACCTACCAAGGGTAGAATCCATCCAAACCGTTTACCAGAGCCGTGCAGCCATTGCTTCATAAGCGGCGCCTCCTTATAATGGTCAAGCGAATACCCTGAATGCCTTGCCTGTGCTTCAGCGGTTCTGCCCTGCAATTACTTGCTGCTTAATTGAATATTCTGAACGCGGTCATACGCCTCCTTGTAAGTCGAGAGCAGTTTGTCGACGCCCAGATTATTGATCTCCTCAACATATTTATCCCAGTCCTCCAGCTTGCGGGAGCCGGTCACGAACTTGGCGAAGCTCTCATCGCGGTGCTTCTTGATCGCCTGTCCGGTGATCGAGATGACTTCATTCTCCTTCTCGGTGAAAGCCGGACGCGGCTGCATGTTGGCCGGATCATACTTGACAGCCTCTTCATAAGCATGCTTCAGGTCAGCCGAGAACAGGGACAGATGGGCATTGAAGTCAATCCACGTATACGTTCCGCTGGTCTGAAGTCCCGTCTGCTTCCGCATTTCAATCACATCGGTGAATTCCGGCTTGAACTTGATCGTCTCGCCTTCCTTCACATACGTCTCGCCTTCCACACCCCAGCTGCTGAGCATCCGGCCTTCTTCCGAATAGAAAAAGTCCATATAACTCATGATATCTTCGATATTCTTGGAGGTTGAAGCTACCGTCAGGCCGCCCTCCATGTAATGGAAGTAAGGGTTCAGCTGCTTGCCGCCTTCAAGCCCTGCGGGAGGAGCCATGAACTGCATATTGAATTCCGGATTCTCCTTGCGCATCGCATTATTGAAGAAATCCACCCGGCTGATGTAATCCACGGTTACAAAAGATTTGCCGGTAGAGACCATATCCTGCCACTGCTTGGTCTGCAAGGACAGGAAGTCCGGCGGAATCAGCCCTTCGTCATAGAACTGCTTCCACATGCCGACCATTTCCTTGTAGCTGTCCTCAGTCGGCCCATAGCGCCATTCTTTTGCATCGAAATCGTAGTAAGCCCCTTCGCCTGTCCCATAGTTGACCGTCATATTCGCATTCATCTCATCCGGGATCTGGCCGTAACGGACCGACAGCGGGTAACTGTCCGGGTATTTGGCCTTCAGCGCCTTAAGGGCCGTATGCAGCTCATCATAAGTAGCAGGAGCCTTAATCCCTTCCTTGTCAAAAACATCCTGGCGGTACATCCAGATCATCCGGTTCGTCTCCCCGAAGCCCTGGTTAGGGAACATATACATTTTGCCGTCGGCGGAGAGTGCCGCCTTCGCCTCATCCGGGTACTGCTTCATCCAGGCGGTCAGATTCGGCAGCTTGTCCATGTACTCCATCAGGTCTACGAGTGCCCCCTGCTGGCCGAACTTGTTCGATTCCTTGCGGTTGGGCATGTACATCAGATCCGGCAGCGCATTGGAGGCCACCGCCAGGTTCAGCGCTTCAGCCAGCTTCCCGGAAGGCGTCTGCACCTCCAGGGTGGCGCCGGTCTGGTCCTTGATCCAGCCCCACACCGGCCAGTCCTTGGAATACGGAAAGGTTGGGTTGTTGTCCAGCAGTGCGGTGAAGGTATGTGCCTGCTTCGTTCCCGCAGTGGCGGCTCCAGCTTCTCCGCCCGGTGCAGCCGTGGCAGCAGGTGAGGCATTATTGTTATTGCCCCCGCTGCAGCCGCTCACCAATATTGCCGCTGCCGCGAGGGGCAGCAGTACAGACTTCCATGTGCTCATTCATCATCTCTCCCTTTAGTAGTGGTTATGGTTCAGGGCCGGATCAGCCCTTGACTGCACCGATCATGGCGCCTTTGACAAAATACTTCTGAACAAACGGATATACCGTGAGGATCGGCAGCGTAGAGACCATAATCGTTGCATATTTAAGCGACTCTTCAACCACCTGGTTGTCTCCCCCGATTCCGGTCACATCCCCGGAGCTTGCGCTTCCCGCCAGCACCAGATTGCGGAGCAGCACCTGGAGCGGGAACAGATCCGGGGTGCGCAGATACAGCAGCGGATAGATGAAGTTATTCCACATTCCCACGGCATAAAACAGGGCAATGGTGGCGAACGAAGCCTTCGACAGCGGAATGATAATGCGCATGAATATCCCGATATCATTCAATCCGTCCATTCGCCCGGATTCCTCCAGCTCCTTGGGAATGCCGGAGAAGAAGGTCCGCATCAGAATCAGATTCCAGGTGCTGACCGCGCCCGGCAGGACCATGCCCCACACGGTATCCACCATATCCAGGGAGCGGACCACAAGGAAGGTCGGGATCATCCCGCCGCTGAAGAACATCGTGACGACGATCAGCATGGTGAAGGTCCTGCGCAGCGCCATATCGCGGCGGGAGAGCGCATAGGCTCCGGTAGACGTAACCACCAGCGAGATCAGAGTGCCGAGCACGGTGTAGATCAGCGTGTTTTTGTAGGCCGTCCAGATCTTCGGGTCTCCCAGCACCAGCTCGTACATCTTCACATTGAAGCCCTTGGGCCAGAACGAAACCGTGTTCTTGATGACATTGACATCGCTGCTCAGAGACACCGCAAGCATGTGCAGGAACGGGTAGAGCGTAATTATCACAACCATCAGCAGAAAGAACGTGCTGATCACATTAAAACAGGAAATTCTCGGTGATCTCATCACCACACCCCTCCTCTACCATAGACTTGTCTCACTGACACGGCGGCTGATGTAATTGGCGCTATAGATGAAGATCAGGCTGATGATGCCCATGAACAGGTCAATGGAGGCACCGTAGCTGAAGTTCCCCTGCTCCATCCCGACCCGGTACACATACGTGCTGATGATGTCGGCCGTATCGTAGATCGCCGGGTTCTGCATGAGGAACACCTTCTCGAAGCCAATCTCCAGCACCTTGCCGATATTCAGAATCAGCGTGATGACAATCGCCGGTGAGATGCCGGGCAGTGTGACATGCCATATTTTGCGCATCCGGCTGGCCCCGTCCATGTCGGCTGCTTCATAGAGCTGCGGATCGATTGCCGTCAATGCCGCCAGATAGATGATGGTCTCCCAGCCGATATGCTGCCAGATCTCTGACAGAACATAGATCCCCCGGAACATTCCCGGCTCATTCATGAAGTTAATGGGTCCGATTCCGAAGGTGCCGAGCAGATTGTTAATCAGTCCGCCCGTCGGTGACAGGAACATAATAACCATGCTCGCCACAATAACGTTGGAGATGAAGTGCGGCAGGTAGCTGACGGTCTGCACGAATTTTTTGAACGCGGCCTTACGGACTTCATTCAGCAGAATCGCCAGGATCACTGGAGCCGGGAAACCGAACACCAGCTTGTACAGGCCCAGGAGCAGAGTGTTCTTCATCAGCGGCCAAAAGTCAGGATTCTCAAAAAACATCCGGTAATACTTGAACCCCACCCAGTCGCTGGCCCAGATTCCTTTAAACAGATTATAATCCTTAAACGTAATGACGAGGCCGAACATCGGTGCATACCGGAAAATCAGATAGTAGAGCAGGCACGGCAGGAACAGCAGCCATAGCGTTTTGTTATGGTTCCAGGTCCGCAGCAGACGCCCTTGACGCCGGTAAGGATCTTTCAATTCCTTTCGCAAATTGTCAGGTACTACACTCGTTTGAGCCATAGGCATTCCCCTCTTGTTCTTAATGATGCAGCTCACTTAATGTTAGCTTACTTCCCCTCTGGTTCCGGGGTTTGTCTCCGAATTATAGCGGGATTGCTTTGGAAAGCGCTATCAGCATGTTATATAACTTTTCTTCCGATCTGCATATTTCCCGGTTAAGGTGTATAAATCGGTAAAAGTGCATATTGTGCGTGTCAGCTTTGGGCCGCTATGATAGGATAAAACGATAACCAAGCGGCTGCAACTGAAGGGGGAATACATATGAAGAGACCGCTTACCAGCCAATTTGCCCTTAGCGGCCTGTTCGTTAAGCTCATGTTCAGCTTCCTAAGCGTTATCCTGCTGCTGGCTTCATTCAATCTGTTCTCTCATCTGTATCTTAGCGGTAAGGTCTATCAGGAGGTGGTCCGGCAGAACGAGCAGAGCCTGAAGCAGACGGTGGAGGGGTACGAGAATCACTTCCGGCTGACCCAGAATATGATTCTGGCGCTGACCCAGTCCGATACGTGGACGGCCAACCTGGGTATTCTCAGCCATCTGAAGGAGAACCGGCGGTATGATATTCTCAGCGAGGTCAAGTCGGATCTGATGACGCTGTACGGAAATCCTTTTCTGCATATTGAGAATTTCATTCTGTACTTCAAGGCGGAGGACTATGTTCTTGAGAAAGAGGGGCTGAGTACCTCGGCCGACATGTTCGGCAAATACTATTACAGCGGGGAGTATCCGGCGAACTTCTGGAGCGCAGAGACTATGGACAACCAATATCTGAAGGTCCTCCCTGCCGCCTCCTTCACAGAGACTACGATGAATTCCACGCGTCCGCTCGGGCGGCTGATGCCGGTCATGATCAAGGCTATTCCTTACGAAGAGGTCTACGGCATTGTGATGCTGAATCCGCAGCGGCTGGAGCAGGCGTACGGGGATTCCGGGAAGAATCCCTTCTATATAATGGATGCGCAGGACCGTCTGCTCTTCTCCACCGCAGAGACGGAGCTGCCGGCTCTGGAGTATGCCGTTACTGCAAGCTCACATGAGCGGATCGGGGACAACTATTATTTCTATCAAAAAGGGGCGCAGACCGGCTTCACTTACGTCCGGGTCACCGAGGTTGAAGCCATTGCGAGCGGGCTGCGCGGCATGCGGGTGCTGCTCGCCGTTCTGCTCACTGCTGCGGTGCTGGTCAGTCTTCTCTTCTCCCTCCTGTTCAGCTACCGGCTGAACCAGCCGCTCCAGCGCCTGATCGCCGCGTTCGACCGCAAATCGGGCGGCGCTCCCGGCAAGGTGAGCAGCGTTAAGGAGTTCGCCATTATCGGCGACCGCCTAAGCTCGATTATGGAGAACAACCGGTTCATTCAGAACGATCTTGCGAATAAGAACTCGCTGGTCCGCCAGTATGCCTATACCCATAAGGTTAAGAATATTCCGTTGAACGCAAGCCTTGGTGAGCTGGAGGATGCCCTGCATTCCGAGCGCCCGTATGCCTCCATCCTGTTCAAGCTCAGCTTCACCCGCCTGCCGGAGGAGCCTGAGGAGCACACGCTGGCCCTATGGCAGTTGATTCAGCGGCTATTCACCGGGGAGGAATCCGAGAACGTCGCCTTGCAGCCGGAGCAGGATCTGCTCTTGCTGCTGCTCTTCGATCCCGGCCCGCAGAGCGGCATTCTTCAAGTGCTGGGCACGCTGCAGGAGCTGCTGGCAGATGAGCCTTCCCTCTACCTCACGATAGCAGTCAGCCCGGTATATTCAGGGGAAACACCGTTTACGGATGCTTACCATAACTTGTCCGGGTTGCTGAAGGAACGCAGACTGAACGGGGAGACACAGATTATTGTAGAGCCGCGGGCCTCGTCGGCCAAGGCCTTTCATCTGAAGGTCACACACGGGGAAGAGCTGCATACCCTGCTGCAGTCCGGCAGCGAGGAAGCGGTGTTCGGCTGGCTGGACCGCCAGCTGGAGCAACTGCAGAATAAGGATGCCGCTGCGGAGGATTTCCGGGCTTTTGCTGCGGGTGTATCAGAACAGACAAGCAAAACAGTCATGAAGCTGAATCTGCCGGAGCTTGAAATAGGGCTGGTTGCGGCTCTGTCCGGTGAGCCGTTCGCCGCCTTCTATTCCTCGCAGCAGTATAGTGAATGGCTCCGGGAACTGGTGATTCCGGTCCTTGCGGCGATCCGTAGCGGCTCGGAGACCCGGGACCCGGTCATCAGCTTCGTGCTGGAGTATCTGGACAAGCATTACGGGGAAGACATCAATCTGAACCTTGTCGCCGAGAAGCTGAATCTGACCCCCGGCTATCTGTCGAGCATCTTCAAGGAGAAGACCGGCATCAACTTCAGCGAATATCTGAACACCCTGCGGATCGAACAGGCCAAGGCGCTGCTGATGAACATAGACCTGCGAATCCAGGATATCGCGCTTCAGGTCGGCTACCAGAATGTGAACTCGTTCATCCGTATGTTCAAGCGTGCCTCCGGCTTAACGCCGGGTGAGTACCGCAAGCGGGCTGCCGGGGATCTGCCGGTACAGGCTCCGGCTTCGGGGGAGGAATTATAGTTCTTTCTGAAAATATAAGAATTCTATGTCTCGCTGAAACGGCACCGATTGTATTCGGATTTCCGCATACATTAGGCCCGCCCGTCTCTTCGATAGCAATTGTATTCACTTTTTCACATACAATCGAGTGTCTTAGAATTACGTGGAGGAATAAACAAGCGTGCCCCAATTACTGGCACGCTTCATGGAACAACGATTACGGGCAAGGATCTTCCCCGCCCATATAAATACGGATGACCGCATCGATATATTGCATAACCTCGGTAGTCGTTCCGTACACCCGCGTAGACTGGCCCTCCTGCTCCCATTGTAAACCCTTCACTATACGTCAGGGTCAAGCTTGGGAGTAATGGGATTACCTATCGTCACCTGATTTTTTAGCAAACAAGTGGAAGAACGTACCTTCATTTACCGCTTTCCGTCGGATTTGCCGAAGCAAGTGGACAAAATCCAACTGTTTGCCGCTAAGCGTAACGACCCGCGTGCATGCCCCTACCCATGCATGGAGTTCTATTCTACTTGCTATCAAGTCATATCATCCCGCAGCGCATCAATGATATTCTCCCGCTTGATTGTGCTAACCGAATACAGCATGGTCACGAATACGATCAGGAGCACGCTGAACACACTGATGCCGATGCTGGCCCAGGGGAAGATATAGTCAATCTGGTCCGCGCCGCCAATGAACATCCCCCGGTAGATTAGCCAGGAGAAGACCAGCCCGATGGGAAGCCCGGATATAAGCGCCCTCATGCCATAAAAGGCACATTCGAAATTCATCATCCGCTGGAAATTGCGGTCAGACATCCCGATAGAGCGGAGCATCGCCAGCTCCCGGCGGCGCAGCTTGATGTTCGTCGAGATTGTGTTGAACACATTGGCAATCGCAATCAGCGAGATCATGATAATGAAGGTATAGGCGAACACGTTGATGATAAAAATCATATTGCGGCTCTCATCCATCATCGCATACACATTGTACAGCTTATACTCATCCGTAATTTGTGCGCCTTGGATCGTCTTCTCCATCTCCGTTACCGACTGTGCCGGATGCTTGGAGTGAAAGGTCAGGCCCTTCACTGCCGGCGGACTATCCACCGGCTCAAAATTGCCGATGAGCGAATAAGGAGCGATCACCCGAAAGAAGAACGGTTCACTGGAGCCGGAGCTTCCCGTAATCGGGAGTGTGTCCGGCGGTACGGTCTTTACGAACGTAACCGTTACGTCATGCCTCTGCCCAACCTTCGTCCCTCCCTCCGATTCAGGGGCAATGGTCAGGGTAGAGGACGAACGCTTGAACAAATTACGGAACTCGTCAGCTTCCTTCAGCCGCTTATCGTCGGCAGGACTCATCAATTTGGCAACGGCGATGAACTTGGCGTCCGGACCCGTATATTCCGCTGCGGGTAAGCCCAGCCCTTCAAGAATCTTCAGATAGGCGCTGTCATCCAGAAACTGCAGATCGACGGGCAGAGATACCTGCTCATCCGAGCGGACCGGCGAAGGAACAACTGCATTTCCTGCTTTTCCATCATTTCCCGCTTTCCCCGCGGCTCCCGAAGCCCCCTCTTCGCCCCAATAAGCATCCGAGAGATCGCTTGCCTGAGCTATCCCGGTCACTTTCATGAGCGTCTGGTAGGAGCTTTCCCAGATCCCGCCTGCGGTTCTGAGCTTGTCGTAGAGCGCCAGCATCTCACTGTCTTTCATAGATTGTGTGGCGAAGCCGATATCATAGGTGGTGAACGCAACTGCCCGCTCCGACATTTGCTTCATATATGTGACAAAAGCGCTGGCCGATATAAACAGCACGACGCTTAACATGAGCGACAGCACAATGCTGCGGTAGCGTTTCTTGTTTCTTTTGAAATTCTTAAGCGCAAGGGTGCCTTCGAGGCCGTAGATACGCTGCGCCCGCCCGGATGTCTTCACGGCCTTGGCTTCAACCTTAACCTCGTTCGACTGGCGGATACTCTCCATCACGGGAGTGCCTGCCGCCTTCCTGGCCGGAATATAGGCTGAGATCAGAATCGTGATCATGCTCAGCGCAGCTGCACAGGCAATGGCTGGAATGGACACCTGCAAGTTTAAAGGGACATGGGAATAGAGGATATTCCCGAAGTTCTTGGATACGACCGTTAGTACAAGTCCCATGCTGCCTATTCCCAAGAGAATGCCAACCGGTATTCCGGCAGCACCAATACACAGACCTTCGAACAACACGGCGTTACGCAGCTGCTTCGCTGTGGCTCCCACCGATGAGAGAATGCCGAACTGTCGTGTGCGCTCATTGAGGGAGATGGTGAAGGCGTTGTAGATCATGAAGATCGAACCGGTTACGATGATAAAAGCTACAATCCCCCCGACCGTGTACAGCAGAGCGGTGAGCAATTCATCGCTTGAGACGCCCATGAAGCGCAGCACATTATCGTTGTAGACGTAAGCATGGCCTGCGGCGGTGCTGTTTGCGTAAGCCTTCACTTCACGCGGGTGCTTCAGGCTAACATACAAGCTGAAGCTGTCCGCCCGTTCTGACGGATTAGCTCTGGTAATCAGGGTATAGCCTGGGGCAGCGGACTCCTCAAAAGCAGGTCTGGCGTAGATTCCTACAACCTTGTAGGTCTGCTCTGCCCGGGGCACCAAAGCTTCTGCGCCTTTCCCAGACTGGTCTCCCGCCAAAAAGACATCATGCTGGTTCAACTGCTGGTTGCCGTTCATCCGGTCTCCGACAGCCAGTGTGAGCGTATCGCCCTCAGCGAACTTGATCCCGCCATTCGACGCCAGATGGGACGGGACTAGAATTTCTCTGCTGCTATCTGGCATTCGGCCGGAAACCAGAGTGACAGGCAAGGTACCCGGGGAAGCTTCATCTTCATTAAAGCCTGCAATAAACAGATAAGGCTTATCCGGGTTCTTCCCGCCACTAAGTGCCGCGTAGCCGATATTCTCGAAGGATGCCGTACTGGATACGGCCTGATCGTGTGCCCGTTCCTGCACGAAGGAGGAATCTACAGCCGGGAACCCGATATGCCAGCCGCCGTATTTGGCGATGGAACCCTGGATCATATAGCTCTGCAAGGACACGGCGAAGGTGGAGACGGCAGTGATCATAGCGGTAGACAGGATGACTCCGATAATCGTTACGATGGTCCGCGTGCGGCTTTTTTTGAGGCTCTGGAGGGTAACCTTGTTGAAAATATTCATGTCCGTACCCGTTCGTCCCGCACAACCCTGCCGTCGGAGATGCCGATAATGCGGTCTGCCTGGAGGGCAATATTCTCGTCATGCGTGACGATGAGCAGGGTCTGCCGGTACTTCTGATTGCTTAATTTCAGCAGATTGATAATCTCATGTCCATTCCGGCTGTCCAGACTGCCCGTGGGTTCATCCGCCAGCATGACCGCTGGGGCATTCATCAATGCGCGTCCTATAGATACACGTTGCTGCTGTCCGCCCGAGAGCTGATTCGGCAGATGCGTTCTCCGGTCAGTCAGCCCCAGTAGCTCAAGCAAGTCGTTCAGCCGTTCCTCGTTGACCTTGCGTTTGTCCATCAGGATCGGCAAGGTGATGTTCTCCACCACATCCAGCGTAGGAATCAGGTTGTGGAACTGGTAGATCAGCCCGACCTGCCGCCTGCGAAAAATAGCCAGCTTGTCATTGCTCTGGGCATACACATCCTGTCCGTCCAAATAGACGTTGCCGCTTGTCGGCACATCGACACCGCCGATGATATGAAGCAAAGTGGATTTGCCGGAGCCGGAGGAGCCAATGATCGCCGTGAACTCCCCCTTCTCAATCGTCAGCGACACCTCGTCCAGCGCCGTAACCCGATTGTCTCCTTTCCCGTAGATCTTACTCAGCTTCTCAATTCTCAAAAACTCCATACTGCAATTCTCCCTTCACCTGATTTATCCCTATCATAGAGCCGCAAGCTTACATCTCTGTGACTTTCAGGTGAGAGATCTGTCACTTAGGGAAACGAAGCCTGAAGAGCGCACCGCCCTGCGGGTGATTATGTGCGGTAACGCTCCCTCCCTGCCGGGTGATAATCAGCTTGCAGAGCGCAAGGCCGATTCCGTAGCCGGTATGGTTAGGGCTGCTGCCGCGATAGTACCGGTCGAACAGCCGGGGGATTTCTTCCTTGCTAAAGCCCGGGCCGTTGTCATGCACCGTAAGCTCGGTGTACAGCGGATTGTCTGAGCAGATCAGCTCAATCTTCCCGTTCTCTCCTGCACTTTCCAGGCAATTCTTCAGGATATTCTGGATCGCTTCCGGGAGCCAGGCCGAATCGCCTTGGATCACTGCTCCAGCGGGGCAATCTATCCGTAAGTCTACATTGCGCAGCTCCATCTGGATTAGGAACGGACGAACAGCGGTGCGGAGCAGGCCGTTAATGGCGATAGGCCCGCTTTGAAATACAACAATGCCCGCATCCAAACGGGATAACTTAAGCAAGGAGGTAATCAGCCAATCCATCTGCATCAGCAGCTCCTCGGTCTCCCGTATAAAAGCTTTCCGCTCCTCTTCCGCAGGACTATTCGCAAGCAGCGTCATAATCAGGTTCACTGAGGTAAGCGGGGTGCGGAGCTGGTGGGCGATGTCAGCCAGTGAATCAGCAAGATGCCCCTTTTCCTTGATTAGCTCGCGGTTCTGATCCCGGATGCGCTGCGTCATTTTGGTAATCTCGCTATGTAAAATGGATAACTCGCCTTCTTCCGCATCAGCGATGAACAGATGGTCCGCATTATGCAGCACCCGGTCAATCTGATTAGAGATGCGCGCAATGCTCTTGTACCGGGCCCTGGTGAACAGCAAAAATGCTGTGCCGAAGGCAACAGCACAACCAGTGGCAAGGAACCCCGCTGCCGTATGTAAGGTGAACCCGATGGTAATCGCAACAGCAGACATGATGATATACAACAGGCTGAAGTGCCGGATCTCTTTATTCCGCAGCATCGCTGCACCCCAGCCGATATCCTGTTCCCCGCACCGTCAGAATGATCTGCGGACTTGCCGGATCACTCTCGATCTTCTCCCGCAAGCGCTTGATATAGACAGTTAGCGTGTTGTCATTAACAAATTCGCCCGCTGCGTCCCATAATTCGTCGAGCAGCCTGCTTCGCGTAATAATATTCCCGGGGTTGTTCACAAACACCAGCAACAGGCGGTATTCCAGCGCTGAGAGGTAGACCTCCTTGCCCTGCCGGGTTACAACACCGCTTGCCGGATCTACATGAAGCCCGCCGATGTCAAAAGCAGACCTGGTCCGTCCGCTCTTCCGCAACGCCGTTCCAATCCGCGCAATCAGTTCACGCGGGCGAAACGGCTTGGTAATATAGTCATCCGCCCCCATGTTCAGCCCGGTAACCACACTTGCCTCATCCCCGGAGGCCGTCAGGAAGATGACAGGCACCTCCCTTGTGGCCTTGATCTCCGTGTACACCGTAAAGCCGTTCCCGTCAGGCAAAGCAATATCGATCAGTGCCAGGTCAAACGGATTTCCGCCGAGCATGGCCACAGCCTCACTCCGCGTAGCGGCATGGGTAACTGTGAAGCCTTCTGAGCGGAGCAGCAGCACGAGATTTCTTGCAATGGCCTGATCATCCTCAACCAGTAATATTTGCGGCATTCTTCAGGGCCTCCATTTTATTTATTGTGCAGGCTGTGCCTGATCCGGCGCCTTTTGCTTCATAATCGGCAACATCATCATTGCGCCCAGGAGGAACAGAATTCCGGCTCCGCTGTAGATGGTACTGAGCGGCAAGGCACTCTTCAACGCACCGGCGAACGACATGGACACCACCATCATCCCGACGAACATCGGATTCAGCACCCCGTTGACCCGGCCGACAATCGAGCTATTAGACCATCTCAGAATCATCGTGCTGATCCCGATATGAATGCAAGGGAACATCAGCCCGTTCAGGAACTGGATCGTGAGCGTAAGCGGAACGCTTGTTGAGAACCCGACGATGGTGGTGCATACGGCACCTGCCAGCATCCCCATGGCGAGCAGCAGCTGGGGCGGAACTTTTTTGGCGAAGGCGGCCACCAGCCCTCCCCCGATCAGCATGGCTGCACCGTTAACCATAAGCATGTACTGGAGGAACTCCTTGCTTCGGCCCAGCCGCTCGGTGACGATGAACAGATTCAGTGCCTGGGCTGCGCCCACGGCAAGTCCCGCCAACACAAACGCAAGTCCGAGCATCCGCAGCACCTGACTCTGCCAGACATACCGGAAGCCCTCGGTGAAGTCCTTACGGAATTGCCCCTTCGCGGTAACTGTCCCTGCTTCCATATGATCCTCCGGCAGACGAATAAGCACAAGTGCTGACAGCAGAAAAGCCACGCCCATTACAGCGATGGAGATCTCAAGGCCGAAGGTGCTGTATACGAAAGTGCCTAACATTGGTCCGAGGACCATGAAGATAGCCATCAGTGATTGGAAGAGCGCCATCCCCTGCTGCAGCTGTTCCTCCGCCACATGGAATTTAAATAACCGCATGCTTGAAGGCTGTGAGAACTGCGACAGAATGGCCGAGATGAACGCGACCAGATACACCGATTCCCAAGAACCGAAGTGAATACTGAGCAGAACGGCGAATACCGATACCGCAGACAGGGAATCACACCAGATCATCGTCCGCTTCGGGCGCCACCGGTCCGCAAAAGTCCCTCCAATGAAGGAAAAAACAAAGATAGGCGCAAATTCAGCAACGCTGATCAGCGAAATGGCGTAGGGATCATTGTTGGTCCTCTCCGCAACATACAGCAGAATAGCAAAATTACGTACCCAGATCCCGATCTGCAGCAGCACGCTGGATAACAGAATCGTCTGGAGGAACTTGTTACGGAACAGGCTCGGTGGATTTGCGCTTTGGTCATACCGATTCAATCGTTTAACCCCCTATTGATTCATAAAATACGCTCAGCTACTTAAGTCCGGGTTCTCCTTTCACTGTCTATATTATACGGAGCGGACCGCGATCTTTAAAGCTATAAATGCGGGGACGGAGTGGATCAATTCACCCCGAAATATTCCTTCAGCCCCGCTACGAGTGCTGCCGCTACCCGGTTCTGGAAATCATCGGAGAACAGGGCGGCTTCTTCGGCAGCATTGGACAAGAAGCCTACCTCAAGCAGCGTAGCTGGCATGTTGGAATATTTCAGTACGATATATTTGTTATATTTAACCTTGCGGTCTGTGAAGCCGGTTGCCCCCAGCAGGTGCTTGTGCATGATATCGGCAAAAGCTCTACTCTCTTGACTGTAATAATAGGATTCGGTGCCGCGCACCTCAGGCCGTCCTTCTACCGAATTGGCATGGATGGATACAAAGGCATCCGCCTGAAGCTCATTGGCCATCTCTGCCCGTCTTTTATTGGCCGGATAGGTATCATCGCGGCGTGTCATTACCACCTGGAAGGCCGGATCCTTCAGCAGCAGGGCTTCCACCTTGAGAGCCAGGCTCAGATTAAAGTCCTTCTCCAGCGTCTTGGTGATTCCGATCGTACCGGGGTCCGCAGCACCATGTCCGGCATCAATAACAATAATCTTCTTGCCATTGCCAGGTTGAACCGGCTGTACAGGAAGAGGCTCCGGTGAAAGAGTGTTCAAGTCAACGACCAGGAGTCTGTAGGCTGCGTCCTCCTCTATGTAAGTGGTGTAACGTGAAACTGCAGTCAAAAACAGGGTGACCCGTACCGTGGAAGCGTCTGTCCCTGACAGCTCGTAAGCCATCCTGCTGACACCCGGGACTCCAGTAATCGCCTGCTCCCCTGATAGAGTACTGCTATCCCACAAGACGGTTTGTAAGAAATCTGCGGAGAATGACGTTAAGGGAAGCTCCACCACGATCTGCAGTGGTTCGTTTCCGGTATGTACGGATGGCTGGACATCGCCGGTAAAAGCAAGCATCAGGCGGTTATCGCTGAAGCTGAGCCCGCTCAGCGTTGAAGTCCCCGTTGCGATGACGGGCAGGGCCGCCGGAGGAGCTGTGCCTTCAGGATTTGCCGGGGCAGCGATCACTGCCGGATCTGTAGCAGGCCCGGAATCCGGCTGCACTGCTGGAGGTCCCGCTGAAGTTAAGCCCACCACCTTGCGGCTGTTGTCCCAGCTCACCTGGACGCCCATGGCTTCGCTGATGAATCTTAACGGGACAAGCGTGGTTCCGCTATGGTTGCGGGGCGCTGTGGACAGCGAATGGGAGGTTCCATCGATCAAAGCCTCCTTGTGGCCAATGGTTAGTTCAACGCTGCCGGATTCCTTCGGAATGGTTACGGTTCCAGCCTGTTGATTCCAGATGACCCCCATCCCCATATTCTCTGCAATGATCCGAAGGGGAACCATTACACTGCCGTTAATAATTTCAACCTTGTCTTTTTTTTGCATAGGGATTGCCTGACCGTCCAATACTATCGTGGGGTTTGTCTTCGCGGAGGCTTTGGCCTGACCGCTGAGCGGGAAGCACAAGAATAGCGCTGCCAGCAGGAGGAACCAATTACATTTTTTCATGCGTGCATCTCATCCATTTCATCTGATAGTAGAATTGCTGATTCTTAAATTAGACTCCAATAATTGGAATTGGTTGCGGAATTGAACATTTACAATTGGGTAAACACAAAAATGCGGCACCCCGTGGGGTACCGCATAATAATATTCTATACTCTTTATTGGACTTGCTTTAATTGAACGGTCTTCATATATTCCTTGAATTCCTCGGCGATTTCTTTGTACTTCGTATGGTGCAGGTAGTGGGAGCCTACCATTGGGATCAATTTACCCTGTGAAGACTGCTTCGCCTGCTCCTCATGCAACGGAATCCACTGCTTGTTGTGTTCGTTATTGGATTGCGCGAACAACAGCACCGGCAAATCCTGCGGGTAGGTCAGCTTTGAGCCGTTTTTGAAATTGGAACCAAGGTGGCTAAGCTCATTCATCAGCGTTGAATTACTGCCGTGCACGGCAGAGATGAATTTCATCTGTTCTTTGGTATGCTCATCATAGTCAAGCGATTTAAACGAATCTCCGCTGAGCTTCGTTAGCAGCCGCATCACACCTGAATCTTTAGCAAACTTCATCGCTCCGAGAGGCAATTTGACATCCATGCCAGGCTGGTTGGGAACACTACTGTCAATCCCTACAAAAGCTTCAACTTCATTCGGGTATGCATTCACATAAGACACGGCATAAAGTCCCGTGATGGAGTGGCCCATCAGGATGTAACGCTTCAGACCGAGTTGCTGCACCGCTTCATGAATTTCGCTGATGATATTCTCTGTCGTTCTTTCTTTGTCCGTTTCATCACTGAGACCGTAACCGAAAGGTTCAATTGCCACGACTTTGTAGGAAGGTGACAGTTCATCAATCAGCGGCTTAAAGTCCAGTACAGGCGACGGGGTCCCTTGCCCCGGCAGGAGAACGATAGTTTGCTCCCCGCTGCCTTGAATAGACACATTCATCTTTTTGCCCTCTACATTTACGTACTGCCCGTACGTTTCAATCTTCTTCTTATCGCTTCCGTTACTGATTACATTGACAACATACGTGATGCCTATGAGCAATACCAGTGCTGCGACAATGCCCCCGAGTATTTTCAACCATAAGTACCGCTTCTTGCGGCCCTTAGTCTCAGTGTTATTCTTTCCGGCCATCTCTGCCATGTCCATCTTCTCCTGTCTATGTCTCTGTTGATCCACCTTAGCGGTATATGTAGAGTCTACTTGAGCAAGATGTCCTCAACATGACGGCATTATGAACGGAGTATGAACACGGCTTCGTTGATTCAATCCATCCCGGTAATTGACCAGTTATGATCGACCTCCGGTACGATCGTCTGGCGCTCCCGGATGTAATGAACCAGCAACTCGCGGACGCTGCAGTCCGACTCCCAGTGCTTGACAGCGCTGACTAGTCCCGAAGCCTTCAACAGGCTGCTATAGCGGTAATTGTTGACGGCAAGCTGTAGCTCGTCCGTATCGGCAAGCGGTCTGCCCCGGTAGGCCAGATGGATGATCCGCTGGCCTACCGGCTGCGAGATGTCGATCTGATAATTAACCCCGGCAAACATATCATAGAGGTAGCTCGGCACCTCAGGATCGGCAGTAATATTCGTGTCCCCGTGTTGCCACTGCCGGAAATGTGAAGCGGAAGCTTCCATATAAGCCTTCAGCTCCTTGCCGGTGACGGTAACGACATACAGCACATTGTCAAAAGGATAAATGCGGTAGACGTCTGCATACGTCAGCGGTCCCTGCTTCAGGTCTGCGTTGTCGTTGAACAGGCTTGTAGCGGCAACATCCGCTCCGCTGGCCTCCAGCATGGCGCGCTGGATCAGGGTAATGACCGCCGTATCCTGCACCCGTCCGGCGGGCAGCCCTGCAGTCTCTTCAGGCTGGAAATCGGCGGCTGCATAGCCCAAAATGCCGCCCTCCCCTTCTATGGAAGAGCCACCACCGCCATCGGCGATGAACCGGAGGGTCTCTTCATGCGCCCCGGCAACCATACTGCGCAGTTCCGGGTCCGGCTCCCAGCCGCTCATATCTACCACCGTGACCTCCCGGCTAACGACCTTGGGCTGTCCGCCATCAACCTCAACCGTCAGGTCGAAGCGTACCACTTCCCGCCCCCGGTCTCGGGGCCCTCCAATGACGGTATTTCCTATACGCTGGTTCACGGTAATATGCATATGGCCGACCAGCAGCACATTTGCTTCAGGAACAAGCTCCGCAATCCGTCCGGCGGCATCCGAGCCGCCCTCTTCATCGAACTCTGCGACCATGCCCGCGTGGGCGCTGATCACAATGAGGTCCGCCTTTCCTTCCGCACGGAGAGAAGCCGCTATCGCCTGCGCGGTCTCGGCCATATGACCGAATCTTAGGCCCTCAACCTTGCCTCCGTCCCAGCGCGGAACGTTGGGGTTCGTCAGACCGATAACCGCAATCCTGATGCCGTGCTGTTCTAAGATCACATATGGGTCTGCAAAGGGTCTGCCTTCCGTGTCCCAGACATTGGCAGCAAGCACCGGGAAGCTCAGCTCCTGCCGGATTCGCTCTATCAGGCCAAGGCCGAAGTTAAATTCATGGTTGCCCAGGGTCAGCGCAGCATAGCCCATGGCATTAAGTGCTGACGCAACCGGATGCCTGTCCTCCGGCCGCTTATTGTAGACATCGTCAGTCAGCATATTTCCCTGGAAGACGTCACCGTTATCGATCAGCAGAATCTCCGTTCCGCTCTCTCTAAGTTCGCGGACATAAGCGGCTACTCTGGCGAGTCCGTCATTTACGGTATCGAGTCCGTCTTCATAACGGTAGCCCCACAGATTGCCGTGAACATCCGAGGTAGCGATAATCACAATCTTGCGCAGGTTATGGCTTGCTGCCGGTTCCATCATCTCATTCACCCTTCTTCGTCTCTTATTTCAGAATTGCGCCTGCGGTGAAGCTCTTCTCCATCTGGTCGCTGAACAGCACATAAGCAAGCAGAATCGGCAGCGTAGAGATTACCATTGCTGCGGCCAGCGGTCCCCAGCTAATGCTGTACTGGCCGCTGAAGTTCATCAGCCCGAGCGGCAGCGTCCGCAGCGATTCCTTCTGGATGAAGGTTGCCGCCATCAGCAGCTCATTCCACACGGCGAGGAACACGAAGATGGCAACCGAGGCCAGCGGCGGCTTCAGCAGCGGCAGCACGACCTTGAAGAAGGACTTCACTACCCCGCAGCCGTCAATGAACGCTGCCTCCTCCAGCTCCTTCGGCATGCTCCGCAGGAAGGCCGACAGCATATACACGCCAATTGGCAGATTCACAGCAATGTACGGCAGGATAATCGACAGCCGGGAGCTGAGAAGGCCGAGATTCTTTAGGATCATGAACAGCGGAATCAGCGTAGCATGAATCGGCACCATGACCCCCATGAGCAGAATGAACAGAATGAGTCCGTTATATTTGAATCTCATCCGTGTCAGCGCGTAAGCCATCATCGAAGCGAACAGCAGCACGCACAAGAGGGTAATCAGCGTAACTGACACACTGTTGAAGAAGTATTGATTCACCTTGGCGCTTACCCAGGCCTCTGAGAAATTGCTAAACCGCCATTCTGTGGGGAGCGCCCAGACCACTCCGCCGATAATCTCCGAATTATCCTTAAACGCACTTACCACAAGCCAGTATAGCGGGAACAACTGGAGGACGGCAATGAGGATCATCAACAGATAGATGCCTGTATTTTTCGTAGTCTTCAGCATGTCCGGTCCTCCTTAATATTCAATTTTTTCACGGGTCAGCACTTTATTGAGCACCCAGGCGATGATCAGACACTCCAGCACCATGAACACGGCAAGCGCACTGCCGTAACCGAAGTTCTGCTTCAGGAACGCTTCCTGGAACATTTTCAGCGCAATCATTGTTGTAGAATGCAGCGGTCCGCCGTTAGTCATCACATACACACTCTCAAAGGTCTTGAGCGCGTAAATCACGTTCAGCACGACGCAGATCCGCAGCACATCAGACAATAACGGAAGCGTGATATAACGGACTGCCTTCCAGCCGACAGCGCCGTCCAGCTTCGCGGCCTCATAGTACTGCTCCGAGATGCCTTGAATACCGGCGAACAGGATCAGCATATTATAGCCTACATAATGCCAGGTTGTTACGATCAGGACTGATAAGAGAGCTGTCTTGGTATCTCCAAGCCAGGCCTGCGCCCAGCTGCCGAGGTGAGCAGCTTCCAGCAGTGTGTTCAGCATCCCGATGTTCGGATCGTAGATTTTGACCCACAGCAGACTGACCATCGTCGTTGACATGACCACCGGGAAAAAGTAAATATTGCGGAACCATTTGCGTCCCTTCATTTTGCGGGAGACCAGCAGGGCCAGGCCGAACGAGAGCGGAAGCTGGACGAACACGCCTGTCAGCAGGAAGGCCACACTGTTCCATACCGCCTTCCAGAAGCTTTTATCCGCGGTGAACATCTTGGTGTAATTGTCCAGGCCCACGAAGGCCATAGGGTTAATCCCGTCCCACTCCTGGAAGCTGTAATACGCCGTCATGAGGATCGGCACGAAATAGAAGACCAGAAATACGGTTAAGCCGGGCACTAGAAACAAAGCGATTAATTTCTTATCCGAGAGCGCTCTTTCCATCACTATCCACCTATCAGAGTGCAGAAAAGCGATGCGGTCCAAGAGACTGCATCGCCTTTCCCCTATTATATTTGTAAAGCGTGTCTTACTCTGCCGAACGAAGCAATGTTTCCAGCTGGGCCGTGTATTCCTCAGGCGTCAGATTGCCGCCATAGAGCTGCTGCGTCATATCACGGTATTCCTGACCTGTATCTGCCGACAGCAGGCCGAACCACATCGCCTGGGTTTTAGCTGTTTTGCTGATATCAGAAGCATAAGCGGAGAGCTGCTCATTCTGCGACTCCGACTTCACTTCGCTTGATGCATAGCCCGGCAGGCCTTTGCGTACGAACTCATCATTGAGCTTAAGGGACAGCTTGATGGCGAATTCCTTGGCTTTGTCAAGGTGCTTGGAACTGTTGTTCACGAACAAGGAGTAAGGCGCCGCCGAGTTCTGGAAGCCGATCGTCGCACTGTAGACATCTTCTGCACCAGTCTTCGGGAATGCGATATATCCGAGATTATCGCCCATGGCCTTCGACAGCGCGCCGAAGTTGAAGCTGCCATCAATCCAGATCAGAGCCTTATCGTTCTTGAACAGCTCCTGGGCATCCAGGTAAGCCGAGCCGAGGAAGCCCTTCTGGAAGGCATTACTGCTAACCAGAGTGGCTATCTGCTTCGCTGCATCTACAAATGGAGCATCCGTAAACTTCGCTTCGCCTTTAATCGCATTATCGAAGGCGTTAACGTCCTGACGCGCTACGAGCAGATTGTACAGCAGATCGCCCTGCCATCTTTCTTTGCCGCCGAGGGCGATAGGGATGATCCCTTTATCATCGGCCTTGGTTACAAGCGCCTGAAGATCGTCCCAGGTTGCCGGAGGCGTAGCGCCCAGATCGCTCATCAGCTTTTTGTTATAGTAGAAGACCAAGGTTGTACTGATGTTGGAAGGAACGGAATAGATATTGCCGTCTTCCTCCTTCACCAGCTGGTTGTCCAGAAATTTCGCGCCAAGTCCCGTGGAATCCAGGGTGTCGTTCAGTGGGGCTACCGTTTTCGATTGCAGCACTGGTGTCCGGTAGGACTTCCCGGCATGCTGCTGGAAGACATCCGGAAGCTCATTGGCAGCCAGCGCAACACTGATTTTGGTCTTGTAGGTCTCATCCTGTATGTACTCATAATTCAAATCCACGCCGACTTCCGCTGCGGTAGCCTCGGCAGCAGCCTGATACATCGGATCTGCATCGAACATCCATAAGGAGACAGATTCCTTGCCTTCCGCCGCTTTTGCATCCTGTTTCTGAGTTGCCCCTTCGTTACCATTGGCTCCTCCGCAAGCACTAAGCACTATACTGCTAAGTGCGATGGATGCTGCAACTACCCCAAGCTTTTTTCCGAACATTTGTGTTGGACCACCTTTCAATATTTCGGGATTTGACTTACAGGTATCATCTTAACAAGTGAACCGCCGTGTACGAATGGAGATATATTGGTTCTAACAGTAAAATTTTTAGGTATGTCAGATTACTTTACACTCAATTTACGGGGCGTTCCCATGTTTACGGCAGCTTTACACAGGGTTAACTTTAACCGACAGAAAAGCAATCAGGAACAAAATTACCCAGCGGGTGAAGGATGCGGGTGCCTTCTCTGACCAGCCGCTTGTAAGGAGCAGTATTGTTGCACTTCTTGCAGGATTTCTCTATAAATGTTACGGGGTTGAAGTACAATGTTGCATTTTTTGCACAAATTTCGGTGGTTAGAGCGACTTAACGTTGGATTTGTTGCATTTCATGCAGGATTTCGGTATACGTCGCTTCTATTGAGCAGTATTGTTGCACTTCTTGCAGCATTCCTCTATAAATGTTACTGGCTGTGAAGAATGAGGACCACCTCCCGGCGTAGCAGCACCCCTTGTGTTCGGTTTTTTGATTACATTCGCGTACAAACCTATTCGCAGACGGGTAAATCATAATTTCTTAACATAGAAAAGCCCGGCTGCAAAACACCGGGCCCTGCCTACAGTTGCTCTTTATGTATCTAAATAGGAGCCGTTGTATACGGTATTAGGGGTCATTCCGTAACGTTTTTTGAAGCATTTGCTGAAATAGAACGGGTCCTTATAGCCCACCTGCCGGGCTATCGTCGCAATCTTGGGTGCCGGGGCTTCCTCCTCGGAGGTCCCCTGGCTAAGCAGCTTCATGGCTTCGCCAAGACGGACGTTCGTCACATATTCCACAAACGACTCGCCGGTCTCCTTCTTGAACGCATGGCTTAAATAGCTAGGGTTCACAAACAGGGCGCTGGCCGTACTCTGGAGTGACAACGTATCCTCGGCATAATGTGCCGTCACATAGGCGATGGTCTTGCCGATTAAGGCGGTGCTGCTGCTCTGCCGCTTCTGCGCACGGGTATCGCCTGCCTGCGGCGCCTGCACATCCCCGGCTTTGATTCTGAGCCGGTTGATATAGCGCTCTGCCCCCCACTTCTCTGTCAGCTGCGTCCGGATCGTGCGGAGAGCTTGTTCGACAGCATCCTCATCGACGGGCTTCAGCAGATAATGGTCCGCTCCAAGCGAGATGGCCTGCTGTGCATAAGAGAAATTATCGTAGCTGGTGATGAAAATCAGCTTAGCCGCCGAATTCAGCTTACGGACTTCCCCGATGAATTCAAGCCCGTTCATATTTGGCATCTCAATATCCGTAATGATGAGATCGATATGCTGCTCCCCGATGATCTGCAAGGCGGCCGAGCCGTCATCGGCTTCTGCGGCCACCTCGAACCCGGCGGCTTCCCAATCCACCAGACGGATCAGCAGCTGCCTGAAATAATACTCGTCATCCACAATCAGGACGCGGGCTACCGGTGCTGTGTTCATAGTCTGAGCGTCCCCTCTTCCTGTTCGTTCGTCTGCTTAAGCAGCGGCAAGCGCAGCTTCACTTCTACGCCCCGGCCCGGCTCAGAGGTTAGCAGGATTCCATAAGCCGCTCCGAACCGCAGGCGGATACGGTCCTGAATATTCCGGAGTCCGAAGCTGTATCTCTCCGCGCTGTCATGCTCCGACCAGATCAGCCGCTGCTGCTCTTCGCTCATGCCTTTGCCGTTGTCACGGACGGTGAAGCACAGCAGATTCTGTCCGTCCGTGCTTTCCGCTGCGCAGGTAATTTCACACCAGCCGCCGTCCGCCATTCCTCTAATGCCATGGTGTATCGCATTCTCAACCAGCGGCTGAAGCAGCATGGTCGGCACCAGGCAGGCTTCCAGTCCCGGCCCGAACGATATCCGGTAGTTCAGCTTAGGGAATCGGATCTGCTGAATATAGAGGTAGCTCTCCAGATGCTTCTGCTCCTGGGCCACCGTTATCAGCTCCTGTCCGTTGCTAAGCGATATCCGGTAGAACTCACCCAGCGCCTTCAGCATCTTGCTGATGTCCTTCGCCCCCGACATCACAGCCATCGCACGGATCGTGTCCAGTGTATTGTACAGGAAATGAGGCTTGATCTGCGAATAGAGCAGCCGCAGCTCCAGCATCCTTTTGGTCTGCTCTTCCGTCTCCACCTGGACCATCAGGCGCTGGATGCGCTCCACCATTTCATTGAAGGTAGCTCCCAGCCGGCCGACCTCGTCCTCGGAATCGGCGGCCGCGCGCCGCTCCAGATTCCCGCTGCCCACCTCGACTATCACCTCGCTAAGCTGGCTGAGCGGCCGGGTCAGCCGGCGGGCGAACAGAATAGACAGGAGGACGGCCGACAGGATGCTGATCAGGCCGAACCCGGCCAGCAACAGGGCGATTTTCCAGTACCCGTAGGTTAGCTCTGATATCGTCACCAGCTGGACTACCTTCCAGTCATAGGGAGCGAGACTCTGCATGGATACTAAATAACGGTCACTGGCGACTGCCTGGGTCCGGGTCCCTTGTGAGACTGACTTGATCCAATCCGTGAGGGATTCCTCGGGAACCGGCTGGTTCACCCTTGAGGCTTCATTCGCAGAGATGATTCTTCCGTTTCGATTAATGACCAGCGTAGCGCTCTCCGGGTTCTGTTCATTATGATAGAGGCGGGCAAGTGTCCGCTCGTCAATGTTGACATAGATATAGCCCAGCGGGGTCCCCTTCTCCATGCTCTTAATGACCCTGCCCACACTGATCATGTTCTTATGCTTCATCCCGGACAGAAAGGCAGGCGTAAGCGAATCCGCCCACACCGCACCGCCTCTGGCTGCATCAATCTCCGCCCGGGGATAGATTCCAAGACTCTCCCGGGTCACTCCGGTCAGATTGGAGGTGTAATAAAGGTTGCCGTTCAAGGATTCAATAATAACAGAATCAATATTCGGTTCGGTCACCAGCATCGCAGCCAGTGTATTGTAGATCGACTTCAGTGCAGCCACATCATTGCCATCACCGGTATCTCTGCTGAGCAGCTTCTGGGTGTCCTGATTGATCAGCACGAACTTCGTGAAATTCTGGACCGACTGGAACACCGTCTCCATCGACTGTTTGACCAGCCTCACTTCCTGCTGTGAACTTGCCGTGGTTCTCTCCAGGGTCTGATTGAAGACAATCCGCTGAATGCTGACCATGAAGATCACCAGTGCCAGCAGGACAATCAGGAGGTTGCTTAGCAGAATCTTCCGCCGCAGCGGCATACTACCGCTGAACAGAAAGGGCAGCTGCGACTTTAGCCTCTTCAAGAGGGATGGATATGGCATGAACCGCTTCATCGTTCCCTCCGTTACATGTATGGTTGTACATGTATTATACACAAATTACAACAACAGAAAAGCAGCAGCTCTCCATAACTTAGAGAAACCGCTGCTTGCGGGGAGTTGCGGGTAATCAGATAGAGGACCGAATAGCCCAGTTGCTTCCGGGCAGCATAATGCTCACCTCTCCGCGGCCTTTGCAGTGTTAGCAAGGCTTTCAGGCAACAGCCCCTGCAAAGCTTGCAGCAGCCGGGATTCCGTAGCATCGGTCATGGCTTTGGCCGGAAGCACAAGGGTATATACATATTCATTGCGGAGGACAGATACCGCCTTGAATTGCGGGAAATTCTTGAACTGGCTAATGACCCCCTGCCCGCTCCGGCTGCACTGTTTGATTTCGAACAGCTCGGTAGGAACGGTGAACCCGGTCTGAATCACCTTGGACATCGCTTCCTTAGCTGTCCAGAGTAAGGTCAGAAAGAGCGGCGTTGCAAGCAGGGTACCCGGCTCGTTGTTCAGTTCTTCCTCCTGACTGCTGGTGATTCTTCTGATGGCCTCCACGGCCTTCTCGTCCACAAGCTCCATATCAACGCCTGCCAGTAGACGCGGATCATAATCCACCGCTGCTCCCAGCGTATCGCAATGGGTAATGCTCACCCGGCGGGTGCTTCCCGCTACAAGCGGCTGGCACAGAATGCCGTGTTCGATCTGAATCCCGGCCAGATCCTCCTGCTCACCAGCCACAGCCATTTTGGCTGCCAGCTTACCCAGCAAATAGCTATTGCGTCTTCTGGGATAATGGAAGCCGTAATACTTCTTCTTCTCCTCCGCGCTGAGATAATCGAGTGGCCCCCCCTCCGGCGGCAACGAAACCAGACTCAGCTTCAGCGGGTAACATCCCTCCTCTCCTTCCAGCTCCAGTTGAATTCGTCTCACGGTCTCGGAGAGAAACACATGGTATGACTTTGGCAAGCTAGTAAATTGCATCTTTAGTCCCCCCTAAGGTATCATTCACAATCTCATTCAGCTTCTTCAGCTCGCTGGCCATCGGCGTAATCATTGAGCGGACCTTATGGGCCAGCGGCTTGCCGAGAATATACTTGCTGAAGTTCTCCAGTGTACCCGACGGGCTCAGATCGAGCAGCAGCCGCGGCCCGCCGGCAGTCAGACCTTCCAGTGCCGTGCGGAAATTCATTGGCTTCCTCACCACATCCCACAGGAAGGATTCATCCACCGTATGCACCTTCCCCCCGGTCATGGCCGATACCAGTGTCACTCCCCGAGCAGGCTTCTTGTAATCGAACTTTTGCATATATGTACGGTAAGGCTTTTCCAGTTCATCGATGAATGCGGAATGAAAGGCGTAGTTCACAGGCAGCTTCAGGCTGGCTACGCCCTGTTCTCTGAGGAACTGCTGGATTTCGGCGGTATGCCCGCTTCTGCAAGCGATGGTGAAGTGACTGTCGAAGTTAACTGCGATCAGCTCGGAGCGGGTGTGAAGCTTCGCGTTCCAGTGATAGAGCTGCACATGATCTAGAACAGCAATCATCGCGCCGTTGTCGCAGGTATCCTCGAGTAGCCGTACTTGCGTAACAATCAGCTCCAGCACCTGTTCAGGCGTCAGTACCTTGGCCACCGCCAATGCCACATACTCCCCGAGACTGACTCCCAGCGTGTAGCGCGGGGTTATTCCCTCAGCTTCCAGAGTCTCCGCCAATGCGTATTGCACCATGAAGATTGCAGGGTGGGAATAGACAATATTTTCGAAGCTGGCGCCCTTACCTCGTGAGTTCTGATACAGTTCTTCGATCACGCTCTTGCCGGTCAGCTGATGAACAATCCGGTCCAGGCGTTCCATCGATTGCCGGAATACCGGCTGCTTCCCGAACAATTCAAGCCCCATCTTATTATATTGCGAGCCTTGCCCCGAGAACATAAACACGATTTCGCTGTGCATTTCCGTACCCCCTGATTGTAGAGCGGCTTATTTGAAATCAAGCAGTCTGGCATTATTCTTACGGTTCCTGAATTTCACAAAATGATTGATATCATCAATCTGGAAATACAGATTATTTTTGTAGAGATAGCTCATCTCTTTGCCTGGCGGATCGCCGAAGGAATGTCCCGGGTATACCCGGGTGCTGGGAGGAATCAGCCGGATGAGCCGGTGGATGCTGTTGAACATATCCTCTGCCGAGCCTCCGCTACTGTCACATAAGCCGCAGCCTTCAATAAATACCGTATCCCCGGAGAACAGATGGTCCTGCCCCCAGTAACAGACACTTCCCTGCGTATGTCCGGGCGTCACAAGACAGGTGATTCGTGAATCACCGATACGAATGAGGTCCATATCCTCGACGGTGCGGAGCCTGTTGCAGCGGTATTTATAGTAATCGGCCTCGGTTTTGGAGATGTAGACAGTAGGACGATAGAGCAGTTCAAGCTTCTTCACCATATTGGTATGATCAAAATGAGAGTGGGTCAGCAGAACAGCCGTGACTGTGGCCTCATGCGAATCCAGAATACGGATCATCTGTGATACATCCCAAGACGGATCAACCACAAAAGCTTTGCGGGAGGTCTTGTCAATACCGAGATAAGCGTAGTTCAGGAAATTCATACATTGTGTTTTGATCGTAAACAGATCATAGGTTGCTTCCATGCCTGCCTCCTTGAAGATTTGATAGATCTAATTTCCATAATTTACAGGATGGATCTATTAAATTATCATCTACTTTTTCACGAACTGTCAATGAATGTTATTGCTTCCATAACAAAAAGCCTGCAATCTAACATTGCAGACTTTTTGCTATGGAAGCATATAATTTATTTTATAGCAATTCATGTTTTTTATTGTTATCTACAGATTCTCACCATGACTGGCGATACAGTCCTTATACCAGTAGAACGAATCTTTTCTGACCCTTCTTAAGGTGCCTTTGCCATCATTGTCTTTATCAACGTAGATCAAGCCGTATCTCTTCTTCATTTCACCTGTTCCGGCACTGACCAAATCAATGCATCCCCATGGAGTGTAGCCAATCACTTCTACCCCATCTTCCAGAATGGCTTTTTTCATCTCATCCACATGACGCCTGAGATAGTCAATTCGGTATGGATCATGCACTGAGCCATCCTGATCAAGTGTGTCAACGGCCCCGAGCCCATTCTCTACTATAAAAAGTGGTATTTGGTACTTGTCATACAGCAAGTTCAGCGTAATTCTTAGGCCGACCGGATCAATCTGCCAACCCCAATCACTGGCCGGCAGCAGCGGATTCTTGTACCCGCTGATCTCATTTCCCTCGCTCTTGTCCTGGTATGTGGGATTAGCCATCACAACGGAGCTGGAATAATAGCTGAAGCCGATATAGTCTACAGTTCCTTCAGTTAGAATCCTTGCATCCTCCGGCTCTGTCTGGATTTCCAGATGATGCTGCTTCAGGAAGGCATAGTACGCCGGCGGGTACTTCCCTCTGACATGAACATCAAGCAGAAAGTAGGCTTGTTGAAGCTTTTTGACATGAGCCAACACATCATCAGGATCACAGGTCGCAGCGTAAGACGTTGGATGAAGGAACATACCGCCTATTACGAACCCGGGATTGATTTCTTTTCCCAGCTTGACAGCCCTTGCACTGGCTACCAGCATATAATATGCTGCCTGGTACATTGTCTGCAGCTTATTCTCCCCTTCAGCCCATTTGATACCACCTGGCTTCCAGGGCTTCCGCACAATCATGTTGATTTCATTGAAAGTCATCCAATACTTGACCTTGGTGCAGTATCTGGTATAGATGGCTTGGCAGTAACTCAAGTAGAAATCAATCAATTTGCGATTGCGCCATCCTCCGTATTCCGTCACCAGATGATATGGCATCTCGAAGTGCGAGATAGTGACTACCGGCTGAATTCCGTAGGCTAGGCAAGTATCGAACAGGTCATCATAGAACTGCAGCCCTTCCTCATTCGGCTCTGCTTCATCCCCGTTCGGGAAGATCCGGGTCCAGGCGATACTGGTTCTGAAGCATTTGAACCCCATCTCATGGAACAGCTTGATATCTTCCTTATAGCGGGAATATAAATCACTTGCCTCATGGCTGGGGTAGTACACATTCTCTTCAATTCCATCGGTAATTCTCCGCTCCACACCATGGGCAGCTGCTGTCATTACATCTGCAACACTGACACCCTTGCCGCGCCGGTTCCAGCCCCCTTCAACCTGATTGGCTGCTACAGCGCCTCCCCACAGGAAGTCTTCTGCTAACTTGCTCATGACGTCCCCTCCTTCAGACTTGAATGCGCAGCAGGTGCTGAGTCGGGGCAACATGACCGGCAGTAACCTGTTCTACACCTTGATAATCAAATGTATTAGAGATAATAATGGGAACGACGGTATCATATCCGGCTGCCCGGATCGCTTCCACATCATATTCCAGCAGCACATCACCTTGCCGGATAATCTGATCCTGCTGCACATGTGCAGTAAAGTGCTTGCCTTTCAGTTTGACCGTATTGATTCCGACATGTACCAGCATCTCAACACCTGCATCGGACATTAGACCGATCGCATGACGGGTTGGAAATAAGGATACAACCTTTCCGTTAAACGGGGCATATACCTTTCCATCCACGGATTCAACGGCCGCTCCGCTGCCCAGAGCAAAGATCGGATCGTCAATTGCTGAGATATCTTTGATTGTTCCATTAATAGGGGAGCAGATCATAAGGGGGCCTGCCGGACGGGCAGTTCCGCTGGTCACAGGACTAACCGGTGTGGCAGGAGTCCCGGAAGCTGCATTAGCGGTTGCCGGTATATCCTCTTCTATGCCCCAGATCAGCACAGCACCCATAGCAAGAGTAATACTGATTGAAATACCAATTATGATGTGAATGTAGCTGTCCGCAATATACGTTGGCAATGCCAGGATGCCCGGCAAGATTAAGGCGGTAGCACCGCCGCCCCAGAAGTTGATATAAGCGGCTCCAATACCACCGGCTAACATCGCACAGATAAAGGGTCTTTTGTACTTTAGATTAAATCCGAAGATCGCCGGCTCCGTGATTCCAAACAATGCGGTTACACCGCTGGATAATGCACTTGACTTGCTGGCTTTATGTTTCAATAAAAGGAATACCCCAAGACAAGCCCCGGCTTGAGCCAGATTCCCTGTCAGATTCGCCGGAGAAATTACGGAATAGCCGTACTCCGCAATTAGCTGGCTGTTGATAGGTGTAATCGCATAGTGCATGCCGAAGATAATCAGAATCGGTCTGAAGGTTCCGAACAAGAAGGAGCCTATGACACCATTCACGGTATACAAATAGGTAACAACTTCGGCTACACCCTTGCCGATGTAGGTTCCAAGCGGCCCGATGGCAATCAGTCCCAGGGGAACCATAATGAATAGCACAAGCATGGGTACGAATAGAATTTTGAACATATCCGGGATACGTTTATCTACGAATCGGTATACATAACTCATTACCCATACTGAGAGGATGACCGGAATAATGGTAGATTTATAATTCACCAGCAGCAATGGAAGCCCGAAAAAGCTCAAGCTGGTAATTCCTGTCTCCGCTGCTTTGGCCGCACCCTCCATAATAGTAGGGTACATATACGCTCCTGCGAGAGCAACCGCCAAATATTCGTTTGTTCTGAATTTCTTGGCTGCACTAACCGCAAGGAAGAAGGGGAAGAAGTAGAAGATCAGATCACTAATCAGGTTAAATGTTACATACGCGCCGCTTGTTGTCTCCAAGAGCTTCATGGTAGTCAGAATGGCCAGTACAGACTTAACCATCCCGCATCCGATCAATACTGGAATTACAGGCCCGAATATACCTGCAATCGTCTCTACAACCCGTGATATCACATTCTTTTTCTGCTTCACACTCTTGACTTCAATATCTAAATTCTCCAGATTGAGTCGTTCACTAACTGCATCGAATACGATTTTGACTTTGGCACCAATTATGATTTGCAGCTGTCCGCTGTTGAACTGGGCTCTGAGCACACCTTCCAATCGATCAAGCGCTTTCAAATTGACCTGAGATTCATCTTTCACATTGAATCTCAATCTTGTCGCACAATGGGTGGCATACGTAATATTATCCTGACCTATGTTGGCAATAATCTCTTTTGCCAAATCTTCTGTTGTCATAAATTCCCCCGCCTTCTTAGCTGTCTTTACTTGCCCCCGGCCAGATGGTATAACATCTTCTCACGTAGAGTTGAAGTATCCTTACCGAAGATTTCTGCAATCTTATAAGCGAACGGATAAGGCGTTGCCGGCCCCTGGCTCGTAACAAGATTCTGATCTGCTACAACAACCTGGTCTTTGAAAATACCGCCAATCAGCTTTTCCGCATAGCCTACATATCCAGTTACCTCTTTGCCTTCAATGACTTTAGCGTCGGATAAGACAACGGTTCCCGAGCACATTGCAGCAATGTATTTGTTGTTCCGGTTGAAGTCTTGCACCATTGCAATAACTTCCGGATTCTCTTTCAGATTCTGTCCGCCTGGCCGGCCGCCCGGCAGAACAACCATGTCGTACGCTTTAACTTCTTCGCCAAAAGGCTTGTCACCCTCCACATAAATGCCGTGCATGCCCTTGACCAGCTTGTCTCCGAAATAGAATGTATCACAGGTCAGTCCGGCTCTTCTCAAGATATCTACAATGGTTAATGTTTCGCCTTCTTCATAACCCTCTGCCATCAGTACTGCTATTTTACTCATGATGTGTATTCCTCCTATTCAGCATCAAATGCATTGAAATATACCATGCGGTTTTTGACAGCCATACTATCTCCACCTAGTGCATCTACCAGTGCATAAGCGAATGCATACGAGGTTGCCGGTCCCCGGCTTGTGATCAGGTTCCCGTCAATGACAACAACTTCTTCCTTAAAGGTGCCGCTCGTTTCAATCTTGTCCTCATAACCGGCATAAGCGGTGAAATTCCTATTCTCAAGCACCCCTGCTTTGCCTAGTGCAAGAGGAGCTGCACATATGGCTCCTACAAATTTCCCCGCTTCATTCATCTCTTGAAGCAGTCTGATGACCCGGTCGTCATCACGAAGATTAGCCGCTCCCGGCATGCCTCCGGGCAGTACGATCATGTCATAGCTTTTAACATCGTCACTAATAATTGCATCTGCTTTGACTACAATGTCGTGACTGCCGCGAATGAGTTCACCTGCTGTACTGAACATATGGCACTCGATCTGCGCCCGTCTCAAAATATCCACAATGGTCAGTGTTTCACTCTCTTCAAATCCTTCTGCCAGTATAACTGCAACTTTGCTCACGTTCATACCCTCCTGTTATTTCAAATGTCTGCAGGACTACAGTGGCCTGCTTACGCTTACAAACGCTAAGGTAGCCGCCTTTACATTCATAATTTAGCACGAAGTTACGCAACCTCAAAGCACATATATGCTGCTTGTATGTAACTATTAGCTGCAGTATGATAATACCGTTACTATCAATTACCATCAAAATCTCGAATGGATCTATTCAGGAGGTACTCATGCTCAATAACTATAAATACTTTCTCGCTCTGGCCGAAGAGCTGAACATTTCAAATGCAGCCAAACGTCTCTATATTTCCCACCAATCCTTAAGCAAATACTTAAAAGGCCTGGAAGAGAAGCACGGTGTTGCTTTTTTTGAGAGGAAGCCCAAAATAACTTTAACAGCCGCTGGAAAAATCATGCAGAACACCTTGCGTCAGATTGAGCTTCTGGATCAAAATATGGAGAATCAGCTCACGGACCTCAAGGAGGATAAATCGGGTACCATCCACTTCGGTATCACTGAAGGACGCTATCCCATTATTGTTCCGAAACTGTTAAAAGAGTTCTACGATCTTCATCCCAAGGTCGAGTTAAATATTCATCGAAAGACATCACCGCAGATGCAGGAGATGGTAATGAACAATTCGCTGGATCTGTTTCTGTCTGGTGTTGATAATATTGTTACTTCTCATGTGAAGTACGAGACCATTCTCCATGAGCAAATGTACATTGTGATCTCGGACAATTTGCTGAAGCAGTATTTTTCGGATCAATATCCGGGTTGTATCGATACGTTTACCAAGGGTGCCGACCTTAGACTGTTCCAGCATGTGCCGTTTGTGCTGAATAAGAAAAACTTCAATTCCCGTATTCTGCTGGACAAGCATCTGTCTGAACTGGGGATTTCACTCAACTGCATTAATGAACTGACTCAGCCTGACATCCATCATCTGTTGTGTGCCGAAGACTATGCAGCCAGCTTCTGTCTGACGATGTACCTCAGCGGAATCGACGGGCTTAATGAGTCGGGTAATACGAACTCCCATCTTCATGTGTTCCCTATTTCGGACTTTGCTTACTTTAACCCGCTGGCGCTGATTTATCATCGAAATAAAATTTTCCCGTCCTATACGGAGGACTTGAAAAAAATCGTAAAACGCTACTGTAACCCAGTTTCGTATCTCCAGCAGTCGTAAAGTTGCTTGAATCGCTCTATGCATCCAAAAGTTGAGTTAGTGCAGTTAACTTGTGCTTGAGTAAAACAACACCGCAACCTTATATTTTGTTATGTAAACTTCAGCAAATTGAAGTCAAAATAACGAGGTGGATGGTTGTGAGTTATATGATTGATGAACTGGCGGATTATGTGGCCCGTCTCCGGTATGAGGATCTATCCGCAAGGGCTATAGAGGTTGGTAAACAGGTGATCCTTGATGCTTACGGGAATATGGTGTTCGGCCGTTACTCCGAAACAAGTGAGCGCATTATGGAGTACGCGCATATGGCAGATAGCATCAATATGAAAGAGGAACCGGTTACTCTTATCGGAGAGCAGGAGGTCCGCACCAGTTCAGATACCGCAGTGTTCGTACATACGATGCTGGCGCGCTGCGCAGATCTGGATGATGGATACCGCCACGCTATGGGGCACCCCGGCTCTGTGCTGGTTCCCCTCCTGCTTACTATGGCTGAGTTGTACCACAACGACGGCAAACAGATGATTACGGCAATTGTGGCAGCATATGATGTGTACGCCAGGTTAGGCGAGGCGATTAATCCCTTTATGTACAGGGAAAGGGGCTTCGATGCTACGGGGGTATGCGGTGCGGTCGCGGCTGCAGCTTTGGTAAGCAAATTAACGGATGCTGATGCCGTCCGGACCAAGGATGCCATGGGGATTGCTTCGCTGTTCACAGGTGGACTAATAGAATATCAGAACGACGGGACTTCCGGTAAAATTCTGTGCAGCGGCTGGGCTGCGCTAACAGGGATGAGGGCTGTAAGACTGGCAGCTTGCGGATTTACCGGCCCGGATGCTGCGCTTGAAGGGAAGTACGGGTTTTTCCAGGCGTTCAAGGGGACCAGCGGTCATTGTAATACGGGTCAGGTGCTTGAGGAATTGGGTCAAAACTTCAAAATAACCAGTATCTATTTCAAACGTCATGCCTGCCAGCGAGGGCTTCATGCCACAATGGATGCCATGCTGGAAATGCGGAAGAGGTATGATCTCACACCTTCGAAGATAAAATCCGTCGATGTGAGAACGTCTTCCTTCGTCTATCGTCTAAATAATCCCAAACCCAAGACAGCCATAGGAGCTCAGGCCAGCACACAGTTTACTTCAGCTGTAGCACTCAAGTATGGCCGCATGGATTCAGAGGCTTTAATTTTCAGAAGCTTTGAAGATCCTGAGATCCATGAGTTGGTTCAAAAAATAACAGTCACTCTGGATGAGGAAGTACAGCAGTATTTGCATGAGAATCCGACGCATTTTTGTGCGGCACGTATTGTGTTGACATTACATGACGACAGTACGTACGAGAAGTGGATGCCTGTTCCGCTTGGCGATATAGAATCCCCATTCGGCTGGGAGATGCTTGAACACAAATTCAATCAACTGATTGCAGATACGCCGTGCGAAAGAACCCGGAAGGACAGAATCGGGCTGATCAAAAATCTTGAGAACGTCAGCAATGCCGCTATGCTGCTTCGTTTCTGAGAGGAACTGTTGCTTCGTTGCACTGTTCCTCAGGCAGGATACCCGCCCCCTGGCGGAGGCCATGCTCCCTGCAGACGGCGGAGCAGAACAATCTCCCCCAGGTGATAGGAGTTATGGGAGGCGATATTGCGCAGCAGCCCGCCCTTGGTCTCCCCTGGAAAATGGGCTAATGGCTCGTCAAGCTGGGCGGTCTGAGCGATGGAAACCGCCTTCTCGACCCCTTCCAGCAAATGCGTGATCGCTTCTTGAAGCTGGGACTCCTCTGATGGGGCCTTCTCTGCAGGCCAGCTCTCCTGTACGCTTGCAGGCCGCTGCGGCTGGCCGCCCTCCAGATGGGTCAGCATGAAATCCTGCCAGTAGCCCATATGCTTCACCAACTGATAGATGGAGTAGGGAATTCCCTCTATAGTATAACCTGCAAGCTCCAGTGTCAGATCCGGCAAAGCCCGGGCGATCGGAATATGTCCGCGCTCCCCTACCAAAGATTTCACCAGCGCTTGACCAAAAGCCTGATTGGATTCGGACATCAGTATGCTCCTCCTATTAATTGCGCGAAATATAATTTACCGAAATCAAATATAGCCGGATTCTAACGCTTTGTCAATAAGCATCCGCCTGTACCTTAAACATCTGGAAGTAATGTCCCTGAAGGTTCATCAGTTCATTGTGAGGGCCAGCTTCAAGAATACGGCCAGCTTCCATATAATAGATGCAATCCGAGTCTCTTACGGAGGACAGCCGGTGCGAAATTACGATGACCGTGCGGTTCATTGCAGCTTTGTCCATCCATTGCATCCACTTATATTCTGAGATGGAATCTAATGCACTTGAGGGTTCATCTAGAATCAACACGGAATGATCTCTGTACAGTGCGCGGGCCAATGCCACCTTTTGATTTTGACCGCCAGATAGAATGATCCCCTCCTCTGAGAATTCTTTGGTTAACTCAAGCTCTATCTTGCTCTTATCCTTTACAAATAAAGAAAAATCTATGTTGTCCAATATATCCATCATTTTGTCAATCTCTTCTGCTGTAGGGTTAGACTCAAACAGAATATTCTCAATCAGTGAACAAGCATAGCTGTTATGATCCTGAAACACGGTATCGAACTGAGACAGGTATTCTTGTCTGTTGAATGTTTTAATATCAGTCCCTTTAAATTCTATTGAACCTTTGGTGGCGTCGTATAAGCGCATCATCAGCTTGATTAACGTACTTTTTCCTGCACCATTCTTACCTACAATCGCTATTTTCTGTCCAGCCTTAATGGCAATGTTTATATTGTTCAGAACATCGGACTGATTATTATAGCTAAACGACACATTAGTCAATTGAAGAAGATAAGGTGATAAATTTCCCTGCGGAATCCCGGAATTCCCGTCTGTTACCTTGTTTCTATAGTTGCAAAAGGCACGGAACCTTTCTATGTAAATGTTATGCTCCTGAAATGCCTGGATTCTCTCCATAATCTTGCCGAGATTGCTGCTCATAAGCGCAACCGCTTCTTTAATCGCGATAAAATCCCCTGCGCTAAGTGTCTGTGTAACGACGATTTTATATATGAGGTACAGCAGGATCAGAGTGTTATTAATATGAGTAAAAGCATCGCTAACTAAGTACAATTTCGTAAACCGGTTACTGAATTTCTTGTAGAGTTCGATTATATTTTCAACACCTTCTAGAAACAGGTCCTTAAGCACTACATGAATATTGGTTATACGAATATCTAGCGCATTGTCACGAAGATAACTGGTCCGGAGCACATAATCCATTTTTCTTTTTTCGGGGATGATGGCATGGGTTCGCTCCATTCGTGCCTTGATCATCCTTGTTCTGACAAACGAATCTCCAAGAATAGGAATAGCAACAAACAGCAAGATTAAAGGGTCACTAGTCAAAATAAAAATACCGGAAAAAGTTATGGAGAAAATCGTTTGGCACAGTTGAAATAAACTATCTAAGAAGTGAATAGGCCTTGTTGAGCTTTCTTCTACAGAGTAGATATATTGGTTGTAGTAATCCGTATCATCATAGCAATTGATATCTACCTCATTAGCCTTCTTAAAAGCAACATGCTGAAAACCGGAAATGATGATAGGGTCAGAGCGTTTCACGTAATATGCCCAGGCAGAATCATAAGCAAGTTTAATGGTTTTGCAGCCAATAACAATTGCAACCATAATCATCATTCGTCTGAAGTCAAAATCATTCATTAAAGCGTCTAAGATTACTTTGATGGCGTACACCTTAATGAACCAAGTATCGAAAGCAACCATTAATGCGGTTAGTATGATGCCAGGGATCCTGATCCAGTCATATTTGAAAATTGATTTCAGGTAAAATATGCTGTTGCCAAGAGAATATTTCTTGCTCATCTCATTTCACCGCCCGCTCTGTACTACAGGTATTTTTCTGCTTGAAGTCTATAGAGTTCTGAATATTTCCCATCCTGACTCATGAGCTGTTTATGTGAACCGCTCTCCTTGACCGTGCCTTCATCAATCAAATAGATCTTATCTGCTGATTTTGCAGCTGTTAAACGATGGGAAATAATAATAATCGTCTGATCATGGAAATGCTCTAAAATGTGATTGAACAACTGATATTCAGCTACAGGATCTAACGAACTGGTCGGCTCATCAAGGATGATAAAATTTCTTTTACTCACAAAGATACGGGCTATAGCCATTTTTTGATATTGCCCTTTGGATAAGCTGAGTCCATCGGTACTAAATTCAGAGGTTATGTACGTATTCATTAGTTCTTCGGGCGTACGATCCAGGTTCAAATCAACCTCATGGATGGCTTGCCCGATTTGCTCGGACACAGCATCTGCAGATGTATCCACTTTGTCCATAAGTATATTTTCCGCTACTGTACATGAATAATATTGGAAATCCTGCTGCACTACTGAGAACTGCTTACGATACTGCTGAAGATCATGCTTCCGAATAGGTTCCCCGTTAATGGTGATTTCACCCGAATAATGGTCATAGAGACCGAGCAATAACTTGATGATAGTGCTTTTTCCTGAACCATTTACTCCTACCAAAGCTATCTTTTCACCTGGATTAAAACGGAGGTTTATATTTTCTAACACTGGTTTATCATTTGCTGCATATCCAAAGCTTACATTTTCAATAGCGATAGTATTGCCGGTGTTTAATGGAACAGGTAATCCTTTTCGACACTCCAAAGACTTATCCGGTTGCAAAAAACGAAATAACTTATTTGCATATAGCTGATATTCTTTAAGTGAGGTAATGACTTCGGTCAAGCCGAATAAATAGCTCGATAAACTATATACTGCAATTGTTATAGGAATTATATTAGCAGCCGAGGTCCCGCTTTCACTGTGAATTAATGAGAATAGAAGAACTGCCATGGTTCCCCAATATAAGATGACCTCCTGATTAAAAGCTCTCAAGAATTGCAGAGCGCCTGTTGTCCAGCCATACTTTTTCGTGGAGTGTAAGATTTCCTTTACAGCATTATCGTACAAATTCAACAAGATCTTCTGTATGGGGTACAACCTTAGCTCTAACGCATATCTTTTCATATAAAAGGTTCTTTCAACATATTTCTTCTTTCTATTGGGCGAGAGGATGTCCTGGTCAAACTGGTATTGCGTCTTTATTAATGTAGTATTGATTAAAAAGGCAGCACAGACCGTTATAATTACTATAGCTACAAGTTCAACATGCATAACTCCAATGACTGAAACGGTTGCGATGATCCCCACTACATTCGATAACAAATTAGAGATTAACAATATGCTCCCCGTCGTTCTCTGCTCAACCTGATTGATGGCAAAGGAAAAATCGTTAAGATAAGCTGCGTTGTCCAAGTTTTTAGTATCTGTGTGCATTATCGTATGTATTAACTTTGCAACTATTTTTTTGTGAAGAATCTGCCGGGCAACGGGATCTATTTTGCTGTAATACAAGGATGTACTTATTCCCCCAAGCATGACCACGGCTTGAATGAATATAACAGGGATTATGATCTCCACAAATGATTTATTCGTGCCTATACCGTTCAATACGACTCGGATTAAAATAACCGAACTCAAAAAGTTGCATACAACACCAAATATATTGTTGAAGATTGTATAAGACGACCAAAGTGGTATAGATTTATAGGTTAACTTCAACATCTCTACATAGCTTCTAAACAATTCCAAGGAAGTCCCTCCGGTTCCACTTCAGACTAAACTGTAATCCTATATTGTTATTGTATTCCTTTGTTTTTTTTCAACAACCTTACAGATTATAGGCTTTCGGTTAGCGCGTTCCGAAATTTGCAACACAAAAAAAGCGAAACGCTTGAAGCTCCATTTCGCTCTTTGATCTCAATTATAGTGTTCCATTCCATTAACTCTTATAAAGTACGCAGAATATTTAACAGCTCCTCCGACATCCGGCTCACATCTTCAATCGACGCATTGACCTCTTGGGTTAGAGCGGCCTGGGCTTCGGTGAGGCTGGACATGCTGTTAATCCGTGTAATGATGTCGTCAACCTTCTCATTCATCTGCTGCATGGTGGTTTCAATGTTACCCGATGCCGTCTTGCTGTGCTCCGCGAGCTTCCTCACTTCACCAGCCACAATGGAGAATCCCCGGCCGTATTCGCCCGCATGGGCAGCTTCAATCGCAGCATTCAGTCCAAGCAGGCCTGTCTGGTTCGAAATCTCGCTGATGAATTGGGTGATCTCCTTGGTCTCCCCTGTCTTGACCTTGACTTCCATGGCGGCCTTGTGCGATTGCTCCTGGACCTCAGCCATGTCCTGAGCCTGCTCGGTAACTGACACGATGCCGCGGACGATCTCATTAATCGCTGCCAGCAAGCCCTCCATCTGTACATTGACCTGCCGTACAATTTCCTCTTTGGTGACTTCGTGGGTAACATCCCGGATCGTACCGGCAACTCTCAAAGGGATGCCCTGCTCATCGCGAACGGTTTCACCGCCAGCGTGGTACCAGCGGTATTCGCCATTTTTGGAGCGCAACCGGTAGTTCACTGCATAGTCCGTCTGCCCTGTGTAATCATTCAGATGATGGGCGAAGGCATCCAGCGTGGGCTGAAGATCCTCGGGGTGAAGCTGGTTGCTCCAGCTGCTTAACAGGTTCGGGAAATCATGCTCGCCTTCAAAACCAATCGTTCTGCGGAATTGCTCCGACCACCAGAACTCATTATCCGGGTTGACCGGATCGCCTGCGATAACCACCATATCCCAAGGGGCTTCCACCAGGGCACGGTTCACCAGATCATAGCGGACAACCAGTGCGCTCAGCTCGTCCTGCTTGATTTTTTTATCATGTATATCCAGCAATGCTCCAGCTACCATAATAGGTGATCCGTCAGCGGCACGTACGGTTGTGCCCGTCGCCTGGAACCATTTGTACTCGCCTGCTTTCGTCTTCAGCCGATACTCGATGTCGTATTTGATCGTGCCGCTCCGGTCCAGCATATGATCCGCGAACAGCTGCAGTACGCCCTCTTTGTCCTCGGGATGAAGGCAGTTGGACCAGCTCTCCAGCACATTGGGGAAATCATGCTCATCCGTATAGCCGATCATCCGGCGCAGCTCATCAGACCACCTGAACTCATTATTAGGGTTCACCGGATCACCCTCATACACATCCATTTCCCACAGGGAGATCTCAATTGCTTCAGTGATCATATTTAATCTGACCTTATAGTAATCCTCACGCTTATGTATCACGGACGTTAGTCGCATTAACAATGCTTGCAGTTCACCTGGGGCTGTAGCGGAGTAAGTATCGGCTTGCTCCTCTTCCTTACGTTCAGCCCGCTCCACATAGTTTCTTAATAGGTCGATCAAATGATGGTCTGTTTGGGGCGGCGGTCCTGCGTGTGTATTTCCTTTGAATCTGTTCAGAATAGGCATGTTCTCTCAGTTCTCCTCATCTCATGGTGTGCGCTGCTTGGGAAAGCTAGATTGAGTATATAACACGCATGAGATTTAATATATAAATTTATATTTAAAAATTAATATAAAACAGCGGCAGAATAAGACTTGACAAAAAGTCTCAGACTGCCGCTGTTATTTGACTAATGTATAGTGGTTTCCCGTTAAGTTAGTTCACTTGTATGCTTTGCAATATGTCATTGAATTCCGCCTTGGCTTGTCTGCTGATTTTCGCTGGAAAAGTTGACAACAAGGTGTAGATTTCATTATTCTGCTCAAACAGAATCATTTGAAAATCGAGCTTTCCATCTGCATCTCCCACACTATAGACCAACTGCTTTGCATCGATTTTCCCTACCTTTACAGATTGCTCAGTGATTTTCGACGCATCCTTCTTCGCTATATCTTTTTTGAGATAGCTGACATATTGTTCGAAATTCATATCCAGATAATCCTTACTATAATGACGAATGGTAAGCGTGTTATTCTCGGGCGAGACCATAACAAGCTGGAGATCTCCAGCAATCTCCATAGAAACCGGTATTTCTTGCCAATCCCCGTATGCGGTAATTTGGATTTTTGTATCCTTGGTTGTAAAAGGCTGCTTCGTAGATATTGTGGCGGTCTGAATCTCCGCGAGCCAGTTCACCTTCGCATCCACGGCTTCGCCGATGAAACGTAATGGAACGTAAGTGCTCCCCTTGATGTTAGCAGGGGCTACGGTCAGTTTTTTCTGATTGCCATTAATCTCAGCAGTAGTTGAACCCAGCTTAAGCTTGATCAGCGTACCCGGTTTGCTTCCTTTAATCGTTTGCGTTTTGGAATCCCATTCAACCTTCAGTCCCAATGCTTCAAAAATAGCGCGGAACGGAACCATGACTGATCCATTTTGCTGGATAGGCGGAGCTTGGAATGTAATACGCCCGCCATTCAAATGCACCATGATTTCGTCAGGATTTGAAGGCGGTGCAGGTTCTGAAGTATCTTCATCAAGCACTTCGACGCCTTTGGCAGCGAGCTCGGTCAGGATTTGCTGTGCATCTGCATTCAGAGGATTATTGCTGACGGAAACCTCCTTAAGCTTCGGAAGAGTAGTTAAGACGCTAATGTCCTCGACCAGATTATTCTCAAAGTAGACATGCTCCAGCTCCGGGTGATTTCTTAGCGGTTCAAGAGACTGGATTTGGTTATCGCTTATGATTAACCAGTTCAGCTTGACTAATGATTGAATGGGCTTCAGATCTTTAAGCTGATTATTGCCGATTAACAAATCTGTTAATTGGGTTAATCCTGCTAGTGCATCAAGCTTCTCTATGTTGTTCGAATCAAGATTAAGCTGCTCCAGCCGGGACAACTCCTGCAACGGCTCCAGCCCAGTGATCTGATTGTCGTTCAGAGCCAGGAAGGTGATTTTATGTAGATTTTGAAGGGGCTCAATATTGGTAATGCCAAGCCCTGGGAGCATTAAGCTTTTCATATTAACAGCGTGCTGAAGTCCGCTTAGACTGTTAATTTTCTGCTCAGGATCACTAGGATAGAGAGATGTTAGGGTCTGCAGATCTTCTTTGGTAAGGGGAGCGGCCGGCTTCTTCAGCTCGACACGAATCGCCTGTTCCAGATTCTTGTCTGAGATGAGAGCGGCTTCTGCAAATACGGATGGAAAAGAAACGAAGCATAGCAGGAAAGCAAGTACAGCAGTTGATACAAGTTTGATTGTCTTACACAAAATAAATTCACTCCTTGAATTGTCATAGCGACTAGATTCGACATTTCTCTACCATTTCCTTCATAGCATAAGTGTTTAGTGTATTGAACTATTCTTAGGCCAAGAGGAAGCCGCTGGATTTCCAATTGCTTGCTGCCAGGTAACATCTACTAAGTAGACCATACCAAAAAGGCACCCCGCTGACGGGGCACCTTACCTTAGATAGGGGTTGAGCTAGGATGGATTGCTGGAGCATGTGCGTTTAGGTCTCCAGCTCCTCAGGGGTCCAGTGCAACTGGACTCCGAGCGCAATCAATTGCTGCTGATAGGCCTCTAGATGCTCCGCTGATTCCCTGACTGCCGATGGTTCGACCTGTTTCCTGATGGCATAGGCCGCGAGGGTGCCTGCCGCCTCGCCGATATTCCATTCTGTGGGATGCAGGCGGTAGCAGCCGTTCGCAATCTGGGTCATGGATATGTTCTTGCAAGCCGGGAGCAGGTTCTTGACCCGTACCGGGATCAATGATCCGAGAGGAATCTCATAAGGATGATTCGGGATATAAAAGGTACGCTGGCTCACTGTCGTGGGATGAAGATCCAGATGATAGCTGCCTACCCCTACGCTGTCCTTATAACGCTTAGGCCCGGCTGGTCCGCGCAGTTCCTTGCTCACATCTTGCTCGGCTACTGTGTACAGCCCGCGAATACGCCGGGATTCCCGGATATACGGGGCTTTGGCCAGCCCATCCTCCGTGCCGAGCATATCCCCGCGCAGCCTCACCCCCGGGTAACCCTTCCCGCCGTCCAGGCGGGGCGCTTCAGTCTGAAGCCAGTACACGAGCGAAAGGGTGAGCTGCCGCGCTCCTTCCAGATGCCGCTCCTGTTCCTCTGGCGATACGCCGATAATAGGCCCGGCATAGTAATCGTTCAGCGCCCAGTTCAGCAGAGTGACTTCGCCGTCATTCAGCGGCTCGGTCCAGATGGCCGGATCCACGATCCGCCGGTAATCCCAGAGGGAGACAATCCCCTGATCATTCGGGAACATCGTGAACTGCTTCAGCTTGCTCGTATCTTCAGCATCTGAAGCAAACCAGCTTAAGATTGGATACTGCGAGAACGATGGGACATATTCACGCCAGTAATCATAATCTCTTGGTCGCGGAATTATATAGTCTCCACCCTGCACATAGTCCACCGCCGCCACATGGGTAATCGACTGCATGTCGAGCGGGTCATGGGTCTCCAGAGCGTGCGGCTCCCCTGTCTCGCTGCGGGCTTCAGCGCCGCTGACATGCTCCACTCCAGCCAGCGGCAGCAGATCACCGCACTCCGTGGCATCCAGATAGTAGTCGCCGAGCAGTCTGATAAGGTTTCCGCCCGGCTCCTGCCGGACAGTCACTCCAGTAACGTAATCCCCATCAGTATCGGCCGCAACCGGCACCGTGTGATAGAGCACCTCAATCCGTCCGGTGTTCACATACGGAGACAGCATCTCCTGCAGAACAGCCAGTGCCACCTTCGGTTCATGTGCTAAACGGCTGACCCAGCCGTTGCCGGGATTCAGTATAGGATTACTCCTGGCAGCCTCCGTAAGCGGATAATTCCGCCTGTAATACTCCCTGACTCTACTGCGGAACTCCCGGTAAGATGCAGTACTGCCCGATTGCTCAATCCAGCGGTGCTCATCCGGTGGCACGGCCTGGGAGGTCAATTGCCCGCCCAGCCAGTCCGTCTCCTCTGTCACAAGCACACGCAGCCCGGCTTTGGCTGCGGCCAGTGCCGCCGCCGTTCCTCCAAGGCCGCCGCCGATAATTACTACATCCGAACGCTTCTCCTGTTCGCCAGTCATTTCTCCATCTCCTCCCTGCCGCAGCAGTTAGATCTGCCTTACGCCTTCGTCCCGGCGCAGCCCTTCCAGAGCCAGCCGGGCCGCGCCGAAGCAGCCTGCCCGGTTGCCCAGCTCTGCCGGTACAATCCGGGCGGCCAAACTGTCGCCTACCTTCCCGGCCAGCAGCGGCCACCAGACCGCGCGGCTCTGAATGACCCCGCCGCCGATAATAATCAGCTCGGGGTCTACCGCCGCCCCGATGTTAGCTGTCACCAGCGCAAGATCCGCTGTGAAGCGCGTAAGCACCGCCAGCGCTGCCGCATCGCCCTGCTCTGCCGCCGCCATAATCTCCCGCCCGTGCGCATACGCCCGGCCGGTCTCCTCCAGTGCCAGCCGCAGCAGCGCCTGGCCGGACACATATTGCTCCGCGCAGCCGAGCTTGCCGCAATTACAGGCGCGACCTCCCGGCACCAGCACGCTGTGCCCCCAGTCGCCGCCACTCCAGGCGGCTCCGCGCAGCAGCCGGCCTTCCGCCAGATTCGCCCCGCCGACCCCGGTGCCCAGGGTCAGCATAACCAGGCTCGCCCTGCCGCGTCCCGCGCCCAGCCAGGCCTCGCCCAGCAGCGCAGCGTTGGCATCGTTATCGGCCGCCGCAGGCCGTCCGAAGGCAGCTGTTGCCCACTGCACAAGCTGCACCCCTTGCCAGCCGGGCAGATTACTGGTGGCGTAGACTACCTCGCCCGTATCTGCGTTCACCCTGCCCGCCGAGCCAATCCCCAGCGCTTCCACGGCAGGATGCTCCGCCAGCAGCTCCTCCACCAGACTGTGGAGCTGGCTTAGAATAACCTCCCGGCCCAGCCGTGCCTCCGTGTCGCGCCCGGCTTCCGCCAGAATCGTCCCGGTTTCATCGGTCACAAGCCCCTTGATTCCCGTCCCCCCGATATCCACTCCTATGACTTGCCTCATTCGCGCCACCTCCACTACTGCGTCTGTACCATACGGTAACGGCTCATCCATCGTTACAGGAAAGGTACCGTTATAGCGCTAAAGTGTCAGCTCTTAAGTGACACCTCATAAGTCACACCTCATATGTCTCCATTCGCCTGCTGTCTGACGGCATACAGCATGATCCATGAGGAGCAAATACACTTGTAATCGGTTTTTCGATTACATTTGGCCGTCCGCCCTATTTACCACGCACTCTAATAAATCCGGTCAATAACCGCCCGGGCGGTCAGCTCCTTCATCCGCTTGGTCTCATCGGCATGGAGCTGCTCCAGCCTCTGGCAGAGCAGGTCGATAATGAACAGCTGGGAGACCTTGGCCCCTACGGAGCCGCCTTCCAGCGGCGATTCCTTCCCGGCCGTCAGCAGCACAATGTCGGCAATCGAAGCGATGGGGGACTTGGCGTAGTTAGTCATGGCAATGACTTTGGCTCCATTCTGCTTGGCCTTCATCAGCATGTCATTCGTATCCAGCGTACTGCCCGATACACTGATGCCAAAAGCGACATCGCCCGGTCCCATCGTCACAGCCATCATCGACTGGATGTGGCTGTCGGAGCTGGCTTCGACCCGCCGCCCGATCCGCAGGAAGCGGTTCTTGGCGTCCAGCGCCGTGATTCCTGAAGAACCTACGCCGAAGAACTGGATATACCGGGCCTGATCCAGAGCCTCCACTGCCCGCTGCAGCTGCTCCCGGTCCAGCATGCCCAGGCTGGATTGCAATACACCAACCATCAGGGCATACAGATGGTCAGCGTAATCCCCCTCGCCAGCCCCCTGCCCGCCGTCCGCCAGAGTCTGCCGCTTCGGCAGCCCCTGGGCCAGCATCAGCTTGAAATCCTGATAGCCCTTGAAGCCGATTTTGCGGCAGAAGCGCATCACTGTGGTCTCACCCGTTCCGGCAAAATCAGCCAGCTCAGTCACAGACAGATAGATCAGATTATCCGGATGCTCAAGCACACACCGGGCTACCTTTTGCTCAGCTTTGGTCATGGATGGGTAATACGTGTTGATCCGGTCATTCATTTCCATTACGGTTCATCCTCACTTTTCTCGCCGCTGCTGCGAACTGCCGGGTGATCAGCTGCGGCCGGGTAATTGCGGAGCCTACCACCACCGCATAGGCCCCCAGGTCCAGCGCCGCTTCCACCTGGGCGGGCTGGCTGATCCGGCCTTCGGCAATGACTGGAATCTTCAGCCGCCGTGCGGCCTGCTCCAGCAGCTCCAGATTCGGCCCCTCCTGCTGGCGGGAATACGGTGTATATCCCGATAAGGTGGTCGAGACACAGCTGACCCCAAGCGACTCAGCGTATAGCGCTTCCTCCAGTGTGGAGATATCTGCCATAGAAGCCGCCGTGCTTGCCTTCAGCAGGTCTATGATCTGCTCCAGCGTACAATTCTCCGGCCGGGTCTGCCGGGTCCCGTCAAATGCTATAATATCCGCTCCCGCTTCCAGCAGCTCCTCAATCTCTCTAAGCGTAGGGGTAATATAGACGTCCGAATCCGGGTAATTGCGCTTCACGATACCAATCACCGGGAGCGCAACTGCCTGCTTGATCGCCCGCACATCTGCTGCTCCGTTCGCCCGGATGGCGGTGGCCCCGCCTTCCGCTGCTGCCACCGCCATCCGGGCCATAATCTCCGGCCCGTGCAGCGGCTCATCCGGCAGTGCCTGGCAGGAGACAATCAGCCCCAGATGCAGGCTTTCCAGTATATTTTTGCTCAGGGTCCCCACCCTCTCTCTTATAGTCTGCATAAATTGAACCTGCTACAGCTCCTCCAGCTCCAATATTTCTCTACGTCACTCTTCCCTGTCTGTATTCTTCAAGTTCAATTTATATCATCTTCCAGCCCTCACGAGGGGACATACTCTACTGTCAAGCCCACCTCGAACATCCGGTTCCAAGGCATATAGCAGTCGGTGATCTTAACGCTCCCCGATGGACTGTCAATCCGTACAGCCAGTTCCTTACTCAGCCGTTCCTGCACACGGGCAGCTACGCGCCCGCGCGGTCCATCCAGTTCGTATTTGCCATAGCCCATCTCTTGCACAGGGCCATCACTTAGCTCTCCGCGCACTACTGAACAATAGCATACATCTTCGGCATAGCGGAGCGCCAGGAAATCCAGATGCCCTGGTGTACGGCCGTAGATCAGAAAGAGCATCGCCTGCGAGATTACAGTTCCAAGTGAGTTGGAGCTGGTATTCCAGGCGGCGTAACCGGCCAGATCGAACAGGAGATTCTTCTGCCGCAGCAGCTTAACCAGCTTTTGGTCTCCACCATTGGCATACCCGACATCTGCTACAGCCACCGGTATCTTCCGGTCACGAAGCAGATACTCCCCATACTCCACCAGCTCCATCAGATTCCGGTAGATATCATAGCTGAAGTAAGCATGATGCTGCGACACCGCCTCCGCCATCGTCTCCCCTGGTGTACTGACCAGCAGAACCAGGTCTGCCTCGGCAGCACTGGATGCGATCAGTCCACCTGCTGCCAGGATCTGATACTTCAGCGTCTCATAGAAAAAGCGGTCCTCGAACAGCGGCGTCACGAACGCCCCCTGCACAGCGGACAACCGCGGGTAGATCATCGGCCTCCGCTCTTCGGCCATATTCAGCATCCGGGCAAGCAGCGTGCAGCCTACTTCATCCGCTCCTGGATACATATAGACCTTAAGCTCCAGATCAAGCGCCGTGATCCGTGCCCGCATTTTCTCCTGATCCTTGGCGGTATGTCCGTACGGAGCCGAGTCATCCTGCGGCACAATCATGAAGTCGATTATCCCGTCCCGTACCAGCTCCAGCGCCTGCTTGTTCGCTTCGATATTCATTGCTCTGCGGCCAAGATAATCCTGCAGCACCTCTGGCGGGAGCCGGAGATCAATATCGGCCAGCTCACGGATCTCCTCATCTGTGGCAATGCCCAGCTCCAGCCGGTGGCCGATGAAGCCCTTGCGGAAGATCTCCCGGCCCCAGTCGGCATAATAATCCGGCTCCTCATCCGAGAGCGAGTACTGCGGACAGCGCATAATCAGCTGGAATGCATACAGCTTCAGCTGCGGATAACGCCGCCGGATCTCCCGCAGCCGCTCCAGGCGTGCAGTCAGCTCTTCAAGCTCCAGCTGGTGCAGCCGTGAGGGAATAATGCCGCCGTAGAGCAACGTATCCAGCGCGACCACCGCGCCGTCCGCTCCTTCACAAGCAGCCTCGATCCAGGACCACAGCCGCTCAACATCACCCGGACGTTTCTTCAGGCCCATAATCCCGGCGGGTGGACGCTCTACACTATAATCTGTTCCCTGAGCCAGCAGATAAGGGAATTCATAATTGCAGGGCCGCTCATCCAGCGGAACCAGAATCAGCTTATGATGTTTAGACATGCTGGTCCTCCTCCTTTGTCTCCACCTTCATCTCTGCCTTGATCTCCGCCTCTATCTCCGGCAGCTCGATCCCCAGCGCTTCAGCCGCACGCACAGCCGGATCACTGCCGAGGCGCACACCACAGCTGCGTCAGATCTCCAGACACGTATACACTTCTTCCCAATCCTGCTGCTCCAGCGGGTTCTCCAGCTGTCTGCGCACAGCCCGCCACAGCACAGCATCCGCGATCGCCCGGCGCAGCCAAGGCCCAGCTTCTTCGATAAATTTAGCTTTATCTAAGCCGCCAAGCCGCACGGCTGCCTCCTCCAACCGGCTGAAATAAGAGTCAAGCCGCTCCAGATCGCGCTCCGCCAGCGCATCGTCCAGCTCCGGGTAGCCGCCGGAATACAGGCGGTTATTCAGGTTCTGGCGGCAGAAGAACATCATGTCCTCCGCAAGCGCTCCGGCGAATTCACGCACGGACAGTTCCCAGGACAGCTCCGGCATGTAGCGCTCGCTGTTCCACATATAATGGGCCATCGTGCCAAGCGTGATCTTGGAGCATTCCCACTGATTCATCGGATTGGCAACGACGGCTGTATGCCCGTACCTGCCGAGCCGGGAGCTGCGCCCGCGCACCGGATCGAGGAACAGCCGGTCCTTATCACAGTCATTCACCGGAATATTGTCCCACAACCACAGCTCATGCCCGTAAAATCCATGGTTATCCTCCGCATGCCTCCGTCCGATCTCCGGGGCGAAGACGAAATAGCCGGTCCAGAACACTTTGACAGCAGGATGAAGCTGCTCGCGGATGTCCTTCTTGTACTCCGTATTCCAATACGACCAGTATTCCGATGGACACATAGCCAGGGTGAAGTGCGGCAGACATCCGGCTAAGTAATCATTGACCCGGTTCGTCACATAAGCATGTGCGGTCCCGGAGCGCTCCAGGAACTGCTTGTTGTCACCTTGGAGCACATAATCTATGTCATCCATTAATAGTGCGAAATGGCGCACTCCAACTGCGATCATAGCAGCAAGTTTCTCCTCCAGCTTCGCGAAGTCGCCTTGGCTGCGGAATTCCAGATCATTACCCGGGCTTATACAATAGTAGAAATCCACCAGATGCTTATCGCATTCCTGCTTAAGTTCATGAATCTTGGTGAACATATCGTCCGGGTACGGCTCACGCCACAGCTTCCGGTGATAGGGATCATCCTTCGGCGCGTACATGAAGGCGTTCATCCGGTGCCCGCTCATATATCTGACCGAATCCATCCGGTCGGCGAAGCTCCATGGCACGCCATAGAAGCCTTCAATAATGCCCCGCACCGGAAAAGAAGGCTCATCCTCCACCGTAACCACCGGCAGGCGGCAGCAATCCTCCTCCACGGTAAGGAGCATTGTCAGCGCATCCAGCCCGTATTTTAGCCCCCGCCTGTTAGACGCAGCAATGACCAGCTTCGCGTCCTCTCCAATCACCAGGCGGTATCCGTCCGCAGCAAGCCCAGCGTCATACTCCAGCATCAGCTGCGCATTGCCTTTATCGGCGGTGGCTACGCCCGGTCCCGCTGGTTCCAGAATTACGATGTCTCCGCCTTCTTCCATCAGACCGTGGACATCCTGATTCATGGCATACCGCGAGGCCAATTCACAGCGCAGCTGCGGGCCCTCTAACACCAGCTCTTTCCCTTGCGTATAATAATCGCGGAACAGATACTGGCAGTCCCGTAACGAAATTCCCATTGAGTTGTGCCTCCTTAGTTAGCCTTTTATAGCTCCAGCAATCCCTTCCATATAATACTTCTGCGTGAACAGGAACACGAGGATGATTGGCAGCACCGAGATCATGGTTCCGGCGGCAATCCAGCCGAAGTTATAGGAGAATTGCCCGTTCAGATACGTCAGGGCCGCCGCGAGCGGATACTTCTGCGGGTCGTCCAATACGACAATCGGCCACAGGAAGTTGTTCCAGAAGGCCATGACCTCCAGCAGCCCGATGACGGCAATTCCCGGCTTGACGAGCGGCATCACCAGTTGGATGAAGATCCGCAGCTCGGAGGCCCCGTCCATTTTACCCGAATCCCGGATGTCTGCCGGAATACCCAAGAATGTCTGCCGCATCAGGAAAATATTGAACACAGACACCGCAGCCGGAAGAACAACGCCGAAGAATGTATTGCCCAATTGAAAAGCTTGAATCGTCAGATAATGCACAATCATAGCGGTGGCCGACGGAATAATCATGGTCGAGATCAGCAGCGTGAAGACCAGGCTCCGGCCCTTGAACCGGAAGGCTGCCAGCGGATACGCTGTCAGACAGGACAATATAATGTTGAACACGACTCCCAGCAGCGTGATGATGACCGTATTTAGAATGTAACGCGGGAAATTCATGAAGTTCCACACCTGCACATAGTTGTCGAATGCAATGAAGGTGGGCAGAATCGCCGGCGGGTTCGCAAACACGTTGCGCCCCGGCATCAGCGAGACGCTGAGCAGCCACAGGAACGGACCCATCATGAACAGGGCAAGCAGGATCAGCAGAAGATAAGTAATCAGAACACGTAAGCTACGCGGCATCAATAGGAATTCACCCCGCCTTTCCGGTTCAGCCTGAATACGAGTATACTAAGCGCTCCCACCATCACACTGACGATCAGCCCGAGCGCCGAGGCATAGCCGAAGTTGAACTGCTCCAGCCCTTTTTGAAAAATATAGACGCTTGAGGTCAGCGTGGACGTTCCCGGCCCGCCCTTGGTCAGAATGTAGACCTCATCGAACACCCGGATCGCGCCCATGACCGAGATTAGTGTGCAGAACAGAATATGAGGGCGTAATAGCGGCAGCGTCACATGTACAATCAGCCGCAGCGGCCCTGCCCCATCCACTCTTGCGGCCTCATACAGATCAGCCGGAATGCCCTGAAGCCCCGCCAGATAGAGCATCATGTAATAGCCGAGGCCCTTCCACATCGTAATGAACATTAGAACATACAGAGCCGTGCTGCTCGTGGATAGCCAGGAGACCTGTTCACTGATAATCCCTGCCTTCAGCAGCAGGTAATTGACAACTCCGTTATTGCCGAGCAGCCAGCTCCAGATCAGCGCTACCGCAACCATCGAGGTCACGACAGGTATATAGTAGGCGGCCCGGAACATTTTGACTCCAGGAATCCGGCTGTTGACCAGAATCGCCATTAAGATCGAAATGATCTGAATCACCGGCACAATCAGCACATACACCAGTGAATTCCACAGTGAAATCAGGAAATTATGATCCTGGAAGGCCCGGGTGAAGTTATCCAGACCTACATAATTCGTCTCGGCAATGACCGAATAATCTGTCAATGAGAGCGGTACTCCGTATATAATTGGCCAAAAGGTAAATACCGCCAGAAACAGCAGCCCCGGCGCCATAAACGCCCATGCAGTAAAAGATTCAGACCGAAACCCCTTGTACACCCGCTACACCTCCCACTCCTTCAAATACCCTCAATTGATATGAATCGGGGGAGAAACTCCCCCTTATCAGCTATGCTTCAGCAGCTTAGGAACCCTGACTGATAATATTATTGACTTCCTTCTCTACCTTGTTCAGCGTCTCCTTGATGTCTGCTCCGTTCATCAGAATCTCCTGCAGGCCCCGTGCCAGTGCAGAGTTAATATCTGCGGCGCTTGGGACGCCGACCATATAATCGGTAGCCTTGTCGAGACTCTGCGAGGAAGCCACCTTCGCTTCAGCTTCGAGTGAACCGTCAGAGTCGGTGAAGAACGGATCTTGAATCGACGCCTTGCTTGACGGCAGTGTGTTGGCGACCTTGGAGAAGGCTGTCTGGTTCTCGGCGTTCGTAATGAAGGCGGCGAATTCGACAGCCTGCTGCGGGTTCTTCGACTTTTGCGGCACCACCAGGTTCATGGAGTTGGAGAGACGCAGATTCGCTTTGCCTGTCGGCAGCGGGACAGCGATGGTGTTCTTGTAGACATCCGGCGCGGAGGTCTTAATGAAGTTAATGAACGTCGGGCCGGATAGCTGGAAGGCCACCTGCTCACCGGAGAAATACTGGATTTGCTTGCTGAAGTCCGCATCCTCCTTGAGTACCACGCCTTCCTTCATCAGATCGCGCATCTGGGTGATCATGGCCTCGGCTTCCGGCGTATTGAAGGCTGCAGCCGTCTTGTCCTCGTTCAGAATCGGGATGCCGTCAATCGGGAAGAGCTTGGAGACCAGCTGCTGCGCATATCCCGCAGCCCCGGTCTTCTCATGAACCTGGCGGGCCCACTCCACCAGCTCCTCACGGGTCTGCGGCGGACTGGCAGGGTCGAGGCCGGCCTTCTCTACCAGCTTTTTGTTCATGAACAGCACCTCTGTGCCTGTGTACCAGGGAAGCGCGTAAGCTTGGCCGCCCAATACCGTAGAATTATAAATCCCCTCGAAATAACTCTTTGCCTGCTCATCCGTCAGGTACTCGTTCAGATTCAGCAGCGCTCCCTTACTGCCTAACTGGCTGGCGAATTCGGTGTTCAGATTCACGACATCGGGACTCTTGCCGCTCGCTGTACTAGTCAACAGCCGCTGCGAGATTGCATCATAGGGATAGTCCTTCCACTCCACCGTCACCCCGGGGTGACTGCTCTCATACTGGGTGATCAGATTATTGAAGTAATCATTGAACGTAGGCTGAAGTGCAATCGTCCAGAATTCAAGCTTCAGCGGCTCTGCCGCAGCCGTAGCTTCAGCGTCCGTGCCGGGTGCTCTGGTGCTTCCGGCATCCGGTGTCCCCTTGGTATTGCCATTTCCTCCGCAAGCCGCAAGCAGCATAGACATGGTCAGCAGCAGCGATACTGTGAAGCCCTTTCTGTTAGTTCCCACACCACATTCCCCCTCAGATTAAGTGTAAGGCGAGCACCCTTTCCGCGTCAGGATTCCTGACTTATTGCTCCCTCTTGGCATAGAGTATAGCAGAATTTGGATTATAATAAAGTATTTTTCCTAAAATAAAATATAAAAAGAAATAATTTTTCTTTTTTGTATTCAAAAAAGCCTCCGCCTGCACCGGAAGCATCTTCCCGGCAAGCGGAGGCTGTAGTTAGAATAGAATATCCCCGTCATTAGTCAGCTCCGGCCTCAGCCAGCCATTGCTTGAGCGTATCGAGATCGCCGATCTCTCCGACCACGACTCTGCTTATCTTACCCGTCTTATTGATGATATAAGTTGACGGCAGTGCATTGACGCGATATGAAGCAGATATCCTACCGGTAACATCGATAATTACGGGAAAAGAGAATTGATGCTCCGCCATATACTCCGATACCGTCCCCTTGGATTCCCCTGCGTTCACGAACAAGGTCTCGACTGGAAGCTCTGCGGATTCGCTAAGTACATTCAACAACGGCATTTCCCGCATACAGGGCTTGCACCAGGTAGCCCAGAAGTTAAGCAGCACGACCCGGCCCTTGTATTCGCTGAGACTCACCTTCTCTCCCTGCAAGGTCACCGCTTCGAACACTGGAGCCGAAGCGCCTGCGGTTATTCTCCCTGACGGAGGCTGTTTGGATTGATGAAGGTACACCCAGATTCCGGCAGTAGAGGCAGCGGCAATAATCAGCAGAGTAACGATCCGGCGCAGCTTCATCCCAGTCCCAGACTGTGGTGAAAGGCGGCGTACAGCGAACCGAACTCTGCCCGGATCTCTGCCGTAGTCCCTGACCCCACATGCTTGCCCTGATTCAAGAAGACAATCTGATCGGCTACCCGATCCGCAATCTCCAGTTGATGGGTGGAAAAGAGGACGGTATGCCCCTCTTCCCGGATGTCCTGCAGCAGCTTCACGAATTCGTTCATCCAGAACGGGTCCAGCCCGTTAGTCGGCTCATCCATAATCAGGAGCGGCGGCTTCGCCAGCAGCGCTTGCGCGAACAGCACACGCTGGCGCATCCCCTTGGAGAAGGTGGTCACCAGGCTGTTGCGCTTATCCGCCAGTCCGACTAGAGCCAGCACCTCCTCTACCCGCTCTTTGCGTCTGGGAATCCGGCGCAGCGCCGCCCAGAAATTCAGCAACTCTTCCGCAGACAGCCCATGGCTGAATTGATAGTCATCCGGCATATAGCCGATTTGCATGGAAAAGCGCTTGCGGGATTGCTTCCACTTCAGCTCGTTCACCGTAATTTGTCCTGAAGTCGGCTGCACTATCCCGGCTACCATCCGCAGCACCGTGCTTTTGCCGGCTCCATTCCCTCCGCACAGGGCAAGTATGCTGCCGCCGGGAACCTGGAAGCTGATCTCTTCGACCAGTGTTTGCCGCCCTATGACCTTGGTAATCTCTTTCACCTGCACCAACTGGTTATCCACGGGAACGCCCCCTCTCCCAAATCCAATATACCGCTAAGATGGACAGCAGCACCCAGGCCGCGCAGACCCCGAGGAACAGCAGGCTGCCGCCTGGACGGCTAATCCATTCCACCCACTGATAATATTCCGGTCCCAGGACCGACCCTCCGCCCAGCTTCACCACCACGAACAGGCGCACCAGCTCAGCCGGATTCAGAATCGTCAGCACAATTAGCGCAGGCTTGATCCAGAGATACGGGAGCAGCCCGAGACCTGCGATCAGGAATGTCGGCCAGCCGATTACGGCGAAGAACCAGACCGCTACCGAGATCGTCAAGGCCTGCCAGCGGTTGCGGGATAACGAGCCGATGAAGAGGGCAAGCGTCAGGAACAGCAAGACCAGACCTGCCGAGAAGGCCAGGAACAGGAAGTAAGTCTCCGCCGCAAAAGCCATCCCGAGCAGGCCGCTGACCAGCCCCATCAGCCCGTAGCCAAACGCAACAATCGTCAGCAGGACTGCGGCCAATCCGGTATATTTTCCCAAAACAAAGGATAAGGTTCCAATGGGATAGGTGGATAAGAGCTGCCAGCTTCCGTCTTCCCGTTCTGAGGTCAGTGAGAAGGAGCCCAGAAATAACGTCATCAGCGGCAAAAGATACAGAATCAGGCTCAGCATGGAGCCCGTAACCGCAGTATAGCCTTCGACTACGTTATTCGCATGGATCAGCAGCAGCCCGAGACTGAAGGTGCAGAATAAGACCAGGAAAGAATAGGCCCACGGGTTGCGGAAGCCCATCTTAAGCTCTCTGCGGGCAATATGCAGGATGTCAGCCATACTCACATATCCATCTCTTCGGAATGCGTGCCTTCCTCTGAGCTATGCTCCTCCATATGACCTTCCCCGCTCTGCATGCCCATGTTCATCATATCCTTGTTCTGCTTCCATTCATGGGAGGCCAGCTCTCCGGCGGTCAGCACAGTGCCTACCCCCTGCTCCTTCACGAACGCTTCTGCTGCCGACTTGTCCTTGAAGCTGATCACTCCATAAGCCATCGGCGTACGCAGAGAAACGTCATATACATAGCTCGCCTTGCTGAATTCAACCCAGCTCTTGTCATTATAGTCGCGGACATAATCCATTCCGATCTGCTCCGTGCCGTTGCTCTTCTTCCACTCATTCATGCAGCCGATATCATCGAACTTGTAATTCTTGCCGTCCTTGGTCGTTAGCTGAGTGGCGAAGGCATCATCTTTCACCTGCATATTGCAGACCACACAGATGTCGACGTCTTCATTGATCGCTACCGGCTCATACTTCTTCTGCCCGCAGGCCGCGAGGATCAACAGACTCATTGCTATCATCAAGACCAGACTCCATCGTTTCATAATCGCAGTACCCCCAAGTATATTATTGTAATGACGGACAGGAACAGCAGCAGCCAGCCCGCAACCATGACCGTGCCTTGTCCGCCTGCCGCCTGATCCGTGCTAACCGTACCTGCTGCAAGCTGCATGAGCGGCGCTGCATCCGTGGACCATTGTGCCGAATCACCGGTGTACATATCGCTCAGGAAGGTCATTCCCGGTGACTGGAAAAACAGCTGATACGCTGCATTCCCCGCAACCAATTGCTGATAGAAGGGGTTAATCGCATACTTCAGGTCGCTGACCCCATCCCCCGTGAGATCCAGTCCGCCAAAGGCATCCCAGTAATTCCCGTTCATGTGATTATCCCTGCTGCCTGTGGCCTGGGCCTCAATGACGTTCGCTACAAACCCGTTACGCTCGAAGCGATTGCCCTCGGCATTCTCGAACTGTACACCGATATAGTTGCGGAGTACCAGGTTCTGCTGCAGCTTGTTATCCGAGGACTGCTGCATGTAAATCCCTACCCGGTTGCCTTCCACCCGGTTGTTCATAATCGCTGAATTCCGCACATCGTAGAGCAGAATCCCCTGTGAATGCACATTCCGGCTCTGCTTGCGGAAGGAGTTCCCGGACACCACCACATCCGTAACACCCATCACCATCGCGCCGGTTATGTTATATTCCCCGGTGTTGTTAGTGATCTTCGAGCCATTGATATACATGCAGTGGACCCCGTACCGCAGATAAGCAAGCTTGTTCTGATCCACCACCGTATTGCGGCTGTTCTCCAGATAGATGCCATCCCGCAGATAAGCGATGTCGTTGCCCCGGATCACAGCGCCGTGAGAGTTATAGAGATCGATCCCGTTGCCTCTCGTCCCCGGTGCTTCTCCTTTGGGGATGAACCAGCTTATTGTGTTATCCGAGATCACCCCGCCATCGGCTTCACGCAGCAGTATTCCGTACCCTGCCGAATGAATTACCAGTCCCTTCAAGGTGACCCTATCCGCTTCAACGCGTACAGCCGCTGCTTCCCCGTCATTATTCTGCTGAATCTTCAGGTTCTCAAGCCTTACACCGTCTGCAAGGATCTGCACCGCTGCCTGCTCGTCCTTAGCCGTATGCAGTAGAATCGCCTTGCCGTTACCGTTAATCGTTACTCGCTTATCCAGCCGGACCGGACCGGAATAGGTTCCCGGAGCCAGGGTGATGAGATCTCCCTCACGGGCTGAATCAATGATGGGCTGGAGTGGAAGAGCTCCGCTGTTGGTGTCTGCGCTTACAATGCGGCTATGATTGAAGGAGAAGAAGAACAGACCAGCAATCATCAAGACAAGAACCCTGAAGCCGATGGAGCAGTCGTACCTTTTCTGTACAAGCATTGTTCACCCCCATTGTAGGATGGTTTCTTGTGCAAACCCGCATTAAGTGTAAATAAAAGGAATTAAAGTGCCTATAGCCCGAACTGGCTATACCGGCTGGAGTCTGTGACCATTCTGTGATTTATATCATATCCTCTCTGCTATGAACATTCGAAAAAGACACTCTTTAATTAAAGAGTGCCCATTTCCAGCTAATATAGAAGCTTTTACATGCTGCAAGACTAATCTTTTATGGGGGTGGACGGATGAAGCTGCTGAATGAACAATATTCCGTCATATTGTTCGCGCGGAATCATTTTCTCGTCCAGGACTCCCCATGCCTTCGCTGTACGCGGGGTGTACATCCATTCCGTGGACGCGCTTAACGTGGTGTCTCTTAAGTTGATAAACTGCGCAGCGCCTTCGCCTGCACCTATAATCTCTTCAAGACTTCCCTTGTCATGCGGCGTAACCTGCTCCACCTTACCGTTGTTCTTATGCGCACTGCCTTCATAAGCATACAATCCGATCACATAGCCTTCCTTCTTCAAGGGCCAAGGCAGCATTTCCCCCATTGTAGGATAGGGTGTCTGATCATAACCGAAGCCATTGTGCTCGGTAATCATCGTAGAATTGTTTTTACGGATATGGTAGTTGTGTCCCCACAGAATGAGCTTCTCGCCCGGATACACTGTGTTAGCAAGCCATGCTACATTCCCAGCCATTACGCGGTCCCGCTCATAGCTCCCCTGCTTCACCTGATTCTCCTGATCTACCCCCGCCAGCAGTTTAACAATATGAGGATGGTAATACTCCAACATATCTATCCGGTTCTGAAGCACACGCTCAAGGATCTGAACCAGCTTGGGCTGATTAGGATGTACTGTGCTTAATGCTGCTGCATGATCCTTCACGAAGGCCTGGAAAATCATATATTTGCGCTTGATTGCCTCCTTCTGGGCGGCATATTCTCCGATATCATCAATCATATTAAGCTTCAAATACCATTCTTCCGTCTGGGCAAAGGCTTGGGCTTTGGCAACATCCACCCCGGCGAACCATTGTGTAACCAATGTAATAAAAGAATCGGTAACGGCTTGGGAGTCAAATCCGGTCAGTATGAGCGGATGATCTGTACGGCTCTGCTCCGCTATGTACTCGAACAGCGGCAGATTCTCTTCCACCTGCCATACGCCGTATACGGAATTCTCCATCAGCTGTTGCGGCTGTAGCTCATTAACCTGTGTATACGCTGCGGTTGCATCCGCCAGATTGGACTCGAAGGCGATGACGTTATAGTCCAGCTTTTCATGCAGATACTTAATTAGTCTTACCTTCACCGAATTATATTCGGCTGCCCCATGCGAGGCCTCGCCCAAGCTCACGATCCGTTGATCCGCCAGAATCGGCTGAAGAAACGCCAGGTCGGAATAGGTGTCGCCCTGCTCAGGCTTAATGGTTGTAATGGTGTTCGCAGTGGCCCGGATGCTATCCTTCCAGGCGGCCTCTGCGGACAACATGCTCGTAACGTCAGTTGCCGGCACTCCTTCTGCATGTACAGCTTCCCTAACGGTCATTAGAGTGACACTGCATAATACGGCTGACAATACGGCTTTGCGAAGCAATGGATTCATAATGATAACCCTCCCCTTGTATATGACATCAGCTTAACAAGGGAAGGTTAAAACGAGCGTGGTGTCCTGTTTAAAATTAGGTTAAAGCCAGCTTTCTTATTGCCCAATCGCTTTGAACGACTCGGTCTGGCGGGTAATTCCCTGCTCCGCGGCGAAGCGCTCAATGCTTGATGCGCCGAAGAATCCGTGGATGCCCTTCGTGCGCTGAATGACATAAGCCGCATCCTCCGGCTCGGCAATCGGGCCGCCGTGGCAGATAATCATAATCTCCGGGTTGACCGCCCGTCCGGCTTCGATAATCTCTTCAATACGCTCTACACAATCGTCCAGCGTCAGCGCGGTAACTGCGCCGATGGTGCCCTTGGTGGTGAGGCCCATGTGGGCAACCAGAATATCTGCGCCTGCTTCTGCCATGGCCCGCGCTTGTTCAGGATCAAATACATACGGGGTAGTCAGCATATCCAGCTCATGGGCGATACGGATCATTTCGACCTCCAGGCCGTAGCCCATCCCGGTCTCCTCCAGATTCTGCCGGAATACGCCATCGATCAGACCCACGGTAGGGAAATTCTGCACACCGCTGAAGCCCTGCTCCTTCAACTGCTTCAGGAAGACCTCCATCACCCGGAATGGGTCGGTGCCGCATACTCCTGCCAGAACGGGCGTATCCTTGACGACAGGTAACACCTCCGAGCCCATCTCCACCACAATCTGATTGGCGTCGCCATACGACAGTAAGCCTGCCAGTGAACCGCGTCCTGCCATTCTGTAACGGCCGGAATTATACACAATCAGCATATCCGCTCCGCCTGCCTCACTGCTCTTGGCAGTAATCCCCGTACCTGCCCCGACACCAAGAAGAATCTTCCCCTCCTTCACCTCTTGCTTGAATCTATCCATAATCTCAGCTCTGGTCTGTTTATTCATTAGTAGCTCCTCCTTAATGTGTTGGTTCAGGCCTTCGCGGCCTGCATGAGATCAATCAGCTTCCGGGCTGCGGCCTCAGCAAAGGCAGGATCATTAATCGCCAGGTCCATTTCGATCAGTTCAACCCTTGAGCGGTCCACCTGCTGGCGCAGCGTATCGAACAGCATCCGGTCCTCTTCAGGGCCATAGAAGGGCTGCCCCTCCACATCAATGGCTGAAATGCCGCCAAGCGGCAGCATAAGCACCGTGTTATCCGTCGCCATATTAAGCTTCTCGGCCAGCTTCCTGCCGATCCGTTCATTCTCCTCCACAGTCGTCCGCATCAGCGTAACGGTCGGGTTATGATGATAGAAATTGCGATCCTTGAACTTCTCCGGTACGGTATCCGCCGGGCCGAAGTTGCACATATCCAGGGCGCCCACCGAGACGACCTGCGGTATACGGTTGCGGCCTGCCGCCTCCAGGCGGTGCGGCCCTGCATTCAAGACGCCGCCGATCAGCTCATCCGACCATTCGGTGGTGGTTAAGTCCAGTACCCCTTCAATGAAGCCCGCTTCGATCAGCGCCTCCATCGATTGTCCGCCGATTCCGGTTGCATGGAATACCAGCACCTCGTAGCCGCGATCCTCCAGGTATTTGCGCGCTTCGGTCACACACGGCGTAGTCACTCCGAACATGGTGGCTGCTACGAGCGGCTTTTTCTCCGGTTCATGAGCCGCTTCGAACGTGAGCATGCCCGCGATTGCAAACATCGCGTTGCTGAATATTCTCGTCGAGATCGAATTAAGGCCTGATACATCCACGACAGACGGTATCATCATAATATCGCTGGTCCCGACATACGGGGCGGTATTTCCGGAGGCTACCGTCGACACCAGTACCTTCGGTACACCGATCGGCAAGGCTCTCATCGCAGGGGCAACCAGTGAAGTTCCGCCGGTGCCCCCGAAGGAAATGATGCCGTCGAATTTGCCCTCCTGATATAACCGGGGAACGAGCTGCTCCAGTCCTTTGGACAACACTTCTGTAGCTAATGCCCGGTCCTTCTTCGCAGCAAGCTCGTCCAGCTCCATCCCTGCGGCGGAAGCGACCTCCCGGTTAGACACCTCAGGAAGGAAGGCTGGCTCGAATACACCAGTATGGATCATCAGGGCTCTGAGGCCAAGCTCCTCTGCAAGCTTCTTGATGTACAGGTACTCTTCACCCTTCGTATCAAACGTTCCAGCTATAGCGATCGTCTTCATTCTGCTGCCTCCTCGTATACGAATCATAGATTCATCATACCGGGCATGTTTATGAATGAAAACGCTTTTATGTTCTATGTTTTTGTGTTTAGGTTAGATTTGTACTGCTTGGGCGAGCAGCCCGTCAGCTTCTTGAACATTCTGCTGAACTGGGCATAGTCGGGGTAGCCGACCATTGCGGACACCTCGGATAATTGCAGGTGCGGGGCCTGGAGCAGTATAGCAGCCTTTTGCATACGGAAGCCGACCAGATAGCTCTGGAAGCTGCAGCCCATTTCCTTTTTAAATAAGCTGCTCAAATAACTGCGCGACACATGTGCCACCTTGGCCAGATCCGCGAACACCACTTCCTCGCTGTAATTCTGGGCGACATATTCTTTGACGAATTCTACGTAATCATAATGCCGGGTGATGCCGCTGAGCATTTTAACCATGAGATCATCCTCATCCAGCTTCCCCAGGCGCTTGAAATCGCGGGTAATGGCCGTAATCGACTGCTCGGAGGGAATCCGTTCAAAGGCAGAGCCGCCAATGTAGCCCATAATCTGCGTGTTGCTGCTGTACATGTACTGGACATCTACCGGAGTCTTGACCGGACCGCCGTAGATCATCTTAATGACTTCAGGCTTAACCTCCCCGCAGGCAGTGAGAATGCGCAGGGCTTTCGCCTTGGCAGCTTCCAGGGAGACCACTTTTCGCGCCCCCAGCAATCCGCCTACGGTCAGGCCAAGATGCACACAGATTACATCTGCCCCCGCTTCGGCCATCTGGACGCCTTGGGCTTCGTCGAAGACGAAAGCCACCGTGAACAGCTCCTGCTGATGAGCCAGACGTATAGCCTCAACCTCCCTCTCATAGCTGATGCCGTCCTCCTCCAGTGCCTCTCTGAACACCCCGTCGATCAGACCGACCGTTGGATAATTATTCACTCCCGCGAAGCCTCTGGCCTTGATCTCATCTATGTATAGAGACATTTCTCTCGTTGGATCATTTGCATTCAGCCCGAACAGCACCGGAGTGTCCCTCACCAGCGGCACAATCTCCTTCGAGGCAAAATCCATCACCATCTCATTGCTGTTGCAGAAGGGCAGGAACCCCGCCAGCGAGCTTCTCCCCATCTGCCGGAACTTGCCGGAGTTCAGCATTAGAATGAAGTCTGCTCCGCTGTCAGCGGCAACCTTGGCTGTAATTCCCGTACCTGTCGAGACGCCGATAATATGGTTGCCTTCGCGCAGCTCTGACTGAAGCCGCTCCAGTATGGCTGTTCTGTTCAAGCTCTATCTCCTCATCTCTCTAGCAGAATTCCCAGCAGAATATATGTAATCATGATCCCGCCGGCTGCATAATCCAACGGTGTATATTTTAGCACCCGATAGGAAGTCCGACCCTTCCCGTTGCCGTAAGCCCTTGCCTCAATCGTCATAGCCAGCTGCTCCGCCCGGGCAAGGGTGGTTGCGTGCAGCGGAATCACTAGTTGGATGTAAGCCTGTATCCGGTTAAGGCCTTTGGTATCCTTGATATCATACCCTCTGGCCTGTTGCGCCACAAGAATACGGTCCAGCTCCTGGGTAATGGTGGGGATAAAACGAATAGCCAGCATGACCGTCAAAGCCAGCGCCTCTACCGGAACGCCCAGCCGGGTTAACGGCTTGCACAGCTGTTCCAGACCTTTGGCCAGATCGAGCGGCTTCGTCGTTAATGTCAGGATAAGAGCAAGCGAGACCAGCAGCAGAATCCGCCAGAGTGCGAACAGCTCTTTCCCGATCCCTTCCTGGTTGAACAGGAGATGATAGACCATTGGCAGCAGCAGGATGAGCAGAATCGGCCGCAAAGCCCGTAAGAGTAATCGAAGCGAAATTCTGGACAAGAGGAGCTGTCCTCCCGCCAGAACTGAAGCCGCAATGTATCCGGTAATCGCCTGGAGATGCATACTGCCAATTGTGAAGGCTACAAGAATGAGCAGCTTCGTTCGCGGATCAAGCCGGTGAATGACAGAGTCTGAGGAGACATATTGCCCGAGTACAATTTTATCCGTCATCGCTCAGAGACCTTGTGCCTGCCATATCCCACTCACCATTCGAAAAATCTCTGCTTCCCTACAGCTTGCAGGCTGGGGCTTCGCTCCAGAACATTCTTCGATGATTCTCAAGAGCTGAATCGGCTCCGGCACAGGCAGACCGGCTTGTTCCATACGCTCCGCATGCTCCAGGAACAGTTCGTTTACCTCCCAATGTCCTAACAAGCGGCCCTGCCCCATAATCATCACCTCATCCGAGTATTCGGCAACATCCTCCAGCTGATGCGACAGGAACAGGACGGTCCGCTTGTGCTCTTCCTGCCAGCTTTTTAGCCGCCTGAGCAAGTCGTTCTTGTTCGCGGGATCAAGCCCTGCGGCCGGTTCATCCAGAATAAGCAGCTCCGGCCTGGCGATCAGCACAGAAGCAATAGCCACCAGCCGCTTAATCCCTCCGCTGAGCTGTAAAGGATGCTGCGGAAGCAGTGCTGCGGGTAAGCCCATCTGTTCCATAATCTGACGGATCGCCTGCTCCACGTTCGCCCCGGATTCCCCCTTCATTCTGAGCGCAAAAGCCAGCTCCTGATTCACCGTTGCCGCAAAGAGCTGCTGCTCCGGATACTGAAAGACATAACCGATATGCGGCACAGCCTTCGGCCTGCCTTGCTGATCCTTTGGCAACGGCTGCCCGCGATAGGTATATTCGCCTTTACTGATCGGCAGCAGACCCTTGAATACCTTGGCGAGGGTGGATTTACCGGCCCCGGACTGGCCGGTCACCGAAATCCATTTCCCCTCCTGGAGCGTGCAGCTTACGGATTCAAGAATATCCTTCCCGTTCATCTTCACATTTACATCCTGCAATGCGTAGACCATATGCTTCTGATCGTCTCCTTCCATTCTGCGTGTTGCGGGGCGTCCAGCCCGAGGGCCTGAAATAATCTGACGGTAAAAGGAGGCGCAAGCTGCTGCTCCGTCATGCTTACACTGCTGAACAATCCAGAGGGCGTCCCGTCAAAAGCCAGCTCTCCCTGGCTAAGCAGCAGCACGCGGTCAGAAGGCAGAATCTCATCCATATGATGGGTAATATGGATGATCGTCAGCCCTTGCCGGTGAAGCGTGTGCATCACCTGAAGAAGGTCCTGCCTGCCCTGCGGATCAAGCATCGAGGTGGCTTCATCCAGGATGAGGATGGAGGGCTCCATAGCCAACACGGCTGCTACTGCAACCCGCTGCTTCTGACCGCCCGACAGCTGATATGGAGCAGCGTCCATATAGTCCTCCATATGAACGGCTTGCAGTGCACGGGTTACCCTGCCGAACATTTCGATTCTTGGGACGCGCAGATTCTCCAGCCCGAAGACCACCTCATCCAACACGGAAGCCGTAATGAACTGATCGTCAGGATTCTGGAAGACCAGTCCGGCCCGCTCGCGGATGCTCACAAGATCCTGGCGGTTCAAGGTACTCAGCGCTCCCATCCGCACCTCTCCTGCGTTTGGCAGCAGCAATCCGTTCATCAGTTTGGCGATCGTGGATTTACCGCTGCCGTTCGCGCCGGTTATAGTAACGAACTCGCCTTGGCGTATATCAAAGCTGAGCTGACGCAGAACCGGCTGCCCTCTCCGGTACGCAAAGTCTACCTGGTCAAAAACGAGCATGGGTGATACTCCTTTCTGCACGGCCTTCTTCATGTCAACTCCTCTGCCGCGCGGTTCTTCATGAGCTGGCGGGCGATTTTGCCGGAACCGGTGTAGCTGAATTCCTCTACGCTAATCAGCTGCTTCGGCAGCTTATAGCTAGCCAGATAGGGGCGGCAATAAGTTCTTATCTCATCGAGTGTAAGCCGTTCCTGCCCCTGCCACTGTATCATTAACGTTACCTGCTCCCCCCAGCGTTCATCCGCTATGCCGAACACCATCGCCTCCCTGATATTCGGATGGCGAAGCAGCACCGCTTCCACTTCTTCCGGGAACACCTTGAGTCCCCCGCTCTTGATCATGCTGCCCGCGCGTCCGGCCAGGCGTAGATGCATCTGCCGGTCCTGATACACGTAATCCCCTGTGCGCAGCCAGCCGTCCCGGAATACCCGCGCCGTCTCTTCCGGCAGGAGATGATACCCGGAGAAGATCATATCGCTGCGGATGTACAGCTCCCCCGCCGTGCCTGGAGGAACCTCGCGGAATTGTTCATCACAGATCATTAGCTCTACACCGCTGAACGGCTGGCCCAGAGAGTCCTGCGGCTCCGCTCCGGTAAGCTCCAGATAGCTGATGTAGCTGGCTTCAGATGAGCCGTAATATTCATAGAGCCTAACTCCTTTGAACTTCTCGCGGCACTTAAATATAGAAGACACAGGCCATTTGCCGCCGGAGCTAATCAAGGACTGGATGGATATTATGGCGTTACTTGATTCTGTTTGGCGCAATAACGCCTCAGTCATAGCAGGCACAACGAACAGAATCATATCCGGTACGCGGGAGCACAGGGTGAGTACGCGCTCTGCATCGAATTCCGGAAGGAGATGGAATGTGGCTCTGCTGTACAGGGATTGCAGCAGGGCGAACAGCGACAGCGAATGAACGAACGGCCCGGGCGCAAGCACATGCTGCATCCGGTTCAGGCTGAACGCCTTATCTGTAGCCTCCAAGCTGCTTAACCACGACAGATGGGTTCGCATATACCCCTTCGGGATACCTGTGGTGCCTGAGGTATACCCAATGAACAGCAGTTCAGGGTTATCTGCTGCTTCAGCCACCGGATCGAAGCCAGCCACCCAAGCCTCATAGCTGCCGGAGACCTGTTCCCTGCTGAAATATAGCTGGGGAATTCTACTGTAACGACCAGTCAGATCAGCTGCGAAGCCTGCCTCACTGACAAGCAGCCCGGGAGCGCATTGCCGGATAACCTGCTCTATCGCTGCTGGAGACCATTTCGGGTCCAGCAGCACGGGAATGCTGCCTGCGTAGATAGCACCAAGAACAAATTCGGCGAATTCCATGCGGTTACCAGACAGAAGCGCAATGGTCTGATTCGAGTGTCCGCCCTGCCGCAGACCGCTGGCAATCTGCTGAACCCGCTTTGTAAGCTGCTCATAGGTACGTTCATCGTGTCCATCTGAAATTGCAATGCGGTGAGGGACGAGTGCGGCACGTTCCAGAATGTGTTCTGCCAGATTCATCGGGATCTCACGCCCCCTTCTTCTCCTCAACCGGACTGAATGCCCGGAGCTGCATGGTGATGACGGCGGCCAGCAGAGCCTTGATCAGATCTCCGGGCAGAAAAGCCGCAGACCCGGCAAGTCCGGTCCAGAGCGGTGTATTCGTGATCCAGGCCATGGCAGAAGCGCCGATCAGATTAACGAGCAGAACGCCAAAGATCAGATTAACAGTGAACAGCTTCCAGGCCCGTACTTTCGGCCAGACCGCTTCAGCGAACCAGCCGATCAGCCCCGCCGCCAGCGGCCAACTGAACAGATAGCCTGCTGTCGGTCCAACCAGGATAGCCAGCCCGCCGCGTCCGCCTGGTAATACCGGCAAGCCTAAGGCGATGAGGATAAGGAAAATGATCAGGCTGAGCGCACCCGTCCGCCAGCCCAGAAAACAGCCGGCCAGCATGACGCCGAGCGTCTGGGCAGTGACAGGTACAGGGATAATGCCGAGGGATACGGGCGGAATCAAACCCAGTACCGCGATAAGCGCGGCGAATAAGGCCGCATAGACTAACTCTTTGATTCTCAATTCAATAACCTCCACGAGATAAGATACAGGAATTGGACGGCCTTCCGTTCACGGAGCCCAGCCAACAAGCTGAATTATAGTGGAGGATGGTTTTATTGTAAACCTATAATTATTTTTAGGTTCACAATTGTAGTGTGTACGATGCACTAAAGAAATAACGAAAAGTCTTAATTTTTCTAATATCAGCTAAGCATGTTAATATACTTAAAGAGATGAGCTCGGAACGTTATACTTGTGGAGGGTTATAGGCATGACAGTCAAAGAACATATCCTGGCCTTACTGGACAGCAATAAGGGTGAATACTTCTCCGGGGAGGACATCGCCGGGCGGTTATCCGTAACGCGCAGCGCAGTCTGGAAGGCCATCAAATCGTTGCAGACCGATGGCTATTCCATTCAGGCCGTCACCAATAAGGGATACTCCCTGTCCCCGCAGACGGACATTTTGTCCGCCGCAGCAGTTGCCAAATACCTGGATGCCAGGGGACAGAAGCTGCGGCTTGAAGTCTTCAAGAGCGTGGTTTCCACGAACGAGCTGGTGAAGGCGCTGGCTTCCGGCGGAGAAGCGGAGGGCAAGGTCATCCTCTCGGAGGAGCAGACCGCCGGGCGCGGCCGGAAAGGCCGGCCTTTCTTTTCCCCTGCGGGAACGGGCATCTATATGAGCATTCTGCTGCGTCCCCGGTTGTCGGCGGCAGATGCTACACTTCTGACTACCTCTGCTGCCGTTGCGGTCGCTCTGGCGATCGAGAGCATGTCCGGCTTCAGTACGCAGATCAAATGGGTGAATGACGTATTCATGAACGGTAAAAAGGTGTGCGGAATCCTCACCGAGGCTTCCCTGTCCCTGGAGAGCGAGTGGCTGGATTATGCCGTGCTCGGAATCGGGATCAATGTGACGCTGCCGTCGGGCGGCTTTCCCGCAGAGCTGTCAGAGGTGGCAACCTCTATCTATGAGGCAGGCAATCCGCAAGGGGATTTGCGGAACCGGCTTACAGCCGAAGTGTTGAACCGCTTCATGGGCTATTATGAGCAGCTTAAGGAACGGCTGTTCCTGCCCGACTACCGCCAGCGCATGATGTCCCTGGGTGAGACGGTCATGGTTGTTAAGGAGCATCACGAGCAGGAAGCAACCGCTGTCGATATCGATAACGATTGCCGCCTGAAGGTCCGGTATCCGAATGGCGAAGAGGAATATCTGTCGAGCGGCGAGGTTCGTATTCTGCTCTAACGCATGCCAAAAAACCGCACCCCGCAAGCAAAGTCTGCGGAGTGCGGTTTTTCAATTGCGGCTTATTTATGGCTTACGCTACAAATATGGCTTATTGCTCCAGTGCTGAAGTCACTTACTCCCTTGCGCCTGTTGGGTAGGCCCGTAATTGGCTGCTCCAGTAAAGTGAATATCTTCCTGCGTGGGATACACTTTCGGGATGCGCAGATCCCGCTGATACAGTCTCAAATGCTCTCCCCGGGGAGCGATATCAACGACATCACAGCCTCTCCAGGATACCTTATATTCCTCGCCCCGCACTGTCTCCTTCACCACCACTGTGTCCAGCGGATGCGTAAGCTCCATAGTGTCCCCTGCTCTTACACTACGGATCACAAGCAGATTGCCTTCTCGTACGGCTACGCATACGGCTCCATTTACCCTCACCGTGAAGTCCGTTCCCATCCAGTCATAGACCCGTACCGCAACATCGCACGGCTGCTTGGCTGTAATGGACATATAGCCCAGATCGGGATAGCTCATGGTGACGGCAGCCTCGTCCGTCTCCTTATCCACCGGCATGTTGACGAATACCGTGCCATTCTGGAATTCCACCGCCCGGTTCCATACGAGCTCCAGGGCTACCGGAGCCATGCCGACGCAGCAGCCCGCAATGGAACGGAATTTGGATAACGACATGGAGTTCACGAGAGAGCCCCCGGTGAAGCCCCCGATCATTCTCTTATCAATCTCCCTGTAGGTTATACCTGCTTCGTCAGGCCGGGTGTTGTCTGTGACTACGTAGGAAGATACCTTTAGCTGATTCTCCACCAGCTGGTTCCGCGCATACAGGGTCATATCCTCCCAATATTCCTCATATCCGGCCAGAATCAGCTCATTCGCACATTCGATCATGTCCTTGATGCAGCAGGTTTCGCAATGCTCTTCATGCAGCGGATGCCACTGGGCATATTCAGGCACCCAACCGAAGGAGGAAGACAGGCTGCGGATATAATCATAGATCCCTTTGCCTGCGGTAATATACCGCTCCTTGCCAGTTACCCGGCCCAGACGTACCAGACCGGAAGCTACCCAGCCTGCGGAATGGACATGTCCGAAGAATTCCATCTTATAGTTGAAATAGCGTGAAGGTCCAAGCAGGTGGTTGGCGAGACCCGTTGCGAGATCAAGTGCCGCCTCATCTCCGGTAATCTCATATCTGCGCACCAGAGAATGAAGAACGATGGCATTGCGGATCGCCTGCTCCCCCCGCCCGGTATGCCTGGACAGATCGAAGCCGCCGTCCTTCAGATACACATCATTCGGGAATTCGTACAGCGGCTCCTGCTCCTCATAATCCCCCGACCAGAATGTTCGGACCGTCCGCCCGATCACCAGGGAGCGCATTCCCCTGACCAGCCCGGCCGCTCTGCTCTCCGCCTCCTTATCCCCGGGATCATTCTCCAGCATCCGGTTCAGCGCGGGAAGAATATAGCCCATTTCGTGAAAAGAGCTATGGTTCGTATGCGTCCACGGATAAGGCTCATGAAAGCGCAGGCCGTGCTCCCCCCAGGACTTCATCAGATGACGGTAAAAGGATTGCTGCACCGCAGCGCCTTCCCCCGTCTTCAGCATTTTGCGCACCGCATCTATAGCCTCATACCAGGAGCCGACCAGCTCCGCATCGTCCACCCGGCAATGGGCAGCCTCGGCAGGCTTCTTATGCGGCAGTACAAGCCAATAGGGCAGGTTGTCTTCCTGCGCATCTACCATCGAGGTCAGATAACCCAGAACGAGCTTGGCATTCAGTAACGGCGTGAACTTTTCGTAAGCTTGACTTGCCATGTTGTCTATCCCTCCGCTGCTTAATCTCCGGTAACACTGACCTTGAAGTCGTCGAAGTCGATAGACGCGTTCGCGTAGCCGTCAACGCCGAACAGTTGTCCGGTTAGTGTGCTGCCGCCGGTATGGCGGAAGGCGAAATCCGTAGCGGCCGGAACAGATTCATTATTGATATAGACGCTGTAGGTCTTGGCGTCCCAGTTGGCGACCATTTTGATGGCATACCAGGTGCCCAGCGCGAAATCTCTCACCTTGACCTTGTTGGAGCCGCCATTTTGCACCAGGATTTTACCGGAATCAAACGCTGTCACCATAGAATAGTTGCCGGTCCCGCTATCATTTCTTACCATAGCGCCGTTGGCATACTGGAAGTTGCTGTTTAACCGGACACGGTACTCGATAACAATCCGCTGATTCCCCTCAGCGTTTACATCGCCCGCATAAGGCAGGAAGAGGTTGGCTTTGCCCGCTACTGAGGTTGTGGTTAGCCGCAGGAATTTATTACCTGCTTCCTCCTGAACCACAGCGGCGGCGCCATTCGTCAGATCCTGCGTTGTAATACCATAGGGGTATTTGCCGGTTGTATCGCCGGAGAAATTCCGGTAAGCCTTATAGGTTATCCCGTTCTGTGTGGTATTCAGCGAAGCCAGCAGGGCGGCTTCCGCTTCAGCAAGTGCATTCAGCTCTGCAATGAACTGCGCCTGCGTCAATTCCGCATTGCCCGCCGACGCCTCTGCATGATCCACGGTGGCAACGAAATCAGCATACTTGGCTGCGCTATAATTGCCTGCCCCGTTCCCAAGCGGATAGGAGTTATTAGCCAGCTTGCTGCGAAGCAGGTTCACGATCTCATCCAGGCCATAGCCCGGCACAACCTCTTCAGAAATCGTGGAAGAGAACTCCTGCCCGCCTATCTTGAGAGTCACAGGAATCTGAACCGTGCCAATGGTACTGAAGTCCAGACCTGCCAGCTCGCTGCCGACCACCTGGGCCTGCACCGGTTGATTATGGTAGACGGCATTCACAACTCCTGGAAGTGCAGGAACCACTCCCGAAGGCGTCTTCAGTGTTGTTGTGACCTGAACGGCATCTGAAGCGGCAATAACCGTTATGCGGCAGGTCGCTTGCTTGCCCCCGGTTGAGGCAGTAATTAGAGCGGTGCCCGGTTGAACAGCACTTACTGTATGGGTTGCCGGGTCAATGGCCGCCACGCCTGGATTGCTGCTGGTGTACTGCGCACTCCCGGTTACATCCTGAACTTCATAATTGTTGTAATGTGCTGTTACCCTTAGCGGTGAACTGGTCTGGCCGCTGATCAGCACAGGCTCCAGACCGCTGAGCGCCAAGGACTGTACCGTTCTAGGATCAGCCTTGACATTAACTGCAGCGGTTGCGGTTTTGCCGTTATAGGTGGCGGTAATGGTTGCACTTCCTGCCCCGGCCGCCTTCACCTGATTCCCTGCTTGAATAATGGCTACGTTCGTATCAGACGAGGTCAGGACCACGCCTGCCGTGACAGCAGAATAGGTAGTTCCTGTTACTGTATAGAGGGGCAGGCTGCGGGTCTCGTTAAGTCCCAGCGTATATCCGGGAGCTTCGAACAGCAGCTCCGAGGTATTCAGCCGGGATAGATCCAGGCTGTCGATGTCGGCCAGATTATTCCCCTTGAAGATGCGGAGAACGTTGTCTCCCTGCTGAAGATAGATCTTCGCCGTAGAGACTCCCCAGCGGTTCGCGCCGGAATAGACGATATTCATCGACGCTCCGGGCCCGCCGTTGACCGATAGGATATGAGAGGCATCACCCGCATTCGCTGAGCCGTTGCTGTTACGCACGGACAGCACATAGAAGCCCGCTTCCGGCACATTGACATTGAACTGGGCATAGTCGAAAGTGTTCGCGAGGTTGGTAATCTTCATCCCGCCGGAGGCGGAGCTTTCGCGCCGGACCGCTGGGGATGAAGCGCCAGCGGGATCTTGCACGAGCAGAGCTTGTTCGGCTTCATAACGAATTCGGGCCGGCTCGCCTGATGGGATTGCTATCGGACTGTTCGGATTAACAGGCTCTCCCAGGTTCGGCGTGTTGTCTGTGTTCCAGGAGAACTTCTGCGCGCGGACATTGCGGGTCCAGCCTGAGCCCGGCCAGCGGGCGGAATGGTAGATGATCCAGTCCTCGGTACCGTCCGGTGAAGTCACAATACTGTGATGGCCCGGGCCATAGACACCGTTCGCGCTTGAGAAGATCGGCTGATTACGCTTGGTCCAGGCAGCGGGATTCATCAGATCGGCGCTGGTGCTGGCGGTAATCAAGCCGAGACTATAGCTGTCTGTCCAGCTTCCGTTGGCGGAGTACACCAGATTGATCTTGTTCCCTTTGATCGTAATCTGCGGGCCTTCATTAATCCGGCCGGGGGAGGTCTCCCAGTCATACTCCGGCGTGGACAGGAGCACGCGCTGCGAGCTAATCGTCCATGGATTGCTCATTCTGGCGATGTACAGATTCTGAAAGCTGCCGTCGGTGTCCTCCCAGCCGGACCAGATGAAGTAGTGCTGGTCACCGACCCTCAGCACAGTGCCGTCAATCGCCCAGCGGTCCGTGGCATCGGTAATCTTACCTTTGAAGGTCCAGCTTCCGCTCATAGGATCGGAACTGGCATTCTCCAGCACATACATGCGGTGGTTGGCGTTGGTTCCGTTATCGGCTGCGAAGTAGATATACCATTTGTACTGGCCGTCCGTATCCTTGAGATAATGCATCTCCGGCGCCCATACATTGGAGCTGTACATGGTTCCTTTAACGGGCGACCAAGCCAGACTCCGTTCGCCTGCTTCAATGCCGGTAATAGTCTTCGATCTACGGACCATAACTCCGCTGGCATTGACAAAGGTGTTGTAATAATAGCCGTCCGTGTGCTTGTATACCCAGGGATCGGCCCCGGTCTGCATGATGACATTGTAGAAATTCGTCACATTCGTTCCTCCTTGTGCAGCCGCTACACTCTCTGGTGCGCTAGTACCCGACTCTTTCGCCGCAGCGCCCCCTCCCCACTGAGGCAGCATGAGCAGGACCACGAGGCTGAGCAGCAGAGCTTTGACGCTTGTTCTGGACCACTTCTGTTCTTTCCGGGTTGAATTAACCGCTTTCATTTTTTCATCTCCTTCTCATAGGAATGATGACTCGGCCTAGCGTCCTCATAATACCTTCCGGGACGGATTAAAAAAATGGACAATCTTAAAATGTTTTTGTAACCGTTTTAGTTGTAAATACTGCCAGTTCAGCGACGAGCCCAGACCCGGTACGGAAACAAACAATTAGATACTTGGCAAACAAATAATTGGATAAACGCAGCTTAATTTCTCGACTTCTGATGATTGCAGAGGAAGAAGTGGAAAAAGAGCAACTGCTGCTCACGGATTCAGGCACTTTAAGTAAATAGGGCTTGAATAAGTGTTGTTTATCCACCTGCTGCGCCCTGGCCGGACGTATCTCCATCAGCAGGTGGACTAAATCCAACAGTTTCCCCTTCCGCCTGTCCCAGAGGGAGAGCTCGCCAGATTCAGGTGCATTAGTGCTCTTCATTTCTGGATATTGCCTGCATTCGGCAAAATCAGGTGCACAAATACCCCTCATTCGCCCGAATATGGTATCCGCCGAATTCAAGTGCACTAATGCACCTCATTAGCTCAATTAGCCATTATCCGCCGAATTCAGGTGCACTAATGCACCTCATTGCTCAATAGCTTTGAGCTCAACTCGTCCAAGGTAACATCCACCTTAATGATCACTCTCACCTTCCGACCATAATCATCACTCTTCCCTTCCCACTTGAATCATCCAGAGGCCTTACTCTGTTATAGAGACGGTGTGCGGCTAAGCCCTCCCTTACAGCCAAACAGGGCACCTCCCGCTAAACGGAGGTACCCTGTTCGACACTCACTTGCTATCTCCGCTGCCCGGCAGCTTCGGAATCTTCACGTTCACGATTGTCCCATAGCCTAACCGGCTGTCAACGGTAAGTCCATAACCTTCTCCGAACAGATGGCACAGCCGGTTATGAATGTTCAGCAGCCCGATGCCTTGCGCCGATTGCCCGGTCAGGGCAAGCTCCTTAGGCTCCTGGCCAAGCTTGGCCTGAAGGGCAGCCAGATCCTCAGGCTCCATTCCTCTGCCGGTATCCATAATACTGAAGCACACATCCCCGCGCTCATCCAGGCTCCCGGTAATCTGAAGGCTTCCGCCCTGATCCATCCGCTCCAGCCCGTGATAGACCGAATTCTCCACAATGGGCTGGAGAATCATCTTGGGCGTCTGCAGCACAAGCAAGCTCTCCTCCACATCAAGCGACAAGGAGAATTTATTCTCGTAGCGGATCAGAATAATCTTCATGTAAGCTTGAATGCAGTCCACCTCTTCCCGGATCTGCACAAGATCGTCCTTCTTGATGCTATAGCGGAAGATCTTAGACATGCAGTACGTAATTTGGGCAATCTCCCGGCTTCCATACTCCAGTCCGATGCTGCTGATACAATTCAGCGTATTATACAGGAAGTGGGGGTTAATCTGGCTCTGCAGGGCAGAGAACTCAGCTTGCTTCTGGCTCAGCTCGGATTCGTATAGTCTGGCCTGGGTATTGAACATCTCCCGGGTCATTTCGTCCATCTCGTCCATCATCCGGTTAATATCCTGGGCCAGCAGGCCAACCTCGTTCGTGAACCGGACTTTGATCCGGAAGCCTCTATCCCGCCCTGCCACCTTCTTCATATCCATGACCAGTCCCATCAGGGGACGCATCAGATTGCTCATGAAGAAGCTGCCGGTTAGTATCATGCTGACAATGATGCCAATCCCCACGATAATGCTGACCTTGCGCATGGGGATCATATCGGCCGTCAGCTCCTGCACCGGAATCATACTGACCACCCGCCACCCGTCAGCCTGCTCCAGCCCCTTAACCTGAATGAGAACCTCCTTACCGTCAATCGTTGATTTTATCCCGTTAAGCAAATGGTTCTTATCCATAGACAGCACATCTTTGATCACATTGCCCCGCGCATAGGAATTGGTGGAGGCAACCACCTCGTCCCGGTTATTCAGAATGGACAAGGTGGAGTTCTGCGTTAATTCCGTATTCGCGACCAGCCCCTGCATTTTGTCCATATTGACCATCACCATGCAGTAACCTGTAATCTGTGAGAAATGAACACCGCCGATGGACTCGACAATGGGAGCAATATAGAAGAACTGTTCCGTTCCTGTCCGGTCATCCTTCAGAATAGCAGTGAACTTCCCCTTCTGGCGAAGCGCAGGATCGTTCTTGTACGGGCGGATAAAGCTGTCATACAGGTTAATATAAAAAATATCGCCACTTGCAGAATCCTCGCTGGAGAGTCGTCTTCCCTGGAGGTCATTGATCATGATACCGTTCACATACGAATTGAAGGACCGCATATATTCCATTAGATCCAGAGCATAGGGAGCGCTGTCGAACGCCCTTTTGTAATCGTCATCGGCTATGGTGAACTCCTGAATCAGCTTGCTGTTGACCGCAATGCCGGTGCTGACCCGGATATCATTGAATACAGAATCAATTTTGCGGCGGGTCTGCTCAATCATCTGGTTGCTATACGTGACAGCCCTCTTTTGCGTCAGCGCAGAGAAATTAAAGAAGAAGTAAAATTCCATCACAGTAAATATAACAATGGAGCAACAAAAGAACAGCCATAGTTGATGCTTCAATTTCACCTTGCGGGTCTTCATAGCCTGCGGCTCCGTTCGGCTTCCCTTTTCCTGAATTTGGCGGGCGTCATCCCGCAGTGCTTCTTGAACACCTTATTGAAATAATAATAATCTACATACCCGGACTGGATGGCAATGCTCTCTATGGACAGGTCTGTCTGCTGCAAAAGCCCGCGGGCTTTCCTGATCCTCAGCTCGGCCACGTATTCAGAGAAAGTTTTGCCCAGATTCTTCTTGAACAATTGACAGCAATACACCTGATTGATGAAAAATTGGACCGACAGCTCCTTCAGATACAGCTTCTGTTCGTAATTCCGGTCGATATAGGCGACCATCCGGTTGAAGCAGGAGAGAATATCCCCTTCCTGCAAAGCACGGCTGTTCCCTTGCCGGAGTACTGTAAAAACGTCTTGCAGGAAGCTGCACAGCGATCCCAAGTCCTCGAACCGCTCCTTCAGCTCGGCATAATTCAGGAATTCCAGCTCCATGTCCCTAAGCTCCTCCGAATAAGAACTGCTCAGAAGCCCGACGGCCTGATTCCATAAGTAGACAACCTCGCTCATGCCCAGCTGATGAAGCCTGAAATACTCCTGCAAGCCCGCGGTGTAGGACTCGATGCTGTCGTATTGATTACCATAAACTATAGATTGCAGCTCATCGATACAAGGCTTCACCAGAGGCAGTTTGGGATTATAGTGAACCGCGCCGGAAGCTTCATCCACGAATACCCGGGAGGCCGCCAGCTCGGCTTCCTTGATCAGCTTGCCGATCTGCTTAAGCCCGCTGCCGATGCTGCTGATCCCCACCACAGAAAACCCTGGACTGCCCGCGGCCGCAGGCCATTCATCTGCAATTCCTTCAAGCTCACTCTTCTGCTCTGTGATTAGAACCGCCAGCAGGGTGCTTGCTCCGTTCTCTACCTCCAGCAGATGAACCGGCAGCCCGTCCAGCTTCAGCAGTTCGCTGAGCTTCGGTCTGTCTGACTCATAATGGACAGCAAGCACCTGGCAGCAGCCTGCATTCATGCCGGCAGGAAGGCAGCGCCTGATCTCATCTTCATCTGCCGAGGTAAGCGCATCCAATAGAAGGTGATTGCGCGCCGCACTTCGCCGGGAGAAGTGCAGGGCGAGCTTCGCCAGGAACGAATCGGTCATATCCACATCAAGCGGCTTCAGGAAATAATCGAGTGCCCCGAAGCGCAGCGCTTCCTGGGCGTATTCAAATTCCGCGTATCCGCTTATAATGACAAATTCAGTATCTATTCCATGTGCTTTGGCCCGCTTCATCAGATCGAGTCCGGAAATCTCCGGCATCCGGATGTCTGTGACCACCAGATCCGGCTCCTGCAAGGCAATGGCTTCCCACGCCTGGGAGGCACTTGTGAATTGTCCCGAGATTTCAAAGCCATACTGCTCCCAGTCAAAGGCATTGCTGATCCCTCTAATCGCCCACGACTCATCATCTACAATAATGACCTTGTACATGGATATCCTCCTGAACCTGTGAATTCATCTGGGCTTACCCCGTAAACGAAATGCGGATAAACCACTTCTATCATCCTCGTGGTTTATCCGTATATCAAGATTTATTTGGTGTTTGCTGTGACTTCCCTGTAGTTCTTCACATTCTCATCCTGAACCGCCTTACCGCCGGCGTCCATATACTCCTTCACCAGCTTTTCGTATAAGGCATCGAACTCGGCCGCCTTGGCCACGATCAGCCGGTCAATCATCTGCTTGTTCATATCGCCCAACGTCTTGCCGTATTTAATATTGGCTTCGTTCGGCACCCCGTAATAGAAGGAGGAGTAGCCGTCTGTAGTATTGATTTTGTACGATTCCATCGCGAGCTCCTCATACTGCTTATCCCCGGAGGCCAGAGCTGCGGCATAGGTTTTGACATTCTTTTCGGTGTCGCCCAGCTCAGCGCCGTTCACAATCATCGTATAATCCATGTTCAAATTACTCATCTGCATTTTCTCGCCGGTCTGTGCAATCCCTTGCGGGATGCCGTCTTTCAGCGTATGATGAACGCCTTCTTCACCAAACTGCAGGAAGAACATCACCTCCGGGTCCGCCATCCAGTTCAGATATTTGACCGCCAGCTCCGCGTTTTTGCTGCTTTTGGGAATGAAGGAGAAGATTCCGTTCTCATTATATACCTCTTTGAGGTATTTGCCTTCAGCATTCTTGAAGGTATCCACCGGAACATAGTGGGCATCCGGCGAGTTTTGCTTCAGCGGAACACGGATTTTCTGGGTCATCGGATAATCCCAGTTGGCTGCATAGAAGCCTACCTTGCCGTTGGTGACATCGGCATCCGCCTGCTTGGTGGTTTTGTCTAGGGCAAAGTCGGGGCTGATCAGCTTCTCATTATACAGCTTGTTCAGCCATTTATACGCATCCTTGTTGCCCGGCTTCAGCCAGTTTGGCGTGGTGACGAATTCCTCCTCTGACATCTGGCCCCAGAAGGATTGAACCAGGTTGCCGAACGTGTAGTTCATGCCCGCTGCCGCCGTTGCCCAGGGAATGACGCCGTTCACATTGCCCGGATTCTTGTCGCGGAAGGCCACCAGCGTCTCGTATAACTCATCTTTGTTGGTTGGAAGAGGCATCCCGAGCTTGTCGAGCCAATCCTTACGGATGAACATCCCGTTCCAGGCCAGCAGGGTGCGCTTACCCGGAATCGATACCTGCTTGTCGTTATATTTACCGTAAGCGAGAACATTCTCCCCGAGATAAGCCTTCAATTGCTGGCCGTGGCTCTCCAGCAGCTCGTCAAGCGTGTAGAGACCGTCGCTTTTGGCAAAGCGGGTGACCAGCGTCCCGTCATAGGTGAAGGAGATGTCCGGAGCCTGGCCCGCAGCCATTAATACGTTCAGCTTATCAACCTCCTGGGACCGGGGAACGGGTACGTATTCAACAACGGCGTTATTCGGCTTGCCGAAATGCTCATTCACATATTTCGTCCAGAAATTATTATTCAGATCCGGCTGGCCCTGAACCCCTCTGTCGAACACCTCCACCGTAAGCTTTGCAGGAGGATCAGAAGGGGACTTTGCTGCATTAGACGACTCCGGCGCGGCTGTCTCTTTGCTCTCTTTGTCACTTTCGCCGCAGCCCGCTGCAACGCCGGCCAGCAGCACGGTGCTGCACAGAACGGCCGATATTTTCTTGATGCCTGTCTTCACGGTATACCACCCTTTCATCTCTTATCATGATAGTAATCCAGATTATAGCTTCCTTGCCCAGGCAGCTTCAACTTCCGCCAGCTAAGCATTCCCCCTTCCCTGGAGTGTACCGCTTCAGCCCTTGATCGCGCCTGTCATTACACCGTCTACGAAATACTTCTGCAGCTTGGGGTAAATCAGCAGAATCGGAATGGTGGTGAACATGACGCTTGCGGCCTTCAGCGACTCCGGCACAATGAATGAGCCGATACTGCCCTCGCCGCCCTGCTGGCTGTCGAGCTGCTGGTTGGCTGAGATGATCTGGTACAGCTTGAGCTGCATGGGATAGAGCTCTTTTTTGGTAATATAGAATAAGGCATCCTGGAATCCGTTCCACCGGTCTACGGCATAGAAGAGGCTTAAGGTGGCAATCGAAGGCAGCGAGAGAGGCAGCACAATCCGCAGAAGAATCCCCAGATCCGAGCAGCCGTCAATGGACGCTGATTCCTCCAGACTCTCGGGAAGCGAGCTGAAGAAGGTTTTCAGGATAATCAGATTAAATACACTCATCGCACCCGGCAGCACCAGACTCCATATCGTATCCATCATCCCCAGATTCTTGATCAGGATATAGGAAGGAATCAGGCCGCCGCTGAAATACATGGTGAAGACCAGTGCGGACAGCAGGAAGTTTCTCCCCCATAGCCGCTTTTTCGTTAACGGATACGCCGCACAGATCGTCAGGAACATACACACCACGGTGTAAAAAATCGTAAGGACAATACTATAGCCCAGCGTATACAGCATATCGGCATCGCTCAGAATCGTCTTATACGTCTCAATAGTGAAGTCTACCGGCCATAAGCTTACCTTTTGCGAGATAATCGCTTCGTTGGAACTAAATGACAGCGCTATCATGTATAAGAACGGGACAATGCAGGTGAACGACAAAGCCACAATAAAGACTATAATCGCAATATCTGCTACACTTTTTTTCCGGCCAATCCGTCTGGTTGTTATCGTGCTTGCCGCTCTCACCATATCCCATCCTCACCCAATTTCTTCGCAATATAGTTGGCACCGATCAGCAGGGTCAGACCTACCACGGACTGGAACAGCCCGACGGCCGTTGCCTGGGAGAAGTCTCCCGAGCTGATACCGACTCTGTACACGAAGGTGCTGATGACATCGGAATATTCGCTGACCAGTGAATTCCCCATTACAAACGGGCGGTCGAATCCAATCGATACCATTCGGCCAATCTGAAGAATCAGCAGAATGTTAATCGTAGATTTAATGCCGGGCAGTGTAATATGCCACATTTTGCGGAGTCTGCTGCAGCCGTCCATATCGGACGCTTCATACAGCTCCTTGTTGATGCCGGTAATCGCCGCGAGATAAATAATCGTCCCCCACCCGATGTTCTGCCATACCCCCACCGTAATATAAGTGACCAGCCAAGGGGTCTTCTGCGACAGAAATTCAATTTTTGACAGGCCCAGGTTATCCAGAAAAAGATTAACCATCCCGCTGTTAGAGAACATCAGATAGACAATCCCGCCGATAATCACCCAGGACATGAAGTGAGGCAGATAGAGAATCGTCTGCGTTAATTTCTTGAACCTTGCCATACGGACCTCGTTAAGCAGAATCGCCAGGATAATCGGGGCCGGGAAGCCTGCCACCAGATCCAGCACATTCAGAACCAGCGTATTTTTGAGGGCACGGTAGAAGCTGTCCTGCTGAAAAATAAACCGGAATACATCCAGTCCCACCCATTCGCTTCCACTCGTCCCCTGAAAAATATTGTAATCCTGAAACGCCATAATCAAGCCGTAAATCGGGGCATATTTAAAAATGGCAATGTACAGGAGTGGCAGCAGCAAAAGGATGTAGAGTAGGGCATCTCTCCTGATCCTGAGCCAAAAGGTGTGTTTTCGCGTGAGTCCGATTTGATCTTGCTGATTGTTTAAAACCGCTTTCATTTCTCCCATCCCTCCGGCTGTATTAAGGAGCTCTCTTGTTTTTCATTATAGTCACCCGGGGAAATAAGAAAATGTAATCGCTTAAATGAATTTGGTAAAAACTTAAAAGACAGCCCCGTGAAGGAGCTGCCTTAAGCTTCATTTCATAATCAGATCGATTCTGCCGAACAACAGCTTCACCAGCTCGGTAGGACCCGGCAGGCCCGGTTGTAATAAGAGCAGAATGGTAAGCCCCGCCGTAGCAAGGGTGATGCCTGCGATAACCTTTCTGGTTTTCTTATCCTTACTGCCCCGGAATTCAAAAACGATAACTGAAGCGGACAGCAGCAGAATGCCCAGGATCATTACCAGTTTCATGCTTCCCACTTCCTTGTATGGTTGCTGGAATTAAGGCGTAGCCTCTGTCAGTCAGCCGATTGCTCCGGGATGCCCTGAGGGCCGGTTGATCTTCCGTTACCAGTAATACTTGTCTTGGCGGAGACATCCACCTGTAACTGGGGGTACATTGCCTCCCACTGGTCTTTCTTCTTCTTCCACTCTTGCGGGTAATGTCTGCGGAAGGTATCGGCGAAGCGGAAAAAGTCAGTCTTCTGCTCTTTTTGCGACATGTGGAGGGCTTGCTGGGCGAGCTCCTTCAGTTTGTCTTCCCACGCCTGATTCAGCTCAATCATCTTCACCGGATCGGTCAGATTGGCATCGGTTGTATTCATAACCACCTCGCCCTTGGCCACAATCCGGATCTTCATCAACCATTCCCGGTTCACAATTCTCGGGGTTAGAGTGGTGGTTATACTCGTAGGCTGAATCGAGAAGGTCCCCTTCTGCTGATCCAGCTTAACCGGTATTATAATATTATTCAGTTCATTAATCATCAGCAGCACCCCAAGGCTGACCGGTTCTTTCACGGTGAGTGCATAGCGGCCATGTTTATACAGGCTTATTCCTTTGAGTAAGGGTGTAGTAGCATTAGGGCCGTCCTTCGGTTCTGGAGGAGCAATCAGAATACGGGTTAAAACAGCCGAACCGCTGGCACCTTGAATGGATTGGGACAATTCCAGCAGGGTCACGCGCGTGCCCAGGTTCATATTCGCCATTTCCCGGAGGGATTCGGAGGTGCTCCGCTCCAGCGGGTCCAGCAAGGCAAGAATATCCTTGGCAGATTCCTGGCTGGAGAAGACATATGCATGCTCACGGAACTGCGGATAACGCAGGAGAAAGTCGATATACTCGCGCAGCCCCTGCTTTCCTGCCTCTTCACTGATTACAATGACCTCACACTGGCCCCAGAACATATGCCGGGCCACCTTCCGTTGCAGCCGGTTCAAGGCTTCGGCAATGTTATCTCCTTCAGCGGTGCGGATCATAGTGACCCCGCTTGCGCCTTCCCCGGCTCCGCCGCTCTCTGATCCGCCTCCGCCCTTGCGCGGGATGAAGATCTGGGCCGTCAACTGGGCCTGCCCCTCCTGATAATCCACACCTGTAGCCAGCACGATCGCCAGGTCATTGATCTCCGTCCGGTCCCAGCAGCCGGTCAGCAGTATACTGCTTAGCAGCAGCATGATTAAGGTCCTGCAGCCCCGCATAGCCCTCCCTCCTTATCTTCATCCTTTGTTCTGCCGCTTCAGCCCCCTCTTCAGCAGGGCCAGTCCATAGACTGCGGCAGGAAGCACGACCAGGAACAACATGGTATATATATTCGCAGAAGCACTCACCAGCGCAGCGACCCCTGAGGCACCGGACACTACCCAATACGAGAACAATATACTTAAGAACGCCAGCGGAATCACCAGCGGTTTATAATCGTCCAGCCCGAACCATTCTGCGGCCGAAGCGGCGAAGATGTAGAGAAAGACAGAGATTTTGACAAAAATCCCGAAGATCCAGATCGCAATAATCAGAGCCTCGATATGCTGCAGGAAATCGGCAATGGTAATGTAACGGGCAGCAATCATCACCGGATAAGCAAAGCTGTCCGTCAAATCCCCCATCAGCAGCAGGCAGAACAGATTGGTAAGACTCATCGCCGCAGTTGTGACCACAAGTGAGACCAGCATTGTCCGGGTAAGGTGTTTCTTACTGTTGACATAGGGCAGCAGAAAGGCCAGCACAATATATTCACTGAACCATGCAGACGGAGCGACGGCGCCTTTGATAATGGGCACGAATCCTTTCTCCATGAACGGAAGCAGCTCGGCGGGCCGCAGCTCCCCGGTCAGTAGGACAAAGATCAGGCAGAGCATCACCACCAGCAGCGTAACGAACACCTGCGCGGTTCGGCTGACCACCTCAATCCCCAGCCTGACATTGATCGCACAGACGATAACCATGGAGCTTATAATAACAAGCAGCGGCGTCTTAGGAAGCGCATTATTCAGAATAAACTCGCCATATTCCAGGATAATCAGACCGTTCAGATGGGGCAAATAGAGCAGAAAACCCAGCCCGATTAGCTTGCCCGGCAGCCAGCCGGCGATCAACAGACTGGACTGCATAATGGTCTTTCCGGGATACAGCCGGTTAAGTCCAAGCGAGATCCCAATGACCGTTGCTCCAATCAGCGAGCCCAGGATGGGCGATAGCCACATATCATGTCCCGCATAATGCATGGTAATCCCGGGGACAGACAGAATAGCTGTAGCGAGAATGGAGGGAAAGACAAGAAAGGCCAGCTGGGTAACCGATATTTTCCCTTTGTCAGTCAACATAAGTATCCTCTTCTCTGTTGAAGTCCCGCTGCCGTCATTTGCTCCGCGGCTGCGAGATCCACAATACATCCTTCAAGCCCTTGCTGAACGTTGGAGCTGCCGGTGACAGATAAGGCCTGCCGAACGAACGCAGACTGCTAAGATGAATGACGACCAGGATGATGCCGAGCATTACGCCGATCAGCCCCAGCGTGCCTGCCAGAACCATCATGGGGAAGCGCAGCAGCCGGGTCGCGATGCTGGCGGAATAACGCGGAACCATGAAGGAAGCAATGCCCGTAATCGCCACAATAATGATCATCGGAGCAGAGACAATTCCCGCAGTGGTAGCAGCCTGGCCTATAATTAGCGCGCCAACAATACTGACAGCGGAACCTATCTGCTTCGGCAGCCGGACTCCGGCCTCCCGCAGCGCCTCGAAGGCGATCTCCATAATGAGCGCTTCCACCAGGGCCGGGAAGGGAATCTCCTCTCTCGCCCGCGCGATACTCAGCAGCAGCACGGTGGGGATCATCTCCTGATGGAAGGTGGTGATGGCTACATAAGCTGAGGGGAGCAGGAGCGACAAGGCATAGAAGATATATCTGAGCCAGCGGACAAAAATACTCATGTAAATGTTCTCGTAGTAATCCTCAGGGGATTGCAGCATGGAGAACATGTTAATCGGGGCAATCAGACTGAAGGGAGTCCCGTCAATCAAGAGCGCAAACCGGCCCTCCAGCAGATTGGAGACCACCACATCCGGGCGCTCCGTAGCAATCATCTGCGGAAACGGTGAAAAGGGCTGGTCAATGATGCCCTGCTCAATATACTGGCTCTCCAGCACATCTTTGATATTCAGGCGGCTTAGCCGTTTATTAACTTCAGTGACCAGTCCCGGCTGGATAATACCTTCCACATATACGAGGGTAACCTTCGTATTACTGTACTCTCCAATAGTACTGGAATGCAGCTTCAGGGCTGGTGTCTTAAGCCGCATACGCAATAGAGACTGATTCGTAGCCAGAGCTTCAGTGAAGCCGTCACGGGCACCGCGCACAGTGGATTCAGCCGCCGGTTCTTCGGGAGTCCGGGTGGGAACCTTGTATAGCGGATAGCCCTTACCCGAAGCCTGGCCGTCCAGCAAAAGCACAGCTTCACCGTCCAGAATCGCTGTAACGGCTTGTTCTACAGTTCTAATCTGTTGAATCGAGGCGACAGGAACCTCAGCAGACCCGTCCACTGCCGGTTCAACTGCAAGGCCGGTCTGCTCCAGCGGTACCAGTAATTGCTGCTCCAGCCGCTCCGTATCACATAATCCTGTACAGTATACACAGAGCGCGGAAGTACGTTGAACAGTCAGGAACGAATGGAACACCACATCCTCACAGCCATCAAAAACGCCGCGCAACACCAGTTCATTCTCTGCCAGCAGCGGGGTCAGTTGGGTCTTCGGTTCTGCTTCCGTTGCAGTATTCATCTGTACTCCCTCCCTGCTCTACCCTTTGAATTTCATATTCATAGTAAAGTTATCCTTTGCTACAAGGGGAAGAATTATGCAAGCCCGGCCTTCCAAGCTTCCCGGTTCAGCTCGCCGTTCAGCGCTGCAGCAGCCAGCGCGCCCGATGCGGCAGCAGCTATGGACTGATGCATCATCGTGGCAGCATCCCCGGCAGCGTATATTCCGGGTACGCTGGTCTGACCGGACTCGCCAACCTCCAGGATACCCTGCTCGGATATCCGGCAGCCCAGGGTATGCGGCAGATCCGTTCCCGGAGCCAGCTCGGGCCGGAAGAAGATGCCTGTACAAAGAAGCTCTGTTCCATCCATAAGCTTCACATGGTTAACCATGCCCTCATTGGATGAAATCTCATGAATCGGAGCAGCGAATAACGGGATATCATGAGCGCGCAATTCTTCGCGTTCCGCTGCTGTGAGCTCATCAGGGCCATTCGTGCAGACCGCGAACTGCTTCGTCCAGCCGTATAACAACGGCGCAAGATGCATGAGTGCAGCCCCTCTGCTGATGACCACCAGCGGCTGATCTCTTAATTCCCAGCCATCACAGTACGGGCAGACAAAGGCGCTTTTCCCGTAGACCTCGGCAAGCCCGGGAATATCCAGCCTGAGATCCTTCATACCTGCGGCGAACAGCAGCTTCTTACTGGTCAGCTTAAGACCTGAAGCTGTCTCCAGCAGGAAGGCTCCATCCTCACCGGTAACGGACACAACTGTATCTTCAACATGTGAGACCGACGGATAAGCGCCAAGCTGTTCTATGGCAATCCGCCGGAGTTCAAACGGAGCAATCCCGTCCCGGGTCAGGAAGCCATGCGCTTCCCGGGTGACCGCATTACGCGGACGCCCCGCATCTATGACAATCGCCCGTTTGCGTGCCCGGCCCAGCATCAGCCCGGCATTAAGCCCGGCAGGCCCTCCTCCGATAATGACTACATCAGCATTGGCTGCATCTGCTACATCTGCATTTGCTGCGGCATCAACGTTTTCCAGGTTCTTCATTTGTAATTCCTCCTTGTGTGTGGTGGGTAATGTGTGCGGGTGTGTGACGACAGGTAATTTTACGGATATTAGAGACTTCCATAGTCTTTGAATGGCGCAAAAAATCAGACCCCGTATCTCCATTGCTCACCTGCGTCGCCAATCTGTAATACACATATGCATCGCTTCGATTAAGGACTATGCGTGTCTATAATAACTTTAAATTTTAATGATGTCAATTCCTGCGCTTCTTGGCGCTTATCAGCTTCATTCAAACAAATGCTTATGCTGCTTGAAAAATTGATAGAAAGATTGTACATTCTCCAGTTCATACCACTCCGCAGTCTGCAAGGGGCTGGCATCCAGATTGTAGACCTTAGCATGCAATGTTCCCAGAATGAAGGGGGAGTGTGTGGCAATAATGAACTGGTTATCGAAATACCGGGCCAGCTCATTGATTTGCTCCGCTATTCTAATTTGGTTGGCAGGCGACAGCGACGTTTCCGGCTCGTCCAAAACATACAAATTCCCCGGCTGCAAATTCTCCTCGAAGAAGGCCATTGAGGTTTCGCCGTTGGAGTATTTTTCCTGTGAGAATTGGATGTTATCGAGTTGCTTCTTGAACGCGTTCGAGGATTCATATTCCGCTGCCTGATTCTTGCTCATCCCCCCGTTCCTCTGCTCATACACCATACTCTCACGCAGCACGGAGGCTTGCTGGATTTTTTTGATCTCATACAAAATATCCTCAGACTTTATATAACGGCTTCCCTTCGGAAGCTCTCTGATGTTACGCTCCTGCTCATCTTGCCCTAACCGGTAACTACTCAATTCCAAGAAGCGCTGAGCGTAGATGCTATGTCCGTAGCTGGTCATTCGCTCAGCCCCGGGTAATCCAAGCTTGCTGGCGATCACATTAAGCAGAGTGGATTTTCCGCTGCCGTTATTTCCATATAACACTGTAATCCGGTCAAACACCAGCACCTCGCCCGCGATAGGTTTAAGTACATAATCCGGGTAGATGTTAGGATTTCGTTCGATAACCTTGGAGAGCTTGAAGCTTCGTAAGTAGATCATGAGGGACCCCTTTCTCGCTGAAATGGTAACCTTGGTCAACAGGGTGGCAAAACCGTTCCACTTGTTTGATTACTAGTTTATACTACTACTGCCCATTGCGCTTGGGTAGCGGCTGAGCCTGGGATGTGCATTGCGGGAGCGAAGCTAGTTGGATTTCATCCACTTGCATAGGAACGTATGGGCCACGCTGGGGGAGTAATTGGAAAAATGGCACTTAAATACTCACTCGTTACCCGATGTGGCCCAATCAATGAGCAGCAGATGCTGTTTTTCCACTTATTTCGCAGCATTCCGCAGAAAGCGTAAAATTAAGATACGTTTATCCATTTGTTCCCGGAAAGGCTAATATCGCTTAATCAAATCCGCCTTCTTCGCGCTGAATTCACCTTCCGCAAGCCGGTCAATCCTGCAAATAACCGATAATCTCCATTTTGCCGCCTATTCTGGACTGAAGTTCTCTAATCCTACGTTCCTCTGCCGCAAAAATCACTGCTGTCGCCGGCCCCCCGGATGCCAGTAGCTTATCTGCTATTCCAGGCACCTGCCGGAAGCCGCTGCCATTCAGCTCCGCGAGCAGCTCCGCTTCATACCCTGCTCCCTTAGAGCCGACCGGGTGAATGTCATGGACCTCCGGCGCAGCTGCCAGAAGCTGAAGCTGCCGGATGGTACACTGGCTTGCTTCCTGCTCCAGAACAGCGCTTCCGACCAGCGGTTCGCCCAGCATCACGATACAGTCTCCGCCCTGTGAACAGCCCAGCTTCAACTGCGTCTCATCCGCCTCCCCGATCACAGTGATTCCGATACCGGTCTGACAGGTCACGAAATTATCCTCAGTGCTGCCGTTCACGTGGGCGGCAGTCAGTCCGGCTTCCTCAAGCAGCTTGTGGATGCCTGTTATAATCTCATTCCCTGTAGGCTCCTTCTCTACCGCCAGGGTATCGATGACAGTTAAGATCTCAGCCCCCACAGACAGTACCTCCATTACTGCAACTCTGGCAGCATAATAGCCTGCAACAGCAGGGGGAGTCTGCACCGCATCCATCGGCTTATTCCCGATGCTGGCGCTGGAGTCGCAGCCGATGACCAGCAAGCGGCCCCCCTCTCTTCGCACAATAGTCAGATCACGGATTCGCTGAACTTGCGGTTTCATATGCTTGATCCTCCTGTATCTTTTTCGTTCCCGTTCCTAAGTCCTATCCGGTATTCGCTCGGCGGCATGCCGGTAGCTTTGCGGAATTGCTTGGAGAAATACAAGGCGTCATTGAAGCCGACGGAAGAGGCCACTTGTTCAATCGTCAGCATGCTGCCCAGCAGCTCTCTGGCCTTGTCCATTCTGATTTTAAGCAGGAACTGCTTGGGAGACAGGCCGGTCCGCTGCTTGAATGCCTTGGATAAATGCACCCGGTGATAGCCAAGCGAGGACGCGAGGTGATCGATGCTGATTTGCTGATGGTATTGCAGCGAGATCCAGCGGATCGCCTGGTCGATCTGCCGGTCGATCATCTCCGGCATCCCGGACGGATTCGGCGGCAAGGCGCTTAGATTATCCCGTCCGAACTGATGCAGCAGCAGCCGTGCCCAGCCTGACGCCTCCAGACTCTCCAGCCGCGGATACGCGGATTGCTTGAATGCCTGCCGGATACGTTCATATAAGCTATGCAGCTCAGGGACGTTGCCGGAAGACAGAAAGGGCTGCTCCCTGGTAATGCCCACGGCTCTAAGCAGATCCAGAACACCAATCCCCTGCAGGGCTACCCACGCATAATGCCACGGAATATCCGGGTCAGCCTTATAGCTGAATAAGGACCCGGGCATAATCACGAAGGTATCTCCCGCCTTGCACTCGGCCGCGAATGTCCCGCACTCGAACAGGCCTCCGCCCTCCAGAACGGTATGTATTAAGTAGAAATCATGTACAGACGGTCCGATGGTATGTCCGGGAAGCGGTCTCCCCTCGCCGCTGAACAGCACTGACAAATCCTGCTCCTCCGGTATCAGGTTAATGGCCAGAGTGAACTCGTAATGATCCGGATTCATGCAACATTCCTCCATATCTATCTTGTCTTTCTCCATAGGCGGGGCTTCGGTTCTATTCTATAGTGATTATAGATGAATCAAGCGAAAAAAGCTTCTGAAACCTAATATCCCACAACCAACAGGAGGTTAGACTCTTATGTCTAAAGTTACATTTATCGGTGCCGGAAGTACAGTATTCGCCAAAAACGTCCTTGGAGATATCATGGCTACGCCCGCTCTGCAGGGCTTCGAGCTTGCCCTATATGATATCGATCTCCAGCGTCTGAATGACTCTGCCAGCATGCTCCAGAATCTGAAGAAAAGCAGCGGCAGCACTTGTACAGTCAATACGTATACCGACCGCAAGGAAGCACTGCGCGGTGCCAAATATGTAGTCAATGCCATTCAGGTGGGCGGGTACGATCCTTGTACGATTACGGATTTTGAGATTCCCAAGAAATATGGCCTGCGCCAGACCATTGCGGACACGGTAGGCATTGGCGGCATCTTCCGCAATCTGCGTACCATTCCGGTTATGCTGGATTTTGCAGCGGATATCCGTGAGGTGTGCCCGGATGCGCTGTTCCTGAACTATACGAACCCGATGGCCGTTCTGACGAATGTCATGAACACCTATGGCGGCGTGAATACTATTGGACTCTGTCATAGCGTGCAGCAGTGTATCCCTGGATTATTCGACCACCTCGGCATTGACAAGACAGGGGTTCAAGCCAGAATCGCCGGCATCAACCACATGGCCTGGCTGCTTGAAGTCACCAAAGACGGCGAGGATCTGTACCCGGAGATCAAACGGCGTGCGGCCGAGAAGCAGCTTGAGCCTCACTACGACATGGTCCGCTATGAGATGATGCTGAAATTCGGCTATTACATTACCGAGTCCTCCGAGCATAACGCCGAGTACCATCCATACTTCATCAAGAGTAACTACCCGGAGCTAATCGAACGCTTCCAGATTCCGCTGGACGAATATCCCCGCCGCTGCGTGGAACAGATTAAGGAATGGGAGCAGATGCGCGGAGATCTGGTGAATAACCAGGATCTGACGCATGAGCGTTCCCATGAGTATGCCTCCTACATCCTTGAAGCCATGGAGACGGATGTGCCGTTCAAGATCGGCGGCAATGTGATGAACACGGGGCTGATCACCAATCTGCCGCGTGAAGCCTGCGTCGAGGTGCCTTGTCTGGTGGACAGAAGCGGCGTAACACCAACCTTCGTAGGTGATCTGCCACCGCAGTGTGCAGCGCTGAACCGGACCAACATCAACACCCAGCTCCTGACCATCGAAGCCGCTATGACTCGCAAAAAGGACCATATCTACCACGCCGCTATGCTGGACCCGCATACCGCCGCAGAGCTGTCGATGGACGACATTGTCAGCATGTGCGATGATCTGATCACGGCCCATGGAGACTGGCTGCCGAAGTATCAATAAATTCCAGGCTATATTTTAGGCATACCTCCATAACAAAAGCAGCGATCCTCCGTTAAAGGAGAATCGCTGCTTTATATTTTTGAGCCGAGCCCGATTGCTGAATCGTCTCTACTTCACATAAATTCGGATTTGATCCGGTGCTATTCTCGCAAGAACGCGGTAGCCTTCAGCAGAAGCGGTTCCAGATCTTCATGCCTTGAGTGGATTCATTCCCATTCGCTAAATGCCAAGAACCGAAAAATACAGTTTCTCCCTTACAACCAATGATATGAGAATTCACGTGTTCTTCAAGAACGACTGTACTACTACCCTCTGCATGTGAGCAAGCCCCGGAAGCGGTCTGATTGCATCCTTCATCTCCCATAAGTCATTCCTCCTAATATTGTGGTTTATGTGGTCCTACCCTACACAATATTGCGGACTTGATGGAATGGACACGGCATGTCTCCCGGGTACAAAACACTATTTGTCTTGGATTCCTGGAACGCCTCTTGTTCAACTGAGCGTAAGCCATCTCCGGTTATGGTGCTCTTGCACCTCAACCGGGGTATCGAAGAAGTCGCTGAGCACCTCAGACTTCAGACACTCCGTCGTCTCGTCCGCTTTGTAGATTTCCCCATTCTTAACCAGCAGGGTATGGGTGAAGCAGGGAGTAATCTCCTCGATATGATGGGTCACATAGAGTAAGGTCGGCCCCCCCTCCTGCTTGGTGATCTTCTCGATCATCCTCAGCAGCTGCTCCCGCGCAAAAATATCCAGTCCCGTACAAGGCTCGTCCAGGATGAGCAGCTCAGGGTTTGCAATAAGCGCCCGTGCGATAAGAATTTTTTGGCGTTGTCCCTGTGACAAGGTATCATAAGTGCGTGTGGCCAGGGCCGAGCAATCCAGGAATTCCAGCAGTTCCTCTGCCTGCTTCACGTCCTCTTCTTCTGTCTTATCGTATAGACCAATCGTGGCGAACTTGCCGCTCAGAATAATGTTCAGCGCCGTCTGATGGCCGTACAGCTTCTGCTGCAAAGAGGTGCTAACCCAGCCGATCCGCTTGCGCAGCTCCCTTAGGTCCACATCGCCGAAGCGGTGGCCCAGTACCTCTACTTGACCTTGGGTTGGCCAGATGTAGCCGTTCACGACGTTCAGCATGGTCGTCTTGCCTGAACCGTTCAGACCGACGATGCACCAGTGCTGTCCCTCATGTACCTGCCAATTCATATCATGGAGAATCATTGTCTGCTCACGCCGCCAGGATACCTTTTCAAGCGATATAATCATGTTCTTGGTGTTCCCCCTTGCCTCGTAGTAGTCTTTAATGAAATATTATAGCAGCTCAACATATCCTGTGCTTCCATCCACGCGAATGCGTTGCCCTTCTTGAATCCTTAAGGTCGCATTCTCCACGCCGACCACGGCAGGCAGGCCATACTCCCGGGCGATCACTGCCCCATGTGTCATCAGCCCGCCGACCTCGGTGACCAGCCCTTTGATGGAGACGAACAGCGGCGTCCAGCTGGGGTCTGTAAATGAGGTGACCAGGATATCCCCTTCCTCCAGTTCTGCCTCCTCCATATTAAGGATCACTCTAGCCCGTCCTTCGATTACTCCTGTAGAGACAGGTAGACCTGCCAGGGCACCGGGCGGAAGATCCTCCCGTCTGTACCGGCCGGACAGAATTTCACCCTCTGAGGTGATGACACGGGGCGGCGTAAGCTTTTCGGCTAATTTGAATTCGTCCTTGCGTCTCTTAATCAGCTCGTCATCGAATACACCAGTGCGAACGGCCTCGTATAGCTCCTCGAATTGCAGGTAGAAGATATCTTCCTTGCCATGGATGCTCCCTGCCTGCGCGAGCCGCTCCGCTTCCTGCATCATCGCCTGTTTGTATACTAGGTAACGGCTGACCATCCCGTACTTCGGATATTCCCTGTACCCGATGTAATGCCGGACCAGCTCAATCCGTTGTCTGGTTTCCCGCATCTTGTCCTCACTATCCGGCAACAGCCGCAAGCGTTCCATGATGTCCCGTTCCTTCTCCCGTGCTTCCTTAAGCCCCTGCTGGAACTTCTGTCTGCCGGCCCCCGGCGCGAACTGCCGGATATTGCTGAGAAGCATAGGAATCAGAATGACCGGGTTCTCACTCCAGCGGGTTCTGGTAATATCGATCTCCCCGGTGCAGCGCATCCCGTATTTGCCGAGATACTCTGTCAGCGCTGCATAGGCAGCTTGCCCGCCTTCTATCGCAAGGAGTCCGGCCAGGAAATCCCCGTCTTGTACGTGCTGCTGCAAATAATCGGTCACCTGCTGAAAAGGGCGGATGACATCGGCCACATCAAGCAACGCAAGGCCCATGGCTGAGGTAATATTATTGTCCACCGATTGCGATAAGGTATCTGCTGCGTTGATTTCGCCGAGCCATTCCTTCAAGTGCTCATTCAGCCAGGCCGAAGCATCCATAGCAGCCATGAACACTGCTGTACTGCGCGGATCGAACAACAGCCGCTTGAGTTCCTTAATATCCCCACGGATAAAATCAAACAGTTCCGCGCCGGATTTTCCCTGAATGGCCTGCTTCAATTCGTCAACCGAGGCTTCGTTATTCTTAATCAACTCTGTAACGGTCGCCGGATCAGACTTGAGCGGTGCCTGCTCATGGGGATCGGGTATGTCTGGTTTGCTTTTACCGGGACTGGCGGAGGGTTGAAGCTCTGGAGATACGGGTATGAAATCTTCGCGTTCAAGGATCGTCAGCAGCGCGTCTTTGACTAAAGGATCGGACTTCCCAAGGGTATCAACAATCGTCTGTCTGGCAGGTGAGGCCAAATAAGCGGTGACATCAACGAACAGCCTGGAACCGGCTACCCGCATAGGGGCAGGAGTAACCATCAGATGAAAAGACAGGCCCAGCGGCTTCATCGCGTCCGTCATCATTTGCCCATGGCCGACAGAGACATATGCACGGTTCTCCTGATCCCCGGATTCCGGAATGGGATATAACGTAGTGACCGGCCGGCTCTGGACGATATAGAAGATATCATCGGCCAGGCACCATTCGATATCCTGCGGGCCCCCGAAGCTTGCTTCAATGCCCCTTCCGATCCGGGCAAGCTGCACAATCTGTGATTCCGTGAGCGTCTCAGCCCCTTGCTGCGCAGCATCAAGCTGCCGGAGTTCCGTGCCGCCTTCCGGTAAAGTGTAGACCGCCAGCTTTTTGGAGGCAATCCGCTTCTCCACGATGTTCTCATCCCGCACCTTGTAGACATCCGCAGATACGATGCCCGAGACGAGCGCTTCACCCAGACCATACCCTGCGTCGATCGATAGCAGCTTGCGGTTATTTGTAACAGGATCTGCAGTGAACATAATGCCTGAGGCCTGCGGGAAGACCATCTTCTGTACAATGACAGATAAATAGACTTGTCTGTGATCATAGTCTTGCTGCATGCGGTAGATTACCGCACGGTCTGTGAAGAGCGACGCCCAGCATTTGCGGATGTGTTCCAGAATGGCGTCCAGGCCTATTACATTTAAATACGTATCCTGTTGACCGGCAAAAGACGCATGCGGCAGATCCTCTGCCGTTGCACTGGATCGCACCGCATACGCCGTACCGTTCCCAAACTGCGCGAGCTGCTGTGTAACGGCTGCCACAACCCCGGGCGGAATCTCGGATTCTTCAATCGTCTCGCGGATCGCTCTGCTGATGTCCAGGAGTTGCGCCGGGTCTTGGCCTTTGGCTTGCATCACCGTTAACCGTTCCAGCAAAGCATGATACGCTTCATTATGCCGGATAGCTTCCTGATAACCCTCTGTCGTCACACAGAACCCCTCTGGCACATGGATGCCTTCCATTCGGGACAGCTTGCCCAGGTTCAGCCCCTTCCCGCCAACCAGCAGCAGTGGTACATTGTCCATGTCCTTAAGCCTTAGAACCAGTGATTGCATCCCTATCTCCCCTAACATGTGAAGTAGAATCTGTAAACCGTTAATAAATCGAGCGGAAAAATAAATTGACATCCGTGTAGCGGCGTGTTAAGATAAAAATATAAGATGTCTTATTTTTGTTCTAAAATAGTTAAAAATAGTCGCAGTTGATTATATCATCGTGTATGTATATATGCAATATGAAAGAACCCGGACATTTGCCCGGGTTCTTTTTTTGAATCTATTTCTCCCTGAAACGGTACCGTACTTTAGAAGGACGGCAATGCCTTTTCCACTTGCTAGATAGCTAGTGGTGAAACCCGCCTTGCCCAGCCTAGTTATTTCGCCCATAGTAGAGCTTAAGGTTCGTTACATCTACCAGATACAAGGTGTCAATGCCCTTCGGACTGCGGTCTACGGCCAGCCGTTCAACCGGGATACCCGGTGCAAGCGAGCTCTCCGCCCAGCCCCCGCCGGTATTCACTGCCATGAACGCCCGGTCAGTTCCGCTGCTTTTGACATAATAGATTCTGGCTGCTGTTCCGGTCCAGGTCACATCGATCGCCGCGTTGGTAGGAGCAGCGTTATAGACGGTCTGCAAGTTCCAGCCTCCTGCACCGTAAGTCGCCTGCTTCACAGCAAAGCTTGTGCTGCTCTCCTCACGGTAACGGTAAGCGATCACCGGACGATCCGTTGAATCAAGCGTCATCTTGGCGCTCTGTACGCCCGGACCGCCGGGGTCGCTGCCACTCTGCACATAGGCTTCGCTTGGAGCCATAGGCTGCACAATATCTGCCGTAGTCAGGGAGACTGGCGCTGTAACCGGAGTTCCGTCCGCTTTGCTGAATATGCCCGTGGACGGGCTGTACTTCAGATAGGACAATTGATGGCGCAGCGGGCTGGCGGCGAAGTACGCCCACTCGAACAAGATATGCAGATCGCCATTCGCGTCAAAGACCAGGTCATCCGGATAGACAGACCGGTTCAGATGCGCCGCAATGGTCTTGACCTGAGTCCATACGGAGTCGGCATTGTTCCAGCGCAGCAGAACAGCCTCTCTTTTGCCAGCCAGGTCTTTATCGACACGCACCAGCAAATACAGATCGCCATTCGGAGCAGTCGTCACTACCGGATAGGTTACCGTCATACCTGCAGGCAGATCGGCCGAGTGGCTCTGCGGAATTCCGCCCACGGTATCTGAGCGGTAATAGCGCCAGGCATTGCTGTGCATGGAAGCAAAAACGTGGAACCGCCCGCTCCCGTCCCTCGCCATAGAAGGCTGGTTATGCCCGAGATCGTCCAGATATTCTGCAGGGGTTGTCCCGTCCATGAGCGGAAGCTTGCTCCATAGTCCGTCGTTGTCTCTTCTTGCAATAGCTACCGTATGCTTGCCGGGGATCGAACCCGGACCATTATAGGCCATATAAGCATACTCATAGCCCAGCCCATAAGTGGCAAGAGGAGACCACCAGCCGGCCTGATTGCTGGAATCCACCGGAAAAGGTACCTCCTCCAGCACAGCCGCCGCGCTCCCCGTCCCCGCAGGCACTACGGTAAGCAGCAGCGTCATTACTAGAGCAAGCATCCAATGTTTGATCCGCTTTGGCTTTCGGTCCTTTTGTAACTTTCTGATCTGCTTCAACTATTTACGCCTCCTTCATCTCATCGCTTTCCGTACATAAATAGATAGATACTGAAATAGATAGATACCTGGCAGCAATGTGAACGTATCAACAAATACAAACCTGTCCAGGTGTAAACGCATACATATATCTCCGGCCCCGCCTCCTCTTTCAGCAACTATTCAGGTATTAGTTTGCTTGGTACTGCTGGTTATCACTGTGTGCTACTGTGCGCTTAGATGCTGCTGTTGCTGGCCCAAGAATAGCATGCTGATTAAAGGATTGTTACTGTACTATTGCAAGATAGCTGTAACTGGGGGCTTTTATCGTAATAGCTGCATTAAGCTGTATGAATTCCAACGCCCAGCTACTATTGACGGCGTCCAGTGTAGGAGGGGTATTAATGCTCCTTATTTGCTCACGTGCATCGTATCCGCTAGATTCGGGTGCATTAATGCACCCTATTTGCCCGTTTTGCTGACATTCGCTGAAATGAAGTGCACTAGTGCACTTCATTTCAGCATAACACCCACTTTATGGCGGATTCAGGGGCACTTCTGCTCTTCATTTGCTTGTTTGGCCTGCATCCGCTTAACTCAGGGGCACTAGTGCTCCTCACGGCTCTCCTTCGGCCGCCCTCGGCTACTCACCTAGCCCATTCTATTCGGTTTTTCGCTTACATCCGGACTACAGGACCTCGCACCTGCCCAGTGTATTCGCTTTTTGACACACATCACTCCTTAGGCCTGCGACTGGTGAAATCTGGTGTACTCCTGCTCCTTCTGACGCTCCTCACGGCGCTCCTTCTGGCTCTCATCCTAAAGCTCCTCCATCCACACTCAGCCCAAGCTACTAAATGTATCTCTTAAAGCACAAAAAGCCCGGTTTCCCGGGCTTTTCTAGAAAATTTCACACGTTCACGCAATCACATCACCACACGCATCATTCGCTCTTCAGCCAACCGCTCACTTCCGTACCGTTACTATCAACTTCGCGGATCTGGACTCACCTGCCGCGTTGCGCAGGACGGCTTCGTATTCATAGGTTCCGGGTGTTTTGCCGGAGATTGTAGATACTACGGACTGGGCATCCGGGGTATGCGCCTGTAGAGTCTGGGTATCAACCAATACGCCATTCTCATACAGCTGGTATTCCACCGCATTCGTTCCCCACCACAGATTCATCGTAACCGCATAGCTGCCGTCCCCATCCCAGTTATCACCCGATAATACCGCTTGCCCAGGGGAAGCATCGGTGACTGTCACCGTCAAGGGTGCGCTGGTCACCGATCCGTGCGGGTTGCTCAGCTCCAGCGTATAGACATAAGTCCCATTCTGCCTGCCGGAAATATCGATCTGTACAGACTGGGCAGACGGTGACTGGTCTGTAAGTGCGCCTTCTTCAATCTTTTCTCCATTCTCAAAGAGCTTGAAGCGTGTGCCATTATTGCCCCACCAGAGATTCATCGTAACCGTATAATCGCCGTCCCGCAGCCCCGTATCATGCCCGTTATTATCCGACAATACAGGCATACCTGGAGCGCTGTCCGCAAGCGGAATACTCTGGCTGATCCATGCGGCCCATCTGGTGAGCACATTCCCTTGTTCCACTGTAAAAGCCGCAGCGGCCCCAGAGCTGACTTCCTGGCTGTATGCTGCAAGCAGCGAGCGGGCCTTCGACCCTTCACGCGCCCCTGCCGCTTGCTCCGACTGCATAAGCTTACCAATTAGTTGCTCTGCAAGCGCTGCCGCACCCGGGTCAGCCGATTCACCCGCGAAGGTACGGGTCAATTCAGCCAGACTCGCAAACGTAGCGTAAACACTGTAACTGAAGTCTACATTAGTCTCACGGCCTGCAAAATCACTAACATTGGCCGTCACCCTATGCAGACCGGGTTCAAGTGTATACGCAGGTGTATTCAGTAACTCGCCGCTTGGTTCCGCTACTCCAGACACCGAATCGGAAGCCGTATAGCTAATCCCGACCTGCTGATCAATCGTATACTGTGTCTCTCCCTGAATGACAACCGCCGGAGGCGATAGGTCAACAGCCACCGCCAGTGTCTGCCCCGCCTCCTTATTACCGGCTTTATCCACACTCCAATAGGTCAGGGTATGCTTGCCCTCCTCACTTATCGTCAGCTTGCTGCCGGTCTGAAGCTATCCGCCGTTCACCTTGAAATACGTCTGGTCAACCCCGGACTGCTCATCGCTCGCGGTGAACGTCACTTCTGCCGCCGATGTGTACCAGCCGTTCTGCTCCGCTCCCTTCACTGCCGCAGCCGTATGCGGCGGGGTCTGGTCCGTTTGCCCTCCTTGAAGAGTAACTAAGGCGGACAACGGAATGTTCAGCTCCTTCACAAGCCCTGCTACCAGCTCAGATACCTTAATCGCACCGTTCATCTGCAGATGGGTATTGTCCTCCGTGGTTCCCGTCCACATGAAGATGGACTTGGTGCCCTCTGTACCCAGCTCCTGAAAATACTCCCAGCTGGCCTGATTCAAATCCACCAGCAGCGTCCCCGTCTCCTGCGCCGTTTCCTTCATCGCCTGTACGTAGGCCGGGAAGCTTTTGTTCAGCACCTCACCGCTGAAATCCCTCCGGTTCACTGGTGTAACTACTACTGGAATCGCACCTCTCTGCACAGCACCGTTAATATATTCTTTCAGATACACCTTGAACTGCTCCGGGGTAAGATAACGTTCCGGCCGGGACGGCGTCGAATCATTATGCGACCACTGCATGAACAGATAATCCCCTTCATGAATGCCTAGCAGAATATCGTTTAGATATCCGCCGTTCAGAAAGGTTTTGCTGCTTAGTCCGCCGACTGCCCGGTTATCAATGACAATCTTGTCGGTGTCAAAATAACGGCCCAGCGTCTCGCCCCACCCCGCCTGCGGACGGTAGTTCTCCGCATAATTGGCCACGGTGGAATCGCTCGCCAAATATAGAGTCGGCTTATCGGCCGCCCCCTGCTCCGGCAGGCGCTCAATCTTCAGCGCGTTGATCTTCGGCGTACTGCCGGAGAAGCTGAAGTTAAATGCGCCATCGATCAGGGCGACATCATACGTCACTTCCTTGAATTGGCCTGCCGGGATAGTGGCGACCGGCATCTTGTTCATTTGCTCCACTGTAACAGCAGTCTGGGTCACTTCTTGCGTATCCCCAATGGTCATCGTCACCCGGTAATTCGCCGGCTTCATCTCCACCAGAAACGAAGTGCCGTTCACACGGGTAAAGTCCTCGGTTAGCGGATTGCCGGTTCCCCGGTTCTCGTCCTGGACCAGCGCGGTGTCGGCAAAACCATAGGCGTTCCCTTCAATATAAGCCCGTTTGGCATCTACCTTCGTGTAGCCGTCTGCTACGCTGCCGGAGCCAAAATCAAAGGCGTATGTGCTAATATCACCCACAGCCTTGCTGGTCAATGAATCGCGCGCGACCGTCAGCAAATTCACCGCATGATTGATCTGCGCCTGCGAGGCTGTTGTTCCGATCAGCGCCTCGGCAGCGCTCAAGGCTCTATGCACCACAGCTACAGAGGCTTCCGTGTAGGATGCCAGGTCGATAGCTTTAACTTCCTTGTGCAGCGCAATCAACGCCGCCATATCGCCTGCTGCCGCCGGCAGCTTCGTGCCTTCAATTTTTACGTTGTCGATCTGGGTGGTCCAATTCAGCGTGCCTCCTCCTCCTTTTCGCGTACCCAGGAACCGCAAGCCCCTAACGTTATTCGCATACACGCCAGGACTCAGCGGAATATCACGGATCGTCTGGGTGACACTTGGATTAGCGAGACTTGTCAAGGTGAGATCAAGGGTTTTTCCGGCAAAATCAATCTTCAGCTTGACATTCACCCACTGATTCTTGGGAATATTCGTAGCTGTCCCGCCCCCTGGAATGGCAGTGGTGCCGTTACCATAGTCAGGTGTATACGGACCAGTAAAATAATGAATGTTCGTATTCGGACTTGCCGCTCCGGTCTTGGTGAGCAGGGTGAAAATCAGATTCTCATTCGCATCCTGCAGAGTCAGATGCCCCTCCGATGGGACAGCGCCCACATTGCCGGAATGCCAGTTGAAATCGACATTCACAATGTCGCCGTTCACCGCATCGAATAAGCGGAATACCTTGGCGCGGTTGCCGGAGCCGGAACCCGTAACAGACAATACCTTGTTCCCGTTCTCCCCAGTAACCGTCCCCGCCATAGTTCCGGCAGTGCCTGTAGCATTCACCATCGAGTATTGGGCAGCAGCCGGATCGCCCTCGAAATTCTCCTCATACCGCTGTACCTCCGGCTCTGGCTCCGGCTCGGTAATACCGGGATCAATCACGAACGGGGATATGCTAAGGCCCATGTCCTTCACTGCGCCAGCCACCAGACCGGCAATGACCTGTGCCCCATAGGTGCTGAAATGGGTATTATCGCTGACCCCGTTCGGATACTTCGGATATTCCCCGGGATTAGCATAGAGGAACAGCTTCTCCGTAGCGGCCAGGCCGATCCGGTTGTAATCTGCAATGCTGAGCTGGCTCAGATCAATTAGCGGGACGTTCAGTGCAGCCGCTGTTTCTTGAGCCGCCTTCACATATTCCGGAAAGCTTACGTTGAATTCCTGAGTGATCGTATTGAAGTCCCTGCGTCCTACCGGCGTTAACAGAACCGGAGTGGCCCCGCGCTGCTTGGCTCCGTTCACATAGCGGGTCAAGTACGCTGCATAATCTGCCGGAGAGGCATAACGGTCAGGGATGCCTATACTTGCATCGTTATGGCCGAAGGAGATGAAGAAATAATCGCCCGGTCTGATCTTCTGCAGAATACTATCCAGACGGCCATCCACCATGAACGACTTGCTGCTTCTGCCGCCGATGGCATCATTCTGGATCGTTACTCCGCTGCTGAAGTAGTTACCGAATTGCTGGCCCCAGCCTTCCTGCGGAGCCTGTATCCCGCTGTAGGACTGCATCGTCGAATCCCCGGCCATATAGATGGTTGTTCCGGTTCCCTGCGTCTTCTCGTGGTACTTCTCGATCTTAATCTCCTGCACATCAGCTGCCTTACCGGAGAAAATAAACTCTAACTGCCCGTCAACCACTGCAATGTCATAGGAATAGAGCAGTGGTGTTCCGGCAGGGATTTGGGTTAGCGCCAGCTTTTGCACAAATTCAGATTTGACCCCTACGCTCGAGTCTCTGTCTCCGCTGCCCAGCTTGAGCGTCACCTTGTAATTGGCATTCGGCAGGTCCACCGCAAACTTGGTATTCTCCGGCAGGGAAGCATGGCCCGCTCCCAAGGTGATTCCGCTTATGCTCTCGAAACCATACCCCGTTCCCTCCGTGTATGGCGTAGTCTGCACAGAAGTTGTTCCGGCTGGAGGCTCCGTACCGAACCCGAAGTGGTATTGCTGCTCCAGCGGTTGTGGCGCGCCGGTCAGTGTTAGATTGGCTTTGGGAAAAGCGGTGGCCTCCGTCCCGAGATAGAAGCCGGTGTGCGGCGGCTGGTTGTACGCCACATTCTGCCAGGCAATCCCCAGCCGGTACACCGGATCTTGCATGAGCGTAGGGATTCTGTAGGTTGTAGGAATTGTTGTGGTATAGAGTCTGTACTCCGTGCTGTCTTCACTGCGCAGCAGCAGCTCTTCACGCCAATCGCCCAGCAGGTCCGCCTGAAGGGCCGGGTTGCCTTTGGTATGATTATTGGTTAGCGCACCTGCTGCCCGAAAAATCTCCTTCAGCTGCTTATTCCGGTAATCCCACTTGTAAATCAGCGGAATGCCTTGCGCGGTAGTGTTATTCCAGTCGTGGTCGAACAGCTCCCGCTGAAGATCCCCATCCCACCAGATGGCGAAATTCGCGCTTCGCGGTACTTCATTCTGTTCATAGATCACCTGACCGTCAGCTGCGTAGCCTCGGGATAACGGGTCCATCTGCCCGTTCACGATGTTGGACGCCCAAGACTCATAGCCGGGATGCTCCGGATCGATATCCGCCGACATGCCCCGTCCGGTATCTTTTCCGGTGAATTGGCCCCAGAGGATCTCGCCTGTTGCGGCATCGCGCATCTCCAGCCCGTATGCAGCATCCTTATGCTCATGCACACTTACGACCTGATACCCCTCCCGGTTCGGATCGAGCTTCCCGGCATGCATCGCATCTCCATGACCAAGACCGGTGCTATACAGCAGTGTGCCGTCATCATCTATCGCCAGCGCACCATACATGATCTCATCTCTTCCGTCACCGTCTGCATCCAGCACACTCAGGTTATGATTGCCTTGTGCTTCATATTGTGCGCCAGCTTCGTTCGTGTCGAAGTTCCAACGCTTCACCAATGCGCCATTCGTGTAGTCGTAGGCGGTAAGCGTTGTTCTTGTATAATAGCCCCGGGCCATCACAACGCTTGGCTTCACGCCGTCCAAGTAAGCAATCCCGGCGAGGAACCGGTCGACGCGGTTACCATATCCGTCTCCCCACGCGCTTACATTGCCTCTTGGCGGATCATAGTCCACGGTGGATACAGCAGCACCCGTCTGGCCGTCGAACAGCGTCAGATATTCCGGCCCGCTGAGGATATAGCCTCCGTCGTTGCGGTAATCCTTGGTGCCGTCACCGATGACTGTACCCTGACCGTCTTTGGTGCCGTCCGCTGTTTTGACCACCACCTCGGCTTTGCCATTGCCGTCCAGGTCATACACCATCAGCTGCGAATAGTGCGCCCCGGCCCGGATGTTCACGCCAAGGTCAATGCGCCAGAGCTTGGTGCCGTCCATTTTGACCGCATCGATGTAGACGTTCCCTGTATAGCCAGCTTGTGAATTATCCTTCGAATTGCTGGGACTCCACAAGAAAACGATCTCGTATTCCCCGTCCCCGTCCAGATCCCCAACAGAGGCATCTCCGGCGTAATAGGAATACGTCCCCCCGTCTTTGGTCCGGCCACCCTCAGGCTTATCGAGCGGAATCGGCAGATAGGAGCTATGCCACACCGCCGCCCGCTCGGGTTGCATCTCCTCCTTCCCGGCAACAATCGTTGAAATCTGATATTGCGAGCTGTCCGCCCCCGTAGTATCCACATAGTTGGTAGAGTCTACGATCGGTGCCGGGTTCACCTTCATCCCGTTCTTATAGACATTGTAAGCGATTTCATCTGAATCCGTATTCAAGCACCTCCAGCTCACAAAGACGCCGCCATCCGTCAGAACTGCCACCAAGCCATGGTCCAGATATTCTGCCTGCCGGGCAGGAAGATTTCCGGTAGAAGCTGCATGTGCCGGTGCGGGCGGGAGAGCAAGCGGTAAGACCAGCAGACAGGATAATAAGAATGTGAGCAATGATTTCTGAACAGACCTCTTTTTTCTACCCATGGGCTTAACTCCTCCTATTATTCTAAAATCAATTTAGAAATCAGGGGAAACTTGTGCAGATGCTCTCCTAGTTGTCTTCCAGCTTGAGCTTGAGCGCCCCCGCCTCCTTTCCTGGTATCATTCATATGGAGCGTAACAAATAATAGGGATCCGTTCTGCTCAAAAAAAAGCACTTTCAGCCTAGAATCGACTTTTATAACGGGTAAGCTGGGTTCCAATATGTGGTATTATGGTGGATATGTTTGGTTAGGAGAGTGTTTATGGCAAAGGCACACGGAGTTTCAAATGAACGAATGGAACAAGAATATGTACATATTCTTTTCGGCATGTCGGATGCAGGTTCCTTAAAAGTAACGCTCAGTGCTATTGGTATACGTGAGACTAACCACGTACTGGCTTTTAATGAATTATTCTCAATTGGGCCTTTATCAGGATTGGACACAGTACCCGGAATGCAGAACAGGCATCTATGGATGATGGAACATGATGAGGAGTACAGCATTATCCAGCATCACAACCAAGAGAATCGGCTTGTCCATATGGTTCAGACCGTGAAGAGGTTCCCGCACCACAAGATCATCGTCATTTGGGTGGCAGATAATGCGCATGACCAGACTGGGCTGCGTTTCGTATTGCATGTATTGCGGGAGCGTATACAGCCAGTGCATATGGTTAATGTGACTGAGCTATATCATTCAGCCGCAATTCATGGCACAGAGGGTTTCGTACCCTTTTATAGAGGTGCAATCGATCGGGAGAGTTACTTGTTTATCGTGAAAAAATTCAGTCAAGGCCTCCCTCTTGAATCTGATCAGAGAAGGAGCTACGAATTGGATTGGCTCAGGCTGGCGGAGGAAAATCAAATGCTGCGTCTGTGGAAAGATGCCGCCATTATTAGCTGTGATGAAAACGCGCTGGATGAGTTAATTCTGAGGTCCGTTATTGAACTGGAAGTGGAGCAAGAGCGCAATCAGGTCAGGAAGGGGTTTGTAAGTGCAGCGAGTGTCTTCATCCGCGTGTTCGAAATCTCGCAGCAGTTCTTGGGCACTTCATTTATACTCCATAGAATGCGGGTATTGGTTAACCGGGGCGTCTTGGTGTCCCACGGAGATTCAGGGGATTTGAATCAATTCTTGCTGAAGCGGGCACAAATTTATTAAGTTACAAGATTTAATTTAGTACGCTTAATCGCACTCTGTACAACTAAATCGTCTAATTTACCGCCTATTATCCGCTTAACTGCATTTCATACAATTAAATTTGCTTCTATACCTGTTTCTACACCATTCGGGCAGATTTAGTTGTACAGACTACAGTTAGAAGAGAAAATCTTTCCTTTTCACCGTTTTTAATTGTACAGAATACACTTATCAATTCATCAGGTCATTCAAATGGGCAAAAAATAGCGCAGCGGCCCTCCTTACGAGAGAGCCGCTGCGCTATTTGATTACTTCATATACAACTCCACCAGCTTATAACAACGCTCCTTCGTCACTGAAGCCAAGGTCGCCGCGTACTCCAGCCCCTCCATCGTTCCGCCCTTATATTTGGCAGCCGCTTCTTCTGCTGTCTTATCGCGTTCCTTGATCCAGCTTAGCTGCTCCTCTTTCAGTTTCGCCATTTCGGCTTCGGGAAGCTGCTCCTTGAGCGTCTGGTAGATTTCATTCAACGCCTTGTCCCAGCGTTCATGCTCCTTGGAGGCGGCCGCCTTCATATCAGTCATGACGCCGCTGTCCGACAGAGACTTCAGATCACTAAGTCCTTCTTCAATCTTATCCAGCTTGTCAAAATAAGTCTGCCGCAAGGGTTCCCCTGCCGACGCACTGGCCTTCGGCGTGGCTTCCGGTGCGGCCGTCTGCGCTGGTGCCTGTGCCGTAGCTTCCGGTGCAGGCTCTGCGGTAGCTTCAGTTGCGGGTTCAGGCGTAACCTCCGGGCTTACCGTCGCTGCCTGTCCGGTCTCTGGAGTAGCCGCCGTACTGCCATTCGCCGCCTCGTTATTGCCGCAGCCAGCCATTAGCAGACTGGAGATGAGCATGGTTGTTAGAATTGCTCTCCGCATAAGTCCTCATCCTGTCATTGGTTTATAGTCGAGACTCTCTTGCATACCGGCTTTTCAAAAGCCGTCTTGAAAGTTATTACCTGATTTCACCCGGATATAATCATTTTTTTGAAAGGCCTGGGGACGCGGACAGCCGGATATTGCTGCTTGACAGCATTTTAGGATCGGAGTAGTATTTTGAAATACCTCTACATACAACAAAAAACAACGAAGCATTACACACTCACAGAAAGGCGGTTCACTCATGATTGAAGCATTACGCAAGCTTGGCTTATCCGATCTGGAAGCCCGCTGCTATCTCGCGCTGCACGGCCAGCCGCCCTCCTCGGGCTATGAGGTCGCCAAGCAGGTGTCCGTGTCCCGGTCCAATGTATACGCCGCGCTGCGCAGTCTAGTCGATAAAGGAGTCTGCCGGACAGTCGAAGGTGAGCCGGTTACCTTCGCTGCAATTCCGGTCCGGCAGGTCGTTAAGCTGCTTCAGGCGGAATTTGAGCGCACAGCCCGCCTGCTGGAGAACGAGCTGACCCACCTGCCTGCTGTACCGCCCTTCTTCAGCAACTGGAAAGGAGACGCGCAGGTCGATCTGGCGGTAAAGCGCCTTGCTGCCAATGCCAGCGCAGAGATTCTGGCAGATATCTGGGCGGAGGATCTGCACCGGATAGAAGACACACTGCATGCAGCCGAAGAACGGGGCATTGCCGTCCACCTGATGGTGATAGGTGACATAACTACAGCGCTGTCGCGTGTCATTGTGCATAGCGTACCGGCAGGCGGGCCGAAGACCGCCCGGAATTTCTCGCTCCTGCTGGATAAGGAGACCTCACTTCTGGGCAGCTTCACCCGCCATTCGCAGGCTTCGGCGCTGGAGAGCAACCATCCCGCTGTGCTGGATGTGCTGCAGACGTCTTATTATCACGATGTCGTGATGATGCGCATAGAGCAAGATTTCGCACCGGAGCTGGAGGCACGTTACGGCAAGAATTACTCCTTAATATTCCAGGAACACCCTGAGATGCGCGGGCGGAAGCCGGAACCCGCATCTGAACCCAATCCCGATCGCTTGGAGGATGACACCCATTGAACACACTAAATACATCGAATGCGAATACTCCACGCTCGTCTGTACTGCATAACCGCTCGTTCCTGCGTCTATGGATTGCGCGGATCTTCTCCACCAGCGCCTTCCAGATGCTGTCGGTGGCGATTGGCTGGCAGATGTATGCGCTGACCGGCAGCGCCTACCAGCTTGGACTGGTCGGGCTGGCCCAATTCCTGCCCATGCTGCTGCTGACATTGCCTGCCGGACAGACGGCAGACCGCTATGACCGCCGCACCATTGTGTTCCTATGCCAGCTTACGGAGTGCCTCATCGTGCTGCTGCTCGTCCTCGGCAGTATCGAAGGCTGGCTCAGCGCGGTCCACCTGCTTGTAGCCGCAGCAGTGCTTGGTGCGTGCCGCACCTTCGAGAGTCCGGCCTCGGCAGCGCTGGTGCCGGACATTGTGGATCGGGATCAGCTTCCGAAGGCAGCAGCCTGGTCCGCATCTGCTATGCAGACGGCGATGATCGTCGGCCCGTCCCTCGGGGGTGTCCTCGTGGTCTGGGGTACGGCTGCCGCCTACATCGCCTCGCTTGCCGCGCTGCTGGTATCTACGGTGCTGATTTTCTTCGTCAAGACTGTTCACTTCGTCAAAAAGCTGGACGCGGTCAGCATGGACACCTTCCTCAGCGGCCTGCGGTTTGTCTTCGCCCGCAAGATTATCCTGGGTACGATCTCGCTGGACTTGTTCGCTGTACTGCTTGGCGGGGCCACGGCACTGTTGCCAATCTTCGCCGAAGATATTCTGAAGACCGGCTCACTCGGTCTTGGCTTGCTGCGTTCCGCCCCGGCGGTGGGTGCGATCATCGTCTCGCTTATCCTGACCCGCTATTCGGTGGAACGGGCCATCGGCCGGATGCTGTTCGCCTCGCTGGTCGTCTTCGCCCTGGCAACGATGCTGTTCGGCATCTCCCACAGCTTCTGGCTGTCCCTGTTCGCGCTGGTTCTGATCGGCGGCTCGGATGTCGTGAGTGTCGTTATCCGCTCGACACTGGTGCAGGTCAACACGCCGCAGGAGATGCAGGGCCGGGTGAATGCAGTGAATTCGTTATTCATCGGTACCTCGAACCAGCTTGGCGAATTCGAGTCCGGGACTATGGCCGGTCTGGTAGGGGCCGTACCTGCAACCGTGATCGGCGGAGTTGGCACCTTGATTATTACCGTGCTCTGGATGTACCGGTTCTTCCCGGTCCTCCGTACCCAGAAGACGTATACAGCGGAGGAGATTTGAACGGCCATAAGGGGCTGCCAGTCGGCAGCCCCTCTTTTTGAACTTATATGGTTTGCGGATTTTTATTAATACTCTCCCTTAATCACAAAAAACGATCCCCGGATTGTTCCGGCCAGCTTCGACTTCTGCCGTGCGAACTTGAACTTGTCCTCCAGCTCCTTCGGAATCTCCATCCCCTCTGAGAGCTTGAAGCCGACCGCCCGCTTCTTGGAGTCATCCACTGTGTACATGACGTTAAGCGCAAGACCATCCTCATAGAAAACGTAGGCGAACCGTATGTTCTCCACCTGGAACTGTGAGGTTTGGAGTGGCTTGGCAGCAAACTCAAGGCCCCGCTCCTTGCTCAGAATCCCGTTCACGTAATCCAGCGTCTCCTGGCTCTCACTGGCCGGAACGACTGTGAATTCATGTTTATACTTGTTCATGAAATAACGCGCTTCATTCGCACGTAGTCCCGCCAACGCCTCAGCAACGGGCGACGACTCCAGACCTTGTACAGACACCTCTTTGAAATCAACGGTATATGCCATAGTTAGTTATCCTCCATTACATTACTTTAGTTTCTGACGACAGGAATCCACATTTCACCATACAGAGAGCCGTCCCGGCTGCCCATCTCCACAGCCGTATTCGGCCCGCCCACGTAGGCGTATCCTTCAGCTTGCGGCAAAGCTTGTCCGAAGGCCAGGCCCGTCACGGTATTGCTTAATTCCTCCGTTGTCGCTCCTTCGCCTGCCACTACGAGATATTCCCCCTTCGGGAATTGAATCACCCGTGCTTCCTGCGGAATCTGTGCTTCTGCACCTGCCATTACCCCGGCATAATGCATCATTTTGCCGTTCACCGCTTCGTTCACCACAAACACATAATCATTCGCCGCAATCCCTTTTAACAAGTCGAGCCTGCCATCTTCACTGACCGCCTGCCAAAAATCCATCTTCTCCTTATAAATCCCGGCATAGTCCGTGTAGTCACTCTTAAGATCAACGCCCAGACCAATCACGGTAAAGCTGTCTTTCTCTTCGATAGTATACCCTGCCATTGTCATATCCCGCCTTTGTTCATGATTTGTGTTCCTCACCTGCTATGTATATGATAACCTTAAATCATGTCAAAAAATGAACCTGTTTAGGAGCCGCGATGAAAAAAATAGAACGCATCAACATCATCATGCGGTACATTAACAATCGTGCCCATTTTACGCTGACGGAAATCATGCGGGAATTCAATATTTCGCGTTCGACCGCCCAGCGGGATATCCGGGAGATTGAGGCGCTTGGAATGCCGCTGGTTGCTGAGGTGGGCCGGGATGGCGGGTATTCCGTTATGCGTAACTCTATCCTTCCGGTGGTCCGGTTCACGGATAACGAGGTCAAGGCGCTGTTCATTGCCTTCATGGCGACAAGAAACGGCCAACTTCCTTATCTAAAGAGCCGCCAGTCGCTGACGGAGAAATTACTGGGGCTCATCTCGGAGAATCAGCAGGAGGAGCTTGTTCTTCTCAATCAGATCCTGCTGTTCGAGGGCACCCACCCGGGCAATCCTGATCTGCTGGACCTGTCCGATCTCCCCCACCCTATGCTGGACAAGCTGATCCGGCTCCTGCTGGCGGACCGCTATCTGTTAATCACCTGCCGGGAAGACCAGAAGGATATCTCTTATGTTGTGTATCTTTTACGTCTCTACCAGGAGAAAAGCCTGTGGCTCATCGAGTGCTTCGACCTGGACGCCTCCAGGAAACGGATCATCCCGGTTGATCAGCTTACGGATGTCATCCCCTCACCGGAACCCAAGAGACTGAGCACCAAAAAAATTCAGGAGAAGCTGAGCAAGCAGCAGGTGAAAAACAACCTTGTCCTGGAGCTAGGTCCCCGTGCCATTGCCCAATACCGGAAATATCACCCGTTCAGGGTGGCACTGTCCTATACTAACCCCTATCAAACTACCGCTATCCTGAAAATGGAGGTCGAGGTCAACCGCACGGAGGAGCTGAAGGAAGTCACGAATTGGCTGTTGTTCCTGGGCGATGACCTTACGATGAAGGAAGTTCCGGATGAATTGTTAACAGAACTGCAAGCGAGATGCGGCCTGTTTCACACCTAGGGGGCATGCTGCAATCTCCTCTCGCTCCTTGTGCCTTCGCCGCTGCCCAATGTGATCGGTTTTCCGACTACATTTCGTCCGTTCGCCTTCCTGCTGTCCAATGTGGTCGGTTTTTCACATACATTCCACTCCCCCTTTCGCAACCGCATTTTCCTATACCGTAAAAAAGAGCAGCGCCCCCTTAACAGGAAAATCGCTGCTCTACTTCTACTTATTCTCTTGCTTACAGATTAAGCAGCAAGCTCAATACCTTCGCACACTCTGCACGCGTCGCATTGGCCTGGGGCTTAAGGAATCCGTCTGGAGTACCTGTAATGATGCCCAGTGAACCGGCGGCACTCACGGCCTCCTTAGCCCAGCGGTCAATCTGTTCGGCATCGGCAAAAGCTGGCAAAGAATCCGCCGGAGCCGGACTTCCCGAACGTAATTCGTAGGCTCTCACAAGCAGTGCGGCCATCTCTTGCCGCGTAATACGCGACTCCGGTGCGAACTTGCCGGTAGAGTCCCCTTTGACGATTCCGGCTGCAAAAGCGGCGGCCACATCGCCTGAATACCACTTGCTGCTGTCTACGTCAGCGAACGAACTCATGCCTTCTGCTTTTAGCCCAAGGGCACGGACAAGCATTGTAACGAATTCGGCCCGGGTCACTTCTCTCTTCGGCGCGAAGCGGCCTTCCCGGTCGCCCTCGATAATATGCTTGGCTGCCATTTCTTTAATGACGGAGTAGGCCCAGTCTGCCGGACTCACATCTGCAAAGCTCTTGTCATACTCCAGCAAAGCATAATTGCCGGATTGCCGTACCTGTGAAGTCAATACGGACTGTTCCGTGGTTCCGCCTACATATTCTAGCGTCCCATCGTCTGCTACTGCATACACACCAGCCAGCTTCGGATTGCCGTTCGCCTGAAGCTTCAGGCGAAGCTTGACAGGCTCGGTGAAGGAGGCCAGCGGAGTCATAACTCCCTGCTGATTCAGCACGGACAGAATCAGATTGAACATTTCTCCGGCTGTTCTCAGTTCAGCCTCATTCTTCTTATTCGCCTGAAGTATCCAGGCCGTCTTCTGCTCTGGGGACCATGGTTCAAGGACGATAGACATCATCGAGCCCTTCTGCTGCTGTCCTGCCAACGCTTGAAGCTGCTGAACAACCTTACCTGGAATCTCAGCTGTCACCGTCTTGCCTTCCACCTTCAGCGCAGCAATTCCCTTAAGTGTCGCAGCGTCAGCTGGAATTCTTACTTCGCTCTGCCCTTCAGCCATTGGAATCACAATCTGGTTCTGTGCATTCACCTTCGGCTCCGTTACAGTCAGAATCTCCGGCTGCGGTGTGGCTGGCGGTATAGCTGACGCTTGTGCTGTTGCCAGCGGAGCTGTCCAGCCTGAACCGGAGCCCGTTCCTGGTGCTGTAGTCGGACTTGGTGCCGGGCTGGCTTCCGCACTTGGCGCAGGATTCTCTTCCGGACTTGTCACCGGCTCCGTTGCCGGAGGTGTCACCGGCTCTGTGACCGGGGGTGTTCCCGGCTCTGTTGTTGGAGGCGTTTCCGGCTCTGTTGTTGGAGGTGTTCCCGGTTCACTTGGAACCTCAGGTGCAGTTGTGCTATTACGCACGAAGGTCACCTCTTGCAGATAGCCGTAATGATTGTCTGAGTCCGTGATGACCTTGAAGCCAAGCGATGCGCTGCCGTCTTCCCCTATATGCACATGCTTTAGCGTCAGAGTCCGGGGCTTCAGCCAGGCGCTGCCTGAATAGGTAACCGGCACCGAATACGTCTGTCCCTCAGAGATCACATACATCACCGAGCCTGGAGAAGGCTCGCCCTTGTCCCCGAAGATTTTGGCCTGGAGGGTATAGGTTCCCGGCTCCAGTCCGTTAATTTCATGAGTAAGGTTGAAGTTAACCGGCTTGTCATCCCCGTAATCGAAGCCGCCTGAAGCATTGCTGTCACCGAAGGTAGCGGGCTTGGAACCGCTCAGATACCAATCGGACTTAGCGCCGTTCACCGTGAGATTATTGGTGCTGACGGCTCCGGCTTTTTTGACCAGCTTGAAGTCATCAATATTCCCCCACTTGTCTCCCGCGTATTTCAGATTAGCGCCTAGTGTCAGTGTTCCATCTGTAACCTCAACGGTATCGATGGTTGGATTACTCCATTGCTGCCAGCCTGTGTTGACGAACGCCTGCTTCTGATTACCCGCAAAAATCTCGGCCGTATCTTCCCCGCCCCCGCCCGAGACCCAAGCGGATAACTGATAGGTACCATTCTCAAGTCCGGTGACCGTCTGGGAGACTTGGAATTCCGCAGCCCCTGAGCTCCAGTAGTGCAGTGCAGCCGAACCGGAATGGGCATCCGACTCCACATTGACCGCCGTGCTGTCGCCGCTTACGCTCCAGCCATTCAGCCCGTCCTCGAAGCCTGGATTCTGAATGAAGCTTGTGCTTGGCGAGACTGTGATCTCAGTTGAATCTGTAAATCCGCCGTCATACGTAACCGCAGTTACGGTAGAGGTCCCGGCAGCAAGCCCGGAGATCGTCCCTTTATACTTGTCTACCTTGACGATGGTTTCATCAGAGCTGGTGAAGGTCAGCCCCTTATAGGTTGCATTCCCCGGGCTGATCGTTGCCTTGACGCTGCCGGTTCCGCCTACTTCAAGGATAGCGGCCTGCTTCTCCACTTGCACCGACTGAACCGGCACCCGGTTGATTGCAGAAGCACCTTCAATAAAAGCATCCATCGCGAAGGAAGGCTTTCCGTCCGGGTTCCAGGCAGACAGTCCGTATCCGAAATAGACTCCCTCGGGTGCCCAATAGAACACGCCTGTTCCCTGGCCGCCAGGTACAGCCTTCACGCCATTCTGCACAGCAACCAGCATGTTATACACATTATCTACATTCTTGCTGACATCGCCGCCGACCTCGACGACCATAACCTCCTTGCCATATTTTGCAGCCAGAAGATTCATGTTGGAGGATAGTTCATTAATGGAAGAAGTATAGATCGAATCCGGGTAATAGGATAACCCGATGATGTCATAATCACTGTCCTTAAGCCCCGCCTCGACCAGACCAGCATAGAAAGGATCTACACCGCTATCTGCTCCGTTGGCTCTGTGGATAATGATTTTGGTCTCAGGAAAAACAGCCTTGGCCGCATGTGATCCTGCCTGGATCAATTCTACCAGATTCGCTGTATTACTATAGCTGCCCAGCGGATGCATCATCCCGTTATTAATCTCATTCCCAATCTGCACCCACTCGGGGGTTACCCCCGCAGTCTTCAGCGCTTGCATCACCTCTGTGGTGTACTCTGAGACATGTGCTTTAAGCTGCTCCAGGTTATCACTGGCCCAGGCAGCCGGAGTAACCTGCTTCCCGGGATCGGCCCAGGAATCACTGTAGTGCAGATCAACCATCACCCGGAAGCCGAGAGCGCTTACACGCGAGGCCAGCTGAACCATCTCTTCGGTGCTGTTATGCCCGTTAATCGGATCATCGGATGGATCGACGAAGGCCCGGAGGCGTATGGAATCAATGCCGTGATCCTTCAGAGTCTGAAGCAGGTCCGCTTCGTCTCCCTGATCGTTATAGAATTTGTGGCCCTCAGCTTCCATTTGCGGCAGCCAGCTGACATCTGCGCCCTTGGCGAAGGATTGCGGAATAGGAACCGCTCCAGCTTGTGCCGGTAATCCAAGTCCAGTCAGCGACATGATTAACATTGTAAAAGTAAGAACCGCCGCAAGCCATCTTGTTCTCTGTTTCAATATATTACCTCCCTGTGATAGTCTCTCTGTTAGTATAGATGACCAAGAAGGTAACATTGAATTAAGCGAAGCAACGAAAACCTATACTTATTCAATTTTTTCGCTGAAATGCGCTTACATTTCACTCTGAAAGACGTATAATATTGTCTATGTGAAATGCTATTCACCCTGGAATATAGATAACGGATTATACCAAAGGAGACCTAGAGATGCTGGATTCAAACACTACCCGTCTAATCACCAAAGCGATAAGCGCAAGTATTGCCAATAAGGAAATTGCCGGTGCGAACTTCATGGTGATTCAGGACGGACAAGAAAGCTGGTATCACGAAGACGGCTTTGCCGATATTGAAGCTGGACGCAAGATGTCCAGAGATTCGATCTTCCGCCTATACTCGATGACGAAGCCGGTTACGGCCGCAGCCGTTATGCTGCTCCTGGAGCGCGGGGAGATCGACCTGTTCGATCCGGTCAGCCAGTACATACCTGGATTCAAGAATCAGAAGGTGGGAAAGAACGGCGAGCTTATGCCCGTAACTCGTGAGGTTGATATTAACGATCTGCTGAACATGACCTCCGGTCTGGTCTACGGCGGAGAAGACTTGGCGGGTCAGTATACGGAGTCGTTGTACCAGGAACTGAACAGCCGCCTGCTTGGCACGAACCCGATGAGTACCCTGGAATTCGCTAACCGGCTGGGTGAGGGTCCGTTGGCCTTCGAACCGGGATCATCCTGGCAGTATGGAACCTCTGCGGATGTCCTCGGTGCATTAGTTGAAGTCGTCAGCGGCAAGCGTTACGGCGAATTCCTGCAGCAGGAGATCTTCGGTCCGCTGCAAATGAACGACACCGGCTTTTGGCTGCCAGAAGATAAGAGAAACCGGCTAGCCTCTGTCTACCAGGATGATGGTGCAGGCGGATTGACACCGTTCTCGGAGAGTCCTCTGGGCGTTAACCATCATATGGACCGGGAGGCAGCTTATGAGGCAGGCGGAGCCGGGCTGGTCTCGACCATTGAGGATGCTGCCAAATTCACCACCATGCTGATGAATCAGGGCAGCTTGAACGGGGTGCAGCTGCTGAAACCCCGCACCGTTCAGTTTATGACTTCGGCCAGCTTGACCAGCCCGCAGCAGCAAGGCTTCAACCCCTGGCATTCGCTGCAAGGCTACAGCTACGGCAATCAGATGCGCATCCTGACCAATCCGGGTCAAGCCGGAGGACTCGGCGGCCTGGGAGAATACGGCTGGGACGGCTGGCTGGGAGCTTATTTTGCCAATTGTCCGCTGGAACGTCTGACCATCCTGTTCATGATCCAGAAGAAGGATTCCGGCACGATGCCGATTACACGCAAGCTGCGGAATATCGTATTAAGCGCACTTTAAGCGACGAGGCTGTATGGATTTACTGAATTTGAGGAGCTGCCATTAGGAGCCGCCAGAAACAGGTGGATTTTCTCCACTTGCTCATGAACAGAACTATCCTCTCCAGGGAACAGTTGGAAAAAGGGCACTTAATATACTACGGGGAGTTCAGAATAAAGGGTATGCACCAAATTAGATGGCTTTTTTCCACCTAATGACCTCGGATGCTCTAAAACGTCCAAATTAAGCTGCGTTTTTCCAACTAAATGTGACAGTGTATGATGTTCTAGGGCACAACGTTAAGGGTCCAGTTCATATCCGGCTATCGGACAAGAACTGGACCCTTTTTCTGAACTCTTTTTCTGGACCCTTTTATAGTAAATGAGCGACTCCGTCTCTTCATCCTCCCCGCCTACCATTTGGCATTTGCCCTATTGGTGGCAATCACTTCAAGGAAGCGGTCGGGATAGTTCGTGTGCACTCCGTCTACTCCCCAGGAGTAGGCTTTATCCATATTGAGCTGGTAGTTCACCGTATACGGGATAATCTTCAGTCCGGCCCTTTTCACCTGGGCTACATAAGCTGCGCTGATTCCCTGGAAATTGGGGCTGATGCCTACGGCATAGGTCTTCACGGTATCCAGATAGGACTGGGTCACCCTCGTAGCCGCATAATCATTCCATACCAGCTGATATAGCGGAATATCCGGGTTGATCGCATGAAGCTTCCGCAGACTGGCTGCGCTGAAGGAGTGAACGGATACCCTTTTGGCAAGATCATATTTCACAACCGTTTCATTCAGGATCGCTTCGATCCCGAACTTCGGGGCAGGCTCCTTGATTTCGATCACATAGCTTATGTCCTTGCCGAACATCTCGAATACTTCTGCAAGCGTGGGGATGGTAAGCCCAATATAGAGATCTCTGGCGAACATCGGGTAGGCCTGATTGAACCATGAGCCTGCATCGAGCTGTTTGATCTGCTCCAGAGTCATATTCTTCACAAAGCCCTTACCGCTGGTGGTACGGTTAACCGTCTCATCATGAATCACGACAGGAATCAGGTCCTTGGTCAAATGGATATCGAGCTCAATCGAGTCCGCATCCATCTCACGCGCCAGCTCGAAGGCGGCAAGCGTGTTCTCAGGAGCATACCCGGACGCGCCGCGATGGGCAATCGTATAGACTTTGTCTGCCGGCTCGATAATCTCCTTCACCTTCACTCGTATGACCGGAGAATACGCATATAGCGTGGAGAACAAGGAAATACATAATACAATATGCACTCCGATAAAATAACCCTTATGTCTGAACATCCGCATCATGCTGCTGGCCCCATTTATGTGTGATAATAAGATACTCTATTCAGAATGGGATAGCCGTGACTCCTCAAAGTGCTTGGGCTTCCATCTTGAAGCTTATCTATCGTATCAGACATTTATCGCCTAAACAATCCATTGTGCCCATATCTCCCTGTCGCCCCGTTAGATTTCCAGAGTTGCTGTAACAGGATAATGATCCGAAGGGTATTTCCGGTCGAAGCTGTCCGTTACCGTCCGGCTCTTCAGTACCTTTACCTGCTTGTCCGTAAAAATATAATCGATCTCCTCAAGCTCATCCCACGGAATATCGTAGCGGAAACCGGTGAATGTACCCCAGGGGCCATAATGTGCATCAACTGCTCTGCGCGTATCGGTCAGCTGCGCTGTAATCTCCCGGTAGCACCGTTCGTCCGGTATGGCATTGAAATCCCCTGTCAGAACAACCGGGAGATTCCCGCCCTGATTACGAATCCAGTCCAGAATCATCAGCGCACCGCGGTATCTGGCTTCCTCACTGATATGGTCCAGATGGGTATTTACAAAGTGTATCCGGTTACCATTTCTTGTGTCCTGCAGCCTCACCCAGGTGCAGATCCGGTTGTAATCAGCGCCCCAGGACTTGGACGGAACCTCCGGCGTCTCCGACAGCCAGAAGGTGCCTCCGTCTTCCTTGGTGAATACTGATTTGTTATAAAAGACCGGACAGTGTTCACTTTCAGGATCATGATCACGGCCGATGCCTTCCACCTCATAATCCTCAAGTGCCGCCAAATCCCTGAGCTGATTGCCCCGCGCCTCCTGCAGTCCGAAAACGTCCCAGCGGTAATGCCTGATCAGGCGCAGCATATGCTCCTTGCGGAACGCCCAGCCGTTCTCTCCGTCTGACGGAATATCCAGGCGGATATTAAAGGAAGCCATTTCGTAAGTACTCATTGCTGTTCTCTCTTCCATAAATTGTAGTCGTTATAATTTCTCACACTGTTACATATTGAAGTCTATAATTCTTCTGGACGCTGCGCAACCGGTATTCCGGGCAGGAGGCACCGCACCCTTTATAAGCCGAACAAGGCTTACTCTACGGTTGGCGAATACCTCCGCTGAGTAAGCCCCACAAGGCTGGTTCAGATCATAGTAACTGCTAAGCCTGAATACTTGCCAGTACAGCAGAAATCCGCTTCCTGGCTGCATCCACCACGCTAAAATCCATTGCTGCGATATATATTTCCTTTAATTCATCCCGGTGCACCTTGGCCTCGGCCAGAGCGGCAATTGCCGTTTTCATTGTGGCCTTATATTGTGCGCTTATTTCCTCCAGCGGACCGGCGAGGCGCTCATCCGTTCCCGGTGCAACAACAGCTTCATACGTATCGATGATTACGTCTCCATCCCGCTCCGGGTAATATTCATGCGGGCTGGTGCTGTCAAAGACCGCAAAATCAAGCTCACGCACAATAACCATATCCAGACTGTGGGGATCAAATCCGCAATGATAGATTTCCGTATCAAAACCCCTCTTTTCCGCCTCAGCGGCGATTTTGCGGAGTATGGTAGATTTACCTGTTCCGGCCCGGCCTTTGAGGAAGAAGCGTCTGGCCAGCCCTTCGGTCAAATTAGGTACAAAGTCAACCGATCCCGCCGGCGTTGCTGCGCCCAGAAACCGGTGCTTCACTTCAGCACTTTTCTGAAGATTTGCTTCGCCAAACAACTGTTCCAGCATTAAGGCCGTTAATAGATCCGCCTGGCCGAAGTCCATATGCTCGAAGTAAATCTTTTCCCATTCGTCATGAATGTTCAGGGCCTCCGCAAATCTGCTGTACGCTGCCGCATAGGCAGCCGCAGCCTTCCGGTTCAGCTCCTCCATGATCTCCCTTTGGCCGGTAAGTGCCGCCGAATCCCATGCTTCTCCCAGGTTCACGTATTCCCGAGCCGCTCCGGGAGCCTTGGGCTCAATCACATGGGGCGCCGTCCCGTCAACAATGCCCACGCCAAGCGCCGGAATAATGACCCCGTCAATGGAATCCTTATCAGATGAACAATGGATCAGTTCAATATCGTATCCCCGCTCTGCCCATTCCGTGCCGATTGCTCTCATCAGCGAGGATTTTCCGGTACCGGGACCGCCTTTCAAAATGAATATCCGCCGGAGTCCTTGAAGATTCGATTCGAATAAACTATAGAAGCCAAGAGCCGTATTGCCGTCTGCAAAATATCTTAAAATCCCCGCAGCCATACACCCACTTCCTTTCCCGTTGCCGCCTGGTAGGCTTATAACCATACAATATGCGTCAGGTATTTGTAAGGTTCCAGCAGCGGCGGGAATTCCGTCCAAATATAAGATTTTATATGTTGAACACGATAAATCATCCTTCTATTTCTCGCTGAAACGGTACCGTCCTTTAATAGGACGGCAATGCCGTTTCCACTTGATTCCACGTGAAGATGCTAAACTAGACGGCCACATGCGCCATCCGGGCAAGCACCTTATCCCCTCTAGCTTGCAGATCCCCGCCGCTGAACTTTGCCAGTGTCAGACTGGAAACGATATGCCCGTCCCTCGTGAACAATACCCTGTCTGCTCTGGCGGCGACTTTCGCGTCATGGGTTACAAGCATAATGGCGGTTCCCGCTTGATTGATAGCTACCAGCAGCTCCATGATTTCCTCTGCGGCCTTCGAGTTCAGCGCACCGGTTGGCTCATCGGCAAACAGAATCTCCGGCGTATTGATCAGCGCACGGCAGATTCCGGCCCGCTGGAGCTGGCCGCCTGATACCTCCGTGGTATCCCTGTTTTCCAGCCCGGCAATGCCTGTCTGGATCATCAGGTGTCTCGCTTTTTGCGCGAGCTCCGCTGTGTTTCTCATGCCATCCTGCACAGCGGGAAGCAAGATATTATCCAGCAAGTTCAGGTTCCTCAGCATCGTAGGCGACTGAAAAATAAACCCCATCCGGGTCCGGCGAAGATCCGCAAGTATATTTTCACGGAGACCGGATAATTCTGTATCGCCAAATTTGACCGATCCCTCAGTAATATCATCCATGCCGCTGAGCGCGAACAGCAATGTGGTTTTGCCTGAGCCTGACGGTCCCATCACAGCAACAAATTCACCTTCTGTTATATCTACGTCTACTCCATTCAACACTGTGGCCTGTTCTATACCCTTACGGTAAGTTTTCACAATATGGGTACCTGTAATGATGCTTCTCATCTGCTAAGCCTCCTTGATATGCCCGGCAATGGGTAAGGTCTGGATGCCGGAAATGCCTAACCTGGTAGCGGCAACAACACAGCCTGCAATCAGCAGGGGCGAAATGAAATAGACAAACCACGGATTTACCGCGAAATGGAAGGCTGCTGCGCCGAAGGAAGACACGATTGCCACCCCGGCAAGCTCCCCCAGCGTATTTGCCAAAAGCGTACCAGTGATGACACCCGGCACCAGCACAGTGATGGAACGCGAAAGATACTGCCTGCGAATATCCCTGCTAGTGAAGCCAATAGATTTCAATATTGCTATAGGATAACGATCCTTTGACACTAACATCATCATAAATAGCGTTGTTACCAGCAGTGTGAGCAGAGCAGTTGCCACAGTAGCGACAATGGATGCCTTTTGTATGGCCTTGCGCATAGGACCGAGCATCTGCCCGATGGTCTCGTCGATCCCGGTAATTTTGGCGGAGGGGAATTGTTCCCGGTACTGTGATATTGCTGCCTGAACACTCTGACGGTCACGGAACGTAACCGCAATCCCGATGCTAAGAATCTCCCCGTGATTCATATCAAAATTCACCTGTGCTGTACGCCCGCCGTTCGTAACATCGGAGTAAATTCCGCACACCTTCAGGTGCTTCTCCGTGCCGTCAACGATAACAACGAGTTCATCCCCAACATTCTGTTCAAGGTCTTCCGCATTCAGTACCGAGAGCGCGATCTCCGCTTCCTCTTGCGGCGCACGGCCTTTGGAGTACGTAATCGGAAAAGCGGAATAGTCCCCAAAGGTCACCCGCAGCTTCTCTAGCATTCCATCATCCGTTCTTCTCTCTAGCATCCGGCTGGTGAATAATGCATATTTCTCAACGTTCTTATCTTCATTCAGCCGAGCTGCAACCTCCTCAGCCTTCCCCTGAACATCCTCCACCTGTGTCCGCAGTACTCCAATATTCACGTCGCTGATGCCCATACCCATATTGGTGATGAAGCTGGGGGCAGAGATCGTACGGCTGATATTGTACGGCACAATCATAATGAATGAAGAGATGACCAGCACCATCGTCATGGTGACATACATCTTCTTACGGGATAGCACATCCTTGACGCCAAGAAAGATATTTCGGGTGAACAGCCTGTTGTGACTCAGCCGGAAGCTTCTGCCCGGTTTCGAGGATTCACGGGATGCGCCGAACCTCACCGCCTGCGCCGGGGAGATGTTACGGAAGCGCCGCAGCACACCATTCACATATATCATGACCACCACGAAGATGAGCACTGCCCCCGTAAGCCCGCAGAGCAACTCGGGGAACCAGCTCCCGCTATCGCCCATGTACAGACGTATATTTTGCATAAAAGGGATTTGGAGCGGCAGAGAAGCCAGGAAGCCCAGCATACAAGCTACACCCGTGATCGCGCCGTATTTCGCAAGGTACAGCTTCTTAATCTGTGATACCCGTATCCCGATGGCCTTCATTACGCCTATTTCCTTATAATCCTCTTCAATCGTTGCCAGTAGCGTAAAGCGGATGCACAAGAACGCCACGATGATGACCAGAATGCCGATCAACACCAGCACAGCAATCATAATGCCGTCCGTAATGCCGTTAATCATCTTCACTTGATTGTACGTGATCGCAGGCGGACCATTGGCCGGGAGTCCCGCATCCAAATACGCTGCCTCAAATGCCGGATAGTTAACCCCCTCGTACAGCCGGAATTCAATCAAGTGCTCCAATTGTCCGAACTCACGAACCCTCTCGAAATCCGTCTGGCTCACAAGGAACCGTTTGGAGCTTACCAGCGCCGCGTTCATGGTCGAATCCCGCAAAAAACCGGCAACGCGGAAGGAAATACCGTGGATCGTCACTGTATCTCCAAGTACTGCGTTCCCTTCCTGCCTGTAATAGACAGGGACATAGATTTCACCGTCAGCAGGATGAATCACCTTACCGTTTAAGTCCAGCAGGTAGTCGAACTTGTTGCCCTGTACGGAAAGACCGTTGTCTTGAATGCTTCCAGCAAGCGTATCGTTCCCGATCACAATCTCTGCACCCTCGATATTGAGGAACTCCTGCACCTGATATTCCTCAACACTTCCGTTCGTGTCCGCGAAGTGCCGCAACTGGTCCATATCAACATTGCCTGTATGCATCTGCATGAAATGGAGCGCCTTCGCCGATCGAAGCATGTTATCAATTGCGCCGGACAGATTCACTGTAAGCGATGCGGCGAGCGAGGTCAGCATGGCAGCAACGAGGATGAATGCCATAATCGTGCCGGTGATCAGCTTGCTTTTGCGCAGATCGTTTTTAATAATTTGTAGATACATGTCACTCCTCCGTCTATTTGTGTCCTTACAGATTTAGCCTATAGGAAAACTGAGGACGAACTCCTTGGTATAGGGCGGGGCTGCGTCCAATACGCTAACCCCGCCGGAATGCCGTTCCATCACCTTGTGCACAATTGCCAGTCCTAGCCCTGTTCCGCTGCTGGTGCTTCTTGAAGCGTTGCCTGAGACAAACGGCTCGAACAGATTGCCGGCGATAGGCTCCGGGATCGCTGCTCCATTATCGGCAATATGGATTGCAATCCGGCCAGGTTCATCCGTTAATCCCACATATAACAGGCTGCCTGACGGGTTATGGCGGATTGCATTGGTTAGCAGATTGCCGATAGCCCGGCTTATTTCCAGCGGGTCTGACATGTAAAACACGGGATGGTCCGGTAATTGCAGCTCTAAGTTCATTTGCTTACCTTCGATTTCACCAAATAGAGTAGCGCAAGATATCCGAAGCAACTCCACAAGGTCAACCTTCACTAAGTTCAACTGGTAACCGGGCGCACCCAGTTTGGAGTAGGCCAGCAGCTGGTCAATCAATTGGTTCATCTGCCCCGATTTCGCTTGGATCGCCAGATGGTATTCCCGCTGTTTGTCAGGCTCCTCAACCAACCCGCCTGCCAAGGCCCCGGCATAGCCGGAGATTGTTGTCATGGGAGTTCTCAGATCATGGGCGATATGCGAGAACAGCTGCATCCGCTCACTCTCCATGTTCATCCGCTGTTCTTCGGCATCCTTCAGCCTCTGCGCCATATAGTTGAACGCATCCCGCATGTCTCCAAATTCCGTTTCCGTCTCAAAATCCAGTCTGGTATTCAAATGGCCCGAGGTCACCGCCTTGAATCCTTCTTCCATCTTCCTTACAGGCTCCATAAGCTTCCTGTTGATCCCGCGCCCGAACAAGGTAATCCCGATAAAATACACGGCAGCTGTAATAAGAATCCAGATCACGGACAACGTGACCTGAAGTGATTCCGTTCCCTTAGCCAGCGGGGAAGAGGCCAGCTCCGCGAAGTTCATCCCATTCTTCCATGTAAGCAGACCGAACAATAGCTCCAGGACCAGCAGCGTCAGCGCAATGCCGAAGGTATAGCCTATGAATCTGCGCATGATGACTCTTCTGAAGCTGCGCTTATTCTTCATGGATGCACCTCCAGCCGATAGCCTAATCCCCGCACGGTTCCAATGGACACTCTACTGCCGCCGGGAAGCTTGGCGCGCAGCTTGCTGATGGCCACCATCACCGTATTATCATCTACGATAGCCGTCTCCTGCCAGGCCGCTTCATACAGCTGCTGTTTGGTGTATACGCGACCCGGGCTTTGCATAAACAGCTTAATGATGTTAAATTCTGTTGCGGTAAGGTGAATTGTCACGCTGCCCCAGTATAGACCGCAAGCAGAAATGTCCAGACACAGCTCCCCTGCCATCAGCATATCCGCTGCGGAGTCCGCTGCACCGCCGCTATAGCGGCGTAATTGGGCTTTAATTCGTGCCAGTACCTCCAATGGGTCAAACGGCTTAGTCACATAATCATCCGCGCCAAGGTCAAGCCCCAGAATTTTCTCGTGATTCTCTGTCTTGGCACTAACGATGATAATAGGCAGATTGCTGTGCTCTCTCAAGCCCTTAATCAGCTGATAGCCATCAAGCTCAGGCATCATAATGTCGATGACAGCCAGATCAACCCGTGCAGCTGCAGCCTGCTTCAGTGCTTCCCGGCCGTTACCGGCCTGGATCACGGTATAGCCCTCCTTTTCAACATACAGGCGCAACAGCTCCCGGATCTCCTTCTCATCATCCACAATCAGAATCGTTTGATTCATCATTCACCTCTCCTCCCGCCCATCCCGCAGGGCTGTAAGTCCATTATGTTGACCCTACCTTTCAGTTAAACACGGGTAACCTTAACATTGCCTTAAGATTTGTCATACGAACGGGCTGTCCATACCAAAAAGCGGCATTCCCCATCAACGAATGATAGAAATGCCGCATAATCTATATTTAGCTCTTCTTATATTCCCATGAACCGCTCCACACCTGCCGGGTCCATGACGACCATCTGCTTGTTGCCGATCAGCTTGATCAGGCCGGAGTCCTCGAATCGGGAGAACTTCCTGCTGATCGTCTCCCGGGTCACTCCGACATAACTGGCCAGCTCTTCGCGGGACAGCGGCAGGTCGATATGTACGCGTCCGCCGCGTGGCTTGCCGTATTTCTCACTCAGCTCCATAATCATATAAGCGATCCGGATTTCCGGGTCCTTGGTCGCCAGGCTCTGTGCCAGATTCTCGGTGTGGGCGAGGCGTTTGGTTACGCTGGAGAGCAGGCGCAGGGAGATGTCTGGATTCTCGGTCATGATCTGCTCCATATCGCTGCGGGTCAGCAGGCAGATATTGGTGTCTTTCAGCGCATACGCACTGAAGTTGCTAAGCTCGTCGCTGTTGAAAATACTGAGTTCCCCGAAGAAATCCCCGTTCGTCAGGATATGTAAAATCTGTTCCTTCCCTTCGGGCGTGAGCTTGGATAATTTCACATGTCCCTGCTGAATAATGTACAGAGTATCGGACGGTGCGCCTTCGAGAATTAGCGGCTGGCCCTTGGTGAATTTGCGGTGCTTAATCATGGCGCTGATCCGGGTAAGATCCTCATCGGTCAGCGCGGCAAAAATCGGTACCTTGCGTGTACAAGGTTCTGCGGCGTGCTGGCAGGAATGCTCTTTCATACCGATTCCCCCTGTAATGTGAAATGTGAAGCCTTAGCTTTAATCCTCTATTGGGTAATTGTGTTCTTTTCTTCTACGGGTACAAAGTGGCTGGTGTCCTCACCACAGACCGGGCAGACCCAATCTTCCGGCAGATCCTCGAACGCTGTTCCAGCCGCTACATCCTCATCAGGATCACCTACCGCCGGGTTGTAGATGTAACCGCAAGGGGTACAGATATATTTTTTCATCGTAATCAGCTCCTGTTATTATGGTTAGTGAATTAATTCAATACAGCCTGCGTTTCTGCTATAATCTCGTCAATGCTCATGCCGTCAGCACTTCCGCTCAGCCGGACGCCTTGCTCAACAGCCGCCTTGTAAGCCAGCGAAGCTGCAGCACCCTGCCAGGACAACGCCCCGACAATGACATGATCCTTCACAAAAATCCGTGTATACTCTCCATTCTCTTCACCGCATACCGACTCATCGCAATTCCGCTCATCGGTGTTGCCGATGGAGAATAAGGACACCCCGAACGCATTGAACAAGGTCACCGGAACCGCTCTGCGGTATACACTCCGGGCTTCAGCCATATTGCTTCCTGCGATCTTGCCCTGTTCCATCGCTCCGCCCCACAGGCCTTCCACCAGCCCGTCGAACTCGGCAACGTCCCCGGCTGCATAGATGTTCGGTGCACTCGTCTGCAGATGTTCATCCACAACAATGCCGCTGCGGACCTCAATATTCGAGTCGTCAACCAGAGCAGTATTCGGAACAATCCCAATAGAGTAGACCACATGGTCACACGGGAAGCTCGTGCCGTCATTCAGCGTAACCCCGGTGACGTACTCTGTACCCTCGATGGAAGCCACGCCCGCATGAAGAATCACCTTCACCCCGGATTGTTCAAGGGTTTCTTGCAAAAGCTTGGAAGAGTAGCTGTCCAGTTGTCTGCCCATCAGGGCGGGTGCGTATTCAACCACAGTCACGTTATATCCTGCTTCGTGAAGCGCCCAGGCGGTCTCAATCCCCTGCACCCCTCCGCCGATGACCGTTACGCGGCTGCCTTCCTTAAGACCGTCCTTCAGCCGGTCTGCATCAGCCAGCTCCCGGATGGTGTGTACGTTAGCAAGTCCGGCACCCTGAATGGTTAATGCGCGGTTCTTCGCCCCCATGCAGAGCAGCAGCTTATGGTATTCCACACACTGGCCGCTCTCTGTCTCTATCGTCTGGCGCTCCGGGTGGATAGACACGATGCGGGTGGACGACTGTACGGTGATGCGGTTATCGCGGTACCATTTCTCCTTCTTGATCAGAACCTTCTCGCTGTGCAGGTCGGTGAACAGGCCCTTGGTCAGCTTGATCCGGTTATACGGCAGGCCGCTCTCTTCCCCGATGATCGAGATTTCCGAGTCCGCGTCCTGATCGCGGATCGCTTTGGCGGCATGGACGGCAGTTACACCGCCGCCAACAATTACGTAATGCTTCGTCATGTTCGCTTCCTCCTCCCTAGATTGAACTGAGCAGCAGATCCGAGACAAATTCGGTTGCATGCTTAATCTTCTGGACCTTCTCAGGCTCTCTTGGGGAGAATCTTACCCGAACGGGGAACTCTACATGGGTCATGCCGGTGGTTTTGATAACCTCAGAGGTACTCTGTACAGTCATATTCGTTCCGTTCAGATAATCCTGAATGACCTCGATCGCTTCTCCGCTCCAGCCGTAGGAGCCAAACGCAGTAGCAAGCTTGCCTTCCAGATTCATCTCCTGCATACCCTTCAGCACTTCCTCCAGGTTCCCGATCATATCCGCATACTTCGTGGAGCTGCCGATGAAGACGGCGTCTGCCGATTCTATGCTGCGCAGGATGTCTGCGGTGCTGCTTTTATCTGCGTTCCAGACTTCTGTCTCAATATTGTTCTCCTTCAGGCAATTCTCAATGATTGCGGCCATCTTCTTCGTGCTGTTCTTGATGGTGGTATAGACAATGACAGCCTTCTTGCCCTGGGTGGTCTCCCGGCTCATGGTGGCGTACAGCCCGATGAACTTAGGAATGTCCTCGCGGATCAGGAACCCGTGGGATGGCGCAATCATGCAGATCTCCAGATCCTTCACTGCTTCCAGCAGCGTTCTTACATATCTTCTGTGCGGGTGGATAATCGCTGCATAATAGCCTTTGTAATCTTCCGTGATATCGAAACCTGCTTCATCACTGAACAGATGCTCGGCAGCCACATGCGTACTGAAAATATCGCAAGGGAACAGGATCTTGTCTTCCACACAGTACGTAATCATCGTCTCTGCGGTGTGGAGGTACGGCGTTTCTTTGAACAGCAGGGTTTTGCCGCCGATATCCAGCGTGTCTCCGTCCTTCACCACCAGGAAGTTGCGGCTGTGCAGCTTATACATCTCCTGCAGCTCAGGCACAGCGATCTCGGTGCAGACAATCGTAGCATTCAGGGCCTGTGCTGCCAGTGCCGCAAGTCCGCCGGAGTGGTCAGGCTCGGTATGGTTAATGACAATGTAATGAATATCCATAAGGTCAATCATTCCGGCGAGACACTCGGCATATTCGCGGCCGAATTCCATATCCACGGTATCGATTACGGTCGGCTTGCCGGTTTTGAGGAGATAGGAGTTATAGGTGGTGCCCTTGGCGAGAATCAGGCGGTGGAACGGAACTTCGCGATTGTCTATTTTGCCTACCCAGTGGATGTCGCCTGCGATTTGTCTGGTTTGTGTACTCATATGTGTTAGCCTCCAATATTTGATTGATAATCCTTATCAGCAACCTCATTCTATTACGCCAGCCGCTTAAAAAGGAGGATTCAAATCAAATTTCGGAAGTTTGTGAAACCTTTCATTTGGCATACTCTTAATGTAGCCTAGTTCACGGAAGATGTGGTGCGTGTGGTCACAGGCGGGGAGAAAAACTCTAATTACCTCCATCACTATCAAAAAAGGCCGATCTCTATAAGATCAGCTTTTTTGGGCAACAAAGGTTATGCAATCAGAGGTCAACTTGACGGGCAGCCCGTTTCTGTTGATCTCAAATGCTAAGGGTTTTACGATCAGCTGCTCTATCTCCCATCCGGCAAACTGCTGTTTCAATAGTTCAATCATTCTTTCAGTAGACAGATTCACTTCAAACATGGGGTCCAGCTCTTGCTTATTCTCTAGAAGCATTTCCCGGATATTGGACGCGATAATAATACAATTCGCCCCGCCTGCCCTTGTCCCGGCATTCATTTCACTCAGTTTCTGCTCCAGTGCCTGTGCCGAACTAACATGCTCCAATGAGGATACGGCTATGATAATATCATATTCATTGGGTTCAATGAAGAAGTGTTCAATATCAGATAGAACAGGTACAATGTAAGGCTCGACACCGAACTGCTGACTGTAACTCTTCAGCTTCGCTATGGCTGACTCCAGCAAGTCTACACATACAACTTTTCCATTCCTAGGCTTAACCGATTCGGCGATCGGAATGCTATTCCGGCCAACTCCAGCTCCCAGATCCAGTATGCTTATGTATTCTTGATCCTTATACTGATTGATAAGATTAATGACTGTAGTAACGGGTTTGTGCAGCCAGGAGCCTGGTTGAAATAACTTGCTGCTCTCATAACATTGATCATGATATATTTTCTCTTCGGATCTGATCCTCGATAGCCTGTCCATTCCTTCGCCCCCAATACTTCAAATTATCCTCATACTGATATACTCTACCCCAATAAATTCAGAGGGGCGCGGCCGAGAGAAGTGTAACTTATCTCTATTAATATAGTCAGTATCAAATCAAAACGCAAAGAACAAGAGCAGCCCCACATGGAAGCCGCTCCTGTCATTGATAATATTGTTCACAATATAATTACACAAGATATCTTATGTTACTTAGAAGGTGCAGGAGCCGGCACCAGCTCGGGAAGAGCCTCTACCATGGCCTCTTCCCGCTCAGGTACTGGTGCAGGGGCAAGCCCGGAATCCGATTGGGCAGCACTTGCTTTTGGCACGGTTACGGGAGCACTTTCAGCAGGGGATGCTACAAGCTCAGGCAGCGGCTGCGCAGTGATGTCTGCTTGAGCAGCTCCAGGAGCCACTTCAGCGGGAACCGTTACAGAATCAGCAGATTCAGCGGGCCCGGCAACGAGTTGTCCTGCTGTATATTCCTGGGCGGGGATGGTGCTGCTCTCGGCAGGCTCGGTGCCAGATACTTTGGCAGGCTCGGTTATTTTACCCTTGGGCACTTTAGAAGCTGCAATTTCGGAAGCCGCATTGTCAGAAGAAGTATACTCCGAGTCGGCGACAACTTTCGGCGTCATCTTAGAGGCCAATGCTGCAGTAGATGTGCCGATTCCGGCGATTAACAGTGCTGCGGCAACCGATAGGAAGAGGGTCTGTCTGTTTAGTTTTTTGACGTTAAGCATATGGGATAATCTCCTTTGTAATTGTTTGCCGTCACCGGATAATGAGGCGTAGAACGCTCCGGGGTGACTGGCAGGTCCTGCCATAACATTCAGAATCGTCCCGCCGTAACGTTTGCGGTCGGCATGAGACATCTTCTGCACAACCTCCTGGTCACAGGTCAGCTCGCTCCAGGTATGAAGCTCATGCCGGACCGTATGAACCAGCGGATTATACCAGTGCAAGGTACGGGCGAATAGCAATGCAGCTTTGATCCACAGATCCTTCCGCTTCAGATGAACCAATTCATGGCGCAGGACCATCTCCATATCCAGATTGACATGACTCTCTACAGGCAGATAGATCGCCGGTCTCCATAATCCTGCCAGAAAAGGACTGCGTGCGACATGACTGAATGCGAGCTTCACGCTACAGGTGAGTCCAAGCTCCTCCTTGATGCTTCTCAGCATCATGGCTGTCTCGCTATTCTCCGGTACCATGGTCCGGTTACGCTTAAGCACTCTGGTGAACCTGCGGTACGCATACCCTTGCCAGGCGGCAAAAGTAATGGCTCCCGCTGCCCAGATCCCTAACAGGATATAGGCCGTACTTGTGGTAAGGGCTAGAGTAGGCTGCAGAGATTCCGCTATATACCCTGTTATCCTCCCGCTCTGGGGATTCTGTACACCTGTGGCTGCGTGCGGCACAATCAGGTGTTGGGATAGCCACGGCAGGATAAGAGCTATAGGGAACAAATAAAAGACTAAGGCCAGCTTAATGAGTCCGTAACGCCATCGGGCCGGGAAATGTCCGGTGGAGAACCTCCCCAGTACCTGTATACTGAGTGTCACTACGCTTCCGGCAACGGTTAGCGGGATTAGAATATCGAGCAAGGTCTTCATCGTCATCACCTACTTTTCCGAGAACCATTGCTTCAGCTCGTCAATATCCTGGTCCGACAGCTTGTCGCCGTCATACATAGCAGAGATCAGATTCTTGACCGAACCCTGATACAGCCCGTCCAGGACATGCTGAGTCTCCACCAGCTTATAGTCCTCAGGTGAAATGCCGGGTACATACTTGTTCAGCCGCCCATGCCGGGTAGCCGTCAGAAACCCCTTATCCACTAATCGTGACAAAAAGGTAGATATCGTCTGCGCCTTCCAATCCCTTCCCTTATGCGCGAACTGGTTCAGCAGCTCCGTTGAAGTAACTGGCGGTGTACTCGCCCAAATGGCTTCCATTAACTCTAATTCTGTATCCGATAGCTTCTGAATCTTGTTCACCGTGAACACCTCATATGTCTGTTATGCGTCCATAACATTATTACTACACTACGTAGTAGTTATAATCTACTACACAACGTAGTGGTTAGTCAACTGCGCTGAGCCGTCCGCTCAATAGCATCGATCATCTGCTGATACAACTGGTGCGGCAGGTCATGTCCCATGCCTTCAACCAGCATCAGCTCAGCGCCCGGGATGGAGGAAGCGGTGTCCTCGCCGCACGCCGGAACGAACAGAGGATCGTCCATCCCGTGAATGACAAGTGCAGGGACCTTTATGGCTGCCAGCAGCGGACGGCGGTCACCGGAGACCGCAATCGCAGCAATCTGCCGTCCCACACTGCCCGGGTCGTAGGCCCGCCGGAATTCCTCCGCAATGAGTGCCCGGTAAGCTTCTTCATCGAATGGATGGCCGGTACCGGCAATACGCTTGGCAAAAGCCATGCTGTGCGCTAAAAATCCTGCCTCATCCTCAAACGGGTTCGGCCCCGGGGCAGTCATCATCCCCATCACCTCCGGGGAAGCCTGCGGAAGGGAAGGATTCCCGGACGTAGACATGATGGACGTGAGCGACAGGACCCGGTCCGGGTACTTACTGGCAACAAGCTGGGCGATCATTCCGCCCATGGACCGGCCAACGATATGTGCCCCGTCAATACCCAGGGCATCAAGCAATCCGATCACGTCACCGGCCATGTCATCAAGCGTGTAAGGCATGTCCGGCCGTTGACCCGACATGAGCGCAGCCGCCAAGGCATTGAAATCCATAGCCGGGTAATGGCTGTAATGGGTGGAGCAGCCCGTGTCCCGATTGTCAAAACGGATCACCCGGAAGCCCCGGGCCGCTAGTTGTTCACAAAATGGAACAGTCCAGCGGATCATCTGGGTTCCAAGTCCGGCAATCAAGATCATCACCTCGTCATTATCATTGCCGAAGCTGTCGTAAGCCAGCTCAATGCTATTCGTCTGTATAATGTTCATAGTGTCTGTTCTCCTTCAATTCTTCTTCTGTAATGCAACTGCAGCTAACTGCTTCACATGGTTGCGGATATCAGGTGCCCAGTCTTGGGTACATTGGTCCAAACGCTCCGCATCACCGGCATACAATGCGCGCAGAGCTTCTTCATAATGGCTGAAATCCCCGGCCATGGCTGTCATAAAGGCATAAGCTGCTTCTTGTGACTTGCGGATGGTACTCTGCTGTTCTCCGGTACGGCGGGCTTCATCAACCAGCTTGCGTAAGGTTACCGATGCCCCTCCAGGCTGGGCTTTGAGCCACTCCCACTGCCTTGGCAATAAAGTAACCTCACCGGATACAACCCCCAGCTTGGGCCGTCCGGCCCGGCGCGTGGTCTGGGGATTCACTTCTGTAACGGTTGACTCACCTGAAGGTTCTGCTAACCGCGTAAGCACATCATCTGTTGTCCCGTGATAATCAACATCTATCGGCTTCCCCGTGGAATCGTCAAAGATAAGCACCCGGGCCAGTTCACTGTCACTCAGCCTCCCCTTCACTGTAGTAACCACCTGCTCTAATGAACCGCTGGAAACAGCTTCCGCTCCCAAAAATGCCGTGCAGTAAGAATGCGTCTGTTCATTACTCATACTCATGTTATAGGTTGACCTCCTTCTATTTGATTTAATTATACCCGGGTAAAAATATAAATGCAATATTACCCGGGTATAATAATGAAATAGCTAAGAATAAAATCACACTAACGGATGGATAATGTAAAATTCATGCTGCCCAAGCACACTACGTACCTGCCTCTCCGAAAAACACCAAAAAACGGCCCCCAAACAAGGGCCGCCTCACCAAAGCAGCAAACAGTCGCTGCGTATTCAGTTAACCGATTTGTCGTACTGCAAGTAGACGACATGGGTCTGGAGGTATTCGTTCAAGCCGTGCTTGCCGTCAGCGCCGCCGATGCCGGATTTTCTCCAGCCTGCATGGAAGCCCTGCATCGCTTCGAAATTCTCGCGGTTGATATACGTCTCCCCGTACTTCAGCCGCTTGATTACTTTCATGGCGACGTTCAGATTCTGCGTATATAGCGATGAGGTTAAGCCAAATTCACTGTCATTGGCGAGGGCAATCGCCTCATCCAGAGTTGAGAACGTAATGACGGGGATGACCGGACCGAAAATTTCATCCTGCACAATCTCCATCTCATTCGTCGCGTCTGTGATCACTGTCGGCTCGAAGAAGCTGCCTGCTCCTTCAACTTTTTTACCGCCCAGAGCGATCTTGGCTCCTTCTTGAACGGCCCGGTCCACCTTCTGCTGTACCGATTCCTGCGCGGCCTTGTTGATAAGCGGTCCCATCTGAATGTCCGTGTCCTTAAGCGGGTCTCCGTACTTCACGGCCTTCATCGCTGCAACCAGCCGAGTGGTGAATTCCTCCTTGATATCTTCATGGACATAGACACGCTCCGCACAGTTACAGACCTGACCTGTATTAATGACCCGGGAAGCCACAATCGCCTGAACAGCCAGCTCCAGATCGGCATCCTTCATTACGATGGCAGGTGCTTTGCCGCCCAGCTCCAAGCTGACCTTGATGATATTCTCAGCCGCCGCCTCCATAACCTTCTGCCCTGCAGGTACGCTGCCCGTAAGACTAACCATACCTACCTTGGCATTACTGGACAGCTCGTTGCCCACTTCTGCACCTCTGCCTGTAATAAGGTTGAATACACCCTTAGGCAATCCGGCCTGATCCACAATCCGGCTGAACGCCATGGCATTGTTAGGAGATTCAGCGCTGGGCTTCACGACAATCGTGTTGCCGGTGATGAGCGCCGGGGCCATTTTTCTCGCAATCAGGAAGAACGGAAAGTTCCAGGGCAGAATGCCCGTGGTGACGCCGATCGCTCTTTTGAATACAAAAATATGCTCATTATCACGGTCGCTCTGAACGATCTCCCCTTCATAACGCCGTGCCCATTCCGCCATATAATCTAAATAATCCGCAGTGAAATGAACCTCTACGGTGGATAATTCCAGCGTCTTACCGACTTCCTCCGAGATCAGCCTGGCGATGCTGTCCGCCTCTGCCCGGATGCCGTCAGCAATCGCATGCAAGTACTTGCCGCGCTCTACCGCCGGAGTCTCCTCCCACTCTGCCTGGGCTTGCTCCGCTGCATCAATGGCACGTATGACATCATTCCTGGTTGCCTTGGGAACCTGTGAGATGACTTCGTCGGTCGCCGGATTGGTTACTTCCATCCACTCTTTGCCTTCGGATTCCGTAAATTGGCCGTTGATATACATCAAATGCTTGGTCACTGTTTCTCCCCCTCAAGGTAGATTATTCCATTGTAGATTATTCCATTTCTCCAATTACCCATCCATAGTGTAAACGCTATCAATATTTATTGTCAATAAGTTTCACATTTTTTATTTGTTTTTGTGTTGTTTTTCATTGACTTATTGAGTTAAGCTGTGAATATAGGTTTTCATTGATGGGAGGGATGGGAGTGCGAGTCAGTATTTTTTCCACTTGTCTGGTAGATCTTATGGCTCCGAATGCCGGTATTGCCATGGTTGAAGTTCTGGAGCGGCTCGGCTGCGAGATTGATTACCCCGCTTCACAGGTGTGCTGCGGCCAGCCTACGTACAACAGCGGTTATCTGCAAGAATCTAAGCTTGCTATGCAGAACATGATGCTGGCCTTCGAGGCTTCGGATTATGTCGTAGGTCCGTCCGGCTCCTGCATTGCTATGTTTCATGAATATCCGAAGATCTTCAGCGGGGACCCGGAGTGGGAATTGAAAGCGGTTGCGTTAAAAGCGAAATCATATGAACTCACCCAGTTCATTGTGAAAGTGCTGGGGGTCACCGATGTCGGTGCCTCGCTCGAAGGAACGGCCACCTACCACCGCTCCTGCCACATGACAAGGCTGCTGGGCGAGAAGGAAACGCCCTTCCAGCTGTTGGAGCAGGTGAAGGGACTGAAGCTTGAGCCGCTCAAGAACAGCGACAACTGCTGCGGGTTCGGCGGCACTTTTGCGGTGAAGATGCCTGAAATCTCCGGGCAGATGGCCGATGAGAAATGCGGCTGTGTGCTGGATACCGGAGCCGATATCCTGATCAGTGCAGATATGGGCTGCCTGATGAACATCGGAGGGCGCCTGTCCCGCAAGGGTGAGCCGGTACGCGTCATGCATATTGCAGAGGTGCTCAACCAGCATACGCCTGCCAATCATAAAGGGGGAAACTGACTTGAGCCTGCAAACGGATTCACGCAGCTTCAGCGAACGGACCGCGGAGGGCCTTGGGGATTCCTTCATGCGCAGTGCCGTGGGGTCGGCACAGGACAGCCTTAAGACTAGGCGGCTGACAGCCGCTACCGCGCTGGGGGATTGGGAGCAGTGGCGGAAGGCCGGCCAGCTGATCCGTCAGCATACGCTGGCGAACCTGGACTTTTATCTGGAGCAGCTTGCGGATAATGTTGAGCGGCAGGGCGGGCATATCTATTTTGCCGCAACCAAGGAAGAGGCCAGCAGTTATATACGGGATGTCATTGAACGCAAGCAGGCGACCCGGGTCGTCAAATCCAAGTCCATGGTTACTGAGGAGATTGAACTGAACCGCGTACTGCTCGAAGCCGGCTGCGAGCTGATTGAGACGGATCTCGGAGAGTACATTCTGCAGATGGATGATTGGGACCCTCCCTCCCATATCGTAGCCCCCGCCCTGCATAAAGACCGGGAGCAGATTAGGCGTGTCTTCGCAGAGAAGCTCGGATACACCGGCGATGAGACGCCCGAGAAGCTGGCCGGGTTCGCCCGCACCGTCCTGCGCCAGAAGTTCCTGGATGCGGAGATCGGGATTACGGGCTGTAATTTCGCCATCGCCAACCTGGGCGCAATTAATCTCGTCACGAATGAAGGGAACGGTGACCTCACCGCCGCTATTCCCAAGACGCATATCGCAGTGATGGGCATGGAACGGATTGTACCGACGATTGAGGAAATGGAGATCCTGGATAATCTGCTCTGCCGCAGTGCTGTCGGCCAGAAGCTGACCAGCTATATCACGGTCATGGGTCCCTCAGCAGCGGGGGAGACCGACGGACCGGAGGAATTCCATCTGGTGGTCGTCGATAACGGCCGCTCGGATATTCTGGGAAGTGAATTTGGCGAAGCCTTGCAGTGTATCCGCTGCGGTGCCTGCCTGAATGTCTGCCCGGTCTACCGCCATATCGGCGGGCATGCTTACGGTTCCATCTACCCGGGTCCGATTGGTGCGGTCATTACGCCGCTGCTTGGCGGTTATGACGACTATAAGGAGCTGCCGTATGCCTCCAGCCTCTGCGGAGCGTGTACAGATGTTTGTCCGGTAAAAATCCCGCTGCATGAGCAGCTTATTATGCACCGCCAGAATATTGTGAAGCAGAAGAGAACCGGCGCTGCCGACCGAATCCAGATGAAGGCCGCCGCTAAGCTGCTCTCCTCCCCGGCCCTGTTCGGCAAAACGCTCAGGCTCGCCCATTCTGCCAGCCGGATCATGAGCAAACATGGACGTATTGTACGGGGACCAGCTATCATTCAGGGGTGGATTGGTTCACGCGACCTGAAGCAGCCCGTCAAGCAGCAGGACAGCTTCCGGGCATGGCTGGAGAAGCGCAAAGGAGGGGCAGAGTAATGACAGCATCCGAGAACACGAATATGAACATGAATAAGGAGGCTTTTCTGAATACTATTGCCGCCAAGCTGGGACGGGCACGGAAGTCAGAGGTTCAGCGTCCTCCGATCCAGAATTTCATTCCTGACAGCTACGGTCCGCTTACTCAAGATGATCTTGTAGAGATGCTTAAGGAGCAATGCTTCTTCATCCACACTCAGGTGATTGAGACGAAGCGGGAGCTGCTGCAGAGAACGTTAGATGATCTGATAGAGGCAAATGGCGGCGGGGCCGTGATGACTTCCGGTGATCCCCGGTTCAGGGAATACGGGCTGGCCTTCCCTGATGCTGCCGTATGGGAAGAAGCGGCGGGACGTGCGGAGAATATCAGGCGTGCTGAATCGGCAAATACAGCCATAGTCTTCGCCGACTGTGCACTTGCGGAATCTGGAACGGTTGTGGTGGAGAGCCGCCCCGATCAGGGCCGGTCGCTCCATTTCCTGCCTGCTCATTATATTGCGGTGATTGAACGTGAGAAGCTGGTGCTTCGCTCCACGAATGCCGCTGTGGCGCTTAACCGGAGAATTGAGGCCGGGGAAACGGTGGGCTCATCAATTAATTTCATCTCCGGTCCCTCCAATTCCGCGGATATTGAAATGAAGCTGGTGGTCGGGGTGCACGGGCCGCTGAGGGCCACTTATGTGCTGATCTGAAACGAATCCTGTCCCTTAAGGACGGTATAGCAGCGACTCTACACGTAGTCAGTGACGTCAAACTCCCGATCCTTATAGTAATATTTCCGGTCTTCTTCCGTGATCTCACGGATAATCCGGCACGGACTGCCTACGGCGATCACATTATCAGGGATATCCTTAGTCACTACACTACCTGCCCCTATGACCACGTTATTCCCGATGGTCACGCCCGGATTCACAATAACATTACCGCCGATCCACACATTGTTGCCGATGGTGATGGCAATCCCGTATTCATAGCCAGAATTCCTGGAATCGGGATGGACGGGATGGCCTGCTGTATAGAGTGATACATTCGGAGCGAACATGACATTCTCGCCGATGACCACCTTGCCTACATCGAGAATCGTACAGTTGAAATTGGCATAGAAATTATTCCCTACGGTGATATTCGATCCATAATCGCAGCGGAAGGGAGTCTCAATATGCACAAGCTCCCCCGTTGCGCCCAAAAGCTTACGGATCAGCCCGTCTCTCTCCTCATGTGCGTCAGGAGAGAGTGAATTCAGCTGATGAACCAGCAGCCGGGCGGCCGTCCGTTCTTCGGTTAATCCGTCCAGCCATGCTTTATAAGGCAATCCTGCGAGCATTCTGTCTTTCTGATTCATAGGATTCATATGTTATTCCTGCCTTCTCTTAGTGTTGTGTGTTCATGGGGTAGGTCCAGAAGGCTTCATGCCCGAAGCGGAGCTGAATCTCTTCGGCCGTCAGCACCTGATTGCCGACAAGCTCCGCCGCCTGGAATTGCGAACGGTGTGCCTGGATAGAGGCCATCTTCTTGTCCAGAAATGCGGTGACATCGACATGCACATCCGGGAGGCCGATATGCTTCTCATGGCCAATAGCGAATGCGCCGCAGTGAACCACCGGACGCTCCGCAGGCGGCATCTGCCGGACCGCCCGGATAACCGCTGCTCCTGTAGCATCGTGATCCGGGTGTACGCTATAACCGGGATAGAAGGTAATCACAAGCGTCGGAGCCAGCTCATGGATCAGCGCCAGCAGTGTCTGATCCAGCAGCTGCTGATCCTCGAATTCAATCATTTTATCGTGGAAGCCCAGCATCCTTAAGTCTTGTATGCCGATAGCCCGGCAGGATGCCCGCAGCTCTTCCTTGCGGATCTCCGGCAGCGTCACCCGGTTGGCAAACGGCGGAATCCCCATATTGCGCCCCATCTCGCCTAGCGTCAGGCAGGCATAGGTTACTTCTGCGCCTTGCTGGATATACTTCGCAATAGTGCCAGCCGCTCCAAAAGCCTCATCGTCAGGATGCGGAAACACCACCAGTATGCGCTTATGTTCTGTAGTCTGTGTATCGTTCATAGGTTCATCCCTCCCGGTGACATTATAGCTTAGCGAAATACTCCATAACAACCTCACGGAAAATCAGGCCCGCCTGTGAAATATAGCGGTTCTTATGCCACAACAAGGCGATTTCCCTGACCAGTCCCTCGTCTTCCAGCGGAATCAGACGAATATGATCCTGCGCATTCCTTGCCGTACCCGGTATGAAGGCTAAGCCGATTCCGGCTTCCACCAGGTCAATCAAGCGGGCCGGTTCGTCTCCCTCATATACATAGCGTGGCAGGAATCCTGAAGCCTGGCAGACGGAATCCACCAAATCTCGAATCCCGTAGCCTTGTTTGACACCCACAAACCACTCATTCTTAAGCTCTATCAAGCCCAGGCTCTTACGGTCTGCCAGAGGGTGGCCGGCTGGAACGGCAAGGTGAATATGATCATTACAGACCACCTGACATTCCAGATCCTCCCCTCTGACCGGCGGAGAGGACAAGCAGAAATCAACTTCTCCCCTCTGAAGAAGGGTAATCATCTCCTGCATGGGCAGCATTTGTACGTGAAAATGGATATCCGGCAGCTTGAGCCGAAACTCCCGGAGGATACCAGGCAAGGTACTCGCAGTGGTTACCGCTAATTCAAGAGTGCTGGACACAAGGCTGGACAGGTCCTTAAGCTCCTGCCTCCCCTGCTCCAATTCAAACAGCGCCTTCTCCGCACGCTCAAGAAATCTGCGTCCCGGCTCATTTAACCGCAGCTTCCTCCCGCTCCGGTCGAACAATGGGACTCCGAGATCCTCCTCCAGCCGTTGAATGGTCTTGCTAAGTGAGGATTGAGTAACATGCAGCTTGTGTGCAGCCTCGGTCATATGCTCCAGGCGGGCAACCGCGATGAAATACTGCAATTGAAGAAGCTCCATATCCGCCTCCATTCATTCCTTCAAGTCTATGGAATCATACCATGAAATGCGTTGGAGTAAATAACTCTTATCCTGTACGATAACTGTACAGCACTTGAGGGGGAATAACAATGAATGCACGAAATTGGTGGTTAATGATATCCGTTGGGCTGGGGATGATGCTTAACCCGCTTAACTCTTCGATGGTGGCTGTGGCGATCCCCAGGCTGCAGCACGCGTTCAAGCTTGAATTCACTGTGGTTTCCTGGATTATTTTTTCGTTCTATATCGGCAGTGCTATTGCCCAGCCTGTTATGGGCAGAGCGAGCGATATTTTCGGCCGCCGGAGAATTTTCCTGGCGGGACTGGTGATCGTCTTCGCAGCCTCCCTGCTCACGCCTTTGTCTCCAGGCTTCGGGGGGCTCATCGTTCTGCGGGTTGTCCAATCCATTGGAACCAGTATGGTGGTTGCGGTGGGGATGGCAATCATCCGGGTGAATATTACAGACAAGCAAGCGTCCGCGCTGTCGGTGCTGTCCATGTTCACATCGGGAGCAGCTGCGGTAGGACCTTTTATCGGCGGGGTGCTCGTCCATGTGTGGGGATGGTCTTCCATCTTCTATATTAACCTTCCGTTTGTAACGGCCAGCTTCCTGTTAGCCTGGAGAACCATCCCGCAAGACAAGCCGTCAGCAGATATAGTAACCAAGCTGTCCCTAAGGCAATGGATGAACCGGATAGACGCGCCTGGAATTCTACTGTTCACCATAGGGCTGGTGGCTGCGCTTGCGCAGATGCTCTCCGCCAAGTCCTCCGGTCATGTCTCCCTATTCAATATCATCATCGGACTGTCCGGGCTCATCCTGCTTATGATTTTCGTAAGGCATGAGTTAAGAACAGCTATGCCCTTCATTCCTCTGCGTACCTTCGCCAGATCTCCCGGGCTGATCCGGGTCAATGTTGAATTTATGCTGGTTAATCTATTATTTTATTCCGTCTTCTTCGGTCTGCCTTCTTATTTGCAGCTCGTTCGCCAGGTCAGTGAATTCCACACAGGGCTGCTGATGTTAAGCCTGGGTCTAAGCTCGCTCGCCGTTTCTCCGCTGGCCGGAAGATGGATCGATGCCTCCGGGCCCCGGCCTGCGCAGACCGTATCGGCCATCCTAATGGCCCTTGGGTCTGTATGGATCGTAATGCTCGATCCGGCTTCGCCTGTCATCAGTATTCTACTGGCTCTGGCGGCCTTCGGAATCAGCAACGGACTGAATAATGTGGCCATGCAAGCGGCCTTGTTCAACAACTCGCCGAAAGAGCTAATCGGGGTTACCTCCGGCTTATTCAGTACGTCCAGATATTTCGGAACCATCCTCTCCTCTCTGCTGATCGGAATCGTTATAGGCAATCCGTTCAGCTTCAGGGGATTTCAGGTGCTGGGAATGATCCTTACTGCGATTGCCCTATGTCTGGTATTCATGTCCCGGCGGCGTTCTCTAGAGCCCAAAAACTCCCTTCACAGTCTTGATGACCGCTAGGGAGTGCTTAGAAGACGGGTCTAACCCCGGTGGAAAATCTAGGCTTCGTCCTGAAGCTGCTGCAGCTTGCCTGCAACGGCTTCACTGTCCGGGTATATAGCAGCAGCGCAGGTAAGAATACGTATCGCTTCCTCCCGGTGACCGCTATAACTTAAGGTATCAGCAATCCGCCTAAATTCAAAATCCGCCTCATAATACTTATCCTGCTCTGAGCGCCGGATACGCTGGTATTCGTTAATGGCCTCCCCTGCACCGCTGGTTATAACGGTCTTGGCAAGATGATGCACCATCGACTGCTTAAGCTGGCAGACCTCGATACCCAGCAGCAGATCCAGAATAGGACGGGTCACACTGCCCAGCCACACATGGTCACAGTTGGTCATTACGGAGATGCCGAGATTCTCATCCGGTAGCAGAATCAGCTCACTGAGGAATCCGGTATCCCATCCGGAATGCGAGAGCATCCGGGAGCCATTATAGCGGCCCAGGAACCAGCCCAGACCCACATCTTCATGCTCCGGCCCCCAGCCTGTAGCCATAGTAGGACTCCACATCTGTTCATAGCTGCCGGGCTGTAGGGCATTATATCTGTTCTCAGCCTGCCCCCGCCCGAGGTGCATCAGCATATATTGGCACATCTCCCGGGCATTCGTATACAGTGTGGAGCTGGGAGCATGCGCTCTATTGTAAGGGAACACTTCGCTTACATAGGGTCCGTACCCTCTGGAGTTCCTCAGTACATGGGCCGCAGCCAGCACCTGTTCAACCTCCATTTTCAAAAATGAACTCGTGCTCATTCCAGCAGGCTCCAGAAGATGCTGCCGCATATACTCCTCGAAGCTGAGGCCGCTAACCTTGGCAATCAGATCCCCTAGGATCTCATAACCGATATTACTGTAAGCAAAATGAGTACCCGGATCACTCATTAAGCCATGGCGGCGGATGCCTCTGACATACCGTTCAAGACTTCCTTCATCATATTCAGGCCGGTCCCAGCCATAATCGTCCTCATCCGGCATCCCGGAGGTATGATTCAACAATTGTCTCACCGTAAGCTGCTGATAGCGTTCGTCGTGCATTTTGAAATACGGAAGATAGCTCACTATAGGTGAGTCCAGCTCTACCTGCCCACGCTCTGCCAATTGCATCACAGCCGTAACTACGAAGGTCTTGGAGACAGATGCCTGGTGAAAAAGAGTACTGCTGACCACAGGCTCACCTGTAGACACATTAGCGCTGCCATATTCTCCTGTAAAAAGAACCTCGTCCTCACTAACGATCCCCACCTGCAATCCGGTAAACGGTCCATTCTCCATAAAGCGGGTCAGCATCGTGTGAAGCTCTTGTACCCTGCTATGATATGTATTCATTCTGGTTCCCCCAGTTCTTATATGTACTGTATCAATATAACATCCGGGGAGCATACAGAATGTGTAAAAAACAGCTTAATCTGAACTTTACTCAGCTTACCCCTCAACCACATCTGCCCGCAGGTCCGTGGCAATCTCAAGAATCACAGACACAATCGCCTCCATGGACAAGGCCACGTACAGCTCACCCATGTACAGCCGGAACGGGTACTCCGCCCCCTCATGACTCCACATGAAAAAATCCCCTTCGATCGACATCGTGCTCTCCGCACCTTGCACAGTGTAGACCTGTGAATAGCTGAAGCCGGATTTAGCGGCAAAGTATCGCTTGCATTCCTCCAGGGTTAGCGCCTGCTCTGCATTCTCTTCCTGCATGGAACGGGTAATTCGTAAACGCTGGCTCATTGGTGATCCTCCACAATGTTAATATTTAAGGTGCTAATCTGTTAGTGTTAACTCCGTTAACTAATATCCGCCGGGTTGATGATTCCCAAAATCTGGTGGTCCTTCCACACACTTCGGATCTTCACATTCAGCCGGGCAATGCCTTCTTTGTGGAATCCTGCATTCTCCAGTACACGGATAGAACCGGGATTATCCGGTGAAGCTTCTCCTGTAATCCGGTGGAACTTCAGCTCCTCGAAGGCATAGCGCACGACCTGCTTCACCGCCTCCGTCATATAGCCTTTACCGTTATATTCCTTGTCCAGACTGTACCCGATCATACAGCTCTGCAGCGGTCCCCTTACCACAAAAGACAGACTGACACTGCCGATGATTCGCCGGTCAGCCTTGTGAATAACCAGAAAGTCGTATCTCTCATCTGCTGCCCTGAACTCTTCATACTGCGCAAGCTTGTCCCGCTGGTACTGCTCTGTATAGAAATCCTCGCTGATCTCCGGCGAATGCTCTTCAAAAAATTCACGGTTACGCAGGTACATCCCCATCAGCTCAGCGGCATCTCCCGCCTCAGGGTACCGGATGTATACCCGTTGTTCTGACATCTCTAGGCCTCCATTCTTAATTGCACAATGCCGCTTCCTCCGGCTGTTCCTTGCATTCTGAGAACCGGTAGGTCCAGAAGCGTTCCGTTCCGTATTTGTTGCAGATTGCTGGCTCGGTTGGCTTAAGGCCGCCAAGCACCTTCTCCGGCTGGAACTGGGTGCGGTGCGCCAGAATGGAGTTTATTTTGACAGTGATAAAAGGCGTTACATCGGTGACTACATCGGCTGCTCCAATCCGCTGCTGATGGCCGTTCGAGAAGGCGACACTATGTACGACCGGACGTTCCGCAGCGGGCAGCCGGGCAATGGTACGGATCACCGCAGCACCAGTGGCATCATGATCCGGGTGCACGCTATAACCGGGGTAGAACGTAATAACCAGGGAGGGGGTAAGCTCCTTCACGAGCGATTCAATCCGGTGATCCAGGCGTGCCGGTTCTTCGAACTCAATCATTTTGTCATGGAAGCCCAGCATCCTCAGGTCTTGTATCCCAATGGCCTTACAGGAAGCCTCCAGCTCCGCTTGGCGGATGGCCGGCAGGGTCGTGCGGTTCGCAATGAGCGGAACGCCCATGTTCCGGCCCATCTCTCCGAGTGTCAGACAGGCATAGGTCACCTCTGCACCTGCTGCGATATACATTGCCAGTGTCCCGGATACGAAGTAGGCCTCATCGTCGGGATGGGGAAGTACAACCAGGATTCTTGCATGTTCCATAGATTTATTATTCACGGCTAGTTGTTCCTCCAATTTCATTAAAAAGGGCTGCGGCTAAGCTGCAACGCCACAATCAGCTTGCCCTGACTGTCATGACCGGCTAGAATCAGCCGCTCTGTATCGTGCTCATCCACATGGGTTAGTCCTTCGGCGTAAATCCAGCCTTGCTCTGTCTTCAGGCCGACCCGGTAAGGTCCTGTCCCTGAGATGGAGCCGTTCGTATAACGGATCACCGCATTGCTGATGAACGCCGAGCCCGGGGGACGGGTGCTGTCGATATGACTGGCATAAGCTCCTGTTGTGAGCTCAAGATGGATATATAGATCCTCAGAGACGAAATCGTCGATTCGGGTCTGAATGGCCTGGGGTTGAATGAGTTCCATAATGTCCTCCTAAAGTGTATAAGAATAGCTGGTTCCAGTGCATTCATTATACATGAAATCCCCGAAGCTCAAAACCTGGAAGAGTTGCACCGGCTATCCTGTCCAAGCAAACGAAAAAGAGCCTGCCTAAGGAATTCCATGAATTCCTTAGGCAAGCCCGTTGACGGGAAGCCCCTTTTCCACGCTTAATTACAGACTTACTATAGAGAAGACCTTATTGTTATGAAAATAGACGTATTGGTTGCCGTACACCAAATAATTATCTTTAATGCTGTCCGGATCTCCCCAGCATAGTAAGAGTTCTGTCATCGTCATGCCGCTGACCGCCCGCTCTTCACGGATGGCAGACCACATTTTATCGCTGATCTTGAAGAGGGTGCGCGGATTCTGGAAACATAATATTTCATCTAAATAAGTAACATAGCTCTCAGCACTATCAATCTCTATTGGAATCTCCTGCCCATTGGCCCGGCGAATGATGATTTCTAGATTACCATTTGTAGGATTGGAGCGGAAGTTGCTGATGGTCACTTTCTCCAAGTTTTTGAAAAGGCTATTGTTCATATTAGGATTTCTGGTCCATACGGTTGTTCCATTATAGACTTTTTGCAGAAGCTGAAGATGGGTGGCGGTGTACATAGTATTGTCCACATATTCATTCAAATCCAGGACCCATTCGGTTCCGGCTTCATTTTGCAGCACCAGGTTCTGATTGTAGTCATCGATGTACTGTACACTCTTCACCCAATGGCTTCCCGGATGTCCATATAAATAGACCTTTTTACCCAACACAGTGCCCATCGTACCTGGCAGCTTGCTGATCGCGTACAGCATACTATTGCTCTTATTCTTGCCATCCTCTGTGCTCCAGACGAACAACGCTATGGCGCTGGAGGCATATTTGCCATCGATTGCTCCGAACTTGAGCAGGGTTTTGAAGGCTACGTAATTGGAGCTTTTGTAAAGAATAGAGTTATCCTTGTTCAGCTTGGTGCTTCCTTTGCTGCCTGTGAGCGTTACGCCAGTGGTATCCGCCGCCACAGTGAAACCCGGAATCTGTCCGGCCAGCTTAACCGGTACATAGGCAGAGCCATTCACGAGTACAGATTTGACTGGCGAAATAAGCAGGCTGCCTTCGACAAACGTAGCAATCTCCGTATAGTCCGGTGCGGCTGCGGCCGCTGCCTGTCCGGCGCCTCCCGGATAGACCAGTCCGAGCGCAAGCAGCAGAGTGGTGAGCAGTAATGCAAGTTTTTTCATAGATGTTCTAATTCCTTCCCCCAATGTAAGTTAGGTGCCCCGGCAAGGTGCCGGAATCTTCCAGATCAGTACATTCGACAAGAAGTTAATTATTTCCTCTACTTCGGGATACGAATCACAAATACTGTTGGCTCCGCTTCCCTGCTCTCCAGCTGCAGCGAGCCCTCCATCTTCTCCACGTTCTTCTTGGCAATGGACAAGCCCAGACCGGTTCCTCCGCTGGCCGTTGTCCGGGCCTCATCCCCCCGCACAAACGGATCAAAGATCGTAGACCACAGCTCCCTCGGAATGCCGACTCCATTGTCCGCAATCTCGATCCTGATCTGCGTGTCCTCAGGAATCACAGATACCCGGATGCGCGTCCCTTCGGGATTATAGGCGAGGGCATTAGAGATCAGATTATTAATGACACTGGCGAACAGCTCAGGATCATAACGGGCATAGAGCTCTTCTTCGGGCACCTGCAGGTGAAGCTCGAAGTCTTTTTGCTCAATCTCGCCGTAGGTGTCGGCAATAATCTCCCGCAGATGATCGCCCAGCTCAAGTCGCTCTATACGGAGGATGAAATCCGGTGAGTCCAGCTTAAGCAGATCCAGCATATGCGTAATGAGCTTCGTGACCTGAACGGACTTGGTATAGATGTAATTCAAATATTTCGTCTGTCGCTCAGGGTCTGTAACGCGTCCTTCGATAAGGGCCTGCGCGTACCCCTGGATGCTGGTTATCGGGGTCTTGAGGTCATGGGACAGATCGACCATCAGCCGCTGCTTGCTTGTCTCGGCCAGGCGCTTCTCCTCGGTGGTCTTCTCAATCACATCAGCCATATAGTTGAAGCTGTGGCCGATCCGCAGGAACTCGGTCTCTGCATACAAGGCAATACGCGTGTTGTAATGCCCTTCCATCATACGGTTCAAGCCTAGATTCAGCACCCGCAGCGGCTTCTTGATCCGTCTGGAGACCCAATAGCTGTACACAAAAATCAGCAGCAGAATCAGCCCGCTGACCAGGAATACATAAAAGAACACCGAATGATTCAGATAGGAGACCAGAAACTCGTTGTTAATGGAGATATTGATTACATCGCGGGGAATCTTAAGCAACATCCAGGCTGCCCCGCTGTCCTGCTCCGTAACACTCGTAATAGAATAGTAAAAAGGTTCGCCCCTGCGGTTCTCCAGTCCCAGATACAGCATGTCCTCGTCATAAGCTTGAATATCATCCTGCTTCTCACCAATGACCTGAATCACCCGCTTGCCGGAATCCAGCAGCTCCAGCCAGCCTCCGCTCTTCAGCAGACGCTCACTCTCCGGCCCTTGCCCCAGCTCCTCCCGGTACGTACCGGCCTCTACAGACAGATTGGGATCTGGCGTCATCCGCTCCCGGATAACCTCAGCAATATCCTTTTGCACGAATAGATAGACCACTAACACCAGCATAAGCAGCATACAGTTGAACAGCAGGAAGTCGATGGTTAGTGACGTCTGCAGCGGGCGGTTATCTCTACTTTTCCACGGGTGCTTCAATTTTGTACCCCAATCCCCTGATCGTCTTCAGGTATTCCGGTCTCTTGGAATCTCGTTCGATCTTGTCGCGGATATTGCTGATGTGCACCATAATGCTGTTGTCCTCGTAGACGTAGAAGTCTTCCCAGACCGTCTCATATATTTTCTTGCGTGTAAACACACGGCCCGGCTGCTGCATCAGCAACTCCAGGATTTTATATTCAGTAGAAGTCAGAGCGATGGCCTCCCCGGCCACCTCAACCTGACAGGTGCTCCGGTCCAGCGTCAGCCTGCCGAGCACGATCTGCTCATTCGGCTTCTCCTCTTCTGCTGCCTTGGCATCGAACTGATGCACCCGCCGCAGCATGGCCCCGGCACGCGCCACAATCTCCAGCGGATTGAAGGGCTTAGCGATATAGTCGTCCGCTCCAAGCTCAAGCCCCAGGATTTTATCATGATACTGGCTCTTGGCGGACAGGAACAGTACAGGGAATTGCTCATGCTCCCGAATCCGCTTCAGCAGCTGCAGCCCGTCCATCCCAGGCATCATAATGTCCAGTATCGCCAGGTCAATCTTGTTATTCTGCATCCGCTGGAGCGCTTCAATTCCGTTCTCTGCGGTCAAAATCGTATATTCCTTCTCCAGATACAGCTGCAGAAGCTCAACAATCTCCGATTCGTCATCGGCTATGAGAATGGTATACATGGTGAATCCCCCTCTATCTTGTCATGCAAGCCGCGCTCTTTGTAACTATAGCCTGCCATTCTTAATCCAGTCTAAACCAAATCTAAAGAAAAGATAAAGAATTATTACAACTTAAAGCTAGGTCGTCGCTGCGGTGAACATTTGGACTTCCGGCCGCTGTTGTCAACAGAAAACAAAAAATGAACAGCTGCTCAGCCAAAAATGGCTGAACCGACTGTTCTAAATGGTAGAGTTAGTTTAAGCAGAGCCTACAGTCAGCTTCAACTTACACCGTAGGTACAGTTCCCCCGTCAATCACGTACTCAGCACCCGTAATGGAGGCTGCGCGTTCGGAAGCGAGGAAGGCCACCAGCTCGCCCACCTCCTCAGGGAAGCCAGGGCGTCCGATGGGAATGCCGCCCAGCGCGTCCATTACCGATTGCAGCGCACTTTCTACACTGCCTGTCACCTCCGCGATACTCTTCAAGAAGTCCCCGGTTGCTTCGGTTTGAATGAAGCCCGGCGCGACCCGGTTCACCCGGATACCCTTCGGAGAGAATTCCTTAGATAAGCTCTTGCTGTAACTGCTTAAAGCAGCTTTGGCGGCTGCATAGGGGATGGTCGATTCGATCAGCGGCATCACTCTTTGAATGGAAGAGATGTGGATGATGACTCCCTTGCCCTGCTCCAGCATGAGCGGGATCAGCCCCCGGTCCAGCCGCACAGCTGCCAGCAGGTTCAGATTCAGCGCATCCATCCAGTGTTCATCGGATGCTGCGAGAAATCCCCCAGCTGGTGTTGAGCTGCCGCCAGCGTTATTCACCAGAATGTCGATCCGCCCGAACCGGGCCTTGACTGCAGCAATGACCCGCTCCACGCCTTCGGGCGTGGACAGATCGGCCTGGACGAACAAATCAGAAGCAGGCCTTTCCGCCGGAAGTGTCCGGGCAGTAGTCATAACTTCAGCGCCTGCCGCTGTGAACCGGGCAGCGATTGCCTGTCCCATTCCCTTGGTACCGCCTGTTACCAGGATTCTTTTACCTTCGTATTCTGTCAGCGGACTAGCATAAGTTATAGCCATCGTTACAGCCTCTTTTCATTAGGGATTCCTCAGGATAGGCTGGAAGTCCAGCCGCCCTAAGGTCTATATGTATATATTAGACTTGATTAATATGAGCGTCTAATTTATTATTTTCATTAAATTCATGAATAATATTAATATATAAAGGGAGCTGTCTGTCTGCATGGAGCTTACACAATTGGAGTATTTTCTGACCGTAGCCCGGCTTGAGCATATGACCTCTGCGTCCAAAGCGCTGCGAATTACGCAGCCTGCCTTGAGCCATGCGATTTCCAAACTGGAAAGTGAGCTGGGGGTTCCTTTATTCGAGCGTAAGGGCCGCAATGTCCAGTTAAACCGCTATGGGGTTATGTTCAGTTCGCGGGTCGAAGAAGCGCTGCGCAATATCGGGAATGGGGTGCGGGAGATTGAGGAGTCGTCCAATGCGGACAGTGGAACCGTTCATCTGTCTTATCTGAATATTCTTGGCGTGGACCTGATCCCATCGCTTATCAGAGACTATCAGGCAGATCATCCGAAAGTGCGGTTCGATCTGTATCAGGGGAATCACGGGGATATCGACGAAGCGCTGGATAACGGGACCTCGGATATGCTGATTACGTCCAGAGAGACTACGGCGGAGAATAAGGAATGGATGGTGTTTCGCAGATTACCGATTTATATTGTGGTCTCCAGCTCCCACCGGTTCGCAGCGCGTTCCTCGCTGAGTCTGTTCGAGCTGTCAGGTGAGCCGTTTGTAGGACTGAAAACGAATTGTGGACTCAAGAACACAATCACCTCCCTCTTCCAAAATACTAATTTCGAGCTGGCCTCTACCTATTATGCTGAGGATCTGATTACTGTGGCCGGCTTCATCAAAGCCGGGCTCGGCGTATCCGTGCTTCCACAGACGCTGGGACTGATGCTTGACGGTCTGGTCTGGATTCCCATCCAGGAACCGGGCTGGGAATGGGAAGTGGGCCTGCAATGGCGACGGGACCATTATCTGTCCCCCGCCTCCAAAAGGTTCATGGAGTATATTCAGCAGAGTAGAGAAGTATCCGACTTAAACTTGTAAGTAATACCCTAAACCATTAATACCTTAACCCATTGCACGCTGAGAGTTTGCCGTGCACGCCTGGTTAAGGTACATATGGTTTGCTTAATTGCAGTAGCTTAGACTGCCGCTCCAGGAAGAGGAATAAATCCATCTGCCAATTCAGCCATCTACCATTGTTTATTTTAATTTTCTGCGTAACGTGCCTGAAGCTTTTGTTTATGCGATATTAGGATATCTTCAAGCGATATATCATATTTATTTGCGATCACAATGAGATTTCCTAAAACATCTCCAAGTTCTTCTGTTAATTCAGATTTTTTCTCTAGAAATGTACCTGCAACCTCATCTGGACGATCCCTGCCAATCTCCAGTGCACGAATTGCACGAGCTACCTCCCCGGTTTCCTCAGCAAGAAATCCAATACGGACAAAGATATCCAAGTCTGACCAGTTGCGATTCTTATAATATTCCTTAACCCATTGCTGAAATTCAATAATATCCATATTTCCCTCCGGTATAACTAGATTACTAGATCTCAAAAGCTCGAAAATAACAATACCATACTGAAGCTTAACAATCTATGTAGTCAATTTCATCGGTTGTTTTCTATAGAAGGAATATTTATAGCGCGAAGCATATGAATTCTGAAGTAATATCTAAATAAAGAGCTGCCCCAATAGCCGCTTCACGGCTTAGAGACAGCTCTATCAAGTCTGTTAGCGAATCAATGCCTGAAGCTCTTCAATCGTTGCCTGGTACTGGGGCTTGAAATCAGTAGAATTCATATAACCGGCTATACTGGTCAAGAATTGTCTGCCTTCAAGAGTTGCGCTTACCTTAGCGGCGTCCAGTGCACACAACAGCAGGTTACCGTTACCTACACGGCACTCCGTGAGAAAACTCAGCTTGTGGTTACGCTCGAAATTATCGATGGTCTGTACGATAGGATTCCAGCTGCGGTCCGCCTCGTCCATGATAAGCGATTTGGAATGCTCCACGATAGTCCACCAAGGATAAGTGGAATGCGCCTCGCTCGGGAAATCGCGCAGCACCGGATGCCGGTTATCGATCAGCAGGCCCATTGTACCAATTGGAACCGGACGGTTCATGCTCTCCGAGATCGAGCGGAACATCGGGTAGCACCAGAAATCCGTACAATAATAGCCTTCAATTCCGTTCTGAACCGACTGCGGTTCCGGCAGCAGCAGCACGTTGCCGCCTTGCTCCAGCAGGGAGACTGCCTTCTCAGACAGCTCTGTGAACACATGGATGCCTTCAGCTTCAAGCGGGTTATCGCTGTGCTCAGGATATATCCACAAGTCGTAGCTCTTACGGATATCACTTCCTTGAACCCGGAGCGCCAGCTCCGCACGGCTCATCCGGTCAACCGCCGGAAGCTCAACCGCCAGATCACAAATGTCAATGTAGTGGGTTCCGGCAGGAATAAAGGCTCCGGCTGAGCCCGTTGTCCGAACTCCTCCTTCAACCGCGAGTTCCCAGTGAAGCTCGATGGCATCCGGCATACTGCTGCGGAAGCAGCTCAGCTCCACATGGGCCTCGAAGGTCTCCCGGGCGGCGTAGTTATACTTAGGGAATCTTGCCAGCAGTACTGCATCATTACAGAAGGTCCGCCACTCTTCCGGGCTAATCAGCCCCTTGGAATCCATGAAGGCATCCAGAACACCGACGAGTGCTGTACCCTGGCCGCTGAAGTCCTGGAGATCCAGAAGCTGGAACCCCGCTAGCCGGCGGGAACGGAAGGCAGCCTCAAGCTCTTCTTTGTAGCAAGCGACAGCGAGCTGGCCGGAGCTTTTGAAGTATGCATCGGCCAGATGGCCAAGCCCCTTACTCTCCAGCCGTTCGCGGAAGATGACGAAGTTCCCGGCCTTCAGCGGGCCTGTGTACTTCCCGATCTCCTCGAAATCCGGAAACGTAGCATACTGGCCAATCTCATGCGAAATTACCGGAACCTGCGGTATCCATTCACCGGATTCACCGCCGGATTGTACTGCCTTGGCTCCGGTACCGTACTGGATCAGGATCTCACCGCCTGCTTCAGCGGACCCGGCTTCACCGCTCCCAAAGCCCGGCGGAACAATCTCGTCGTCGTAATCCTTCATTGTACCTGGCAGTGAGGTCTGGACATGGCCGAGCGGAGCATCGCACATGGCATATGACCCTCTGAATAGCCGATCGCGTGTGAAGCGTACGCCGCTGAAGAAGTCATCATGCTCCAGCACTTCCGGGACCCACTGATGGTTGTTGGAGCCTTGAGTGTAGAGCGGTCGGTCATCGAACGCTTTATAATCTGCAAGGAAGGAATCAATCCGCTCCTTACTGCCCCACAGCTCGTTGCCCAGTGACATCATCACGAAGGATGGATGATTGCCGAACTCCCGCAGGATGGCATACCCTTCGCTGATCAGATAATCCTGCTCCGCCTGATTATGCCCTTCGTCCGTCTCTACTGTAATCGTGCCCCAGAACGGCAGCTCCGGCTGCATGTATATTCCAAGCAGATCCGCAGCAGTGAACGCAGCTTCCGGCGGGCAGCAGGTATGGAAGCGGTAATGGTTAATGCCGTAAGATTTCGCAATACCCAGTATCCGTACCCACTCTCGGGCGTCAGTCGGAGCATAGCCGGTAAGCGGGAAGATCAGGCCGTCATGTTTGCCGCGCAGGAAGGTCTGCTCGCCGTTAATGGTGAACTTATCGCCTTCGGCCCGGAATGACTTAAGCCCAAAGATCACCTCCTGCCGATCCACGGGAATTCCATCGCTGCCCATGAGAACAAGGGTGACAGTATACAGATTGGGAGCGAATTCACTCCACAGCAGCGCACCCTGACCCAGTGAATAGTCTATAGTGAACGGACCCGGTGCGATGACATATTCCTGTTCCTCTGCGGAATGTGTTGTCTCGCTATTGAAGCTACTGGCAGATACCGCGAGTGTAGCACCTTGCATGCTCTCCAGCGTTGCCGAGATCCGCACCGAACGTGCAGGCAAATCAGACTCCAGCCTGATGCCGCTAATCCGGGCTTCTCCATAGAACTGCAGCTCCATCCGGCCGGTTATCCCGTTCCAGTTGGTCTGGGTGTCCGGCGAGGTCATATGCCCGCCTTTGGTCGGATAGCCGGTGTTGTCCACCCGGATGGTAAGCGTATGACTCCCGGATTGCAGCTGCGGCAGCTCATATACATGTGCAGTATTCAAACTGTCACGGCTGCCGATCTCCTCACCATCCACCCAGAGAGTGGTAAGCCTTGTACGTTCCAGATACAAGCAGCAGTGCTTATCCGCCAGCTCTTCCGGAATCACAACCTCTCTGGAATACCAGACCGGTCCTTCATAACGGTATTCATCCGTCAGAGCGCCTACCAGAATTTCCTCATTCTTCGGCCCTTTGCGGGCGTAAGAGGTAGTTCCCGGCAGCATAATTACATCGGTAAAAGGTACTACCAGTCCCTTCCTCTTCTCTTCCAGCTGTAGCTTCCATTCGCCTTCAAGGCTGATCTTTGACAGCACTATTATCACTCCTAGTAATAGTAATCTCTATACTCTTGCGGGGTGGTACCCGTGGTCTTTTTGAAAAGAAAGGTGAAATAAGCCGCCGTCTGAAACCCTACCTGCTCCGCCACTTCATACACCTTGATGCCAGGATCACGGAGCAGCTCCTTGGCCTTATTCATGCGTGTTTCCTGGACATATTCGGAGATCGTCTGGCCTGTTTCTTTTTTGAACAGCACGCTTAAATAACTTGAATTGAGATGGTACAGCCCGGCCAGCTGCTTCACCGTCAGATTCTCCTGCAGATGTGCGGCCAGATGCTGCCGTACCTGCTGGATCAGATGGTGCTGCTGCGCAGTCTGCTCCTTCTGCTTATGCTGTGTATAATGGGCGAGATATTCCAGAACGGCCTTCCGCACTTCCTCCACTCCGTTGCAGTCAATTAAGCGCTGCCACATCCGAATGTTCGTTTCGGTATCCGTTTCCTGATTCCGCTTAAGCTTGCGCGCCAGCTCGCTGAGCAGTCCCATGCCGAACGCCTGCACATAAGAGAACGAGATGGGCTCTCCGCCCATCATCTCAAAGGCATGGCCTGTATAAGCCGACGCCTTGCTGTTCTCCCCCAGCTCCAGCAGCTTGACGATTTCCGGAATATACTCCTCACGCAGCCGGAAGTCGTGATATTCGTTCATCAGATGCCGGTCACAGTATACAATCTGCCCGTATGCGGCAAGCCGTGCATCGGCAATTATATGCCGCACCTCTTTATACAGGAGCGGAATTTCCGTCCAGCTGCACGCCTCTCTGCTGACCCCGACCGTAACTGAAGCATTATATTGTTCATGAAGCACTTCCTGTATGAAGCTTAACTGCTTCTCCAGCCTGGCCCGCACCTCTGGAACCGCTTCCAGAACCAGCACAGCAGTCTCACCTGCTCCCGCTGTCCCGATATAAGCGCCGGAGAAGCCGTCCAGCCCAAGCTTCACCGCATTTTGCAGTCCTTCACCCAGTAGAATCTGCTCCTTGGCATCATGACTATGATGCAGGTGAAGAGTGTCACAATCGAACAGGAACAGCGTAGCCTGCCACTCTCCTGCCGGAAGATCAAGCAGACGCCGCCATGAATCCAGCAGTTCATCACTGTGAATCCAGCCTCCGGTCAGATCATTAATGAATCGCTCCAACAACACTTCCCGGCTCTCTGTAACCTTCTCTCTGAGCAGGGCTGTTTCCTGCTCCAGCCGTTTTTTCTTCTCAGCTGCTGCGCGGAGGGCCTCCAGCTTCTGTTCCAGCTCCTCCGTCTTGACTGGCTTCAGCACATAGGCCTTAGCCCCAAGCTGAATCGCCTCCTGCACGAATTCAAATTCATCGAAGCCGCTAATGATTATCGCCTGCATAGACTGCTGCTGCGGATAATCAGCCAGAATTCTGGCGAGCAGCTCAATTCCGGTCATCCCGGGCATCGCCACATCGGTAATGAGCACATCCACTTTATTCTCCTGCAATACTTTAAGCGCTTCCATCGCTGAATGGGCGGTAAGCGGCTTCCTGTAGCCAAGTGCCTCCCAGCGGATATGCTTGAGCAGGCCTTGAATTTGCATAGGCTCATCGTCAACAATCAATGCACGCATGTTACCCCTCCTTCCTCTTCAGCTCGGGACGTTCTATGCAGACCGGAATATGGATGGTTACCGCCGTCCATTCGTCTTCTGCGCTGTCGATTTCAAGGCGGCCTGAGGGACCGAAATATAGCGCCAGACGTTCCCTGATATTGTTCATGCCGAAGCCGTTCCTACTGCCGCTGTAGGTACCGGCGCGTATCTCTTCGAGCTTCTCCCCGCCAATTCCTTGCCCGTTATCAAATACCTGGATGCGCACCTCATCCCCTCTGCGTTCAGCCGTAATCTGAATAAAAGCATGCTCCCTGGCCGTAATGACACCATGCAGATAACAGTTCTCTACAATCGGCTGCAGGATCAGCTTGATGGTATAGAGATTAAGGATCTCCGGTTCCACCTCCCACTCCACCGACACCTGGCCCGGATAACGGAGCTGCTGGATATCGATATACGCCTTCACATGCTCCAGCTCATCGCGCAGCCGGGTTACATTGACCTGATTGCCCAGTGCAAGCCGGTAAAAAGTCGTCAGCGCATCTATCGTGCGAACTTGCAGCTCATCGTGCAGATCCAGCGCCCGCCAGCGGATCAGGCTGAGCGAGTTATAGATGAAATGCGGATTAATCTGCGCCTGCAGCGCCCGGAAGGATTGCTCACGCTCCTTAAGCAGCGCTTCCGTATGCTCTTCAACCAGCTTCCCGAGCCGCCCGGACATGGAGTTAAACAGCACCTCCAGCTCACCCAGCTCATCCTTGTCACGGTTCTTCACCTTTACTTCGAAGTATCCTTCCGATATATCCGTCATCCGGTTCCCCAGCTTGTGGATCCGCCAGATGATATTCTTCAGGACAATCATGATCAGGAAAACCGACAGCAGCAGGAAGAACGCAATTCCCGCTGCGATGTAATACAGAATCCGTCTCGACTGCTCCTCCAGGCGGTCCAGATGCACAAGTGCGCCAACCCGCCAGCCAGATTTGATCTCCTCCGTAATCAGTACCGTTCCGTTGTTTGTCCGGGTAGTCCCGTCAGCGCTGCCCCAGTATTCACTTAACGAGGAGGAGGATAACGAAGTAGCGATCTCGGACGGTTCTGAGGAGGCGATGATCCGCTGGCTGCCGTCAACGATATACATTTCCCCGGCGCCGTCAAAGGGATGGTCGAAGGATTCGGCGAACACGCTTTTATAATCCAGCAGCAGATAGACCAGCCCGTGTACCTCCCCGTTGCTGTCAAGGATTTTGTGGGATACGACAAGCTTGTTCCTGTCATCCTTGGCATTGGTCCATACCAGATTATCCTGAGAAGATAGCCGCTCTGCATACCAGTCTTGCTCACGCTGTCCGGACAGCATCCGCCCCTCAGGCTTCCACAACAGGCCGCCGTCCTGCACCAGCGTATCATTGGTATGGTAGATGCGAAAGTTCTCAATACCCGGAAGGTATTTACTTGTAAACAGGAAGGATCTGTCCACGTAATTGACGGTGCCAAGCTGTTCTGTGATATCCGTATAATCCCGCGTTATTCTTGAGATCAATTCACCATCTGTCGCTGTCCGCGTAGCTAGAAGGTCATAGCTCTGCTTGCGGAACTCGATGCTCTGTGCACTCTGGCGGACAGCTTCCCTGATGGTCAGAATATAATTGGCCCGGACGGTCTGCAGCATCAGGTAGCCTGCCCCCGCAGCAAGCAGCACCGTCGGAAGGAATACAATCAGGCCGTAGAACAGGACAATTTTGCCTCTCAGGTTCATGGACCGGGTCATACGGATAATTGCTTTCTCTACGCGCTGTTTGATCATATGGCCCTCCCACGAACTATAAAGGGAGCCCCCCTCTCAGGTGAAGGGCGCTCCGGCATATTTTAAAATATTTCTTCCTCATATCTGCCAAGCCACTCGGCCTTGACTTCACTCCAATGTCCGCGTTTCTCCAGCGCTTCCTGGAGCCCGTTCCACTCCGTTTCGAACTTGGCATCATCCCCCGCCATCAGTAGCTTAGCCCGGTATTCTTTGCGGATATTTTCCAGCTCCAGGGAGTATTTCTCCCATACCCCGCCCTGCTTAACCTCGATCAGATCATAAGGCTCAGCTACGCGGATGGTGCCCATCTTCCCGATGGCTTCGGTGAACTGAATCGTCTTGCCTGCGCCTGCCTTACCGCCATCTTCTGTATTCCACCATGGATACCACTTATTACTGTAGGACGAGGTCATATAGAGCTCCGGTGTCACTTTGGATTTCTGGGCGGCATCGCCGGAATTGCGCGCGGTCTTGTACGTTTCATCTGTAAATTTCCACTTGCCCAGCGGCTGGTCAACCCAGTCCCAGTACTTTCCTGCCGGCCCCTCGCTCATCACCTGCTGCTGTTCTGCCTTCGGCTGCAGGCTGTAATCCAGGAATTTCAGAATGGCCTCAAGGTTCTTGGTCTTCTGGGTGATATAGACATCATACCCCGGATTCGGGTTCGTGACCTGGTTAATACCCAGCTTCTCCACCCCTGCAACCTTCGGAAAAGGAATGACTTCATAGAACCAGCCTGGCTCCGTAGGGCCATCTAGCGTCTCCCAGGCAGTAGCGTTGATGTTCCAGAAACTGCCTACATTCAATGCTACCCGGCCGGATTTGTTCTTCTCAATATACTGCTCTCCCTTATTGGTTACTACCTCCGGATCAATCAGCTTCTCCCGGTACAGCCTATTCATCCATTGATAAGCGGCCTTATAATTGGGATTATCATAAGCGAAGAGAAATTGATCCCCCTGCTTCTGAATGCCATTACCGCCGGTGCTGACTCCAAACGCAGTCAACACTGCATTCTCGTCACTCCACCCGAGCGAATCATTAGTGTCCATAAGGAAGGACATGGGAAGCAGTGTTTTGCCGGAGGCGTCTTTCTGCTCTGCGGCCTTCTTCAGAAAGGTCTCAATCCCATCCAGTGTGGACAGATCGGCTGTAGTCATGCCTGTCTTCTCCAGCACATCCGTTCTGACGAACCAGCCCTGCGATGCCCAGCCCGGCCAAGGCTCTTCCGGGTTCTGGTCAAACCAGGTCGGAATCGACCAGATATGGCCGTCCTCGTCCTTCATTAACTCCAGATAGGGCTTCGGGATCGCCGCGAGTCCCGGATATTTATCCGGCATGTCGAAATATTGCTCCACCGGCAGCACCTGCTTGGAGCGCCGCATGGCGCTTTTCACAGTCTCGTTCCGGCTGAAGATCGCCGCATCCTCAAATCCGCCGGTATTGATCTTCAGGTTAAGCGCTGTCATCGCATCGCCCTGTGTAGCCTCCAGCTTGACTTCCACCCCCGGCTCCTCTTCCCGCCAATACTTCTGCACCAGGCTGTCATTATTGATGGTTGCCGTCCAGCCAAGCCAGAGGTTGAAGGCTGTAGAACCGCTTGCCGCCTGGGTAGCAGCAGGCTTATTTCCTGTACCGCTGTTGTTTGCCGCCGTATTTCCGCCGCCGGAATTGGAACCGGAACATCCGCTGACGATAGTCAGCAGCGCCGTCATGGCCAGAGCTGCAAGCCGGGCTTGTTTGATTGTCACTAGAATACTCCCCCTATATGGTTATTGTACTGCATAATGTTTCTATGGCCTTTAAACTTAGAGATCAGCCCTTCACTGACCCCAGGAGAACGCCTTTGACGAAATATTTCTGCAGGAACGGATACACACAGAGTATCGGAAGTGCGCTGACCATCACCACAGACATTTTAATCGACATCAGCGTAATATTCTGTAGCTGCGAGCTGCGGGCCAGCGCCTCCTGATTGTTGTTGGAGCCCAGCACGGCCGACAGATCCTGTGCCGACAGCAGCTGCTGCAGGAAGGTCTGCACAGGAATCAAATTCTGCTTCGTGACGAAGAAGGCTCCGGCGAACCAGTCATTCCAGTGGCCCACTGCGGTGAACAGCCCCAGCGCAGCGAGCATAGGCTTCGATAGCGGAACGATAATTTGCCATAGAATGCGGACCGGTCCAGCCCCATCCAGCTCCGCCGACTCGACAAGCGCTTCCGGGATGCCCTGAATGAACTTCAACATGACGAACATGTTCCAGACGGAGAACAGTCCCGGCAGAATATACACCCAGAACGTATTAATCAGGCCAAGATTATTCAGCTGGATGTAAAAAGGAACGAGTCCCCCGCTGAACAGCATAGTCAGCAGGATGTAACTGAGAATCGTGCTGCGCAGCGGCAGTCCCCGGTAGGAGAGGCCGAAAGCCACCAGCAGGGTGACCAACAGCCCGCCAACAGTGCCAATTATCGTTCTGCCCACTGTAATGAGATAGGAATGCCTGATGGTCTCATTGCCGAGCACAATCTCGTAATTAATCAGTGTGAAGCTGCGCGGCCAGAGATAGACCCCGCCTTTGGCCGCATCCGCACCGTCATTCAGCGAAATTGCCAGCATGTAGAGGAACGGATACAGCACCGATACGCATAACAGGGATAGCAGCACAATAATGATGTATTCTGCTATTTTTTCACCTCGGCTTGCTTTCATGTGCCTTCACCACAGTCCTTCCCCGTTTAGTTTTCTGGACAGCTGATTGGTTGAGACGACCAGGATCAGGCTGATTAGCGAAGACAATAATCCTGCTGCCGTCGCCATCCCGAAGTACCCCTGCTGCAAGCCGTTGCGGAGAATATAAGTATCCAGCACATCGGCAACACTATGATTGGCAGAGTTCATGAGCGGATAAATCTGATCCATTCCGACTGTAATTAAGCTTGGAATACTGAGAATCAGCACAATGGAGATGGTCGGCATGATTCCGGGAAGGGTGATATGCCGGATCTGTGCCAGCTTGCCTGCACCTTCCACCTTCGCCGATTCGTACAGCTGCGGATCAATCGTGGTAATCGCGGCCAGATAGAGAATGGTGTTCCAGCCGGTTTCTTTCCATAAGCCGCTGAAGACAACCATTGGACGGAACCACTCGGTCGATCCGAGGAAGAACACCGGCTCCCCTCCCGCTTGCCCGATGAACTGATTAACCAGCCCGCCGTCCAGCGTGAGGAAAGATTGCAGAATATAAGCAACAACGATCCAGGAGAAGAAATGCGGCAGATAGCTGACCGATTGGACAAAACGCTTGAACGCCGGCCGGGTAACTTCATTGATCAGGAGTGCCAGCAGAATCGGGGCGGGGAAGCCGCAGATGAACTTCAGCACCGAAATGTACAGCGTATTCTTGACCACGGTCAGGAACTGCGGGTCTTCCAGGAATGTGAAGTTATCCAAGCCTGCCCATGTGCTGTCCCAGATCGAGGTGCCAATCTGAAAATCCTTGAAGGCCACTTGAATGCCGGCCATGGGGATATAGCTGAACAGAAACAGCAAGACTACCCCGGGCAAGATCATCAGATATTGCCACCGGTATTTGTAGATTTTGTTGTACAATTGTCTCCCCCCTTGATACCTCTATCATAAAAGGAACTACCTGCCCCCGCCTATATAACAGCGGTTGGATATCTATCGTTCTGATTTGATCTTGTGAGCGCTTACGGGCAGAGGCAGGCATAATGGATATAACGGGTATGTCAGAAGTGGCTGTGCAGCAAAAAGCGCATGCCGGATGATACCGGCACGCGCTTAATGGATGAAGCTGATTCCGTTGTCTGCTGAATGGAGAATTTCAAAGCGCTCCAACGATGGCATGCGGGACGTAATGCTCTTCCAGCCGGGCAATCTCTTCAGCTGTCAGCTGAAGGGATAACGCTCCCGCCGCATCGGTAATATGCGACAGCTTCGTCGCCCCGATAATCGGCGCAGTGACCGGCTGTTTCTGCAGCAGCCAAGCTAGTGCAACATGGATGCGCGGAACTCCGCGCTCCGCCGCAATGGCAGCCACCTGCTCAACAATCAGGCGGTCCTTATCGGCTGTAGCATCATATTTGGATTTCTGTACCTGATCCGTTTCCGAGCGCAGCGTAGATTCCGCCCAGTCCCGGGTTAGCCGGCCGGAAGCCAGCGGGCTGTAGGGGATGACTGCAATGCCCTCTTCCTTACAAAGCGGCAGCATCTCACGTTCCTCTTCACGATAGATGAGATTCAGATGATTCTGCATGGAGACGAACCGGGTCCAGCCGTTCATATCAGCCACATGCAGCGCCTTCTGGAACTGCCAGGCATACATGGCGGAAGCGCCAATGTAGCGGGCTTTTCCCGCCTTCACCACATCATGCAGGGCTTCCATCGTTTCTTCTATCGGGGTTGTATAATCCCAGCGGTGAATCTGGTACAAATCGACGTAATCAGTGCCCAGCCGCTTCAGGCTGTGGTCGATCTCGCTCATAATCGCCTTGCGGGACAATCCCCCGCCGTTCGGTCCAGTTCGCATAGGGAAGAATACTTTGGTGGCAATCACCACCTCATCCCTGGTAGTCATGTCCTTCAAAGCCCGTCCGAGCATTTCTTCACTCGTGCCGTCAGAATAGACATTGGCCGTATCGAAGAAATTAATGCCCAGGTCCAGTGCGGTACGGATCATCGTCCGGCTCTGCTCTTCATCCAGCACCCAAGGGTGCACCCAGCGTTTGGCATCGCCAAAGCTCATACAGCCCAGGCACAGTCTGGAGACCTCAAGGCCGGTATTGCCCATTTTTGAATATTCCATTCGTTTGTTCCTGCTTTCCTGAGAATAGTGTATATTACAGTCTCTCTTATTGTGCAACAGATAAAGGATTGGCGTTATCACAATAGTCGCGAATGATTGCCTAATCCTACCGTGCTCATTAACACTCCCGCCGGATATGCCCTATAATGAAACCATATGAAACTAAGGAGGCTCTCAAGTGACTGAAGCAATCGTAACGCAAAAGGTTGAGCTGTGCCGGCTGATTGAGCGGCATACCGGCCGGGACGGCGCTCATGAAACGGCCGTGCCTGCACTGCAATTCATCCGTTACTCCCAGGCGAGTGAGCCTGCTTACCGGGTGTATAACCCGTGTTTCTGCTTCATTACCCAAGGCGTGAAGGAGATTATGCTGGCCCAGGAGCATTTTGTATATACCTCTTCTGATTTCCTGGTGGCTTCCATGAACCTGCCGGTAGTGGGACAAGTGATTAAGGCATCCCCGGAGGTTCCCTATCTAAGCTTCAAAATGGAATTCACGCAAAGCCAGATTCTAGAGGTCCTCCATGAATCGCAGCTGCAGATTCTCCCCAGGGAGAATGCCCGGCGGGCCTTATTCGTTGGGCACATCGACACGGACCTGCTGGATGCGCTCCTCCGTGTGACGCGGTTGCTCGATACTCCCAAAGACATCCCGTTTCTTGCCCCTTTATATACTAAGGAAATTCTGTATAAACTGCTGCAGGGCCCTTATGGAGTAACACTGGCCCAGATTGCCATGGAAGGCAGCAGCACTTACCGGATCAGGGAAGCCATTGAACAGATTATTATCCATAGTGAACAGGCTCTGCGGATTGACGAGCTGGCCGATATCGCCAATATGAGCGTCTCTGCATTCCACCGTAACTTCAAGGAAGTTACGGCTATGAGCCCGATCCAGTTCCAGAAGCAGCTGCGCCTGCAAGAGGCTCGCCGCCTGTTATTAGCCGAGTCTGCAGATGCAGCCGATGTTGCCTACCGGGTCGGCTACGAGAGCGCCTCACAGTTCAGCCGGGAATATTCCCGTATGTTTGGTGCTCCCCCGCGGGCCGACATCAAGCGGTTGAAAGAGAAATTTGAGCTTCCGGTACAGATTTGATAACCTGCTTAGTCAAGCCTAACCTGCTTCGTTGCGATATTCGCGCAGAATTCGCGGTCATGCTCCACGAACAGGATGGTCGGCGTATATTCCAGCAGCAGCTCCTCGATCTGCATCCGGGAGATGACATCGATGAAGTTCAGCGGCTCATCCCAGATGTGCAGATGCACCTGCTCGCTGAGGCTGGCGGCAATCAGCACCTTTTTCTTTTGACCGCCGCTGTACGTGGACATATCCTTCTCGAATTGCAGCCGTGAGAAATCGAGCTTTCGCAGAATGGATTTGAACAGGCTCTCGTCGATCCCCTGCTCTCTCGCATATTCACTCAGGCTGCCCTTGAGCTGCGAAGTATCCTGGGATACATAAGAGATAGACAACCGGCTGTCCCGCGCGAAGTGACCGGTATAGCTTATGTCCCCGCCGCAGATCAGCTTCAGAATGCTTGATTTGCCTGAGCCGTTGCTCCCGGAGAGGGAAATCCGGTCCCCCTGTTCCAGAGTGAAGTTAACGCCGGAGCATACTACCATGTCCGCATAGCGGATCGATAGGTCCTCCAGCTCCACCAATTGCGGCTTATGATAAGGAAGCTGGGCAATCTTCAGACTGTCTGCGCTCTCCAAATTCCGCAGCAGCTTCGACTTCTCGGCGATGGCGGATTCCTGCCGCTGCTGAATCGACTTGGACCGCTTCATCATCTTGGCGGCCTTATGGCCGACATAGCCTTTATCCAATTTGTTGCCGGAGCTCCGGGTGCCATTCTTGGATTTCTCGACCTCATGCGCCCAGCCGCCCGTTCTTTTGGCAGAGTCCGATAAGCGCTTGATGTCCTTCCGCAGCTTCTCATCCTCCGCCAGCTCGAACTGGTCCTGCCTGGACTTGTTCTCCCACCAACTGCTGAAGTTGCCCTTCTGGATCTCAATATTGGTCTTGTTGATCGACAGAATATGGTCCACGCAGTTATCCAGAAAAGCCCGGTCATGTGACACCAGAATATACCCGCTTTTGGTGCGGAGGTAATCGCTGACTAGCTTGCGGCCCTTCACATCCAGATGGTTCGTCGGCTCATCAATGAGCAGGAACTGGTTCTCGCGCGCAAACAGAGCGGCCAGCAGCACCTTCGTCTGTTCTCCGTTCGACAGCGATTCAAACGGCCGGTACAGCGCATCCTCACTCACCTTCAGCAGAGACAGTTCCCGCATGAACTTCCAGTTCGCAAGCTCCGGGTCAATCTCCTGCATGACGTCCACGGTAAGAGCCGTGGGGTCAGCAACCGCATAAGGGAAATACTCGAAGCCCACCTGAGCGGAGATCGTTCCGCTGTATTCATATTTGCCGAGCAGCAGGTTCAGAAAGGTTGTTTTGCCGCGTCCGTTGCGTCCAGTGAAGCCCAACCTCCAATCCGTATCCAGCTGAAAGCTCACATTCTCAAAAATATTATCGTAAGTGCCCTGATAGGCAAAGGTTAAATTGCTCACATTAATTAAAGACATACACATATCCTCCTGTATTCACAAAAATAAAAGCTGCAAGAAGGTTCTCCTCCCGCAGCTCAAATAAACACAGCAAATCTGTTTCCCGGGTACTTACCTCCAGGCAGACTTGAATAAGGATATTTGGACCAGAGTGAAAAGAGGCAGACCCTTCCTGCATATCAACCATAAATTGCGCGCCACAAATAACGCTTGTTTATTGGTTACATTACGCAAGAAATGTCCGCACGATACTCTTCAACTCCCGTCGCTTAATTAAGTGCATTTTAACACAGCTCTTCCTGGAGATCAACCCGTTAGTCAGATCAGTCCGTGCTTCAGGAAGGCGTTATACAGGCCATCATCTTCGATCGAGTCGGTGATATCATCAGCAATGGCTTTGAGCGGCTCGCGGGCATTGCCCATGGCAATTCCCACCTGGACATATTCCAGCATCTCCAGATCGTTAAGCCCGTCACCAATCGCCATACTGCTCTCAAGCGGGATACTCAAATGCTGCAGGACATCGGCAATAGCCGCAGCTTTATGAACGCCTGGCATCATAAGCTCTCCGCTGTTCTCGCCAAAGATCGGGATGGAGCACTGAATCGCCGTGAACCGGTCCTGTAATTCCTCCTGAATCTGATCAAAGGGCAGGCTGCTCTCCAAGAAGCATACCTTGTTGACATCATCCAGATATAACTCCTCGTCCCCGTAAGTGAGTGTTGCGATATAAGGATGGGGCGATTGCCGTCTTCTCTCCTGGGCTTCGGGATCATTCAGTAAATCGCCATAGATTCTGCGTTCCAGATGCGGCTGTAAATGGCGGCTGCCGTGAAGCGCCGTATTGGATTCCAGAATGAAATCGACCCCGTTCGCGTTAAAATAATCGATCAAATGCTTCGCATCCTCCGGGGTCACTTTTTTATGATAGAGCATTTCACCACGACTCTCCACATATCCGCCGGCCGCTCCAATCAACCCGTCGAACCCGATCTCCCAGATATAATCATAGATTTCAGCCTTGGAACGTCCGGTGCACAGGTACAGCAAATGCCCGTTCTTCCGTGCCTGCTGGCATGCCTGCACTGCCGATTCCGGGACAATTCCATTCTCCATGAGAAGCGTTCCGTCAATATCGATGAAAATAATCTTTCTGCCGGTCTGTTTCATATCCTCTTCTCCCCTTTGTCTAGTCTTCCACTGAACTATAGGTTATGAAATGCGTTCCAAGTCAAGCGTTATTTCAGAAGGGGCCGTGCGATTCACTTACCCTAAATTTGTACAAATAAATAGGATAGCGCATCTTAGCACGCATCTTATCCCGTGGGAGGTACATAATGAGAACATTACCAGAATCCTTAACAAAAACAGCAAGAGCGGTGCTGCTCGGTACAGCTCTGACTCTGGCAGGAGTTACAGTGTTTGCAGGTGCACAGCCAGTAGCTTCGGCATCCACATCGGATACCCAGGCGGTCTATAACCAGTTCCGCAAGTATGTCAGCAATCCCGCAAGCCTCGCGCAGGCACGCAAATATCTTATGAACCATATCTCCAAAGTTGGCTCCTGGTACGGCACGGTAATGACCCTTCAATTGGAGAATGCCCAGAAGGCGGGCCTTGAGCGGTTCTCTGAGAAGCTATACACAGATTCTGTGCAAAAGGCGCTAATGGATGCCGAAATTAACAACGACATGACCTATACGGAGATCCTGAAGCGGGTAAAAGCACCTGCGGTCCGCAAGCTGATGGAAGAAATATGGGATAAGGGCTACAAGCTGGAGACTAGCGAAGGTATGTATTATGCGGTTATGCATTATGAAGGATTCAAGGTATTCAAGCCCTATATTAGCAAGGACATTGCCGCTTATATTGATATCATGGCCACTGAGAGCAACAAGCCGTCCACCTTCGACGCCGGCATTGTGATTACCTGGGATGAGCTGATCGGCAGAGCGGCCATTATGAGTGATTATGTCCAGGATTATCCGAAGTCGAACCGGACGGCGGCCATCCGCAATGAACTATCCTATACGGTTCCCCTAGTACTGCTAGGCTCGGATAATACCCCAGCCTACGATTACGATACTAATGAAATCGACCCTGAGCTGCGCCGGGCCTACGAGCAAGCACTGATGGAGGGTACAGGAGATAACAAAGTGCTGAACATCCTGGTCAAGCTGGTAACGCTTCTGAATACTTTTGGTAATCAAAAGACGCCTGCGCTTGAATCCTACCTGGATCAAGTGGTTAAGCAATATACGGAGCTATAAATGGTTACAATTTGAATTGAATACGTTGGCGAGTGCAAGGCGGGGGCTGCTCTGCGGGGGCGGAATATGATCGGTTTTGCGATTACATTTGATCACATGCCTACGTATCGCCCCAATGTGATCAGTTTTTCGATTACATTGGCACATCCGTCTACGTAGGCTTCGGGCCATCAGACCGCAAAAAGGCTGTCCTTCATCAGAAGGGACAGCCTTTTTGCACATCTATTACAGCAAATCCTCCTCCTGCGCGCCGGTAATGACCGTAACAATGCTTGTGCGCAGTTGATCTGCATTCTTGGCCTGATACGGATCGGCGGCGTAGATGACCGCATCGGCAATATAGCCTTCCGCAATCCGGCCCAGCTCATGGCCGCTTCCGAGAATCCCGGCCGCGTCTTCTGTAGCCGACCGCCATGCTTCCGCACGGCTCAGGCCATAGTCCAGCAGGGTGTCGAATTCCTGCAGGTTGTAGCCATGCAACGCAGGCGTGGCGTAATCGGTGCCGAAGCCCAGCCGCACCCCTGCCTCTCTGGCATATCCGAGCGCGATGGCGTGCGCATCGGCCGCCCGGGCTGCTCGATCACAGATGACCGGCGGCAGCGCCAGCACTCCCTTCGGATCGGCAGCGATCCGGTAGATGGAAGTGGTCGGCACGTAAGCCACGCCGGATTCGGCCAGTCTTCCGGCCTGATCCCAGGTCATGAACATCCCGTGCTCAATAGATTCCACACCTGCCTGGATCGACCAGTCAATCGTCACCCCGCCCCAGGTATGCACCAAAACCTTCTTGCCGTTCGCATGGGCATGACGGACGATGAAGACAAATTCCTCCCCGGAGAAGTTCGGCTCTGTAACCTTCTCGGTCGGTGCTCCAAGACCTCCGGTTGCCATGATTTTGACCCAGCCTGCCCCGGTCGCGTAGATCTCCGTCAGGCGGTTCTCCAGATGCTTGATCCCCTTGGCATCGGCAGCTCCCAGCATTTCACTGCTGGTCTCCACCCGCAGCGGCTGCTGGTAATACTTCACGAGATGCCGGATCGTGGCAGGCAGAATACCGCCCGCATCGCGGGCTGTAGTTACCCCCGTTCGCAAGGTAGCGGCGAAGGCCTCCGCCTGCATCACCTCAATCTCGCGGGGGTCCCGGCGGAGCTGATCCTCATGGTCGAAGTCAGTCCAGGCCAGATGGGTGTGCAGATCCAGAATGCCCGGACTGATCCATAGCTGCTGCTGCCGGGAGCCGTCTGCCTGTTCCGGCTGTGGACCCGCTTCTGCCACGGCGGTGAACCGCCCGTTCGTAATCTCGATATCGAAGCGTTTCCCCTCTATACCTGCAATATGGATTCCATTGTATGCCTGAAATTGCGGCTGTTTGAGGATCATTCCGCTTCCCCCCAGACTTGACGGACGGCTTGAACTGCCGGTTCAGCATCCAGCTTCAGCAGTCTGGCCAGCGTCTGTACCGCTGCTTCCACACTCTCGCGGCTGGCATTACTTCCGAAATGGTTCATCCGCAGCAGTTGACCGAATAACTCCCCGTCCCCTGGAGCTACGATACCGATAGGCTGCTTGATCAGCAGAAGCGGCTGCTCGTCAATCCGGACAGTCGTAGTCAGCGTGGAATAATGTCTGCTGTCCTTCTGCCAAGGGGTAAGCCCAAGCTCCGCGATCCCGGCGACAGCAGAGGCCGCTGCGCGTTCATGCCGTTGAATCACTTGTGACAGCCCCTCTTCGGCAACAGCCTCCAGGGCTTCGATCAGGGCTCTGGCTTCCAGGACCGGAATATTCGGCGGGACGCGGAGCGGCGCTGCGCCATCCTGTGACGGCTGCAGATCCAGCAAGGACAGAATGGAATTGCGCGGAGCCCGTTCGTTCGACTCCAGGAAGGCCCAGCCGCGTGGAGAAATACTGACCGCGCTGATTCCGTTAGGACCGGCGAGCGCTTTTTGCGCACCCATTACAGCGAAATCCACTGCCCACTCATCCACAGACAACGCTTCTCCTCCGACAGCAGACACGGAATCCGTTATCGTAATCAGGTCATGACTGCGAGCCAGCTTGAAGATCTCTTCCGCAGGGTTCGAGCCGCCTGTAACCACCTCTGCCTGCACCAAAGAAATCGCAACCGGCTGGTGCAGCTCAATCGCTGCGGCAACCTCCTCTACCGTAACCACCTGGTCAAAGGGAACCTTCACTTCCGCCACTGTAGCTCCGCCGCGCGTAAGCCACTCTCCGAACAAGCTGCCGTAAGGTCCGGTTACTACGTTCAGAATCGTACGTCCCGGTGCTGCAATTCCTGCTGCTACCGCCTCAATGCCTAGAATCGCCTCCCCCGGAATGATTACCGGAGGATGCTGTGTCCCTAATAGCCGGGACAGCTGCTGTGTTAATGTGTCCAGTTCAGATAGCGTCAATGGTACGAATCCTGTTGTTTGACGGTTCATATAATCCTCCTGATGTGTTGAATGTTCAATATTGCGGCATCTTGGGTACCGCAGACAGTAGCTCACGGCTGTATTCATGCTGGGGCCGGACGAAGAATTCATCCTTGGCGTTCACTTCGACCAGCTGCCCCTGACGCATGACAGCGACGGTATCGCTGACGGCATGAATGACTCCCAGATCATGGGAGATGAACAGCATCGTAAGATTAAGCTCGGCTTGCAGCGTATGGAATAGCTCAAGCACGCTGCGCTGCACCGAGACATCCAGTGCGCTTGTAGGCTCATCGGCGATCAGCAGGCTAGGCTCCACGCTAAGCGCGCGGGCAATAGCGATCCGCTGGCGTTGTCCACCTGAGAATTCATGTGGATATCTGTCCAGTGACTTGGAATCGAGCTGCACCCGGCTAAGCAGCTCCTTACTTCTGCGCTCAACCTGCGAACGCTCTACAATCCGGTGGAACAGCAAGGCTTCAGCCAGAATCTCCCGGACGGTATGCCGGGGATTCAGCGAAGAATCCGGGTTCTGGAAGATCATCTGAATCTGCTTATGCTGCGGCTTGCTCCGCTTCTTGCCTAACAGCTCCGCACCCAGCAGAAGCTGTCCTTCATCCGGGGTGATCAGTCCGGCAATGACCCGGGCCAGCGTAGACTTCCCGGAGCCGGACTCACCGACAAGCCCCAGGGTGGTATGCCGCGCAAGCTCCAGCCGGATCTGATCGAGGGCGGTGAACCCGCCATAACGGACGGTTACATCCTGTACCTGTAATGCTACTTCCATAGGGCCCCGCCTCCTTCCAGCTCCGGCAGAGGGAGCACCGAATCCATTAACATCTGTGTGTACGCCTCAGCCGGATGCCGCAGCAGGCTATGCGTCTCGCCTTGCTCAATGATCCGGCCCTGCTTCATCACAACCAGTCTGGAGCAGAGATTGGCTGCGATTGCCAGGTTGTGGGTCACAAAGACCATAGCGAAGCCCAGCTCTTGCTGTAGACTCGTAATCGTATCTATAATCTGGCGCTGAACCGTCACATCCAGCGCGGTGGTCGGCTCATCACAGAGTAGAATGCCCGGCTTGCAGGCCAGCGCCAGAGCAATGACGATACGCTGGCACTGGCCGCCGGAGAGCTGCCCCGGATAGCGGTCTTTTGTCTTCAGCGAATCTGGGAGACCGAGCCGCTCAAGCAGTTCCAGGGCGATGCGCCGCGCAGCCTTATGGCTGGTTCTCTGTCTGTAATATACAACCTCGGTCAGTTGCTTCACTACCGGGCAGAGCGGGTCCAGCGCTCCTCTGGGGTCCTGGAACACCATTGCACTGCTTACCTTGCTGCGGACCGCTCCCCCGGTCTGCTCCACACCACGCGGAAGCAGGCCGAGAATGGCCCGCAGCGTCAGCGATTTGCCTGAGCCGGATTCGCCCACTAGTCCCAGGCTTTCGCCGTGTTCAAGGGAGAAGCTGACACTGTTGACCAGAATTTCTGTGGACGGGGCCGTGAGTGTCAGTTCTTCGAGTTCAAGTACAGATTGTGTTGTCATCCTTTTCTCCTCCAGATATCGGCCAGTCCGTCTCCCAGAAGAGACAACGCAATTCCCGTGTACACGACTGCGAAGCCGGGAACCGCCGACAGCCACCAGGCTGTGGTAATGAAGGGTTGTCCGTCTGCGATCATCGTTCCCCAATCCGGCGTAGGCGGGGCAATTCCGATGCCCAGATAACCCAGCGTAACAATGGCTACCAAGAGTCCGATCATATCCGTCATCAGCACGACAACGGCTTGCGGCAATACATTCGGCAGAAGATGGCGCAGAAGGATACGGTATCCAGGCAGACCAAGTGTCTGCGCCGAGGCGATCCATTCCTGCTTCCGGAAGGAAGCACTCAGTCCTCTGACCACACGGGCGAATACAATCCAGCCTACCAGAATGAAGGTAATATAGATTCCGCGCTCCCCTGCCCCGCTGGCGAAGGCCACGATGATAACGATCAGATAGAACGGAAAGGCAATAAAAGTGTCCGTGATCAGCGATATAATTCTATCGGTCCATTTGCCATAGTACCCCGAGATCATGCCCAGCATGACGCCCGTGCAGAACGGAATAATCTCAGCCAGCCCCATGATCGTCAGATCCGTCCGGGCGGCATAGATCAGTCTGGTGAACAAATCACGGCCAAGCTGGTCGGTACCGAGCCAGTGGGCTGCGGAAGGCGGCTGCAGGAAGGCGCTCAGATTCTGCTCTGTCGGGTTATAGGGACTTAAGTACGGGATGAATATGGCGAGCAGTATAAGTATTGCGAACATAATGATCCCGATCAGCAGTGACGGGGTGTTAAGTACTCTTCGGAGTCCGCTTGCGGGCTTCCCGAGGTCCGGTAAGGTTGTGTCTATCTGTGTAGTATTCATGATTTCCCCTTCGTTCTGGGATCAAGCCACCCGGAGATAATTTCAATCAGCAGACTGATGATTACAACAGCCAGCGCACAATAGAGCGCAATCCCCTGAATCACCGGGAAATCCCTGTTCGAGATAGAGGTGAACAGCAGGCTGCCTATGCCCTTGATGCCGAAGACCTGCTCCACAACGAGCGTTCCTCCGATCAGGTAGGACACATTCACTCCAAGCAGCATCAGCGTCGGCAGCGCCGAATTGCGCAGCACATGCTTGAACAGGATGACTCTGGACGGGATTCCTGCTGCCCGGAGAGTGACAACGAATTCGGATTCCAGCACCTCCAGCATTTGCGCACGCAGCGAGCGGACCAGCGTAGGAATCTGCGAAAAAGCAATCGTGATTGCCGGAAGTACCAGACTATGGAGCGTACCCGACCAGCCTTCGCCGATTCCCCCTACGGGGAACCAGCCCAGCCGCACGCTGAAGAACAGAATGAACAGAATCCCCACCCAGAAGACCGGCATCCCGAGGGTGACCGCTGGAATAATGCGGATCAGATGGTCTAGCAGCTTGTCCTTGTGGGTGGCAGCAACCGTTGCCAGCAGTAGTGCTGTAATTATCGCAAGGCCCGAGGCGATTACAATCAGCAGTAGTGTGACCGGAGCACGCTCTGCAATCAGCTCTCTGGACGAGGTGCCGGCAATAATAGAGTTTCCGGTATCTCCCTGAGTGAACAGCAGCTTCACGAACCGGGTGAACTGCTCCCATAAGGAGAGATCAAGTCCCAATGTGTGGTGCATATTCTTAAGCGCTTCAGGTGTGCTGTATTCACCGAGAATCATTTTGGCGGGATCGCCGGGTACCATTCGGATCAGGAAAAAGACCGCCGTCATCACGCAGAGGATAACAAGTAAGGCTCTTACAAGGGCTAGGGCCAGCCACTTGTAAGAACCGTTGTTTCCAGCTGCACCGCTCAGGGTCAGCTTGGATTTCATCATTTAGTTAGCCGGACATCTTCCAGACGGACGCTGCCGTTAGGCAGAACCACAAGTCCGTCAACAGAAGAACGGGCGCCGATCAGGATATCCGGATAGTACAGCGGAATGTAAGGAACTTCATCTGCCAGCGTCTGTAAAAGCTCCGTGTAGATGGTAGCCCGTCCTTCACCGTCAGCTGTCTTCTGGCCTTCATATAGCAGCTTGGTTACCTTCTCATTCGTGTAATGCGTCCAGTACGATTTGCTGAAGCCTTCCGGGTCGGTCTGGAACGCCAGAATCGAGTTCGCTTCCGGGGAATCCGCCTGACCGCTGTTCAGCATCGCCGCGAAATCATAAGCGAAGAAGCGTTCGCGGAAGGTAGCCAGCTCCACTGATTCAATCTCAATCTTGATCCCGATCGCCTGGCCGGCAGCCTGGATAATCTGGGCTTCCTGGGCCCGGGTACTGTTGCCGGAAGCAACCAGCAGCTTGGTGGAGAAGCCGTCTGGGAAGGCCGATTTGGCCAGCTCTGCCTTGGCAGCCGACGGATCGAAGCTCAGCGCCTTGATCTTATCATTGGCATTGTAAGGAATCGTTGTCGGCAACAGGGAAGTCGCCGTCTGCGCATAGCCGAAGGTCAGGGCCTTGGTGAGTCCGTCACGGTCAAGCGCCAGGGCCAGTGCCCGGCGGACATGTACATCGGAGAAGTGCTTATCCAGTGTGTTGAAGAATAGCTGTTCTGTCACCCAGCTGCCGTTCGTCACTACTGTAGTGTCTGCACCGTCCTTGATTTCACCCGCATTCTGTAATGACAGGGCTTCAACTGCATTCACCGCTCCAGCTTTAAGCTGGTTGATCGCCTGGCTGTCGTCCTGGATCAGCTTATAGACAAGCTTGTCGATATAAGGCTGGCCTTCCTTCCAGTAGTTAGTATTCTTGGTGAAGGTAACATCACCTGCCGGGTCCCATGTCTCGATCACGAACGGCCCGGTGCCTACCGGCTTCTTGAAGAATTCCTCTTCGGTTACGCCGCCGAAGTTATTCGGGAGTATCCCGTTCGAGAAGTTCGACAGCTCCGAGATGAACGGGGTGTAGGGTTCTTTTAACGTGATTACGAGTGTCTTCTCATCCTGTGCCTTCACCGTATCCACCTTGGCCGAGATGGCCAGGGGACCGCCAACCTTCAGATGCCGCTGGAGAGAGAATACCGCATCCTCTGCGGTTACCGGCGTACCGTTCGAGAACTTCAAACCGTCACGGAGTACGAATGTATACGTTAAGCCGTCTTCGCTAATCGTATGCGAGGCTGCGAGCTGATCCGTAATCTCACCTTTGCTGTCAAAAGCAACCAGCGACTCAAACACTTTATCAATCGCAAATGCGTTATTCGATGTAATCTGGTTATGCAGATCAAATGAGGTTACGGAAGCCGGGCGGCCATACACGAAGGTGCCTCCAGTTGCAGGCTCTGCTGTGCTTGCACTTTCCGTTGCCGCTGGAGCCGTACTGGCCTTAGTTCCATTACTGGAATCCGCAGGATTAGCAGACCCGGAGCAGCCGGCAAGCAGCGATACGAACAATACCGCAAGTGTGCCCAGCCCTGCTGTTTTTCTCATAGAAGCTTTTAAATTTATCACGTGTGATCCACCCTTCCTATAAATCATATATGTTTAGTATGGATTGTATTATGGATCAGACCTTCACTTCTGTCAAACAAAAATTCATCCGGTCAGCCGAATTGAATCATAATGTTCCAATGAAGGAAATGTATTCGTAATCATCCGCCCGTTATAGCTCGCTGGAGAGTATAATCGTCCAGCTCCAGATCAGGCTCTCTGCCGAGTGCCAGCTTCGCCAGCTGATAACCGATATACGGCCCCATCGTAAGTCCGGAAGCTCCCAGACCATTGGCCGCGAGGACCCCGCTCCATCCGGGGACAGCCCCTATGACCGGCAGGAATCCGGGAGTGAACGGCCGGAAGCCGACCCTCACTTCATTATAGGTACCATCCGCAAGTCCAGGCGCAACTTCCAGCCCCTTAGTCAGAATCTCCTGCATCCCGCCGGCGGTCACTCTGGTATTATATCCTTCTACGTCATTCTCATGAGTAGCTCCGATAACCATCTGCTGGCGGGCAAAAGCGAGCAGATATTGATCGCTTGGCGGGATCACCACCGGCCAGACTTCCGTATCCTTGTGGTCAGATACCTGCAAATGCATGATTTGCCCCTTCTGGTAGCTTACCATAAAGTCAATGCCCAGCGGCCGGAGCAGCGGGTTCGCCCATGCGCCTGCACAGATAATCACTTCATCCGCCGGATAAAAGTGCCCCCCTGCGTTGACTCCGGTTACCCGGCCCGGTTCAAAGGCAAGCGCAGCGTCACCGGTAACCATGACCGCACCTTGCTGCTGTGCAGAATGAAGCAGAGCGTCCCGCAAGGCGCGGCCATCCACTCGGGCAGCCCCGCTGATATGAACCGAGGCGTATCCTTCCGCCAGCAGCGGGAACCGTTCACGGGTCTCCTGTGCGCTAAGCCGCGTAATGACTCCGATCTCCGGGGCATCTGCCAGCCGCATCCGTGCCCGCTCTTCTATTTTGTCGAGCTTACTCTCATCCGTATGTATACTAAGCGCTCCTACCCGGGCATAACCGGTATGCGCTTCGCCGCCTTCCATAAGCTGGCTAATCAGCTCAGGATAGAACCGCGCCCCCGCCTTGGCAAGCCGGTACCACGCCTGATTGCGCCGCTGCGACAGCCAGGGACAGATAATGCCTGCCGCTGCATCCGTAGCTTGTCCATTGTCTTGACGGTCTACAATCAGCACCTCTGCCCCCATCCCTGTCAGCTGGTAGGCTGCCGAGGCTCCGAGAATACCTGCTCCGATCACGATGACTTTCTTCATCTGTATGTCCTTTCTGGATGTGGATTTCCCCTTGTGTTAGTGGATACGCTTCTGTGCAAGGAATTCAAGAATCGTATCGTTCACCAGGATGGGCTGTTCCCTTAGCATATGCGGGCGGTGACCCGCTCCCTGAACGATTAGCGTCCTTGCATCCGTAAGGAGGGAAGCGAGCTTCGCCGTTCTGTCCTGGCCTGCGAACGGGTCATGCTCACCGGTAATGAGCAGTGCCGGGCAACTTATACTGCTTAACTGCTCCTCCGTGAGATCCGGGTACCTGATCCAGTCCTGCACCGTTTGCCGCAGATAGTGTTGCCAATTCCCCTGATGGGACTCCTGATGCCTCTCGATCATCTGATCAATGAAGGCTTGCTGCTGATTCGCGAGCAGCTGTTCAGGCTCGTACTCCCCCGCTCCAGCCGGTTCACAGAATCCGCTGGTTCCAATCGTAGTCAGCGAAGCGACCCGTCCCGGATGGTACACCGCCAGGTACAGCCCTACGCCCGCTCCCATACTATATCCAATAAGGTGTGCTCGTTCAATGTTCATTCGATCCATGAATCCGGCGACATCCTCAGCTATTCGCGGAGTAGACCAGTCCAGATCCCGGCAGCGGGTCCTGCCATGCCCTCTCAGATCCGGGAAGTAACATCTGTATTGGTTCTGGAAGTCCAGAACCTGGCTGCTGAAGGCCAGCATGCTGCGGGAATAATGACTGTGCAGGAAGATCACCGGTTCTCCGGTGCCCATCTGTTCATAGAACATTTCAAGATCATGTACCTGTATGTATGGCATAATACCCCTCCCTCTGTAATTGAACCATTACCGGACCTTTACGAGCCAGCGTCGCATTCCCGCAGCATTCATTCGGATGCTGAAGGCGCTGGAACGATAGCAACTGCATTTTATACAACAGAATGCTGTAAAAAAGGCTTCGAAATAGCATCTAGTGTATTCCGTACAATTGATTGTTGAAAAAAGGCTATTTTTCAACCCAAACAGAACATTCCACTGTATGAAATACAATAGACTCTCATTATACGGTCAGCTATGCCTTTTCTATTGCAGGAAATACAATCAGCTAGTTGAATTTAAGAGTAGAAGACGGTAAAGGGTGCAGGATCAACCCAGTATCAGCCCAATATCAGCTCGATGTTCATACTCAGACTTTAACACCCTAAAGTTCATTCTAACACTTGTAAAACTGTTGCAGCACTACACTCAGCTTACCACAGGTCATTCGTCAGAAGTAGTAGCCTGCCCCGCTGCCCCGCGCAACAAACCAAAAACCCCCGGAACACCATTCCGGGGGAAGCTTACAAGCCTTACAAATTCAGTTCTCTGATCCGCTCCGCAAGCTTAGGGAACACGCGGAGTGCGTTGTTATAAAATACATCCTCATGATAGGCTTCCGGTACCAGGTGCTTCACGAAGGTAATATAAGCGTCGAGCGGGACCAGCGGCCAGTCGGTGCCGAAGACCAGACGGTCGTATTTCTCGGCGAACACCAGCGCCCGGCGGAAATGATCGGTATAGGTCTGCTCAGTCAGCAGCCGGTCCACCTTGGCCTGATCGCCGACAATCCAGCCAGACAGATCCGTGTAGAGGTTAGGGTTCTTCTCCAGCAGGGCTGCCGTGTCCATGACCCAGGGATCGCCCAGGTGGCAGAGCATGAAGGTTATCTCCCGGTGCTTCAGGAAGGTCTCCTCCATGGACAGCGGGTGCGAATACTTCAGCAGCCCCTGATCCGCGTATGTCAGTCCGCCATGAATGACCACAGGTAGGCTGTAAGCGGCAGCCAGCTTGTAGACCGGATCATAAATCTCATCCCCCACATTGAAGTGGTAGTACCCGGCATACAGCTTAATGCCAACGACATCGGAGCGTTGCAGCGATTGCTCCAGGGCTTCTAGCTGCCCCTCCAGATGAAGGGTAAGCGGGTTAATACCCACGCAGGTGAAGAGATTGTCCGGCAGCGTCTCGCTCAAGTCAAGCAGCATAGGATTGAGCGCAGCGGAATCGGGAAAAGCTCCGGCAACCGTCTCGGTCACTCCCATGCCGACTCCGGCAATGACACCGCTGCGGCGGAACTCCTCCAGGAGTCCCTTGCCGGTATAATCGATATGCGCCAAGGTCTGCGCCGTTTCGTGGAAGGCTGCAATATTGGAATAATGCACATGTGCGTCAATGATTTTCATAGAAGCTTCCTTTCTCTAACTCACTTCTTGAACCGGATCGACAGCAGATCGCCATAGGCCTGCTCAGGTACCTGGAGATCCGAGATCAGATAGAATTGCGGCTTGGTGAACTGCTCCTTGCCATCCTGCAGATGCAGGTACTCCTCCGCATAAGACGCCAAAGCGACGGAATTGACTAACAGGGAAGGTGACGGATGCTTAAATGATGTAACTAATGACAGACGCTGCTGGCGTTCCATGGAACCCGCTTGCAGAATCCCGTTATGGCTCGCATCCTCTGCCTGTCCACGGCCTGATTTGTAGGTAAGCTCTTGACCTCTGCTGTTCTTAAGATACGCTCTTCCATCCTTCATGTCGGAAGCGGCAGTATAGAAGGTTGAAGTCTCAAGCGTAAGTGGGCATAGCGGCCCGCCTGTATTCTGCTCCACATGTACCGTAGAGACAAGAACTGGAACGCCCGGCAGCAGCATGAAATACTGATGCAGTACGAGTCCTTTATATTTATCATTCTTCTGAATGGTTACACTCATCCGTATCCCCGACCAACGGTTCCCCTTATTATCGGTCAATTCGGCGAAATCAGCCGTTAACGGCTCCTCCATGAAGCTGCGCAAGGCAATGTCGCCTACACTGGTTACGATACCGCCCACCCAAGGATTCCACCAGGACTTCGCAACCGGCTGCGGAAAAGAAGATTCCAGCCATTCCTCGCCCTGATAGGCAAGCGAGAACAATCCCGGCGCGAAGTCAGGGCTAGCCTGTATCCGCAGAATGCCGTTGTCCACAGCCAGTACCTGTGCGCCTTCTGCTGTGAGTCTCTCCTGCCGGACACGTTCATCCGCGACAGGCAAGACCAAGAAGGATTGATCCTGAACATAACTGTCCATATCCAGATGCAGGGTCAGCACATCCGGGGCAGCGCCCGATGATACTGTCAGCGGCAGAGCTGCTTCTCTGAACTTCTCTTCCTCTTGCACCGTTAGCCGGGCTTCCTCCACACTGCCTGCTTCGGAAGAGACCCGAATCTCACCCGCCAGATAGCTCTTCTTCTGCTCCTGAAGGAGAAGCTTAGCCTCTCCGCTTATGAACGGATTTCCGTTATTCAGACTCAACTCCAACTGCTCTGTAGTGGTCAGTTCCTCAGCATTGCTGTTACCGCTTTGCAGCGCATAGGCACGGAAATCCTGCCAATGGTCCCAGGTGCCCAGAGCGATCCTCAGCGGCGGCGTCTCCTTATGCCCGCCAGCGGGAATTCGTCCCAGGGAATGCTCCACAGCATGCATCCACGACTCCTGGATCAGCTTAAGCTCTGCCGGCCAGCTAATCCCTCTGGAGAAGCCTTCATCCGCAGCGAACATCCAGTTCTCCGTGAATTCCTGCGCTTCCCAGTAATCCATGCCGGAGGCTTCAGGCCCTGCACTCAGATCTATATATTTGCCGCGGTAAGGGATGACGCCGCCATGCAGGTTGAAGCGGAAGCAGTCCTTCAGGAACAGCTCTTCCTCCTGACCAGTAGCCTGCGGGTTGTCGATTCTGAAATAACGGGAGACCATCCCGTTGCTGAACAGCTTCACAACCATCGTCAGCAGCAAGCCTTCCCGGATGCCGGCCTCATAAGTGGCTTCGAGCACGATGGCCTCTTGATCTCTGAAGATCTTCACATCCAGCGCCGAGAATTTGTTGAATTCATTCGTATAAGGTAATCCAAGCTTAGGATAAGGCAGGTTCATCAGATATTTACGGTTCTGGAAAAAAGTAAGCCAATGATTTGTTTTGTTGAGTACGGCCGAATAGCGGCCATTGCTGATGATCCAGTCCTTGTCGGTCGGACCGCCGAAGGCCGTCTCTGCTCCGGAGAAGACCAGGCTCAGCTCCTGTTCCAGTATAGCTGAATCGGCTCCTTCTTCTACACTGCGGATGCTCACCGTATGGTGCCAAATGCCGTACCCGAGCAGCTGGGCCGCTGCGGTGACGGTTCTCCGGCTCTTTGCCGGAACCTCTACGGTGTAACGCTTTTGACTGAACGACAGAATCTCGTCCTCCGGCAGCTCAAAGCTGAACACGGTGTCCTTGCTATACTCATTCTCTACTGTTACATCCAGTTCGACCTCTTCGCCTGCGAAAAGCGTTCTGTCAGGTACCTGGAGCTTGACCTTGACCGGGAATTTCGGCTTAATGCCCAGCTTGAATACGGCAGGCAAGCCGTTAATGAGCAGTTCAGCCTCCACCACAGGGTGGGTCTGATAGAGATCCTGCTCCTCCTTCACCGGATGGATGAAGAAACGGCCTTCAATCCGTGCCTCGGATTCGATATTCTGAGCAGCGTCCAGGTCCATGCGGATTTGCGCATTGCTTTTACCGCTAATCTGGAGCGACAGGGGCTTTCCGCTTTTATTAACAGCTTCGTAAATGACAGGGTATTCCGCTCCAAACGGCAGTTCATGCTGCGCAGGAATCGTCACCTGTATCCGGTAATCCTCCGTCTCAATCAGGCGCAGGCCACGGCCGGTCCGCTCATATTCCATTTTCAGCGACAGGCCATCCTTCAGCCATTCATATGTAAAATAGTCAAAGCCGTTTTCCCCATGACCGTCAGGCTCCACCTTGATTTCACGGACGCTGTCGTTATACCAGTCTATCTTCTCAAAATAAGACTTCACCGCTCCGGTCTGAAGCACAGAGGGAATGAAGTTCATCAGGTGAGTGGTATCATCCCGGTTTTCCCAGAAGAACCCGCTTTTCTTGTACGTAGGCACCGCCTTGACATTACCGGGCCAAGTATAGAGATCCAGCCGCGGCCAGCCTAGCTTAATCGTCTCTTCAATCGAACGCCTTACCAGCGCCTTGCCCACCTTGCGTCCATGGTAATCCGGTCTCACGTTGAGCAGAGCGATATAGAGCGCCCCGGTATCCTCTTTATAGTGGGAGAAGCTGCAATATCCGATGACCTCTGAGCCGCTTACCGCCAGGAACAACTTTAGCATCGGGCTGTTCTCGTGTTCACGCAGCACGCTTTCCTCGGTCCGGTACGCTCCGTCTCCGCCCCAGCTCTCTGCGCTTTTGTTCCACATCTCGGCAATGGAAGCGGCATGCTTAGCCGGCACATATTCTTCAATCTCGATCTCTTGTAATTCGGGCATTACAGTCATACCTCCTAAGATCGCTATAATTCCTAGCTTCATAGCAATAATACTACTTGCAGTATATAACAGAACGTTCAGCCGCTGTAAGTTCCTGTTTGATTATAAAAGATTATTACTTAATTAGACAAAGGTTAGCTTCGATCCGATCAGATAGCCAATCGAGACAAACAGGAGTGACCAGATAAAGGCACCAGCCAGGGTAACCACTAAATATTTTCGGAAGGACATGGCACTGATGCCCGAGATGTAGCTGGTCACATGCCGGATGCCCGGAACAAAATAAGCGATGAAGATCGTCCAGTTGCCGAACCGGAAAAACCAGCGTTTGACATAGGCAAACCTTTTGGGCGTCAGGCCTACCCATTTCCCGTACCGGTCCACGACAGGCTGCCCCACTCTGAGACCGATGGTGTAGCTGATCAGCATGCCTGTAATCGAACCTATGAAGCAGACCAGAACCGAAAGCGAGAAATCCAGCACCATGGTAGAGGATAGATAGCCAACGAACAGCGTCAGCAGCTCATCGGGAACGGGAAGTCCGACAAGCCCGAGCGCCAGCAGCGCGAATATAGCTATATAACCGTATTGTGAGATCATCTCGATGACCCATGGCATGAACAATCACTTCCTGTTAACGAATTTTTTGAACGAAGGGAACGGAACCCTGCTTATCATCAGTATAGACAACAGTCCCATAATTAAAATGAGCATTTCCGGCTTCAGTCGTTCACCTATAAGCGTGGTCATCGACAGAAGCAATCCCGCTGCCGTAATCGGCATGCCCACGAAGCCCTTGGAAGGAGCCGAGATATTGAATCTGGCCAGCCGCAGCGCCCCGCAGATCAGGAATGCGACCGCAGCCACAGGTCCGACCCACTGCACGTTCTCCAGCCGGTATAACAGAATAAGAAAGACGGGAGCAATACCAAAAGAAATAATATCCGCCAAAGAGTCCAGTTGTTTACCAAAATCACTGGTGCAATGCAGCATCCGGGCAAGCAATCCGTCCATAACATCGCATATCGCAGCCAGCAGTATCATTAATAAAGCAAGATCATAACGTTCTTGAATCGTGAATAGCAGGGAAATTGATCCGAAGCCCAGGTTTCCCAGTGTGCACATTGAAGGCAGCCAGCTCCATTTCATGCTGTTCACTCCTTTCCTGACAAGTTAGTATTAGGGCGGCTCAGCCTCCAAAGGTTACACTAAAACAGACGCCGTCCGTGGTGTTCATCACTGCATACCGGCAGCCATGCATATCTAAAATTTGCTTCGCAATGGATAATCCGAGTCCGGTCCCGCCCGTCAGACGGCTGCGTGAAGCCTCGATCCGGTAGAACCGCTCCCAGATATGCGCCAGTTGATCCTCGGGGATTCGCTCCCCTTTATTGTGTATGGTGAACAGAAGCTTCTTGGGCTGACTCTCCAGTCTAACGGTTATGGTACTGCCCTCTTCGGCATGACGGATTGCGTTGGTCAGCAGATTGCTAAGCACCTGTTCAATCCATGTAGCATCCGCATACACGGGCAATTCATTCGCCGGAATAATGACCACATCCAGCTGCTTACTTTGAAGAGAATGCACCAGTTTATCGGTCACCTTCTCCGTCATTTCGCTTAGCATGAAGGAGCTTTTGCGCAGCTTGATCGTGCCGGACTCCAGCCGGGCAAGGTCCAGCATATCTTTTACCAGGAACTCCATCTTGTCGGCCTCTTCGATAATGACCTTGATGTAATGATCCTGCTTGCCGGCGCTCACCCCGTCCTCCAACCCCTCGGCGAAGCCCTTGATAATGCTAAGAGGCGTCTTCAGCTCATGAGAAGCACTGGCAAAAAAGTCCTGCTGCATCTGCTCCAGCTTCTTCTTCTGCTCCATCTCCTCCACCAGCTGCTGATTCGTCTCCCGAAGCTCGCCCAGTGCAGTGTCCAGACTTTGGGACAAGGTGAACATGCTTTTGGACAGGTTACCCAGCTCATCCTTCTGGCGAATGGAGTTATGACCGGTGAAATCGAGCGCTACCATCCGTTTGGCCGTATTATTAAGCTTGATTAAGGGCCGGGTCACCATCTTGGAATAGAACAGCGACAGGACCAGAATCAGCACGAACCCGCCAAGTCCCAGGTATAAAAAGAACCAGCGCAGCGCTTCATTGGAATCCTTAACATCCTGCAGCGAGGTCACCGAGAACAACAGCTCAATCTCCCCGCTGGCCTGCTTCACGGGCAGAATCATTATGGAATTGCGGATACCGCTCCAGGGAGCCGTCCACTCTTCCTTGACCATGTTCAGATTACTCAGGCTCTCCAACTGACCCGGATTTAACGGGAACCAGTCCTCTATGGCCTCGAAAAGGATGCCCTGGCGCGGGTTCCATATTTTCAGATCCGGCAGGACCAGCTCCGTAATGGTTCCGGTAATGCTGGTATTGTCCGAATCCGCCTCCTCGCCTACCGGCGTTCCCCCTTGTTTAGTAATATTAACCGGATAGAACAGATGCCCGAGCTCGCTTGCGCTGACGACATGCTCTCCCTGTATAGTCACCCGGTCATTCTCCTTCAGATGGGCCGATCTCAGCATGTCGCCGAACTGATTCATGAACAGGGACATGGGAATCACCTGAGTCTGGCCCTTCTCATCGATCAGCTTCATGCGGAACGGATCTTCCGACTTCATCCGGCCGTCAAGCTTCATAATGACCATCTGTGTCTTGTTGCGCAGCATGAACCGGACCAGCTCGCGGGAAGTGCGGGTTCTGCCCCAGGCTTCTTTGGTGTAGCTTGTCCCGAAGCTCTTCAGATGCTTCTCCACACGGGACTCCTTCTGTATCTGGTAGAAGCGGTCGAACAGCAGGAACTGGCTGAGGATTACCATCCCGTAGAAGCAGACGAAGAAGATCACGGTCATCACGAACAGCTTGAAGGTAATTCCCCATCTCTTCATTCTTCGTCCTCGAATCTGTAGCCGGTTCCAATGACCGTGCGGATATGACGGGATTCATACCCCAGCTTGCTGCGCAGTTTCTTGATGTGACTGTCCACAACCCGGGAGTCCCCCTCGAATTCAATTCCCCAGACCCGGCTGAGGATAGTATCCCGAGAGACCACATGGCCCTTGTTGCGGATCAGCAGCCACAGAAGATCATATTCCTTCGGGGTCAGCTCGACATCGGCACCCTCCACCTCTAGACGGTGCGCCATAGTATTGAAAATGGCCGAGCCGAATCTCACTACACCGGATTCAGGCTGATGTGCGCCTTCGACCCGTTTCATCAGCGCCGCAGCCCGGGCCACCAGCACCTTGGGACTGAAGGGTTTGGTCACATAATCATCGGCTCCCAGGTCGAAGCCGTGAATTTTGTCATCATCGGCGGATTTGGCGGTCAGCAAGATAATCGGGGTCGCTGATTTCTTGCGGATTTCCTTGCATACCTGAAATCCGTCCATTTTGGGCATCATAATATCCAGAATCAGCAGATCCGGCACCAGCGAATCGAACCATAGGAGCGCGTCCTGCCCATTATCGGCTTCGCGCACCTCCCAGCCGTCCTGTATGAAGTAATCCGACACCAGCTCACGGATACGCAGCTCGTCTTCGACAAGCAGTAACTTTTTCTTCAATGTACTCCCTGCTTTCAACCCGTTTATACCTCTCAGCATAGTCGAGTGTTATGTCCTTTATGTGTCCTGGGGTGAAATTAGCAGATAAATGGGTGCGAAGTGTGTTTTGAAAAGCATATTTGAGTTACTCAGGAAGGCCCTTGGTTTCAAGTATGATATACGTCTCAGCACGGATGGACGCTGCGCAAACGGAACGTTGTTACAATCGCTGTGGTCTCCAGATTTTTTTGATTCCCCTTAGCGGTGAAAATCCGGAGACCAAGGCGAACGCTACGCTTTTACACGGGTCATTCCGCCCGCTTCGCTGTTTAAGAGTAGGGTGTGAGTGAACCTTAAAACACACTGAAAAAGAAAGTGGTCCCACAGAACACAAATTTGAAAGGTAAAGTATCTCAGCAAACGCTCCACTAAACAACTCACTGAACGCCTCATTAAACGCCTCATTAAACACCTCACTGAACACCGCGCTGGATAAATGTTGTACTTTTTGCAGGAACTTCGTCCGTTTGAGTTCAGATCATGCACATTGTTGTATTTATTGCAGGAATTCGGTGAGTTATGCAGCTGAGGAACACACATTGTTGCATTCTGTGCAGGAATTCCGTCAACTTAACCCTTAAGGAACACACATTGTTGTAATTAGTGCAGGAATTCCCCAGCGTGGTGCTGGATTATGCGCATTGTTGCACTTTGTGACCAATATGACCATAGGAAGAAAACGAAAGCGTGACCGGTCACAAATTTAATATCGGCTGAATCCAAAACGCAAAACAGCGATTCTCTACTAAACGGAGGATCGCTGTCTGCTATTTAATCATCGTACCTTATCGGCGCGCCTTGCTTACCCGGCTTCAAAGGCTTGCTTGAATTGGCTGTTATACAGCTCGGAATATATCCCTTGCAGCGCTAGGAGCTGGCTGTGGCTTCCTTGCTCAGCGATCTGGCCGCCCTGGATGACCAGAATCCGGTCAGCATCTTGAATGGTGCTGAGCCGGTGGGCAATCACGAAGCTGGTGCGGCCCTTCATCAGTGTCCGCATGGCCTGCTGGATATGCATCTCTGTCCGGGTATCCACGCTGCTCGTTGCCTCATCCAGAATGAGGATGGCCGGATCAGCCAGGATGGCGCGGGCAATGGTCAACAGCTGGCGCTGGCCGTGGCTCAAGGTGGTCCCTTCTGTACCCAGCAGCGTATCGTACCCCTGAGGCATACGCGCAATGAAGCCGCTGACGTTGGCCAGATTGGCCGCCTCTTCCACTTCACGGTCCGTGGCCTCCAGGCGGCCGAAGCGGATATTCTCGCGAATGGTTCCCGAGAAGACATGGGCGTCCTGCAGCACCATTCCGAGCTGGCGGCGCAGCCCGTTTTTATTGAACTCCCTGATATCTCTGCCGTCGATCAGCACCTCACCGCCGCTCACTTCATAGAAGCGCGTCAGCAGGTTGACAATGGTCGTCTTCCCCGCTCCGGTCGGCCCGACCAAGGCGATAGTCTCACCCGGCTGTGCGGTGAAGCTTACACCGTTCAGAATAGGATCGGTCGGCTTATAGCTGAACACTACATCCCGGAACATAACTTCCCCGCGTATCCGCTCCAGCTCCTGAGGCTGCTCCCCGCTGTACTCGGAGGGCATATCCATCACTTCGAATACGCGCTCCGCTCCGGCAATTGCCGATTGGATCAGGTTATACTGGTTCGCAAGGTCGGAGAGGGGCCGGCCGAACTGCTTGGCATAATTCAGCATACTGACGATGACCCCCACGGTAAGCAGCTCACGATAAGCCATCCAGCCGCCAATTCCGGCAATCAGTGCAAAGTTCAGATTGTTAATCAGGTTCATTACCGGGCCTACCAGGCCGGATACAATCTGCGCCTTAATGCTCGCTTTGTTAAGTTCCCCGCTTATTCCGCGGAATCTGGTAACCTCCGCCTGTTCTCTGCGGTATTGCTTAATCACCTTCTGGCCGCTGACTGCTTCTTCAATGAAGCCGTTCAGCTCACCCAGATGCTGCTGCTGATCCTTGAAGTAGATCCGGCTTAATCCGGTAATCCGGCGGCTCGCCAGCACGACCAGCGGAATGGTTACCATTGCAACTCCCGTCAACGGCACATTCAGCATCAGCATAATGACCAGAGAGCCGCTAAGTGTAATCAGACTGTTCAGCAGCTGGGTTACACTCTGATTGAGCGAGTTGGATACGTTGTCGATGTCATTGGTTGCACGGCTCATCAGCTCGCCGTTAGCATGGGTATCGAAGAAGCTGACCGGCAGCTCCTGGTATTTGGCGAACAGATCACGCCGCAGCTCATATACCGTGCGTTGGGAGACGGAGGTCATTACATAAGCCTGCACCCAAGAGACGGCGCTCCCCAGCAGATAAATGCCGCCCAGCAGGAGACAGAACCGGACGAGCAGACTGTAATCCTGCGGGAGGATCGCGGTATCAATGGCTTTTCCCAGCAGGTAGGGACCGATCAGGGCAAGCACAGCATTCAGAATCGTGAATACATAGACCATAATCAGCCCTGTCCGCTGACGGTTCAGATAGGACCAGATGCGGATGACCGTTGCCTTACTGTTCTTCGGGCGTACCTTGGGTGTAACGCCAGCACGGCCCGGAGGCCCGCCGCCTAACGCTCCAGGTCCGACGGGAGCCTGCTCTCTTTTACGTTGACTGGACATAGGGCTCCTCCTCTTCCTTCAGCTGGGAATGGCGGATGTCCCGGTAGATCTCGCTGCCTGCCATCAGCTCGCTATGTGTACCCTGCGCAGCGATCCGCCCGTTCTCCAGAATCAAGATCCGGTCGGCATCTATAATAGAAGACACCCGCTGGGCAATCATAACGACAGTGCAATTCTGAAGCTCCGTCTTCAGCAGCAGGCGGATGCTTGCTTCGGTAACCGCATCCAGAGCGCTGGTGCTGTCATCCAGGATCAGAATAGACGGTTTGATCAGCAGCGCGCGTGCAATGGACAGACGCTGCTTTTGCCCGCCTGACAGGTTCACCCCGCGCTGCCCGAGCAGCGTGTCGTAGCCTTGCGGCATAGCTGTGATGAACCCATGTGCTTCTGCGGCCACAGCCGCCTGCTCCACTTCTTCATCTGTTGCTTCCGGCCGTCCGTAACGGATATTATCCCTGATACTGCCGCTGAACAGCAGGGACTGCTGCATTACGAACCCGATCCGGCTCCGCAGATGCTCTATGCCAATCTCACGGATGTCTGTTCCGTCGATCATAACCGCACCGGACAAGACCTCGTAGAATCTGGGAATCAGACTAACCAGGGTAGACTTTCCTGCTCCGGTAGCCCCCAGAATAGCGATCGTCTCTCCGGGACTGGCTGCAAAGCTGATATCCTCCAGCACAAGATTCTCATCCCCGCGGTTATAGGCGAAGGAGACCTTGCTGAATTCAATCCGTCCGAGCGTAATGGCTGCTTGATCCGCCGCAGGCGCTTCGGTAATTTCACTTGTGGCGGCGAACACTTCATTCACGCGGTCTCCCGACACCTTGGCCCGTGATACGAAGGCAAGCATCGTGCTCATCATCATCATCGACATGAGCAATTGAGTAACATAATTAATGAAGGCAATTAGTTCACCGACGGGCAGTGCCCCGTTCCAGTTCTGTAGGCCCCCGAACCAGAGCACGGCTATAATGCTGGCATTCAGAATAAGCATCATAAGCGGCATATTCAGCGCCATCAGGCGGATCGCCCGGATTCCGGTATCGGTATAGCCTTTATTGGCGGTATCGAAGCGCTTCTGCTCATGGTCTCCACGGACGAAGGCTTTGATTACACGAATGCCGGTGAGATTCTCCTGCAGCACATTGCTCACCCCATCCAGCTTCTCCTGCATCCGGGCAAATAACGGAAAAGAAAGCCGGATCAGCACAAACAGCAGGATGAACAGCAGCGGCACCGCAGCCAGTAGGATCATCGCCAGGGACGGGCTGATCCGGACCGCCATGACCAGACTGCCGATCAGCAGCAGCGGTGACCGCACGAAGCTCCGCAGAATCATCTGCACGAAGGTCTGGAGCTGCACCACATCGTTCGTCAGCCGGGTGATCAGCGAGCCGGTCTTCATCCGGTCCAGATTGCGGTTCGAGAAGGTCTGGATATGCTCAAACAGCTTGAGACGCAGATCATTGCCGAAATTCTGTGAGGCAATACTTGCACATATCGCACAGCCTACACCGCCGGTCATCCCGATGACAGCGATCCCAATCATTATTCCGCCTGTTGATAGGATATGCGATAAATCATTCTTCATCAGGCCTTTATCCACAATGCTGGCCATAAGTGCAGGCTGCAGCAGGTCCATCACTACTTCAACTACCATTAACAGCGGGGCAAGCACGCTCCAGAGGGCGTACGGCTTCATGAAGCCCCTGAGCTTCCACATTCAGTTCACCTTCATCTCATCAGTCGTTGCATCCGTTCTTCCATTTAGGGCAAATATGTGATTTTGTCAGTCATTGGTATTCTCTGCTTGGCAGCAGGCACTTCCGAAGGATAACCTACGGCAAGCACCCCAATAACATCCTGTTCTTCAGGAACGGCCAGCACCTCACGGCCCTTGGCCGTACCGCCGAGTGAGGACCAGAACACACCTGCTCCCGCCTCATGGGCGGCCAGCATGAAATTCTGGATATAGCAGGATACGGCCATGATATTCTCTTCACGCTCCACTGACGTAGCGGCAGACTTGGATAAGACTCCAATCAGCATTGGAGCGCCGCCAAAATCAGTCTTATGGTTCAGCGCTGCACGAGTCTTCGGCCCAATGAACAGCAGCTCCCACGGCTCATTCATACGGTGGTTCGGAGCATAGCTGGCAGCCTCCAGCCAAGTATTCAGCTCCTCCTCGTTAATCGGGTCTGGCCTGAAGGCCTTAATCGTTCTTCGCGTTTGAATAGTATCGATGATAGTCATAGTTGGTCCACTCCTTCGGTTGTATTTGTATCCACATGGTAATAAGCATATCTCTTTAGCACGGTGAACTACCATCCACCTAAGAGGTGGCGGCTTCTTGGTCAATGAAGCTACTGCTCCAAGTTTACCCAAGCTCAAAGGCTAGTCCCTAGCCCAATCATTGCAATATCACATGGCTAGTTTCAGTAGGTTTTGAGCAGCGTTTACATCGCGATTATGATGCACGTTACATTCTGGACAAGTCCACTCTCGCAAGGCGAGATTCTTCACCTCTGCGTTCTTATAACCGCAACAGGAGCAAAGCTGACTGCTTGCATAGTGCTTAGGGGCAATAATCAGTTCTCTGCCATACCATTGAGCCTTATATTCAAGCATGGAACGGAACATACTCCAAGCTACCTCGCTAATCGCTTTTGCAAGTTTGTGATTCTGCATCATATTCTTTACACGTAAGTCTTCCATCACGATGACTTGGTTTTCGTTTATCATTTTGGCAGACGTTTTATGCAAGAAGTCTTTACGCTGATTCGCTATTTTTTCATGGTGCTTGGCAACTTTCAGCCTAGCCTTATGACGGTTATGGCTCCCCTTCTTCTTCCGCGATACATCCTTTTGCAGCTTCGCTAATCGCTTTTCAGACGTACGCAAGTATTTAGGATTGGATATGATTTCGCCATTTGAAGTAATAGCAAAGTCTTTCAGCCCAAGATCAACGCCAATCTTCGTATGCATGTTGGGCAACTGGACGATATCCGTTTCAACCAATACGGAAGCATAATACTTTCCCGTTGGTGTTTTTGAAATCGTGCATGATTTGATCAGCCCCACGAATGGTCGGTGCAGCTTGATTTTGATGCCAGTTTTTAGCTTTGGAATCTTGAGATATCCATCTTCTATAGCCACTGTTCCATTTTGGTTATTCGTTGTGAAGCTATGATTATTCGTCTTCTTGCTCTTGAATTTAGGAAATCCCGTTTTCTTATCCCGTAAAAAATTCTTATAAGCCTTGTCTAAGTTCAGTTGTGTATTCGCTAAGGCAAGGCTATCGACTTCTTTCAGCCAGTCGAATTCCTTTTTGTATTGTGCGGGTGTATTCCTCAGCATCGTTTTCGTTTGCTTGTAATGTTCAATTTTATCTGCAAGCATTCTGTTGTAGATGAAGCGAACGCATCCGAACACTTTAGCGAAGTAGTGTTGTTGCCCATGGCTTGGATAGATACGGTATTTGTAGGCTTTCAGCAATGGCGATCACCCTTTCACACCTTGGTTTTCGATGTATTTTTGTATGACGTCTATTGGCGCTTCACCCGTTGTAAGCAAGCAATAGGAGCGTGACCAAAAAGCCTCTTTCCAAAGTGATTTTCGGAGGGTAGGAAACTCCTTCTTGATCAGCCTAGATGATGCACTCTTATAAGCGTTGAGAAATTTAGAAATGTCGGTATTAGGATGCGTTTTCATTAGGACATGAACGTGATCCCTGTCATGATTCCATTCCTGCAAAGTCACATTGTAAGTAGGCTGAATGTATGCAAATATCTCTTTCAGACGTTCGGATATTGGATCTGTAATTACTTTCCTACGATACTTGATGACTAGAATAAGGTGGAAGTGAAGGGAGAACACTGAATGGTTATTCGAGTCTAATTTCATTGATTCACTGACCTTTCCAAGATACGACTGAATACTTTTATTATAGCATCTTAGACGGTTAGAATCCATGTAGATTAGACCGTTTCCATTCATCCCCCACTTAAAGAAGATGGGAGAATTCTGTCAACTGAGGGTTAAATCACAAGACTTCATAAGTTAATTGGAACATTATGTATATGGTGTTAATGATTTTTTTATGCTGAAAGTGAATGGGCTCCTGGGCAAAAACAGCCTTACCCATCTGTCCTCTCACCAGCGCAATGTAATCAGTTTTTCGATTACATCCAGTCATCTGTCCTCTCGCGAGCACATTGTAATCGGTTTTCCGATTACATTTGGCCATCCGCCCTCTAACCAGCGCAATGTAATCGGTTTTCCGATTATATCCAGTCATCTGTCCTCTCACGAGCGCAATTTAATCGGTTTTCCGATTACATCTGGCCATCTGCCCTCTCACGAGCGCAATGTATTCGGTTTTCCGCATCCATTGTGCCTTCACCTACTCGCAAGAGCAAAAACAGCCCAGCAAACTCCGCCTAAGCGGAGCTTCCTGAGCTGTTCGTTGGAGGAGTCGATTTGTTCTCCGTTCATCCGTTCATCCTAGGCCTGCTCCAGCGCATATTTCCTCATCGTCTGCTGCTTGAAGTCATCCCACGCCGGTGTGGACAGACGGGCTTGAAGCATCAGAGGTTCGAAGGCTTGATAGAGCGCTGCAATCTCGCTGAATGAGCCATCGATCAGCTTCATGAAGGGCAGCTTTTGTAACAATCTCAACCCTTGGGCGAGCAGTGCCGGTTGCTTCTTCGCCCCGTTAACCAGGGAGGCGGGATTAACGGGTAAGCCCAGCGCAGAGAGCACGCTGAACCCTTCATCCATTAAGGCAACCGCCTGTTTCCAGCGGGCGGAGTCTTTGCTTGCTTTTGCCAAATCAAAATCATAAAGATAAATGACCGACATCACCGGGATAATTGAAACTATGTGACTCAGAAGCCAGGCGTTAATATCCTGCGAATAATCCAGCTTATACTTCGTCTGATGGAAGGCCTCCGCAAGCTCCGTCTTGAACGGAATGTCACCCTCCAGACTGCCCAGCACCATCTTGCCGCCAGCGCTTACAACGATAACACGCCCGTCTTCCTCACGGGTCCCCCCGTTAATCTGGAAGCCAAACGCAATATTCTGCGGAATCCGGCTATTCTCGTTGAAGAACTGCTGCATCCCGCGGGTATCTCCGTTATTGCCGACAAGCACAATATTCTTACTGTCGTTGTCCGCCAGTGCTGGCAGCACGGCCGGGAAGTCATTGTATTTCATCACTACGAAGATCAGATCATAGACATCGTCCCTCCGCAGCTCGGATATCACCTTCACCTGATCCACAGTCGTTTTGCGCTGAAAATAATGCCGAAGGACCAGTCCGTCCTTCTGCAATTGGCCCGCCCGCTTCGTTCTGGCCAGTATGGTGACCTCATTCCCGCCCCGTACCAGCACATGTGCCAAATAACTGCCTATTACCCCTGCACCCATCACTAATATACGCATCTCGTATCCCCTCTCCGCTTCAAACAGTTGTTCAAATATAAGGATTTATCTGTTGTACACGATAATTTATCCTTCTATTTCGCTGAAACGGTACCGTCCTTTAAAAGGACGGCAAAGCCGTTTCTACTTGTTAAATGAACATCTGTTCATTAGGTTAGCAGCGGGGACTCAATCGCGCAATTGCCAATGACGCCGAGGATGTCAATTACTGAACAAACCCGTGTAAATTGTACATTACCCGCACAGTGCCGCAGGGCTGTATGCAGACAGGTTCATTCCATCATCTGCGTATGAACGGCCACGATCAGCATATCCATATGCCGGGCATGCCGCAGGAGATATTGAACGAAGCTCACCGAGAACAGGCTGCGCAGGAAGTGTCTGCGGGATTGGCCGATGATAACCTGCGTAGTCTGCATGTCATTCATCCGCTGGAGCAGATGCTTATAGAGATGCTTACGGCTTCCCGCCTCCGTAATGTCCATTACCCCGCCCAGCCGCTCGGTCAGAGCCTTCAGCGTATCCAGCCGCTTCTGCTCCTCCACCGTCTTCATACGGGCACAGTGCACGTAGTGTACATGCCACTCCGCCTTCAGGCGGTGTGCAATGCGGAAGCCGCGGCGGACCAGCCGTTCCGCCTGCGGTCCTGTGTCTACACTGACGAAGATGACCTCCCGTCTGTTCCAAGGTCCGCGCAAGGCAGGCTCCCGTTCCCAGGCCTCCAGCCGCTCATCCACATCGTCGGCAATCTCGCGCAGGGCCAGCTCACGCAGGGCGATCAGATTGCCGATTTTGAAAAAAGACTCCAGCGCTTGATTGACTTTCTCCCGCGCGTAGATCTTCCCTTCACGCATCCGCTGCTGCAGCATCTGCGGAGTCACATCAATCAGCTCCACCTCACTCGCCATTCGCAGGATGGCATCCGGCACCGTCTCGCGCACACGCACACCGGTTAACTGCTCCACCGCATCGTTCAGGCTCTCCAGATGCTGTACATTGACCGTGGTAATGACAGAGATCCCGTTCTCCAGCAACTGGATGACATCCTCGTAACGCTTCCGGGTGAGGCTTCCGGGAACATTGGTGTGAGCCAGCTCATCCACCAGCACCACCTCGGGATGGCGGGCGATAATGGCCGCTGTATCCATCTCTGTAAGCTCCGTGGACTGGTAGGCAATGCGTGCTCTCGGAATCATCGTTAACCCGCCCACCTGGTTGCCGGTTTCTTCTCTCCCATGGGTCTCCAGCAGCCCGATGACCACATCGATGCCCCTGCCCAGCAGCAGATTTCCTTCCTGGAGCATCTTGTAGGTTTTGCCTACGCCGGGGGTTGCGCCGATGTACACCTTGAAAGTGCCCCGGCGGATATCCTCGATCCGCCGCTCCAGCTCCCGGCCGGTGAGCCGGTGGAACGGTTCTGCCGCCATCTTCACGGCGGGGCGGACCGGCAGCACCCGTTCTCCTTCCTGCTCGGCACGGTCAGCCATCAGGAACACATCGATATTCCGCGTACGCCGCAGGACACGGCTGGCTATGGAGCCTTGCCACTTCTCCTGCCAGCGGCTTTTCTGCGAATGACCCATCACAATCCGGGTGACATTGTTCTGAATGGCATAGCGCACAAGCATGGTGGGCAGCATCCGCAGGCGCAGCAGCTCCAGCTCCTCGAACCGGGCCTGAATCCGCTCGGTCAGCTTGCGGATGGAGCGCTTGAATACCTGCTGATCTTTGGTCAGCGGACGGCCCCGCAACAGGAAGGTAACGATAAGGAGGTCTCCGTTCAGCCGCTTCGCAATTTGCTGTCCCCTTCTAATATAGAGGGAGCCATTCCAGTGATACTGCGCGGATACCAGTATCCGCTCTGTCGCGCCTGACGGGCCGATCAGTCCCTCGGCCTCGCGGTGCTTTTCCAGGGAGTCATTGACCCCTTCGGCCATCAGCCGCAGTGACACCTCACGAAGTACGCCAAGGTTACCCCTGAGGGATAGTGCCGGATGCGCGCCCTCACCAAGCACCCCCTCCTCCAGCCGCTTGAGAATAGTCTCCGGCGACACATCGATCAGCCGTACCTCATCGGCGAGTTCCAGTGTATTCAGCGGCACAGTTTCCTCCGCGCGGATGCCGGTCATTTCATAGATTTGCTCCCCCACACCGGCCAGCTCATAGACATTAATAGTAGTGATTACGCTGATTCCCTGATCCATCAGATAACGGATGTCCGCAAGCCTTGTAGGGAAGCGGGCCTGCGCACGGTTGCGGTGGGCCAGACCATCGACCAGCAACACCTCAGGGTTACGCTCCACCAGAGCCTCAAGCGGCAGATCCTTCTCCTCCTTGCCGTCCTTGAGCCAGTGAATACTGGGAACGCGCTCCAGATCGCCAAGCTGCTGAACCGTCTCCGCCCGGCCCATAGTGGAGACCGCACTAATCACCACATCAATCCCCTGATGCTTCAGCAGCTTGCCTTCCTCCAGCATATGATAGGTTTTGCCGGAGCCGCTAACGGAGCCGATGATGATCTTCAGCCGCCCCCGCTGGAGCTGGTAGATCGAATATAAGATGTCCTCCGGGGACTTGCGTTTATAGGTTGGCACCGGCTCACCTTCTTTCAATAGTCTCTGCACATCCTCCATATATGCTATAATTTTCTTCTGAACGCTTTACCAACCATAGGAGGAAAATCATGCACAATTTGAAAAAGTGGCTTTTTGGTCTTTTGATTCTTTGTTTACTGGTGTCGCTGGCCCCGGCTTCATTTGCAGAGGGAACAAGTCCCTCTCCGGAAGCAGCCGCCAAAGAAGTGGAGTTTCCGTTAGCCTTTGACCGGGCAACGGGCGATGGAATTACCGCCATCGCAGCGGATGGACAAGGTACAATCATCGTCGTGTCCAACTCGTCCTACTTGAATGTCACAAACGACAACGGGAAAAAGTGGGTTTCCCGAAAACTGCCTTCCAGTGACATGTACAACGTTTTTTATGCCAAGGGACGGTTCTTCCTATCCGTCATTCATGTGAATTCATACAATTCCGCGATTGGCAACTACACGTCTGCGAATGGCGACAAATGGACTCCCTTTACCCTAGAATCAAGCAACGGGAAAGCGACAACTATCGGCAATGTTCAGTTTTTAAATGGACAATATGTGCTGACCGGCAGCCAAGCGGATGATATCAGTCCCATATATACGTCCTCTAATGGAGTGAATTGGAAGGAAGCCAGCCTGTTGCCCGTCGAAGTGCACTACTTGACCTGGAACGGCAACATATACTCTGCCTACTGTGGGGAGTATGAGTTCTTATCAAGACAGGCCATGACGTTGTCCCGCAACCAGTTCCTGACGGATGCCAATGACAATCGCTATGCGGAGCTTGTTCTGTATACGTCGGCCAATTTGGCAAGCTGGACCCAGCAAACGGGAACAGTCAAAAAGGACCTCAACTACAAGTTTAGTGTGAATGACGTTCCCCAAACGAGCTACAATTTAAATCAGGAAGGATACACGCTTGATGGCGTCATCACCTTGTATGATGCGCGAAATACCTATACCTCCAAGAACGGAATTCTGTTTGCCATTCAGAAGGCTCCCTCCGCTATCGTGAATCCGTTTGGCCGAAGCCCGATCTATAAGAAGGGCAGCAAATACTATACCTTTGTTAAGTACTGGTACAGCCCCGGTGTGATTCGCAGCAAAGCTGGAATTTCGTCAGACCGGGTAAAATGGACGATGACGGACCTTGGCTTAACCGTACCTAATAACATGAATGTCATTCAGGCGGGCCAATGGTTTATCGGCATTGGCTATCAGGGTGGAATTTCCCTTTCGGAGAACGGCTTGACCTGGAAAAAAATCCGCTAGCGCATATCCACAAAAAGAATGTGGGAAGCCCGGCAGTATCCTCGTGATGCTCCGGGCTTGTTTGCATCTAAATATTCCTTTCTCCCAAAATAACACTTACTGCTAAAGGCTAAGGAACTGCAACATAGCTCACATATGGGGGACAGTCCGCTCCTGCTTATTTCCCCATCTCCGTCAGCGCCAGATTCAGCTTCAGGACATTCACCCGTTTCTCTCCGAAAAGCCCCAAATCTCGCCCTTCGGTATGCTCCTTCACCAGCGCTTCAAGGGTATCTGCCGGAATGCCGGTCAGCTTGCTGATCCGGGGAATCTGCACGAGCGCCGCAGCCGGTGAAATATGCGGATCAAGACCCGAGCCGGAATTCGAAATCAGATCCACAGGCAGCTGACTTACAGGGACGCCGGGATTATCCAGCTTCCACTGGGCAATGGAATCCTTGGTCCGCTGAAGCATATCGGGATTCGATGGCCCGTAGTTATTCGATCCCGAAGCCTCAGCCTTGTACCCGATACTCGACACACGGCTTTGGAACATAGCCTGGTTCGTGAAGCTCTGCCCGATCAGCGCAGAACCGACCACCTTCCCGGACGCATCCTTCAGCAGGCTGCCGTTCGCCTGGGCAGGCATCAGCACCTGGGCAAGCGCGGTGGAAGCCAGCGGATAGATCATTCCGCAGAGAATAATGAATACAAGACTTAACCTCACTGTAGTGAAGAAAAAAGCAGCTTTTGAAGCGGAGACCTGCTCTCCGTCTGTCTCATGAGTAGATTGTACCATGATGATTACGCCCTCCTTGTATAGTCAATCGTCTGCCGCACCTTCTAGATCCATATACTGACGAGCATATCAATCAGCTTGATCCCGGCGAAGGGAACAGCGACCCCGCCCAGACCATAAATGACAATGTTGCGCGTCAGCAGCCTGGAGGAGCTCATCGGCTTGTAGGAGACCCCGCGCATAGCGAGCGGAATCAACAGCGGGATGATGATGGCGTTGAAGATCAGCGCCGAGATGATCGCCGAGCTTGGGGAACCCAGCCCCATGACGTTCAGGGCTTCCATCTCAGGAATAGCGAGCGTGAACATCGCCGGTATAATCGCAAAATATTTGGCAATATCGTTAGCGATGCTGAAGGTGGTCAGCGCTCCGCGTGTCATAAGGAGCTGCTTCCCGATGGCTACAACCTCGATGATCTTGGACGGATCAGAATCCAGATCGACCATATTGGCTGCTTCCTTGGCAGCGGTTGTCCCGCTGTTCATCGCCAGCCCCACATCGGCCTGAGCCAGCGCCGGAGCATCGTTGGTTCCGTCTCCAGTCATAGCTACTAGCTTGCCCTCGTTCTGCTCCCGGCGGATTACCGCAATCTTATCTTCCGGGGTACTCTCGGCAATGAAATCATCGACTCCGGCTTCACGGGCAATCGTAGCGGCGGTCAGCGGGTTGTCCCCGGTACACATGATCGTCTTGATCCCCATGCTGCGCAGCTCGTCGAAGCGCTCCTTCATCCCGGGCTTCACCGTATCCTTCAGATAGATCAGCCCATAAATCCGGTTGTCTACGGCAACCGCGAGCGGAGTGCCGCCCAGCCGTGCAATGGCATCCGAGTTGGTATCCAGATCGGACGGTACGGCCCCGCCCCGGGACAGCACCCACTTCTTCACGGAATCGACCGCTCCCTTACGCACTGAGCGCCCGTCCCGCAGATCCATCCCGCTCATCCGGCTCTCTGCCTTGAACTCAATGAACTCCCCGCCGTCCGCGAGGCTGCTGTAATATTGGAGTTCCAGCTTCTTCGCCAGCTCCAGGACAGAGCGCCCTTCCGGCGTCTCATCCTTCAGCGAGCTGACCGCCGCCCAGGACGCAAGCTCGGCTACAGTTGCTTCGCCTACCGCAACGAACTCACTGGCCATCCGGTTCCCGAAGGTAATCGTCCCCGTCTTATCCAGAATCATCGTATTGATATCCCCGGCGGCTTCCACCGCCTTCCCGGACATCGCCAGGACGTTGAACTGCGTCACCCGGTCCATTCCCGCAATCCCGATGGCCGACAGCAGCCCGCCGATGGTGGTCGGAATCAGGCAGACGAGCAGTGCGATCATGACCGGAATCTCCAGCTTCACCCCGATATAATCCGCGATGGGACGCAGGGTGACGACGACAATCAGGAAAATAATCGTGAGGCTGATCAGCAGCGTGTTCAGAGCAATCTCATTCGGTGTCTTCTGGCGCTTCGCGCCTTCGACCAGCGAGATCATCCGGTCCAGGAACGATTCCCCCGGATCACTGGTGATCCGCACCTTGATCTGGTCGCTGACTACGCGGGTACCGCCGGTCACGGAGCCGAAGTCGCCTCCAGCTTCCTTAATGACCGGAGCCGACTCCCCGGTGATGGCCGATTCGTCCACAGAAGCCAGCCCCTCGGTCACTTCCCCGTCGCCGGGAATCAGTTCGCCCTGGCTGACGATTACGATATCGCCTTTGCGCAGCTCAGAGGCCGGCACCTGCTTGACCGAGGGTCCTGCCAGCTTATTGGCGGTGATGTCCTGCTTGGTTTTTTTGAGCGAATCGGCTTGCGCCTTGCCCCGGCCCTCCGCCAGCGCTTCTGCGAAGTTAGCGAACAGCACGGTAAACAGCAGGATGAAGAACACGGTTATATTGAAGCCCACCGCATGCTCCGCATGGAAATACCCGGGCGCAAGCACCATGAGCAAGACGATAACCGTCCCAACCTCCACGACGAACATGACCGGATTCTTCATTAACGTCACCGGGTTCAGCTTCACCAGACTATCCTTGGCAGCACTTAGCAGGATGGGACCCGTCAGCAGCTTCTTTTTGTGTACAGTACTCATTCTCTTCTCTCCCTCTCCCTACCGTAAAGTCAAATATTCAGCAACCGGACCGAGGACAATCACCGGCAGGAAGGTCAGCGCGCCGATAATCAGCACCGTACCAATCAGGATGCCAGTGAACAGGCCGTTGTCTGTGCGGAAGGTTCCAATGGTCTCAGGCACCGGCTTCTTGCGCAGCAGGGAACCGGCCACCGCCAGCATGGCGATCATCGAGACATACCGGCCCAGCAGCATGACAACCCCGGTGGTGATATTCCAGAAGGAGGTATTATCCGCCAGCCCTTCGAAGCCTGAGCCGTTATTGGCCGCAGCCGATACGTATTCATACAGCACCTGGGTCATTCCGTGGAAGCCGGGGTTACTGATACTGCCTTTACCGAGCTCCGTCAGAAAAGCAGCAGCCGTAGGCACCAGTATAATCAGCGGATGAATCAGAATCGCGATGGCGATCAGCTTCATCTCCCGTGCTTCAATTTTGCGGCCCAGGAACTCCGGCGTCCGGCCCACCATCAGCCCGCAGAGGAACACGCCGAGGATCGCATACATGAGCATATTGATCAGCCCGACACCTTTGCCGCCGAACACGTTATTCAGCATCATGAGGGTCAGCGGGGTAATACTGCCGAGCGGCGTCAGCGTATCATGCATATTGTTCACACTGCCGGTGGTGGCCGCCGTTGTAACGGTGGTGAACAGCGCCGACTGTGCGATGCCGAACCGGACCTCTTTGCCCTCCATGCTGCCCTGTGAAGCGTCTATGCCCATGGCGTTAATCGCCGGGTTGCCTGCACTTTCCGCAGCGTAATTCACTCCGAGCAATACCACGAACAGCGTCATCATCGCGCCAAAAATCATCCAGCCCTGCCGCTTGTTCCCGGCGAACTTCCCGTACATATACGGCAGAGATGCGGGCAGCAGCCACATGGAGAGGATCTCCAGCACATTGCTCAGCGGTCCCGGATTCTCAAATGGATGCGCAGCGTTGGCTCCGAAGAAGCCCCCGCCGTTCGTGCCGATGTGCTTAATGGACTCCAGGGAGGCCACCGGACCGATCGCAATCTGCTGGGTCTGCCCTTCGAGCGTGTTCACTTCCAGCGTAGGTTTCAGGGTTTGCGGCACATGAAGAGCTACAAGCGCCATTGTTACAAGCAGTGCCAGCGGAATGAAGATCCGGATATGCGCTTTGACGAAGTCCTCGAAGAAGTTCCCCACCGAGCGGCGGCCTGTAATCCCTCTGACACAAGCAACCGCGACCGAGAAGCCGCTGGCCGCCGAGGTGAACATCAGCATCGTCATGACCGCCATCTGTGAGAAGTAGGACACGCCCGTCTCCCCGCTGTAATGCTGGAGGTTCGTATTGGTCATGAAGCTGATTACCGTGTTGAACGTCAAGGTCTGCTCCATGCCCCCGATCCCGTTCGGGTTGAGCGGAAGCCCCTTTTGCAGCCGCAGAAAGAGATAACTGAATACCACCAGTACAATGTTCGTTACGATGAAGCTGAGCGCATATTTCTTCCAGGACATCCCGCCCCGCTGCTTCAGCCCGATTAGACGATAAATCCCTTTCTCTGTCCCGCCGAATATCCGGTCTGTCCGGTTCGGTTCATTCGAGAATACATGATATAGATAAGTGCCCACCGGCTTCACCAGCAGTACGAGTATTAAGATGACGACTATAATCTGCACAATCCCCACGGATGGCCCTCCTTAGTAGTTAGAATTTCTCGGGATGAATCAAAGCATAGCCCAAATACAGAAACAGCAGCGCAGTAGCTGCGAGGACAACCGCCATTATTCCGTCCCCCCTTGCTCATCGGTCACACGGCTGCACCATTGTAAAAACCCATAGAATACCGTGAATATTGCTGCCAGCATTGCCGTCATATACACATCCATCATCGTCTTTGCCACTCCTCACCTTATGGTAATCTCTCTCTTGTAACTTCCGGTCTAGCGTATCATTTCTCCCATTAGTTCAGGGTTAGGGTTTCCTCAGGCGTATTAAGATTGCATTAAGACTTCAGGAGGGCTCGTAAATCTCTTCACCCAGCACCCTGTTGACCGCCCCGATAAAAGCACCATAACCTCCGTCAGCCTCCATCCGGTGCGGGAGCGCCCGGGCAAGGATCACTTCCGTCTCCTGACGATCGAACTCGAAGCTTACGACAAGCAGCTCACTGACCTCACGGGCCGAAGCCCCGCAGGCAAACTGGTAAGCAGCAGCGTACACCCCGCTATTCTCATAGGTGCAGTCTTGCAGCAGATAGATCCGGTCATAATGTCGCTTGATCAGCACAAGCAGCGCCGTCAGCACCGTCACCCATCCGATATTTCTCACCCACACATCCATCTCCAAGCCTTCTCTCCAGTAGGTTAACTTCTGAATTCAGCGTACCACTTGCGCCATTAGTTCAGGATTAGGGTTTGCTTCAGCAGGTTAAGATTGCGTTAAAATAATGCCGGGACGCCGCTCCAGCCGCTCTTGCACCACCCCCCGGAACAGCAAAAAAACCATGCCTGCTCAGGCATGGTTAGGAACACTATGAATTACTTTTGCGCGCTATACGGCTTCCGTAAGCCGGTTCAAATCACTCTGCTGTCGTCCCCCGCCTGTAGCATCCGGTAGCCCACACCGATATGGGTCTGGATTACCTTGGGCTGGGAAGGGCTGCGTTCAATCTTCTTACGGAGCGTCGCCATGAATACACGGAGCGCCGGAATGTCATACGTAGGGCTGCCCCAGATTTCATGCAGGATATAATTATGGGTCAGGACTTTGCCCACATTCTTGGCCAGCAACCCCAGCAGCTTATACTCTATGGGCGTCAAATGGATCTCATCCTGACCCAGCCAGACACAGCCCGCCGAATAGTCGATCCGCAGATTCCCGTTGGTGAAGACAGACGAATCCTTCATCAGCTTCTCGCTGTCCCCCCGGATTCGCCGCAGGCTTACCCGTAGTCTGGCGAGCAGCTCCTCCACGCTGAAGGGCTTGGTCAGATAATCATCCGCCCCGGCATCCAGCGCTTCGATCTTGTCACGGTCCTCACTGCGGGCGCTGACCACAATGATCGGAAGGTTGGACCAGGCACGAACCTTCTTGATAATATCAACGCCGTCCATATCGGGCAGACCGAGGTCCAGAATCATCAGATCCGGCTGACTGGATACCGCCTCCAGGATAGAAGCCTCCCCCGTCTCCGCCGTATGGTATTTATAGCCCTGAGTCTCCAGAGTTGTGGTAATCAGCTTGCGGATTGGTTTGTCGTCTTCGACGACCAGAATCATAGGTTTATTCATGGACGTTCACCTCCTCTGCCAGCAGGGTGAAGCGGAATACCGTCCCCTGCGGGGCATGATCTTGTACTTCAATATGCCCGCCATGGGCAAGGATGATAGATTTGCAGAGCGCAAGACCCAGACCAAGCCCGCGCCTGCCGTCTCCCCGTACGTTATCCGCCGTATAGAACATCTCGAACACCTTAGCCTTCGATTCTGCGGATATTCCCGGTCCGTCGTCAGTGACCTCGACCACAACCAGCCCCGTCTCTTGTCTAGCGGATAGGGTAATATGGGAACCCGACCCGCTGTACTTAATCGCATTATCCACCAGGTTGATGATCAACTGAATAATCAGCCGTGAATCCATCCGGGCCATCAGCAGCTCATCTTCGAGCACCACCCGGATCACATGGTCCTCCTTGTTGCGGTTCACATGCAGCAGCGCTTCCGCGATCACTTCCTCCAGCAGCTCCGCCTGAAAATTCAAATGAAGCGCCCCATTGTCAATCCGGGTAATCGACAGCAGATTCTCCACCAGATTGATCAGCCAGATCGAATCGTCATAGATATCGCTGTATAACTCCTGCTTCTGCTCCTCGCTCAGCACCGCCGAGTTACCGATCAGTATGCCCGCGTTACCGGAAATACTCGTAAGCGGCGTACGCAAATCATGCGAGATGCCGCGCAGCAGATTGGCGCGCAGCTGCTCCTGCCGGATTTGCAGAGAGCTTTCCTTTTGCAGCTCGTTCAGCTTGTCTTTCTCCAGGGCGAGGGCGCATTCGCCTAGCATGGCGATCATGAGACTTGACTCGAACACCTCCAGCGGTTCTTCCTGCTGCATCACAATTCCTGCCACCGCAAACACCGTATCGCCGCTCCGCACTGCATGATACAGACAATGGGCCGCCGAGAATGTATCGGTAGAAGCTCCAGCCCGTTTATTATTCCGCAGCACCCATTCCGCTACCTCGCGCTCCGCTTCCAGCGTATCCTTTTGCGTGTCAATCGTACTTCCATCCTTGTTGTACACGAGCGGCTCCGAGAGTCCATCGCCCTCAACCTCATAGATGATGATGCTCCGGTCCAGCAGCTTGAGCATTTGCAGCGCGGTCTCGCTCAGGATAGCGGGCGTGTCTTTGGCCTGCTGGAGCTTCCGGCTGGTCTCCAGGAGCACCTCGGTGCGGTAGGCTTTTTGCGCTGATTCTCTGGCCTGCTCCTTCACCCGCAGCGTCAACGTACTGGTGATGAACGAAGCGGCCAGCATCACGAGGAAGGTCACCGGATAGCCGGAATCATAGGCCTGAAGCGAGAAATAAGGCTCGGTGAAAAAATAGTTAAAGACCAGCACGCTCAAAATCGACGTCACCGCGCTGTACAGCCGTCCTTTGGTAACCATCGCATCGAGCAGAACACCCAGAATATAGACAGTGATAATGTTGGCTTCACTGAAGCCGAGAACCTTGAACCATAACCCGATGATCGTGCAGACCAGCAGAATCCCCAGGGTTTTGCCCGTATCAGCCAGGGAGAGAAGCGGAGGTCTGGCATATTGCGGAATTTTGGATTGCCAGGCAGACTCTTGATCCGGAATGATATAGATGTCGATATTCGGGGCAGCAGCCGTCAGTTTATCTACGAAATTCGAAGCGACTGGTAAGCGGCTGCGATTCTGCGACCGGCCCAGGATAATTTTGGAGACCCGGCTGGTTCGGGCATATTCTGCGATCTGTCCCGGCACATCCTCCCCGTATACCGTGGCAACCTGCGCACCAAGCTGTTCGGCCAGCCGCAGATTCTCCCGCAGCTCCGACTTGTTCCTCACCGTTAACTCTTTCGTTCTTGAGGTCTCCACGTAGAGAGCAGTGAATTCCCCCTGTAGGGCTTCGGCCATTCTCGCCGCTGTGCGGATGACCTTCTTGCTTGATATTGCCGACGACATACAGACCAGGATATGCTCCCTGCTATACAAGCTGGCTTCCACTGCCCGTTCCCCCAGCCTGCCCTCAAAACGTTTCAATTGATCCGCCCTGTACCGTAGAGCCATTTCCCGCAAAGCGCTCAGCTTCTGGGGAGTGTACAGATCACCGGCCTCCTGCCGGAGCTGCTCCGTAGAAAAGATTCGCCCCTGATGCAGACGTTCCAGCCAAACGTCCGGACTGATATCAATGAACTCGACTTGGTCCGCACGATCGAACACACTGTCGGGAATACGCGCTGGCTCAGGCATTCCGGTCATGGATGCTACAACATCGGTCATACTTTCCAGCTGTTCTATACTAACCGTAGTATAGACATCTATTCCCGCGCGCAGCAGCTCCTCCGCATCCTGAACCCGCCGCTTGTGGCGTACTCCCGGAGCATTGATGTGGGCCAATTCATCCAGCAAAATCAGGTCCGGCCTCCTGCGGATCGCCTGATCCAGGTCGAATTCCCGCACGATGGTCCCGTTTACAGGAATGTCCAGCGGCGGCAGCAGCTCCAGTCCGCTAATAAGCTCCGCAGTATCTGCTCTGTCATGGACTGCAATGTAGCCCGCCAGCACCTGTTGTCCGTTCTTCTGCTCCGCATGGGCAGCCTTCAGCATCGCCCAGGTCTTCCCTGCTCCTGGTACATAACCGAAGAATATTCTCAGCCTGCCGCGCCGCTTCTTCGCCATATTCTGCCCTGTCATCTGAAGCTCCCTTTCGTCTATGAACATCTGCACACATCCGTATTCCCGGAATGTCTTCCAGCGTTTGTACACTCTAGCGTCAGTATAGCATGTGCATAATCAGCATAGTATTACGGATTCGGCTGTGGCATTAAGATTGCATTAAGATTAGCGTAAGTCAATAGAGGGGAAACCCGCATGCTTCCCGAATATAAGCTCAGAGCATAATTTTTACATACGATTCTAAGGAGCTACTAAGATGACCAATGAACAGAATGGCACACAAGGAACCATGGAAGTGATTCTGGCGAATGCAATCAAGATTCCCGGAGTGCGGGTAGATCGGCGTGAATTCCTCGCCCAGCAGTTTGCCAAATACGATACTTATGGAAATATGTACACGATACTGGAGAAAGGGCCGCTGGAAGCCGGAATCAGCCTGGCCGTGATTGATAAAATGGCGAAAACGTTAATTGAAAAACGAACCCTTCTGAGTACAGCAGCTTCTACAGCCGTTGGACTTCCAGGTGGATTAGCCATGGCGGCGACCATTCCGGCAGATACCCTGCAGTTTTTTAGCGTAGTGCTGCGAATGTCTCAAGAGCTGGCTTATCTGTATGGCCGCACGGACTTGTGGGAGGAAGATTCTGCTGATTCAGAGCAAGTCACCCGGGAACTGACTTTGTATCTGGGCGTCATGTTTGGAGTGGCTGGTTCAGCTTCCATGCTGAAAATGTTGACCGCGAAGATCTCTCAGCAGCTATTGAAGAAGCTTCCGCAGAAAGCTTTGACCCAGACCTTGTACTACCCGATTCTCAAGAAAATCTCCGCTTACATCGGAATTAAAATCACGAAAAAAACCTTCGCCCAAGGCGCATCAAAATTCGTACCCGTTCTGGGCGGACTCCTCTCTGGAGGAATGACTTATTTCTCGATGAAACCGATGGGTAACCGTCTGCGTGAGGCCTTGTCAGCTGCCAGCAACGACTACTCAGAGGCACAGTTCGAGCTGGATTACGAAAAAGTGAAGCGTTCGGCAGAAGATGAAGAGATTAACGTAATCGAAGGAGAATTCTTTGACTTGGGCTTTGACTCGAAGCAAGAACCGGTAACCTCGCCTGCTGCGGGTAGAGAGAGCTTCAGTGTGGCTGATGAACTGTTGAAATTCAAACAGCTGCTGGATATGGGTGCGATCACTCAAGAGGAATTTGACCGTAAAAAGTCGGAATTGTTGAACGGCTAATTTCCTGCAATTGTTGATGAATAGCTATGAGCCCTGCTTTAGGCAGCGTTCATAGCTATTTTTTAACATCACATTGCCCGTACGCATTACTCCCCGCCGCAACCACGGTGCCATCCTGCTGAAGACCGAGCGTGTGGGTGCAGCCTGCCGCAATGGCAACAATATCCGTCCAGCCGCTTACCTCGCATTGCCCGTAATCATTCCAGCCTGTAGCTATCACCGTTCCATCCAATTGAAGGCCTACCGTATGATGGCTGCCAGCCGCGATGGCCCTAATCTTGCGCCAGTTGCCTACTTCACCTTGTCCGCGCTTGTTCAGCCCAGTAGCTACTACTGTGCCGTCTGCGCTAAGTCCAGTGGTATGAAGATAACCCGCTGCGATCATCGTCAGCTCCTGCCAGTCATTCACATTCCGCTGCCCATAGCGGTTGTTCCCCGCAGTAATGGCCGTACCCTCGGCCTTGAGTCCAACCGTGTGCCAGTCTCCTGCTGTCACCGCAACGATATCCGACCAGGCACTTACCTCACATTGACCTTCGTTGTTTCTACCCGCCGCAAGCACCGTCCCGTCTGCCTTCAGCCCGACCGTACGGCGCCAGCCTGCCGCAACCGCAACGATATCATGCCAATCACCCACGTTACATTGATCATGCTTATTCCAGCCGACAGCGATCACCGTTCCGTCCGACCGTAGTCCTACTGTATGCGAATTCCCGGTATGAGCATTGCCTGCTGCAACCGCAACAATATCACGCCAGCCGCTTACCTCGCATTGCCCATATGTATTTTCGCCGCAAGCCCGCACGGTTCCGTCCGGCAGGAGCAGTACAGAATGGCGGTATCCCGCCGCGATGGCGGATAATGAGTTGGAATGCATATGGATTGCTCCTTTGGGTTCTTTTTCGTATAAGGTTCTCATAATGGTATAGCTAGTATTGCAAAAAAAATGTTACTTTTCAACGCCCTTATGAAGCATCTTCTCGTTCATTCATCGTTAGGCGCGTTTAGCCATTCTTTTACCGAGTCTGTCAAACAGATGTCCGGCCAAGCTCTTAACAGGACCCAGAGAGACCGGATAATAATACGCCGCTTCAAACCAGCCGTTAGCCTGGTAATGCTGGTAATCCTTCGACCGCTCATCCAGCATATGATGAATACTCGTCCGGGACAGCCGGAACATCAACAAGCGGAACAATGTGGGAGTCGGCGGTGCCGGACGCATTAGTCCTTTGTAGAAGCGGGCCGCAGACTTGCGGATTTTTACAGAATTCTTCTGCGCGGTTGCCGTGGGGACTGGCTCCATCGTCTGAAGCACACAGCCCCGGGTCACCTGGAACCCAAAATTCTCTCCCATACTGCTTAGATATTTGCGAATCGCTTTCCCGCCGTGAATCCCCTGATTGACGATCGACGTATAGGTCTTGCCGAAGAACTGCGGCCGATGGAACACATATGCCAGCCGGTCAAGCAGATTCTTCATCGCTGCCGAAACATGGAACGCATAATTGGGAGTCGCCATAATCACACCGTCCGCATTCTCCAGCTTCTCGATCAGCACATCCCGGTCGTCCCTGAGCGGGCAATATTCTTCACCTTTATTGAAGCACACCTTGCATCCACGGCAGAATTCAAGCCTGTAATCCTTCAGAAAAACATACTCAACCTCTACCTCCCCATAGGTCCGGAGCTGAGCCTCAAATTCGCAGACCGCCCTGTACGTATTGTTCTTTTGCTGATTGCCGATGATTGCGATGACCTTCTTCATGATTGTCCCTCCAGAATAGAATACAAAATAGTGACTCCAATTCATCTCTTCGCTGATTATGAATGAATATTATTAAATTCATTCATAACGTATATTAACATAGATATGCGCTATTGTCTGTATGGATACAGCTTGATTTTGAACGATTGGTGAAGAACTTCCGGGGAAAACAAAGAAGCCACAAGCAGCAAACTGCTTATGACTTCCTGTATTGTTTAGTTTAAATGTTATCACTTCCACGAGCCTCTGGTAAAAGCTATGGAACCATCGTATTCAATATATACATTTTGAACATTAGGATTACACAAATACTCTATCTCACCATAAAACAGTGGAATCATCACCATTTGATCCATGACCCTCTTAAAAAAGCAAGGCCGCAGGCATGAGAGTAAGTTGCCAAATGTGCCCATATGAATGGTCTATATTTGCCTTGATCCTTTCCTCCTTCAGCTTTTACACTGCTTTAAGTTATACAGCATTAAATTCATCGCCTCTATTTCAATACGCTCTATTTCTCCCAACAATCTAATGATCTGATCCATCTGTTTATCATTCTGAGTTATAATTGCCTTAAGTAAAAGGTTTCTTGCTGATAGAGTTTTCTGCTCCAATTGTTTATAGAGTTTATATATAACTTCTGCTTGGTTAAGATATCCGTGAGTTTGCATATATTCTATACGATGAAGCATTAAAACCTTATGGTCATAAATAACATGGATATGTCTGAAATCAGTATTCTTGTTTATTAAATCCTCTTTTATTTTCCTATAAACCTCTAATCCGAATACACTTTTATTAGGCTTGTTTATATAAAACGAACTTTTTTCAAAGCTATTTTTAGACTGCAAGAACTCTTCCAAGAATTCTATTACCAACGAGGGTTTAAAATCAAATATGCCTTTAGCATTAAAACTGAGAAGCTGTAGCCCCCCTTTATCTAAAAGCCAATCATCTTTTTCTTCAATGGATAAATATGCCTTTTCAATTTGTGAAAATGATACCTCTGTATAAGAGTATTTCTCTTTAAAAGAAAAATCAGCTATGTAAAATACTTTCTTTTCCTTATTGTAACCATATATAAAAGTATCGTGAGGAAAAAATTCTGAGCGGCCGAAGTTGGATTGTTCAAAAACGCCATAAATGTAATTATTTAGATCTATACACTCAATAAAAAACTCACAAATATCTTTTTTAAACAACAAAATGGTTTCTCGTTTTAGATGTTGATTATAAATCCATGGGCAAATCTCTAATATAGGATATTGATAAAAGTCAACAAAGGTTTTGTCGTGCGATTCGTCTCTGATCATATGCAGCTGAATATAATTGCTATAAATCCAAGATTGTGTTTCAGGATAATTGGATAATATTGAAAATAAATTAGCTTGCCATTGCCAAGAAGTTATAATTGGATACTTCATTGGTAAGATTTTAGAGATCATTTTACTTTCCTCCTCTAATTTAAATGCAAAAGTAACAAGTCAATAAAATCATCATTTTTTTGAGTTCTTATACAGCTCTCTACTTTGATATCTTTAAAATTCGTTTTCACGTAAGAAATAAGTTGATTTTCAATATTCCTTCCTAATACCCGGCAAGATAAACAAAACAAATCTAAATAGTATATTCCAGATTGTTGTATGATACCAAATGCTCCTACAAGACCTAAATCGCTGAATTTATCCGACACATCAACTGCATATAATTCGTAACCTTTTGTACTGATCTTCTCTTTTAGTTCAGATATAATATACCTTTTACCTATCGTACACTTATTCGCTCTTTGGCTTAATTCTGAAATTCGATAATATTCTAAATCATCGGCTATATGTATATTAATCTTTGTATCAAGAGCTTCTAAATATTCCTCATATGAAGTTGTCTTATCTTTTAAAACTGTCCTATGCACATTTGATTGATACGTATTATTCCTTGTTGCAATAAGATTTGCATCGAAGTCAAGGGACAAGTTGAACAAAGATAAACTGCTGTAAATAGTTTCTTTTTTAAAGAGTATTGCTGTAACATCTGGTAAAATGCTATTTACCGATTCCACTTCAAAAATAGAATCATCAATAAATACGATGCTATCCAAACTTATATTTAAAGCTTCAGCTATTAATTGAATTTGCTCGGCTTTATTGTTCCAATTCACTTGAAAACTTGCAATGTGCTCTTCTCTTAAGATCATTTCACTATGATTATTGAATACCTTTAAAACATCTGATAAATCATTTTTACTTGCAACAGTCAAAATGATCCCTAAAGTATGTAAAGTTAACAAGAATCGTTGGAAATCTCGAAAAACCTGTCCCTGGCCATTAGAGGTTAAACTTATATTTTCAATGCCATCTTCACTTAATATCCCGCCCCACAAAACATTATCACAGTCCAATACGATACATTTTTTTTCATTTCTCTTTAAAATACGGTACTGTTTAAAAATTTCTTTTGCAGCTAAATAGATAAGATCGGATGTGTATGGGGAATTCCAGCGGTACAATCCTTTGGTATCATAAGCACTTCTGGATCCGATATAAGATATTAACCTTTTCAGATCAATAACTACATCAGAAGTTTCACTCAATAGGTCCTTGATCTCTTGATTCAAGCGGTCTATGAAATTATAATTATGAAGAATATTTCCAACAACCTCATGCAAATAATCAAAATAGTCTTCAAAACCCATCCATATTATTTTTGAATTAACTTCGTTACGCAGCTTTACATATATGACTTTGATGTATTTTAGTATATCTTTATAAACTATCTGCAATTCATCTTTGGAAACTATGTTTGAGGGTATTCCCGGGCTTAATTTCCTGATATTCAGCCAAACCAATATTAGATCCGACTTTTGCATTACTTCAATATGACGACTTTCAAAGCATACATCACTAGGTATATAATTTATATCAGATGGAGTATCAAATAAGCTGTTAATATGCATTCCAAAAAAGTGTTCTATCGTTATGTTAGAAATAACTGAAATGTTCAGATCCTTACCTTTAATATCCAAAGAAGTGAACTCCCTTCATTTGACGGTGGAAAGAACTTGCATCACCTTGTTAAGAGTATTCATACGGGCAAGTAATATATATTCCTCTGGAATTTCAACACCCAATTCTGCTTCCAATGTTACTATAAATCTAATAAAACTAATCGAATCTAAGCCAACCTCTGTAAAATCACGATTCCTATCAGCTAAAGATGGCAATTCAGCAACATCAAGTGCTTCTAATAGCGCAGAGTGTATTGTCTCAACGGTAATATCCATTTCGTATCCTCCACTATAAAATAAACTCAATAAAACTCCCATTATTTAAGCATGCGAAAACAACTTTTCTACTTTGCAGCGCAGGCGCTGTAAACTGTCTTGTGAAGATCTTTCCTATCTTTAAAGATTTAAACCATTCATTCATATCCATTTTTGTTCCACCTTCGAAACAGATATGATGATAACCCGATTTGAAATTTCGAACGCTCGACCTTTCACTTACTGCTTCGATTAATTCAATAAGCAGACTGCCATCTTGACTTTCTAGAAACATAATATTGTTATCTTGTATGAAATCATAGACCACATCGCCAATTTCCACAAAACCAAGAGCTTCAAAAATTCTTCGGTCTTTCTTCATATCCTTCACAATAAAACCTAAATGATGAACTTTCATGATTTCACCTTTATTCTCATCGAATGTATTAAATGTTCGTTGTGTAGATATCAATGTAGGGGTAGTCCATATGAAACAGACCTGTAGATATTCTTTTAGTATGATTAAAGTTCTTATTACGTTTTAGATAACGGGTGTAATATTCATTCGGAGAATATAAATACAAAAAAACTGTTCTGTTGAATTCTCTTACCGAAGTTAATATATTATCCGTAGTCTTCATAAAATATTTCAGGTCAAACGGATTATTAAAAAAGAACTTATTCATATTTGGAGATATATTCATAGCCTCGGCGGGGCATAAATGAAATGAAATCCCATCCCCCTTTTCGATTCGTGTAAATCTCGAAACATTTTCCAGAGCAATAGAATGCATTTCTTCGTTTATTTCAACTCCAGATGCATTCATGCATCCATAGTAGGAGGAACAAATAACCGTTCTTCCTTTCCCACTGCCAAAATCCACAAAATGATCATTTGGGGTAAACGGCTGATATTTAAACAGTTTCTTTAATGCCCTGTAGGGCGTTGGTTGATAATTGGAGTATCCGGATTTATTATTCAGGAGAATATACTTATCTGTGTGTATCTTTAATCTTCTGTCGTAATATTTGTCCATCAAATAAAAGGAATACGTATGCACCACGTCAAGAAAAGAAGTCATATAATTATGTTTGTTTATTTGTTCCATAAGATAAACACCACCCGTTGAATATAACAAGCTAGTCAGTACCCTCGAAATACTTTATTATTAATTCGTAATTTGTGGATATCCGCTTCCGTTAAATTGTTTTTTACCAATTTAAGTTTTTGATCTGTTTGAAGTCTGGTAAAGAAATCCGTTTCCCATTTTTTCTGTTCTTGTTCCGTTAGTCCATAATAATCAAGAAGTTTCTCTCCTTCTTCTGTCTTGAGCGCTTCTAAAAATTGATTTAAACAAGGATCTTTAAAAATCAACTGTGTGTAATAGATTACATAAAAAACATAAGGTGTTATTTTATATTCATTACTAAGGCGATAAATTGTTGAGACTGTGATTGTATCAAGATTGTTCTTAATTAAATAATAGACATCCTGAAACATTGGAAGGTTTATGGAGTTATGTTTAACCAAATGGTAGATCGAATTCATTTCTTTATAATGATGCAAACAAACTTGCAGAAGTGCTTTTATAGGAGAAAGTGTTTTTAATTTATGTCCGTAAATTTCCATTTCAGATGCATCTTCTAGGAAATGATTAACATCGATCCTCTCCCCCGAATATTCCCCCCAAAATAAATCAAAGTTAATGTCCAACTCGACATGACATCCTTTTTTAGACTGCAATTCTTTGACGTAGGGAACCATTTGGTGAGAGGACGCTAGACAAAACACTCTGGAAAAATTGGTTTTTTTTTCATCTCGGCTTATTGCTTCAAATCCGCACGTTTTTAAAATCTTCTTCATTTTTGGAATGCTTTTCCGATCAATAAGAATATCCACATCACCTAGTCCACGGAAACCGAATTTATTGTAGGCCAATAATGAGAGCGGTTCTCCCTTTATAACCGCATAAGGAATTTCGTTTATTACTTCCCAAAATACTGATAGTTCTTGATAATTCACACGACTGATTATTGACAAAAGTCTATTTTCGGAACGCAGGTGCGTTTGAACCCATTCTTCCACTAAATGCAAATGTCTCTCTCCTTCGGACAGTCATCCTTCTGATTAGTTTCCAAATATTTCTTCAATAAATCTCTCATCAAAAATACTATCAATATCTCCCAAATCAAGCGCCTCGAATCTAGGCAGGCATAATTTAAAAAAACACACTTCTTTGGACAAAATTTGATATAAATGAATTAAATTCAGCTGTTCAGGCAGTAATTTCGAGGGATGAATTGAATTCTCCAGAAAATATCTTAAAGCCTGAGAATTACTTATCTTATTAATAGAAGGAACAACGATATCTTCTTTAATCTCCAGATAGATAATTTTAGACAAAGTCTGAGTCGTGTAGAAGTTCAGCTTTGAAAATTTAGAAATATCATAATAATCTTGAACCTTGTTGCCCAAAAAGCAGTCTTCACTTTGAATATTTGCTATAAAACGATTTATTGATCGTAAATCACTTTTTCTTACTCCAATTGTTTTATCTAAGGAATGTACTTTTTTGTCTTTCAAATTGAGATAAAAAAAATCATTACATAATAACCCATCACATGCCTCGAACAATTGGACTACAGTCGATGATTTTCCAGAATTAGATTTACCTATAAAGGCGATGGAGGAATTGTTTTTTACCAATACTGCTCCATGAAAAGGAATTTCTCCATTTCTATATATGACTTGTGCAATAAAAGTTTCAACAAAAGATTCCGCTATCAAATAATGCTCCTGATCTTTCCGATGCAGAATAAATAATTTGTTATGAACAAAATCTCTTGAAATTATGATGTTTTCCAATAAAATAAGATCGGAGGCAGGAAGTTTCCGCGAAACATAATGACCTTTAATAATAGAAGGATCCAAATCCACACTGTGTTTGGAAAAGATATAATTTGATTTATTTATATAAGGATGATCCCCCTCAATACTTTGAAAATATACTTTTATATCTATTCTCATATCCTCAGTGTATGGATAGTCCGGATAGCTATTCAAAGAATCAAATATTTTTGGATCTTTACTGGTAACAATAAGTTTATACTTTCCTAAACTAACCGTCTTCTTCATGAAATTTCGTATAGCATTCCAATTTGCTGCATTTGCTCTAATATGATTTTTATATCTTGGCTTAGCTGCTCTTGATTTTCAATTTCATAATTTTGTTCAAAATAATTGTTGATATCGTCTATAGAACAGCCTTCGTGTACATGAATAAATTCAAATAACTCTTTGGCTGTTTCGTTAAATACATGATATTTTTCGTCCGTCATTGTAAACACAACAAAATCTTCATCAATCTGGTTCCATCCAAAATCTCTTGCGTTAAGTTTATAAAGCATGAGGGTATCTCCTTTTCAAAAGCTAATTTTTCACTTCAAACGAAACCTTATATTTCTTAATATTCTGGGATTCGAAGTAAGGCTCTCCGTCTAGTTCTACCCATGCATGTCCAGAAAGTACTTTTCGGTTATTACTGTCATAATAGTGCCAGAACCCAACCTTCAGTGTTACACAAACACCATATCGGCTCGCTAAATAAAATAAGATCTGAGATCTTTTCAAACAACCAAGTTCTAAATGCTTATTAATCAAAGAATTGTTGCTTAAGCTCAGCATTTTTTTTGTAACGTTTATAAATTTTTTTAGGTTCGGATTTAAACGTTTATGCTTTAAGGAGAACTCAATGACATCATTCATTTTCTTCCCTCTCAATAAAAACAGAGCATAAATTATTTGCAGCATCGAGGTTCCTTTCTGCAATACAAACATCTCAGGTGGCTTTTCCTAATGTCAAAAAGGAAAGTCCACCCGAAAGGTATTTGACTATTAAAAAAAAGACAGGTATTATACTTTCAATTAATAAGGGCATGCAGTGTGACAGCTACCTGCTGAGTTACCAGAAAGCACAACTGTTTCAAGTGCACCATAAGATACAATTTCTGGTCTGAAATATATTTTCTTCATTGAGTTCACCTCCTTTACATAATATAAAATTAATGTTCAACATTTCTTTCCACTAAACAGCCATAAGTACTGTGAGCCTGGGTACAAAAATCATTTTGCGGTTTTGTAGGATTCCCAGAGGACTTATAATTTTTCGCAATACATTTAATGCAATAATTATCTATTTCACAACTTAAGCACTTATCAAAATCTGCCGCAGACAAAGCACGGATCTCATGAAATAAGGAATTGTTCCTCCAAATGTTTTCAAACGGATTTGTTTTAATGTTCTCGGTATAATCACCGCTGGTTTCAGGTACACTGGTATCTTTAAAAATAATACATGGGAATACATTTCCTTCAGCATCAATAAAAGCCGATGTTCTTCCAGCGCGGCAGATGCCATCAGAAAGTTTTCTTTTTTTATAATTTTCTTCTATATAATCATCAGATACTTTATAAACCACTGACTTATCCGTTTCTATTAACTTGGAAATCTGTTCATTAGTTAATTTGTATTGCAAAGGTTTGGTATTCCCGCTGTATGTTGGAGTAATGTTATAATCAACTACTAGTTCGACTCCTATCGATTTGGATAACAAGTTTAATGAATTCAATGAGTTAAGGGTTTCTTGAGTGAGTACACATTTCATCAACACTTTAACGTTTTCTTCTGTCAACAATTTAATTGCATGAACTGTCTTTTTCCATGCTCCAGTTCTTTGTACAATTTGATCATGCTCGCTTTCGATTCCCGAGTGCAAACTTATCTCAATTCTCGAAAACAGCTCTGAGAGTTTTTTATAGTTTTTTTCATTTATTAGTGAACCATTGGTATTAAGCGATAGCCCGAACCCTAATGATTTGGCTCTTTCAAATATATCCATACACCTTTTCTTTAATAAAGGTTCTCCACCAGTAAAATTAATTTCAATCGTACCCATTCTTTTCAAATCGTCCAACAAAGAGAACAATGTTGCAGTATCTAATCCATCATCTTCATCACATTCGGCATAACAAAACTTGCATCTCCAGTTGCATCTTTTGGTTAATTCAATTTGAACGTGACTAGGTATGTTTTTAGCCCGTAATACACTGAGAATATGCTCATTTAATACCATATTTCCACTCCCGCTTCATTTAATTTAAAATCATTTTCCAAAAACACTGGGTGGGCTAGTGATACCACTGTTCTTGAGCTGTATAGAGTTTTATGTATTCAGCATTGCTCTCAAGCAGTTCTTTATGAGTTCCGATTCCCACAATTTCACCATTATTCATGACTACAATCCTGTCCACCACTCGGCATAGCCCCAGTCTATGAGAAATAACCAAGGATGTTTTATCCTCTGAAATTTCCAAAAACTTTTCCAGCACTTCCGATTCGAAGGTTGGGTCCATAGCAGAAGTTGGTTCATCCAGAACTACCATTGAACTATCCCGGAACATCGTTCTGGCCAGTCCAAGCCGCTGGTTGTCTCCACCCGATAATTCAATCCCGCCGAATTCATTTCCGATAGGGGTATCCAATCCGTTTACTCTGACAATATTTTCCACACCCATCATTTTTACAACATTTAAAATAGCATCATCGCTATGCATTTTTTGAGTCTTACTAATCGCAATATTCTCTCTGATGGTAAGTTTGTAGGTAACAAAATCCTGCCATATAGAGGAAATGACGGAATAATAACTTGTTTTATTGATATCCTTAAGATCCGTGCCATTGTAATAAATGCTGCCGCTACTGGATGAATACATCCCCACGATTAATTTTGCCAAGGTGGTTTTCCCACTCCCGTTTTTTCCGACTATTGCCAGCTTTTCTCCTTTGTGTATTTGTAATCTCACATTTTTCAGAGCATAATCTGTACTATTCGGGTATCGAAAAGAAACATTGTCCATAGTAATTTGATTAAAATCTCCTTTTATTTGCGCTCTGCCCTCAACATCTTCATCCAATTCCAAGAAATCAAGATAGTCTTTCGAGAACAACATGTGTTCTTTAAAACGGCCAAATTCCACTAGAAAAGATCTTGTCTGTTCTTGCACTATCGCAAAAGCAGCAATACACGCACCAAACAATCCAATCGTTATCTCATGATGGATAACAAGTCTGTAGGCAAAAAATATGCTGGCCAAGTATCCGAGTGTCCTGAGAAAATCGCACACCAGTAAAGTCAGACTATCTTTCCTTCTAAAATTCCACTCTTGACTCAAAACTGCATCACGATAATACGTCCACTTCTCAGCCAAGTAATCAACGCTGCCGTTAACACGCATTTCTTTTACAGCCTGCTTATTATTGAACAAACTCCAGAAATAATCCAGGGATCTCCGCTTGGGTGCCTGATACCATTTCAAATAGTAAAATTCTTTACCCCGGGTAATTCTGGCTATTAAATAGGGAAACACGCTGAGCAAGGAGATAGGAATAAACCATAAGCTATAGGATGCTAACAGAGTAATTACAAGAAGCACCGAGATGAAACTGGAGAGCACGCTGATTGTAATCATAATTAATTGCGGAATTACCGCTCTCGTTACACAATCTTTTGCTCTATTTAACTTATTTAAAATTTCAGGTGTTTCCATACTGATAAAAGGAAGCTTCGTACACTTTTCACCTATATAAATATTAAGCTTATATCCCAATTTCTCGTAAATTCCAACAGACACAAATAACCCAGCGATACTCTGAAGGATGGTTTTCAGAATATAAATTGCTATAAATAGCACCATGAAAAAATAGATTTTATGCAGATCTAACATTGCCATGTCGCTAAACTCATGAAAGATCGATGACAAAATCCTCGTTGAGACTGCGGGATATAAGAAACCGGCTGCCGAACTAATTACAATAATCAAAAGTGATCCGGGCGAAGAGTCTATTGCTATTCTAAATATTTTAGCCAGCTGCTTTAACATATTAGTAGCCCTCTCTCAAAGGGCTTCTATCCATGTCATACCATTTTGCCTGAGCTCTGAACATTTCAGCATAAATCCCCTGTTTGGTGATTAACTCATCATGGTTGCCTTCTTCACAGATCCGCCCATCATCTATAACAAAGATTTTGTCTGCCAATTTAGCACTTGCCAAGCGATGTGAGATCATGATCGAACCTTTTTCTTTTAAAACTAAAGAAAGAGATTGATAAAGTTCACTTTCTGCAACCGGATCTAGAGAAGCAGTTGGCTCGTCTAGAATGATAAATGAAGAATCGGCGAAAAGTGCTCTGGCTATAGTAATCCGCTGCCACTCGCCTCCTGATAGATCTATACCGTCATCCTCCAGTTTCCCTAAAGGCGTGTTCAGTCCTTTCCCAGAAAGCTTAAGGAATCCCATTGTTTCAGACTGTCCCAAGGCCTTTTCAATAGCTGCATCGTTATGGATTTTTGTAATATTCCCTAAGGCTATATTCTCCCGTACAGTTAAACTGTATTTCATAAAATCCTGGAAGACGACGCTGAAAAGAGCAGAAATCTCATGCTGACTCAAGTTTGAAAGCGCTATACCATTAATAGTGATCTCCCCCCTATCAGGTTGATAAAGCCCGCACAACAGCTTAATTAGCGTAGACTTTCCAGCACCATTTTTACCGACAATTGCAATTCGCTCATTAGGTCTTATCGTCAGAGATACACCTTGCAGAATCGGTTTTTGAGATTGGGGATATGAAAAATAGACATCATTGAAACAAATTTCAGGATTATTGAAACACCTCTCTCTTTTGAGATCAGCGCTCTCTTCACTTTCAGGCAAAGACATAAAACGCTTATAGTACTTTGTCTTCAATACATTTCGGGAGTATTCGGAATATTCCCAGGAGACCTGCTCCGATATACTGATAATAGAATTGAGAGAGCCCATTAAAGCCACAAAAAGTCCTAAAGTAATGAGTCCGTTGTACATATAATTTACTAACGTAATAATAATCAGCACTGTCCAAGCCATAACACATAAAGTATTGATAAAGATAAGTTTTTGAGATTTTACATTGGCGCCCACCCTCTCTTTATAGACTTTACTTCTGATCCCTCCCCATTGATTGACGATATAATCTACCGCACCAAATAATTTGAGTTCAGAAAGGGAGGATTTAGTAGTCAACAAACCTAACAAATATCCCAACTTCCTATCCTCGACAGATTGTTTGAAAAAAAGGCTGTCGAGGATCGTCATAGCTTTATAGTTTAGAAAAAGCATGGGAACCGTAAATAAAAAACAAAGTACTGACAACCAGACAGAGACCTTTGCAAATACCAGATTTAGTAGCACCAGTGAAAGCAGAGCACTGCCTATCTTTGTGATATTAAGAAAACTGTTTTTGATACTTTCACCAGGATTGTCACTCATTTGAAATATAATATCCTGCGTTTCTTTATCTTCGAAACAACTGTATTTGAGATGCTTATACTTGTTCAATACGACCGGTGTCCAGTTTTTCAATAATAATCTATCAAAATTCATATTGAGGTAACCCTCCATCGACGTGCAAAAGGAGATTGTCAAAATAGTGATAAGTAGTAGCACCAAGTTCAGACCAACGTGGGAGTAAACCTCATTGCCTTTGTATAATTCAGATACACTGTCGATTAGATCTTCTGTTAGCAACAAGCTTAACGGTGCCAAAATGGCTGACACTATTAACAAAATTATTTTGAGTATGGCATGAGCTTTACAAAACTTTATCATAATTTTTATCGGGTCCAGGCAATATCGTAGTAATTGCAGCTTCATCACACCTTATTTTTAGAATTAGTATTTTTCACTTATAAATCGATTTACGAGATTGTGCATAATAGATTTACAAATGAATAATTAATTTTACATTTGTCAAATCAATAAAACATTTCCCCTCTAATTAATTTACATATTACCACAGCTTTTTCCATGTGTAAATCAACTTTTTTGTAATATTTTAGAAAATAATTAAAATTTAATACAAATATTAAGCAAATATTGGATTTTTATTGATTTTATGTTTACAAATGAACATATCAAATTTTACATTTAAATAATCATAAAAATAATAATGCACAAAAAACTCGGGCGTTTGTTCTGTCTGAAATTGGAGATTTCTAAATGAAGAAAAAATAAAAAGAGGAGCCTGCTTACGGCCCCTCCCTTACTATCCCTGCCTACTGAATCAACAGCCCAAACCCGCTCTGAATATAATACAAGCTTGGATACGCGATATTGCTGGTCGTCAGGTTGTTGAAGGTCGCCGAGCCGTTGCCGGTATACGTGTAGATGGCCGTTCCCTTATGAGCGCCGGAGAACCGTGAAGTGGTTACTCCATCGAGGCCGGTGCCGTTAATGTTAATGTTGTTAAATACGATACCTGAGAAGCCGCCGCCATATCCGAACTGGATCGCATCGCGCTGGGTGTTGATGATGTCGATGTTCGTGAAGGTTACATTCTTGATCGGGTCAGAGGAAGCTTCAAGGTCAATTGCCCCGCGTTCTCCGTCATACAAGTCACGGCTGGTGCCGCTGTTCATAATCGTCGTATCCGAGAAAACCATCCCCGTATTGCTGTTGAAATGCGCCCCCGGGAAGGTTGTATTTAGCCGAATACCGGAGCCGCCCACCGTGTCGATAATGTAGTTGTGATCCGCCTTGTGACCGCTGCCCCCGAAGATGCCGATAGCGCCAGCACGCCAGTTATTCTCAATCGTATTGTACGAAAAAGTATTATTCACCCCATCTGGCGCCCCGAACGTATTGCTCGGCCAGACGGCCAGTCCGTCGTCCCCGTTATTGCGCACATTGGTATTACGGACGGTAGAGTTGCTGGTCCCCTGGGAGAAGTTGATACCGTCAGCCAGATTGTTACGGATGCGGCTGTTCTCTACAAGCAGATTGTTCGCATAGATCGCCGGCGTCCGCGCATAATCCCCCACCCACATGCCGCACTCAAAATGTTCAATCCAAACGTCATGGATGACCGAATGGTTGCCGAAGTTATCCATCAGGCCTTTATAGATGGCATTCTGGTTGTACCGTGATCTCAGATTCGAGTTCATATAGACATTGCTGAAATCCAGCTTGCCTTGAACACGGAAGGAGATGCCCCCGCCAGCTGCATTGGGATTCGTAAATTGCAGATTGGTGTGCCAATAGCCTGCACCGGTGACCGTGAAGTTGTTAATCATATTGCTGACCGAGCCAATGACCCACATGCTGCTCAGATTAAAAGTTCCCGCCGGAATATAGAGAGATTTCCCGCTGGCGACGGCGTCTGTAACCGCACTGTTGAAGGCGGCCAGGTCGTCCTGTCCGTCTCCTGCCACTGCGCCGTAATCGGTGACCGACACCGAGTTGGCCGGACGGGCGATGGCTGCCGGTACAGGTTCAATCTCCAGGAAGTCCACACCATACTCCAGACTGTCTCCGTTATTCTTCTGAATGCGGATTACATCCCCGGGCTGAAGCGGTGTGTCCAGCTTCCAGTGGACTTCATCGAACCGGAACAGCGGACGTCCGGCACCCGGCGCATCCCCCGGCTGATCTCCAGAAAAGTATTGCCAGGCATAATACGAGGTAAGCGGAATGGTCTTGGCCTTGGTTCCATTCACATATACGTCAAGCGCACCTGTAAGACCCATTCCGTCTGCCGAATCCGGCATCGTGAATCTCATGGTGACTCCGGCACCGCCTTGCCCCGCTCTCACTGTCCACTGGGCATAAGCTCCGTTAGACGGCAGGGCCACATAACTCTGTCCCGAAGCCTCGGAGGCAATCAGCGTCTGATCGAAATTCGGTGCGGATCTCAGCGCCGCCGAGCCGCCGCGGGTGGCATCCTGTGTATCATACCGGCTGTACGGAACGCTTGCTCCGCGCAAAGCATATACAACCAGGTTCACAGTGTTCACGTTGTTGGCCTGCTTAGTTGTTACCTCATTGGCATCTGCGGCAATCGTTGTAGTGACCGTGTAATTGCCGTTCACTGCACCCCAGGTACCGGGGAGAGAGACCTGAACCGAAGCCCCGGCAGCAATTACGCCGGTGTAGGAGCCTGTGAAGGTCTGCATGGTAGAGCCTGCGGCATTCTTCAGGGCTACAGTTATTCCATGGGCACCGCCTGCGGAAGCAAGGTTGCCCTGATTTTTGAGACTGACAGTGAAGGCCACGTTACTCCCCGCAGCCGGTGTTCCCGGTGACCAGGAGGTCGCTGCGGTCAAGTCGGAGCTGGACACCGGAGCAATGACCAGGGCAGCAGGATTAGCGAAGCTATTGTTGCTTTCGTTCTGCTCAATAATCTGGCCTGCTTCATCGACCTTGGCACTGAGCGGATAAGTTCCGGCTGTTAGCGTTCCTGCATTGTAGGAGATGGATGCGGAAGCTCCTGCCGCCAAAGCCGCTACCGGTGCCGAACCTGCCAGCTCGTTATTCAAATAGAAATTGACAGTGGTGGCTGCTGCTGCGGCATTGCCAATGTTTTTTACCGTTGCATTCAGAGTTACACTGCCTGTCTCTACCGGAGAAGCAGGAGTCCAGCTCATGCCTGTAATCGTCAGATCCGGGTTCGCTGCCGGTGTGCCGTATACCTGGAATTCAGCGATCTGTCCAGCTGGCGCACCGGAGTTGGCAGTAATGGACAGCTGCAGCCGCTTAACGGTTGCCGTCACGGGAATGGTCACCGTGTTGCCCGAAGCCGGATTGAAGTTGTAGCTTTGAGCTGAAACGAGGCTACTGAAGGTCGTCGTTGACTGATTGTGTCCGAGTACTTGAATGTTCTGGGTCCGGGTCGCCCATTCGGCCGCCGGATTCAGCTTCAGCACAATCGATGAGATTGTATAGTTGGCTCCAAGGTCGAGCGTAAGAGCGCTGGGATTCCCGCTGCCTTCCCAATAAGTAGCCGTGTTGGTATCGTTCGCATTGGCAGCAACGAAATTCTGTGTGCTGGAGGAGGCATTGATCGTTTTACCAAGCGCAATATTACCACCAGGGGAAGCCGTCGCTGTTGGAGTTGGTGTGACTGTAGGCGTTGGGGATGTTGTCGGCACTGGTGTTGGTGTAGCAGATGAAGCAGGTGTGGAAGTAGGAACCGCTGTATTGGTAGGGATCGGGGTTGCTGTAGGTACAGCTGTTGGAGCTACTGTAGGTGAAGGTGCGGGCGTGGCGATGATTGCAGACGCTACCGTAATTAGATCCAAATTGACATTGCCCGTATCCCCCGCATCGTATTTGTAAGCAATGCTATTACTGCCAGCATTCAGCGGTAGGGCTTCAGCCTTCGTACCCCAGGTGTCCCAGTTCGCCAGGTTAGGTAAGGTAGTCTGGCGCTGCTTCACTCCGTTCACGTAGATACTGATCGTCTTGCCGCTTCCGCTTGCATTGGCGTACTTCAGTGTAACGTTCCGTGTACCCGCCGCAGGCACATTGACCGTGAAGGTGGTAGCCGGACCTGGAGCCAAATAGTTGTCAACAAAGCCTGCGCCGGAGTATCCGGCATGGTCCGTGTTCACTTGCGCTCCGCCGGATAAGGCAGCAGCCTCTGCTTCATAGGTGCCCGCTGGAACCGGTGATGCAGTAGGCCCGGCTGTAGGCGCAGGAGTTGGGCTGCTGGCACCGTAGATTTCAAGCTCGGACAATTGGCCCGCAGGCCATGTAGTATTCGCACTGAACAGCAGACGGACATAACGCGTGCTGACAGCGGTGAAGTTAATTGTGACCGTATTGCCTGCCACCGAAGGATTGAATTCGTACGCAGACGCACCAGCAATATCTGTAAAGCTAGTGCCATTCGTACCACCCTGTACCGCCAGTGTCTGCGTCCGCGTCTCCCAGCTGACCGGTAACTTCAATACAAGCTGGTCTATACTGGTGAGCGTCCCCAGATCCACCTGAATCCACTGGGGAAAAGCATTATTTGTACTCTCCCAATACGTACCCTGATTGCTGTCCTTAATGTTATCCGGCGTATAATTCTGGGATTGCCCGCTGGCGGTAATGGTTTTGTTGAGTACCAGATTCGTTCCGCCAGCAGCCGACGAACGGGTCAGCGGACCGGCCGCCATGAAGAGTGTTGAGATGAGCAGTGTAACTACAAGCGACCATGTAACATACTTGTTGCGCATTCTATTCCTCCTTAATCTGATGTGGAACGACACACAGTGATATTCACAGCCCTCTAATGATAGCGATTACAACTATTACAAAATCGAAGAATATCTCAGCCTCCACCCTCCCCTCTCTGCAATACACACTCATTATAGGTTTAATGCAGAGCACTCTTTAATAGCTATTTCTACGGAAAAGATAGGTAATTCAATGAAAGTGATCATTGAGAGCAGCCAAGAATAAAAAAAGATCAACTATGGCAGAATCTGACCACCATAATTGACCTTTTCAATAGAATGTAAATGTGTTCATAGAATATTAAGTTCATGTAAGTCCCGGATATACCATGCATCGCAGGCATAGTGCTCGGAACCGGCAAGCGGGCCATCGAGCGTGCTGAACCCGTGCTTGACATAGAAGCGTCCAGCGGCCTGCATCGTCAGCAGCGTCTCCAGGTAACACTTGCGGTAATGCTGCTTAGCGAAGGCAAGCGCCGTATCCAGCAGCTCTGCTGCAACGCCTTGGCCGCGGATGGCTGCGGACAGGTACATTTTCTGCAATTCACAGATCTGCTGCGTTTCATCAAAAGCCGCAATCCCGCAACCGCCAAGCACCTGTCCGTCCACTTCTATAATCCAATAAGCACGGTTCGCCGCGCTATTATAATAGGTATATAAGTCATGCAGGCTGTCATCTGCCCAGGCCAACCCTTCGCGGTTGCCGCCGAATTCAATCAGGCACTCCCGGATAATCCCCTCAATGGCCGCATTATCCTTGCGCTCAATGGGACGGATGGTAATCATATAGTTGTCCTCCTTTTACCCTCTATCTGCTTCGTTTCCTGCTTCAATGTATAGTTAATCTATCATATCATTTCCTTCGTATCGCTGTCACAATGATAAGTACTTGCTGAGAGTAGTGATAGTGGGCAACCTTGTAAAATGCAACTTTGTGTGTCTATACTTTAAGGGTGAATAAATTACAATTTATTCAATAAAATAGTTGGAGGATACATGAATTTTAAATGGAGAAACCTAATCTTTTTTTGTTTATTATTACTGTTAGTTGGATGTAGCGTTAGAGAAGATATCACCCAAAAAGAAATTGATCAATTTATTAACAGCAAGAACCTCGATCATGTGTCGATACAGAAATTAGATAACAACGAGTATTATATTTTTAGCTCACCGTATGTTTATATTTTTCGAAGTTCCTCTGATTATGTTAAATCAACGGGATTAATTAAAGAAGGGATTGTCATCGGGGGGCTAGAGAAGGGCTCAATAGGACTGATTATAAATAATTTACAAGTCTTGAGGGATGCTAAGACCTATGTAGTACCCATAGATGGAAAAACTAGAGAGTATCAATACGGAGGAGAGAAATATCTAATCATCAAGGATAATAGAATATGGAACCCTACTGCTCAGCTAAAAATCACTTTCTTAAGTATTGAAAACAAAAAAATATTTGAAACTGATTATTAAAATGTTGCAAGCTACCCTTCCTGCTATACTAAAATTCGTATACAGCGTAACTATAGGGAATTTAAGGAGTGAGACAGATGAACAAGCTGGTTTTTTTCCTCGGGCCCGGAGGCGCGGGCAAAACCACATTAGCCAAGGCTGTTGCAGCCAGGCGTCCGGCGACGGTGTTCGATATGGATATTCTGCTGCGTCCGGCAGCAACCGCGATCATGACTATGTATGGGCTTGATCCTGACGATAGAGATTCCGATGAGTATAAAAGACTATGTCGTGATCTTGGCTACCGCATCACTATGGATGCCGCGCTCGATAATATCGGCCTGTCCAGCGATATCTATGTGGTGGGTCCCTTCACCAAAGAAGCGGCCGATCCGGAGTGGATCGGCCGCGAACTGGCGCGCGTTGGACGCACGCTTGAGGATGTTGAGGTCAAGGTAGTCATGGTAGGACTTGCGGATGCGGCCATATTCCGTGAACGGCTTGAAGGCAGACATTCCGCACTCGACGCCTGGAAGTTCGCTCATTGGGAGAACTTCAGCGCTTCGCTAGGCCCCCGCACCGTAGCCTGGCCGCTTCCACCTGCACAGGTGGCGCAGATCGACAATTCCCATCCTGACCGGAATGTCGCGGTAGCGGCGGTGGAAGCTTTTATATATGAAGAGACGACTTAATACAGGATTATGACATCTGGATGCTACCGCTTAACCGCATGAATATAATGAATTGTCTCAAAAGCGCATAGCGCATCACTCCGGCCGCTGAAAAACCTCTCGTTGATCTCTGCCGGTGACAAGTGCTCATAAACCAGCAGACCGGCCCCGGCCAGCAGCTCCTCCATCTCCGGATAACTGAACCAGGACTGCATGGGCTCGCCGCTGGCAGCAGCCATTTGCACCATTTTGGCCACCCGGCCGGACACGCCCTGCTCTTCCATGAGATACTCATCTGCATAATCCAGAACGATAGAGCTTCCTGAGGGAACCCTTGCGAGCAGCTCCGTAATCAGGCGGGCATTCTCCTCCTTGGTGAGGTAGTAGGATACCCCCAGCAGACTAAATAACGTCTTCACCTCAGGATCGAACCCCTGCTCATAAAGGCCGGAATACGAGAATTCGCCCGTGAAGTCCATGGGAACAAGATGAAGATTGCCGGGAACCGCAAGCTGTGCTTCCTTAAGCCTCAGCTGTTTGGATGCCTGGGTAGCAGGAGCGTCCACTTCAAAGATTTCCAGCTGCTCCCCTAGTTCAGGATAACGATAGGCAAAGCTGTCCAGCCCCGCACCAAGAATTACATACTGCTTCAGCCCGAGACTCAGTTCATGCAGCACAATAGCCTCACAGTAGGCAGCACGTGCCAACGGCATGGGGGATAACTGAACCTGGACAATCCATCGCAAGATGGCTTCAGGATCATCCGGGTACCTCTCCGATATCTCGGGACTGAAGAACGCAATTCCCTGCACCATATGCCCGCGGATATCCGCGAACTCTTGCGGTGATATCAGCTTTTGCACCACATCATCATTGAAAATCTTGGGACTGTCATACTGACTGTGATAAGCTCGGCCAAAAGCGGCCACTAAGGCAGTCATGCTGGACTCGTTCTGCTTCATTGGTGGTTCCTCCATAAAAAATAAGATTCCCCCGGCCGGGAGAACCTTATTATATACACAAAATATTAATATGTAAATTATAGCATATATAATATTTTTTGTCAATGATAGATGTTACAATATTTCCTGTTTATCCCTGATCTAACGAGCCCATGAGCTGGAAAAAGTATTCGGTCTCCTGTGTCTTGTTAAGATTGTACCATGCGTCCAAGGTTGCTGGAGCAAATACCTCTAAGACCCTTAGCACTTCCCTCGCGAACTCCAGCGGAGCGATGCCTGATGCCGTGACCAGCTTCCCGCTGACAGCTACAGGCCCATCTTCATGATAAGCTTCCCCTTTATAGCCGGGGCTGACCATTTTCAGGTAATCCAGGTTGTTGCTTGTATGCGGCACACCATCCAGATACCCCTTATCCGCCAGCGCCGTGGTCGCCCCGCAAATAGCAGCAACGGCCACTCCGAGCTTGAGCGCTTCGTGAGCCCTATCCAAGACCGGCTGATTCTCCGCCTCTCCCCACGTATTCCCTCCAGGTAAAATCAAAAGATCGCCGCTGGCCAATCTACACTCATCCAGGGTTAAATCCGGCTGTACTGTGAGTCCGCCCATAGTTGTAACCGATTCTTTGGTTGCGGATACTGTGATGACTCTTAATGATGCTGTCCCCTTTTTGAAGTATCTTCCTGTATTCAGTTCAGCGGTCAAATACCCGTATTCCCAGTCTGACATCGTATTGAATACATATAGGTAAGCTTTTCTGTTTTGCATATTGCAACTCTCCCATCACTATTTGATATAGCCTATTATAGTAAAACTCCCCTGACAGACGGTGTCAGGGAAGATGGGTAGAATCTATGTGAGCACTTGGGTGGACGCTCCGCAAACAGAACGTTGTTCCCATCGCTGTTGTATCCAGATTTTTTTCATCCCCCTTAGCGGTGAAAATCCGGACACAAAGGCGAACGCTTTGCTTGTCCGCGGATCGTTCTGCCCGCTCCACTGTTTAACCGAGAGTTGGCTCTTCCATCCTCTAAAAGCAAACCAAAACTTGCGACAACTGGAGAACAAGCAGGGCTTCCGGCGATTTCTGCAAGGGGCTATCGCCGCTCATAGTAAATCACTTTCGGGTCCGCCCCCTTCCTGTTAACTCAGCTGGGCTCTGCTCTAAGGTAAGCACCAGCTTCACTGAAGCTGGTGATCTCCCCGCTGCCCACAGCGGCACAGAGCGCCGCTCCTACCGCCGCTTCTTCAGCATGTTCACCAAGCTCAAGCGATAGCCCGAAGGCTGCTTCGGCCTTGGCGCACAGCACCGGATTCGTCCGCAGCGCATTGCCTGAGCCTATAAGACGGGTGAATGTGTTCGCACCCTGCGGTTCCATTTCTGTCAGGAAGCCGTGCAGTTCATCTACCATTCCTTGTAGAAAAGCATGGGCCAGCCCGCCGGGAGTAAAATTCTCCAGCGTGATTCCTTCTACACTGCCGCGCTTCTCCGGGGCTGTCCTTGTCCCCAGGAACTGTGTATTCACCGTAAGCGCTGTGCTGCCGCTGCCCGGAACCTGTTCACTGAGCAGCCTGGACATCACGGAATAGACATCCGCCGGCGCTTCTCCGGTGTATGCGGTGATCACCTGCCGGAAGAATCCCTCCAGCAAGGCATACGATTTGCCGCCGCTCAAGGCTGCGCCAACCATCAGCACCCCGCCGCCAGGGAACGGGCGTACTTCCATCGCGGAAGGAGCGTTATCACAGTCAGGTACCCAGGCCGAAAGCTGGCTCCCTGTGCCGATGTTCAGCAGCAGAGAATCTCCTAGCTGGGGCACACTGCCCAGGAAGCTGGCCTGATTATCCCCGAGCGAGGTATACACGGGAATGCCTTGTGATGTGCTACCGATCGCCGTCCCGGAGGATACGACCTGCGGCAAAAACGCAGGCTCGATCCCGGCTAAATGAATCGCGGTTCTATCGAAATCTCCTGTCCGCAGACTGAAGCCTCCAATCCCCGCTGCCTGCGTTGCATCGATCAGGGGAATATCACCGTTCGCCAGCCTCATCGCGATATAGTCCGCAATCGTGCAGAAGCCGACTGCGCGCTCAGGGACAAGCTGTCGGCACACATTATAGTAATGGGTGGCGAGTCCAAAGCCGGGAGCTACAGTGTAACCGGTAAGGTCACTGAACTGCTGCGCATAGGTAGGACTGCCCGCCCCTCCGGTGAGCTGTCCGGCCCGTCCGTCCTGCCAGGTATACAGCGGACCTATTGCCCTCCCGCTTTTATCCAAATAGACAATCCCATGCATCTGCCCGGTTAAGCCAATTCCCGTTACTTCCGGCTGGTGCGCCAGCAGACGTTCAACTATACGTTCCACCTGCTTCATAATCAATTCCGGGTCCTGCAGCCGCTCCCATTTCTGATTCAGGCTGAAAGGCAGGCTCGCTTGCGCTTCCGTAAGGCTATGCAGAATCGTACGCTTCTCCAGATCGTATAGCAGCCCGGAGATGGAAGTGGTTCCGATATCTAGTCCGGCCGTAATCATAGGCTCCATCCTCTTCCCTCTTGTATAGCCCATATGTTAAGCCTTCGCGAAGGACAGCGTCAACCCGGCGCATAAAACACTATGAAGCAAAAGATACTAAATAGGTTCACTTGTTTTTTCCTGTTATGGGATTGCCGTGACTTCAGAGAATGTTTGGCCCTCTGGCCGCTGTTGTCCCCAGATTTCTAAATTTAACCGTGCCTAGCGGTTGAAATCCGGTGACAAAGGCGGACGCTATCGCTCCTACAGTTCCAAAATTCTCCTCCGTCACGTTTCCCTTACAGTACATTTTCAAGTTCAATCAATTTAGAACAGAGGAAATATCACTATAAACGGAGGCATGTATATGAGACTACACAACAAAGTGGCAGTAGTTACCGGGGCGGCGTCCGGGATGGGAAAGGCGATTGCCGTCCTGTATGCGAAGGAAGGGGCCAAGGTGGTAGTCGCGGATATTCATTTGGAAGCTGCGGAGACAGTGGCCGGTGACATTAAAGCTGGCGGCGGGGAAGCCCTAGCGGTACAAGCAAATGTTGCAGACGAGTCTGACATCCAGAATCTGATCGACAGTACACTCAACACCTACGGCACTGTAGATATTCTGGTGAATAATGCAGGGATCATGGATAACTTTGAACCGGCGGGTGATATTGAGGATGAGAGCTGGGAGCGGGTGCTCGCCGTTAATACAACTTCGGTGATGCGTGCTACGCGCAAGGTACTGCCTATTTTTCTGGAAAAACAACAGGGTGTAATTATTAACGTTGCCTCGGTAGGCGGTCTGTTCGGTGCCCGGGCAGGTGCGGCTTATACAGCTTCGAAGCATGCGGTTATCGGCTTTACCAAGAATACCGGATTCATGTATGCTGCCAAGGGAATCCGCTGCAATGCAATTGCGCCGGGCGGTGTGGAGACCAATATTGGTTCAACCATGACCCATATCAATCCATTTGGCATGGAACGCACACAGCCGGGCATGGCGCTTAATCCACGGATGGGCCAGCCCGCCGAAATTGCACAGCTCGCCTTATTCCTGGCTTCAGAGGAAGCAGGCTTTGTGAATGGAGCAGTCATTACCGCAGACGGCGGATGGACTGCTTATTAAGCTGAGGGCCTCAAGCGAAATGAGGGGCACTATTGCGAAATAGCACCCTCATTAGCAACCTTTGGGCCGCATCAGGGCCAGATGCTGCGGCGTGCCCATTCCAATTGTAATCGGTTTTTCGATTACATTCGGCCTACACGGTGTTCCCAGTCCAATTGTAATCGGTTTTTCGATTACAATCAGCTCACGAGTCTTAGCCATGCCCTATATGTTCGGTTTTCCCTTTAATAAAGACCATCTCCCCTCTGCGGGTAGATGGCCTTTTTATAAATCTCCTTCAACCCCGCGCATCCTGCACCCTGATATTGCTCCCGAACAAGGTGGAATCACTTGTCAGCTTGTAGGCAGGATACCCGGCCTCTGCTTCGAGGCGCATAACGTCATCGAACAGCAATTCCTGCTGGCGGTCACACAGGAAGGTGAACGGCTCGGTCTGAAACACAATATCTGTCGGCGAAGGCTCGCTGACTACCCGGATGACCAGCATGCCGTTACAGCCGCAGTCCTCCGTATCATAGAACATTTTGAATTGCCCGGGCTTCCCGTCCAGACTCTGCTCCAGGCGTTCGCGGGTCATTGCATTAAGCTCAATCTGCATCTGTAATTACTCCTCTCAGGACAACCTGTCCGTTATGCTGTATCTGTAGGCGACAAGTATAGTCCCTAATCTGCGCAGACCCGTGTGACAGCAGTCACTGTGAATGTGAAAATATGACTTTCAGTGCAGCATGCCACATCATCGATAAATTCGCCTCCCTGAATATAACACAGAAACAGGCGCTGCCATAACCCGGCCCACGGCCCGGAGATGTCAACACCTGCCCTATGCTGCTTCACCCAATCTGCGAACGTACGACTTCCTCCAGATTCAGCAGCTCCGCTCTGACCTGGACTACCTCGCCGATAATGATCATGGCCGGATTGCTGATCTTCATCGCGGCGGCGACCTTGTCTATATTGCCAAGCGTGCCGGTCACGATCCGTTCGCGCACCGTTGTTCCGTTCTCTATTAATGCAACCGGGGTCTGTGAATCTTTGCCGTGTACCAGCAGTTCCTTGCAGATCTCCCCCAGCTTGCTTACGCCCATATAAATCACAAGTGTATCTACACCATGAGCCAGCGCATCCCAGCGCAGCGGCGAATCCTGGGTCTGGCAGCGGCTGCCGGTCACGATGGCGAAGGAAGCCGCCACACCGCGATGGGTCAGCGGAATGCCCGCAGAAGCGGCTGCACCCACCGCCGAGGTGATTCCCGGAATCACCTCATAGGGAATACCGGCTGCGGCTGCGGACAACGCTTCTTCCCCGCCCCTGCCGAACACGAACGGGTCGCCGCCCTTTAGCCGGACTACATGGCTTCCGGCTGCGGCATGGCGGATCATCAGCCGCTCTGTCGCCTCTTGCGGCATCGAATGCAGGCCCGGCGCTTTGCCGCAGTAGATGCATACGGCATCACCCCTGGCATAGTCCAACAGGTCCTCATTCACCAGCCGGTCGTACAGAATCACATCGGCACATTGAATGCGCCGCAGCGCCTTCAATGTAATCAGCTCGGGATCACCCGGACCTGCACCTACAATGGATATGCTGCCCTGCTTCATAGGCTTTTCTCCAGGACAGGTGTGCCCGGGAGCCCCGTTTCTCCGCGTCCCGGAAGCTCTGCTGCCGCAGTTGCGCCGGGTTTGCTGCTTTTTTGCGACAAATAGAATAACAGGCCCGTGAACAGCAGCCCTCCGGCGAAGTTACCAAGGAGAACGGGAATGCCATTCCAGATCCACCAGTCCGCCATAGTGACATTCGCTCCAAGCATCATCCCCGCCGGAATGACGAAGAAATTGACAACTGTGTGCTCGAAGCCCTGGCCGAAGAAGGTCAGGATGGGGAGCCACATGGCGAGGATTTTGCCGGAGGTGGATTTCGACGTCATCGCCATCACCGCGCCCAGCGTAACCATCCAGTTACAGAGCATCGCCTTGATAAAGGCCAACCCCAGTCCCTCTGCCCCCAGGCTCTGATAAGCCGTCGTCTTCCCTTCACTTGCCGTAATCAGCGTCTGTACCATGGGGTTCGACAGATCAGTGCCCATCTTCGTGATCGTCAGCCCATATAAGGCGGCATAGATGGCACACCCGATCAAATGCCCGAGAATGACCCAGAAATAGTTCCCCAGCATGCGCCTGACGGTGGTCTGCTTCTCCAGCACGGCCAGCGGAATCAAGGCGAAGCTGCCGGTGACAAGCTCCAGCCCGAGGAGAATAATCATCACGAAGCCTACTGGAAAAAGAATCGCGCCCACCATAGGGATCTTGGTCTGTGCCGCTGCGGTGAAGGCCAGTGTAGTTGCACAGGCCAGAATGGCACCGCCGAGACCGCCGCGGACAATGAGCTGCATGATGCCCAGTTCTGCTTTGGTTTTTCCCGCTTCAATCATGGAGCCTAGCACTTCGCCTGGTTTGACATAGTCCATTATGAATCCCCCTTTATACGTGTACCTGTGTGAATGAATCAGATCGTTAAGTACAAGCTGCCTGTGGCGTGATCGACTTCCACCTCGTAGGTGGTCACATGTCCCGTATCGGGGGCCTGCACCTCACCCGTATGCAGCTCGATCCGCCAGTCATGGAGCGGGCAGTGCACCTTGGAACCGCAGACCATGCCCTCCGAGAGCTGCCCGCCCTTGTGCGGACAACGGTTCTCCACCGCCAGCACCTCTCCGCTGCTTAGCCGGAACAAGGCAATCTCGGTATCGCCTACCCGCAATTTACGTGATCCTTTGATATCTACTTCATTCAGATTGCCGATTAGCAGTTTGGTCATTGTCATTTCGGTTCCTCCTTAGACCGTCTCGGGTAACGAGATCGCTTCGAAATTCTTTCGCAGCTCCGGCGTATTTACAATCTGCTTCCATGGATCGGTAGTCAGGCTGAGCGTTTTCTGAATTCTCTCCACCAGCGACGCCCGTTCCTCCGGGGATTCCAGCGCCTGCTTGATGCTGTCCAGACCCACGCGCTCGATCCACTGTGCAGTCCGTTCATTCCATCCGGCTTGCTCGCGGTAATACTGCAGGAACGCACTTGCCCATTCCAGGACCTCATCATCGGTCTTCACCACGCAGAGCAGATCGGTCGCCCGGACATGTACGCCGCCGTTGCCGCCGACATGCAGCTCCCAGCCGCCGTCTATCGCCACCACCCCGAAGTCCTTAATTGTCGCTTCCGCACAGTTGCGCGGACACCCGGATACAGCCAGCTTCACCTTCCCCGGAGCATTCAGCCGTTCAAAAGCCTTCTCCAGCCGAATCCCCATCCCCAGCGCATCCTGGGTCCCGAACCGGCAGAAGGTAGAGCCTACGCAGGTCTTCACGGTGCGCAGCGTCTTGCCGTAGGCATGGCCGGAAGGCATATCCAGCTCCTCCCACATCTTCGGCAGATCCTCCTTCTTCACGCCCAGCAGATCCAGGCGTTGCCCGCCGGTGAACTTGACCAGGGGCACATCGTATTTCACCGCGACCTCCGCTATCTTGATCAGCTCCGCCGGAGAAGTGACCCCGCCGTAGATTCTCGGTACCACTGAATAAGTTCCATCCTTCTGGATATTGGCATGGTAGCGCTCATTCGTATATCTGGATTCATTCTCGTCCACATATTCCTCCGGCCAGAGCATACCCAGGTAATAGTTCAATGACGGGCGGCATTTCGGGCAGCCTTCCTCGTTGTTCCAGGACAATACATGCATGACTTCCTTCACCGTGGTCAGCTTCATCCGCTTGATCTCGGCGACAATCTCATCCCGGCCGAGCGTCGTGCAGCCGCAGATTCCCTCCTTGACCGTAACGGCCGCCTCTCCGGCATAGAGCTGGAGCAGTCCCTCTACCAATGGCTTGCAGCCGCCGCAGGAGGCGGATGCTTTGGTGCAGGCTTTGATCTGGCCGACACTGGTGCAGCCTCCGGCGGTAATCGCTTCAGCAATGGTTCCCTTCGTTACACCGTTGCAGCCGCAGATAATCTCGTCATCCGGCATCCCTTCCAGCCGGTTGCCCTTGGGCGAAGCCAGCGCATCGGCTGGAATGCCAAGCAGCAACTCCTTCTCTCGCCCCTTGATATTCTCGCCCTTCTTAATCATCGAGAAGAGCTGCGCACCGTCATTGGTATCGCCGAACAGCACGGCACCGATCAGCTTATCATCCTGGATGACCAGCTTCTTGTAGATTCCCTCCGTCTCATCCTGGAAGCGTAGCGCCTTCGTACCGGGCTGTTCAATATACTGTCCCGCCGAGAAAACATCGACGCCGGATACCTTCAGCTTGGTTGAGGTCACCGAACCAGCGTAGCCCTCTGTGGGAGCGCCTGCCAGTCTTTTGGCCAGCACAGCGCCTTGCTCATAGAGCGGTGCTACCAGACCGTAGGCAATGCCGCGATGCTCTGCACATTCCCCGACGGCATAAATGCCGGGCAGGCTGGTCTCCATATAATCGTTCACCACGATGCCCCGGTTCACCTCAATCCCGCTGCTGCGGGCAAGCATAACATTCGGCTTGATCCCGACCGCCATCACGATCAGATCGGCCTCCGCCATCTCTCCGTCTGCGAACAGCAGGCCTTTGACTCTTTTTTTGCCGAGAATGGCTTCTGACTGCTTCTTCAGCAGGAATTTCATGCCCTGAGCTTCCAGCTCTCCCCTCAGCATCCGGGAAGCGGCTTCGTCTAACTGACGCTCCATAATATACTCGTGGATGTGAACCACCGAGACGTCCATCCCCAGATGCAGCAGCCCTCTGGCCGCCTCAAGTCCGAGCAAGCCGCCGCCGATGACAAGGGCTTTGCTGTATTTTTGCGAGACGTCCTGCATAATTTGTGTGTCCTTGATGTCACGGAAGGCAATGACGCCCTCCTTCTCCGTTCCGGGGATCGGCAGCATGAAGGGATTGGAGCCGGTCGCCAGAATCAGCTCGTCATACGCGGCGGTAACTCCTTTATCCGTATAGACTGTACGTGCAGTAGTATTAATAGAAGTCACTGTGTGTCCTGTGTATAAGGTAATATTGAAGCTGCGGTACCATTCGAGATCATTAATTACGATTTCGTCCAGGCTTGCTCCGCCTGCCAGCACGGAAGACAGCATGATCCGGTTATAGTTGGGATAAGGTTCGGTGCCAAAGATCGTAATCTCATAAGCCTCCGGCGCCAATTTGAGCAGATGCTCTATGGCTCTGACCCCCGCCATCCCATTGCCGACTACTATCAGTTTTTTACGCTTCACTGTCATCTGTATCTCTCTCCTCTCCAGGTGCACAACAGAAATAGCCCGCTTCACTCCGCCCGGAAAAGATACATTTCCCGTAAGCGATATAAGTGAGAGCAGGCGCCATTGCCGCTTCAGCCGAATACATCGTTGTATTCGTGAATTGTTGAATTTGTTAAAACGACTATACTACAGCCGTCTGTGATACGTCAATAATTATGACATATAAAATTTAATTAATTTAATTCATCGACAAGAATGCTGAATTCGTGTTATATAATATAACATAATCATTCCTGTAATTGGATTGTCAGCAACTATTCATGATGTCTCTATTCTTACTGTAAAAGGAGCGTCGTCCCCCATGCATTCCCTGCTCGTAATAGAACCTGCTGGAACAGAGAATCCCGCAGAAGCGCGCTCCTCTGAAGGGCCTGATCACATCTTAAGCTCTTGCGGCTATGTAGTAGGAACTGCAGCGTCACCGGAGCAAGCGGCTCCGTTCATCGGTGACGCCGATGCCTTCATCCTCAATCTTCCGGTGACGGATATCAGCCCTTGGAGAACCCTGCTGGTGCAGCATAAGCTTGCGCCAGTAATCTGGTGGTGTACCCCGCATACCGCTAACCTCTCCGTCTCTGCCTGCGGCGACGATATTATGGTGGACGGCATTCTATCCCCTGCTATGAAGCCGCCGGAGATTCACTGGACGCTGCATTTCAGTGCCAGGCAATGCTTCGAGCGCAAGCAATGGCTGAAGGAACGGGAGCAGCTGCTCTCCCGGATTGAAGAACGTAAATGGATCGATATGGCCAAGGGCATTCTGTCCAAGGCCAAGAATATCAGCGAATCCGAAGCCTATGACCTGCTGCGCAAGCAGGCGATGAATGAACGTAAACGGATCGTGGATGTAGCAACCTCCATCGTCAAGGTCTACCAGATGCTGCAGGATCAAACTTAAGGAGAACACCATATGATTAATATTCTCAAGGAAGTTGCCCGCGGCAAACGCGGTGCGAAGGATTTAAGCTACGGGGAAGCCGAATATGCAGCGGAAGCCATACTCACCCGGGCCGCTTCGCCGGTGCAGATCGGCGCGTTCCTGATCGCAGAACGCATGAAGCTGGAGAGCCTGGAGGAGCTGGAGGCTTTTGTGGCAGTCTGCCGTAAATACGCCTTCCGTGAGCCTGTTCATCAGGGAATCGACTGCGCCGGTCCGTATGACGGCAGGGTACATTCCTTCATCGCCACCTTCCCCACGGCCTTTCTGCTATCGGCCGCAGGTCTGCCGGTTACCCTGCATGGTTCAGCGGGATTGCCGCCTAAATGGGGCATTACGCTTCAGGATATTATCCAGGCCAGCGGAGTGGATGTAGCTGGACTGAGCCGCAGCGACGCGGTTCATGCCGCCGAAGCCGGCGGGGTTCTGTTCGTGAAGTCGGAGCAGTGGTGCCCGCCGCTGGGGGAGCTTCGCAGACTCCGGGAGGACATTGGGATGCGGACGATTTTCAATACGGCTGAGAAGCTGATCGACTATTCCTGTTCGCCGTTTATTGTATTCGGGATATTCCATAATACGGTATTCGACCGGATCTCCCGGCTCATTGTGAAGCTCGGCTATCAGCGGGGGCTGGTGGTGCAGGGTGTGGAAGGCTCGGAGGATCTGTACATTGACCGGCCGAACCGCGTATACCGGATTCAGGATGGTGCAGCGGAGCTGGATATCATAGACCCCGAGTCGCTTGGCCTGGAGGTTCCCGTACCTGTGGAGCAGGAATGGACGGCTCTCCGGCAACTGCGTACGGCAGAGGAGGTCCTGCAAGGCGGCGGACATATGGCCTACTATAACCAGACGCTGCTTAACGCCGCTGCCAGACTGCATGCCGCCGGGCGTGTGAATTCTATCGAGGAAGGCGTCTATACCTGCAAGCCTCTGCTGGACAACGGCCAGGCCTGGGAGACTTACCAGCGCTGGCAGCACGCACTGGCAGGCAGAAGGGTCGCTTCACTCGGACAGGGTTGAGAGTGGCCGGCAGAGCCTGGCTTCTCCGTTCGCCAGTTATGTGAGGTGTACACAACTTGTATGGCTGCCTCCTGGGAATTCAGGTGCACTTCTGCACCTGATTTGCCGCTTTTGGGTTTGTCTGGCGAATTCAGGTGCACTTCTGCACCTTATTTGCCGCTTTTGGTTTTGTCTGGCGAATTCAGGTGCACTTCTGCACCTTATTTGCCACTTTTGGGTGCGTCTGGCGAATTCAGGTGCACTTCTGCACCTGATTCACTACTTTTGGCTAGTTTATGCCCGCGCAGCAGTAGTAGCTTTCGAATGTATTCGGTTTTCCGCATACATTCGGCCCACGCGCCCTCGCAACCACCGATGTATTCGGTTTTCCGCATACATTCGGCCCACGCGCCCTCGCAACCACCAATGTATTCGGTTTTCCGCATACATTCGGCCCATGCGCCCTCACAGCCACCAATGAATTCGGTTTTCCACATACATTCCTCCACAGCCCCCTAATGAAGTTGGAGTCCTCCCCCACAAAAATGTAGACTAGAGATAGGAGGAGGATGAACGGTATGGGACACTTAACAGGAACAAGAGAGAAGGCAGCGCAAGAGGTGTTATCTGGCATTAAGGCGGCGGTGGTTGCCCAAAAGTATGGGGTGACTCCGTCTACGGTGAATCAGTGGGTGAGGGATTACCGGGAAGCCCATGGGGAACAAGATCATCCGTACCCCCAGGAGCAGGTAGAGGAACTGAAGCGCCTGGTAGAGCTCGAGCAGAAATATGAGAAGGCCGTCAAGATGCTCGGTGAAAAGGAGTTAGAGATTGAGATTCTGCGTGAACTGCTAAAAAAGCCAACCCCTGCTTATCCGAAAAAATCGAGGTAGCCGAGATGTTCATTAAGCAGGGATATTCCGCAGCGCTGGTACTACGTCTCGTGGGGCTAGCAGAGTCTACGTATTACGACCGTAAGAAACGCAAGTCACAGGATACACAGGCCGTACCCCAGGGGCGCGGAAGACCCGTACCCGGCTACTCCCTGACCGAGTCTGGAGCGAAGATTAGCGACGAGGAAATCCAGGAATGGCTGCTGGAATTAATCGCTGGAGAAGAGCACGTGTACGGATACAAACTGCTGGCCAAGTGCTTGTGGAACCAGCACCGTTTAAAGCTTAATCACAAGAAAAGCTACCGGCTGTGTCAGGCGCTGGATATCCTGCAGCCGCAGCGTCACAAGCGTTTTAAGCATCCCCGGAAGCTGCCGGAGAACCGGGTCATTACCGGAGCAGGCCAGCTCTGGCAGATGGACATTAAGTACGGGTACGTGGCGGGCCGCGACCGGCATTTCTTTGTCCTGAGCATTATCGATGTGTTTACCCGTGTCATCGTCGGCTACCACCGCGGATCGTCGTGTGAGGCCAAGCACGCCTGCCAGACGCTGGGACGCGCCATGGAGCAACACTGCGCCCCTGGCAGCGCACGCCCGGTGATCCGCACCGACAACGGCCCACAGTTCGTCAGCCACCTGTTTGGCGACATGTGTGAAAGCTGGGAAATGATCCATGAACGCATTCCGCCTCGAACGCCGGATTTAAACGCTTTTATTGAATCGTTCCACAGTAATATTGACCGGGATTTGTTCCGCAAAGAGGCATTCGACACGTTCGAAGAGGCCTATGAAGCGGTGGACCGGTACATGGACTTTTACAACAACCGCAGAATGCATACGAGCCTTCGGAACATGCCGCCAGCTACCTTTGCGGAGTGGGTCCTGACCCAAGAAGACCGCTCCCGCTTCTTCTGGCCGAGAGAAAAAGCGAAATAAAGAGCATATCTACGACAAGTACCGATTCGGCCCACGCACCCCAGCACCCACCATTGTATTCGGTTTTCCACACACATAAAAAAGCGTGCCATCCGCATTCCTGCGGTGCACGCTCTTGTCCGTTAATGCAAATGCTTCCGTTAATCCGTATGCAGTGCCCCCTGCGGCTTGCCGGAACCCGGGGTCCCGGCGGGCTCTTTGGCATTGCTTGTGCCGCCCAGCTTGAAGACCAGGATACCGCCGACAATGATCAGCACGCCGATCAGCTGGTTGAACGAGAACGGAACCTTTTCCAGGCCCAGCCAGCCCAGTGAATCCCAGAGCAAGGCGAAGCCGAGCTGGGCAGTTAGTACAATTGAAATGGCATAGGTGGCGCCAAGGATTCTGGTGGCCTGAACCAGGCAGATTACGACCCCCACCCCGATCATCCCGCTTAACCAGTACCAGGGCTGCATGTGCTGCAGCGTGAACATATTCTTCCCTTCCATAATCAGCCCCATGACGAGGGAGGCGGCGAAGCCCATGCCCAGCACCAGCGTAGTGGTCGACCAGGAGCCCGTGTGCTCATTAACCTTGGCGTTGAAAATATTCTGTAAACTGACCAGCGCGCCCGCGATCAGTGCAAGTACTAACCCTGTTAACATATCTCTTGCCCCCTTCGTCTAGAACTTCAGTACAACTACTCCGAGAATCATCATCCCGATGCCGATAAACTGCGGTAGCTTCATTTTCTGCCGGACAACTCCGAACCAGCCCCTGATATCAATGATAAAGGTAAGGCAGAGCTGGGCAATCAGCAGCGCCGAGATCGTAAGGGTAACCCCGATGTTCTGAATGGCCGTTACCTCACTGAAAATCACGAAGGCGGCCAGACCGCCGCCGCTGATGTATAGCGGATGTACCTTGCGGAAGCCGTGCTTTTTGCCGTCCCGTACCACCAGCGCTATCGCTAACGCCATAATGAATCCGGTAAGCTGGGTAATGGTTGCCGCCTGCCACGTGCCGATATCCTGGCTGATTCTGGCATTGGCTACCCCCTGAAGCGTAATGCAGGCCCCGGCCAAAAATGCGAATATGATCCCTCTCATCTGTCTCTCTCCTCTTTTTGCTTCTCTGTACTTATTAAAAGCCAGTTCGCCGGATTGGAAAAGGACATATGTCCTATTCGGTAAAAGTCTGCTAGCCGCGCCGCCTGCATCGCCCTGCTGAAGAGACAACAAGCCCGTTTCAGGCCGGATTCCGGCTCAAAACGGGCTTGCATAGACTTTTCGGCACAAGATGATTGCACACCGGACTCTTAGGAGATAAGATTCATCTCCCGCAGCTTGTCCATGATGATGACACTGACCGCCGATACCCGGTCTATGTCCTTATAGGTTAACCAGGCCAGCTCCTCAATCTCCGAAGCCGGGGCAAGCTCGCCTGTGAACTCTGCGGTCAGGCAGGTCATCCGGACGAGGACGCCTTCCGCTTTACCATGGGCCGGAGCCTCGAAGCTTCCGAACGCTGCAATCGTCTCCGGCAGGATCTGAACCGACAGCTCCTCTTCAATCTCGCGGATCAGAGTCTCGGCATCACTCTCACCGGGCTCCCGCTTACCGCCGGGGAAATAATAGGTATCCTTGCCTGTGGAACGCGCGCCCAGCACCTTGCCGTCCACAACATAGATCCAAGCTACCTTATCTATTACATTACTCATTGTTAGTCTGCACCTTTCCTTCTACGTCACGCTGAAACGGTACTGCTCTCTTAAGAACCGTGTACCCGTTCCTGCTTGCTGCTTGAATATGCATATGCTGTCCGGCCTCTTCCCAGGGCACAGCATATCCCTCACCCTTGGCGCAAAAAATAGACGCCGAGGAGTAGGCCGGGTCTGCATTTTTATTATAATTCCGCTGCTCCACCACCGCCCCAGTCTGGTGGCAGGGCTCATATCCGGCCACTCTGAGCGACATCGCTCCCTTACCCTGCGTCATCGCCGCCAGTCTTACCCCGTAATTCATGAAGCTTTCCGCCGGAACTGTGCCGGTAATTACGGCCTTGGACGGTGTAATATCCGGGGGATTGAAGCGGCCGCCGGCTTGCTGAATATCACTCATAACCTTTCCCACATCGTCCGGATCTATCCGGATCTTCAGGTCGTAGACCGGCTCCAGCAGCAGATTCTCTGCCTGCTCCAGCCCCTGGCGCAAGGCGCGGTAAGCCGCTTCCCGGAAATCACCGCCGCTCGTGTGCTTATTATGCGCCTTTCCCGTCAGCAAGGTGATCTTCAGATCTGTCAGCGGGGAACCGGTCAGCAGGCCGTGATGGCCGCTCTCCAGCAGATGCTGCTCAATCTGATGCTGGTAGCCTGCCGCGAGATCATCCGGGTGGCAGCGGTTCATGAACGTGATCCCGCTCCCGCGTTCCCCTCCCTCAAGCATCAGATGAACCTCGGCGTAGTGGCCCAGCGGCTCGAAATGCCCGCAGCCATAGACCCTACCGGCAATGGTCTCCTTGTAGAGAATCTCCGGCGGGCCGAACGAGATCTTAAGCCGGAACCGCTCCGCCACGATCTGCTCCAGAATCTCAAGCTGTATCCCGCCCATCACATGGATATGCAGCTCCTGGAGATCTTCATCCCAGCTTACATTCAGTGACGGATCTTCCACGCCGAGCTGTCCGAAAGCATGCATCAGCTCCTTCAGGTGCACGGGCGGCTTGAAGAGCACCTTGGATTTCAAGGTGGGTATAAGTCCGCTGCCCTGCGCGTCCTGAAGTGCGCCCACTCCCGCACCGGGTAGCACGGAGCTTAGGCCGACAACGGCGAACAGCTCCCCGGCGGCAGCCCAGTCAGCAGCGCTATAAGCAGTACCGTTATACTTGCGGATTCCGGTAATCCGTTCGGAAGTTTGTTCCGCTTCAGGGCCATAAGCCAAGCTCTCGCGGTTCTTCAGAACGCCCTGCAGCGCTTTGATGTAGGTGATGCGGGTACCTCTGGCATCGTGGCGGATCTTGTAGACCCTCCCGGCAAAAGGCAGCGTATGATCGTACTCCGTGAACGTGAGCGCATCCAGAACCTCCAGAAATTCACCCACACCCTGGTCCAGCAGTGCAGAGCCGTGCATACACGGAAAAATCTCTCCGCGTTTCACCATAGTCTTCAGCGCACTGCGGTAATCGCCGTCCGTAAGCGTGCCTTCAAGATAGGGTTCCAGCAGCGTCTCTTCGCGTTCGGCAAGGAACGATTTCATCTCCTCGGTCCACGCAGCTTCCGGCTGCTCCGTCAACAGCAAGGCATCGCCGCTAAGCAGCTGCCGGATCTCTTCCAGGACGCGCTCAGGGTCGCTGCCTGCACGGTCGGTTTTGTTAATGAAGAACAGGGTCGGAATCCGGTGCTGGCGCAGCAGCTGCCAGAGCGTTTCGGTATGGCTCTCTACGCCCTCCACCGCGCTGAGAATCACCACTGCATAGTCCAGCACTTGCAGACAGCGCTCCATCTCCGGGGAGAAATCGACATGGCCCGGCGTATCCAGCAGGAAATAGCGGGCATCCTTATAGGTGAACTCCGCCTGATCGGCGAAGACGGTGATCCCGCGTGCTTTTTCAATCTCATGGGTGTCCAGGAACGTATCCTGATGGTCCACACGCCCCCTGCTGCGGATGGCTTCGGTATGGTAGAGCAGCTGCTCGGCGAAGGTTGTCTTCCCGGCATCTACATGGGCGAGCAGTCCGACAGTTATATTCATAGAGTACCGCTACACCTCTCCACGGATATGCGGAACCACCTCTGACTGGTAAAAGGCAGCCAGGCGCTCCATATCCCCTGGGCTGAAGGAGGGTACATCCAGTGTGGCCAGATTATCATTCACCTGAGCCTCATTCTTGAAGCCCGGAATCACACAGCTGACTGCCGGATGGTCTAGAATCCAACGCATAGAGGCCCGTGCCATATTGCCGCGTCCTTCAGCTATCCAATCCAGCTTCTGCGCCAGCTCTACACCCTTACCAAAAGGCAGCCCGGCAAAGGTCTCGCCCACATTGAACTGCTCCCCGTTCGCATTGAACTTCCGGTGATCATTCTCCTGGAAGGTACTGGACGTCGTGAATTTGCCGGTCAACAGACCGCTGGCCAGCGGCAGACGCACCAGAATTCCTGCACCCTTGGACGCAGCCTGCGGCAATAACTCCTGTGCCGGCTGCTGCCGGAACAGATTGAAGATCACCTGAAGCGCTGCAACGCCAGGATACTCCAAACAGAGCAAGCCCTCCTCTATAGTCTCAACGCTGACGCCGTAGTGACGGATTTTACCCTCGGCCTTCAATTGGTCCAGCGCCGCGAATACACTCCCATCACGCAGAATCTCCATCGGCGGACAGTGAATCTGATACAGATCAATCGCTTCCCGCTCCAGACGGCGCAGGCTCTGCTCACAGTATTCACTGATCCGGCGCGCGGAGTAATTCTCCGGGTCATGTATATCACCGGCGCGGCAGAACTTCGTGGCGATATGTATCTCATCCTGCTTCCCCCGGGTCGCCTTGGCGAGCAGCTCCTCCGCATGGCCGCCGCCATAGACATCTGCCGTATCGAAGAAATTCACGCCCTGCTCCATCGCCGCCTGCAAGCCTCTCAGCCCGTCCTCATCCTTACTGCTGCCCCAATCCCCGCCAATCGCCCAAGTGCCAAAGCTGACCTCACTGACAGACAGACCTGTATTTCCCAGCTCGCGGTATTTCATCCTATGAACCTCCGTTTATGAGTTTGTATGGAACCGTTCACAACTCTTCTTATTATGAAGGGTTTGGGCGGTCAGGTCCAGTTGGCGGCTCCTCTTGAACATACATTGGGGCATCCCGCCGCGCTACTCTGCATCCAATGACTTATAAGCTCCGTGCGATCTGGACGATCTTCTGAATCGTACCGGGTACTTCATCACTGTCGTTGATTACAAACAGATACTCCGACTCACTCTCCGTAGGCGGCTCAGCCTGCCCCTTCTGTAAATCCGCGATTTGCCGGGTCAGCACTACATCGAAGCTCTTTGATTTTCTAAGGATAGCTGTGCTCCGTTCACTACTCGCTATACGCGAATACAGCAGCTCATCGGGCAGATTGAAATATACCAGCACACTAACCAATCCCTTCTGGTGAAACCAATCCAGCATTCGCAGTCGGCCTTCCCTATTGGAGTAATTGTTACACATGATGATGTGCTTCTCCGATTCATGGATGGCATAATCCACTAACGTTCGGGTCAGAGCGTCCTTGAGCGTATTCGCCCCTTGCTTGGGCAGCAGACTTTCGTACCGGGTATAGATGAATTCAGCCAGATCATCCCGGTCAATAACGGCTGATTCAGGTAAGCGCCGCTCTAATTCTCTAGCAAATGTGGTCTTCCCGCTATGCGTTTTACCGACTGTAAGGATTGCTAACCTCTTCATCAATACCGCTCCCTTCCATGGCAAAAGCAAATACCGGATAGCTCTCCACCGGCTCGAAACCGAGCCTCAGCGCGAGCTTATGTGAAGCCATATTCTCATGCGTTGTTTCCCATAAGGGCAGCATTCCCTGATCGAGATAGTAACTAATTAACGATGCAGCGGCGAGCGTAGCATAGCCCTTCCCGCGCTCGGATTCTGCATAAGTATCTACATCAATGAAGTACCTGTTATTCACGCCGAAGCCGTTATTTTTGCAGATGGAGACTACCTTATCCCTAACCTTCACTACAGCACCAGAGGCTGTCAGCCCAACGAATCTGTCCTCTCTTGCAGACCTATAATGCTCCGGTAAGGCGAGAACAGGAAATTCCTCATAGGTGACAGATAGATCTCCCTCCAAGGGGATAGCAGCACGCCTGTTTCTCAGCTGAATAAATCGTTCGCTATTGAATTCATAGACCGACTCCATATGTCTGTCTACGCTCAGCCCGGCAATCTCAAGCGTAAGCAGTTCCGTCCATGAATCACTATCTTCCGTATAGATCTCGAACCCGTTCTCTTGCCTCTGCTGGCAATCAGGTACGACTACCGTCTGCAAAAAGGTCATTAGCTTCAGGCGGTTATTCTCACTACTGATATCTCCGGCAGCATACATCCATCTCCCCGTAGCCCATACCACAGCCAGTGCCGGCGCTTCCATATGATCGGCAAATACCCGCCCGGGATAATTCTCCAGCAGGACGGATAAGGCAGGAAGGTGATGCTTTTTACCGGCATAAAAATCATAAACTGCAGCAAAATTCTCAGGTTGCAGCTCCAAAAGCTTATTCAGCTCATTCATTACGCTTCCCTCCATGTATGTATCTCGCCTCAATACCGCAGCACCAGCACAAACCGCATGCCCCGCTCCAGCGGCTCCGCGTAAATATCGCCGCCCATCTTCTGCATCAGTTGCTTGCAGATGAAGAGGCCGAGGCCGTTGCCCGGCTTGCTGTCCGCGTTGGACCCGCGCCAGAAGCTGGTGAAGATGTGGGGCAGCTCGCTCAGGAGCAGCGGCTCTCCAGAATTCCCGATCACAATCAGCTGGCGGTAATCCTCCTCACGGAATGTAATAGAGATAGACTTGCCGTCTCCATACTTAATGGCATTCTCAATAAGATTATTGAGCACCTCATGCAGCCGTTCTTCGTCCCCAAGCAGCAGCTTGTCCTGATAAGCACCTACCTCAAGCTCCACCATCAGCAGCTCCAGCCGCTCCTTATGGTTATGGAGAACCTTGCGGATCAGCCCGCTGAGATAGAATTCTCCCGGAACCACCTCTACATTCTGCAAAGAGGAGACGGACGCGGTGATGATCCCGCCGATCAGCTGCTCCATTTGCTCTGCTTGCTGACCAATCATCCGGGCGGCCGATTGCCGCTTGACTTCACTGTCATAGAGGCTGTCCGCAAGGGCGCTGGCGTAAAGCCTGATCGTGGCGACTGGGGTTTTGAGTTCATGCGAGAGGGACGCGACCAGCGTCTGGCGGTCTTTTTCCAGGCGGAGATTCGTCTCTCTCTGGGCATCCAGTGTCTGCCGCAACAGGTCCAGCCCCCACACGAACCGGCCGAAGAACCGGCTCCGGTGCTCCTTCATGGCTATCTTCAGCTGCCCCCGGGATAACTCATAAGGAAGCTCCTGCAGGGTATGGAACGGCCGCAGAATCTGCTTGCGGATGTAGAACAGCAGCCCCATAACCGCGCCAAGCGCCGCCAGCAGGAACAGATTCAACACCAGAAGCGTACGTACATCCGGCCCGGGCATCCGGTAAGAGAACCTTAAGTATCCTGTGCTTTGCTGGTCCGCATACAAGGGCTTGACCATGAATTCACTTGCGTCCTCCACCCCGATACCGGCAAAAAAGCGCTGAACCTCATCCGGCCCCGCCTCCTTCCCGATCCAGCTTAAGCCGTTCACGTAGGAATACCTGTTCAGATCCGGCAGCAGTTCCTCCAGAGGAATTCCTCGCTGCACCTGCTCATAGATCCGGTTGATCTCTATCCGGTAAGCCTTCCCGGGTGTCCCCGTCTCCCTGTAGGATACATATCCATTCAGAGCCGCTATGAACGTCAGCCCGAGAAGTAATGTCCAGAGCAGCAGCCTGTTAAATGCCTTCATATTTATATCCCACTCCCCAGACGGTGACGATACGTCTTGGCTCTTTGGGGTTCAGCTCGATTTTGTCCCGCAGCTTGTTCATATGTACGGTCAGCGTGGATGGCTCACTGAAGCTGTCTGCTCCCCACACCTGCTGGAACAGCCACTCTTTGCGCAGCGCCTTGCCCTTGTTGCTCATCAGCAGCACCAGCAGCTCGTACTCTTTGGCCGTCATCCCGAGCGGCTGGCCGCTTCTATATACTACTCTTGCGGTCTGGTTCACTGTAAGTTCGCCATCCGTCAGCAGCAGCTTGTTCTCGTTCATCTCATAGCTCCGCCGCAGATGCGCCTTGACCTTGGCCGTCAGCAGCGGAGCCGAGAAGGGCTTCTCCAGGTAGTCGTCCGCACCCAGCTCAAGCCCGATAATCTTGCTCTCATCCCCGTGGCGTGCGCTCATGATCAGAATCGGCAGATTGAACTTCTCCCTGGCGATTCTGCATACGGCGAAGCCGTCCAGTCCCGGCAGCATAATATCGAGCAGCAGCAGCTTGACGGCATTCATCTCCAAGTAAGCCAAGCCCTCTTCCGCAGAGGCCCTACTGCATACTGAATATCCTTCTACCTGCAAAAAATCCTTCATCACCTCCGCCAGCTCATCATTATCCTCAATGATCAGAATGTCCGCCACGGCTCTCTCCTCCTGCTGCTTGCAGCTTCCTACCAGCCCATCTCCATCAGCCAGCCGGTCAGGCTGCGTTCACGTTCCCTCGGGCCTTGCTCCGGCATATATTTGCCCAGCACATGCTCGCCTTGAATATTGCCGTCCACCATATACAGTACCTTATCACTCTGCGCGGCAACCTTCACATCATGTGTAACCACCATCAGCGTTGTTCCTTCCCGGTTGATCCGGCAGAGCTCAGACATGACTTCCTGTGCGGCTTTAGAATTGAGCGCACCTGTCGGCTCATCCGCGAACAGCATAGCCGGCTTGTTGATGAGCGCCCGGCAGATGCAGGCCCGCTGCAGCTGTCCGCCGGACACCTCTGTAATGTCATGGCCCGCCGTCTCCATAATGTTCAGCTTGCGCATCAGCTCATCGGCATATTGATTCACCTCGCTGCGTCTGCGTCCTTGTCCGCTTCCCTTGCCGCTCAGCGACTGATAGCCTGATAGAATAATATTATCATAAACGGAGAGATTACTCAGCATATGCATCTGCTGGAAGATGAAGCCCATTTTGTGCAGCCGCAGTTCAGCCATCCCCTTCTCCGAGAGCTGCGAGAGACTCTCCCCGTCAAAGACCACCTCACCCGCAGTAAGCCGGTCCATCCCGCTGACGGTATAGAGCAGCGTAGACTTGCCTGAACCGGACGGCCCCATGACAGACACGAACTCTCCTGCATGAAGCGTGAAATTGATATTCCGCAGAACATTATTCTGACCTTTATTGACGATATAGGTCTTGCATAGGTTGGTTACTTCCAGTACTGCTGCCATTTCGCCACTCCTTCTTTTCTCTTGAGATATAAGCCTATTCCTTATTCATGTTCCATATCTGCACACGCTTGATCTGGCCGCAGCTGGTGTACACTGCCAGCATAACCACGGCCAGGATCAACAGCGGATACAGCAGATAGACCTGAAGCGGAAGAATATTGAGCCGGAGGCTGGTCAGTCCGAATATCCGGAAGATGAGACCCAGTAGACGGCTGCCGAGGGTATTCGCAGCGATTACGCCCAGCACCAGCGAGACGGACATAATGATCAGAATTCGCAGCGCCTGCCACCGCCGGATCGCGGCATTCGTGAAGCCGATGCTTTTCATGACAGCAATGCCATGGACCTCCTTCGCAATCATCAGTCTGACGAACAAGCTGGTGATGAAGAACGTAATGAGGCAAATGATAGCCGTAAGCAGTCTATTGATGCTGTGAAGCTGGCCCATGAAGCCGCCGGTGATCTCTCCCAGCAGTTCGAGCGAGGTTTTGATGCCTTGCTCCGGGAACTGCTCCTGAATTTCCTTCATCATCCCCGCCTTTGCTTGCTCTGGGGCATGGAGTTCGCCGGAGAACAGGTAAGCGGATATCGTCTTCAGCTCGTAGTCCCGGGCAATCCAGACTGCATACCCCTCGTTGGAGATACTTTGGAACAGTCCGCTGATCATGAAGGTTCCCTTAACCCCATCGATTTCAAAAGTAATATTGTCGCCCACCCGCTTCCCGTATTTCCCGGACATGATGGTCGTAATTGCAATTTCATTCTTCAGCAGCGGGGCCGTCCCCTCCAGAATCTCAACAGACCCGTTCTGATCATTCTTCTGGCCGTTGATCCGCCGGTTGGCCTGCCCGTTATCGGAGATATATTTAGTACTTACCGTATAATTCGCTGTAAGCGTGGCCTCGAAGCCCTGATCCTTCAGCCGCTTGGACAGTAGCGCCTTCTCCTGTTGGATCTGCTCTACGGATTTCTCTGCCACGACGGTTGGACTATAAAAATCCGCACCGATCGTCCCGAAATATTCCAGGAACTTAGGTGTCACGATGGTATTGGTCAGATTGACCGGGATCAGGATGATCGCCGAGCTTAAGATCAGCGTCAGGATCAGCGAAGTGTAGCTCTTGGCCCGGTTCAGCACATCGCTCAGCGCGAGGAAGAACGGGGGCGGGAGGAAACGGCTTGTATGTAAATGAATGCGGCGGGACGCCTTGAAGCGTTCACCGGTCTGGCCTTGCCGGATTGCATCAATGGCCGATGCCTTGTTAATCTTGCGCATGCAGAGTAAGCAGAACAGCAGAATGAATGCGATCATAACCACAATGCTAAGCGCCGAGATCATTATATTGATGCTTCCTCCGGGCAAAATCATATACTGCGAGGTTTTGCGGGACATCAGCGCAGTCAAGGGGAGACTGATGCCGAGTCCGAGAACGCCGCCGAGACAGGCCAGCCCTGTATATTTTGTCAGGTACAGCTGCTTGATCGCCCGGTTCCTGAACCCGATGGCCTTCATAACGCCAATCTCCTTGTATTCATCCTGCAGGGTGGAGACAATGGTGAAGCGCAGGGTCAGAAACGCAATGAAGATCAGGAACACGCTAATCGCGAACATCATGGCTGAGATGATCCGGTCCGTCATATAAGTCATCTTGACCAGCGCCTTATCTACCTCGAAGCTGATGGGCAGATCACTGTTCGCAAAAGAAGAAGATATCTCGGTAGATGCTACACCCGGTGCCGCCACGAAGCTCCATAGATTCATCCGTTTATCTTCGGGCACCAGCTTCTCTATTTCCTTGAAATCCTCTGCTGACAGCATGAGGCGCTTCAGTCCAAGCAGATCCGCCCCCATGAACGCATCCTTGAAGTAACCGTTCACCGTGAACGTTCTCGTAATCTCACCGAACTTAAGCTTCAGCTGCTCTCCCGGCAAGATACCGCTGCCCAGCATCAGGCTGGCCGGAAGACCGATCTCCCCCGGGCGAAGCGAATATCGCTCATTGTCCTCACCGAAGACCAGGTTCACCTGTTCAGGAATGGCGGATAACACGAAGCTTACATTTCCCGCGAAGCTCCTGCGGCCTTCAGGCATCGTAACCTGATTCAGGAAGAGATTGAGCTGCCGTTCTGTATAAGCTGTCTCCACCTTCTTCTCCTGCTTCACCCAGTCCTCTACTGCCGAGTTATGGACGGGGTCATTGGCCAGCGTGATATTAAGATCCGCCACCTTGCTGGCTTCAATGAAGCTGCCCAGGGCGCTGGAGGTGGAATACATCAGGCTGGAGCTGCTTGCGGCTAGTGTGGAGGCGAGGATGATGAGGATCAGCAGAACGGTATTCATCACCTTTTTGCGCCGCAAATCCTTTTTTAGAATAGTCAGGAACACGTTTATAATCTCCCTTCGTCAAGCTCTGTCCTGATTATAATCCGGCAATTGTTAAATAATCCTTAAGTCGGACTAATCCTTGTTCAAGCGACGGAAACAGCAAAAAGAGCTACGGAACAAACGCTCCATAGCTCCTTACTTGCCCTGCATCAGAATTGTTCTTTGGCGTAATTGTAAAATGCCAGTGCGTCTTCCCATGACGGGAATCCGGCCTGAGCCAGCTTGTCGCTGCCCCCGCCCTTGCCCTGGTATCCGCCAAGGTGGGCCTTGAAGAAGGCACCGCATGAGAAATCCGCAGATCCGCTGTGCGCGAGCACCGCCTTATTCTCCGCCGCACTCAGCAGGAGCACCGGAAGGTCGGTCAGTGCCGTCAGCTTCGCAGCCAGACTCTGGAGATCCTTAAGTGGTCTATCGTCCGAAATATGTGTGAGTACCCCGCTACCCTCTTTCATAGAAGCTAACAGGTCCCTGGCCAGATAGCTGTCATTCTGCTCCTTTACGCCAGCCAGTTCCGCTGCCAGCAGCTTCTGCTCCTGCTCCCACTTTCCGATCCGGTCCATAATTTCGTCCTTGCCTGTATTGAATCTGGCGGACAGCTGACTCATGATTTGCATATGATCTTTGAATTCCGCAAGCGCCCGGCTTCCGCATTTGAAGGTAATTCTAATATTACCCTTCTGCTTCTCAGACCGCAGCAGCTTGATCATCCCAATCGCCCCGGTTGAAGCGACATGAGTGCCGCCACAGGCGTTATGCTCGACTCCTTCAATCTCGACAATCCGGATATCCTCTGTTACCTTAGGAAGCTTCACCAGCGGCAGCTTGGCCATTTCCTCTGCGGTCACGAAGTAGCTGGTAATCGCTAGATTCCGGTAGATCTTGCGGTTCACCTCTTGTTCAGCCTCCGCCAGCTGCGCCGCTGATAGTTCCTGCAGATCAAGATCAATCGTGGCATAATCGCTGCCCAGGTGGAAGCTCAGCGTCAGTGCCTGATACAGCTCGCGGAATACCGCCGACAGTAGATGCTGGCCACTGTGCTGCTGCATATGGTCGAATCTCCGGGTCCAGTCGATGGCGCAATCCACATCAGTCTGTCCGGGCAACTCCGCTACCTTATGCAGCACCTCCTGATCCTCCAGTACCACATCCAGCACAGCAATACCGCCGATGGTTCCTGCATCGCAGGGCTGTCCGCCACCGTGCGGGTAGAAGGCCGTCTCCGCAAGCGTCACATAGATCCCGTCTTCACGCTCAATCACGGAGGTGATAGCGGTACTCCATGCTTGAATATATGCTGAATCATAATATAGCTTCTTGGTCATTACTTAAGCTCCCCCATTCGCATCCGTTGCAGGTCCGAAGAACTTCTCCATGACCACATAATCCTTGCCGCCTTTGCTGAACACTTCATCCGTTCTCTGCATGCCGAATTTCTTGTAAAAGCCTGCCTTGTAGGTTCTGGCATTACAGAATATCCGCCGCACCCCCGCTTGCTCCGCTTCCGCAAGAACCGTGTTCAGCAGCTTGCTGCCGTAGCCCTGCCCCTGCTCCAGCTCCAGGGTGGCGAACTTGCGGAACTGTCCTTCTGTACCGTTGACGAACAGGGATAACACCGAAACCAGACGATCTCCCACGTACAGCCCGTAATGCTTGCCTTGATCGTCATCTGCGAGCTTAATATAGTCCGGCTCCCGCTCGGGCCACATCACTTCATGCCTAAGCTTCCAGACTTCTTCCTTATGTATAAGCTTGATCTCCATCTCATCCACTCCATTAGTTGTGCTTAATGCATCGTATCCCATATTTGCTTGCCGATCAATATGACAGTGACTGTAATGAATAACGGCCGGATATACGCCGCCCCTTTGCGGATAGCCATCCGTGAGCCGACAACGGCTCCGATCACCATCGGAATCCCCAGAATCAGGCCATGGGTGTAGCTGACAGAACCCAGGGCAATGAACGTAAGCAGGCTGGTGATATTGCTGGCAAAGTTCAGGATTTTGGCGTTGCCTGCGGCGGTTACAAATTCAAACCCCATCATCAGAAAAGCAAAAATCAAAAACGACCCCGTTCCCGGGCCGAAGAACCCGTCATAGAAACCTATAACCAGTGCCGCCATGCTTCCGGCCAGGCGCAGCCTGCCGTTTTTTGCGGAGAAGGTGGAGATATCTCCCCAGGATTTTTTGAACAAGGTATAGAGGGTAATTACGACCAGCATCACGATAACTAGCGGCTTCAGGAACTCGGAAGGCACCTGACGGACAGTCAGCGTTCCGGCCATCGCGCCCATGACAGATAAAGGGATGAGGGTGCGGACCAGCTTGAAATTGATTTTGCCGGAACGCACGAATGAGGCGGTGCTGGTCAGCGAACACATCGATCCGGCCAATTTGCTGCTGCCGAGCAGCAGGTGAAGCGGAATGCCCACCGACAGCAGAGCCGGAATCGCGATCAGTCCGCCGCCGCCCACTACAGAATCAATTAATCCGGCCAGAAATCCGCAACCCACCAATATAAGAACCATACTGAGTGTCCAGTCTTCCATTCCTGCGCCATTCCCCCTGTTACTCTAATCTAATTCCATCCGTGAGCGGCATACCAGACGCCGTCCCTGAATGTATTCCAGGCCTCCTGTACGAACGGAATGATATTCTCCGGCAGTGCATCCACCGGGAACCAGCATACCTCATCGCATTTGTCCGGCTCCATGTTGCGGATCTCTCCAGTCCACTGCTCCGCCTTGAAAAAGAAATCCACCCGCTCATCCCCGGAGGTACGCAGGTGCATCGTTCCGATCAGGGTAAGCTCGGCAGGAGCAATAACAGCACCGCATTCTTCGCGGACCTCACGGATGGCGGCAGTATGAAGCGGCTCTCCGCCATCCAGCTTCCCGGCAGGCAGTCCATACTCCCCGTCATGATGACCCGTATTCGCGCGCCTGAGCAGCAGGACTTGCCCGTCCTTAATCAGAAATATATGGACTACACTGACTAATCGAAAGACTTCCATTTCCAGTTCTTCCCCTCTACTCTCACTTACGAAAGAATAAGCGGACAAGCCTGGAAATCGGCATGCCCGCTTATTCAAAATACCGCTATTCTATTCTCCCAAATCCACGTTGTGATAAACCTGTTGTACATCGTCCAGATCTTCGAGCGCGTCGATCAGCTTCTCGAATTGGGCCTGTGCATCTTCAGGAATCGCCACATCATTCTGTGGAAGCAGCGTCAGCTCGGCTACCGTAAATTCGGTAATCCCTGCGCTGCGGAAGGCTTCCTGTACTGCATGGAACTGGTCCGGTTCGGCGTATACAATTACCGCCTCATCCTCTTCCAGCACATCGCGGACATCCAGGTCTGCTTCGATTAGAAGCTCCATCACCTCATCCGCAGATTTACCTACCACCCCGATGACAGCCGTTGGATCGAACATATACGTAACCGATCCGCTGACGCCCATATTGCCGCCATTCTTGCTGAAGGTAGAACGAACCAGCGGAGCCGTACGGTTGACGTTGTTAGTCAGCGCATCGACTACAATCATCGAGCCGCTTGGACCGAAGCCCTCATAACGCAGCTCTACGTAATTCTCATCGCCGCTGCCTTTGGCTTTCTCCAGGGCACGGTCAATAATCGCTTTCGGCACATTGTAGGTCTTGGCACGCTCGAGAACCACCTTAAGCGCCCGGTTGGATTCCGGATCAGGCTCACCCTTCTTGGCAACCACATAGATTTCTACTCCGAACTTGGCGTAGACCTTACTTGTATTAGCATCCTTGGATGCTTTCTTTTCCTTAATATTATTCCATTTACGACCCATATCGTTACCGCTCGCTTTCCAACATTTGATGTTAAATAGTCCTGTACATTATACCTCTCTTCAATCAATCCCGTAAAGGGCTGTCCACACACCTTCACAAATCCAGCAAATTCAGCATCCGCTCTGTGCCCGCCGCCTGAATCAGCCAGGGCAGACGCGGACCCTCCCCGGCACCAAGCACCAGCTGATAAATGATAGTGAACAGTCTTTTTTGCCGGCTGCGCATCGTCTTCTTGTCTTCATGCTGACAAATGGCGTAGATTTCGGTCATCCGCTGCGTCTCGTCCAGCTCCCTGCTCCGTAGCAGACTGCATAAGCTCCGCAACCATTTCAGCTCTACTCCGGTAAGAGAATGATAATAAGCATAATTGGGCGAGTCTTGAATCGTCACCAGCTTGTGCGGCATCCAGTTCCTGATCCAGTATTCCGCCCGGTCCGCCACCCTCTGCAGCCGCAGCTCATCTGCATCTTCCCCGTTTCTGTTGAACATCTCCCGGAGCCTTCCCCTGTCGAAGTTAATTAAGGGAAGCAGACTGGCTACCTGACCGAAGCTAACGGTGGTTCCAGCACTCAGTGGAGAGTCGCTTAGCAGAGACAGCTCCAGCGCACCCGCAAGATCGCCCGTTAACGTGCCTGCCCGCGCTCCTGCAGCATAACGCTCGAACTCCGCATAATTGCGCAGCACATCCTCATCCAGCCCGATATGGAAGGCGGCATTCGGCTGGTATTTGGCGAACAGGAACAGGATATTCTCAGGGTCATAGACCTCTAGCAGATCATCTGGAGTGTAATTATGCCCGGAGGAGCTGGACATTTTGGCGAAGCTGCCTTTGATGCTGATGAATTCATATGGCTCATACACAGGTGGTGAATACCCGAAGATCTGCTCTGCGATGACCGCAGCCACATTATAGCTCCCTGTCTCAGACGAATGGTCACGGCCGCCCGGCTCGAATACGACCTGTTCCTGCTGCCAGCGCATCGGCCAGTCGATTTTCCAGTGCAGCTTGATATTGTCCGCCTGCGGAATATGTACGATATCGCAATGACCACAGCCGCAGCGGTAAGCCACAGTCTCCGCTGTGTCGTCGTAATCCAGAATGGTGGTCGAGTCTTTGCCGCAATGCCCGCAATAGAGATGGATGGGATAGAATGCAGCCCGTTCCTCCGCCGAACTCCCGCCTGTTTTGAATGACATCAGGATATCGTAGATCTCTCCCCGGCGGCGCAGGGCGTGCAGAATTTGCGGAGAATAACGGCCTGACTGGTATTCCCGGCTCTGATAGATGAACTCTGGCTCAATCTCAAATACCTGAAGCGCCTGCTGGAATTCCGACTCGAAATGTGCCGCATACGAAGCATGACAGCCATACGGACAAGGCACCTGCGAATAGGGAAGCCCAATATAATCAGAGAAGCCAGGGTCTACGTGGGCCGGCACTTTACGGAACCGGTCGAAGTCATCCCACGAGAAAATAAACCGCACCTCCTTCCCCGCCCGCCGCAGCGCCTTCGCCACAAATGCAGTCGTCACCACCTCGCGGAAATTCCCGATATGAACGGACCCGGACGGGCTGATCCCGGATGCACATACATACGTCTGCCGCTGCGGATGCTCCGCGATTAACCGGCTTGCCATTCTCTCTGCCCAATGCATGATAATCACCTCTACTGTTTGATATAGTTGGGTAAAAGCAAAAAAACTCCCGCGCTCAAGATTAATATCTTGAGGACGAGAGCTTGAATCAGCTTCGTGGTACCACCTCTGTTCACGGACAAGTTGCCTTATCCGCCTCTTCGGGTACGGCCATAACACTTATACCCTATCTCTGTAACGGGAGATCCCGGCATACCATCCTTGGACATCCTGTGCCCAATTCCCTATGCAGCTCGGAGACTTTTTTCAGATCAGGCGATTCGCTGCTCCCTTTCACCACTCTGGAGCTCTCTGTGAACGCTGCCGCCTGCTTACTCTTCTCTTCATCGCTTGTTGCTGTAAGTTGTTATCAGCCATTTTACGCTGGGGTGGATGGTTTTGTCAATGAAACTTAAGCTCCAAACAACGTACAACCTCACCAACACATAACTCTTCACTGACCTTTTGGAATCCTAAAGACTCATACAACAATCCGGCTATCCGGTTGTCGGGTCTATGGCCGATCATTAATCGGGTACACCCTTCGTTTCGCATATGCCCGATTAATTTCACCATGGCTTGTCTGGCATAACCCTGTCCTTGATGATGCTCATCAATCATAAGGGCAGGTATCCAGCAGTTACCGTCCTCATCGGGAGTTGTACAAAAGACAATAAATCCTACCACCACATCTCCTGAATAAATGGCCCCCAGCTCAAATTCCTGCACGAATTTTGCTTCAGCAATCCAATTAACCACCGGAGCAGGAAAAACGCTTTGTTGCTCTGGCTTCACTTTCAGCAATGTGCAATCATACCAGTTCTCGGCCGATACAGGTCGTAGTTCAATAACCATCATATTCCCTCCAGAGATATAGACTCAGTATTGAATCCGCTCCCAACATTATACTGTAGAGGGAATCCGTACGACTGGTACAGAATGGTTAAAGAAAAAGACTACAACTACGAAAAGGAGGATTGCCACCCCCGGCAATCCTCCCCACTAACTTACACCCAAACCTCATTCGCCGTCTCAATCACCAGCCGCAGCTTATCCCACTGCTCTTCTTCTGTCAAAATATTGCCTTCCTCCGAAGAGGCGAAGCCGCATTGTGTACTTAGGCATAGCTTGTTGATGTCTACATACTGTGCAGCTTCTTCGATACGCGCGATGAGCTGCTCTTTACTTTCCAGACCGCCATGCTTCGTCGTCACCAGTCCCAGCACCACGAACTGGTCCCGGATGAAGCGCAGCGGCTCGAAGTCGCCGGAGCGTTCATTGTCGTATTCGAGGAAGAACGCGTCCACGTTCGTATTCGAGAACAGCTCCTCGGCGACCGGCCCGTACCCTCCGGCGGCGAACCAGGTCGAGCGGAGATTGCCCCGGCATACATGCAAGGCAATGGTCATGTCCGCCGGGCGGCCGGCAATGCTCTCGTTGATCAGCCGGACGTAATCTTTGGCCAGCTGATCCGGGTCAACGCCCCTGCTGCGCAGATGAGCACGATGTCTGCCGCTGCACAGCGTCCCCCAGGTGGTATCATCCAGCTGCAGATAACGGCAACCGGCATCATAGAAGGCCTGAATCGCCGACCGGTACACCTGAATGATGTCGCCGTACAACGTTTCGGTATCAGAATAAATCTCGTTTCCGTTATACTCCTGCACGAAATGGAACAAAGAGGGGGAAGGAATCGTCATTTTGGCCATGGTCTCTCCGGCCATCTGCTGCAAGCTGCGGAATTCCTCGACCATAGGATGGTCCCCGAAGGCGATTTTACCGGTAATTCTGAAGCTCTCGGCCCGGTTCAACTGTTCTTTGGTAGCCCCGGGGGTACCACCAAGCGTAATCCTTCCAGTACCCTCAATCCCCAGGAAGAAGTCAAGATGCCACCAGGAGCGGCGGAATTCTCCGTCTGTGACCGCATGCAGCCCAAGCGCCTTCTCCTGCTCCAGCAGCTTCCGAATCTCCACAGTCTCAATTTCCTGCAGTTGTCCCGCAGTTAGTTCACCTTCCGCATGTAGGCTGCGCGCATTCTTGATCTCCTCTGTACGCAGGAAGCTCCCGACAATGTCGTAACGGAAGGGCGGTGCGTTTCTTGTCGATCCGATCACTGGACTGCTCATACGTCCCTCCTGCTCTTATAGTAAGAAAGATTCAAACTTAAACACATTACCCGACACCAAATCATTCAGAATATCAATATATGTAGACATAATCTCACTCGGTTTGCGGTCCTTGTGGGCGATCCAGCCGACAGAGAACACTTCCTTGCTGTCAAAAGGAATCGTGATCAGCCCCGCATCATCCAGCTCAGAGGCCATAATCCCGGTCCCCACAGTATACGAATCGCTTCCGAGCAGCAAATGAGTCAGCGTGGCCCGGTCGGTCACCTTAATATTCTTCTCAATCTGTGTGAAGCTAAGCATCTCCTCCGAGAAATGCAGCGAATTGTTATCCCCCTGCTCAAAAGTAATGTAAGGATACGGATGAATGTCCTCCGCCGTGATCCACTCTTTTGCAGCCAAAACATGTCCTGCCCGCACATAGACATGCGGATTCGTATTGAACAGCGGAGTGAACTTCAGGTTCCCGTCACTGAACAGCTTGTTCATGATCTTGTAGTTGCTCTCGTTGATATACAGAATCCCGATGTCACTGCGCAGGGTACGCACATCCTCGATGATCTCATAGGTCTGCGTCTCTCTCAAGCTGAAATTGTACTCCTGCACCTTGCTCTCCTTCATCAGCTTCACAAAAGCATCCGTAACAAACGCATAATGCTGTGTAGATACCGAGAAATAGATCGGGCTGCGCTTCTTGCCGGTATAGCGGTTCTCCATGAATTCGGTCTGCTCAATAATCTGCCGGGCATAACCCAGGAATTCCATGCCTTCGGCTGAGATACTGATCCCCCGGTTATTCCGTTCAAAAATCGTGATGCCAAGCTCGTTCTCCAGCTCTTTGATAGCATTCGAGAGGCTGGGCTGCGACACAAATAGCCGTTTGGCCGCTTCATTCATAGAGCCGCTGTTCGCAATCTCAATCGCGTAGCGGAGCTGCTGCAAAGTCAAACCTTTTCCCCCTCCGATCAAGGACTTCACCTGGCAGGTCCATCAAAATAAGAATTTACTTGTTATCCTAGCACACCTGCCACGTCTGATCTACTATAGATTATTGAAGCAGGTGGCCTGGCGGATGTTACTGGGTGCGCTTCTTGCCTGCGTCGATTTTGGCCGGGTCCAGCCCTTCCCAGATATTCTTGATCTTCGCGTTCTCAGGGTCATCGAATACCAGGAATGCCGTTGGCAAGTAACGCTCCCCATACTGCGAAGAGGGCTTGTTGACAATCTCATTGTCCTTCACCAGCACTGTCGAAGATCCCCCATCCAGATTGGCCGCGATGACCGCCCCATGCTTCAGCATAATCTGCTGCACATCATACAGGTTCGCCCCGATACTGTAGCCCGGCTGCCGCCCGTCAATGACTACGAAGATGAGCGCACCGTCTGCCCGTTGGCCCATGGCTGTTCTTGGCGCGATGCCCCAGCCTTCGGCGGCATTCTTAATCTGGCCTTTACCGTTCACAATAATCCGCGGCTGAAAAGTCACTGCCTCCTGCACGCCCATCTTGCTGAGCTGGTCCAGGGTATAATTCCCGGCAATCATCTTGCCTTCCTTATCGATGCCGACTATCTGTGTGGATTTCTTGCCGCCCAGTCCATTGTAGAACAGCTTCCCTTGCGAGATCACCAGCCCGATCGGCTTGAAGCCATTGCCCTTCCAGTTCGGATCGGCGAAGCCGCCGCCGTTCACCCCGGCGATAGCCCCCGTCCGTGCTACCATGCTGGATACCTTTTCCCCGGAGCCAATTTTGCTCGGCACACCCAGGCGCACCTTCTTGGGGTCGTTCACAATCATGACATAGCCGCTATAGCCACTGCCCGAAACCTCTTCAACCTGGACCAGTGGTGTATGCTCAGCTTCCTTTACAGGCTCAGGCTTAATCTCATGGGTATCTACCTCGTCGCCCATCTCCTCGAAGCGCTTGGTATAATCGCTGACGCGGTGCTTCAGTTCCTCTTCGCCGATAATATATTTGGCCCAGTGCCGGTGCTGCGTCGTAATCAGCGTATCTGCGATCAGGAAGCGCGTATTCTTGGCCGACGGTGCGAAATAGAGCCAGCCTCCGGCTGCTATAATCAGAATGAAACAGACCATGAACACCCTGAAGAGTGTACGGAAGAAACCTCTTTTCTTGCGCTTCGGCGCCGGCTTCTTCTTCTTGCGGACAGTAGAACGTTGTGGTAAAGAGCTCACTCCTGGAATCCTCCCTAACATACTGATAATGGTTAAGTCTACAAACTCACAACTTCCATGATAGACGAAATCTCTGATTTAAAAGTTTCAGTTTGTTCAATTCTCTGTCCATAAACTGTAAACCGCTTAAGTTCCGGCTAAATTATGGTAGAGTGAAGTTATATCTTAAATATAAGGAGTGTTATAGTGAACGCTTTTCTAACTGAATTTGAACAACGGATTCGCGAGGGTTTTGTGGCTGACCTTGAAGCGATTTTAGCGGAAGTAGCACATGAGAAGGTGTATGCCTGCGCAGTCGGGACGGATAGCGACTTTGTCACTCTGTTCCTTGCTGTCAATACAGAGCAATCCCTTGCCAGACATATTGCCGATATGACTAGTGAAGGGTTATGTGATGATGCTGAAACAGAGCTTTATTACAAATGGGGAATTTCTGAATTTCAATATGGTGAGCATTCGCATTTCAATCATATCAGCCGTTTTTTATATGCGGAGGATAATGTATATCAATATAAAGATGAAATGGTCAAAATCATTGCCAAGATTGTCAATGAAACCAAGGACGATTTATTCACTAAATATAATCAAACCAAAGAGGACATTACCTTCTTTGTATCCATGACCGACGATGAGCTGGCTGAGGAATTAGAGAATGAATCGGTGGCGCTGATGACAAATCCTGAATTGGTTCCAGAGTTTTTAGCGCGTTATGATGCTGAAATCTAAAGAAACCAAACAGCGGCAGCCCGGGCTAACACCCCTGACTGCCGCTGTAGTAATGGTAATTCGTGCTCTATCTTGATTTTGTCAAGTATAGCGTGAGCTCATCATCCACCCGAACCTGGCTTCCAGGAACTGCGGGCAGATTGTCATACATGAGTCCCCGGCCATCCGGGACATAGCCCCGTTTAATGTACAGCCTTTGGGCTGTGCCATAGCTGTCATATAGTCCGAACCCAATCCCAACCGTGTCAAATCTGGCGAAGGCTTCTGCTTCGAGAGCGTCCATCAGCATACTGCCGATGCCGCTTTTCCGCAGGGTGGGAATTACATCAAGATTCTGGATCTCAGGAATGTGATTCTCGGCAAAATAAGGATAGTGAGAGCTATAGACGATATGTCCCCAGCCAGCAAACTCATTCTCACGAAGGGCTACGAGCGTAAGCCGCTTCTCCCCTTCGTTCTCCTTCCAACACTGTTCAATATAAGCTAACGGTTTGTTGACATCATGCGGGGCCAGCCCCTCATGTATCCATGTCGTGTCCTCGGACTTCATCCGGCGGATATGGATTGATTGACTCATAAGGTCGTTTAGTCCTTTCCGTTCCAAAGTAATTACAGTCTATTCACGGGCGTTCTCTCCGCTGAGCGGAACGTGAAAAGTGACCGTTGTCCCTGTATCCGACGAGCTCTTGATATCAAGACCCGTACCGAACTGTCGTTTCAATCGCTGATCTGTATTAATTAATCCAACACCGGATCGACTGGCTGAATTCCTATCCAGCACTCGTTGCAATTGAGCCTCTTCCATTCCTACCCCATCATCAAGGACGGTTATCTCTGCAAGGGTCTCCACAACAGAAATTCGTATTAAAATGCGGCCCCCACGTTTGCGCTTCATGACTCCGTGTCTGATCGCATTCTCCACGAGAGGCTGAATTGACAAAAAAGGAACCCTGATGTATCCTGTCTCATCAATTTCCCAAATCACCTGCAGCCTGTCCTCGAACCGGACCTGTTCAATATACACGTAAGAGCGCACTAGACTCAGCTCTTCTTCAATGGGCACAAGACTGTCCATATTCTGAAATTTGAATTTGTTCCTCAAATAATTTGTGAACTCATCAAGCAGATCACGCATCTTCTCCAAATTAATATCACTTAAGGCGGATATAGAATTTAACGCATTGAACAAAAAATGAGGCTGAATTTGCGCTTGCAGCCATACAGCTTCTAAACGAAGTTGTTCCCGGATGGATTGCTTAATCGTCGTTAACGCTTTGATCCGCAGTGTAAGCTCTATTGCCTCGACTGGCTTTGTTACATAATCGTTCGCTCCCGCCAGGTAACCGCTCTGAATATCCTGCGGCTGACTTCTTGCTGTAAGCAGCAGCACCGGAAGCTCTGTGAAGGTATAGCGCTCACGGATTCTTCGGGTTAACTCATAACCGGACATGACCGGCATCATGATGTCGGAGATCACCAGATCCCAGTCCTTAGTATCCAGAATGGCCAAAGCTTGTTTGGCACTGGTTACCAGTGTAATGTCATATTCATCTGGAGGGAGGATGGCTTCCAGCACTTGAAGGTTCACGGGATCATCATCGATGATTAAGAGTACCGGACGGCCGGAATCCATGCTGACGAATGCCGCTGCTGTCTCAGCACTTTGGATAATCGCCTCGTCCGTGTTCCCAAGAACAGATGCTTGAGTTGCCGTAGAAGATGCCGGTACTGGCTGAAAAGCGTGCGTCCCTGCACTTTCCGCTTCCGCTCCCAAGCCAGACAGCTCTACAGAGAAAATGAATTGCGAGCCTTCTCCCTTGGTAGAGGTCACCTCTAAGCTGCCCCCATGAAGCTCAACCAGTTGTTTGCTAATACTCAAGCCTAACCCAAATCCGCCTTCAATCATGGTGTCACTTGTCTGAGCTTGCTCATAAGGCCGGAACAGGCGTTTAAGCATATCCTCATCCATTCCAATTCCAGTGTCAGCAACAGCGATATAAGCGCGCCCGTTCTGATCATAAGCCGAAATCGAAATGACGCCGTCATTGGTGTATTTCACAGCATTATGAAGCAAATTGAAGACAATTTGAATCATCCGGTTCTCATCTGCGTAGACCAAAGGGAAATTTTCAGGAATCCGGTTTATGATTTCTACAGATTTCACCTCTGCATTGAATTGCAGCATATCCAGTACGCCTGTCACAATCGGCTGAATCGATATAACTTTCGGAAAGATACGGGGGTTCCCCTCACGCAAACTCATTACATCAATCAAATCGTTTAAGATCAAGGTCAACCGGCGCCCTACCGAGAAAATAGTTTCGAGTTCCTTAATGCTTCTATCCTGCATCAAATGCTGTTCCCGTTTTAGAACGGATTGCGAAAGATTAAGTATGCTGTGAAGCGGGTTTTTGAATTCATGTGAAGTATTCGCCAAAAATTGATCCTTATGGTCATTCATTCTTTGCAAGGCAGTTGCAAGTTCATTCGTATTTTTGTACATGTTAAAATAATTTCTAAACCATACTGAGGCCAAGCACCCCATTGAAATAATCAGATCAAAAGGATAGTAGACAACGCTATAGCCGCCCTCCCGCCAGACAAGTATCCAAATGAAATGATGGATTAACGCAAGAACGGAAAAGAAAAACAATAGGTTTCCTCTCATATCCTTGACCAGGGTTCTAAAGATTGCGATCGTCGAAATGACGCCGACCATACCGCCTAGCAGATAGTACAAGGGAATGATCCGGGTTATCTGATATGTATTTAAGAACAGTGTAATTCCTGCGCTCCCCAAGATGATAACCCTGAATACAGGATAGATCCTGTACCACAAAGCGAGTTCACGATGATTAGTACATTCCAAAAGGGCATAGGCTCCAAGCAAAAAAACTGCATTGGATAGCCGAAAATCCCAAGCATTGCCGATATAAAAAAATTGGTGGAGCAGCTTTTCATCATTGCTTAAACCGCTGCTTAGTGTGAAGCAGAAGGTAAGCAGCGAGAAATATAGCAGCTTTTTCTCCTTATTGCCCAGTATAAATAAAATAAGCGCATAGGCAGAATGAATTAGAAAAATAACCGTTGTCAGAACCTGCATAGAAACCGAAATTTTCATTTCTTGGATTATCGCTTGTTCTGAACCGAATTTAATAGACCGGACAATGCCACCGCTACGGCTATCCACATAATTAGACGCTTGAACCATCAGCTCGATTACACCGTCTTTGTCTGCCGTAAAGGTCGCCGAATACGGAAGATTGTTAGCGATAGAGACCTTTTCCGACTCCCCCACCCGCCCGGATTGAGCCAGCAGACGACCATTGACATACACTTTGGATGAAGTGCGGATACTTGGCACATGAATACTATAATTCAAATCCTGCTCCTGATTCACATGTAATCGCAAACGGTAAGAGCCAAATCCGTATGGAGTTGAGATGCCCGTGTGCACAGCTGTATTCCATCCCCCCGGCACTTGAGTCATTCTTGGCTCACTCCCGGCCAGCTCCAGCTGCTTACTTCCCTCTGAGATCCATTGTGAAGGATAGAACTCCCATTCCCCGTCCAGCAAAATGATCTTCCCGTCTTCTGCATTCCAATCACGTAAATCGAGTTCGCCGTTGTGGATAGAATCCTGTTGCAGATTACCAAACACCTCCATCCACAATAAGCGCGAACCAGATAGAACAGCTAATAGTAATCCAAGCAATAAAAAGAGGTACTTCCACTTCATTTGATATCTTATTGATAGATTAGCCAAGAATGTCCCTCTCCTACATAGGTGCTTTCTTTATCTGGCAGCACCCATAAATCTGCAGAAGACCAACCACACCGGTGTAAACTTTGCAAATCCTATGTCTGGTATGATGCAGTACAGCCTTCTGCGTGTTCATCCTCCAAAAACTTGCTGATACGCATACTTCGGTACTTCACCTCACCCGTGTCTGCCCACACCGCCACCGCTGCTTGCACTGCCGCCTCCGCCGGAGCTCCCACCATCATCGTCATCATCGCGAGATGAATACCGGCCGGCTCCGCCGCCGCCCGTGTAACCGCCGCCACCCTGATTTCTGTCATCATCATCGTCGTCACGCGAGGAATACCGCCCGGCTCCCCCTCCGCTCGAAGAACCGCCTCCCCCGGAGTTACTGCCCCAGAAACTGCTAGAGCTGGATGAGGAACTGCTCCCCGCAGACGAATGGTTGTGATGATGAGGCTGCCGGTATCTTCTTCTCTGGCTGTAGCCATAACCAGCCTGGCCGGTCCAGACGCCGTAGCGCCGGATATTGCGCGGGTTATGCGGATTCAGCCGTATCCCGTAACGGGCAACATAACGGTTGCGTGCGCTGGCTGCGAGACTGATTAGCGCGACAAGAACCAGGAAAATCCCGAGAATCATCATCCCCTTGGATCTGGAGACAGGCACCAGCTTCACAGGTTCTTTCGGTGTCACAGGTGCTTTGCTGACAGTGGAGGCTGTTGCGGATGCGGCGCTGCCTGCGGCTTGTCCCGAAGCAGCATCTGCCCGGGCCAGGAAGAAGCTGTAGAAGGCATTCGCCGTCCCCGTTGCACCGCCTGCATAATCTTTTGCCGCAAATTTAGGCTCCAGCACCTTATTGAGAATCCCGCTGATTCGCTCATTCGTCAGCACTCCGTCGATCGACTTGCCCTGTAGCACATGATAATTATCCCCGCCGATATCCAGCACCAGCATCACATCTCTGGGCCCGGCTGCAACCCCGGCGAACTTCGCATAGGTGTAATCCTGCAGACTCTTGCCGCCGGTATTCTTAACAGTTACCACATAGATTCCGCTCCCGGTGGTAGCCGCGTAACGGTTGCTGGACTGGTTCAAATAATCCTTGGTAGCTTGCGGGAGGATTCCGGCATTGTCCGAGACATAGCTGCGGGTGCCAAGTGTTTCCGAGTAGCTTCCGCCAAGCTTTTGAATGAAGGAGCCATAGGTTTTATTAGCACCGGCACTATACTTCTTGGCAGCGAAGTCCGGCTCCAGCGATGCCGAGAGAATCTTCGAGATCACACCACTGTTCAGCTCATTCTCCAGTCCTTTGCCGGGAACGGCCCAGTAATCATCATCCTTAATGGAGAGCAGCAGCAGAAGTCCGTTATTCTTGTCCGCCGAGCCGACTCCCCATGAATTGAACAGCGAGGTTGCATATTTCTCCATAGATACGCCGTTCGTTGAATTCACCGTAACCAGCACAACCTGCGCCCCGGTCTCCTGATAGAGCTTCACCCCATAGTTGACCATGTAATTCTCGGTCTTCTCATCAATCACGTTCGCAAAGTCATTCACATAAAAGGCTTCCGAATGAGCCGGCACTGCCGCCTCTGCCTTCCCCGGAATGAACGGCAGCAGCATCATGATCAGCATACCGGTCAGCAGTGTTTGCAGTATTCTTGCACGCTTCATTAAATCCCCTCCGGCTTCTCGTATCTCTTCTATTACTATATCGGTTACGCACGGGATGGACTTATAGTTCCATCTCTCTTATGTGTATGTCCGAATCTAGTAATTATTCAAAAGAGTCTGCCGGGGCTTACTCGTTATTGAACCGGTCCGGGTGGGAGCCGAAGCGCTGATCGCGGTTCAGGCCGTTGATCCGGCTGATCTCCTCTTCAGACAGCTCGAAGTCAAAAATATCGGCATTCGCAATAATCCGCTCCTCCTTGACCGACTTCGGAATCGTCACAATGCCGTTCTGCAGATCCCAGCGCAGGATGACCTGTGGCAGCGTTTTGTTATGATGCGCTGCAATATCGGCCAATACCTCATTGTCCAGCAGATGCCCTTGGGCCAGCGGGGCCCAGGCTTCAATCTGAATGCCCTGCGCCTTGCAATACTCACGAAGCTCTTGCTGGTTAAGCAGCGGATGCAGCTCCACCTGGTTGACCATCGGCTTCACAGCGGCGTCTGCCAGCAGATCCTCCAGATGATCGATCTGGAAGTTGGATACCCCGATGGCACGGACTTTGCCGTCCGCATACAGCTTCTCAAGAGCGCGCCAGGTGTCTTTGTATTTGGCCCGGATCGGCCAGTGTACCAGATACAGATCGGCATAATCCAGTCCCAGCTTGTTTAAGCTCTCGTCAAATGCGGCCAGCGTAGAATCATAGCCCTGCTCTGTATTCCATACCTTGGTGGTGATGAACAGCTCCTCACGCGCAACTCCCGATTCACGGATAGCCTGTCCGACTCCTTCTTCGTTTCCATACACAGCTGCGGTATCAATACTCCGGTAACCGGCCTTGATGGCTGCTTTGACCGAATCAATAACCTCCTGGCCCTCTTGTACCTTGAAGACACCCAGCCCGAACCATGGCATTTCTACACCGTTAGCTAATTTCGTTGCCGATTTTAAGTTCATCATAATTACACTACCACCTGTCTAATGGATTTGTTGGATAAATTAGAATAATGAAGCAGGGATCAGCTTGCGCCCGCCTTTGATCAGGACCGAATCCAGAGCATCCCCTTTATCTCCGCCAAAATACAGCTGCCAGTACACGCCGAAGCGGATGCTGACATCATTCTTGACCAGCTCTGGCGGCGTGACGATCAGCCACTGGAACTTCAGCGCCTTCGAGATCTCGAAGACCGGATCAAGCACGTTATTTGAGACCATCTCTCCGAACGGGTTATCGTACAGGAAGACCGTCCAGCCTTTATTTTCCCGGTTAACGCGCTTGTGCGTCATGATCATCATCGCCACCAGCAGCTGAACAGACTGGCGCTGTCCGCCGCTGCCTACCGCCTCATCCAGCGCGCCTCGGTTGATAACCTCCCAATCAGAATAATGATAGTCCTCGGGAGCGGCATACAGGAAGTAATTCTCCGTCACCGGCTTATACACCTGTAGCACCGGGAAGCGGTTCTGCAGCGCTGCGTACACCATGCGTCCGTCGTTAATCAGCTCTCTGACGGCTGAAGCCGGAACCTGCTCCATCTTCGGGAACCGCTCCAGCAGGCTGCTGATGCAGCGGTTGAAATATTCGCTGACCAGCGGTTCGATGTCATCTGTAGTCCGTGGAACATTAATATTCTTGTAATTCAGCTTAACCAGCGGGAAGGCATGGCCGTTCTCGTTGTGAATGATCATCCGGCGTTCCATCCGCTTCAGAATATCAACGATCTGCACCACACGCTTGGCTGCCCGGCCTACCCACAGCTTGCGGGACAACTCCATATCCTCTTTATCGCTGCGGATGCTCTCCATCTGATCACGAGAGCTCTGAAGCATGGAATCAAGCACCTGCAAGGCGATAGCGAAATCATCCCAATGAACGTTGTTCAGGCGTTCCTGAATCTTGGTCTCAAGCTCCGCATTCCAGCCGGACTTGGCCACCTTGCCGCTTAGCTCAGTCTTCTCTTCCTTCACCTTGCGGGAGACCTCTGCCCGCTGGCTGCGGCTCTCCTTGCTGCGCTGCAGCCAATCCTCCACCAGCGTCTCGCAGCTCTCCCGCACACTCAGCTGCAATTCTTCCGGCACCTCCCGGAGCGGCACACGGTTCTCGACATGGGTATCCATGATCCGGCTCTGATTGCCGAGAATGAGCAGCCATTGATCCATGGAAGCCAGAGCCTGCTTACAGGTATTCAGCAGATGCTCATTCTCCCGGACCCGCAGACTGATCTCTTCCTCCTTCTGTTCCAGCGGCTCATGCCATAGCTCTACCGTCCGCTCATGCTTCTCCTTAATCGCCTTCTCGGACTTGCCCAGCTCTTTGCGCAGGCTGTCAAGCTCGGTCTGGCAGCGGATGAAGGAGTCACGGAGCTGCTGATAATCCTCGTCCAGAATCATCGTGTCGCTCTTCTGGCGGACTCTGGCGGACTGAATCATATCCGGTGCCTCCTGCGGCTCAGGGGCAGACGGCCATCCGGCATCTACCTGCTGCACAGCAGCTTCCAGCTCAGCCAGCTGTTCTCTGGCCGCCTTGATCTGGGCTGTTCTTGTGCGGATCTCCAGCTCATTCTGGCTTAAAGACTGCTGAAGACTCTCAACTGTACTGAGTAGCTGCAGCAGCTTGTCCTGTACCGTCTCATTCAGTGCTTCATCGGCAGCAGCATCATCTGCCTTAGCATCCGCCTCAACAACTGAACCCTGAACTTTCGCACCCGCAGATTCACCGGGGAACTCTACGTCCGGGAACCAGTTCTGCAGCCGTGGGAAAACGGAATAACGGGCATCCCCGATCCATTTCTCGCGCTGTAAGGCGAGGCTGTCCATCTCCGCCTTCAGCCGGTTAAGTTGCTGATCCTTCACTGCAATCTCTTTGGTGAGATTATTCTTCTGCTCCACAGACTTGTGCTTGTCTGTATAGTTCTGCTCGTGCTTCCGGCTCCGCTCACTCCACTCCCGCAGTGCCGCCGCCCGGGTCTCCTGCTCGGACTTATCCGCTTCGCAGGCTGACAGGTCTCTGGAAATTCCATCCAGAACCTCCTCATAGCGTGCCTGTTCTGCGTTCATTTCATTCAGCTGGCTGCGAAGCTCCTGCAGCAGAGTCTCCGCACTCTTCTGTCTGATCCGCAGACTTGCAGTATGCTCGCTCAGATGCAGACGTTCATATTCTTGCCGGGCGGACCTCAGCTTGGCAAGATACGCTTCCTCCGCCTGAAGCTCCTCCTCCTGCTCACGGAGTCTGGAAGCCATCCCCCGCTTCCACTCCTGGAAATGATCCGGCTGCAAGACCATTTGCGGCCCTTGATGCGCGAGCAGCAGGAAGGCGTCTGTACCACCCTCCGCCATCTCCTCGCGCACGAAGATCGGGACCGGAGCCTTAAGCAGAAGCTCCTTAAGCAGCTCCGGCTGAAGCTTAGCCGCTTCACGCTTCGTGACAATCAGTCCGTAAGGAAGCAGCGGATGGCGTTCCAGCTCCTCCTCGCGGACCAGATAAGGCTGATCGTTCAGATACATGGTGCCGGTCATGGAGCTAATTTTGAGGGCATCCAGCGTGTCCTTCACCGTTACGATATCATGGTTAGGCAGCCAGTAGGCTTCCTGTTGCAGCTCGACATCCAGCAGCTGCTGATAATAATCCCGCCGCAGCCGCTTCGTCTGCTGCTCGGTATCCTCCAGCCTGCGGATGAACCGCTCCTGGATTAGAGGCTTCGCTTCGAATAGAGCTGTCGCGCCAAGCAGCTGATGCTCCTCGTACATCTCCAGCAGCACTACCAGCTGTGACCAGAGCTGCGACTCCTTGTTCATCTGGGCTTCGATTCGCCCGGTTAGCTCCTCTGCCTGAACCTCGGCCCCCAGCAGCTTCTCGGCCAGCCGGGTATGCTGCGTATGCAGAAGCAGCTTCTGGTCCTCAGCGGTCTTGCGCTGTTCATTCAAGGCATCTATCTGCTCAATGAGCCCTCTGGCCGCAATCAGTGCGCGCTGAAGGGCGCCTGCCGGCGAGTGGGCAGCTTCCTGCCCGTGGCGGGAAGCGAACACACCCAGATCCTCTGTATACTGACGGATCAAGGCTGTTAATTCCTGCAGCTTACCATCCACCCGGCCCAGCTCCAGCAGCAGCTCCTCCCGGCCCTTGCGCAGAATCTGCTCCTCCGCTGCATGGGACCGCTGCTGTCCGCTGTAGTACAGGCTCTTCGCCTGCCATAACCGGTATACCTGCTCCCACTGTATCCGCAGCTCCTGCTTGGCCCCTTGAATCACCTCTTGGCGTTCCTTCATCGCAAGCGACCCTTCGATGGCTTCAATTTCCTTCTGCCATTGCTCCATCTGGCGGAGCTGCAGCTTGCGCCGGGCCAGATAATGGGCGACCTCCAGCAACTTCTCTCTCTGCTTCGATTCTTCCAGACGCTGCTTGGCCCGTGTCTGATTGTCCGAGACCGCTCTGAAGTGCTCTTGCTTGCCATCATGCTCTTCCTTCAGCCGCAGGTACTTCAGGTTATCACTCTCGAATCTGAGCGTCTTCGCTTCCAGATAATGCCCGGCCAGCTCATCTGACGTTCTGCGGCGCTTGTCTTCCGCCTGCTTCAGTTCATCATGAATAACGGTATAGAGCTGCGCTCCTAGCCGCTCGGTCTCCCGGAAGCTGAGGTCCGCCTCCGTTCCGAGTTTCACCGCTTCATACAAAGGAGCCGCAAGAGAGGTGAACTCGGCAAAAGCCCGCTCGCGCTGCTCCAGCATCGGCAGCCGCTGTGCAACCGTAGCGGTATCCACGAACATCCGCTGAAGCGAGCCTTCATCCTCACGCAGGCTCCCTCCCAGACTGGAACCGATCTCCGGGATAATCAGCCGCTCGAAGAGATTATGATTGGTGAAGGCATCATTTTTCTGGAAATAGCCCTTGATGCCGCCCTCTTCCCCGTTGATTCTGCGCATATTGCGCCATTCATCGATATGGATATCATGGTCAGCCAGGTAGGCATAATATTTCTTCAGATCGGAGCTGCTGCTGCCGTAGACATTAATCTCACCCCGCCGCTCCCGCACAAACTGCTGAATTGCTTCGAAGCTCGCGGGCGTATTCAGCTCATGATCATATAAAGGCAGGGTGGAGAGTGTAAGCTCAGCCGTCTCTTCATATTTCAGCAGCGCGTACAGCAGATAATCGACTTTGATCTCAAGCTGGTCCATGGAATGCTGGGCAGTCATCGCGATTCCGGTGGTGATATACTCCGCCCGCTCCTTATCGTCAAGCCGCCATTCGATGGCCACGTGGAAGGTGTAGGGTTTCAGCTGTTTTTTGTGATTATGGAAGAAGGCCTCGACCTGGTTCTCATTATCCTTACCCCAGGCGGCTCTAGGCATCAGCAACTGGAAAATCGACTGTAGCAGCACGCCCTTTCCCCCGCCGTTCATCAGCGTAATCAGGGTATTGGCCGGGCCTTCTTCATTACACAGATCGAGGATCATATCCTCATATTTCTTCAGCATCTTCTCGTATTTCAGTCCGGCGATGCGGATTCGCTCAATACGCGGCATGGGCTTCCCCCTCCTGTTCGCTGAGTGTCCGGCCAACTAGAGCCTTCAGCTCTTTGTACCGGTCCACATCGTGGTAGAGATAACGCATCCGCTCATACAGCTCTTCCCTTGGGAAAATCCGCTTCTCATTCTCGGAAATGAACACCAGATGCTCCTCCTCCAGCAGCTTCATTCCTTCGTGAATGAGGCCAATCCGGGAGCCTGCGCCGCGGGTGAGCGAATCGCCCTCCTCCTGGCTTCGGGTCTGCATATAGAGGCTGGTCCACACTCTGTGCATCGCCTGGATATCCAGCCGCCACTGCTTGCTGAAGCTGCCGTCTTCATCCATGCCGATCCAGCCTTGGAACAGCTCGGATACCTGATCCGACAACTGAATATAGGACATGCTGTCCTGTCCCGGCTTGAAGTGCTGCTCATCCTGATCCATCTCAGCCAGGAAGACGAGGATAATAACGTTAATGATATGTAAATGCGTCTTGCGCTCAATCCGTGAATATTTATTACGCAGCTGAGTGAAGTTGCTGGCGAACCCGGAGCCGATCGGACTCACGAGCAGGTGCAGGCGGTGACCGGAATTCATAATCCGGCAGCCGGCTTCTTTGGCTACGTATTGCAGGGCATCATAAGCAGCGGTATCCTGCAGACATTCGGCGGCAGCGGGATCATCCAGCGGAATCACCTTGCGCCGAAGCAGGTCGAAGAACAGCCGGGAAGCCTGCTGAACTTGCTCTAGGGAATAACTCATATCCGAATCATCTCACTTCTCTACTATATTAATGGTATAAGGGCTGATCTCAAGGCCGGGGATACGGATGCTGCTCTGCTGCTGTGCAGAGATAGTGGTCCGCAGCCTTGTGCCGCGCAGCACTTCCAGCTCCGGGTGGTCCAGCATCAGCCGCTGAAGCAGCTTCTGACATTCGTCCGCCACGCCATGGTCCTCCGCTTCCTGCTCCTCGACAGTAATTACGGTATGGAAAAATTGTACCCACAAATCCACGGCATCCGGGCAATCCGCCCAGCGCCGCTGCTCCTGCTCCGTGAACGCCTCCGCAGTGAAGGTGAAGCTGCCGTGCGCAGCCACTCCGGCTATAACCGGCAGCCACAGCTCGCATACCTCGGTCCAGGGAATACCTCTGGGAACATAATGGATGTCCTCTTCTTCCCTGGCTTCCTCCGGCACATCCTGCGTATCCTCCGGCAAGAAGCCGACCTCCTGCTCCTCCCAGGCCCAGGCCAGCGGATAGATGAAATCCTGGCTGGGCGAGAACAGCCCGCTGATCAGCATCTCCAGGCTATCCCCATCCCGCAGCCCTTCCGGCTTCACCCATTCCTCCCATACATGGGTGCGGAAGTTGAAGCCTGCTGCTCCCCAGAATAACTCCGGGAAGTTCAGCCGCAGATTCGTCTCCGCTTCGAAGATACTCAGCACGACCTCGGCCAGCTCGTCATGCACCCGCCGGGACAGCTCCACCCGCTCGGAGAGCTGGCGCAGCTCATTGAAATCAATGACATCCTTCTCATCATTGGCCAGCCGGGCCAGCGAGCGGTGGATATTGTCGAAATGCTTGCGTTCCTCGTCAAATTGCTGGTGGATCTCCTCCAGCCGCTCATGCCGCTGGGCGCCGTATTCGCTGAAGATGTGCTTCGGATTACGGCGCAGGGCATTGCGGTACTCCTGCTGCTGCTGGGTCATTTTGCGCACGCGGGAGATCAGCTCATTGACATCCTGCATTGCCCGGGTAACCCGTCCATGCTTGATATGCATCTGAATCTCCAGCAGCTTGATGCTGACCTGGAACTCGTCGATAATCTCATGGCTCATGAAGATCAGCTCCATCGCATACTCGGAGAGCCGGTAGATGGTCGTCCCGTTCTCCTCCCAGCTGATACGTGTAGCATCCTCATCCACGGTGAAATATTTGTATTTCTGGACCCCGATCTGCCGGGTGTGGTCATCATAATAATGGGCCTCGAAATCCCCGCCGCTGCCGCTCCACAGCAGTCCGTCTATCAGCCGTTCGACCGATTCCGGGCTGCCCGACTTCGCAATGCCGAAGCGCTCCAGCGAGCTCCAGGCCAGATCCACCAGATCCTCCCTGGCCCGCTGTTCATTCGATTCCAGCTCCAGATAATAGACCTGTAGCAGCACACTAAGCGCAATCATTTCCTTATACGGCTGCAGTTCACCCAGATTCATGCCTGCGCCCAGACTCCATAAGGGGTTCAGCCGCTTGTTCCGTTCTCCGAAATCATTCCAGTTCATGCTCTTGCCAACCTCGCCATCACTTCATAATTTCCCTACAACATAACATAAACCTAAATCCGCACCGCAGGGTGAAGGTTGGGCCGGAACATACACAGTTATAGACGGTTTGTTAATGCTCAGACCCCGAGGGAATGGGAATGTATGTTTCTATTCTCATGTCATTCTATTATATCAATGTTTGATAGATATGGCTATTTGCAAAATAAATAGAGGAGCCCGCGCAGGGCCCCCTCTATGTTAAAGCACTACATTATAGCACACCATAGCACACCGCTACTTGTACTTCTCATTCACCAGATATTGCAGATTCTGCTTCACCGCAGGCCATTCCTCATCGATAATACTGTACAGCACATTGTCCATGACAGCGCCGTGAGCGGTGATCCGGTGCTTGCGCAGGACGCCTTCCCGGACCGCACCAATCCGCTCAATGGCCCGCTGCGAGCGCAGATTGTCACTGACAATGGAGAAGTCCACCCGGATCAGCCCCAGCACCTCGAAGGCATATTGCAGCAAAAGCAGCTTCGATTCCGTATTCACCTCAGTTCTCCAATAATCCGGTGAGATCCAGGTGCAGCCGATCTCTGCATTACGATGCGTACGGTCCAGATGCATTAACCGCGTAGTCCCAACGATCCGGCCGGATGCCTGCTCTACCATCACATAGGGCATATCCTTGCCTGCTGCCTGATTCGCCAGAGCCGTATCCGCCAGTTGTCCTGCCTCTTCCTCTGAGCTGATCCGTCTCCAGGTGTACTCCCAGATCAGCGGATTATGCAGCAACTTCGTAAGCTCAGGCTTATGCTCCGCCGTCAAAGGCACAAGCCGGATTACGTTGCCTGCAAGCTGCCCTGTTTCTATTGCTGTCAACTTATCTCCCCCTATAGCTTTTCACCTATTATATATGAAGCGATTTATTCCCAACCGTCAATCTTAGCTGTCAGTTGCTGAATGAACTCCTGGGCGCTCAGTGTGAATAATTTGTTCTCCGCACGGCTTCTTACCGAGATTGTGCCGTCATTCTGCTCCTGATCTCCCAGCACAAGCATATAAGGGATTTTCTCCAGCTGAGCTTCACGGATTCTGTAGCCCAGCTTCTCATTCCGGGAATCTACCTCCACCCGCAGTCCGGCTGTAGCAAGCTGTCTTCTGACCTGCTCGGCATACTCGTCATGAACCACAGAGACTGGCAGCAGCTTGACCTGCACCGGAGACAGCCACAGCGGGAACGCTCCGCTATAGTGCTCTGTAAGAATACCCATGAACCGGTCAATGGAGCCGAACACCGCACGATGGATGACAACCGGACGATGCTTGTTGTTATCTTCGCCAATGTAAGTCAGGTCGAACTTCTCGGGCATCTGGAAATCCAGTTGAATGGTACCGCATTGCCAGCTCCGCTTCAGGGCATCGAGGACATGGAAATCGATCTTCGGTCCGTAAAAAGCGCCATCCCCCGCATTCACCCGGTATTCGATTCCGTTCTTCTTCAGCACCCGCGCAAGCGACTCTTCTGCCTGATCCCAGAGCTCCTCGGAACCCATATAATCCTCCGGGCGTGTAGACAGCTCAACCTTGTACTCGAATCCGAAGATGGAATAGAACTGATCAATCAACTCCAGCACCCGCGATATCTCAGATTCTATCTGCTCCGGCAGTACGAACAAGTGGGCATCATCCTGGCAAAAAGTACGGACCCGCATCATCCCGTTCAGCGCGCCGGAAGATTCATGGCGGTGAACCTGGCCGTATTCCGCAATGCGGATCGGCAGATCCCGGTAGGAGCGGAGGCTGTTCTTGTAGATCAGCATGTGTCCGGGACAGTTCATCGGCTTCAGCGCAAAATCTGTCTCATCCACCTTTGTAAAATACATCTCATCCTTGTAATGATCCCAATGTCCGGATTGCTCCCACAGACGGCGGTTCATCATCAGCGGCGAGCGGACCTCTTCGTACCCGTCGGCACGCTGCAGCTTGCGGGAGAAATCCTCCAGTGCTGTGCGGATCAGCATCCCTTTGGCCAGGTAGAACGGCATGCCCGGCGCTTCCTCGGAGAACATGAACAAGCCTAGCTCCTTGCCCAGCTTGCGGTGATCCCGTTTCTTCGCTTCCTCCAGCAGATGCAGATGTTCCTCAAGTAGGGCTGTGCTCAGGAAGGCTGTGCCGTATATCCGCTGAAGCACCTGATTGTCAGCATCCCCGCGCCAGTAAGCACCCGCTACACTAAGCAGCTTGAACGCCTTAATCCGGCCAGTGGAGGGCAGATGCGGCCCCCGGCACAGGTCCGTGAATTCTCCTTGCTCATACAGGCTGAGGACTGCGTCCTCCGGCAGATCCCGGATCAGCTCCAGCTTCAGCGGCTCTTCCAGCTGTTCAAAGTACTGCACCGCTTCCTCCCGGCTGACCACCCGCCGCCGGATCGGCAGGTTCTCCTTGATGATTTTTCCCATCTCCCGCTCAATCGCAGCAAGATCCTCGATGGACAGGGGCTGTTCAATATCTATATCGTAATAGAAGCCGTCCTCAATTACCGGACCAATTCCCAGCTTCACGTTCCGTTCTCCATAGATCCGTTTGATCGCTTGGGCCATCACATGGGCTGTACTGTGTCTGTGAATCATCAGCCCGTCGCTGCTGTCTGCTAGAACGATCTCCACGAGGCTGTCCCTTTCAACCGGACAATCAAGGTCAACGAGTCTGCCATCGATTGTGCCGGCTACTGCATTCTTCCTCAGACTTACGCTAATCGACTCCGCAATCTGCGCAATTGTGGTGTTACGCGAATACCTCCTATTTGCTCCATCCGGCAGCTGCACTTGAATCTCCATGATTTTGGCCTCCATTTCTTCTGTTATTTTCGTATATGTGAACACAAAAAAACGCATCTCATCCCGGAAAGGGACGAGTGCGTCTTAAGCTCGTGGTTCCACCCTAATTCGATTATACGTCACTTCACCTCCGGCTGTTCGGCGGAAAGGTGATCAGTACAATCCTCATGGCATCCGTTAACGGGGATGGGGCGGCGACATTTACAGCCTCGCTAACAGCAGGAGGGTTCAGTGTCACGGCTATAGAGGGGTAACATCCGGCTGGTCTCTGTAAGAAGCTCTCACCTTGCACTTCTCTCTCTGGTCAGTCCTCACGGGATATCATGTCTCTGGTCATTGCCTTAGTTATGGTGTTGCTGGTTACATAATACGCACGCTCTTAGCCAGAAGTCAATACCGCGCAGAAAAAAACTTAAAAACCGCTTTCCGTTTGACCGCTTAATTCTTAAACTTTTACTCCCCTAATCCTTTAGATCGTGGGCCTTACTCACCAAGCTCATTCGTCTGCAAACGCTGAATAATATCTCCCACTTCTTCCACCGTATGCGCAATATAATCCGCTCCGGCCGCCGATAATTCCTCCTCGGAACCATAGCCGAATAACACGCCCACTGAGGCTACGCGGCAGGCTTTGGCCCCGATAATGTCATGCTCCCGGTCCCCGATCATTAGCGACTGCGAAGCAAGAAGATTATTCTCGTCCAGCACGTGTTGAATGACCTCGCGCTTCTTCGAACGTGTCCCGTCCAGATTGCTGCCTGCCGCATACTTGAAGAACCCGTCGAGCTCATAATGCCGGAGAATCTGCTCAGCGAATACAATCGGCTTAGAGGTCGCCACATACAGCTCGAATCCCTTGGCTCTCAAGTTCTCCAGCAGCTCAGGTATGCCTGCAATTACATGATTCTCGAACATCCCCAGGGTCCGGTAACGCTCCCGGTAGAACTCCACCGCCTGTGCCGCTGCCTCCGCCGTGAAGCCCTGAATTTCGATAAAAGAATCATATAGCGGCGGACCTATGTATGGAATCAGCAAGTCAGGATGCTCCACCTCGATGCTGAATTGGTTAAGCGCATACTCTACGCTTTTGGTAATGCCTTCCTTGGGGTCAGTCAATGTGCCGTCCAGATCAAATAAGATGTGCTTCAAGCTGTCCTTCATCTCTCCCGGATGCTCCCTTCGTGTGCAATTGCTATCTATCATACCTTTCTTTCTGTTTATTTTCCATCCTCAGGATGCTATAATTCAGGGCATTCGAGGAGCAGGAGGAATAAGATGATACTGCTTAATCCCGCCACAATACTCATAGGCGACTATCACTTCGCCGCTAGGAACAATGCCGGACCTGAAGTTGTTGTATATGACAAGGAAGGCAGAGTGTACCGCCTGGATGCGGATTTAACGCCTAGTGAAGCCGGACAGCTCTATAGCATGCAACCGCTTAACTGGGACTCCCTTTCGTTCCATCCAGAGCTTGCACTGGCGGCTTTCATTATGGAGGATGCGGCAATGGGCGCAGGAGACTTTACGGGCCGCTTGCTGTGGAGCAAAGCCGGGGCGTATGTATGTGTTCTTTTTTCACGTGATGGAAGTCTACTCTGGTCTGTAGCCAAGCTGGACGAAGAACATCTGCGGATTTCAGTGTTTCATAGCGGGGACGGAACGTTGGCACATTCACTAGATTTGGAAGATCCATTCGGTGACAGTGCGCTGCGGCTGATGGATATCCCCGGGTCGGATGCTGTAACACTGGAGCTTGCGGCAGGTCAGAACGGTATATCCGTGTATGAATTATCTATTCAGCAGGGCGGGTTACATAGCAGGGAGATGTTCCCGCAGGGCTGTTATCTCTCACCCGCTTGGCATCCTGACGGCAGTCAGCTGTTCACCTTAGAGAATGATGCGCAGGTGTATGCCTGTTTCTCCTATCCAGCCTTGGAGCTGCAACAGGAACAGGGTCCGCACGATGGGGAATACGAAGACGAGTATGAGGAAGAAGACCATTATCCGGGGTATGGCATGCTCTATCTTCAGAACGGTCAAGCCATCTCACAAAATACGAATGAACGCTTCTTTCTGTTTGATCCTGGAACGATGGAACGGATCAGTGAATGGTCCTTTGCCGGATATGAGCCCGTGCCTGCGAGTGTAGTTTTCCCTTCACTGGATGATGATCCTTCCCTGTATTCCCAGATTCAATCGTGTGAGAGAGTCGGCAGCCTGCTTATGTTCAGGACCGGCTCTCTACACGATATCCCTCATTTGCTGATGATTGAGGAAGCTGTGCTGCTGGAAGCTATCGGCTCCATGCTTACCAAGCCACTCGGATAATCAGTCCCTTAGGGTCACCGACTTCCAGATAGGCCGCCTGGCCGTTCACATCGTCATACGGGAAGCCGTAAGCCAGTCCGCTGATGCTGTGGTCATGCCAGAATTTCGCATAAAAGTTGGCGGGAGCCGCATTGTAATAATTCGCTACGTTATTCCAGTTACTGGTGGTGTAGACATGGCGGTTGATCGCAGCGGAAGTGGCGGCATCGATTAGCGAACCGTCATTGCGCAGAATATCCTGTGTGCTATAGCTGGAATACCCTGCGAAGTAATTGGCATTGGCTCCACCGGCTTTGAATGATCCATGGACTGGAGCAATAATCCGGTAAGGTGCCTGATCGGTTGCCAGTGATTTGAAGGCAGCGGGAACTTCATTCTGGTATTTGGTAAAAATTCCAGCCCGTGTCTCCGATTCAAGCTCGCCTACCGTCTTGTCATAACCGCCGGACAAGCCCACCAGCCGGTGCTGGATCGGGAAGCCGAAGCCATCTACACGGGTGGTATTGCCATGATAGCCTGTAGCATCCACTGTGAATTCAACAAAGTCGAAATAGAGATTTCGGTTAGGATCGGTTGGATTATCAATATCCGGTCCAGCGAAGCCGTCGTCATAGGTCTTGATGTACAGCGGTGTGCCTACACTGAGGAACATGCGGCCGGAGGTGATTTTGGGCAGCGTTACCCAGGAAGCCTGATTAATCGTGTGATAAATATTGGCATAATTCACGCCGCTCCTGGTCAAGTGGCCGGAAGCATCATTCAGCGCATTCGAGATCGGAACGAGATTGCCGCTGAGATCCAGATAACTCCACTTGCCATTGGCCGGATTAATGCCGAGTACACCCCAGTAGATCTGGCTGTCTGGATAAGCGCCGCCCGTTCCGTTCATGACCTTGACGGAGACAGAGCCTGAGGGCGGTGTCGGGATCGAAGAGGCAGCGATGGAATAGATGGAACCGGAGGAGCCGGATGGCGGAGTTGTCGGCCCGGTTGTCGGTGCAGTTCCTGCCGTGTAGTTGAACCAGCCGGTGTCATAAGCCGGAGTTCCGTTGTTGTATGTGAAGAAGTAAGAGAGTGCTGTGCCGCTGGTGATTCCTGTAACCACCTGCTCATAACGCGCTTTGCTGTTGTTATACGTTGATCGGAAATTGCTTTGCGTCCCGGCATTCACCTTGTAATGGACGTCCACCCAACTGGTATTTACTGTGGATTTGAACCAGATGGTAGCCGAGGTTCCCGACAGCTCTACCCCTTGGGTGTAGTCTGCCGCGGCTGCTTTGGAGTTGAACAAAGGCAGGCAAGAGAGCAGAAGCACGAACGCAAGCATCGTCATTAGCCATTTTTTGGACATTCTCAGATTCCTCCTGAATGATATTGGTATTTCTGTATCCGTTTACAAATATGATTATAGTAGCTCTGATAGCTATTTAGTAGGCACAGAATTTCGGATTTCAGTTCCCATATTTTGGTTTGGTGCTGCAAAAATAGCAAAAAGCCCTTAATCCCCAGATGTCTGGTCATTAAAGGCTTTTTTACACATCTATCACGTATTCGCTATTCCCAATGCTGCGAAATAAAGGTATCCCGCCCCGACTGCTCACGGTCCTCCTTATAATGCTTCGGATTCTTCTTGTGATAGTCCTGATGATAGTCTTCTGCCGGATAAAACACCGGCGCAGGCAGAATCTCCGTCACCACCGGAAGCTCGAATCTGCCGCTAACCGCCACCCGCTCCCGGGAAGCCAGTGCAGCCAGCCGCTGCTCTTCCGTATAATAGAATACCGCCGTGCGGTACTGTGTTCCCCGGTCCTGAAATTGTCCGCCGTCATCCGTCGGGTCAATCTGCGGCCAGAACAGCTCCAGCAGCCGCTCATATGGGAATAACTCAGGGTCATAAGTGATCTGAACCACCTCGTAGTGACCGGTTGTACCGGTCTTCACCTGCTCATAAGTAGGGTTCTCTACCGATCCTCCGGCGTAACCTGATACAATTCCGTGAATACCGGGCAGCTCTTCGAACGGTGTAACCATACACCAGAAGCAGCCTCCGGCAAACATTGCCTGTTCCATAGCCAATCTCCCACTCCCTGTCTCTCATCTGCTGACTCTTGTTACACCCTGTACTGAAGATAAAGCCTAATGATTTGAAAGTCAATTTGATCGCTAGAACTGATTGCCCTTAGATACACTCAAGAAATAGAATTTTTATTCTATTAATAGTTCAGAAATAGGATAATTAAACTTCAAGTATGTTCGGAATGGAAATTCCTTTTTGCAGAGTAATGACTAAAATATAGCTTCCCTATTGTCAGTTTCACCACAAAATCTATCTTTTTGATACTTGAGAGTAGAATGCATATTCTGTTAATTGACAATTCCTTGCAGGGGTTGTTCTATTTCATAGAATGATTATTCCGCTAGCGAGGTGTAATGATGGGTAAACGCGATGATATTCTTCAGGCAACCCTTGTTTTAATTACTGAAGAAGGCTTACAGTCTGTTACTTTCGCCAAAATATTCAAGAGGGCCAATGTCGGCTCCAGCACATTCTACCATTATTTTGAGAACAAAGAGCAACTGGTCAATGAGCTATACCATAAAGTCCGCATACATAAAAATGAATTCGTCATGAACGGCTATGATCCCGGGTTAACAATCTATGAGCGTATGAAAAGCCTCCTGAAGAATACAGCCAACTATTCGCTTCACTACCCCAAAGAGGTTGACTTCACAGAGAACTATTGCACTTCGCCCTATATTTCCGAGGATATACGGAACACACCCGCCCCCTCCACCTTAGAGATTTTCTCCATCATTGAAGAAGGCCAGCGGCAGGGCATCATCCGGGAAATGAATGTTTGCCTGTGTTATCAGCTGGTCAACGGAATTTTGATTGCCGTGATCAAGGGCTACTTAGGCGGAAAATACCCGCTTAACGAGCAGCAGATTCAGCAGACCATTGAAGCTTGCTGGCTTGCGATTATGCTGTAGCGGCTAACACAAGTGGAAGCGGCTTTGCCGTCCTTTTAAAGGACGGTACCGTTTCAGCGAGAAATAGAAGGGTAAGTTATCGTGTGCATCATATAAATTCTATATTTTAAATAAGGCTATCCCTTAAGCAAGACTATGCATAAGAGACAGCCTATATTCCGGCATCAGCCGGTTGACGAATACTAGACCTGAGGGACCAGATTCCGGCCCTCCGAGGACTTATAGATCTCTGCAATCAGTGTGAGCGCTTTGATGCCTTCAGCACCGTCAATCCAGAACCTGCGGCCTTCACGGATATGGGCGTAGAAGTCATGAATTAACCGGGAATGTCCGCTGCCCCAGTAGGATTTCCCTCCACTGCTGATGCTCTGCGGCTCACAGAGCAGCGTCTCCTTCCCATCATTCCACAGATACAGGCTGTCCCGGCGCTGCTGCAGAGTCCCTTGCTCAAAGACCAGCTCCAGCTCCACCGGTGAATTGGCCTGATACGCATTGGTTCCGTAGAAGAGTCCGCGCGCCTTGTTCTTGAAATCGATACACGCATGTGCGCTGTCCTCGACCTCAATGACATCGTTCAGCACATCAGTGCTGACACTGCCTTTCACGGAATCAATGTCACCGCCGAACCATTGCAGCAGATCCAGGGTATGGATAGCCTGGTTGATCAATACCCCGCCGCCTTCCGTCGCCCAGCGGCCTCTCCAGGGACTATTCGTGTAGTACTCCTCACTCCGGGTCCAAGTCACCAGGCCCTTCATGCAGAGGAGATTGCCCAGGCTGCCGGAATCAATCACTTGTCTGATCCGCACCGAAGGTTCATTATAGCGGTTCTGGAACACTACACCCAGTTGTCCCGCAGCATCCTCTGCCGCCTCCTGCATCATGCGGGCCGAAGGCACATCCAGTGCCATCGGTTTCTCGGTTAACACATGCTTGCCGGCCTTCAGCAGCTCCACTGCCATTCCGGCATGCAGATGATGCGGCGTGCAGAGATGAACGATGCCGATATCTGGACGCTCCAGCAGCTCCCTGTAATCTGTCAGGCCTTCACATTCGTAATCCTGAGCAGACTGTGTTGCCTGAACAGGGTCACTGTCCACCACGGCTACCAGCCGCGCATTGTCGATGGAAGCAATGGCTCTGGCATGCAGCGGGGCAATCGCCCCGCAGCCGATAATCGCTGCTCCATTAGTATTCATCTTAACCACCTTCCGATCTTCTGCTAGCTGTCCTGCACCTATTTAAGCGTATCCGGGGTCAGATTCACCGCTTGCCGCTGCGCTTCCAGACACAGCTCAGCCGCCTTGAACGTATGCTCCTGAGTCATCGCCTTCTCCGTCCGTTCCAGGCAGTCCAGAATCAGCTCCCCGAAGAACGGGAAGCCGACCTTCCCGGCTACATGCTCATAATGCTCTCCCTCACCGTCCACCCAGAAGACATGGTCCGGTGTGCTGGAGCGGCCGATATCGCTGTATTTGCGCAGTTCAATATAACCTTCCGTACCGAGAATGATCGTCCGTCCGTCTCCCCAGGTCCCTAGCCCTGCCGGAGTGAACCAGTCCACGCGAAAATACTGCGTAGCCCCGTTATCCCCAACCAGCGTAGCATCCCCGTAATCCTCCAGCTCCGGGTAAGCCGGGTTGTTGTAGTTGGCGACCTTGCTGTGCAGCACCTTGGCATCGCGGCAGCCCGCGTAGAAGAGGAACTGTTCAATCTGATGGCTGCCGATGTCACAGAGAATGCCGCCGTATTTATCACGCTGGAAGAACCATTCCGGCCGGCTTGGTGCATTTAACCGGTGCGGCCCCAGCCCCATGACCTGAAGCACACGGCCAATCGCCCCCTGCTGCACCAGCTGACCGGCATAGACAGCGCTCTCTACATGCAGTCTCTCACTGTAGTATGTCATGTATTTCCGGCCCGTCTTCTCCACCTGAAGGCGTGCTGCTGCGAGTTGGTCCAGAGAAGTAAACGGAGATTTGTCCGTGAAATAATCCTTCCCGTGTGCCATCACCCGCAGACCGAGCGGACCACGCTCCGAAGGAACGGCGGCCGCTGCTACGAGCCGGACCTCAGAATCTTCAAGAATCTCTTCAGCAGAGCGTGCGGCTCTGACGCCGGGATACTTGTTCAGGAACGCTTTTACCTTCTCGGGGTCAGGATCGTATACCCACTTCAGCTCGGCTCCCGCTTCTACTAGTCCGTTGCACATCCCGTAGATATGCCCATGATCCAGCGCCAACGCAGCGATTACGAATTCACCCGGTCCCACCACAGGCTTCGCCTCATGTACCGGGGCATACATCATTCCATCCTTGCGGCTCATACTTGCACCTCCAATCTGGAATGCAGATGCCGGAGACTAATCTCCAGGCTCTCGAACGGATCACGCTGGCACACATCCTGCTCCACGATATGCCACTCCACACCCGTCTTGCGGCAGGCCTCAATAATCGCTCCATAGTTCATATTGCCTTCGCCGATCTCGGCGAATACAGCTTTGCGGTTCAGTATAGTCATATCCTTGAAATGCACGGCCTGCATTCTGCCTTCCACCTTATGAATCCACTCTACAGGATCTCCGCCCCCGGCCTGCACCCAGTACAGATCCAGCTCGAAGCCGAAGACCTCCGGATCACTGTCCTGCAGCAGCACATCCATCCCGGTCAGACCGTCAAAACGTTCGAATTCAAAATCATGATTATGATACACAAATTGCAGGCCATGCTCTTCCTTAAGTGTACGTGCAATGCCGGAAGCCAGCTTGGCGAAGGTGCGGTACCCATCCTGACTGGTCTGATATTCCGCAGGCAGTGAGCCAAGACCGATGTATTTGCAGTCCCACAGCTTATGTTCGGCGGCGAGTGCATCCAGATCATTCACCAGCCGGTCCCAGGGAACGTGTGTCGCACATATTTTGAGATTAAATTCATCCGCGTATTCCTTCACCAGCTTAGGGTCCATGGGACCGATTCCGGAGATCTGGACAGCCTGGTACCCGATACTGCTTACCTTCCGCAAGCTCTCCCGCAAGGCCTCCGGCGTCTGGGTATATTCACGCAGGGTATACATTTGAGCGGCAATCGTTGAACGGTTCATTGTATTCATCCACTCCTAGATAAGTTTGAGTTGTGTAAGAGAGTAAGGTTCGCCTAATGAGTTCCCGATACATCCAGGGCTTTCTGGCTGACAGGCGCTTTCTGAAAAGTCGAATTCTCCACCTGCTCCATCAGCTTCTCATAGAACAACTGGCTGTCGATCGGCAGGTCCACCCAGTTGTCGGTCCACGCGGACAGATACATGGCATTGGACAGGGTCAGGCCGTGAATGCCCTCTTCCCCCGGAGCCAGCAGCGGCTCATCGTGCAGAATCGCATTGGTGAAGTTACGCATAATGCCCTTGTGCTGTTCTCCGTCTCCGGGTGGCACCGGAATCTCGCATTTCCAGCACTCCGGTGCTCCGAAGCCTCCGGTGAATTCCGCATTGAACTTCGGCTCCGGGGTGCGAAGGCGGAAGAAGGTGAGCTTGCCGTCTTCGATGACGATTTTGCCGTTGTCTCCTGTAATCTCGAACCGGTTCGTCCCCGGCGCCTCCCCTGTAGTGGTGATGAACAGCCCGGTTGCGCCGTTCTCATATTCCACATAAGCAGTCACATCATCCTCAACCTCAATATTCCGGTACTTCCCGAACTGGCAAAAAGCGCGTACCCGCTTAGGCATCATCCCTGTAGTCCACTGCCAGAGGTCAAGCTGGTGCGGGTCCTGGTTCAGCAGCACGCCGCCGCCTTCTCCGCCCCAGGTTGCCCGCCAGCCGCCGGAATCATAGTAGCTCTGAGAGCGGTACCAATTGGTAATAATCCAGTTCGTGCGCCGGATCTCCCCCAGTTCCCCGGACTGGATCAAGTCTCTCAGCTTCTGATAGAGCGGATTCGTCCGCTGGTTATACATAATGCCGAACTTATGGTCAGACTTCGCCGCAGCGTCATTCATCTCCTGGACTGCTTTGGTATAGACACCGGCAGGCTTCTCAATCAGAACATGCAGCCCGTAGCCCAGCGCTTCAATCGCCAGCGGCGGGTGATCATAATGGGGGGTAGCGATCAATACAGCATCAATGGCACCAGACTTGAACAGCTCCTCCGGCGACAAAAAGCGCTGCACGCTATCCGGCAAATGCTCCTCTGCCCAATCCAGCCGCTCAGGGCTGCTGTCGCATACCGCTGTAAGCTCAGCCCCCTTAATATCATTCAGCAGACTCTGGGCATGGGCGCGCCCCATATTGCCTACACCAATAATTCCATATCGTACCTTATCCATCTCCCAGTCCCTTCCTGAAACAGTTTATGATATGAGGATAACCCTATTTGCCGGTGGTGAACATGACTGTAATTAAGGTATATTTGTATATAAATAAGATGTAATGGATAAATGAAAGCGTTATAATAGATTTATGTCCTTAATGGAGGCGCTCAGAGATGAATATGATTGGAAATGGAAATTTGACCGGACGTCTGCTGCACAACCTGACGGTTACCGTTACCCATGCTCAATTAACCAGCAGATATCCGGGATGGAACCGGACGAATGAGACCCCTGCCTTCAACCGGCTCTACTATATTGATTCGGGCGAAGGCAAGGTGATTATCAACGGAGTGGACCATTACCCCAGACCCGGACAGCTGATGATTATGCCCGCCGGCTCTACCCAGACGACGGATACCTCGCGGGATGATCCTTATACGCGCTACTATTGCCACTTCGATGCACAGATCGGGGAATGGCCGCTGTTTCATTCGGCGAATAAGCTCTATATCTGTGATGTGCCTGACCCGGAGGCGGCCCGGAAGATGTTTGCAGAGATGATTGAATGGTTCCAGGATACCGGCTTCCTTGCCACCCTGCGGACGCAGGCCGCGCTGCTTACGCTGCTGTCCCTCTGCCTGGAATCGGGAGGCTACAGCAATTTCCTTGACGATCTGACGCATACAAGCGACCAGGGTAAATTGGCAAATGTGCTGGGCTACATCGATCAACGGCTAATGCGGCCGCTGACGGTGGAGGAGCTGGCAGAGCGGGTCCATTTGCACCCGAACTATTTCATTCCCTACTTCAAGAAATTCATCGGTGTTCCGCCGATGCAGTATGTTCAGCTGAAACGGATGGAGCTGGCTAAGAGACAGCTCTCCTATACCGATTTCAGCATCTCAAGTATCGCCGAGCAGGTCGGCATGGAGCTGGCCCACTTTTCCAAGGTATTCAAGAAGTCGACGGGCGTATCCCCTTCTGCTTACCGGAGCAGTACGAGGTAGAATGCAACGAAAGGTTCAGAACGTAATCACCCTGCGAGTGAATAAGCTTACCTTCGCGCGAACACAATGTATGCTGTTTTTCACATACATTGGTCCATATTCCGCTGTAACGGCCAATTGTAATCGGTTTTTCGATTACATTTGGCCTACGCTACCCACCCGGTCCAATTGCGTTTGCTTTCTGTAAAAATGTGTTATCGGATGGACAGACGACGTTCTTTTTTTAGGCACGCTGCTCATTTTTATGCTGATGTTGTGCCTTGAAAGACATAATTCCTGAACAATTAAAAAATCAGCACGCCTCACTAGGAGACCTGCTGATTTTTTAAAAATATAAGAATTTATTTGTTTCACACGTTAACTTATCCTTCTATTTCTCGCTGTAACGGTACCGTCCTTTTAAAGGACGGCAAGCCGTTTCCACTTGTGTCTTTCATTCAACGGATGCTATGGTGCACTCCCGATCTCTACTTGATCCCGAAATACGCATTCGCATTGTTGTAGCATATATTCTCAATTGTCCGGCCGATCAAGGCATAATCCCGCGGCAGGTCCCCTTCTTCCATCCACGTGCCGAACAGGTTGCAGAGAATGCGCCGGAAATATTCATGACGTGTGAAGGAGAGGAAGCTTCGGGAGTCAGTCAGCATCCCGACAAAAGGACTGATCAGGCCGATGCTGGAGAGTGCCTTCAACTGCTGCAGCATACCCTCCTTCTGATCATGGAACCACCAGCCGGAACCCATCTGCACCTTGCCCTTGATGCCGGCCCCCTGGAAATTGCCGATCGCAGTGGCGATCATCTCATACTGCGAAGGATTCAGCGTGTAGACGATGGTCTTCGGCAGCTGTCCGCTGGCATCCAGCTCATTCAGCAGCGCGTTAAGGCTGCGGGCCATATTGAAATCCAGAATCGAATCGAAGCCGCTGTCCTTGCCGATGGCACTGAACATCCGTGCGTTGTTGTTGCGCAGCGCTCCGATATGCAGTTGCATGCTCCAGCCCCGCTCGTGATAGAGTCTGCCTAATTTGATCAGAGTATGGCTCTGGAACTTCTGTTCCTCCTGCGGGCTGATCTCTTCCCCTTTGAAGGCCCGGGCGAATATGTAGGCCGCTTCATGCTCTGTGGACTGGGCGTGCGGCAGCTCGCCGAAGGCCTGATCCGACAGCCGGCAGCCATGCTTATGGAAATAATCGATCCGCGCCGTCACAGCCTGGAGGAACCCTGAGTAATCGTGGATCTCAAGACCGCTCGCCTCACTAAGCAGGCCCACGTATCCGGTGAACCCCTCATCACGGATATTCAGTACCCGGTCTGGTCTGAAGGTTGGAGCGACCACCGCTCTAAGCCCATGATCCTTCTTAATCTGAATGTGATGCTCCAGTGAATCAATGGGATCATCCGTTGTGCAGACTACATCGACATTAAGTTTTTTGAGAATCCCCTGCGTAGTCAGTTCATCTCCCTGGAGCTGCTCATTGCAGCGTTCCCACACACTGTCCGCAGTCTCCCCGGAGAGCAGCTCGTCGATCCCGAAGTAGCGCTTCAACTCCAGATGAGTCCAGTGGTAGAGCGGATTGCCCACCATCTCCGGCAGGGAGCGCGCCCAGATCATGAACTTATCTTTGTCTGGTGCATTCCCGGTAATTAGCTGTTCGTCAACACCCAGCCAGCGGAGCGCCCGCCACTTGTAATGGTCCCCGGATAAGGCGAGATCAGCGATATTGCGGAACCTGCGGTTACTGCTAATCTCCTGCGGATTCAGATGACTGTGGAAATCGTAAATCGGCATTCCGGCGGCATAATCGTGATACAGTCTCTGTGCACTTGAACTTAACAGCAGCCAGTCGTCATGAATAAAAGATGAGGTACTCATATTGTTCTCCAGCCTCTCGTCTATGATATTGGTGGGCCACAGGTACCATCCGTAAGCGGACAGCAAATGCTTCTGCCCATTCGCACTACCATACTACCATACAAGTATGGTAGTATGGTAGTGCTTACAATAACTATAGCAGGAGGGTTACACGATGGAATACACTATCGGTACACAAGCGCTCTCCACAAGGGACATCGTGTATCGTTCACTGAAGAATCAGATTCTGCTGCTGGAGCTGCCGCCCGGAACCGGGATTTCAGAGAAAGAGATTTCGCTGAAGTTCAACGTCAGCCGCACCCCGGTCCGGGAGGCCTTCGTCCGTCTGGCACAAGAGGGCTTGCTTGCTGTATATCCCCAGCGGGGAACGGTAGTCTCCCTGATTGATTCCGAACTCGTGGAAGAAGCCCGCTTCATGCGCGAGCATCTGGAGCGGGCGGTCATCCGGGAAGCGTGCAGCACCTTCCAGGCCAGGAATCTTATTGATCTGAAGGCCAATCTGGACAAGCAGAAGCTCTGCATCGAGGACCAGGACTATAAAGAAATGTTCATGCTGGACGAAGAGTTCCATCATGTGATCTTTATGGGCTGCAATAAAAAGAATACCTGGGAGGTCATCCAGCAGATCAAGGTTCACCTGAACCGCAGCCGAATGCTCAAGCTCACGGCGGATCACAACTGGGAGCATCTCTACCAGCAGCATTATTGTCTATATGAAGCCATTGAACAGCATAATATTCAGCTAGGAGATCAGATTATGCAGGAGCATATGGCCCTGACGATCGCCGACCAGGAGATGCTGATGGAGAAATATCCGCAGTACTATAAGCAAAGACCCGCAGACTGATAGAACCTTACGCTAATCATACTTTCACCAAGAGGGGTTGGATCACTATGACCGAGTTGGCATTACAGCCTGCGCTGGCAGGCAAGACCGCTGTCATTACCGGAGGAGCCGGAGCCCTTTGCAGCACCATGGCGCTGGAGCTGGCCCGTCAAGGCATGAAGGTCGCCATCCTGAACCGTACGGAGGCCAAGGGAGCAGCTCTGGCTGCACAGATCTCTTCGGGGGGCGGCCAGTCCTTGGCCTTGGCTTGTGATGTTATGGATGCCGGGAGTGTCCGGCAGGCAGCGGAAGAGATCCTTAATCACTGGGGTCCCTGCGACTTATTGATCAACGGTGCCGGGGGCAATCAACCTTCGGCGATTACTACCAAGGAGACCTTGGAGCCGGGGGATCTGGAGAATCCCGATGTCGTCTCCTTCTTCGATCTGTCCGTGAGCGGCTTCCGCACGGTCCTCGACCTCAATCTGACCGGAACATTAATTCCAACCCAAATCTTCGCCAAGCAGATGCTCGGACGCTCCGGAGCTGCAGTGATCAACATATCCTCCATGAGCGCCGCTTCGCCACTCACCAAGGTTCCGGCTTACAGCGCGGCCAAGGCAGGCATCAATAACTTCACTCAGTGGCTTGCGGTGCATCTGGCAGAGTCCGGCATCCGGGTGAATGCCATCGCCCCCGGCTTCTTCGTCACTGCACAGAATGAACAGCTGCTGAAGGACCCGAAGGGTGAATTAACTGAACGTTCGCTCAAAATCATCTCACAGACCCCGATGCGCCGCTTCGGCACACCGGAGGATCTGCTCGGCACCTTGCTCTGGCTGGCCGATGAGCGCATGTCCGGGTTCGTGACCGGGGTGACCATCCCCGTAGACGGCGGGTTCATGGCCTACTCGGGCGTGTGAACCTGGGATATCAACAAAAAACCTGAACCTCGTTTTCTGAGGTTCAGGTTTTTGTCATTCTGCGAAGCTACAAGGGCGAACGTATGTGAAAAACAGTATACATTGTGCTCGCAAGCAGGCATATAGACCGAATGTAATCGGATTTGCGATTACATTTGGCTCACGCGCCTTCGAAGCGCCGAATGTAATCGGATTTTCGATTACATTTAGCTCACACGCCTTCAAAGCGCCGAATGAATGTGGAAACGAATACAATTGTACAGCGAAGGTGAATTAGCTAGGCTAATGGGGCTTAGGGGGGCCAAATATTCTTCAACGACAGGGCAGGCTCATCTCGTCCCCTACGCCTCAACCAGCACGCCATCCGCCAGATGCAGCACCCGGTCGCACCAGTCCAGCATCCGTTCGTCATGAGTCACCATCACGGCGGCCTTCCCTTCGCTCCGCACCTCGTCGGCGATCATCCGCACCACTTCACGGCCGCGGCTGTAATCCAGGCTGGCTGTAGGTTCATCCGCGAACAGAATGGCCGGCTTGTTCATCCATGCCCGGGCAATTGCCACCCGCTGCTTCTCGCCCCCGGACAGCTGTTCGGGGTAATGGTTGCGGCGTTCCCAGATCTCCAGACGCTTCAGCAGATAGGCGGAACGCACCTTCGCTTCCTTTTGACTCAGCTTGGCAAGCTTCGCTACATAGAGCAATTGCTCTTCTACCTTCAGGAACGGCAGCAGCTGCGCACTTTGGAACATGAAGCCGATTTTTTTCAGCCTCAGCTCCGTCAGTGCCCCCTTGTCCTTGTCACGCAGCGACTCGCCGTCGAGGAGGATCTCTCCGCTGGTAGGCGTGAGCAGCGCGCCGGCTGCGGAGAGAAACGTGCTTTTCCCGGAGCCGGATGGTCCCAGTACTGCTATGAATTCGCCCTCGTTCACCGTAAGGTCCAGATGGTTCAATACGGTCATCGCCCCGTCCCCATCCCCGTAAGTCTTGGTTACCTGCTTCATCACTAATTTCGCACTCATGCTCCAGTCCTCCCTATCGCTTCCAAGGCATCTACCTTGGCTACTCTTGCTACCGAAATTAACGAGCCCAACAGGGACATCCCTATGAACAGCAGACTGGTCATCGCCATCGTCTGTCCGTCCAGCTCAAACGGCATCGTGTCGGGCAGGCCCATATTCATCCCAAGCGTAAGCAGAATACCCAGCGCCAGACTGGCGACAGACAGCAGCATCACTTGACCGACTACACTCCAGGCCAGATAGGACATCTTAGTCCCCATAGCTTTCAGGATACCGAATTGGCTGGTCTTCTGGATCGTAATGACATAGAAGAATACAGCAAGAACTACTGCAGCAATCACGAACAGGAACACAATCATCATCAGGAGCGAATTCTGTTCGGCGGAGTAACCGGGAACACTGGCGATCGCCTGCTTTTGCGTAATTACCTCTACGGACTGTTGCTGATCTGCAATCTGCGCAGCTTGAGCCGCTGTTACATCCAGCGCGATAACATTGTATGGGGCATTGGCATTGCCTGAGCTACCGCCTCCCTGAACCGCTCCTTGCTTCATCGCCTGCCAGTCCAGCTGATTGATATAGACCACCGGAGTATGGCTATAGGAGCTGGCCTTCACGAATCCGGTAACCGTCCAGCTCATGCCGGAAGCCTGATCACGAATCGTACTGCCAATTGTAACGCCAGACTGTTTAAGTTTGGAGTCTGCAACCGCGCTCCCTTGAACGTCATTGGTGAATGCGGCACCTTCCGTTACATCAGGAGCCAGCATCCCCGTCATATCTACGGCAAAAAACGTAATATCCGCCTTAACATCTGTACCGGCAGCTGTTATTGTACTAGTCTGTACCCCTAGCGGAGTCGCCTTCGCCTCTCCGGCTACCGCCCGGGCAGCCGTAAGCTCCGTATCCGTTAACTGTGAACGTCTGAAGGTATGATCCGCGTCGCTCTGCACGGCAAAGTAATTGGCGGGCATATTTTTCAGCGCTGAAATGTTGGCATAAGCAAGACCTCTAGCCAAGCCGGTGACGAACAGCACCAGGAACGATACCAGCAGCATAATCACCATAATGAGGCCGTAACGCGCTTTGGAGTGCCTCATCTCCCGAATTGCCAAGAACATATAACCACTCCTTCTAATCTGTATAATCACAGTTTAGAGAGTGAAGATGAACGGAGTATGAATAAAGAATTACACTATATAGATTGAACTTAAAGATCTATGTTTTGGGATTACCGTGACTCCAGAGAAGTTTTGGACTTCCGGCCGCTGTTGTCTGCAAATTTCATGATTTATACCGTTATTAACGGTTGAAATCCGCAGACAAAGGCGGACGCTACCGCTCCTACAGTTCCAAATTCCCCTCCGTTGCTTTCATCTATTTTATGAATGACTAATCAATCTATATCGTTAGGGTAGCGGGGCAAAGAAACAGTGAACGCAGTTCCTTCCCCTACTGTGCTCGTCACCTCAATGGTTCCGCCATGCGCCTGGACGATCTTTTGGGCAATCGCCAGCCCCAGCCCGCTGCTGCCCGGCTCACGGGAGCGCGACTGATCCACCTTGTAGAACCGGTCAAAGATCATCGGCAGCTGCTCTGCCGGAATGCCCGCACCGTTGTCGGTCACCGTTACAATACATTGCTGGCCCTCCACATAGGCTGCAATGCTGAGGGTCCCGCCCGCCGGAGTGTATTTGATCGCATTCGTCACCAGATTCATCCACACCTGATAGAGCAGATTGGAATCGCCCGTAAGTGTGATGTCTGCGGCATGCAGCCGTACCGCCAGCTCCTTCTCCGTAAGATGCCACTCCATAATCTGAATTACCTGGCGCAGCTGGGCGCGCAGATCGAAGCTTCTTTTCTGCAGAGCATGCTCGTCATAATCCAGTGAGGACAAGGTAAGCAGCTGCGTGCTGAGCATGGACAACCGCCGGCTCTCATCCCCGATAATGGACAGATACTCCAGACGCTGGACTTCCGGCAGAGTACCGTCCTGGAGCGCATGGGCGAAGCCCTGAATTGAGGTTAGCGGTGATTCAATCTCATGCGAGACATTGGCGACAAACTCCTGTCTTGCCCGGTTCGTGCGCTCCAGCTCGCGGCTCATCGTCATGAAGTGAGATGCCAGTTGTCCGATCTCGTCGCGGCGTGCGGTGTAGAGCTTGATGTCGTAGCGCCCTTTGGAGATTAGGAGCGTGGCCTCGGTCAGCCGGGTGATCGGTCGCACCACATGAAATACAGTAATCAGCATGAACCACAGGCTTAGTAGAATAATGACCCCAATGATCACGACAAAAAAGATCCGCAGCTCCCCGAACTGCACCTGAGCATCCGGACGCATGAATAAGGCATAGGTCTCCCCGTTAATATGAACCGGCACCCCAATGGAATTGCTGAGCTGATTATCGAAAAAGCCTGTCACGAACAGCTGGCCGGGGAAATTCCCCACCCCATGGTAGATCTCCCCGTCCAGCACACTGCGCAGCGCCTCCTCCTTGAGGTCATTTTTGCGAAAAGGCAGGCCGTAGAAGCGTTCTTCCCCGTCAGCGTTGACCAGATACATCTTATACCCCAGGGAAGCTGTACTCAGTAGATATTCTTCCACCGCATCCGGGTGATCCTCGATGAACTGCTGCAAACCTATGGCCATCCGGGTCAGCTTGGCATCATTTTTCGGCTTGACTTGGGACTGGTAATACAGGTTGGAGACCAGAAATCCCAGCACACTGCTTATCATAATCACCGAGCAGAAGATGATACTCATCCGTACATAGAGCGATCTCATGAGTTCACCATATCCACTTTGTAGCCAATTCCCCGTACCGTGCGGATGGTAAAATCATTCTGGTATTCGCTGAACCGCTGGCGCAGGCGCTTGATATGCACATCCACGGTCCGCTCGTCCCCTTCGTAGTCCGCTCCCCAGACCAGCTCAATCAGCTCACCACGTGTGAACAGGCGTCCCGGATATTGCGCCAGCTGGGCCAGCAGCTCGAACTCCTTCACCGGCAGCAGCAGCACCTCCGTCCCGTCACTGATCTCGTAATTCTTACGGTCTATCACCAGCGAATTCAGGCGAATCCGGTCATCTGAGGCGATGGAATACCGGCGGAACAAGGCCTTGATGCGAAAGAGCAGTTCCTCCGGCTCAAAAGGCTTGGTCACATAATCATCCGTCCCGTGCAGATACCCCTGCTCCTTATCACTGAGCTGCTGACGGGCCGTCAGCAGAATTACGGGAATATCGTAGTTCTCCCTTATGTATGCACACAGCTCCAATCCGTCCATATGCGGCATCATCACATCCACCACCGCCAGATCGACCGTCTGCTCCTTCATGCGTGCCGCCGCTTCCAGCCCGTCTCCGGCTTCTATCGCTTGATATCCCTCTCTGGTAAGAACATGCCGCAGCAGCGTGCGGATATGAACATCGTCGTCGGCTACCAGTATCTTTTTCAACTTACATACGCTCCCTCCGGCTTGCCTGATCAATGTCATCATACTAGCAACAAACCCAGCTCAAGACAATAGGACTTCACCTCAACAATCTCTATTAAGTCAATACATTCTACACTATAAAGGGGAGAATGCTGTCCCTCAGCGGGGTGACCGGTCTGCCCATAAGCCGCTCCAAATCCCCGGAGGTGGAAGCCGTATCCAGCTTGCGGAGCCAAGTGTATATCCAGTGCTGAACACTCGCATCCTGAACATGTACAACCGGCTTCCCGGCAACCTCAGTCAACACTTCAGCCAGATCTGCGAAATCCCAGGTTCGGGAAGCAGCCAGCTCATAAACCTGATTGCCGGACTCTCCACTCCCAAGCGCAGCAGCCGTAGCCAGAGCCAGGTCTGCGCGTGTTACCGAATTGAACCTCCATTCTCCCGGCGCCGTAGCCAGCTGTCCACTGGAGATCGCTTCCTTCAGGCCCAGTACTCCTAAGAAATCCATATACAATCCGTTACGCAAAAAGGTATAGCCCAGCCCGGACTCTAGGATCGCCTGTTCCGTCAGGGCGTGCACATTCCCCGGCTTACTACTGTCTGTACTTTGCTGCGAAAAAGCAAAACCTGTATAAAGCAGCTGCCGGACCCCGCCTCGCTTCGCTGCATCAATAACCCGCTTATGCTGGGCGAGACGCACATCATCATCTGTATGCGAACTGGAAATCAGCAGCAGCCGGGAAATCCCGTGGAAGGCTTCATCCAGTGTTTCCGGCAGGTCGTAATCCACCTTACGGACTTCAATTCCAAGCTCCCGGAAAAGAACCGCTTGCTCCATCCTGCGGACCCCGGCAACGATCTGCCGGGCCGGCAGGCGCTGACGTAACTGTTCAATAATCAGACGCCCCAGCTGACCGGCAGCCCCTGTAATCATGATTGTCATAATTGATTCCTCCTCAATCTTATCGGGTAACGAGCAGCAGCTTGAGCTGCTAACCTTGTCCCCGGACCAGCTTATTCAGTAGCTCCAGCAGCAGGTGCAGCTCCGTCTCATTCAGCCGGTTCATTACCTCCGAAACTGCTTCCCGGTTCCCCGGCAGCTGTTCCAGCAGCAGGTTCTTACCTGCATCGGTCAGCGAAATGACTGTCTTACGTCCATCCTGTGCGTGAGCCGCCCGCGTAATATAACCATCCTTCTCCAGCGGAGTCAGCAGCAGGCTGATGTTGGCTTTGGTTACCGTGATTCGCTCAGCAAGCAGCGAGGGCAGGATCGATCCCCCGTGCTTCGCAATCTCAACCAGTACGCGGATTCTTGCCCCGTTCAGCCCCTGCGCCTGCCAGTATTTCTCGGAGACGGCCACAGTGCCGGCAGTCGCTCCCACCAAGGCGAAGAAAACCTCATTTTCAAGCGGCAGCTCAAGCACAACCTTTTGTAAATCATCCATGCGGTAAGTTCAACTCCATTTAGTTAATAGCTTAACTATATCTACAGAAAGATTAGCTGATTCCATCAGGATTGTCAAAAGAATTGCAGCAACTCCCCCCAAACCAAACAAAAACCCCCTACCCTTCCTAAGAAAGGCAGAGGATTCGATACAGCTACATGCAAGTTTACGTTAGATCAAAACAGGCTTAGCCGCAGGTGACACCTTGTCTTCACCATAGCTCATACTGCCATCCAGCACAAGCTCCAGCTTAATCAGCTCCGAGCGGCTGGCCAGCCGGATCGGCGGTCCCCAGGTTCCGTAGCCGGACGAGACGATGACATGCAGCTTGTTTTTGAGCAGATAGCCCCAATCCAGCTCGAACAGGCGACGGGTAATCCAGTGATTCGGTGCAATCTGCCCCCGGTGGGTATGACCCGACAGCAGCACATCTACTCCAGCCTCTGAAGCAATTCCGAAGCCAGTAGGCTGATGATCCATCATCAGGATCGGCTTGCTGCGGTCAAGTCCCGTAAGTAGGTCTTCCACGCTGAGCCGTCCACCGGCCTCCATAGCTTCAGCAGTCTTGTCTTTGCGCCCAACCACGTAGACTCCAGATGTCTCTACCACCTCATCCTGTAACACCTGAATACCGACACTCCGCATAACCTCCGTATACTGCGCAATCGAACCGCCGTAGTATTCGTGATTGCCCAGCACAGCGTAGACCCCATAACGTGCCTTCAACTGCTTCAGCTGCTGCTCCATCCCATTGCGGAGAAAAGGCTCAATGCTGTCATCCAGCACATCTCCGGCCAGTAGAATGATATCCGGGTTCATCGCGTTCATCTCCCTGACCATTCTGCGCAGATGGCGGTTGCCGACAATGTTACCCAGATGCAGGTCGGAGGCTACCGCTACTGTCAGCGGTACGCTGGTTCCGATGGATTTTTCCACCTTAAGCCGGTGGGTACGCACCACAGTACTCCAGGCATTGCGCGATCCCCAGATCAGGAAGACGGCGAGCAATACCAGCACTGTAGTCCCGGCTTCTGTGACGAATGCGGAGAGATTCGCGCCTGCGAGCGCCAGTACACCATAGAGCAGATCGGTCAGCGGCAGCATGATCACGGCGAACTCCATACAAGCCAAATAATATGAGCCGATCACCTTGAACAACCTGCCTACCGGTCTGAGCGCCTGCGGCAGCGGCACCCGTCCAATCATATAAGAGAAGGAAATGACAAGAAAGACAGTCCAGTACACAGCAGTATTCATCCCCGGCAGCCATGCCTGGAGCAATACGGACAGATGCCATCCAATATAGACATTCACCAGTCCAAGCACCAGCACCATGACCGCAGCCCCGGCCAGCATCCGCATGTTTTTCACTTCATCCCACTCCCTTAAAGTAAGTTTCTATCCTATCTACTTCAAATCATAACACAAAGTATTCACCAGGTATAAACTGTGCCGTCAACCTGTGATAAACTTGCGTGCTTCCTTAATTTCTTCAACCGATAAGCCAGTGGCTTCGGAAATGGTTTGCAGGTCTATGCCGCGGTCTAAAAGCCGGATAGCTATTTCTCTGCTTGAATCCGTTCTACCCTTTTCTTCGGCACTTTCAATACGGGAATGCTCATCACTCAGCGCCTTCATTCGGGCATCATAAGCCATTCGCGCTGCCGCGTCCTGACTTAGAAACTCTAGCGTGTCCATCGCTTTTTTCAGCATCGGTTCTTTCTCCTCCAACGCTTCTACCATTCTTTGTCTCGTCTCGCCAAGCCGTTGCCCGGCTCCATCCGGGTGCAACGGTTCTCCCCACAATAGCCCGTCCCCCTCGTATCTGGGAAGCACATGCATGTGGTAGTGGGTCAGATCGTTGAATTTACCGCCATCAGCAATGATTCGGATCCCATCCGGCTGGTACAGCCGTTTGAGCAGCGCAGAGAGCTTCTGTGAAGCGTCCATAACGGCGTGGGCAGTTTCCGCATCCATCTCATCGACGTCCCAATAGTGCCTTTTCGGCAGAATCAGAGTATGGCCTTCATTGAAAGGATCGATATCGAGTACACAGGTGATATATTCATTCTCATAAACAATATTCAGGCCGGGTTCCACCCCGTTCGCAATTCTGCAGCCCAGGCAATCCATTGTAATCCCCCTCTCGAATAGGCTGAGCACCTTCCCGTCCGCTCATTTAAAAAGGAATGTTAAAGCTGCTTATAAAAAAGAAAATGCCTCGCGGCATCTCCATGTTCCCATTGTTCAGTTAGACCGCCTGGTTCCCCTTGGCAGCGATGCATTCACCGATTAGCTTGTCGCATTTATGAATATGATTGATCAGCCAGTCTGTGAGCGTCCGGTTCAGCTTGATTGTGGATAATACGGATACCCCTTTGGTCTTAACCGTCTCCTCCAGTTCCAACACTGTCTGCACGAACTCAGCGTGCGTCTTCTGATGCTCCGTCAGCTCGGGAAAGTCGATATCCTTCATCAGCTGCTCTTCACTGCCGAAATGCTCCACGGTATAGTCCTTGAGGAACTTCAGCGTTTCTTCGATCTTTTCTTTGCCCTGCTGGTTGCTGCAGGCTTCAAAAAAATCATTCAGCTTCACCAGCAGCTGTCTGTGCTGACAATCAATCTTTTCTACTCCGATATCATACGAATCTTTCCAGCTAATCATAGGCTCACCCTGTCCTTTACCCTAAACACAATAGTAAAAATATAACTTATTGTCTGCTTTTCCCTATGAAAGTTCTATTAAGAACATCACAGGGCGGCGTTGCCAGACAGGAGAGCAGTCTCAAAATAAATTCCACTCCCGGTTATACCGGTACAGCTTCGAGGGACGGTGTCCGGCATCCCGGGTGCTCTGATCCGTCTCGATGACCCGCTCTGCGATTTTGCGGCGGAAAGCGGCGGCGAGCAACTCCTTGCCGAGGATGATCTCATATACACGCTGCAACTCGGATAAGGTGAACAGCGGCGGCATGAGATTGAAGATAATATCCGTATATTCCGCCTTGCCGCGCAGACGTTCGATGGCATACTGCACCATGAGCAGATGGTCAAAAGAAAACCCCGTGCTGCGCACGATCTCACGGCTGACCTGGCGGACATGCCCCTGAATAGTCTCCGTAAGCTTCACCACCCCGCTTAGCTTCTCCTGCTCATTCTCCAGTATAATCTCCACCAGTGTCTCCTGACGGACATCCTGCTCCAGCACCTCGCGGCGGGTCTCCAGAATGTGGTATGAGACGTCGAACCAGGCGGCTGCGGCTGCATCATCCCCTGCCTGTACGTCCAGAGCCTTGCGGTCCACGAGCGCCATGTAGGAACAGCTGATCACCCGCATCCGCGGATCACGGTCTACCTCGCCCCAGGTATACAGCTGCTCCATGTAGATGTTATTGATATTAGTCTCGCTGTACAGCTCCCGGCGGGCTGCCTCCTCTACGCTCTCACTGATCCCTACGAACCCTCCAGGCAAGGCCCATTGTCCCAGAAACGGATGTTCCCCGCGCTGAATCAGCAGCAGTTGCAAAGACTTATCTGCCAGCTTGCGGTAGTTATCCTGCTCCTGCTCCATTACGGTGAAGATCAGCATATCGACGGTGACAGACGGACGTTCGTAGTTGCCGGCATTATAATTTTTCAGGAATTGCTCCTCGTTTAAGCCGTTGGGGTCGGTGACTGGTTGATTTGGCATGGATATTCTCCTTGTCTTGAATCGATTAATAGGAATCGGTTGTTAATAACATATTGATATTATATACATGTTAAGGGAATGCGGGCAAGTCTGCCGGGAGGAAGAGCAATCCCCCCCCAATACAGCACAAAAAATCGCCTCACCCGAAAGCAAGGCAATTCATGTAACCTATTCTTGTTGTGCACCTGTTGATCACATCGGTTCGATATGGACTAGCACGGTAGCGACCTGATGACGGTCCTTGAGCTGATCTTCGATCTCCTCCGTAATATCGTGACTCTGCACCACATTGAGACTGGAATCCACCAGCACTGTAGTATCGACCAGCACATTATTGCCGTGAATACGGGCCTTGATATCCTTAATCGACTCCACACCTTCAATCTCAGCGACCGTCTGCTTCATCTGCTCAAGCTTACCGGCATCGAAGCCATCGGTGAGGTCATGTGTAGCTTTGCGGAAAATATCCCAGGCTGTCTTGCAGATCAGCAGTCCGACAATCGTGGCTGTGAGCGGATCTAACCAGGGAATTCCGAACTGTGAGCCGATAATGCCGACGAAGGCTCCCATGCTGACCAGCGCATCCGAACGGTTGTCCTGCGCCACTGCATGCATTGCATTGCTGTTCAGGTTGCGGGCAAGCCTGATGTTATAACGGTAGACTGCGATCATAACCACAGCACAGGCAGCTGCCGTCCACGCGGCGATCAGATCAGGGGTCTCCAGCACAGGCTGAATGAATTTGTTCACACCCTGATAGAGCACTTGGAAGCCTACAGCAATCATGATAAAAGAGGCGACCAGTGCGGCAACTGTCTCTGCTCTGAAATGACCATAGCTATGATTGGAATCCGGGGGTCTGCGGGAAATCCTAAGCCCGGTCAGGATAGCCAGAGAAGCAATAATGTCGGTGCTGTTATTCAGCCCGTCAGCAAGGAGAGCCTGAGAGCCTGACACCGTTCCTATGAATAATTTGACGGCAGATAAGAGTATGTATGCTAATAGACTTAGCCATGCTCCTTTTTCACTTTGTTTGATATCGCTGTAATTTTCCAAGAAAAAGGACCTCCAAAGATTAGTATTGTTCCATACTACACGCTGAGTTACGGGTGGGTCTAGAGAAACAGTGTTGCCGGACAGCGCAAGAGTTAACCCCGCTAAATAGAGTTGGGAACCCGGAAGTAAGTTGCAGCCCCCAACATTCTTTGCCCTTGTTCAACTTTGCAGTTCATCTGCTGCTGACAGGCCGTGTAACTTTTCTTGCAAAACGTAGTCTAACTATAGGGTGACCCTAAGCCGGCCAAGTGGAAACGGCATTGCCGTCCTTTGAAAGGACGATACCGTTTCAGCGAGAAATAGAAGGATAATTTATCGTGTGCAACATATAAATTCTTCTATTTGCACAAAAATAAGCGGCTTCCCCTCTTCAGGAGAATGCCGCTGAGCTTACGTATGATCGCTTACACTGGCTGTCTACTACTCCGCTGGAGGAGTAAACGAACGTGCTGCAAATTCTGCATCCAGCATATAGAAGGCGTTGCTGTCGGTTTCGATCCGTTTGAGCTTGGCGATAATGTTGCTGAAGAGCGCCTCCTCTTCCACCTGCTCATCAATGAACCATTTCAGGAAATAGATCGTCGCATGCTCCCGTTCATCCAGGGCCAGATCCGCCAGATGATAGAATTTCTTCGTATTCTGCTGCTCATGCGCGAAGGCATGCTCGAACGCATCCAGCATAGAGCTATACTCATTGTTCGGTTCAGGCATTGCCGCAAGGGTTGCCCGATAATCACGGTCATTCAGGAATTTGTAGATCTTCATGGCATGGAACCGTTCTTCTTCAGCCTGCACCAAAAAGAAATTGGCGAATCCGTCCAGGCTCTCACCGGAACAGTACGCAGCCATCGCAAGATAGACATGCGCAGAATAGAATTCGAAATTCATTTGTTCATTAAGCGTGTTCATTAATTGCTCTTTCATTGACAGGTCACCTCATCCTATAGTATTGATTATGCTTGATGCAGTTCTTATGTAATGTCTTGTTCATTCTATCATTCTTATCCGCCAAACCGCAATCGAAAGGAAGATTCCCGCGATGAAATGGTTCAGCCTTCAGAAGATAAACAATAATCCACTCCGCCACTCTCTCCTCCCCCTCGCCGCCTCCGCCTGCCTGCTTCTGGCAAGCGGCTGTGAGGGGAATGGAAATTCCGCACAGGTTAGTACCAATACCGGCTCCACCCCTGCTGCGTCAGCAGCCTCTCCGGCCGCCGTACAGACACCAGGAGCAACCGAAGCAGAAGCGACACCGTCACCTGAGGCTTCGGCCACTCCTGACCCCGTCTCCCGGAAGCTCTCCGGAATGACCCTGGAGGAGAAGATCGGGCAGATGCTGCTGGTCGGCGTCCAAGGCAAAACAGCAGGTGCTGAAGCGCGGAAGATGATTGCCGAAGATAAGGTGGGCGGAATCATTCTGTATTCGGGTAATGTCGGCAACTTGAAGGAGCTGGTGCAGCTGACCAACGCCTTGAAGCAGAGTAATTCGGGGAATCCCGCGCCGCTGTTCATTAGTGTCGATCAGGAAGGCGGCAAGGTCAGCCGTCTTCCTGATGACTACGCCGCCTTCCCCTCGAACGCTGCTGTCGGCAGCGGAGACGATGCCACAGCTGCCGGAACGATGGGCGAGCTGCTCGGACGGGCGGTGAAATCCTCCGGCTTCAATATGGACTTCGCGCCGGTGCTCGATATCAACAGTAACCCGGATAATCCGGTAATTGGTGACCGTTCCTTCGGCAACAGCGCAGAGCTGGTCACCCGGCTAGGCATTGCCGAGATGAAGGGGCTTGAGCGCGCAGGCGTCATTCCCGTGGTCAAGCATTATCCAGGCCATGGCGATACCTCGGTAGACTCACACCTGGAGCTGCCTGTGATCAACAAGACAGAGACCCACCTGGCAGCACTGGAATGGCTGCCATTCCAGGCAGCGATCCGGGAGAAGGCCGATGCTGTAATGGTGGCCCATATTCTATATCCGAAGCTCGACCCGGACAAGCCAGCGTCTCTGTCCCAAGTGATTATCGGCCAGCAGCTGCGCGGGCAGATGGGATACGAAGGGGTAGTCATTACGGATGACATGACCATGGGCGCAATCATCAAGAATTACAGCCTCCCTGCTGCGGCAGTAGAATCCGTATTGGCCGGCAGCGATATCCTGCTTGTCGCCCATGAATACAAGAACGAGCAAGCCGTACGCGCTGCACTGCTGGACAGTGTCAAGAACGGCAGCGTCTCCGAAGCCCGGATTGACGAGAGTGTCTACCGGATTCTGTCGCTGAAGGCCAAGTATCAGTTAACGGACGAAGCAGTGCCCTTGCCTGATCTTGCTGGCCTGAACAGTGACATCCAGGCTTGGCGTAAGCCGTTCATGCGGAAGTAATAATGTTCAAATCGTTCAGCAACAAGTGTACAAAATCCAACTGCTGCCCTCCATTCAGGCTACAATCCACAGAAAAGCCCCAAATCCGGTTATTACCCGGGTTTGGGGCTTTTAACTGCTGTCAACTACTGCTAACTATTGCAGAACCACGGTGTCTCCTGCCTTCAGTCCCGACAGCACCTCTGTTTTATCGGTCGTTTCCATTCCGGTCTTGATCTCTTTGCGTTCGTACTGGCCGTTTCCTTTGTCCACCATAACGAAGGCCAGATCCCCTTCACGGATGACGGCGATATTGGATACAACTACCGCCTTCTCTTTGCGCGAGGTCTCGACGTCTCCGCTTAGGCTAAGACCGCCCATCAAATGCTCGTCCGGCTGCATAGAGATGACCACCTCGAATTGCGGAAGCTGGCCGGCTGTGTTCTGTCCGGTGGTCGTCGTGGCGAACTTGGCCACTCCGGTTACCTCTCCGTTCAGGACCAGGTCTTTGACGGCAGTCATCTTCACCTTCACCTTCATGCCTTTTTTGATGCGGAAGATGTCCTGCTCCCCGACCTGTGCAATGAACTCTACCTTGTTCGTGTCCACAATCTTGCCGATGTACTGATTGTCAGTGACGGTCTGTGGCCGTTCCTTGCTGCTGTCGAAGAGGAAGATGCCGTTCTCCGGTGCATGGAATACCGCAGTGTTCAGCTTCGTCTTCTTCTCCGCAAGCTCTTTGGCTTGAATCTCGGCATTCACCTGGTTCAGCTCATCGCTTAGACGGGCGGTTTCCTGGGCAGCCAAGGCCTTCAGCCGTTCCGCTTCTGTTCCGGCCGGGGCCGAGGAATCATCCTCCTGCTGGCTGACAAAAGCGTTCAGCTCCCCCTCCAGCTTCGCCTTACGGGCAGTCGCCTCCGCCGTAGCAATCTCATTACGGAGTGTGCTCTGGTCCAGGGTGAAGAGCACCTGGCCCTTCTTCACCTGCGCCCCGTTCTCCACCTTCCAGGAAGTCACCTTGGAAGCAAAGGGGGCATACACCAGCGTCTCCTGCTGATATTGCGATCTGCCTTTGATCTGCACTGTGCTGGTTAACGTCTCTTCCGTTACCGGGAAGCTGATTACCTGCATCGGTTCAGGCGGGAGATCGGCGGTCTCATCAGCCTTGAAGAATTTGGTATATCCGAAATAACCGGCAGTTCCGATGATACCTAAGATTATGATCCATTTCAGGCTCTTCTTTAGAGTCCTCTTCATTGTTTCGGCTTCCTTTCTAGCTTAGGGTTAGTCTCGTTTAATAGCGGTTAATGCATCGGTTCTGGAGGCGCTGATCGCCGGATAGATCCCCGACAGCACACCGGTCATAATGGCAAAGGACATTCCGACCGGCAGATTCATCACCGGAATGAAGAAATTCATCCCCTCCCCTGCGCTGCCTACCAGCTTGTTAAGTGCCATGACAATTAAATAGGAGAAAGCGACACCCAGCATACCCCCGAGCAGCCCCAGAAGCGCTGCTTCGGTAATAAACATGTTACGGATCTGCCCCATGTTAGCTCCCAGAACCTTCATAATCCCGATCTGGCGCCGCCGCTGATGGGTGGACATAGTCATGGCTACTATAATCGAGATGGAGGCGATGATCAGGATGAATACCCCGATGCCGAGCGCCGCCATTTTGATCATATCAAATTGCTCCTTCAGCATCTCCTGCTGGTACAGATTATCTTGAGCGTTCAGAGTCAGCTTCTGAATCATCTGCTCCACCGGCTTGATGTTCGCCACATCGTCTACTTTGACCGTAACCGAATTGTAGCTTCCTTCCGGCGGGAGACTGAGTGAACTGGAAGTAGAATTATCGAAGGTCAGCTCCTTGGCGAGCTGCTGGGCGGTCTCCGGCGACATATACATAATCTTGTCGTACGAGGCCCGCTGATCATCCATTCCCTTGGGAAGCGCCAGAATGCCGCCGACCTGAAGCGGCGAGCTAAGCTTGATTGTCTGTGAAGTAGAACTGTAATCCTGAGCCTGAATCTGGACCTGCTTACGGTACAACTCGGACGGCACAGTGGACAATTTCTCATACTGCTGATACAGCTCGGGGTTATACGGTCCGCTGCTCATCTGCTCGAACAGCTTCTCCCGGGTCTCCAGGTCGATCAGGCCCAGGGTAGCCCCGTGATTAAGCACTATCGTTCCAACCTGGTCGTTCGCCCCGCCCTGTTTGAATTTGTGATCATAGGCTGTCAGCTTCTGGAGATCAGTCACCACAATCTTCACATCCGAGATCTTGTTGTCTACCGTTAGTAACTGGAGATATCCGGCCTCCTGAAAAGGCGAAGCCGCCTTCACATGGTTCAGTCCGCGGATAATCTCCAGCTTCTGGTCAGTCAGCTTGCCCTGATCAAGGTTCTCGGCCCCACCTCCCGATCCGCCGCCTGCGCTCTGGCCGCCGTTCGACGGAATTCCTCCGCCCGGCTGGACCATAATCTCATCCATTTTGAAGTTGGCATTGACTTGTTCCGTCACATAGACCTGTGCAGACTGGCCTACGCTCAGGGCCACAATAATGGCTGCGCAGCCGATGGATATCCCGGTCATACACAGACCTGTAACCACCTTGCGCCGTTTGACCTGTTCCCAGGCCATCCGTGAAATGTCTCTGATCTTCACGGCTTCCCTCCCTCTGCAGGATCAGCTTCCGCAGCGGTCTGGTGTTCAGGTTCCTCAGCCGGCGGATCTTCATCCGCTCCTGCTGTCTGCGGCTCTACAGCTTCCTGTTCAGCTCCTGCAGCTAATTGTTCTTCAACCTCTACCATGGTCTGCGGTTCAGCTTCCTCAGCATTTTGCTCTTCAACCTGTACTTCTGTCTGCAGCTCAAGCTGTGGTTCTATCTCTGCTTGCGGTGCTGTCTGCGATTCAGTGACCAGGAAGCCGTCCTTCAACGTGAAAATCCGCTGCATTTGTTCAGCCACCTTATATTCATGCGTAACAACAATAAATGTCGTCTTCATCGTCCGGTTCAGGTTCAGCAGAATGCCGATAATCTCTTCCTCAGTCTTGGAATCCAGATTCCCCGTCGGTTCATCGGCGAAGATGACCGACGGCTCTGTAATCAGTGACCGGGCAATACTGACACGCTGCTGCTGTCCCCCGGAGAGCTGCGAGGGGAAGAGATCCGCCTTGTCAGGAATTCCCACCTGCTCCAGCAGTGCAAGCGCCTTAGCCTTACGGGCCCTGGGTGAGACTGACTGGAAGACCAGCGGCAGCTCCACGTTCTCGCGAACCGTCAGGCTGGTAATCAGCTCATAGGCCTGAAAGATAAATCCGATGTTCTTGCGGCGGAACTCTGCAAGCTTATTCTCGCCCATCTTCACAATGTCCTGATCAGCAATGTAGATATGACCTTCTGTGGGCTTCATCAAGCCGGCCATCAGGTTGAGGAGCGTTGACTTCCCGGAGCCTGAACTGCCCAGCAAAGCTACCATTTCTCCTCTTTTGACGGCGAAATTGATTTTATGAAGAACAGAGGTCCATTCATTACCGCTTTTGTACGAATGCGTAATATCTTCAACACGCAACATGGAAGCTGCTCCTTTTTTAAAAATACAAGAATGTTTTAGTGGAGTGAATGACGATTATTCCTCTGTCTTGTTCTGAACCACGTTAGTGACTCCGAAGGCCTGGCTGCCCAGCAACAGACGTTCACCCTGGAATTCATCATAGAAGGCTAACCTATAAGCGCCGCCGTCCATCGTCTTGTACACGGGTCTGCTGAGAGAGAAGGAATACAGGTTGTTAGTCCCTTCAATCAGGTCTGTGCCCAGTGTAAGAACCTTCTCGGTAGCGACGCCGAACGGATCGGTAATCTGCAGAATCAGCTTATGCTCCAGCACACCTGCATCGTACAGGTTATCCTTCCTCAGGCTGTAGTTCATAGTGATATCGAAGGTATCGGATGACTTCATCCGCTTGCCTTGAGAGGTCAGGACAGAAATCGTATAAGGATATACTACCGTTGATTCCAGGGTATTCTTCGGTACATTAGCCTGCGGATTCAGCTGCAGCGCAGCCACATTGACGAATCCGGTTGCTTCCTCCTTGGCCTCAATCAGCTTGCCTTCTTTGATACCGGCACCCAGGTAGAGCGAGACATCCGCGAGGTCCGTAGCCTTAGGCACCTTGGCCCATAAGACCACGAGCTGCTTGGCACCCGGAGATGCGCTGTTCTCCGACTGGCTGGTGCCTGCTTCGAAATACTGGCCGTCCTTGGTCTTATAGTAAGCCTGAAGGCGGGCCATTTTGCTCTGTCTTTTCTCTTCACTGCTCAGATAGAGCTCTGTGTATACCAGATTGTGGCTTTCTCCTTGATAGATCGTAGTCCGGTTCTCCTCGACACTGGCCGTTTTGCCTTTGCCGCTAATGGTGTAGCTCTTGCCCTTCTCGATGGTCGGAATACTGTTAATCGAGTTACTGATGCTTACATCCAGGAACGGGACGGTCTCTGAATTCTGTGTGCCGTTCAGGGCAATCCGCATATCCTGGAACTCTGAGGTATAGGCAATTTTGCCGAGTACATACAGCTCCACTGACTTCCCTGGCGCAAGAACAGAAGAATCCTTATTGTCCATATACAGCTCGGTAGTCACGGGCAGACTTTCTTTATCCAGCTTAATGGTTCCCTTCAGCTCAGGCAGCGTAAGAGACACGTTCTGGGTATTGGTGACTCTCAGTCTGGCAGCTACGATATCATCATCTCTCCAAGGATAGCGCTGCAGAGATAGAATACTGTACGAGAACGAGCCGTATGAATTCGTGGTCATATACTCTTGGCCGGACATGACTTCCGTACGTAGTGCATATGGAATGACGAAGTAGGCTACCGGGAAAATCATTTTGGCAGTCGTTGTTGCAGGAGCCGCAGTGGAAGGAGTGCCGGTATTCCCTGTATTTCCGGTTGACTCGCCGGCTCCGTTTGATTCAGGTACATTTGTGCTCTCAGCGCCTACCGACTCTATCATCATAAGCTGCAATCCGGATTGATCCACTTCAAGCGGTACACGGACCGTAAGCGGTACGATTTTGGTCTCGAGCGGTTTGAGGGTGACTCCGCTTATACCTTTGGAATTCACCGGAAAGACCTTGCCCTTCACCGATTTGACCGCCAGGTCATAGCTTGGCAGGGTTACCGCCTTGTTGCCGGTATTCTTAAGCTGCATCTGGAATGTCCAGACTGCATCTGCATCTTGTGCGTACACATTGGCGTTTCTGAGCAGCGTGTCTACTGTGTTGTTATTGACTACAATCTTTTTGACTACCCCGCTGCCGACAACCAGATTAGGCGAGCTTGCTGCAGGCAGCTTATAAGAGGATTTAGCCAGCTCCAGCTTCGCAGTCTCATCCTTCTTCGTGAATTGCAGCTTCATATTATCTGTTTTAAGATAGGCCGGAATTTCGGTAATGTAATAAATGCTCCGCTTCTCCTGCGGCTGAATCTTGTAATCTGCCTGTGTCCCGCTCAGCGCCAGCTCGAAGGAGGTGCCGCTGGCAGAGACCAGATACGCAGAGTAGCCCGGATCACTGAGGACCTTATTGCCCTTGTTGGTCAGACTGACCCCTACTTTGGCATAGACCTTGCCGCTGTATTTATAGAGCTGGAGAGAGTCTGCACTGGCTGTGACAGGAATGTCGTTCATGACTGTACTTAAGCTTGTTCCAACTGCAGCCGTAGTTGAATAATTAGCGGGCACTCCAAAAGATCCCATCTGCTTCAGATACCCCTTCGTCTTGGCATCCCAGACAAGCATCGAGATTTTGATCCCCTGCAAGGAGGAGGTTTGTCCAACATTTACATAATAGGTCACGCTAAGGGTTTCTTTGGCGCCAACTTTCTTCTTCGTGGCATCCGCACCTAAGGGATTTCCCGGAAGCACTGACCCTCCCGGAGTGACCACACGTGAGAAATAATGCATTAAGCTAGCGCTTGAATTACCGGGATTTGTATATTTAAGTGTGTATGACAAGATGTTCCCGCCAGGCTGGCTCCATATGTTGATATTCTCCAGTACTGCGGTCACTCCGGCACCCATGGGAACGGAATTGAACTTGAATGCCGCCGGAGCGGATACTGCGGGGGGCTTCGCCGCCGGGGCTGCATGTGCAGCAGGCGCAGTGATACTGCCAGCCACCTGGCCGGCAACGAGTGAACTCACCAGCAATGCAGCATATGTAACTCTATACTTTCTCATTTATTTCCCTCCAGATGTATTTACTAGCAATAGTATAGTTGCTTGGCGCGTGGAATTTGTATCCACTTTGTAACCCTTTGTTTCTATTTGTAACTTTCTGTCACCCAACCAAGGCTGCTGCGGTGTGAGCCCTGCCATAAATGTAACAAACTTTCTTAATACTTGGTCCTAAAAAACTTGATTCTATGAGTTAAAGGACCGTCTGTATTGGTTCGGCGGCATCCCCTCTAGTTGTCTGAACACCTTGATGAAATAACTGGATTGCTGGAACCCGCACTGCAGCGCAATTTGCGCAACGGACAGCTTGGTGGAAGCCAGCAATAGCTTGGCCCGGGCCATCCGGCAATCGCTCAAATACCGGTTCGGCGTCTTGCCCATAATGCTGCGGAACAAGCGGAGAAAATGATAGCTGCTATAGCCGGCAAGTCTGGCCATGGACTCCAGCGTCCAGGGCCGCTCACACTCACTGTAGATCCTGTCGGCGGTAAGCCGGATGGAATGCCGGATCTCCAGCGGAACGGAGCCGTGGAGCGGCTCGGAGTTCTGCATCAGCGTAACCAAAATCTCATAGAGCAGCGTAGAGAGACGCGGTTCACTCCGGGTCTCATAGCCTGCACTGAGCCGGTACATTTCCTCGAAGAGCGCTTCATAGCCGGTGGCGGGATCGAAGGTGAAGAAGTAGCCGCGCGACTGGTCCGCCTCCTCCAGCATAGTCAGGGGCATCGCCGTGGCGAAGTGCATCCAGCGCACATCCCAGGCAGCGCCAGGATCAGAACCGTACTGCTGATAAGCCCCACTGGGAAAAAGAAACCCGCTGCCCCGTCTCATGGATATCCGCTCCCCACCCTGAAATACATACCCTTCTCCCCCAAAAACCATGTGGAGATTATAGCTGTTCAGGAAGCCCTCACTTCTGCGCTCTGCATGCTCCGGGAAGTCGCTGTAATGCCCCAGCATCTCCGGATAACATACATAATGGGCATAAGCAGGCTGCGGCAGAACCCAGTGCTTTCTCATGTGAATCTCCTCCTGCCCTGCGCCGGTTCAAGCACGCAATATAATGATATAATAGCAATATTCTGTTATATAAGTGGATACACTGCTGATAATACAATAGATTGGTAGCTTAAATAAAGCATATTTTTACACTTGGAGGTTATGATGAAGAAACCTGTTGCAGCAGAACGATTTGAACTGGGCGTTTGCTATTATCCTGAGCACTGGCCTGAATCCATGTGGGCTGACGATTACCGGCGTATGGTTGAAACCGGATTCACCATTGTACGTCTGGCTGAGTTCGCCTGGTCCATTTTTGAACCGGAGGAAGGCATGTTTCAATATGATCTGTTTGACCGGGCAGTCGACATGGCACACAGCTACGGGCTGAAGGTCATTCTGGGAACGCCTACGGCCACTCCGCCTGCCTGGCTTACAGAGAAGTACCCTGAGGCCTTGAATGTTACTTATGAAGGTGTGACGCTACAGCACGGTATGCGCCGCCATTACAATTACAGCAGTCCCAAGTACCGCGAGCTCTGTGCCCGAATCGTAACGAAGCTTGCTGAACATTACGGAAATCATCCGGGCGTCGTCGGCTGGCAGATTGACAACGAACTGAACTGTGAGATCAATGTATTCTACTCGGAGAGTGATCATCAGGCCTTCCGCCTTTGGCTTCAGGACAAGTATGTCACCCTGGACAAGCTTAATCAGGCTTGGGGCACGGTGTTCTGGAATCAGACCTATACGAGCTGGTCACAGGTCTGCCTCACCCGGCCTACCCCTTCACCGAACCAGCCGAACCCTCACCAGGCTCTGGATGAGAAGCGCTTTATCTCTGATAACACCATCTATTTCGCCAAAATCCAGGCAGATATCCTCCGGGAATTGGCCCCTAATCAGTGGGTTACCACGAACGGTCTGTTCGGACATCTGGACAGCCATGAGCTGAATGACGAGCTGCTGGATTTCTTCAGCTATGACTCGTACCCGCAGTTCTCCACCATCGGCTTCGATCCGGCTGAGGTGAACCCGATGCTTGACCGCGGCTGGGGATTGTCCCTGTCGGCTGTTCGTTCGGTCAGCAGCAACTTCTGTGTAATGGAGCAGCAATCCGGTCCGGGAGGCTGGGTGAATCGGCTTGATATGCCTTCACCAAAGCCTGGACAGATGCGGCTGTGGACGTACCAGTCCGTCGCCCACGGCGCTGACATGCTGCTCTATTTCCGCTGGCGGACCGCCACCATGGGCAATGAGATCTATTGGCACGGCTTGAACGACTACCATAACCAGCCTAACCGGCGGGTAAGGGAAGCGGAGCAGATCGGCCGCGAGCTGGCAAGCATCGGGCAGCAGTTCATCGGCAGCCGGACTCAGGCGAGCGTTGCGATCGTGCGTGATTATGACAATGAGTGGGACGGTGAATATGATGTCTGGCACGGACCGTTCATGTGGCAGAGCAACAAGGAATGGTTCAAGGCTCTGCAGCGGAAGCATATTCCGAATGACGTTCTGTACTTGCGCAGCCATACCTCCCTTGCAGAGCTTGCCCGTTATGAAGTGCTGGTATATCCGCATCCGGCGATTATGACTGACGATACAGCAGCACTGCTGGACCAGTATGTACAGCAAGGCGGGAAGCTGGTCTTCGGCTGCCGTACTGGCTATAAGGATAGTACCGGACAATGCTATATGCGGCCTTTTCCCGGAGCGGCACAGGAGATGTGTGGGGTAACGGTTGAAGAATTCACTCTGGTCAAAGGAACGCGCAAGCCTACCTCCATCCGCTGGAACCATGATCCTGAGGCGCTGACCGGTGCAGATGCCTTCAATGACATCCTGCAGGTGGAAGAGGATAGTGTAGAGGTTATGGCAACCTATGCGACCGACTACTATGCCGGCAAACCGGCAGTAACCCGTAACACCCGGGGCCAAGGCGAAGTGTGGTATTACGGCGCCGTGTTCAATGAGCCTGCTGTGCTGCAGATGCTTGGCAGCCTGGATCTGGTCTCGCCAGCCGCAGATTGGGCGGAGCTGCCGCCAGAGGTTGAATTGCAGATTCGCTCCACAGGGGAAGACGCCTCTACAGGTGTCGCCTTCCTGCTCAACTACAGCGAAGAACCGGCACAGATTGTGCTTAAGACAGCCAAGACGGATCTCTTAAGCGGCCAGACCCTGTCGGGGAGCTATACGATGGAAGGGTTCGGCGTACTCGTCTTGAAATAACCAAGAACTCCAAAAGGGTTCCGCTGCCGCAGATCGCTCTGTGGACGGCGGAACCCTTTTTACAATTACAGCTAATATTCCCTTGATATTCACTATGAATTAATAGATATTATAATACAGTATATTCGTTACCGGCGATAGTCGTTATTCCATTACCCAGAAGGAGCATGCCCATGAAGCCAGAATCCATTCATCAGGAGCCGCTATCCGGCGGCAGCCTGGTTACAGATAGCCCAGGTGTGCCGGAGAGCAGCGATACGTTCTGGCAAGGGGTGAAGGACTGCCTCCCCACGCTGCTCGGTTACCTCAGCATCGGATTCGCCGCAGGCGTTGTGGAGAAAACAGCGGGGCTAACCCTTGCCGAAATCGGCATGATCTCAATCATCCTGTACGCCGGTTCGGCCCAGTTTATTGCCGCTGGCATGATTGCCGCCGGGAGTAGCGCCTCCGGTATTATCATTACGATTCTGTTGGTTAACCTGCGTCATCTGCTGTTAAGCGCAGCATTGTCGCCTTACTTCCGGCATCTGACCCCGCTGCGCAACCTGCTGATCGGCTCACTGCTCACAGATGAGACCTTCGGCGTAGCCATTCAGAAGAGTGCCGCTAGGAAGCAGATCAGCGAGAGATGGATGCACGGCCTGAATATTACCGCTTATCTGAACTGGTTCCTGGCCAATATTGCCGGTGCTATTCTCGGTCAATGGATATCCAGTCCCGAGAAGTGGGGACTGGATTTCGCCCTGCCGGCTATGTTCATCGGACTGCTGGTCCTGACCATTATGGGACGGCGCAAGTATAGACTGGATATCACTGTCGGTATAACAGCAGCTGTGGTGGCCGTGATCGTCTCCGTGCTGTGGTCGCCCAGCATGGGTGTTATAGCTGCCGCGCTGGTAGCCTCAACGATTGGAGTAGTGATGGAACAATGGAAATAAGACCCGATATTGCTATAATCATTCTCGGAGCCGCGCTCGTTACCTTCATTCCGCGTGTCCTTCCGCTGATGCTGCTGAGCCGGATCACGATCCCGGAATGGGGCATGCGCTGGCTGAGCTATGTGCCGATTGCAGTCATGGCTGCTCTGGTTGCCCAAGAGCTGTTCGTAACCGGCGGCAGGTTCGCAGTCTTGTCCACCAATGTAGAGCTAATCGCAGCCCTCCCCACCTTCTGGGTAGCCGTCAAGACCCGCAGTCTGCTGGCCACAGTATTGACCGGTATTGTGACGCTGATGCTGCTGCGTCTGCTGTTCTGACCCTGTCCAACGGATACGCTGTACAATTCCATTCAGGCTACAGGCGTTAATCTTGCCTGCCCTCCAGCTGCAATACTCTCTTAATGAAGCTGCCTATATTTCCAATGGCCTGCTGCGCTTCAGGAAGCATGGCAGCCATCAGCTGAAAGGCGCACCACATGTTCTCCCAGATCTGAAGCTCTACAGTGATGTCCGCAGCCCTTGCTTGTTCAGCCAAACGCTCTGCATCACTCAGCAGCACCTCATGATCACCCGCCTGTATGAGCAGGGGCGGCAAGCCCCGGAGATCCAGTCTTAGCGGTGACAATATCGCAGGCCATGCACCGCCAAAGTCCCCCATATATTCCACAATCATTCTCTGATTCGCTGCCCGGCTCCCTGTCGGGTCCGTTCCCGCACGGCTGTCATAAGACTCCCCATCCAATTGAACAAGATCGGCATGGGGAGATAGCAGGCAGACACCGGCAGGAAGCCCGTCTCCCTGCTCCCGCAGCGTAATCAAGGTCATCAGCGCAAGCGTGGCTCCTACGGAGTCTCCGCAGACTATGATATTGCCGGCATGAACGCCCCGTTCCAGTAGCCAATGGTAAGCAGCAAGGCAATCCTCATTGGCTGCCGGGTAGCAGAACTCCGGTGCAAGCCGGTACTCCACAGTTAAAACGGTAATTCCCCCAGCTGCTTCAGATAGACGGGCTGCCAGATCCCTATAGATCTCGCAGTTGCCAGACACGAACCCTCCACCGTGAAAATATAGAATGACCTTGTTCTCCGTGGGTTGCAATTGTCCTTCACTTAGTAGACTTTTCCCCTCCGCCCTGACCCACTCTCCGCTGAAGGTCTCCGCCTCAACCGGTTCAACCTTCACGCCTTCAAGTAAGGGTAACTGCCTGGAAGCTTCTACTGCCGCCGCCCGGATCTCCTGAACCGGTCTTCTGGAATAATTATTATTACTTTTCAGATAAGCACTAATGGCCTGCAGCTGTTCAATCGGGGTGCTGCTCGGATACAACATACGTGTAATTCCTCCTGTTATCCTGGGATGCTCCTACTATAAACCCTGTAGCTATATACAGAGTCAAGCGGCAATTCCTCCAGCATTACAGGTGACAGCGGGTTAATCATTCATGTTCAACATAGTAAGCGTATCCTCCACGCCCGGGTGCCTGTCTTGAGACAGAAGACCGGACTTTAACGCTTCAAGCCGACTGCGTGTCTCGTTCCTCCGGGCAATCTCCAGATCAACAGCGGCGATCTTCCGCTCAATGACTTGGGCGAAATCATCGATTCCGATGCTGCGGTCCGCAGATTTAACGAGTGCCTTCTTAATCTCCTGAAGTGTGAACCCGCAGTTCTTGGCATTACGGATAAAAGCAATCCGGAGAAGCGTCTCCTCCGGATACAGCCGATACCCGCCTGCTGAACGCTGAGGCAGCGGAATCAGCCCTTTCTTCTCATAGAATCTGAGCGTCTCTAAATTAATCTGAGCCTCTTTAGCCAGTTCACCGCGCAGATAAAGAGTCATGCCTGCCGCTCCTTTCCCGTATTCACTGAATGTAATGATTCAGCTACAGCTTCAACTGCTCCTTAAGCGCTGCCGCCTCAGCGGCAGTAAGTTCAGACAACGCCTCCTCGGTGTAGCGGGCCTTGTTATATAGGCTGAGTAGCCGGTCGTGGGCGGGTTGCCCGCTGCCAGAGTGCTTGTTCGCACGCTTCTGGCCTTGCGACCAGGCGGCTACATCGGCGGCTGTCTCCTGCGGGGTCAGGTAGGGCTTCACCTCATACCCTTCCGCATGTCTGGCCCGCAGCCAGTGCCGGTAGAGCCAGCGGATGCGCTCGCGGCTTCCGTCCATCCCCTCCCAGCGGTCGCGGCGGCTGGCTGGTGTCAGCTTGGAGCGCACATATTGGCGGAAGTCCTGAACGGTCTGCTCCCAGTTGAACAGGCTGGTCTCCTCATCCTGATACCCCGAAACCGCTGGCGTCTCTCTGCGCAGCAGGGACAACAGCCTGTCCATCGCTCTGCGCAGGATGCCTCCTGTATTTCTGTATAACCAACGTAGGATAAAATAGAGTACCGCAAGAATAGCTGCCGCTCCTAGAATATAAAAGCCTATATTTAGAATCATCGACAGCAAGCCCGGTTCACCCGGCTCCGCTGCAGGCATGGCAGGGATGGCCGCAGGCGGTGCTTCTGCTGGCGGTGCCTCCTCGGAACCGGAGGATAACCGGCTGAGCCAGGCGAAGAATGCCCGCGTCATATTCCATAGCAGCATTCCTACCGCCTTACCGCCCCCCGCCGCAAGCAGTGCTGCCAGGATAATGAAACCGACCACGAACATCCGGTTATGCCGCCGAAGTCCTTGTGGCAGATTTCCTGCACCTCCGTTCAAGGAGCTATAACGCAGGTGGGTGCTGTTCGTAGCCAGCAGTGCCAGGATCAGGCATAGGCTGCCGCTCCAGGTGAGCACCGCTGCACTCGGCTGGAGACCGGGTATGCGCGGGAAGGCAATCGAAGCGACAAAATAAAGGATAATCCCGCTGATGTACAGCCACAGCCGGTTCACCCGTGTGGCTGCCGTCATACCAAGGAAGGCAGACACTGCCGCTCCGGCTGCCAGCGGAAGGCCCATAAGTGTCAGCGTACCGGTTAATGCAACTGTAATAGCTCCGAGAACCAGCGCCGCCAGCAGCTGCTTCCAGCGGCAGTTGCATATCTTCCGCAGCAGTACACCAGCTGCGGCCAGTACCGGCAGCAGATAGATCCAGCGCAGCGCCTCGGCCTCCGGCTGGAAATAAGTCTGGAGTACCAGCCATACGGGGAGCAGCAGCAGCCATTCGATGAGGGCTGACATCCATATGGCGAAATTTTCTTTGAAGGCATCCGGGATTCGGGAAGTCATCACTCACCGCCCCCTTCTGCCGGAATATCCAGCCACTCTACACCGTTCCCGAGGAAGCTTAACCCTGACGCTGCCAACTGCAGCTCTGCCCCCCGGTGGCAGGTGATGATCAGATAATCCATATCTCCCTCACCCTTGTCCGCTTCAATCTCCATCAGCCTGCTCATCGGCACAGTCCGGTCCAGATTCAGTCTGGCCAGCAGGCCAAGGAACTCCTCGGTATGGGCAATGGACCAGGTGTCCACCGAATCTCTCGCCCCGCTGCCGTCCAGTCTTCCATTGCTGAGCAGCCGGACCTCAATCCCGTGGCTGATCGCATACTCGGCTACAGTCGCCGCATAGCGGATACCCAGCTCTATGCGCTGCACATCGGTAACCGTTCTCCACATGGACTCACTGGTCTCTACGTTCAGGCAGATAACCAGCCGGGAATCGGCGGTGTAATCCTTCTGATGCACCTGCATACTTCCTGTCCGGGCAGTCGCCTTCCAGTTAATGCTCGCCAGGGAATCCCCTGCGCTGTACTCTCTTGTACCGGCGGTCAGGAACGGATCTTCGACAATCCAGCGTTTGACCGGCAGCTCTCCAAGCCAGCTGTGAACCGGCAACGGAAGGTCATGGAAACGCAGCAATCCGGGGTAGACCAGCAGCTCCAGATGAAGCGGGAAGGTCTTGGCGTTGCGGCTCAGTCCGAACAGATCGCCGGTAGTCATGGTTGCCGTCTCCAGGACGAACAGCCCCCGCTCCCTGCAAGTGATATTATGACGCCGTTTGATCTGGCGGAAAGACCTCAGGAAGAACAGGCTAACATGATTCTGGGAAATCTCTCCGCTGCTGATGCCCAGATTCTCCTGGTTACCGAATTCAAGCCCCTTAGCTATGCTGGATTCCAGCCGCAGCCAAGGCAGCGGCAGCAGCTTCTTGTTCAGAATCTCCTCAACCATCTCTACCTGTTCTCCGGCGTACACCGCTTTGGCAGAGAAGTAACGGGTATAGCTGACCTTCTTCAGTGCATTCCGGTCATAGATCAGCGAGATCAAGACCAGCAGAATGAACGTGCTTGCAATGAACCACGGCAGCGACATGGATCACTCCACCCTTCCGCCTCTGGACAGGACCGCAGGTTCAGCAGGTACCTCGATTTCACGCAGCACCTGAAGCACTACCTCTGCCGACTGGCCTTCACGGACTCCGGGACCACGCTGAAGAATCAGCCGGTGCGCCAGCACAGAAACTGCAACCTCTTTGATATCATCCGGTATACAGTAGCTTCTGCCCTGGATCAGTGCGTACCCCTGCGAGGCACGCAGCAAGGCAAAAGCTGCCCGGGGACTTGCTCCCAGACGGACCGCCGGAGAGGTGCGGGTGGCCTCGACCACGCGCATCATATAAGCGAGCAGCTCGTCACTGACGGCAACCTCCGCAGCCAGACGTTGTATGTCCTGAATCTGCCGGGCCGTGGCCACCGCAGCGGTATCCTCCAGCGGGTTATTTTGGCGGAATCTTTGGAGGATATGTACCCCTTCCTCAAATGACGGATACCCGCTGGTAATCCGCATGAGGAACCGGTCCAGCTGCGCTTCAGGCAGCGGAAAGGTCCCCTGGCTGTCCACCGGATTCTGGGTAGCAATAACCAGGAACGGCCGCTCCAGCTCATGCGTCACGCCGTCAATCGTAATCTGCCGCTCCTCCATACACTCCAGCAGGCTGGACTGGGTGCGCGGCGTTGCCCGGTTGATCTCATCCGCAAGCAGAATGCTGGCAAATACCGGGCCCGGGCGGAATTGAAATTCGCCGGTCTTCTGATTATAGTAATTGATGCCGCTTAAGTCGGACGGCAGCAGGTCGGGTGTGAACTGAATCCGCTTGAAAGTGCAGTCCAGGGAACGGGCCAGTGTTTTGGCGAGCAGCGTCTTTCCGGTTCCAGGCACATCCTCCAGCAGCACATGACCATTCGCCAGCAAGGCGGTCAGCAGCAGGTTCACGCCGCCCTCCTTGCCGACAATAACTTGTGCCAGATTACTTCGGATTGAATCAATTAGAGCGGTTGCTTCTTGAAGATTCATGAATAATAACACCATCCTATTCCAAAAAAAGGTATGTACATATAAGCTAATCATACCAGAAAGCGCCTACATTATATAATAGCTAGTATTCCAAGCTATAAAAAACAAATAAGGAGCCGTCATCCGGCTCCTGTTCAAGTCACATTATCATATAATGCCAGTGCTAAAAGCCCATTACCGGATGAGGTACATAAGGCTCCTCAAGCCGCCGGATTTCCTCATCAGTGAGGGTGACCGATACCGCTGCGGCGGCATCCTCCAGATGGCTCATCCGGGTTGCTCCAACTATCGGCGCTGTGACAGGCTTCTTCTGAAGTACCCAAGCCAGTGCCACCTGTGCACGGGGAATCTCCCGCTGCTCCGCAATCTCCTTCAGCCGCAGGGCCACCAGCCGGTCCGGTTCCTCCGTCTGTGAATACAGCAGCTTGCCGAACTGATCACTCTCCGAGCGGGTGCTCGTCTCCTGCCAGTCCCGGGTCAGCCGGCCGCGGGCCAGCGGACTCCAAGGAATTACCCCGATGCCTTCCGCTTCACACAGCGGCAGCATCTCCCGTTCCTCCTCCCGGTACAGCAGGTTCACATAGTTCTGCATCGACACGAACCGGGTCCAGCCATGGCGCTCTGCGGTATGCAGTGCCTTGAGGAATTGCCATGCAGGCATGGAGGAAGCGCCGATGTAGCGGGCTTTGCCCGCTTTTACCACATCATGCAGGGCTTCCATCGTCTCCTCAACCGGAGTGGACGGGTCCCAGCGGTGAATCTGATACAGGTCCACATAATCTGTGCCCAGCCGCTTCAGGCTATGATCGATTTCGCTCAGGATGGCTTTGCGCGACAGTCCTCCGCCATTGGGGCCGGTACGCATGCGGCCATGCACCTTGGTGGCCAGCACAATCTCGTCACGGGAGGCGAACTCCTTGAGGGCCCGTCCGACAATCTCTTCACTGGTCCCATCCGAATAGATATTAGCCGTGTCGAAGAAGTTAATGCCCAGCTCCAGAGCTTTGCGGATAAACGGCCGGCTCTCCTGCTCACTCAGCGACCAAGAATGGGTTCCGCGTTCCGGCACCCCATAGCTCATACACCCCAGGCAGATTCGTGATACTTCCAGTCCGGTCTTCCCCAGCTTCACATAGTCCATAATCGGCAGCATCCTCCCTATATTTGAAATAGATCCTATGAAATCGATTATAGTATACCTCTACAGCGCCCGAATGGAAAACCTCCCCTGTTGTCCGCTTGGTCAACTGCTGTCAGTTCTGGATAAACGGCTTCAGCTTCTGCAGCAGCTCCTGCAATTGCTCTGAACAATTTCCGTACATTTGCTTCGCCGCTTTGTTCTTGGTGGACAGACCGAACAGCTCCAGATCGGCTTCGCATTTCTTCAGCAGCGCATACAGCTGAGGTTTATCCTGCGGCTGCGGCACCTTCACATTATCCGCATACAGATCCACGGTCAGCTCACCGTAGGAATCCACCTGGCCGAGGAAGACGTCCTTTACGGTCAGGTTCATTTTGTCCAGCTCATCCTTAAGCCACGCCCTGGAGAGATTCATGCTGTCCAGCGGTTCGTCCATAATCTCACCATCCATGATGACAGCCAGTGTCTCTTTCTCCGGCGCTACCTTAACCCCGAGATCCTTGGCGGTCAGGGGCAGATTCTCCTTCTTCTGGAGTACGTTAATTGCCCCGTCCGACTCCATAATGGCAAACTCAACATCGGCCAATTTGAAGACATCCTTCTTGCGCAGCTCTTCCAGCAGCTCATCCGTGCTGATCCGCTCCTTTTTCATATTGTCCTCCAGAATCTTGCCGTCCTTGATCAGCACGGTCGATTTGAAGTCAATGAAATCGCGGGCTTTCTTACTCTTGATCTGCAGGAACTCAATCAGCAGGGAGCAGCCGACCCAGACGCCTAGAGCAATTAGGCCCAGATGCCAGGTTTTGTCCGTATCCAGCGAGATATATGCCGCAATACTGCCTATTGTGATGCCTGTAATGTACTCAAAGAACGACAGCTGCGAAACCTGCCGCTTCCCCAGAAGTTTAGTGAGAAAGAACAAGACGACCACCGCAAACAAGGTCCGTAAGACAACCTCCAGCGCTTCAGGCATTCGAATAACCCCCTGTATTGTGATATTTCATGCTCTGTGTGCTCAGGCATTCTGCTTCAGTATTTGTCAAACCAGGGGTGAATTAACCATAAGATTTTGTTCCGGCTGATTATGCTCTCGTGAGTATAGATTTATTTTCCAGAATATGAGCAGCGGGAATGCAGATACTAGAATCCGTGGATGATGATCCATTTCTATAATATGGAGGAGGGAAAGCCTGATGACTGTCGCCTCACAAGTCAAGACCTGCGTAGCTTCGCTGAAAAGCGCCCAGGCCAGCCTGGAGCAATTCGCCATGGAGACCCAAAACGAGGAAGCTAAGACTCTGTTCACCCAAGCGGCCGAGCAGACTCAGCAGATTGTCCAGCAGGTGGAAGGACGCGTAACCGAGCTGGAAAAGGAAGAACCGCAGTACCGGGGCTTCTAGCCCGGGCGGGCTAAATGAAAGACAGGCTGATCTTAGCGTAGCGAATCCTGCTGCTGCGGGGATCAGCCTTTTTATCACGTGCGAATGCAATGTGTCATCTCTTAACGGCATCCACAATCAGCGAGACAAAGCCTAACCTTCCCTCTGAATTGCGGTGGTCAAAGCGCCTGGAACGGTAGATAAACCCTCCGCCCTCATCCCAGTGGTTATAATGAAACTGCCCGGATTCATCGCAATACTCCAGCAGTTTGACCTCGAAGCCGCCAGCCGTGAACATGCCTCGCAGGGTATTGTAATTATGTACGATACGGTGGGACGCCGCCGGATGATCGAGGGGACCCGGTCCCCCGACCTGTACAATCTTCTGATAAGCTTCATCGGGAAAATACCCATCCGGCACAGCACAGCGGATATACCCGCCAGGGGCCAGATAAGGATAGCAGATTCTTGCCGCCTGTATCCCCTCCTCATACGTCAGATGCTCCCAGACATGCTCCGCAAGGATTGCTTGTATGGAGCTTTTCTTGAAGCTGATGGCCCACTGTTCTTCTTGTAAAAGATTAAGCTCCCTCTCCTCCGTATGCAGCCACCCCTGGTTATGCCGGCTTCCGCCGCTCCCAATCACAACTTTCAACTGCTCATCCATCGCGATTCCCCCTTGTTCGTTACATCCACTATCTGGTATTTATTCTAGGCTTCATTACACAGATCTGGAATGCAGCGATGTGAGATTGATATGGATTTATGTGACTTTCAATTTAGCAAGTATTATTCAGACTGTCATTGATAATGGTTATCATTTAAAATGAGAAGTAGACAGATTACGGAGGGGTATATCGCATCATGCACATCAGCAATCAATTATTACTTTGGGATCAGGCTGCAATTACACTGGTGAATATCCGGCAGAAGGAGTTAGCGCAAGGCGAAGTTCTTCCTCCATTCATAATACCTGCCAATCTATTTTTGCTGTCGGTACAGGGGAGCGCACAAGTTCAGACAGCCCAGGCTGAATTTGCTTGTACAGGATTTGAACTTTTACATTGCGGCGAAGGGGCTACCCTAAACATCCTACCGGTAAGTGATAAATTTATTTACTATATCATTTACTACAAAGCCTTGCTCCATGAAGCGAATCCTTTTCAAGAGCAGTATTGTTTCAGCCCTAAGGCTCCGCTTTTACTGTATAACAAAATTCAGCAGATGTATCAGAAATGGGATCAGCCGGAAGAGCGTCTTCATGTAAAAGCACTTTTTTACCAGTTCGTTCATCTGACGTTAAAGGAATTGCGCCTGCAAGAGCATGAGACCGAGGTCAGAACAACTTCTGTTGCAGTCCAGGTAATCACTTATATCCGGGAGTATTATGCGGAACCTATTACCTTAGATTCACTTGCGGAAGTGTTCAATTTCAGTGCTTATCACCTATCATCCTTATTCAAAGAGCATACAGGCATCAGTCCGATAGACTACTTAATCCGCTACCGCCTTGACCTTGCATCAGAGCTTCTAATGACAACTAATGCTTCTGTCGGGGAGATTGCGGCAAGCGTCGGGTATAAAGACGTGTATTATTTCAGCAGGATTTATAAAAAGCGAAAGGGTGAAGCCCCTGCTCATCATAGAAATAGGAAGCTGCAGCAGCACAAAGTTGCTGAAAGTCCATTAAACTTCCCCACATCCTCTATTTCTGAACATAGTGCGGATCTGTATATTAATAATGATAATCATTATCACAATACGGATAAAGGGGATATACATATGTTTAAACCAACCAGATCAGTAGCCATGGCTGCTATCCTGCTGTGCGGCTCCCTGCTGCTCAGTGCTTGCTCCAACGGGACGAACACAGCGGCGAAGGATTCAAGCAACGGGAACAATAACGTAAATCAGGCAAGTCCGGCTGCCTCGCAAGAAAGTTCTAAGACAAGGATCGTAACCACACCAAGAGGAGACATTGAAGTACCCGCAGAGCCGGTAAAAGTCGCGGCAGACCAATATATGGGCCATTTGTTGAAACTGGGCATTGTCCCTGTCGGAGCCAGAACGTTCATGCTCGACGAAGGCTGGATGGACAAGGCGGAGATTCCCCAAGAAACACTCGATAAAATCGAAGATTTAGGGGAATTCCCGATGAATCTGGAGAAATTGACGATGCTGGAGCCAGACCTCATTATCGGTTCCATCGAAGATTACGTTGACCAATATGAGAAGATCGGCACCACTGTTTTTCTGCCATACTGGGAGGAGTTATCAACAGCCGGACCGCTTGATAAATTCAGAAGCGTAGCCACGATATTCGGAAAAGAGCAGCAGGCAGAGGATTGGATTGCGGAATACGAACAGAAGGTTGTTGAAGCAAAGTCAAAGGTATCTAACGTCATTAAGGAAGGGGAGACGGTATCCATCGTTCAGTTTGCCGAAAAAACAGTATATGTGTTAGCAGCAACGGGCGGAAATTATGGTTCCTCCACTATTTACGAAATGCTGCAGCTGCCTCCAACAGAAAGTGCCTTACATATGAAAGAGGGGTTCGAATCGATCTCACTTGAGGTGCTGCCTGAATATTTAGGTGATTATATCTTTGTATATAATGGCGATGCTGAGATTACAAACCAAGCAATGGAAAGTGACATATGGAAAAGTGTACCTGCCGTGAAGAATGGCAAAGTATTTTTATACGGGGATAATTATCATGATGAATTTGTCATGGAGGACCCCTATTCTTTGGAGCAGCAGCTGGAAACGGTTGTGAACTTGTTACTGGGGACGGATAAATAACCAGACCAACAAGCAGATTAGTGACCAGTGACGGCGGTAAAAGAAAAGGCATGGGGTTTTCCCCCATGCCTTTTTGCATTCCATTTTGCTTCCCCTGCTAAAATCCCCTACGCCTTACTCCCCGCCAGCTCGCCGCCTTCTATGAATTCGGCAATGCTCAGCTTGCGGCCTGTCCGCGCACTCTCCAGAGCGCCCAGCACCATGGCCATGCTGTAGCGGTTATCGCGGCAATCCGTCTCGGCCGGACGGCCTTCTGCCAGCGAACGAAACATTTCATCGAGGCAGCCCTGGTGGAAGGTCTCCTCCATCTGTACCTCCGGCGCTTCGACGCGCTCGAATTCATGGAGGAACTGGCCGGAGTGTTCACTCCCGGCGCTAATCACCTCAGCATACGGAAGATCCCGGCCATCCCAGATCGCAGCGCCCTTTTCACCTTGAACCCGCCAAGACGCTTCCCATGATGTAGGCGCGCCTTCTGCACACCAGGAGCCCTGGTAACAGAACACGGTGCTGTCCGACATTTCAAAAATACAGACCGCCGCCGCATTCCCTGCATACCATGATCCCGGCGGATTGAATTCCTGGCAATATACACTTACCGGATCAGCGCCACTGATATAGCGCGCCTGATCGAAAGTGTGGATCGCCATATCCAGCAGCAGCGGGCTATCCATCGCATCCCGGAAACCGCCGAAATGCGGAGCCAGAAAGAAATTCGCGCTGATAGAGCCTGTCCGCCCTATAACCCCTGAAGTTATCAGCTCCCGCAAAGAACGGATGCGCGGATCATACCGGCGGTTCTGCATCACCGCATGGCTCCTGCCAGTACGTTCAGCGATGCTGACGATCGAATTGCACTGCTCCATCGTCTCCGCCAGCGGCTTTTCCGCGAATACATGGCAACCGGCCTCAAGCGCACTGCTGGCAATACTGTAATGGCTGGCCGGCACCGTCACATCAAATACCAGATTAGCTGCTGTATCCACAATCGCCTGCTCCACTTCAGTAAATACCGGGCAAGTAAGCCCGTGCCTTTCTGCCATGGCCTGAGCGGACTCCCGCCGAATATCCACGAGTGCTACAATCTCTATTCCATCAGCATGCTTCAGAGCATAGCTGATCCACTCATTAGCCATAGCCCCGCAGCCCGCCACAACCACACGATGTCCTGCTGTCATAACTTTTTCCTCCAGTTACACCGGGTTCGGGATGAAGCTGCCGCCCCGGCAGGTTTTGAGATAATTCAGTGCATGGACCTGACCGGTCATCTCCAGATCGTCACGATAGACAGGGTCATGCCAGCCTTCAATATCGATCGTTCCCTTATACCCGGCCTGACGGAGAATCGTGATCACATCTGTCCAGTTCGTATCCCCGAAGCCCGGCGTCCGGTGCCACACATAAGGCTTAGGCCCGTGGATTCCGTATTCCTTGATAATATCCCAGGCGATGGTTGCGTCCTTGCCGTGGACGTGGAAGATCTTGTCCGTCCATTTGCGCAGCTGCGGGATCGGGTCAATCAACTGCACCATCTGGTGGCAGGGCTCCCATTCCAGGCCGAGATTATCGGCATTCACGGCGTTGAACATTTTCTCCCAGGCAGTAGGGTTATGCGCAATATTCCAGTCCCCTGCCCGCCAGTTCCCATCCATCGAGCAATTCTCAAAAGCAATCTTGACCCCGCGCTCCGCCGCCCGCTTCGACAGCTCACCGAACACCTCAGCGAACTTCGGAATCGACTCATCTATAGATACGCCGGGCAGACGTCCGGTGAAGCCGGAGACCAGATCCGTCCCGAACAAATGGGCATGGTCGATCAGCCGTTCCCAGCTGGCAACCGTATCTGAATTGTCGCCTGTCCCTGTAAGCGGATTCCCAAATATGCCGACTGAAGAAATCGTGAAATCATGCTCCGCAGCCAGTTCACGCACCCGTGCCGCTGTTTCCTCCAAATCAGTAGTCCCTGTAGTCTGCCAAAAGGTTAAGCTGAAGGACTCGAATCCATGTCCAATAATCTGCGGAATGACTCTGAGCGCATCCCCGCCTCCAACCAGTGTTCCGATTCTTAATGTATCCTGCATCTTGTATGCCACTCCAATATTGGTTTATAGTTAATGCAACATTCCTAGTATATCGCTCATTTTGGGCAAAATCTCTACTTATCTTGTGCTAAACTAGCTGAATCTTGCGGGAGTTGAATAAAGATGACCTATCCGAAGGAACTTAAGGAATATCCAAGGCTGGAAGAGAAAACGTATCCGTTCCGTCTATTCTTCAACACCTGCCGGGAGGTGTCGCCTGAGCAGAACATCTTGTTTCTGCACTGGCATGAGCATTTCGAGATCATCATTATGCGCGAAGGTCAGGCCATTTTTCATGTGGACAGCAAGCCTTACGAGGCCGGGCCGGGGGATGTCCTGATGGTGCCGTCCGGCGGGCTTCATGTCGGCTATAGCCTGTGCAGTGGTGACCTCTCTTATGTCTCGATTGTGTTCCATGCCTCGCTGTTCAAGGACCGGAACCAGGATTCCCAGCATGAGCAATTCGTAGCTCCGTACCTCAATAATCTGAATCAATTCCCGGTCATGCCTGCCGCCCAGCAGCCTGAATGCGCTGCGTATTATCATTTGCTGGAGCGGGTGATTGCCGAAGTGGAGGCCAAGCAGCCGGCTTTTCAACTCGTGGTGAAGAATCAGCTGCACCTGTTCTTCACCCTGATGTCCCGGGCCTTCCCGGCCCGGCAACGCAGCGAGCGGGAGCACAGCGAACGCCATTCGATCCACCGGGAGCGCTTCAAGCCGCTGCTGGAATACCTGGAGAACCACGCAGATCAGAAGATGTCGATTGAGGCCGCTGCCAGGTTCGTGAATCTGAACCCTTTTCATTTCTGCAAAACCTTCAAGAAGCTCACCGGGCGGACGTTCATCGATTATGTGAATTTCTGCAGAATGGATGAGGCGCAGCGGCTGCTGCTGGAGACGGACCTGACGATTACCGAGATCTCAGGCCGGGTCGGCTGTGACAATCCGAATTACTTCACTAAGCTGTACAAGCAGTACAAGGGTCTAACCCCTTCCCAGGCACGGAAGCAGGAGTAAGCGGGCGTTTCAAGCCCAAAAAACACCGCCGGCCACTATCCCCCGGCGGTGTTTCTCTGTCTTCAGCTTACATCTCAGATATCGTAACCCAGCGCCGCTGCTCAATCGAACGGTCGACCGCTTCCAGCACTGCTTGGCATTTCACGCCGTCGTTGAAGTTAGGCTCCGGCTGGCGCCCTTCCTCAATGGCATTCGACAGCTCCAGCATCTCATGAATGAAGGTATGCTCGAATCCGATCGTATGGCCCGGGGGCCACCAGGCTTCCGCATAATCATGGGACGGATCGGTGGCGAGCACACGGCGGAAGCCCTGCACATCCTCGTCATCCGAGGTCAGATAGACCTCCAGCTCATTCATCCGTTCAAAATCAAATTTCACACTGCCCAGGCTGCCGTTGATCTCGAAGGAATTGGTCGAACGGTGTCCGGCAGCAAAACGCGTTGCCTCAAAGCTGCCCAAAGCACCGTTGGCAAACCGGGCCAGGAACAAGGTCGCATCGTCCACGGTTACCGGACCACGTGGTGCATCCTTGCCTGCCTTGGCACTGAGACCGGTCATCTCCGTAGCCAGCGGACGCTCCTTGACGAAGGTCTCGCTCATGCCTATAACTTCCTCTATATCTCCGACCAGGAAATGAGCCAGATCAATTAGATGCGCCCCGAGATCACCATGCGATCCCGAACCGGCAACCTCCTTCTGGAGCCGCCAGACCAGCGGGAATTCCGGATCAAGAATCCAGTCTTGCAGGAACCACGCGCGGAAGTGATAGATTTGGCCCAGCCGGCCGCTCTCAATCAGCCGCTTCGCCAGCCGTACCGCCGGGGAGAAACGGTAGTTGAAGCCAATCATATGTGCAATTCCAGCCTTTTCGGCAGCCTCCAGCATCTCGCGGGAATCCTCCAGATTCAGGGCCAGCGGCTTCTCGCAAAAGATATGCTTGCCTGCGGCCGCAGCCGCCAGGGCAATCTCTTTATGGGCATTGCTTGGCGCATTAATATCGACCAGATCAATATCGCTGCGTGCGATCAGGTCTTTCCAGTCGGTCACGCTCTCCGACCAGCCAAGCTGTGCCGCCGCTTCTTGTACAGCCTCCTCATTGCGTCCGCAGATGACCGACATTTGCGGCTTGACGGCCTTCGGGAAGAACATGGGCAGACTGCGGTAAGCGTTGCTGTGGGCCTTGCCCATGAATTTATAACCTATCATTCCAATGCGCAGCTGTTTCATTTGGTGCCTCCTCACTGAATAGACTACTCGATGTACACGCATACATTTTCTCATTCATGCTGCACTTTAGTCAAATCCCTTCTTGCCTTACAGTGAGGTCCGCCCTACAGATCTCCCGCCAAACGAAAAAAATGTCCCCTCTGCCAACCGGCAGCAAGGGACGTTCCTTGTCTTATTCACAAGCTTGGAATTAATCCTTCATCTACTGCGGTATCATTTTCATTTAACTGCCCATGTTGTAGAACTTAGCAAGCCCGCCTTCAGAAGTTTCACGGTACCTGCTGTTCATATCGAGGCCTGTCTCATACATCGTCTGAACAACCAGATCAAAGGATATTTTACGGGTACCCGACAAGAACTTAGCCAGGCTAAGCGCATTGATCGCCCGCATCGCGCCGACAGCGTTCCGCTCAATGCAAGGGATCTGCACCAGTCCGTTAATCGGATCACACGTTAACCCCAGGTGGTGCTCCATGGCTACCTCCGCCGCATACTCAATCTGGTCGATTTCCATACCGGACAGTTCAGCCAGTGCAGCCGCTGCCATAGAGCAAGCCGTACCCACCTCCGCCTGGCAGCCGCACTGAGCGCCGCTGATGGAGGCGTTCTGCTTCACCAGATTACCAATAAGCCCGCCGACAGCCAGTGCCCGGAGGATCTGTTCGTCCGGGACCTCCATCTTCTCCTGCATATAACGGAGCGAGGCGGGTACAACACCGCAGGCCCCGCAGGTTGGAGCCGTTACGACTGTACCAGCGGCCGCATTCTGTTCGTTGACGGCAAAAGCGTACGCGCTGACGATCCGGTTCTCCCGCGTCTCCGGGCTCTCATCCACATGCCCCTGATGATATAAATATTGCGCCTTGCGCTCAACATTAAGCCCGCCTTCCAGAATCCCTGTGACAGATAACCCCTCGTCGATCGACCGCTTCATCGCTTCCCAGATGCCTTGGAGGAACTCCCAGATCTGCGGGCCTTCACGCTGCTCAACATAATCGCTTAGGCGGATATGCTTCGCTTTACAAAAGGTACTGATCTCGGCAAAGCTGTTCTCCGGGTAGACTTCAGATCCAAGCGTCTCCTCCCGTCCCTCAATCACGATATCCCCGCCGCCGATGCTGACAACACGCATGGAATTGGTTTGCTGACCGTCTTTGTAAGCGAACAAGTCCATCGTATTGGGATGGTGCAGAACAAAGTCAGGCTGTGGAACAAATTCAACCTCCGCTGAAGCGGGTGACAATGCCCGAAGAATAGCCTTGTCCGTCATATGGCCTTTGCCTGTTTTGGCAAGGGAACCATAGATCAACGCTTTGAACTGGTCTGCGTCTTCATTTTCCGATTTGAAGATTCTGGCCGCTTTCTCCGGCCCCATGGTATGGGAGCTTGACGGTCCGCTGCCAATCTTATATAGCTCAGTCAACGATCTCATAGCACCCTTATCCCTTCTCAGTTGTCATTACTCTGAAAACGTTCCTTAAGCTTCATCAACCGCTCATGAATCCCCTCTTCATCCATAGCCATGTCAACCAATTGGTGGGTAAGCTGAAGACCCTGATCCTCTGCAAAAGCTTGTTTCCACGGGTGTGACACAATCGAATGAGTAAGATGTCTCGTAGAGCGGGGTGCCTGCATGATCATTTCTGCCAGCTGCCATGCCCGTGGAAGAAGTTGATCATGAGGCAGCACCTCGCTAACCATACCGAGATCTAATGCCTCTTGAGCATTAATGTTCAAGCCCGTGTATGCATAGTATGCCGCTTTCTTGGTTCCCACAATCCTTTGAAGTGCCAGAACGATTCCATCTCCGGGCGGTACACCGCCCAGATAATGGGCATCGAAGAACGCTGTGGCTTCCGTACAAAGGGTAATATCACAAAGCGTTCCCAATTGCCAGTGTGCGCCTGTGCCATTGATCGCCCCAATCGTGGGGATGTCCAGGCAATGAACCATATTTTCAATCATTCTAAGTGATTCATGATACATCTCTAGCTTCCGGCGATTCGGCCAATCCATGAATTTGGTGGTCCAGACTTCAGGATTGCCGGTCTGCCACAACTCTCCTGTCCCTGTGAGAATCATGACTTCATTCTCAGGATCACGGCCAATATCTGACCATATCTGACCATATGCGGCTTGGACCGGCCAGTCGAATTGTAAAGGTCCCCCGTGAGTGTGCAACCGCACTTCGAGAATACCGTCACGGCGGGTCATGAGGAATAAGTCCTTGTACTTCTCAGAGTATTCTTCGAGTCTAGTAGGTCCAGTCATCTCTCTATTGAACATCGTTGCCCATCAGGCGTCCTTGCATTTTCTTCAGCCGCTCCAGCGCTCCTTCTTCATCTATGGCCATGTCGTACATCTGGTGGGCCAGCTGGAATCCTTGATCGGCGACCAGGGCCTGCTTCCATGGACGGGAGATGATGGAGTGAGACAGATGTCTCGTTGAACGCGGTGCCTGCATGATCATCTCCGCAAGCTCCCATGCGCGCGGAAGAAGCTTTTCACGGGGCAGAACTTCACTGACGATACCCAGGTCCAAGGCGGTCTGACCATTGATATTCTTGCCGGTGTAGGCGTAGTAGGCAGCTTTTTTGAAACCGATCATGTTCTGCAGTGTCAGCAGCATTCCATCTCCTGGAGGCGTGCCTCCCAGATAATGCGGATCGAAAAAGTCAGCGTCTTCCGTACAAATGGTAATATCACAGAGTGTTGCGAGTTCACAGTGCGTTCCCGGCCCGTTGACCGCCCCGATCGTCGGAATGTCGATGCAGAAGATCAGATTTTCAAGCAGTCTCAGTGATTCATGATACTGTTCGAGCTTCTTTTGCTTCGGCCAGTCCATGAATTTCGTATTCCAGACCTCTGGGTCGCCGATCAACCATTTATCCCCAGTTCCCGTAATAATCATGACTTCGTTCTCAGGGTCACGGCCAATATCTGACCAGGCATGAGACCAGGCGGTATGAGCTTCCCAATTGTGCGTGTACGAGCCTCCATCGGTGTGCAGACGCACTTCAATGATTCCGTCACGGCGGGTCATTAACAGGAATTCCTTGTATTTCTCCGAGTACTCTTCGAATTTGGTGGGTCCAATCATACGTCTCTCTGTCATTGTAATTCCTCCTAAGTTTGGTTTAGAGCTTATCTGTTACTTTCAAGCCAGTCTCTGGCAAAAGCTGCGTAAGCCGCAGCCCCTCTATGAAGCACCTCATCCGAGAACATCGTCTTTGGATGGTGTACAGGATAACTATAACCATCTTGCATATTGCCTGCGTTAAGAAACACCGTGGTACTTGGCACTGCCTGTGAGACAAAGGCGAAATCTTCCGAGCCCATTAATTTACCGCCGGGTATCAGCTCAGTTATACCAATATAGGAGCCATCGCCGAAGGTATTTGCAATCGAAGCCCTCATTTGCTCATTAAGCCCGCCATCCGTTTTCACTTCAGGACAGCCTCTCGTATAGATCACTTCCACCTTGGCCTGAAAAGTTTCTCCAATGCCTGCGGTAACTTCACGGATACGGGTCTCCATTTTATCCCGCAATGCGGCGTTAAATGTGCGCACGCTGCCTTTCAATCTGGCCGTATCGGGAATCACGTTGTTCGTAGTGCCGCCTTCCATCACGCCGATGGTAAGCACTGCATGTTCAATCGGCGAAATTTCCCGGCTGAGGATACCCTGCAGCGCCAGATGAAGATGAGCAGCCACATTTAAGGGGTCCACTGCGGCCTCGGGCATCGCTCCATGTGAGCCCCTTCCGCGGATGATGATTTCGAACCAATCCGAAGAAGCAGAGATCGCTCCCCCTTCCTCAGGCACAACAAATTGTCCGATAGGAAGCGGCATTCCGGTCAACACATGGAGCATCATGGCTGCATCCACCTTGGGATTGTCCAGAATCCCATTCTCCAGCATCATCTGTGCTCCGTGCAGCGTCTCTTCACCCGGCTGGAACATAAGCTTAACTGTCCCGCGAAGCTGCTCTTCGCTCGCCTTCAGAATCTCCGCCGCCCCCAGCAGCATGGAAGTGTGCATGTCATGCCCACAGGCATGCATATTTCCATTCAACGACGCGTAAGAGAGCTCCGTTTCCTCTGGAATGGGCAAAGCGTCCATATCCGCACGGATCAGAACCACCTTCCCTTCATGCTGTCCGCCAATGGTAACTGTTAACCCTGATTCTCCTATGGGAGTGGGCTTAAGACCCATCGACTCCAAAGCCTCTTTTACGTATGCAGTTGTCTTAGGCAAACTTAGATCAAGCTCAGGAATCGCATGAAGATGATGCCTGTACATGACCATTTTGTCCTGCAGCTGATGAGCCATACTCATTAAGTCTTCAGCTTCTACACTCACAATGAACATCTCCCAAAGCATAAATTAAATGAACGTAAGAACAGTGTAGGCATTCCTCCTTTGTATTTTAAGACTTTTTGAGAACATGTTTATCGTACTTATAAATTCATCCACTGTCAAGATACTTTTAGACATTTTAAGAACATTATTTCAGTAGGCCGCCGGAACATTGTAATATCACATTTATTGTGATATAACTCTTTTGATTGAACTGTTCATGAAAGGAATCAATTATGAAAATCAAGCTGGGTATTATCACGCCAGAGTCCCATATGGATTACTTCCGATCCATTGAAGAAGAAATGCGGCCCCTGTGCCAGTTCCGCTTCCTTACCATCAGCAACTTCCGCGAAACAACGGACATTTATCTCAAAAACCTGGATTCGGTGGATGGATTTGTGATCAGCGGGAGGATGCTTTACGAGGCCATAGACAAGGAATGCCTTGACGATAAGGTACCTGTTCACATTTTGCATGATGATGAGAATCTGCTGTACAGAGAGCTTTTCCGGCTGCTGGTTACAGAACCTGAGCTTGATATCTCCCGAGTCTATGTGGATTATGCGTATGTCATCGATTCTTTCAGCGAATTCCAGCAATATCTGACTCATGAAGGAAAGCCCGTTAGCAGCGGAAATTTGCTGGAGCGTGTGGAGATCATGCTGGAGAACCATATCACGCTGTGGGAAGCTAAGAAAATAGACCTGTCCATTACAGCCTTCGGTCACTTTGTTCCAGAACTCCAAAAGCACGGCGTCAAATATATCTTAATCCGGCCCACTTTGGAGAACGTTAAAGAGACCATCAGCGAGATTATTAACGAAATTACCATCCTCAAGCTTAAGAACCAGAGGGCAGTGGTCGCATGTTTATCGGTCCAAAATGAGCAGCACTCCTCCGAAGAGGAGCTTCATGAGCTGAAAGTCCTGGTCGGCAATTTTTTGCGCAGCGTAAATCTGGCAGACACGGCCCAAATCTCAGAAGGCTTTGTCAGACTGTACACCACCTACGGCAATTTCATGAGAATCACCTCTAACGCGCATAACTGTAGCCTGCTGGAGTATCTGGAGGAGCGTATACAGGGCAAGGTGAAGATCGGGTGGGGCTCGGGGCATGAATATTTTCAAGCGAACGTTAACGCTACCAAGGCTCACAGACAGGCCGAAGCCTATACGGGCAGTTCCAGCTTTTTCATAGACGAGAATCAGAAGGTTGCCGGCCCCATGCGGAGCATGAATGTCATCCAGTTCTCTGAACAGGGGGACCCGGAAATCATCGCCTTAGCCAAAAGGATCGGAATCAACAACATCAATTTACAGAAAATCATATCCTATGCAGCAATCATGCGAACCAATAAGCTATCCTCTGAGGATGTTGCACAGTGCCTGTCCATGACCGTCAAAGGTGCCAACCGAATTCTTAACAAAATTGAGGAAAGTAAACAAGTACAAACGGTATTTGAAAAAAGGGACAACAGTAAGGGGCGGCCCAAAAAATACTACGAGCTGTTGTTTCTCGACAATGAAGGGCGCAAATTAAGCGGATGATACGCGGATTCACTTGGCAAAAAGGCATGTTTTCAATTTTGAAAACATGCCTTTTTGCGCTTTTTTAACATTCAAATTACGCCTTGGCTGGACGACCAGTGCTGCACATGCTGCAAGAACCGCCGGGTGGCAGGTGAAGCATATTTCATCGAGTTGACCGCGATACCAAGCGAACGGAAACTGCGCTCCTCCAGCTCAAGCATGGCTACACGCTCATACTGGAACCGGGTGACCAGCTCCGGGAGAATGCTCATGCCCAGACCTTTTTCTACCATGGCAATAATGGCGTAATCGTCCCCGGCCGAGAACTTGATGTTCGGCTTGATGCCCGCCTTCTCCAGCACCCGCTGTACATCATAATCCGAACCGGGCTTCGGAATGATGAAGTCCTCGTAGGCGATCTGAGCCAGCGGCATATAGGGGGACTTGCTCAGCGGATGGCTGAGCGGGAGAATCGCCAGCATCCGGTCCTGCTTTAGCGGAATGACTTCGAACCGCTCCCTTGTCGGCAATGATAGGAATCCGCAATCGACCACCCCAGCCTCGATCCACTGCTCAATCTCCAGATACCCGCCCTCCATCAGCTTGAACTCTATGTAAGGAAATTCCCGGCGGAACTCCTTAATGATGTCCGGCAGCCAATGGACAGAGACACTCGTGAAGGTTCCTATGGTAATCGTCCCCGTCTCCAGACCATGAATATCCGCTACCTGCTGCTTAAGCTGCTCATTCCAGTTCAGAATCTCCCGGATCGGCTGCATCACCTGCTCCCCGTTCACCGTCAGCTTTACCCCCGACCGGCTGCGCACCAGCAGCGGAAAGCCGAACTCGTGCTCCAGGCTGCTCAGCGTGTGGCTAATTCCGGATTGGGTGAAGCCCAGCGCATCTGCGGCCCGCGTTAGACTGCCCAGCTCCACCACTTTCAGGAACACTTCGTACTTAATCAGACTCATGTCCAGCCCCCTCACTTAACATGATAATTCCTCATGTATCCTATGATAAACATTCAGTTACCTTATGTATTCGTGCGTATTATACTATATTCACTTGAAATAAAGAAGGATGATGACTGAATGAAGCCGCTTAAGGCCGAGCTAATGCTCATTGTAGTAACACTATTCTGGGGCTCCTCCTACCTGTTCATGAAGCTGGGATTGGGTACACTGGGAGAATTCAATCTGATCGCACTGCGCTTCGGGCTTGCGTTCATCCTGGCGGGGCTGCTCTTCCGCAAACGGCTGCGCAGTATGGATGCCCGAACCTTGAAATACGGAGCCTTGCTCGGCTTCCTGCTGCTTGGCGTATTCACCTGCATCACCTTCGGACTGAAGACCACTACGACCTCTAATGCCGGTTTCCTGGTCGCTATGACCGTTGTGTTCGTTCCGATGCTGGAGGTTCTGGTCTTCCGCAAAAAAGTCGCGCCCCCGCAGATCTTCGGCGCCGTGCTCGCCATCAGCGGCATCGGGCTGCTTACGCTGAACGGATCGCTGCAAGTCCAGCCCGGTGATCTCCTCTGTATTCTGTCCGCAGTATTCTATGCGGTGCAGATTCTAGTGACGGGCCGGGCGGTTAAGACCTGCGACTCGCTGAATATCGGCATTCTGCAGCTCGGCTTCGCCGGGGGCTATGCTCTGATTCTATCCGCTATCTTCGAGACCCCTTCGCTGCCGTCCACCCTTCCGGGGTGGATCGCGATTCTGGCTCTGGGGATCTTTTGCAGCGCCTGCGGGTTCATCCTGCAGCCGGTTGCCCAGAAGTACACAACACCGACCCGCACCGGTCTGATCTTCGCACTGGAGCCGGTATTCGCTGCCTTCTTCGGCTACTTGTTCGTACACGAACAGCTCTCGCTTCAGGGCTATACTGGTGCCGCTCTTGTCCTGCTGGGGATTCTGGCCTCCGAGCTGCTGGGCAAGCTGCATATGGTTCCTCCGGCAAGGCTGCTGAAGAAGCGGAGGGCGCACTTATAGCTTAGCAAATGTATGTGCCAGCCTTAGCCAACCGCTTATTTATTGAAGCAACAGACGATTGAGGTGCATTAGTGCACCTCATTTTCCACTTTAGCCCGCATCTAGCATACTCAGGTGCACTAGTGCTCCTCATTTTGCTCCTTTAGCCAGCATCTCGCGTATTCAGGGGTATTAGTGCACCTCATTTGCTCTTTTTGCCCACATCGAGCATATTCAGGTGCATTAGTGCTCTTCATTTTGCTCCCCAGACTTCAACTGGTCCAGCGTCCTCCCATGCACCCTCGCACCCGCCCATTGTATTCAGTTTCCCATATACATCCGGCTCGAACCCACGGACCTCTATAGCTCATGCCCCACCAGATCATCCAAAAACCAAAAAAACGCCCCCCTGCCAACCGGCAGTCAGGGACGTTCTTTGTTAGTCTATAACGATTATCTTACATAGCAGCTACAACCGGTTAATGCCCCATCATCATGGCGGCATCCGTCTGCTGTTCTTCAGGAGAAGGTGCAGCGCCTGCTGTCTTTGGACGGCGCAGAATCAGACTGAGCACCACTCCGGCTACGGCGATGCAGCCCGAGAGGAAGAAGACATCCCCGAAGCCCTGTACGGCAGCGGCAAGCGGATTACTTCCGGCGGTCATTTTATCCATATGCACGGTAATCTGGCTGGTCAGGTACCCGGTCATACCGGCAACAGCGAACGATACCACAACCTGCTGGGCAGCGGCGGTAAGCGGGGTAACCCGGTTCACCCATTCACGCGGCGCAGAGTTCAGAACATGGGTGTTGACCGGCATCATCGACAGACCCATACCGAGGCCCATCATCACCAGACACAGCATAATAATAGGAAGACTGGTGTCTACTGTAACTCCAGAGAGCAGGAACAGGGCCGTCGATATAATGCTGAGACCTACGAATACCAGCGGACGTGCACCGATTTTGTCAAACAAGCGGCCGCCCAGCGGCATCCCTACTCCGGAAGCCAGCGCCTGGGGAAGCAGGATCAGACCCGTCTCGAGCGGCGTGTAATTGCGGATCTGCTGAAGATACAGCGGAACGAACAGCATGGAGCCGAACAATGCCGCCTGTGTGACCCAGGACAGAATAATCCCGCGCGTGAAGTCCGAGGAACGGAAGACGCGCAGCTCCAGCAGCGGATGCTTTTGCAGCAGTTCAACAATGACAAAGACGATCAACGCGGTTCCGCCAACCGACAAGCCTACGATAGCCCCGGTTGAAGTCCAGCTCTCCCCGCCGCCCTGATTGACGCCATAAGCCAGCATCGAGAAGGCGAGCGGAGCCAGAATGATTCCGAGGATATCGAGGTGGGCTCTTCCCTTTTTCTCGGTCACCGGCAAATATTTAAGGCCCAGAATAATACCTACAATACCGATTGGCAGGTTAATCAGGAAAATCCAGTGCCAGCTTACATACTCCACCAGCCAGCCCGAAAGAATCGGCCCCAGGGCCGGAGCCAGCAGCATTGGAATACCGAGCATTCCCATGATAGAGCCTCTGCGCTCTGCCGGAGCGAGTCTGAAGACCATCGCCATCCCGATCGGAGCGACCATGCCGCCGCCAAGACCTTGAATAACGCGGAATAGAACCAGCTGCCCCGAAGTCTGAGCTACAGAGCATAATACAGAGCCAAAGACGAACATGGCAATGGTCGTTAGGAATACCTGCTTGGACCCGAACCGGTCCGTCATATAGCCGGCCAGCGGAATTACAGCAGCGAGCGCAAGTGTATAGCCGGTGATCGCCCATTGAACAGTCTTCAGATCCGTATCGAAATATTGCACCAGATTCGGAACGGCCACATTGACCGCGGTGCTGTCCAGAATAACCATGATCATCCCGACAATAATCGCCAGCAAGGATGGCAGTATAGCTCTCAGAGAGAACGGCGCCTCTGCTGCTGCGGTGTTACTTGGATTCATAGGTTTTGACATTCTCTTGTCCACTCTTCTCTCTATTCATGATTAGTTATACTTGTGAAAATAAAGCTCAAACAACCCGTCAATCTGCTCCTCCAGCGGGGCCAGCCTGAAGATCTCCTGAAGATCCTCACGCTCCTTCGGGAAACTGCTCACCATAATTACCGGGAAGACAATCGCCCCGTAGATCTGCAAATTCATCATCATGAGCTTATCGCGGTCCTGTTCTCCGGTAATCTCCCCAAGTGCGTCCAGAATCCGCTCAATCCGCATCAGCTTGGAATATTTCGCATATTCATCGTGGGAGCCCATGATATGATGCCGCTGATCAAGCATCTGCCGGGCCATACCGGGATAGCGGTTGAGATTGACAATGTACCGCGTGAAGAACAGCTTCAGGCGCTCTTTTGGCGGCAAAGATGTATCCTCCAGGACCTTAAAGGCATCGTCAAAAGTCGCCATAAGCTGCTTCACCGCATCGCCGAACAGCTTCTCCTTGGAGCCGTAGTAGTAGTTCACCAGCGCCAGATTGGTCTCTGCCCTCGCTGCAATACTGCGCAGGGTGATGCAGCGGAATCCCCCCTCACGGATTAAGTCCACGGTGGCATCCAGAATAATCTGCTTCGTATCTTTGTCCGTTGAATCCGTCTTACCGTCCGGTTTGGCCATAATGAAGATTGCCGCCCTCCTCTGTCACAGAATCTTAATCATTGATCTAATCAACGATTTAAACATTGTTTAATTCGAATTTAAAATTACTCTCTTTCCGGCATTCTGTCAACAGAAATATAAAGGGAGAATTCCTGCAGCTATGCTTAAGCCGTGGAATTCTCCCTTGGGAGTGAAGTTATGTCTTATACGAATCTAGGGTTGGGCCGGGCTGGCCAATACTTCATTGGCTGCCTGAACCGGCGTTAGAGTCAGCTTGGTGAGCTTACCTGAAGCGCCCAGTTCCAGAGTCAGTACGGCCTCCGCTTTGGTGAAGGACAATACGCTCACAATCATCATTACTCCATCCTGCTGTGTGCTGGTGGTCGATTTCACTCCGAGGTAGCTGCCCGCCGGCGTATTCATCCCTTCCCAGCTCTGCTGGAGCACCGGAAGAACAGCGGGTTCTGCATCCTTGGCGTAATACCGCTCCTTCAGCGCCGGATAGTTACCGGTTACAAGCAGACCCGCTACGGCACCAGCCATTACCTCCGGTGCGTATACGTCAACCTGGTCTGTTTCCGGATTATAGGAAGTGACTAACCCGATTGCTGCAAAAAAAGACAGCGGCGCGTACGCCTTTTTTTGTTTTAATTCAAAGCCGCCTGTAAAAGGTACTTTGTTCTTGCCGTCGAGCACAAGCTCCTTACCGGAGAGTCTGAACTGAACGCTCTCCTGGAACCGTTCCAGCAGGAACGTCCCGGTAGCACCACTGAAGGTGACCTTATACTTGAGGGCTTGGGCCGTCTCCCGCAGCGGGAGCATAATGTCCGTTCCGTCGGTATAGGCCGATGCCCCCCCGCCTAGCTGCAATTCCTGCCCGTTCACGATAATCCTCAAGCTTCCGGCGGCACTAACGTTAGGACTGGTCAATACACCTGCTCCTGCTGCAAATAACATTACACTAAGGAATACGGTTACGATTCTTTTGAACAAATCGATCCCACCTCTCCTGTATTAGAATATTATGCACGCATGCTTCAGAGATTAACCTTACATTATTCATTAACCGTTCTGTACAGCTTTGGAACAGCCCTACTCCACCTTGAAGTTGAAATATTGCTTCGGATAAGGTTCCTTAATCAGGGTGAAATGCCACCATTCCTTGGCGTACGGCTTGAAGCCCTGCTTCGTCATCGCATCCTTCAGAATCTTGCGGCTCTCATGCTGGGTGCTGCTGATGAGCGTCGTATTATAGTAAGAGATTTCACCGAAAAAATCATAAGGGCTGCCCATATCCACCAGCTTGCCTGTACTCTTCTGGGCCAGGGTCAAGTCGATCGTGCTGCCCCGGGAATGCCCCGATTTCTTGGCGATGAAGCCCAGCTTGAACAGATTGCGCTTGTCCAGCTTCGGATAATACTGTGGCTTCATCTTCAGATCGGAAGCATCCTGCGACCAGCGCACGAAGTGATTGACGGCTTGCTGCGGACGGTACGCGTCATAGATTCTCAGGATATAACCCTTCTGCTCCAGATCTTCGCTAACCTTCTTCAGTGCAGCAGCGGCAGTCTTCGTGAAGATCGCGAGCGGTGCCTTATATCCGTCCACTCTGGTGCCGGTAAAATTATTCTCACTATAATAACGGATCTCATATTGCGCCGAGGGAATAATCTCATCCAGATAGACAAAACCGCCGGGCAGATTATTTTTCTTCACAACTGTACTTGGTGTAAACGGTGTCTCAGGAGTCACGGATGCCGCTGTAGCCGTTGTCATGGCGCCCAGAAGCACAGCCCCGCTTACAATCATTGAACCTAACAGTAATCCGAGTCTTGTACCTGTATATCGCAGCTTGTTCACGATGCTTACTCCTCACCTGCCTCATCCCATATTTACCCTTCCAGTATACGGTGCAGCCCCAGGGAGCGTCTATAGTGAAGATGGAGCTTGACCCGCCGGGAGCATATCTTTACGCCGGTAAATCCCCATCAGCAGCCCGGCAGCAGCGAATTCAATGAAGACATGCTGACCGTAGCTCAGGAATGGAAACGGTATGGAGATCAGCGGCATTCTGCCGCTGAGTATAGACAAGCCATACAGCAAGCGGATCGAGAGCATCAGCGTCAAAGCAAAGATCAACATCCGGCTGTAAGTGTCGCTTACCGCGCGGGCGCAGGAGACCATTTTCAGCACAAACCAACAGGTTAACACAAGGAGCAGTAGCCCCCCGGCCCAGCCGAAGGTTTGAATCAGCACCACAGGAAACAGATCCGTATATGGATAAATCAACCCGTTCCCTGCTCCTTCCAAGCCATGACCCTTCCAGCCGGCAGAGGTAAGCGTCCCATGTATGATCCGATTAATATAGCCTGCACCTGTCACTACATCATGGAAATAGAAGGCATCAATGTTCCGGTCACTCCAATGCAGTTGACTCCAAACATATAGGGCAACGCCTGATACACTGCTTACAGCAACAACCATAACGCTTACCCAACGCCGGGTAATCCTTATATATAATGGTAAAGCAACAACCAGATATACAACCAGCTCGGCAAAAGAAGGGATAAGAATATAAATGGCCGCAGGCAGCAGCAGCAAGCCCAACTCCAACCAACTCCTCAGTCGTCCGCCCGTAGTATTCTGCACATTTGGTCTTTTCCAAATTCCTACAAGCGCCACAACGAAGAGATAGGGACTGCAACCAATCAGATCAAATGGGAATCCCAGAATAGAAACATAGCGCCTGCTGCCATTCATCATCTCAGGACCGAGCCACAGACTGGCAGCAATCATTAGTAACGCTCCACCATAGATAAAGCCTGAGGCCCGCTGCAATTGCTTGAAATTGATGAAGAACATTCCGGTCATAGCTATAAGACCAAGGATGATAAAGACAGACTGACGCAACATTAGCGCATTAGGAATAAGATCCTCAGTGAATCCCGCCTCCACAGCTGCCATCCCCAGCAGACTTACCGCCGACAACAATATTACACCGGCCAGCAGCCCCCAGGGAATGCGCGGTTTATGAATCTGGTGCAGCTCTCTGCCTACGGCCTGCGGATCACCCAGTTGCCTGATCGCATACTGCTGAGCCTCTTCATCGGTAGCACCAAGCTCCAGCCGCTCCGTCACCAGGTCTGTGAAGTGTCCGCTTAGCTCGTCCCGGATTTCTTTATGCATCCCTTTGGCCCTAACTTGTGCGCACACTGTATCCAGATAACGCTCCAGATCCTTCTTACTTTGCTCCATCATCCGCTGCCCTCCCCCAGAACGGTATCCATGGCACCCTTGAACAGCGCCCATTCCGCCTTCTTCTCCTGCAGCTTGTGCTTGCCCTCATCCAGTAGCCGGTAATACTTGCGTCTGCGTCCGTCTACCTCCATCCAATACGCTTCCACCCAGCGTTCACTCTCCATCGCATGGAGAATCGGGTAGAGCGTACCCTCCTTCAGGGCAAAAACCCCCTGTGAGCGCTGCTCCAGCTCCTTAATCAGCTCGTACCCATACAGCGGCCTGTCCAGCAGCAGAGTGAGGATCATCGTACCCGTGCTCCCCTTCAGCATTTCTTTGCTGACCTTCATCGGCATTCCCTCCTGTTTGTTTCGCCTATACATCGGTTATCTATGCTTAATATACAGGATTATCCAAATGCAGTCCAGTATTTATTCACCCAGAATGAAGTCATTTGTGCTTATCCTGTTTATAGTACAATTATAGCTGTCAGCCGACACGTTATAATATGCTGTCTATTATCACCTCAGGTGAAGGAGGACTTACTTACTATGAACGAATTGTTAAATATGAAGGAATTGTTCACGCAGATTATCAAGCAAGACGTCAAACCTTTTTTCTCCGCGCAAGGCTATCGGACAAAGGATCTGAATTTCAACAAAATAGAGGGCCAACTCAGCTATAAAATCAATATTCAGAAATTCAAGTACAATACACACAAGGAGCTCAGCTTCTATGTGAATTACAATATTCATTCCGAAGAGCTTGCGCAATATAGGCCTGCTTTGTCTCTGGGTTTGGCTCACTTCTATGCCCGGATCAACCAAATCGTCCCCGCCGCCCCGGAACGCTACTTCCTGACGCCGGAAGTAGATGTGGACAAGTTCACGTCAGACCTGCTGCTCCACTTGGATCAGGGGCTTCAATTCTTGTACACCTTAACCGATGCCAGGGCCATTATTGAATACTATATGCAGCGGACAGCACTGCATTTAAGTGAGGAGACCTTCGGGTTCCTGCTGGATACAGGGGATACAGAGACTGCGGAGCAATACCTGAAGCAGCTCCAGGCGAAATACGGCGCCGAGAAGCGCTGGGCGATCTTGGAGAAGAAGTATGCAGCGGTCTGGGAGAAATACGGAAGCTCTTCCTAGTGGCCCTTGTTCAATCCTCCCCATTAAAGTATAAAACACAAAAAAACCTCTCCCGCCAAATTGGTTGCCCATTTTAACAAGGAGAGGTTCTTATTCATTTGCAGATAATTAATGCATAGAAGCCTGAGTCTTGTGTGATACGATGACACGCTTAAGGAAGAATGCAATCACCAGACCTATAATAGCCATGACCATTCCGAAGATAAAGGCATTCTGCACTCCATGAGTGAAGGCAGCGCCGATGTTTAGCGGATCAGCCGGGTTAGTAACGGTCTGCATGTAGCTTTTGGAGCCGGAGGTCATGATGCTTACCGCCAATGCTGTACCAATCGCACCCGCCACCTGCTGGAGTGTATTCATAATGGCTGTACCATGCGGGTAGTATTCCATGGGAAGCTGATTGATACCATTCGTCTGTGCAGGCATCATAATCATGGAGATTCCGATCATCAGCACACTGTGAAGCACGATCACGAAGACAACGGTCGAAGTAGCTGTAATCCCCGAGAAGAACCACAAGGAGACGGCGACGAGCGCCAGTCCTGGGATAACCAGCCATTTCGGACCGTATTTGTCGAACATACGCCCCATAACCGGCGACATTAGGCCGTTGATGATTCCGCCCGGCAGCAGCAGTAATCCTGCCTTGAAGGCTGAATACCCTTGTCCCTGCTGCAGATACATAGGAAGAATCAGCATCGAGGAGAGAATAACCATCATACAGATGAAGACCATCAGTACTCCAACCACGAACATCGGGAACTTGAAGGCGCGCAGATCAATCATCGGCTGCTTCATTGTCAACTGGCGGATACAGAATAGAATAAGGGCAATCGCACCGATCACGATGGCGATAATAACCTTCGGACTTCCCCAGCCTTCTGCTTCACCAGCACTGCTGAAGCCGTAGACAATACCGCCGAAGCCGAAGGAGGACAGAATAATGGACAGGACATCAATCTTCGGCTTCGTCACTTCCGTGACATTCTGCATGAAGAGAATTCCGCTAATTAGGGCGATCACCAGGAACGGCAGCGATAGCCAGAAGATCCAGTGCCAGCTTAGGCTCTCAATCAGCAGACCGGCAATCGTAGGTCCAATCGCTGGAGCTACCATGATGACCAAGCCGATAAGTCCCATCGCCGCCCCTCTTTTCTCAGCGGGAATGATGATTAGAATCGTATTGAACATCAGCGGCAGCAGCAGCGCGGTTCCCATCGCCTGCACCACTCTCGCAGTGAGCAGAAACTCGAAATTCGGCGACATCGCCGCAAGGAATGTGCCCAGAATAGAGAAGCATAGGGCAGCGACGAACAACTGTCTTGTGGTGAACCACTGCAGCAGCATCCCCGAGATCGGAACCAGAATGCCCAGCGTCAGCAGATAGGCGGTAGTCAGCCACTGCGCCGTCGATGGTGTAATTTGCAGGACATTCATAAGATCACTTAAAGCTACATTTAGGGCGGTCTCACTGAACATGCCGATGAAGCCGGCAATCAGCAGGGAGATCAGAATAGGTAAAGTCTTGAATTGCCGGGGTTCGCTTGACCCCTTGTCAGTCATAGTTGCGTTCACTCTCGTATCCTCCTGGTATCTGTGTATATCTCTCTCTGGTCTTGCGTATTACGGTTAAGCCAGTATTGCCGGAATGCACTCTGCCGCTGCTTCCAGCGGTTGAATATTTCTGCAGGTCAACGCCTGCAGCAGCGCTCCCTCGAACAAGGAGACCACCACCGAAGCTTTGCGCTCTGCCGTTTCCTCCTGTACCCCCTCCCGGATCAGACGCTTCGCAATAATATCCTGCCAATCTCTGAAGACACACTGGCAAGCAGTACGAAGCTCATGGCTGACACAGGAGGTCTCCACGGCTACCCAGAAGCTGAACGGAACGAGCCCTTCAAAAGAAGATTTTTCCGCCTCATTTGCCATAGACATGATGAAATTCTGCACTGCCTGAGCCGGTGCCGCTTCACCCTCCATATAATGGCGCAATAAATGGGCTACCTCTTCACTAGTCCGGTTAATGCAGGTCAGTGCCAGCTCCTCTTTGCCGTGGGGGAAATAATAATACAAGGAACCCTTGGGCGATTCGCTGTCCTTGATGATCTGATTCAGTCCGGTAGCATGGTACCCCTGTGTAAAAAACAACCTGGAAGCCGTATCCACAATGGCTTCGCGTGCATTAGGCTTGTTCGACAAGCTCTACACTTCCTTATCTTGACGATCCAACAATTATAACAATTGGTCTACATAATAAAACCACAAAAAAACTTCCGTTGTCAATGGATAATAATTTCAAATTTTAATTTCTGTTTCTTGATCGTAGCACATAAGGATTGCTACTTCCGCGTTCTGCCGTTATAATCGAGTTAAATTATATAATTCCAATGAGAAAGGTTTGATTTACATGAATCAAACGCCTTCCGTGCAGGGAATTCCCCGGCCGCTAGTGAAGCTCAATCAGGCCTTCATTGTCATATGTGTATTACTGGCCTTGCTCACAGGTCTCCACTGGATTCTCGCCCTCCCGCTTGCCGCGGGATTATCCGGTCTAATTTTCGGATATAATCCCGTCATCAAGCTGTGCAGCCCGCTGCTGAAGAAGCCGCGCTCCGCCTATGTGCTTGAAGACCCGGAGCAGCAGCAATTCAACCAGAAGATTGCCGTCTTCAGTCTGGCGGGCGGACTGGTCAGCTTTCTCGCCGGCTGGACCATCGCGGGATATCTCTTCAGTCTGATGGTCGGAATCGCAGCAACGGTTGCCATTCTCGGCTTCTGCATCGGCTGCTTCCTTCATTATCAGTGGAGAATGTACACTCACAGACGCAAGCAGGCCGGGCTTCACAAATAATCCGGATTTCCTTCCTGCTGCATACCTCTACTCCTTGTCACAGAACAGGCCAGCCAGTCCTTGCAGCAGTAGAACACTACTGTCAAGGCTTGGCTGGCCTGAGTTCTCTCTTCTTCTATGCTTCGAATCTAAGGTGTAAACCGATCAGCGTTCCCTGCCTGCCACATCCCAGCGGTGACGGAACTTCTCCAGGCGCGGATGGACCTCTGCCGGCGCTTCGGAGAGAAGCAGACGCAGCTTGACGATCCACTCCTCGAAGGAGGAGAAGGAGGCGAAGAGATTCGCCATATCTGGAGTCAGATAGAGGAAATACGGTGCAGGATAGATATCGCTGATATGACGCAGTGCCGAATCCAGCGGGGTGTACTTCTTTCGCTTACCTTCGAGGCTCTCCACGGTGATGAAGGACTGTCCCTGCTCTTTTTTCCACTCATGCAGCCGGTCATCCCGCTTATACCAGGCCTTCACCGGCTCCTTCGTCATCCGCCGGACGGTTTCTTCATGCAGCGGGTAGAGCACTAGCTTCATGAACTTGCGGTCCACTGCCGTCTCTGCCGCCTTAAGCAGCTCCATATCCGATATATGCTCGAACGAATCATAGAAGATCAGCGTCCCCTTACGTTCATTGGCTGGCGGTTCATAGCCATAAGGCTGTTGTATGTCGCGTGTCATCATCTTACCTCCCGTGTATTACTGCCTATAGCATATCATGCTACCCGGAACGGCGTACAATTCTGCAAGTATATTATACAAGCACTGCTGCTCATTTCCCTTGGCTTCATCCGCTAACCCAGCTCTTCGCGGAACCATTCTATGGTTTCCCTAATGGCCCGCTTATACGATGTCGGATTGTACTCGGGGAACCGCATCATGAATTTATTATCATTCAGCAGAAGCGGATACTCGAATTCATATAGAAGCTCATGGAATTCGTTCGCTTCCTTATTGAACACACCGGCTACTCCGACTGCCCATGCCGGCAGCGCACAGCACTTCCCCTTGCTGCCAGCCGCTTGCTGGATGTTCATCAGGAATTGCCGCCCCTCAATAGCGCCGGAGCCGGATACATGCCACTCCCCCTGCTCGCCGCTCTCCGCCAGCAGCACGGCCGCCCTGGCCGCATCGCGGATATAGACCAGATCATGCGGGACATCCAGCTTCACCGGCCACTTAATCGTTCTGGCCTGGAGGGCTCCGCTGAAGATCGGTCCGAATAACCGGTTCGTGACATTGGGACCGTAATAATCCGGATATCGCGGAATCACGTAACGGAAGCCCCGCCGTTCAGCCTCCGTCTTCAGCAGCTCCTCCAGTTGATTCCGCAGCTTCCCCTTGCGGGTTCGTGCCTCCTTCGGATGGCGTTCATCCGCCGGAAGATATTGGAGCTTGCCGTAACCGTAAATATTGCCCGGAAATACCAGCGTCTGTCCGGTCCTAAGAAGGCGGGTTACCCGCTCCAGCGCCTCCGGCATGACAGAGTACCAATCCTGATACGGCACATTAAGACAGAAATAGACGGTTGTTACCCCATTCAGCGCTTCAGCCAGCACCTTCTCATTCATTACATCTACTGCTGCTATGGTCAGCAGCGGCCCCTTCAGCCTGCGCAGAGCCTGACTGGAACGGTGGTATGTAGCTGTCACTAGCTTGCCCCGTGACAGTAATTCTTGTGTGATAGAATGGCCCAGACCGCCATTACCCCCAATTACGAGATTCATAACATGAACGGCTCCTTATCGAACGCATGAAGACCTTAAGCAACCTGCTAACGGTTCATTCAATCTGCCCGTGATTATAATTCGCAGTATGGAAGAACCAGATCATCCAATCTTCTTCCTTAGAAGAGGAGGATATATATTCCATATATCTGCACTATTATCAGTATATCGCCTGTCAGTTACTATATTCATTGGGTTAATTTGACGATTCATGTCGATTCCGGGCTTTTATATGGACATATGGTGAATTATTGCATTTCAATAGTTTTGCATCAGTGGATTTTCTGCTCAGTTAGAATAGTCTAGTTGCGTATGCTTCTGCTTCTGATAAGCATACACAGCCGCACCCAGCGTACCCGCACGGCTGCCTAGCTCCGCCTGAACAATCCGGCACCGGCTTGCGGACAGCTTCAGCGCATGGGCATTTACAGTATCGCGGACACTATTCAGGAGACGGTCTCCTGCTGCGGCCATGCCGCCCCCGATAATAATCAGCTCCGGGTTCAGCAGATTGATCACATTCGCCAGCCCGAATCCCAGTAACTCCCCCGTCTCATGCATGACTTCAATGGCCAAGGGGTCTCCAAGATCATAAGCCTCTGAGATCATCTGCGCCGTGATCAGCTCCTGATCTTGTCCGGTCCAGGTCTGAATCAAGCTGACCCTTCCTGCCTCCAGCTTCTCCTTGAAGGTATTCACCATCCCCACCGCAGACACATACCGACCCAGGCATCCGGAGCTTCCGCAGCGGCAGGGACGTCCCTGCCGGAACATATTCATATGTCCGATTTCACCAGCGCTGAAGGTTGTCCCGTAGAGCACCTTGCCGTCATGAACCATCCCGGAGCCGAGACCAGTGCCGAGAGTGAGCAGAATTAGATGCTTATGGCCTTGTCCGGCCCCCCGCTGCCACTCCCCGTATAGATTAACCCGCACATCGTTATCTATGTATACATTGAAGTTGTAGTATGGCTTCATTTCGTTGACCACATGGACCTGCTCCCAGCCGGGAAAATTCGGTGAAAAGACCGACAGGCCCTCCTCAGGGTCGAGCAGACCAGGGATTCCCATGCCCATACAGGCAATCTGAGACTCGTTAGTCCCGCTTCCTGCACATAACTGTGTAACAGCAAGCCGGATTCGCTCCAGCACATGCGCCGGACCCTGCTGCGCTTCCGTAGGTATCGAAATCTCCTCCACTGCTGTGAAATGTTCATCGAATAGGCCTGCCTTGATATTGGTTCCGCCCAGATCGATTCCTACTATATACTTGTTCATCCTGCCTCAACCTTCTTTCTCCGATAGATTGCTGTATCTCTGCTTACCTTATTATGCGCTTTCAACTTTTAGATAAGTAGCATTTTCCTAGCATATGGATAGTACGTTTCACTTGAAAACAAACATCCTGCTGATACGGATGGATGTTAATATATTGACAAAGAGGGCTGCCCCGGCAGCCACTACTCAAGCTGCGGGACAACCCTCACTGTATAGCTATTACATTCAAGCGTCTTAAGAACCAGCGCCCTTATACCGCTTGACGCCGAAGCTCCAGGCCATCAGGCCGATGCTGAGGAAGACCACGCCGACCAGCGGGGTCAGCAGCGCCATCGTCCGCATCTCATCGCGGTGCAAGAACAAGGCTGCCGGATAGATCCCGACAAAAGCGAACGGGATAATCCAGGTAAGCAGCACCTGAATCGCCCGGTTATAGATCGTTACCGGATAACGTCCGTACGTCTGGATGTTATACATCAGCGGCAGAATGCCTGTCGGGGCATCCGAATAGAAGGACAACGAGGTCAGTGTCGTATAGATCCCCGTATAAATGGCTACTGCGCTGAGAGTCAGAAGAATCAGCATCGGCAAGGTCCACCATTCAAACGGCAGGCCCAGATTGCTGCCGCTGATCGCCATCACAACCAGCCCGATAAAGGAGCCGACCAGTGAAGGCGGGTCCACATTTTCCAGGAAGATCTGGAACAGGTTATGCGCCGGACGGGTCAGAACGCGGTCCATTTCGCCTTTGACAATATACCGTTCACTGAAGCCCCACATATTGACGAAGCAGCTGAACACGCCAAATGGCACCATGAAGAAGCCGTAGACGAACACCACTTCGTTCTGATTCCAGCCGCCCAGGCTATCGGTATGCATGAAGATGACCAGGATGAAGATAAAGTTCGTCGCCTGGAACAACAGGTCGGAGATGACCTCCACCCAGAAATCCGCGCGGTAGGTTAACCGTGTTTTCATATAATTCTTCAGATATTCAATCAATAAGCCCAGGTAGTACATAGCTCAGCTTAACCTCCCTGCACGAACAGCCGCTGACGCGCTGCGTGATTTAGCCAGACAATCGGAATGAGCAGAATCAGGAACCAGATGACCTGGATACCCAGCACATTCCAGATGCCTACCCCCTGCACCCGGCCTGTAAATACAGAGCCCGGCAGATAGGTAATTGCTTGGAAGGGAAGAACCTTAAGCACAGAAGACAACCAGTCCGGGAACAGTGTAATCGGCACAATCAGCCCCGAGAACAGATCGACGACCACACGCTTCATGCGCATCATCCCTTCATTGTTCTCCACGAAGAAGGCTGACAGGCCTGTAATAATATTAATCTGCGAGCTGATCAGGAAGCTGAAGAACAGCATGACCAGGAACCCGGCCCAAGCCGAAGGCTCCGTAGGGAGCTGCACCGGAAACAGGAGAATGGCAATCACCATGCCCGGGATCATCAGCATCATGAAGCGGAACAGGCCTTCGCCGAGGCCCTGCATCATTTTGACCAGAACATAATTATAAGGCCGGATGAACTGGATCGCGATGCTTCCGTCACGGATATCCGTGGAAATCTCCCGGTCCAGATTGTTGAAGTAGAAGGCCCGCGCCATCCAGGATACCGCCACATACGTGGTCATCTGCGCCCCGGTAAAGCCGCCGAGCGACTCGCCATTGCCATATATTGCTTTCCAGGTGAAATAGTTCACCCCGATATTAAGCGTGTAGATCAGAATCCCCGAATAGTAGTTCACCCGGTAAGCAAGCATTGTCAGGAACCGGATACGGATAAAATCAAAATAAGCGCCAAGCAGCAGCCTCCGCCCATTCTCCCCGGAACCGCCCGGAGAACCGCCGGAGGAGGGAACTGCCGTTGCCAGCTTCTCAGACATGGATAACCTCTTTCTCATCGCTGAGTGCGGCGATCCGCTCCTCCGGCTTCTCTGCCGAGCCTGACTGGTAAATACTGCGGACGATGTCATCCGTATTTGTTTCGATGATTTTGATGTCTGTGATATCGGCCTGTCCGACGACCCGGCCCAGCACATCTGATACATTCAGCTCCAGCGGAATCCAGACCTTGGCTGCCAGCTCATTCTCTGCTGTCCAGGTAACCGGCATGCCTTCCGTCCAGTCGATCAGCTGCTGCAGCTTCGTGGCCGTTCCGAACTGGAACTGCACCTCACGCCCGGTTCCCCAGCGCTGCTTCAGGTCATCCAGACCTCCGTCGTAGATAATCCGCCCGTCATCCAGCATAATCACCCGTGAACAGAGCGCTTCAATATCCTGCAGATCATGTGTCGTCAGCAGGATGGTTGTGCCATGCTCACGGTTCATGTCCTTCAGGAATTCACGGATCTCCGACTTCACGACAATGTCGAGGCCGATCGTCGGCTCATCCAGGAACAGAATGGACGGATTGTGCAGCAGTGCGGCTACCAGTTCGCAGCGCATCCGCTGGCCCAGACTCAGCTTACGGACCGGACGGTTCAGCAGATCCTGAAGCTCCAGGCGTTCTACCAGTTCATCCAGCCGTTTTTTGAAATCCTGCTCGGACACGCGGTATACCTTGCGCAGCAGCTGGAAAGACTCAATCACACCGATGTCCCACCAGAGCTGGCTGCGCTGGCCGAAGACAACGCCGATATTCTGCACGAACTTCTCGCGCTCCTCATACGGCACGAAGCCGCCGACAGTCAGACTGCCGGCGGTAGGCACAAGAATCCCGGTGAGCATCTTAATGGTTGTGGACTTTCCTGCCCCGTTCTCCCCGATGTAGCCGCAGATTTCGCCTTCGGGAATGCTGAACGAGATGTCCTTCACTGCGGTCACTTCGGAATATTGCCGTTTAAACAAATCAGCGAAGGCCCCTTTGAGGCCCTCGCGGTTTTTTTGGACTTTGAAGGTCTTGCGCAAGTCCTGCACTTGAATAGCATTCATAGGTTACCTCACTAAGCTAAGTATTGGGTTCAGTACCCCATTATAATGGAACGGATGCATATCCGTCCAGCTGCTTATTTAGCCACTCTTCCTTCAAAAAAATCCGTGCCTGCCACAGCCTCCAGATGCCCTGAACGGGCTACCTTGGTCCGCAGATACTTTTCATTGAAGGCCGATACGTCTCCCCATAACGGCACCCGCTTCACCGTATTCATTCCGGCAGCCCGGAGTGCTTCCATTTTCTTCGGGTTGTTGGTGATCAGGGTTACCGGATAGCTGCGCAGGTATTGAAGCACGCTGATCGCATCTGTGTAATCTCTGGAATCATCGGCGAACCCAAGCTCCAGATTGGCCTCCACAGTATCATACCCTTCTTCCTGAAGCAGATATGCCATTGCTTTGCTGAACAGGCCAATCCCTCTTCCTTCATGATTCGCCAGATAAAAGAGAGCCCCGGCGCCATGCTGCGCAATCATCTTCATCGACTGATGCAGCTGGAAGCCGCAATCGCAGCGCTTGCTGCCTAAGATATCCCCGGTATGGCAAATACTGTGCATTCGGATCAGCGCTTCCTCGGAATGCTCGAAATCTCCGTAGACCAGGACACTGGACTGCTGTCCATCTGCAAGCTTCATTGAGGATAAACGGCTGATGAGCAGCTCGGTAGCCTCCTTGCCTTCAGCGCGCTGAAGCTCTTCGTCCGTCACGTTCAGCCAGCTGTACCATTTGAAGGTGATCGTCTCCCCGTCCAGATTGACAGGCAGAGTAATAGGTCCGACCAATATATTCGTGGAATGTTCCATAGGAATCCGGCTTATTTTGTTCTGTAGGATAGATAGGATATCTGGGTTAATCATAAGAGCACCGTCCTAAAAGTTTGATAGTATACGCTTCTTCGATTCCATTACATACACTTGCTGGGAGTAGAGTACACTTCGTTTTAAATTTTGATATTTAATTTTCTTCATAGTAACTATTTGTAAGTTAGTTTATCATTGTAATATAACTTCGTCAAGTTATAATATATCTTTAAATATTTATAATTACTTATTGTAAGTTTATGATATAATGAATGCTGAGGTGAACCTTATGAATGATTTTGAGATGTGCCCCCGGTTTGAGAAAGCCGTGGATGTGCTGAGTAAGCGGTGGGTCGCCCTGATCGTGTTCGTCCTGATGGATGGTCCGCGCCGGTTCGGAGAAATTGAGCATTGCTTGTCCAACCTTAGCGGAAAGGTCTTGTCAGACCGGTTGAAGGAAATGGAGGCTGAGGGGATCATACAGCGTTCTGTATACCCTGAGATGCCCGTACGAATTGAGTATTCGTTAACCGATAAAGGTACGGCCCTCGCTCCCATTCTAGGAGAGATCGGTAACTGGTCAACGGACTGGATCGAGATCGGCGTGAGCAAATGATTCCCGCACGGCACGCGAAGCAGCGCCCTTGAAGCTCCTGAACAGGAACCTTCGGGGCGCTGCTTTGTTTGTTTTTTAAAGTATGCACGGCCTGATTCCTACAGATCCTTACGCTGAAAGCGCAGAAGTCCCAGCCCAAAGATAACCACAGTATAGATTACAGCGTATACGACAAAGGTATTAGACGGAAATGAATTGAAATTCATGAGACTAAGCGCCCCGCTATCCATCGACACCATACCATTCATATCCTGTAAACTGAACAGCTCGACAGTCATTCGGCGCTGCAAGGTATCTGCGGGCATAATCATCGAGATCATTCCGGTCAGATTATTCAGCACCTTCAGTCCGTCGTCCTCCAGTCTCAGCGACCCGCTAAGCTTATCTACCATCCCTCCGAGAAATCCCGCCCCGTAGAGCATCGTCATGAACACACCGTTGCCAAGCGCCGAGAATAATCCTGAACCCAGCATGGATACGGAGATTAACAAGGGAACTACAGAGGCGAACAGCAGGAATGACTTCGCAAGCACGACTGCATCTCTAGGAACATTCGCGTGGGCACTTGTAATCAGCAGAATCGCAGTGAACAGAATGAGGGCATAGATCGTTCCCAGCGTGACGAAGCCCAGCCAGCGGCCAAGATACCATTTCCAGCGCGGCAGCGGCCGGGGTAACAGAGCCTGCATGACCCCCTGCTCCGCTTCACCGGCAATCACCGAGAAGGAGCTGAAGATCGCCAGAAAGGCAATAACGAATGCGCCGAAGAAGAAGCCCAGACTCAGAATAAAAGCGCCGTTCATGTACTGCATGAACAACCCGCTGCCATTTCCCAGCGTTCCGGCCCCCTGATCGTTCATTCCCACGGTATCGGCCACGAACCAGAAGGCAATCAGGAACACCAGAGTCAGCAGGAGGGTTAGCAGCATCACTTTTTTGCGCAGCATTTCCTTCCAGGTCATTGCCAGTATGGTTCTCATTCCTTCTCCCCCCTATGACTAAGCCCGGCTACCGCATCCATGAACCAATCCTCCAGCCGTTCAGACTGGCGGTTCACCTGGTACAACGTCATTCCCTGCTCCACCATCAGCCCGTTCAGCCAGCCTGCCTGTTCCTCATGATCCAGCTCCGCCGCAAGCCATACGACGCTTGAATCTGACTCCTCCCGTGCCGGAGCATTGCCCGATTTACCCGCTGCAGGCATGGATTGCCGGATGGATAGACCCGTATGCTCATTAAGCCAGGACAGCAAAAAAGGCGTGTATCCGCCCACTTTAAAATGCCAGCTTGTCCGTTTATTCAGCATCTCCGCTACTTTGCCGTGCCGCAGGACCGCTCCGTTACTCAGCAGAGCCATCCGGTCGCACAGCACTTCAACGTCCTCAAGTAAATGAGAGTTGAGAAAAATAGTAATTCCCCGTTCCTTCAGCCGCTGCAGAATCTTCCGCACTTCCATTCTCCCGATGGGATCAAGGGCTGAGGAGGGTTCATCCAGGAACAGAATCTCCGGGTCATTCACCAGCGCACACGCAAGACCCAGCCGCTGCTGCATTCCCTTGGAATAATGCTTGACCCGGTCCCTCCCGCGCAGCCCGATGCCTACCTCCTGCAGGAGCTGAGGAATTCTCTGGTCCATGACGGATTTGGGAATCCGGCACAGCTTGGCATGAAGCCTAACCACCTCTTCACCGGTCAGCCAATCCTGGTAACGGTACAGCTCCGGCAAATAGCCAATCTTCATTTTGGCTTCCATAGAGCCCAGCGGATGGCCCAGGATGGAAGCATGGCCGCCTGTTGGTGAGATGAGTCCGACCAGCATTTTGACAAAGGTACTCTTGCCGGCACCATTGGGGCCGAGGAAGCCGAAGGCTTCCCCTTTCCCCACAGTCAAAGTAACATCCCGGCAACCGCGCCCGTTCGGATAAGCTTTGGTCAAGGCGTTCGCATCAATCGCAGGGATACTGCTCATTGTGTGATCAACTCCTGTACCTTCTGGATGAACTGCTCGCGGTCAGGATAGATATCTCCGCCGCTAAGCTGCAGGAACTGCCCCTTTTGCACCCAGACAGCCGTATAGCTGTTGCTGTTACTGAACTTCATTTCAGTAAGAATCACCGGCGTACCGGCCACCGTAATCTGTTCATCATGACTGCCCTTAATCAGCGGCATCGGCAGATCGCCGGACAAGATCCGGCTCTTCTGCAGGCTGCTTCGCAGATTGTCGGGAATCAGCGGGAAGTTCACAACCGCATCAACCGCTTCGTCCAGATCCACAGAAGGATCTACGGTAACGACAGGTGTGTTCATTTGTGACAAGGCTCCCCAGTGTTGATCGCTGCCCAGATCGTAATTCACCTGCTCGGGGATATGAAGCGTAATCGGTTTGCCGTCTACAGATGCAGGTAGCAGATTGTCCGAGCCCAGGCGTTTCAGCGCCTTATTCACTTCCTCCACCTTCAGGTTCAGTGTGATATCATAGGACCCTCTTACCTCTACAAGCTTGGCTGAATCCATACCAGACCCCTTCAGCGGCTCATAGCCCAGCATGCCTTGGATATCCTTGAGCGGAACATTCCCCTTCGCCTCACCATTAGTGATGGAGACGTCACCGAAGGCCTCAAGGGATTGTTCAATATTGCCATTACCATTCTCTGTTATCCGATAGAACATATCACGCAGATCACCTTCTTCAACAACAGTAGCCTCCTGCATCTTGAACTGGTTCAGCAAGGCTGCCATGGCTGTATTCCCTACCGGAGTAGCCAGAATTGCTGCAAAAATCGCTACGCCTGCTGCCGCTGCGGCCCACTTGCGGGTGCGGCTCATCATAGGCCGGCGTGACTTCCGCCCTGTATTTTGCACTGGCTCCGCTGCTGCAAGGTTATCCGCCGCTGCTGCAAGGTTATCCGCCGTTGCTGCCGGAAGCGCTTCCTCTGCTGCCAATTCTGTTCTATCTGATCTATCAGTCTTAGCAGCTTGTTCCTCTAGAAGGGGATCTTGCTTGCCCCATGCAGCCCACACTGGATTGACCGGCTCGTCTCCCAGCTTCTCCTGTAATCTAGCCCAGGCTTCATCTGTACTCTGGGGCTGTACCTGCCCGTTTGCTCTATTCATGGTTTCTTTCCTCCCGGATCTCATTATTCTTGCGGAATGGATTTCACCGCATGGTGTTTCAGTTTGGCTGTCGCCCGGCTTAACAGAGTTCCGACCACGGGCGGCCTTACGCCCAGCTCCCCGGCGATCTCTGCATAGCTGTAGCCCGAATACTTAAGCAGCAGGGCTTGCCGGTCCCGCTGAGGAAGATCCTCCAGCCAGCTCCGCACATCTTCCTGATCCAGCTTGCTGAGGACCACTTCTTCCCCTGTAGGAGCTGAAGCCCCTGCATCATAGAACAGCTCCTGCTTGTTGATCAGACGACGCTCTCTCACCCGCTGATTCAGATAATCATATCCGATCCGTGTAAGCACTCTATGCAGCCACGCCCCCAGAGCCGCCGGATCATCCGGCGGATTCCGGTAGAGTCTGATAAAAACCTCCTGTGCCAGATCATCAGCAGCACTCTCGTCCCTCACCAGTGCCGCCAGCTTACGCCGCACACTCGGGTAATGCTCATAAAAGATTAATTTGTATGGGTCTGATTCCGGAATATTCATTAGGTAAATCCTCCTTATCCGCTGCAGCTATAAGTAAGACGAAGGCTGGGGCTAATTTGTATCACCTTGCCTCAAGATTTCTCTCCAGCAACATCCCGATCCGCTGCGCCATTACGTCTGGAGAGAGCGGCTGTCCATTCTTGAACCACCATTCCACTACCCCAACGATCGCTGATCCCAGAAACTGGATGTCTACATTACTGATGTTGGCTGAATCCTTGCTGCTTCCACCAGACAGGCTCTTATCCTTCTCCAGCTCTCCGAGGAAGAATTCAAGAAACCGCCCGCGGAAAAACACGCTGCCTTTACTCCCCAGCAGAACAGAGAAGAACATCGAATGCTTCTCAAAATATTCAAACCACACCAATCCCATTTCGGTATATCCGGCGGCATCGTCAGAAGTTTCGCAGATTTCTCGTATATTGCCGATATGCTCTTCTATGAGCTTGTCCAGAAGATCAAATTTGTCTGTGTAGTGAAGATAAAGGGTTCTGCGGCTGACATCCGCTCTATCGGCAATGTCCTGTATTGTAATTTGATCAAAATCCTTCTCCAGCATCAGCTCAATAACAGCCTTTTTTAAGGCTTCCTGGGACTTGCGTATTCTCCGGTCGATCTTTACCACTCTGTCCTCACCAGCTTTCCTGCAGATTACTGCACAATTCCATTGAAGTCGTGAATTAATGCACAGAATCAGGCTTTTTAAGACTTGTATCGATTCTTGTTCTGCTTATTATTATACATACATGCTTACTAATTCACGACTGTGCATTAAAAGGAGAATATCATAATGAAAATTGCAATTATCGGAGCCACTGGAGGAACGGGAAGAAAAGTAATGGAGCAGGCACTTGCAGCGGGACATGAGGTTATAGCTGTGGTACGCAGACCAGAGGCACTCTCCCCTGCAACTGGGCTTACGATCCGGCAAGGGGATGTATTCGACAAATCCAGCATGATTGGGGCCCTTGCCGGAAGCGAAGCGGTCATCAGTTGTGTTGGTCCTCCAAGCAACGTCTCCCCGGATACTGCCGGCAAGAAGGGCCTGGTAAATCTTAAGGCAGGCAAAAATGTCATGGCGGCCAACTTCTCGCCCGGTACCGTCATGTCAGAAGGAATTACAAATATCCTTGCAGCCTGTCAGCATCACGGAGTTCAGCGGCTGGTGATGCAGAGCGGGATTAATCTGAGTGACGGAAGTGAGTTGTCACTCGTCAACCGCTGGGCTGTCCGCTTGATGCGCCGCATTTTCCGCAAAGCGATTGAGGATAAGGCAGCTGCTGAACAAGCCGTAATGCGCAGCGGATTGGACTGGGTGGTCGTACGGGCGTCCGTGCTTAAATACGCAGAGAGTTCTTCTAAATATACGGCTGGCCCATTGGCCCGCATACATCCGCTCCAGGCGCTGCCTTATGCTGCCTGTGCCGATTGCCTGCTACGTGCGGCAGGCAACGAGCCGACTTGGGTCCGCAAGGTGATCAACGTAGGCCGATAGGGAGCAAGCGAACGAATGAGCAAAAAACAGACACCCCGCAAAGGATGCCTGCCAGGAAAGGCTATTCTGCTCTGTTGACCTTCTTGAAGCTACATCAGTTTCTTGATATCATCCTTGAGTTGCTCGGACTGTGGTCCGAACACAATCTGTACAGCGCCCTGCCCAAGCCGCATAACTCCCGATGCACCAAGCTGCTTAAGCGCGGAATCCTTAACCGCCTTGTCATCATTTACGTTAAGACGCAAGCGGGTAATACAGGCATCGATGCTGCGGATGTTCGCAGGACCGCCGATGTTCTCCAGAATCTTAGCGGCTCTAGAAGAGGACGACACTGTTGTACCGCTCTTGGACAGATCAATCAGGTCCTCTTCCGTCTCATCCTCGCGTCCTGGAGTTTTGAGGTTGAACTTGACGATAATGAACCGGAATAACACATAGTAGAGGACGAAGAAGCCAAGCCCGACTGGAATCAGCACCCACGCATTGGTGGACTGCTTCATGTTAAGCAGGTAATCAATGAGCCCGGCAGAGAATCCGAACCCGAGCTTCACATCCAGCACATACATTAGGAATCCGGCAAAACCCGTCAGCAAAGCGTGTACCAGATACAGCAGCGGTGCGAGGAACATGAAGGAGAATTCCAGCGGCTCCGTGATTCCCGTCAGGAAGGAAGCAATCGCCGATCCGATGAAGATGGACGCGACCATTTTGCGTTTCGACGGTTTGGCTGTATGAATGAATGCCAGGGCTGCGCCCGGCATAGCGAACATCATAATCGGGAAGAAGCCTGTCATGAACATTCCCGCAGTCTTATCTCCGGCGAAGAAGCGTGTCAGATCTCCGTGAACAATATCCCCTGCAGCGTTCGTGAAATCACCGAGCTGGAACCAGGCGATAGCGTTGATTACATGATGCAGGCCGAACGGAAGCAGCAGACGGTTAGCCGTCCCGAATACAAATGCCCCTGCACCGCCGAGACCAACAACCCAGGTACCGAAGTCACTGATGACATCCTGAATCGGGCTCCAGATCATGCCGAACAGCACTGCGAGAATCATGGTGGTGATAGCGGTAATAATGGGTACGAAGCGTTTGCCTGCGAAGAAGCCAAGCCAGTCCGGCATTTTAATATTATGATATTTCTTGTAGAGGTAAGCAGCCCAGGCTCCGGCAAAAATCCCGCCCAGCACGCCCATATTCAGCTTCACATCATCGGCGATGAATGGCATTTGGGCTGGAAGCACCTTAAGAATACTGTCCAGCACCTGATAAGCAATCAGGGCTGACAGCGCGGCAACCGCATCACCTGCGAACCCGATCGCTACCCCTATTGCAAAAATCAGCGCCAGATTACCGAAGATTGCACCCGCACCCGCATTCAGAAAAGGAGCCACATACTGGTTAAGGAATCCCCCTACGGTACTGCCCAGATGGAAATCCTTCTCATAATTAATCAGTCCGAACCCTTGCAGAATGGCTGCCGCCGGTAAAGTTGCCACTGGAAGCATCAGAGATTTCCCTAACTTCTGTAGAAAAGCCAACATAATGAAATCATCCCCCTGGTTTCATATTAATAAGTGTATGTTCTATAGCTGTGAAGCTGCTGTGGTAAGAATACTGCTCGTTCCTGCCGTAACCTGGCCGTAATGACAATTCACCTCCGGGGTTTCCTCCCCGTTACTAGTTACTATCACTGGAGTAATGGTACGGTAGCCCGCAGCCCGGATCGCCTCCAGATCGAATTCGATCAGCGTCTGCCCTGCCTGCACTTCATCTCCGGTGGCAATATGGCTGATGAAGCCCTCTCCCCGCAAGCTGACCGTATCAATTCCAATGTGCATCAGCAGCTGTAGCCCGGAGGCATGCTCCAGGATTAGAGCGTGATTAGTTTTGACCACATGCGCAATTTTCCCGTCAAAAGGTGCCGTTAAACGTCCCTCTATAGGTTCTATGGCGATGCCTTGGCCCATATGCCCACCAGCAAAGGTCTCATCCGGCACTTCCGTTAACGGTACGGACTGTCCGCTGACCGGAGCATATATCTCCAGGCGGGTTACCGCCTCAGTAGGTTTCTCTTCTTTTTTGGCTTTCCATCTCGAAAACATAAAACTCACTCCTTGCCGCTGCTATTTATTCTTCTCTATGGTCTGGAACAGCCGGTGCAGATGCATAGCCAGGAAGCAGATTTCTTCTTCGGGTACGTCTACACTGAGCTTGCCCTGCATGAATGTGCCCATCCTGTGTGCGAGCTTGTATTCATCCTTGAATTCCTTCTTAATATGCTTCACAAAAGGATTGTCGATAAGCGAACCCTTCAGAATCCGTTCAATCGAGAATCTCAAGTGGACCATCAGCCGGACATGATTCATACTGCCCTGCTCGAAGCGGATCTTGCGCTCACTGCGGATCATCTCCATCAGCTCGCTGACAATGTTGGAGGCCTTCACGAGCTGGCCCACCGGCACATTGCTGACCGCAGAATAGACGTGGTAAGTAAGGAAACCGACCTCGTCTTCAGGAATCTGCACTTCAAAGCCTTCGCTGATCTTCTCAGCCGCCTTGGAAGCGATCTCAAATTCCTTGGGGAACGTCATCCGGGTCTCCTCCAGGAATGGATTCACAATGTCCATCCCGCTGCGCAAGCGGAAGATGGTGAATTGGATATGGCTGGGGAGCGCCAAATAGATCTTGTCGTTTAACTTGCCGGAAAACTCACGGGCGATATCAGAGATAATCTCATCCGTGATCTTCATGACTTTGGGATCAATATCCTCCAGCAGAATCTGATACTGACTCCATTCCTCCCGGTCCTCCAGCCGAAACAACTTTTCAATCCGGGGATCATCCGAATCAATAACACCCGTATCCTTAAGCGCAAACCCGATGCCCTTGCCGATAATTACATATTCCTTGCTCTTCTTGCCGCCCTCTACCATCACGACATTATTCCCAATCACCCGCAGCACCTGAAATTGTTCAGTGTCCCTCGCCAAGTTCCCCCTCCTTTCCGCCCATTGCCTGATTTTTTGCACAAAAAAGAGCCAAGACTGGACTCAAAGTAATGAGTACGAATCTTGGCTCATGCCCTGTTAAGGTAACACGCCACTGCATATAAATGATCATTTATGAACCCATCATAAAGCATACCTTGTATCCCCGTCAATGGGTTTTTGGAAAAGTCAAATGTACCGGCACATTCGTGTAATGACGTCCTGCATCATTACCGGCTTGCTGATGAAATCAGTGGCTCCGGCGGCCTGGCAACGCTCACGGTCTTCCTTCATGGTCTTGGCTGAGATCGCTATAATCGGGAGGTCGGTGAGATGCATCTCCTCACGGATAATGGACAGCGTGTCGTAGCCATCCAGAACCGGCATCATAATATCCAGGAGTACGATATCCACCTCCGGCTGCTCTCTAACCACTTGAAGACATTCATACCCTGTCTGAGCGGTAATGATGATCATTCCGTAAGGCTCCAGACCCTTCTGGAGGGCATAAATATTGCGCATATCATCATCTACAATCAGCACAGTTCTGCCTTGCAGCTTGGCATATTCCTTCTCGAACAGGGAGTCCTGGCTAATGCCCGGCTGACCTTCAAGATGGACGGTCTGTGAGTGCTCCGCCCCGGCTGCAGTCTGAGCCAGCTCCGCCGGATGGAACGGTTCTTCTTCACTGTCCAGTTCACGGCAAGGGAGATACAAGGTGAATGTACTGCCCTTGCCCTCATCGCTCTCCAGGCTGATATGTCCGCCAAGTAGCTGAGCCAATTGCTGGGAGATGGATAAGCCCAGACCAGTTCCCCCGAATTTGCGGGCTGTCGTTCCGTCCACCTGGCGGAAGGCCTCGAAGATCAGGTCACGATTCTCCGCGGAGATGCCGATCCCGGTATCCTGTACAGCAAAGGCCAGCACCGGCCCCTGTGTTATGTAACGCTGATCCGAATACGCCGCCAGCTTGGTAATCTCTACGGTAACCGTGCCCTGTTCAGTGAATTTGAAGGCATTGGACAGCAGATTCCGCAGAATCTGATGCAGCCGCATCTCATCGGTGAAGAACAGATCTGGAACCTCCGGGTTCAGAGTCACGTTAAACTCCACATTCTGCGCTTCTGCAAGCTTGCCGAAATAACCCTGCAGCAGCGATGGTAGCTCGGTGAGATTAACGGCATCCATTTCCACCAGCATTTTGCCGGCTTCCACCTTGGAGAGATCCAGAATATCGTTAATCATATTGAGCAGATCACTGCCTGAATTGTAGATGACCGAGGCATAGCCCAGTTCTTCCTCATTTAAGGTATGATTGCGGTTCTCCGTCAGGAGCTGTGAGAGAATCAGCATACTGTTCAGCGGCGTACGCAGCTCATGCGACATATTGGCCAGGAACTCAGACTTGTAACGCGAGCTCTGCTCCAGCTGTTCATTGTACCGCTCCAGCTCGATCGCTGCATTCTCGGCTACATATTTCTGATTCTCAAGCTCCTTGTTCACGGTGAGCAGCTCGCTGGTCTGACTCTGAAGCTCCTCCGTCTGCATCTGCATCTCCTCAGATTGCGTCTGAAGCTCCTCCGATTGAACCTGAAGCTCTTCGTTCATCACCTGCGATTCATGCAGAAGCCTCTGGATCTCCATCCGGGTCTTCACCGAATTCACGGTAACACCCATCATGTCCAGCAATTCCTTCAGCAGCTCGAAATGATACGGTGCCCAATGGGTCAGCGCAGCGATCTCCAGTACGGCAACGGTCTTGTTCTCAAAAATAATCGGAGCGATCACAGCGAATCTGGGTGCCGTTCTGCCCAGAGCAGAGTTGATGTAGATATAGTCATCAGGCAATTGCTCGATCACATTCATCCGCTGATCCAGCGCACATTGACCTGCCAGGCCTACTCCAGGCTGAATAACCTGCGGCCCGATGCGCTCTTCCTTATTCTCTGCGCCTGCATAGGAATAGATGCGCTCGAACAGTTCATCATTATTCACGACATATATAGTGGCATACTGCATTTCCAGCATAACCGACAACCGGCTGACAAAAATTCTGCACAGTGAAGGCATATCAATGGTCTCTTGCAGGGCAATCGACATCGAGGTGAGCTGTTCGCTCATCCACTGCTCCCGCTGCACGTTATCCAGCAGTCCGTTCGTCGCTTCGCTGAGGTCATAGATTTCATCAAGTGTCTTCACCTTAATGCGCTCTGAGCGGTTACCGCCTGAGGCAATGCTGTTGATGGCCTGTATGACGCTGTGCAGAGGATTCACAATGCTGGCCGAGAGCAGATAAGTGATGAGCAGCGCAAGTACGACCACCAATCCCCACAATATGTACATGGTGATCAGCAGCTTATGATTACTGTCCTTCAGGTTGCTGATCCGGTCGTTCGTGAGCGTTCGTTCGATGTCACGGAAGTAATCGGATTGGGAGCGGATCGTGTCGACGAGATTTTTCCCCGTATCGTTGCGAAAAAAAGCGTTGACCGCCTCCGTATTGCCATTCTTCTTCAGCTCAACCACATGCTGCCCGGCGACATCGACCCACTTCTCGATATTATCCGTAACCGTGTCCAGATTCCGCACCTGATTCGGGTTATCGGCAATGAGATTATTCAGCTTAGCTGCATTAATCCTCCACTGTACCAGCCCGTCATTATACGGCACCAGGTAAGACTCATCATCGGTTAGGACGTATCCCCGCTGTCCGGTCTCCATATCGAGTACATTTTTCTCAATTTGATATGTAAGTTCATGAACTTCTATATCATGATCGCTCAAGAACACGGTTTCTTTCTCCAAGCTGTTAATCCGGCCGGAGACTATAATCAGAAATAGGCCTAACATTAATAGTATCATGACATATCCAAGTGCGATTTTGCCGCGGATCTTCAAGTTCCAAGCATGCTTCTCCGGCAATGGTCCAACCCCCGTCCAGAGTTATACTTATGCTGCATATTGTTTATTCTCACGTTGTGGCTGCACAGGGCTTACAAATACCCCTCCGTGCGGGGCACAGGCAATCTGTCCTTGAGCTGACGCACATTGGCTTCCAGCTTGATGATGATATCCTCAAGATCCTGCGGATCGATCCCCTTAATAATCGGCACAGGGGCCGGAGTGGCTGCGGTCTTCACCTCTGCCTTCAGCTCTTTCATCTCAATCTGCTGCTCCTGCCACTTATCCATCAGATCCGCTATGGTGGCATAGAACCGTTCATAATCCTTAATAACGCTGTCCAGGAACGTATCCACCTCTTCGGCATCATAGCCGCGAAGCTTCATACTGAATTCCTTTTCATGAATTGTAAGTGCATCAAGGGTAATACCGAGCTGGCTGAACAGCTTTCTCTGCTTATCCAGCCGCCGTTTCATATGTTCGTCCATTTCATAACCTCCAAGTGTATGCTGCTTTCATCCGGCAGTAATTATTATAACAGGGTGAAAGCAGCCTGAAAATATCACTAAAGTTACAATTCAGCATAGAGATGTCCGCTGATTGCCCTATAACACATGAGCCACTTAACCAAAGACCAATTGAATACACTCCGGGCAGCCCTTAAGGAGCGCAAGGCAGAGCTGGAGCAGCATTTCTCCGGCAATGGAGCTGAAGACAGCCTGCTTGGTGATTCCCTTATTCTCTCTACGGGCGAGCTCTCTTCTGTCGATAACCATCCTGCCGATACAGGAACAGAGACGTTTGAACGAAGCCGCGACCTGTCCATTAATACCTCGCTATCCGAAGAATTAACGGAGGTCGAGGCTGCTCTTGCGCGGATGGATGACGGAACGTACGGCATCTGCGAAGCCAGCAAGCAAGAGATTCCTTATGAACGGCTTGAAGCCATCCCCTACACCCGCTATACCGTGGAACATGCCCTAACCAGCCGCGACACCGGCGCACGTCCTGTGGAAGGAGAGGTCATGACCCCGCCGCCAGCCGGTGCAGGCGAAGGACGTCAGCAGAATAGCGGAAGATTCGATGACGCCGGTACCTGGGAAGCCGTGGAGAATTATGGCAGCGCAAGCTCACCGGTGACCCCGCCGGACCAGGATTCTGAAGATGAGGATTCCTGATCGGCCAGTTCACAGCTTATAAGGCTCGTGGATAGACTGATATTGATGAGTCCGCCGGATCGTGGCCTGATCGATATACATGAGCCCGCCAGCTCGTGGATCTGCCATCAAAAGTTGTCTGCTACCGCTTTATTAAGGATTCCAAGACAACGGTCAAGGTCAGCCTTCACCTGCTTCTTATACAGCTTGGCCTTCTCCTCCCCATCCGAAGTGAAATGATACAAGACAATCTCCTGAAAATCGACCTTCGGGTCGCTCCCCTTGAGCTGCTTGGTGCGGTACAGTATCCCTTGCTGCACTAGCTCATGCAGGGCGCGGTAAATTTCACTTTGGGGAGGCGAATAGCCATGAGCTTTGAAATCTCTGCGCAAATCCTCTAGCATCTGATAACCATACCCTTTGTGCTGCTCCACCATAGTAATCAGGTATACCTTTATAAACGCCCGCTGGGCAATCATAAACGCCATAAGACACCTCCCGGGGTGTTTTTTGTTTGAAATCGTATAGCAGGAAAAACTGTTGCCGCTTGGCAATTCCCACTATTACTCTAGTATAAACTCTATTTCCCAGCTTTCACAACAAGTTATTTAAAATTAGGGAGGATGCCGGGGCAGTACTGTCGTCGAGCAGGGAAATGCTACAATACAGAAAAATGCTACAAATAGTCATTTAGAGAGTTGCCTATTTATCGAGCTATTTGTCGAGAATGGGTAATCTTCACTTTTTCTGTTTTTGAAGTAGATAGGTAAGTGGTTGGTATGGGGTTTAGATGTCGTGGACGAGTGTGGTTGTTGATTTTCGGGCTCCAATTGTGAATTTTTCATATGATGAAATATTGTTTTTAGTGGAAAAACGTATCTTATTTCATCAAACTTCGAGGATTGCACGGCAGCAAGCGGAAAAAAGACCGTTAATTTTACTCGTTTGCCTTCAAGTTGGGGTATTGTGGTTTTTTAAGTGCTCTTTTTCCAATTGTTGCTGTAGATACGCGAAAAGCTCATTAATAAGTGTTGAAAATCCAACTATTCCCCTACTGTAATGACTCGTAGCCTCCAGGCTTGTCCCCTGTCCCGCCTTATGGCTCTATGTAGATCTATGCAGGATCTGAGCAGGTTGGGTGGTTGGTGGTTTGCGGTATGGAATTTGCGGTTTTTTGTGAATTTTTCATATGTTGAATTTATATAATAAGCGGCTGTATGTGTCCTTTCCCTTATGTCACATTATAATGAAGGAATGCGATGCAAGCCGCAAAAAGAACTGCCTGGGGGTTGTCCCGCAGGCAGCTCTTAGAGGGTGCTATATTAGCGGGGAGTGTCCCGCTGTAGGGTTAGATTTTGTCACGGTTGTAGAGATCCGGGTCACGGTCTGCATTCATCGCGCCTCTGTTACCCAAGGTGTTGCCAACCGTTGTGTCCCTAGCGACCAGCTCCGGGTTCGTTGCCCCGCGGTCTGCCAGCGTATCCTCCGGGTACAGGCTGTCGTACCGGCCCGAGTTGAGTGAACGGTTCCCCCGGAACACGGTATGGATATCTCTTCCGCGGCCGTTGTCATCGACCAGGACGAGAATTTTGCCGCTGTCGATGTAGCCTTCGTAATCTCTGGCCTCATCCTCTGGAATGCCGAGTCCGATTAATCCGCCCACTAGACCGCCTGCTCCTACTCCGATGGCAGCCCCTGTTAACGTAGCTGCGATTGGGCCTGCGGCAAGGATTGGACCAATTCCCGGAATGGCCAGCGCACCGATTCCGGCCAGCAGTCCGGTAATTCCGCCTACTACGCCGCCGGTGGCTGCACCTGTAGCAACGCCTTCCGGCGCCATTGTTCCTGTATCTTCGGAGATGTGTTTCAGGTCATCTCGATCCTTCGTTATTACTGAAATCTCATCGTTCGTGAACCCTTGACTCTGCAAACTTTCAATTGCTCTGGTTGCTTCTTGTTCCGTATCGAATACGCCAATAATTTTCTCTGTCACTTGAAGCCCTCCTTCGTAATTGTTGTTCGCTATTGTATTACCCGTTCACGCAGAGCCCAAACAGGAAATGCTTCATCAGCTGCACTAATACCTGATTACCCTCTGATTCTATTTGGAAGGACGGGTACGGCTAGTCGGTACTGCCTCCAGCGGATTATCAGGCCAGTAGTGCTTGGGGTAACGTCCTTTCAGATCTTTTTTCACGTCGAAATAGGTGTTCTGCCAGAAGCTGGCCAGATCTGAGGTAATCTGCATCGGCCTTCTCGCCGGAGACAGCAGGTGCAGCAGTACCGGGACCTTCCCTCCGCCGATCCTCGGCGTATCCGTCTGCCCGAACATCTCCTGCAGCCTGACTGCCAGTACCGGCGCTCCCGGATTGCTGTAATCCAAGGGAACCCGCGAACCGCTCGGTACCGTAATATGCGTCGGCGCCTCTTTGTTCAGCAATTGGCGGCTGTTCCAGTCCAGCATCCCCTCCAGCGCCTGCGTCAGCTTCACCCGCTGCAGATCACGGAGATTCCGCATCCCTTGTATAAAAGGTGCCAGCCATTCCTCCAATGTATCCGTCAACGCCTCATCCGACATATCGGGCCAGTCGGCCCGCAGCGAGTGCACGAATTCCATCCGCTGCCGCAGCTGGAGGGTTCCCTTCTCCCAAGGCAGCAGCTGTAGCCCTTCCGCCGCGATCACCTTCAGCAGTACGCTCTCTGTCTCCTCGGAAGTAGCCCGCTCATGGGTCGTTTGCTTCAGAATGAGCGCCCCCAGCCGGGTCACTCTTCGCGCCTTGACGCTTCCGCTCTCACTGTCCCAGTAGACTTCGCGCTCCTCCAGAAGGCTGTCCACATGATGCTTCAGCAGGTCCTGCTCGGAGAGCGCTGCGGCAAGCATAATCCGGCTCTGCCCGGCACGGTCATCCACGCCGGGTGCCACGATGTAAGGCGAGCGCGCCAGCGGCTGCCCCTCGCGCATCGCCGCCCCCCGGCCGCCGGAGAGCAGGAACGCGCCATTGCCGCGTCCCTGCCCGATGCGGTCGGGATAGGCGAACGACAGCAGCAGGCCGCTGCGGCTGATGTCGCCGGGCCCTTCGCCCGGCGCTGCCTGCAGCTGCGCCAGGAAGCTGCGGCTCTCGCGCTGCACCGCGCGCAAGGCCGCCGGGTCCGCTCCGCCGCTGCTGGCGGAGCGCTCGAACCTGAGCAGCGCCTCCACGCGCAGCGTGAGGTCGCTATCTAGAGCCGCGGGACCCTTGAAGAGGTCCCGCTCTTGCAGCAGCGCAGCGAGCTTGGCGGCGAGCGGCGCAGCTGCAAGGTCTGCCGCGCGCAGCAGCATATGCGCGATGCGCGGGTGCGCGCCAAGCACGGCCATGCTGCGGCCGTGCGGCGTAATGGCGCCGCCGGCGTCCAGCGCGCCGAGCTGGCGTAGCAGCGCCGTGGCTTGCGCGTAAGGCGCGGCAGGCGGCGCGTCCAGCCAGGCGAGCGCTCCCGGCTCCGGCACGCCCCAGAGCGCCAGCTCCAGGGCGAGCTGCGCCAGGTCGGTCTCCATGATCTCAGGGACGCTATCGTCCGGCAGATGATCATGCGCCTCCCGGCTCCACAGCCTGTAGCAGACGCCCGGCGCTGTGCGGCCTGCCCGGCCGCGCCGCTGGTCGGCCGATGCTTTCGAGACCGGCACCGTCGTTAAGCGCGGCATGCCGGTACGCGCAGAGAATACCTGCGTCCGGCGAAGCCCCGTGTCAATCACGGTGCGTACCCCTTCTATTGTCAGACTCGTCTCGGCAATGGAGGTTGCCAGCACAACCTTCCGCTCGCCTTCGACCGCAGGAGCCACTGCCGCATCCTGCTGGTGCTGCGGCAACTGGCCATAGAGCGGCCGCAGCACCGTTCCCGGCGGCAGGCTTCCTGACGCCAGCTCCTGCTCCGTCCGGCGGATCTCCCGCTCTCCGGGCAGAAAAACAAGCACATCCCCAGGCTGCTCAGCGAGCACCCGGCGGACAGCGGCAGCTGCAGACTTCTCAGGAGTAGCATTACTTGCCTCAGGCATATAGATCGTATCCACAGGATAGGTGCGGCCCGGGCATTGCAGGACTGGCGCTTCCCCCAGCAGAGAAGCTACGCGGTCTCCGTCCAGAGTCGCCGACATCACCAGAATGCGCAGATCCTCTCGCAGCACACTCTGCGCTTCAAGCGCCAGTGCCAGTCCAAGATCCGCATGCAGACTACGCTCATGGAACTCATCGAAGATCACAAGCCCCACATCCCCAAGCGAAGGATCGCTCTGGAGCATTCTCGTCAGCACGCCTTCCGTCACTACAACAATGCGTGTATTCCGCCCCACCCGGGTATCCATCCGCATACGGTAGCCTACAGTCTGTCCCACACTCTCTCCCAGACATGCAGCCATATAAGCTGCGGCCGAACGGGCTGCGAGGCGTCTGGGCTCCAGCATCAGAATAGTTTTACCGGCCAGCCAAGGCTCCTCCAAAAAAGCAGGCGGCACCGCCGTTGTCTTCCCCGCTCCAGGCTCAGCAATCAGAACCGCCGCTGCACGGCCTATCAGAATTCTCTTCAGGTCAGGGAGCACCTGCATAATTGGAAGCTGCTTCATTTCATCTCTCCATCATCTGCTAAAAGTTAAGTTAAAGCTCCATCTCCCTATCATCGGCGAATTCATTCCAGATATCAAGCGGTTCGTTGCTGCATCTTCATACAAAAAGACTCCGGTTCCATGAACCGGAGATCTCATATCACTTGTCACAATTCTTCTATCTTCCATCCGCCCAGTCGCCCTGCCATATCACTAACTACTCACCACCATCCCGTTCCACCCCGGCCAGCCGCTGCCCGATCGCGTCCCCGTAATCCGCATATGCAGCATTGCCTTCAAGACCCCGTTCCTGCATAAGCATCTGAAGACGCAGCCGCTTCAGCGAGAGCTTGCCCTCCAGCTCCTTGCGTTCCCCGGCAGTGCTGTTGCCGCTGCGGTGGCAAGCCACCAGCAGCTCTTCGAGTGTTACACACTCTGCCCGCAACGTCATTTCCTCCGGCAACAGCCCGGCGTTCTTCATAATCTTGTAGGACATCCGCAATTCCTCCGGTACGCCGGAGAGATCCTCCAGCGCAAGCGGCTTACCGTGCCCCGGCAGATTGGAGAACTCTCCGCTGCGCATCGCTTCCTGAATTCTCTGTTCTGCAAGCCAAGATAATATAGCCATATACACCGCACCTTTCATCAGCAACTGAGGATCTCTTCTTCATTACATCCGGCTGATCTGCCGCCACAGCTTTGCCCTCATTTTACCACAGCCGCTGATGAAATTCCTTCCGCTGCCCTGCTACAGCTACCGTTTATTTCTGCTTATGATAGCCGCGCTCCCCGTAAGGAGACAACTGCTCCAGCCACTTACTCTCCATGTCCGGCAGCATCTTGCGGTACTTCTTCAGCTCCAGCACATCCGCCACGAAATCCTCCTCAGGCTTAATCTGCTCCAGCACCTCGAAGCGGAAGCCGGCTTCACCGCGTTCATTCCAGTCTTCCTGCAGCGCCTTATTGTCATGGCCTTTGATATCCAGCATGAACTTATGCTTATTCCAGACCCCGTCCAGATTCAGACTGCTGCCCACATACATTTTGTCGTTGCCGGTATTCACAATCCGGTATATCCCCATCGGCCTGTGCGAGTGCGCATAATTATATCCCAATTCCTTGCGTCTGGTTTTGTCCGTCATTTCTTCTCTCCCCTTCTTCTCTCCGTTATAAGTTCACCCAGTAGCTGCTTCCGTCTTCTTCACGATCCAGCAGCCCGTAATCGATCAGATACCGCCGGAGCGTCACGTAATCGGGGTAAGCCGCTTCGAGCACCGCATTAATTTCCTTCTCACTGTACCTGCGTCCTGTCTCAAAACGCTGCAGCAAATGGCGCAGAATAGCCGCCTTCCGCTTCTGCCGCTTAGGGAACTCTGACAACGGGCCGTCCGGCCCTTGTTTGAAATAGGTGCCCAGAATATCGGCGTTCTCCTGCTCGGTAATCGCGAACCGTTCATCAACCATCACAGCCGTACGCGGAATACTCACAAAAGGAGACGAAGCTCCCGGCTTCTCCTCAGCCAGCTCCATAACCGCCAGAAACAGCTTGGCCTGCTTCACCTTCTCGCGAAGCGTGAACCGGTGGTTACGCACCGTGGAGGTGCTGCCGATTCCCAGCTCCTTGGCTGCTTCTGCATCGCTAAGACTTTGGCGGAAGGCCTGCAGCAGCCCCTTTTGCAATTCGGTTAACCCGCTCAGCTTCTTGTCCAGCGTCAGCAGCCAGTTGAACATCCCGCGATGAACCCTGTCCACATGCAGAGCGGCGAACTTCTCCGCTTCGTAATACTGCCCGCCATCCTGATAGATCAAGCCCTTCTCGAAGGCAACACCGCAGACCAGACAATGGTACTTTTCCGTCCGCTCTTCCGTCTCCACACTATAGCCCTGCTTCAATTCTGCAATGGACGCATTCCAGAATTTCTCCGATATCCGCACCGCCCCATTCTCTTCTGTCAACTGGATCATCACACCCTTTGTTTACTTTTATATAGACATATTATCATTTCGTTTGTTATTTTACAACCATCTAATTAGATTGTTTGCTGCAAAAGAAAAACACCGCCACTCATGGCAGTGTCTCTGGATCCCGAAGGATCGCTATTTATCAGTTCTTATAATGCAGACGAAGCCTAAGACAGCAACGACTCCGCACCGTCAATCACAATCTGCGAGCCGGTAATATGAATGGATTCATCCGAGGCCAGGAAGGCAACCAGATCGGCGACATTCTCCGGTTTGCCAGGTCCGTCTGCCAGCGGCTGTGCTCCTTCAGGGAATTCAATTGGAATAACAATCGACTCCACATCATCGTTCCACTCTGTGCTCTCGTCGATATTCGTGGCAATCGCTCCCGGACAAATGACATTAACACGGATTTTGAACTTAGCCAGCTCCAGTGCAGCCATCTTGGCAAAAGCGACCTGACCGGCCTTAGTGGTACTATATGGTGACCAGCCGAAGCTGGTAAATCTGCTGTTGCCGTTGATCGAGCTGGTAATAATAATGCTGCCCTTGCCCTTCGCCTTCAGATGGGGAATGCTGTATTTCAGCGTTAGAAAGGTGCCTGTGAGGTTGACCGACAGGGTCTTCTCCCAATCAGTTACGCTCAGCTCCTCAATCGGCCCTACTACTCCGTTAATACCTGCATTGGCGAACACAATATCCAGACCTCCGAAATGCTCCACGGTTCTGCGCACCGCTTCCTCCATCCGCCCGGCATCCGAAGTATCCACATCAATCGCTAATGCACAGTCCTTGCGCAGCTTGTTCAGCTTCTGTTCCAGGATAGAGGTACGTTCGTTCACCAGATCGAACAAGGCGACATTCGCACCTTCACGTGCCAGCTGGATCGCTGCCGCTCTGCCGATTCCCGAGCCCGCACCTGTAATTATGGCTGTTTTCCCCTGAAAACGTTGCTTTTTTGCTATATTTGGGCTCATATGTACACTCTCCTTCCGCGGATACCATTCTGCTTGTAATGGCTCTGTTTCAAGATTACCCAATTGGTGCTTGATTATAATCATGTTATGCAAAAAATTGCACAAACCTTGTGCAACATGCACAGCAAATCTGCTAACTATGCCCAAAGTGCAGCTTACCAGCAACAGCAAAGACCCCACATCTGCGGGGTCTCTCCTCTAACGTATTTAATTCTCCAGCTGCCGTACATCCACCTTGACGGTAAGTTTGCCCGCTCCTCCACGGTATACGCCTTTGACCGGAACAATATCCTTATAATCCCGTCCATGCCCAAGCTTGATATACCGCCAGTTCACTTCAACATTATTGGTCGGATCGAAGCCCAGCCAGCCCGTACCCGGAATATGCGTCTCCACCCAGGCATGTGAGGCCTGTTCGAAGTTGGCATTGCCCCCCTGCAGGTCTCCGACAAAATGGTACCCGCTCACATAACGTGAGGGCAAGCCGACACTGCGGCAGACCGCAATCATCAGATGCGCATAGTCCTGGCAGACTCCGCGCTTGAGCATCAGTGCTCTTTTTACCGTAGTATTGACGCTAGTCGCCTCAGGATCGTACGTAAACTGCTCATAGATCGTGGACGACAGCTTCTTAATCCATTCATACATATCTTCTGCTTCCTCAAAAGGATGCTGCGACGCGAATTCCACCAGCTCCGGCGTCACCTCGGTGTACCGGGTAGGCAGAATAAACTCTATATAGCGGTTCTGAAACTTCTCGTCATTCAGCAGCTTCACCTGCTCCTCCAGCGGGATATGCGGCAGATCCGTGCCTTGCGCCTTGTCGAGCGTGACCACGGTAGCTTTGGTGTGGATCACCATTTCCGTATGCGGCTTATTCACCGAATAGGCATGGACCCGGTTGCCGAAGAAATCCTCATAGGTCAGCAGATTGGCCGCCGGATGCACCTCCACCTCATGGTGATAGCAGGATTGCCGGTAGTTCGTGCGCGGCGTCAGCCTGATCTCATTGACACTGTCCGTCACCGGCTCGGGGTAGCTGTAGGTGGTTGTGTGATTGATTTGTATTTTCATACCGAGACTCCTTCACGGCGAAAAAAAGCACCGTCCATCGTTCTGCCGAGCCTCTGACAGGATATCATCAGTGACTCCAGCACATCCAAGGCCAGGTCCCCGGACATCTCATCCTTCTCCATATAATCCAGCTCCGCTTTGATCTTGCCCGCCTGCCGGATCACCTTCTCATGCCCCGAGCCTTTCTCTGTAGTGTCCAGCTCCAGCTTGGCCAGATGCTCCTCCAGCTTGTGGAACGAGAAACGGATCGAACGGGGAAAGAACGGGTTCACAATCAGGAATTCCAGAATGCACTCCGGCGACATATCATCGGCATAATACCGGCGGAAGGACTGATAGCCGCTTACCGATTTCAGCACGGCCTGAAGCTGGGTATAGATGGAGCTGATATCCTTCGACTTGCAGGATACCGTGACGGTCTGCAGGATACGTGTCGTATTCTCTGCCCGCTCCAAGAACCGGCCGCTCTCAATGAAATGCCATTCATTGCCCCGCAGCATCACCGATTGCTCCGCACCGAGGAACATCGCCGCCCGTTCCTTAACTTGCTGATAGAATTGATGGGGACCGCGCATGATATCCGCTACTGACTGCTCCCCCAGCCACAGGTTGAAGCCGTTGACAATATCCCACAGCTCACTCGGCAGATGCTGGCGCAGGGTGCGCAGATTGTTCCTAGCCTGATGCACACAGGAGAACAGGGAGTTGGTATTCCCCAGATCCAGCGTGATGAAGGACAATACATCCTGCTCGCTGAAGCTCTCAAACTGCCGCAGATATTCGCCTCGCACCCCAAGCGCGTCAATCAGGCGCGACCACTTGTGGCCCTCTTCCTGGAAATCCTCTTCCTGCTGGATATGATAATGTACATCGATCAGCCGGGCGTGATTCTCAGCCCGTTCAATATACCGGCCGATCCAGAATAGAGCCTCCGCATTGCGATTCAGCATTCTAGCCACCCCTTTACCTTAGAAAAGTCTCTAGGCCATTACCCAGGTATCCTTCACTCCGCCGCCTTGGGAGGAGTTCACGACCAGCGAGCCTTCACGCATCGCCACCCGGGTCAGGCCCCCTGGAATGACATGCGGCTTGCGGTCAGCCCCCATCAGTACAAATGCTCTCAGATCGATATGCCGCGGAGCCATGTTGCCTTCTGACAAGACCGGCGCACGGGACAGCGACATAATCGGCTGGGCGATATAACGCTCGGGTTCTGCCAGTATTTTGAGCCGGAAGTCTATGAGCTCCTCCTTCGTCGCCTCACTTCCAATAAGCATGCCGTAGCCCCCGGAGAGAGATGTCTCCTTCACGACCATTTCAGACAGATGATCCAGCACATACTGGCGCTCTTGCGGCCGTGACAGCAGATAGGTCGGCACATTGCCCAAGATCGGCTCTTCATTGAGATAATAGCGGATCATATCCGGCACATACACATACATGGCCTTGTCATCGGCTACCCCGGTTCCCGGCGCATTGGCAATCGCGATATTTCCTGCCCGGTAGGCATTCATCAGACCTGCAACCCCAAGCAGCGAACTGGGCTGAAAAGCAAGCGGATCAATGAAATCATCATCCAGCCGGCGGTACAGCACATCGACCTTGCGCAGCCCGTTCATTACCTTCAGGTAGATTTTGTGATCCTGCGCGACCAGGTCGCGGCCCTCAACGAGATGGATCCCCATCTGCTGTGCCAGAAAAGCATGTTCATAATAAGCCGAATTGTATTCCCCCGGTGTCAGTAGAGCAATGACCGGGTCTTTGGTCCGGGACGGGGACAGGCTGCGCAGCACGGAGAGGAAACGGTTCAGGCTGTGATCCACATCGCGGATGGAGCTGGCAAACGACAACTCAGGAAACAACTGGTTCATGAGTGATCTGCCTTTGAACAGATACGAGAAGCCAGAGGGTGTACGCAGATTATCCTCAAGCACATAATACTCGCCGTCATGGTGCCGGATCAGATCGATTCCGGAAGTGGTGATGTACGCACCGCCGGGCACGCGGAGGCCGGACATTTCCGGCCGGAAATAACAGTTCGAAATAATCATCCGCCGCGGCACTATGCCGTCCTTCACGATGTATTGCTCATGGTAAATATCATGAATGAACAGATTCAGTGCCGTAATACGCTGCACGATGCCCGCCTCCAGCCGTTCCCATTCCCCCTTGGGGATAATGCGCGGAATCATGTCAAACGGAATCGTCCGCTCCATAGGCTGATCCTGTGCCGGGTTATACAGCGTAAAAGTAATACCTTCTTCCATCATCCGACGCTGCATCAGCTTCTGCTTGTCTTGCAGCTCTTCGGGGCTCATCCCGGAAAACATGCGGTTCACATGCTTGTAATGAGGCCGGACGTTCCGTTCATCCGCATACATCTCATCATAGAAATGCTGCAGCGGATACGGTGACAGACCGGGCAAAGGATCTAGTTTGGACATGAGCCCGACTCCTCTCGGATCAGTATAATGTGTTATGTTTCTTAACAAATAAGTTCAAAATATAAAAATTCACCACAAAAATATGATTTACTACCTTCATAATACGTAAATAATATTATCCATGTCAATATATATAACAGCAAAATGGAGTTTCTGAACCATACTACGGTTTGAAATCGCTTCCTTTCTCTTAAACTTGCTTTTGGGGGCGCGTTGCATTTATTCCACATCCAATTGTATGCCGGAGTGCTGACAAGCATTACTATTATGAATTTTTCATATAATGTATTTTTAATATATTGATGAACTGGAGAACTACAAAAAACCTCCCCGGGAATGAACCATTCCTTAGGGAGGCTGCAATAGCCGTTATTGGGCCTCACTGGTTATCTGGTCAACTCTGCCTTCACTGCTTCAAATACAAGCATGAGCAGTTATTCTTCCGGATTCGCTTCTTCCGAGATCATGCCTGCGAATAGGGCGTGCACGAACTGGTCGGAGTCGAACGGCTGGAGATCTTCCATTTTCTCGCCGAGACCGACCAGCTTCACCGGCAGGTTCATTTCCTGGCGGATCGCTACCACGATACCGCCCTTCGCCGTACCGTCGAGCTTCGTCAGTACGAGACCAGTCACACCGCTCTTCTCGCCGAACAGCTTGGCTTGAGTCAGCGCATTCTGCCCGGTGGTCGCATCCAGCACCATCAGCACCTCATGCGGGGCGCTTGGAATCTCGCGCTGGATGACACGGAAGATCTTGTTCAGCTCTTCCATCAGATTGCTCTTGTTCTGCAGCCGGCCTGCCGTATCGCAGATCAGTACATCCACACTGCGCTGCTTGGCAGCCTGAACCGCATCGAACATCACCGCTGCCGGGTCCGAGCCCGACTGCTGCTTAATAACATCAACTCCGGCACGCTTGCCCCACACCTCAAGCTGTTCAATAGCTCCGGCACGGAAGGTGTCGCCTGCCGCCAGCAGAACCTTCTTGCCTTCCTGCTTGTAGCGGTGCGCCAGCTTGCCGATGGTCGTCGTCTTCCCGACTCCGTTAACACCAACGAACAGGATCACGGTAATGCCGTCTGGATTCTCGTTCAGACTGTTGTCGTCATCGCCGCGAAGCAGCTCCATCAGCTTGCGGGAGAGAATCGGCTGAAGCTCTGCCGCATCCTCGATCCGCTTCTGCTTCACTTCGGCGCGCAGCTCCTCCACCAGATTCATGACCGTATTCACGCCCACATCAGCGCCGATCAGAATTTCTTCCAGCTCTTCGTAGAACTCTTCATCTATCTTTTTGCGGCGGATAATCAGATCAGAGACCTTCTCAACGAAGCCCTTGCGTGTTTTCTCCAGACCGTCGCGGAACTGTTTCGTTACGCTTTCCGTTTTGCCGGAGATGCTGTCTTTCAGTTTTTTGAAAAAACTCATATGCTTATGCTTCCTCCTAAAGGGTTATAGGGATCACTTCATGAATCCTGCATCTATATAAATCGAACTATTTTTTTATGTTTTGGGATTAGCCGTGACTCCAGAGAAGTTTTGGACTTCCGGCCGCTGTTGTCTACAGATTTCATGATTTTATACCGTTTTTTACGGTTGAAATCCGCAGACTGCTGATGCTTCCGATGCTAGCTTTCCTACGGAAAGCTTTTAGGCGGTCGCTACCGCTCCTACAGTTCCAAAATTCCCCTCAGCCACTTTTCCTTTAACTTAAATTTTTTGTTCAATCTATATCGTTAAGCTATCTCAGCCTCTTCATCCTCCAGCCGCACCGATACGAGCTTGGATACGCCGCCTTCCTCCATCGTCACGCCATAGAGCACATCGGCTTCCTCCATCGTTCCCTTGCGGTGGGTCACTACGATGAACTGCGTCTGCTCCGAGAACTCACGCAGATACTGGGCGAAGCGTACCACGTTGGCTTCATCCAGCGCCGCTTCCACCTCATCCAGCACGCAGAACGGCACCGGCTTGACCTGCAGAATAGCGAACAGCAGAGCCATCGCGGTCAAGGCGCGTTCTCCGCCGGAGAGAAGCTGGAGGTTCTGCAGCTTCTTGCCCGGCGGCTGGGCAACGATATCAATCCCTGTATCGAGCATATGCTCAGGGTCCAGCAGCTGCAGATCTGCCCGGCCGCCGCCGAACAGCTTCGTGAACACCGTGCCGAACTCGCGGCGGATGGCATCGAAGGTCTGCTTGAAGCGCTTCGACATCTCCTCTTCCATCTCATGGATGACATGATACAGCGTTGTTTTGGCTTCCACCAGATCATCCTTTTGCCCGCTGAGAAAAGTATACCGTTCATGCACCCGCTGATACTCTTCAATCGCGCCCAGGTTGACCTCGCCCAGACCGGAGATGCTGCGCTTCAGACGCTGCACCTCCAGCTGTGCCGCAGGCACATCCTCCGGCACCGGGTAACGCTGCTTCGCCAGCTCGTAGCTCAGCTCGTAGTCATCGCTCAGCTTGCGGAGGATATTGTCCAGCTCCACATCGAGCCGGCCAACGGCAACCTCCGTGGAACGGAGCTTGTCTTCGACCGCCCGGAGCGCCTGACGCTGGTCTTTGGTCTCGCCTTCGGCCAGCTCCAGCTTACGCGAGATCGCCGCACGGTCGGCACGGGCCAGGTCAAGCCTCGCTGACGTATCTTCCTTGCTCAGCCGCAGACTGTTGACCTCTTCCTTCTGCTTCACGGTCTCCCGTGCATTCTCTTCCAGATCCTGCTCGATGGTCATAAGCAGACTGCGGCTCTGGCGCAGCTCCTTCTCCTGGGAGCCGGCGTCCTGCCTCATCCGCCGCAGCTGCTCCTCCAGCGAGAAGATCTCCTGATCCAGCTTGCCCTCCGTAACCTTCATCCCGGTCAGCTTGCCCTGCAGCTCTTCCTTAGCCGATTCATTCGCCTTGCGGTCCGATTCGGCACTGCGGATCGCCGCATGCGCCTCCTGCTCTTCCTTCTCCAGCCGGGCCAGCTCAGCTTCGGCCTGCTTGCGGGCCTCGTCCAGTCCGCGTACCTCCTGCTCGAAGCCGCTGCGCTCTGCGCCTGCGCCCTCGACCTGCTCCTGCACATGCCGCAGCTCCTGCTCCAGCTGCTTCAGATCACCGGATACGCGCTGTTCCTCCAGCCGCTTCTCATCACCGTCATGCCGAAGCTGCTCCAGCTTCTGGGAGCCCTTGTCCTGTTCGGCGCGCAGGCGGCTGATCCCCTGCTTCAGCTTGGTAATCTGCTGCTCGCTTTCTTCAATCTCGCCGGAGAGCTGGTCAAGCTGACGCTTGCGGCTAAGCAGGCTGTTATTCTTCTTATGCTGGCTGCCGCCGGTCATCGAACCGCCTGCATTGACCACATCGCCTTCAAGCGTAACCACTCTGTAGCGGTATTGGCACTTGGCCGCAATGCGGTTCGCCTGCTCCAGACTCTCAGCGATTACGACATTGCCGAGCAGGCTTCCGATAATACTTCCATACTTCTCATCATAGCCGACCAGCTCCGAACCAATACCCACGAATCCTTCGGCACCTTGAACTGTGCTGCGGTCACTGCCGGTAATCTGCCGGGGCCGGATAACATCCAGCGGGAGGAAGGTCGCCCGCCCGAGCTGACGCTGCTTCAGGAAAGCGATCGCCTGCCGGGACAACGCTTCATTCTCCATAACCACATGCTGCAAGGAAGCGCCCATGGCGGTCTCAATCGCCATTTCCAGCTTCTCGGGAACGGAGATCAATTCGGCAACTGCCCCGTGTACACCGCTTAGCTGTCCTTTGCGCGCGCCCTTGAGCACCTCTTTGACCCCAAGCATGAAGCCGTCAAAATCATCCTGCATTTCCTTCATCGTCTCATGCCGGGACACCTGGGCTTCGCGTTTCTGCTCCCATTTGCGCAGGCCGCTCTGCGTCTCTTCGAGCAGCTTCTGCCGTTTGCCGGTCTGCTCACTCTCCGTAATGTACGCGCCGCGTAGCAGGCCGATTTCCTTGCCGAGCCCGGCAATCTTATCCTTCAGCCCGCTCTGTGCAGAGACCAGCTCCTCCAGCCGTGCTGTCCACTTGCCGCTCTCTTCCTGGCTGCGGCTCATCCGCCGCTCCAGGCTCTCCTTCTGCTGATCCGCATAGCGGATCTCGTTGCGCGCCTGGGCCATCAGGTTCATCAGCTCAAGCAGAGCACTCTTCAGCTTCTCTTCCTTGCTCTGGCTGATGCCTCCGGCCACACCCTGCAGCTTCGATTCCTCATCCGCCAGCTGTGCCCGCAGCTCCTCCAGCGCTTGCCTGGTCTGCTTCAGCTTATGCTCCAGCTCGGCCAGCTCACGCTGCCGCCCCTCGGAACGTTCGCCTACAGAACCCAGAGTCTGCATGAGCTGTTCCCGGTTCTGTTCCAGATTCCTGCGGCGCTCCTTCAGCAGCTCTCCGTAGCCTTCGCTCTTCTCGTTGGCTTCGCTGCTGCGCAGCAACTGTTCCTGCAGCTTCTCCACTTCCTGCTCCAGACTCCGCAGCTCCGCCCGGCCGCTCTCCAGCTTGGCATCATGAGCAGAGACTACAGTGGACAGCTCCAGCTGCTCTGTCTTAAGCACCTCCAGGCGGGCGTTGCCCTCCTGCCAGGATGTATGTATGCCTTCGATCTGATGCACATATACCGAAATCTCCAGATGCTTCAGCTGCTCACGCAGCTCCTTGTATCTTATCGCCTTCTCGGACTGATCCTTCAGCGGTCCCACCTGATCTTCCAGCTCACTGATCAGGTCATGAATCCGCAGCAAATTCTGCTCGGTCTCATCGAGCTTGCGGCCGGCATCCTTTTTGCGTGACTTATATTTAACAATACCTGAGGCCTCTTCAAATATCCCCCTTCGGTCTTCCGATCGGGTACTGAGAATCTCTTCAATCCGGCCTTGTCCGATAATTGAATAGGCTTCACGGCCGATACCGGTATCCATAAACAGCTCCGTAATATCCTTCAGCCTGCAGGCCTGCTTATTGATCAGATATTCACTGTCGCCGCTGCGGTGGACACGCCGGGTCACGGTCACCTCGCTGAAATCCAGCGGCAGCACATGATCCTCGTTATCCAGCGTCAGCGAGACCTCACCGTAGTTGACCGCCTTGCGGGCATCACTTCCGGCAAATATAATATCCTCCATCTTGCCGCCGCGCAGGGATTTGGCACTCTGCTCCCCAAGCACCCAGCGGATGCCGTCGGATATGTTACTTTTGCCGCTTCCATTCGGGCCGACTACAGCCGTTATTCCGCGTACAAATTCCATCTCCGTTTTGTCGGCAAATGATTTGAAGCCTGCTAATTCAATCCGTTTCAGAAACATAACTCGTTATTCACCTCTGACCCATTATACCATAGTGTTTCCTTGCCAAAACAACCCCATAAAGTGGTGCACCTGATTCCTCAAAACATATGATTTCTGACCTTTTAAGTGGAAACAGTTTTGCCGTCCTTTTAAAGGACGGTACCGTTTCAGCGAGAAATAGAAGGATAATTTATCGCGTGAAACAGATAAATTCTTATATTTCGAAAAAGAGCAGCAAAAGTCTGACTTCCGCCGAACCGCCGGCATTCAGACCATTGCTGCTCTACTCCGCATTCCAAATGTTCAAATCTGCCTTCAGGCACCGTCTTCCTTCAGAAGCAATAACGCCGCTGCCGCTGCCTGCTGTTCCGCTTCCTTCTTGGAGCGGCCGCTGCCGCTGCCTAGTGAACGGCTGGCCATATATACTTCTGAGACGAACTCACGCTCATGCGCCGGTCCGCGTTCTTCAATAATCCGATATTCCAGCGTACCCAATCCATGATGCTGTATCAGTTCCTGAAGCTCTGTCTTGAAGTCGCTCATCTGCATTTGCAGCTTACCGTCGGTTTCAACCAGCGGGAATACGTGATTATCCAGGAATCTTCGGGCCGTTTCCAGGCCCTGATCGAGATAGAGCGCTCCCACGAAGGCTTCGAACACATCGGCCAGCAGAGCCGGGCGGGTACGCCCGCCCGTAAGCTCTTCCCCTTTTCCCAGCAGTACGTACCGCCCGAAGCCCAAGGTCTCGGCGAACCGGACCAGCGACGGCTCACAGACAATCGCAGCACGCAGCTTGGTCAATTCTCCTTCGGGTCTGTCCGGGAGCAGATTATACAGATATTCGGACACCGTCAGCTCAAGCACCGCATCACCCAGGAACTCCAGGCGCTCGTTGTCCTGATGCTGATTGAACCGGTGTTCGTTCACATATGATGCATGGGTGAAAGCCTGCTTCAGAAGTACAGGATCGTGAAATTGGATTTGAAGTTGGCTCTGTAACTGCTTCAGGTCTCCTTTCACTGCACTGTCTCCCCTTACTTATTATATTTTTTGAGAATAACGGTCGCGTTATGTCCCCCGAATCCGAAGGAATTCGACATCGCTATATTCAGCTCCGCCTGACGTGGCACATTCGGAACATAGTCCAAATCGCAGTCCGGGTCAGGGTTGTCCAAATTGATGGTAGGCGCAATCATGTTCTTCTGCAGGGACAGCCCGCAGATAATCGCTTCCACCCCGCCGGCAGCGCCAAGCAAGTGGCCTGTCATCGACTTGGTCGAGCTGATCGCTACCTTATACGCATGCTCTCCGAGCGCCTTCTTGACAGCGGCTGTCTCTGATTTATCCCCTACAGGTGTAGATGTACCATGCGCATTGATGTAGTCGATATCCTCAGGATTAATGCCGGCATCACGGATCGCCATCTTCATGCAGCGTGCTGCACCGTCAGGATCAGGCTCCGTCATGTGGTGGGCATCGGCGCTGAGACCATAGCCGATTACTTCGGCATAGATCTTGGCTCCGCGCTTCTCTGCGTGTTCCAGGGATTCGAGAATCAGGATTCCCGCACCCTCGCCCATGACGAAACCGTCACGGTCCACATCAAACGGTCGGCTGGCCTTCTCCGGCTCGTCATTGCGGGTAGACATGGCTCTCATTGCACAAAAGCCTGCCATTCCTGTAGGACGAATGGTCGCTTCCGCACCGCCGCAGATCATCGCATCCGCATCACCGCGCTGGATCAGACGGAAGGATTCCCCGATGGAGTGGCTGCCTGTCGCACAAGCGGTCACTGTCGTTGTATTCGGTCCCTTGGCCCCGAGGTTGATCGACAGCTGGCCGGAGCCCATGTTGGCAATCATCATCGGAATGAAGAACGGGCTGACCCGCTTCGGGCCTTTTTCGAGCAGCAGGTTGTGGTTATCCTCCCATGTGCCCAGGCCGCCAATTCCGGAACCGACAGATACCCCGATCCGCTCTGCATCAATATCTTCACCGATCGTAAGTCCGCTGTCTTTCAGCGCATCTTCACCGGCAGCAACCGCGAATTGTACGAACCGGTCCATCTTACGGGCTTCCTTGCGGCCGAAGCGTGCTTCCGCATCGAAATCCTTGACCGAAGAAGCGATTCGTGTTGGATATTCACTGACATCAAAAGCTTCAACCAGGGATACTCCGGACTTGCCGCTCATGAGGCTATCCCAGAACGTCTCAAGATCCTTACCCAGCGAAGTCATTACACCCATACCAGTTACAACTACTCTATGATTCAAACATAATCACCCCGTCTATAGGCTGTGTACCTCTACAATTTGTAAACGCAAACATGCCAGATGTCTATATAAACTGCAGTCGCCGCAAGATTAGTTAATCTGCGGTTCTGTTATTATCTTTATCAAGATGCTCATGCACCACTTCGCGGATGCTTGGCTTAAAGAACCGTAAAATGAGGAGAAGTCCCGCCCTGACAGGAACGGGACCCTCAATCATATGACTCTAGGTATGAGATTGTATGTACTTCACAACTTCACCCACGGTCGTAATTCTCTCTGCATCTTCATCAGAGATTTCCATGTCGAATTCATCTTCCAATTCCATTACCAATTCTACAACATCAAGAGAATCAGCACCTAAATCATCTTTGAAAGACGCTTCTAATGTTACCTCTGCTTCATCGGCACCTAAGCGGTCGATGACAATGCGTGTTACACGCTCTAATACATCGGACATCCGGTTCACCTCCTCTTTTGGTATTATACGAGATATGAAGTCAAAACACCATAGAGCATAAAAAACGCTGCCCTGGCCGCCTCTGTCCATCTTCCCCCGTAATGATCTGATGCCCTGCGAAGCCTTACATATACATTCCGCCATCCACATGAAGCGTCTGGCCTGTCATGTAGGCCGCCCCTTCCGAAGCCAGGAATACCGCCGCATTCGCAATGTCCTCCGCCCGCCCAAGCTCTCCCAAGGGAATCCCCTTGATCAGCTCGCTGCGAACCTCATCGGACAACTCGCGGGTCATGTCGGTATCAATGAAGCCGGGCGCGATGCAGTTCACGGTGATTCCACGTGAAGACAGCTCGCGGGCCGCAGACTTCGTCATGCCGATTACACCTGCTTTGGCAGCGGTATAGTTCACCTGTCCGGGATTCCCCGTCACACCCACGACCGAAGAAATATTGATGATCCGGCCATAACGCTGCTTCATCATCGGGCGGGTTACTGCCTTCAGGCAGTTGAAGACGCCCTTCAGATTCGTCTCGATGACCTGATCGAATTCTTCCTCTTTCATACGCATAATCAGATTATCCCGGGTAATGCCCGCATTGTTCACCAGAATATCGATTTTCCCCCAGGTCTGGATAACCTGTTTGACCAGGTTCTCGGCGTCACTGCTGCTGCCGACATTTCCCTGCAGAGCGATTCCTTCCGAGCCCAGCTCGTGAATACGGGCCACGGTCTCTTCAGCCGCCTGAAGACTGCCGGAATAGTTCACCGCGACCTTCACGCCATGAGCAGCGAGTGCCAAGGCTATGCTGCGGCCGATCCCCCGGGACCCTCCGGTTACAAGGGCGGTCTGACCTTTTAGTGTTGCAAACATGCTATGTTGTCCCCCTTCGATAATCATGCGGCTGCGGCTAGGCCCAAGCTGCTTACCAGCCAGCCTGCACACTCTCCAGACTGTTGATATTCACAACCTTGACATTCCTGTCAATCTTGCGGATCAGGCCAGACAGCACACTGCCGGAACCGATCTCTACAAAAGTATCTACCCCTGCGCCAATAAGCCATTCCACGCTATCCTGCCAGAGTACCGGAGAATACACCTGTTCTACCAGCAGCTTGCGGATTTCTTCCGGGTCTGTCACCGGAGCAGCAGTCACATTGACCACTACCGGCATAGCGGGAGCATTGAAGGTTACCTTGTCGAGCTCAGCAGCCAGCCGCTCAGCCGCACCCTTCATTAATGAGGAGTGGAACGGCCCGCTAACCTCCAGCGGAATCGCCCGTTTGCCCCCGGCTTCCTTCACACGCTGGATCACCTCACCGACACCGGCCACGGAACCGGAGACCACAATCTGTCCCGGACAATTGACATTCGCCAGTTCAACGGGAGTACCCGCCGCTGTAATACTACGGCATAATTCCGTAAGCCCTTCACGGTCTGCTCCAAGCACAGCTGCCATAGCCCCCTGTCCTCCGGGAACGGCTTCTTCCATGAATTGTCCGCGCAGGCGGACCAGCCTTACAGCATCTTCATAGGACAGCACGCCGGCTGCCACAAGAGCGCTATATTCACCGAGACTGTGGCCTGCCACATAATCCGGCGTAACCTTAAGGCCGCTTAGCGCTTCCAGATAAGCCACACTGGCCGTAACCAGTGCCGGCTGCGTATTCACCGTCTGCTTAAGCTCGCTGTCCGGCCCTTCAAATACAAGCCCGCTCAGCGGAAATCCAAGCACCTCGTCACCCTTTTCAAAGACTGCACGGCTCTGAGGCAATGCTTCATATACATCCTTACCCATACCGACTGCCTGTGCACCCTGACCGGGAAAGACAAATGCGATTTTGCTCATGAGGTATAAAGCTCCTTCCCTTTAACTGCAGTCAACCCGGATATTCTCCGGATCGAGCTGCTGCGCGTTGCTATTATTAATGCCCCGATTCTTACCAGATCAGCACGGAAGCGCCCCAGGTAAGTCCGCCGCCGAAGCCGACCATAAGCACAGCATCTCCGGCCTTCATCCGGCCTTCCTCGGCTGCTTCTACAAGAGCCAGCGGAATGGAGGCTGCGGAGGTATTTGCGTATTTATCAACGTTGACTACAACCTTCTCCGGCGGCAGATCCAAACGCTGCATAGCGGATTGAATAATCCGGATGTTGGCCTGATGCGGCACGAACAAGTCGATATTCTCCTTAGACAATCCCGCCTTGGTAAGCACACGCTCCGTAGCCGATCCCATGACGCGTACTGCGAACTTGAAGACCTCGCGGCCATTCATATAGATGAAGTGCTTCTTATCTTCTACGGTCTGCTGGGAAGCCGGGAGGCGCGAGCCGCCAGCTTCAAGATTAAGCAGGCTGCCGCCAGAGCCTTCTGCCCCAAGATCAAAGGACTGGAAGCCGCGTCCTTCCGGAACCTCGCCGACGATTACCGCACCGGCACCGTCACCGAACAGCACGCAGGTGTTGCGGTCTGTATAGTCTGTAATACGCGACAGTGTATCCGCACCGATCACCAGCGCATTGTTATACATTCCATTCTGGATAAAGCCGGTAGCCGTAGCCAGGCTGTAGACAAACCCCGAGCAGGCTGCCGACAGGTCAAAGGCGGCTGCGTTCTTGGCTCCCAGCTTGTCCTGAAGAATGCAAGCTGTGGACGGGAAGGCACTGTCAGGTGTAACTGTAGCGACTATAATCAGATCGAGCTCCTCGGCCTTCATGCCTGCGGACTCCAGTGCCTTCAGGGCCGCTTCATAGGCCAGATCAGAGGTAGCCTGCTCCGGTGCCGCAATATGCCGTTCCCGGATTCCTGTACGGCTGACAATCCATTCATCATTCGTTTCGACGATCTTCTCCAGATCGCTGTTGGTTAATACTTTCTCAGGTACATATTTCCCAGTCCCAATAATTCCTACCGGACGTAATTGTCTCATGTCTTCACTCACTTCCCGCTAATTTCCTTCGATATACTAGGCACCAGATCCGCCTTCAATGCAATCCGCGCCTGTCTTACCGCATTCTTCACCGCATTGCCGTCGGACGAACCATGCCCCTTGACTACCAGGCCGCTAAGACCGAGCAGCGGTGCTCCGCCGTGTTCCTTATAATCCATCTTGCCCTTCAGGCTTCTAAGCTCCGGCATCAGGATCGCCGCACCCAGCTTCGTCTTAAGCGATTTGCTGAACTGCTCCTTCAGCAGGGAGAACATCGCGCCGGCCGTTCCTTCCAGCGTCTTCAGAAGTATATTACCGGCGAAGCCGTCACAGACCAGCACATCGCAGCTTCCGGTGAGCACATCCCGCGCTTCCACATTGCCGACAAAATGAATGCCCTGCAGCGCCTCAAGGAGCGGATAGGCTTCCTTAGTCAATTCATTCCCCTTGCCCGGCTCAGCTCCGACGTTCAGCAATCCTACCCGGGGCTTCGCAATGCCGTGCACTTTGTTGCGGTATATGCTGCCGATCAGTGCATACTGTGCCAGATGCTGCGGCTTGGCATCCATATTGGCGCCAAGATCCAGGGCCAGTACACCGACATCATCCAGCGTCGGAATCATCGGAGCCAGTGCCGGCCGTTCGATCCCTTCCATTCTTCCGACTACCAGAAGTCCTGTAGTCATCAGCGCTCCGGTATTCCCGGAGGAGATCATGGCATCAGCCTCACCCTCGCGGACCATCCGTCCGGCTACGACCATGGATGAGTCCTTTTTGCGGCGGACCGCCTTCACCGGCTCTTCATCCGAACCGATCACATCCCCCGCATGACGTACAGTAACGTTGGAGGGCTTAGTCTTCAGCAGCGGCCCAAGCCGCACTTCATCGCCGACCAGCACGATCTCTATATCACTCCACTCCGCAGCCGCTGCAAGCGCGCCTTCCACATTACATTCAGGAGCATTATCCCCGCCCATGGCATCAATGGCGATCCGCACTCCGGTTTCCCCCTTCGCTGTACTCTTCAGTTGCTGAACGATACACTATAAAATGGCCTTGAAATACCAGCTCTTCTCCGACATATGTAAACACATCCACTTCAGCTTTGCCGTTCCGGCCCGCAAGTGACCGCACCTGCGCCTTGGCTATACACTTCTCGCCCAGCCGGACCATGCGCACAAACCGGATGTCGGCCGAAGCCGTTAAGGCAATCTCATCATTAATAATGGCTACTGCCAGCGAATTCGCCTGACCGAAGACATAGTGGCCCCGGGCAATTCCATTGCGGGAGAACACATGCTCATCGCGGATCTCGAAGATCGAAATTCCGCTCCGGTCAAGCTGCAGATCCACAATATCACCGACCACTTCATCGACTGGCAGGGAACGCACCTGATCATAGGAATGCTCTGCCATCTGCTTCATCCGCTCACGCAGCTCCGGAATCCCCAGCTCCAGACGATCCAGCCGGATCGTCTGGATACTCACCTTCAGCTGGCGGGTCAATTCCCGGTCAGTTACAAACGGGTTCCCTTCAATTATAGCCAGCAGCTGCTGCTGACGTTCCTTCTTGGACATCCGCTCGATAGCGGCTCACCTCCCGGCACAGGCCTGATGTGCAGCTCACCGGCCAGCAAGAGTGGCCGCTGTAGTTATGATTCTCTGTTATCCCTTAGCATTTAGAACCAGGTACTAATATGTAGTATAAAGCATGCCGCCGCAAAAATAAAGCTTTGGCTTGAAAAGTGCCTGAAAACCCGCGCAGTGCAAGGAATGCAAGCTCCACCCCGGCTTCATTTTTTCCATAAAAATAGCACTTCACCGGCAGATGAAGTGCTACTCTTATGTGCAAACTATTGTTTGATGATTTCTCTTGCTTTGTATGTTCCGCAAACTTTACATACGTGGTGGGAAAGCTTCAGTTCTCCGCATTGTTCGCATTTCACCATACCTGGAACAACCAGTTTAAAGTGAGTACGACGCTTGTCACGGCGAGTCTTGGACGTTCTGCGTTGTGGTACTGCCATTGTTAGACACCTCCTGATTTTGTTGTAACCCAATTCCTTGGGATTTGTTCTTAGTCATCTTGCTTGGTAAAGAATCCTTTCAACGCAGCGAGTCTTGGATCGATCACTGTGTTGTCGCAACTGCAGGTGCCTTCGTTCAAGTTCTGTCCGCATTTCTGACAAAGACCAAGACAGTCTGCCTTGCACAATACCAAATCCGGTAAGTGCAGTACGAAATTTTCTTCCACATACGGGATAAGATCCACAATCTCATCTTTGATGTAAATGAGATTCTCATCATCATCTTCCGGAAGAATTGGCTGCTTAAGCCACTTGAAGGTCTCAGCGAAAGGAATGTTCAGCTTACTCTTGACCTCACCCAGACAACGTGAACATAACATGTCCACTTCTCCACTCAGTGTTCCCACCACGTTCACACTATCAGTTCCCGCGGGCAGCGCTTTAAGGTCTACTGAGAGTGGTGCAACAGCAAGTATATCCTTGCGCCCTGTGACAACCTCACTGACATCCACAACTTCGTGGAGGACCAGAGGCTCGTCGGCATTCGCTAATTTGCGAAAGTGAATGTTCATCGTTATCACTCCAAACAAACAAAATTTATTATACCTATTATTCCCTGACTTTGTCAACCACTTTCCCTTTTTATTGTTTCAGGGGGCGTGACAATTTATGATATACATTATAGATTCCAGAATGGGGCGTGATGCAACTGTGTCAACTGTAGGTATTATAGCCGAATATAACCCTTTACATAACGGGCATGTCCATCATTTCACCGAGGCCAAAAGAATATCGGGAGCGGACCGCTCGGTCGTCATTATGAGCGGACCGTTCACCCAGCGCGGCGAGCCGGCGGCGGTCAGCAAGCGCGCCCGCACCGAGATGGCGCTGCTTATGGGCGCCGATCTGGTTATTGAATTGCCGGTGGCGTACGCCGTCCAGCCAGCGGAATGGTTCGCCTTCGGAGCGGTCTCCCTGCTGGAGGCGACCGGCGTCGTCGACAGCCTGTGCTTCGGCTCCGAAGCGGGCACTTTGGGCGTGTTACTGCCTCTGGCCGCCTTCCTGGCCAAAGAGAGCAGCGCGCTTAAGGAGGAGATCCGCGCGCGCCTCTCTGAGGGCGCGGGCTTCCCCGCCGCCTACAGCGCAGCTGCGGCGGCGGCCTGGAAGGCCTCTTTCATGGGAGAGGAGAACCCGGAAGATGCCGAAGATATATTGCGGCAGCCCAACAACACCCTCGGCCTGCACTACCTGATCGCGCTGCGGCGGCTGGGCAGCGCGATCAAGCCCTTGACCGTGCCGCGTACCGGCGCGGGCTTCCACGACCCGCTGGAGGGCGGGTCGGCCATTGCCAGTGCAACAGCCATCCGCAGGCTGCTGCAGGAGGGCGGATCACCGGAGGCTTACATGCCGGAGTACGCCCTGTCCATCCTGGAGCGGGAGCGCGCCGCAGGCCGGGGGCCAGTGCTGCTTGAAGACTTCTCCAGGCCGCTGCGCCATGTGCTCTCCACGCGTTCCGCTGCGGAGCTGCACACGATACAGGATATGAACGAAGGCTTGGAGAACCGGCTGCTCCGCAGCCTGCCACAGCTGGACAAGTTCACCGTCAGCGGTCTGCTGCAGGAACTCAAGAGCAGACGGTATACGCTCACCAGGCTCCAGCGTCTGCTGCTCCACACCCTGCTGAACCACAGCAAAGCAGAGATGTCCCCCTCCGTTCTCTCTCAGGGTCCCGGCTACATAAGGGTTCTCGGGTTCCGCGAGAGCGGCCGGGAGCTGCTGAAGCAGATGAAGCAGACAGCGGCGCTTCCGGTGATTACAAGCCCTGCCCGCTACACCCATTCCATGCTGGAGCGGGACCTCCAGGCGGCCGCTGTGTTCGCCGGGGCTTATGCCGACCCGCGGCGCAGCGATCTGTACAGTGATTATCTCGAGCCGCCGGTCAGGATTTGATGACCGGCAGCTCCTCCATGTATTTCAAGGCATCGGATAGCGTTGAGACAGGAATCAGCTTCATATTCGTGCCGATTTGCTCCGCTTTTGCCTTGGCTTCATCATAGTTCTTGAGCGGAACGAAGAAGATCTCCGCGCCCTTGCGGTCGGCTGCTACAATCTTATGCTTCACACCGCCGATTGGCCCCACGTTCCCCTCCGCATCTATCGTACCCGTACCTGCCACCTTCCGGCCCTTGGTGAGATCTCCCGGCGTAAGCCGGTTGTAGATTTCCATGGTGAACATCAGTCCGGCAGAGGGTCCGCCCACGTTAGTATCCACGAAACTGACGGCTTTGCCTTCTTCCTTAGGCTCCACCTTTTGAACCGCACCAATAACGACTCCGAATCCCGGCCGTGCAGCCGCAGCTTCTTTATCCTTGACCCCCACCAGCTTGACCTGCTCCTTGATCTCTTTGCCGTCGCGCAGGAGTAATACCTCCACAGTATCCCCAATTTGATGAACAGACAGCAATTGGGACAGAGCGGCCGGATCGGCTGCCTTTTGCCCGCCTACACTGATGATCTTGTCCCCGGGCTTGAACCGGTCCTGATTCGCAGCCTCAGGTACGGAGAACACATACAGATAATCCACGACATCCGCATAGGGTACACCTGCCGCATGATAAGCTGCCTGCACGGCGTAGGATTGTGAACTATTCATATAGAATACCTGCTCCGCCGCATATTCCTGCTCCGTCTTATCTTGCAAGCGGGTCTCTTTCAATACTACCTCGGCATTCGAGTTGAACACAGAAGCGATTAGTAGAGCCACATTCGCATAGCTTGCAGAGACCGTAGTCATCATGAAGGTCCCCTGCTCCTGCGGATCGGCATTCTCAACCTTGATCATCGGTGCCACCTCGGAGGCACTTCCCGGCTGGTATACAATATAAGGCGTGTTCATAAAGACCACAACATAGAGAATGACCACGAATGAAAATAAATAGGCTGAAGCGCGGAGGCCTACCCGGCGTTTATACTGCCTCAAGTCTCTTCCCCTTCTTTCCTGCGGAATGTGCCCCGGCACTTAGAATGTGGTACCAGCCCCTGGAGCTTCACTCCGGCTGTGGCATGATGGTTGTCTCCCCTGCATAAATTGATAACAAGATCTGCCCATGTCCTAAGCTATGAAGAGGGGATAACTCTAATGATAAACTTTAGATTCAGACGCTTCCTGTCGGGTTCAGCTCCATTTATACCCGGGGCTGCAGCCATTCTGCTCGCTATAGCAATAGTCCTAGCACCCGAAGCCTCATTCAAGGCTTCACTTGCGGGACTTACGCTCTGGTGGACCCTGGTCTTTCCTGCGCTGCTGCCCTTCCTGATCCTCTCAGAGATGCTGAGCGCATCTGGCTTCGTGCACGGTATCGGCGTCCTGCTTGAGCCGCTGATGAAGCGGTGCTTCCGGCTTCCCGGGGCGGGCGGATGGACGCTGGTGCTCGGCCTTACAGCCGGCTTCCCGGCCGGAGCCGGAGGAGTGATGCAGTTGCACAAGCAAGGGGACATTACGGACAAGGAGGCCGGACGGCTGGCGGCTATCGTACATTATGCCAGTCCAGTCACGCTGCTTATTGTGGTCGGAACAGCCTTCCTGCACAGTCCTGCCGCCGGGTATGCCCTGCTTGTCATCCACTGGCTGTCAGGGTTAGCCGCAGGTATTCTATCCGCCGGCTTCAATGGCTCCCGCAGGATAACCTCATCTATTCAGCAAGAAAGTGATCCCAGCCTTACCGGCGGCCGCCCCCACACCAAAAAAGCATCTTTGCCCCGGCGTATCCATCAGGCAGCAGCGGATGCCCGTTCAAGGGACGGACGGGGCTTCGGCAAGGTGCTCGGTGAGTCCGTATCCTCCGCCGTACAGAACCTGATGATTGTAGGCGGCTATATGATCATGTTCGCAGTTGTCGTAAGTATTGTTACCCGGCTATTCCCTCAGCTGCCGGCTCTGGTTACAGCAAGCATGCTTGAGATTCATCTCGGAGCCCGGTCAATGACTTCAGCCACAGCAGGTCCCGAAGGCTTCGTCATAGGCGGTCTTCTTGGCCCGGCACTGCTGTCCGCCGGACTGGCCTGGAGCGGCATCTGCGCCCAGCTCCAGGCACTGACTGTGCTGAAGGCAGCTAATGTCCGCTTTCTCCCGTTCACCGCAGTCAGGCTGGTGCATGGACTAATTGCCTTTGTGTTAACAATCCTGCTGTGGACGCCGCTGCTCCATATTCAGTCTGCGGTGCTGCCGGTTCTTGGGGGTTCTCCCCCAGCTGCCCTGCCGCAAGCGGGCCTTGCGCTGAATATATGGACTCTGTCCCCTCAGATCTTGGGACTTCAGACCCTGCTTGTTACGCTTCTGCTGTTGCTGTCTGCTGCCGTGAAGCTGTTCACTTCGAACCGCCGTCCATCCGGCTGAACTTCAGCTTCATAGCCTGCTCCACCTCAGGGGTTACAAAATCCGAGACCTTCCCGCCGAAGTGGGCAATCTCCTTCACCACACTGGAGCTAAGATAGGAGTATCTCGGATTGGTCATCATAAATATAGTTTCCGCTTCAGGATCAAGGTTATGATTAATGGAAGCATTCTGGAGCTCATATTCAAAATCGGTAACGGTCCGGATTCCCCGGACAATAACCTGCGCATCCTTTTGCCTCAAATAGTTAACCAGGAGATCACGGAAGCTGTCCACCTCAACATTCGGAATATCCGCTGTTGCCTGACGCAGAAGCTCTGTCCGTTCCTCGACCGAGAACAACGGATTCTTGCTCAGGTTGTTCAGCACCGTCACAATCAGCCTGTCGAACTGTTTGGCGGCCCGGTGAATAATATCCATATGTCCCAGCGTAACCGGATCGAAGGTTCCCGGATAGATGGCGACACGTTCTTTTCTAATTTGCAGACTCATCATTAACCTCCTTGCCGCGTACGGCAGCCTCTGGAACAGCAGCTTCATACCGGTAGATAGAGATCGTAATCTCTCCATAGACGGATTGCTTAGTTCTCACGAACCCGGGTATATCCTCCGGATAGGCATATCCCGACTCATGCTCCAGCACGATCACTGCATCAGGGTTCAGCAACAGCTTGTCCGCCAGCGTAACCATCAGCTCGTCTCCATGCTTCATACGGTAAGGCGGGTCCAGAAAAACAAGATCAAATACTTTCCCCCGCTTCTGAAGTGCCCCAAGCGCTCTTCCCGCATCATTGCGGTAGACCTCAGCCTGTGCCTCCAGCCGGGCCGCCTTCAGATTTGCGCGCACCGTGTCAATCGCCTTCTGCTCCATGTCCACAAACACTGCGGCTTCCATCCCTCTGCTAAGGGCTTCGATCCCCAGGCCTCCGGTACCGGCATACAGATCAAGCACCGTACCTCCCTCAAAATAAGGCCCGATCATACTGAATAACGCTTCCTTCACTTTATCGGTAGTAGGCCGTGTGCCATTGCCTGGAACACTTTTAAGCGGCCTGCCTTTTGCACTTCCCGATATGACTCTCACCGATCATCCACCTGCTTTTTAGCTTTTATGTCTCTACATTACTATGCCATTTCAGGGCATAAGTCCAAGCCTATAGTACCACAATTATTCCATGAAATAAAAAGATTGTCCGAGTTTGTCACAATGCGGAGCTGAAGAATATTCGTAAGCAAATGTATAAAACTCCCTTAAACGGGTCATCCTGTAACTATCGACATCACAAAATGTCGTAGACAACCGCGGAGCAGGCTTACGTTTCCCCATAAGCTCTTCGTCCGGTTTCTCCTCTCCCATGAAAGAGGCTCCCGAAAGGGAGCCTCGATTTTTGTTCTATGCATAAAAGCCCCCGCCTTGAAATCAAGGTGTGGGGGCTTGCTGTGTGTATACTTAGATAATCCGCTTCAGCTTGGCTTCCTGCTCAATGGAGCGCGCTGAGAGAAGTTCGATAATTCTGTGCTGATTCTCCAATAAAGACTCAACGTTGATGAGGCGCTCGTTTGTTTCCAGCACAGCACGTTTAATCTGCTCCTGATCTTGCTTCATGTTCTGCTGCTCTGTCTCTATTCGATCCAAACGCTCGTTGACAGTGACTAATTCTTCCTTAACTGAGGACATGTCATCCTTAACTGAGGACATATCATCCTTAACGGAGGACATATCATCCTTAACGGAAACTAACTCTTCCCGAATAACAGACCGCAATAATTGTACCAAATCACTATCCATGTGCTCCGCTCCTTCAAACTTAATATATAGATTGTACCAGAATCAAATGTATTATTCTACTTCATTTCAGCTTGTCATTTGACCTTATTGATCTTGAACACAAGCTTCCAGGAGGCTGAATTTCCGGAATACCGCCCGCAGTTTTCGGCTGCCTTGACGTCAGCGATTTTCCAGTTTCCGCTTCATTTTACATACATATTAATTCAATCTACCCGGACAAGGTTACATATATAGTATATGGATACCAGATAGATTCAGGAGGAACCGCTATGAAGAAGCCCTTGTATAAAAAGATATCGTCCCTCGCCCTAGTGATCGTATTCGGCGGTGTCATTGGACTGACCGCAGGCTGCAACGCTCCGGCTAATCAACCCGCCCCAACTCCCACCGGGGCAGCGCAGCCGACAGCAGTCCAGTCAACCCCTGCGCCTGTAACTGAACCCTCCACCGGGAAGGGGTCAGTGAACTGGGAATCTGCGATCCAGCAAATCGCGACTACGGATACGGAGCCCACACAAAAAGCAGATGCTGCAGAAGTTTTGGCGAAATCGTACACTCCGTCGGCTGTGGAGCTTAAGGATTTCGAATCCCAGATCGTGGAGGAGTACACCGCCGGAAATTATCTCGCACATAGCGAGGATGCCGGATACATGCTGACCAATCTGTTCAAGGCTACTGTTGTCGAGCGCAATCACCCTGATGGTGAAGCTATTAAGAAGTTTGCCTTTGACTTTTATCAGAACACCAAGAATGTCTTCCGCGGCGTTGATGCTGTGGACAGCGAAGCCGTACAGTCGAATGAAACGCAGATGGACAAGGCGTTGTCAGAGATTACAACCAAGTAGAACTCCTTATGTCTCCGGCATGGGACCTCCCTTTATATATAATCAAGCGGGACCCTAGTCAAAAAAAATAGCCCGGCCTCTTTCAGTGCCGGGTAAATGACATCTACATTCCGATCAAATTCGGCCGGACTCCTTCAATAAAATAAAATCATGACCACGCCGGGTCAATTTAATATCAGTGGTTCTAACCGTCACAATCCCGCTGCCTGCTCTGGAGATCTTAACATTCTCCACCATCCGGCTGTCGATGAGCTCCTCCATAATATCGGCGAAGGCTTCGGCTTCCAGTTGCATTACCTCCTGATTAACCGGCTGTTCCGCTTCAATCCGCTTAAGGATGGCATATATCTTTTCCTTCTCTTCCATCGTACACCTCTTTCATGCCAGCACTGATTGCCCTGAAGACAATGACTTCTATTATCGCACATCCTGTCAGGGCAAGGCGAATTAATTTTACCGTCTGGCAGCAAGGCTTGTCCATCCAGCACCGCAAAAAGAGCAGCCCCGGATTACCGGGACCGCGCTGACTGATTGGATCTCCTAGTAGAAGCAGGCACTCAGAATAATAACGAGCAGGATATAAAGAACCAGAATCGCGCCTGTCGATGTCCAAGGACTTACTCCACAAGTATTCACGCCGCCTACATTGCCACCGTATCCGCAATCTGCACCCATGAGATTACCTCCTTCATAATGTTGACTACAGAATAGCATATGAGCAAGCGGCCTTATCAGATTGGGCGAAAAGGACATAATTTGGGGCGTATGTACAAGGGCATCCTGCCCGCCCGGACGTTAGAGCAGAGCAGGATGTCCCACAGCCCATTGATTAATCAGACACCAGAATGCCGTCGAAGCTCTCCGGACCCACACGAATTGTACCCAAAAGATTCGAGCTGATAAACGCAGTATAGGTTAACTGCGGAGTAATCGTCGGGAGGAAATCATCTGCAGAGAAGGTGATCACCTGCGGAGCCAGAACACTAAGGCTGAAAGTGGAAGTAGCGGAATACACGACAGGGTCCGTAGCCAGCGTTCCTCTAACGATGGTTACAGTGATGCCAACCAGTGCAAGAGGGAGCGAAACCGAAACTGTTCCTTTCAGAAGTACACGTGGATTCGTGCCTACTCCAGCCGTAATCAGGCCAATTTGTCCGAACAGCTGCGGAGTATTAATTACTAGAATTGGAATTGCAATAGAGTTGGCAGTACTGGCATTCTGTGAGGTTCTTCCATCAACATAAGTTCCCATATCAAGCACCTCCTTTCTTCTTTATTAGTATATTTGCGTTCCTACCAAGTTGATTGGATGTAATTACCATTCCTTGCACCCTATTTTATTATCTCTCAGTTTATGTTCTCTCACGTAGCCGGTACTGTCCTACTCTCCTTTGGTAGTTCCACTCCGCTTATTGAACGCCAGTTCAAATAGTCCCGTTGCCGATAATCCGGCCAAGCCTCCTGCCCATAGACGAAGAATGAGATTCATATCTGTAAAAGGGTACGCAGTCGCTCCTACCAGCAGGCCGATGACCAGCCCCACCGCAGGAACCACATTGCGCGGAAGGTTCACGCTGTTCTTAACGAGCTGCACCAGCGCCATGACGAATACCGCCAATACGGATGCAAAAGCTAGTACACTATTAAGTGCATCATTGTACATAACGGCTACGCCCCCTTGCTGGTAACCAGCAGACCGGCGCGGTTCAATACGGTCAGCATCCGGTAAAAGTCATAGCTGCCGCCGGATGGCGTATCCAGCAGACCGGCTGCTGACGCTGCCTGTACTGCGGGCTCAGCCCAGGCTGGCACATTCATCACTGTACGACCCTCAATGACAGCCAGCCGCTCCGCTACACCTTTAATGGACTGGCCTTGCTCTTGAACGCCGGTCTTCAGTGTATCTCTGCTGACAGACAGTCCTGCCAGCAGCTCCTTCAGCTCCCGCAGCTCGGTTTCCAGCGCCGCAATTTTTTGTTTATCTTCAGCGGACATCTCTTCATCCTCCTTCAGCTCGTCATATTGATACAGGTTATATGAATTCATAATCTGTATCAGCTTGGCTGCATAATCCGGGTCCGTTGCATAGCCTGCAGCAGCAATCTCGCGGGCAGCTGTTTGGCCGTCTACTCCAATGGCCTTGCTGTACAGCTTGGGGTTCCAGGAGACTCCCCCGGTAATCAGCGCGGAATGATCCGCTATAGATTCTCCCCAGTTATTATACGAACGGAATGGAGCAGTTACCTGTACAGCTTGGCCGTTCCTGTATTCCGTTGTCAGGAACGGCAGGGTGCCCGCAGGCCCGCTGCCCTTGATGCCGAACAGATTATTGGCCTTCTGCGTCAAGCCGCTCGTTCCCCAGCCGGATTCCAGCGCCGCCTGGGCAATCGTCAGCGAAGCTGCGATATGGCTGCTCTGCATATCGGCTATAGCGAAGGAAGCGATCCGGGTGATAAATTCGGAGCTTGTCATTGCATCACTTCCTTTCCTACTATATTAAATGCGCCGCCCTGCCAAACTGCCTGTGCTTATCCCTGTTATGATGTATATGGAAGCGAGCTGCGGCTTATACGTATGCAAACAGTGCCGGAGCGGATGCCCCGGCACTGTTTCAATAACCCCCTAGATCCCCTTCCGCTAAAATACGCTAAGGATAATAATCAGCAAAATAAACAATACCAGTATGGTAGCCGTTGACGTTCTCAGACCTCCATTCATCAATAGCCCTCCTTTCTTACGCACATGCCCAGCTTCAATTCCTCTTCATCATATGCCTGTAGTCCCAAAAAAACTGAGCGAACGCAGAATATGGGATTAATATGTAATAAAATGTATTGTTAAATCTTCTATCCTGGCTTAAACTAGTAACAATTAACTATATCGGAGGGACTAATTTACTATGCCTTCATATTATTTCAAGGAAATTTGGACACCACTGAGCTGGATAGGCATTAAGTTTTTCCGGGATGACGAAGGATTCCTGTGGATAAAAAGATGGTCCAATCCACGTAAGCGGTTACGCTGACAGTAGCGAGATAACGTCAAACAACCTTTTATCCGGCACAAGAGGAGCCCCCTGTCCTGCTGATAAAAGGTTGTTAGTTGTTACTGTCTGCTTGTGATTGCTGATCCTAAGATGCCGCCTCGAAGGTGATCCGGTTCTTCCCGCTCCGCTTGGAGATATATAGCGCTTCATCTGCGAGCCGCAGGGTCAGGGTGGTATCTCCGCCGTCCGGAGTCCATACAGCAGCACCTACGCTGCAGCCTACATGAAGCTCCTCGCCTTTGATCACAATCGGCTGGTTGATCTTGCTGATAATCCGCGAAGCCACCACCTCCGCTTCCTTCATCGGTTTGGCCGCCGAGGTATTCAGAATAATCACGAATTCATCCCCGCCCAACCGGGCAACGATCTCATTGTCCCGCGTACAATCCATCAGCCGGAAGGCAACCTCCTGCAGCAGAGCATCTCCAACCGCATGGCCAAAGCTGTCGTTCACTTTTTTGAAGCCGTCCAGATCCATGTACAAAAAGCTTAGTGTCGTCCGTTTCTGCTTGGCCTTACTGACCGCATGGGTGAGAAACTCATCCAGCGCTGCCCGGTTGGGCAAGCCGGTAAGCTTATCATGCAGCGCCATGTCCGACATATAGCTCAGCTTGGTCTCTGTCTTGGTCAGGTTGTTCACCAGGCTCCGCAGCGAGGCCGACAGAATCGCCACATCCTTGAAACGGGTAGAGGCCGGGATCTCCACATCGGCGCCGGAGCTGAGCAGGTCGGCTGTACGGGTGATATCCCTCAGCGGACGGCTGATCCATCCGGCCAGCAGCCAGCCGATTAGTGCGAAGACTGCTGCGGTAAGCAGACCGCTGATCAATATGAAGCGTTCAAGCTGATGAACCGAGGCAAAAGCGATGTCTGCCGGCTGACGGATGATTACCGTCCAGCCAAGTCCCGGGTAGTTCATGTAACCATCACCGTAGGCGTATCCCGTTAAATAGGAGTCACGGCCCCGCTCCTGTTCAATTACGTAAGAGCTCTTGCCGCTGCGGGCCTGCTGCAGGACCGCATCCGTCATTCTTTTACCAGTGAAGGCTTCGGGTCCCAGCAGAATAGTGTCATCCTTCTTGCTGACCACGAACACCTCCACGCCCTTAAGCCGTCCCTTGAGCGGATTCACTATGGAGGCCTCGACCTCGCGTGACCACTCCCAGCTAAGATGTGCCGCCAGCACGCCGCTTGTTTGTCCTTGCTTATCCATCACCGGAACGCTCACATCAACAAACTGCAGGGCTTCCCCCGTAGGGTTAGGCAGCAGCTTAGAGAGCAGCACCGCATCGTGGACATCCCCGATGAAGGTTCCTTTGAGCGCCTGCTGAAAGACCGGCCTCTGGCTGATATTCGTCCCTTGTAGAATCCGATCTGTGGAAGCTACCACATTCCCTGTCATATCCAGAAAGCCCACCCAGGTGAATACAGGCAGACTCTTCTTCAGCTGATTCAGCAATCCGCCGGCTTCTGCCGGTTCCACGGGCTCTTGAAAAGCATTCAGCTTACTCAAAACTTCTATCTCACCGGAACGTGACCACATGAAATGATCAAGCTTCTCAGACATTTGATTGGCCTCTGCGGCCAGGGAGCTACCGATACCGACTTCCACAGAAGTGGTGGAGCGGTTGCCGATCACATAGCTGAGCATAGCCGTGAGCAGTATGATAATAACCGCAAATGCTGTTGAAAATAAAGTGCGAAGACTTAATGACATGTATACTCTCCTCTTCCGATGACCTTGTTCATGATTCCGACCACTGAAGATATCTTGCAGCAACATGTCGAAAAGGGTCGATATTTCTTTATCGGAAGAGTCCGGCAGAAATATAATACGGCTTCCGGCACACGGCCGTTTTTTCTTCATTATGCTTATAAGCTCTAACCATTTAGCCCTTACGCGTTAACCTACCTTCGCTCCCATAGAGCGGGCCAGCAGCACAGCCTGCTCCACATCCAGCCGCACACCTTTGAGGTCAAGGCTCTTCAGGTCAATCCCTTCCAGCTTGGCGTCACGCAGATCTGCCCCTGCAAGCTTACACTGGGCAAGCTGAACCCGGCTTAAATCCGCCCCGCGCAGATCCGCCTTTTGCAAATCGCAGCCCTGCATGTCAGCCTCGGTGAACCGGATGCCCCGCAGATCCTGCTTGCTGAGATTCAGATGGCGCAGATTCGTATAGGCCCAGTCTCCTCCGGTCAGTGTAATTCCGTCCATATAAGCATTGGCGAAATCCGATCCCACCATCTTGCAGTTCTCGAACTTCGCCACGAACAGATTCGCTCCGGTAAACTTGCAGTTGGTGAACGCACCCTCCCTGTGCAGCGAAGCATTCATCAGGGCACCGGTGAAATCACAATCTACAAACCGGCAGCCGCTGGAGGTCATCTCTTCCATGGAAGCTCCCCGGAAGGTGCAGCGCTCAAAGGTACAGCCGTTTATTTCTCCATCCTGCAGAGCCGCGTAATCGAAATTATGCTCATTAAACGTTTCGTTATGATACTGATACATGGTCTAAGCACCTCTTTATCTGGGTATTGGAGCAAAGGTATGGTATAACAGATATTATATTAATCTTTACTATACTACTTTAGGAGATTGTTCAAGTGGAACCAATTCGATATAATAGCAAATAAAATCGCGGAGGTAAATAATGGATGACTCCAGCAGAAAAGAACCATTCCGATATGTAATGAACCAGCCCATCGATTGCTGGCTTGAAATTCCCGCCAGTAATTCGGGACCGGGAGCGGGAAAATTGACTGAAGGTATCCTGCTTGACCTTAGCCGCTCCGGCTGCAAGGTCCGCACCTCGCTGAACCTCCGCTTCACCGCAGGGGATACGAAGCTGATTATTCATTTTCAGCTGGCGGAAGAGAAGCTACAGTACGAAGGCAGTGTCCGCTGGGGCTGGATGTTCGGTCTGGGACAATACCAGTACGGGGTAAGGCTGGACCTGCAGGAAGACGAGGAAGAACAGCTGCTGCGGGAGCTCGAGCTCTGGACCAGCGGAAGAAGCGCACAAGGCTTGTAGCCAATCCTCCCCTTATCGATGCACACAAACGCAAGCAAGGCTGATTAGGAGCCTTGCTTGCGTGAAATACGAACAATGTTCTATCCCTCTGTTACCCTTCTCCTATACTTCTATTCTTCTCTTCACCAGTGCAACCATTCCATAGATCATCAGGCACACCATCGCCACTTCAAACAGCAGCGCCCCTTGATTTATCGGAAGATATTTTATTGTGAAATCACTGCCGGACTGGGGTCTTACAGGGTATATTTTGAAGTTAAAAGGACTATCTAAACCAATGAAATAAGTGTCAAAGAGCACCTTCTCCAGATAACCTATTCCGTTCTGCAGTAGGGTCACAAGGGCAATGCCAACCCAGACTCTCCCTTTCATGCGCAGACTGTAGGCAACGGTAAAGGAGAACATCACCATCAACATTAAAAAAAAGATAGACCAGACCGATTGAAGCAATACCCGGAAGCCGACCGTCACCAGATTGCCGGGCAGAAAATCCATCGTGTACAGCAGCTTATAAATCCCCAGATGGCCTAGACCCAAAAGGATGACCACCCCGATCAGCAGCAGCGCCAGCAGCATGGGAGACAGGACCGTTTGTTGCGCAGTAACCGGCAAAAGCCGCCGCTGATAGGATTTAAGATTACGGAAATATCCGGTGACCGCTATAATTATCATCGCGATGGCCAGTATACAGTAAACAGCCAGATTCAGGGTGACCAAATCCACGTCCATTTTTGCACTGAAGATCCACAGCCCGGCCTGAGCGAGCAACGCAATGACAATGAAGACGAGAATGCGTTCTTTGCGGCGTTTAAGATCGTATTTTAATAGCTTCAGCATTCGGCAAACACCTCTCTGAACAGCTCATCTACACTTTTCCCGTGCTCTTGTCTAAGCTCCTCCACCGGACGATGCAGTACAATCTCCCCATCCTTCAGGAAAATCACCTCATCAAAGATCCGTTCAATATCCGTCACCAGATGCGTAGAGAGCAGAATACTGCTGTCCTCTTCATAGAACTCCATCAGCGCATTCAGAATTTTGGTCCGCGCCACCGGATCAACGCCGCCAATCGGCTCATCCAGCAGATATAATCTGGCCCGGCGGGAGAGCGCTAAGGTCAGCTGCAGGCGTTCGTTCATCCCTTTGGATAACGTCCGCACCTTATCCGCTGTGCGCAGCTTCATGAAATCCAGCATCCGCAGCGCCTTGGCCTGATCGAAATCCGGGTAGAAATCCTGCTGGAATCTCAGCGCATCCCCAATATTCATCCATGACTCTGTGACCGGCACATCCGGCATGAAGGAGACAAGCTTCTTACTCTCTACGCCCACGGGTACGCCAAGGACCCTGATCCGGCCCGAGCCGGGCCAGGCGAGTCCTGAGATCAGCTTCATGAGTGTGCTTTTGCCGCTGCCGTTGCTTCCCAGAAGACCGGTGATAGTGCCGCTGCCCAGCTTGAAGGAAACCTGGTTCAGCGCCTGTCTGGGCCCGAACTGTTTGCTCACATTCTGAATGTCAAGTATATCCTCCACTCTTCTTACTCCCCCTGTTCTTGGTCCCGCTGATGAATGCTCTCTACTACTGCAGTTAGAATATCTTCGCCCTGGAAGCCTAGCTCCTGCATGCCGCGGATAAAACGGTCCAGCACATCCTGTGCCATCTCCTTCTTAACGGTCATAATTGTCTCTTCGCTTCCGGTCACATATCTGCCCATGCCGCGGCGGGTCTCCACGATGGTCTCACGCTCCAGTTCCTGAAATGTTCTTTGTACGGTATTCGGATTAATCTGCAGTTCAGCGGCCAATTCACGGACAGAAGGAATCTTATCTCCAGGCTTCAGCTTGCCGGTGATAATCTCTCCCTTGATGTAATTCATGATCTGGAGATAAATCGGCTGGTTATTATCGAATTCGATCCCCATCAAGCAACATCCCTGCGTCTGAAGACGGCGAAGCCTGCAAGCAGGAACAGCGTCATGTAGATGCACAGCAGGATAACCGAGAAGCCCAGCGTCATTCCCTGCATCGGAGCACCGCCATCCTGGTAGGCTGCGAGATTAAGATTAGGGAACAGCACATATTTGTAGAACTCGCGGGAAATGACCAGCTTGTCGATGGTGGTGGCGAAGATGGTCGCCCCAATGGTTACGCCTGTCGACTTCGTCAGAATCCCCAGCATGAAGCCGATTGTGGCGTAGACGGTACAGTACACAGTTGAATACAGCAGCGAAGCAAGGATCGCACCTATTCCCGCGTCACCTCCGCTAAGTCCGAAGAAGACCGCGCCTGTGAGGAACAGCGCAACCGCTGCAACTACTTGCATGCTAAGTGTATACAGCAGTACAGTTACATATTTGGAAGCCAGGATTGCGGTGCGGCTGCGGGCACGGATCAGCAGAAATTTGATCGTTCCCTGGCTGTATTCTCTGGATACAATCCCCGCCGTTCCGACGATGACCAGAATGGCCAGAATCTGGCCAATGCCTCTGGGCTGAAGAGAATCCGCCGTAAAATCCGCCGCTGAAGCATAGATATCCGTAGCAAATGTACGTGTGATATAGCCCACTGCCAGCGACAGAACCAGCAGAATGACGTAAGGAATGATATTGCTGCGTTTCTTCGATATTTTGAGCCATTCATTCAGCACAAGCAGATTAAATTTACGCAATGCGGTTGCCCCCTGTCCATTTCAGGAAATCTTCTTCCAGACTTTGTCTGTTCTCAGTAATCCGGTAAATCCCTACCTTGGCTTCGCTAAGTGCCGCCACCAGCTCTGGTACGGCTCCATCCGGCAGCTGCACATGCAGCTCGGAGCGGGCCTCATCCGTTCCTGTGACCTTGACGCCCTGCAAGGCTGCAGCCACAGTCCGAGCAGCTTCAAGCTTATCTACCCGGATTGCAAGCGCTACCTCGCTCCGCGCCTCCGGCGCTTCCGTAAGCTGTGTCACCGTTACAAGCTTACCGTTCTGAATAACCACCGCCCGGTGGCAGATCTGTTCAATCTCAGCCAGCATATGACTGGAGATTAGAATGGCAATGCCCTCTACCTCTGCTATTTTCCGCATGTAGTCGCGCATCTCACGGATACCGGCGGGGTCCAGCCCGTTGGTCGGTTCATCCAGTATGAGCAGCTTCGGTGAGTGCAGCAAGGCCTGAGCGATCCCCAGACGCTGGCGCATCCCGAGCGAGTAAGCCCGAACCTTCTTATTCATTGCCTCCTGCAGCCCCACCAGCTCCACAACCTCCTTGATCCGCGAGACCCCGGCTCCATCACTCATGCGTAAATATTGCAGCAGGTTGTCGTACCCGGTCATATGCGGATAGAACTCAGGATTCTCAATGATCGCCCCGATCTGTGAGATCGCCTGCTTGAATTCCTTCCGGATGCTGTGTCCATGAATCAGAATATCCCCTCCGCTCATGCGGATCAGTCCGGTCATCATCCGGATGGTGGTCGTTTTGCCGGCACCGTTCGGTCCCAGCAGCCCGACAATCTCTCCCTTCTGAATCTTGAAGCTAAGATTATCTACAATCGCCTTACCTTTAATCACTTTACTGACGCCCTGCATTTCCAGTACGGTTTGTTCTTGCGCCGGGCCAGACGGCCCCTGAGCCTTAAGAGCGGTTGAATTCATGACAGCCTCCTTGTGCGGTTCGGTATAGGTGGAATATTCAATCCACGGGTTGGTGCTGAGCTGGAACATCTGTATTTTCCAACGTTGTGTCGGTGTGTTAGTTAAATAGTACACTAGGGATTTCGTTTTGTAAAGCAGGTTTGTGAAAAATTTCCTGAAGCTGTATTTAAACAGGCTATCCGTGCAGGGGTTCTAACCATACCAGTCTCTATCAGCATACATAGAATAGTATTGCAGATGGCAGTATCATGCTGCTTTTGCCAAAACCGCTTCAAGGAGGAGTTCACATGAATAAAGAGGTGCACATCTCGCAGACTTTTCCAAGACTGACCGTGTACAGTGAAGAAAACTTTCGGGGAAGAAGCAGAATCTACAGAGGCAATCTCGGTATCCGCAATACGGACAATATTCTGGATGGCATCGAAAGCCTCCGCTTCTTCTCGACCAGCAGCAATGCTACGCTCGTTCTGTTCAGCAGAACCCGCTTCAGAGGCAGCTTCCGCGTGCTTCGCGGCAACCACAGCCTCCGCGATCTGGATGACTTCATCTCCGGCAATGACGTAGAGTCGATCATCTCCACCAACCAGAGACTGACGCTGGATCAGATCCGCCGTATCCGCAGCAGCGGGGAGCTTCCTGCAGGCTACCGCTTAATCTAACAGAATACGCATACTGAACAGGGCACCCTCTGGTATCGCCCAGCCGGAGAGTGCCCTGCCTTGTTGTATCTATGGATTAGTGAACTTCCTGTGATAGGATATTACTGTAAAATAGTGATTAACACTTATTATGAAGGAGGATCAGCAGAGCATGAATCCACTGGATATCCATCCATCAGCGTTGTACGGGCGGGTACAGTCCGACATTGGCAGCTTTCAAGTCTTGGAGAATTACAGACAGAATAGTGCAAGGACCGGGGTCTGGAAGCTGCAAGCCGAGCAGGACTCTAAATGTTATTACATAAAAACATACAGCCGCAAACAGAGATGGCACCCGGAAGTCTATGCATACCGTCATTGGGTTGGTCACTTGAAGTCGTATGTGCCTGATTTAATGGCTGCTTACGAGGGGGAGGGTTGGCAGGCTATACTAATTACTGCAATCGATGGGTCCATTATGAGAGAGACGGCACTAAGCCCGAGTGCTGCTGAAGCCGCTTTTTATAAGGCAGGTGAATTAACGAAGATTCTGCACCTATCGCAGACAGGCCGCTGGTTCGGCCGCCCCGATCAATACGGAAACCCGATAGAGCTAAGTCACAACGCTGACCCGGTGAAGTATGTTGCTGCTGCCATTCAGGACTTAACTTCTCAGTGTGTTGATGAGGGGCTGCTGCAAGCCTATGAACGAAGGTTAACAGACTGGGCACTTCAGAATGTTCATATCCTCCGGCATAGCGCACCTGTGCCTATTAGCTGGGACTCTACGCCTGGCAACTGGCTGGTGAATGACCAGGGGATTTTGACGGGAATGATCGACTTCGAGAATATGTTGTGGGGGCTGGCTGTGGACAACTTCTCCATTCTGTTCGCCAGATATTTCATAGATCATCCGTCAGTCAGAGATGCCTATTTCGCAGGGTATGGACCTGAAGTGCTTAAGGACCAGTCTGCTGAAATACAAATATGCTGCATCAAAATGGCCCTCGGCGATATCTGCTGGGGTACTCACCATCATCAACCCGAAGTCGTCCGGTCTGGCAGAGAGCTTATGAAAAGAATACATAATCAGCAGCTTTTCCTGTAAGAAAGCTTGCTTGAGGAAGCTTGAAGGGAGCGCAAGCTTCCCTCCTACATCGCAGAGACCTCTGCCGCCAGCTCCCTCACCTGCTGCTGCAGGACATTCACCTCATCGGTCCCTTCCCAGTAACGGGTGACGAAATGCAGGAACACATCTATTTTACGGAGGAGCATAAGCACCGGAATAGCCGCCAGTTCTTCGGGAGTCAGCGAGACTATGCGATTATACCCCCTCCAGAAATCACGAATGACCTTCTCCGATTCCTCATGACTGAGCAAGGCCGACAGAATTACTGCAGCATCCATAACCCTTACATCCCTGGTGCAAAATTCAAAATCCAGCAGTGCCGTCACCCGGGTAGTATCCGCTCCATCCACCAGCAGGTTGGAAGCATTCAGATCGCCGTGCACCAGCTGATGCGGCAGGCTCTGAAGCTGTTCCAGCGAGTCAGCCACATTGTCGTAGGCCTCCACTAATACTGTCAGCTCTGGCAGCAGCTCCTTCAGAGATTCAGGCGGGTCCGTCACCAGACCATGTAGCGCTTCACGGGTGCACAGCGGATAGGAGGTCCGCAGCTCATAGTATGGACGGTATACTGGGGCTATCCCTGTCTCCACCTTAGTCAGGGCAACGGATAATGTGCCTGCCGCCTCTCCGAGCGAATCATAGAAGCCAAAATCCTGTTCGGTGGGAGATTCTCCTTCAATATACCTGAACAGGCAGGCAAATTTATCTGTGCCATCCTCCAATTGTACTAACGTCTCCCCCGTAACGGTAAGAATCGGAACAGGTATTGTAAAAGGAAGATTCAATGCGTTTAGCTTCTGCAGGATAGTATGCTCGAACTCTATTTTATTCCTGTCTCTATGTGTATCATAGACGCGCAGCACAGCTCGGCGTTCCCCGCTCTCCACAAAATACGTTGTATTATTCCAGCCTCCGCTCCGTTTGCACAGCGTACCCTTCCATTCAGGCCAGGCCTGACTCCATGTAGCTTCCGTAGGCTTATGCCCCCTTTCTTAAAATATAGAATTTATATGTTTCACGTTATAAATTATCCTTCTATTTCTCGCTGAAACGGTGCCGTCCCTAAAAGGACGGTAAAGCCGTTTCCACCTGTACGTTCAGAAGCAATTGTAGAATCCGGATACTGCGCTGTCAACTCTACTAGGATTGGGGCGGTTCGCTATCCTCTGATCCAGTCGCCTTTTTTAGTTAACGAAAGACAATTATACAAAACAATCTATCAAATTTACATACATTGCATTATCAAGAGAAAAGGAGGACTTGCAAATGCCAATTTATACTATCGGTGCAGTGCCCAACCTTGAACCTACTGGAACAGTAATCTCACAGTTTGTCGAGCTTCGCATCACCAATACAACCGCTGCAAGGCTCGAACCAATTGTTGTCAATGCCTACAGCATCACAGATTCCGGCCCGGAGGGGATAGCTGAAACTCTGAATTTCACAACAACGTTCGCAATTGCTCAGGCGAGTCCTGAGCTTTTTTTGTTTCTGGTAAAACTGTATAGGATCGCAGCCCGCTCACTATCACGATCACTCCGGATCTGATAAGCCCATGCTTGCACCAGTTCGATAATATGCGGAGCGGCTGATTATCCGCTATAATATAATCCAAATGATACAAGCAAAGGATGGGATACATATGGACGCAACCGTTAACAAACGCTGGCTGCTCGCCAGACTCTATGAGCCGGAGCAGACCATCGTGGACTGCCGGTTCACCCTGGACAAGCCCGGGGCCGGCAGAGACAGCTATGAACAAGAGCATATTCCAGGCGCGGTCTATCTCGATTTGGAATTGGATCTGTCTGCTCCTGTAGGCGAACATGGCGGACGCCATCCCCTGCCAGACCCGCAGGTGCTGGCCGCCAGGCTCTCGAAGCTCGGCATCGGCAATGATACTCGCATTGTCGCCTACGACGATGAGAACGGCATGAACACCGCCCGTCTGTGGTGGCTGCTGCGTTACCTGGGGCATGAGCAGGTATACATTCTGGAAGGCGGCTTCAGCCAGTGGAAAGAGGGGAAATATCCGGTGACGGATCACCAGCCGGTACGGGTGCCTAGTACCTTTACAGCTAATGTTCAGCCGCAGATGCTGGCGGGAGTTGAGGAGGTGCGGGAGGTGTCGGAGAAGACAGTTAATAATGCTAGCGCTAAGTCTAGGAATGACGTCAACGTTGCGGATACCGTACCTACTCTTCCCGTGCTGATCGATTCCCGGGCCAATGACCGCTATCACGGCCAGAATGAGACTCTTGATAAGAAGGCCGGCCATATCCCCGGCGCGCTCAACTACTTCTGGAAAGACACGCAGAACGCAGACGGCAGCTGGAGGAGCGCGGATGAGCTTCAGGAGCATTTCGCCGGACTGAGCAAGGATGCGGAGATCATCGTCTACTGCGGCTCCGGCGTAACCGCCTGCCCGAACATCCTGGCACTGGAGAAGGCTGGATTCAATAATGTGCGGCTGTATGCGGGGAGCTGGAGTGATTGGATATCCTTTTCGGCAAATCCTATTGCCACTGAGGAAGAGTAACGTTTAAGAGCCCGCGTCGGACGCGGGCTTTTTGTGCTGGAGTTATGCGATGTATGGTTCTTACAGAGTACCTGACTCTACTTTATAACATAATATAAAGTGCTAAATATAATTTAGCATCATGAATTTTGTCCCTTTAAATTGAAAGAAAGGATTAAACCTGCGGCGGCAATTACAGTCAAGCTCCAAAATGCCATGTGAAAGCCAAGCAGTATGTTCTCCATACCGACTAATGAAGTGTTATTCCTGGATAGAGTCATGATTGCAATCAGAAAAACGCCTCCGAGGGAACTGGCTAACGAGCGGATCGAAATGGTCATTGGAGAAGCATGGGTAATCATTTGTACAGGTACACTAGCCATCGTATACGCAGTAACGGGTGTCATGATACATCCAATTCCAACCATAAGAAAGGTATACGCTATAGCGAAAAGCGGGATGGAAGATTGAATAGATATCATAAGCGGCAAGAGCAAGGTAATCCCAGCTATGAGGATATAACCACCGCGGAGAATCAGCTGAATTCCATAGCGGTCATATAACCTGCCGGCAAATACACTAGTCAGTCCCATGAGCAGTGCTCCCGGCAGCAGCATCAGACCCGACTCTCTAGGCGTAAGTCCCCTGACATTCTGTACATACAACGGAAGCAGCAGCTCACTACCGACCATGACTATGAACATCAGCACTCCTATTATTGAAGCGCTTGTGAACCTCCGGTTGCGGAACAGGTTGAAATCAAGCAGCGGGATCGTCAACTGTATTTGCCGCCTAATGAATAGAGTTATGAACAAGATGCCAATTATCGTAACCATCCCTGCCATTATAAGGGAGGCTCCCTGCTCTCCAGCCAGATTCACACCATATAACAGACTAGCTGGAGCTAGAATAGAAAGTGGACACCCGTTAACGGACGGAGCGATAATAGGGGCAACGGAGGTGTGTTCACGTGGGAGAACAACGACAACGCTACAACGAAGAATACAAGAAGCAAACGGTAAAGTTCATTCAAGAACAGACGAAGAGCATTGGTGACATCGCGGAAGAGCTTGATATTCCGAAAAGTACACTGCATCAATGGATGGGGCAATATCGGGAGCTAAAGAATGAACCGGCCGCGAGTAAGGATCGGGTACGGGAACTTGAAGCAGAGCTCCAAGAGATGCGCCGCCAGCTCCAGGAAAAAGACGTCCAACTTGCCGATACAAAGGAAGAATTAGCGATCATAAAAAAAGCAGTGCACATCTTCAGCAAACCAAGGAATTAAGATTCCAGTTCATGAAGAAGCATCGCTCCGAGTTTCGCTTGGAGAAGATGTGCATCATTCTACAGGTGTCCAGGAGCGGATATTACAAGTGGTATAACGCCAAACCCAGCCCACAAGAACTCCACAAGGCTGCGGTGCAGAAGCGAATCCAATATCATTTTGACGACCACCAAAAGCGGTATGGGAGTCCGAAAATCACCCGTCTGTTGCATCAGGAAGGCTATACGGTCACGGAACGTACCGTGAGTGTGTACATGAGAGAAATGCAGCTGCGCTCGGTCGTGTCTAAGCCCTACCGTGTACAAACCACCGACTCTAAGCATAACAACCCTATTGCACCGAACACGCTGAATCAAAACTTTAAAGTACTGAAACCCAATACCGTATGGGTGACCGACATCACGTATATCCCTTGCCGGGGAGGGCGCTTGTACCTGGCCAGCGTGATGGATCTATGCACGCGTGAAATCGTAGGGTGGCGGTTGTACAACCACATGGAAACCCGTCTGGTTCTGGACGCCTTACAGGCAGCATACACTGCAAAGCAACCTGGCAAGGGGCTGCTGCACCACTCGGACCGTGGGTCTCAATATACCTCTAAAGAATATGTCGACCAGTTAAAGACGTACCATATGGAGTCCAGCATGAGCCGCAGAGGAAACTGCTACGATAACGCATGTATTGAGTCTTGGCATAGTCTTTTAAAGAAGGAACTCATTTACTGTAACCCGCGTTTCAAAGATCCGGAGCAAGCATACACAGCCATTTTTCAATACATTGAGTTTTATTACAACCGCAAGCGAATGCACAGCGCGCTGGGGTATCTTTCCCCCGCTCGTTTTGCAAAACAATTCACTACAAAATCTGTTGCGTGAGTGTCTACTTTCTTGACAGAGGTCCAAGCAAACCCTATTGTTGAGTACAGAATGGATCTCAGGTCCAGCTTTTCCTTATGGCTCTCCCCCACATTCTTTAAACAGAAAGCAGCTAACAGTAAATTGGCAATACCAATAGGCAGGATTCCATAAAAGAGGATACGCCACGAGTGCTCCTGAACAACTAAGCCCGACAGTGTCGGGCCTAGTGCCGGAGCGAGCCCCATAACGAGTCCTATTAAACCCATTGCTGAACCTATTTTTTCCTTAGGGTAGACTCTTAAAATCGTGGTCTGAAACAGCGGCATTAATAACCCAGCGCCGATCCCTTGAATCATTCGTCCTATCAGGATGAACGCGAAGTCAGAAGAGCCTCCAGCAAGAAGGGTTCCAGCGGCAAAGGCGCCTGCCGAAGTAAAGAATAACCCTCTCGTAGTGAATCTTCCGATCAAAAATCCGGCAATAGGCACGGTTATGCCTGCAATCAGATAATATATTGTAATCAGCCATTGTGCCTTCCCTTCATTAATCCCTAAATCCTGCATCATTCTCGGCAACGCCGTATTCAGCATGGTTTGCATCAACTGGCCAAGAAAATTCGCAATTACCAATGATGAAACGATGATACCGGGCTTACTCTTCATGGTTACTCCACCTGTCTCCCGTCTATTTAAATACATTGAAGATATTTCAAGTCTTTAATTAAAATATAAGAATCCAATCAAAGACTTAATATATCTACAATATATTTAAAAGAACAGATTGTCAATCTGTTCTTACAGGCTGGATCACATCCACAGGTTGCCGGAAGGCAGGCTGCTCACGGCCCTTTTTCGGCATTTTCGCACGCGCTGTTCCAGAGATAGGCAAGTTGGTAATTTGAGGATTGACAATATAGTCCGTTAAATTTAAAATAATCACAGCGGAAAAGTATGATTTAAATCATTATAAACTAAACCATAAAAGGAGATTTTAAAAATGACCGCTCTCCAAACTTTTAAAGCATCTGCGCATTTGCAAGACGGAGTCCAGGTGAAAGTAGCATCCCGAAGCTTTGAGTTTATTATCGACGAGCCCAAAAGCTTGGGCGGAACTGATACCGGTATGAATCCGGTCGAAGCTTTGCTGGCCTCGCTGGGAGCATGTCAGTCTATCGTAGCCAGAGTGTATGCGCCTAAATTCGGCGTGAACCTCAAGGATTTCTTCGTGGATGTAGAAGGCGATCTTGATCTGGATGGCTTTTTCAACAAGTCGGAGGTGCGTCCGGGCTATTCAGAAATTCGGTATACCTTCCGTATTAAAACAGATTCACCCAAAGAACAGGTTGAAGAATTTGTACGATTCCTGGAAAGCAAATGCCCAGTTGGAGATACGCTCGCAAACCCGGTTAATCTCAAGCTGGACAGCATTATCATCGAAAGCTAAGCAACCGATAAGAACCGAGGAGCCGCGTCGGACGCGGGTTTGGGGGCTTTCCTGTTAACAACTTACAAACGATCCGGATTAGCAGCCCCCACTCCCCTTCGTCAGTTCTACCTAAGACCGGTCCGGCTACCTTCTACTACAGTTTGGTCAGCACATGCGCGCTCACAAAGTAATCCCTGTCTTCATATTCGTCATGGACGAACTCCCACAGCAACGAAAACCTTAATTCAACTTTATACAACTGCATAATTTGCGGATGAACGTGGACAAATGCTCCCGGCAGGCATAAGCCTTGTTTAGCCAGCTCCGGCAGATGCTCATAAATCAAGTCCAAGTTATCCCGGATATTCCCTCCCGTCAGCTCCAGAGTCTTAAAAGTAGCCGGGCTGGTATAGCCGGTTGTTTTCATGTGCTGCAGCAGCAGAGTATCGGTTAAATGAACAATCACCCCGTCCGATGCCAAGAGGCCCCACAATGATTCAAAGATGTTGATATGAATCCGTTCAAGCAACTGATCCAGCTGAGCGCTGTATTCTGGCGGATGGACAACCCTATTTTTCTTCCTGTAAAAAAAGGCGGAGATGAGCTGCGTTGTGAAGCATAAATTCATGACCACGTCAAAAGGAGGGTGCAGCGGCGAGAAGTCCACCTTTGGCAGCAAATCGTCAACCTTTTCTTTCAAGTCATCCGGAGATGACACTTCTCTTCCTACGCCGGTCAGATCAATGATTGCTCGTTCGTATTTTTCCGGGTGCGCCGACTTGGCCAGAAAGCGGTCCAACGCTTTTTCATCGATATCGACGATCGTGATCCGTTCAAATATAGACTCGATGTACGAGATGGGCACATCGTTTCCGTTCCCTGCTCCGAGTAATAAAATATGCCCGCGCCCGCAGCGGTTATGCTCCAGAGTTTGCTCCAAAACTTGCCGGATCTGATCACGGTAGCCGCCCCAGTGCTGCCAGTCATGCTGGGTAGAGTCGTTTCGGAGGATGTTGGCTTTACGGAATTTGACGTAAGGAACATTGACTTTTCTATTAAATGGATTCATATCGAGATTCACCCTTCCTACTCCTGCAGCTTCGACACCTGCTCAATCAGTGCATCCACTCCCCGGTCCACCGTGTAAGGCCCGTTGTTCCAGTTGGCGCGCGAGACATTGATAATCCGGTTGTTCTTCACCGCTGGGATGCTCTGGTAGACCGGCTCCTTGAACAGCTCATACATCGCGTCCAGCTCTTCATCCGTCATCTGTGTGAAAAAGTAATCCGCCGGCTTGTCCACCAGTCTCTCCATCGACAGCGCCGTTCCCCCGTCAGCATACTCCTTGAATTGCTCCGGCATGGTGAAGCCGAAATCCTGATAGATCAGCTTGCCCAGGGTGCCACCCTCGCCTCCAAGCAGCACCTCCCCGTTATGAATAATGAAGGAGATGGCAGTCGTGCCTTCATCAAGCTTCACGTTGATGCTGTCCCGGATACCTTGCAGCTTCTTATCGAACGATGCAATCCATTTCTCTGCCTCCTCCTGCTTGCCCATAATCTCGCCCATGGTCCGTAAGGTGTTCACCACATCCGGGTCACCGCCCCAGGCTACTGCTACGGTCGGAGCAATCTTCTCATAGGTCTCAATGACATCTTGGCCCAGATAATCCGGGATAATAATCAGATCAGGCATCAATGCGGAGATGGCTTCCACGTTGCCTGTTCCTGAGCCGACATTCTCCACATCCGCCATCTCTTCCTTATATTGTTCCAGTGTCTCCTGGTTAACACCTGCCGGCTTCAGGCCAAGCGGAAGCATATACCCGCCGTAAGTGAGGGCAACAACCTGACTCGGCTCTGCCGGAATCTCCACCTCTCTGCCGAAGCCGTCGGTGAACAACTTGGTGGTTTTGTCATCAGCAGTCTTCGTATTTCCGCCTCCGCAGCCAGCAACCATCACAGACAAGCTGATCAAGAGGGACATCATAAACATGGGCTTAAGGCTAGCTTTCAAATCATTCACACTCCGTCTTCTGTATTGATAATGATTATCATCGATATCAATATAACGTGCTTCCCTCCGGCGAGCAATGAACGATTCCGGCATTTCTTTGGTAGGATTTGAACCTTCCAGAAGCGGAGCGTGCATTTTGAACTGTGCGGGGGTCTCTCCATATACCTTTTTGAACAGTCTGCTAAAATAATAAAAATCCGTATACCCCACACGTTCAGCCACATCGCGGATCGGTGCATCCGTCCTGGCCAGCAGGCTTTTGGCGTGCTGCATCCGCGTACGGCTCACGTACTCCATCGGACTGCACTGATATTTGCGCTTGAATACCCTCACTAAGTGATGCGTGCTGTAATGAAACAACCTAGCCATAGCGCTCATGGACAGAGGCTGATGATAGAATTCCCCGATATAACGGGCGATCTGCTCTGCCAGATCTGTCTCCGGCTCCTGCTCGCCCGCCAGCTCAAGCTGACGGAATTGCTCGGCTACAAACTGGTAGAACAGTCCCAGCACCTGCACCCGTTCCAGCTCCCCTCCGCTCCTCCATAGCTGATGCATACGCTCCAGCAGGGACAGAATCACCCATGGGTCACTCCCGGGGAAGGCGTATCTCTGCTGAAAAGAACCCGGCTCGTCCCCGCGCGCTTCTGTGAAGGCACTGCCTGACCAAGGTTTGTATAGAATGAGGTAATAATCTAACGGTTGACCCAGACTGGCGACTTGAAGAATGGCGCCTTTGCCGCCATGCATAACCTGTGATTGTCCTGCAGTACCTCCGGTCCCGTCGAGCAGGAAGACAGCCTCCCCCTGATTAGTGAATACAAACACACTTGACGGAAAAACGTACCGCTCCTGCTCTCCCGGCCTCATGCTCATATGACGGATATCCATAATTCTAACCGGTACATGATTCCATGCCCGAATACTGTCTGATCTATTGAATCTCACAAGTACTTCCCCCTGGCTGCCGTCCACTGTAAATTTCTATTATTATAATTGATAACCATTATCATTCACAATACAGCAGTTCCACATCTTAGAATATACCTCCCAAGTGAGCTATAATAAATTCCATGAAATTAAGCTGCATATAACAGAAAGGCGGTGCAACGAATGAACGATAAGAATAGCCTCCCCCCTTCGGAACCCTTTGGAATGCTTGATCAGATGTGGTTCAGGCTTCAGAGTATTATGCATGGCAGTAATCCAGGGGGAGAGTGGCCGCTGCGGCTGCAATTTCTGAAATCGTATATGCTGCTGATACCCATTGCGGGGCAAGGCTCCATCACGGTGGACGGCAAATACTGCGAGCTGAGAGCGGGAAGTGCGTTCTTCTGTCAGCCGGGGCAATTAATCGAGGCCTCAATGGAGACCACAGGCGAACAAAGTGTATACATCCTGCGGTTCGATGTGTATAGCCAGCATAGTATACCGGAAGAACAGCAACCTACCCGACCGGCTGAGCTTCATCTCCCCGTCCCCCTGGAAGGAAACATAGCCATTCAGTCAACGATTACATACAGCAAACTTTGTGAGTCCATCACCGGTTACATGGGAAGCCAGAACCCCTTGCAGCGTCTGCTTGCCCAGAGCCGGTTCTATGAGCTGCTGCACAGTCTGCTGAGCAGTGCCGGACAGATGCAGCCAAGCGATACCGCCACTGCCATGGAGCGGGCTAAGCTCTATATAGAGCAGCATTACCGTGAAGAGCTGTCCATCGGTCTGCTTGCTGCTGAAGCAGGCACCAGCGTCAGGCATTTCATCCGGCTGTTCAAGCAGACCTATGGTCTCAGCGCGGTCGAGTACCTGACCGAATACCGGATCAGACAAGCACGGAGCCTGATGCTGCCGCAGACGAATTATGAGCTGAAGGATATTGCGGCTTATGTGGGTTACAAGGATGTTCCTTACTTCCGGCGCAAATTCAAGCAGATTACCGGGGTCGCGCCGGCCACCTTCATGCGCAATGCCAAGCTCAAAATCGCAGTTTGTCACGGCAGCCTCATCGGGTCGCTGCTTACCCTGAATATTATTCCCTGCGCAGCTCCTGCGGACCATCCCTGGGCTGAATATTACCGGCGAAAATATGAGACGGATGCGGCGCTGCCGCTTGCCAAGCAGGAGTCTCTCCGCCTAGCGCAGCTTAGCGTTCTCCGTCCTGATTACATTCTCGGGCTGGAGACGTCGGTAAGCCGGAGGATGGTTCCGCAGCTTCAGGCAATTGCACCCACGTTCCTTGTGTCTCCGCTCCAGACAGATTGGCGCTCGCAATTACACTTCATTGCAGAATGCGTGGGCCGGGCGCCGGAAGCAGTTGCTTGGCTGAATAACTATGAGCGCAAGGCCCAGAGCATCCGGGCAAAATTGGGTCAAGGATCCGCCATGGGCAAGCTGCTCCTTGCCCGCATATCCAGGCAGTCCATCACCGTGCTATCTGCGCGAAGCTTAGCTGAGGTGTTCTATGATGATCTGCATTTTATCCCGGCGTCCGTTGTGGACCGTAAGCTAAGTAATCAGACCATAACCCCGGATGCGCTATGGTCGTCAGATGCGGACAAGCTGCTGTTTATTGTGGATGAGGATGCTGCTGCGCAGGCCGTTTGGTCTGCATTCCGGGACAGAGCGTCCTTGCTGCTCCCAGATCCCGCAGGGTTTTCACGTATCGGGCACCTCCCTCCCTACCCTTGGACAGAGTATAACTCGTTCACTCAAGAGCTGGCTCTCGACTCCGCACTGACACTCTGGCGTAATCGGACATGAAATATTGGCGTGATAGTCAATAGTCGAATCAGACGGATTGTTTTATACTCCTAACAGTGATATTGATTCTCACTCTCAGGTGAGAAGACAGGTATTGATACTCAGGAGGTTATTGAAGATATGCGACAGATGAGACAAAGAATGGTGTACTGCATGGCGATAGCATTGATATTGGTAATGACAGCTTGCTCTAACAACAGTGGACAGGCCAAAGTTGCCGCAGACGCCGAGACAGATTTCCGGGTAGTAGGCAGTGAGAAAGGCGAGATTAAAATCCCCGCCCACCCGGCCAGAGTGATTGGATTGTCTGTGGTCTACCCGGAATTCCTGCAGGCCCTGGGGGTTACGCCTGTTGCTGTACAGAACTACCAGGAGGAGTTCCCGACCTATCTAGAGGAGCCGTTCAAGGATACGCTGAAGATGGGCATAGCCCAAACCCCGAATTTCGAAATGATTCTCTCAGCCAATCCTGATCTGATCCTCGCCCCTACATGGTGGTCGGCTAAGGATTATGACCAGTTGTCCGGGATCGCTCCGACGGTTCTGCTGCCGCAGCGGGATGACTGGCGGGATGAGCTGAAGGATATCGCCGGGGTACTCGGCAAAACGGAGCTTGCAGAGAAGGTAATCAAGGATCTGGAGACTCAGGAGGCGGAAGCCAAACAGAAGCTGGATGATCTGGTGGGTAATGAAACGGTGATGTACATGATGGTGATGCCGGGCAGCTTCGTTCTTTACGGAGATCAGATTGACCGCGGAAAATTCCTTCATACTACGCTTGGGCTGGAGATGATCCCGAATTTTCCAACTAAGGACCCTTCCTTATCCATCTCGCTTGAGAAGCTGCCTGAGTATAATCCCGATCACATTTTCCTCCAGTTGAATAACGAGGACGATGCCGGGGTGAAGAAAACCTATGAGGATCTGCTGAAGAGTCCATTATGGAAGAACATGACGGCGGTCAAAAAAAACCAGGTCTATACCATGGCCGGCAAGGATTGGTTCAATCTGGGGATGTCTCCTATGGCTAACCGTTATGCGGTGGATGCAGTGCTTCAAGCCTTTGAAGGCAACTCCAAATAAAGGGGGACTTCAGATGGGCAACACTGGCGAGCTCCAGCGGGCTGAACGTTATTACATCTGCCCCGAAGCTATTGAGAACGCAGTGGTTACTTTACGACTGACCGAATTATGTATGCCCGCACATGCTGAGCATCTGCTTACCACTTATGCTTCCATGCTCGGGACTGAGGATAAACGGATAGCGGCAGCCATCTTCTGCACATGGATCGCCGGAATCTGCGGAGCCAAATACGTACTGCTCACAGCTGCAGACCCGCTGGCTCATGCCTTGCGACTGAATAACCTGTCTGTGCAGCTCATCCGCACAGAGGGGTATCCCGAATTCGCCTTTCCTATCCATAACTACCGGGAGGGTATCTATGACCGGAACGGGAATGGAAATGAGATCATAGACGAACTTGGGTGGTTCTACACGAACGAGGTCAGACCGATTATTGCGGCACTTGCTGAGGCTTCACAGACCAAAGCGGTAATGCTGTGGAAGCATGTCTATAATCAGTTGTATACTTTTATCGAAGAGGATGCTCTTGATGCTCCCAGTGAGTGCCATCGCAACCTGATACACGGGCAATTCCAAGCTGTAATCTGGGAGTTGAAGCCGGAGGTATTCGGACTTCGCAGCAATCCGTTCCGTATCACCCCCAAGTTCAGGACGGACCCACACTCTCCGCACGATACGATATCTGTGAAAGCTACCTGCTGTCTGGCCTATAAGCTCAGAGCGGATCATGACTATTGCGGCGGATGTCCTATAATCTCTACAGCTGGGAATTCCCAGCTACCTGTCTCATGGAAAGATCAATGGTAATTACCGTTGATCTTTTTTCTATTTTATACCATTTAATGGGTTATTACCTTAGTCGGGCTGAAGCACAAACACATATGATAACAAGTAATAATATATGGGGAGGTAACCGAAATGAATAAGAAAAATAGAAAACATTCCTGTATTCCCACAGATCCAATTAGAAAATGTTTTGTGAAAAAAGAGATTGTTAAAACATTTGTCACCGTTAGATACGATCCATGTATTGAAAGCTGTTGTACAACAACAAAAAAAATCGGCTGTAAGCCCATCCCCTGTCACACCGTGCCTTGCAAACCCTATATACCCTGCAAGCCCTGGAAAAAGCCTAAGCACAGATGTTAGTAAAAGGCCGTTGCAATCACAGAGCAAACCTGAATTCACAGGTTTGCTCTGTATTTGTTCTTCCTGTCATATTCATTGATAGGATTGACTCGGCTTATCCAATAGAAATTTATTAAAGAAATTTAACATACTTCCCTCTACAAGAATATCCGCCATATTCCGACATATTATTTAAGAGCTTTCGCTCTAATACATATCCGGGAGATGACCTATGTCACAGTTAATTCAAAAACGGCCAGTCCGTTCAACCAGCATTGCCAACACATTGGCCATTGTACTGCTAGTCATTATTCTTGTCGTCTTCTCGATTCTGGGTACCTTCTTCTATTCCAGCACCCGAAGCATTCTGGTCAGCCAGCAAGAGTCGATGCTGATGACCAAGACGCAGGGAATTGTCAGCCAGTTCGATGCTTTGTTCAAGGAGAAGGGCGCACTGGTCAAACAAATGTCCACCAACTCGATTTTCCAAAAATATATTGAGAGCACTACACCAGAGCAAATCACCACCTCCCCCCACGCCGCAGAAGCACTCGCAACACTGGCGGACATTGTAAAGTCAGAGCCCTCCTTCGCCGATGCCTGGGTTGCCGGGTTATCCGGGAAGGGATATTTCCTCCAAAATGACGGTCTGGCCTCTAACTCAGACTTCGATATCCGCGCCCGCCCCTACTTCAAGCCCGTATCTGAATCCCAGGGTCTCTATTATTCTGAGCCTTACGCCGATGTCATTAGCGGCAAAATGCTGATGGGCATTTTCTATCCGATTCTGAATGACAGCAGCCAAATGATCGGCTTCATTGCCGCAGATATTGCCTTCGATGACATCCCGGAGATCATGCAGAGCTATTCCTTGGGAACTACCGGGTTCTCCGTTCTGGCTACCCGCTCAGGCGATATTCTCTACCATCCGGATAAAGCCAAAGTGTTGAAGGAGAAGATTACAGACAGTCCGGGCGATCTCGGGGCCATCGGCAAAAAAATGATTAACGGCGAATCCGGCGTATCACTCATTGATGATAATGGTGACCCCCGTTATATCGGTTATGCCACCAGCAAGGATACCGGATGGTCTGTAGGCTTAACCATTACCCGGCAGGAGGCGCTTAGCGAGCTGACGTCCTTCACCCGGACGACCATCACCGGTTTTGCTGCGGCCGCTTTGGTCCTGGTGTTCATCTGTTATCTCACACTGCGCTACCTGTTACGCTCCATTCCAAAACTGCTGGCCGCTATCAAACGGATTGCAGACGGAGACCTGACTGTTCAGCTGAGTGATACCTCCCGCAATGAAATCGGACAGATTGCTCATGGCATCGCGGGCATGGTCCAGAAGATTCAGGGCATGATTCAGGTGATCCATAATACGACTCAGGTGCTGGCCCAGTCTTCCCAGAACCTGCAAGCCATCTCTACCAAAACCGCTATTACCATGAACGAAACGGCTACGGCCATCAATGAAATAGCGAATGCCACCAACTACCAGTCTGCTGAATCCGAGAGCATTCTCCACAAAACCGGTGCATTATCGGATCAAATTGACGAAATCACCAGTGATGCCCAGACTGTAGGAACCATGGTACAGACCTCAGCAGAGCTCAGCAGTTCCGGTCTTGACTTGGTGGAGCAGCTCTCCAAGGCCGCAGAAGACAATCACCGATCTACACAGGCGATGTCATCGCTCATTGAGGATATTGATCTGAGCCGTCATGAGATTTCGGGTATTGTAGGCACAGTGAATCAAATAGCGACGCAGACCAATCTGCTGGCCCTTAATGCTTCCATTGAAGCGGCACGGGCAGGTGAACATGGCAGAGGTTTTGCCGTGGTGGCTGGTGAGGTGCGTAAGCTTGCCGAGCAAACAGCCCGGGCTACCGAGGAAATTTACAAGAAGGTCAGCTCCATTGAGGAAAAAACAAGCCTATCTGTAGAACATACTACTCTTAACCTTACGATTGCAGAGGAGAATGCCAAATCTGTCGAGAATGCGAAGCAGGTCTTCTTCAGCCTGAACGGTGACCTGGAGGAGCTGAAGGTGCGGATGCTGCAGATCAGCAATAACACTTCTATTGTCCACAAGCATAAGGATGAGATTCTGCAGGCGATTGAGGTCATCTCTTCCACCACCGAGGAGAATTCTGCCTCCACCGAAGAGGTTAGCGCCAACACGCAAGAACAGCTAGGCAGTATTGAGCAGGTCGCTGAACTGTCCAGAGAGCTGAGCCAAATCTCGCAGAAGCTGGAGGAAGAGCTGAGGCAGTTCAAGCTGGAATAACGGGGTATGCAAAAACACCGCCAAGTGAATCTATCACTTGGCGGTGTTTTTTAAATCGGGAGTTTTCAGTTCGGCCGGCCTACTTCCACATATATTTGGTAATCGTCTTAGGCGCGTAACTCCTCGTAATGTACAGCTCCCCGCCTCCAGCATAAATGTAATTATGCCCGGTTTCATAGTCGTGCCATAACGTGGAGAGATGATATTTGATCTGCAGGTTCGCCGGGTCCAGCACATAGAAATCCTCCTTGGCAATATCCCCCTCGAAGGTCTCAGGATCAACGACAGCCGGACGCTCCTGCCATTGGTACTGCTTCTCGACCGTAATCTCGCCCGATGGTGTTATCCGGCAGTACCATTCGCGGTCCCCGGCTTCACCGATCTGCTGCTTGCCGAGTAATTGGTTGTCTTTGCTGTACAATTTATAGACGTTGTCGCTCTGGATCAGATAGTTGTTGCCTGTCGTATCAATCCGATCCATCTTGTTCACAGGACGCACCCACTTCTTGGTGCCGTTAGCGTCATAGCCGAATAACAGCCAGGTATCGCTACTACTCATCTTAATCAGGAACGACCCGCCGCGAAGCGGATACACCTGGAAATCAGGATATTTAACTGCTTTGGGAGCGGTGTAGGTAACCAGTGGTTTCGTCAGAGTATCCAGACTCCGGTATACACTGACTCTGTTTGTATCCAGCTCCTTATGTACCACATAGCCGTTCGGCAGCACATCAATCACCCCTGAGGCCCATTTGCCGGTCAGCTTAAGCTTGCGTACCTGCTTCCCGTCCTGACTGTACTCGGTAATACCACGAGAAGCTACATTGCCGCTAACCAAGGCTTGAATCACTATATTTCCGTTATCCAGCACCACAGGCGAGTAGGACCCGGTTATGGTTTTGGTCCATTTCCGTTTGCCGTTCGAATCAACAACGGTAAGATCATAGGGTTTGCCGCCCCACATTTTATAGAAATAGCTGTAGCCGTTACTGGCCGTAAAGAAACGATTGGCAGTAAACGGCTTGTCGTTGGCCATGTCCGAATAGTCATATACCCAGTTGGCAGAACCGTTAATGCGGTCAATGGATGCGTACAACATGCCCGAAGACTTCGTCTTGGAAGGGGCTACGGTTACGGTCTTGACTAGCGGAATGAACATCCGATTCTTACTCTGCAAGGTGTCTATAGTGCCCCAGAAGCTAATGCCATCCGGCAGCATTCCCGGCGGGTTTGCCAGTAACTCGGGCTGTCCATTACAATGACAGTAGACAGGCTGAAAGTGCCAATTCCCGGGAGGAGAAGATGACATGGAAGCATGGAACCGTGCCGCATGGGGGCAATTAACGGTTGATGAGAAAATGCACGCGATGCAGGAAGTACTTAAGCAGTTACCCGCTGGCTTCAAGTGGCTGCGGCTCGATAGGTTCGAACGTTACGGCCAGTCTCTGGAAACAGGGGTATTCATGTACGAGGGCAGTGAATATGTGTTCGTGCCGGGCGACTCGGTGACCCTGGGCCGTTCAGAAGTACATATGTATGCGAAGATGTCCCCCCTCCGTGAAGCTGTAATCGGGCCGTTGCTTGTTCAGCGCTCGCCGCAATCCGCAGGCTGGTATGAATGTCCGCTGGTCCGGCTCGACCCGGAAGAGGATGAAGATGTGCTCGAAGCCATCGAGGAGTTCCGTCAGGGGCCGCACACCAGCTATGAGTTCTCCCAGTATTTCCGGCTGGAGCGGGACGGCGAACAGATCGTGCTGTTCCTGTTCGACGACAGCGAATCTTTCGGGGACTGGTGCGAGGCGGAGCTGCCTGCGGGCTTCGCCCTGCCGACTGAGGATGAATGGGAGTATCTGTACGGCGCAGGCACCCGGACGCTGTTCCCGTGGGGCGACGAGATAGACGAATCCATGCAGCTCAGGCATGTGCCCGGTTCAAGTAAGGCTAATGCTGAAGACCCGTATCCGCTGGAGCTGCCGAATGCGTTCGGGCTATGTTTTCCCGGTGATCCTTACAAGAAGGAGCTGGTCCTCACACCGGAAGGCATCACCGGCAAAGGCGGCGACGGCGGCTGCAATCTGCACGGCGGGCAAGGCGTTGCTCTAGGGTATCTTCCAACTGCGACCGCTTTCCGCGATCCTTATGAGAGCGAGCTGGAATGGGAGGATCTGCTGGATTGCCTGGTGTACCGGCGGATTGTAAGACTGTAGCTTATCTAAACATGGTCAAAAGCCGCCCTTCCTTCGCATCTGCGAAGCCGGGCGGCTTATTAGATTCCATTATTAATGTTAATACAGCTTCATAGGCTATCGGTTTCACACACCCTGTGCTACAAGCTCTCTCTGGGCTGAAGCTGTTGAAGCTGCTCCTTCTGTGTCCGAATCCAGGCTCTTATCCAGTTCCTCCACACGTGCCACATTCAGTTCCTGCTCATTCTGATGAAGCTCCTTGACCATATTCCTGTAGATATGGGCTTCCTGACGGTCCAGCCCGTCACGATTCTCTTTCATGATCCAGGTTTCCACGGTTCGCTTGAGAATTTCGCCTTTTCGTTCTAACAGTTTCGTATAAGTCAACGTTTCTTCATTCCCTTCCTGATGCTTAGAGTTCATACGCCGGGGTACGCTCAAATGTAACTTCCGGCGTAACGTCTATTATTATACGGGAAAGACCCGGCTCACCCAATGCGGAGCATCCGGGCTCACACTCGGTGAGCCGTGCTGAGCGCAGAAGAGGCTAACTCAGCAGACAAGGTTCGTAAACATTCGGATGGATGCTCCCATATGCGGCAGGATACATAATGCCAGGACGATACGGGTTCATCATACGTCTCAGTCGTTATAACTCCGCAGCTCCACACGGAACATGCTGCCCCCCGCATCTCCGGCACAATGACAAATAAGCTAAGCGTTTAGCATAAAAAATACAATACCAAAGAGCCTGTGTCTAACGATGCAGGCTCTTCGTTTGGAGAGGATATTCCAGCAGGTGCTAGAATAAAAAGTCGTTTCCACTCGAATTCTGTCAGGGAATTAGCTTATAATGATCACACTGCGGCTTGACCGAGGATGGAACAGGACCAAGCAATCCAGAATAACCCCAAGGAGGAAGTCCATTGTATAAGGTGCTGATTGTAGATGATGAAGTTTTTGTGCGGAAGGGCTTGATCCGGATTCTGAGTGAATGCTCGCCGCAATTCGAAATTTGCGGTGAAGCCGAGAACGGGGAGCAAGCGCTTACCCTGATTGAACAATTGAACCCGGAGCTGGTGATTGCCGATATCCGTATGCCTGTGCTGGACGGGCTGGGACTGATCAAGAAAGTGAAGACGGAGCTTGTGCAGGAGCCGATTTTTATTATTTTGAGCGGATATGCCGACTTCTCCTATGCCCAGCAAGCCTTCCGGTACAATGTGTCCGATTATATCCTCAAGCCGGTTGACGAACAGGAGCTTACGGTTGCGCTAGGCAAAATCGCCCATATGTTGAACAAGAAGCAGCTCCTCTCTATCACCCGTGAAAAGCCTCTGGTTGAGACGGTCATCGAAAGCCTGCTGCAGACAGAACCTGATGATCAGGTCATGGGGCGGATCGCCTACGCGCTGGAGCTTCCTCTCACCTCTTCCTATACGTATCTCATCGTAGAAATGCAGGATCAGCTCCCCGCCGGAGAAGTCGATTACCTGCCTGCACTGAAGGACTCGCTGCTGCGATATTTCCGCCAAGAGGCTCAGACTCTGCTCCTTCATGTACGCACTAACAATCAATACGGGGTGATCGTGCCCGGCCATTGGGTCGATGATCCTAATCCATCCCCGTGGGGAGGCTACCGCACAATGCTGGATGCACTGGAGCGGGAGCTTGGAACAAGCATCGCTTTGTTCGTTGGCCGGACGGTAAGCCATCTCAAGCAGATTGCAGACTCCGGGACCAGTGCCGAGAAATGCCTCCAGTACCGTTTTGCCGCCGGCTTCGAAGGCATTTATATGGCGGACGAGCTGCTGGAGCTGCCCTTATACTATTTCGACATCGATGAAGGATTGCACAGCAAGCTGATTTACGAGGTCGAAGCCAATGACAACAAGGGTTACAGCTCAACTGTGGACGCTATCTTCACCCTGTTCCAAGAGCGCCACTTCGCCCCCGGAGCGGTGACGAACACGATCCGGCGAAGCATGATTGCCATCATTAATATTATCCGGCAGCTCGAAGGTGACGAGAATACGCTGCAATGGATGAATGAGCTGCTCAACTGGCCGCTGAAGTACCGAAATTTGAATCAGCTGAAGCAGATATTCCAGCAGTTTATCGCCGAAGCCGCAGAATATATCGCAGAGAAGCGCGGCGGCAAGAGCGAGGGCAATATTGAAAAAATCAAAAAATACATCGACGGGCATTACCGTGAAAATATCTACCTCAAGGGTATTGCCGCCGATTTCGATATGAACCCTGTCTATCTTGGACAGTTATTCCGCAAAACCTACGGAGTGTATTTCAATGAATACCTGCTGACCCTGCGGATTGAGGAGGCCAAACGCCTGCTGCGGCAAACCAAGAAGCGGATGTACGAAATCGCGGAGCTGGTCGGCTTCCAGAATGCGGATTATTTTGCCACCCAGTTTGAAAAGCTTGAGAATATGACGCCAACCGATTATCGCAATATGATGATTGGGCAGTAAATAAGGAGGCTCCCTGCCGTGTTCAACTTCCGTCTGAATCATATGAAGCTTAGAAGCAAGCTGATTGTCATCTACATTGTATGCGTGTTCATTCCGATCATCCTGACCAATGTAATGTTCTATCAGGTGACCACCGCCAATATCAAGAATCAGAAGACCGCGGATGCCGAGCAGGCGATGAATCTGCTGCAGGCTGAGCTGAGGACCGTCATTGAAGATGCAGCAGGCATATCCTACCTCTACTCTATTGACCGGCAGCTGATCCAGCATCTGAATACCACCTATGCTTCAACAGACCGCTATGTGGAGTCGCTGAACGCCATATCGAATCTGTTCAACCGGACCGACAAAGAGAACAAGGTGCTGAGCTCCTCGGTGATTATGACCGACAATCCAACCGTTCTGGCCTCAGCCCATATCATTAAGCTGGAGGACAGTATGCGCCAGCAGGACTGGTATAAGCAGATCAGTAAGTTCAGCAACACCCACCCTCATCTCTATGTAACGCCCGACAGCATCAGCGTGATCCAGCGCCTTACCGACCGCAGGCTGGAGACCTACGAGCATGTGCTCAAAATCGACCTGAACATGAACCATATCCAGCAGATTCTGGATTTATCCAGCTTCAGCGGTGATTTCTATATTCTCGACCCGTCGGGCCAGGCCCGCTTCGGCCGTCTCTCCAGCGGTCAGCCCAGCGGGCTGATTACTGCGGCGCATACCCTGACCCCAACTGAGATTCCCAAGCCTAAGCAGGCCATTGTGATCGACAAGACCTACCAGAATAACCGTTATCTAAGCGGCTGGTCGATTTACGGCGTCCTGGATGAGACCCTTATTTTGTCTGACGTCAGACAATCCGGGCAATTTATCCTCTGGTTCGCCGGCATTAACTTTCTGGTTCCTACCATCGTAATTATGATCATGTCCCGTTCGATCCACACGCGTATCAAGAACATCTTGAAGCATATGAAGTCTGTAAAAGACAAAAACTTCGGACTGATCCCCTACCACCTGGAGCGGGATGAGATTGGCGAGCTTACCGTTGAGTTCAACCGAATGAGTAAACGCATAGAGAACTTGATTAATGATGTATATGTTGCAGAAATACAGAAGAAGGAGCTTGAGCTGAGGCAGCGGCAGGCCCAGCTGCATGCGCTGCACAGCCAGATCAACCCTCACTTCCTGTTCAATGCGCTGGAGACGATCCGGATGCGGAGTATGATGAAGGGCGAGACGCAGACGGCCCGGACGATTCAGAACATGGCGAAGATTTTCCGTAAATCAATCATGTGGAAGAGCAGCTTCGTTACGATCCGCGAGGAGCTTGAATTAATCGAGAGCTTCCTGGAGATTCAGAAATACCGCTTCGACAACAAGCTTGAATATCACATCGAGGTGGACCAGTCACTGCTGAGCATTGAAATTCCGAAGATGGCCTTCCTTCCGTATGTTGAGAACGCCAGTATTCACGGGATTGAGAATATAGCGGGCATCGGATATATCAACATTCAGATCGCCCAGGAGAACGGACAGATTGTCTTCGTCATTGCAGATAACGGTGTGGGCATGGACCAGGCAAAAATCAGTGAGCTTATGCATTACCTGGAAGATGCGTCCGCCATGGGGGATTCGATCGGGATGAAGAATGTAATCACCCGGCTGAGAATCACCTACGGGGAATCGTTCACCTTCTCCATCACGAGCGAACCCGGAGCGGGAACCCGCATTTTGCTGCGTCTGCCCCTGGAGAACAAACAAATAAATAAATAAATATAGGGTATACCTTAATTATTCAAAGACCGATCTAAGGTTTGCCCTGTAACAAAGTTAAACGCTTTCTTTTATAATGAGGTTGTTCAATAGCACAAAGTAAAGAAAGGGGATATGAAATGCGTACAAAGAAATGGTTGCAAACCGGACTGGCTGCTGTTATGGCTTCAGCCCTCCTCATTGCCGGCTGCTCGGGCGGCAACAACGGGAACAAGAATAGTGCCAGCGGCAACGACGGCGAGGTAAGCACTGAGCCGGTAACGTTCACTTACTTCGGCTTCGGAGCCAACAAGGATACCATGGCCAGTGATACCACCATCGGTAAGAAGCTTCAGGAACAGACAGGTGTAGACTGGAAAATGGAATACGTAGTTGGCGATGGAAGCACCAAGTCCGGGGTTATGATTGCCGGAGGCGATTATCCTGATGTCATCTCTCCAGTCGGCGAGCTCGCCAAGCTGCTCGATGCAGGTGCATACATTCCGCTCAATGATCTGATTGAGAAGTATGGCCCTAACATCAAGCGTGTCTACGGCGATTATATGAACAAGATCACCAATGAAGACGGCAACATCTATATCCTTCCCTTCACTGCAAATGTAAACGGATACTTATCGCCGCCAGATCCAAGCAGTACCTTCTGGATGCAGAGACGCGTCCTTAAGGAATTCGGTTACCCGGAAGTGAAAACGCTTGACCAGTACTTTGACCTGATTGAGAAATACCAAGCTAAGTACCCTAAGGTGGATGGTAAAGACACCATCGGCTTCGCTACTTTCGCCGGTACAGCCGGTGAATTCTTCACCATCACCAACCAGCCTATGCATCTGGCCGGTTATCCGAATGAAGGCGCCGTCCTGGTGGACATGGAGTCTCATGAAGCCAAGCTGTACCAGGGAACCGAAGATGAGAAGCGCTGGCTGGCTAAATTGAACGAAATGAACGGCAAGGGTCTGGTTGACCCTGAGACGTTCACAGCGAACAAAGACCAGTATCTGGCGAAGCTGACCTCCGGCCGTGTGCTCGGATATGTCAACTATTCCTGGCAGATTAACGATGCCACGAACAACCTGAGATCCGCCGGTAATGACGACCTGCGTTACGTTGCCCTTCCTATCGTATTTGACGAAGGCATTAAAGATGCTTATGTTGATCCTCCGTCCTTCGTAAACAACCGCGGGCTGGGTATCTCTGTCAGCGCAAAAGATCCGGTCCGCATCATCAAGTATTTTGACAACCTGCTGACCGATGAGAACCAGAAGCTTGTCGAGTGGGGCATTGAAGGCGAAACTTACACTAAGAACGCTGAAGGCCGTATGGTGATGAGCGAAGAACAGCTGACAAACCGCAACGACAATGATTTCAAACGTAAATTCGGCTTCGCTTATTTCGATTATGAATGGCCGCGTTATGGCGACAATTCCGTGTATGATGACGGCAACGCCCACGTTCCGTTCAACCAGCCGGAAGTTGCAGCGATCAACTACACAGAAGGCGACAAAACACTGCTGGAGAAATACAACCTGAAGACCTTCTCCGACTTCTATGCCGAGCCGGTAGAGCGTCCATGGTACCCTGCCTGGAGTATTGAGAAAGAACCGGGCTCCCCTGAGCAGCTCTTCAGCCAGAGAGCCGGCGATTTGCAGCAGAAGTACTATCCTCGTATGGTGCTTGCTGCCCCTGGCCAATTTGAAAAGGTCTGGAGTGAATACCTGGCCGAATACAACAAGCTCGATGCTAAGGGCTACGAAGAATTCATGACTAACAAGATCAAGGACCGCATCGACGGCAAATGGTAAGCGTCCGCTTCCCAGATGCAGCATGATGAACCGGGAAAAGTGAAGCCTGCCTTCACTTTTCCCTTCTACACTTGTTAGCAAAGAGAGAATATGGAGCTTGGAAAGGGGACGGTACAGGTGGGAAAAACCGCTGTGCAGTTGGCAAAATCGAATAATACCGGTACTTCGCGCTTCAAAACCTTTTTTAAAGAGCTATCTAAACAGAAAATGCTGATGCTGATGTCATTGCCCTTTCTGTTATGGGTGATTATATTCAAATACCTCCCGCTATGGGGATGGACAATTGCTTTTCAGAAATTCAAGCCAGCCAAGGATTTGTTCGACCAGAAGTGGGTCGGCTGGGACAATTTCAAATTCCTGTTCCAGGAACAGCAGTTCTATCGCGTCCTTCGTAATACTCTGGTTATGAGCTCCATTAACCTGGTTCTCGGATTTGTAACGGCCATCGTACTGGCCCTGCTGCTGAATGAGCTGCGCAATGTGTTCTTCAAACGCACCGTGCAGACGATCAGTTACCTGCCTTACTTCATTTCCTGGGTCGTAGCGGCCAATATTGTACAGATGGCACTGGCACCGGAAGGGATCATCAATGTGCTGCTGGTCAAAGCGCAGCTTATTGATCATCCAATTCTGTGGCTGGGCGAAGGCAAGTACTTCTGGGGAATACTCGGGGTTACGGAAGTCTGGAAGAATGTCGGCTGGAATACCATCATCTATCTGGCAGCCATCACCTCCATCGACCCTTCTCAATATGAAGCGGCTGAGATTGACGGGGCATCCCGTCTGCAAAGAATGTTCTATATTACCCTGCCGGGTATCAAGCCGGTTATCGTTCTGATTCTGATCATGAACCTGGGCCATATTCTGGAGTCCGGCTTCGAGGCACAGTACCTGTTAGGTAACGGGATGAACCTCGACTACTCGGAGAATCTGGATATCTTCGTACTGAAGTACGGGATGCAGATGAACAACTTCGGGCTTGCCACCGCAGCGGGTATGTTCAAGACGCTGGTCAGCTTCATCTTCTTGATCGCAGCCAATAATATCGCCAAGCGTATGGGCGAAAGCAGATTGTACTAGAAAGGAGGACACAAGTAATGGCTAAATCCAAAACCAATTCATACCGGAATTCATCGCTTGGTGACCGAATCTTCGATATATGCAATACGATCTTCATGATTCTCTTGGTCATTGTTACCCTCTATCCGTTCCTGAATATGTTTGCTCTATCGTTCAATGAAGCGAATGACTCTGTCCGCGGCGATATTTATATCTGGCCTCGTGAATGGACGCTGCGCAACTTCGAGTATGTATTCAGTGAATCCAACATCTTCTTTTCAACGTTTGTCTCTGCAGCACGGACGGTAATCGGCACTGTGGTCTCCGTATTCTGTACAGCGATGCTGGCCTATACGGTAAGTCGTCCGGAATATAAGCTGAAGAAGTTTGTGTCCGTCACGTTTATTTTCACCATGTACTTCAGCGGCGGTCTGATTCCAGGCTACCTGCTGATCAAAGAGCTGAACATGCTGAACAGCTTCTGGGTCTATATCATTCCGGGCATCATCGGCGTATTTAATATGATCGTCATCCGCTCCTTCATTGAGGCACTGCCTGAGGGACTGATGGAATCGGCCAAAATCGACGGCGCAGGCGACTTCATCACCTTCTCGCGCATTGTGCTTCCGCTGACCGTTCCGGCGCTGGCTACTGTCTCCCTGTTCGTAGCGGTCTATCAGTGGAATTCCTGGTTTGACGTCTTCCTGTACAACTCCTCCACGCCAAGCCTGAGTACGCTGCAATACGAGCTGATGAAGATGCTGTCAACATCCAACACCGCGATGTCCAGTTCCTCGGCAGCCGATGCCTTTGCGAACGCGCAGGGCAACAAATCGACCGTTACACCGACCTCTATCCGTGCTACGATGACTATTGTGGCCAGTGTGCCGATTATCATCGTCTATCCGTTCCTGCAGAAGTATTTCGTCAAAGGGATGGTTGTCGGCGGGGTCAAAGGCTAAGTGTAGCCGAAAAAATACAGCAAGCCAAAACAAGCGATCCTCTGAGGGCTGTCCGCCTTCAGAAGGGTCGCTTGTTTGTGCTTGCCATCAAATTCTGCTCCAAACGGGCTTTCGTTGCCGTATCCGGCAAATATAGCATAATCCTCTGGTCCGGGTCATTGGGGAACTGGAGGTTAATTTGTTCAAACTCCAGTACTCCAAGTGCAGGGTGAAGCAGCTTCTTGTAGCCGTCAAGGCTGCTCGGTGCCTCGTGCCCCTGCCACATCCTTGCGAAATCTGAGCTTACATTCTTAAGATCAGCAATGAATTGGCTAAATGAAACATCCTCCAAATAACGGGCTCGCGATGTCTGGAACTCAGCTACAATTCTCTGGGAGACCGTCTCCCAATCCTCTGAACCCTCTCTCCAGACAGGGTCAGTGAACTGGCGCCACATCAAATTGTAATCATGCGGCGGTGACGGCCGGCTAATCATAAATACAGCTTCCGCCGCTGCATTCCAGGCCAGAAAATCATACCTCCTCCCGATTACATAAGCAGGATTCGGGCTGAATTCGTCCAGCATCTTCTGAACATACGGGCTGATCTTCTCTTCAGCTGCAGCCAGTTGAGGCGGTAGTGACTCTCCTGACAGCAGAAAAAGATGCCTGCGCTCATTGGGTGTTAGCTTAAGGGCCGAAGCCAGACTCTCCAGTACACCGACTGAAGGGCTGATATCACGCCCCTGCTCAAGCCGCGTATACCATGAAAGTCCTATATTCGCGAGTTGAGCAACTTCTTCTCGGCGTAAACCTTGTGTCCGGCGGCGGCCCCCGGCAGACAGTCCGGCATCATGCGGCGAGATCGAGGATCTTAACTTCCGCAGAAAATTCCCTAAGGCTAAACGGCGTTCATTATCATCCAACTAGGTAGCCCCCTTATCCTGTCACTCGTAAGCCTACCATAAAGAAGGCTCTCCTCCCAAAACAATAGCCAAAGTATACTCAATGTGATCAAGGATATCAATATACCTGGCGAAAAGGAGAAATAACATGACAAAACATTCTGAACTATTATTGAAGGACAAGGTGGTAATGATTACGGGTGCTGGACGGGGGATCGGGGCTGCGGCAGCAAAGTGGTTTGCCGTGCAGGGCGCTTCGGTGATGCTCGTCTCACGGACAGAATCTGAGCTGCGTGCACTCAGAGATGAGATTACAGCAGCCGGAGGTCAGGCGGAATATTTCACAGCCGATCTGGCAGAAGCGGGCGGCGCTGGGGAAGCGGTCAATGCCACAGTAAGGCAGTATGGCCGGCTTAATGCCGCTTTCAACAACGCTGGTATCGGAGTCACCGTATCCTCTTTGGTCGATGAGAAAGAAGAGGATTTCGACCTGATTCAGTCTGTAAACTATAAAGGGGTCTGGCTGTGCATGAAAGCCCAGATTACAGCAATGTTGAAAACCTCCGGATCAGGCGCGATTGTCAATACCAGCAGTGTCGGCAGCTTAAAGGGCAATCCGGGCTTGGGTGCTTACGGTGCCTCCAAACGCGGAGTTAACAGCCTCACGCAAACAGCTGCCATCGAATACGGACCGGCAGGCATTCGGGTCAATGCCATCGCCCCCGGCACAACTATGACAGATATGATTCAACAATGGGTCTCCATCAATCCTGAGATTATCGAGCAAATCAGTGCCAAGACGCCCCTCCGGCGTCCGGCTGAACCCATAGAAGTCGCACAGGCTGCGGCCTGGTTACTTAGTGATCAAGCCTCCTTCGTGACAGGGGTCATTCTGCCGGTAGACGGCGGACTGAGTGCCTAAAGGCTGCTGACCCTCCTCTTTTCTATCCGGCCAATACTTGTCTCGGGAGCTTATAATCCATACATTGGTAAATCGAAACAAGAATGAATTATAATGTACAGGTAAAGTAGCCCGATGACGTTCATATTAGAGCCGGGAGAACGGGGAGAGAACATGACTATGAATATAGCTGCTAGATTCGTGCAACGTTTCAGAGATTACGATAACCGGAATATGCTTAGTGTCTACCGGGACAAAACAGAGCAAATCCGCAAACGTAATTTGCAGACCTGGGATGACATTAAGCTTCAGGAGGAGTCCCTCCGGCTCCAGCACGCCGCCCAATCCGGCATAGCTCTGGACGAGCTGCTTGTCGATGCCTATTCATTAGTCTGTGAGGCGGCCTCAAGAACACTTGGATTACAGCCTTATGATGTCCAGATCATGGCCGCTATCGCCCTGCACGAGCGAATGCTGATTGAGCAGCACACGGGTGAAGGCAAAACCCTCTCAGCCGTAATGCCGGCCTATCTGAATGCGCTGACCGGCAAAGGCGTGCATGTGCTGACCTTCAATGATTATCTGGCCCGGCGGGATGCACATTGGATGGGTCCCATCTACCGCTTCCTGGGACTATCGGTGGATTCGGTTCAAGCGGGCATGAGCCTGAGCGAGAAACGGGCGGCCTACAGGAGCGATATCACCTATGTTACGGCAAAAGAAGCAGGGTTCGACTACTTGCGGGACAGTATAGCACTCACGGAAACCGCTACGGTACACCGCCCTTTCCACTACGTCATCGTGGACGAAGCTGATTCCCTGCTGCTTGATGAAGCGCGGGTCCCGCTTGTCATCAGCGGAGAATCCGAGGTTAGCCATAGCGAAGATATGCGATACGCAGATCTGGCCCGGCAGCTTCTGCCTGGGGAGCATTATGATTATGATGAATTTCAGCGTAACGTGTATCTGAACGATGCAGGTGCTGCCCAAGTGGAGGAGCTGCTGGATTGCGGTAATCTCTATGATAGCCGGAACAGTCAGCTGCTAACCTCACTGAATTGTGCGCTGCATGTGGAGACCTTATTAACGAAGGACATTGATTACATTGTCCGTGGCGGTGCTATCGAGCTGATCGAAGAATATACGGGACGCGTGGCCGAGAACCGGTATTTGCCGGACGGGCTGCAAGCCGCACTGACTGCCAAAGAAGGACTGAAATGGACCGCAGGCGGGAAAATTCTCGGTACAATCACTATTCAACACTTCATTAGCCTATATCCGGAAATCTGCGGAATGACCGCTACGGCCTGCGCCTCAGCTATGGAATTCAAGGATATCTATGCTCTGCAGGTGGTGGAGATTCCGCCGAATCAGCCGAACATCCGGGTAGACCACCCTCACCGGATTTACACTCACAAGGAAGCCAAGTACCTGGCGCTCGTACAAGAGATCACTTCTGTCCACCGGGAGGGACGGCCTATGCTAATCGGAACTGCAAGCGTGGAGGAGTCGGATATGCTGGCTGAAGCGCTTGCGGTTGCCGGTGTTCCCGCTCAGGTCCTCAATGCAAAGAACGACGTCGAGGAAGCCGCAATTATTGCCAAAGCGGGCGAACTCGGCGCCGTAACAGTCTCTACGAATATGGCGGGACGCGGGGTTGATATCCGCCTCGGCGGCGGCGATCCGGCACAGGCCGAGGCTGTCGCCAGGCTGGGCGGATTATATGTCATTGGCACCCATGTGAACGAAAGCGTGCGGATTGACAACCAGCTCCGCGGACGTTCTGGCCGCCAGGGCGATCCAGGGGCTTCTGTCTTCTATATCAGCCTGGAAGATGACCTGATGCGCCGCTTCAGCTCCCCTACCCCAGGCCATGCGCTCAGACAGGAGGAAGCTATTGAAGAACGGGAGCTCAGCCGCAAGATCGCAAGTATTCAGCAGATTGTAATGAGCCAGAACTTCGATATCCATAACGAGCTGAACCGTTATTCGGATATGATCGAGGACCAGAGGCGGATTCTCTACACGGAGCGGCTCAGCATCCTGCTGGGCGAGCAGCCGATGAGCCCTGCGCAGCAGCGGGTACGGCTGTTCTATATCGATGAATGCTGGGCTGACCATCTGGCCTTCGTCTCCTATCTCCGCGAAGGCATTCACCTGGAGAGCATCGCCAGCCGCAGCCCGATCGATGAATTTCATACGCAGATTACCGGAGCATTCGATCAGATTCCGGGTAAGATCGAACTTGCGGCCGAGGCTATGCTCATCAGGCTCGGCGGGTCCAATGATCCGGCTGAATGGGAACGGCTGGGGCTGAGGAGCCCTGCTTCGACCCGGACTTATATCATTAATGACCAATATCTACAGAATAAGCGCAGCTCATGGACAGGAACGACCGTCGTAGCTTTTTGGCTTCGTCCAATTGCACAAAAGCTATTGTCCCCCTTCATTAAGGGGCCGAAATACTAACTGTAGAACTCCCAGAATACAAGCTGGGCCAGCAGAATCGACATCATCACCATGGGCACGATGGCCGGCCAATGGTTACGGGCCGGTGAGACAGACGGGGACCGGCGCTTCATCAAGGTTAGCAATAGCGCAGCGATAAGCAATGCCGCCAGGCCGGTCAGTGCAATATTCACTATAATCTGCGGATAGACCTCTGCATAGGCACGTTCATTGTTGCTCAGCATCCGTAAGGCCAGCACCAGATTGTTAACGACTAGACCGGTACCGGTTAAAGTCAGTCCGGCCGTCAGCTTCCGGTTGGCGGAACGGGGGGCAGGATCTTTACTACGAGCTCTCCTTTTGCCCAGAAGCGCCTGTACCAGCCACACAAACGGAGCGATTATGAAATAGACGATGGCCAGTGCAGCAAGTGCTGCACTGATCAGCAGTACAGGCATGGACCGGCCCGGAGACAGCGGCAGATAATCGGAGGTGTACACCGAGACAGACTCTACCTTTCCTTCCTTCATTGTGGCGTACAGCATCGGCCAGGCATCCAGCCCTGAATCCCCGCCCGTCTTCTCATAGAGGTAAGGCTGAACCTGCTGATAGCTTCCGCTCATCCCGGCAAGAGACACCTGAAGCTGACCTGCGCCCTGAGGCTCAAGCTTCATCATCGTAAGATAAGGGAATAGCTTCATGAAGCCATGTCCGGGACGGCGTGCTGCCACGAATCGGCCTTCCACCTCTGATACATCCGGTAGAACCGCTGCCTCCGTCTTCGCTCTCTGCCCCACTACTGCCTTGGTCAGACCATGAACAATATGGGATTCGCCCGCCTGATTCGTCATAATCACGACTGCAAACCGGTCTGCAGGCACCAGCATCAGATTGGTAGCAAAAGCAATCGTGTTCCCGCCATGTCCCAGCGTCCGCTGTGCCCCGGGATACTCCCAGAATCCGTGGGCAATGCCCGGCATGGCTTCAGCAGCAGAATGACTCCGGGTCAGCATCGTATCCAGCGTACCTGACTTCTGGAACAGCGGGGATTGCTCTCCGGCTGCGGGCATGAAGGCCATGGCGAACTTGGCCAGATCCTCCGCCGTCCCGTTATTTCCGCCGTTCGGGTACATGGACATATAATTCCATGACCCTTGATTGAAGGAGCCTGGTCCGGCGAAGAAGTATCCCTTTGCCTTATGCTCCAGCAGCTCCGGGCGGTCCTCCACCACAGAATACCCCATGGAATGCTTCATGCCCAGTGGCTCAAAAATATGCTGCTGGACGTATTCATGATACGGCTGTCCGCTGATGCGCTCCACAATATAGGCAGCCAGTGAGTTTCCGTAATTGGAATACGCGACCACTTCCCCTGGTCTGTATATCTGTGCGGGCTGAGCCAGCTTCAGCCCCTCTTCCAGTGATCTCACTTCCTCAGGAGACTGGTAGGCCATATCGAACATATACTCTTCGAATCCGGCGTTGTGGTTCATCAAATTCAGCATCGTGATCGGCTCTTCATACGTCAGCTTAGTCAGGAAATTCTCCGGCAGCAGCTTACGGACATCTTGATTCAGGTCCAGTTTGCCCTGCTCCGCCAGCTGCATTACGGATGCCCATACAGCAAGCTTGCTGATGGAGCCCCATTCCATGACCGTATCCGGGGTGACGGGGATCTGCTGCTCCACATCGGCGTAGCCGTACCCCTTGGACAGAACCACCTGTCCATCCTTCACCATCACAACGGAAGCGCCTACGGTCTGCGTTCCTATGTACTCTTTTACATAATCGTCTACAAAAGCTTCCAGCCCGGTCAGCGGAATGCCGGATGGGGTAGCTCCCCCTGCTCCTACGCTGCCTTGCTCTGCGGCAAATGCTGTAATGCTGCCCGATAGCAGCAATAGCACCATGAGCACTAGTGTGAATCCTCGTTTCAAAATAAAACCTCTCCTTTAGTCGGGTAAAATCCTGCAGCCTTCCTAATTCTAACAAAAAACTTCACCGGCTACCGGAAAATTTCCTTAAGGCCGATTTCCCTGATAGTATCAGTAGTTGAAGCAGCATGATCATCTTCATGGAAGAAGGGCCAGCGCATGAATAAATTCCACACCATAATAGCTTATATTAATGAAACATTGTACGCACCAGCCCGCTTAACTGTCGGTTCCATACGTGAAGAACCGCAGAATGCCGAATATGGAGCTGGTACATTCCAGCTGGGTGCCCTGTCGGTCCGGTTTCGGGTGGCCAAAATCACCCCTACGAAGACCGGTCAATTTGTCGCTATCTGGGAAAAAAATGCCGAGCGTAAAAACCAGGCCTTCACCTATGCCGATGCCCCTGATTTGCTGGTCGTTAACACCTTCCATCCCGTTAGCGGGGAGCTTGGACAGTTTGTCTTTCCGAAGGGCCTGCTGAAAATGCATGGCGTGCTGGCAACCGATACTGCACCGGGAAAAATGGCGATACGCGTATATCCAGCCTGGGATACCATGACCAATAAGCAGGCTATAGCTACTCAGACATGGCAGCTCCCTTATTTCGGAATAGTTGATCCGATGAACAATCACCATCTGCAGACGTTAACCCGGTTGTATCTGCCAGAACTACCGTTTACAATTTAAAAGATGACATCTGTATCTGAAAGGAACTACATCTATGATTCTATTCATACACCGCAAGGACCTGCGGACTTCAGATCTGCCGGCCTTCGACGCCATAGCTTCAGCACAGGAAGATTCGCTGCATGTACTGATTCTGGAACCGTTTTTGCTCCGGAATAAGCGTTATCTGGAGCATAGCGGACAGAATTTCCTGCAGCATGTTGCCCGGCTTCAGCAGGAATATGCGAAAGAAGGCAAGCTGCTCCATCTCCTGTATGGAGAGCCGGAGGGGATTCTCCGGCGGCTGGCACAGCTCCACCCTGTTCAGGAGGTCAGCCTACATGCGGACTATACGCCTTATGCCCTTAAGCGCGACCGTTTGCTGCTGGATACCGCCCATGCGCTGAATCTCCGGTTCCACGCCCGGCATGACAGTATGCTCTGTGATCTGGAAGAATTCATGGACTGGTGCGGCCGGAGTGAGCCGTTCAAGGTGTTCACTCCCTTCTACCGCCGCTGGCGCGCTTTCCTCTCGCAGCGGTTCCAGCCGCCTTACTCTGCCGGGCTAAGCCGTCTGCGAACCGTTGATCTTCACCCCCAGCTCGCGGATGCCTTCCAGCTTCCCGAAGAGATTGCCACTCAGCTTACAGCGCTTGCTCCCGCTGCAGAGCAGATGAACCCGGGTCATGTGCTTGAGAGTTTCCTGCACGCGGATCTGCATGATTACAAGGTGGGCCGCGATCATTACGCGCAGGAACGGACGAGCCGGATCAGCAGGCATTTGAATACAGGAGCGATCTCGGCACGGACCCTATATAGCAGACTTACTGAAGAAGAGGATTTCGGGGAAGAATGGCTGAGACAGTTAGCCTGGAGGGATTTTTATCTATATCAGGCACGGCTGGACAAGGATTTCTTCAACTATGAGAATGTCTATGATCTGTCTGCGCTGGGGACACAGCACTTCGAGGCCTGGGCTCAGGGCAGGACCGGCATTCCGGTCATTGACGCGGCTATGCGCCAATTGAACGAGACCGGCTGGATGCCTAACCGGCTGCGAATGATTACGGCCATGTTCCTGACGAAGAATCTGGGCTGCCCCTTCATCTATGGCGAACGTTATTTCCGGCTGAAGCTAAGCGATTACGACAATGCCCAGAACCGTGGCGGCTGGCTGTGGAGCTCTTCGCTCGGCTTCGATGCTTCTCCCTATTTCCGGGTGATGAACCCGGTCACCCAGTCCAGGACGCATGATCCGGGCGGCAGTTATCTCCGCACCTGGCTGCCGGAACGCGCGGATTGGTCTGACCAGGCCATTCATTTGCCTGCCGATAATGCCATCGTTGACCTGAAGCGGTCCCGGGCGCTGGCTATTGAAGTCTATAAGGAGATTATGCGAAGCCGCAAAAGCTGAAGAAGCCGGGTCTTAGCCCGGCTTCTTCAGCCTCAGAATTCCTTGTTCCGGTGAATCCGCACGGCCGTCACATAAGATATGGCGAACAAGAGAACCGCCAACAGCAGAGATGCATACCCAGTCTCTGGTCCATTGAAGTTAACACCGTCCATATACTGGCCCAGCAGCAGCCATACCAGAACCCGGAGGACTACGGCGATTCCTGCGGCTACCATCACCATCAGCTCGCTTTTGTCCACACCGAATTTAAGCACAACCGGATAATAGACCGCCAGCGTTGTGATGGCCAGCGATAAACCGAAGGTGAACCCGGTGGACAGGCTCCAGCCCGAGGTGTCCACGCCTTTGGCATAGATAACCCCTATAGTAATCAGGCTCGTAGCCGTCCCCATCAGAATCAGCAGCAGAAAGCTTAAGTACTTGGCATAGACCACCGTTCTCCTTCTGATCGGCAATGTGATCTCAAAACGGTTCCACTTCGATGCCTCATCCGCCTGCAGGGAGGCCCCGATGCTCACCACAAAGACCAGAATCTGCGCACCAATGATGGCATTCAGTATCGAGTTATTAATTACGGCCAATGGGACCAGCGCCAGCATCAGCGCAATGCCCAGGGATGTCTTGATCGTATTTTGCAGCGAGTAGTAGTTATTAAGCAGCAGTCCGCGCATCCTATTTCGCCCCCTTTACCAGCAGCAGCAGAATTTCTTCAATAGATACCTGATCGACGGTGATCCCGCTGTATTGCCCCTCAAAGATTCTTCTGTCCCTCACCAGCACATCGGTCTGATGCTCCCTCACCCGGTAAGCCAGCCTGTCTTCTTCTGCAATACTCTGGAACTGGCCGCTGGTGCAGCGGGCCACGCCGTAGTCGTAGATCAGCTCATCCTTCATCGCTGTCAGAATGATCTGCCCCTGATGGATGAAGGTGATATAATCAGCGATTTTCTCCAGATCACTTGTGATATGGGAGGACATCAGTATAGCGTGACGCTCATCCTCTACGAATTCCAGGAACACCTCCAGAATCTCCTCTCTGGTCACCGGGTCCAGCCCTGAGGTGGCCTCATCCAGAATCAGCAGCTTGGGATGGTGCGACAAGGCGGCAGCAATCGCCAGCTTCATCGTCATGCCCCGTGAGAACCCGCTGATCTTCTGGTTCATGGGCAGGCTGAACTTCCCTGTAAGCTTGGCATAGACCTCCTGGTCCCACTGCTTATAGACGCCGCGCATGACCTTAGCCAGCTTAGCCGGGGTCAGCACCGCCGGGAAATTGGCCGAATCCAGCACCACTCCGATGTCTTCACGCAAGACCGTGTCTGTATCCTTCATCTCCCGGCCCAGCAGCCGGATCGTTCCGCTGTCCATCTGAACCGTGTTCAGGATGGACTTGATCGTTGTCGTCTTCCCTGCCCCGTTCTCCCCCACGAACCCCATAATCGTTCCGCTGGGAACAGAAAATGATACATTGTCCAGCATAAAGCCGGAACCGGCATAGGACTTGGTCAGTCCGGTAATTTCCAAACTAAGATTCATGATTTCCCTCCTTGTAAAAGATAGTCAGCATATCCACCATCGTCTCCAGTTTGATTCCGCTTGCGCGGGCGATTTCGGCTGCCTTCATTAGATGCTCATCCACCTTCTTCAGCTGCTCTTCCTGAAAAACATCCTGGTTCACGGCCGAGACGAAGCTTCCGCGCCCGACCGTCGTCTCGATGAATCCGTCGCGCTGCAGGTCCTCATATGCCTTCTGAACGGTGATGACACTGACCTGAATAGATTTGGCCAAGGCACGCATCGAAGGGATCGGGTCTCCTGCCCGAAGCTCTCCGCTCATAATCTTGCCCTTAATCTGCGAGGTGATCTGCTCATAAATGGGCTTGTTCCGGTTACTGCTGATGATAATCTCCACACGCTTCCTCCTTGCGTGAACAGTGTACTTATTGTACCAGTACAATATAACTGATCTAATGGTTTTTGTAAATGTATCATCCAAAAAAGAGCCAACCCGAACACCGGGTCAGCCCTTCCAAATTACTTATTCACGTTGGAAAATTCCACCTGAATGGACACTACCTCCGAGCGTGAGCCGATACGGATCGGCGGGCCCCAGAAGCCATAGCCTGAAGAGACAACGGTATGAAGCTGCCCCTTCTTCAGATACCCCCAATCATTCTCGAACACCCGGGAAGTAATCAGGTTGGCTGGAGCAATCTGTCCGCGGTGGGTATGGCCGGAGACCATCAGATCGATGCCTTGCTCTTCAGCAATCCCAAACTCCACCGGCTGATGCTCCAGCATGAATACCGGCTTGGAACGGTCTACGTCCTTGGTCAGATCAGCCAGCTCGGCCCGTTCCTTATCACTGTAATCCTTCCGTCCAATCAGCGTCAGCCAGCCGCCTACCTCAACGTCCTCATCATAGAGCACCTGCATCCCGCTCTCCTCCAGCAGGCTGATGATCTCCTCTGTCCCGCCCTTGAACCGGTCGTGGTTCCCCAGGGAAGCATACACGCCGAGTGGAGCTTCAAGCTTGGCCAGTACTGCGCCGAGGCCTTTGTCCTTATAGGGCCTAACGTCATCATCCACAATGTCGCCCGGAAGCAGTATCAGATCGGGGTGCAAGGCGTTAATCTCCTGCACCATCCGCTCCGCATGGCGTTTGCCGGATAAATAACCGAAGTGCATATCCGAAGCCATCACGATGTGAAGCTTACCGCTGGCCGGACCCGGCTTGTCAATCTGTACCTCATAGGAACGCACAACCGGACTGTACGCATTATAGCTTCCATATCCTATCAGGGCGATCAGAATAACCAGCGTCAGGATACCGGACCACTTCTGAACCGCGCGGCGCGGCAGCTTGGCCAGCTTCGTTAGCCAGACCATAAGATGCACGAGCGGCAACAGCATGAGCAGCAGACTGAATATGGCCAGCCAGTAGCTGCCGATGACGCTTAAGACTGCTGACCCAGCCACCACTCTGGAGAGGATCAGCGAGCTGGCCAGGAAGATCAGCGCAATAATGTAGAACAGCCGGAACCGTCCGGAGACGACCGGCTTGATCCAGCTCCAGCCGCTCCAGCCAATGTAGAAGACAATCAGGGCATATATCGTAATAAATACCAGTCCGAGAATAATAAACATGCGCTCAGCTCCAATTTGTGTTAAATAAATATAGTGTAGACTATCGATAACATGGAGGATTTCATCATGGCAAAACCCTTTTTTCCGCGGCTGGAGGGAAACAGCCGGGGCTGCTTGACCTTTGAGCCTTTTTTTCTGATTCCCTTTAGCATGTTCTCTACCTATGCCACCCTGTACATGTATGAGCTTGGATTGACCGAGCTGAACATCGGCTGGATAACGACGATCGGACTCATCGTACAGGTATTCTCCTCTTTGCTCAGCGGATATTTAACGGACCGGCTGGGACGCAAGCGGGCTATATTATATTTTGACCTGCTTAGCTGGAGTTTCGCCACCTTGTTATGGGCCTGCTCACAGAACCTGTGGTTTTTCGTGGCGGCTGCGGTGATTAACGGCTTCCAGCGTGTGCCGCATATTGCCTTTTACTGCCTGATTGTTGAAGATACCCGTCCCTCGGACCGGACCTATGTATTCACACTGCTGCAGATTATCGGGGTGATCGGAGGCCTGTTCGCACCGCTGGGCGGTCTGCTTGTCCACCAGTATGGCATGGTCACGGGCATGAGGATCATGTACGTGCTGGCCTTCCTCTTCATGACCTTCCAGTTCGTGGGCCGTCATCTGACTACCCGGGAGACCGAGGCCGGCATCCGCAAAAGACAGGAGACCCGTGAGCTCAGCCTTAGGGAAAGTATGATTGAATACGGCGGCGCCTTCCGTGACCTCGGGGCGGAGCGCAATCTGCTGCTGATCTTCGGCGTATACATTCTGTTCAACTTCCAGGCTACGCTGAAAAGCACCTACCTGTACCTGTATCTGGCAGATTATATCCATCTGGACAGCGGCATCCTCTCTCTGTTCCCGGCCGTGTCCTCAGTCATCATGCTGCTAACGCTGTGGCTGCTGATGCCCAGAATCCCGGATCAGAGCGCTAACCGCGCTATGATGGCAGGCTTCGGCTTATCTGCTCTGTCGAATGCCATGCTGGTTCTCTACCCGACAGCGAGCTTCGTCTGGATCGGGCTGAGCACCATTCTGGCAGCTGTAGGCCTGATGATCAGTTCTCCTTATCTGGAGGCAGCTGTGCAGAACGCCATTGATGATGATAAGCGGGCCAAGGTCTTCTCCATGCTGTCTGTCCTGATCCTGGTATTCACCGCGCCTGCGGGCATTATCGGAGGCTGGGCCTACAAGCTCGACCCGAGAATTCCTTTGTGGCTGGTAACCGCAGCGTTCGCCGCCTCGTATCTGCTGCTGCACCTGTACCGCAGACGGACAGCTCCTCAGAGCGCATGACCAAGCCAATATTACAACAGGGATGTCCGTAGCAGCTCAAGCGCTGTGGACATCCCTGTTCTTTTATGGTGATGCGTCAGTCTTCACACGTTCCGTTGCCTCTTCCTCTGCCTGCTCCTTTTCCAGCGCCGCCTTAAGATCATCCTGGACGCGGCGGCTCCAGAGCGGAACACCGGAGCGGTAGGCCGCGCGGCCTGTCAGATGAGCGGAGAGCGGCGAAGTCATGAATACGAACACGATTCCCAGCAGCAGCTTCGCACTGATGAAATCGAGGAAGAAGGCGAAATACAGGAAGGCGCCGCTGAGTACACAGAGCACACCAAGCGTAGCACTTTTGGCAGCGGCATGTGATCTTAAGTAGACATCGGGCAAGCGGATCAGCCCTACAGAGCTGACTGCGCTAAGCAAGGCTCCGGTCAGAATCAGCAGGACAAACACATACTCAATGACCGTCTTGATCATGTCCATGTTCAAACACCACTCCCCTTTCGATATATCTGGCCAAGGCCATCGTCCCGATAAAAGAGAGGATTCCAATCAGAAGAATATATTCTATAAAGGCTTGCGTCTTGAACAGAACCGAGAGGACCGCCACCATCGCCAGCAGATTGATACCGATGGTATCGAGTGCGGCAACCCGGTCAGGCAGCGATGGCCCCTTAACCAGCCTCCAGGCACAGATCGCGATGGAGATGACCATAATTGACAACGCCAGCATAAGAATCGATTGAATCATGAACGTGTCACCTCCTGAATCGCGCGTTCAAAGGTATTACGGATATTCGCATCGAACTGCTCCACATCCTGGATGTCCATGGCATGAATGTATAGGGTCCGGTTGTCTTTGGACACCTCGAGCACGACGGAACCCGGCGTAAGGCAGAGCATTGTGATCAGCACGGCTACCTCCCAGTCCGACTTCAGCTCTGTATGGTACATCAGGATAGCTGGGCGGATATTGAGATTCGGTCTAAGCACCGCCTTCACCACTACATAGCTGGATACCACCAGCTCCCGCAGCAGCAGGGCCACCAGCTTCAGAACCGCCCATATTTTACCCAGATACAGCCGTCCGCCGAAGAATCGCCGCATGACCACCAGCACGGCCACCCCCAGCACATAACCGATGATGAAGCCGGAGGCCGTCCAGTCATTATTCAGGAACATCCACAGGAAGGCAATCATGAGATTCAACAATATTTGAAAGGCCATCTTCATCGACTCCTTATGACAGCATTAATGTACGCTGCCGGATCAGCGAGGACTGCGCCGGCCTGTATTACATAGCCGTTCACCAGCTCAGCGCCAATACCCATTAGGATGACTAGAACAAACAGCACAGCAGCCGGTACCATCATCGCTTTGTAGCGCAGAGGGCGGATTTCTTCATCGCTCTTCTCGCCCCCCCAGAATACCTGCTGGAACACTTTGATCAGCGAATACAAAACCACGAAGCTGGAAGCCAAGGCGATGAGCGCAAGCACAGTGTGCTGCTCTCCGAAGCCGCTGCGGACCATCATGACCTTCCCGGCAAAACCGCTAAGCGGAGGAACACCGACCAGCGCCAGCGTCAGGACGAAGAACATCCAGCCCGTCCACGGATACCGGCGGATCAGACCGCCCATCAGCCTGAGCTGCTCCGTCCCCGAAGCCGCGACAATCAGCCCGCCCAGGAAGAACAGTAGCGCCTTGGCAACCATATCGTGCATCAGATAGAATACAACCCCGCTAAGCGAATCCTGGGTAGCCACGGAAATGCCGAAGGCGATGAAGCCGACACTGATGACAATATTATAATTGAAGATCCGGCTTAGATCATTATAGGCGAGCGCCCCTATGGCTCCAAGAATCATAGTGGCCCCTGCCATCCAGCCGATCAGCGAATGGGTCAAGCCCATATCATGTACAAAAATCAGCGAGAACGTTCTGGTGATGGCATACAGCCCCACCTTGGTAAGCAGTGCGCCGAACAATGCCCTTACCGCCTGCGGAGGAGCACTGTACGAATCCGGCAGCCAGAAGAATAACAGCAGACCTGCTTTGAGCGAGAACACCAGCAGCAGAAGCACGGCAATCACATTCATCACTCCGCCCTGCCCGGCCTCTCCCACACGGATGGCCAGATGAGCCATATTAAGCGTGCCTGTCGCAGCGTACAAATAGGCAATCGCCGCTACGAACAAGGTGGAGGAAATTATGTTGACAAGGATATACTTGAGCGTCTCGCGCAGCTGTACCTTGGTTCCACCCAAGACAATCATGGCGTAGGAAGCAACCAGCAGCACCTCGAAGCAGACAAACAGGTTGAACAGGTCACCCGTCAGGAACGAGCCGAACACGCCGGTGAGCAGGAAATGGAAGAACGTATAATAGTAGAAACGTTCCCGCTCCTCACCGATGCTTGCGAAGGAGAAGAACAGACAAGCTGCCCCTACCACCGCAGCCGTCAAGACGAGTAGCGCTGCGAACATGTCAGCTACGAAGACGATGCCGTAAGGCGGTAGCCACCCTCCCATATACAGCGTTTGAATCCCGTCCGTACGGACCTGGTACACAATAATAAGCGCTACTGCGATGTTCACCAGCACACTGATGGCACTGAGGATACGCTGCAGCTTCACTTTCTCTTTCAGAAAAATCAGGATGACCGCCGTAAAGGCCGGAATCAGCAAAGGCATTACCAGCAGGTTGTTCATGGTCTCTCCCCCTTGCTTCCTTCCACATCATCCGTCCCCGCCGAGCGGTAAGCCCGGTAGGCCAGAACGATGAAGAACGCGGATACCCCAAAGCTGATTACAATGGAAGTCAGGATAAGCGCCTGCGGCAGCGGATCGACATAACTGTCCGCCTTCTCGCCAAGCAGAGGTGAAGCGCCCGTCTTCAGGCCGGACATCGTCAGCAGCAGCAGATGAACGCCATGAGTCAGCAGCGTCGTCCCAAGCAGGATGCGGAGCAGACTTTTGGACAGGACCAGATAGACACCTACGGTAAACAAGACACCGATCGCCAGGGCAATAAGGATCTCCATTAGTTATCCCTCCCGACCGTAAAGATAATATTCATCGTGACACCGATCACCGAGAGGTAAACTCCCAGATCGAACAGCATCGCCGTGGTTAGCTCCGTCTTGCCCATGACCGGCAGTTCGAAGTAGCCGAAGGCTTGGGTCAGGAATGGAGCATCGAAGACAAAGGAACCGATTCCGGTGAGAAAAGCGATCATAATCCCGACTGCGATTAACTTGCGGTAATCGACCGGCAGCACCTTCTCTACAAACTCCGTGCCGAAGGCAATCGCAATCAGTACAAGCGCCGCAGCAGCCATCAAGGCTCCGATAAAGCCGCCGCCCGGCTGATTATGACCGGCGAAGAACAGGTACAGGGAGAACGTGATGATGATCACGAAGGCTACTTTTGCCACCGTTTGCAGCAATACATCATTGCTGCGGGTATAGCGGCGCGTGTAGGACTCCGGTTTGCTTCTGGTCAGAACAGGCGTATGATCCTGCTCCAGCTGTAGCTTGATCATCGAGTAGATGGCCAGCGATGCCAGCCCCAGCACCGTAATTTCGAACATGGTATCGAAGCCGCGGAAGTCCACCAGCAGGACATTGACGATGTTCTTGCCGCCGCCAAGCTTGTAACTATTCTCCACATAGTAGGTTGAGATAGACTCGAACGGACTGCTGCCGAGCGCCGCCAGCGCCACCAGCGTCATCGTGATCCCGAAGCCTAAGGCGATGATCAGCTTGGGTACCTTGACCCGCAGCTTGACCTTCTCCCGCTTCAGCTTCGGCAGATGCCGGAAGCAGAGCAGGAACAGCGTAACGGAGACCACCTCCACAATCATCTGGGTGAGGGCCAGATCGGGTGCACGGAACAGGATGAACAGCAGCGTCACCATGTAACCGACCATTCCCGTCATCAGAATCGCCGAGACTCTGGACTTGGCAAACGGAATGGCAAGCGCGCCTGTCAGCAGGACCAGTACGGCAACAACTTCAAAGAATGTGACCGGAGCATATTGCCCCTGGCCGAACGTAATGCCTTCCGAGTACAGCATCGTGCCGCCGACAACAGCGATAATCAGGGTGAAAATGTACATCAGATAATGACGCATTGAACCTGTCATGTACAGGCCTGTCACTGCACGGGATACGCTCTCCACGAGACGGATACTGCCGTCATACACATGGGTCAGCGTAAGTCCGGTGCGCCATTCCTTCTCGACCAGACTGAACCGGCCGTATACGCGGTATACGATAATCCCCAGAAGGATCACACCCAGCGTCATCCAGACCTCGGCGGTGAACCCGTGCCAGAAATAGATATTCACATAAAAAGGCGAGCTGGCGGCAATCTGCGGATGAATCGCATTCATCCCCGGCACGATCAGTGACTTCGACAGTATATTGGGGAAGAAGCCGGTGACTACGGCCAGTAATGCCAGAATCACTGGCGGAAGCAGAAGGCCGAAGGGCGCTTCATGCGGTTTTTTGTCCAGCTTCTCCGGCTGATATTTGCCGAAGAAGGTTTGGAAGACCATAATCATGCTGTATGCAAAGGTAAATATGCTTGCAATCCACGCCAGCACCGGGAAAAGGGTGAAGAAGGCCCCCGGGCTGAAGATATCCAGCTGTCTGATATTCAGCACAGCCGTGAAGAACATTTCCTTGCTCAGGAATCCGGCAAACGGCGGAAGACCCGCCATCGAGAAGCTGCCGATCAACGCCAGCGTGAAGGTGACCGGCATCAGAGACACCAGACCGCCGAGCTTGCGCAGATCACGGGTATTCGTCTCATGGTCGACAATTCCGACCACCATGAAGAGCGAACCTTTGAATATGGCATGATTAATTAAATGAAATAGGGCTGCCGTTGTTGCGGCGGTATAGAATACAGCCTCTTCCCCTGTGTAGAAGGACGCGGTTGAACCCATACCAAGTAATCCCATAATCAGTCCAAGCTGACTGATTGTAGAATAGGCTAACAGAGCCTTCAGGTCCGTCTGCTTCATCGCCTGGATCGATCCATAGATCAAGGTGATCAGGCCGACACCCGACACAATCCAAAACCACTCATGTTGCCCCGCGAACACCGGGCTGAAACGTGCTACCAGATATAAACCGGCTTTGACCATGGTTGCCGAGTGCAGATACGCACTGACCGGAGTCGGCGCTTCCATCGCATCAGGCAGCCAGATATGGAAGGGGAACTGGGCCGATTTGGTGAAGGCACCCAGCAGAATAAGCAGCATCGCAGGAATGAACAGCGTCTCTCCGCTGATATCGCCCACCTGGCTCCAGATCTCGCGGATACTGAACGTACCCGTCATCACATACAGCATCAGGAAGCCTGCGAACATCGCCAGACCGCCGAAGACGGTAATCAGCATGGACTTTTGTGCGCCATAGCGTGATTTCTGTCTCCGGTGCCAGTAGGCGATCAGTAGGAACGAGGAGACACTCGTTAGCTCCCAGAATCCGTATAACACCATAAGATTATCGGACAGCACGACTCCAAGCATCGCCCCCATGAATAACAGCAGATATACATAGAACGGCGTCAGCTCTTCCTTGCGTTTATCGAGATAAAATATGGAATAGATAAAGACCAGAGTACCCATGCCCGTAATTAACAAGGCGAACAGCAAGCTTAATCCATCGAGATGGAAGACCAGATCAATCCCAAGGGAAGGAATCCAGGACAGGGTCTCGTATCCGAGCTCCCCTCCCTTGATGACTGGAATCCGGGTCAAGAAATATATGAATAACGCCAGCGGTGCGGCTAATACAAGCCATCCTCTATGGAGCTTTCGCATCCTCCCGCGCAGAAGCGCTATCATCAGGGCCAGGAGAAACGGAACAAGAACGGTTATATGCAGCAAAGGCAAGCCTCCTTTTTCATTCTACAATTTGGGTTGTGAACGCTGGTACTTACTTCCTGAAAACAAGAGCCGGTTATAATGGCTCTGTCAGCGTTCCTTCACAGATATGCAAATATCTCGCTTTACCATCTTGCTCAATTTTGAACAAGCCATTCTCAAATTCTGTGTGCAATTCATGAAAAAATTTGCCTTTGATGTAATCGTCGCCTTCCGGCTCATCGCTGAGCTGGTATGCTCCCTCATTCTTCACAAGATAAGAGATTACGCCTTCTTCATGGGTCTCTTCGAGTCCGGCGCGCATACGCTGAACTGCAACGACATGCAGATCCATCATATTCATCTTGCTGATCAGCTCATTGACGAAGTTGCGTTTGGTCAACTCCTGCCACAAGGTCTGGGCGGATTGGCCAATAATGATCTGCGTGACCTCTTTCTCTTCTGCTGCTTCAACAATAACATCCGTTGTCTTGTGGCCCCGGCGTTTGCGGACCATAAATTCTGCCCCGGCTTCTTCCGCCAGGCGCTTCCAGACAGCCATATACATTTCTTTGCTATGATTATATTCATCGCTGTCCGAACTATCCACATTAAGCACATAGAGCGGTGCCCCAAGCATCTCAGACAGCTCGACACCACGCCGGATTAGACGCTCCCCATGCGGCCCATAATGAACACATACCATAATCTTTTCCTTGTGAATGACTTTCGCCCTCCTGTTAACATGGGTGGAAATACAAAAGGAGCCTAATGGCGTTAGGCCCCTCTTTGTTGTTTCCAACCCTGAAATATACTTAAATTATACCTATTCCGATGCTGTTTGTAAAGTTTACGGACAAGCGCACGTTTAGCACAGGCTTGCGGCTGTGAATACCAGCACCCTTCCGTCTGTATTCAGAAGCTGGACACCGTTGTCCAGCTCTGCCAGCGGCTGGTCCCAGTGAACATGCCCGCTGCAAACCAGTACCTCCGGCCCGGCTTCCAGCCGCTCGCGGATGCCTGCATGTCCCGGTAGCTCTGCTCCAGGAAGGTCAGGGCTCTGGTGCAGCAGCAGCAGAGCGGGTCCGCGTTGCAGCAGCCACTCCAGTCTCTCCAGATACTCCTTCTCCGGCGTGCGGTTCGGCCGGCCTGTTCTTCCCGTGACGCCTCCAAGTCCAGCGATAAGCATATTCTCATGGTGCAGGACCGCCGGTTCGGTGAACAGATGCATTCCCGGTGTGGAGGCAAGCTCAGCTTCGCCTTCTGAAGTCAGAAGATCGTGGTTGCCGTTCACGCCGAATACCGTACCGAATCTGCGGCGGAAGGCCCGCCATACCGGCAGCGGATCACCGCTAGAACCTCTTACTGCAGTGTCTCCATATAGATCGCCGCATAAACAGACCAGCACCTGATCCGGGCGGACATCCGGCATATGGCGGAGAAGCAGACCTTCCAATGTGGCGGCAAGCTTCTCACCCACCAATAGATCGCTGTAATCTCCATTGTCAGACAAGGCAACTCCCTGAAGATCGGATGCGACGATCAGCACCTTCACCTCTTCCGGCAGTCCCTGCATTTCTCCCGGATATATCGGAAGCCACCATATATTATTCCCTGGCTGCCGGGCGCCGCACTGACAAAGGGGACCACCTCCAGCGGTTCTTCCGCTACCCGTAAGACTCTAAGCTGCCCGCGTTCAGCCTTACGCCGCTTCATTCAGCACCTGCACTTCTTGCTGCCCGCCATGCCTCTAGAATAGAGACCGGTGCTTTGCTGCTGGCCGAGCCGCTACCCTTATCCGTCCAGAGCGGCGGGTAATACCCGAAGACCTGATCCGGCGCAAGCTTCTGCGTCTCCTCTTCCCATCCTTCCCAGCGGAACGTTTCATAGAACAGATCCAGGTCACCTTCCGCCAGCCAGCCGATGAAGCCCGAATAGGTTAATTCCGTCGTCTCCCATTCTAGCGCATCGGGGGCATAATAATAGATATGCCCGCTCTGTCCGAACCGCCCGGTATCCAGGCCGAAGAAGCCTCCAGCCGCATCATATGCTACAATTAGCACACCCGGCAGCGGGACTGTGTCCTCTGCATCACCCAGACCGTTCCAGGAAGCAAGACTGCCGCAGACCCCTTCTGCTCCAGCGCCAAGCAAGGTAATCCAGCCATGCTCGAAGATAATACCTCCGGCTTCATAGGCAATGGCTCCCAGATAAGACCTCGTACTTACCTGCAGACGGACGAGCGTCAGCGCGGCTGCCTTCGGCTCTGCGGCCTCCAGCCGGTAGGTTCGCGGCCCTTGGCTCAGCAGCTCCCTGATCTCTTCCCAGGCATGATTCTCCACATCTACTAATTCTGCTACACATAATAAGTGCATATGCTTCCGCCTCTCTCTCAATGCTTTATGCTGTTTCCAATATTTATATATACCCTATTTAAGGGGAACTGCAATCCTGAATTGACCAGAGGTTTATTAACACTCTGCCGCATTTAGCTTGCATAGTATGTAAGGTTCATAGAATTTCTTAATGACTCTGCCAAAAATAATTGATTGGCAAATTGATGTCAGGTTTTATAGAATTCTTTTAAATTCTAATTAATACGGGATAGCCCGAATTACAATCAGACAGGGAGTGCTTGCCAAAGTGTCCATCGTTCCTACACTAACGTCAGAAGTATCAAATGAGGCTGTGCAGTACGTGCAGCGGATCTATGCAGAGGTCCAGAAGCGCGATCCGCATGAGCCGGAATTTCACCAGGCTGTCCAGGAATTCCTGGAGAGCATCACCCCCGTTCTGACCCGCCACCCGCAGTATATGAAGCACGGGATTCTCGAACGGCTGGTTGAGCCTGAGCGCAGCATTTCCTTCCGTGTCCCTTGGGTGGATGATGCCGGTAATACGCAGGTTAACCGCGGCTTCCGCATTCAATTCAACAGTGCCATCGGTCCCTACAAAGGCGGCCTGCGCTTCCATCCTTCCGTCTATCTCGGGATTATCAAGTTCCTGGGCTTCGAGCAGATTTTCAAAAACTCGCTGACCGGCCTGCCCATGGGCGGCGGCAAGGGCGGCAGCGACTTCGATCCCAAGGATAAATCGGATCAAGAGGTTATGCGCTTCACCCAGAGCTTCATGACGGAATTGTACCGTCACATTGGCCAGGATACAGATGTTCCTGCAGGAGATATCGGTGTAGGCGCGCGCGAGATCGGCTATATGTTCGGCCAATACAAACGGATTCACGGCGGGCATGCTGCCGGGGTTCTTACCGGGAAAGGGCTGCTCTATGGCGGTAGTCTTGCACGCAAAGAAGCAACCGGCTATGGCTGTGTATACTTCGTGCAGGAGATGCTGTCATCACGCGGAGCAAGCTTTAAGGACAGCAAGGTCGTCATCTCCGGTTCCGGGAATGTCTCCATCTATGCTATCGAGAAGGCTCAGCAGCTTGGGGCCCACGTGATTGCCTGCAGTGATTCGAACGGCTACATCCATGATCCGCAGGGCATCAATCTGGCTACCGTCAAAAGACTGAAGGAAACAGAACGCCTGCGCATCAGCGAATATGTGAAGGAGCACCCGCATGCCGAGTATGTTGAGGGCTGTAGCGGAATCTGGTCACTGCCTTGCGATATCGCCCTGCCGTGTGCTACGCAGAACGAGCTGGATTTGGAATCCGCCCGGACGCTGATTCTGAACGGGGTTCAGGCTATTGGCGAAGGCGCCAATATGCCGACCACCCTCCAAGCGGTGGAGCTGTTCCTGGAGAACCAGGTGCTGTTTGCTCCAGCCAAGGCAGCCAATGCCGGCGGCGTAGCCGTCTCAGGCCTAGAGATGAGCCAGAACAGCATGCGTCTGTCCTGGACCTTCGAAGAGGTGGACGAGAAGCTGCAACTCATTATGAAAAATATCTACAGCAGCACCGTTCAGGCGGCTGAGGATTATGGCGTCGCCGGTAACCTGGTTGCCGGTGCCAACATCGCCGGGTTCCTGAAGGTTGCCGATACGATGCTGGCGCAGGGTATTGTGTAACTGTTATAGACTTAATTGATACTAGAAGAGGTGTCCCTGAGCCATTTGGCTGGGGACACCTCTTTTTTAGGTTGAGGGAATAGATGGTTGGTTATACTGTGTGCTTGCTAGTCGTTAGTCTGAGCTCATGCGGTTGGACGAATGCGTACGATTGGCGACTCAGGTGCACTAATGCTCTTCATTTGCTCATATAGCTGACTTCTTGCGAATTCAGGTGCACTAATGCTCCTCATTTGCTCATATAGCTGACTTCTTGCGAATTCAGGTGCACTAATGCTCCTCATTTGCTCATATAGCTGACTTCTTGCGAATTCAGGTGCACTAATGCTCCTCATTACTCTCCTTCAGTCACACGCGGCCTCACCAAGGGGATTTATCCCTCTCAATCAGCTCTCCGGCCAGCTTTCAGCAGTTCATTTGTCAACACGCTTTCTAGTTCTGTCATTCAGCGTATAGCTAAAGCGTAGCCTTTTAAGGCAACACAGCTTTACGCATCTGCCGAACGCCCTCCCCCAAGTGGTGCCTCCATTTAACCGGAATGAGCGATTTTTTGTTTCTTTTTTTAAGGGACGGGGCGTTTCCCGCTTAAACAGCAGAGCGGGCAGATCGACCCGCGGAAATGCGGAGCGTCCACCCAAGCGCTCACATTGATTCTACTCCAAAATAAAGAGCTGCCCCTAGCCATTCCATGGCTTTGGGACAGCTCCATTCATTGTTGCCTACAGCAGCTCGCGCCGCAGTTCCTCAGCAGATCTTGGGGAGAGGTGGCCGAGCGGGATGTCGAATACAGTCTTGGCTCCAGTCTGGCCTTCCTGCTTCAGGCGCACAGCAGCACGGGCATAGGCGGCCAGGACGCTGGCGGTGAATTCCGGGTTACTGTCCAGCTTCAGCCCGAATTCAGCAATCTGCTTACTTCCGCCACCGGTCACTCCGCTGCGGATGACGAAGCCGCCATGCGGCATCCCTGAATGCTTCTCGGCAAGCTCTTCTGCCGACACAAAGTTGACCGTTGTATCATAATCGGCGAAATAGTTCGGCATCTCTACAATGGTGCGGGTAATAGCATCGCGGTCAGCTCCTGCTTCAGCCACTACGTAGCATTCCCGGCGGTGCTTCTCGCGGGTGGACAGCTGCGGGGTTTCTCCTCCGCGAATGCTGTCAATAACCTCTTGGACAGGCACGGTATATTGCACGCCTGCCTTGACACCGGGAACCCGGCGGATCGCATCCGAATGCCCTTGGCTGACTCCCGTACCCCAGAACGTATAATCCTCGCCTACCGGCAGGATGGACTGCATCAGCAGCCGGTTCATGGAGAACATGCCCGGGTCCCAGCCGGTGGAGATCACACTTACGCTGCCGCCTTCGCGGGCGGACTTGTCCACCGCAGCGAAGAAGTCGGGGATTTTGGCATGCGTGTCAAAGCTGTCCACCGTATTGAACAACCGGGCCAGCTGCGGAGTCTGCTCCGGCAGATCTGTCGCGGAACCGCCGCACAGAATCATTACATCAATTTTGCCTATGTACTGCTCGGCGGCTGAGATGTGCTCGGTGAGTGTTCCTGTGATGTCTGCCAGCTGCTGGGGGTCTCTACGGGTAAATATGGCTACCAGCTCCATATCGGCATTCTGCGCAATGGCCTGCTGTACCCCTTTGCCCAAATTTCCGTATCCGACGATCCCTACTCTAATGGTTGATGTCATGTCTGTAATATCCTCCCTTGCCGGTTAACCCGGAGATATGAATCCTTCAAAAGTTAAGTATATATACATTACACGAAATGTAAACATCAAGTTGTACAGCCGCACCGACCAGATTATTGCCCCGTTCCCAGAAAGCTATCCACAATGAATTTCAGCTGTGCTTCCAGAGAGATCGGGTCATTATAGTATGAACCTTTCTCATCAATGAAATAGACACGATTATTCTTCACAGCCGGGAGTGACTTCCATACCTTGCTGCCGTACACAACATTGGCATCCCCGTCATCCCAGCCCCAGTTGCTGGTGAATATATAGTCTCCCGCATACTCCGGCAGCAGCTCCAGCGACAGATCACCTCCGAAACCTTCCCCGTCAATCAGCGTGGTCCGGATAATCTCCGGCGCCTTCAGGCCGAGGTCCCCATACAGAATCTCACCGCCTCTTCCTCCCTTGTTGCCCCAGGCATAAATGCCCTTCGCATAGGGCTGGAGAATCGATACCGTCTGGTCCCCGACAACTTCAGTAATCTTCGGCTTCACTTCAGCGATTCTATCGTTCCACCCGTCAATCCACTGCTGCGCCTCCGCTTCCTTGCAGGTAATCTTGCCGAATTCGAGCAACAGGTCCTGCGGAGTACCCCCGCCGTATTTCAGCCGGACCACCGGAGCGATCTGGACAAGCTGCTCATACTGGGATTCTTCGATATAGTCAAAAGTCAGAATCAGATCCGGGTCCAGCTTGAGAATAGCCTCAGCATTCGGCTCCGCCCCGATATTCACGATATCATCCAGCTGACCCGCATGGAACGGATTCTTCAAGGAGTCATCCGAAGCTGCGACCGGCTTCACACCGAGCACCAGCAGATTGCCGATTGCGCTGCCTGTCAGATCAATAATCCGCTGCGGGTTTACTGGAATGCTGACCTCTCCCTTGCCGTCAGTATATACCTTCGTTGCTGCAGCCGTATTGCCTGTAGTAGAGCCCGGAGCCGCCGCTTCGCTCCCCGGATTGGACGTACTCACGGATTGAGCAGCCTTATTTCCTGCCGCACCATTATTCGCCGATGTCCCTGCACCAGCCCCCGAACATGCGCTTAGCAGCAGGGTTACGCACAATAATAAAACCGCTGTAGCCATAGATGCCGTCTTCGTTCCCCGCATCACTGGTAATCCCCCTTTTCGATGTAAATGATAATAGTTCTCACTGCTTTGGATACTATAGCACCTGGAATTATGAGCTACAAGGGCAGTTATCGGATCAACAACAGGCGATTCTTGCACAAGCAGCTTGGCATCCATTCTCATTCTGAATTGTACCGGCGGGCTACCATAATACTTCTTGAAATTCCGGCTGAAGGTATGGGCATCGGGATAGCCTGTCCGTTCCGCGATCTCCTGCACGCTATATCCGCTATGCAGCAGATCATGCGCTGCCCTCTCCATGCGGATCTGTGTAAGTACACGGATAGGCCCTGCCTGCATCCGGCTCTTGAACAGCTTGCTCAGGTAGCTGACGCTGCAATCAAATTGATCAGCCAGAGTATCCAGTGTGATCTGCTCCCTGTAATGCTCCCGCATGAACCGCAGAGCCTGGGCCAGCAGGTCCGGCTGAACCGGAACAAGACCCTGCTGCTTCATCTGAGCCAGCACCTCATGCACAAACTGAAGAAACAGCGATCTCACATAGAGATGCTGCAGCGGATCTGCGGTTAACCACTCTATGTGCATCTGTCCTAGCCGGTCCAGCAGGGGATGCGCGTAAGTTGGACTGAAGCTGTATTGATGCCTGGCGGGATTCTCCTGCTCCAGCAGCTTTATCCCTCTGCCCGCTTGAGGCAGCATCAGCACTGCCTTGTACAGCACCAGGAAGTATTCGAAGGCCTCATCCGCATGCACCGCAAGAACTGCTCCTCGCCCGCCATGCACGAGCTGATTACGTCTCAAGGTAGTCTGTAGCTCATCCAGCTGTACTTGCGCCTGTCCCTGCACTGCATACAAGAATCCACTCGCAGGCAATTGGTAATACGGAAGTGCCGAGCCTGCCGGAAGTCTTCCTCTGCGGATATCCATAATCCTGACCGATGCTTGGTTCCACCACTGTATATGTTCGTTCAGCTTCATCTCTATTCCCCGCTTATCTTTATTCCGCTATATCCTTTGCCGGTTAATCACATTATAATTGATAACCATTCTCATTAATACCCCGTACTATAGCCCACGCCATAGACTAACGCCCTGCATACCATAACCTAGTCAAAGTCATATTCTTGCATGCCAATATTAGCTCAAAAGGAGCTGGAAACCAGTGAACTCAGCAACAAAGCTTACCGGACGCGTCGTCTACAAAGGTGATCCGGGTTATGAAGCAGCGCGCAAAAATTGGGACCCGCATACCGACAGATTCCCCAAAGTATTCGTGTTCGCCCAAAAGACACAGGATGTAGCCAATGCCATTAAATGGGCCAACGAGCACCGGATTCCCATCCGGCCCAGAGGCGGCAGACATGCGCTGGAGGTCAATCTGTCCCAAGTGAACGGCGGCATCGTCATTGATGTCAGTGAAATGAACAGCATTAAACTAAGCCGAAAAACCGGGACAGCCGTCGTTGGAGCCGGAAATACAGTCGGGAGAATCGCCCATACGCTGGCCCGGAAAGGGTATATGTCGCCCTTCGGGGATAGTCCAACCGTTGGAATCGGCGGCATTACACTGGGCGGCGGCATCGGCCCGCTTCAGCGTACCCTGGGGCTGGTCAGCGATAATCTGGTGGAGCTTGAAATGGTCGATGCCAAGGGCAGGATTATTATTGCGAATAAGAAAAGTAATGCCGATCTGCTCTGGGCTTCCCGCGGGGGCGGCGGAGGCAACTTCGGCGTATGCACCCGTTACAAATTCAAAGTACGTCCAGCTCCGGCCACAGCGACCGTATTCCGCATCACCTGGCCCTGGAGCCAGTTCGAGAAGGTGCTGAAGACCTGGCAGCGCTGGGCTCCCGCAGTGAATACGAGACTGGGCAGCGAATTATCCATCGGTCCCAAAAAAGGCGGAAATGTCAGCATGCTGGGACTTTTCCTGGGATCTAAGGCCGAGGCGGTCCGCCTCTTGAAGCCCATTACAAGCGTAGGAACGCCTACGATCCAAACGATCCGTTCTCTGCCTTATCCGCAGGTAGTCAGCTTTTTGCTTGCTCCCGATCCGGTACAGACCCAGCGGTTCAGCAACCAGTTCTCCAGCGGCTTCGGCAGGAAACCGTTCCCGCAGCAGGCATTCAAGCCGATGCGTGAGTTCCTGGAGAAGGTGGAGGGGAAAGACGCCGGGTTCTTTTTCCTCAACTGGGGTGGGGCCGTAAGCCGTAAATCTCCTAAAGCCACCGCCTTCTACTGGCGCAAGGCCAAATTCTATGTGGAGTGGAACAGCTCCTGGATCAAGAAAGCAGATGCCGCCAAAAACATATTCTACGTCCGCAACACCCGCCGCAAGCTTCAGCCGTTCATCGTGGGAAGCTATATCAATGTGCCTGACCAGGGCATCAAGCATCCCGGACCGGTCTATTATGGAACGAATTATGCCAGATTACGCAGAGTCAAGGCGAAATATGATCCAGGCAATGTGTTCAACAATCCGCAGAGCATCCCGCCAGCCCGCACCACAAGCTGATTTCCGCACAAAAAAGCAGGAGGGGGTTGCCGCCCCCGCCTGCCCGTTGATTCTAAATATACCGCTACCCTGGTATTGCCATTTACTTCTTAAGGGTAATCTGGAACTTCGCACCCGCCCCGCCTGCAAATACAATCTTACCCTGCTCTGGCAGCAGGACCTGATTCTTCCCGCTGACCACGGTGTGGTTCACACAGATTCCGGCTTGATCATATACCGCAAAAGAGCTGTTCGCAGGTAACTTTACGGTCATAAGCTTCCCTTGGGCTGACTTCGGCACACTGTACCACTTGGCATAGCCGCTTGCTGAGACCGTTGCGGATGACTTCGCGCCTGCATAGAGGTCTGTGACCGCTTGTTCACTAACGTACAGGCTGCCTGCTACCGCCATATACTCTATTCCATTGTCTGTATAGAAATCGATCTGCATATTGTCACGGCCTGCCATCCCGGGAATCTGCTGTTCATTTAATACCTGATTTGCGCTCAGAATCTTATGGCCGTTAATATATCCCGGTGTATTTTTGTCCAAGCTGACTGGTACAACCGGCAGCCCGTATTGATAGAGCATCGATGAATACTTCTCGGATATCGAATAATATCGGGTATTGTCCCGCTTCTCCCATGCGTCTGCAACCTCTGCAGATAAGGGATTGGGATCAAGCTTCTCAGCAGTGTATTCAGAGGTCGCCGCCTGTCCAAGCTCCGGTACACTTATATAAGAACGGGACCACATATAGGTACGCCCATTTTTCTCAACCACGAATTTTATTTTTTCCGTTCCTTCTTTATTTACAAAAGAGCCGTCGGCTGTGTACGTATACTTCTGCACAGCACTGTCCGGCACGCCGCTCGCTGCTACAGACAGTTCCCCTGCCGGAGTGATCTCTGCCTTTAACAACGCAGAGTTGCCATAGAGACCGGCATATTGAGAGACTTCCTTGGGCATAACGGCGGGTACTGGAGTCCCGAAGGATTGTTCCGGCTTCAACTGCTTAATGATTTGTTTGTCCTGAAGCACACGGAGCAGCAGTTCACTTGCCATCATTTGATCGATCAAGCTTGAACCGTCTGAAGAGATCACAGCCGCAGCCAGGTTCAATTCCGGGAGTACCACTAACGAGGAGTGATAGGACATGGTGTCTCCGCCTTTGACCAGCGCCTGGATTCCGTATTGGTTGAAGGGAAACAGTTCTACGCTGTCCCAGCCTAATCCATAAGCTAAGGAGCCGTCGCTTGACGGAGGCCACATGCCTTTTTTATACTCTGGCTGGGCCATGGCGGTTAAGGAATTCTTCGAGAGAATGCCCTTGTTCTGAGCCGTGAAAATCTGCGAGAATCGCACCAGATCTTCCGCTGTAGAGAAGATTCCGCCCGAACCGATAACCGCGTAATTCTCCTGGGGAAGCTGCCCCTCATACGTGGAAGAATAGATACCGGCCATTGCCTTCAGATCCATAGGGTCACGCGGGGTTCTGGTATGGTTCATCTCCAGAGGCTTAGTGATGTACTTGTGCAAAAATGTTGTGAAGCTCATGCCGCTGACCCGTTCGACCAGGATCTCAGCCAAGGTGAAGCCGTCGTTGCAGTAGACGGAGAAGGCTCCCGGATCTGCCTTCAGGTTCTGAGTGGCCAGTTGTTCCAGCAAATGATCGTGTGCGTACGAATCATTATCGTTATAGAGCGCCACATTCGGACCCGGTTTGCCGAGCAGGCCGGAGGAATGATTGAGCAGCATACGCGGGGTGATCTGCGTGTACCGGCTGTCCTTCATCTTGAATTCAGGAATGTAGTTCACTACGGGAGCATCCAGATCTACTTTTCCTTCATCTACAAGCTTCATCACAGCGGCGGTCAGCATCATTTTACTCGTTGAGCCTATCCCATATATAGTATTGGACGTAAGGGGACGCTTGCCGTTCAGATCGTTTTTGCCTGCCTGGCCTGAGACTACAATCTTGCCATGGTCGATTAACGCATACTGTACACTTGGAACACCATATGTCTCTGTCAGCAGTGCGGCCTTGTCCTCCGCCAGCTTCTGGGCGGCAGTGTATAGGGCAGGCTGGAGCGCCCCGGCAGCCGGTGCAGCCATAGCAGACATGGGAGCAAGCATAGTCACTACGAACGCTGCTGCCAAAGAAAATTTTGCGCTTGCTGTGCGTATGCTTGTCTTCGTGGTTCTTCTCTCTCTTAGCTTCATTGCTGCATCTACTCCTATCTTGATCTTAATGGTACAAGCCGCCTGATTCGGCGCTACAGACAGCTTAGCTTGCCATAATGTCCTCAGAGTGACGGCAAGATGAACAGAAGATGAACAGGCCAAAAAAAACATGAAACAGCGGTTCGCCCGTGAAGGGAGAACCGCTGCCATATTGTGCGTATCGGGTGTAACGGAGTTGTCAGGCTTATTGGGCTGAGTTCGCCAGGAATTCATCAATCTGACGCTGCACCTCTGCGATGATGGTATCGATACCGGCAGACTTAACCTGCTGCTGGAGCTTAGCCAGACCCGCATCTACATCCTTCACCGTTCCGTATTCCAGCGGAATGCCGTATTGCAGCATCACATTACCGACGTTGGCTACTTCTGTCTTCACCTTGCTGTTATCGAAGACGAAGGTCTCCAGCGGATAGTGATAGACTTCCTTCTCCCATTTGTCAGTCAGGGCGTTCGCTTCATCCGGGAAGGAAGCATTATCCCGGTTCAGCGGCGAGTTGAAGCCCCAGTTCGAGAAGCCGGTGTAGTTGGCATTCTTCTCGGCGTTCGTGAATTTATCTTCGCCGACCGGATTATAATGCACCGCCGTGATGCCGTTCATCATAAGATCATGCAGCTCCTTGTCGTTCTGGAGCAAATCGATCATCATCAGTGCACGTTCCGGCTGCTTGGAGGTGGAGTGAATCGCTACGCCGTTCTGCGTAGAAACAGCAACGGATTTTTTCTTATCCGGGTTAATATCGGCCAGAGCCAGCTCATACGGGGAGTTCTTCTCCCGCATATCGGTCATCAAGGCGCCAAGCGTACCCAGATTGTGGGTGATGGAGGCTGCCTTACCTGCCTTGAATTCCTGCTGATGATCCAGCTTGCTGTTCAGTGCGCTCTTTGACCAGGCGTTATTCTCGGCCAGATCTTTATAATAGTAGACAAGCTCCTTGAATTCAGGAGTCTCATATAAGTTGAACACTTTGCCAGCCGGATCATCCAGCTTGAAGCCCATCGGCAGATCGAGGTCGAACAGATTCCATTCATTCTGTTGCTTCAGCAGGATCCGGTCCAGATTATGCAGCTTCCAGTCTCCGGTCTCCGGTACGAATGGGGTCATCCCCTTCTCTTTCCCGGATATAGTCTTGAGATAGTTGGCGTACGCCTCCGGGCTGTTGATCTCCGGCAGGTTATATTTTTTGCGCAGGTCTTCGCGGTACAGAATCAGCTTCTCTACGGTTTCGCCGCGGTTCTGAGGCACCATATACAGCTTGCCGTTCACCTTCGCCTGACCCCATGCTACTTCAGGCATCGCCTTCCAGGTCATCGGTGCATATTTCTCCAGCATCTCGTTTGTCAGCTCCAGGAACCCGCCTTTGAGTGCCTGGTCGTTATAGCCTGCCCAATTGGCAGCATAGATCAGATCGAAGTCCTCGTTAGCCGCCAGCTTAAGCGGATATTTCTGCGCCCAGTCGGACCAGTCCAGGAACTCGGCTTCCAGTGTGGCGTTGATTTTCTCCTTCAGCTTCTTATTGATCTCTCCGAATACCTGATCATAATCAACCGGCTTCGGACCTACGAAGATCATCTTCAGGGTAACAGGCTGGGATGTATCCACTGCACCCGCATCCTTGGCTGGCTGTGCGTTTGTTCCTGCAGCTTCCGTTGCTGCGGCTGAGGCCTTCGGCTCCGCTGCGTTTCCACCGGCATTGCCGTTACCGCCTCCGCACGCGCTAAGCAGAGAGATCATCAGGATACTGGACATCAGTGTCATTGCTTTTTTCTTATTCACTAGAATTTCCCCCCAGCTATATGTGTGTAATCGCTTACAAGAACAGTATAATAAAAAATCCGCGCCCCGCTAATATAGGCGATCAACGATTATACATACTTTTGCAACGACTTTTAGGGCGGGATAACATAATATGCTAACCCTGAAAAAAAGACGGCACCGTCTGACCAGCCGGGTGAGGCTGATTCAGACAGTGCCGCCCCTAAGGCAACACAGATGATAGTAATCTTCTGCTTATTTCTCCAGGAATCCGGTGGATGGATTGGTGATGAAGAAGCCTTCCTGCGGTACATAGAAATACTGAATCCAGACACCGTCGAGCAGCGGTTCGCGGGTATCCAGCAGAATCTCGATATCCTTATCTGTAGCCACCACTTCATCGTGCTCAGTAGGTGTATCAAGTGCTACATCATAGTGTCCGTGATCTCCATGATTCTGAGTAATGACCACACGGATTTTCTTGCCTTCCGCTTCCGGGCTGTTCAGCATATCTTTTAGAACTTTAGCTGCATTGCGGTTAATTTTTACTTTCATCCTTTGGCGACCTCTATTCTGCTTAGTAGTATGAAATCAGAAATTCATTATAACATATTATAAGGTGCTATAGATAATTAAGTGGTTATTCAAGTAAGGATACTACACATCACCACCTCAGCTCATAGTCTACCGCAAGCAGCTCAAATTGATTCCGCGTGAACCGGATCAGCCCGTCCCGCGCCATCCGCTGCAGCTCCCGGGATAAGGCGCTTCTATCCACCGTCAGATAATCCGCCAGGTCACTTCTGCTGAACGGGATCTCGAAGGCGGGCGAATTGTTTTTGCGGGCCTGAATACTCAGATAGTGAATGATCCGCTCCCGCAGCGATTTGTGCGAGACCAGATCAAGCTTCTGATACATCGAGCGGTTATTCTCCAGCAGTAGTGCCAGCATATTCTCAATAATCCGGCCGCGAAGAATGCAGGTCGTTTGCCCCGGACGGATAATATTGTTCATCCGGATGAACAGAATCCGGCATTCCGACCCGGCTATCGCTTCATAGCCGCTGGGCTCCTGCTCCTGACGAAGCGCTGTCTCCCCGATAATCTCCCCGTCCGCAAGCTCTGAGAAGATGAAGCGCGCGCCGGAGCTGTTCTCCTTGCAGAGCAGGACATTTCCCTCCAGAATGATGCCCGCCGCCTCCAGGTATTCCTCTTGCTTGAAGATGAAATCCTTCCTGGCGAAATCCTTAATCGTCCCCTGCAGACAACCGAGGGCCTGCTGCACTTCGCTGCCCCGGAATCCTTTGAACAGGACTGTATTTTGAATTTTGTTCATATATTGCTGCAAATTTATCCGCCTCCTGTTGCCATGGCAACAGAGTCATCTTAGAAACTCTGCTACAATTCAATAAATGAGAACGATTCTCATCTTTTCTCTCATTATAGCAAAAGTTACGCATCAAGCAATATACAGGAGGACATTATGAGTGAAATCAAGGAAGGAATGGTAGTTCATTTCAATCACATGATCAGCATCCGGCCCTATCAGATTTCCAGCAGAACACTTCACTTCCCTGAAGGAGCTGCCACCTCTGCGGAAGCCCCGGATTGGGTGCTGTACGGCATGGACACCGGCGAATCCATCAGCTCGGAGACCTCGCCCAAATCCAAGATCATTCACGTTCTGGAGGGGGAGCTGCATATGCTTATCGCTGACCACTCCTGTGTATTAACCGCCGGAGCAGCAGTCGTCGTGCTGGCTGGCACCTGGCATGAGTTCAATGCACAGAGCAGCTGCAAATTCCTGCAAATTAGCATTTAACCTGGAGGTAACCGTATGGAACAAGAACAAGAGCAATTTATTAAAAGACTCCCGCAAGCGGAAGTCATGGATCTGCGCAAAATCATCACTGTCGAGCAGGAGCAGGTATCCAGCCTGACCTTGGTCCAGCGCCAAAACCTTGCCATGACACTGATCTCTGTAGATACAGGTTCATCGATCGGCGGACATTCCTCTCCCGGCGATGCCATGGTCAACATTCTGTCAGGCGAAGCACGGATCACGATTGACGACAAGCCCTATTCAGTGCGCGCTGGGGAGACCCTTATTTTACCCGCCAATATTCCCCATGCATTATATGCAACAGAAGCATTCCAAATGCTGTTGATCGTCGTGAAGCCTGAGAAGAAGGGATTGAGGCATGTTGAAAAAGGAAGTCGGTCATAATTTCCTCGCCAAGCTCGGTAAAAAGCGGCTTCGTCCCGGCGGTGTCGCTGCTACGAACTGGTTAATCCGGCACGCGAAGCTAAGTAAGGACAGCCGGGTACTGGAAGTAGCCTGTAACATGTGCACTACCTCTATCCAGCTTGCGCGGGAGTACCAGTGCCAGATTACCGGAATTGATATGGACCCCAGGGCGCTTGCGAAGGCGGAGCAGAACATCAGAGACGCGAAGCTGGAGGGGTATATTAGCGTCAGACAAGCGAATGCGATGAAGCTCCCTTTTGAAGATAACAGCTTCGATGTTGTCATTAATGAAGCCATGCTGACGATGTTGAACCAGACGGCGAAGCAAAAAGCGGTAGCTGAATACTTCCGTGTCCTGAAGCCGGGCGGCGTGCTGCTTACGCATGACATCACTTTTGCAAAGGAGAATATGGCGGAGGAGCTGGCAGAGCTGCGGAAGACTATTCATGTGAACGTAGAACCGCTGCCTGTAGCAGACTGGGAGGGGCTGTTCAACACGACCGGCTTCAAGCAGGTTGAGCATGCAACCGGAACGATGTCGCTGATGAGCATTAAGGGGATGATCCGGGATGAAGGGGTGGCCGGTACGCTGCGTATTTTCAAGAATGCTCTCAAAAAGGAAAACCGCGCGCAGTTCAAGAAAATGTATACCTTCTTCAACACCGCAGGCAAGGATCTGAATTATATCGCAGTATGCAGCAGCAAAAATGATTAACACAAGAAGCTGTCCCAATCAGCCCTATTGCACGGCATGCGGGACAGCTTCTCGTATGTGTACATCTATTATGAAGCGTTCTGATTTGAAAGAGCGGCTAACACTTCATTGGTGACATCCTTGCCGCCCTTGAAGTTGGTAATGAACGCACCGATGGAATAGATCGGCCCCCAGGGAATCCCCCACCAGCCTACAAAGAAGGTCAGCAGGCTGTACTTCAATCCTTTTTTGACGGAGCCCTCGCCCGCCCTGATGAAATAGATGTTAGAGCTGCGTCTGAATGTCATCAGGACAACAGAGAAGCAATACGTGTAGATCACGAATTTGCCGCCTTGCTGAATCTGGCTCATTATATTGCCGCCGTCCATGTTCTCGATCCCTTTTATGATCATAGGAAATCCCCTTTAATGTTTATTAATTATCATATACCATAGGGACCGCAGACTGAAACAGCAGACAACTATTTGTAAAAAGTGAGCTTCCGGCAGTCGCGGATTACTCCAGCTCAGCTCCGTTACTGGCGATTACCCTTTGATACCAGAAAAAGCTGTCTTTGCGGGACCGGTCCAGCGTCCCCTTGCCTTCGTTATCCTTATCCACATAAATGAAGCCGTAGCGCTTCTTCATCTCTCCGGTGCCTGCACTGACCAGATCGATGCAGCCCCAGGAGGTATATCCGATTAAATCCACGCCGTCAGCCACCGCCTCCCCCATCGCCCCGACATGTTCCCTCAGATATTCGATCCGGTAATCGTCCTTGATTGAACCATCTGCTTCTACAGTATCCACTGCACCAAGGCCGTTCTCCACAACCATCATTGGCAGTCCGTAACGGTTGTAGATATTATTCAGAGCCCACCGCAGGCCTTGCGGGTCAATCTGCCATTCCCACGCACTTGCCTGCAGATACGGGTTCTTCAGACCCAGCGACATATTGCCGCCAATCGACTCCTGATCCGGAGCTGCGCTCACGCAGGTGGATGAATAGTAGCTGAAGGTGTAGAAGTCCACGCAGCCTTCCTTAAGAATCTGCTCGTCACCTTCCTCCATCTGCAGCTCAATCTGCTTTTCCCGGAAGTATCGCAGCGCGAAGCCCGGATAAGCCCCTCTTACCTGGACATCGGAGCAGAGGAAATTACTCAGATTATCCTTTTGCTGGGCCAGAAGCACATCCTCGGGATTACAGGTCAGCGGGTAAGAGCACATGTAGGCAATCATACAACCGATCTGAAAATCCTTATGGATCTCATGTCCCAGCTTCACGGCTCTGGCACTGGCGATGAACTGGTGATGGAGCGCCTGGTATCTTAGCTGCTCATTGTCGGTTTGCGCGGATGCCGTCAGCTCGGCACTTCCCTCCGGCTTCATCGCCCCGGCCATGAAGGTCCCGAACGGCATCGTAAGGATGTTGATCTCATTGAAGGTCAGCCAGTACTTCACTTTGTGCTTATACCGGTTAAAGATCACCTCGCAGTAACGGACGTAGAAATCAATTGTTCTGCGGTCCGCCCATCCGTTATAGGCTTCAGCCAGATGGTAAGGCGCTTCATAATGGGAGATCGTCACCAGCGGTTCAATCCCGTGCTTGGCCAGCTCGTCAAATACCCGGTCATAGAACTGCAGCCCTTCTTCGCTTGGCGCGGCATCATCCCCATTCGGGAAGATCCGCGACCAGGCGATAGACATGCGGAACACCTTGAAGCCCATTTCGGCGAACAGCGCGATATCCTCCTCGTACCGGTGATAGAAATCAACCGCTTCATGGCTCGGATAATTAGCTCCGGCTTCCAGCACTGGAGTAATTCTCCGGGAGACCGTATGCGTCCCGGCGGTCATGACATCCGCCGTGCTTAACCCCTTGCCACCCGCATCGAACCCGCCTTCGAGCTGATTCGCAGCCGTTGCGCCGCCCCACAGGAAATTATCCGGAAAACTTCTGTTGCTCACATCTACGTTCTTATTCATAATAATTCCTCCTCAGATTAGATTAGAATATCAGTTAAATCATGACGGTCAGCAGATTCTCCCGGTAATCGACACTCTTCTTGTCCGTCTCAATGACATCTAGATACTCACCGGAATTGGAGATGATCACCGGCGTGGTCAGCGTATAGCCAGCCTCTCTGATCGCAGCAACATCGAACTCCATGAGCAGCTGGCCTTTGGTGACGGTATCGCCTTGCTTGGCCCGGGGGGTGAAGTGTTTGCCTTTCAATTTGACCGTGTCCTTGCCGACATGAATCAGAATATCGACCCCGTTATCACTAGTAATGCCGATTGCATGGCCAGAGGCGAACAAGGTGGTCAGTACCCCGTCAACCGGAGAGTACACCTTGCCTTCCAGCGGTTCAATCGCTATGCCTTTACCCATTGCGCCTGTAGAGAAGGCTTCGTCCGTCAGCTCCGACAAGGCTCTGACCTGGCCCTTCAGCGGACTTCCCACCGTCTCCTGCTTCACCAGATTGCTCCGGGCAGTCCCGCCGCTCTTACTGTCAGCCGTTTCCTCATCCTTGAACCCGGAGAAGAAGACGAGAATGAACCCGAGAATGAAGCTGATCACAATGGCAGCAATCGCGCCATAGAAGCCTTTATCCATCCCGTCCGGGCTGATGTAGCTTGGGATACCGAAGATCCCCAGACCGCCGAGAATATAGCCCTTGGTGCCCATCAGACCGACGATACCGCCGCCGACCGCCGCCGCGACGCAGCTTAAGATGAACGGCTTCTTGCGCGGCAGCGTAATGCCGTAAATGGCAGGCTCCGTAACTCCGAAGATCCCTGAGATAATAGCCGGAATCGACAATGACTTCAGCTTGGCGTTCTTGGTCCGCAGCATAATCGCCAGCACTGCACCGGTCTGGGCAAACGAAGCGCCGAATGAAGCTGCCAGAATTGGATCGGATTTCAGTACAGCCATGTTATTGAGGGCAATCGGCACCAGACCCCAGTGCAGCCCGAAGATAACGAAGACCTGCCAGAATGCGCCTACCAGCAGCCCCTCAATAACCGGACTGAGGTTGTAGAGGAACAAGGTTCCCTGCCCCAGCAGCTGTCCGGCCCAAGTGGAGACCGGACCGATGGCAATCAGCGCCAGCGGAACGGTGACCAGCAGGGTGAAGAACGGGACGAGGAAGGTGCGTACCACACTCGGCGTTACTTTTCGGAAGAAGGCTTCCAGCTTGGAGCCAATATAAGTCGAGATGATGATCGGAATGACACTGGAGGTATAGGACATCAGAATGACCGGAATCCCCAGGAAGGTAATGTACACAGGCGATTCAAAGATCGTTCCGCTAAAAAGCGTGTACAGCGGTTCGCCCGCCGCCGTGATGCTGCCGAAGGACGGGTACACCAGCGTAGCGCCTATCGCCATCCCGATAAAGATATTGGCCCCGAATTTCTTGGCCGAGGTATATCCAAGGAAGATCGGGAAGAAGTAGAACAGGCAATCCCCGAGCGCATTCAGAATCTGGTAAGTCCCCGACTCCTTGGTAAGGAGTCCCACGGTCAGGAACAGGGCGGTGAAACCCTTGATCATCCCGGTTGCAGCCAGTACGCCAAGGGTCGGCGAGAATACGCCGGAGATCATGTCGATGAAGCTGTTGAACAGACCCATTTTCTCACCGGAGGCTGTCTCTGATCCGCCTTCCTGTAATCCGCCCGCGGTCATCACCTGGGCATAGACCTCAGATACGTGATTACCGATCACGACCTGATACTGGCCACCGCTCTGAATGACCGTTACAATTCCATCCATGTTCTTCAGCACATCTGTATTCGCCGCCGCCTCATTCTTCAGCTTGAAGCGCAGACGGGTCACGCAGTGACTGAGTCCGTTGATATTCTCCTTGCCGCCGACATGCTTGATAATATCCTTGGCTAGTGCCTCATATTTCATAGTAAATCCTCCCGTTTCCTGATGAATGATAAGCAAAAGGCGAAACCATCCCGGCAGCTTCCTGCCTGATTTGGTTTCGCCTGCATGACCAGTAACAATCCAAGTGGTTTTATTCAGTTTGTCTTTGCGTTACCCGCTGAATGTGAATCGTTAGATACAGGATTTCTTCATCCAGGAGCTTCAGGTCCAGATACTTCTCAATTTTGAGCACACAGTGATGGGCCTTCCTGTATTTCATCTTCACCTGCTTGAGCAGAAAATCGTCCACGGACTCCTCAGACTCCTGGTTGCGTGAGCGCTGGAAGAAATACCGCAGATGGGTGATGAACCGTTCGTAGCTGACGGTACGCTCATCAATTTCGTTGTTATAGGAATATTTAACAATATTGAGGATGTCATCAATCTGCTGGGTCTGCCTGGTAAGATCCGCAATCTTGTTGCCCGAGCTGTTCATTTGCGCATTAATCAGGTGGAGTGCAATATTGCCTGCCTCATCCTCCGGCAATCGGATACGGGTATACTGCTCAATCATCCCCATGGCATGATGCCCGATCGCGTACTCCCTCGGATAACAGCGCTGAATCTCCCAGAGAAGCGGATTGTCATTGCGGATACCCTGCTCATGAAGCCTTAGGGCATGAGTCAAATGATCCGTCAAGGTCACATAGATATAATCGCTCAGCCGGGCCTTCAGCGTCTGCTTGGCATACTCGATAATGTCATAGCTTAAGGCCACATATTCGGCGGGAGCGTCCGCCATTAAGGCCTTGAATTTCTCGGACGCGTCATTTCGCTTCAGCACAAATGTCTTCTCGATCAGAGAGACATCCACTGGATCACCCGGGCTCTTCTTGAAGCCGATGCCGCGTCCCATAACAACCAATTCATCCTTACCTGAATCCTTGGCAATAATGGCATTGTTATTGAAAATCTTCTCGATAATCAACCAAGCTGCCCTCCTTTACCCCGAATTTCATTTGGCACTGCTTACAGGATGTTAGACGGGTCAAGGCTTCCTTACGGCGTCCCGCAGGGCCTTAACATAAAGAAAGGCAAAACCCAAAACACGTGACCATGTTTTGGGTTTTGCCTTTGCAGTAACAATCCCAAATTCAGAATAGCACTGAATTTCACTTTTGGCAACAAAAATGTTTGCGCTTACAAATAACTGAACCTGTAAGAAAAAGAGTGTCCCCTATTCACAGGGAACACTCCTCTTCTTCTATTCTGCCTGAACTCAGACCGATGAGGAACTCACGGCCTGGGCATTTCCATTTCCCCACCGCAGCTTATACAGCTCCGGCAATACCACACCCAGCAGCACCAGCACCACTCCGGTCCATTGCAGAAGACTTACATGCTCTTCCAATACGAACGAAGACATTAAGACGGCAACGGGCAGTTCTACGGCGCCCAGAATACCGGCCATGCCGCCGCCGATATGCGGAACCCCGATGGCGAACAGCAGCGGCGGGATGAAGGCGCCGAACAAGCCCAGCAGGAAGCCGAACAGCAGCAGTTGACCCCACAGTAACCCGTTAAACAGGAAGTACGGCGGGAACAGAATGCACAGCAGCAGCAGACCGCCAGTGACCATCCAGGCACTCCGGTAGGCCGGATGAGCCGAAGGAACGGCTTTGCCGCTGAAGATAATGAACATCGAATAGCTTACTGCCGATAGCAACCCGAGCACCAACCCAAGCAGGTTAAACTCGGCAGCTCCCTGATTCAGAATACCTGCGGCCAGCAGGGTGCCGCCGAACAGCAGGATCAGCGTCAGCACCGTGATTTTGTCAGGGCGTTGACGTTTGCTTACCGCCTGAATCAGCACACTGATCCAGGTGAACTGGAACAGCAGGATAATCGCCAGCGAAGCCGGAATATACCGGAGCGACTGGTAGTACAGCAGACCTGTAACCACGGTTGGCGCACCAGCCATCATCAAGAGCATTCTATGCTTCCAGGTCAGCCGGGTGGGAACGGCCTTGGCGGGCGCCGCAACGTCCGCTGTGCTGCGCTCTTTGCGGTTCGCTCTGAGCTTGGTATATAACGCAAGCAGCCAAGCTAGAATACAGCCGGTTAAGAGCTGGGTGCCGACCACCTCTCCCAGCTTGTAACCCTGCCCGTAAGCCAATACAACAATCGTTGATAAAATGCCGTAGCTCATAGCGCCTACAAGTACGGAGATTAAATATTTCATATCTTTCATTCTGATTATGCCTCCTGAATCTTCTGATCTGAATCATGCTGCGTCAAGGTCAAGGACCGCAGAGACGCAAAAAATCCTAACTCCGGGACAGGGACCGCTGGTTCATGGTCCTTATCATCGTAGTTAGGAAGAGTAGGCTTCCTGTAGAAACCCTCGCCCTGTGACATCTGAATGGCTGCGAGGTTATACGAGAACAATATTGAGTTATGAATAATTGCCTGGTTGACGACTGTTCATATGTTACACGCCAAGTGAGCTGACGTCAAGCCTTAATTCTTTTAAATTTGAAACTCAGGGAATGCAGCCCGCTATTAATCAATTCTCCAACCTGACTTCACCCGTACTTTTATTCCACTCTAAGCCAATTCCGAGAAGATCACATATTGTCGCCAGCGGGAATTGTGCTGAATCCGGCAGACTGTTCATTATAAATTCGCGGTCTGATTTCTTGCCATTGATAAATAATTCGAGTGGATCGCTGAACTTTACCTGAACGGTATTCTTACCGTATACGAAAGACCAAACCGTGAAGTGATAATAATATAATTTCGGATCAGGGTTGGATGTGCTCATGCTTACCTTCACGCCAAGAGCCTTGAATACACTGTTCTGCGGTACATACAGCTTGCCATCCTTGATGGAGGCCGTGCCGTAGAATGAGAACGGCTCACCGTTGACGAAGAACATTAGCGGCGGCTGGACCGGTGCCAGGATATATCCATCTTCATCCTTGACTGCTGCCCCCTTCCCGGTCGCAAGTCCCGCGTCGAAGCCATCGCCCCAGCCTAGAAGCGTCCCATCCTTGTGCTGAGCAAAACCAAAGGTTCCACTGCTTCCCCAAATATTGCTGATTTGATTTCCCTTTTTTATCTGATACGGCTTAGCCAGTGCTCCAGAATTATAGTTCCATTGCCAAAGTGTACCGTTTCTCTTCAAGGCAAACAGCCGGTAGAAGCCGGTATCCAGCTTGTAGACATTATTAAGGCCAGTAACGGCAGACGGTGCTTTAAGCCCCTTGTTCCAGCGCAAGACTTGGCCGTCACTGCGCAGCAGGAACAGCTCACCTTGTGTAACAGCCATACCGGTTATTGAGGCTGAAGCAATCGTAGCTACACTGACCGGATCACTCTCCAAGCGGATACGGTTATACACTGTGTTAACGATACTCATCTGCTTCACACTGCCCTCTTTAGTAAGAAACAACGCATCGTTACCGTTAATTAGCGCGGATCTGACCCCCGTGACTGCCTTGAGTGCTAAATAGCGAATCTGCACCGGCAGCACGCCAGGCTGATCGTAGGACGGGTACCACAGTGTAGCCGTTCCGTCTTTTTTCACAGCGATGCCAAGATTACCATTTGTAGTGATAGAGGCTACCTCCTGCAGACCTTCCAGCTTCACAGGACCTCCCCGTTTTTGATCCCGCAGTTGGGGGTCATTCTGTATATAGCTGCTGTAGTCCCGGCCCCACCCCCACACCTCTCCATCCTTACTGAGCGCAAAGGATACGCTTCCCGCTGCTGCCACCTGAACGATCCCGCTTAGACCTTCCACATGCCTCGGAATGTACTGATTAATACTTGTACCGTCCCCGACTTGACCGAACTTATTGTCTCCCCAGCCGGTTACGGTCCCGTCACTCCAGGCCGCTATTCCATGCGCAGAGCCGCCGGACACACTTACCGCTCTTATCCCCCCGGCAGCAGCCTCACTGCCAGCAGGCAGACCTAAGGATACTATCAGCAGTGATATAAGGAGCAGAACTGATTTACGAAAAAACAACGGCTTGTCCCCCTTGTAAAATACTCTATTCGCATAGATTCTTTCCCCCTCCTATTATGTTCCATTTATTAGCAATGAACAATAACAAACACAGACCCTACTCTCCCAAATTATGATAAAATATAACTCAATTCAGCAGATCATTCGAAAGGAGCCTTACATATGGTCAAGACCCGTCCTCAATCCGGCGGGATCGTAAAAATTTGAAACATAGACAAGTTTCGCTACGTACCAGTCTGTAATAGCCTTCATTCCAACCTATTTCATGTGATTCAAGCTGCTATCCCCAAATATACTACTATGGAGGAGGTGTAGATCCTGAACAGATCCGGGCCCGTTAAGCTCCTCGGCATGATTGCCGGAGTTGTAATCTTAAATGTCATCGTTCTCTCTCCCGGCCTGCTCGGTGTCGAGATAGGCGGAAGTCCGCTGGAAACGGCATCGGCAGTAACCCTGTTAATCATCAGTCTGCTGGTCGTCCTATATGGCAGTTACACCTTGCTCTTCAAACCCCCGGCTGCCAAGCCTGCCAGCGTGCAATTAGAGACGCGGGAGGATTACATTGCCGGCCTCGGCCGTCACCGGAATGTGAAGGTGCTGAAGGAGGATATCTCCCTCGCCTTGGACCAGATCGAGCGGATTGAGAAGAAGAAGACCGCACTGCTCCAGGTGCTGGGCCGCAGGTTCGATCCGGCTGAGCTCAGCTTCCGCAAGTTTCATTCTGTCATTATGGAGGTCGAGAAGCTCTTTTATTTGAATATCCGGGGGCTGCTGGGCAAGCTCAGTGTGTTCGATCCCTCGGAGTTCGCCAGATTCAGTGCCGGTAACGCTTCCACCCGGTTCTCCAGCTCCCTGATTCAGAAGAAAACCGCGCTATATAACGAATATCTCTCCTATGTCAAAGGCTGCCTCGGGGCCAATGAGGAAATTCTGCTGAAGCTGGATCAGCTGCTGCTGGAGATTACCGAGCTGGGCAGCGCAGATTATACCAATGTGGAAGAAATGCCATGCATGCAGGAATTGACCGCCCTGATCGGGCAGACGAAACTCTATCAGTAAGGAAAGGGAGATGAACCTATGAGGAAAGGCAAAACACTGTTCATACTCGGCATTATCGCCGCATCCGTCTTCGCACTCGTCTACTTCGGAATTACCTTAACGTCCAATCTGGGCAAATCCAAGACAGAAATCTCTGCCGAAGACGCCGACAAAAGACTGAACCGCATCTATAAGGATATCAACGTGACCAGTGCTGAGCCTGTAAAAGGACAGATCGATCTTGATCCGTCGTCCATCGGCGATTCGTTGCCCGATATCTCCAAGTTCCCCATCTCCGTAGAGAGCACCACGGACAGCTTCGTCGAGATTTTCTCCTCCACGGAGAAGTCCGGAACAGGCAATGACGGCTGGCTGAATGAGGTCGCCGCAGATTTCAACGCTGCCGGTATTACAATAGACGGCAAGCCGGCCTCAGTCAAAATCCGCAACATTGCTTCCGGCACAGCCGCTGATTATATCCGGTCCGGCAAATATGTGCCTGACGCCTACACTCCCTCTAATGAGCTATGGGGCGAGATGGTCAAGGCCAGTGACGTGCAGGCCGAATTGGTTACGAAGCGTCTGACCGGCAACGTAGCCGGAGTAGTAATGAGCAAGCAGAAATACGATCAGCTGGTCGACAAATACGGCTCAATCAACGTCAAGACAATTACCGACGCCATTGCGGCTAATGAGCTGGCGATGGGGTACACCGATCCTTTTGCCAGTTCAACGGGGCTGAATTTCCTGGTCACCGCACTGAGCACCTTCGACAGTACGGATCTGCTGGGAGACAAGGCGGTTCAAGGCTTCGAGAAGTTCCAGGCCAACGTGCCCTTCATCGCCTCCACCACCCTGCAAATGCGGGAAGCCGCTAAATCCGGCATGCTGGATGCCTTCGTGCTTGAGTATCAGACCTTCGTCAAAGCGAAGGATTTGAACAGCGGCTATGTGTTCACCCCATTCGGGGTAAGACATGACAGCCCGCTGTATGCACTCGGGCAGCTGCCGCCGGAGAAGCTGGCGATCATTAAGAAGTTCGGCGAATTCGTCCAGCAGGAGAAGTACCAGAAGACGGCTGCGGACAAGGGCTTCAACGGCCTGACCGACTATGTCTCAGAGCTGGCACCGGTTGACGGCTCCATTCTCTCTTCGGCCCAGAAGCTCTGGAAGGAGAAAAAGAACGGCAGCAAGCCGATTGCAGCAGTGTTCGTAGCCGATGTCTCAGGCAGCATGGCCGGTGAGCCGCTGAACCGTCTCAAGGAGTCCCTGCTGAAGGGCCAGAAATTCCTCGGCAAGGACAACAGTATCGGCTTTGTGTCCTATTCCAGTGATGTGACTATCAATCTGCCCATCGGCAAATATGATACCAATCAGCAGTCCATGTTCGTAGGGGCGATTAACAGCCTTCAGCCTGTGGGCGGCACGGCTACCTTCGACGGCGTGGTGGTTGCGATGAAGATGCTGAAGGATCAGCTGGCGCTGAACCCGGACATGAAGCCTCTAATCTTCGTGCTTAGCGACGGGGAGACCAACGAAGGCCATTCCCTGGATGATATCCGGGGCCTGATCGAGACTTACAAGATTCCGGTATATACCATCGGGTATAACGCCAATATCAAGGCACTGGAGAGCATCTCGAGCATCAACGAGGCGGCCAATATCAACGCCGACACAGAGGATGTAGTATACAAAATCGGAAACCTGCTCAACGTGCAAATGTAGACTTTATATTCTGAAGGAGGGTTCATATGTCATTCACCATGGAAATTCCCAGCCCCGAGAAGCTGAAATCGGTCATCGAGGAGCAGGTTCAGCCGGAGCCGGAGGAAGTCACCCAGCTTAAGGAGCAGGCGATTAATAATGTCTCCAGTATCCTGGAGCTGGACTTCGAGTCTCTGGAGAAACGCAAGGCTGTGCTGCAGTCGATTGACAGTTTCGGGATGGGCACCATGCGCTCCTCGTCGGAGAAGAACTCCCTGCTTCAGGTATCGGTAGGCAATCTGTCCAAGACCGGGGATGAAGGCGGCCAGGTCGCCAAGGGATTAACCGAGCTGCACCAGCAGCTCAAGGATCTGGACCCCAGCGCGGTCGATTTCGCCAAAAGCGGCTTTCTCGGCAAGTTTTTCCACCCCCTGCGTAATTATTTCGCCAAATATCAAAAGGCTGATGCCGTCATCTCAGATATTATTCTATCCCTGGATAAAGGCAAAGCCGTGCTGAAGAATGACAATACGACACTGGAGATTGAACAGCAGACCCTGCGGGAGCTGACCAAGCGGCTTAAGAAGGAGATTCAGCTCGGCATCCTGATGGACGAGGAGATTGAGAAGCAGATTGAAGCTGCCAAGCAGCGCGGTGAAGACGAGGATAAGGTGCGGTTCATTACAGAGGAGGTGCTGTTCCCGCTGCGCCAGCGGGTGATGGATCTGCAGCAGATGCTCGTAGTCAATCAGCAGGGCATTATGGCTATTGAGGTTGTCATCCGCAACAACAAGGAACTGATCCGTGGAGTGGACAGAGCCAGGAATGTTACGGTATCTGCGCTTAAAATTTCGGTTACAGTCGCCAGCGCCTTATACAACCAGAAGATCGTCCTCCAAAAAATCGAGCTACTGAACCAGACCACCGACAATCTGATCAGCGGCACCTCCAGAATGCTTAAGGAGCAGGGTGCAGCCATTCACAAGCAATCGCTCGAAACCAGCATTTCGGTTGATACGCTGAAGCAGGCCTTCACCGACGTCCTCTCCGCCCTGGATTCGATCAGCACCTACAAGCAGGAGGCGCTCCCTAAGATGCGTGAGACCATTATCCAGTTCCAGGAGCTGGCAGATAACGGCGAACAGCAGATTCAGCGGCTGGAAAAGGGCAATACGCTCGGGCTGTAGCATCACTGCCCATATACAAGGCAAAACAGAGCACGGCGGAGAATACGCCGGTGCTCTGTTTTTTGTCTGTCTATTTTCCTTTTGCACTCTACTTTTCTTTATTCAGTAAGCCTGTCACCATTCTGCTCAACGTCCCTTGATCGATGAACGGGGCGAGGCTTGCCAGCAGATCAGGGCTAAGCTGTTCCGCTTCGACTTCACCAAGAAGCTTCCCAAGCTTCCCCCTGTCCAGGAAAGGAGCGAGGCCTGTGAGCTGATTTGCATCGACAGTACCGTCTGCCAAACGGTCAACTAGAAGGCCCAACGTTTCCCTGCTAATAAAGGGAGCCAGGCCTTGAATGGAATGCCAGCTGGGGCTGTCCCCTCTGGCTTGTTGCACCAACAGATCCAGCTGTTCCCGTTCCAGAAACGGGGCGATGCCCACAAGATTGTTCACCTCTTTAGAACCGTCTGCTGCTTGATCGACAAGCAGGCTTAAGGTGCCACTGCTGACGAACGGGGCAAGTCCGGAAATGACATTCCAAGCCGTTTCTTTCTTTTCAGCCTGATGAACCAGTTCATCCAATAGATCTGTACCCAGGAACGGGGCCAGCCGCATAATTACATCTAACGTAAGGACGCTGCTGTCAATGCCCTCTGTAACCTTATTCAGGGCACTTGCTTTTACAAAAGGCGCTACCTCTACAAGCTCTTCCATCTCCAGCTTACCGGCATTGACCAGCTCTGCAATCTGGCCCGGCCTGTTCTCTGCGATCTCCTCTACGATCCGTCCCAGATGCGGGTGCTCTCTATGCTCTGCGTGGTCTCCTGCATTCAAAATGTCGTCTACGGTTAGGCCGAATAACCCCGCAACCTGCGGAAGTGTTCCAATATCCGGCAGCGAGTCGCCCCGCTCCCATTTCGATACCGCCTGATGACTTACATTCAGTTGATCGGCAAGCTCCAATTGGGTCCAGTCCTGGTCTTTGCGAAGCCGCGATATATAAGCCCCAATTCTACGTAAGTCGAGCATGATATCCCTCCGAGATTATAAAATGTACAGTGCACACTGCCAGAAACAGCATATCATTTCAGCATATACAATCCTATCAATTGCTGGTTGAATAGCTGCATACCCTCTGATTCAACTGCCGGTAGAATATACTTTTTAACATTAAATGGGTTGTATACTATTCCTGATTATTGTATATTTATTCAACCGGCATTTATTGCTGATTTCTCATCTACCGGGGGATACACCGATGCATTTTTTGAATATCAACCAGCTTACTTCAGAGCAGATTCTGGATATCTTTGAATTAACCGACCGGCTTCGTCTCCGAAAATCAGAACCGCTGCTCGAAGGTAAAACGATGATTCTCTTCTTCCCGGAGACCAGTCTGCGGACACGGGTCAGCTTCGAGAAAGGCATCCGTGACCTGGGCGGGGCCTGCATTACCTTTCCGCCGGAGACGCTCGACAAGAAAGAAGGGCCGGGCGATATCGTCCGCTACCTGGAGAACTGGGGGGATGGCATCATTGCCAGAACACCTGACCTTTGCAAACTGGAGGAGTTGTCAGCCTACGCCTCTGTTCCCGTTATTAATGCGATGACTGCACGTAATCACCCCTGTGAGATTCTGGCTGACCTGTATGCTCTGCGCAGCCTCCGGGACAACTACCAGGAGTTGTCCTACACCTTCGTTGGACCGCCCGGCAATATATCAAGAACTTGGCTGGAGGCGGCGCAAGCCCTGAATCTCTCGTTCCATCATGTATGCACGCCAGGTCATGAGATGGCCAGCGGCAATCACCCGGGCTATACCTTTCATACGAGCCTGGACAGCGTGTTACCGGAGAGCGATGTGATTCTTACCGATTCATTGCCTAAGGATTTCCTGACCCCGGAGTATATCAGCACTTATCAGATTACACTGGACCGGATGAAGCAGACAAGACCCGGGGCGCTCCTGAACCCCTGTCCTCCCTTCTTCCGCAATGAGGAGGTCAGTGAAGAGGTGATTGCTTCGCCTTATTTTGCCGGATTCGGGTTCAAGAAAAGTCTGATCTATGTTCAGCAAGCCATCCTGATCTATTGCTTATCGCATTGATGCACCCGGACCATGAGTCCCAGTGCAACGGTTCATTTTCTCTTTCGTGCAAGCCTTTTAGGGCTTAAGCTGTATATTTGAAACTGCCGATTCCTCCGATATCTTATTAGAACAGTATTTGTTCGTATGTTTATCACATTGGCTGAAGGAGAGAATTACTATGAAGGCTTTACACTTACTATCCAGAAAAACAGGCGTCCTTCTGCTTGTACTGCTACTGGCGTCACTCGGTACAGTTGGGGGAGGCAGACAGTCACACACGGCAGCAGCGGCTGCTTCTACGAAATCATATGTGTACTATGTCTCTAACGATGTTCTATATCGTGTAACGACAGATGGAAGTGAGACACAGAAGATCGCAGAGAACTATGACGGCAACGGATTAGACTCGACCGGCAAATATCTGTATTTTTACTATGATGGCGCTATGGGGATACAGCGTCTGTCCCTCAGCGATCCTGATGCTTTAATTACTAACTTCCTCGGGGACCGGAACATCCTCTTTTACCTGTTCGACGGTCCCTATCTGTACTTCCTTGATGATACAGGCCACATCTACCGTACCTTGGCCGACGCTGACGATGATTCACAGCTTACCCTGATAGCAGACAATGCCGATGTGAATTTCCGGACCTTCGACGTCTTAAGCGGGCGGATCTACTATAATGCACTGAAGAACAACACTACCTGGGTTGCTTCGAGGTCCCGCGACGGGAGCGGGGTCATTCAGTGGATTGCCAGTGGAGCTATACAGAAGAGCAAATTTTATCATCCATACGCTACAACTATTAACCTTATGATTGACAACAAGCCCACCGAAACCGAGTATTCTTTGAACTCCATGTTGCTCTATACCCTCCCCCTAAGCGGTGGAGCTCCCAAAGCAGCCAATCCCAATAATCCGTTGGAATCCAACGCCGCTATTGCCGGTACCTGGTCCGACCATTATTTTCTGTTCAACAAAGGCATTAAAGTAGACGCCACCGGCGATGAGCTGGACTATAATACCGGCAAAGGCTTCCTGATGGATAAGAACGGGAAGATCCTGCAGCTAAGCCAGAACAGTGTGATCAGCATCAGCGAGATTGCCACGAATAAGCTGGTCTATGCAGATTCCAAAGGCAAAGCCTACATCAGCACGCTGGCTAACGGCAAAATTATCTCCTCCAAGCCGCTGCCGTTGTCGAATATTCAAGATATCCGAACGGTTAGAAACGGATCGGCGCTTACCACCGTATTGTTCACCGCAGCCGATGCTTACTTGCTGAATGCCGATTTATCCTTGACTAAATTGAGCGGTGTAGAATCCGATTACTCTGTAATTACAGACAATATTCCCGGCTTGTATTATATCAACGGTCTGGATAACGACTGTCTATACCGGTACAGCAATGACGGCAAAACCAAAATCAAGCTGTCCACTGGTCCGGTTAGCTACTTAGCACTGGTCTCCGCGAAGTAATATACAGAGAGAATAAGCCGGAATTTCCGATATCGGAAGTTCCGGCTTTTTTAAGATGTGAATAGATAAAGTTCAGTTTATAACAGAGACTTGCCTATGAAGAGACTTCATTTCCGGTATACAGTGGGAGTAAGCGTTATAGATGATTACAGAAAGCAGGCTGGCAATGAATATATCAATCAAGCTAACCGGGCCGGATGAAGCCTATATTATCAAAAATATGTTACCGCTCTATCTGCATGATCTTTCAGGTCATTACGGACTTGTGGAGGGGCATCTGCCTAACCGGCATGGCATCTTTGAGGACACGGACGAATACCGCACGCTGGCAGATCAGTATGAGGTGCAGAATATTTGGTGGGACAAGCCGGGCATTCTGTACTCTTTTCTGATTCAAGCTCATTCGATGCCGGCAGGCTTCGCACGGATTGCTACCCCTCCATATTGTGCGCAGGGCGTCGATTATTTCGTGAGCGACTACTTTCTGCTGCAGCCCTTCAGAGGGACGGGAATCGCGGAACAGGCGGCGGTGCTGGTGTTTGAACAATTCCGGGGCGAATGGGAGCTGTTCACCAACCCGGCTGCGAAGAATATCACCGGCCAGAGCTTTTGGCGCAAGACGGTCTCCCGCTACACGCAGGGCCAATATTCGGAGCGCAGCGGGGAGACTTTTGACGGCCATAAGCTTGCCTTCAGGTTCCATAATGGGGGATGAGAACCACTCTGACCGCAGCGCAAAAAGGCTGACCCGCCGGATATACCAACAGTCAGCCTTTTTCGCGTACAAGCGTTCACGGCAGAATGCGCAAGTTAATCTCTCTGGTATTCTTGCCGGTCCCCGTCTTCATAATCATATTCATTGATTCTGGCTTATCGAGCAGATTGCTTCCGAAGATCCGTTCATAGCCTTCATCGGTTGCAGTGCCTGTGGGTGACCATATCTTGGTCGTTACGTACCCGGTTTTCGACTGAATTTCATTCCCCTGTATAGCACCAAATACCTTTTGACGGTCCTGCCACGTAATCTCAGTCTCCTTCTTGATTTTGAATACAGTACGGATCATCAACGGGGAGAGCTCAACCTGCTCCAGCGTCACTTGAACGCCCTCCAGTATGAAGTCTTCCTGCGGCTGGACAATGACTGTCTGTTGCTGTTTGAATTTCGGGTCCAGCTTGAAGCTGATCTTAAGTCTCGGGGAATAATGCACATCGGCTACATTTACACCTTTCGTCAGATCTTTCATTTTCCCCTTGTCCATAGAGGAGATCTGGAAATCAGCTTCCAGTTGCTCCGGGAACGGCTTGCTCCGGTCCAGGTAGATGGTACCTCTTCCGTAGTAGATACGCTTATCATCATAGCCATTGTTTTTAGCATGGGCACCAACCCCGCCCCCGTTCTCCAGATCATATCCGGTTGACAGATTCTTAATTATCGCACTGTTAACACTATAGATCTCCTGGCCTTCCGCGACATTGGCTGTATACAAAAAGATGATTGTGTTCTCATCCGCCGTTACAGCATTCAAAGTAATCCGGAAATTCCCGCTGGCTGCACTTTTATCAATCTCCTGAATGTAGCCGTGCCGGATAGCCGTATCCAGCGTAGGCGCTTCTGAATCAAAGGAATAGAGCCGCTTGAACATCTCCAGCCCGCCCCAATTCACTTCTCCGGCAGGTCCGGCAGCACGGGGTACTGCATTATGAATGACCGGGATGAAGAACAGAATCACTGCAGCAATTGCGGCTGCGGCTATTCCGAGGAAGGAGACTTGGCGGAGTCTGCCCTGCCAGCTTTTCCGGCGTCCGCGCTCGATCCCTGCCTGAACCGCCGCTCTGACCTCATTCCCCCCACAGTCCCCCCTTACCTCCTCACGGATACGTGTCGCATCGGACAACATCGCCTGCTCTACTCTGCTAATGTTCATTCCATTCACCCCGGTTCTTCATAATTTCCCTAAGCTGCTTCAGGCCTTTGTGCTGCCAGGTTTTGACGGTTCCTTCCGGCTTGCCCAGCAGGACTGCGATCTCGGCCAGGGTCAGATCATTATAATATTTGAGCAGCAGCACATGGCGGTATTTCACCTTCACCTGCGAGAGCGCCCACTGCATTTCCATGGCATCCGTACTGGTCCGCATAACCGGCTCCTGCATATTCTCTGCCGCTGTAGGGACTGCCCTTTTTCTTCTGCGCTGCTCGTCTATGCAGACATAGATTAATATACGGATCAGCCAGGTTTTGAACGCGCTGGGGTCCTTCAGGGTTCGCCGTTTCATCCAGGCCCGGCAGGTGGTCTCCTGGAGCGCTTCCAGTGCGTCATTGCGGTTGCCCAGATAACTGTAAGCAATATGGTATAGTTGGTCGCTATGCTCCATCACCGCTTTGACCCAATCCGTCTCCTCAAGCGGCACGGCGGCAGTTACCCGCTTCATCTCTGCCCCGGACATCGTCATCTCTCCCTCTCCTCTCCATCCCTTTTACATGAATTAGACGGAGAGGTTATGCAAACAGTTTTAGTCTGCGGCAATTATTTTATATCTTCCACGAACAACAGAAAAGCCGCAATCCCCGCTGCCGGGAATGATGCGGCCTTTCTTAATATCGGAAGCTATAGCTTCTTGCTGCTGAGGAGAAGGTGTGCTGGCGAGCACAGGCCTCATTGTATGTGAAAAACAGCATACGTTGTGCTCGTGTAAAGGTAGTCTTATTCATCCGGTTAGGACGATTTTGTTCTGGAGATTATTTCACTTCTAGATAGGTTACACCTAGAGTACCCAATTCCCCTTACGGAACACCGGCTCAATCGTGCCGTCAGCCAGTTCTCCGTCAATATCTAGCGCATCGGAGCCTACCATGAAATCAACATGTGTGAGGCTGACGTTGGCCCCTCTGGATAGCAGTTCCTCGCTGGTCATGGAGGTGCCCCCTTCAATATTCACCGGATAGGCGCTGCCCAGCGCGAAATGACAGGAAGCATTCTCGTCAATTCCAGTGTTGTAGAAGACTCTGTTCAGCCGGGAGATCGGTGAATCATACGGCACCAAGGCCACTTCTCCGAGATAGGAGGCGCCTTCATCCGTATCCAGCAGGGAGGTCAGATGCTCACGGCCGGATTCAGCGTCATAGGCGGTAACCTTGCCGTCTGTGAAGGTAAGTGTGATTCCGTCGACGAGCCGCCCGTTCAGGTTCAGCGGAAGCGTACTCTTGACGGTGCCATTCACACCGGTGCGGTGGGGCATCGTGTAGATCTCTTCTGTAGGCATATTGGCTACAAAATAAACGCCACTCGCATTCTCCCCGCCGCCGCCGCGCCACAGATGGCCTTCCGGCAGCTCGACACGCAGATCCGTTCCAGGGGCACGGTAGTGCAGGCTTTTGTAGCGCCTCTCGTTCATACGGTCCTGGCTCTGCTTCAACTCGCCGATATGAGTACGCCAGGCAGCCACTGGGTCTTCGCTGTTCACACGGTTCATCTGGAAGACTGCTTCCCACATCGCATCGATCCGCTCTTCCTCCTGCAGATCGGCGAACACCTTGTCCGCCCAGGCACGTGTCGGCGCCTTAATCAGCGACCAGCTGATTCTGCTGTTCCGGGTGTAGGCCTGGTACTTCTTGCGCGCAACCGCAGCCGCTTTAACGGCAGTGGAGACCTTGGCCGAATCGATCCCGCGGAATAATTCCGGATCCGGCACTTTTATATGTAATATAGCTCCGCCTTCTTCAGCGAATCCCTCCAGCATATCGGCATGCCACTGCGGATAATACCCGAACGATTCCTCAGGAGCCTTCTCGTAACGGATGCGTGTGACCGCTTCATCGTCCCAGTCCACAAGCACGTATTTCGCTCCAGCGTCATAAGCCTTGCCTACAATCAGCCGGGTAAGCTCCGCTGTCTCCAGCGGGGCGTGAACCATCAGCACTTGTCCCGGCTGCACATTCACACCGACCTTGACTACCAGCTCTGCGTATTTCTCCAGCATCTGCTCAAAATCCTTCATTTCATCTCTTCCTCCATATCTTCTCTGTCTCTGTATAAGTATAGCGGAAGACCGGGAAGATGGCACGTACTCTATGATCTATGTACAACCGGAAGCTGAGCATGGCGTAACTTCTCCCGCTTCCGGCAGCGCTTCCTCTACTGCTTATCCACCTGCAGCAACTGAATGGTCTTCACATCAAACGTATGGGCGATTTTCTCTTCCGCAATCACTTTCAGCTTCGTCAGGCTGGCCACCTTGGCCGGATCAGCCCGGGAGAGCAGCCTCCACAGCTCGGGGTCGGACAGGGTCTGATAGAGCTTGTCGTCATCATATTCCTTGCGGTTCTGCGTGACCAGCTTGACCTTGTAGCTGCCGAACACCGCTTCGGTCTGCCCCGCTTCATTAACGTGGGCAAGGATCTCCTGCCGGAGTCCGGCCAGCTCCTTTTCCAGCTCCTTCTGCTTCACCTTGAGCTTATAATACTGTTGAACCTTCTTTTCCATACAGTGCTCACGCTCCTCTCCTAACATGTCTATGCAGGAAAGAACGGTTAGAATGATTAATTCTGTTGAGACGGTTTATGTTTAATTCTATAATGGAGTCGATGTGACAAGTTATAACTTCTTGTATTTTCAAAAACCAGACAGCAGGTGAACCCATGTTCCAGACTTATCTATTCCCGATTTCCTACGCATTCATGGCCTTTCCGGTTGCGGCGCTATTCTTCACCTTACCGTTCCTGATTGTGCAATACCGCCGGCACGGCTATATCAATAAAATCCGGGCCTTGATGCTGTATCTGCTGCTGCTGTACCTGCTTAATGCGTTCTTCCTGGTCCTTCTGCCCTTGCCTGATTCCAGGCACAATGCAGCCCCCTCCGGGAGTATGATCCAGCTTGTACCGCTACAGTTCATCCAGGATATTCTGCACAATACGCCAATTACGCGCAGCGACCCTTCCAGCTACCTTAATGTGCTGACCGGAGCGGATTTTCTGCTGGCAGCCTTCAATGTTCTACTGACCGTACCCTTCGGTATGTTCCTGGGCTACTACTTCCGCACGCGCTGGGTGGTGTGCATTATCCTGTCCTTTGCGCTGTCGCTGTTGTTCGAGATTACACAGATTACCGGCATTTACGGCTTCTTCGATCATCCTTACCGGATCTTCGATGTCGATGACATGATCACGAATACGCTGGGCGGCATTGTGGGCTTCAAGATATCCCTATGGATCTCCGGCCTGCTGCCGAGGATTGAGAAGCTTGACAGCCAAGAGGACCTTTCCGCCAAAAAAGTGACCTACACCCGCCGCGCCCTTGCTTTCCTGCTGGATTCTATCCTGCTGCTCGCGGTAACCATCCTTCTTAATTTGCTCTCTCTGAGTATTTCGTGGTGGGCAGTTAGTATGGTGTATTTCCTGAGCATTCCTCTGTTCACAGGCGGACGCACCTTCGGCAAATGGGTTGTACGTATCCGGCTAAGGAGTGAAGACGGCGGCCTAGCCAGACCCTGGAGGGTATGGGCACGATATGGATTACTCTATGGCGTCTTAGGCGGAATGAATTCCCTTATGCCTGACTTCTCCTTCTTCATCTCTATCGGCACAGCGCTGGCTGCTGTAGTGAAAATAGTCATCCTATTGGCTGATTTGGCCTTCTTCATCCATCTGGTGCTGCGGTTGATTAAGCGTGAGCGTCCGCTCATCTATGAAGAGATTAGCAGAACCCACAATGTAATCACATGGCCGAAACGGCATCAGGCAGCGGCAAGCGAGACCCTAAATAAGACAGTAAACAATGAATAGAGGTGCAACACTCTAATGTATAAGAACGATTCCACCCGTATCTCATCTGCGCCAGATGAGCATGATTGGTTAATAGAAGCAGACATCACCAGCATTCAGGAGCAAATGGCACAAGGAAGCCTAACCTCCGAGATGCTGGCAGGCTGGTATTTGGAAAGAATCAACCGGTTAGATGGTCTCCTCCGCTCCGTATTGGAGGTGAATCCAGAGGCTCTTGCGATTGCTGCAAGGCTCGATCAGGAACGAAGGGATCAGGGTAGCAGGGGACCGATGCACGGCATTCCAGTCCTGGTCAAAGATAACATCAGTACAGCAGATCAGCTGCACACCAGTGCAGGAGCCTTGGCGCTTGCAGAGTGCATAGCAGCAGAAGATGCTGAGCTTATCACTCGGCTAAGGACAGCCGGGGCAGTGATACTGGGCAAAGCCAATATGACCGAATGGGCCAACTTCATGTCGCCGGCGATGTGGGCCGGATACAGCTCGCGCGGTGGTCTTGTACTGGGCCCTTACGGCCCGGGGGAGCTGTTCATTGGCGGATCAAGTTCGGGAAGTGCGGCGGCAGTTGCCGCTAACCTTGTCACCGTCGCCGTAGGTACGGAGACCTCCGGCTCCATCATCAGTCCGGCGGCCCATAACTCCCTGGTCGGCCTTAAGCCTACCTGGGGACTGGTCAGCAACCAGGGCATTATACCGGGAATCGGCAGCCAGGACAGCGCCGGTCCAATGGCCAGAACGGTCAAAGACGCTGCACTCCTGCTTAATGTATTGGCCGGGAATGCTGACTCTTCTTCCTCTGTTATACTGGATTATTCGACAGGTCTGGAGCCGGATGCGGTAAGAAACACGCGAATCGGAATTCCGCGATTCTATTATAAAGATCTGGATAGTGAAGCTCTTAAGATGATGGAATCTGCCATATTGGTCCTGAGAGAGCTGGGGGCAGAAATTATTGACCCCGTAGAGCTCCCCTGTCAGGATGCGGAATGGAAGGCTACGATTCTGCAATATGAATTCAAGCCTGGATTGAACCGCTATCTGGGAAGCCTGCCGGAATCCGCTCCTGTGCATTCCCTGCAGGAGCTGATAGATTTCAATCAGCAGCATAGCGAACAGGCACTGAAATACGGCCAGGGAACACTGGAATGGCTGAACACCTCCGGGGATGATATTACAGAGCAGGAATATCTGGAGCAGCTGCATTCTTCCCGTTCACTAGCCGGTAGTCAGGGAATCGATTATGCCCTGGAGCATTACGGTCTGGATGCGCTCCTGTTCCCTGGAGATCACGGATGTGAAGTAGCGGCGAGAGCGGGTTATCCGCTGATTACAGTTCCTGCCGGGTACACCTACTCGGGTATTGTTGCACCAGGCGGCTATCTTACCAAGGGACCGCAGGGTATCACCTTCTGTGCTTCAGCCCATAGTGAAACTATGCTGCTAGGGATTGCTTATAGTTACGAACAAGCCACGAAGCACCGGCGGCCGCCGGTGCTGGAGCCAGGCACCTCGTCAGAATAACCGGGCAAACCGCCCCTCAACCGCGTTACAACTGAAAGAGGCCGTATCCCGAACTCCGGGATACAGCCTCTTTTTATATCATAGCTATACACTCTGTCTATGCTTCCGCCGCATCCGCCAGATGGAGGACCACCGGGCAATGATCGCTGCCAAGAACATTACATTCAATTCCGGCGTCCAGCAGACGCGGGGTTAAGCGCTCTGAAGCGAGAAAATAATCGATCCGCCAGCCCACGTTCTTCTCTCTAACCTTAGGCATGTAGGACCACCAGCTGTAGGCACCCTCCAGCTCAGGATAGAACCATCTGAAGGTATCCACGAAGCCGGCTGCGAGCAGCGTGGTCATTTTGCCGCGTTCTTCGTCGGTGAAGCCTGAATTCCCCCGGTTCGATCTCGCATTCTTCAGGTCAATCTCCTGATGCGCCACATTCAGATCCCCGCACACGACAACCGGTTTATGCTCATCCAGCTTCAGCAAATAGGCACGGAACCGGTCCTCCCACTCCATCCGGTAGTCCAGCCTCGACAGATCGCGCTTGGCATTCGGCGTATACACATTCACTAGATAGAAATCCATGAATTCCAGGGTGATAATCCGCCCCTCATCCTCCGTCTCCTGCTCCAGTCCATATCGTACGGATAGCGGCTTGATTCTTGTAAATACAGCCGTACCCGAATATCCTTTTTTGAGTGCATAGTTCCAGTACCCGGCATATTCCTCCCCATGATCCAGAACAATCTGCCCCTCCTGGAGCTTCGTCTCCTGTACACAGAAGATATCTGCGTCAACCTCCCGGAAATACTCGTTAAACCCTTTATTCACACAAGCTCTCAGACCGTTCACATTCCAGGACACCAGCTTCATCGTTGTCATTTCCCCTTACCAGTCACTAGATTACATCCAGTGTACCATAGATTCGGGGTCTCTATGAACCTGAAGGTATCCTATTGAAATGTGTGAATCTCCCATGGCATACGTTACAGCAATCATAGTTTTGCCGAATATACTATCCTATCACAAGGAAAAGGAGGACAATACAATGGCTATCTTATTACCGCAACAATTCTTCAATCTGCCCGCTTCTGTAGGTAAATCTTACTATGAAAATCTGGCAGGTGGCATCAACGCGGCTGTGACGGTAAACAACAATTCCGGGTTTCCTGTGGATCTCGTTATTTACCGCGTCAACGCTCCAGTGGTCACTTATTTGATCCCTGCATTTAACAGTCTCACTTTATCCGTTCATGCCCTGCTGGTCGCAGGACTTCTGAGCACAGCTGCCGGTGCAGTCTTCGGCACAATTGAAGTGGCAACCTCTGATTTCTAATCTAATGTAAGAGTATCCCCCTCATACTCTCTCATTAACATTCCCTTGTTAAGCATCTCCGGCTGGTAGACGGCCGGGGGTGCTTTTGCACGTTCAATAGAGAAGCAGCTGCTATCAGAGCGTCTCTGATTCAGGCATAGGTCCGATATAAGTAGATTGTGGCCGGAAAATCCGGTTATGGGCTGACTGCTCCAGCAGATGGGCCGTCCAGCCGACAATTCTTCCCGCTGTGAATGTAGGCGTGAAGATCTCCGGCGCCAGCTTCAGCGCCTTCAGTATAGCCGCAGCATAGAACTCAACATTGGTGAACAGGCGGCGGCCCGGCTTGTATTCCTCCAGCAGCGCAACCGCTGTAGCCTCCACATGAAGTGCAAGATCAAAGTAATCGTCCTTGCCGATCATCTTAAGTGTCGCAATCTGCAAGGCTTCCGCCCGCGGGTCCTTGGTCTTGTAGATCCGGTGCCCGAAGCCCATCAGCTTCTCTCCGGCCTCAAGCTTCCCTCTCAGCCAAGGCTCCGCGCGTTCCTTCGTCCCGATCTCCTCCAGCATCGATATCACTTCATACGGCGCACCGCCATGCAGCGGACCCTTCATGGCCCCGATTGATCCGGCTACAGCCGCACATAGATCCGATTCCGTGGACAGCACCACCCGCCCGGCGAAGGTCGAGGCATTCATGCCATGCTCCATACAGAGAATCATATAGGCGCTGAGCGCCTTCACATGAGCCTCTTCAGGCAGCTTGCCTGTAAGCAGATACAGATAATTCGCGGCATGGCCAAGCTCAGGAAGCGATTTCAGCGGCGGCAAGCCCTGAAGGCTGCGGTACCTGTAAGCAATGATCGCCGGAAGCATAGCCGTCAGCCGCACAGCCTGCTTCAGTGTGGGCGGCCAAGTAGCGTTCTCCTCATCCCCAAGTGCAGCCACTGCACTTTGTAATACCAGCATCAGTGGTACAGAAGCCGGATACAGATCAAGCATCTTGCAGAGATATTCAGGAATCGCCCTCTCCACTGCCATTTGCGCCTTGAGCTGCGCCAGCTCCTCCGCATCAGGCAGGTGTCCGTTCCAGAGCAAATAAGCGACTTCTTCATAGCTTTTGCCCACCGCAAGCTCCTTCGCCCAATATCCGCGGTACACCAGATACCCTTTCTCCCCATCTACCAATCCAATTGCTGTCTCTCCGGCAACTACGCCTTCTAATCCCGTTACTTTAGCCATTATATCTTTACCCCTTTTCCGATCCCCGCAGGAAGAAATTCATCATATTAGGAGTATAAACTGCAAAATCTATATTGCATATTTATAGTTTTTTATGAATCCATAAGAAAATTCTATCACCTACCTCACTTAAGCTCCATGAGCTGCTTCAGTTTGGCTTCTGTACCCGATTCACCCGCTGGCGTGTAGATGCTGCAGCGCAGATCCGCTGCACCTTGCACTTGGAGGGAGGTAAGATGGAACAGCATTTTTCCGGCTTTGGCATGCCGGAATTCGAGAACAACATCCGGTGCGGAGCTGACCCGGCTCTCTTCCCATAAATGATAGAATTCCGGATGCCGTTCCTTCATCTCCGCGATGAATTCATCGTACCAGCGGTCCTCCAGGTATTGCCCGTAATAGGCTCGGAAAATCGATAAGTAACCCCGGACGAACTGCTCCCAATTCACCGCCAGCCGCCTGAACTCCTTGCGCTCGAACAGCAGTGAGATCATATTGCGCTGCTGCGGAGCCAGCTTGGCGAAATCAAGAAACACATGCGCCGCTGCCTCATTCCAGCCGACAATGCCGCAGTGCCGGTCCGAGATGATGGTCGGGCAGGTCTTCAGCTCCTGCAATATCTTCTGCAGGGACGGATGAATCACCGAAGGCTCTTCTTGGGTATAGTCTGCTACTCCCGGTCCGTTCTCCAGCGCCAGAGCGAACAAGTAACTCCGCTCATCCTTCGTCAGCTGAAGTGCTGCGGCAATACAATCAAGAACGGATGGAGATACCTTAATATCACGCCCCTGCTCCAGCCAGGTATACCAGGTGCTGCTTACTCCGGAGAGCTGCGCCACTTCCTCGCGCCGGAGCCCGGGCGTCCGCCTCCTGGTGCCCTCCGGGAGCCCCGCTGATGCCGGGGTAATGGCCGCGCGTCTTGCTTTCAGGAATTCCGATAATGCTTGAAGCCTGTTCTGATTGGACATCATGCTTCCTCCTGTCATACAGTTCGTCTGCCTGTTAGTGTAGTAGTAATTATACTAGTATAAACTACAACTTGTAATAGGATAAGCAACATGAAAAAATATGCTTATTCAGAATAACAGGAGGAATAGCAGATGGAACGTGTCGTAATTACAGGAATGGGTGTCATCTCCCCGCTTGGCAATACTGTGGAGCAGTTTTGGAGCCGCCTTACGGCAGGAGAATCGGGGATTACGCCGATTGATTCTTTTGATACCACCCATTTCAAAACCAAGATTGCCGGCTCGGTGCAGGCCTTCGACCCGGATGCCAGATTCGGCCGCAAGGAAGCCCGGCGGATGGACCGGTTCAGCCAGTTCGCGCTTGCCGCTGCAGAGGAGGCCTGGGCGCACTCCGGTCTCCGGCTGGAGGAGCTGGACAGGGAACGGCTGGGCGTCTATGTAGGCTCCGGCGTAGGCGGTATCCAGACGTTAATGGACCAGGGCGAGCTGCTGCGATCCAGGGGACCGGAGCGGGTAAGCCCTACCCTGATCCCGATGCTGATCTCCAACATGGCGGCAGCGATGATCAGCATCAAGCTCGGGGCACAGGGGCCGACACTCTCGCCGGTGACCGCCTGTTCCATCGGGAATACGGCTATTGGCGAAGCCTTCCGCCTGATCCGTTACGGCGGGGCCGATGTGATCATCGCCGGAGGTGCGGAAGCGGCGGTGACCGAGATTGCCCTGGCCAGCTTCGGCAATGCGACCGCCTTGTCTACCCGGAACGGGGACCCGCAGGGGGCCAGCCGGCCTTTTGACCGGAACAGGGACGGGTTTGTCATCGCGGAGGGCGGGGCTATTGTCATCCTGGAGTCCCTCTCCCATGCCCTGCGCAGAGATGCCGTCATCTATGGCGAGGTCACCGGATATGGCGCCAGCTCGGATGCTTATCATATGGTAGCTACTCATCCTGAGGGGATAGGAGCCTACCAGGCAATGAAGCTGGCACTCAGCGAGGCTGGCATCAGTCCCGGGGAGGTAGATGTCATTAGCGCACACGCGACCAGCACGATGGTCGGAGACCTTTCGGAGACCCTGGCGATTAAGAAGCTATTCGGCGAGCAGGCCTACCGGATTCCGGTCACGGCGAACAAATCGATGACCGGTCATGCCCTTGGCGCAGCCGGTGGTCTGGAAGCCATTGCCCTGCTGCTTAGCCTGCAGGAAGGGCTGATCCCGCCAACAATTAATCTGGAGCAGCCGGACGAATCCTGCGATCTGGATTATGTCCCTAACGTAGCCCGTCAAGCGGACCTGAAGATAGGGATTTCCAATTCCTTTGGCTTCGGCGGCCACAATGCTGTAATCGTTCTGCGCAAGTATGAAGCGTAATCGCAGCTAATGCCTATGAACAGCAAACAGCGGATCGCCCATTCTAAAGGGAGACCCGCTGTTTGTAATGGTTAAGTGTATGATGTCGGCTATGACTTGAATGCCCGCAGGATCAGGTTACTTTTTCTCCGGTGACACATGGCTTCCCCAGACTGCAACGCCTTCCGCTGAAAGTACCGTGAAGGTCATTACCTCGCTTGAGGCCGCTTCATTCCATTCCCGCAGGAACACCCCGCTATACTCTACACCCTCTATGGTCAGCTTCGCCATATGATCATTGCTCAAGGCCCATGTACCTGTTACTGCCCCGCTTATCGTGCCGTCTGTGTTCAGCTCCACCAACTGCGACTCCGCCAGCTCAGCCGTAATCTCCTTGCCGTGGTTCACCAGCTTGTAGGCACCCGTTACCTCCTTGGCCGTGTAATTGCCTATCTTCTCGCCGCCGTAACGGTGGGGTGCGACAACTGGCCAGCCTGCTTCATTCATGAACATCTGGTGAACCCGAACCTCATGCTGCTCCCCGAGACCCGGGAACCGCGTGTGGAAGATCAGATAATACTGCCCGCTCTTCTCATCATAGTACGCCGAATTATGTCCCGGGGAGACATAGCCTGTACCTGATCCGGCGGCTTCTTCAGCTGTATTCACAAATTCATGATTCCCCATCAGCTTCACGCCGTAAGGTGCGTAGGCCGGATCATCGAACAATACCCCAGGCGTCCCTTGTGCGTCCAGCATAGCCTTGCCTTCCGAGTCCTCGAACGGGCCAGCCGGATGCTTGGAACGGGCGACACGGATATTATAACCGCCATTCGCATCAAGCCCGCCGTAGGAGAGGAACAGGTAGTAATAGCCGGTCTCCGGGCTGTATAGCATATACGGCCCTTCAATCCGCGCATGATTCCCTCCTAGCAGCTTCTTGCCGTAGCCCTGGCCCTCCAGCGGGAAGCCCGTAGCCGGGTCAAGCTCCAAGATGAAGATACCACCGGAGTAGGAGCCGTAGACCATCCACAGCTTGCCTTCCTTATCCCAAAACACATCAGGGTCCACCACATTCGGCTTCTCCGTGGAATCGTAGACCTCTCCATCATCCCCGATGCCGGACATTCCCGACTTCAGAATAATGCCTTTATTCTTGTAAGGACCTTCTATCTCATCGGCTACAGCAATGCCAAGCGCGGACAGCGGAGAATCCCCCTTACAGGCATCGTAATACATGTAGAACTTGCCGTCGGCCAATTGAATGACATCCGGTGCCCACAGCGTATCCGACTGGGCCCAGCTAAGCGTCTCGCTAAGCTCCTCCGTTACATTCGGTATCAGTACGTTATCATCCGTCACGCCGGAAGAAATCTGCGTCCACGACATCAGGTCCTTGGATTTGGCCGAGGCCAGATGCGAACCGAACACGTAATACGTATCCTCCACCTTAATCACAGAGGGATCGTGTACAGATACATTCCCGAACTCCGGCGGCCCTTCCGGATTCCCTCCACTGCATGCCGACAGCAGAGATAAGGATATCAATGCCGTTAAGGATCTTTTTCTCATCTCATCATTACCTCCCTATGTATACCCTTACATTTTGCTGCCCAAATAAGATTTAGTCAATACTTTTATTTATATTAGTTAGTTTTGATTTAGGTTTATATGAAATATAATCTCCCATAACCACAAAAAAACGCCAGGCCCATGAAGGCCTGACGCTAATCTAATCATTTAAACTTAGTAATCGCTGCTATTGCCGACAAGTACTGGCTCTGGATAAGCATTGCTCAACACTCGACGCTGCTTCTTCACGACATCCGGCGGCTCTACCGCTGGTGCCATCGGATGCATCAGCCAGGACTTCACAAGGTGGGAGTCCGATACCTTGTACATTGGCGGTTCCTTCTCCATGTCGATTGCCATTGCATACGTGCTGCGCAGGGCAAAGGCATCTCCCTTAGGAGGCTTAATCAGGTCGGGAGGTGTGCCCGGGATAGCTGTAAGCATCGAGCCTTTGCTCTCCAGACTTGGCATGGAAGCCAGCAGGCCCCATGTGTACGGATGTCTTGGATCGTAGAAGATCTCTTCTGCGGTACCCATTTCAACGATCTGACCGGCATACATAACAGCTACACGATCAGCCATTCTCGCCACAACCCCAAGGTCATGGGTGATGAAAATGATCGCTGTATCAATCTTCTTCTGCAGGTCCTTCATCAGATCAAGGATCTGTGCCTGAATAGTTACGTCAAGCGCGGTTGTCGGTTCATCGGCAATCAGGAGCTTAGGGTTAGCAGCCAGTGCCATAGCAATTACAACACGTTGGCGCATCCCGCCGCTGAATTCATGCGGATACTGCTGGAAACGGCGTTCCGGTGACGGAATCCCTACCAGATTAAGCAATTCAACACCACGTTTGTAGGCAGCATCCTTCGTGATCTTCTCGTGCTTGAACAGCACTTCCGTAATCTGCCGGCCAACCTTCATCATCGGGTTGAGTGAAGTCATCGGATCCTGGAAGATCATTCCGATTTCTTTGCCGCGGATTTTTTGCATCTGCTTCTCATTCTTGCCGATCAGATCTTGTCCATCGAACAGAATCTGTCCACGCTTATATTCGCCCGCAGGCTGAGGAACCAGCTTCATGACGGCTTGCGAGGTTACGCTCTTACCGGAACCGGATTCGCCAACAATCGCCAGTGTCTCCCCTTTATTTACATGAAAGCTGACACCACGGATTGCTTGAACTTCTCCTCCGCGTGTTCTGAATGATATAGCCAGGTCTTTTACCTCTAAAAGGCGCTCCATCCTGTCACCCTCTCTGTTTCTTTTCAAGTTATGATAGTGATTCCAAAAAACACGCAATACTATTATTTTATCTATCTTTAGGGGCTTACGTCAAGATTTTTCTGAAAACGTCACCGTCAACAATCATCATTCCTGGCTCTGCTTATGCCTTGTCCTCTTCTTCATCAACCCCCATACAAGCGGCGGTGTTAGAATCAACATGAGCAGCAGTGACCACCCCATGTCAGCTTCACTAACAACACCATCATGCAGCAGGCGGTAAAAAGCATACAAAGAATACGGAAATGCTATAAGCACCGCTGTCACTACACCCGGGGTGTACAGCTTCAGAACAATAGTTTGTGCCAAATGTGTGAAGACATGCAGCAGAAACACAGCGAGGACTGCTAAGTAGGGCCAGTAGAACTCTAAAAATACCGCAACGAAGGTTACCCCTACTATGAGAATATACACGAAGAGCACATCCATAGCAAAATTCCTGGTGGTTACGCCCATCATTGGCGCAATACGCTTTCGCAAAGCGGGGGAAACTGATGAGGTAACAGACTGTCCGCGCTTCTTTCCCCATGCCTCAACTGTAAGAATTTCTTCAAAATCATGAAACATAAAGCAGACAGGCAGCAGCCATAGCAAGCTTGTTAGGTCAATATGTAATTGAAGAAAGCTCATCATCCTTACATCCCTCCCTTTGCCAAAGAAAGTCGTCATCTGGTATGTTTATTTCAGCAATCCCTGCAACCACCAAACACCGATGAAAGCGAGGTAACTACTCAAATGATCATAAAACCGAGAACCCGCGGGTTCATCTGCACGACTGCCCACCCGGCAGGCTGTGCACAGCAGGTACAGGAGCAAGTGACCTATGTAAAGAACCAAGGAAGGTTTGCCGGTCCCCGCAATGTGCTCGTTATCGGCGCTTCAACCGGTTATGGGCTTGCCGCACGAATTGCAGCAGCCTTCGGTGCAGGAGCAGCCACTGTAGGTGTCTATAGGCCGAGTACAGCCAGCGAGACCCGGACTGCTTCCGCAGGCTGGTATAATTCCGCAGCGTTTGAGGAAATGGCCCACACAGCGGGCCTGCGCTCTTATAGCGTGTGCGGGGACGCTTTTACCGCTGAGACGAAAGAACGGACCATCGAGTTGATCCACAGCGAGCTTGGACAGGTTGACCTGGTCATCTACAGTTTAGCCTCGGCGCGCAGAACAGACCCGCAGACCGGAGAAGTTCATCAATCTGTGCTGAAGCCCATCGTCAACCCTTATACCAATACAACGGTCAATTTCCATACCGGAGAACTAAGTACCGTACAGATTGAACCAGCTATCGAAGCTGAAATCGATGATACAGTTCATGTGATGGGCGGGGAGGACTGGCAGCTATGGATTGAAGCGCTCCGGGAGTCCGGCGTTCTGGCAGCAGATGCGGTTACCCTCGCCTTCTCCTATGTAGGTCCAGAGATAACACAGGCTATCTACCGCGACGGCACGATTGGCCGGGCTAAAGATCATCTGGAAGCCACAGCCTTGCAGCTGAATGCAGAATTATCACGAACGGGCGGCCGCGCTTATGTAGCAGTCAGCAAGGGTCTGGTGACCCAGTCCAGCTCGGCGCTTCCTGTAGTTCCGCTATACATCTCAGTCCTCTACAAGGTCATGAAAGAACAGGGAGTGCACGAAGGCTGCATTGAGCAAGCCTACCGGCTGTATACCGGTTTCCTGTACAACCCGGAAGGGACTCCGTTAGACACACAAGGGCGTATCCGGATAGATGACCATGAGATGAGCCATGCCGTGCAGACAGAAGTGGACCGGATATGGCCCATGCTACGCACGGAGAATGTCTACGAATATTCCGATCTGGCCGGTTACAGACGCGAGTTCTTCCAGTTGTTCGGCTTCGAATCCGGCGGCGTTGACTATGAAGCTGATATCAATCCGGTAGTTACCATCCGCAACAGTTACTGAGGATGAACAGGCCTTAAGGCCGGATCTCAGAAAGAGAACCGGCCTTATGAGTATGCTATAGTACCAAAGCTGTGAACCGTGTCCAGGATTCCGCAAGATTATCGTGCACCCAGTTAATATGATTCTCATCCTTATACTGGCGTGAGTAACATTCGATCACTAGGATCAGATCCAGATACAGGTCATATAGCTGCTTGCGCAGAATTTCATTCCGGCTGGCAAAAGCCGACCCATACCCTTCATAGAACGCTGCCGAGCTCTCGAAATGCCGGAAATAATACTCCAGCAGCACATCGCCCCACATCGCCCGCTCCCAGTCAATAATCGATACGATTACCCCATCCTGTACAAAAAGGTTGCCGCCCCACAGATCCCAGTGTACCAGCCGCGGCTGCGTCACTTCATCCAGGGCTGGCAGATACAGCTCCACCACCGGCTCTATTTCCTGCTGACCAGCCGGTAGCCGTGCCTCCAGTCTGACCGCATCCTGAAGCACATTCAGCAGCATAGACTTGAAGGTCTCCCTCCAGGTGAGTCCGCTCCCGTCAGGCTCTTTGCCGAACAGCCCGAAGGCTGGCCCTTCAATCGCATTGATTCTCCGCTGGTACCGGCCCAGCTCGAATTCAATGGAATACCGTTGTTCCTCGGTGAGACTCTCCTTCACCTCGTTATACGGCTGTCCTTCAATCTTCTCCATGAAAAAATAAGGACACGGAACCAGCTGCAGACTGTCGTCATAGCTGTACACTTCCGGCACAGGCACACCGCCAGCAGCACGTACCAGCCGGAGAGCCTCCACCTCAGCACGCATGATATCCTTCTCGTAGCTAAGAGTCTCTGTCTCCGGGTCCGGAGCTACCTTAAGAATGACCGAGCGGCCATCGCTTAACTCCAGATCATAGGCCGTATTAAAGAATCCACCGGTCAGCTCCCTGCTGCTAACGATCTGTACATCTGTGCCAAAGGCTGCAGCAGTCAATAGACTCAGCTGCCAGTCGTTCAATTGGACTTTAGTGAAGCTCTCCACCGGTTAGACCCACCACATCTCAGACAGCGGCTCTTCGATCAGCACCTGCTTGAGATTGTCAACCGCTTTGGAGAAGCCCTCTTCAATCGACATCAAGCCGTCTTCATGCTCGATACTGACTACAAAGTCGTAGCCTACCAGACGCAGTGCGCTCATCATATCTGCCCAGACCTTGACATCGTGTCCGTAACCTACGGATCGGAACTGCCAGGCGCGGTCCAGCATGTTCGCATAAGACTGCATGTCCGTCAGGCCATACTTGTTGACGTTCACCGGATCAATAACGGTATCCTTCGCATGGAAGTGATGGATAGCGCCTTCACGGCCGAGAATATGAATGGCCTGTACCGGATCAATTCCCTGCCACCACATATGACTCGGGTCAAGGTTCGCCCCAATGGCATCCCCGGCAGCTTTTCTTAATCTCAGCAGAGTGGCCGGAGTGTGTACCGAGAAGCCTCCGTGCAGCTCAAGACCAATCTTCACATCATGTGCAGTAGCGAAGGCCGCCTGCTCTGTCCAATAAGGAATGACCTTGTTCTCCCACTGCCAGGCCAGAATCTCCTGGTAATCATTCGGCCATGGGGCAACCGGCCAGTTCGGATATTTCGCGCCTTCATGATCGCCCGGACAGCCGGAGAAGGTATTCACAACCTTGACGCCCAGCTTTTGTGCAAGCTTCACGGTGTCTACAAACACCTCATGATCCTTGTCTGCCAGCTCCTTCTGCGGGTGCAGCGGGTTGCCGTGGCAGCTTAGCGCGCTGATGATCAAGCCGCGGGATTCAATTTGCTGCTTGAATTCCTGAAGGGCCGCTTCATTCTCCAGCAGCTCCTTGGGATTGCAATGGCTGTTCCCGGGATACCCTCCGGTACCGATCTCAACAGCCTTAAGTCCTTTGGAGACCACATAATCCAGTGCATCCTCCAGCTTACGGCCGCCGAACAACACCATAAATACTCCAAGTTTCATTTGCAGATTCCACCTCTCCTAGGGTCGTATTGGAGCCTGCTTAAGCTCCGTAGATATCGAAATTCTTAACAGTCTCATTACGCTCTGCAGCTTCGAAGATCGCCTCAATTAGTCTTAGCACACGAAGCACCTCGGCATTCTTGACAACCGGCTCCGCCGTGCCTTCGATGACAGCGGCCAGATTATCATAGAAGCTGGAGGGCATCTCTAATGCCGCAGGCAGATCTTCAAGGACTGTTGAACCTTCTGAAGGCGGGGCCATTGTCTTGGTCAAGCCTACACCTGCGCGGATCGGTGTCGGTTCAATCTTTTCCGATTCGTGGTTGGGGGCTACAATTCTGCCTCTCAGTGACCAGTCTTCAATAATAGCGGTTCCCCCGGTGCCCTTCACATACCATCTTGGCATCGTGATGAAGTTGGTTGTCCCTACCTCCACGATGGCTCTGATGCCATTCTCGAACTGCAGCACTGCATCGAAGCCGTCATCCACGTTATTGCCGAGGACAAAGCTCAGACTGCTGCTGACACTGCTCACCTTGCTGTCAATCATGAACAACAGCTGATCCAGCAGATGCACGCCCCAGTCCAGCAGCATCCCGCCGCCTTGCTCCTTCACATGGCGCCAGTCGCCGGGAATTCCGTTGGCACCGTGCACCCGGGATTCAATCTGAAAGAGTGATCCAATCGTCCCCTGCTCATACATCTCCCTGATCACGCGGAAGTCCTCATCCCAGCGTCTGTTCTGGTGCACCATCAGCACCCGTCCGGCCGCCTCCGCAGCAGCCTGCATCTCGATGAATTCAGCCGAGGACATGGCCACCGGCTTCTCACAGACTACATGCTTGCCTGCCTGAAAAGCCTGAAGGGCGATGTCCTTGTGGACATCATTCGGTGTAGCGATCAGAACGATGTCCACAGCCGGATCTGCCAGCACTTCTTCATAGCTGGAATACGCGGTGTAGCCTGCTTCCTCAGCCAAGGCGCGCCGGTTGTCCAGCAGATCGAAGGCGCCGGTCACCACCACCCGGTCACTCTCTTTGATTAATTGGGTATGGTAGCTTCCCATTCCGCCGTAACCAATGATGGCTACAGTATGTTTGATTGAACTCATGGATTCCACTCCTGTTTCTCTGATAGTCGCTTAACCCGGAGATGCTCTTAGTTGTCAGAACTTCCGTCGAAATATACGGCGCGTCCGGTACGTGCTGATTCATACACTGCTTCAAGAATCTGGGTAACTACGAAGGCCTGCTCCGGCAGAACCACCGGGTCCTTATCTTCTCTTACGGCTTCCAGCCACAGACGGGCTTCACGGTCTGCTTCATTCTCCGCAGCTCCGCTGTAGAAGGCGACACCGCCGGAGGACAGGTCCACCTTGGTCTCATACAGGCGGCCGGCACGTTCGCCGTTCAGACGCAGCCCGTCCTTCATATCTGCTCCGCCTTCCGTTCCGGCAAGCATGGTCTTCGCTTCACCGAATTCAGATACGTTCAGCGCCCAGCTGGATTCAAGTACAATTGTAGCACCGTTCTCCATTGTAATGAAGCCGAAGGCGGAATCTTCAACCTTGAATTGCTCAGGGTCCCAAGGACCGAAGGCATTCGCGGCATTCTTCTTCTGGCCCAGCTTATGGAAAGTAGAGCCTACGACCATACGCGGTTTGTAGTTATTCATCAGCCAGAGTGTCAGATCCAGCGCATGGGTACCGATATCGATCAGCGGTCCTCCGCCCTGCTTCTCTTCATCCAGGAACACACCCCAGGTTGGAACCGCGCGGCGGCGAAGCGCAATAGCCTTACCGTAATAGATATCGCCAAGCTCCCCTTCTTCACACAGCCCCTTCAGATATTCACTGTCTGCGCGGAAACGGTTCTGATAGGCGATGGACAATTTCTTGCCTGTACGCTTGGCGGCATCCAGCATTTCCTTGGCCTGTGCAGTAGTCTTGGCCATCGGCTTCTCACACAGCACGTGATTGCCGGCTTCCAGTGCAGCAACCGTAATCTCGGAGTGGCTGTCATTCGGCGTGCAGACATGCACGATATCGAATCCGCCTGTTGCCAGCAGCTCCCGGAAATCGGTAAATACAGCAGCGCCTTCGCAGCCGTAGGTCTTGGCAGCCTCCTGGGCACGTTCTTCCACGATATCACAGAATGCCACCATTTCGGCATCCTCCTGACGGGCAAGGCTTGGCATATGTTTGCCGTTTGCGATACCACCGCAACCGATAATAGCAATTTTGAGTTTGTTAGACATGAATACTTCCTCCTTGATTCTCATATGTTTTGATCCAGTTCAAGCTGTCAGCCACACTACCAAGCGGCGAGCGGCTGCAGAAGTCCTGCTCTACCACTGCCCATTCCACACCAGCCGCAGCTGCTGCTTCAATGATCGCAGCCAGATCCACTTCACCTTCGCCGAGTACTACGGTCTCCGGTGAGCCGTCTTCTTTCTTCTTCAGATCCTTGAGGTGGATGATCGGCAGGCGTCCTGCGTACTTACGGATATATTCTGCCGGATCATATCCGCCGTAATACACCCAGCATGTATCCATCTCCACTTGAAGCTGCTCAGCAGGCACCGCTTCGAACAGATAATCAAAGGCTGGCTGGCCGTCAACCTTCTCCGTGAATTCAAAATCATGATTATGATAAGACAGAACAGCACCGGCAGCCTGGCACTTCTCGCCGATGGTCCGCAGACCTGCCGCTACCTCCGGCCAGTTCCGTTGTTCTTCTGACAGATAAGGCACGATCAGATTACGGTTGCCGATCTCCAGATTGAAAGTGATCTCCTGCTCTGTATCATTCAGCATCGCTTCGTACGGGCGGTGCGCTCCGACAGCAACAAGCCCTGTCTCTTCAAGCAGCGCCTTCACCTGCCCGGCCGTACGGCCGAAATAGTGGAAGAACTCCACACCGCTGTAGCCCAGCTCGGCTACCTTACGTATAGTCCCCTCGAAATCCTGTTCCAGTTCTTCTCTTAGTGTGTACAGCTGTAGTCCAACCTTAAGCATTATTATTTCCACTCCTTATGTGATCCGGAGATATCCTGTTCTTGCTGCCGCCACACTTCCGGTTGCCTTCCCTGAAATGCATCACCTGAACAAACGGGCTGTAAACATTGGAGAACGTCACGTTCCCATGGTTTCATCCACTGCTTCCAGAGTTTGTAAATGTAGCAATTAGCGCCGCAATACGGCCTTCTCCACATCATTTTTATGTTTTTCGCTTAGGTACATGGTAATATGAAAGCGTATATAATAAAATGAATAATATGATTAAAACATGAACAATCTGCTTATCATTTATTAGACTTAGGAGGGACTCATGACCACATATGCCGCTTGCCACATTCTATCCGCCGGATTCTCCTTCCACCGCAAACCGTTTCATATGTCACGCAGCGAGGGCGTACAGTATTATCTGCTGCGGCTCCAGACCGAAGGCCGCAGCCGCACCAGGGAGAACGGAGCCATTACGACCGTTGAGAGCGGCGATCTCATGCTGTTCGCACCGGATGACCCCTACTATCTGAGTATCGACAAGGAAGTCTATCCCGTCGGCAAGCCGAGGATCGAGAGCGGCGACTATCATATCTTTTGCAGTGGCCCATGGATTGAAGAATGGTGGGGACGCAAGCAGCGTCCGGCAGTGCTCCGTCTGCCGATGAGCGATCATATTCTCGGCCTCTTCCGCCAGCTTGTGCTGGAGCAGCGCCGCTTGTCGGACTCCTCACCGGACATCTCCTCTTGTTATCTGCAGATTCTATGTATGGAGATTGACCGGCTGATGATTGATCAGCCCGCGGTCTCACCGAAGGCTTATCTGGCTTACCGGATGAAGCAGTACGTTGAAGAGCATGCCTCTTACGCCTTCCGGCTGGAGGATGTGGCTGCACATGTAGATATCTCGGTCTCCCGGGCAGTTCATCTATTCAAGGAAGCTTTCGGCACCACGATTGTCAAATATGTAAATGATGTACGGCTGGATATGGCCCGGGAAAAGATTACGTTCAGCCCCATGCCGCTGGAGCATGTCTCCGAGACCTGCGGATTTGCGAACTATACCTATTTCCACCGGATTTTCCGCAGCCGGTTCGGCATGTCGCCCAAGGAGTACCGTATTCATAGCAGGGCACAGGTTTAAGCATTAAGCAGTTATGCCCAGGCATGCAAAAGGAGCGCCATCATGGAAGATCCGCTCCTTGTGTTTGACCTTATTAAGTTGCTCCCGTTTGCCGGGGGTTACTCTGACATGCTGGGAGATGGCCCCGTAATCCTGGTTGAGTCTGCGGTTTCTTTCTGCAACCCATGTGCCTGAGCGCTCTGCCTTAAGCAGCGCCTTCTGCGTTCTTGTCCGTGCCATAAGCGGTAACACTCCTTGTCAGTCATATATTCAGTGCGTTTGCACTGTCTTTTCCATTCTATCACATTAATCTGGTCCTTGCGCAGCTTGCAGTTAGACTACCTGGTACAGTATCCTTGAAGAGCAAGATACATACCTGTGATCATAACAAATAACCGCAAGAAGAGGAGGAGTACTATATGAAATATGATGTGCTGTATGACGGCGCCTTCGCCATGCTGAAGGTCTTGCTGGAGCCGGGCGAGAGCGTCAAGGCGGAGATGGGGGCGATGGTCGCCATGTCACCGAACGTGGAGCTGCGGGGCACCGTGGACGGCGGAATTATGCGCGGCCTGGGCCGTATGCTGAGCGGGGAGAAATTCTTCTTCCAGGAGCTGACCGCCACGCGCGGACAGAGTGAGGTGCTGCTCTCACCCGGTTCCATCGGGGATGTGCAGGCCATTGAGCTGGACGGGTCGTACAAGCTGATTGTTCAGAAAGACGGCTTCCTGGCGGGAACCCAAGGCATTCAGGTCAATACCAAGATGCAGAATCTGACCCGCGGCCTGTTCTCCGGCGAAGGCTTCTTCATTCTCGAAATCAGCGGCAGGGGCACCGTCTTCCTCTCCTCCTTCGGAGCGATTCACGCTATTAACCTCGGACCGGGCGAAGAGATGATCATCGATAACGGACACCTTGTAGCTTGGCCGGACTATATGAATTACAAGGTGGAAAAAGCAGCCTCCGGCTGGCTGAACAGCTTAACCAGCGGCGAGGCCCTGGTCTGCCGGTTCCGCGGCGAAGGGGTGATCCTGGTTCAGACCCGCAATCCCGGCAGCTTCGGAACCTGGATCAAATCCTTCGTGCCGAACCGCTCCTAGCAGCGGCATTTCGCAGATTACGCATACACAAGTGGAAACGGCTATGCCGTCCTTTTAGGGACGGCATAGCCGTTTCAGCGAGAAATAGAAGGATAAGTTATCGTGTGAAACATATAACTTCTTATATTTGCAAGAAGGCGCAGGCTGAACTTCAGCCCTGCGCCTTCTCTGTGCTGCAGATGTGCTTATGAGACGGCGCGGCAGTCCTTGTCGCCCTTGCAGCCGTTCTTTTGACAGCTATTATAGGTGCCTTTGAAATCGAGACGGTGATCGGTCACACTGAAGCCATATTCACGGGCTACCCGCGCCTCCAGCTCCAACAGCCAATCATCCTTGATCTCTTCCAGCTTACCGCATACATTGCAGATCAGGTGATGATGCATATGCACATGATCATCGTCGCGCAGATCATAACGGGCGACGCCGTCGCCGAAATTCATTTTTTGCACAATATGAAGTTCACACAGCAGCTCCAAGGTACGGTAGACCGTCGCCAGGCCCAAATGCGGGTAACTGCGCTTGACCAGCATATATACCTCTTCCACGCTTAGATGATCCTTCTCATTATCCAGCAGCACTCTCACTATCGCCTCACGCTGTGGTGTAAGCTTATAATTATGAGCCGCAAACTGCTGGCTGATATTTGCCACTCGGTTCACCCGGGTTCCCACCTTTCCGGAAGCAGAACAATTCCCGCAGAATAATTAGTAATCGTTACGATATAAGCATAACAAACTTGCCTGTCAAAGAAAAGTCCTGACACCAGTATAACATCACTTGCCCGCAATAGCCCCCTCTGCCGCTCCGCACACAGATAATATTTCTGCCGAAACCAGGTCCGCCCATTCCGAAGTGCGCGCTATCCCCATACTCTGTATCAAGATCACATGAAACTTATAGGATAATTAATCTTGTGCAACGTATAAATTATTATATTTAAAAAGTGAGGATGATCCGGATGGCGAAAGTACAACCTAAGCAGACGCAGCGGCTTGTAACAGCCCGTGTACTGCGCAGCGTAGCTGCGGCCATGCTGCCGTTCTACCGGAAAATTGCCGGAAACCGCAGTTATGCCAGGCAATGGACAACCGCGGTTGTCACTGCCGACCTGGACTTGATGGGCAGCTTGCTCCACAGTATCCCCGCGCTTGCGGACACGGAGAATTACGGAACGAACGGGATCGGATATTTTATCTCTTTCCCTTTTCCGCTGCCGGTTGCCTTCTATACCAATGGAACGACGATTCCGCCTGGAACCGTTCAGTTCACCTTCAATACAGACGCTCACCGCTGCATAGCGCGTTCCATCATCCCGCTGTACCGCGAGCTTGCGGTTAACCTGAGCTTCGCTGAAGCTATGGCTGCCGCCATCCGGCGTAAGGATAACCGGGCGGTAAGGGCGATGGTCCGCAGTCTGGTGAGAACAACGTCACTGAAATCTGTAACGATTGAAGAAAGCGGAATCGCGCTGCTGTTCAAGACCAGATTCAGCCGGTACCCCTACCGCAATCTGCTGTTTCAGGAAATGATGTAGAGCGCTGCAACCTTTTCTAATCTTATACCGTCAAGGGAGTTGATACAGGCCAAGCGGCCCAACCTATAATAGAGGTGGAATTCAGATGTTTATGAGAAAATACACTATCGCAGCTATAACCGCAGCCACCCTTCTCTCCTTCTCGTTCGGCGGGCAGATGTTTGCAGCAGGCAGCAGCTTCAAGGATATCGGCAGTATAAGCGGCAAGGATAAAATAGATACACTAAAGGAGCAAGGACGAATCAAAGGAATATCAGACACACAATTTCTTCCCGGAGCCATAGTATCGACTGCACAAGGTGTACAGTTCATCTCCGGTGGTCTGCAGCTTAGCCTGGCCGCAATTGATTTCAATAAGGCCCCCCAGGCCAGCGCTATTTTCTCCAAAGTAAAGGACAATGCCTGGTACGCGGAAGCCTTCATCAATGCGCACTATAATGGTGTGAATATCCCGGCCAATATCGATCCGGCGAAGCCGATTTCTAAAGAGCTGTATACCAGTATGCTGGTTCAAGCTGTGGAGAAGGCCGGTAACCTGCCGATGATCAATCTCGTCCCGGCTACGCTTGCAGACGCAGACGCGCTGGACCCTTCCTACCAGGGCAGCATTCAGCGGGCGCTGAAATACAAGATTACTGCCCTCGATGCCAGCGGCAAGTTCAATCCGAAGAGCACTATTACCCGCGCTGAAGCAGCAGTTATGCTGTACAACACGCTGGACTACTTGAAGTCCGTTAGCGATGGCGGCACACAGAAGTAAAGGAAAATTGGATTCGTTCATACCGTTCCCCCGCGTATGATAGATAAAAGGCTGTCCCGGAAGCCGTTACGGCTAGGGGCAGCCTTGTTTTTTTGGCAGGAAGTACGTAGGCTTATTGTGAGATGAAATAATCTCCCTTTACCATACGTGTTAGTAGTGAATGGAGGCGGATGATGGGGAATAACGACAACCTTATGAATGAACCTGACAGCTTAACAACTACAGTCAACCAATATACCGATATGATCCTGCGCTTAGCCCTTGCTCATCTCGGTAATCTGGCGGATGCTCAGGATGTGTGCCAGGAGGTATACATCAAGTTTTTCAAGCACCAGCGTATCTTTAACAGCCTGGAGCATGAGAAGGCATGGTTCATAAGAGTAACAATTAATACGTGCAGGGATGTCATCCGCAGCCCGTGGCGGAAATGGTTCCGCTCCTATGAAGAAGTGCCTCTTCCTATTGAACCGGCAGAAGATCTGGAAATCCTATCCTATGTGCTGATGCTTCCCCGAAAATATCGGATCGTCATACATCTCTATTATTATGAGGGCTACAAAACAGCAGAAATTGCGCAGCTCCTGGGCATCAATGAGAATACGGTCCGCACTCAGCTTAAGCGGGCTAAGGAGCTGTTGAAGACTAAGCTAATGGAGGATTTCGACCATGATGAAGGATAAGTATGTGAACGGGATGGACGGTATCAAGGCTGACGAAGCTTTTAAACAATCCATTATCCGCAGTGCCACAATTCATTCCGGTACGTCAAAGACCTCAGCTTGGACATTTCGCAGAAAAATAATGACCACTGTGCTCTCCTGTGTGATCATCCTCTTAATCGCCACCCTAGGACCCCTCCTTGTGAACAGCGGTGATCCTGCCACCCCTTCTCCCCTTTACAGCGGGTTCATGGTGACAGCTTATGCAGCAGACGGCGTCCCGGTAGTGGTTCAGCCGGGTGTCGAATTTCCGCTCGGCCAGTACTCGTTATATATGAGCAGTGTGCCCGGCTTCCCGATCAAGCTTGCTGCTGAAGGTGCAGATACCATTGAGGTACGGGCCACTGAGGGCCAGCTGCTGTTGTGGAATCCGGCCGACGGAAAGGTGATCCTTTCGAACACCAAAGCCATTGTTAAGCCCGGGGATACGGTCTACTGGTCTCCTCCAACTGATAAATCCATTCAATACACTGTCTCTGACAGCAGTCTGGAGATTACAGCCTTCAAGGGTAGCACCAAGCTGGGCAGCAGCTCGATCCAGGTCCTTTCACAAGATCACATCACATACACAGGCAAATTAGTTTCTAAATGAGGGAATTTGACCCGCTCAACCGGTTGAGGAATTGCAGGGCGCGCGGGTTCTTCGTCTCCTCCAGCACCTCCCGGGGGGTTCCCTGCTCCAGAATAACTCCGTTGTCCATCAGGATGATCCGGTCGGCCACATCGGCCGCGAATTTCATCTCATGGGTGACGATGACCATTGTCATTCCTTCCCGGGCCAGCTGCTTGATAACCTTCAGCACCTCGCCGACCAGCTCAGGGTCAAGCGCCGAGGTCGGCTCATCGAATAGCAGCACCTCCGGCGAGGCCGCCATGGCGCGGGCTATCGCTACACGCTGCTGTTGGCCGCCGGACAGCTGATGCGGATACGCATCTGCCTTGTCTGCCAGACCCACCTTGTCCAGCAGGGCCAGCGCTTTGCTGCGCGCTTCTGCCTTAGAACGCTTTTGCACCGTGACCTGTCCCTCCATCACATTGCCGATCGCCGTCATATGCGGGAACAGATTATAAGACTGGAATACCATTCCTGTCTGCTGGCGCAGGGACAGTACGGTACGCTGTGGAATTTTGGCGCCCGGGGTGAAATCCAGCTTAATCGTGTTCAGCATAAGACTGCCCTTGTCGGGGGTCTCCAGCAGGTTGAAGCAGCGCAGCAGTGTGGTTTTGCCGGAGCCGGAAGGTCCGATGATGACCATTACCTGGCCGTGTTCAACGGTGATATCCACACCTTTTAGCACTTCCAGCGGCCCGAAAGACTTATGTAAATCGCGTATTTCAATCATGCCTGTGCCTCCTTAACCTTAACTGGCCGAATACCGGTCCAGCCGCTTCTCCAAATAATTCTGCAACGCCGACAATACGGAGCAGAACAGCAGATAGAACAATGCCGCTTCGCAATATAGCAGCAGGGGTTCATAGGATGTCGCCACAATCTGCTGGGCTTTTCTAAAAATCTCGACATAAGTAATACTGGCCGCAAGCGAGGTATCCTTAACCAGGCTAATAAAAGAATTCGATAACGGAGGAACCGATACACGGGCAGCTTGAGGCAAGATCACCCGGCGCAGAGCCTGCTTCCGGCTCATTCCCACAGAGAACGCGGCTTCCCACTGGCCCTTGTGGATAGACAGAATAGCAGCCCGGACAATCTCCGAGGAATAAGCCCCGACACTTAGCGTGAACCCGATAACAGCGGCGATGAACGGATCAAGCACAATCCCGGCGGCGGGCAGTCCATAGAAAATAATGAACAGCTGCACCAGCAGCGGCGTTCCCCGGATCACCCAGACATAGAAACGGGCAATCAGTCTCGGTAGCCTCAAGGAGGACAGCCGGGCAAGTGCAGTAACCACCGCCAGCAGCAGCCCAAGAATAAAGGATACTACCGCAAGCGGAAGGGTAAAAGCCACCCCCGCTTTGAACAGTGGCAGCAGTGAATCGAGAAATATTTGTATTTGGCGGTCATCCATCATTTCGATACGTCAGCGCCAAAATACTTCTCGGAGATCTTAAGGTAGGTTCCGTCGCTCTTCATAGCGGTCAGCGCTTCGTTCACCGCCTGCACCAGCTCGTCATTCCCTTTCAGGAAGACTGCGGCACTATGCGAGCCTTCGGCAATCTCATCCACCTTCTTGATCTTGATATCCGGCTTCTGCTTCTTCAGGTCGAGGTAGGACAAGCCGTCATTGACGGTAGCATCGATCCGGCCGGAGGTCAGCAGATCAATCGCCTGGTTGAAGCCCTCGGTGGATACGATCTCAGCACCGTTGTCTGTGGCGATTTTGCCGAGGTTGCTGGTGAGCGACTGGCCGGCTTTTTTACCCTTGAGATCAGCGAAGGTCTTAATATCCTGATTATCCTCGGGGACGATCAGCACAGCCTTGGAGACAATATACGGATCGGAGAAATCATATTTCACTTTACGCTCATCGGTAATGGAGACTTCATTGAAGATCACATCGAAGCGCTTCGCATCCATCCCGGCAAAAATCCCGTCCCACTGTGTCTCGATGAACTCCGGCTTCACACCCAGGCGCTTGGTCACTTCTTCGGCGATCTCGACATCGAAGCCCGTCAGCTTGCCGTCTGCATCATGGAAGGTGAAAGGTGCGTAGGTTCCTTCGGTTCCGATGCGCAGCTTGCCGCTGGCTTTGACGGCCTCAAGGCTGTTCTGCTCCCCGGAAGCTGCACCCTCTGTAGCAGAAGATGTGGGTTCAGCCCCGGTATTGCCGCCCGTTGCTGTCTTGTCTGTATTGTTGCTTCCGCAAGCCGCAGCCGTGACCATGGTCAGGAGCAGCATAATAGTTAGACTTAGTTTTTTCATTCGATGAATCCCCTCTCGTATCTTCTCTGCAAGCACCGTGTTTACCGGCAAAAAGAATCGTAACACCGGGGTGTTACCTGCGTCAACAACTTTTTCCGATTATATTCATCGGATTTGTATTGTATTGATTTTCAATAGCTTAGCTTGCCCCAATTTCTGTTCCTGCATCAGGATATCCTGAAGAGAAATCAATACAAAAAGCGACTCTCCGAGAAAAGGAGAATCGCTGCTCTATGGACTACATAAGCTCTGCTTCTATATGGGCATTACTATACGTGCATGATTTCCGGTGCTGCCTGTTCCTTAGAACGTTCAGTTCCGGAATGGCGGCCCCGGCGCAGCAGCAGTCCAAGGACCGCACCGCCAAGCGCGACAAACATCATAATGTGGAACGTATCTGCGAAGCCCTGCGATAATACGGTTTGCTTAGCCAGCAGCAACGCTTGCTGTGAAGCGCCTGCGGTACTTTTCCCGGCAGCTGCCGCCGCTTCCTGCATCTCTATGCCGCGCGCAGTTGTTCTTGCGGTCAGAATCGTAACCAGCGTCGAGACGGCCAGCGAAGTAATTACCTGCTGCATCGAGTTCGTCAGCGAGGTTACCCGGTTTACCAGATGGCTGGGTGCCTTATTGAGCAGATGCGTGTTCATTGGCATCATCATCATGCCCATTCCCGCCCCACACATGATCAGCGGAAGGATCAGGTCCCGGCTCTGTGTGGTAAGATCTACATGCGAATACTGGAATAACGCGCCGGAGACCAGACTGAGACCGCAGACCACAAGCCAGCGCACACCGATCCGGTCGAACAGTATCCCGGCAATCGGCATCATCAGCCCGGAAGCGATCGCTTGCGGCAGCAGCGTCAGACCGGTATCAAATGCGCCGAAGCCGCGGGCCTGCTGCAGAAATTGCGGGAGCAGGAATAACGCGCCATATAAGCCGAATTGGGCAATCCACTGCACGATGATTCCTGTCGTGAAATCTACGGATTTCAGAATCCGCAGCTCCAGCAGCGGTGTCTTGGAGCGCAGCTCTGCGATGATAAAAGCGATTAGCGCCACAGCGCCCAGCAGCAATCCGATCAGCGTTTTCTCAGAGGTCCAGCTCTGCGCGCCCTGGCTAACCCCGTAGGTTAACGAAGCAAAGGCCAGCGGGCCAAGAACCATACCTAGCTTATCCATGCCGGGCACGCTGTTCTTCGCAGCATTCGGCAGCTTGCGCAGGCCAATCAGCACAGCAATGATGCCAATCGGAATATTAATGAGGAAGATCCAGCGCCAGGAATGATATTCAACCAGCCAGCCCGACAATACCGGACCAATAGCGGGTGCGAACAGGACGGGAATGCCCATAATGCCCATGACTACGCCAACCTTGCTTTTGGGAGCCAGTCTGTACACATAGGCCATCCCGACAGGGAGCACACAGCCGCCGCCCAGTCCCTGAATGACCCGGAAAACAATCAGCCATTCGGCGCTGCTTGGTGTAGCGCACAGAATCGAGCCTATCGTGAACACAATAACCGCCGTCAGGAAGACTGTCTTGGCTCCGAACCGGTCAGACAGCCAGCCTGACAGCGGAATAACTGAAGCTTGAGCCAGCATATATCCGGTAACTACCCACTGCAGCGTATGCAGATCCGTCTTGAAATCCACCACCAGCCTGGACAAAGCTACATTCATCGCCGTACTGTCCAGCACAACCATAAATACTCCTGCAATAATAGCCAGCAGCGGAACCAGAATACTGGACAGCCGGAAATCGGCTTCCTGCTTCAAGGTCTGATCCATGTCTCTTCCCCTCCTAAAGCTGTCCGCGTTCTACATTGACCTGCGGGCAGATTGTTCTATATAATGAGTGAACGGACAACTGTCCGTTAGTGCAATTCATAGTCTACGGACAATTGTCCGTGGTGTCAATTCTTTTATTTATTTTTCTGTAAATCACTGATTTATTTCTGAAAGGGGTTCTCATGAACAAGCCAGACACCGATGCTGCGCAGCTCCATCCGTCAGCTCCGCAAGCCATAGAATCCGCTCCACCCGTGTCCGCCGATCCTTATGTCCAGCGGATTCTTGAAGCTGCCCGCCAGTTGTTCACCGAGAGCGGACTCGAGGCGGTCAGCATGTACAGCATTGCCAAGCGGGCAGGCATAGGGCAAGGCTCCCTGTACCGCCGTTTTACGGACAAGGGTGAGATCTGTTCTGCCCTGCTGAAGGGCAGCGCAGATCAATTCCTGTCCGGGCTGGAGCAGCAGGTCGCTGCCAGTGCCGGTGAAGCCCCGGCGCTCGCTCAGCTGCAGAGCAGCATTGAGCAGATTGCCGATTTCATTGAACAATATGCCGAGCTGTTGAATATGATCAAAGCCGAGTTCACCGGCAAGAAGCAGCTGACCCAGTTTGAGCATCCTTTTTTTCAGCGGCTGGGGGTGATGATGACAGAGCTGCTAGAGCGCGCTGCGGCAGGTGGTGAGATTATTGACATTGATCCGGCCTTTGCAGCCACAGCCCTAATCTCTGTCCTCAGTCCCGATCTGTACCTGTATGAGCAGAAGCGGCACCACGCCTCCAAGCTGGACATCTCCCGGGGCATCGTCACTTTGTTCGTGACCGGTCTGGCGAAGCGCTGACCGCCTGCCCTTTACAAGAGGGGAATTTGTGGTATATTAAGTAGCAATTACGAATTCAATAGCAACATTATTCACTAGGGGAGTCGGCCGACTGAGACGGAGCTTAAGCTCCGGACCCTTTGAACCTGATCTGGATCATACCAGCGGAGGGAAGTGGAGCAGAATGTATCAGTGGTTCCCGTCACAGGGCCTCAGCTGACTGTACCTTCCGCCCCATTCATTGCCTCCGGGAATGAATGGGGCTTTTTTGTGCTCCGTACAGTATCTATACCAATTCCAAGGAGGCTTCGTACATAGTCTTATGATCAATATTAGCAATCTGTCCTATGTCTTCGGGACCGGTTCGTCCCGGACACCCGTGTTCTCAGGGCTATCCATGAATGTGCAGCGCGGCGAATTCATTTCTATCGTAGGCGGAAGCGGATGCGGCAAAAGCACTTTGTTCAAAATCATCGCCGGTCTGCTGGAGCCGGGCAGCGGCAGGATCACGCTTAACGGAGCTGATTCAGCAACAGCAGCGAAAAGACTGGGTAGCGTGGCCTACATGCCGCAGCAGGATCTCCTCCTGCCTTGGCGCACCGTATTGGACAATTGTCTGTTGCCCTGGGAGCTTAAGCGCAGCCGTCCCAAAGCAGCCGCTATTGCCGAGATCCGTACCCTGCTACACCGTTTCGGCCTTGACGAGACCGAAGGGGCTTATCCGCAGGAGCTGTCCGGCGGGATGCGCCAACGTGTGGCGGTCCTCCGCACTGTGGCGGCCGGGAATGACCTGCTGCTGCTCGATGAGCCGTTCGGGGCGCTCGATGCCATTACGAAGCGTTCGCTGCAGCGTTGGCTGCTGGAGTTATGGGCGGAGCTAGACAAGACGGTGCTATTCATCACCCATGACTTGGAGGAGGCGCTCTTGCTCAGTGACAGAATCTATCTAATGACTGGCCGAGAGGACGGCGGGATACAGGAATTCTCAGCCGGTCTCCCTCGTCCGCGTCATCACAGTCTGCACTATGAACCGCAGTTCGCCGCCCTGCGCCAGGAATTGGAGCTGAAGTTATATGAGAACCGCCGCTCTTAGAAGATTGCTCCAGCATTACGGTCCGGCGGCCCTGCTCGCCCTGCTGGCGCTTGCGGTCTGGGAGTCAGTAGCCCGGCTGGGCCTGGTTCCTCCCTTCATCCTTCCGGCTCCGTCTGCGATCTGCATGGCTGTGCTGGAGGAACGCCGCTTGTTATTCGCGGTACATCTGCCTGCTACACTGCTTGAGGTGCTCACAGGCTTCGCACTTTCTGTGGTCTGCGGCAGCCTGCTGGGCATCGCCATGCACCTGTTCAGTCCGCTGGCCAAGGCGCTGTACCCGCTGCTGATTATCAGCCAGACGGTTCCGCTGATCGCCCTCTCGCCTCTGTTCATCATGTGGTTCGGCTACACCTTGTGGAGCAAGGTCGCCGTTGTCTTCCTGACCGCTTTCTTCCCGGTGGTCATCGGCACCTATGACGGCTTGTCTAAGAACACGGACGCCTACCGGGAGCTGCTGCTTACGTACGGCGCGAACCGTTGGCAGATTCTCTGGAAGGTGGGCGTTCCGCTGGCCTTGCCTTCTTTTTTCTCCGGACTGAAGCTGTCGGCTGTGTACTGTGTGATCGGTGCAACGATTGGGGAATGGCTTGGGGGCAGCCAAGGGCTGGGCTATTTCAGCCGCAGAATGGCAGGGAATCTGCAGAGCGCCAAGATGTTCGCTGCTGTTGTCTTGTTATCCGTACTCGGTATCCTGCTGTTTCTGGCAGTCGCCGCGCTGGAGAAGATTATTTTGAAGAAAAGAGGACGTTATTCATGACTACTATCCGCTATACCCGTTATCTGCACAATGCAATTTCAAGGCCAGCCATGCTGCTGTCCGCTCTGCTCCTCTGTATGCTGCCTGTACTGGCAGGCTGCGCCAATACGAATAGTCCCGCGGCCTCCGGCTCTTCAACTGGTACTACTGCCACTTCTGAGGCTGGGTCCGGGACTGGAGCTGAAGGCGCAGCCCATAAGCTGACGATTATGCTCGACTGGTATCCCAATGCTGTCCACTCCTTTTTGTATGCGGCAGATGCTGAAGGTTATTTCGCGGAGGAGGGCCTTGAGGTTGAGATTCAGATGCCGGCCGATACCAATGATGCGCTGAAGCTTGTTGCTGCGGGGAAGGTAGATCTGGCACTCAGTTATCAGCCGCAGGTGCTGATGGCACGGGGCGAGCAGATTCCAGTCAAGTCGATCGCTGCGCTGGTCCGCCACCCGCTGAATCATCTCATGGTATCCGCAGACAGCGGCATTACCCGCCCGGGAGAGCTGTCAGGCAAGCAAGCCGGATATTCCTCCGTTCCGTTATATGAAGCGATGCTGAAGACGATGGTGAAAAGCGACGGCGGGGACCCTTCATCCCTCAAGCTGGTGGATGTCGGCTTTGATCTGATTCCTGCTCTCTCCACCGGACGGGTGGATGGAATTATGGGCGGGTTCATCAATCATGAGCAGCTGATTCTGGAGCAGCAAGGCCATCCGGTCCGCTCCTTCAATCCCGTAGATTACGGGGTCCCGGATTATTATGAGCTGGTACTGGCCGCCAGTGAGCAGGGACTGCAGGATTCGCAGGGCTTTTATCAGAAATTCGTGGATGCCATCAGAAAAGGCCAGCAGTATGTAGCCGGTCACCCGGATGAAGCACTGAAGCTGCTGCTTGCCCATCAGGAGGACACCGCGACGCTGGATGAAGCGATTGAACAGCGCAGTCTGGAGATCCTGCTGCCGCTGATGGATGCTGGCTCCCAGCCCTTCGGCTATCAGGATGAGGCTACATGGGAGAAAGTTAACCAATGGCTGAGCGAGAACGGACTGCTGGCGCAGGAAGTGGATGTTAAGAATGCTTTTATTAATTTCTAAATTATACCTTCAGGAGGAATTCATATGTCTTATCTGTCCAAAGTACGCCAGGCGAACCCGCTGGTGCATAATATCACGAATATCGTAGTCGCTAACTTCACAGCGAACGGGCTGCTGGCTCTGGGAGCCTCGCCGTTCATGGCCGATGCCATTGAAGAAGTAGCGGATGTAGCCGCCATGTCCGGGGCGGTTGTACTGAACATCGGCACACTGAATGAAGCCGCCATTGCTTCCATGATCGAGGCTGGAAAGGCTGCGAACAGTCACCATGTGCCGCTAGTGCTTGATCCCGTTGGAGCCGGGGCTACCGCCTACCGCACGGACGTTACGGCTAAGCTGCTGAGTGAGCTTCAGCTTACTGCGCTGCGCGGCAATGTGGCCGAGGTTGCCAATGTGGCCGGGGAGAGCTGGGCAAGCAAAGGCGTGGATGCCGGAGCAGGCGAAGGCGATGTAGTCGCTCTAGCCGTTAAAGCGGCGCAGAAGCTGAAATGCGTCGTGATTATCACCGGCAAGGAAGACATCATTACGGACGGAAAGCGCACTTACATTGCCAGCAACGGGCACTCCATCCTGACCCGGGTAACCGGAACCGGCTGTCTGCTAAGTGCTGTGGTGGGTGCATTCCTTGCCGTAAGCGGCGGGGAGGTACTTAAGGCGGCTGCCGAGGCCCTCTCCTTCTACGGCGTGGCAGCAGAGCTTGCTGCTGAGGAGGCTGAAGCCCAAGGTCCCGGCAGCTTCCAGACCTTGTTCCTGAATCAATTGTCATTGGTGACCCCGGAGCAATACAGCAGCCGCTCACGGCTGAAGCTGCTCGAAGCCTAAAACGCACACCGCAAAGGAGAGAACATGATGACTAGCATACGCAAAGCGTTGACCATTGCCGGCTCCGACAGCGGCGGCGGGGCCGGGATTCAGGCGGATTTGAAGACTTTTCAGGAGCTGGGAGTGTACGGCATGTCTGCACTTACTGCACTCACCGCCCAGAATACACTAGGTGTCCAGGGAGTCTATCCGATGGAGCCGGAGACCGTTGCAGCCCAGCTGGATTCGATCGGCAGTGATCTGCCGCCGGATGCGATTAAGACAGGGATGCTGTTCAGCAGTGACATTATCCGCGTCGTTGCCAGTAAAGTGCAGCAGTACGGCTGGCAGCAGAAGCTGGTGATCGATCCGGTCATGATTGCCAAGGGCGGCTCACAGCTGCTGCTCCAGGAGGCAGTGAAGGCGCTAATTACAAGCCTGCTTCCTCTCTCGCTTGCCATCACCCCCAATCTTCCTGAAGCAGAGATGCTGACGGGAATGAAGATTCACGGCCGGGAAGACCGGGAGAAAGCAGCAAGACTGCTGCATCAGATGGGACCCCAGTACATTATCTTGAAGGGTGGACATGACCCGTCTGGAGATGAGGCGGTGGATCTGCTCTATGACGGACGGGAATTCCAGTATATGTCCAGCCCGCGGATTGCGACGAGGCATACTCACGGAACCGGCTGCACCTTCTCAGCTGCGGTGACGGCAGGTCTTGCGCTGGGCCATTCCATGCCAGAAGCTGTCCAGACCGCCAAGGCCTTCATTCAAGCGGCGATTGAGGATAGCCTGAACATCGGGGCCGGGCAGGGGCCGACGAATCATTTTGCTTACGGGAACAGGATGAGATCAAGGGGGATAACGTTATGACACGGATTGACAGCGAGGATATGCGCAGACTGCTGAAGCTGTACTTCATTATGGGCAGTGTGAACTGCCGCCGCTCGCCGGAGGACACTTTAACAGCTGCTGCCGATGGGGGCATTACTCTGTTCCAGTTTCGGGAAAAGGGTCCCTCTGCGCTTAAAGGTGCCGCTCTGCTCCGTCTAGGCCAACAACTCCGGCAGATATGCCGGGCCTATAACATCCCGTTCATCGTGAATGATGATCTGGAGCTTGCCGCAGTGCTTAATGCCGATGGTATTCATGTCGGCCAGGATGACCTGCCTGCCCGGCTGATCCGTGAGCAGCTCGGTGAGCATAAGATCATCGGAGTCTCCGCGCATAATCTAACGGAAGCCCGGCAGGCCATCGCGGACGGAGCCGATTATCTCGGAGTCGGACCTGTCTATCCTACTACTTCCAAGGATGATGCCCAGGCCGTCCGGGGAACTACTGTCATTGAAGAGCTAAGACGAAGCGGCCTGACCATTCCCGTAGTGGGCATCGGCGGCATCACCCTGGAGAATGCTCCGCCGGTCATCCGGGCTGGTGCGGATGGAATCTCCATCATCTCGGCCATTGCCGGAGCTGAGGATATACACGAGACCACGCGGAGATTCGCGCAGCTCGTCGCTGCTCCTTAATTTTAAACCAGGCACTGTGCGGGTGGAAAGATGTTGATGCTCAAGACTCACATAGGATGCACCCCCATTTTTCCACCTCTCTCATTGTGGCGACATATTATATTAACCAGGGCGCACAGTCCAATTATGATCGGTTTTTCGATTACATCTGGCTTACGTGGCGCGCCCAGTCCAATTATGATTGGTTTTACGATTACATTTGGCTTACGCTCCCCCTCTATCCCCGCGTAATCTGCCCATAACAATTGTAGAATAGAATTGTCCATCGGCCAGCCGCTTGTCTCTGCGCAGGACACCTTCGACCTCGAAGCCCAGGCTCTCATAGAGCCGGATCGCCTTGTCATTCCTCTCCAGAACCTTCAAGCTCAGCTTCTCCAGTCTCATAGAATCCGCCCAGTTGATAGACTGCTCCAGCAGGCTCCGGCCGATGCCGTATCCCCAGAACTCCTGGAGCACTCCGACTCCGAACTCGGCCTGATGGGCCAGCCTGCGCAGCGGACTTCCTTCACATCTGGCGAAGCCCGCCAGCCTGTCCTGAACCCCGGCAACCAGAAACAGGTTCGTGCCGCTGGCCGTATCCGCCGCTATAAGCGACCGGAAGCCCTCCGGGTCGATGAATGCTTCCCCCTGAACCCGGTCTAAATTCTCCGTCTCCCCGTCGACCGTCAGTCTCAGCGCGGACAACTGCGGGGCATCCTGCAGCACGGCTGATCTCACCGTGTAGCGGAGTCCTTTGTTTTCATATTCCTGTGCATCTATAATCATTCTGTCCCTCTCCTCTCAATCTTAGGGCTGCCTTTTAGTTCTCCAGTTCATTCCAACCTATCCAGTTTAGCATTTACATCCGGAAAATCCAGGCGTATAATGCCCATGACAGACATATTACAGGATTATTTTTACATATATAGTATCCCTAAAATTCAAGCAAAGCTGGTGACCCTATTGTCGAGAGGCTTCAGAGCCATAGGACCCGGAGGAGGCTTCGGGCATGGCAAATTAAAGTTCGATGAGGAGGAGGCAAAGCCGGATATATCCAAAGCGCTGCTATTACGCATCGTCAAGTATTTCGCCCCGTACTGGAAGCAGACTCTGCTGGTGATGACTGTATTGTGCATATCCGCAGTGCTGGGGCTGCTCCCTCCTATCCTGATTCAGCAGATCATTGACCGGGCGCTACCGGACAAGAATCTGCAGCTGCTCTTTCTGCTCGTTGCCGCCTCGCTGGCTACAACGGTAGTGTCAGGATTGCTGGGTGTGCTGCAGAATTATTTGAACTCTTTTATCTCCCAGAATATTGTCCATGATATGAAAAACCAGATGTACCGCCATCTGCAGAGCATGCCGCTGCAGTTCTACTCAGGTGTTAAGCAAGGCGAGGTCATCACCCGGATGACCAGTGACATTGCTGGGATTCAAGGCGTGTTCAACAGCACCATCGTCAATTGTGCCAGCAATCTGTTCATTCTGATCTCCACGGCGGCAACCTTGTTCATCATGAACTGGAAGCTTGCGCTGCTAGGTATCCTGGTCATTCCCTTATTCATCATACCCACCCGCAAAATGGGCAATGTGCGCTGGAAGCTGGCCAAAGAGACGCAGGAGAAGATCTCGGAGCAGAATCAGATCATTGAGGAGACGCTCAGCCTCAGCGGGTACATGCTTATGAAGCTGTTCACCAGAGAGGACACCGCACTGGCAAGCTTCCGGACCGTAAATGCCCAGGCAACACGGCTGCAAATCCGCGAATCCATGGCCGGCCGCTGGTTCATGCTGGTCCTTACCACCTTCACCAGTATCGGGCCAATGATGATTTATCTGTACGGTGGATATTTATTCATCCAGGGAGAGCTGAGTGTCGGAGCAATTATCACCTTTGTGGCACTGCTGAGCAGATTGTATATTCCGGTTATGCAGATGACCAATCTCTATGTGGATGTGAACCGTTCGGTGGCGCTGTTTGAACGGATTTTTGACTATTTCGATATGGACCCGCTGATTGTGGATGCTAAGCTGGCTCTTCCAAGCCGCGTAGAGGGACAAGACATCGTCTTCGAGCAGGTGAATTTCGCTTACGCCCCGGATAAGCCCGCACTGAGCGGGATCTCCTTCACGGCAGCCGCCGGATCACTGACTGCCCTGGTCGGACCCAGCGGAGCAGGCAAAACTACCATTACCAACCTGATTCCCCGGCTCTATGAGCTGGATTCGGGTATGATCCGTATCGGCGGCAAGGACATCCGCGAGTTCACGCTGCATTCGCTCCGCTCGCAGATAGGCCTCGTCACCCAGGACACGTATCTGTTCAATGGAACGATCCGTGAGAATCTGCTCTATGCTAACGCTGAAGCCACGGAAGCCGAGCTGACGGCCGCCTGCGAAGCCGCTTATATTCATGATTTCATTCTGAAGCTGCCTGAGGGCTACAACACGGTCGTCGGCAATCGGGGTATTAAGCTGTCGGGCGGTGAGAAACAGCGGATGTCCATCGCGCGCGTACTGCTCAAGAATCCGCCCATTATCATCATGGACGAAGCCACCTCGTCGCTGGACACGGTATCGGAATATTACATCCAGCAAGCGATGCATGAACTGCTGCGCGGCAAGACCAGCATGGTCATCGCCCACCGTCTCTCCACCATCATGGCAGCCGACAATATTCTGGTTGTTCAGGACGGCAGGGTTATGGAGTCGGGGCAGCACGCTTCCCTGCTGGCAGAGAATGGGGTATACCGGGATTTGTACAACAAGCAGTTTCAGCGGGAAGATTCATAAGCCAGCAGGCGCGGTCGTAGCTCATGAAAAAGGGATTCCTGGAGCAGCATCACCTGCCCCCCGGAATCCCTTCTCTTCTTGCCCGCGATCAGTGTGGCCTATCGCGTAGTACGCAGCGGCTTCAGCTTGTCCATCCAGCCGCTGATTTGTTCAGCGGTCTCCGTGCTCTGCAGCAGCCGTTGGTATTCATCCACATAGCCGCCGTAACCGGGAAGCTGTCCGGCCCACTCATGGAACTCTTCGAACCGCGTCAGCGCGACACTGCGCCGCCCGAGAATCAGGTAGGCGTTCAGCAGCTGCTCTAATGTCTGCTCGGACGGATTGTTTTTATACTCCTGCTCACTGAGCTGAAGCTGATCGACCGCGTATTGCTTGGTAAGCAGCTTATCTGGCACATAATTCGTCCCTTCCAGCTGATAGATGCCCATCAGCGCCGGACCCAGAGGAGATTGCCCCGGATAAGGGCTGGCCAGCAGATCCTCACTTCCATCCTGATCCACATCCTCATAATTCACGCTGAACAGATCGTTAACCGTTACCTGCATTGTTCCGTCGATCTCTTCGACCACAATAGACGCGTAAGCAGGACGGTTATCCATCAGACTGAACAAGAAGGTATTCCGGTTGTTCTGCACAACCGCTTCGGCCCAGAGCTGCTCCTCCTCATTCCAAATGTCGCCGCCTTCCAGGGTAAGCCCGGCCTTCTTGCTGTCAAAGACCATTTTGCCCTCCTTGACGATGGCGAACTGTGTATAGTTGAACTCTCCCTTGTTCCAGTAATATACCTGAAAAATCTGCCCGTTCAACTGAACCGCATCCATATGTACGAAGCCCGAATACTCATCCGCTATCTCAGGTGACACTTCCGCCAGCGCTGCGTCAGCCGTGTCTTCCTCCTGATGCCCTCCAGGTACTGCCGAGAGATCCGCTGCCGGGGAAGCGGCTGGCGCTGCGGACGGTTCTACTGATCTGCCACCCCCTGTTCTTGAGCAACCCGCTATAATTGCTAAGGCTATCAATAAGCTTATAATCCGCATGTGATCCTCCTAAATGTCGTGTCGTGGTAGCATGGCTTCCTATATATGCCCATCGCAGAGCAAGCTTCGGAAGCCTGTACCTTAGTATGTGAGTTGCGGTTAACCATCCAGTTGTGCATGGAGCTCCACCAGTTCTTCCTCCGTCAGCCGTCTCCACTGCCCTTGCGGCAGACCGCTGAGCGTGATATGCATAATCCGTATCCGCTCCAGGCGGAGCACACGGTAGCCCAGCGCCTTGCACATCCGGCGGATCTGCAGGTTCAGCCCTTGGGTCAGAATAATCATGAACTCCTTATCCGCGATCCGCCGGGTGAGGCATGGCTTGGTCCGGGTCTCCAGAATATCTACACCCGCTGACATCTCCGCCAAAAACTCTTCCGTGACCGGCTTGTCCACGCTCACCCGGTACTCCTTCTCATGACTATGCTCAGACCGCATCATCCGGTTGACAATCGACCCGTCATTGGTCAGGAGAATCAGCCCTTCCGAGTGCTTATCCAGTCTGCCGACGGCAAAAATCCGGGATGGATAGTTGATATAATCTACTATATTCCCTTCCACGTGCCGGGCGGCTGTACAGGTAATGCCTATCGGCTTGTTCAGCGCCAGATAGACCCGCTCCTCCCGGTCTGGAGTCACAGTAATTCCGTCTACAGCCACCGTATCACCAGGCTCCACCATTGCTCCAGGCGCACATATCTTCCCGTTAATCGTGATCCTTCCGGCGGCAATCAGCCGGTTCGTCTCTCTGCGCGGATAGACGCCAGTCTCACTGATATATTTATTAATTCTCATGAAGTGCCCGCTTTCAGGTCCTACATATGAAAGAACACCTGATTTACATACAAATCAGATGTTGCTCCAACCTATAACCCTTATATTTGTTAATTATCAATGGGCAGATGTCCGCTTATTTAGCGCCTCCGGTTTTGCTGCTGCCACTCTTAGCTGGCTTGACTGGTTTGGCCCCTTTAGCGCCTGGGCTTCCGGGAGGGCCGCTTTTGGCCGGCTTCACGGGTTTTGCTGTCTTATTCCAGCGGGTCCAGCCCTTGCTGCCTGTTCCTCTGCCTGTACCGCCGCCTTTACTTTTTGCCACAATATCACTCCGTCAATATTCAGTTTTCGCCGTACATTACTCTATCTTACCATTATTTCGGGCGGATTGTCAGGTCCAACTGCAAACAGCCTGCGCGAAGGAGCCTCCGGCAGGCTGCGTAACGGGTATCCATCCAAGAGCATAGAATGGCTTATTTAGGCTGAATATATCCTTCGGCCTTCAGTAATTCAGCGATCAGTACCGCACCTCCGGCAGCGCCTCTTACCGTATTGTGGGACAAGCTGACGAATTTGTAATCGTACAGTGAATCCTCGCGCAGACGACCTGCGGAGATACCCATGCCATTCTCAATGTCACGGTCCAGACGAGTCTGCGGGCGGTTCTCTTCCTCAAAATACGTGATGAACTGCTTAGGCGCGCTCGGCAGACCGAGCTGCTGCGGACGCCCCTGGAAGCTGTTCCAGCGTTCCAGAATCTCTTCGCGGGAAGGCTTCTGCTCAAAGGAGGCGAAGACTGCCGCCATATGGCCGTCAGCAACAGGCACACGAATACACTGTGTGGTGATTACCGGCTGCGTGCTTGGGACAATCCCCTCACTAGTTACCTTACCCCAGATCCGCAGCGGCTCCTGCTCGCTCTTCTCTTCTTCTCCGCCGATGTATGGAATCACGTTATCCAGCATATCTGGCCAATCCGCGAAGGTCTTGCCGGCACCTGAAATTGCCTGATAAGTAGTTACAACTACCTTAGAAGGCTTGAACTCATGAAGTGCATTCAGGGTAGGCATATAGCTCTGAATGGAACAGTTCGGTTTCACGGCGATGAAGCCGGTCTCCGTCCCCAGACGCTTGCGCTGCTGGGCGATGACCTCCAGATGCTCCGGGTTGATCTCGGGAATCACCATCGGAACATCCGGTGTCCAGCGGTGTGCCGAGTTGTTGGAGATCACCGGAGTTCCGGTACGCGCATAAGCTTCTTCCAGCGCCTTGATCTCTTCCTTCTTCATATCTACGGCGCAGAAGATCAGATCCACATCCGCAGCCACTTCCTCCACCTTGGAGGCGTCTTGAACCATAATGCCTTTGACGGCTTCGGGCATAGGAGTGGATAGCTTCCATCTGCCTTGAACAGACTCCTCATAGGACTTGCCGGCTGAATTCGCGCTCGCCGCAATCGCTGTTACCTGAAACCATGGATGATTCTCCAAAAGTGCAATGAAACGCTGGCCGACCATACCGGTACCGCCAACAATACCCGCTCTGAGCTTACTCGACATAAGAAATTCATTTCCTTTCAAGCAGCGCCTAGCGAAAAGCGCTTTTTAATAACCGATTATAAAGGATAGCGGCATGTTACACAATATGTGATTATAAAGTAAGTGTTTCCTCTTCTAATGAAATTATCGCGTCATCCCGAGCCGCTTCGCCAGCTCACCCAGCTCCTGACCCTTCAGCGCCCCCTCCACCAGGACAGGCAGCAGTGCCGGAGTACAGGCGAAGCAAGGCGTTCCATCACGGGTGAGCTGGGCGGCCAGCCGTTCATCATAGGAAGGCTTGCCTTCATCGGAGAGAGCCAAGAGCGTCATCGTCCGCACCCCGGATTCCCGCAGCTCACGCATCCGCCGGACCAGTCCGGCCTGATTGCCGTTCTCATACAGGTCCGATACGATAATGAACAATGTCTTCTTCGGCTCCTCGATGAACTGCTCGCAATACTTCACCGACTTATGAATATCCGTGCCGCCCCCGAGCTGGATGCCGAAGAGCATGTCAACAGGATCATTCGCACACTGCTCTGTCAAGTCTACCACCTCGGTGTCAAAAGCAACGACACGCGTGTTCAGCGCAGGGATACTGGCGAAGATCGAGCCGATCACCGACGCCCAGATCACCGAGCTGGCCATCGAGCCGCTCTGGTCAATATCCACAATGACCGTCCATTCCTTGCTGCGGCGGGCCCGGTCGAAATAGAAGAAGCGTTCGGGGATAATCATCCGCCGCTCCGCATCGTAGTGCTTCAGATTGCGTTCAATCGTCCGTTTCCAGTCCAGCCCGCTGAGCGAAGGCAGCGGGGAATGCTGCCGCTTGTTGAGGGCTCCGGTAACCGCACGGCGGATATCGGTCTCCAGCAGCTTGACCAGCTCATCCACGAGCGCCTGAACGAGCATTCTGGCGGTATCTTTGGTTTTCTCCGGGATTTTGCCCTTGAGTGCCAGCAGCGTACCGACCAGCTGGATATCCGGCTTCACTGCCGCCAGCAGCTCCGGTTCGAAGAGCAGCTGCTTCCAGCCCTTACGCTCCATCGCATCGGTCTGAATAACCGAGACCACATCCTCCGGGAAGAAATTCCGCACATCCCCGAGCCACTTGGACAGGTTAATTGCGGCATGTCCCGAGCCTGCGCCTCTGCCCTTCGATGCGGCAGCGGCACTCCCTTCTGCCTTGCCTGCACCTGTCTCATTGTAGATAGCCGCCAGCGCGGCATCCATAATCAGCTCTTCCTCGCTCAAGATCCGGCCGCTGCCCGGGCCGAAGCCGGGCAAGGCCTCTTCCGCGTCCTGCCCCAGAATCAGCCGCCAGCGTGTAAGGGCGCTGTTCTGGTTCTCCTCCTTCAGCTCTTCATCACCCATCTACAGATCCCCGAAGTCAAAATCATTCAGATCATCCAGCATTTTGGCTTCCTCCTCCTTCAGTTCTCCTGTCAGAATCTCGGCGGCCTGCTCTGTGTTCACGCCCCACAGCTCACCCAGCAGCTCGGCGATCATCGTCTTCTCACGCGGGGAGAAGGTGCTGAACGCCCGGCGCAGGAAGACCAGCGCACGCTTGAATTCCTCATCCTCCAAGGCGTTGATATAGTCATTCAGCTGTTCCCACAGGCTCATCCGCGACAGCAGCCCATAGCGGTTACGCATGGACAGCCCTTCGAACCAGCCTGCCCCGAGGTCCGCCGGTATTCCTGGAGACAAGCGGCGCGACACCTCCGCCGCAACCTCCCCGGCAGGAATGGCTCCACGCTCCATCAGGATCGCGCAGGCGAAGCCCGACAGCCGCGGGTTGCGGTCATCCCGCTGCGCCAGCTGCAGCAGCTCCTGCAGCCACAGGGCCGTATCTGCAATCTCGCTATGCTCCTGCGAGATGTTGTTCAGATCATTCATTGCGCCGATCATCAGCGCCGCTGCTTCATCATTGCAGCCGCTGGCATCCAGCAGGAACAGGCAGCCCCGGCGGAACAGCTCCTCCAGCAGCGGTATGAACGGGGCCGTATCCACCTTGCGGATGTCGCCATAGCCGATGATCTTGGCCAGCTCCCTGGCTGCCGTGGCAATCGACACAACATCCCGGCTGTCTACCGCTAGGCGCTGCAGTACGCGGCTGCTCTCCTCCATCTGCGTGGTCATGGCACATTCGCAGGCGGTGACAATCAGCGCAGATGCCTCAGAGATGGAGCTGCATTCCAGCAGCTTCTCTCGCAGCACATAGGCTGCCGCCACTTCAATGGTCTCCCCCAGCAGGGTAGACTCCACAATCTCAATCTCTACCTCCGGCGCCCACTGGAGTATCCAGTGCTCCGCCCAGGTCGCCCCGGACTGGCCGCTCGGCACATTCCGGGCGAAGTGGATACCGAGCAGCTCCAGCCGGTGGAACAGCACGGAGCGGTGCAGATCGAGATAAGCCGCTTCACTGCTTGACACCCGGCGGTTCTCACGCAGATCCAGCGTCAGGTCGCTGGCTACGGTCGATCTGTACTTCTCCAGCTTGTAGCGCTTCAGCAGCCGGTTCAGGTCATCCTGAATAGGCGTCTGGCTGACGCCGTCGGCCAGCCTTCCGATGTTCGTGCCAACATCGACCCGGGCCAGCGAATCAGCGATAACAGCCAGATCCCCATGCCCGAGCAAGGTCTGCGCGGCATCCCGCAGATCACGCAGCGTAGGCGCGCTTCCGCCGTGCAGCGCAGCCAGCGACTCCGCCAGCCGCACCGCTTCAATGACTTCAGCCGTGGAGCGGTGCGTCCCTGCTCTGCGCACCATCCGGGCCACAGAGGAGAGATAGAGATGGGGCAGCTCCTCAGAGCGGCCGGAGGCCATCAGCTCCCACATCATCTGGAAGTAGTGCGGAGCCGCATTACCCGCACCGTAGCCAGACATGGTAGAGAGCTTATAGTAGGAATAAGGCATCAGCGTCAGCTTGGTAGAGCGTGCAGGCAATGACGCCAGCTCCGCATCGCTCATCCCCTCCGAGAGATCGGCCAGTGCGGCGGCGTGGTATGCACCGCAGATCACAACAATCTTCTCCGGCAGATGCCCTTCGTCAATCTTGAGCTGAATCTGCCGCCGCATATAAGATTCTCGCAATGCGTTATATGCATATTCCCGCGGCTGCTCTGCGCGCTCCGTGGACTCCGACAGCTCCCGCATCTGTCCTGAGAAGGCCAGTATCGCGGCGCGGTAGGCACCGCTGCTGGCGTTATGCTCGTAATTACGCTCCCAGTACATATCATAGTCATGCTCACCGGCGAGCCGGGCAATCCGGCTGTATACGGACTCCGGCTCACGGACTTCCTCTTCCGCCGGTTCCCCCTGTTCCTCAGCCACAGGCTTCAGCTCCGGGCGTCCGCCGGCATCCTGCCGTAACGCATCCTGCAGCCCCAATGTTACAGAAGAAGGCAGGTCGATGAACTCTGCCTGTGCTCCATGCTCCTGCGCCCATTTCATCCCCTGATATTCCGGGGAATACACAGCGAACGGCCAGAGCACCGTCCGCACGGGGAGATCCTCGGTGAAGGCCAGAATAGCTACCGGCGGCTTTGTTACCGCATGGGTTAAATGACGGATCTCTCCGCTTGCATCACTCGGCCCCTCAATCAGCACGGCGGTCGGCTGCAGCTCGTTCAAATATTCCAGGACATGTCTGGCACCGCCCGGAGACAGATGCCGGACTCCGAAGACATGAACACCGGCAACCGCTGCCCTGCTCACTCGTTCATCTCCTTGCAGGCTTGATAGAGTCCGCGCCAGTCCGCTCCTTTTTTCTTCATTACATTATCCAGATATTCCTTCCACACCAGCTTATCCTTGTCGTCATCCTTGACGATCGCCCCTTGGAGTCCCGCTGCCAGATCCTCGTCGGTCAGTTCTCCGCTCCCGAAGCTTGCCGCCAGTGCCATGCTGTTCGTCAGCAGGGAGATCGCTTCTGCCGTGGAGATTACACCGGCTGGAGTCTTCACCTTCTCCTTCTTGTCGAGGGTCATGCCGCTGCGCAGCTCGCGGAAGATGGTGACCACCTTCAGCAGCGCTTCATCTGCCGGAACAGCAGCCTGCAGCTCATAGGAGGAGGCGATCTCACCCACACGCTTCTTCACAATCGACAGCTCCGTCTCAAGGTCCGATGGCGCAGGCAGCACAATGATATTGAAGCGCCGCTTCAGGGCAGCGGACATCTCATTGACTCCGCGGTCCCGCGTATTAGCAGTGGCTATAATCGAAAAACCCTTGCGGGCACTGGTCTCCTTGCCCAGCTCCGGCACGGAGATCGTCTTCTCCGACAGAATCGAGATCAGCGCGTCCTGTACCTCGGAGGCACAGCGGGAGATTTCTTCAAACCGGGCAATACCACCGTCCTCCATCGCCCGCATAATCGGGCTCTTGACCAGCGCCTCCGGCGTCGGACCATTCGCCAGGAGCATGGCGTAGTTCCAGGAATAGCGCACATGCTCTTCGCTTGTTCCCGCAGTCCCCTGCACTACCATGCCTGAGTTGCCGTAGATCGCCGCTGCCAGATTCTCGGACAGCCAGGATTTCGCGGTGCCCGGCTCCCCGATCAGCAGCAGCGCCCGGTCAGTGACCAGTGTGGCAACGGCCATCTCGATCAGCCGGGTGTTGCCGATATATTTCGGGGTAATCACGGTCTTGCCCGCCTTGCCGCCAGTAATGAAGGTGAGGACTGAGCGCGGGGACATCTGCCAGCCGGCAGGAATACGTCCGCTATCCTCCTTGCGTAGAGCTTCCAGCTCCTCACGATACAGGATTTCAGCCGGCAGACGCATGTAATCCTGAAGCTGACCTTGTTCTGTTGACATGTACACCTCTCCTTTATATATCCCCGTCCATCCGGGACAATCTCTTCCGTGCCGGTGACACTAAGTATATTGCAGACTTTACTGCTTACTTACTAGCTGGTCCAGTATATATTCCAGCTGGCGCTTGGATTCATATTTGAACCGGGGGGCGATCTCCTTCACCCGGTCCACATAGCTGGCAGGGAAGCGCTCCATCATCTCGAACAAGTAGTGGTCAAAGGTATACAAATTGCGTACGTTGTTCTCTTCGAGCGCAGAGATCAGCAGCTCCAGCCGCTCCGTCTCAGGCAGTTCTGCCCTCTCCAGTCCTTTAAAAATATTCGCGAGACGGTCATACGTGTACCGTTTGAGCGTACCTTCCAGCTTGCCCCGCAGGTAATTCTGCACTCCCTGATGTCCGGGCCGGGCGAAGACACAGGCCAGATTCATGGCATCCTGCTTGATGGACCATTCCAGCCAGCGCGGGTCCCATTCCGCAGCAACCTCTTCAGCCGACATGATCCGCCTGTTATATTGTCTGACGCCCGAGGCATCCCAACGCACCTCATAGTCCCAGTACAGGTCCACTGCCTGCTCCTCGATCGTATGGATCAGCAATTGCGAGCGCTGAGCCGCCTGCTTGGCCGCCTGCCCGATCAGCTTGGTCTCCGTGAGGGTTCCAGCGAACCGGTCGAACATCTCCTGCGGGCTGACTCTCCGCTTGGCCGCATGGAAATAATTCGGCAGATACCGCACGCTGCGCTGCGCCAGCTCTGCGAGCTCTTCCAGCGCGGCGTTATCCGCTGATTCCTGCTTGTACCAGGCCGCCTGGTCAATCAGATGAATCCAGCCGAGGGAAGTATAACGGTTATACTCCTTAAGAACATAGCTATAAATGGCATCCAGTTCCGCACTCTTTGCCTGGCGGAGAGCCGCCATGAAGGGAGCCAGCTCATCCCAGGCCTTCTCGGTGATTTTCTTATCGGCACTCGTCTCCGGTGCGGCCGTAAGCTCATCCATGAATAATGCCGTAAGCCTCGCATAGACCTCTGCAGGAGCCCCATACGCCAGCACTGCGGCTAACATCTCACGGTCCTTCTTCTGGAGGAACACCTCAATGAGCCGCTCTGCTCCCTGTGCCGTTCCACCCGCCGCCAGCGCTGTGTAGGCGGCTTCACGGATGATTTTCTTTTTGTCGGCAGACCACTCCAGCAGGAGTGCTGTATATTCCCCATACTCTCCCAGACACTTCATGGCCGCTGCCCGGATCTCATCACTACCGTTCTCGGCTGCTTGAACAATAACGTCCAGGTGACTGGAAGCGCCTGCTTGGGCAATGACCTCCAGCTTGCGGACCTCGCTTCGCCCCCCTGCCGGGTTGAAGCTCTCCAGCAGGTATCCGGCGATCTCCGGCCCATAAGAAGGCAGAATATGATTCTTCGCATATTCTGCCAGCTCCGAATACGGGTCGTTCAGCGCTGAGACAGCCAGCGGCAGCAGACGCAGATCCTGAAAGACTCCTTCCTTATAGGCATCCAATACAATCTCATATCTGCCGCTTCCGGTGGTGGTGAGCGCTTCAATCACAGGCGCAAGCTTCCGGTAAGTCTGATTCGTCTGAAGAGTGAACTTCCGGACCGGCAAGAGTCCGGGCGTCCCATCCACGGTTGTCGTTCCCTGGGTGTACAGCACGGACTCCAGCAGCAGGGTATTCTCCTGCAACTGAATACCCGGGGCAGGACCGTCCAGACTACCCGGTTCAATCAGTGCAGTGATTCCCTCGCCTAGCTTCTTAAAGACCGGTGACCGCTCGCCTAGCTGCTGAAATTGCGGAAGCAGCCGCTTCAGACGGAAATCTCCGGCCGCCAGCTCACTTCCGGCAATATACAGTCTTCTGTATTCCTGATGCAGCTCCTGCAATAACGCTGTGCTCATGGATTGTCCTCCCTAAGTGAATTTAATTCGTTCATGATACTGATCAGGTGCTCCAGTTGCCGCTTGGCCACGAACGTGTACCTTGGCGCCGCAGCTTCCAGCCGGGAACGGTATCCAGCCGGCAACCGCTCCATCAGGCGGGTCAGCGAATTGCTGAACTGGTTCGTCTGATCGAATCTGCCGCTCTCCAGTGCAGACATAAGCAGCTCCAGGCGTCCCGGCTCAGGAACTCCTGCACGTTCAAGTCCAATGAAGATGTTAGGAAGAACCTCGTCATCTCTGGGCTGCGGAGGCACCTTCAGCTTCTTCAGCAGATATTCCCGCACTCCCTTATGTCCCGGCCGGGCGAAAGTGCAGACCAGATTAAGTGCATCCCGCTGGATAAACCAGTCGAGCCAGCGCGGGTCCCAGGCGGCTTCAATCTCCTCAGCGCTCATTCGATCGAAGGTATCCTCAGCCTTGTAGTAGTACCGTGGCTTAGGGTTAATAATCACCCGGTCCAGGATGTCGATCAGAAACTGTTCCCGCTGCGCGGTATCCTTCTTCATGAAGGAGAGCAGCCTTTGCTTCAATCCCCCGGCGAACTGGTTATACAGCTCCTGCGGAATCATCATTTTACGGGCCGCCCGGAAATAATACAGCAGATAGTTGTAGTCACGCTCCGCCAATAACTGCAGCTCCCTGAGGCTGGAATCTGTTACTGTCCACTCCTTGTACCGCACTGCCTGAATGATAAGCTGCTTCCATCCCAGCGACTGGAAGCGGTCATATTCGCTGATTACATAACTGTAGATTTCATCAAGCTTGCTGCTCCGGGCACTAAACAGCGCCCTCATGAACTGCTGGATCTCCGCCCAGACAGCTTCCGTCTGCTGCGGGTCTCCATTATTCTGCGGGGCCAGGCGGAGCTTCACCATGAACAGGTCGGCCAGCTTCTCCGCGGCCAGCGCAGCAGGCAGGTTCGCAAGCACCTCGGCAACCATCTCACGGTCCTTCCCCGCACAGAAGGCTTCGTAGAGCCGCTCCGCTCCCAGTTCACTCGCGCCGGCCGCCAGCGCCGTGTACGCTGCTTCACGAATCGCCTTCTTCTTGTCAGCCGACCATTCCAGCAAAGCGGCTGTATATTGCTCATCCCCTGCCAAGCAAGCGATAGCAGCAACCCTGACCTCATCGCTGCCGCTCTCTGCAGCCTGGAAGACCGTATCCAGATGCCTGGCGGCACCTGCCTTGGCGATGACCTCCAGCTTGCGCGCCTCGCTCCGCCCGCCTGCCGGATTGAAGCTCTCCAGCAGGTAGCCGCTAATCTCCGGCCCATACGAAGGAAGAATATGCTCCTTCACATAGTCCGCCAGTTCCGAATACGGATCATTCAGCGCTGAGACCGCCAGCAGCAGCAGACGCAGATCCCCGAAGACGCCTTTCTGGAAGGCATCGACCACGATCTCATATCTGCCGCTGCCCGTCGTGCTGAGTGCCTCCAGCACAGGCGCCAGCTTCCGGTAAGGCTGAGCAGTCTGAAGCGCGAAGCCCCACACGGGCAGAGGGCCTGGGGTTCCTTCCACAGCTGTTGTCCCTTGGGTGTACAGCACGGACTCCAGCAGCAGAGTCTGCTCCTGCAATAGAACGCTGGGGGCAGGCCCGTCAGGACTGCCGGGTTCAAGCAACGCTGCAATGCCTTCACCGAGTCTCTTGAAGACCGGTGACCGCTCACCGAACTGCTGAACCTGCGGAAGCAGCCGGTTCAGGCGGAAATCTCCCGCTGCCAGCTCGCTTCCGGCAATGTACAATCTTCTATACTCCTGATGAAGCTCCTGTAGTAACGCTGTGCTCATAGACACGCCTCCTGTCAGTACAGCAGTCGAATGACCTCTTCGTCCATAAGAACACTAAGCGGCTGGGCACGCAGACGTCCCTGGTCCAGGTCATGCTCGAACATGACCAGAACCGTGCAGTCCTCGCGGGCTCCCGCCGGAAGGAATGGCAGCAGCCCTACTGTGCCCTGCGAGGCCGATGGGATATCCTCCAGGAGCAGCCGTGTTCCTTCCCCGTCGGTCAGGACATACTGGCCGTTCTCAGTAACGCCCAGAGATGATGCATGCAGCAGCATGACCGGCTGCTTGTCGCTCAGCGGGTTCTTGATCTGGTTCTTCACCTTCTTGAAGACTTCTGAATAAGAACGGTGAGCCATGGCGGCCGCCCGCTCAAGATCATTACCCTGCACCGGTCTTGAAGACATGGACTCGTACCGGATACGGGCATTCATGTCCCCTGGATAGGTGTACAGCTGAGGAACCACGGCAATGTCGAAGAAGCTGTCTTCCTCGCGCATCAGCTTCGCCGCCTTGTATGGGCGGTAGTTAAAGGTCCGGCGGATCTCACCGCCTTCCGCAGAGAGATCCAGCCAAAAGCCAAGGTCTACGAACTCCTGGCGGGCAGCATCGTTGTAGCTGTAGAAGGATAACTGCAGCAGCTCCGCCCCCTCCTTCACCAGACCATATTCCTTCAGCTCGCTAAGCTGCCAAGCATGGCCCAGCCATTCATCAATAGTGGATTCGTGATCGAGCGCAAGCTCCGGGTCCTCGCTCCGGGCCTGGAGATACGCCCGGCCCTTCTTGATAAATGCGTGTAGCCGTGTCAGCTGCTCCACCGCATATGTATAGTTCTGCTCCTGATCCTTGCCGCTGGACATCAGATTCGCGAAGCGGCGCAGCTCGATCTGGGCCCCGGACAGATAATAGTTCCCGAGCTCCTTCACATGCCCCTGAAGCGTCTTGGCCGCAGACTTGTCAATCGTGGACAGGCCACTGCGTACGAAGGAGAGCACCAGCTTCTCCAGCAGATCAAGCCCTTCGAGCTGTGCGTTGATTTTTTTCTTCAGGGCGGATTTGTTAACCTTCTTCGGCTTGGGGTCTGCCCCTTCTGCCGCCTGCTTCACCTTGTTCTCTTCCCGCTTCTCCGCCTTCTCGCGCTTCGATGCAATGTCTTCAGGAACCGGGGCAGGCGTGAACGTCTGGCCTTCGGTGTAGGCATAGAGCAGACCTAATGCGTGCTTGCAGGGGAATTGGCGGCTGGGGCAGCTGCAGCGGAAGACCGGGCTGTCTGGTGCGATGAAGTCCACTGAGCACTCATAGGGCGTTTTGCCGCTTCCGGCACATTTTCCGAACAATAGTTCTCCGTTCTCCGACTGATGGAGCTCCACAAAGCTCTTCTTGCGGACCAGCCCCTGGCCGTTCTTGATCGCAGCAGCATTAGGTGCAAGTGAATCGACGTACGTGGATGTTAGCTCTGGCAAATTAGATTCCTCCCGGCTGAATTAGGATGTAAGCAGAATGAATAAACGTGCATACGGGGCACAAGTATTTATTACCCAACTTCACATAAAACGACTACAAATAACATCACAAAACGACTACAAATAAGATCACATGTTTGCATTTATATTAACAAATCTTGGCGTCCGATCCAATAGAGTAACCGCTTTCAAATAGAAAATGGGTGATAGGTCCTAGATTCACTTCTAGTCAAGCTCTGTTCTAAGCGATATATGTACACTCTATATTCCAAGTGGAAACAGCATTGCCGTCCTTTTAAAGGACGGTACCGTTTCAGCGAGAAATAGAAGGATAATTTATTGTGTGCAACATATAAATTCTTATATTTGAACAAAAAAACGGCCAGCCCTCATAAGACAGCCGCCGTTCCTGCTTCCCCGCAGGGATATTTTATTTGAACCAGCCTTTCTCCTTAAAGCGTGTAATCGCCTCGATCCGGTTGCCTACATCCAGCTTGTCCAGAATGACCGAGATATAGTTGCGGACCGTTCCGGTGGTGATATAGAGCTGGCTGGCGATCTCTTTCGTATTCTTGCCGTCTGCGATGAGCCCCAGCACTTCCTTCTCCCGCTCGGTCAGCGGATTTGCTTCCTTGCTGTAAGCCTCATCCATCAGCTCTGGCGCGTACATGCGCTTGCCGTCCATGACACTGCGGATCGACAGCGCCAGCTCTTCGCTCGGACTGTCCTTAAGCAGATAGGCGTCGACTCCGGCCTTGACCGCACGCTCGAAATACCCTGCCCGGGCAAAGGTGGTCAAAATCATGATTTTGCAGCTTTCCCCCTTCAGCGCTTCTGCCGCTTCCAGACCCGTCATGGCGGGCATTTCAATGTCCATAATACAGATATCCGGATGCAGTTGCTTCACCAGCTTCACGGCTTCTTCCCCGTTGCCCGCCTTACCGACCACCCGCATATCTTCCTCCAGGTCCAGCAGAGCCGATAGTGCTCCCAGCAGCATCCGCTGGTCTTCGGCTATCACGATTGATATCATTGCGCATTCACCTCCATGTCCGGCTGCTGCGACGCATTCGGCACCTTAATCACCAGTGTAGTTCCTTCATCCTGGATCACTTCCATCGAACCGTTGACGAACTCCAGCCTCTCCCTCATACCCTGCAGGCCATGCCCTTTATGATATAGCTTGGTCCCCTCAATTCCTCCGCCATTGTCCTTCACCTTGATGAGCAGATCGGTCCGCGAGGATTCAATCTGAATCCGGCAGAGTGAGGCCCCGCTATGCTTGACCACATTCGTTACCGCCTCCTTCATACACATGCTCAGCACGTTCTCGGTAATCAGCGAGGTCTGGGTTAAATCGGTGTTACCTTCCAGCTCATAATCAATCCCGGCAGCCTGAAGGAGCTGGCGGACCCGCACCAGTTCATCCTCCAGCCGGATGCCCCGCATCTGCGTAATCATCTCGCGGACTTCCTTCAGCGCACTGCGGGCCGTCATACGGACATCGTTAATTTCGATGATAGCCTGCGCCGGATTCTTGGTAATCAGCTTGCCCGCGAGGTCACTCTTCAGTCCAATCAGCGACAGTCGCTGCCCCAGCGTATCATGTAAATCACGGGAGATCCGCTGACGCTCCTCCATAATGCCCAGCTCAGAGATCCGTTTGTTGGCATCCTCCAGCTGCCCCTGCAGCTTATCCTGCCTGTTGCGGTTATACGTTGTGACCGGAAGCAGTACCACCGCAATGATACTGACCAGCACGAAGGGAAGCTGCGAGAGGAATACAGGATTGCGCATAATCAGCTCATAGTTAATCGCTACAATAGTCGTCAGCAGATGGATCGGATATAGGGTGAAGAAGGCTGCTCTTTTCTGAATATTCCCGATAAAAAAAGCCAGAAATAACGCAAAGTACATATACCCGAACAGCAGCGTCATCGTAATCGAGACCACCATCTGCACACTGGTCCAGAAATAGACCACCCAACCCCTCGACTTAAACGACAGCACGTAGCAGCCGAAGAAGACCATAATCATCAGGATGCCATACACCCAGCGGTCCGCCGTGGAGGAACGGAAGATGAAATAAAATGGGAGAATGTAAAAAACAACCCATACATAAGGGCTCAGTCCCGTGCTTTTATGAAAAATATGATGCCACTTCTGCATGTTAGCCATCCTTTTTGCCAGCAAGTTTATACCCCCATTTTAACATAAACCAGCCTACGACCGGCAACTTCCTTCACAGTAACCTGTGTATATTCTAAAAAGAAAGACCAGACCCGGCATCCTGCTCCCCGGATCTGTCTTTCTGCATGTTATCATGTTATCGCTTCTATTCGCTCTGGAATCCCGGCTTGATTACCTTAAGGACATCTGTGACGGCAGGCTCGTTCTGGCGCAGCCGCTGCTTCAACTGCTTGAAGCTGAGGAATACCTTATGCTCCTCATCCCAAAGGCGGTATTTCAGCGCTTCAAGACTGGTGCTGAGTGTAATGGTGGTTGCCTTTTGCAAGGGCGGGCTGGCATTGTGGGCCAATTCCAGATTGTAATTCGGCACCTTCGGGCTCAAGTGATGCACATGGTGAAATCCGATATTGCCGGTAATCCATTGCAGTACCTTCGGCAGCTTATAGTAAGAGCTTCCTTCTACAGCGGCGTTCACATAGCTCCACTCTTCATCATGCTCGAAATAGGTATGTTCAAACTGGTGCTGTACATAGAAGAGCCAGATGCCGAGGAAGCCGGATACGAATACGATTGGCAGCTGCACCAGCAGGAACGCCTGCCAGCCTATGAGCATAATAATCCCGGCGTACAAACCGACTATGGACACATTGGTCAGATACGTATTCATCCGTTCCTTGCGTCTTGCGCCTTTGGCATTGAACCGGTACTGGATAAGGAAAACAGCAATCGGTCCGATGACGAACATTACCAGCGGGTTACGGTAGATACGATAATAGAGCCGCGTGAGCGGCTTGGCAGCCACATATTCATCCACTGTCATGATCCAGATATCCCCGATGCCTCTTTTGTCGAGATTGCTGCTCCCGGCATGATGAATCGAATGACTGTGCTTCCACTGACGGTAAGGGACCAAGGTAAGCACGCCTGTGATGGTGCCAAGAATATCATTGGCCTTACGGTTCTTGAAGAACGACCCATGGCAGCAGTCATGAAAAATAATAAAGGTGCGGATGACAAAGCCTGCAGCCGGAATAGCGAACAGCAGCGTCAGCCAGTAGGACACGGATAAGCTGAAGTAGGCGGCAGTCCAGAGCAGCACCAGCGGCCCAAGCGTATTAATGAGCTGTTTTATGCTCGTGTTGCGGTCTGTTTTCTCGTAAGGGGCTACGCTTTTCTTCAATGTAGAGAGCTGGGGTATCTGGTTGTTGGTCATCGGGATCGGTTCCTCCTCGGATGCATCCATTCAAGGATACTTCTTATATTTACAGTATAAAGAAAGAAGTGTCATCCCCGTAAGTCATAAATATCAACTCTGACATATGACAAATGTCATACTCGGCTCTGAAGTGCTTCTCTGCCCGCCTCCTTCGTTCTGAGCAGCGGCAGCATAATCATCACCGCAATCAAGAACAGTACACCGCTCCCGGTGAAGACTGTGGATAAGGAGAGCATACCTTTTGCATAGCCGGCTACAGACATTCCGATCACCATGAAGCCCATGAACATCGGCCCCATAATGCCGCCCACCCTGCCCATATAAGCAGTGTCCGTATGACGGAGCAACAGAGTATTGATACCGATATGAATACAAGGGTAAAAGAAGCCGCTAACCGTCTGGAGCGCCAGCGTCAGCGCTGTATGATGCGACCAGCCTACTCCTACCGTTGCGGCCGCACTGATCAGCAGGCCTAGGGATAACATTGTCTGCGGCTTCATAGTTTTGCCTTTACTCATAATAAACATTCCGCCCAGCAGCATCGCCGCTCCATTCGCCATCATTACCCACTGCAGGAAGCCTTTGTCTCTGCCCAGATTCTCCATAATGATGAAGACGCCCAGCGGCTGAACCAGTCCGGCGGCAAGCCCGGCGAAGGCAAAGGTTACTCCAAGGTTCTTCAGCACCCGGCTTGCACGCACATAATTCAGTCCGGATAGCATCTCCGCCAGGAACCCGCTGCGGGCCTGTCCGGTCTCCTCCATCCGGTCAGCGGGCAGCTTGACCAGAATGAGCGCCGAGCCGATGAACATCCCGCCCATCACAGCAAGTGAGGCCTCAATGCCGTAATGACTATAGATGAAGGTGCCGATAACCGGACCAATGACCATGAAGAACGCCGTAAGCGACTGAAACATAGCCATTACACTTTGCAACTTCTCTTCAGGCACATGCTGCTTGAGCAGCTTCATCGCCGAGGGCTGTGAGAACTGGGACAGGATAGCCGACACCAGCGTTGCGAACAACAGGGCCCGCCATGAGCCTGACATGACCACCAGCAGCACAACAAAGATTGAGCAAGCGGACAACAGATCGCTAACAATCATGGTCCTTTTGGGCCGCCAGCGGTCTGCGAAGGTTCCTCCGATGATCGCGAACAGAAAGAGCGGGCCGTATTCAGCTACCGAAATGAGCGAGACATAATAAGGATCATTCTGCGTAATCTCCGTCACATACAGCAGAATCGCAAAATTCCGCACCCACACCCCGAGCTGCAATAGTACATTCGACAGCATAATAGTCCGTACATACTTGTTACTTAACACGTTAACATCCTCCATTATTCAAAATAGACTAAATAGATATGTATCTAATATCTTTACTAATATATAGACTTTAATTATATTTGTCTAGTTATTTATAGATGTTATTCTAACTGTCTATTTTTTACCGAATTACTGCTTTCTATTTTCGAAATAGAATTTATAGGGCATTCTACTTGTGCTTGGGTGTTGTTTCGTATCCTGCTTAAACAGCGGAGCGGACGGAACGACCCGCGTAAAAGCGAAAGAGGCTGCCTTTGTGCCCGGCTTTTCACCGCTAAAGAGAACAAATAAAATCTGGGGACAAGAGCGTTTGGGACAAACCATTTCATTTCCCCGTATCGCCCACTTCCGGCGTATCCAAAGGGATTTATCCCTTTCATTTCCCCGTATCGCCCGCTTCCGGCGCATTCAACAGGATTTATCCCTTTCAGCAAACGACAAGAAGCACCTAAGTCTCCTTAGGCGCTTACGCGTATCTTGTATCTATGTAGATGTTGGTCCCCCCTGGCTAAGCCTGCTTCACATGCTCCTCGCGGTACTCTGTGGGGGTCTTGCCGGTCGCTTTTTTGAATACCTGAGTGAAGTATCTCGGGTCCTGATAGCCGACCAGCGGCGCGACCTGATAGACCTTCACATTGCTGCTGCGCAGGATGTACTTGGCGTTCTCCATCCGGCAGTGGGTAACGAATTCGAGGAATGTGTAGCCGGAGATTTGCTTGAACAGGGTGCAGAAATGGCTGATGCTGAGATCGGCCACCTCGGATACCTCCTCGATGCTGAGATCCTTATGGTAGTTGGATTCAATGTACCGCTGGACCTTCTCAATGATGCTCCGGCCGTCCTCCCGGGCTGCGGTCTTATGACTCTGCTCCAGCCAGTCGCCGAAGGTGGTCTTCAGAACATCCATCATGGCAGGCAGAGTGCCGAGTCCGTTCAGCTTGCTGAGCAGCCCTTCGATGGACCAGTCATTATGGGTATTCAGATGTGCGAACTGCCGGTACAGCACCACACTCATCTCAATCATCAGACGCTCCGCCAGCGGCTGGGGCAGACTCTGGGCTTCAATGAAGAGGGACATCTCGTCAAAAAGAGTAAGCATCCGCTCCAGGTTCAACGTGCGGATGCACTCAATTAAGGACAGCTCCAGCTCCTTCGGATACTGCACCTCACGGTTGCCAGCCGCCACTGCCTCCTCTTCCAGGAAGACTCCGGCCTGGCCGGAATAGAAGCGCTGGTACAGCGCCTGGGAGGCTAACGGGTAGACCGTGCTAAGCTGATCAATCCCGCTGGTGCTTCTGCTGATGCCGACAGAGCAGTTCAGCTTGGAGTAGCGCTTGATCCCGGCAATGAGCTGCTCCCCGAGTGCCCGCTTGCTGTTATTTAGGCTAGCCGGGAAGAGCAGAATCCATTCCCCGTTATAGAACGGGAAGATGGACAATGCCCCGTTCTCGAGCGACCACTCCTCCAGGATATTGCGCACGGCAAACAGCCACAGATGCTTCTCTTCAGGGCTCCATTTCGCCGTCAGCGCGGCGTAGTCGTCCAGACGGACCACGGCCATGAAGTATTCGCCTTCCAGCTCGCTGTTCTCCAGCCATTTGAGATGCTGAAGCGGGCGCGGGTTGCCCAGCGTGAATTCGGCCAGCATACGCTCGCGGGCCAGCAGCGACAGGGTCTGCACCGAGAGCATCAGCTGCTCGTTCTCCTTCTGGCGGTCCAGGCGCTCCCTGGCCCGCTTAAGCATCTCCACCAGCTCGTCATGGTCGATTGGCTTCAGCAAATAATCAAAGGCCCCCAGCCGCAGAGCTTCCCTGGCATATTCGAACTCCCCGTAGCCGCTAATGAAGATGAAGATCAGCTTGGCGCTGCGCGGCAGCACCTCCTTCATTAGCGTGATCCCGTCAATCACCGGCATGCGGATGTCACTGATAATGATGTGCGGTGCGGTCTGCTGAATCTGCTGCAAGGCGGCCTCGCCGTTCTTCGCTTCTCCCACAATGGTCAGGCCCAGCTCATCCCATGGAATCGCAACCTTCAGGCTACGCAGTATAATTGGCTCATCATCTACGAGCAGTACCTTATATTTCTCCTGCTGTTCCTTCATCTACTACACCCCCAGGCTTATTGACCCGAAGAACTCCGGATCAGATTCCAATACTGTTTGGATGCATCCTGCAGCTGCTGCAGGGCCTGCTCCGCCTTCAGCCCTCCGTCAATCATCTCTTCAATGACACTGAGGAAGGTCTTCTTCACTTCAGGCGATAACAGATTGTCATACGGGACGAAGCTCTGCTGATTCTCCTCCATCAAATCCATCACCTGGGCGAAGACCGGTCCGGTCTTCTCCGGGTCAAATGCAATCCGCATCGACGGAATCCGGAGCCCCTCATAGACAATTCGCGTCTGAATCTCTTTCGTATAGAAGCCCTTCATCAATTCCAGAGCCGCTGTACGCTTCGCTCCGGTGAGGCTTGAAGACAGCCCGATGCCGATTGTATACCCTCCGGCGATGGACGGCTCTGACCCGGCCTCCCGCGCAGGGAAGGGCATGACTCCAACCCGGCTCTGGAAATCGTCCGGTGCATTGTCTCCCGAGAATAAATTGATATCCCAGTTGCCGTTCAGGTACATGGCTGCCCTCCCTTCAGTGAACAGACGGACCGCCCCCTCAGTAGAGGTATCGTTAGAGTCTTCACTGAAATAGCCTGCCTCCACCCATCTGTTCAGGTGCCGGAACGCTTCCAGGTAGCCGCTGCTGCGGAAGCTCGACCTATCCTCGCCCGTTACCAGCTTCTGAATCAGGTCCGGTCCGGCGTAGCGGTCCATCAGATAATGTGCGAATATCCCCGCAGGCCAGCGGTCTTCGTTCCCCAGCGCAAACGGGATATACCCCGCTGCCTTCAGCTTCGCCATCACCGTATCCAGCTCGGCCAACGTAGCCGGAGTGTTAATGCCTAGCTTGGTGAAGATTTTTTTATTGTAATAGAGCGGTTCCGCATTACCCTCAATCGGCAGTCCGTAGATATGCTTATTGAACGTCCAGAGATGCAGATCCTTGAACTGGTTGCTGAGACCGTTCTCTACAGTGAAATCAGTCAGATCCATCAGCCGGTCTGAACGCACATAAGGCTCAATCTCCGCCCCGCCGAACAGAACGAACATATCGGGCGGTGTACCGGTTACCATCTCACTCTTCAGCTTCTGCTCGCGGTGTATATTCTGATCCAGTCCCTCGAAGTTCACCTTCACATTCGGATGGCTCTCCTGGTAGCTGCGCACAACCTCCTCGAAGATCGCCAGCAGCGGCCGGTCATGCTCCTTGATCCAGAAGTGCCGGAAGGTTAGTGTGATCTTCTCGGGCGAGGTATCTTCAATTTGCTCCCGGTCCTCCTGCATAATGAACCATACGGCGCCGGACATCAGCACAATATAGAGGAGAATCCATCCCCAGTTGGTCAACCATCTAAGCACATGCCGCTGGTCCTTCATTTGGCTTCTCCCCCTCATGTCGGCTGTATCCTCGGAATCCGGATGCAGATGGCTGATCCGAAGCCCGGTGAGGAGCAGACCAGAATACCATAGGGATTACCGAACCGGATGTTCAGGCGCTCATGCACATTTTTCAGTCCAACCCCGCTGTCGCTGTATTTCTTGGGATTGCTCCGCTCCTTGTCCCACTGGCTCATCAGCACCTCAAGATCGAAGCCGGGCCCGTTATCCTTCACAATAATGATAATATCCTTGCCGTTCTCCTGAGCGGTAACCGTAATCCTTCCGTGCTCCTCCATCTGCTCAATGGCATGGTACAAGGCGTTCTCCACAATCGGCTGAACAATGAGCTTCTGGGTCATCACATATTTCAGCGGCTCGGGCAGCTCCAGCTCATAGGAGAATTTGTCCTCGAACCGGAACTTCTGGATATCCAGGTAATGGCGGACATGCTCGAACTCCATCTGCAGCGGGATCAGCTCCTGATTCTGACTGATGCTGATCCGCAGCAGCCGGCCGAGCGAGATGACCATTTTGCTGATATCCCGGTTGCCTGCCAGCACCGCCATGGAGTTGATCGATTCCAGCGAATTATAGATGAAATGCGGGTTGATCTGGGCCATCAGCGCCTGCATCTCCGCTTCCTTTTTGCGTCCCTGTTCGGTCTGGACCTGATCGATCAGCTCATTGATCTGCGAGCTCATCCGGTTGAAGCCGTCAATCAGGGAATCGCTCTCATCATTGGCCCGCAGCGGTACCGGAATCGGGGTGAAGATCCCCTGCTTGACCCGCTTCATGCCGTTCACGGCACTGTTAATGCTGCGGACGAGCCTGCGGATGAAATAACGGTCGAACAGGAAGGCCGACAGCAGCGACACCATGCCGAGAATAATCGCAATATTGCGGATGGAGACCGATTCGGAGGAGATCAGGTTCATCGGCGTAATGGCCGCCAGATACCAGTCCGCGTTATGTGAAGGCAGGAAAGTGATCAGAGAACGCTCCCCTTGATAATTGTCAATGTAATAGTCCTGCTCCTGGTTATAATTCTCCTGCAAAAAAGGAAAATCCGTCCGTTCTCCGATATGCTCCCCGGACTTGTTAAAGACGATATTACCCTGCTTGTTGACCAGCAGAATATCCCCTTTCTTCAGGGTGGCAGCCTCCCAGAAAATCTGATCGAGCAGATCCGGCTTCACATATACAACCAGATAGCCGATATCCTCCAGCGAATAATAGTCCTTAATCACTCTGGCATGGACCAGCACCGGCTTATCGCCGCTTGCCGAGCCGTTCTCTCCGGGACCGGACCAAACAGGACGCCCTTCGGCAGACTCCATGGCTCCGAACCAGACCTGCTTATGCATATCTGCAAAAGACATCGGCGCATTGTATTGATACAGCAGCCGGTCTTTGCCGTACAGGCTGAATGAGGTGATCATCGGATGGTTAATCAGCAGGTTGTTGATTTCCTGCTTGCGGTCATAGGTGAGGACGAAATTCTGCTGCTTCAGCGACTGCTGAATCGCAGGCTGTGTGATGGCAGAATTGGTGATCGATGAAATCTCACTGAGGGCGAACTTCAGCTTGCGGTCCGTCTCCAGCAGGGAGATCCAGTAGAAATTGCTTGATTTTTTCTCCATGGCATTCGAATAATTCACATACGTAACAATCCCCATGACAATCACGGGAATGAATACGAGAAGAATAATAGCGAACAAGATTTTGCGGCGGAGCTTCATGACGGTTCCCTTCCTCCTGCGGTCTCTGTCCAAATAGAAGAATAATAGGTTTCACACCTTAACTTATCCTTCTATTTCTCGCTGAAACGGTACCGTCCTCTATAAGGACGGCAAAGCCGTTTCCACTTGATTATTATTCTTCACAGCATTCTGTAAATCCTCTTACTTATAGAATAGATAGACGGTTAACTCTTGATGGCGCCTGAAGTCAGTCCGGCAATCACCCAGCGGCTGAACAGCAGGAAGACAACCAGCAGCGGCAGTGTGGCCGTGAAGGTAGCGGACATAATCATCCCGTAATCGAGACCGTCACGTGTAGTGAACAACTGCTGCAATGCAATCTGAATCGTGAAATGCTCCTTGTTCTTCAAGACCACCAGCGGCCAGAAGAAGTCATTCCATACCGTCATGAAATTCAGAATGCCCAGGGTAGCCATCGCCGGTGTAATGACCGGAACGGCAATTCTCCAGAAAATCCGGAAGTGTCCTCCCCCGTCAATACGCCCGGCTTCAATCAGTTCAGTAGGCACGGCCGAGGAGATGTACTGCCGCATCCAGAAGATGCCGAAGGCATTGACCATAGCCGGAACAATCAGCGCCTTGAAGCTGTCAATCCAGTGAAGCTTGGCCATAATGACATAGGTTGGCAATACGCCAAGCTGCTGTGGAACGATCAGGGTGGCGATAACGAAGACGAACAGCACGTTTTTACCAGGGAATTCATATTTGGCAAAAGCATACCCGGCCAGTGTACAGAAGAACACGACCGAGACCGTCACCATGGACGAGACGAACAGCGAGTTGCCGAGCGCCTGAAAGAAGTCCGATTTATCCAGTACCCGCTTGAAGTTCTCGAAGAACTGGTCTCCGATGGTGAGCAGCGGCGGTACGTGGAACACGGCTCCCTTGTCATTCGTCCCGACCACAAACATCCAATAGAACGGGAAGATGGAGACCAGTGCTCCGAGAATCAGGAGAAGATAGAAGCCCAGCTTGCCGAAGAAGCCGGGATCATCCGGTTTTTTTCTGAACATACGCAGTGTACTCACGCTTTTTTCCCTCCAGTCTCTCTGCCGCCTCTTGAGATCAGCATATTGAGGACAGAGAACAGTATCGTAACGAGGAACAGCAGAACTGCTGTAGCCGCCGCCGTGCCGAAGAAGCCGTTACGGAAGGCCTCACTGTACAAGTAAGTAACCATCGTAATCCCTTCCTGCCGGGTAGATCCGGTACCGGATTGGCCGAGGAAGACATAAGGCTCTGTGAAGAGCTGCAGGGCACCGATAGTAGATTGCAGGGAAACGAAGATAATGAACGGCTTAAGCAGCGGCAGTGTAATGAAGAACAGCTGCTGTCTGCGGTTGGCCCCGTCAATTTTGGCGGATTCGTACAGGTCCATCGGAATGCTCTGCAGGCCTGAGAGGAACAGGATCGCATTGTAGCCCGTCCAGCGCCACATGACCATGGTGGAGATGGCAATTTTGACCCCCCACCAGCCGGAGTTGAAGGCCATGCTCTCTACCCCGATTCCGTTAAGCAGCCAGTTGATCATTCCGTTATTGCCGAACAGCGTACTGAATACCAGTGTAACCGCCACGATCGAAGTGATATTCGGCATGAAATAAAGGATGCGGAAGGTCTTCTTGAACCGGGTCATCCCCGAATGCAGCAGCACCGCCAGAAGCAGCGCCAGCATAACCTGCGGCACAGTACCCATGAGTCCCATAATGAGCGTGTTACTGAAGGAGATCCAGAAGGTCGGGTCCGTGGTGATCAGCTCGAAGTTCTTGAAGCCGACGTATTTCATTGGACCTAAGGCATCCCACTTGTAGAACGATAAATAGAATGTGAAGAAGATTGGATATAGTCCGAATATCGAGAACAGAATAAAGAACGGTGAAATGAAAGTATACGCAGTGAAGCGGCTCCGTCTTTGTTCAGTGAGGAAAGGTCGTTTGCTCTCGGCATGCGGACTCGTAATTACGGGCTCTGCCATGTCACACCTCCAGGGAATTCATATCTAAATCCGGATTCACAGAGGGAATACTCCGTGAATCCGGACATTTGGGGAAGCCTGTTCCCCGCGAATTACAGCTTAGCCGCGTTCTGCAAGCGTTTTCGCCTGCTTCACAGCATCGTCCCACTCTTTGGCCGGATCGGCTTTCTTCTCCAGCACGTTTTTCAGCGCATTCTTGAAGAAGGTATCGGTCTGGTCATGCAGCGGTCCGTAGTATACCGGCTTCACGCGGTTAGCCGCTTTGCCGAATTCCACCGCCGTCTGCTGTCCGCCGAAGAAGTCATCCTTGAAATCTACGAACGCAGGATCTTCGTACAGGGCAGGAATAGAAGGCATCAGGCCTTTGGTCTTGAAGGATTCCAGCTGGTTATCCTTGTTCACGAGCCACTGGATGAAATCATATGCTTCCTTGGAGTGCTTGCCTTCCTTCGGCAGCGTGATGAACGAACCGCCCCAGTTACCTGCGCCCTCAGGAAGCTGGGCAATTCTCCATTTGCCGGAAGAGTCCGGCGCGTTGCTCTTGATATTGCCGGCCATCCAGGCCGGGCCCATCACGACGGCGAACGATCCATCGTTCATGCCTTGGCCCCATTCAGGCGACCAGAGCATTACATTGCTGATCCAGCCTTCTTGAATGCCTTTAACGGTAAAGTCATACGCCTTCTTCACCTGCGGATTGGTATCGCCGATGAAGCTGCCGTCTGCTTTGCTGAAATAGATCTCGTCCGCCGACTGGTCACGAAGCGCATTGTACGTCAGATCGGTCAGGTCGGAGAAATACTTGCCCGTCTTGTCTTTGAACGCTTTTGCTACAGTGGCGAATTTGTCCCATGTATCAATGGCCGCACCGAATCCTTCAGGATCGCTTGGCAGTCCGGCTGCTTCAGCCAGGTCAGTGCGGTAGTAGACTACTGTCGGGCCGATATCTGTCGGAAGTCCGAGCTGGAAGCTGCCGTCGATGGAGGAAGCCTGCTTCCATTTCCAGTCGAGATAGTTGGCCTGGATGTCTTTGGCTCCGAGGTCATTCAGGTTATAGAATTTGTCCTGGGCTCCCAGGAAGCGTTCCATGAAACCGATCTCAAGCTGGAAAATGTCAGGAGCGCCTGAACCCGCCGAGAGTGCTGTGGTCAGATTGTTGTGGTGGGCCGTCTGGTCACCGGTATTCTGAATTTTAATGGTTACGTTAGGGTGTTCCTTGGTGTAGGCAGCAGCCAGCTCTTCGTAGTTCACATTGCCCAGCGTCCAGAACGACAGCTCCACCTTCTCTGCGGACTCTGCCTTGTCTCCTTCAGCTGCCGGTGCTGCTGTGCTTGATCCCTTGTTACCCGAATTTCCTTCTGCAGCCTTGTTCCCGCCGTTGTTACTTCCTCCGCATGCTGCAAGTGAGCTCATGAGCATGATGGAGACCAGCGCCAGCGCCAGGCTCTTTGTTTTTTTCATTCCTCTATACCCCTCTCAAAGGTTTCTTTTACAAGATTTAGTGTACCGTAGGCCACTGTTTTTTTTGAGGAGGCATATTGCTGATTTATGGTGGAAATACTTACGATTCTAAAACTGGAGAGTTTTTATCATTACAGTATTTATAAATATTTGTAAATTACCGATAGTTTAAAATGGGGAAATCGAAAAACAATTACCAAGTATTCTGCTGTTATGTTTATTATATTTTTTATTTTGTTCGTGATTGCAATTCCAAAAGCCTCTCCCTTGGAACAAGCTGCTAATAAGACTGATGACCACACGGAAGTTCTTGACACTTATGTACTTAAATCTGAAACCACTAAGAAGAATGCTGAACTTACCAGCTTGTCTATGAATGCAAAAACCATTGAAGCAAAGGTCCCGCAGTTACTGATGGTGATACCTTCACAGTCAAATTAGATGGAAAGTCTGAAAAGGTGCGGCTCATCCTAATCGACACTCCTGAAATAAAACCTGTACAGCCCTTCGGGCCAGAGGCGAGTGCGTTTACAACAAAGTTGCTTAAGGATCATACAGTCAGACTTGAATTCGATGTATCCGAACGTGACCAGTACGGACGTATCCTTGCTTACGCCTATGTTGATGATAAAATGGTAAATGAATTGCTGCTGGAGAAAGGTCTTGCACGAGTCGCTGTCTTTCAGCCGAATGTGAAAAATGTTGATCATTTCAGGTCAATCCAGAAAAAAGCTCAAGCAGCAAAATTAGGGATATGGAGCTTAAAAGATTACGCAACTGATAAAGGATATGATGATACCGTTGTGGCTAAAGCTACTATCCAGCCCACTGCCAGAGTTAAACCTTCACCTAAGCCTACAGCCACACCTAAGCCTACCGCTACTAAAAAACAGAAACCAAAAGCAACCCCGCAACCAGTTCAAGAGGTTTACTACAAGAACTGTTCAGCCGTGAGAGCAGCCGGTGCTGCGCCGATCTATGCTGGAGAGCCTGGATACTCTAGAAAGCTTGATCGAGAGGGTGACGGAGTGGCGTGTGAATAGATTTAACCCCGGAATTACGATCCGGGGTTTTGTTATTGTGATCTATTTTCCTGTCTTTTTAAAAAAGGATTTGATTCCATCGTATATGACCATCAATCCAATAATTAAAGCCAAACTTCTTACAACAAACTCAGCAATATAGAGGCTACCTTGGTATTGTGTTGAGCCGAAAGTATGCCCAGTGATAAATCCTGGTGATATCATTATAAGCACACCTACAACGACACTTGAAATTAGTAATACGACCTTACTCACGAATGTCCCCCTCCCGTTTTCACTCTTCAAAACTAATGTATTGAAACGAACAAACTTACGAATATTATATTTTCAATTCCCTTACTTAACAACACTAATCTGGAAAAAAACCGCAATATTACTAGCATTCAGTTCCTCCATAGGTCGAACTAAAATTTATCAAATGATATAATTGCTGAAGCAGCAGTTATCCCAATCTAAAGGAGATTTATATCCCATGCCCATCAACCGACCACTACTCACTGATCAGGATCTGCAGGAAGCGATTGACCACAAGCTGCCCGTCCGCGTCTTCCAGGATGACCATCTGGTGAATTCCGGCGCTACTATAGTGCGGTTCACCGATTCGGATGTTGTGATCCAGTCGCGGGTCAGTGATCTAACCTATTATTCGCGCAGCCGCTGTGAATTCTTTGAAGTGCGGCCTTAAGAGATGACTGCCCGGGCCTTGGACACGTGTGAGCTGTGCGGCCGTTCTCCTCTTGCAACTACCGTTCACCATCTGATCCCCCGCAAGAAAGGCGGCAGCCTGCTCCCGACTGCCCTTCTGTGCAACGCTTGCCACCGGCAGATTCATGCCCTGTATACCAACAGCGATCTCGTTGTTCTTGGCCTTACGACACTGGACAGCCTGCGGAGCGACCCGCAGATTGCCGCTTATCTGAGATGGATCATGCGGCAGGCACCGGGCTCCGAACCGAAGCTGCGCAAATCAAAGCGCGTACGAAGCAAACGCTAATCTGCTGGGAAGCAGGATGAAGCAAGTGCTTCGAGGTGAATAGGATTACCTTCGCCCAGCACCGAATGTATACTGTTTTCCGCATACATTTGGGACATATGCCGCACCTCTTATCCACTAATCCACACGCACCTTGTCCACAAAAGGAGAAAACTATACTTTCCTAAACAACAAAAAAGGTGCCTTCCGAGTTCCGGGAGGCACCTTTTTGCTGCTTTTGCTGAAGGCTCTATGATTTGCTGCAAGATCTTCTGTGGAAAATAGTTCTGCTGCACCATTGCTTATTTCTTCATGTCGCCATAGTTGCTTAGCTTCTCGTTAAGGACTTCCTGAAAGCTCTGGACTTTGTCTTCCTGTCTCTGCGCTTTGGGATGGACAACAGGCTGAGGTCTAAAAAACTGATGATTAAAAGCCATAAGGTTATGTACGCTCATACTCATTGAAGTTCAACCTCCTTCCATAATCTTCACCTTATTTGCGTGAGTGCGAAGTATCTTATCCCTTATATAACCTGCTCTTTCCAGTCCTAAACAGTTTCATCTCAGAAAAATGGAAATAGCGGACCCAGACTTGAAAATCAAAGTCCGGGTCCGCCGCTGAGTATCATTCTATTCATTCATCAGCTCTACTAAATAATGGCTACAACGAAAAATCAGTCACGCCTTTCTTAGAGGCATATTTCAGCATATACGTTCCTCCGCCCTCAAAAGGCATCGTGGCGATGGTGATGCGAGTATAGTCGAGCCTGTGATCTTTTAAGACTCTCTTAACCAGAGCAATTCCGCGGGCTTCATCTGTCACTACGCAGAATAGATTAAGCACATATTTGGCCGGGTCAGCCATACTCTTGCCCATATCAAAGCCATCCACATAACCAAGTTCGGCATCCGCCAGGAACAGATTCAAGTAATCGGTTACTTTGTCTCTAAGCCATTCATCACGCTTGCTTCCCTTGACGCTCTTCAAGGGATACTGTACCACGAGCCAATGCTTCTCATTCATTTGTGTTCACCACCAGACTTATGGGTTCCTTACAGGTTACTTCTTCAAGGCTGCCCAGGAAGCCTCGTTCAGCAGCTCCAGCTCCTCCGGCTCCAACCGGAAGCTCATGGCACCGACATTCTCCCGCGCATGGCGGGCCTTGGACGCGCCGGGAATGGCAACTACAGTGTCGCCATGATAATGAATCAGCCAGTTCAGCGCGATCTGCCCGGGAGTAACCCCGTATTTGTCAGCCAGCGCAGTCAGCGAAGTGATTAGCGGCTTACTGCGGGCCAGGCTCTTGTCGTCCAGGCCGGACATCATCCGCCGGGAACGCGAGACGGCAGCCACCTGTGAAGGATCATTATGGAAGCGGCCGGTCAGGATGCCCTGCTCAAGCGGAGAATACGCGATGATCGAGATTCCCAGCTCCTTAGCAGCCGCCATGAGACCATTCTGGTCGATATTCCGGTGAAGCAGATTATATTTGACCTGATTCGATACGAGCGACAGACCGTAGGTCTTCAGCAGCCGGTGCGCTTCTGTCATCTGCTTGGCGGAATAATTGCTCACTCCGACATAACGGATTTTGCCGGCCTTCACCAGTCCTGCCATCGCCTTCATCTCACTGGCAATGGAGGATAACGAGAACGGCTGATGGATCTGATAGAGATCAATCCCTCTACCGCCCAGACAGGCGATGCGCTGGCCGATAGTAGAGGTAATTGAGCCTGCCGTCCGCAGCATCGGCCACCATTTGGTCGCAATCAGCGGAGCCGCATGGGGACTGCCCTCCTTCTGCAGCTGATCCAGCACATGAGCCAGCGCCTGCTCAGATTTGCCGCCGCCATAGATTTCTGCCGTATCCACCCAGTTCATGCCGCCTTCCAGGCTGACCCGCACAATATCCAGAATATCCTCATCTGTAATGTTGCTCCAGTAGCGGCCTACGATTCCGCTGCCCCGGCTGAACTGCCAGCAGCCCAGACCTAGCGGTGATACGGACAGCTCAGAGCGTCCCAGGGGACGCAGCTGGACCTTGCTTGCCAATGTGTCCATGTTTCATCCTTCTTTCTGTAAGAGCTAATATAGCCATGAAACAATTTAACTGTACACAAAGCTTATGACTTCTAAGGCAGGCTGTCAATTACAGCTGTGCAGGGCAGAAGCAAGAGTCCCACCGATCGTCCCGGTCTAACGAACGAGCGCACCGTGACTCTTTTTTGCGTGGCTTCAAAAAAGGATGATATGGTATAATTACCCTGCCTATTCATATCCAACTTGCAGGAAGCGCAATCGAACCACACACGTAACGGAGGGAATTCATATCCATGATTAAAATTCTAGGTTTCCTGCTGCTCTACCGGCTGCTCGGTAATCCGATTCTGGCCCTGATCATCCTGCTTGTCGTTCTCTATTTCCTGGACCGCCGTTATGTCGGCATTCTGCCCAGCTTCTCCAAGCCATTCCGCCGCAGCCGTCAGATGTCGAAGCTGCGGACGACCATTGCCCAGAACCCGAACGATGTAACCGCCAGATTCGATCTGGCCCGGCTGCTGATTGAACGCAAACGCTTCAGCGAGGCCAAGGAGCTGCTGACCGCCATCGCTGACCGTTATGAGACGTCCGCTGAATACTGGGTGGAGCTGGGATACGCCAACCTCAAGCTGGGACAGCTTCCCGAAGGCGAAGCGCAGATGCTTAAGGGGCTGGACATCAACCGCCGGGCGCAATACGGGCAGCCTTACCTGCGTCTGGCCGAGATTTTCCGGCATGTGGACCAGGACAAAGCGCTGCATTATGTAAGCCAATTCCAGGAGATTCAATCCTCCTCCAGCGAAGCCTATTATCTGGCTGGCTCGATGTTCAAGACGCTGGGACGGACTGAGGACGCCAAGCTTGCTTTTAACGAATCGCTGGCTGTCTACCGCTCTCTGCCCAAGTATAAGAAACGTCAGGAACGCGGCTGGGCGCTGCGCAGTTATTTTGCGAAGCTGAAGTAAATTCATCCCGGTCTTCCTAAGCAAATAGCCTCCGGTGCAAATTAACCTTTGCTGACCGGAGGCTTTTATATGCTATTTTACCGGAACAGTGATCTCCAGCTCAGGAATGTACCGCTTCTGTCCATCTTTCCAAATGGTAGGCTTAATGATAATGCGGGCCGGGATCGTCTCAAACGGTTCATAATTAAAAGTGTAGGATAAGATATTGCCTTCGCCCGTCCCGCCTTCGCCGCCGAGTCCCCTAACTTCCCGCCCTTGCTCGTCTGAAAGCTCAAAATAGACCGGGAAGTGGCCATTCACCTTATATTTGTCCGGAATGTTTGCTTCTATAGCCTGAATGCCCGCCCCGGCTTCTCCTTGTAATTCTGCCACCAGCAGAGTTGAAGTAGTACTTACCTCCAGCCGTTTAATCATCAGATTAATGTGATCATGAGTTTTCAGGATATCCGGTGTAAGAACGACGCCCTCCAATACTTGGCGGGTTACGGGGAACTCAAAAATGAACGGGTCGGCAAACCCGGGAAGATAGACAGACATTTTGAAATCAAAGGTGCCTGGAAGCTGCAAATTCCCTGAATTTAGAGTTGTAATAATGACAGAATCGGAGGCCTCCTGCCCGCCGGGTGCAATCTTCACTCCCGTATTAACAAGCTCTCCGTTTACATAAAAATCCATGGGGCGGTTAAGGCGGCCTGTCTCTGGATCAGGGATAGCCCATGTATCTGAAAAAGACTTGTGCGCATACACGCCCTTCGACCGGGTCATCACCAGCGACAGACGGCTTCCGTCATACATTTGTTCTGATACGGTTAGAGTCATCCCGTCCTGTGTGACGGTCTGCTCAACATTTGTGGTTAACCCTGCTTCGTTTGCTTTACGCAGCCCGGAATCTCCTGCAAGCTGGAATACGCTTGACATGAACGGTAACTGCTTCAAGGTCTCTGCCATGGCCGGGGAGATGAATCCCAGGCTAATCAGGAGCACCAGCCCTCCGGCCACAGATGCTGCACTGATCATCACCCGGGACAGCCACCGGGGCATTCTTTTACGTCTGAGCGTCTCCTGATGCTCTGAAGCCGCCTCCAAGCCAACTTCATCCTTTTCATTGATGATCCGGTACGTCTCCTCCAAACGCAGATGCACAAGCTCCGGCAGTTCAGGAAGAGTCTCTTCCTGAAGGTCTGCCAGCCTGCTCTCCAACCGCTGCTGGCTCATCCGTTCACCTTCCTTTCTACAGGTTGCTCCAGGGATTGCTGTAACGTCTTGCGGGCGCGGTGCAGCCTGGTCTTGACCGCACTCTCTGACAGCTCAAGCAGCCCGGCAATCTCCTGCACAGTCAGCCCCTGATAATAATGCAGCTTAACAATGGTCCCTGATATCTCTTCGAGCCTGCCAATGGCCTGGCGCAGATCTATCTCTTCTGCGGACGAAGATATGGCTTGTACGCTCTCCGGCGGATTGGGCATGACGACTACCCTTTCCCGTCTGCGCAGAATCAAGTTGCATTCGTTGATCAGAATACGAAATAGCCATGTGTTGAAATAAGCCGCTTCTTTCAGTCCTGAGATGGCTTTAAAAGCCTTCAGTACAGTCTCTTGCATCGCATCTGCACAATCCTCGTCACTCCTGACCATGGACTTGGCCATACTGTACATCCGCCGCTCCTGACTCTTCACCAATTGGATGAAGACCTCGCTGTCACCTGCCTGGGCACGCCTGACCAGATCCTCTTGTCCGGTGTTCAAATATGATTGCCCCCCTTCTTCCGGGAAGCTGCCGCATCCCCATTCAGTGCTTTCTTTCATATACTCTTTAGATGATGTACAAGCCGATAAGGTTACATCGGCACGGTGATTTTTTATTTTTCTTTGTAAACAGCCAAAGAGCAGGCCCCAAATAACCGGGAAGCCTGCTCTTTATTGTTTCATCTCTTGTAGTGAAGAACGTTACATATCCAGTGATTTCGAGTGATCGTCCCCGGCCGCCGGACGGAACGGCCACCAGTTAGCCCGCCCGAACATCCGCACCATAACAGGTACGAAGAACGGCAGGAAGACCAGCGCATACAGCGCCAGACCTGACAATACAACCGTCGCAATCTGCATCATCGACAGGACCCCGGACGGGTACATCGAGGCGAAGGTACCGCCCAGAATCACTACAGCCGAGAGAATCACTGTCCCCATATTGCGCATGGCGTGCAGGATGGCTTCACGCACATCCCAGGTTTTGTTCTCATTGAAGCGGTCCATCAGGAAGATGCTGTAGTCTACCCCGAGGGCAATCAGCATAACGAAGCTGAAGAACGGCGTCGTCCAGGTGATTCCCGAATAGTTCAGCAGGTGCACGAAGATCGCTTCCGTGATGCCCAGCGCCGTAAAGTAAGTGATTAACAATGAGGCAATGATGTACAGCGGCATAATCATCGAACGGAACAGCACCACCAGGATGATGAAAATACCGCTTAGCATCAGAATGACCGTACGCGTGTAATCTTCATTGGAGATGGTCTGCAAATCATTGTAGGTGCTGGTCACGCCGCTCATGGCCGTTTCCGCATTCTCCAGCTTGGTGCCGGCTACGGCACGGTCCACCGCTGCCTGAATCTGTCCGACACTGTCAATAGCCTTTGCGCTGTATGGATTTCCGGCGAAGACCACATCCAGGGTCATGACTTTGCGGTCCCCGGACAGATAGGTATCGAATACCTGCTGCATCTCCTTGGCCTTGAGCGCCTCTGCCGGAACCAGGAAACCACTCAGCTCATCATCCTTAGCATTCTGAATCTGCTTGAGGTAATCCTGCGCCGAGCTTAGGCCGCCGGTGATTTGTCCCAGACCGTCCGCACTTTGCGTCAGCCCGTCCGTCAGCTGGCTAAGCTGGCCTGTAAGCTCGCCGAACCCGTCGGCAAGCTGCTTCTGCCCGCCCTGGAGCTGTGTAAGCCCGGTGGTAATCGCCGGAAGCTTGCCGACAATCTGCCCCTGGCCGTCAGCCGCCTGCTTCAGCCCGGATTGCAGCTTGCCGATACCGGCTACCAGCTGATCCAGCCCCTTCGCCAGCGCTGCCTGCCCTGCTGCCGCTTTGGAATACCCGGCGTTGGCCTCCGTCAATCCGGCCGCCGCCCCGCTCAGCTGGGCCGAGATCTGGCCCAGTCCTCCGGCAAGGCCCGCAGCTCCCGTACCGCTCTGCGTGACTGTACCTTTGATCGTCTGATAATTCACATCCTGTAGCAGCTCCGGATAGGCGGCTTCCAGTCCGGTGAATGAAGCTCCCAGACCGTTAAGCGCATCTGCCACGCCTTGAAGCTGTGTCTGCAGACCGGTGAGGCCCCCGTTCAGCGCGGTCAGGCCGCTGCCGATCTTCTTGTAGCCTTCGAGCAGCGCGGCATTGGCCTGTGCCAGCTGCTTTGCACTGCCTGCCGCCTGCGCAAGGCCCGCTTTAATCTCTCCCGCTCCGGCCCCGCCGCTGCGGATTCCTTCTTCGATTCGTGTTAAGCCTGCGCCCAGCGCATCAATGCCTTTTTTCAGCTCAGCCGTTCCTGCTGTAAGCTTCGCACTGCCCGAGGCGGCTTCAGCAAGCTTAGGCTCATTGTCCTTCAGCTGCTTGCTTGCTTCGCTCAGCCCGCTCTGGATCTTGGTTAACCCTTCACTGCTCTGATCCAGACCGTCCGACAGCGTAGCCACCTGAGTAGGAATCAGGAAGTCATTAATCTGTTCCCCGGTAGGCCGGGACATGCTGCGCACAGCCTTAACGCCATCCACCTTTTCCAGCTCGCGGCTGATTTTCTCGGCAAGTCCCATATATTCAGCAGTGTCCATCCGGTCGTCATTCTTGATGACAATCTTGCCCGGCATGGATTCACCCGGACCGAAACTCTCGGATATAATATTGAACCCTTTGACCGAGGCATAGTTAGGCCCAATCTCATCCATGCTATTGAAGCTCAGCTTCCCGCTGTAGGTAAGCAGGAACGGTGCCACAACCGCAGCAACGATCAGCAGCGCAGCCCAGGGTCTCTTCAGCGAGAACGAACCGGCTGCTCCCCAGATCCGGCTCTCACTGTGCTCCAGCTTGCCGCGGGATGGCCAGAACAGCTTAGGACCCAGAACCGCCATGAAGAACGGCACGACCGTTACCAGTGCAAGCAGCATCACCGCTATGCCGACCGCCACCGCCACTGCCGAACGGTAGAGCATGAACTTGGACAAGCCGATGGCCACGAAGCCGACAAAGACCGCCAGCCCTGAATAGAACACCGTTCCACCAGCCTTCCGGTAAGTGGCGATGATGGCGCTTTGTGTATCCTCCGACTGGGCAAGCTCCTCCTTGAACCGGCTGATCAGCAGGATACAGTAATCGGTCCCGATCCCGAACATGACAGCCACCATGAAGATCTGGGTGAAGGTCGACAGCGGGAAGTCGAAGCGGTCCACCAGGAACGCGACAATCGACTGGGACACGATATAACTCAGCCCCACCGTCAGCAGCGGCACGAACGGAGCCACGAACGAACGGAACACCACGAACAGTATCAGCAGAATAAACACGACTGTGATGTATTCCGACTTTTTCAGACCGGCTTCCGAGCTGGCAATCGTATCCTCCGTAATCAGCCCTTCGCTGGTCATATAATGCTCCGCAGTGACGTTACTTAGCAGCTCAGCAGACTTGGCCGGCAGCTCCTTGACCGCCGCTTCTCCGCCTTGCACCGACAATGCGACCATAATCGTCTTGCCATCCTTGGCAATAAGCGTATCCTTCAGCTCCGGTTGAGAGAAAGGATCTGTAATCGTGCCGAGCTTCAGGGAATCCTTGTTCCCGGCCAGCTTCTCCACACCCTGCTTAATACTCTCGGTGTCTGCGGCCGTCAGCCCCACCGGCTCATGGAACACCAGGGCTACCTGATGCACCGTCTCCCCGTCTTTGGCCGCAGCGACCTCCTTCATAATCTCCGCAGCCCGCGAAGAGGTGTAGCCAGCCGGAACAGCGATCTGACCCTTCTCCCGAACCAGATCTGACATGCCGGGAGCCGTGAGGAATAAGACTACCGCCACAGCCACCCACACTGCGATAACCGCCCATCTTGCCTTCAAAATCGTTCTCAATTGCTTCTACCCCCTGTATCCTGCATCAGAAATGCCAGCTTCTCAAACATGGTAATAAACTGCTCTATGTTGTCTTCCTCGAAGTGGGAAAAGTATGGGGAGATCACCTGCTGCATCTGCTTCTCAGAGCTCGTGTAGACGCTCTGTCCGTACTCCGTCATGGTCAGATACACCTGCCTGCGGTCATTCTCATCCCGGGTCCGCTGAATCATTCCGGCTTCATCCAGCCGGTTGATGATGGCCGTGATTGAGCTTTTGCCGACCGCTACGGCCTCAGCCAGATAAGTGGAGGTACACCTCTCCTGCCCGCTGATCAGCCTGAGAATGAGGAATTGATCCGTTGTCAGTCCTTCCTCAAAAATATCCCGGAGCCGCGAGTTGATCTGCCTGGTAACGACCATATAAGCATCTACGTAGCGGTTAATCCATTCTTCTGCGTCTTTCTTCAATGATGCCTCCGCCCTTTCATATTAGTTCACGTGTAGAACTGTTTCACAGTAAAACTATATTGTCCTTTTCATAAAAAGTCAACTGGTTTTCATGAATTTTACATTGTTCTTCAGCAGAGCGATTGGACAAGCTTCATGGACGCAAAAAACCACCCCGCACGTAAAGTGCAGAGTGGCTAATATTGTGAATTTCACTTATTGAATATCCTGATACTGCTTGTTCTGCTTACTCCTCGTCTTCCGTCTCTTCCACCTCATAGACACAGCGGAACATTTCGATTCCGGCAGCGTTCTCGCCCAGGCTGTACACCATGAAGCCCAGACTGCGGTAAAAGTCAGCGGCAATCTCGTCCTCTGTCTCCGCTACCAGATAACGCGGCTGACGGGAGGTGACCAGCTCAAGAATCATGCCGCGCGCATACCCTTTGCCCCGGTTCTCCGGGAGCACTGCAATATGGCGGATGTCGAGCGAGCCGTCTTCCGTCTCTTCATACCCGGCCAGTCCGACCAGCAGCCCGTCCTCCTCCCAGCCGCACAGCTGCATAGCCGCAAGCTTACTATATTCCTCCGAAGTGCGTATCAGCGCATCCGGGTCATCTATAACCGCATAAGCCAGCAGCTCATTCACCTGCGGTGTGCCGACAAGCGGCTTCAAATCAATCAACATATGTCTCATCCTCCTAAAAGTATACCTGACCCCAGACCTCCCGCTATCCCCGCACCAGCCGCAGCAGCGCATACCCCGTCCAGACCCCGAGCAGGTTAAGCAGCAGATCGTCAATATCCAGGCTCCCGACATGCAGCAGCATCTGCAGCAGCTCCAATACAATGATACCCAGAGCAGACAGAAGCGTCAGCCGGATAAACGAGCGGTAACCGGTGACCACCAGCGGAAGCAGGATGCCAAATGGCGCGAATACTGCCACATTCCCCAGGAGATTCACCAGCCTGCTGGCATACGATAGTCCATTGGTCATATCAAAATATAAACGCACTGTCCGCAGCGGTTCAAGATTGTAACGGAGCGGCCCGTCCAGCTGAACCGTCCGTCCGAACCCGAGGAACATCCAGTACAGCAGCATTCCGCTATACGCGAGCAGAAGCAGCCAGGCCAGGAAGCGGCGTCCGGGCGGCAACGCCTGTTTGGCTGAAGTCTTCCCTTTCCGGCGGCTTGCATGCGGCTTAGTGATCCTGGCCACCTTCAATAATCTCAATGGTGCCGTCACTCTTGCCGATAATCGCCAGATCGGCGATCCCGATGAAGAGTCCATGCTCGACGACTCCCGGAATTCGCTGAAGGGCAAGCGCCAGCACTGTGGCCGATTCAATGGCTTCAAAACGGCAGTCGGCGATATAATTGCCGTTATCCGTCTTGTACAGGTCCTCTCCGCTGCGCCGCAGCTCCGTCTTGCAGCCCAGCTTAGCCAGAGCGGCAACCGTCCACTCCCAGGCGAATGGCACAATCTCCACCGGCAACGGGAACTTCCCGAGCGTGGTCACGGCCTTGCTCTCATCGGCCACAACGATCATGCGTGCGCTGCCCATGGCGACAATCTTTTCCCGCAAAAGCGCACCGCCCCCGCCCTTAATCAGCTGCAGCGCCCCGTCGAGTTCATCCGCCCCGTCAATCGTCAGGTCGAGGCTGTCCACATCACTGAACGCTACCAACGGGATGCCCAGCTCGCGGGCCTGATCCTCAGACGCCTGTGAGGTAGCTACGGCCGTAATCTGCAGGCCTTCGCTCACCCGCTCCCCCAGCTTGCGGATGGCCCAGTAAGCAGTGGAGCCTGTACCCAGTCCCACCTTCATGCCATCCTGCACATATTCGACTGCCTTCTCCGCTGCCAGCTGCTTCACATTGATACTCATTTTATTCCCTCCATGTTATCCGTTATAATGAACGAAGTGGAATCGGCTGTGCCTGTCCACAAGGAATTCCTATCCTTACCATCAACCTGACACTAATAATCCATCAGGAGGCATCCGCATGAGAACCGAGAACCAAATCCAATCCAAAATCAACGAAATGACGCTCCAGCGCAGATCCCTGGAATCACGGCTGGCCCCCCTGCCTCCCGGCGACCCTCAGCGGGCAGCACTTGACGCCCAGCTGACCAGGCTGGAAGATCTGATTCTAATGCTGGAATGGGTGCTGAACGCACCCGCGGGCAAATATCACGCCTGACTTCCGGGCTTCTGCCCGGACAGGCTTATGCCGTTCAGCTATAATTCCCGAGCATGGCCTCGTATAACCCGGCATTCTCATGCTCGAAGCAGACGAAATCGATCTGCCGCAGCGGGAGCTCTGCCGGGCTCTTCGCGCGGACATAATGAACTACAGCTTCCAGCGCCGTCTTGCAGGCCAGCTCCTTCGGGAAATTGTAAATGCCCGTGCTGATATTCGGACAAGCCAGGCTCTTCACCCCATGAGCGCAAGACAGATCAAGACTGCTCTTATAGCATCTCGCTAAACAGCCGCTTCACCGGCAGTACCGCCCTGCCAGGAGGTGATGTCGCCTTCATGAACCGGCAGGACGACATCATTAACGTTGATCTGCATAGCGGGTCTCCTCCTTAGCCGCAGTCTCCAGCGCCTGAATCAATTCCTTCTCGCCCCTGCGGGCAGCCTTCCCTGAAAAAGAAACATGCGTAAGCCTGCCGCCTTTCACTGCAGCCTGGCGGAGAATACCCAGCATATAATTCTGCGCATCCGATAACACGAGCTCACCCGTTCCGGCGGCAACTCTGCACAGGGCACGGGTCGTTCCCGCTTCTGACTCCGGCAGGTCTTCTTCCCCGGGCTCAATCACCGTGAATTGGAACAGCGGCACCGCCTCCGGCAGCTCCTCACCCGCTAAGAATCTCTGATTATATACCGAGTACATCAGATTGCCGGTATGCGCTCTGGAAGCATCCGACTCTTGCTCCGCAAGGATTCTGCTGTTCTGGTAAGCAATAATTCCGGCCGTGACCAGCAGAAACAGCACCACTCCCGCAATTAAAGTATACATTCCTGTCACCAGCCCATCACCTGTAATGAACAATACCGCTTCTATAGTATCATGGACAGAAGTAGCCGTGAATGGTCCTTCCCGTGTAAAAACAATTTTTTGCGCGGATTCCATAAAGTTATTTTGAAAGATTCAAATTAACAGTTGAAACTTTACGCAGCATGTCTCATAATGAAGTGGAGCCTGCTGTTTTGTCAAATCCATACGAAATCAAGGGAGGATACCCGGAAATGAAATTTTTCTTGGATACCGGAAATATTGAGGAAATCAAACGTATTACCCGCCTCGGATTAGTGGATGGCGTAACGACGAACCCGTCGCTGATCGCCAAGGAAGGCAGATTGTTTAAGGATGTAATCAAAGAGATCGTAGCGATTGTCCCTGGTCCTGTAAGCGCTGAGGTTATCGGTCTTACGGCTGAAGAGATGCTTAAGGAAGCTTACGAGATTGCTGAATGGGCTCCGAACGTGGTCATCAAGCTGCCTATGACCGAAGATGGTCTGGAAGCTTGTTATGAACTGACCAAAAAAGGCATCAAAACGAACGTAACTCTCGTATTCTCCGCTGCTCAAGGCCTCATGGCCGCTAAGGCAGGAGCTACTTATATCAGTCCGTTCGTCGGACGTCTGGATGATATCGGTGTAGACGGCATGAAGCTGATCAAGGATCTGAAGACGATTCTGACCAACTACGACCTGAAATCCGAGATCATCGCCGCCAGTATCCGCAACATTGCCCATGTGGAGCAGGCTGCCATTGCCGGAGCTCACATCGCTACCATCCCGGGATCACTCCTGCCATCGCTCTGGAAGCACCCGCTGACCGACAATGGTATCGAACGCTTCCTGAAAGACTGGGAGAAGGTTCCACAGGTTTAAAAACAAATAGTTCAAGCCCCCTTCTGCATCATGCGGAGCGGGGCTTTTTTGTGTTGCAAAGGAGCTTGAACTCCCCGATCAATATAGGTGGATTTCCTCCACTAGTTTAAGAAGGAGCACAGTCTTTTCAGGTAATAGTTGGAAAAACCGCTCTTAATATTTGCAAATCCTCCAGAGTTGAGGAACTCCTTAAAAATAAATGACGTTTTTCCAATTAATCTCCCCAGCCGCTGCAAGACACCGAAATTAGGATGCGTTTTTCCAACTAATGATGCATTAGGTAGGGCGGGTGCTGCAGTAGGTATGACGGGCAGCATTCAAGGGCTGAATTTGGCAGAGCGTGCCCCATTCATCCTTGACTCATTTACTTGTTATGCTTATACTTGTTACAACAATTAATTAATAAAGGAGCCATTCATTTATGACCCTGTCCTCTCCCCAGCAATTCCTCGGCTTCCTGCTGGGCTCAACCCACCGGAGAATCTCAGTGAGCTTCGCCCGGGCGTTGAAGCCGTATGACATCACACCTGAGCAATGGTCCACCCTGCTGATGATCTGTGACCGCAGCGGAGTCAACCAGAAGGAGGTGGCCGTTGCCTCCGCCAAAGACCAGCCCACCACCGCCCGGATCGTGGAGCTCCTGATTAAGAAAGGCTTCATTACCAAAACAGCCAACCCGGAGGACCGCAGGGCGTTCCAGCTCTATGCCACAGGAGAGGGAAGGGCGTTAATTGAGAACACTATAGCTCTGGAGCAGCAGACTATAGATATGGCTGTAGCCGGGCTCGAGCCGCAGCAGCTTGAAGATCTCCGCAGTATGCTGGAGCAGATCTATCACAACACCGGAAATATACATCAGGAATAGGAGTCAACCCACTTGAATCAATCCTCTGAACGTCTATGGACCACATCCTTCATTACACTGACCCTTTGCAATCTTCTGCTGTTCATAGGACTGCAGATGACCTTATCTACCCTTCCTGCTTATGCGGAAAGTGCTTTGCATGCTACCCCCGTGCAGGTTAGCCTTGTTACCAGCCTGTTCGCCTTCAGTGCCATTGCCTCCCGCCTCTTCTCGGCCAAGGCCATGGAGAAGGGCGGGCGCAACCTGCTGATCTTCCTCGGCCTTGCCATTGCCCTCTCTGCGGTGGCGGGCTATTATTTCGCAGGCAGCATCTTCACCCTGCTGCTGTTCCGCATCCTGTTCGGCATAGGCTTCGGCATGGCCAGCACAGCGTTCCCGACCATGGCCTCCGATGTCATCCCCATCCGCCGGATGGGCGAGGGCATGGGCTACTTTGGATTATCCACCAGCCTCGCTATGTCGGCTGGCCCGCTGATCGGACTCAGCCTGCTGCAAGGACCAGGCTTTGGGTCCCTGCTGCTGGGGACGGCTGTCGCGATTGCTCTCATCCTGCCGATGGGCTTCCGCCTGGCGAAGTCACTGCCTGGCGGACATCTGGAGCCGCCCGCAGTTCCGGCTACTGCTGCCGGAAGCAATCCTTACCGCAGGCTGCTGCTTCCCTGCCTGCTTAACTTTCTTTTATCCATCTCTTACGGCGGTCTGCTCGGCTTCCTGGCGCTCTACGGGCAAGAGAAGCACCTCCAGCATATCGCTTACTTCTTCCTGTTCAATGCCGTAGCCATTGTCGTGATCCGGCCGCTCTCCGGCAGAATCTACGACCGCTATGGTGCGCCCGCCCTGCTCATCCCGGGAAGCCTATTCATCGTTGCGGGGCTGCTCCTGCTATCCTTTGCCTCTACAACGGCGGGCTTGTTCCCGGCCGCCCTATGCTACGGCTTCGGCTTCGGCTCCATGCAGCCTGCGCTTCAGACCTGGATGATCCAGTCTGTCGAGCCACGCCAGCGCGGGTTAGCCAACGGAATGTTCCTGAACTCCCTGGATCTCGGTGTCGCCATCGGCTCCATGCTGCTTGGCGCTGTCGCCATGTTCACCAGCTACGCCGTAATGTACCGGTATTCGATATTGGCACCTCTCCTGCTGCTCGCTGTCTATCTTCTGGTACTCGTGACTCAGCGATCCCGGAAGCACAAAGCTTCCCTACAGGGTTAGCTGGAAGCCACACTTCCGTGGAATACACAAAACCGCCTCGCGTCACACGCGCAGGCGGTTTTATATTTACTCACTTCTCCAGCTCACCAGCCGAAACCGTTTCACGCACTGCAGCAGGCATGAACGGGCTTGGCTGTCCCAGGCTGTAGATGTGAAGCAGATGCATCGCCCGGGTACAAGCGGTATAGAACAGCTTACGTTCATGTTCACGCCCGTATTTCTCAGCGGAACCGTCATAGATGATTACAGCATCGAACTCGACGCCCTTGGCGAGGTAAGCCGGAAGCACCAGCGTCCCTTTTTGAAAATTAGGCGTTTCCTTCGTAACCAGCCGCACCGGCAGCCGCTTCTCCAGTTCACGATGCACCTGTGCGCTCTCTTCTGCTGTCTTGCAGATTACCGCCACATAATGATAGCCCTGGGCATGAAGCTTCAGCACATCCTGCTCCACAGAGGAGAGCAGATCATCTTCACTGTCCACCAGCGTCAGGAGCGGCTCCTCCCCCCGGCGGTGAAAGGGTACGATCTTCTCGCCACCGGGAATCATCGCCCGCGTGAATTCAACAATCTCATAAGTAGACCGGTAGCTGCGGGTCAAGGAGATCACCTCGGTGTTCTCTTCGCCGTAGATGCTCACCAGCCCCGCCAGATCTCCCAGCACCTCGCCTTGGGCATAGATCGCCTGGTTCAGGTCGCCCAGCACGGTCATTTTGGCCCGCGGAAACAGGCGGCGCATGAATTCCAGCTGGAACGGCGAGTAATCCTGCACCTCATCGACAATGACATGACGGATCAGCGTGTTCGTCCGGAAGCCCTGGCTTAGCTCCTTCAAATACAGGAACGGCGTAGCATCCTCATAGGCCAGCTCATTGCCCCTGATCGCAGTAAGCGTCTGCGCGCAGATCTCATCCCACGCTTCAGGCAGCGGCTGGCGGGTATCCAGGCGCTCTATCAGCTCACGACCCTCGAATAAGCGGCTGTACAGCGCCTTCACATCCACGAAGCGTCCGCGCTTGGTCCAGCCGCGCAGCGGCTTGAGGCGCTGGCTGACTACGTAGCGGGCAAGCAGGATCCGCTCCGCATCATAATCATCGAAGCTGTCATTATGCCCTCCGCCCTTGCGGCGCATCTGGTTGTAGGCCCGCTGATAATCGCTGTTATCCATCAGCTCAATCTGTTCGTCTACCCACGCCGCACTCCGCTCTTCTGCGCCGAAGGCCGCAATTTTTTTGAGCAGCCAGCCTGTCATCAGCTCAATCCGGTTCGCCAGCTTGATGCCCGGGTCGTAGCTGTAGAACTGGCGCTCCATCTCTTCCTTAGAAGCAACCGCCTTCCCCTGGAACATCAATGGCTTGAATAGCATGCCTTCATGCTCCAGCAGATTCACATATTGCCGGATGGCGCTAAGGAAGGCTACTGATGATTTATAAGCAATGCCTTCACGGCGTATGAACGCCTCCTCCCCGTCCGGGGCATTCAGCAGACTCTCCGTCTGGCTGAACACATCCTCCAGCTGAAATTCCTGGCCCAGCCGATGCTCCAGGTACATCTGGAAGGTGGTCTGCTGCATATTCTCTTCCCCCAGCTCAGGCAGCACAGTGGATACATAGCTGTTGAACAAGGGGTTCGGCGAGAAGAGCAGCATCTGATCCGCCTGAAGCACCTCACGGTACTTGTAGAGCAGATAGGCTACCCGCTGGAGAGCCGCTGACGTCTTGCCGCTCCCGGCAGCTCCCTGCACAACCAGCATCCGGCTTCGGTCATTGCGGATGACCGCGTTCTGTTCCTTCTGGATGGTGGCCACGATCGATTTCATCCGGTCATCGGCGCTGTGGCTGAGCACCTGCTGAAGCAATTCATCGCCGATGGTGACGCCCGTGTCGAACATGACTTCAATCTCACCGTTATCAATCACGAATTGGCGCTTCAGTTCCATGGTGCCTGTAATCTGCCCGCCCGGCGTCTCATAGGACGCAGGCCCCGGTGCCCCGTCATAATACAGGCTGGAGATAGGCGCGCGCCAATCGTAGATCAGGAAGGTCCCGTTATCCTCCATCAGCGAACCGATGCCCAGATAGATGGTATCAGCCGCAGCATACCCCGCCTCCGAGAAATCAATCCGGCCAAAATAGGGCGATACCACCAGCTTTTTATATTTTTTGAGCGCCTTGCTGGATTGCAGATGATGGCGTTCGCGTTCGTTCAGAATCTGTGCCTGCTGCCGCAGACTGGTCGAAGTCTCCCCCAGGTCGTCGGGGCTGCTGAAGTTCACTGTGACCTCTTCCCAGAAGTCTTTGCGCATATCCACGACATCCGTGCGGTGGAGTCCCAGCTCCTCTGACAGCAGCCGGATATGGGTAGACAGCAGCTTGGTGATGCCGTTTACCCGCTCCTGCTCCTTTTGCCACTCGTGATCATGTTTATCCAATTCATTTCATCCCCTTTGGAAGGTTGACTAACAATGTTACCAACTCTGTAGTCGTTTTACAAGTTTTTGCTATATTCAGCATACGCTCTATATTTTCTCACTTAGCACTGCACTTTCCTTGTCATCTGCGTTCATGCGGTGGATCTGGTCAGCTACCTTATCCAGACGCTCCAGCTGATAGCCGTAGTCATAGATGGCCGCAGCCACCACCGACAGCCTGAGTTGCCCGGACTTCTGCGGATCATACCCGTTAATGGCTGATTTCAGGAAGCGGTCATTGTCCTCTGCCAGCGGCTCGGAATCATTGGCTCCCGGCTTCAGTTTTTCCTCGAATTTCAGCAGAATGTATTCATGATACTTGATCAGCTGCTCCAGATGGCGGTCGAACAGCTCATCCGTTTGCTCCGTCCGGTCGGCCTGGAAATAATGCCGGTCAATCGCCTCAAGCACCTGATAGCCCTTTTGCAGGGAACCCAGCAGGTTTTTATAGACTACCATCTGTCTCGTCTGACTGTATTTAGCCCTGCGGAGCTGCTTCTGCTCCTCCTCGAACAACGCGTATTTGTCAGCCAGCGCTTTAATCGCGCCCTCCAGGCCGTTCTTCTCATCCCGGAAGACACTTTCCTTCATCTCATGCGACACCGCCGTCCGCAGCAGCAGCGATAAGCTGGTGAACACATTCTCGATCTGCTGGATGTACTGCTTGCGCGGCTGGGGCGGAAATACAGTGATATTGATAATAAAAGCCGACAGGATCCCGGTCAGGGTCAGCAGGAACCGGGTTAATGCGAACTGCCACTGGCCGGAAGCCTCCATGACAGAGATGACTGTGACCAGCGTCAGGCCGATCGTATCGGCGCGGTTCATTTTCATGCTGATCATAATCACCAGGATGCATACCAGTCCAACCGCAATCGGTTCATTGGAGAGCAGCATTCCGCCAAGCAGCGCTATCACGGCCCCCATCGTACTGGTCTGGATCTGATCGAGGAAATACCGCCATGATCTGTATATGGACGGCTGCATGGCAAAGATTGCCGCAATAGCCGCACCGACAGGAGAGGCGAAGTTGAATAGAACGGACAGATAAAGGGCAAGCGTTACGGCCATTCCTGTTTTGAGTATGCGGGCACCGAAAGCCAAATCCATCCCTCCCAAGAGCTTGAAGCTTATCATAATTACTGCGTATGTTCATCCTTTATGTATATCCTGTTATTACCCATGAACTGCGCTGGCGAATTTTAGTATGTCTTAAGCCGGGCTTCAGGATTCTTTCAGCTTTCAGGGAATACTGTTATACCGGGTAGTCACTATAACCATCAGAAGAGGTGTATTCATGAAAAAAACGACCCGAACCCTAACCGCATGGGCAGCAGCCATGATGCTTGCCCTGTCTCCAGCAGCCGCCTTCGGCGAGCAGCTTCCCAAGGGCACAGCCACCCCTCCTCCGGCCTCACCGCATACCGGCAGAGAGCATACCCCTCACCGCAGCGGGGACCGGAACTTCAGGGCCGGAGGCCATTTCATTATCAGCGAAACGGCTGAGCTCCTGGGAATGGGCCGTGAGGAGCTGATCGCCAGCCTGAAATCAGGTAAGACCCTGTCGGGTCTGGCCCAGGAGAAGAAGGGCTGGAACGAAGACCAGTATGTCCAGAAGCTGAGCGATGCCGCCAGCCTAAAGCTGGATGGATTCGTCAAGGAAGGGAAGCTGACGCAGGAAGACGCGGCGAAGCTGAAACCGGGCTTACCGACGCTGATCAAGCGCAGCCTCAGCCGCGTAGCCCAGCTTCACCAGGGCAAGCCGTCACCGCCGCCTGCTGCAACGAAGGCCCCCTGAACTGTACGGCACCGTCCCGGGAGAGACAAGCTAGCCAGACCGTCCTCCTTACGGATGGATACCGTATGCAAAAGAACAGGCACCGAATGCCCGGAGTTACTACTTCCGGGCATTCTTTGTGTTACGCGGGTTCGCCATGTAGTTCCTGTAAGCCTCGAAGCAGGCCGCCGACAGCATTAGCCAGGCTCCGCTCGCGGCATAGCCGCCGATCACATCACTCGGATAATGCACCCCCAGATAAATCCGGCTCCAGCCGATTCCCCCGGTCATCAGCACAGTGAACAGAATCAGCAGAAACCGCTCGCTCCGGTTGCGCATATGCCTCCAGAGCAGGTAGGCAATGACTCCGTATAACGAGAAAGCCGCCATTGAATGTCCGCTGGGGAAGCTGTAGCCTGCCTGCTCAATCAGCCTGTGAATGGTGGGACGCTCCCGGTGGAACCACAGCTTGAGGAGCGTGTTCAGCAATTGGGAGCCGAGGCCCACCCACAGGAACAGGGCAAGTTCCATCCGGTGCTTCAGCACGAAGAACAAAATGAGCATGGTCAGCACGGAGGTACCTATTGCCAGCTTCGAGGAGCCGACCAGGGATAAGCCTTTGGCCAGCGCCGTCAGCGGCGGAGATTCCATCGATTGTACGAACCGGATCACCGCATCGTCGAAACCCCGGGCTCCGCCCAGCTTAACCAGCAATGCGATCAGGATAAAAGCCAGCAAAAACCATATAAACCGCCGGAACCCGCGCGACCAGTAATGATAATATAGCATAACTACCCCCTTGTCTATTTGTCAGGCTCAATGAACACATTTCCTGGGAAGGTCTGTCCCGTGTTATAATGGCCTGGAGAAATTATTTTAATTAAAGATGGAGTGCTGCCAAGTGGAAAGTCTAAAATTGCAGGAACGTTTGTTGAACCAGTGCATCTCAACAAAGATGCCTGTGACGATCTTTACAACTAACGGAGTCAAAATGCAGGGACTGGTAACCTCTTATGACGCTTATACGATTACCTTGCAGGGTCAGGGTGACGGGAGACAGAACGTACTCTTCAAATCGGCAGTCTCCACCGTGGTGCCGCTGAAGCCCGTCTCACTCAAGTAAGCTGTCAGCACGGCGCACATTTTAACCTAAGCTATTACAAATGAACTGTCCAGGAACTCAAAAGGAACACCGGAGCAGCATCCCGGTGTTCCTTTTGCCGTTGTCTCCCTAGGGTCAGTCAGCTCGTCCTAAGCGGGGAATACCGCCGGCATTACGCACACCGGCTTCGACAGTTCAGCTGTGTTGCCGGTGAAGCTCAGGCGGCCGCTGCCTTCGTCCAGGGAGAAGACAACCAGATTATTGCCGTCCCGGTTGGCAACAATCAGATAGGCACCGTCCGGTGTAACTGTGAAGTGACGGGGATGTCCGCCTCTGGTGGATACATGCTCTACCAGGGTCAGCCCGGCTGTCTGCGGATTTACAGCATACTGTACGATGCTGTCATGTCCGCGGTTCGAGCCGTACAGATATTGGCCATCCTTGGAGAAGGTGATCTCTGCACAGCTGTTCTGGCCGGCTTCATAGCCTTCAGGCAGTGTGGATACAGTAGCAGCCGTCTTCAGGGTTCCTGCCTCTGCATCATACAGGAATGATGTCACCGTGCTGTCCAGCTCATTAATCACATAAGCGGACTTCCCGTCTGGATGGAACACGAAATGCCGCGGTCCAGCTCCGGCATGCAGCGGAGTATCTCCAATCGCATCAAAGGTTCCCGCCTCTGTATTTATCCGGTAGCTGCGGATCAGGTCCAGTCCCAGATCCGAGACGAACAGGTAGCGTCCATCAGGGCTGAAAATTGCCGAATGCGGGTGCGGACGGTCCTGGCCCGGTGTTGCCCCATGTCCGGTATGCTGGGCGGTATCCGTCAATGCTACTGGCAGTCCGCCCTTGTCCAGCGTGAGCAGTCCAACCGATCCCCCGTGATAGCTGCACACTATAAGATGTTCATTATTGGCGTCCCGGTTAATATTACAGGTCGTGCTCTGGCCTTTGCCTTCAGAAGGCATAGTCTGAATCCGCTGCAATTCGGTCAGCTTGCCTGTCTCAGGATCGATTGCGAAGGTTATAATTTCCCCTTCCTTGCCGCCCGTGCTGTTCGGCTTCTCCCCAATGGCATACAGCTTCCGCCCGGAAGGGTCCACATTGACGAACGTAGGATTCGTCAGGCCTTCTGCGGTATCCAGCCGCTCCAGCGTGCCCCCGGTTTCACCGTCAAAGGCAAACACCTGGATACCGCTCTCTTCTGCGGTGGCATATGAACCGGTAAATAACAGCAGCTTAGTCTTCTCGTTCATCTAGAATTCCTCCTCAAGTTAAACAGCCATCTATATAATTTACATTTTTTCGTGAGGGTTGACAAATGCAACGGAAAAAATGACAAAAAACATTTCAAAAATAAGACTTCTCAAGAACAAAAGAGTATGATATAATGAAAGCGCTAACATTATTGTCAATCAAGAATAAAGGGGGAACACGAATGAGCAGCCTGCTGGAAGCCAGAAATGTATATGAGGACTTCGAGGTGGAGACAGACATTCTGTTCTTTAAGGTCGGGGACCATGACCTGGTCATTTTTCACGGCAGAAACTACAATATTAAAAAGAGAATGACTGCCGAGCAATTGAACCGCTTATTGTCGAGCAACAGCTATTACCATGTGTACGGGAGCTGCTACGTGAACCTGAACAAGATCAGTTCCATCGAGGATGACTGCATCTACTTCGGTGAGATGGGCCTCTATGCGAAGTCTGTACGGGTTCCAAGACGTAAGCAGGAGAACATCCGCCATCTGCTTAAGGGACTGAGTTCCTAAGCCGGAGGCGTTATCCGCACACATCTTGCAGCTTGGTACTCTTCTATTCGAATCATTACAGTCTCTCTCATCAGGCCGGAGCGCATACGGGGACACCCGTGCTGCTCCGGTTTTTCCTGTGTTTCACCTGTTTCTTAATGGAATCTTAAAAAGTAATTGTGCTTTTTTATACTTTCTTAAGGTTTGGAATTCTGTTTTCTGGTAAAGTTGTAGAAAGACAGGCACCACCTATATTGAAGGGAGTCATTAATTATAATGGACAAAAAAGATTTCAATGAAAATGAAAAGCTAGAAAACGGCATTACGCCGGAAGAGAACGACGCTTCTGTGATTACTCCGGAAGAAGGCATCGAGCCTGCTGGAACAGCCCCAGTGCCGCAGGAACCTGTACGAACAGCTCCAAGAGTTGAAGAAAGCGTTCCCGTAATGAACAAAGTCGGCGGCGGAGGTACTCCTCCTTCCTCACCTGCTCCATCCGGCGGCGGCAAAGGCTGGATGATTGCGTCGCTCGTACTCGCCGCAGCGCTGATCGTAGTGCTGATTGTACAGCCTTTCAAGAAAGATGACAGCAAAATTGCAGTTGCTTCCGTGAACGGAACAGACATCACCAAAGCGCAGCTGTATGATAAATTGGTTGAAGCCGGCGGGGAATCCACCCTGCAAAACCTCATTACTACCACTCTGGTAGGCCAGGAAGCCAAAAAGGCTAACATTAAGGTAACCGATGCTGACATTAATCAGGAAATCGAAGATCTCAAAACCCAGTTCGGCGGCGAGGAAGCGCTCAATAACGCCTTGCAGCAGAGCTCGATGACGATTGAGGATCTGAAGAAGCAAATGCCTCTCCAGGTTGAGATCCGCAAGCTGATCGAACCTAAGATCACAATTACCGACACTGATATTTCTAAATATTTTGACGAGAATAAGGCTAAATACAATCAAGAAGAGGAAGTTCGCGCTTCCCACATTCTCGTGAAGACCAAAGAAGAAGCCGAAGCCATTGTTAAGCAGCTCAAAGACGGCGGAGACTTTGCCGCACTGGCTAAGGAAAAATCCGCTGATACCGGCTCCAAGGACAAGGGCGGCGATCTTGACTTCTTCAAACGCGGAGACATGGTTGCAGAATTCTCCGATGCTGCCTTCAAGTTGAAGGTTGGCGAAACCAGCGGTGCAGTGAAGTCCGAATACGGTTACCACATTATCAAGGTTACCGACCGCAAGGAAGCCAAGGAATATACACTAGCTGAGAAGAAAGACGAGATCAAAAAGACCCTAACGGCACAAAAAGTGTCTGAGATGTCGGCTACCTGGTTGGCGGATCTGAACAAGAGTGCCAAAATCACGAATACTTTGACCGATAAACCGGATGCATCCGTTCCTCCGGCAGCCAGTGAAGCACCGGCTGCTGCAACGGAAGCTCCTGCTACGAAATAAAGATTGCGATAATGGTACAAGCTATAACAATATAGAAGGATACAATAAAGAGGACAAGCGGGAACGCCAGTCCTCTTTATTTGTGTTCAGATGTCTGCCTCAATTATTGTTCGTGCAGATTGAGCATGACAAAAACCTCCTTGATCTGGCTATATTCATACTTAGCCGGATCAGGGAGGTTCTAAACTGCTTATCGCAGGGTTTTCTTACTTAATGACCTTCACACGTTCTTCAATCGGCTGGAATTCCTTCTCGCCTGGAGGAGTCAGGATGTTACCGAATGGCATCTGGGCAATCAGCTTCCAGTCTGCAGCAATACCGAAGGTCTCCTTCACTTCATCGTCGATCAGCGGGTTATAGTGCTGTAGGGATGCACCCAGACCTGCTTCTGCGAAGGCGGTCCATACTACAAATTGCAGAATTCCGGAGGACTGGTTGGACCAGATCGGGAAGTTCTCAGCATACAGTGCAAAGTTCTCCTGCAGGTGCTTCACCACTGCCTGATCTTCATAGAAGAGCACAGTGCCGTAGCCGGCTTTGAAGGAGGACAGCTTCTGAGCTGTGCCTTCGAATTGTTCAGTAGGAACGATCTTACGCAGGGTTTCTGCTGTAATATCCCACAGCTTATCATGTTGTTCGCCCAGCAATACTACAGCTCTGGAGCTTTGCGAGTTGAAGGAAGTTGGGCTATGTAGAACAGCCTCTTCTACAATCTTCTGAATTTGTTCATCAGAGATTGGGGATTCTTTACTGATGGCGTATATGGAACGTCTGCCTTTTACCGCTTCAAAAAAAGTCTTAGACATAAAATAACTACCTCCATTTAATTAAGTAACTTACTTTTTTTAATCATAACACTTTTCCTGTCTGAATACAACACATCATTCACAACTTTTTCCTGTACTAGCTCTTTGTTTGTATATCCGCTCTTAGTGTCGCTGAATTGCTCTCATTTATGCACCTTCCACTATTTTCTATAAGCTATTCTGGAGGTTTAGAAACAACGGCTAACATATCGTATATACAACCCGGTCATAAATAAGCTACAATAATTCAGCTAAAATACAGAAAGAAGGTTAAGCTATGCGCGTCCCGCTTCATAACCGCACAACTCATATGGTGAAGCTCATCTTAATAATGCTCCTCTCTTCCCTTCTCTTCCTCAGCGGGTGTGAAGACTCCGCTTCTTCTGCCTTGAACGCTGTTCCAGCGGCCGCCGGGTCCGTGACCCCTGCTACAGAACCCGGAGAACCTGTATCCTTCTGGGTCGCCACCGATACGCATTATCTGGACAAAGCCCTGGAGGACGGCGGTCAGGCCTTCCAGACCTATGTCACAGGCGGCGATGGCAAAATGCTTCCTTACAGCGATGAGCTGACCGAAGCTCTGGTCCGGGACGTGGAACAGAACAAGCCCGCCTTCCTCATTCTGAGCGGTGACCTCACCAATAACGGGGAAGCAGGCAGTCATAAGGAGCTGGCTGCGAAGCTGCACCGGATGGAGGCTGCCGGAACCCGCGTCTACGTGACTCCGGGCAATCATGATATCAACAACCCCTGGGCCAGATCGTTCGACGGTGACAAGCAGGTCGTTGCCAAGCATATTAATGTAGAGGATTTCCTGCGCATCTATGACGATTTCGGATATAACGAGGCGGTCTCGCGGGATGCAGACAGCTTAAGCTATGCGGTGAAGGCCGCACCCGGCCTTTGGCTGCTGATGCTTGACAGTGCGCAGTATACGCATAATGAAGAATATAATTTTCCACAGACCGACGGGCGCCTTCTGCCCTCCACCCTTGCCTGGATTGACGACAATGTGAAGCTGGCCGCTCAGGAGCATGCGTCTGTGATTACCGTGATGCATCATAATCTGCTGAGCCATACCTCCATGGCCGTATCCGGGTTCAAACTTAATAACGGTCAGGAAACGATGAAGGATTTTCGCCGGAACGGTCTAAATCTGGTATTATCCGGGCATATTCATATGCAGGATATCCGCCGCGATCCTCCAGAAGCCTCGATCGATCCGGCCTTGCCTGTCTATGATATTGCAACAAGCGCCATGGCGGTGAATCCGCACCAGTTTGGCAGAATGACCTTCGATCCCGCTTCACGGGCCGTGACCTACCGCACCGCTCAAGTAGATGTTGAAGGCTGGGCCAAAGCCAACCACAAGACCGATCCGCACCTGCTGAACTTCAAAGCGTATGCGGAGCAGATTTTCGCAGAGAATTCGTATGACAAAGCGATGAGCCGGCTGAAGGAGAGCAGCTTCACAGAAGCGCAGAAACAGTCGATGGCTGAGGTGATGTCGAAGTTGAACGTGAAGTATTTTGCCGGGAACGCTGCTGATTCGCTGGAGGAGATCCGGGCGATGCCGGGATTCAAGCTGTGGGAGAGTATGGAGGGCGGCTTCATGTCCGGATATATCCGCAGTATGGCGGAGCACGCAGAAGAGAGCAATACCTCGCTGGAGATGGTTCTGACTATACAATAGCAAAGGTAAAGCCTCCCTTCCGGTATACGAAAGAGAGGCTTGTTCCAAGCTTATGCTTCTATAAACTGAAGTGCACAATCCGTATGATGATCGGCAATTCCTTGTGCGAGCTGCTGGTCAGGGAAGCCTCTGTGAACTAACTTCAACCCGCCTGAGATTAATGAGAGATGATGATGGAACTTATAGAATAGCTTCCGGTTCTCATCGAGCGGAACATCGTTCAGATAGCGGTAGTACTCCCCAAAACGCATTTCGAGGAAGCTGTGCTCGTGTTCAATATCATAAAATTCGGCTCCTTCAATATCAATCAGGCAAGGCTCCAGCTGATCCGTTACGATCACATGGTTGGGGCCAGCTCCCCGTGAATGAATCCGTAGCTGTTTCGGGGTACTATCTTAGACTCCAGGTTGTATAGCCTGTCGAGTAGCTTCCCTTGGTTCTTGCGGATTGCTTCCACATGCGCTGCGGCGTAAGTTAGCTGTTCTATCCCATTGTATAATTGATACAGATGACATTGTTTGTTGTTAGGCGCAGTCTGATCCGGTTTACCGTAGGTTCTGCTCTGAATCCTATGCATGGTGCCAATCATCTCTCCCACCTGCTGGAAGACCTTATCCTGAACCTTGCGGTCGGGATGCTTGTAATACCCCCCGGCATCTTGTCCGGCTACATATTCAACCAGCGCATAATCGAAATCGTACCGGTCTCTGTCTCTGTTCAGATCATAGAGTATTGGTGTGCGGATCGCATGCTCCATCAGGAACTTGTTATTGCTCGCAAATAATTCACTCCCGTAGGACTCAGCATGCAGGTTATGATTAACAATTTCTTCCTGAAAATAATTCATGGTAAGGTCCCACACGTACAGAATACAGGAGAACCCATTGCTGCAGTCGAGCTTATAGACCACCTTCTGGGCACCGCCCTCCATCTTGCTGACCTTAACGACGGTATAACCCGTGCCTAAGACCTTCTCCACATACTCCTGCAACGCAGCAGCCTCCAGATGACAATGAAATTTCAAGGAACCACACTCCACTTCTTCTTGTATTGCCGGCTACTCCACTCTATTCCATTCCCGGAAAAAAATATAGACTGTTTCTTTGCGTTCTGTTATTATCTTGAATTAGGTCTTGCTAAGTTTGCGGTTCGCACTGGAGTAATTAGAAAAAAAGTTGAAGAAAGATCATTCAACGGGTGTATGACTATCGGGCTCATTTTACCGGTGAATCTCAAGCGTATGAACTCACTACTCGTACCATGAAGGATGTCTGCAACATACTTTCCATTTAGCGAGATCGTGAAATCCTCCCCCTTCTTCTCGAATATAGCTACCTCGTCCTCAATATCTCCGATTTCTGCGGTTTGGGATAACAAACGTAGTCTGTCGGCAGCGGTTTCTAACCTTATAATACTTTCACTCGCCAATACCGTCGTCCGTTCTACCGCTTTTAACAGAGGAGCTGTTCCAATTGTAATCTCTGATATAAAAGTATGCGGAATCACATGGTGCAAGGACGGGTACTCTCCCTCAATTAAAGCAGATTGAACCATAATATGGTTAGCAGTGAATCTAACATGCCGGTTGGTTACTTCAACTTCTGTTGTTCTGTCCTCGCCGTCCATGATTTTTACCGCTTCAACTAAATTTCTGCCAGGAATAATAATATGCTTATCCATCTCAGCTTTATGTTCAACATCAATAGTCCGCGAAGCCAGACGGATACCGTTAGTAGCCGTTAACTGTAGCCGATGATTTCGATACTGAAAAGATACCCCGGTCAACACAGGCCGATGTTCTGATGAAGAAGCCGCCCCTGCTACCTGTAGGATGGAAGCCTTCAATAGTTGATTATTAACTGCTAATTTAAGTGCAGCATGATTCTCAGCAGGATGTATAGCCGGATAATCTACAGCATCCATTCCGCATAACCGAATTTGTGTATGTTCTGAGGAGATAGTGAGCCGTAAGGATCTGTCGACTTCCAAAGTAATCATCCCAGAATCAGACTTACGTAATATTTCGCAGAAATACCTTGCCGGTACAACCACTTCTCCAATTCTCTGAACCGTCAAAGAGGTATCTTCCCCGGGAATCCGATACTGGATAGTCATACTGCTATTGCTTGCCGTAACTATTAGTTCATTGGATAGAGCTTGTATATGAACCCCTGCCAGTATGGGAATCCGTTGGTTTGCCGGTACAGCCTTAAGCACTTGCTGAAGAGCTTTGAGAAGAATATCCTTGCTTACGTTGATCCGCACTGACTTCACCCGCTTCCATAAGCTACATTACAAATCGGTAGACTCAATCAGAGATCGGATAAGCTCCGACCGGGACAATTTATGCTCTGCGCAATGCTGTTCTACCTTCTCCCAAAGCTCACTAGTTAAGGTTAGCGAGACTTTTTTCGTTACACCTATGTTCTTGCGGCCTGCTCCCTCCCGCGGACCTCCTCTTGCAGACATGAACCCTAATTGACCTTCTTTATTGGAAAGACCTATTTTTAGATCATTTTGAGTCAAATTGATTTGTCCTCTCTTTTTTTGATTTTGGTTACCTTTTTCAATATTCTTATTATTATTTTATCATACGATCAATGGGCTTACAATGTTAGGAATGGATGATTCTGGTGGCAAAAAGAAAACCACAACAAAAAACTGACCCTGCAAAGTTGCAACGGCCAGTTCTATATAGAGCAAACTATTTTAGTATCCTTTAGATTTAGGCAGCCTTACGATCACATTCCCCCGACCACCATTCCACCCGCCGCACCAGCCACCACAACCAACCAAGGCGGCAGCTTCCAGAAGACCAGCATTACAAACAGAATGATAGCCAAGGCAAAGTCCAGCGGCGCGAGGATGGCTGTCGTCCACAGGGGATCGTACCAGGCGGCAAGCAGGATGCCGACCACAGCGGCATTGATTCCGGTTAAGGCTCCTTGAATCCGGGGGCTCCTTCTTAAGCTGTTCCAAAAAGGCAGTGCGCCTGCAACCAGCAGAAAGGCTGGCAGGAAAATCGCGAGCGTGGCCATTATGGCCCCGGGAACACCGGCGGTCATTGCTCCAAGATAGGCTGCAAAAGTGAACAACGGACCCGGTACAGCCTGCGTGGCCCCGTATCCCGCCAAGAAATCGGCTTGGCTCACCCAGCCGGCAGGAACGACTTCTTGTTCCAGCAGCGGAAGCACGACATGTCCGCCGCCGAATACCAAAGCACCGGAACGATAAAAGCTGTCAAATATCGCTATTCCTCCCGTCTCAGCCGTCCCTCTTAGGAGTGGGAGTACTATCAGGAGTAAGCCGAACAATGCTAAACAAACGACACCGGACGACCGGCGAATAGGGACCGGAACATTCGTCAAGCTCTCCGCAGGACTGTGGCGATACAGCCATAACCCGGCTATGCCCGCAGCAGCAATCGTTAGAATCTGACTGTAGCCGGTCTGCCATGATAATGTAACAGCTGCCGCTATAGCCGCGATGGTCACTCTTTCCCGGTCCGGGGTCAGCTTCTGCCCCATGCCAAGGATGGCCTGGGCAACAATCGCAACAGCTACGATTTTCAGTCCGTGATTCCAGCCAACACCAGCAATATCATAGCCCTGAAGCAGGAAGGCAAAAGCGACCAGCACCAGGACAGAGGGCAAAGTGAAGCCCAGCCAAGCGGCCAACCCGCCCAGCCAGCCTGCCCGCACCATTCCGATGCCAATCCCCACCTGACTGCTCGCCGGACCGGGAAGGAACTGGCAGAGCGCTACCAGATCCGCATAGCTTCGTTCATCCATCCATTTCCGGCGGCGGATATATTCATTGTGGAAATAACCCAGATGGGCGACCGGTCCGCCGAAGGAGGTAAGACCCAGTTTGGCGGATACAAGCAGAACCTCAAGTAACGCCCCGGCCCTGCCCTTCCGCTGTTTTTCCGGCACCGCCTGCTTCTCTGCTTGCATACCTATTGCTCCCTTGACTCTAGAATGTATACCTCATTCCAGACTATCATCCGAGTTCAAGCATTAGATAAAAGGTACAGCAGTGTTCTGTAAATGTTCTGTAAATGTGCGTATTACCTCACTGTACGCTAGTTGCAGGGCTGAATGATTCTATGGTGTAAGCTTGACACTATCCAGCCGGTCGATCAGCTTACGGAGGCCAGCTTCATCCGCTCCAGACGGACGGACATCCTCGCCCAGCAGCTGATCCACCTCTTCTCTGGTAAATGTGAAGCTGTAACTTATCCCTTCATCCGCAAGCGAATAATGAATGATATCTGCATTATCGATCAGGGTGAACAGCAGGACCGAATTCTTCAGGAGAGGGTCACGGCTTACTGCCTGAAGCTCATCGTTCCACATTCCGGTAATATCGTTTACTTTATAATTGACGGTTAATGCATATGGGCGGGAGCCGGTTGTCAGCTCAATGCCTGCCCTCTCCAGTCCTTCCGGCAGCGGCATTGCACCAAGCAGCGCTGTGACTTTGCTGGCGTCCCCAATATACTTTGTTTTGCTCTCCAGCAGCTGATCCACCGCATAACCGGTATCTAACACCTGCGCCGGGGGCTCCACCGTCTTCGGATTGGCTGTACATCCAATAAGCAAGATCACAATAAGCAGGGTACAAGCGGCCATGCTCCTTGAAGTCGGTTTTCGGTACGCCAGAATATGCTTGATCCGGGCCTTCACACTGCTCTCGCCAAAAGCCAGCGGGCTGCCGGTCATAAGACCGCTCCGGCGGGCTGAGAAGCCAAGCAGGGAGCCTGAGTAGCTGCTTTTAACCTGCGGACCCAGCTTCCGGATCACCACTTCATCGCAGGACATCTCCATATCCTTGCTCATGAGCACAAAAGACAGCCACATCAGCGGATTGAACCAATGGAGAATGACCAGCAGGAACATAAGCGGCTTGACCAGATAATCCCGTCGGTCAATATGAGTCTGCTCATGCAGCAGAATATGGGACAGCTCCTGTTCACTCATTCCGGCCGGAATGTAGATCCTTGGCTTCAAGAAGCCGAAGACGAAAGGAGTCATAATCTGGTCGGTCTCAAAAACATGCCCATTCACCAGGGTTGCCGTACGGACTCTGCGCATGATTCTTACATAAGAGAACACGCTGTACAGCAGCAGTGTTATAGCGCCTGTCAGCCAGATCATACTGCCGGCCCACAGGATGATCTGCACCGGATTCACGCTTGCTGCAGGTGCAGCCGGCGGAAGCAGGCTGTTCAACAGACTTCCATGAGAAGCTGTTCCGGTATCCACCGCAGGCTGTGCTTGCATCCCGATGTTCTTCGGAACGAATTGCAGCTGCCCTGTGCCGGACGAGCCCGCAGGCCCTACCAGCTTCAGGATACTGAAGCTTGAAGTGAAGCTAACCGGAAGGATCAGCCTGATCATTACTGCTGACCACAGCATATAGGAGAAGATTTTGGGAGCGCGCCGCAGCAGGACTCTCGCCAGCATCACGGCGACGGCCACATAACTGGCGGTAATGCTCATGTTCAGAATACTGATCCACAGGTCCGTCATTGGGAGGCCTCCTCAATAATCCTCTTCAGCTCCGCCGCTTCCTTGGCCGATAATTTCTTATCCCCGAGAAAAGCAGTCAAAAACTGCGGTAACGAGCCGCCAAAGGCTTTGTCCACGACCGTCTGGCTCTCATGCCGCTGTGCTTCCGACTTCGGGATGATGGCGGTGACCATAGCCCCCTCGTTCCTGAGAATTCCCCGCTCACATAGCTTTCTTAACACGGTATAGGTCGTGGACTTCTTCCAGCCCAGTACCGCTAGACTCAGCTTCACCAGTTCAGTGGAATTAATCGGTTCATGGTCCCAGATCAGGCAAGCAAATTTATATTCGGCATCATATAATTTGTAGGGTTCCATCCTGTTCACTCCTTATAAGTTTATTGCAGTAGACCTACTGATGTTAAGTCTATTGCAGTAAACCTATATTGTCAAGGATGCACCCGTTACCTCCAGCACAAAATAACCCCACAAAGTGGGGATTTAGCTTCGATGATAACTCAGGTACTTTGCGGGACCCCAAAACACATAAATTCTTATCTATCAAAAGAAGCCGGAACCGCCTGATTGCTCAGGGGTCCCGGCTTCTTGACTGTTGCCTTACTTCTTACGGACGTTCGATCCAGATATAGCCGTCATCATCTACTTCAACCGTAGCATGCAGGCCTTCGGCCAATACACGCAGCGGCACATTAGCATCTCCGTACTCATCTACGAATACCGCTAACGGAAGCTTCACGGTCTTGCCGGCAATTTGTGCCTGCGCGGAACCGATTTTGAAGACGAGCTGATCACCGTATACATCGTCGGTAACCTTGATCGACTTGTTAGGTCCATCCCACTCTACCTTAGCATCCAGATCCTCTGCGACATAGCGCAGCGGAACATAGGTAGTGCCATTCTTCACAACCGGATAATAATAATCGTCGTCCGGTGCGATCATCACGCTCTTAGCGGTGATTCCCATCTCTTCTTTGAGCAGCTTATATACCTGTGAATTAGGTTCGAAGCTTCTCAGGGTCTCCCCTGGAGTAAGATCTCCCATGGAGTAATCAATTGCATCTGTTGTGCTGATCGCATCAGCCGTTACCGGACCGTTCACATTCCAGGTCTCGGATACCAGCTTCATGTTGATGCTCTGCAGCGGCAGATCTTCACTGGCCGGAAGAGCAACATTGAAGTCGATGTTCTGTTTGCGGACATGGAAGCCGCTGTCCACGAAGATATCCGCGCTCAGCTTGGTATCCTTGCCTAGAACAGTCTTAAGTTCAGGAGTGGTCTCATAGAGGTTCTCCAATTGCTTGTCATAGACCAGCAGGAGAGCATCCACAGCCAGCTTAGCTGCATCATGCACTACAGTGACTACCCCTTCTTTATCCTCCAACGGAATATCGCCCAGACCAATGCTGTTCAGATCTTCAGCTCTGTCTTTGATCAGCGGATACATATAATCATATAGACCGCTGATCAGGGCAGTGAAGCCTTCGGTATCCTTAGACACAGATCTCAGGAAGCTCTTAAGCAATACCGGAAGCTCTTCTCCTGTAATTTCCGTATGTAGCTTCGTCAAGCTGGTTGGCTGGCCGTATACGGATTCATTTACTGATGTCACTGTGATCGCACCCGGATTCGGAAGATTCTTGATCACAAACTGGGAGGCCAGCTTAGTGAATTCCAAGGTCTTGGCAGGATCGGTTGCTTCCAGACCAAGCAACATTTCATTGCTCTGAAGCGGCATGTAGAACGGCTGCTTCGCGCCTTCTGCGGTGAAGACCAGGTTCTTCTGGTCGGTGAAGAGGGAGAAAGGAATCTTGAACTCCTTGTAACCCACAACTCCCGTGGCCGAGACATTGCCGTTATCCTGAACCTTCACATGGCCGAGCGTAAGTGATAAGGAATTAATAAGATCAACAACTTCCCGGTCCTCTGCGGTGATGCCTGCGGCAGGAACAGCGCTCAGGGTCATCGTAGTGCTTGATTCAGAGGATTTAACATCCAGATCCCCCAGCAGTGCCTTATTGACATCGAAGCCGCCAACCGCTTGGCAGCCTGACAGAATCAGCAGCAGGGCGAGAATCGGCACCAGCCATTTGGTTCTTGCTTTCATTTTCTTCATAGCATGTCTCCTCTAGCTCATAATTTGGCAACGTACCCATCATCTCAGAGGAGCATCAATTTGTAAATACAGCACCTGGAAATGATGAACCCTCATACGCTAAATAAACTCCGCCATTCTATAAATACCCATTCTTTGAAAAAGAGAAACTTTACCAAGGCAAGTATTACTAAATGGGCCGGATAAAAGCTCCACCAAACCCAGCGCGGCAGACGTCTCTTCTCCAGCAGCACCCAAAAACCCGGGGTCAGCGCAATCAGAAAGGTCGGAATAATGCTGGCCATCTGCACCAGCCAATTATAATAGAACAGATAGAATACATTCAGCGCCAAATGCGCCAGCACGAGCACATAAGAACGGGTGTATCGGAAGATCAGCACCAGCAGCAGGCCGTAAGCGTTGTAGTCGAGCGGCAGCGCATCCATCAGCAGCACAGCGACTACCACTACCGGAATACCCGCCCACAGATTGGGCAGCTTATCAAGCAGGGCAAGGACCAGCGCTGAGATCAGCAGGGTGAATACGACGTTCCAGCCTCCCGGATGAATCGCCAGATTGTACGGAATCTGCGCCAGCACAGCGATGACAAGCAGCCGCCGCAGATAGCGGGGTCTGGAGGAGGTATGGATATAGCCTTGCGCCAGCGCGTAGCAGTAGATCGGGAAGGCAATTCTCCCCACATATCTCCAGGCAAGCTCACCCGGGAAAAAGATCAGCCCAACATGGTCAATCAGCATGGTAAGCATGGCAATAATCTGCATTTGTAGCCTCCTGTTACTAGCATGAAATATAAAGCACCTTAGGTGCTATTATCCATGCCAGAGGCAGATGCTGCAAGCTGCGCGGGAAGACTTGAACGACAGGTAAGCCGGACCCACTCCCTCAGGAGCAGTTCCGGCCCGTTTTTATCCTTAGATCAGGCTGTCTTCGACTTGTTATAGATATCGAAGCCTACGGCAAGCAGCAACACCAATCCCTTGATTCCCTGTTGCCAGTCAACGCCGAGGCCGACAAGCGACATGCCGTTGTTCATCACGCCCATGACCAGACCGCCGATAATGGCGCCGACCACGGTTCCGATTCCCCCGGACGCAGAGGCTCCGCCGATGAAGCAGGCAGCGATAGCATCCAGCTCGAAGTTCGTACCTGCCTTAGGGGTGGCTGAGTTCAGGCGTGCCGCGAAGACCAGACCGGACAGGGCAGCGAGTACGCCCATGTTGACGAATACCCAGAAGGTCACCCGTTTGGTTTTGACGCCGGAGAGGCTTGCCGCCTTCTCATTGCCGCCCAGGGCATAGATATGCCGCCCCATGGTCATGTGGTTCATGACGAAGGAGTAAATCACGATCAGCACCATCAGAATCACTAGAATGTTAGGAATCCCGTTATATTGCGCCAGAACATAAGTGAACAGGTTGATGACGATCACCAGTGCAGCGGCCTTAGCAACAGACATCCAAGCTGGCGATTGCTCGAAGCCGTACTTCACCGTGATCCGGCGGCTGCGGATTTCCTGATAGATCACCAGCAGCGACAGCAGAACGCCGATGATCAGAGTCAGCACATTCAGCGAACCCACGCTTGCGACATCGGGAATGAACCCGGAGCTGATCTTCTGAAACGTCTTCGGAAACGGCGCAATTGACTGCCCGTTCAGCACGATCATCGTCAGGCCGCGGAACAACAGCATGCCTGCCAGGGTAACGATGAACGCCGGGATTTTGACATAAGCGACCCAGAAGCCCTGCCAGGCCCCGACCAGAGCACCCATCAACAGCGAAATCACTACAGCCAGTACGGGATTCAGCTCCATATCCACCATCATAATGGCCGACAGGGCGCCGATGAAGGCAGCTACCGAGCCGACGGAGAGGTCGATATGACCGGTGATGATCACTAGCACCATCCCGATCGCCAGCACCAGTATGTAGCTATTCTGCAGAATCAGATTGGTCACGTTCAGCGGCTTCAGCAGAATGCCGTCCGTCATAATTTGAAAGAACACCGAAATAAAGATCAAGGCAATGATCATGCCGTATTGGCGGATATTTTTTTTGAACAGTTCACTAATAGCTCCCATGCGGTGTTACCCCCTGCTTCGTGTCATAAATTTCATCAAAAGCTCCTGCGTGGCGTCCTTCCGCTCCACTTCCCCGCTGATCCGCCCTTCGCACATGGTGTAGATCCGGTCGCACATCCCGATAATTTCCGGCAGCTCGGAAGAGATGACCAGCACGCCCTTCCCCTCTGCGGCAAGGCTGTTGATAATGGAGTAAATTTCATATTTGGCCCCGACATCGATGCCCCGGGTAGGCTCATCGAGGATCAGAACATCTGGTCCGGCGTAGATCCATTTACTGAGCACCACCTTTTGCTGGTTGCCGCCGCTGAGATTCACGGTTTTTTGCAGGATGCTGGGGGTCTTGATGTTCAGCTTCTTACGGTACTCCTCTGCGACCAGCACTTCCTCGTTCTCATTAATGACGCCATGGCGGGAGAGCTTCTTCAGACTGCTGAGCGAGATGTTCCGTTTGATATCGTCGATCAGGATCAGGCCGTAATGCTTGCGGTCCTCGGTCACGTAGGCTAACCCATGCTCTATCGCCTGGCTGATGTTATTCAGGTGCACTTCCTTGCCGTGCATAAAAGTCTGGCCGCTGATCCGCTTGCCATAAGACTTGCCGAACACACTCATCGCCAGCTCCGTGCGCCCCGCGCCCATTAGCCCGGCAATACCGACTACCTCGCCGCGCCGGATGTGGAGATGGATCTGATCCAGCATTTTGCGGTCCGCCTGCGTCTCGTGATAGACGTTCCAGTCGCGGATCTCGAAGATCGTCTCCCCCAGGTTCGGTGTGCGCTCAGGATAACGGTTCGTCAGATCGCGCCCGACCATGCCTTTGATAATGACATCCTCAGTAACGGCATCCTGCTTCATATCCAGAGTCTTGATGGTCTGTCCATCCCGCAGAATCGTGACCGAATCCGCTATCTTCTCGATTTCGTTCAATTTGTGGGAAATGATAATCGAAGATATCCCCTGCTTCTTCAGCTCCAGAATGAGCAGCAGCAGGTTCTCGCTATCATCCTCATTCAGCGCCGCTGTCGGTTCGTCGAGAATGAGCAGCTTCACTTCCTTGGAGAGCGCCTTCGCGATCTCTACAAGCTGCTGCTTGCCGACACCTATCGTAGAGACTCCTGTAAACGGCGATTCCTTGAGGCCGACGGTGGTTAGCAGCGCCTTGGTCTTGACCGTCGTTTCGTTCCAGTTGATCACCCCGCGTCTGGCCTGTTCATTGCCGAGGAAGATGTTCTCCGAAATCGACAAATACGGAATCAGCGCCAGCTCCTGATGGATAATGACGATTCCCAGGCCCTCACTGTCCTTAATATCCTTGAACTGGCATACCTGTCCCTGGTACAAAATATCCCCTTCATACGTCCCGTGCGGATACACTCCGCTAAGCACCTTCATCAGCGTGGACTTGCCTGCCCCGTTCTCTCCGCAGAGGGCGTGGATCTCGCCTGCCTTCACCTGCAGATTGACTGACGAGAGCGCTTTGACGCCGGGGAATGTCTTGGTAATGCCTTTCATCTCCAAAATAATTTCACTCAAGTGCCTCTCACCCAGCTTTCCTTGTGACTGTGCAGCGGTTCTCCGGCGGCGCTCCTTGCACTTCACGGCTGCCGCCGGTACCCGCTAGACCTGTAATATGACGGCTATTGTCCCAGCTGTTCCTTGGTATAGTACCCGCCGTCTACCAGCACTTTATCCACGTTGCCCGCATCCACAGAGACCGGCTCCAGCAGGTAGGACGGGACAATTTTGACTCCGTTGTCGTAGGTAGTGGTATCGTTGACTTCGGCTTCGGTCCCCTTCAGCACACTCTCGGTCATCTCCACCGCCTTCTTAGCCAGCTCGCGGGTATCCTTGAATACCGTCTGAGTCTGCTCTCCAGCCAGAATGGACTTCACGGAGGCCAGCTCGGCGTCCTGTCCGGTAACTACCGGAAGCTTCTTGTCGCCGGAACCGTAGCCTACACCCTTGAGCGAAGACAGGATACCGATGCTGATACCATCGTATGGAGACAAGACGGCGTCCAGATTATCGCTTGCATAGTTCGCGCTCAGCAGGTTATCCATCCGTGACTGGGCGGCAGCGCCGTCCCAGCGCAGCGTAGCTACCTTATCCATCGTAAGCTGCTTGCTGCGGACCACCAGCTTGCCGGAATCGATGTACGGCTTCAGAATCGACATGGCGCCATCGAAGAAGAAGTAGGCATTGTTGTCATCCGGCGATCCGCCGAACAGCTCGATGTTGAAAGGGCCCTTACCGTCCTTCAGGCCAAGCTTCTCCTCAATGTAGGAGCCTTGCAGCACGCCCACCTTGAAATTATCGAAAGTCGCATAGTAGTCTACAAATTCACTTTTTTTGATCAGACGGTCATAAGCGATGACCTTAACGTTGGCGTCATGCGCCTTCTGCAGCACATCCGTCAGCGCCTCGCCGTCAATTGAAGCGATTACAATTGCGTTCACGCCTTTGGTGATCATGTTCTCAATCTGCGACACCTGATTCTCGACAACATCCTCCGCATATTGCAGATCCGTGCCGTAGCCCAGCTTCTCGAACTCCTTGACCATGTTGTTGCCGTCATTCACCCAGCGCTCCGAAGATTTGGTTGGCATCGCAATGCCCACCTTGCCCTTGGATGTATCCCCGCCGCCGGAAGAGCTGCCGGCACTGCTGGATGAATTACCGCTGTTACCGCATGCAGACAAGATGAGTACCAGTGTTAGCAGAAGCGTGATCATTGAATATCTTTTCATTCCTGCACTACCCCCTGAACTATTCTGATGTCTTCCACAGGTGTTCCCGTGTGACAAATCGAGTATAGCAACCGGGAGCAGGTGCCGTATTTACACTGAGGCTACTATTTTTGTGAAAATATAACTTATGTGTATCTAACCCCATTAACCTTTGACTAGCCTCTGGAAAGTCGAATTAAGGAAGCGAAGCGATCATAGTTTCACATACGACGAAAAAACGCCTGTAGCCGATTGACCACAGGCGCTTCACAAACAATTATTATAGCTTTGGAGGTAGTTATAGTAGCTATAATATAATTCCGATTGCTAATCTCCCTTACTCTCACCGCGTACTTCAGCCTGCACCCCTTTACGGAACTGCAGCGGTGCCACTCCGGTCTGCTTCTTAAAGGCGGTGCTGAAATAATGCTGGGTCTCATAGCCCGACTGCTCCGCCACCTCGCTAATACTGAGCTCGGTTGAATGCAGAAGCTGGGCGGCCCGGCGGATACGGGTCTGGGTCAAATACGTGCCGAAGGATTCGCCCAGCTCCTGCTTGAACAAGCGGCTCAGATAGACCGGGGATGCTTGAAGCAAGCCTGCTGTTGCCTCCAGGGTAAGCCCGTATTCGCTGTAGTGCTCCTGGATATGCTGCTTGGCCCGGCGGACGAGCGGGGACAGCGGCTGCTCCTTGACCAGCGCCACCCGGCAGCTCCGGTAGGCGGCGGCCAGCTCTGTAATCTCTCCCTGGATCAGCCGGGTGCCGACTTCAACGGCGATTTTGAGATGGCGGCGCACAGCTGCCTCCACTCCTGCCAGGATGCGCTCACCGGCGGCATCCCAGAGCAGGATAACGATCAGTCCGGCGGCATCCCGGAACATCACCTTGGGATACGGGTCCAACAGCTCGGCGGCGATATTCTCGATGGCGAACAAAAAGAGCTGCCGCTCCTTCTCCTTCATCGCCGGATGCTGGCCCTCCCACCTCCAGCGGATGATGCCGATCAGCTCCGGCCGCTGCGGAGGAAGCTTGAGGAACTGCAGCTGCTCCCTGATCTCCGCCTGGCTCAGATTGCCGTCCAGCCATTCCTGGCAGAAGCGCTCGCGCAGCAGCGGGAAGTTCTTCATCAGCTGCCGGGAGGCCTGCTCCAGATGCTGGCTCTGCTGCCGCTCGGACTCCAGCTCATCTCGTACGCCCCGCAGCACCTGCATCAATTGCTTCGGCTCCGCAGGCTTGAGAATATAATCATTCACCTGCAGCCGGATCGACTCCTGTGCATACGCGAATTCATCGTGGCCGGTGATCACAATAATCTTGCAGCCGGGCAGCGCTTCCCGCAGCCGCTTCATCAGCTCCATGCCGTGCATAATCGGCATGTTCAGATCGACCAGGGCGATATGTATTGTATGCTCCACGGCCAGCTCCAACGCCTCTTCCCCGTCTTCTGCCTCTGCGGCCACCTCCAGACCGAGGCTATCCCAGTCCACGCATTGCCGGATGCCCTCCCGGATAATGCGTTCATCATCGGCAATGATTACTTTCCATTTGTCTATCATCTGCGTATTCTCCTCCTCTGTCCTAGTACTTCTCAGGGTAACTCTCACGAACAACCGGGTGACGTACGGTTACAAGCGTCCCCTGTCCCGGTCCGCTCTCAATCTGGATACCGTACGGCTCTCCGTAGGTCAGCCGGATCCGCGCCTGCACATTCAATATGCCATAGCCGCTTCCTGCGCTGCCTGTTCCAGCCATGTCCGTCTCCGTGCGCTCCAATTCTTCTGTACCTACCGCTTCGAGCCGCCGCCTGAGCTCCTTCAACTTATCCGCAGACATCCCTGCACCGTCATCGCGTACGGTAAGATACAGGTCGTTGTCCCGTTCCACGACTGCAATGGAGAGGAGTCCGGGGCCGCGCCGCTCCTTAATGCCGTGATAGATCGCGTTCTCCACCATCGGCTGCAGCAGCAGCTTAAGCACATACAGCTCCTGTAAGTGCGGCTCCACTTCAATGGAATAGGTCAGCTTGGTGCTGTAACGGACATGCTGAATTTTCAGATAGCTGACGATATGCTCCAGTTCATCGGAGAGCGGTATGATATCGCTCCCTTTGCTTAAGCCCAGCCGGAACAGCCTGGAGAGGGACTGGACCACCTCGGCGATATCCTCCGCCCCCTTGCTGCGGGCCATCCAGTGAATCGTATCCAGCGTATTGTACAGAAAATGCGGCTTGATATGCGCCTGAAGACTGCGCAGCTCCGCCTCACGCTTTTGCCGCGCCTGAAGCTCGGTCAGAGATAACAGCCGGCCAATCTGGGCCAGCATCGTATTGAAGCTGCGGCCGAGCAGCCCGATCTCATCGGAACGGCTGCCCCAGTAGCGGATCGTCAGATCGCCGGACTGTGCCTTGCTCATGAAGGAGGCCAGTTGGCCGATAGGACGGGAGATCGAATAGGCCAGATAGAATGAGGCGGTCATGCCCAGCATACAGACCACAAATACAAAGGTGACAACATTGAACGTAATCTCGCGGATTCCATAAGCCGACTCATCCATCGGGAACACGCCCATCGTGGTCCAGCCGGTAAACGGCGAGGTCCGGTAGATCAGCTGAAGCTTGCGGCCGTCTACGGTCTCCGAGGTAATGCCCGAGGACTCGGTGAACAAACCTGCCGGGATGGTACGCATTAAAGGGTGCTGCGGCGCATAAATCATCTCTCCGCGATTATCCACCACCGTCAGATATCCGGTTTTGCCGAGCGTGACATCTCTGGCCGTCTCCGCGATCACCCGCAGCTTCAGATCCACCAGCACCACGCCCTGCACCACCTGCGTCTCTGGATTCACAATGGCCCGAACAGCAGAGACTACCTCGCTCTCCTTATAGTCCACATGGGACCTGACCGCACGGCCATACGGATGCCCGACAATCAGGAAGATCCCCTTATTCTCTACCGCCTGCTTGTACCAGCTCTCCTCCGTCAGCCGGGTACCGGAACGGGTATACATCTCATTGCTGATGAAACCGCCTTCACGGTTGACCAGCATAATGCCGGCTATCTCGGAGCTGAGCGTGGTGAAGCCCTGCAGAAATTTGCGGATATTGTATTCCGCCGATTCCCCGTTACCTGCTGCGGGGTCTGGCTGTGCCGGAACCGGCGGCTCTCCCTTCAGGAACTTCTGGACGCCCGGATCGAATGAGATCAGGTATGTAATTTTCTGCAAATTCTCTACGTCACTCTCAATGGCCGTATTCACCTTGCGGATGAGCTGCATCGTGTTCTCAGTGCTCTGCTCCTCTACGATCCGGTCCACCGTCCAGCCAATCAACAGCCCAAGTCCAATGGAAGGCAGGATGCTAATCAGCAGGAAGTGAATAATCAGCTTATAGCGGATCGGCATATTATTCAGCTTCAGCTTCTCCATCGTCACGCCGGTCTTGCGCATCACAGGCTCCCCCTCTGCCGCCTATTTGGCATAATAATTGTCCACATTCTGCCGTGTGACCACATCGATTCCGGTATCTACAGAATCGGGGACAGGCAGGGGCTTGTTATTGGCATAAGCTTCAGGATCGGCTTCCAAATCGCGGTGCAGATGGAACAGCTCGGTCAGCGACCAATACCCCATATTCCAGGTGCCCTGGGCCATGGTTGCGGCAATCTTGCCTTCTTTCACCAGATCGAGTGTGCCTTTATCCGTATCGAAGCTGATAATCTGCGGGACCGGTCCGCTGCCTGGAGCAGCTTCCACGGCTTCCGCAACCCCGATACCGCCATTACTTTCCGTGGCAAAAATCCCGGCCAGCTGCGGATACCGCGCCAGCAGCTGCTCGGCAGCCTCCCTGGACGCCACCTGATCTCCCCGCCCATCCTTGACCGCCACCAGCTTCATCTGCGGGTACTTGCTGCGGATTGTATCCGTGAAGCCGTCCGTCCGCTCCTGATGATTATGCTGATCCGGTGTGGTGATAATGGCGACCTCGCCCTTGCCTCCGGTCAGTTCGGCCATCTTATCCGCCGCCTTCGTTCCGGCATTATAATTGTCCGTTCCCAGGAAGGAATACGCCTTGCTGCCCTCAGCGCCCGAATCAAACAGCACCACTGGAATGCCGCTCTCCACAGCCTTGTTAATCGTCGCAGTAAGCAGCTTGGAATTCACGGCCGAGATGGCAATTCCCGCCGGCTTCTTGGCGATGGTCTGCTCCAGCACCGTCATCTGTTCATTCGCGTTGTGCTGGGTGGAGCCGTGATACTCGACGGATACATTAAGCTCCTCTGCGGCGTCCTCGAAGCCCTTCAGCACGCTTTTCCAGTAATCAATACCGATCTGGAACGTAACCATCACGTATTTGTCCTCAATATTGCCGCGCAGTCCGGTAGTCTCCCACGGATCTGCCGTATTCCCCTGCTGCTTGTAATTCAGCACGTAGAGCACGAAGATGCCGATTAGCAGCACGTAGACGAGCCAAAGCTTTTTCACATATGTAACCCCTTTCATAAAAATGAATGCCGAAGGCACAAGGGCCCCAGGTTCTTCCATCTATGTCCAATCTAGTCTACTGGCTTGGCAGCCGTTCCGTCAATTACGTTACAGGGCCTATAGTTAAAAACTCAATATCTGCTGCGACATTTTATGTCGTACCAGCTATTTTATACTGTACAGGTACCATCAATTCAATGAAACGAGGATTACAAGAATGTCAAAAACCAAACGCGGACGGGTACTCTGGACCCTTCCTTCCCGCGGACGCGGCACCTGTCCGGTCTGCGGAACCACCCGAATCAAGCTGCTCTACACCAAAATAAAATCCGACGGCACCGCCCTGAAGGTCTGCAAGCGCTGTGACAAAGCCGCGCAGGTTAGAGTGGACGCAGCAAACCGGTAAACTGACGCAAGGATGCCCCCTGCTTCATGCTTCGCGCATGGATGCCGGGCAGCATCCTTGTTTCTTGACGGGGAATGCTCACCTCTGGTCTAATGCGTCATCACCAGCTATACTGGAGGCTTACAGAAAGGAGCGGAGCCGTAGTATGAGCCATATTCACCGGATTCAGTGGTTTGACCAGCAGATCCGCCAGCTTGCTTATCCGAACAGCAGTAAGCTGGCGGAACAGTTCGAGATCTCGAGGCGCCAGGCGCAGCGGGATATTGAATACCTGACAGAATCCCTGCGGGCTCCGCTCCAGTATGTGGCGAAGCAGCGCGGATATATATATCAGAACAACAGCTTCGTGCTGCCTCATCTGTACATTACGGACGAGGAGCAGCGGGTGCTTAAATATCTGGCTTACCGGTATAGTCACTATGATTATGAGAATGCCCAGAGTATCCGCAAGGTCGGGAGTCTGCTGGAGCGGTTCACCGAGCAGCCGCTTACAGATAGAGAGCTTAAGCTGCCAGTCTTTGAAGTGAATGCCCAGCGCATACAGATGATAGAGATGCTGGAGCAGGCGATCCTGGCCCGCAGGGTGGTCCATGTTCTTTACAGGAATGGACAGGACACTCCGCAGGAGCTATATCTCTGCCCCCAGCAGCTAAGCCGGCGGGTAGAGGAAGATTATCTGGTGGCCGCTGTGGAGGGAGACGGGCGAAACGAGTACTTCAGCCTGTCTGGCATCCGCCAGCTAACGCTGACCGGCAGGGTCTTCATCCCCGTGGAGGACGGCCCGGCGGCAACGGCAGAGCAGACCAGACCCTTGAAGCCTTTCACGGCGAGAATCCGTATGAACGGAATACCTCAGGATAGCTCATGGGGCGGTTACAGGCTCCACGCCGCCGCTGATGAGGTCTATGAGGTTGATTTTTATGATACCAGCGCGTTTATTACTCAGTTGCTCCAGGCGGAGTGGAATGCCCTCCTGTCCCCCAAATGGCTTAAGGACAAGCTTCGCAGTATATGTGAGGCAACGCTGAAACGGCTGGATGAATAGGAGAATGAACAGTGAGCAAACGATCAGGCGTAATTCTTGACGTTCAGATGAAGCGTGAATCGAAATCTTTTACCGATGCGCTCTATGCCGTAACCACTGCCGCCGGTTTATTCGAGGGTCCAAAATTCATGCTCTCCGGGCTAAGCGGCATGGCCTTCAAATTCACCGTGCACGAGAAGCTCCTCCCCATGTCTGTTACAGCTTACGGACAGTGGGGCACAGAGCATCGCCGGGCTGTCGATAACCTCGGGATCTTCTTGCTGGATGACGGCGGGCGAACCAGACATGATTCGTTCGGGGAGTATCAGCGCATCGCTATTGACGGTGTCAAGCTGAGTCTCGACCGCGGCCTGGCCTGCATCTACTGGATACCGGAATTCGGAGTGATTCATGGTTATGATGAGGATGACCGCGTGTTCTATGTACAGGATGGCTGGTCCGGCGAGACACAATATGTGTTATATGATAACTTCGGCCTTAACTTCACACCCTTCTGGGACTGTACGTATGTTGGAGAGCGGGTGAAGATTCCGCTGCAGGATACTGTGCTCGAATCGCTTCGCCTTGCGCTGGAGGATTGGGAGACTCCTCACAAAACACTTCCTGACGTAAGCCTCGGCTCAGGCCGCCTGGCCTACAGCTTCCTGATCCGGGCGCTTCAGCAGGGCGGATTCGACAGCTACGGCGCTGTCTACATCCTGGAATCCTACCTGACATCAAGGATCGAAATCTCCGCTTATCTGCGGGAGGTTCAGTCTGTATTGCCGGGGCTGGAGGAGGTTCAGCACTTGTATGCTGAGCTGGTGGAAGGACTGAGGGGGCCGCTCACGGCTGCAATCTCTGAGAACAACAGCGGCAAGGTGCTGAATGAGGAACAGCTTCCGTCCCTCTGTGCTGCTTTGGAGAGGGCATTGGAGCTTGAGGAGCAGGCCATGGGGCGGGTCAAAATAATCTCCGGACAGTACCCGGACCGTAAGCGGTCCACACTGCCAAGATGGGGGGCGCATACCGCACGATGAATGACCATTATAACAAGCACGTTTCAGCCACTGCGGATCAACCGCGTGTGCCGCTCGCATCTTCTTTTGCGGATGCCATGCATCAGGTCCTGTCGGCTAAAGGCTGGTTCACGTTGTCGAAGCCCATGCTGGCCGGAATGACGGCCTTATGCTTCCGCCTGTCGGTGCACAGGCAGCTTCACCCGGATTCTGCTACGGCTTATAACTGGGCAGCTGAACATTTCGTAGCAGCTGATCTGATCGGCATTATCGCCAGTCAGGGTGCAGGCTTTAACTTCAGCCCCACCTTCCCTCTCTATCAGAAGCAGGCTATTGCGGCAATCCGCCAATCCCTTGAGCAGGGCACCGGGGTGGTCTGCTGGAAAGACCGTTTCGTAGTGATTACCCGCTATGATGATGAGCGGCAGCTCTTCTATTACAAGGAGAGTGATGCTGCCGCTGAGCTGGAGCTGCCTTATGATCAACTCGGAAGAAATGAGTCACCATATTGGTACGGCCAGATCTATGAAGGTCAGGTCCAAAAAGATACTCTTCAGGTAATCAGAGAGTCCTTCATTCAAGCGGTGTACAAGGCAGAGGTCCATGATCTGATGCTGCCGGAATCGCAATATGCCTGCGGCCTCAAGGCCTATGACGCTGTGCTGGTAGCCTTAGCGGATAAGAGCTATGATGCTGCCGGAGCCTATGAGACGCTGGTCTTCTATGCTGGTATGAAACAGGATACGGCTGCCTACGCCAGGGAAGCCAGCCTGTACTGGCCCGAGCTCGAGGGGATTGCCGAACATTATACGGCTCTAGCCGCTGTCTATAATGAAATTACAGACACTCTTAACGAGAGGCTCGTGCAAGCACCAGAGGCACCATGTTCCATTGATGCTGAGAGCCTGCTGCCGCTCCTCCGGGAAGCCAAGCGTATAGAGACCGCAGCGATCCAGTCCATCCGTCTGCTGCTGCGGGAGCCGATCGAGAACCGCTTCCATGATGTGGGGCTGCGCTAAGCCCTGACGGAGTGCTCAGAACATCAGAGACTCCGCGTACTTCTCCCCTTCCAGCAGGTCATATTCAACTAGACGGTAGTCATTCAGCAGCGCCTGCTGCTCCGGGGTTAACTCCTTCAGGATTCCGGTATCGCCCGGCCCGATCAGCACCTTTTTGCTGAGTCCGGGAATTTCCGCCCGTACCTGCTCCAGTAGCTTGTAGAAGGCTGGCAGCGTCTGCCCGGATAACCGGAAGACTGCAGGGCCGAGGAAGGCCGGGCTAAGCGTCCCGAGCGGCTCCTTCCCGATCTCAAAGTTAGCGAGCACCAACAGCTTCGTCTCATGCTTCAGCCTTGGCTCCTGATCCCAGCCTGCTGCGGTATAGATCCCGGCGCTGAGCGCAGGCAGATGATCTCCCCAGAACACCGCAAGGGTCGGACGCTTTATCTTCAGCAGCTCCTGCTGGAGATAAGCCATGGCCTCGTCTGTCAACTTGGTGTCCTGTATATAAGTCTCCAGCTCATCCTTCTGCTCCGGCAGGCCTCCTTGGACGGTGATCGTGTTCGGTCCGTTCAGGCCTTTGGTGAATGGAAAATGATTCTGCATCGTCACCAGATGCAGGAATGCCGGGCCCGAAGCCGCTTGAAGCTGCCGGACTGCCTCCTGTACAGCCGCTTTATCCGAGACATACCCCCCTGGAGTCAGGCGGTCAGCGTCCGGCAGATCCTTCTCACTCGTGAAGCGGTCGAAGCCCAGCACCGGATACACACGGTTCCGGTTATAGAAGGTCTCATCGAACGGGTGCAGCGCCAGTGCCTCATACCCTCTGTCCTTCAGAATACTGACGATCGACGGCAGGGAGGACATTTTGACGATGCGCTGTTGATAAGGAATGGTTCCATCCCCCAGAAAATACATCGAAAGCCCGGTCAGGGCCTCGAACTCCACATTAGCCGTATTGCCTCCGAATTCCGGGGAGAGCAAATAACCGGACGGCGTCTGGCCCGCCACCGCATGGATGAACTTCAGCGGATCCTCGCTTAATGTATACCCAGGCAGGCGCGTAGGGTCAAAGAACGCCTCATTCATCATAAACATAATGTTCGGCTGCTCCTCCGGCGCGGCCTGCACCTGCACATCGGGCAATGCCGAATACTTAGCAGCCACCGCTTCAACCGCTTCACGGCTGTAGCCCTCCGGCTTGTCCATCAGGCTCTGCCGCAGATTCCCGGCGAAGGCATATACGAACCCGTTCTGGGTATAATTCACCTTCTGATTCCAGAAGATGTTCTGATAGCTCATCGCTGCAACAACAGGAGATTGACCGGTAACCAGCACAAGAAACCATGCGCTGAGCCCTACAGAGATCCCCGCCAGCGTCACGCGCAAGGACAGTCTGATCCGGTTCTTCGGCAGCTTAATAATCACAAGGACCAGACCGGCAACCAGCAGAACAGCGGCCCCTATAGCAAGCGGAGAGATCATCCCGCTGGTGATTTTACTCATCTCACCGGCATTCTTCAGCAGCATCAGATCCCACGGAAACAGTGGTTCGCCTCTCGTAGCCAGCTTCTGATCACTGGCAATCCCAAGCAGAACGAACAGCGCCGAGACCACTGCCGGTCCCGCATACGCGTTCGGCACAATCACTGAGCTTAAGAGCAGGATGAAGAAAATAAACAGACTTCCAGTACAATACAGCCAAGGATAAGCGCCAACCCACTTTAGCGTATGAAGCACATCCATCCGAAAAGAGGCAGTCTGCAAAAACAAATTCAGCCCAAACCCTATAGCCAGCAAAATAATCAATAAATACGACAAACGCTTCGATGGCAATAACCGTGACAAGTTCATTCACTCCTAACTGTTAAAGGAGTAGTATACGCCTTTTAGCTTAAAACCGCCTTAAAATTTAGCATCCAATTGGGCACACCCTCTATTTTTCTCCTGTTCCACTAGGATTTGGGGAGGAAACGTGCGCTTGCTGGATACCCCCCCTCTTCAAAAAAAAGCTATCGGCGAAGTAGCCGAAGGATAACAAGTTGAAAAACGTAGTTTAATACTCCGGATTCTACCGATTTTGCTGAAGCAATTGGAATAACTACATCTATACAAGCGGATTAGGGCTCTTTTGAAGGAAATCTGGTTCAACAAATGCTATTTTTCCAACTGCTTCTCGACCAGCCTTCTTCCGCCCATCAGCAAGTGGATTTTTTCCAACTGTCTCCGCTTCTGAAAGCACTCAATAAGGCAATGAGCCTACAGCCAGTTACTCCCAGCAAAAAGAGAGCAGCATCCAAATTTCAGACGCTGCTCTCTTATCTTTTCTATTCTCATCCCAGCAGGATAGACTGAAAGGATAATTAATAATTAGGCCAAGGATTGGAGGGGAATTTTGGAACTGTAGGAGCGGTAGCGTCCGCCTTTGTCACCGGATTTCTACCGCTCTAAGCGGTATAAATCAAGAAATCTGGGGACAACAGCGGCCGGAAGTCCAAATATTCTCCGGAATGACGCCTTTGCCTAAGGTTACGAACTGAAGTTCAGTTTGTCTCCCCCTACTTCACGTATATCCGGCTGCTCTCCTCCCAATATTCCCCAGGCTCCAGCCCGAACAAACCGATGTCATCAGCAGGCAGATCCACCTTCGGCGCATTCACCAGGTTGATCTGCGGTTCAGGGCAGAAGAAGCCTTCGGTCGCGCCGTTGTTCCAGATCATCCATTGCTTATACGAGGTGCCCACATCATACACCAGCGTAACTCCAGCCTTACTGTCGGTAAGCTCCATCCGGTTCCGTCCATTCTGGGCGGCTGCAGTATAGTGGTTGTCCATCGACGCGTAGAACGGATACAATCCTTCGCCGCGCAGAGCCACCTCATCGGCCGTCAGCTCCTGGAATTTACCGGTTGGCAGCATCCGCTCATTAAGCTCCCAACGTTCGCCAATCGTCAGCTTAACACGGTAATCCTGCGCGCTGCTGCCTGGTGCGAATGGAGCATTAATAGCCGTATGGAACGCCAGCAGGCAAGGCATCAGCACATCGCCGTCATTGTGGACCAGCAGCTGCTGGGACAGGCCGCTTTCACCGAGCGAGTAGCGCAGCTTGACCGTGTATTTGAACGGCAGGTACTGATAGGACGGATGATTCTCATCCACCTTAATAGCTACAGTGACGAAGCTTTCACTTTTGCCGGTGCCGAATTCCTCTACCTCCCATGCAGCTGTATGTAGGAAGCCGTGCAGATGATTGCCGGTCTTAGCTTCATTGACTGGCAGGTGGTAGGTCTGTCCGTTCCAAGGGAACTCTCCATCCTCATAGCGGTTAGGCGGAAATAGCACAGGAATGCCGTGAATGCCCGGGTTCGCCTTGAATGCTTCCATCTCCTCCGCGCCCGGCTCATGCAGGAAACGGTAACCGCTCTCAGTATCACGGAAGCAGATCAGATTCCCGCCGATGCCCGGCAGAATAGCCGCTTCATAACGGCCAGCCTTCAGCCAGACAGCAGCTTCGCCCTCATAGTGTCCTTCAAATGCTGTAATCGATGTCATTACATTAATCCCCTTCCATATGTTCAAAATGACTCTCTCATAGATAGAGTACCACATCTGCCGGAATGGAGACATGCCATTTTTACAGCTGCTCCACTTCGACACTCATGACATGCTCGATTTTTTTGACATCATAATAGATTTCCGTAGCATAATCCTTGTCTGGCGCAGAGACGACCATATCGATCATTTGCCTGCCATCATCGAGATCCTTGATCTTCATCCGCCGGATGGTCCGGCCGGTTTTGCGCGTTTTGCGCTGGTCGGTCATGACATTCCGCTGCTCAATCTTCTGGATGACATCCGTCAGGATATAGTTGGGTTCCATAATGATTTTGATGGAGATCTCGTGCTTGTTCAGCACCTCAGGTCCGATGGCCTTAATCAGATGAGGCACAGCATTGACTGCGAACATAAGCAGAACCACCGCATAACCTGCCTCTACAAAAAAGCCCGCGCCGACCGCAATCCCGATGCCGGAAGCCGTCCAGATCAGCGCCGCCGAGGTCAGCCCGGAGATGGCATCTCCGCCTCTGCGCAGAATGACACCCGCCCCCAAAAAACCGATGCCGCTGACGATCTGCGCCGCCAGACGCATCGGGTCCATGCTCGGATGCTCAGGTCCACCGAATTTGTCATACGCGTGAATAGATACCAGGGTAACCAGACAGCTGGCGATACTGATGACCATACTGGTCCGAATTCCCAGCGGTTTCTGTTTCAATTGGCGGTCAATGCCGATGAACAGCCCGAACAGCATGGCCACCAGCAGCTTAATGATTGATTCTGTATGCAGCAGGTCCATATTCATAATTTATTTTCCTCCTTTCTCGCCCGTCATGGCACATAGAATCAGTATACCTGAAATACGCTGCAATCTTTACTGAAATTTTCTGCCCCCTGTTCAAAAAAAGAAACGGACGCCTATCCCCGCTAACCGGGAGCTTCAGGCAGTACTGCCTGAGGCCCCGGCAAGGAACATCGTCCGCTTCAGAGAAGACCTCACTTATCCCATCATATGAGCGATGAGTGACTTATAGAAGGATTAGCCGTGCAGAAGCGATTCTGCTCCGTCACAGTAGATTTCCGTACCGGTGATATGATCAGAATCCTCAGAAGCCAGGAACAACGCAAGCTTGGCCACCTGATCTGGTCGCCCCGGCCCTTTCTCCAGCGGCTGCCCGCCATCCGGGAACTCCACTTCAATCTGCACTTCCTTAAGATCATCCGAAGGATAGGTATTATCATCTATATTCGTGGTAATGGCTCCCGGACAGATAGCGTTTACACGAATCTTGTACTGGGCCAGCTCAAGCGCAGCCATCTTCATAAAAGCCACCTGCCCCGCCTTGGTTGTACTATATGCAGAGAACCCGACATTGGAGAATACCCGGTTGCCGTTAATCGAGCTGTTGATCAGAATGCTGCCGCCCTTCTCCTTGAGATGGGGAATCGCATATTTGACGGTGGCGAAGGTGCCCCGCAGATTAATCTGAATCGTCTGGTCCCAGGACTCGATGTCCATCGTCTCAATCGGTGTCATGGCGCCGTTGATCCCGGCATTGGCGAAGACCACATCCAGCTGTCCCCACTTCTCCACTACCTGGTTCACGGCATGCTCCACCTGCTGCGGATCAGCAATGTCGCATTCAAACACTGCGGCTTCTCCGCCCTCCTGCTTGATCTGAGCGGCCACCTTCTCCGCATTCTCCACCGTCCGGTCCAGAAGTGCCACCTTGGCTCCGCTTCTGGCGAACTCCAGCACAGATGCCCGGCCGATACCCGAGCCGCCTCCTGTAACAATCGCTACCTTGCCTTCCAGTTTCTTCGCAGTCATATGTGCAGTCGCCTCCATTGGTGTTTGATGTTCAAGTTATGTTCTTTCCCTTAACTTTACCTCTCATACCCGGAAGTGAATCGGAACATAGCGCCTGAAATGGCAAACGGAAACGGCTGCGCCGTCCTTTTAAAGGACGGTACCGTTTCAGTGAGAAATAGAAGGATAAGTTATAGCGTGAAACATATAAATTTTTATATTTCAAAAAAGCTTGACCCGTACCGGTTGAACCGGCGTCAGATCAAGCCTTAACGCTAAAGAATAATGATCCAAAATCAGCCCAGCATCATCCGGTCGTCAGCCAGCTTATGGCCGCTGATCGCTTCGAATTCGCCAAGCAGACGCTCTACCGTCAGATCCTTCTTGCGTGTCTCATCGAAATCGAGGATGATCGACCCTTTATCCATCATGATAAGCCGGTTGCCCAGCCGGATCGCCTGATCCATGTTATGGGTAACCATCAGCGTAGTCAGCTTCATCTCACGGACAATGGATTCCGTAAGGGTGGTGATTAGCTCCGCGCGCGATGGGTCAAGCGCGGCTGTATGCTCATCCAGCAGCAGAATCTGCGGCTGGGTGAAGGTTGCCATCAGCAGGCTCAGCGCCTGACGCTCGCCTCCCGAGAGCAGCCCCACCTTGGCCCGGAGCCGGTCCTCGAGGCCGATGCCCAGGCGGCTGAGCTGTTCGCGGAACAGCGTACGTCTCTGCGCGTTGACACCCAAGGACAGCCCGCGGGGCTTGCCCCGCTTGTAGGCCATAGCCAGGTTCTCCTCAATCGTCATATGCGGAGCAGTCCCGGCCATCGGGTCCTGGAAGACCCGGCCGATCCAGCGTGCGCGCTGGTATTCCGCCAGATGGCTGATCGAGCTGCCCTCAATACGCGCTTCCCCCAGATCGGGCTTCATCACGCCTGAGATAATATTCATCAGCGTAGATTTGCCGGCACCGTTACTGCCGATAATCGTTACGAAATCCCCGGCGTTCAGTTCAAGATCAATTCCCAGCAGCGCGACCTTCTCATCCGGTGAGCCGGGGTTGAACAGCTTACATACATTATCAAGCTTCAACATTAGCGGCCCCTCCTCTCTGCTTACTGCGCTGAGCCAGCTCAGCAAGCTCTGCGGTCCGTCTGCGGGCCGTGCTCTTCTGCTTCACATACCGCTGAACCGACGGGAAGACGAGCGCAATAATAACGATAATTGCGGTGATCAGCTTGAGGTCGGAAGCCTTAAGCCAAGATACCCGGAGTGCCAGAGCGACGACGATCCGGTACACGATTGAGCCAAGCAATACAGCCAGTGTCGCCCGGAAGACGTTCTTCGCACCGAAGAGCGCTTCCCCGATAATCACCGATGCAAGCCCGATGACAATCATCCCTATCCCCATTGAAGCATCGGCGAAGGAAGAATACTGGGCGATCAATGCGCCCGAGAGCGCCACCAGCCCGTTCGACAGGCTGATTCCCATAATGGTTGTTGTATCAGTGTTCACTCCGAAGCTGCGGATCATCCGCGAGTTATCGCCGGTGGCCCGCAGGGCCAGCCCCAGATCAGTGCGCAAGAACAGATCCATCAGGATTTTGACCAGCACGACGATAAAAGGCATAACCAGCAGAGGATTAATGGAGCTGAATAACGTATCCTCCCCCATCACGGAGACATTCGGCTTCACCAGAATCCGCAGATTGATCGAATACAGGGCTATCATCATCAGAATCCCTGATAACAGGCCGTTGATTTTACCTTTGGTATGGAGCAGACCGGTACACATTCCTGCCGCCATTCCGCCGAGCAGTGCACACAGAGTCGCCAGTAATGGAGAGTAACCGCTACTGATCATCACTGCAGCAATCGCGCCGCCGGTTGTAAAGCTTCCATCCACCGTCAGATCGGGAAAATCCAGAATACGGAAGGTAATATACACCCCAAGTGCCATGAATGCGTAGAGCAGGCCCATTTCCAGAGCCCCGATTAATGAATTATACATTGCTGACTTCCTCCCTCAAGCGGCAAAGGGCGCCCACCCTCGGACGCGCCCTGTTTATGAACTCTATAGGTTATTGAATAATATTATTGCCCGGGTCAGCCACTTCAGCCTTCATGGCATCGGTCACTTCAATTCCCTGTGCTGCCGCTGCCTTGAGGTTAAGGACCAAGTCCAGCTTCTCCTGCATCGTCACCTTCATATCACCGGGACTCTTTCCGTTCTTAAGCACTTCTACCGCCATTTGGCCGACCTGATAGCCATGATCATAGTATTTGAAGCCTACTGTAGCAAAAGCACCCTTCTCCACCGTATCACGGTCTGCCGAGAAGAACGGAAGCTTGTTGTCATTAGCCGTCTGGATAATCGAGTCTACGCCGCTGACAACGGAGTTATCAAGCGTAATGTACAGCGCATCTACACGCCCTACAAGCGATTCTGCAGCCTGCTTCACTTCCGAAGTATTGGTAATCGCCGCCTTCACCAGCTCAATCCCGTGCTTGTCCAGCTCACCTTTGGCGATATCCGCCATAACTACAGCATTCGGCTCTCCTTCATTAATGACCAGGCCCAGCTTCTTCACCTTGGGAAATTGCGTGGCAATGAAGTTCATCAGGCGGGTAATCGACTCCGGATTGGTATCCGATGCGCCGGACACATTACCTCCGGGATGCTCCAGATCACTGACAATCTTGGCATCGAGAGGGTCGGTTACCGCAGCGAATAGAATCGGAGTGTCCTTCACTTTTTGAACAACTGCCTGAGCTGAAGGTGTCGCAATCCCCAGCACCAGATCGTTCTTGTCGCCGGCAATCTTCTGGGCAATGGACAGGTTGTTGGCCTGATCAGCCTGGGCGTTCTGAAGATCCACCTTCAGGTTCTCCCCTTCGACAATCCCTGCATCCTTCAGCGCAGCCAGGAATCCCTCGCGGGTGGCGTCCAGAGACGGATGCTCAACATATTGCGAGATAGCAATCTTGTAGGACTTGGCATCGCCTGAGCCTGCACCCGAGGCTGGAGCTTCCGTTGCTGCGGCCGGAGCATTTCCGGTGCCCGCGTTATTTTTCACTGGAGCATTATTGTTCCCGCAACCGGCAGCAACGAGCATCAACGCCATACTAAGCCCCATCCAAATCTTCTTTGTCTTCATGAGATAACCCCTCTTCTTGTACGGGTTCAGCGCGAGAACCTGGGCTAGCGGTCCAGCATTATCGCTTTCATCTTTAAAAGCATTAAAGCGAAGGCCTGCACCCTGTCCCCATCCGCTCCCCGAATCTATTAAACATATATTATATGTAGGTTGATTTCCCGTCAATCATTTAAGTGGGGGCCATATTTTACAAAATACGCACAATGAATGTTCACCCGCTTCAACAATCTGCAGTTTATCTTGACATTGTTTGCTAAAGCCTGCAGCACATAAAAAAAGCGGTCCTGCACAAACTTACCTTAAAGTTGAAAATGGAGCGTGCCCAATGCCAATAATCAATCTGCGTACAAGCAAAATGTTATTGTCCTCCGCTATCCTGGTTACCGCCATTACGGGAACAACCGCCTGCAGCTACACCAGCAAGGACAGCACTCCCAAGGTTAACTCGCTGACCCCAACCGGAACTTTTGCGGGCAGCTACTATGAGAAGAATTCTTTTACCGACAAGGAAGGCAAGTACTGGATTCCGCTCAAACCGGCTGTCGCCTCCATCGGCTTCCGGATGAAGGATGACACGGCAAGCGGCGGCTATACCAAGCTCGGCTATAGTGATGTCATGTATATGCTGCGGCCGGATTCCAGCCAGGTGTTCTCATTGGGCCAGAAAATCACCCTTCCCGATGTCCCCGTCCGCCGTGAAGGTCAAATCTATATCACCCCTACCGCCTTGTCCAAGCTGCTACAGACTGAGGTCGGCTGGAATCCCGTTACTGGCGAGATTAATATCGCGACTCCTTCCGACAGGGAGAGCACAGAGGATTCCGCCAAGGCAGAAGCTCCGAAGCCGCTGCGGATTCAGAGTGTATCGAATGTGGACACAGGCGAGTTGGTCTCCTATGCCAAAAAGTTTCTTGGGGTACCTTACGATTTCGGCGCCGGACCCTATGAAGAGACCAAGCGCTTCGACTGCTCGTCCTTTACACGCCATGTCTTTCAGAAGTTCGGGGTGGATCTGCCCCGGCTGGCCAAAGATCAGGACAACATCGGCAGACGGGTGTCACGCAGCGCGCTGGAGCCCGGCGATCTGATCTTCTTCACCGTACCCGGACGTTTCGAGAGCGACGCGGTTCCTGGTCACGTCGGTATCTACATCGGCGGTGGGAATTTCATTCACACCTGGGGTGACCCTGGCGTACAGATCAGTGAGCTGGACAGCGGATATTGGAGCAACGTAATTCTGCACATGCAGCGCGTGCTCTAGACCCGGACACAATAAATGCAAGGAAGCTTGCCCGGGCTCGCTCACATAGCGGCCGGTTCACTTCCTTGCATTTTTTTGCTGCAAATCATTATTATTCCAAAGGTTACTCCCTACTCTTCTTGGAGGCATGCTCTGTCAATAGTCACCTGCTGACTCCACTGTCCCTCTGCATCCCCGCCCGCACGAACCCTTTGAACCGGCTGCCCTGATACGACAGCTCTCCCCGGTCCCCCTCCACAATCATGGCGTACGCCTTTGGCTTCACTTCAAGCTCTCTGCGGCTGCCATTATGGAATTCAAAGGTCACATAATAACTCGTATGTGTCCCCATATGACCTCTTCCACCCCAGACCTCTGTCCGTTTGGCTACTGCCGTAACGACCCTTGATTGCAGAGGACTGGTCTGGTTCGTCATCCAGGTCTTGAGCCCTCTCCAAATGGTATATGCAACAAAGCCTGCGATCAGCAGCAGAATGAGCTTTAACAAGAACGGCCCCTCCGTGAAAAATCCGCTCTGACTGCTGGCCGCTGCCGGGTACAAACCGTTAAATACGCCTGCATTATGCAAATTATCTGCTCCTTCCGATATTTTTTTCACAAAAAGTTCAATTTACTAGAGAATACGCAGTGTAGCAGCTCCGGTTTCGTTATTTCGCAGTCGTAGGCCTTGAAATAATAGCGTATTATATTTGGTCCTGCTAAGATCCTATGATATGCTTTAAATAAATACATTCTTCTATTTCAAAAAAAGGGGGGTTCTCATGAGGAAAGATTGGATGCGTCTGTCGCTGCTGGATTTGCTGAAGGCTGTGTTCCTTCCGGTACTGCTGCTGACTTTTCTGATCATGGCCCTCCAGATGCTGCATGAACAAGAGCCTGAGATGCATTCTGTCCGTCTAGACCGCTATGAGCATAAGCTGGCCCAGCCGGTGCGCGTTCATCATATGCAGATTTATGACGCCCAGGCCGTCCGGCTTGCTCCCCATGAGAACCCTCTGACGCTGGAGTCCGGACCTCCCGGGCTGCTGCTCTGTGTATCTCTGCTGCCCTTCATTTACATTCTGCTGAAACGGCTGCTGATGATTCCCCTCAAATATAATTCACATTTCGTAGGAGAGCAGCTAGCTATACGCTGAACGAAGCTGCCATCGCCTTAATCCGCAACACAAATACCGGTTTCCTGCTGAAAGGAGGAAATCTTATGAAAGTCAGATATAGAAAAGCTGCACCCTTACCTTATTCCAAAACCCTGCGTCTGCTCTCCGTTGTAGGCGGAGGATTACTTGCAGCTGTTGGTCTTGAGCTGTTCCTGATGCCGCATAAGCTGCTTCCGGGCGGCATTGCCGGATTATCCGCCCTGCTGTCCCATATGACAGAAATGCGGCTTGGATTATTCCTGTTCCTGTTCAACCTTCCGTTTATTCTAATGTCGCGCAGGCAGATTAATCTCCGCTTTGCCTTGTATACGATGCTTGGCCTGATCTGTCTGACGGCAGGGTCATTGGCCTTGCACCATTTCCCGGCGGCAATCAGCGAGCCGCTGCCCGCGGCTATTGCCGGAGGTCTATGCCTCGGGTTCGGCCTGGGCATCTCTGTGCGCTTCGGTGGCCTGACCGCAGGAAGCGAGAAGCAAAGCGTACGGCTGCTGAACGGAGGACCGCCCAAATCGGCTGAGATGCCGATTATGCTGTTCAACATGCTCATCCTGCTCTACGGCGGATCATTATTCGGCTGGGATCAGGCGATGTATAGTATCATTGCGTATCTGCTCGCCTTTGAAGCGCTGCGATTCTCCCTAAGAGACCTCTCGCTCACCCAGGCGGTGTTCATTACCAGCAGCAAATGCGAGGAGATCCGGCGCAAGCTCCAGCAGTCGCTGGACCGCGAGGTGAAGCTCGTAAAATCCACAGGGCCTGAAGGTGAGCCAGGTACGGTATTCTGTCTGGCCAGCAGGCTGGAGGAAGAGCAGCTAGCCTCTATCGTGCATGACTGTGATCAGGACAGCAAGATTGTAATCAATGCCGCGCGGAACAACCGGATCTCAGCGCTTTTCCGCAATAAGCCGCCGGGCTGAGCAGTATGGCCTTCCAGGACAGCACAGAATAAGTAAAAAGCGTTCCCGTGTGTTACTTACGGGAACGCTTTTTGGATTGCAAGCCTATCAGAGGATTACTGAATCCCGCCTTCGTCAGCGGAACATCCCCCATAAGCGGATTAAGTGAAACGTATTGCCGGGGTCGATCTTTTGGGCAATGACGAATTTCACAATTTGCTCTTCCTGTGCAGACGTCAGCTTCTCATGCATCACCGACGAGGCATTGCGTACCAGCTTGCGCACGACTGCTGTATCCTGCAGCTCCTGTTTGGAGATGCCGGTAATCATATTCTTGACGCGTTCCTTGACCGCCGGATTCTTCATCTTCAACTTGATGCGCTCCACCAGCTGGGGACTGATTCCATATTGCTGATAACCCAATTACAGCACCTCCTGTCATATCCAATCATTCACAGTATATGAAGGCAGGTGCCCGGATGTGCCTGTTCAGTCAATTAAATCCCCCTGGAAAATTTGTTCCTGCTGCAAATACCCGCGCAGCGGCGCAACATCCGCCGAGGTCCAGAAGGAAGCCTCCCGCAGCAGCTCAGCAGCATCATCGCGTGCCAGCTCCAGCGTCTCGAAGTCAGCGGTCATATCCGCCAGCCGGAATTCAGGCAGGCCGCTCTGCTTCGTCCCGAAGAAATCCCCCGGTCCGCGCAGCTCCAGATCCCGCCGTGATACCTCGAACCCGTCATCCGTATCTGTCATTGCAGTCATCCGCTCGCGCCCGATCTCCGACTTCGGATCAGCCATCAGCACACAGTAGGAAGCATGCTCCCCTCTGCCGACCCGGCCGCGCAGCTGATGCAGCTGAGACAGCCCAAAGCGGTCAGCATCCATGATAATCATCAGCGTGGCATTCGGGACATCGACACCAACCTCTACGACCGTTGTAGACACCAGAAGCTGCAATTCGTTACTGTAGAAGTTCCGCATTACCTCGTCCTTCTCCGACGGCGTCATTCTCCCGTGAAGCAAACCCACCTTATAATCCGGAAAAGCCTGCGACATCTGCACATGCAGATCAATCGCATTCTGCACATCCAGCTTCTCTGACTCCTCAATCAGCGGACAGATCAGGTAGGCTTGCCGCCCCTGCTCAATCTCGCGGCTGATCAGGTTCATCACCCGCTCCAGCAGATCCGGCTTCACCCAGTAGGTGGTAATCGGCACACGGCCCTTCGGCCGTTCAGATAACGTAGACACATCCATATCGCCAAAGACGGTGATCGCCAGCGTCCGCGGGATCGGAGTGGCGGTCATCGTCAGCACATCCGGGTTGTAGCCCTTGCGCCGCAGGACACTGCGCTGGTTCACCCCGAAGCGGTGCTGCTCATCCGTAACCACAAGCCCCAGGCTGCGGAAGAAGACATCCTCCTGGATCAGCGCATGGGTTCCGACAACCACATCTAGCACTCCCATCTGTAGAGAGGCCAGCAGATCCTTCCGTTTGCGGCCGGTTACGCTGCCGGTCAGCAGGCCCACAGTAATGCCGAACGGCTCGAACATCCTCGTGAGCGAGCGCATATGCTGCTCTGCCAGGATTTCAGTCGGCACCATTAGCGCACCTTGAAATCCGGATCTTACAGTCGCGTAGAGCGCTATGGCCGCGAGTACGGTTTTGCCGGAGCCCACATCGCCTTGAAGCAGCCGGTTCATACAATACCCTGAACGCATATCCTGCAGAATCTCCAGCTCCACATGCTTCTGGGCATCGGTCAGCTCAAACGGCAGGCTGCGCACGAATTGCCTTACCGTTGCGTTGTCCACCGTATGAACCACACCATCCATCCGGCCACGGTTCAGCACGCGGAAGGCTTGTACCTTAAGCTGGAAGAGGAACAACTCCTCATACACCATCCGGCGCCTTCCCTGCTGGCCCTCGCGCGTATCTTCCGGCTGATGAATTGTGGCAATGGCCCGCTTGCGTGACATGAAGTCATATTTGCGCATAATGCTGTGCGGCAGAATCTCCGGGATCAGGTCTCCGTACTGCTGCAGAGCCTGGCCGATAATTCTGCGGATCCAGGACTGCGTAATCTTGCCTCCGATTGAGTATACCGGCTGTAGAGTACCTGTCTTGCCTTCTCCGCGGTCCGGGAATTCATAGTTGGTCACCGTAATCTGATTGCGCTTCTGGTCCCACTTCCCCGTCAGCACCACTTCACGGCCGACCGTCAATTGTTCACGCGCATAATGCTGGTTGAACCATGTCGCGGTGAACATCCACGGCTCTGCCACCATCTTGCAGCTCATACGGGATTTGCCCCCGAAGCGCTGCAACACCGGAATGCCGATAACCTTGGCCACCACGGTCGCCTTATCTCCGTGCTTGACCTCACTGAGTGATTTCGGACGGAAATCCTCATACCGGAAAGGGTAATACTCCAGCAGATCCTTCACTGTAAAGACGCCAAAGGCGTGAAGCTCGCTTTGCTTTTGAGCGCTCACGCCAGTTATTTGTTTCACTTCAATTGAATCCAAAGTAAGCACCATGTTCATCCCCTATACTTAGGCGGGCCAGATGAATACGGCTAAGGTCCCGTTCCCGACATGGCTGCCCACAACCGGGCCCACATTGGTCAGAACCTTCTCTTTCAAGGTGAAATGTCCGGCTAATTCCCGCAGGAACTCTTCGCCGGAAGCCGGTTCAGCCGTATGACCCACGGCCACATGTATTGTATTCACACCCGGCAGATCTGCCTTGAACAGTTCGATCATGCGGGCGACTGCCTTCTTGCGCCCTCTGACCTTCTCTACCGCATAGATAATGCCTTCCGCATCAATGGAGAGGATCGGCTTGATATTGAGCAGTGTACCCAGGATAGCGGACGCTTTGCCGATTCTGCCGCCCTTTTGCAGATATTCAAGGGTATCCACGAGAAAATACAGCTTCCGGGATTGGCGCAGTCTCTCCACCTTCGCCAGAATCTCCGCAGGAGCATGTCCCTGCTCCGCCAGCCGGGCAGCTTCCACAACCATGAATCCGAAGCCGTAGGAGGCGGAGAGGCTATCCACCACAGTGATAGCTTCGCCTTCCTCTTCAAGCATGGATTTGGCCATGACAGCAGACTGGTAGGTTCCACTTAAGCCGGAGGATATGTGGAAGGACAGGATTGAACTGCCCGGATTCTTCTCCTGTATACTACGGTATACATTCATATATTCTACAGGAGAAGGCTGCGAAGTGGTCGGCAGCTGTGTCGAGCGGGGAAGACGCTCGTAGAACTGTTCCGGAGTCATATCCACATTATCCCGAAATGCCTCTTCGCCGAACATCAGCGTCAGCGGAACCACTTCAATGCCGTATTGCTCCGCCAGAGCAGGCGGGATATCGGATGTACTGTCGGTAACGATTACGGTACGACTCATAATGTTCCTCCCCATACTATAATTTGGCTGCTCCACTCTGCTTGCCTTGAGAACTTAAGCGATTCTATGACTCGACTGAGAAAAGATAATAATACAGCGGCTGGCCGCCTTCATGAATCTCAACCTCAACCTGCGGATACGTCTCTTCCAGCCAGCTGCCGAGGGCATCCGTAATGTCTGCCTCAGTGTCTGCACCAGTGAGTACAGTAACGATCTCGTCACCATTGACCAGCATGCTGGACAGCAGCTCCTTGCTGACCGTGAGCAAATCATCGGCAGCAGCAACAATCTTAGAGCTCTCGATGCCGATATACTGACCGGATTTGATCTCCAGATTCTCCATCACAGTATCACGTACAGCATTGGTGATCTGTCCGGATTTGACCTGGGCAATCGCCTCCAGCATATTGCTGGTGTTAGTATCTACCGCATCCTCTTCCTGGAAGGCAAAGGCTGCCGAGATTCCCTGGGGAATACTCTTGCTCGGAATCACCGTAATCTCACGTTCGCCCTCCAGCAGCTCCTTGGCCTGCTGCGCAGCCAGGACGATATTGGAGTTATTCGGCAGAATGTAGATATGCTTCGCAGAAATCGAAGAGATCGCATTCACGAAATCCTCTGTACTCGGATTCATCGTCTGGCCGCCGGCCAGGATCGCATCGACACCCAGGCTGCGGAAAATATCCGAGATTCCATCTCCTGAGGAGACCGCTATGAAGCCGTACGGCGCCAGATCATCCGCAGGAGGAACCGCCGGCGCCTGCACGCTGGCCTTCTCTTCCGGGATATCAGCGAAGACATCCGGCATCGGTGCGATGTCCATACCGGCAGTCAACAGATCGCGGTGCTGCTCACGCATGTTAAGGATGTGAATCTGGGTAATCTCCCCGTGGACGAGCGCCAGGTTAAGCACCTCTCCGGGAGTCTTGGAATGCACATGAACCTTGATCGTCTCATCATCCGAAATAACGATGATCGAATCCCCGTTAACTGATAACGCTTTCCGAAAAGCTTCCTCATCAAAATCCGCTTTCACGGATGCGCCAAGCTGGCGGTTAATGAAAAATTCCATATCATATAAAAATTCAATGTCTTCCGTATGGAGCTGTGATTGCGCGGAAGACTGTACGGAGGACAACAAATGCTCAGGTTTGGTCAACACCGGTGCCGGCACGGATACAGGGGCCGCAGCTTGTCCTTGCACAGGAGTCTGTACAGATGCTGAGACTGCTCCGCTGGTCAGATGCTGGTGGAAGCCTTCATAGATGTAGACCAGGCCCTGGCCCCCCGAATCCACCACGCCCACCTGCTTCAGCACAGGCAACAGCTCAGGCGTATGCGCCAAGGCTTCCTTGGCTTTGGCCAGGACTTCGGTCATCAGCTCGGTAATATCCGTTGTGCGGCGTGCATAATACACTGCATGCCTTGCAGCTTCCTTGGCAACCGTCAGAATGGTGCCTTCAACCGGCTTCACCACTGCCTTATAGGCGGTATCTACCCCGGTCTGCAGCGCTGCAGCGAACTGCTGTGTGTTAAGCTCATCATATTGGGCCGCATAACGTCCAAGACCTCTGAACAGCTGTGACAAAATAACGCCGGAGTTCCCCCGCGCGCCCATCAATAGTCCCTTCGACAGCACTCCCGCACATTGACCGACAGAGGCCGTGTTGTTTCTCTTCAATTCGTTCGCGCCTGCGGTCATGGTCAGATTCATGTTCGTGCCCGTATCGCCATCCGGCACCGGAAACACATTCAATGAATTGACATGCTCGGCATGCTGCTGCAGCATTTCCGCACCGGCTAGTACCATTGCGGTAAAATCTGTCCCGTTTATAGAACGCTTACTCAATGAGAATTCCCCTTCCTAACTTCATGCCTAATCAATTCGATGATCAACTGGACATAATGCACTAATTTATATTGTACTATAAGAGTCTACAGAAATAAATGTTTTTGAATCGGTTGACGAAGCAATTTTTGCTGTGATATGATATTCAAGTATTGTTTTACGCAGGTGTAAGTAACAAGGAGGTGTAATCTATGTCCCGCACATGTACAGTAACAGGCAAGAAACCGGGCAGCGGTAACCACGTGTCTCACGCTAACAACCGCAACCGTCGCTCTTGGGGAGTTAACGTTCAGAAGGTTCGTATCTTGGTGAACGGCAAACCGAAACGCGTGTACGTCAGCACCCGTGCTTTGAAATCCGGTAAAGTTGAACGCGTCTAGTTTCCGATCATTCCCGGGCCTAGCGATATCTCATACCAAGTAGAAACGGACATGCCGTTCTTTCATAGACGGTATCCGTTTCAGCGAGAATAGAAGAGATATTATATTTGTAGCAAAAAGCACCCTTTACATTCGTAAGGTGCTTTTTTTCATATTTACTTGTCTTCTTTAACTTAACTCTTCTGAAACGTGTTCAAAATCGCTTTAACAAAACCTCCCAAAAATCTTGGCAGCTTGAACGTATAAAATTTCATAATTAACCCTCCCATCAATTCATGCCATGCAGTAGGAGACGATCCTGTCTAGATGAAAAATGTACCATCGATTGCAGACCTCCGCAAAAAAGGCTACATGAGATTTCTGCTCATGTAACCATATTTATGCGACCACAACTTGGCCTATACCTTCCGTATGTGAATCAAGCAGATTGAGGGTTAATTCGTTCATTAGTTAATGGGCATCATTGCCTATTGCCGGACTGCCCTGTCCGCCGCCTCACGTATGGCCTTGATCGCTCCTGTGCGGTCGCTGCGGCCGAACACTGCATTACCTGCCACAAGCACATCCGCCCCCGCTTCAGCTACAAGCGGTGCCGTAGCTTCGGCTACTCCGCCGTCTACCTCGATATACAGACCCTTGTGATGGATCTCTTCCGCCCACTTCCGGAGCTGCGTAATCTTATGCAGTGTGCGCGGAATGAAGGCCTGCCCGCCGAAGCCCGGATTGACGGTCATTACAAGCACCATATCCACATCCTCCAGGACCTCACGCACCGCCGCAGCCGGTGTAGCCGGATTAATGGCCACCCCTGCCATCAGGCCGAGCTCCTTGATTTGATGGATTACACGGTGCAGATGCACGCAGGCTTCGAAGTGAACCGTAATCACAGAAGCGCCTGCAGCGGCAAAATCAGCGATATAGCGTTCCGGGTTCTCAATCATTAAATGTACATCCAGAGGTAAAGAAGTATGGGCTCTCACCGCGGACACAATCGCGGGACCCAGCGTAATATTCGGCACAAAATGTCCGTCCATCACATCTACATGAATCCAGTCCGCACCGCTGGCTTCCGCTTCGGCCACCTCTGCGCCAAGCGCTGCGAAATCTGCTGACAATATGGAAGGAGCAATTTTTACCATGAGTTTAGTACCTCCGCTTTTTATCTTTCATTTCATTAAAGAACAGCTTGTAATGCTCGTAACGGCTATCTGCAATATCCCCGGACTTCCAGGCTTCTATCACCTTACAGCCCGGTTCGTGCAGATGGCTGCAGCCGCGGAATTTGCAGTTCTCCGCATAAGAGGCGAACTCCCGGAAGCACACAGACAGCTCATCCACACCCAGCTCCAGAAAATCCAGCTGGCTGAAGCCCGGAGTGTCGGCCACAAATCCGCTATTACCTATATCCATCAGCTCTACATGGCGTGTAGTGTGACGCCCGCGTCCGAGACGGAGACTGATCTCCCCTGTCTCCAGTGCCAGTCCCGGCACAAGCCGGTTAAGCAGGGTGGACTTCCCTACGCCCGACTGTCCTGAGAAGACGCTGATGATACCTCCCAGACGCTGCCGCAGCTCATCCGCACCTGATCCGTTCAGTGAGCTTGTGACCATGACCTCGTAACCAATCTGCTCATATAGAGCTTTGACGGCCTCCGTAGCCTGTCCTTCATCATCAGCCAGATCCTGCTTCGTGAGCACAATCAGCGTCTCCAGGCCTGAATGCTCGATATGAACCAGGAACTTGTCCAGCAGATTAAGATTCATATCCGGCTCCCGAACGGAGAACAACAGCACCGCCAGCTTCACGTTAGCCACCTGCGGGCGGATCAGCTCCGATTCACGGGGAAGCAGCTCATCTACCATGCCCTCTCCGTTCTCGGTCAGCACATAGATCACCCGGTCACCGACCAGCGGGGCAATTCCTTTCTTCTTCAGAATGCCGCGCCCCCTGCACTGTACCGCCTCTTCCTCAGTTACGATCTGTTGATTTCTGAGCGGCTTAACATAGTAATATCCGCTTAACGCTTTAATTATGATTCCTTCAGGCATACATGGTGGGCCTTCCTCTCCTGTATATTGCGCAAATGACCCAAGTGTGTAGTACCCCGGGTCATTTCGCTGCTTCAGCCCTGCCCGTATTCCCGGCAGCCTGACTGAAGCTTATCTCTGTTCTATTATTTATGTCCTTTATCTTTGCCGGGCCTGTTGTTAGGGCTGTTACCCTTACCATTACTGTTGCCATTGCTGAGGGCGGAAGCCAGCTCGTTGTTAGTCTGTCCGTTACCAGGAACATAACCCGTCTGATTGGTCCCGCCCGTCCCGTCAACTTCCCCGGTGTCTGGAGGAAGTATCTCAGGCTCTGCTGTCGGGTCAGGAGTTGGAGTCTCAGTAGGCTGGGCAGGCACGGTAGGAGCAACAGTCGGTGCAGGCGTCTGCGTCTCCACCGGAGGCGGTTCAGGCTGCTGCACAGTGTTATTCTTGACATCCACATAAGTGATCGGATAAGTCTCCAGGAACTCCCCGTCCCGGTATACGGATACCATGCCGTCTTTGTTAGGGGCAAGCAGCATGTTTACGGACAAGGTCTGGCTTTTGCCAATGGTGCGGGTACCCCACTCCTGGTTCTCGCCTCCGTTGCGTGCATCGGCAAACACAATACGGATCTTGCTCTTCTTGCCGTCTGCAGCCGGTGCTACCGGAACATTGAACGTAAATTCCAGAGCTTCCGGAGGATACCCTATGCTGATGTAGATCGTAATCTTCTCGCCTGGAGGGACCTGATCCCCTGCCTCGTAGGCCCACTGCTTCGTAACCTTACCCTTCTCGTAAGTGAAGCTCGGCTCTTCCTTGACAGCATCCAGCACCAGACCTACACTCTCCAGCGCAGCCTTGGCTTCCTTCTCCGTCTTCCCGAGGAGATCCGGCATCTGGGTGCTCTCTTTGCCTTTGCTCACGATTAGCTTGATAGTTACCGTATCTGGATCATATTCAGTGTCTGCGGCAGGCTCAGAGCTAATGACCTTACCTTTGGCAAATTCCTCACTGAAGCGTTCATCAGGAGTGATTCTGCTCTGGGCTATGCCAAGCGCAATTAACTCCTTGACCGCATCGTCATAACTCAGGCTAGAGACATCCTTAAGCTTAGGAAGAACCTTGGCGGCACTTACCGTCAGTAGAATATGAGTTCCTTCTTTGACCATCGTATTGCTCTTGTTCTGCTTCCAGACAATATTCTCTTCGAAATTAGGATTATACTCAACCAGCGCGGGCTCCTCGGCAAACAGCCCCACAGCCTCAAGCTCAGCCTTGGCCTCCTGGAAGGTCTTCCCTGTCACCGCAGGTACCGAGACTTCATCGACCGACAGCTTGGAATTGACATACCACACAATTCCGGTCATGGCGATCAGCACGACCAGCGTAAGGCTGATCCACAGCGCTGCGCGGCCCTTACGCTTCACAGCAGCAGGCGGCGGAGCTTCCTCCATACTGCGGACTCGCTCCTCTCCGCCGCCACGGCTGCTTAGACCGCGCTGTAGCGGCTTGATTGCCGGAATGATGCGTGTTCTGTCCTCATCATCATCCTCCTGGAACAGCATCTTGGCTTCGCTGCGCCGTTCAGGCAGCAGACAGGTCTCCAGATCCTGCAGCATTTGCTTGGCAGACTGGTAGCGCTCCTCCGGGTTCTTGCGCATCGACTTCAGAATTACATTCTCCACGCTCTGCGGAATCAACGGATTCAGCAGACGCGGCTCCTCGAATTCCTCCTGCAGATGCTTCAGCGCCACGCTGATCGGGCTCTCCCCTAAGAAAGGCAATACACCCGTAAGCATCTGATACAGTACAATACCCAGGGAGTACAGGTCCGACTTCTCGCCCGTAGTTACGCCCTTGGCATGCTCCGGCGAGAAATAATGCACGGAACCGACCACAGACCCCGTCTGGGTAATCGTAGTAGACGTAACCGCCCGGGCAATCCCGAAGTCGGTAACCTTAACCCGCCCGTTACGTCCAATCAGAATATTATGAGGTTTAATATCGCGGTGAATGATCTGATTCATATGCGCATGATCCAGCGCATCACATATCTGTGAGGCAATCCGCACAGATTCATCCACCTGCATCGGTGCCCGCTCTTTGATAATTTCATTCAGGTTCTTGCCTTCAATATACTCCATAACGATATAATGGACTTCATCTTCCTGGCCTACATCGTATATGCTGACTACGTTGGGATGAGATAACGATGCAGCCGATTGCGCCTCCCGCCGGAACCGGCGGATGAATTCCTCATCATGCACAAATTGATTGCGCAGTACTTTGATAGCAACATTCCGGTTAAGCAGAATATCATGGGCTCTATAGACAAGCGCCATGCCTCCTCCGCCGATCCGTTCGATGACTTGGTAACGGCCGCCCAATTCGTGACCGATCATCTTTCCCACTCCTTTGTCTCGGGCACTGCGGCCTCTCCTTGGTGTTCCAGCATAGCAACGCTTATATTATCGCTGCCGCCCGCAAGCAATGCCAGTTGAAGTAATCGCTCTGCTCTTTCTTCCAGAGATATTTCATTAATTCCGGCTACCTTGCCCAGATGCTCCAGGCTGACATAATTGCTAAGTCCATCGCTGCACAGCAGCAGGAGCTCACCAATTGCAAGCGTAACATATGCCAGATCTGCGGACACCACTGTATCCGTCCCCAGCGCCCTGGTAAGCACATTGCGGCGCGGATGATTATCCAGCTCCTCCAGACTGATCTGGCCGTTCCTGAACAGCTCATTCACCAGCGTATGGTCCTCGGTTAGCTGCCTGGCTTCACCGTCCCGGATCAGATAAGCCCTGCTGTCTCCGATATGGCCGATATAGCCTGCCGACCCTTTCAGCAGTGCAGCAACGATAGTGGTCCCCATATTATGGAGCTTCTCATCGCTCTGCGCTTCTCTGTGAACTGTGTTATTGGCTTCCATGATGGAGGCAGTCAGCGCTTCCTTCAGCTCTGCCTCAGGGAGATCAGGCTCAAGCTGGTCCAGAATTCCCCTGACCGTCTCAAGTGCAAGCCTGCTCGCGGTATCGCCAGCTAGATGTCCCCCCATTCCGTCGGCAATAATGCCGAGGGTATAACCGTGGCGCGTGGCGCCGATCCAGACTGAATCCTCATTGACGGTACGTACCCGTCCAATGTCGCTGGCTTGAACTGTTCTGATCAAATATCCTCACCCCAACTCCATATGTTTGGCGCGCAGCTGTCCGCATGCGGCCGCAATATCATGGCCCTGCTCACGGCGGATGGTAACATTCACGCCCTGATCGGCCAGTATACGCTGAAATTCAAAGATATCATTGCGGGAAGTCCGAACATACTTGCGCTCAGGCACATGATTGACCGGGATCAGATTCACATGGCATAGCATGGTCTTGAGCACCCCGGCCAACTCCTCTGCATGCTCCTTCTGATCATTGACGCCGCCGATCAAGGCATACTCGAAGCTGATCCGGCGGCCTGTCTTAGCCTGATAGTACCGCAAGGACTCGATTACATCATCGAACGGATAGCGGCGGTTCACCGGCATCAGCTTGGAACGGAGGGTATCGTTAGGAGCGTGAATCGAAATCGCCAGATTAATCTGTGTATCTTCATCAGCGAATTTGTAGATGTTCGGCACAATTCCGCTGGTGGATACAGTAATATGGCGCTGGCCAATATTCAGGCCCTTCTCATGGATCATCAGACGGAGGAATCTCATAGTTGCATCATAGTTCTCGAAGGGCTCGCCTGTCCCCATAATGACAATGCTGCTGACACGTTCGCCGCGCGCATCGAGAATCTGCTGGGAACGGACGACCTGGGCAACGATCTCCCCTGCCGTCAGATCCCGCTTGAGACCCCCAAGGGTAGATGCACAGAAGGTACATCCAATCCGGCAGCCTACCTGGGTGGTCACACACACGCTGTTGCCGTAATTATGCTTCATAATAACTGTCTCAATCGCATGATCATCATGCAGACCGAACAGGAATTTCACTGTACCGTCCTTGGACTCCAGCTTCGTAATCTCTGTGAGTGCCGAAATACTGAACTGATCTACCAGCTTGGCTCTGAGGGCCTTAGAGAGGTTGCTCATGGATTCGAAGTCATTGACCCGCTTCACATACAGCCAGTCAAAGATCTGCCCGCCGCGAAAAGCCGGCTCTCCGTTGTCCTTGGCCCATTGCTGCAACTCTTCTAAAGAAAAATCATATATTAAAGGTTTCATTGTATTTTTACACCTGTGCTTTCATAAATTATATGCGTATTGTTTCTCATTCTTCCTATTTTAACACAAAACTCAGAACCGGTAAAAGAAAAGCCCGCCGCGCGAAGGAATCTGCGGGCGGGAAGCTGTAGTCAAGAAGCACAATCGCTATATTACAAGAGTCGCTCCAGCCGGGCGATATAGAAGCCGTCGCTGCCATAATGATGCGGAAGCAGTTGTATTCCGTCACCGGCAGCAAGCGCGGTTCCTTCCAGCCGCTCCCAGACGGCTGACTTGAAGCTGACCGGTGCGAAGCCGGGATTGCGCTCCAGAAAAGCGGCAACAACCTGACTGTTCTCCGACTGCTCGGTAGTACACGTGCTGTAGACCAGCACGCCTCCCGGCTTCAGCAGCCCGGAGACCGACTGCAGCAGCTCAAGCTGTAGCGCAGCCACACTTACAATATCCTCCGGCTGCTTGCGCCATTTCAAATCAGGCTTGCGGCGTATGACCCCAAGCCCCGAGCAAGGAGCGTCCAGCAGAATCCGGTCATAGGATTCCGACTGAAGGGCTGTGCCCAGCTCCAGGGCATCCCCACTTGCAGTAGTGATACATTCCAGGCCTAGGCGTGCTGCCTGCTCGGCAATCAGCTTAGCCTTATGCTCATACAGGTCATTGGCCAGTATGGAGCCCTCGTCCTTCATCAGCTCGCCCATATGTGCACTTTTGCCGCCGGGGGCAGCGCAGCAATCCAGCACTTTCATCCCGGCTTCGGGAGCGACAACCTCGGCTACCAGCATGGAGCTCTCATCCTGAACGGACAGATAGCCGTCCCGGTACCAGGAGGTCAGCGCCAGATTGCCGCCGCCTCTGATGACCAGCCCTGCAGGGCTCACCTTCGATTCGGCGGCATCCAGACCGGCTTCCAGCAGCTCAGCCAACATGTCCTCCCGGCTAATCATCGTTGTATTGACACGGACACTGACTGCGGGCGGCTCATTATTCGCCGTACACATGGCTTCTGCTGTATCCGGACCGTATTCCGCCGACCAGCGCTTCACCATCCACAAGGGGTGGGAATGCAGGATGGATATCCGCTCTTCCCGGCTCAGCCCCTCAGGCAATACCGGCAGGTCTCCGGCCCGCAGTACACTGCGCAGCACGCCGTTGACCATTCCCGAGATGCCCTGATGGCCGCGTCTCTTGGAGATATTCACAGCCTCGTTAACGGCTGCATGCGAAGGGACCCGGTCCAGATACATGATCTGGTACAGGCTTAGCCGCAGCAGACTCCGTACCCAAGGTTCCAGCTTGGCCATCCCTTTGCTGACGAAGCTGCTGAGGACATAATCGAGGGTAATCATCCGTGAGAGGGTTCCGTACACCAGCTCTGTAACAAGTCCCGTATCCTCCCGGCTGAGGCCCGCCTTCTGGAGGCTGCTTCCCAGCAGCAGATTGCTGTAAGCGCCCTGCTGCTCTACGCGCATCAGAATATCAAGAGCAACCTCACGCGCAGAAGCCTGCACAGTGGGCTTGCCGCCCTGCCTATTCCGGCCCGCTCCGCCTGCGGTAGGCTCTGTGCCCGAAGCCGAAGACTGATTGCCAGAAGTACGCGGACGTTGTCCGCCGCCTCCCTTGCCGCCCGCGCTCAACCGAGCACCGTGCCGGGTGCAAGGGTTGCACCACGGCTGAAGTCGGCTGCGCTCATGGCTTTTTTGCCGGCAGGCTGGACGGTTGTAAGAAGGAGCGTCCCGTCGCCAGTCTTCACCTCAACGCCGCATTCGCTCACGGACAGCACGGTGCCAGGAGCCGCGCTGCCCCCCGGCTGTTCCTCCGCCTGCGGCTTCACCGCAGCCCATGTCTTGAAGGTCTCGCCATTCCACAGGGTGAACGCACCCGAGAACGGTACCAGACCGCGAATCTGATTGTAGAGATCCAGCGAGCCCCGGCTCCAGTCGATCCGTTCATCTTCCCGGCTTAGATTCGGCGCATAGGTTGCTTCACTGTCATCCTGCACGGCAGCTTCTACACGGCCGGCTGCTAGTCGCGGCATCTCTGCCTTGAGGAGATCCCGTCCGGCAACACTTAGCTTCTCAAACAATGTGCCTGAAGTATCATCATCCTCTATCGCTACCTCAACCCGTGAGATCATATCTCCGGTGTCCAATCCTTCCGCCATATACATCAGCGTCACACCGGTCACCTTCTCGCCGTTCATGATACAGCGCTGTATCGGAGCACCGCCCCGGTACTTGGGCAGAAGTGAGCCATGAACATTTACACATCCGTTCGCCGGCAGCTCAAGAACGCTCTTAGGAAGAATCTGCCCATATGCGGCGGTAACAATCAGATCCGGCTCATAGGCAGCCAGCTCTGCCACTGATTCGGGGCGGCGCAGCCGTTCAGGCTGAAGAACAGGCAGTCCCAGCTCTAGCGCAGCCACCTTCACCGGGGTTGGCGCCAGCGTCTTCTTGCGGCCTTGCGGCCGGTCCGGCTGAGTGACCACAGCCACTACCTCATAGCCCTCTTCCAGCAGCATCCGCAGGGAGGGGACCGCAAAGGCCGGTGTTCCCATGAACACTATTCTCATTTCATTCACTCCTCAGTTTCACTGCGTTCTGCTGTGTATTCATAGACCTTCTCAGCGATATCCGTGAACAGCACGCCATTCAGGTGGTCAATCTCATGCTGAAAAGCCCGGGCCAGCAGGCCGCTTCCGGTAATGGTCACTTCCTCGCCCTCGCGGTTCAGGCCGCGTACGGTCACTGTCTCCGCACGGCGGACATCCCCGTTCAAGCCGGGAATACTCAGGCAGCCTTCAGGTCCGAACTGCTCCCCGTCCATGCTGATAATCTCGGGATTGATCAGCTTGATCAATCCATGCTCCTCATCGGCATCTATTACAATCAGCCGTTTCAGAATGCCTACCTGCGGGGCTGCGAGACCAACACCTTCTGCGTCATACATCGTATCTGCCATATCATCGAGCAATTTTTGTACATTGGGGGTGACGGTGGTTACCGTCTTCGCTTTCTTGTGCAATACTTCATCCGGTTCTTTCACAATCAGCCTGATTGCCATTTACACTAACACCATCCTTGTTCTATACATATCATTAATACTTATCGATTCCTTAGGGCAAAACCGCCTTACTATTGTAACACGCCGGAGAATTACATCAACATCTGCGGATCAACATCAATGCTGATCTGCAGCCCCTTATCGCGGACGGAATCCTCCAGCTCCTCCGCCACCTGGCGGGCCAGCGCAATGGCGTCAATCGCACCGCGCCATTTGATGATGCACTGGAACCGGTAGCGGCCCTTCAGCCGGGGCAGCGGCGAGGCCACCGGTCCCAGCAGATCCAGCGCATCCGAAGAGAGCTTGTCCAGACTGCCGTACCAGCGCAGCTGTCTGGCTTTGCCCTGAATGCTGAGCGCATAGTTCTCCGCAAGCTTCAGCAGCAGCGGAAGCTGCTCATGCGACAGAGTAACCAGAATCAGACGGCAATAGGGCGGGTAATGCAGCTCTTTGCGGTGCTTCAGCTCGTCCCGGACGAATGAACGGTAATCATGCCCGCTGGCATGGATAATCGAGTAATGCTCCGGTGTATACGACTGCACCACCACCTCGCCGGGGAGCTGATGCCGCCCCGCACGGCCGGCAACCTGCGTCAAGAGCTGAAAGGTCTTCTCAGCCGCCCGGAAATCAGGAAGATTGAGCGCAGAATCCGCAGTAATGACCCCAACCAGCGTTACATCGGGGAAGTCGAGTCCTTTGGCGACCATCTGTGTGCCCAGCAGCACATCGGCCTTCTTGTCTCTGAACTGGTTCAGCAGCTTCTCATGCGAGCCCTTCTCCGTGGTCGTGTCCACATCCATACGAATAACCCGGATGCCGGGGAACAGCTTGCCCAGCTCTTCCTCTACCCGTTGTGTCCCTGTCCCGAAGAAGCGGATATGCTCACTGCCGCACTCCGGGCACAGCTTGGGCGCGGGCTCAGCATGCCCGCAGTAGTGACAGCGCAGATTGTCGCTACGGCTGTGATAGGTGAGCGAGATATCGCATTCCGGACAGCCGGCAACATAGCCGCAGCTCCGGCACATGACGAAGGTCGAGAAGCCTCTGCGGTTGAGCAGCAGCACCGTCTGTTCACCGCGCTCCAATCTGCTTACCAGAGCGGCATGCAGGCTGCGGCTGAACATGGAGCGGTTGCCTTCCTTCAGCTCTTCACGCATATCAACCACTGCCACCTGCGGCAGCTCGTTGCCGAGTGCACGGCTCGGCATTTCCAGCAGAATCGGCGAGAAGTGGATATCACTCTGCGATCTGGCGGCATGATAGCTCTCCAGTGAAGGTGTTGCAGAGCCCAGAATCACCACGGCACCGCCCTGCTCTGCCCTGCGGACAGCCACATCACGGGCATGATATTTCGGATTCTCCTCCTGCTTATAGGAGCCTTCATGCTCTTCATCCATAATAATGAGGCCCAGATTGGCAAACGGAGCGAACACGGCTGAGCGTGCTCCGACCGCAACCATTGCCTTGCCTTCGCGGATCTTGCGCCACTCGTCATAACGTTCGCCTACAGACAGCCGGCTGTGCATCACCGCCACCCCGCTGCCGAACCGGCCCTTGAACCGTTCCACCATCTGCGGAGTCAGTGCAATCTCAGGCACCAGCACCACTGCCTGCCGTCCCTGCTCGATACAGCGCTGGATCGTCTGGAGATAGATTTCCGTCTTCCCGCTGCCGGTCACCCCGTGCAGCAGGAAGACTTCATGCGTCTGCTGCTCTACAGTGCCCACAATCCGCTTGTATACAATCTCCTGCTCCGCTGTCAGCGGAAGCGGGGTACTTGGCTTAAAGTCCCGTCCCTGGTAGGGGTCACGGTAGACTTCAATTTCACTGATTTCAATATAACCCTTGTCTGCAAGTGCTTTGACCGTGCCCGCAGTAACCTGAAGGATCGCCAGAATATCCTTGAGCGGCATCGGCAGCAGGGCTTCCATATCAATGAGGTAGGAGAGCACCTCCTTCTGGCGCGCCGAACGCGCCGGGAAGCTGGAGAGCGACTCCCGGGCTGCTGACAGGCCAATAGCCAAATCAACGGCCTTGAGCTTCTTTTTGCCCATTTTATCCTTAATCGACTGGCTCTCTGCCAGTACGCCGCGCCGCACCATGAACTTAATCGTCTCTGCAGCCTCAGGGAAGGTGCGGGTCAGCAGCTTCATGGATACCTCACTGTGTCGCTTAACGAAATCAATGATCTGCTGTTCTTCGTTATCCGCCTCCAGGAAGAGCGGAAACAGCTCATCTGCGGGGGCGCTGGACGCCTCCTCTATACTCCCAAGCGAGATCAGACGCTCGGCTTTGCCCTTCAAGGCAGTCGGAAGCATCGCCTGCAGTGCGGAGATCCGTCTGCAGGCGTATCTTTGACTCATCCAATCAGCCAGCTCCACCAGCTCCGGCGACAGGGGCGGCAACAGATCCAGTACTTCTACAATCGGCTTCATCCGGGAGACACTGCCGGTCTCCCCTGATTCCAGGGACACTACGAAACCTTGGACCGTTCGGGGGCCGAACGGAACAGCCACCCGGCTGCCCACTTCAATCCACAGCTTCAGAGCATCCGGGATAATATAGTCAAACGGCCGGTCGGTGCTGCGTACAGGAACATCGACAATGACCTTGGCAATATCCATTATAGTAAAGCTCCGGCAACACGATCTGCAGCCAGCCGCAGAATCCGGCGCGCCACCTCATCCTTGGAGGCCAGCGGAAGATCAAGCACCAGACCTTCGGCATCATACACCTTGACGATGTTGGTATCCGTGCCAAAGCCCGCGCCTTCTACGGCCACATCATTGGCTACGATCAGATCAAGGTTCTTGCGGACCAGCTTATCCTTGGCATAGGCTTCGGCATTTCCAGTCTCAGCGGCAAAGCCGATCAGGAACTGCTTATCCTTGATTCTGCCCAGGCTCTCCAGAATATCAGTTGTCTTCACCAGCTCCAGCGTCATGGTGCTACCGCTCTTCTTAATCTTCGAGTCACTGCTCTCGCGTGGACGGTAATCCGCAACCGCCGCTGCTTTTACAAGAATATCGCAATCCCTCCAGCGGTCCATGACCGCATCGTGCATCTCCTGTGCTGACTGGACACGGACCAGATCGATACCGGCATCACGGGGCGGCGCCTCATCGGTACGCGCGGCAATCAGCGTCACCGCAGCACCCATGGCGCGCGCGGCGCGCGCTAGGGCGAAGCCCATTTTACCCGAGGAATCATTGGAGATATAACGGACGGGATCTATGCGTTCCACCGTACCTCCTGCGGTAATCACCACTTTTTTGCCGGCAAGCGGTCCGGAGGTCTTCTCCTTCTGCAGTACAAAAAAGTTCTCAACCACCTTCACGATCTCCTCCGGCTCCTCCAGCCGTCCCTTGCCCACATACCCGCAGGCCAGCAGCCCTTCTCCAGGCTCAATAAACTGAATACCTCTGTTATAGAGGGTATCCATATTGCTGAGGACCGCCGGATGCTGATACATATGGACATTCATCGCCGGAGCTACCATAATAGGCGCTGTTGTAGCAAGAAGCGTGGTGGACAGCATATCGTCTGCCAGCCCGTGGGCCATTTTGGCGATAATATTGGCCGTAGCCGGAGCAATCAGGACCAGGTCGGCAGCATCTGCCAGATCAATATGCGAAATCGAAGACGGGTCGCGCTCCTGGAACGTATCACTGTACACCCGCTGCTTCGACAACGACTGGAGCGTCAGCTCCGTAATGAACTGCTTGGCCGATGACGTCATAATAACATGTACCTCGGCCCCCTTCTGGGTAAGCTTGCTGGTCAGCGCCGCCGCCTTATACGCAGCAATACCGCCGGTGATTCCGAGTATAATCGACTTCCCTAGTAGGCTCTTCATTTGTGTTCTCCCCCCGCTACAGAATCTATATTAAGCTTCAATATTTCCATATAGATAGAGAAAAAAATAACAACCTTCCGGTTGTCAGGAACAGCCCGGTACGGGCTATTTTGTTTATGAGCAGCCTGCCCGGCAGAAATGGTTCTGCCGCCCTTACTGTGGCGGCACCATTTCAAGCGGGACAAGTGCGGATAGATCATGCACCCAAGCCTCTTCAGGCTTAGGCTACGGAACTGGTCCTATTCTTCACCGCGTGTGACTACAATGCGGTCTTCATAGATTTCTTCAAGGGCAACACCGACATATTTATGCGATTTTGGCGCAACGATATCGGTCTTGCCGCCTTCACGGAGTGCTCTGGCCCGGCGGGCTGAAGCGACTACCAGGGAATACTTGCTGTCGACCTTAGTCACCAGTTCGTCAATGGATGGATATAGCATGTAAGGCACCTCTTCATCTTTTACTGTGGAGCAATGGACCTATCTGCAGAACCTATCATCTAACCTTACAATGTTCGGCGATAATAATGCTTTCTATTCGCTTGCAAGCCAGATCAATCTCGTCATTCACCACGGCGTAATCATAATGCCTGATCAAACCGATCTCATCCTCGGCCACAGACATGCGGTGGCTGATCACATCAGGATGCTCTGTGCCCCGGCCGCGGATGCGGTCCTTCAGCTCGTCCATAGACGGGGGAAGAAGGAACACAAAGATGCCTTCGGGGAATTTCTCCTTGACCTTGAGCGCTCCCTGAACTTCGATCTCCAGAATAATATCTCTTCCGCTCTCCAGGGTTCTCTCTACAAAGTCACGCGGAGTACCGTAATAATTGCCTACGTACTCCGCATATTCCAGCAGCTTGTCGCCTTCAATCATATCGGCGAACTGCTCCCTGGATTTGAAAAAATAATTGACTCCGTTCTCTTCACCCGCACGCGGTAAGCGTGTGGTGGCAGAAACAGAATAGACGAGTTCAGGCATCTTCGGCCGCAGCGCTGTGCATACCGTACCTTTGCCGACACCGGAAGGGCCGGATAGTATAATCAGCAATCCTTTTGACATAGTACACTCCATTTGTTGTTATTCATCGTTATCGTCGTCTTTGCTGGATAGGCGGTGAGCTACCGTCTCAGGCTGTACAGCCGAGAGAATCACATGGTCACTGTCGGTAATAATGACAGCCCGCGTCCGCCTTCCGTAGGTGGCATCGATCAGCATATGCCTGTCTCTGGCCTCCTGGATAATTCTCTTAATCGGTGCCGATTCCGGGCTGACAATGGAAATAATGCGGTTCGCTGACACGATATTCCCAAAGCCGATGTTGATTAATTTGATTGCCATGTTCCGGTTGTTCCCCCCATAAGTAACATCATAGCTTGCTCACTGGTTCCTGTCATTCCAGGTTCGCTGCCTGCTCCCGAATCTTCTCAAGCTCCGCCTTCATATCAAGCGTCAGATTCACAACCGCCAGATGAGTGCATTTCGACCCTATTGTGTTGGTCTCCCTGTTCATCTCCTGGATCAGAAAATCAAGCTTGCGTCCGGCAGGCTCGCTGCCCAGCAGCAAGGCCCGGCACTGGCCGAAATGGCTGTGAAGCCTGGTCAGCTCCTCATCTATATTGCAGCGGTCGGCGAAAATAGCCATCTCCATGCCGAATTTATGCTCATCCCAGGGGAAGCTCCCGTCATTCAGCAGGTTAAGCCGTTGCCGCAGCTTCTCGCGCTGCTCCTCCACAACCAGAGGCGCATATCTGCTGATTCCGGCATGCAGCTCTTCCAGGCGGTCAAGTCTGCGCGTTAGATCAGCCGCCAAATAGGAGCCTTCCCGTCCGCGCATCTCCAGCAGGGCCTCCAGACTAAGCTGGAGACCCTGCTCCAGAAGATCTGTAAGTTCTCCGGAGGCGTCATCAGCAGCCGTCTCTTCCTTCGGTTCCATCACACCGGGCATAGCAAGGATATCCCGCAGGGACAATTCTCCCTTGAAGCCATACTCCCGGACCAGTACCTCCGCTGCATCAAGATAGGCGCTCACCCTGCGGCGGTCCAGCACAGGCTTGTCAGCCGCCCCGTCGGTGAGTTCTCTACTAATAATAACATCTACCCGTCCCCGTCTGATATGAGCCTGAACCATTCTGCGCAGCCTATCTTCATACCCCGTCCATTCCCTGGGCAACCGCAGCACAACTTCGCAGTACCGGTTATTCACCGATTTGACCTCGAACGTTATCTTGTGTCCGCCGGATTGCAGGGCTGACTGACCGTATCCGGTCATACTATATGACAACGGAATCACATCCATTACACTATTGTAATTGATTATTACTAGCGAAACAAGGGGGATAACTTACGTCCTTGCTTCTCCCAAATATACTCCAGCAGCTGCACGCTCATATCATAGAACATAAACGGCGTAATCAGATAGATTCCGTTAAAATGTGCAATCGCCGCATCCAGCAGCTCCTTGGCGATCAGCACCCCTTCGGCCCGGCCTGCTTCGCCTTCGAGTCCGGCCATCCGGCTGCGGACCTCGGCAGAGAGCTGAATGCCGGGAACCTCATTATGCAGATACTCTGCATTGCGTCCGCTGGCCAGCGGCATAATGCCGATGAATATCGGAATATCCAGATGCTCGGTAGCCTTGGCAATCCGGACAATCAATTCAGGATCATACACAGGCTGGGTCATAATATAATCCGCACCCGAGACAATCTTCTTCTCCAGGCGCTCAACCGCTTTGTCCAGATGCTTGACATTGGGATTGAACGCTGCGCCGATGACGAATTTCGCTTTCTGCTTGAGCGGCTTGCCGGAGAAGGCCACGCCGTCATTGAGCTGCTTAATCATACGTATAATTTCAAAGGAAGTCAGGTCATAGATTGAGCTTGAGCCGGGCAGATCCCCGAACCGGGCAGGATCTCCGGTCACGGCCAGCACATGGTCAATCCCCAGCGCATCGAAGCCCATCAGATGCGACTGGGTACCAATCAAGTTGCGGTCGCGGCAGGCAATATGCACCAGCGGCCGCAGGCCTGTGCGGGCCTGCACCAGATGCCCCAGCGCCATATTGCTCATCCGGGTGACAGCAAGCGAATTATCGGCTAGCGTCAGCGCATCGGCTCCAGCCCGGCGCAGCGCTTCTGCCCCCTTCATGAACTTCGCGATGTCCAGATCGCGCGGAGGATCAAGCTCTACGATAACGGTGTGGCGTTCCTTGACCAGATCGACAAGAGTCGGTTCGCCGCCTCCCTGCCCCTCGTCATCGGCCAGATGCTCCTGCACCGCAATTCTCTCAGGCGCACTGAAGGCAGCGGGCTCAGGCAGCGGTTCCACCACATAGCCCTTAAGTGCAGCGGAGATTTCAGCGATATGCTTAGGCGTGGTGCCGCAGCAGCCCCCGATAATCCGGCTGCCCATATCGGCGAACACCGGAGCCATCTGGCCGAAATACTCCGGCGAGGCGCCATAGCGGTACTGACCGTCTACATAATCGGCTACGCCCGCATTCGGATAGATCGACACCGGCAGCGCCAGCTTACCCTGTAGCGTACCCAGCGCTCGCTTGATCCCGTTCGGTCCGGTGTTGCAGTTGAAGCCGATCACGTCCGCTCCGTCCTGCTGCAGAATATGGAAAGCTTCCGGCAGGGTTAACCCGTCCAGCGTCCGCGCCGAATCGTCCACCGCCAGCTGGCAGATTACCGGCAGCGAGCTGAGTTTACGCACAGCCTTCAGCGCCAGATGAAGCTCCTCGACATCATAGAAGGTCTCCAGCATGATTCCGTCCGGCGCTTCCTCCAGGAGCGCAGCAATCTGCTGCGAGAAGAATTTCTTCAGCTCGGAGGAGGACAGATTCGCCCGTTTGCCGGCCCGGATCGAGCCGATGGCTCCGACTACATAACCGTTCTCGCCGGCAGCCCGGCGGGCAATGCGGACCCCCGCACGGTTGATATCCGCCACCTTGGCTTCTAATCCGAACTTCGACAGCTTGTCGTAGTTCGCGGAGTAGGTATTACTCTCCAGCAGTACAGCACCTGCATTAATATAGCTGCGGTGTACATCCTCAATGACCTCCGGTGAGGTCAGATTCAATTCTTCGTAGGAGATGCCGACAGGGAAACCCTTTTGATACAAAAAAGTTCCCATCGCTCCGTCTCCGACTAATACATTCTTCTCCCATGCAGAGCGCAAATCCGGCTTCACCGCAAGAACCTCCCCTTGACTGACATTAGTTTCATACTAATGTAACATAAATCGGGATGGTTGATAAGCTTTAGCAGGCAAAAGAGGCGGCCGGCCGTTATTCTTGTATGCTAGTCCGGCAAATGATTCATACTACGGATAAACTTGCCGGAAGGAGACTGCATAAATGAAGAAAAAAATAAGAAAACTGCTGCTGCGCAAATATACCGTAATTCTCCTGCTGTCTGCGCTCTCACTGTTGTACCTGTACCTGCTGGACTTGATGTTCGGCTACGGTGCGGAGAATATCCAATATATTCTCAATTATCTGCTCTATACTACCTCGGAGAAGCTGACTGCGGCTGTGCTAGTGCTGCTTCTAATTGTACCGGATGCCATCTATTGGTTGAGCGGCCGTCAGCCCGGCCGGGGAGCGGAGAAATGATCTCGGACCGCCGTTACAATGACCAGTAGCACTGGAATGACTATCATTAAATAAGGATATACCCTGTACAGCAGGGTCCCGCCCTCATCAAGATGTTCAATAAAGCTGTGTGCATCCAGCATGGAGGTGAAGAGGATGATCAGTCCGCAGGGATAGAGCATTCTCCGGTACGGAAGCTTGAACAGGTCCGAGATTCCGATCAGCGCGGCAGCAAAAAAGACGGCCATTTTGAAAAACACCCCGATGATCAGCACCATGACCACGAAAATATCCACGCGCTGGATGATATCCGAAACGGAAATCTTGCTGATCGTCGGCATCAGCGGGAGCGGCGAACGCTCTACAATATCAGCACCCAGGACCGAAACATTCAGCGCCATCGTGAAGCTGAGCAGCAGCGCGGAGAACACCATGGCGGCGGCGATGATCCAGGGCCCTTTTTTGACACTGGACAGATAGGGCATCAGCATAGTGAAGCACACCATTTCCCCGAACGGAAACATATAATTCTGATGAATCACCGAGCTAAGCACGGGCTGGAAGCCATTCTCCAGTACAGGCAACAGTCTGTGCAGATTGATCGTACCGGAGAGTATCAGCATCACTGTCCCGAACAGGCCGATTCCCAGAACGACAAACGCAAAAACCATCGACGTTCTGCTCAGCACCTCTACCCCCTTATGCAGCACATATGCTCCCGAGAGCAGCATCAGGGTGCTTAAGATGAACAGCGGAGTATGGTGCATGGTCGACATTGCGAGCATGGTGCTGCCATCGCGCAGATCCCGGGCGGCCAGGTTTATGTAGAGAACAATGTAGAGCAGGCCTACCGGTGCTCCGATATATTTTCCGAGAATTTGCCGTGTATAGCCTGTAAAAGGCTGGTTCGGGTGCTTGCGGTACAGATAGGCGTATCCCGTGAACATGATCAACCCCACCGCGCAGCCGAGCAGGATCGAGAGCCAGGCATCCCGGCCTGCCCCCATCCCCAAATTAACCACCAGCGCCGTACCCAGCTCGAAGAGCACCGTCAGGCTGAAGAATTCGACGAGTCCGATTTTGACCTTACCCATATTCTATGGACCTCCTCACCCGGTTATCTTACCGGCAGACTTAATGAATCTGAAAAGAGCTGCTGCGCATATCCGTATGCCGGATGACCACATCCGCGTCGAACCGGATTTCACAGTCTGCAAATACGTCCTCCCAGTGGTCCCTGACCTTCTTCCAGCCGCGCGGGTCCTTCCGCTGCAACGCCCGTCCAAAGCCGAGATAATCGCTGCCCAATTCTTTGGCGGTGCTGACAGCTGCATCGATATGCTTTACGCTTTCTTTTATAAGCCGGTCTGACAGCTCTCCCAGCACTTTAGGCGAGGTAAGATCAAGCGGATTCGGAGCTTCCTTGAGCGCAGCCTGCTGCGTAATTTTCACTGTAAAGACGGGATGCTCCGGGTCAGACGACTTGACCGCAAGCGACACCTGGGACTGAAAGATGTTGAAAGAGAGATAGCTGCCCTCCTGCTGCTTGAGCAGAACCGGGAACTCTTTGATCCGATTATGCAAAAGAACGGTACCTAGTGCAGCGTCACCCGTGAGCCAGCCTTTCAGCTTGTCATCCTTGAACGCCGCAAGCGAGGAGACTCTCAGGATCGACCGGGGTTCGATATTCTTCAGGCTGTCATTACTGCCCGATGCCGGAGTCCACTCTCCTCTGGTGTATACCCCGTTGATCACCGGACCGCCTCCTCTAATCTGAATCCCCCGGATCACATCGTCCACGGCCATGTGGAAGTTATAACCGAACTGCTTGGAGGTCGTCTCCAGCTTCTCCACCAGATCATTGGCCGGGATTTTGCTGAACACAGTCATTGTGGACATGATCTCACGCGCAGGCTGTCCCTTGGAGATGAAGATCAGGCTGTTCAGCCGGGTATCGCTCTCCCGCTCCAGCACATCCAGAAGATCCTTGATGCCTTCGCGGGCGAACGCCTCCGAGATCACCAGCACCCGCACATGGCCCAGAGAGAGGAGCCGTGCCGTTTGGCGGGAAGCGTCTGCCAGCGCCTCGAACATCGTGCGGCCTGTTCCAGTGTACAGCGCAACCGGCGATATGCCTCTGCTCTTCTCCCCGGAGATTTCCTCCGCCACTATCACCTGAAAAGACAACTTGTACCGCTCAGCCTCAGAATCGCCCTTGTCGATCGCGACCCCCGAGACAATCGCCCGCCGGTTGAGTTCAACACTATCCCAACAGCCGGTAAGCAGCAGCATTGGAAGGACAACCACCAGCCCCAGGCAAAAAATTCTATTTTTCACGGTTCTCCTCCTCAGCCCTGGCGTTCATGCGGATTAACGGGGGCAGTTCTTCCTCATGTCCAGTCGTTAGCAGCATGTAGTCCGGCATTTCCTCGCGCATCTGCGCCGGCGGCTTGTCCGGCCCCATCAGCCAGAGCGGCAGTCTGAACAGCGTGTCTTTCTGGCTTTTAATGGAGAGCGGCACGAAGGGGAAAAGATAAGGAACGCCGAAGGATCTCAGGCTGCTCATATGTGCCACAAGCAGGATCAGGCCCAGTGTAATTCCATAGAAGCCGAATATACTGGCCATGATCAGAAAAGCAAACCGGATAATTCTCCCGGCAATGGCCAGGTTGTATGCCGGAAGAGCAAAGCTGGCAATCCCGGTCAACGCCACTACGATAACCATGATAGGCGTAATAATCCCGGCCTCTACCACCGCCGTTCCCAAGATAAGCGCACCGACTACTGAGACCGTCTGTCCGATGGCGCGCGGCATGCGTACCCCGGCTTCACGCAGGATTTCAAAGGCCATCTCCATCAAGAGAAGTTCCACAAAGGCCGGGAAGGGCACATTCTCCCGCTGGGAGAGAAGATTAATCAGCAGCGTGGTCGGAATCATCTCATAATGATAGGTAGTCAGCGCAAGGTAGACCGACGGACCCAGAATCAGCACGAGGAAGCTCAAATAACGGACTAGCCGCATCAATATGGTAATGTCGAACCGCTGGGAATAATCCTCGGCAGACTGAAAAAACTGCGTAAACACCGCCGGAAGTATCAGCACAAACGGCGTGCCGTCCACAATAATAACCACCCGGCCTTCGAGCAGATTGCCTGCAGCCACATCCGGCCGTTCCGTGTTGTAGATCGTTGGAAACGGTGTAAAGGTCTTGTCCTGAATTAATTCCTCAATATACCCGGATTCCAGAATCTCATTGATGACAATCTTGTTCAGCCGGTCTCTGGTTTCGCGGATCAGATCCTCCCCCGCAATCCCTTTCATGTACATCAGCGCCACATGGGTATGAGTCTCAGAACCGATCTTCATGACTTCCAGGCGCAGCTTGGCAGATTTGATTCTGCGGCGGATCAGCGAGATGTTCGTGGCCACCGACTCGACGAACCCGTCCTTCGGCCCCCGGACCACGAGCTGGGAGGAAGGCTCACTGACCGCCCGCTGCTCCCCGCCCCTGGTCCCGCACAGAATCGCTGCCCGGCAGCCCTCCAACAGAATCGCAGTGTCCCCGGAAAGAATAGCGAGCATGATCTCTTTCCAATCCTCCTTAAGCTCCGCGTCACCTATCTCCATAGCACGGCTAAGGATCTGCTGCGGGAGCGAAGCTTGTTCCTGCGGTCTGTCAGCATTGCCAGCCGTGCTGTCGAGGAATAGCTCCTCCGTATGATTCAACAGTGAGCCCAGCACGAATTCATTCACGGACGCCGGGTCCGCCAGCCCGCTCAGATGAACAGCAGCCGCTTCCAGCCGGCGTTCTCCCCCGATCTGGATTCTGCGGATCAGGAGATCCGGACTGTCACCAAGCTCCGTCTGAATGTGGAGCAGACTCTGGGCGACCGTATCCGCGAGGCCCAAGGGAACACCGCCTTGTGGCCGTCCCGGTGCAGTATCTGCTCCCGCATTCTGCGTTTTTCGGTTAGACCCTGATTTCATACCCGCTCCTCCTCCCTGATTCTATGCAGAGTTCTATTATTCGCAGATACGTCTGCCATTATTCGGCTTTCATTTCATACGCAGGCTCCTTTCCGGCTCTGAATTACATAAGAAATCCCCTGCATCAGGCATACAGGGGATTTCAAATAATTATATGGGAATCAGATATCAGATATCTACTGAGCCGGTGTATACCACCTGGGCAGGGCCGGTCATATAGACATGGTTGTCTTCCTCGTTCCATTCGATGAACAAGTCGCCGCCCTTCAGGCTGATGACCGCCGAGCGGTCCGTCACTCCGTTCAGCACGGAGGAGACCAGAGTCGCGCAGGCGCCTGTTCCACACGCCAGAGTAGGACCGGCTCCGCGTTCCCAGACGCGCATATCCACGTGGCTGCGGTTCACCACTGTGGCAAATTCCACGTTCACTTTCCGCGGGAAGAGCGGGTGAACCTCCAGCTTCGGCCCCCATGTAGCGAGATCGAACGTTACGGCATCGTCCACATAAATGACTGCATGCGGATTGCCCATAGAGACTGCGGTGAATCTGAACGCTGTGCCGTCCGCTTCAATCAGCTGGTCGAGCACAGGCTCTGCATCAATCGCTACAGGAATCTGCAGTCCAGACAGAACCGGCTCGCCCATATCCACAGTTACGCTCTCCACGATCCCGTCCTTCACCTTCAGGGAGACCTTCTGTTCTCCGGCACCAATCGTCTCAATGACAATCTGCTCCGATTCCACCAGACCATGCTCATATACATATTTGGATACACAGCGGATCGCATTGCCGCATTGTTCAGCCTCGGAGCCATCGGAGTTCATGATACGCATCATGTAATCGCCGCGCTGCGAAGGGAGAATATATACCAGTCCGTCTGCGCCGATGCCGAAGAACCGGTTGCACAGTGTAACTGCAAGCTCCGCGGCATTGCCCGGCAGCTCATCCTCACCGAATACGATAATAAAATCATTGCCCAATCCGTGCATTTTAGTAAATTCCATTGTCAGGTCCACTCCTATAAGTAATCTCAGCTATTTTCACATTCCTGATTTATCATAAACCAAGCTTCTCAGTGAAACCAGCATACCCTATAGGAGTGGAGTGAGGCTATTGATTTTATGCTGAAAACTTTGTACTTTTTATCATCTGACGTCCGCCGCTGCGGCTGCGGTTCTTCTTACCGCCCAAGACGCTGCCCGCTCCCATCAGAAAGGTCGGGATTCCGGCCATCACAAGCACCAGACACCATTCACGGAAGCTGAGCGGAACGGTCTTGAACACCGGCTGAAGTACAGGGAGGTACATTACAGCCAGCATTAAGAGGACAGAGGACAGGACCGCCAGGACCAGATATCTGTTCTGGAACGGATTCCGGTAGAAGACCGAGCGCGAGCTGCGGCAGTCGAACACATGAATGAGCTGGGCCATCACAAGGGTGGCAAAAGCAACCGACTGCGCACGGATCAACTGCTGCGCACTGCCAGGATCTATCCGCAGCGTCAGCCAGAAGGCGGCCAGGGTACAGAGTCCGATCAGCAGTCCGCGGCTGACAATCTTCCAGCCCAGCCGCCGGGCAAAAATATTCTCCTTCGCCCCGCGCGGCTTGTGCTCCATCAGATCCTTCTCAGGTTGGTCAACTCCTAGCGCCATAGCGGGCAAGCCGTCTGTAACCAGATTGACCCACAGAATCTGGATCGGAACCAGCGGCAGCGGCAGCCCTAGCATCATGGCGAAGAACATGGTCAGAATCTCTCCGACATTCGAGGCCAGCAGGTACCGGATGAACTTGCGGATATTCTCATAGATATTCCGACCCTCTTCAATGGCGGCCACGATGGTCGAGAAGTTATCGTCCCCAAGGACCAGGGCCGAAGCCTCCTTCGTCACATCCGTACCGGTGATTCCCATCGAGATCCCGATATCTGCGGCCTTGATCGCAGGCGCATCGTTCACCCCATCGCCGGTCATTGCTACGACATGGCCGTGGCGCTGCAGCGACTTGACAATCCGCAGCTTATGCTCCGGTGATACCCGTGCGTAGACGAACACACTGTCAGAGACCTTATCCAGCGCATCGTCGTCCATGCGGGTAAGCTGGCTGCCGGTCAGGACCGTGCCGCCGCGCTGTAGAATGCCCAGCTGATGGGCAATAGCCTCCGCCGTTGTCCCATGGTCGCCGGTAATCATGACTGTCTTGATGCCTGCCCGGCGGGTCACGCTGATCGCATCGCGCACTTCCTTGCGCGGCGGATCGATCATCCCGGCCAGACCCACGAAGACAAGCTGGCTCTCCGCTTCCTTCTCGCTGCCGGCCGTTTCTCCGCTCCGCAGATCGCGGTAAGCCATACCGAGCACACGCAGTGCGCCGGAAGCCATCTGTTCATTGGCATCCAGCACCTTCTGGCGCAAGGTCGGCGTGCAAGGCACGACTCCGCCCTCCCATAGCATATACGTGCAGCAATTCAGGAGCACGTCAGGTGCGCCTTTGGTGCAGATCATCCGGCCGCCGGGGTGATTCACAACCACGGACATCAGCTTCCGTTCGGAATCGAACGGAAACTCTGTCTCCCGGGTATAGGTTACGGCAAGCGTTTGGGCGGTTAGTCCCATTTTGGCAGACAAAGCGACCAGCGCACCTTCCGTAGGGTCGCCCTTCAGTTCCCATACGGACTGGGTATTCGCCCCTTTATCGGCCTCTGCGCCCTTGCCTTTCTTTTTGCTGCGCGTGTCGGTGAAGCTCTCATAAATCTCAGCATTGCTGCATAATGCACCCACCTGAAGCATGCGCCGGAGACTCTGGTCATTTTTCAGATCAACTGCCCGGCCGTTACGCAGCACACTGCCTACTGGAGCATAGCCTTCCCCTGATACTTCAAGGGTCCGTCCGGCGTTCCAGAGCTGGGTAACTGTCATTTTGTTCTGTGTCAGGGTTCCTGTCTTATCCGAGCAGATGACGGAGGCGCAACCCAGCGTCTCTACCGAAGGCAGCTTGCGGACGATCGCCTTGCGCTTGATCATCCGCTGGACACCCAGCGCGAGTGCTATCGTCACAATGGCCGGAAGTCCTTCAGGAATAGCTGCCACCGCCAGACTCACCCCGGCCAGGAACATCGCCGTTGCAGGCTGACCATGCATAATTCCTGCCAGGACCACAACAATGGTCAGTCCCAGTGAGACGTAGATCAGAATCTTGCCGAGCTGCTCCAAGCGGTGCTGCAACGGGGTCTCCTGGGATTCGGTATTCTGGATCAGATCGGCAATCTTACCCATCTCGGTTGCCATACCGGTGCGGATAACCACAGCCCGGCCGGTTCCCCGGGTCACCATTGTACCCATGAAGCCGATATTCTTCTGATCGCCCAGCGGAATGTCTTCAGCATAGATCGCCGAGGCATGCTTGGAGACCGGCAGCGACTCCCCTGTCAGCGCCGACTCTTCGGCATAGATGCTGCTGCACTGCAGCCAGCGGACATCTGCCGGAATCCGGTCCCCGCTCTCCAGCAGGACGATATCTCCGGGAACCAGCATTCTGGCCGGAAGTACCTCCTGCTTCCCGCTGCGTATCACTTTGGCCGTAGGCGCGGAGAGCTGCTTCAGCGCTCTTAACGAACGCTCGGCGCGGAACTCCTGCACGAATCCGAGTACCCCGTTAAGCAGAATAATCGCGATAATCGTAATGGCGTCTAAGTATTCGCCGAGCAGGCCGGATACCAGTGTCGCCCCCATCAGCACCAGTACCATGAAATCCTTGAACTGATTGAGCAGCAACGTAAAAGGTGATACCCTTTTACCCTCAGACAGCTCATTGTACCCGCTCTCTTTGCGCCTTGCGGCGGCGTCCTCGGCGCTTAGCCCCGTTCCCGGCTGAACGCCGAACATCTCCTGCAGCTCCTCTGCACCGAGCCGGTGCCAGCTTTTTTGTTCCATAACTAATCTTTCCCCTCCCGGTCGTTTCTTGACTTCCGGCGGCGCACAGCTTTTCCACCTGTTCATGTCCAAGTGTATTCATGGTCGTCCCAAAATATCACCGCATCTAGCGTTCTCCTTTTGCACGAACCGGTAAAAGTATGGCATCATAGAGGGAGTACTTCATTATCAGGCGACAGGAGAACTTTATCATGGCATTAGACGGCATTGTTACCCAAGCGATCGTGCATGAGCTTCAGCCCTTCATCGGTGCACGCGTCGGCAAAATATATCAACCCAGCACACATGACCTCGTCTTCACCCTGCGCGGTGCGGGCGGCGGCGGCAAGCTGCTGCTGTCGGCGAACCCGACATACCCCCGGCTGCATCTGACCGAGAGAAGCAGCATCAACCCGGCGGAAGCGCCGATGTTCTGCATGCTGATGCGCAAGCATTGTGAAGGCGGCACCATCGAGAGCATTACCCAGGTGGGGCTTGAACGGATTATTCATATCACCATCAGAACCCGGGATGAGCTGGGGGATGTCTCCGCCAAAAAAATCATTATCGAGCTAATGGGACGCCACAGCAACATCATTCTGACGGAGCTGGCCACAGGGACGATTATCGACGGCATTCATCATGTCACACCGTCGATCAGCAGCTATCGGGTCGTTATGCCGGGAGCAGCTTATACCCAGCCGCCGCAGCAGCATAAGCTGAATCCCCTGCAGATCAGCCAGCCCGATTTCCTAACCCTGCTGGCCTCGGCAGAGGAAGCGGCCCGCTACGCCGCCGAGCATCCGCAAGAGCCGGAGGAGGATATGATCGAGGGCGAGATCGCAGAATTACTGGCCTCGCTTGAGGCTCCGCAGGCTGACGGCTCCGGCGGCCCGGCCCCTTCAGCCGATCCGGCCGGCTGGCTGGTTCACGCCTTCAGCGGCCTGAGTCCGCTGATCGCCGGAGAGATCCTCTACCGGTACAAGGAGATAGGCGGAGAAGCTGAGGATTTCAGCAGCGGGATGGATAAACCCGAACAGCTATGGGAAGCCTTCCATTCTGTCATGGAACCAGTAAGCAAGCAGGATTTCGCCCCGGTCACCGGCTGGAATCCCAAGGGTAAGCCTGTCTTCTCAGCCATTCCACTGAGGCTCATGAGCGGAAATGTGAAGCATTACAGCTCCATTAGCCTCTGCCTGGAGGATTATTACGGAGACAAGGCTGAGAAGGACACCGTCAAGCAGCGGGTTAGCGACCTGATCCGCTTCCTCAGCAACGAGCGCAGCAAGAACATCAAGAAGCTGGCCAACCTGCAAAAGGACCTGAACGAAGCCGAGGATGCAGACCAGTTCCGCATCTGGGGCGAGCTGCTGTTCGCTTCCCTGCACACCGTGAACAAAGGCGACAAGCAAGCAAAACTAGTAAACTACTATGATGAGAATCAGGCGGAGATTACCGTTCCGCTTGACCCGCTGCTAAGCCCTACGGACAATGCACAGCGGTATTTCAAGAAATATAACAAATACAAGAACAGCCTGCGGGTGATCGGCGAGCAGGTCCAGAAGACGCACGAAGAGATCGCCTATATGGAGCTGCTGCTCCAGCAATTGGCCCATGCCTCACTGAATGACATTGAGGAGATCCGTGAGGAGCTGGTCAGCCAAGGCTACTTACGCGACCGCAGCAAGAAAGGCAAGAAGAAAAAGAAGGCAGCCAGACCCACGCTGCAAGTCTTCACTTCCTCTGAAGGGGTGGACATCTATGTCGGCAAAAACAATCTGCAAAACGAATATGTCACCAACCGGCTCGCTTCACCGAACGATACCTGGCTGCATACCAAGGATATCCCCGGCTCACATGTGGTGATCCGCAGCGAGGAATTCGGCGATGCCACCCTAGAGGAAGCGGCCCAGCTCGCCGCCTATTACAGCCAGGCCAAGCAATCCAGCAGCGTGCCAGTGGACTGCACGCTCATCCGTTACGTGCGCAAGCCGAGCGGAGCCAAGCCGGGATTCGTTATCTACGATCATCAGCGGACACTATTCGTCACGCCCGATGAAGAGCGGATCAAGCAGCTGCCGAATGTGCTGCGGAGTTAAGGCTCCAGTAGTGTGCAAACAAATTGAGCTCGCGCGAAGGTAATCTTCACCATGTATGCGGAAAACAGCATACAATGAGCTCGAGTGAAGACGCATGAGCCCATTGTGTGAGGAAAACAGCATACAACCGGCTCTCTCAAGGCGCGTGGGCCCATTGTATGCGGAAACCTGAACACAATAACAGGTGGTTTCCTCTTACTGATCATGCGCTTTACTAACAGTAAGGATTGCTCTTACCAAAAAACCTCCGTCCTGTAGCGCATTCGCTAAGGGTCGGAGGTTTTTGGTGTCTTGTGTCTTGTGTCTTGTGTCTTACTTCTTATGTCCTGCGGGTCAGCCTCTGGCAGCCTTAAGCTGCTCCAGCACAGCGGCAGGCACACTCACACTGCCGATATCCCCGTGGAAAACAACGCCCTGCCGCGCACCGTGGAAATCCGAGCCGCCGGTAACCCGCAGGCCGAATTCCGCAGCCAGTGCAAGGTAGCGCTCATGCTCTGCCGGGCCATGGTCGGAATGGTACACCTCGATGCCGTCCAGATCACATTGCTCCACGATACTGCGTACCAGTGCGTCATCTCCATAGATTCCCGGATGGGCCAGCACCGCTGCACCGCCTGCTTCACGAATCCACTCGCAGGCTGTCCCCGGTGTAATGCGCGGTGGCGAGACATAAGCCGCCGCCCCTTCGCCCAGATACTTGTCGAAGGCATCCCGCATATCTACGGCTGCACCCAACCGTACCAGCTCATCCGCGATGTGCGGCCGGCCGATGCTCTCATCAGGCTTCAGCTCGCGGCCCAGCCCGGCCACTACCTGATCCAGAGTGATCGCAATGCCCAGTCCGCGCAGCTTCTCCATAATCGCTTCATTCCGCCCAAGCCGGGTTCCCCGCTGCTCCTCCAGGCGGGACAGCAGCAGTTCCTGCTCTATGTCGACATAGTAACCGAGGACATGGATCTCTTTGCCGCCCTGCCGTGTGCTGATCTCAACACCAGGGACCACAGTAATCCCGTACCGCTTGCCTGCTTCCAGCGCTTCCGCTATTCCGCTGACCGTGTCATGGTCAGTAATGGCTACTGCGGTCAAACCAGCCTCATAGCCAAGCCGTACATTCTCAGACGGCGGCTGCATGCCGTCCGAGGCCTGGGTATGGGTGTGCAGGTCGCATCTTCCTGCTGAGTCAGCAAGACCTTCCGTAGCTAACGCAGCCACTGATAGCCCGCTATGAATTTTATGGTCTGTCATCGAATTCCTCCATTCTTTCAATTAGGTTTACCTGCTTTCATGCAGCTAGACGCAGCTAGCTATGCATATCCGTTACTGTCCGCCGGCATGCTGGCGCAGGAAGCTCAGGAAGGTTACCGCCGAGATCGGCAATAAGGTCGATTTCAGATGAATCGCGTAGAATTGCCGTTTGAAGGAGGCATCCGTCAGATTAACAATTTTCAGCAGGCCGAGTGCCACTTCATGCTTGACGGAGGAGGTCGAGATGATCGTAATCCCCAGCCCCGCCTCTACCGCCGACTTCACCGCTCCCGTACTGCCCAGCTCCATCACAATTTGCATCGCCGCAGGATCTAGTCCGTTAGCCTCAAGCTGCTCCTCCATCACCCGCCGCGTGCCCGAACCGCGTTCACGCAGCACGAATGGGTAGGCGAGCGCCTGCGCCAGCGTCACTTCCGCCTGGCCGGCCAGCGGATGCTCCCCGGGAACGATCAGCTTCAGCTCATCGCCCATTACCGGTTCAATCACCATGTCCGGATGGGAGACCGGCGCTTCAATCAGCCCGAAATTGAGCTGATGCTTATGAATCTCATCCATAATCTGTGAAGTGTTCATCACCTTCATCATAATCGAGATATTCGGATACTCCTTACCGAAGGGCCCCAGCAGGCGGGGAAGCACATATTCGCCGATGGTCAGGCTGGCTCCTAGCATCAGGCGGCCCTCCAGCATGTGGGTGAAGGCCGACATCGCCTGATCTGTCTCACGCATCAGCTGCATACTGCGCACCGCGAACGGCATCAGCGTCAGGCCGGCCTCAGTGAGTATGATTTTTTTGGTGGAGCGGTCGAACAGCTTGGTTCCGAAATAATCCTCCAGCGCCTGAATCTGCATGGTCACCGCAGGCTGTGTCATATGCAGAGTCTGCGCCGCTGCCGAGAAGCTGCCCCGTTCAGACACAGTATAAAAAATATGAAGCTGATGAAAATTCATACGTTACTGACTCCTTCGCTAATTACAGTTGTAGAGACTAGAGCAAAAAAGGCACGCAGCCTTAAGCCGCTTGCCTCCCTCGTTTCAAGTATCCTACTTGCGCCTGCGGCGTTTCTTGGACAGCTTCATGTGCCGGGAATGACGCAGCCAGGAATAGTATCTCTTGAGATCCCGAAGCTGCGGAGTCACCGATATTTTGCCCAGAAAAGACACGATCACCATGACATACAGCGGCTCTCCGGAGAGGGCACTGACGCCCTCAAGCTGCCTGAAATCAGCCACGATCACCGTATCATTATCAATCAGATAGGCATTATAATCACTGTTCGAATATGGCCTCAGCCGGTTCTGCTTCAGGGCTTGCCAAATCCAGGCGGTCACCTCCACATTCCCGCTGTCCTCAGCAGCTACCCGGTCTGCATAACGGCTCTTGGCATGCCGGGTCAATACGATGTCGGCAATCCCGTAGTTATTCAGCATGATATGGAAGGGTTCGTGCACCCCCCACCAGTCCATCCCCTTGCCCTGCATAGTCATCACACTCCACGTAAAAAGGGTCTTGGCATGCTCTTATTGTTGTCAATCTTACCGCACTTACGGCCGTTGTTCAAGCATACCGCCATCCCCGGGAGACTTACATGGCGTAACCTCAGCTGCCCGTCCGGTGCATACTGACATCGCTGTCATCGACGTAGCTGCTGCCTCTGATCATTTTGCAGCTTTTTTTGAAGCGGGCCGCCTCTACCGACAGCTCTTCAATGGAGGCAAACCGGCGGCTGCGGTTCGTAACCACGGCAATCGAGATCGAGACCAGCGGGATCTCCTCCAGTTGTCCCGAACGGCTCTCGGTCAGCACATATTTCTGGGCCAGATGCCCGGCATGATAGAAATCCTTAACCGCCATATCAAACGCCGCGATAATGCTTCTGCAGCATTCCTCATAGTGATAATCGCTGATAAAAATAATAAAATCATCCCCGCCGATATGCCCCAGGAATCCGTTCATCCGCAGCGCCTCATGCTTCAGCAGCTCCGCAGTGGCCTGAATCATCCGGTCGCCTTCCTTGAAACCGTAGGTGTCGTTGTATGCCTTGAAATGGTCAAGATCGATGTAGAGTACACTGAATTCATCCTGAAGCAGCGTCTTCACCATCCACTCGGTAATACTGATATTCCCCGGCAGCCCCGTTAACGGATTCAGGAAGCTGGCGGCCACCGCCTGAATCTCCGCGAAGTTAAGCAGCAGATCCCTTACGCTAACCGCACCGAACAGGGCCTTTTCGTGAGTCACGATCACATAGTCATACAGATTCTCTTCCTGCCTCGACATCGCCTGCCTGCTTACCTCGATAATGGGCGTGTTATAGTCCACCACCAGCGGATTTTTGTCCATCACCAGCTCTACAGGTCTGCCCATATAGAGCGTATATCCGTATAGCGTACCTATTTTCTGATAAAAGCTGATCCTCATAATCAATCCGGCAGTCCGCCCGTTTTCCGTGACGGCTACGCCTTGGAGCTGGGGATTGCTTTTAAAAATCTGGTCCACAAACCCGCATTTATGATGAATCGAAATGTCCGGGATTTGTTCAGCGATTTCACCGATCTGAAGAAACATGCTTACACCCTCCCTTGACTGGATACGGAAGCACCGGAGACGGAAGTGCTCCACGCTCAGGCCGGTGAGCCGGTCTCCCAAGCGCATAGCCCTGACCATATTCCACCCCCGCCATCTGTAAAAAATGCAGCTCCGGCGCTGTCTCAATCCCCTCGGCAATCACCCGGGTAGAGGAACGGTCGGCATATTCCCGGACCAGTCCCAGCAGCTCCTGTTGCTCCCGGCTGGTATGAATTCCCCGGATGAGGGACTTGTCCAGCTTGATGAATTCCGGCTTCAGATAGACCAGCGTCTTGAGACTGTTGTAGCCGGAGCCGGCATCATCCACTGCAATGCGGAAGCCCTGCTCGCGGTAATGGGACAGTACCTTTTCAAACCGGACATAATCCTGCACCGCCTGACGCTCTGTCAGCTCGAAGACGATCCGCTCCGGCGCAAGCCCCAGCTCCTTCAGATAGGCCAGCGTCTCTCCGCTCTTGTGGCGGGGGTCATACAGCACACCAGGCTGCACATTCACGAACAGCAGCTCCCCGTTCCCGGCCTCTGCCTCCGGCAGCCGCTCCATGTACCGGGATAGCGACATCCTCCGGCAGTACTGCTCGAAGCGGAACATCTGATCACTCCGTCCGGCAAAATCATAAAAATGCTCCGTGCTCGGAAACTGCGGCGAAGCGGGCGGACGGTTCAGCGCCTCATGTCCCAGCGTCTCCCCGCTCCGCAAATGCAGAATCGGCTGAAAATACGTATCCAGCAATTCATGCTCCATAATATCCAGCAGCACAGCTAATCTGCCCAGCTCCTGAACCTCATCCCTGAATCTCCCGCTCATATATCTCAGATATTGCGGCAATGCCGCAAGCTTGCGGGACAGGGTTCCTGTCTTATTCATCTAATCCCCCGTATGCTTGTCTTCGTGAATTCAATAACACTCTCCTCAGCATAGATTGGAATTATTAAGCAGGGATAAACTTCGGGACGGGGCATTGCCTTCTGCGCACCTTTTTTCACACTAACGACTTATTTCGACAATACTTCTGTCCGGTTAATTGTATAGAGCACAGGGATCGCCGCTCCAATGAGGATCACCCCCATAAATGCCGGTGCAGCCGGTCCAAGTGACACGTAGAGCTGTCCTCCAACCAGCGGCCCGATCATTCTCGCCAGTGCCTGAATCGATTGACTGCCCCCTTGAACCCGTCCCTGCTCGCCCGCAGCGGCAGATCTGGACAGCATTCCGTTGAACGAAGGCCCGAAGACCGAATCGCCGAAGCCGAAGATAAACATCCCTGCGATAAAAAGAGGATAAAAGGCGAATAAGGCCGACAACGCAAACAGGACGTAGCCAACAATTTCGGAGACCATTCCGAGGAGGGCTATTTGCCTGTCAGTGTATCTTTTGAGGAGCTTTGGCATAATGAATCCTTGGGACAGGATATCCTGCAAGCCCATGATGGAGAACATCACTCCAATGATCACCGGCTTCCAGCTGAAATTATCCAACGTGAACTGTGAAAAAATAGCCTGGAATGATCCATTCGGTATCCATAGCAGGAACGCGGAGACAAGCAGCCTGTTAAGGTTCTTCATGGACAGCAGGTTCGCAAGCTGCGAGAAGGGATTCAGCCTGACTAAGGGGATTACCTTCAGTCTCTTACTTTTCTCCAGACTCTCCGGCATGAACAGGAAGCCATAACCCACATTCAGTAATGTTACGGCTGCGCCAGCATACATGGGCACCGAATACCCGAACTTGGCCAGCAGCCCGCCCATAGATGGACCGATAATCGTCCCCGCCCCTACCACCGCACTCACCCAGCCGAAGTACTTGGTCCGCTGCTCCGGCGGAAGGATGTCTGCAAAATAAGCGAAGATTGTACCGATGCTCCCGCCTGTGATCCCTTCAATGATCCGCCCGGCGAACAGCGCCCACAAAGCCCCTCCAAGGCCAAATATGAAGTAACCGGCAGCAGAACCCAGCAGGCATAGGAGAAGCAGCGGACGCCGTCCGTATTTATCACTCAGCGCACCCAGCACAGGCGCCGCACAGAACAGGCAGGCCGCATACGCTGAAGTCAGCAGGGTAACTATCACCGCTTGTTTTCCGGGATCGCTAATGTAAGGCTGGACGAGGAACGGAACCACAGGAGCGATGATACTGAAGCCTATTCCGCATAAAAACACTGAGATTAGACCGAATATAAGCGCGTGCTTATCTACCTTTGGTTCTGAAGATTGATCTTGATGGTGATCAGATCTGGATGTGGACATGTGTCTTCTCTCCTTAGAGCTTATGATATTGTTTCCTAAGAAATAATATCATCCTAACACATTTTTGATTCCACGGAAACAAAATATTAACCATAAAAAAACACCCTTCCGGGTGAAGGTAGCTCTGATGAAATATTTTGCCTCAGTCTAGAGGGGAAATTAATCTTCTTCCGTACTGTTCTCCGGCTCCTGCTTCTTAATCTCTTCATCCAAATGCTTATTATACTTCTCCATGAAGCTGAGCATACCGGCATACTGGCTGTCGGTCACCTGCTCAAACACAGGTCTGTCCCGCTCCCGGAACTCACGGTGCAAGTCGTCATGGATCTGATATACAGCCATCCCTTGAACAGTAAGCCTGAAATAGATTTCCTTCTGATTGTCCGGCTTCTGGTAGCTCTCAATAAGCCCCTTATGCAGGAGCTTCCGTGTAATCTTGCTGATCGCCCCCCTGGTCATGTACAAGGCCTCTGCAAGCTTGGTTACGTTGGCGTCCGGATGTGTTCCGATGTATTCAATGCAGTGTACCTCAGAGGGTTTATTGCCCTTAAGGCTGATCTCCATCTTCGACTTGTTCAGCCAGTTCATCTTATTGAATAATTCCCGGAAAGCGGTTAAGACCTGTTCTTCTTTGTTCATTGCGGGTCCCCCTCAAAAAAACAGACGCCAGCGGCGTCTGTCTAAATAACCTTTATCCCTGAACTACAGACCGTAGTACTTGGACTTGTCCGGTCCGTTGCTGGTATATTCCGTCTTCAGTTCATTGCGGTACGAACGCTCAATCTTGCGCACATAAGAAAGTCTGCGGACATTCTTCATGACTTCCTCAGCGCGCTCCGCATTGACGTACATTACCGCATAGTGCATTTTACGGGAAACGTAGTGCAGTGTGCCGTACTTCTCCAGGTTGCGCGCTGCCTTGACGTCGCTAACCCATACAATATAACCTGTCCGTTCCGCAAACATAAGCTCATCCGCCTCTCTTTCTCTATCTCCTCATGGGTCAGCTTATCCGCAGGAGCATTTACCGCCGCTGCCGCATCCGCCTTTGGGGGAGGGGTCATTACTGGGAACCTTAATGCTGTCCGAGACCGAGAATGCGATCGCCTCAGACATGGAATGAAGAATATCATCCAGCGTCTTCTCCGCATTCTTGAACCGGACCACTGCTTCGAACTGCTCCAGTTCCCGCTCTACAGCCTCAACCTCATCCTTAGCCGAGTGATAGTTCGGGTGAAAATGACCAAACCGCTGTGTCTCGTCAAACAGCTCCTTCTTGCTTTGCAGCCGCTTGATCATGGCCTGGATTTGGGGATGGTTATCCACCTGTCCCTTCCAGTATAGGTAATCCGACACTTCTGCGGATTGATTAATCATATCGCCTAATTCATAGGCGTATGTCAGCACTTCGGCCATATCGACCGTATTTAATTCCGCTACGCTCATGAACTTCAACTCTTTTCTGCATTTAATGTTCTACCGCAGCGATAGACTACCTTATCATAACATATCCGCCCGCCTCAGCAGAAGAAGAATTTCTGTCCTTTAGCGGATGCAACAGCTGAATTTCCTGCCAGTCTTCCGCTGCAAGCTCTGTCTCCTCTGCCGTCTCCGTTCCCGGAAGCAGCAGAATGCCCCTTACCTTCCATGGACGTCCGCTGATCCGCTCTGGAATGAAATCCGCCGCCTTGCCCCCGTAGGAAATCCGGACCTTGATTCCCCAGCTTAGGGCTTGCTCCATTACCTTTTGCGCTGTGGTGACATGATACTGCCTCCACTGATTGAACCACATCTGCGGCACGGCCTCCTCACCCGGCAGCTCCAGTATCGAGAGGCCACCTCTATCCAGCGGCAGGAGCTTCGGGGAGGGTCCTGTTCCCAGCAAGCCCCGTTCCCCGGCTGCGGCAGGAAGCTCGTAACGCTCCATTGGCCCGGACAGTTCAAACACTTGGGGGTGGGCGGCAGGCCAGTTCTGATTCCCTGCCTTTACGGACGGTGCCAGACCGGCGGCGGCAAGCTCCTTGCGCAGCTGCCCGGCAGCCTCCGGCCGGACGATGAAGTGGAGCGGGCCGATCCGGGTAACGATGTCCTGCAGCCGGGGATGGGCGGCGATATCCTCGCCCTCCTGCTCTCCGGCGCAGGACAGCAGGAGAACCTCCGCCAGCTCAGTCCGTCCGATCGCTCTGGCCCACTGCCGGAGCGCCAGTTCGATCTGCTCCGGCAATCCTCCGGCGGCATGGGCGTTCAGCCAGGAGATCACCTCACCCGGAACGAAGCCCTGGTCCGCTGCCGCTTCCAGCCGCTCCCGGGTCAACCGGAAGCTCCAGATATCGTCGTGATGCATTAGCTCCGCACACCCGGCCAAGGTCCAGCGCACCGTATAAGGGACCTCCGGCGGAACCAGCACCTCGAAATCCGGCTGGACTATGAAGCCGGGGGATGCTGAAGCCGGTGCTTGCCGCAGGGGCTCCTGCGCAGCCTCTGCTGCTACGGGACTCTGTGGGCTGAAAACGGTGTCTTGAGCTTCGGAGGCGCTGTCTAGGTCTGCAAGTTCTGAGTTGTTGCCTGCTGTTTCTATGTCACTGTCTACTTGACTTAGGTTTCTACACACTGTTGTTTGGACTCTATCTTGTGGTTTGGTGCCGCTGGCAGCGGTATTTGGGATGCTTTCTGCTATGCTTGGGCTGTTTACGAATATTCTTGGGCTGCTGCTGGTTGTTTCTGTGTCACTGTCTTCTTCCTCTGCCCCCTCTTGATGCTGCGGGATTGTCCCTAGACTACGTCCCGTTAGCTGCGGCTTCACTGCCTTCCAGCGGAAGCACGCCTCCCCTTCCGTTGAAGAGCCCAGCTCACACCAGCCAAAAGCAGCCAGAAGGCGAATCCAGGCACTTGCTGCCCGCTTAAGCCCTGAGTCTGAGTCTGAGTCTGTCCCTGCCGTCCCCGGTACAGGTTGCTCCCCGGCAAGACCATTCTGTCTCATCCAGCTTAGAACAGGCGCTACCGCAAACCACTTGTCCGGCCAAAACTCCGTTGCCGAGAGAAAATGTCTGAAATGCTGTTCTTCAGGCAGCGGAGCACCATAACGGCTGATGACCAAGGTATAGAGTATATCAGTCATCTCTTGTGCGGTAAGCGCCAGCCAGCGTTGCAGCATCGGTCTGTCTACTACATACCCGCTGCTGTCGCGGGTAATCAGCCCCAGTACGTTCTGCAGATCAATGATTAATGTAACCGGCAGCGGATAGCTCTGGTGACCGGTGGAGGACTCAAGGAGGGCCAGAGACTCCTCCGGTATGGACAACCTTCCGGCTAACCGGCTGAGCTGCTTCTTATGTATCACTCCCTTAGATGTCAGCGGCAGGCCTTCCCGGGCTATGAACAGCAGGCCTTGAAATAACTCCCCTGCCAGTTCTGAACACGCCGCATGCTCAACCCGTACTGCCCCCTCCACCTGTACCTGAGGGCAACCCGTCCAGAAGCTCCGAAGGATCAAGGGATACTGCTGTTGTGGAATCTGATACAGCCTCTCGCCCCACACCTTCTGCCGCAGCTCCAGCATCCCTGCTTGAAGCAATTCGTCCAAGGCAAGCATCTGCTCGGCCCGGCACAGGAATTCAGGCCGCAGACGCTCTATAGAATCTGCTGTACACGGCGAAGCCGCATGCTCTGCCGCTATTCGCAGCAGCACTTCACAAGCGTCCGCAGACAGTCTGCTAATATCATCTGCCGGTTCCAGTTCCATCAGAGAACAACTCCTTCCGCCGGGTCCAGCATCCGAACCCCGTATTCATAGCCTTGCTCTGTCAGGAACATCCGGCGGCGCAGGGCGAAGTCCTGCTCCCGGCTGTCTCCCGTAACCAGTGTGTAGAAATACGCCCGGTTATCCCCCGGCTTCGGACGAAGGATGCGGCCCAGCCGCTGAGCCTCCTCCTGCCGGGAACCGAAGGCGCCGGATACCTCAATTGCCACTGAGGCATCCGGGAGATTCACAGCAAAGTTCGCCACCTTGGAGACGATTAACACCGGCAGCTTGCCTTCATTGAACGCAGCGTACAGTGCATTCCGCTCCTTCTGGGGAGTCTTGCCCGTGATCAGCGGGGCCGCAAGCAGCGCCGCCATCTGCTCCAGCTGGTCGAGGTACTGGCCGATCACCAGAATCGCCGCTGCGGGATGCGCCGAAGCAATCACCGCTGCCGCATGCGTCTTGGCCTGATTGCCCGCAGCCAGCCGGAACTGTTCCTTCGCCCCGGCATACAAATACTGCTGCCGCAGCTTCTGGCTCATCGGGACGATGACCTCGATGCAGTCGACAGCTGCAATCCATCCCTGCCGCTCCAGCACCTTCCAGGGCAGGTCATAGCATCTCGGGCCGATCAGGGAGAACACATCCCCCTCCCGCCCGTCCTCCCGGACCAGCGTTGCTGTCAGCCCCAGCCGCCGCGTAGCCTGAATATCTGCGGTCGCCCGGAAGACAGGTGCCGGAAGCAGATGGACCTCGTCATAGATAATCAGCCCCCAGTTCCGTTCATGGAACAGATTCATGTGGACGAACGCTCCTCCCTTGGAGCGCCGGTGGGTCAGCATCTGATAGGTTGTAACGGTTACAGGCCGCACCTCCCGGTGCTCTCCCGTGTATTCCCCGACCTCATCTTCGCTCAGCGAGGTCTGCAGCAGCAGCTCCCCGCGCCACTGTTCCACAGAAGTCGTACTCGAAGTAAGGATCAGCGTCTCACACTGCAGCTGCTCCAGCACCGCAAGGCCCACAACGGTCTTGCCTGCCCCGCAGGGCAGAACCACCACACCGCTGCCGCCATGTCCGCCGGTCCCCTGGAACTTTCGGACAGCCTCCCGTTGATAATCCCGGAGCTCGAATCCACTGCTGCTGCCTGCTTGGACATTGTTCCCCAGAGATTCCCGCCAGGCTATCTTCAGCTGCTGCCCGTCCCGATACCCTGCGTAGTCAAGAACCGGATAGCCCAGTCTAGTCAACTCCTGCTTCAGCAGCCCCCGGTTCATCTTCGGACAATGGCTATGCAGCTCTCCGGCCCGGCGCAGGCCCAGCTCCTTCAGCTTCTGAGAGTCATTCAGTTCATCCAGCAGACTCGCCCGGTCAGCGGTTAATGTTACAAGCTGTGAATCAGTGTCATCCGCATGCAGGTGCAAGCTTCCGTAACGGGACATCAGCAGCTCCATCTCCCCCTCCACTTCGGAAGGAATACCCCACCTGGACAGCCTGCGGAGTCCTTCAATGACCTCTGCCGCTGTCTGTCCCCCGGCTGCGGCGTTCCATAGGGACAACGGTGTGATCCGGTAAGTGTGGTAGGCTGGAGGACTTTTGACAAGCTCGGCAAATCCGCTTAGAACCGCCCGCGCCTCCTCAGATCCCGGATGTCCGCATTCCAGCAGAATCGTCCGGTCGTTCCGTGTAATACATGGTCCTGCCCCTGCTCCGCTCATCCTGTTCCCTCCTTGTCTGCTATAGTGATACAATTCTCTTTTTACCTACCCTCATTTACTCATTCGACCCGCATCTCTCCCTACAACGAAAAAGCCCACCTCCGCCTAACGGATATGAGCCATTCGTCATTCTATTAATGCAGCTGCTGCCGCTGTGAGATTTCGTGAAGCGCCTCAGCAGCCTCATCTGCGAACATTCTCTTATTTGCCAAATCACCTAGGGAGACTACTCCGGTCAGCTTCTTGCCCTCTGTCACCGGAATGCGCCGGATCTGCGCCGAGGCCATCAGCTCTGCCGCTTCCTCCACGGAGGCGGACTCCTGAACGGAGAGGACCTCCCGGCTCATGACTGTCTCCACGGCTGTTGAGCCGGGGTGCTTGGCCGCATACCCGCGGATGACCAGATCGCGGTCTGTAATCACACCAATCAGCGTTGCCCCGTCAGCCGAATCTACCACCGGAATGAAGCCTGTCCCACTATCTCTCATAGCGACGGCAACCTCGTAGATATTGTCCAGCAGAGTAACCGACACCGGCTGCGCGGTCATCACTTCTTTGACTGTCTTCAAGAATGAACCCTCCTGTCCACGTTACCATGGCATTTGAGAGTAGTTTTTCCTGTAGCGGTAACATTTATACGGATAATGACTCATTCAGACAGGAGTCGGCCATACCTACCAGCAGCTTCAAGCCATAGAGCATGGCATCCTCATCGAAATCAAATTTGCTGTGATGATGCGGATAGTCGGCATCCTTGGCCTCATTGCCCGCACCCACGAAGATGAAGCAGCCGGGAATCTCTTGAACATAATAGGAAAAGTCCTCCGCCGGCATTATCTTCTCCATCAGCATCACATTGGCATCTGTACCCAGCGCCTCAGGGGCAACACGGGCAAAACGTTTATACTCAGCAATGTCATTCACCAGGGGCGGATACCCCATCAGATAGTCCACCTTCGCCTCTGTACCATACGCTGCGGCCACGGACGCCGCCATTTCTTCAATTCGGCGGCGGATCAGATGACGCGTCTCTCCATCGAATGCCCGCACCGTCCCGGTAATACGGCAGCGCTCGGCAATGATATTCTGGGCCGAGCCGCCTTGAATCGTTCCTACGCTGACCACAGCAGGGCACAGCGGATCAACGTTGCGGCTGACAATCGTCTGCAGCCCGGTGACCAGTGCCGCACCGGCCACAAGGCTGTCTGCTGTGCGGTGGGGCATGCCCCCGTGTCCGCCCCGGCCGACCAGATCGATGAAGAACTCATCGGCCGAAGCCATCAGCGGCCCCGGCGCACTGCCTACCGTCCCCAGCGGGAACGGCGTCCATAGATGCAGCCCGTAGACGGCGTCCGCACCCGCAAGCACGCCTTCCGCAATCATGCCCACTGCGCCGCCGGGACAGACCTCTTCCGCCGGCTGGAACAGAAAGCGGATTTCCCCCCTCAGCTCCTCACGGCGGGAGCTGTAATACGCTGCTGCAGCCAGCAGCATGGCGGTATGCCCGTCATGCCCGCAGGCATGCATGACCCCGGGATGCTGTGAAGCATATTCCCGGCCGCTCTCCTCCGTAATATTCAGCGCGTCCATATCTGCACGCAGGACTACCGTTCTGCCGGACTCCCGGCCTTTAAGTATCCCTGTCAATCCGTAGCCTGCTGTACTTCGCCGGACCTCAATCCCCAGCTCCGTGAGCCTTGCCCCGACATAAGCGGAGGTCTCCTTCTCCTCATAGGACAGCTCCGGATGACGGTGCAGATGGCGGCGCCATTTGACCATTTCCGGGAGCAGCTCCTCGAACTTTAACCTCTCCATAGCTCTCCATTCCCTTCTCGGACAGTATCCTGCGGATAAGCCTGCGGGGCAAGCCCTTGAGTTCAGTCCGCTCCGCAGCCTGCCAACTTTCTTTTATTGTAGCAGAAACGCAAAAAAGTGGGTATCGATCAGCCCGTTCTACCTTGCGCAACCCCCGGAAACAGACTATCATGAGGAAGAACAATAACAAATTTTAATTACAAATGAATCATTATACTTCATTAGGGGGAGTTGTGCGCTATGATATTTGAGAACACGGGCCTCGAAGGATTGAAGAGCGACCTTCTTTATCTCGACGAGAGTGCATCCAAAGCAGGATTCATCAGATGGCAATGGGAATACTACCGCGCGACTTATGACTGCAAGATAGAAGACCGCAAGGATGGCGGCGAATACTTCCTGCGCATTAATACCCGTGCTGTGGAAGGGAAGCTGGAGAAGGCGGACGCGGTGCTGGCGATTGAAGCCGTCTATCTGGGCAAGGCCACCTTCCCCCACGGACTGGAATATGAATCTCCGGTGCCTCAGCCGGTGCTTGAGGTAGCCCAGAAGCATATCGATGAATTGAAAGCGCTGCTGGAAGCTTGAGTACCGCGAAGGGAAAACCGGCCGCCAAAGCCAACCCGCCCAAAAGAGGAACGCCCGATTTCCAGCTGCTTATTCTCACCCTGTTGTTCGTAGGCTTCGGCCTGCTCATGGTGTTCAGCTCCAGCTCCAGCTTAACCCTTGCCAGCGGGAAATACAGCAATAATGCATTTTTCTTCGTCAAAAAACAATTGGTCTGGGCCGTGCTGGGTAGCTTCATCATGTTCGTTGTCATGAATATCCACTACAGCAAATTCAAGAAATGGTACGCCCCGATCTTCGTGATTACCCTCGTCCTGCTGCTGTTCGTAGCAACCACTGAGGGGATTAACGGCGCCAAGAGCTGGATGAGTATCGGAACCCTTGGGATTCAGCCTACCGAGCTGGCCAAGATCTCTATCATTCTCTACCTGGCTGCCCTGATCACCAAAAAAGGTGAACGCCTGCGCGATTTGCGGACAGGGTATATCCCGGTCATGATTATCGTCGGAATTGTCGCCGGACTGATTATGATGCAGCCCGATCTGGGCTCGTGCCTCATTCTAGTTGCAACCAGCGGACTTGTCATCTATGCCGGCGGTGCCAGCATGAAGCACATCATGGGATCGATCGCTCTGCTTGTTCTGGGGGTAGCCCTCGTCATAGGCGCGAAGGCAGCCATTGATTCCTTGTCCCCTCACACCGAGAAAGCTGAATTTCAGAAAGACTACAGACAGGGCCGCATTGAAGCCTTCCTTGACCCGGAGAAAGATGCCTCCGGCAGCGGCTACAATATTATGCAATCCCTGATCGCCCTTGGCGAGGGGGGAACACAAGGCTCCGGATTCGGACAGAGTATCCAGAAGCTGCATTATCTGCCGTATCCGTATACCGACTTTATCTTCTCCGTCATTGGTGAGGAGCTCGGCTTTGTCGGAACCGCGTTGTTCCTGCTGCTCTATCTGTACTTCATCTGGAGAGGGATTTTAATTTCACTGCGGTGCACCGATCCCTTTGGCACACTGGTCGGCATCGGGATTATGGGACTGATTGCCATTCAGGCCTTCATCAACATCGGCGGTGTCACTAATACGATCCCGATGACCGGGGTTACCTTGCCCTTTATCAGCTACGGCGGCTCCTCCCTGCTCGTCACCATGCTATGCATGGGGATTATGCTCAGCATCTCACGGGAGACCAACCGTCCTGCCAAGGAGGAAGTCGTGAAGTCTGTGACTACGGTCAGACAAGTGCGCAACAACAGAAGTGCAGGCACACGCGCACGCTAAGAGGCCACCTACATACAGATGAGGGTTGAGCCAAGTTGAAAGGCAGTCCGGAATATATTCCGGACTGCCTTTTGCATGGATGACTAATATAATTGTGCTTAAGAAATCTCGTCGTTCTTGAAGGCTACGCCTTCGACCTTAACGTTAACCTCTACGATGTGAAGTCCGGTCATACTCTCCACAGCCTCGCGAACATTCTGCTGAAGCATGCGGCACACTTCATGAATCGGCGTTTCGTACAGTACGATGATGCGCAGATCGACTGCAGCTTCCAATTGACCCACTTCGACAGTAACACCCTTCTGCACGTTCTTGCCGCTCAGGCGCTTTGCCCAGCCCTCTGACAAACCGCCAGACATAGCTGCAATTCCGGGAGTCTCAAGCGCGGCCAGGCCGGCAATTTTTGAGACAACGTCATTCGATATCCGTATATTTCCCAATTCCAGTTGAAGCTGTTCTGCCATGCCATATCCCCCCCTACTCTCATTATCAATTATTGTAATTCCAAAGCAGGCTAAAAAGCAAATGACTTTCTCTCACCCACGTTTACAGCCAGGAACAATTTGGGTATATTGATTATGAATTCAACCTACATATAGAGACTGGAGAGTGCTTACCCTTGAAAAAATGGATCTCACCGGCGCTGCTGGTCATCAGCTTCATCCTTAGCGCCATAGGGCATTACGCGAATTGGGATCATACGCTTCAGTTCGTATTGTCCGCCGTTTCAGTCATCTTCGTGGCCGGTTTCCTCGGCCGGGCCACTGAGAGTGTAGCCCACTACGCCGGACAGCGGCTTGGAGGGTTCCTGAACGCAACCTTCGGCAATGCTGCCGAGCTGATCATCGCCTTCTTCTTAGTCAAGGAAGGACTGTTTGACATGGTCAAAGCGAGTCTGACCGGCTCCATCATCGGCAACCTGCTGCTCGTCCTCGGACTTAGCATTTTTGCCGGGGGCATGAAGTTCAAGGTTCAGAACTTCAATGTCACACTCGCCGGTCTGAACGGCTCGCTGATGATTGTTGCGGTCATCGCCCTGTTCGTCCCGGCCATGTTCTTCAACACGCATTCCATCACTGAGAAAGACACTGATGTGCTTAGCCTTGTTGTTGCCGGCCTGCTGATTGCCGCCTACCTTGCCTGGCTGGTCTTCTCCATGATCACACACAAGAAGTATTTGGCGGATGTTACGGACGATACTGCGGAAGAGCTGCCGAATGAGCATGCTCCAGTCTGGTCCCGGAACCGTTCAATCCTCTATCTCGTCCTTGCCACTGTGATGGTCGCCTTCGTCAGTGAATGGCTGGTCGGAACGCTGGAGACTCTCACCGAACGCTTTGGCTTCAGCGAGCTGTTCGTCGGTGCATTCCTTGTAGCAATTATCGGTAACGCCGCAGAACACAGCGCTGCCATTATGCTCGCCATGAAGAACAAGATCGGAGCCGCAGTTGAGATCGCCGTAGGCAGCAGTCTGCAGATTGCCCTGTTCGTCGCTCCTGTGCTGATCTTCGCCAGTTATTTCATGGGCAACACCATGTCGATTGTGTTCACCACGATTGAGATCGTAGCCATTGCCGTATCGGTGTTCATCGCCAAATCGATTATTCAGGACGGCGCAACCAACTGGTACGAGGGTCTCCTGCTGCTGGCGGTCTACATGATTCTGGGCGTGTCTTTCTATTTGGTCTGATTGCCCTTCTGAGGCCCTATAGCTCCATTAAAAAAACGCACATGATCGACCCCCGGGTCCTTCATGTGCGTTTTGTTGAAAATATAAGAATTAAACGGAACCGTCCTTAACAAGGACGGCAATGCCGTTTCCACTTGATGACCGGGACTTACATCTCCCGCTCCTCAGCCTTCTTGTTCAGCGCCTCATACAGTACAGCCAAATTGCGTTCCAGCTTGCTCAGCACCTGCTTGCCTGTAAGCTCAGGCACCAGCCCCGCTCTGACCGCAAAATCGACCTCTCTGGAGAAGCCGTACATCTGGGTATCCAGCACTTCCTCATAGAGAGGGCAGTAACGGGTTGCCAAATTCTCCATCTGTACTTCAATGAGCTTCTGAATTTTATCGGCATCTTCTTGAAGAAGATTGATTGCTTTGATATTGAGCTGTTCCTGCAAATCCGATGAAGTCATGCATTTTCCCCCCCATGTCCAAAAGTTACAGCAGCGATTGCTTATTATTCTTAATATTAGTCGAAATTAGGACCTAATACAAGATTTCAGTTTGGGTTATTCCTGAAGTTCCTGCAAAATCACCCCGCTGCACAGCAAAGACGCCCAGCCGCAAGGCCGGACGTCTGAGAAGAAACTGGAATTACTCTGCTACTACTGTAAAATTCAAATTGTGTTTGGCAAAAACTTCGCTCATGGCTTTCTTGGCTTCCTCGGCATCTGTGCCATGTACATGCAGCTCGTAGCTTTGGCTGGATACCAGAGTAGTGAACAAGCCCAGGATGCTCTTAACATCAATGTACTTGTTGTCCGCTTGAAGAACGATAGATGAATTAAATTGGCTTGCTGTCTGTGCAATATCCACGATTGCCGCATTGTTGGACATAGGAATCCCTCCGCAACTTGATTATATACTTATGTTCACTTGTTACCAATTCCATGATACATTGAATCCGCTTACTCACGCAAGGTGTTTCTTGGAAACAGGCCATTACGTGCTTTTGGAATCACCGCTTTTGTACCATTTTATTTCAGGTTCTCCGGATTCAGACCTTCCAGTTCCGGCACCACAAAAATCCCATCCTTACGGATCAGCACATCGTCGAAGTAAATTTCGCCGCCGCCGTAATCAGGTCGCTGAATCAGCACGAGGTCCCAGTGAATGGACGAACGGTTGCCGTTATCCGTCACATCATAAGCCTGGCCCGGTGTGAAGTGCAGACTGCCGGCAATTTTCTCATCGAACAGAATATCCTTCATCGGATGCAGAATATAAGGGTTGAAGCCGATGGCGAACTCGCCGATATGGCGCGCGCCGTCATCGGAATCCAGAATTTCATTCAGCCGTGCGCTATCATTGCTGGTAGCCTCTACGATCCGGCCGTTCTCGAAAGTGAACTTCACATTCTCGAAGGTCACCCCGTTGTAGATTGATGCGGCATTATAGCTGATCGTTCCATTCACGGAATCACGGACAGGCGCGCTGTACACTTCTCCGTCCGGAATATTTTTCTGGCCGGAGCATTTCTCCGCCCCGATTCCCTTGATGGAGAATGTAAGGTCTGTTCCGGGACCTTCGATACGCACCTTGTCGGTTCTGCGCATAAGCTCAGCCAGCGAATCCTGGGCTTTGTCCATTTTGGCATAATCCAGGTTGCAGACTTCGAAGTAAAAGTCCTCAAAGGCCTCTGTGCTCGTGTTGGCGAGCTGGGCCATACTGGCGTTAGGGTAACGCAGCACCACCCATTTGGTGTGCTTAACGCGCTGTTCGCTATGTACCGGGTGGGAATACAGGGAGTTGTAGAGCTTCATGTTCTCTTCCGGCACATCGGACAGATCATTGACATTCTCACCGGCACGGATGCCGATATAGCAGTCCATCTGCTTCATCCGGTTCAAATCGATCTCTGCCCAGGTCTTGATTCCTTCAGGTGTTGCATATTTGAGCATACTGCGCAGAACTGTGCGGTCGGTCAGCTGCACAAATGCACGGCCTCCGGCCTTACCCACTTCCTCCACAACAGCTTTGATCAAATCTCGTTCACTGCCGATCATTTCGACGAGCACGTTCTCGCCAGGCTGTACGTTTACGGAGTAACCTACAAGGTTCGCCGCAAGCTTTTGAATCCGGGGATCATTCATCTGTCTCTCTCTTCCTTCCTCTTACTGAAAATAAACATACCGTTATATTGTAGCACGCCTGTCATAGAGCGCAAGCCATCTGCGGGAAGAGAACCGCTCACTTATAACCGTAGAAATCCACCTGCGTAATATAGGCTTCTTTCGTGGTCACTCCGGCCTTGCCGGGATAGGTTAGGGTGCGGTTCGAGGTCAGCCGGGTGGGCAGATTCCGCTTCGGGTCGACCTTAAGATAATATACCGTACGGATATCCGCCTGGTTCAGCCTCTGCTGCAGCTCTGTCAGCTTCTGTTCCCACAGTGCGCTCTTAGCCGCAAGTGCCTTAGCGTGAGTGTCAGCAGGCACAGCAGCGTCTCCACGGGCAGCCGGCTTGATTGCCTGCATCTTCTGCGTAAGCTCTGCCGAGAGCTGTCTGCGCGCCTCCTCTGCCGTTAATTCAATCCGCAGGACCCGGGTCCCTCTGGCGCTGCCCGCTTCCTCCGTCACCTTCTTGTCCAGCTTCTCCAGCTCCTCCAGCTGGCGCAGCGGATTCAGCGCCTCCAGCGGATTACTGCCGCCCAGGGCCGGAGAGGCCTGCTTCATCGTCCATTTCCCGTCTTCCTTCACCATGCGTGTATAATAGACTGGCGCATCACCCGAGCCCTGCTTCAGAGAATGCGGACCGGACTCCGCCGCAGGAGCGGGTTGTCCGCCGTCCGGCAGAAGCGAATAGAGGCTGATCTCGTTGTGATCCGCAACCTTACCCCCATAGTAGAGCGAAGATTCCGGGACCGTCTTCCCGTCGATCAGCAGCGCAGCCGCTCCTTCGAAGGACACCCCGTCAGTGCCATCCATCCCCGCCATTACCAGATTCAAATCCTCCGCAGCCGGTTTGTCCTTCATCACCGTGCACCCGCAGAATGCAAGGCTGGAGAGCGTCAGCAGTGCAAGAAATCCCGTGCGGACGCGTCGTAAGTTCATCATGGCCATCAAGCCCTTTCCGCAAAAAATAGAGTGTACCTGCATTCTACCTAGGGTCTCCCTGAATACAGGCCTTATACGCCGGATGACGCAAAACACCCCTCAAAGTGACGCTTAAGCTTTGATGTCTATTCAGGGTCTTTGCGGGGACCCCTAAACATATAAGTTCTTAGATTTGCACACAAAAAGAAAAATCCTTAAGGCCTAAGCCCAAGGATTCTTCGAATTATTCTCTGTGGTTTTGTTATCGATCACTACCTGATTGCGCCCGTTGTTCTTAGCTTCGTAGAGCGCCATATCTGCCCGGTAAAAGAGAGATTCGACACTAACCCGGTCATCGGTCCAGCTCCATTCGGCGACCCCGCAGGACACGGTCACACGCGGCTCGGTCTCTCCCATTACACGCTTGCGGATACGCTCCCCTACGAATACGGCCTGCTGCACCCCAAGCTGAGGCAGATAGACCGCAAGCTCTTCCCCGCCCCATCTGGCGGCGACATCCCCCTGACGGATCGAGGTCTTCACGATGTCGCTGACCTGCTTCAGGATTTTGTCCCCCTTCTGGTGTCCATAGGTGTCGTTCACCATCTTGAACTGGTCAATGTCCACCACGATCAGGGTTCCACAAAAATCACTCGACTGTCGCTGCTTAATCTCTTCATCCAGATAGTGACGGGCAAAGAGTCCGGTCAGCGTATCCCGGTTCGCCAGGCGGCGCACCTCGGCATGAAGCCTCGCATTTCCGACAGCCAGTCCGATATGACCGGCCATCGCCTGCAGCAGCCTGTAGCTGTCATAGGAGAAGAAGTGGGCCCGCTTATGCGCCAGCATAATGGCTCCCCGCACCTCTCCGCCCACATTCAGCGGAGTAGCGATCAGCGACTCTGCGCCGGTAGCATCCATCAGCGTCGAAGTCTGCCCCGCAGCATATTTGTAATCGGAGAGCAGCAGCGGCTCTCCCGTAGCGTAAACCTTACCCCCGAGCCCCTGATTGCCATCCAATATTTCACCCAGCAGCGGCAAATAATTGCAGGCTATAACTTCAAGCCCGCCGCGTTCTTCATTCTTATGGAGGATACAGCAATAATCCGCCTCGAACATAGCCAGCAGCTCTTCAAAGGCAAACTGGAAAATATCGCCGAGCCTGAGGCTCTGGTTCAGCCGCTGGGTAAGCTCATTGCTCATACGCAGTTCCCTGATCAGCTGGTTGGAGCGTTCATACAGCTTCGCATTCTCAAACGCTGTACCGGCGGTATCCGCGACCATGGTCAGAAAGCTAAGATCCAGCTCATGGAAGGATGCCTTGTCCATAATCATATGAAATACACCGTATACTCCCTGCTTACCGCCGAGCGGAAGCCCTACCTCAACAGTCCCGTTCTCATCACGCCCGGCATGAAGTGTGACCCGCCCATCCTTGAAGGCCCGGTCACAGACATCATTGCTTGACCATGTCAGCGGAAGCGGCTTGACCTGAGGATGCGTGCTGCGATGGTCCTGTGACATGAACAAATCAAGCCGCGCCCCCGGATACATTGCAGCGATACTGTCAATGACCTCCGTCAGTACGGCGTCTACATCGATGTTGTCATGCATACGCTGGACAATCTGAAAAAGCAGCGAACGGCGGCTGCCCTCACGCTCGGCATGCAGATGAATCCCCGCAAGATCCGAGACAAACACATGCTCAAACTGGTGATAAAAGCAGGTCTGGAAATGCATCGCCATCGCTTCAGCCGTATGCTTCCCGCCCGACTCGTACTGCTCCGCAGGCATTCTGCAGCCAAGCACGGCAAATATTTCCCCGTGCCCGCGCGTAAATACCGGCAAAGCCAGAAATGAATAGGCTTGTCCTTCCTCCAGAACCTCGGCGGCATACATCCCGCCTGTCTGCAGGCAGATTCCCGCCGCTTCTTCCCACTCTGCTCTCCAGCGCCCCTGCCGGAATTCAGAGCCGGGCTCAATCCAATCACCTTTATAATTCAGCACACACCAGCTCCAGGCCTTCGTGAAGGAGGGGACTCCTTGTCCTTGCCATTCCCTGAAGCTCTCGGCAATTAAGCTGGCGGCGTAGGGGAAATCATGAGACACGATATCCGTCTCCTTCAGCCAGGCGGCGGGATCTACATCTCCTCCGCCAGATTGCCTCATGTCCTGTAACAGCATACGGCTGTCCCGATCCTTATGGCCGTATGCCTCCTGCTCTGACATAAAGAGTACCTCCTTTGCATCTTCAATCAGGCCAGACCGGAGTACGCCCCCTGATTCTATAGTAGAGACATTACCAATCCAGCGTATATATAGTCAGGATATTTGAAATCACAGTTTTCCGATAACATCCAATTAGTTATATTTTACTCCCTTTCTTGAGGTATTGCATTATATTTTCCGCAAAACCGGGATTTTTTTTAGGACCAAAGAACTAACGACAAACCTAGACAAAAACTCTTTTAAGTTGCGCTTGACTTTGACTGTCATTTTCATATAATATTTATTGTTGAACAAGACTGTAACAAGTCTTATTGGGCGTAACGTTGTGTCACCCTCTACGCATTTCGTTACTGCCAGGGCAGCGGCTGAACTTCCCTCGGCAGTGTGAAACCATTTAACGCTTTCACGGATACGAATTGCGGCGCAAATAGGCCCTACAATAAATTTTTTTCATTAAAAGGAGTCTACTATAATATGGCACGTTACACCGGACCTAAATTCAAACTCAGCCGCCGTCTGGGCATTTCCCTTAGCGGTACAGGCAAAGACCTGAAACGCCCTTTCCCACCAGGACAGCACGGCGCTAACCAACGCAGAAAAGTAAGTAACTACGGAATGCAGCTTTTGGAAAAACAAAAACTGCGCCACATGTACGGCCTGGGCGAAAAGCAGTTTAAAACTCTTTTCACTAAGGCACAAAAGCTCCAGGGTATTGCGGGCGAAAACTTCATGTTCCTGCTCGAAAGCCGCCTGGACAACCTGGTTTACCGTCTTGGATTCGCTAACTCCCGTGCAGGTGCACGCCAGTTGGTATCCCATGGCCACGTAACCGTTAACGGCAAAAAAGTCGACATCGCTTCTTACCGTGTAAGCATTGGCGACGTTATCGGACTCCGCGAAAGAAGCCGCGCTATGACTTCGATCAAAGAAGCTCTCGACAACCGCTCCCACCTTCCAAGCTACCTGGAATATGCTGACGGATCATTCGAAGGTAAATTCCTTCGTCTGCCAGAACGTGCCGAGCTGTCCCAGGATATCGATGAGAAGCAAATCGTCGAATTCTACAACCGTTAAGATTCGCTTAGAGCGGAATCTGATCAAAGCTCCCGGATTTCTATCCGGGAGCTTTTTTTATGATAAGAATTTATATATTTTGGGGCCTCCGCACAGTATCCGAGTCATCATCGCAAGTGGAATCGGCTTTGCCGTCCTTTTAGAGGACGGTACCGTTTCAACCAGAAATAGAAGGATAATGTATCGTGTGCAACATATAAAATCTTATATTTAAGCTGAAGTCCCCACTTTATGGGGTTATTTTGAAAATCCTCTCCGGCAGAAGCGCATTCAAAATCGCCAAATTGTGCTATAATAGTTCCGTTAAAAGGAGGATTATCGTCGATGGTTGAGGAGAAGAAAAAGAAGACCGCAAAACAGCGTCCACCGCGCAGATCCTGGCTCCGCAGGTTCGGTTCAGTTGTGAAGTGGATGTTCATACTCGGTATACTCGGCTGCCTGTTCGCCGGCGGCGCTGTAGCCGGCTACGTCACTTCAATAGTGAAGGACGACCCGGTCCGGCCCGAAGAACTAATCCAGCAGCAGGTTGGGCTGAACGCCATTACCGGCTTTGCCTATTTCAGTGACGGACAGCCGATCGGCCAGCTCCGCACAGAAGAAGACCGCAGACTTATTGAATTCAACGATATCCCGCAGCTTGTGATTGATGCCGTTCTCGCTATAGAGGACAATAATTTCTACAATCATAAAGGGGTGGATTTCAGCGGCACCCTGCGGGCCGTCAAGCAAAAGGTACTGAACGAATCCGTTCAGACCGGGGGCAGTACCCTGACCCAGCAGCTTGCACGGCGCGTGTTCCTGAACCTGGACCGCACGGAAGACCGCAAGGTGAAGGAAATCCTGCTGTCCCTGCGGCTGGAACGTTTCTTGTCCAAGCAGGAGATTTTAACGGCTTATTTAAATAAGGTTCCTTTCGGGAACGGTTCCAACGGCTATAATGTATTCGGTATCAAGGCCGCCGCCAAAGGCATCTTCGGCCTGGATGATCTGGAGAAGCTGAATGTGGCCCAGGCGGCGTATCTCGCCGGCTTGCCCCAGCTCCCCTCCAAGTATTCCGCATTCAATGGCATAGGTGAATTCAACGAGACGGCCTTCGGCCGGGCGATGGACCGCCAGAAGCTGGTCTTGCGGCGGATGCTGGAGGAGAACAAGATTACCACTTCCCAGTACGACGAGGCGCTGCTCTTCGATATCAAGAGCTCCCTTGCTCCGCATACGAAGAAGGCCTATGCCACCTTCCCTTATCTCATGATGGAGACCGAACGCAAAGCCTCCGAAATCCTGTTGAAGCTGAACCAGGGTACGTCAGACAAGGCGGCCGCTGCCACCGATTCTGCCCAGCTGCTGGAGGAAGCGCGGCAGCAGTTGATGACAGGCGGCTACCGGGTGTACACCACCATAGATAAGAAAGTGTACAGTGCGATGCATAGCATCTCGGATGACAGCAGTAATTTCACCAAGGACAGCAAGGCCAGAGGCAAGGAACAGACAGCCGGTATGATGATCAATAATAAGACCGGCGCGATTCTCGGCATGATTGAAGGGCGCGATTTCAACATCGAGCAGATGAACTACGCCACCCAAATGATTCGCCAGCCCGGCTCCACTATGAAGCCGATTGCGGCGTACCTGCCTGCACTGGATGCAGGGCTCATTCAGCCTGCCGGCATTCTGGATGATGCGCCGATTGTCATGAAGGACGGGGGCAAAGGCTACCATATTCCCAAGAACGCCAACAACCGTTATCAGGGTCTGGTTACCGCCCGTTATGCCCTGAACAAATCCCTGAACCTTCCCGCCTTGAAGCTGTTCAATGACAAGGTGGGAATTGAGAAGGCCTGGACCTTCTCCAAGAAGCTGGGGATTACTACCATCCAGGACAATGATTATAGCGCTCAGACCGGGGTTATCGGGGGTCTGAAATACGGGGTATCCGTGGAAGAGCTGACCAACGCTTATTCCTCCATCGGTAACGGCGGTGCCTTCAATGATGCTTATATGATCGAGAAGATCGTGGACAGTCAGGGTAAAATCGTCTACCAGCATAAAGTTAACCCGGAGCAGGTCTTCTCCAAGCAGACCGCTTATCTGATGACGGATATGCTGCGCACCGTAATTACTGACGGAACAGCAACTACAGTGAAGAGGAACTATAAGCATTTCAAGGAAGTTCCGATTGTCGGCAAAACCGGCTCCACCCAGAACTATGGGGATGTCTGGTTCATGGGCTATTCCCCGGATGTCACCCTTGGAATTTGGGTGGGCTACAAAGAGCAGGTCAATACCCTTCAGGGAGATATGCAGAAGCGTCAAGCGCAAACCCTGTGGGCCAAGGTAATGAATACAGTGATTGACAAGCGTCCAGAGCTGTTCAGTACGAAGGAATTCGCCCAGCCGGAGGGCATCGTCAAAGCGACAGTCTCGGCATACAGCGGCAAGAAGCCTTCCAAGCTGACGGATAGATTCACAACGGATCTGTTCAATGCTAAATTCGTTCCTAAGGAGAGCGACGACGGAATTTCCAATGCCAAATATATCACTTACAACGGGGTGAACTACATCCCTCTGGAAGGAACTCCTGAGGATTTCTTGAAGGAGAAGATCGTAGTCAAGCGCGAGAAGCCGATTCAGGAGCTGGTCAAAGAGCTGCTGGCTGCCTTCCCGGCAATGAAATCACATGAGTCACTGGCGTACTACATGCCGCAGGATGCTAAGACCGACTATCCGACCGAGGTCGATCCGCGGGTCGATGACGGCAACGGGCCAAGTGCTCCCGGTGAAGTCATCGTCTCCTACAGTACCGGCAAAGCTGTAGTTACGTTCACTCCAAGCGGTTCGCCGGATGTTGTCGGCTACCGCCTCTACCGTTCCCTGAACGGCGGATCTTTCCAAAAGCAGGCCGTTCTCTCGGCTGGGGAAAGTACCGTCTTCAAGCCGGGTACTCCAGCAGGCGCTAATGCTACCTTCTATGTGGCTGCCGTGGACGTAGCCGGACATGAGACTGCTTCCGGCAGTGTGGCTGGCGGCATTAAGCCGACACCTGAGCCTACGCCTACTCCGGAACAGACGCCGGACGCAGAGCCGACACCGGACGCCGGAATCATCCCGGATAGTACGGAAGACCCTGGCATGATCATTGTTCAGCCGCCTGCCGTTGATGATTCAACTCCGTTAGGCGGTACCAATGCAGCCGGCGGAAACAGCGGCGGGAAGCCCGCAGGCAATACCAGCGGGAATACGGGCGGGAATGCCGGAGGCAGTACCGCTACTAACGCACCAGGCAGCTCCGGACGTTAAGCAGGGCAGTCAGAGTTCAGTATAAGCTTCAAAAGCCCGTTCCCCGGGATACGGGGAACGGGCTTTTTTAAATTCTGCCTAGTCTTCGATGGTAGACAAATCGCCTGCCGGAAGATGCAGCTCCCAGGCCTTCAGTACACGGCGCATAATTTTGCCGGATCGGGTCTTGGGCAGCTTATCCTTAAACTCGATTTCACGCGGTGCAGCATGGGCAGACAGGCCGGCTTTGACAAATGCCGCGATCTCTTCTTTCAGCTCCGCGGTTGGACTGTATCCGTCCCGTAGCGAGATGAAGGCCTTGATGATCTCTCCGCGCATGACATCCGGCTTGCCGATGACCCCAGCCTCCGCGACAGCCGGATGCTCCACCAGCTTGCTCTCGACCTCGAAAGGTCCAATCCGCTCCCCGGAGGAATTGATCACATCATCAATCCGGCCCTGGAACCAGAAGTAGCCGTCTTCATCCATATACGCCGAATCCCCGGAGATATACCATCCCGGAATTCGGAAGTATTCATCGTATTTAGCCTGGTTATTCCACACCTTGCCCATCATGGACGGCCAGGGGGTGCGAATAGCCAGATTGCCCATGGCATAAGGCGGCAGCACGTTGCCGCGGTCATCAAGGATAGCTGCCTCAATCCCCGGCAACGGCCGCCCCATGGAGCCTGGTTTGATGTCCATTCCCGGGTAGTTGCAGATGAGCTGCGCTCCCGTCTCGGTCATCCACCACGTATCATGAATCCGCTGCTGATAGATTTTGTCGCCCCAGCGCACGACCTCAGGGTTCAGCGGCTCGCCGACAGACAGCACATGACGCAGACTGCTGAGATTGATCCCCTCCAGAGTCTCCTTACCAGCCCCCATCAGCATCCGGAAAGCCGTAGGCGCACTGTACCATACCGTCACCCCAAAGCGTTCAATCGTCTTATACCAATCCAGCGGACTGAAGCGGCCTCCACGGATTACATTCGCTACCCCATTTAGCCAGGGGGCAAAGATCCCATAAGAGGTTCCAGTCACCCAACCCGGATCGGCCGTGCACCAGTACACATCCTCCGGCCGCAAATCCAGGACTACCTTGCCTGTATAATAGTGTTGGATCATGGCTCTCTGTACATGGTAGATGCCTTTGGGCTTCCCGGTGGAACCGGAGGTATAATGCATAATCAGACCGTCGTCCAGGCTCAGCCATTCCGGTTCCAGCTCAGCGGACGCCTCAGCCATCTCCGCTTCATAGCTCAGCAGCCCCGAATCTTCAGCAGCAGAAGCTCCTACCACAAAGATATGGCGCAGTCCTGGGAGCTGCTCCCGCTTCACCCGGTGCAGCAGCTCCGGCGTGGTCACTAGCGCCACGGCTCCGCTGTCCTCCAGCCGGTCCTTGACCGCCGTCTCCATGAACGCCTCGAACAGAGGACCTGCTACTGCTCCCGTCTTCAGTATGCCGAGCAGGCTGAAATACAGCTCCGGGGTACGCGGCATGAAGGTGAACACCCGGTCGCCTTTGCCGATTCCGTATTTGCGTAGTACATTACCGAACTTGTTCGACCGTTCCCTTAAGTCGGCGAAGGTGTACCGCTCCTCTCGCACCGCATCGCTGTAGATCAGTGCCGTAGCAGCCCCACGCCCCTCGTCGACATGACGGTCGATCGCTTCATGTGCCATATTCACCTTGCCGGTCCCATGCCAGGAGAAGCTGCGCTCGACATCCTCCCACCGGAATTCGTCAACTGCCCGGGAATAATCCTCCATATTCGAGCGCTGCACCCGGCCCGGCAAAATTTCGCCTTGAACTTGCCCCATTACTCTTGCCTCCCCTTCTGGTTTGCTTTAAGCTTTAAGGGTACCATCTACTTCTATTAATTGCGTCAACGTTCTAAATGTGAATATTCCGTGTCGGAATCAGTATATCACAGGAAACGGTTACATTCCATATTATAGTGAACCGGAGGGAGCCCAAGCATGGAGCATTATAAAATCCCTGTATTCCATACGATAGAGCATCAAGGCCGGCTGATTTCTGTCCGCGGACCCTTATCCGCCGAAACGCTTCAGACCTTAAGTATGCACCGAGATCTGGACGCCTTCCGTAAGCCGCAGGAGCAGCTTGAAGCCTTGATAGAGATATCGGGCTTACCTGAAGGACGCATCGTAGCAGCAGTGGTCTCAGACGTTATCGTGGGCTATGTCACTTTTCATTATCCGGATGAACTGGAGTTATGGTCTCAGGGCGGAATGGAAGATCTGATTGAGCTGGGAGCTATAGAAGTGGCTGACGAGTACCGCGGGAGCGGGCTTGCGAAGCTGCTGGTTTCAAGCGCTTTTGAAGAGGGACAACTGGAGAACTGCATCGTATTCACAACCGAATATTATTGGCACTGGGACCTCAAGGGGAGCGGCCTTACCGTATGGGAGTACCGCCAGATGATGGAGAAGCTGATGAAGACGGTAGATATGGTGTGGTATGCTACCGATGATCCGGAGATTTGCTCGCATCCGGCCAATTGCCTCATGGTCCGCATGGGTCAGGAAGTACCGCTATCCTCCCGCGAGACCTTCGACCGGGTGCGCTTCAGACAGCGGTTTATGTATTAATTCAGGCGGCCTGCATGCAGGTTACATTGCCTTAAGCATATGCTCCAGAATGGCATGCGAATGCTGCGAGGCAGTTACGGTGAACTCACTGTAATTTACATGGGCTGAGCCGTCTGCCTTGTCTGACATTGAACGTACGACTACAAAAGGTATCCCGTTCATATGGCAGACTTGGGCAACCGCCGCACCCTCCATCTCTGCACAGGCCCCGTCCAGTTGCTCACGCAGCATAGCTACTGATGCCCTGCTGGCGATGAATTGATCCCCGGACAGTACAATGCCAGTTACAGACTTCTGCTTCAGCTCTTGACAAGCCTCTTCTGCTAACTTCACCAGCAGAGGATCTGCCTGGAAGGCGGAGATCTCCTGATAGGGAATCACCCCTCTGGCATAACCGAGCGCTGTAACATCCATATCATGCTGAATACAGGAGGACGAAATAACAATATCCCCGATGTTCAGCTCAGGATGCAGCGCTCCGGCCACTCCTGTGAACAGCACCTGCTCTACGTCGAAGCTGTCCAGCAGAATCTGTGTGGTTACTGCGGCGTTCACCTTCCCTACTCCTGATTTGCAGACCACAGCTGCTTTCCCGAACACTGTCCCTGCATAAAAGGTAATTCCGGCCTTCACCGTGGTCTGCCGATTCTCCATCTCTTCCAGCAGCAGCTTGATTTCTTCATCCATTGCGCCAATCAGACCCAGCACTCCGCTCATTTCATAGCCCCCTTGAATTTTCTGACCGCAAACATAAAAAGCTCCCGAAGGAGCTTCTTAAGAAACCTATATTCACGTGCTAGACATACTGATCTTATTTGTTGACATGATTGACAGACAGACGAAGAATGGTCTCATGCGGCAAAATTACCCGCGGATTCTCAACGGTCTCCTTCTTCATCAGCTTCGTCAGCAGTCTCATCGCTACAGCACCGAGATCATACATCGGCTGTGCTACAGTAGTGAGGAGCGGACGAACCATCGAAGCCATCCGGATGTTGTCTACACTGATAATCGAGAAGTCATCCGGTACCTTAAGGCCTTCATCCTGAATACTGTGAATGGCGCCAATTGCCATCTCATCGGTAGCGGCAAAGATAGCTGTCGGCTTCTTCTTCAGACCCAGGAAGTACTTCATCGCTTCGACACCGGATTCGTATCGATAGTTACCGATGCGCACCAGATCCTCCTGATACTCGATACCTGCCGCTTCCAGCGCCTTCTTGTAGCCGTGGAACCGGGCATATCCGTTCGCAGGGTCCTGCAGTGTGCCGCTGATCATGGCGATCTCACGGTGTCCGTGGCGGATCAGCGTATTCACTGCATCAAATGCAGCCGTCTCGTGGTCGATATCCACGGAAGGATACGTTCCCTTCTCATCGCGGGTCGCACAGAGTACGATAGGCACAGCAGAGGTCTGGAACGCCTGAATATGCTCTTCCGTAACGGTTCCGCCCATGAACAGCAGCCCGTCCACCTGCTTCTCGAGCAGTGTGTTAATGACACGAATCTCTTTCTCTTTGCGCTTGTCAGCGTTACAGAGAATAATGTTGTAGTGATACATATTGGCAATATCTTCAATCCCGCGTGCAATTTCCGCAAAAATCGAGTTTGAGATATCAGGGATAACAACCCCTACGGTTGTCGTTTTCTTGCTGGCGAGACCTCTCGCCACAGCATTCGGACGATAGCCCAAACGCTCAATCGCTTCAAAAACCTTCTTCCGGGTCTGCGGTTTCACGTTGGGGTTATTATTCACAACCCGTGATACCGTAGCCATAGATACGCCTGCTTCTCGAGCTACATCGTAAATGGTTACCGTCAAATTACTCTCTCCATTGCGATAAATTTTATCGTTCGACTAATTAAAATTATGATACGACACTTTGTACAATTGTGCAATGATAACGCTTCATTTTCCTTTCAAAATTTCTTTCAAAGGTTGAAACGCCAGTCCTGGCGCGGCTTTAACGCCTTCCGCCAATTTCTGATCCTCCAGTAACTTCCAGATGAAAGCCCTTAAAATTTCAAGATTTCTATAAGCTTTCTCTATCGTATCAAAAAGCGCGTGAAAAATCCAACATTCACTGAAAATTTTTCATTGTTTTTGCAGACTTTTTTTCAAAATGTCAAAAAATACTCTTTATTTGGCACTTTCTGCCGATTGAGCCGTCAACTGGGATAGCCGGAGGCCTATTTCTTCCATCCATTTCCGGTCAGACAGATCCGCAGCCGTGCGGTATACATCCAGCAGCAGATCAATCCGGCTCTGCATAGCCGTGCGGATAGACTCCTCCAGTTCCGGCAAGCCACCGGCAAACAGGCCCGCAGAAAGCGTATCCTTCAGCACACTGGCCCACTCATTGCGGTCCGCAAAGGACAAATGCAGCTTGCCCGCAGGACGCTCTCCAAGCTCCTGGATCAGCAGACCCAGGTCACGCTTGATAACCGGCAAGGGCTCATAGCGGGCGCATTGCCCGCAGGTATATACAGGGACATGAGTAATTTTGATCTTCGCACTATAAATCAGCGTATGCATATGTATGGTCATGATCCCGCCGCAGCCACAAGACTTCTTCATTAATTGTTCCTTATACATCTCCCACACCTCAGAATGATCTTTTAAAAACGCATGGTTTTGCCTTTTCCCTTTCTAGTATTCGACTTCATTCCCCTGAATCCCTGCAAGTTTGCATATCATGTTTTAATTGGCAATGATTTAATTTTTTTCCATATCAAAATGTGACTTCACGTGTCTCTTTTGATAGAATGACATAGATATCAGGAAGTTAAGCCGAAGGGAGCTGTATAGAATGAGACTGTCAGGTAAAAAAGTCATTGCGCTGGTGGACGATGAATTTGAAGATCTTGAGCTGTGGTATCCCGTATACCGCGTCCGCGAGGAAGGGGCCGAGGTTCATTTGGCCGGCCTTGAGAAGGGGAAGACATATGTCGGCAAATATGGCGTCCCGGCCACTGCTGAATACAGCTGGGATGAGCTTAAGGCAGCCGACTATGACGGCATCCTTGTTCCCGGAGGCTGGGCTCCCGACAAAATCCGCCGGTACAGCGCAGTGCTGAAGCTGGTGCAGGATTTCAATACTGCGAAGAAGCCGATTGGACAGATCTGCCATGCAGGCTGGGTCTTAATCTCCGCCAAAATACTTGAAGGGGTCACCGTCACCTCCACACCGGGCATCCGTGACGATATGGAGAACGCTGGAGCCATCTGGAAGGACGAGCCTGTAGTCACTGACGGCCATATCATCTCCGCCCGCCGCCCGCCGGATCTGCCGCCTTACGGCAAAGCGTTCTGCGATGCGCTTGCTGGTGAATAGCAGGCAATAGTGATATCTGATACAAACAACAAGCCCTGCCCTGTCGTCTGACAGGGTTCAGGGCTTGTTCCTGCTTTTAAAGGAGGATTACCGGATTGGAACGGACAGTTTCTCTTTGATCAGGGCAGGATATGCCTTAATGGTGAACGTCAGCGGCTGCGGGTATTTATTACTGCCCAGACCCTGGTAATACATGTGAGGGATTGACTTCGCATTCTCCGGCTCCGTGCGCAGCGGAATATCGATATCAAACTTATCTGCTGAATGAACTGAACCTGCTCCATCGGTGAATTTTCGCCCCAGCATTAAGTTATTGTAGATACTGTTAGTCTGTGCCTGAGAATCATACTCCAGCACCATCGTAGAGCCCCTCTCCGTGTTGTGAACGGACATTTGCAGATACGGATCCGGAGCCTTGATAATTTGTTGCTTATCCGTATCTACAATTAATTGGGTTGCCTTCTTATCCAGCGCCAGAATTCCATTGATTTGCAGCTGGAGCGATTGTGTAGAGCTGCTGTCGTTTGCAAATATCAGTCTGCCCCCACTGTCCGTAAAGCTGGCGGCGCGTAAAGCCAGATACGTATAATCACCACTGCCGCCTGCCAAGAGCCCCGGTTTGTACATGGAGAAGATCTGTTTGGAGTTCAGCGGGTCGCAGGTATAGTCCAGATAAATGCCGGAGGCGGCCAGATAGACCTGATTAATTTTAATTTTCTGACCGTCTATTTCCAGTGTTTTGTCTACATGTATGGTTTCTCCTGCCTTGGCGAGCTGCTCCCGGTCCAGCGGAATGGCTACAGACAGTTTAGCGTAAAGGCTGTCTGCTGAAGCTGGGGCAAACTGTTTGTATTTACCAAGCTCCAGCTCAAACGTAAATTGATCGGGAAGAGCGCCTGCATCACTCTCCCACTGCCTTAATTCATACCCGTAGGTTATACGATTTGGGGAAATTGAGTTCTCAGGCCCCAGGGATGTATGCAAAGGATTTGAAACAGCTGATGTTAACTGAATATGTGCTACTCGGGCCTTCTCATCAGTCTTATTCTGCAAGGAATACAAAATGATAATCCCCTTCTGATCTACAGCAATTCCGTCTACAGTCAGGACAAATCCGTTCTGCTCCGCGGTAACACCCGTAATGCGCTGTACAAGGCCAGCCTCGATTGCCGAAGATACGGCGTTTGTGGTCATCACAGCTGGAATGTACTTTTCAAGGGGTCCGTAGCTCTGATATATTGCTGCCTGATCGGGAGCTGCCCCTTGGGTCTTCAACACCTCACCCGCCCGGGGAAAGGAGAATAACAGCACAATCCCAAGTACTGCCGCCGCTGTAGCCAGAGCATAACGCTTCCTTAGTGACATAGAGCTTCTACGTGAACGCGTTATGCCTTTACGGATTGCCGTATTCAGCTTCATCTCTGCAACCTCATCCGCTTCTGCCGACAGACTGTGGTAGTACTCCTTCAGCAGCTCTTCTTCTGTCTTGACCATGCTATAGTCCCCCTTTGATTCTCATTTTGTCGCGCAACTGCTTAAGTCCCTTGTTCAGCCAGGTCTTAACCGTTCCTTCCGGCTTACCCAGCACCTCGGCAATTTCTGTCAGCGTCATATCCCGGTAGTATTTCAGCACAAGCACCTGACGGTATTTCGGCTTTACCGCTTCCAGGGCCTGCTCCATATCCAGCTTACGGTCACTGGTCATCTCCTGTAGTCCAGCGCTTGCCGGTTCCGGCACAGGAGCAGCCAGCCGCTTCCTCCGTTTCAGTTCATCCTTGCAGCAGTTGATCAGAATCCGGGTCAGCCAGGGTGCGAACCGGCCCTCGTCCTTCAGGCTCCTGCGCTTGACCCAGGCCCGGTATGTAGTTTCCTGAACCATTTCAAGTGACTCAGCCTCGCTGCGCAAGTAGCTGTACGCAATGCTGTAGAGTATTTTCTTCTGCTCCAGTACCCGGCTGATAAACAGCTGCTCCTGTTCATTCAAGTGGCGCACCTGCTCGCCTTCCCACGTATGTTCCATCCAGGCTTAGTCTCCCCTTTCTTTTTTTTGACTTCTGTATATACTGACTGCCGAGTAGTCCAAACGGTTTTGCTTTTTTGACAGCGGGCTTGTTCTCCTGTAATTTCAAAGCAAAATAACCCCACAAAGTGGGGATTAAGCTTCGATGATGACTCAGATACTTTGCGGGAACCCCAAAACATATACATTCTTATCATTGAAAAAAGCCCGGTGTGTATGGCCCCCTTGACCCTCACCCCGGACTTAATATCAATATTCTTGTTCAACTTGTCCTTGTACGCCAATAATATTCGGCCGCTAGAAGGCTATGACGTCTTCTCTTTGGAATCTCCGCCAGCGCCCAGCGGGAATCCGCTCCGTCCTACAAAAGCTGTAAGCTGCTCCTCTGTCTCCGAGCTGGTGCGGTTGCGGAAGCAGACCTTCGCAATCTCTCTGGCCTCAGAAGCCAGGGTGTTCAGCGTACGGTGCTTCACCTTCAGCAAGGCTTGCGGCGACATGCTCAGCACACCGATCCCCAGCTCCAGCCAGAGCGGCAGTGAGCGCTCGTCTGCGGCCATCTCGCCGCATACACTGACATCGATGCCTACGCTGCGTGCCGCATCCACCGTCATGCGGATCATGCGCAGCACTCCCGGATGGTACGGATGATACATATGGGCAATCTGCTCATTCATCCGGTCCACAGCCAGTACATACTGCACCAAATCATTCGTGCCGATACTGAAGAAGTCCACTTCCTCTGCCAGCAGGTCGGCAATCATCACTGCGGCCGGAACCTCGATCATTATACCTACCTTCATCTCGCGGTTATACGGTACTCCCCGGCTGTCCAGCTCACTTTTCACCTCGTTCAGCACCGCTTTGGCCGCCTGCACCTCTTCGACAGAAGAGATCATCGGGAACATCATCCGGACATTGCCGTAATGACTGGCCCGCAGAATGGCTGTAATCTGGGTTTTGAACATGTCCTTGCGGTCCAAGCTGATCCGGATGGCCCGGTAGCCAAGGAACGGGTTCTGCTCCTCCGGCAGCTGGAAGTAATCCAGATGCTTGTCTCCCCCGATATCAAGCGTGCGGATGACCACGGACTCCTTGCCGACTTTTTCCGCGACCAGCTTGTAGACTTCGAACTGCTCCTCCTCTGTCGGAAAAGAACTGCGGTCCATGTACAGAAACTCTGTGCGGAACAGCCCCACTCCCTCGGCCCCGTATTTCAGCGCCATATTCAGCTCCTTCACGGAACTGATATTGCCGGCCAGCCGCAGAGACACACCGTCCTTCGTCACCGCTTCAACGGTTGCAAGCAGCTCCAATTGTTCCCGCTTCCGCTGCTGCTTCGCGCGTCTGGTGTTGAAGTCAAGAAGTGTGGATTCATCCGGATGAATCATGACCGCTCCGGTCTCCCCATCGAGCACCAGCATGTCCCCTGTCTGGATAGGAGTCAGGATCTTGTTCTCCAGGCCCGCCACCAGCGGAATGCCGAGCGCACGGGCCATGATGGAGGAATGCGAGGTTTTGCCGCCCATCATCGTCACGATGCCCAGCACATACGCCGGATTCAAATGCGCCAGCTGTGAGGGGGACAACTCCTTCGCTACCAGGATGTACGGCTGGGTATCCGACGGCAGAGTGACCTCAGGCGCACCCAGGAGATGCTTCAGCAGGCGGTTACCGACATCCTTAATGTCCACAGCCCGCTCCTTCATATATTCATCGTCGAGCAAATCGAACATCGCCACGAAGTGGTCGATCGCTTCCTTGACCGCCACCTCGGCCGCCTTGTATTGGCGTTCGATAATGCCGCGGATTTCGCTCATGAACACCGGATCATCCAGAATTGCCAGATGGGCATCGAAAATACTCGATTCCTCTGGTCCGACGACCTCGCGGAACTCTTTTTTGATAAACTCGATTTCGTCCTTGGAGGTTCGAATGCCTTCGTACAACCGTTCGAACTCCTTCGCCAGATCCACCGGATTGACCTGGGTGTCCGGCAGACTCCATTCCCAGTTCGGCAAGACAAAGGCCTTCCCGATGGCAACACCTGCTGCGGCGCCTATGCCTTGTATCATGCTTCGATCCCTCCAACATTGCTTTCATGTAGTACCACGGACATAACGGAAGACTGCCCCTTTTTCACGTTTTTGAATGGCGCATAGCTCCAGGATTTGACCCGGTCCGGGTTGGTAATCACCATCGGTGTCGCCAGTGAAGCGGCATGCTCCTTCAAGTAGGCCAGATCAAACTTGACCAGCAGCTGCCCCGGCTCCACGCTGTCACCTTCCTGTACAAGCGCCTCAAACGGCCCCTTAAGCTGCGAAGTATCAATCCCGATATGCATGAGCACCTCGAGCCCTTCGGGCGTAGCTATGCCCACTGCGTGCATTGTAGGGTATACGTGCATCACCTTGCCGAATACGGGCGAGACCAGCTCTCCCTTTTCCGGGACAAAGGCCACTCCATCCCCCACCAGCTTCGCGGCAAAAATATGATCCGGCACCTCTTCAATCGGCATCATACGCCCCTGGATCGGCGCACTGAACAGCACCTGCGGCAGATCGCGCAGCATCAGCTTGTCAATCTCCTCACGGATCAGCTCCGAATACGTCCCGAAGACGACCTGCACATTGCCCCCGCCCAGCTTAATAATACCTGCGGAACCCAGCCCCTTAAGCGCCCCTGTATCTATGAAGCGGTCATTATGCACCGTTAATCTCAGCCGGGTGATGCAGGCCTGAACCTGCACAATATTCTCCTTGCCGCCCAGCGCCTCCAGAATCAGCGGAGCCTGATACGGGATATTGCCCGCCCAGTCGCCCAGTTCAGAGCCTTCCTCGCGGCCCGGCGTAGGTATCTGGAACCGGCGGATCGCCCAGCGGAACACGTTATAATAGACAATGCCATAGCCGATCCCGATCGGAATCAGCAGCCAAGCCCGCTGGGACAGATGCATGTTGAGGAAGAAGTCGATGGTCCCCGCAGAATAGGAGAAGCCGTGATGAATCCCGAGCGAGTAGGTCAGCACCATCGCAAGCCCGGACATGACCACATGCAGCGCAAACAAATACGGCGACGCGAACAGGAAGGCAAATTCAATCTGCTCCGACACGCCGGTCAGAAAGCACACCAAAGCTGCACGCAAAAAAGTCTTCTTGATCTTGGGCTTGAGGTCCTCGCGTGCTTCCTGAATGATCGCAAAGGCAATTGCCGGCAGAGCGAACATCATAATCGGGAACAGCCCGGCCATGAACACACCTGCTGTAGGGTCGCCGGCAAAAAAGCGCGGCAAATCCCCCTGTACGACCGCACTGCCGTCAGGCGTCGTAAAGGAGCCCAATTGGAACCAGAACACATTATTCAGAATATGGTGCAGGCCAAAGGCCGTCAGCACCCTGTATAGCACCCCGTAGACAAACACTCCATACCCGCCGGTCACCTGCACTACCCTGAACAGCTCATTGAGTAGCTCCTGCAAGAGCGGTGACACTCCGAGCATGACCCAGGCGAATAACGCCGAGAATAAGCCCATGAACAGCAAAACAAAACGCGACCCTCCAAAAAACTGGATCGCCTCCGGCAGCTTGATATTCTTAAACCGGTTATGCGCTACACCGGCTACAATCCCAAGGATAATCCCAATTAAAGTTGCAGGCTGTACAGCCCCGTCTCCCATGTTGGACACAATCCGGTCATAAGTGAACATCCCTGCGAGCGCGGCCAGTCCGGCCGGTCCGGCCTGATTGGACAACCCCCACGCTACACCGACAGCAAACAAATAAGGCATGAAATAGAATATTCCTTGCCCCGCGTACGTCGTCACTTCGGATACCGAAGAAAGTCCCCATGCAGACCACGGTAAGCTGCCCAGACTCAGCAGGATAGCTGCCGCCGGAAGCACCATGGTAGGAAGCATAATGGCTCTGCCCAACTGCTGCAAAGATCCGAGCCAATTCAAGGCGACCCTCTCCTTTCTTTCTATATTGAATGGTAAGCGTTACAGCAGTTTTTGTCAAAAGAATCTGGGGATGAACCGGAGGTGAAGCGCGCTACGAAGACGGCACCGTCAGCACCCTTCGCACCTTTCGCACCCTTCGCACCCTTCGCACCCTTCGCACCCTTCGCACCCTTCGCACCCGCTAAAGTGTAGCATGAGCATAGACAGCCTACCAATAGAGCGGTAATTGTATTTTGTACAACAGATTGGCCGAAATTCCGCTCATATCCACGATCTATTGTATTTCGTACATTAGAATTCTCAGAATTACATCATAACCAACCATAAATAAAAATTCTACTGTATAAAATGCAACAGAAGCTCGAAATCGCGGGTTTTGACTAAATTCTAATGTACAAAATACATTCACACTGGTGCGGCTGCGACTATTCAAAGCCTTTTAACCAATGAAGTTCCGTCTTCTCACCAACTCTGATCCTGATGCATTGGCCTCAGTTCATAGGATCTTATCCCTCTTCCGCCAGCGACAGGCTGGAGCAGTCCTTTCTCGCTCAGAGCGCTGAGCAGCTTGCGCGCCGTTCTATAGTTGATCTGAAAATAGTCTGTAACATCCTTAGGACGAAGGGGTCTTCCAATCTGCCAGGCTAAACGTAATACGTCTTTTTCTCCAGACAACAGTTGTGCTCCGGCCACTCTACTCCGCGCCAAAAACGGTGCCAGCGCCAGCTGCAGCAGCATCCGGCACACTTCGGGACGCTGCTGAATATCGTCGAACGAGAAGTGCAGCATCTTCCAGCCCATCCCGGTAAGGAAGGTGTCCCGGTTCAGCGCATAGTTGAATTTTTCCCGGTCCATATCCTTGATATGGCTCTGATAACCGTCACATTCGATGCCAAAGCGGGTTCCGTTCTGCAGCAGAAAAGCAAAATCCAGAAACTGCGACTTCCGGTTCCAGTCGTACACCTCATATTCAGGGTGCAGATGCTCCAGTGACTCGAATAGCGGCCACCATACATTCTGCAGAAACAGCTTCTCCGCATAGTTATGTCCGCGCAGCAGCCTCCCCCTCCGTTCACCCGTTCTTTCATTCGTATGTGCCTCCATAAAGCTGCTGTGTGCCATTTCAAATTCCATATCTACCTTCCCCCTCCCGGAAAATGCAAAAAAACGCCCTTCTCCCCTTGTTAATGGAGTAAAGGACGTTCTTCGTCTGTGTAAATCATTTCAATAATTGTTAGCGAGAACTAATCAAGAATACTGCAACCAGGTCTGAGGGACGTTTGGCAAAATTAAATCTGGATAGCTTTGACCTACAAGTATATCCGGTATCTGCACACCTGATCATACATGCGAATCGTCTTATCCCCGGCTCCGGCCCTTCATCGTAATCGCTTCCTCCACCTTAATGCAGCGGTCCATGATCGCGATCATATGATTGGCAGCGGCAATGTCCGCCGCCTCTTGACTAATGATCCCTTGCTGCAGCCAAAGCACACGTGCGCCGATATCAGCAGCCTCCTGCGCAACAGCCGCGCAGTATTCACTGCGGCGGAACACATTCACAATATCCACCGGCTCCGGAATCTCCGCCAGCGTATGGTAGCATTTCTCGCCCAGGATCTCCCCGTCCACTGACGGGTTGACCGGAATGATCCGGTAGCCCCGGCTCTGCATAGCCCCTGCAACCATGTATGAGGTGCGGTCTGTTTTGTCGGATAGGCCAACAACAGCGATATTGCCTGCCGCAGCCAGTATCTCGCCGATCTCTTCCCTGCTAGGGTTCTCAAAGCTCATGTGTGTATTTCCCCTTCCGTCTGATTTCGTCCATGCCCTCCGCAGCACTGCTTGCCGCTTCAGCCACGGTTCTGTCATTTTCAGCAACACCTATATCATACAGCGCCGCACCAGAAGTTCCAAATTCCCGTCAGCCTTACGTAACCTGTTCATTTATATCTGGATCTACGAATCCTCTGGGTGCCCCAAGCTGCACAGCCATACCATATGAATGGAATCCGGCCCCCAATAATCCTGCACTGCTGCATGGGGCGTTCCGAATTTCCGCAGCCATCTGTCCTGCGCCCGCTTATATCCGCTGTCCAGGCAGAATTCGGAAATCCCCCGCTTTCTGAGAAAGACCGTGACCTCCTCAATTAAAGCTGAGCCTACACCCTGCCCCTGAAATTCAGGCAGGACATACAAGCTTCCCAGCTCACCGACAGCCGATAGGCGGTTATCGGTGCAGTTCCGTATGTCCTCTCCGCAAGGCGCATAAGAAACCGTGCCGATAACCACTCCACCGCTTCTGGCCAGCCAGAAATACACATCCGTATCCTGCGGATTCAGCGCAGCATTGGCCATCTGTATCTTGGCTGCGGTCTCCTGCCGGATGTCTGCCTGCAGGTGCCCCAATCCTTCCCGTTCGAAGGCGTCGGCGATCGTCACCTTGAACAGCTTCGATACAGAAGAGATATCTTCCGGAGCAAGAGGTGTGATGCTTAAAGAACCTAGAATGCTCACTTCACCCATTCCACATCCGCACCCAGCAAGCGCAGATGATCGAAATACTGCGGATAAGACTTCGCCACATGATGGGCATCCTTGATGAGCAGCGGCTGGCGGGCCCGCAGACCTACTACAGTAAGCGCCATAATCACACGGTGGTCATAGTGGGCATTAATCGTTACGCCGCCTTCCACGCCTTCCGGTGTACCATGCACAATGATCTCGTCCCTGCGTTCCTCGACCTTCGCACCGGCCCGGGTCAGCTCAGCCAGGTAGTCCGTGATGCGGTCGCATTCCTTGTAGCGCAGATTCTCCACATTATAGAAGCGTGAGGTCCCTTCGGCAAAAACCGCCGCGGCCACCATAGCCAGCACCGCATCGGTTGCCGCATCACCGTCGAATTCTACTGCCTTCAGAATGCCGTTCCCCTGCACATGCACTGTTCCGTTCTCATGGGTGAGCGGCACCTCCATCATTCGCAGCACATCGACAATAGCCCGCTCCCCCTGCTTGCTTCTCTCAGCCAGCCGGTGAATGGTCACATCCGACTTCGTCACCGCTGCGGCCGCAAGCACTGCGGCTGATCCCGGATAATCGCCTTGCACCGTATAGGTCTTGGCTGCATAGGTCTGGCGTCCAGGCACCTTGAAGGACATATAATCATCCGCCGCATGTACAATGATCCCGGCCTGCTCCAGCACCTCCAGCGTCTGGCCGATGACCACCTTGGATTTCAGATCATCCAGCACGATGATCTCACTGTCTTCTTCAAGCAGCGGGGTCAGGAATAAGAGTGCGCTGAGATACTGTGAGCTGACAGCGCCGGAGACGGTAATCCGTCCACCCTGCGGCTTGCCGCCGCGGATCGTAATCGGCAGCCTTCCGTTATTATGCTCTACTTCCACGCCGAGCTGCCCCAGTGCCAGAATGAGGTCGTCATGCGGCCGCTTGCCCAGAGAATCGGGATACGTATTCACGAAGGTAACCTCCGGGCTAAGCGCAGCCACTGCCATCAGGAAGCGGAGCACGGCGCCGGCATTCCCAACATTCAGCTCCTTGACGTCACGGGGATGGCGTCCGAACCCCTGCACTACGATTTTCTCATCATCTTCGGTTAGGACTGCGCCAAGATCGGCGATACATCTGCGGATCGCGTCGCTGTCCTCGCTGTGGGCAGGATGGTAGATCGTGCTGACTCCTTCAGAGAGAGCGGCTACCAGCAGGTAGCGCGTGGTGTAATTTTTGGAGGACAGGGCTCCGAATTCTCCTTGCAGCGTCGGCGTAGGCCTAACAATAACGTCCATAGTATAAGCGCTCCTTCATCATATATAGTCTGTATGTACGGGCCTGTTTGACAGGGTAATCCGCAGTTGTGTTATCATTGCGTGAAGAGAATCCATTCCCATTCGGGCAGAAAAGAGGGTACTACCATGAATGAAATTCCGCAAATTACACCGCAGGAGCTGCGTAAGCGGCTCGCTGCCGGCGAAGAGCTTGTACTGATCGATGTCCGTGAAGAGGATGAGGTTGCCTTCGGCATGATTCCCGGCGCGCAGCATATCCCGATGGGCCAGATCCCGCAGCAGACGGAGAAGCTTCCGGCAGACACTGAGATCATCTTCATCTGCCGTTCCGGCAACCGCAGCCAGCGGGTCTGTGAATATCTGCAGCAATTCGGCATTCAAGGCTCTAACCTGAGCGGCGGCATGATTGAGTGGGATGATACCAGTGCGGAATAAGCTTCATCCTGATGCATGTCGCCAACACACATAAAAGCTCAATCGCGGTAACGCAGTAAAATGTATTGCGAGACCTCAGCCACATTCAGTTCCGTTGTATCGACCGTGCAATGCGCGAAACGGTAAGCTTCCCTGCGCTGTTCCAGAATGGAACGGACCCGGTTTGCCGCATTGCCGGCGAGCAGCGGCCGGTTCTCATCCCCGCTGACCCGTTCAATAATGGTATCCTCAGAGGCTGTAAGGGCCACAACGAATCCATGCTCCAACATGACTTCGGCATTTCCGGGCGCAAGTACCGCCCCGCCGCCAGTTGAGATCACTCTTCGTTCTCCCTGCAACATTTCCTGAAGTACTTCTGATTCAATGCTCCGGAATGCCTGCTCTCCGCCATCTGCGAAGATATCCGCAATACTGCGGCCCTCTCTTCCGGTAATCACTGCATCCAGATCAATCAGTTCATAGTCAAGCTCCTCGGCCAGAATGGCGCCTACTGTGGATTTCCCCGTAGCCATCATCCCGACGAGAATGATATTTCGATCGTCCATAACTACCTCCAAGCCGCGACATTTGTCATATCATAACACAGGGTGAAAAGTTTGCACAATGCCGGCAGCCTTCATTTTGAAGCGGGCTATACCTGCCATGGCTATGCCTCATGGATGCAAAAAACCCGAAAGCCCTCCGCATGAAGCGGAAAGCATCTCGGGTTCCTAACATTAACCTGAACGCTGCCTGTTACTCTGCCAGCCAGTTGTGGTGGAACACGCCTTCTTTGTCCACACGCTTGAAGGTGTGAGCGCCGAAGTAATCGCGCTGTGCTTGCAGCAGGTTCGCCGGAAGACGTTCTGTACGGTAGCTGTCGTAGTATGCAAGGGCGCTGGAGAATCCAGGAACCGGAATACCCAGAGTTACAGCCGAAGCGATAACCTTGCGCCATGCCGACTGGTAGTTGTCCATAACATCCTTGAAGAACGGATCAAGCAGAAGGTTCTTCAGCTCTGCATTGCTCTCATAAGCATCCGTGATGTTCTGCAGGAACCGGGAACGGATAATGCAGCCGCCGCGCCAGATCTTGGCCAGCTCGCCGTATTTCAGATTCCAGCCGTATTCGTCAGAAGCCACACGCAGCTGGGCGAAGCCCTGAGCATACGATACGATCTTACTGGCGAACAATGCTTTGCGCACGTTCTCAATGAATTCAGCTTTGTCGCCGTCAAATGGAGCTGTAGCAGGTCCGCTCAGCACCTTGCTGGCTTCAACGCGTTCTTCCTTCATAGCAGACAGGAAGCGGGAGAAGACAGATTCGGTAATCATGGACAGCGGCACGCCGAGATCCAGCGAGCTTTGGCTTGTCCACTTGCCGGTACCCTTTTGTCCGGCAGCGTCAAGGATGACATCCACCATTGGCTTGCCGGTCTCTTCGTCATACTGGGCGAAGATATCCTTCGTAATTTCGATCAGATAGCTGTCCAGCTCGCCGTTGTTCCATTCTGCGAAGGTGCTGTGCAGCTCCTTGGCATCCAGACCCAGGACGTCCTTGAGCAAGTGGTAGGCTTCGCCGATCAGCTGCATGTCACCGTACTCGATGCCGTTATGCACCATTTTCACATAGTGTCCTGCACCGTCCGGCCCGATATATGTACAGCAAGGCTCTCCGCCCACGTGAGCTGAAATCGCCGTAAGGATAGGTTCAACCAGTTTATACGCGCTTTCTTGACCGCCTGGCATAATAGAAGGGCCCTTGAGCGCGCCTTCTTCACCGCCGGACACGCCGGTGCCGACGAAGCGGAAGCCTTTGTCTTCAAGATATTTGCTGCGGCGTACCGTGTCAGGGAAATAAGCGTTCCCGCCATCGATGATGATATCGCCTTGATCCAAGAACGGCAGAAGCTGCTCAATGGTGGCATCCGTAGCCTGGCCTGCCTGAACCATGATCAGAATCTTGCGCGGTACTTCCAGCGACCCTACGAACTCTTCAACGGAGAACGTGCCCACCAGGTTTTTGCCTGCTGCTTCTGCAACCAGATCATGTGTCTTCTCCGGGGAACGGTTAAACACGGATACGCTGAAGCCTTTGCTCTCGATGTTAAGAGCCAAATTTTTGCCCATTACCGCCAAGCCAATAACGCCGATTTGTTGTTTTGACATCTGGTTCTCCACCCTTTACACCCTGTATTTTTGTGAAATCCATTTCTCGCAGTATTAGAATACCACCCTTTGTCAGAGACAGCAAAGTTCTGCCTGCGAAAGAGAGATCAATTTCATTGACAAACTTCGATCCATCAGGGAAATTGCTCACAATGACTATTTTAACGGTTTTGTGCGCAGAAGTGAACCCCCTCCTCCAGAAAGGCACAACAAGTGGAAACGGCTTTGCCGTCCTTTTAAAGGACGGTACCGTTTCAGCGAGAAATAGAAGGATAATGAATAGCGTGAAACCTATACATTCTTATAATTTAAAAGGACACCCCGCGATGGGATGCCCTTAACCGCATGTATTCACTTCGCACCCTACCACTCCAGCGCTGCCAGCTCCCTGGTCAATTGCTCAAGCCTAGTTGTGCTGGCTGCCACCGCGTCTGCATCGCACTCACGCATAGCTTCATTCAGCAAGTCGAGCTGTTCATCCACGGCAAGCCTGCGGTCGCGGATTCGCTCTTCGCCCTCTATGGAGTAGAACAGCTTCGTCAGCTCCTGATCGGACAAAAGCGGCCCCTTCTGGTACAGCACCCGCTGTTGATAGCCGGAAATCTCCACGAGGCGGATAACCTCACCGAATAAAATATTCTCTATAATGATCTGACGGTCACGGAAGCGCTTGACAACGGCATGACCTCTCATATCCCCAATCAGCTTCTCCATCCATTCTGACAGGCGCGCATCACGGATCATGTAGTCTCCCACCAGCTTGAAGCCGTCCTTAATCCGCTGGAAGCGCAGCTTCACAAGCTTGCGGCCGGTGCGCACCGAAATAAGAAAAACACTCTCGTTCTCACTCCAGTACAGGGAATAACCTTCCTTGATCAAGTCCTTGATTAGATCCTGGATATGTTGTCTGTCAAACCGCAGCTCCAGATTGCAGTACTCCACTTCATCGTTTTTGTTCACGGCACTCCCCCCTAACTGCTTGATTTAAGCATCGTCAGCTTCATGGCCTAACCTAAGAGTAGAACAGACTGCCGGACCTCCGCTTGCACCTTGGTTCTTTGTTTGGCTTACACTTATTTTATACTTCATATTATGTAGCGGTAACTTGGTTTATTGACTATTTTTACCCGTTTTAAACCTTTTCCAAACGCCGGGACCCACATTAGGAGGTATTCGCCAGTCTTATTATACGCAAAAACAGCAATAAAGCCGCATTTTACCTCCTTTTCAGGGGGTCTGCGGCTTCTTGCCTTTCCACACCAGGTTCACTACCCTGTGCTCGCTCTACTCAGTGCGCTCTGCCGTGCTTCAGCTTCGTCCGGTGAACAATCAGCAGATGCAGACCGAATAACAGAACCATTACTCCGGCACTGGCCAGAAAAGGCGCACCGTGGCTGACCGTATCCCACAGCTTACCTGACACGACCGGACCAGCAACCATGCCTGAGCCCTGGAGCGTCAGGAAGAGCCCCCAGACGGTTCCGCGCTCGCCCTCCGGCACCTGCTTGGCGAGGAAGGCGTTCCACGCCGGAAGAATCAGCGCATAGCTGATCCCGACCATCGCCACCGCCACGAAGGCCAGCGGCAGCCAGCGGACCTGTGAGAAGAAGGCCATGGAGCAGGCTGCCAGCAGGAAGCCGATATTGAGGAAGATGGAGGTGCCGACCTTATCGACCAGCTTCCCTGCCGGAATAAGCGTCAGCACGGTAATCCCGCCACCGGCAATCAGCAGCAGACTGAACTGGTTGGGGGTGACATGCAGCTCCGAGCGTGCGAACAAGGTGACCACCGGCGTCATAAGCCCGATCGCAAAAGCCTGCAGGAACAACGCCGGGAACAGCAGGCGGCTTACCTTCAGGGAGGAGGTGACCTGCTGCCAGGTACGCTTCAGACTCTGGAGCGGCCTTACTGGCTTACGCGGCATCGGCGGCCCCTCCGCCGATATCTCGCGGACAGCGCGCGGCGCATGACCGCCGATCTTCGAAGGCAGGAACAGCGCCACGGCTACAACAGCGGCAGCGAAGCCCATCAGCACCAGGAAGACCGTCCGGTAGCCCTGTCCGCCATGATCCATCATGAAATTGACGATAATCGGACCGACGCCGGTTCCAGCCAGTGAGGCCATCTCCACCGCCCCCATGGCTGCGCCGCTGCTGCCGCTCTGGGTAGAGCCTGCCAATTCGGTGATGCCCGTCATCGTACAAGGCCAGAGCGGCGAGGTACCGATCCCCAGAATCAGACAGGCGATGGACAAGCTTACGGCATCTTTGGCATAGATGATCAGCCCGACAGCCACCACTAGCAGCACCAGAGCACCAGTCATCGTCCAGCGGTAACCGATCCGCTCCATCACCCAGCCGAACGGGCTGCGGAACAGGTTATCTCCAAGATACTGCAGCGCGAAGGCGAACCCCACCACCGTTACGGAGAGGCCCAGAATATTCTCCATATAGACCGGCAGCAGAGCTACCAGCAGCGATCCTTTTACGAATTCGACCAGGAAAATAATGATCCACATTTCTAATATGAACGGTGAGGCTAAACTGATATGCATACGTTGCGCTACTTTGCCAGACATTTCATCACATCCTAGTATTATGTTGATTGATTTGTTATACTGATGCTTGCTCAAGTAGAAATAGGTATTCTGCCCCTCCGGGGACGCCTTTTGCTTCAGCGAAATCTAAAACTACTCTTCGCGAAAGGTTGTGACAGCATTAAATGAATCAACAAGCTACTCCCCTCTTCACTGCTCTCAAAAAGCATGCCGCCGGAAATCCAGTTCAATTCCATATTCCGGGACATAAGAAGGGGCTAGGGACCGATGCCGAATTCCGTGAGTTTATCGGCGATAACGCTCTATCCATAGATTTGATCAATATTGCACCGCTTGATGATCTTCATCAGCCCACCGGGGTTATTCTTGAAGCTCAGAAGCTGGCTGCAGAGGCTTTCGGCGCCGATTACACGTATTTCAGTGTACAAGGCACGAGCAATGCCATCATGACTATGATCCTCTCTGTCTGCTCAGAAGGAGACAAAATTATTGTGCCGCGCAATATTCACAAATCGGTGATGTCGGCCATTATTTTCTCCGGAGCCAAGCCTATTTTCGTCTCTCCTGTACAGGATGAGAATCTTGGGATAGACCACGGCATAACCACCAGCTCGCTGGAACGGGCTTTAAGGCGCCATCCGGATGCCAAGGGTGTCCTCGTTATCAATCCAACGTATTTTGGCGTATGCGCCGACCTCCGTTCGATTGTCGACCTGGCCCATAGTTACGGGGTTCCCGTACTTGTGGACGAGGCACATGGAGTACTGATTCATTTTCATGAGGACTTACCGGTATCGGCCATGCAGGCCGGTGCAGACCTGGCAGCAACCAGTGTGCATAAGCTGGGCGGCTCCATGACGCAGAGCTCGGTACTGAACCTCAATGCCAAGACGGGTCTTGTCAACCCACAGCGGGTACAGACCATTCTCAGCATGCTGACCACCACTTCAACTTCATATATTCTGCTTGCCTCTCTGGATACCTCCAGACGCAACCTTGCCCTGAACGGTCATGAGATGGCAGCGAGAACCATTGCCCTGTCCAATTATGCCCGTAACTCGATTAATGAGATCGAGGGGCTGTACAGCTTCGGCAAAGAAATTCTCGGAACAGAAGCTACCTTCAATCATGATCCGACGAAGCTGAACATCCATGTCCGGCATCTGGGCATTACCGGTTACGAGACTGAGAACTGGCTCCGGCAGAAGTATAACATCGAAGTTGAACTCAGCGACATGTATAATATTCTTTGCCTGATTACCCCTGGAGATACACAGGAATCGGTAGATAAGCTGCTTGCGGCCTTGCAGGTGCTCTCAGCGATCCATTACAGCAAGGGTGAAATCTATGAGCTTAAGGTACAGGTGCCGAATATCCCGCAGCTGGCCCTGATCCCGAGAGATGCCTTCTACGCGGATACGCAGCTGGTTCCTTTCCGGGAATCTGCCGGCTATATCATTGCAGAATTCATCTACGTCTATCCGCCGGGAATTCCAATTCTTCTCCCTGGAGAAGTTATTACCCAGGATAATATCGACTATATCATCGACCATGTAGAAATCGGACTGCCTGTCAAAGGACCCGAGGACCGCAGCATTACCAATGTGAAGGTGATCGTCGAAGCAGAGCCTATCTCCTAAGGCTTGTCCTATAGCAGTGCGACATGCAAAACCCCGATACGTATAGAGTATCGGGGTTTTGCATGAATGCCTGAAATCTATTCTTGCTGGGCAAGCAGCTCGTTATAAGCTTCTTCAACAGCTTTCCATTCAGCCTCATCTTCAATGTTGTACAGAACCATTTCCTCGTCTTCTTCTTCCATACGAAGGATGATTCCGTCTGCTTCAGGATTCTCGCGCTCAAGCAGCAGGGCGTACAACTTCTCGCCTACGTCGAACGTTTCCACCAGTACCATTTCTACATCTTCGCCCTGCTCGTTCGTCAAGGTCAGCACAAACTCCTCGTGCTCATGGTCGTGATCATGTCCGCAACCGCATGCTTCACCATGTTCATGGCCATGCTCATGTTTGTGATCGCTCATTGTAATACCTCACTTTAATTGAATTATCCTACATTTGGTATCGTAACACGTAAGATAAGGACAGGTCAATTTGCAGGAGGGACTTAATTCTTGGATGAGGCCGTAACTACCTTCTCGGACACAAGAATGTAATCTCCGTTCCTCGATGCCTTCATGAAGAACCCTACGCTATATTTTCCCGGTTCCTTGAAATCATAGGTGAACTCCGGTGTAGAGAACCAGAAATCCTCATTCTTGGAGCCGACGGCATCCTCGAGAATATCCTTCACATTCCCGGCAGGGTCGGTGATTGCCACCTTCACGGCAGCGATGCTGTCCTTCAGGCTGTCCACCTGCGTTAGAATCTTCATCTTCAGCTTACCTGTGTTGACATTGCCGAATACCGTGTCGCCTTTGAACAATACGATATGAACATTCGGCTTGAGGATCGTCACTCTGCCCGAGCCGTCCCAGCTGACGACGCCCCCTGCCTCCCTGGCGGGAATATAGGTCTTGCCATCAATCAAATAGCCGCCATCGGCTATTTCCTTTCCATTGCTCCATACTTTGATCTTCTGGTTCACAGCGTCCGCGAACAAATAGGAGCTTCCCATCATGAAAAACACAACCGTGCACAGAGCAATTTTTCTCCATCTCATTGTAAAGCCCCTCCAAATAATTCATGCTGTTAATGTATACTGTTAAGCCTTCGACAAGTTGCGCAGAATTCAGGGATTTATTTCTTTTTGCAGAAGAAAAGAAAATCAAGCCCTCGTGCAACCGGTTTCGGCTTGTACGCAGACCTTAACGATGCATGGCAAGGGAGTCCGCAGTCGCCCTTAGCACATAGAAACGGCCGAACTTCAGCGCCTGTAAGACGCCTGTCCGGCCGTTCCCCTGTTATCTATGCCCGGCTAAAATTGCGGAAGCTGATCCAGATTATTCGTAGGATCTCCATCTGCATCGCCGCGGATATACATTTCACCGTCTTTGCCCTTAAATACATTGACCCCTGCGATGCTGCCGGACTGAACCTCCTGAAGAGCCTGCTGATAATCCAGCACGCGTCCGGAGGAGGTCTGGAACCCTGTCAGGTCCCCGTCACCGTTACGTTTGGCGGCAATAAAGCGTTCCCGTTCTTGATTCATCACTTAGGATCGTCTCCTTCGCACTAGAATTAGCCTTCTACACTGGCCCGATTCTAGCTTGTCCACCGCAGCGAAAGAGTATGTACCCGTCAGATTACAAGGCCTTATTCATTCTGACATGCAGAATTCCGGCATCATAGAAGGGCTCCTTGGAGATCACTTCATAGCCTAGCTTGCTGTAAAATGGTTCTGCTTGACACTGGGCATCCAGAACGGATGCCTGCAGACCCAGCTCACGGGCCCGTTCTTCCATAGCCAGCAGCAGGATACGTCCGTATCCCTTGGCGCGGAAGGCCTCGTGAACGGCAATCCGCTGCATCTTGGCGGTGTCCGCTTTATAGTAGATCAGCCGGCCGGTTGCAGCCGGCTGCCCGCCCTCCATGAGCAGGAAATGATGCACATGCTCACTAATGGCATCATATCCGTCGATTTCCTCTTCTACCGGCACCTTCTGTTCTTCCACAAATACCTTCTTGCGGATCTCCAGCGCCATTTGAAGCTGCTCCTCTGTAGTAACATGTACGATTTCCACTGCCATCTCCCTGGCTCCTCTCTATAGGTCCAATCAATATGGAGCATTATACAGAATTATTAATATCCTGTATAGAGTCTGAGAGTTTCCGGGTAAGGCCAGCGGGCAGGGAACCGCCGGACACTGATTTCAGGGAGTGTCATAGACCTCCTCGGGAATCGAGCGGTCATATACATCCCGCAGAACCGGTGAGGTCAGGCTATCCCGTGAATTCAGACTCCCGTCCAGTCCGGTCATGTTGTGAACATCCGAATATTCAGGAATCTCCTTGCCTGACGCACATCCGGCGATTCCCAGAAGGAGACAGGCTCCAATCCATAATAGACATACTCTTGCCATGCGCATTGTTATTACCCCCTCATCCTTCTCGGCTCTTTACAGCTTTGACGAATCGGGAGATTCATAAACGAAATTTTTCAGATTTACAGATTTACATTGCCGACCACATGGACAAGATACATCATTCCCCCCAGAAAGGCGGCAAGTGCAAAATATGCAGCCCCATATCTCAAGCGGGAAGCAGCAGGCACTTCATAATACTTATCATTGTCATGGATCGTAAAGCTGATCTCACAGGTCATCTTCATATGAAGGCTGGTGTCCACATACAGCTGGTCGAGCTGCACGACTTTGACTTTTCCGATCAACGACTGTACTGGCAGGGTTGTCGTTCCATAGTAATCCAAGTTATCCCAACGTACCCCGACAAACTGCTGGCGGTTCAAATCACTGTAGGTGGTGAACGGCAGCTCCCGTTTATGCTCAGGGCCGGGGATCAGATACCCTTGCTCCTGCAGATCCCCGATGGGGATCAGGAAGCTTTTGAGCACCGTATGCATCTGGCTCTTCGTACGCCGGCTGATGTACTTCTTATACATATCATAGGCGAACATTACCCAGATGATGCCGAACAGGATAGATTTCAGATAGATGATTACAGCTAATCCTCCAATGAGCCCTACCAGCCATAACCAGCGGGTAACTGCCGTGGCAATTCTCCCCCCGTCCAGCGGATGGATCGGCAGCAGATTAATCAGATTTAGGAAGAAGCCGATGTAGGCCAGTGAATATAACAAGGGACTATGATAATAATAGGCAGCTCCGAACACGATCAGTGCACCGATACTCCCCAATATAGGACCGCCAAAAGCGACATAAGCTTCCTCTCTGGCATCCAGCGGCTGCTTCTTCATCGTAATCAGTGCGCCCATAAAAGGAATGAACAGCGGAGCGCTTACCGGCAGTCCGATCCGCTTGGCAGCGATAACATGACCGATCTCATGAACGAATAATAACGCAACGAAGCCCACAGCGAATTGCCATGGTGAAATAAGTGCATAGGCCCAGATCGATATCATCATGGAGATCAGCGGACCTGCGATTTTCCCCAGCTTAAGCAGAGAGATAATAGCCTTTCCCTTAAGGAGGAGCAGTACCGCCCCGCTGCCCAGCCATCCCCATGCGCCCGAGCTTTTTTTCTCCTGTTTGTTTTCCTGCAATAGTCTCAATCTCCTTTTGATCTCTGTGTCGCTTCACTTCCAGGCCACGGAACAAGCACTCTTCTGCTTCCCGTTGCCCTTACTCTCTACTGTCGCACAGGAGTGCGGTGGATTGCAAATAGACTTATGATGTTGACAAATCTCCCGGCCTGCATATATGATATCCAGTAATTAGGATAACCACAATAGCTGCGAAGAGAAAGAGTACCCTGGTAATTCTTCCACAGAGAGCTCCGGCCGGTGAAAAGGAGCAAAGAAGACCCTCGGGAATATGGTCTCAGAGCTGCGCACCGAACCCCGGCATGAACGGGTCGTAGGCTGCGCCGGAACCCGCATCCGTTACCATGCTAGGGTATACCCGCTTATTTTCTGCGGACGTACCTGAAGAGGTGAATGCTGCGAGGCATTGATGAATTTGGGTGGTAACACGTGAGCACAGGCTCTCGTCCCTTTAGGGGATGAGTGCCTTTTTTGCGTCCAATTAATTTGAGGAGGAGAGAAATATGACTAACATTTTTATCGGAGGGGCTTGGCCTTATGCCAACGGCTCCCTGCATCTGGGCAGACTCGCCAGCATTCTTCCGGGAGATATTCTGGCCCGCTACCACCGTGCCAAAGGTGACGCTGTACTCTATGTATCCGGCAGTGACTGCCATGGGACTCCTGTTGCTGTACAGGCGGCGCAGGAGGGGGTAACGCCGGGTGAATTCGCCAGCCGGTATCATGAGGAGTTCGCCGATTGCTTCCGCGCCTTAGGCTTCACTTATGACTTGTATACCCGGACCGATCAGACACATCACCACAGTACGGTGCAGGAGCTATTCCTTAAGCTGCTGGATCACGGATATCTGTACCAGAAACCCGGTCTCCAGTGCTATTGTGAGCAAGATCAGCGCTTCTTGCCAGACCGTTATGTCCATGGCCTCTGTCCGGTCTGCGGACAGCAGGCCCGGGGGGACCAATGCGATTACTGTTCAACGATTCTCGATCCGGTGGATCTGCTGGAGCGCATATGTGCCCTCTGCGGCTCTAAGCCTGTGCTGCGCTCAACTCAGCATTACTACCTGTCGCTGTCCAGCTTTCAGCAAGCACTCACAGAATATGCTGATTCCGCACAAGGCTGGAGAGATAATGCCGTCCGGTTAACCCGCAGATATCTGCAGGAAGGCCTGCAGGACCGGGCAGCAACACGCGATCTGGACTGGGGCGTGGATGTCCCCATCGACGGCTTCTCAGACAAAAAAATCTATGTCTGGATCGAAGCCGTCAGCGGATATCTGTCCGCCAGCAAGCAATGGGCGGCGGAGACGGGCAACCGGTGGGAGGATTTCTGGTCTGTAGCGTCCGCACAAGAAAACGATGGGCAGCCGCCTATAACTGCTTACTACGTGCACGGCAAGGACAATATTCCCTTTCACAGCCTGATCTGGCCGGCTCTCCTGCTCGGAGCTGAGGAACTGCATCTGCCGGACCGGATCTTCTCTTCTGAATACCTGACCCTGGAAGGGCAGAAATTCTCCACCAGCCGCAACTGGGCGGTCTGGGTGCCGGATATTCTCAGCCGGTATGACCCGGACTCGGTCCGTTATTTCCTGACTGCGAACGGTCCCGAGAAGCGGGATGCCGACTTCTCCTGGAGAGAGTTTATCTATAGCCATAACAGCGAGCTGCTGGGCGCGTTCGGCAATTTCGTCAACCGCAGCCTCGTATTCGTGAATAAGTTCTGGAACGGCAGAGTTCCAGATGGAGTCTTGGACGAAGCATGGGTTAGCAGTCTTAAGGATCTGTATAAGGAGGCAGGAAGTCTGATTGAAGCCGGACATTTCAAGGAAGCTCTGGAATTCATCTTCTCGCATATCCGCCTGGCTAACAAGTATTTCGATCAGCAGCAGCCGTGGCTCCAGATCAAGCATGATCCTGCGGCCGGGGGCAACACGCTGTACACTTGTGTTCAGATTATTGCCAACCTGGCTAACCTGCTGAACCCGTTCATTCCTTTCTCCTGCGAGAAGATTAGAGGCTTCCTGTCCATAGAACAGCCTGTATGGCATCCGGTATCCGTCCTTGCAAAGCAGCCTATACTGGAGCTTGAATTACTGTTTGAGCGGATAGAGGTGCAACGGATAGAAGAGGAGTTGGAGCGGATGGGTTAAGTGGAAACGGTATTTCCGTCCTTTTAGAGGACGGTACCGTTTCAGCGAGAAAGATATGGATACTTATAGCGCGAAGCATATACATTCTTATCTTTAAAAAAAGCGTTCTTCCCCGCATACCGCTCACCAAAGCAAGCGGTGCAGAGAAGAACGCTCCGGGAATTTAATCTGGATGAATACACAACGGCTGTCCGCTCTGTATGATAACTTAGTTCTGGCCGGGGTAACGCGCTCCGGCTGCAACCCCTTGCGGGGATATCTGCTCAATCTGCGCGAGATCCTCCGCCGTTAATGTAACCTGAAGTGCTCCGAGGTTCTCTTGTAACCGCTCCAGCCGCTTCGTGCCGGGAATCGGTACAATCCGCTCTCCTTGAGCAAGAAGCCAGGCCAGGGCAAGCTGTGCCGGGGCGTAGCCTTTCTCGGCTGCCAGCTGCCCGATCAGTGAGACGACCTCCAAGTTCCTGGTGAAGTTCTCTCCCTGGAACCGCGGGTAATGCCGGCGGTAATCATCCTCCGGCAGATCATCGAAGCGCTTGATCTGTCCAGTCAGAAACCCACGGCCAAGCGGGCTATAAGGAACGAAGCCGATGCCCAGCTCCTTGACCAGCGGAAGAATCTCATCCTCCACCTCCCGGCTCCAGAGCGAATACTCTGTCTGCAGGGCGGTCAACGGATGCACCGCATGTGCCCGGCGGATCAGTTCAGGCGAAGCCTCAGATAAGCCGATATAGCGGATCTTCCCTTCCTTGACGAGATCAGCCAGTGTACCGGCGGTTTCCTCAATAGGAGTGTTCGGATCAGGACGGTGCTGATAGTACAGATCGATATAATCTGTGCCGAGATGATAGAGGCTGGCATCTACGGATTTTTTGATATAAGCCGGGTCTCCCTTGGGTCCCTGAGTATGCGTAATGCCGAATTTGGTCGCAATCACAGCCTGATCTCTCCGGCCCTTAAGCGCCCGCCCGAGAAGCCGTTCATTGCCGCCGAAGCGCTGCTGCTCGAAGACTCCATAGATATCCGCTGTGTCCAGCAGAGTTACACCCAGATCAAGCGCTCCATGAATGGTTCGTACAGACTCTTCATTATCCGGCATCATCATCGTTCCAAGTCCCAGAGCCGATACGCTCAGCCCTTCGTTCCCGAGTGTTCTTGTATGCATATGGTTGCCTCCCTCTTGTACCTGTAATAGATCTTACGAACATGTCCTTATTCTAACTGTCCTGCCGTGGAGCAGCCACAGTACGTTTATGCTAGTAAGATCATTACCAGGGAGCAGCAACAGACCAGTAAGACATGTGCCTTCAGATGATCCTCTGCTAGGTTATGACAGGGGTATAGATACAAATATGCAGGCCCGGGTGATCCGCCAGATTGGCCATCGAATTAATGTCATAGACTACAGGCTCACCTGTAACCAGGCTCTCTATAACTACACGGTTGACCCTTTTCCCCTGAATATTGTGCTGCTTCCACATCTCGGCGAAATCTGCACTGTCTTCCAACAGCTGATCGACCATCTCCTTGTGCCAAGGATCATGCAGATTCAAGTCATAATAGGTTCTGTACACACCTACTGAATGTAGAGCGAACTCCTCCCAGTTCAGCATCCGGCAGCGCAGCTCCAGATCCAGGAACAGAAGACGCATCATAATGCGCTCTGAAGCAGGCAGACCTCCGAAATCACTAAGCACTTCACTCGCTTTATCATTCCAAGCCAGTACCTCAGACCGCTCATTCGTAATAAAAGACGGATAAGTCAATTGCCGGATAATATCCCGCCACTGCGGATTCAGCTCCGGACTGACCGTATCTATAGAAGCAAGTGTATCCGGCAAGCCAGGATTCCAGAGCTCGAATAGGTGTTTACGCTCATCTGCCGACAACCGCAGCGCCTGACTGAGACTCTCCATGACCTCTCTGGAGGCTGTAACCTCCCTGCCTTGCTCCAGCCATGTATAATACGTACTGCTGAGACCGGCCAGAACCGCAACCTCTTCCCGCCGCAGCCCCGGTGTTCTGCGCTGACTGTTCGTTTCCTTAATCCCTACAGCTTCGGGCTGCAGACGGTCCCGGCGTGATCTCAGGTATTCGCCAAGACGCTTAAACCTCGTAATCTCATAACTCATGCGCTGGGCCTCCTTTCAGCATTACAATTGACTCACAGCTGCTTTAAATACTCACACACTCTCGCATAAAGCGTGGGGTAAATCCCCGGATAGGTCACCGCCTGCGGCAGCTCTCTGAAGCTTCGGAGCTCGGCCATTTCGTACGGAGGCAAGGTCCCGAATTTACGGACATCTGCATAATACAACATCCCGTAGCTCTCTGCCAGCTCATCACTGATGACCGAATAGATGCATAACGGATGCAGCTCATAGTCTTCGGCACCTGTCTCTTCGTACAGCTCTCTTACCGCAGCTTCGCCGGGACTCTCACCTGATTCAATATGCCCGCCGGCAAATTCCCACGTGGACCGCTCACGGTGCCGCACCAGCACCCAATCCTCCCCTTGCTTCATAAAAATCACTACATATGTAAGACTCACCTCAGGGCACTCCGCTTCATACAACGTTACGATCATGATAGAATTCCACCTTTTATGTTGGTTAAGAATCATTATGAATAATGAATTGAATGACGAGCTTTTCCAGACAACCTTCATTATTGTAATATACTATTAAAAAAGAAACCATTACATCGCATCAGATACGTCATGCCATCTGCTGACAATTGTTAATAGCTTTTGATTTGCTCCTTATTTCGTATTTTTTGTAAAGAAAAAACCTACCTGGAGGTAGGTTACTTTAACAATTGTAATATTGTTTGAGACTGGATATTTGCTTGTAATAACATTGCTTGTCCGGCTTGTGTAAAAATCTGATTTTTCGTAAGTTCCATAATCTCTTTAGCCATATCAGTATCTCGAATCCTCGACTCTGCTGCTGTAAGATTCTCAGTATAATTTAATACATTGTTTTGGCTGTGCTCCAATCGATTGTGATAAGCACCCATTTTTGCGCGTTCTGATGAAACAATATTTATTGCATTTTTTATTAGGGATATTGAATTTGTTGCTCCTGTAATTGTAGAAATATTTGTATCAGAAATACCGATCACCGAAGCGGTAACATTTGGAAGATCTAAAGATAAGGAATCTCCGGTGTTTGCACCAATTTGCAATATCAAGCTTTCCCCTGTAATTGCTCCATCATTATTCCCAGCATTTAATCTAATTGTACCCTGAGGTTGATTCCCTGCACTTCCTCCCCATGTATTTAAAACATCACTAACGTCAAAGGTCATTCCATTATAAGAAAATGTTGTTGAAGGATGATTATGTACGATTACTAAGCCGCTTGTAGTGTAAACATCAAGTCCGTATGCTCCGACAGAATCTATATCTGCATAGAGCTGTAAATCTGTGAACATCCACCTTGAAGGATCATTAATTACTTGCTCACCTGTATTCATTCTAACCTTTGCAGCAGTCCCACCAATTTGAATCCAACCATCATTAACGTTATATTTTGTTCCACCATTTGCATAAAAGAATGAACCAGGAACATTCAAAGAATTGCTATTAAACTCACCATTTAATAATTTTATATTATTGAATTCAGTGTTGTTAGCAATATTATTTATCTCAGACACTAATGCACTATATTCATTTTGGATGTTAGCCCGGTCACTATCATTATATGTACCATTAGAGGCTTGAACCGCTAATTCATTCATACGTTGGAGCATGGAATGAATCTCCTGCATAGCCCCATCTGCTGTAAGAATCAAGGAAATACCATCTTGAATGTTCCTTGACGCTTGATTTAATCCCCTTATTTGGCCCCTCATTTTTTCAGATATAGCTAATCCTGCCGCATCATCTGAAGCTCTATTTATTCGAAGTCCCGATGATAATTTTTCTTGGTTTTTGGATACTCCTGTATCCTTTCGTTTAAGGTTATTAGTTGTGTTTAATCCGGTTATATTATGAGATATGATCATTCTGCTTCTCCTTAATTACATCGTAGGAAGATATGCCCATAATATTAACACCATAATATTGCGAAATCTATACTTTAGAAGGAAAAAGGTAAGTAGTAGTCGCTCATTTTTTGGGGTATGTGTAATATACCTTGCTAGCGGACTATTTTCCAACTTAGGGGTAGTGCATCCAATTTAAAACTGTCCACACACAGCAAATCATACAAATAGTACAAATAATCTGTATTTTCCTTAAAAACTCAGGAAATTAGCTAGAAAACGGGGGGGACAGCAGAGGGAACCCGCAAAGCACGTTATCTGAATGAGCCGGAACGCAGAGTATTTCGGCACCAATTTTATATTGGGTGCTTCTTCAAGCCCCACAAAAAGAAAAAAAGCCTTGAATATCAAGGCTTTCTGCATATAGGACGGATGGGGGTTCGAACCCATGACCCCTCCCTGTCAAGATGAAAAGGGAGGACATGGGATTCGGCCTTACTCCGACAACGTTAATAAATAATTGACCATCAAATTTAAGAACTCGATAGTGTTATTATATGGCGGTCGTCTATTCTGAAAGTTAAGTGGTTTGACCAAAAAAGGTAGATAGTGGTCTAATAAAGTGGCTTTAATCTTATCCGCTGCCAAGTATAAACACTTGGATCACTCACTAGATAACACTTCAATTAAACATAGAAAGTCGCCTTAACCGCTCTTATTGTAATTGCCGATGTTGTCTGACTTAGAATGGTTTGATTGGCTGCTGTTGGTTCACTGACTTGATCATCTGCATATAAATGCCATGCTACATCTTCAGGCGCTAAAATGGTTTCATTATAAACCGTTGCCGTGAATGTCTTACTTCCCGATGTACTGGCGGTAATATCAACATAAGTTGCACTACTAGGTGTTAGGGTTATTGACTTAGAAACTGCAACTTGGAAATCAAGTGTTAGAGCATAATAACTTACAATTGTATTATCAATGTCCAGAACCGCTTTAACATAAATTGATTCGGCAGCAGTACCAGTATTTGCATTAGTGACAGTGGCGATATTCGAACCATCTACACTAATTGTTGCAAGTGTTGCAGGAACTGTCGTTGTCTTGTCACTGTATACAAGCGAATAGGTGACAGGTTGAGATACAGCGGAACCGTTCAAATAGACATGTTTATCTATAACAACTGATTCCCCATATACCAAGTCATGAGCATTTGTATCATAGATAAATCCATTGGTTACGTTTGAAACTTTAATGCTACAAGTACCCTCAGATATTCCTGTCACGAGCCCTGTAGCGCTTACAATGGCAATTGAAGGTGAAGAGGATTCAAATATAACTGGAACACTGTTTGTACTCGTCTAGGCTTATTGAAGAGTACTGCGAATTAGAATTGATGTGGCTGGATTTGTAATATCAACTGGACATGCAAGGCCACCAGCAATTCCATTTGGAACATCATCTAAATCTTTATTAATCTGATCCTTCTCACAGGACAAATTTGCAATTCCCTTTTGTGAAAATGTATCTATTCCTGTAATCTTAAACATCTGACCATCAACAAAGAATCTATTACCGATTTCTAGCCCCAATTCCTTATAATAATTGTTAGTAAAAACTTTGATACTTCCATCCACTTCACTTATTACCTTCCCCGATGTTACCCCTAAATCTCCAACAGTAATATAACAATCCACATGAATAAAACGACATGAGGAATTGATGATTATAGTCTGCGGTAAACTTCTGATGATCCCTTTGTTTTTGTTATAGCGCTCTAAATTCAAAATCGGCTGTATCGTTGACATTGAATAAATCAAACATCGGATCACTCCTTTCATTAAGAGTTGAACAACATAAACGTTGAACTATTACTATTCGTATCGTCTGTAACTGCCATCATACGGATTTTCCGTTCAAGTTGGTCAATACGATTCTGGAGAGAATTAGCAAAATCAGTGATATTGATATCATCAGATTTGTATGACTTCATCAACGATGGATTATTAGCAATACTGTTCAGGATAGCGCTGCTAAATAAATTTTGCGCTTATCCGTGTTGGAGGATGGAGAATATTCCGCTTCAGGATCGGTTACACCTTCTTCTGCAAGGTAAACGGACAATTCAGCAGAGGATAAAGTGATTCCTTGTGTTTCAAGTTGAAGGCGTTCTGTGAATTTCATATGATTGCTCCTTTGTATAGGGATTTTTGGGTATACAAAAAGACATCACTGGGATGTCTTCTTTAAATACTTTTTATTCGAAATACTTATTTATATTATTTGTTAATTTGTCCTTAATTAACAAGATGTCTTCTTGGCTGATATGTGCTCCATCTTCGATTATGTATTCACCGTTTTCGTTTTTGTCTAATAGGGGTTTCTCGTATTTTGTTCCATCAACGATAACAGTAAATACACTTGCCAAATCCAAAAGCGAATTGAATTTGTTTTCATTATCCATAGAGAGTTGAGCACTGGTTTCTATAATATTCAGTACTTCTAATAAATCATCGTCCATTTCTATTAGATTAGTATCTTTATCTCTATTGTTATATTTATTCACGATAGAAGTATAAACCTTACTAATTGCATCCTCAGCAATTGTATCATCAATAATTGATGCGTATTCTTGTTTCAGTTTTAGTTCTTTGGAAATATTAATCAAATCCTCATTCCCACTCTCTGAACATCCACTAATCCCTAAAATAACCATCAAACCGACAATGCACCTTATTATTTTATTCGTCATCTTATTCACCCAATGATCTGCCTAACATTTCTTCTAATTCGGCTTGAATTTCTTCTTGTGTCATTTCATCAATGGGTTTATAATCCCCATCAAAATTATAATCTTCAGGGTTGTCACTAATTCCGTTTTCAGGAACATACTGACCATCGCTATTATAATCGTTGGGATTAGTCGATGGCGCTCTAGGATCAGTTACAAGTTCCTGCTCGGTAATTTTGTTGTATGTACTCGATGTTTCGCTAGACTCATTACTAGTGACTTTAACATCTGAATTAATTGCTACTTCCTTTGTAGTTAAAATGGTACTCCCCCAGGTAGGATCAGAAATCACTATATTCCCTTCTAAATTTACACCGTTCTCACCAATGAGTTCTTTTACATGGTAAGGTTGAACATTGGCAGTTGGTGAAGTTACTTCTAATGAATATGCCCCCTTTTTTAGGCCATTGCCATTATCAGAAAAAGAACTACTTGTAAATGATCCATTAAGAACTATGGTTTTCTCTTGAGCAGAATAGTTATTCGAAGTATTCTTTAAAGCTAGCATTAACTCCATTCCACTTGGAAGGTTGGTTTTGCCACTAACGGTTACGGTATTTTCTGGGCTAATATCTGTTGAGATATCTAATTTAACATCAATTGTAGATGCTTTAGTACTCATATCATTTGTTACCAAAACATTTTCAGACTGATTAGATAATGCAACTTCTGATGTCTGATCTGAATTTGAACAACCAGCCAGTAAACAAAACATTATTGATGAAATTAATATTATTCCACACTTATTCATTTGCCCATCCCCTAATATATTTTACCTAAATTCTACCACCAGGTAAGTTAATAGGTCTATAGGATTAGGAAATTATATGGATAGTGGTCTGAAAGTATGAGGGAGGACAAAATAAAAAGCACCCTGGGGAGAGTGCACTTATTTTGTTTGTCTAAAATTGTCTAATAATCCTTGAATAGTTGAATACTCACCTTTTCTATTATAAAAAGTAAAGTAGATCCTGATGTTGTCATTTTCAGCAATGTACTTTTTCATAATCCCAATGTTATGTTCAATAACCTTGAGTTTTGAATGTATGACTTCTTCAGAATCAGTATCAACGATATCTTCCATTGGTTTAGTTCTATTATTATCAGTTTCTTCTCTAATAATATAAATAGTATCGTTTTATCGACACCATGCGCAGTAAACTTAATTATGAGATCACCAGTAGAAATTTCAATTTCCGAAAAATTAACATGAGAATCAACCTTGACCTTATATCCCTTTTTCTAAAATAAAATTCAATTTCACTTGATGCTTGTTTATATATATTGTACTTTTTATTTTCAAGCAAGACATTATCTTTGTCTTTTTGGATTAATATCTCTAATTCCTTCTTTAATTTAATTTCTTTCTTTTTTAAATCATTAACTCAACTTTCGCACCTAGAAAAACGAATTAAACCCTTGAGTGAGTAAGGAGAATTCAGTAGATTTAACCGTATTGACAAAAAAACACCCCGCTTGTTTGGTATCATGGAAGTATCGAGCTTACCATGACAACAAGAAAGGTGCGTAACCCTATGTTACAACAACATTCCCTGTCTGAACAGTCTCGGTTTTCTAAACTTTTGGCCACTCTTCACCTTGGAAAAACCTTACGGCAAGCGGGCATTTCTAAATCTTTCGGCCTTTCCAGTCTAGCCATTTTTCAAATCATATTCTCTTTCGTTTTCGAAGGGAAGAACTGGTTCCATCTTTTGGAAAGTGACCGCAGAGCAGATCTTCCTGGTAAAGATGTTGTGTATCGTTTCTTAATTCAAGCTTCATTTGCGTGGCGGCGCTTTTTTACAGGCCTTTAGTCTTCGCTTCGTGCGCCATTTCGAATCGCTGATTTCGTCGCACCGAGTACGCGTGTTCATTGTTGACGACTCCGTACTCAGCCGAAACCGGAGCAAAAAAGCGGAACTTTTGGCACGTGTATTTGACCACTCCACAGGCAAATTCACCAAAGGCTACACGATGCTAACGCTAGGCTGTTCAGACGGCTTTAGCTTTGCTCCGCTTGACTTTGTTATACTGTCTTCCGCCAAATTGGCGAACCGTTTTTGTGAAATGGCTTCGAATCTCTCCAAACGCAGCCATAGCTACAATCTCCGGATGGAGGTCTTTTCTCGGAAGCCTGATGCTGTCGTAGCCTTGCTGGAACGAGCATTACGTGCAGGATTTACCGCCGACTACGTGCTTATGGATAGCTGGTTTACACAAGCTCCACTGCTCCGTGAACTCACCGCCAAAGGACTTTCTGTGATTGGTATGGTGAAAGAAATGAAGCAACGCTACCTTGTTTAAGGTAAGCGAATGACACTCCACGAGGTGTTTCAAAGCCTTCCCGTATCGCATGCCAAAGACATTAAAGGCTCGGTCATCGTGCACACCGCCTGCGGTCTGTCTGTGAAGCTTATGTTTGTCCGCAACCAGAATAAAAAACGGGAGTGGCTGGCCATGTTAAGTACCGATGTGACGCTGGATGCAGCTGAAATCGTACGAATCTATAGTATGCGTTGGAGTATTGAGACCTTTTTCAAAGTCACTAAAAGCTATTTGAAACTGGGAACTGAATTTCAAGGCCGCTCCTTTGACGGGCTGATTAGCCATACAACGATTGTATTCAGCCGATATTTAGCCATGGAATACGAACGGCGGCAATCGAGTGATGGCCGGACACTAGGCGGACTCTTTTTTCTCTTTGCGTACGAGGTTCGTGTTCTGGACTACAAGTCTGCACTTCAGCAACTCATGAGTTTATTTCTTGAAGTGTCTCAAGCGAAAACAAGGAAAAACAAAACGGCTGTCTTTTGTCAACTCCGTAAATCAGCTCTGTCTTTGAATTATTGATATCCTTTATGACCTGCTTTGCTACCGCTTCAAATAACTCTGTACGAATGCGACCTAGAGTAACGGTTGTCAACCAATCTCTTGCTCTTGTCCAGATCTGAGATGATATCATCCATATCTTTGATTTCGATGTTGGACAATACCGCTTGTGCGTGCTTTTCCTTGGTGAAAGGATATTCCGTCAACTCCATGATCGGGGCCTTTAGGTTGTTCAGCCCGATATCTGGATCATAGCAATAGGCGGTATCTCCGAGGTCTGGTTTCACTGCATTGCTTCTAATCTTGTACAAGTCTGCGCTATCCACAGTGACTTCAAAGCTTGGGATTTCCTTTTCCCTCAGCGTCTTTCTCGCAGCCTCTAATAGATCACTCTCGGACTCGATGTTTTGCTCAATAATTTCTCCATCAAGTACGGGACTGAATTACTCGCCTAGGTTGCAGCATGTGGTGATATAAGGTAATTGACTTGCAGAATGCCGTTAACGATTGCCCCTGGAACGGCCTCCAGCAACGGCCTCTCTTCGTTTGTGAGAATCGATGCAGTTGACCTATCCATGTTCTCCCGTCCTTCATCTGGCAAATAGGCCGTCACAAGCGATGAGGCATCATCTTTGAATTGGTCAGAGACAATGTTCTTCTGAATTCGGCACTGCATGCCTTCATCCTTGCCAATCTGCTTTTTAAGGTGAATAACGAAGTTGTCCGCTTCGACTTCACAACCATACAACTCTACAACCTTGTTCAGCGCCTGGAGACAGTTTCCTTGCCCGAAATCCTTGACGACACAAAGATCGAACGTATCGTCAATGGAAAACGTAAACCGCCCACCGGTTGCAGCAGAGATAAGGTTTGTGAGTTGTGAAATGTGGACACCGTAAGCCTCGGCAATGTATGAAGAGTATGGAAACTTGAAGTCGGTTAGTTTAAACATTACATGCGTACACATGATGGATGCCGTAAGCTTGCGATCTTCCCGCACCCGGGACCGGCTATTAATCACTTAGAATTGCCCGCGCTCATCTTTAACATGACCTTTGATTTGTATTTTCTCAAGATAGTCCTTTGAGTTCATGGGTACCAAAAAGACAACTCGTAATCCGAGTTAATTCAGCGCTTTCTCGTAATATCATAAGATTTGATCAAAGCACCGATTGCTACCATATTTTATCGTATGACTGTAGTAAGTTCATCATCTACCTTCTTTCCGATCAAGGAGATTCCCTTAGCTAGAGATAAAACAAAAAACACGTCAAGTACAGGCGTGTTTTTAAAAAATAACTTTATTATATATCTTTCATTAGTAGCAAATTCCTAGTGAACTAATTTAAAACTTTTTGCGTCCACCAAGCTCTTAGATGGCACTCCACCAAACCAGACCTGATCGTTTGATATAGAAGTGATCTTATGTAAACCTCCGCTCTGGTCGGCTAATATATTACCAGGCTTAAGGCTTGTAAGAATCTCGCTATTGCTGACAAAAAAACCATTACCTTCTTTGCTGATTCCATTTATCCAATTGTTATCATTAAATTTAGCAGGATAGATAGTGATACCTTCTTCACCATTTTTACTTATTTCGATAAAACCACTTGAATATCCGTAATACTCCCAAAGATATTTGCTATCAGGAGGTTCAAATCCAAAATTACTACCACCTACAATATAATATTTCCCTGTTGCAAACTTAGATTTTCTCATAAATTTAACAGCATCTTCCAACGAACCGCATTCGACGATGTTTCTTTCGGCATAATAAATAAGATGACCTCTAACCCTTCGATTCAGAAATGCTATTTCATCATCTTTTGTATTGGCTTTAATTAAAGTTCCAGCTTCGATATATGTTTTGTAGATCACATCATTTTGTGGTGAGTTGTTTATATAAAAATAAGTTCTGACCGACCAGACAGAGGCTATGCAAACCAAAATTAACGCCAATTTTGTATATTTTTGATTTAAATACATTAAAATCAGTATTGTAGTTAGTATAATTGGAACAACCAGCTTCAAAGTAGCAAAAGTATATAGAGCAGCGTGTTCTAGGAGAAATACATTTTCCAACATGGGTATCCATGTTACAACTACTAATATTCTTAGATTCCTTAATATTATATTTGATTCACTTTCTCTTTGCCTTTTGAAACAAAAAATTATCAATAAAACTAAGGGTATAAATAAAAACAATCCAAATCCAACCCAATAGTTTTGAATCAATTCGCTAAGTAAACTTAGATGCCCTTTTCTCTGAGAAGCACGATAAAACAAACCATGAAAATATTCACTAAAGCCGACTTTAGCTGAGAACAATGACACCATTAGGATTCCCGATAAAAAGGACATTCCTCCTACGATACCAACTGCAACTAAAACTTCTTTTCGTTTATCTCTAATGTAAACATGAAATAAGGTTAAAATATAAAGAAATGCCATTATATAGGCCGTCCATTCTGTATAACACATCAAAAAAATGACTACTCCAAGGCCCCATAAAATACGCCGTCTATAATCTCCTTGAAGAATATTCAGAAACAGGTAAATAGAAGTTATCCAAATAGGCTGTAACAATGAATGCGCCCAATATGCATTCGAATGACTCCAAAGAGATTCTTCATTAAACATGTAGATAATCGCCGATATTATTGGCAGATTTGAGTACTTGCGATTTATATTTGAAGTAATCTTTTTCACTAAAAAGTATATAAGTAAGGCTGATAGCAAGCCCAATATTACATTGAAAATCCTCAAAGTGATAAGATTGAGAGGTAAGAAGAATATCTTCGCGAAAATATATGGTGCAATAAATCCTAATGGCGGAAAAGAAGTGTAGTAATAATTTCCATATTCATCTTGCTTTGAGGCGGATGGCAGGTCATCTATCCCCTTGTTATGTTCCTCCCCCAATGTAAAGATTGGAAGAAAATAATGCATTGAAAGAGGACTTTCATCGAATGCATTCATGGTCACCAAAACGTGGGATGTAGCATCTTCATTATGAAATCCCAATGGACGTTCGAAGATGTTTTCATACCGAATAATAATAGTACATAAGAAGATAAGAACAAGGGCAATAATCTTTTTGTCAAGAAATTTAGATATAATCATACCAAACACCTTTCTCTCAATTAAAAAGTAGAGTTCTTCGAATTAATCAGCACTCCCAAGAATACCCTACTTTCTTAGCATTTACTAGTCCTTGTTTTTATACATAACTTAATTTACTTTAAATATTAATCGGTTGTCCATTTTCATCATAACCCAGAATCTCCAAACGTTCTTTGACTAATTCTTTTGAGTTATTTGGTACTTGTCCGAATGTAATATCCCCCCAAAGAATCAAAGATGCCATAACGATAATCATCGATTTGTCACCTCCTTTCGAGGTCTTGAGTAGGGGAGACATGACAGGAACAAACTAATCATGACGTAGATGATTCCCCCAGCATGTTGTATATCTCAAAAAGGGCATTTTTGTTCTCGTGGTCCTTTTCCTCGATTAGTTTTTTAAGGGCTGCGTTCTCTGCCTGTATTTTTTCCAACGCCGTCATCAGTGGCGGCTTGTTTGCTCCAGCCTCCTGGTACGCTACCCAGGCTGCCTGCAACTCTTCCTCTGTCGGCTTTGGTTTGTCCAGATTCCAGATGGCGATGTATTGCTCCCCGTGTCCATTGTCTCGTACTTCAAATTCCTTCATCTGGTCTGCTCCTAGATATAAGTACTTAAGTGCTAATGCTATGTTCACAAGCAACTTCTCCTTTCTAAGCGATTTGAACGACTTCTAACCGAGTGTTAGTGCTGCCGACATACGCCGATACTGGTAAACAAGCATACAACTGTAACACAATTGGCTCTCCAGCACGCCTGTTGATTAGCTAAATTATGGGAATGTAAGATCATTAGCTAAAAAAGCAATCCATTCTACGGGTAAACGTTGCAGCGTAAATAAGCGGTCAAATTCGGCAAACGTTAGTTTTGCGCTCCAATGTACCCTTGCATTTCCTTCGTCAAACAGGAATTTCAATAACACATAAACCAGTAGAGCCGTATACAACTGACCGTACACAGCGTTTGGTGTGGTCCCGAATAAGGTTGAGATATTTAAATGCTGCTTAATCCAGCGAAAAAACACTTCAATCTGCCACCGCTTCTTATAGAATTCTGCAATCCGCTCAGCGGAGTGCCAGTGCAGATTTGTAGCAAGAATCACCGGGTTGCCTTGGGGATCGTTTAGAATCACCACGCGAAAACGGTGCTTGGAAAGCCGTTGTCCTTTTCCCAATTGGCAGGTGAAATCTCGCTCGAGTGTTCCCTTGAAGGGTTCGCCACGCGTTCGGGAGACCGGGGACTGAAAGAGCGTATTGTCCCGAAGCCGAATGACAAAGAATTGGTGCTGCTCCAGATAGTCATCGAATCGTTTGTACCCGCTATACGCCCGATCCGCTACGAGAATAAACCGCTTGTCGATCACATCGGGACAGCTTTTAAAATCATGGGAATTCCCTGTGGTCTCGGTCACTTTATAGAGTCGGCCTTCATCAGCCACCAGCGACACATGCAATTTGATTCCTGCTCGTTCACCCTTCAGCGGAGCCCAAGGAAGCCGCGCCTTACCCACGGTGATTTTGGTGGAATCGACAAGAAGCAAGGCTTTGGGAATCCCTAAATGTCTTCGGGTCGAGCGATTACACCGATCAATCATGAGAACCAGCAGTTGCTTAAAAAGCTCGAAGGGAACATCCTTCGCTTTTTTGGAGAGCGTAGAATGGTCTACGGGTCTGAGGCCGCTGGAGTCCATGCGTACTTCACCATCCCGATACCCCTTCCACTGCTGGAACGAAGCTTCCGCCAAGAATAAAAAGAGGTCATAGACGGTGAATTTCCTTGCTCTATCGACATATTTAAGCTCTTGCAGAAACGGTGAAAGTTTCTTTTCGGGAATCACCGATTACAGAATGTTCGAGATTGAAGTAGACTTTTTCATGAGGTCGCCTCGTTTCGGATGTTTGTAGGGGTACAAACACTTTACCGAATGAGCGGCCTTTTTGCTACCTTTTTTTGGCTAATCAACAGGCCTGCACTATTTCAAATAACCTCTTGGCTGATCGGTCCTTTATTTCCTTTTTTGGCTTGTGTTCCATGACCCCCCCTCTTATATGAAATGGTCATGCGCCGAAAACGAAACTGGCAGCTCGGTCCCCTGTGCCCTTCATCCCAACCTTGAAGGGAGGGGGACTGTATTTGTCCCGATTTTAAATTTACCATCATTTGTTTATTATTATAAATCCACAAAATGTAATTAAATTAACATCTAATGGTAAAATTTATAAATTACTCAGAACCCTCTATAAGCCCTCTACAGGCGTCTATATCCCTATGGGATTATCTATAGAGTATGTATAGAGAGGTCTATGACGCGGGTAGCAGGTAGATGTAGTAGCCTTATAGACTCTATAAGAGATAAGTACAGAGGAACCATACATATGTTACCGCCTGTCACCCATTAAAAGAGCTGTTCGTTAGCCTTGGACACCATGAAACGCGCCTTCCGGTTGGCTGGCACCACCTCTTCCTTCTTCCCTTCAACCCCGTGCTCTTTGTTGTGGCATCCATTACAGAGACTCAATAGATTGTCCAGTGTCAAGGATAGATCAGGACACTCGCTGATAGGCTTGATATGATGCACCATGTCTGCCGGTGTCAGGCGCTTGCGCTTTAGACAGTGCTGGCATAGACGATTGTCGCGGATGAGCGCCAGCTCTCTCGCTCTCTCCCATGCTGTGGACTTATAGAATGCCCTTGAGGTCTTGTCTCTCTTAAAGCGGTCATAATAACGGTTCTCGTCACGCCTGCTGCTTCTCATGTCACCACCTCCATTAGCACGACATGCCTACTCCCTACTCACTGGATACCTTTAAGCCCAGGTCATCCTGAAGACTATTGAGCACAGTTTGTATCTTTCCGCCCAACTCCAGGAGTGGGTTGCTCCCACCGAATGTATGGGCCAACGTAATGAGTCTGTCCAGGTACGCCAGCCTGTCTTCTATGCCGCCCTGCCCTTCAAGTTCGGACAACCCATGAGACAGCCGTTCAACGTCCTCCAGCGCTTCCTTCACTTCTGATGTGTCGAGCCTGATCTTGATATCTCCTACAGTACTGCCTTCTTTGCTCTGAGGTTCAACCTCTTCACCGTTAAAAAAGTGGACATCCGGTCCGGTATCTTCATGGTCGTACTCCACTGGTGCAATAGCCCCATCAATGATGGCAGCCCGTTCATCCTCGGATAGCTTGCTGATGTCATCCACCTCCAGCACACGCTCAATGTAGTGCTCTCCCATGCTTACTGTGGTCTGTACTCTAATCATTGTCCTCACCCTTTCTAAGTTCATGATTTACCACCGTTGCTCCGCGCTTCATATAGTGCTGCATGACTGAGCTCTCCATGATTGGGTTCAGCCAGTGCTGTCCTACCAATACAATCAGCATCTCAGCAGGGTTAAGCCCATCCAGTATGAATGGGTTACGGCTCACATACTTAACCTTGGCCTCTCTGGGGTACTTATCTCTCAAGCCTAAGTCCTTCCAAAGATTGCGGGCCTGAGTGACGTCCTTCCCTACCACAAGAATCGTCTTTAGCGCAACTACTGTATCCACTGTCATCCGCCTGCGCCTCCCTCAACTGCTGCTCTCACCCGGTCCATGCCAGCTTTGATAGCAGCCTGCGTCTGCTTGATCTTCTTCAGGATGACCGCCTGGTTAGCCTGCGGGTTCTGGAGCTGACTCTGTATGCGCCGGATCTTATCCTGCAGCTGCCGTACCTCTGGGTCTGTGTAGAAGGCGATATACTCATGCTGGCAATGTGGGCAGGTGAAGAATGTCTTCTCTATGGCTCCCGGCAGGCTGGCTGTATCAAAACCCTTGACCTCAAACTGCTCGCCGCAGCCTTCATTGCATATGGCTGGTGTGGCCTTGCTGGCCTGTGCTGTGCTCATGTTGACCCACCTTTCTGAATGCCGAATCGACTCTTAAGCCATGCCTGGTACATCTCTTCATGCTCGCGTTCATTGCTTTTGAGAGTATTGAACATTTCTGCGGGTACACCGAGGACAGAACAGATCTCTTCTTTCGACCATCTATGCTCTAGTGGTTGCTCATCGTTGTTGCAGTGAATTGGCGGCACCTGAATAAAGTAACCTCCTTGATCCCGGCTCCAGGCTGGAACCACATAACCCGGCCTCGGGTTATCATGGTACTCATCTATGATTAAAGGCACTCTGCGCAGCCCACACACAAGAGCATCCATCTGATCGTTTTGATTGCCCATGAACACAACCTCCTATATTGTTCTCCCATGTACCTTACTTCGCCGTCACCACATGGGCTTTTGGGGTTTAGATTATGGGATTGTCACGTAACTACGATATAACTCCCGTATTTTCGGAGACCACTCTGCCTGGCAATGTCGTTATTGCGACACTTCCATTAGTCTCAGGATCACCGTTGTAGGCGAATACTGCATTGTTGTGGTCATATGGATGCCTTGTTCTGTCCACCCTATACGGCCTCTGATCGCTTCCAGGATATTTCCCAGCATCTATGCCTGTTGTACTGATGATCGTATCGGGCGGCCTGTAGGGCTGCCCTGTGAGCGGCGTAATAGGCTCGATGACTTTGAAGGGCTGTAGACTCTGGAGCTTCGCATAAGCTGCCAGTTCCTCCGGGGTGCCTTCCAGTGTTCCGTCTTTATGGATTTTCATATGTTTTCTCCTTTCTGGTCACAGAAAAAGCCACCCGGGTTAACAGGTGGCTTAGTGAATGCTTATTAGATTGATGATTCAAGTGCCTAGCCAAACTCCTTTTCCAACTCGTTCCACAGAGCTAACACATTATTGATTGCCGTTTCTCGATCTTGGCTTATGCGTGTTCTATGTTCCCCGAATGCGTCTGGGCCAGGTTCCACTGCCACCACTGAAGCCATATAGGTTCCGTTGTCTAACAAAGAATAATAACCAGAATATTGTGCCCCTTTAATATATCCTTCTTTCACCACTTGTGAGTCCAACATTCTACCATCTCCTATTACGTTCTCCTGTTTAGGGTTAAATGCTCTTTCCGTCCACTTATGAAATTCTTTAACACCTTTCTCTAAGTGGACTTCTCTAAACAACTGCTCATTTTCCATGTAATACATTTTTAAGCTACGAGGATCATCAGGATTTTCTCTAGTAAAAGTTTTGACGTCTTTACTTAAAATGATGTGCAGTTCGCCTTCATCATCTTCAACAGCAATCTTTTTTCTCCTTCGTTTGACATTTTATCACCTCCCACAACCATAATTCGGCATATGGAAGATAAATCCTTCATGTGTTTATAGTTCGCCCGATTCTGTGCTCAGTCCAAATTCTTTAGTACATACTTCATGAAGTCTAGCATAAGTGACCAGGGCCACCATTAATATTGAATCCATCTGAGTAAAATCTACATCCTCTAGGTATTTCATGTGTGGATAGTCCATATCTTTAGGCTTAAGTTTGTAATTTAAATTATGCGCAAATCCATTTCGTTGATTGTTTAACTTACGTAGATTTAAATACACTTCTTCGATTATAAATCCTAGGTTGTAGAGTAGATCAACTTTAATTGCAAAAGAATAGTTATTGTTATCATCAATTATTTTTTTCCTATTTTTACTTTAGCTAGTATTAGCTTGTTAATCCAGTATTCACAATAGAGATGAATCTTGATAATCCTAACCAAATCAACATCCTCATTGTGAAATACATCATTTAAAAATGCATCATGCGTATCTTTAAAGCCTTCATAATTCGGCGTATGGAAGATAAATCCTGCTGAACTGATAATCAATAAGAAAAGCCACCCGAGTTAATGGATGACTTTCAGTCACACTGTGCTTATTCTATTTTTATTCCCATTCTCCATGATCTGAAGATTTTACCTGACCTAGATCTCTGAACCTATATCTTCTATTGCTCTTTTGGTGTTCCAATTAAAACTCTTGCTTCCTTCCCAAAGAGACCAATTCCCTGTACTTTCTCTATAAATTGTTCCATCTTCACGTACTATTTGAGGATCGTGTGATTCGCAGGTCACTATTAAACCAGCATTAGTGAATCGTATTTCAACCGTACCAATGTGTCCATAACCATCATCATCAAAAGTAAACTTCGCTACTCCCTCGTCGTTGACTACGAATTTTGATTCTACTATTGCTTCTTTAGAAATATCTCTATCTTGAATTCTACGTTCATAAATAGTTACAAAACCACTTGTATTATTTTCGACAAAAATAGTTATAACACTTGGGTATGAAATTTCTCCATTTTCATTAATATCTTCTAGGACCCAACTACCACTATACTCCCTAAGTTCCCCTAAGTTATTTTTTGTACTTTCTTGCGTACTGTTAGACGTCACCTTGGTTGTTTCTGAATTATTTTTTCTTTGCTCAAAGTTCTTCATTTCAGATATTGATGTATTATATAACTTATTAAATCCACTAACATATGGGAGCAAAACCTTTAAATTCACTTTGATTTTTTTAGTTATTATTTCATTGATATCACCGTTAACTTGTTTTGTTGAAATCAACTTGCCATTTTTAAATTCTTTTGCGGTATAAAATTCATAATCATTTGTATTTTCTAAATTCACACCACTGTTTAGCGACCAATCCTTTTTGAAGAATCCTTCAGAAAGTTCCTGTCTGTCCTCTTCCATTCCCAAATAGTAACTGTACCCTTTTATCAGCCCATTAGTTTGCTTCACCACATAGGAGAGTAAAGGTATGTATCCTTGATTGAAGTTCTTTGAGAGATGGTTTTTCACATCTTCTGGATAGCTGGCAAATCCAACCCCTACCTTATTGTCATTGTAATCAAAAATATAAGGCAAATCTTTAGGATTATTCATAGTATATCCTGTTTTCAGTTCCCCGCTTAAAAATTCCCCATTCTTTATTGTAGTTTGGCTGTTTTCATATCCAGAACCATCTATAGTATAGCTATGTATATATACATATTCACCCTGACCGTTATACGTATCATTTTTCCAATAACCATTATATTTCTTATATTCATAGTCCCCGTTTTCCTTAATAAGTGCAATGTACTTTCCATAACCTGATCGTTTTCCATTGAGCCAATCACCTGAGTATGTTTTATTTTCCGACCAACTGATGGTACCTTTTCCATTAGGCACGCCATTTTTAACTTCCCCATAGTAAACACCATTATTAAACTTAATAGATGTTTTTTGAGATGCACTATCAACTTGGATAGTCACTAACGATTGAACAATAATTAAAAGGCTTATAACAGAGATCACGTACTTCCTCACCTAATATACCTCCTTAAATAGTTAGTTTTATAGAAATAGGCAACATTTCACAATATTATCACCTCCCTATTATTAACACCAGTGCTTTCGCCCAGCGATCCTCAAAATTTTCAAATTGTATTCTGTAATAATAATAAAGACACTTGAGTAACTTAGCTGTCCTCACTGCTCCGAATGTTGGATAACAAAAAGAACAGCCTGCCCGCCGGTATACCCTTGCGGCTCGCGGCCGTCAAACGGGCATCAGTTTGTGTCGGGTGCTGTTCTCTTTGTTTTCCATGCTATAAGAATATCACGTTAAAAACCTAATGAATGAATACATCGAGTAACAATTCGCAAATAAAATCGCATTTATACTGAAACATACTAGAAACGTTCAGTAGGTTTCAGCTTGTTCTTTCTATTCAAGAATGAAAGTTTTAAATGGAAGGAGGATTGTTTATGCCATGGTATGAGGATGAAAAAACAAAAACGTACTATTTCAAGGTCAATTACAAGGAGGATGGTAAGTATAAGCAGGTACTTCGGAGGGGATTCAAGACCAAGAAAGAAGTAAAGGCAGCAATGGCCGAAGCAGAGGATCAGATCAACAAGAAGAAGTTTATCCAGAAATCGAATAAATCATTTGGGGATTTTCTGACGTCCTACCTTAATGACAAGAAAATGAACGTTAAGAGCAGCACCTGGAAAATGTACGCTTCTCTTGTGAACAACCATGTCATTCCGAGCTTAGGGATGAAAAATATTCAGTCTATCACGCCTCGGAATTTGCAGGACTTTTACAATGAGCTTCATGAAAAGGGTTCACTCTCAGATGAGAACATTCAGAAATGCCACACTTTGATTAATGATGCTATGAAGCAGGCAAAAGCTTGGAAGGAAATTGGAGACAATCCTGCGGAGCTTGTTAAACGCCCTGTTGCTCGCAAAAAGGAGATGCAGGTATGGACTCTTGAGGAATCGCACCGTTTCCTGGATGCTGCTAAGGATGACCGTTACTACATTGTGTCCCTTCTGGCATTAACAACCGGGATGAGACAAGGTGAGATTCTCGGACTGCGCTGGAAGGATGTTGATTTTGAGAATAAAATCATTTCGATTACACAAATACTTAGCCACGATGGCAAGGAACTTCAGGCTGGAGCAAAGACTGTTTCAGGCAGCAGACCTATACGGATTGATAATCACACATTAGAAATTCTAGAAAAACATCGGCGCAAAATGAAGGAAGAGAAGATGATTCGCAGGGACGTCTATCAGGATCTCGATCTTGTCGTTGCTACTTCTTTAGGGAATCCAGTATCCCTCAGAAATATCAACAGGTCATTTTCACGCATTGTTGAAAACTTGAATACGCATGTCCAGAAATCAAACGGCCTTAGAGGAGCAGCCCGCCAGCAAGATCCTCTAAAAAAAATCAGGTTTCATGATCTACGGCACTCACATGTCACTTTCCTAATAAAGAACAGGGAGACTCCGCAGGCCATCGCCGAAAGACTTGGATGGTCCGATACTCGCATGATCGACAATTACGCTCATATAACCCCTGACATTCAGGAGGATACAGCGGACTCCTTCGGTAAATCTTTTTATAAGGGTGGATAAGTTCGATAACGTTTCATATCAAATTCGTATCACTGCCGTAAAAGGCAGTCCATTAACACCCCATAAAAAGCAAAAAGCCTTGATTATCAAGGCTTTTTCTTATAGGACGGATGGGGTTCGAACCCATGACCCCTACCCTGTCAAGAGGGAATTGAGGTTATAAATGGTTCGAACTTACTCCGACAACGTTTATAATTTAATGACCATCACTTTTAAAAACTTGATAGTGTTAGTATATAGTGGTCATCGGAGAAAGTAAAGTGTTCTATCCAAATTTTAGGTTAGTGGTCTAGATTAACGATCTCAACTTAATCCGCTGCCATACAAATACACTTGGATCACTGTTGAGAGTGCATTTCAATTGGACGTAGAATGTGTATTTTACTCCTTTGAGGGTAATTGTAGTTCCCGTTGTTGCTGTGATCTGAACATTAGCCGTATTATATGGGCTTACCTGATCATCCTCATATAAATTCCACGTTACGTCCTCAGATAAAAGTACATCTCCTTCATAAACATTTGCCGTGTAGGTTTTGGATTGAGAGACTTTTAGTTCAGTGATTGGAGCCGAATTAACGCTTATTGATACAGTTTTAACAATTGGAATGTCTTCTACTGTAATAGTCACAACATCTGTAATCGCACTGTTCGTTGAATTACTCATCGAAATAGTCACTACACCTTCAGATATGCCTGTTACAAGCCCTGTAGCACTCACAGTGGCGATAGAAGGATTAGAAGAAGTGAATGTCACTGGAACATCGTTAGTGCTTGTATAGTCTAATTGTAGCGTCACGCCAACTGTCAAATTAGTATCTGTATTTGTAATGTCGATTGGACACGACAAAGCGCCAGCAATATTATTTACAACATCATCAGTAGTGGAAATCAGATCCTTCTCACACGATAAAATCATGATTCCTGGCTGACTGTATGTATCAATTCCTGAAATCTTGAACGCTTGACCACCAACGAGGAACCTAGAATTAATTTTAAGCGTTGAATTACTTATAGAGTTTGTACAATAAACAGTTATCACACCGTCCGTGATAGATAAGACCTTTCCATCTGTCACACCTAAATTACTAACAGAAATATAACAATCCAGAGTGGAGAATCGACAGGCATCATTGACCATGATCGTATGTGGAAGATAACGCATGATTCCTTTGAATTTGTTATACCGTTGTCCAGTGATCTCAGAGATAATCATATACTTTTTGTCCTGTAATAAAATAATATCGCCACGTTTAAGCAGCGATAGGGAAGAAATCTTTTTATCATCATAGTTCTGTTCAATGTTCGTATTTGTAATGACCGTTTTGATTGCTGACGATGAACCATTTACATAAACATCCGTACCAATTTGGTTCTGGAAAAACTCATAATCCGTTGTGTCGGAAATATTGAATAAATTAATCATGTCTCACACTCCGGTAAACAGCATGAAAGTGCTGCTAATCGCCTGAGTATCGTTTGAGGCCATCATACGGATTTTTCGTTCTAACTGGTCAATGCGATTTTGAATTGACTCGGCGAAATCGCTGATAGAAATGTCGTCAGATTTATATGACTTCATTAAAGAAGGATTATTTGCCACGCTGTTCAGAATAGATAATGCCGCTGAATAGACTCTACGCTTATCAATATTGGATGCAGGATTATAATCCGAATCTGGGACAGCAATCCCCTCTTCTTCAAGATAAATGGATAATTCGGAAGGGGATAGGGTGATACCTTGCGTTTCGAGTTGAAGGCGTTCCGTGAATTTCATATTGATTGCTCCTTTGTATAGGTTTTTTTTGGATTTATGGCATAGAAAAAACCTACCCGTTATAGAGTAGGCTTGGGAAAGTTAATTACTTGAATTTTAAAACAACTCTTTTTTGATTAGGTTCATATATGGCTTCCATGTTGAGTTCTAAACTTTTAAAGACATCATTTATTGGAATCAAGTATCTATCATTAGCTTCTAAAAATATGACTCCTTTGCTAGAGTTTTTATCTGTTACAATCTCATATCTTTTACCGTTTTCCGTATTGTTTAAGCTATACGACTTTTGTTTCTCAATGAGTTCAAGATATTTATAACTACTGGCGAAATGTTCCGCAGTAATGAAATCAGGATTATCATTATTAGTTTCATAAATTTTATAATCATTTGAAGCGATTGAAACAATTAAATCAATCAAAGAAGCGTTAAATGTAAGATAGATCGAACTTCCCTTTACATAAATTGGAGTGCTAATTGCTAATCCGTAATATTTATCGTCCACCTTTAGTTTTAGACTATTAGCTCCAATCTCAGTATAGTCATCTTGTTTTAATGAGGAATTATTAGAAGTGGGTGTGGTAACTGATCCGTTGTTTAATAATAATTTCCCGTTCTCCAAGACTACGGAATAACCAACTGCCTCTGAGATTTCTCTTAATGGTAGGTATGTAGTTCCATTGATAGAAACTGGTTTGTTTTTAAGGATTTTCTCATTTCCGTTTATGAATATCTTATAGCTAGTTAATTTAGCTGTTAAACTACCTGATGCTGCATAAGATACTCCTGAAAAGAACAAAGCGCCACATAAGAAACCGATAATTACTTTTTTCATTGACTTGCCTCCTGCATTTTTACCTAAATACTACCATCTTGTAGCTAGCAGGTATATAGAAATGGAAAATAACACAGGTAGTGGTCTAAAGGGATCATGCTTCATAGGAAACACAAAATCTCAATCCCAAAATATTTTTTTTACATTAATTTTGTTCACTTTATCAGATAAAATTTCAAACTGCTCATTAAAAGTAACTTGTTCTTCTTCTGAGAAAGTGAATAATTGTGGATGTTCAGATATACGATCTAGAGCAATCTCATATTTCCCTAACTCTCGTTCCATCTCTTCAATATCCTCTCTTTGAAGTTCATGCGCTTTATATTGAGTTGACATATGTTTTATTAAATTTTTACACCCGTTTGTGATTCTCTCAATATCAGTGTTGCTGTTCAAGCTTCTCCAAATAATATTTGTTGCATCATGATTGAAATATGAATTAGCATATCGTTTTGCATTTCTCATTACCAATACCCTCCCTTTTTATAGTGAATTGAGCGACGAGCAATCATATGCGTCATTTTCCTTTTTTTTCGGTCGTGTGTAAAACGTCTAGATGCCGAGCTTTTTTCCAGTTTAGGGGTATCCAACCCATTTTCCAACCTCATTTTGCATTGCAGATCATACAAATAGTACAAATCATCTGTATTTTCCTTGAAAACTCAGAAAATTATCTGAGAAATTGCCGATTTCAGACCGCTAACTATGATAGGTAGTGTTCTGAATGGCATACAAGTATAGTTATGTACCATATAACTATACTTATGTGGTATCTATGAGGGAAAAGGGCTGTATTATACCATATATTGTAATAATAACACTAAATATAGCAAAAATTTGAATTGAAAACAATAAAAAATTTGAAACAATTCACACCTATATATTAATAGGAGACGCGCACACTAATAGTTTGTATATATAACGTGTGCGCGAAATTGCATAACCCTTTTAAATATATACCTTATGTATTGCGACCATTCATTTAATGAGAATAGATACAAAAATATGTATTATTATACCCCGTTGCTCGCATTCCGAAGTCTCTCAAGCTCGCCTTGAACATCTGTCACATAGGGGTTGTGCTCCTCAATGGACTCCATACTTATACTATTGATGTCTTTTAGCACCTTCAGATTATCTACAATCTCTTTGTCGTTCGACGGTCTTGAAAATTTAAATACAATACCCAAAGTATCATATTCATCGTCGGAAAATACAAGTCCTTTACGACTTAATAACTCTCTAATCTTATCGAAGCGCTGTTCCATGCCTTCACGCAAGAACTTGCTATTCAAAGCACCTTTCATATCGGCAAGGGAGAAGAGGAGGCGTATAGAAACTTCGCTCAGATTACTCACATCCGTCTTACTCATGCTCACGGCTGGAACGTTAGCTATATCAAGCAGAGCGCTTGTAAGAGTCTTATATAACGTCTCAAAGGCTTGATGATCGAACTCATTATTGGCAAAGTAGAATTCTGCATTATCATCCAGTACAAGGCCACCGCCAATGATATCCTTAGGTAATCCATCACCTTTAAGCTGTTGCCCCTTTAGGATAGGGATACCTGAAATATGATGATAATAGCCATCTACAGCCTTACTTAGTAAGTCCTCCATGTTATCCAAGATAGGCAGGATATCTAACAGGTCAGAGTATCCAAGATTCCCGATCTCAGATTGATTATGATATAGAACAGGTAGTCCAGCAGGATTATTGAAGCTTCCAGTCATCCGTAAATTTCCGCCTTCATCCGTATACTCTTCAACTCTATCTGGATAGTACACGTTATAATAACTCACGTTACCAACACAATAATGTTCGACGAATGCCGTATACTCATTGTGATGATCAAAAACTGGATAACTGTCGGCAGGGTCTAGAAGTTTAGATTTGATTTGCTGTTGCTGATTATCTATGTAAACATACTCTGCAACGTATCCATATTTGGACATCTTATCAAGGATATCGTAATCAAGCTGATTGTATTTCCCTCTTTTATATACTCGCTTAAAAGCATCTGTGACGGACTTATCTCCTGTTAGTGTAATCGGATTAGCCATAACGTAACCAACACTAAAATTTAGAATTGTCTTTGCCATCTGTAGAATGATTTTGCGTGGTTCATATACTTGACCATTGTAATTGTAACTAGGCTTCTTTAGAATCTTATGCTTGCCGCTCAAGTACTCCTTCGTATTTAGGACATCATTAATCCTCTGCTGATTTGAAACTCTATTGACTTCCTCTACAAACCATTGATTTTCATTTTCGTACAATTTTATGCCACCTCAACGTAATATTTATTTGCCTTTATCGCTTGAATTGCAAGCATGAACGATATAACAAGGTCATCGTGATTGGATCGGTTTTTGTTTTCCATTTTGTTGTCCTTCTCGATGAATGTTTGCATCTGCTTCAATGTTTCTTTACAGTCAATCTGCACTAACTGACACTCGAACATTTCCTTAACATCTGTCACAGCTTTGTTTTTGGTAACGCTGTTACTACTCCAACCTAATTGAAGCCTGGATTTTCCTTTATCAAAATGACGATGCTTGAATAAATTTAGATAAGGGTTATCTCCTTCACGCAACCGCTCAAGGATTGATGTTCCAAATCCATTCCGCTCAATCACTATGAATGCATAATTAAAAAACAACCCGATTTCTCGGACTATTGCAGCGAATCTATATACAGGAACATCATTTCTATAAAATGAAGCATACTGCTGTCCATCTCCATCAAATACACTGATCGTAGAGTAATCATTGCCGCTTCCTGATGCTACATCTACTCCAGCGAACATTCGTTGTTTCGGCTTAGGCAATCGGAAGATATCCAATCCTTTTCCAATATATTGCTTCAGAATGTCAGGAACATGCTCAAGCTCTACTTTTGGCATTGGAGGGAGGATGTAATTTATAGCTTCTGCGATAAGCGTTTGATCAAATACTGATTGTCCAGTATTAATAAATGCTTGGATGTCAGTGGCTGGATACTCCTGATAGAACTGGTTTTTGTCCTTGTCCTGCAATATGTATTCTTTCCACATCAGCATGTTTAAGCTACAACCAGATTCGTAAAGTAGCTTCTGCTCTTTATCTAAATCTTTTGCGCTCAGCCGCTGGCCTTTATTGGATGTTTTGTACCATTTCACTGCCTCTTGGATATCGTAGGAGAATTGTTTCTCATAAGCGGAAGCATAAAAGGGGAAAAAGAACGCTTTATACTTTGATAAACCTTTATTAGCACGGTCATAGAGTTTTTGAAGATCGTTGAATCCGTTTGCGGTAGATTCAAGGCAAATTTTGCTGCGCTCTGTTTTCTGCAACGCTGGCTCCAGCGAGAGGAGAATACCATTTAGGTCATCGTAGAAGGCAGCCTCTGACAATAAGACATACATCAGATTCATTCCACGTCCTAAATCTTTGTTTCCTGTTGTTGTGCTGCGAATTGTACTCCCGTTGCTAAATACCAGTTCATCCCGATTATCACGAACAACAGAAGGGAAAGCATCATACTTTGTTCTCGGCAGATGTAGATTCATCCGTTTAAGCTTAGCGAATAGATCCTTTGCTGAATCTCCTTTATAGGACACAATCAAATAGTTAGTATTGGGATTATTTACAGCCATCCATAAGCAGTAAGCCAAACTAGCCGTTGTAAAACCTAGCTGGCGTGGTTTGAGAATCAAGTTATACTTACCAGCATTGTCAATGTAATATTGTTGCTGATCGTTTAAAACGAATGGGACAAGCTCTCCATCATTATCAATAATCTTGACGAAGTTTTTGCAGAATAATTCAAACGTGTTCATTATTTTATTGATTTTCTGCGATTTTGTTAACGCAACTGCCATTTACATTTTCCTTTCTGAGTTTAAAGCAACGCAAAAAAAGAGTAGCAATAAATGCCACTCACAACTCTAAATCATCGTCTTCTGATTCTTCATCTTTGTTGAACTGCATTGCTGCATCCTTGGCATAAATTTTAATGTCTTTACCAATTTGCAGGAGCAGCTTAATACTCTTCTCATCACCTTCTTTGGCCTTCACAGCTAAAGAATCATAGATTAGCTCTAAATCCCCATCAAAGCGAGTGTTAAGCAATATAGCAACCAGATTTCTATATTCTTCAGATCGTTCCCATCTAATATATGTATTGAGAGTAGAAAGTCCAACCGTTTGCAAAAACTCAGCTTCAGACTTTGGAGCCTTCGTCTGATCAAAGGAAAGGTTGTGTTTCCATAAAAAGTATAATTTCTTCTTTGATGGGATATTTTTTAACGCTTCATAAATGTTATTCAAATTTATTTAATTCCTTCCCATACACCAGTTTGAGATTCCATACACTACTTTGGTGTATGTTGAAAAAGTAGTGTATGAGTTTTGAACAAGAAAAGCCATATGTATCAAGGGTTTTCAGTATTTGAAATGTCAAGCATACACTCATACACCCATTTCTAAAGAATTTATTTAACTGTACACAAATCCTATATTTGTCTATTTTAATTATTTTCTCAGAAATTCAATAAAAGTAGTGTATGAGTGTATGAGATGCAAAAAAGCCATATGTATCAAGGGTTTTTCCATACACAACTTTTTAAAAAGGGTGTATGAGTAGTGTATGAGATGAAAAGCAGTGTATGAGTCTCAGAATGGCGAACGTGGAAATTCACTATTCTCTGACCAACGGATTCCTTCCCAATGTTCAGGCTGCTTGTATTTCCGTCCCTTTTGTAGAGCTAGCCTCTGACTAAATTTAATTGTGCTAACAGGTCTTAGGCCGCTATCCTCACACCATTGCCGATATGCTATGTAAACATCTTTTGTATAAAGTGTGTGTCCATCTTCTAATACACAATTGGCTTCCAAAAAGCCAGCTACAGAATCAGCGTTGATTCGATATTGATTGATGGCCTTAGTGAGACTTTCACCAATAGTGAATTTCTTGTTTTGATGAAGCCTATGTATTCCTTGGATTGCCAAGTTTAGCAAAGTAGAAAGAGCGCTAACTGTTGTCAATTTGCTAAGTAGGTTAATATCTCTATTATCATCTGTGAATTTATTACAGAAATCAAAAATTATCCATCGTCGAAAATAGCCATCAGACATATCAGGAGTTACAACCATGTGATTCGCGGAAAAGAGTAGTTTGGTCGAAGCTTTAAATGATTTGGGGTCTTTGTTTTTGCGTTCTATAGTGATCGACTCATTGGAAACAATTGCTTTAAATGCTCCAGTATCGTCAATTGGTTTTTGTGGTAAGTCAGAGAATGCATTTAGGAGTTTACCTTCCAGCCCTGCGACCCTGAATCTGTGGTCAAGGTCTTGAAGAGAGATATTTGATACATTTTCTCTACTTAATAGTGCTGTGATCATATCTATCGCAACCGACTTGCCGTTAGAGCCTACTCCTGTGAACATAAATGCTTTTTCCATATGTAAATCGTTTGTCAATATGTAGCCTATCATTTCATAAAAAGCGTTATGTGAATCCTCAGGTAGAACACTAGTAACAAAATTATGTATAACGGGATCATTAGCATTGAGGTCATATGTAACGGGTAACTGATATGTACTCAGGTATTTCGGTGAATGGGGATATATCTGTCCAGTCAGAACGTCAAGCATTCCATTACTAACATTGATCAAATTGGAAGGAGGGTTCATCATCTGACCCTCTAACAATTGTCGATCATTTTGCGTGTAATATAGTGACTCGTTTATGTATATCCGCTTGCTGCTATCACTCAAAAGTTCTTGTCCTATGGCTCGGTAGTACGCCTCCCCATCAGGCTTATAGTACCCGTCAGGATGATAACGCCATAGCAATTGTCCGTCATAGACAAAATTATACCTAGCAATCATGTCCTCGCTATGCTTTGCATGTTGAAATTTTTTGTTTATGAAATAAAGAGGCATTAACTGTGTTTCAACATGGGCTTTATTGTTTTTGTCGGAGACAATTTCAGTATTAGCACTGCCTTTTAGCTTGTTGAGTTTCTTCTGTAATTCAGATGCGGTTTTACTCAAACTTGGCACCGCCAATCAAGCGGAATAGTTCGCTCTGTCGTTTTATAATTTCCGTCATTGTGTCCTGCTGTAGTGTTGTAAGCTCTTCAAGCTCAGCAACAAGCTGCTGCTCTCTAGGAAGTGCTTGGTAGAAAGGATTATCAGGTTCAACTATGGTATGATTTTTAGCCCAGTTCTCGAATGAGTCATCGAAGTCAGGTTCTTTATAATTATCTTCATCCCATAGATAATCTTCAAGCCAGCATTCGCCGTTCCAATATTCTTTTTTGCCATAGCTAATTTTACGGAAATCGCCAACTTTATGTTCGTGTCCATATCCATCATATGTTACCTGCCCAAGTTCATATTTCATTCTTTATTCATTTCCCCTTAGTCTAATTTTAGAAACTTACGAAGCTTTTCACATATAAACTTGAATTAACCCTCCCTAACTGAGTGGATGTTAATTCAACAGTGTGCCATCCGGTGGTTTGAATCCACTCAGTTATATCCACATTGTTTTCTGAAGCATTGTAGATACTTCCTCGAATTACTCCGTCAACAACCACTCGAACACCTGAAGCAAATGTACTTTCGTAGATCCCATAATCAATCCCATGAGCATGCGGCGGCATAGAAATACTGTGCGTATGCGGAGGAATTGTAAAATCATGTGCGTGAGAAGGAACGGTTATACCATGCGAGTGAGCATCTAGGATAACCTGATGCTGATGTCCGCCAGAAGGAACCCACGTCCTCGGTACACCATTAATGTCTTTAAATACTGTCCCTGCTGGAATGCCGTGATTATGGCCTCCGGTTGAAGTGTAGAAGCCATCGGTTTGCGACAATCCAGTTACATTTTCAGGCAGGGTAGAGTGTAAATCTATTGCGGCGGATTCAGTCGTTCTGCCAATCGTCTCTGAATTATTCGTAGAATCCAAGGCAATGGTTTCGCTCAAAGCGCCTTTGCTGTATGCTCTGAATTTCTCCAAAGTGAAATTCAACTTAACAGCTTTAACACTGATTAATCCGTCATCTAAATAGAATTTCAATTTCAGCCCATGTGTGGAATCTACATTATCAGCCAATTGGATAGTATCTGTTTGAACAATACCGTCTTCGTTAAGAACGATATCTCCGGTCTTACTGATCAATCTCAAATCTGAACTTCGAGAATGTATTTTATTGGTATGATTGAATCGAAAATTTCTGATACCTTTATTATCAATAACGACAAAGCTTATTTCTCCACCAATGGCGGTATATCTGGATTCCATATCGCTATAAGTGTCCAATATTTTTTGATAAAGTGCTTCAAGGCTGCTCACTGAACCTTTCTTCTTAAAAACTTCCATAGCTTCTTCTTTTTCGATCCCTTGGCAGAGTGTGGACCCAGGTTTTAAAGGTTGTGAGTTAGCACTAAAATCGTTTTCCGGGGTGAATACGGTAAAATAGAAGCCATGATTGGGTATGTACTCAAATACAGTTAAACAAATAGGCAAAGTATCCTTCAGCCACGCTTTTGCATGTGTATCGTTCAAAAAACTATTCATTGTTGTTTTACAAATTTCTTGGATAAGGCTCAGATTTGAAGTGTTTTCTCGCTTAAGTTTATTGATTATTTGCATATTGTAATATTGACTTCCGCTTATAAATATCACTCTGCCATCAATCACAAATAATTTATCCACATTGTTGCTCATCGCTACACCATTTCCATTTACTCCACGTCCATCTGCCGCTACTATTAAAGTACCAGGGATGCACTTGGCGATACTCAAACTCATTGATTTATCTCCCTTTTTAATTGCTATTGATAAAGTTCTGGTATTTCCTGATCAAAACATGATCCCAACTATAGCTCCCAGTTTCAAATCTTGACAGATAACTTGGGCTCACTCCAATTCCCGAAGCTACTTCTCGTGACTTTAAATTTTTGGATATTCTTAGTAGCTTCCATTTCATAATCTCGTCTGGATTCATTGTATGCTCCTTTCCAGAAAGTAGGAGAAGTAACTCTCCCCCTCTGGTTATGTATATATATTTAGGCAATTGTCAAACTTGCAGCGGCTTTTCGATTAAGAAGCTTCAAGCCATATTGACCTTCTAGAAATACCGATTGTTTAGAACCACTTAATGGTTGTGGAGTGCCATGGAATGGAATCAGTGTTGCTAGTTCGAGGTAATTGGGGTTTACTACAAACATCTTATTTTGCAATTTCTCAGACAGGATAAATTTAACTTGACCAAACACACTGGAATACAATTCAATATCAAACCCGAGGAACTTATCTCTTGCCAAGTATGTAACTGAATCGAACGTATTCACGATTGTTTTGAGATTGGCTGGTAAGAAGACGGTCATATCGTAATTCGTGCCAGCATGATACATTTTGGAAAGCAGGTTCTCAAATTCAGCTTGTGTAGGAGTAGCCGCAGTAAGCCGATTGTTTGTATGAATCTGCTCAAGAATACCTCCAGTAGTGTACATTTTTGTTGTTGCATTGTACCCCTTGGTTCCGTTGATTAGAACATTTTCTAAGCGAAGCTTCAGGGATTGGGTTTTTTTAGATACTTCCTTCGCAAGTAAATCTCCAATTCCAACGGCTGTAGAAGCTTGAGCAGTGTTGCTCACGGTAGCAGTTGCAGCCAGAAGCTCGCAGTAATTGTCAAGCAACTCCATATTGTCTTCAACAAACTCTGGCGCATCGCCGCCTTCTGCGAGCGTTACGGCTGAAGACTCATCTAAGGCTTCTTCCAGCCAACTAATTTTGGGAGCTTCGGCTCTTACTGTTTTGCTAAGCATCATAGTGCTGAAGGGGCTGATAATTGGGGTCGTTTGAGTAATAATGTCTTTCATATCTACTGATTGTCCAGGTAGAAACTTATCACTTGTAAAAATAGTCATTAATATAAAACTCCTTTATAATGTTTAAATTTAATTAATGCCGAACAAAGATTTAATCATTCCTGTGGTATCGCCTTGCGCTTTAGCCTGACTATATGTATCTGTTTGGCGATGTGAGTTGGGCTGAAAGCTGTTACTTAGTTTTCGCTTATCCAATACGGACTGAAGCGTCTCAAGTTTAACGGTAATATCTTCTTCGTTGTCTGCATGTACCAATTCGATAAAATCATCAAATCCCATTTCTTTGAATCTCGAAACAACCTTTTGACGACTAAGTTCAGCCTTTAGACGTTCAATTTCCTGCTCGTGCTCTGTTGCTTCTTTAGGCTTGTGCTTGTTAATCTCTGTTTGAAGTGGTAGAAGATACTCAGTATTCCATTGCGCTTTGGCTTCATCAATTTTTGCTTGAATCTGCTCATCTGTGTATTCCATTCTGATTTCTCCTTTCTATTAAATTTCTTTAAATCACCCTAAAAAAGTGTCGGCGCTGTTAAACACCGACGAGGTAGGGGATATAAAATGAAAAAGATGAACTTGGAAGAAGAATTCTTCTTCCTATATATTATTAATGTCAATTGAGAAAAACCCGACGAGGTTAATAACTATTCTTTTGAAAATGTTTCGCTATAGTTTTAGATATAGACTGTTTGAGGCTTCGATTCATGGGTTCGGTACTCATTCCTATGTATTCTGCGTTTTTTTTGTCATTTGAAGAATTATGTAAAAAAGTATCTAAAATCTCTTTATGTAACGGACTTTGAAAATTCACGTTTCCAACCTGATGCTTAAACTCAGTCAAAATGGAATATAACGGGCTATCAGTTTGATAATGATAAGTGTTCCACAAGTCAAAGTAGTTGCGAATTAAACCATGAATGTGCGTCTGATTCGTATAATCAAATTCATCCAAAATTTGATTATTGATTAATTCTAAATAGTCAGTATCAACTCGCTTTTTTTGAATGCTGCGCTCAATTTGCATACTCTCAAGTATTTTCAGCTTATGTTCAAGCTCTTTAGCTATGGTATAAAGGAGTTTTTGCTGACTGGAGCTATTGACTAACTTTTTAGCTATATTCCTGATTCGATTCATTTCGTCAAATGTTTGGCGCTGCTCATCGTCCATTTCGGTATATGGTGTAACAGTTGTATTTATGGTTTGCCATGAGGCTTGTAGTGGATATCTCTTACTGGGTTTCTGTCTGATCTGACAGGCATTTGCATAGGCAATATCAAGTTCACTCTTTGGTTTTATGAAGTCGTCCCACGACCATTCAGGATCGTAGGGGTTCGAAGCGCTAATTTGTTTGTCATAACTGGTTACATTCGCCTCGAAATCCTGCTGTTTTTGTTTCATGTTTTCAGACTTAACCAAAAGATAATTAGCGATCATTGTGAGCAAAGCTTTAAATGAAGAAGAATATTGCTTGGAAGTAAATCTACTCTTGTAGTCAACCAAGTAATCCTCTATTTTATAATCATCATATTCGCTCATGGCGGTGTCGCCAGTAATTCGCTTTAAATCGGCAAATGAAACATTGAATATGTAATTCAGGGCTGTGCTTCTCTGAGAGGGAGTAGAAAGACTCTGATTTTGATCAGTATACAAATAATTTCGAATAACAGAGTTTGCGTAATCAAGGGGAATATCAATATGTACTTCGGGCTTAATCTGGGATTTTGGCCGACCTGTCTGCAATTCTAATTTTGTTCTATGTGTTGTATATCTCTCGATCAACAGCGCTGATTTGTCTCTGATTTCTTTTGGTACATTTTCCTCAGAAACATATATCCATTGCTCTGATTCAATTTGTTTGAGGTCGCGAGTGGGCTTAAAATTAGGATTCAGCTTTTGAAAATGCTTTTTATTAACATTCCAGCGGTACTTGTTTGATTCGTTTGTGATAATTATCGTCTCCTTGTAGTTGGTTAAAGTTGATCATTTTAATGGTTGTCATTATGATTACCTTCCATTTTCTGCGCCTTAAGCGCTGGATTAGTGGTGAAGGGAGGGAGTAGACGATTTGCTACGAATACTCCCAATTGTTTTTACAGATTGCTTAGAATAAAATAGTTATCACATTTTCCACAATCAATGCGTAACTCGGTTAATTTACTATCAATGCTCAAATTCTCTTCAATTCTGTCTTCTAGAATTTGTGTAACTTTATCTGTGTTACGAGCTTTTGCCAAATCCTCTACAAAGTTAATATCGAGAGAAGCTGATACATCATTCTTAATTTCTACACCGTAGTGATCCAATTTGAATTTTCCATCTACGGCACTACTAAAATTAATTTGATGATTATAACCGTCTGCTGGTAACTCAATCGAATTATTGCAATACTCACAAATAATTAGTAATTTCAAATTTCATTTCTCCTTTAAATTTTTTTGATGAAATACTTGTTTTACGGTATGAATCGTGATATTATGTGAAAGTAATGTAGCTAGATGGTACATAAGTACGCCATAGATGGTATACAAGTTTGTTCATAATTTGTTTAGCGAGTATTCGACAAGCAAAGGCATCACATCCTTTCAAATTTAATATATTATAGTGATATAAATCTATTTCAGATTTGAGGTATCACTTTTAAATTTACAACTTGCCAGTATTTTTGTCAAGTTATTTGTGTTTTTATTTTTTGTGTTCACTTTGTACATTCTAATTCAAACCGTCTGATATTGTAAAGGTAGTAACTTAAAAAAATGTCTGATCTTTCGTATCACCCCTCAAGATGTGATAGTTATTCACTACATGGCATATGCAGTCCATACCCCATCTTCATTCGCTATTCGCCATTTTACGATTTACGGAAAAAACGTGATCCAAACTTTTATACTGCTCCACGTCATAATAAGCATCATTGTAGTGATTAATAATATGATTGCTTATCAATTCGTTTTTTACTACTCTGGTAGGGATAACTTTTGCTTCTTCTTTTTTGATTCTACTCTTGGTTTGCTGTATGGACTTCATTTGTCTATGAGACTCTCTAGGCGGCCTCATCGCCCGTCTAAGCTGCTTTAGTTCTTCTCTAATGGCAATAACTCTCTCTGTAGTTGTCGTCCTTTTCGTTGCCTCTGCGACTAGCTGACGGTATTTATCTTGCATTCCTCTTTCCCCCTTTACTTTTATTGTAATTCATAGTTAACGGATATCCGCGACTCAGCCACCAGAGTTGGCGGTGAGTTTCGTCCAGTATCCTTCAGGACTCGTCAGGCGGATTGGGTGACAATAAAAGTTAGTACATCTTCTCCCATTTCTACATTTCCAAGCGCTTCTTCTTCGTCACGAGCTACTGTTTGCCAGAGATTACCCTTATAATCCCTCATATGATAGATATTCGTTTCACAATCATCGTTAAAATCTGTTTCGACCACAGAAGGCCAGTGCATTTCACTGTAAATTTCGTCTTTGATGCGGTTGTAGTCAAGTCTGAGATAGTTTGTTTCTTTAATTTCTTTACCCGATGTCCAGCCCGTAATATGGGTGCTAGAATGGACGCCTTCTGTTTCACAACGCTCATTGATTCTGGCAATCATCTGAGGTGACTCAGCTTCTTCAATCCAAAATTCAGAAGCCTCTACGATTCCACTAACCCTAATATCCTCTGTGATGATTTGGGTATTAGGTGTATCAAATGCTTTGATAATGATTAGGCTATCTTTTCCTAATCCCTCCAAAGTAATTGCAAATTTGATGGCAGGATAACTGTTTCCAAGGAAAGAAATAAGCTGCGCCTGGATTCCTGTAAAGGTTGATTTGTTCATTTGTTATCGTCTCCTTTGGTTTGATATGGCAAGCATAGTATGAAGGAAGAGCAATGAATAGTCTTATGTTAATATCTGAAATATGCATCAATGTCACATTATGTCGAATATCACTATTCTTCTGCAGAATAATACCACTCGAAACCTAACTCCTCTGCTTCTGCTTCATTTTTTAAATCAAATTGCCAATACATCTGACCATACAGTTTTTGAGTGGTGGCTTTATCAAGTCCTGCTTGCTTACAAGCCAGCAACATGTATCCTAACGCTTGTCTATTATCCATGAGTGTTCACCTCACAAGTCCAGAGAGTTTAGAGGGTTGTACTTTTCATTCTGTTCAGCAAGTGCAGTTCCCCACAGTGCGAAATATTTCAAACTCATGGAAACGTTGGAATGGCGTAGTAATTTCTGTACAGTTCCGATATCACAACCAGCCATGATCATTCGGTGGGCTGTTGTATGCCTGAATGTGTGAGCGGATAATCTTACATTTTTAAAGTTCATAATCACTTTCAGATGTTTAAAAACCATTTTAAGAGCATTATCCGTTAATTGTTTTCCATTTCTATCTGTAAAGACTGTCTCAGGCATGGTAGGGAAGTACTGCTCAATAAACATCCGGTATTCAATGAACTCACGTTTCAATTTATCTGTCATAGGTATACTGCTGGCAACTCTTTTCTTGCCTGTAACAGTGATCACTTGATTTACAAGGTCAACATCTGACCATTTGAGATTAACTGTCTCGCCAAGCCTACAGGCGGAGCCGAGAAGGAAGATTATTAGAAAATAATCACGGTAGGCATAAAGGGATTTGTCGCGGTATTTGATTGCTTGATAATAACGTAACATTTGCTTAATTTGTTCATCTGTAAATACTTCGATCTTAATGTTCTCTTTTGCGAAAATGATACGCTTAGTGGGGTTAGTTTTGGGAGTGAAAATCTCCAATTCAGTTTCAAAATAGTTGAAGAAGATTTTGAGGATGTGCAACTTAGAATTGACTGTTGTGGGATTATTTCCTTTTTCTTTACATTGCAACAAATATTGTTTTACGAGGGATGAAGAACAGTCTTCAATATTGATGATTTGATTGGTGACACAGAATTGATGAAACTCGTTCATGAGAGACATGTAAGCATTTAGAGTACGTTCACTGACATTGCGATATAACCTATCAGCCCTAAACTCAGTCAATGCAAATTTTAATAACAAAAAAGCCACCACCTTAAGGAATAGTGTCCTTAAAAGTGATGGCTTCTTTGGTTATAAACGTGTCACAGTGTGACCACTCATTATAGAGGAGGGAAGAATAGGCTTCAAACCCTTGCTATAATTGAATTTATAGGACGGATGGGGTTCGAACCCATGACCCCTACCCTGTCAAGATAGTGCTCTCCCGCTGAGCTACCGTCCTGCAACGTTTTTTATAATAACACAGGACGCAATGGAATGGCAAGATATTTTTATAATATGACGGGAAATGCTTTGTCCTTGTTGAAAATACAGATCGCTCTACACCCAGAGCAAGCAACTTTTGAGCCATTTCTTTTTGAGCATCTGCTTGCGTTCAGATCGCCCCTCTTCGAGCATTGTTAATTCATCACATCAATTTCAAGATCGTTGTTCAACTGAATCCCAGTGTGGTCTTCCCGAAGGTGAAACACATTATGATAATGGTCATTCGGCAGACAGGATTAGTTCAGTATATTGATCGTCACCTTTTTTGATTTTGGTGGTAATACATCTACCTCCAGTAGAAAAGTGTCCGCTTCTCCATATTGTATGAATTGAACAGCTGCATTTCGATGTTAATCCGTTTGCTCTCAGCCTTGATATCCAGAATAGACTGTTTCTCCGCGATTTTATCATGGTAGAACTACTCATTGTCAGCCCTCTCTTTTACCTTAAAGTAATAGCCATTCGCTTATCCAGCAGCACAATACCATCCGCATCCCCCTTTCCGTTGAACATGGCTGATATCACATATATTTTCGTGTCATCTTCCGCTTTCGCCACCCACTCTTTCTCCTGCAAATATCGCTTGTTGGTGGCATCGTAAGCATAATCCAGGTTGCGCTCCATCTCCTTCAGATATTGATCGCCATAGATTTGTTTGAAGTTATCTTTGGACATGCCAATTTTAAAACCGCCAATGGTTTCATACGTATCTTTCGATTCCTCTGCCAGAGTAATCCCTGCCACTTTATCCTCCCGGTACATAATCCTTACCCCAGAACTGTACATGACTGAATTCGCAATATCCTTATCTTCTCCTTTGCCCAATACCTCTTCTGCTTCCGCACGGCTCATACCATACTTAACAATGGCTTTATGATCGTTCACCTTTTGAATGGCTAAGTCTTTAGTGGTTACCCCGTCTTTGGAATCCGCACAAGCCGTCAATACGAACAAGAACAACATTACCAGTACCGTTTTTCTCATCATGCCCTCCCGAATGCTTTTACCTAAACCTTACCATGCTAGGAGGAGTAAGAAACATAAAAAAAAGACTGCATGAGCACAGGCCCACACAGACTCTATTATTGACGGTTATGAATCTACAGCAATCAAATGGTTGCTGACAGAGTCTTTTGAACACCACTATCAGGGTCGCAGACCAGATATTTAACTTCCTCCCCTGTATTCTATATAATAGAGGCAGCTTACACACGGAAAGGACTGAACTATGCGCAGATATCAATAGTTGTACCTCACCAATACCATATATATTTAATGGAGGTAACTTATTGATGATTACAGAATTACAAACCGAGAGATTAGTATTAAGACAAATGCGCCCCGCCGATTCAACCAGTCTCTTCTCGATCTGGTCCGATCCTGAAGTCACCCGGTTTATGAATATCAGCAGCTTCACGGATGAGTGTCAGGCCGTAGAGATGATTGAGCTGCTTGATAATCTAGCCACCGAGAATCAGGCGATCCGCTATTCCATCATGGAAGCAGAATCCGGCCGGATTATCGGCTCCTGTGGTTTCAATACACTGGACTATGACAATGCCAAGGCAGAGATCGGTTATGACCTTAGCCGCGAGTGCTGGGGAAAAGGATATGTACCTGAAGCCCTTCGCGCGCTAATAGATTATGCGTTTGATACACTGGGCTTCAATAGAATAGAAGCAAAGGCCCAGCCTGCTAATATCAATTCTATTAAAGTACTGCAGAAATTAAACTTCTCGCTGGAAGGAACACTGAGACAGTGCGAGCGGTCCAAAGGAGCCTTCATTGATCTGTGTATGTATTCCAAGTTAGCTACTGATTAGGATAATCTGAATAAAGGCTGGCCCCAGGCGCTTCAGAATGAACAGCGCAGGTCAGCCTTATTTGATGTACCGTTAAAGAATCTACTCCTCGCTTCTCAGCCTGGAAAAGACCGCAAACCCCCATAAAAAATAAAGCTACCACTGGGGCAGCTCCACTAATATAATATCTGATTCGAATGTCTTTACGTATTTGAGAATTTCTTTATAGCCCTTCTCTGACAGAAAACACTTTTGTTCGACTCCTCTGTGGTCTTCCCCAAAATAAGCAATATGAAACGTCTTATCCAACTGGATAATGTTAGAAACCTGAATTAACGTGTTTCTATCTGCTAGAACGAAATTATATCCTGAACTGGCCAGGGTATTAAGCCAATATTTCAGCGTACCTACTGTATAAAAGGTCTGATCGTACGTATGGACAATGATCCGATAGATAGTCCGTTCAAATTCCATAAAAGTTATTTTTTCAATATCTAGCGAGAATACACCAGTGTTTCCCTCTGTGTCTCTAGTAACAGATATAGTGCTCAAAGGGATCAACTCCAATGTTATTTAAGTAGCTCTTCAGGAACCTCTGGTTGGTTAATGTACAGGACACTGGCTGTAACCAACACAAGAATTGCCGCCATAGCAGATAAACCAGAAGCAAGTTTGTACACTGCTTTACGTTGCAAGGATTTCATCATTAAGTATTCACCTCCCTTCTAGCGATAATCAGACTGAGGGATTGTGCCAAAAAGCTGGCCGCGATAACAGATGATCCTGCAACGATATTGGCAGCGACAAGCAGTAACGCCACAATTCTCAGCTTAGGCCAATGCCGCCTGGGAATCCGGGTTTGTCGTTCAATCCCAATGGGCGCCAGCCATAGAACCACTAACAGACTAGCTGCATTCATTAGCATAACGTAAAAGGAGCTAACCTCCACAAAGGACAGGACTGTGAACAAGCTTACCGTAAACAAGACACAGGCTATACCGGATCTGAGATGGGCCCCGCCGGACACTTGACGCAATAAGGCAAAGGAGATCAAAATCTGCAAAGCTTCACTTGTCCTCCCCGTCCAAATAGAAACTAACAGTGTCAACGCAATTATAAACACCACATTAAGCACCACACTGATAGCAAACTTCAGGACAGCATAGGATGCCGGGTGCTCTGGAACGATATTTTTAATCGTAAGTGCCAGCTTGGCGGACATGGATTCAAGCATCTTCCCGCTCCTTCCGGGTAGAGTAGTAAAGAAGGAATGCAGACATCACTAGAAAAATCAAAACATTTAGCAGAATGTCATTATAGTAGAGCAGGACGGAAACACCTATCACGAAACCGAAAATCAGCACTGACAGCAGAATATCTTCTAATTTAAACCGAAGCTTATCGAGATCGAACGTGAAGCCCTTGCCTTTACGGTAAATATAGCTAAAAGCCGCGAACACCACTACCGCTGTCATCAGCTGAAGGAAATATCCTTCCGCCACACCGGTAATATTTGAAATGGAGCCAAAGACAAGAAGTACAATAATCGTCTGGATTACGGCAAACATAGCATAACCTGATATCGTTGCGATGATTGACAGGACGAGGGGCATCCTGACTACAGCTGTGAAAAACATGATAAAAATCAAGATTAAAACAAGTGGTGCCACATTCGACATTCCCAGCTCATTTCGCAATAGATAGCTCTGAAGGTTGTTCAGCAAGATGACGAATAGGACCTGCCATATGTACCATCTCCATTTGAATCTATAGAGAGACATAATCAAATAATAGAGCGCAAGCGTCTCTATGGTTGAAAAAAACATAAAACCTACAGGTTCCCATGACAAACCATTTACACCGCCTTACTAATTTCGTTCACAAGATTAATTATATAACTCCACCGTGCTTGACGTATACTACTTAATTACAAAATTCGACACTTTTTGCTCAATGACAAAAAAACATCCGTTGGCCGCTCTGAATCGAGCCTCAACGAATGTTCCTCTGTTTACAACAGCTTGGCTGTCTGTATTATAATTCAGACCAAATCACGTTAACCTCAACGGTTCCCTCCTGAGATGCAAGCGGACCGCCAATGATTGACCAGCTCTGCTTATCGTCCTTCGTCGTGCCTTGAATGATCAGATTCTTGGGATCAATAGTCTTCACAGACTGATCGCCCAGCTTAGAGACCAGATAATCATCATAGAGCTTCGTTACCGATTCCATACTATCCGTTGTTCTAAAAATCAGCAATGCTGTCTTCTTGCCCTCATTCTCCTCCGCATTCGAAAGAATGGTCTCCGTTACATTCTCCGGCATCGGGAAATCCTCCGGCAGGTATTTCGGCAGGTCCGCAGATCCGGCAGCCGTCTCGTTGCTTCCAGCTGTCGCCTCAGGAGTCTGCTCCGGCTCTGCCGTTGGTGCTGGGGTCTGCTCAGCCTCTGTTGTCGGCGCAGGAGTCTGGACACTCTCTGTTGCCGGTGCAGTGGTCTGCATCGATTCGGTTGACGGCTTATCCTCGGCATTACCGCAGGCACTGAGGGCCAATAGAGACAACGTCAAGGATAAGGACATTATTAGTTTTTTGGTATACATCTTCTCACTCCTCATCAATTCTTGAACAGTTACATGGCCAGTTAGATTCACCGGCTTACCGGATAATACCCATTTTCTTCTTCTCCCAAACAACGAATGTAGACAAAAAGATGCCCGGAAACCAAGGCTCCCGGGTCATTCTTGAATGATTTATAAGTTCAGAAATTATTTATAATACGATGTCGTAAGCGGAACGAAGACCGTTGTTCCGTCCTTCACATCCCCGTTGATATACAGGCTGCGGACTCCGGCAATATCCACTTCTATGGTAGTCAGCCCGTTAGCCGGGTCAATGGTCTGCGTCTTCAGTACAGTGTTGGTGTCGCTGTCTTGTACCTCGAAGTCTTTGATCTCTCCGCCGATCGCGGCTACCTGGAGATAAAGCTTCTGATATTTTTTGTTCGGCTCCAGCATGAAGGAACTGCCGCGGTCGCCGCTGCCGTTATCGAAGAAGACGTCCTTGTAGTCCTTGTCTTTATAGACGGTCTTGCCCGGGTCTTTGGTATGATACATATTGTCAAAGCCTGTAGCGATCGGCACACCGGCAGTCTGCTCTCCCAGGGAAATGGTGTTAGTTGCAGCATCAAACTTAACGGTAACTCCCAACAAATCGGATACGGAACGGACTGGCAGATATGTTGTATCTTTATAGGAAATTGGGGCAATCACTGCACCGCTGCCATTCTTAAGCTGCACCGGCTGGCCGTTCATCTTGAATTTGATGCTTGGATTCAGAAAAGCCTTGATCTCCTGCAGGTTGGCTCCGGCATACACGCCCGTGCCCATTCCCCCAAGTACGGCAAATGCCGTCAGTGCAGCAGTCATCTTCTTCTTCATTCGCTCAAACTCCTCTCCAGATATGACAAATTTGAATATTCCATATTCGGAGTATAATAAATCCTGCCAGCAGATGCAATCATTCAGAAATCATCTCTCCGGTGAGCCGATTCATAACGTTCGCGGATCTCCATATTTTTGGAGTGGTTGTACAAGTCCAGTGCAATAATCCCCCTGCGTGCAAGCTTCACCACCAGAACAAATAAATAAATCCCCATCCCCAGACAAGTGAACCAGAGCAAAAGTGCAAAAATACTGAATCCTCCAGCGAGCAAGGACCCAAAACCTGTCATATACACAGCGTACATCCCCCATTCGAAATGATATAAGATCTCTATCCTGATCATAACAAGTTTGGCACATTTATGTAAGCAATGCAAAGTAAAGAGCCTATTCCGGCTTATAATCACCCGTGATTTCAATCAAGTTACCGTCCGGATCTTCCAGCATGAAGCAGTAATACGGACGCACAACATTAATATAGAAAATCTCTGAGACTGCACCGATATTCAGTGATTTTATTCTCTGGTACTCTGCATTCAAATCGGTAACGTTGAAGTTAAGGATTGCATTATTTCCATACCGCAGCCCGCTTTCCTCCTTGTAATTCAAATAGGCTTCATTGAAATGATCCGACACATCGCTGCTGTTCCTTATCAAATTCGGGATTCCACAAGGCTAGGGTATTCCCGCAGTGGAATTCTACCCAGCGCTCCGGCTTTCTGGATTCCGCTCTCCTATTTAATAATGCTTCGTAAAAGGCAATCGAACCTTTCATATCCCGAACGACTAGATAGGTACAACCCAGTTGCATAGGAATGCATCTCCTCATCTTTAGTAGACTTATTCTTCATAAAAAGACTATAGCAAACACACGTTCCCATTAATGTGAGAATTCGTACATCTCGCGGGCAAAAATTATCAAATTAAAATCTTCCGGCAAATGATTGACCTCCAGGCCGGATTATTTTACAATAAGTTCATAAACGCGCGTTTACATTAGAGGGGGTACATTATGCGAAGCGAAGATATTGCCAAGCTAGCCGGGGTTTCGCGAAGCACCGTATCCCGTGTGATCAACAATTATTCCAATGTCCCTGAAGAGACCCGGGCTAAGGTGCTGAAGGTAATTGAACAGCATCAGTACGAGCCGAACAGCTTTGCCCGGGCTCTGGCCGGCAAGAAGACCGACACGATCGGGCTGTTTGCCATCAGTATGAACGAGAAGGAGAATGCGACGCGAATTTATCAGAATAATTACTTCGCCCCGTTCGTCGATGCTGTGGTAGATACGTCGAATGCCCGCGGCTGTTATGTTCTGATTCACACCGTCTATTCTCCCGACGACTTCCTGAAGGTCAAGCAGGCCTTCCTCCAGAAACGGATTGACGGAGGCATCATTGTCGGCACCCAGAAGGATATCGAGATTGTACGGGAGATGGTAGGTCTCGGCTCCCCGCTTGTGCTGATCGATTATGACATTTCGGAGATTATGTCAGAGCATCTGGACCGCAATCATCTCGCCATTGTGAATTCCAAGGATTATGAAGGTACGGCAGAAGCCATTGAGTACTTAATCGGTCTCGGCCATACGGAGATCGGCATGATCTGCGGACGGATGAATACTTATTCCGGGCGGGAGCGCTACATGGCTTACGAGAATACGCTGAAGCGCCATGGACTTGGCCTGCAGAAGGACTTCGTCCTTCAGGGTGATTTTCTCAAGGAGACCGCCTATCAGGAAGTGAAGAAGCTGCTCAGTTCCGGTAGCCCGCTGCCGACCGCCTTCTTCTCCTCCAACGACGATATGGCTATCTCGGCGATGGAAGCGTTCTCGGAGCATGGCATTTCCGTGCCGGAGGATATCTCCATTGCGGGGTTCGACGATGTGCAGCTTGCTGCGCGGATTCATCCCAAGCTGACCTCCGTCCGTCTGCCGATTTATGAAATGTCCAAAGCCGCTGTCGAGAAGGTCATTGAGCTATGTGATTCACAGCAGCCGACCTTCAGCACCATCAGTTTCCCGGCGCGTCTGATTACCCGAGATTCCTGTCAGCCGCCGAAGAAGTAGAATCTAGCTTGCCAAGTGGAAACGGCTATGCCGTCCTTAGGACGGTACCGTTTCAGCGAGAAATAGAAGGATAAGTTATCATGTGAAACATATAATTTCTTATATTTTGAAAAATCCCTTGCCCCGAGGGAATTTTTTCTCCGCTCTGTAAACGCGCGTTCACAATCGAAAGGAGACTTGTCTCTCATGAAATTCGGAACCTTTGACGACACCCGTAAAGAGTATGTAATCAACACCCCCAAAACACCTTATCCTTGGATTAACTACCTCGGCAACGAGCAGTTTTTCGGCCTAATCTCTAATACTGCCGGGGGTTACACCTTCTACCGCGATGCGCGGATGAGAAGACTTACCCGTTACCGGTATAACAATATTCCGCTGGATACCGGCGGCCGCTATTACTACCTGCACGATGGCGGGGACTTCTGGACTCCGGGCTGGATGCCGGTGAAGCGGGATCTCGATTTCTACGAATGCCGCCATGGTCTTGGTTACACCTCCATTACAGGAGAGCGTAACGGCATTTCTGTGAATCAGCTTGCTTTTGTACCGATGGGCCACAATGCGGAAGTCCACCGTCTGATTGTTAAGAACACGGGTGATGTGAAGAAGACTGTGAAGCTCTTCTCTTTTGCCGAGTTCTGTCTGTGGAATGCCAACGATGATATGACCAACTTCCAGCGTAACCTCAGCACCGGCGAAGTCGAAGTGAAGGATTCTGTCATTTATCACAAAACAGAATACCGCGAGCGCAGAAACCACTACGCCTTCTATTCTGTAAATAAGGAAATTTCCGGCTTCGATACGGACCGCGAATCCTTCGTGGGCATGTATAATGGTCTGGATGCTCCTCAGGCAGTTGCTGCCGGTGAGGCTACTAACTCTGTCGCCAGCGGCTGGTCGCCAATCGGCTCCCACGCACTTGACATCACGCTGGAGCCAGGCGAAGCCCAGAGCTTCATCTTCGTGCTCGGCTACATTGAGAACCCTGAGGATGAGAAATGGGAAGCCCTGAACGTTATCAACAAAAAGCCGGCTCAGGCTGTCATTGATCAGTTCGCTACAGACGCCCAGGTGGATGCTGCCCTCACGGTTCTGGCTGCGCACTGGGATAACCTGCTGTCGAAATACCAGATTAAGAGCGGTGACGACAAGCTGAACCGGATGGTGAACATCTGGAATCCGTACCAGTGTATGGTGACCTTCAACATGTCCCGTTCCGCTTCGTACTTCGAATCCGGAATTGGCCGCGGTATGGGCTTCCGCGACTCCAATCAGGACTTGCTTGGCTTCGTTCACCAGATTCCTGAGCGTGCCAGAGAACGGATTCTCGATATCGCCGCTACCCAGTTCCCTGACGGCAGCGCGTATCACCAGTACCAGCCGCTTACCAAGAAGGGCAACAACGAAGTCGGCTCCGGCTTCAACGATGATCCGCTCTGGCTAATCTCCGGTACAGCAGCTTATATTAAGGAGACCGGCGACTATTCGATTCTCGATGAGCAGGTTCCTTTTGACAGCAATCCGGATCACACTGCAACCTTGTTCGAGCATCTGAAGCTGAGCTTCGAGCATGTGACGAACAACCTCGGTCCTCACGGCCTGCCGCTGATCGGACGCGCGGACTGGAATGACTGTCTGAACCTGAACTGCTTCTCTACTGAACCGGGAGAATCGTTCCAGACCACGGAGAATATCGCAGGCGGCGTAGCGGAATCTGTGTTCATCGCAGGTCTGTTCGTCTTCGTTGGACCGGACTATGCCGAGATCTGCCGGATGCGCGGACTGGATGATGTAGCCGCTGACGCTGTGGCCAAGATTGAGAACATGAGTGCCATCACGTTGTCTCACGGCTTCGACGGCGACTGGTTCCTGCGCGCTTATGACCACTATGGTGACAAGATCGGCAGCAAGGAGAACGAAGAAGGCCAGATCTTCATCGAGCCGCAAGGCATGTGCGTTATGGCCGGAATCGGTGTAGAGAACGGTGAAGCGGCCCGCGCCCTGACTTCCGTGCAGGAACGTCTGGATACGGACTATGGTATCGTTTTGCAGCAGCCTCCGTATTCCAAATACTATGTGAACTTAGGTGAAATCTCCACGTACCCTCCGGGCTACAAAGAGAATGCCGGGATCTTCTGCCATAACAACCCGTGGATCATGATTGCAGAGACGGTCCTTGGACATGGCGACAGAGCTTTTGACATCTACCGCAAAATCGCTCCGGCCTACCTGGAGGACATCAGCGAAGTGCACCGTATGGAGCCTTACGTGTACTCCCAGATGATCGCCGGTAAAGATGCCGTACGTCACGGGGAAGCGAAAAACTCCTGGCTGACAGGTACAGCCGCATGGAACTATGTAGCGATCACCCAGTCTATCCTGGGGATTCAGGCAGACTTCGCCGGGCTCAAGGTTGACCCTTGTATCCCTGCGGAGTGGGACGGCTTCGAGATTACCCGCGTCTTCCGCGGCGACACTTATGTGATCTCAATCCAGAATCCTAACCATGTCTCCAAAGGCGTAGCCAGCCTGACCCTCGACGGCGCTGCCGTGGAAGGCAATATTATCGCTCCTGCGGGCGACGGTGCAGTACACCAGGTTGTAGTCACTCTCGGTTAATTATCTATCACTCCTATAAAAGCATAACAACCCGGTTGTCCGCCAAGGCGGTACAGCCGGGTTGTTTGTTTATGGACAGGCGGAACCCGGGGCAAGGATGCGGAACTGATGCAGCTCCCGGCAGTAGGATAACCCGCGAATCCGCACGGATTGCGGTGTGTAGGCTCTAATCGGGCCCGTCTCCAGCTGCTCCTCCGTCCCGCTCTTCAGCAATACTGCCACCGGCACCTCCGATAGTGCAGCAGCCAGCAGCTCCATATCAGTCTCCAGTATTTTATAGAAATCACCCATTTCAGACTTCACCTGCTTTATTGTCAATTGATTCGGGCAGAGCAGAAATTTTAGCTATTTTTTTCCAGATAGGCGCATAAAGATTAAGACATGCCTTAATTCCGGAGATGTTGACTATGAGATCCTTCCCAAGCTATGTGATTATTCTGCTGGCCAGCCTGCTGATTGCAACAGGAACAAACTTCTTCCTGGTCCCCTATAAAATCCTCGATGGAGGAATTATCGGCATTGCCCTCATTATTAATTATATCTCCGGCGCCAAAATCGGACTGTGCATTATGCTATGCAGTCTGCCTATCTTCCTGCTGGCCTGGTTCCGGCAACGGGAAATCTTTTACAACAGTATTCTGGGTCTGCTGGCTTCCTCCCTGCTGATCGAGCTGCTCTACCCGCTCCAGTATTATTTCCTGTACTATATTGAGCTGGGCTCCATTTCAAGCGCCATTATCGGCGGCTTCCTGATGGGCAGCGGACTCGGGCTGATGCTGCGGTTCAAAGCCAGTACAGGCGGAACAGACCTGCTGGCCAGATTCATCCAACGCTATCTTCCGCTGAATGTCGGCCTGATCATCTTCCTGACGGACTTCCTGATCATTGGGGCTGGTGGTATTCTGATCTCCAAGGAGACCTTTTTCCATTCGATTCTGACGATTATTGCAGGAGGGGTGGCTACAGGATTATGCACACTGGAGGAATAGCCGGTAAACATAATGCGGCAAGGAGCATGATTTCTGTACTATTGCTGATAAAAACCCGGGATTTGCCGGAAGCTATGGAATAAAGGTTGAAATTTTCAGACTTTCAGGCGACAATCGAATAGATAACATTCCCGGGGAGGATCAACGAAGTTGGATAGTACAAGCACGAATAACAATACTTCCACACATGACATTATCGATCTGTGCCTGCTGGCAGGCAAGATTATGCTGCAGAGCGGTGCAGAGACCTACCGTGTGGAGGATACCATGAGCCGGATGGCGGCGGCACTCGGCTTCCCCGGTGCGCATAGCTACGTCACGCCGACAGTCATTATGTTCACCACCAGCCGGACAGAGCCGGTGAAGCTGTTCCGGATTGCCGAACGGACAACAGACCTGCAAAAAGTATCCGAGGTGAATGACATCTCCAGGCGGCTGACCGAACGTCAGCTGACAGCCGCTGAAGCGCGGGAGCGTCTGGGCGTGGTCGATGACGCCGCCCATGCTTACCCGGTATGGGTACAGATCGCAGCGGCAGCCTTGACCGGAGCTTGCTTCACGGTCATGTTCAAGGGCAGCCTGCAGGATGCTCTGCCGTCGCTGCTGATTTCCGGTGCAGGCTTCGCAGCGGCCACTTATCTTCACCGCTTGGTGCAGATCCGCTTCTTCGCGGAATTCATTGCTTCCTTCATTATCGGACTGCTGGCCTTCTTCTCCGTCAAGTTCGGCGTAGGACGGGAGATGGACAAGATTATCATCGGCTGTGTAATGCCGCTCGTACCGGGGCTGCTCATCACCAATGCGGTCCGTGACCTGATGGCCGGTCACCTGGTATCCGGCATCTCCAAAGGGGCCGACGCCTTTCTGACTGCGTTCGCCATCGGGACCGGCATTGGGCTGGTCCTGTCGATTTTTTAACACCCATTTGAAAGAGGTCGTCCTGCCATGATTTTGCAATTGATCACCAGTTTCATCGCTGCCTCAACCTTCTGCATTCTATTCAATGCACCGGTGCGCGCGCTGCTGCAATGCGGCTTCGCCGGAATGATCGGCTGGATGCTGTACCTGCTGCTGGATTACAGTTCCGATACTGTCGTCGCAACCTTCGGTGCTACCGTTGTGGTCGGATTGATCAGCCAGTTTTTTGCGCGTTCCTTCAAGATGCCGGTCATAATCTTCAGTGTCGGCGGCATCATCCCGCTTGTGCCGGGCGGTCTTGCGTATGATGCCATGCGCAAGTTCGTGGAGAATGATAATAACCTTGGTATCCAGTTTGGGGTTCAGGCGCTCCTGTTGTCCGGAGCCATTGCGGCCGGTCTGGTGCTTAGCGAGGTGCTCGGACAGATGTTTTTGCGTATCAAGAAATTGCCCAAACAACCGTAACGCTCCATTCCACAGATAACAGCCTGAGCCTTCAGGCAGCACAGACAAGCCCGCTTGCCGCAAGGACCCCGGGTCCCTGCGGCAAGCGGGCTTTATACAAATATAAGAATTTATATGTTGCACACGATACATTATCCTTATATTTCTCGCTGAAACGGTACCGTCCTTAAAAGGACGGCAATGCCGTTTCCACTTGATCTGATCTTAATCCTCCCAGATGGAGGTTTCGAGCTGATCCACGAACCGCCGCAGCCTGCCGGCAATCTTAAGATTAATCGCCCCGTTCTGGTACATCTCCTGCACGGTATTCCGCTGCTCCTGAATTGCCTGCAGCTTCAGCTCCAGCTTGTCATCATCCAGTACGCCGTCATTACTCCAGCCTTCCCCCTGCACCAGCTTGGATTCCAGCCGTTCGTACTTGTCGATGACCTTCTGTGAGGCGAGCCGGTTCTCGTCACTCATTCCTGCACTAACGGCCGATACAGCCGCCTTGCACATCGCAATCTTCGCCGTCCGCGCACTTTCGGCATTCTGCAGGGCGAGCTGTCCTCCTTCTCCGCTGAACTTACCTGAGAACAGACCAGAGAACAGGCGCTGAATTTCTGTAACAGAGAATTTAATCTGTGTATTCAGGCGTTTGCACAGCAGAGACTCCGTATGGTCCAGCAGCTCCTCCATCTTCACGGCAACAGGCTCCGGTAGTGCCCCGTTCTCCATAATCCGCCGCAGCTCTGTGCGTTCGGCTTCGAGCGCGCTCTTGCGTGCCTCGACTCCCAGACGGAGGAACTGCTCATGGGCCGGGTCATGATCCGGTCTTGCAGCACACAGCCTATCAACCTTATCTGTGAATTCCAGCAGTACAGGCTGTGTTGAACGCTCCGGGCTCTCTGAGACCAGGCTTCGCAGCATCGACATCCCGGCGTCAATGACCACATTTCTAGCCGTCAGCTCCGCATTCCCGTGCACTACTCCGGCGTTCTGAACTATAGTCTCTTCACTGTCCGCAAGCAGCGGAAGGAAGATACTGGCGATGACCAGCGACATCAGAATCACACCTGCTGCCAGCGCAATAATGAGATCCCGCTCTGGAAAAGGTGTCACCCCGTCCCCAAGCACCAGCGGAATGGAGAAGGCACCCGCAAGGGTTACCGCTCCACGCACCCCTGAGATCGACGTAATAATCTGTGACTTGAGCGGAGCCTTCTCTGCCTTCAGCCGCTTGCTCTCCCATAAGGAGTACCCATAGACCCACAGAAACCGCAGCACAATCAGCAGCGCCGTGATCGCCAGAACATAGCCGGCCACCATGAAGTTATTCAGCGTCTGATCCCGGTAAATAACCTCAATCACATCCGGAACGGACACACCGAGAATCAGGAAGACCAGTCCGTTCAGCACCAGCAGCAGCACTGACCAGGTACTGGCGGATACCAGCTGAAGCTTATATTGCGGAGAGACTGCCCGGTCCTTCTCAATGGCGTACATAACTCCCCCTGCCACCACGGCCAGGATACCCGAGACCCCGATCTCCTCGCTGATCAGATAAATAATGAACGGGGTAAGGATCTGCAGCAGGACATGAATGGTCACATCCTCCATGCCGAATCTGCGGATGAACACGCTGAGCCGGATCAGCAGGAACGACAGCACTGCACCAAGCAGCAGTCCCCCTGCGGCAATCAGCACAAAGCTGAGCGAGGCCTTAGGCAGAGAGAACACGCCGGTAACCATGGCTGCAATCGCAAATTTAAAGGCGACGAGGCCGGAGGCATCGTTCATCAGCGATTCTCCTTCGAGAATCCGGTGGATGCTTTTGGGAAGATGAACCCTTCCAGCCAGCGCACTCACCGCTACCGCATCGGTAGGAGACAGAATAGCCGCCAGTGCGAAGGAGGCCGCCAGCGGAATCGAGGGAATCATCCAGTTAATCGCATAGCCCGCTACAAATACCGTAACAAACACAAGTCCCAGTGCCAGCAGCAGAATCGGTGCCCTAAGGTTCCACAGCTCACCGCGCGGTGTCCGCCGCCCGTCATTGAAGAGCAGCGGAGCGATGAATAATACAAAAAACAGCTCAGGCTCGAAGTGCATATGTATTCCCGTCGGAATGAGTGCAGCAATGATTCCAAGTCCTATCTGAATCAGGGGAACCGGGACAAACGGAATGAAGCGGTTCAAGATATTCGATACGGCGATTAATCCAAGCATTAACAGCACAGCCAGAAAAGTCTCCAAGCCCATCATCTCCCCGTCTGATAATCAATTATAATATTGCAATGACCCGGCTAACGTCAACAAACGGAAGGCACCGCGGAAATTACAATTCTCCGCCCGTACCTTCCGTTGCCTTATCATTCATGGCTTCCGCCGCTGGTCTAGCAGTAGATAGTAATTCGATGCTGTCTGTCCTGTTATTTTAGCGTTTCACTAGCAGCTGTATGCCTATATTCCACGGGTCCCTTAGAGTGACGATACCGCCCTCTTCTTCCACACGGTACCCGGCACGCTTCACACGATCAGCGACTTCATGCACATCCTGAATGTCCGGGAGCAGCAGTGTAAAATAATCAATGCCCGCCGCATTCGCCGGAGCCGCCGGAGCCCCCTTGCCAGCCCAGGTATTCAGTCCCATATGATGATGATAGCCTCCAGCCGAGATGAACATAGCCGCATCGCCGTAATGAGCGGTCACTGTGAATCCAAGCGCATCCACGTAGAATTTCTTGGCCTCTGCCAGATCGCCCACATGGAAGTGAACATGGCCCATTACAGTACCGGCAGGTAGCCCGGTCCAGCTCAGTCCTTCCGAGGCAGCGAGCAGACCATCCACATCCACCGGATCTGTAGTCATGACCACATTGCCTGTTGCTTCATACTTCCAGGTGTCACGGGGCCGGTCGCGGTACAGCTCGATGCCGTTATGATCAGGGTCCTCAATGTACAAGGCTTCGCTGACCAGGTGATCCCCCTGGCCCACCGATATCCCCGAGTCGATCAGATTGCGCAGCACCAGTCCCAGAGAGGGCCGGTCCGGCAGTAGAATCGCAAAATGGTACAGTCCGGCCACAGAGTTCCGGCGCAGCACCTGAGCCTGTTCAATCTCCCGCAGAACCAGCAGCACCTGCCGGCCGTCTGCCGTCAGCTCTGCCGTGCGCCCTTGCTGCCGCAGAATCTTCAGTCCGATCACATTCTGATAAAAGCTGAGCGAGCGCTCCAAATTACTTACGCGGATCTGTACAAGTCCAATTTCCAGTGCTTGCGGTAATATAGCTGTTGCTGTCATAGGAATCCCTCCTGAAATGAATATATGCTAATTCAAATACAATCTCCGGTGCATAATAACGGTTAGTGTTAACTGTTACTATCATCTCCATGCAAAGGTAATTTCAATTTCCGTTACATACTAACTTACTTAATAATAGTAGCATTCTATATGTTTGTCAATTACTTTTACAATACAGATCATGTCCAACAAAAAAGCCCAGCCAACAGGCCAGACTCCGAAGCAGTCATTCCGTTATTTAGGTTCACCAAAGATCTCTATCGATACATCCTGTGCAGTAATTATTAGTTCACTTGGCGGGGAATCCATCAGAACTCGTAGCTCGAACCCCTGCTCCGCGGCATAGATCTCGTCATACAGCCAATATTTCTTCTCAAGCGGTTCCGTCAAGTGCAGTCCGCTCACACCGCTGAACGTTAGCTTAATCTCACACTGGTAATGCATCGCCCCGCCGCAGTCCAGAATTATCTCAAGCACATTTTCTGCAGGCATGGCATAGGAGATTACTCTGGCATCATGCAGACTCTTCTCGGCTAATTGTACGGCGCCCTCCGGGAGTTCATTCTTAATGGTTTCGTACCCTTTCCGGTATTCCCTGAAAAGCGCTTGCAACCGTTCATCATATTCCCTGCCCCACTGCAAGGCCCGTTCCTTGAACTCAGACGCAGGATAGGTGGAATTTATCGTTCCGTCATGTATCGAGGCGTGGAAGTACCCGGGAAGATATTTCAGCAGATCTTTTTTCATATATTCCAGAAAATCCTTGGCCCGCTCCTCATAGCTGATCCCTTCCGCCACATGCCAGGCCACATCCTCCACCCAATCCTGCTCCGTCTCCGGGAAGACCATGAACCCGCGCACCTGCATTTCTTCATACCAGGGTATCGTGAAAAATTTCATTCTGCCGCTTCCTCCACTCTGTTGCGATCCTTAATTCCCGGCCAGCTTCTCCCCCATGTATACCCTGTGCTCCTGTGAAGCAGCCAGAACCCAGACGGTTAACTGCTGCTTATTGAACAGGAACTCATTATCTACCTTGAGATATGGGAGCTTCATCCCCTCGAAGGGTCCGTCATTGCGCAACATTGCATTCTCCGCCTTCATAATGTTCTTCACCTGATCTTCACTCAGACGCAGGAACTGTGCAGTCTCTGCAAGTGTCAATAACGGATGTTCCTCAGCTTGAGTTCCACTCTGCGCTCCGGCAGGTGTCAGCAGCTGCATCTCATAACCCGCCCTAATCCGATCACCGATTACGAAGCTGCTGGCAACCAGACACAGGCCCAGAATCAGAGCAGCTCCAAGAATGGTATATTGATTCTTCATGTACAGTATCTCCTTATATGTATGTTAGATTAATTCGCAGCCTTATACGTAAGGAGCCAACAGTCTCTCCATTCTCCTTCATGTAGTTCATGCTCCGGTAAAAGCTTGCTGCGGATAAACCCGTTTTTCTCGTAGACTCTAAGTGCCCGGTGATTCCAGCACTGCGGGTCCATGACAATCAGGTCTGCCTGCTCCGCTTCAATCAGATGCTTCACCATCCCGCCTACTAATAAGGAACCAATGCCCTGGTTCCAGCTCTGCGGCTCACCGATGAATTGATCCATACCGTAGACTTTTCCCATATACTCTGCGTAACCGTACTCTATTAGCTCTTCCCTTCCGACAGGATAGAACTGGATATAGCCTATGTCCCTGCCTTTGAACTGCACAATTGCCCGATGAATCTCCTCTTCCTCATGAATATAAAAAGTCGTCTGCACCAGCTCCTGATCATGCGGAAGGTCACGGCCCCCGTAATACTCCAGCACCTCCGGGTCCGAGAGCCACCTTACGAGCAGCGGCGCATCTTGCTGTTCCAGCCTGCGGACACTGAGGTCCCCGTTCTGAAAAAGAATCATTATGAGATCACTCCTTATATTCCTGTAGTCCTATCACATATGTGTCAGTCTAAACGATAGAAATTGCCGTGTAAAGTTAATACCAAGCCAGCAGCTCATCAATCAAAAAAGTGGCCCCGCCGGTAACCGGCAGGGCCAAAGTCTATTGTAAGGGGGTCATGGGTCTACTATACTGAGCGAAGCTTAAGGCCAGATGAAAAACACATAAAGGTTTAATGAAAATGAATGAATATATCTGGCAGCAAAAAGAAAGACCCTGCCGAGGCACGGCGGGGTCTTCCACAAATGGTTCCACTGGGGGGTGGAGAACTTCACTATACTCCCCGAACCTTAAAAAAACATAAAACGGGGCTGAAGGTTTCCTTAAATTTACTTGCATCAGAACCAGTCTCAAGCCACAGGAATCTGATGTACAATCTGGTCCAGGGTGACCTCCTGCAGCACATTCTCCATCGCCTTCTGGGCAAGAGAGAACACTGGAACAATAGCGCCTGCAATGTTCTTGCCTACCGGACACTCCGGGTTCGGATGCTCATGGACAGAGAACAGGGAGTCCTCTTCCACCGCATTCACCGCTTTGTAAATCTGCAGCAGCGTAATATCAGCTGCACTGCGGGCAAGCTTCGCTCCAGCCACACCGGGACGTACCTCCACAAGTCCTGCCTTATTAAGCATACCCGTTAGGCGGCGAATCACTACGGGGTTCGTATTCACGCTGCCGGCGATCCACTCGGAGGTGCTTTTGCCGTCTTTGTTGCTGTCGATTAAGGTTAGAATATGAATAGCCACCGCAAACCGCGTGCTAATGTTCATAACAATCACTCCTTCACACTGGCCGGAAAACTTCCGCCAGATGCAACTATAATAGTTACATTTCGAGCAATTGTCAATCCCGCGGGGAGTTTGCAGACAACAGAACACTATTCACTGTCATAAGCCTGCAATGCCACCGGCAGGGCCTGAATCACCACATTGCCTACCGCCGGAAGAGGCAGCAGCACTGCGCTGATAATCTCGTCACGGGTTGCGCCGAGCGCTTTGGCATGCTTGACATGGAAGGGAAGCCCGCTCTCCAGCCTAACCGCCGCGAGTACGGAAATATAGGCAATCTCCTCGGTTTTGGCATCCAGACTGCTTGCGGCATCCAGTTTCTTCACAATTTCGCCAAGGGCCTTCTGCTGCTCCGGCGCTTCCTTCATAAATGTCATAAAGGCATGACTGACTTGCGGTACATTATCCACTTTAATGAACCCTCCGATTTTGGAAAAAGATTCTTGCATCCCATATCATAACATCATCTTTAGTATGAGGGTTTCTTGCGTAATGCATACATTACAACTGTTAAATATTCCTATATATCTTCACGCACTGGTTAGAATAATCGGCTTGCCCTTGGTGACCACAATGGTATGCTCAAACTGGGCCACACGGCTGTTGTCGGCAACGCTGAGCGTCCAACCATCCGGCTGCTGCTCTACAAAATCAGTGCCTGTGGACAGAAACGGCTCGATGGTAATGACCTGGCCTTCTTTGAGCACGGTCGTCACACGCGGATTATAGAAGGGCAGAATCTCAAACGGCTTCTCATGCAACGCTTTGCCGATGCCGTGGCTGCACAGGTTACGCACTACTTTATAGCCGCGCTTCCGTGCTTCCGACTCCATAACCCGGCCGATCTCGTTAACCTTCATACCCGCCCGGAGATGATTAATCACGCTCATCATAGTCTCTTCCGTACTCCGGCAGAGGTGAACCAGCTTCTCATTATAAGGAGGCAGCTGAAACGATACCCCGGCATCGCCAAAATAACCGTTCAGCTCGGCAGAGACATCAATATTGATCAGATCTCCGGCCTGAATGACGCGTTGTCCCGGAATTCCATGCGCCACCTCTTCATTCACACTGATACAGGTCGTTCCAGGGAAGTTGTAGGTTACCTTTGGAGCAGATTTTGCGCCAAAATGGTTCAGAATCTTCGCACCCACTTCATCCAGCTCCGCAGTCGTCATTCCGGGAACTACACTTTTCTTCATCTCCGCGATGGTGTGGCCTACCACTGCACCCGCCGCTTTCAGTCCTTGCATATCCTGGAGCGTCTCGCTCGTCATTCTATCCACTATCCTCTCGTATTCGAAAGCTCCCCGATTCTTCATCCTGTGCAGCCCGGCACCTAATGGTTCCAGCGTCTCTACTTGGCAGCCTCCTGAAAAGCAGATCCATCCCAGCGATAGGTTGTCTCCACCTGCTTCCCAAGCGAATTAATATATTGCTTCAGCTTGAATACTGAACCGTGGCCCGAACCATATTGGCCTATTGTAAAGTCGGGATTGCCGTCCCCGTTGTAATCCACGAACTGAATCTGGAACAGATCGCCGAACCGCAGCTCTCCGGTGAAATGCCGGCTCAGCGCAAACGTTCCGATGGCCTCGCCCTGTTCATCAGTAAGAAGCAGCCGGAATTGCCCGCTCCAGCTCCGCCCTGCCAGAGGAGAAGGAACAGACCAGTCCTCCTCCGTTGAAGATCAGCTTGTGCAGCTTGTCGGCATTACTGGCGGATACGGTATACCCCGTCCCGCTGCGCTCAGCAGACAGCAGAAGTCCGCTGTTCCCTTCCTCCCGGCCCAGACCCAGAATGTAATCTTCTGTATAGCCGTCATCGTAGACCAGCTTCATGCGGAAATCTGCATCATAATCCAGTTCGCCGGCAATACGCTTGCTTGAATTCACGGCCGCAGCCATCGTCTGGATGAACTCCTCATCACTGAATCTCTTGGATTCAAAAGGAGCCCTCTCTGTAATAGAACAACCAGAAGGGCAGGCAGAATCAGCAGCAACCGCCTAATGGGTTCCACCTCCAAATCTTATGTATCTTCTAAGTATAACAGTCTTACTACGCAGAGTGAAATGAACGCCTCCTTCCTGCCGTTCAGCAGCAAGGCGTCTGTCAGGCAGACGTCAAAAAACCGGCCCCCGCAGACGCTGGAACCGGTGAGTACGGTGATCTCAATAGGCAATAATTGCGCGGCTCAATCTCCCGCTGAACTCCACTTTAGCTTATTGCACCTACGGCCTTCATCCAGGCATCGGCGATTAAGGCATGTCCCGCAGGCGAAGGGTGCACGCCATCCGCCGCCCAGTAGGCAGGTTCAGCCTTGACGGATGCCGCTGCGAACAGACCATCCAACGGCACGAGTACAGCGCCGTATTCACGGGCCAGCTCACGAACTACGTGAATTTTGGGGTCCAAGTCCTGACGCCAGCCCTTGCGGTCTACCGGCACCGGCAATACGAACGGCTCTACCAGCACCAGCTTGGCATCCAGATGCTGCTTGGTCCGTTCAATCAGATCACGGTAGGACGACTCGAATTCAGCCGCTGTAGTCTCCTGCCCGGAATCATACCACCGCCAGGTATCATTTATTCCAATATAAATAGATACCCAGGTTGGCTTCAGCCCAAGACAATCCCTCTCCCAGCGCTCCTGCAGGTCGACCGCCCGGTTGCCGCTGACTCCGCGGTTCAGGAACGTAAGATTCTTCTCTGCATACTGAAGGCCAAGCCGGGCGCCCGCCATCAGCGCGTAACCTACACCCAGCGAAGAGGCATCGGCGTAATTGCGTCCACAATCCGTGATGCTATCCCCCTGGAACAGGATGATATCGTTCTTTTGAAATGGCATGCCTGAAATCCTCCTATGAAAATATCTGTATTATGTAAACATGATCATTATAGCAAATAGATTTTCCTGCGGACACGTTTTAATTGAAAATTATTCCTTATTTTAAATCAGAAAACCCCCTAAGACTGCCATATGACAGCCCTAGGGGGATCTTAGGATAAGAGATTAATAGGCCAGACTGAACAAGCCATGGATATGAGTCAAGTAACGGATATTGCTGGCTTCCTTCATCAGTGTAGCCGGCAGCCCCTTCAGCGGAGTGGAGTTACCGCCGACAATGGCTACCCCGTCTTTGCGTCCTAGGCTGGCGAGTGTGCCGGAATTGACCGGGCTGAAGGCTTCCTGCGGTTTATCATTAAGATGAGCGAACAGATTGTAGCCGATCAGCTCACCCATCTGCCAGGCGATCTGTGCCGTCGGCGGATAAGGACGGCCATCCGGTGCAAAGACAACAGCGCTGTCTCCGGCTACAAATACATTAGGGTGCGAAGTGGACTGCAGGAACTCATTCACCGTGGCCCGGCCGCGGTTGACTTCAAGACCAGATTCGCCAACCAGCGGATTGCCCTGTACCCCGCCGGTCCAGACGAAGGTGTTCGCCACAATCTGCTGCCCATCCTTCAGATCAATCGTATTGTCGGCCACCTTCGTAACCGGAAGACCGGTCAGGAACTGCACCCCGCGCTTCTCCAGACTGGCTGTAGCGCGCTCAATCAGATGATCCGGCAGGACGGGGAGAATCTTCGGACCCGCTTCAACGAGCAGAAGCTTGATCTCAGCAGGATTCACTCCATATTGCTTCGTCAGCTTGGGCAGAATGTCGGCGATTTCGCCTACCAGCTCTACCCCGGTCAATCCGCCGCCTCCGATCAGAATCGTAGCATCTGCTGCGTTGCGGGTTTTGGAATAGTCACGAATCCGGTCTTCAATATGCCGGCGAATCCGGAGCGCATCTGCTGCTGATTTCAGCACCATGCTGTACTCTTCAAGTCCCGGAATACCAAAGTATGCTGTCGTGCTGCCCAGACCGACAACGAGAGCATCATAAGTCAGCATGACGCCGTCCGAGAGAATAATCTGCTTGTTCTCTGCGGAGAACGAATTGACCTTGGCGATTTTCAGATCAATATCTTTACCGGCGAACAGCTTCGCCAGCGGCATGGCAACCGCCTGTTCAGACGCACTGCCCGCTGCAAGCCGGTGCAATTCCGTAATAATCTGGTGAGTCGGATACTGATTGACTACCGTAATTTTGGCTTCCGCTTTGCTCATATATTTACGAACGGTTAAGGCACTTAGCAAGCCGCCGTAGCCTGCACCTAGAATCACTATATGTTTTGACATGATCATTCCTCCATCATTAAGTATTACGGGCTTATTTGCCCGATTGACGTTCACCGCTGACCTGTAGATAAGCATTCATGAACCGGAGAGCCTTCTGCACCTGCGGGTCCTTGATCATCTTCATCATGCCGAACAGGCTGATGGTTTCACTGCTTGCATCCGCGCGGTCTTTCGCTTCAATGACAGTAGCCGCCAGATTCTTGGCAGTGCCCACCACAGGACCCGCCATTTCCTTGATCGCACCGACTGTATCATTCTTAAGTACTTCATCCGTGGCAACCGACTGCACAAAATCTAGTGATTTGGACAATACACTGACCATTTGTGTGATCTGCGGCAACTGCTCGACCAGTGCCATCAGAGATTGCTGAACCTCCGGCTTCAAAAGCTCTTTCAGCACATCCTCTTTGGGAAGGGCAGCTTCTGGTATTTCTTGTTCAGGAAGATTTTGGGTAACGGTTTCTGACATATCGAAGTCTCCTTTTACAAATCGTATTCTTGCATAATGACATCCAAGTGAAACTATGTGACTATTATAACACTCTATTTGTTATTATTGTCACAATCTTTTTGTCTTTTCAACCTATTTTTGTGATTATTATCACTTCCTTATCGATTTTATCGAACTCAGTTATTTAATCAGGTTAAATTTACAAATTATTATGTATTTGCTCATTGACGTATGCAAAGAGTCGTGATATCTTAAGCAAGTAACTTAATGTAAGTTTATTAATTAATATTAGCAATTAATTTTAACTAAGCAGCATACATAATTAGATGGAGGTAATGATTTATGAGTACTTTTTCCGAATTGGTGCAATCCCGCAGATCGGCTAATAATTTCGTGGAAGGTGTTACCATCCCGCAGAGTGAGCTCGAAGAGATGTTCTCCCTGGCCCGTTTGGCTCCCTCAGCTTATAATCTTCAGCACGCCCATTACAAGGTGATCAGCGATGACAGCGTGAAGGAAGCCATCCGCAAGGACGCGTATGGTCAATACAAGATCCACACCGCATCGGCTGTTATTGTGGTACTGGGTGACAAGAATGCCTATCTGCAGGCTCCTGAAATCTATAGCGGGCTTAAGCTGCTGGGAGCGATGAGCGAGGATGCTTACGAGCAAACCATTCAATCCATCAACGATGCTTATACCGGGAATGATGCGTTCCAGCGGGATGAAGCGATCCGCAATGCTTCTCTGTCGGCGATGCAATTCATGCTGATTGCCAAGGATAAGGGCTGGGATACCTGCCCGATGATCGGCTTCGATCCGGAGGCAGTGAAGGCTACACTCGGTCTCGGCGACCATATGGTTCCGGTGATGCTGATTACGATCGGCAAGGATAACCAGCACAAGATCAGACCGCGCGGCTACCGCAAGCCGGTTAATGAGTTTGTTGAATTTATCTAATAAAAAGGGTCTTCCGGCTAATCTGCCGAAAGACCCTTATCTATATCATCCTGACGTATTCCTAATCCGTACTCACCGCGCATACTGCAAAATCGCCACAGCCGCACGCTCTTGCCGCTCCACATCCGTGCTGTATAGAGCCGCCTTCAGGATAGCTAGCGCCTGCGCTACTGTAGCTTCATCCACCTGAACGCAGCAGGCCCCGGCGGCACTCCCGCCATCCCCTGCCTGATTCCCCAGCCACAGATCGATTCGGGCTGCGGGCAGCACTCCTGAATAAGCAGTTATTCTGCTGTCAGAAGCAAGCAGCTCTGCTGCAGCCAGATTAACCGCAGCAAAAGGCAGACTCTTCAGCCAGGTGACACCGCGCCGGTGGGCTGTACTATCCTCAGTGCCGCTGTGCCGGGTATCATAGAAGTAATCGCCAAGGTCCCCGAGATACACCCACTCTTCATCGGCGATCAGCACATAATCCCCATCCTGCATCGCATTGACGAAGATATCCAGGGTATGAGTTGCGACCTCCAGCTCATGCCCGTGATAGCCTGCGGCAGCCAGCTTGCTGCTGATCTCTTCTCTGCTATGCTGCTCCAGATCACCCGTACCGGGATAACCCGCACATATATAATTATCCTCCAAAAAGGATTTCAGCAGCCCGCTGCCGAGTTCCTCAAGCTTCACTCCATACAAGCTCATTTCCGTATCCTTTCCCTCCAGGCAAAGCTGCCGGAGTCTACGCAGCATTGAAACCATCCTTTTCATTATACAGTAAAGGCAGTGGGATTTGAATTCAGCAGATTCTAAGGAAAACGTAGAATAATAGCGCTTACAATACCTTTTCCCAATTAGAAAGTGCAAATTTAAAAATTTCGGCTTTTTACTATTCTCCGTTCGGACGGTATAATTCAGGTATCAGCTCAAGGAAACAGACACTGCAGGAAGAACGTTAGCCAGGACAGAATCTCCGGCAGCTAATCTTAAGCAGCGCTCCACCTTGTGACTGAGACTATATCTTTGATCCTGACATTCCCGCCTTAAGTGAGTCCCTACACGAAACGGTATGAGCTTCTTAAAGCTCACTGGCTTCACAATCCCATCCTATCGTGGTAAGCGGATCAGTTGAGATCAGTTTGAATGTGCAGGATAGGCAAATATACTGCCGCCTCGGACCATTTCTACCCGGCTGAGAACAAAGGATAGGATAAGGAGTCTGAGACTAACATGGGTATAGTGGTAACAATATAAACCTCTATTGTTGATGTACTGATCAACGATAGAGGTTTATATGTGTTCAATGCCCTAGACTAAAAACTGGCAGCCCATGCAATTGTGCATGGGCTGCCGTTCATTCTACAAAGGCTCAATCCCCCATACCAGACTGCCGGAGATGTAAGCCGGCAGCTTGGCCCAATCCGCAGGAGCTGTGCCCGCTGGATTGAAGGAATAATCGCCGGTCTGGGAGTAATTGCTCCAATCTGCCTTGGAGGCCCGCATCTGAATATCGATACTGGCTCCCGGAGCAAGCGAGCCTGCTGCTGCTGTGAAGCCCAGCTCCAGGTAATGGTCCGCGCCGCTCAAGGCTGCTGGCAGCTTCACGAACGTCCCTGTCACATTGGCGCTCCCTACCTGGGACCAGTCACAGAAGAAATTCTGGGCTTGCTCGCCATCACTGGTGTAATAATATCTGAGCTTCACATCAGCGAGGGAGACCGCAGCAGTACCGGTATTCACCAGCTTGATCCGCGGGCTGAGGGCATTGACAGCATTAGCGGTGCTGCTATTGAACATCTGGACCTTCAGACCGCCGTCCACCGGCGTTGTCGTATCTGTCACCATGACCGCCAGGCTCTGCGGTGCGCCTGCACTGAACTGGAAGCTCAGCGTGGTTGTTCCCACAGCCTGTGCTGCCAGATAGGCCTTGCGGATCGTTACAACCGATCCGCTCACTGTATAATCCGTTCCGGCGGTTAATACTGCCGGGCCGTTTTTAATAGAAGTTAAAGTATTCCCGTTCAAGGTCATCGCTATTTCGATGTCGCTCTGATTACCCGTCTTCTTGTCGAAGCTGGCAGTGACTGGTGTGAGGGTTGAATCATTAGCCGTTGATGTCGTATCTGCCACCGTAACCGTTAAGGTCTTCGCAGCTCCGGCACTGAAATGGAAGGTTAGGGTTGTTGCTCCGATGGGCTGTGCTGCCAGATAAGCCTTATGAATCGTTACCGTTGAACCGCTGACTGTATAATCCGTGCCAGCAGTTAGTGCAGTTGCTCCATTGGTTATGGAATCCAGAGTATTTCCGTTCAGGGTCATTGCCACTTCAACGTCGCTCTGATTCCCCGTCTTCTTATCGAAGCTGGCAGTGACCGGCGTAATGACGGAGCCTGCTGCCGGAGGGTTCACCGGATCAGCATATAAAGTCCCGCGGCCATTGGTTCCGAGATAGACACGGCCATAGACGCGCGGATCTCCGGTAATCGCCATATTAATTCTGGCATACTGATGATTATCATCATTAATCCGCACCCAGCTGGCTCCGGCGTCATCCGAACGGAAGACTCCTCTAACACCATCAATCTGGGCTACCGTATAGAGTGCCATGTAATTCTCACCCGGCGCAGCCTTACCGAACCCGATCAGGTCCGCTTCTTCCACATTGCTCAGCTTCGTGAAGCTGGCACCTGAGTTGGTAGAATGCCATATGCCATACTTATCCTGCGGATGTCCTCCGGCAAACCAGATATCGCCTTCCACGCCCGGCATGGCCTTCAGGCTCACTTGCGCTTGGCTCGGCTGCAGGCCGTTCACGTTATTGGCTGGCAAGCCAGTCGCCGCCGTAGCTGTGAAGGTGGCTCCGCTATTCGTACTGACATAGAGCTTGCCCTCATAGAAACCATAGAATTTATTCGGATTCACCCGGTCGGATGCTATCTTCGCTCCGGCGGGGATTCCGCTGCTCGCCGTCCAGGAGTTGCCGCCTGTTTTGGAATAATAGACCCCGATGTCTGACGTACTCCATAAAAGCGCATTGCCGCTCGCAGATACAGCTACCTGGCCTTGCCCAACCGTGGTTGTCCCTCCGTTCGAGGGTTCCGCATTGGGCATATACCAGTTCTTGCCGTTGTCATTCGAGATCCCGATTGACTTGCTGTTCGGATATTTCTCTTTGTCCACACCGCCGACACGGACGACATAGGCCGGGTCCAGCTCTGCATAATCGATGCTGTTCGTGCTGGCCCAGGAAGGGCTGGTCTGGAACTTGACGGGTGCCGCTGTCAGATCCTCATACCGGAAGCCGGACACATCACCAAGTGCAGTAATCAGGTGGGCACCCGCCGGCGGGCTGATCAGCCCGAGCACTGCGGTCTCTTCTACCCCTTTGGCCATCACGGATATGTTGACCTTGCCGCCGGTGTCCCAGGCTCCGAGGTTATTCGTACCGTAGATCGTAGCACCCGTGCCGTACATCATCCGGTCCGAGTTGAACGGGTCAATCTCAAGGTCCCCCATCATCCAGCCCATCTTCGGTGCAGGATCAAGTGAGCTCGAAGTCAGCCCAAGATTAAGCCACGGCGCCGCTGTGATATCCATCTCGAACTTGTAGTTGCGCTCCGGATAGAAGCCCCAATCCCAGATCCGGCTCCAGGTCTCTCCGCCATCCTTACTGCGGAAGATCACCTCGTCCGGCCACCAGGCATTGAGGCTGGCGACCATAAGCGTATTCGGATGCTGGGCATCCAGCGCAAGTCCCCCGAAGCCGTAGAAGTTGTCAGCTCCGGTCGACGGGCTGATATTTTTCCAGACGCCGCTGGTTGTGTTATACTTCCAGACTTCACCCTTGCGTCCGTCATACGGCCCGACCCCGTCACTGTAGGTAAGGTACAGATCGCCGGTTGCCGACAGCTCCCCATGATGCGGAAGCAGGCCTACCGGCTGACCCGGCAGCGCCGACCAGGTTGCTCCTCCATCTGTACTGCGGAACACACTTTTGGCGGTATCCGCGACGCCGACATAGATGGTCTGGGTAGCTTGTCCGGCAGAGCCCGTGCTTTTATCAAAAGTAATCCAGGACAAGCCCACGATATCACTCTGATACTCATTCGCCGGATTCTGGACATACGTCCCTACGTTAGTGAAGGAGGTAACCTTAGACCAGGTCACGCCGGAGTCCACACTCTTCCACAGACCGTTCCCGCTACGCGCCCCAAAGAACAGAATGCTGTTCTTATTCGGGTCAATCACCAGCCGTTCCCCGGCTGAACGTCCAGGCATATTACCGCCAACCTTGAAGGGAAGCGCCGTAGACTGCCAGGTATCCCCACGGTCGCTGGAACGCATAATTTGACCATTGCCATCCCAGGAATTCGTGTACGTCCCGGTTGCCATATACACCTTATTCGGATCAACCGGATCGGTAGCCAGCGCGTCTACGCCGTTCTTGTTCCAGTCCACCCAGCCGACCGAGTCATTCAGCGGAATCCAGCTACCGTCCGCCTCATTCCAGCGGTAAGCCCCGCCAATATCCGTCCGCGCATAGATCAGATTCGGTTCCGTCTGGTTGAAAATAATCCCCGGCACAAAACCGCCGCCCGCACCGGTAACCACACTGTTCCAGCTGTAGTCTTCACTGGCTGCGGCATGGGTTACAGCGGGAGCAACGTTAAACAAAGAGCCTGACATCGCTGTCAGCAGGACGAGTATTCCTAGTCTACGGATACGTTTTCGACTCATGATCCTTACCTCCCCAAGCATACTTTGGTAACGCTTCCATTATAGAGCGGATTTCGCCCGTGCTGTGAGAGAAAACGGTTGATTCTGCGGGAATTTTGTCAGCAATTAGCGCACCATTTTCACACTTGACGAAATTGGGGATTTGGGTGTTCCATATTATGAAAAAACCTCACGATCAGCAATCGCAAGGCAGTTCCAGTGCTAGTTCTCTATTGGGGGCGGCAGCACAATCGGCTGATAACCCAGCGCAGCATCTACAATCTCCTCCGGTGTCAGCTCCGGCTCATTCCAGAAAATCAGATCACTCACGCCGGGATGAGCTACATTGCTCGCTACGACCTCCAGCCACTCATCCAGCTCGGCCTCTGTTCCTTCGGCGTTCACAATGTTGGTTACGAGTGCGATTAGTTGTTGTCGGGATAGGGACATTTTTGGGGGGGCTCCTTTATGGTAGAATTTTAAGTAATAAACCTAACTGAATTAGCGGCTTAGAATATCTCCAACATATACGGAGCATTCCTGAACCAGTTCATGTAGCATATCCACTTCTGTACAACGCTTTTCTAACATTGGATTCTCCCGATCGAAAGCTTTAATTACATATACCGCGAACTCATTTCTATACCAACCAACATCAAGAGTATATTTCCCTTCGAAATAACTGACTTGAAATATATCCTCTTGATCCAAGTCCCTCGTTTCATTATAAGTAATTATACCCGGTGAAAAATCAATATCATCAAACATAAACGATTCCTCCTATTGCGGATAGATTCAAGCTTAACTTAAGGCGAATTTTTATGTATTAGAGCCCAGTATATGTAATTATAATAAAAGTTGCTGGAATTGGTATATAGTTAGCTCCTCTATCCATTCACAATTGCTCGCATCCTGTGCAACAGACAATAGTCCGGGCCAGCTTCTCGCACCCATACAAAAACAAACACCCCCGCAGCAGATGTGATTTCACATTTGCTGCGGGGGTCTCTCCATACAATACAAATCATTCCAGCCTACTCCTGTTTCCCCCGAAGCAGAGCTATCGCTGCCAGCAGGAAGGAGACCAGGGAGATGCCGAGGGTAATGTAGAGCATCGGCGAGGTGCCGGTGCTGGCGCCTTCCTTCTCCACAATGGCCTGATGCTCGTCCATGGTCATGGTGCCGTTGCCGGACATATCTGCGGCACCGTGGCCGTGACCGCCATCGGCGCTGCCGGAGGCTTCAGCGATGGCGGTGATGGAATGCGGGGATTCCGAACCGGGTTCGCCGGACCATTGCACGAGGCTGCCATCGGCATAGTGCTGATACGCATCCCAGGCGATATTGCCTGCGGAGTCGGGGTTCTTGGCTGTGAAGTAGAAGCGCTGGAACTGTCCGGCCTGAATGCCGCCGTCCTTGGCAATCCAGCTCACTTTATTCCCGTCCACGGTTACCTCCCACCCGGGAGTGGCTTCGTATTGCTTGAATTCCGCGCCTGCCGGAATCCGCAGATCCACCTGGACGGTGGGGCTTTCTTTCTCAGATGGTACCTTCAGGGTATATGTCTCCCAGGCCCCCGTGCTGGACTCTGCTGGACTAACGGTTACGTGGGCGCTCGCCACGGCGGCGAACAACAGTAATGCGGCGGCTGCCGGTGCGGCCAGTGCTGCTATTTTGCGAAATATTCTATTCAATGGAATCTCCCCTTCTCTCTTGTGTATGTCTATCTCTTCCCCGGAAAATCCCGCTCCCGCGAAGCAAGTCCCTGCTCCAGGGCGTACCTTGTGAGCTGCGTGCGGTTCTGAAGCTGAAGCTTCTGCAGGATGTTCTTCAGGTGATTCTTGACCGTATGCTCGGAAATCCCGAGGGTGGCGGCAATCTCCTTATTGGTGGACCCGGAGGATACACAGCCCAGTATCTCCTTCTCCCGCGCCGTTAATGCCTCCCGCTCCTCCTTGACGGAGGTGAGCGCGAACTCCTTCAGAATCTGGAACGCCAACTCCCGGCTAAGCGGCACCTCTTCGCTTACAATCGCCAGCAGATATTCGATCCAGGTAGACGGGGCCAGGTTCTTCAGGAGGTACCCCTGCGCCCCCTGCTTAAGCGCCTCGAACAGATAAGAGATCTCATCCGACACGGTGACGATGACAATCCGGACATACGGATATTCCAGCTTAATGCGCCGCGTGGTCTCCAGACCATCCATTCCCGGCATCTCGATATCGATCAGAATGAGATCCGGCATCCATTGCCCGGTCCAGACGATCGCCTCCGCTCCGCTGGCCACCGCACCAATCACTTCAAACCGTTCATCCAGCGCCAGTATCTCGCTCATTGCCTCGCGGGCATGTGCATGGTCATCGACGATTAGTACCCGGCAGCGTTCCATCCTGCGCACCTCCTTTTACAATTGCTACAGTTGTTCCTTCCGCTCCTGAGTGAAGTTGAAGCGCCCAACCCATACTGCGGGACCGTTCCCTCATAATCTGCAGGCCATAGCTGCCGCTCACTGCAAAAGGATCATCATGCTCAATTCCCGCGCCGTCATCTGCAATGGTTACACGCCAGCCGTGCTCATTTCCTTGGCCCGATACGGACACCCTGCCCGCACGTGTGTGCTTACGCACGTTGATAATCGCTTCACGTATGCAGGACAACAGCTCTGCCTGTTCGGCCGGTGTCAGTGCCTGCTCTTCCAGATGCCAGTCCAGGGATACCTCGATCATGACTTCTCCGGCTATGGCTGCCAGCTGCTCATGGATAGAACGCTCCAGTGAGAAGCTCTCTGCGCCGCTCACCGGCACCTTCAGATTGGCAATAGCCTGCCGTACATAACGGTTAACCTCGTGAACGGTCTTCTTGATCTGATCCACACTGTCCGCGCTGATCCCGCCGTCCTTGCGGTTATGCTCCAGCCGGTCTATCCGTACGGAGAGAAGGAACAGGGACTGGGCCATTCCGTCATGCAGCTCTTTGGCCAGCGCCTCCCGTGCTTCCATCGCTCCGGTGGCCGCCCGTTCCTGCTCCAGCTCCCGCTGATTGCGCTCCATGAGGCGAAAAAGCGGCAGCAGCAGCATAATACTGAAGAGAAATACCAATACAGGTGTTAAGAAGTTGCCCGTGTCCATAGAGACGTATGGCATCAGGAACTGATGTCTCACCCATTCCCAGATACCGACCATAACCGTGGGAATCAGCAGGATAAGCACTTTAATTCGGGTATACGTCACGGTTCCCTCCCTAATTTCTGTTCGTTATTTTACCATTTCCGGGTGATCCCCGGCATGACTCTTTAGGGCTATGCCCGTCCGCATATGTTACAGAATTAAGTATTTAAAAGTTAATCCATTCCTTTCATAGCTCCCATCGTCCTATCATAACAGTTAGCGAAACCATATCCGATAGGGTACACTAGGAATGACATGCAATCAAGTATACATTTATGCTGACACTATTAGGAGAGATAATGAAATGAAACGGATTACGATTCTTATCGCCGACGATGATCCTGAGATTGCCGATCTGATCGGACTGCATTTGGAAAAAGAAGGCTATCACCCCATAAAGGTTACAAACGGCCAGGCAGCGGTGCAAGTCATCCAGTCCAGGCATATCGACCTGGCGATTCTGGATATTATGATGCCCGGGCTGGACGGGTATGAGGTGACCCGGCAGATCCGGGAGCAGCATGGGCTGCCGATTATTTTTGTGAGCGCGAAGACTTCGGATCTGGATAAAATCACCGGGCTTGTCATCGGCGCCGACGATTATATGACCAAGCCCTTCAATCCCATGGAGCTGGTCGCCAGAGTGAATGCGCAGCTCAGACGTTCCATGAAGCTGAACCAGCCGGTTACCGAGCAGAAGGCCGTGGTAGAATCCGGAGGGCTGATCGTCGATCCGGACCGCCGTTCCGTGACCTTGTACGGACATTCCGTGGAGCTGACGCCTAAGGAATTCGATATCCTGTATTTGCTCGCCAGCTACCCGAAGAAAGTATTCAGCGCCGAACAGCTTTTTCAGCAAATCTGGGGTGAGGCTTATTATGAAGGCGGGAACACCGTGATGGTCCATATCCGCACCCTGCGCAAAAAACTGGGCGATGACCAGAGTAAAAATACATGGATCAAAACGATCTGGGGAGTAGGGTACACGTTCAATGGCTAATCTTGTCCGCAGCTTCCGCTTCAAAATGATATCACTGCTGGTACTCAGCATGTTCTGCTCCGGCGTTATAACCTTTGTACTCTACAAAAGCCTGCAAATGTATTATACCTCTCAGGTGAAGTATGAAGACAAGCTGACCCGCTTCCGTTATCTGATTGCCGATTTCGGCGACCTTAATTTCTTCCTGATCTTCTTCATTCCGCTGGCGCTGCTGTTCTTCTTCCTGTTCACCAAGCCGTATGCCCGCTATTTCAAAGAAATCTCGCACCATATCCGCCTGCTGGCCAACGGGGATTTCAAAAGCCGGATCGAAATTCATTCTAACGATGAGTTCGAGGATATCGCTGCTGACCTTAATCAGGCCAAGGATAAGCTGGAAGAAGCGGTGGAACGCGGCGATTTCGCGGAGAACAGTAAGGACAAGCTGGTGCTGAATCTGGCTCATGATCTGCGGACTCCGCTGACCTCTGTACTCGGCTACCTGGATCTGGTGCTGAAGGACGGGGAGTTAACCGCGGAACAAGCCAGACATTACACCACGATTGCCTACACCAAATCACAGCGGCTGGAAAAGCTGATCGACGAGCTGTTCGAGATTACCCGGATGAACTACGGCATGCTTACCGTGGAGCAGCGCCCCCTTGATCTGAGCGAGCTGCTGGTCCAGCTGAACGAGGAATTATATCCTCTGCTGGAGAACAACGGGCTGAGCGCCCGCACCCAGGTCACTCCGCAGCTCAAAATTACCGGAGACGGGGAGCTGCTGGCCCGGGTGTTCGAGAACCTGCTGACCAATGCGGTGCGTTACGGCAAAGACGGCCGTTATGTCGATGTCCACTGCTACCCGGAGGGTGAGACCATCGTTGTCCAGGTCATGAACTACGGGGATATGATCCCGGCGGAGGACCTGCCTTTTCTGTTCGATATGTTCTATACGGGCGACCGGGCACGGACCCATCAGGAGAGCAGCACCGGGCTGGGCCTGTTCATTGCCAAAAATATCGTCGAGCAGCATCAGGGGACGATCTCCGTACAGAGTGACACGATCCGCACACTCTTCGAGGTCCGTCTGCCGGGTGTGATCGAGTAGTCTGCTCCGTCGATAGGTGCAGTGTTGCCGTCCTTTTAGAAGGACGGTTTTTTTGCATTTACATTTCAAGCGGGAATATTTCAAGCTATTTTAAGAAAAACTTTATCTTTTCCCCACTTCTATTTAAACACGCTACTCTATGCTTAAGTCATTGAAACAAGGAGGACGAGAACATGAAGAAATGGTTAGTGGTAATTGTGATTGCCCTGCTGATCGGTTATGAGTGGCTGTCCAGGGATAAAGAGGATGCCACGGCAGACCTGAATATTAAGACAATACGAGTCTCGGCAGATAATGATAATGGCTCGAAGACTCTGACCGTGATCCCGAAGGGCCAGATCTATCAGGGGAACCTGCTACTGGTCAACAAGGATTATCCCGTTCAGCCCTCGGGGGTCAGCGCAGATATTGTAAGGCTTACCGACTATGAGGAGCTGACTTCCGGCTACCTGCTGCTGGATCACAAAACGCTGCTCTCGAGGCAAGTGGCAGAGAAATTCACCAAGATGGTACATGCCGCAGCCGGGGATGACATCAACAGCTTCCTGATCAGCAGCGGTTACCGGGACAATGAGAAGCAGAAGCAGTTATATGAGGAAAAAGGAGCAGATTATGCTCTTCCGCCCGGATACAGCGAGCATAACCTGGGCTTGTCGCTTGACATCGGCTCCTCCCAAATGGCCATGAGCCGCGCCCCTGAAGGACAATGGCTGCGGGAGCATGCATGGGATTACGGCTTTATTCTGCGCTATCCTGAGGATAAAACAGATATCACCGGCATCAAGTATGAGCCCTGGCATTTCAGATATGTAGGACTTCCGCACAGTGTGATTATGCGCGACAAGAACTTCACGCTGGAAGAATATCTTGAATTCCTTAAGGGGCAGAAGTCGATTGCCACTACCGTTAACGGAGTCGAATATCAGATTTCCTATATCGAAATTAACGGGAACACTCCTGTTCCCACCCCTGACGCCAAGCATATTGAGTTCTCCGGCGATAACATGAACGGTGTGATTATGACGGTCTATCCTTAATAACTAAGCCATATAACATTACATTCTACAGAAAGCGGTGATGTAAATGAATAAGGCACACAAGCAGACAAAGTACGGTTTACAGGTACTGTTTACCGTCTACGTGTATATTTTGTTTAAAATTATTTTGTTCAAATTCGGTTCGATGAATCTCCCGTTTCTATGGCAGCAGCTTCAGCACAGCCCGGACCATATTGCCGCCAGTCTGCAACGCGCAAATCTGGTCCCGCTGGCCACCTTAACCAATACCTATCACCATATCAGCACAAGCACCGTCGTTAATTTCCTGGGGAATATCGCCTTATTCATTCCTTATGGCATCTTCCTGGTGCTGCTCAACCCGAATGGAAAAGGCAGCGGCTCCTTCACCGGTGTCCTGCTGTGGTCCTTCGCGTTAAGCGCCGTGCTGGAATGCTCGCAAGCCGTATTCTATATTGGAACGTTTGATGTGGATGACCTTCTTCTAAATACATTCGGCGGGGTGCTGGGATATATGCTGATCCGGCCTATCCTGACGATCTATACGACAGGCAGACAAGGCTCCTCCGTCACCCAGAAGTGACGGGGAGCCTTACTGTCCGTTCGCCCTGCTCACAAGGGAGAGGTATAGCGGCCATATTCGATCGCAAGCTCTGTGAAGCCATTGCCTGCCTGCTTCAGGAAAAAGCTGTTCACACCCTCCGCTCCCCACCAGTTCAGCCCAAGCAGTAGCCCCTCTGCTGTATGTGCCGCGAACAGCAGGGAGAACATCTGCGGGTTCACCTCTCCGCCGTCATCGACACGCCAGACTGAATATTCATTATCCGTAATCTCCGCAGGATAGTCCTTGAAGCTGAGCTTCCCGTCTTCCTCCAGCACCAGGCTAAATAGCATATCCTTATCTTGTCTTACGAACTGCACCAGATAGAGCTGTCTGTCCGGTCCCAGGCCGGCCAGCTTCCAGGCGGCCTGGATCTTCCGCCCTTTGACGGCTGCTATACTCTTACGAAGCGGATCACCGGCTGCAAGCTGCGGGCCTGCCGGGTCGGCGGGCTGAAGCTCCAGCAACGCTGCCTGCGGAAAGACCGCAGAATCAATCAGAACATAGGTCTCATCCCGCATCGCTGCGTCACCCTCTACCTTGAACAGATAACCGGACATATTCGGAATATTATTCGCCAGCTCCCGTCCGTTGTTGTTATCGTTGCCCGTCTGCCATTTCTCCAGCTTCACAGCCAGCACCTGACCTCCGTTCCCGATGGCAGTGTTCAGGGACTTCAACTGCTCTCCGGCTCCCTCCTCTTCCCTGGTGACGATAATATGACTCCCGGTCTCACTAGCGAATCCGAAGACTGGCTGCAGCTTGGCAGGGTCAAGGAAGGTAGCCGGGGCTTGGGAGGCCGTAGCTGACGCTGATGCTGCCGGAACGGCACTTGGCTGGTTATCCGTCGGCTGTGCGGCTGGTGATGGACTGCCGTCAGACGGCCCTGCCGAAGCTGCTGCACTGCTGGTAGCATCATTGCTGTTCGTCCGGGCACACCCGGTCAGACTAGAGGCTATCGCTGCTGTAAGAATAAGACTTCCGGCCGCTCTTACCCCGTACCTGAAACTGCGCTTCGCTTGATTCATAGCGGTCCTCCAATATGATTTAGTCAAAAATCCCCATGCTGAGGTAACGTTCCCCGGTATCCGGCGCGATACATAACACCCGCTTGCCCCGTCCCAGGCGCCGTGCCTCCTGCAAGGCCGTCCAGACTGCGGCTCCGCCGGAAGGTCCGATCAGAATTCCCTCAGTACGGGCCAGTTCTCTTACCATCTCCAAGGCATCCTCATCGGATACCTGCACAATCTCATCGTAGATGCCGGTATTCAGAATCGCCGGCACGAAGCCGGGGCTGGTTCCCACCAGCTTATGCGGCCCGGGCTGGCCGCCGGACAGCACCGGCGAACCCTGCGGCTCCACGACAACCACGCGCAGCGCCGGCAGTCGTGCGCGCAGCGCCTCCCCGGTTCCGGTAATAGTGCCGCCCGTCCCGGAAGTGGCAACGAAGACATCCAGCCGCCCTTCCATCTGTTCCAGAATTTCCGGCGCGGTGGTGGTGCGGTGAATATCCGGGTTCGCCTGATTCTCGAACTGCTGCGGAATGAAGCTGCCGGGGATCTCCCGTCCCAGCTCCACCGCCTTAGCAATCGCGCCGGGCATGCGCTCCGCCGCCGGAGTCAGCACCACTTCCGCCCCATAAGCCTTCAGGATATTGATCCGTTCCTTCGTCATATTATCCGGCATGATCAGGATAGCCTTATATCCCTTCGCTGCCGCGTTCATCGCCAGTCCAATTCCAGTATTTCCGCTGGTCGGCTCAATAATCGTCCCGCCCGGCTGCAGCCGCCCGTCCAGCTCCGCCTGGAGAATCAGATTATAGGCCGCCCGGTCCTTGACGCTGCCGCTGGGATTGAACATCTCCAGCTTCACATACAGCTCCGCATCCGCAGATCCCGTTACCCGGTTCAAGCGCACAACCGGCGTGCCGCCGATCAGCTCTGTAATATTGCTTACTACCCGATTCGTCATGGGTATGCCTCCTTTGTTTCTGCCTCGGTCTTCATGATTTAGCTTCTATTGTATCGCTAACCTGTATTGCTTGTCGATTTTGCATCAGGGAGAGAATGATCCTAACCGAAGTCGGTATACCCGGGGACTCCAGATCCTTTTACAATGAATACAACAACAAGCCACAACGCAGGAGGAATCAGCTATGAACGAAAGTACCAGGCAAGAACTATTATCCAAAAATGAAAAATTAATCAACATGGTGATCGAGCGGGCCAAACGGGATTTTCCGGAAGAGATTGCAGTGATCGGACTTACGGGCTCTTTCAGAACCGGGGATTTCCATGACAAAAGCGATCTCGATCTGATCATCATCAATAACAATAATGAAGGCTGGGACATCTCATCCTGCTTCATTCTCGGGGATGTCGGATATGATATCTACTGCACGCCTTGGGAGACCCGGATTGAAGATCAGGCGGCGCTTGAGAGTCCGATGATCTCCAGTCTGACCGATCTGCTGGTGCTCTACTGCGCGAAGCCGGAATATATGGAGAAGCTGAGAGCCTATCAGCAGCGGGCGCAGGATGCACTGGCGAAGCCCATTGGAAGCGAATGCCTGGAGCGGGCCAAGAAGTGGATTGATCTGGCGAAGCAGGAGTATGCGAATGCGTATCTTCATGAGGAGATCGGGGCAGTCAGGCTGGCATCAGCCGAAATGGTGTATAATCTGGTGAACGCTTTGTCGCAAATGAATAATACGTATTTTCAGAGAGGGCTGAAGCGTTATCTGGAGGAGGTGAAGTCCTTCCGGCATCTTCCGGGGGATTTCGAGACGAACTACTGGAATGTGATCCGAGCAAAAAATGTGGATGAGATCAGAAACACTTCCCGTTTCCTGCTGAATAGCATCCTTGAGCTTCACAAAGCGCTGCATCAGCAATATGTGGAACAGCCTGTGCCCACCTATGATAATCTGAAGGGAACGTATGAGGAATTATGGTGCAACTACCGTAACAAGGTGATTTCCAGCGTTGAAAGTAAGGATGCCTCTTACGCCTTTTACGCCGCTATGGGAGCGCAGGGTCTGCTGGATGAGATGACCGAGTCGCGGGGAACGCGGAAGTTCAATCTTATGCAGTATTTTGATGTGGACTATCTGGACCTGTTCAAGGACCGGTTCCTCCTGGCAATGGACGACTATCTGGAGGAATATCACCGGGTCGGACGGCAGCTTCAGCGTTACGATACTTTGGAAGAGCTGTACCGGGAATATATGAAAAAGTAGCGAAAAAGCAAGACGAAGCCCCCTCCCTCTCGTTCAGGGTAGGGGCTTCGTCTAATTATACATTAAAACGTGCTACCAAACCTTGCAGCCCTTGCGCCAGCATGCTAAGCGCACTGGCAGAAGAGGCGATCTGTTCCACTGAAGCCATCTGCTCTTGCGATGCGGCGGATACTTGCTGTGTACTTGCCGCAGTGGTCTCCGAGATATGCGTAACGGTGCGGATGGAATCTACAATCTCCTCCGTCGCTGCCGTGATTTCTTCTACCGCACCGGATACCTCCTGAACCTGTCCCGCCAGTGAATCGATCGAATGGCGGATGGCATTGAAAGACTGCCCGGCCTCTTCTATGATCCGGGTTCCGCCCATTACTTCGTTCATGCTATTCTTCATCACCTTCACTGCATGGTCAGCATCGGCCTGGATTCCAGTAGCCATTTCAGCAATCTGATTGGCGGAATCTGCGGACTGCTCGGCCAGTCTGCGCACTTGATCGGCTACCACAGCAAATCCTCTGCCGTGCTCTCCGGCCCGGGCCGCTTCTATGGTTGCATTCAGTGCCAGCATATTCGTCTCGGAGGCAATCCCCTTGATCACCCCGACAATGCTGCTTATGTCCTGTGAACGATTCACGAAGCCCGTCACCTTCTGCGATAACGACTGAATGGATTCATTGATGGAATCCATCTGCCGGACGGCAGATTGCAGGGATAGATCCCCAGCCACCGCATAATCTGCAGAACGCAAGGAAGCTTCCGAGATATCCTGTACACTGGCTGCAATCAGCTGAATGCCGTCCGACATATCAATAATCGTGTTCATGTTAGTCTGCAGGTCATTCATCTGCATGCCCGCACCACTTGCGACCTCACCCATAATTCCGGCGATCTTCTCGGTAGTTCCGGCGGTCATTCCGCTATCCGAGGTCAGCTTCACTGAAGAAGCCGCCAGACCGTTCGCGGATAGCTTCACCTGGGTGATCATCGCTCCTAGATTATCGGTCATTTTATTGAAATTCTTGGCCAGCTCACCGATCTCATCCTTCGTCTGCACACTAAGCTTGCGGGTTAAGTCGGCATCGCCGACGGCAATCTCCTGGAGCTGCCTGTTGATATCCTTCACCGGCTTCAGTATCCGTGCGGACAATACGAATGCGATCAACAGAGCCAGTACCACGGATAAGCCCGTAACCCCCATGCTGGTAATCATTGAGGAGCTGCGGTGGGTTGCCGCCTGGCTCTGTTCCTTCGTAATTTCATCATGCAGCATCGTCTCGAACACCAGCTGTGAATCGATAATAGTCGTAAGCGAGAGGCTTGTGAACGACTTTTGCGCTTGCGGGAAGTTCCCTTCCTTGGCCAAGGCAAAAGCCTGCTTCAGCACCGTCAGATAATTGTCCCACTCCCCCTCCAGCTTCTGAATTCCTGCAAGTTCCGCTTGATTCAGGCCGGCGCCCTTAAGCTCTTCAACTGCGGCTGTAATCCCCGGGATCTTGGCTTCATAGGCGGTCAGATTGGCAGTTCTCTCCTCAGTGGTATTACTCATCACATACCTTGCGGCCAGGCCGTCCGCCGTCCGGATCTCATCGGTTAATTTCTGTACCATCGAGAGCTTGCTGTAATTACGGTTGATCTGATCTGTAAGCATGGTCACCTTACCCTGAAATATAGTACTGCCGGTTATTGCGAGAATGAACACGAGAATAACAGCGGCGAAACCAAACATGATTTTGACCCGGATTCCTCTAAGTCTGCTCAACATGATAACTACCTCCACTCGATATGTAAGCTCTACTATGTAATCTCTACGTATCGTACATCACAATACTTAAATAAATCTAAAATGCGCTGATCACACGAAAAAACCCCATCCCTGCAAAGGCAGAAATAGAGGTTCTCTGAATGACTTCCTATCATCCGGTTCAATCGTACAAATTCCCGTTCGCAAGCCTTGCCAGCCGCTCCTCATCCCGTACAATCAATCGGCCGTTCCTGCGTTCAATAATTCCGTCTTCAATCAGGCGGCGCACCACCCGGTTGAGATGCCGGTAACTGGTGCCAAGCAGATCGGCGGTCTCTGTCAGTGTGGAGGTACGAATCTCTTCTACGCGCTGGGCGCCGGTGTTGTCCGCGAACAGCGACATCAGGTAGCTGGCGAACCGGTTCTCTACCGGATAGAGCACATTCATGGCTGAGGTCTGGCCGAGCGTGTACATTTTGTGGCTCAGCTCTCCTACCAGGAAGCGCAACAGCGCAGTATTGTCTTCAATCTCCCGGAGCAGCAGCTTCCTTCCGGCAACAAGCAGCAGGCTGTCCCCTACAGAGACGACCTCATTCTTGACCGGATACTGGCGCAGCAGCTCCACATCCCCGATTACCGACATCGGCCGGGCGAACCGGACAAGCATTGACTTGCCGTTAGGCAGCAGCGTATGAATCTTCAGCTTGCCTTGCATCAGGAAAAACATATGCTCCAGCCGGTCGCCCACTGAGCAGACGGCCTCCCCGCCGCCGTAACGCCGAAGCTCCATCTGGGCAATCGCGCTGCTGCTGAACATGGCTGTGAGGCCATTCTGCTCGGTAAGGCTTCGAACCGCCTCCGGATTTATAATCGATTGCATGAGCTTCTTCTCTCCTTGTGTCATTTCTGCTGAAATTACTGTATCACAAGTCAAAGCCCGGAAGCTATTTGTGCATTATCTCTCCCGCAAAATAATCCTCCAGCGCTCTGCGTTCCCGGTGATTCGCCAGATTGAACGACGGCCAGCTCTGCTTAGGCTGAGTACGTTCTGACAATCTGCTGCGCAGCGCCTCGTCCAGAATCCCCTTTTCCTGCTTGTTGAACCTGATCAGCTCTGGAACCACATCTGCGGAGAGTCCGGCCAGATAACCGGCATCCAGTGTGCCGCTTGCTTCATAACGCTGGATATTCTGCTGCGCAATGATATGATCCATCCCTATATAGTTCATCAGCACGTAGGAGAGCAGGCCGAGCACGATGTAACATTTGAGAAGCGGGAAGGGTTCCCGGCTAATCCGCACGGCCGCCAGCACCAGCAGCAATCCGAGGAAGATCATGAAGGCATGCACCAGGAACCGGATGTAGGTATAACCGTAAGCCTCTTCATACAGAGTCAGCCGCGAGTACGCAGAATACAGCATGACCATGGAGCATAACACCAGAATGTACAGCAGGAGCTGAATTACCCGCTTCAGAATGCCGCCCGCTTTACGCACAGCCAGCAAGGACAGCAGCAAGATCGCGAAGTTAATGGATGTGACCAGAATCAGCTCCAGAAAACCGCTCCGCGCATAGTCCGCATACGTACTGTTCTCCGGCAGAATCCCGTCCCAGGCGCCGAACAGATACGAGAACTGGACACTCACAAACAGCATGTACACTGCATTGATTGCAGTCAGTACAGTTGTGATAATGACGGGGTCATCAAGACCAATACCCTCGTCCCCTGCTTCAGCTGCTACCAGCTTCTGTCCCATCGAATCAAATTCACTGGCCAGTGGAGTGCGGATATAGGATTTACTCTGTACAAACCCCCAGACGAAGCCGAACATGCCCAGCCCGAGCAGCAGAACCCACAAGCCCCGGAAGATCCAGTCCCCCAGCGAAATATTGTCAAAAATCCTTGGGAGTGCTGCCAGCAGCTGACTGAATACTCCGTCCGCCGTAGAGAGCAGCGAGATCACGATCAGCAACAGCGGCACGGAAATCAGCAGGCCAATCAGCACCCGCATCAATACCTGCTTGCGTTCATTCGGTATCCCGCCTTTGCCCCGGCGCAGCAGTCTCAGTCCCGTCGCCCAGTTGCGCAGACTTTGCGGGAACAGATGCTCCAGGGCCGCGCCGATCAGTGCGATTCCGCTCCAAGCGGGCTTGCGGTAACTAAGCATATACGTCATATGTAATAGAATCAGCACGGGAATAACAACGATATTAAGCGCAAAGAAAAACCAGTTGCCGAACAGCATATAGGTCAGGGACAACAAAAAAATAGAAGCCATCCAAACATAGCTGAACCAGGTCTGCTTGCGAAGCCGCTCCTTGGCGAAATAGAGCATAAAGGCGTAGAACAATGTGACAAAAATCGGGTAAGAGATCCCCGGCATTTTGCCGTAGAACAGGTACTGATGCACAATCGCAAGCAGAAATGCGGCTAATAAGGCTACACGCCCAAGCCCCGGTTTGGATACCATTTGTTCATCCATGGTAAATTCCCCCATCTTTTTACTGTCATATCCTGATTCTAGCTGATAAAATAAGAAGAAAAAGAGAAATATAATATTATTAATTTCCTATTTTAATGTTGAGGCAGGAGGAGAATATCCCAGATGAAGCTGCACAGTCAATTCCTGAAGCTGCATTCGCAGCATGGAGGTCCGGCTGAGATCTCCATCACCCTGGACGAGCTGGCCTTGACCCTTGGCTGCACCCACCGCAATGCATTGCATGTGATCCGCAAAATGGCCGATCTCGGCTGGATCACCTGGACCCCCAGCCGGGGACGGGGACGGCGCTCCAAGCTGGTATTCCTAGCGGCAGCCGAGGACATTGCCCTGGAATCCATGAAGCAGGCCATAAGCAGCAAGGATATCAGCAGTGCGCTGGAGGGCATCCGCGGACATGCCCGAACTTCATCGCTGCAGGACACGCTGCAAGGATGGCTGCTCGCTTACTTCGGGCATCATGCCGAGGTGCACAGCGACAAGCGGATCGATACGCTGCGGCTGCCGGTCACCCAGCAGCTCCATACCTTCGATCCGCTCTATATGAATTTGCTGGCGGAGTCGTTTGTCTCTAGCCATGTTTTTGACGGGCTGGTCGGCCGCAGCGGTGAACGCGGCAAGGTGATCCCCGGTCTGGCCCATGTCTGGGAGACAGACGGGAGCCGGACGGCCTGGACTTTTCATCTGCGTAAGGAGGTCTTGTTCCATCATGGCAAGGTACTGACCGCGGAGGATGTTGTCTACTCGTTCGAACGGATGATGTCCACCTCGCAGCGCATGCTGTACAGTTATATTGTCAAGGAGATTCAGGAGGTCCAAGCCTTGAATGCCTCTACCGTCCGCATTCTGCTGAAGAACCCGAATGAGCTCTTCCTTCCCTTCCTCTGCACCAGCCGGGCGGCGATTGTGCCACGCGATCTGGAGTCCATCGGAGAGAATCTGTTTGGACGCAGACCGGCGGGCACCGGTCCGTTCAAGGTCGTGGAGATGAATGAAGACACCTGTGTGCTGGAAGTGTTCCCGTATTACTTCCAGGGGCGGGCCCATCTGGACCGTGTAGAGATTATCTATGTCCCGTGGAGCCTTGACCGGGAGCCCTCAGAGACCGGCTCTGCCTTCCATGTCATCCCTAATCCGTCCACAGCGGGCGCAGACTCTCTAAGCAGAATCCATTCCGAGTCCTATGTCCGCAAATTCGTAACCTGCAACACGAAGAAAAAGGGACCGCTAAGCGATCCCCTTCTCCGTGCCGAGCTGCTATCCTGTCTGCAGGAAACTCCGAGAGTGCCCTTCCGGCATTTCGCAGCGCCTCCGGCTGAAGTCTTGCAGATTGCCACGATCCCGCAGTATGCCGGGGATGCCGAATACATCGCCGCAAGACTAACGCAGCATGGATTTTCCTGCAAGGTGTTATCCGTGTCGCCGGAGGAATTCAAAGGCCCGATCCGCCTGAAGTCCGACCTGATCGTCTTCTCGCTGCTCCGCGACCAGGATGAGCAGCTCCGGCTGTACGATCTGTATCTGACCCTCTCGCAGCACATCGAACCGCGCACCCGTGCGGGCATTGAGGGCAGGCTGCGCCAGATCTCGCGGGAGTCTGACGCCGCCGTCCGGGCGGAAGGCTTCCGGTTGATTGAGGATACTCTAACCCGTGACCACCAGCTGCATATTCTGTACGAACGGCCTGCCGAGACTGCCTATCTGCCCTCCGTACGCGGGGTGACCTTCAACAGCCAGGGCTGGGTCGATCTGCGCCATCTGTGGTTTCCGCCGGAGCTGTAGCTATAGAGTAGAAGGTCGGGGGAGGCTGACTACACCGCCAGACTATAACAAGACCGGCAGCCCCCTTTATTCTCTGCCGGGTAAATACGTAGCCAGACCTCTGCGCACCAGATTAGGGGAGGCTGGCTTACGGTCGAGTTCCCTTGACCAGATGGAGAGCTGGCCGATGTGATGAATCTCATGCGCGGCAACATGGCGCATGACTTCGCCCCATCTATGCTGGGTAACCTGCCCATCCGGCCCATACTCACTTAGAATCCTCCGTTCCAATTCCTCATTCCAGGCCACTACGAAGGACTCCACCTCCGGCCGGAAGCGTGCGTCTACCTCTCTGATTTTCTGCAGAGTGTTGTACTCCGTGAAGTCTAAACGGATATCCGGCTTACCTTCCATATCCCGGACCCAGCTTAATTCCACATCCACAATATGCACTAGCGTCTGCAGGATTCCGCCCACTCCGCCAATCCGTGTCTTCACCAGTTCTTCTTCCGGCAGCTCCTCGCACCATTGATACCATTCCTCGCGGACCTGCCAGTTATAGCGAAATAAGGTTTGCATGGTTGGCCTTCCCCTCCGCTTCTTTTGCTTTTTGTTAAATTCTCTAGTGCTTCTTATATACCTTTATTTCTTACCCTTTCTAACGCCGGATGCTATAGAATCTCATCGCGGTGGGAACACCCTTGATCTCCAGCACCCCGCTGTAGATCAGCTCCCTCACCCTGTGCTCGAAATAAGCATCACCGATATACTGCTCACAGTATCCGATCGCCTCTCCGACCAGCCGGGCTGATTTCAGGAATCCATCATTCCCTGGCGGCGGCTCCAGCGAGTCCAGCTTATCCAGCAGATAGCTGTCGTAATAATCAGCAGGCACTTCCAGCAAGGCATCCTCCCGCCAGATTCGCAGTACGCCGGATTGCCCGGAAATCGTCAGCCAATCCTGAGATAACCGCGCAATATCCGTAGCAGTCAGCCTGCTGCCCTCATCGATCCGCAGAAGCGCTTCCCTAAGCTTGTCTGACGGAATCTCACCGGAATGACAGTAGTTTATAAAAGCATGTGGCCGGTTGAACAACTTCTCACAGATGGCCCCGGCATCAAGCACTATAATCTCAGTCTGTCTGTTCCCCAGCAGATGGACCGCAAGACGCAGCCCCGCCTGCTCGGATGCATTACTCCCGGTCCAGATTACAATTTGGGCCTGCTCAGAAATCTGCTCCAGGTTGTCCAGCAGCTCAGTATACTCTCTTTCACATTCATCAGAGACCGTAAAATATTCATGGATATGCTGGCGGAACCAATCGCTGCGCAGTTTCCTTCCCACTGGTGTATCCAACTGATCCAGCGGACCTATAGCATAATTCTCCCGCAGAATAATCAGCTTATGGGTATCCGTCCAGCCAAACTCTTTAAGCACCTGCTTCATGCTGCCCCCGAAGGAGTCGCCGCAGAGGATGTGGACATGGGTGCTGTCAGGAGCCGGGTCCCAGAAGGCACGCTGTGCCGGAAGACTCATCAATGATGAGTACTGTTCAATCAATTCGGCAACCGGCTCCGCCATATGCTCCTCCAGCGGTCTCTCCAGCAGTCCGTACTGCTCCTTCAACTCACCTATCCCCGCCAGAATCTGCGTCAAGTATGACTTGACTTCCTCATCCCTGAGCGTACTTACAGCCTTTTTGATCGCCAGCATGTCCTTCACGGATTCACCTCTGATTCAAAATCGAAATTGAAATTAATTCTCGGAGCGGTCGAGCAGGCGCCCTTTTACAAGTAAATAAGCAGGAGTACTTGGTGTTTCGGTTTTAACGGTAACCTCAATTGTTCCATCCTTACGGACAGCCGGTCTTTCCCGCTTCTGCGCCGGCAACTGAATCAATTGATCATCATACAGTATATATGCCGCTACATCCGCCGCCCCTTCAGGAACATCCTTACCTGTTATATTCTTCGACTTTACCGTGAAGCTGCCTTTTACAGGGTCAAAGGTGTAAGAAATGGGCCGGAACGCATCGTCGCTAATAATCGTCCCCGGTGGGGAAGTGAAGGGGCCCTTCTCATTGTCCTCTATAGAATACTTGATGATATCCGTCTGCATCAAGGTTTCACCCGTCAGCGTGTAGAGCTGATTCGCCTGATCCCATTTGCTCACAATGCCCAGACGTCCTGCGAGCACACTGACCGGAATGAACATCGAATTCTGCTCCATCACCGGAACCGTGTCCATCGACCCGGCAACCCCGTTAACCGAAACAGATTTAGAACCAATTGTGAACTTAACCGTTACACTATCCTTTTCTATGGCAGCCGTTCTAGCTTTGGCATCATAGCTAACCTTCGCCCCCATCAGCTCGCTGATTGAGCGAAGCGGGATCATCGTCCGGTAGTTGGCATCCACATATGGCGCCTTCGGTGCTGTATAGAGCACATAATAATCGTTGATTTTCAGCAGTGCAGGGTATTTCTTAGCCGCCGCCTCTACCTTCCCCGGATTCACCCCCGTCAACATAGCGAAGCTCAATCCCGCAGCCAGTAAGGCTGTCAACACTTTTTTACCTGTCTTCATCCCAGACATCCTCTCTTTTCCTCTATTTCATATAATTTTATTATCTTTCTTATTACTCCAAATCCCCGCCTCAGTTGCGCCTCTCTACTAAAATCTAACAAACCGCCCAGGGATGCAGTGTCATTTTTGTGACATGCCTTTCTCTGCCTGAACACGTAAAAGCAGTTTGAATACCAACTTGATATATTTATAATAATAGAGAAGTTAATGCAAAGGATGACCACCTGACAATATGCTGCACGGATAATCAGGCTACGATTACTACCCGATGATATGCTTGTTACGAAAGGAGGAATTGCGGTGGAGTGGCTGGAGCGAATGAATCGGGCGATCGGTTATATTGAAGATAACTTAGAACAAGATATTGATTACGATCAAATCGCTAAAATTGCCTTATGTTCGGTTTACCAGTTTCAACGTATGTTTTCATTTGTACTTGAAGTCCCGTTATCCGAATATATCAGGCGCAGAAGACTGACGCTGGCTGCATTTGATCTAAAGGACAGAAAGAACACTGTGATGGAGATAGCCTTGAAGTACAGATATGAATCACCGGAAGCCTTCTCCCGGGCGTTTCACAATTTGCATGGAATGACGCCTACATTAGCGCGCAATGCCGGAAGTGAGTTAAGAGCCTATCCCCGCATCTCCTTTCAAATCATCTTAAAGGGAGTGACCGGAATGAATTACCGGATGGAGAAACGGGATGCTTTTCAAGTGTATGGGCTGGAAGATATCTACCACTACGACACTATTACGAATGAAGCGGGCGTAACGATCCCGGAGGTTTGGCAAAATATCTGCAAGAATGGAGAATTGGAACGTTTATCCCAGTCAGTAAGCGGGACTTGGAGAGACGAAGGCAATTTCAGCAAGGAACTTGGAGCGGTCTTTGCATTCGATGCCTATACATTCACAAGCAACTCGACCTTCCCTTATCTAATCGGGTGCTACAAAGCGCCAGGCAGCCAAGTGAACGGATACACTGTGGTTGATGTTCCCGAAGCTACGTGGGTCGTTTTCTCAACACTCCATGATGGGAACGGCAGCGGCAACTATGATTTGCGGTCTTTGAAGAATCGTATTTTCTCTGAATGGCTGCAAACCTCAACTTATACGATTCTAGATGGCGGCAATTTCGAGATGTATGGTACAAGCGCAGATGGCTATGAATATTGTGAACTATGGTATAGAGTCGGGGAATAGGACAAGTGGAAACGGCTTTGCTGTCCTTTTATAGGACGGTACCGTTTCGGCGAGAAATAGAAGGATAATTTATAGCGTGAAACATATAAATTCTTATATTTTGAAAAAAGCGGTGCCCGGAAAAAACCGGCCACCGCTTTTTTGTCACCAGATGTATTTGTGCAAGGTTAGCAACATTCACTGGTTTTGAACTAGATGTTGAACATTCATCTCTGATTTAGAATTCATTCTATATAAAATGAGCGTAGCGATTATAGCAATTCCAACCCCAACAGCACCAATCCATGTAATAGATGCAAGCGAGACTGCTTCAATAGCTACTCCGCCTATACCGGCACCTGCTGCCATAGCAAGCTGCATCATAGACTGATTAAGGCCAAGCATAACACCTGAGGCTTCGGGTTCAATTGTCGTTAAATGATATTGCTGCGTCGGACCAGAGGACCATGCGGAGAAGGACCACAACAATAGCACAACCATTACACCAATGAGTATATTCGTTACTAAAGACAATAGGATCAGCATTACAATATGGAGTATCAACCCGCTCAATAAGGTTCGGTTAACCCCCCACCGGTCCGTGCTGAAGCCACCGATTTTGGAGCCTATCATACTAGCTATTCCGAATATAAGCAAAGCACCGCTGAGATATTTATCACTTATGCCCGATACTTCAAGCAGATACGGTGAAAGATACGTATATGCTACCGAATATCCACCAAGCCAAAAGAAGGTAATCGAGAGTCCCAAGGCGACCTTTGGCTTTTGAAGCAAACGTAATTGTTGCCGTAATGGAATAGGTTCATCTCCCTTCACACGCGGAATGGCGAAAGAAAGTATAATCATTGCGATAATCCCTAAAAGGGCGATTCCCCCGAACACAGATTTCCAGCCAAGCGTATCCGCTGCAATGCGCCCAAGAGGTACGCCAATGATTAATGATGCAGTAAAGCCCATTACGACCGTTGCAATAGCGCTTGCTTGTTTACCCTCTGGGGCAATTTTCGCGGCAATGTTTAAGGCGGTAACAACCACTACCCCTGCGCCTATGGCCATAATGATGCGGGCAACTACAAACAATCCATACCCGGGCAAAAGAACGGCGAGAATGTTAGATACCACAAACAAACCTAGACCCATCATGATTAATTTCCGTCTATCTATACCTGCGGTTACAGCCATAAGAATTGGAGTGAATATAGCGTAGACTAGCGAAAAAATCGTAATTAATTGCCCGGCTGCAGCAACTGAAACACCAAGTGAAATGGACACCTTATCTAGAATGCCAGACAGAATATACTCGGACGTCCCTACCAAAAAACTAACAATGGCTAAAATATACACTTTCCAGCTTACAGACATAGAATGATACAACTCCTTTGAATATTAAAATGTACAATTCGTGATTTGTCGATATGATATTTAAAAAGAGATATCGCGAAATGTCGAATCATAGTGCTGAGAAAAAGCTGAATTCTGTGTACAGAACTCAGTATCATCTCTCTTACATGTCAGTCATCGTATACTGAGCTAACTGCCGTATGGCTTCTTCGTCTCTCTGATAATACGTAAATTTGCCTATACGCTTTGTGGTGATCAGCCCTGCCCGCTGCAAGATCGTAAGATATTGAGAGGCCGTTGACTGAGTCATGTTCAGCTTGTCGGTTATTTGACTTACACAAACCCCAATTTCCTCCATATCCACTCCTTCGTGGGGTTTAAAATGAACGTATGGCTCTTTGAGCCATTGTAAGATCTGTAACCTGGATTCATTCGATAAAGCTTTAAATACATCAATTGGATTCATAATTTTTATTATATCGATGATTTGCGATATGTCAATACGGAAGGCATATTGGTTTTCCTTATATTTATCTCGCATCTATAAAATTAGAGGGCTTTCCCACCTGCCTCCCCCCACAGTAAGTGAACTTGAGCTTCCCCCTATTTGGGAGGGGTGGCGGAGGGGATGTTTGGAACTGTAGGAGCGATAGCGTCCGCCTTTGTCTCCGGATTTCAACCGCTGGAAGCGGCTTGAATCAAGAAATCTGGAGACAACAGCGGCCGAAAGTCCAAACGATCCCCGGAGCCACGGCTATTCCCAATATAGAGAGTAACTCCAGTTCACTTCACCGACCCGATCATCCCAGCCACAAACTGCTTCTGCATCACGAAGAATACCAGTGCAGTAGGAATCGTGCCGATTACAATCGCGATCATGATCATTCCATAGTCCGGGGCGTAGCCCGAGCCGAGAGTGGAGATGAGCAGCGGCATGGTCTTGGTCTGCGGCGTCTGCAATACGATCAGCGGCCAGAGATAGTTATTCCAGCTCGACATGAACGTAATGATCGCCCCAGCGGCGTAAGTCGTCTTCATAGTCGGCAGGTAGATGCGCAGGAAGATGCCCAGCTCGCTAAGCCCATCCATCCGGCCGGCCTCCAGCAGCTCCTTCGGGAACATCTTTGTGCTCTGGCGGAAAAAGAAGATCAGGAATGCGGTAGTCACGGTAGGCAGAATGACCGAGGTCATCGTATCAATGCCCATCCATGGGAAGACGTTCGATATCTGGCCGAACATCCGGTACAGCGGGATCATCAGCGCGGCGAACGGAATCATCATCGACAGCAGCAGAATGTTGAATACGATATCCTTCGAGCGGCTGCGGAAGACCTCGAAGCCGTAGCCGGCCAGCGAAGCAATCAGCAGCGCCAGCAGCGTGGTGGTTATGGAGATTTTCGCTGAATTCATCAGGGATACCTGCAGGTCCGTGGTGTCCAGCAGCTTGCGCAGATTCTCCATTAGATGGGTACCCGGCAGCAGCCGCCCGCGGGTGACATCCACCGACTGGTTCGTCGAGCTGACAACCATCCACAGGAATGGAAAGATGGAGACAATGGCCGCGATGCTCAGGAACAGATACATGAAGAAACGTTTACTTTTAGCCATTTTTTTCACCTGCCACTTTGAACTGGATGACCGACAGCAGCGCGATCATAATGACGATCGAATACGATACGGTGGCTGCATAGCCGAAGTCTGCTGCATATTTGAACGACAAATTGTAGATGTACTGGGAGATCGTCTGGGTCGCGTTGCCCGGGCCGCCCTTCGTAATATTCATAACCTCGTCGAACAATTGCAGCGTCCCGATGGTTGAGGTAATGGAGGTGAACAGGATGATCGGCTTCAGCAGCGGGACCGTAATTCCGAAGAACTGGCGGGTAGACGATGCTCCGTCAATTTTGGCGGCCTCGTAGATGGAGTGATCGATATTTTGCAGGGCCGACAGGTAAAAAATCATATTGTAACCCGTCCAGCGCCAAGTGATCGCTATGATAATGGTGATTTTGGCCCAGAACGGATCGGTGATCCATTCAATCGGGGCACTGACCAGATGGAGCTTCAGCAGCATCGTATTCACCAGGCCATTGCCGGAGAACAAATACTTGAATACTACAGAATACGCAACCAGTGAAGTGACACAGGGCAGGAAGATCGCCGTCCGGAAAAACCCCTTGAATCTCAGCTTGCTGTCATTCAGCAGCACCGAGATAAACAGCGCAAGGATGATCATCAGCGGCACTTGAACCAGCAGATAGATGAAGGTGTTCTTAACCGATACAATAAATGTCTTGTCAGACAGAAGCCGTGAATAGTTATCGAAGCCGGTAAACGTAAGATTGCTGCCCGTTCCCGTCTGGAACGACAGAATAAGTGCCTGAAGCATCGGGTAGAAATAGAAGACGAAGATCAGAATGACCGCAAGCAGGACGAAGGACCATCCGGTCAACACGCTTTTGGTGCGGAATCTTAGTTTGGAATTTGTTTGATGCACAGCTGCCCAGTCCTTTCCTTATCATACAAGTGGAAACGGCGTTGCCGTCCTTTTAGAGGACGGTACCGTTTCAGCGAGAAATAGAAGGATAATTTATCATGTGAAACATATAAATTCTTATATTTTAAAATAAACCCCGGACGCCGCCCGCCTCCTGAACTCCCGGAAGCTGCAGGCCACGCCCAAGGTCACTGATGAGAGTTAACTATTTAATCTGTGACTCGGCCTGGGCCTGGGCATCGCTCAGCACGCTGTCAATATCCTTGCCGTTCAGATAATTCTGCATCTCTACAATCAGAATGTCTTCAATCGCATACGTGTTGATTCCGTAATTGACGCTTGGGATCTGCTCCGTCCAGGCGGCGAAATCCGATACAATCTTCTGGCCGCTGAAGAATTCATTGGCCTGGCTGTAAGCCTCTCCGCCCGCAGCCGCTTTGAAGGTGCCAATGACACCGATGTCCGTGAGCAGCTTCTGGTACATTTCAACATTCGAGCCGAAGGTCTTCGCCATGAAGTCTGCTGCCGTCTCCTTACCATCCACGTTCATGACATACCAGGAGCTTCCGCCCAGGTTCGAGGCATGAACAGATTTGTTCACAGTAAGCTTCGGAAGCGGTGCGATGCCCCACTTGCCGGATTGTGACGCTTCAGCCGTAATCGATGGGGTGATCCAGTTGCCTGTCGGCACGGATGCTACATCGCCACTGTTCAGGGCGGCTACGAACTGGCTCCAGTCTGCATGCACCTTGGCTACGTTCGATTCCATCAACTCCTTATAGGTTTCAAAAGCTTCCTTAAGCGGTGCATTTCCCGCGATATTCGGCGTCTTGCCGTCTTCCTTCAGGTACCACTCGCCTGCGGATTGAATCATCACCCGGATCAGTCCGAGGTCGTTCGGGTCCAGCGTAATCAACGCCTTGCCGGTTTTCTCTTTCACAGCTTTGCCGATTTCAATATATTGCTTCCAGTCGATATCCTGCAGATCGGCCAGCTTGTAGCCTGCCTGCTCCAGATAGTCGGTTCTGAGATAGAGGCCGGTAACGCCGGAGTCAAAAGGAACTCCATACTGCTTGCCGTCCAGGCTGGTCGGTCCGCTTTTGTAATCCGCAAAGTCGGTGCCCTTGATTGAGCTGCTCAGATCGTAGAAGGAATCCTTGTACGATTGCAGGAAGCTCTGGGAACGGTAATCCTCAATCAGCACGATGTTCGGCAGACCCTTGGTGGTTCCGGAATTCAGCCCAGTGTTAAGCTTCTGGATGATATCCGCCTGTGCATATTCCACAATGTTAATTTTTACATCAGGGTTTGTCTTGGCATATTCTGCTTTGGCCACTTCCAGTGCGGCGATGTTGAATGCAGGGTCCCAAGCCCAAATTGTAATTTCCTTCGCCTGTGCAGGCTCTGTAGCTGCTGTATTCTCTGTCTTTCCTGTGTCCGCAGCCGTATTGCCGGAATTCTTGGACCCGGAGTTCGAACTGCAGGCCGTAAGCAGTAGCAGGCAAATCAGGACTAACGCAAAGCCTTTTTTCATTGGTAAGCCTCCCCTTTGATTGCGCTTTACTATATCTCGTTTGAATGTAAGCGCTTATTTATTACATAAGTAATCTTATCATCCGCTCCGGTGGACCCGTTAGAACTTACTTTATGGGGATTGGTCATTTTATCGCCTAATTGTAAGCGTTACCTTGATTGCTGTTTGTTCTTTTTTTAGAAAATGGTAATAATCTCACTTCTTCATCAGCGGCAGGCGGATTCGGATGGCAGTTCCCTCCCCCGGCGCACTCTTAATGGTGACTCCATACTCTTCGCCGTACATCAGCACCAGCCGGTCATGCACATTCCTAATACCGATTCCGGTGAACAGCTGGCGCTTCCCCGCCAGGCCGGACATAGGCAGATCAGCCGCTCCCATATCCATTCCGTCCCCGTTATCCACCACCTCACAGAGCAGAGATCCGGCATCCTGGGAGATAAGGATATGGATATATCCGCCGTTTTTGCGCGTAAACGCATGGAAGAAGGCATTCTCAATAAACGGCTGAATAATCAGCTTCGGCAGATGACAGTCCATACAATCCGGGGAGACGAAGAAATTCACCCTGATCCGTTCGCCGTACCGCACATGGTTGATGAACACATAGGATTTCAGATTCTCCAGCTCCTGTGTCACTGTGATGCTCTCGCTGACATTGCTCAGCGCATTCTGCAGCATCGAGATCAGGGCATGAATTGTATGCACCGCCTTCTCTTGACTGCCCTGCTGCACCAGGAAGTTGACCGAAGCCAGTGTATTGTACAGAAAATGCGGGTTAATCTGATGCTGCAAGGCCGCAATCTCGGCATTCCGCTGCTCCTTCTGCGTATCCACCAGCTTCTCGACATATTCATTCAGCTCGTCCAGCATATAGTTATAGGCATGCCCCAGCTCCTGAAATTCAAAGCTCCCTGTAACCGTAATGTAATTGTGGAAGTTACGCTCGGTGATTTTGGACATTTGCCGGGTAAGCAGCGTGAGCGACCGGGTCAGCCTTCTGAAGATCAAGAACACCACGATCAGGGCCACGGCCACGATAGCTGAGCAGAACAGCACCACCATTTTACCGTTGACCATCTGGCCGAGGGCCGTCTGCTTATCGATCAGATTCACAATATAGAAATCATAAGACGGCAGATAATCCGCAATCAGGATTGTATCGGTGCCCTGGAAATCAATGTTCTGGTAAGCAAGCTGCTGCTCCTCAATCTCGCTGGCCACCTGTAATAGATCCCCCGCCTGCTGACCCATCAGATCACTACGGTTGCTTGACACTATCATACCCTGCTTATTGAGGATCAATACATCGTTCCCGGTACTGGCAAAGCTCCCGTAGAAGGAGCGGAAATCCCGTTCATGAATGGTAAAATACAGCGTCCCGTAAATATCGCCGGTCGTCCGGTCCATCAGCGCTTTGCTGCCTACGATCACCGCTTCCTTCTTCGGCGAATCCTGCACCGTCTCCTCATAGAACTGGTACATCAGCCGTTTCGGCTCAGCCAAAGTATTCCGTGTCAGCTCGTGCTGCTGCAGCTCCCGGTCACTCATTAGCAGATTATTCGTATTGGTGGAGTAGCTGCGGCCGTTTTTGCCCATGATTTTGATCCCGACCTGGTAGGCATCGAGAGTGGACTGAATCTTCTTCATCTGCGTGGTCATATTGTAATAGGTCCGCAGCATCCGCAGAGAGTCCGAGTCCTCCTCAGACAGGAAGGAGCGGATCGTGCCGCTTAGCTGGGCATTATTGGTAGCCGTAACGATCGAATAATGAAAAGCTTCAAAGCTTGCCTTAATCTGGCTGATCACCTTGGAATTCGTAATGCTAAAGGTATTCATGAACAACTTCTCCGACATGCGGACGGTCGTCCAGGAGGAAGCGATGGCTACAGCGATGATGCTGATCAGCATGACGATGAAGATTTTGATGAACAGGCTGTGAAATTTGAACCGCTCCCAGTATCTGCGCATACGCTCTACTCCTGCCCGTAATGCTGACGCCGGTAGCTGCTCGGGGACAAACCGTTGTATTTCTTGAACACTTTGCAAAAATAGCTGTGGTCTCCATATCCGACCATGCTGCTAATCTCTGCTATAGGGGCCTCTCCGGCCCGCAGCAGCTCTGCCGCCTTGCCCGTGCGGACCGTATTGAGATGCTCCTTGAAGCCCTCGTGATTGTAGGTCGTGAACAGGCTCGACAGATAGGAAGAGTTGAAATGAAAATGACGGGCCAGCTCCGTAAGGGTTAACGGCTCAGCATAGTGCTCCTCTATGTACTGAAGCAGCTTCGTCATATTGGCATTGCTGCCCGGTGCTGGTGCTGCAGATGAAGTCAGCTCTATGATCCGGCTCAGGTAATCATCCAGTATCTGCATGGCCTGCTCGGCAGTACCCGCTTCATCTATGGCCCGGAACAGGCTGTATTTCCCCTCCTCCAGCTCCCGCAGGTGGCTGAACTGGTTCGTAATATTGAAGATCATATTGCCCAGGAAGGACTTGAACTGATACACATCCCCGTCATTCTGGCGGCTGAGTGCATCTGCATGCTGATGCAGGTCACCGAAAGCTTCCGCCAGCTGCTGCCGCTTCAGCTGCTCTGTGAAGGAGGTGAGATTGAACTTGGGCAGCGCAGTCTCCTGATCTGGACGTTCCGGCTGGATTAGCAGGGTCTGCTCCGGCCGGAAGAACCGGCACTGCTGTAATCTCGAATTGCTCTCCTGCAGGATGGCCGCCAGCTCGCTGAGCGAACTGAATCTCCGGCTCAGCGACAGACGCAGCTCCATTTCTTGCCCGGCCAGTGTATCGGCCAACTGGTGTACAGCCTCCAGCAGCTGCGGCCAATGGGTTTCCTCCAGATTGATCAGCATGAACGTAGTGCCCGAAGGCTCTGCGCATGGAATAACGCACTGTTTCAGTCCGGCAACATGCTGGTTGAGTTCACCGGTGATAGAGTTGAAGATGGTGGAGTCATGGGCGTTGGTACTTGTGGCAGCGTAATCGCCGCTAAGGTTAATGGCGTTGGTGCTGCTGGTAGCGTGTAAGGTGCTACGGTTAATGGCTTCGCCGCCCGGTGCTGGTTGCACCGTTTCCCAGCCTAGCAGCGTGAAGCTGTCATGTGGAAGCTGCTGCTTCACATACGCTTCACTCTCCGGCGGCAGCCGGTAACCTGACACCATCCGGCCAAGCAGAGTATCCAGCGGCGATGCTTCTGCCTCCGTTTGTCCTCCGGCGGCACTCAGTCCCGGGATGCGGTCCCTGGTTTTTTTTAACACTTGCAATAAGGCCCCGGCTTCCAGCTTCGGCTTCAGTATATAATCCGCCACACCATGCTGGAACGTCGAGCGCACATAATGAAACTCGCTGAAGCTGCTTAACACAATGACCTCGGTGGCCGGATAATCGCGCTTCACCAGCCGGGTTAACTCCTCGCCATCCATCACCGGCATGACAATATCCGTAATGATGATATGCGGCTGCAGGGTCTGCAGCGAATTCAGCGCTTCCCGCCCGTTGGCCGCTTCACCCACGATCTGAAATCCTTCCTGTTCCCAATCCAGCACATATTTAATCCCTTGCCGGACCAGGATTTCATCGTCCACAATCAGCACCTTGCATATTGGATTCATGATTCTCCCCCGCCTTCTCTATTCTTAACCTCTGGCCCTTGCCACTATGAACGGATTATAAAGCGCTATCATGGAGATGGTCAAATTTAAATTCTGGGAGGAGCGGTGATGAAACCTGACACTTAGTGGAGAATTGAATTGTAACAACAAAAAAAGCTAGAACCTGTGTGTCCCAGCTTTGGAAATAGCCTATTAATGAGGGGGCCGCAGCATCTGCACTATTGCATTGATAATAATCTGTGGTTTCTCAATATGTATATTATGCCCGCTGCCCTGTGCTTCAATCAGTTGGCCGTTAGTGGAGGTATGCTTCAGCTCATTTGCCACTTCCTGCAGCTTCTCTCTTATGATCCGCTGCGTATCTTCCGAAGTCCCCGGATAGAAGTCATTGACTATTTCTGATTTGATAACGGTCAATGGAATATCGGTTTGCTTCAGTTCCCTAACCTGCTCATATCCGGGCTGAACGTTAGCGAACTCGCTGTACATAGCCGCGATAGACTTTTTTTGAAAGGATAATCTCCATAACAGCGCTTGCGTCTGCTTCGAAAAAGGCTTAATGGCAGCAGAGAATCCGGGGAATCTTCTCAATGCGGACAAGACCTTTAACAATCCAGTTCTGGACAGCAAATTCATAGCCCGATAGAACCTCACCGCCATAAGCTGCCCCTTCACATGCTCTTCCGGAAACCGCGCTGTAACTTCATCCTCATGCATCGAATCTACTAGCACCACTCCCGCCACTAGCCCCGGATATCTCCCGGCAAACAGCCTTACATTTAATCCGCCATAGGAATGACCGACCAATAGATACGGACCTTCCATCCCAGAATGCTGCAACAGCTCATACAGCTCAGTTACGCACTGCTCATTGGTACGCGGGAACGGTCCTGACTCACTCCAGCCATAGCCCGCACGATCATATACGATAACTCGGGTGACCTTAGCAACCTCAGGAGCAACAAGCGACCAGAACAACGCGGAAGAACCACAGCCATGCTCCAACACTACTGGAGGCAAGCCTTTGTCTTCACCCATATTACTGTGATACAACTTATGATTTCCTACACTTGTAAGTTTCCCTTGAATCATATGTTTCCCCCACCCTAATGCGAGCTGAGATGCTTGCGGTACCCCTCGACCTTCTCCTCTCTATACCCCATCGCCTCATAGAAAATATGCGCTTCCTTCCGCTTCTCTCCCGACACGAAAATGATATAGTAGCAGTCCCGTTCATGCGCAATATCTTCGATCGCAGTCATCAGCTTCTTGCCAAGCCCCTGCCGCCGTGCGCGCGAAGATACGACTACATTCTCAATGACCATGAACGGGCGGCAATCCCCCACCAAGTCTTGACAGACGATTCCCATCAAAGAGCCTAGCAACTCCCCGTCCACAAAAGCACCCAGCAGCACATACCGCTCATCCTCCCGGATTGTCCGAAAGGCATTCTCCAGCTTCACCGGGTCCGCCCGTCCGCCCATTAATTCATTGTAGAGTGTGTTTAAAGCTTCCAGTGATGCGATTTCGATTTGTTCGATAGTTACCATGGCAGGTTGCCTCCGCTCTCATATTGTTGTGGAACTATTCCTTCATTTCATACATAAATAATTGACCATTACGCGGATAAAGCATCCGGTCAGCCTCGTAGCCCCTGCGCCGGAGCCTGCGGTCTAGAACCTTCATGAACGCACCATGACTGACAATTAGGACACAGCCTTCTTGCGCAGCCGCCTCATTATCAACAAGCAGAGAATCAATTACTCTATCCGCTCGCCGCAGAACAGCGGCTTGGCTCTCAGGTTGAGAAGAATGACCTACCGACCAGAACAAACGTCCAAGTATAAGCCAAAAAGATACAGGCAGACGTAGTTTGCTAAGCCTAATTCTCCCGAGCCGCAGTGCCGTCACGCTTATCTCCCTTAACAGCTCTGTATAGACAAACCTCTGAGCTTCAAAATAAATTGCCGTATGAACCGCCCTCGCCTGATCACTACACAGACAGAGGGTCCAGCGCTGCCCGCCAAGCTCATGCTCAGGAGCCTGAATAGGTGCTAATTCATACTCTTGGAGCCACTGGTTGAATTCTTCCCCTGTCAGCCAAGTCCGCTGCGGTTTCAGGTCTACTTTGAAATGTCTAATCAATCCCAGCTTCAATCTCCTAATCCCCTACTTCTCATTCTTGAGTTCAAACTCCTCACTCTTCCCGTCCCACTCGACAGTGACTTTAATGACGGAGTCCTCTTTCTCAACAGATCCATTTCCAGAAGCACTCATTTTCAGCATTGCCACCGCCACAGGTCCTTCGATTATCTGGCTGCCGCTGCTATGCTTAGCTTTAAACGTATATTTCATCTGTTTAATCTCTTCGAGATCAGACTGGTCGCCTTTGTAGCGCAGTACTAAGTTATACCGCTTAGAGCTTTCACTGGTTACTTTGTTCTTTTTGGTAATCAGCTTCTGGCTGGCCTCCTGCTTATAGACACCCGACCAGGTGTCCCCCTCGCCCTTGAAGGTATAGTTGAAATAGGTCGTTTCCGTATTGCAGGACGTTAGTAGGAGTAGCAGAATTGCCGGAAGCAGCAGCGCACGCAGTATTTTCTTCATAGTCAGCCCCCTTTTCCCATTAAATACATTAGCTTGAACGGGATAGGTTTTGCAGTACTGCCTCCACCCGTTCCTCCACCGTAAGATCCCCTTCCAGCCGCAGCAGATCACCGCTTAGCCCGGCCATCCATTCCTCATGCAGCGTCCGGCTGCGGACCTCCGGTCCTGCCGTATCATACAGTGCCGCCCAAGCCATAAACTCTTGTACATCCTTATATTTATCTCCGCCCGGCAGACCCTCATCACCGTATCGTTCATACTCCCGCGCCCGCAGACGTTCCAGACGAACCTGCTCAGGAATCCACAGGAAAACCACCAGATCAAAGGTATCCCGCAGCGAATCCCCCCAGCCGCAGACCGCACCGGACAGAATCCACGGCTCATTCTGCTCCATATCTGCCTGCAATTTGCTTAGACGCTCTGCCACAACACTTTGCTTCGTGTACTTCTGCTCCCAGAAATAATCGTCACTATCCAGATGTACATGCGGAAGCCTCGCCGCCAGCGCCTTGCCCAAGGTAGTCGTTCCTGCCCCGGAAGCTCCCATAATATGAATTCTGCGGTACATAAGCCCTCCTGACTGAAAGAATCATTGTATTCATTTGTATATTTTACCATGCTGCTCCTTATATATAAACAGCGTAGCCTGCCACTGAAGAGCTCGCCGCCCCCCCCCAGCTGGAAGCAAGTGGATAAACGCATCTTAATTTCTCGAATTTCGGGAATTCCCAGGAAACAAGTGGAAAAAGCACAACTGTTAACTCAGCTTTTGAACACTTTACTTGAATCACGATATTTAAGTGTTGTTTATCCAATTGTTGCCCTGCCATGCCCCCAATGGCCAGCAGCAAGTGTACAAAATCCATCTAATTCCTGCCAGACGTATCTCACACCTCTCCCTTAAGCACCGGCGTAAGCCGTAGTCCAGAACCTATCACTCCCTGACCCTGGCATCCTGGCTTCTATATTTGCCAACTATATACTTTTTCGCAAAAGCAGACGCAAACCAAGCCGCAGCCCCAAGGCCGCAGCTTGTTCACCTTGCCCTTATCCAGAGCTGTTCCGGTTAATGATTCCCGTTCAGCTCACATCCGGCGGGATGCGCCGGGCGATGCCGGTAGCGATCGCTGCCCGGATGACAGCCAGACGTACCTGTTCCACGACCTTCTCGTTGAAAATGCTCGGAATAATATATTGCTCATTCCGCTCATCCGGGTGGACCACTGCTGCAATGGCCTGCGCCGCTGCCAGCTTCATCTCCAGATTCACCGTCTTCGCCCGGCAGTCGAGCGCCCCGCGGAAAATCCCCGGAAAACACAGCACGTTATTAATCTGGTTAGGGTAATCACTTCTGCCGGTTGCCAGCACCCGGACGTAAGGCTCCGCCAGATCCGGTTCAATCTCCGGGGTCGGATTAGCCATAGCGAACACGATGCTGTCCTGGGCCATGCTCTGCAGATGGCTAACCTGCAAAATCCCTCCTCTGGATACACCGATGAAGACATCTGCTCCGCGCACCGCCTCATCCAGTCCTCCGCTCAGATTCTCAGGATTCGTGGCTTCGGCCAGCCAGCTCCATTCAGCATTGGTGTAGGATTCGTTCCGGTTCAGTATCCCCTCCTTGTCTACTGCATAGAGCTGCTTCGCCCCCGCAGCCAGCAGCAGACGGCAGACCGATACGCCTGCCGCACCGATGCCGACGACAACGATTCTGGAGTCTGCAATCGACTTCTCGACAACCTGGAGCGCATTCAGCAGACCGGCCAGCGCAACTACGGCCGTTCCGTGCTGATCATCGTGAAAGACCGGAATATCCAGCTCCGCCGACAGCCGCCGTTCAATCTCGAAGCAGCGCGGAGAGCTGATGTCCTCCAGATTAATCCCACCGAAGCCGGGAGCAACCGCTTTCACAATCTGAATGATTTCTTCCGGGTCCTTGGTGTTCAGACACAGCGGGAACCCGTCAATATCTGCCAGCTGCTTGAACAGCATGGCCTTACCCTCCATGACCGGCATCGCCGCCTCCGGTCCGATATCGCCAAGCCCCAGCACTGCGGTGCCGTCGGTGACGACAGCTACCGTATTTCTTTTCATCGTCAGGGAATACGCCTTGGACGGATCTTCGGCAATCGCCGTACAGACACGCGCCACACCGGGTGTATACACCAGTGACAGATCCTCCCGGTTCTTGATCGGCATCTTCGGGGTGACTTCGATTTTGCCGCCGAGATGGGCCAGGAAGGTGCGGTCAGAGACATTGATGACTTTGATCCCTGGCATATTCTTCAGCACGCTTATAATCTCTTCATTCGCCGCATCCTGCACATTCACAGTCAGGTCACGGGTCGTCACATCCTTGCCGCCACGGATAACATCAATCGCTACAATATCGCCGCCGGCTGCTGCCAGCCTGGACGCCACATCGCCAAAAGAAGCTTCGGCCTTACGGATTTCAAGCCGGATAATCATCGTTGTTGCAATGGACATAGAGTATGCCTCCCTCATCAGACGAATGAATTCTATCCTCAATATACTACAGTTCACATGTTGTTCACAATTAAATCCGGGTTAACCGGGAATTTCCCAATTCTCAGCAAGCTTTAACAGCTCATCCTCGGCCGCTTCTTCATCTTGCCCCAATACTTTCGCTTCTATATAGTAGGTGACCGTATCATCGCTGTCACTCTTGCCGGGACGCTGATAACAGAGCCAATAATAAGTAACTCCAGGAGCAGGATAGACCGCACTCCCCTCCTGTATGAACTTGATCAGTTCCCCTTCACCTGCCGGTGTCTGCACCGGCTTCTTCCATAGCAGCTCTGTATGATTAGGGATACTGATATAATTACCCGGACGGCTCTGATCACCCAGCGTCAGCTCCAGCTGATCCAGAGTCACAGCCGCAAGCCCTTGCAGATACCGCGCAGGCTCATCCTCACTTAGCCGCAACCGGTGTACTGGGCCGGGATCGGATGAAGCAGATACGTACAGTGCTCCCCCGCCCAGAACGAGACAAATTGCTGCGGTAAGCACGGTTTTATGCAATTTCACTCTCATATGAACGCTCCTTTGTAACCATTTAGTGTTGAATATCATTGTGTTTCCTTAGTTGACAGGGCACAATAGTAATGGCACGAAGCCTATGAATTCTTATTTAAGAACAATACAGCATGGATTAGGAGCGAGAAGTTATGACGAACTCTTTTCAAGCATTGGTAGTGGACAAGACAGAACCATTCTCCGTAGAGGTTAGACCGGTATCCCTGGAGGAACTGCCTGCCGGTGAAGTGTTAATTAAAGTAGCTTATTCCAGTGTAAACTATAAAGACGGGCTGGCAAGCATCCCGAATGGGAATATTGTGCGAAATTATCCGTTCATTCCGGGGATTGACCTGTCAGGGACGGTAGTCTCATCGAAGGACAGCCGGTTCCGCGAAGGCCAGTCTGTCCTTGCCACCAGCTATGGGATCGGTGTCTCCCATTTCGGCGGCTTCAGCGAATACGCCCGCATCCCTGCGGACTGGGTGATTGAACTGCCGGAAGGCTTGACGCTGCGGGAAGCAATGATCTACGGCACGGCCGGATTCACGGCGGCGCTGTCTGTTCAGGCGCTGGAAGCACAAGGCATGACCCCTGATCAGGGAAAAGTGCTCGTCACCGGTGCCACCGGCGGTGTTGGAGGTGCAGCAACCGCCATCCTGGCGAAGCTGGGCTATCAGGTCACAGCCAGTACCGGCAGAACGGATGAAGCCGGGTATCTGCAGGCGCTGGGTGCTGCCGAGGTCATCTCCCGCGAAGAGGTCTCGGGCAGTGCGGTGAAGCCGCTGGACAAGCAGCTCTGGCAGGCAGCAGTAGATTCAGTCGGGGGCGCCCCGCTGGCTGCTGTCCTGAGCAAAATCGCCTACGGCGGTGCAGTGGCCGCAAGCGGCTTAACCGCAGGCACGGCTGTCCCGACCACCGTCCTGCCGTTTATCCTGCGCGGAGTCAGTCTGCTCGGCATCGATTCCGTAGCTTGCCCTATGGAGAAACGGGCCAAGCTCTGGCAGCGCATGGCAGGCGACATGAAGCCTGCGGTGCTGGATACGCTGGTAGACCGTGAGATTTCGCTGACTGAGCTGCCTGCTGCGCTTCAGGATATTCTCCAGTCAGGCACCCGGGGCCGCGTGCTTGTCCGCTTATCTTAGTCTCACATGACGAGTGTCAGCAGTTGGGATGGCAGTTCGCTTCCGAATCCGGAACGGGCTGCCGTCTTTTTTTGCATATGTGCCCGGCATATTAAATCATGCCTTGACCTTGAAGTATACTTCAACCTTTATACTCTAATTGTTCCAGATGAATAGAGTATGGAGGGAGTACAAATGAGAATATTTGAGATTGTAGTCATTGTGGTGATTCTGGCTGTTACAGCAGGAATGATAGGGACCAAGAAAAACCGGAGGCTGGATGCCTTCATGCTGCTGGCTGTCGTTATAGCTTTGATGCTGCATGGGGTGCTGGAGAATTACCGGATCCAGATGGCTCCAGCCTACGCCGCAGCGCCCGGGCTGTTGACCATACTTGGATTCAGACTTGTGAGGCATCCCCGGACGGGCCAGCCTAAGCGGTATCCGAAGCTATGGAAGAGTCTGCTGCTGATATTCATCCTCCTTCTTGCAGGAGTATCCGTCTATACGTCCAGACTGCTCCCGATGTTCACGCAACCCGAGCCAACTGGGCAATATGCCATCGGAACGATCGCACGCGAGCTTATCGATGAGCAGCGTAACGAGACGCTGAGCGCTGAGGAAGGCGGCAAACGGAAGCTGATGGTTAATGTATGGTATCCAGCCGATCCTGATCAGACTGAGGGCAAGCCTAAGGAGCATTACCCCTCTGCACTGGGCGAAGCGATTAGCCTTGTATTCGGATTGCCGAAGCTGCTATTCAGCCATGTCACCTATATTCCGACTCATGTTGCAGACGGAGTGAAGCTCTCGGCACACGAAGCCAGCTATCCGGTCCTGCTGTTCTCGCCAGGTATCCGCTCCACCAGATTTCAGAGTATGTCGATTATCGAAGAATTGGTCAGCCACGGCTATATTGTCGTAGGGATGGATCATCCTTATACCTCAGCCAAGGTCACTTACCCGGACGGCGCTTCGGTCTACTACGTGCCTGATCCGAAGTTCGATACTTCCGCAGAGCTCTACAACTATAATGTGAGCGGAATTGCCATCCGTGCAGCAGACGCCAGCTTTGTACTCGACACCCTGACCGCATGGAATGTACAGGACCCGAATGGATTGTTCCAGGGCAGGCTGGATCTTAGCCGTACGGGGATTCTCGGCCATTCCTATGGAGGGGCAACAACGGCCGAAGCTTTAGCCCAAGACAAACGGTTTAAGGCAGGTGTCAGTCTGGAAGGCGGGTTCTGGGGCAAGGTTGCCCATGAAGGGCTGACGCAGCCTTTTATGTACGTGATGTCCGGCACGACTGCGCAGAATCTTGCGCATCCCGAAGCGAACACAGATCCCCTGATCTATGAAGAGTTCACACCGGATCTGAATTCGGTTATGAGCCGCAGCACCAGGGATACCTATTATCTGACAGTGGATCATTTCATTCACCAGAGTTTTACGGATATAGCCCTGCTGTCGCCCTCCTTATTCGCCAACGGCCTTGATCCGGTGCATACTGTAGATATAAGCAGAACCTATGTCCGGTCATTCTTCGATCAGTATCTGCTAAATGAGCCGCAGGTGCTGCTGAACGGTCCTTCGGCCGAATACCCGGAAGTAACCTTTGACCCGGCCTTCACGCACAAGCGACCATAGGAAGTAGATAGATATCGAATACAGGAGGAATGCCAAATGAAGGGAATGACCCGTGGTGAGCTGGCGCGGCAGGCGGGGCTGAGTGCGGCAACCATCCGTTACTATGAAGACAACCGCATCCTGCCAGTCCCGGAGCGGACCGCTAAGGGATACCGGATCTACTCTGCAGATTATCTGGTGAAGCTGAAGTTCATCAAGGATGCCAAAGTACTGGGTTATTCACTGAAAGAAATCCAGGCTGCGCTTGCCCTGCTCGGCTCGAAGATGGATGAAGAGACCTTGAAGGAACTCGTCCGCGACAAAATCACCGAAATCGACGAAAAGGTTGCGGCCCTGTATGCTATTCAAAGCATGCTGGCCGGTCTGCTCGAGACCCCGCAGGAGGATATTCAGAATTATCTGCATTCCTTCCAGGTTCCAGATAAGAATCACTGAAGACAAGCTAAGTTATAATGTGAAACATATAAGTTCTTATATTCGCAAAAAAAACGGCGGCGTCATTCTGTATTCACAGAATACGCTGCCGTTGGTGCTGTTTGGATTCTGTTATTCGGTTCCAGCCTCATGTACAGCTTGCGGAGTAGCCTGGACGTATTGCTGCTGGCGGTAGGGCTGGGCATATGGCTGCGCATAATAACCATGTACCGCCATCGGCTGGTATCCGAAGGATTGCGGAGCCTGCTGCTGGTGCTTGTAAGGCTGCATGTTCGCATTAGCCATCATCGGCGCCATATTGGCAGGAGCGATGTGGGTTCCCTTCATATTCTCGGCTGCCGCCTTCGCAGGGGGACAGCAATCCGCAGGCGGACCAATGAAGGTCTGAGGCTTCACCGGAGCGAGTGCTTCCTTAACCAGCGCTTCATTAAGGCAATAGGTATGTGCCAACACATTAGCCGGGGTTAGGCTCAGAAGATCCGAACCGAGGATGACCTCCGGTGTAGGGGCATCGAAGATCGCCAGCAGATGGGTGCAATCCATCGTGGCCACTTCATAATGCCACCAGCCCTGCGGCACATTGGCAACCTGACCCGGAGTGATCGGAAAATGCAGCAACTCGTTCGTAAACGGGTTGATCAGTGACACCACTGCCGCGCCCGAGATACAATAGACCAGCTCAGCGGCATTTTGATGATAATGCGGCTCGACCACATTGGATCTGCTGAGATAGATATCGAGCAGCGAAGTATTCTCCAGGGTGTTCAGATTTTTGATACCCAGTACGTTGATATAATTGCAGTCATCCTTCTTGAATAAGGTGTTGCCATTCATATCAAACGTAAACTGTGTATTGGGCGACGTATAGTCCATATAAGAGGTCACACATATCCGTCCTTTCCTCGGGGCCGTTTTTTTATCGTTCTGGTTATAGGATATGTATCCGCCCATGCCCAGGTGACGATGAATAGCTCCGCCGCACAGTAAATTTGCCTCTTAAGCGGAATAATTAGCTGGACAGGTCGATTCGACAATGGATAGGTGGGATGGGCAGGCGCTGGATGGAGCTTCAACCATAAAAGGAGCAATGTCTCACCTGCCCCGCAGCCTCCCATGCTATTGTATGCTGTTTTTCAGCATACACTTTGCCCGGGAGCCTCGTACCCGCCAAAATGTATGCCGTTTTCCGCATACATTTTGCCCGGAACCTCGTAGCTGCCCATATGTATGCTATTTTCCGCATACATTTGGCCTGGGAGTCTCGTATCTGCCCGAATGTATGCCGTTTTCCGCATACATTTTGCCCGGAACCTCGTAGCTGCCCATATGTATGCCGTTTTCCGCATACATTTTAACCAGAGGCCCCGTATCCACCCGAATGTATGCTGTTTTCCGCATACATTCCAGACTCCTCGTATACTCGTCGGGCCTCCACACCCTTTTCCGGCGGACAAAATAAAAAGACGGAGGGTACACACCCTCTCCGTCTGTTCATGGTAAAACAAAGTTACTACTTACCAGCCGCTTCGCTGGATCAATGTTGTAATCTGCGCGATATGATGGCGGCTGTGCCAGATGTACCTCTCCACTGCAGTATCCAGTGTCATCTCACCAAGACCGCCGCTTACGAAGGTCCGGTCATAATCCTCAGGCTGCAAGGACTCCAGTAAGGTCGCGAATCTGCGGTTAAGCAGTCCGATGAGCTGGAGTGAGGATTCCACCGGTTCGTTGGAAGAATCGCTCAGTTCCGCCCACAGATCCTGTCTGTAGCTTGGAACCAGCGGCGCTTCCTCCGTCAGTCCACGCTTGAAGCGGAGGTACGCATACATGCCCGTATCGGCGAGATGATGCACGACCTGAATCACGGTCCAGCCGCCCGGCCGGTAAGGGGTATGCTGCTGTTCCGCCGTTAGCGGCTGGACTGCTGCCCGCAGCTCCTCTGCCAACCGCCTAAAGACCGCAACCGATTCTTCCCGCACCTCTGCTGTCCGGTTCCCCTTAGCGGCGAATCTTCCAATCGGGTATTTTAACAATTCCAGCTCCTGCTCGTCCACATTGTCGTTCATTTCGCTCACGGCTCCTTTGTTATTGTTCTCTGGATATCAGCTCATAGGCCTCTTCCAGTGTTCCCGCTGTAACATCCGGCTTGACTTCAAGCTCCCAGGGCTGACCGTTCCGGTTGAGCCAGCAGGATTTGATTCCGGCTCTGGCTGCTCCGAGAATATCTGACGCAGAGTCTCCAATGTGGATAATTTGCTCCGGCTCCACCCCATAATGGGTTATCACCTCAGTAAACATACGGTTATGCGTGTCATTCTTATATGACTGATACGTCTCAGAGGTGAACAGCGCGATGGGATAATTTCGGTAGAACTCAGGAAGCATTAGATCATCTGTATCACTTACAATGCACACTTGATAATCCCGGCATATGCGCTGTAAGAAGGCCTCTGTGTCATCGTACATTTCAGACAGCCGGTGTTGGGCAAAGAGGTTATCCACTGCCTGCTCACAATCGCAATCCAAACCGGACTCCTGGAATACGCTCTGAAACCCTCTGTAATAAATCTCTCTGCTACTGATAAAAGTACCCGCCTCCCGGGCTTCGCAGGCTGCGGCATAATAACGGCTCAGCAATTGCTTGCCGAGCTGCAGTGCCCTTGCTTCACTGAACTTCTGCTGGAGAATCGGCCTCCAGACCTCTGCCCGCCTGCTCTCAATATTCACCAGGGTCTGGAACATATCCAGACTAATCACTTTGAATGACTGCATGGGCCCGTCTCCTTATCTGATCAGCAATTGAATCTCGCCGTCACGAACAATGCCGGTGAATTCCAGTAGATCGTTACCTCGTTCGTAGAATAACTGTCCTCGTGATCCGCGTAACACTGGGCTGCGGGTTTGCGCCGCAAATGCTCCTTCACATATTCATCATGCAGTCCCCGGTCCGGACCGCCAACCACCAAGCCCGGAACCGGCTCAACCACATGATCGCCCACAGACGGGCGGTGATGGGGATGCATGACCGCATGTTCGCCGAAGCCGCTCACATAGCTGATCCCCAGCACATTGCGGCCCAGCAGGTAATGCAGATGATCCAGAGCACAAGCAGCATATTCCTGTTCCCCGCTGAAATGTTCCGCTGCCAGCAGCAGCATGGCATGGTTCATGACCAGCATATTGCTGCCCCAGATATAGTCCTGCTCCAGCAGCGAGATTCTGTAGCCGTCGTCATGGCTCTGCCGCAGCAGGCGGTCTGCTTCTGCCAGCAAGCCCTCCCTTAGCTCAGCATAGAGAGATGGCTCCGTGCCTGCTTCCCCTATGAGCAGATATGCCAGTGTGCCATAGCCGCCCATATCCCCCCAGCCGAAGCTGTATTTGGGGAACGGCAGCTTGGCAAGCTCAAGCGCCGCACTGTGGAATTGTTCATCTCCTGTCGTGCGGAATAGCTCCGCCGCTGCCCAGAAGCGCTCGTCGCTGTCAACCTTATCGCCATATTCCCCCGTGGTAATCCCTCGCGGATTGGTGAAGCCTGGTACATGCGGATGCGCAGTCAGCCAGCTCCAGGCAGCCCGCGCGGCTTCCAGACACCGCGCCGCATATGCCTCATCGAACGGCTTGTAGATCCGCGCCGCCATAGCCATCACCCCGGCGAAGTCCCCGGTAGCAGCCGCAGAGACCGGCGAGAAATACAGCTCCGCAGTATCCTCCTCCGGCATCACATCAAGGCCGGGGAAATGCGCCGTGGTCAGCTTGTGGTAGACCCCGCCGCTGCCGGACTCCTGCATTTTGAATAGCCAGTCCAGCTCCACTGTGCATTCCAGCAGGACATCTGGCAGGCTGCCGTCACTCTCTGGAAGCGTATGGATACCAGCAAATGCCGCAGGATACACCTCCCAGGCCAGAAGAAGATCTGCTACGGCCTTCGCTCCCGGCCCGGAGTATTTTCCGTAGTCTCCTGCATCGTGCCACCCTCCGCTGCTATCCAGTCTCAGCCCAGGCTGGCCGATGACTGTACCCTCTGCCAGATGGCAGGCCTTATGCCCCCAGGCTCCCGCATACTCTCCGTCAAGTTCCACGCCGCAGCGGTAGTAATAGAAGGCCTTCAGCAATCCCTGCTGCAGCTCCTGATACGGCTTGTCTGCAATAACAAATGCAGCGGACTGCTCGCCCTCCGCCCCTTCGATCCGGTACTTCCCGGGTGAGGTAAGCGCCGAGAAATCTCCGCTGCGTACACGGCAGCCGCTGGGCTTATCCTCAATATAAGCCCCGGTCTGTCCGGTGAATACCACATTCTCACTTGCTATGTCAATTATATGATAACGTGGGTTATCACCGGAGAACAGAGCCAGCTTATCTCCTCCGCTTGAATAACCCGCCTGGTTCACTGCAATGGTACGAAGACGCTTGTCACTCATCCTGTAATCGCTCCCTTGTTCATAGTCTCCGCGAGAAACACTGCTACACCATCATCATTATTGGATGCTGTAATTACATGTGCAATTACTTTGAGCTCCTCTTGAGCGTTCTCAACCGCAACACTCGTCCCGGCCGCAGCGAACAGGCCCAGATCATTCAAGTGATCGCCGAACACCACAATATCCGTGGCAAGAAGGTCCATATGCTGTGCCCATAGCTTAAGCCCTTGACTTTTATTCGCATTCGGATGGCTAAATTCCAAAAAATAATGATCCTCTATGTATATATCCTTCATAAAATGAATATGAACTTCTGCGCCAAAGCGCTCAAGCACCTTCTGGTGAAGCGGCTCCAGGTCCTCCAACTTGCCTATAAAAGTCATTACAACGGTCCGGTACCCGGCAGGACATTCAAGCATCTCTACCTGACGGAAACGCACATCATTCTTCCGGGAATTACAGAACTCCACATCACCAGTCCGGGTAGGAGCTTCATACAACACCCGCTCACTGCCTGTTGCATCCAGCAAAAAATGAAAAGGGGTGATTCCATAAGCCCGCCCCAGCGTTATAATTTCCCCGGAAATAGCGGGATCCAGCCAGTAGCCGTCAATCACCCTACGTGCTACGCTGTCATAGATAAGCGCACCATTATAAAGAATCACCGGATACCTCCAAGGGATATCTGCCACTACGCTGTCAGCACTGATAAATCCTCTTGCAGTTGCAAAGCTGATAATCATTCCCTGTTCCATCGCTTCTGTAATCACCTGTACAGTGTATGCCGACAGCTTTTGTTCCGAGTTCAGCAGAGTTCCATCCAGATCAGTAACGTAGGCTTTTCTATGCATGCGCCTTCTAACAGCCACCCTCCATATTCTATTCCTTCAACAACTTAACAAAGTTGTCCGGCAGACTGAACTGCTGATTGCCCAGAATCATATCCCGCAACTCGGAGAATGGATCTTCGTCCTCCTGCGAATCCTTGATTTCCTTAATTTCACGGTGCAGCCGCTCCATCTGCACATCGAGTTCGTACGCCTTGTCAGCCGCATTCTTAAGTTCACGGGTCAGATGCTCAGGAACCGCCTGGCTGTATTTATAGAAAATTTTATGCTCCAGACTGGCCCAGAAATCCATAGCTATCGTGCGGATCTGTACCTCAACACAGACATGCTCCTGACAGTCCGACATGAATACGGGAACCTCGATAAGCAGATGCAGACTCTGATAACCGTTCGGCTTCGGGTTTTTAATATAATCTTTCACCTCAAGCACTTTGAGATCGTCCTGCTTCTGCAGCATGGCGCTAACCTGATAAATATCCGAAATGAACGAACATGTGATCCGCAGCCCGGCGATGTCCTTAATACTGGCTCTGATCTGTGGGAGGGACAACTCACTGTTCTTACGCAGCATTTTCTTCATAATGCTCTCCGGGGATTTGATCCGGGACTTGGTATGCTCAATCGGGCTATAGTCGTGAAGGAGCTGGAATTCCTCTTTGAGGATATCAATCTTGGTCTCCATCTCGGCAAGAGCGAACTTGTAAATCATCATAAAGCGGGTAAGCTCATATTTGAGCTGCTTCAATTTCTCTAACTGGTTGTCGGTATGCATCTTCATTTCTCCTTTATGCTGCTGCACAGACTGACTAGAATCTCTATCTCTATGCAACTCTTCCATCTCTCATTAATCATAGCCAATCTATGGCTTGAACACAAACCTTCCTCCGGTCACCGGGACTCCTGCGTGCTAGCTCCTTTCTTCTTTCTGCACATAAAAAAAAGCCAAACCGTCCAAAAGGACAGTCTGGCCGTTCATTAGAAGAGGACGCTGCGGACAGTGCCTCTTCATCCGGTTATTCAGTTCACCACTTCGTCGATGGACAGGCTGCGTTCACGCGACAAATCCCGGAAGCTCTCGCCCACTTTTACCAGCGGCTTAAAGAGGTCCAGCGGGTTATTCATGACGATCATGCCCACTTCGCCGTTGCTAAGCTGTACATTCTTTCCCACGAAGCTCGGCAGTAAATGTCCGGTCAATGCCTGCACCACCGTCTCGTTCAGCTTGCCGAAGCCCATCTCATGTACCTTGCGCAGCACCGTGACCAGCCCCTGCTTGGGACGGTTCGCAGTAGAGGTGGTGAGCGACATATAGATGTTGGCTACGGAAACAATCTGGGCGTATGGATGGATCTCTTTTTTGAGCAAGTGATTCGGATAGCCTGAACCATCCTCATATTCATGATGCTGGAGGGCTACCAGCGCGGTAACCTCGTCCATTTTGGAGCCGCGGATCAGATCATAGCCATAGAAGGTGTGCCGTGCCAGCTCATCCTTCTCGGAATCCGTCAGCAGACCCTGCTTGTTCAGGATCGACAGGGGCACCTGGCTTTTGCCGATATCATGCAGGTAGCCTGCACGGCTGATCAAGAAGCGCTCCTCCTTGGAGTAACCCATCCACGCAGCAATATAATAGGATAATAAGCCCACCTGTAACGAGTGGTGATATGTATCGATGTCATCCCGGTCCAACAGGAGCAGCAGGGAGACAACATCCTTTTGCCCTTCCAACGTCTCCAGCAGCGGCTTCAGCGTATCATCGACTGCCGACTGCGAGAAGCTGCCCTTCGTCAAGGCTTCCAGAAAAATCGCTTCATAATTCAAAATAGCGAGATCAAAATCATCGTGCAGCCCGTGGCTGGGCGCAGCTTCTTCATCCGTATTCAGCCCGCTGCGCTGCTCGATATCGACATAATCAATTTTGTGCCGGATCAGGATACTAATCTCTTCCCGTTCCACACGCGTCCCCTTGGGGAGAACGTGCAGCCCTACACCATTGAAAGTGTCTGCCATGAGACAATCACCGTGCTTCAGATCCGTGACATGTACTTTCAAGTACCAGCACCCCTTTTGTATTAAATATATGAACTTACAGGTTTCACACGGTAACTTATCCTTCTATTTCTCGCTGAGACGGATGCCGCCCTTGAAAGGACGGCAAAGCTGTTTCCGCTTGATAGGAATATTCCGTTATGCTCCACTTGATCATAGTCAACAGACGGTAAAGTAACAATCCGGTGAAAGTCACAAACTCCAAGCAATCTAGTTCTATAGAATCCCTGTCTTTAGACGCCTTTCCATATTCTGTTCAGAGCCATTTGACAAATCTCTTGTATTTCAGCCTAATTTCGTTCTCTTCCGCCCAGTTCATTAGTCTCTTCCTCACCGCTGCCGTGTCTTCTGTGAACCTGAAACAGAGATTAACCGGGACAATCCGTTTGCCTGCAGGTAATATTCCTACTAACGGACCATCTATGTAAATGACCTTAATCCCTGACGCGGAGATGTGCTCGTTGCGAATAATAAGCGAATCCGTCCCCCACTGAAGCCGGCCTTCCTTCCGCAGCGCGTTAACGAGAATGAAGAGGAAGGCTACGCAGCAGACACCTATCCACCCCAGTCTGAAGTAGTATAAAAAGAAATGCCTATCCGGATCGAGGCCGGGGGATAGCGAAAGAAAAATAATGGGGATCAGAATAGCTATCAAGGTTTGAATAGACTTAGGAGCCTTGATAGGGTCGGTTATGGCTAGTGAATCTCTGGTCAACTTGTTCAACCTCCATCCGTCCAATTTGTAGTATAATCGCTAATGCAGTCCAACACTTTGCCCAAGGGGGATCAATCCATTATGTATGAGCATCTCGTCGTCTTCCGCTTCAAAGAGCAATTCGAACCAATCCAGGAGCAAGACCTGTTACAAGCACTGCTGGCGCTAAAAAAGCAAATCCCCGGCATCATCGACCTTACAGCAGGCGTTAATGTGACCGAGGAGCAGGAGAATGTCCACGGCTATACGTTGGGGCTCCGCGTGACCTTTGAGAGTCAGGAAGCCCTGCGTGCCTACGGGCCTCATCCGGCCCATCAGAAGTTCGTATCCATGCTGGAGGGAATCCTGGAGAACGTTGTGGTGGTCGACTACCCGATTTAGAACAACTGGTTCACATCGAACAGTACTTTGCCGATCAGCGCATCCTTGTCTACGAACGGAGTCTCCCATAAGTGAGCATCATAGCTGACGTTACGGTTGTCGCCCAGGAAAAAATAATGGTCTGCGGGAACGGTGACCGGCCCGAAGGTATAGGTCATCGCTTCCTGGAGATACGGCTCGGCAATAGTCTCATGGTTGCGGTATAGCTTGCCTTCCTTGATCTCAATCACATCGCCCGGCAGACCGATCAGCCGTTTTACATATCTTTTATGCGCATCTTCGGCAACCGGCGGATGGAACACCACGATATCGCCATGCTTCAGCGAGGTATTCCAGAGCATTTTGTCCACCACAAGCCGGTCGTTAATCGCTATAGTCGGAATCATCGAGCCGGTAGGCACACGCATTGCTTCCGCTACGTAGGTACGGATAAATAAGGATAGAATAATGCCAATGGCAATGCTCGGCACCCACTGTTTCAAGAATTTCTTCAATTCCCTTCACCTCAGATTCGTATAATTAGCCTTCAAAATGCTCAATAATCCGCGACATTTCCTGCTCCGCGTCTACAGCAGAGTGCTTAGGCAAATAAATCACCAGCAGTCCCCCGAAGATCTGCTCCCATCTGCCCCCATGCTCTGTAACCCGCTCCGTGAAGCTGCGGATCTCGCCGGAAGCCGCCGTTTCTTTGCTCAGCAGCCAGGCATACCGGACAAGCCCGGACTTCTTCACCGTCTCAATGTAATACGCGATCCCCTCACGCTCACTCACCCGGATAATGTCGCCAAGCGCAATCCCCGGGTTAAAAATCGGCGTCTCCTCAATCCGGTAGGTGTCCTTGTCGACCCGGGTCACATCCAGCACCTCAATCTCCCGGCCTTGCTCATCAAAGCATATATGTAATCCAACCGTTCCCGGCAAAAGCATCCCCCCCTATTCTGTTCTGTCATGCTATCATTTCATTGCCCGCAGTGATTTGGAGATAATCCCCTCCAGCACCTTCCAGGGAAGCAGGGCCTTGGCGATCATGAGCACCCGCGAGCCCCGGCCTACAGGATAGCGCAGCTTCGGTGCACGTTTGGCAGTGATCCGTCCAATCAGATCAGCTACCTCCTGCGGATCTGGAGCCGTCTCGGACGCGCGCCGGGAGTACCGCAGCACTTCCTCAAGCCTGGTGTGATACGGGGAGCCTTCATTTCTGTGCATACCCGTAATCCCTTTGTCCCAGATGGGGGTACGGAAGGAGCCCGGTTCAACCAGTACAACGCGGACGCCAAAAGAGAGCATCTCCTGCCGCAGACTCTCGCTGAACCCTTCCACCGCAAACTTCGAGGCGGCATACGGACCATAGCCCGGGAATCCGCTCAGTCCGCTGACACTGCTCACGTTAATGATTAGGCCGCTGCGCTGGACCCGCATTAGAGGAAGCACCGCCTTCGTTACGGCAATCAGGCCAAAAAAGTTAGTCTCCATCTGCCCTCGCCATGCCTCCATGCTGACCTCCTCCACGAATCCGCCTACGGCGAAGCCGGCGTTGTTCACCAGCACATCAATTCTGCCGGCGAGCTCAAGACTAGCCTGAACAGCAGACGCAATCGAAGCTTCGTCCGTGACATCCAGTGCCAGCAGATGAATGCGCTCCCGCACCCCCGCTTGCTCAGCCTGCTGAACCAGCTCCTTGCTGCGGCCAAGATCCCGCATGGTGGCAATGACCCGGTACCCTCTGCGAGCCAGCGTAATTGCCGTCAGCAGCCCGAATCCGCTGGAGGTCCCGGTAATCAGCGCAACCGGTTCATGCCCCAGGGGCTGGCTTGGATTAGTGTTCATGGGGCACCTCCTTTTTTAATGATGTGATGTATGAGTCTCCAATTGCAGCAGCTGATAATTGTTCTTAATGTAGTTGTAACCCGAGTATACGGTAATGATTAATGCACCATACATCAGGGTTAGGTCAACAGGGAAGGAAGTAAACAGGCTGAAGGGCGCATTGTTCAAAAGAATTGCCGAGATTGCAGCAACTTGCAGGACCATTTTCCATTTGCCGTATTTATCGGCTGCCAGAGCTACCTTCTGCGCTGAAGCGGCGATACGGACACCCATCATTATAACTTCCCTCGCCAATATTAAAAAAGCAATCCAAGAAGGAATCATCTGCAAACTCACCATTAGAATCAGCGCGGCAGCAACAAGCAGCTTATCTGCCAACGGATCAAGCAGCTTTCCTAAATTGGTAGTCTGGTTATATTTTCTCGCCACGTACCCGTCCAGCTTGTCTGTTATAGAAGCCATAATAAAAACTATAGCTGCATAAAAAACACCATGTATCTCTAAGTATGCCAGGATCGGGAATTGGTTGACCCAGGCTTCCGGGTAAATGGGAAAAAGCGCAATAAACAGCGGAATCAGCAATATCCTGAACAAGGTAATACGGTTAGCTAAGTTCATCTTCTGCCTCCTGTCTCACATTCATGGTTCCTGCCTACAGCTTCAGCTTCTGAATAAGCGGCATGCCGATCCGCCGGAGCAGCAGCTCCAGGATGGACCAGCCGCAGCGGTTCAACAGCGAGGTGCCCCGGTCATACACAGCCGAATATTCAGTGGCTCCAGCCGCTCCCCGGTTGCGCTTGAACTGGCCGACGCCGGAGCTCTCGTGCAGTAATAGTCCCCTTCTGCCTGCAAGCCCGATCAGAACGGCGGACAGCATACGGTAGAGTCCTAGGGACTGAGGCAGACTCGTGTCATAACCGAACAATGGCGCAGTCATCGCGCCCTCCCGCTCATAGAAGCCCAGCACCGCATCCAGCCTTCCTTCCTTGCGCAGACCGTAGATCTGCAAGGTCCTCCGTTCCAGCGCCAGGGCAATATAGGCTTCACTGAACTGCGGATTATAGGCCGAATATTTATCGATATACAGCAGTCTGTACAGCTCCACGATCCGGGGAATATCCTCCTGCGTGATCTCCTCCGGACCAACCTCAGTATATCCGTGCTTTGCCAGCAAATTTCTGTCACGTTTAACCAGCCATCTGGCCTTCGAGCCGGAGGTATTCGGATGCAGCAGATAGATCTGCCGGCTTGGAACAAGCTTGCAGCCATACCCCTGCAGTCTGGCAATGAGGTCTCCCGAGGTCTCCCGGCTAAGCGAACGATAGATTAAGGTATACCCCGGATAAGTCTGGCGGAGGTAATCGAGTATCGCCGTCAGCTGTTCCGCACTTAAGGCAGGATACAGATTGGTGGACAGCAGCCAGTTATTCACCTGAACCACCCGGTTGAACCGTGCTTGCCGCAGCATCCAGCCCATTCCTGTGAGCATTAGCGACAATAGGCCCTCTAGCATCCGGTTATTGAGCAAGGCCAGCTCCTCACGTGCATAACTGACATAATGGGTATAGGGTGAGCACACATAGGAATTGTCATAGTCTGCTTCGTTGACGGTAATCGGAACCGGCAGCCCATCGATGGTCAGCACCTTAACAGTTGTACTCACATTATCGATAAAAGGTTGCGCTCCCCGCTCCAGCAGCGGTGTAAGATACTCCCGGGCATACCGCCCATACTCCGTATCCGGCCAGACCAGCCCCGTAACAGAATCGCGTTCATACTGCGTTATCCTGTCCTTCACGGCTTCCAGCCCCTCTCCACACGGCGCAGCTTCACAGTTCCGGGCACGAAGTTGTAGTCGGTAAAAGTCAGCTGCGGAGGGATACAGGACAGCCTCGCGAACAAGCGCATCAGTGATGCTATAATCTCCTGCTCCGTGCCTTGATTGGTGCCTGTCTGTGTACGATAGGAGATCTCTAGCTCAAGCAGGCTGTGCTGGATGACCCTGTAATGCTCAATGTCTGCGGAAGCCGCCAGTACAGCCCGGGTAACAAAATCAGGGAATACCGTGACCATAGTATCTTCTGCGGCATGCGGCAAATACAAGATATCATCGCAGCGTCCTTCGATTCGCTCAATGGCCGTGAACAGTGAACCGCAGGGACATGGCTCTGCCGCTTCGGTCAGAATATCATTCAGCCGGTAGCGGACGATGGGCTGCACACTTCTGGAGAAATCGGTCACGATGGGCACGAACCGGCGTGATTGTTCATCCAGCATTTCTTTGCCGATATGTACAATATCTTCGTTCAGATGCAGCGTCCCGTGACTGCAGGTAGCTCCGAGGAAGCCCTCGGTACACTGATAAGCCTGATGCACCTTCTGCCCGAAGGTTTGCTCAATCTGCTGCCTGTCGAGCGGGTCCAATACTTCCGCAACCGCAATGATCCGGCGGGGATGCAGATTCATCTCACCTGATTGCTGTGCCTCAGCCAGCAGACGCAGCATGGATGGCGGTGCAATCCAGATATCCGGCTGGTACTCCTTCATACGGGTCAAGAGCCGGGGAAGCGGCTCCAGCAGATCGAAATACCGGAACTGCAGCCGCCCCTGCTTCACAGATTCATACAAATTACTGTTTGCCCGCAGAAAAAAAGCAATTCTCGCCCGCTTCCACAGTCCCCCCGGCAAAAGCTTCGCCAGTACCGTACCGGTCCAGGCAGCCTGCTCTTCTTCTCCCACGAGAAAAATCCCCCGGTTGCCGGAGGTTCCCGAGGATAACCCGACGGTGACGCCTTGCAGCGTAGGCTTGAAGTTCCTGCTGTTCTCCGCTTCATAGGCCTCGGCAAAGGCCTGCTCCTTCGTAATGCCAGCTATGTTGAGCTGATCGAAATTCTCCATCATCTCCGGCTTCCCGATTACAGGGAAGCTCCGCCAATCCTTGGACGGAATGCCTCCCCACAGCTCCCTGTAGAACTTCGAGTGCTGCCTCACCTTATCTGCATGGAGCCGGATACGCTTCTCCTGCCATTGCTCAAGTGCTGCCCGGTTCTTCCAGCGTCTGCCCCACTTGGTGAGAATGTAATGGGTAATCACCAGCCTGATCCGCTTCATGTCACACTTCCCGTTCCCCAGTGCGCAAGCGCCTCGCGGCAATGGCTGGGCACAATCCGAAGCAGGGGAAATTGTTCATGCAGCTGACGCAGCCGCTCGAAATTGCGGTGGTATTCTGTCCGGCTGGACATGATCAGGCCTGCTGCCAGGTGCGGCTTGCGGTTCTCCCGGAACGCCCGGCTCGACCAGACCGTATCTGCGCAGAGCAGATAATCATGCTCGCCGGTGGAGACGAATATGCCGATCATTCCGGCGGCATGGCCTGACAGTTCAACCGCCAGCAGGCTGCCGTCTCCGAGCAGATCATAGGCTTCCGTGAACGGAAGGCCTTGCGGCAGTGCACGCTTCACCGAAGCTTCATCCACAGGAATGGAGCGGAGTCTGAAATCCTCCGGCAGCAGCCCGGGCAGGAATCCCGCCTTCGTAGCCCGCACAGGACCCAGCCCGCATACGGCATCGTAAGATTTCTGTAAATAAATATACTGCGCCTGCGGAAAATCCCGTACCCCGCCGATATGGTCGGCATGAAAATGCGACAGCACCACATACCGCACCTCCTCCGGCGAGATCCCGCCTGCCTGCAACCGCCGCACTGCACTCTCTTCCTCCTTGTAGACAACCGGAGTGATCTTGCGGTATAGAGAGGCTGGCAGACTTGCTGTCTCTTGGAAGAAACGCGCGCTGTAACCTGTATCGAACAGGATGGGACCGTATTCCGGATGCCGGATCAGGGCATAACCCGCCGGGAAGGCAACCGGCTTCAGTGTGCCTCCGCGCAGCGTCAGCCGCTCGGGATGCAGGCAATAGCCCGCAGACAATATAGATAATCCAACTGGAATTTCTGTAATCATTGCTGTTCCCTCCACCATTCTGCAAAGGCGCGAAGTCCCTCGTCTGTTGTTATACGCGGTTGATAACCCAGCTGCTCACGGGCCAGTGTAATATCCAGTGTCTGGGAGATACCGAGTGCGGCTGCAGAATAACGGGTCAGCAGCGGCTCACCTGGGATAGGCAGTACCTTGTAGATCCCCTCCATCAGGGCCGCTGCGGTATAAGCTACCGGGTAGGGCAACCGACGGGTGTGCAGCGGCAGCCCGAGTAGTGAGAATAGCCGGGTAACCAGCTCTTCGAACCTTAGCGGCTCACCATTGGTAATATTGTATACGCTGCCGGTTGCAGAGACCGGGGCTTCACAGCAGAGCAGCATGGCATCGACTACATTATCTACGCAGGTGAGATCAAGCCTCGCCTGTCCGCCATTCATCAGCGGCACCCCCTTACTCTCATTCGCTGCCAGCAGCCGGGGGAACAAGGCGTTATCCATCGGGCCGAATATGGCTCTGGGCCGGAGCATGAAGGCGGCAAGCCCTTCTCCAGCTGCCTGACGGACAACCTGCTCGGCAATCAGCTTCGTTGCGGCATAAGCATTGGCCGGACGCCCGGGAAGCGGATCACTCTCCCGGATGCCGAGGCGGGGCCGCTGGCTGGAATACACACTGGGCGTGGAGATATGAACCAGCCTTCCTACGCCATGCCGTTTGCACCCCTCAACTATATGGCTTGTCGCCTCCACATTGCATGTATAGAACTCCTTGTATTTCCCCCAGGGGGACGACAAGGCTGCACAATGGAACACCACATCCATTTCCCGGCAAAAGCTATAGGCAGTCTCCGGGTCACGCAGATCCCCTGCCAGGAACACTGCACCTTCCAGCTCCAGCTGCTTCCCCTGCTCCGGGTTGCGTCCCTGCGCGTAGACCTCCCAGCCCATCCGGGCCAGCCTCCGGGCGGTATGCCGTCCAAGAAATCCGGTTGCACCTGTTACCAGCGCTTTGGTCATGCCTCACCATTCCATTCTATATCTTCTGTTAACGCCTCTGTGATTGAGATGCGTTGCCGCCTGGCTGTCTTCCAGGCGGCGTATACTATGCGGAACTGCTCGCGGGCAGGGCGGCGGTCATCCCTGCGGTAGATCACGTCTGCTGCTCCAAGCAGCGCCCGCCGCCAGCTGCGGAGGCCCCCGGGTCCCGGCTTCAGCCCGCAGCCCAGCATGGGCAGTGTCAGCATGGCTGTGCGGGCTGAACGCGGAATAATAATTGTTCCGCTCTGCACGAGCAGACCGGGATTCAAGAGAGCCTCCGTCAGCCCTTCCTCTGGCGTGAACAGATGAATACCGCTTGTTGCGCGCGGATTGCATTCAATCGGATACAGCATCCCGTTCTCCGGTTCGATGAAATCGAATCCGATCTGGCCGCTGAAGCCGGTTGCTGCAGCGAACCGCTGGACCCATTCCAGAGCTGCAGAATGCTCCAACGGTTCAAAATACACGCTGGCCCCGCTGCGCCCCGTCCTGTACCTGCAGTCATACGCAGCATGCGCCACAACTGTGCCTCCGTGAAGTATGCTGTACGTACAAACAGCTCTGCCTTGAATGTACTCCTGGGACACCCAGGGAGCCTCGGCCGATAGTCCGTCTGGTGGATCTATTTCCTCCGAAACGCGGCTATACGGATTCGTTGAAGCGGATCTTTTATCCGGGAGAATGACCTTAGAGGCAAAGCGGGAATATGCGGGCTTGTAGACCCGCTGCTCCCCCCTCTCCGCTGCCTGCTTGACAGCTCTCCGCCATTCTTCTGCACTGCTGATCAGCACCGTGTCCGGGACCTTGAAGCCGAGCGAACGGAGCAGAATCATGAACTCCCCTTTATGGTGCAGCCCGGCCAGAATCCTCCGGTCTGATGTAAGTACACGGCACCCCGTCAGATGCTCAAGACCGGCAGAGACATAGAAAATCTCCTCACAGGTCGGAATCAGGCAGTGAATGCCTAGCTCTTCCGTTAACGCAGCCAGCCGCTGGACATAGGCCTGCGGGTGATGTCTTGGGGCAGGCACCCGGAAGCTGGCCTCGACGGCAGAGGATACCCGGCACAGATGATACTCAGCACTTTCTGCCACGTATACCCGGTGGCCCGCCGCCTTGAACAGCCTTGCCAGCTCCAGGGCCACCGGAGCGCGTCCGCCGGTAATCAGAATACGACGGGCCTCAGTACTCAATAATCATGCCTCCCAGAGACAGCCCTGCCGCCGTGCCGATCAGCATGATCCGGTCTCCGCGCGATATACGGCCCTGACGGACCGCTTCATGCAGCCCCATCGGGATGGATGCTGCAATCGTATTGCCATGGCCTGCGGTATTGTCGAGGAAGCGGTCCTCGGCAATACCCAGCTTTTTACGCAGGAGACGCATAGCCATTGCACTGCCCTGATGGGGAATGACCAGCGCGAAGTCGTCCATCTTATTGCCTGTGGCGCCCAGCATGTCAGCAATGAAATCCGGAAGCAGCTTGGACGCTTTGCGGAATATGGCCTGTCCATCCATATGGAACAGATAAGGCAGCGCATCCTCGGCTGTATAATTCTGGGGATGCAGTCTGGTCCCGCCTCCGGCAATCTCCGAATAACGCGCCCCGCTGCTGTAGGTCTTGAGGGAGGCATGGAGAATCTGCGAGGAATCTCCGGCCTCCGCAGGCCCGATCACCACTGCCGCCGCTCCGTCACCGAACAAGGCTGAGCTCTCCTTATCCTGCCAGTTCAGCCCTACGGATGCAATCTCAGTAGCCACCAGCAGCACATTCTTATATCTGCCCGCTTCCACCATGTAGGACATCACATCAAGCCCTACCAGAAAGCTGAGACAAGTCGCATCGATATCAAAAGCCGGGACACCGGAATCTGCCTGCCCCATGGCCTGCTGAATGAACACAGCGGTACTCGGCAGCGGCTGCTCCTTGGTTCCGCTCGTACATACCAGACAATCGACCTCACTGAAGCTGAGGCCTGCGTCGGCGAGGGCTGCTTCAGCGGCTCTTGCGCCCATGAAGGAGGCGGTTTCATCGGTTCCCACGTAATGACGGGTGCCGACGCCGGTGATTTTGTTCACCCAGCCCGGTGTTGTGCCAAGGATCTTATCAAGCTCTGCATCACTAACTACACGCTCCGGCAAATATTTGCCTGTTCCTTTTATTTTCACATGTCTAAGCTGCATAATGCATCTCCCATTCCTGTGAGTACCAAGATGTCGAACTTTATATATTATTGTAAACTACAGATATATTCTACTAGATTTTCCGGCAGAGTCATATACAAAAAAGAAGATAAAATTCCCATTCCGCGAACTAACGTTCCTAAAAATGCTTGACTATGCAGGTTCACCGGGGTTATAGTAAATGCACAGGTAACACACATTAAGCGGGAGAAGCACCTCGCAGGACAGGCAGTTCATGCCTTTCTTGGAGGTGCTTCTTTGTGTCTATTGCCAAAATGAACAATCAGAGGAGCTGAAGTCAATGTTTAGATTCACGAGCTTCACGAATTGGAGAAGTGAGGGAGTTGTTACACCTTTGTCGGGGAGAACTGTACGAAGAATGGCTGTGCTGATGATCATACTGTCATTGTGGACCTATCCCTTGTCCGGTGTCTCTGCCGATTCCGGGTGGGATACTGCGCTGGACGAGATTCATAATCTGTACACAGACTATACGGGTCTACAGGCATCGCTGAAGTCTGACCTCCAGCGGAATCAGGAATTGCGCAAGCAGAATAACACTGCCCTTGCCGCCGTGAACAAGCAGCTTCAAGCTACTAACGCCGCTCAGCTCGCCAAGCTTAAGTCTGCCTCGGAAGCCGTGCAGAAGAAGCATGCTCCGCTCCTGGACCAGTACACTGCTCTCAGTAAACAGATTACCACTGCCCGTAAGGCAAATAACTTGAAGAGTGCCACTGTGCTTGAGCTGAAGCGCAATAAGCTGAAGGCTGCCGCTGCCGCAGCACGGGCTGAAGTGAAGAAGGCCGCCTCAGCCTTGGCAGAAGCCAAAGCGTTAACTGCTGCGAAGAACAAGCCGGCTAAGGATGCCCTTGCCCCGATCCCCCTGCTCAAGAAGCAGATTGCCGCCCAGAACAAGCTTTTCTCAGCCGCACAATCAGAGAGAACCGAGGCCGACAAGCACTACAAAGCCGCTGTCCAGGCGGGGGACGCCACCCAGGCTGCGGCTGCAATGAAGCTGTCTTATAACCGGATGAAGGAGATCCGTACCATGGCCGGACAGTTATACAGCTGGGAGCAACAGATCAGCACGGCGCTCCGTGCCGCAGAGCTGAAGCTGCCGAAGTAGCTTATTCATGAGGGTCAGAGCAGCTTCACCAGCCAGGTAATGATGAAGGCACCCGGTACCAGCAGGGCTTGGCCCAGCAGAGATCCCAGGAAACGCGAGCCCATCAGGAGTACATAGATCTTCCCGAGCTGGTCACGGTATTCCGCATTCTCCGTTGCCTTATGGGTGATAATTCCCAGCTGCGGATCGATGAACACCGTCAGAAGTATCGTTGCTATCCCGTTAATCAGGCCCGATGCCTGGGAAGCAGTGGTGCTGAACGCCGGCAACAGCTTGGCCGCATACATCGAGGATAACACGCCTACCGTGTAGAAAGCCGTCACGAAGACATTCATCACGATGAAGCGCTTGGGAATTCCAAGATAACGGAAGCTGCTCAGCCTGACTTTCGGTCTGCGGATATATTTGCGCGTATTCTTAAGTTGGCTGACTGTTACACTCGTCAGAAGCTTGGGGATGGAGCCTTCGATCTCCAGCTTGGAGATCACTCTTGCGAACAGTCCTACGAAGGTCGGAAACAACGCAATGGCGATCAATGTACCCAGTGAAGATGCCAGCATAATAATCCGCAGATAGTTGAGCAGCGGGAAGCTGTCGTCAGCTTTGGCATAATCAACGAACTTCGCCGTTAAGGGGCCTTGTACCATATTTGCGGTTCTGGAGACCAGCACGATAATTCCGGTCAGGGATAAGGCGATAGCGATCTTGTTCAGCTTCACACCGGCAAAACGCACCGAATACGACAAGGTTTCCGCCGTATGAATAATCAGAGTCAACAGACATACCACCATTAAACTGTTCGTCATTTACGGTTACTCATCTCCAAATCAGGCAGCATTCGGCAGATGACCGGCATGCTTGTTCCAGATTATTACAGACCGGATCGCCTCACTTAATATATATTCTTCTTCCTATATAATCCAGAATCAATTTTGTAAGATTTGATCAACCGACCAGCAAAACAGGATTCCGGCCGTATACCGGACCAGATCAACCCAGAGGAAGCCGTGGCCCAGAATCAAGCCGCCAAGGGTTGTAGCACGCACATTCAGAATCCACTCTGCCTGATAGAACTGGCTGAACTCAATTCCGAAGCTGAAGCCCAGGCTAAGGGCAAGCGACATCCATAGCGGATGCCGGACCAGCAGCACCCGGGAAGCAAGATAGATCATCCCTGCCCAGATCGCATCCCCAAAGTGTTCGCTGACAAAGTGCGGCAGCGAGTTCCCGTATGCCCTGGTTCCAAGACCCAGCACAATGGCTAGCAGTACTGCGCCGCAGTAGATCATTCTGGATTGTAAATTCAAAATCCGCAATCGTAACCACTCCTTCATCAATCAAATATAACCTTCCGCGGCGCAGCTGCATCCCGCACGAACAGCTTCGGGGGATAAGGGATTGTTAGCCCGGGCAGTTCATCTTCCTTGAAGAATCTCAGCTCTTCCGCCTCCCCGTCCAGGCTCCTGAGCTGGCCTTTAACAATGACACATTCAAATACAATAACCGTATACTCTACCTGATCCCCATTGCTATATTCATATCTGAATTTCTCACCGCCGAATACGCCGATTATCTGTTCAGGCGTAACCATTAAGCCGGTCTCTTCGAACACCTCTCTGCGCAGCGCCCTGGACGGGGTCTCTCCAGGTTCAATTGCTCCGGCCGGCAGCCCCCATAAGGTCTCATCCTTTTTGCGGATCAGCAGAATCCGATCCTGTTCATCTCTTACTACAGCCGCTACAGAAGGCATCATTAACAGCCCCTTGCCGGCCTTCCCGCGCAGCTCCCGGTAATACTCAGACATTGACATAAAGCTTCCTCCTGACTTGAATTCGATTAGTCCCCATATCATTCTTAATTCCAGCCTACAGCTCATCCTTGCGGAAAGAAACCGGATAAACCACGAAATCATCCGGCTGATTCTCACAATCCGTCAGCTCTACCCTATAGTATTCCTCAGTCTCAGCAAGCCGGATCGCCCTGCACACATATTCAATCTTCCCACCGTCTCCTGCCCAGTCCCGGCTATTGTCCACCGTCCAGTGCAGTACCCTGCCATCGTTGTAGAAATCATGAATATACGGCCCGCTGTCAATACCCCACTGAAGCATGGTGAAGTTATCTCCCTTGCCTTCCTTAAATCTATGTATCATTTCTGTAATTCTGTCCAAATCCAGCTGATCAAAATGTGTAATCAAGTTCCGCTGATCCCTAACCAGAGGGACAGGCTTGTTGACTTCCCGTATCAGCAATAGTGAGAGTACCGCAATAAGTAGCGTTTCAAGAATTATAATAGCCCGGCTGTATTTGCTGAAAAAGTTGTTCATGTTCCCTCCCGCTCCACGGTTTATGGATAAACCGGGTTAGCACTATATTTGACATGGTTGTATGATATTCCTTGTCTGACGTACAATTGTGATAGCAAAAGGTTATATAACGCAAAAATATCTCCAGCCATAAGGCGGAGATATCTGTGGGTTCTTTGTAATTTTCATGTTTCCACTCTTCACTAACTCTTCAACCTTCGCCAAGCTCTGGTGGTTCCAACAGATGATCCAGTAATTGCAGCCCGCGTCGGCGGGTGCGGAAGGTCCACAGCAGATCCGCTGTGAATAGCAGCAGGGCGATGGGCAGCACTGGTATCCATACCCGTTCCAAATACAGGTAGAGGAAGTTTACCAGCGGTTGCAGGCCATAGAGGCAAAGTAGTGACAGTCCCCACCAATACAGCGAGAATTTCAGGCAGATATGCCCTTGCAGCTGAACCGGCATCCCTGAATAATCCCACCACTGTCTATGAAAAATCCCCTTAAGCAGCCAGCCGCTGACATATTCAACCGCCGTGGGGACAATCAACGCAAGCAGCAGGATTATCGGAAAGGAAAGCCTAATTTCATGTGCTGCCAGCAGCAGCAGCGGTGCGCAGCCATACATCGGCTTGAATGGCCCTTTGAGGAAGCCTTCTTTCCGAAAGGTCCCAGTGCTGTAGAGGTTATAGCTGCCTTCAAGGACCCATCCCAAGAACGAATATACAGTGAAATAGAACAGATAGGGGCTTGCCGCAGCCACCATACTGTAACTTTGCTGTAAAAGTAAAGGTGTCATCGTAGTTATTCCCGCCTCCGGTCCCAATTATTTTCCAATTGGAGCTAGTATGTCTCCAAGAACCGGACATTATGACGGGAATATCTGGCGGACCTGCACATGGCTGACCCTGTTAAGATGCTGCTGTTTTATTCAATTTTCAGGCGGTTCCTCATGTTTCTCCATCAGCATGCTAATAAAACTTCCTGCCTTTGGGCCAGCACATTGTGTTCGGTTTAATACGAAAATAAAAATATCGGAAAATGCGCTGCAGACTGGGTTTTTGACAAAAAAAGACCCACCACCCCA